>NZ_JAFFQR010000010.1:0-5404 GCF_020736845.1 Paenibacillus farraposensis
TCAAACCGATAGGTTTGATGACCCAAGAATCCCCCACTTCAAGCGTTAGCTAAGTGGTGGGAGTGTTCAAGTTGTAGTACGATTTCCATTGCTGATTTTACAGCATTCATGGAGTGAGAGGCACGGGAAGAAAGTCGGTAGTGAGGTAGAGTTAGCATATTCCCAGATGAATTATCTATCTTGATAACTAAGTTAGGGTACGCTATAATGTGTTTAATCGGAAAACTTAAGAATTGTCTCTGACAACATTAGTAGTTAGAGAAGAAGAATGTTCGTTGTAAAACGAACTTAATGCAAATGCTCTGAAGCAGAATTGGATGGCCATCTTTATTTGGCGATGCCTTTTTTTGTGTTCAGGGCTTTTTTTGTTTTCTAAAACAAAGAAAGGAGTGGTATCCATTGAACCATTTGAAAGATATGTGGGAAGAAGAAATGGTGTGTATTCGAAAGGGGATACGCCAAGAAGACGGTTATCTCACCACGATTTCAAAACATTACTTAAAAGATCGTCTCGCTAATCCAGAGTATCCAGACCGTGTATTTAATGAACTGGATCTTTTTTGGGCCATCTCCAATGGATTCATTGTAGAAGGGTACGATACTGGCGAGCATGGAAACAATTCAGAACCAGAGCGTATTATTATCGGTCCGGCTTTGTCGGAGGATTGGTGTGTTGTGATCGTTGCCTGTAAGTTAGACAATCACTACGTGATCAAGACTGTTTTCCCTGTAGACAGGAAACGTTATCGAAAATATCTACCAACAGCAGAGCGCCCACATCCAGAATAAGCCGATTTGAAGAATGAAAAAATCGTGATAAAATAAGATCATAGGAGGGATGCTTGTGTCTCAACATGATCGGGAGAAGGGTTGGATAGAAGTGAAAACGCAGGACATACGTTCTTTTGAAGGTGGGTCTTTAATTGTTAACGATGTGCCTGCAATAAGGTATGAACACGACAATGATGAGCAAATCGCGATTGGTGACGTTGCTCTCATGGCCGGATACGCGCAGATGTTGGAGAAATCCAATGTGATCGGCGAGGTAAGTGTTCTATTTGAAGCTCTAAAGCAAAAGTTTACGGTTGAGGACTTCCTAGGTAAGTCCAAGGTGAACTAATTCCATAGCCGTAAGGATAAGGAGATGCATATAACTGCATCTCCTTTTTTTTGTACCGAAAAAAGGAGGCTGGAACATGACAGAAACCATTCGAGCAGTATGCATCCAAATGGAGACTTCTCTGATCTTAGGAGGTTATGCAGTCATTGTTATTGACCACATCAAAACGATTGTTGATTTTGATGTTGTACATGAAAACAACCTCCCGGAGAAAGTAATCGTTGGAGGCCGTGGCAGAAGAATACCTGATCAACACGCACAAATGTGTGAGGAATTACTTCTGCAGTACTTTCAGCAGCAAGTTGTTCCGCTTAACAAAGGGTTGTATGAGGTCTCAGCATAAAGATTTGGAGGCGAATGAAATGAACAAGATTTGTTTGTTATTGAACCTAGGCGGCTTCGAGCATCGCATGCAGGAACACTTGGATATGGCTAAAAGGTACGGTGACCAGGTATTTAGCTTGACTGGAGAAGGTTTGTTTGATGTGACCATCCAGTACCGGGTGCCTGTTAATGTATTATCTCTTTCCAAAAGTGAACTGCAGGTGTGGTCCAGCTTGATTAATGAGCAGCTGGAACAATATCACCCCAATACCGATCATGTCGTGATTCTGGCAGCGGGTAAAACCTATGCTGGTATCATTCCTGTCGGTACGAATGTCATCGAGGGATTTCGTATTGGAGTGGATGCAAGTCGCACTGGATATCACGGTTGAAAAGACACTTCGATCACTCTATGGCTACCAGGAACGATCTCCTAGAATATGGTCTAAAACGGATAAGGATCATTATTTCACCTTTTATCCGGTTAAGGATCATTATTATTTCGAAGTCAGAAATGGAGATATCCGAGTTTCCATCCAGCATCAGCAGTATATTCTGTGGCTGGAAGAGTTGAAATATAGCCTTAGGGGTCAGGGAAAACCTGATGATCAGTTGAAGTTCATTATTTAAATGAGTTCCTATTCACGGGAGCATCCCCTGTCATAGTTCAGGCGGTATTCTTCCGCGCATACATAGGGGATTTTGGAAATTGACCAAGTTTACCAGATAGAATCTGATTTCTCTAGATTCTGTTTTGTGAAATATAAATGGATACAGAGAGAATAAAAGAGAAGGGTGCATGCCAATAGGGGGTGTGCTTCTTCTCTTTTGTTTTAAAGGGGGGATGACATGAATATTACAGATCAGCTAATTTCGCTAGGCGGAAATGAGTATGAGTTATTTCTTCAGCCCACAAGGGGTTATTACCATGCATCTGAGCGAAAATTCTATCGCAAATTAAGAGGCGATAACAGTGTTTGAACAAGGATATCCGGATGCAAGGTTGATTGCGCAGTCTCTAATGTTCACTTCCAAATGACGCGAAAGTCAGGTCGTTCCTGTAAATCATTTCTTACGTTTTGGATACCTGCTTTCCACGGATCTGACCATATTGCTCAATCTGGCTAATTACCGGGACTTTAAGTTCATCCGCTTGATGAAGAAAGCACATCGATCTGATGTGTTAAAACACATAATCTTATAAATCTTATAACATCCAAGGGAGGATTTTTTTATGTATTTCACAATTGTTGACCGCAATTACCGGTCATGGAGAGAACAAGTAGCAGCTGGGGAATGGGTAGATATTACAGAGATTTCTAAAGACATGGGCTTTGCTCCTCAAATGGCGATCAGCCGCGCTGCCTGGAATACCGTTATTTCTCCGGATCAGCAGGGAACAATGCTCAATTTGGACAATGTAAACACGGTGGCATTCTTTCTATCCGTATTGAAAGCAACCATTGGGGTGACGAAACCTGGAGCTACCGTTTCATTCTCTACTTTTGTTGCAAAACCTGGACTTCGGAAAGTTCCATTAACTCTCACTAGCGCTTTTGGAGATTTTGGGGAATACATCCTCAAGGTCGAATTGACAGAAGAACTAGAGCGGCATATTAAGAAAGTTCTCGACTAACATGACTTCTAATTAGTTAATTCAAAATGAATTTGAAAGGTGATGATTTGAATGATAGGAACATGTGATTTTTGCGAAGAGGATCAAAGGAAGCTTAAGTACCTATACCAGGATGGTGTAGCCATTTTAGCTACCTGCAGATATGGATGTCATAGCAAAAGAAGTATTCCTTCCGCCAAAAATCGTAACCGCCCATTTTCAATCATCAGCATTGAAAAGTTATCAGGTGGTTTTGAAGACTCTCAATGGAGAGTCAAGGTAAAGGATGAACGCGGCCGTATTAGAACCCATGATCTGAAACGTTACGGGAACGAAACAGAAGTGACATTGCGTCATGCTATTAGCAAAAAGTGTATCAATGCCAAACAGACCTTCCTGATCTACTTACAAGCCTGTACGCTCCGTGGGTTGCGTGAAACGATGGACAGGAACGTAGAGCGCCTTGGCCGGGTGTTCTACCCCGGCCGTGGGCGCTCTAGTTATCGGCCTGAGTAGTGGCCCAGCGGTGCGTACTGGCTCTTAGGTGGCGGCTGCCGCCTTAGAGCCAGTAGCATGAGCCATGTTTTCGCTGTTTTTATCTGAAGAAAACAAGTATTAGACTGAAAAATAAAGTTGCAGACTGGTTCACCGGCTTCTACCAGGCTTGATGGTAAAGAAAAATAAAAAGAGCCGTCCCAAGAAAGTACGACTCTAACTACAAAATACACCCTTGCTCTTTTGTAAGGTGAAAATGTTCCAATCCACTCATAAACTTGACTAAATATGTATAGTATTGTTTTGGGAATTTCATGTAATTATTGATATGTAATCTATTATTGTTTGATAGGAGGAATGATCTTTGAAGAAAAAACACTTTATTGCATCAGCCTTCTCTGTAGGTTTACTAGGAGTGGCTATTGCCGTGCCGAGTGCGATCTTTGCGAATTCAGATGATCCTGTAACTGATTCTGCAAATACATCGACCGCATCGACACAAGATGCTGGTACAGCAGCTACTGGTGGCCATGTAATCACTCCGCAAAAAATCGGGAATACTTTCGGCAGCAGAGTACAAGGAGGCGCAACTGTCCAAAGTGCCTTTGAGGTCCCTAAAGCATATGGGCATGTTAAACTAACCCTGAAAAATAGATCTAGTTATCCAGTTAGGGTTAGTTTAGAGCACAATGATTCAGGTAAAGAATACATCTCTGGAAAAAGGATTGAACCCGGCAGCACTTATACTTGGAGAAGTAGTGATGATGGTTACACAGATGGTTTACGTTCCGGAAGTTACACTCTTCAATGGCGCGGTGGCAATAATGATGTTAATGCGGAATTCGATGGGGTTTGCGGATCACGGACTGCGGATATCCGATAGCTTCAGAATTAATTTTAAGAGATAAGGATACGCAAGAAGCAAAGAAAGCTTCAGGCCCCATTAGGTCTGAAGCTTTCTTTGTTTATCAGCTCCACTTTGAAGTTTGAGCCCAGGAGATTTCTATAATAATTTTTTTAGCTGAGATATTCGTCCTTGTGATACGCCAAGCCATTCGGCGTATTCGCTCTGCTTGGCTTTTGGATGTTCACGCATGAGCTGCCGTAGACTTTTAAGCAATTGTAATGTAGGCCGATGAACTTTAGATTTTTTATTCGCGGGTTTATCCTTAACAGCAGGAACAGGAATGAAAGTAACACCTACGTTCCCCTTCATGTCGAGTATACATTGCTTACATAAAAGTGAACCTTTGAAATAGTTTAACTCATGGATTGAATTGCACAATTTACAGGAAGTCCCGTTACTATACTTTCCTAATCCCATAAAACCTCTCTCAACGTCCATATAAAATTCTAAAGGCTCGCTATTATCAATTCCCATTGAGTTCCGGATTTCTATGGGAATAACAATTCGGCCTAATTTATCTAAGGGACGTATTATACCTGTTCTCTTCAATGCTATATCCTCCTGCATCAGAATTATAGAGACCCACCTAGATTAATTTTCTAAATACCCTTGCAATTTTTGTGTATATAACCCAATGATCTCCTAAAAAAGTATTTATTGTCGTGAAAGAAGATGGTATATTGTAAACATACAAATATTTCATTATATAATAGGTTTTCCAATTCTTTTTTTTGTTTAAATTTGAAAACAAAAACAATTTTACGTGAAGGGTGGTTTTATTCATGGAAGAAATCACACCTATGATGCGCACAGAAATTGAAAAATACCTAAAACAGAACGGCATAACTCTGACCGAGTTTAGTCACATCATTAATTTGAATGTAGGTACACTTAGCAGCATCGTCACAGGCAATCGTTCTTTATCTGTTAACCAGTTAGATCG
>NZ_JAFFQR010000010.1:5735-13204 GCF_020736845.1 Paenibacillus farraposensis
ATACAGATCGTTAAGTATGTGGGATAAGGTCTATAAATTTTCTCGTCAAATGTATAAATTAGGACAAATCCAATACGATTTGGTTCATAATTCCAAGCGAGAAATTCAACTGGGAAAGAAACTTAGTAGACCTCTGTTTGTATACATAGCCTATGCTGAACTGATGTGTGCTAATGCCTGCGATGCAAAGGGAGATCATGAACAAGCGAAAGAGCATCTTCGCGGCTCTGCTGATCTAAGCTGGGTAAAGGAAAGTGATCCAGACACACTCCATTGGATAAAGAAATTTCAGCATTGGGCGAAAATTAATACTTACGTGAACAGGCTCATGTCGGGAGATATTAGCGTGCTGCCGGATTATGTAAAACATATGGCTGGCGAACAGCATATTTTTAACGAACTCTTAAATGTTATTGAAGCAGCCAATCAGTATAATCTGGATGTAGATCATATCCTCCAGCAATTTGAACCCCAAATTACAGCGCATCAGGAATCATCCTCTGTCGATAAACACTCACAACAATTCTTACGACAGCAGAGTGCACGTTTTTCGTATAAGTTAGCTAAGTACAGCTTAAATAAAGGCAGATATTCATATGGTTTCAAATGTTTGTTAAATGCTTTGGAAAAATCTGCTACAATAAATAATGTACTGCTAACATCCAACTGTTCAGGTTTATTTGATCGTTTTAAAGCACATGCCGCTCCTGAAACGTTGGACCAGTACGAAAAATTGTCTCAGGAGGTGTGGAAAAGAAATGATAAGAAAGATAGCTTTAATCTTAACAGTAACTAGCTTGATACTGGTATTCACACTACCAGTTCCAGCTCCAACTCACGGCACAGTCACACCGCAGGATTACATTGGTACAGCTTGATCAAATTGTTAGCATGGGCCAGCCCTTTGGCTGGTCTTTTTTTGCTTTTTTGATAAAAAACGTTGATAATGTAATTGGTTATTTACCCCTAAAATGATAATAAATAGGGGGTAATGATATGAACATAGATGAATCCTTAACTAAACAGATGGAAAGTGCCAGACAACAATTGCATGATCTTTACGAACTGTATGGATTCGGACATGCATGCGTACTTGAGCAATCTATAATTTTGGACGAACTCATTAATCAGTACAATCACATGTATCAGACTAAGAAGTTACATCAATAGGTTCAGTCAGCAACCCCCCAATCCTTATGCAAAACTATTACTCTCCCCACATAACGATCATAATTATGATATAAAATGACTTAAGTGATATTTATATACATTTATCAAGTCAAAAATTGTAAATAATCAAGCTCCGGTGGAGTAGACACAAGGATGACCTCCATGTCCTGGGTGTGAGCTGCGCGGATCTCGTCCGGATCGGAGAGAGCTGCCGCGTTCTGCATGCTCGGGCTTCAGCTCATAGCCGGGCAGTGGCGCTCCTGGCGTGCTCCTGGCTGCTACTAATTTCCGGGAGCAGAGAAAAGGACGACCGGGGCCGTCCTGGGTGTGGGAGCTGCGCCGGCAGGCGCTATAGGCTGCGTGGATCTCGTCCGGATCGGAGAGAGCTGCCGCGTTCTGGATGTTCGGGCTTCAGCTCGTGGCCGCATCGATGGCGCTCCTGGCGTGCAGCCTGGCTACTAGTAATTTCGGGAGCAGAGAAAAGGACGACCGGGGCCGTCCTAGGTGTGTGAGCTGCGCCAGTGGGCGCTATAGCGCTGCGCGGATCTCATCCGAATCGGAGAGAGCTGCCGCGTTCCGCATGCTCGGGCTTCAGTTCGTGTCCGTTGGCCGCTGCAGAGTTGCACGGAATACAACATAATTTTCCTCCAGCATCCTAAAAACTCCTTTTTTCTTTCGTTATTCTCATGGTCCATCTGATACACAAACTCTGTCTTCATGACTTTGAACGTAGCTTCTGCTACAGCGTTATCGTAGGGGCAGCCTTTCATACTGAGAGAACGTCCAATGTGAAAGGTTTTCAGCAGTTCATCCATGCTTTGATTTTTAAACTCACTCCCCCGATCTGTGCGAAACCACTGGATGTCGCGTAAATCGCCCTCCACCGTCGCAAAAGCGCGAGCAACCAGAGCAGCGTCCTTCCGAGGACCTGCACTATGACCGATGATCTCTCGATTAAACAGATCCACCAGCACGCAAATATAGTGCCACTGGTTCTGGACTTTCACATAGGTCAGGTCACTGACAACGAAGCGTTTGCTTTCCATTTGGGTGAACTCGTGGTTCAGTGTATTGGCTGTAGCCGCTTCATTACAGGCGGTTTTATAGGGCTTATATTGTGCCACCGTGTAGGTTGAAACGAGTCCATGTTCTTTCATGATTCGACCGATCCGCCGCCTGGAGACGACGAATCCGCGCTCATGGAGCTTGACTTTGGTCTTGCGCATGCCATAGGCTTTTCGTTTCTTGTGGAAGATATCCACAACCGCTTCGGTTACATCGTCTTCGGTTGCCTGTTCTTTGGCTTCGTAGTAAAACGTACTTCTTGCGATTTGCAGGACGTCACACATTACTGATACCGAGTATTTATCACGATTGTTCTGGATGATAGCTACTTTCGTCCCATGATCAGCGCGGCTTGCTTTAAAAAATCGACCTCCATTTTGAGGCGTGGTTTTCTTTGCGTAAAGCAATGAGTTCATTCTCTTCCGCAGAGCGATTGTCCTTCTCGGAAAAGGAACCTGTTGTCTGAGCTTGTTTGATCCAGCGATCTAAAGCTGAGGCTGTGAGGCCATATTCCTCCACAAGGGCTGCTCTGGTTTTGCCGTTCTCGTATAACTGAACCATCTGTTGTAAAGGTACGTCGTTGATTTGGCATTGTAGATAATCCGCTCCTTAGCGTAATAGGAGTTTATTCTACAAGCCCTCGTTTTTGTTGTCCAACTAAGTGTAGCCGATCCAGTAGATCCAAATGCTCCTATGGATATTGTATCTCTTGAGGTGGCAATAGATCTTAAGAGAAAAGAGATGTATGCTAGTGCTGAGGGACGTGAGTTATACTCTCCAGATGTAGTCAGGGTCTCACAAGAGCTAGATGTACTTTTGAATCTGTATAATCGTTTTAACTATTAATCTAAAGAAACTCCTTAGGGGGTTTCTTTTTTTGTTTTTTAAGATTTTTAAAGAAATTTTGGTGTGGTGATAAAAATTTTGTTCATTAGGTTATTACTCAATAAGTGCTACTTCAGTATGTAATTCTTTACTCTCAAATTCTGATATACCCTCTCTCAATAATTGAAAGGGGGTATATCAAATTTTGAACCACCCTATCTCAAAATTTGAGAGACGAAACCGCTTCTCGAATTTTGATACGCCGCTTTTCAAAATTTGAGAAGCGGTTTATCGTCATATTTTCGCCTCTCAAATTTTGAGAAGCGACGTCTATCAAATTCTGACAGGCCGCCTCTCAAATTTTGATACCCGCCTTTCAAAATTTGAGAGGCGGATAATCGGGGAACAATCACGGACTATTGATCAAACACAATAAAGATGAGTTCTGAACAATAAAGTTGAGTTCTAAAAATTCAAGCTTATTTATTGTCGTACGGATGTACTAAAGTTATGGAAGTTTATAAAAACTAGTAAAATATCATATTAAACTTAATTAAGTTATTATTTGTAAATAAAAAACCCGATGAGTAAGTTTCATTGGGTTTTTATTTAAGTTAGGAATAGTCTTGTATAATAATTGAAAATGGGTAAGCGAAACGAATGTATACTTGAATGAGGACGGGAGAGAGAAAGTTGGACGGAGCTATATTGGAACTTGCTAAAACAGATGTACGTGAAGTGATGAGAAAAGAACTACAAATGAACCAACTGTTTGTCGAAAATAGCGTCGTTTACCGCAACACACCACGGCTGTTTAAAATTCAAGTGTTTACGGCTATGGCACGTAACGAAGTTCTTCACCATTTTCTCAATCTGGAAATCTCCATGCAGACTCCGAACGGTTTAAAACCCGACCTCCCAATGAGCCAAGCATATCATCATTTGATATACAAAATAGGTGCTACCAGCTATGCTCATCATGTGAAAGTAAAAGCGGAGCACCAATTGTTTCTGGATTACACGCACGCTGATTATAAAAAGAAGAGACATTTCCTCGATGAAGTATTGCCGGAGCAACCGAAATTATCAAAGATATGGGGAGTATTTGTGAACTACACGCCACCTCTTAGGTGGCGTGTAGTTCACTATAATACTAAAAAAGCAGCGGGACAGTAGTTCCCAACTGCTTTTTTTATAAATGATTGAAAGTGATCTCATCAAATGGAACGGCCATCTGTTTAAAAATCTCAATAATTTGATTCTTAAATCTTGATTCCAACCATTCTTTGCAGAATAGGGTAGGGGAATAAATGCAATAAGTTCTTTCGGTTCTGACACAAAAGCTTCCTTTAAACCAGGTATCAAAAGAGGGAGAACTAATTTTGGTCTTTATAATCTTACAGAACTCAGCCCACACATTACGATCATCCTCTGTGATCTGCTCATGTAGTATCTTTTGTTTTGCGGTTCTTTCTGCACTCTTCTTATCATCACTTTTAGGTTTACGAACGACCGTACCTTGCTTGAGTATATCATCATAAATAATGGTGTAATCAAGGCTGCGTTCAAGCTCACCAGAAATGTCATGACTGCCAACTAGTCGTTGCATAAACTTATCATGATCAATTTTGAGATCCAAAGGAAGCTCCTCATACAGCTCCTGGGGGAGGAAAGGAACCTGTCTTCTAATCTTAAAGAGAGGGCTCTCTTCCATATTATTTTTATCTGCGTTCATTACATTAAACATGAGTACAAACCCGTATTTTTCTAAGATAGCCAGATATTTTTTGATCGTGTTCCTAGACTTTTTCATTTTCGCGCCAATCAGATCCAAGTCTGGCCAGCAGTAGTCGATATCCCCATAGCAATAGCGCTTCAAATGCATGTACAAAGCAAACCCTTCGGCGCTAAAGTAGTGGCCCCAGTAGTCCATCAAGTAATTATTGATGAAGGTGATATTCCCGTCCATATGAGGTAGTGATGCCCCATGTTTGTCCAAACTGAATTGCCGAACTTCTTCTTCCTTTAAAAATATTTTCTCTAATTCTTTTTTTGTGTACGTCTGTTCTTTATCTCCGCTGCGACGCATCTTAGCTTCGGCTTCACCGGTGGGGCGAAGTCTGTAATAACTAAGATTGTAAAAGTTACCTTTAAGGTTTTTTTGTTGCATAGTTACTTCTCCTCTTTTACAAACCCATAAAAGGAAATATTTAATAGAGAGGAGTCACTTCACTTTTTTTTTGCAATGTGATAGAATAATCACATAATGTTTAGAAGTGAGTTCCTATTCTTGTTCATTAAAAATCCAACGCTTGGCGGCCGAGAGATCTTTAATGATTGAAATGATAGGGGCTTTTTTTATACAAAAAAACACACAATTATATTTGTGTGCAACAAAATAAAGGTTCGGAATTTCTACAAAAAGAAAGAAAATTCCAACCATAGTTCTGCACGTATTTTGAATATATCACATGTCTACGAAATAAAACAAGAAAAAAATAGGGAGAGTAGTCGAAAATTAAATGTTGTGAAGGATAAGTTTTTGTGGTATATTCAGAATAATTTAATAGATGCACGTAAAAAAAGGGACATGATATTTTACTATCATGTCCCTTTTTTTATTTACGATTTTATTTTTCTCAGTTATAATCTAATTAATCAATTATCTTACTAATTTTCTTTGCTGCTCAGAGATGCAGCAGAGATAAGCATGCCGACTAAGGCTAATTACAAGCATAAGGGTACTCATAACATGCTGATTTGATGCATGTTTTTGTTGTACACTTTTTTAAAGGACATTTTCTTCTATTCAGAAGAGGTGTCCTTTTTTTTATTTTTCACACTCAATTTTAATTCTAAAAATTATAAGGGGATGAAGACTATGAAACTGCGCCGCTCAAAAAATAAAGGTTGGTATGAGATCAAATCAGAATGCCCGATTTGTGGTCATCGAGGCTGGTGTCGAATCAATGAAGAAAAGACAATTGTAAATTGCATGCGTGTACCATCAGACGATTACTTTGATTCACATATAGGGCGTCAGTACAGACACTACTTGTCAGATGTATATCCTGACACTGCGTTCGATGATATCGAAGAAACGAGTGACATTGATAAGAAACCAAATGATTATCTGGATGCTGTATACCGCACTTTGTTGGAGGAGGTCTCACTATCTGACTTCCACCATAAAGAACTGGCAGAGCGAAAATTCACAAACGAGCAGATTCGTTTGAGGGAATATCGGAGCCTGCCTACAAATGATCGGCATAAGACTACTAAGCGGGTGTTGAATCGTTTGACTGATCACGATGCTTTGCTTGGAGTCCCAGGCTTCTATGAGAAAGAGGGACAATTTGGTTCTTTTTGGACCATGGCCGGCCACTCTGGCATGATGATCCCTTCGCGTTCCATTTATAACGAAATTATCGGATTTCAGATCCGGGTTGATCAACCGCCACTAGAAATGAACTTCAAGGGTGACCTTGGTCATATCGAAGGTCGTATCATCAAAGAGCATGAAAAGGATGAAAGTGGGTTTCGTAAGGCTACTTGTGAAATTATAAAAAATGGAAGAAGGCTTGTTGGTGAACTTACCGAAAAAATTCAGCAAGGTATATATGATTCAGCTACTGGAAAGCTAGTAGGATCTGTAACGTTAACTCAGGGACAAAAATATTATTGGTGGAGCAGCAGCAACAAGAACAATGGATCGAGTATCGGTACACCGTTACCTTACCATTTTTCGTTGCCTTCAAGTTTGATGGACAAATGGAATTACAATGATACCCCAGATCGTTTAATTGACTGTTCAGAAGTCTGGGTTACGGAAGGTGGACTGAAATCTGACAGAGCAGCTGACGTTTTGTTAAGACCATTCTTCGGAACACCTGGTTTGAACTCTTTCTCACTGATCCTTGAGCCTTTGAAGGCACTCGAGTGTAAGCATGTTGTTATCGCACCGGATGCAGACGTAACGATAACACCACAGGTTGAGCGTGCATTAGGTCAATGTGCGGAGTTTTTTGCTGTGAACACAGATATGAAACTCAGCTTGGCCATGTGGGATTTGTCATTAGGAAAGGGAATTGACAATTTGGTGAATAATGGATATATCCCGCAAGTGACAACATTAGTAGGTTAGGAAGAGAAATGTTCAGTAACATTAAACTGAGTTCTTATTACAGGAAACAAGGGGATTGAAAACTATGGGTAGTGTAATTTATCAAAGAAAGCGAGAATACCCCATCCTCTATAGGTGGGGGTTGAATCGTTGCTCTTTTCTTTTTAAAGCTTTTGATTCTGCATAATATACATTGTTCTCAAATAGAAAGGGGTGACATCATGCTTCGTCACAAAGCCTACAAGTTTCGCTTGTATCCGACGAAGGAGCAGTCACAGATCATGCG
>NZ_JAFFQR010000013.1 GCF_020736845.1 Paenibacillus farraposensis
TACACAAACTCCCGAATCCAAAGGCTACAAACCACAACCAAATGAAAGAACAACAGCTGAGGGGACGGGTGAAGTTCCTAATGTTAATCCGAAAATTGAAGTGAATTTTAAGACTGGTTATGATAAGCATTTAATCGAAGTAGAAGGATTTAAAGCAAAACCGACTATAGGAATAAAAGGTGGTCATAACCTTGAAAACCTTGAAAAGTATATTTTAGACAACTTTGGTGATCAGGTTAAGAATATTAATCAAGCTGTAACAAAAACGCCGCATCCAGATATTCCAGGTATCTATGAAGTTAAATACAAGCTCCCTGTTTATGACGGAATGAGCACAGCTAACGGTGGGAAAGGGAATTTCACTGGCCAGTGGAAAGAGTACAAAAATCCTAAAACTGTTTATGATCCTAAAGTTTTTTCTGATGAACAGATATTGAAGTTGGGAAAAGAAGCAATGGAAGAAGGAGTTGGTAATAACAGGATAATTCCTGGTGGAGTTAGGTCTCCAAGTGATATGGTCGAGGGTTATGTCAATATAAACGGGAAAAAACTAAAGTTTATGGGCTTTAAGGATAAGATTACAGGTGATATCACCAACTTTTTCCCAGTACTTGATTAATATTTATAGGGGGAATTTATATGGAAGATGAGATTTTTATTATTGAGGATTTTTCAGAAAAGATAGAACTTATGAGATTATATTATAAAATAATAGGTGATGGTAAATTTGTACAGGCAATCCGTCATTTTGAAAATGGTGATGGTTTTGGAATCGATCCAGTAAGTTGTACTTTTTCCCATGAATATCAGCCTGGAGAAGAAGGATATTTTGGTGAAAGTGGAGTTAACTTTAGTTTGCAACCTCCAATGGCTGAAATTGAAGAAAATGCAATTGTAGACTACGAGACATTTTTTAAATATTTAATTGAAGCAAGTGAGGATTATTTAACTCGAAATCCGAATGATAAAGATCAAGTGGAAGCTTGCTTGGAAATAATTAAACATAAATTTATGATATTCTAATGTCAGTAGAACGTCCTAAGCTTCTTGAGATTGTTGGTTATCTTTCATAATTGTGTTGATATTTTTCAGTTGGGGGCTACCAGTGCCGAATAAACACATTATTCAACCAATAAGACACCTAACCCATGTAATACCCGTATAAAGATTTCATCATTTCGGTTGTACGCACATCAAATGCTTTAATTTTATAACCTAAATAACGCTATTCCGTTACGTTGAACAGGTTGATTATGATTAGATACCATCATAATTGACCTGTTTTTTGCTATCTTCGTTTTCTTACCTTTTTTTCAAATTTATTTGCAACTGTAGAATATGCCGCCCCGATAGGGAGGATGAAATAACAGTAAATCGCATCTTTTCGGATAGATACCGCCACTATTAAGAGTAGGACGGCTAAAACGAAGTTTTTTTTCATATCGTCCGCAACTTAATTGTACCTTTCAACGATTGTTACAGCGAAGAAAGAACTCTGCTGACGAGCAGTTAACATATAACAGGCAGGGAACGTATAAGGCTAGCCGCCTGCCCTCTAATTAAGCCCGAAATTCATGAAAAAATTCGGGGAGGGGGCGGAACATGAATGGGGTAACGGTATCCATAGACCGTATAGTCATTGACTTTACAGACGTGTACTGGGACTTCTTCAATGAGTTCCATAAACAAATCTGTCACTATTACGGGGTCAGGATGACGGTGGGGGAAAGAGGATTTCAATACCGTATCAGAATCAACACAGGAGAACAGTTTCTACATATCTCCTATAAATTGGTATTTGCTCCGAAAACTCGTAAGAACACGCTCAGGATAGAAGTCTATCCGAAGTCGCTTGTTTACTTCCGTCATTGGCTCGAACAAATCCGAGAGTACGCCGATCAGGTCTTGTTTGTACGGTGTGATGTAGCTTTTGACATTCCTGTTCGCATAAGTGATCTGTTCACGATGTCTACGAAGGGTCGTAAGCTACGCCTGTTCAAAGGCACTCGCTATTACAACGGCAAGCATCAGCGTCAGGAGGATGGTTATTGTCGGGTGTATGACAAGAAACGTCAGTTGTTGGAGACAGGGCGGCAGAAAATCAGAGGGGAACGAACGAGAATGGAAATTGTTTATGCCTCGAAGGAGAAGATATCGCTTGCTACACTCGTTCAGTATCCGCCGCAGTTTAACAGCAAGTATCTATGTGCAGTTTTGACGGACTTGTCCAAGTTTAGTCCGAAGGTGGGGCGGCTTGTGAAGGAGATTCAGCAAGGAGAACTTCTACCGCAAGACACAACTCCTTACTACCGTAAGCAAATTCACGAACAAATGAAAACGCAAGAAGTTATTGACCTGACTGTATTGGCGGCAGAGCAGTGGCAGGAAGCGATAACGCTCCCTTGTGCCATTCTATCCGGCAAGATTAGTCATCTTCCTGTACAAGAAGTTCATTCAAGCTGATGTTTAATGTCTTACAGATAATATCAAATGTGCTGAGATGAACTCTGTCAACTTCATTGGAGCATAGATGGCTTATGGTATTTGGTCTTAGTCCTGTTAATCTTGCCAATTCACGCTGAGACATATTACGTTCAGCTAGAATCTCTTTGAGTTTTACGACAACGGGCAATTTGACACCAACTTCCGAACAGACTTGATTACCTCTATTATACGATTTCCTAACCCCTTATGGAAATGATTGATTGTATCGCTTAGTCGGTATATAATTAATTTGTATCTACTAGGCGTTACAAAAATCAAAATTATCGTAACGGTGGGGGGAGGAAACAGCGTGAATGTCATCGGATATGTTCGAGTATCGACACAAGGACAAGCCAAAGACGGCTACAGTTTATCGTACCAACAAGACGAAATCCGTTCTTACTGTCAGGAACAAGGATGGAACTTACTTCACATTTTTACTGACGAAGGAATCAGTGGAGCGAAGATTGACGAGGATACGCTTGAGGTTGACAGAATCGGCTTTCAGGACATGTTATCCGCCCTGTCTACTCAAACCATTGATGCAGTTGTCGTACTCAATACAAGTCGTCTCTGGCGGTCTGATATCGTGAAAGTTCTTGTTCATCGAGAGTTCAAAAAGCATGGCGTGGATGTTCGTAGCATTGAGCAACCGACTTACAGCATCTACAAGAAAGACCCATCCGATTTCTTAATCAATGGGCTTATGGAACTGCTTGACGCATACCAACGGCTTGAAATCTCGATGAAGTTAAGTCGAGGACGCAACAAGAAAGCACAGCAAGGCGGCTACGCAGGAGGTCGGGTGGCGTTCGGCTACAAAGTGAAGAAAGGTCAGAAGGCAATCGAAATTAATCTCGATGAAGCTACCGCTGTACAGCGATTGTTTGAACTCAAGGAGTTATTTCCTGACTGGTCATTATCTCAATTAGCGTATCAAATGAATGATGACGGCTTTACGACACAACAGGGCAAGAAGTTTACAAAGGTACAGATTAAACGCATCCTTGATCGCCGACCGTTGTACGAAGGTACTTATTTCTATGGTGGCATTGAAGCCAATGGGCTTCATCAAGCCATTATATAGGCGGTGGAGGCATGGAGCAGATGGAAATCTACAATGGCTACGTCGAACAAGAAGACAGCTATTACAAGAAACTCGAAACATTGGAACAATGCCAACATGCGATATTTGACCATATATACCGATTTGGCGAAATTTTTGATCGGCGGATGGCAGAAGAAGTACTGCTAACCATCCACCAATTGGAAGACAAGGTACGTTTGGAACTTCTACATTTGAAATTGTTAAAAGCATATCTGGCTTTTGAACTGAAATAACTTGTGACTTTCAAGGCAAGGAATAGAGAGGCTTGCGTCCCATTGCGAACCGAACGGTTAACGCTTGAACTGAGGTTGCCCCTATTCTTTACCCATGTCACGACAGAATCCGTAATCAGAGGTGAAGTCTTTTGAGTCATTACAAGCAGTATCACATCTATGTCGGTCTGGATTTACATAAAGCCCACCATACGGCGGTCATCATCAACTGTTGGAACGAGCGGCTTGGTGAGATTCAGATTGAGAATAAACCGTCTGCATTCGATGACCTGATGAAGTTCGTCAAGAAGCATACGGCAAAAGGCTTGACTCCTGTATATGGGTTAGAAGATACGGGCGGCAACGGCAGAGCCTTAGCCGTCCACCTAGTCGAGAAGAATCAAATCGTTAAGGAAGTGAATTCTGCTCTGTCCTACAGCGAACGAATGAGCCATGCGACTACGCAAAAGAGCGACAGTTGGGATGCATTCTGCATCGCCAAGGTACTCCTTGCAAGACTCGATGAATTGCCGGATGCAAATCCGCAAGACTTGTACTGGACATTAGGTTAACTGGTAGCAAGGCGGAATGCCATCGTCAAACATGCCAGTGGGTTGAAGAATCAAATGCATCAACAGTTAAGCTATCACTATCCGTCCTACAAGAAGTTCTTCTGTGACATTGACGGGAAAGCGGCTCTTGCCTTCTGGGAGAAGTATCCTGCACCGCACCAAGCGTTGACGGTGGGGGTAGATGAACTGGCGGATTATTTACGTGAAGCGAGTCATAACACATGTTCCACCCGTAAGGCAGAAGAAATACTGGAATTGGTGAAGCAGGATGGTGAGACGAAGCGGAACTTCCAAGAATACAGAAACTTCCTCACCGTCAACATGGTCAAGGACATGCGGAGAAGTCGGGAACTCATCAAGCAAATCGAGGAACAGCTTCGACAGGTATTGGCACAGACCGATTACAAGCTAGAGTCGATGGACGGAATTAGCACCGTTACAGCGGCGGAACTTATTGCTGAAATCGGAGATATTCGTCGCTTCTCCAATGCCGACAAGTTAGCCCGTTTTGCCGGAATCGCTCCTGTCCGCTTTAGTTCGGGCGGCAAGGGCAAAGACCAAGCCAGTGGGCAAGGTAATCGTGTACTGAATGCCATCTTCCATAACCTAGCCGTTCAGCAAATCCAAGTTGCAAAAGGAAGGAACAAGACACAGCGTAATCCCCTATTTTACGAGTTCTACCAACGGAAGCTAGCAGAAGGCAAGACCAAGAAGCAAGCCCTGATATGCATCATGAGAAGGCTTGTAAACATCATCTACAGCATGATGAAGAACAAAACTGAATACAGGGCGGCGAGTCCTCTAACAGAACTCAAAGCCGGATGATATAATGGTGGTAATTGGAAAAACAGTTATCATATCCTTTAGTAGATTTTAAGATTACTACTTAGGGGACGGGTAAAGCTAAGTATACTACTAATAATTTACCGAAGGATCCTAAAGAATTAATTAATAACGGTTGGAAGGATACAACGCCTGAAGGAATGGCGAAGAATACCAGCTCACGAGAATATATTGACCCTGTTACAGGAATGAAAGTTAGGTTTGATCCTGGGAAACCAGGAGCAAACGGTTTTGAGGGTAAGGATCATTATCATATTCACAATCCCAATAGTACAGGGAAAAATGATTATTACCTTGATGCTAATGGTAATCCGGTAGCAAAAGGCTCAAAAGCATCTCACATTATACCTTAGATTAGGAGAGTAAAATGAAACCATCAGAATTTATTAAAGCGTATACCCTTTTTGATAGTCTTGTAGAGGATTTAGAATATGATGAAGTCAAGAAGCAGTTAAGGATGACATTAGAATTGTGTCAGTGGAAACAATCCTTCTATATTGAAACTGAACCAGAAATGCAGCTTGGAATATTAATTTTCTCTGATGTAGCATTCTACAAAACTGAACCTCAATTATTTAATTTGGATAGTAGTGAAATACTAGAGGTCGATCTACTCCCATTTGAAGGAAAAGGTGAGCGTATTAAAATGGTTCTCAATGGTTTGGATGATGTAATTGTATTAAACATTCAATCTAGCGAGGTTGAGTGGAAAGAAATAAAGAATGAGGATGGACAATAGTTAGGAGTTTACAACTCCAACAGCAAGATCGTACAATACAACCAACAAACCAAAGACTAAACAATTCAAACACTTGATAAACTTTCAAAAGCTCTTTCCCACTTGAACCATGAGTAGGAATGAGCTTTTTTTGCCCGTGCGACACAAAGATATAGCTTCTTATGTCCGACGTATGGCCCAGTCTGCTAATGAGTTAGAGCGGGCATACCATCAGATTCCATCCGAACTGAGGAAACGCTGGAGGGCGAACTACGATCGTTACATGGCAGAGCAGCCGAAGCCAGAACAATCCCGGTCGTGGCTGGCTATTCTGGGTGAAGCCCAGCTTCAGAATGCGGAAGCCCAAGTCGCGGCGGGAAAGTATGCGCAGATGTAGTCGGAGAAGTTATATCAGGAGCGGGAACAGCAGTTGTAGAAGATTATACGTTTGGATTAATGAGTAAGGAATACGCCACAGATCATCCGATGGCGCGTAAAACAGGTGAAGTGATCGGACATTCTTTGACAACTGTAGCCGGAGCCTTAGAAACGGCTGGTGCTGTGACGGAAGGAATCTCAGGTGCTGTGGTAACAGCTACAGGAGTAGGAGCACCTGTAGGCATTCTTGCTATAGCAGGATCTGTCCTTGCGGGAGCACAGGGGGCAGCGGTAACGTATACCGGAGCATCCAATAGTGTGAAAAGTACTAAGGATCTTTATCGAATGTTTGAAAGCGAGGGGCCAAGTCCTAATAGCTCAACGCCATCTAAACCTTCTAGTGCAAAGTCAGGCAAGAGCGAAGGAACACCTGCCTCACAGAAACCGAGCAAACCCAACGAGAAGTTGCCCGGA
>NZ_JAFFQR010000001.1 GCF_020736845.1 Paenibacillus farraposensis
GTTTCACGGCAACGTTGGGTCTGGTAAAACCAAGGCTGCTGTCAGACCGATCCTTACATCGGCGAAACAGGACGCGAAAACATGACTTGTATTCCAATTAAATTAAATGAACTTAGGTTCATTGTACTGGTTTTGGCCAGTAGATTCAATAGGAATTAAGATATATGTTGAGGCCCCTGATCCGCAAGATGTGCGGATCAGGGGCCTCTTTTAGTTTTCGGATTCAGCGCAGTGCCAGTAATGGCGCGGTGTTTAATCATACATAAAAACTTCATACCCCGGCGCTCGAACACTTAATTTTTTTGAAAAATAGTGTTCGAGGGCTTGATTTCCTATTGTCTTTTTTAGGTAATCAGGCTGTGATCGCCAATGTGCCTAGCTGCCCGGCACGTAAAACAACGGGTACGGTGAGCTGAGCCGATGCAGAGAATCAGCGTCAACTCCATTCAACGCCTACCCATGCCCAGGCGGGAGCCAGTCACAGATTGGGAGGACGCTGATAATCGGTCTGGAGGTAGCCAGGATTCCGCAAGGAATGGTGATCGGTGCACATGCGCGTTGCGCGCTCGTAGGATTGGCTTTACGAGTCAAAAGGCACTGACGGTATAACCGTAGTCGGGCATGGATGCGAGGAACCCTCGACAGCCGTACACGGCGTGACATAATCACTTATAGTGCAGCCATGTTTGTTGTGGCTGCACTAGGTGATTATCTATGCTCATTTGCCTGACAAACCATGCCAGCGTGCCGATTAAGAACCTCGCAGTCAAGTTCTTTTTTAGCTTGAAAGAGAGCGTAGCGAGAGGAACGGTGGGTGGTCTTGTAGGTGGTTCACACCGCCGTAGCGTGAACCGAAGCTTGTGGTCAACGTGCTTTTCGTTGTCCACACGGTGAGGTGAACGGTACGGAACCGGAGCGAAGCGACGGCACTGTAGCAGTAAAAGCTCAAAAGTGGAAAAAATGTTGACTTTTTCCCCATTTTGCGCTAATTTGTAGACAGGAGGTGCTAAAAAGTGGACAAAGAAGCGAAAGCGAGGAAATCTATGAAGATTCTTCCGACTGTGAAAGCGGAAGTCGAAAAGGTTCAAAAAGAATGGGGCTTTAAAACGGAGGGACATGCGCTGGCGTATCTCCTGGTCGTTTACAAGGATCAGAAGGGGAAGAACATCACGATTGAGGATCACCAGCGTTATCTAAAGGAATCGGTTCAGTTGATGTGGGGCGCTAGTGAAGATGAGTAGGGGTGTAATCGGGAGCAATCGGCCGAAAATGAAAGATCGCGTCCGACGAAGGAAAACGCTCACAATTCATTGTTCCACGGAGAGTAAAATCGGCGCTCAAGGCTGAATATGGCTGAATTTGCGGATCGGAGCGCTGGACATATTCACCAAATGATATATTTTGTACAAATGCCAATGGAGCAACGCGGTAGAGTAGTAAACAATATTGAGTGAAGCATCGGGGTAAACAAATAGCTCCATACGGTCTGAACCACCGTATGGAGCGCTAAAAGGGACGGACGTAGCTTTGGACGCATTCCCCTGTAACATCCTAGACTATTTTCGGTCGGCTATCAAATTTTGATAGCCGGGGGTGCAGGGGGATTTATATGATGAATCTCTTAAAACCCACACAGGAGGTAGTACACTATGAAGTTTACATTGAAGAAAGAAATGATGAAAAATATGGAAGATTTGATGATGGATGCTGTGCTGCAGCAAGAGCAGGAGCACGAATCTTTGTTCAAGCAGTTTGAAAGCAAGCTGCAAAGCATTCGCGACAAGCATCCGGAGCTGCAGGACGATCTAATGGTGATGGAGGAAATTATGGTGGAGATCGGCACGGCTGGAGAGTTGTACGAGATCGGTTTCAAGCAGGCTGTTTCTATCGTGCAGGACTACGGGTTCCAAACGGCAACCAGTCTTATTGTCCCTTCGGTGCAGTCAGCGTAAAAACATCATACTTTTTCGATACAAAACGGTACTAATTTGATACGATTTCATACTAATTTGGCACGCACGACTCATTCTCATATGCTACGGTTGATTGAAGGAGAAAATTTGAATTTAAGGGAGATAGAAGTTATGAAAAAGTTCATGGGATTAATATTTAGTGTGGTTATAGTTTCTTCCAGTATATCGGGTTCGGCGCTGGCTGCAAGTCCGGTACCGAAGGTCACCGTTGATCAAAAAGCTGTAGCTTTTCCGGACGCAAAGCCGTATGTGGAAAGCAACCGGGTTTTGATTCCGGTACGGTTTGTGTCGCAGGCCTTGGGCGCGAAGGTGGACTATAAGAACAAAACTGTGCTGATTAGCCAGGACGGAAAAAGCATCAGTATGAAGGTCAACAGCGCAATCGTTACCCGTGACCAGGATAAGTTGCTCCTGGATGTACCGGCGCGCGTCCAGAAGAATCGTGTTTACGTGCCGCTGCGCTTCGTTTCCGAAGCGTTGGGTGCTCAAGTGGACTGGAATAAAGCTAAACTGCTGGTGGCCATTTCTACGGGAACCGGCGCGGCCGATCCGGAGCAACCGGAGAAGAAACCGGAAGAGTCGAAAACATTTTTCAAACCGTTTGAGTGGGAAGAAAAGACGGGATTGGCCAAGTCTCTTTTCAAAAACAATATACGGGTAAACGCCGGCACAGTGACTTTTACTGTTCCAGCAGATGCAACAGCTTCCTTTTACGGTGATGGTAAAACGGTAAAGTTGTCGCCAGGAAAAGAATACTCATATCCTCTTGGTTTGGGCAGTATTTCGTTTTCAAGAATCTATGCAGCAGAAAATTACATTGAAGCATATTCTGTATTTTTGGATACAAAACATCCAACCTTGCATGGTCAATTCGACGATGTAACAGGTGACGCAGTTGTGGATCACACCCTCATAAAAAACGAAAAAATGGTTGGCACTGCTGGTACTCTTGGAGAGGTCATAGCAGCTGCTAAGTCGCTGTAACAGGGGGATGAATTAACATGATTAAGCGCTTAGTGGCTTTTGCTTTAGTTTTAATGATTATGGGTTCTTCGATTGCATCAGCTGCAGGAGTGCCCATGCTAAAAAGTCATGTTCCTGGTGGATGGGATTATGATTACAGTGATACGAACCTAAGAGGGTTTATACCAGCTTTGAATGCGACGGTAGTTAGGCCTTGGGAATTGGCACGCTGGACAGGTATTTTCGCCTTTCCAGATGGTAAGTCAACGAGTATCAGCAGCTATGATGTGTTCAACGTAAAGCGGAAGGTAGATGATCCGAAGTTTGACAGAGAAAACGGCTTCGGGCTGGTGTATAAGAGTCAGGCGGCTTTAGGTGATATGTTCGATGCGATCATGCGCGATCAGACCGTGGGAACGAAGCAACGGGCATATTTCAGGAATGTGTTCATTCAGTCTGCAGACGATCCGGTTTTCTCTCCTGGTAATGAATTTTATTATAAAGTTCAGGACTTTGAGTTTCTTCGTACATCGGGCCTTGTGCAGCGTATGGGGATCAAATTTACTCAAACCAACAAGATCAGCGAGGACGAGCGCCAGGCGTTGTATGAGGTTACGAGGTGGCCTGTGCTGAAGGCCGTGGCTGCTACCGGAAAATTGCGCGTCGATTACACGGGCTATGGCGTGGCTGAACGCAACATACGTTTGGTGGCGATGAAGCATGATGCGTTTCCGGATTTTAAAAATGTGGTGAGTTTAACGGGCGGCAAGTTGGTCAATACGACCGCAGCCGCGCAGACGGGTAGCCTGACGGTGGATTATGAGGAATTGGCTACCGTGCTGGGCCGCGACATCGATGTGGTGATCGACGACGGATACGGGCGTACAGCCATTCAGCGCGTCCAGTTACCGGAGCAGCCGAAGGAAATGGACTTTATCCCGACCAAGCTTACATACACCGACAGCGGCCAGGTGTGGCTCAAGTGGAAGTATGTCGGGGAAACTGTTAAGACTGCCGACTATGTAGATGGTCGGGGGATTCCGAATATCGCCACCGTAAAGATCGGCGGCGCCGGGAGCAAGGATCTGACCGTGCAGAGCATGTATAACAGTTCTATTCCATCGCAGCTCAAAACGGGCCAGGAATTTTCCCACATGATCGGGCGTGCGCCGGTGGGGACTACGCCAGGCAAATATTACATCAAGGTGGATGCGTTCGTGAATAATCCGAGCCATCAGAACAAGGCCGTGGAGTCGCCTGTGAAGGCGTATGAGAACAACGAGATCAAGGCCGAGTTTGTGGTGACCGTGGAGCAGCCGCCGTTTGACCTGATTGCTCAGTCCATCACTTCGAGTCCGTCCTCGATCCAGAAGGGGAGCCATTCCACGCTTACGGCCCAGGTGAAAAATGTTGGTCAATTCGATCAAAAGGATGTGCTCATCCGGTTTACAGCGGACGGAGAGACGGTTTATGAAGCGCGTAAGACGCTGCCGGCAAACCAGCCGCAGAAGGTCGGGCCGTTTACCTGGAAGGGCACAGAATCCGGTATGCACAATATCACGGTGCATGTCGATCCGAAGGGTGAAAAAGTGGGTGACACGAACCCGGGTAACAATATTGCTTCTACCGCTTGTTTCGTCATCGATCCGAACGGCAGCGGCACGAGCTGCAAAGGTTCCAGCACGTCGAAGTCCTGGAACGTCACGTACACTTACATTGCAGGATATGACACGAGTGGTCATCCGATTTGGCGTGACCGGATCGTAACGTACAATGAGAAACTAACCATCGCAGCTCAGCTCAATACTAAGCAGGGAATCAAGACGGATCTGGACCGACCGAAGGAAAGTGATCGGGAGAGTCGGGGGAGCTGGGAGATCATTCCGTATGCCAAGAAGTGGGGGCTAAACCCAAACGAAGTCACACGGGCAGGCTACGGCTTCGAGATCAAGGCGACAACGGCTTATACGACCGATTGGGAGACAAAGATGCCAAGAGGGTTAGAAGGGACGCCACGGCCTGTAGGGGGCGTGTACTACGGCCCTGACGAGGTGACCGCAACGATTCATGATTCCAAGGGGAATTTTGTGAAGACGATTAAGCTGGAGAAGACAGGCGGCGACCGGAACCATGCGACCTGGGAGCTGCCAGTGACTACGCAAAAATCCGCTTCCGGAGTCGTGTACAAGGATCGGAAGTTTTACACGGGTATCAACGTACCGGACGGTACGTACACGGTCAACATCACGACTAACCGTGCCGGTATGCACGGGCTGGTGAGCTGCATCACCAAGAAAGTCCGGATATATGGAAGCATGTATGACGATGTACAGAATTTGAGAAAAGTAGAGTAAAAGGAGAAGGAGTCGTGAAATTCATCGCGGCTCCTTTTCTATACCCTTTTCAAACGCGCACAGAAGCCGCAGGACGGATTTTAGTTGGTTATCCTTATGAAAGTAGGGGGTGAATATGAAAAAGCCTTAGAATAGGCGTCAGAGGGTTTTTAGGTGATTTTCACATATACATATGCGAGCTAAGTAATGTGTTAATGCTGTGGGTGTAATTAAATATTAATTTTAGGTTAAAAATGTAATTAAAAACAAAAATGGGACAATACTACTATTTTTTGAACAAAACGATATAATTGTGGGATCTTTTGGTATAATGGCCTTGCAATATTGCAATATAATTTCCAAGGAGGAAAATCTATGAAGAAAAAGCATTTAATTGCATCAGCCTTATCTGTAGGGTTACTAGGAGCGGCTATTGCCGTACCTAGTGCGATCTTTGCGGATGTAAGTGATTCTGCAAATACATCTACTGCAGCGACACAAGATGCTGGTACAACAACCACTGGTGACCATGTAGTAACTCCGCAAAGAGTAGGAAACACCATTGACTCCGACGCAAGCGGAAGCGCGACCGTAGGAACTTCCTTTGAGGTTCCAAAAGGATATGGGCATGTTAAACTTCGTATGAAGAATTATTCTAGCTATCCAGTAAAGGTGAGCTTATCGCACATTCAATCCAATAAAGAGTATATTACTGCTCTGAAAATTCCAGCTCATGGTGAAATTACTTGGAAAAGTACCAATGAAGGTATCACCGACGGTTTGCGTTCTGGAAGTTACACATTGCAGTGGCGTGGTGGCGATTATAAAGTTGATGGACACGTGTGGGGAGTCGCTGCTTCATCGCCTGGGGATCTCTAATATTTAACAAACAAGAAAAGCTTCAGACTACCTAATAAAACAAAGAAAGCTCCAACCTTTTCCGGTTCGGGGCTTTCTTTTTTGTACCTCAAGTGACGTGCAGCTTGAACGAATCTTTTATCATATCAAACGATACAAAAAATTAGCATTTATGTAAGAAAAAAATTGACCATAGGATAGAAAATGTCTATATTTGTAATAGATTACTCTAATTTCTGGAACTCACATCTTAGCGTACATACACACTCCATATTACGAATAAACTATGGGAGGAAGTTGGATGGAAGAGGTTTTGGAAGGGAAAGATGCTACTTATTTATTGAACAATCATCATAGATTAGATAAGTGTATTGAATTACTTCATCTTCGGTTCGCTCAGCATGCCTGGCAAGATATATTGGATATAGCCGACCATCTGCACATCCTTTCTGAAGAAATGTATAACGAAGCGCAAAAAGCGCGCTCGCAGAGACTTCCTTATCTCTTTAAGGCAGAACGGCCTTTGGTATTCTATTACGGGTTCAGCTATCTGGCCAAGGGAACGGCGCTTCAAAAACTCGGTTTGTACGATCAGGCCAGAGAATACATTTTGAAGTATTCGGAATTGGGCTGGTTTTCGGGGTTGGACAAGCTCGGCTGGGAAGAAGTCGAGCGATTCAAACTTTTTGCTAAAGCAAATCTGTATACCAATGATTTGCTATCCGGAAAGTTGAGCGTGCTGTCTGAGTATGTTCA
The DNA here is from genome assembly GCF_020736845.1 of Paenibacillus farraposensis. Taxonomy (GTDB): domain Bacteria; phylum Bacillota; class Bacilli; order Paenibacillales; family Paenibacillaceae; genus Paenibacillus; species Paenibacillus farraposensis. The sequence goes on from NZ_JAFFQR010000001.1 coordinate 6,884, forward strand.
ATTTTTAGAAGACAATCCGGAAGAGTTATTACCCGGACTCGTCACGATCATGGAGACTGCTTCGCTTCATTTGGTCAATGTAGATGATCTACTTGAAAGATTCTCAGAAAAAATTGAGGATTTTAGAAATCTCGAAGACGCTACCAATAGAACTCACTATATTAGATTCTCGTATCATCGAGCTGTCTATTATACCAAACTTCAAAGGTATCCAGATTGTGTAGGGCTCATTTTACTGTTTTTAACATCATATAATACGATTAATGATGCAGATTTCAAAAAGTTTGTTGTACTGTTTGAAGTTTACCGGGAGTATGCTTCAAGTGAGCAAATAGAGCAGTATCAAAACCTTTGTAAGGAGCTGTTGAAGCATGAAGAAGGCATTAGTATCTGCGATGATGATATTCGCTCTTGTTAGTATTGTAGTACCCATAAGCGGATTTACCAGCGGCGGATCCATTACAACTTTTTCACCTTCTAACCACGGTTGGAACTAAATATGTGATTAAAAAGAGGGCCGTTGCGATCAGCACGGCTCTTTTTTTGTGTCTCAGACGCATAGATTAAGCCATTAGGAGCCGTTGCAGCCGCACGGCTCCTTTCGTAGCCGGCTGCTTATCTTTCTCCGGCAGCCATGTTGCCCTGGTGGCGTCTGGAGACCTGCAGCGTGCGTCCGGATCATCGAATATGTGTGAAATAACCGCTCATATGTTGCTCAATGCAGGGTTATTTCTACGTATATCAGAGGGCTTTTATCAAGGGGAAAATGGCTTTTGAAAAACCATTATTGGTTGAATATAACTGTTAATAGTACAGATTTCTGGTTCCCGAAAATAAGGGGGGTATATTTCTCCTATGAATGGCTCAACCATGCGGGTTTTGAAAAAAAATGACCCCCTCATTTTTGGGGAACTAAAAGTGGGTACCAGAAAAACAGGGGATAAAGGTGCCAAATGCCGATAATCGACCCACTGATTACGGTGTAATTCGTATTAAAAACGGCAATTTAACTGGAAAAAATCAACCGCTCACTATCTGCTGAAAAGGAGGAAGCAAGGCGTTCATTCATGATAGGGGTTTGTACGGGAGATCCGCGAGGGCAAATTGCGGGAGATCCTTTTTTGAGTTGAGTTGGTTTCCCAAATTGCGTACCAAATCGCGTACCAAATAACGTACCAAATGGTATACCATCGCCTATCTAGTAAACCTAAGTACACAAAGAGATTTTCAAAAGACTTGGACGCATAACGCCCTCTTCTATTTTCTCTTTCTTCGCTTGTAGTCCCAAGTAACTGGAGCGAAGCAAAAGTAACTAAGGGCGCACTTATACATTGCTTCGCAATGTGTGCGAAAAAAGCACGCCTAATTCTTGGCGAGCTTATCTAAGGTGCGTCTATATTTGAACATTCCTTGCTGTGCGCTCTGCATTATCTGTTCGGTGCTGGCCATTTTGATTTCGCCTTCAGCACAATTCTGCTGAAGCCTGGCTGCTTGATCTTGGTTTGGGTGCTTCATGGTATGAACCTCCTTATTTTTTCTTAAATGGCCACCAGCGTTTTGCCTTGCCAAGCGAGGATGCGGCGGCTTGTTCAACAACCTGGTTCATGAATTGCCGCTGCAGCTCCATTTCTTGCATCCGGATCTGCAGCTCCTTTTCTTTCAGCTCATTGGTCTTTTTTATTTCTGCTGCTATCCGATCCAACGCATTCAAAAAGGGAGCTGGTTCCTGGTGATCGATCTGGTGCATCATGGGAACTGTGTTCTGCAGCAGCCTGGAGATCTGTTCCGTGGAATGGTCGCTTTTCTTGAGCTTGGCTATGGTCTTGAACACTTCGATTGCGTCCGGATCGATAAAGCGCTTGGAACGTCCTTCACCGGTGGAAGGAAGAAAATCGCTATACTGCTGTTTCCATTCGTTCAGTGTGGTGCGCGGTATATGGAGCTGGTCGGATATTTCTTTGATTGTAACAGATTTTTTCATGAAACACCCTCCGTCGTCGTCTCGTCGTCGTCATTGGAAAATCCAGTAGTATCAAGGGTTAAACGTCCGTCTTCAAAGACGAAAGACGAACATTTTCGTCTTTGAATCTTCGTTGTGGACGAGGATATTCCTTCACACTATCGGCAAATTCCGGATGAATTATGATCCTAGTTTTTTAAAAAAATTTTTCTGAATTTTCTGGCTCTGGAGTGAGCGGTGTTCAGGAGATCAATTTGTCCTCCTATATCGCACTCTATGTCAATGGTAGTGCGGTGTTTACCCATATCTTCCATGTGATGTGTGTGGGGGAAACGAGGGAATTAGTGAGCGGTGCAAGAGCGCTATATTCTGGCCAGAAGGTAGATTCTAAAATAAAAGAGTCTAGCATTATATGCTAGACTCGTGGTAAGCTTTTCCTAAGAAAAGCTAAAGCCAAGTTTCACGGCAACGTTGGGTCTGGTAAA
>NZ_JAFFQR010000018.1:0-7858 GCF_020736845.1 Paenibacillus farraposensis
GAAATTTAGTTTCATGTACGACAAACAAAATCAGAATCTTTGGCAGCATGTTTGAGGATACACAAAACGTAAGGACTCGAAATTAATATGTGGCTATATATTCAGATGGCATATACGCTGTGTGTACTTTATCTTTTCAGCATTCAAGATATAAAAACGCGTATAGTTCCGTTAAAATGGGTAATTTTATCCTTGTTTGGAAGTCTAGTATTAAGATTTTTGTACTCTCCTAACCCATTTTCAGAATATATTATCTCATCGCTATCCGTCGGTATTTTCTTGTGGATACTCTCCATACTTAGTAATCGTGGTATGGGTGGTGGAGATATTCAATTAGTCGCATGGCTTGGGCTCACTGTAGGCTTTTTTGAGACAACGTTCGTTCTTATTGTTTCAAATTTGTTAGTTCTCTGCTATCGAATAGTCAAAAAAAATCTTGACTATATTGCCTTTGTTCCATATCTCTGTGCTGGTGAGTTAGTGCTTGTTTATTTAAGAATATTTTCTCAGTGAAGTGAAGGAGAAAAATACGTTTCAAAAGTGGATCTTTAAGCTAGTTGATATAGTCCTCTATATCTTGGCTCTGTACCATGTAACCCACGTTCTTGTGGTCCTCATAGTGTTATTTGTCACGCTCATGAATTTACTGTTTTTTAGCTACTCCATACGAAACCCAAAGAGATTGAATCGTTGGTATGAGTATTCTATAAAGCAAGATCAAGCCTATTTGCATTTTTCGCCTTCTATCTTCATCGGTTATTGGGCTAGTCGTACTACTTTGCTGGATTCCAGAGAAAAGGCGATGAGCAAGCTAATCTCGTTTGGGCATGATGATATCTATGGAGAAACAGTCAGTTTAACTAAAATCAATAGCCATATAACTGAATTTCAGGTGCTGAACAAATGGGGTAGAGAAGGCATGTTAACAATGATTACTACAATCGTTTTGACTGCGTTCAATTTACGGAATGTATTAACACTGACAGTGACTCGAAAAGTGTACAATATACTTTTCTCACATCAGTTCATTTGTTTTCGTTATAGGTAAATTTTTTTAGATTCTAATTATCCAATCGATTAGATAATAAAAACAAAATTAGTTCTATTATTAACTAGAAAAGGAGAGATATATGTACACTATTAATAAAAGAAAGGATAGAAAGGCTAGCAGGTGGGTTTACGTAGTCTTAGCATTCTTGATCACAATTACTGCCATCCCTTTATTTCCGCCTGAGGCAGCTGCAGCTACTGTAGCACCAGAAATTGAAATTATGGGCGGACCCGGGTGTTCTAATAGTCTCGGGACACAAGCTAATGATAACTGGGGCAATTGGAATGCTACATTAGGTCATGGGGCTACTAATGTATATAGTGGTACTGGTGATTATCACTATCAGTGTGGTGTAGGGGAACCAACGTATCGTTATATTGATCTAGGTGCATCAATAAAATCTGATGATTACAGAGTTTTCATCTATGTCCTAGGCAATTTTGAAAACAACATGATTTACGTTTCTGATTCTGCTGGATCTAGATGGGAGCCTGATGGCACTAACCTTTATACTTGGACATTTACTAAAACCCTCTATGGTAGAGATGATTACCAAGGAAAATGGATAGAAATAACCAATGATATCACACTAAAGAATTTCCGTTATCTACATTCTTTTGGTTATAAATCATCTAGCAGACCTTCTTCCATCACGCAGTTTGGGGTAAGACTTATTCCCAAATCAAAGTATTTACCTAGTGCCCCACAAATAAATGTTGGAGCTGCCGGACAAACAAGTACTGGTTGGGTAAAAGACCCTGTTAATGTCTGGATTGATGGAGACGTTGCACCCGAAGGTTTAAATTACTACGAGTACAGCTTGAATGGAGGAGCGTTCCAGCGTTATACAGGTCCATTTACTGTAAGTGACCATGGGATAAACACGCTCTATGCCAGAACCGTTGACATTAAAAATCAGACTAGCGGACTTTCTTCAGGCAATGTTCGCATTGATAAGATGCCGCCAACACCGCCGATCATAGCCACCGCAGGAAACAGTAATGATTATACGCTGTCACTACAAGCGGGGACAGATGATTACTCTGGGTTGGCTCATACACAATATCGGGTTATAGGCGCAGTAAATCAGAATTGGCAGGATTATAGTGGCCCATTCCATATCAACCAGGACGGGAAAAGCACCGTATACGCCCGATCTATTGATAACGTGGGCAATGTGAGCCAAGAGGTCAACAAGGAAGTCATTATCGATAAGAAGGGGCCAACTGCACCGGTCATTCGCGCCTCTGAAGTAGGTCCAACAGTAAACAATGTGAATGTGGCCATTGATTCGGGGAGCGACCCTGTAAATGGAATTAAGATGACGCAATACCGTCTCTCTCCTGAAGGAGCTTGGCAAACGTATAACGGAGTTATTACGTTATCATCCGAAGGAGTATATGACATAGCTGCTAGAACGTTTAATACGCTTGATGTAGCAAGCCCAATAGTAACTCAAAAAGTGATTATTGACCGGACGAAACCAAGCACACCGCATATTACTCTTTCTAAGCTGTCGTCGAGTTCGGCTTATACTAACAAGCCAGTCAACTTTGAGATATCTGGATCAACGGATACAGCTCCAATTCATTATGAATATCAGATTAATGAAGGAGCTTATGTTCCCGGTTCGTCTGGAACGTTGAATACTTCTGGAATGGTAAAACTAGCGGCAGTCGCTGTCGATGCAGCAGGCAATCGTAGTGCTCCAGCAACTACAAACTCTTTTATAGACATGGAACCGCCTGAAATAACTGTTACCCCTGATTCCCGCGATTGGAAGGAAGATGAGGTTAAAGTAGGAATTCAGTATCAGGATCAGCATTCAGGTATTGATCTGACGTCTATGCAATATAAAATTTCAAACAGTCCGGACACACCGGCTGCATGGGATACAGCTTCCGACACTCAAACGAAGTTAACTCTGTCTAGTGAAGGGGAATGGTATGTTCACGCTAAAGTAAAAGATCGTGCAGGCAATGTTCACGAAACTACCAGTAAGGCTCTTCGTATACAGAAGGCTCCTCAGCCTGTCGAACTTACCGCTTCAGCTATAAGAAACACGGAGGCCGATTTACAGTGGACACTTCCTTCTGGATATACGGATGGTTATACCTACACTCTCAGAAACTTAACGACTAATCAGGTATGGGATGTGTCTCATCCAGGGAACAGCTTCACCGATACCGGACTGCAAGGAGGGCATCGATACGAATACGAGGTACGCTCTAGTAATCATGTCGGTGGTAATGCGTATTCCAATCGAATCAGTGTTCTGACATTGCCGGATGCCCCGGAAAACATTCAGATACGTACGGTTTCAAGGACACCGACCCGGATAACGGCTGGCATCACCCCTGTAGCTTCAGCCGATCGGTACCACTTAGTTGCGACGGATATGAATACAGGTCAAGTCGTGTTTGATAACAATTCTGTTACTCAGGACGTATACAACCTGGTTACGGATCTTGCACCTGGAACCGTGTATGATATTTCGGCAGCAGCCATTAATGCTACTGGTGAAGGCGCAGCAAAGCATGTCTCTTTCCTAAGTTTGCCGGACAGCCCGAGTGGGTTTAAGGATGTAACGGTTACTGAAAATGCCATTGATCTAAAATGGAACAGCGTTACAACAGCGACGTACTATGAGCTACAACGTGATAAGGCATCTGTATACCAAGATGTGTACACTGAATTTTCGGACACAGGCTTGCATCCAGGAACGGAATATAATTATGCGGTATCAGCAGAGAATACAAGCGGCTATGGGGATTACACACATCTGGGGGTCATTACGCTGCCGGAACAAGTTAAGACTTTAGCCAGCGTAAATAGCGACGTGTATTCCATTACTGTAGGATGGGAAGATGTCCGAGGAGCTGATGGTTATATTTTAAATGTTAACGGTGATCCGGATGTGCGCATTACACGTGGAGACAATCGTTATACATTTGATGGACTGCCAGCTGGGAAACCAGCTACGATTCGGATTAGAGCCTATAATCGCAGTGGGATTGGCCAAGATGCGATGATTGCGGCTACAACTACACCTGTATCGGTTGTCCATCCTACAGCCGAAGACATCCAGGAACACAGTGCGGTTATAACATGGGATGCTGTAGAAGGAGCAACGAAATACAAGGTAAGTATTAATGGACAAGACTATTATAGTACCACTACCCGCGTATTGGTTTCTGGACTAGAGGGTGGAAGCAACTACAGCTTCCAAGTTAGTAGCGGAAACAGCGGAGGGTTTGGACCAGCATCTTCAGGAGAACTTCTTACGCTGCCACCGCAGGTGGGGAATGTAAAGGTTGATGAACTTGGAAACGGCCAAATTCGATTGAGCTGGGATGCTGCAAAAAGTACGCATAAATATGTAATTGTCCGTAAAGATAACGGTGAAATCTTGAATACGAATAAGACGAATATTGTATTGTCCAATATTCAGCCTGGCATTATTTATTCCTTTAGCATTCAGGCTGTAAATACAACTGGCGAAGGTGATGCTTCTCCAGTAAAATACCGCGCGCTACCAGGCTCCATTTCAGAAGATGGCATGCTAATTAAAGATGTGACGGATACGGGTTTGGTTGCAACATGGAAAGAAGCGTCTGGCGCGGATAGCTACAATGTATATAAAGACGAAGTACTCATTGGAAATACCAGTGGTCATGTCTTTAATGTAACTGGACTGGACAGCTCAACAATCTATCGGATTACGGTAAGACCTATAAATACAACAGGCGAAGGAAAGCCGGCACAGGCTGAAGCTGAAACATTGCCATCCCCTAATTTTGAGTTTTCGAAGACTAAAACTACGAATAGCGAATTCTTAATTGAATGGGAATCTGAGCATAAGAATGATATTTTTGTGCTGACTGATGATCAAGGCGTTGAATTGTACCGTGGCAAGGATCGTAGCTACAGTTGGAACAATCTGAAAGAGAAGAAGTCTTATACCATTATTTTGTGGGCGGAAAACAGCGAAGGAAAGAAGACAAAGGAAAAGCAGACGATTGGTAAAACAAGTGGAACCTCTGCTGCTGGTGGAAGGGGAGCTGGTGGAGGTACTAATCCAACCCCAAAAAGTGTTTTACCGATTGTTGAACAAACGCCAGATATCCCTAAGATTCAAACAGGAGATGTAACAGTTAATAAAAAATCAAACCGTTTTGAGGATATTGATCGAACTTTTAACAAAGACAAGATCAATGAACTTGCTGATAAAGGCATCATCAAGGGAACCTCGAACAATCTGTTTGAACCAAGTAGACCAGTAACACGGGTTGAATTTACATCCATGCTTGTGAGAGCACTCAATTTACCGAATGAGTCGGATGTGTCCCTAAGCTTTGAGGATATCAATCCTTCTGCTTGGTATATCGATCCGCTAAAAACGGCGATAAAAGATCAAGTAGCACGTGGATTTAGCAGCATGGTATTCGCTCCTGATCGAGTCATTAATAGGGAACAAGCTGCAAAAATGACTAATAACGTAGTTAAATCTGTACCACAACAAGAGGTTAGTGTATATTCAGATACTTCAAATATTATTGCATGGGCTCGAGAAGATGTACTTGGGCTTACAGAGCACAATTTGGTACGAGGATATCCGGACGGCAGCTTCCGTCCAAAACAATATATCACTCGCGCCGAGGCCGCAGAGGTCATCTATAATATGCTATGCTTCAAAAAAATAAATAAGTAGCAATAAAAAGATATGGGGGGGGGGGGCTTCCCCTCCCATTACATAAAAAAGATACACGAGAAGGGAAAAAGATATATGCAAAGTTTCATAGAAAGGACTTTCAAACAAGGCGGTCATTTATCCAAAATTGTTGCTGGATACTCTCCAAGAGCTCCTCAAATCCATATCTCTTCTAAAGTAGGAGAATGCTTGGTAGAGGAAAAACACTTACTTTGTGAAGCAGGGACTGGAACGGGTAAATCTTTGGGATACTTACTGCCAGCAGCTAAGTGGGCCGTTCAAAACAATAAGAAGGTTATTATATGTACTCACACTATTCCGCTTGTGAACCAAATTTTAACAAATAGTTGTCAGAATTCCCCCATCTTCTAAAGTGAGGGATGAATGGCAACGGTCTGATCAACGTGGACTCCTACAGCCTAAATTACTATAACGGAAGTATTCAGTCATATTTTAGAAAAGGTTGTGGGAACAATTCAATTAGACTCAAATAACCATTCAGTGCTCTTGCTAAATTACCACTTGATTCTAGTAATCAAGTATTGCAGGAAAGTAATTACTGCTGAAATATCCGAACGTCTGAAAGAGATATTCGAATACATTCAGCCGAAATACAACTCTCTTTGCTGGAATGGAACCATGACAGGGATCATGTTCATATCCTTATGAAAACTCATCCGAAGGAATTCCCAATCATTCGAAAATCGCTTTGGAAAGAGTATTTTTGGTCACGTTCCTAACCTACTTACAACTGGTGGAGCACCCATAGACGTAATCAAGAAATACATCAAAAATCAAGGCATGAAAGGATGATAGGAATTGCTGAAAGACTATAAGTATCGCATCTATCCGAACCATGAACAGCAGCTATACTTTGCAAAAGTGTTCGGTTGTGTTCGATTCATCTACAACAAAATGCTTGCAGATAAGATCGAGCATTATAAGCAAACTGAAACCATGCTCAAGAATACGCCTGCTCAATACAAGAAGGAATTCAACTGGCTGAAAGAAGTGGACAGTCTTGCGCTTGCCAATGCTCAACTGAACTTAGACAAGGCATATAAGCATTTCTTCCGTGATAAGAGCGTCGGTTTTCCTAAATTCAAGAGCAAGAAGACCAACAGTCACAGCTACACAACGAATAATCAGAATGGCACAGTAAGCGTTGCAGACGGTTATATAAAGCTTCCTAAGTTGAGAAAACTCATCCGAATCAAATTGCATCGTCCATTCGTTGGACTCATCAAGTCGTGTACGGTATCCAAAACACCGTCAGGGAAGTATTACGTTTCCTTACTGGTGGAAACGCATTCAGCCTTTGCCTAAGCGTGATAATAAGATGGGTGTTGATCTGGGCTTGAAGTCGTTTGCTATTACTTCCGATGGCGAAACAATCGAGAACCCCAAGTACCTTCGCAAGTCTGAAAAGCGATTAGCAAAATTGCAAAAGGACTGGTCACGCAAAAAGAAGGGAAGCACTAACCGCTATAAGGCTAGGTTGAAAGTAGCCAAGTTGCATGAAAAGATTCGTAATCAGCGTCAGGACTTCTTGCACAAAGTATCTTCCAAGATGATTAACGAAAACCAAGTCATTGTCATGGAAGACCTTCGAGTAAAGAACATGATGAAGAATCCAAAGCTTGCCAAGGCGATTAGTGAAGTATCCTGGAGCCTGTTCCGTTCAATGCTAGAATATAAAGCGAAGTGGTATGGACGTGATCTGATGATTGCACCTAAGAACTACGCTAGTAGCCAATTATGCTCATGTTGCGGTTACAAAAATGCAGATGTGAAGAATCTTGGCTTGCGTGAATGGACTTGTCCAGAATGCAACGCGCATCACGATAGAGATATAAACGCAGCCAACAACCTTCTGAAGCTCGCAATGTAATTGCATCTATTGGGATAGGGACTATCCTGTAAGCTTGGGTAAACTTGGAGCGGTTGCTCTATTGACCAAGAAGCACCCACCTCTTAGGTGGCGTGTAGTTCACCCCAAATGAATTTTTAAATGCTGCACAAGGGCTGGGGTTTCTCCTAGATGGAAATGCTCCTCAATCTATTCAAGAGGTTGATTCTCTGATTATGTCGTTGTA
>NZ_JAFFQR010000018.1:8166-10118 GCF_020736845.1 Paenibacillus farraposensis
TATACTATCTAATCGATTAGATAATAATAAAGGAATGGAGTTTTCTTTAGGTCCACTGAATCTTTCTATTTTTGAGCGATGTATTAAAAAATGTCGTAAAATCATAGTATGAAAAGAAAAGGAGCAATTAAAAATGAAAAAAAAATTTATGATGATTTTTGCATTAATCCTAATCGTGTCTAGTTTGGGCCAAGTGGTCTCAGCTGCCGGTAAAGAGGTAACCGTGACTGTAGACTCTAAAAAAGTGAATTTTCCGGATGGTAAACCAATTATGGAAGAAAACCGTGTACTGATTCCTGTACGTTTTGTTTCGGAAGCATTGGGGGCAAAAGTTGATTATAAAAATCAAACAGTGCTCATTAAACAGAGTGAAAAAAATATTAGCATGAAGGTTAATACTTCTATCGTAACGACAGGCGATAAAAAGATTTTATTGGATGTGCCGGCTCGTCTGCAAAAAGGCCGCGTCTACGTTCCGCTTCGTTTTGTTTCTGAAGCTCTAGGGGCACAGGTGGATTGGAACAGCAAAAAGTTCCTGGTAACTATCACTACGGCCAGCGCTACTACTAAACCTGCAGATCCGAAAGATCCAGAACAAAAACCGGAAGAAAAACAGGAACAGCCGAAGATGGTTTTCAAGCCGTTTGCGTGGGAAGAAAAAACTGATTTGGGCAAAGCGTTGTTTAAAAACAACATGAAATACTCGAACGGACAAGTAACCTTTACTGTTCCTGAAGGTGCTGAAGCGTCATATTTGAGCCTACAGGCCGGAATGGTGAAATTAAAACAGGGGCAAAAATACACGTACTCAGCAGGTGTAGGGAGTATTACTTTCGGAAAAATTTATGCGAAGGATGACCTTATCGAAGGATACACAGTATTTTTGGATACGAAAGATGAATCTTTGGGTAAGCAGTTTATTAACTTGACGGATGATGTTGTTGTTTATCATGGTTTTGTGAAGAAGCATAAATCTGTTGAGACTGCCGGGACACTTAAAGAAGCTATCGCAGCAGCTCAATCCTTGTAGGGTGGAGCTGACACGATGAAACGAATTATAGCTTTTGTTTTGATAATTATGATGGTCGGCTCTTCTTACGCTCTTGCGGCTGGCTCGGAAGCGATGTTAAGGAAATATGTAGGGTTCAATTACGGTGACAACGGAATCTATCTGCGTGGCTTTATACCAGCACTTAATGATAATGTTACTCGTCCATGGGAATTGGCTCGTTGGACAGGGATTTTCGCTTTTTCTGGAGGAAAGTCCACGAAAGTCGGTAATTATGATGTTTTTAACGTCAAGCGTAAGGCAGACGACCCAAATTTTGATAAAGAAAACGGTTTTGGCTTGGTGTTTAAGAGTCAAACAGCCTTGGGTGATCTCTTCGATGCGGTCATGATTGATCAGACCGTAGGAGCGAAGCAACGGTCATATTTCCGTGATACATTCGTTCAATCGGCAAATGATCCGCAGTTTGATGAAGGCAATCCTTTTTTTTACAGAGTTGAAGGTAAAGTATTTCTTCGGACCTCAGGGATTTTGCAACGTATGGGAATTGCATTTAGCAAGACTAATAAAATTAGTGAAAATGAACGTCAAGCACTGTACAGCGTCACGAAGTGGCCTGTGTTAAAGGCAACAGCAACGGGCGGTAAGCTTAAAGTTGACTATACCGGATATGGCGTATCCGAACGGGATATACGGATTGTGGCGACCAAAAAGGGCGCATTTCCTGACCTAAAAAATGTGGTCAGTCTGACGGGTGGCAAGATGATACATACGTCAGCAGCGGCCAAGACAGGCAGTCTGAGCGTGGACTATGAGGACTTGGCCAAATTGCTTGGCCGGGATATTGATGTGGTGATCGACGATGGCTATGGCCGCACAGCGATTAAAACGGTTCACCTCCCTAAAATGCCAAAAAAAATGGACTATATACCGACCAAGCTCA
>NZ_JAFFQR010000024.1 GCF_020736845.1 Paenibacillus farraposensis
CTGATATTTTCGAATCATCGTAGTGACCAGATCATCATAAGTGCGGTGAATATCTTGATAGGAGCGTCTTTTTACCTTGATATCCATCTGGTACGAATGGGAAGCGGCCTCTAGTTCAAATGTATATACGCCTCGCACACATTGTACGGACATACTCGTTACAACCCCATGGAACAGCCGTCTTAGCGATTGTCCCTGATCATCCAACTGACGAATCACAATCGGCTCTTGCTCCATATTTTGACCGATACAGGCTGCTCCTTGTTCTTCGGAGAGCAACCCACTGATATGTAAATAGGCATGATCATTAATCGTACGTGTTATTTTAAGTTGTTCGATGTGTTGTGGCTGAAAGGGACCATAAAAGCGTAGGCTTTCATAGCTGATCCCGTCTGATAATATGCTCAAGTGAGTTCATGTCTCCTTTCCAGATGTAATGGCTGTTCCAACCCCTAAGCGTTAATCCAGTTCCTGTCCGTCATTTTCGATTTGAATATGTCCGCAATACAGACACTGGTGGGTACAGTTTTGGGTTAAAGCGGGCTGACCTTCGATCCTCATGTCGCTTTTCCCGTTCAGCCAAGGCATCGTAAGGACAGGAATACATGGAGCTTTTTTCACTCCATAAATATCGACCATCTGACTGGCTTGTACAGCCGGATTCAGCGGACTGGAGCAATTTCCAAAAGATTTAATGTTTACTCCAGGTATATAATCCCCGATATTCATCTGTGCTTTATTTTTGACATACACGCCGTGGCTAAAAGGGCGCTTCAAACGGGTAGGCTGTGTACCATAACTACAGCTTAAAATCGCACCTGCCACCACGTAGCTTTTTTTCGCGCCTGTTCCAGGCTGCACACTAGCTTCTTTCATCCGCATTATTCCTCCTTCGTTGCCATTTCCACCTTTTGCACTCGAACACCTGTGAATGGACGGCGTAGCAGACTTTCCGCCACAGCCAGATCAATATAGATATGGGCTTCCAATAAGCCGGCGATCCGAAAGATGGGCGATTCGATT
>NZ_JAFFQR010000031.1 GCF_020736845.1 Paenibacillus farraposensis
CAAACCGATAGGTTTGATGACCCAAGAATCCCCCACTTCAAGCGTTAGCTAAGTGGTGGGAGTGTTCAATGAATCGAAAAGGGTTCAAGGTTTAATAAAAAAATTTAAACTCTAATATTCTAATCGATTAATAAACGTTTTTGTAATACGTATAATTTTTTCAATGCACTAACGCTATATTTTTTAAGTTACACCATCGTGGAGGCGAGTTTGATTGATCCTATTACAACCTTCAAATTATGGTTACACTCATACAGATCATGGTCCTGCGGACTATGTAATAGAGGACTGTGAAGATTCATTTTGTATTCATCGCGTAGTAACTGCTTCAGAACGATTTTTTTATAGCCGTGATAAATTGATTATTACACCTGAGGGGAAGTACCTGGTTCCTAACATAGGAAAAGGCGAAACCTTTGAGGAAGCACAGAAGATCGTTTTATCGTTCTGGAAGACAGTGACGAAAGGTAGTAGACGGTTGGGAATCTACAGTAAAGGATAGATAATATGAGCATCCGAATTGTACAGAATGACATTCTGCAAGCTCCTGAGAACATCATCGTTCATCAAGTCAATTCTCAAAATATCAAAGCTAAAGGTTTAGCTAAGAAGGTATGGAAGAAGTGGCCAGAAGGGTATGCAGCTTTTATGGCGTACACCCGAACCGCAGATCCTAACCAGCTTTTGGGGAAGATGCAGATTGTGAGTATTAACGATACACAAACTAAATTTATTGCTAATCTTTTTGGTCAGTTTGGTGCTGGCAATGATGGAGTACAGTACACTCAATATCCGGCCCTACAGGAATCATTAATTCAGCTAAGAGAGTATGCCTTAGAAAAGTATTTTAATATTGCGATCCCTTACGGTATTGGCTGTGGTCTTGGCGGCGGGAGTTGGAATTTTGTTTCTGGTATGATCGAGGACATCTTTAAAGATTGCTCGGACATTGTGACGATTTATCAGCTACCACAGAAAAGAGTTTTTTTGTCCAGGATATGGGGATCATTTCAATAAAATTTATGGGAAAAGGAGTGAGAGGGATGAATTATCAGGAGAAACTAGAGTTAATTAATAGCTTGAAATTTATAGATACAAGCTCCGGTCGCGATGGTTACGCTATCGTTCATATAGACCAAGAATTGATGGAAGTCCTCAGTAAGATTGGAGTCAGTATTGAATCCGTTTTAGAAAACAACATCAATCGAATTCCGGGCGCACAAGTGAACGATATGAATCCATTCCATGTATATGAGGGTAGACGTGCAGATTCAATGATCGAAGCTCACGTTTCAGCGTTTCACCATTATTTGAAAGATTCTACACTTCATTTTTATAAATCTAGATGTACGCAGCTGTTACGAGTCTGCATTAAAGCTTTAAAATTGTCGTATAGAAATAATTGTGGCTTTCAAGAATTATATGAAATCATACAGCCATCTGTTAATGACCGTAGAATAGAAGTTTTGGCTATTCTTAAGGCTAGAAGCTTGTTGAATGAAGTTATGCTTCTAAAAGAATATCATAGGAATTTAGAAGTTGGTGGGAAAATGAAAGATTTCACAATTCAAACTTATCGGCTTTTACATAATTATGTGTTTAAGCTCAAGTCCAGTCCACAGCTTCAGGAATTATGCTATGGACCAGCTACTACTGATATTCTCCCTATTGCTTTTAATGAATGTGGTGCTCAGTGGTGGAACGGTGCAAAATTTTTTAGAAACGAATTTACTGTCCAGTACACTCCAGAGGGGTATATAGAAACCTTATTGTATAAGGGGAGAATCATTCAAAAACGTTATGAGCGAACGGCTAACGGTTACCGTGGTCTTAATTTGGCATGGATCGATGAAGAAGACCTCCCAATGGAGGTGCGAGAATGTCTTTTTGCAAGAAATGATAGTGACATAATGTCCGTTTTATAGAAGCACGAATAGTTATATCAGTTTGTTTCGAATGGAGACGTGAAACTATGATGAATGAAACTGAACAGTGTACCGTGATAGTAAAAGAATATGATGCATACTTGTCGTTTCGAAACGATTTGGATGTCATGCAATCAAAAGGGTATTCGCATATGGTTAGCACTTCTGGATACTTTGACCATAAGGAGTAGATGCCAGTGACGAAAAAGGGGATTCTGGAAGCTGCTGCCTTTAGTTATGCAGCTACACACGTTGGTTGAAGGGATTATTCGGGAAGCACAAGCAACGGATCTTCCTGAAGGTCAGGCCGAATTTAATTTTTAATGTGAGGTGGATATGTAGTGAAAACCACATATATAGCTAAAGGTAAGATAAAGGAATGGATACAACAGATGGAGGATGAACATGCAGTATCTACGAGCGACTATAACGGGGTAATACCAGCGTAGCTGACACCACTCGCAAACGTATGGATTAAATTGGAAATTTATTAATAACCTCGTTATATTCATTTTGAGCATCGGTAATTGCCAGCTTTGAGTATACTTCCAAAGATTTTCTGCTTTCATGTCCGGAATAAGGTTGAATAAGTGCGTCATCGATGCCCTGCTTTTTTAGCCAGGTTAATAGAAAGTGACGCAGTTTATGAGGAGAAAGGTTTTGAGATAAATTTCCAATTGAAAGTTCCTATAACGGTGAGTATCGGAACTTAGTACTTGGAATAAGTATATCCAAACTGTATATTTTAGACAATAAGAGTCTCAAATAGCTCGAAGTTCCGTATACAAAAATAAATTCGGTACTTATTTTATCAAAGAAAGCGAGAATACCCCATCCTCTATAGGTGGGGGTTGAATCGTTGCTCTTTTCTTTTTAAAGCTTTTGATTCTGCATAATATACATTGTTCTCAAATAGAAAGGGGTAACATCATGCTTCGTCACAAAGCCTACAAGTTTCGCTTGTATCCGACGAAGGAGCAGTCACAGATCATGCG
>NZ_JAFFQR010000059.1 GCF_020736845.1 Paenibacillus farraposensis
GTCGGCCCTTCACATTTGTCTGCACAGTCCGTACACACCCGCCATTTGGCAGCAGGCGCGGTACAGGACAGAGCGCTGGCAGAAGGGGCCGTGAAGTCTGTGCATATTGCAGCGGAATCCGTTCAGCCGCACCATCTGCAAAGCGGGACCATTCAAGAAGAGCATATTGCCCCGCATGCGGTAGCGTCTCATGCCCTGCAGGATGAATCTGTAACATCCGACAAGCTG
>NZ_JAFFQR010000060.1 GCF_020736845.1 Paenibacillus farraposensis
AGCTTCAATCAAATCAGGTGTAGGCCTGTTACTCACTCGTTGCTCAGTTTTGAGAGTTCAAACTCTCAAAAAGGGCGTATCCATTTCCAACACTTACTTGTAGTCAGGTTAGTAGGAATGAGATATACTATTTATCCGGCCTTAAAAACCGGAAAAACGTGCACCTTGAAAACTGGATACCGAAACGAAATTGCGTTTTAGAATATTCCTTTAAGCTGATCTTGTGTA
>NZ_JAFFQR010000061.1 GCF_020736845.1 Paenibacillus farraposensis
CTGCAGGATGAATCTGTCACGTCCGACAAGCTGGGGGAAGAGAGCGTGACGTCTAGCAAGCTGTCAGCCCATTCGGTACAGCCTTGGCACATTACGGACGAAGCTGTGCAAGAAAACCATGTGGCAGAAGAGGCTATCCAGTCCATCCATTTGGCCCCGGAAGCCGTTACCTCCGCCCATTTGCAATCTGCATCGGTTCAGACCAAACACCTGGCTCCGGATAGTGTCTCTGGCCATGCGCTTCAATCAGAAAGTGTCACCTCTGAGAAGCTAGCCGCTCGGGCCGTGCAAGCTGCTAACCTGGCGGAAAACAGCGTCGAACCCGGACATCTGTCTGTGCATGTCGTGCATAGCCGTCATTTGGCAGCGGGCGCGGTACAGGAAACCGCATTGGCGGAGGGCGCTGTAAAGTCTGTCCACCTTGCGCCGGAATCCATTCAATCAGAGCACTTGCAAAGTGGAGTCATTCAGGGAGAGCATATTGCCCCGCATGCGGTAGCGTCTCATGC
>NZ_JAFFQR010000062.1 GCF_020736845.1 Paenibacillus farraposensis
TGGTCGACCCTTCCGCCCAATAGGCCGTTTCAATTCCCTCTGCATCCGTACCAAATGCCGTAGCGGACATTGGGTTGAAAAACATCGTTCCACTTGTTGTGTATGCTGTCTGTGTAATTCCACTTTTCCTGATAGGCGAAACAAACGTATACGTCTTTGCAGATTGAATTGTCAATACAGGACCTGTTGCAGCGAAACCTAAAGATTCAAAGTTTACAAACTGCAAGTTATTGGTCCCGTCTAACGATGGTGTGGACTCATGGTAATGTCCTTGCATCGGTGCGTCATCGTAAACATTATTTTGTGATACAACGGCTTGTAGGAAGTTTGAAACATTAACCCCTCCGCGCTCTGATATCCCCCATCGGTATCCCGTGCCAAGCACCATATTT
>NZ_JAFFQR010000009.1 GCF_020736845.1 Paenibacillus farraposensis
CCTGAGCCAGGATCAAACTCTCCATTAAAGACCGGCCGAAGCCGGTTTATTGAAAGAGCGATTAGCTCATTTCTAATGCTAACGATTCTTCTTTATATTAAAGAAGAAATCTTTATTTTCATCATCCATTTGTTCAGTTTTCAAAGAACTCGTCCTTTCTCATCAATCTCAACGAGTCAAGAATTAGATTATATCATGTTAATTACTTTCTTGTCAAATCTTTTTTTGATTTTCTTTTTTGTAACCTTTGCTTTTGAGAAAAGATGCTCTCAAAACAACGTCTATTAATGTAACACACTTAAATCTATTTAGCAAGCATTTATTTTGAATACGATTATAGCTTTTTGCCTGCCACGGACTAGTTCATAGCAAAACAGCCATCCCGTCCTCAGACGGAATGGCTGCTTATGTCAAATGATTTTATTCCTGCTCCAGCAGCTTGATGAATTCATCCTCATCTTCTATCGTTTCGATTCCGAGCTGTTGGGCCTTAGCCAGCTTGCTTCCAGCCTTTTCTCCAGCTATGACGAGATCCGTCTTTTTCGATACAGATCCGGTCACCTTGGCTCCTAGCGCCTCCAGCCTGGAAGCAGCTTCGTCCCGCGTAAGCTGATGCAAGGTGCCTGTAAGCACAACCGTTTTGCCACTAAAGAAGCTGTCTGTCTTCTTGGGCTGCGGAGCTTCAGGAGCTTCCGCCCTCACACCTAGAGCCAGCATCTTTTCAATCCCCGCCTGAGTGGATGGATCGGCGAAAAACGCAACAATGCTTTCGGCTACAATTCCGCCCACATCCGGCAGTTCTATCAGTTCATCCACGGTGGCGGACATGACCTTATGCAAATCGCGGTAATGTTCGGCCAACATGCGTGTTGTCGCTTTACCGGTATTCGGTATGCCTAAAGCGTAAAGGAAAGAAGCCAGATCTCTTTCTTTACTCTTTTCAAGTGCTGCTAGAAGGTTATTGGCTTTTTTCTCGCCAAATCGCTCCAGCTTCACCAAATCATCATATTGGAGTGTATACAAATCCGCAGGCTCATGCACGTTCAGCTCGTCGTGCAGCTGAATCGCTGTTTTGTCGCTGAATGTTTCAATATCCATAGCATCACGTGATGCAAAATGGGAAATACGGGCTACAATCTGCGGTTTGCAGCCCAGCTTATTGTCGCAGAACAAATGAGCGCCCCGCTGCTGCAAAGAAAACCCACAGGCCGGGCAATGATCCGGTACGACAATTTCCTCCCCGTCGTTCTCAGACGTTACCTTTCCCAATATCTCGGGAATAACATCATTTGAGCGACGGATAAACACACGCGCCCCAAGAGCAAATTTCAGGTTCTTACGCTCGATATCTCCTGCGTTGTTCAGCGTACAATTTTGCACGGTGACTCCCGCCAGCTCTACCGGCTCTACCCTTGCCAGTGGCGTAATTTTACCAGTTCGGCCTACATTCCACTCGACCGAGTTAAGGACCGTGGTCGTTTCTTCCGCCTCGAATTTATATGCCACCGCCCAGCGCGGAAATTTGTCGGTGTACCCGAGAACCTCACGTGTGCGCATATCTGTAATTTTCAATACTGCACCGTCAATAAGATAATCCAATTCACTACGAGATTCTTCAATCTCAATCAACTGCTCCATAACATCATCAAAATTATCATAATAAGTCAGATACAGGTTCACCTTAAAATGATTATCACGCAGAAAGGTCATCATCTCCTGATGACTATCAAACTGGATACGATCGGCATATCCCACATTATAGAAAAAGGCACTCAATCTTCGCTCAGCTGTCACCTTGGGATTTAAATTACGCAAAGCGCCGGCGGCGGCGTTGCGCGCGTTTTTAAGAGGTTCCACCGCAGTCTCATTATATTTTGCCAGCACAGACAGATTCATTATACCTTCTCCCTGCACTTCGATGGTTCCATCCTGAAAAGGAATCGTAAGCGGCACGGATTTAATTGTCTTCACCTGTGCCAGTATCCCTTCCCCTACCACACCATTACCGCGGGTAGAAGCCTGCACCAGCTTTCCGTCCGTATAAGTAAGGTTCAGCGTCAATCCATCAAATTTAAGCTCTATCGCATAGCTTGGAGAAGGCAGAGGCTGCTCCGGGTTCTTCGTATTGTAATCCTGGATCAATTTCACGACACGCGCGTTCCATGCACGCAGTTGCTCCATATTCTGTGCCTTATCAAGGCTCCATAATGGAGCCAGATGACGATGAGGGGTGAATCCTTTAAGTAGCTCCCCACCTACACGCTGTGTTGGCGAATCCGGCAATACGATTCCACTCTTCTGTTCTAGCGCCACCAGCTCGTCATAAAGCACATCATATTCTTTGTCGCTGACCATAGGCTCATCCAGTGTGTAATAATGATAGTTATATGTGTTCAGCTCAGCAACAAGCTGCTCCATTCTGTGCATTGGGTTCATGCAGGCGTATCCCTCCGGGAACTTCATCAGGGCAGAAGTCTAGGCTGGTCTGCCGCTGTGAAGTTCGAGTTTAATGATGTTTAGATTTATTCTACTTTTGTGATAGGCGCAAAGCCAGCCAACAGACGTTTGACCCCGACCGGAGCCGGGAAGGCGATTTGAAGCTCCATATCATTGCCTGTACCTTTGACAGCCACAATGGTTCCCACTCCCCATTTGCCATGCTGTACCTTGTCTCCAGCAGCAAAAATAGAAGGCCCTCCCGCCGAAGCAGCTGCGGAAGGCTTGGCCGCTGAAGGTGTCGTTACGGTTACACGCGGCGTTGCGGAGGCAGTCGAGCCACTGCGGCTCATCGAAGCAAAGGAACGTTCTCCACCAAAATTGCTGCCATTGGTTTTACCCAGTCCACGTCCGCCATAAGAGCCGCCTATATTACCCAAACGACGGTAGCGGTCCTGTTTGATCATCGTATCCTCTTTTAGTTCATCCGGTATTTCTTCAAGAAAACGCGACGGTGGATTGGCTGTGGTACGACCAAACAGCGTGCGCATTTGTGCACAGGTCAGGAATAACTGCTCCTCTGCACGAGTAATGCCGACATATGCCAGTCTCCGCTCTTCCTCAAGCTCTTCATTGTCCAAGAAGGCTCTGCTGTGAGGAAATACCCCCTCTTCCATACCGACAATAAATACGATTGGAAATTCCAAGCCTTTTGCGCTGTGCATGGTCATCAATACAACAGCATCACTTTGCTCCTCTTCATCGTCATTCAAAGAATCGATATCTGCGATAAGAGCAAGATCAGTCAGGAAGGAAACCAGTGATTTGTCCTCCGCTCCCTTTTCAAACTCCATCGTTACCGACAGAAATTCATCAATGTTTTCCAAACGTGCGCGTGATTCGAGCGTATTCTCGTTTTGCAGTTCCAGTCGGTATTGAGTGGTTTCCAGCATTTTTTCTGTCAACTCGGTGACCGACAGATAATCCACCATCCGGCTCAAACCTTCTATCATATCGTAAAACTCGACCAGCGCATTGCGTGTACGTCCGGCAAAACCCAAATCGTCTACCACCTGCAGCACACGGAAAATCGAAACCCCACGCTCTGCAGCGGCTGCCTGCAATTTACCAACTGTCGTATCCCCGATGCTTCGTTTGGGCACGTTAATGATTCTCATCAAGCTGATATCGTCATCAGGATTGGAAAGCAGGCGAAGATAGGCCAGCAAGTCCTTGATTTCTTTACGATCATAAAACTTGATCCCGCCAACGATTTGATACGGTATGTCGGATTTGATCAAAATTTCCTCGACGACCCGAGACTGAGCATTGGTGCGGTACAAAATAGCATGGTGACTATAGGTTTTACCGGCTTTAATATTCTTATGAATTTCCGAAGCGATAAAGTAGCCCTCATCATGCTCCGAGTCAGCTCGGAACACTTTAATTTTGGCTCCGCCCTCTTTGTCGGTCCATAGTTTTTTGGGCTTGCGGCCTGTATTTTGCGCAATCACTTCGTTGGCTGCATTCAGTATGTTCGAGGTTGAGCGATAGTTCTGCTCCAGCAAAATGGTGCGCGCTTCCGGGTAATCCTCTTCAAAGTTCAAAATGTTGCTGATATCCGCGCCCCGCCAGCGATAGATAGATTGGTCGCTGTCACCTACTACGCAAATCCGGTGATGCTTGTCAGCCAGCATTTTGCACAGCATGTACTGTGCACGGTTCGTATCCTGATATTCATCGACATGAATGTATTGAAACTTCTTTTGATAGAAGTCCAGCACCTCAGGCGTTTCCTTAAAGAGCTGAATCGTTGTCATGATCAAATCATCAAAATCAAGAGAGTTATTGTTTTTGAGCCGTTGTTGGTACTTGGTATATACTTTCGCCACGATTCCTTCAAAATAGTCGCCAATCTTGCGCTCATACATCTCAGGAGTGACCAATTCATTTTTAGCCGTGCTGATCATGGATTGAACCGCTTTGGGTTCGAATTTTTTAGTATCAATGTTCAAATCTTTCATACAGCTCCGAATGACGGACAGCTGATCGCCTGAGTCCAAAATACTAAAATTGGATGTAAAGCCGATCCGCTCAATATCCCGGCGCAAAATACGCACACACATCGAGTGAAACGTGGATACCCACACATCTTTCCCTTGCGGGCCAATCAGCTTGGATACGCGATCCTGCATTTCACGTGCAGCCTTGTTTGTAAAGGTAATCGCTAAAATACCCCATGGAGCCGTCTTGCGGGTCGCAATGAGGTAGGCTATTCGGTGCGTGAGCACCCGTGTCTTGCCACTGCCTGCACCAGCCATAATCAGCAACGGCCCCTCTGTCGCTTCCACGGCCTGACGCTGAGGAGGATTAAGGCGGGCTACAGCCTCATATATATCTATTGATTGCATGCGTGCATGCTCCTTTCTCCGAGCTTCCTTAGAATCACGTTCTATAGCTGCTTTTTCACATCCACCGTCTCCAATGCTTTCGCCAAGTCACGGTAAATGATGTTCCCAACAACAATGGTGTCACAAACGGCAGCTGCTTGTAACGCGGTAGATTTATCCACGATGCCTCCTCCATATAGGACACGAGAGCTCTCCATATTACGGTGAATTTTTTGTACCAGCTCCATATCCCCAAAGGTACCGCTATATTCCACATAGACAATCGGCAGATGCATGAGCTTGTCAGCAATCTGCGCATAAGAGGCGGCAGATGAAGCACTCAACGTAGTATCTGCTCCAGTGAGTCTGGCAACTGTAGAATCACCGTTCAAAACAATATATCCTTCCGTCACAAGCAAATCCCAAGGAATCATATAACCGAACTGTTCAATGGCACGCTGGTGCTGTCCTACGATCCAATTGCTGTCAGCGGTATTCAGTACCATAGGGATCATATAGAGATCAAACCCCGGTACCACCGACTCCAGATCGGACACCTCAAGTACACACGGCACTTCATAACGACGAACCCGTGACAGCAAATCCACCGTATTTTCATAAGTAATGCCCGATGAACCTCCTATCATAATGGCGTCCGTTCCAGACACGCATACAGCGTCTAGTGCCTCATCGTCCAGTTCCTTATCAGGATCAAGTTTAAATACATGCCTCCATGATTGAATTGAATCTGCCAACACACATTCCTCCAGCATCCTTTGCTTTTGCTCATGATCCGAACGAACCGGATTCCATATCCAAAAGCGTTCTATGCTAAGTCTATGACAGTGCTCAAAAGGTGTCAATGTTCGTATTCGATGGGAACACTTCATTCAAGCATATCAGGGCCACAGCGCATACAGTCAACTGCATTTATATAGATACAAAAACACCCTCCGGCTGTAACCGAAGGGTGACGCTGGATTAATATGCGTTTTTGAAGCCGTTGCGAATCGTACGGAAAATAATTTTAATATCGAATAAGAGCGACCAATTCTCAATATAGAAAATATCATGCTTGATCCGTTCCTCAATAGACGTATCCCCACGCAGCCCGTTGCTTTGTGCCCAGCCCGTAATTCCGGGACGAACATGATGCTTCACCATGTATTTGGGGATTTCCTCACGGAACTGATCCACATAATAAGGCCGTTCCGGGCGTGGACCAACGACGCTCATATCCCCCAGCAGCACGTTGAAAAACTGCGGCAGCTCGTCGAGGCTCGTTTTTCGGATAAAGGAACCAAAACGTGTACGCCGCGGATCGTTAGCCGTCGTCCAGCCCGTATCCTCAGTTCCAGGTGGCAGCACCTTCATGGAGCGGAATTTGTACATCCGGAAGGTGCGACGGTTCAAACCTACCCGCTCCTGCTTAAAAATAATGGGTCCTTTCGACGTGGCCTTCACACCAATCGCCACGGCCAGCATAATTGGAGAGGTCAGGATAATCGCAAATAAAGAAAATAAAATATCGAACAGGCGTTTGAATAACCGGTTTCCCGCAACATCCAGCGGAATATCCCGTACATTGATCATCGGCATGCCAGCAAAGTTATCAAAATAGGGGCGGGCCGGCAAATAGTCGAAAAAGTCAGGAATAATAAGCGTACGCACCCCGGCCTTTTCACACATGTTGATAATTCTGGGATACTTATCATGGGCATCCAGTGGCAGAGCCAAAATGACCTCGTCAATCATTAGGCCCGACAGCGTCGCCTCCAATTGATCTAATCCCCCAAGAATCGGGCGAAAACGTGCTTCCTCCTCTTCAGTCCAGTGGCGATTATCATCCAGAAATCCTACGACTTCATATCCCAAATCGGGATACTGTTCAAGATTTTGATAAAACCGTTGGCCCAAAGAGCCTGCCCCAAGAATGAGCATAAATTGCTTATTGTATCCTTTTTGCCGGATAGCTTTCAGAACCTGCTTCAAAAAATATCGGTAAAACAAGATCAGCAGTACATTTCCAACCATGTAGATGGCCAGGTAGGAACGCGAAATATCGATTTGCTTGACGAAGAACATGAAACTCAGCAATACAAACAAGCCAACAATGTGAATCTGGGTGATACGAAATACGTCGTCTGCAAACCGCTTTTTGCGTTTGGGTGAATAGAGCGAGAATAGCATTCCCAATACCACAGCAATCAGACCGTAAATTAAGCTCCAGCCCCCATAGACTTGAATAGGAAGCGGATCTGTATAGGTAATCCATTCACTTTCAAATTTAAAGAACCAAGCGATCAAGAGAGATAACTGAATGATCGCGAAATCCGCCACAATATACAATTGGGTTAAAAATCGTTGATTTCTGCGTATCATGCTTTCACCTCGGTACGAGATTGTTCGTCACTGTCCGGTTTGACCGGTGCAGACAGTTTGTTTTTTAAAAAGGCCATTCCAAATTTCACCGCAATCCCTGCATATACAGCCATATTGGTAATCCAACTGTACTGCTGTTTATAATGCTTGCGGTGAAACACCCACATCGCTCTATGAAACTCATAAATGATTTTCAAAGGACGACGGCGAGCGCTGCCCCCTTTGATATGAACAATATATGTACGCGGGTAGTAGTAAATGCCCCATCCTGCTTGTTTAATCCGGTAACACCAGTCAATATCCTCACCATACATAAAAAAGGTTTCGTCCAGACCGCCGACCTGCTCAATGGTCTCGCGACGAACCAGCATAAAAGCTCCAACCAGCACATCCACGGGATACTCATCATCCGGGCTCAGATGTCCAAGCTGATACTGGTTATATTTCGGATTATCCGGGTAACGCTTCGACCAGCCAAAAGCATAGTAAAAAGACGCAGATGGCGTTGGAAATCCACGTTTGCACGCCTTATCCAGCGAACCATCCGGCAAGATAACCTTGCAGCCCGATGCTCCCATTTCGGGATGCGTATCCATAAACTGGATCATCGTATCAAGTGTGTCCGGCTGTACCAGCGTATCGGAATTCAACAGCAATATGTAACGTCCGCTGGCCACTTCCATTCCTTGATTGTTCGCCTTGGCAAAACCCGTATTATCCTCATTCGCTATCAGCCTAATTTCCGGGTATGCCGCACGAATAGCCTCAACAGACCCGTCACTGGAATGATTGTCAATGACAATCACTTCATATCGGTACTGCGTCTTTGACGCATACACCGACTGCAAACAATCCAGCGTCAATCGACACGTATTATAGTTGACGACCAGTATGCTTACATCCATCATTCAAAACGCTCCTGACAAATTCAGTAATCTATTCTACTATCGATTATTATAGCACACGCTGCAGACCACGGGACGCAAAAAAAGCACATAACTTGCAGGCTTGCACAGTTAGAGAATTTCGCAAAATTCGATTCAAGCCGCCACCAAAGTACAAATATAGACAAACGAAACCAATTTCGTCCATATCTTGTGTATTGGGGGCCGTTTATTGGATTTTTTGCAAAATCCTCGGTTGAGGTCTAAAAATCATCGTGGTAAGATATACATGGAAAAAGGGCTGGTGCCAGCCAGCCCTTGCGCAACCGACGCTCCCAAAAGCGGACGGTTTTGATTTATCAGGCCGAAAATAGACCCTTCCTTGAGGGGGCGGTCTATTTTCGTTTGCTAAACTCTAACAGTGTGACGATTAACGCCCCGAACGTCAGCATTAAACTGAGCGCCTCAAACACTGTCACAGGCTTCACCCCCCTTCTCGGGAGAGTTAGCCGACCACCTTAGGCAGTTCTATCGGTTGCACATCTCAATTATACTATATTTTTCCATAAAGGAACATTCATTCGATGGGTTTTTATCTAGCATTCATTTGTACCTTTGATTATTTGACGCTTGTATGTGGAAAAAAGTTTCAGTAATTCTTCTCCATATCTCTATAATTTTCCCAATAAGAAAACAAGCTTATAAATCCAGTTGTCGATCCGTGATTGTCTATAAAAAGGAGACTGGTAAATGTATTTAATACGGGAACCTAATCCCTTTTGATAGCTGCCCAGAAATTGTTCAATATCTTTATACATCTGGGAAGGCAGGTCCTGTCCATATAGTTGAATAAATTGCCTTGCTTGTCTGCTTAAAATATAGCGGTTTTTCCCTTTTATAAATCTGCTTAGTCTCTTTCTCCATTTGCTAGCCCAACCGTCCGTAGAACCTCCCAATACATTGTTTTGATGCTGCCGATACCAAATAGAAGGCCTAGCGTCAAACACAACCTCGCCAAAAGAGGATGTACACAAGTATATCCACCAATCGTGCATAATAATGTTTTGCAAAGAAGCAGGCATTCTCTTTTTCACGAGCCGGAGTGTTTCTTTATTGATCACCATGGTACAGCCGACACATACATTTTCAATGAGAGCATTGTAAAATGATAAAGGCCGAGGGATATCAGCTGGCCATACCTTAAGCGGCTCCAAAGCTTGAGAGACCATTTGTGTAGCAGAGCAATACATCAGCGGCCGGTTCCCATCCTTTTTCCTAAGTTGAGCTACAGCCTGGGCAAGCTTATCCGGCATCCACACATCATCTTGATCACAGAAGGCATAAAATTC
Source organism: Paenibacillus farraposensis (assembly GCF_020736845.1). Classification (GTDB taxonomy): domain Bacteria; phylum Bacillota; class Bacilli; order Paenibacillales; family Paenibacillaceae; genus Paenibacillus; species Paenibacillus farraposensis. The sequence goes on from NZ_JAFFQR010000009.1 coordinate 9,442, forward strand.
GAAATTCTCGGACGATCTTTGTATCAAATCAAAAAAGCTTGCAACAACCCCTATATTGTTCTCGGGATATAAAATAATCTGTTGAGGATAACGCTGTTTCAAAGCATTCAGCTTGGCGATCGTATCATCTGTCGAGCCATCATCACGAATTAGAATCTGAATGTCTACGTCTTTCTGATTTATCAGGCTTTCTACTTGCTCATCTAAATAAGTGGTCCCATTATATGTAGATAACAAAATTTGTACACTAGGTTTGTCCAGAGTAAAGCCCTCCTTACAGCCAATTATGGGTTGAATTCGTTTCCCGTCTTATACATTATAATGCCCTTCGGATTTATTCGACACATGTGCCTACATAATAAAATCTCCCAATCATAACATGATGGGAGATTACTTTAAATATATAGTTTACCTCTACTTACTAGAATTGGCCAGGTACACTTTTAAAAAATCCCGTAATGCTTCACGCCAATCACGTAAATCATGCAATCCATTCGTCCGGATTGCTATATGTTCCATAACCGAATTACGCGGGCGAGCTGAGGGTCTAGGAAATTGTTCTGTACTGCATGGCTCCAACGTGGCCTTGATTTTAGCGTTTAAAAGTTCTACCGCATCCCGAAAAATCGCTTGCGTGAACTCATACCAGGTGCAAGAACCACTGTTGGAAGCATGATATACACCGTACTTCTCGGTTTGAACCAATTCCGCTAAAAAACGAGCCAAATCCACTGTATAGGTAGGCGAGCCTTTCTGATCGTTCACGACTTGGAGGTGCGGCTTTTCCTGTCCAAGCTTCAGCATTGTTTTAACAAAATTGTTGCCGTGCAATCCATATACCCAGGAAGTGCGGACAATAAAGTATCTGGAGGAAAGCGTCTGGGTTAAAACCTCGCCCGCCCGTTTGGATTTTCCGTAGATGCTCTGCGGATTTGTATTATCATACTCATGATATGGCTGCTCCGCTGTTCCATCAAACACGTAATCCGTACTGATATATACCAGCTTGGCTCCTGCTTTTTCCGCTGCCAGTGCCATATTCCGTGTTCCGGCTGCATTGACCTGATAAGCTCTATCTACATCAGTCTCGGCTGCATCTACGGCCGTATACGCTGCGCAGTGGATGACCGCGTCCGGTTGATATTGGCCTACGATCTTCACGGCCTGCTCCAAATTCGTTATATCCAGCTGTTCCCGATTGTATCCAAGGACATCATGCCCTTGGGCCTGAAAAACGCTCACCACATCCTGGCCAAGCTGACCGGATGCTCCGGTAACCAGCACCTTCATCTTACACATCCCCCAAACGGGAACCGTACTGCTTGGCATAGTATTGCTGGTATTCACCGGATTGAATACGAGTCCACCATTCTTTATTATCCAAGTACCAACGGATTGTTTCTTTAATGCCTGTTTCAAAAGAGTGCTTTGGCTTCCAACCCAGCTCATTCATGGTCTTCGTTGGATCAATGCCGTAACGGCGGTCATGACCTGGCCGATCCTGTACATACGAAATTAGAGATTCAGGCTTGCCCAGCTCCTCCAATACCGTTTTGACAATATGCACATTCGTCCGCTCATTATTTCCACCGATATTGTATACCTCACCAAGTTTCCCTTGATGGATGACCAGATCAATGGCACTGCAATGATCCTCTACATACAGCCAATCACGGATGTTCAAGCCATCCCCGTAAATAGGCAACTGCTGATCGCTTAACGCACGCGAGATCATCAGTGGAATCAGCTTCTCCGGGAACTGGAACGGACCATAGTTGTTGGAACAGCGTGTAATATTCACAGGCAGACCAAAGGTTTCATGATAGGCACGAACCAGCAGGTCCCCGCCTGCCTTGGACGCAGAGTAAGGACTGTTCGGTTGAAGCGGAGTTTCTTCCGTAAACAAGCCTGTTTCACCGAGAGAACCGTACACCTCATCTGTCGACACCTGTACAAATTTGGTCACATTATATTTCTTAGCTGCGTCCAACAGCACCTGTGTACCGAATACGTTCGTTTTCACAAACACTTCCGGTTCCAAAATACTCCGATCCACATGCGACTCTGCCGCAAAGTTCACCACCACATCGATACCCTGCTGCATTAGTTGGTCAATCGCTTGTGCATCGGTAATATCCGCTTTCACAAAGGTATGATGAGGGTGATTTTCGATGGATTTCAAATTTTCCAGGTTACCTGCATACGTAAGCGCATCTATATTCACAATTTCGCAATCTGGATGCTGCTTTAACATATACAATACAAAGTTACTGCCAATAAATCCGGCTCCGCCGGTGACAAGAAGTTTCATACAGACCTCCTAAAACGTGATTTAATACATATATCTATGCGTTTGAAAGGGAATGAAATAAACGACAACTTATTATTTTGAGCCGAGAGCTAATTATCCCTCTAATCAAAATTTATGTCTGCATAGGCCAATGTCGGATGCTTCTGATCTTTCTCTGAAAGAATAGCCTGAGAAGTTGGCCAATCAATCCCCAGTGCAGGATCATTCCACAGGATACCACGATCATTTTCAGGTGAATAATACTCGTCTACCTTATACAGAACCTGGGTATTAGGAACAAGCGTACAAAAACCATGGGCAAATCCCTTGGGTACCAGCAACTGCCGTCTGTTATGTTCACTTAAGATCACCCCAACCCATTGACCGAATGTCGGGGAGCTTTTTCGAATATCCAAAATAACATCATAGATAGCTCCGGAAAGCACACGAATGAGCTTGGTCTGTGCTTTAGGATTCAGCTGGTAATGCAACCCGCGGATCACGCTAGCTTCTGCAGATAAGGATTGATTATCCTGAATAAAAGCGTAGTTAATTCCGTGCTGCTTCATGACTTGTTCATTGTAACTTTCCATAAAAAAACCACGGTGATCACCATGAACCACGGGTTCAAGGATTTTTGCACCTGAAAGTATTTCCTGTATTATCATTCACGAATCCTCCAACATCTTGAGTATATACTTTCATTTATGATTACTATAAAATTAATAAGCACACTACTTCGGGAGGGAATATGCTTTTGAATTTATCGCGGGTAAATAAAAATTTTGTTTGGTCTTATTTGATATTGATGTGGCTACTTATCCCTGTTCTAATACTGTCTAAAATCGAATCGTACTATATTTCAATATTATTTAGCCTAAATATTGCGCAATCGTTTGTCATAAGTGTTACATACATTTTACACATCAGTGGTGTCTTAACATATGCAAAAAAAGAAAAAATGGTGCAATACCTAGCTTTTTGCGGTTATCTCATAGGAATTATATTTATTTATGCTTTCCTCCAAAGGGAACAATTCATTTATTACTGGGATTTCTCAGCCTATTGGAACACATCCATACAATTTAATAATCTTTTGAGTACAGACTTTATAGCAGCCTTCAAGCAAATTTATGCGAGCATTTTAAGAGACGATTATTCCGTTTTCCCAACAGTCTTTCTCGCTTTGCCATTAAAATTTTTAGGTACAAGCTACATGAGCTATGTTTTGGCCATTTACACTTGCTTCTTGTATCCTTCGTGCTTAATCCTTTTCTTAATGTTAATCAAGATTGCCGATCAAATCCAACTAAAAACAAAATTGAACGTGTTTATTATTTTTACACTTACATTTAGCTTTCCAATTATGATTGCCCCTATGCTGGGTGGTTATCTGGATTCTATCGGACTTATTTTTATTGCCTTGTCCTTGGTTATACTATTTAATCATGACTTTGAGCGTTTAAATTTGAAAGCTATTTTTCTTTTGGCTGCTTGCCTGGTTCTACTAACATTTACAAGAAGATGGTATGGATTTTGGATCGTGTCATTTTTTGGTTCAATCGGTATTGCTTTTTTATTCAGATGGATTTTAGAGAAAGATTTTCGCTTCAAACAGCTTCTACAGGTTATTTTAAACTTTTTCATTATAGGAGCCTCAAGTGCACTATTTCTGGTCATTTTCTTCAATGAATTCATCCGAAGAGCCCTGACAAATAATTTTAAAAGCGCCTATTCGGCTTATTATTTTGGTGACATCATCAGTAACTTGCAAAATTTATTTTATCATTATGGAGCCTTCATTTTCTTCATCGCGCTTATCGGTTTTATCGGTTTATTATTCATGAGCAAAACCAGATATTTTTCAATCTTTTTAATTTCGAATTTAATCATTACGTACTTCCTATTTACGAGGATCCAAAGCTTGGCTTCACAGCATTATTATCTGCTTACAGTAAACATATTAATTCTATTTGTTTGTGGCGTCATTCTTATACTAAACTATTTGTCCAAAATAAAGTATGCAAAAGGTATCTTATTAGTTATTCTGGCCTATTTTGTACTTTGTAACTTTTTGGTTACTTTTACTAACACAAATGCACGCCCAGTGACCTATTTCTCATCCTTACTCAGTGATTTCAAGCAAACGCCTAGAGTAAGAACGGATATACCCGTTCTGAAACAACTAACAGCTTATCTTAAAGAAATTTCGTCAGAACAGCATAAAGTTTATGTTCTATCGAGCTCAGGTATCCTTAATGATGACATACTCCGACAGATTGAAATGCCTAAAGATAGCAACGCTCTTCCGTTTATGAACCTGACACACCACGTTGATTTAAGAGATGGGTTCCCGGTTTCATTCTTTGATTCCGATTATGTCGTTGTCGCTACGCCTACACAATACCATTTAGGTGAAAGCGGTCAAAAAGTGATAGGATTGCTTGAAAAAGAAGTTATGAACGGATCGCTTAAAAATAATTATAAACCTCTAAAGAGCTATACTCTTGATAATAATGTACAAGCCATCGTGTTGAAAAAAACGTCAGCGATTTCTAAAGAAACAGTAGAATTTATACGCTCTCAATTCAAAGAAATATACCCTGATAATCCCGATCTTTTCTGAGTAATACAGAGCTATTGCACTTATAAAAAGCCCTCGATTATAAAATCGGGGGCTTTTTATAAGTTGATTATGAAGCATTTTTCAGGAAAGGCAGGAACTTAAAAAAGAGGCACAAGATCATAATCCATCTCACTTACTAGCTTGTTAGCAAGCCTCAATGAACTATGTGTTCCTGCATCCGTCCACCAGTTTTCTAAAACATCAAATGTAAGTTCGTCTCTTTGAATATAAGCGTTATTTACATCTGTGATTTCATATTCTCCTCTTGCCGAAGGGGCCAAAGTCTTGATGATATCGAATACAGAGTGATTGAACATATAAATCCCCGTAACGGCATAATCACTTTTAGGTATCGATGGCTTCTCTTCAATGTTCACAATTTTATCGCCCTGCAATTCTGGTACTCCATAACGATTAGCATCAGGCACCTTATGGAGCAGTAATTTTGCTCCTGATTCCTGTAGCTTGAATTTTTCAACAAACGGTGATATATCATCTTTGAAAACATTGTCCCCTAAAATAACAACCATCTTGTCACTGCCAACAAAATGCTCGGCTAAAAGTAAAGCCTGTGCGATTCCCCCCGCCTCGTCTTGCACTTTGTAAGTCAAGGTAACTTCAAGGTCAGCACCACTTCCCAAGAGATTAACTACATCTCCCATATGTTCCTTTCCGGTTACGATTAAAATATCATTGATCTTTGCCCTCTTGAGCTTATCAATGGAATAATAAATCATCGGATATTTACCAATGGGCAACAAATGCTTGTTTGTAACTTTAGTAAGTGGATATAATCTTGAACCTGTTCCTCCAGCTAATATAATCCCTTTCACTACTAATTTCCTCCTATTGAAACTCCTTTATAAGCAGCTCCATAATGGTTTTTGCACGAGCTTCCCAATTATTATTGACGATGAAGTTTTCCAATTGCTCCTGATCATAAAAAGGGGGGTGCAAGGCATCTAAATCGATTAAAAATTCTCTTACTTCCTCCAGGCTATTATATAGATAGATCCCCTCCTGATTTAACCCTCTTGTTTCCTCGCTTTCCACCGCTAAAATTACTTTATTTAAGCTCAAATATTCATAAATTTTAACTGGGTTAATCGTATCTATTCTATCCGAATTCCTTAAAAAGGGGTATAAACAAACATCAAAAGCTTCAATAATCGCACCAATTTCTGATTTAGGAACAGGCTCAAAATATCGAATCCTGTTGTGATGCTCAAAGTGATAAGCCAGGTTATTCCTTCCAACCAAACATACAATAAACCTTTCATCAAATTCAGTGATAGCCTTAATCATTTCTATATCAAACCAGTGGTCAATCGCTCCTACATAGCCAAAAATATGGTAACCCTCATGTTTTAACCGTCTTAACTCACTGGTGACCAAACTATCTACATTTATATTTAGTATAGCTGTATCGACCGCGTTTTTCACTACACAAGATTGTTTATTGAAGGTCTGGGAATGCTTATGCAAGGGATCACTCGTCGAAATAACCAGATCCGCATTCTCCAGTAATTCAAGCTCCCACTTTTTAAGCAATTTTTTCATCAATGCATTGTTAGTTAGAAATACATAATCGTCCATTCGGTCAAACACAATTTTCTTATTATTAATGTGTTTAATAAGTGGATAGAAGACAGGACTTCCCAACCAAATAATATCCGCACTGGAGACTAAATCTTGCAACTGTCTCTTTTCAAACCATTGGTTCCAATGGAAAATATCTAAGCCCTCGAAGCTTCTAGGTAATCTCAGACTCCCAGAAGGTCTAAATATTTTGAGATTGTCGTCAACGGTGTACTCTCTCTTCTTATAATCGGAATTATGTCTGGCGATACTGTTCAGTATGCTAATTGACGGTTCTACAAAAGTGATGTGAATCCCCGGCATTTTAGCAAGCTCCTCAGCCAAATGCTGCGGACGCTGCTTCAAATCGTCCCAATAGATCGGAGAAAAATATAAGATGTTCAATTTAACCGCTCCATACTAATAAAGGCGCCCTTTAATTTTCATAAAAGAGGCGCCTTTAAAGTTTTATTAGTTATCTATATGCTTCTACGAACTTTTTTCGCAATTTCATATCATTTTCTTTCAATTGTATCAGCTCTTCATACGCTTCAATTGTATATTGTTTATACAAGATATCAATTTCTACGTCTCGATTTCGAGTCGGAAGCTTCTGCAAATGATTTAATTCAGCTTTAACAATTTCGAGATGATTCTTATCAGCTTCAATATCTGATTCCATCGGGGCATACAGATCCTTTTGCAATTGGTAATTAGTCAAAATACTGTTTCGCATTGTTTTTCTAACATGCTCAACTGTATATCGAGAAGCATCCACATCATGGATGACCTTCATTCTAGGATTCAGGCCCACCTTATAACCAATTTCTCTCATTGCAAAGGAGACAACAATTTCTTCTCCTCCAGCGTAATTGTTCCCTTTACGCCCATAAGCACTTCTAAAGCCCCCAATTCGCATTAGCGCAGCATGTCTAACAGCAAAATTGGCTCCATAAGGAAACTCCCACTGGTAATTAGAATCTGTTATTCCTTCGCCTTCCACGATAAGCTGACTCCAGAACGCTTCCGTACCTGGCTTAACCACATCAGGACGTTCATCATGTAAGTTGAGTATAATATTCCCACCCATGACCCCGATATCAGGGCGCGTAGAGAATCCTTTAACGGTCTCCTCCAGCAAATCCGGGCTTGCGATAGCATCATCATCAATATAGAGCAGGACTTCGCCTTCCGCCCCAAATAAGCCAACATTTCGTGCAAAGGAAAGGCCTTTTAAAGGGGCTTCCATATATCGCAGGAAAGATTCGTCTATATTATAGGTTGTTCTGAATTCACGAACCAAATGATGAATCTCATCATTCAGATAGTCGTTATTGACCACAATAATTTCATAGTCTGTTTTATTCAACGACTGCTCTATTACAGATTTAATTGCGTTTGAAAGCTTCTCGCTTCGCTGGTAGGTACAAATAATAACCGATAATCTCTTATTATAAACGGGTTCACTTTCAATAACAGCTTCAATCCGATATAAGTGATCATTCTTTATCTTCGTATTTATAAGTGAGAACAGCACATCCGTATCTTGAACAAAAAAGTCATAGTCGTTATCCGTCTCGCCATTCATTTTATCCTTAATCTTCAAATCCCACGGATAATCAGCTACAAATGTGTCTGCCGGGTGTTCTGACTTATCCATAAGCAGGGTATACACTGATGATGAAGCTTTAGCCTCTATAAACTCAAAATCATGGACATCACCTGTTCTTATATATAAATAGCAAACAGGCGTTGCTAGGTTAAGACCAATAATAGTACTGACTTCTTCCCTTCCAGCCACTGTATGTCCTTTATCCAGAACATATTGCGTGAATTTCTCAACTTCAGCAGCATCCCCTTCGATGATCCATACTAATGGAGTCAGATAAAAATCTCTCCTATAATCATCAAGTACCATAAGCTTATATCGGTTAGATGTGATGCCAAGCTCCTGATCTGCAGCAGTCAATGATTTATCATGCCAGCGGTAATCGTATATAGGCTCATCGAATGTCACATGTTTGAGCTCAAATAAAGAGTTGACTCTCATCCAGTAATCATAATCTTCAAGAGTATGCTTGTAACTAGAATAGTCGCCAAGTAATCTTGCTACCTTTGCTCTATACATAAAGGCTGCGCCAATTGTATTGTTAGGGTATACGTTTAACTCCAGTGCAGACTTCGGTAACATTACATTACCACTGAATTGCGGCTCCTCGTACCAGCCATGGTTCGAAATAACTTGATCATTGGAATCAATCAAACGCATATTGGCAAAAATCATCCCGATATTCTCATCCTGCTTAAGATCCGCAACCATCTTTTCCAGAAAGTTCTCGGGAAGAATATTGTCTGCACTTGTCCAAGTGTAAAACTCACCATTAGCTAGCTTGAAACCTCTAGATAATGTTCTTGGAATCTTGCGATTTTCCTGATGCACTACACTAATACGATGATCTGCTCTGGCATACTCGTCAATGATTTCTGCCGTTCCGTCCTTTGAACCATCGTTAATGATAATGAGCTCAAAATATTTATATGTTTGGCGTAAGATACTATCAATAGCTTTGGCTACATAATCCTCTCCGTTGTACACAGGAAGAATAACAGATACAAGATTCTTTTCAAATTGAATCTTAAACCTGTCGAGTTCCAAGGAAAAAGAGTTGTCTTTAGCTAATTTATAGTTCAAAAATCTATACTCATACCAAGTTAATAAGGATTTAGTATGTTCTGCATCTTTCCATAAATCGATCGGTTGGTCTGTTGCTTTCGAATTTTTAAGCTTAAGAGATACTTTAGCTTTTATCTTCTTCAATAATATGGTGGTGCCATAGCTTTTCCATACTTTATATCCTTTAAGTACATATATCATTTTGGACTTGTGCAAGATATGTTTAAGTTTATTTGCCATTTTCCACCTTTTAGAGTTATAGATATTATGAAGCTCTGTAGATAGCCTGCTATTGTATTCTTTTAGTTCATTAAACTGGATCGCAAATTCATTATGTTGACTAAATAGCTGTTTATATTGATGGTTTAAAATATCCAGACTGTTCATTCCATCTTTATAATCCTGCATGAGCCGAGCATATTTCTGTTCCAATATATCTTTTTCTTCAGACAAAGATGTAAAATCTGCCGACATAGTGCTTATGACTTGTTCCTGTTGGTCTCGCGTTTGAACCAGTGTATTAATCTGATCCATATGCTCGATAATTCGCTGCTTTTGCTGCTCTATTTCTTGCTTTTGAGCTTGATTATGAGCTTGTAATTCATTAAACTCGTTTTTCAGGCGTGTATGCCCCGCTCTATAAGCATGATCTACGTCGTCTTTTAGAAATCTATTTATTACCTCCATACACTTATCTATCGTCTCTCTTCCCTTAACCGGAAACATCTCTAAAGTAAATTTCCTTCTTTGTTGTACTAATTGTTTATCTAAGATTGCATCAAGTAAAGTCTGTTTAATATTCCCGTCAGCATTCACAAAAGGAACAATGCTGTTCTGAACAATTTGTTCTTCCAAGGGTAAAATCCCTTCGAACGATTCTGCTTGGGGGTGCTGGAATATTACAATTGGAGTATCAGTAAACAGTGCATCAAATATGGCGCCAGAGCCGTCAGATAATATTACATCCGCTTCTTCTATGAGACTAACAAGAGAAGCCTTGTGATCCAGCACATCAGGTATACGAGACTTCACTAAATGAACTCGATCATGCTCCAAAAAAGACGTGCCATGATGTAATTTGACCTTGATATTAAAAGCGTCCGAAATAGCTTCAATATGGTTCATCACAAGCTCGATAGACGATTCATTCCCATACGTCGGCAGATACAGCAAGTTATACTTATTCGTTTCGTGCTTTTTCCTTTGAAAATTGGCGTATTTAATCATTCCTACGATCTCGGTCTGAGTGTACGCTGCCAGAACCGAAGAATCATATAAACCGTTACAGAAGATAAAATCAAAATTCCGGCTCCATGAATCCAGGTTCCAGTTAGGCTTAGCCATTCCATACTGATATCTAAACTTATAATCCGATTTGACCTCCAAATAATAAGGAAGATAAGGATAAAAAGCTAATTTATATACCTTGTCAGGTACGGAGTTTGTTAGCGTCGCATTAATACCGTTGCTTTTCAAATAATGGTAGGTATCTAAGGCCATGTCTCCCCAATCATCTTCTTCAATTTGAGGGACATAAATATCACAAACGATCTGCTTTTTTTCACACTCCTTAATTAAAGGCTTAATCGTCTCATACAAAACCAGATTGTGAATAACAAAAGCTATAGATCTGTTCATATTCACTGCAAAACCTCTTCCTTTCAGGCAAAAATCCCAACCTTATTTTCTTAGTTTCAGTAATGTCTCATTCAGTAATGTCGAAGATGTACTCTTTGTATAGGGAAAATATATAATCTTCACTCCAACTTCTTTAAACTGCGACTCATACTGAACCCAGCGTTCATTTTGGAACCAATCATCGCCTACGAACATTACGTCATACTTTAATTTTTGCCAAACCACAAGTTTATCCATGGTGTCCTGAGGAATTACAGTATCAACAAACTTGATATTTCTGACAATCTCCATTCTTTCCTCAAAAGGAATTACTGCCTTCTTGTACTTGTACGAAACTAATTCGTCTGTTGTCACTCCAACAATGAGCTTATCACAGAGCGATTTGGCATTTCTCAACAAATTTAAATGTCCAATATGAAATAAATCGAAGACTCCGGAAGTATAGCCGATAATCATAAGATTTCTCCTAACGTAGTTAAATTGAAGTTAAACCATTTGTCGAATGCTGTCTTTCCTTCAATTTGTTCAGAAGATAGGACGCTTTCAAGCTGAACAGGAAAACCAACCTTTTTTCTGTTAATAATCTCAGCAGGAACAATATCTTTAAAAATTCTCTTGAGGGGAGCCTTAACAACTCCATCTTTCATTTTATAATGTGAATCCACACCTGCAAGTCTTTCGATTAGCCGATAATCTAAGAAAGGAGATCTAGCTTCTACCGAGTTTAGCATCGAAGCACTATCCAATCGTTTGAGTAATCCTCTCAAATGGGCTTGCTGAAAGAATGCCGCTACAATTTTTTGAGGAGACTTTAGGTCCATAAACGGCGCCAATGCATCTTCTACAATCCCAATGTCATCCTCAGATCCATAGGTGTAAAGCTCACTAAAGACCCTGATATCGAAATCTGTAGTGTTGCTGGCCCATCTGAAAATACGGTCATACCCAAAGAAAAGCTCATCCGCGCCTTCACCGCTTAATATGACTGTATTCTTAACAGCTGCTTGTTGGGTCATATAATACAGCAGCACTTCATTAGGCACAGACAGCGGCTCTTTTTTGGCAATAATAAGCTCGCGAGCTAATGCTAAAAAGCGATCTGGGTCAAACAGGATCGGATGATGAATAGTATTGTATCTAGCGGCTGCGATTTCAGACCACTGAAACTCATTATAATCTTCAAAGCCAACAGTCCAAGTATGCTCTACTTTGGCCAGTGCCGTAACAATTGTGCTGTCCAAGCCACCGCTCAGGTAACTTCCAATTTCAACATCAGCAATCTTGCGGTACTCTACTGCAGAGCGAATTAAAGACTCAAGCTCCTCATCGGAAGGCGGTTCTTTCTCCGAATAATCAATTTCCCAATATTTAATGAATTCCCCATTTTCATAATAATACCCTGGTGGAAACTCTTTTATTTCATTATAAATGGTACGATCATTAAAGAAGCATCTCATCTTTTTATACTGTCTTACAGCTTCTTGGTCTATAGAAGTGCTACGGATGAGTGGGAGCAGTGGAGCTATTTCAGAACTAAAAATAAATTCTTCTCCATATTGGCTATAATAAAGCGGTTTTACGCCCATACGATCCCGGGCTGCAAAAAAAGATTTCTTCTTCATGTCTAAAACAATAAAACTGAACATTCCATTAAGCCAATTCAACATTTGGGGACCATATTGAATATAAAGCTTCAATAAAAGTTCAGTATCCGAGTTTGTTCTCATTTGAATTGAATGATTGGAAGCTAACTCTTTATAATTATAAATTTCTCCATTATATATAATTACATATCTACCATCATCAGAAAAAAAAGGCTGATCACTTCTCTGATCCAAATCTAAAATACTAAGCCTGTTATGCCCCAGCATAAAATTTTCATTCTGGTATACACAAAGTGGGGCCGTAGGCCCCCGGTGTTTCATGATATTTAATGAATTAAGAAATGCTTCTTTATTGATAGCTACATTAGAAAACAATATCCCGCACATTTTATCACCAGCCCTAATTAATAACTTGCAAATCGATTGTGTTATCTACAAATATTAACCCCGGTACATAATTATTCTCCGGCTTAGGAACCTCAAATACTGCTGCTATGCTCACACTATCCAAATAAAGAGGCTCAAAAGGTTTGGGCTTCAATCCAATAGAGATGGTGTACTTGCCGCTCTCAGATAACAAATTACGAAAATTAAAGTTGACCTCCAGAATGCCACCCGCCGACATTTTCGGAACCAGTTTTGCTTTATTATAGATATTCATCCCAAACACATCTACACCCGTATGGTTTCTAACCATGTAGCCAATGGTTCCCTCGGAATCAATATCTTTATAATATTGCGCCACTAGACGTAAAGTAACCATTTCGCCAAAAGGAACCTGGGTAACCACTTCTCCATTAACCAACAAATCCGCTCTTATAAAGCGTGCGTCTCCCGTTCCAGAGCGAAACTCATTGGCACGTTTTGCGAAAGCAGGGTCCTCCTCTAACAGTAAAAGCGTTCTTTCCTTATTCGTCTCCGAATTCACATACATATCCAGGGATTGAACGCGCTTCATGTCCGCAATTTCCTGATTAATGATATTCTCGTAAATTTGCGCAACGCGTTTCACCGGACCAATCTCGACCATATGTCCTTTGTCGATAAGCAAGGCTGTATCACAAAAGCTTTTAATTGTGTCCATAGAATGAGAGACAAAAAGGACTGTGCTTTTCTTGGAAAGTTCCTTCATTTTAGTAATACATTTTGCCTGAAAATAAATATCCCCAACAGACAAGGCTTCATCAACTATCAGGATATCTGGATCAACATTAATGGCCACTGCAAAAGCTAATCGGGCAAACATACCACTGGAGTACATTTTGACAGGCTGGTTAATAAATTCACCGATGTCCGCAAAAGATATAATATCTTCTACTTTTTCATCCATTTCGGCCTTACTATAGCCCATAAGGGTACCATTCAAAAAAATGTTCTCCATCCCGGTTAAGTCTGGATTAAATCCAGCTCCCAATTCCAGCAGAGCCGCAATTTTACCGTTCACCGTAATGCTCCCGCTGGTAGGTGTAATTACACCTGTAATCATCTTTAAAAGAGTGGATTTCCCTGAACCGTTTTTACCGATAATACCAATCGCCTGTCCTCTTTCAATAGAAAAGGAAAGATCGCTGATGGCTTTAAAATCGGAATGATATTTTTTTTTAAAAGGATGAATAGCTTCTTTTAAGCGTTCATTGGGATTATCATATATTTTATATATTTTTGTGACATTATTAACTTCTACAGCAATCGATTCATTCTGAGTCATACTTTTCTCCTCACAATACATCAGCAAAATGAGACTTCATTTTTTTGAAAATTTTAGTTCCTATAGTACCCGCTACAATCACAATAGCCCAAAAGTAGATCGTCATTAGAGGATGCTCCCAGAACCATTTGTGATTGATAAATGCATCACGATATCCTTCAACGATATAGAGAATAGGATTTAGTTTGAAGAAGAATTGATATTTGTCCCCAACAATATTCAAATTCCAAAAAATAGGAGTTAACCAAAAGAATAGTTGAATAAATACTCCTACAATTTGACTGACATCTTTAACAAAAACAGCCAATGTAGCGGTTATGTAAGAAATGGATAAAGAAAGAAGGATCGTAGCCAATAAATAATAAAGCACTTGAAAGTTATAAACTGTAAACTCAACATGGTATATTTTAAACATGATGAAAAGAACAGCAATAAAAAACACATGCACAAAAAGAGCAGACAGGATTTTCACCATAGGCAGCAAGCTGACACGAAAAACGATTTTTTTCACCAAATAATTGTTTTCAATGATGCTATAGGTTGCCGTTGATAAACTCTCTGAGATGAAGAGCCAAGGCACCATCCCTGTTAGTAACCACAGGATAAAGGGGGTATCTCCAATAGGCGTATTTTTAAAACCAACCTGAAATACAACCCAATATACAAGTATGGATACCATAGGATGTATAAAAGCCCAGAGCACCCCCATAAATGAGCCAAGATATCTGGATTTAATATCTTTTTTAGATAATTCCCAGAGCAGCTTTAAATTTTTGGACAAGTTTTGAGTTAAATTCATACGCGTATGTCACGACCTTAAACATGGTTTGGTAAGTATCTTACAATACAACAGTGTAAACATTTGTAAGTGTTTTTCTTGCAATATGGCTCATATAGCCACGATATGCTAAAATGTTGACGTATCTACAAGCAAAGGAGATTGTAAACCTTGTCGAATCCAGTATACGGGAAACAGGCCCAAACGTCGACCCGTGACGATAAAAGGCCGGCTATATTTTGGGTGTTAATTGTTGGCATGATCTTGTTTTTAGCTTGGTCCCCCTTCCAGGCTGCACTCTTCAATGGGCAGATGCTTGATTTTGAGAAGCCTCTCTATTGGGCTTTGATTATCAGCATGATCCTATTGATTTTAGGAATCGTAACCTATTATAAAAAATTCAAGCTGGAAGAGCAAAGGGATTGGCTGGCCGTATTGGTGTTGCTGCTTCCCTTGACTTATGTGCTTTCGCTGAGTTCAGCAGCCTCATATTATCTGGCCATGAATATGGTGGTGGTACAGTGCATATATGCCGCTCTGTTTATCATCTCAATCTATCTACTTCATGATCGCTTAGGCAATAAGATTATTCATAATCTGATTATGACTGTTGCTTATGTCATTGTAGGCTTTGGCTTTATTAACTGGTTCGGACAGTGGGTGCTTGCTGGCAAGCTGGTAGGCTGGCTAAGCCAATATGTTTATCATGATCGCTATATCAGTGCAACGATGATAGATACAAACGGACTCCGACTGACATCGGTGTTTCAATATGCGAATACATATGCCGCTTTCCTGATGGCTATTTTATTTGCAGCCGTGTTTTGTCTGATGAAGTCAGGGTCATGGTATGGAAAAGCTACTCATGGCTTCATGTTGGTGCCAATCGTGGTTTCGTTATTCCTAACCTTATCACGGGGCGGTCTGGTTATGCTGCCAGTTGTATTCGTGTTGCTCTTGCTTTTCTTTAAACCGGCACGACAAATCATATGGATTATACATTGTGCCGTTGCTGGCGTGGCGTCAATATCTATCTTGACACCCATAACGAATATGGGATTACATCTCGATAAAGTCTATAACGGTGGAGAAGCAGCCAAGGGCTGGGGATTGCTTATCGGGGTTTCCCTTGTTGTTGCTGTCGTCCTGTGGCTTGTTGAACGTTACCTTTCACCAAAGCTGGAGAATGTCTTCAAAGGGTGGACTTCCCGTAAGTTATCCAACCTGTGGTTGCCTGTCGGTTCGGTTGTGGTGATTGGCTTGTTGGCTTTTCTGTTTATTGGAACTGGCCTGCGCAGTGTACTTCCTGAGAACGTTCAGGTCCGGTTAGAAAACATCAATTTCCGCCAGCATAGTGTGCTGGAGCGGCTTGCATTCTATAAGGATGCTGCCAAATTGATTAAAGATTACCCTGTAATCGGCACTGGTGGTGGCGGATGGGCCACTTTGTACGAAAGGTACCAGGATTATCCTTATACAAGCCGTCAGGCTCATAACTTTTTCATGCAGTACCTGGTTGAAGTTGGCATTTTTGGTTTTGTAATTTTCATGTCATTCATCTTATATATTTTCTACAAATATATTCGTAACTATGTTAATCAAAATGATGAAGAGCGGGATGCTCACTTTCTGTATCTTATTTTGGCACTCTCGATCTTACTTCATAGCTTGTTGGACTTTAATCTTAGTTACGTGTTTATGGGAATACTTGTATTTATAAGTCTTGCTGGGATGACTGCTGCTATAGACAGCAAACCTCTTAAACGTCTGTCTATGAGGGCTTCCGGATTCCGGATCATGTATAGTGCAGTCATTGGCATTCTAAGCATCGTGTTGCTTTTTGTAGGTCTCCGCTTCGTGCAATCGGCTAATGCTGCCGTATATGCCAAACAGGTCATGGCGGTTAGCAGATCGTTCGAGGAAATTCAAAGTGCTAATAATAAAGACCTCCAACTTCGTCCTACGCACCCGGATTCGGTTATAAGATTGGCCGCACTGTACAAGAATGTTTATGATCAAACAAAAAAAGATGAATTTTATAACGCTGCAATAGAGGTACTTAATACGGGCCTGAAGGCAGAACCGTATAATAAAACCATGTATAACATCAAAGTTGACCTTTTACAAATGAAGGGTGAGAATGAGCAGGCTTTCAGCATTTTGGAAAATAACATTTCCAACTTTAAATGGGACAATGACTGGTACAATATGTTAATTACCAAAGCTTATACTATTGGCAATAAGGCACGTGAGCAGAAGGACACCGCCAAGGAACAGAAATATTTCCAAGCAGGTCTCGCTGCTTATCAGCAGGTTCTGGATGGGGTAGCTCATATGAAGACGATTCCACCTGAGATTGAGTTGACACGTACTTTTGAAGTAACTCCAGGTATTGCGCTCAGTGCTGGGAAAATTGAGTTTATGTCAGGTAAACCTGCTGAGGCTGCCAACATTTTTAAAAACGGCTTAAAAGACGACCTGAGTGATGCTACAAATCGTGAGGTGGTTCGTTACTATATCGCTGCTCTGCAAAAACAGGGCCAAAACGACGAAGCATTATATAACAAGCTGATTCAGGCTGATCCAAAGGAGAAGGAGCAAATTGATCTGTTAAAGGCCTTAAAGCTCTAGGTATACCGTTAAAGTTATTAAATACAATATACACTTAATGACAAAAGAGAAAGGAACGTAGAAGCTATCACGCTTCCTACGTTCCTTTTTTTAATCCTTAGTTGAGCTTTCTATTCTACTCCATCCCGAAATGACATCATTGTCATGGAAAGTGGCTCCTGTATTTATTACACTTTAATTTTTATTTTCGTCAATTTCTTTAATAACCTGTCTCATATAAGCCAGTACTTCGTCTTTAATCTCATCATGCTGCAGGGCATAATGGATAGTTGTTTCAATGAAGCCCAGTTTCTCGCCAACGTCATGGCGGTTGCCATCAAATTCATAGGCCAGAATCGGATGCTTTTCTCCCAGTTTGGATAGTGCATCCGTCAGTTGAATCTCCCCGCCTACTCCAGCGGATTGCTGACCCAGGATATCAAAAATATCAGGCGTTAGGATATAGCGTCCCATGATCGCCAGGTTGGAGTTCGCTTCTTCCTTTTTCGGCTTTTCTACCAGACGTTCGGCTTCCGAGATTTTGGTAGTAAGTGCATGACCTTCAACAATCCCGTACCGATGTACCTCGTTCCAAGCCACTTGCTTTACACCTACAACAGAACGCTGGTACTCATCGAAAACGTCAATCATCTGCTTGAGACAAGGATTCTCAGACTCAACGATATCATCGCCTAAAAGTACGGCAAAAGGTTCGTCGCCGATAAATTTTCGCGCACACCAGATTGCATGCCCCAAACCTTTAGGCTCCTTTTGACGAATATAGTGGATATCAGCCATCTCGGACGGTTTGCGCACTTCATTCAGCAGATTCCATTTTTCCTTCGAGGTCAGATTATGCTCCAGCTCAAATGAGTAGTCAAAATGATCCTCAATGGCTCTTTTCCCTTTACCAGTTACGATAATGATATCCTCAATACCTGATGCTACAGCCTCTTCAATAATATATTGAATCGTTGGTTTGTCCACGATTGGAAGCATCTCTTTAGGCATCGCTTTCGTTGCAGGGAGGAATCGAGTTCCCAGCCCCGCGGCAGGAATAATCGCTTTTCGGATTTTCATAGGTTAGACTCCTTTTCAACAAAACTTGCTAATTATTCAAATACATTCGTGTAGAATTGTATATTGCTAGTAGTTTATTATAGCACTTCATCATGGCAATGTTATATAATTTAAGGAAATCATATTATAGACTAAAAAAGATAGTATTTTGGGTACCAGCAAAGCCAAAATTTGAGGAGAGAGTTCTTTGAATTCAATAATCAGTAACCCTGTTTTAACCTTAGTTATTCCCTGTTATAACGAAGAAGAAGTATTGACTGAAACAATAAGCAGGCTTACAGCCATTCTTGAGGAGTTGGCAGAGCGCCAGCTCATTTCCAAACATAGCAAGATGCTGTTTGTTGATGACGGCAGCCGTGATAAGACATGGAACATCATAGCATCATATAACCAGACCAATCCTTATGTGAGTGGTCTCAAATTGGCGAAAAACGCCGGACATCAGAACGCTTTATTATCTGGGCTAATGGAAGCTAAAGAAACATCCGATTGCGTAATATCCGTAGATGCAGACCTGCAAGACGATCTCAATGCCATTCAAGAATTTGTTATCAAGTTCAAAGAGGGTTATGACATCGTGTATGGGGTCCGCAAAAGCAGAGCCACCGACACCTTTTTCAAACGTTCAACAGCTCAAGGCTTCTACCGTGTGATGAGTAAAATGGGAGTCAACATCGTATACAATCACGCAGATTACCGTTTAATGAGCAAAAGAGTTCTTCAGGAACTTAGCAACTTTAAAGAGGTTAACCTCTTTTTACGCGGATTAGTTCCGTTAATAGGATACCGGTCCACCGAAGTGTATTATGATCGGCATGAACGCTTTGCGGGAGAGTCCAAATATCCTTTAAAGAAAATGCTTGCCTTTGCTTTCGACGGAATCACCTCATTTAGCGTTACTCCGATTCGGCTGGTCTCGGCTGTAGGTTTTGCCATGTTTGGAATAAGCCTGTTAATAGCAGTCTATACCATCATTAGCAAACTCCTGGGTACCACCGTGTGGGGCTGGTCTTCATTAATGCTGTCTATCTGGTTTATAGGCGGTCTGCAGCTTGTCGCACTCGGACTCATTGGCGAGTATATCGGAAAAATATATAAAGAGGTAAAACAAAGACCTAAATATATTGTTGAGACCATTTTAGATTCCCAAAGCACCCTAGACGCTAAAAAAACAACATCCAAAAATAGCGAAAGGAAAGCTCTAGCTATCCAATAAGCAGATGCAAACAGGGTGAATACATTGACTTTATTCCAAAATAGTTTCTTCCGTTTTCTTATGGTCGGGGTTTTAAACACACTCTGTGGGATGTCCGTCATGTTCTTGCTTTTCAATACGTTAGGAATGAATTACTGGCTATCCACCTTTATTGGTAATGCTGTGGGTGCTACGGTAAGCTACTTCCTAAACAAAAAATTCACTTTCAGAAATAATGCAAGCCATGGGCAGACCCTCTGGAGATTTATATTTATTATATTGATATGTTATTTCCTATCATATTGTCTCAGCTATTTGATCAGTCACTTCCTGATTTCAAATCTAAGCATCAAAAATAGCGAAATTCTAGGCAATTTATCCATCCTAATCGGGAATATCTTTTATACTTTAATTAATTACGTTGGACAAAAATATGTTGTTTTCTCTCGGAAAGCGAAAACACAAAGAGTATAACGGGATGAGGATTGTAACAGTTGAAAATAAGCTCGAGCAAAAAAACAGGGAATGTGCTATGGATGCACATCCCCTGTTTTTTTGCTATTTTCTACGTTTATATTAAAGCGGGATGAATATGCGGGGCTAACGATAGCCTTCTCTTACTTCACCAGTTGCCCACGCGTAACACCCAACTGGTTCGTTGCCTTGAGCGTCTTCCATACCTGCGTACCGCTGATTTCTCCGCGCAGGGCACGGTTATAGAGATCGATAACCTCGTGCACTTGTTCTGACGTTTCCTCCAAAAACTCTACGCGGTAGCGGGACACACCCAGCTCCATAAAGTTGGACAGGTACTCGGCACCGGATTGCTCGATCGCATTGTATACCGTGTTGCGACAGCCTTCGTCCACGCGGACCGGGTGAGACATGCCAATCCGGTCACGCAAGGAGGCACGATGATCCTCACAAGGACGACCACAGTTGGTGTAGTCTGTGCCTTCACTCATAAAGGTGCAGTATACGCAATGTTCCGTATGGAACATCGGCAAATGCTGCTGAATGACGATCTCCAGCTTGTCGGTGCGTGTGCGTCTCAGCATATCGACCATCTGCTGGATGTTCAGGTCATACGACGGCGTCACCAGGTCGCAGCCGGAATCCAGGAAGAGATCAGCCGCTTTATGGTTGGCGATATTCAGTGAAAAGTCACCAATCAGCTGCGGGTGATGTGCGTCTGGGTTCTCCAGACGATGACGCATGTAGAAATACAGCGCCCCCGGATTGCGTACCAGCACGGCATCCGGCTTCAGGCGCAGGATGTTGTTGTGATAGCCGTTTTCACCCGGCATGTGAATACGAGGTGTCACCAGCGCAATTCGGCGTCCTGCGCCATGTACGGCCTCCACAGCGGCCGGGAATTGCTTGATGAACTCGAAGTCGGCGTAGATGAACTCCACGCCGGCCTCCAGTGCAGCCTCAACCTGCGGGAGGCTGCGGCACAGCGCGGTCAGCTCCGCCTGACCGTGTGCCACAGGCGATGCCGGAACGGATGCATCGCCATACACCTCTACCGCCCGCTTCGTGTACACGGGCGGTTTGGGGCGCTCGCCCGCGAGCAGTTCCACCGCCTTGCGGCGGATGCTGTTCAGCTCGCGCATTGGCACGATGACGTCCCCTTGCAGGTGGACGTCCAGCTCTTCCAGCTGGAACACTGTTCCGCCCAGCCGGCCGAACTGCTCCTCGAGCAATTCGTGCGTCATCGGACGCTTCTGGGCGACTTCAAGTTCCAGCTCGGAGTCCACACGGACCATCGTACCCTTTTGCACATCGGTCCACCAGGTTGACAGCGGCTGCCCTGGAGAGCCGCTGACACGCACATGTACCGGGAAGACACGGTACGGCTTGTCGGTGTCATACGACTGGCGCAGACGCTTGTCCAGCGCCGGGTCATTGGTCTTCCAGATGCGGTCGCCCACGTGTACACGGCGCAAATCGACATCGTTGCGTCCTGCTATGATGTCAATGATCCAGCCTTCGCCAGCTTCACCTTCGATTTTCACGCCCTTGCGGCGGATATCGTATACGCGTCCGCCTTCTTCTTTTTGCGTAGGATCGCCCGCATCGAATACAATACCGTCGCCGCGTTTTAGCGGCGCATCAATACGGCACACAACCCCATCACGGAGAATTTGTTCCACCCGGCCCAGATACACGCCCCGGCTTTTCGGGAACGTACCATCAACCAGCTTTTTGTTATTCGTTCCTTCCAGAAAACCGTGTGTGAAGCCACGTGAAAAGCTCTGCTGGAGCTCACGGATATCTTCTTTGCTCGTCTTGGAGGTATCGCCATCAAAATACTTATCGATGGCCTTGCGGTACTTGCTGACCACGTTGGCTACATATTCAGGCGTTTTCAGCCGCCCTTCAATTTTAAAAGAAACCACACCCGCGTCGATCAGCTGAGGCATCAAATCAATCGCCGCCAAATCCTTAGGTGACAGCAGGTATGTCACATCGGCCATCGGCTTTTGCTCTCCATCCACCATCAGATCGTAAGGCAAACGGCAGGCCTGTGCACACTCACCACGGTTAGCAGAGCGCCCACCCCACATTTCTGAAGTCAGACACTGACCTGAATAAGACACGCATAACGCGCCATGCACGAATACCTCCATGGGGAGTTTCGCTTGTTCACCTATTTTTTGAATCTGCTTGAGATTGTTTTCACGCCCAAGCACGACGCGCTCGATGTTGTAAGGCTTCGTGAACTCTACAGCCTCCGGTGAGGTAATCGTCATTTGCGTAGACCCATGGATCGGAAAATCAGGTGAAATATCGCGGATCATTTTCACCAAACCCATATCCTGAACAATTAAGGCATCAACTCCCGCATCTATGCAGGCATCAACCAGTTCTTTGGCATCCTCCAGTTCGTTCTCAAAAACTAGTATATTAAATGTCAAAAAGCCCTTGACCCCGTAGCTATGCAGAAACGCCATAATTTCAGGGAGCTCCTCCATACGGAAATTATTCGCCCGTGCCCGTGCGTTGAACTTTTCCACCCCGAAAAAGATCGCATCGGCCCCGTTTGCCACCGCCGCACGCATACAATCCCAGTCACCGGCTGGTGCCAGAAGCTCGACATCTTCTCTTCGTACTGCTGATTTCATGATTGTCCTCCCTATATGCTGAAAACGAATGATCCCCATGGACTCGTTGTTTTCAGGGCAGCTATGCTGCTTGCTTGAAATCCTATCTTTTTCTATCATCTTGTCCGATCGTCCACTCGCTGAACCATCGGTCCCTCGCATGAAATACATCCAACTCAAAAAATCCGCATCACTAGCAGTTGCGGCAGAATCATTCTTATCTTGTAACTAATCTAGTGTACCAGACTGTGCCCCAAGCTTCTACACTTTCCAAGCGATTCCTTCAAAAATATCATATCTATACCCGTGGAGAAATCCGAGGGGATGATGCTCCCAAAGCTAATTTTTCTACGAAAAGCTTTTAAAGCGACCGCTCCGCTTGTAACACAAAAAAACACTTACAATCCCGTCAGACGGTATATTGTAAGTGCTGATTATACAAAGTAAGGCAAGAATTCGCATGTTAAAATAACGTAAACAGCATGCTTTGATCTCCCCTGCCTCTATCCCCTCCTTGAAAAATTAGCACTCTTGTGGCACGCGCAGCGCTTCCTCCACAAACCACCTAATCTTTTCTCTACTTCACAAACATAAACGAATTCAGCGTTGAATCCAGTGCGTTGGACTGCACAGCCGTGTTGTTCGCATCATTTAGCGTTGTTGTCACGGTATAGGTTTTTCCATTGTGCTCCAGAACGATTTGGTGGCCCGTGTAGCTTATGCCTTCCTCCACACGATGGAATGTAAAGGACACTGCCGGGACACCGGCAAACGTCACATCTTTAACCTCCTCAACCTTGAGGTTTTTATAGCTTTTACCTTGTTTATCATAAAAGTCCTTGAGCTGGGACACTGTAAATTCAAACGATTGGCCATTGTCGATTTTGATAGAGAAACGTCCGCCGGTAAACTTGTATTCCACGTCAGCCATTTCAAATTGGTCGCTGACCGCAGTCCAGTATCGTGGAATATTGACCGTATATTCATAGGCTTTGGATGCCTTTTTGACTGTTTTCGTTTTTTCTGTCAGATAGTCGTCTTCTTCCAACTGCCCAAAGTTGCTCGCTACGGTTTGGAAATCAATTTGCAGCGAGGAAATGAGTGCGTTGAACTGGTCACTCCCCTTGTTGGCCTTTTCCGGTACGGCATATTCCGCCAGGTAGCGGTATCCACTTTGCTGAATCAGCACATTGTACTCCTTAACCCATCCATCGCCAAAATTATAGCGGTACTCCTGAACCAGTCCTTGGACGCCTGCAACCTTCATCGGGTACGTTTTTGGTGCCTCATAGGCTGTGGACACAAAAGAATCACTCAGCCATTTTTGCAACTGCCGACTCCAGCTCTCCAATGTTCCATCCGCAGGCACTGAGGTTACTTTCAGATGGAAGCTTGATCCATCATTGCTCTCGTACTGCATCCGCTGATCATCCATTTTCCAGCCTGCAGGGATGCTCAGTGACACACCATAGTCCGAATTCCCAGCTTCGCGTGTGCCCCCTACAACAGTGGACAGGTCTTTGATGCTCTTATCCTGCGCATTAAAGGAGGTCTTGAAGGAATTCAACAGGCCCGCATATTGGGACAGATCCTTATAATTCGTCGCTTTATTATCTGAAAAATAAATTACATACAGCCGCCCGTTATCATAATACTGGCGAATTTCCCACAGTACACCGTCCGCATCCTTCGTAACGACACGCGCATAAGGAACCTTTACTTTCGGGAAGGATTTTCGATCTATGACCATTTCTCCCGTTTCTTTGGCCGTCTGTACCAATTGCTGCAGCAGATCATCCGCATTCAGCGGAACTGGCTGTGACGCTACGTGCACTTCCATGTAATATGCATTGTTCTCATCCATAAATGTGGAGATACTCTCATCTCCGCCTCCCTGACCAATGACGAGGCCCGTTGGATAATTCATGGACCATTCATAGTAACTGTTCCCGATCTGCGTCTTGCCTTCATCATTATCAATGTTCGGCGTCTCTTCAACCTCCGTGCCCGCGTCTTCTTGTGCTTCCATCCGGATGACGATACCTGCGCCATTCTTCTCCAGCTTGCCGCCGAGACCTTCTGCTACTTGACGCAGAGGCACCATAAGAATGCCTGCTGACATTTCCGGCGGGGCGGGAAGGGCCACCTTGTGACCTCTCACCCAAGCTATACGACTGCCAAGGGTTAGAGATACAATACGGGACCCGCTGCTGATTTTGACCACATTATCCTCAGCCAGCCGAATTTTGGTGTTAAAAGCCTTTTTGAACACACCGGCCGGAACCATGAGTACGCCGCTCTTCGAATACGGCTTCGTAATGCTTGACTTTTGGCCGTTCACAATGGCGGTATTGCTGCCGCTTTGCAGACGCAACTCCAATATGGTTTTATCACTATCTGCTGCTGCAGCCGGCAAAGCAGAAAGCACCAAGGACAATGCGGCGACGCCGACCCCGAGCTTGCGCATTATTTTTCTTTGAGTATGCTTCACAATAATCTCCCTTTAGCTTTTTTGATAGATTCAAGAGCCGTTATTTTCGTTCACTTTCCAGCAACAGCGGCCGCTTGAACTGACTCCACAGCTTCCTTGGAACGCGCTACACTGCTATCTTCGCCGGAACCTGCTTCATTCGAATCCTCAAGATCCTCTCCCGACTGAATGGATTCATAGATTTCA
Organism: Paenibacillus farraposensis; assembly: GCF_020736845.1. GTDB lineage: Bacteria > Bacillota > Bacilli > Paenibacillales > Paenibacillaceae > Paenibacillus > Paenibacillus farraposensis. Next base: position 35,007 of record NZ_JAFFQR010000009.1, read on the forward strand.
CCATTATCCCGGGCCAAGACGAGCTTGCGCTTCACAATATCACCGTCTGACTGCATAAGTACACTTACCGTTTGGCCAGGCTGATAATTTTTCAACAGCTCATTCACGTCGATCGTGGAAGCTACACGCTTGCCGTTAATACTGTACAGCTCGTCGCCTTCCTTGATTTTGGCCTGAACAGCGTTTGCGGAGGTAATTTTCGTGACTTTCAAAGGGTCCTGGGTGGGTAAGCCGACGATAGCCGACCAGCTCTCCTCCAGCCCCAAGCCAAGACTGGCGCGCCGAACCTCACCATATTTAAAAAATTGGGCGATGACGTATTTCACTGTATCCGACGGAATCGAAAAGCCCATATTTTCAATGCCGACCGCCGAAAATTTCATTGTATTGATCCCGATGACCTCACCCTTGAGATTAACCAGCGGTCCGCCACTGTTTCCGGGATTGATCGCTGTATCACTTTGGATCAAACGATAGGCAGCATTGATACCCCGGTTCAATCCGCTAACGACACCCGTGGTTGCCGAATTACGGAGAGAGAACGAGATCGGCGTCCCGATAGCCACCACCTGCTCACCCACCTGCAAGCTGTTCATGGAGGCTGCGAAGGCCGCAGGCCTGAGTCCGCTTGCCTTGATTTTGATCAAAGCCAAATCACTGATCGGATCGCTGTAACTGTTGGTGATTCCATACGATTTTCCGTCCGAAGTTACAACCACGGCATCACCCAACCCTTCGATCACGTGCGCATTCGTAACGATCCATCCGTTTGACCGAACGATGACACCCGTGCCGTGAGCCAGATTGTACCGATCTCCTCCTGCTACTGTTTCTCCCGTGGCTGAACGGCCGATGATACCGACCACGGAAGGGGAGACGTTTTTAACGACCTGCGGTACACGATCTGCCGACAACGTATATGTACCATTCGTGCTGATATATACGCCACTGGTTCCCAATGCTTTGTTCATATCATTTACGTTGATATAGACCCCGCCATTAATGACTTTGGCCTTCAAAGCAGTTCCACTGCTGACTGCACCGACTGTTCCAGAAACACACAAAGCGCCGCCCAATGCCAGAACAGCCACTCTTTTCCCCATCTTACGCATATACTCACCATTTCCTCTCTAACGTGACCCTGTTCTATCAGTTAGTCCAAATCTACCATAGAGGGGATATGCATACAAACGCTTTAAGCCCTATCTTTTTTTTAAAAGGCACCGTTTGTCACTTACCTCTCCTCATACCCTATTTATATTATAAAATTACCAAATCCTTATATCAAAAAAATAAGCAAAAACGATAAATAATCGTTATACCATTTGGGGCATTCCTTCGTTTACGGGTGTAACCCAATTATGGTACCATCACATTATATCTTAGTTGTATTGTCGGAAATAAAATGTAATTCTGAACCCTCAGTTTTAAACAAAACGTATGAAGGAGGCTAAGCGGATGGCCTATGAACCAATCTGGACCGCTCATCCTGACAAACTAAATAAATTTGAGCTGGTCAAACTGGAGAAAGACGGTCTCGATGTTATACGTACCATTATCGAAAAATATGCGAACGAAGGCTATGACTCGATCACTGTGGACGATATGGACCGATTTAAATGGGCTGGTGTGTATCAGCAAAAACCCAAGGACGGTCATTTCATGATGCGTGTCCGCATCAACACAGGTATTATGACTTCGGCACAAGCACATGCACTGGCGGACATATCCACACTGTACGGGAGAGGGCTTGTGGATGTCACCACTCGTCAGGCCATTCAGTTTCACTGGCTGACGATTGAAAGCTTGCCCGATATTTTCGAGCGGCTGGAAAAAGTCGGTTTGTATTCCTTTGAAGCCTGCGGGGACTGCCCGCGTACCATTGTCGGCAACCCACTGGCTGGCATTGATCCGAATGAATTGGTCGATACCCGAGAGATTGTGGATGAAGTAAACCGTTTTTTCTTGTTGAATCGTGACTTCTCCAATCTGCCGCGCAAATACAAAATGTCCATTTCCGGCAATACGTACAACAACGCGCAGGCTGAAATCAACGACTTGTCTTTTACGCCGGCTACCAAGATCATCGACGGAAAAGAGGTGCTCGGCTTCCACGCAATGGTCGGCGGAGGTTTGTCCGCCAAACCACAGCTGGCACAGTCACTGGATCTGTTTGTCCGCCCTGAGGAAGTACTAAAGGTGGCTATTGCCGTCACAACCATTTTCCGTGACTATGGCTACCGGGAAAAACGGCACCATGCTCGCCTGAAATTCCTCGTTGCTGATTGGGGCCCGGAAAAGTTTTTGGCTAAACTCACCGAGTATATCGGCGAAATGCCAAAACGGGGCGAGGACAAAACGGTCGGCTGGCAGGCCGCTTATTTTGACGGTGTACATCCGCAAGCCCAGGAAGGCCTGAACTATGTCGGGCTGAATGTGCCTGTCGGCCGGCTGAACGCTGACGAGCTGCATGAACTGGCCGAACTGGCTGACCGCTATGGCGATGGACATATTCGTACCACGATGTCGCAAAATATATTGCTGAGTGGCGTGCCAGACGACCAGGTCAGTCAATTATTGAAGGCTCCCGTATTGCAGCGTCTGACACCACAGCCCAAGCATTTTATGAGCCGCACCGTATCGTGCACAGGGAATGAATTCTGCAATCTGGCCATTGTGGAAACCAAAAAGCGGGCGGTTGATGTGGCTGAGTACCTGGACCAGCATATAGATTTGGATGAAAAAGTGCGTATTCATTTTATCGGCTGCCCAAATTCCTGCGGCCAAAAGCATATTGCCGATATCGGCCTGCAGGGATCGCTCCTTAAGACACCCGAAGGCATGGTCGACGCTTTCGACATCGCCGTCGGCGGAGCACTCGGCTCAGGCTCCCAATTTAACAAAGCGCTCAAGGGCCGTGTACGCGGCGATCAGGTTGGGCCTGTCCTGGCAGAGCTCATTCTGTTCTACAAGGAAAACCGCATCTCTGGTGAAAGCTTTTACGCGTATGTACAACGGGTAGGTATTCCGGCCTTCCAGGAAAAGTTAACTGCCATTTTACAGTCCAGCATCGTTGCATCCTAGTTATATCATCCAACCTGCCTGTTTGTATTTCGTATACAAGCAGGCTGATTTTTTTTGCCCTGCAGCCATATAAGGATGGCATTCTGCGATCTACAAAAAAGACACCGAGTTACTCCGGTGTCAATATCTTCGCAAAATCGAGCACGGTCGGTTTCCGGGCGCCTGAGGTAGCTGTTACCACCGCGTAGCCTGATGGTATTTTATATACCATGCCTGTATCATATCGGATGCCAAAGGAATTGTCTTCCTTATAATGAGTCGTGGT
>NZ_JAFFQR010000063.1 GCF_020736845.1 Paenibacillus farraposensis
CACGCAGTCGGGGATTTGGGTGCATATGCATACGATATGCGCAAAAAACCCAAAAGATAAGAGGGATGAATGGTGCCTATTGGAAAAATGAAAAAGCATAAAGAAATGTTGCAACATCCCGTTTTGCGTCCGCATTTACCCGAAACCCACTGGTTTACAGACTCGAGGACCTCGCGGATGCTGAATACCTATTCATCAGTCTTCATAAAGCCCAATCACGGGAGTGGTGGTAGCGGGATCATCCGGGTCAAGAGATTAAAGAAAGGATATGAGGTTCGCAGGGGCTCAAGGCGAAAGATTGTCAGATTCCGTTTTGTTTTAAAGGCAATCAAGTCATACCAAAAAACCAGACACATGTATTTAGTACAGAGGGGGCTGCGGTTAGCTAAGTACCACGGGTCGATTTTTGACACCAGGATTTACTTGCAGAAACCAGGGAGGAAATGGGTTATTTCCGGCGCGGCCGCCCGTGTTGCGGCACCCCATAAGTATGTTACCAATTATCATAAAGGAGGGCATGCAGCATCTTTGTATCGAGTGCTTTTCAGCCTTTTTAAGCATAACCGCACGAAAGCGGATGCCTATTACCGTAGAATCTCCGAACTATCCGTCATCATTGCCAAAACGATTAATCAACGGTATCCGATTCGTGAATTGGGGGTCGATATTGCCATAGATAAAAAAGGCCGCATTTGGATTATTGAGGCCAATTCCCATCCCGGACATATGCTATTCACTCAGCTTTCCGATCCTACTATGATCAACACAATCATGGGAAATAAGCGTCTTATTTGGAAGTAGATTATTCCTGGCACGTTATTTTTAGGGGAGAAGGAGAAGGTTCCAATGAAAAAAACAAAGCAGCTCAGAAATTTGGTGAATTCGCCAAAACTGGAGTTTATCATGGAAGCCCATAATGGTCTGTCGGCCAAAATTGTGGAGGAGGCAGGGTTTAAAGGAATTTGGGCCAGCGGGTTATCCATCTCTGCAGCGATGGGAGTAAGGGACAGCAACGAGGCCTCCTGGACGCAGGTTCTGGATGTATTGGAATTCATGAGTGATGCTACGTCCATTCCAATTTTGCTGGATGGAGATACGGGGTACGGCAACTTCAATAACGCAAGGCGGCTGGTGAAGAAGCTGGAGCAGCATTCTATTGCAGGGGTATGCATTGAAGATAAGCGGTTCCCCAAAATGAATTCGCTCATTAACGGTCAAGGGCAGGCTTTGGCTGATATCGAGGAGTTTTCCGGGAAAATAAAAGCGATGAAAGACACGCAAACCGACGAGGACTTTACCGTCGTGGCCAGAGTAGAGGCATTTATTGCCGGGAAAGGGCTTGAAGCGGCGCTGCAGCGGGCGGAGGCGTACCGGAAGGCAGGAGCCGATGCCGTTTTCATACACAGTAAAAGAACGGACGCCGCAGAGATTGAAACGTTCATGAAGGAATGGGCGGGAAGATTGCCGGTAGTAATCGTGCCTACCAAATACTATACGACTCCAACCGCCAGGTTTCAGGAGCTGGGGATTAGCCTTGTGATTTGGGCAAACCATAATTTAAGAGCATCCATTCAAGCCATGCAACATTTATCTAACCGAATTTATCGGGATGAAAGCCTTGTTCATATTGAAAAGAGTGTCGCCACCCTCGAAGAAGTATTTCGGCTTCAAGGAGTCGAGGAACTGCAAGCTGCGGAGCGGCAATACTTTCCGTCGTCAGAATCGGGTTCGGGTGGGCATGTATAATGGACACGAAATTGTTAGGAGAGGAGCTGAAGAAATTAGGATTTACCTTCTTCAGCGGTGTTCCATGCTCTTTCTTGAAGAGCTTGATTAATTATGCCATAAACGAATGCGATTATGTTGCAGCGGCTAATGAAGGGGATGCCGTCGCTATTGCATCCGGGGCTTATGTAGGGGGGAAGAAGTCGGTAGTTCTTATGCAAAATTCAGGATTAACCAATGCTGTTTCGCCATTGACCTCCCTTAATTACCCTTTTCATATCCCGCTGCTTGGATTTGTCAGCCTGCGCGGGGAACCGGGGGTATCTGACGAACCTCAACATGAACTGATGGGCCGGATCACAACACAAATGCTGGATATGATGGATATTGAATGGCAGTATCTCTCCAAAGATTTAAATGATGCAAAAAATCAGTTAATTCAGGCTAATGCACAAATTGCGCGGCATCGCTCGTTCTTTTTTGTCGTGAAGAAGGGGACTTTTGATAAAGAGCCATTGCAAAAACTGCAAACCCCCAATCATTTAAATCAGATCCGGCAGCATGTTCATGCAGACCATCCAATGCCAACACGGTATGATGCATTATCTGCGATTAACTCCATGAAAGACGGTAATACCGTACAGATAGCAACAACTGGTAAAACCGGGCGTGAGCTGTATGAAATTGAAGATGCAGCGAACAACCTGTACATGGTAGGTTCGATGGGTTGTATCAGTTCCTTTGGACTTGGTTTGGCTCTGAGCCAACCAGGCAAAGATATCGTCGTGATTGACGGAGACGGATCTCTGTTGATGCGTATGGGAAGTCTGGCAACCAATGGGTATTATCATCCGCCCAATATGGTTCATATTCTGCTTGATAATAACGCACATGAATCAACAGGCGGGCAAAGTACGGTATCCCATAATGTCGATTTTATAGACATAGCGGCTTCCTGCGGGTATGCGAAGTCGATTTATGTTCACAGTCTCGAGGAACTGAAAGCCTCTTTACAAGAGTGGAAAGTAAATAGAGGGCTTACATTTTTGTACCTGAAAATATCCAAGTATTCCAAGCATCAGCTTGCTCGTCCGCATATGAAGCCTCATGAAGTAAAAGAACGTCTGCAGCGTTTTATTCATAACGGTTCTTGGAAAGGCAAGGAGGCGGGTGATTCATGAGTCCCCTCGTTAAGAAAAACATTTTGCTTACCCCTGGTCCGGCCACAACTACCGAAAGTGTGAAATGTTCACAGGTAGTTCCGGATATTTGTCCACGCGAAGCCGAATTTGGGCAAATTATGAAGTATATTTCGACAGAGCTTACCCGGCTGGTCGCAGATCCGGATCATTATTCGACCGTATTGTTTGGCGGATCGGGTACTGCAGCGGTGGAGTCCATCATCAATTCGGTTCCAAATCACGAGGCAGTAATTATTGTCAACAATGGAGCCTATGGAAAACGGATGTGCGAGATAGCAAATGTTTATGGAGTAGATTATTTTGAATTCAAAAGTCCTCCCGATGATGCGATTGATTTGGCTGAATTGGAAAGGTATATCCAATCCTCCGCACGCGCCGTCTCCCATCTGGCCGTCGTACATCACGAGACGACAACTGGCCTGCTCAACAAGGTGAAGGATATTGGGGAATTGTGCAAAAGGTATCAAATCGACATGATCGTGGATGCCATGAGCTCATTTGCGGCTATTCCAATTCAATTGAAGGAAATGAACATTGCCTTCCTGGCGGCAAGCTCCAACAAAAACTTGCAGGGAATGGCCGGGGTTTCGTTTGTGATCGCCGAAAAAAGCAAATTGGAGAATTTGAAAGGCCAGAAACCTAGAAGCTATTATTTGGATTTGTACGCCCAATACAGCTATTTTGTGGAACATGGGCAGATGCGGTTTACTCCTCCAGTCCAAACCTTATATGCGCTTAGACAAGCGATTGAGGAATTAAAGCAGGAAGGGGTGGATCAAAGGTACGAAAGGTACGCGACATCATGGAAAACGTTGATTCACGGGTTAGCCCGCTTAGGTCTAACCTACATCATTCCCGAAGAGCATCATTCCAAAATCATTACTTCCATTCTTGAACCCCATTATGCAGGCTATGATTTTCAATCGATGCATGATTATTTCTACCGTAAAGGCATTATGATCTATCCCGGCAAACTTGAGAAACTAAATACGTTCCGGATTGCCAATATAGGTGATATCACGTATAAGGAGATGGAGTTATTTTTGGAATTGCTTGAACGCTATCTCAGTAGTATAAAATGCGGGTGAGAAAGGTGGAGTCTCATGGCATCAGCAACAAAAGATAAGTGGTACAAGTATTTATTATTGAGAAGGCATGCGTCTCTAAGATCTTATGTTCCGGAAACGAAGCTCCTGAACAGGTATCATTTTTCGGAACTTCTCTCCAAGTACAGGCATGTGATGGTGAAACCGGTGTGGGGGAGTCGTGGCCGGGGGATCTTTCAGGTCTCCCGGATAGGAAGACATAAGTACATTGTACATTACGAGAATATAAGAGTTTTAGTACGGGGTAGGACCAATACGTATCATTATATTAGAAGAAAAATCGGGAACGCCAGTTATATGGTTCAACGCAGAATTACCCGTCCGACCATCAACAATCGTCCTTTTGATATGAGAGTCATCATTCAACGGAGAACTGACTCATCTGTATGGGTAGTCACAGGAAAGGTTATCAAAGTTGCAGGCAAAGGTTATATTGTTTCCAATAATACACGGAGTAAAGGCACGTTGCTCCACTTTAAACCCGGCATCCGGCAATCTTCCATTTGGCACCTGTCTGCCCGTAAATTAGAGTCCGATATTGATCGTGTTTCCATCCGTTCTGCCAAGAGATTAAGCGCTTTTTTCCCGGGACACCGTATGTATGGACTGGACATTGCATTAGACCCAAAAGGGCGGATCGGGATTATTGAAGCCAATCTTTATCCGGCAATGTCCCATTTCCGTAAGCTGAAGGATAAAACGATGTACTACCGCATTGCGGATTACAAAAACGGCTGACATAAAATGAACTGTAACTTTTTCTTTGAACAAATTAGAATAAAGTAGTGACACGAGCGTAAAAAAGAGAGCAATAAGCCGCAGTAGTATACAGGACTGCCCTTATTGCTCTTTCATATTGCTGCGCAGATTCTTTCAGAGAGGGTGCCTGGTATGAACAAAACAGACCGTTTGCTAGCCATCGTGCTAGAATTGCAACGCAAGGATATTTTGCGAGCTGAGGATTTGGCAGCTATATTCGAAACGAGTGTAAGAACTATCTATCGGGATATACAGGCTTTGAGCGAATCGGGTGTACCGATTGTAGGCGAGCCGGGGGTTGGATATTCCCTGATGGAGGGATATTTTTTGCCTCCGGTGAGTTTTAACGTGGAAGAGGCCGTATCACTGCTAATAGGAACCGATTTTGTCGAACAGAAGTTTGATACAGAATACAGCACCAGAGCGCAAACTTCCCGCAGGAAGATTGAAGCCATTTTACCAGAGAGTGTTCGCACAGAGGTTTCCCGGGTGCGTACAACCATCAGGCTGCTCACAGGAGGGAAAGAAGTAAATCGTACGGAAAAAACATTTTTGGAAATGCTGCGTCTCGCTATATTGGAAAAACGAAAGGTGCGCTTTGGCTATTCCAAAAGAATGCCGGAGGCAGACGGGAATCGTCAAAGTGTGCGTGTGGTTGCACCCTACGGTCTTGTGCTGATGCATGGCTCCTGGGTTTTGATCGGGCAATGCGAATTACGTCAGCAGCTCCGGCACTTCCGCTTGTCCCGTATGAACGAACTGATCGTGCTGGAGGACAGGTTTCAGCTTCCTGAGGATTTTAATTTGCAGGATTACAAGCAAACCGATGACCGCCATGTATATGTTTGCATACTAGCCCATTCAGCAATTGCAGATAAAGTGAAGGAATCCGGCAATTTCTACCTGGAGGCCATGGAGGAGCGTGCAGATGGATTGCACGTACTCTTCCGCGTTAGGCAGCCGGAGGAATTACTGCAATGGATACTCGGATGGGGAGCGGACATGGTCGTACTGGAGCCTGAGTCTCTCCGGGAGCGGATACGCGCAGAAGTGGAAAAAATGTTGAAATGCTACTGACATAATGCTGTCAGTAGCATTTGTGTATAATCAAGCTACTTAAAGGGAAGGGGACTTAAATAGGATATGAATACTACTGAAACATTACAGCGTTTTGAAGAAACGGTACAACACTATCTCCTTGAATTGGACAGCTTTAGCTTGGAGCAGCTGCAATATGTACCGCAGGAAGGAGAATGGTCACTTGGGCAAATGTACCTTCATTTGGTGGATTCCGCCCTTCATATGCATCTTAAAAATATGGAGCTCTGTCTAAAGCCGGATGGAGAGATGGGGCTTAAAACCGAGACGGGTACAGCTATATTTAATCTGGGAGGGTTTCCGCCCATGCGTATCCAGGTCCCGCCATCTCCACAATACACTCCTCCGCAACCGACCAGCAAAGAAGACATTGTGGAGAGATTACACACGGTGATTCACCGCATGAGAGAGATTGAGCCCGTCCTCCGCGAATCTTCAGGGGGATATACCATTTCACACCCCCGCTTTGGTGCACTGAATGCCAGGGAGTGGTTTTTGCTTATCGAGATGCACTATCGGCACCACCTTTTGCAGAAGGAGCGTTTGAAGCGCGCAATAGCCGGTTAATGGTCTCCCGACGCAGCCCGATGAATTGCCCGATTTCCTCCTGTGTCAGCACGTCTGTCAGCGTAGCCGGTGCAATATAGGAGTGGAACCAGCGCTGAAGCTTGTGCAGCTTCTCGGCAGGTGAAACTTCGGTGAGCTGGTCGATCCGTTGCTGCATCATGCGCAGCTTCTCCTGCAGCTGCAAGGCAATGGCCCGGCATTGAGCCGGGTCTTTCTCCAGTGACTGATACCATTCCTTCTGTGATAGGACCTCAATCTCACTGGTCACCAGCGCCATCGCTGTACCATAATACGGATTGGGGCTGATCAGGGAATGATGCGGGATGATTTCATCAGGCACAATAACGTTAACTAAAATTTGCGAGCCATCTTCGTGGACTCGGATGATTTTTACCAAGCCGCTCTTTAGCCGATACAGAGGGCCGGATTCCCCTTGTCGAAACAGGGTTTCGCCTTTGTGTAATATCATGAACGTGAACAGCCTCCATTCCATGTACTACTTTTTAGATAAATCCGCCATTGACGCGGATCGTCTGCCCGGTAACCCATTGTGACTTGGCACTGACCAGGAATTCAATCACATTTGCAATATCTCCGGGTTCACCAAGACGTCCAAATGCATTCATTTTTTTCATGCCTTCGATCTGCTGCTCTGTTTTTCCTGCCTGAAAAAGCTCAGTATTTACAGGGCCCGGAGCCACGGCATTAATCGTAATTTGCTTATTCCCGAATTCTTTGGCAAGCTGGCGGGTAAATTGTTCAATAGCACCTTTGGTGCCCGCATATACACTATAGGCCGGGAACATTTGTCCAATAACGGACGTGGACAGGTTCACGATTCTTCCATAGTCCTCCATGTGCTTCATCGCCTGCTGGCAAGCAAAGAAGGTGCCTTTTACATTCAGGGCAAATTGCTTGTCAAAATCGGCCTCTGTTACATCTGCAAGCGGCTTGGTGATCATCAGTCCGGCGTTGTTAACCAGAATATCCAATCTGCCAAATGCCGCCAGGGTATTCGTGAATAATGCTTCAATATCACTTATTTTGCCCAGATCGGCGTGAAGCGCGATGGCTTTGCCGCCTTTTTGAATAATACTATCTACGACCTCCTGGGCTTTATCCGGGCTGCTGGCATAATTAATGACGACACGGGCGCCCAAATCTGCCAACTGCTCTGCGATGGCACGTCCAATACCTCTCGATGATCCGGTGACAATCGCTGTTTTTCCATCCAACTGCTTCATGACTGTTTAACCTCCTTTCCATTATATGCTTAAGAGATTCCATGTTCCAACAGCGTCCATACATTCAAAAATTCCTGATCAATGAGAGGATTCTTCCACTCGTAGGCATGAGCAGGATGATGAAAACGTGCTGTCGCATAAAAAAGGGTACGAGCCAGTTGAACGGGATGATCCGATGCGATGCCCTCCCGTGTAATGATATCAGCAAGTTGCTTGACAATGTGGTCTATATGCTGCTCGACTACATCTGCTGCTTGCTCAGTGACGCGGGTGTACATCTGGAACATTTCCTCATCATCACGGGCGTAATCATGCTTGAGTTCGACTAAAGTCTGAATATATTGCTTTAAAAGGGATGTGCTTTTTAAGGATGAATCATGGCACACCTCCGACAGCGGGGCGATAATCTTATCATTCAGCCATTTTGCGGTCACGCCTTCGAGGAGCTCGGCTTTGCTATTGAAATGTCGGTAGATGCTGCCATGACTCACACCTAATACTTTAGCAACATCAGTCACAGAGGTTTTGGCTACACCAAACCGCCTGAGTGTATCTTCTGTCGCGACAAGAATCTGTTCTTTAGTCAACACATCTAAGGTTTTTTCCATAGAGACACGACTCATTCGCCGTGTAATTCACCTCCTTGTATCAGGATAACACAAAAAAGTATCAAATGACAAAAAATAATATTTGTCACTCGACACGATCAATCAGAAAGTTGGAGAAGTTCCACTTGACCCCGTCGTAGGTATATACAATAATGCGTCATGTTAATGAATATATCGATTTATCTCTCTTGAATCAAAGGAGGTAGGTTATAGGGGGGCAGCCTCTTTTATAGCAAAGGATGGCATTCGCCGTTACCAAGATAGAATATGGATGCATATTCATGTATTGTGTGCAAAAACCCAACAGAATAGAGGGATATTCGTGCCCATTGGAAAGATGATTCAATATAGGGAAATGCAAGAACATCCCGTTTTGCGTTTTCATTTGCCGGAAACGAATTGGATTAGCAAAGCAAGAACCTTTCGCATGCTGGATGAATATCGGACGGTTTACATTAAGCCCAATTATGGAAGCGGAGGAACAGGTGTTATACGGGCAAAAAAGCTGGGGAGGAGATATGAGATTCGGTGCGGCTCTAACCGCAGAATTGTCAGATCCCACGCGGTGAGAAAAGCGATCCGAACCTATCGGAGGTCACATCGCCGCTATTTGGTACAACAAGGGCTTCGGTTGGCAAAATACCAAGGATCGATCTTTGATGTCAGAGTATACATGCAGAAGCCCGAATCAGAATGGGTCATTTCAGGAATGACCGGTCGTGTTGCCGCACCCCGAAAAGTGGTTACCAATTACCGCAAAGGAGGACATGCGGCACCATTGTCCAAAGTGCTTTTAAAGGTCTTTGAGAATGACAGGACGAAAATGAAAGAAACGCTGGATCAGATCATTGAGCTTTCCAAAATGGTTGCTGACACGATTGATAAAAATTACCCATATCGCGAGCTGGGTATTGATCTTGCCATTGAGAAAAGTGGTCAAATCTGGATTATTGAGGCCAATCCGCATCCCGGTCATAAATTGTTCAAGCAGTTACCCAATTATGGGATGGTTCGCAACATTTTGAAAAACAAACGCCGGATTCGGCATTGGGAGAAATATCATTGATGAGATCAGGAGGAAGAGAGGGAGAACACCCAAGCAAAAGCGCGGGAGTGCTCTCCGTTTTTAAGTCAATCTGTGCTCTGCACTAACATGATTTTTGACAAAGCGTTTAGGTCAGAGTGTGTCCTCCGTCCACATGGAGAACAGTTCCGGTCACAAAATGATTGTGGATTAAATAAAGCACGCCTTGTGCAACATCCTCGGGATGTCCCACTCGTTTTACAGGGAGCTTATCTGCCACCGTAGCATAGAACTGATTACGTGTATTTTCGGGCATTTTGCTGCGGGAAGGTGTATCAATAATACCGGGTGAGACGATATTCACGCGGATAGGAGCAAGCTCCAGCGCCAAGGTTTGACCAAGATTCGAAACGGCTGCATTAACAGCCCCAAGTGCTGAGGACCCAATCATCGGTTTATATGCTACTACACCGGAAAATAAGGTTATGGACCCCTGGGCTGAGAGCTTGGGTGCTCCGTATTTGGCTGCATAATATGGGCCCCAAAACTTGCTCTCGAATAGCTTGCGCGCTTGAACCGTTTCCAACTGGAGGAATGATCCACCAGATGTTTCTGCTGCGCTAATGACCAGATGATCATACTTGCCGACTTGTTCAAAAAAGGATTTTACCTGCTGCTCATCTGTCGTATCTAGCACATATGCTGCAGCCCGTGGGCCCAGCATTTCTTTGGCCTTGTGCAATTTATCTTCCGAACGGCTGGCGATAACCACTTCCGCACCAAGCGAAATGACTTGCTTGGCTGTCTCTAAACCAATACCAGAGCTTCCACCAATAATCACAATTTTTTGATTTTTCAATTCAATAACCTCCTATGTTAGCTTAATGTATTAATCATTGAATACGGCTTGTAGATGTGTATCAAGGTTAGTAATAAATTGGGGGATATTCGGGTTCTTAACAACGTCATAGCATGCAAAGCTCTTCAGAGGCTTCATGCCGAGAAATGTATGTGCAGAATGCAAATGACGGAGCGTTACTTCCAAGCTATCGCCATTAAAAAAGCGAGCTGGATCATTAAAGGCTTTTTCCGGGGCATTCCAGGTCGTTGAGAACATATATTTTTTGTCGGTTAACAAGCCGCCGCTTCCATATTCACGAGCACCCGTGAAGAATACACCGTAAGCGTAAACTTCATCCATATAAGTCTTCAATGATCCTGGAACACTGAACCAATAGATAGGCGTCTGGTAGATGACCACATCGGCCCATAGGAACTTCTCGTGTTCCTCGCTAATCGTATAGCCGTTTTGGATAGTCGTTGTTTTGATGTTGTTCTCTTTACTTAAGAGCCGCACCATATTGTCCATCAATGTTTGATTCAATTTCCCTTCGGCTGCATCATACTTTTGATGACCATTAATGATGAGTATATTTTTCATTGCTCCATCTCCTTTTCCCACTGTCTTTGTTGTCCCTGTTCCCAACGGCTAATCACCTTCTCATGTTAGAGAAAGTGTTATTTGTTACATCGATATTGTATATATATTAAATTCATTTAGGGAAGTAGTATTATTTAATTCATATAGTTTCCTTAAAGGAATTATTGTGATACTATTGGGTTAACAGATGTTTTTGGGAGGATGGTTCCTATGCACGTTCAAGAGCCAATTGAATTAACCAAAGGGATACCAGGCGAGCCATGCCCTATTGCCCAAACGCTTGATTTGATTGGTACGAAATGGACCTTTTTAATCATTCGTGACCTTCTTATCGAAGGAACATTGCGATTTAGCCAGCTTTTAAAATCTATGAAGGGGATTAGTCCCAAAACGCTTTCTCTACGCCTGAAGGAGCTTGAAGACAATGGTCTGTTGGAGAGGAAGGTTTATCCCGAGGTTCCCCCCCGTGTTGAATATTCATTAACAGAAAAAGGGAAGCGACTGGAGGGTATTTTTATTGAGCTAAAGAGATTTGGACTGGAATTAAAAGCAGATCATTGAGAGATTGTCCGAGAGGGGCTCTTAACAACAACCGTCTTCTTGCTGGGAAGGCGGTTGTTGTCATTGCAGTGTTTGTCCGCTGTCTACCGTAATAATCTGGCCTGTCATGGCTTCCTGCTCCAAGGCAAAACACACCATGCTGGCAATATCATCAGGTGTGGAAATGCACTGTAGAAGCAAATGGGGAGCCAGCTGTTTCATTTGTTCCTCTCTGCCTGCCCACCATCTGGTCGCTACCGCTCCCGGCACGATGCAATTGACCCGAATATCCGGTGCCAAAGCCCGTGCTAACGATTTCGTCAGCCCGTGAACGGCCGCTTTGGATACGGCATAGGGAAGTGAGGAGCCTAATCCCGTTTGTCCCGCTATACTTCCTAGATTGACGATAGCCCCTCGTCTATTATTCTTCATATAAGGAGCTACGGCTCTGGCACAGTAAAACATGCCTTTTACATTTACATCCCAAAGTGCATCCCATACTTCCTCGGTGGCTGCTTCCAAATCATCCATAGGAATATGCTGTGTAATACTGGCGTTATTCACGAGCAGATCAACCGTTCCAAATTGCTGAACAATCTGATCGACCATGTTTCGAACTTCCTTGTCCTGGGAAACATCCGCCTGAAGTGCGACAGCACGTCCACCTTGTTCAAGGATCGTACGCACCGTTTCCTCCGCATCGTGTTTAGAGCGGGAGTAGTTGACGATTACCGTCGCTTTTCGATGTGCCAACGCCAGACTGATGGCTCTCCCGATCCCTGTACCTCCACCCGTAACCAGTGCTATCGTTTGTTGTAAATCCATTTCTAAACACTCCTTATTTATTCTGATATTTATCATTGTAGAGGATGCACTGAATTCTGTATAATTGAATTAATCGAACAAATGATTCAATAAAATTGAATGCCTATAAGGAGTATGCGTATGGATACTAGAACGCTGAAAACATTTCAAATGATTGTGAATCACGGTAGCTTTATTCGTGCAGCGGAAGAGATGAAATACGCACAATCTACAGTGACGATGCAAATGCAGAAGCTCGAAGCCGATATGGGAGTTCAACTGATTGAACGGGGCAAGAAAATAAAGCTAACCGAAGCGGGCAGGATGTTGTACGAGCAGAGCCTGCATATTGTACAGGACATGGAGCAATTACAAAAAAACATGGAGGAGCTGCAAATGGGGACCGCAGGTCACATTCGTATTGGAGTGACCGAACCGACCGCCAGTTATCGGCTACCGAGAATTTTAAAACGATTCTTATCGAATTACCCGAACATTCGCATTTCGGTTGAGTTTGGGAATACCCCCACGCTAAGCGAGCGTATACTCCACGGGGATATAGATGTGGCGCTATGTTCCGCACCGGATTTGGGCACAGCACTTTATTTTGAACCTTTATTTAAGGAGAATTTTGTGGTTTTGATGCCTGAACATCATCCGCTTGCAGAAAAGGAATGCATTGGACCAGCGGATTTGCAAGGCCATCGCTTGCTTATTACATCGACCATCTGTCCTTATCGTCGCAAGCTTGAAATGGTCATGAAGGAATATGGAATAACCACGTTAGACACGATGGAAATTGGCAGCATGACGGCTCTGAAATCTTATGTGGAAAGCGATTTGGGAATAGCTCTTGTGCCGCAAATTCTGGTCTGCCCTGTCCCGGAAGGGACAGCGGTGAGGGAATTAAGTGGAAGCCTGATCGATATGACCTTCGGAATCCTTTGTAAAGCATCAGAGGCGCCGCTAAAGCTGGCGAGCTCAAGACTGTACGCCACGTTGAAACAGGAGCTTGGGGAAATATCCCCCATCGTGTACACTTCCAGCTCAGGTCCGCCTGAATGCTAATAATTGCTTGCAGGCAACCATTCCAATCGCATCACCTGATTTTACACTGAACTTTCGGGAATAGAATGGGTTTGCCCCTTGTGCTCATAATTAAAATTTGGGACAATAACGAAGTGCCTGAATAGCGCAGAAAGCTTAAACATGCTATGATGCAATGATAGTTGAGACGAATGGCGATGGCTTTGATTTATATAGAGGAATACGAAATTTTAAGTTTTGAAAAGAGGATCAAACATGAAAAAGGAATCCATTTATGGATTAACGCTGGATCAATTGGCAGCATGGCTCATGGAGCATGGCCATAAGAAATCTCGCGCGTTGCAGGTGTGGGATGCGTTGTATCGGAAGCGGGTCACTGACTTTGCAGCGATGACAGAGGTTCATGAGAACTGTACTCGTCTGCTGGAAGAGTATTTTTCCATAGAAATATTGGAAGAGCATGTGAAGCAGCAGTCGGCGGACGGGACGGTCAAGTTTTTGTTCCGGCTGCAGGATGGAAACTTGATTGAGACTGTATTGATGCGGCATAAGTTTGGACTGTCTGTATGTGTGACGACGCAGGTAGGCTGTAATATTGGATGCAGCTTCTGTGCTAGTGGACTGCTGAAGAAGAGCCGTGACCTGTCCAGCAGTGAAATTGTAGGGCAAATTATGAAGGTGCAGCTGTATCTGGATCAGGAGCGTCCGGGCGACCAGGTCAGCCATGTCGTTGTCATGGGGATTGGCGAGCCGTTTGATAACTTTGTGAATCTGTCCGATTTCATTCGGGTCATTAAGGATCACAAAGGACTGGCGATTGGCCCTCGGCATATTACCGTCTCTACCAGTGGGCTGGCCGATAAAATCATTGAATTTGCAGATTCCGATCTGCATGTCAATTTGGCGATTTCCCTTCATGCGCCTAATAATGAGCTTCGCACCCGTATTATGAAGATCAACCGGGCGATTCCGATGGAGAAGCTTATGCAGGCGATTGACTATTATCTGGACAAAACGAATCGTCGCATTACGCTCGAATACATTTTGTTAAAGGATGTTAATGACGGCAAGGAGCACGCGCTGGAGCTGGCTGAGCTGGTAGGCCATCGCCGCAATCTGGCGAACGTGAACCTGATTCCGTATAATCCGGTGGATGAGCACAGCCAATACCAGCGGAGCGAGCCTGAATCCATTACCGGCTTCTATGATGTATTGAAAAAGCAGGGCATTAGCTGTAGCGTTCGGCTAGAGCACGGGGCCGACATTGACGCGGCCTGCGGACAGCTTCGCAGCAAGCAAATCCGCAAGGATGCCCAAGGCAGCCGCAATTTGGAACGCGAAGCAATTAGTTAAATGCGCAAGCGTACTCTCTTACAGGAGTACGCTTTTTTTGCATACGAATTTAAGGGCAAAACATCATCTGCAAATGTGAAAATAGTCACGTAATAGTTGCCGCTTTTACGTTATAGTGAATGGTTAGTGGAGGGGTTATATGGCTAACGTAATTTCGAATGTGGCACTCATTCCGGGCATCTATGTGATAAAAGTAGAGGGGAATTTCAGGGGGCAAATGGGGCAGTTCTACATGCTGCGCAGCGGGACGAATTATCCACTGTTACCCAGACCTATTAGCATTTATGATATCGGGGAAGATCATATTTCCTTTTTATACCGGGTTGTTGGAGAGGGGACAAGCCTGTTTTCCCGGCTACAGCCGGGGCAGGAGATTCAACTGGAAGGGCCGTTCGGCAACGGTTTTCCCCAGGTAGAAGGGAGCCTGGCTTTAATTGGCGGCGGCATGGGGACGGCCCCATTGCTGCTGGCTGCCAAGCATTACCCGCATGCGCACGTTTATCTGGGGTTTGCCCAGCAAGCCTTCGGGGTCGAGGCCTTCGAGGCTGTCGCAGCATCGGTGCAGGTCAAGGTCGGAGGAAGCATCGTCGAGCAGGTCGATCCGAATCTTTATGCGAATATGTTCTCCTGCGGGCCGACCCCCATGCTACAAGCGCTCGCGATGAAAACGGTGGGGACATCCTCCAGTTTATATATTTCAACAGAAAGGCACATGGCCTGTGGTATCGGCGCATGTTTGGGCTGTACGATGCGTACTCGTAAAGGTAATCGCAGGGTGTGTAAGGAAGGGCCTGTATTCCCGGTAGAGGAGGTGGAGTTTGATGATCTCCATGGCGTGTAATATTGCGGGTGTACCGTTCAAGAACCCGATCATTATGGCTTCCGGTACGTTTGGGTTCGGACGAGAATATGCGGAATTTTATTCTCCCGAACTGCTGGGCGGCATTGTCGGCAAGGGGCTAACCCTTCATCCAAAGGCCGGTAATCCGGGATCGCGGGTACACGAGACGGCATCCGGCATGCTTAATAGCGTGGGGTTGGAGAATCCGGGTGTAGCCGCTTTTTTGAAGGATGAGCTGGATGAAATGACTCGCTGGAACACGGCTGTTATTGCCAACGTGGGCGGCTCCAATCTGGAGGAATACGTTCAGGCGGTGGCTATGATTACGGAAAACGCGCAAAAACGCCGCACCATGAATCGCCGTGGTGTCGATATGCTGGAATTGAATATTTCTTGCCCTAACGTCAAGCAGGGCGGGATGCAATTCGGCATTCAGACGGAGGTGGCGCGTGAGGTCGTGCGGCAGGTGCGCAACGTAACCGCGCTCCCGCTGGTCGTCAAGCTGTCTCCCAATGCAGAGAACATTACGCAAATGGCGGTGATGTGCGAGGAAGAAGGGGCAGACGGGATTTCGCTGATCAATACATTTTCTGCGATGAAAATTGATATACGTCGGCGCCGCAGTGTTTTCGCGAATACGTATGCAGGTCTTTCCGGCCCGGCAATCAAGCCGATTGCCTTGCGCATGGTTCATCAGGTGGCTCAGGCCGTGTCGATTCCGGTGATCGGAATGGGCGGAATCAGTTCGGTGGAGGATATTATTGAATTCACCATGGCAGGAGCTGCGGCGGTTCAGGTGGGAACGTACAATTTTGTCCATTTGTATGCCGGGGCTGAACTGGTACACGGGCTTGAGCAATGGATGCAGCAGGAAAAGGTGCAGTCATTGGATGAGATACGAGGAATCCTGTAAATTTCGTATGTTTGCATAAACTTAAGCATACAAAGCCGACTTGTCTTTCTAGGCAAGCCGGTTTTGTATTTTATTTTACCGAAACAGCCAAGCTTAATTAGTGGTTAATATCGCACTTGTTCAAGATGAATGAAATTTGATTTTCCAGCCGATGAATGGCTTCCTTGGATGCTTGGTCGTGTGCACCTTGTTCCTGAAGCGCAGCGAGTTCCTGCTTGAGCTGATGAAGATCCTGTCCTGCATTGGCGCAGTTGTAATTGCTCTCGAGATTGTCAATCATCCGATTGTCCTCCATTTCGTTAGGTATACGTCCTTATTATGGAGAATTGATTCTTCCTTATTCAGTATATTGTTTTATTTCAGATAAAGGCTGCGTTTGTTGTCGTTGGAGGTTTTTTTAGAGCTTGCAGATTAAGAAGGAATTTGTCAAACGATGTCGAATATCAAGGAATTATAGGAGCAGGAGCAGAAGCAGAAGCAGAAGCAGAAGACATGCTCTTCTTCCCAATGGAGAGCTTGAGAAAGAAGCTAGGTGATGGGGTTGCAGTTCACATGTAAGTCGAAACCGAGACGGCAATTCAAAGTTTCGCTACAGTTCATGATTATTATTTTGGTTGTTTTAGTTATCATTATTTCCTTGATCATTTCTTTGCTTCTCATTCGTAATTTCGTAATTAACAAGCATTTTGATAATACGAAGGAAAAACTTTCGGGTATTGCCAAGGTCATTGCAAGTGACAGCGATGTTATTCGAAATGTCGAGCAGGGAGTTCCTGTGAAGCAGATTCAGGACTATTCGCTGAGAGTAATGAAAAACGTTAATGTGGATTTTGTTGTCATTCTGAACCGGGATTTAATTCGGTTATCCCACCCGAATGAAACGATGATTGGCAAACCGTTCTCTGATTTGAATGATGCCAGAAGAACGCTGTTAGGTCAGGGGCATTTTTCTGAAAATATAGGTATTTTGGGCCAAGGCTACCGATATTTTACCCCGATATTTAATCAACAGCATGAGGTCATTGGCATTGTATGTGTAGGACTGACCATGAGAACCCTAAATTATGATTTGATGCAGGCGCAATACACTATTTTTGGGGGACTGATGCTTGGACTCTTTAGTGGAGTTTTGGGCGCCATCTTCCTGGCTCAAAAAATCAAAACGATTTTATTTGGGCTTGAGCCGCAAGAGATAGCAGCACGATTACGCGAAAAAGAAATTATTGAAAATGAGGTCGCTGAAGGAATTATAGCCATTTCGGCTGACAAGAAAATTATGCTCATGAACAAAGAAGCTCAGGCCAAGTATCAACTGGCAAACCAAGACATAGAAGCCCCGATTGGCGAGCAGATGGATACCAACTTTTATAATGTACTCTTCAAGAGAGTGTTTGATGACAAGAAGAAGATCAAGGATCGCTCATTTTATGTGAATGGTATAGAAGTCATTGCGACAGTAACCCCTATATATATTGAAAATGAGTTTTTTGGGGCCGTTGCAACGCTGCGCGACCAGTCCGAGATGATTCATCTTAGCAACCAGTTAAGTGGTACAAAATATTATATTAACTCCCTTCGCGGACAGACCCATGAATTTATGAACAAAATGCACGTGATATCCGGACTGATTGAGATGAAGCAATATGCAGAGGTCAGTCAGTATATTCAGCAGCTAAATCACCGGTATCAAAATGAGGTAGGCTTTCTGACCGAAAGAATTAAAGTTCCGGCATTAGCAGGTTTTATTATGGGTAAAATCAACGAAGCACGCGAGCAGAATATTTCGGTTCTTCTTGAAGAAAGCTCGAATGTCTCCAATGTGGAGATGCAGGACATCGTTCATGACGTCATACACATACTGGGCAATTTTTTTGACAACGCCATAGACTCGATTTTACAGAAGAAACAACCCGGTAGAATTGAGTTGAAATTGAACTATGAGTGTGAGGGAAATGTATTCATTCTGAAAGTGAAAGATAATGGTATAGGGATTGATTTTGAGATGCAAAAAAGAATATTCGAGCATGGCTTCTCAACCAAAGGAGAAGATAGAGGCTACGGCTTGAATCTGGTTAGAACCATGGTGGAAAATCATCAGGGGATCATTGAGCTTGACAGCCAACCGGGTCTGGGAACAAGTATATATGTAGAGTTACCCTGTACATTGGAGGTGACAAATGAATGAAGGTTCTGATTGTTGAGGATGATCCTATGGTTGCCGAGCTTAATCAACAGTTTATTGAGCGCATGGACAACTTGGATGTTGTATGTAAAGCAGATACCGTCAAGAAAGCACAGGACTGTCTTCAAAAATGGACACCGAATCTGGTATTGCTGGACGTTTATTTACCCGGAAAAAGCGGATTAACTTTATTATCCCATATGCAGGAGCATCAGTATCATGCGTCGGTTATTTTAATTACGGCTGCAAAGGACATTCAGACGGTGAAGGAAGCTGTTTTTTATGGAGTTGCTGACTATTTAATTAAACCTTTTACATTCGAACGCTTTAAGCTGGCTGTTGAGAAAATCCAGCGTCTGGCCACGGTGATGGAGGAAGGGAACGGAATTAACCAAGCTGTCATTGATCATTATTTTAATAAAGAAGAGCACACGGATATGGAGAAGAAAGAACCTCCTGAAAAAGTATCCCAAAATCTTTCCAAAAACCTGTCCAAAAATTTGTCCAAACTGACCATGACCACGATACTAAAGAGTATCAAAGAACTGGACGGTCCATTTTCCGTCGAAACCTTAGCCAGAGAAGTGGACTTGTCCCGTATTACGGTGAAAAAATATATTCAGTTTCTGGTGGACGATGGCTTCCTGATTGAATCCATAGAATACCACAAGGTTGGCAGGCCGCTAATGCTTTATCAGTTGAATCCTAATTTAAAAGAACCGCCGTTTCCACTGTAATCTGGAAATGGCGGTTCTTTTTTTTCAACGAGAATACTGAGCTTTCTAATTATTTTATAGAAAGAACAGGAAGTGGGACCAGATTATCCGAAGATTGAGTCGTAAGTATATCATGGAAGTTGTCGTAGCTGGTTTCAATCATGTTGGATAACGCCGTAACGGTATTCGAGCCAGCATGAGGCGTAACCAAGACTCTTGGATACAGCTCGAGAAGCTTCTGAACCGTTGGATCGGGGAGCATTTGCCATGGGTCAAATGATCTGAAAAATAATTCATCTTCTTTAGGGAAGACATCCGTAGCGAAGCCTTCCAGATGGTTGCTGAGCAAAGCGTCCAAAATGGCTTGGTTATCTTGTAATTCTCCACGTGAAGTATTGATGAGAATAGATCCCTTTTTCATTTTTGCTAAAAAGCTGGCGTTAATCATGTTGTCGTTCTGTCCCGGCAGATAAGGAACATGCACACTGATGACATCACTCTCTGCCAGCAGCTTATCTAAGGTTGTGAATGGAATGACTTCCTTGGCTGCGTCGGATTGGTACACATCATAGCCAATAACAGAGGCTCCTAAGCCTTTAAACAATTTGGCTTCCGTTAGGCCAATGCGACCGACCCCAATAATCCCAACTTTACAGTTATGGATCTCTTTACTGAATGTATGCTCGTCCACAATGAAATTTTTGAACGAGCTTTTGGTAGTCATATAAGCTGTGTGACGGAACAACATCATAGCCAGAGTTAAGGAGAGCTCCGCTATGGCATTCGGAGAGTAGGATGGCACGCGTGCGACCTTCATTCCGAATTCGCTGCAGGCATCCAAATCAATGTGGTTGATTCCGACCGTTCTGGTGAAAACATATTGAATGCCATATCCCTTGAATTTTGTGAGATTCTCTCGATTCGCAGCGCAGTTTCCTCTTAACAAAACTGCATCGTGATCCTGTGCCAATTCTGCATTGCTGGAGGTTAACAGCTCTTCTACCAGCGTTAGTTGGAAGTTGTATTTATTGAGGTTATGGAAATATTGCTTCTCATAAGAACGGACACCATAGCAAATGATTTTTAACATGTTGTTTTCCCCCTGATTTAGAAAATGCCAATTTTATCGATGATATTTAGCGTAATGATCCACACTGGAATCATGACGACAGAAGTTATAGTTGATAGAAGCGATGCATTGGAGGTCAGTACGGCTTCCTTATCAAAACTGATGGCATAGGCTGCGGCTACGGTGGCTGTAGGAGTAGCCATCATAATGACAATCGTAGATAAAGCGACAGTATCGATTGACAGAATATGAGATACAGTCAACAAAGCCAGCAAAACGATGTTCACAATGGGTACAAGCCAAACCTTAACTATGCTGTAATACCAAGAGGTCTTGTCAGTAGCTGCCGACTTGAAGCTGATCTCACCCAATGTCGAGCCAATCGATAACCAGGCTAATGGAGAAGCTAGCCCAGCAAGATAGGTCATGGGCTTGAACAACCAGACAGCGGTTTGATCAATTCTTAGAAAAGCGAACTGCTGAATGGCCCCATCCTCTGTAGCTACGCTCATCTGTGGAAAATAACCCTGAAACAACCAAACAAACAAGCCTAGAAAAGTGGCGATAACGATCGGATTTAAAAACATGGTTTTGAGATTTTTAAGCTCCATTTTTAAGCCGCTCATTTTGATATAGCCATAGGAGTATAAGAAAATGCGGTAGCCTATATTAAAAATGGAACTGTACATAACTCCGGTAGGACCGTAAATGGCCCCGACAATTGGAATTCCGAAAAAAGTAGTAGAACCGAAAATGGTTAACACCCGCAAAACATCCTGTTTATCCTTGTCGTAGCTCAGAAAGAAAGGTTTTGAAACAAAGATGAGAATAATATAAATTAGAACACCCCATATTAAAACATTTATACCTTGTTTTAACATTGTTGGATTAATATCCTGCATAAAAGAATTAAAGGCTAGTGCTGGTAGAGCCACGGTTAGGACAACCTTGGATAGCAGCTTTCCTACGGCTGCGGTAAAAATCCCCTTCTTGCGGCAAAAGAAACCAAGCAGGATAATAAAAACGGTGGAAGTGATAGAGCTGACAATTTTGTTATCTGTTAAGGTCGCTGTAATCATTTCTAGTAAAGACATAATTAAAACCCTCTCTTGTACCTTTTTTCACATAAATGACGATTCCAAAATGTGACGATGCAATTCCCTGATCTTTTGGCCAAAGTGGTTGGTTTGCATCTTTATAGTAAAAAAACTTTGTGAAAAAAAGAACAATATCTAATTAATTTAACTTATGAAACTAATTTAAAAAAATTATACGTTACATCAGATGGGCAAATGGGAGGTGCTCATTAACATACATGCTATAATGTAAATCATTAAACCATACTTGATTAGTGGGTTAAATAGAAAAGACGAGCAGGAGGGTCCGCATGAATCCGATACAACATATACTGAACCAATTTCCGCTGATTGTGCTGGATGGGGCCATGGCGACCGAACTGGAGCGTCATGGGCATGATCTGAACGACAGCTTATGGTCAGCGAAAATACTTTATGAGCACCCGGAGGCGATCAAGCAGGTACATAGGGATTATTTTGAAGCTGGCGCAGACTGCGCGATTACGGCGAGCTATCAGGCTACCATTGAAGGCTATGTTCGGCGGGGTCTGAGCGAACATGAGGCGCTGGAGCTGATTCAGTCATCGGTGCGGATTGCTGTGCAGGCACGGGATGAATTTTGGGCTGAAGCTGCGACTGCGGCCAATCAGCAGCATCGTCCCAAGCCGTTAGTCGCGGCCTCTGTCGGACCCTATGGTGCGTTTTTGGCGGATGGCTCCGAGTATCGCGGAGATTACAAGCTGACCGAGGAACAGCTGGCCGAGTTTCACAGACCGCGAATGAAGGCTCTCATCGAGGCAGGGGCGGATATACTGGCTTGTGAAACCATACCATGTCTGGTTGAAGCCAAGGCCATTGCCCGACTGCTCAAAGAATTCCCCGGCACCTATGCCTGGATTAGCTTTAGTGCAAGGGACGGGCAGCACATCAGCAATGGGGAATCTGCCGCCGCATGCGCGGAGTGGCTGAATGAGCATGAGCAAGTGGCGGCTGTAGGAATCAACTGCACTTTGCCCAAGCACATTCCATCGCTTATTCATGAAATACGTAGCCGTACAGACAAGCCTGTGGTGGTGTACCCTAACCTGGGGGAGGAATATGACCCGGAGACCAAAACATGGCACGGTACCGCCTGTACAGAGACGCTCGGGCAGAGCGCCCGCCAGTGGTATGATGCAGGTGCCCGTCTGATTGGCGGCTGCTGCCGAACTCGGCCGCAGGACATTAAAGAAATAGCGGTATGGTCGCGGGACGTATAGACGTGGGAGAACGCAGGGATGGGCGTAGGCGATCCATAAAGAAGATACCCCTGGCTGACCTGAAAAAGCAGGCTGAACCAAGTTACACTCCAGCAATGGAGAAGCTTGGATCAGCCTGCTTTTTGTGGTATGAGTGCTTTCGGGGCCAATATCCCTCGCTGTTTTGCCGATGCAATCAGCTTTCCGCCAGACGCTCCAGCAACGCATCGCCATTATGGCTGACCCGAATATAGGCGTAACGGACGTTCTGTTCAATAGTACGTCCGGTTCCTTCGGGAATGAAATAATTCTCAATACCGTACTGAATACGAGAACCACTCCACTGGCCGTTCAACACAATCTCATGATTGGCCAGCTTTTCACCATCCTGATACAGGCGATCTGCGATGTATATTCCTTGGTCACCCGGCTTGAGGACGACTTTAACCTTACCTCGCTTCCCATCATCCTCTTGAAGAGTGGACTTTGAAGGAGGTGGAGTAGAAATGTCGTAGCTCAGTACAACGTAATCGCCTTGCAGTAGGGATCGCGGGTCTACAGGAGCCAGTTTGAGCTTTACGGAAGCAGCTGTGGCGAGCATGGTCTCACTTCTGACGGTTTGATAGCCGATCATGCCAAGCTGCAATACGATAACGATAGCGATGAGCAGCGGGCTTAGGCGCATGAAGCTAAAGCTGTGGTGGTCAGCCCCGAACGCGGTCTTGCCGCTGTAGGCCATTCGCCAATCTGCCCACCAAGTAATGCCAAGTACAATGATGCCCAGCAGCGCCAGTGTAAACGACTTATACAATAACGTCCACAACAGGTCATAGTATTTGAAGCCGATAAAAACAAACCAGAACACAATGCTCGTTATGGCGGTCGAATGTCGTTTTAAACGGATAAAAGCGAAGACCATCCCTGTAACAACTACAAAATACAGTATGTTAATCAGCATATAAGAGTGTGGAAAGATATCCCCGAAAAACGTTGCCCAAAGCAGGAACAACAGGCTGAAAAACAACGAGCTGTCCCGGAGGTGCTCCCGTAAACCAGCTTTGGAGACCACGAAGCTTACCCCATATAACACGGCATTGATGAAGAAAAGGGACAAGATGATCGACTCCAAGGTCCAGTTCCATCGTTCCCATTCCCGAAACTGCTGAAATAGTATAGTCGCCAGATTCAGGTTCACAAAGGCGTAGGCGAAAAACAACTGCCGTTTCCCGCTAGAGCGAAACCATCCCGCGATAGAAACGATCAGAAACAGTATTGAAAGCAACGTCTGGTCTGACCATAAAATGGATGCCCAGCCTGTAATATAGCTGATTGTCAGCAAGGTATGGCGGATTACAGAATCCAGCCTGGAGTCCGGGATCAGGATCATTGAAATCATGAGCAGCAAGGATACACCCAACAGTACATATTCGGTGTGGTTTACATTCGAGCTAATGGTTATCAGCCCGATCAGAGATATACTGCCGATCAGCACTCCGACCACCTTGATGATGCGGGATACGGTTTTGCTGATCCATTCGCTGCTGCGTTCCTCAGGAACGAGCGTTTCAGCCTCCGTTGCATTCATGTCCGGTGACGACCCGCCCAAACGGTTAAGATAACGGAAAAACCATACATTACCCGTCAGCAGCAGCGCTACAAAAATTAGACCAAAAACAAAGAACAGAGAAGAAGAGTACGCCTCTGCCAGTTCGATGAATTTAAAGACCGCAAAAGCGGAGGCCGCCAACGCGTTCAAGGTTAGCAACGTTTTGTTTAGCCGAATCCTAATGAATACATAAAATCCAGTAGCAATCACAGCGATACACGGTATGTTCATAACTAGGCCGTATTCATCAAAAGCAAAGGAATTGGTCATCGCCAGTAGGGCGATATGGAACACGATAAAGCTCATATATTTTAGCGATGCCGCACCTGAACGGCGAAGGAACGTGAACAAAAACAATACCAGATTGACCAGTGCGAACACCCCGGTTATGGACAGTGATTCCAATTTGCTATAAGACGCGCTTTGCAGCGCCGGGTAAAAATAAAGCCACAAGCCAAGGTGGATCAGTACATAGGACAGCACGTAAAAAGGGTTGTATCGGGTAATCCAGCTAAGCAGCAGCGCCGGAACAGACCAAATCAAAAACAACCCGTAACTGTCTGCGTGGGAATTGTAGATTTGACCGAGCAACGCCACAGAAACGCCAAAGGCTATACAGCCGGCCACCAGAAATATATTGGACAGAAAAGTTTGTTGACCGGGAATGGTGCGTATACGTGCAAAGACAAAGGATAAGCCATAGAACAGAACAATAAGCGCAGCAGCCAGCACAATTTTGACCGCCCGATCCAGTCCTCCCCAATTAGAGGCAAAGAAATAAATAATCGCAGCCAGTACCAGTGAGATGCCCAGCAGATAACCTGTACGTATCGCATTGAATCGCAGCATGAAGTTCACGTACCTTTCCTGTTGGTTTGATGCTCACCTCTACTTTGGTGGAGGTAAGTGAATTTTGATTTTATTGTATATAAAGAAGATAAGCCGTGGAGCCTTTTTAGCTGCAGGATAAGTCTTGCTTATGCTTATACGTTCAGAATTCCCTCTTTTGGAGTAACGTTAAAGGCTTTGGCCAGATCGGCCAATTCCTGATCTGTAATTCGCTGCTGATTCTCATGGTGAGCGATGAGCATATAGATTTGTGCAGCCTTTTCAATCGTTTCAATCAGGCCAAACGCTTCATCAATTGAGCTGCCTGTTCCGAAAATGCCGTGATGAGGCCATAATACAGCGTGATGAGCCTTCATTTTTTTGGCCGTTTCGCGTCCGATTTCACTGGAACCCGGTACCATCCAGGGGATCACACCGATGCCGTCCGGAAAGACCACGATGCATTCAGTGCACATTTCCCACAGGGTTTTGGTGAATTGGTTTTCATCCAGACTATGAATGAACGTCATCGCAATCACATGAGTGGCATGATTATGAATCACGACACGATGGTTAGGGTCAACCTTCAAGCGCTCAATGTGGCTCATGAAGTGGGAAGGCAATTCGCTGGTAGGAACCGCCTCATCCTTGAGACCCACAAGAGCTCCAACTGCTCACCATCGTCGGATACACGAAGGACACCCAGGTTTGCCTCGGGATCGGCAATCACGTTTTTGAAGTATTTACCCGATCCGGTGACAATAAAATATTTGCCAGCCAGTTCGTTTACAGGAAAAGCAGGCTTGATCGTACGGATGATATGATGAATATCCATATATTTTACAACTTCGGCTTCATCCAGTATATAGCTGACATTTCCTCCATTGCGTTCATCCCAGCCGAATTTCCACATATTTTGTGTAATCTGGGCCACCTCGCGAACGAACGGGATATCAAACCCTAATCTCCGTTCCTTTTGATTCTCCAGCACAGTCGTCATGGATGATCTCTCCCTTTGGGTGATATAAAATACAAGCTTATCAATGCAGCCATTAACGTTTTAGCAATACTTGCTAACTAATCCCATACTACTTCCGTTTATCTGTGTGGTCAACATAAACAGAAATATATGCTTGCGTTTATCTTTGTTTCTAAAATTATAGATAAAATAAAATGTTGTTTTGTGTGGTTTTCCCGTTTCTTGCCATCTGTTTTCTACTATATATGATTTTTAAATGGTGGATGACGGGAATATCGGATTTTCAAATGGTGGAAGGTTCTTCGGGTGTTGCTGTCTATATGAAAAATAGTCTTGAAACCGCCGCCCAGAGGGTGTAGTATACAAGATATCAATTTCATATGACTCGTATAATATTGGGGATATGGCCCAAAGGTTTCTACCGGATGACCACTGAAATCGTCCGACTATGAGTGATAGCACATCGGCTTCGGATGAATACGGACATTTATTGGTGCCCCAAACCGTCAAGGGACGATAACCCCAAGGACAAGCTTCACTTGAGAAACAACTCAAGTGAGCCTGTCCTTTTTTGGTTTTGGCAGGTTTGATTCCATTTTCAAGTACAGAAGGAGTGATATTGGCGTAATGAAAGCTTTGGAGGAACGTATTCGTCAAGAAGGGCAGATTTTATCCGACACTGTATTAAAGGTAGATTCATTTTTGAATCATCAGGTAGATACAGCGCTGGCACTGGAAATCGGGAAGGAGTTCGCACGGCTTTTCGGCAGTGCCCCGATTACCAAGGTGCTTACGATTGAAGCAAGTGGTATTCAGTTTGCGATGGCTACAGCTATTGCCTTGGGTGTTCCGTTCATTTATGCGAAAAAAAAGAAGGCAATTACGCTGAGCGAGCAGGTATACTTCGCTGAGGTTCATTCGTTCACACGCCGGGAAACCTTTCAGGTGAATATTTCCCAAAAATATCTCGATGCCAGTGACCATGTACTGATCGTGGATGATTTTCTGGCTACTGGCGCAGCCTTGGTTGGGCTTGCCGATATTGTGAAGGAAGCAGGGGCGGAGCTGGCAGGGGTGGGCTGCGTTATCGAAAAGAGCTTTCAGGAAGGTCGCGGGCTGTTGGAGCAAAGAGGCATTGCTGTTCGCTCTCTTGCGCGTATCGCCTCTATGGCACCGGGCGAAGTTCATTTTATAGAGGAAGCTGGTGCAGTGATTCTTCCCGCTAAGAAGAATGTGGGATGTTAAGCAAGCAAAAGATATTCGCGCTGGGCTTCCAGCATGTCATGGCGATGTACGCTGGGCCATTGCTGTACCTCTGATTGTAGGGGGAGCGTTGCACCTGACACCAGCGCAGATTATTGAGAGGTATACGGGACATCAGCCAGCTCTTATAACAACGCTGTGTTGCGTTACAGAACAGATTAGCTGATTTTGCAGTGATTAGCGACGCCTATTTCCGTTAGAACAAAGGGCTGGACGCAAAAAGAAACGGCTGCATCGCCCTCACAGGGACAGCACCCGTTTGCTGCACATTTAAGTATTGTTTTGGCCAGCATAATCTCCAATGGTTCATCGTCAAGCAACAGTCCGCCGGCATCCCGGTACCCTAGTTTTCTGTAAAAATGCTGCGCCCCTTCATTGGACATCGTCGAGGTCATCAGCCGTTTGAACCCCCGCTGCTTCATTTCATTTTCCCAATAAAAAAGCATCTCCCGGCATGGATATGGCTTATCGCAGCTATTACCGGATAAATCTGTAACGGATTTACTGCATTCCCTAGTGCCTTCAGGCGACCAACACGATTCTTCATACCGACTGCTGTACGAGGTGGTTCCCAATCATGTTGCGGTTGCCCTAATCCGGCAGGCCACTGATATTGGTCCAGCCGAGCGGAAAGCCCATTAAGCACTGAAAACCCACCGCGTAATTAGGTTAGGCGCCTAACGATGGGTATCTATATACCTAATTTGACACTTTAATTGCGTGCACACAATTGAAAAGCCACAGCCTTAATTCTTATCGTATCGTTCAAATTCAAGACATTACGCTGCATTTGTTGACAAGCCTGTAACAACAAAATAAGATAATCCTAAATCGTAATATAAAGGAATAAAGGAAGAAAACAGGTACGAGCCGGACTTTTACGTACAGGGTTTTATTGAGACCTTGCTGCCTTGCTGTTCGCGCTCGCTTAAAAGGGAAGTTCGGTAGATTCCGACACGGGCCCGCCACTGTATACAGGCATCAGCAGGAACATGCTGTAGCTTTCAGAATAGCCACTGGAACTGTGAAGAACCGGGAAGGACTGAAGGACAAGCCTGGAGTCAGGAGACCTGCCTGTTTTAACATCACTGTCAGACCCACGGGATGCTGGGGAGGTGGTTGGGCGTGCTTCATACGGGAATGTCTGGAACCGATCCGATCCCCTTGTTTTGGAGGGGGCTGAGGGTGTGCTTGGCATTTTATAATGAAAGCATTTCTGATTGCTGAACAAGCGGCCGGAGATGCTTTTTTGTGTTGGATATATAAAGAAATACAGGATCAGGGGGATCAAGAATGAAAAGCAATTGCAATCGATACTTATGGTTCTTATGTACAGGGCTGCTGCTCATAGCCGTTCTGGTTTTGGCGGGGTGCTCTGCAGCGGATAGAATATCAGATGGATCTGCCAAGGGCGAAAGCTCATCTGGGCAACAGGCGGCAACGGATAAAAAGCTGGTGATGGCTTACACCTGGAAGCCGTCAGGTGTTGACCCGCACGGAGACAATAGCTGGGACGTCATGCGTTCCGGTGCAGGTGAGACACTGGTCCGCTTGAATGAAAAGCTGGAGCCTGTGGCTTGGCTGGCGAAGAACTGGAAGCAGGACAGTCCTACGGTCTGGACGCTCAGCTTGCAGGATAAAGTGACTTTCCACGATGGAAAAAGCATGGATGCAGCAAGCGTAAAGGCTTCCCTGCTGCGTTCTATTGAGAAAAGCCATCTGGCGAAGGACTTGCTGGATGTGAAGTCCATAGATGCCAGCGGGCCGCTGACGTTGAAAATTACGACAAATCAGCCGAACGCGGCGCTGGTATCCAATCTGGCTGATCCGTCGACGATTGTGCTGGATGTGGCATCTATGAAAGATGAACAGAGCTATCCTGCGATGACAGGTGCTTTTAAAATCAAAGCCTTCAACAAGGACCAATCCCTGGTTGTGGAACGCTTTGACGGATATTGGGGCGAGAAGGCCCGGCTGGCCGAAGCGACGATGAAGTTCATTACGGACGGCAATTCGCGTCTGATGGCGCTGCAGTCCGGCGAGGTAGATGTAGCGACGGATATTCCGGTGGATAATGCGGAGGTACTGAAGAAGAACGACAAGCTGCAGGTGTTGTCGGCTCCTTCCGTGCGTACCCATATGATCGTCTACAATATGGGGTCGCCTGTGTTCAAGGATGCAGCTAACCGCCAGGTGGTGGACAGCCTGATTCCGCGCGCATCCATTGTGAGTGCGGTTATGAGAGGCTACGGTACGGAGGCTAGCAGTCCGTTCCCGAGCATTCTCCCCTTTGGCAAGGCTGAGCGTAAAGCACTGGATGGAACGCCAGAGCAATTGCTGACCAAAGATGGCTGGCAAAAAGACGCCCAGGGCACATGGACCAAGCAGGGCAAGCCGTTTGAGGTTACGCTGCTCACCTTCCCTCAGCGCCCGGAGCTCTCCGTGATGGCTGAAGTCATTCAAAGCCAATTGCTGAAAGAGGGCATCCAGGTCAAGATACGCAAAGTGGAAAATATCGACGAGGCGTTAAGCAAAAACGATTGGGATTTTGCCATGTACAGTATGCTGACGGCCCATACAGGGGAGCCGCAATATTTTATGGACACGTTTTATTCCTCCAAAAGCAAGGCCAATGTAAGCCGATATGTCTCCAAGCCGCTGGAGGACATTCTCGGCAGGTTGAAGCTAGCGAAGAATACAGCGGAGCGCAATGCGGTGACACTGCAAGCCTTAGATATCATTAATACTGATCTGCCGCAGTCATTCATTGTGCATCCTGACAATGTATTTGGTGTGAAAAAAGGGGTAGAGGGCTTTACACCTCATCCGATTGAGTATTACTACATTACAGCGCAATCCGATATTGCGAAATAGCGGGCTGCGAATTCGATGATTCGTTTTATTCTGGAACGTGCGGTGCAGCTGGTCATTATTGTGTTTGTTGTCTCTACGGTGACTTTTGTGCTAATGAGGCTGGCCCCGGGAGACCCTGCCACCATTCTGCTTACCGCGCATAATGTACCTGCCTCTGAGGAGGCGTTGACAGCGCTGCGGAAGGAGCTGGGGCTGAACGAGCCGCTCCATGTTCAGTATGTGAACTGGCTTCGGGATGTGTTCACAGGGCACTGGGGCACCTCGTATGTATCCAAGGAGTCGGTGCTGACCGAGTTGTGGAACAGACTGCCTGCTACCGTGGAGCTGGCCCTGGCGGGCTTTACTGTTATGATCGTGCTGACGCTCGGGATGGGACTGGCCGCCTCGGTAAAATCCAGCGGGTGGCTGGATCGCCTGGGCAGACTTTTGGCTCTGTTAGGAAGTTCTATTCCCTCCTTTTGGCTTGGCTTTCTGTTAATCTATGTGTTTTCTGTTTGTCTGGGCTGGCTTCCATCCATGGGAAGGGAGGACTGGACACATCTCGTGCTGCCAGCGCTGACCCTTGGTGCAGGCTTGGGAGCCGTGCAAGCTCGTGTGTTACGTACGCAAATACTGGAGTTGGGGGATCGGAATTTTGTGAAGGCGGCGAAAGCCCGGGGCTTCTCTCGTATGCATATTCTTTTTTTTGAAATATTTAAGCATGCTATTTTGCCTGTAATCACACTATTAGGTACGAATCTGTCATTTATGCTTGCGGGTAATGTTATTGTAGAGACGATTTTTTCATGGCCAGGTTTGGGCAAGTATTTTATAGATGCGATTACGCAGCGCGATTACCCGGTAATTCAGGGGTATGTAATTTTTGCCGCGGTTTTAATTGTAGGCGTTCAGTGTTTGGTAGATGTGATCCAGACGGCGATAGACCCGAGGCTGCGTTTGCGTTAGAGGGAGGAAGCTGGTAATGAAAAGGAAACGGCTTTCCTTTAAAGGGAGCCTGCTGACAGGAGGCGTGCTGTTTGGCTTGATCGTGCTGCTCGGGGTACTGGCCCCGTGGGTTGCTCCTCATGATCCTCTTCAAGTGGATCTTCTTAAACGCTTGGCACCCCCTAGCCAGTCCTATCCCTTTGGTACGGATCATCTGGGCCGGGATGTGCTGTCACGGCTTATTTACGGGATTCGGACAAGCGTGTTAATTGCGTGCGTAATTACGGCAGCTACGCTATTCGTCAGCTTGCCGATAGGCTTGCTTATTGGTTATGTGCGGGGGCGTGTGGATCGGCTGATCATGCGCGGCATTGACGGCGTGCTTGCTTTTCCCGATATTATTTTGACGGTGGCAATTGTAGGGATTTTGGGGCCGGGGTTTGTTAACATGACCCTGGCTGTTATTGCGGTACGGTGGGCAGGCTACGTCCGCTATATTCGCAGCCTGGTTCAAAAAACCTGTCAGGAGGACTATATGCGATATGCCCGTTTATCCGGCAACTCACATCTCCGTATACTGAGACGCTATGTGCTGCCGCAGATACTGTCGCAGCTACTGGTATATGCGGTATGGGATGTCGGGCGTGTGGTGCTGATGATTGCCGGACTTTCCTTTCTTGGACTGGGGGTGCAGCCGCCCAAGCCAGAGTGGGGCGTGATGCTGCATGATGCCACCTCATATTTCCAGGTGGCTCCGCATGTCATGATTTTTCCAGGCTTGGCGATCATGCTGTTTGTGCTTGCGTGTCAGCTGTTAGGCGACCGCTTTTCGGAAAAGGGGGCGGCGAAATAGTGGAAGATCGCGCACCTATAAGATGTAGGGATACGATAGAGCGAGTAGACGGACGACTACCACTGTTACACGTGGAACATTTGGAGATATGCCGCACGGGCTCAGCGATATGCGAAAGCAAACCGCTGCTGCGCGACGTAAGCTTCTCTGTGTATCCGGGCGAAATTGTGGCTCTGACCGGGGCGAGTGGATGCGGCAAGAGCTTGACCGCACATGCAATCGCAGGCATGCTGGAGCCGGGAATCGGTGTTACGCAAGGGCATATTTACTATGACGGGGAGGATGTGGTCCCGTTCCATGAACAGCGCTGGCAGTGGCTGCGCCGTGAGGAGGTTGCTTTGCTCATTCAACAATCGCTAAGCGGGTTGAACCCGATCCGTACCGTCCGTGCACAGTTGACGGATACGTTGAGGCTGCATAGGCGGCGTCAGATGCCGTATGAGCAGCAAGAGCCGGGCCACATTGAAACGGCCCGATCTTTCTCCGCGCCGCGGCAAGCCGTTCTACAGGGCGTGTCGCGGATGAGGCGACTGATGAGCCGTGCAGCCGAGATGGCTGGAGGCCGCACTACTCAAGCGCAGGAGGCTTATTTGCACGCATTGCTCTGCAAGGTCGGGTTTGCAGACCCGGAGCGCATATTGTCGTCGTATCCTTTTGAGTTAAGCGGTGGAATGTGCCAAAGAGTGCTGCTCGCTGCTATGTTAAGTTCCGGTCCGCGCCTTTTTATTGCCGACGAGCCTACTACGGCCCTGGATGTCATCAACCGGGACAAGGTGCTGGCATTGCTACAGCAGTTGAGACAAGACTTTGATCTCACCATTTTGCTGATATCTCATGACCGTCGGGGCATAAACCGTGTTGCAGATCGCGTGTTGAAGATGGGGCCGGAAGGAAGGATGCACGGATGATGCTGGAATTGAAGCAAGTGACCAAAGCTTATCCTGTCCGCAGACGGAGAAAAGGCTGGTTCAACAAGCAGGATAGCGAGCAGGCCGCCGTGAAGCAAGTAAGTCTGGAGCTACAGCGGGGAGAATGCCTCGGACTGGTCGGCGAAAGCGGCAGCGGCAAAAGTACGCTGGCGCAATGTATCCTGGGGCTGGAGCCGTTGACCTCAGGGGAGATCTGGCTGGATCGTCAGCCCATTCATACCGGAAAGGTGAAGGATGTCCATCTGTACAAGCGCATCCAGCTAGTTGCTCAGGACTCGTCTTCCTCACTGCATCCCCGCATGACGATTCGGGATATTTTGATGGAGCCGCTCCGCAACTATTTTCCTGAGCGAAAGGCGCAGGCGCCTGATATCTGCCTGTCCCTGCTGGAAGCCGTAGGATTGGAGGCAGGGAGTCTGGAGAAATACCCATCGCAGCTAAGCGGCGGACAAAAGCAGCGGGTATGCATTGCCCGTGCGCTGGCGGTGGAGCCGGAGATCATCCTGTTTGACGAGCCGGTCGCTAGCCTCGATACCGCAACGCAGTCCTCCGTGCTCAAATTGCTCAAGAAAGTCCAGGTAGAACGCCAGTTATCCTATCTTTTCATCACGCATGATCTTCAATCCACCCGTACGTTCTGTGATCGAGTTGCCTTCATGTATCAGGGAGAAATCGTGGAGGTATTTAAGGAATGGAATGAAGACCTGTTACAGCATGAATACACGCGTACCCTGTTTCAAACGTTGGTGGAATGATCTATGTATACCATATTATACAAATTTAAAATAAATATAAGCTTCCTTTGCTGAATATTGTTGACAAAGTAAGATGTGATACCTATTCTGAATATGATTATGATAATCATTATCACAATATATATAGAAAAGGGGAAACCATTGATGTCCGTTCGACACCGCAAGACTGCCACCCTTATGTTGGTGGCAATCCTCTCATTATCCGTTATTTTAGGCTGCGCAAAGCAGGAGGACACGCCTGTATCCACCTCAATGAACGGAGCTGCCAATGAAAAGACGATCACGCTATCGTGGCCGCGTGACATTGGTACGATGAATCCACACGTATACAATCCTTCCCAGCTTTTTGCACAATCCATGATTTACGAGCCGTTAGTCAGCTATAAGCAAGGAGGCAAGCTGGAGCCTGCTTTGGCTGAATCCTGGGCGATTTCCAAGGACGGCAAAACATATACGTTCAAGCTTCGCAAAGGTGTGAAATTTTCAGATGGATCGCCGTTTAACGCGGCTATTGTCAAGAAGAACTTTGACGCAATCATGAAAAATGAGAAGACGCACAGTTGGCTTGGAGTGGTAGGCGTTCTCGACAAAACGGAGGTCGTGGATGACAGCACCTTCCGATTGATGCTCAAGGAGCCGTACTATCCGGTGCTTCAGGATTTGTCCGTTGTTCGTCCGTTCCGCTTTTTGGGTGAGGCCGGGTTCCCGGATGATGGGGACACCTCCAAAGGCATCAAGAAACCTGTAGGTACAGGACCTTGGATGCTGGATGAATACAAGCAGGATGAATATGCGACCTTTAAGCGCAATCCCAATTATTGGGGCACTGCACCGAAAGTAGATAAAATCATCGTAAAAATCATTCCCGATAGCGAGACACGTGTCATGGCCTTTGAGAAAGGTGATCTGGATCTGATCTACGGTGAAGGTGTCATTAGTCTGGATGCGTTCAAGCAGCTTCGTGACACGGATAAGTACGTTACTCAGCTGTCCGAGCCTGTCGGCACCAGAAGTCTGTTGCTCAATTCCTCCAATCCCAAGCTGGCAGACCTTCGTGTGCGTCTGGCCCTCCAGCATGGGTTTAACAAGCAAGCGATGGTGGAAGGTGTGACTTCGGGGCTGGAGGAAAAAGCGGATACGGTTTTATCCAAAAATTATCCGTATACGAATATGGACTTGCAGCCTGTTAGCTATGATGTGGAAAAATCCAAAGCGCTGCTGGATGAGGCTGGCTGGAAGCTGCCTGCTGGCGGTACGGTGCGGGAGAAGGATGGACAGCAGCTCGATTTTGAACTGATTTTTGATAAGACCGATCCGATCCAAAAGGCGATGGCTGAAACCATTCAGGCGGAATGGGGAGAGCTGGGGGTCAAAGTGAACCTGACCGGGCTGGAGCTTACGGTTCAAATCAAGCGTCTGAGATCCAACCAGTTTGATCTGTACTTCTGGTACAACTATGGTGCACCTTATGATCCGCATTCCTTTATTAACGTCATTGCCAAAAAGAGCTTCGGAATTTCCGAGACGCTAAGCGCTCTTCCGATGAAGAAGGAACTGGATCAGCAAGTACACGAAGCACTCTCATCGACAGATGAAACCAAGCGTCAAGAGCTGTATGGTTCGATTCTGAAGACGCTGCAGGAGCAGTCTGCGATTGTGCCTATTTCATATATTAAGAAAACCGCGGTATATCAGAAAAAGATTACGAATTTTGTATTCCCGGCCAACCGGGACGAAAATCCGTTTGGTGGGATTGCAATCGGGAAGTAGTTGAAATCGAAGGGTAACTTTCGTTTATAGAAGAGGAGGACAGCTCATGATCAGCTATATCGGGAAGCGAATGATGGCGGTCATTCCTATTGTTCTCTTTGCGACCCTCGTTACCTTTGCACTCATCCATATTTCACCGGTTGATCCGGCTGAGGCCTATTTGACAGCAGCTCACATCTACCCGACACCGGAAATTCTGGAGCAGAAGCGGCATGAATTCGGGTTGGATCAGCCTATGCTGATGCAGTATATGCACACGCTGCAAAGAATCAGCCGGCTGGACTTCGGGACTTCATACCTGACGAACAAGCCGGTGTGGGATGAGGTGAAGGTTCGATTGCCTGCCACTGTAGAGCTGGCATTGAGCAGCATGGCGCTATCCATCGTGGCAAGTATCCCGCTCGGCGTGCTGGCGGCGATACATAAAAATGGCTGGATCGATATGCTAAGCCGAGGAGTTTCATATATTGGAGCGTCTATTCCCCAGTTCTGGCTTGGGTATCTGCTGATTTTCTTTTTTTCCGTCCGGCTGGATTGGCTGCCTGTAGAGGGGCGGGGGACGTGGCAGCATCTGGTGCTGCCTACGTTGACCCTGTCGTTCGTTCTGATTGCTCTATATACGCGCTTGCTGCGTTCCAGTGTATTGGAGCAGCTTCAAGAGACGTATGTGCAGTATGCCAGAACGAGAGGGATTCGTGAACGGGTGATCGTGCTCAAGCATGTGCTCAAAATTGCCATTGCCCCGCTGATTACGGGTATGGGTATGAATCTGGGCAAGCTGCTGACCGGAACGATTATTGTGGAGCAGGTGTTTTCATGGCCCGGTTTTGGCCGCTATTTTGTAGAAGCGATTTTTAACCGGGACATTCCCGTCATACAATGCTATGTGTTTTTGGCGGCATGCCTGTTCATCGTATGCAATTTGCTCGTTGATCTGGTGCATTTGTATATGGACCCCCGAATTTCAGCGAAGGGACGAGCAGAGCAGTGATGATAAGGTTGCGTACAATGTGTAAGGATCAAAAAGTAATCGTGGTCTGCTCAGTCGTGCTAGCGGCTCTTTTTATCATTATGGCGCTGGCCCCGTGGCTGGCTCCCCATGATCCGGTTAAAGTCAATTTACTGCACAAGCTGGAAGGCCCCTCCAAGGAATATTGGCTGGGAACCGACCACTTGGGTCGGGACAATTTTTCCCGACTGCTGTATGGAGCTCGGATTTCGCTTGGCTTCGCGACTCTAATCTTCCTATCCTCGCTTAGCATCGGTGTCGTGATCGGATCGGTGGCCGGTTATTTGGGCGGCTGGGTCGATAGTGTGCTGATGCGGCTTTGCGAAGGGATTATGGCGTTCCCGAATCTGGTGCTTGTGCTGGGTATTGTCGGTATTTTTGGGCCTGGTCTTATGCAGGTACTGCTTGCATTGATGATGGTACAGTGGGTGTATTATGCCCGGATGTGCCGCAATATGGTCGTGAGTCTGAAAGAGCGGAATTTTGTAGCTGCCGCAAGAATTAGCGGCTCCTCTTCATGGGCCATTATCCAGAGGCATATTATTCCGAATGTGCTCCGGCCGATTGTAGTCATAGGTACACTGGAGATGGGCTGGGCCATTATGGATATTTCGGCGCTGTCTTTCCTCGGTCTGGGTATCCAGCCGCCAACTCCCGAATGGGGAGCGATGATTCATGAGGGTACAGGGTACATCCGTAGCCATCCGGAATTAATGATCTACCCGGGCATCATGATTCTGTTGGTGGTCATGGTCTTTAATATATTAGGAGAGGCGCTGTCCGACCGATACGGAATTTCCAAACAGCAGTAAAACAGGAGTGAGAACAACGATGGATGACGGGAAGAAGTCGAAGGTGCTGGAGGTCCACGGTTTGGAGGTCAAACTCAAGACCGATGCAGGAGCAGTATCTCTGCTTGAGCCGATTTATTTTGAGCTGAAAAAGGGACAGATTCTGGGTCTTGTTGGCGAGAGTGGAAGCGGCAAAACGCTGA
This sequence comes from Paenibacillus farraposensis, assembly GCF_020736845.1. Taxonomy (GTDB): domain Bacteria; phylum Bacillota; class Bacilli; order Paenibacillales; family Paenibacillaceae; genus Paenibacillus; species Paenibacillus farraposensis. Next base: position 37,338 of record NZ_JAFFQR010000063.1, read on the forward strand.
CCTGTAACGCGCTGCTCCAGTTGCTGAATCGCCAGATGATGGACGTGAAAGGCAGTGTTCGTCTGAATGGTCGCGAGCTGAACGGAATGACGGCTGAGGAAATGCGGCGTGTTCGCGGCAAGGACATCGCGTTGATTATGCAAAATCCGATGAGTGCTTTTACGCCTGTGTATACGATCGGAGCTCAGTTTACGGAAACCATCCGCACTCACACCGAATTGACCAAACGACAGGCTCGTGATCTTGCCGTAACAGCTTTGGAAAAGATGAATCTGCCTGAACCAGTCAAGCTGATGAAGCGATATTCGTTTCAGCTCAGCGGGGGAATGCTGCAGCGCGTCATGATTGCCATTTCCATGTGCCTGCGGCCGGCGGTGGTGATTGCGGATGAACCGACGACGGCGCTTGATGTGGTGAATCAGCTACAGGTGCTGAGAGAGCTGGATCGCTTGCGTACGGAATACGGCACTTCCATTTTGCTGATCTCGCATGATCTGGGTGTCATTTCCCAAATGGCAGACGAAGTGGCTGTCATGCAGCAGGGACGTATCGTCGAGCAGGCGGAGGTTCATCGGCTGTTCGATCAGCCGCAGCATGAATATACGAAAATGCTGCTGCATGCCAGGCCCAGGTTGTCCCTCCGGGACATGAATCAGGCAGGGGGTTAGGCGCCCTGTGACGGTTACATTTTCAAAAGGGAGCGAATGCGCGTGCTGCAAGTGAAGGAAGTAACTCATAGCTATGGAAGGCGCAAATGGTTGGGCCGCTCTGAACTACGCCCCCCCGTGCTGTCCGGCGTTTCACTCACCATAGAGAGCGGATTTTGCCTGGGGCTGCTTGGGACAAGCGGAGCGGGTAAAAGCACGCTCGGCAAGGTCATTCTGGGGCTGGAGAAGCCGCAGAAGGGTCAGGTGCTGTTTCAGGGGCAGGACATTTATCATGGAAGTACACAGGTCCGCAGGGAGCTGAGACGGGATATGCAGGTCGTATTTCAGGACTGCTATTCCGCTGTAAATCCCCGGATGACTGCTGGGCAGATTATCGGGGAGCCTCTGGATAATTACGAACGGCTATCGGTGCAGGAGCAAAAGAGAACAGTTGAGAACCTTCTGGAACGAGTTGGTCTCAGGCCAGAAGATCGGAATAAATTTCCGCATCAGTTTAGCGGTGGACAATTGCAGCGGATCAACATTGCCCGAGCCATTGCCCTCAAGCCTAAGCTAATCGTGCTGGATGAGTCTGTCAGCAGTCTGGATATGGTTCACCAGATGCATATTTTATCGCTGCTGGGAGAACTGAAATCCTCGCTTGGATTGTCGTATCTGTTCATCACGCATGATATTCGGGCGGCTTACACCGTCTGTGATGGCATTGCTGTAATGGAGCAGGGGGAATTGATCGAGTATTGTGATGACAAGGACGGGATTTTTGAATCCATTCATCCGGCCGTACAGCGGTTGATTGCGTCCATTTTGCCCGAGCATCCAGCAGACCGTCTTCCTTCATGAATGACAGTTGACCCGCAAGGGTCCTTTTTTATTGCAGCACCAGGGTAAGTTATTGGAATCCATTTTATCTATTGTATTATTTGAATAACCCGTTATAATATAAAATCATAGTAAATTACTTGGAATAAGAAGGGGTATCACATATGAAAAAGTCTGCTTTCGTTGCGGCGATTGGCCTATTTCTCGTTTTAATCACGGGTGCCCTGAGTGGATGCTCCTCGAAGGATGCGGCATCGGGGGATAAGGTGATTTATGTCGGTACACAAAATGACTACCCGCCATTTGCTTTTGTGAATGATAAAAATGAACTGACCGGATACGATGTGGATGTCATCAAGGAAATTGACAAGAAGCTGGACGGCTACAAGTTTGAGTTTGTACCCTCGGGCTGGGATGCGATATTCCTTGCACTGGATGCGAACAAAATTCAGGTGGTGGCTGATGAAATTGCCAAAAATCCCGAGCGAGAGCAAAAATATTTGTTCTCGGATGAGTCCTATTTTTCGGCTCAGTCCGTGATTATTGTGAAAAAGGGCAGAACCGATATTCATTCCCTCAAGGATTTGGAAGGCAAGAAGGTAGCCGCTTCGGTAGGCGATTCCTATACGCAATTGCTTGAACAGTATAATGCGAAACATGGAAATAAAATCATTTTGAAATACAATGATGCAGGCACTTCGTCTGACAACCTTCAGGATGTGCAGAATGGCCGGGTAGACGCTTACGTGAATGATCCGGTTATGACAGCGGCGACGATCAAGAAGGAAGGCTTGCAGGTCGAAGCGGTAGGTGATCCTGTGCAAACGGATGATATCAATCTGGTTTTCAAAAAGGATAGGCAGGGCCAAGAGCTGAAAGCGAAAATTGACCCGATTATTAAAAAGCTTAAAACGGACGGAACGCTGAAAAAGCTGTCTGAACAATGGACAGGCGGAGAATTTATTCCACAGTAACAACAATGCAAAGGGTAAAGTGGGGTTCCTATGGAAAAGCTGTTTGACCTTGATTATATGCTGAAAAGTCTTCCCCAGATCATCGAGCATCTCCCTGTAACACTATGGATTGCACTGCTGTCCATGCTGCTCGGCTCGATCATCGGGTTGGCTACAGCCTTAATTCGGATATACAAGGTGCCTGTGTTGGCACCATTGTCTACGCTGTATGTCTCGTACATCCGGGGAACGCCGCTCATCGTGCAGCTGTTCCTCGTGTATTATGGAATACCCAAGTTTCTGTATTATTTTCAGAGCGAATATGGGTTCTTGCAGCAATTTAATGTCTATGTGATTCCACCCGAGCTGTTTGCACTGCTGTCCTTTTCGCTTAATCTCGGCGGTTATCTGTCGGAGACGTTCCGGGCGGCGGTTAACTCCGTGGACCGCGGGCAATTTGAAGCTGCCCATTCCATCGGCATGAGTCAGACGCAAACTATGCTCAAAATTGTACTGCCGCAGGCGCTGACGGCGGCTTTGCCCAATTTGGGGAACACGCTGATCAGTACGGTGAAGGATACGTCTTTTATTTTTATGATTGGTGTCGTCGATATGATGGGACAGGCCAAAATTATGGGCGCGCGGGCGTTAGCCTTTTTTGAGGTGTATGTGGCGGTATCTCTGATCTACTGGCTGGTGTGCATCGTGATTGAACGCGGGCTTGTCGTGCTGGAGAAGCGTATTCGAATTTACGAAAGAAGTGAGTAAGAGTATATGATTCAACTTCATCAAATCCATAAGCATTTTGGGCAGCAGCACGTGCTCAAAGGGATAGACTTGACCGTAGGCAAAGGAGAAGTCGTAGTCATCCTCGGCCCGAGCGGATCGGGCAAGTCCACCTTGCTGCGCAGCATTAATTTTTTGGAGCAGCCGACCAGCGGTATCATTGAAATTGACGGTGTACAAGTAGATGCAGCCAAGGCGAGCAAAAAAGATATTCTCGGATTGCGTACGGCTACGGCGATGGTATTTCAGCAATACCAGCTGTTTAAAAACTTGAATGCGCTCCATAATGTGATGATCGGTCTGACCAGTGTAAAAAAGCTGGATCGCAAGCAGGCGAGGGGAATTAGTGAAGGGATTTTGGAAAAGGTCGGGTTAAAGGACCGCATGAGTCACTATCCGGCCCAGCTTTCGGGCGGACAGCAGCAGCGTGTTGCCATTGCCCGGGCGTTGGCACTGAAACCGCAGGTCCTGTTGTTTGACGAACCGACCTCCTCGCTTGACCCTGAACTGGTGGATGAAGTGCTGACAGTCATTCAAAAGGTGGCAAGTGAAGGTAACACGATGATTATTGTCACGCATGAGCTCAGCTTTGCGCGGGATGTAGCGGACCGGGTCGTGCTGATGGAGCATGGCGTCATTGTGGAGCAGGGTCCAGTGGAGCAGTTTTTTACTAATCCAAAGGAAGAGCGGACACGGCAATTCCTGGGCAAAGCATTGGGACAAAGAGCGCCGCAGGAGCAACCGATATTTTGATAAGAAACGTGTGGACTGGGGAACAATAAGCATCTCCGGTTCACTCTTAAATCGAGGTGCAGCAGCGCCACGAGATTTGTTTGCATCTTTCGCATTACAATAAAAAAGCACGGTAGACAAAAAGTAGGAGCAAGGAAAACCCGCGTTTGTCTGACGTGCTTTTTGGGCGTTATATCGATAGACACGCAGACTGGCTGCTCCTGATTTATGAATGCACCCATCCTTCATTAAATCTTTTCCATTGCAAAGTAGCTTATCACACTTATTCGTGATAAATTCTAAGAACAATAAAGTGAAAATGTGATCGGGAGGAACATTGGCACATGAAAAAGGTTTTGTTCATTAATACCGGAGGTACTATTTCTTCCTCCTATCAGGAAAACGGCCTGACACCGACCCAATCAGCTGAAAACATTTTAGCGGAAATTCCGGAACTCAAGGAAATTTGCGAAATTGATGCCCATAATCTGATGAGCATTGATAGCACAAATACGCAGCCGGAGGATTGGGCGTCCATCGCCCGGATGGTGCATCGTTCTCTTGATCAATACGATGGCATCGTGATTGCGCACGGTACGGATACGATGGCCTATACGGCTTCGGCCTTGAGCTTCATGTTGGGAACCGTAGACAAGCCCGTCATTATGACAGGTTCGCAGGTGTCCATTTTGGCGGAGCACAGCGATTCCAAAAAAAATGTAATCGACTCATTCCTGACCGCATGTGGCAAGGTGGCTGGGGTTTTTGTTGTATTTAACGGCAAAATTATCAACGGCAGCCGTAGTTCCAAAATCAGAACACGCAGCTATAACGCGTTTGAAAGCATCAACTATCCGTACATCGGTCTTGTAGAGAACGGAAAGGTGGCCTATACGGAGGGCGTATTGGCAAACCGCGGTACCGTTCGCCACCCGTATAATGACAGATATGCTGCGGAGGTATTTCTGCTCAGGCTGATTCCGGGGACGAATCCGGCGATCTTTGATGCCATTCGGAGCTTGGGCTATAAAGGCATCGTCATTGAGGGTTTTGGCATGGGGGGTGTGCCCTTCAAGGAAAGAAGCCTGATCAGCAAAATCGAGGAACTGATGAAGGACGGTATGAGTATTGTCGTGACCACTCAATGCCCCTATGAGGGCGGGGATCTGACGATTTACGAGGTGGGGCAGAAGGTACTGGAAAAGGGCGTTATTCCGGGGTATGACATGACAACAGAGGCACTTGTGACCAAAATGATGTGGGCATTGGGCCAGACCACTGACCCGGAAGGGGTAGCCAAGATTATGGCCACGAACTACGTGGACGAGGTGTCCTTGCCTGCGGACTCAACCTCCCTGTAAGGGAGGTTGACCGCCGTACTGCGGGGGATATTGAAGCTAACGCTGAGTTTGAGTTTGCCTCGGTCTACGCTTGAATCTTGATCTCCATCTCCAGCGATTGTATGGCTTGTTTCAGTGGAAGCAGGCGCTCAGATCGTCCAGCAACGAATTCGAGTGCATGTTAAGCTTCCCATATTTTTGCTGGCGGTGAGCCTCGTACAGATAGGTATAAGCGGGATCAAACTTAACGAACTGGTTGACCAAAATCTTTTTCCCATACTGCTTCTCAGCTTGCTGCATAAGGAGAGCATCTTCGAGATCAAAGCAAACCGGCGGTTTCACAAAACACATGCTTACCGTGCTTCGGCGCAACGGCATATGTCCTATGCAGGTGGGAGTGCAGGCATAGATCGACCACATCCACGTCCGGATTCAGCAAAATATCCTCTATATTTTGTGTGACCTCTACGTTCAGCTCCTCTTTCCGCTTTTGCAGCTTGGATCAACCATTACACCCCTTTACTTCTATGAGAACCCTATTCCTGCCAACAGGGTATCAACAACCTTTGCATCAACTTTTCAATTCGGGTTAACCATCTATTGTGGAGGTATGATTGTGAGACTGCATCGTTTAATCGCGATTTTATTATGTATCGAATCCAGAGGGAGAATGAAAGCCAAGGAATTGGCGTTGGCGCTTGAAACTTCAGTGCGCTCGATTTACAGGGATATCGATCTTTTGGTCGAGGCGGGGGTTCCGATAGTTACCGCATCCGGCCCGAAGGGCGGAATTTACCTGATGGAGGGGTATACGGCCAGCCTGAAACAGTTGAATGGCGCAGATGTGCTTCAGCTTTATTTAACAGGCATAGACATTTATACGGGCGGGCCCACAGAATCGGGTTTAAAATTAAAGAATGCGCTGCTCAAGCTGGAACAGACGATGCCGGCTCCTTACCAATCAGATATTCGAAAAGCCAAATCGCGGTTTTATTTTGATGATACGCCCTGGTGGACAGAACGGGTGGCCATTCCCTGTTTGGAGGCCGTGAGAGCTGCGGTGTGGGGGTCCTATAAAATAACCATTCAATACCGGAAAGCGGACGGGTCCTATTCCTCCCGCCGTGTACATCCCTATGGATTGGTGGTTAAAAAGGCAGATTGGTATCTCATTGCCTTCTGTGAGGCCGGACAGGAGATTCGGACCTTCAAGTGTGAACGCATCATAGAGGCCCAGCCATCTGCGGAATGCTTTGAGGTGCCTGCGGATTTCTCGCTGGAGCAGCACTGGATAAAGCAAAGGTTTAAGCGGCTATGTACAGAGAATGAATACTATCCCGTAGTGATCCGAACGAATAAGACACAGGCTGGAGTTATAGCGAAAAGACTGGAAATGGTTCAGTCCGTGCAGGAGGAGAGCCATTTGTATCTGACGGTCAATATGTACAGCTATGAGGCGGCCTGCCGTGATGCTATGGATTGGATTGGACGGGGTGAAATTATGGAGCCTGCAGCACTTCGGCAGTTCGTAAAGGAACAAGTCAATCGGCTCCAGAAGATATATGCATAAGCCCCAAAAAACCAGACTGATGGGTGCAGCCGTTCGGTTCGTCTCCTTATAGTAACGTAATTCGGTGAATTATTGAAATTCTTGAAATTAATTCACTCAGGCAGTTGGCGAAATGGGATTTCCTTTGTATAATTAAGGGAATATTCACGGTAATTTTCTTTTTTGTATTGGAAACATGCAAGTAATCCCTGGGGGTGCCTGAACTTTGAAGGAAACAACCACAATTCGCGCAGAGCTGGAACAGTATATCCGACGAGAAGGAATTACGATTAGCAAGTTTGGAGAGAACACGGGTATTAATGCAGGAACGATCAGTGCCATTATTAACGGTAATCGGCCAATTGCGATGCTGCTATTGGACCGAATCGAAGCAGGAATGGGGCTTGAGGAAGGGAGCCTCTATGAGCTATACATTGATGAGTTTATACGGAATACAGCACCGAATTGGCGCCGGGTCCGTCCATTTTTGTATCGCTGTGCTGAGCTGAATAAGCTGGATTGTATTAAGCAGGTCTTGGAGTTTATGATGGATTATCTCATTTACGCTCCGACTTTATTTGAGACAGCAGAAGAATTATTCAGAGAGGGCAAGTTTGAGGCTGCGGCCATTATCTACAGAAATGTCTCGGAAAGCGAGAAATATCAGCATTCCGAGCGTTTGGCGCTTTGTCAGTATCGGTTATTTACGATTGCTGTCGGTGATGATCAGGATGAAAATTTATGGGCGGCCACCCACTTTGAAAGCTTTGTGGACCGACTGGGTGAAGCTGACCAACTGGATGCCTTAAGAGACTTGGCCAATGCCTATGCCTCCTTGCGTCGTTGGGATAAAGTAGAATGTTTAGCTGAAAAAATGAGGGAAAAAGCCAAGGTACAATACGAGCAAAAATACGGAAATACCAAAAGATCAGAGCGCGGCAAGGAACCGAAGGGTCCCTTGTTTATGTACATTGTATACTCTTATGTGCTGCACGCCGGGGTGTGGGATGAGCGAGGGGATTATCAAAAGGCGCTGGAATATGTATCCTTATACTCTGATCTGAGCTGGGTGCAAGAAGATACGGAGGAAGCACGCCATTTGAAGGAGCAGTGTAGGAACTGGGCTGAGGGCAACGGGTATCTATATCAATTGATGTCCGGCAGCCTGGACGTCATTCCTCAGTATGTAGATTATTTGGCAAAAAACAAAGGTGAAATTCTGGTAGGGCTGCACAAAATTATGGTAGCGGCCAATCGTTATGATTTTAATGTAGATCAAGTGCTGCAGCGTTTTGAAAAACAAATTGAAGCATTTGCAGATCAGCATGTCAAGGTAGGCACCTATACGGAACAAATGTCAGCAGATCTCTATGCACGATTTTTGGCAGAGATAGCTTGTTATGACCTGAACAAAGATCGTTATAGCAAAGGTATGAAATTCTTGCTGGAGAGCCTTTCCTATTCGGTTGTACTGAATGGTAATCCTGTCACAATCAGATGTGTAGGATTATTCGAAAAGTATCGGCATGCTGCTTCTTCTGAAGACAAAGCGGAATATAAAAAATTACTTAGAGAGGTAGAGTACATTCATGATAAAAAAGATCATTTTTTCCTTGCTCGTATTTAATGTTTTTGTCATATTAAATTTTTCATTTATTTGCCCCCGAGTAGAAGATGCCAGCAACGCTCGCAGTCATGGAATGGGGGGATGGTCGTTTTCATCCCTTGATACATCAGCTTAAAAAGGTCTGGATCGATGGTAACCCAAAAGGTATTCTCTTGTAAAAAAGAGGATACCTTTTTTGGTTTATCCCATTACACTCGAATGGACTGCATGTCTATGAAAGATTGGGTGATGAAGATAAGGCAGGTGGAAACCATACATGACGGAGATCCACCCAGCCCTGGCTGTTAAAAGATACACCGCGTACAGAAGGGAGGTAGGCGGTCTGAACAGGTTTTTCATATAAAATATGCAACTGGTGCTCCTGAATGAGCTGTGCCTCGATATGTTCAAATAGACGTGCCCTGACTGTATGATCAGCTTCGCGTGCAATTTCGCGTAGCAGTCTTTCGATATCAACACGGCTATGCGGCTCAACATGCCCGGATACATTCAGATACAGATCGTACAGGCGCAATTGTTCATCGCGGTCGCGAAACAGAGAAAAAATGATCAGATCCGATTCCATACGGATCGACGAGCTTTTGAACTCATTCATAGCTGCGGCCACAATATTGCAGGGATATCCCCAGGATTCGAGCTGAGCCGCGACCCGCTCCGCATCTGCTCTATATTCAGGAATGGTGGCAATTTGTAATGCCGTCAGGTGCTCGATTGAATCGTCAGGCACCTCCACCTCTTCCGGAGGAAGACTGCGCTGCTCCAGACATGCTGCGATTCGGGCGCGCACGTCCGGATTGCGCAGCGGCCCATCCTTGTGAGTGTTGCATGTAATAAATTTGCATACCGAAGCCGCCGAGTGAATTTGGCTCCATGCGGCGTCCGTACCTCCCTCCGATATGGGGTTGTGGATAATATGAAAAGAAGATGCGGTATCTTCTGTATCTGACGATTCCAGCTTCGTAGCCCACGGAAGCTGTACAATCTCCACCCGATCCAGATGGGCTCTGCCTTGAAAATAAGGTGCAAAAGCCTCCAGTATACAGAGGCTTTCATTCATTTCTGTAACCTTGAACGCTCCTGTACCGACAGGGCGGATGCCAAAGGCGGCCTCCCCTGCCTGATTCAGCTCACGAGGCACAATCGCGGCCCGGCTGGTACACAGGAAGGACAGAAACAGCTCATTCGGCTCCTTCAGCTCAAAGCTTACCATTGTTGGACTTAGCGCCTGCACGTGCCGGATTTGCCGGACGATAAAATGGTACAGTCTTCTTCCGGGTGCGCGACGCAACCGTTCAAAGGTATAGACGACGTCCTCGGCAGTCAATATTTTGCCGTTATGAAACAGCACTTCCTTGCGCAGGAAAAAGGTCCACTTCGTCCGCGTAGCGTCCACCTCCCAGGCGTGTGCCAGCCCCGGCAAAATCTCGCCGCTTTCGTTCGCACGCCGGGCCAGCCCATCGAAGACGTGGCTGGATACGAAGGACTCGGCAAGCCAGTTCAGGTACAACGGGTCCAGCGTGTAGAGTTGCTGGCGAATGGGGAGACGCAGCGTGTCGATCTGGTGCTGATCGCTGCGCACTTCCGCGTGATGCCCGAAGTAATTCAGCAGCCAGCCCTGCAAATGCTCCTGCATCGTGGAGGAGCGTGAATGGGCCCGGATTTCGTCCAGCGCACGCTTAATGTCATGGCGGTCAATGGCCTGCATCATAGATTGCACGGCAATGCCCTCTGGCTGAATGAGGAAGCGCAGGCTGGAGCGGCGACCCCGTCCCCGGCGGGGCGTCCATTCAATCCAGTCATGCTGTTCCATTTTCTGAACGATCATCAAGGCATTGCGGTGAGTACAGTCCAAAATAGCCGCCAGTTCATCAAGCGTAGTCTCTACGGTATGATTCTCGTCTTTAAGGTCAGCCGTATGGGAGTGGAGCTGCAAAAATTGAGCATGAAGTTTCATTTTTAGTAGCTCCGTTTCTTATATTCATGATGGTCCAAGCGCAGCCTTTATATAAAATAGGAAATTTCGTGCCGATTAATTTCTCTTTATCTTCTTATTTTATCATCTACAATAAGGGTTATAAAGCATATTTGTGGAGGTATTTACTATGCATGACAAGATGAGTAGAACGTCTCTGCCAAAAACGTCGTTTTGGGCCGCTTTTATTGCCGCGATTGTGTTGGCGCTGGTTCATCAGTATCTGTTTTTCGGACATGGGCTGGGCGTGTCTATGCCTATTTTTGTCATTGTGTTTTACGCCTATATGTATGCCTTTAATCGAGATCGCACTCCGCCTAGTTCGTGGATAGGCCGCTTGCTATTTGTCATCATTATCATGCTGGCATTGACGTATGTGCTGTTCAATAATCCGATTCTATATGTGTTAAATGCACTGGCTATCCCTGCTCTGATTAGCGTACATATGGTGCTGCTGTTTGGGGAGAAAAAGCATGATTGGTCGGAGCCCGGTATGATCGGCCAGGCGTTAAGCCATTGGTTTTATCACAATATGCGCCATATCGTGACCCCGTTTCGGATGTTCAAAAGGGCAGCCTTTCCCAATGTACAGGATGAGCGCAAGCGTGTATTGGGCAAAGTGGCAATCGGTTTGCTCATCGCCTTGCCGTTGCTGTTCATCATTGTGTCTTTGCTGGCTTCGGCTGACGGGATGTTTGAGGCGCTATTATCAGGCATACCTGCATGGATCGGCACATGGTCCTTTGGGAGCGGTACGCTGCGGCTAATGTGGATCTGCTTTTTTACCTTCTGCTTCTTCTGTTATTTGTGGGGATTCGTACACCCTGCACCGCGTGATACAGAGCAGGAGGTTCAGCCGAGGAACCCTTATTATGAGCCGATAGCGATCAAGTTTGATCCGGTCATTACAGCGACAGTGCTGATCGTCATGAATCTGGTATATGTTGTGTTTGTGGTGCTGCAGTTCGGGTATTTGTTTGGCGCATGGCAAGGCGCTTTGCCTGAAGGAATCTCGTACGCAGAGTATGCGAGAAGGGGATTCGGTGAGCTGGTCATGGTCACGGGCATTAATTTTGTGCTGATGATCAGTGTGTTGAAGTGGACTGAAGCCGGCTCCGGCATATTGCAAAAAATGAACAGCGGCCTGCTGTATGTACTTGTTGGCTGCTCGGGTGTGATGCTCTATTCAGGATATACCCGGCTGGTTATGTATGAAGAGGCATACGGATATACGTACACACGTTATCTGGTGCACGCATTTATGATTTTTCTGGGCTTGCTGCTGCTCATTGCAGCAGTACGCATTCATATTCGTCAGCTTCCGCTGGCGAAATATTATATGGTGCTGGTGCTGGTGGCTTATGTCGTTGTGAACTATGTAGGGGTTGACGTACGGATTGCCGAAAATAATCTCGAACGTTATCGCACTACAAGCGTAATAGATAAGGAATACTTGAGTGGATTATCAGCGGACGCCATTCCGTTACTGATTGAATTTAGCCGCAAGGAACATGGAGCGATGGATGAGCTTCTACAGGGGCGCCTAAGGAGCCTGACAAGGGAAGAAAAGGCGTGGCCTGCGTTCAACTGGGCTACGTATCGAGCGCAGCAGGAGCTGCAAGACTATATTTTGAAATGAGAGGTGCCTGGGGATGATTGGAACAGATGCAGTACAGGGTATGGTATCAGAGCTGCACCATGAAATGTCACAGTATCGGCATCAGTTTGGTATACGACGGAACGAGTTTATTACGGAGGCTATGTCCTGCGGAATGAGTGAGGAGGAGGCCGGCTCCTATGCTATCCAGAACATCGGTCCGGTCGTTCCCGTCGCCTGCATGCCTACGTTAGCTCCCGGTAAAACCCGGCCACTCAGTCCACTGCTGGCAGCGAGGTACCGGTATGCGGGGGATTGGAAGGACATCGGCGAGCATCTGCTCCTGCCTGATGAAGTCCGGCGGATTGCCGGTACAGAACAGTTTCGCGGCTGGATCAGCGATATGCGAAATTACTGGATAGAATCGGCTCCTTACCGATTCGGGGATGATCGTCTTTCGCTGCTGTCGGTTACGAGCGAGGAGGAGGGCCACTTCTCCATGCTCATCTGGAAGGAGCCTGATGGAGAGCCGGAGGTATGGACATATGCTTCGCAGCATGAATACCGATTTAGTCACCTGCTCCACTGGTTCAAGTGGCTGAACGGGCGGAGTGGAGAGTGAGGCTATATAATAATACATTCGTGAATGATGCAGATCGGTGAGCATTAGTTAACAAGAGAACTATAAGCTTCGAGTAAATTTGTGCGCTTTGCTGGGACTTTCTTTTCCGGCAAGGCGCTTTATGTTTCCTTATATCGAACGTAGTTTTTTCCAATTCGAGCCATGTCATGATAAATAATTCCTTATTTCAAGCATTTATGCTTATTTTTGGTCTGCTTATATTTTTGGAATAAGGAGGTTTTTTCTTGGATCGCGTAGGAATGGTCAGAGACTTAGATAGCTTAGGTCGGATAGTCATCCCCGTAGATATAAGGAAGCGTCTAGGGATTGGCAAGCATACAACCATGGAGTTTTGGGCGACGGAGAGTGGTTTGATCATGCGAAAGTACACGGGGAAGATCTGTGCTTTATGTGGTAAGCTTGAGTATCTTACATACTTTAAAAATGCTTGGATATGTAACCTCTGTATGAATGAACTGAAAAATAAATGATAAAGCTGGCAATCGGCTTTTTTAATTTGGCATAATATATCCGATTATATTGATTAATCAGCTCGTCCAAAACCATAGATTGCCGGAGTACATAGTTATGACCTAGTCCGTATTTTGCGTGCAAATCATAGAGCCGCTTTCGATTCTTCTCTAACCGTTGCTGTATAGTTTTTCCACTTCCCATCATACATCCCTCCTTAGATGATACTTATTTTAGGGTGTCATGTGTATTTATGGGAAAAGTGAAAGTGCAAAATGCAGCTTTAAAGAATCTCCTATTCAAAGCAACGTATAGTACATCTTAAAAAGTGTTTGGAAGCATATGAAGATAGTGACTTTGGAGAATTGTACAGTTTATATATTTAAGAGCGAGTGGAACCCGGTGAAGTCATGGCTCCTCTTCGTTCCGTTTCTGAACTTCTTGGCGCAAAAGCCAAATGTTTGAAAGCCTTGTCCTTTTTTAGACATAAAAAGTATCCCTCCAAATTTACCCATTTCCCATGCAAACATGAGTTTTTTGTCTCTTAAAGGAGATAATACTGTGTCCAGCTAAGTTAGTGTTTGAGTCAGTAGGTTATTTCGATTGATTAAGCCAACGATCAAAAAGATTATTCTTTCATAAAGTTTTTCGCGAATATTTTGAAGACATTTAATATTATTCAAATCTTGGTGTGTGTAATAGATTTAAATATTACAGAATACTTGTCATATCAAGCATATAGAAAAGTAAATGAATGGGTATAAACAATCATTGTTATAGTTTCAAATTACTTTACAAGAGATAAATACACCGTCACTAATGAGGATACAATCAAGAAAGTTGTAGGCAAAGAAACATTTGAACTACTAATCTACAAAATAGTGAATAGTGTAGACAAGCCATTTTCTCTAATAGCTTACAAAGACCATAAGCGTATCGGAGTTGGAATGTTAACTATAGTAAATGGCCAAGAGAATTTCGTAAGAGAATTAGAGATTCAGGAAGATAGGGGGCAGGTAGTGCAAACCATTGGACGTACAAGTGGTTCTCCGTATCTGGCTCTTTTTATTAACAGTGGGGACATTCTTATACGTGGCAAAACTATATCTATTACCTTTCCCGATCAGCGTACACAGACAAGAAAAATGAATGTTAAGGAAATGGCATACATCTTCATAAGTGATAGTTCTGATACTCGTTTTAAACCAACAGAACTAGTTATACGAGATGATCAAGGTAAAGTGATTTATAAAAAATAACTAAGTGAGGGTGGAATATTGAAATTCTTAAGTAAAAGAATAGCGAGTATACTTTTTTTTGCACTCGTTTTTACTTTTATAACCATATATGTGATTCAGTGTTTTAAAAGTGAAGAAGCCAATCTACCTACAATAACACAGAATTCAGCTTCTAACACTATAAGTAATTTGTTGATACTCTACCGCCGTCAGTTTTTTTAATAAGGGCGGAGCCCTTCCGTTTTGAGATGCGAGAAGAAGCTCTCCACGGATGCGTTGTCTAGACAATTGCCCCGACGAGACATCTGATTTGGGCACCAACCTTTGGCAGCATGTCGTGGTAAGCGTGAGACGTGTACTGGAATCCTTGGTCGCGGTGAACGATCAGCCCGGTCATGTCTTTTACTTGGCAAACGCTTTGCTGAATGTTTGCAAAATCAGCTCGTTGTCGTTACGTTCGGTGAGCTGGTAGGCCACGATCTCGTTATTGAACAAATCTTTCACCGCTGAAAGATATAGCCAGCGCTCACTCACTCGGTACTGGGTGACATCTGTGAGCCATTTCTGGTTTGGTTCCTCAGCTATGAGCTTCCGCTCAAGCAGGTTGGCTGCTACACGTTCTGCTGCCCGGTACGTCATTTTATTCGACGTTTCCGACGAATGCTGGCTTAAAGCTTAGCTTTTCCATAAGACGCAATATCTCCTTATGGTTCATTCACACGCCTTCATCCTGCAACAAGGACAACTGGAGCTGGCGATAACCGTACTTCCCATCGAAACGTCGATGTACTCTACAGATGAGGTGTTTGGCCTCGGCATCATCGTCGTTCCCTTTTCGCTTTAAATACGCATAGTATCCAATTCTGGAGATACCAAATAGAGTCACAGCTTCTTTACTCCCCCTGTCCTAGCCGCTTGTTCAATGAATTTGAAGCGTTCTCCCGTTCCTCCCGCATCCAGATTTTCAAACCCTTTTTTAGCAAGTCCATTTTCTCGGTTCAACTTTTGGATGCACCTATTTGGGGCGATATACTCTTCCCGGCGTCCATGTTGATCGAGTAGTCCGAACTCGCCTTGTTAGAGATATTTTCTCATCCATCGTTTTCCAATGCCCACTCTAAGGGGTGTACTTTAAACAAAGATCCATACAACAACAGCCGCACCAAGCGGCTGAAAACAGGACACACGGCATAGCTGTATGTATTGCTTTTTTTGACATTTAAGGATTTATAAGTTTGGGCTCCCAAGGTTTTTTGCAGGAAAGATAAAAAGATAGTGACATTGTTGTGAAGCCTCTTGCAGGAATCAATTTTTTTGTATACAATTACGACAAGTTGATTGAATTAACTAAATTTGATTGACTCAACTTCCAGGTTATCATCCAAGGAGGGAGGTAATCCTTATACGATGTCATACTTATCTTTTACAGACGAGGATCACCTGATTATAAAGTCTTATGAAGCTCTGGTTTATGGTATTGCGGACTACTTAGGACCGGAATGCGAAGTCGTTCTGCACAGCTTGCACGATTATAATCAGTCTGCTGTCGTAATCGCCAACGGTCACCACTCCGGAAGAAAGGTAGGCGCTCCTATTACCGACTTGGCCTTGCGTATGCTTAAGGAGCTTGAGAATTCAGGAGCTAAACAATCTAAAAGCTACTTCACCCGTGGCAAGAACGGCCAGCTAATGAAGTCCAGCACCATCGCTATTCGGGGGAAAGATAATAAAATTATCGCCTTGTTGTGCATCAATATGAATCTTGACGGTTCCCTGTCAAACTTTCTTAACATGTTTACGCCGAACCATCTCCTATCCCCTGAAAACAATGTGAAGGAGAATTTCGCTAACTCTGTTGAAGATCTGTTGAAGAACACCATAGAAACGACGATTTATGAGGTCGACGCTTCCCAAGAGATCCCGCATCATAATCGGAATAAAGAAATTATCAGGCTGCTCTTAGAACGCGGCGTCTTTCAAATGCGCGATTCGGTGGCTATCGTTTCCAATGCGCTTAAGATCTCAAAGCACACGGTCTACTTGCATTTAAGAAATTATAACAACAATCAAGGGGAAGAGTAATTTTCTAATCAAATACAAGAAAGCGTATACACCGGTCAATCGTTTAGGGAGGAAGTTGCTCATGCAAACGATCCAGAACGGCGTTGCTGCCGCGCCCTCGTTACGTTGGCCGTGGGCGTTTCACCCGTATATTCCCTGATGATGGGTACCGCTTGTGCCGGAATGGGCATGCTGCGGCGGGATCCAGAACATTTAAGATGGTTACTGGAAAGCTAAACCAGCTATCAAAAAAACGTAAGAAGCTTTGACTCCGGTTTGGATCGCTTCTTTAAGTAATTCAACCAGCATTTCCGATGACTTCTTTACGGAAAGTTGACAAATAATAGATTATGGGGATGCTTATATGAACATGAATGTAACATCAATTAAAGAAAAAAAGGTTGTTAAATATAAAAGTTGTTTTGATGTGATTGGGCCGGTAATGATAGGTCCTTCAAGTTCACATACTGCAGGTGCCTTAGCTATCGGAACAGTTGCTAGTAAATTATTCCAAGGAATTCCGCAAAGAGTCGTTGTAGAATATTATGAGTCATTTGCTGAAACCCATAAAGGGCACGGAACTGATTTTGCAATTATAGCTGGGATATTAGGATTTGCTGCCGATGACAGCAAAGTGCCAGATGCTATTAAAATAGCAGAATCTAAAGGCATTGACATTACCTTTATTGAAAAAGCAGGTGATAGTCCTGCTTGTCATCCTAATACGGCAGATGTATATTTAGAGAATGAAAGTCGAAGTATTAGAACGATGGGTATATCGGTCGGCGGCGGATTAATTGAAGTCAAACATGTTGAAATTGACGGATTTAGCTTAGATCTGCAGGGGCCTTTGCCAGTTATTATTGCGATTTCCGAAAGAACTGACTTTGAACTTGCTTTACGCAGGATCTTTAAACAATATGATGTAGAAATTAACAACTATCATATTTTAGAAGAAAACGGAAAATATTTATATGCATTCGCTTTGGATTCGCTATTGCCCGGTGATGTTCAGAAGGAATTGGGAAGTTTAAGCAGCGTAGCTAATATCATTGTCCTTTAGTACATTAGGGAGTGAAAAAATATGTATATGACCATAAAAGAAATTGTAGATGCAGCTAATAAAAGGCAAAAACCAATTTATGAATTGGCAATCGAACAGGAAATCGAACAAACTAGAACTTCTTATGAAGAAATTTGGAGTAAAATGGAAAGAAATTTAGCAACTATGGAAAATTCCATAAATAAAAGTACCGAGGGCGACGGGGTATTTTCTCCGACCGGTTTAAGCGGAGGTGATGCTGTTAAAATAAAAAAATATCGAGAAAGAGGAAAAACTCTTTCTGGAGATTTGATGGTGTTAGGGGTTCAAAGTGCTATCGGTGTTAATGAAGTAAATGCTTCATTAGGGGCTATTTGTGCAACTCCAACAGCAGGTGCGAGTGGGACGATCCCGGGAGTCTTATTTAGTATTAAAGATACGTTGCAGTTAAGCCATGAAGATATGGTCCATTTCCTATTCACTTCAGCTTTATTTGGAATGATAGTCGCAAATAATGCTTGTATTTCAGGAGCGTACGGCGGATGTCAAGCTGAAGTAGGCAGTGCCTCAGCAATGGCGGCTGCAGCAGCGGTAGAAGCTGCCGGGGGAACGCCACAGCAATCTTCTGAAGCTTTCTCAACCGCATTACAAAATTTACTCGGTTTAGTTTGTGATCCGGTCGCTGGTTTGGTAGAAATCCCTTGTGTAAAGAGAAACGCTATTGGGACGGCAAATGCTTTAGTAGCAGCGGACATTGCATTAGCCGGCGTAAACAATATCATCAATGCGGACGAAGTTATTGAAGCGATGTATAGAGTTGGAAGACAGATGCCTCGCGAATTAAGAGAGACAGGTTTAGGCGGAATTGCGGCTACACCTACAGGGATTACCATTAAAAGTAAAATTTTTGGAGAAATCCAAGTAAACAATAAATAGTTATTGGAAACATTACGAAATAGCTAACAATTCTATTCTCTATTGTTCTCCTATTAAAAATATACTACTATACAATTAAAATGTTTTGTGAACGCTAACAAATCCATCAGGTTGGTGGCTAGCAAGTTTTCCGATTTTGATCAACTTAGAAGAAGGACACATGATGTGGCGCACCTTGTAAGCAATTCATTTTTCAAGAATGATCTATATTCCTATGCCTTAGCAAGAGACGTAAGAACAGGATACAAGGAGGAATTATTATATGAATGGGAATGCTGCAAAAAAAGTAGAATTTCAACCTGAAAATACTGAAGTAAAAAATGGGAAATATCCAGACCCTAAAAAGTGGCATAAACAGGATACTACCTGGGCATTGAGCCTTTTTGGAACAGCAATTGGAGCAGGAGTACTCTTTTTACCTATTAATGCAGGTTCAGGTGGTTTATTGTCATTACTGTTAATTACTATACTTGCATTTCCTGTAATGTATTTTTCACATAGGGCGCTTGCTAAAATGATAAACGCCTCCAATGCTGGAAATGATGGGATTACAGGTACAATAAGGGAGTATTTCGGAAATAAGGCAAGTATAATTTTTAACATAGTATATTTCTGCTCAATTTATACTATTGTGCTGATGTATTCAGTTGCACTTACAAATACGGCAAATAGTTTTATCGTGCATCAATTACACATGGCGGAGCCTCCAAGGGCCATTTTATCGCTTGTATTAGTACTCGGTCTTATAGCTATACTGAATTTTGGTCAAGATATTACTGTAAAAATAATGAGCATGCTAGTATATCCTTTTATAGTTTCTCTACTTTTTATCGCAATATCTTTGATTCCACAGTGGAATACGTCAATGCTTAGTTTTTCAAGTGTTTCTACTGCTTCAACAGGATCGGGATATTTTGGAACGATATTGATGATACTACCAATCATCGTATTCTCGTTTAATCATTCTCCTATTATTTCGTCATTTGTTACGAAACAGAGAGCTACCTATGGAACATTAGCTTCTGATGCCAAATGTGCTCAAATACAAAAAGTTTGTTATATCATGACATTCGCTGTTGTTATGTTCTTTGTTTGGAGCAGTGTCATGAGTTTGACTCCAAATGATCTTATAATGGCAAAAGAACAGAACTTGTCAATTCTATCATATCTTGCTAATCGGCTTAATTCGCCTCTAATCACTATTGCAGCTCCTATCATTGCTTTTATGGCCATAACAAAGTCCTTCCTTGGCCATTATATAGGAGCATATGAGGTAATGCGTGACGTGATTATCAAGTTCAGTAAAACACGCGGAAAAAATGTAGAAGAAAAAACAGTTAAGACAATGATCCTTGCTTTTGTCGTATTATCATGCTGGTATGTTGCTTATGCAAATCCAAGTATTCTTGGAATCATTGATTCCCTTAGCGGTCCGTTAGTTGCTGCTATCTTATGTCTATTACCAATGTATGCGATCCGTAAAGTACCAGTACTAGCTAAATACAGAGGGAAAATAAGCAATGTATTTGTCATTGTTATAGGTTTACTTACTGTCCTAGCAAGTATTATGTCATTATTCTAATTCACTATCGTTGGTTCTAGTGTAAAAATAGCGAGTTATGAAAAAGAACGAAAGATTCCTAGATATATCTTTTTTGGACAAACTTCTCACCTTGGAGAGTTTGTCCTTTTTTGTTCATAATTATGTTATCGACTAATGTTTTGCTCAAAGGGCATAATTGTAAAGAGAAATTCTATATCTCAAGAACGATCTAGGCACTCTTCCGATGGAAAATATTATAAATGGATAGCGTACAATATTCGTTGTGCAATATGTAAAATGAACTAAAAAGAAGCTTTTGCCTTTATTTTAGTTATTTAAGGATATTTTTTCAACTCCTTTTTATGAATATATACCCATAACATATCTTTTAAGCAGTCTTTCACATAGTCGAGGGCTGCTTTTTGCTTTTGGCTAACCGTATGGAGGTATCGTTGTGTCGTGTTGATGTGGGAGTGTCCCAGATCTTCTGTATCTGCTGTAACGATGCACCCTGAATCAGGGTCAATGTAGCGTTTGTGCGGCGAAACCAGTGAGGGGTTATCTTTTGCGATTATGACTTGCCTTTAAAAAAAACCATCCTCATCCAAGTTGGGTTCGGGCTAGGCGAATAGCCTTTTGCCTTGCAGGGACACTTAATTCGAAAAGAGGCGCATATTAGCCAGCCTTTTATTGCATACGGGCTTATATTTGTTGAAATGAACCCTACGGATCAGGAGAGGCTGATGTACTGTATCAATTAGCTTGTTTTAAAACAGGAAAACCTCACAATATCTGTGGTATAAAAAAGCTGCGATCGCCTTTATCTGGCCATTCCCGTATGTGGATGGACAGGAGCCGTCGGGATTGGATGACAAAGACGATCGTGACTATTTATTGCCCGCTATACGGGTTGATACGGTAGGTCTGTGAAAACTCACCTAATCCGTCGAAGAGCTTGTCCACCAGATAGGCAGGATCATACAACATACGACCTGATCCCAGATCACGATAGTTCTCGAAGCTCCAGCCCCATGGCGCATTGGCGGCGTTAGCGCCCTTGAACGTGCCGTAGCTGCTCCACAGATCCTTTGTGAAGTCGTTCCGCAGCGGCCACAGCGAGCTTTCCAACGGGATCAGCTCGTAGCCCATACGCTTTCTGTTGTCAAAATTGCCGATTTTGGATGTCCCATAGCTGTCCACCGGAATCGTTAAGATTCACCGGTGATCCGGATTTGCCTTTGGCACCTTTACCGTTGTAAGGCTTGAGTGCATGTCCAAAATCACCTTCCGATTCGAGGAAGGACTCGTCATTTTGCGCGCTGTACACCAAAGGGTGAACGCCGGAGGCGTCCGTTTCGGTGGTGAAGCTGCTGTCATAGTCAAACCGAGTCTATTCCAGGATCATACAACCGCTTTGTTGGCGGGACCGTACATACCCAGCTTGGCGTGTCTTGGCATTAAGGCCAGTTCCAGCTCACCATTTGGATTAGCAACTTTGGTGCCGTCTTTTTTGGCTGTGCCCGGCTTGCGGATCGTGAACATCATGCCTTATATATCATTTTCATGATCTCCCAACGTTCCACGTGGATCATGCGTTGCGTAGAACAGATTGTAGCCGATGAAACAGTGGGTATTTGATTCCACAAGCGACCAGTATTCCGCAAGCCTGGATTGCTCGAATGCGCTCAGACCTGCTGCTGCTTTAGACGGAGCCACGGCGGGTGCGACCAGGGTCGCCCCCAGAATGATAACGGCTGCTAATGCTTTGCTCCCTTTTTTCATTTTTTTCCAGAGCTGACGATATACGGTTTTCTCTTTCTGCGAAGAATACCAGCCTGTCCACTGTTTTCGCCTTCACCCCGCTGTACCGGGAAAACGGTCCCCTGTGATCAAACATCAGGTAAGGTTCAAATCGCAGCCATAAAGGAGTGTTGTTATCGGTTACATTCATGGCGATGAACGCGTTAATTTTGAGAAAAAATAAAAAAGTGTCATCTCCACAAAAGTATATACATATAATTTAAATGTATAGACAAATTTAAAAAACGGATTTATAATTACTTTGAAAACGTTTTCTGGCAAACGTTTCTAGTCGTTAGCATTCCAATCAGACATGAAGGGAAGGAACAATGATGAAAAAAATTTTACTGGCGTGCAGCTCAGGTATGTCCACAAGCTTGCTGGTTACCAAGATGCAGGATTATGCCAAGTCCATTGGAGACGAGGCTGAAATTTGGGCAGTAGGCCAAGATCAGGCAGCAGAAGACATGGCTAAGGCTGATGCGGTATTGATTGGCCCGCAAATGAGTTTTCTTAAAGGACAGCTGGAAAAGGAAGCAGCTCAATATGGTATTCATGTAGAAGTGATTGACATGATGGCATACGGAATGGTTGACGGTAAGAAAGCCTATGAACAGGCGACGAAACTGGTGGAACGTAAAAATGGATAAAGTAAACATAGCCGAGCTGTCGGAAGAACAAATTAGTTTTCAACTTATTCTTCATAGTGGAAGCGCTCGCAGTAAAGTAATTCAAGCGCTGACCGAATACCGGAATGAGAATGCGGAAGGTGCGGACGAACTGCTCAAGCAGGCAAAGCAGGATTTGCGTGCAGCGCATGATATTCATTTTCAGATGGTCAAGAAGGAAGCCGAGGGAACCCCAACTTCATTATCGCTCCTTCTGATGCATGCTGAGGATCATCTGATGTCCACGGTTACTATGAAGGATTTGGTTCAAGAGCTGCTGGAGCTGTTCAAATCCAGAAAGTTATAGCTGGACCTGTAGGTTTGTGAAAATTGTGACATGAAATACTTACAACCATTTGATGCAAGTCACTTCGCGGGGAGGAATAGGCTTTGTTTGAGAAATTAAGCCGGATACTGATACCTATTGCCGGTAAACTGAACAACAACCGCTATCTTACTGTACTGCGTGATGCATTTATGCTGTCATTTCCGTTAACGGTTTTTGGTTCTATTATCGTTGTTATTATCAATCTGCCGTTTCTAAAAGGGTGGATGGGCGAGAGCAATCTGACGACTTTTCAGAATCTGCTGAATATTGCGCCTAATGCCACACTGAATATCATGACCTTATTCGTGGTCGTCGGGATTGGCTATTATCTATCCCGAAGTTATAAGGTCGAGCCCATATTCGGCGGCATGATCGCCTTGGCGAGCTTCTTGATGCTCACCCCATTCGTGCTGACTCAAGAAAGCGGTACCACGATTGCTGGTGTCATTCCGGTCGACCGGATCGGAGCCAAGGGCATGTTCCTCGGCATGATCGTCGCTTTTATAGCGGGTGAGATTTACCGGAGAGTGACGCAGCGGAACTTTATCATTAAAATGCCTCCAGGCGTTCCGCCGGCAGTTGCCAAATCGTTTGCCGCTTTGCTTCCGGCGTGTATCACATTGGGCATATTTTTGATTATCAATGTTGTAGTTACCCTGACGCTTCACAATAATCTGCATGATTTGATCTATCATGCTGTACAGGCACCATTGGTGCACTTGGGCAGTGGTATTATACCGACATTGATTGCTATTTTCTTTGTCCAGCTCTTATGGTTCTTTGGGCTTCATGGTCAAATTATTATCAACTCGGTCATGGACCCGATCTGGAATACGCTGGCACTTGAAAACTATGAAGCGTACTCCAAAGGAGCGGAACTGCCGCATATTATCACCAAGCAGTTTGTCGATATTTATACAGTAGGTATCGGTGGTACAGGTATGACGCTGGCTGTGGTGCTCACGATTCTGATTTTCCTGAAGAGCAAGCAATTGAAGCAGGTCAGTAAACTGGCCCTTGGACCAGGCCTGTTTAATGTCAACGAACCCGTCATATTCGGTCTGCCGATTGTGATGAATCCGCTTATTTTCGTTCCATGGGTCATTTCTCCCATGATCATTACGCTGATTACTTACTTTGCCATGTCCACGGGTATTGTACCGCCGCCAAACGGGATACTGGTTCCTTGGACGATGCCGTTGTTCTTTAGTGGAATGATGGGTACGGGCTCCCTGATGGGTGGCGTGCTGCAACTGTTTAATATGGCTGTCGTCTTTGTGATCTGGTTCCCGTTCCTGAAATTTATCGACCGGATCAACGTTCGTAAAGAGCAGGAAGAGGAGCTTAGCCAAGCGGCCCTTGCAGGTAAGGATCAAACTGTTGGAATGTAACATGAGTGAGCTGCTGAATTAGCAGCTTGTTCATTGCAAAAGAGAGAGGAGTAGAGCTGTGAATCATACCGAAATGAAAGATATAAAGAAGCAAACGATTCAATACCGTTTTCCGTCCGACTTCTGGTGGGGTTCATCGGCTTCGGCTACCCAGACAGAAGGAACCGTGGAGGGAGACGGCAAAGGACCAAACATTTGGGATTATTGGTTTGAGCAGGAGCCGAACCGTTTCTATGACGGGGTCGGCCCTGCCGATACATCCCGTTTCTATACCCGTTACAAAGAGGATATTGCACTCATGAAAGAGCTTGGCCACAACTCTTTCCGGTTCTCTATTTCCTGGTCGCGCCTGTTTCCGGCGGGAAGAGGTGCAATGAACCAGCAGGCGGTTCAATTTTATAATTCCGTCATTGAAGAATTGCGGCAGGCGGATATTGAGCCGTTTGTGAACCTGTATCATTTTGACTTGCCGATGGCTTTACAAGAAAAGGGAGGGTGGGTGAACCGAGAGACAGTCGAAGCCTACGTGGATTACGCTAACACTTGCTTTGAGCTGTTCGGGGATCGTGTAGCCAAATGGTTTACACATAACGAGCCTATTGTCCCGGTGGAAGGCGGCTATCTGTACGATTTCCATTATCCGAATATCGTGGATTTCAGCAAAGCTGTACAGGTTGGGTATCATACCCTGTTATCGAGCGCAAGTGTCATTAAGGCTTACAAAGAAGGGGGCTACAAGGGCAAAATCGGTATTATTTTGAACCTGACCCCGACCTATCCGCGTAGTCAGCACCCTGCAGACGTGCGAGCCGCTGAAATATGTGATGCGTTCTTTAACCGTTCCTTTTTAGACCCATCTGTGACGGGAGAATTCAATCCTTTGCTTGTGGAGCTGTTACGCCAAGAGGGCTTTTTACCGTTAATGGAAGACGGAGATCGGGAGATTATACGCAAGGGCACGGTTGATCTGCTGGGCATTAACTATTATCAGCCGCGTAGAGTCAAGGCCCGTGAAAGCCTGCCGAATCCGGACGCACCTTTTGTGCCGGAGCGTTTCTTCGATTATTACGTCATGCCTGGCCGCAAAATGAATGAAATGCGAGGCTGGGAAATCTATGAGAAGGGGATTTACGATATTCTGACCAATGTCAGACAGAATTACGGCAACATTGAATGCTTCATTTCAGAAAATGGAATGGGCGTCCAAGGCGAGGAAAAATTCAGGGATGAGAACGGCATGATCCACGATGACTATCGCATTGATTTTATTCGTGAGCATCTAAAATGGGTTCAACGGGCCATCTCGGAAGGGTCCAATGTGAAAGGCTACCACCTATGGACGTTTATGGACAACTGGTCCTGGTCGAACGCTTATAAAAATCGCTATGGGTTTGTGTCTGTCGATCTTCAGGACGGAGGCAAAAGATCCGTTAAACAGAGTGGATACTGGTTCAAACAGGTGATCGAAAATAACGGATTCTAAGGTGGTCCTCTGGGCCGCCTTTTTTTCTTCATCATTCGAAACTGAGCTACCCTGTATACCGCTGGTGAGAAAGTATATTGTCCGGTATACTATTTATACCGTGACGCCTTGACGTCCCGCCTGCAGAACAAAGAGAACCGGCACTACCGATGTTTTTTGGTAAACTGCTGATATAAAACAATTTTAGTACAGGTGGTAGACAGATGAACAAATATGAACGGATTGCACAAGAGGTCAAGCAGCGTATTATGGATAAAACCTATAACGTTGATGATCCGATCCCCGATGAAATTTCATTGGCAAATGAATTCCAGGTAAGTCGGATGACGATCAAGAGGGCATTGGATACGTTGGTGTTGGAAGGGCTGTTGAATCGTAAAAGAGGACACGGAACCTTTATCGTCAAATCGGTCCACAATGACCCGGTTAACGTCGTCGTGAATGAAATGCTGGGGCTGACAAACGTACTGAACGGAAAAGAAATCAAAAATAAGATCGTAGCCTTTGACGTTCAATTTCCATCTGAAGAGGTAGCGGCTCATCTATTTATTGATGTCAATTCTCCTGTATATCATGTGATTCGTCTTCGTATTGTGGAGGGCGAGCCCTATGTTATCGAGCGCACGTACATGCCCACGAAGCTGATCAGCGGTATTACCGAGCAGGTGCTGTACGGCTCGGTGTACAAACATATTAAAGAGGAACTGGGCCTGAATATTGTCGGTTCACATCGTACAATCCGCGCGTCCAAGTCGACTGGGCTGGATCGGGAGCATTTGGACTGTGCAGCGGATGATCCAATATTGGAAATTGAGCAGGTGGGTTATCTGGATACGGGTATACCATTTGAATATTCATTCTCGCGGCATCGGTATGATAAATTTGTGTTTACCACAGTGAATCGGATGCGTTAATCGAGTACCTGGAGAGCGAATGGTAAAGTAAATCAACATGGCAGAAGAAGTCTATGCTACAGGGCTTTTTCTGCCATCATTTTTAATGAAAGATTAATTTCCGAGCAATCTGACTTCATGCACCGTTGGGGTATACCAGTTGTTTGGATTATTAAACAACACTGCATTTACAAGATTGATGCGCACATAACGGGCTCGGAAATTTACTTTGTCACTGGTAAAACCATACGAGGTATTGCCAGTGCGGTCAATAGTGGAATAGGTAACCCCATCTGTGCTGTATTCAATTTTATATTTGTAATACGCCTCAGATCCTTTATACATAAACCATGAAATATCTACTTCGTTGATCATTTTTGTACTGCCCAAATCGACCTGCCACCAAGCGGGCCAGGATGCAGATGCTGCCTTCCACGAGGTTTGGGCGTTGCCGTCGTTCGCCAGTGAAGCCGGAGAAGTGGATGCGGCCGAGCTGGCCATCGCCGCTTTGCCCTGCGCGTGATTCACTAGAGACGGCAGGCTTACCGTGCCTGTTGACGCATCCAGATCCCAGCTGCTGTACCAGTTCAGGGTTGCTGTTTTATTGGAGTCATTTAGCGTCAGCGGCAGCCAAATGAATTTGTGGTCACTCAAATTGAGCGGGTTCCAGCGGTCCCCCATATAGATGTAGCTGGTTCCTGCGCTGCCCGTAATCGTAGCGATGGAGTGAATTTGCGAGCCATAGGCTGCCGGATCACCGAAGGGCGACAGCGCAGACCAGCTTCCAGTCATGGAGCTGGCGATTGCATAGGAGCCCTGATTTGGGTACCAGCCGGATGCCTGCGAGGTGAACAGGTAGTAGGTGTTGTTCTTTTTCACAACAGCAGGAGCTTCACGGTAGCCATTCTCAAAAATCCAGCTAACAAACGATTGCACGCCCGTATAATCGGCTGTCAGCTTGAAGATTGCCATCGTATCATTGGTGCCGCCGTTTTTACGAGAAGCCGTAATGAGGTAGCCGCTACCGTCGGTATCTGTGAACACCGTCATATCACGGGACTCATAATTCAGTGGGCGGAAGCTGCCCCGGTAGACAAACTTCCCGTCGGGTGTATCGCTGGTAGCGACAGCTACACGACCGAGTGAATAGTCTGTACCATTTTCATAATGCGCCCATAGTACATATTTGCCGGTGGTTTTGTTGTAAATAACCTTGGGACGTTCAATTTTGCTTGAATTTAGCTCAGGGGCGGAATCTTTGGTTAGAATGGTACTGCGGAAGGACCAGTTTTTCAGATCGGTTGAGGTATATACGTTCACTTTTTCAAATTTCCAGTTCTCGGCATGCTCGCCATACCAATAGTAAGTGGAGCCTACTTTTAGAATATTGCCGCTGTTGGCCTGTATCGGGTTGCCTGCGGTGTCTTTCCAATCCGTTCCGTTGGTAATGGCTGTGCTTGCTGTTGCGTTCAGGGATAGTTCTACATGGGGAACATCCAAACCATTCCGTGCCTGAATCGCCTCGGTTCCGTAGGTTGCATGAGTCACGCCTGTCGCATTGGCATGTGCTGCGTCGGGTTCAAGACCTGTAACGGCTATTGCGAGCATGATACACAACCATGCACCCGACCATTTGCTGCTGTTGATCCACTTCACGATATCATCTACCTCCTAATACGGATAGGATAGGCCGGAACGACTTGTCCCGTGCCTCATTTTCGATTTTATCTCAATTGGAAGTGTTTACAAGTGGAATAAATTGAAGTCTTATAACGGTGAACCAGGTTCTGGTTGAAAAGGGGAACGTCCGTCGGCTCAGGCCTATGGGTGTTCTTTTTTTGCCTGCTTGCGGAAAGGTCATTACCTACACCGGAAATGTTTATGAATGTGCGTTTTGTCATTGACATATTCGAATAATTCAAATTTAAAGTGACTGTGATCACATAAGCGGTTACTTTATGTGAGTATACTGGGCAGTAAATGGTGGATTAACAATGGGGTATGTTGAGTCGCCCTTTGTTCATCTTATTTTATAGAGAAGAGGGATACAAAGATGCTGAGTGAGCAAACGATTGCAACGATCAAATCGACTGTACCTGTTTTGGAGGTTCATGGCACTGCGATTACCAAGCGCTTTTACCAAATGATGTTCGAAGCTCATCCTGAGCTGTTGAATATATTCAATCATGCTAACCAGAAGCAAGGCCGTCAGCAAGGGGCGCTTGCCAATGCGGTATATGCGGCTGCACAGCATATCGACCGCCTGGAGGAAATCCTGCCGGTTGTGCGTCAGATTGCATACAAGCATCGCAGCTTGGGAATCCGGCCTGAGCATTATCCGATCGTCGGGAAATATTTGCTTGCTGCCATTAAGGATGTGCTGGGAGATGCGGCTACAGATGAGATCATCGCCGCATGGGCCGAGGCCTATGGTGTGATTGCCAATGTATTTATGGACGTGGAAGCAGACATGTATAAGAAAGCGGAGCAGCAGCGTGGGGGCTGGTCAGGCTTTAAAGGCTTTGTTGTGCAGAAAAAGGTCAAGGAAAGCAATGAAATTACATCCTTTTATCTGGTGCCGGAGGATGGGCAGGAGCTGCCTGCATTCGAGCCTGGGCAATATATCAGCCTAAAAATGCAGATTCCGGGTGAGCGTAACATCCACATCCGCCAATACAGCCTTTCAGATGCTCCGGGGCGGCCTTATTACCGGATATCTGTGAAGCGTGAGGATGCAACTGCCTCCCGTCCAGCGGGCAAAGTATCTGTGTACCTGCATGAGCAGGTACAAGAGGGCGATGTTGTACAGCTATCTGCACCTGCTGGTGATTTTACGCTGGACCAGGCTGATCACAGACCTGTCGTGTTCATTAGCGCTGGCGTCGGGCTAACCCCGATGGTCAGCATGCTGGCTACCTTGGTGGCGTCAGGATCGAATCGTCCTGTAACCTTTGTCCACGCAGCAGCTAGCGGTGAAAGCCACGCCTTGCGAGATGAGGTGGACAAGCTGGTCGCCGCCCATGCACAATCTGCCGCATGGTGGTGCTACAGCAAGCCAACCGAGCAGGATCGGCTGGCACAGGCCTTTCACAAGGAAGGCCGTCTAGACCTGTCCTGGCTGCAATCGATTGTGCCGGATAAGAACGCCCAATATTATTTTTGCGGTCCTGAGCCGTTCATGCAATCGGTGTATGGTCTGTTGAAGGAATGGAATATTCCTACTTCGGATATACACTATGAATTTTTTGGACCTGCCAGCGCGTGGAAAGCAGAAGCATGATAAAGACATTGAAAAAAGACAAAGGATCGCCGTCCTTCGTCTTTTTTTATTATTACAATGGGAAATCTACTCATTGAGTAGTACTTTTTATAGGTCAGATCCAACCCAAGCGGGAAAAAGCCAGTGTACGCATGGCCTTAGAGCGTACCATTAGCAGAACGTCCAACAGCTAGTCGTCTAGTTAATATGTGTAAAGGCTGATGCGTTCTCTTTTCCTGGCGAGCAGGCTCGGAGACCCTGGTATACTTGCACATACTCAAAAAGCCTGTTTCGGCATCTACATACAATTCCAGAGGATCACCAACGCCAGTATCCATTGATCTCCGCATTTCTTTAGGAATCACGATTCGGCCTAACGAATCCAAAGCGCGTGTCATACCTGTATTCTTCATCACGATACTCTCCTATTAACAAGATAAAAAGAAATAAAATAGAAGTATTTATTTTTATTCCAAAAAGTGGTACAATTATGGAAAGATAAACATTTAATTATACAATAGATTTTCCAAGTTTTTTTTATTTAAATATGCTATAAGTTAAATTTCACGCTGGAAGGGTGGTTTATTCATGGAAATCACACCTACGATTAGAGCAGAAATTGAAAAATATTTGAAGCAAAAAGGCTTGAGCATGACCGAGTTTGGACACATCATTGATTTGAATGTAGGTACGGTTAGCGGTATTGTCACAGGAAACCGTATTTTATCCGTTAACCAACTGGATCGCATTACTGTCGGGATGGAGTTGCCACCAGATCATTTTTATGAGCAGTTGAAGAGTGCATTATAGAAGAACCGCTCAACTGGCGAAGAATTAGCCCGTTTTTATATCGCTGTGTGGAGCTTGGGCGGCTGGATTGCGTGCAGCGAGTAGTCAGTCTGATGCTGGA
This sequence comes from Paenibacillus farraposensis, assembly GCF_020736845.1. Lineage (GTDB taxonomy): Bacteria > Bacillota > Bacilli > Paenibacillales > Paenibacillaceae > Paenibacillus > Paenibacillus farraposensis. Next base: position 68,026 of record NZ_JAFFQR010000063.1, read on the forward strand.
TAATCCGGCCTATCTTTCTCCACTCTTTGAGTTGGCTGAGAAGTGTTTCCAACATGAGTATATAGAAGCAGCAGCCTACCTGTATGAAAACGTAGCCGAGAGTGAAAGGCAGCAGCATTCGGAACGACTTGCTCTGTGTCGTTATCGCTTGTTCTCCATTGCGATCGGAAAGGATCAAAATCTGAATCTCGAAGCCGCAGCCCAATTTGAGCCCTATGTCCATCGTTTGGATGAGATCGATCAACTGGATGCCCTAAAGGATTTGGTGAATGTGTACAGATCATGAGCCAATGGGACAAGGTATATGCATTTTCTAAGAAAATGGGCGAGCTAGGACAAATCCAATATGATTTGGTTCATAACTCCAAGCGAACAGGAACAGAATCGCTAAAGAAACTTAGCAGACCGCTTTTTGTGTACATAGCCTATGCCGAACTAATGTGTGCCAATGCCTGTGATGCGAAGGGAGATCATAAGCAGGCGCTAGAACATCTCCGCGGTTATACTGATCTAAGCTGGGTGCAGGAGACGGACCCGGATTCACTTTACTGGAAAGGTCAATTTCAGCGTTGGGCGAAAATTAATACATATGTCAACAGACTTATGTCTGGAGATGTGAGTGTCCTGCCAGATTACGTAGAGTATATGGCGGGCGAACAGCACATTTTTAACGAACTCTTGAATGTTATTGAAGTCGCTAATCGCTGCAACATAGATGTAGATCATATTCTCCAACGTTTTGAATCCCAAATTGCAGCGTACCAGGAATCGTCCTCTATCGAAAAATACTCACAACAATTTCTACTACAGCAGCGTGCGCGGTTTTGTTACAAGCTGGCTAAATACAGTCTCAATAAAGGTAGATATCTATATGGTTTTAAATGTTTAATAGACGCTTTTGAAAAAGCTACTGCAATTAATCATACGCTACTTATTTCCAATTGTTCGGGTTTGTTTGAGCGTTTCAGAGCGTATGCTGATCCTGAAATACTGACTCGGTACGACATGTGGGAAAGCAATGATCAAAAAGATGGCTTTGCTATTGGTAGCAACGTGCTTAGAGCTGGTATTCGCATTACCAGTTCTGGCTAACACCCCAGCTCACGGCACAGTCACACTGCAAGAACACATTGGTGGAGCTTGATTCACTATTTTAAAGTTCGACCTATTGCCATTGACCAGTCTTTAGGCTGGTCTTCTTTTTGCTTTATTTTGAATATTTTAGCTGAAAAATGGTGGTCTCTAATAGGACATGCCCCCTTAAAATGAGATTCATGAGGAGGGAATACATAATGGACACAGATACAACGTTACATCAACAATTGGAAAGCGCACGGCAACGGCTACATGATTTGTATAAGCAGTATGGCTTTGGACACCCTTGTGTACTTGAACAGTCTGTGTTGTTGGACGAACTGATTAATCAATACAATCGTATGTTTCAGACCAACCTGGTGTGACCCGAAATCCATCATGCTTGTAGTTCTCTATGCAAAAATAATTCTTTTTTCACGCAACGGAATTTATTATTCTATAAAATGTCTTATTTGATAGCTACATACATACTCATGTAAATTAAATGTAATAAATCACTTGACAGGAAGATATCTGCGATGGATTAGAGGAACGTAACAGTATCAATTATCATGCGAATATCGGAAAATTTTTATATTTATATGCGCTAATACGGAATCTCAAATAAAGGAATATATCGTTATAATTTACATTGTAACATTTCCCAAAAAATATAAATGAATGGGCGGTGGTGTGTAGTTAGAAAAGTAATCATAGTCCCGCTCCAATATTATATGTTATGAACTGTTTTCGGATGTACTTGATTTTGGATGTTTAATCCCTATTTGCAGTGAAACAAACTTGAACAAGTTAGTTATTAAACTAAAGGTCACTTCTCTAGGAAAGCGGATTCATATATACGAAATCACTTGAAATTTTCGTGGAAAAATAGAAATCAGTGATATAATTGAAATTGGAATAATTTACATTAATTTAGAATTTTATGTATAAAAGTTCTGCATGATTTTGATCCTGGCATGCTTCACATGAACGAGTGTACACTTCCTATTCACTTCAACCGTGTATGGGGATTTGTATAAATATCATTTAACAAGGTATTTAAGCAACTTGTTTGGAGAGGAGGCTTGGCTGTGAAAATGTAGTGGTATACGAAGCAAGATCAATCGGGAGAGTGATCGGGTCATGAGCAGCGAAAGTGCACCCATGACCTAGTGTGAGCATCAGGTAGGATTTAAGAGTGTCCGGTCAAGAAGGGAGGAGATATAAGTGCCTGGATAATGAATTGATGGACAATCTATTTTTTTTCGTCATGATCCTTCCAATAAAAAAAGATACAAAGAAAGATTAAGATAAGTGGGAATAAGTAAAAAGCATCATTAAATCCTGCGGAATGGGTGACTCTTAAATAGTATAAGAGCCAAAACATAGACATGCTTGCTATTAAAGCTATGGTGCCGCTCACGGAATACATGTATATCTCTCCTTTATGAAGTGTGATAAAACGCCTGCAAAACAGATACTAATGTTATCATTATAAGCAAATATATGCCCAAGAGGAAATCTTATGAAAAAATTTGCGATTATTCTTTCTGCTTTACTGCTTTTTGTTGTAGGTGCTCCTAACATTTATGCAGCACAAGATGATACAACAGTTCCCCAACCCGATATTGTTTCTGCGACTATTGTGGTCGATCGAGCCTATAAAACTGTTCCTCTGGATAACAGCGCTGTAGTGTCCTTTTTGACAAAAGAAGAAAGATTATGATTCATACGTAGCTGCTTCAAATGATAGAAATACCACAGTCCAGTTAGAAGCTGTCGACTCTGTAATACGGCCTTCGAGTACCCATATTGAGAACACGTTTATTTCAGGTACTACAAGAGATCACCAATTTATCAATTATCATGAGGAGACTCCTTATTGGGCCAAAGCAAGTAATTATACAGTTACTAGAGCAAAGACATATAACGCTTCTACTACGCTAAAATACGACGATGTATCTTTTACTGTCGGAGTTTCTTACTCGTATTCAGTAGCGACGCAAATCCCGGCAGACCCGAGTAGATTTAGTAGACTAGGGGTTTCGGCTGACTTAACTCTTAAAAAGTATAGAGCCGTTCAGTATGATAATTACACTGGACAAAGAATAAGCTCATGGGATTTTGTTGCTACGAATGTTCGCAATACTTACCTTGCACCTGCTTACCAATAACAACCGAGTAGGCCAGCAACTTTCTGGTCTTCTAAAAACATGCTACTGAAAAAACAGAAAAACGAAGGGCGTTCCAGGATTGATCTGGAGCGTCCTTTTGGTGTTAATTTATCGTCCTGTAACCTTTGTCCACGCAGCAGCTAGCAGTGAAAGCCACGCCTTGCGAGATGAGTTATGAGCAGTACATTGAAGAGTGCATTATAGAAGAACCGCTCAACTGGCGAAGAATTAGCCCGTTTTTATATCGCTGTGCTTAACAAGGAAATATTTTTTCCATCATACAAAAAATAAACTTGGATCGTTCTAAGGCTTTATATTCTTCAACTTTTTAGCTACTGAAGGAAAATAACCCTTTTTTTTCGGTCCCATCCTCCAGAATAGCTATATCTATTTGTTTCTAAAGCTATCAAGGCACGTATTAACACATTAACTTAAAAATTGAATAATTCAGTTGCCAAATCGCATCAATGGAAAAAAATACGCCAAATGAAATAGCGGGAAATACCGATAACAAAAATGACAGATGAAAAGCAATTACCGCAGCTGATGTGGATTTATTTGGAGAGTATATATGGACGCTGAATTTGAGGTTTTTGCACGATGGTTGGTAGGATTTTTTAAATTTAAAAATATCAATACTTCTATTATTACTTTTGGTGTACTTACTTTGTCATATCTTATATTTATTACACTTAGATCACAAACAATAGTAGATATACTTAAAAGTGCTTTATTCACTATACCAATTTTCATACTATATTTAGTAATTGATCTTAAAAAAGTATTGAACATAGTAAATTTATAAAGTTTATTTATCATCCAATAGTAAAAATACTTGTTTCTATCCCTATGTTTATTGTTGTTCTAGTTTTCTATTCTCAACAATTGCATGATCCATTATATATAAAGTCATTTTTAATTGATTTAGTTTATATTTTGTGATACTCAGACGAAGAAATAAGAAACCAAAAAAAATTAAAATTGAAGGCAATGGAATCCATTTCCATGAATAAACATATTGTGATAACATAAGAATATAAATAAGGACGGTCCACCAACCGTCCCCAGTACGACAACTTGAGTAGGATACCCCTCCAAGCAAATTGTAGCGAGAAGAAAGTGACCCTCACCGGTGGCAACCTAAGAGTGGGTCACTTCTTTTTTTCGTTCAATATATGTCAGCAGCGCAATTAAAAAAGTTGCGAACATAAGTATATCGGAAAAAGAGAAGTTCATACGGTTCACCTCCTTTCCAGAGGGAACCCACCCACTCAAGGTGTGTTGTACAATCCAGATTATACCACGAGCCCTCTATTATGAGGGCTTTTTTATTTTAAATAGCAGTGAGGCTTTATCCCTCCTGCTCTTTTACTTTCCTCAATATCCGATTCACTTCTACGCTAACGGTCCGGTCATTAGGTTCTGACCGCTCGCGCAGCCATTCCAATATTTCCGGTTCGAAATAAATAGCCTCTCTGATTTTCTTCACCGAACCTTAACATATCGGATTCTTATATACAATCTGGCGGCGGCCTTACGCGGAAGGCGTGAAATGGAAAAGAAAAAAGCAGAATGCAGCAGCAACGGATTAATTCATGTTCCAGATATTCGTATTGAGTACAAAGGATTCACCATACAGCCTAAGCTGGACATGGGACGTAATCCTTTGCGGATAAAAGGGAATGATATACGGCGTGTCTACATCGTTGTGGAGAATGGTTGTCTTGCAATGCCTGGAGGTGTATGGGCCTGTTCAGTTGTTGAGGCAAAACACATGATTGACACCTATCTCGAATCAGGCGGGACGTGCAGAAGTTTAGGGAGTTGTTACGTAAAGCTGAATGCAATGAGTATGAAGAGGTATAATACGGGGTTCCATCCCCCTCTATAGGAGGTAACAATATGTATGATGTAATCTTATGGACCATATCCATATCTGGATGGGTAATAAGTCTTGCTTCATTATTGTTAAGTATCCGAAATTACTTTAGATAACAAAAAGCTCTGCCGACCATAAGGTTAGCAGAGCTTTTCAAATTTATTTAGAGTATTCACTTACTTCAAACGTCAGGATACGATCATACAGCATGTAGTCCTTACGGCTGCTGAATGGACCTTTATTATTATCGTGTTTATTTATGGCATATGAAGCCGATCCAGACCCAGCCTGCTTGCCTTCGAACCATAACCCTTTCGCGATTTCTTTTATCATTTGACACCTCCGAAGTATATTAGTCTTCTATACTAAATGGAGAGTCATGTCGAAGTATCATATAGCTTGTCACAATGTAAAAAAGGCCCTATCCATTATGGAGTGACACAGAGTAATTACTGCTATAAAATTTAAATGCATCATTGACAAGCACAATAACAACAAGGGCCCATTCAGTAATCGCAAAGACTACGTAATCTTCAATAAAATACTCACATTTGAAGTAAGTGAGTATTCAACTAAATAATCAACAAAGGACTCCATACTGGTTACATACCAGCGGAGTCCTTTTTCACATCTACTCTAAATTCAAACTGCTCACGGAAGAAATAAGAGCCGTTAGTCTTAATTGACTCCCGCGTTATCTTCTCTACTGTTCCTCCGTAGTCTACAATCTCCGTCATATCCTCGCTCAGTGACTGGACTACATATACTCTTACCTGGCTTAATGCAACTGCAAATAGTCCAGCATCTGACTTCAACACTTTATATGGTTTATATGGGATATAGGAATCTATCTGTTAGGTAATAGTTTCTTTTTGCTGTTAATAGATTCATGCTTATACATCGCTATCGCCACTGACATATAAATAAAGTATACCTTAGCAAGGGGGGATGCAGATGATCAAAACAAGAGTAAAAACGTTCAAACATCGTGTCGGTAAAAACAAATTCTTGGTCGTTAAAATTTTTCAGGCTGCAAATGCCAGAACAAGAAATGGTAATGCGCTGGCAACCAATGCACTGAACATCAAAATATCCAAACGCAAAAAGCACCACTAAGACCATCCGCACCTTCATTTCCTATGAAGGGAGGTGATTTCCATGAGTAGAAGAAGACACCATGTAAAAAGAAATAGCATTTCGATCCGGTCAAATCAAAAAGCGTCTGCACGTGCACAAGGCAATGCGCTGGCTGCCAATCTGTTCAACGTAAATGTTAAAAAGAGAAAACACTAATGTTTTCAGCAGGGCAAAGGCATTGCTCCCTTTCATATCTTTTAGCAACACTCTTTACGAAAAGAGCCTAAAAATATTCCCCAGCCGACCATTTAAGGTTGGCTGGGCTTTTTGTTATTCGAGTGTTTAGTTCTTTTCACAGAATTAAATCCAAAATGCTTTAGTAATGATAACCAACAGAATAAACAACACCAAGATTGCACCTATAGAGTGATGTCCACCGTATCCACCATAACCTGCTACACCTTCATGTCCACTCATGATTGCTTGAACCTCCTTTATTTGTAGTACAATATAAATATATGTACAAATTCGACAGAGGACAGGGCATACAGGTAAACAAAAAAACACCCCACAAGCTTAAGCCAGCAGGGTGTTAACACGTTTTTAGGAGACAGTATCGAACTTATACTTGGTGAAGTAAAAGAGGTGATTCAACAGCTTCTTTTCACAAAATTAAACCCACAATGCTTTAGTGATTATAACCAACAGGATAAAGAGCACCAAAATTGCACTCGTCGATGTGAAAGGACAAAAATGTTTGGCCCTATGCTCATGTCCATATTCACTCACATGAACTCCTCCTTTTTTAAAGATACGGTATAGAGTATGTGTCCTTAAAGAAATTGACAGGGCTAAACGGCAATTCGCAAAAAACACCCCACCAGCTTAGCCAGCAGGGTGTCACCGATGCTTTCGGATTACACAACGGTACTTCCGTATGTGTTGTTATAAGTATTGACAAAAATATTTAAACACTACATTGCTTTAATACATCACCACTAATTAAGCAGTGTTCTAAACATTTTTTTCTAGTTCTTCTAAATCACTATCCCAGATTTCCTTATAGATCATATGTTTCTTGATATCATAGTGATGTGATTTTCATCACTAAACAGAGCATAAGAGCATATAGCACTATACTCTGATTCTGATTGGCAAGAATTTAATAGGTTATGCACCTTACATATCAATTCATTCTGATCATCAATTGCCTGAGTACCATTGGTCTTCTCAATCCATTCACCAGTATATCCAAGGTTCCAGAACACTTGATTACCTATTTTGAATCTAGGCAATAAAAGATGTTCAGAATCATTTAGCTTAAAATCCGAACAGTTCTTTTTCCAATCTCGTCCTTGTTCTTTCATGATCCGGCCAATTCGGCGTCTGGACACCACGAATCCGCATTCATGGAGCATGACCTTGATCTTGCGTGTGCCGTAGGCTTTTGGAAGATATCCACAACCGCTTCGGTCATATCATCTTCATGGACCCGTTCCCTGGCTTCATAGTAGAACGTACTTCTTGCCATTTGTAGGACGCCCACACATTGCTGATACTGAGTATTTATCACGATTGTTCTGGATGATAGCTACTTTCGTTTCCATGATCAGTGCGGCTTGCTTTAAAATATCGACTCCATCTTCAAACGCTAGTTCTCTTTTCGCAAAGCCATCAGCTCGTTTTCATCTGAAGAACGATTGTCTTTCTCCTTGAAGGAGCCTGACGTCTGAGCTTGCTTGATCCAGCGATCCAAGGCTGAAGCTGTGAGTCCATATTCCTTCACAAGGACTGCCCGGGATTTTCCGTTTTCATAGCACCATTTGCTTTTTAAATTCTGAGGTGAAAGTTCGCCGTTGTTGTTTTGGCATTTATTTTTCTTGTCCAACTAAGTGTAGCCGATCCAATGTAGCAGTTGCTAAGTGTAGAACAAAGGGTCGAAGAAATAACTTAGAGCCTTTGTTGCTGCTCAGTCTTCTACAGAACTGATGTATCGAGGCTCAAAACACCTCTTTTCAGACTTGAAAAAATACTCTTTCCCCACGACTAGATGAGGAATAACGGATGTTGATGAGATATACAATTTTTTATATTCACTACCGTTAGCAGGATTACTTTGTATGACCAGATAATCTTTATTCATCTTTACTAATTTCGCGACTTCATGAACTGGAGATTTGTAATTAAAATAAATAACACCTATGCGAAAGTATTCCATTTTGGAGAAGGAGATGACATGGAACTGTTACATCGTTTCTATTTTGCCTCTAAAAATAAACCGATGGGATTTTTGCCGTGTTAGATTTATTTCACAGAAAATCAAATGAAGAACACACCGCAGCTTTCATAATTACGAAGTTGGCAGGTAGGCTTTATTTCTCATGTAAGTTCGTCCTGCTTCACCTGTGTTGCAGAAATTGGAATGATATTGATTTAAAATCCTGTTTTCGCTGTTCAAACTGGGCTATAGTCTCTATAATGCCTTTTTAATTTCATAAAAATTGAAATGCAATGATTACCAAAATGAACAGCCATGGAGGAGAACATGGAAGATTTTAAAGATCGTTTACATATGATCCGCCGGGAACAGCACAAGCTGCTCAAGGAGTATCAAATCTTAATCGAAGATTATGAGGCCTCGGATATTGTTCTGGAGAATGAGGTGCTGCGCAAAAAATTTGAGGAATATCAGGCTCGCTGTATTCATCTGGAAGAGCGGGTACGGCATATTGAGCAGGAAAATGGCAAGCTGCGTACTTCGCTAACGGAGCAAATGTTGAGCGAAAAAGCGAATATGATCCGCATTTCACGCGAAAAGCTGGAGACCTATTTTGCTGCCAGAACAACAGAGGGGCAGAACCGTCTAACAGCCTTTGAATACGGGGCTAAAAACCGGGTGGATCATCTTGTTCAGCAGGCTGCTCATGAGTTAAAAGAGGATCGGGACGAGATTGTCGCCAGATTGCGATTGTTCTCGGAGGAGATCCGCGACCGGATCATGGAGCAACGCGGGCGCTTTCAGGAAGCAGAGCAAGACTGGCTTCACCAGACGACAAGTGAGCTTCGGCAGCTGGAGGAGGAGGAGATCAGCGAAGAAACAATGCAGAAGCGCATGAAGCAAAATCAGTTTGAAATGAAGCTGGGCTTGAACTGGATCAACAAGCTGGGGATTTTACTCATTATTTTAGGTGTGGGAGCGACCTTTAAATATTCATATTCGAACTGGTTTACAGGCAATATGAAGGGCGTGGTCTTTTTTCTGCTCGGAATGCTGATGTTGGCCGCAGGAGAATGGCTATACCGCAAGCAGAAGCAAACCTTTGCGCTCGGCATTTTGGGCGGCGGGATTTCTGTGCTGTATGGATCGATTTTTTACAGCTACTTTTTGCTTGAGATCATAGGAATGTATACAGGCATCGGATTGTCCGTATTGATTACAGTAACTGCCGTGCTATTGTCATTAAGGTATGAATCCCGAACGATATGTTCTTTTGGCCTGGTCGGGGGATATCTTCCGCTGTTTTCCTATATGGCAGCGAACGGGCTGGAAGGAAACGCTGTTTATATCGCCATGGGCTATCTGTTTCTGCTGAACCTGCTCATTCTGCTTGTATCTTTGCGCAAACGTTGGGTGATTGTGCAATATATCAGCTTCTTACTCAATACGCCCCTGATGGTTGTGCTGGCTTGGTTATCAGCCAATGCTGCAGTGAGCATGATGTATGCCGTTATTACATTTACGATGTATCTTGGCATGACGCTGTGGGTCCCGTTCCGGTTAAAGGCCAAGCTATCATGGCTGGATTTCTCCCTGCTGGCTCTTAACACGGTTGTGAGCTGCAGCGTGCTGTATGCTCTCTTTGGGGATGCAGGTCTCGATGATTACAAAGGCTTGCTGGCGCTTGTTTTCTGTTTGGTGTACGGGGGCTTGGGACAATGGGTCAGTCGGCATATTCCAGCGGAGAAACAAACGAAAATATTATTTTATGCGACTTCACTGACCTTTGCTATCCTCATGGTTCCATTCCAGTTTGGAGTGAGGTGGCTATCTATGGGCTGGCTGATTGAGGCCGTTCTTCTAACATTGTGTGGCTTCCGCTATCGGTTAAAAGAATTGGAACGTGCAGGCTGGGGCATTTTATTACTGTGTTTGGGGGCATTCTTTTTCGTCGATTTCCCTATTTATCTGCTGTCAGGATTTGAGACGGATTATTTTGGGCTCAAATACACACTCATCACGCTGGGGATGTTGATCGTTACGGTCTTTTATGCTATTCAGTTCAGCCGTCCGGATGCGTTCAAAAACAATCACTTGTACGAAATGCGTATCATGCAGGGGTTTAAATATGCAGCTTTGGTGAACGTGTACCTCTATCTCTTGTATGAAGCAGGGCACTGGTATGACATCGCCGTTTCGGATGGGTTTCCACATTACATCTTGTACAAAATACTCTTGTATACTTTGGTGTCGTTGGTGTTGGCTTATTTCCTGCCTAAAGTGAAGCTGTTGTACGATCGAATGATTAAATACTACAGCCTGGCATTGTACATTATAGGCTATGCCTTGGGACTGCTGGTTACCGTAACGGTTCCAACCTTGCATGATTATTATGCGCAAAATACGGCTGCGGATTATGTAGCGCTGGTGGTACTTGCCGCTTTTAATGTACTGGTCTTCTTCAGCAGCAGAGACTTCCTGAACGCACTGATGACACGCCATTACAGAAGCACAGAGCTGTATCCGGTCATTATGGGTGTGTATTTGCTGGGCATCGTTACCGCCTTCCTCGGGGTACAGTTCCGTCTGGGGGATGCAGGTCTTGTATTCAGCCTGGTATATCTGCTGCTGGCGATTCTGTATATCGTCTATGGCTTCCTCAAGCGGGTGGTCTACATTCGCAGATTCGGTCTGGGGGTGACCCTGCTGTCGACGGGCAAGCTGCTCTTGTATGATCTACACCTGTTAACTGCAGGAAGCAAGATCGTAGCATACTTCTCCTTCGGGGTTGCATTGCTGGCGATTTCGTATATTTATCAAAAAGTATCCAATCGTATGGGAGAAACCATCATAAAGAAGGATGTTAAAGAAGAAATGTAGTTTTTTTGTTGAATTATGTAGATATTCGACAATATAAAAATTAATAAAGATAAATAGTTAAAAATTTGTGTATGACCTTATATCCTACTTACGCTATAATGAGAAAAAATTATTTATGAACGCATGCTAATGTTTATGCGGAAGTAGCGAGAATGAGGGGGGATATAATGAGTTTGAGCAAGGGGCAGAATAGCCTGTCTGATAAAAATGAACGCTTCTCGTCAGCCGGATTCATCTTGGCAGCAATCGGGAGTGCGGCAGGATTGGGTAATATCTGGAAATTCCCATATATTACTGGGAAATACGGCGGGGCTGCATTTTTCTTGTTGTTTATTGTCTGCCTGTTGCTTGTAGGCTTGCCTGTACTTTTGGCGGAGCTTACGCTTGGGCGTGCTGGACGAGGAAGCGCTGCTTCCGCCATGGTAAAAGTAGGCGGTCATCCGATTTGGGGCAAGATGAGCATTATGTTTGTTATCGTGCCGTTTGTTATTTTGTCGTTTTATGCCATTGTGGGAGGCTGGACACTGCACTATGCCGTAGAGGCATTTAGCGGACACTTGTTTACGAATAATGATTTCGCAGGGCAGTTTGCTTCCTTTTCTTCTGGTTACGCGCCGTTGGTTTGGCTGTTGATTGTTTTTGCATTTACGGCGGTCGTGGTTACGCTTGGGGTATCAAACGGGATCGAGAAGTTCAATAAAATTTTGATTCCTGCCAAAGTGATCCTGCTGCTCGTGTTAATGGTAAATGCGCTCATGTTGCCAGGCTCCGGTGCGGGTGTAGCCTTCTTTCTGAATCCTGACTTCTCTAAGCTAAGCCTGGAGTCTGCATTGGTTGCTTTGGGACATGCTTTCTTCTCCCTCTCTCTGGGGATGGGGATTATGATCACCTACGGCGCTTATGTGGATCGTAGACAATCGCTGGGTGGAGCGATGCTGGCAGTCGGTGGCGGGGATTTAATCTATGCCTTTATCGCCGGTATGATTATTTTCCCTACAACCTTCTCCTTTGGTATTAACCCGGCTCAAGGGCCGTCGCTGGTCTTTATTGCTTTACCTGCTGCGTTCTCCGCTATGCCTTTCGGCGCTTTCTTCGGCGGTTTGTTCTTCGTATTGCTGGCGGTTGCAGCATTAGGCTCCATGGTATCCCTGCTGGAGGTACCCGTTGCCTATGTCATGGAGCGGCTGCGCTGGAGCCGTGTTCGCTCGGTTATCGTTGTATCGATACTGTGCTTGCTACTGGGTCTGCCTTCGGCATTGTCCATGGGGTTGGTGCCCGAATTAAAGGTTGGTGGCAAATCATTCTTTGATTTTGTCGACTTCACAGCATCCAACATCTTCTTGCCGTTAGGCGGCTTGCTGATTGTTATATTCACAGGCTACTACTGGAAGACTGTGGGTGAGCACGCGAATCTCAATCCTTTCTGGTTCCGCGTATGGCTATTCGGTCTTCGGTATGTTGCGCCAATCCTGATGGTGCTGGTCTTCCTGTACACCTCAGGAATTATCAAATTTTAAAGAAACCAATTAAAAAGGCACTTTCTTCCCAAGGGAAGAGATGTCTTTTTTTGTATATCTATCAATGCTTACTTAACTGTGGAAAGGAGTGATATAATAAAGACATTGTCACTAATTTTAACTTCAATGAAATCATTGCGATTAGGAAGTTTTATATAATGAACAAAAAGGCTACAGGGCATCGCACAGACGATGTGCAGGAGAGGGAAAGGGCAGAGGAGCATTGGAACAGACAGAAAGCTTGAACTTGCAAGAAGGACGGCGGCTGAAATGAAATCGAATCGGTTGCCATCACAACGTCGTTATATGCCAGGTTTGGACGGATTAAGAGCGCTGGCGGTTGTCGCAGTCATGATATATCATCTGAATCCGGACTGGTTGCCGGGAGGCTTGCTCGGTGTAGGCGTATTTTTTACTTTATCCGGGTATCTGATTACAGATATTCTGGTCAGTCAGTGGGATACATATCATAGCTTTAAAATGAAGGATTTCTGGTTGCGTCGTGCCAGAAGACTGCTGCCTGCCATGCTGACAGTTGTGGCTGTCATTGTTCTCTGCTCGTTGCTTTTTGATCCGTCAAGGCTTACAGCCTTGCGCGGAGATGTACCTGCCGCTTTAGTGTATATGAGCAACTGGTGGTTTATTTTTCATCAGGTTTCGTATTTTGAAAGCTTTGGGCCGCCTTCTCCACTTGGCCACTTGTGGTCGCTTGCGGTGGAGGAGCAATTTTATATTTTGTGGCCGCTGCTGCTGGCGCTGGGGCTTAAATGCATGCCGAGGCGCAGTGTGCTCGCTGGCTGGGTGACCAGTCTGGCGTTCATCTCTGCGCTTCTGATGGCCGTGATTTACGTACCGGGAAGCGATCCGAGCCGGGTGTATTATGGCACGGATACGCGCGGATTCGCCCTGCTCATCGGTGCAGCGCTGGCATTGGTATGGCCGAGCGGCAAGCTGAAAGAGCAGACCTCTGCAAAGGCGCGCTTGCTTTTGGATAGCGTCGGTGCAACCAGCTTGCTGCTTCTTTGTCACTGGGCGTGGGCCTCGAACGAATACGACCCGTCTATGTACCGGGGCGGTTTGCTAGGCATAGCCTTGGTCAGTGCTGTTGTGGTTGCAGCGTTAGCGCATCCAGTGAGTCGTCTCGCCCGACTGCTCGGACTCAAGCCGCTGCGCTGGCTCGGGGCCCGTTCCTATGGGCTGTACCTGTGGCATGTGCCGGTGATCACGCTGACGACGCCTCAGGTGGATACGGATGGCGTTCATGTCTTGCGGATTCTATTGCAGATGTCAGCCGCTTTGCTGCTGACATCTCTCTCGTTCAAATATATCGAGGAGCCGATTCGATACCGGGGATTTCGTAGTTGGATTGCGGGCATCCGTTCAGCGGTTCGCAGACAGATACGGTGGAGATGGATACCTGCAACTGCGGCCTCTGTGCTTTTTGCAGGTATAGTTGCGGGTACGGTTCACCTGTACGTGGCGTCCCCTGACGCAACGATACAGGCGTCATCAAGTGATGAGAAGCCTATTGCGAAGTCAAAGGCGACGCCGGCGCTTCATGGAACGGTACCCGTGGCCTCCAGTGAGCCCCAAGCGAAGCCGCAAGTATCTCATAGCGGCAAGGAGCAGAACTCAGCGCCGACACCCCCCCAAGCGCCTAAAGATACGGAGGTCAATGCTATGACAGTCGATGGCTCGAGTGTGACTGCGATTGGGGACTCTGTCATGCTGGATGTGCAGTCGTACATAGAAAAATCTTTTCCAGGCGCTGTTGTAGATGGGCAAATCGGTCGTCAGATGGCGGAAGCGCCCGCCGTCCTGGATCAGCTGAGGCGGAACGGACAGCTAGGGCAGACGGTTATTATCGAGCTGGGCACAAACGGGGCTTTTACCAAGGATCAGCTATCCAATCTGCTCGCCAGCTTGAAGGATGCGAAGCGTATTATACTCGTCAATACCCGTGTGCCCCGGCCGTGGGAGAGCATTGTAAACAAACATATTGCCGAGGCTGCGGCCCAGGACCCGCGAATTACAATGATCGACTGGTACGGAGCCAGCTCTGGCAAGAACTCATACTTCGAGCATGACGGAGTCCATTTGAAACCCAAAGGCGCCAAGGCATACGCGTCATTGTTAGCCCAGGCTTTAACGAAGCCATCTTAATGAAGAGCAATCATACAAAACCACCGGGCGCAGACCGTCCCAAGACGCGGTGGTTTTTCTCGTTTTAGCATGAAACTTCAAGAGGTCTCGCTGCTAAGTAGGAGACAGGAAATACTAATCGTGCTGTGGAGGTACATAAGCTAATGGAAAAAGGCTATTCATACGGCAGCAGGGCAAGCGAGCACCGTTCCAGGAGGAACAGAAGAAGACTCGTATTGCTCGCTATTTTATTATTTGCAGTGGGTTGTATTATATTCATTTCAATCAAGGTTTCAGGTAGCAAGCCGCCCGGACAAACACAGGAGGTTGCTAAAAAAACAAATTCCGTATCGAACGATTCACCTAAAGTCACAGCAAAGACGGATTCCAAGGGTAACGCTGCTATACCAAAAGATGAGCCTGGGGTAGAGGACGGCGCTTTTGTTGAGAAATATTTAAAACAGCAGATGCTTGGGCAAATGCCGGATGGAGCTGATGGCAAAAAAGTGGCTTACTTGTCTTTTGATGACGGGCCATCTGTGACGGTGACACCGCAAATACTGGATATTCTGAAAAAGCAGAAGGTAAAGGCAACCTTTTTTATCGTTGGAAAGGAAGCCAATGAAAATGAGCATACAAGGAACCTCATCAAAAGAATCGTTAAGGAAGGTCACGCGATCGGGAACCATACGTATTCACACAATTATAAGTACTTGTATCCTAACAGGAAAGTAAATACAGCGCATGTTATGCAGGATATTGAAAGAAATAATCAGGTCTTAAAAAGCATTCTGGGACCGGACTTCTCGACCAGAATGATTCGATTCCCGGGGGGCCATATGACTTGGAAGAGAAGAGATCCGCAGGGGATGGCTGCACTGGATAAGGTTCTGCTTCAAAAGGACTACCACCAAGTAGATTGGAACGTATTAAATAAGGATGCTGAGGGTGCACCCAAAAAAGCGGCCGGGTTAATAAACCAATTTATGAGGTCGTTAAAAGACCGGGAAAAGGCTGTGATCCTAATGCATGATACCTATGGCAAGGAAGAGACAGCCAAAGCTCTGCCGGTCATCATTGAATATCTCAAAAAACAGGGATATGAGTTCAAGGTTATGAAATGAACCGATTCCAAAGGGAAAGAATGAGTAACCAGAGAGGACGGTGCATATAGCTACCGTCCTCTTTGTATGGTATGAAAGTATTTATTCCGTAAGCGAGCGCTTGGATTAGATGCGTTCTGCTTCACCCATCGCCTGAATAAAAGCACCAATACCTTTAGGATCGTTGGTTACAATAGGCTCGCTGATATAGTAGGCGAATGTACCGTCCCGGCGATCTTTGCCGCCCAGGCCGCTTACTTGCACCGTTTTGTTCAGATTTACAAGTCCTTCTTCGGTAATCGTAATAAATTCATCGATAATCCCCTTGCGGATGATCTCCGCTTCTTGGCGATAATGCTCCGGCAGATAGCCTTTGCGTACGCCTTTGGCAATAGCATAAAGAATCATACAGGAAGCGGATGATTCCAGATAGTTGCCTTTCACGTGCCCCATATCAAGCACTTGATAAAAGACACCGCTAGCTTCATCGCGAACCTTTAGCAGCGCTTCGAGGGTTCCTGTCAGCATATTAAGCAGGGCAGGACGGTCTGCATGATCTTCCGGAATATAATCCAGCACATCTGCAAGTGCCATGACGAACCAGCCCATGGAGCGGCCCCAGAAGTTTTTGGAGCAGCCAGTTTCCGGGTTGCACCAATGTTGCTCCCGCTTCTCATCCCAAGCGTGGTAGAGCAGTCCCGTTTTAGGATCACGCGTATGCTTATAGCACAGCTTGAATTGCAAGGTAACATCGTCAAATTCTGACGGATCGCCGAGCTCCCGGATAAATTCAGCATAGAACGGAGCACCCATATACAGGCCGTCCAGCCAAATTTGATACGGATAAATTTGCTTGTGCCAGAATGCGCCCTCGCTTGTGCGCGGGTGTTTTTCCAGCTGGCTGCGCAACTGGCAGGCTGCTTTTTTATAACGCTCATCTCCTGTAACGTGATACAGGGGGAAGAGAAGTTTGCCGTTATTGAT
This sequence comes from Paenibacillus farraposensis, assembly GCF_020736845.1. GTDB lineage: Bacteria > Bacillota > Bacilli > Paenibacillales > Paenibacillaceae > Paenibacillus > Paenibacillus farraposensis. The sequence continues at coordinate 85,074 of NZ_JAFFQR010000063.1, forward strand.
GTGGTCGATGTTGTACTCATCGACGTTATAGTGCTGAATGACGCCGTTCTCGTCTACAAAATGATCCATATGTTTTTTTATATATTTCATATATTTGGGATCGCCTGTCAGTTCGCCAACCCATTCCAGACCTTTGTAAATGACCCCGTGGTCATATTCCCATTTTTCATAAGATTCCGGGCTTCGTGCCAGAACGGAGTCGCTCATACGCACAGCCCAGGAATCGGTTTTTATCGTAGTAGTCGCTGCTTGTGATGTTGAATTTGCCATGATACAGTCACCTCTTTGATAAATGTTTGATTGTGTGGTTGTTATTTGTTTACATCGAAGGCGTTTGTGCCTCAGGATCAGCAGGTTTGCTCTTAAAGCCCACATTATTGTGGCCCCAGCACCGTTCGTACTTAAATCCTGTCAGCTGCTCGAACACTTTCCGGGCCTCCGGTTTGACTGATTTCATGGAGCCCCCGTTTTTGAGACGATCAATTTCGGCGATGAGCTTCTTGTGGCTGTCAATGTCCAGCTTCATGATGACGGAAGCAATCATACCGATGATCGCCAGAGCAATAGTACCGACGACGAGTACATAAAAGATCGCATGTTGAGCGGCGATGGGCTGACTATCAGCCCCGGATACGAAGCCAAAGTGCTGCAACACCCAGCCAAGAATGAAGACGACAACGGCTCGCACCATTTTACCTGCAAAAGTCATCATACCTGCGTAAATGCCCTCTCGGCGGCGGCCAGTCAGCGCTTCGTCCACGTCGGCAAGGAACGTATATTGATTCCAGGGAATGTAGTAGACACCGCCTGTACCCAGACCCATGAACAGTGTAATGATATACAACCAAATCATCATATTGGAGGCGCCTGTCAAATAGAGTATGCCGTAACCTAATACGCTAAAGCAAACGATGATGAGTGCGGCGATGAAAGGCATACGGAACCCTTTGCGCACGCAAAATTGAATGAACAGATAGGTAGAAACCAGTTGGATTACAGAGTTAAAGCTGTTCAGATTGGATACCAGTTCCGAGCTTTGGAACAGGGAAAAGACAATAAAGTACGTAAAAGCGGAGGTGAACAGCCATTCGGCTGAGAATCCGCCCAAATACATACCGAGATGGTGACGGAATGTTTTTACCCGGAAGGTCGATGAAATATCGACAATGAGCTTTTTCATGGAACCAATAAAAGAGAGTGGAGCCTCGCCTTCCAATTCCTTTTGTAATTCCTCGTCGGGACGCTCCCAGGAGTTTTTGTACAGAAATGCCAAAGCGATCAACAGAATAGCTGCAAATACAAGCCCGGTATACAAAAAGGGCAGTGGAGAATCTTTGCCGTAAGCGGCGATAAAGCGGCCAGGGATGAAGGCTGCGGCAAAGTTGGCCATTTTGCCGAACATCGCTTTCCATCCGGTCAGTCTGGAGCGAGCGCCAAAGTCCCGGGTCATCTCTGCGGCCAGCGCTTCATATGGCACCATAACAGAGGTATAAACCAGCTCAAACAGCACATAAGTACTCAGGTAATACCAGAAGCCCAACCCATCTACCCAAAGCAACGGATACACGAGCATCAGCGGGATACCCAGCATGATGAAAAAACGGCGTCTGCCGAATTTACGGCCCAGACGGGTGCGATGAAAATTGTCACTGATGAAGCCCATGATCGGATTGCTGACTGCATCTATGATGCTGGCAACGGAGAAAATGGCCGCGGCCTGAACTGGAGACAGTCCGCAAAAGGTCGTATAGAAGTACATCAGCCATGCGCCGCTGACGGCCAGTGCGCCGCTTCCCAGCATGTTGCCGCTTCCATAGGCGAGAGTATGTTTCAGTGTGATTTTTCGTTCCATCATCTGTTCACCTCATATTTTGTCTGGTTATGAGGACAATCACCGGTCGCTATATTATGCAGTATGGTCTAGGTTGGTAGATGGGCCAGGCGTCCTGATTAAAAGGGGCTTTTAACGCGCCCCTATGTTAGTACCGCTCGGAGTTCCCGAACCGACCAGATCGCTTCCCTTGGCCAGCTTGAAGAAGTTGTCCAACTGGATGGAACCGTCTGCACCCCGTGTGATGGAAGGCACGAGACTGACAAAGTCGTCTGCACTCACGGTCAGACCTTTGGCATTCGTCGACTTTTTGTTTTTCCACCAAACGTTGGAGTTGTCACGATCTGTACCGCTTGTTTTGTCACTAGAGCTTCCGTTAAAGGAAAGGTTGTTAATAAACACGTGATCACCCTTGTCGAAGGCGAAATTACTTTGTCCATTGTCCCATGAGGTATTATTGGTCAGCGTAATACTACCTGGGTTGCTATTGTACGTAAAGCCGTGTTTTTTGTTCTGGAAGGCAATGCTGTTTTTCACGATATGGTCGACTTTGATTTTGTCCCCACCCAGCTTAAAGCCGTTGCCGTCACTGTTATTGGTAGACGTACCATCTGAGGTCTGGCCGTTGTGATGGGCAACACTGTTCAAAATGGTTACCGCACCGATGGGACCTGTTTCTGTTTTGCTATATAAATCCCAGCCATCGTCTACGTTGTACGCAGCCAGACAGTTATCAAACACATTGCCTGGTCCTACGGTTAGCTTGGCGGCAAAACCGTCGGCATCCTCACCATTGTCGGGATCAGCGTTATCGTGAGAATAGGAATTCAAAATTAAATTGTTTGAAGGCCACTCACTGTTTGAGGCGCTAACGGAGTAACGTCCAAGCTGGAGCCCAGTATCTCGATTGTGGTGGGTTTCTACATTTTCAATACGGTTGTTGCTGCCGCCAATATAGATGCCGTTATCCCCGGCACCTTTGACTTCAAGCCCTTTTACTAGCCAGTAGTCTCCAAAAAGCTGAAGTCCCCGGTTGCTTGAACCAAAGGATTGTGCTGAGAAATCAAGTACCGGCTTTTCGCTGCCGTAAGCAACCAGTCCTTTGAGGGCACCTTTGTTGCCGTTATTCCCATGCTGAACTGTAATCGTTGAGGAGTAAGCGTAGTTGCCACCGCGCAGGTAAATAGTTTTACCCGGCGCAATTTGGGTAAGTGCTGCTTCGAGCGTGGTAGGACTGGATATCGTACCTGGATTGGACACGTTACCATTTGGCGCCACATACAAGTCGCCCGCCGCTAGCGTCGTGGAGACAGCAGCTGAATCAACTGTGCTGAAAATCTCTGTGGAAGGAGCAGAGGCAGCAATATTGGATGACGGATCTGCGTAAGCGGTTCCAATAAGGAATGAAGAAGCGAAAACAAAAGAAACTCCGAGGCTTAGAGCATTAAAGCCGTATTTTTGACGGTCATTGCGTTTGGACATAATAATTCCTCCTTATTTGGTCTCATATTCTAAGAAATTGAAGGACATTTATAAGCGGCTCATGCTTTTTGTTCAATAAAGTCAGGACACCTCCCGGGCACGCAGATTCGTCTAACGTATGTCCGAAACGCTCTAAGATGTATATGCACAGTGTAATATATGTTAACGTTTGCATCAACAGTATTTTGCTGTTTTTTTGATATTGTGAAGAAAAGTTCACACTTTTGTTTCAACTAAAATTGCATTTTTGCCAGACTGGGAAAATTTGATTATACTTAAACATTATACATATAATAGGAATGAAATCTGTGATAAAAGGCGGGTTTAACGCATGGCAAACGAGAATGATTTGATGAATTCAACGTCTAAAGAATTGCTGGAAAAGCATCCGCTGGTTAAAAGCGAGATGATAGATTGGCTTAAAGCGGTTATTGCATCCATTGTGCTCGTGTTCATTATACGTTGGCTGCTATTTGCGCCATTTATCGTTGAGGGAGCATCCATGGAACCGAACTTCAAGACAGATGAACGAGTTGTCGTGAACAAGCTTATTTATAGTTTGCGTGATCCCAAGCCCGGTGAGGTTACTGTATTTCATGTCAGAAAGGAAGGTAAGGATTTTATTAAGCGCGTCATTGGTGTTGCGGGGGATCAGATCCAATACCAAGGCGACCATCTGTACGTAAATGGCAAGAAAGTAGAGGAACCATACATTCAAGGGGCTGTCCAGGCGGCGCACGCCAAGGGGGAGCAGTATAACAATGTCGACTTTCCAAATGGAACCATCACCGAGTCCAAGGTTCCGGAAGGCTATATTTTTGTCATGGGGGATAACCGCAATAATAGCAGAGACAGTCGTGCCATTGGCTTTGTTCCCATCAAGGATATTGTTGGGCGGGCGGATGCGATTTTTTGGCCGCTGGACAATGTGCAATGGGTAAGGCATAGATAATATAAGAGCGCCTAAGACGGGACACAGTTCCTCGTTTGAAGTAATATCGTCTAATACCTGCTACGCCGATTGACAGCGGACAACAGAAGAAATGCTCCGGGCATTGGAGCGGTTCAAGGCCTAAAGCCGCGCTATATAGAAGCGCAGTCTGGAACATGATCAAACCAAGAGGACTTGCGTAAATCACACGCAAGTCCTCTTTTTTTCGTCTTTGGGTTTGTATATTGCCTCAGCCTTTGACGGCTCCGGCAACAATGGCAGCCTCCGTCAAAATCCTTCAGAAAGCCTTTGGGTACATGCTTGACAGTGTCCACTCGTAGACCGTCGACCCCCGACTCGTTCAACAGCCATTTGATCCAGTTTCTGAGCTCGTTGGCGGTATCGGGGCTGTCCTGATCTAGGTCATCCAATCCGGCCACCTCACCGTACCTTATTACCTGTACCGCCGCCGTTATCGCCTGGTTTGGCCTTGCTGATAATATACTTTTTGAATCCATTCAGTTCACCGGTTGGCGAGCCGTCGCTGTTAACAAGATTGTTGATGCGAAGCCGTGGTAACCAAATTTGGTAATCTTCTCTTCGATTTTTTGGAAACCACCGCCGCCTGTGGGGAGCGCATTTTCACCATTCAGCCGTACACCCTAGGCCTTTGCAATCGAAGAGATGGTATCCACCAGTGTCGATGGCAGGTAATAATTCGGTGCTGTGCCGCTGTCATTCATCTCCAGTGCAGTAAAGGTCAAATCCAGATCGGCATCTTTGAATTTCTGGATGGCATATACTCCGCTGCTTTTCAGTGATTGCAGCTGCTTTTTGAATGAACTCCAGTCATTGATCTTTGCCAGCGGCCCCATGACGGAAACCTGAAAATCATCAGCAACCGCAGCGCTTGCCGTGTTGGAGGGTAAGCCAATGAAGACGGTCAGAGACAGCATCAGGCTTAGCAGAATCAGGCACCCTTTGTTCCATAAACTTCGATACAAGGTCAAACCGATCATCCTCCCCAAAGCATTGTCATTTCAACAACATATTGTAAACGTCGACAAATATGATTATAGCGCAATCGGTTGCATAAAAAGGAGGGTTTATTGCACCCTCAGGGGGGGAGAAATATGACTAACTTGCAGTGGCGTTTGTGTCTTTTAAATGATTCCAGCTTAAAAAAATAAGGCATAGGTCTGAATGAGACCATGCCTTTTCGAGATGTGCAGATAACAAATTCGTCTAATATATAGGGCGATTCTTCTGGTCGGCAAACCCACTCTTGCGGTAAAAATACGTATTGATCCGATCCCGCCATTCCTTGGCATGGTCAGCCTGATGCTCCAGCCGTTCCAGCACCTGTTCATACATCGTCTCATCCAGCTGTTCCCGCAGGCTGATCCAGGTGTCTTTGAGACGAGCCGCGCGTTCTGCTCCTTCAAAATGTGTATCATAAATGTGCTGAATGACCGTTTGGCCGGAGTGAAGCGTGTGTGTATAAGGAACATGGTGAAAAAATAATAGCAGTTCATCCGGGCAGGTGTCGATTGACTCGTAATGATCGGCATTGGGAGGGAAATATTGCCCTGCATAGCCTGTTCCGGTTGCGATCGTTCGGTCTACCCCAATTCCCTGACAATCGGCAAAATGGTATGTGCCCCACATCGAATATTCGTAGCCGTCTACATCCGGCCCATAGTGGTGACCGGGACTAACCATCCAGCCGACTCCGAGAGGGGCGGTGTAGGACTCGTAGATATTCCACGAATCGAGCAGCATTTGCTTAATAGAATTGATTAAATCTGCCCTGCCATCATCGGTCTCTTGCCCGCTAAACGTCAGCCGAACCCACTCATCAGCGATTTCATCTGCTGATAGTTCCGGGTCCCATGCCAGCCGGCCATAGCCGTAAAGATTGGACTGGGCGAGCAAATGTCCGGTCCAATTAGCATCGGCTCCAATATTGGATACAGCAGCGAACCCATAGTTGGCAGGCTTGAGTAAGGGGGGCGTCTGTGCCTCTTGGAAGCCGCCGCAACCTTCATGGACCCCAGCTTTCCTGCGGCTGGAACCAGACGCGCTCTTGTCATACAGAGCGCCGCTCACAATGCGCTTGACGGTGGAGCCTTTTCCCTGTGCGTAGGTGTCAAAATCCAGTACCTCCTTCCATTGTGGAACAAGGTAACACAGATGGCGCTGCTGTCCCGTATACTCTTGTGTAATCTGAAATTCCAGCAGTACCTGGGTGGCCTCCAACGCACCGAACAGGGGGGAGACAGGCTCTCGCACCTGAAAATCCATCGGGCCATTTTTAATTTGTAAAATGACATTTTCCCGAAAATGTCCATCCAGTGGCTGAAAATGGTCAAAGGCAGCACGTGCCCGATCCGTCTTGCGGTCGCGCCAATCCTGCTTGCAGTCGTAGACAAAGCAGCGCCAGATCACACGCCCGCCATAGGGCCGCAGCGCATCTGCCAGCATATTCGCGCCATCGGCGTGATCGCGTCCATAGCTGAACGGTCCGGGCCGATTCTCGGAATCGGCTTTGACCACGAAACCGCCTAGATCGGGAACGGCAGTGTAAACTTCCCGGGCTTTGGCCTGCCACCATTCAGCTACGCCGGGGTCCAGAGGATCGGCTGTGATTAGCCCGCCTAGCTCGATAGGGCTTGCATAGTTAATGCACAAATAGATTTGAATGCCATAGGCGCGAAATATGGCAGCCACTTTGGCCACATCCGGCAAAAAGGCAGCTGTAATCAGCTTCGTTTCTACATCATGGACATTCACATTGTTAATGGACAGCGCCTGAATGCCAACAGAAGCAAGCAGACGAGCATAGTCTCGAAGGCGGTCCATATTTGGAATAAAGGCATTATTGTCATAGAAAATGGACGCGCCCGCATACCCGCGCTCAACACTGCCGTCCATGTTATCCCAGTGGTTAATCATGCGGATGGGATTAGCCGGATTGGACAGCACATCCAAAATGGGGGCCTGCAACGATTCTTCGGTGGCGGGCTTCAGCTTGCCATCCAGACCGCCTTGCAGGTACCGCAGCAGATGGAAAACTCCGTATAATACGCCTTTGGTGGTTTGCCCGGCGACCGTGACGTACGACCCTTGGGGATCAGCTTTACTATGAAAAGCTGAATGTGCCGGCTCAGGAACTTCTATTCCGCGGATTCGGTAGCCTTCTGCGTTCACCTCTGCCTGTTCCTCTGCGCTAAATCGTTCTGCCGCCAAGGAGTGCTCTCTGAACGTGCCCAGCGTAATGAATGGCGCACTCACAGGAGTGGTACAGATTTTCGGCTGCTGTCCGAACATGGAGGTCAATCCAAGCTGAAGCTCAGCCGCGGCCGTTTGCAACACTTCATCTGCTGCTTGAATTACGATGACCCTGCACCATGCGGGCAAATTCTCGGCTTTACAATAGCGGTGATAGTGCAGCCAAGCGTCATAGCCGCTCTCCTTTTGCATGTCTGTGCTCATATTCAAGCCTCCTTTTGGGCAGGTTGAGGGTTAGTCTCAGGCATGCTGCTCCTGATCCTGACTCATGTGCCGCGGAAGAGTCAGACGATTGCCTTTGCCTTCATACAGCCACAAAATAGCGGTAACTCCGCGCGGGTAATATTTGCTGCCATGGGCAATGCCGGAGAGCATTTGGTCGCTCCAGCACCAATAGGATTCCTCCGGATGGAGGAGCCATGAGACATGGGCTGCATCTGCAGCCTGCCCGGCTTCCTCCCAGGGCAAACCCAGCAGCTCGCGGGCAATAAACTGCGACAGATAGATTTTACTCAGCCAGGAGTTGTTACTGGTCGAGGACAGCTTCCAGCCCCCGTTTTCAAACAGGCAAACCCCTGACACCAGTACGGTTTCCAAATGGCGCCGCAGGGCTTGGATATATCCGCCGAATCGTCCATCAGGTTTAAGTGCGTCCTCACATCCTGTAAAGTAAGGGAAGATCAGCCCCTCAATGGCCGGGATAATCTGAGAGTCATTGCCCTCCTGGATAACGGCAGGAATATAGCCCTTGTCTGTCATGTGCGCTGTGATCGCTGCTGCGCATTTGTCTGCCTGCAGGCCAGCTTCCCGTGAAAGGGAGTCAAGTCCTTCTGTGGCAAACACTTTTTCCAGCGCAACATATACCGCCCAGCATTTGCTGCCCAGATAAATGTTGTTGCGGGACTGACCCAGCGATACGTCCAGACTGTCATAGGTCGTAATTTCCGCGCCTCCCCGGGTTCTGGAACTGTCCAAGCCCATCAAGCCGTTGCGCTGTGCCGGGTCCGGATGATCCCGCTGCAGCATGCTATCGAAGCAATCACGCAAGACAGGCAGCATACGTGTCGTAAATGACCGATCCTGCGTTTGCTCGATATATACCGTGGCACAGCAAAGCCAGTTCACCAATTCCTCGTGGCTCATGTAAGAGAAGCAGTCATCAATCCCTGCCAGCTCATAACAGGAATATCCCTGCCGGGAGAACACATTCGCCACGCCCATATCATGCGTAAACGTGATGCCGCCCGGATGGGTCTGTTCCTCTCCCGGAAAGCGGACCTCATCCCGATAGCTGTACCTTTGGACAAACCACTCCAACTCGTTGCGCACCGTCCATGGATTCAAAATCAATTCATAGTAGAGCTGATCTGCCGTCAAATCGAGTGTATTCATCATCCGATACTCGCCTTCGTTCACAATCCAGATCGGTTCTCCGTCCGCTTGGTGACTGAGCAACTGGGTGCTGCCGTAGTAGCTGTGAATCGCCTGAGCGAGCATAAATTCCTGATCCAGGCTCAAGCTGGCTGACTCTATCCAGCGATTAGCCTGAATACAGGCTGCGGTCAGGTCGGTAAAATGCTTCAAAGCATAGCTTCCCACGTCTTCAATGTCCTTGAACAGCCGCGTGTAGTAATATGACGCTTCGATGCCTGTCGTCACAACCCCGCCGCGATAAAAGCATATGGCGAAGGGATACGTGCGCTTTTCGCCTGCGGGAACGTCCATAAGAAGCGCACCTGTCAGGCCCAGGCCAAACGATAAATTATCGGCCATGGTCTCTCCAAGCAGCTTTTCCAGAGCGAATCCACTGGCAGGTACTGCCTCGCTGCTGTTGGTCACAATGGCTGTGCTGCGCCCTTGGCCGATGCCCGTGAGTCTTTCGGCGTGAGTAGAATCCGCCTCGTCCCTGCGCGGGTCTTCTCCTACAATGCGTATGCCGCTGTACGGATCGCTGCCCTGATAGCCGAAAAAAGCTCTCCGCGCAGCAGTCCCCTGCGTGTTATCGACCGTCAGTTCGGCAAATACCGCCGGAACCAGTGCAGCCCGCAGCTCGCTGATATCCGCAGTTCCCGGCTCGGGCACAGGACGAACCGGAGAGTACACCCGGAACGTCAGATCCCCGGCCTGCCACGTATCCGTTCCCGCTTTCAGCTCACGCGTAATATCTTGATCGGTAAAGGCAACGAGCTGCGGCTCCGTTTTTTTATCCTTTTTCTCCACATCGTAGCGGGTGCTTTCGTCCTGTGCGGCTGCAAAAAAAGGAAGGGCCTCGTATACGCTGCCGTCTCTGGATTGCAGCCCGATGTATACATTTTCGTCCGCAGGCTTATCCAGCTCCAGACCAAGCCCGCCCCGGTTCCCCTTAAACCCGAGCGTAAAGCTGGAAAAGGCCCCAATAGGTGAATGCTGCGTGTTATAAAATAATTTTTCCGGCATATAATGAAACCCCTTTCAAAATAATGAATGACTTACGTATACAAAAGTATTTTGCAGTATGCTCATATATTCACCATATGCTATACTCACTTGATCTCACATAGAGCCTAGCATGTCGTGTGTCAGGGAGCCATTGTCAAATCGCTCAACTATTTATCCAAATCGCGCCAAACGAGATATACTGGAGTAAATACTATGCAGTCAGGAGGGAAAACATGTCATCACCACATATATCAAAGCGTCCAGATCATCCAAACCTTACGGCTGCGGGAGAGGAATTCTTTTTTCCGGATGTGCGGACGACAGTCAATCTGTTTGCCATCCATACGCGAAGTGTCGGAAGAGACTGGAGTTATCCGCCACATGAGCATCCTCAGTATGAAATTAACGTCGTGCTTACGGGTGAACAGATCATGGTCGTGGATGGCCGCAGCTATACGCAGCGTGAGGGTGATCTGGTGCTGCTGCGCCCGGGAATCGTCCACTCCAGCCATAGTAACGGAGAAGGCTTTACGTATTTTTGCATGCATTTTGATATTGATGACAAGCTGTTTCTTTCGCTGCTGAGCCGTTTGGAGCAAGTGCTGTTCCCGGCCGAAGGCGCGGTAGCGGGGCAAATGGGACCCGCGCTGAGCAAGCTGCTCGATCTCTCTGCGCCAGAAGGCATGGGAGCAGGCGGTGATTCGGTGGCCAAGCGTATGCGGATTCAGTCCGCTGTATTTGAGCTGTTTGCCACGTTGTGGGAGGCGGTATCAAGCGAAGCGGCACATCTGCCGAGGCACGGATACGTGCAGGCAGAGCTTGCCCATCAGATTGCCAGTCGTCTTCAGGGTAGGGTGAATCAGCCTTTTGGACAAGCCGGCTCAGTGGAAAAACAGGACGGGATCGAGGGGATTTCATCCGAGCTGGGCATTAGTGTGTCCCATTGTAACCGTGTATTCAGGAGTGTTTTCGGCGTATCTCCTCGTGTATATCTGTCCGGGCTTGTCCTGCATGAAGCCAAGCTGCTGTTGGCTGATCCGCAATGGTCGGTACAGCAAATCGCCGATATGCTCGGCTACGGAGATATTGCGCATTTTAGCAGACAATTCAAGCGTTGGTCCGGTCAGTCGCCGACATCCTACCGAAAAAGCACGGTGCAGGAAAGCCCGTTCGAATAATATTTTATTTTGACCTTTTGAACAGTATGTCTGTCGGAGCAGATTATTCTCCATCTGCCTTTTTAAAAATCGTGAGTGGATCCGTGTATAAGAAAAATGTCGCGGATTGATTGATAAAGTCGCCCTTTCTTTGAGCAATCAATGCCAGTTCAGATTGATACATTCTAAACGCCGCTGTAGTATCAAACCACATAGTAGCCACTCCATCATAAGTGATGGTTTCTGTTGAACCGAAGTAATCGGATTCTCCGACAGATATTTGCACATTGTTAATGAATCTTCTTAATTGATTTCTCACAACTTCATGGCTCGTCACAACCTCATCATGAGACTCAAACCACAGGCGGTCAAATTCCTCACTACTTAATGAAGCGTTCTTCTTGATAAAATAAAAGATTTTAATACCGCCAGGTGAAGCATTGGCAACCTTTACCTCCTCTTCGGTGACTAAAAAGGATAATGATTTGCCTAAATCACTAAAATTAGATCCGTCAGGTCCAATAACATTGTGTACGTATGGATCATTAAATGTTTTAGCCATAGCTTCTGGATCTTCAAAATACAATTCGGTAATAGAATCTCTGCCGTATACAATCTTATATCCACCTTCAAATACATCGTTCTTTGTACCATATGCAGCATCATAAACATCATTTTGTATATATTCACAAACGGTCAATGGGTTGGCACATGTAATTTTATACCCATGAATATGCTTTACATAATCAACATACTCTTCATGCGTCATACCAGGTCTTCTTGTAATTACTGCCAATTGTTTGATCATTGCCGGTTTCCTCCCACTGGATCATATCATTTATAATGTTTTTTGCAGGCTTAATCTCTGTGCCTAGCGGAACGATTTGCCCCATCATCCGCTATTTCCATTCCCCAACTAATTCGATATAACAATATCCCCTTGTTTCTTTACCTTTATAGGTGCCTTGCACAGAACTTGCTCCTTCTTATTTGTGTAAAAATGGAACCGCGGAGACAATTTCTTGCCTGCAAGAAATCCGGATTCAAGTCCCCGTTGCATCTGCCATTAGGTTTTCCATTAAAGGTTTTTGATTTAAATTCATAGTTGAACACTCCTTCTCCAAATTTTCGCTATACTTGTATTGAATCTTCACATCTACTTGAAAAGAAGTATACTTCTACGGCTATATACATGTAAGAATCAATTTTCGACGATTGTATAGTTAAACTACAGCAAAGGGTGAAGTGTAGATGAAAAATGATAAAGCAAATACAGATCTGCGTGTCAAAAGGACCCATAAGCTGCTTTGGAGTGCACTAGGGGAGCTTCTTTTGGATCCAAAGAAAGAGTTCAGCTCCATCACCATTAATGAAATTTGTGAAAAGGCCATGGTGCATCGAACAACATTTTACAAGCATTTCGTCGACAAATATGACTTGCTAAACCTGTTTTTTTTGCAATTTCAGGATGAGTTCCGGAAAAATAGCTTGGAAGACCGTATAGAAATACCATTTCAAACGATTGAGAGAAATCCCAAACGAAAAATGATGGATATTATTGCTTTGAAACAGAAAAATGATAAAACATTAATGAATTTTTATAAAAATCATATTAAAGAAGTACTCATGCTTGATTTTTTAGAATTAAAGCAAAGAGGCAAAAAATTTGAAATTCCCATTGAAATCATTGCGGAGTTTTATGCCAGTACTATTTCTTCCTTGAATATATGGTGGATTCAAAATAGAGGGAATGTTTCGGCTGTTCAAATGGATGAATATTTTAATCAAATGACTAATAAAAGCTTATTTTCAATTCGAGAATCAAGTTAAACGCTGCCCAGACTCCATGGCCCTAACCTGCCATTCTTTCTTTTGCGCGTTTTTCTCCTCTATATATTATACTTACGAGCGCTAAGAATCGAATAATGCAAAATGCTGAAATAGGAGACGGTGAAGTTGAGAAATAAAAAGCTGATCATCTTTGGATTAATTGCTGTTTTGATTTTAGCCGCATTGTTTTATGGTTCTTTTTATAAAAAAAATAAAGAAGTAGAGTGGCTTTACGATAGGTTAGGGGGAGCCACTGATCGAAAAAATTAAAGGACTTACAAGTGAAGAAATAGCTGATCTTTTACCCTTAAAAGCAACTCAGGGTTATTACACGATTAGAAATAATCGTACTAATGGTTTAATTATGAGTAGAGATGTATATGATTTTAGCTATAATAACGTGATAATTAGCATGATCAACTTGGAAAATAATAGAATATATTTATTGTCATACGATATGTAATTTTCAGAACTAAAACTAACCGAATGAGGAATTATTGAGTGAACTTAACCCTAAGCCCATTTAAAAATTCTATTGTATCCTGAGAGTAAATATGCCATGAGAGTGCCGACGACGAAATGCACGTTGAAGTTGCGTAAAGCGGTTTCCGTGCCGGGTTCCATCCTTGGGGCTTTCATTGCGGTATACATCGCGGGTAAAGCCTTCTATGTGGGTTTCGGTCTCTTTCTAATTTTCGTTTCCCTGCTACTGTTATTTCAATCTGGAAAAAACGCAGCACCTGCCGCTACGTCTCACGGTGCAGCGACGATTCACGGATGCTTTTGGACAAACGTTCGAATTTGCCTACCATCGTTCAATCGGTGTAGTTTCTTGTCGGGTCCCCTCGAGTTTGTTTGGAATCGGCGGCGGCAGCCTTATGGTCGCATAGATTATTGCTCATTGGCATGGGAAAAGTATTTCTTTAATCGTTTCAAATAAAGCGGGTTTTAAACCTAAAGGAGAAGGAGATAAGTCTGATCGGTCCACTCATCTCCACGTGATTTGTAGTTAACTGATATCACTGCAAGTCTAAAATACAAAATTTTCTCAGGACCAAAATGATTTCATTACGTTTTGTGCCTTGAGCGAAGCGAAAGAAATAGGAATATTTAAAACAAGAATCAATGAAGCAATTTTTAAAGCAAATGAAGCGTTTAAAGAACTAGCAAAAGAACATCACTATGGGTTTATTAATGTGAATCAGGGACTGACAGATGAAAAAGGGATTGGAGTTACCTGTCTTATTAAAAGAGTATAGTCATCAGATTGGCCATGCTTCTTCAGGTACGCCATACTGAGAGAAAATATAATCTCTGGACTCGTTGGCTAAACTGCGCAAACGTGGGATGTCTGCATGCAGCATTTCTCCGTTCCGTTTGACCGCTTTCCCGGCCACAAACACCGAATCAACGTTACTCGTGTTTGCACATTGCACAACAGCACCGATTGGATGATTGACCGGAAACATATTCAGGTCGTTGGTTCGGATCATAATCAGATCGGCTTCTTTTCCCGGAGTTAATGTACCGATCTTGTGATCCAGTCCCAATGCCCGAGCACCGTCAATCGTCGCGAACTCCAGGATGTCCCGTGCTGAAATGGTGAATTCCACCGGCATCTCTCCTCTGGATAAAAATTGTTCATTGATTCTGGAGCGTTCTGCTTGCAGAGCAAATTTCATTTGTGCAAACATGTCTCCACCAGTCGATACGACGACATCGACTCCCAGTGAAGGTCTTCCTCCGTTTTCCATAAACAACCCTGTAGCCGGGTAGCCATGACCCATCATCATTTCGATTTCCGGAGTAATGGAAATGGAGGCGCCCGAATCGGCAATCAGTTTATACTCCTCATAGCTGAGTGTGTTGGCATGGGTAAAGTTGAGATCCGATCCAAGCAGCCCAGCATTATGCAATTTTTCAATCGACCGATCCACCGATCCCCATGTCCCGAAACCTAAATGCATGGTACACAGCACACCCAGCTCTCGAGCGAATTGAATCTCATCGACTGCTGTTTCCCATGTGCTAAATTCCGGACCTCTTATAGCTAACCCCATGGTTAGCAGCTGGTCATCTGATGAAAAATATTGCTTTTTCACCCGTCTGCTATCATCGGATTGCCGAACACGGCTGTCTCTGGACCAATATTCCCCATCACCAGGAACTCCGTGGGCAAAGACCGCTCGTGTTCCCGATTCTTGTAAGCCTCTGATCAGTTCGTCGGTATGATCGGGTGAAATAATCATTGACCAGTCCAGCAGTGTGGTAACCCCTGCATTCACCGCTTCCAGTGCGCCCAGCAGATTGGCTACATAGCCATCCTGCGGACGCAGTTTAGCTCCAATACCCCCATAGTAAATACGCGCCAGGTATTTTTCGAGAGACCAATCGGCACCTACATTACGAACGACAGATTCCCAGGTATGGCGATGGGTATCTACGAATCCTGGCATAACGATCATGTTTGTAGCATCAACCACTTCACAATCGGATGCTTCCAGCCCCGGTTGAATAGCGACGATTTTTTTTCCTTCGATGAGAATATCCGCTTTCTTAAAGTCTCCTATTGCCTTATCGAGCGTGAGCACACAGCCATTTTGGATTAATATACGATGGTTCATCTTACCCTCTCCTTTTTTGGTTGTTAGATGACTTTTTTCGTATCCTTCTTAAAACAGGTATTTAACCTATTTGTATATATTGTATGCCTGATGATATAAATCACAGCATATGGATTTCGTGCAGGGTTAAAAAAATACACCCTAAAAAGCCTATCTGCGATCCATCTGGCAAATAGGCTTTGGCAAAAGTGCCCGAGTCTGATGGGGATTAACGTTCCCATGTTTCTGTGCGAAGTTGTTGCTGTCGATTGAACAGTACCGGATAAATGAGCAGGCTAAGCAGAACGCTGGTTAAAATCGCAGAGGTCATCGTGGTAAATACGATCAGCAGCTGCAAACGGACAGCCACAATGGGATTGGCTCCTGCGATAATCTGCCCGGTCATCATGCCGGGAAGCTGGACAAGCCCCAGTGTTTTCTGCCCCTCAATAGTTGGAATCATACTGGAACGTATGCAATCCTTGAGTATTGGAAAAATGGCTTGTCTCGGTGTACCGCCCAGTGCCAGAATAAGCATGATTTCAGGCTTGCGCAGCAGAACCTCCGACTTGAGCCGCGACACCAGCAGGCTCGATAAAATCATGGAGCTGCCAATGATCATGCCGCTAATCGTGATCATATACCGGGCTGTCGCAGGGATGATATGCAGGCTGATCAGGAATGCTTGTGTAACGATTTCCACACACAGCAGCGTCAGGAATGATCTCCACATCAGGCCGGGAATAAATCGCCCTTTGCGTGCTACATTTTGCGAGGCTACGGTGATCATGAGCAGAATGAACAAGGTGATAAATCCGTAGCTCTGCATCCCGAAAATCAAATGCAATACATATCCAATAGCCAGCAGCTGGACCGATGCTCTTATTGTGGCGATGATGATATCCCGATCCAGGCCAAGCTTAAAGGATTTGGACATGACGATGGCGATGAATACAAAACCGAGAGAAAGCATCAAGGCTACAATCGTCATACCCATTCTCCTGCGATGAACTTGCGGGTTTCACTATGCTGCGGAGCATGGAAAAAGGTCTCGGTATCCGCTCGTTCCACCAATCTTCCCTCGATCATCAGCCATGTTTCGTAGCCCACTCTGCGGGCTTGTTCCATATGATGCGTAATCCAGATCATTGTCGTTCCCTCTTCTTTGTTCATTTGCAGCAGCAGATCCTCCACCTCTTTGACCGAGGCGGGGTCCAGTGCGGAAGTAATTTCATCGAGCAGCAAAATATCCGGACGGTTGGCGAGCGTCCGGGCCAAGGCCAGGCGCTGTCTTTGACCGCCGGATAGATCCTGCGCCTTTTGTTCCAGCAGGTCGCGAGTGAGTCCGACACGCTCCAACAGGCCAGGCGGATCATGCAGAACCGTACCATGCAGCCGTTCTACGGCTTGAAGATTGTACAGGACGGTCCCTTGCAGCATGGGGGCATCCTGGAAAACCAATGCGACCTTTCGTCTCAGTTCAGGGATCTCCCATTCAGACATGGGCTTGCCGAATACGCTGATTTCTCCTTCATCCGGTGTCAGTAAAAGGTTGCACAAAGAAAGCAGTGTGCTTTTACCGGACCCGGATGGGCCGACCAGCGTGGTGATTTTGCCGGGTGAGACTTCTGCCGTAATCCCTTTCAGGGCAGCATGCTGTCGCTCAGGCCCGGTGAAATATTTGGTGATGTTCCTAAATTCAATGGCAGGTAGTGGTTTGGAATCCATAGATATAGTTTTCTCCTTTTATAGAGGATCAAAAAAGTTGTCAAACCCGCTTTTATAATCTTTTTTATTATAACAGTAATGGCTGACATACTCTTCCTCTAAAAGGGCGCAATAAAAAGAATCGGTGTATGGCAACTGTTGCAAACAGCCTTGTCTTTGTATAAACTAACAGGATTAGTTAAAATGGAAATAGGATTCAGTCCGTGTATGTAGTCGTAATTTACTTACATAGAAATTTTCAATAAAAGGAGACATATGGATGTCACCAAGAAATGGAGTAAAGCTACAAGATATTTTACAAGCTGCCGAGGATATTGCCAATGAACGTGGAATGGGGGAGGTCACGCTTACTACGCTGGCGAAGCAACTGCACATTCGCCCTCCGTCCTTGTATAACCATGTGGACGGCCTGAACGGACTGCGACAAGCATTGGCACTGCACAGCCTGGAGCAATTAGAGGTGGCTTTGACGAGTGCCGCTGTTGGCAGAGCGGGCGATGATGCTTTGGCTGCTATGGGGAGAGCGTACATGCGATATGCTCGCGAGCGACCCGGGTTGTACGAAGCAATGCTGTATGCAACCGATCGCACTGATACTGAATTGAGGAATGCTGCGGATCGCGTTGCAGCGCTTGTTATTTCCGTCCTGTCCAGTGGCTATGGATTTGAAGGAGATGATTGTATTCATACAGCAAGGGGATTTCGTAGTCTTCTTCATGGATTTGCCACGCTTGAACAGAAGGGCGGCTTTGGTTTGCCTGTGGAGGTAGACCGGAGCATTGAAATGATGCTGGATACCTTTTTGGCAGGTCTGCGCGTGCAGCGGCAGCGGAATTCCCGGCATTCAGGGGAGTCCTGAGGTCAGCCTATGATCGTAGCTTTACACGGATGAACTCCTGACGTATCGACGAGTAATTGAATTTGGTGTCAGGCAGTACGCCTATTGCTGAGGCCGTTCGGCGGGATTGATGCCCGGAAGCAGGATTCCGGGTCTGCCTTTTTGCTACTTTTGAATTAGGATTGTCCCCACAGCAGTTCCAAAAGGATCACCCTTTCCTTCAGCGCTATGTGATAAATACAAGTTTCAGATGAACAGGAAAGAAAAAATTTGATTTAAACTAACTACATTATTTATAATACTAATATAATTAGTTTTTAAGGAGATGAGATGAATGCGTATCGTTCAGGTGCAGCATATGCATCAATTGACATTTATGCCCCGAATGTTCCCGGTGAACTGTTACTTGGTGGAGGAGGACGATGGGCTCACCCTGATCGATGCCGGACTGCCTTACAGTGCAAAAAGGATTGAACAGGCTGCTGCGCGGATGGGGAAGCCGATTATGCGAATTGTACTTACTCATGCTCATGAGGATCATGTAGGAGCGCTGGATCGTTTAAAAGCAAGGCTCCCTGATGCGCAGGTGTTCATTTCCAGACGGGACGCGCGGCTGCTCCAGGGCGATGTGTCGTTGGAAGCAGGGGAACCAGATACCCCCATTCGGGGCAGTGTGCCAAAAGGTATTCTTACCCGGCCCGATGTTTTGCTGGAGGATGGGGACCATGTAGGCTCGCTGCTGGCAATTAGCGCACCGGGACATACACCAGGCTCGATGGCATTTCTGGACACTCGTACCCGTGCGTTGATTGCAGGCGATGCCTTTCAGGTCCGGGGCGGCGTTGCAGTGTCGGGAAGGCTCAAGCCGCTGTTTCCATTCCCGGCATTGGCCACATGGAACAAGCAAAGCTCGCTGGAAAGCGCCAAAAAGCTCGCGCACCTTAAGCCGTCCTTATTGGCTGTCGGGCATGGCAATATGCTACCCCATCCGCAGATTCAACTGGAAAGGGCAATTAAGGAGATGGAGCATCAATGTACAGGGCAATGATCCCATATTCAGCCAACATTCAGCCGAAACTCACAAAGCCCTAAGCTAAGGCAGATGCAATATGAGGCCCGTTTGGGTAGACTCATTCTTTACTATGCTGATTGTGAGCATGATTGTGCTACTGGTGGAGGCCCGGGTTGGCTGGTCGGTCGTAATGTTCACGATAGCGGTATTGATGAAGCCGCAGGGGATCATTTATGGGCCGGTTTAGTTCTTCGAGCTGCTGAGACAGCGAAAAATACAGCCTTTGGCTGCTGGCTATTGGCGGGGCCGTTATGACGACAATTCTGGTTATATTACCATTTTCGTGGGGGCAGGAGCCGCTATGGCTGCTTGATTTATACAAGGGAACGGTTGGCGAATATCCGTATGCTTCCGTGAACGCCTATCATTTTTCACACTGATTGACGGCAATTATACGCAGGACACGACAACGTTGTTCCACCTTTGATATCCATGGAAAAATAGGAGATTGTAAAAATATAGAAAATAATGAAACCGCTCTTCGGCAAAATGGAAGTGGTCAAGTCGCCACAAGCCATAAGCTCTAAGAGCGGTTTTTTTGATGGGTCTCAATCCATATACTCGTTCAGTTTCTGGATGTCGCAGATGGTCATTTCTCGTGTACCCTTGATATGAATAATCCCCAGCTTTTCAAATTTTCCGAATTTACGGCTGATGGTTTCACGCGTGACACCCACGTAATTAGCCATTTCCTCGCGTGAAAGGGGGAGGTTTATTTTAATGTGAGATCCGTCCGGTTTGCCATATTTATGCCCAAGCTCAAGAATCATATAGGCGATGCGGATTTCCGGGTCTTTGGTAGCCAGGCTTTGAGCCAGCTTTTCGGTATGTGCCAAGCGTTTGGTAATCGTTTTGAGCAGCTTCAAAGAGATATCGGGATTGTTGCGGATCAACTCCTCCATATCATCCTTGGTGAGCATACAAATATCAGTATCCTTTAGGGCATATGCACTAAAATTGCTCAGCTCATCGTTGTTAAATATATTCAACTCGCCAAAAAAATCGCCAGTTGTCAGAATGTGCAGAATCTGTTCTTTGCCCTGAGGTGTCATCTTCAGAAGCTTGACATGCCCGCTTTTAATAATGTACAGCGTATCGGATGCCTGTTCCTCAACAATCAAGGCCTCGCCCTTCTGGTATTTTCGGTGTCTGATCATGGAGCTGACCTTACACAAATCTTCGCAGGACAAAGAGGAAAAGATAGGCACTTTGCGGGCACAGGGCTCCTTTGCGCATTGGCAGGGGCAGGACATCTCATTCACATTCATTCACTCCATTCATAAACCGGAAACTAAAAAGTATAGCGTGTTCTTGTTATTCTGTATCATCGATTGGGGCAAAATGGCTCTGATCCTCACCGCAGACTGGACAAACCCAGTCTTCCGGAAGGTCTTCGAACGCTGTACCTGGCATAACGTCTTCATCAGGGTCACCCACAGCAGGATCATAAATATATCCACAGGGCTGACATACATATTTTTTCATGTTTAGTTCTCCTTGTCATCCTAAAATTTTTGCAAGCTCTGGCGCATCCGGTTTGAGTCCCTGCATGATGGCTATTTTATATGGAAGTGAAGCGAGGGCATCCCCAAAGCCGATCACGCCGCAAATAGAACCATTTTGTATAAACATACGTGTATAAGAAACTTGATTTTCACGGGTCAGGCTGGTGTCACAGGCTTGTTCGTCTACCAGACCTATGGAAAACAAGGGGCATTCATAGCTGTTGGACAGGGTGACAGGGAGGGGACGCTGGTAATCGATGGAAGCACCCGCCATATTCGCGCCTGCTATTTTTCCTTGCTCTATGGCACTTTCCCATAATCCGTCTATTCTATTGTGGAATTCGGCTACATCGCCTGCCGCGTATATATTGGGGAAGCTGGTCTCCATCTGTGCATTCACCCGAATACCGTGTCCAATATCAAGGCCGATTTGGTGAGCAAGTTCAGTATTGGGTACGATTCCGATAGAATATACGACATGCTCGCAGGGAATGATAGAGCCGTCCTGCAGCTCTACACCTTCTACGTGATCTGTACCTGTAATGCGCTTTACGCCTTGTCCAAGCCTTACCTCAGTGCCCTGTCCGGTAATCCGGCGGGTCAAGATAGCGGAGGCCTTCTCATCCAGCTGGCGGGACATGAGCCGCTGTGAAGCTTCCAGAATAGTTACGGAATACCCGGCTTGCTGGAAGGACCAGGCGGTTTCTACACCCTGAATACCGCCGCCGATGATGCATATCCGGTCTCTTTTTTGCAATTCCGCTTTAACTCTGTCTGCATCTTGCCGGAACCGGATATTGTGAACGTTCCTTAGTGAAGCTCCGTCCAGCAAAAGCTTGCGGTTATGGGCTCCTGTACACAGCAGCAGCTTGTCATAAGCAACGTTTTGCCCATTTGCCGTTTCGATGGTGGAGTCCTCTGCATGTATGGCAGTGACCTTTATGCCGGAATACACATGAATCCGTTGATTGGCAAACCATTTTTCCTTTTTGATCAAGATTTTGTCGCTGTGCAAATCAGTGAATAGTCCCTTGGAAAGCTTGACTCTGTTATACGGAAGGGATGCTTCTTCCCCGTAAATAGAAATTTCAGCCAGCTCATCATGATCTCTAATCGCTTTCGCCGCGTTGACGGCGGCAACGCTGCCTCCGATAATAACGTAATGTTTGTTCCCCATGCAGTATCTCTCCTGTTCCCTATAAGCTGCTTTTATTCAAATGACGCTAAGCAGTAGATCCGAGACAAATTCAGCGGCGCTTTTAATTTTCTTCACTTTTTCATCTTCCGTAGGAGAGAAGCGAATGCGCACCGGGAATTCCACATGCGTCATACCGGTTGATTGGATGACCCCGGAAGTGCTTTGGACCTTCATATTGGTACCGTTCAAGTAATCCTGTACAACTTCGATGGCTTCTCCGCTCCAGCCGTAGGAACCAAAGGCAGCAGCTAGCTTGCCTTCCAGATTCATCTTTTGCATTTTTTGCAGCAGGTCTTCCAGCTTGCCCGTCATGTCGGCATATTTGGTAGAGCTACCAACGAAAACGGCATCCGCTGAGGCAATACTATTCAAAATCTCCGTTTCATCTGCCTTATCTACGTCCCACAGCTCCACCTTGATTTGGTTTTCCAAAAAGCACTCTTTCAGGATGTTTGCCATTTTCTTAGTATTATTTTTTAAGGTGGCATAAACAATCGCTACTTTTTTACCATCCTTGGTTTCGGTGCTCATAGATGCGTACAAATCAATGAATTTGGCAATGTCATGCCGAATCGCGAAGCCATGGGAAGGAGCAATCATTTCGATATCCAGATCAGAAACAGCTTCGATTAATGTACGCACATATCTGCGATGTGGATGAATAATAGCCTGATAGTATCCGATAAAGTCCTCGGTGATATCAAAACCGGCTTCATCGGCAAATAGATGCTCTACAGCCACGTGTGTGCTGAAAATATCGCACGGGAACAAGATTTTGTCTTCCACGCAATACGTAATCATGGTTTCTTCCGTATGGAGGTAAGGTGTTTCCTTAAACAGCAGTGTCTTGCCTCCAATATCGAGTTGATCCCCGTCCCGGATCACCAGAAAATTGCGATGTTGAAGCTTGTACATTTGCTGAATTTCCGGAACGGCAATCTCCGTGCAGACAATCGTAGCGTTCGTTGCCTTGGCAGCAAGTGCCGCCAATCCGCCTGAGTGATCCGGTTCCGTGTGATTGACGATAATATATTGAATGTCCAGCGGATCGATCAATTCGGCTACAGCCTCTGCAAATTCTCTGCCGAACGCCATATCTACGGTATCCACAACGGTAGGTTTTCCAGTTTTCAGCAGATATGCATTATATGTTGTACCCTTTGATAGTAGAAGACGATGAAAGGGGACCTCACGATTATCAATTTTTCCTACCCAATAAATATCCTTTGCCAGTTGGAATCCTGGTTTCATAGAAACAACCTCCTACTCGTTTTTGTTTGTCTAGCACAATTCGATTCTAGTTGGATGTAACGATGAAAAAGTTGATTGAAATCAAATTTTTGAATTTTTAAAAGCATTTTTGACTTAAATTTATATTAGTGATTGCAATCACAAGACGAGCGAAAAAATTCAATACAATAAGGTCATATCGATTGAAAAGCCTGAGAGCAGCATGCCAGGTACCCAATCCATCATAAGCAAATCTAATTTCAAACAGGAGCGTGAACCTATATGAGAATATCAAACCTTACTCAATTTCAGGAATATAAAGAAGCTGCGTTTACAAAACGAATTGTGCATAAGGAAGCCGACAATGTGATCTTTGTCCTCAACTTCACCCCGAATGCCGAGCTGCCAACACATAATCATCCAGGAGCAAATGTATATTTGCTTGTTCTAGAAGGGAACGGTATGGTAACTGTGAATGGTGAAGAAACGGCAGTTGCTCAAGGGGATATAATTCATATTACAGGAGATGAACAGTTTTCCTACCGCGGTGGTGCAGAGGGGAATTCCAGCCTGCATGTGGTGCTGACCAAAACGCCAAGTGAAAAATATGCACAAAATATATAAAAGAGAGCACAATGGGAACAGCTGCTGAAAGAGGAAGGATTCAAGATCGGTCAGTATCATCGCTGAGCGATAGTCTGAGGTCCCCAGAAGGAGAGACATGAAGATTTTTGGGCCAAGCAATGAAGGAGACGAAACCCCAGACGGGGATTCGTCTCCTTTTGTACATTTGGTGCGAGATGTCAGACAGAATTTATATTTGCAGATTTTAGTCTTGATTATAGATTCTGTACAGGAATACGGCAGCCTCGGCACGAGTCGTTGGTGCTTTCGGGGCTATTTTTCAGTTTGCACCCGTAATAAGTCCTTCCTGAACCTTCAACAATTTTGTTCCCTCCTGAAAATAGATTAGTATAGTGAAAAAGAGATCCAGCAGACCTACTGATGTGCATCAGAGGTTAATCTTGTTGTGGAGGCCTTGAGGATAGGCAGTTCTTAAGAGGTTATTGAAGTCTATGAATCGGGAAAATGATAGGAAAAGAAGTTTACACCGCGGAATACGCCATGAAGCCACCGTCTTCCGACGACCTTATGGTGAAACTCCGCCTGTACAATCTACTCTCGAAGTGTCACAATACGTTCCAAAGGCCATTCTTCTCCGGCTGGAATATCGTGTAGCGCCTATACGATTCCTTCGACTCCCGGAATTTGCCGGATTTGTTTCAGTGTTACCGTATCGTTTCCTTCACCAAACCAACGAAGTACCATGCGCATGCTTTGCATCGCCCCATTCGTCATATGATAGGTGTAACGGCAATTTCCAATTCCTATGCTTTCACATTACCATGTTGCTGGAGTTACTTGGAATAGTTAACCCAAATAAAAATGACGTTTACATCGAAAGGAGGAGGCAGGTTATGAAGCGGCATCGAGCCATTGTGGTGGATGATGAAATATTCACCCGCAAAGGACTGCTTCAGCTCATGGATTGGGAAGCCTGCGGCTTTGAAATCGTGGGAGAAGCTGATAACGGTGAGGATGCGCTGGAATTGATCGCCCGTGTCCACCCGGACCTGGTCATTACCGACATTCGTATGCCTGTACTGGACGGATTGGAGCTGATCCGATCTGTGCTTGAGCGGAGTACAGAACACCCTGCGTTTATTATCCTGAGCGGCTACAGCGATTTTGCTTATGCGCAGCAGGCTCTCCGCTACGGGGTTCATGATTTTATACTCAAGCCAATTGATGAGAGTGACTTTACGGCTGTGCTGCGCAGACTGAGTGAAAGGCTCCATCGCGAGCAGCAAAATGCACAGCTATACCACAACCACCGTACCAGCGGACTGCTGGAGGCACTGATGATGAACAAAGCAGAGGATACGGTGGTAGCCCGCTGGGAACAGCAGCTTCGGCTTGGGGAAGTTGCACATATGTACTATGTACTTGTCGAGCTGAATGACCAACATCCTTGGCGTACCGGGGACGATAGCGCTCTGCTGCCGCTTTTCCAGTTCAGACAGCTTACCGAGCAAGCGCTCCATCGTTTAGTGGACGGCAAGCATCCTCTCTATGTCCATGAGCACCGCAACCGGATTGGACTTATCATACCTGACCACTTTTTGAACTGCTATGAAGCCAAGATAGAAATGTTTATGAAAGCGCTACAACAAGAATTAGAAAGGGCTATGCCACTAAAAGATCGGGAGGCAAGCCGGGTCTTCCTTTACGCCGGAAGCCCTGTAAATCGTCTGCAGGATATCCATCAGTCCTATGCCTGCGCCAAGGAAGCAGTGCTCCACAAATACATTCATGATGATAGCGGTATTGTGGTATATGAGGAGGGGCAAATGCCAGCGCTCCACTATAGAACCATCTGTCAGGACTTGCTGGACCGCTTGCTGGAGCAAGTGGAGGAACTGCGGCTGGAAGAGCTGCTTACGACTGTGGATGATCTGTTTCGCAGCTTCCGAGAGGAGTGTTATGCCCCTGAGGCTATGAAAATGAGCCTGCATCAATGCGTGCTCAGTATGGTGCGGGTCATTCAAAACATGCAGGGAAATGAGCGCTCGCTTCAGTCATTGGAGTCGATGATGAACTGGCAGGATATGAACCTGTCACTGGGTGAACTGCAGCGGCTGTTTACAGCTTTTGCCGAGGAAAGCGGGAAATATATCAGAGCTCTGCGCAAGGATTGCCAGCAGGGAGGCATTCAGCACATTCGCACCTATATTGAGCAGCATGCTGCCGAAAATATAAGTCTCAAAGGGATTGCGGCCCGCTTTTACATGAATCCGGTTTACCTTGGTCAATTATTCAGAAAAACGTACGGTGTATACTTTAACGAATTTCTGCTGAAATTACGCGTTCAGGAGGCTAAGCGTCTATTACGGCAGACGGATTTACGCATTTACGAAATTGCCGAGCGCGTGGGCTTTGGCAGTTCCGATTATTTTGTCACCCAGTTTGAAAAGATGGTGCATGCTACACCAACCGAATACCGTAACAGCTTGAACGCCGCAGACAAGACGGAGAGGGCTGGACAATGAGGATGCTGCGTACAACGCTTGATCATGTCCGGCTGCGGGATAAAATGCTGCTGCTTTATTTTCTCTGCGTGTTTATCCCCGTAGTGTTGACCAATCTTATCTTTTATCACGTCACCTCGCAAAATGTAAAGGAACAGCGTATGCAGGATATCTCGCGGGCGCTGGAGCAGATTAAAATCGAATTTTACCGTGAGTTTGAAGATGCGATGGAAATCTCGTCTATCTTATACATCGATCATCAGCTCAATGAGCTGTTGGAGCTAGCCTATCCTCACCCCGCTGATTATATTGCCGCCTATGATTCTTATTTACGTCATATGTTGAACAATACTTATAGTCCTGTATACCATTCTGTGGGCGGAATTACGATCTACACAGACAATCCGACGCTGCTGAATTCCGGGGGAATCAACTTAATCGATGAGCGGGTTAAAAGCTTGCCCTGGTATAGCAAAATCCCGCCCGGACGGCAGTCCAAGCCTATATTTGTACGTACCGGCGACGGTACGGGTGAGCAGCAGCATCCCTTTAGCCTGATTCGCCGGATGAATTATTTTTATTCTCAAAATGGCCATGAGAAAATACTGAAAATAGAGCTGCGAATGTCATCCATTCGAGAGATTTTCCATAATCTGAATTTGCAGGGTAGTCTCTTTTTGCTCAACGAACGGGGGGAAATCGAGTATACGACCGATCCCAAGGTGGATACAAATGCCAAGGCTGTGGCTTATAATGAGCTTCAATTGCCCAAGGACACCATAGAATTCAAGACCAATTATGTACTGATGAATAGCTTGAACGGCTGGAGCATTGTGGCTGCGATGCCGGAAGATGAAGTGCTGTATGAAATGCAGACCTCCCGTAATTTTGTTCTGCTGTTAACCTGTGCGAATATGCTGCTGCCTACCTTGATCATTATCTGGATTACACGTTCGCTGAACGTGCGGATTCATCGTATTCTCAAGCACATGAAAAAGGTGAAAAATCAGCGTTTTGAGCTGATTCCCGGTACGGTATCGCGCGATGAAATCGGGCAATTAACAGGCGAATTCAACCGGATGACATTAAAAATCAAGCGTCTGATCAATGATGTTTATGTAGCCGACATTCAGCGAAAAAATGTGGAGATTCAGCGCAGGCATGCCCAGCTTAATGCACTTCACAGCCAGATTAATCCGCATTTTCTGTTCAATGCGCTGGAAACGATACGTATGCGAAGCCTGATGAAGCGTGAGGACGAAACAGCCCACATTATTCATAACATGGCGCGGATTTTCCGCAATTCGCTGGTGTGGAACAAAGATCGAGTCACGTTACGAGAGGAGCTGGAGCTGATCAGCTGCTTTCTGGAAATCCAGCAATACCGCTTTGGTGAGCGAATCGGGCACGAAGTGCAGGCACAACCCGAAGACCTGGACTATTTGCTTCCCAAAATGGTTGTGCTAACGCTGGTTGAAAATGCAAGCATACACGGTATTGAGCCGTTAAAGCACGGAGGACGCATTGAGATTCATTTTGAGCTTCGGGCGGGGCGCCTGATTTTAACGGTAAGGGATAATGGAGTCGGCATGTCGGTAAAGCAGGTACAACGGCTGTACAATTACATGCAAAGGCAGGAGGAAATGGGCGAGCGTATCGGCTTGCAGAATGTTATCTACCGCCTGAAGCTTTATTATGGAAGCCGCTTTGAGCTTAATATACGCAGTGCGCTCGGTGAGGGAACAGAGATTCGTATCATGATTCCGGCGGATCGGGAATGAGTGACTGAAGCGGCAAGAAAAGCCAAACTTCATAGCAATCCACTCACATACTTGTCTAAATATGTATTCTTCTTTTTTGGGAATTTCATGTAGATATTGATATGTAATCTATTATTATTCGATAGGAGGAATAATCTTTGAAGAAAAAACACATTATTGCATCAGCCTTATCTTTAGGTTTACTAGGAGGGGCTATTGCCGTGCCGCATGCGATCTTTGCGGATTCAGATGCTGTAACTGATTCTGCAAATACATCCACTACGGCGACCCAAGATGCTGGTACAACAACTACTGGTGACCATGTAGTAACTCCTCAAAAGATCGGAAATACTTTTGACAGTAGAGTACAAGGAGGTGCAACTGTCCAAAGTGCCTTTGAGGTTCCTAGAGGATATGGGCATGTTAAACTTACTCTGAAAAATAACTCTAGTTATCCAGTTAGGGTAAGTGTAACGCACAATGATTCAGGTAAAGAATACATCTCTGGAACAAGAATCTCACCTGGAAGTTCAATTACTTGGAGAAGTACTGATGAAGGTTACACAGATGGTTTACGTTCGGGAAGCTACACCCTTCAATGGCGTAGTGGCAATTATGACGTTAATGCGGAATTCAATGGAGTTGCCGGTTCACAGCCTGGAGACCTCTAATAGCTTAAGGACAGCGACTACTGCCACATATACTTATACTGTGAGATAAAGTGACAGGCGAAACAAGTAAAGCTTCAGGCCCCTTCATCTGGTCTGAAGCTTTTTTGTTTCGTTTATCAACTCACTTTGAAGTTTGAGCCCCGAATAGTCCAGGACATTCTGACAGAACCAACCTATAGAAATTTTTTTAGCTGAGATATTCGGCTTTGGGACACACCAAGCCATTTGGCATAATCGTTTTGCCTGGCTTCTGGATGTTCAAGCATTAGTTTCCGTAGACCTTTAAGTAATTGCAATGTAGACTGATGGACTTTATATTTTTTATCCGCAGGTACCTTGGAAGCAGCAACAGGAACAGGACTAACACCTATGTTCCCCTTCATGTCGAGTATACATTGCTTACATAATAGAGAGCTTTTGAAATAGCTTAAATTCTGGATCGAATTGCACAGTTTGCAGGAAGTCCAGTTACTATACTTTCCCAAGCCCATAAAACCTGTTTCAACGTCCGCATAGAACTCTAAAGGTTCGTTAATTTCAATTCCCATATTGGCCCGGATTTCTATAGGAATAACAATGCGGCCTAACGAATCTAAGGAGCGTGTCATACCTGTTTTCCTCAATTGATATCTCTCCTAAATAAGAATTATAGAAAGAAACTCACCTAATTCTTTCAACCTAGATTTTGTGTCCAAAATCTCCAATGTTTCCCTTAAAAAGTATTTATTGTTGTGTTAGAAGATGGTATATTATAAACATACAAAATTTCTATTATATAATAGATTTTACAAATCTTATTTCGGATTAAATTTGCACAATTTTACGTGAAGGGTGGTTTTATTCATGGAAGAAATCACACCTATGATCAGCACAGAAATTAAAAAATACCTTAAACAGAATGACATAACTCTAACCGAGTTTGGCCACATCATTGATTTGAATGTAGGTACAGTTAGCGGCATCGTATCAGGCAATCGTTCTATATCTGTGAACCAGTTAGATCGCATTACTGCCGGGATGGGGTTACCACCAGACCATTTCTATGAATTTTATATTGAAGAGTTCATTTTAGAATCACCTCTGAATTGGCGGAAAATAAGCCCTTTTTTATATCGTTGTGTGGAACTCGGCCGATTGGATTGCATCAAGCGGGTTGTGAGTCTGTTGTTAGATACTTCTGTCTACATCCCTTTACTTTTTGAAGTGGCTGAGGACTTGTTCTCCAAAGGATACCCGGACGCGGCGGCTTACCTTTATGAAAGTGTGGCTGAGAGTGAAAGAAAGCAGCATTCAGAACGGCTTGCTGTATGCCAGTATCGTTTGTTCAGCCTCCGGATCGGAAAAGATCAGGCTCGCAATCTCCAAACGGCTGTCAGGTTTGAACCTTTTGTCGATCGTTTGGATGAAATTGAGTAACTGGATGCCTTGAAAGACTTGGCCAACGTGTATAGATCATTAAGCATGTGGGATAAGGTCTATAAATTTTCATGTCAAATGCATAAGTTAGGACAGATTCAGTATGAATTGGCTTATAATGCTAAAAAAGAAACAGAGTTAAAAGCGCGTTCCGGTCCGCTGTTTGCATACATAGCCTACGCTGAACTGATGTGCGCACATGCTTGTGATGCGAAAGGAAACCATAAACAGGCATTAGAACATATCCAAGGTTATGCCGATCTAAGTTGGGTAAAAGAGAATGATGATGAATCACTTTATTGGAAAAACCAATTCCAGCAATGGGCTAAAATTAATACTTACGTGAACAGGCTTATGTCTGGAGATATTAGCGTTCTACCGGATTACGTCGAGTATATATCTGGCGAAAAACATATTTTTGCTGAACTTTTAAACGTCGTAGAAGTAGCTAATCGGTACGACATCGACATTGATCATATTCTTCAGCGTTTCGAACCCCAGATTGCAGCTTATCGAGATTTAGAACACACAAATAAATTAGCAGAGCAGCAAGTTATACTCGAAGAAAATGTACGATTCTGGTATAAGCTAGCCAAATATAACCTACTGAAAGAAAGATACCTGTACGGTTTTAAATGCTTAATAGAAGCTTTGAAAAAATCTGGTATAATTAACCATGCACTACTTATTTCTAATTGTGCAGGCTTATTTTTCCGTTTCAGTGAATACGCGGATCCTGAAACACAGGCCCAATTTCATTCCGCTTATGAGGAGGTGTGGAGAAAAAATGATCAAGAAGATGGCTTTAGTTTTGGCTACAACTAGCTTTTTACTGGTATTCGCACTACCAGTTCCAACTGGAATCCCAAGCTTAAGCACAGTCCAAGTTCAAGGACACATCGGGACATTTTAATCATTATCAAATTCTTACCATGGGCCAGCCACTTCGGCTGGTCTCTTTTTTATAACTTTTTTGGCTAAAAAACGTTCATAATGTAATTGTTCATTTTCCCCTAAAATGAAAATATATAGGGGGTAATGAAGATATGAACATAGATGAATCCTTAAATAAACAGATGGAAAGTGCCAGACAACGATTGCATGATCTTTACGAACTGTATGGCTTCGGACATGCATGCGTACTTGAGCAATCTATGATTTTGGACGAACTCATTAATCAGTACAATCGTATGTACCAGACTAAGAAGTTACATCAATAGGTTCAGTCAGACCCCCAATCCTTTTTATGCAAAACTACTACCTTTCCCACATAACGACCATAATTATGTCATAAAATGCCTTGTGTGATATTTGTATACATTTCATCAAGTCAAATATTGTAAATAACGTCTTTGCTAAATGAATCTCTTCAACAACCGGTACCATCACGCTTTACCACAAAGTTGCTTGCGGCTGCTGGGGAGCTAAAAAATAGGGCACGAATCAGCGTATCGCCGGGAGGAGTATACGAAGCATACACCCGTTGTAATAACGCTGTAGTGCATGCAGGTGAAAATATTCAAATCCACTCACATACTTGCCTAAATATGTATACAACTTTTTTGGATATTTCATGTAAAAATTGATATGTCAGGATTTTGCGAAATTCGATTCCAATCGCTCTAAAGTGCAATATACGGATGAATTAGATCATTTCGGTCTATATATTGTTCATTGAAAGTCGCTTATTGGATTTTTGCGAAATCCTCATGTAAGTCTATTTTTATTTGATAGGAGGAACAACATGAAGAAACATTAGCTGTAATCGTTGCTTCTTTTGTATGATGTACAACCTATGGGATCTATTGGAATAATTCGGTAGCGGTGTATGAAATGGTCAAAGAGCGTATGACAAAGAAACGGAACATACAATTCTAGCTGTCCGGATCGACTGGAAATTGGCTTAAGATGAGCTTCTAAAATGATTATACGAGGAGGGTTAACAGTTAGATGCTTTGTAAAAAGGTAATGGTATGGTTTTTTGCAGCCATTTTGGCATTTAACGCTTTGCTGTGCATGCCTGTTGCAGCAGGGGCAGAGGAACGGGATGCAAGCGACGGAATACAGCAAAAACAAGCAGACATGGGACAGAAGGAACAAGGGTCTTCTGATGGTACTTATTCTTTCAATCCGCCCACGTCTGCAACAAACAGTGTTTATAACGCACTGATGGTGAGCCTGGCGGCAACGGTAGAATATACGTCGATCGTTATTGATCCCGGGGAAACGTATGAGTTCGAGAATACAGATACGATCAGCAAATCGATATACAGCAATGCTTCTAAGACCAAAGGCATTCTGTATGATAGTGTCAGTTATAAAGCGGATGGGGATATCAGTATGGTCCACATGGATTACGGGGCAAGTCCCATTAGTGTTTCCGGGGGAGGTACAGCGTTTGTTACGAATACAGGATCAACAGCCTTAACCGTAAAAGTAACTGATGTTTTCGCCTACACTCCATCAGAGTACCCGGCATTAGAGCGAGTTACGGTCTCTAAGGATGAAAGTTACCGGATTGTAAATGACGGGTGGACGGCCCGTTCGATTCAGCATGATGGCTCAAATGCAGACAATCGCCGCTTTGACTATGCTAAATATAAGGAAGATGGAACTTTAAGCGCGTCTGCCCTTAATAGTATTGCTCACCCCACTTTGGGGACTGGCGAGGAACTGATTATTACAGGTTCTTCTGCAAATGCAGTGACCTTCGGATTTCCCTACGGCAAATACAGTATAGAAAGCAGCGGCGAGCCGGCCTATGCGCGGGTTACTTTAAATCAGGGGGAAAGTTACCAGTTCATCAATGTGGGAACCCGATTGGATACGGTAGAAAGTGACGGTACGTCCAAGGATAAGCTTGACTACGTAGTGTATCTGGCAAACGGAACAGAGGCTTCACGCGGAAGTGGCACTTCGACGAAGCCGCAGATTGCTGTAGACAGATACGCGGTCATTACCCAGGTCACTGCCAATCCGGTTACATACGGCGCTCCTTATCGTAACTTTATTGCCCGTCCTGTAGGCGGGGATGCCATCAGTCGTGTGGAGCTCGAGGTAGGCAAAAGCTACATTTTCCATAATAACGGTACATTGATGAATCCGATCTACAATAACTCCAGAAAGGCAGGAAGCTTATTCGACTATGCTATCTACAAGCCGAACGGAACCGTAAACTCCTCTGGTTTTAACAGTCAGGCTGGTCCTATGATCCCGCCTTCGGGATATGCCATTGTGACCGTGATCGGTCCGAGTCCCATTATCTTTGACTATACGGACGATTTTTCTTGGGAACCGAGTAGTGACCCTGCGTTCTTACGGGTAACACTGGCAAAAGGTGAAAGCTATGCGTATACCAATATCAGCGATCATTTGAGGTATATACACAGTACGGCCAAATCCGTTAAAGGCAGATTTGATGCTGTCCTGTATAAAGCGGATGGTACAGAGCAATCCAGAAGCAATACGGGGAATCCAGCCTTTCTTGTCGGTGAAGGCAAAAAGGCTGTCGTTACCGTAACCACGGATACGCCGATCACTTTTGGTGGCATATATCGGAGCTTTAAGGCCAGTGAAGAAGATGGCGACGCGCTGCGTGAGACGACCCTGGAGCCGGGAGATTCATATATTTTCTGGAATCATGATAGCCAATCGAACACATTGCGGCGTGACAAAAGGAGTGGCAATGCACGCTTTGACTCAGCCAGCTATCGAGGGCTTCGTTTGCTCACATCAGATCATTTTAACAATACGGTAGATCCAGAGATTGTCGCGGGTGGTGAAGCAATTGTCACCAATGTATCTGATCGGTCAATCACTTTTAGGTACACCAGTAAGATAGAGGCTATGCTCAACGCACAGGCTGCCTTCCACCGGATTACGTTAAAACGCGGGGAAAGCCGGAAATTCATAAATGTCAGCTCAATAGATAAGGCTTTGGATGTAATTTCGGTTAGCGGGATGAGATGGAATTATAGGAATTATCGGGCAGACGGGACGGTGTACAGCCAGGCAAGTGATACGACTCAATTGCCGTTAGTACAAGCAGGAGGATATGCCGTTGTCACAACAGTCTCGGA
Source organism: Paenibacillus farraposensis (assembly GCF_020736845.1). Taxonomy (GTDB): domain Bacteria; phylum Bacillota; class Bacilli; order Paenibacillales; family Paenibacillaceae; genus Paenibacillus; species Paenibacillus farraposensis. Next base: position 119,203 of record NZ_JAFFQR010000063.1, read on the forward strand.
TATGCCAGTGACCTACGGTGCGGTCTTAGGGATATTCGATGTTGAGGATGCCCAGGCACCAACAGGCAGTCAGGTTACCATCAAGCAGGGAGAAACCTATGTATTTCATAATACTGGTGCACAGGCTTCCTCATTGACGACAGATGCTGCACATGAAAGCCGTGTCTATGACTATGTCGTATATGGAACAGATAGCGGTGTGGATTCCAAGGTAGACGGAGCAGGTATGGGGGCTTCTTTAGCTGAAATTTCGCTTGGAGCCGGAAAGACACTCGTTATGACCGTCACTTCGCCGCAAGCCGTGACTGTTCATTACAGCAATGACATTAAAGCGGAGCCAGGCACAGAACCAGCATTATTAAAAACAACATTATCAGGCGGTAAGCAGGGGGGATGGATCAATCGCGGGAGCGAGGAGGCCCCTGTCTTGACGAATGCGAAGATCGTAGGCGGAACGTATCAGTTTACCGTCACGGACCAGGCTGGAAAAGTGATTCGTGAACATAAAGAGGCGACAGACAGGGAGCAGCAAGTGTCAGGCAAAGCAAACATTCGTCTTGCAGTAGCTGCAGCTGCTCCTGCTGTTACCTTTGGCGCCCCTTATCGTGTGTTTTCTGTAAAAAATACCGAAGATAGCAAGCTGGACGAGTTAATTGAGCTCATAGCCAAACAAGCTGACTTTTCAGTGGGCCAAGAAGGAAAATATCGTTTTACACCCAAAGAAGACGGAATTTACCGTTTCGCGGTGATGGAAAAAACGGACTATGCTGCGCAGCAGGCGATAGTCTCCTTGTATGCGGACCCTGATTTCTCCAATCAGCTTGTAACCTCAACAGAGCAAAACCAAATCTACGGTTGGGATTACACTGTTTTAGAGTATGAGATGAAGGCAGGACAAACCGTTTATGTAAAACTGACAGAAAAAAATAGCGGCACATTACAAACGGTAATCAAAGCAGCACATATGGTGCTTGGCAAGGATACTTCATATGAATACGGGAAAGGGAACCGACTGAATAAGGTTATTTTTCCCACCGGAGATCAAATCAAGCTATTTTACGACTTGAACGGAAACGTTATTAGTCGGGTAAAAAAGGTATTTCCTTTTACAGTTTAAAAGTTATATCTATCTTTCGATAACATAGCAAGCAGCCAGATATACATGGATGATTAGAAATAGGGGTGAGCGAGTGTTTAAACGTTATATTTGTAGTTTATTATGTGTGGTAATGTTGCTCGGTTCAGGGAGTACATGGGCATATGGGGCAGGGGGAACGGGAACGGAGACAGTTTCCCAGTCTTCTCCATTTTCCGCGCCGCAGATTATTACCAGAGCGTGGCTTGTGCAGCATACGGGCAAGGATCAGACTTGGGTCAATGCACAGTTATCCAAGGGCTATACCTTATATGATATTTATAAAGCATGGCAAAAAGATGGCGGGGAAAATTCGCTACCTGAACAAAGTCCGAGCTTGTGGGTGCAGCAAAATGGACTTGAATTAAGCGCAAAAGCGAAGACGGAACCGTCCGATGAGTCGGCTGACCTAAAGGCAGGTGAAAAGCCCACTCAGGCCGTTCAGGATGAAGAAACGGCTCAACAGCAACAGAAAGCCGAGAATGAGTGGGAATCGACGAAGCCGAGCACGATTGAGGTGGATGTACCGTCGGTCCCCAATGTAAGTGATTCTGTTTATACACCGATTCCAAGAGAAAACGGTCTGAACGGGCAGGATTTACTCAAGCAAAGTTTGTTACAGATGTCTGCTACAATGGCAGTGTACGCTCCTTTGGATCAGGCGGCGCTTGCACAAAGCAGGCTAAGTGATGATACTTCGCGTTATGGGCTGGATTACGGTGACAATAGTGTGTCCACCGCTTCTGGACAGCTTGTCGTTCGAAATACGGACTTGGTGCTGCCAGGTTCATTACCCTTTGCACTGACTCGTGTGTATAACAGTTCATTCGCGAATAACCAGATTGGTGTGCAGCAAAATGAAGGATTGTACACAAATACAAGTGCCATCCGCGAGGAGGAAGCGGCTTCAAATCTGGGACGAGGCTGGAAATGGGATCTTCCCCATATGCAGAAACAGGATGGTAAACGGTATTTGTACATGCCGGGAACGGGTTCTTATAAACTGAAAGATGACTTGCAGCTTGAAGGATATGCATACAAAGATCTGAAGATCAGTACAGACCAAAGCGCAAGCGTGCAGGGAGCAAGCAGTAAATACAAAATAGCAGAGCTGAATGGAAATGACTATTATCTCGATCAGGACGGTTATTTGATTTTAATCCAGGATGCGTATAAAAATCGGGTAGAATTTGATTATACAAGTTCAGATGGAATAAAACGCATTCGTTCGATCCGAAATAATGATGGCAGAGAGCTTGTGTTCACCTACGCTTCTGGACAGATTGTCGTTAAAGAGCAGGGGACAGATCACCAGTACACGTATCGGCAAAGTGACGAGGGAAGCAGCAAGGTGCTAACGGAAGTGCTGGATTCCCTGTCACGAAGCACAAGCTATGCGTATACATTCATGGATGCTCCGTTTAATTTGGTCGCAAATGGTGAAGGAAAAGCTGGAGCCTTACAGCAAAATGAAACTGCACTGCTCACACGAATTGTACGACCTACTTCATCCATCACAGACATCCGTTATGAAGCCTATAACAAGCAGATAGGCGTGTACGGTACACAAGGTGTGTTCAAGGTGGTTTCACGCGCAGATGTGTACAGTACAACCGCAGGCAATCGTTTTTTAAATAAAATGGATTTCACCTACTCGGGAGAAGATCTAGCCAGCCATGGCAAAAACGCCAAATGGACGGTTGTTGTCAAAGGGGCACGTACAACGGAAACTTTCCATTTCGGTAAAACTTTTAGAGGAGACAACACACCGGAAAAACTTGTTCTAGACCGCTATGATCAAGAGGGAGATTCGACCGGTTATCATGTAGACTACACGTATAATGATGCTATGGGCTGGAATTTACCCGTGCAAATGAGGGAGACCTATACGGAGAGCGGTTCTGCATCAGAACCTGTAACGACCTCCTATGACTACAATGAATATGGTCTTCCTTTGAAAATGTCCCAAAGTACGGGAGCAGAGACCGTTCATACGTATAAAGTCTCTAATGAGCCTTTTTTCTGGGTGCAGCCCGTTCAGACGGTTACCAAAATAAGCGAAGGAAAAAGCTTGACGACGGTAAGAACCTATAAAACAGAAGGTACATTGAATGAGCTAAAAAAATATGAAGGAACAGATCAAGGCAAGCTTTTATTGCACAGCTATACTTTTTACAATGCAAAAGGGAATGTAAGCGGTAGGGAAGTTCTCATCGATAACAGAAATTATGCAGATACGTCTATTGATTATAAATCCCCCTATGGTTCGCAGCTCCCGACAAAGCAGCTGCTTCCCAAAGGTGTCGAGTATACGTATGATTATTATCCGACCGGCGAAATCAAGTCCCAAACAGATGCCAAGCGTAAAACAAAGTCCTATGTGTACGACGCATCGGGACGTGTAACGAAGGTTACTTATCCAGATGGCACTCAGACGGTTGTAGAATACAAGGATGATACGAACGATGTTACGGTCACCGGACCCGATGGCGTCAGCGTGGAAAGACTGTATAATCCATTCGGACAAATGCTTCAGGAGCAAGTGGATGATGCAATCTACGGGTATGGGTATGATGATAATGGGGACATGGTAGAAAGCACGGATGCAGAGCAGGCAACCACTCGCTACGCCTACGATGCTTTTGGACGGCCTGTGAAGACGACCTATGCGGATGGAACAACGGATACCGTGGCGTATAATGCGGTGGATCATACCGTTACTCAGACCGATGCGTCCGGTTATCGCATGCGTGAAGTATCGGATGCTTTAGGTCGTGTGATCTCTACACAGGAAGCTAAAAATGGATCATTTCAGCCGCTGGAGTCGTTATCCTACAACGATGCGGGCATGGTCACTAGCCGAACGGACGGTAACGGCCAACGTATGCTCTATGCTTACGATGCTTTGGGACAAATGACTTCGGTCACCGATCCATCTGGACAGCAGGTGAGCTACACGTATGATCTGGCCGGAAATTTGAAGACCGTTCAGTATCCTGATGGGCAAAAAAATGTGTATTCTTATGACGAATTGGGCAGACGTACACTGCTTGAAAAAGCAAGCGGTGGAACAACACTAAATATTTACGATACGGATGGAAACATCACCCGTATGCTGACAGGGAAATCGGAAGCGATCACCTTTCAATATGACGCGGACGGGCTCGTTACCGAAGCGGCGGGTCCAGATTTTAAAACCAACTACACTTACGATCATGCTGGACGAAGAAAAAGCATGACAGATGGGCAGGGAACGACCTCTTATGCCTATGATTCATCCGATGGGTCGTTGACCGGGCTGAAATACCCGGACGGCACGCAAATAAACTATGAGTATAACAAGCAGTCTCGTACAGGCTACGTGCTGACAGATGCTGCTGGAGCATCAATGCACGTCCAAGCCAAGCTGGATAGCCTCGGCAGGGTTACTCAAATGGACATTAGTGCTGGAGTCGGTACAGCAAGCGTGCAGAGTCTGCCAGGAGCGAGTGCTGCTGTAGGCGGATCACTGGATCGTATGACGTTTGATTATGCTCCTAATGGTTTGCTGAAAGGTCAATCTTCGAGCAGAGGGCTGAATACACGATTCAGCTATAATGGACTGGATTTGTCAGGGGTTACGGTGGAGCAAGGGGGTACGGCATTACACCAATTTGGTTATGAACGGGATGGAAATAAAAACATCATCGGAAGAACACAAAACGGAAAAACGGATCAATTTGGATATGACCCGTTAAACCGAATTGCCAGCGAAGCCGCAGGTGAGAAGAACAAGACCTACGGCTACGATCCGAACGGCAACCGAAACACCGAAGGCAGCGGCAAAGTGTTCGGTATGAAAAACGCCAGTTATGGATATGATTCCGTCGGTCATCTGACAAAGGTGATTGGTGAAGGCAAAGAGGTTAAATACAGCTATAACGGAGACGGGCTGCTGTATGAGCGTACAGAAGACGGTAAAACAACCCGGTATTACTATGATGAAGAAGCGAAGCTGATTGCAGAAGCTGAGGTCACGGGCGGAACAGCGAAGATTATGTACGCCTATGTGTATGACTTGTCCGGTCAACTGTGGGCCAGACAAGACAGGGCCAGCGGGCAACTGCAATACTATCAGTTGAATGGCCACGGTGATGTGGTAGGTTTGAGTGATAACACAGGCAAGCAGCTGAATAGTTACACCTACGACATCTGGGGTGGCCCGGAGACGGTGAAAGAGACCGTACCGAACGTGCTGCGCTATGCTGGTGAGTATTGGGACGACACGACGGGGCTCCAGTATTTGCGGGCACGTTGGTACGATCCAGGTACAGCCCGCTTTATGGGCGAGGATACGTATCAGGGCGAGATTAGTGATCCGCAGAGTTTGAACTGGTATGCGTATGTAGCTAATAATCCGCTTGGATATGTAGACCCTAGTGGGCATGAATTTATGCCTACCACAAAAGGCGGAATATTTTATACTAACCAGAAGACGATTATTCATTGTCAAAGAGTAGGCATGGGGACTTGTTGGAATGAGTTTAAAGCAGGAACTATGCAGGCATCCATGGCCGTAGCGAATTTCTTGATAGTGGATGATATCAACACGATACTTGATCCCAAATCGTCCACATATGACAAAACACTTGCGCTGGCAGGATTTATACCTGTTGGTAAGTTTATTAAAGGCGGAAAATTGATCATACAGCTGACGAGTAAGGAGGGAAGATACGTTGAGCGTTCTGTTAAATTGACAGAAAAAAATCTGAAATTGGCCAAGGCGCTCCCTTGTAACTGCTTTACGGCGGGGACTAAAGTTCAAACAGACGAAGGGGAGAAACCTATCGAGGACATTCAAGTCGGAGATAAGGTTCTTTCCAAGAATGAAGAGACTGGTGAGGTAGCTTACAAAGAGGTTACGGCAACGTTCAATCATGAGACGGATGAGATTTACAAGATTCATGTGGGCGGTCAAGAAATTGAATCTACATTTAATCATCCGTTTTATGTGAAAGACAAAGGATGGACGTTCGTCAAAGACCTCAAGGTCGGTGACTTGCTTGTTCAGAGCGATGGGAATACACTCAAGATAGAGAGCATCGAACTGGAACATAAGCACGTCACGGTTTACAACATGACGGTTGATGAGTTCCATACGTATTTTGTCAGTGACCTTGGGATTTGGGTGCATAATTCGAATTGTAATTTAGCGAGTCCCAAACGAACTAATCATATTCTTAATGGAGACAAAAGCGGCGGCGGTCATATGTGGCCGGGTGCACCCGGAAAATCCGTCTTCCCTAAATCGTGGGATGCAGATAAGATTATGAATAATGTTTCCGATATCGTAACCGACCCAAGTCTAAACTGGGCAAAAGGAAAAGTTGTAAACGGAGTACAGCGATACGAGGTAATAGGTGTTCGTGATGGTATCAAAGTTAAAGTTATTACTGATGGAAAAGATATTATTACGGCATATCCAATCAAATAGAGGAAGGATAGGTCAGATGGATGTAAAAAGGGGAATCGAAGATTTACTGAATCTGGTTAAGATACCTCCAGAGGATAGCGAAAAGGTATGTGAGTACTTGGAGTATGATGAATGGGGGGTTGCTCTCGAACACTTTAGTGCGACTGTTCTTGATGAGGGTATTGAAATTAATGAGTTAATTTATTCTCTAATTAAAAAAGTTGGAGAATACATGGAACTTGAAGAAGAGACATGGGAAAGTTTGAAGCCTCTTATCAATAATTAAGAACAAGACCTTGAGGGTGGCAATCCTCAAGGTTTTTCTTTTACCCTCACCTAGAAGTACCCTATCAGTATAAACTGTCTACATTGGAAAAAGATAATTTGGAAAACCGTCGTGGTGTACAAGGATGATACGAACGATGTTACAGTCACCGGACCCGATGGCGTCAGCGTTCAAAGATTGTATAATCCATTCGGACAAATACTTCAGGAGCAAGTGGATGATGCAATCTACGGGTATGGGTATGATGATAATGGAGATATGGTAGAAAGCACGGATGCAGAACAAGCAACCACTCGCTACGCCTACGATGCTTTTGGACGGCCTGTGAAGACGATCTATGCGGATGGAACAACGGATACCGTGGCGTATAATGCGGTGGATCATACCGTTACTCAGACCGATGCATCCGGTTATCGCATGCGTGAAGTATCGGATGCTATTTGTCCGGTCAACTGTGGGCCAGACAAGACAGGGCTAGCGGGCAACTGCAATACTATCAGTTGAATGGCCACGGTGATGTGGTAGGTTTGAGTAATAACACAGGCAAGCAGCTGAATAGTTACACCTACGACATCTGGGGTGGCCCGGAGACGGTGAAAGAGACCGTACCGAACGTGCTGCGCTATGCTGGTGAGTATTGGGACGACACAACCGGGCTTCAGTATTTGCGTGCTCGCTGGTACGATCCGGGCACAGCCCGCTTTATGGGCGAGGATACGTATCAGGGCCAGATTAGTGATCCACAGAGCTTGAACTGGTATGCGTATGTAGCTAATAATCCGCTTGGATATGTAGACCCTAGTGGGCATGAATTTATGCCTACCACAAAAGGCGGAATATTTTATACTAACCAGAAGACGATTATTCATTGTCAAAGAGTAGGCATGGGGACTTGTTGGAATGAGTTTAAAGCAGGAACTATGCAGGCATCCATGGCCGTAGCGAATTTCTTGATAGTGGATGATATCAACACGATACTTGATCCCAAATCGTCCACATATGACAAAACACTTGCGCTGGCAGGATTTATACCTGTTGGTAAGTTTATTAAAGGCGGAAAATTGATCATACAGCTGACGAGTAAGGAGGGAAGATACGTTGAGCGTTCTGTTAAATTGACAGAAAAAAATCTGAAATTGGCCAAGGCGCTCCCTTGTAACTGCTTTACGGCGGGGACTAAAGTTCAAACAGACGAAGGGGAGAAGAATATCGAAGACATTAAGGTCGGAGATAGGGTTCTTTCCAAGGATGAAGCGACTGGTGAGGTAGCTTACAAAGAGGTCACGGCTACGTTTAATCACCAGACGGATGAGATTTACAACATCCATGTGGGCGGTCAAGAAATTGAATCTACATTTAATCATCCGTTTTATGTGAAAGACAAAGGATGGACGTTCGTCAAAGACCTCAAGGTCGGTGACTTGCTTGTTCAGAGCGATGGGAATACACTCAAGGTAGACAGCATTGAACTGGAACATAAGCATGTCACGGTTTACAACATGACGGTTGACGAGTTCCACACGTATTTTGTGAGTGACCTTGGGATTTGGGTTCATAATACGAATTGTAACTTTTCGGTATGGAATAAGGGAAGTTTCGATGCTATAGAAGGTTCTGCTGAATATCATTTTAAGAGACATGGTAAGGAAGTAGGGGCGGAAGATTTAGCGCAATATCTCAGAAAGGCTGAAGAATTTGCTAAAACCGCAAAGAAAGGCTCTACAAAAAGTTATGTTAATGAGGCAGTTGAGGGAACGATTCGATATAAAAAGAATGGTAAATATATTGATATTGCCCCGGATGGGACTATAGTTTCTTTTGGTAAGCAATAATGTGTATATTTATCTGTTGGAGGTGTAGATTTTTGGATAAAGTAGAAATTATAGAAAAGATATCATATCTGAATAATTTTCAATTAGTTAATCCCTTTCCATATGAGGATACTAAAAAAATAAAAAGTGACTTTGAAATGGATTTTAAGTCACTTGAGGATGAAAGTTTAAACGCTGATTTTAATGATTATTGCACTGTAATTGTTGGAACGACGAGTTATATATTAAAAGGTAAAGCTACTAACATCCCTAAGAAACAAGTTGAATTATTGAATGAGGGTTTCTTTCAACGATTTCCTAAGTATAGATTTATTGAAACAAGTTTGAAGAACTATCCTGACTTTCAAGCTGAATACAATAATCACGAACAATTAAGAAAGCTAATTTTAGATTATTTGCACAGTAATTAACGCGTATCCATTTTGTATTGACCTTGAGGGAAAATCCTCAAGGTCTTTCTTTTACCACCATCCCCTGCCGAATGAACTGGGCGGATATGTAGAAAAGAACTTAACCCACATCACTCCCGTATGATATTCCTCTAATATGCCTGTACGCACATAAATGCTTGAATTTTATACCCTAAATAACGGATATCCGAGACATCATGCAGAAGCTAGACTTCAAACTGAACACGTTCACAGGCATTGATGATGTAACGGCTTCGGCTATTGTCGCTGAAATAGGTGATATTGCTCGATTTACAAGTGCCGACAAACTTGCTAAGTACGCAGGGCTTACGCCAAGCCAAATGAGCAGCGGCGGCAGAGGTAAAGACCGCAATCAACGATAGGGGAATCGAGCGTTGAACAAGATTCTGTGGGGGCTAGCTGTAAGACAAGTTCATACCGCTAGGACTTCCAGTAAGCCGCTAAATCCCGTATTCCGTTCATACTACGAGAAACGATAAGCGAGGGTAAAAAGAAGAAACAAGCAATCATCTGCATTATGAGAAGGCTAGTGAACATCCTTTACAGCATGATGAAGAACAAAACCGAATACCGACTTGACGCTTTACCTGAACGGGCGGCAGGTTAATGATACAATGGTGGCAGCTGAAACAGTTGCCACCTTCTTTATTCCCTGAATCAAGTTTCTAACTAACGAAGGGGAGAAAAATATCGAAGACATCGAAGTCGGAGATAAGGTTCTCTCAAAGTCCGATGAAACCGGAGAAGTGGAATACAGAGAGGTCGTAAAGCTGTTCCAAAAGCAGGCAGATGAAGTTTATTACGTCCATATCGGTGATGAAGTCATCGAAACAACTGGATTACATCCATTTTGGCTTGATGAAAAAGGGTGGACTCTCGTACAAGATCTAAAGGTTGGAGAGTTGCTTGTCTCAAGCGATGGTACTAAACTGGCAATAGATAAGATTGAGAAAGCGCCGCGACAAACAACGGTTTACAATTTCATGGTCGACGGGTATCATTCTTACTTTGTATCTAACCTTGGGATTTGGGTGCATAATTGTACTATTATCACCGCAGGCAAGAACTTCAAAGACCACTTTGTTCGACATAAGGGCATTTTAGAAAATTCTCTTGGAAAAAAGCACCCTAAATATAAGACCCACGGTGATGCATTCTTGAGTGATATTGGCAAAATAATTGACGATGGAACAGTATCGTTTGTGGGTAAGGGAACTTTGAAAAAAGATGGTGAAGTGTTAAATATTTATAGAGGCAATGGCATGATAGTTGCTACTAAACCAAATGGAGAGTTTGTTACTCTACTAGAATCAGGTAAGGGTATGGACTTAAACATTCAGTTTGTCCCTTAATGAAGGAGAGATTATATGCTCGAAAAACTTGTTGATATCTTTAAAAGCGACTCAATCCAAGATATTTACTTGCTTGGTTTTGTAGATATTGAAGATGGAGTAGCGGACTTTTGTCCGGATATGCGTTACTATTATTTCGAAGTAGGCGAGAAGTATATTGAATTTGAATCAATAAACCAATACTCAAAACTAATTGTGAGAATAATTGATTCGATTCGATATCAATTTGAAATTGATGAGGATATGTTGCCGTGCAAGACATCGGTAAGTCAAATAATATTGACTGACTCGATGTCTGCCAAAAATACTGTTAAGAGTTTCGTTATTAACGGTATGGAGTCTAATGACAATAATCAAATTGTCTGCAACAGCCTTCAGTTGAACTTGGATAATGGACAAGAATTGTTTATTGACCCATCTTTTTATTATGGTATAAACATCGGTGGGGCAGAACAAAGGAAGTTTTGGAATGAGAACCTTGCTGATGGCACAAAGATTGACGAAGTAATCATGGAAGTTTAAGTTTGCCAAACACCTTGAGGAGATGAGCCTCAAGGTCTTTTTTTACCCCCACCCAGTGCCGAATGAATCGGGTGGCAACGTCCCAAAATACTAGTTCACAATATTAATTGTGGTTTCACTTTAAGCAGTAATAATATCCAATACTTAGAATAGACATTGGAAAAAAACCTGGTTTTTCCGATGAAATTCTAGGGGGTGCATTTTTGTATGGCCATTAAAGGATAAAAGTTCAAAATGTATTCAGAAGATTTAAAGGCTGAAGCCATTTGTCTACATGTGGAGGACCTATCGGCAAATCAACGAACATTTGGGAATAGCTTAGGCGATATTTCCGGCGGATGCGAGATTTTAATTTAAGAAGGAATACGACACTCTCACTGAGATATTCGCCGTTGTGACACGCCAGGCCATCCGGCATATTCGCTCTGCTTGTCTTCTGGATGTTCAAGCATTTTTTCCGTAAATGATTCACCTTTAGTTTCCTAAGCAAAACCTTTAGATTGTCAGGTAATCGAAATTCATGGCATTTTATAAAATGTAAGTGCTTACAATTTGGTATCCACACATAACCAACAAAGACGCCGAAAGGGGAAGGTCTGGCATGACAAGCAAAAGTTTTGGAACAATGAGTCTGGTAATCATCATGTTGATATCTATGATCACTGCCTGCTCAGGAAGTGCGGGCAAGGAAACCACGTCGGGGGATAGCAAGGAGAAGGTCACATTCACGTATTTTAATGCCACGGCGGGAAGGGACATTAATACCAATGAAACGCGGATCGGCAAAATTCTGGAGGATCAGACAGGCGTGAACTGGAAGCTGGAGCATCTGGTAGGGGATTCGAATACGAAGATTGGCACGTTTATTGCAAGCAACGATTACCCGGACGTGATTGTACCGGATGGCACGATTGATAAACTGCTGGATGCCGGAGCTTTTATTCCCCTGAATGATTTGATCGACAAATATGGGCCAAATATCAAGCGTGTATACGGACCGTACTACAACCTGATGAAAGCGGAGGATGGGAATATCTATTTCCTGCCGTTCAGTGCGGTGGTCGGCGATTATTTGCCTGCTCCTAACATAGAGCAGGGAGCTTTTTGGATACAGCGCAGAGTGTTGAAGGAGGCGGGATATCCAAAAATAAAAACGTTAGATGAGTACTTGGCTCTGATTCGGAACTATGCGAAAAAGCATGCAGGCGAGGGTTTAACCGGGTACTTGGCGTTAACCACGCAGGATAGGTTTTATGCGCTTACGAATGCGCCGATGCATCTGGCAGGTTATCCGAACGATGGCGGCACGATTATTGATATGAAATCACACCAGGCGACGGATTATGGAGATAAGGAAATCACAAAGCGGTATCTCCAAGAATTGAATCAGCTTAACGCAGAGGGCCTGTTTGACAAAGCCTCCTTTGTGGACAATTACGATCAATATTTGGCGAAGCTGACCTCTGGCAAAGTGCTGGGCTTCTTCGACTACCGCTGGCAGGCAGGGCAGGCTCTAAACAACCTCCAGGAGGCTTCCAAGCAGTCAGGTAATGATGATCTGGAATATGTAGGGTTGCCTGTTGTATACGATCAGAATATAAAGGATCAGTACCTTGATCCGTCGTCATTTATTAATAACCGGGGTATTGGAATTACGGTCAGTGCCAAGGACCCGGTGCGGATCATCAAATTTTTCAACAATCTGCTGACCGACGAAAACCAGGTGTTATCCAACTGGGGGATCAAAGGTGAAACCTATGATGTAAATAAAAATGGGCGCTTTTATCGGACCAAGGAGCAAATTAAGAAGACGGGGGAGAATGCGTTCCGTGACTCATTTGGGTTCAAATATTTTGAATACAGCTGGCCTCGATACGGTAGCGGTTCTTCCTTGCCCGACGGCAACTCGGTTAGCCCCGGACGGCAGTCTGAGGTTGCGCGTATGTCGTATACCGAAGGTGATAAAAAGCTGCTAAAAGCGCACGGTGTAGAGTCCTTCTCGCAGATGTTTTCCGCACCTGACGAACGTCCATGGTTCCCGGCCTGGAGCATTCAGATTGCCCAAGGCTCACCTGCGCAGATCTTCCAGCAAAAGAAAGGTGACCTGCAGCGCAAATATTTCCCGCGCTTGGTGCTGTCTGCACCGGAACAGTTTGATGCAATTTGGAATGAATACACCACCGAGTTCAACAAGCTGGATGTGAAGGCATTTGAGGAACTGATTACGAAGGAGGTTACAAAAAAAGTAGATATTGCCGATAAAAAGTAAAGGAGGAAGCATCTATGGGTCGCGCGACAATGGTCACGATCTCCCCGGACCCTTTGCCATCCCCACGGCGAACCGGCTTGAGGGGATTTATGCACAGACTGAATCAGCAGCGGACACTGGTATGGATGTCCGTTCCTTTTTTAATCTGGTTGTTTATCTTCAAATATTTACCCATCTGGGGCTGGACGATTGCCTTTCAGGATTTTAAGCCTGCCCGTAAGCTGATTGATCAGCAATGGGTCGGGTTGAAGCATTTCCGTTTTCTGTTTCAGGATGAACATTTTCTGCGGGTGATGCGCAATACGCTGGCAATGAGCTTTATTAACCTGGTGCTGGGCTTCGTTACCGCTATAACATTGGCGATTTTGCTGAATGAGCTTCGTCAGATTGTGTTCAAGCGGGTGGTGCAGACGGTCAGTTACTTGCCGCATTTTATTTCATGGGTGGTCGCGGCCAGCATTATCAGTACAGCACTGTCTGCGGACGGCGGCATTGTCAATGAGGTGCTGATGTGGCTGGGACTGATCAAGGAGCCTGTCCTGTGGCTGGGCGAAGGAAGCTATTTTTGGGGCATTCTCGGCGCATCGGAGGTATGGAAAAATGTCGGCTGGAACACCATTATTTATTTGGCCGCGATGACGATGGTTGATCCCTCGCAGTATGAGGCGGCTGAGATCGACGGAGCAGGACGTTTTCAGCGGATTTGGCATGTGACATTGCCGGGATTAAAGCCCGTATTCATCATTCTGCTCATTATGAACATCGGCAATCTGCTGGAATCCGGTTTTGAGCCGCAATATTTATTGGGTAACGGCATGAACGTGGACTATTCGGAAAATCTGGATATCTTCGTTCTGAAATATGGTATCCAGATGGGCAATTTCTCGCTTTCCATTGCTGCCGGGATGTTTAAGACAGTGGTCAGCTTTATCTTGCTGTTTAGCGCCAATCATATTGCGAAGCGGTTAGGGGAGGAAAGGTTGTTCTGAGAAAAGAGTAAGTTAGGAGAGGGGGCGTCGCTTCGCGTGCAGATTGTTCTTCCGATCTACCGTTTTTCCAGAACAATTTTGCCCGCTCCCCTGCTCCACGCTGTAAAGTCACTTTTTTATAGAACTGAGGGTAGTGGCAGGATCGCAAAAGGGGAGAACTTGAGGGAAGGCGCGTGACTCATGCTTCCTTGGGTAACCGCGTCATGATGGCCGGCTCAGCTTTGCTATCGTTTATTCTTTTAGAGCTAAGCTGATGGTAGCGATAACAGAAGGCGCGTACTCATCATACTACAGGTGCAGGGAGGGATTTTTAACAAGACGCTTTGCGGACCTTGCCAAGACCTTATAAACGAGCTGTTTACAACTTCTAATAACACAATACTCATTCACAATACTCCACTGCAATTACTACTAATATAATCACTCCAAGAACAGTTCCAGATAACAACACCAACAAGCTTCAAAAACAATGAATTGAATTAGGATGCCCAGTCAGACGGCTAGGCTATTTGTTGAAAAGGAGAGGAAGTTATGGGCAAAGGGAAGGCCTTGCATGGGCGATTTCGGGCGTCCTCAGATCGGATTTTTGATGCGTGCAATATGGTGTTTATGTTATGTCTGATGGTGGTGACGCTGTATCCGTTTTTGAATACGCTGGCGGTTTCGCTAAATGAAGCCAATGATTCGATTCGGGGCGGCATTTATTTGTGGCCGCGTGAATTCACGTGGAGTAATTATGAATTTGTGTTTAAGGAAGCGACGATTTTCCATGCTACGTTGATTTCTATACTGCGTACGGTTGCGGGTACGGTTACCTCGGTGTTTTGCTGCGCGATGGTGGCGTATACGATCAGCCGGCCGGAGTATGTGCTGCGCAAATTTGTCTCAATCGCTTTTATCTTGACTATGTATTTTAACGGTGGGTTGATTCCAAACTTTCTTCTGGTACGGGAGCTGGGGATGCTTGGAACTTTCTGGGTGTATATCGTGCCTGGGCTGATCGGGGTGTTTAACGTCATTGTGATTCGATCCTTTATTGAAGGCTTGCCAGAAGGTATTTTGGAGTCGGCGCGTATTGACGGGGCCGGGGAGTTTACCACTTTTGTACGCATTGTCTTGCCGCTCTGTGTTCCGGTACTGGCGACGGTGTCGTTGTTCACGGCGGTCTCGCAATGGAACTCCTGGTTTGACGTTTTTTTGTACAATTCGTCGTATGAGCAATGGAGCACCCTACAGTATGAGCTGATGAAAATCCTGCAGAATTCCAATACGTCCGTTAACGCCCAGGACTATGCCAGCCAGTTCGCAGGCTCGGAAAATCTGGCGAAGCCGGTTACTCCTACTTCCATCCGGTCCACGATGACGATTGTCGCTTCTGTGCCTATTATTCTGGTTTACCCATTCTTACAAAAATATTTTGTAAAGGGAATGACCCTGGGAGGCGTCAAGGGATAGAACAACTGAAATTCAAATGGAACCAAAAACGAATTCAAAAAAATTGAGTATTGGAGGAATTTCTTTGCGGTCATATAGGTATACAACTTTTTGTGTGATGTTGACTGGAGCGCTGTTGCTTCCTGTCGGATGGTGTGGAGGGGCCGGAGTGAAGGCGGCTCCGTCTGTGGAACATTCCCCGCTTGTTTCGGAGACCATGCTGGCGCAAGGGGGCGTGAATAAAACAATCGCAACATATGGATTTGAGCAAGGAACCAGCGAGGGCTGGAAGGCGCGGGGGACTTATACCCAAATTGCATCCGTCTCGGAGGCTGCATACGGCGGCAAACACAGTCTCAAGACAACTTCCCGCACGGCTGACTGGAACGGTGCAGAGCTGGATGTGAAGCCGCTTTTGCAGCCGGATGTGGAATATGAAATTAGCGGATATGTGAAGCTGGACGGCAAGGCTGCGGTTCCAAGCGCGATTAAGCTGACGATGGAGCAGCAGGCGACAGGCGGGTCTACAGAATGGAAGACCGTAGCACAGACGGAGACATCAGATACAGCCTGGGTCAAGCTTCAAGGGAGATATAAGTTTACCGGGAAGATGGATGCATTGAAGCTGTATATAGAAAACTCGAATCCCGCACAGGCCTATTATGTGGATGAGGTGGAAGTCAGACAGGTGTCGGAAACACCAGTCACCCCACCCTCAACGGAACCGACCGATGGTATTGTATCCGCCGGTTTTGAAGAGGGTACAACCCAGGGCTGGGTATCCCGTTTAGGGTCCGAGAAGGTGCAGGCTTCGAATGCCGATGCACGAACCGGTTCGTACAGCCTGCTGACAACAGGCAGACAACAGACATATGCAGGGCCCAAGCTGGATCTGACAGCCAAGCTGCAAAAGGGCAGCCAGTATACGGTCAGCGCCTGGGTGAAACTGGCGCCAGGCGAGCAGCCTGCCAAGGTGAGACTTAGCGTGCAGCGTGATTATCAAGGTAAAAGCGCGTATGAAACGGTGGTAGGCGATACGGAGATCACGACAGGGGGATGGGCGCATTTGTCGGGAACGTATACGCTCGCGCATGATGCGGATGCAGTTTCTATGTATTTGGAAACGGTAGAAGGAACATCCTCCTTTTATATGGATGATTTTGAGCTATCCCTTGTTCCTCCACTGACCATTGAGAAGGATATCCCTTCATTGTATGGAATATATCAGGGGAAATTCAGCATTGGTACGGCGATTATGGCATTCCAGACCGAAGGGGCTTACGGTGAACTGGTACAAAAGCATTTTAACAGCATCGTGGCAGGAAATGAGATGAAGCCCGCCTCCTTGCAGCCGTCCGAGGGACAGTTCCATTGGGAAGAGGCGGACAAGATTGTACAATTCGCCAAACAGCACGGGCTGGCGATTCGCTTCCACACCTTGGTGTGGCATAACCAGACCGGGGACTGGATGTTTAAGGATAAGAATGGACAGCCGATGACACCGACTGCCGAGAATAAAAAGCTGTTACTGGATCGACTGGAGACACATATTCGTACTGTTGCAGCCCGTTATAAAAATGATATCACCGACTGGGATGTGGTAAATGAAGTCATTGATCCTGACCAGCCAGATGGTATGCGCCGCAGTATGTGGTATCAGATTACCGGCAAGGATTATATTGAAAAAGCGTTCCGTGTTGCGCGGGAAGCGGCAGGCCCTAACGCCCGGTTGTTCATCAACGATTACAACACGGATGAGCCGAAAAAACGGGATTTCCTGTACAATTTGGTACGTGATTTGCTCGCTAAAGGGGTACCGATCGATGGTGTAGGCCACCAATCGCATATTCGCCTGGAGTTCCCCGCTATTAGCCAGATGGAGCAATCTATTGAAAAGTTTGCTTCGCTCGGCCTGGACAACCAGATCACGGAGCTTGATATGGGCCTCTATTCCAATGATACGGATCGCTACGAAACGATACCTGAATCCATGCTGATCCGGCAGGCTCACCGTTATCGGGCGTTGTTCGATATGTTTACCAGACAGCAGGAGCATATCAGTAATGTGACAATTTGGGGTACGGATGACGGAAATACGTGGCTCAGCAATTTCCCGATTGCCCGGCTGGATAAGCCGCTGCTGTTCGACGAACGGTTAAAGGCCAAATATGCCTATTGGGCGCTGGTTGATCCGTCCAAAGTGCCGTCGCTGCCAGCGGGAAAGTAACGAATAATCGGGTGAAAACGGGTGAGTAAAGCTGTTCCAAATGAGAGCTGGCCTCTGTGCCGATCCTGGTGGTTCCCGGTATACAAAGCGGTAAAAGCGTGGAGCTTTGCATCATCACTGATGCGTATCCATTTGCCTTATTCTATGTGATTCGACCGGCCACTGACGGCCGCCTGGAACGGTTCCGGCCTGTGTTGTCTCGGCTGAAGGCAATAGCAGTTTCACCGGAGCATTAATTAGCATGTAAGCTACACGGTATGGGTTTGATTCAATAGGTAATGGTAAAAAAATAGAAAATAACAAAAACAGGCTGTCCTTCACATGTTCTGACATGTAAGAGACAGCCTGTATAATTAATGCAGGGATATGCGTTCTATTCCAAATTGGCGTGTTGACCAAACATGGATTCAGAGGTCAGCTTGCGCAGCTCCATCGTTTTGAGCACCAATGCGTCGCCATACAACAGCAACGTCTGCTCAAACAGCGAACCCATAGGCTGAATTGTCTGATAATCCTTGTTGGATGGGTCCTTGGGCGCGCCGGGCAGCTTGATGATGGTATCAGCCAATTTGCCGATGGTAGACTCCAGAGAAGTGGTCAGAAGCGCCAGGGAGGCCCCGAGCTTCTTCGCTTTTTCCGCCATGGAGATCAGGCTCTTCGTTTCACCGGAGCCTGAACCTATAATCAGCAGATCACCTTTACCCAAGCCGGGAGTTACGGTTTCCCCGACCACGTAAGCTTGGATTCCCATATGCATCAGCCGCATTGCCAGCGAACGGATCATGAAGCCTGAACGCCCCGCCCCTGCTACGAACACTTTTTTCGCTGCAGCAATGGAGTGAACCAGCTGTTCCGACTCCGCATCACTGATCAATTGCGGAACTAATTGCAGCTCTTTGATCACCTGGGATAAATATTGAGAGGTTTCCATTGGAATTAACCTTGCTTGATGAGCTGTTGCATTTGGGAAGCTACAGCTTGTTTGTCATCCTGGCTAGTGATTCCGCCGCCGACAATAACCAGATCCGGTTGAGCTTTCACAACCTCAGCCAGCGTACTCAGCTTAATGCCGCCAGCCACGGCTGTTTTCGAATTCTTCACGACTTTTTTGACTGTTTGCAGTGCCTCAAACGGGCTTTCGCCTTCCGCTTGCAGATCGTAGCCAGTATGCACACAGATATAGTCTACGCCGAGGGCGTCGATTTCTTTGGCGCGCTGCTCCAGGTTTTTAACACCGATCATGTCCACCAGGATTTTTTTGCCGCCTTGTTTTTTAGCCTCTTCTACTGCCCCTTTGATCGTTGCATCTTCAGCTACAGCCAGAATCGTAACGATGTCTGCGCCAGCCTCGGACGCTTTCAGCACTTCATAGCCGCCTGCATCCATCACTTTGAGGTCAGCCAGCACTTTCAGATTCGGGAATGCTTCTTTCATTGCCTTTACCGCATGCAGTCCTTCATTGATGACAATCGGGGTGCCGATTTCGACGATATCAATATACGACTCCACTTCCTTTACCAAGGCAATACCTTGCGGGATATCCACTAAGTCTAAAGCCAATTGAAGTTCCATGTTATTAACTTCACTCCTTTGGTAAATTTGTATTTGATCAACGGGTTATGCTTGCTCTGTTAAGTGCTACGTATACCTGGGTTTCATGTACAGGTTTGATTGTAAGGCCCCGGTATCCGGTTGAAAAGTACGCACTAATTCGTAACGTAGTTACCCTGACGATACTGTAGCTGCTAAAAAAACGCCCGCAAGAGAACCTGCATTTTGTCTATTTTCGTATTATTTCCACAATGGAGGTCATGCATTTGTATCTCAAACGGTACGCAGGCGGTGTCAGGTTGCAAAAAAAATAATTTACCTATTTTTGAATTGACTTCAAGTTAGCTTTTGACTATATTTGTAATATACTGGTATGAAAAACATGAAAGTTAGCAGCATAGCTGTCCTAAAAAATAGCGATCAAACAAAGGGGAACCGTAATTTTCAGGTAGGGAGGCGTTTGTAGTGGAAGAGGTTCTGGACCAAAGGGAAGCCATTTATTTGTTGTCGGACAGCCATGAACTCGATAAAGCTTGTGAGTTGTTTAGAATCAGCTACACACATAATGATTGGGATGAAGCAAACAAGGTTGCAGACTATTTGCATACGTTGGCTGAAAGCCTGTACCACACCCAACTGAGAAATGCTGCGGACGGTAAGCACGAGACACTGGATACCAAGCGCCCGCTGGTGTTTTATTATGCTTACAGCTATCTGGCTAAATCTATTTGTTATCAGAATAAAGGCCAGTATGAGGAAGCAAGAGATTATATTATGAAGTATGGTGAGATGGGCTGGTTTATGGGGCTGGATCAGAGCGGGCATGAAGAGGTAGAAAGGTTCCGTTTTCTTGCCAAAGCCAATTTATATACGATTGAATTACTTTCGGGAAAAAGGGAGCTTCTGTCCGAGTATGTTCAATTTCTTTACGATAATGACGAGGAAGTACTCCCGGGGCTGGTCGGTATCGCTGAAGCAGCTAATTTGAATCATTGGGATATCGATGAGTTGCTGAATGATTTTGCTTACGATATTGAGATATTTGAAGGTTATGAAGACAGGGGGAACCGCGTATATTATTTAAAGCTGGTGAACCAATTAGCCATTTACTATTTCAAAAAGGAGCAGTATACCGTTGCCTTGAATTATGTCCTTGCTTCTCTGCAATTCTCTGCTAATGTGGAGGCAGATGCTGATTTCAGGACGATGGTTGCTCTATTTGAAGCTTATCGAGATTTGGCGACACCTTCACAGCAAGAGCAATATCAAACCATTTTATTAAGGGGGCTTTATAATGAAAAAGGCATTAATCTCGGTAACTATGGTCTTGGCGTTTCTTAGTATTGCCTTTCCGGCAGATACATGGTTAGAACCCGTACATCCTGCCAATCACGGTGTTTTTTCCCTGTGTGTTTGAGCTTGGAGTTTACCCAGACCCAGCAAGGCTTTTGTAAATACAGGGAGCTCACTTTTTCGCATGTTGAGATCAGTAGGCTCCCCTTTTTTTATGCCGACTATTTATTTTACGATAGGACGTCAGATTATTGGCCGCGCTGTTCGACCAATTGAACGATTTCAACAATGACCTTGGTTGCAAGCACCATGTTGTCCACCGATACATACTCAAACTTACCGTGATAGTTCTCCCCGCCTGTAAAGATATTTGGTGTAGGCAGTCCCATATAGGATAGCTGTGAGCCGTCCGTACCACCGCGGATGGGCTTGATGATCGGCTCAATATTCAGCTTCGTCATTGCTTCATGAGCAATATCCACGATATGTTTGACCGGCTCGATTTTCTCCTTCATGTTGTAATATTGATCTTTCAGCTCCAGCGTGATTCGGTTTTCTCCGTAGGCTGCTTGCAGCTCTTTTACCACGTTTGTTAAATAGGCCTTCCGTTTTTCAAAATTGTTACGATCAAAATCACGAATAATATAGTGTAGTTTTGCATGTTCTGCCGTGCCTGTAAATTCCAGCAGATGGTAGAAGCCATCGTATCCGTCCGTATATTCCGGGGCTTCATCCGCAGGCAGACGTCCATGCAGCTCCATGGCGATTTTGGCGGCATGGATCATTTTGTTTTTAGCCGTACCGGGATGAACACTTACTCCGTGGATGGCAATATGGGCGGCTGCCGCGTTGAAGCTCTCATATTCCAGCTCTCCGAGTGGTCCACCATCTACGGTATAAGCATATTCAGCGCCAAAAGCAGCCACATCAAAGCGTTCTGGTCCTCTTCCAATCTCCTCGTCCGGTGTAAAGGCAACGCGAATCTTGCCATGCTTGATTTCCGGGTGGTCAATCAGGTAATGTACGGCTGTCATAATTTCTGCAATCCCGGCTTTGTTATCTGCACCAAGCAGAGTGGTGCCGTCTGTTGTAATCAGCGTATGGCCTTTATATTGAGCCAGCTCGGGGAATTCGTGCGGAGACAGCACCACACCGAGCGGTGCATTCAGCGTGATATCTCCCCCGTCATAATTTTCCGTCAATTGCGGCTTTACGCCTGCGCCAGTCAGCTCGGTTGCAGTATCCAGATGCGCGAGAAAGCCAATGACAGGCACCTCTTTATCCGTATTGGAAGGAAGGGTCGCCATAACATAACCGTTATCGTCGATGGTTACGTCTGTCATACCGATGGCTTTCAATTCGCCAACCAAAAGATTGCCTAACGTAAGCTGTCCGGGCGTGGTCGGGCAAGTGTGGCTGCTTTCGTCGGATTGAGTATCTACTTGAACATAAGTGGTCAGGCGGTCAATCAGTTCCTGTTTCATGTGTATATCCTCCTTGATATCATTGCGATATGGTACGTATTTTATCATGATTGGGCATATAATATGAAAAAAATGGCTTAACCTTTTCAAATAAGATTAAGGGTTGTCCGCAGGCTCAGGCTCTGTTAAGAGTTTGAGAGGGGCACCCCTGTTTGCGTACAGGAAGGTGGGAATCTATAAATCTTTTAAAATGTGTCTTATACCTGAGTCAATTAACGATGACGTCCATAGATTTGAAGCATAAAATATACTATCAAACGTAAGGGAGGTGAGTTCTATGGCGATCCTTTTACCTTCGCAGATCTACAATCTCGCTGCAGGTGTGGGTAAATCCTTTTTTGAAAACTTGGCTGGTGGTAATAATGCTACGATTACTGTGAATAATACAGGTGCTAACCCGGTTAATCTTGTGGTTACCCGTGTCAATGCTCCTGTGATCACTTATGTGATTCCGGCAGCCAACAGTCTCACATTAGAGGTTGCCTTGCTGTTAGTAGCAGCGCTTCAAGCTACTGCAGCCGGTGCTGCAACAGGCACAATCCAAATTGCTACAGCTGATTTTTAATTGTAACGACCAGACCCTCTAACTCTAACTCTAACTCTAGCTCTGCTGCAAAATGAGCTAGAGTTTTTTTTGTTTGTTTAAAATTTTCTGATAATTTTGTCGGTTGCCGATATATACATATATGACGTAGAGAATCAATAGGCCAGGCATAGAAAATAACACATTGAAAACGAGTACCTTGAATGAGCTTAAGCGACCCGGTTTTACGTGATGACATTTTTTTGCGTGAAGATGAAAGGGAAGTTAGCGAACAACGCATGACCATCGGAGGAACGATAAATAAAACGCTGCTTTTCCTTGCTCTGCTTATCATTTCTGGCAGTATAACAGGGCTTTATCTCATTCGTAGTTTTGTGTACGCTGGCCATCGCTTTGGTCACACTGGTGGAACTTTATCCTGGATTTCTTCGGTCTGAATGTACCGTATATCCATGAGACAGGCTGGCTTGGTATCGGCATCAGTTTATTTGTTGTGATTATTGCCGCTTTGAATTTGCTGCTGGATTTTCATTTTATTGAGGAGCAGACCGAGCAGGGAGCATCCAAATACATGGAATGGTAGGGCGCTTTTGGATTGTTTGTGACTTTGGTGTGGCTGTATGTGCGAATCCTGGAACTGCTGGCCAAGTTCAGCAAGGAGGACTAGGTTCTGGGGTTCATGAAAAGCTTCATTTAAATTGTGCAGATCGGTGCAGGGTATGAGAAGAGGACGGCTAAATGCCGTCTTTTTTGTTACAAAAAGTGAAGGTTTAAAAATTGGATTTTACGTTAAATACATAGAAATGGGGTAAAACATAAACATAATGACAGACAGGAGAGGAGTGAGCAGATGTATCAAGTGGTCCTGGTAAGGCACGGCGAAAGTGAATACAACCGTAAAAACCTGTTTACAGGCTGGACAGATGTAGATCTGACTGAACAGGGGACCCATGAGGCCATCGAAGCGGGGCGTATTCTCAAGGAGGCCGGGTATACATTTGATTTGGCATTTGCCTCTGTGCTAAAACGATCCATCCGCACGCTGTATCACATATTGGATGAGCTGGATCATCTGTGGATACCCGTACAGAAGTCATGGAAGCTAAATGAACGCCATTACGGTGCGCTCCAGGGTCTTAGCAAACTGGATTCAGCCGTCAAATACGGTGAGGAACAGGTTCATATCTGGCGGCGCAGCCTGAAGGTACGACCTCCCATGCTGGATGAAAAGGATGAACGGAGTCCTCGCAGGGAAGAGCGTTATCGGCATATTAAGCCGGAGGAGCTGCCGCTTGGAGAAAGTTTGGAGGATACAGTACACCGGGTAGGTGAATTTTGGAGGCAGCGGATTGTGCCCCTGGTCCTCAAAAAAGAGAGGGTTATCATTTCTGCGCATGGCAATACTTTACGGGCATTGATCAAGTATATGGAGAATCTGGATGAAGCCACCTTGCTGGATTTGAATATTCCGACAGGCATACCGCTGGTGTATGAGCTGGATGACCATATAGACCCTATTCGGCGGTTCTATCTGGGTGATCCAAGCCATGTGAAGGCAAAAAAGCAGGCAGTGGCCAACCAAGGCAAGGTAACGGAATAGTGGGAGGATACCAAACTAAAGAGGACAGGCGCCTTCTCGCGTCCTGTCCTCTTTGTGCCGGGCAAAATTAAGCATCCATGTCATCTTCTGCTTCTGGACTATCATTCCCGGCGGGAAGTGCCCATACCGATACGCTGCCGGCACGAACCGGAAATATGCCGTAGCCATCTTGCCTGATCGTTACGGTATGATCGTAATGCCCCGTCAAGTCTGTCCATTGCTCTCCTGCGCGTTGTTTTCCCACGAACATACGCTTTTCCCCTTTGTCGGCATTAGTGATCACTACAGCGCAGCCAGAGCCTTTTAATTCGGGTATGCCCTGACGCACCCATCCAATCGTATGGGGATCATCAAAATAATCTTTTTGCTCCCCGTAGGCTTTATGATACCGGGCATATAGGAGTGGGTCCAACTCAGCCTGCTTGCTTTTCGCGGGGGTTTTACCCTGAATACCGTAGTAATCCCCGTAGAACACACAGGGATAGCCGTCCTTACGCAGTAAAATGAGTGCATAGGCGCTGGGCTTGAACCAGTCCTCCACCCAGGATTCCAGCGCTTCATGAGGCTGTGAATCATGATTATCGACAAAGGTAACTGAATTCAGGGGGTGAGTATGAACCAGCGTATCCTCAAAAATGGTCCTCAGATCAAAATCCCTGCCACCCAAGGAAGCGCTATACAGCTTGTAGTGGAGAGATACGTCAAACAGGTCAATTTTATAGTCGATGGTATCCAGGAAATTCTGGCATGATTTCAAATCCGGTTTCCAAAACTCGCCTACCATATAAAAATCCTGTCCGCGCTTTTTGATCATTTCCGTTGCAAATTCCCGTACAAATTCATGATTGATATGCTTGATGGCATCCAGGCGAAATCCGCTGCATTGCAGAGTATCTACCAGCCATTTGCCCCAGCGGATCATTTCCTTGCGCACATCCTGATGATTATAGTCAATATTGGCAAACATTAAATAATCATAATTTCCGAATTCATGATCTACATGTTCGCTCCAGCTTTTATTTTTGCCTAAAATACGAAAAATCCCTGTCCGTTTCCGACGCGCATCGTAGTCAGTTCCATTAAAATGTTCAAAATTCCATTGGAATGTGGAATACTGACCTTGACGGCCGGGAAATGTAAATTTAGTCCACCCTTCGATATCAAAGGGCTCTGAAATAACCTCATTACGGTTATTCGGGTTGACCTCGACGACCTTGAACACTTCGGTTTCATCCGCACCGGCCTTGTGGTTCATGACCAGATCGACATAGACGGCCACACCGTGGCGAACGCAGGCGGCAACCGACTCCAGCAGGTCTTCTCTGGTTCCGTATTTGGTGCGTACCGCACCTTTTTGATTGAATTCACCCAGATCGTAAAGGTCATAGACGCCGTATCCCGTATCCTCGGGCGATTGGCCCTTGGTGACAGGTGGAATCCATATCGCATCAATTCCTTTAGTCTTTAGCTGCGGTGCCAGACGGGCAAGTTTCTTCCAGTGAGAACCGTCAGCTTCGATATTCCACTCGAAAAACTGCATCATCGTATGGTTCCTTTTCATGTGCGTCCCTCCTCCATATATAACAAGTTACCCACCAAGTAAGGGGGGCTAAACGTCAGACGGCTAATATGGCACTGAACAAGAACAAACAACACTGTATGACATATGGTTAAATCATTAAAATTTGATATATCTATACCTGACGGTTATGACCCTTCGACGGCTGGCAAAGGAAATCGGAACAAGATAAAATGAATCTAACTTAACAGTGGTACAAATTTCAGGCTAACCCATGAAGGATGAGCGACGGAGGAAGGAGGGATGAACATGACGGAACCGCAGCAGAACAGGAATGAAGCGGGCGAACCACTAATGAAGAAATGTACGTATTGTCAGGAGATCAAGCCGCTAACGAACTTTCAGCGCAGAACCGGTCGCCGGGCAGGTCCGTATTCCCGGCGTGGTCCTTGCCGTTCCTGCCGGGGGTTAGCCACACAAGAGCGCGAGATCATGACCACCTCTTCTTCCGGCAAGGAAATGAAGCTCTTGGACGTTTCCATGGCGCGGCACAACCCGGGGGCAGGTGAGGCTGTCCCAAGTCTGGATATACCAGCACAGCCTGACCTGTTGGCTCATCCACGCCGCAGGAAGCCAGTCACAGATAAGGCTCGCGAGCGCCACCGGCAACGGGTGCGGAATCTGCTTAGCAGGCTGAAGCCTGCGGATACCGGGGCGCTGCGGCTCAATCGCAACGGCATGATTCGGCTCAGAGGTAAAACCGATCAGGGGAGACACTGGCATCAGGAGATTGAACTTGATTTGGCGATGACTCTGGTTAGAGAGCGCATGGCGGTGATTGTAAACCCATACACCGTTCGCAGACTCTACAGTAACAAGGAATTTCGCCAATACGTGCTCAAGCGTGACCGTTATACCTGCTTTTTCTGCGGCGGCTATGGTGATACAATTGATCATTTACTGCCTCGGGCTAAAGGTGGGCATACCAACTGTGTATGTGCCTGCAACGAGTGCAATCAGATTAAAGCTGCCCGCGATGCAGATGAGTTCATCGAGTCTGGTGTGCCGTTGCCGTCTCCTGATGATATCGAGGCTTAGCATATACCTGCAAATATTAGCTATAGGTATGGAATTTACTGCAAAGTACATATATGGATGTTCAAATGAAAATAATGTTTAAGGCTTATCCTCGATAATTAACAAAGCGGCAGTACCGTCCCGGATTTCTTAATCATAATTACAGACTTTTTCAACAGGACCAAAGATTCTCAGTCCGTTTTTGACAAGCTCGTTTATACTCTCCTCGTTTGGTTCTAAATAGCACATTCCAATACCGTTATAATATGAAAAGTAGGCCCAAGCAATATAGAATGGATCACCAGGGCTAAGCTCTCCCATTCGTTGCCCTTCCTCTATTATGGGAATAATATCGTGTACAAATCGGTTTACGTAGTGGTTTAACTCTTTGGCAATGTCAGGAAATCGCTCAGGTTGTCCTAACGCATACTGAACAAGTCTCAGATAGGTTGCATTGTATAAAGAACGGTGAATTTGTCCTCTGACTAGAGAATGCAAGCGTTCCAATGGAGAATTCCCTTGGGACATCAGAGACAGGTAGAGTTTTTTTGTGGTATCTAGTGGTTCTAGTATGACAGCTTGGAACAAATCATCCTTCGTAGGAAAATATAAAAAGATAGTTGCGTGACTAACTCCCACTGCTTTAGCGATTTGTGTAATAGTACTTTGTGAAAATCCGTGTTGAGCGAAAAGGACGGTTGCTGCATCCAATATTTTCCTTCTACGTTCATCACGCAACTTTTTGTTTACAGTTCTAGCCATATACTCACCTCATTAATTTCCTCAGAAAAGCTAACCTAGTCTGCCCTATGATAACGAAAAGAGAATCCATTCAGCAAGGAAAATATTCAATCGAAAAAAATCCTCTTTTAAATAACTGATTGATCAGTTATTATACAACTAAGTTTATATATAAACTTTAAAAATGGAAAGGTGAGATTCGAATGATGAAATATCTCTTTAGACTATCATCTAACTGGCAAGGTGGAGTAATGGGGCGAGGGAATGTAAGAACAGAGAATTATACAACGTCAGTTTCTCTCGCAAAAGAAATGGAAGGAACAGGAACTGGGACAAACTCTGAGGAATTGCTATTAGGAGCATCGGCAACATGCTACCTAATTTCCTTGGGTTATTATGTTGAGAAAGAACGATTACCTGTTGTTGATATTACGATGGAAACAGAGGGGCTTGTTGTGAATGATGCCGGGTATCGAGTTGCTCAAATTACACATCGACCAACGATTATTTTGGAAAACGGTGCAACCAGAGAACAAGTGCAATTGGCAGCTTCGTTATCTGCACAAGCTGAAAAAATTTGTATGATTGCAAAAGCGATGAAAGGTAACGTGGAAATGGTTATTGAACCGAATATAACGATTTCTCAATAAATCAAATAAATGGAGGAAGATAGAGTGGGAACTGTACCGTTACCGATTAATCAGGGAGGCTTCAAGCAAGTATATATTGCAAGCTTTGGTCTGTTTATCACTTACATAGACAGTACAATCATTAATGTTGCCCTGCCATCCGTCATAAAAGACTATCATATTGGGCTAGATTTGGCTGCGTGGGTTATCAATGCTTTCATTCTTGCATTAGCCGTCTTGTTGATTGCTATGGGTAAGATTTCGGAAATTTATGGTAAACATAAAGTATATGCATGGGGCTTGATCTTTTTCTTGATTAGCTCATTTCTGTGTGGAATCGCTCAGAATATCTACCTACTTATTTCCTTTCGCGTTATTCAAGGAATCGCAGGTGCAATGATCATTCCAACCAGTATGTCACTTGCTCGAGAAGCTGTTCCGAAAGAGCTAGTAGGAAGAGCGATAGGGATTTGGGGAGCGATTGGCGCATTGGGAGCAGCCGGTGGCCCTCCACTTGGAGGAATTATTACAGAATACTTCGGTTGGAGATGGATTTTCTTTATTAACATTCCCTTTATCCTGTCAATGTTACCGGCTGTTTTTCATATTTTTAAAAATTACGTTTTCGAACGAAAAGAAGCTCATTTTGACTTGCTTGGAATGTTGACTATTGGAACCTCCATTCTTTTTCTGACATTTGCAATCTTGAAAGGGCAAGAAATAGGTTGGACATCTATTCGAATTTTAAGTTGCCTATTGATTTGTATTCTTAGTTTTCTGCTCTTTTTAAGTCTAGAACGAAGAATAATGTATCCACTTCTTGATTTTTCCGTTTTTAATAATAAAGTGTATGTGGCAGGATTAGTCTCAAACCTGTTGGCTGGTATACTAACAATGGGTGTAAATATGCTAATACCTGAATATCTGACTCAAGTACAAGGGTATGATCTGATACTGGTCTCTATGTTAACAACTTTATTGCCTTTATCAAGTCTGTTTGTAGGCCCTTTGATAGGAAGGCTTGTAGACAAAACAGGTTTTTTCATTCCATTAATGATTGGATATGGCTGTGCTCTGTGTGGTTTTTTCAGCCTTTTCTTGACACCGATGAATTTGTCAGTCGTATGGCTCATTGTTATCCTATTGATTACGGGAACCGGGAATGGAATCCTTATGATTACTTGTGTTGCCGTAAGTACTTCATCTCTTCCTCCCCAACAGCTTTCAGTGGGATCAGGAATTTTCTCGATGGTACGAAATGTTAGTGGTGCCCTTGGGATCTCCATTATGATTTCGATTACTCTAGGTTATATCAACAGCCATTCTGCTGGGAGCTTAGATCATAAGCTGATTGTTTCGCAGGCAATGAAGTACGCTTTTCTTGCAGGAGGCGTGATTACATTGTTATTTAGTCCGAGCTTGATCCTCCTAAAATCCACTCGGGGTATTAAGAACAGAGAAGAATCTCTAAGCGATCTCAAGATTGGTCAAGAAACCTGATAAAGAATCTGCGATACGTCCCGATGTAGTCGGGTCAGGCTGTCAGGAATGTCGACAGCCTTTTTTTCGACATACCTTGATGCTAACAATGTGGTAAAAAATGATAACAGAAAAATAAACGGGAGGTCTGTTTCAGAGAGAGTGTAGTATCGAACGAGATTATCGCGACAAGTCGGAAGGCCAGCAAGATACCTTCCCGTTGTCGTTCGCGAATCAATGCCCGCTCGAATTCTGCAAAAGCTCCCATGATGGATAGCATCAGTGTGGACATAGGAGAATCTTCGCCAGTGAAGGTAAGATTTTCTTTGATGAGTTCAATACGAATCCCCGGTTTGGCTTTAGTCTTCCATTGGCCCTATCGTCCTATTTTTTCCGTTTCGTTAGCAGACCCCTATCGGGGTGGATAGCATGTTAGCGTGAACTTAAATTCACTCTCTCTATTACACTTCTTGGCATAAAATCCCCTTTTTAAAGGTAATTTTGGACAAAAAACGACTTCATTCTAATTATTATCAGAAAAACAAATAAAAATTTGCAGAATTTTGTGTAAATTTAAATTTTTTTTCGACGATTGTGTTGTAAAAAGTGTAATATAGAGGTATATAGAGGTATAGGGTTCCGTTTCGACCTGTTGTAGTCACGGAGGAGTGCTTCGTGAGATATTCCGCAGCAGTAACAACAACAGAATAACGTCCGAGCGATATACAATTGGCATCTGCGATGATCAGTCTTGCCCTTTAGGGTATAGGCCGGTTTAAGCTGTGCTTCTTGCATATTAAGGGACGCGGATTCATTGAACGTTTTTATTGCTAGAGTTTATAGATGCAGGTTATGAGAAAGGGATGGACTTCTATTTTCACAGTAAAGGAGGACGTTCACGCATGTCTGAAAACCAACAAGAGGTGGCTGTAACACAAGAAGCTGCCAAAGAGTCTCGGGATGTACTGGACCAATTGATGAAACCGGAGGTTCAGCAATCGCTGACCGTACTGGTGGAGAATCTGCCCAAGTTGACTGAGATGGTTACTTTGATGACCAACGCCTATGATGTAGCCCGTAGTCTGGCAACCGACCCTGTCTTTCTCGGAGATATGAAAAACTCCATGGGAGAGTTTGTGAAGCCTGTAACAGAATCGGCTAAAGGCTTGGCTTCTGCTGCTATTGAGGCAAATGACCGCGTACAAACTACAGACGGCAGTGTAGGTCTGTTTGGTTTGCTCAAGATGCTTAAAGATCCAAATGTACAAAAAACGCTGCGTTTCAGCCAGGCTTTCCTGAATATTCTGAATGAGCGCCAACGTGAAAGCAAATAATCACCTGATCAAGAACGGAGGATGGACATGTCGAAGCAAATTTTGATCTTGGGCGGCGGATACGGCGGATTGCTGGCCGCGCTCACAGCACGCCAGCATCTGGACGCTAGTCAAGCAACCATTACAGTGGTAAACCGCTTTGCGTCGCACCAAATTATTACGGAGCTGCACCGTTTGGCGGCAGGTACAATTGCCGAAAAAGCGGTTGCGCTTCCTTTGGAGAAACTGCTGCGTAACAAAGATATTATCCTGAAGGTAGATACCGTTGCGGAAATCAAACCGGACGACAAAAAAGTATCCTTGGCCAGTGGCGCTACGTTGAGCTATGACGCTCTCGTTATTTCCCTGGGCAGTGAGACGGCTTATTTTGGTATTCCAGGACTGCAGGAGCACAGCTTCACCCTGAAATCAGTGGCAGAAGCCAATCGCATCCGCGAACATGTGGAAGCTCGTCTGGATGCTTACAAGCAATCCGGTAACAAAGCGGACGCTACAATCGTAATCGGTGGCGGCGGTCTGACAGGCGTTGAGCTGGTGGGCGAATACGCTGATAAACTGCCTGTGGTTTGCCGTGAAAAAGGCATTAACTACGAAGATATTAGCCTCTACTGTGTAGAAGCTGGGCCATCGATTTTGGCAGGCTTCCCGCAGGCACTGGTTGAGCGTGCAGTGACAAGCCTTGAGAAACGCGGTGTTCAAATCGTAGCTGGTGTTCCAATTACGGAAATGAAAGCCGACGAAGTTCTGCTGAAAGACGGACGTTCGATCAAAACG
Organism: Paenibacillus farraposensis; assembly: GCF_020736845.1. Taxonomy (GTDB): domain Bacteria; phylum Bacillota; class Bacilli; order Paenibacillales; family Paenibacillaceae; genus Paenibacillus; species Paenibacillus farraposensis. The sequence goes on from NZ_JAFFQR010000063.1 coordinate 151,157, forward strand.
AGCACACTGGTCTGGACAGGCGGCGTACAAGGCAACGCACTGGTTGGCGCATCCGGTATCGAAGTGAACCGTGGCCGTGCAACCGTAAATGGTGCCTTGCAATCGACTTCCCACGAAGACATCTTCCTGGCTGGTGACAGCGCAGTGGTGTTCCCGAGTGAAGGCGAGCGTCCATACCCTCCAACTGCACAGTTGGCTTGGCAAATGGGCGAGACGGTGGGTTACAACCTGTTCGCTTACTTTAACGGAGCGAAAATGGAACAATTCACACCTGTATTCTCCGGTACACTGGGCAGCTTGGGCAGAACAGACGCGATCGGTACGGTAGGCGCGAATGCCACCCAACTGAAAGGCGCTGTAGCTACTTTGATGAAAGAAGGCAGTAACATCCGTTACCTGTCCCACATCAAAGGACTTTTTGCATTGGCCTATTAATATTTTCTTGCTTTTTATATGTTTTATCGAAGAGAGCGCAGTTCTGCGTTCTCTTTTTGCTTTGCAGTTAAATCTATTATAAACCAGTAAATGTAAAATGTCATTTGTATTTTTGAATATATATTGCAAATTATGGTTGATATGATATTTTTGTGACGATACACTAGTAGAGAAAAAAACGAGGAGGGCATTATGATTATGAAAATCAGGTTACTAATCGGCCTTATGATTTTAATGAGTTTGGGTGCTGCAAACACGAATTTGGCATCAGCTCAAGGCCAAACACCGATATACCTCAAGGTTAATGATCACTACGTCTTATACACCTACCCTGCATCACCTTTTGTGGATAAGAAGGGTAGACTGCTTATACCGCTCCAAGCGGCTAAGGATATACTGGGTGGTAAAGTAACTTTCAATGCAGCGAGCAAAACCGCTTCTGTTGATCTTTTGGGTCGTAATGTGACGGCCACGATCGGATCACCCAAAATAGCGGTTAACGGCGAGCCGGTGACAATGGATACAGTCCCCATCATGAAAAGCAATGCGATGTTTTTACCGGTATCCATTCTGTTGAAAGATACAGATGCGAAGATGGAGTGGGACCCTAAGCGTGGATTATTAAAGCTAAAGCATGATAGCTTTACGGAAAGTCCTGTTCTTATGAATTTTGAGGGACAAGACCTGGCCCAGGTCATTGATGCGAATGCTTTTGATCTTACTTCCTTTGATTGGGATCGCAAGAAAGGCATATTGGATATTTATGCCACGTACGAGAGCAGTTTATCGCCCGCCTTCAAGCAAGTTGACTTTAATCCTATGATTGTGTATGGCAAAGGGGGCTATAGCGTAGATCCTTATTCTAAACCCGGTACGTTTCACAAAGTTAAAATAACTAGCCCTGGCCATTTGGTGTATACAAGAAATATAGGCGTGACCGATGCGGATAATGATTATATAAAATACATTACTTCCGTAGGTAGGCTGATTAAGTAATTGTTCAGCTATCGAAGGTTGCAGTTATGAAAAAAGAAGACAGGGGAATATAGCCTTCCTGTCTTCTTAGGCTGTCGAGAAAGTCTCGACAGCTCCTTTTATGTTGATTTTATTTAAAACGTCACCGCGTTAATGTTGAATGATATGGGTAACTTCGTGTAGAACGGACGGTGTTGGTATACTCGATCTACGTACGATGCTTCATTTTTTGAAAATCTCAAACAGCGGGCCATAGTCCATGAACTTGAAGAACACAAGATCGCTGTTAACCCGAAAGCATCTATTGCTGAACTACTCAATACAGTGGATAGTACATCACTAAAGAGTAAAAATAATAGTGACCTAAAACAAAATCTGGAGAAGCTTAACGAATCGGAATACATATATCTTACGCTCGATGGAGAAGTATACAGCTCAGAAAAAGGTTATGTAGGCATGGCGGGTAAAGTTGAACCAAACGAGGAAAGTGTAACGGATGTTACTTATACGGAAACAAGCTCTTTGAGTGGATCTAGCAACAAACATGATGTTTCTATTTCAAGTAAAAGGAACCCTACTCCCTGGGAAGTGAGTGGAGGGACAACGGGAACTTTCTCAAGGGTTCAATTGAATTATGATGGTTTTGATGGGGTTAATGCAAGTGCGCTTCTGCCAAGGGCCGAGGACCTAGGAGCAAACGAACAGCCATGGATGTATTATGGTTTTGATGCAAAGAATGGACGGAAGATCGAGGGGGGATTTTCGTTTCAAACAGGTCAACAAAGATACAAAGGATACATTAAAAATGGAGAGTATAAATATACTATACAGACGTGGGTAAATGCGGAGGGATTTAACTCAGTTAAATTTTATATTGATAATAGTACCTATAACGCTTATCTGTTAGCCTACTACAATCAAATCGTCGTTATGCAAACCTCTTTTGACTCTTCTGACCTATCAACTATGTCTGTTAAGAGAGTGACGGCAATAGCGAAAAAAAACTTTGATGGCAGCAATATCTATGGAAGTGCTATCAATGGAGAGTTTTCAGAAGTGGTAGTCTCAAAATTCAATTCGGATTATTATTATCCATGGGATAACTATCGGGATTACTCTTTTTGGGATGGAAGTCAGTGGTTCGGTACGATTGATTGGCCCACCGATTATATAACTCATTTTGGTCCAAGTGTGTGGATCAGAAATCCGAATCGATAAGAGGAATTAGTTAAACGATGGCTCAAGCTAAAATATACTGGATAGCATCTGTCATTTCCTTTGTTGTTGGGTGGGACTTACAACAATGTGGTTTGGCAGATGTTTTTATGTTAATCCTATTCAACTGAACTGCTTCGCTACGTATGAGAGCGGTTTATCGCTCGCATTCAAGCAAATCGACTTTAATACTATGATTGTTTATAGAAAAGGAACCTATAACGTATATCCTTATTCTAAACCCAGTATGTTTTACAAAGTCAAAATAACCAGCCCCGGTAATTTGATGTATATAAGAAATATAGGCGTGACCGATGCGGATAGTGATTATGTAAAATACATTACTTCCGTAGGCAGGTTGATTCAATAATCGCTCGGACTATAAAGGTTACAATTATGATAAGAAGACAGGGAGGATATCTTCCCTATCTTCAGCATTGTCGAGAAACTGTCTTTTTCAAAATCTAAGATTCCTTTTTATTCTATACAAATTGGGAAAATAACGTTTTTCCAGACGGATTACTACAGTCACCTATATTTTCATGACATTAATGGGTGCCGTATTAAATGAATTGAATATAAAAAAAGACTATCGAGAAAATTTCGACAGTCTAAAGAGGGAGTCCATTTTGGACCCCCTCTTGTTTTTAGTATTCATTCAACTTAGTAGTTGAATGTTGCCAGTGTGCCATTGTTTTCGTTCGAATGAACAATACCTTTTACACGTGATACATTTTTATTTGTAATGTCAGAAATAATATCTTCTTGGATTCTATTCTTTTGGTAGTAAGTCAGACTGTTCCAATCATCCGTTTTAACATAAACATCGACAGTAACCTCACTGGAGTCGCCCTTTACGCTAAAATCTAAGGAAACATTGTTGTATTTGCGGTCAAAGTCGTTGAGCAAGACTCTTTTAATTTCACTCAGATCAATTTTAGAGGATAGTTTTTCTATATCCACATTTCCCTTCTTATCGGAATCAAAAGTTGCAAGTTTGTTTCCGTTACTTGAGTTTTTCACGGTTCCTTCAATATCAGCATCTTTAAAGCTCTTTAAAATATCCTCTGAAATATCTTCGAGATAAGATTTTTGTCTACTATTCGAAATATCGTTCCATCTACTTTCTGTCAACTCGATGGTTACCGTAATATCGTTTTTATCGCCTTTCAGGGTAATATCTGCATTGGCGTTATTTGTATCGCGATAGTCTCTATTCAATTGGCGTTCAAGGTCCTTTAAGGTATCAGAGCTGCTTTTGCTTGCTGCATCTTTTAGCGCCTGGTTGTCTTTTTGCAACTGGGCAATGGTAGCATCTTTAGTCGTATTCGCTGCTTTCGCCGTGCTTAGCTCCTGATTCAGTGTTGTAATCTGGTTGTTCAGTGCTGTAACTGTAGATTGATCAATCGGAACACCATTGTCAGTAATAACTATGCGTTTGTTGGTGCCATCCCATTGCACTTTTTTATCCAAAGCTGTACCTGCCAGCTTCAGCGGAATATATGTCACGCCATCCAGAAGGAATGGTTCTGTTTTGGCATCGGAAGGAACTTCTGTTCCGTTGTAAATGATTTTAATATTGTTATAAACTGCATTGATTGGCTTAGTCAGTTGTGCAGCATATGTAGATTGGCTGAACAGAGCCCCAGAGATTGCCAAGGCCGAAACAGCAGTAATGATGACAGGTTTCTTCGTGGATTTCAATGATTTCATTCGTTGGTCTACCCCTTTATTTAAGAATTATAGCATGGTCCATAGACTAGAGTAACATTAACGCCTGCAAAATCCAACACATTTGGAAGAGTCGCTGTTGGTTGTGCTTATATTGGTTAGACGCAGGGATAACCGTAAAAGTTGCCCTGTTTTCATAAATGTTTTTTGTAAAAGCAGCGGATTAGAGCAACTAAGCCCGCTATACAAGACAACGAGACCTGTTGATGAAGACATGTGGCCATTACCTGAGTGTGACCTGTACGAAGCTTGAAGGCTATAATGTCATTACGGTTGAACCCAAGCCATTTCATGGCGGCTTCTGGACCAAGGCTATCCCTAAATAATCTTTTGGTAAAATACGCATATTTTTTGGAGTTTGGAGCATATTAATACCCGCACAGGAGAGAATGATCAGCATGCAGACAGGGGATTACCCAATAAAAATCGAGGGGGAATGTAGATGTACAGACGCCAAGCCCCGGAGATCATTCCAGAGGAAAATACAGCCATTTGGGCATGTGCAAATGAGGGCTGTAACGGCTGGATGCGAACGGATTTTACCTTTTTGAGCGAACCGGTTTGTCCGCTCTGCCAATCCTCGATGGGGCAGGAAATGCGGATGCTGCCGATACTCAATCAGGCGGGCAATTCCTTTGTCGCCCAACGCTCTTAATAAAGTAAGTGTGATGACTACACTTGCAAAATCTATGAACACCAAAAGCCGCTCCAGCGATATGCTGAGCGGCTTTTGGTTATGGAAGCTTGAACATGGGAATGGCCATAGTAGCCATATTGCTTCCAAAACAGCAGGAGGGGGCGTTTCATGAAGTTGTCCAAGATATTGGTGTCATTACTTTCGGTACTATTGTTAGCGGGATTGTTTGCAGGCTATTCCTCAAAAGGGCCGGATGCGCCGGCAGCCTGCTCTGATCCGAAGGAGGTGGGGCAGCGAGCCAGCTGGCTTGGGTAGGGGTGGTTCTTTTTCATGTAGGTAAGCAATGCTAGAATGAACATGCCAGGCAGCAGACTGCCCGCTTGTGCGAATAAGGCATACGAACGCCAAAAATCGCTTGAGGGACTCGTCATTCATCTGGGCTTTAGCCTGATAACAGCACCTTATCCAGACATACAAGACAATATTGAATTATCAACAGAAAACGGGACAACTATTTATGAGGGTGATCTTTCTGGCTATTCAATCCACAAAACGCAATTTACATATTATGAAAATTATGGTACCATACATTTGGATACGCTTACATTAATAGCTGAGCATTGCTTTGATTCTTGAGCATGGGTGCTGCAGGTAGGGGGAGGGGAAGGACACTCAGTTTTGAAATTGCTTACAAATTGATAGTAGCAAGGAGAATAGCTTCTGAGAGAGTAACAGAACAGAGTGAATCAGAGTTCACTCCAAACTAGCAAGGTCAATAGAATTCACAAATCAAGGAGGAAAAGTGAAATGAAGAAAGCCTTAACTCGTGTTTTAGGTGTAGCTTTGGTGAGTACGTTGCTGGTGCCGACAATGTCCTATGCTGCGTCCGAAACACAAGATCAAGATCTGAGCAGTTCTGCTGTCGCAGCTGCCAGCGGATCCGTGATTCCGGCTCCACGGGGATATGATGCTTACCGCCAAAATATCCCGCACGGGAACGTGCAGCAGATTTCCTATTATTCCACAACAGTAGGCAAGTCTAGGAACGCGATGGTGTATACGCCTCCGGGCTATACACCTTCGAAAACCTACAACGTCCTCTACTTGCTGCACGGTATTGGCGGGGACCAGAATGAATGGCTCAATGGAATGAATCCGAGGAATATTCTCGACAACCTCTACTCCGAGAATAAACTGGAGCCGATGATTGTGGTATTCCCGAACGGCCGCGCAATGAAAGATGATCGTCCAATAGGCGATATTTTTGCTCCGGACAAGGTAGCCGCCTTCGAAAAGTTTGAGTTCGATCTGATCAATGACCTTATTCCTTACATCGATTCCCGTTTTCCGGTGTATAAAGATCGGCAGCATCGCGCGCTGGCCGGCTTGTCGATGGGAGGTGGACAATCGCTGAACTTCGGATTAACCCATTTGGATAAATTCTCCTGGATTGGCGCGTTCTCATCCGCTCCTAATACGAAGTCGGCATCGCAGCTCATCTCCAATCCGTCTCAGGTTGCCAGCCAACTGAAACTGCTGTGGCTGTCATGCGGATCTTCGGATAATCTGCTTGGGATCAGCCAAAATTTCCATAATAGCTTGAATACCATGAATATCCCGCACATGTGGTATCTAGATGTGGGAGGACATGAAGGGAAAGTTTGGAGCAGTGGGCTGTATCAATTTTCGCAACGTATCTTTCGCTGAGGTGGAAGATGAAGACCTCGCCCGCTCACTCGATTTAATCAATCAAAGGCCACGAAAATGCAGTGCTACCGTGGGCATTCTCACTTGTCTGTCCACCTATAATGACTTTCTGCTGCCGCTCATTATGATCAGCAACCCGGAGCAGTATACACTGCCGCTCGTCCAGTATGTCTTTCTAGGGGCAGTTAAATACAGACTTTAACCTGGCCTTCGCTTCACACGAAAAAAAGACGGGGCTGCCCCAAAAGGGTACACTCAAGTGAGCGAATCCCATAAATGATGCAAAAGAACCTTCAAAACCACTATGTAAGTGGAAATGAAGGTTCTTTTGTTAAATGAAATCATTACGTCCGCTTAGTCAGCCAACCGCACAATCGTTCTTCCTTGCGAGCGGGCTGCAAGGATATCCTCCAGTGCAGTTGGCAGATCGGCCAACCCGATTTCGCGCTCCACAAGCTGCTCCAGCCGCTCCGGCTTCCAGTCGCTGCCGAGTCGCTTCCAGATCGCTACGCGGGTGTCGTATGGGCAGAAGACGGAATCTATGCCCAGCAGGCTTACACCGCGCAAAATAAACGGCAGCACCGTAGCAGGCAGCTTCGTGCCAGCTGTCAGGCCGCTCACGGCAACCGCGCCGTTGTAGGCGATCTTGCTGAGCAGCGAAGCGAGCGGCTTTCCGCCTACAGGATCGACGGCCGCTTGCCAAAGCTGCTTGCCCAGCGGCTTAATGCTCTCCGCGCCGTCGTAGACCTCCTCGCGCGAAATGACCTCGGCTGCTCCGAGCGCCTTGAGGTACTCGTGCGCGTCGGCTTTGCCGCTGCTGGCTACGACATGGTAGCCCTGCTTGTGCAGCAGGGCAATGGCCGCGCCACCGACACCACCTGTCGCTCCGGTGACGAGTATATTGCCCTGATCTGGCGCAACGCCGTTTTGCTCCAGTCGATATAGCGACAGGGCTGCCGTGAAACCGGCTGTCCCGTAAATCATCGCTTCTTTGAGCGTGAGTCCGTCAGGGAGCGGAACGACCCAATCCGCAGGGACGCGAGCATATTCGCTGAAGCCACCGAAATGAGACACGCCGAGCCCGTATCCGGTAACGAGCACCGCTTGTCCTGCGCTGAAGCGGCTATCCTCCGAAGATACGACAGTCCCCGAGCAATCGATGCCTGGTACAAAGGGATAGGCTTTGACAATATTGCCATCCTTGCGTGCGGCAAGCCCATCTTTATAATTGATGCTGGAATAGGCAACCCGAATCAATACTTCTCCAGCAGGTAAATGGCTGGCTTCTAAAGAGCGCACCTCTGCCTGAACTGCACCGTCTTGCGTCTGATCAACGACAAGGGCTTGAAATGATTGAGTCATTATAAAAGCCTCCTTTATTGCAATATAAGTCTATGCTGACGAATTTTCTTTACCTCACAAGTCATACTTAGATAGCATATAACCAGCTGCGCAGCCTTATCAGCGGTAATGCTCACAGGCTCATCCTATATTATACACTTATGCCTATAATTCCGTCGGAAAAGCTTGGGTTACAGGCTGAAGCGTTCATAGGGTGTTTCAATAAAGTTCGATAATCAATACATAAGAAAGTGATAAATGAATTCTTACGTTTTTTACAAATCATTTTACGAAAACGGGATGTATTTTCAGAATGACTATGCTAACATACCTCTTGATCATTAAAAAATCTATGAAGAAAGGTGAATGAATGACAACCAGAGCACTAAAAAATGGCTCGGTATTGTCCGAAGCCAGGGAACTGAATTTGTTCCGTTTGACATGGCCTATTTTTCTCGAATTATTCCTGTTTATGCTAATGGGAAGCGTCGATACATTTATGATCAGTTCTGTATCTGATAATGCAGTGTCGGGTGTGGGCGCGTCCAACCAAATTATTTCAATCGCCATCCTTGTACTGGAGGTTATCGGCAACGGCGCTGCTATCGTCGTAGCTCAATATATCGGTTCTAAAAAACTTGTTGAAGCGGCTCAGGTTACGGGTACGGCCATCACGTTGAACTTACTGGTGGGTCTGTTACTTAGCGTCATTTTCCTAGTGTTTGGTACTCATATGCTGCAATGGTTGAATGTACAGGGAGAAATTTTGAGTTATGCAGAATCCTATATGAGCATCGTCGGCGGCGCCATTTTCCTGCAGGCATTGATTAACGCGCTGGCGGCGACCATTCGTACACACGGGTTTACCCGAGAAACGATGTATGTATCAATGCTGATGAACGTAATTCACGTCCTTGGCAACTATGTTTTGATTTTCGGGCATTGGGGAATGCCTGCGCTTGGCGTAGAGGGGGCTGCGATTTCTACAGTAGGCAGCCGCTTTATTTGTCTCTTGGCCTTTTTCTGGCTGATGTACTGGGTAACCGAAGTACGTGTCGAGTGGAAATATTACATCCAGTTGTCCCGGGAATTTATCGCTAAAATTTTACGGATCGGCGTACCGTCTGCGCTGGAGTCCATCATGTATCAGTCGTGTCAGCTCATATTCACATTATACGTGACATACCTGGGCGCAGAAGCGATGGCAACGCGTCAGTATGCAAATAACATCTCAAGCTACATTTATCTATTCAGTATGGCCGTTGGCATGGGCACGGCGATCGTGGTGGGAAGGCACGTGGGAGCCAGACAGAAGGATACGGCCTACAAACGCGTATTGAGCAGCGTGAAATGGGCATTGCTCGTGACCGTGGTGATTGACGCGGTAGTTATCTTTTTCCGTGTACCTTTGCTCAGTCTGTTCACCGAAAATCCTGAAATTATCCGTTTGGGCGCACAGGTCATCTTGCTTAGCATGCTGCTGGAAACCGGCCGGACGACGAATATCGTCATTATTAACTCGCTGCGTGCTGCCGGAGATGCCAAGTTCCCGGTCTTTATGGGGTTGATCTCCATGATCTGCATGAGCCTGCCGCTCGGCTACCTGCTTGTGTTCAAGCTGGATATGGGACTCGCGGGCGTATGGCTGGCTATTGCCGCGGATGAATGGACTCGTGCTGTCATCATGTACGTCCGCTGGAGAAGCCGTTTGTGGGAAAAGCATTCGCTCGTCGAGTACGATTCGTCGGATCAGCCTGCAGCCCCCATTCCAGCACACTGATTCAAGCAGTATTTGGGGTTAGTTGGAATCCATCTTTTCCGACAAGTGTGTAAACACAGAGGCAGTTCAAGAGGATATCTTGAATTGCCTCTTTTTGCTGACCAGGTAGAAACCGGAAGTTAATAATGGCATTTATAAATAGAAGTATGGTAAATTTACTAAAAAAAAGATATACTTTTGTTGCACCAATGCAGTTCATGAAGGACAAGGAGTGTACCGATGAAGAAGCCGACGATTGAAGATGTCGCCCAGAGAGCGGGGGTGTCTAAAAGCACTGTCTCGCAATTTCTGAACAAACGATATAAATATATGAGCGACCAGACCAGAGACCGGATTGCCGAGGTGATTCAGGAGCTGAATTATCAGCCTAACGGGCTGGCCCGCAGTTTGAAGCAAAACCGAACTTTCATGGTAGGTGTTATTGTAGCCAACGTTGATTATACGCTGTCGATCCAGTCCATCCGTGCGATTGAGGAGGAATTGCAGCATTTTGGCATTCAGGTGATCATCTGTAACGCCGACGAAAATCCGGACAAGGAGAGCCAGTATATTGAGATGCTCAAGGCCCGGCAGGTTGATGGCTTGATTATCTTCCCGACAGGCAAGCATGCCGACATTTACAACCAGCTCATTCGTGAAAAGTATCCGTTGGTGTTCCTGGACCGTCTGGTGGACGGTGTGAATACACGCAGCCTGCTGCTGGATAATGAAATGGCGATCAAGCTGGCAATTCAGGAGCTGGTATCCCATAAGCATGAACGGATTGCGCTGATTACCCTGCCGCTTGGAGTGAACCGGATTACGCCGCGAGTCGAGCGGCTCAGCGGGTACAAAAAAGCGCTGGAGGAGGCTGGCCTGCCGTTCCGTGAGGAATACATGCACAGTGTGCCGAGGGAGGAAATCCAGCAGACGCTGAAGGAGCTGTTTCAGCTGCCAGAGCCGCCGACAGCCCTCTTGGCCGGGAATGATATCGTGCTGGCAGAAGTGCTCAAATATGTAAATGCCCGTCGTATGCGAATTCCGGCAGAGCTGTCCATTATCGGAATTGACGATGCGGAGTTTGCCCATATTTACAATCCACCGATTACGACCATTACGCAGCCGATTGGGGATATGGGGAAGCAGGCCGCCAAGACGCTCCTGTCCAGCATTGAGGAGGGCGGCGAATCGGTTCCGATCATTTACCGCTTTGTACCGGATATCAATCGGGGGGAATCCGTCAAAATGCTGTAGACGAGCAGCAAGTCATACATGTAAAAATAGCCCGTATTCCTTTGTACGCCTGAGCATGCATATGCTGTTCAGACACACAAAAGCGAATGCGGGCTATTTGCAATGAAGGGAGGTCTTGGCTCCGGCCTTGTTGAGCTTGCGCTACTGGTGGTAAGGGCCATGCGGAGAGTAAGCTCGGCCTAATTGGTGCTGGCGCTGAGCAAAAAGGACTCCAGCTCGGCTCGCGTTGGATAGCCGTCCATGTCTCCAGCCGACATGACGGCCAGTGCACCAAGGGCGTTCCCGCGCTTGACCGCTTCTGCCAGAGGCAAGTCTTCCAGCAGCGCGCTAATGACGCCTGCGGCAAAGCCGTCGCCGGCCCCGACCGTATCGACAACATGATCCACGCGGAAGCGTTTGACATATCCCTTTGCATCTGCGGATTTATAATAGGCGCCTTCTGTACCCAGCTTGATGATGACCAGCGAGGTACCACGTTCAAGATAAAACGAGGCGATATCCTCAGGTGAGGTGTAACCTGTCAATATTTTACCTTCATGAATACCTGGCAGCAGCCAGTCGCAGCCCTCGGCAGCTTCATTAATCGCCTCCACCATCGTTGGGGTATCAGGCCATAACTTGGGTCTGAGGTTGGGATCGAAGGATACCGTTTTTCCCGCCTTTTTCATAAACTGCTTTGCATGTCGCGCGAAGTCGCGGCACTCTGGGGAAAGTGCGACAGAAATACCTGTAAAATGCAGATGACGAGCCCCGGCAAAATAGGCTTCGTTAAAATCAGCGATGCTCAGTGTGGAAGCAGCAGAGTGTTTGCGGAAATACTCCACCTCCGGGTCACCGCTCGTGACTTTGGATTTAATCAGCATTCCGGTAGAGTGCTCTTTGGTAAACATGACGTTCTGGGTATCAATCTTTTCCTGACGCAGCGCATCGGCAATGAACCTGCCGAATGTATCCGCTCCGAGTTTGGTCACGAGTCCCGCTCTCAGCCCCAAACGCGCCAAACCGGCCGAAACATTCGTCTCCGCCCCGGCCAGCGCTTTGGTGAATGAACGTGCCTCCTTCAGAGAGCCTGCTTCATTGGCATAGAACATGGCCATCGGTTCTCCGAAGGTAACTGCATCCAATGTTGCGGTCATGTGAATCCCTCCTTTTGTTTAGTAAACTATACATGTAAGCGTATGCATCAAATGAATAGATTGAAATTATCACATAAATCGGTTTTCTACAATAATAAAGTTGATATGCACGTTAAAAATTTTTCGGTTCATGAAGATAAAAAAATATGTTTTTGTTTATTAGAAGGTAAAAAACATGTAGAAATTCATGAATAATAAGGACTTTTCAAGGAGTAGTCAAGTTTTGAGTTGACACCCTCTTAGATAATAATTACAATTCTAGCTAAGAAGTAGAGTTAGAAATCGCTTTTATAACAATTCCGCTGATAAAAAAGTTTATCTAAACAGGAGGAATGTTTTTATGGAAATGCGTTATTCAACTCATCCTGAACATGCCAAGCATTTTACGACTGAAGAGTTGCGGCAGCACTATCTGATTCAGGATTTGTTTGTGCCTGAGGAAGTAAAGCTGGTCTACACGCATGAAGATCGTGTCATTATCGGGGGCATTCATCCCGTAAATAAATCTGTCGCGCTGGAAGGCAGCGATCAAATCAAAGCGGCTACCTTCCTGGAACGTCGCGAATTGGGCGTTTTTAATGTCGGCGGCAGCGGTACGGTAAAGGTAGACGGTGAGACCTATAAGCTAGCCACAAAAGACTGCCTCTACGTTGGCAAAGGTAGCAAGGAGTTGATCTTTGAAAGCGATTCCAGCAAAAAGCCTGCAAAATTTTATATCGTTTCGGCTTTGGCTCATACCACTTATCCGACGACAAAGCAGTCTTTTGCCGATGTGCCGTCTGAAAGTCTCGGTTCGCAGGCAACGGCGAATAGTCGTACGTTGCGCCGCTTTATCCATGATGAAGGCATTCAAAGCTGCCAATTGGTGATGGGCATGACGACGCTGGAAAACGGCAGTGTGTGGAACTCGATGCCGACACATGTCCATGACCGTCGTATGGAAGTATATTTCTATTTTGAGCTGGATGAGGACGCCAGGATGTTCCACCTGATGGGTGAGCCGAATGAGACTCGCCATCTGGTTATGAAAAATGATGAAGCAGTGATTTCTCCGCCTTGGTCCATCCACTGTGGTGCGGCTACAGGCAGCTATACCTTTATTTGGGGCATGGCCGGTGAAAATAAAACATACAAAGACATGGATCAGGTAGCCATGAGCGAGTTGCGTTAATCCGTCAGGCGTTTTGAAGCAAAAGACCTGTAAGCAGTTGATGGTACATGGCCATCCCATTCGTGGAAAGGACAGGAACATGACAAAAAAGAAAGTTTTGGAGCGTATCACTTCGGTTGGTGTCGTCGCAGTTATTCGGGGAAACACAGCGGAGGAAGCGTACCAAATGTCCAAAGCCTGCATTGAAGGCGGTCTGGACAATATTGAGCTTACGTTTACTACGCCGGATGCGGATCAGGTCATTCGTAGATTAAAAGACGAATGTAAGGATCGGGCTGTGATTGGTGCGGGGACTGTACTGGAGGCGCTGACGGCGAGAATTGCTATTTTGGCTGGAGCTGAGTTTGTCGTGAGTCCTTCTTTTGAAGAAGAAACCGCCAAGCTGTGCAATTTGTACGCAATCCCTTATATGCCTGGCTGTATGACGCTGAATGAAATCAAGGAAGCCATGAAATTAGGCAGTGATGTTGTCAAGCTGTTTCCGGGCAATACGATGGGCGCTGATTTTGTCAAGGCAGTCAAAGGTCCAATGCCTCATGTGCAGATTATGCCAACCGGCGGTGTTGATTTGGATAATATGGAGACCTGGCTGCGGAACGGCTGTGTTGCAGTGGGAATTGGCGGTAATCTCACGGATCCTGCCAAGGAAGGCCGCTATGATCTGATTACCGAAAACGCGGCGCGCTATGTAGCCAAATATAAAGAGGTTCGCGCAGCATTGTAACTGTAATGTTCAAGAAGATATGGATTTATACTAAACTGTGATGGAGGCGTAAATATGGGCCTGGAGCAATTTTCATTAGACTTTTTCAATCTGAAAGGCAAAACAGCTATTGTAACAGGAGGCAACACGGGTTTAGGGCAGGGCTATTCAGTAGCTTTGGCCCAAGCGGGCGCTGATTTGTTCATTGTAGCTAACGTTGAAGCGTATGAAGAAACCAAACGTCTGTTGGAACCTACAGGTGTGAAGGTTGTCTTTTATCAAGCTGACCTGACGAAAAAAGAATCGATTAAGAAGATTGTAGAAGAATGCGTCAAGGAATTCGGCAAGATTGATATTCTTGTAAACAATGCGGGTACGATCCGTCGTGCTCCTTTGTTGGAGTACAAGGATGAGGATTGGGACGCTGTCATGGAAATCAACCTGAATGCTGTATATCATCTGAGTCAGGAAGTAGCGAAAGTGATGGTAGAGCAAAAAAGCGGGAAAATTATCAATATCGCTTCTATGCTTGCTTTCCAGGGCGGCAAGTTCGTTCCGCCGTATACAGCGAGTAAGCACGCAGTGGCTGGCTTGACCAAGGCATTTGCCAACGAGCTGGCGGTTCATAATGTTCAGATTAATGCGATTGCTCCTGGTTATATTGCTACTGCGAACACAGCTCCAATCCGTGCGGACGAGAGCCGCAATCAGGAAATTTTATCGCGTATTCCTGCGGGCCGCTGGGGCGACCCTTCCGATCTGATGGGAGTTGTTGTATTCCTCGCCAGCAAGGGTTCCGATTACATGAATGGTCATATCCTTGCGGTGGATGGCGGCTGGCTGGTACGTTAAGCACCGCGGAACACATCTGAGTCAAGAACTGAAGGCTGCCTCAAGTAGGAAAAAATCCTTGCGGGCAGCCTTTGCTTGTTCTGCTGGAGCTGTACGCTGAATTGGAAGATTCCAAGTACTTTGTTGATCCGTTCTATGCATATGGCACCAATGCCTTTATAATTTAATTAAGAGAAAATTGCTCAGGCTCCAGCCGTACACTCGGTTGGAGCCTTTGAGCATAACACAGTGGGATTGGAGAATAGAGAGATGAATTCACAGCAACACCAACGAGCTTTAGAATACAAATCTTTGCGGTATGCCGGTCCTTGGGTGCTTGCTGCGGGAGTGATCCTGGTCGGTGCTAATTTGCGTGCTTCGATTACTTCTGTAGGGCCCCTTATCGGCTTGATTAAGGATTCTTTGCATATTTCGAATACACTAAGCGGCTTGGTAACGACATTGCCGCTGCTTGCTTTTGCCCTATTGTCGCCTTTTGTAGCTAACCTGTCGCGCCGCTTCGGGTCGTCCCGTGTTATATTTGCAGCCTTGCTGCTGCTGACCGCAGGTATTGTGGTACGTTCCACGTTGGGAGTGACCGCATTATTTGCCGGAACAGCCATGCTGGGATTGGCTATCGCCGTGTGCAACGTGCTGCTGCCCAGCCTGATCAAAGAGGAGTTTCCCCACAACAGTGGATTGATGACTGGTGTATATTCAGTATCGATGAATGTGGTGGCTGCAACAGCATCCGGTTTGAGCATACCGCTCGCTTTAGGCGGAGGTATGGGCTGGCGCGGTGCGTTGGGCATATGGGCGGTTATGGGTGTTATTGGCATTTTACTTTGGCTTCCCCAGGTTCTCAAAGCGCGTAAAACAGTTAAAAAGGCGGCCATATCCGACCGAACTGTCAATGTGTATAGATCGTCTTTGGCCTGGAAGGTGACGTTGTTCATGGGGCTGCAATCCGCCCTGTTTTATATCCCTGCTGCCTGGTTTCCCGAGATGCTGACCGGACAGGGAATGGATTCCGAGACGGCGGGCTGGATGCTGTCGATGCTGCTGTTTTCACAAATGCCGGTTACCTTCACTGTGCCAATTTGGGCGGCGCGGTTGAAGGATCAGCGGGTATTGGTCCTCATTATGGCATCGCTGTATTTTATCGGTTTGGGCGGATTTCTGCTGGGGGCTACGCAGTGGAGTGTGATTTGGGTTATTTGTATCGGCATCGCAGGCGGTTTTGCTTTTCCGTTGGTGATGATGTTCTTTAACTTGCGGACACGGACACCGCAGCAGGCCGCAGAGCTGTCTGGTATGGCGCAATCTTTCGGTTATTTGCTGGCGGCGACTGGACCAACGCTGTTCGGCTACTTGCATGATGCGACACAAGGCTGGACGATTCCGCTGCTGCTGCTTTTGGGTCTGAGCGTTTTACTTGTGTTTGCAGGACTGGGGGCAGCGAGGAAACGATATGTCGGAGGCGAGGTGGATGATCAGGCCGCGACCGATATGTGAAAAGGCAGAAAGCTGATTCGACATGTTTACACGGGTTTGCAGAAAATATATAATAAAGTTATAAAGGCGCTATTTGCGCGAGCATGACCGACAACATCAAATGAACATGAATTACCGGAGGAGCCTGTCACCAAGGCTCCTCTTTGTCTTTTGTAGGGGAACCTGCGTCGTGCTCGAGGTTTCCCTTTTTATTTGGTCAGGGTTGTTATGTTCCAGGTCTCATATTTTGCACGTTTATTTTACATTTTATGACTATGAGAATGTTTTGAAATTCTGGATGCTGTGCAAATGTGTCCAAATCTTAAAAAAAGGAGGTTATCAGCCTATGCAATTTATACTATATCTTCTGCTGATTCTGTTGTTTACAAAAGTCGCGGGTCATCTGTCAGTCCGGCTCGGTCAACCAGCGGTGCTGGGTAAGCTGATCGCGGGGATCGTGCTCGGGCCAGCCGTATTAGGCTGGGTTCAGAATGATTCGCTGATTCATGATATGTCTGAGATCGGTGTGCTGCTGCTGATGTTCATTGCCGGATTGGAGACTGACCTGAATCAGCTCAGGCGTAATTGGAAACCTGCTGTAGCGGTGGCGGTCGGAGGTATTGTATTGCCATTGGTCTGTGGTTTTGGTATAGGGGAAACCTTTGGATTCTCGGTGCATGAGGGGTGGTTCCTCGGGGTTGTCCTGAGCGCTACTTCTGTAAGCATTACGGTGCAGGTGCTCAAGGATATGAACAAGCTTAATACCCGGGAAGGTTCGACTATTTTGGGTGCGGCTGTGCTGGATGATGTGCTCGTTGTGGTGTTGCTTGCAGTGATGATGAGTGTGTTCGGTATGGGCGGGCAGGAGATGTCATTGGGGCTTCTTGTCGGCAAAAAGCTGATCTTCTTCGTCGGAGCTGTGCTGGGGGGATGGTTGGTTGTTCCGTGGATGATGAAAATACTTGCTCCACTAAAAGTGACTGAAGCAGTCATCACGGCTGCGTTGATTATTTGCTTTGGGTTTGCGTATTTTGCTGAGATGTTGGGGATGGCAGGGATAATCGGAGCCTTCGCTGCCGGAATTGCCATCGCACAAACCGACTATAAGCACGACGTGGAAGAAAAGGTGGAGCCTATCGCTTATTCCATTTTTGTTCCAGTGTTTTTTGTCAGTATTGGATTAAATGTTTCTTTTGAGGGCGTGGGACAGCAGCTTGGATTTGTTGTTGCCCTGACACTGATTGCGCTGGTGACAAAGTTGATCGGGGGAGGCATCGGGGCACGGTTGACGGGCTTTGATAACCGTTCTTCGCTTGCGATCGGCTCCGGGATGATATCGCGTGGTGAAGTCGCGCTTATTATCGCAGCTGCCGGTCTGCAGACGGGTCTGCTGGCACAGCAATATTTTACATCGGTGATCATTGCCGTCATTCTGACGACCTTGGCTGCTCCCCCGATTCTCAAGCTATGTTTTAGCGATCAGAAGCATTCCGTTCAAAGGGGAAATTAGGAGTCCAAAGAAAGACCCTTCGGGTTCGATTCTCACAACGTGCATGGAAAGTCTGGTTTATAGCAAATCGGATTTTCCATGACACAAGGGAAGTGGCCGAAGGGTCTTTTTACGTACATATATATTTTAATGAGGTGCAGCAATTTAAGACTGGGATAAGGCTGTGAAGTATTGCTTGATCATCGGAAAATAAATAACGGACGTATAGAGTAGGCTTCTTATAATTGCTTGTTTTACTCCGTCTATGACATATGATGTTATATTATTGTTAGTATGAGGTTAGCCGTAGGGAGGGAATGAACTTAGATTTTATTTGGAATTCATGAATTTATTTATATTTATTAATTTCTTTTTTTATGATATATCTTATGTTGGGGGAGGGAAAAATTAGGAGATAAGAATCATGTGGACGGTGTTTTGAATATTACAAGGAGCAACATAATTAAATTAATCTAATATCAGTTTAGGAAGAAGGTCTTGTGGTGGGGAAAAAAGTAAGAGCTAGATGGGCAAGTATATTGTTTGCTGTATTGTTTTTGGTACAATTCCAGTGGGCAGGGGGTATTCCAGGTGCTTTCGCAGCAGACAAGGATACAATTTTATCAGCCTCATCAGATTATGGACAGGTATTGGTGAAAAGGGGAGATGCTATTTATGCGAACGAGCGAAGGGTATCATTTTCTTGGGTGCGAAATGATTCTTTTTCTGCTAAAGGCTACTCATTCTCCAGATATTTAAGTGCTTCAGGCACAGAAGCAGATGTTCAATCTGCTCAGTTTGGATCTTATACATCTGATTATACAGGGTATATTCCCCATGCATTTGTTGTGAGCCTCGATAAAATTTATTTTATATCTTCCGTAATGGAGTATAAACAAAATGGCATGGAAGTTGGGAAGTGGACGCGTTCCAGCGAAGATGCGTTTGGTCTTCAGACCCCAAGAAATGTATATAGCTATGAGACTCCTGTTAAATTGGTTATAAATGCCGATACGGGAGTTGTCGTAGATTTAGCGTCGCAAATAAACCCTTATTATAAAGTGAAGCCTGATTCATCCAATTTTAACCCAACAGCGAATCCTACTATACCCACTGAATTGCCTTTAACACCGACAAATATCACTGCCATAGTATCAGGGAATAACGTCCAGCTAAAGTGGTTAGGTGCTGCCAATGCAATGCAGTATGAAGTGGAGCAAGACGGAACAGTGGTTAAGACACTTTACGGAAATCAATATTCTGCTGGAAATCTAAAGTACGATACAGCGTACTCCTTCAGAATCCGTTCAAAGAACAACTTGGGGGTTAGTGAGTGGTCAGAGCCCTTTTCTGCTAGGACACTTTTAAGTATTCCATTACTTCGATTTCAGCCTCTTAGTGAGGCAAACCAGCTTAACTGGGAGGCTGTAACAGGAGCTGAATCCTATGAAATAAAGCTGGATGGGGGAGCGGCAATTAATGTCGGGAACGTTACATCATACCTCCATGAAGGGCTTAAACCAAGTAGCCAGCATACCTACTCTATAAGAGCAATATCCAGTAACAACGAAAGTGAGTGGAGTAAAGTTGTAAATCAAACTACGCTACCTGCCGGAGTAGAAGGTTTAAATATAACAGGGACAACGAATAAATCTATAACTCTAGCTTGGTCGGCGGTAAGTGGAGCAACTAGTTACGAAGTAGAAGTAGACGGAGTTACGGTTCCTGTAAATAATTTGACCTATACCACAACGGGATTAGAAGGCTATAGCGAGCATACGTTCCGAGTACGAGCGAAAAACGCAGCAGGAGTAGGAGCGTGGAGCAAGATCGTCACCGGTGTGACTTTGCTGAACACGCCAGTGGCTAAAGCAACGTCAACGACGAGCGCGATAACACTGAGTTGGGAACCGATTGCTGGAGCAGGAAGCTATGAGGTCGAGGCAGATGGAGTCATCCAGCCAGCCGTAACCGAAACTAGCTTCACTCATAGTGGGTTGAGTGCGGGCACGTCGCACAAGTACCGTGTACGTGCAAAAACAGACAAGAACACAAGTGCCTGGAGCACATTGCAGACGCAAGCAACGCTTCCAGCAGAAGTAACAGGTCTAGCTGTAAGTGGAGCTACGAACACCACAGTGGCGTTGAAATGGACAGCAGTAACAGGAGCAACCGGATATGATCTGGAAGTGG
>NZ_JAFFQR010000064.1:0-252255 GCF_020736845.1 Paenibacillus farraposensis
CTTCTGCCACGTTCTCATAGAGTATCAATGCCGCTTCATGTTGACCCTGCGCGAATAGGTCTTCCGCAATCTCAAATAGTTTTGACGAATAGAGTAGATTGTCCATAATGACTCCCACCACTTTGCGGATCGTATCCAACTTGTTCAATTCTACACAGCGATGCAAAAATGGCTCGATTCGTCTCATATTTGGAGGATGGTCGATGATGAAGTTTTCTATAAACAAGTCGTAAAAATGACCTTCTGGTAAGCCCATAGCCTCAGTAATTTGGTCAAGTTGGTTAATGGATATAGGCTTATTTCCTGACACAATGGCACTTACCGCCCCCCTATTCATGCCTGCAATTTTCCCGAATCGTGCTAAGTTCAAACCCTCTTGTTTTAAGTATCTGTCTAATTCTGCCCGAATCGTAGGTGTCATTTCCATAAATAAACCACCCTTTCAACGTAGCTCGATATATGATGCACAGTTAAAAAAATTATGTAATTGCGAAACAGGTAGTAGAATGAATGATTTGATCATCCACAATTATACCATCTTCTGGAACGAAATCATATACCTCTCATATTTGTGTTCATGATACCTTTTGAGATATTTTGCAACAATTTCATGATTAAAGGTATCATCATTCTGCTTATATAGTTTATTGTGGAAAATCAGAATACGATTCAAGCAATACAAAGTTACCTATTTGAATAGTTATACTCATAATTCTTTATAATTTATCTATGGATTCGGCTTAAACTTGATGTGGAGCATATAAGCAACTTTTCTTCAATCTGCGTATTGTATCGAGTCAAAAAATAACCTGAGTGTCGAAATGGATGTGCTACAGCATTATTTGTAAAAATCAGGTGGTGTTTGGATTTAAAATACCCCCCCACCCTATTTTATTGTAACTGCTAATATTGGTCAGAATAACATGACAAAGAAACCCAGACATAATCATCTAGGCTTGTGAGTGTGTACCGTAGTGTACACATGAGTTATTTTATCCTACTTGTTGCTGTTGTTCATATTCTTTAACTCTACGATAGAACGTGTTAGGCTTCATTTCTACGCTTCATTGCTTCAACCGCTGTTATGCTGCCTTCCTTCCATTCCTCATACACTGTAATGAACTCCTCGCTTATTGCCTGTTTAGGACGACCAAGCACAATACTGGATATAACCTTCTCTAAGCCATTATGGTATTGTCTAGTATCAAGGATAGGCATATCAAGAATAACAATGTGTGCGCCTATCTCATGCGTTATATCTTGCCATTCACGTTTTATTTCTTCTGCATTCCTCCCAAGTCTGTCCAGTTCCTTGATGAACAGAATGTCGCCTTTCCTAAGCACACTCTTCAATGCTTGATATTGTGGTCTGTCAAAATTCTTGCCGCTTTTCTTATCAATAAAGTAATCTCGTTCGATGATACCTAAGTCTTGCATTTCTTGGTGGATAGGTTAACAGTTCCTTTAATACCGCTGTTTAGCGTGTAGGTCATAGTGTGTAACTGGTTTAGATTCATATATAATACTGCTCCTTCTTTGATACCTTATAGTATTCATTATACTATAAATAGAAAACAAAAAAGACGTGGTTGCCCACGCCCTTTCATTTAGTCAATTTTACGATTGTGTCAAAGAAACAATTAAGAAGAAAGGCTCACCGTCTCAAAAAACTGAAAACGCAATTCCTCCTCTTGGTTTTCAGGAGGCATTTCCTTGAACCAATCTTCTAATGTATCTTTTTCATTAAAAATACTTGATCTCCAAAATTTCAATCCTAATTTCGGAAAGGAATACATCCAGCCTAATTCTGGGTGTTGTCTATCATAAGGTGACAATTCATCAACTATTTTAATCAATTCTTCTGCTTTAATATTAAATACATCAATTCCATTAAGCATACAATGAAAATCATCCTTGATATGTGAAGCAGCTTCGATAAAATTAACTCTACCATTTGGATCACATTCAACCTTGAAAGCATATTGGAGATAATCACCATCATGAAGCGAATTACAGAATTTATTAGTGTACGCTTGAAGGCAATCTTCCACTTCAGTTTTACTCATACCAAGTTTAATCGTTCCAATTCCTATGTTGGGTTCAATAATTATTTTTCCCACTATAGCAACTCCCCATTTTGGGAAACTTACATTTTATTTAATTGATCTATAATGCAACGTAACTTGTCTACTGCCTGATAACACTCTGTAATTTCTTCTTTTGTATACTCGCCTAATAGCTGAACAATTTCCTTATCATTTTGTGGTTTAGGGATAGTGTCGCCCGACTCGATCAGAACTTCTAAATAACCCGATATTGCTTCCCTAGCATTGACCAATGCTTCTTTGACTGTAGCCCCATCTGACATACATCCCTTAAGTTCAGGAACCTTTGCTACAAAATATGTGCCATCAATATCGTCAGACCATTTCTTAATAGTAATCATGTACTTGTTATCCATTGAAACCCCTCTTGTGATAAAATCATCGTTTTACTTCAAAAAATTCTCAGTATCTAGTTACCTGAAGCGATGAGTTTTTCAGCCTTACGATCCTTCTTTACAATTTTATCGTTATTCCTATAATCGTCCCACGAATCTAAACTCAAGTAAGGCTCAGCTTCAATAATATCTTTTACCTTGCTATGCTGCTGCGCTTTGAATAGCTCAATCATTTCAATCAAATCGTTACGATCCAGCAGCTTCACTCCATTAAAACTGGCTAACCGTTCACACGAAGGTGTGTATTTACTTGAAGTAATGACAATAGATTTCTTAGCTCTGTAAAATCGCATACAGCTATACACTTCCTGAACTGCGCTCAAACCAACAGGGTTGCTTATTGCATACCGTTTAGCCTGAATGACATTACGGTATCCCTCACGATCTGTAAATACCAAGTCTGCACCATAATCTCTAGTGTCCTGCGTCTTATAAGCATCACTATATCCCAAACACTGGAACAGTCTGAACAGATACATTTCAAAGTCCTTGCCATCTTCCATACGATCTATTTCGTTAATGCCAATTTTATAAGGATCAATATCCTGCGTTACCTTGTACGGTTCCTGAACTCTAGGCTTTTTAAAAAAGCGTAGCAACACCAAAGCAATCAATATAGCAATGACACACACTATCACAAATATAGACAAAAATGCTCCTCCTTAGCTGCTCCAAATCCTTTTCGCACTTGCTTATAATACAACAAATAGGGACAATTTCCCACATTTTTTTGGATAAGTATAGTAAATACATCGGAATAATTATTTACTGTTTTCTAATTCATTGTAAGCGATAAAAGAACTTCATCAAATCTTCCACTTTCATTTTTCACCATTTAATTTCTAGTTCTTTTAAATCATAAAAATAGTATATATGGACTAAAATTCCTTTTTTAGATTGACCATAGGTATATATAATAAGTATACTAAATTGTATATTGAAAAAGGAGGAAAAAAATGAAGAAATTAACTTCAAGATTCTCAAGCTTACTTCTAGTTGGATTAATGTTACTTCCTACAGGTGTACACGCCTCATCTAGTAATGATTTTGTTTCAGCAAAACCAGCAGTTGAAGGTGAAATTGTACAGGCTTATCGTGTAACTGACAAAGGGTTAGTTGAACTAAGCCAAGAAGAGCTACAAGCTTATAAAACTCAGGAAGAAGAGGCAAACGAGAGCGCAAAATTAGAATTAGACAAAGATTCTAGACAAAAAAAATTCACAAAATAACGGCGCTATTACACCAAATCTAATTAACGAATACTATTGGCAATATGAACAATCCACATACAAATCTGCTGTTCCTATGGATTCTCTTAGAAAACGTGTTTCCCCATATGTATATAACCGCACTCAAGATAATGCTACAAGAGCAATTTCCTCTTCTACAAGTCAGACATGGCAAGCAAATATTAGTTTTTCGAGTGGGCAAAAAAATGCTATTACAGGAACTTTAGGAGGTGGCTGGACTAAAACCACTACTTTTTCTGATACAACCACTACTATAAGACCTAATTATAAGAGTTGGGCTGAATTTACGCCTATTTATGGATAAATCTTTCGGTTATTTGAAAGAATATTATTCATTTAATGGTTCAGTGAGAACAAATAAATACACTGAGGTATACATCGCCAGAGAAGTTAATCGTCAAACAGATGGTATCTTAACAGTTAAAACTGCCCCTATCAATTAATTCAAAGGAGGAGAGAAAGGGTAGCCTCCTTATTCTGTGTTTGCTCATATAGTAAATACTCTGCAATAAAAATTCATTTCAAATAATCTACATTTACTTTCCTTTTCTAACTTCCTCTATGATGATGTAAGTTACTCCTATAATTAAAGCGATTATACTGAGTATATTTATGTTTAATTATACATCATCATTTTTTTATCAGCAACGAACCTATAATGTTAGTAACAAAAAAACGCCTATCGCTAGCGCTTATATTCATTTCAAACATACTTTACGTACATTCGGATATGTCCGCTTCCCACCTCTTTATAATCTGTAGTCTGATGTTCTCGTTCCAGATACAGTGCAAATAATTTTAGTGTTTGCTCGTAGCTGGCTAATGTTCTTTTTGCAAGATTACGGCTTGTACAATACAGCATAAAATTCTCAATTTGGAATGTAATCTCCGAAAACATAAAAAATCCACCTCCTGATTTGCCAAATTACTTGACCAATCAATTGATGGATTCATACATATACTCGTAAATATATTATTGGTTTTCACTGCCAAACCTTCACAGCAAAATGAAGAATTGGTTGGTTTCACCTTCAGGCTCAAGCCTTACACACCAACGTTTAGCTCACCTTATTCTCAATCCGCAGCTTGTCAGCGACCATCGCAATAAATTCACTGTTCGTTGGTTTGGATTTGCTGATGTTAATGGTGTAGCCGAAAAGATGCGAAATGCTGTCGATATTGCCACGTGTCCACGCTACCTCAATCGCATGGCGAATGGCGCGTTCCACACGAGATGCTGTCGTTTTGAATTTTTCGGCGATTGCCGGATATAACGTTTTGGTGATCGCGCCTAGAATTTCGATATTATTGTACACCATCGTAATGGCTTCACGTAAATATTGGTAACCCTTGATATGTGCTGGTACACCGATTTCATGAATAATAGCTGTAATACTGGCATCCAGATTTTTCGTCTTTCCCATCGGCACAACATTGGAACGCGTGGAAGAGACAGTCACCGGACTGTTGCTGACCAACTGTGGTCCCACCAATTGACGAACACGGCTAGCCAGCACTTCCATGTCAAACGGCTTCAAAATATAATAAGATGCCCCAAGCTGTACGGCTCGCTGTGTAATATTTTCTTGACCGAATGCAGTCAGCATGATGATTTTCGGCTGAGGAGTCAGGTTCATTTCTCTTAAGCGCTCCAATACACCGAGACCATCCAGATGAGGCATAATGATATCTAAAATAAGTACATCAGGTATGTTGCGGGATTCTACGATGCGTTGAAGTACTTCTTCACCGTTATAGGCAATTCCGGTAACTTCCATATCCTCCTGATCGGAAATATATTCAGCAAGCAAATTCGTAAACTCCCGGTTGTCATCAGCCAACAATACCTCAATTTTTTGCAATGTACTTCCTCCTTATTGAGTGTTAATCGGGTTGGGATTTCTGTTTACAGTATACAAATATTTCTTGTCGGAGTATATGATTTCGACATCGAATTATGAATTCCTTCTGTCGAAAATTATTTTTATTTATTTTTTTTAGCGTTTCCATTATAATTAATTTTTTATCTTGTTATTACGAGCTTATTCCCTGCGTTTCGACAAAAAAATCTTAAGGCCTCTAACTCGCCTTAAGATTAGATGTCAAGCTCACGTTATTTTGCATAATCCCTGCATCTCGCAGCATCCATTCGATAAAGCAACCGTAGCCTGATTTCGGATCGTTTACAAATACATGTGTCACAGCCCCGATCAGCTTGCCATTCTGAATAATTGGACTACCGCTCATCCCTTGCACAATCCCTCCGGTCTTTTCCAGCAGTTTTGGATCTACAATACGAATCACAAGTCCTTTGGTTGCCGGTTTATCCTGTTGGGAAATGTGTACGATCTCTGCCCTAAACCGTTGAATCTGCTGGCCTTCGAGTACGGTCAATATTTCTGCTGGCCCTTCCCTTACTTCATGTGCAAAAGCCACTGGAATGGGCTTTGGATACAAACCATATTGCGGTTCACCTGTCATTTTCCCAAAAATTCCGAAGTTCGTATTTCGTTCAATATTTCCTAGTATCCGATGATCCTTGAGAAAATGGGCGCGTTTTTCCCCAGGCTCTCCACTTTGGCTTTTGGCAATTGACGTCACATTAGATTGTACAATCTCTCCGCTTCCCACTACGATAGGAGTTTGAGTATTCATATCGGTAATTACATGGCCTAAAGCTCCGTAAACACCGCCTTGATCTGGAGCATAGAACGTTAATGTACCTACACCAGCAGCAGAGTCCCTGATGTACAATCCCAGCCGCCACGCTTTATCATCTGGATCATAAGCGGGTATCAGCTTAGTGGATATCGTCTGTTCTCCCCGGCAGAGTGTAATGTTGATTGGCTTTTTGCTTTTACCAGCTTCCTCTACTGCCTCTGCAACCTTTGCCAGACTATCCAGCGGATTGCCGTTCATATGAGTGATCCGATCTCCTAGACGAATCCCTGCTGTCTCTCCAGGTGACACCTTTCGTTCTTTACTTTCCTGAATGACATGATGGCCGACGACAAGCACTCCTGACGATTTTACCTTGACCCCAATAGTCTGCCCTCCCGGGTACACCTTCAAATCGGGAATTACACTTTCTTGAGCCGTACTTTTAGAACCGAACCAATCCAAAGAAGCTAGAGGCAGCGCTGCGTGCACATGCTTAGCGTTACCGATAGAACAAATAAGAAAAACAAGCAAAAGACCGAGCAATTTGATCCTGGAGTAAAAATTCAATGGCTGTCACGCTCCCTTTGCTTCTTTCGCTTGACGAGTAAAGGTGGTCGCCAATTGCGTACCTATAAGGTAACCTTGCCCCCAGGCTTTTATTACTGTTAATCATTACGCCAGCCGCTCTTTTCAGGCTTTCTTTCCTTCCGCCAAATTCAGCATTTCCTGCGCGTGATGCAATGTTTTTTCGGTGATTTCAACACCGCCCAACATACGTGCCAATTCCTTGACACGTCCTTCTTCCGTTAATCCCTGAACTTGCGTCATGGTCCGTCCATCATGAACATTTTTCTCAATTAGATACTGATGATCGGCCATGCATGCAACCTGTGGTAAATGAGTAATGGAAAACACCTGACAGACAGAAGACAAACGGTACAGCTTCTCGGCAATGGACTGAGCAGCCCGCCCGCTTACCCCGGTATCCACCTCGTCAAAAATAAGTACCGGAATTTGATCATGCCTGGCAAAAATACTTTTCATTGCCAGCATGATACGTGACAACTCACCGCCTGAAGCGATTTTGCCAAGGGGACGAAGCGGTTCGCCGGGGTTGGGAGAAATGAGAAATTCCGCATTATCAATCCCCTGCTTGGTAGGTCTTACGCGCAGTCCCTTATATTCATATCCCCTCGGATCTTCAATCGGATCAATCCGCACCTTGAGTGATGTCCTTTCCATTTGCAGGTCCTTTAACTCCTGCTCTACTTGCTCGGCAAGTTCTTCCGCACAAATTTCACGCGCTTCCGTAAGCTCTTCCGCAATCTTTAGCAAATCAGAAAGCAACTCATCCCGCTTTGCAATTAATTGCTCCAGTCGTTCATCCTTATTTTCCAGCAGGTCGGTTTCCTGCTCAATACGACTATAGTATTCCAAAATCTGCTCGATACTATCACCATATTTTCGTTGTAACCCGGTAATCTGATTCAATCGTTGTTCGACTTCATGCAGCTTGCCTGGATTAAACTCGATATCCTCACGGTACGAACGTAATTGAAATGCGGCATCCTCCAGCTGATAAAAAGCGGACTGGATTTGCTCAGCGATGGGCTGAAGAATTTTGCTGTCGTAGGTTTGAACATCGTTCAGTCTGTACAATACATCATTGATCGTGTTCAGCCCACCTCTGCCATTCAGCAATTCGTAAGCTCCGGATACCCCATCCATCATTTTCTCACTATGGGATAGCTTGACCCGTTCTTCTGTCAATAATTCATCTTCCCCCACCTTTAGCTCCGCTGCAGCGATCTCTTCCAACTGGAATCGGTACATATCCAATAGCTGATAAGCCTTTTGGCTGGAGCTTTGCAATTCCCGGACTTCTTTTTCCGCTTTGACAAAAGCATTATAGCGCTCACGGTATAGTGCTTTTACCGGTCCAATAACCGAATCTCCAAACGTATCCAGCAGTGCCAGATGGCGCTCTGCGCGCAGCAGACTTTGATGCTCATGCTGTCCGTGGATATTAACCAATTGCTCGCCTACCTCACGCAACATCGTTAAATTGACCATCTGACCGTTAATTCGCGAAGAGCTTTTCCCTTGGGCTGTAAGTTCCCGGCGAATCAGCAAATGCTCTTCCGTATTGGCTTTAATGCCTTGTTGCTCCAGTGTGCTCCAAACCGGATGTTTTGTCGGCAGTTCAAATAAGGCTTCCATCTCTGCTTTATCACATCCGTAGCGTACGAGATCGGCAGATCCTCTTCCTCCTGCAATCAGCCCTAGCGCATCGATAATGATAGATTTACCGGCGCCTGTTTCCCCACTTAATACGTGAAAGCCTTTATGAAAATGAACATCGACAGCCTCTACAACTGCCAGATTCCGTATAGATAAAGTGACCAGCATCGTTCTTTCACCTCAATGATGTACAAAATAAAACGCCTGATACGCAACAACTAGGAAATGTAGCCCATAAGACGATTCACGATGGTTGCGCTATTCTCTTCCGATCGGCAAATAATCAAAATGGTATCATCTCCGCTAATCGTACCCATAATCTCAGGCCATTCGATATTGTCCAATAAAGCGGCAATAGAGTTGGCTGTTCCCGGCAAACACTTCATTACAATCAAATTGGTTGTGTAGTCTATATGCAAAAAATTATCAACCAACGTACGCTTTAGCTTCTGCGCCGGATTATACCGCTGGTCTGAAGGCATTGAATATTTATACCTGCCATCGTCCATCGGAACCTTAATGAGCAGCAGTTCCTTAATATCCCGTGATACAGTCGCCTGAGTCACCTGAAAACCGGCCTTGCGCAATGCTTCAACCAGTTCATCCTGTGTCTCGATCTCATGTTGTGAAATAATTTCCCTGATTTTAATATGTCGTTGACCTTTCATATAATCCTCCTGTGGATTAATCTTCATATTCCTCTTCTTCGAGGTCCTCCACTAATGTAATAAGCCGAATACTTTGCTGGTCCGTATCGACGTACAATACACCTGCACAACCCGGATAGAGCAACAAATACGGCATAAGCCTGTCCCGTAATTCAGGACCGCTCCATTCCATCGGTTTCTTGCGGCGTGCTGTTTTCACCATATATGTCGAACTGTTTTGTACAGCCACGTAATCTATAAACAAACGGCTATGCACGGTATTTCCATTCACTTTAAAAGCAAGCGGTATTTTCATTTTTCCGCCTACCACGTCATAACCTGCCTTCTCCAATAGGTTCACGGCAGGGCCTTCATCCATATCCTCGTTAAGCGGTATCGTCCTTAACACAAGCGGTTCCGGCTCCTCTAACCATGCACGCAGGCTATAAAAAGCCCATATTGCTAATATCACCCCGATCACAATAATGATAACCGTATCATATCGCGTGTCCATGAACCGATCACCTCATGGACATATTCTAGGGCAGGGCGCAAAATTCCTTTTCCTCTACACATCTCATATACATATTATAGGCGAACGTGAGTTCGATAATCAATCCCCATACCAAAAAGGGGTTCCCTTAAGTTCACCGAACTCATGAGAACCCCTGAATGTTACTTGCGCGACGGACCATTATTAAAAGTCTGTCCTGCTTCCTGAACGGTACGCTCAATCAGTGGGCTGAAATCGCAGCTCTCCAGTGGCAATTTTGCAACCGAAGCCTCGTCCAGACGCCAATGCGCCAAAAACTCAATATTACCCTCTCCACCTGTAATAGGGGAGTAGGCCAAGCCTTGCAGTGAAAGTCCAAGCTCATACGCAAACAAGAGGATCGTCTGCAACACTTCTTTATGCGTAGCAGGGTCACGGACTACACCCGATTTACCGACCTTTTCGCGGCCAGCTTCAAATTGCGGCTTGATTAGAGCTACAATGTCGGCAGGCTGTTGTAGCAATGCAAGCAGCGGAGGCAAAATAATACGCAACGAAATAAAAGAAACGTCAATGCTTGCGAAATTCGGAACAGGACCGCTCAAATCCGAAGGTGTCATGTATCTGAAATTCGTTTTCTCCATAACACATACCCGTTCATCATTACGAAGCGACCAGTCGAGCTGGTTATATCCCACGTCAATCGCATACACGTATTCCGCTCCATGCTGAAGCGCACAATCCGTAAAACCACCGGTGGATGAACCGATATCCAGCATCGTCCTGCCCTTCATATCCAGTTCAAACTGACGAATGGCTTTTTCCAGCTTCAATCCTCCACGGCTGACGTACGGATGCACAGCCCCCTTCACTTTCAGCTCGCTGTCGCGGGGTACTTTCATCCCCGCTTTCTCAATACGCTCGTTGTCTGCCAGCACCAGACCTGCCATAATCGCTGCTTTGGCCTTTTCACGGCTTTCAAAAAAGCCTTGTTCTACCAGCAAAACATCAATGCGTTCCTTCGGAACAGACATGTTAATCTCCCTTTAGGCAGCCTCGCTGCGTTTGTCATACTTTTTAATAAAATATTGTCTTTTTCGCGTCAGGTTCCCTATACTGATTGCCCCATGCCATAAGCCGGCTCAGCAACCCATTTGCGAAGCTTCAGGCATACATCTTCAACGGTGAGTCCCACTTCAGCACGCTGCTCTTTAATGGAGCCATGCTCCACAAACCGATCGGAAATCCCCATCAGGCGTACTTGCGCATCCTGTATTTCTTCTTTGGCGTAAAATTCCAGCACAGCGCTGCCCAAGCTTCCTGCTTCAGAAGCTTCTTCCAAAACGATCAGTTTCGTATGCTGGCGGGCCAACTCACGCAGCATGTTCTCATCCAAAGGCTTGAGGAAACGGGCATTGACGACCCCTACCTGCAACCCTTCCCGTTTCATGGCCTCAGCAGCCTCTGTCGCTACCTGAAGCATTGGGCCTGAAGCGATTACAGCGTAGCCCTCACCCTTGCGCAGAAGCTCCCAGTTGCCAATCGGTATAGCCTTTAGTTCCGAATCGAGCGGCACACCCGCTACATTAACACGCGGATAACGATATGCAATTGGCCCATCGTCGTAGTCAAGCGCTGTTTTCATCATATGGCGCAGCTCGTTTTCATCCTTTGGCATCATAAGCACAAGATTAGGGATATGGCGTAAAAAAGCCACATCGAACACACCATGGTGCGTTTCGCCGTCAGCCCCAACAAAACCGGCACGGTCAATCGCAAACATGACATTCGCGTTATGACGGCAAATATCATGTACGATCTGATCATAAGCACGCTGCATAAAGGTCGAATATACCGCAAATATCGGCTTGAGTCCCTCCATCGCCAATCCGGCACACATGGTAGCCGCGTGCTGCTCCGCAATGCCGACGTCAATCATCCGTGCAGGGAATTCCTTGCTGAACGGTACCAGTCCCGAACCGCTAGGCATCGCAGGCGTAACCGCTATAATGCGCTCGTCCTGCTCAGCCAGCTCGATCAGCGTCCGTCCGAAAATTTCCGTATACATTGGATTGCCCACGGACTTGAGTACCTGACCAGATTCAATTTTGTACGGGCTGATTCCGTGCCACTTGTGAGAATCCACCTCGGCAGGCTTGTATCCCTTACCTTTGGTGGTTACGACATGCACCAACACAGGGCCTGTGACGTTATCGGCCTGATGGAAGGTTTCGATCAGCTTCGACAGGTCATGCCCATCTACCGGCCCTAGATACGTTAATCCCAGTTCCTCAAACAACACGCCCGGCACCATCATATATTTAAGACTGTCCTTGACACGGCCAGCCGATTTGGCAAGTTTACCGCCTATAGCGGGAATTTTTTTCAACAAAACCTCGAGTTCATCTTTGGCTCGCAAATAGTGACGATCTGAGCGTATTTTGCTCAAATAATTATGCATCGCGCCAACATTCGGCGCGATCGACATTTCGTTGTCATTGAGAATGACCATCAAATTTTTACGTTCATGCCCAATATGGTTCAACGCTTCAAAGGCCATGCCTCCAGTTAGTGCTCCATCCCCGATCAATGCAATAACTTTATGGTCCTCGCCCTTCAAATCCCGTGCCAAAGCCATGCCCATCGCCGCTGAAAGAGAAGTGCTGCTGTGACCGGCTTCCCAGACATCATGTTCGCTCTCACTTCTTTTTACAAAGCCGCAAAGTCCATCATGCTGACGAAGAGTATCAAAACGTTCCATTCGTCCTGTCAATATTTTATGCACGTAGGCTTGATGCCCAACGTCAAAAATCATCCTGTCCTTCGGGCTGTTATAGCAGTAATGCAGGGCGATCGTGAGCTCAACCACTCCCAGATTCGATGCCAGATGCCCCCCTGTCACGGACAGCTTCTCAATCAAAAAGCTCCTGATTTCCTCGGCCAGAGAAACCAGTTCCTCAACCGACAGTGATTTCAGATCGCCTGGTTGCTTTATGTGTGGAAGCAGCACGCCTATCTCCCCGCTTTCCTTCAAGTTTGTGTGTAAAGTTAACAAATATTATATCACATATCGAGACCTTGCTTAAACGTAGACAAGTCAAAACAGCTTTATCCGTCACTAATGATCACGCTTCATCAGGTAATCTGCAATCTCCAGCAAACGCGACGAATCCGGTATACCACCTTCTATTAATGCTTTTTTGGCAGACACCGTGAGCTTCTCTACTTGCTGAAGGGAGGATTCCATACCAATAAAAAACGGATAAGTTACCTTCTCCTGTTCTACATCACTTTGCGTTTTTTTACCCATTTTGCTCTCATCGCCTATAAGATCCAGTATATCGTCCTGAATTTGAAAAGCCAATCCCAGATCGCGTCCGAATCGGCGAAGCGCTTCTAGTTGGCTGGGGTCAGCCCCGCCGATCCGCCCGCCTGCCAGGAGAGAAAAAATGATCAAATCAGCGGTTTTATGGAGATGGATATATTCCAATTCCCCGATCCCCGTACTTCCCTGCTTGCCGGACATATCCGCGACCTGGCCTCCTACCATGCCTCGCGCCCCGCTCATTTCGGACAGCTCCTCCACGATGGACAGGAGCGTATCGGATGAAATCCCGTGGCGCCGTCCTGCTTGTACGACGCTGAAAAAGGCATGGGTCAGCAGCGCATCGCCCGCAAGAATGGCAACCGCTTCGCCGTATACTTTATGATTCGTCAGCTTGCCCCGGCGATAATCATCATTATCCATAGTCGGCAAGTCGTCGTGAATGAGAGAGTACGTATGTACCATTTCTACCGCACATGCCACTGGCAGCGCAGCTTCCCTGCTTCCGCCGAATGCTTCGGCGGCCGCGATCACAAGCAGAGGCCGCAGCCGTTTTCCGCCTGCGGCGAGCGAATAATGCATCGATTCTCGAAGAACGGCGGGAATGTCCCAATCGACCGGGAACTGCTCTGTCAACGCAGACGTCACCGCATCTGCCGTCCCGGCCAAGTATTCCTTAAACGATGGCCTATTCAATCCCTTCACCGCCGTTTTCATCCAATCCGCCGCCGAAAGGCTTCTTGCGCAAATCTCCATCTTCTTCTACGATCATTTCAATTTTGCGTTCGACCTGCTCCAGCTTCTGACTGCAAAGCTGAGACAGCTTCATACCACGCTGGAACAGATCAATGGCTTGCTCCAGAGGAACGTCTCCGTGCTCCAGCTGCCCGACAATTTCTTCAAGAGCGGCCATGGCCGCTTCAAAACTCAATTCCGTTTCATTCGCCACCGTGCTTCGCGTCCCCCTTCATTCCCCATACTTGGCAGTCCAAATGCCCGTCACTCACTTTAATTTTGATGGAATCTCCCGGCTGTACGTCTTTGAGCGACTTGATCAGCCGTTGTTCCTGCTCATCATATACCAAGCTGTAGCCCCGGGCCATGACCTTGAGCGGGCTTAGCGCATCCAATTGCCGAATTCCCGCGCCCAGTTGCTGTCGTCCCGCCTTCGTGATCGCACGCATGGCGGATTCCAGTTGGCGCTGCGCCATATCCGTCTGCTTGCGCGCTGAACGGATTTGTTCACGCGGATTAAAACGCTCCAGTACCTGGCGCATACGAGCGTTCTTTTCTGCGCTCAAGCGTGAACGATTCCCTGCTGCGCGAATTAACCGCTGTTGCAGCATGTCCATCCGTTCTGCATGCTGCAGCATGTAACGGCGCGGGTGCAGCAGGACTGGCGAACGCCGCAGCCGGGTCAGGCGCTCACGGCTGGTATCCAGCCGCTGTCTCAGGGCGTTGCGCAGCCGCTGCTCACGCTGGAGCAGCTGATCCCGCAGCTCTTCCTGATGAGGCACCGCCAGCTCGGCGGCTGCGGTCGGCGTAGCTGCACGCAAATCGGCCACAAAATCGGCAATGGTAAAATCCGTTTCATGTCCGACCGCTGAGATTACGGGGATAGCCGATGCATAAATCGCGCGCGCAACCGCTTCCTCGTTAAACGCCCACAGCTCTTCCAGCGAGCCGCCGCCCCGTCCGACGATCATCACCTGAGCCCCCTCCATGCGGTTCATGGCTTCAATAGCCTTGACGATGGAAGGCGCAGCCCCTTTTCCTTGCACAAGCACAGGATACAGAACAATGGCAGCTTGCGGATATCGCCGTTGCAGTGTTGTGATAATATCACGCACAGCCGCCCCGGTCGGCGAAGTAATTACGCCGATCGTTGCCGGGTGAGTCGGCAAATTACGTTTACGGGACGCATCAAACAAACCTTCGGCATCCAGTTTTTGCTTGAGTTGCTCGTAAGCAAGGTAAAGGCTCCCGATGCCGTCCGGCTGCATTTGGGTCGCATAAAATTGATATTGTCCATCCCGTTCGTATACGGACACGTTTCCCCGGGCTATAACACGCGCACCTTCCTTTGGCATGAAAGGGAGCCGTTTATTATGGGTCGCAAACATAATCGCACGAATACGACTCCCCTCATCCTTGAGCGTAAAGTACATGTGACCGCTCGAATGATGCGTAAAGTTAGAAATTTCCCCGCGTATCCATACGTCGGACAGCACCTGATCCGATTCCAGCTTCATCCGGATATAACGGTTCAGATCCTTTATAGAGTAAATACGCTGTTCAGCCACAGCACCCGTCCTTATACCAAACCGTGCGACCACTTGGCCGCTACGAGCGTATTTTGCATCAGCATCGTAATCGTCATGGGACCTACTCCGCCGGGAACAGGCGTAATTGGACCGGATACTTGCTTCACGCTCTCAAAATCAACGTCACCCGCCAGCTTTCCGTTCTCCAGACGATTCATTCCAACATCGATCACTACCGCACCGGGTTTTACGAACGAGGCATCGATAAAGTTGGCTTTCCCAATGGCAACGACCAAAATATCCGCTTGTCGGCTTAATTCGGCGATATTCGCTGTACGGGAGTGGCACATCGTTACGGTAGCATGCTCGCGCTGCAGCAATAAGGATACTGGCTTTCCTACGATATTACTGCGACCGATAACCACTGCATGCTTACCTGCTATTTCCACCCCTGCACGCTTAATCAGCTCAATCACTCCGGCGGGAGTACAAGGAAGCAGGCTGTCGTCACCGATGACCAGATTTCCTACGTTTACCGGATGGAATCCATCCACATCCTTCTCCACGGCAATGGCATCGATGACCGCTTTTTCATGAATGTGCTTTGGCAGCGGCAGCTGTACCAAAATGCCGTGAATATTACTTTGATGATTCAACTTGTCTACCAGCTCCAGCAATGCTTCCTGGGAAGTATCCGCCCCCAGCCGATGAACCTCGGAATAATAGCCGAGATCATGACAAGCCTTTTCCTTGTTTTTAACATACACCTGCGAAGCCGGATCTTCACCTACCAGCACAACAGCCAGTCCGGGCTGCAATTGGTGATCTTTCAGACGAATGACCTCTTGCTGAATGCTTGCGCGAATATCCTGAGAGATTTGTTTACCATCAATGATCGGTGCTGACATGTTTAACCACTCTCCAACCTGATTCAGTAATTTCGAATTAAAAACGTGTTTTTAACTGCTCCAGCTCCTGTATTACCCGTCCCAGTACACCATTTACAAACTTGCCCGACTCTTCCGTACCAAAATGTTTGGACAATTCAATAGCTTCATTGACTGCCACCTTGGCTGGAACATCCCCACGGAAAATCATTTCATATACGGCAAGTCTCAATATTTGACGATCCACACGTGAAAGTCTGCTAATCTGCCAGCCTTTAAGATAATCCACTAACAGCCCGTCAATGGCTTCCTTATGCTCCCACGTACCGCGCACATGCTCCAAAACATACGCTCTCAAGCTGGCTGCATTTTTAATGACAACTTCAGCCTCATTCTCCTCAGCAGCTTCCTGCAGCAGCATGTCTACCGCTGCTGCTGCATCTACTTCATTCATTTCCATATGGTACATGCTTTGTACCGCTAATTCCCTTGCCAGACGTCTTTTCATGCCCTGCCTCCTACGCTTGCCTATATCTATTTTTCATTTTAACCATTTTCACAAAAAAACCTGTGAACGCATCCTCCAAACGTTGGGCGCAAAAAAGCTACAGCTCTATTTTGGAGGACACGTATCACAGGGTTCATTTAAAAAGACGCCAACGCTGTGACAGCCACTCACCCAATTCCTTCCAGGGAAGGAGCGAACCAAGCGCTGAATCACTGCGTCTTCCTAGTGTATATCCGATGAACACCATCAATGCAAAGAACAACATATTCCAAAAGCCTGCCCACAGATAAATAAAACCGAAAAAAATGCCAGCCACAATCCCCGTGATCCGGCCCTTGTAACTTCCCCATATTTCTTTCCAGGGCATCAGGGAAAATCACCTCTATTCCACACGACTCTTAAAGCTTGGTGACTGAGATACATTAGCGATATACACGGATACATTGGATACAGGAATACCTGTAATTTCTTCCACATGATCGTGTACCGCCTTTTGTACCTCGGAGGTTAGCGCCGGAATGGAGCTTTCCCCGTCTACAACCGCCCGAATCGTAATATCAAGTCCCGATTCCAGCACGCGAACACGCGCCTTCAAATCCTGCATCCCGCGAAAGCGGGAGGCCGCTTTGAGACACAGATTTTCAATGGTATCCACTGAAATCTGAATGTCGCCGAATTCCGTTCGTTGATCAATCGAATGCTGCACTGATTGGTTCCGGCGAATGGAGATGTAAAAAACCCGGAGACTCAAGAGCAGCAAAACTCCTGCAATGATCAAGCAAGCAAGCCATGCAACTCGCTCATCCTCAATACTTAAAGCAAACGGAATGGCCCCGCTCAGGAGGAGGATGGCGAGAATGGAAATAATTCCGATACTTAAGCTGTACAAGAACAGCAGAAGCCTATCCATAACTTTGGCCACGAAACGCACAGCCTCCTTAAATTAGAGTAAACCCTCGACCCATAAGGATCGGGGGTTTGTACAAAAGTATCGCTCTATTTAACCCGTCCGGCACTCAAAACTTCCGGCTCTTCTACTTTTTCGGCATTTTTGAATTGAACATCATGGATTTGCACGTTCACTTCAACAACGTTAAGACCTGTCATCGTTTCAATGGAACGCTTAACATTGTGCTGAATAGCAGCAGCCACCTCAGGCAGACGGTTACCATACTCAATAATGACGGAGACATCTACAGCCGCTTCACGCTGTCCGACTTCCACCTTTACACCCTTGGACAAATTTTTGCGGCCCAGCAACT
This sequence comes from Paenibacillus farraposensis, assembly GCF_020736845.1. Classification (GTDB taxonomy): domain Bacteria; phylum Bacillota; class Bacilli; order Paenibacillales; family Paenibacillaceae; genus Paenibacillus; species Paenibacillus farraposensis. Next base: position 18,039 of record NZ_JAFFQR010000064.1, read on the forward strand.
CGGCAAACCCGCCTGCAAATCCGCCGCTCATTCCCGCTACGCCTTGCACCTCAACGGTTGCAAGTCCAGCAATTACTTCAATCACTTCCGGGGCAATTTGAATTTCCCCAATTTCTGTACGTTCGAATTCGGTTGGCACTGTGCTCATACCTTCAACACCTTTCGGTCAGAATAAGTTTCATTCAGCTTTGGGATCAAAGCAGACATGCTTACTTATTATCCATACTATATCATTTGACGTTCATTATGACAAACCGAGGAAATATACCGATTAAACTTCGTTTTCCTCCAAAAATTTAATATCGAAATCGCCTTTAATAAAGGTCGGATGCTCCAGCAAGCGCTGATGAAAAGAAATCGTAGTCGGTATCCCCTCAACGGCAAACTCAGTTAAAGCCCGCTTCATTTTGGCAATCGCCTCCTGCCGTGTCGGTGCCCACACAATCAGTTTGGCGATCATGGAGTCATAATAAGGAGGAATACTATAACCCGGATAAGCTGCGCTGTCTACGCGTACCCCGGGGCCGCCTGGTGGCAGATAAAATCCGATTTTACCTGGTGCAGGCATAAAATTGCGATCGGGGTCCTCAGCGTTAATACGGCACTCTATCGCCCAGCCATTAATAGTGACTTCGTCTTGTGTAAATGATAGCGGCTTCCCTTCTGCAACCGAAATCATTTCCTTAATCAGGTCTACACCGGTAATCATCTCCGTTACGGGATGTTCTACCTGAATACGTGTATTCATTTCCATAAAGTAAAATTGATTGTCCGGTCCAAGCAAAAATTCGAGTGTACCCGCGCCAGAATATTGAACGGCCAAAGCTGCACGAACGGCCGCCTGTCCCATTGCTTCGCGTACATCCGGTGAAAGTACAGGACATGGCGCTTCCTCTAGCAGCTTCTGACGGCGGCGCTGCACAGAGCAGTCGCGTTCACCCAAATGCGCAACATTGCCGTGCTTGTCCGCTATAATCTGAATTTCCACGTGCTTCATACCGGTCAAATATTTTTCAAGATATACACCCGCATTACCAAACGCTTTTTGCGCTTCCTGCTGGGCAGTCGTAATTTGCTGAATGAGGGTATCCTCATCCTCCGCAATACGAATCCCTTTACCGCCGCCACCTGCAGTAGCCTTGATAATCACGGGATAACCGATGTCGCGTGCAATGCTGATCGCATCCTGCAGATCCTCTACCAGCCCATCTGAACCCGGGATGACCGGCACTCCGGCATCCTTCATTGTCTGCTTCGCTACAGCCTTGTCCCCCATTTTGTTAATCGCCTCGGGAGAAGGGCCAATAAACGTAATATTGCACGATTCGCAAATTTCAGCGAAGTCGGCGTTCTCCGCCAAAAATCCGTAACCTGGATGGATGGCATCACATTCAGTCAATGTGGCGACACTCATCAGGTTCGTAAAATTCAGGTAGCTGTCCTTGGACAGCGTCGGTCCAATACAGTAAGCCTCGTCTGCGAGACGCACATGCAATGAATCCTTGTCGGCTTCCGAATATACGGCAACCGTCGAAATATTCATTTCGCGGCAAGCGCGAATGATACGAACCGCGATCTCTCCGCGGTTCGCAATCAGTATTTTTTGAAATGTCATGACTTTATCCTCCCTGGGAGCAGTCCTGCCAACCCCTCGAATGTGGGCTCAGGGCAAGCTACTTACTCCGGCTTCACAAGGAACAATGGCTGGCCATACTCGACCAACTGTCCGTTTTCGACCAAAATTTCCACAATCTCGCCCTTTACTTCAGCTTCCAGCTCGTTCATAAGCTTCATCGCTTCAATGATACATACCGTTGTTTTATCGCTCACTTTGCTGCCGATACTCACATAAGGAGCCGCATCCGGGGATGAAGAAATATAAAAAGTTCCTACCATCGGAGATACGATTTTATGTAGATTGCTGGCATATTCCTTGGTTTCTTCAGCAGTTGGTTGTACAGCCCCAGGCTGTACTTGCGAAGTCGGAATCGAAGCTTGCGGTGCCACAGTATAAGCAGGTGCTGCCACAGGAGCCTGTACAGTAACAATCTCGCTTTTGCCCGGTTTACGGATCAACAGACGAGTTCCTTCATTTTCAATCTCAAGCTCATGAACAGACGTTTCATCCACCAGCTTGATCAATTCCTTAATCTCGCTTAATTTAAACATCTCTATTAATCACTCCTTCAGCATTTTGCCGGTTGCTGATAACATTGTTGAAACAGCTTTATGTATTATATCACAATCATTAAAAATGGAAAGAGCCCGGGATTATGCAGATATCCGGGCTTTTTCACGATTTTTGTCTTATTGTGTAACATACTGCACACTGATTTTGTCCTGCGTTACGTTCAGCTCCTTCATGACTTTATCGAGAATGGTCACCGCTTGTTTCGCATCCAATTTCTCACTCAGCACGACTACTTTATATTTGTCAGCGTCTTCCTCACGGACAACCGCATTGGCAAATTGCTGCTGAAGCTCCTCTTCAATTCCGGTAATTTTTGCCTGTTTGTCTTCCAGTACATGCAATTCTTTTTGCGCCTCCGCCGCTTTCTTTGGTGAACTGTCGTTCATTGCAGTCGTTAGCTCGTCATTTTTCTTCTGATTTTCCACATCCCGTTCCAGCAAATAGTTATCAATGACAGCTGCTGCTGTAGGTTTAGCTTCTTGTTCAGTTGCCACTTGGTCAAGCACCTGCTGATCGGTTTTGGCTGTAGAGGCCTTTTTATCTCCACTTTTGGCTGTTGCATCCGTTTGGGCCGCAGCCGTATTTGAAGCTGATGCAGACGACTCAGCAGATGGAGCAGCTGCCGTATCTTTATCCGATTTTGAGGCTTTTGTTCCGGTGTCTGACTTTGAGGTAGAAGCTGTCTCGCCATTGACCTCCCCATTCGTCACCACTTCATTCACTTTCAGCTCGTTCATTTGTTCTTCTGCCTTCGTCGTAGCTTCCTGTGCGGTATCCTGCTTAACCTTGGTCACCTGCTCACTGTCTGCCACCGGCGGATTTGCCGGGCTTGAATCCTCTGTAAACAAATAATACGCAGACAGTACAACCATTAAACTCAGCATGGATACCAACCAGACGGTTTGTCTTTTATTATTCATGTTCTGTCCTCCAGATTCATTAATGGTAAAAATATTAATGGCTTGCCTCTGCAATCCTTATTATCCCTGCTTGCGCGGCACAACCGATATTTTGTAAGAAGGCACGTTAAGCCCCTTTTGCACAGCGTCAATAATGAGCTGTTTCACCGTCGGGTTTTCTGCCCCCCTGGCCACAACGAGTACTCCCCTCACCTGCGGCTTTACTTTTTTGGTAATAATCGGGGTGTGCTTGCCGCCGGATGATTCATAGGTGACTATTTCTCCATCGCGTGTATATTGGGTGGTATGCCTTTGGCCTCCATTGGCGTCTGTTTCGTTATTCTCCTCCTGCATATCCTTCACATTGCGCTGAACAATAATTTCTTCGGTGGAGTCTACGGTAACCATGACATCCACTGTTCCTACGCCTACAATTTGCTCGAGCATCTGCTTCATATTGTCCTCAAAAACCCTCTCGATACCTGTAAAAGCGCTTCCTTCCCCTGCCGCTGTCTCTAGTACGGTCTCATTTTTCATGACGCCAGGCGGTTCACGCCCTACGTTTTCCGGATCTACTTTTTTCACATTGACGAATGAGTTAAAAAGCATAATGGCAACACCGATCAGACCCAGAATAAGCAGCCAGCGAAATGAATTGAACCTTTTGGCTCCCTCCTCCCCTCCCCCCATCCATTTCTCCAGTTTTTTTAACCATTTGCCCATTTCTGCTCACCTCCTGTTACCATTTTTGTGTTCCGTTCTGCGCAAGAAACACCTGCACTTGTTTGCTGTCAATCCCCCATTTTTCCCACAACAACCCTGTTATTAAGCCAAAAGCTTGCTTGCTTGTTGCCGTTGCCTCTTTAGCGTTTTCATTACGGGTATTCTCTTGTGCATCTTTATCCTGATCGGAAGCATTCGCCGATATTGGCACTATGCGGATATTTACCGTTTTTTCAGCTACAGGCTCGATCTTAATGGGCTTGGAATCCGCACCGGGCGGGGCGTCCGTGTTTTTATGTTCATTTGCTGCCCGCTGCTCTGCTAATTGGACCACTACAGACTGAATGCCTGTTTCTGCCTTTAATCCCGATTCCTTCTGTTCGATCTGTGCGAGTGTGACTTGTACCGAATGAATGGGTAAGCCGGTATACTCCTCCAGCTGGGCTTTCATTTCCTTGGCTACCTCATTGCCAGCCCATTGCATGGAGTTCTGCTCCTGCTGCTGCTTCAGCTTGCTGGCTTTTGCTAGAATCTCCTCCAATGTCGGCTCTCTCTGGTTCATCTCCGCCTGGCGTTGAAGATCAAAGGCCTGCCCCAAAATTTCAGAGGGACTGGTGCTCAGCAATCGTGCGATCGGCGAAAGCAGCGTCAGCAGTATGAGCAGACTGAGTACGAGCTTGACATACCTTTCCATGGATCGGCTCGGTAAGATCATATCGACAAAAGAAGCCAGTAGCACAATCAGCACCAGTTCCTTGAGCCATCCTCCCAGCCAGGTCACGTCATTCCCCTCCTTCTGTTGGATTCCATGCAGTCGCTCACCTCATCATGACCGTCATATTACCTGCCGCCAGCAGCACTGTAATCGCAAGGAAGGACATTAAGCCCACGGACGCCAGCGCCGCAAAAACATAAATCATGCTTTTGCCAATCGCATCCAGACATTCCACAATGGGTGTTTCACCCAAAGGCTGCATGATAGCGGCCGTCACTTTATAAATGAGGGCAAGCGTCAGTATTTTGAGGGCAGGAAAAGCGCACAGGAACAAGATGATGATGACCCCGACCAGGCCAATGGCATTTTTTACAAGCAGCGAGGCCGAAATGACCGTATCTGTCGCATCCGCCAGCGCTTTGCCAACCACCGGAATAAAGCTGCCTGTAATATACTTGGCTGTCCGGATCGTTAATCCGTCGGTAACCGACGACGTCAAGCCCTGCACCGAAATGACTCCCAAAAAAGTCGTCAGCAGCACCCCCAGCACCCCTACTGCACCCTTTCGCAGCAAATCGGCCAATTGAGTCAGCTTATACTTCCCTGTCAGCGAATTGACCAGGTACAGCACGGCCGAAAAGAAGAGCAGCGGGAAAACCAGCGTATGAATGACCGCCCCGACCGTGTGAATCATAAATACGATCAACGGATGGGTGACAGAAACCGTGACGACGTTTCCCATCGAGGCCAGCATAGTAAACAGCAAAGGCAGCATCGCCATCATGAATTGAATCATGTTATCAATGGCTTCTTTGGCATAACCAATCGCCACACTAAAGCTGTTAATGGCCAGAATGATAATAACCATGTACACGATGGCATAGGCGACTTTGCTGACCTGCTTGCTTTCAAAAGCGCTTTGCAGCGTTTCCAGCACCATGCTCATAATGCTGAGCATGACAATCGTGACGAGCAGCTTGGCATTGACCCGGATTTCATGGATGAAAAAATCAACTATAGCGCTGAGTACACTTTTTATACTGAACCCTTCGCCGCCCGGAAGAAGCATGTCCATGAAGGAAGGCATTTTTTGATCAGGGAAAAATCCGCCATACTGCTGCATTAATCCATTCCAATAGTGTTCAACCTCATCTTTGGGCATTTGCTGCGCCTGTTGTTTGATCCATTCGCTGGAAGGTGTGTCAGCAAAGATGACCGCTGCTGAGGCGCACCAAAGACATAGCAGCAAAACCGCAATTACTTTGAGATTCGGCATGCCCCCCAGCCTTTTCATGGCATCACCCCCTCAGGCGGGCATCAGCTTCAGAATTGTGTCAATAATTATGCTGATAATCGGGATGGCAAGCACCATAATGAGTACCTTTCCCGTAAGCTCAATTTTGGAGGCCATGCCGTCCTGTCCCGCATCCCGCACGATCTGCGCTCCAAATTCGGCTATATAAGCGATACCGATAATTTTCAGTACGGTTTTAAAATAAATCATGTCCATGCCTGAAGACCTGGCCAGTCGCTCCAGCACGGCAACTACTGATCCGATCTTGCCAATCAGCAGCAAAAAGATGATGACGCCCGCAGCGGTTGCAATTAAAAAGGCAAACATTGGCTTCTGTTCCTTAAGGACCAGGATGAGGATTGTGGCAATGAGGGCAAATCCCACCACCTGAATGATTTCCATGTATCCACCTACTGAAAAAGAAAGATTGATTTGATCTCTTGCAGAAGGTTATCCAGCATTCGTACCACCATGAACAGCACCACCACAAAACCGATAACCGTTACCCAATGGGCCATGTCTTCCTTTCCCATTTGCTTAAGTACGGTATGAATCATGGCGATAATAATGCCAATTCCGGCAATCTGGAAGATCGCGTTCACTTCTAAATTCATTCGAGCACCCCGCTAATAGATCAAAATGACGATCAATGCTCCGATCAGCAGTCCCAGGCTTCTACTCATGCGCTCGTATCTTACCTGATCTGCCTGCGCCTGCGCTTCTTCATGGGATAGCTGCTGGATAGTCAGCGCAATGTGCTTGATCTGGTCTTCACGGTCGCTGGTTCCGAGGCTGTATGCAAGCTGCCGCATTGCTTCCTTCTCAGCCTGCTGCATAGCGGAACGGCCCCACGAATCCTCAATCGCTTGATGCAGGCTTTCTTTGGCGGTCAGGCCAAAAGAGGGGTGCATCCGGCGTGAAGCTTGCATGAACAAGGTACGCAGCGGCTCTCGCAGCGGCTCTCCCGTCTTGGCGAAAGCATCCGGCAGCGGGGACACCCCATAGGAAACCTCGGTGGTTAGTCTTTGCAGCGCGAGAATCAATTCCCTGATCTGCCGCGGCCTCATCGCAAACTGCCTTGCCCGCTGCCAGCCTGCCAGCGTTGCAGCCAATAGGATCAACGCGGCCCCCAGCAGCTTAAGCATAGGATAGGCCCCCGTTCTGTCCTTCTCCGGGCAGTGTCAGCCTGCGCTGCTTGGCATCTGCCAGCCGGAAGGAGACGCCCCGGCTCGTCCTCTCCAGCATGACATAGAGCTGAAACAGCTCCTGCCCTGCTGTTAATCCGGCAAGAGCAGTACGAGTCGCCAGATCGGCTACATCACGGCCGTGTGCAGAGGCAATAACCGTGATACCCGCGTGAAGCGCTTCACGCACTGCCTCGGCATCCTCGGGCCGCCCGATTTCATCGACAATGAGCACATCGGGCGACATCGAGCGAATCATCATCATCATGCCTTCTGCTTTCGGACATCCGTCCAATACATCGGTCCGGGGGCCGACATCAAAACCGGGCACGCCCTTGTGACTGCCAGCAATCTCGGAGCGCTCGTCTATGATGCCGACCTTGAGTCCCCTTCGCCGTCCTCCACTACTGTCCAGCCCTCCATAGCTTAGCTGCCGGGCCAAGTCCCTAAGCAGTGTCGTTTTACCATGCTGAGGCGGGGACAAAATAAGCGTATGCCGGATTTTCCCGGACTTTCGCTCCGCTACATAAGGCAGTATCCGATCAGCTATGCCGGGAATTGCCCGGGCAATTCTTACATTAAAGCTGCTTATATCCCTCAAATGCTCTACTCGTCCTCTACTGAGCACGGTCCTTCCCGCCAACCCTATACGATGACCGCCAGGAATCGTAATAAAGCCTTTGCGAAGCTCTTCCTCCATGGTATACAGGGAATGATTGCTGATAAAATCCAGCAAACGACGGGCATCCTCCCGGTTAGGTTGATAGGCTTCCACATGATTCAAAGTCAGCCTGCCTGCGGACGTTACAAAATGATGTTCCCCATTCGTGTTAATTTCCAGCGGCCTTCCTTCCCGGACTCGAATTTCTTCCAGTAGCTTAAATACCGTTTCTGGAAGATTTTCGAGTATACCGTGCAACGGTTCGGGAAATAATTCCAGCCATTCCATATCGATGCCGCCCCCTCACAGTTGTCCTTTTTCTTTAAGACAAGTCTATGGCTGACTCTCGCTTTTTATGCCGAAAATATATCGAAAACCGAGACAATGATTCCACCGCTGTGATCAACGTTTAACAGGTATTCTATTCCTTTGCTCAGCCTACATTGCTGCATTTGCAGAAATCAAAAAAGGGCACCCCAAAGCCTTGTCAGCTAAGGGATGCTCTTCGACAGTGAAAGATAGATTTACAGCAAAAAGAGGCTGCCCCACAGTCATACTTACTTGGGTGGACAACCTCTTAACCTACTGCCATATTCTATGATTAGGAATCTATAAATAGAAAACATATAGTTTACCAGCCATGACCTGACCACACAACCTTGGCGCACAGCCATTTATAATAGGGGACTTGGTTATCGGCGGTCCTTCGGTCCACCTACAAATGCTTGCTCTTCAGTATCCAGATTGTACGCTGTGTGCAGCGCCTGAATCACATTATGCAGCTTACCTGCCTCAATAACGCACGATACTTTGATTTCAGATGTACTTACCATTTTAATACTAACGCCCTGCTCTGCCAAAACGGAAAACATCTGCGCTGCAACCCCAGGATGGCTGACCATGCCTGCGCCTACAATAGAGACTTTTACCAGGTTTTCCTCAGACGTTACTTCACGGTATGGAAGCTCTGCGCGAATTCCTTCCAGCGTTTTCAGTGCTGCTTCACGGTCCGTTAGAGCTACTGTAAAGGAGAAGTCTGCTTTGCCCGCTTCAACGCCGCTCTGTACAATAATGTCTACGTCAATTTTGGCTGCTGCCAGTGTTCCGAACACTTTTGCTAACACACCAGGGATGTCGGCGACGCCCAAAATGCTGATTCTTGCCACATTTTTATCATATGCAATCCCACTAACTACAACGCCCTGCTCCATAACTGCATCCTCCTTTACAACCGTTCCTTCATTGTGGGTAAAACTCGAGCGCACAACCAACGGTACCCGATTATGTTTGGCATATTCTACTGCACGGGGATGCAATACAGCCGCACCCAGATTAGCCAATTCCAGCATTTCATCGTATGAAATTTCTTTCAGCTTGCGTGCAACCTTCACAATCCGTGGATCTGTGGAATATATGCCATCCACATCTGTGTAAATTTCACATGCATCCGCCTGGATCGCGGCAGCCAGCGCTACCGCCGTCGTATCAGAGCCCCCGCGTCCCAGAGTTGTAATTTCTCCGTCAGCAGACATCCCCTGAAATCCGGCTACGACGACAATTTTGTTGCTGCTCAATGCATCCAGCACGCGCTGGGGATGAATATCCGTAATTCGTGCCCGGCCAAAGTCAGATTCTGTACGGAATCCAGCTTGCCATCCCGTAAATGATACCGCTTCATGACCCAACTGCTGAATAGCCATCGACAATAATGCAATCGAAATTTGCTCACCTGTTGTCATCAGCATATCCAGCTCGCGTGCAGGCAACTGCTCATTCAGCAATTTGGCCTGGTCGATCAATTCGTCTGTCGTGTCTCCCATTGCGGAAACGACCACTACACATTGATGCCCTTCACTCTGTTTCTCAACAACGCGTTTTGCCACACGCTTCATGCGTTCCGTATCTCCGACGGAACTGCCTCCGAATTTCATGACATACAAAGACAACGATATTCACTCCTTCAGACTCAACAGTATGTAACCTTGAGATGGCATCAACCGACTCGAACGTGACATCCTGCGGCATAACTTTTGTACAGTATAATACGAAAGTACTGTGCGGAGCCAATGTTTTTTCATTTTAAGTTTTTACAAAAATATCCTCTGCCCTTAACAGGGCAGAGGACATCTTAAAGCTATACTCAATTATGCGCGGGACATGTATTTGCCGTCACGAGTATCAATCAACAGGACATCATCTTGGTTGATGAACAAAGGAACCTGAACATTCAGACCTGTTTCCAGTTTGGCATTTTTGGTCGCGCCTGTGGCCGTATTCCCTTTAATACCCGGTTCTGTTTCGGTTACTTTCAGTTCTACGCTGGTAGGCAGGTTAATACCCAGAATTTCTCCGTTATAGCTGACAATATTTACATTCATGTTTTCTTTCAGGAAGTTCAGCTCCCATTCCAGTTGTTCACTGGACAATGTAAATTGATCGTATGTTTCGTTGTCCATAAATGTATGATCGTCTCCGCTTGCATACAGATAAGATACACCACGATTTTCAATTTGTGCACGGCCAATCGTTTCACCTGCACGGAATGTACGTTCAACTGTGTTGCCGTTACGCAAATTTTTCAGTTTGGAGCGTACGAATGCTGCTCCTTTACCCGGTTTTACGTGTTGGAAATCCAGCACCGTAAAAATATCTCCGTCTACCTCGACGGTCAAACCTGTTTTAAAATCATTAACGTTAATCACTAAAATACCCCTCCTACAGGACTGTTATCGTTATCAAACGACTGTAAATTCTTTGCTTGAGTGTGTTAATACCTTGATGCCGCTATCTGTAATAACGATATCATCCTCAATCCGCACGCCGCCCAATCCTGGTACATATATACCCGGTTCAATCGTTACGACCATACCTGGCTCCAGAATATCGTCACTCGCCTTCGACAGACGTGTGGATTCATGCACTTCCATCCCCAGACCATGACCTGTGCTATGACCGAAATGGTCTCCATAGCCATGGCTTGCGATGATATCGCGAGTCAGTGAATCCGCTTCACGACCTGTCATGCCCGGCTTGATATGTTCCAGTGCGTTAAGCTGCGCCTTGAGCACAATATCGTAGATTTCACGCAGCTGAGGCGCCAAATCCCCTTGTGTAGCTACGGTGCGTGTCAAATCGGAACAGTAGCCATCCAGCAATGCGCCAAAATCAAACGTAATCAGTTCGCCCGCCTGCACCAGCTTGTCGCTGGCTACGCCATGAGGCAAAGCCGAACGGACACCGGATGCGACGATCGTGTCAAATGAAGAAGAAGTAGCACCTTGTTTGCGCATGAAGAATTCCATTTCCAGATCCAGCTCACGCTCGCTGACACCTGGTTTGATGTAAGGTAAAATGTGTGCAAATGTAGCGTCTGCCAAATCTGCTGCCCGCTGCATGATTTCTAGCTCTTCCGCATCCTTGTATACCCGCAGCTTTTCCACAATGCCCGACACCGGAATCAGCCTAGCAGGTGACAAATCTTCGCTGTAAGCTTTGTGCGTCGCTACAGATACATCTTCCTGCTCAAAACCTGTTTCACGAATCTGATGGGAGGACAGCAATTCTTTCACGGTTTCCATGACCTGTGCAGCGTGCTGTATCACCGTAAAGCCCTGGGCCTGCTCGGCTGCCTGCGTCATATAACGAAAGTCGGTCAGCAGATAGCTATGGGATTCAGTTATCAGCACATAACCTGCCGAGCCTGTAAAGCCTGTCAAATATCGGCGATTGACAGGGCTGGTAATCAGCATCGCTCGCAGGTTATGCTCGCCCATCGCCTGCCGCAGCTTTAACACCCGGTCATTCTTCATCTTTCATTCCGCTCCCCCCAGTCAAATAACCAAATGCTATTTTAACACAGGGGATAGGCGCTTGAGAAGTTTTTGTTACATTAGTCCACAGCTTTGTTAGGCTCGCGCATTCTTTCATCCGTATACTCTACAGCGACCGTATATCCAATAAACAAGCCCCACAGTAAAAACACGCAAATTTCAGTATATAAGGAATTCCATGTTAATCGATAAGGTGGGTTCATCATTCCGAGCTTGGGACCTGTTAATACAAATAAAATTGCCCACCAGACCAGACCATAAACAATACCGGGCACGGGTCCATTAAGTCGGCGAAACATCAGTGTGTACAGTAATGACGCGATAACGGATAGTCCGATAAAAAACAGCAAACCTACCAGATGCCCTGCCATTGTGTTCATGAACGAGTGCTTGAAAAACGGCTCTGCCAAAAAGCCGGGGGCCACAATCGTAAAATGGAGCGTATAAAACAGCCAACGCAGCAGGCCCCAGAGCAAACCTGCAAAAAAACCGAGCTCAAGTGCATAAGGAATGAGCGGTGTATGTATCTTGCCTGACTGTTGTCCGCCACTTTTGCTGTCGCGATGATGGTTGCGCTGGTCCTGGGCTTGACGGGATTCCTCCTGATCCTGTCTTCCCTTGGGTACAGAATAGGTTTCACTCATGACGCTGGTTCCCCTTTCATGTTGCAAAACTTTTTGACATTATGGAAAAAATGAATTTCCATTTGGATTTGTGCATCATTTTACAGGTAGTATGCTCCAAAGGGATGAGTTTAACACTGACGTTAGTGAGTTCTTGTTCATTACTCCCCCACTCAAAACAAATGGAGCGGCGGGTAGCAGCGGAAAGCTTGGGAGAAGCGTTGGCGTTCGCCTTTATTCACGGATTTTAACCTCTACATCTTTTAATCAATCAAAAAAATCCGGGAATAACAGCGATCAGAAGGATGATCCGAGCTTGAAGCGGTCTATGCCCCACCTATTCATTTGCCACAACTAGATATTCCCTTCCAAATTCGATACAATATACAAAAAAGCACGTAAAAAGAGAGGTGAGACGGTTGTCACAAGCATCCAAGCCTGTAAGCTACGGCGGTCAGGCCGTTATTGAAGGGGTCATGTTCGGAGGCAAGCGTGTCAATGTTACGGCAGTTCGCCGCAAAACCGGCGAAATCACATATTTGGAAGTACCGCGCAAGGAACTATCCTGGGCATCCAAATTCCGTAAAATACCGCTGTTGCGCGGTATTGTAAGCATCATCGATTCCAGCGCCAAGGGTACCAGGCATCTAAATTATTCAGCTGATGCCTATGCGGAGGATGAACTCGATCCAGAAGAACGCGCGCTGCAAAAGGAAAAAGAAGAGTCTCGCTGGAGCTTGAGTATGATCATAGGCGTGGCCGCGGTTGGGATTTTATCCTTTTTGTTCGGCAAAATTGTGTTAACACTCGTTCCGGTTGTCGTGGAAAACTTCCTGTTTAAAAATTTATTCCACAGCCAGATTCTGCATAATCTTGCCGAAGGAGCGATTAAGCTGATTCTGCTGCTTGCTTATTTATGGGGAATTTCTCAAACTCCTATGATCAAACGACTGTTTCAATATCATGGGGCGGAGCATAAAGTAATTACCGCATTTGAGGCAGGGGAAGAGCTCATTCCAGCCAATGTGCAAAAATACAGCCGACTGCATTATCGCTGCGGCAGCAGCTTCATTATGCTCACCGTGATTATCGGGGTACTCGTCTACTCCTTATTTACGTATGATAGTTTGTGGGAGCGTATGGGACAACGGCTTTTGCTGCTTCCGGTCGTGCTGGGGCTTTCTTTTGAATTTCTCAAGCTCACCAATGCCCTGCGGGAAATTCCGGTACTTCGTTATTTGGGTTATCCCGGTCTGTGGCTGCAATTGCTAACCACCAAAGAACCAACCGATGATCAAGTGGAGGTATCCATCGCTTCATTCAAGCGTATGCTTGAATTGGATGCCGAGCTGGAAAAAGTACCTGCAAAGGAGACCCTGAACAGCCCGGTCCTTGATCCTGTGAAAGGATGAGTAAATGATGAACAGACATGCGCTTATTTTCTGGCTCACCCTCGCTTTGGGTGCATACGGAATTGTCAATATGGTATGGAATGGAGGAGCAGGTGTTCTCCTTAGTTTACTGGTTCCTGCCCTGGTTTTCACCGTTATTTTTCTATTGTACAAATTTTCACCAGGACGAGGCGGCCGAGCCCCCAAAATCAAGCCTTCTGCACGTACAATGGCCAAAACAGCCAACGCACGCCAGCAGCAAACTTCAAGCAAGCGCAAAACGTATCCTTTTCATGTTATTGAAGGTTCTAAGGGCAAAAATGAGGAAGAGCAGCCCAAGTATCACTAAGCAGGTCAAAATCTTATAAGCAGTTAGTATAAAAGGAGCCGCCCCCGTGAAAAAGCATGGCCGGGAAGAGGCTCCTTTTTTATCTTATAGATCCAGTTTTAACTCCCGGTGAATGCTTACTTCATGGCATACTCTATTTCATAGCATACATCGTATTTTTCATCAATTGGTACTTGCTATACTGCTGTTGATAAGTCGTAATGCTCCATTTGTGGAAAAAGGCTTCCCCTGCCTGCACACCGGAAGTATACAATAACTCGCTCTGCTCTGGAGAGATGTTGAATTGTGCGGTACGAATGCCCAGCGTCGGGATTTTAATTGTCCGGTACCGGTTCTCCTGCTCAATATAACGTTCATCGTGTGCCGATAGCATCGTATCAAAAATAGCCTGCAGCATTGTTAATGGCCCCCGGATATAGGAAACCTTGGTTTCTGTTCCCGTCCGGCCGACCATCTGAAATCCGACCGTTGGAATGGCTTTGGCTTCACGTTCGTTGACAGGCTCATCAAAAAGCCACAGGGGCAAATTGCTTAACAAAGCTCCATCAACAACAAACACAAATTGCTGGGAAAATGTTTTCCCCTTGGCTAATGCAGAATCAAGCCTTAACATGACGGGGTCAAAAAAATATGGGATACTTGTGCTCATTCGAATGGCCTTGGCGACCTCGAGCGAAGAGGGATTGATACCAAACCGTTTGATATCCTCAGGGAGCACCAAAATGCGGCCATTCGTGATGTCTGATGCAATAATACGCAGCTTGCCAGGGGGCAAATCCGCGAACGTACGCACGCCCTTGGCCCGCAACAGCTCACGTACCCAGTGCTCCAGTGCTTCCCCTGAGTAGAGCCCTTTTTTCAGGAAGACGCGAGCAGCCGGTCCAATCCACTTGATGTTAAACACACGAGAACGACGCAACAACTTGACCAAGGGGGTTTTCTCAATGACGGCTTTCATTTCATCAGCCGAGTATCCTGCAGCCAATAAAGCAGCCACAATAGCCCCCGATGATGTACCTGCTACACGGTTGAATACAATTTCATTCTCCTCTGCAGCCTTTACTGCACCCGCCAGCGAGATACCTTTAACCCCTCCACCCTGGAACACAGCATTGATCAGCATAGATCAAAAAACCTCCGTTCTCTTGGGAGTAAGCAGTTCTACTGCTTATGTATGAGAACGGAGGCCCAAATAGAACCTAATTGATCCAATTTATATCATAATTGATAATAATTTTGAAGAAGCTGAATGAGTCCATACGGATTTTTCCGCAAATGCTGTGCACTAAAATAAATATCCCCTTTGACCTGCTTATAATTTTCATTCAGTTCAAGCTGCTTGATGATCTCCTGAGCGGATTGCCAGCCCTTTTCAGGAGTACCGATTTTATACGGGGAGTGACCGATATACAATTTAACATCTGTATTTTTGACCTCATTGGACCACCATGCAACCAGCTTGTCATAACCCGCCGCCGGGAACCCGATGCTCCAGTAAATTTGTGGTGCTACATAATCAATCCAGCCTTTGTTGATCCAGGTCCGTACATCGGCATACGTCGTATCGTACGCTGTTACGCCTGCCTTCGTATCTGAGCCTGTTATGTCCTGGGACTTGTTGCGCCACACCCCGAAAGGGCTAATCCCGAATTGAACTTTCGGCTTGCTTGCATGAATGGTTTTGCCCAAATCTTGAACAAAACTGTTCACGTTATCTCTTCGCCAGTCGCCCTTATTCGAGATTTTGTTGGCGTTATATGCCTCGAACGTCGCATCGTCATCAAAGGTCCCGCTGTAAGGATAGAAATAATCGTCCAAATGAACACCATCAATGTCGTATCCATTCACCACTTCCATAATCGCCTTAATGACATGCTGACGAGCAGCTGGTATGCCCGGATTGATGTACAACTGGCTACCATTTTTAACAATCCATTCCGGATGTTGAATAGCTACGTGGTTTGCTGCCAATCCGCTGGTTGTTCCTGTCGAATTAGCACGGAACGGGTTAAACCAGGCATGGAATTCCATACCTCGCTCATGCGCTTCACTGATCATAAATTGTAAAGGGTCATAGCCCGGATTCTTACCTTGGGTGTTCGTCAAATACTTGCTCCACGGTACGAGACTGGACGGATAGAGCGCATCTCCGCTGGCACGAACCTGGACGAAAACCGCATTAATGCCCATGCCCTTCAAGTCATCGAGCGTTTTAGTAAACTCCTGTTTTTGCTTCTCGGCACTGCTTCGGGCAGCCGCAGAAGGCCAATCCCCATTAATCGTAGAGATCCAAGCTCCACGCATAGACGTCGATGCCTTTACCTGAACAACATTTCCGGTTGAAGCATTTGAACTGTCCTCGTTCTTGGGTGTGGACGGCAATGGGCTAATCTCCTGCTCATCGTTACCAGCACCTTGGCTCTTACTTCCACCTTCCGGATTAACAGATGAAGACGTATTTGAGGTGGTACTGCTTAACATAATGACTCGCTCTGCTGCCTGCCAGTCCACCTTTAAACCCAGCGCTTCCCCGACAAAACGCAGCGGTACCATGACTCTCCCGCTCGTCATCCGGGCAGACGCATCCAATCGAACAGACTTGCCGTTCACGGTTGCGCTTTGTCCGCCATTTTCCATCGATATATTTTTGTCCTGTGCTGTTATCGTTACCACACCGGATGATTCCGACCAATTCACTTGAGCGCCTAATCCCTCACTGATTACCCGTAAAGGAACCATCGTTACATCGGCTCCCTGTACAATATACGGTGACGTATCACTTTGCAGAGACTTCCCGTCCAATATAATTTCAATATCCCTGTTGGGTGCCGCTTGAACTCCTGGCACGATTGCCGTCTGCACCGCCAAAAGCAATCCGGCAGCAAATAGCCCTATTTTTTTCCGATTCATTTTGTTACAATCCTCCGCTACCCCAGTTAATTTTAACCCCTATCTTGTCCTGCTATATAATGGATAGACGCTAACAACCGGATGTTTGTTGCGGTCGGAATCAATAAAAAAAGCATCTGTCCTTACGGACAATGCTTTTTAGGAATCCCCACTCAGTTCCTTGTGTATATCATGAAGCTGGCGCAAGCGATCTTCATCCCGTCGGAAATATTCGACCAATGTTTCAATGCGGGTGATGGAATCCCAGCTTAAATGGTGCTCAATACCTTCCACGTCTTTATAAATCAGCTCCTTGTCAACCCCAATCATATCCAGAAATTGCTCTAGCAGCTGATGACGGTCAACCAACCGTTTTCCGACTTTTTTCCCCTTGGGCGTCAGAATCAGTCCCCGATACTTCTCATATACAAGATAATCGTCCTTATCCAGCTTCTGGATCATCTTGGTAACGGACGAAGGATGAACCTCCAGTCCCTCAGCGATATCCGAGACACGAGCGTACCCTTTCTCATCAATCAGCTGGTAAATGCGCTCCAAATAATCTTCCATGCTTGGCGTTGGCACTTGTTTCCCTCTTTTCTGTAATTGAACGGGCGCTACCGCCTTTATTTCCTGCGTTAAATCTACATATGTAATGATACATGTTATCATTGTCCATTGGCAAGTCTCCTTGCTCACAGCTATTGACATGATTTTGAACGCATTTTTGAATATATTCCATGGAGCCGTATGCGTATTTCACATAACCAGCAGCCAGTCCGGAGTTATCCGCTGCAAAAACAGCGTTATTTCCGTCATACGGTCAGTCACCAGCAAAATGCCAGTGATTACGAGCAATACGCCACCTGTTTTCATAATGATTGAAGTATAACGAGAGGACAGACGGACTGAGCCTGCCAGCAAAGCGAGTGCAAAAAACGGAATCGCAAAGCCTAACGCGTAGCCTGTCATCAGCTTGAACCAGATATGATGCTCAACTGCCGCCAAAGCGATGATCGCCGTCAACATGGGACCAATACAAGGGGACCAGCCTGCCGCAAATCCAATTCCGATGACAAAGGAACCGGCATATCCGGCAGGCTTCCATGTCCAGCGAAGCTTATGCTCTCTCATGAGGAACAAGGGACGCACCACTCCAAGAGATACCAGCGCCATGAACAGAATCAGCAGACCGGCCAACACTCTTAGCGTATCCCTGTAGTTTTCAAACCATTCTCCAAGCAACCCGACGCTTGCACCAAGCGAATAGAACACGACCGAAAAGCCAAGTACAAAAGCTAGCGTATGTCCCACCGTACGGTAACGTACCTCAGCCTTATGCCGTCCTTCCTCCAGCTCACGAGCCGACAACCCCGTCATATATGATAAATAAGCGGGATACAGCGGCAAACAGCACGGCGAAAAAAAAGAAACCAGCCCGGCTATAATCGCCAACCCGGCGTTAACATTGGTCATCTTCATATCCTCCTACCCGTTTAATAAACGCAAAAGCAAAACAAGCCCCCATTTACTAAAACATACGTGAGAAGGAAGTAAAATATGATGCAAGTCAAAAAGCGCAGGCCGGGCATGAAGCCTCCCAGACCTACGCTGATGACTACTTATTAGCCTCTACTTTACAATCGCACCATTCGGCATGCCTTCCGGTACGGTTGCCAGTGTAAGCTGATCTCCCTGCGAGGCGGCCAAAATCATACCTTGTGACAGCTCTCCCCGCAGTTTTACAGGCTTGAGGTTGGTTACACAGATGACCTTGCGTCCAATAATGTCCTCAGGCGTGTAAAACTTGGCAATGCCCGACACAACCTGGCGCTGCTCATAACCGAGATCAAGCTGCAGCTTTAACAACTTGTCAGCCTTCTTCACCGGCTCACAGGCAATGACCTGAGCGACTCGCAGCTCTACCTTGGCAAAATCCTCAATGCCAATCTCTTCCTTTGCCTCTGGTGCTTCCTGGCCCGCCACAGGCGCGTTCTGTGATTGAACTTGAGCCACAGCCTTCTCCGGCTTCTTGCCTCCTGTCATGGCTTCCACGATGAAAGCAACCTCCTGCTCCGAATCCAGACGCGGGAAGATCGGGTTGCCTTTGACCAGCTGCGTCCCTGCTGGAATACGTCCAAACTGCTTGCCGCTATCCCATGTCGTCAGCTCGCCTTCACTGATACCGAGCTGTTCCCATATTTTATGAGGAGCACGAGTTAAGAACGGCTGCAGTAAAATGGAAGCGATCCGCAGGCTTTCTACCAAATGCACCATGACGGATGCCAATTCGCGGCGTTTGCTCTCATCCTTAGCCAGATTCCACGGTTGTGTCTCGTCGATATACTTGTTGCTGCGACTAATAAATTGGCTGATGGCTGTCAAAGCCACGGAGAACTCCATGTTTCCCATCGCTTCTTCTACTTTGCTGTAAGTCGAGACAGCCATGGCTGTCAAAGCTTCGTCGAATGCTGTTACATTCGCTTCATAAGCGGGTACCTTGCCTGCAAAATATTTGTCTACCATCGCAACAGTGCGGTTCAACAAATTGCCCAGATCATTGGCCAGATCCGAATTCACTCGCTCCACAAAACTTTCCGGTGTGAACGTTCCATCCGCCCCGAAAGGCACCTCACGCAGCAAATAGTAGCGAAGCTGGTCCAGACCATAGCGGTCAATCAACGTTACCGGGTCTACGACATTCCCTTTGGACTTCGACATTTTACCGTCTTTCATGAGCAGCCAGCCATGTGCAAACACCTTTTTGGGCAGTGGAAGATCCAGTGCCATCAGCATGATCGGCCAATATATCGTATGGAAACGTACAATTTCTTTACCTACGATGTGCACATTTGCAGGCCAAAATTTGTCGTACAGCTCGGTATTAGGGGAGCCGTACCCCAAGGCTGTAATATAATTGGACAGCGCGTCGATCCATACATATACGACATGCTTCGGATCACCCTTGACTTTAATGCCCCAGTCAAAGGTCGTGCGGGATACAGCCAAATCTTCCAGCCCCGGCTTGATGAAGTTATTAATCATCTCTTTTTTGCGGGATTCCGGCTGAATAAACTGCGGGTTCTCTTCATAAAATTGCAGCAATCGATCAGCATACTTGCTCATGCGGAAAAAATAGCACTCTTCCTTGACCAGTTCCACAGGGTGTCCGCTATCCGGGCTTTTGCCTCCAGTCACATTGCCTTCAGCGTCCTTCACTACATCCACCAATTGTGTTTCAGTATAGTATGTTTCATCGGGAATACTGTACCAGCCTTCGTATTCTCCCTTGTAAATATCGCCTTGCTTCAGCAAACGGTCAAAAATATCCTGTACAACTGTCTTGTGACGTTCTTCTGTAGTACGGATAAAATCGTCATTGGAAATATCGAGCCTCCGCCACAGTTCTTGTATTCCTGCCACGATGTCATCGACAAAACCTTGTGGCGTTTTACCGGCCGCACTCGCCTTCTGCTCAATCTTTTGACCATGCTCATCCGTGCCTGTCAAATAGCGCACCTCATAGCCACGCAGCCGCTTGTAGCGAGCCATCGCATCTCCCGCTACTGTCGTGTAAGCATGACCGATATGGAGCTTGTCACTGGGATAATAGATCGGTGTCGTAATGTAAAATGTGTTCTTATTGGACATGTGTATTCCTCCTGTTTTTGTTCACCGCAGCCAGCCATATAAGAACTGCTGCCATGATAGGTACTCCAATTCATGGTTGGGTCACAAATTGGGGCACAAAAAAACCCCCGTCCCTATGGGACGAGAGTCACCTCACGCGTTACCACCCAAATTTCCTGTATCTTCGCAGACTACAGGCTTCACCGGTCACAACGGACCGTCCATTAACGCTGGATCACGCCTTTCCCTTACGACTGCGCCAATGTTCACCATGAACCGACGGCAAATACGCTCGAAAAAGGTTCCTCCAGGACCATATTCAGGCTTGCTCCAGACCGGTTTACAGCTACCCCGGCTCTCTGTACTGGACGCTTTACCCTACTCATCCCTTCACAGGAAAACAATATTAACCAAAATATAACCAAACCCACGCAGCGATGTCAAGTCAGTCCCTTTCCGGAATGGCCCGCCAAATGGTCGTCACCAAGTTTTTGGCCCCGTTCTTGAGCTGGAGGAACCAAATCTACCCCACCCGGATGAAAGGGATGACACTTGGCTATACGCTTGGCGGCCAGCCATGAACCTTTAAGCGCACCATGTACTTCTACCGCCTCCAGCGCGTACGCAGAGCATGTTGGATAAAACCGGCATGTAGCTGACTTTAACGGTGAAATATAGGAACGATAAAACTTGATCGGCGCCTGAACCACTCTGCGCGTCGTGATTTTCATTTCAGTAGCCCCCGTGGCTGTGAGTATGACTGCTCGTCTGGCTGAATTCACGATCAGAATGACTTTCATGAAACTCATTCTTCTGTTGGCAATCTTTGCAATAGCCAAAAATTTCAAATTTATGCTCAACGATCTGGAACTGATCCGTCGTATCCGTCATCTGCATTGGACAAAAGGAAATCGGTAATGTTTTTTGACAGCTCAAACAGATCATATGATGGTGATGATGATGCTCATTACAACTTACTTTGAACTTCATTCCATCTTCAAAAGATACCTGCTCCAGCACGCCCAATTCCTGCATGACACGCAGATTACGATAGACCGTATCAAAGCTAAGCCCTCTGTATTTTTTACCCATATATTCATAAACGTCTTTGGGAGACAAATATCCTTCATTCTCGGAAAACAACGTGGCCAGCGTCTTGCGCTGATCTGTAATACGCAGCCCTTGAGCGGACATGGTTGCGATAATCTCATCCTTTGTCAGCATGCGTTCCACCCTCCCCTGTCTGTAGTTTCAGGCTTTCTGATGCAGGCTTAGGCTTGCATCTATTTATTATACCACGATTTAAACCAATATCCTAAAAGATAATCGGACCGATGAGTAAGAAAAAGACGTTCTCCAGGACTGCAACCAAATCCGCAGCAGGAGAACGCCTATTCTGCAAAAAATATTTGACTTTTAAACGGTGAATGATGAGACCCAAACGGTCTAGTCGGTGAAAAGTGACCGATTATTTCATATTAGTTTTTAATAGGCGGCAACGGCATAACAACTACGGAAACCGGCAAGTTACTTCCTGCTGCCGCAGTGAAATACATCTCTACACTTTCCTCAATATGGCCTGTACGATACAGCACACTCATTTCATTTGGAGCTTGCACAGAACCATTGGTCGGGATGCCTACTATCTGATTGTTAACCATCGCATAACCGGCATATTCACCACCACGCGGGTTGAACGCAATCAGGGAATAAGGTGCAACATGGTCCAGTTTAACTTTATAGACGACGCCAAAGTTACCGGCATTGGAGGCAGCAGAGCCGTCCAGACCGTCTGTACCAAGCAAGTTCGGGTCTACTTTATTATCGCCAAGAACGATACGCTGAGCTGTTTTTCCAACTTCTTCCGTATATTGAAGCGTCACATCCGAATTAGCGTACGTTCCACGGTTATGAATGCCGTCCTTAGGCAGCTTGGCCAAAGTAGGCAGCGCGACTAAGGGATCTGCATTGGCATCCAGGACAATTACTGTGTATTGAATTGGTTGATCCGTATACAAATCGGATAAGAGAGAAATGACCTGTTTTTGCTTAATTTTTTGCGCGTTCAAATCCTGTAAAATAACGCGGCTCTCGCCTGGGTTCAGAACGGTGCTGGAACGCTTGCTTCCATCCAGCATGGATTGAAAGTATCGCTGAATCGAAGTTTTACCTGCAGCCGTCGCAAACTCGGACGGTCCGGCAAAACCGGAGTTTTCGACATTAATATTGGCTGGCGTAATATTATTGTTGGTTGCAATAACATACATTTTCACATCTCTGCCCGTTTCATTCACATGATGGACGAGTATGCGTGTGCTGCCTGAGCCCGTTTCTTGATAAACAATGCCATCCTGGAATACCCGTTCCGGACTGTTGGCACGGATCAGAAGACGTGGTGAAGACGTACTGGTCACTGGAATGGTAGCCATGGCAGGCACCTGACTGCCGTCTACACTATATTTATCACCGTAAGGCGTGAAGATTTTGTTGAAATCATCTTCACTGTAGAGCAGTTCATTGGTAATTTTAATCGTTTCGCTTACAGTACCTGTTGCACCATGTTTATCAGTGACGGTCAATGTGATGGTCACATCACCTGGCTCAAAAAACGCCAGTTTCTTGTTTACCCAATCACGCTTGGTAATCGCATTTTCATCATCGGTACTCAGATCCGTGATCGTGATTTTTTCACCCATCTTATATTCTTTTTTATCTGTTGTAAACAGAGCCACTGGCGGCTGATTCGGTGGTTTTACCGTAATCGTAACTGAGTATGGATCACTCCAGTTACCTGCGGAGTCAAGAACAGAATAGGTAACTACATATGTACCCGGCTCCTTAAAAACGTCCTGCTTCCCTTCCCAGCGTTGATTCACAATCGGAAGACCTGTGGGAGAAGATTCCTTTGTCAAATATGTCACTTGGGTTTCGCCCGCGTAGATATCTTTTTGCTGAACCGTGAAGGAAGCTTTAGGCTTCTGATTCAAATCCAAAATAACCTGTTTGGTTGTATTATTCACAGTATAAGGAATATTTAAGGCTTGTGTAATAGAAGTCAGCGGCACCATAAATACGTTCTTTTGCTGGAAAGCCGGCCCCTTCATTTGTCTAGCTTCACCGTTAACCGTATAAACCTTGCTGTCAGTCTTAAAACGCAGCATATTTGTTCCTTGGGTAATTACGGTTTCTTTCGTCACAGTGTCATAACTAAATTGTAATCCGACGCGGCTGACAAGCGAACGAATAGCTACATAGGAAACCCCGTTCTTGACTGTCATTGGCTGAGTCGCAATGTACACCTGTCCGTTTTGTTCCATTTTTGCACTGTTTAAATATAAAATTAATTGATTTGCATTTCCGGATGATGGAGAGCCACCAGGATTGGTGATCGTTCCGTCTCCTCCATATACATCACTGGATACGTTTGATCCATTAGTAGTATCTGTAGGCAAGTTAGACAATGGATCACTGGTTGTACCTTTGCTATCAGGTGTTCCTGTGCCGTTTGGTATACCCGTGTTATCTTGACCTCCGATGCTATTTTGAACGCCGGATTCTGCAGCATTGGTCTGAGCCTGCTGTGTGTTAACCGAATCGGTAGATTGAACGGTTGTTGTTGCTGCTTCTGCTCCTACAGGGGCTACTGCTGCCACCTGTGCAACCGCAAGCGCGGTGAGCATGGTCCACTTCTTGAAATTCATTGTCTGTCTCCTTCTATCCCAAATTATTATCATTCCCGTAAAAAGTCATACTATTAGACGCGGCAGTAATCAAAAAGTTGCTGGGTATTTTTGCCGGAAATAAAAAAAGGAAACTTCCTCCTGGAACTGCAAAAAACCAACAAAAAAAACCGCCGCCCATCTGATTTGATGTAGCGGCGGCTGTATAAACAAGTAGCTTTGAAGCCATCTTCATTATGACGGGTAACAGACAGTATTCTTCCCTGCAGTCTCCAGACGCCCCTCTTCAATGAGGCGGTAAGCACGTTGAACTTCTTCTTCCGTTGGAGACGGAACCCCTTCCAGCGGATATGCCTTGCCGAGCATTTCCCATTTGTATACACCCATTTGGTGATAAGGTAGAATTTCGAACTTTTCGACCCCGTTCAACGTACCGATAAACCTACCCAAATTTAATAAATCCTGCTCGTCATCATGAATGCCTGGTACAAATACGTGTCTAATCCACATTTTGCGCCCTTGTTCAGACAACCAGCGCGCCGTATTCAGCATACGGTCATTGGACTTGCCTGTTAGCTTAATATGCTTGTCATTATCAATATGCTTAATATCCAGCAGCACCAAGTCCGTAACGTTCAGCAGCTCTTGGATACGCCCTGCATCATTAAAGCCGTTACTGTCCAGCGTGGTGTGCAAATTCCAGCGACGCTTCACTTCTTTGAACAGCTCTGCTACAAAATGAGCCTGCAATGTCGGTTCTCCACCAGATACAGTCAATCCGCCTCCTGAAGACCGGTAGTAGGCCAAATACGGTTCTATTTCAGCCAATACTTCCTCCAGTGTCATCGGATGGCCTTCATTCAAAGCCCAAGTATCAGGGTTGTGGCAATATTGGCATTTCAACAAGCATCCTTGCATAAAGAGCACGAAGCGGATGCCGGGACCATCGACGGTCCCGAAGGTTTCCAATGAGTGTATGTGGCCTTTCAACATGTTGCATCATCCTTCCCGCATCCGCTATGCGTGCGTCATTGTATTATTATGATAGGTTTAGCGAATTACATTGTACCGTGGAAAGTACGGTTAATAACATCCAGCTGTTGCTCACGAGTCAGCTTGATAAAGTTAACGGCATAACCAGATACACGAATCGTAAGCTGTGGATAATTTTCCGGATGTTCCATTGCATCCAGCAGTTGCTCACGAGCAAACACATTGACGTTCAAATGATGCGCATGGCTTCCAAAGTAGCCGTCCATCATGGACACAAGGTTGGTTTTACGTGTTTCTTCTTCTTTGCCCAGTGCTTTAGGCACGATCGAGAAGGTATTCGAAATACCGTCCAGGCTATGTTCGTAAGGCAGCTTAGCTACAGAACTGAGAGAAGCCAAAGCACCTTTTTTGTCACGACCGTGCATTGGGTTCGCACCTGGTGCAAACGGTTCGCCTGCTTTACGTCCATCCGGTGTTGTACCTGTTTTCTTACCGTACACTACGTTGGAAGTAATAGTCAATACAGATTGAGTAGGAATCGCATTCCGGTAAGCTTTGTGCTTGCGAATCATGCTCATGAAAGTCTCTACCAGTTCTACTGCGATGGTATCTACCCGATCATCGTTATTACCGTAGCAAGGATATTCGCCTTCGATTTCAAAGTCAACGGCAATTCCTTTTTCATTACGGATTGGTTTTACTTTTGCATATTTAATCGCACTCAGGGAGTCAGTAGCAACGGACAGACCCGCAATACCACAAGCCATGGTACGAATAATATCACGGTCATGCAGCGCCATTTCAATGCGTTCGTAGCTGTATTTATCATGCATGTAGTGGATTACATTCAAAGTGTTCATGTACAGTTTTGCCAGCCATTCCATCATAGGTTTGAAGCGGCTCAACACTTCTTCATAATCCAGCACTTCGCTTGTAATTGCCGGGAACTCAGGTCCTACTTGTACGCCGGATTTCTCATCCTTACCACCGTTAATCGCATACAGCAGGGCTTTAGCCAAGTTGGCGCGAGCACCAAAGAATTGCATTTGTTTACCGATTTTCATTGCAGATACACAACATGCAATACCATAATCATCGCCATAGATTGGGCGCATCAAATCGTCATTTTCATATTGAATGGAGCTGGTTTCAATCGAGACTTTTGCACAATATTTCTTGAAGCCTTCAGGCAGCTTTTCCGACCACAGTACAGTCAGGTTAGGCTCTGGAGCAGGTCCCAAGTTGTACAGAGTGTGCAAGAAGCGGAAGCTGTTTTTGGTAACACGAGTTTCTCCAGTAACAGACATACCACCAATTGATTCTGTTACCCAAGTTGGGTCTCCACTAAACAGTTGGTTATAGTCAGGTGTACGCAGGAACTTAACAATACGCAGTTTCATAACAAAATGGTCGACCAGTTCCTGAGCTTGTTCTTCTGTCAGCGTGCCTTCTTCAAGATCACGTTGAGTATAAGCATCAAGGAATGAAGATACACGTCCAAGGGACATCGCTGCACCATTTTGCTCTTTGATTGCTGCTAGATAGCCAAAATATACCCATTGGAAAGCTTCCTTCGCATTGCTGGCTGGTTTTGAAATATCAAAGCCATGATCGGCAGCCATTTGTTTCAATTCGTTCAGAGCACGAATTTGTTCGGAAATTTCTTCGCGAAGACGAATTATATCCTCTTCCATCGCGTCAACTTCAAGGCTCTTCAATTGAAGCTTTTTATCTTGGATCAAGAAATCTGCTCCATACAAAGCTACACGACGGTAGTCACCAATAATGCGGCCACGGCCATATGCATCTGGCAAACCAGTAATAATACCTGCTTTACGAGCTGCTTTCATTTCATCTGTATAAGCGTCGAATACACCTTGGTTGTGCGTTTTGCGGATATGTGTGAAAATATCGATAATGCTTTCAGGCACTTCAAAGCCATAAGCTTTACATGCGTCAATCATCATCCGAATTCCGCCAAACGGTTGCAAGGAACGCTTGAACGGTGCATCTGTTTGTACACCAACAATTTGTTCTTTATCCCGGTCCAGATAACCCGGTTTATGTGAAGTAATAGTAGATGGCGTATTCACGTCTACATCAAGTACGCCGCCGTTTGCCAGCTCTTTTTTAGTAAGATCGGATACAATTTCCCACAGTGCAGTTGTGTTGGCAGTAGGGCCTACCAGGAACTCTTCACTGCCAACATAAGGCGAAATATTGGTTTGAATAAAATCGTTGACGTTGACTTCTTTAGTCCATTTGCCTTTTTTAAAACCTCTCCAGCCAGATTGTTGCTCTTGTAATTCTCTCTCAATCACCGACATGTAAATCCCTCCAATTTGTTTGATCTTCCGGACTTGTGATTCTTTTCACTATGGTTAAATCTCTTGAGTCCGGCCTTTTCACCGATGCCTTCGCTCAGTGTCGGGACCTTTCTTACACCCTTATTGTAGAATAATGATAGAGTGTAGTATGTGATATAAATCACAATATGAGTGATTTTCATCACTTTATTTTTCCTTTGCTCCCGCCTGATTCCTTTAACCTTGTCACTCACCTCCCTTCCCAAGCCAACAGGCCCTCTATTATAGAGAGCCTGTATTGGTATTAAACGGGAAAATGCTTGTTACAAGCCTCTTCATACCTATATATTATTGGTCAAAACGTCCGTAGAAGGCATTGCGGTATACATCAGCCAATTCAGTAACCAGCGGCAGCTTCGGATTCGCAGTTGTACATTGGTCTTCAAAAGCGCGGTCAGCCAAATAGTCTACACGTGCTTCGAAATCCTTCGGATCAAAACCGAGTTGTTGGAACGATTCCTCGATACCGAGTGTTTTGTTCATCTTACGAATGGCTTCGATCAGGCTGTTAACCCCTTCTTCGGTAGTACGTGCAGGCAATCCGAGTATGCGAGCAATCTCTGCATAACGCTCATCCGCAACAAAGTTCGAATATTTAGGGAACGAAGCGAATTTTGTCGGTTTTTTCGCATTATAGCGGATGACGTGCGGCAGCAAGATCGCATTCGTGCGGCCATGTGCTGTATGGTATTGTCCGCCCCATTTGTGTGCAAGACTATGGTTAATGCCCAAGAATGCGTTGGCAAACGCCATCCCTGCAAGCGTGGAAGCATTGTGCATTTTTTCACGGGCAAGCTTATCAGCAGTCAGAGCCGATTTCTCCAGGTATTGGAATACCAGTTGAATGGCTTTAATGGCCAGACCGTCTGTGTAGTCATTTGCCATTACAGACACATAAGCCTCGATAGCATGGGTCAGAACATCCATGCCTGTATCGGCTACAGCCGTTTTAGGCAGCGAATATACAAACACAGGGTCAATAATTGCCACATCAGGAGTCAGCTCATAGTCAGCCAGCGGATATTTCGTGTTGCCCAGGTTTTTGTCTGTGATTACCGCAAAAGAAGTAACTTCCGAACCTGTACCCGAGGTTGTAGGAATAGCTACAAATTGCGCTTTTTGGCCCAGGCGCGGATATTTGTAAATCCGTTTGCGGATATCCATGAATTTTTGCTTCAGGTTGTCGAAATCTGTATCTGGATATTCATAGAACAGCCACATGCCTTTGGCCGCATCCATTGGAGAACCGCCGCCCAGTGCGATGATGCAATCCGGTTGGAAACGTCTCATCATTTCTGTACCACGCTCTACCGTCACTGTCGATGGATCTGGCTCCACTTCAGAGAAGACTTCGATTGCTACCGGTGTTTGGCGTTGATGCAAATAATGAATAACCCGATCCACATAACCAAGTTTCACCATCATAGGGTCTGTGATAATAGCGACACGTGTGATATCAGGCATTTTAGCCAGGTATTGAGTCGAATTTTTCTCGAAATAAATTTTAGAAGGTACTTTGAACCATTGCATATTCACCGTCCGTTTCGCCACCCTTTTCACGTTAATCAGATTGACTGCCGATACGTTCGACGAAGTCGAGTTACGTCCGTACGAACCGCAACCGAGTGTCAACGATGGAAGGTTGGTGTTATAAATGTCACCGATCGCACCATGTGTGGAAGGTGCATTTACAATGATACGGCCTGTTTGCAAACGGTTTGCGAACCGTGCGATTACGTCCTCATTGTTCGAGTGTATAGCGGACGAGTGGCCCATGCCTCCAAACTCTACGACTTCAGCCGCACGTTGAATACCTTGTTCAGCATTTTTTACTTTATAGCAAGCCAATACCGGACTCAATTTTTCCGCTGACAATGGGTATTTGGTTCCTACCCCTTCAATCTCAGCGACCAGAATTTTGGTACCGGCAGGGACAGTAATACCGCTCATTTCGGCAATTTTCACAGCAGACTGTCCTACGATGGCTGGATTTACTGCACATTTCTCTACATTCATAGCCCCTTGAGTAAGCTTGGCTGCTTCTTCTTTATTCACAAAGTAGCAACCGTTAGCGATCATCAGCTTTTTCACTTGTTCAAAGATTGGTTCTTCGATAATGACTGCTTGCTCGGAAGCACAGATCATACCATTATCAAAAGATTTTGAGAGGATCAGATCATTCACAGCTTGTTTGAGGTCCGCTGTCTTTTCTATAAAGCAAGGCACGTTACCAGGACCAACGCCCAGAGCAGGTTTACCACAGCTATATGCCGCCTTAACCATGCCTGATCCGCCTGTTGCCAGAATCAGTGCCACATCCGGGTGATTCATAAGTGAATTGGTCTTATCCATTGAAGGTGCTTCGATCCATTGAATACAATCAGCCGGAGCGCCGTGTTTAACGGCTGCTTCAAGCAAGATACGTGCTGCTTCTGCGCTACACGATTGAGCGGATGGGTGGAAACCGAAAATGATCGGGTTACGTGTTTTAATGGCAATCAACGCTTTGAACATTGTAGTTGCAGTCGGGTTTGTCACGGGAGTGATCCCCATAATGATACCGACTGGCTCTGCTATCTTTTGAAAACTGTCAAAATCATTATCTTCAATGACACCGACGGTTTTTTCATTTTTGATGCTGTGATAGACATATTCTGTCGCAAACATGTTTTTAGTGATTTTGTCTTCATACACACCGCGTCCTGTTTCCTCAACAGCGAGCTTCGCCAGGTACATGTGTTTATCCATCCCTGCAAGTGCCATAGCTTGTACGATTTCGTCAATCTGTTCCTGATTCATGCTCATGAAAGCTTGCTGTGCCCGGTTCGCCTTATCTATCAAGGTTTGAATGTACTGCTCTGCGCTTTGCTCTTTTTGGATAACCTCATTTTTAACAGCCATTTCCCTCATCCTCCTGTTATCTTGTATATTATCTCTTGTTTACGAACTAATCGTATCACAGCTTCTCAAGATATTTTGTGATTTTTTTCACAATCTATTTAAAATTTTATTTTTGTAGTGAATTTAATCACAAAGTTTGCAAATCTGCCACTTTTCTCCCCTCTTCTTGCTCCAAAAACACATTGCACAGGTATATAATAAATTTGAATTGATCAAGTTGCAGATAAAAATAACATAGGAAACAAAGGGGAAATGGACGATGAGAAACCCTGCAAACGTAATGGAAGCTCACGGTAATACCTGTTGCTTCTCGGAGGCCAGCTTCAACCGGCTCCAAGTGATTATGAAGGATCGGGTCATGCCTGAAAGTTCGCACCTGTTCTGGGAAGGAGACACAGCGGATAAGCTGTTTTATATCAAACGCGGACGCGTGAAAGTAACGAAAACAACGGATGAGGGTAAGGAACTTATTCTATATATGTATCAAAGCGGCGATCTTGTGGGTCAGGCTGACCCATTTTTCGGCACCAAACATTCCTTTTCTGCTGAAGTGCTGGAGGACAGTGATATTGGTGTCATTGATCATACAGACTTGGAGCTGCTTATTTGCCAGCATTGTGATTTTGCCATTGACTTTATGAAATGGATGGGCTCGCATCACCGCATTACTCAGACCAAGTTCCGCGATCTGATGATGTATGGTAAGCCCGGTGCTCTCTGCTCGACCCTGATCCGATTGTGCAACACATATGGTGAGCCCCACGGTGATCGTATTCTGATTCATAAAAAAATCACTCATACGGACCTTTCCAATATGATCGGTGCCACCCGTGAAAGCGTAAACCGGATGCTAAGCGATCTGCGTAAGAAAAATGCAGTTGAATATGAAAATGGGATGATTGTTGTCAAGGATTTGGAAATGCTGCAGAACGTCTGTCATTGCGAACTGTGTCCACGTGAGATTTGCCGGATTTAATTATATTTTTT
Source organism: Paenibacillus farraposensis (assembly GCF_020736845.1). Taxonomy (GTDB): domain Bacteria; phylum Bacillota; class Bacilli; order Paenibacillales; family Paenibacillaceae; genus Paenibacillus; species Paenibacillus farraposensis. Next base: position 49,345 of record NZ_JAFFQR010000064.1, read on the forward strand.
CGAATCCAAACAGGAGTGTTCTATGCCATGCCGGTTATAAAACACTCCCTTATTTTATTTTTTTATACTCCCCAAATAGCAACTAACCGTGGAACCCTCTTGATCCAACTCATTTTTAGAACTGAAAGCACAGATAACTTAAATTCCCCATCTCATAACTTCTGTGGATTACTTTAGCTTTGTTCGCCGGATTTCCGCTTCCCATCGCAATAAACAACGGCACAAAGTGCTCTGCTCTCGGTACTGCCTGACGGGCATACGGCGCTTCGCTTTCGTAGCGGTCCAAAGCTTCAATATCGCGGTTTTGCACCTTTTCTATAATCCAGTCGTCAAAATCAATAGCCCAAGGCTCTGTTTTCGTTTCTCCCCATTTGACGATGCGCAGATTATGGACCGTCACACCACTGCCAATGACCAAAATATCCTCTTCTCCCAGTCCGCGCAGCACTTCCCCAACGGCATACTGTGCTTTAGGTGAAAGATACGGATTTACAGAAATCTGGACGACCGGGATATCCGCCTCGGGGTACATACGATGCAATAGTGTCCATGACCCATGATCCATTCCCCTCATCTGTTCCGTTTGTACATCCATGCCCTTTTGCTCATATAATTCCTTCAGCTTATTTGCTAGTTCCGTCGAACCATGTGCAGGATATTTCACCGCATACAGCTCCGGCGGAAAACCGCCAAAATCATAAATTGTATCGTATACGCCATCCATTGAGCTGATGGTCAAGGTCTGCGTCTCCCAATGGGCAGTAAAAATAACGACAGCCTTGGGGCGAATGCTCTTCCCTAATTGTTTCAAAAAAGCAGTATATTCTGTCTGTTCAATCGCAAGCATTGGTGAACCATGGGCCAAAAATAAAGCCGGTACCATATAAAAATCCCCTTATCATTGATTTATTTATTTTTTTCATCCGGTAACTTTATGTAAGTGATAATACATAAGTAATATGGTTATGTCAATAAAGATTTCTGCATACAATTAAAAAACAGCCATACTTAAATAATGATTGATATAGGCATAAAGTCATAGTAATATGTAACTAATAATTTCCGAAAAATTTATTCCATCTCGATAAAAAGGACTGGTTTCTATGGATATACATACTGCTAATTGCCCAAAATGCGGATCTGTTTTCCGTCAAAATCTTAGAAACCTATGTAATACTTGTATTCACGAAGAAAATGTATTCCTCGACCGCTGTTCGAACTACTTGTGGAAGCACCCTGCTGCGCACACTCGCCAGCTTAGTGATGCCACCGGAACACCTATGGATTTGCTCATAGACTGGATAAGAGCAGGCAAGTTTCCCTCCACATACAGCCAGCTTGATTATCCTTGCGAATCCTGCCGAGCCCCCATTTATACAGGCAGACTGTGCCATTCCTGTATGGGTACATTCCGTATGGCTGCACTGGATATTCAGACCCGTATCCCGCGCCGCACAGCAATCGGAATATTTTCGGTTGCTGGACGTGCCAAGAGCTATTAAGTGTCTATCTATATTGACTATAAAAAACCGCCTTTTTTCTAGAAAAAGGCGGTGGTTGCTATAACAAACACTCATTTAGTTTGCTGCTCATCTGATCCATTCCTCAGCCCAAAATTGAATCTGCTCCATGACCGGCTGAAGTGCGCGGCCTTTGGATGTAAGCTCGTATTCAATGCGGACAGGGGTTTCCGGGTATACATGGCGTGTAAGAATTCCTTCATTTTCCAGATCCTTCATCCGTTCTGATAACATTTTGTCACTCATTGTGGGAATCAGATTGGAAATATCCTTAAACCGCTTGGGGCCGCTCATCATGGATTGAATAATCAATCCGTTCCAGCGCTTTCCCAAACAAGAAAAGGCGGTTTCAAAACGCGGACACATTTTTGTAACTTGCGGTTGACCCTCCAAATTTTTCACCTTCTTTTGCATTTCGGTTTGATAAAGCTTTCCTTTTGTTAGTATATATCATTTTAGCACACTTTATCCCAGAAGAAAACACTTTCTTCTTAAATTAATACCTGCTTCGATAAAGTTTCCATGGCCACAGCTGATTATACTACAACATAAGCAACTGGTATATGATGAAATCCTCAAAGCAAAAACAGGCCGAATCTCTTGGGATTCCGCCTGTCTTTTGGTTTATTCAAGAGCTTGTCGAGACATAATGCGTGTGATTATACTACCACTCCATGGAGAGGTCTTACAGGCTCACCCCTGCCATATATTGGGTTAACGATACCTGACGGGCAAGCCCAGCGGATGCTGTTGGCAATGACCTTCAAAATATCAGGCTGATAATAAGTCGGATATGTTTCATGGCCTGGGCGAAAATAAAATACTTTACCACTCCCCCGGCGGAAGGTGCAGCCGGTTCTGAATACCTCACCACCTTCGAAATTACTCACAAACACCAGTTCATCCGGCGTGGGAATATCAAAGAATTCGCCATACATCTCTTCGTGCGCCAACACTATTTTAGCGTCTATTCCTTCCGTAATGGGGTGTGAGGGATTGACGGACCAGATTATCTCCTGTTCACCTGCAACTCTCCATTTCAGATCACAACTTGTGCCCATGAGAGCTTTGAACGGCTTGGAAAAGTGGCCTGAATGCAGGACGATGAAGCCCATTCCTTCCAGTACTCGTTTTACAACACGAGCTGCCACTTCATCACTTACCTGATCGTGGGCTTTGTGCCCCCACCACAGCAGCACATCTGTGGCATTCAGGACGTCTTCTCCCAAGCCATGCTCCGCATCATCACGCAAAGTAGCTGTTCGAATAACAAATTCCTCACCGGCCAAGCCGTCTGCCAATGCTTTGTGAATCCCGTCAGGATAGACCTGCTTTGCTGCATCATTCAGCTTCTCATTCAGAAATTCATTCCAAATGGTCACATTAATCATCAACATTTCCCCCTACTAGGTTAGACCCACCACATCTCGGTCAACGGTTCTTCAATAAGCACCTGACGGAGATTATGAACTGCCTTCGTAAAGCCTTCTTCGACGGACATCAAACCATCTTCATGCTCAATACTCACCACATAGTCATAGCCTACCAGCCGGAGAGCACTGATGATATCCGCCCATGTCTTAACATCATGCCCATAGCCCACAGTACGGAATTGCCATGCGCGATCCAGCATTTTTGTGTATTCCTGCATATCGGTAAGACCATATTTGTTCACATTGATCGGGTCAATCGTCGTATCCTTTGCATGAAAATGGTGAATGGCTCCCGCTCGCCCCAAAATCTGGACCGCCTGCACCGGATCAATGCCCTGCCACCACATATGGCTCGGATCAAGATTCGCACCAATGACCTCTCCAGCGGCTTCACGCAGACGAAGCAAGGTCGCTGGTGTATGAACGGAGAAGCCGCCGTGCAGCTCCAGTCCAATTTTGACATGATGATCTGAAGCAAATTTCCCGGCCTCACTCCAATAAGGAATGATTTTATTCTCCCATTGCCATTTCAGCACTTCCTGAAAATCATTAGGCCACGGAGCCACAGGCCAGTTGGGATACTTTGCGTCTTCATGATCGCCCGGACAGCCGGAAAATGTGTTCACAACAGGAACTTCCAGCTTCTCCGCGAGTCGAACGGTTTTAAGAAATGTTTCATGATCAGCCTGGGCCAAGTGTTTTTGCGGGTGAAGAGGGTTGCCATGACAGCTAAGCGCACTAATCATGAGTCCCCGGGACTCTACTGCTTTTTTGAAGTCTTTAAGCGCCGTTTCATTGTCCAGCAGTTCATCCGGCTTGCAGTGCTTATCTCCCGGGTTGCCACCTGTACCGATTTCTACAGCATTTAGCCCTTGGGAAGCTACATAATCCAGCGCCTCCTCCAGTGAACGTCCCCCGAACAACACCATAAATACACCAAGTTTCAAATGAAATCCCTCCCTGTATCATATGTGAAAAAAGCGTCTTTTATTATTATGATGGTTTATGCGGGATATTTGCGGGTTTAATCAAAATAAACGGCTTTCCCCGTGCGTGCCGATTCATATATAGCTTCCAAAATTTCAGTAACCACCAGCGCTTGCTCCGGTTTAACAAGCGGCTCTTTGTCATCCAAAATCGTCTCAATCCACAAACGGGCTTCGCGGTCCGCCTCATTTTCCGATTCTCCGGAGTAGAAGTCCACACCACCCGCATTCAGATCTATTTTCGTATCAAACAAGCGACTATTTTTCTCCCCGTTAATACGCAATCCGTCCTGCATATCGGCTCCGCCTTCTGTTCCGCATAACAGCGTCTTGGCTTCACCAAATTCGACAACGTTTAATGCCCAACTGGATTCCAGTATAATCGTTGCTCCATTTTGCATCGTAATCAAACCAAAAGCAGAATCCTCCACCTTAAATTCCTTAGGATTCCAAGGTCCAAAGGCATTCGCTGCATTTTCACGGTTCCCCAGTTTATGGAAGATTGAGCCCATTACACTTTTTGGCTTGTAATTATCCATCAGCCAAAGGGTTAGATCGAGTGCATGCGTTCCAATATCGATAAGGGGGCCACCGCCCTGCTTCTCTTCATCCAGAAACACTCCCCATGTCGGAACCGCCCGTCTACGCAAAGCTATAGCTTTGCCCAGATAAATTTCGCCAAGCTCTCCCTGCTCGACTAATTGCTTTAAATACAAGCTATCATCGCGATAACGGTTTTGATACGCAATCGACAGTTTTTTACCGGTCCGTTTTGCCGCAGTGAGCATTTCCCGTGCCTGCTCGGCTGTTTTGGCCATCGGCTTTTCACATAGAACATGCTTGCCCGCCTCAAGCGCGGCGACCGTAATTTCCGAGTGCGAGTCATTGGGTGTACATACATGTACGACTTCAATATCTTTATTTTCAAGCAGCTTTCGGTAATCACTATACACTTGGGAGCCTTCGGCCCCAAACTTTGCTGCTGCTTCCTCAGCGCGCTCCGGAATAATGTCGCAGAAAGCGACGATCTCTGCCCGCTTTTGCTTGGCAAGACTCGGCAAATGCTTGCCGTTCGCAATGCCTCCACAACCAATAATTCCGATTTTGAGTGTTTTAGACATGAATATTCCCTCCCCGGGCTGCGTATTGTTGGAGCCATTTCAAGCTAGCTTCAATGCTTTCGATTGGAGGATTTGAGCAAAAATCCTGTTCGACGACGATCCAATCGACACCGGCCTGAATAGCAGCGTCTGCAATGGCATGAAGCTGTACTTCTCCTTGACCAAGCTCTACAGTAATTGCTTTTTGCTGTTCGTCACGTGCCATATCCTTTAAATGAATGATAGGCAAGCGTCCACGATAACGTCCGATGTATTCCACTGGATCATAGCCTCCATAGTATACCCAACAAGTATCCATTTCGACCTGTAACAAATCCGCGGAAACCGCATCATATATAGCATCAAATACTGGACGATTACTTATTTTCTCCGTCAATTCAAAATCATGATTATGGTAAGCCAAAATCAGGCCCTGTTCCTTCACCTTTTGACCAATCCGAATCAGATTGGCAAAAAGATCATCCCATTGGCGCTGTTCTTCGGTTAAATAAGGAACGATCAGGTACTTATTGCCTAATTCTTTGTGATAAGCAATCTCCTCATCCAAATGATCCAGCAAGCGAGTATATGGCACGTGAGTTCCGACAACTTCCAGTTTCAATTCATCCAAAAGCGCTTTGACATCCTTGGCACTGCGCCCGAAAAAGGTATGGAATTCCACCCCTTTATAGCCAAGCTCAGCGACCTTGCGCAATGTAGCTTCAAAATCCTGTTCAAGATCTTCCCTTACGCTGTACAATTGCAATCCTACTTCAGCCATTTCCCTTCACCTCTTCTATTTGGATGGGTTTACCGTTAGATCTGCTCCGTCGTACAACTCCTCGTCCGGCTCATATGTGCTTTCCAAAGTGATATGTCTTCCTTCCAATGAGGAGCGTTGAAAAGCATGCATAGCTTCCAGCACATGGTAGGCTAATTCAGCATTGGCACGATGCTTCTTGTTACCACGAATAGCCCTTACCATCTCGCATGCACCTATTCCACGCTCATTTTTCCCACATTCAAAAAGGGGCTTCAACAACTCTGTATTCTCCCCTTCAGGTTGACGAAGCTTGACATCCCCGTTAAAAAAGTTCGGATCAGGTAAGTTCAAAGTCCCTTTTGTTCCGTAAATTTCAATTCGCGGCAGTTCGGAAGCTCCCTGAATATCAAAGCTGGTGATTAGCGTTGCGATAGCTCCATTATGAAAATCCAGGGTCCCGGCCAGGTGCGTTGGTGTCTCCACTTGCAGTGGCGTACCGCTTTTGGGACCGGAATGTATATAACGTTCCGGGATCTGAATCCCTACGGAGCCGCTGATCCGCCGAATGGGTCCAAGCAAATGGATCAGCGAGGTTAAATAGTAAGGACCCATGTCAAACATCGGCCCACCTCCAGCCGCGTAAAAAAATTCCGGATTTTCGTGCCACCACTCCGGGCCCCTCCCCATTAAAAAGGCCGTAGCAGCTACTGGCTGACCAATCATTCCCGTCTGTATGGCATGGCGTGCCGTCTGCATGCCAGCACCGAGAAAGGTATCCGGAGCACAGCCGACTCGTAGATTTTTAGCTTGGGACAGCTCTAAAACACGCTTGCCTTCCTCCAATGAAACCGCCAAAGGCTTTTCACTGTACACATGCTTGCCTGCCTCCAGTATGGCCACATCCGTCAGTGCATGGCTGCCAGGCACAGTCAGATTAAATACAAGCTCAATCTCAGGCTGGCGCAGCAACTCATCCACTTTGTATACGTTTTCAATGTTGAACTCATCAGCCCTCGCCCTGGCCCTTTCCTCCAGCAGGTCAGCGACAGCTACCACTTCAATAAGCGGACTGTTTCTCAGATTTTCAAGATATGTCGAACTAATGTTACCGCAACCGATGATCCCGGCCTTCATTCGTCCCACGTCATCACACTCCTTGGCTTCTAACATGTGCTTTGTTATATAACATGTAAGCTTTACAGTTCACATGGTATTCTATTTCGCTTTCGTTTAAAATGAATAATATGATTAAAACATGAACAATCTGGTCAATATTTGAAACAGCTAATTGCCCAAAGGAGTTATCCTATGTCTATCGTCGAGTCTTGTCAGGTTCTTACCGCAGGCTATTCCTTCCATCGTAAGCCCTTTTATTCGAACCAGCCTGACGGGATTAAAAATTATTTGTTTCGTCTGCAAACAGAGGGACGCTGCCAGGCCCGCATTAATGGGAAAATGACGCGAATTGAGGCAGGCGATCTGTTGCTGTTCAATCCTACCGAGCCCTATGAGCTGGATATTCACAGTGAGTTGAATTCCATGGGTGAGCAGATCGTGGAAAGCGGGGATTATCACATCTTTTTCGGTGGCTCCTGGGTAGATGAATGGTGGAATCACCACAAACGGCCTAACCGGATCAAGGTTCAGCTCACAGAAGCCCTGCTCGGCCCATTCCGCCAGCTTGTGATGGGGCAGCGTCGTATTTCCAATCCTTACCCGGAAATTTCAAGCTATTACATACGCATCTTGTGTTTGGAGTTCGACCGTATGCTTTCCGAGCATCCTATTGCAACACATCATAACTATCTCGCTTATCAAATTAAAAATTATATTGAGGAAAATGCGTCCTCCAACTTCAAACTGGATGACGTGTCTTCACATGTCGGGATCAGCGTATCGCGGGCAGTACATCTATTCAAGGAAACATTCGATACCAGCATTATGCAGTATACGCTGGACATCAGGCTCAACATGGCGAGGGAGCGAATCATTTTCAGCCCTTTGTCACTGGAACAAGCCGCTGAATCGTCCGGCTTTGCAAACTACACGTATTTTCACCGTGTATTCCGTTCCCGGTTTGGCATGTCACCCAAGGAGTTCAGGGTGATTCACCGCGAGCAATTATAAATGAGGAGAGCGTTGCTTGAACGCTCTCTTTTTTTCCCAAACCAAATGATACAGTGAGCACTGCTTACATACCACAGCCTGGATTATTTCGGCGCAATGCTCAGCATCACTACCGACATCGGCGGCAATGTAACATCCAAATGCTGACCCTGCTGCTGGAAGGACGTAAAAGCTTCCTTTTTTACACGCTCCGGTTGGTCAAACGTATTATGTGCCTGCATTTCATCGCTGGCAAGAACAGTGCCGCTGATCTTCTTCATCTCTTCCAGCCCTCTCAGCTCCAGGCTTACATTTGCCGACTCGCCTGGATGGACATTGCACAAGCTGATATGAATACAACCATCCTGCGCCTTGGAAGCGGACACGCTGACCTGTGGAATGGAATCGCCATCGTATTCATAACGGTCTACTTCTGCATAAGTAGCGAGTGCTTGTGCATCCTGATGCACCTTGAACATTTCAAATACATGATATGTAGGTGTCAACAGCATAGCAGGACCTTCGGTCAGAACCATAGCTTGCAAAACATTGACCATTTGGGCAATGTTCGTCATCTGCACACGGTCATGGTGATTATGGAAAATATGCAGATGAAGCCCGGCTACAAGCGCATCACGCATCGTATTTTGCTGATACAGAAAGCCCGGATTCGTACCCGGTTCGGTAAGGAACCAGGTTCCCCATTCATCAACGATCAATCCGACCCGTTTGCCAGGATCATATTGATCCATAATGGCCGAATGCCGGGTAATCAATTCATCCATATACAATGATTTTTTCATCGTCTCAAACCATTCTGCTTCATCAAAACCGAGTGCCTGCCGTTTCTCTTCCCAACTGCCCGGAACCGTGTAATTGTGCAGGCTCAAACCATCCATAAGATGTCCGGCTTCCCGCATCAGCACTTCGGTCCAACGGTAACCATCCACATTCGCCCCGCCAGCAATCCGATAAATACGGTTATCGCCATAGTTGCGAACATAGGTCTGATAGCGGCGATACAGATCGGCATAATACTCTGGGCGCATGTTACCGCCACAACCCCAATTCTCGTTCCCCACTCCAAAATATTTGAGCTTCCACGGTTTCTCACGGCCATTTTCCTGACGCCATGAAGCCATGGGGGATTCTCCGTCAAAGGTCATGTACTCTACCCATTCCGACATTTCCTGCACTGTACCACTGCCTACATTTCCACAAATATAAGGCTCCGCATTTAACAGCTCACATAATTGGAAAAACTCATGTGTACCAAAGTGATTATTTTCAACCACACCGCCCCAGTGCGTATTTACCATTCTCTTGCGGTTTTCTTTCGGTCCAATGCCATCTTTCCAGTGATATTCATCAGCAAAGCAGCCCCCAGGCCAACGAAGCACAGGAATATTCAGCTTTTGCAGTGCCCCCGCCACATCGTTGCGGATTCCGTCCGTATTCGGAATCGGAGAATCCTGCCCAACCCACAAGCCTTCATAAATACATCTTCCAAGATGCTCGGCAAATTGCCCATAGATATTCTTGTTGATCACACCTTTTTCCCAATCGGTATTTACAATAATAGAACCCTTCACATCAAACCCTCCCCTAAATTATTTAAGCTTGCAGCATCTTTCACATACATGATTGCGCTTTCAAAAATAAAAATATGGCTCTTGCTATCGTTCCCTTTACCAGATAAAGCCTCGGCAACTCGTCAAGTCCAGCAAACATTTAATTAATACAAACATTAATAATTAAACAAAAGCATTTTACACGTTTAATATATTTTATTGTCTGCTATTTGTCAAACTTAAGCAAATGGCTCTATTAACGCAAAAAGTCTGCCATTCAGGCAGACTGGGGTATGATCACAGGATATTCCTTACCAACGTGACCCCCTGCAGCTGGGGCAGCTTTGGGTGACTGCCAAGGCACGCACACGTACAATGCTTCCGCTGATGCCGCATGTATGCCCGGCCAATAAATCTTCACATTGTGAGCAGGCCAACAGCCTGGCCTCGTACACTTCATCGTTCACACATTCCATTTTAGGTCTCATGTTGTTCAGAATTCTGGTCATTTGCTCTTCCGATATCGCAATATCTCTTTCACAGCCTTTACAGGTATTTGGCACCGATATATCTTCCATCGTCAGTTTACCCTCCCTATCAACCAGGTCCTAATTAGATGCAATGAAATAGCCTGCTTATTTTCGTTTCTGCGGAAGCAAGGCCGCCGCCTCGGATACCACCATCGCCAAGTCCTCATTTCCAAACATGGACAGCACCCCCAATACCGTATCGAGCGGAATATCGCCCGCTTCTTCGCGCGATACCGTCAGCTTGCTTACTCGCTGTAGACTCTCATTGCTATCCTGCTGCGGATAGGCTGCACGATACAGCTCCTCAGGCTCCAGTCCATGATTGATGCACCATTGTGCAAACACCAGAATCATCATATCCTCTTCCTGCTTATAATTTTCGATGATGGCATCTTCCAGCTGTTTACCACGATTATCCTCTACCATAATTCATTTCTCCTTCAACCTGTTCTCGCTGCCTGTTCGTCATGATCGCTGTTATTCGTTCAATTCATTGGGCACTAGTCATTCTGGTGATTGATCAATTCATCTGCCAGCATGTGGCTTGCCAGGACCTTTCCAGCACTTATGGCACACTCCTCTTAACAGTCAATATGCTCCAGAAAATGGTTCACAACTCCGGTGAAGCCCCGTCTGTGCAAAATCGTATCCCAACTTCCGAAGGCTTGCGTTAGCGGCAGCTTGCTTTTTTCCATAAAAACAGCCTGTTCCATATTGATGACTTCAGCAGAACGACCTGTCCCATGCAGTTCCAGCCTCTCGATGTCAGCTCCTGCCTGTCTGTTCATACTGTAACTGCCGAAGGCATTTCCCAAACGCACAGACCCGAACGAAGCTTCCAAATACCCTTCACTCGTCGTATCCAGATTACTGTGCAGCTGCTCATAATGATCGACGCCTAGCCACAATAGGAGGTCGAGCATGTGAATCAAATCATCATAAACCGTCTGCTCCGCAGGTCTCCGGTCATATCCGGTCCGGTGTTTAATCGGAGCACATTGGCCGAAGCCGCCCACTTCCTCCAGCCATGCTTTGGCCGCTACATAATGCGATGCATTGCCCCATAATGGAACTAACCGGCTCCTGTGAACGGTTCATGACACCTACGATGTCTACGCCTTCGTGCGTGGCCAGTAATGGCAAATATACTTTACGGGCAATGCCTCCCAGCCCTGCAAAAGCTACTCTTGTTTTCGTTTGCTTGTCCATATCATCGTCACCTCTAATCACCCATTTCATCTGTTGTCTAGTTTACATGGAAGTCTCCTGACAAGCAAAGAAAAGAGACCGTTCCGGTCCAGATGGACTTAACGGAACAGTCTCTAAGAATGAAAGTTCTGCTTAAATTACAATGTTTTAAAATACTTGCTTAAGCGTGAACCGCTTGGTTTTTTGTTTTTTCTGCTTTTATCTTTTTAACACGCAGCCCAATGGCTACAACCAGCACCACAATCAGGGCTTCAAAACCATATTTTATGACCCCATTTGCAAACCAATGTGCAATGAGCGGCTCGGCCACCACCATTTTCGCAGCCGTATAAGCTAATACAGCGGCTCCAATCGTAATGACGACCGGATAACGTTCTGTCAGTTTTAAGATCATCGTACTTCCCCATACCATAATAGGTACAGAGATCGCCAGACCGAGAACTACAAGCAGCATATCCCCATGGGCCGCTCCTGCGACAGCAAGTACATTGTCCAGTCCCATCATCGTATCCGCAATCATAATGGTACGGATCGCTACCCATATTTGATTGGCTGCTGAAATTTCGTGCTTCTTTTCTTCAACCAGCAGCTTGTAGGCGATATAGATAAGCGCAACCCCACCGATTAAGCGCAAGCCATAAATTTGCAGTAAATACGTAACCAATACTGTAGCAATCACACGGATGATAACTGCGCCAAGCGTTCCCCAAATAATGACCTTCTTTTGATTGACTTTGTCGACATTGCGAGCTGCCAAGCCAATGACGATCGCATTATCACCAGCTAGCACCAAATCAATGATAATAATGGATAGCAGTGCGGTAAAAAATTCAATTGACAAAAAATCCATACGTTTCTCCCACCTTTTTTCATTAATTTGGTATACTGTTCATAGTTCAGCGCTTATACTGAAAAAGCGCCGTTTCACGAAAATCCGAAAACGGCGCTTGACCCAAATTTGGCATCAAAAAAAGACCGTTTACCCGGATTCCGAAAATCCTGGCAAAGGTCTCGCTTACAACATTACGTTGCCAATAAAGCCGGGGATGTATAATCCCGTAATGACGACTTTACTCGTTGAGCTACTCCCCTTTGGGAACTATTGCTATTAGGGGCAGTATAGCATACATTTTGAGGAATGTGAACCCTATTTTTTCTGTATAAGCGATGAGCCTAACAGAGATATTGAAAGAGGTATGAAATGAAAAAATGGCTAATCGCCGCGGCTTATGTTTCGTTGCTCTCCATCGCGTTGATCTATAGATATGAATGGCTCGCCTGGGCGAATAAACAAGCTTCTTTCCCGACTCTGCTGCTAATCGCATTTTTATTTGCATTAATTCCGTTCGTTCCTTATAAGCTGATTATTGCTGCCATTGCTTATGCGACAGGTACCTGGCAAGGCGCTCTGATCTGCTGGCTCGGCACCACTGTGGCAGCACTGTTCGTTTATGGTACGGTACGGACCCTGTTCCGTGACAAAGGACGGACATATCTGGAGCGAATTCCTGCGTTGGGACGCTTGAACCGGGTTATGGAGCGGGAGCCGTTTGCTGCTGTACTGCTGGCTCGCCTAATTCCGGTCATCCCGCAGGCGGCTGTAAATGTATACGCTGGAGTGGCAGGTTTTCCGTTTTGGAGCTTTCTGCTTGGGACGGCAATCGGCAAACTGCCTGCAATTGGCGTATACGCTTATGCAGGTGGTACCATTGCGGAACATCCGGTTACTGGCTTGCTCATTTTGCTGTTGTATACTGTGATGGTGGGCGGCTGCTTTGTATTCTACCGAAGAAGGCTTCAACGTGCCAACAAAACATAGTGCAGCGAACCTGTACCTACCTGTAAGAAATGTAGGGCTACGCTTTTAAGGACACACGTAGCTGCTGAAGCGGTCAGTTCCTGACACTTCGTTGATTTTGCAAAAATGTCATATATAATTTAATTGTAAGCTATTTAAATATGAACTAAATTACAAACTCAGATTGGAGTGATAAATATGATCACCGACCATTCAAACACAGTGGAAAAAGCAACTTTTGCAGGCGGCTGCTTCTGGTGCATGGTTTCCCCTTTTGAGGAATTGCCCGGGATTTTAAAGGTTCGATCCGGCTATACAGGAGGACATACAGAAAACCCAACCTATGAGGAGGTATGCTCTGAAACAACGGGACATGTGGAAGCAGTACAGATTACATTTAATCCACAAGTTTTTCCGTATGAAAAACTGTTAGAACTCTTCTGGCAGCAGATCGACCCGACGGATGAGGGGGGACAATTCCATGATAGAGGCTCTTCCTACCAGACGGCTATTTTCTATCATAATGAAGAGCAACGAATCCAAGCAGAAGCTTCCAAAGAAGCCCTCGCCCGAAGCGGCCGTTTCGACAAGCTCATCGTTACTCCTATTCTGCCTGCGGCCACTTTTTATGAAGCGGAAGAGTATCATCAGGACTATCATAAAAAAAATCCCGCTCATTACAAGCGTTACCGCAAAGGCTCAGGACGTGAAGACTTTATCGAGCAAAATTGGTCGGACAAGATTGATAAGTCTGATCTTAAAAACAGGCTAACCCCTCTCCAATACGAAGTAACACAAAAAAACGCAACCGAGCGTCCTTTTCAAAATGAGTTCTGGGATCATGAGGATAAGGGTATTTACGTGGATATCGTATCAGGAGAGCCTTTGTTCAGCTCAGTGGACAAATATGATGCAGGTTGCGGCTGGCCGAGCTTTACCCGTCCTTTGCGTAGCTACAGTATCAAAGAAAAAACCGATCTCAGCCATTTTATGATCCGTACCGAGGTCCGCAGTCGTGAAGCAGACTCCCATTTGGGGCATGTATTTGACGATGGTCCAGGTCCAGAGGGTCTCCGCTATTGCATCAATTCCGCCGCACTTCGTTTTGTTCCTTTTAAGGACTTGGAACGTGAAGGATATGGAGCCTATAAGTCAATGTTTGAAAAGTAAGTAAATCACAAAAGCATCGTAGGCTGGCCCAAAAGCATCTTTAAACGGATGGCCTCGGGCCAGTCTTTTTTGATGTACAGCACATCACTATGCCCTCAGCCCATAATACATCCAAGCCAAACCGCCAGCGGTACCAGCAGCAGCTGTGCAAGCATGGTACCTGCCAAACGCGAGATGATCATCCAGCCGTACATGTTGTTCATCCGATTTAAAGGCAGCTCCCCACGCAGCGTTTTTTCCGACAAAACAGCCAAACGTGGATCAATTAACAGGGTCAACAGTACCGTTGCCATCCCATTGATTAGACCTGACGACATGGACATGGCCGTGCCTTGAGCGGGCCACAAGTATGAGGCGTACAAGGCAGAGACCACTCCCGTCGTATAAATCGCGGTAACCGTCATATTCAGCACAATAAGGCGTTTCGGTTTTGCTCCGCTTAACAGTGAGGCAAGCATGGACCAGGTAGGACGCTTTATGTAGTAGCGCGCATGCTTCCAGCGACTGCGCAGCATAATATGACGCACCAAAGCCGGAATAGATCCCGTTTGCTCCAAATGTACAACCCATCTGGCTGACATACGCACAACTGTCGGATATAACCCTATAGCGAGCATCGTTCCAACGGTTGCTGCCAGCAATACTCCATGCATATGCAGCTCCAAGCGGGTATCCGCTCCGCCTATTTTTGCCATGGCCTTGGCCTGATCGACCATTCCTCCCAGCAAAGGCCCCTGCGCCATATTGGAGGTACGCGAAATTAATAGCAGCATGCCAGCTACGGTTAACGCCAGTCCGATACGGCGCGCCCGCAAGCCTCCAAGCCGAAGAGCGTAAGACAAGCTATCTGTCGTATGTATGATGATGGTGAGCAGAAAAACAAATCCCCAAGCTAGCAAAAGCCCCACTCCTTTTCTGGTATTCATGCACATCATTATACGCTTTTTCTCAATACACATTTTACATTTTTTTCATTTCTTTATGGACGATCAAGGACTTAGACACAGCGAAAGGGTGTTACTCAAGAAGATTTCTCCTCCTGACGTAACACCCTTTCCTTATTGACGAAGGCTGTGGACGACCGGCACTGTTTTAGCGACTACCTTTGGGGCTGGAACAGCCGCAGGTAGTACCTTTTTCTCAGGCCGATGCAGTTGGAACGTTGTCGTCCATGTAATGATTTTCCCGGCGAGCCACACAGCCAGTATTGTAAACATTGTTTCCTTTACAGGCAGATATAATAGTGATAATCCCAGTACGATGATGTCACTGATGATAAACACGTTGCCAATTTTCCATCCGCGCCACTCACTGATCAGCAGGGACAAAATGTCGTCGCCCCCAGTTGCTCCACCGAATCGCAGTACAATTCCGGCTCCCAGACCAGTAAGTACTCCGCAAAGCAAAGCCGCTATTAGCAAATTGCCGTGCAGATCTATAACCAGCGTCGAATATTTTTCAAATCCTGCATAAAACACGGAAAATCCGACTGCTCCAATCAATGCCATCAGCATGAATCTTCTGCCCTTCAGCACCCATGCCAGCAGGATGACGGGGATATCCAGCAATAGCATACTCCACGCCGGAGATATGCCAAAGGCGTAATGTCCCAGCAGGGCCAAGCCTGCAAATCCGCCTTCTGACAAATGATTTTGAGCATTAATGTGATAGTACGTAAAAGCTAAAATGCATGTTCCGAGCAGCATGACAACAATCTGTCTCAGTGCTCCAATGTTCACGATAGATTCGTAAGTTTTCCTCATACAGGCTCCCTCGGTTTCTCGTAAGTTTGAAGTGGATGAGCCCACTCTTACGGAAACTTCCGGGTAAAATGTGCCTTGAGGACTTGGTCCTTCGCATGTACAATCCCCTCTTCCGCAGAGTTGGCTTTCGCAACTTGACGTTACTCCGCGGAAAAGCTAAGTATAAGACAGATCAAATCGTTTCCAAATCGTCCTTTGGGGAAGTATCCTTCGGGGACACATGGTATCCTGATCCTTTCTTTTTAGAATAAAACTCTGACATTTCTGTGGTACATGTAATTCTATAAACATTATACCACACCCTACCACTTACTAAACAGCTTGCTTTTTATGGCTGCACCATATTTTTTTTATTTTATGTGCGAGCATGCTTTATTGTATGTGCGGATTACCGTATTATACCAAAGGTTTGGCGAATGCCGTATAAAATAACTCCCGCCATCGTTTTACCTATTTACAGCCATACTATCCGGCTAGTTTTACTATTCTGCGCTGATTGGCCATAAACACACCTCCAAGGATAAGAGCCAGCCCGGCCAGAACGTTCCAGCCGATATACTCATTCAAAAGCAAAAAGCCCCATACAATAGCGCTCACCGGTACAAAATAAGTCACCGTAGAAGCAAATTCCGCACTTCCCCGCAAAATCATATAATTGAACAAAATATATGCTACTCCTGATCCCAAAATACCCAGCCCTATAAGGGAGCCAAACACATCAGGAACCAAGATAATCGACAAATCAGGCTTCTCCATAATCGCCATCATGATGCCACCCCCTACCGCCGCGCCTAACAGTGTGGCAAAGGTAGCATGGTACATGGACAGATTAGTGAGAATACGTCTGGATAGCTGTGTTCCAAATCCGTAGCAGAGAGTTGCAAGCAGCATACATCCAAAACCTATAGGATCCACAGAAATAATGGATACAGGATTAATCCCCAATAAAATAATAATCCCTATAAAAGCGAGGCACATTCCCAACCACTGCAGCCGATGAAACACGGCTCCGAAGAAGACAAGCCCCACCAGCATAGTCCAAATAGGTGTTGTAGCATTCAATACCGAAGCCATGCTGCTGGCTATTCTAGTCTCGCTAAAACCGATTAAGGTCCATGGTAAAACCATATTGACCATAGCTACCGGAATAACCGATTTCCACGGAATACTTTTGATTTGAAATGGCCTGCGCATAAACAGCATCAATAAGGCAATAAAAACAAATCCGAAGCTGGAACGGAGAAATACAATAGTCCACGGTCCTACTTGATGCAACAAGAGCACCTTTATAAATAAAAATGAACCACCCCAAATAAGGCTCAATAGCAATAACACCGCATACAACGAACGTGACAATATGTATACCCTCTTTCTCTACCTACCTTATGCTAAGTGTAGCGGCTGGCCACAGGTGATAACTCTCCCCTTTCAGTAACGCTTTCTCTTAGAATGTAGTTTTTTGTCCATTAGCTTAATATACCCCTTGTTTCACTGTCATCATAATCTAAGCAAAATTACTTTGCACCATGACCTGCTCGAATGATGCTTTCAGTCAACGTATAAAACAATCTAATTGGCTCTCCTGCACGTTTCCAATAATTGATGATTGCTTAGGATGGGAAAATACCTATGATGAGGTATAAAGGGAACATTTGTTCTGTATACTGATTATATACTGTATCCTTACTCCGAGTAAAGGAGATTTTTTATGACAAACAAAAAGCTGCTGAACAACAAGTGTAAAGCCCCCCGGCCTTCCGAAAAAGATACAGGGTTGATCAAGGCTTGTGTACTGTTGACCCTTGTGCTGGATGTATTAGAGCGGGACATACGTATTCTGAGTGCCTCTCCTTTAAAAATGCCCGATCTGTACGTTCGCAGCCTGACTGAAGTACAGCAGCGCGCAGCTGTTCAATTAGCAGAGACAAAAGCCCAGATGAAAAAGCAAGGGATTAAAATATACAGTGAAATCCGGAATCATGAAGGTGTAGAGGTTTTGTATTTATGCCGTGGCTATCAAAGGCGGTTTTTTATGCTTTCGTCATTCGCCCGCAGTGAAGTCAGACAGAAACTGGGACATTATCTGGGAATTGATCTGACCCAAGATGACCCCTTTGTAATGGATAATCCACCAGATCATGGATAAACCCAATTCATTTGGCACACATTATATGTATCTCATTCAAGAAGAGGATGCTCTCTTGACCAGACATGACGCAGCTTTGTTTGAATTAAGCAAAAATGTTTCCTTTATTGAGGAAACACTTTTTTGCACGGCAGATGATTCAGACACACATCCTGACGGCTTTATATGAACAGACTTGATACAAACTCTCATCAAATGTTCACCACCCTGAGCAGCCAAAAAGGATACGAACCTCCACAATGCTGCTGGTTCGCTTATTCAGGGATACTGCATTTCTATGATAGATGGTACGGAAGAATTCTATATCCTTTCCTCCGAAAAAACATACTCTCGCAGTACAGATGAACCGGAAAATGAAGGGGTTATTCGCGGGCCACACAACGGATTTATCGAGCAGTTATCCATCAATCTCAATCTGATTTGCAAACAAATTGTCAACCCGTCGCTAGTTGTACGATATTTTTATGTCGGGTCTAAAACGCGAACTAAAATTGCTATCGTCTATGTTCAGGACCTGGCTAATCCCGAGCTGGTGGAAGAAGTGAAAACGAGAATTAAAGCGATCTCCTCGGATATGGTCCTCCCTCCCTGTTTTATTCAAGAGTTTACGGAGGATAATCTTTTCTCCCTGTTTCCTCAACATCTCAGCACAGAACGGCCGGACCGGGTAACTGCTAATCTAATGGAGGGGCGGGTAGCGATTTTGGTTGAAGGCAGCCCCACCGCTTTGATTGTTCCGGTCTCTTTTTTGCATTCTACCAAAATGATAGAGGGCAAAAGTATGGGCAAGCTCAAGACAATTCTGGCAGCTAACGCGACCGTGGTCTTGTTGTATTGTTTTACGGTATTCATCTGTCAAACTGCATTTAGCCCCCAGCAGCTTGACTTAATGCCCGAGCCGATCATTTATTTGCTCAGGTCTATTCCGCTGGGAACGATGGATCGGGTCGACTTTATTTTCTGCCGCTTTGGCTCATTTCGATCTTCGGCCATAAGCGCCTACTATTATGCTGCGTCTTACGGAATAAGCTACCTACTCAAGCAAAAAAGTCACAAAAAAGCAGTTCCCTTTGTTGTGTTCGCCTCATGTATAATTGCTTATTAGCCCCAACGAAGAGAAGATTTCAAGGTCATTGGTTCCATAGCAAATAGTTCCGCTTATATTTTCCTGATTGTGCTCCCTTTTCTGCTGTTGATCTTGTCTTATATTTTCAAAAAAAAGGAGCAGAGCGCTTGGAATGCTGGCTCTACTCATTTTTACAACGGGCTGCTGGGATCAGGACAGCTTGAAGGATGCCAGATTAGCAAATGCAACAGCTTATGATCTCACTCCTGAAGGTATGCTGAAGCAAACGCTGGAAATTGTAGATGACTCTTAAAACAATCAGGGCAAAAGCATCAATGAAATTCATTCAGGCACCGGAAATTCTCGCCGGCAGAGTACAGACAAAATTCGGGCCAAAGTAACTGGGGATATCCGCTATTTCAAATACGGAGTTATTTTATACAATGCAAGCCTGGCCCGAAGAGATTTATACCCCTATCTGGATGTGCTTTATCGGGAGCCGGACTATCCAACCTCCCATGTCAAGGTAGCTGTTGTAGATGGGCCAGCCGGAGAAATCCTGGAACAACAAAGCATAGGCAGCCTTTTGATTGGTGAATTTATAACCAAAAAGATCAGGAGCCTCGAGGAGATGTGTGTGTTCCCTGAAATGACGCTGGAAACATTGCTCCCCCCAATGCTTGATCCGGGTCAAGATTTCGCACTTCCCTATCTTTCCAAAGAAGAAGAAGATGTTATTGCCCGTGGAATTGCCTTATTTCACGGGCAACGCTTCACCGGAAGCCTGGACACTGAGCAAGGGGCATTATACGTCCTGATGACTGGGAAATGGAAAAAAACAGCTCGTTTTGTAGAAAGAATACATTCTGGACCTGTCGGCGATGCGCAAAACTTTATTACGTAGACCAATAATCATAACGTCAAGCGCCACCGTGCAGTGAAGGTTCAGCGAGATGGTCAGATTGATGTGAATCTCAGTTTGAAACTACCTGTCACAATTGTTGAATATGCACAAGACCATCTTCAAGATAAAGCCAATGTAAAGCGTCTGAACAATCAGCTTTCCGAGATCATGACCCAGGATGCAGAAAAAATTATTCGCACGCTTCAACAAAGCGGATGTGATGCCTTTGGCATAGGCAGACACTTGATTGCCTACTATCCAGCCGTATGGAAAAGAGTGAATTGGGAAAAAGAATATCCCAATGTCCGTATTCATCCACAGGTCACTGTCACTATTGTCGGAAACGGTATTCTAAACTAGACTGTCCATGTTGTTCAGTTTTGGGGTAGATCAGACGTAGTGCCCGGAGACTCCGTCTGGTTTTCTGGTTCAGCAGGAGCCCCCTGCCCATTTTCAATAGCAGGCTGTGAAGTATCTGCTGATGGCAAATCGTTGTTCTCATCAGGCATATCCAGCCCTGTGTCCGTATCAGGACCAGAAGGAATCGTTACCTCTGATGAAGTGTCCTCTTGGTCTGGTGCAGGTACTTCTTTCTCTGGAACCTCTTTTTCCTTTATATCCGGTTTGCTTGGCACGATGGCTCTGGAAGCACGCGGAAGCTGTTCTCTCCCGACTTCGGTCGGCACATATTTTTGATTAAACCAGTCAGTCACGAGACGACCGGATTGGCGGGAATAACGTCCCGGAAGTTTACCTGTAAGGCTAGAGACCGTAACTTTCACAACACCCGGTGGCTGTTTAAAATGCTTGGTCTTGAAAAGCTGGGATTGATCCTTGACCGTCTCATTCATAACCAGTGCCCACACCGACTGTGCTCTGGTATGCCCTGCTTGCGAAAGTGTATTTACCTGCTGACGGTAACCAGCCCAGACACCAAGTGTAACGTCAGGGGTGTAGCCCATGAACCACACATCGCCAAAGTTTTGCGTCGTACCGGTTTTACCCGCGATATCAATAGTGCCGTAGCTTTTAAAAGCTTTTTGCAGGCGCTTCCCGGTCCCCCTCGGATCTGATATCACAGTTCTGAGCATATCTGTCATCAAAAATGCGGTTTGCTGCGAATATACCCGCTTTGGCTGCGGTTTATATTCATATACAATCTTGCCCTCGGCATCCGTAATTTTACTGATCAGATGGGGTGTATTGTATACCCCCATATTGGGAATCGTTCCATATGCTGCAGTCAGTTCCTTGACGGATACTCCTTTGCTAAGCCCGCCCAGCACACCTGTCTGAGCATGCTCATCCTGCGGCTGTATCGTCGTAATTCCAAGAGAACGAGCAAAATTCCAGGCATTATGAATTTTAACTTCATATAAAAACAGTCTAAGAGCAGGAATGTTGATTGACCGATTGAGTGCTTCACGGGCTGTCATAAGCCCTTCGTATCTTCTATTATAATTTTTAGGAATATGATAGCCTTTACGTCCGTCTTTCAATATAATTTGCGAATCATCGATAAGAGCAGCAGGCTGAGTGTAGCCCTTTTCCAAAGCGGGCAAATAAGCAGCAATCGGCTTCATGGCAGAACCGGGCTGACGTGTCATTTGAGTTGCATAGTTCATTTGCTCGGTATTAAAATCCCTGCCCTCGATCATACCGAGTATTGCTCCCGTTTTATGATCAATCATGATGGCTGCAACCTGCTCTAATCCCTTCTCCCTGTTGTATGGGGAAAAGTTTTGCGGATTGGCTGCAATCTGCCGCATATCATTATAAATTTTCTTATTTATCGTTGTATAAATTCGATAGCCAGACCGCTGCAGCTCTTCCCGTGTATTTTGAAGAAGCTCAGCGTGCTCGGGCTTAGAAATCTCGGCTGCCGTAAGATTCGGGTTTTCCTGAAGCGCTAATAACTGAGCAGCCTCACGCTCTGTCTCCAGCATCAAATAAGGGAATGTGTTGTAGCTTTTTTCACGATGTGGCGCAAGCGTGGCCCTCACATCAAATCGGAGCGCTTCATTATATTCCATTCGCGTGAGCTTGCCTGTTGCCAGCATCCTTGCCAGCACAACACGTTGGCGTTCCATTGCTTTGTTGAAGCCTTCTTTATCAAAGTTTCCTTTACCATCAAAAGCAGAATAAACCGATGGCAATTGCGGCAGACCTGCTAAATAAGCCGCTTGGGCAACATGAAGCTTATGTAAATCACTTACATTAAAAATTCCTAGCGAAGCGGACTTGATCCCGTACAAATTATAGCCAGCCGAGCCGTTGCCAAAAGGCATTTTGTTTAAGTAAGCTGTTAATATTTTATCCTTGCTCATGAAACGCTCCATACGCAGTGCAAGCAGCATTTCCTTCACCTTACGGCTGTCTGTCTTATCCAGACTGAGGAACACCCGGCGGGCTACCTGTTGCGTTAGTGTGCTGCCGCCTGTCTGGTGGTTCTCGTTCAGAAGCTTCTGCCTAACGGCTCGGGCCGTCCCCTTTAAATCCACACCATGATGCTCATAAAACTGGCTGTCTTCCGTTGAAATAAGAGCATCTATGATGGACTGAGGCACATCCTTCAGATCAACGAGCTGTCGATCCTCCTCCATGCGCATTCGTCCAACTGGCGTTACCTGATCATTAAAATATACAAAGCTGGTCAGAGCGTTCTCATTCACCTTCTCATATATCAGCTGACGTGATCGTACAGGTTCATCATGAACCAGCGCCGCTACATAGCCGGATATAATCCCTCCGGCAAATAGCACTCCAAACAAGCCTGCCAGCGAGAACCACTTGATATTAATCAGCAAAACTTTGCCGAAAATACGCCACCTGCTGCGTTTTTTAGATGATGGTTGACGTTTTGGGCTCATATAAATGTTTTTCTCCCCTCGATGTTCATTCATTTTCCACCTATTTACGTTCAACATAATATGATACGCCATGTTAGGTTTCACGTAAACATAACGTTTCAAAAAATACATCCCAAACAAGAACACTTGTTCTGTATATGATACTATTAAACAAGTTTACATTCAAGATTTTTTGGAAAAATATAGGAGTCATATCTGGAAAGGAGATCTACTGTCTAGGAGAAGCAGTAAAAAAATGTTCCGATCTTATCATTCTATGTCTGCGTACACAGGATTATATCGGCATTCACTAAAAAATTACAAAGGGATTTCAAGAAAAGGTTCTTTTTGCAGACCGGAGTCTGGGTCAGAATATCCCAAACTCTTTACCACAGTTTATTAAACCGATAAAAAAAGCTTTCCATAACCACCCTTGGGGTGATTATAAAAAGCTAGTCTGCTTTCAGCGCCTATATCGATTGCCCAAAATTCTCCAGAAAACTGTTCGACAATGCCTTCAGTCAGGGTGTCCGCAAAAATGAATCATATGGATCTCGTTTTTGTCGGTTGCTGCAATATCCGATTTCCAATCTCCTTTGTACAGTCAAGGACTATTTCCGTAATCAATTGAAGGTGTGTATACAGCATATCCTGTAGCGCTTTAAACTGCCAGTTCGGATTCGCTGCACTTAAAAATTTGGCGATATCGTCGGCGTTTGTATGCCAATCCGCCTCTAACTTTTTTACATCCGCCTGCTCTCTCAGAAGATCAGCCACCTTATACCGGTCGATTCCCCATAATAAGGTGCAACAATAATACAGCATTCAGACTGGTCTATACTGCAGTCACGATAATTGGCTGATTCTTTGTAATGATAATGGTGTGCTCATGTTGTGCCACAAAGCTATTGTCGGGTACACATAAAGTCCATCCGTCCGTTTGCTCAACGACATACCCTGCACCTGTAGATAAAAAGGGCTCAATTGTAATGACCAACCCCTCTTTCAATACCCGTTTATCGTGCTTGTTATAAACGGGTAGAATGTCTTTTGGGGTCTCGTGCAGAGATTTTCCAATACCGTGGCTACACAGATTCTTAATTACATTATAGCCGCCTTTTTTAGCCTCGATTTCAATAATCCTTCCGATTTCGTTCAATTTTACTCCATGCTTAAGTGAAGAGATTACTTTCATCATTGTATTGTGTGTGTATTGACACAAACGCATTAATGATGGCTCGTATGGAGGTATCGGAAAAGAATGTCCCGCATCCGCATAATAGCCCCCCAATTCTGCAGAAACATCGATGTTTATTAAATCTCCTGGTTGAATGATTCGATTTCCCGGTATTCCGTGGGCAACGTCGTGGTTAATACTAATACATGTGTTGCCAGGGAAATTGTAAGTTGTCTTAGGTGCCGGCACAGCCCCATGCCTTTTCAAAAACTGCCCTCCAATATCATCCAGTTCCTTTGTCGTAATTCCTACACGTGCGTGATGTTTCATTTCACTAATCGTCAATGCAACGATTTTGCCAATTTCCTTCAGACCATCAATATCGTTTTGTGATCCTATTGTCATAAAAGCCCCTTATTTCCAAATTGGTTTATTATAACATAATATTGAATATTCCATTATTCTGCCCGTTTAGCTTAATGAAACATTGTCAGTCCAGAACTTTATTTTCTTCTGACATTTACAGGATCGGATTCTAGACAGCAATACACTTCCGGTTTTTATTTATAATGCCCCCCGATTTTCAAGGATCTTTCCAAAGCCTGACCGGCCTGCATTAAGGAGGAGGCTCTTACGATTGCCGTGCTGCCATAACGATCCTTGATGCTATCCGTGGCTTTCTCTAAAGAACGTGCTCGCTCCTGATCTTCAAAAAAGGAAAGTTGATACGTCTCCGCGTTGGTCAAGCCGCTCAGGCTCACGCCCAGGCGTCTCACTGGCATATGGTTCCAAAATTTATAGAAGATCTCCTTTGCAGCTTTGTAAATTTTATTCGTATTGTTGGTTGGATCGGACAGCTTCATCTGGCGCGAAAATCCGGTCGGCGCCTCATAAGGGCTGCACATGCAGCCGACGGTCACGACAGACCCCATATATCCTTTGCGTCGGCTGTCCCGGCACACCTCTTCTGTGAGCTCCAGCAGAATGGTCTCGATCTCGTGCGGCTCCACGTAATCTTTAGGCAAGGTCATCATATGGCCGACAGACTTCTGAGGGGTACTGAACGTATACGGAGCGACGGGGCTGTCGTCCAGGCCGTTGGCGGTTCTCCACATTACTTCAGCCTGAATGTCCGATTGCTTGCCGAAATGGGCGCGGAATTTGCGCTTCAGCTCCGGCAGCGGTGTTCTGGCGATATCCCCTATAGTGGTCATCCCGAGCCGTGCGAAATGGGCCGTCATGCGCGAGCCCACGCCGAACATTTTATTCACCGGCTGCGACCATAGCAACTGCCCAACATCTGTCTTGAGAAGTGTAAAGATGCCATTCTTGTTCTTTTTGGCCCATATATCGGTTGCGATTTTGGCAAGAATTTTGTTTGAACTAATCCCAATCCGAACCCAGACTCCGGTCTGCAAAAGAACCTTTTCTTGAATTTCCTTTGCAATATCTAAAGGACCACCAAATATTTTTAAACTTTTAGAAATATCTAAAAACTGTTCATCTATACTAAAAACTTCCACCAGGTCAGTGTATTCCTTGTATATATCTGTAATTGCCAAGGAGACATCGATATAATATTTCATACGGGGACGGACAATCACAAGTTCAGGACACTTCTTGAGAGCTTCACCGAGCCGTTCTGCTGTAGACACCCCGAAACTTTTGGCTATAGGACATGCGGCCAAAATAATCCCGGACCTGCGTGCAGGATCACCCGCTACCGCTAGCGGTTTATTTTTATACTCCGAGTGGGAAGCTTTTTCTACGCTGGCATAAAAGGACTGGCAATCCGCCAAAAGAATGGTCCGCTCAATTGTTTTAATCATGACTGCACCCTCCAATTCTTGTATTATTATAAACCGAACATACATTCTATAGGTAAGGTAATTGTTGGGGCTTAAATTTAGAAGAGAAAAAAGGTGACAGCATAAGGGTGCCAAATAAAAGCTCTTATCTTAGAAAATTAGGTATTAGACTATCTAATCCCTTCATGGAAAAAGCCAGTCACAGCACGAAAATAATGTATTAGACTTGGCTTGGTTTTTTAAAATATCGAACCCAGTCGTTCAATACAGTTTTTATTATGTGTTGAGAAGTTCCTTTAAAGCTTTTCAAAACGGGAATGGAATATGACGGAACATCTTTGGTTACTACAGCATTTGTTGCGATTATCGCACCACCACCTGGGTATAATCCCCAACTTTTCAAAAAAAGCTCTGATATTTTTCATTGGAAAAACACTATTTATATCTGAACCCATCATTTTCCCACCCCCCCACAAAATCCAAATTTATGCTTCGCATAAATTTGCTTAGGCTTTGCATAATCGAGCGCTTGATGAGGACGCTGGGTTTATTCTATATTGTTTCCCTGCGGTTGATTGTTTCTCGAAAAGTAAACCAAGAGTCGCTTGGAAGTTTACTTTATAAACCGTATAGTAATAAGCGGAGGTGACGTTGATGAAAGAAATCAATCTGGCATCGGTCATTGTGGCCAAACGCAGGGAAAAAGGAATCACGCAGGATGCGCTCGCGGCATATATCGGCGTTTCCAAAGCGTCTGTTTCTAAGTGGGAAACGGGGCAAAGCTATCCCGACATCACATTTCTCCCACAGCTTGCCGCCTATTTTAACATCAGCATAGACGAACTGATGGGCTATTCCTCGCAAATGGAACGGACGGACATCACAAAACTATACACCCGGTTGGCCTCCGATTTCGCTACTCTGCCTTTTGAAGATGTAATCGCGGAGTGCGCTACCATCATTAAAAAATATTACGCCTGTTTCCCACTCCTTTTGCAAATAGTCAAGCTGTACACAAATCACTTCATGCTGGCGGAAACGCAGGAACGAAAAGAGGCGCTCCTGAACGAAACCGTGACGCTATGTGAGCGGATTCAGGCAGAAAGCGACGATGTTCAACTTTCCAAAGAAGCCGTTTTATACCAGGCGATTTGCTGTCTGACACTTAATAAACCGCAGCGGGTTTTGGATTTACTTGGGGAAGGAATCCGACCCATGATCCCAGAGGGTGTGTTAATTTCACAGGCTTATCAGGTTATGGGCAACTTCGGCAAAGCCAAAGAAACCTTGCAGATTGACCTGTATCAGAATACGATGGCGACTTTCCACGGGCTGCTGAAAGTACTGCAAACGAATATGGACAACCTCGAAAAAGCGGAAGAGGCCTTTCTGAGGGCGACAGATATCGCACGAAATTTTAATATGGAGCGGCTAAACCCAAACAATGTCATCCTGCTTTATGCACAGGGTGCTCATATGTATTGCGCGAACAATTTCCTCGAAAAAGCAATTGAACTGCTTGGAAAATATGTGGACACCTGCGTAGAAGGATTCTTCCCCTTCGAGCTTCATGGAGATTCCTTCTTTGACCAGATTGAACCGTGGCTGAATGATTGCGGCGTAGCCGCGCCTCGCAACGAGCAGGTAATTAAGGAAAGCTTGATTCGGGATGGACTAATGAATCCAGCGTTCGATTCGTTGCGAGATGACCCTAGATATCAACGAATCGTTCATAAAATGGAAAAGTTTATAAAAGGAAATAAACTATAAAGAAATCATCAATTGGAAGCTGTTCTTCCTGCTTATTGCTGTGTGCGCCGTGACGGGCGTAATGGTTCTGCCGTTCACGTACGCGCTTGCGCCACTGCCAGATAACGCGCCTATGCAGAGCATCATACTGGCGCAGATTGCACAAACACTGGAGTTTAGTGCGCTGACTAGCTTTTTCGGATTGCTTTTGGCCCAGCGCATTGGGTTTGGTGCACCGATTCTGAAGGGAATTACAGGTGGCGAAAAGCAAAAGGGCTATTTGAATTCTATACTCGGCTCATCCGTCATTTGGGGCATTTTGGGTGGTGTGCTTGTCGTTTTATTGGCTTCCTGTTCTGGAATATGTCCGTTGAACTGATGAAGGCGGAAATGGCGGTGCCGGTTTGGAAATCCGCGCTTGCGATTTTCTACGGTGGCACAGCGGAAGAAATATTGTTCCGGCTGTTTTTGATGACGCTTTTGGTTTGGATTACTCTTAGCGTTATTTATGGTTGGCTCTACTGGAAAAAGGGGCTGGAGTCGGCTATGATTGCCCACTTTTCTACCGACATTGTGTTGCATATGCTCATTCCGCATGTAATAGCGCCATTACTTATCTAGTTGGAGGTTATGAATATGAACGAAAAAATAATCATTGGCAGGGGAATGAAATACCCTTTGAATGGGATTTTGTCGTTGCCGGATCATTGTACTTCAATGGTTCCGGCTGTGGTACTGGTACATGGCTCAGGCCCTGCGGATATGGATGAAAGTATTGGCGCTAATAAGCCGTTCCGCGATATTGCAGAAGCACTATCTGCCAAAGGAATCGCTGTGCTTCGCTATGACAAGCGCACAAAGATTTACGGGAAGCAGATGCTGAAAGAAAACCCCGGCGATGTTACTGTGGAAAGCGAAACAATAGAGGACGCCATCCTTGCCGCCAAACTGCTTAAAAATGACGGCAGAATTGACCCCGACAAGGTGTACATTTTAGGTCACAGCCTCGGCGGTATGCTCGCGCCGCGTATTGACGCGGAGGGCGGCGATTTCGCAGGTATAATCATATGTGCAGGCTCGCCGCGTACTTTGAGCGATATTTTGATAAGCCAAAATGATGATGTGCTCAGTCAACTGCCCAAATTTCTACAAAAAATAGCGAACAGGCAAATCGCGGGTCTCAAAGCCAAATTCGACGCCATCTCCGGTATGAATGAGGAAAAAGCAAAACAGACAAAGATTTTGGGTAAAACCTACGCATGGTATTTTAAGGAGATGGCCGAACATCCCGTTACCAATTATCTGACCAGAACAGAAAAACCCCTGCTGATATTACAGGGAGACAAGGATTTCCAGGTCTCCAAGGAAAAGGATTTCGCACTCTATCAGCAAATCTGCATCGGTAAGCCCAATGTCCGTTTCAAGCTCTACCCCGGATTGAATCACCTGTTTATGAAGTCGGTTTATAGCAGGGTCAAGGACTTCAAAAAAGAGTACAAAATCCCACAAAAGGTGTCTGCTGAAGTTTTGGAGGATATTGCGGAGTGGATATTGGCCAAATAATAAGTAGCTCTAGTCTAACTCATTTTCACTTGCTTTTCCTTCGTATATTCTTCTCCTTTAACAAGTATGAATTTGTATTTATCCCTAAAAAACAATAAAGCACTGAATCTCACATCTCCTAAAAAGGCCCTAACAGAGTGAAATTCAGTGCTTTTTATCGTTTTTACCCGGGGATAAAAACAAGCATTTAATTTTTATTTACGATGATATTAACATCATTTTATTAGAAAAAGCAATGCAATTTCCGAATCCGTCTCCAAAGGACATCGTTTCCTCAAACGTCACGCCAAGCATATTCTGTAGTTTTTGACCGTCTTCAAATTAGTGCTTGCTTTTTTCATAAGTCCCCCTCTTTATGCACACATTTCATACATATAATATGATTTTACACAGATATCAATCGGTTTTCACCTTTATGTATACAAGCAGAACCGGGATTGAAAAAGTATGTCCTTTAAAAAAGGATCGCCTGACATCAGGCAATCCTTTTCCCTAAGTGCTTCACACCGCACAAGGGAATGCTTTCAAATCCCCTGTCACATGCATCAACGGAACATTCCCCACAGTTTGATCAGATGGAACGTATTGGACGGATCAATTTTTTGTGCCAGTACAAAGGCTGTCAATTGCTCCTCCTGCGCGGCTGTTAGCCGCTCGTTCAAAATAGCAGAAGTGGACTTCACAAGATGACGTACTTTGGTCTTATTTTGCAGGTCCACTTTGGTCACACCTTCGATCTGTTGCTTAACCCGGTCCTTAAGCGCACGGTTTTTCATTTTCAGTTTAATCCGCTCCACCAATTGCGGACTGATTCCATATTGCTGATAGCTCAATGTTGCCACACCTCCCATATCATCGGTCATTCCCAAATATATGACGGCTGGCCTGTCCATTGTGCCTATCTAAATTAAAAGGATGAAAACAACCTCATACTTCCTGCGGAATCAGTCGATGAGATCGCCTTGGAAAATCTGCTCTTTTTGCAAATAACCGCGCAGTGCTTCATATTGCGGAGATGTCCAAAAGGACGAATCCTTGATCAGATCCGTTGCATCCTCACGAGCCTTTTCCAGCACCTCAAAATCCGCTACCATATCTGCTAACCGAAACTCGGGCAGCCCACTCTGCTTGGTGCCAAAAAAATCACCCGGCCCTCTCAAGTCCAGATCGCGTCTGGCGACCTCAAAGCCATCGTCCGTCTCGGTCATCACCTTCATCCGCTCCTGACCAACCTCCGACTTGGGATCAGCAACCAGTATACAGTACGAGGCATGGCTGCCCCGTCCGACACGCCCGCGCAGCTGATGCAACTGGGATAATCCGAAGCGATCCGCATCCATAATGACCATTAGCGTCGCATTCGGCACGTCTACCCCTACCTCTACGACTGTGGTTGAAACGAGCAGTTGAACCTCATTCGCATAAAAAGAACGCATAACCTCTTCCTTTTCCGCTGGAGTCATTCGTCCATGCAGCAACCCAACGCGGTAATTCGGAAAAGCCTGCTGCATTTGAATATGTAAATCAATGGCGTTCTGCACATCCAGCTTATCTGACTCCTCAATTAACGGACAAATCAAATAAGCCTGCCGCCCCTGATCTACCTCACGGGAAATAAAACCGAGTACCCGATCCATCAGATCATGCTTTACCCAATACGTCGAAATTGGAATGCGCCCCTTGGGCCGCTCTGATATTGTGGACACATCCATATCACCAAAAGCTGTGATCGCCAGCGTACGCGGGATCGGTGTTGCCGTCATCGTCAGCACATCGGGATTGTATCCCTTACGACGTAATATGCTGCGCTGATTCACGCCGAATCTGTGCTGCTCATCCGTTACGACAAGCCCGAGCTGGCGGAAATACACATCCTCCTGAATAAGGGCATGGGTGCCCACGACAATGTCTAGCAGCCCCATTTGCAAGGAGGCAAGCAGCTCCTTACGCTTCTTTCCGGTCGTGCTTCCTGTCAGTAGCCCCACACTAATGCCAAAGGGCTCAAACAGCTTGTGAAGTGACCGCATATGCTGCTCGGCCAAAATTTCAGTTGGCACCATAAGCGCCCCCTGAAAACCGGAACGCACGGTGGCAAATAAAGCAATGGCAGCAACAACCGTTTTACCGGACCCGACATCACCTTGAAGCAGACGGTTCATACAATAGGACGAGCGCAGATCGTGCAGAATCTCAAGCTCGACCTTTTTCTGTGCATCCGTTAGTTCAAAAGGCAGGGACCTCACGAACTCACGAACTGTAGCGTTATCCACTGTGTGCACAACCCCGTCTGCCCGGCCACGATTTAACGCCCGGAAAGCTTGCATTTTCAATTGAAATAAAAAAAGCTCCTCATACACCATCCGGCTGCGAGCCTCTTGCCCCTCTCGGTTGTCCTGAGGCTGGTGTATCCCCGTAATGGCTTTTTTACGAGGCATCATACTGTATTTACGTACAAGCAGCTCAGGCAAAATTTCAGGAATCATTTCACCGAACTGCTGAAGTGTCTGATTCATGGTTTTCCGCATCCAGCTTTGCGTAATCTTGCCACCTATAGAGTATACCGGCTGAAGTGTCCCTGAACGGGCTACTCCTTTATCGGGAAACTCGGAATCCGAAACGGTCATTTGCATTCGTTTAAGGTCCCATTTACCCGTTACCACAATTTCACGGCCTGATATCAGCTGGTCTTTCAAGAAATGCCGATTAAACCATGTCGCGGTAAACATCCAATCCTCGGCCATCAATTTACAAGTCAGTCTTGATTTGCGCCCGTATCGTTGGAGCACCGGAATGCCCATAATTTTGGCCTGTACCGTAATCCTGTCTCCGTCCTTCACTTCGCTCAGCGAGCGCAGACGATAATCTTCATACCGGAACGGATAATATTCCAGCATATCCTGTACGTTGGAAATGCCAAAAGCGTGAAGCTCTCCTTCTTTGAGAGCACTCACGCCGTGTATTTGTTCTAATGGTATTTGATCCAGTTGCAACATATTACCTCTCATCTCCGGCCGGCCATGCAAAAATGGCAATCGTTCCTGGTCCAACATGGGTTCCAATCACAGCGCCGATTTCCGTATAAATTCGATCCCCCAGCTCAAAATGTTCTGCCAGCTGCGCTTCAAACGCTTCTGCTGCTGAGCGATCCGCCGTATGCCCTACAGCAATATTTATTTTTTGACCCTTTAGATCCCGCTCCAACAGTTCAATAATCCGTGCTGTCGCTTTTTTATGTCCCCTCGCCTTATCGACCGGATAAATGATACCGTCCTTATCAATCGAAAGAATCGGCTTAATGTTCAGCAGCGTACCAACCATAGCCGCAGCTTTGCCAATACGTCCGCCTTTTTGCAAGTATTCCAGCGTGTCTACCAGGAAATACAAACGGCGACGCTCACGCCGATGTTCCAAAGCCTGAACAATATCAGCCGGGGATTGTCCGGCAGCCGCCAGCTCTGCAGCATAGACTACAAGCATACCGTATCCGTATGAACCTGACTTGGAATCCACTACGGTTACTCTGTCTTCATTCGCCTCCAGCATGGATTTGCCCAGCAGAGCGGATTGATATGTCCCGCTTACCCCGGAGGACAAATGAATAGAAACAATCTGGCTCTGAGGATGCTGCTCCAGCAACGTCGTAAAAGCCTCCAGAAAACGGGCCGGTGAAGGCTGTGACGTCGTAGGCAGCTCATCAGCCCGCACCAGTTCGCTGTAAAACTGAGCCGCTGACATTTCAATACCGTCCAGGTAGGTCGTGCTGCCAAACATGACCATCAGCGGTACAACGATTATACCGAGACGGTCTACCAGTTCCTGTGGAATATCGGCTGTGCTATCCGTAACAATAATGGTATGGTTCATCCGTCAGACCTCCTTTTTGTGGTGGAATACCTGATGCGCTCTAGAGCGCATCAGGGTTCCACGGAGAACAAATAAGGATAGATCGGCTGACCGCCTTCATGAACTTCCACTTCAGCATCTGCATAATGCCCCTCAAGCCACGCAACGAGTTGATCTGTGTCTTCTTGCTTCGCGTCCGAACCTGTGAGAATTGTAACAATTTCATCACCATTCACCAGCATTTTCATCAGCAAAAGACAGGACGTTGCGAATAGCTGTTCTTCAGTCGCCACAATTTTGGAGTCTTGAATACCGATATAATGGCCTGCCTTAATATGCAGGTCATCAAGCGTTGTATCCCGTACCGCATAGGTCACCTGCCCGGATTTCACACGGCTGACCGCTTCTCGCATATTATCTTGATTGACCTCAAAGGCGACTTCCTCCTGAAAAGCAAATGCCGCTGCCATCCCCTGAGGAATGGTTTTGCTTGGAATAACCGACACCAGGCGTTCCATCTCCAATAGCTCGCGCGCCTGCTCTGCCGCTAAAATGATATTGGAATTATTCGGCAGAATATAAATGTGCTGAGCCGCAATCGAGCGTGCTGCATTGACAAAGTCCTCTGTGCTCGGATTCATGGTTTGGCCGCCAGAAAGCACAATGTCCACACCCAAGCTTTTGAAAATATCGGCAATCCCTTCACCTGAAGCCACGGCAATAAAACCAAAAGGTGCCAATTCGTGGGCTGGAGGCTCGGAGGGCTCCTCTTCACGGACAGGCTCTGCTGGTATTTCAGCAAACCACCCAGGTTCAGGAGCACCATCCATACCCGCAGATAACAAATCACGATGCTGTTCGCGCATATTCAAAATACGAATCTGCGTAATTTCCCCGTAGCGCAGTGCCAGATTCAGCACTTCGCCCGGAGCCTTGGAATGCACATGAACCTTGATAATATTCTCGTCAGAGATGACGATAATGGAGTCACCGTCTACTGACAGCGCTTTCCGGAAAACTTCCTCATCAAAGGCCGTACCTTGCGCTTCACCCAATTGTCGATTGATAAAAAATTCCATGTCGTACAAGAATTCAATTTTATCGGTTTCGAGCTTCGCTTGTGCCGAAATCGGCGCATCCGCGGAAGGTGCAACAGTCGTAGCTGCAGGTCTCCCAGTTGCCTGAGCAGCAAAAACAGGGCGTGCCTCGACGCCTTTTGCAGCAGGAGCTGTCACCAGGCCACTTTTGAGATATTGCAAAAATCCTTCATAGATATACACAAGCCCTTGTCCACCGGAATCCACGACTCCTACCTGTTTCAGCACCGGAAGCATGTCCTGTGTCATGGCAAGTGTTTGCTTCGCTTTTACAAGCACTTCTTCCATCAGTTCCGTGATATCGTTCGTACGGCGCGAGAAAAACACAGCATGCTTGGCCGCTTCCTTCGCCACGGTAAGAATTGTACCCTCCACCGGCTTAACCACCGCCTTGTAGGCCGCATCCACCCCGCATTGCAATGCCGATGCGAACTGAAGGGTATTCAATTCCTCGTATGGGGCAGCGTAACGGCTAAAACCGCGAAACAACTGGGACAGGATAACCCCTGAATTGCCGCGGGCCCCCATCAGCAAACCTTTGGACAAGATGCCGGACATAACACCAATAGAGGCAGAATACCCCCTCTTTAATTCCGTTACGCCCGCACTCATCGTCAAATTCATATTGGTACCCGTGTCACCGTCCGGCACCGGAAATACATTTAGTGAATTGACGTGTTCCGCATGCTGCTGCAATTGTTCCGCCCCGGCTAGAACCATTGCGGTAAAATCTGTTCCATTCAAAGAACGATTACTCAAGAGAATTCCCCTTCCTAGCTTAATACACTTGTTTTACGATCAATCTATACACATTACCTTGTTCAACTGTGCAACAGGTTCAATTGAATTATACTAAAGCCGGACGACGAATACGAATGTCACCCTTTCGCAAGCTTATCGTACTCATGACCTGAGCCATTCTTCCACAGGTCACATATATGAAAAACCAGCCAACCGCCCAACAACAATACAGCGGCAGGGATGATAACCATAGTTATGGTCCTCCTCTGATCTGTCCGGCATGACTGGAATAACAGTTCACATTTTAATATATACAAGAATAGTCGGAGTGATAACTATCCCATATTGTACTATAATGCGAAAGAGAAATAAATAAAGTTTTTGAATCAGTTGACGGAGCTTTTTTGACTATGATATTATATATAAGTATTGTTTTGTTCAGGTTAGTGACTTACAAAGTCCGGCTGACCCAGTCGGCCTGAAGAGCGACCCGTTCCATACGGAACGTGGTTATTTCAGAATAGGAGGTGGAATCATGTCTCGTAAATGTTCTGTAACAGGCAAAAAGCCTAGCAGCGGTAACCACGTATCTCACGCTAATAACCGTAATCGCCGTACTTGGGGCGTCAACGTACAAAAAGTTCGCATTCTCGTTAACGGTAAGCCAAAACGCGTTTATGTCAGCACTCGTGCTTTGAAAGCAGGTAAAGTGACTCGCGTGTAGTCGTAAAAATAACGTTATAAACAAAAAGCACCTCGTTTTAAACGGGTGCTTTTTTGGTTATTCGAAATGTAATATTCAACTGGTCCAGGAGGACAAAATGTCAGGCATCTTCCCGTGCGTTTTTACCGTTTATTACTGTGCTGGCGAGCTGCTGCAGCCCGGGAAGCATGCCCCGTGTACCTCGGATTTTCATTCTGCAACCTATGTTTATCTTGTGTGAAATTCAGTTTTTCTGGAATGTATTCAAAATGGCTTTGACGAATCCACCCAGAAATTTTGGTAATTTGATCGTATAAAACTTCATGCCTCACCCTCCCCATCATTCTCCTGCACCCGTTCTCTGTAGTTTATGCAATCTATAGATAGTTGTTACCCCACAAAAAAAAGGCTACATGAGAATCCCGCTCATGTAACCATATTTATGCACAACCATCCCAGGCTATACCATCAGACAAGTCCGCGAACATACAGATATGCCGAGAGCATAAAAATAAACAGGATGTAAATAAAGTAAGATGCACACTATAAAACCGATGCGCAAGCCACGTCGTTCATTTTTACGAAAGTAAAACAGAACAATAAGAACAGCGAACAGGGAAAGAAGGGCATTCCACGGA
Organism: Paenibacillus farraposensis; assembly: GCF_020736845.1. Lineage (GTDB taxonomy): Bacteria > Bacillota > Bacilli > Paenibacillales > Paenibacillaceae > Paenibacillus > Paenibacillus farraposensis. Next base: position 85,578 of record NZ_JAFFQR010000064.1, read on the forward strand.
GCCTTCACCAGCGAGAAGCTGCCAAGGGCCAGGCCTGTCGCCATGCTCGCTGCAGTCATCCATAACGCTTAGGCTAGCTTCACTTGGACAAACGGGTCGCACTGTCCCGAATAGCCGCAATAGCTGCTCCACGGTCTGTTCTACCGAATACTGCACTGCCTGCGACCAGAACATCAGCTCCTGCATCAAATACAACAGGTGCCGTCTCCTCCGCAATCCCTCCGTCTACCTCGATATGTACGTCTGGACGCCCTATTTCGTTCAGCCAAGCACGGATCTGTCTGATTTTATCGACTGTCTCTGGGATGAAGGATTGGCCTCCAAAACCAGGATTGACCGTCATCACTAGAATCATATCCACATTAGGCAGTACTTCCTTGATCGCATATGGCGAAGTACCCGGATTGAGGGCCACCCCTGCCAGCACGCCCTGTTGCTTAATCATATGAATGACTCCATGCAAATGAACACAGGCTTCAGCGTGAACAGTAATGATATTGGCTCCTGCTTTTACAAAATCGGCAATGTAACGCTCAGGATGCTCAATCATCAAGTGAACATCCAAGGGAAGCGTTGTATGCGGACGAATAGCCTTAACGATAGGCGGACCTAGTGTAATATTGGATACAAAATGCCCATCCATTACATCCACATGAATCCAATCTGCTCCCATGGCCTCGGCTTCTGCAATCTCACTGCCCAAACGGGCAAAATCAGCGGATAAAATCGATGGTGCTATTTTTAACATATGCTCAATACCTCCGCTTTTTTTCTTTTAGTTCCTGGTAGAACTGCAAGTAGCTATCATATCGTCCCTGTGCAATATCTCCTTCTTCCACAGCCTTTCTCACTTTACAATCAGGCTCGTGAATATGGGTGCAGCCACGAAATTTACACCCTTCCGCATACTGCTGAAATTCACGAAAACAGGGTGATAGCTCATCTACACCCAGCTCCAGAAAATCCAGCTGGCTAAAGCCCGGTGTATCAGCTACAAATCCACCGTTATCCAATGAGATCAGTTCTACGTGACGAGTCGTATGTCTTCCTCGTCCCAGCTTATTGCTAATGGCGCTCGTCTTTAGCGTTAACCCGGGCTGCAGCGCATTAAGCATGGAAGATTTCCCTACACCTGACTGTCCGGAGAACACGCTGATTTGACCAGCCAGCAGCTTCTTCAGCTCAGCCGTACCTTTGCCGGTCCGGGCACTGGTCACCAGCACCTCGTAACCGATCTTCCGGTACATTTCCTGAACAGCCAGCACCATATCATCCTCTGAAGGACTGCCTTCATACAAATCGCGTTTGGTCAGACAGATAATCGTATCCAGCCCGGCGTGCTCAATATGCACCAGAAATTTATCCAGCAGCGGCAAATTCAAGTCCGGCTCACGCAGGGAAAACAACAGTACGGCAAGCGTAGTATTAGCTACCGGCGGGCGGATGAGCTCCGTCATACGTTTCCGAATCTCCTTGATCATACCTTCTCCGTTCTCAGTCAATTCATAAACGACCTGATCGCCGACAAGAGGTGTAATCTCTTTTTTCTTAAAAATACCGCGCGCTCTGCATTGTACTGTAGCTTCGCCGGATACCGGGCGCCCATCCTGATCCAGACTGGAAACATAATAATATCCGCTGAGTGCCTTGACGATCAGACCTTCAGGCATGTGTAAGACGTCCTCCTTCATAATGCGCAAGTTTCATTACTTGTAACAGAACAAGCACCTTCCTTCAGCAAGTTTACGGATGCTGCACAGCCTCAATCACTTTTCCCTTCTCCGATGGGAACCGTTCCACTTGCCCGCGTTGTTATTATGACTAACTGCCAACTCATTGCTAGTTGCTCCCGTGGAGTCAGTTCCAGGAGCAAAGGCCGAAGGTTCGCCATTCCCACCGGTTCCATCCGGATTGTTGGAGTCGCCGCCACCATTATTAGAAGATTCCCCATTATTCCCTTCTCCACCATTTGCACCGCCATTCTGTGAAGGATCCGTTGGTGACGTGTTGGCAGGCGGAGCAATTTGAGGCATCGTCACCGTGCCATTTTTGGCATCAATATAAGAAACAGGATACGTATCAACAAAGGCACCGTCTCTAAATACAGAAACAACGCTGTCCTTGTTCGGAGCCATCACCAGATTAATCGTAAACACCTGCGTCGTATTGATCGTACGGCTTCCCCACTCCTGATTTTCCCCACGTGCATCGGTATAAGTAATCCGAATCTTGCTGTTTTTGCCTTCCTCCTTCGGGGCAACAGGCACATTAAACGGCAGCATAATCGCTTCTGGCGGGTAACCGGTACTTACATAAATCGTAATTTCCGTATTCGGAGGCAATTCGCTGCCCGCCTCAGACGGCCACTGTTTGGTTACTTTGCCTTTTTCCTGCTCATAGCTGTATTCCTCTTTGATTGAGCCAACCTTCAGTCCCGCCTTTTTAACCTCATCTTCTGCTTGGTTTTGCGTCATTCCTACCAGATTTGGCATTTTCACCGTGTTAGCACCTTTGCTGACCGTAAGGACGATTTGAACCGAATCCTTATCAAAGGGCTCATTTGCAGCAGGTGTCTGACTGAGGACGGTTCCTGCAGGCTGATCACTGAACTGTTCATTTTGCTGAATCTGCGTCTCCTTAATCTGCTGGGCAGTCAGCAGCTTCACGGCATTCTCGTAGGTTTGGCCTTTAACATCCGGCATCGGAGTAAGCGGTTTGGCGATCCCGACTTTCAGACTAATTTTCGTTCCTTGCTTGACTAAAGAATCCCCTGGATAACTTTGATAAAAGACAACTCCTGGCGCAATTCCCTCTTTGTATACATGCTGGACAGGCTCCTCAATGAGCAATCCTGCTTTACTAAGATTCACTTTTGCCTGGTCTTCTGTCTGTGTCAATACATTCGGTACTTTGACATCAGGCACAACGAGTACACTTTGTACATAGTACACCAGTCCACCCATGGAGAGCAGCAGTACCAGCACGAGCGTCACCCAGAAGATAGCCTTTTTTCTATTCTTTCTGGACGACTGCTTGCTTGGAAGCTGTTCGGATTTATGAGGCTGCACAGGCGCGTCGCTCCCACTGGAAGATACCCCCATTTGTTGAGGCTTGATCGCCGGAATGATCCGTGTTTGGTCCTCATCATCCAAATGTGCAAACTCCAGCTTGGATTCATTGCGCCGTGTCGGCAGCAGACAGGTTTCCAGGTCTTGCAGCATTTCGTCTGCTGACTGGTAGCGTTCCTCGGGATTTTTGCGCATGGATTTTAAAATGACGTTTTCCACGCTTTGCGGAATCAGCGGGTTAATTTTGCGCGGCTCCTCAAATTCCTCTTGCAAATGTTTGAGTGCTACACTGATTGGGCTTTCTCCCAAAAAAGGAAGCTGTGCCGTCAGCATTTGATATAACACAATGCCTAAAGAATATAAGTCCGATTTTTCGCCGGTAACAACACCTTTGGCATGTTCAGGTGAGAAATAATGGACAGAACCGACAACAGAACCAGTCTGCGTAATTGTCGTTGACGTTACAGCCCTGGCAATCCCGAAATCCGTTACCTTAACCCGTCCATTACGTCCAATCAATATATTATGGGGCTTAATGTCCCGGTGAATAATCTGATTTTGGTGCGCATGCTCCAGCGCGTCACAAATCTGCGAAGCGATCCGCACTGCTTCATCCACCTGCAACGGCGCACGCTCTTTAATAATCTCATTCAGATTTTTACCTTCAACGTATTCCATGACAATATAATGAATTTCATCCTCTTGGCCGACATCATAAATACTGACCACATTCGAATGAGATAGAGAAGCCGCGGACTGCGCCTCACGCCGGAAACGGCGAATAAATTCCTCATCATGAACAAATTGCTGTCGTAGCACTTTAACTGCTACATTACGATTCAGCAAAATGTCTTGAGCCTTGTAGACCAGCGCCATACCGCCGCCGCCGATGCGCTCAATGATTTCGTATCTTCCCCCTAGCAGGTGTCCGATCATGCGCCACACCCCTTTTCATGCAATGAAACCGTGTCGTCGGGCAATTCAAACAAAGCTACAGTGATATTATCATCTCCCCCGGCAAGCAAGGCCAGATGCAGCAGACGGTCCGCTCGTTCCTCCAAAGGATTGTCTGCGGCGCCTACTACTTTGCTGATTTGCTCTTCCGTCACCAGATTGCTCAGTCCGTCACTGCACAGCAGCAATACATCGCCCTTGTCCAGTGTAACGGAGTCAATATCCACCTTCACCTCGGAATCCGTGCCAAGTGCCCGTGTCAGCACGTTGCGGCGGGGGTGGTTCTCCCGCTCTTCCTTGCTGATTTGGCCGTTTTTGAATAGCTCATTCACCAAAGTGTGGTCTTCTGTAAGTTGACGTACCGTTCCTTTGGATATCACATAGGCTCGGCTGTCCCCGATATGTCCGATAATTCCGGAAGCATTGTTCAGCAAAACAGCCACAACTGTCGTGCCCATATTATGATATTTGTCATCGCGCGCAGCCGTCTGAAAGATCACTTCATTCGCATGCAAAATAGCGTCGCTGAGGGCAGCAGTCAGAGAATGAGCGGATAATCCGCTTTCCAGCGTTGCCAAATCAGCGGCAAGTGTCTCCACTGCGAGGCGGCTGGCCGTATCACCGGCCAAATGTCCCCCCATCCCATCGGCAACAATTCCAAGAATATACCCTTGCTCCAAATGCCTGATCCAGGCAGAATCCTCATTTACCGAACGTACACGTCCGACATGGCTGACATGAACTGTTTTGATCAAATGGTTTCACCCCAAATCCATATGCTTTGCGCGCAACTGGCCACAGGCAGCGGCGATATCATGACCCTGTTCACGCCGGATCGTCACATTGATGCCCTTATCGGCAAGAATACGCTGGAAATTGAAAATATCACTGCGCGATGTGCGTACATACTTGCGCTCAGGCACATGATTGACCGGAATCAGATTGACGTGACACAGCATATCCTTGAGTACATCAGCCAGCTCTTCTGCATGCTCCGGCTGGTCGTTTACTCCCCCAATCAGGGCATATTCAAACGAAATTCTCCGCCCCGTCTTGGCAAGGTAGTAACGAAGCGCATCCATAACATCCTTAAAAGGATAGCGGCGATTTACAGGCATCAGTTTTGAACGAAGCGCGTCATTAGGCGCATGAATCGATATTGCCAGATTAATCTGGGTATCCTCGTCCGCAAATTTATAAATATTCGGTACAATACCGCTGGTTGATACTGTAATATGCCGCTGGCCTATGTTCAGACCCTTTTCATGAATCATCGTACGTAAAAACGTCATGGTCGCTTCATAATTTTCAAAAGGCTCGCCCGAGCCCATAATCACAATGCTGCTCACTCGCTCATTCGTCTTATCTAAAATTTTCTGTGCTTGCACAACCTGGGCTGTAATTTCACCAGCCGTCAGGTTCCGTTTGAGACCGCCCAGCGTCGAAGCGCAAAAAGTACATCCAATGCGGCAGCCCACCTGAGTCGTTACACAAATACTGTTTCCGTAATTGTGTCTCATAATAACTGTCTCAATCGCATGATCATCGTGCAGACCGAACAGGAATTTCACCGTCCCGTCTTTTGATTCCAGCTTTGTAATTTCATGCAGCGTCACAAAGCTGAATTGCTCGGCAAGCTTCTCTCTCAACGCCTTGGACAAATTCGTCATCTCATTGAAATCGTTGACCCGCTTCACATACAGCCAGTCAAAAATTTGTCCTCCGCGAAAAGCAGGCTCGCCATTGCTCTTGGCCCAGTCCTGAAGCTCCTCAAGAGTCAAATCATATATAAAAGGTTTCATCAATGTTTGCACCCGTTCCTTCTCCGTTAAGTTCTGATTGATCTTAGACAGTGTTTTCATTCTTCCTATTTTAGCACAAATCCCTGAGGGGGTAAAAATTTTTCGTCTTTATGCAAAAAACCGCCGGAGAGGTCCGGCGGAATGCGGAAATGCTGGCGGCGGATATCTGGAATACTCCTCCGAATTACTTGATCCGGCGCAGACGTGCGATATAAAACCCGTCGCTGTGAAAATGCTGTGGCAACAGCTGCACCGAGCCGCGCCGGGCATCATTAACATCATAGCTCACATCCGGGAACAAATGATCTTTTGCCAATTCATACTCAGGGTGCTCACTTAAAAATCGAGCCAATTGTCCTTCGTTTTCATCAGGCTCAATCGTGCAGGTGCTATATACCAGAATACCTCCCGGCTTTAACAGTCCGGCCACACTTTCCAGCAGCTCATGCTGAAGCTGTGCAATTTCGCGAACATCCTGCGCTGTTTTGGTCCAGCGCAAATCTGGCTTACGGCGGATCACCCCAAAGCCGGAGCATGGCGCATCAAGCAAAATGCGGTCAAAAGATGCTGGAGCATAACGCTCTTTTAGTTCCAGCGCATCGCCGGTGACCGTTTCCACGGCATCCAGCCCCAGCCGCTCAGCCTGTTCCTGAATTAAATGATGCTTATGAGTATGCAGGTCGTTTGCGATAATCCGCCCTTGATCCTTCATCAGCTCAGCCATATGCGCCGTTTTGCCGCCCGGAGCGGCACAACAATCCAGCACCAGCATACCAGGCTCAGGTGTGACTGCTTCGGCAACGAGCATGGAGCTTTCATCCTGCACGGACAACAAGCCGTCCGTATACCAGGAGGTAAGCGCCATATTGCCGCCGCTGCGAACAACAATTCCAAAAGGGCTAACTGCCGAAGGAACGGCATCCATCCCTTTTGCGAGCATCTCGCCCAATAACTGATCACGGCTAGTCATAGTCGTATTTACCCGTACGCTAACCGCTGGGGGCTCATTATTAGCCCGGCAGATAGCCTCCGCTGTATCTACACCATATTGCTGAATCCAGCGTTTAACCAGCCACTGCGGATGGGAATGCTCCAGCGAAATCCGCTCCTCAGCGGACAAATCGTCCGGAATACGCAGCTTGTCCGGCTCGCGCAGCATACTCCGCAGCACACCGTTGACCATCCCCGAAATTCCCTGGTGCCCGCGCCGCTTGGCAATGGTCACGGCTTCACTAACGACAGCATGATCCGGGATACGATCCAGGTACACCATCTGATACACACTCATCCGCAGCAGGGAACGAACCCAGGCCTGAAGCTTGGCCGTTCCTTTTTGCACAAACTTGTTCAGGTAATAGTCCAAGGTATTGCGGCGTGCGACTGTACCGTACACAAGCTCTGTTGCCAAGCCGACATCGCTTGCGGACAATTCTGCTTGCTGAAGCCGGCGGTTGAGCTCAAGATTGCTGTAGGCGCCTTCCTGCTCCACCCCGATCAGCACATCGAGTGCAACTTCCCGCGCGGTTTGCTTGCGGGTCTTCCCGGCTCTGGTCCCCGCACGCTTATCCTGACCTCCCTGACGGGAGCGGCCCCCGCTCACCCGAGCACCACGCCTGGCTTCATTTGTCCGCCGCGTGCAAAGGTGCCTGCTTCCATCACCTTTTTGCCTGCCGGCTGAACCTGAGTCAGCCAGAGCGTCCCATTGCCGGTTTGCACTTCAATGCCCCGGGCATTCAATTGAAGAACCGTTCCGGGTACAGGAGGATTTGGGCTGTTCACATCATTATTTATGGAAGGCTGTTCAGCAGCCCATACTTTAAAAACGTTATCTTCCCACATTGTAAATGCGCCGGAAAAGGGAACAAGCCCGCGAATCCGGTTGTATATTTGCTGGGCACTGTCATTCCATGGAATGCGTTCATCGTCACGGCTCAGGTTCGGGGCATAGGTTGCCTCTTCCTCGTTCTGCGGTGTACGCGCCGATTGCCCTGCCAGCAGCTTCGGCAGCTCGTCATGTAAAAGCTTTGCCCCGGCTGTGCTCAGCTTCTCGAAGATCGTGCCGGACGTATCCTCCGGCTCAATGGCAACCTCAACCCGCGATATCATATCGCCGGTATCCAATCCTTCCGCCATATACATCAGCGTTACGCCTGTGATGGTCTCACCGTTAATAATGGCACGCTGAATCGGCGCTCCTCCCCGATAACGGGGCAAGAGCGAGCCATGCACATTCAAACAGCCAAAACGGGGCAGGTCCAAAACGGCCTTAGGCAAAATTTGCCCATAGGCTGCGGTTACAATCAGATCCGGGCGCAGCTTGGCCACCTGAGCCACCGCTTCTGGTTGCCGCAGGCGAGTCGGTTGAAGCACGGGAATCCCGCGCTTCTCCGCCGCTTCCTTGACGGGTGTCGGCATTAATATTTTTTTGCGTCCCTGCGGCTTATCCGGCTGGGTGATTACACCAACGACGTTGTAGCTGTTGTCTAGCAGCATATTCAGTGACGGCACAGCAAATTCCGGTGTACCCATAAAGATAATACGAATCTCTTGACTCATCGGACCTCACTCTCCCGCCTGACGGTTCGGTCCTGGCTGTTCCGGAGCAACCTCATATACTTTTTCCGCGATATCCGTGAACAAAACTCCATTTAAATGGTCGATTTCATGCTGGAAAGCGCGAGAAAGCAAGCCTGTTGCCGTAACGGTGATGGCCTTGCCCTCACGATCCAGTCCTTTGACGGTAACCTTCTCGGCACGGCGTACATCCCCGTTCAGTCCCGGAATGCTCAAACAGCCTTCAGGACCAAACTGTTCCCCTTCCTGGGCGACGATTTCCGGATTGACCATTTTAATCAAACCGTGCTCATCTCCGGCATCCACGACGATGAGGCGCTTCAAAATGCCAACTTGCGGAGCGGCAAGTCCTACTCCCTCGGCTTCATACATCGTATCTGCCATATCGTCGAGCAGCTTTTGTACATTAGGCGTAATTTTAGGCACTTCCTTGGCTACTTTATGCAGTATATCATCCGGCTCCAACACGATAATTCTAATTGACATGACAACAAAACACCTTCCTCTTTATCCTTCATTTAGACTTAATTGTATTCATCACACATGCAACTGTTACATAATCCTATGTACGGACGGTTGTCCGCATTAATGGTCCGACCCGTTTTTGCGCAGGCTCTACATGAGCATTTGCGGATCGACATCCAGGCTTATCAGCAGCTTTTGGGCCTGTGCGGATTCCGCCATTTCATCAGCTACCTGCTGTGCCAGACCAATCGCGTCGATATTTCCACGCCATTTTATCATACATTGAAATCGGTATCTATTCTTGATTCTCGAGATCGGTGAAGCTACAGGTCCCAAGATGTCAAGTACATCCGATGCAAGCCGATCCATATTTCCAAACCAGCCCCGCTGTCTGGCTCGCCCCTGCAGCGTCGCTGAATAGTTCTCAGCCAGCCGGACCAGAACCGGGAGCTGTTCATGAGAAAAGGTCACTAAAATAAGACGGCAATACGGCGGATAGTGCAAATTGCGGCGATGCTTCAACTCTTCCCTGACAAAGGAAGCATAATCATGGTGGCTTGCATGAACCACCGAATAATGCTCCGGCGTATAGGATTGTACGAATACTTCACCCGGCAATTGATGTCTTCCAGCACGTCCGGCTACCTGCGTTAACAGCTGGAAGGTTTTTTCGGCCGCCCGGAAATCCGGTAAATTAAGAGCTGAGTCCGCAGTGATGGCTCCAACTAGCGTTACATCGGGAAAATCCAGCCCTTTGGCTACCATTTGGGTTCCCAGCAGCACATCCGCTTTTTTCTCACGAAACTGCTTGAGCAGCTTTTCGTGCGCGTTTTTTTCGGTAGTTGTGTCCACATCCATTCGGATCACACGTATACCGGGAAACAGCTTGGCCAGCTCCTCCTCCACTCGCTGAGTGCCTGTACCGAAATAGCGAATATGCTCACTGCCGCATTCCGGACAAGTTTGCGGCACATGCTCGGAATAACCACAGTAATGGCAACGCAAATTGTTCGACCGCTGGTGATACGTAAGCGAAATATCGCAATCCGGACAACCCGCCACATAGCCGCAGCTACGGCACATAACGAACGTCGAATGCCCGCGTCGATTCAGCAGCAATACCGTCTGCTCCTTGCGCTTCAACCGCTCTGCAATTCCATCATGCAGCGCGCGGCTGAACATGGAGCGGTTGCCGGCACGCAGTTCCTCGCGCATGTCCATAATATGCACCTCGGGCAGCGTGTTCCCGAGCGCGCGGGTTGACATTTCAAGCAGCAACGGTGCAAATTCGTCATTGCTTTGTGAGCGAGCGGCATAGTAGCTTTCAAGCGACGGGGTAGCCGATCCCAGGATGACGACAGCTCCATGCTGATGGGCCCTGCGCACGGCTACATCCCGCGCATGGTACTTGGGGGTCTCTTCCTGCTTATAGGATGTTTCATGCTCCTCATCCATAATAATGAGTCCCAGCTCCCGAAATGGCGCAAATACGGCCGAGCGGGCGCCAATCGCCACCTTTACTCGGCCCTCGCGTATCTTACGCCACTCATCGTAGCGTTCCCCGCCGGACAACCTGCTGTGCATTACGGCTACCTGATCGCCAAACCGCCCTTTGAAACGCTCTACCATTTGTGGTGTGAGCGATATTTCAGGTACGAGTACAATTGCCTGACGATTTTGATCGATACAACGCTGAATCGTCTGCAAATACACTTCCGTCTTGCCACTCCCTGTGACTCCATGCAATAAATAAGTGCCTTGCTCACGCATGTCCAGCTGGCGAACAATTCGCTCATATACCGACTGCTGCTCTGCTGTGAGAGGCAGCGGCTCTGTAGGCTTAAAGCGTCTGCCCCGGTATGGATCGCGGAACACTTCCACATCCTCCAGCACCACATAGCCCTTGTCTTCCAGCGCCTTGACCGTTGCAGCTGATACACTTAGTGAAGTCAGGACTTCCTTCAGCGGCAGAGGCAGAAACTCGCTACGCTCCAGCAAAAAAGCAAGTACCTCCCGCTGACGCTGCGCTTTGGCAGAAAATTGCTCCAATGCTGCTGAAGCCTCTTCTATAGAAATAGACAGGTCAACAGATTTCATCGTCTTTTTGCTGAGCTTGTCTTTAATCACCTGACTCTCCTGGAGCACCCCCCGCCGCAGCAGTGATTTAATGACCTTCGCCTCCTCAGGGAAACGGCGGCTGAGCTGCTGCAAAGGAACTTGCTCCTTCTCTTGAATAAAGCTGACAATCCGGCGCTCTGTCGGATCACTCATCCCGTCATCGTTCAGAAGAGCCCATTCGGGCTCACCGTCCCGGTCCGGTTGCATGGTACGCTGTAAATGCGTATTAGAATTGGGGCTCTGCATATCATGCACAGAGGAGGCATTCCCAAACGCATGCTGTTCAGCGATAGAAATGTAACGTTCCGCCTTCCCTTTTAATGCAGTAGGAATCATCACTTGCAAAGCCATGATCTGATTGCAGGCGTAGCGTTCACTCATCCATTTGCCCAATTCTACCAGATCGGGAGATAAGGGAGGCACCAAATCCAGCAGCTCCTGAATCGCCCTCATCCTATATTTGGGCGGCTCCTCAGCAGGGGCTAACGAAATGACAAAAGCCTGTACCGTCCGTTTGCCGAACGGTACAGCTACCCGGCTGCCCGGCTCGATCCAAGGCCGCATTGAATCCGGGATCATATAATCGAAGGTACGGTCCGTGTCCTTGGCGGGTACATCGACAATGACCTTGGCAACTAAATTGCCTGTCTCCATTAATGCATCACCCCACCCATGCGCCCGGCCGCTATTGCCAGCAGCTTACGCGCAACTTCTTCCTTTGATTGTACAGGAATACGCTCCACCATCCCGCTACGGTCATAAATTTGTACAGCATTATGATCAGCACCAAAACCGGCGCCTTCCACCGTTACATCATTTGCTGCAATCAGATCACAATTTTTACGTTCTAACTTATCGATCGCATATGTCTCGATATTTTCGGTTTCCGCCGCAAAGCCAACTAAAAACTGGTGTTTTTTGCTATGTCCGAGCGATTCCAGAATATCGACGTTTTTCACTAGTTCCAGTGTAAGGACACTATCTTTCTTTTTGATCTTGGACTGTGCTACCTCGAGTGGCCGATAATCCGCAACCGCAGCAGCCATCACGACCATATCACACGCTCCCCATTGTCTTAGCACAGCATCATACATATCTCCAGCGGATTGAACTCTTTCAAGCGAAATGCCGGGTGGTGGCTCCACGCTGGTATTTGCAGCGATCAATTGCACCTCTGCCCCCATCTCCTGGGCCACTTTCGCAATAGCAAAGCCCATTTTCCCGGAGGAATCGTTCGTAATATAACGCACCGGATCAATGCGCTCAATCGTGCCTCCAGCAGTCACCACAACCTTTTTGCCTGAAAGCAGCAATTTATTCTTGCTTACAAGCAGCCCGGCTGCTTGAGCCTTCGTAGATTCGTTGCCAAACCACCGCGCTTCTGACTTGCTTCGGCCCTCATGCTTCTGGTCTTCCTGTTCAAAAAAGCGCTCGATCGTCTGCACAATCATCTCCGGCTCTTCCAGGCGTCCTTTACCAACATAGCCACAGGCCAATAATCCTTCACCAGGCTCAATCATCTTGACGCCACGAGATACGAGCGTCTCCATATTTTGCATTACTGCCGGATGAGAGTACATATGTACGTTCATCGCGGGAGCCACCATGATAGGGGCTGTTGTAGCCAGCAGTGTAGTAGACAGCATATCATCAGCAAGCCCATGCGCCATTTTCCCGATGATATTCGCGGTTGCAGGAGCAACCAGCACCAAATCAGCCGCATCCGCCAGATGGATATGGGATACGACAGACGGTTCTCTTTCATCAAACGTATCACTGTATACCGGATTACGAGAGAGCGATTGCAATGTAAGTTCGGTAATAAACTCCTTTGCGGAAGCCGTCATAATCACATGAACGTCGGCTCCCTTTTGCGTCAGCTTACTGCACAGCGCGGCTCCTTTATAAGCTGCAATCCCGCCGGTAATACCCAGAATAATGACTTTCCCCTTCAACATCGTTAACTCCCCCTGACCGAAAAAAATAACAACCTTGCGGTTGTCAAAGGAATTGGCATTGCGCCTGGCTATAATGATTGTCTACAATTCTTATTCTCCGCCGCTTTCCAGCATAAGATGATCAGCATAGATCTCTTCCAACGCTACCCCAACCTGCTTGTGCGATTTAGGACTTTTCAGAGACGTCTTCTCACCTTCGCGCAATTGTCTAGCCCGGCGCGAAGCCGCTACAACCAGCGAATATTTACTATCAACCTTTTTCATCATTTCATCAATGGAAGGATACAGCACAAATAGACACCTCTTCATGTAGTTTTGAGACAATATAGCTGAACTCAAGTGTACACCTTAAGCCCAGCCTATACAATATGATTTCACTTTAAATGTACTTGGCACATGTAAAGCCCCATAGTTATGGGTGAACCTTACAATGTTCGGCGATAATAATGGATTCTATTCGTTTACAAGCGAGATCAATCTCATCATTCACAACCGCATAATTATAGTGACGCAACAGATTCATTTCATCCACAGCTACCGACATACGGTGATCAATGGTGGCCTGAGTTTCTGTTCCCCGTCCCCGAATTCTGTCCTTTAATTCATCCAGCGAAGGCGGAAGCAGGAAAATGAAGATGCCTTCAGGAAACTTTTCCTTGACCTTCAGGGCTCCCTGAACCTCAATTTCCAAAAAAATATCTTTCCCCTGCGCAAGCGTCTGATCTACAAAATCACGTGGAGTACCATAATAGTTGCCTACATACTCTGCATACTCCAGCATTTCGTCCCGTTCAATCATACCTAAAAACTCTTCACGCGTTTTAAAAAAATAGTTTACTCCATCCTGTTCGCCCGCACGAGGCGCGCGAGTTGTAGCAGAAACGGAATAGGTTATCTCCGGCAGCTTTTCGCGCAATGCATTGCCTACCGTTCCTTTACCGACACCCGAAGGTCCGGATATTACAAATAATAATCCCTTAGCCATAGTACACTCCATTTTTATTCGTCATTATCATCATCTTTAGTGGATAGGCGATGAGCAACCGTCTCCGGCTGCACTGCAGACAGGATAACATGGTCACTGTCTGTAATAATAACAGCCCGTGTCCGGCGGCCATAGGTGGCATCAATTAACATATGCCGATCTCTGGCTTCCTGTATAATCCGCTTGATCGGAGCGGACTCCGGACTGACGATGGAGATAATTCGGTTGGCCGACACGATATTGCCAAAGCCAATATTGATCAATTTGATTGCCATATTCAGGTCTTTCCCCCTATACATGTGACTGTTGCAGCCATGCCGCTACCAGGTAGCTACTCAATATTTGCAGCCTGCTCACGAATTTTTTCAAGCTCTGCTTTCATCTCGACGACCAAATTAACCAGTGTGAGATGATTAGCCTTGGAGCCGATCGTGTTAACTTCCCTGTTCATTTCCTGGATTAAAAAATCCAGTTTACGGCCGGCCGGCTCGTCCGACAACAGCAACCCCTTGCATTGCCCAAAGTGACTTTGAAGCCGGGTAAGCTCCTCATCAATATTGCTGCGATCCGCGAATAAAGCAATCTCCATTCCGAACTTATGCTCATCCAGCGTAAATGAACCGTCCTGAAGCTCTTTAAGTCTGTTTTTCAGCCTGTTACGGTATTCGCTCACAACATGCGGAGCCAACACCATCATTTCATGATGCAGGGATTCCAGATGCACAATACGTGCTTCCACATCTTGTGCCAAATGTCCGCCTTCGCGCCTTCTCATCTCCAGCAATCCCTGCAAAGCTTCATGTAAGGCTGTCTGCAGCTGTTCTTCCCAGCCTTCTTCGTCTCCATTGCCTGTTTCCCCAGGCTCACCCAGAACGTCAGGCAAAGCAAGAATGTCGCTTATGCCTAATGTTCCTTTTACGCCATAACGATCGGCCAGCTGCTCCGCTGCATGCAGGTATGCCTGCACAACAGTCTCATTCAACCGTGCGACAGGAATCTGTTCTTCATCACGTTCCCTATGGATGAAGACGTCGACACGGCCGCGTTTAATCTGCTGCTGAACCGTTCTTTTCAAGCCATCTTCAAAACGGGTCCATTCGCGCGGAATCCTCATCATCACTTCGCAATAGCGGTGATTCACCGATTTCAGTTCCAGGCGCACTTTATAGCCTTCATAGTGAAAGATGGCTTGACCGTATCCGGTCATACTCAATGACATCGGCATCACATCCATTTTACTATTGTAATTGATTATTATAGTCGATACAAGTGGGCCTGCGCACGGCCGGATTTTTGCCATACATAGGAAGTCAGCTCAGCCGTCATTTCATAGAACATGAATGGAGTCATCAAATAGATCCCGTTAAAATGCTCCATCGCCGTATCAAGCAGTTCCTTGGCAATGGACACACCCATCGCTCGTCCTTCCGGGCCCTCCAGACCAGACATGCGTGCACGCACCTCATTTGACAGCTGAATGCCGGGTACTTCATTATGCAGGTATTCTGCATTGCGCCCGCTAGCCAGCGGCATAATACCGATAAAAATCGGGACATCCAAATGCCGTGTCGCATCCGCGATGTCTACAATGAGCTCACGGTCATAAACGGGCTGGGTCATAATATAATCAGCACCGGAGGCAATCTTCTTTTCCAGCCGCTGCACCGCTTTACCCAAATGCTTGACGTTGGGATTAAACGCAGCACCTATAACAAAATTCGCTTTCTGCTTTAACGGCTTGCCGGAAAATGCAACGCCATCGTTTAATTGCTTGATCATACGTATGATTTCAAAAGAAGTCATATCATACACTGAGCTGGCTCCCGGCAAATCACCGAACCTAGCCGGGTCTCCCGTAACCGCCAGCACATGATCTATGCCCAGTGCATCAAACCCCATCATATGGGACTGAGTACCAATCAGATTGCGGTCCCGGCAAGCAATATGAATTAATGGGCGCAAGCCTGTTTCAATGCTGACCAAATGTCCAAGCGCCATGTTGCTCATACGAGTGACGGCAAGTGAATTGTCGGCCAGCGTAAGCGCATCGGCTCCTGCTTCTTTCAATGCATGCGCGCCTTGCATAAAGCGTGCAATATCCAGATCGCGCGGAGGATCAAGCTCTACGATGACTGTATGCCGCTCCTTAACCGTCTCCACAATGTTGGGTTTGCGGGCTATTCTGCCGTTGCCGCGCTCCCTTTCAGCTGCAATCGGCTCCTGCTCGGCTACGTGAATTGATTCTTTCAACAACGCTTCGTTTGGAGCCAGTGGAGCCAGCGGAGGCGGCTGTACACCGCTCAAAGCTTTGGAAATCGCTGCAATATGGTCCGGTGTGGTCCCGCAGCAGCCCCCGATCAGCCTTGTTCCCAGCTCAATAAAGGACGCCGCGCATTCTCCAAAATATGCAGGCGTTGCACCATATACATAATGTCCGTCCAAATAATCTGCAAGACCTGCGTTGGGGTACACGGACAGCGGAACCGACAAAGGTCCGCCCAGTCGCTCCATGACACTCATGATCCCCTGTGGACCGGAGTGACAGTTAAATCCAAGAATATCCGCTCCCTCATCACGCAGCATCGAAAAAGCTTCCGTTACCAAAAAACCATCCTGTGTGCGGCCAATCTGATCGACTGCAAACTGACAGATGACCGGAATGTCGCTGTATTTACGTACACCGTGAAGCGCAATGCGTATTTCATCCAGTGAATAAAATGTTTCACACACAATGCCGTCGACTCCTTCGGAGAGAAGGGCATCAATCTGCTGATCGTAGTTACGGGCCAGCTCCAGCTTGGATATGTCAAGCCGTTTGCCCCCGCATATGGAGCCTACCGCGCCCACTACATAATGCTCAGGTCCGGCAGCTGCTCTGGCTATTCTTACCCCGGCACGGTTGATCTCCTCTACTTTGGATTCCAGTCCAAACCGGGCCAGCTTGTAATCATTTGCAGAAAACGTATTGGTCTCCAGTAATCGTGCTCCCGCTTTTAAATATTGACTATGCACATCGGCTATAACATCCGGTGAAGATATATTCAATTCTTCGTAGGAAGTATTTACTGAAAATCCCAGCTGGTATAAAAAGGTCCCCATCGCGCCGTCTCCGACGATAATTTCACGATTCAGCGCAGTACGTAAATCCGGTTTCATATCCTCCGCTCCACCCCGCTCTTTATTTTCATATTAATGTAACATAAAAGCGGTTGCAAACACACGCTAAAAAAACAAAAAAAGCCGCTCCACACCCCAACATGATGTCATTAGCGTGAAGCAGCTTGAGTCAGAATTGCTATTCTATCCTATTCTATATTTATTGTACTTTCCCATCCGCAGGACGAAGGGAAAAATCATAAAAAAACCCTTTTTTATTCACTTTAGCTATAATTGAAGCTGTTCCCTTCTGCTTTTTGGAAAACGTATATTGATTCCCTTGAATCTCCACATGATAGCCGGACAAGTTGATATTAAATAACAGCTGAACCTTGGGCTTGACCAGCTTCAAAGCTTCTGAGGCGGTATATTTGGGCCTTGCAAACGATTTTTTAAAATCAGCGTCGTCATTCCAGTCCGCTCCATAGGTGGATACAGCCAGTACCTTGGCGGTCGTTGCGTCAATATTGACCTCACTCGACTCGTTGGCATCCTCGAACAACCAATAGGAAAGTCCCTTGGCCTCGTCCTTGAACCTCGAAGCATGCTGCACCGTGATCCGCTGTCCGCTAAAACGCTGCAAAGTGTTTGCTGCCCGATTCAGCAACACAGGGTCCACCTGCTTCAACGAGTAATCCGCATTAATGGTTATATTGTTCCCCCGATCCACATCAACGTACAAGGAGGATGTCTTTTCTCCTGCGCCCCAAAATACCCAGTAATTCGAAGGCTTATTAGACTGGTATGGAGATTTAACCCGCCAAAAAGCCTCAAATTGCATAGAGCGCTTGCGGTCAAACGCTTTGGCACTGTTAAGCACTTTGGCCTTAAGCGGCGCATCCAGCGCCTTGTCCAAGCTGCTTATTTTATATCGTACCGTGGTAGAATCCACTCTATTCTTTTCCTTATTATATTCTGTTTGAAACGTGGCTGTTCCGTCCTCCAGTTCGCCCTCAACAATCCAGGTTTTCCCCATATCCGTCACATCATCAAATTGAAATGGCGTTTTCGTACCAACGAGTTCCTGCACTGCCTTTTCCAGACGATTCACGACCGTTGGGGTTAGTGATCCGACCTGCTTGCTTGTCGTATCCGCGGCAGCAGAGAGGACAGCGGCATGAGCAGGAAGCGCGGTAACTGCAAAAATGAGGGCTGTAATCGCCGAAATCCAACGAAATTTCTGCACCATGAACGCCTCCTTGTTGTTTGCTTTTTTTATATATTAGCATTGTTCAGACGTCAAAAAAAGACAGAATGCCACAAAAAAAGAAGACCCCGCAAGGTCTTCGCTTTATTCTTTAAATACAATTATTGAATAAAATAAATATAATTTTCCATATTCCCGGTATTTCAGGATAGCCGGCCTTCATACACAATTTCAGCCGGTCCCGTCATATACACGTGATTGTCTTCCTCGTTCCATTCAATATCCAGATCGCCGCCCTTCAGGCTGACCATGGCACGACGGTCACTATATCCGTTCAGTACAGATGCCACAAGCGTGGCACAGGCCCCGGTTCCGCAGGCCAGCGTAGGACCGGCTCCACGTTCCCATACTCTCATCTCAATGTGATTCCGGCTTCGTACCGTCGCGAACTCCACATTGGTCTTTTTAGGAAATAGCGGATGGCTTTCCAGCTTTGGCCCCCAGACTTCCAGTTCAAAGCCAGGTGCATTTTCCACATAGATAACACAATGCGGATTGCCCATAGATACAGCTGTAAAGCGAAATCTGCTTCTCCCAGCCTCGATGGACTCCTGAATGATGCTATCCATATCCAATGTAGTTGGAATTTTCAGACCCTCCAGGATCGGCTCTCCCATGTCCACCTTTACCATACGTACAAGCCCGCCCTCTACAGTCAGTTCTACCTGCTGCACACCTGCACCCAGCGTCTCAATCGTAATCCGCTCACGGCTGATATGCTTGCGGTCATATACATATTTGGCCGCACAGCGGATGGCATTCCCGCATTGCTCAGCCTCCGAACCGTCTGAATTGATGATGCGCATGCAAAAATCAGCTTTGTCTGAAGGCAGTATATATACCAGGCCGTCTGCACCGGCGCCAAAATGCCGGTCACACAGCCGAACAGCCAATTCTGAAGCGTCAGACGGCAATTCCTCGTATCCAAACCAAACGATAAAATCATTACCCAAGCCGTGCATTTTTGTGAATTCCATAGCTTCCCTCCGCCGTTGTACCTGATCTCATGCTTCTCATGAAGCTTTAAATCATGATAGCATACTGGACTAAAGCGGGAAAGCCATGTGGTGATGCCTGCCCGGGTTCTAGGCCGAAAATTTCGTGCGCCCCGCCGAGAAGCGGGCATTTCCGCCATGTCGACGGTTCCGTCTGCCGCCCCATACGCTTCCGGCCCCTATCAGGAAAGTCGGAATCCCTGCGGCCACGATGGACAACGCCCATTCACGCAAGCCGAGCGGCACCGTTTTGAAAACCGGCTGCAGCACAGACACGTACATGACCACCAGCATCAGCACAATGGATGACAGCACGGCAAATACGAGATAGCTGTTTTGAAACGGATTGCGGTGGAAAATAGACCGGGAGCTGCGGCAATCGAATACATGGATTAACTGTGCCAGCACCAGTGTGGCAAAGGCAACGGACTGCGCTTTGACCAGTTGGCCTGCGTCATCCGGCGCGATGCGTAATGTCAGCCAGAAGGCGGCAAGCGTACATAAGCCGATCAGCAGGCCGCGACTGATGATTTTCCAGCCCAGTCGACGGGCAAAAATATTTTCCTTTGCACCGCGCGGCTTATGCTCCATGAGATCCTTTTCCGGCTGATCTACACCCAGAGCCATCGCCGGAAGACCATCCGTCACCAGATTCACCCATAGAATCTGGATCGGAAGCAAAGGCAGCGGGAGCCCGGCCATCATCGCGAAAAACATCGTCAAAATTTCACCCACATTGGAGGCCAAGAGATAACGGATAAACTTGCGAATATTTTCGTAAATATTCCGCCCTTCCTCAATCGCCGCCACAATCGTTGAAAAATTATCGTCGCTCAGTACAAGCGCAGCGGCTTCTTTGGTTACATCGGTTCCCGTAATGCCCATAGCGATGCCGATATCCGACGCCTTGATCGCCGGTGCGTCATTCACGCCATCCCCGGTCATCGCGACGACATGTCCGCGTCTTTGCAGTGACTTGACGATCCGCAGCTTATGCTCCGGCGACACGCGCGCATACACGGAGACGGAGTCAACGACTTTATCCAGCGCTGCATCATCTATCGTAGACAGCTGCTGTCCTGTCAGCACACGTGAGTCACGCTGAAAAATACCCAACTGCTGGGCTATGGCCTCGGCAGTTGTGCCATGATCCCCCGTGATCATCACAGTGCGAATACCCGCACGGCGGCACTTGCTAATCGCCTCGCGAACCTCGCGGCGGGGCGGATCGATCATGCCCGTCAAGCCGATAAAGATCAGCTGGGTCTCAGCCTCCTCGGTGGTAGAGACATGTTCATGGGAGCGGATATCGCGGTATGCAACGCCTAGTACACGCAGAGCCTCTGAGGCCATGCCTTCGTTGGCGGCCAGTACCTTTTGCCGCAGCGTGCCCGTCAGCGGAACGACATTTCCCTCCCATAAAATGTAGGAGCACTGGTCGAGCAGCACATCCGGCGCACCTTTGGTAAAGACAATGCGCCCTCCCTGATGGCACACAAGCACTGACATCCGCTTCCGTTCCGAATCAAAAGGAAATTCGTGTTCCCGTGTGTACAGCTCACACAATCCTTGTCGCGTGACTCCGCCCTTGGCAGCTAACGTGACAAGCGCCCCCTCCGTCGGGTCGCCCTTCAGCTCCCAGACGACGGACGGCGTCGGTTCCTTGCTCTTCTTTCGCGCGCGCAGCTCATCTATGCCGACTTGAACAATTTCCGCATTATTGCAAAGTACGCTGGCTTGTAGCAATCGGCGCAAGGATTGTTCGTTTTTAAGGTCAGCGGGAAGATCCCTGTTCATAATATGACCGTGTGGATCATACCCCTCCCCCGTAACTCCCCAGAAACGTCCGTCCAGCCACAGCTTGGTGACCGTCATTTTATTTTGGGTCAGCGTACCGGTTTTATCGGAGCAAATGACTGACGCACAGCCGAGCGTTTCAACGGAAGGCAGCTTGCGCACAATCGCCTTGCGTTTGATCATGCGCTGTACCCCCAAAGCGAGTGCAATGGTTACAATCGCGGGCAGCCCTTCCGGTATAGCTGCCACAGCCAGACTCACGCCGGCCAGGAACATGCTCATGGCTGGCTGACCATGTAAAATGCCTGCTATGACGACGAGCACGGTTAGCGCCAGTGCTATGATGATCAATATTTTTCCCAGCTGCTCCAATCGGTGCTGAAGCGGTGTCGCCTGTGATTCCGTATTTTCGATCAGATCTGCGATTTTGCCCATTTCGGTACTCATACCTGTACGAATAACGATACCTTGTGCTGTGCCTCTGGTCATCATCGTACCCATGAATCCAATGTTTTTCTGATCCCCGAGCGGTACCTCGTCGGCATCAATAGGACGGCTATGCTTGCTCACCGGAACCGACTCACCGGTCAGGGCGGATTCCTCCACATCACAGCCATTCGTACTCAGCCACCTTACGTCTGCCGGAATTCGATCACCGCTTTCCAGCATAACGATATCCCCCGGCACCAGTTCTCTGGCTTGAATCTGCATCCGTTGGCCGCCGCGCAGCACCTTGGCGGTTGGCGCCGACAGCTGTCTCAAAGCCCGCAGTGAACGCTCTGCTCTAAATTCCTGTACAAAGCCAAGTATGCCGTTTAACACCACAATCGCAATAATGGTAATCGCGTCCAAATATTCACCGAGCAGGCCGGAAATCAAGGTCGCTCCCATCAGGATGAGCATCATAAAATCCTTGAACTGGTTAAGCAGCAGTAGGAACGCCGATACACGCTTCCCCTCGCTTAGCTCATTCCATCCTGATTTTTCTCTCCGCTGTGCAAGCTGTTCCTCCGAAAGACCCTGCTTCGGGTCGACTTCCAGTCTTGCTGAAAGCTGTTCACTGCTTAATTGGTGCCAATGTGCTTGTTCCATTCTCCCCAATTCCCTCCCGGTCAGATAGTCCGTTTCCGTCGGTTGTGCGTAGGATGGCTGCCCGTTAACATATTTTGTGCCGCGAATACTGAGTAAGCTGGACAGACTTTCTAGATTCAATCTATTCGGACAGGGCCTGAAATATCACAAAGCCGCTTAAGTTTTGCCCCAAATTTATGTATCATAGTAAGAAGGCGAAAATATATTGGCTTCAAAGGAGAACATACATTATGGCATTGGACGGAATCGTAACCCGCGCAATCGTACACGAACTGCAAGGCATCCGGGGCGGGCGCATTAATAAAATACATCAGCCAAACGATCACGATATCGTGCTGAATCTGCGGGCACAGGGCGGAAGCGTAAAGCTGCTGCTGTCGGCTAATCCGACATTCCCGCGTGTACATTTTACAGAACAAAGCTTTCTCAATCCGACAGAGGCTCCTATGTTTTGCATGCTTCTTCGCAAACATTGTGAAGGAGGCATCATCGAACAGATTACCCAGATCGGCATGGAACGTATCATTCACATGGATGTGCGTCAGCGCGACGAGCTTGGCGATATTTCACTCAAGCGGATTATCATCGAACTAATGGGCAGGCACAGCAACATTATCCTGCTTGATCTGGAAACAGGCACTATTTTGGACGGCATCCATCATATTACGCCAGCTATCAGCAGCTACCGGGTTATTATGCCCGGCTTTCAATACACGGAGCCTCCCGAGCAAGACAAGCTGAACCCACTGGAAACCGGGGAATCCGCCTTTATAGCCTCATATCACACAGCAATCGAGGCCGGAGAAGCGCCAAAACGCTGGATTGTAAATACTTTTACCGGGCTCAGTCCTCTTATTTCCGAGGAAATACTGACCCGTGTATCCGTCAAAGCTTCTCCAGACGATGATCGTGAGCTTTGGAATACATTCAGTCATCTGATGGATGACGTACGGAATCATCATTTTAAGCCAGTATCCGGTGTAAATGCACAGGATAAAGCAATATTTTCAGTCATTCCCTTGACGCTGATTCAGGGAGAACGTAAGGAATACGTTACGGTCAGTCAATGTTTGGAAGATTTCTTCGGTGAAAAAGCGGAAAGGGATACCGTCAAGCAAAAGGTGAGTGATCTCCTGCGTTTTCTGCAAAATGAGCGGAGCAAAAATGTAAAAAAACTCGACTATCTCCAGCAGGATTTGGCCGAGGCGGAAGATGCCGATCAATTTCGCATTTACGGGGAGCTGCTGTTTGCTTCGCTGCATGAAGTTAAAAAAGGAGACAAAGAAGTGACGCTTACCAATTTTTATGATGAGGAGCAGCGTCCGTTAACGATCCCGCTCGACCCGCTACTCAGCCCATCAGATAACGCGCAGCGGTATTTTAAAAAGTACAACAAATATAAAAACAGTCTGGCTGTCATTGACGAGCAACTGAAGAAGACACACGAAGAGATCGGCTATATGGACAATCTGCTTCAGCAGCTGGCCCATGCCTCCATGAACGACATTGAGGAAATACGTGAAGAGCTGGTACAGCAGGGCTATCTCAGAGACCGGGCTAAAAAAGGGAAGAAAAAGAAGAAAAATGACCGCCCCACCCTACACGTGTATACGTCATCCGAAGGCATCGAGCTGCTGGTTGGCAAAAACAATCTGCAAAATGAGTATGTCACTAACCGGCTGGCCGGACCAAATGACACCTGGCTGCATACAAAGGATATTCCGGGGTCGCACGTCGTTATTCGTGCTGAGCAATTCGGCGATGCCACGTTGGAGGAAGCGGCCCAGCTTGCCGCCTACTTCAGTCAGGCCAAACAGTCCAGCAGCGTGCCTGTAGACGCCACCCTGATTCGGCATGTGCGCAAGCCGAGCGGAGCCAAACCTGGCTTTGTCATTTATGATCATCAGCGCACGCTCTTTATTACACCGGATGAAGAGCTGGTCAAATCGCTGCCGAATCGGATCAAAAACGGCTAACGATCAGGAGCCTGTTAAATCTCAAAAAGCCCCTTGCTTGTGTAGGTTGGATTCACCTCATGTGTTTCCACCCATAAGCCAAGGGGCTTTTTCTTTACTTTTGTCCAGCAGCCTGTCTTAAGGCCTGGATGACCTGATCATCCACACTCCGGTTACCCAGATCACCGTGGAAAATAACACCTTGGCGTGCACCGTGAAAATCCGAGCCGCCCGTTGCGATAAGCCCGTAATGCGCCGCCATTGCTGCATATCGATTCTCGGCCGCGTCATCATGGTCCGAGTGTCGCACCTCCAGCCCGGCAGGCTTCGCTTGCTCTATAATGGAGCGAACCAACTCATCATCCCCGTACAAGCCCGGATGGGCTACCACAGGCGCACCTCCCGCTTCACGAATCCAACTGATGGCCTCCGCAGGGGCTACACGGGGGACAGACACGTAACCAGGCGCTCCCTCCGCCAAATAACGATCAAATGCATCCCGCATATCCTTCGCATATCCTTTTTGGACCAAGGTATCCGCCATATGCGGACGTCCAATGCTTTCATCCGGTGTCAGCGGCCTGCCAATTGTCGCCATCACCTCTTCCAGCGTGATGGCCACGCCCAGGCTGCGCAATCGGCTCAGCATCAAATCATTACGGTTATCCCGTGCCTGACGGAGCTTTTCCAGCCGCTCCAAAAACACGTTATTACGATAATCCATATAATAACCGAGTATATGAATATCCTTACCGCCAGCCCGTGTACTGATCTCTACACCCGGGATAACGGTCATGCCGATACGCCGTCCCTCCTCAAGAGCTTCCTCCAGCCCAGCCACCGTATCATGATCTGTAATGGCTACGCCGGCCAGCCCTTTTTCCTTGGCCCAGCGCACATTATCCGCAGAAGGCTGCATCCCGTCAGATGCTTGGGTATGCGTATGCAAATCATATCGTTTCAAGCCGCCCTGCTCCTTCACTATACATTCTCCTCCTCTTTTCTCTTAGCCGGCTCGTTCACCGGGTCGCCGAATACGTCTGCCCCCTGATCGTGGCGGCGCAGGTAAGACAGAAAGGTCACCGCCGGAATCGGCAGCAGCGCTGACTTCAGGTGAATGGCATAAAATTTTCGCTTGAAGGTGAGATCTGCAATATTTACAATTTTCAGCAATCCGAGTTCAACCTCATGCTTCACCGAAGAAGGCGAGAGCATCGTAATTCCGAGTCCAGCTTCTACCGCCGATTTGACCGCTCCGGTGCTGCCCATCTCCATCACAATGGCAAGCCGAGAAGCATCCGCGCCACAACTTTTCAGTCCGTCCTCTATAACCTGACGTGTGCCTGATCCTTTTTCCCTGGCTATAAATGGATACTTAAACACATCGTCCAGTCCCACTTTATTAGCCTTGGCCAGTACATGTCCAGAAGGAACAATAAGTTTCAGCTCATCCTGCATCACAGGCTCTACTACGATATCCGGGTGCTGGACCGGGGCCTCGATTAGTCCTAAATTCAACTGATGCTTTAGTATATCATCCATAATTTGAGTCGTATTCATCACATTCATCGCCATACGGATATGAGGATACTCTTGCCCAAACGGTCCCAGCATTCTTGGCACAATATACTCGCCAATCGTAAGACTGGCCCCGATATGCAATCTTCCCTCCAGCATGTGGGTAAAAGCAGACATCGCCTCGTCCGCTTCCCGGATGAGCTGCATGCTTTTTTGGGCAAAAGGCAGCAGTGTCTCCCCTGCCTCCGAAAGCTCGATTTTTTTAGTCGACCGGTGAAGCAGTTTCGTCCCGAAGTAATCTTCCAAAGCTTGAATTTGCATCGTCACGGCAGGTTGCGTCATATGCAGAGCTTGTGCAGCCGTCGAGAAGCTCCCACGCTCCGCTACCGTATAAAAGATGTGCAGCTGATGAAAGTTCATACTGACCGCCCTCTCCTCTCTCAAGTATCCCTATTTTAACATAAAAAAACGCCTGTCGATGAATAACCAAGAAAACTTACCGAATTGTGGGGTTTTTCTTTCTTGCAACCTGCAAAAACAAAAAAAGTATGCAGCTGATACCTGCATACTAATACATACACTCGACTTATTCCCATGAGCTGATTGGCTTCTTCATCTAGAATCGTCTGCTCCGTTACCGACTATTTCTGCTTGCGAGTACTTTTCATCAGTGTCATACGCCGCGAATGACGCAACCATGAATAATAAGACTTCAAATCCCTTAATTCTATCGTCTCCGACATTCGGCCCAAAAAGGTGATGACAATCATCTTGTGAAGCGGATTCCCCGCAATATCCATCTCGCCCGGTAGCTCGCCAAATTCAGCTACGACGACCAAATCACCATCAATTAAGTATACATCCTCTTCGTTATGATAGTAGGATTCCATTCTGTTCTGCTTCAGGCATTCCCAAAGCCAGGCGGCAATATGATTCGTCTCGGACTGTTTCTGTTCTACCCGATCTAAGTAACGTGTTTTCGCATGATTTGTAATCACGATATCAGCGACTTTTTTACCGCCCATCTCTACGTAGAACGGTTCGTATGTACTCCATCGCTGCATTGCCTTGTCACGCACGGGATCACTCTCCCCACCACATAGGTCTTTGTATCTACCAATATATTCATATGTTACCTCAACAGACCCGGGACTACAAGTTACAAAATTGAAGGTATTTTAAAGAATTTTTAGGACTAACAGCATTAAGTCCATTATGCAAAAGTCCTGACTTTATAAAGAAAAGCCAGCCCGCAGGCCGACTTTTTTAACAAATTTCAATTTATATACATTTGAAGATTATATTTCATATTCCTTCATTTTTCCCTTATCGTCGTTATACTCTGTCCTGATCTCATTGCGGAAAGATCGTTCGACCTTGCGCACATAGGAAAGCCTGCGAATATTTTTCACGGTATCCTCTGCCCGATCCGCATTCATATAAATAACCACATAATGCATGCGCCTTGAAATGTAATGGACATTCCCGTATTTCTCCAGATTGCGGGCAGCCTTGATATCGCTTACCCAAATGATGTACCCTGTCCGCTCGGCAAACATTCGCTTCATCTCCCCTCCATCGCTATCATCTCTATGCCTATCCACAGGAGCACTTGCCCCCACTACCGCATCCACCCTTTTTCACATTTGGATCATTACTTGGGACTTTAATCGTGTCAGACACAGAATAGGCAATCGTTTCGGACATCGCATGCAGCATATCATCCAATGCCTTTTCTGCCCGTTTGAACTCCACCACTTCCTGAAATTGTTCCAGTTCCAGTTCAACGAGCTTCACTGCATCCTTCGCTTCATGATAGTTCGGGTGAAAATGCCCAAAACGCTCTGTTTCCGCGAACAGCTCCTTTTTGGCATTCAGCTTGCGTACACACGCCTGAATAGACGGGTCCTGTTCTACACGCTGCTTCCAATATAAATAATCCGATACCTCAAGGGACCGGTTGACCATATCGCCCAATTCATAGGCGTTAATAAGCACTTCTGCCATATTGACCGTATTCAACTCGGCTACGCTCATGAATGTTCATCTCACTTTATATATAGTTCTACTGGTAAAGTAGACTCATTCATCATACCACATCCTCTTTATGAGAAGAAGGTGTTTCATGCACTTCCCGGCTCCCCTATGTAAAAGGAACCAGCAGCCTCATCTCTGACCATTCACCTGGTTTTAAAGTGGCACGGGCTGGCGCTTCAGCAGCTTCTTCAGAGGCATACCAGCCAATGACACTCCACGGCTCACCGGAAATCACTGATTCCGGGATCCATTTTACCTCTTTCCCACCGATGCGCAGTCCCACCGCCGCCTGCCAGTGAATCGCTTGCTCGATTAACTGCCGGGCAGTAGAAGCATGGTAGCTTCTCCAATCCTTTGTCCAGGAGGAGGGCACTGCGGAGCGCTCAGGAAAATAATCGAACGGATCAGGCAGCGTGTGCTCCCGCTCATAAAAGTGCAACGTTCGTCCTGTATAAACCAGCCCCGCTCTCCCCTCCTGAGAAAATACATCCTTCAAGCTATTTTCATGGTCGGCGCTGTCCAAGCTTGCGTTCGCTGTTTCTGCAACCAGCGGGTAGCGATGAATGGGCTCGTCTCCACCCTCCAGCCCCCGGCGCGGACTCAATCCGATGACAGCGAGCGTCTTGCGGATCTTGGCAGCCGAGCTTGCCGGAATAATAAAATCCCGTTCGCCGATCCGTTCAAGCAGCCCTTCCAGCCCGGGATGTCGTGCAATCGTGTCTGCATCCTCGGAGGTACTGCAGCGTAAAAGGGTTACCGCTGCAAATGCCGTTCGCCCCACATGGCCTGCCCACTGCTCTACCGCCATACGTATATGCTCAGGCATCCCTGTCCGGCTGTGCTTGTCCAGAAGAGCACAAATGGCTTGGGCCTTCATGCCCAGCTCGATTGCATCTGTCACACTTTCCCTCGTGATACGGTATACGACCATCCGGTCTCCTGTTATGCGCTCACAGCAGCATTCCAATTGCCAGCGAACATCATAAGCTACATCCGGCGGGACCAATATTTCAAAATCTGGCTGTATGTAAAAGGTACCTTGTTCTTGATACGACTCCTCGCCCTTATTAGAAAGAAACATGTCCAGCGGGGATATATTCCAGCGAAAGCACAGTTCCCCCGATTCGTTTAATCCCCAATCTCCCATTCCAAACGCCGTCAAAGCCGCCAGCCATCCGTTGATCTCATCCATACCATCCTCCAATCCCCCGGAGCATGCGGGTGATGCAGCCCCTTCCAATGGGACACTGTTTGAGGAACCCGCTCCATTCAAGCTCTTCTGTGAGATCAGACCCACCTGATGCATCCACTGCAGCAATGATTTGACAGGCAGCCAGCCTTCAGCTCCTGCATACCGGGAGACAGCGCACAGTATATATCGAAAATGCTGCATGGACGCTTCAGGCTTGCCGTATCTTTCCATGAGTGTATTAAAAATATGCTTGCGCATTTGCCAGGCAGACAAACGAACCCAA
Source organism: Paenibacillus farraposensis (assembly GCF_020736845.1). Lineage (GTDB taxonomy): Bacteria > Bacillota > Bacilli > Paenibacillales > Paenibacillaceae > Paenibacillus > Paenibacillus farraposensis. The sequence goes on from NZ_JAFFQR010000064.1 coordinate 114,734, forward strand.
GCGGCCAGCTCCGCTTCCTGTATGCGGAAAGACACCGTTTCCTTTACCAGCAGGCCCAAGCTAAGCAGCAGATCCATCATCACCACCGTTTGCACGGGATATAGCTCGGCGTGTGCATACTGCAGTCTTAATCCCGCCAAATCTTCCGCGGGAAAGGGCGCCAGTTCGTTTAATTTTTGCAATGACCGCTTATGTATCATTCCTTTGGCCGTCAATGGAACTCCCTGCTTCGCGATACATGACAGCACGTGCAGCAGCTCTGCCTCCAGTCCTGTTCTTGCTTCATGCACGGCCACTGGATCATCCGCTTGCATCAGATGGATTGTATTTTGCTCTAACAACATATCGTACAAAACAGGCAGCCGATGAACCGGAATATATAAAATGCGCTCCCCCCACGATTTGGTAACTGCATCCACCCAGCCTCGGGCACGCAAGCTACGCAGTGCCAGGTTTGTTTCGGCTCCGCTCAATGTGCCCCGTAAAAGCTGTAAAGGCTCTTCTTCCTTCATGGGCTGCCCGGCGTATCGGATAAAACATCGTTTAAGCACCAACATCTCATCCGATGTAAGCTCCTTCCAGTCGTCTGCCGTGTTCGTTACACCCATTCTTGGTTACGCCTCCCTTTTCTTTTCACCTTCTTCAGCCCCATCATCCAGACTTTCTTCAGCCTCTGAGGCACTGAATTTGCAAATGGCATATTCATAGCCCTGCTCAATCAGAAACAGCTGACGACGGGCAGCAAAATCAGTCTCCTTACTATTCTCTGTCACCAGTGCATAAAAATAAGCTTTATTCTCCCCGGACTTTGGCCGCAAAATACGGCCAAGCCGCTGCGCCTCCTCCTGACGGGAGCCGAAGCTGCCGGATACCTCAATCGCTACAGCCGCATCAGGCAAATCCACTGCGAAATTGGCCACTTTCGATACTAGCAAGGTTCGAATGCTTCCCTTGCGGAACGCATCGAACCACCGTACCCGCTCAGCCTGGCTCATAGACCCGGTAATCAACGGCACGCCCAGTTCCCGGGCCAACATGCGCAATTGGTCCAAATATTGACCAATAATAAGTGTGGGCAAGCCGCTGTGCCGCTGCAGCAGACTACGCACCGCTTTCAGCTTGGCCGGATTTTCGGCCGCGATCCGGTACTGCTGCCTGCCTCCGGCACGCATGCTGCGCTCCAAAAGCTCGGCTGTCATCAGAAGCCGCAGCTCCACACAATGGACCTGAGCGATCCAGCCCTGCCGCTCCAACTCCTTCCAGGGCATATCATACCGCTTGGGTCCGATTAATGAGAACACATCCCGCTCGCAGCCGTCCTCGCGGACCAGCGTGGCCGTCAATCCCAGACGACGGGTGGCCTGAATATCCGCTGTCGCCCGAAAGACAGGCGCGGGCAGCAGATGAACCTCGTCGTACACAATGAGTCCCCACTTCCGCTCACTCAGCAGCTTCATATGCTCAAACTCCCCGCCCTTGTTGCGGCGATACGTCAAAATCTGGTAGGTTGCCACCGTAATCGGGCGCACCTCTTTTTTCTGTCCGGTGTATTCACCGAGCGAATCGGCCGGAATATCCGTCTTTTGCTTCAACTCCTCTATCCATTGGCGAACAGAGGTGGTATTCGAGGTTAAAATCAGCACTTCGCACTGCAGCCGATTCATCACGGCCATGCCGATCACTGTTTTTCCTGCTCCGCAGGGAAGCACCAGTACACCGCTGCCTCCCAAGCCGTCAGCTCCTTCAAACGCATCAGCGGCCTCTACTTGATATTCACGAAGCTGCAGCGCCGCTTGTCCCTGTCGCAAAGAAAAGCGGAGCTGATTCCCTTCCAGATATCCGGCCGTATCGATAACCGGATACCCGAGGCGAGTTAATTCCTGTTTGAGCAAGCCGCGATTTTCGGGCGGTACAGAAGCGCTTGCTTCACCAGTGCAAAGTAAACCAAGCTGTTTAAGCTCCTGCCTTGCCAGCAGCTCCTCCATTAAAGCGGGGTTGTCCGCTGTCAGAACCAAGCGGTCACCAATGGTTAAACTGTTAGCTGAGCCTGTCTTCGTTTCCTCATTTGCCTCATAATGCTCGATACGATAGGCATCAACTGTATTTGGGCTATAAGTTTGTTCTTCCTCGGCTCTACCCCGTGACAATGTCAACGTTCCGTAGCGGGAAACAAGCTGTTCAATATCCTTCAGCAGATCACCCGGAATATCCCATTGGGACATGGACTGCAAGCTATTTTGAATATCCTTGGCACTCCACCCGAGGGCAGCTGCATTCCACAGAGACAACGGAGTGATGTAATATGTATGAAATGCGGATGGGCTTTTAACCAGCTCCGCGTACACCTGCAGCTGTGAACGGGCATACTCCGAATGAGGCAAGCCCATTTCCAGCAAAATAGTAAAGTCACGTTGTACAATACAAGGATGATCCGGATTCATAGCTACCTCCCGTCAATCTGATCCATCATCAATCTAAAGTTTTATATTATAGACAATTTGTCCATTTATACGCGTTATCAACCGGAATAACAAGAAGTTCAACCCGTATTCAGGTTGAACTTCTGAGCAAAGCAATAAGAATAAAGACAGTCACAAAAGGCTGGCTAACCTTATTTTTCTGCTAGTGAACCTGCTCGGAAATCTGGCTGAGCGCCTCACCCGCATTGTCTGCAAAAATATTGCGTACAGCCAAGTCGCCAATCGAAACAATCCCGATCAAGCGATCTCCTTCCGTTACGGGCAAGCGGCGAATTTGCTGCTCTGCCATCAGCTCGGCTGCTTGGTCCACCGACATGTCCGCATGGGCTGTGCGAATACCTGTTGTCATTACCGTGTCGACTGAGGTGGAGCCGGAATGCTTGGCCGCATACCCGCGAATAACAAGGTCACGGTCCGTAATTACACCGATCAGCTTGTCATTGTCTTCCTTTTCCACAACCGGGATAAAACCAGTATCGTTGTCCTTCATTTTGACAGCAACTTCATAAATATTGTCCTGTGGGGTCACCGTTACGCATTTTTTAGTCATAACTTCCTGAACTTTTTTCATGGGTACTCCCTCCTTTTCATGAGTAGGGTACCCCATTTCATTAAGCTCATACTTCAAATTGATCCACTTCCGATACAATATCTATTTGTCCTCCCAGCTCTAACTGTCCGTCCCTGCATTTCGCTCTGCTGCATATCCGGTGGCCATTGCAATAAACAAATGAACTGCATGAATCATCGCATCTTCATCAAAATCAAATTTCGGATGGTGATGCGGATACACCGCTTCTTTAGCCGGATTTCCCGCCCCTACAAACATGAAGCAGCCTGGTACACGTTCCAAATAATACGCAAAATCTTCTGCGGGCATCAGCTTTGACGCCTCCTGCACATTTTCCTTGCCAAAAACCGGCCCAGCTTCCTTAAAAAAACGCGAAGCCTCATGTGCATCGTTCACAACAGGCGGATATCCCATAATATAGCGAATCTGTGCTGCTGTACCGTATGCTGCCGCCGTAAGCTCTGTCACCGCATGAAGCCGTTCTTTCATCACCGTCCGTGTTTCCTCGTCAAACGTTCGGACCGTCCCACTCAGGCGGCAGGTTTCCGCAATCACATTTTGCGCTGAGCCGCTTTGAATGGTCCCCACTGTCAGCACCGCTGGCCGCAACGGATCGACTGAACGGCTCACAATGGTTTGCAACTGCATTACGAGTGCTGAGCCAGCCACCACACTGTCATTCGTAGACTGAGGCATGCCTCCATGTCCGCCCTTACCTGTGATGTCAATATAAAAATCGTCTGCCGCTGCCATCAGCGGCCCTGCGCAACTGGCAGCCGTGCCGATTGGAAATGGTGTCCATAAATGAATACCGTAAATGACGTCCACACCTTCCAATACACCATCTTGGATGACATTTACCGCTCCGCCAGGCAGCAATTCCTCCGCAGGCTGAAACAGCAAGCGAATTTCTCCTTGCAGCTCGTGACGGTTCAGACTGAAATAATGTGCCGTTCCAAGCAATATGGACGTATGCCCGTCATGCCCGCAAGCATGCATCACCCCATCCACACTGGAACGATATTCACATTCTTTTTCATCCTGAATCGGAAGAGCATCCATATCTGCACGCAGCAGCACGACAGGTCCGGGCTGGGCACCACGAATCGTTCCTACAACACCGTTTCCCCCGACCTGACGACGAACCTCTATCCCCCAGCCTTCCAGCTTATTCGCTACAAAAGCAGCCGTATTGCTTTCCTGAAAAGAAATTTCGGGATTTTTGTGTAAATATCTGCGCCACTTCACCATATGCTCTTGCAACTGATTAAACCAGGACTTGTCTATCGAATGTTGTGCCATCTGCGTTCCATCTCTCCTTTTAAAGCAGCAGCTCCACCTGCGCCTGCATTGCCTGCTCTTTGGCCTTCATGTTTTTCTTATTGTAGCAGATATGGAATTGTTACGATATCTGTCGCCCCGCAGAGGTTGCAGAAGCCCATCAAACATAATATGATAAATGGACAATCAATAAAATGATCACGTCTGCAAGGATATACCTTGCAGCGCATACCGGGGGAAGCTGATATGAGAAATACGAAGCCGGAGGCTCGACGAAGAGGCACACCGGATTTCCAATTGCTGATCCTCACTTTGTTGCTGGTTGGATTCGGTGTAATTATGGTATTTAGCGCCAGTTCCAGCGTCGCTCTGTTAAATAAAGAAAACAATTTTGACTCTTTATATTTTGTGAAGCGTCAAGCGGCATTTGCTGTACTTGGACTTTTCATTATGTTGGTAGCGATGAATATCAAGATGGAAAAATATAAAAAGCTGTTTGTGCCTTTATTTTTCATCACTATACTGCTGCTGGTTATCGTACTTTTCACAGGCTCTCTTAATGGCGCAAAAAGCTGGTTCAGGTTCGGCAGCATCGGGTTTCAGCCAACGGAGCTTGCGAAAATCTCGATTATACTGTACTTATCCGCTCTGATTGTCAAAAAAGGGGAACGGTTTAGAGATTTGCGAACCGGCTACATACCCGTAACCGTCATTGTAGGCTTTGTTGCAGGGCTCATCATGCTTCAGCCTGATCTTGGCTCCTGCTTCATTTTGGTAGCCACCAGCGGTCTGATTATTTATGTGGGGGGAGCCAGTGTCAAGCATATTACGGCATCCATTGTTCTCCTAGTGTTAGGGGCATCCATCGTTTTTGGGATCGGGTCGCTATTTGAAGGAGATTCTGGGGGTGCGGTTGAACAGGCTGCTGCAACGCAAAATTACAAAATTGGACGCTTTCAAGCTTTTCTCAATCCGATGAAATATAAGCAGGGAGTCGGGTATAATCTGGTGCAGTCCTTGCAGGCTATAGGTGAAGGCGGGATAAGCGGATCCGGATTCGGCAAGGGCATTATCAAGCTTCACTATCTGCCCAATTCATTTAATGATTTTATTTTCTCCGTCATTGGTGAAGAATTCGGATTCATTGGAACAGCCATATTCCTGATGCTGTATTTGTATCTTATTTGGCGAGGGATGCTTGTGGCCCTTCGCTGCCGCGATCCGTTCGGGACGCTGGTCGGCACTGGCATTATGGGATTGATCGCCATTCAGGCATTCATCAATATCGGGGGTGTAACCCAGACGATTCCGATCACTGGAGTAACGCTTCCTTTTATCAGCTTCGGCGGCTCTTCCCTGCTTGTGACCATGTTCTCCATGGGCATCATGCTCAGCATTTCACGTGAAAATTCGAAGCCAGCGGTGCAGGAACGTACGACAGGCGTAGCGATCCGCAGCGAAGTGCCCAATCGCTTTCAAGCCCGCAGAACCAAACGTTATCGTTAAAAAAAGCTTCCACAGACCACTTACAACAGTGGCTTTGGAAGCTTTTTGATATATGTACTTAGATCGCGTCGTCCTTGAAAGCAACACCTTCTACTTTTACGTTCACTTCCACGACTCGCAAGCCTGTCATGCTTTCGACAGCTTCCCGCACATTTTGCTGAAGTATTCGGGACACTTCATGAATAGGTGTTCCGTAAAGCACGATGATACGCAGATCAATGGCAGCTTCAAGCTGTCCGACCTCCACAGATACGCCTTTTTGCACGTTTTTACCGCTCAGCCTTTTGGCCCAGCCTTCCGATAAGCCGCCTGTCATTGCAGCAATGCCCGGCGTCTCTAACGCGGCCATTCCCGCGATTTTACCTACGACATCGTCGGAAATCTTGATGTTTCCTGCTTCCAGTTGTTGAATTTGCTCTGCCATGACCTATGTCCCCCTTCATCCATCCTTTATTTGTATTGTAAAGCCTCAGCCACTCTAAATGCAAACCTTAGGAATGAAAAACAACTTTCGTTTACAACCTTTATTATTTTGGGTATATTAATTTAGAAAAATCTGTACAAGTGACAGCATTCATCACACTTGTACTTATCCATGGATATCGAGGTGCTTTTCATTGAAAAAACGGTTATCCCCCGCTTTGCTTATTGCGACATTTGTGCTTAGTGCAGTCGCTCATTACATGCACTTGAACGCGATCGCCCAATTCATCATTTGTGCGGTTGCTGTCGTGTTCGTAGCCGGCTTTCTCGGCAGAGCGACCGAAAGTGTAGCACATTATGCCGGGCAACGCCTGGGCGGATTTTTAAATGCCACCTTTGGCAACGCAGCCGAACTGATCATCGCCATCTTTCTGGTCAAAGAAGGCCTTTATGATATGGTAAAGGCTAGTCTTACCGGCTCCATCATCGGCAATCTGCTGCTGGTCCTCGGGGCGAGTCTGTTCGCTGGCGGATTGAAATACAAAGTGCAAAATTTCAATGTATCGCTGGCCTCACTCAGCGGCTCGCTGATGATTGTGGCTGTGATCGCTTTATTTGTCCCGGCTGTCTTTTTGAATACAAATGTCATCACAGATAAAGAATCGGATATGCTCAGTCTCATTGTAGCCGGTACGCTCATTATCGCCTATATTGCGTGGCTGATTTTTTCCATGATTACGCATAAGGACTACTTGGACGATGTAACCGAACAAAAGGATGAAGAATTGCCGCATGAGCATACTCCAGTGTGGTCAAGAAACAAGTCCATTCTCTATCTGTTGCTGGCCACCGTCATGGTTGCGTTTGTCAGCGAATGGCTGGTAAAGACACTGGAGGTATTTACCGTTCAGTTTGGGCTTAGTGAACTGTTCGTCGGTGCCTTCCTTGTCGCAATTATCGGGAATGCAGCCGAACACAGTGCCGCCATTTTGCTGGCTATGAAAAACAAAATCGGCGCATCCGTCGAAATTGCAGTAGGCAGCAGCCTGCAAATTGCGCTATTTGTGGCCCCTGTGCTGATTTTTGTCAGTTACTTTATGGGAAACACCATGAATATCGTGTTCACCACCGTTGAGCTGGTGGCCATTGCTGTCTCTGTATTTATTGCCAAGTCCATTACGCAGGACGGTTCAACCAACTGGTATGAAGGTCTGATGCTGCTGGTGGTGTATGTCTTTTTGGGCGTTTCCTTCTTCCTCGTGTAAAAATGCACATTGGGAAGGTGGTGTCCGCTTCGCGTTCCATTTAATCTTCTAATCACTGCTGCCCTTGAATTGTTCAAATGGATATGACCCCTTAAGCGGTTAAATTTCAAGGGCAAAGGTGAAAGCTTACGACAGACTCGTTCCCATTTCATATGTACAGGCATCAAAAAAAGCATGCTCTTTGGACTCCGCATGCTCTCATTTCGATCAAACCGTCTTTTTAATTAGCCCTGTTGTTCATGGCCTCATATAGAATAGCCAGATTGCGTTCCAGCTCACTGACCAGCTGTTTACCTGCCATTTCCGGAAGAAGACCAGCGCGAACCGCAAAATCCACTTCCTTGGAAAACCCGTACATCTGAGTATCCAGCACTTCCTCATAGAGAGGGCAATAACGGGTTGCCAGATTCTCCATCTGTACTTCAATAAGCTTCTTTATTTTATCTGCATCTTCCTGAAGCAGGTTAATGGCCTTGATATTCAATTGTTCCTGCAAATCAGATGAAGTCATGGATTCTTCCCCCCTATGTCTCAATGTCGCACAAGACGTCCTAACCTTAATATTAGACCAAATTGCAAGCTAATACAAGAACCTGACAAAAAAAGCATCCCTACAGTTACAGGTAAGGATGCTTTTGCTGCACGGAAAGTTAGGTGGCTACTGAAATGTGGAGCCCGTGCTTCTGGAACACCTCAACGATTGCCTTTTGGGCTTCCTCGGCATCAGGACCGTGAACATGCAATTCATAGCTGTGGCTGCCTACCAACGTCGTAAACAAGCCCAGTATACTTTTCACATCAATATACTTATTTTCCGAGTGTAGGACGATAGAAGAAGTGAATTTGCTCGCCGTCTGTGCAATTTCAACAACCGCCGCATTGTTGGGCATCGAAATCCCTCGCTTTACTGGATTATCATGCATCATTGCTTATACATTATGATACATTGAAATCGCTTTCTCAGCAAGAAGGGATATCGCTATATCAAGTTCTCAGGATTTAACGGCTCCAGCTCAGGCAGGACAAAAATACCGTCTTTACGGATCAAAACATCATCAAAATAAATTTCTCCGCCGCCATAGTCTGGACGTTGAATCAACACCAGATCCCAATGAATCGAAGAACGGTTGCCGTTATCTGCGGTTTCATAAGCTTGGCCTGGTGTAAAATGCAAGCTGCCCGCAATCTTCTCATCAAACAAAATATCCTTCATCGGATGTAAAATGTGCGGGTTGAACCCGATCGCAAACTCGCCAACATAACGCGCTCCCTCGTCGGAATCCAGAATATCATTCAACCGCTTTGTATCATTGCTTGTCGCTTCCACAATTTTACCATTTTCAAAACGGAATTTGACATTTTCAAAAGTGATCCCATTATATAATGTTTGTGCGTTATAGCTGATGGTTCCGTTAACGGAATCACGCACAGGCGCACTGTAGACTTCACCATCCGGGATATTGCATTGACCCGAGCACTTGACAGCCCCGATCTGCTTGATAGAGAAGTTCAGGTCTGTGCCTGGCCCTTTAATCCGTACCTTGTCTGTCCGGTTCATCAGGTCTGCCAAAGCATCCTGTGCCTTGTCCATTTTAGCGTAATCCAGATTACACACATCGAAATAAAAATCTTCGAACGCTTCGGTGCTAATGTTTGCCAATTGAGCCATACTGTTATTCGGATAACGCAATACGACCCATTTTGTATGCTTCACCCGTTGCTCGCTATGTACCGCATGGTGATAAATGGAATTATACATTTTCATTTTTTCTTCTGGTACATCTGACAGATCATTTACATTTTCTCCAGCGCGAATCCCAATGTAGCAATGCATCTGCTTCATTCGGTTGAGGTCAATTTCAGCCCAGGTTTCCAGCATTTCCTTTGTTGCATGACGCAGCATGGCGCTTTGTACCTTGCGGTCCGTAAGCTGGACAAACACATTGCCGCCTTTTTTACCAACTTCATGAATAATGGCGTTAAGCAAGTCGCGCTCTGCACCAATCATCTCAATCAGTACATTTTCTCCCGGCTGTACATCAACCGAGTATCCGGCCAGGTTTTTCGCCAGCTTGAGCATTCTAGGATCTTTCATGAGTTGTCTCTCTCCTTCTCTATTTCATACTTTTTGAACAATGGTTAATTCAAAGCCCATTGTATCATGCCTGCTGTGTTACTTGTAGTCCTCAAAAGCAACTCTGGTAATGAGTGCTTCTATATGCATTTTTTCAGCCGCTTCCTGTCTGGAAATTCGGCACTCCGATGATAGCTTCAAGGGCAAGCCTGTTTGACGATCGATGGTCAGATGGTACACCGCCTGCACATTAGATTGCTCTAGCTTGCTGCCCAGATCTTCACAGCCGTGCGTCCATACTTGATTCAGTTTTTGTTGCAGCTTTTGATTGGACTGCTTATGCTTCGAATTTAATATTACGGTCTGCGGGTTTAAGGCATTCATCTCTTTCATTAAACGTTCTTTCAACCAGCGCTTGGCCGAGGCGGGTTCCGGCTCAATCCGCAATACCCAGGTCCCTCGTGCAGCATTGCTCTCCATACGAATCGTCTTATTCAGCGTGTTCAGCTCCTCCAGCTCCTGAATCGGATTAAAGCGATCCAGCATGCCTTCACCAGCTATAGGACTATCCCCGGCTGTCATTGCATTCCATTTTCCATTTTTACGAATAAAACGTTCATGTGTCCCTCCCTGCCCGAGCTTGCCTTGTTTCAGTGCTGCATAACCTCCCTGCTTGCGAATAGCTTCCGTAGAGCCCCAGTACATGACCAGTACATCGTGGTTCTTGACATCCCCGCGATATTCAAACTGTTTATTCATGGGCAGTCTCTGGTTAACTCTAACCCCAGTTCGTCCAGTAAATGTTAACCTCTCTTTGCCGGCCATTCCTGCAACGGCTCTTTTAAAAATCTGATCAGGTGTATTTTGCCGCTCGATCAGCGTACAACCACTGAGCAAACATAGAACAACAAATATATAAAGCCCCATAACCCACTGTTTTCTCAAATGCATCCATCATCCGTCCTATCGTAAATATAAGTTATGATTAGGATTTCCTGTAAGCAATGAGTTATGCAAGACAAAAAAAGAGAACATTCCTGATGGAATATTCTCTATGCATTAGCCTCATGATCAATAACGGTTCGATTGCGTCCTTCATTTTTGGCCTCATACAGCGCCATATCCGCCCTATAAAATAATGATTCAATGCTAATATGCTCGTCCAGCCAATTCCATTCGGCAATTCCACAGGAAACCGTTACCCGTGGCTCCGTTTCTTGCTGCACGCAATAACGTATCTTTTCCGCATATTGAAGCGCCTGCTGGACACCCAATTGTGGCAAATAGATCGCAAGCTCCTCGCCGCCCCATCTGGCACATACATCCTCCTCACGGGTCTCGGTGCGAACGATAGCACTGACGCTTTTCAGAATCTCGTCACCTGTCTGATGTCCATACGTATCATTCACCTTCTTGAATTGATCAATATCTACCAAAATAAGTGATCCGCAGAAATCCTTCTTCTGATGCTGCTGGATGAACTGATCGACATAATGACGTGCATACAGTCCTGTTAACATATCCATATTTGCCAGCCGCCCCACCTCAGCATGGAGCATGGCATTAGTTACGGCCAGTCCGATATGGGGAGCCAGCATTTGCAGCATCTTGTAATTATCATATGAGAAAAAGTTCGGAAGCTTGCTGGACAATAAAATAACTCCTCTGGAGGTACCGTTGTTTTTCATAGGTACAGCCATCAAAGACAGGGAACCCGTCAAATCCATAAACTGTGAGGATATTTTCCCTTCTCTATAGTCCGACACAATAACAGGTTCCCCTGTTTTACATACCAATCCGGCAAGCCCATCATCACGAGGATAGCTGTGCTGTCTTAAAAGTTCCACATTGCTCGACGTGACCGTATAACAGCTTTCTTGTTGATCAAGCTGTACGATACAGCAATAGTCAGCCATAAACATTTTTAACAGCTCCTGCATGGCAAACTCAAACACTTCATTTAATTTTAGACTTTGGTTCAAGCGCTGAACCAGCTCATTGATAAGACGCAACTCATGGATAAGCACGTTCGATTGCTCTAGCAGCTTCGCATTTTCAAAGGCGGTCCCAGCAGTATCCGCCATCATCGCAATCAGTTCTACATCCACTTTTTTCATATGATCCGATCCTGACGGAAGAGTCATATGGAAAACACCGTACACACCCTGTTTGCCACGTAATGGGATACCGATTTCAGTCACTTCATTTTGTGTGCCGACAGGTTCATTTACGGTCATTTGCCCTTTCATAAATGCACGCACGCATACATCATCATCCCGTTCATGCAGCAACAACGGCTTGACCTGTGGATTGCGGCTGTGCCGGTCCTGGCTCATGTACAACGTAATATCCATATAAGGAAAGAAATAGGCGATACTGTCAAATACTTCATCCAGTACGCCTTCCACGTCAATCTTGTCATGCATCCGCTTTACAATCTGAAATAAAATAGAGCGGCGTCTGCCCTCATGATCATTTCGATTCCGCATGCTAAGAATATCTTCGATAAATTTATGCTCAAACTTCGAATAAAAACAGGATCTAAAATGTAAAGCAGCCGCCAAAAAAGTGTCCGGTTCGGGAACAAGCTGTCGAGCGGGCCGTGTAAAACGAAGAGCAGCAAACGGCTCCCTCTTGTGGCTGCGGCATAGGAGGGGAACCATGTATACTAATGCCGGGCTTCCGTCGCGAAGTTTACGCTGACTCACTTCGATCTCTCTGGAAAAGCAGCAGCGCTCGACTAATCCCAAATCCTCATCATCATCCTCTTCCTTACCTGCAACCCGGACACCCGCAAAATTAAAAACAGCAGTACATTGTTCATGAATCCAGGGTATACCATTGCCCTGCTGCAACCAGTCCCGATATCCTTGAACAAGAAGCTGGTTAATATAAGGGAAGTCATAGGGTGTCATATCCATGCTCTGGAGCCAGGCAAGAGACGTATATTCAATATCATCAAACAGCGGAGCACCGCTTGCCTGGACCGTTGTACCGCCAAGCGTTTGCTGATCCGTTGTTGAAAATTCCGACATATCAAGGCGCTCCTTCACAGCAAAATTACTGTACCAAGACAGTGGCTATACACCACTATAACTCATAATATGGTCTATTTTACTCTCAACTTTAGAAATTTGCATCCATTTTTCAGAGATTTAACCTATTTTTTTAGTTCTAAAGACCTATCGACAAATTTTGACGTTTTCATTCTTTTTCTCTTCTTGACAATGACCCATCCCTACATATAATATATATTATTGAAAAAGACTGTGCAGCAGAATCATTCACTGTGCGGATCTTAAATTTTGGGCGTAACAGTTTGTGTCACCCTCATCTTTTTTGTTGCTGACAGAACAGCGGCTGAACTTTTTTGTCAGTAGTGCGTCTCGCCTTGACAGGTAGCGCCGAACAAATTGGAGCGCAAAGAGAGCCCCAACTCAAATTTTAATTATGAAGGAGTTAACTCTATAATGGCACGTTACACTGGTCCTAAATTTAAATTAAGCCGTCGTCTCGGTATTTCTCTGAGCGGCACAGGTAAAGAATTGAAACGCCCTTTCCCTCCGGGACAACACGGTGCAAACCAACGGAGAAAAATGAGCAACTACGGTATGCAGCTTCAAGAGAAACAAAAGCTGCGCCACATGTACGGCATGGGTGAAAAACAATTCCGTACCCTGTTCAACAAAGCTCAACACATGCACGGTATCGCTGGTGAAAACTTCATGTTCTTGCTGGAAAGCCGCCTGGACAACCTCGTGTTCCGTCTTGGCTTTGCTAATTCCCGTGCAGGTGCACGTCAATTGGTGGCTCACGGCCACGTTACTGTGAACGGCAAAAAAGTTGACATTGCTTCTTACCAAGTAAGCCCTGGCGACGTGATCGGTCTTCGTGAAAGAAGCCGTTCCCTGTCTTCCATTAAAGAAGCTTTGGAAAACCGCACCCACTTGGCAGCTTACCTGGAGTACAATGACGCTGCTCTGGAAGGTAAATACATTCGTTTGCCTGAGCGTGGCGAATTGTCCCAAGATATCGATGAAAAACAAATCGTCGAATTCTACAACCGCTAATCCTTGGATTAGCACTGAAAAGCACCCGAACTTTGTTCGGGTGCTTTTTTTGTGACTAAAAGTTTTGGCCTGACCATTTTATTCAATGGGGATATACACTTTCATGCTCAAATGATCAGGATAGGAGGAATTCATTACATCCGTAATTTCAAAGTCAGGCCCCTCCCTTCGCTCAAAATTGGAATTCGGAAGCCATGTTCCGTAGATGTAGTTTCGTATATTCTCAACCCGTCCGTTTGAACCTGAAGCGTCAAATTCGGCATACTTCCCAGCTGGAAGCTCCATATATATGAAGCCCTCTGCCAATTCTTTCGGTTCTTTTTCGACAGCCTCCCCAATCACAAACGAGAAAGCACCGTCATTTTCAAAGCAACAGGCAATACCATAGGACATCCCTGGTGCAACCTTGTCCGGAATACACATAAAATATTCATTGGCTCCAAAATGCTGATAAAAACCCGGAATTTCCTTATAGTGCTGCTCATTGTTCAAATTCGTGTTGTACTTGTACCCTATAATTTTAATCGCTTCGAGCTCTAGTATGACTGGCTTATCCACATCCAAATCTCCCTTCGGTTTTTTTTGGTAATCGAGAAAATTGATCCTGTTCTGGCGAGGAAGTTCCATATCGCTGTTGCGGTATTTGCCGGGGGTGATGCCAAAGCTCTTTTCGAAAGCACGAGTAAATGCTTCTTGTGAGTTGTACTGATACTCCATAGCAATGTCTAATACCTTGTGATGGGATTGCTTCAGCTGTGCAGCCGCCTCGGATAATCTTCTCCTTCTTATATATTGCTGCACCGTAAAGCCCGAAATCGCCTGAAAAACCCGCTGAAAATGAAAGGCTGAAAAGCAAGCTTGCGAAGCGATCTCGGCAATGTTCAAATCCTCCCGCAGATTCAGTTCAATAAACTCGATTGCATTTTGAATTCGTTTAAAATAGTCCATACAATCCTTCCCCATACTTGTTATCGTTATTGCCATCTATCCATACATCCAAATGGAGCAAGCCCTCACAATCCATTATGTATAATTCAGCACCTGCTTGTTTGATTATTTGTGCTAAGTTTACCATGGCCGCCAATCTTAAAGCATAAAAAAAGCAGCGCAGAGATGCTATTCAGATCTCAACGCTGCAAATAATTGTAACTAAACTAGCCTAGCTTGATTTTAGCAAATTTCCGCTTACCTACCTGAACAATATCTCCTTCCTGTGGCGTGTATGCTCCGTTCACATCGGTCCATTTCTCTTCGTTGATTTTGACCGAACCCTGCTGAATGCTGCGCTTCGCTTCGCCGTTAGATGCTGCAAAGCCCAGATGAGTCAGCAACTGGATCACACGAATTCCGCCATCCTCTAACTGATCAGATGTCAAGGTGAACTCTTCGATATCGTCAGGCAGGGCACGCTGCTGGAATACAGTCACGAAATGCTGCTTGGCTGCTTCTGCTGCTTCCTCGCCGTGGTACATGCGCACCAGCGTTCCGGCCAGCTTCATTTTCGCATCACGCGGATGAACGGAGCCATCCTGAATGCCTTTGGCCAGCTCTGCAAGCTCCTCATTGCTGATATCCGTCGCAAGTTCAAAATATTTCTGCATCAGCTCATCAGGTACGGACATCGATTTTCCGTATATTTCGTTCGGCTCTTCATCCACACCGATGTAGTTGCCCAAGCTTTTGCTCATCTTCTGTACGCCATCGAGCCCTTCAAGTAGTGGCAGCGTGATAGTCGCCTGCGGCTCCACGCCGTATTCCTTTTGCAAAGTTCTACCCATCAGCAGGTTGAACTTCTGATCCGTTCCTCCCAGCTCAATATCGCTTTGGAGAGCGACGGAATCCATGCCCTGCATCAGCGGGTAAAAGAACTCATGGATGCTGATCGGCAAGCCGTTCTGGTATCTCTTTGTAAAATCATCCCGTTCCAGCATGCGGGCAACGGTTACCTTGGCGGACAAAGTGACAACATCAGCAAAAGACATCGGTCCCAGCCATTCGGAGTTGTAGTATACCTTTGTTTTTTCAGGATCAAGAATTTTAAAGATCTGTTCTTTATATGTTTGCGCATTGCGCTGCACATCTTCCTCAGTCAATTGCTTCCGAGTTTCCGATTTGCCTGTCGGATCACCGATTCTGCCTGTAAAATCTCCAATAATCAGCTGTACCTGATGACCCAGTTCCTGGAACTGGCGCAGTTTGTGCATCACAACCGTATGTCCGATGTGAATGTCAGGGGCAGACGGATCAAGACCAAGCTTGATTTTGAGCGGCTCACCGCTAACGACCGATTTGATCACCTTACGCTTCAGCTCATCCTCCGGTACAATTTCCGCCACACCACGCTGAATGACATCGAGCTGTCGCTCTACCTCTGCCTGTTGCTCAGGCTTCAATTCTTCCCATTTCATTCTGCATCCTCCTCTTTCATATTCCAGATATTACATGTTAAACAAACCAAAAAGCCCCTTTCATCCCAAGGGACGAGAAGGAGCTGCTCGCGTTACCACCCTAATTAAAGAAACGTATACCGTAAACAAGCGTTTCTTTCACTTCATTATTTATAACGGGCCTACACCCGGTGCTGGATTACTATAGCTGCTTCGCAAATCTGCAAAGCTTCCCATTCATCCAGACAGCTCCAGACGGTAATTCAAAGGAGGGACGCTACCGATTCACACCACCCATCGGCTCTCTGTGCAACGTAATTCCGCCTTCTACTGAAGTCTTTCTCAGCTTTTCACAATATTCACTTTGACTTATTTATAACATACCGTTTTTATGTCGTCAACGACACCAAAAGACAGGCTTTTTAGCATATGGGTTCATTTTGTAATTCTATGCTATAATAATGGCTGTTAAAAAGGAGGAAGACTTCATGGTTGAAGAAAACAACAACGTATCAGAGCCAAAGCCTTCCCGCTCCCGGACATACATGCAAAGGCTCGTTCGTATCATAAAGTGGGTCGTCATCATCGGTTTTGTGGGAGCACTGTTCATAGGAGGAGCCGCCGCCGGCTATGTGGCCTCAATTGTAAAAAATGAGCCGGTGCGTTCCAGAGCCATGATTGAACAGGAAGTCAATAAAAATGCAATTACGGGCTTCGCATATTTCAATGACGGCACTCCAATCGGGCAGCTCCGGACAGAAGAAGATCGGCGGCCCGTCACATTTAAAGAAATTCCGCAGCTCGTCATTGATGCAGTTATTGCTATTGAGGATAACCACTTTTATGAGCATAAAGGTGTCGATCTATCGGGGACGCTGCGTGCTGTAAAACAAAAAGCACTGCATGAATCGGTACAAACCGGGGGCAGCACCCTCACTCAGCAGCTTGCGCGACGTGTTTTTCTGAATCTCGACCGCACAGATGACCGCAAGGTGAAGGAAATCCTGCTGTCTCTCCGCCTTGAACGCTTTCTGAGCAAGCAGCAAATTATTACTGCCTATCTCAACAAGGTACCTTTTGGAAACGGCTCAAGCGGCTACAACGTCTTTGGCATCAAAGCAGCAGCCAAAGGCATTTTTAATGAGAATGATCTGAACCAGCTCAATGTGGCCCAGGCCGCCTATCTGGCAGGTTTGCCTCAGCTTCCTTCTTCTTACTCCGCCTTCAACGGTAAGGGTGAGTTTAACGAGTCCGGCTTTAAAAGGGCAATAAACCGTCAGCATCTGGTGCTCAGCCGAATGCTGGAGGAAAATAAAATCAATAAAGCACAGTATGATGAAGCAATGGCTTTTGATATTAAAAAATCGCTTGCACCACGTACTGTCAAAGCTTATAACACCTATCCGTACCTTATGATGGAGACAGAGCGGCAAGCCGCACAGGCACTGATGTCTGTCACGAATCCGGGCCAGACGCCCAATGCCAGTGCAGATGCAAAGTCCAAGGATGAAAACGACTTGCTCAAAGAAGCCGAACAGCAACTTCGCACGGGCGGCTACATGGTCTATACAACCATTGATAAGAGTGTGTACAATTCCATGCGTCAAATAGCTGAAAATAAGGACAATTTCTCGCCCACCAGCAAAACCAAGGGCGATGAGCAGGCAGCAGCCATTTTGATTCAGCATAAAACAGGTGCAATTCTCGGGATGATGGAAGGTCGGGACTTCCAGAAGGAACAGATGAATTATGCCACACAGATGGTGCGCCAGCCGGGATCAGCCATGAAACCCATTGCCGCCTATCTCCCTGCATTGGACAGTGGTCTTGTGCAGCCCGGTAGTATCGTGGATGACGCTCCTATTATTTTAAAGGATGGCAGCAATGGATACCATATCCCGAAAAATGCCAACAACCGCTATCAGGGCCTGGTTACGGCGCGTTATGCACTGAACCAATCGCTAAATACGATCGCACTCAAGCTGTTTAATGAAAAAGTAGGGATCAGCAAGGCTTGGGCGTTCGCCAAAAAGCTGGGCATTACCACCCTGGAACCGAGTGATAACAACGCCCAGACGGGTGTACTTGGCGGCCTGGCTCATGGGGTGACGGTCGAGGAGCTAACGAATGCTTATGGAGCCATTCCTAATGGCGGCGTATTTAACGACGCTTATATGATCGAAAAGATTGTGGATTCGGAAGGCAATATCGTATATAACCATCAGCCTAATCCTGTGCAAGCTTTTACACCTCAAACGGCCTACCTGATGACGGACATGCTGCGCACAGCGGTGTCGGAAGGTACAGGCAAATTGGTGAAGCGCAACTTTAATCAGGCTGGCAAAATTCCGATTGCCGGCAAGACAGGTACTACACAATCCTATACCGATGTCTGGTTCGAGGGATTTACGCCTGACGTTACGCTGGGTGTATGGGTCGGTTACAAACAGCCTGTCAATAAGCTTGAAACGAAAGCACAAAAAGAGCGCGCACGCCGCTTATGGGCGCTGATTATGAATGAAGTAACGTCTAAAGATTCCCAGTTATTCCAGACAGCCAGCTTCAAAAGACCTGACGGAATTGTAAGCCGGACAGCATCTGCGTATGGTTCGGATATTTACAATGTTAAATATCTGCCCAAAAACAGCGAAAATGGGGTTACCCGTGCCAAATATATTACCTATCAGGGTGTGAATTACATTCCACGCGATGGTACACCGGATGATATGGTGTATGAACGGACGGTTAGAAAAAGAGAAAAACCAATCTCTGAATTGATTAAAGAGCTTGAGCAAGCCTTCTCGGTGATGAGACGACATAACTCGTTGTCTTACTATCTGCCAGAGGATGCCGATAAGGAAGCTCCTACTCAAGTTGATCCACGCAAGGACGATGGCGTAGCCCCTAATGCTCCAACGAGCATCAGTATAAGCTACAATGATGGAAAGGTCATAATCAGCTTCAGTCCAAGCGGCAACAGCGACGTCGTCGGATATCGTCTCTACCGTTCTACGGATGGGGGCAGTTTCCAAAGGCTTGGCAAGGTCGTCATGGCTGATGGCTCTAAGGTGTTCTCCGATAGTCCTGTGGGCAGCAGCTCCAGCTACTACGTGACCGCCGTTGATGTAGGCGGACATGAGTCCGAGCCAAGTGCCCAAACGAGCGCAGCATCTGTATTGCCGCCAGTAAATTCTGATTCCCCAGCCGTTCCGGGTGAGGGAGATGCAACAGGCGTGCAGCCTACAAAGGTTCCTACGGCTCCTGGGCAGCCCCAGGCTAAAGCAGCAGGCTCTTCCGTAGCGCTTCAATGGAATGCCGGGAAGCCTACAGACGCTATTACCGGCTATAAGGTGTACTACAGCGAAAACGGTGCGGAGCCCTTTACCAACATAGGCTCTACCGCATCTACCAGCTTTGAATACAAAGCTGGCAAAAAGCCAAAAGGCTGGTTCCGTGTCACCTCCATTAATGCAGTAGGCGAATCGCCTCCTTCTGGAGCTGTCCGTCCTTAACGGCAAATAAAAGCAGAAAACAACAGGAGTCTCCTCTGCCAATACGGCTTTGGAGACTCCCTTTTTATTATTCTATGAGCAGCGCTTTAATCCTCTATGGTAGACAAATCCCCTGTAGGAAGGTTAAGCTCCCAGGCTTTCAGTACACGTCTCATAATTTTGCCAGAACGGGTTTTGGGCAGCTTTTCCTTGAATTCAATTTCGCGTGGAGCCGCATGGGCTGACAGCCCTTCCTTGACAAAGCGCGAGATATCCTGCTGCAAAGCCTCCGAAGGTGTGTAGCCTTCACGCAGTGCGACAAAAGCTTTAATGATTTCTCCTCGTACGGCATCCGGTTTACCAATGACTCCAGCCTCCGCTACAGCAGGATGCTCCAGAAGCTTGCTCTCGACCTCAAAAGGCCCGATTCGTTCGCCTGAGGAATTAATGACATCATCAATCCGTCCCTGGAACCAGAAATATCCGTCCTCATCCATGTAGGCAGAGTCGCCGGATACATACCAACCGGGAAAACGGAAATACTCCTGATACTTGTTTGGATTGTTCCATATACGGTTCATCATGGATGGCCACGGTGTACGAATCGCCAAATGCCCCATCCGGTCAGGAGGCAGCACCTGCCCTTTGTCATCCAGAATAGCAGCCTGAATCCCCGGGAGCGGCTTTCCCATCGAACCGGGTTTAATCGGCAGCTCAGGGTAATTGCAAATTAACTGTCCTCCCGTTTCTGTCATCCACCATGTATCGTGAATGCGCTGCGAATAGACTTGCCAGCCCCATTTGACCACCTCAGGATTGAGCGGTTCTCCGACAGACAGCACATGCCGCAGGCTGCTGAGGTCATATTTGGCAACAACCTGCTCTCCCGCGCTCATCAGCATCCGAAACGCTGTAGGAGCGCTATACCATATGGTTATCTCGTAACGCTCAATCGTCCGGTACCAATCCTCCGGACTGAATCGTCCCCCACGAATAACATTCGTCGCTCCATTCAGCCATGGAGCAAAAATGCCGTATGAAGTTCCGGTAACCCAGCCGGGATCGGCAGTACACCAATAGACATCACCTTCTTGCAAATCCAGCACCATTTTGCCAGTATAATAATGCTGAATCATCGCATTTTGCACATGATACACGCCCTTCGGCTTGCCTGTAGAGCCTGACGTATAATGAATGATTAGTCCATCCTCACGACTTAGCCATTCAGGCTCAAGCTCTTCTGAGGACGAAAGCATTTCCGTTTCAAAATCAATAATTCCCTGCTCTCGTCTGTCCAGATCACCAACCACAAAGATATGCCGCAGCTCAGGAAGCTCCTCACGTTTTACCCGCGACAAAAGTGCAGGTGTAGTTACAAGCGCCACCGCCCCGCTATCCTCCAGCCGATCCTTGACCGCTGTTTCCATAAACGCCTCAAACAAAGGGCCCACAACAGCCCCTACCTTTAAAACGCCGAGCAAGCTAATGACCAGCTCAGGTGAACGCGGCATGAAAATAAATACCCGCTCTCCCTTGCCAATACCGTATTTACGCAGCACATTGCCAAATCGGTTAGAGCTGGCACGAAGCTGAGAAAAAGTATACGCTTCATGACGGTCGGCATCACAGTACAAAAGGGCTGTTTTTTCACCACGACCTTCCTCAACATGCCGGTCAATAGCTTCATGCGCCATGTTTACCTTGCCTGTTTCATACCACGTAAAATGACGTTCTGCATCTTCCCACTGAAATTGGTTGTAAGCTTGTTCATACGGGCCCATGTTGGATGATGGAACTACAGTCTGAAGTTCTTCAATCTTCATGCATACAGCCTCCTTACAATATGATAATGAGATTTAAACAAAACAAGATAACGCTTACAAAATCAAAAAAAGGAAATGTATACTTCGGTTTGACGTCTAATTTAAAACATCTAATTGTGAACATTTTATGTCTAAAACAGTATAGCATAGATAAGGATGTGACGACCATCCTTTTCATTTATTTGTTTTTTTGCTATAAGTAGGGGATAAGAGTATTAGCCAATGGTAAACAAGGAGGCTGTGCATATGCAGCATTTAAAACTGCACCACTTGGACACGCTGGATCATAACGGACAGACAATCTATATAGAAGGCCCCGTATCCGCTGATCAACTGCATGCATTTCAAATGCACACGCAATTGGACGCCTTCCGTAAACCCAAGGAGCAATTCGGCGCGCTTGTGGAAATTTCAGAGCTGCCGGAGGGTAGAATTATCATTGCCCATGATGGAGAAACCCTGCTGGGATACGTCACTTTCCACTACCCGGACGAGTTGGAACGCTGGTCGGAAGCGGGCATGCAGGACCTGCTGGAGCTTGGCGCCATTGAAGTCGCCGACGACTATCGAGGACTGGGCCTCGGAAGCCGAATGATCCGGCTTGCCTTTGAGGACGGACAGCTTGAGTCCTATATTATTTTTACGACCGAGTACTATTGGCACTGGGATTTAAAGGGCAGCGGCCTTTCCGTATGGGAGTACCGCCGCATGATGGAACGTCTGATGAAAACCGTGGATATGGTCTGGTACGCTACGGATGATCCCGAAATATGCTCACACCCGGCAAACTGCCTGATGGTACGTATGGGAGATGACATCCCTCTTGCATCGCGAGAGCAATTTGACCGCATCCGGTTTGTACGAAGATTCATGTACTAAATGGGACACTGTTAATCCAGATGCCCCAGCATGTACTCTACAATACGATGCGAGCGATGAGATGCTTTTACCGCAAATTCAGCAAAATTAACGTGCGCCGAGCCGTCGGCTTTATCTGACATAGACCGCAGGACAACAAATGGTACACCGTTCATATGAGCCGTCTGAGCTACCGCTGCACCCTCCATTTCAGTGCAAGCGCCGCCCATCTCCTGATGTAATGCGGTTACCAATTCACGGCTTGCAACAAATTGATCGCCTGATAGAACCTTGCCGACAATATAACGGTCACCAAGCGATTGGCAGGCTTGTTCAGCCAGGCGGACAAGCCCGGGATCAGCAGCAAACTCCGACGTTTCCTGATAAGGTATGATCCCTTTGGCAAAACCCAAAGGCGTTACATCCATGTCATGCTGCATGCATGTTGACGAGATAACCATATCCCCAATGTTCAAATCAGGCTGTACTGCTCCGGCCACTCCCGTGAAAATAATCTGTTCCACGCCAAAACGATCAATGAGGATTTGTGTGGTGACCGCAGCATTGACCTTGCCGACACCGGATTTGCATACGACAACCTGATGCCCGTGAATGTTGCCTGTAGTGTATGTGATTCCGGCCTTGATCGACGTACTCACATCCGTCATCGCTGACAGGAGTAATTCAATTTCTTCATCCATGGCACCCATCAACCCATAAATCCGGCTCATAACGTCTCCCTCTTTTCCTGGTTGGATGATGATTATATCTGCACGAAGTTATGTATCCGTGAAAAAAGCCCCATCAAAGGAGCTTTCATCAAAAATATATCCTATTAAGCACTACGCTTAGTCCAGATAATTGACTGACAACCGCAAAATCGTTTCATGCGGCAAAATGACGTGAGAATTATCCACATTTTCCTTTTTCATCAGTTTGGTCAGCAAACGCATCGCTACCGCACCCAAATCGTACATCGGTTGCGCAACAGTTGTTAACTGAGGACGAACCATGGATGCCATACGAATATTGTCGACACTGATTACGGAAAAATCATCAGGCACCTTTAAGCCTTCGTCCTGGATGCTATGAATAGCGCCAATCGCCATTTCATCTGTAGCAGCAAAAATCGCGGTCGGCTTCTTCTTCAAGCCCAGGAAGTATTTCATAGCCTCAACACCGGACTCATAACGGTAGTTCCCGATTCGCACAAGATCCTCTTGATACTCAATTCCGGCGGATTCCAATGCTCGCTTGTAGCCTTGGAAACGTGCATAGCCGTTTGCAGGATCTTGAAGCGTACCACTGATCATCGCGATTTGACGGTGGCCATGGCGGATCAATGTGCTTACTGCGTCAAATGCAGCGGCTTCGTGGTCAATATCGACCGATGGATAGCTGCCTTTTTCATCACTAGTTGCACACAGAACAATTGGAACAGCGGCTGTATGAAACGCCTGAATATGCTCATCCGTTACTGTGCCGCCCATGAACAGAAGTCCATCCACTTGCTTTTCAAGCAACGTATTGATGACCCGAATTTCTTTTTCCTTCCGCTTATCGGCATTACACAAAATAATATTATAGTGATACATATTCGCAATATCCTCAATACCGCGCGCAATTTCTGCAAAAATTGAGTTCGATATATCCGGAATAACTACGCCTACGGTTGTTGTCTTCTTGCTGGCCAGACCTCTAGCCACCGCATTTGGGCGATATCCCAATTGTTCAATTGCTTCGTATACTTTCTTACGTGTCTGAGGTTTTACATTAGGATTATTGTTAACTACACGGGACACCGTGGCCATTGAGACACCGGCTTCGCGAGCTACATCATAGATCGTTACCGTCACATTCCTTCTCTCCATTGCCAATAAATTTTCAACCGAATCGAAACTAACTAATCAGAACCATGATACGACAAAATACTACATTATGCAACGATAGCACTTCATCTCCTAGGCGAGATGATCTTGGAGCGTATGGGCTGTAATATTCGAATGGGATGTATGCCAAACAGCCTCTCCGTCCTTAACTAAAATGGCCTGCGGCGATTCATGCTTTACCTGAAGCCGGTTTGCAGCCTCATCGGATACTGGCCGGTCTTCCACTACATAAATGATACCGTATTCAATATTTTCGTTAGGAGCAGTTTGCAAATAAGACTCCATCTCCTGATAGGCGCCTGAACTAATCGGACAACGCGTGCTATGCTTAAAGATAAGCAACGGCTTGTCTGATGACGCTTCCAGAGCTGTAGTTAATTGTTGAACAGTATTCATTTTCGTCATCGTCGCCATTGGATATACATTCCTTTCTTTGTCTTGTCGTATGGACCTATTCACATCGTAACAAAAAGAACATGTAAAATCCAATGGTGACCATGAAATTTTTCATATTTTTTAGTTTTTTGTATTTGTAAATACCGATTTACTGGTAAAACCGGATAATTGAGTCAGTCTTTTCTCTACATCGTTCATCCAATCCTCATCTCCCAAACTTCTCGCATAACGATAAAGATCGAGCAAGAGGTTAATTCGAAGCTCCAATTGCTCCTCCAGAGAGGACTGCCAGTCTGCATTTGGATTACCCGCTTCCTCTATTACCAGCTTGCGTATAATCTCAGCCAGCTCATTATTGCGGGCAAAGGAAATTCGCTGGGACGAGGGCTGATCTCGCAGACTTTGCAGCAGCTCTTTGATATCGTTCGCCACATGCTGCAGAACCTCGCTGGAACAGCATGACGGACATGAAAATACAGGAACGTGCAGTATTTCAACCTTTCGGGCATAAATCACCTTTCGTAGTTCCAACACCATCGTTTTACCACATAGGCATTGCTTATGCATTTAATCACCCCATTACCAGGATCAAGCTATATGAGGATCACTTCAGAATCCAGATATATCTATCTACTAGTCTTTAAAAGCTTGGTTAATTCTATAAAATCTTTCATGCCTTGTTTTATTTCGACTTTGAGAGCCTCAAATCCTTCCACAGATTGCAGTTATGAACAAATTACCAAAGGATTGGTGGAGAAAAATGGAGAAATGAGAGGGTAATGGATGTGGACTTCGGCTATTCTTTTTCTTAAGATGTAGAGGTAGAGACTACAAAACAGCCGTGTCATCATGTGGCACGCGAAAGGATGGTTGGATGTCAAGACTTGCCGGAAAAAAGGTCATTGCCCTGGTGGATGAGGAATTTGAGGATCTGGAGTTATGGTACCCGGTTTACCGTGTTCGTGAAGAAGGCGCGGAAGTGCATCTGGCCGGTGCCGAAAAGGGTAAAAAGTATATTGGAAAATACGGTGTACCTGCAGAAGCAGAATATGCCTTTGAAGAACTGAACAGCAGCGATTACGACGGGATTCTTGTCCCAGGTGGCTGGGCGCCTGACAAGCTGCGCCGCTATCCCAAGGTGATTCAGCTCGTACAAGAATTTCACGCCGCTCATAAACCAATCGGACAAATCTGCCATGCAGGCTGGGTGCTGATTTCCGCCAAAATTTTGGATGGTGTTACGGTAACCTCTACACCAGGTATTCGTGATGATATGGAGAATGCAGGAGCGATCTGGAAAGACGAGCCTGTTGTAACGGACGGACATATTGTGTCTGCTCGCCGTCCACCTGATCTTCCACCTTACGGAAAAGCATTCTGTGACCTGTTAGCAGACAGCAGCCCTAAATAAGATATCAAGTCCTGACACTACGTTCAGCTTGAATTACCTGCTTGATGACCATGCCGCTTATAACGATGATTCCAGATGAAGTTGTTCATCATGATAAGCGGCGATCAACGTAGCCTATACAAAAACACCTTCAAAACCAACTGGGCTTGAAGGTGTTTTTTCATTCTGTATGATGGCTGCGGCTTTCAAGACCATGCACAATATTACTGCTGCCCGGGGTCAGCCGGGATACAGTTGACACTGGCTGCGGTCAGCTTGTCTTCAATTGCTGCACCAGTGGACATGCCGAAGCAGGCTTGAGCGACCAACATCGCCTCAGATGCTGTCGTGTTCAGTACACGGTGCTTGACCCGCAATAAAGATTGCGGGGACATGCTGAGCTGATGTATCCCCAGCTCCAGCCAAAGGGGAATGGAGCGTTCATCCCCAGCCATCTCACCGCACACACTCACCTCAATGCCTGCTTGATGTGCCGCTTGTGCTGTCGTCCGCAGCATCCGCAGCACCGCCGGATGGTATGGGTTATACATATGTGCAATCTGCTCGTTCATGCGGTCTACAGCCAGCACATACTGAACCAAATCATTGGTCCCGATGCTAAAAAAATCAGTTTCCGCCGCCAACAGATCAGCAATTATCGCCGCGGCTGGCACCTCAATCATAATTCCTCGTTGAATGTTCGGATTGTAAGCAAGCCCTCTCGCATCCAAATCAGCCATAGCTTCCTTTAAGAGCGTATCGGCCTGGCGAATTTCCTCCACGGATGAAATCATCGGGTACATTAGCTTGATGTTTCCTGCTGCACTGGCCCGTAAAATGGCAGTCAACTGGGTTTTGAATAATTCCTTCCAATCCAGACTGATCCGTATCGCCCGGTAGCCCAGAAAAGGATTCTCCTCCTGCGGCAGTTGGAGGTAATCCAGCGGTTTATCTCCGCCGATATCCAATGTGCGGATGACTACAGAGTGATTTCCTGCCCTCTCCGCTACCAGCCGGTACACTTCATACTGTTCCTCTTCATTAGGAGCCGATTTTCGATCCATATATAAAAATTCCGTACGGAACAACCCCACCCCTTGCGCACCATGCTTCAAGGCTGTCTCCAGTTCCTTAACGGAACTAATATTGGCCGCCAGCCTGAGTGAGATGCTATCTTTGGTCACAGCTTCCACGGAGGCAAGTACCTGAAGCTGCTCTTTTCTAAGGCGCTGCTCGTCACGCAATACCGTATAATGATTGATAATTGATGTATCCGGATTCACATACACTCT
Organism: Paenibacillus farraposensis; assembly: GCF_020736845.1. Classification (GTDB taxonomy): domain Bacteria; phylum Bacillota; class Bacilli; order Paenibacillales; family Paenibacillaceae; genus Paenibacillus; species Paenibacillus farraposensis. The sequence continues at coordinate 141,930 of NZ_JAFFQR010000064.1, forward strand.
GCCCAGATCCCCGTCGACTACCATTATATCTCCAGTCTGGACAGTCAAATTAAGATTGCTCTCCAGTCCCGAAACGAGCGGAATCCCAAGCGCGCGGGCCATGATCGCGGAGTGCGACGTTTTGCCACCGTTCATGGTTACAATCCCCAGCACATAGCTAGGATTCAAGTGCGCCGATTGGGAGGGTGACAGCTCCTTGGCTACCAGAATATAAGGCTGTGTATCCTTGGGAAGATTCACTTCCGGTGCGCCCAGTAGATGCTTGAGCAGCCGATTCCCCACATCCTTAATATCGATTGCCCGCTCCTTCATGTATTCATCATCCAGCACATCAAACATGGTCACAAAATGATCAATAGCTTCTTTTACAGCCACCTCGGCTGCCTTGTACTGGCGCTCAATAATTCCGCGAATTTCGTTCATGAACTCCGGATCTTCCAATATCGCAAGATGAGCATCAAAAATGCTGGATTCCTCCGGCCCTACCATCTCCCGAAACTCATCCTTGATAAACTGGATTTCGCTTTTGGATGTGCGTATCCCCTCGTACAACCGTTCAAATTCTTTTGCAAGATCCACCGCATCCATTTTTTGATCAGGTAAATCCCATTCCCAGCTCGGCAGGACAAATGCCTTCCCGATTGCCACACCTGTAGCGGCGCCGATGCCTTCTATCATGTTTCTACCCCTCCAACATTCCTGTCATGCAGCACAACGGACATTACCGAGGCCTGACCTTTTTTCACTGTTTTAAACGGAGCAAAGCTCCACGACTTTACGCGATCCGGATTCGTAATGACCATAGGAGTCACCAATGATGGAGCTTGCGCCCGCAGCGCCTGCAGATCAAATTTGATCAGCAATTGCCCAGGTTCCACCGTATCGCCTGCTTCTACCATAGCAGTAAATTTTCCTTTTAGCTGTGAAGTATCAATCCCGATATGAAGCAGAACCTCAAGCCCCTCTCGTGTGGAAATGCCTAAAGCGTGCATGGTCGGATACAGATGCATCACAGTTCCATAGACTGGAGACACAAGCTCACCCCGTTCAGGAACAAAAGCAACACCGTCTCCGACCAGCTTTGACGCAAAAATTTTGTCAGGCACTTCATGAATCGGCAACATTTTTCCATGTACAGGAGCGTTGAACAAAATTTGAGGGAGATCACGCTCCATCAGCTTGGCAATTTCCTCACGAATCAGTTCTGAATACGTTCCAAATACGACCTGCAAGTTCCCCCCGCCCAGATTGATTAGACCGGCCGATCCTAAAGCCTTTATCGCTCCGGTATCAATCAGTCTGTCATTGTGGACGGTCAGCCGTAAACGTGTGATACAAGCCTCCACCTGCACAATATTTTCCTTCCCGCCAAGCGCTTCCAAAATGAGCGGAGCCCTGTAAGGAATATTGCCAGCCCAATCCTCCAGAACCGAACCTTCCTCGCAGCCAGGAGTCGGAATGCGGAAACGCCGGATGGCCCAGCGAAACAGCACATAATATACGAGTCCATACGCCACCCCTACCGGAATCAGCAACCACGCGTTATGTGACAGATGAAAATTGAGCACATAATCTATAAAACCGGCCGAATATGAAAAACCGTGATGAATATCCAGTTCAAAGGTAAGCCACATCGCCAGCCCGGACATGACTGCATGAACGAGGAACAAATAAGGAGCAGCAAACAAAAAAGCAAACTCAATCTGTTCCGATACGCCGGTAAAAAAGCAAACGAGCGCGGCTGTCAAAAACGTCTTTTGCACCTTTGGTTTCAAATCTTCACGCGCTTCCTGAATGATCGCCAGCGCAATGGCCGGGATCGCAAACATCATAATCGGGAACAACCCGGACATAAAAAAGCCGGCCGTTGGATCGCCAGCAAAAAACCGGGGCAGATCTCCCTGTACAATGTGACCTGACGGCGTTTGATATGTACCCAGTTGAAACCAAAATATGTTATTAAGCAGATGATGTAGACCAAAGGCAGCCAGCAGCCGATATAAAATACCGTAAACAAACAACCCAAAGCCACCCAGGCTTGATTCCAGACCTGCTATAAACTGTAGCCCTCTCTGAATAAGCGGAGCAACAACCAGCATAAAGCCTGCGAACACAGCAGAAAACAAGCCAATAAGCAACAAAACAAAGCGGGTGCCTCCAAAAAACTGCAGCACCTCAGGCAGCTTAATGCTTTTGAAACGATTATAGACCACCCCGGAAATGACCCCCAAAATGATACCGATAAGTGTCGCCGGCTGAATGAGTCCGTTTCCAAATCTCGATGTGACCTGATCATATATTGCCATTCCCGCCAGTGCCGCCAGTCCCGCCTGACCTGCCTGATTCGACATGCCGAGCGCAACACCAACTGCAAACAGGTAAGGTAAAAAATAGAAAATCCCGTGTCCCGCCGCATTTGCCATATCTGACACCATGGGGAATCCCCAGGTAGACCAAGGAAGACTGCCGAGACTTAGCAATATTGCAGCTGCTGGTAGTACCATCGTCGGTAGCATGACAGCACGACCAAGCTGTTGTAAGGATCCGAGCCAATTCATGGCATTCCTCTCCTTTCTAACCCTGATGGTAAGCTGAATAAATACTTTTGTCAAAGCCCTACATCCATTATATGGATTCCGGTAAAAATAATATACTGTAGGAAATCCCTATTTCGCGCCAAAAAACCTTCATCCTTGCCAAGCGAGGGATGAAGGTTTTTAGCGCTGCTTCGTGGTTATCCTTTACGAACAGGCTGGGTCACCGAATCCTCTACCTTGATGCAGCGATCCATAATGACCGTCATTCCATGCTCCTGTGCAATGCCAGCGGCTTCCTGGCTGGTAATCCCTTGTTGAAGCCACAATACCTTGGCTCCAATCGCGGCTGCTTCACGTGCCACCTCAGCGCAGTATTCACTGCGACGGAATACATTGACCAGTTCGATAGGTTCGGGTACTTCAGCGAGACTGGCATAGCAAGTCTCTCCAAGAATCGTTTGTCCTGCTGCCGCAGGATTCACTGGAATAATGCGGTATCCCCGCTTCTGCATGGCATAGGAGACCATATACGAGGTTCGGTCTGATTTGTCGGACAAGCCAACAACCGCAATATTGCCTACTTGCTCCAAAATGGTTTTAATCTCTTCTCTGGACGGATTTTCAAAAGCCATACTTATCCCCTCCTGTTTGCATTCTAACTCCCTTTATTTTACCCATTCAACAGAAGCACCAAGCGTTGCCAGATGGTCAAAATACTGTGGATATGATTTGGCGACATGATGCGCATCCTTGATCAGCAGCGGCTTCTGCGCACGCAAGCCTACGACCGTCAAAGCCATAATGACGCGGTGATCAAAGTGGGCATTAATTTCCACACCGCCTTCAACCCCCTCCGGTCTGCCATGAACGATAATTTCCGCCTGACGTTCCTCTACCCGGGCTCCGGCCTTGCTCAGCTCATTCAAATAATCGGTAATCCGGTCACATTCCTTGTAACGTAGATTTTCCACGTTATAAAAACGGGACGTGCCTTCAGCAAATACAGCCGCAGCTACCATGGCAAGCACAGCGTCTGTCGCCGCATCGCCGTCAAACTGGGTCGCCTTCAACCGGCCATTGCCCTTCACGACCACGGTGTCATTCTCGTGCGTCAGCGGTACCTCCATCATACGCAGCACATCTACGATAGCACGCTCTCCCTGCTTGCTCTGCTCTTTTAGCCGCTTGATGGTAACATCGGAATTCGTTACCGCCGCCGCCGCCAGCACTGCAGCGCTCCCTGGATAATCCCCCTGTACTATATATGTACGTGGCTGATAGGATTGTCGCCCCGGAACACGGAAAGACATGTAATCATCGCTGGCATGGATGATAATGCCGGCCTCTTGCAATACCTCCAGCGTCTGTCCGATGACGACCTTGGATTTCAAATCATGCAGCACTTCGATTTCGCTGTCTTCTTCCAGCAAGGGTGTAAGGAACAGCAAAGCGCTCAAGTATTGTGAGCTGACCGAACCGGACACCTGAATTTTGCCCCCCTTGGCTTGCCCGCCTTGAATCCGAATCGGCAGCTTGCCCTCACGGTGGTCTACTCTCACCCCCAATTGACCCAGCGCATCGATCAGATCATCATGCGGTCGTTTACCCAGGGAGTCAGGATAGGTATTCATGAAAGTAACATCCGGACATAAGGATGCAATTCCCATCAAAAAACGGAGCACTGCTCCGGCATTCCCTACGTTTAATTCCTTCACTGGCCTTGGATGGCCGCCGAAGCCTGTAATGACTATTTTTTCGTCATCTTCTTCCAGCACTGCACCCAGATCGGCGATACAGCGGCGCATTGCATCACTGTCTTCGCTATGTGCCGGATAATAAATGGTGCTTTTCCCATCTGCCAGTGCGGCTGTAAGCAGATAACGAGTAGTATAGTTCTTGGAGGACAAGGCCCCGATCTCTCCTTGCAAAGAAGGGGTAGGTCTAATGATAACATCCATACTGTACATGCTCCTTTTCGATTCAAACCATCCTTAGTCTAGGTTCATTATACAAGCTGCAGCATTCATTTCTCCACCCCAAAAAAATATTGAAATATTCATCCAGGTACACCGGAGTATCATTCCGCAGCTTGGTTCGTTTCAAGCTCTCCTCAGGCTTCGTCCAATTGACAGCCTAGAGATTGCTTGGCTATCATACATAGAGGGTGTGATATTTGACACACTTTACAACACAAGCAGTCCCCATCTTACATCAGAAAAGAGGTCCAGCCATGACGCAAATCGCCCTGATTGAACCTTCTGAGCTTCGCGCGCGCCTGCAAGCAGGAGAACAACTGCAATTGATCGATGTCCGCGAAGCGGAAGAAGTCGCAGAAGGCATGATTGAAGGTGCCAAGCATATTCCGCTCGGACAGCTTCCGGGCCGTCTTGAAGAAATTGAGCGCACCGGTGAAATCATCTTTATTTGCCGGAGCGGTTATCGCAGCGAACGGGCCTGCGAATATTTGCAACAGCTCGGTTACGAAGGCTGTACCAACATGACCGGCGGCATGCTGCAATGGTCACAGGAGCTGTAAAAGCTGCTTGCCAAAAGAGACGGGACTTTCCCGTCTCTTTATTTTAGCCCGAGGCTTAGACGCGGTGACGCATTAAAATATTTGTGATAATCATACCACAGTGTCAAAAGATAGCACAATCCTATCCCTCTCTTGCCTATCACACGCAAATCAAAAAACGGAAGCTTTGTTTGTACCCGATTAGGCCAAAAAAGCTTCCGTTTTAGATGATATTGCTAATCACGTATGTCCATCAGATCGTTCATTAGAACCATTGATGATGGAATACGCCTTCTTTGTCCACACGCTTGAATGTATGTGCACCAAAGTAATCACGTTGTGCTTGCAGCAGGTTGGCTGGCAAACGTTCAGTGCGGTAGCTGTCATAGTATGCAAGCGCGCTGGAGAATCCAGGCACCGGAATCCCTTGCGATACAGCTACGGAAATCACCTGACGCCATGCATTTTGATAATTTTCCACTATATTTTTGAAGTAGGAATCCAGCAACAGGTTTTTCAGGGCAGGATCACGGTCATATGCATCCTTGATGTTTTGCAGGAACTGCGAACGAATAATGCAGCCGCCACGGAAGATCATCGCGATATTTCCATATTTCAAATCCCAATTGTATTCGTCGGAGGCGGCGCGCATTTGAGCGAAGCCTTGGGCATAAGACACGATTTTACTTGCAAACAGTGCTTTACGCACGTTTTCGATAAATTCTTTTTTGTCACCGCTGAAGGATTCAACAGCAGGACCGCTCAGCACTTTGCTTGCAGCCGTACGCTCTTCTTTCATGGCAGACAAGAAACGGGAGAATACGGACTCTGTAATCATGGACAGTGGTACACCCAGATCAAGCGCGCTTTGGCTTGTCCATTTTCCTGTACCCTTTTGGCCTGCGGCATCCAGAATCACGTCTACCATCGGTTTGCCTGTTTCAGGGTCATATTTGGAGAAGATGTCAGCCGTAATTTCGATCAGGTAGCTGTCCAGTTCGCCTTTATTCCATTCCGAAAATATTTCATGCAGGTCTTCGGCACTTACGTTCAAAACGGATTTCAACAGGTGATAAGCTTCACCAATCAATTGCATGTCGCCATACTCAATTCCGTTATGCACCATTTTCACATAGTGACCAGCACCGTCAGGACCGATATATGTACAGCACGGGTCGCCATCCACTTTGGCAGAGATCGCCGTCAAAATCGGCTCTACCAGTTTGTATGCACTTTCTTGTCCACCCGGCATGATGGCAGGACCGTTCAAGGCACCTTCTTCACCACCGGATACGCCTGTACCGATAAAGCGAAGCCCTTTTTCCTCCAGCTCCTTGCTGCGGCGCTGTGTATCAGGGAAGTAGGCATTGCCTCCGTCTATAATAATGTCGCCCTTGTCCAGATGAGGCACAAGCTGTTCAATTGTGGCATCTGTTGCTTTGCCCGCTTGAACCATGATCAGGATTTTACGGGGCGATTCCAGTGAGTTCACAAATTCTTCAATGGAGAATGTACCCGTCAGTTTTTTACCTTCTGCTTCTTTGAGAAGATCATGTGTTTTTTCTGGAGAGCGGTTAAAAACCGAGACGGTGAAGCCTCTGCTCTCAATATTAAGGGCCAAATTCTTACCCATTACCGCCAGACCGATCACACCAATCTGCTGTTTTGCCATCTGGTTCCTCATCCTTTGCAACATATTTTTCATTCTATATCGCCGCTTTACCGCATTACACTATTATGTGAATCGGAACACGCGCATTTCTATTTTAACGTTTTTGATGTCATAAGTGAACCCCTGCCTATTTCACAGATCTAAACACCCCATTTTCATGAGGTGTTTAGATGTACTACGCTTCCATCATCAGCAGTTGGCGGGATAGCGTTTGCAGGCGTTCTTGACAATTCCCGGCCTGAGCCGTATCCCCCTCTGTCATCGCCGCGAATAACTTCTCTAATTCATCGTCTACTTCCATTTTGAGAAGCAGCAGACGGGTCTCCCCTTCATTGGAGGTGTACATATCCTCCATTTCCTGTACGGACAGCACCGGCCCCTTCTGATAGATAACGCGCTGCTTAAAGCCGGTTACCTCAACCAGTCGAATGACCTCGCCGAACAAAATATTTTCCACTAAAATATGATGGTCCTTGACTCTTTTGACAACGGCATGACCTCTGGTGCTTCCAATCAGCTTTTCCAACCACTCAGCCAGCTTGGCGTCGCGGATCACATAATCTCCAGCCAACTTGTAATGCCCGGTGCGCAATTGTTGAAAACGGAGCTTTACCAGCTTGCGCCCGGTTCTCACCGATAAAACCAGATACGACTCATCTTCGCTCCAGTACAGCGAATACCCTTCCGATATCAAATCCTTGATCAGATTATGGATATGCCGACGGCTAAACCGGAGCTCTAGATTACAATATTCTACCTCACAGCCCTTGTTCACGGCATTCCCTCCTTTTTCAAGTCCGATTCAAGAAGTCCGGCTACAGCAAGCCTGCGGCTTTCCCGCTTGATCTTCCCTTGCTCTATTTTATACTTCATTTTATGTAAGGGTACTTGGTTATTTGACCTATTTTTATGAGCAACAGCGAACAATCCTACTTTTGCCTTATATGCCAGTTCAGAGCCTGGTCTACAGTCGGTCAGGCTGTCGGCATTATGGTATAATCAGACATATTACGCCAAACGGTATGGCTCAACCCAGATACAGGAGGAAACGGAAATGACATTCAGCGGATTTACGGCAAAGGATTTTGATGTTTTTGAAATACCGGGGCTGGAGCCTCGTATGGAAATGCTGATTCAGCAGGTTCGGCCCAAGCTGGAGGCGATTGGCCAGGAACTCTCGCCATTCCTGACCGAATTATGCGGCGAGACGATGCACGTTCACGTTGCCAAGCATGCACGGCGCAAAGTTAATCCTCCCAGGGATACCTGGGTAGCCTGGGCAGCGAGCAAACGAGGCTACAAGGCATTGCCGCATTTTGAGGTGGGATTGTTCGCTTCCCATATTTTTGTCATCTTCGCAGTCATTTATGAAAGTCCAAACAAAATCACGTTTGCGCAGGCGCTTGAAGCCAACCTGAGCGATGTACGTTTTAGCATACCGGACCATTTTTACTGGTCCATGGACCATATGGCTCCTGAAGGCACAGTACAGCAGCAAATGGACACAAAAGATTTTCAAACCATCATTAACAAGCTGCAGCAGGTGAAAAAAGCCGAGATCATGTGTGGAGTCCGTATTGATCGGGATGATCCTCTGGCCGGTGACGAAACCGCATTGCTGCAAACGGTACGTTCTGCCTTTACAAGTTTGCTGCCGCTGTACCGCATGGCTTTTCCGAAAGAATAGCTCTTACTCATTTTTAAGGTACATCAGGCCTCAACCGTTTTTCTGCGCGGATGACGGGCCAGTACCAAATGGCAGCCGAACATCAACAGCATCACAACACCGCTGATGATAAACGGGGCTGAGTGTCCGATACGGTCCCACAGCACTCCTGAAACGAGCGGACCGATGACCATCCCGGAGCCTTGGAGTGTTAGAAAAAAGCCCCATACAGTCGCTCGTTCGCTTTCCGGGATCAGTCGGGCAAGAAACGTGTTCCATGCAGGCAAAATGAGCGCATATCCCAAGCCGATAAGCGCTACGGCTACAAATACAAGCGGGATCGCTTGAACGGTTGAGAAGAAAAACAACGTGATTCCGGCAAGCAAAAAGCCAATGTGCAAAAAATACTTCGTCCCCCATCGGTCTACCAGCTTGCCGCACGGGATTAGTGCCAGCACTGTTACGCCACCGCCCACAATCAAAAGCGCACTGTACAGGTTGGGTGAAATTCCGAGGTCCGTCCGGGCGTACAGTGTCAGCACAGGGCTGATCAAACCGATGACAAACGACTGTAAAAACAGGGCCGGATAAATTAGCGGATTGACGTTTAGCTTGGTTTTGAGCGTGTTGATCGTCTCTTTGACGCCCTTCCATAGTGGATGCTTCTGCTTTATAGCCCCGTCGCAGGATGCTGCAGCGCTTCGTTCGAGGCCTTCTGCAACTGCTGATTTATTTGATCCAGGCAGCATGAGTGCAACCAGCAGCAGTACAATGCTGCAGCCAATCAAAATTAGAAACACCATTCCGTAAGAATGCCCGTAATATGCCATAGCAAAGTTCATAACGAGCGGTCCGACTCCCGTTCCGCCCATAGATGCGATTTCCAGTGTTCCCATCGCTGCGCCGTTGCTATTATTAGGTCCGGACATTTCAGTCGTCCCGGTCATGACGCAAGGCCAAAGCGGAGAAGTGCCTAGTCCGAGCAGCAGGCAGGCTGCTATGAGCCATACAGGCTCCCTCAGCACGCTCAGCATAATGATCGCAGCCAGCGTAAATAACAGCGCAGTCGACATCGTTCCGCGGTAACCGAGCCGTTCAGCCAACCAGCCTGCCGGTGCCCGAAACGCATTGTCACCAAAATATTGAAGCGAAAAGGCCAAACCAATAATTCCCGCCGACAATCCGAGCGCTTCTCCCATATATACAGGCAAGATGGCCACCAGCAGAGAGCCCTTCATAAATTCGACCAGAAATACCAGCACCCATAATTGCACAAAAAAAGGAGACCACAGCCGTCCAGAAGCTTGTTTTCGTCCAATTTCATCCATCTGTTCCACATCCTCCCGCCCTTTTTTTGTCTATCCAGCCCAGGTTCTGTACCTGCTCCGATCTTCGGCAAATAAATGCATCCTCAACCGCTTGCATTCCTACTTCAAACTGCTATACTCAATTTTGTTCTATTATCAATTGCACAGGATTGTCGAAATCCTGCAGGAAAGGTTGTGACAACACTAATGAATCAAAGCAACACCCCGCTTTTTAGTGCTTTGAAAAAGCATGCTCAGAGCAACCCGGTTCAATTTCACATCCCAGGTCATAAAAAGGGAGTGGGCGCAGATCCGGAATTTCGCGAATTTATGGGGGATAATGCCTTTTCCATAGATATGATCAACATCGCTCCATTGGACGATCTGCATCAGCCGACAGGCGTCATCGAAGAAGCTCAAAAGCTTGCGGCGGAAGCCTTTGGAGCCGATTATACTTATTACAGTGTACAGGGGACAAGCGGAGCCATCATCACCATGATTATGTCCATTTGCTTGCCTGGTGATAAAATTATTGTGCCCCGAAATATACACAAATCCATAATGTCTGCCATTATCTTTGCCGGTGCGAAGCCAGTATTCATATCTCCAGTCAGTGATGAGAATTTGGGTATCCACCACGGGGTTACAACCAAGTCCGTACGCCGGGCATTGGAACGGCACCCTGACGCCAAGGGTATCCTTGTTATCAACCCGACATATTACGGTGTGTGCGCCAATCTGAAGGAAATTGTAGATCTCGCTCACAGCTATAATGTGCCGGTCCTGGTCGATGAGGCTCACGGTGTACTGATCCATTTTCATACTGACCTGCCGATGTCCGCCATGGAGGCGGGAGCAGACATGTCAGCGACAAGCGTTCACAAGCTCGGCGGCTCCTTGACCCAAAGCTCGATTTTGAATGTGAATACCAAGAACGGATTCATTAATCCACAGCGTGTACAAACGATTTTCAGTATGCTGACTACGACATCCACTTCGTATATTTTGCTGGCTTCGCTGGACACATCTCGGCGCAACCTGGCGCTTAACGGCCATGAAATTGCACAACACGCGCTGGATTTAGCTGAATATTGCCGTGCAGAGGTCAACAAAATCGAAGGATTGTATTGCTTCGGTAGTGAAATTCTCGGCACAGAAGCTACCTACGATTATGATCCAACCAAAATTACGGTTCATATCCGCCATTTGGGCCTGACCGGGTACGACGTGGAAAATTGGCTGAGAGATCACTACAATATCGAGGTTGAGCTTAGCGATATGTACAACATTCTCTGTCTGGTAACCCCTGGGGATACCAAAGAGGACATCGAGATTCTGTTGAATGCTCTGCGTGAACTGGCTTCCATACACTATTCTACAGGTCAGCAGCATGAGCTGGTTGTAAAAATACCGGATATTCCCCAGCTCTCCCTCATTCCAAGGGATGCTTTTTACGGAGATACGGAAGTCATTCCATTCAAGGAATCGGCCGGTCGTATTATTGCAGAGTTTATCTATGTATATCCACCCGGAATTCCGATCCTGCTGCCGGGGGAAGTGATTTCGCAGGACAATATAGATTATATTGTCGATCATGTGGAAGTAGGCCTGCCTGTAAAAGGGCCTGAGGACCGAACGGTACATCAGGTTAAGGTTATCGTCGAAACGAATGCCATTTCATAATATGGATCTGTCAGTACATGTATGCAAAATACGTTGATGATCAACAAAAAAAGCCCCTGTTTAGGGGCTTTTTAATGTTTTTAAAAAGCTTGTAGCTGATGCTGCACGCAAGTCCTATTCGTATTGGGCAACAAGCTCGCTATATGCAGCTTCTACACGTTTCCATTCATCTTCATCCTCAATATTGTAAAGCACCATTTCTTCGTTTTCTTCTTCCATGCGAAGAATAATGCCATCCGCCTCAGGGTTGTCCCGCTCCAACAGAAGAGCGTAAACGTGATCTTCTACGTCAAAGGTCTCTACCAGCACCATTTCTACATCTTTGCCATTTTCATCAGTTAGCGTAAGAACCATTTCTTCATGTTCGTGGTCATGATCGTGGTTGCAGGCTTCACCGTGTTCATGTTTGTGATCACTCATGGAAATACCTACCTTCAATTTGTTTTGTATTCCCCCGTATCGTAACATGATCAAGGATGCAGGTCAATTTGTGGCATGCCTAATTTAACGCTGTAATAACTTTTTCGGACACTAATGTATAATTGCCGTCTTTGCTTTCTTTAATGTAAAAACCAACCCGGTAATTCCCTGCTGTTTTGAAATCATACGTAAAGTCACTGGTACGGAACCAAAAGTTATCCTTTTGCGCTCCTTTGATATCCTGAGACTGAATATCCTTTGTATTGCCCGCAGGATCGGTAATCGCTACCTTCACTCCGGAGATATCCGTTTTCAAGGTATCAATTTGACTGAATACATTGAATTTCACTTTGTTGCCTTTATTCACGTTCCCGAACACCGTATCTCCTTTAAATAGGAACATATGCACGTTGGGCTGGTCGAAAACCACTTTTCCGCCAGATGGATCAAAATTGACAAGGCCGTTAAAATCACGAATAGGCACATACGTTTTTCCATCAATGACAACTGCGCCATCCTTCGACACTTCTCCATTAATAATCAGCTGCACTTGGTCCTTAGCGGATTCCGCCGAAATAACGGTCCCTCCTATTATTGAAAAGACCATTACTAGGCCCATTACTTTTCTCCATTTCGCCACTTTATATCCCTCCATCGTCATCTGTTTAAAACCTTCTATTGTACATTTATACCTTGCTTAGCCGCACAAGTTGCGCTGTGCTTCACAAATTGTCCGAAGTTTTTACACCGAAAGCTAAATCTTTAGTTCCATCCATTTAGATGATAAAATACGACTGTAGAATATCCTGTACACTTAGTCTGGAGGGTGAACCCACAATGAGCCTGTCTATACAAATGCTGGGCACCGGCAATGCCTTTGCTAAGCGTTATTACAATAATAACGCGCTGCTGGATAGCGGAGAAGGCAAGCTGCTGATTGATTGCGGAACAACCGCTTCTCTCGCTCTGCACCAAATAGGCGTCCCTTTGTCTGAAATTGACGCTATCTTAATTACTCATATTCACGCGGATCATGTCGGAGGCCTAGAGGAGTTCGGTTTTCAAATGAACATTCTCCACCGTCGCAAGCCTGTACTTTATATCGCTGAACCTCTAATTCATCCACTATGGGAGCATACACTCAAGGGTGGCATGTCACAGCAAGGCATGATTGATAAGCTCGAAGATGTGTTTGAGGTAAATGTACTAACGCCTGATAAATCTGCTACATTAGTACCTGGTATTAAGGTAGAGCTCATTCCTACCCGGCATATTCCCGGTAAAAACAGCTACTCCCTATTCATTAATGACCGTCTTTTTTACAGTGCGGATATGATTTTTGCTCCTGATTTGCTTCATCATCTGGTACACGAACGGGGATGCCGAGGTATTCTGCATGAGGTTCAACTACAGGGCGCGGGAGAAGTCCACACGACACTGGACGAGCTGTTAAGCTTACCGAAACCTCTTCAAGAACGTATCCATCTGATGCACTATAGCGATGATATGGAACAATTCCGGGGGAAGGCAGGGGTCATGTCCTTTTTGGAGCAGCAACGTATATATCACCTTGCCGAATTAGAAGTGTAAAGCAGTAATCAATACTGCCTTGCGGAATAACAAAAAAGCCGCCAAGCTTATCCCATAAAGGATTGCTGGCGGCTTCCTTCTATTGTTGCATTTGATGATGGGGTTAAATTAAAGGGATTGAACTCAAGATCAGAACAACGGCAGTTGATCCAGATTATTGGTAGGGTCCCCATCTGCATCACCGCGAATTCGTTTGCTTCCATCCTTCGCCTTGAACACATTTACACCTGCGATCGAGCCTGCTTCTATTTCATTCAATGCCTGACTATAATCCAATATTCGGCCGGTAGATGTCTGAAAAGACGTAAGATCACCATCTCCGTTTTTGCGTACTGCCATAATCTGTTCCCGTTCTGTATTAGCCATGCTGCATCGCTCCTTATCTATAGTTATAGTGGCGGAACTTTCACTAGCATGCACGCTGACACAGAATTGTATGCATTCTGTATTATACCTACAGCTTTTTACGCATACGTACGTGCGGTATTCCGGCGTCGTCAAAAGGTTCATCGGATACCGTCTCATAACCAAGCTTTTCATAAAATTTTCCAGCCTGACACTGGGCATCCAACAATGAATATCTCAATCCCAGCTCACGCGCGCGTTCTTCCAGTGCCAGCAGCAATACGCTCCCGTAACCCGCTGTACGATGCTCCTTAAGGACGGCAATACGCTGCATTTTTGCAGTATCTTCGTCATAGTACGTCAATCGGCCCGTAGCCACCATCTCACCATGGTCACAAATGAGCAAATGATGGGCTGTGTCCCCCAATTGATCATAATGATCAATCTCCAGTTCAACAGGTACCTTTTGCTCCTCGACAAACACTTGGGTACGGATGGATATCGCTTGCTTCAGTTGGTCCTCTGTCGTTACACTTATAATTTCTGCGGCCATCTTGTCCTCCTATCACTAATCCAATGGAAAACCTGGTAAGTTTGAATTATATATAAAAATGGCAACAAAGTATAAGATATAACTATTTTTCTGCTTTACATATATGATTTATACATGTTATAGTCTAATAACTACAGGACGGTAGCTCAGCGGGAGAGCATTATCTTGACAGGGTAAGGGTCATGGGTTCGATCCCCATCCGTCCTATAACGAAAACCCCTTGATTTATAAGGGGTTTTTCTTCTTTTTATAAACTCTTATCCGATACGAAATATGGTTCTGATACGAATTTGATACGAATCACTTTTTGATACGAAAAAGCAGCGGCTATGATCCGCTGCTTTCGTTGTTTTGGAACACATCAAAATTAGTACCTTCAAGCCAGTTACGAAATACCAATTTACTGATATATATTTCCCTGCCAGCCCGAGCCACATGAAAGGGTGGGTTTGCCAGAAACTCGTAGGTCTTTTTTTGGCTCATTTTCATTATTTCCTCAACATGCTTGGGGCGCAGAGTCATAGGATATTGCGCCCAGTCATTAGTTACATCAATTCCGTTCATTATCCCCACCCTTTCTCTGCTCCTTCTCAACAAGAAGGTTCATAATAGAAGCAAACTTATAGAAGGCTTTCCAACGGATGGTCGCATACTTGCCACCACTCATGGGAGGCTGGAAAGCGAAATTATATACATAATAATCTGTAATGTAATCATGTTCCTTTGTCATATACCGCGACTCAATTAAAAAACTTTCCATCCTGGGCATACGCTTTACAGCTCGTTCCACCCGTTTACAATATTCCTCACGATATGCCTGAGAATCTACATTATGAATAGCGATGTTGGCTGTCTGATCGCTAGTAACATTCGTCGGGCTACTACGCGGCATGTCGCTATAAGCGGCTGTCGTGCTTGATTCCCTTTCTTCTATTATATATAGGTACTTATATATCCTGTATTTCTCAAGAGCCGCCTCGACAGCAGCCTGCGTCCGTTTCCGATCAATTTCAGGAAGAAAGCTTTGTTGCCCCACTTGGTAATCACCTCATGCTCTGTATTAAATCCCCCGACCGAAGCCGGGGAGTGTATAAGTGCGGTTTGCTTAGAAAGGCAAATCGTCGTCGGGGTGATCTCCAGGAGGCGGGTTATCTCCACCTGCAGCACTTGCGGCAATTGCAGCGGCTGCGGCTTCTTCGTCGTCCAAAGGAAGCTTGGCCTGATTTGGATCGTTAATATCGATTGTCCCGTCAGGATTGATAATACCCTTTACACCCTCGCGCGGTTCGGCAGGCTTGTCCTGCGGCTTATCTTCCTCTGCCTGTGTAACGTCCTCAATGGTGAGCTGGTTGGTTTCCGTCAGAGCTCTGGCAAGGCGCTTCACGTCCTCCGTGATTGCTCCATGACGTTTGATTACCTCTGTGAAGCCCTCAATGTCAGGTGGTAGCGTGGTGAGCAACGGACGACCATCGGCAGCCTCTATAACGCAATCATGCTTGTCGTATTTAGGTGTAATCGTGTAAAGAGCATCGTCGAGCACATAACGCTTCTGAGGATCGCTAAGGGCCAACCACATATCAGCGTTCAGATAAAGAATTGCGTCCTTATTAAGTGTTCGGCGGAGATCGTCAGCCAGGACTTTAAACTTGCTGAATACCGTCTTCCCCTTAGTCTTCCAGCCGCCATGTTTGAAGAGAATCAGAAACGATGTGTCTTCGAGTCGGTCATGATGTTTCTCTATCATATCCTCCAGCAATTCATAAGTTTCTTTCGATGCTTCGGAATGAAATTTTTGTGCTTTTGCCATGGGTGGTTACCCCTCTCAGTTGTTTTATTTTTATTTATAGAAAACGAACAATATCGACAACGCTATAATAGCTGCAACACAGATGCATGCCATGTTGCGGGCAGACTCTTTATTACGATCTCCCTCCGATATTGTTCCGAGGAAAGAGATTACTATAATAGAGCCCAGCAGAATCTTAAACCACATAATTCCTGGTCACCTCTTCGGCTTGCTCTTGTGAGCATATTTATTATTCGGGTCCGGTTTCACCACGCCCAGCATTGCCAATTCGTGGACTACTCTTAATTTCGGGATATTGAGCTGCTTGGCAATTTGAGAACGGGTCAGTCCCTTACGATTTAATTCGCGCAATTTCTTGAGCTTGTCCTTTGGTAGCGGTGTTTGAAGACTTTTTAATAGCAGGTCAGGCCCTTGAGGCGGATCGTCACGACCGTCTGGCCCTGGAGGTTTCGCCCCGCGCTGCTCTTTGATCTGACCGCCTGGGCGGCACTGACGTCTGATCATTCCGTTTACCTCCCCGATATGATTTAATCCCTATTGGATAATGTCATATAAGCAGCCTCTGCCCTCTGGCTGTTAGCCATCCGAGATACCTGCGGTCTTTCTTGCGCTGCTTACTACCTTTTCCAGTGGTGTACTCTTTCGATTTCATATCGCTATCTCTCCTTTAAGGTATATAGGGGTATAGGGTAAGAGGCTGTTATGCCTCAATCTATATCCACCAAATGTATGCGAGTTTTGATCAATTCGATAATCTCTTGTTTGACTTCATCCGGCATCGGAACATCGTCTTTGTCAATATATTTTCGATATTTGGCATTTGGTCGGAATGCATCATATTGTTTTACAGTGCTGAATTTATGACGTTTACTCGGGCGATTCGACAGTGTGTACTGGCCCAGGCTGACCTCAATCGTCCCCATTAAATGGTTTGGATGACACCGGAATGACCAAATTTCTTGCGTTAAACCGTCTTCTGTCGTTCTGGTTACTTCCATCGTTATCTCTCCTTTATAGGTAGTAGGGGGTGTATCCCCCTAAAATATTAGATTGGGTTGTACTGTAGCTGTCCGGCGCTTTGCGATCTCTACGTACTGACTGCCCATCTCGATAATCGTGCATTCTCGGTTGTTCTCCAGCGCGACCTCAAGTGTCGTTCCGGATCCCCCGAATGGATCAAACACACATCCCCCCACCGGAGCCCCGGCCAATATTCCAATCTCCGCTATTTTTTTTGGCATTACAGCAAAGTGAGCTTCGCTGAATTGTGCTGTGGCCACTGTCCAAACGGACCGTTTATTCCGGGAACCATAATATTCCCTGTCCTCCCTGTCCTCCCTGTGCTGCTTGGGCTGTCCAGGTACTTTACCTTCGTTCACTCTCCGCTTGAAGCTATACGCCTTACCAACCGCCTTCATTTTCCCGTTTGTCTTGGCCCCGCCGTTCGCCCGATCACTCCCACGCTGGCCCTCGATATCCTGAGATAATCTTGCAATGCTCGATTCTGCCATATGTTCCTTGATGGCATCTTTGTCATAGTAGTACCTCTCTGATTTGGTGAGCAGAAACACATACTCGTGGGCCTTCGTCGGCCTGTCCTGTACACTCTCCGGCATGCAGTTTGGTTTGTTCCAAATGTTATCCATGCGGAGATACCATCCGTCCGCTTGTAGGGCAAAGGCAACCCGCCACGGTATGCCGATTAGGTCCTTAGCTTTAAGCCCATTCGGCATAAATCTACCAGGACGCACTCGATCAATATCTCCTTGCTTATTCGATGAATAATGTTTTCCGTGGTATCTGGCGTTAAAACCTTCATCCCGTCGCGGTCCTGCCCCGGCGTAGCTGTCTCCAAAATTAAGCCAGAGTGTTCCATCCTCACGAAGCAACCGCCATACTTCCCGGAACACAAGCACCATATGAGCTACAAACATTTCCGGCGTAGGCTCCAGCCCAAGGCATCCGGTCCACTCTGGTACTGTTATAGGTGACAGGCCGGGCATAGGTGTGTATGTTGCCTCAGGCCAGTCTGATTCGGGCAGGCCATAATCACGAAGGCCCCAGTATGGGGGTGACGTAACAGAAGTGTGATATTGGCCTGCTGGGAGTGTTGGCATTACTGTCAGGCAATTACCGTGTAGTATCATATGTCTATCCCCCTTATGGAGGGCTGTTACCCTCTTTCTTAACCCCTATGGGGCTATGCGTGCCTTGTACAAGCGTCAAACAGTTACCTCGGACTCAATATATTGACGTATATTCTCAAGCTCCTCTAAAAGCTCTCCAATCGTTGTAGCAGTGCTGTCCATGATCTTCATTTTTACAACCTTTTCAAGAGCGCTTTTCACAGTTGGAAAATATCCATGAGTTTTATATAAATCTGTGGAATCGCCAGTTTTTTTATTGACCGATTGTTTGCCTGTATACTCTTTCAAAATGAACTGCATACCGTCCGACTCCAGATATAAACTTCCTTCAATTTGAATTTTCATGTGTTTGTCCTCTCTGCCCTTGGGGGCTATATCCTATTAACGCCTTTAAATCTCAAACCAGCTATTTCGAGGGCAGTAATCATACCAGCCTGAAACGCCCGGACTTCTGGCATTGTTCCGCTATAATCAGTTCTGTCGTATCCGTATTTACTTTCAAATGCCTCTAGCATCTTTTCAGCCGGAGTTAGTTTAACCGCGTAGCCTGAGATAAGCGCTTGAGCCAGCAACCAGATAGACATACCGTTCAAAGCCTCCGCTTGCGTTCCGATCTGCCAACCGTTTGGTGATGCAGCGTGTTCGTGCAGAAGAGATTGTTTATCCCACTCGGTCAGTAACCATTTAATAGCCTCGTCCTCCGCCTTGCTCAGAACAGGTTTAGAGAGTGCGTCGTCTGGTTGAGTGATAGGCGGGTTTTCTGCTGCAGTTTCTGCAATTGGAGCAACAGGTTTTGGATCGTCCTTTACTTTTGCCACAGGTATTTCCTCCTTAATAGTCTTCGTCTTGGCGCGGAATGATAAGGGCTTTGTGTGCGATTTTGGTATAGGCTTGCCGACAATCTTTTCGAGTTCTTCCGGGCTGAGTGTGTACGTTTTAACATCACCCTGACCTTGCGAAGACAACTCATTTTTCCAATTTGGGACGGATGTTCCCATGAAATGCCCCTTTCTGAGCGTTTTTGGGCGCAGCTACCCGCCGCAGGACCCAATAGCCCCGGGTGTTATGCCTTATTTAAGATGGATTCTATAACTTCGATTTGGTATGGAAACGTGTCAAGCATAGGCTTGGATTCACGAGCCAGATATAGATTAAGTGATATTCTAGCGATAATGTACGCGTCCACTATATCATTGCTTGGATTGCTGTAATTGAAGTGCTTCAATGCTGCAGCCGCCATAGCTGCTTTTTTTTCCTTGGTGCCTTTCAGACGCTCTTTGCTTCCCTGCTGACCTTTCCAGCCGGTTACAGCCACAAATTTTTTAACCGCGTTAGGAGCTGCTTCATCGAAGGATAGTTTTTTTCGGGTGATCATTCCTTCAAGAGCCCCGTGAATTTTGGAAGTTGTGATGAGTTTGGGCGTTCTGTTTGCAATGCCCTCCTTAACGATCACGTCCCCAGGTTGGAGCAACTGGAAGAGTTGGTTTTCAAGAGACACCTTCTGTTCTGGCGTTATGCCACCTGGGACGTCTCTCCCTTTACCCCGTAATAATTTCTCGACCAGCACATTGCCCTCAATGTCCAAAGCAACAACCCCTGTTGTCGTCGCTGGGTCGATTCCCACAAATCTCATAGCCGGGTCAATTTCCAAAAGAGTCATCGCTTCGCCGCCTCCCAGTTACGCTGCCGCCCATACTCTGTAATCTTATATAGGTGGTCCTGATTGGCTCGGGCAATCACGTTTTGCAGGACCTTGGTAGCTTCTCCAGGTGGAAGGCTCTCGCGTGCCTGCTGCCGGATCAGCCCTACCGTCACCTGCAGCACGTCGAACAGTTCTGAGAGAGTCCGGCGCTGGTCGTAATCCTTGGACTCCACTTCCTCAATTAGCTCATTAACTTCCTCTTGCAATTTCACACGCATATCGCCGGGCTGGTACCCCTGAACCGGATAGTCCAGTACGGGGAGTGCAAAAACTATAAATTGTTCGCTCATGCCTCGTCAGCCTCCCAATATTCAACGTAGTCAAGTGAATCAAGGACCTCATTTCCATTCATATACCAAACGAATGTTTCGGCTTCCAAATCAACTGACAACACACTAACAGTCTCAGAATAATTGAGATGTTTTGCCCGAAGGTTGTTAATTTTTATTCTCATTTCTTCTCCTCCGCCTTTTTCATCTCTTCCTTCCTTCTTTCTGCCAGCCATTCACAATACGCCTGACAATCGCCTTTGTCCTTAAAAAACGCACGATATTCATTCGTTGCTTTCTTCCTGAATTCTTCGAATGTTTCACCTTCATAGATGGCTTCGGCAGCGTATGAACTGTCGGATTCGTAATAATCTTGATCACGGTATTTTTTTCTGTACCATGGTCTGAGTTTTTTTCCGTCGTCTTTCATCCCAAATGAATAGACGGTATATAATTCGGGCTTGTAATAAGGGATTTTCACCGCACAACCGCAAGTCTCCGAGTCATCACGGCCCATTGGTGTTTTGTAATGGAATCTGCGATTATCGTCGCATTTATCGCATTTCTCACCGAGTTTATAATCAGACTCAGGAACCCACAATTCAAGTATGAAATCCTCCATCAATGTGTCGAGTCGTTCCCTCCTCACTTTGCGTTCGAGGTCTTGTTTTTGCAAATCTAGTTCATGCAGCTTCTGTCTGTGTTCGAGTTTCATGTTTTCCAATTGACTTTTCACTAACCGCAGTTCACCATTTTCCTTTTGGAGTCTAGCAATCTCCTGTTTGTGTCCCTCCTTCATGCTGTTCATGAGCGCTTCCTTCCATTCGTCTACCTGTTGCTCGAATTCGCTTGGTTCATCCCAAAAGTCGTGGTCAAAATCGTAAATTTGATTCGGTTTGTAAGGCATACCGTTCATCCTCTCCCTATTAAATTAATCCAACCAGCCTGATAGATCCGGCTTAGATTTTGGTGGCTCTGGTGGCGTTTCTGGAGCTTGTTCAGGCTCGGTAGGTGTGTTGGTCGTCTCTTCTTTTAAGGATGGTAGATCAAAGGCTGCTGCGCCTCCAGTACGATACTTGCGGGCCACTTCTACAAGAGAGTCGTACAGCGGCATGAGCTTTACACGGTTCTCTGGAGTAGTAAGCGGGTGGTCAAGTGTCTCGGCCCCCTTCACGATCCGTGCCAGCACTTCGTTATACTGCTCGTCATTTTCGATTCGCTCGGGAACCCTTACCGCCATTGTCCTGCGCCGCCTCTCTCTTCTGGAGTTCTACATAACGCTGGTGCCACCAACGAAACTCGTATCTGAATCTATTAGTGCCAACGTTCCGGCCTTTCGCAAAAATAGAGTCAATGATTTTCTTTGTCGGGTCCTTCTGGTTTTTCGCATCGTGGTATAGAAACTCAACCACATCTGCGTCCTGCTCGATAGAGCCCGATTCCTTCAAATGCTTCAATTTCGGTTCTTCATCGTCAACAGCACGGTCCAACTGCGACAGCATAATGAATACGAATTTATGACGACGTGCAAGGCTCTTAGCTGTCCGAGTCACGTTCCCAATTGCCTGCGCTCGTGTTTCTGATCGTTTTTGTGGTATCTCCATAATCTGTAGATAATCCACAATGACCGCAGCTATTTTTCCGTATTTCTTCTTGAACTGTTTCACGGTGGATCTGATTTCATCAATCGTTACACCAGCAGAATCCTGTACAAAAATATTGAGCAGTTCGATTTTTTTATAAGCATCGTAAATTTTTGTCCATTCCTCATTGGTGAAACCTTCGGGACCGCCTTTATTTATCAAGCGCGGATAATTGATTTCAGCCACCATGGCAACAAGCCGATCCATTAACTCGTTCTTGTCCATCTCTTGTGAGAAAATAAGCACGGGGCCAGCGTCAGGATTCATGACCGCTATACCATGGGAGAGTTGCAGAGCCTTTGCCGTTTTACCCACGCTAGGCCTTCCAGCAATGATATACAGCCACCCACGCCATAACTGGGCCCAATTATCAAACTGTTTGAAATGTCCTGTCTTGAGCTTCTCAGGGCTGCTCTCAATGTGTTCAAAATATCTGTCCCGAGAATCCCGCATGCTTTGCATTTTCGCAACGTGGCTAGGACGTAAATCGTCAATAATATCTTCTACTGCAGAAAAGTAGTCTTCGTCAGATTCAAAGTTTTCGTAAGAAAGGTTCATGATCTGAGCGCCTTTGTCACTTCCGCGTCTGCGAATAGCCTTGGACCGTACGATATTGGCGTAATAAGCAGCATTCCGGGCAGTTGGTGAAGACTGTGCTAATTTAGCAAGATAACTAACCCCACCCATTTCCTCAGTCCTACCGAATTTGACGAACTCCTGAGTAACCGTAACAAGGTCAATCGGGATCTCTCTCTCGTTCAAGTAGCGCATAACCTTATAGATCAATTGGTGTGTAGTGGTGGAAAAATCCCGTTCCTCTAAAAAGCTGATTTCGTCAATCACACTGGAATCAAGGAACACTGCCCCAAGCGTGGAAAGCTCGGCCTGGATATCAATCATTGGTGTCGAATCTAAAATCTGCTGGGTCATTACCTTTCATCACCCACTCTCTAATGGCATCGTCATAGTCAATCTTTTCATCTTTCGACATCTGACCTGGATTGTCGCCCTCTTTTTCTTCTGGCTCCTGATTAAGATAATTATCAAAATTGCTAGGCCGGAACAAAGTGGCTGGACGAAGGTATTGACTCATTTTCGGATCATTAAGCCAGTGACTGCATTTGATGTCGATCACATTTTTGAAATCTTCAACGGTCCGACCTTCGCTGATTCTCCCGTTAATAAACTCCTTGGTGGTTTTCACCTTGAAGTTATAATTCTTCCCTGTTTTTTCATTGAGATAGGAAATGATTTCTTCATGTATGCTAGGCAAGACTATCTCACCTTTCTTTATAGTTTTATTTATACTTTCTTTCTTGGGGGTACAATCCTCCCCCTCATGAGGGGGACAATCGTCCACTGGAAGGGGGTGTGATTCTCCACCAGTAGATTCATCGGGTTCTAATGGTTGCGGTGGAGGATTGCACCCCACTAGCCACCGCTCATAATATTTATTGAAGCCGATCATGCGACCATGTTTACCTTGAGCCTGTCTGAACACTTTCAAGACATGCATATCCAAGAGCTTTTTCAGTTCTTTTTTGGTGCCGCTCAGGTCAGAACGTAGGGCAGTAGCAAGGAATGTGGCAGACAACTCCGCTGACTTCCGATTGAACCCGTAGGTGTAACGCCAGACGATCAGCAGCATTCTAAGCTGTATGCCATTAAACTTTCGCATTGCCACCTCTTCGTAAATTTCATTCGCTACACGGGTATATCCGTTGTCGAGCTCTGGTCCTGCCATTCAATTCACCTGCTTTAAAAAATCCACTTATTACTATCTGCTATCTCCCGTTCTCTGATGAAATCGCAGATTCGTTCAACCAAGACCTCTTTATCATCATTCGCGCAAGGGGCGTGATACCACTTCTCTACAAGAGCAGTCACACCTTCCAACATGGAGGCAGCCTCGTCCTTTTCTGGCGCTGCTGTATATCCGTATACCAAGGCGTAAATTAATTCGTTCAGACCTGTTCGCGTTGAAACGAATTGATATAAGGACTGGGACTCCGAAGGGCCGTTATTGCCATCTAATGCAAGCCTTATAATCTGTGCTGCGTTATGGCGTGAGGATTTCAGAGAATCCAACGCATCGACAACATCCTGCGGCAATTCAACTGGCTTTTGAGCAGATCGAAGTTCCTCCAGTTCTTCAAGGATGCGGTCAATAACCTCGTGCAGTCCCATTTCTTCGTTGTTCACATAAGGAACAAGCTTATCTGTGAAAGTTGTAATAAACTCGGCACGACCACCGGCTACCGTCTCCAGTTCTCGGATACGCTGCAGAAGCTTTTCGCTGTTAAGCTGCTCGTCCGTGTGGCGCTCAATCTTCTGGAGTAATTCGGCCTTATCCTGCACCAGTTGCAAAACCGCATCCACTAATTGCCCATCACACTTGCCTATTACCGCATTTATCTGTTCCAACTCATCCAATAAATCAGCATTTTGTTGGCTGAGTCTGTCATACTGCTGCTGTGTAGGCCTTGGCTCGTCCGGCAGGATCATTGCATGCTTGAACGGAACTGAGTGGCCTGATTTTGGACCGGATACAATTTGGAAAGGTGTTGTAAAATCAATTAACGCATAGGAGAGGCGGCGGGCCTCGTGCTCTTCTCCAGCCAAGAACCACTCTCCTTTTGTGCGGAACTCTTTAACAATTTTTATCTTCATTCGCTCACGACCTCCAATGTGTAATGTTCTCCTGCTATGAATCCCCGCTGCTTAAGAGCCGCCTTTACGGTCATTTCAGCCAGCGCGGGCATATTGTTTTTACTAGATAAGTGCGTAAGGTATATTCGCTCTCCACGGCCTTGTATAAGCTTCTGGAGCGCCGCGGCTGTCTGTTGGTTGCTCAGGTGTCCAAGGTCGCTCAGGATACGAGATTGAATGCTGATAGGGTAATCAGAAGCCTCTACCATGTCGGGTTCGTGGTTAGCTTCAATAAGCACGTAAATACTGCCTTCCATCATGTCGAGCATTTCCTGATCGTACTTTCCGGTATCGAATAATACGCAAGCCCGTTCCCGGCTGTCGTCCTCGATTGCATAACCAACTGGCTCGTAAGCATCGTGATGGGTTCGGAATGGATAGATCCAGGTTTCACCCATCTTGATAGTTTCGTATTTCCCGTAGCGGGTTTCCGCTGTCCACCGCAGGTCAGCATCAACACCCGATATGCTTTTCCATTCACCCTCAGTCGCATATACCGGAATCCGGTACTTGTTCGCCATCGGTAGGCCCTTAATGTGGTCGCTGTGAGCGTGAGTGATGAATATACCCGCAATGTGATCAGGCCGTACACCAACGTCCAGCAGCCGCTTTTCGATTTTTGTCTTGGCAATCCCTGCGTCAATTAGGATGGTTTGATCTTGTGATGTGAGCGCGATGCAATTGCCTTTGCTGCCGGATGCCAGGATATCAACTTTCATTTGCGCTCAGCCTCTTCTCGGCGGTCATTTTCGTACATCATCATCGTGAAATTGGCAATATTAGCACAGCGGCGGCGAAACTCCTCATGAGACCGACATTTCCACAGCTTCCCAAAATTTTTGGTAATCCCCGCTGCAAGAGCTTCTATCGAACGATTCTCCCATCCGCCTCTATGATCGTTGGCTTGTAATTGACGTTCCATTTCAAGATAAAAATCATGTACGGATTGCCGTGGCGTAGTAGAGGAACTGATCATTTGCGCAAAGAATGCAACCTCATCCCCTAGTTCAATCACCTTAATGCAATCTCTATCTACTCCGTACCGCAAGGCAATAAGGTCTTTTTCTTCGTTGGTGTAAGTCTCCCAACGGTCATTCCCCTCGAAAGCTTCTGCCGCTTCTTTTAAAAAAGTTAAGTGTTTTTGGGTAATCTGCTTCATATGGACCTCTCCTTTTTAATCCGCTCTTGCCACTCTTTAAGGTGTTGGCACCCCTTGGCAGGCTCCTCGTAATGCCTGCGGCCCTTGACGTAAGAGACAAACATATCCGTGCTGCGCTCGTAGTACATTCCGTTCAGGACCGGTCCTGTGGACTGAGGAGGATCAACGGAGAAGTCGAACAGGTCCAGTTGCTCCACGTCCTCGGACAACTCTGCCGCCTCCCCTCAGATCCCCATAGCATCGGGGGCACACCCGCAAATTACGGATGTACTCCTCTCGGCCTGGGTTTATCTCATTGCCGCAAACGTGACAGTCCTCGCAGCGGACGTATATCTCAACTTGGTTGTTATACTGGAAGCTCGTCATTCGCCTGCTCCTGGGCGGCCTTCTCAGCGATATGCATGTCCATAATTTTCAGCAGGCCCTTGAGTTCTGGAAGCGTGGGCTTGGACCCCTTTGGATTGGCGTGTTTCAAAATATATGACTGCATGTCTGCCGGGTCGGTTATCCCCAATTGGCTAAACTTGCGTTTCATGTCCGAACGTGCCTGATCGAGCAGGTTAACTGCTGGTTCTTCTCCGTTCCCTTGTAAAGGTGGCTTTTCTTTTTCTGCCACTGCTACAGCATCCGCTTCTGGAGTAATGTCTTTGCGTTCATATGGATTGTATGGAGCTGGACCTTCCCCTTGCTCTCCATCACCATCATCAAATCGAAGGCCGAAGGCTGCTTTCAATGCCCGTTTAACCATGTGCTTTTTAAACATGTCTTTGAAATTGTTGGTCCACATCGTTTTTTGCATCCCAATAGCAGACCGCTTATAGTGCTCAACCTCTTCTATGTCCATCAGGACCGAGAAAGGCATGAACCCCTCTTTGTAGGCCATCGCGTACCCGCCAATTGGCTTGCCGAGTGGAAACCCGCCTTTATATTTCTCAATTGATAGATAATAACGACCATCCTCAGCACGTTCCATGGAATATTCAAATTCATCGTTTTCATGGATAACCTGCACGTCATACCCCATATATCCGTCCATTTCTTTTGCTTTGCGGATATGGTAGTCAATTCCGAATTGCCAGGTGAGCTTTCCTTGATAGACGGTTGGGTAAATCTCTCCAATCAGCGGATTGGCATCGGCTGCCTTCGCAACACCCATAAAGAGCCTGAATTGCGACTCATTGCAGTCTTTTGCAATTGTTTGATGAACTGTTTGGACATCCTCTTGGGTGAGTGTTCCGAAAGCGTAAGAGTTATAGATTGTTAATTGGTTGTTTGTATTTGCCATGGGCTGAAAGCCTCCTATGATTTAATGATTTGAGTCTTACCAGTAGTGCGGTGTACGATATGCATTGCAGCCGGTTCAACCTTGAATACGAGCCAGTTGTCAGGATTTAAATTCGCTTCTGTGATTGCGTCCTGCTGGCGGCGGGTAGGCTTCTTTCCGTTTTTCAAGACTGACCGCCTCCTAAGCGCGCTGTAATGCCCTGCGCAGAAACGATATGAATTGCCTGAGCTTCGCTAAATCCAGCGGCGACCAGTTCGTCAAAATATGCTTTTGAAGCCTTGGCTACTGCCCCATACATCCCCAACATGGCAGGAAGGACCTTGAGCATGTTTTCCATTGCCATTTCAAATTCCAATTGTTCATGTGGCTTCATTCTGCATCGCCCCCGATCTGTTTTATTTCTAAAGGCGCATCTTCGACGGCCTTGACCAGAATGAGCTGACTGGATGATTTTTTAATCTTGAAG
Source organism: Paenibacillus farraposensis (assembly GCF_020736845.1). Classification (GTDB taxonomy): domain Bacteria; phylum Bacillota; class Bacilli; order Paenibacillales; family Paenibacillaceae; genus Paenibacillus; species Paenibacillus farraposensis. The sequence goes on from NZ_JAFFQR010000064.1 coordinate 169,405, forward strand.
GTACTTTCGGTGTTGTCCACCGCGCTCGGGGAAATAACGCCGCTTTGTTCGGACAGGACTTCCCGCAGTTCTAAACCAGCACGGACAGATTCAGAAAGCGATAAGATCGGATACGGCTTATTGTCCTTTTCAATCACAAAGTCAGGCTTTCGTTCCCCATTCTTCTGTTCTTTAAATAAAGAGATTGATAGAGTCGAGAACAGGCCTTGCACCTTGGCTGCCTGCAATTCGGCTTCCTTGGCTTCAAACGCCTTGATTGCGTCCAGAACAAAGATAGAGTCATTCCGGCTGGCAAGTGTATCAGCCTCGTCAGCGCGGGCTTTGTCGATGTCGGCCTGCATGCCCCGACGTGAATTATGAGCTGCGATTATGTCCGCTGTTTGATCCCGATGCCGCTCCAGTTCTCGAATTCGTGCAATCTGTTCTGAAATATCAACAGGCTCAATTTCAGCACGCTTGGTTTCGAGTTCTTTGCGCTCGTTGATAAGCTTTTGGTGCGCTGCCCGGAGTTCTTCCTTCCGGCGCTCCTTATCCTTTGTAACTGCCTCTACAGACTCTGTATCAAGCAGACGTTTACAGGCTGGGCAGGTATCTTCAATAGGCTCGTTATACACCTTCATATAATTGTCCTTGGCCTGGGCAATCTGCCGCTGTAGGGACTGTATGGTGCTTTCCAATACGGTACGCTTGCGGTTCGTTTCCCCGGCAAGATCGGTCTGTACCTCCAATACCTGTATTTGCTCAAGCAGCGCAGCATCCTCGGCTTTAACCGCCTCGATATCCTCCAGTGTTGCAGGAAGCTTCTGGAGCTGATCGACAAGCGCCTCTGTCCGGCCTTGAGCCCGCTTATAGGCCGTGTCCTTGTCGTTCTTGTTCTTCTTATGGAATCTTTCTAACTCCGGTAGCGTGTGCTTCTTAACCAACTCCGACAGCTTGGCAGCCTGCGGATTTAAGGCAATGTCCTTGATCTTCTGTTCCGGGCTTGCCCGGCTCATTTCCGAAAATACTTCCTTATTAGAAACCGGAGTCACATACCGCAGCAGTAGATCCCTTTGATTATCCTTATGAAGAGTGAAGAAATAGGACGGGTTATAAAGAGACAAGAACAAATCTTTATCAAAAAGAGATTTAACGATTTCGTCGAAGTCGCCGTATTTACTGGGAACCTCATTGACGTAATAGGTAGCCTTGCCCTTCTCAATTCCACGACCTAGAAGCACCTGTTTTCCGTCAATGTCTAGCAGAGTTTCGGCATTAACATGATCAAAAGAATAATTCGTGGGTGTAGGATCAAGCTTGCCACCCATGGTATCTGTGCCGTACAATGTCCACGAAGGTATTTCCAAAATAGTGGACTTGCCTTGTGCGTTGTCGCCCGTGATCTGTGTTACCTCGCCAAAGTTAACTGACAGGTCACGGTGCGCCTTAAAGTTATGCGCCCGCAGGCTGATTATTTTTATTACCGCCATGTGTTACCTCCAAATTGTATTTGCGCTCCAGCATGTTCATTTCTATCTGCAACGTTCCCCGAGCTTTCGGGTCCTTCTCGTCCAGGTACCAATCGTACAAGAATAGATAATGCTTAATGTCCCGCTGCACTTCCGGGGCAAGAGAGTTGTAGAATTGAAGGAATAACTGCTGTTCGTGATTCTGCAATGTGTTCACCTCCCTCCGGGTAATCCTGAGTCATTTCAGATATACACGGCCTACATACGTCCTGGTCGTTCCAGCGGCGTAGAAACTGCTTATGCATTACGTTTCCGCATATAGCACAGCAAGCGTCTTTACCTGACACCAAAACCTTCATGCTGTCCACCGCCCTACCAACTGCCGATGATACTTGCGGTACTGGCCCCGAGCGTGTAGAGCTATCAGAACACGACCATTCTCTAACATCCGGCGTTCCATTTTGCCGAAGAATTCGCAAAGCTCACGTAACCTTTCATCATTAGGCTTGTGCATGTGTGTGCATGCTCCTTTCGGTTAATGTATGTGCTTATCGTAAATCGTCTGGCTCACCGCAATGTCCAATCCAAACCGCTCTTTGGTGCCCATCAAGTCAACCGTATCTTCCAAAATCTCTTGGCGGGTAACCAGCATGTCCGGTGTCATTTGATCCTTTTTGAGCAATTTCGGGTGACCGTACTTAGAAGAGACAGCTTTGTTCGCTATCGTGTTGGCTTTAATGAAGTCAACGCGCACAGGCTGTTTTAAGCTGGAACGCAGTTTCTGCATGGCCTCCTTTTGGTGGTCCTTGTCCAACATGCGGAAGATTTGAAAGCCTTCGAGTCCGGTGGATTGGCGAAGCTGCTTGAGCAAACCCTTAACCCATTTCTTAAATTCCTTTGCTTCCTGGCGACTGCTGTTGAATATAGCCTCATATATTCCGGTTTCAGATATAACGCTGTACTTTTGTTTACGACCGATGGTGTCCGCCAAACGGACAGCATCCTTTTCTTCGTCGTCAATCATACGGACCATATGAGGCGTGTGCTTGTATGCCAGCGCCTTCGCCACATCAGATGCAACTGCCCACCACTCACCAGGCACCTTCTCGACAAAGCGGATGCTGTGACCGAGCCATGTTTCAGTTCGTATATTCACCTTGTTCACCAGCCTTTGGTTTGCTGTACTTTAGCATTGTAGAGACAACAGCATCGACAATTTCTTTGGCTGCCTGTGCCTGGTCTGTCGTCAGTCCTTGCACATTACTGACACCCAATGAGTTACGGACGATTGTTGATAGAGCATTGACGACTTGATACCGGTTGTATGTTACCAAGTGTCCGAGACGGTGCAATGCTTCGTCTCTTATAGGGGGCCATACATTGAGACTTCCCGAAGCTGAATGTTTTCGGCGTTCTTCCTCTACTTGAGATTTGATTTTTGGCTCAAGTTCGCGAATAAGGCTTTCCTTCAAATCAGCGAACTGTTCAGGAGTCATCACAATTGCATTAGGATTCATGGGCAACCTCCCTTTGTATAATTTCATTACCAATAGTTAAGGCTGGTGATGGGCAGCTTCCTGTTTTTCCTGTCCAACGTTTGTGTCGTAGTTGAACTCGACATGAATACCAAGAGCAGCGCAAACTTCATTGATGATGCCCTCATGCCACCTCCGCTCACCTTTTAATAGATCGCTAATATATTGGTAACTGCGTTGTGTGGATCGGGCTAAGTCCGCTTTGCTCACACCCTTTGCTTCCATTGCAGCCTCAACCGCTTCTGTGAAATTCATTGTTGTTCACCTCCATGACTAAACAATAAGCATTATGCTTACATATGTAAAAGAGCAAAATTAAGCATTTTGCTTAAATAACGAGCATTTATCTGATATTATCAGCATAATGCTTTAAAATACTTATTTTTTCAGCATTTTGCTTATTGTTTAAAACTATCGGTAATGTTATTATCATTACAGCAAAATGCTTAAATCGAAGGAGCGGTAACCTAATGTCTGGTACGGATAACAGATTGAAAGAAATAAGAAAAGAAAAGAAAATGAGCGGTATAGCAGTTGCGAAGGCTTTGGGCATTACGCCACAATACTATTACGATATCGAGAAAGGGGAACGACGCTTAACAACTGAAATAGCGGGGAAATTGGCTAATCTATACCAAACAACAGTTGATTATCTAATTGGAGTAACCGATGTTAATCAGTACGAATTGGGAAAAAACACAAAAAACCCTGACCTTCACGAAAAGTCAGAGCTTTCAGAAATACCTATAGAGAGACTTAACCAGTACAAATTGAGCTATAAAGGCCATGACTTAAGTAAGGAAGAAGCTGACGACATTATCGAACTTTTGGAGGCCGCGTTGAAACGTTGGAAGAAATGATCTCTTCTAAGCGCTTTTCGACTTCCGTCGTGTCAACTCCTTTGTTATGTAACAGTTCTAAGTAACACTTTAAATCGATTGAATCCATAAACAACACTCCTAGATTAAATGACATCCGGTTTTGAGAGGTTGGAATCAGTATACCACAGCTCACTAAAAATGCGAACAAAAATGCGAACACAGGATAAAAAATACAACTGAATACATAGAGAGGAGACCCGTATGAGGCAATCCCCCAGCTGGGGGATTGCCTCTTGCTGGAGCGACTTGAAGAAAACAATATGAACCAATCTGAATTTGCAAGGCACATGGGAGTTTCCAGGCAATTTGTGGGTAAGCTGATATCTGGTGAACGCAATATGTCACTAGAATTCGCTCTTAATGCAGCCCATATACTTAAATGCCGTGTTACTGATCTTTATGTGCTCAAAGTCGTTCGCAAGGGAAAAGAGTAGATTTTCTACTCCCCCACTGCCGCATTGTCACCCATACGGGTAACAAGTGAATCACTGTTTATGTTTTTATTAAATACCAGATACTTTCATTTGTAAAAACAAATTCACATATGAATTTTGCAGATTCGACAACAAGTTTCGACAACATACTACTTACAATATATGTTATAGTTACTTGTTCATAAAAAAAGAGCCGCTAATTATGCGGCTCTTTACTAATTTGAGAACAGAATATCCGGTTTTAATTTCACCAAAGCTGCAGCAACCTTTTTGTACCTAAATCCTGCCATAGTACAAGTTATCTTCTTGTAGCTGTTGCTGCTCTGAAATTCCGCGAGTCTAAGCGTCTCGTTTATCCCCGTCAATTCATCTACGTTTATGGTGTAGGAACGATCCACGTTGTAAAATCTGTACCCTTCGCTATTAAATAGCATTTCCCAATATCCCAATGGTCCAACTGTGTAAAAAACGCCATCCAACGTATGCATTGCGATACGTTGGATGCTGCTCTGGCTCTCAATAAAGAGGATTGTACCTACATCCAATAGTTTTGGGCCCCTGTCGGGCTCCGTGGTGACTGAAATTATCATGTTACCTCCGTACTTACTTCATTAATTCTTCCGGTGGTTCTGGGCTATAAACGTAAAACAGGCTCGCGACACTTACAGACATTACTGCAACCGCAGCAAGGGCCGTTGCAATTGAGCTATAGATGCTTTTAATCATGATGTTTTCCACCTCCTTATGTTAATTAAAGATAAAGACTGCGCGAAAAAACTAATAGCTATAAATGGATCAGCGATCCATAGATTAAGGCTTACTGCAATAAAAGCGCCGGACCGCAGCAATGGAAAATAGCGTGGTGGTATACGCGTCTGTTTTTCTATCCCTGCAGGTGCAAAAATCAGAATTAACAGCATGCTAACCAGTGTTGCACCTGTTGTCCAATTATAATCCAGTTCGATGAATGATAACCCGGTAAACAGTAGCGTAGAGACAGCAACACACCACATGCCGCTTTTAAGGTGTATCCCTCCTGTCATTTGTCGCAGGAAGGCGAATGCTACCATAATCGTCACTACCTCCCTCGTGCGGCCTATGAAAACCGATATAGCGATGGTCAGGCCCGTTATAAATACCAGATTTAATATCGCAGACAAGGCGTGCTTTAAAACTGGCACAGAGGACGGATGGTCCGGCACAACCCTCTTTATATGCTGCGCCATCCGCAAGGCAAGCGGCTCAATCATACTCCCTCTCCTTTCGTAGCGCGTAATACAAGAACATTCCTGCAGCCAGTGCGAAATATACTATGTTAAGCCACACATCGTTTACATACGCTACTACTGCCAGGGTTGCTAGGGCGCCTATAATTACAATAATGACAATGTTCTGTTCCCACTTGAATCGAAGTCTATCGAATGGAGCAATAAAGCCTATTCCAAATTTATAAAGAAGACCAGACGCGATAAGCACAACTGCACTGGTAACTGCTTGTAACAAAGACCCCTTTGCCGATCCTCCTTGTAACTCGCTCATAGGTACATCAGAGTACATAAGCAACAAAATGATGGTCTGGAACAGTGTATAAACAAAGAATCCAGTCACTGACAGTATACTCGACCATATCAATGGCACTTTAACCACCGTTGTTATTAGTAGCACCATTAACAAAATATTTATCACTGGAGCCAAAAAAGCCAACTCCAATTCCTCCCGAAAAACAAAGCTTTGACACGACATAAGAAATGATATAACCAAGGTTTGCCATTGGTAATCAAGTGCCTTGATCCTAAACATCGTTAGAGTTAGTACAAAAGCCGCAAAGCTCTCAACAACCGAAAAAGTTATAAACATAGACGTCTCCCACATCTATTCAATCATCCTCTGCATATTTGTTGTCCTTGTAAATATACGATTTTCGACAACATTACTCAAGATGGAATCGGGAAGTATTTCATATTCCTGTAGAAATATTTTCCTAGGTCTGGTAGACTAATTTTGACAAAATTATTGATTAAATAGGGGGATATTATTTTGAAGAAGCCGTTTTATAAGAAGTGGTGGTTTTGGGTTATTATCGTTGTATTAGTAATAGGTGCTCTTGGCTCAAAGAACAATGACCCAACGAAGACAGCTAAAACTGATTCTAAAACAACAGAATCTAAAGCAGTGTCAACTACAGCAAGCGTGGATAAGAAAGAAGAACCTAAAAAAGAAGAAGCGCCGAAAATGGCTAAAATAGGCGAAGCTGTACAAGTAGGAAATCTTGCTGTTCAGGCTAACAAAGCCAGCTCTAAAACTACTATTGGACAGAATGAATTTATGCAAAAGAAAACTGCTGATAAATACCTTGTGATTAACCTCTCTATTAAAAACTTGGATAAAGAGGCACGCACACTTGATGCAAGCATGTTTAAACTTATCGACGCTGCTGGATTAGAATATGAACCTATGGCAGATGCAGACCTTTACGTGAATGACTCTGGAAATATGCTGTTCCTGGCTAAAATCAACCCAGGATTGACCAAGACAGCTAATGTAGTGTTTGAGGTTCCGAAGGACGGGAAAGGCTTTAAATTGCAAGCTGACAGCGGCATCGGCTGGGAGGCAGGCAAAAGAGAACTAATTGATATCGGTAAATAAGAAAAACCCCGGAGCAATCCGGGGTTTTAATATTCTGTGAAGTATCTATTCGCGTCACCCATGGGCATGATGACCTTCTGATCTCTGTCCCAGCCCTCTATAATGATGATATCCCTTAGCGTAGACTTATCCGCCCATGCAATATAGTTGTCTTGCTCCAACGCCAGCAGACCCGCCTTTATGTCCGTTACACTCCTGCCTGTTTTTATCTCCAGTTCCTTAATAGTTGGCATCCGTCGCTTCTGAGCAGAAAAATTATAAAGTATCCGTAACAACTTTCGTTCGATGTCTGATAACATGTTGATCACTCCTCTGTGACTATTATATGCAAACACTCGTTCGCTATTCAAGTTCAAAAAAAGGAGTAGCAAGGGTAGGCAAACCAATTGCCTGAATAAAATTGATATGATAACATAAAAATAGAAAAAGGGAACGGCTGCAACCGTTCCCTGCACGACTTACCGCTATAAGAGCGGTCGACAATTGAGGTTTGATCCAGAAATAGACCGGTTCCTCACCAGGGCGGTCTATTTCCTTTTATGGAAAGAAAGTATCAGGATCACCAACGTTGCGAATTGAATCATCAACATTAGCGCGTCTTTAACTTCCATGGCATCACCTCCCTTCCGGGAGATTAGCCGACCGCCCTATATAGCCGTTTTGTCGCACAATCCAGATTATACCACAAGTCCTCATGTCGAGGGCTTTTTCTTTTGTTCATTAAAAGGAGCAGTAAGGTGTTATTCCTCCTGCTCTTTTACGTACTCAATAATATCGTTTGGCTGCACATCGAAAAAAGCACACAACTTTTCAACGACCTCCAACGATACGTACTCCCCTTTATCAAATTTCGCAATTGTAGATGGTCCTAAGCTCAACTCTGTCCGCAAATCCATTTTTTTCATCCCTCGCTCGACCAACAACTTCAACAAGGGTTTATATGTAATCGCCATTAAAACACCTCTTATCTGTAATTTATATACACATAATAATATTTAAATTACAGAAAGTCAAATATTTTAGTTGACCACAATTACAGGATATGATATATTATTTACAGGAAGTGAAACACAAACTTCCCGAAAGGGTGAACAAAGCACATGAAAGATTGGGTAAACCTTGTTACGGCAATCATCCAGCTATTCACAGCACTGGCTGTACTCAAAGTACACAACGCCAGCCGTAAAAAGGCAAAGAAAAAAGGAACCAATAAACGACGCGTGCGGCGCAGACGTTAAGGATTCCTTCCGAGGTGGCGGCTAGTATAGCGCCATCTCCACCCAATCTTAACACATCGGATTTATATAAACAATTCTGCTGGCGAGCTTACGCGGGAGGTAGTTAATGTGACTGAGATTATTCAACTGGACAGTGAACTTATTCATCTATCCAATTACAACAGTTTTGGAGGAACCAGAGGTAAAAACAGTGAAGCTTCGTATCTCGCCTATTGCCAAGAGATACTAATGTGGCCGATTGCGGAAAACAAAAAGGAGAACTTACTTAAGGATGCACATAAGCGGTACTCTGAGATCATTAAATATGAGGCACAACATGTCAGCGTTATGGTTGCTGGGCCAGCGAAATATAATTCACGTAGACTTGATAAAAGTGACCAAATATTGCGACTATCCGCTGAATTTTGCGAGTGGTTTGAAGCCATCAAAGAGCAAATAAACAGCGGCATAATGGATGATGTAAAAACCACTGAGAACAGGAAAATTTCTCGTCTGCTTGAAATGATTGCGTTCTGTGATAGCGAGACAGGATTCGACCCAACATCTGACCTAATGAAACTGGCGTTCGCTGATAATGCCAAGTTTATAGAGCTTTTTGAACAACTTCAAAGCAAATATAAATGGAGAAAAAACAGTAACATTTATAAGCTGTATCTTCGTTCTAAATCCGGTGAAGTTCAGGAAGTCAAAAAGGAAATTGTTTTCCAAGACGACAACTTTTCCGCCTATAAAGAGGGGGAACGTTACTATATAAAATTTGTGCTAAAGCCAAAGCGTCAACTTATTGTGGCGCTAAAAAGCCGAGGCTGGTGGTGGAACGCAAGAGAAAGTGCATGGAGCACATACTTAGTTAGATTCAACCATGAATGGGTGAGCGGAATTAGCCAACAGTACGAAAAATACATTTAACACAGGGGGGCCTACGGCCCCTCTATAGGAGGTAATCGTATGGCAACGTTGAGTATGGTGGTTAGTGTAGCTGCGCTCCTCGTATCGGTATACGTGGCTGTAAAGGTCTGGAGGGACAAGCGATGAGTAATAACGCCTTCGATGCCCTGCTGAAGTCCATATTGGATCAGCATAGAGAGTGTGGGGTAATGACCATAGACCTGTCCAACGATAGCGGAGTAAGCTTGCTTAGAGGATACTTAGCAAGCGCGCATAGTTTAGGGATGCATGTAGGTGTTCGCATTGCTAAGGATGCGCGTCCCAAAAATATTGATCAGTAATAGTTCATTAAAAAGCTCTGCCGACCAATTAAGGTTAGCAGAGCCTTTTCAATTTATTTAGAGTATTCACTTACTTCAAACATTAATGTAATCAACTAGAAGTTACTTCAATTCAAAAGTGATTTATGTCACATTAAAAATAACAAAATATACTTTATATTGAATAAGTAATCAAATACTATTCGAGAGGATGTTTTCAAATGAGGTTGAATAAGATCGTCGCCACTTCCCTTTTGTCATTTGCTTTGCTAGGAAGTTCGTCTGCCGCTTTTGCTTCAACACCTGTTGATAGTCAAATATCCACGAATAATCAAACATCATCTATAGTTACACCACAAGGTCTTCCCCAGAAAACTGTAACCATTTCAGTTCAATATGCGAAAGGAGATGACATCCCTACTAGCATTGCTTATACAGAACCCGGAACTGATTGGGGTGGATCTTTAAAATTGCAAGAAGTTAAATTTGTAAATAATGTATACGTAGCGTACTATAAAGGTACTATTTACAAACCTGATTAATTCGAAAAGTATAAAAATACTAACCATAATGACTGTATAACTACAATAAGGACTCTATCCGGCTATATGCCAGATGAGTCCTTTTTCACATCTACTCTAAATTCAAATTGATTCCGAAAGAAATAAGATCCATTAATCTTAATCGACTCTGGCGAAAACTTTTCTATAGTGCCCCCATAATCTACAACCGATACTATATCCTCATTCAACGGCTGTATCACATATACTCTTACCTGGCTTAATGCAGCTGCAAATAGTTCTACATCAGACTTTAACACTTTATATGTATGGTTCATGCTGATCACCTCGTAGATGCGTGTCATTTCAACATTTTATTTGCCATTCATAATTATTGTAAATGGAAATAATCGATAATGTATATATTCTAAAAATTATGTGTACAACTCTAATAAAAAGGAGATGACGTTATATGGATTTAGAGAGTGCGATTAAAGTAAGTGCCCAAACCAGTTTTAGTAAAAAAAGTAGCGAAGAAATTATTTACTTCGATGGGTGTATACTCGATGATGATTCTGAATATTTTCGCTTATTTCTCAATCCGAAAGACTATACTCGTTATTTCAGGGTTAAAAAAACTGACGTTGCTGGAGACCTTTATGAATACGATGAGGAAAATATGAGAAAATTAGGGGTTATTCCTCTATTGGGCTTTACACCAAATAATTCTTTTAAAATGTACCAAGTGCCTATCAAAGTAGGAACCGATATTGATTTCATTCATGTACAAAAAGCTACAGTTGGTGTGAAATACCCGAAAGATTCTGTTAGAAACATCCCACCTTATCCCCCCAAAAAAAGCTGTGGTTGTAAAACTTCTCCTGATAAAAACCATGCCTCTTCTGAACTTTATGAAGTAGGATACTGCGATTTTAGTGGAGTTTGTTCATCTGGATGTATATGGAGATCACCTTATGGGAGCGAATATGACAGTTGCAATTGTCTTCCAAGTTGTAATGGTTATGCGCCAATCAACTAACACATTAATATACAAACAATAAAAGTGGTTGGACAAAACAATCTCCTAGTATTTCAGTTTAATATTTAAATGGATCCTGCTAGATAATATGCTGAGCAGGGTCCATTACCTGTTTCTTCAGAGTTCACAAGAGAGAGCATTGCAATGAGTCTATACATAGGATAGTTCTATGTCGTTTTGAGTTACTTTTAATGCTCTGTGCTGGAATCGTTAAGCCTGTTTCCAACTACTATGAATCCTTTCTTGATGTTTAAAAATCATACAATTGCCCAGCTGACTTTAATATGTAAACCAATCTAACCAGTTGATGCTTCATTTCTATTTTGGCGCTTTTGTTAACAATTTTCTTCTGAGTTAAGATGCTGTAGCTAAATTCAACTATTTGTTTTAGCGGCTCTCTATACAAATCAGCCCCCTTTATTTATGCTCCTTCCGATATTAAAATACCCCACCAGCGTATGCCAGCAGGGTATCACCGATGCTTTCGGATTTTATAAGGTAAGTATAATTGGTTTGGGTGATTCTGTAAATATTATTTTTTTAGCGTAGCTGTATTAGTCTTACCGTCCCAACTCACGGTAGCACCCAATGCCATACCCACATCCCGCAGCGCAACATACGTTGTGCCGTTAATCAGCTTAACATCCGTAATGGGCTTACCGTATAAGATTACATTTGCTTTTTCCATCTTTTCACCTTCTCCCTTTGTCGCATCCGGCTTGTTATACAAGGCCAATTCCGCCGCTCTGCGCCGTGTCAGACCAGCCAGCACCCTACCGCCAGCCTTGTCGTATTTGCCGATACTGGCGGCAATCTGCACTACTGTGCGGCCTTTGCAAAGACTGCGCAAATTCCCAGCGCCGCAGTTATAACAGAAGCTGACCAAGGCATCAAATTGGTTTTGATTAAGTTGTGCTATAACGGGCACATAAGACGGATTATTAACGTATGCCTCGTATTTGGCTAAATCCTCCACCAGCATAGCATCAGCTCGGGCCTGCGTAATGGTCATGCCCGCTTTAACGTCCTGCCCGTAATGCCCCCACCCAATGGTCCAATACGTTTCCGTGGGCACGGGCTTGTACGCTGCGAGACGGCAACCCTCGAAATTCTTAATTAAACTAAGACCCGCTTTTGATATTTTACGCATTACTCGTCCGCCCCCTTCTTGGCCTGCTTCACGATCTGATTACCATAAACAGCAAATGCACCAGCCAACACGCCCTGGATAACTGCCTGTGGTCCCCAACCAATCATCCAGACTGTCAGGAATACAGCTGCAGCGGTGACGATATAAACGATGCTCCAGTCCGGCACGCGCGGAGTTTGTTTTATTCCGATACCGATAACCCAACAAACAGCCACAACGATAATAAGTTTAGGGTCGATAAGCGACCATACAGTATTCCAATCCATTTTTTACATTCCTCCAGTTTTAATAACTGCTACGATGGCACCAATAACCACGGTGATTGCAGAAGCACTTACTGTGCGCCACAACCATTTTTGCCCTTCTTCAATTCGGTCCAGCCTATGGTGTGCTGACTTCGCTGACTGCGCTGCCGATATCGCCATATCTCGGACATCAATTGCTGAATCAAGCTTCTCTTCGATATTGTCGATTTTAGTTTCGACCCTTGTGATACGTTGCAACGTTTCAATTTGTGGATCTTGCATCCTTCTTTCCCCCGCTTCATTTTACTCAATATAAGGCGCAAAGCCATAAAAATAGCGCATCCTATTGGATACGCGGATTAAACATTTATTCGTAGGCCCACCACTCGTACGCCGTTATTCTGGCTATTGGGCTCCCCCCGGCGTAGTCTTGTATCCTACTGCCATACATCGTGACACTGAAACCTCCGGCTTGTTGCGTAAAATTGTAAAACCTTATTTTGTTATCAAACCTGCCTGAAATGGCTGTTTCGGAACCAATAACACAAGTTGCCCAAGCATCTATATACATTGTCCCATTCGTGGCATCCAGTTTCACCTTCACAAAAATTCGCGAAGGTGAGAAGGCCGTCGAATTTACGGATAATTGCATAGAGACATCTTGGTTAATCGAAATTGCAGAGGCCGTCTGCCCATTGAACGTTCCTGTTGCCCACCTCTTGACGGGAAGGTTTGTTATAGCTGCCGCTAACTGATCCCCAGTCATACCAGAGTTGGCACTACCGCCTTTGCCAGTGATAGCGTTAGCGACCTTGGATTTAAGATCACTGGCTTGCGTAAAAGCTTGGTCAGCTCGATCATATGCCGCCTTGACAGCGCTTGGTGTAGCTGCCTGATCGGTAGCAGTGCTGCTAGTAGACGTATTAAGCTGCACAATCCCCTTAGCCTGTGTTGACGCAGACGGTAAATCCGATGCCGTGTGCGTATGATTCTTGTTAGCTAATTCGTTCCAATCCAACCATGCTCCGGCGACGGTTCTCACCCGCTTGAAAATACGACCAGTATCGTCTACATACACTTGTACGACGGTCAAACCATCCGTACCAGTGGAAGATGTTACGAAAAGAACGCCTTTAGAACTAGCTTCCGGTGGACTATTATCCGTTACAGGGTTTAACGAAGTGGAATTCACCCGCCAAACTCCAACGGCTAGCGCAAAGTTAAAATTGCTTTGAAACACGTTTCCTCTATCGACCAACGATATGTTATACATGTCAAAAAGGGCTTTGCTGTTCGGCACGGTCGTAGCAGATTGCGACTTGTAATCTGCACTAAGACGTACTATCCCTTTAACCGTAGTGGTTGCATCCGGCACTTTTACATTATTGATTGCCGTATCCGTGTATCCCTTCGATTCCTTCAAAGCGTTCGCCACATCCTGCGGGGTAGCGTAAATGATCGAATCATCTACAACCACTGTTACCTGAGCTGTGTTGCTTACCGTCAGTTCAAGATTGAACAACTTTTTAAGCACAGCAGATGCATTTTGAGCATCAATATACTCTGCGCCGTCCCCTGAATTCGCGTAAGCGTAAAGAATTTCGCCCAAATCTGGATCTGTCGCCCACATTCCAACCTCTCGGAAGAAGAAGCCCGAGGTAATGCCCTGATTGCTGAACTCGAAACCAGGCACCACAACGTTTTCAGATTGGATCTTCAAGCGACTTACCGGGAAGGAAACTTTTTCATTAATAAGTGCCTTTAGTGCAGTTTGGAGCTGACCGGACAGCTTGCCGTCTCCCACAGAAAATTTTGTGTATGTTATTTTGGTTAGTCCGGCTTCTGCTTTTGCCAGCAGATTCCGACCGCGATTAGTAATTTCGATTCCATCGAATGCCAATTTAATTCACCTGCCTTAAAGTGATTATATCCACTTGTTGAGTACCCACGCCGTAATAGTGAATGCCCTTTGCCGAATCCAAGACGACAACACGGCGGAGGTGGGCGCTTTTCCGTTTTACAGATTCAACAACTTGGATAAACTGCTGCGCCTGTTCTTCGGTAGCTTTTGGATTGGAAACAACTACCTGAAAATACCCAGGATCGTCGCCATACTCCCACCATTCCTCTACTTTTCCGTATCCAAATATGGTCGTTACCAGGTCTTCCACAGCGCTCGGCGTGCCCTTGCGACGGTGCAGGGGTATTGATTGTTGGACAAGCTCCCTACGCTGTTCAAGAGGCAATGTGGGGTCGTAGTAATCTACATGGAACTGCCAAGCCAGTTCGTCGGTTTCTTCATCTGTCCAGTCAGTACGACCGAACAAGTTAACACGCTGTATTTTGGCTGTAAGCTCATCCATTTTTACGTCAAGCGCCATTGCTGCGTCACGCACCTGATTATCAGTCCGCAAGTTATCAGGTAGCAGGTCCAATAAGCTTAATTCGGATAATTCAATCATCGACAAGCCCTCCGAAAGTCATTGTAACCGTGCCTTCCTTGGCAACCTGGTTTGACCCAAGGTCCAGAAATACAGGCGATTTAATATCTACCCGTGAAGCTCCCGCAGCCACGAGCATGTGTGTTAGCTGAGATGGGTTTATGTCTCGGCCTAATCGCGACTTTTGCCATAGCTTGTACTCGGATAAAGCGGCCTCTACTGCCTTTTGAATACTTGCTACGTCTGTTGCCCTTGATTTACGAATATAGTAGGTCAAATCAATATCGTAACTGACTTCTGTAGGAGCTTGAACGGTAACCTTGTCTGTTAGAGGTCGCCGCTTCCTGTCGTCTAGCACTGCGAACACCTCGTCCAGTACGGTTTGTGAAGGAATAACGCCACCAGCAAGCAATACGGTAACCACCACCTGCATAGGACTTGGCGAATCCACATGTACATCTGCTATTGACGCACTAGCAGTTTTAGCCCAATATTCATACGCACCATCTGGACCGGCAACCGAGAACGATTCCGGGGCGATGTGTATACGTTCGCGGTATGGGTCGTTATCCTCTATGGCAGCTCCGCCCGATGTTTCAGTTAAGTTCGTAACGGACGCCACGTAAGGCAGCGGGTCAATTAACGTTGTGAGTTGACCCGCAATATAACCATTCCCTTCCGGACCGGACACATTGCATTCTGCAGTAGCTGTAATTACAACATCACCAATTGGGACCGAAGCAGCCTCTTTCGTTGAAAAATATATGGTGCCGTCACTCTCTGCCGGGCCTATTCGTGTACCCGCAGGGATAATCTGGACATTCGTGAGTGGCGTGGACAACGTGAACTGGATTAGGGTAACAGCATAGTCGGCACGCAAACGGGGCGTTTCGTAAAAAGCTCCCAAATGATCCAGTACAGCATCGCGTGCGTACCGTAGTAGCTGCCCTTTGGCTACCTGATTCAGCTTAACTTCTTGCTGAACCATTTTGTATGCTATTGCATTGATGAAAATACGCAGCGGATCGGCTGGAGCAAGTTGTCTTTTTGAAATTGACTCATACAACTTAACAAGTGAATCCTGCATAGCCTTAACATCCGCTTGAATAAAATCAATATCCGGTAGTTCAGCCAATGCGGTCATTCGTCGCTCACCTCCTGTTCCTCGAAGTAAATGACTGGGATTAGCCGTCCGTTGTCTGGGTCATCCAAAAGGTCAACAAACTGTATTTCCTGAATTAAAATCCTTGGCTCATATTCACCGACCAGCTCATAGATTTGCGAGGTGATAAGTGCCTTGGATACCTCTGTCGGCTCATCCAATGCTCCCGGATCAAACCCAAACCGTCGATTTAAAACAACCGATCCACGCCAGGTCGTTAACAAGGTGAATAGATTCTGCCGCAATTCTGCTTCTGTGGTAGCTGGCGCAAAATCAATTGGTTGGATACCGGATAACGTTAGGTTGTACTGGCTCATTTAACGTACTCCTTTAGCGTTGTGTTGATGGTTCCAGACAATAGATTTCCTCGGTTATCCACGTGCGTCCAAGCCTGCTCAAGCCCTGTTATAACCCAAAGACCCACGCCCAACTTTTTACCGCCAATTGTCAGCGCTCCGGCTTTTCCTTTCCGATCCCAGTCAACTAGCTTGTCCATTTCTTTTCGTGGATTCGTTCCGTGCCATGCCGCGAAGTACATAGTAAATGTAACGGTATCCAGCCCAGGACCAAGAAACTGAGATTTAGGTTTCCTGAGCATAATTTCATGATCCGCCCATCTACTCGCTGAGGAATGGGAAAGCTCACGGAATGTACGTATCACCTTCGGCGTAACAACAAAAGCAATGTTTCCGTAGCTGCCTATTTTAGCTGCCACAATCAGCCCCCTCCAATCTCTTGATTAAGTACATCAAGCTTGCCCACAACCGTGACATTGCTGTTCATACGAACGGAAGGAGCATCAATGCTAAATGATTTACCGTTTATTTGTACGGTTTCAGCGTTAACACTTACCGTCTTGGCCTGCATAGTCACAGATTCCCCATTTATTTGTACAGACTCGGCCTTGATGCTTACATCCTTGGCTTGTACGTTCACACTACCCACTGCATTAATTTCGATAGAGCCGGTAGTCTTATCAAAATACACGTAGCTGCCATCCTCAAAATAGATACCACGCTGGGACTGATCGGCAGGCATATCATAGCTGCCGTCATATAGCGCACCAAGACAAACTCCATCTGGTCGTCCATTCCCGATAAAAATACATGCCACATTGTCACCCGGCTCCGGCATCGCATTGGAAAGACCCCAGCCAGTCCCAGTTGTTAAAAGTGGCAGCTCGGGGGAAACCATGTCGTCCATGTCAGGGAAGACTACCCGAACCTTTCCCGTGTCGGTGTCTACACTGGAGACAACCCCGATTCTATTTAAATTTTCATTCGCCATGTCACCACCCCAATACTTTCCTAATTTCCAAGTTGGTCGTATAGCCTGATCCACCAACTGCATGAGTAGCGGAAACGATAATATACTTACCGTCAAAGCGACCAAATCCTTTGATTGTAATGGTCATCCCGGCTGCAAGGCTCACATTGCCCATAAGAGACAAAGTAGCTTTACCAGCCTCTTTATTTTTTTCGCGCAGACTCTTACGGGCCGCATTAATTGCCTCGGCCTGTGAACCCACGCTTTGAGACACCTTTAAGATTGGGCCATCTTTTGGAGCGCCTGGCGGACGATAAATAACCTTAATCGGCTTCGGCTGTTCCGCTTTATCCTTCTTTTTCTTGCCTGTTTTGCTGTCCTTGTCAGCATCCTTGGAAGTAGATTCAGCTGTGGTCGCAGTAGACTTGGTTTTGCTCGTATCGTCCTTTTTGTCATCCTTCTTCTCGTCTTTCTTCTTGGACGACTTCTTTTTTGCGGCGGGCTGGTAGCTTACCTCGCAGCCTGCATATGCCACGTCCTGAGTAGAAAAGGAGAACCCATAGCTGATAATGTCCGACACGCCGCGTTCAATCGTCAAGGCTGGCGATTTTTGTTCATAAACGTATTCATCGAACAGGACAAGCTTTTTGCCCGTTACCTTTAGCGCTATGCCTTCCTGCTTACACAGGTCATTTAAAAAAGCCAGGTCAGACACATCGGTCTGGTCCTGGCGGTCGTATTTCGGATTGTTATGAGCCTCGTACATCAAGGAGAAGCCCGCACGCTTGGCGATTTCAGCAGCAATAGACTTAAGCGTAACAGACTCCCAAGCCTTCGTTTTCTTTTCCTGCCGTACACTCGTTGTGACAGGAAGCGATACCGCTTTAATACTGACCGTATCAGGCGGCCCGGCAAAGTCAATCGAATCTACCTCGAAGCTTCCGCAATTAAGTCGCTTGATCTCTCCCGGCTTATCCCACCCTATTGTCTTTATATAGGCAACTATCCTGTCTCCAGCACTTGGCGACCAAGGGCCAGACCATTTACGCGCCTTATCCTCAAGGTTAATTTGTAGATCGTCCAGCGTCCCCGGTTCCGCATCGGTATAAGTTAAATCCAATGAATAGTCGGACAACTCCTTGGTGATGTCCTTGCCGTTGTAATTTATGACGACCTGGGCACGTCTTGCATCAATAGTTTCGTCCATGTCACACCTTCCACGGTGGCAGGTCAGAGGCTGTTGCTTCAACTACAGAAACGTCTGGCATCTGGAGGATTGTACCTGCTGAAAAAACAGAAACGTCGATGTAGTCCAAATTAAGGTTCATAATCTGGATCATCAACGTTTCATCGGAAAATACCTTATATGCAATCATGTCCCATGTATCGCCTTGGATTGTTGTGTATGTCGTCATAGGCTCGTCCTCGCGTTCTGCCGTTTCATGGCCTGATACTGCTGGCGGAAGGTCGGCTGCGCCGCCTGAACGGCCTGCTGCACCACTTCTTTGTCCGCGTTTCCTTGGATGGTGATGTCGAACTGTAATACGATGGAATCCCCGCCGTTATTATTGGTCGTATACCCCATCATCCGGTTTGTTTTCTCCAGCAGGTTCATGCTCCGCTGCTTGTTATTCAGCGGAATGACGGCTTCGGTTCCAGCCTCACCTGCAATGGACGGACCTGTAGTAAATCCGCCTTTAGCAAGCATCGGAATTTCCGGAATGCCTAAGCTGCCTACCGTTCCGCCACCTGCCCATTCAGGCAGATCAAAACTGAAACTACTTATTTTTTGGATAGCCGCATTGATAATCCCAATGACCGAATTAAACGCTTCTTTAACAGCACCTGTTATGCCATCCCATATACCGACAGCAACCTCTTTTATACCTTTCCATGCTAAATCCCAATCCCCCGTAAAAACTCCTGTCAGGAAATCTATAACGCCGCCCAATACATCAATAATCCCTCCAATAATCGGTTTGAGAATATTAATCGCACTTGTCACGACAGTAGTGATAACGGGCCATGCCCATTTGAATATAGTCACCAAGCTGTTTATAACTGGAGCAATGCCAGTATTGTATATTGCCATAATCAACCCGCCGACCTTGCTAAATAACGCTCCTATTTTAGGCAGCCATGCGGCTAAAACAGAGCTTACTTGCGGCAGCAAAGTCTTCGTTATATATCCAAAAACCGAAGTGAATACAGGTGCAAGCTTGCTGTACAAAGAGGATGCTAATTTTAAAACTAAAGGAATGATTGTGCTAAACGCCTGTTTCCCCATTTTCATAAGCGGGGTCAGCAGAGATGTAACGGAACGTAAGGCCGGGGCAATGCCTGATAGCATAGAATCCAATATAGGATTGACAGACTTTTGAAGCTCACTGACGTTATCTATTATGCTTCCAAAATCCAAAGAGCCGTCAAACGAAAATGCCTCCTTTAGATATCCCATCATGTCGTCCAAAACGGGTTTCATGCTTTTAACGAAATCATCAAGTTTGCCTCTGACTCTATCAAATGTATCCACGACACCGTTCGATATCTTAATAGCCTGATCAGGGCTGAACCCAATGGACTGCAACCCTTTATTAATATCTTGCACACCGCTGATATCTCCGTTACCCATTAGGGCATTTGTCAGCAAGCTCCCAGCGCCCTTGACGATATTTTTAACAGCAGCTAATTTATCAAATACGTCAGACAAGGCTCCCGAAAACTTATATGCCTTGTCTTCCCCGACTCCCAAGCTGATTAAGAAATTACTTATACCAGTTGCAGCAGACATATCCCCTGTGCCAGCCATCGAATTAGCAAATAAATCTCCTACAGTCTGCAAGGCTTTAATAAAAGGTTGCATAGCTTGCAGCCCTCGTTTGAAATAACTCTTTATTTTAGGGATAGCCGTTTCCAACCCTTTACCAAACTTAGTAAGCGCGGGTAATGCAAGATCACTGAGCGGGTATACAAACTCGGTTAGCAATTGCCGCCCTATGGATCGGAAAGCGTAGCTAATCGAAGAATATTTAACATCTTGTATTTCTTTCATGGTGTTTTTGGTAGCATCAAATTGTTTTCTAGCGTTCGTCATTGCCAGAATAACACCGGACTCTACATCCTCCGCCTGTGTACCGAACAAATTGAGCATGGCGGTGTTTCTTTTGACAGGATCTTGAACCTTATTAATTGCAGCAGCCACTTGTCGGTATGCTGTCTGAGCGACGCTCCCTCCTGCTGCAAATTTCTTTTGCATTTGGGTTGCATTTAACCCCAGCAACTGATAAGCCTCAATGGTTGTTTTTGATCCATCCTTGGACCTGATTCCAAATTCCTTAATCGCGTCCCCAACTTTGTCCAAATTGAAGGCACCTGCATCTATACCTGCTTTAAATACATTGAACATATTTTGAGCACTAAACCCGAGTTTAGAGAAGTACAAGGAATACTCATTTGCAGAGTCCAAAAGTTCCCCGGATTTGTCCAAACCAAGTTGTTTCCCTTGAGCCAAGAAGTTAAAAGCAGACTGATTGCTCAAGCCTTTGAAATTCTTTTGCAACGTGTCCACTGTTTTATTGACTTCCGGGATATCATCTTTAAAAACATCGCGGAATATAAGCGCGTTTTTGGTTGCGTTCTGCAAATCCCCACCGGTTAGATGTAGTATCTGCCTGGTAGATGCCAACGCATCGCCAAGGTCGTTCCAGTCCTCACCAAGATTCTGATTATATAGTCCCCTGGCTTCTTTCTTAATGGCCTGCATATCTTTGATGCTTGTACCAGTGGATGCCGCATACTGGTTAAATGCTTCCTGCTGATCACCAATAGCACTACCGATATTGTTGATGGTCCCGGTGACTGAATCCAATATAGCCATAGCACCGGATACCTCGGCTACTTTTCGAAAAGTACGCCCAAAAGAAGAAGCGGCGCTGCTCAGTTTCCCGAACGCGCCGCCTGCTTTCTTGGTTTGGTCTGCAAGATCTTCAACTTCACGTCGTGCCCGATCCGGGCCGCGTGAATTTTGCAATTCTCGTAATTGACGTTGTAATTCCTCGACCTGATTATTCGCTTGATCAAACGCACGACGATATCTTTGATCGACCTCGGCAATTAGGTTCATTGCTACATCATATTCATGGGACAATTACATCACCGTCCTTTACGTCCTCTGCGTCCATTTGGTGCCTTGGGACGGTTTTTCTCTGCTTCTTTCATCCGTTTTTCTATCGCCTCGTTTTTTAAATTAACATAAGCTTCAAATGCCTCATGCCATTGGTATAGTTCATAAAGACTCTGGTCTAACCAAAAATCAAGAGGATTCCTTGTTTCGATGGAAAGCGTCATTATGATTCGTCTTATTTCTACTCCGGCCTCACCGTTTATTCCAAACCGAGCAAAAAATTTTGAGCCATTGAAGTTGCACGCCCAAATACTCCGCCTGGTAATTCCTCAATCAGTTGAAACGGAACGCCTGCGGCTTCAGCGCATACGGCGGCCTGAAACTTCATGTTTACAGCTTTAACGGGTGAATCCATATCCCTCAATTCCAAACGTTCACTTAGAGCAATGAGTTTACGACCATTAATTTTGTCCCAATCAAAAACCAGTTCCGTGATTGGTTCTTGGTCCTCAAATTTAAAAGGCTTTGAAAATTTAAGAACATTTTTCCCCTCGTTATTTTCTTCTGCTGGGGTTGTAGTTTTCTTTTCGGTCATATTCTTATCCTCCATTATTTGCCGAGCGCAGCCCGGATTTTAGCGCCGAAATCCACTTCATTTACAACAAATACATCGTTGAATTTGTCGATTTCAATTTTAGTTACACCGTTAATTGTAATCTTGATATAAGTGACTTCATGTTCTACTGAATTATCCGAACCTGCAGCTGTCTCCAAACTGCCCATAGATAGTGTTTTTGGGGAACCTTTTATGGTTATTTTGATCGGAATAACGTCAATGCTACCTGTAACCCGGTTTTGACTCTGAATACCTGCACGCAGGTCAACCGTATGTGTCTCCTGAGCAAATAGGTCGAAGTAACCTTCTTCCCAAGTTGCAAAGTTGTATGTCACCTGCATGGAATCGGTTTGTCCAAGCGTAGCAACGTTCACAGTGCCGTTAATTCCAGCACCTGTGACATCATCAGCAAGCATAGCAATGTCCGGCAAATCAACCGTAGTTGTCCCAAGGTATTGGCTACCGTTACGTATAGCTTCATACTTAATTGTCCGCAAATTAATTCTTTCTTGGCTCAAAGTTCAGCCCTCCCTTTACGCTGCCGTAGCGAATAGCGCAGCAAAGTAAGATGCATCGTATTCCAGCACAAAATCAATGTCCTGTGCCGGAGACGGTGGTGTAACGTAGACATGAAACTTCATCTTCCCATCCATCAGTGCGGAGACAGGGTTTTCAGACGCATTAAATTCCACGCGTCCACCCAAAATGTACCCGGCAGCAGCCAGGCCATTAAGCCAGAAATTCACTGCATCCGTAATCGACTCAATCAGACGCTTGTCGGTGGAACCGTCTAGGTATTTCCAGTAGGTGAGTGTCAAGGTGTTGCCAATCCAATCGAACATACGTCGCACCGGAATGAACGACGACTGTGGGTCTTTTTGATCCGGATATACGCCAGTGCGGTTACCCCAAAGTACAAAGCCGCCGACAAAATTTAATGCCGTGACAATACCATTTGCATTAAGGTATTGTGCTTGCTGTGGTCCAAGAGCAATCGTCCTGGTATCCGTTTTTGTTCCGTCAATCTTTGCCGATTTATTTGATGGCGAAGCCGATGGAACTCCGCCATTATTTACGTCGGTTTGTACAATTACCGCAGATGCTACAGTGGAAGAATGATATGTGCGGTCAGCATAAGTAAAAAGCGGATAGGTGTTTATCTGACGCGGATTAGTATAAGCATTCGTTTTTTTCCACGCAGGCGTATCAGTGTATACAAGCTCGCTCGATAGATCAGTAATTGCCTGTGCTTTGAAGTGTCCACCGTTGAGGCTAGCTGCCTTTTCGGTCATTACTGCTGCAACGGTTGGATTTTGCGAAAATCCCGGTGCAGCGATCAAAGCGGGAACGATTCGGAACAGCGGGAATACCTGGTCAAGTAGTTCAAGCCCTGTAGCCTCGCCTGTAGCCTCCACAACGCCGCCGATAAGGTCCGCTGCTGTCACTTTGCTGCGGTCCAGTTTAGAGTATGAAATTTTAACGGCGCTGTTGGATGTCAGAGCGCCAGAAGCAATGCGGGATACTACGAGATTGCCGGAAGTATTAAAGCTCACGCTGTAGTCCTTCCCTGCTGTGTAAGTGGTCGCTCCGTCATCTGAGGTGACGACCACAGACGATTTAATAATTCCTTGCACCGCTACAGTTACCACACCATCAGTCAACGTAAAGATGGACGCGGCTACCGTTGCATTATGTTTAGTTGGGTCCAGGACATTCACGAACACAACTGGCGATAGCTTCGCAATCTTAAAAAAGTAATGTGTAAATTCAGACAGTGTGAAGCTTTCCCAGTCGTCCGAGTATCCAAAAGCAGCAACCACATCATCCCGGCTTTTGCACAGGATTGGTTTATTTACTGGCGCATCCTCCAGAGTTGTTAGATTGATTGGAGCCGTGCCGAATACGACTGGCAAAGTAATATTCAAAGGTACTGGCGTAATAACTTCCGCTGGCTGTTCGCTAACAAAAATGCCGTGACGTTCTTCCAATTTAGATTCCTCCTTTTACTGCCGAAATGACAGCAGCATAGGCAATTTGTAGTGAGCTTCCTGGCATGGACAACGACGCTTTCGACGCAGCCAACTCGGCTACAGGCACGAAAAGCTGCCGTATTTCTGGTGCCTTCTCCGCCACATCTTCCAAATATGCCGGGAAGCCATCGCGAACAATAAGAGACTTCGCCAGCCGCCCTCCGGGCAAGTTCGGGCCGATATATATAAGTTGCTCTGGCTCAATAGCGGTCTTACCTGCTTGAGCGACTTTTTCAGTCGAAGCAATAGCGCGCCGCGTTTTCGGCTCCACAGCTTCCTGTTTTCCTTGCTCTTTATCCAAAATAAACATCCTCTCTACTTATGCCTGGTATTTTCCACGTCATATTTACGTAGCCGAAAAAATACGGAGCTAAGTCTTCTTCATCAAATAAGGAACATGTCAGGGGGAAATCCAGTTCAAACATTCGGTCTAAAATCGGATGAGTTAAAAATGCATGCCGAATACGCTGGAGGATGTTTTGAATCGTTCTTTCCCCCTGCATATCTAACGATTCATCAAAAATCCCCACACTAAGAAGCATGGAACAAGACGACTGGACCTCATGTCCTTGATCCGTCGTCTCACCAAATCGAACAGTGATAAAAGGGAAGTGATCACGGTCGTCCTGCTCGTTCTTCGCTGGTAGGTTCTGAGCATAAATGTTTAGTGGAACCATTTCATATCGAGCATTCATGTATTCCGAATCAGCAAAAAGACGCTTTAGTTTAGCTACTAAAGCGTCTTGCAGTACAAACGGTGTCATTATCCGCCCAACTCCCTATTTAATTCATGCTCAAGCCGCTGCGCATATAAAATACGTGCCTTTCGCTCCACTGACTCTCGAATTTGCACATTATTGAACATTTCTGGAGCCGGGGGACCAAATAACCGTTTGATGGGTAACCTCTGTCTCCCCTCGCGCACAAAAATTTTAACCCCGTTTTTGTCAGCTGCAAAAGCGCCTGGAACCTTCTTCATTCCACCCTTTTTAACCGCGACCTTTAGCACTTTTGGCCGCTTACCTGTCGTTCGGCGGGGTGAAAATTTGTATTTATCCAGCCCTGTGCCTCGGCTGCGGGAACGTATAGTAGCAGACAAGCTTCCTTTGTCAGCTTTTTTTATAGAAAAGGTGCTACCTAAGTCCCCGGCCTTGATGACATATTGTTCTCGTATTTCCTTGCTGGCGTTTGTCTTTGCGTTCTGAGCGACCCGATTAAGCGCCCGATACATAGCGACTTTCGTTTTCTTTTTGACTTCATGAAGGTGCCGTTGCGCTTCTCTTAAAGCAGAGGTGTCAATTTCAATCATGACCCTTTACGCCCCAGAGTTACAGTTATCATGTTCCCATCATCCTGTAGATCCGCAACGGTGTAGACGCGACTGTCAAATTTCATTTTGCTCTGCAGGACTGGAAGCCTACCAAAGTGTAGGAAGAAGTCGGCACGCTGAGCATAAAACAAAAGATCGGCATCGTATACGCCATCCGTTGGATTCGAGGCGCTACTTTTCCGATCTCTCAGTTCATCATCATCTACAGTAACCAACATTCTGACAGGAGGGGCAGGAGGGGCAGGTAACCCATTTTTTGGCGGACTCATAAAAGATATTTCATGCCAATCCGCAAACTCTTTCTCGTTCAGAAAAACATCCTTCACATCCTTCTCAAGCTGATCCTTAAACGAGCGCATTGTTTTCGTCCAACCAAGCAGTATACTGCTCGACTCGACCCTCAACATTACCCGCTGCTTCAAATTCAAGAGACTCCAACAATTCCTTTTGCTCATCGGCCTTTAATTTAGCAAATTCCTCTGCTGAAATGGGGGCACCTGTTGATTGTAACAACCCCGGGTTTCCACCTTCACTTCCGTGATTTTCATCCATGACCATTTTGCCCGAACCAAGACTCACAAGACGTTGGGCCTCTGCATCACTCAGTCCTCTTAAAATGTCACCTATAGCGAAGTCTTCTCCGCTGTGGCGAATTTTCCCCAATGCTTCAATATTCAATGGATATCCCTCCTTATAGAACTTTCGCTACGTACCAGTTCTCGATGTTCAATGGAACAGGGAACGGACGACTTTGCAACTCCAGTGTGCGAACCGCTGTGCGGCGGTCTGCGAATACTTGTGCAACTACTTGTTGGTTAACCAAACGGATATCATCATCTCCGACCATAACCGGGTTAGCTGCATAAAGGAATTCAAACGGCTTGCCTTCCGGTAGCAATACAATCGTACCAGCAGGAATGAATGGCTTTTCTACACCGTCATCGTCCACGAATGTACCTGTATAGCTGTAAAGATCAAGACCAACGTCTCTTAGGAACCCATGGTAAGTTACACCGTCAGGCAACAGAGTCGTATCAATGTTGCCGATAGTCAGCCCTTTATTGTCGGCCAATTTTAGAATGGCTGGGTGGCGTGTCAGAGCTATCAATGCCTCATAATCACCCACTACTTTGCGCGGAGTCTGCCCATTTTTTTGCATGATAGACAGTCGCAGTCCCGCTAAGAACTTGATAGGATCGGAGTTCGGGTCACTCCACAGGTCTTTACCAGAAAGAGTGATCGTGTTTGAGAATCCGTAGTTAAGTTCTTGTTCCACGCCCTCACCAACTTGCATTACCTTACCCGTGAAAATCATTTGTGATGCCATCTCGATTTTACGGCGAGTAATAGTGTCGTTCAGTTCCACCAAATCCCTAGCAATCAATTTACGGAGGCGTTGTTCAACGCTATCCGGGTTATAGAGGGATTCTCCAGCTTGGCGAGCTTTAAGGTCGTGATAAGTAATGTTCCGTGCTGGCTTAACGGGAACTGGGGAATATTGCTTCGCGCTGAAAGCATCACGCAGTACAATTTTCCCTTGTTGCAACTCAGATACGTAAGGCGCGATACGGTGCTTACCTTTCAACGTTTGAATTTCGATTTCGGTCGTAAGCCCTACCTCACCGTCAGAAAAGAATGTGCTCAAAATGTACTCCGATGTTTGCGGTAACTGCCCAACTACTCTGAGAAGCTGCGGCAAAGAATAAATATCTGGCATTGTTTAAATCCTCCTATTCTACTACCCGTTTTATGATCAAACCAATGTTACGCATTTCAACTTCATGCTTTTCAACCTTATCCGCACCGCCAAAAATGAGAGCGTGACGGTTAAACTCTCCGCCTACATAACCTGTAGCTCGTACGTCTTTGGTCGTTGCATCCACTTCCTGGTCGGAAAGGATCGCAAAAGGCAATTGGGAACCGTCCGTCTTGCTGGAGTCCACTGGAGCTACGATGTACATTCCATGAAAAGCGTTCGTTTCAGGCAGTTGAGATACAACCCCTAAAACAGTACCACGCTTGATGACGCCGGATCCGCTTTTTACAATGATGGACACATTGGTGAGCGGTACAGTATAGCCCGCAATCAGGTTATCGTACGGCTGGCTTTCATATGCTGGCATAATTATTTACCTCCCCGTAATCTTTTCATTTCTGCAATTACCTCTTCCGCTTCTGTTTGTGCCTGCACTTCTTCGGCGGCTTTCTTGACTTCTGGTGTAGTAGATTCTTGGACAGGGACGTCATTTACCCCACTATTTTGCGCGTCCTGTTGACGTGCTGCTGCTACCTCACCTTTCTTAGCTATGGAAGCTTGTACAATCGCTAGGGAAGCTTCCGCGACGGTTTGGCCTGCCTCGATAGCGTTCTTTACAATTTCAGCAGCGCCTGGAGCAGCAGCCAATTCATTCAGCGCCGTAATCCGTTGACGTTCGTTTGTCACACCCTCATTTACTACTTGGTTATACAAGTCTGGATGTTCGTTTTTCAATTGGTTAAGATCCATTGGTTTGTTTTCCCCCTTCATAGAGTTAATCTCATTTTTTAATTCCTCAAATGTGTCTCCAGCCCGCGGAGTTCCGCCCTTATTCGCGTTAACGGCAACAACTGGTTGCTTGGCATGCGAACGAACCTGTAAATTCGGGCTGCTGTGCAGGGGAATTATAGCTTCCGCCCCTCTGTCGCCAAGCACTGGAGACTGATTGATGAAGCCACCACTTTTAAGAAGCTCGTTTCGCACTTTGTTTATGACCGCTTCCGGCAGCACTCCATCACTCCCGAGCATGTCGACAGCACTATTGGTAACTTCCGCGACTCCTTCGTTGAACATTATTTCATCCGCGAATCCAAGTTCGACAGCCTTCTGAGCATTCATCCAAGCTGTATTATTCATGAGGGTAAGAAGCTCGTCTCTTGTCTTACCTGTTCGGAGTGAATAAGCATTGGTTATCGCCTCATCTGTGCTTTTAAGCAAGGCGGAAGAGCGGTCGTGGTCGTTCTTGTCACCATCAGTCCTCGTTGCAGCGTTATGAATCATGATCTGTGCTGGTGGTGATATTTTGATAACGTCAGCACCCATAATCATGACCGAAGCAGCAGAAGCGGCTACGCCTGTTACTTTCGCAGTGATCTTCCCGGGGTAATCTTTGAGTAAAGTGTAAATCTCAGCACCGTCAAAGGCGGAACCACCGAGAGAATTGACATATAGTTCGATTTCGTCGCCATTAGATGCGTCGAGCTCCTTAGAGATCATCCCCGGACTCACAGCCGGAATGCCAAACCATTGATAAATCCATGCGTTAGCGTCGCCAATAATAGGGCCGTTAGCTTTGATCTTCTTGGGCATTTTCTTTCTCACCTCCTCCCAGGTCGTCGCTATCATCTTCCTCATCGCCTACATTAGACGATGTTGGAACGGCGGTAGCTGCTGCCTTAGCTGCGCCCTCACTAAGTCCATACCTTTTGAGCGTAGCAAGCTCGTGGGCTCGCTGCTGCACGTTGGACTCCCACTCACCGCCTGTGAGTTCGGCTGTTTCGCCCTCTGCGGTACTAAAGTTATATTCGATACGACTGATTGCAGCGTTAACCTCTTTGACCGGATCGAGCATGCCCTGGGACGGGCCGTGCCAAGCTGCTTTCGTATAGGCACGAAAAATAGCCGGATCATCAAAGATACCCGGCGCGTCTATGCGGCCTTTTGTAACTGCCTCGACAAACCATTCTTCATACACAGGCTGACAAAACGACTTAGCAAGCCATGTTCGACGCATGCGGAACATTTTCCACGCTTCCAACATTGCAGCGCGGCTAGCTGTATAAGACGATGTAAAGTGTTTGACCAGCAATTCGTAAGGAATTTCAAGAGCAGAACCAATCTGCCTCAATATAGCCGTAACAAATGGGTCAAAGTTCGGGTTTGGTCTTGTCGGGTCTGCAAAATTTGCTTTTTCACCTGCCTCAAGAAACTGAACCGCTCCCGCACCAAGTTTAATATCATTGGGCGGCAACTCTTCACCAGCCAAGTTATCAGTATCAGGCGGTTGCAAACCGAACGCGCTAGAATCATCAGCATTCTCTGTTTCGATAAACACAGTAAACATCGCTTGTACTGCAGCAGCCGTTAATTCTGCCTCGGTATAGCGGTCAAGTTGCTTCAATGCCTCAATAACTGGCGCAATGACAGGCACACCACGGCGCTGACCCGGACGCTCGGATTCCATCAGATGGAGCACATTGTATCTCCCTGTTTCCTCTCCCCGCGACAAGACTCTCGTCCATTTTTGATCGCCGCCGAGATAGCTCTTGCCACTTCCTGGGTGACGACTACTGAAATGATAGGCAACAATCATACCCGTTTCATCTACCTCAACCCCGGATTGTATCCGGTCCGTATCCGAAAGGTTTGGACTGCTACAACGATCAGCCTCAATCAGATTGACCTTTAAATCATAAATTGAGAATTTGCGTGGAATCATCGGCAAGAGTCCGAAAACATCGCCGCTTTGAAGCTGAGAAAGAAAAGCAAGCTGTTGTAAACCATAAAAGTCATTCAAACCTGCAGCGTCACAGTTCTTTGAGTCGGCCCATAGCGACCATTCGCGGTCAATTTGAGATTTTAATATTGCGGATTGCTCAGCAGTCAGATTTAAAAAATCCTTATCAAACGCTGGTTTAAGCCGTAAACCTGTTCCCACCACATTTGTTCGCATAGTCTTGTGAGCTCCGGCAACAATCGCCCCTCCTACAGCAAGATCCCGGGAACGTGCTCTCAATTCCTCCAGATAATCATGGATATCCGAATCAGCGTCCCCGATGTTAGGATTCCAAAGACTCATGCTTTTCTTAGTCCGGCTGGCTCCATGAGAACCGTACCCTTGGTTCAAAACAGTAGCGATTTTTTCTTGTCGGATAGTCTCAGTTCTGGCTATAGCTCTTTTTTTAGCCACACCAGGAGCAACATAATTGATGATCCGTTCAAGCCTGTTCATATATCAAACGGGGTGAACGCACGAGTACGGGAACGTCTCCGGCCCGGATTCTCCAAATCGTCAACCACCTTGCTCCAGTAGCGTATTCTTTCAATGATTGTGCTCATGGGTACACGGGTTACTGATCTCCCTTTGATGCTATACGATTGTCCTGTAGCAAGAGCCATCTCAGCATCACGCCATGCGGTCAGATTTCCCCTTGCTTCTTCAAGTGTGATATTTGGCATATCCCCTTTTCACCTCCTTCATATGGTTTACACACTGCTATTAACGCCTTGTCTGCGCTTTTTACGTGGTGCAATTACTCTCCCCCCAGCATCAGGATCAATGATAGGTCCGTTAGGCTGCTGCTCAATGGGCAGTGAAAGGTTAGGGTTCAACAATTCAACAACTGCCCGGTTGTAAACAGCTAGGTCAAACGGCTCGTTTCGGTCGCGAGTCTTGACCCAGGCTTTGTACTTAACGCCCTCTTTCACCACAATTTTGTGCGTTTCAGCAGTCAGACCCAAGAAATATTCTTGCGTGTATCCCTTGTCCTCGCCCGGGAAATGGCAGTATAACGGCCCCGGCGATTCTACTTTTAAGCTGTCATGGACCTTGACCTTACCATCGTCTACTCCCAAATGAATTAATATCGCATTATACATTTGGGTACGGGTATGCTTGGCGATGAATGGGACATGCTCTGCCGTTTTGGGGTTGATCCCTTGCCCTTTAATGGCGTATATGCGGCGATATTCCCTCGGTTTAGTGAATTCGTACACCTCTTTGGTATAATGACCGCCTGAGTCCATACAAGCGCCCACAATACGGAATTCTCGCCCGTTTGGTCCAGCCCATGAACGACAAAGAAACCTGTCCAGTTCCTCCCATACTTCGGGTCTGTCCAAGTCTCCGTAAATACGGCGATATTCAATTCTCCAAGACTCTTTACCAGCTCCCCAGCCCGTAATCTCCACTTCAAAACGGTCATCTTGGGTGTCAATCGCAGCAGTAATGACTTTCACACCCTCCGGCACTTCATGTTCATAAACCTCACGGCGTTGCATCAAAGTTTTCTCGTCCATTCCTTTGACCTTAGTCTCCCAAGGCTCTCCAAGGACCGTATTTATGAAAACTTTGAGTTTGTCTACGCCTTCACGCTTGGCAATTAAGAACTTTTTCGAGACCTCTCGCCAGTCAGACCAGGGACTTGAAAGCTGGTTGATGTGGAATCCGCGTCGGGTTGAGTGCTCTTTACGTGCAATCCAAGCCCCATTCCCGCGCTTCCACTCTTTTTCAGATCCCAACATTCCACAGTAACAGCAGCGATATTCAGCCTTTGTGACCACGATTTCGCCGCTTTCCGACTCGTAATGTTCGTATTCAACCCCATTTTTGAATCTTAAAGGTTGCAACTCTCCGCAATGCGGGCACGGCAAGCACCATTGTTCCATAGTGCTGTCTTCGTAAAGCTGGTAAATGCGAGAAGTTTCCTTATCGACCGGAGTTGATACAAACAAATGCCGCCGCTTGTGCCGGAATGTTGTTGTCCGCGCAGTAGCAAGAGCGATTGGGTCACCTTCTTTACCGGAGGAAACCGGAAATCTGTCCACCTCATCACATAGAACGATTTGGACCGGTCTGGAAGACAGCCCCGCCGAAGCATTGGCCCCTACTATCGTCACATATCCGCCTGGGAATGACTTTTCTTCAATCGTGTTACTGCTGTCCCGGGACTTAGCGACGCCGACCTTGTTATGCAACACGTCGCTGTTATTAATCATGGGCGTCAGTCGTTTTTTTGAGTAGGCCTGTATTAAATCCTCATTGGGCAACACGTGCATGATTGGGCAAGGCTCTTGGTCAATGTACGAACCGGTCACATTCAAAAGAAACTCCGTTTTCCCCACCTGAGCTGAGGCCATGATCACGACCTCTTCCCATTTTTCAATAGAATCCATGATTTCGCGCTGGTACGGTGCCCGATCAGTCCGCCACGGCCCAGCCTCTGCGCTGCTCTCCGTGGTCAGCACTCGGTTCATATCAGCCCATTCAGAAACCGTCAACCGTCTTTTGGGCTCCCATTGCCGGTTCGCTCGGGTAAATAATTCAACTGTCTTCTGGGCTACCATGGTCTACATCGCCCCCAATCTGATCCGGGGTATATTTAGCCAGGGCAGACAAGGCTGTTTCAATCTCTCGACGCACCACAGATTCCACAACCTCGGCTGATTCTTGTTCGCACTCCGTTGCAATTCTGCTCGATACGCCAAGAAGTCGGGACTTCGTTGTTAAAATCAGGTCCGACAGCAGCCTTTCTACGTCCAACGCCGCATGGAGGTTCCCTTTCATTTGCTCCAGCTCAAGCGATGCCTTTTCAGCCTTGGTTTTCTCGTGTTGAGTCTTGTAATCTATCAACCTCGGCTTTCTTTCTTCTTCTTTGCCACCAGAAACATACTCAATGTACGCCTGCACAGCCTCAGACAGATTGTATTTTCCTCGGGAACACTGCTGTAGTACATTTTCTGTGGTCAACTGCCTAATCCAGCGGTCAGACTTGCCGACGATGGCAGCCAATTCACCCGTCTGAACTATTTGGTCATGCACCTTAATTGCTTCCGTCTTAGCTTTAGCCATCGTCAGCCCTCCTGCTTCCGTTTTAAGCCTTATTAAACCCCTACCCTACTGACCCCCTTAATTAGTAGAAAAAATATCTCTATCGCGCTCCTACGCCCCTTAAAAACGGAAACGGAAGTGAAATCCCGATTTAAAAACTAGCGCAAAATCGGGGTCGTGAGCACCCGCAATACTTTTTCTTCTCTCAGAGGGACCCGTAAATATTTTTCGAGCAAAAAATAATAGAAAATATAATTATTCTTTCACTCTCAAGCCCAATAGTTTTCGGTAGTGGTTCAACCCTTTATCATTGAGTCCTGCCAAGAAGAATAGCTGTGCCTCTCCTAACTCTTTACCATGTCGTTCGAAGTATTGAGCATTGATCTCCTTGACCTCTACTTGTTCAACAGCCTCGCGTATCTCTTGATGTTCGAAGCAATCTATTAAGGTCATATTAAAGAACATACGCAATTGTCTTTCACATTCAGAGGGAGGAATGGTTTTATCCACCTTGGGTTTATATAGTGCAGGGTTAAGTCTCGCTGTTGGCTTACACGCATAACCATACCTGTCATAGTACGTACCACGTCCAGACTCATTCATGCAGTGTGTGCACCATCGTCCCTTACTAAACTGTGAGCAATCAGCGCAATAGAATGTATCAACAGGGCTTTTCATCATGGATACTCCGGCGTGATGGGGATAAGATACACCATCGCATCATCTGGATTAACATGAGCTAACTGTAGCGCTCTGATCGCATCTAATTCGAATTGGTTCACGCCATTCTCCTTTTCCGTGGTGATGTAGCTGTAACTCATGCCGGCAATAGTAAGCAGTGTACGAGCAGTAGAGAGAGTAAGCTTAGTTCGTTCAGCACGTATCAACTGCACCATTCCCTTAGCCTCAGTCTGATTCATACGCACGCGCCTCCTTCTTTTGTTCTTTTATTCTTTAATCTTTAAGACCTTGGTATAAAGGGTCAGGCAAAGCTTATGTTCATGTGTATGGTACAGGGTGGTTGATGTACGAGTATTTTAATTGACTGTACAACTACTCTCATTTCTTTGTTCTCTATCAGGTTTATTTGATAGGAATAATTATCCTCATGCTTCACTCTCTCTTCATCCTCTCTGTTTATATATGAACAATAAAAAAAGCCACTCTTTTATGGGAGTGACTTCAGTAATCGTATTATGTTTTATTAGGTATTAATAACCCTTGTATACCAAAGGTTTTTAGCGTCGCATATACTTTATAGCATTAAAGTTACTTTAAACGTATTCTTTAAAAGATTAAAACCGTCCTCATAGCCGGACCGGCCTAGTTCCGCACTGAAAAGATGTGCAGAACCAATGTTTTTTAAATTATCTCTTTAATCAATTATTGAAGATGAAATGCATATGAACGCTGCGCTCCATATTAAGATCCTTGTACTTAGTTACTAAATACGAAGGAGTAAGAGCATTATACTGAGAACTATATTAGGCTGTCAATCGGCCCATTTTGGCCTAAATTCGGCATTATACACCCTTTATACATCGGTGTAGCTGGTACATTTTGCACACCATCATGAGAGTATAATTCCTTAAAACCCTTGATACATAAGGGGTCGTATCATTCTAACACCCGTTTAGAGGGGGACAATCGTCCACCAGTAGAATCATGCTAGAGGGGTGTGATTGTCCACCACTAATATTCATCATTCTTGTATATGGTGTATAAACATTCATTAATGATTCCTTCCTTGACGACGCTCCTTTCGGTTACGCGGGGCCTCATGTCGGGCTGCTGTTAATCGTACAAGCCATTGCAATAGTTCCATCTTCAACCCTCCTTCGGGCAACAAAAAAAGCACCGATTAGGGTGCTTCTCCTTAATGAAATAATCAATCCAAGCCTAAGATATCCATGGCGTATTCATGAAACTGTACAGGATCAAGCCCTTGTTCTTCAGACAGTGTAGCGTGTCTACCAAGAACCCCTTTGTAGTACAGGTTAAGCTCTTCCTCAGAGAAGACCCCCTTTGCTTTGAGCAACTCTATCAAAGCAGCTATCTGGAGGTTTTTAACTCCGATCTGTGCATCTAAATCAACCACTAACTCGGTCAGCTTTTTTGGACTAAATTCGTCTTCTGGTGTTCGTATTATCAAAATAATCACCTCCCATTACCATTTATCGGTAGAAGAAAGATTGAATATTATAGAAGATTTCGAAAGAAAAGCACCTCAGGGATGCTTAGTGAATTTTATGTTTATTTACGAGATTCCCTAATTCATCTAGGATATAGTTGAGTTTATCCGGATCATCTGCCTCTAATTTATTGCATTTCTCTATGATTTGGGCCAGTTCTTTCGCCGCCTGCTCATTTCCCTTCAACTTAACAATTAAAGGAAATAAAAACCCTTCTAAGGTATCTGCACAAGTTGAAGCGTGCAAACATCGCGGATTCATATCCATAAGTAGAGCTTCTGTATTGTGACCGAGATAATCAAGTAGTTTCTCGTTAAGAGAAAAGAATTTTTTTATTTGATCATCGGTCATATCAGTGTTACGATCAATGAATTTCTTTATTCCAAAGCCTTCACTTACATAGTATAGTAGGTCGTACTTTCTAAATTTTTGAGAATAATCTTGGGTAGCAGCCTTAATTACAATTTCATCTTCAACTAGATTTGTTTTTCTTTTTAAAATGAAAGAATCCATTCCATTAGGCATAACAGCTATCTTTTCGTCGTTTCTAAAAAAATAAAAATCAAAATTTCCTGAATCAAATGAAATATCTTTAATTTCGGTTTGGAGTGCAACTTTACAGATTTGAAAGCCTTCTTCAATGAGTCTGAGTAATCTCATGTGATCTTCTGCGAATTTAGACATTAGCATCATCTCCTTCGACACAACAATTCGACACATAGGAAGGATATCCCTTTTCATGTGCCGAAAGTATTAGTCCGAAAGGAGGTGTTTTTTTGTTAGAATGGATCGAAAATAATGCAAAAACTGCGATCATCGCTGCTGTTACGCTTGCTTTCATCGCCTCTGCAGCGAACTATGTTCTGCAACATGGTCTTGAATCCATGCAGAAGCTGGGACCAGCTTTTGAAAGACTGGATTCCAAATAGCGCCCTGCGGACTCGAACCGCACCTCTCCTTTTGGCGCTGTAAAGTCCCCGGATTGTCTCCGGGGATAAACGCTACTGCAGCTCTCAAGCTAACTTACCGATTTCAATAAAAAAAGCACCTTATCAGGCGCTTATGATGTCCATCCATACATCCAAGATTAATTCCTCACCGTGCTTCACACTATTGCACTCCTGAGTAAATACCTGGCGTTCCCCATTCTCATCAGAGACTGTTACCAGTGCAACGTGTTTACCGTCACCATGCCATACTGACGCTTCGTAATTAACTCCGTTATGCTCTTCTCTTTTAATAATTTCCTTTTCCATTCCAAACACCTCCGAACAACATAATTCGATGTAACGGAGGGAATATCCTTTAAGCACGGTGCGGGAATTGAACCCGCGCCTTTAGGTCTGTTTTACTTGGGCCCGCCTGTGCTCTTCCGCTGAGCTAACCGTGCATGAAACCTAGCTTTATTTTGAATAAAAGATATGACGCAAACAGTGGTAAAATAGTCGCTCTACCAGCTTGAGCAAGAGCAGACTTGAATGCTTCTGCATCATCAGCGAAACTCTTATCGCTCTTACCCATGAACCAAGCGAATATTATAGGTCCCGAGAAGAAGCCAATGACAAACCATATCCAAAAGCTCACTGCTTATCGCCTCTTTTCTCTCGAACTATCTTATAGAGTACATACAGTGCGTGAATAGGGAAGAGAGCAGCCATAGCGAGTGAAACCAAAGCAACGACAAGAATAGACGCATTATCACCATGTCTTTTGACCAAATCATAGAACTTTTCGGCTGGTTGACAAACGATGAATGCCTGCGCCCAAGTGAACCCGACTACGATGTAGATAGAAATAAACAAATCAATCATTTCTTATCACCATCCGAACGCAGCTTTTTTTTACCACTCGAAGCCATGTAATGATCTCTTATTGCTTTAGTCTCAGCATCCCGGCGATATTCGATTTCATTTCTTTTTGCAAGTTGCCGGGCGATTGCCATGTTTGACTTGGCGACGAGGGCCAGACCGAACAGATTACCGATCCCAGCATCTTGTACGGAATCATAGGTCAATTCTCCTTTTTCCCCTGCTTCGCCTTTTTCGATAGATTGTTCTATCGTCACATTAATCATTCTTTCCAGTTCCAAATCATGTTTGCTCAGCATCTTTCTTCACGCTTCCTTTACTTTCTTTTTTTAAAAATACCCCTTGATGGAATCGAACCACCGACCGCCGGGATACAAGCCCGGAACTCTCACCCTCGCAAGCTCTGGAAATAGAAAGAACAGCATGCCCGCTTGTCCTACCCTTGCGGCTCTCTGTAGGTCTTATAGCAGGGGGCTAACTGGTGCCGCTCGTCTTACGCCTACCACCGTCAAACGGGTATATGTTTGTGTCGGGTGCTGCTCTCTCTTTGTTTTCCATGTTACTAATTTACCATGTGCAAAACCTAATAGATCACAATTATTTTCATTTTACGATCAATTTTCACGTAATTTTTTTACGATTCAAATGTTTGCGAGAATACTGTTTCTTTGATAATGTAAAGATATGGTTTATATATGTAAAATAAATATTTGGGATGGTGTTAAAATGGGCTTTTCGTACAAACCGCTTTGGAAGTTGTTAATTGAAAGGGATATGAACAAAGAGGATTTACGGATTCAAGTTGGTATATCCTCAGCAACAATGGCGAAGATGGGCAAAGATGAAAACATATCGTTTGAAGTGTTAAACAAGATATGTACGTATTTCGGCGTACAGCCAAGCGATATAATCGAACATAAGGCTGGTGATCAATAATGCCTGTATACAAGAATGATGAGACTGGGAAATGGGACTTCAAAGTAAACTACAAAGAAAATGGGAAGTACAAACAAAAGATGCGTCGTGGTTTCAGAACTCAAAAAGAAGCAAAAGCGGCGATGAGCGAAATGGAGAACGATCTAAACAAGGGTACATTTATAGAACAGTCAAAGACACTCTACAAGGATTTCATGGAGAGTTTTTTAAACGATAAGAAGATGCATGTTAAGCGAGGCACTATGACTACATATAGCAGCATGATTAACAATCATATTCTGCCCGCACTTGGACACCTTACCATTAGTAGTATCACACCACGCCACATCCAAGACTTTTATAATGATTTGCATTCTAATGGGAAACTATCGGATGAAAACATTCAAAAGTGTCACACAATTATTAATGAATCCATGAAGAAAGCAGCTTCTTGGGAAATGATCAGCAAAAACCCTGTTTCGTTAGTCGAACGTCCTAAAGCTCGAAAAAAGGAAATGCAGGTATGGACCTTGGAACAGGCACATGCTTTCCTAGAAGCTTCAAAAGACGATATGTATTATATTGTGTTCCTTCTTGCTTTAACTACCGGAATGCGTAAGGGAGAGATATTAGGACTCCGTTGGAAGGACGTAGACTTCGATAAAAGAACTATATCAATCACTCAGATTATGAGTAGTGACGGGAAAGATTTTCAAGTTGGTGCTAAGACGATCTCGGGGAGCAGATTAATTCGTGTGGACTCGGAAACTATGGAGGCGTTGCGACTCCATAAAATACGCACCAATGAAAAGAAGATGAGCAACAAACTTGTTTACACCGACCTTGGGTTAGTGGTGTCAACATCTTTAGGAACACCCGTCTCCCCTCGAAACATTAGCCGCACTTTTGACAGAATAATAGCTAACTCAAAATTGAAGAAAATAAGGTTTCACGATCTGCGGCATTCACACGTTACCTTTCTTATAAAGAATAGAGAAACGCCTCAGGTTATTGCAGAACGAATGGGCTGGTCTGATACTCGCATGATCGACAATTACGCCCATATCTTGCCTGACATTCAGGAGGATACTGCTGACATGTTTGGACGATCATTTTACAAGAAAGCATGAATCATATTTTGATACGAATTTTGATACGAAAGTAGGTTCCTAGACATACTTAAACCTACTGAACATCTGTTCGTGCGAACACTATAAACCCTTTATTTCATTGGTTTTTCACCGTAACCTACCGAACGTTACTTATCAGGGTATGATCTTGACAGGGTAAGGGTCATGGGTTCGATCCCCATCCGTCCTATACTGAAAACCCCTTGATTCTACAAGGGGTTTTTCCTTTTTTTCAAGATCAAAAAGCCGAACGTAAATAAGATCGGCTTTTTGCGATGAGGCACCAGATACACAGAACTCTAGATTATAATATAGACAGCCTCGTTTTCATGATCAATTTCTGTCGGGTAAGCAGTCACACACCCGGTATCCGGTTCTCTCACCTGACCTGTGGACAGGTCGATTTTCCAGTCATGAAGCGGGCAGTGGACTGCTGAGCCGCATATCATTCCTTCAGATAACCGCCCTCCTTTATGCGGACAGCGGTTTTCAAGTGCACGGACGCTTCCGTCGCTCAGCCGGAATAGTGCAACCTCCGTATTATGAACACGAATCGTCCGGGCTCCCAGCCGATCAATATCGTTCAAATTAGCTACTCTGATTCTGCTGGTTGTCGTTGTGTTGATCTCCATGTTTTTCGACCCCCATTCCATTATTGAATTAGTTCAGGCAGCTGGACAAAGTTTTTGAGCTGCTCCCGGTCCTCAATGATTTCGCGCCAAGGATCAGTCGCCGTGCTTAATGCCTCCTCAATTCTGCCTACCAGTTGCTTTCTCGTCTCATCGCTTGCAAGCGCCTGCTTGATGGATTCCAACCCGACCCGTTCTACCCAATGCGCTGTGCGCTCGTTCCAATCGGCCTGCTCACGGTAATACTGCAAATAGGCGCCAGTCCACTCCATTACTTCATCCTCGGTTTTAACGGTGCAAAGCAATTCAGCCGCCCGCACCTTAATGCCGCCATTACCGCCAACGTAAATTCCCCAGCCACCATCGATAGCGACCACGCCTAAATCCTTGATCGTCGCTTCGGCGCAGTTCCGCGGACAACCAGACACGGCCAGTTTAACCTTGGAAGGCGCATTCAGGCGCTCAAATGCCTTTTCCAGCCGGATTCCCATGCCCATGGCATCCTGGGTGCCGAAGCGGCAAAAGGTGTTGCCAACACATGTTTTTACTGTACGCAGCGTCTTCCCGTAGGCATGCCCGGATGGCATATTCAGCTCGGACCAGATCCCCGGCAGATCCTCTTTTTTCACACCAAGCAGGTCAAGGCGTTGTCCGCCCGTAAATTTCACCAGAGGCACATTATATTTCTCGGCAACAGCGGCAATTTTTTTCAAGTCGGCAGGTGAAGTAACTCCTCCGTAAATCCGGGGCACGACTGAATATGTGCCGTCTTTCTGGATATTGGCATGGTATCTTTCATTGGTGAATCTCGATTCCTTTTCATCCACGTAATCTAACGGCCACAGCATGCCCAGATAATAATTGAGGGCCGGCCGGCATTTGCTACAGCCTTCGGGTTCGTCCCAGCCTAGCACGTGCATCACTTCTTTGACGCTCTTCAATCCCATTTCCCGGATGCCGTCAATGATCGCATCCCGGTCAAGCGTCGTGCAGCCGCATATGCCTTCTTTGACAGGCTCGCCTGTTTCGGCGCCTGCATACAGCTGCAATAGCCCCTCCACTAATGGCTTGCAGCCGCCGCATGATGCCGATGCCTTCGTGCAGGCTTTAATCTCCGCGAGACTCCGGCAGCCAGCCGCAACGGCCTCTCCAATGGCCCCCTTGGATACACCGTTACATCCGCATACAATCTCGTCATCAGGCATTTGTTCCAGCACTAGGGAGCCGCTTGTTTCCGATTGACCGGGGTTGAAGCCGAGCAGCAGTTCTTTCTCACGGCCTGTCACCGATTCGCCACTTTTGATGAGAGAAAACAACTTGGCTCCATCAGATGTATCACCGAACAGAACGGCTCCGATCAGTTGTTCATCCTTGATTACGATTTTTTTGTAGACACCGTCAAGTTCATCCTGATATCGAAGAGAACGCGTGCCCGGTTCGTCCTGATAGCACCCTGCTGAGAACACTTCTACGCCTGAAATCTTCAGTTTCGTTGAAGTGACAGAACCTCTATAGCCCGGAGCCTCTATGCCCGCAAGCCGCTGGGCCAGCACACCACCCTGTTCATATAATGGAGCGACCAGCCCGTAGGTGATGCCCCGGTGTTCTGCGCATTCGCCAACAGCGTATATGCCGGGGATGCCTGTTTCCATGTAATCATTTACGATAATGCCGCGATTTACAGGGATTCCCGCCGATACCGCAAGCTCAATGTCTGGCATGATGCCTACTGCCATAACGACCAGATCCGCTTCCAGCCCACTGCCGTCGGCAAATTTGAGTCCCTCGACACGGCGACGGCCTGTAATAGCGGCTGTCCTTTTATTGACCAGAAAAGTCATTCCCTGCTCCTCCAGCTCGCGTCTTAGCATGGAGGAAGCAGCCTCATCCAATTGCCGGTCCATAATCTGCTCGTGAATGTGAATAACCGTCACATCCATCCCGAGGTTGAGCAGCCCTCTGGCAGCTTCCAGCCCAAGCAATCCGCCGCCGATGACGGCTGCTTTTTTGTAGGCCTTCGCGGTCTCCATCATCATTTCACAGTCATGGATATCCCGGAAGCCGATAACACCATCCTTGTCTGCTCCTGGAAGCGGCAGAATGAAGGCGTTGGAGCCTGTGGCCAGCAGCAGCAAATCATAAGCAACACATACACCGGAGCGGGACCTTACCTGCTGCTTGTCCGTGTCGATCGCTATAACAGGATCACCTGTATACAAGCGGATATGATTTTCTTCATACCAGTTCCAGTCGTTGATGACAATATCCTGTAAGCCAGCTCCTCCAGCCAAGACGGAGGACAGCATAATCCGGTTATAATTCGGATGGGGCTCGGCCCCAAATACCGTAATGTCATAAGCGCCCGGAGCGATCTTCAGCAAATGCTCAAGTGTACGTATTCCCGCCATTCCGTTCCCGACCAACACTAGCTTTTTGGTGTGATTCATCAAGCCTCTCCCCTTCTACTCGGTATCCCTTAAAACAAAAAAAGCCTGCTTCACATAGGGGATTCAAAACATCCCTCCATGCAAACACAGGCTCCATTGCCGTTACAT
Source organism: Paenibacillus farraposensis (assembly GCF_020736845.1). Classification (GTDB taxonomy): domain Bacteria; phylum Bacillota; class Bacilli; order Paenibacillales; family Paenibacillaceae; genus Paenibacillus; species Paenibacillus farraposensis. The sequence goes on from NZ_JAFFQR010000064.1 coordinate 211,512, forward strand.
TGAATACGCCGTTGTATCCATCAAAGTATGGAATTAATAGTATTGTAGCCAATATATAATGATTCGAGCTATACGTCAACATTCCTTACGCAAAATATCATAAAAATATATTTTATCATCATGCAACATATTTATGATGTATAAAATATCACTTTTTATAAAATTTGGATTGATTTTCTGACGAGAACACGCCAAAATGGATAAAAAGCCCGCTTCCACTTGATATGTCCCAAAAAATTCGCAGGAAACCAAAATATTATGTCATATTTGTTATCAAGGAATATTATCCATCTATCATCTCATTGCTAACGATCTTTCATGTTACAGAAAGGAGGAGCCCGCTTGCGTTCCTTGTTGGTAATTCACTCCCATTCAGGCCATGTATCCGGACGTGAGCACGCCGGTTCCTCATGGCAGGCAGGACCTGAGCAACTTTTGGAGTCCAACGGATACCTGACACTGCGCTGTCGTAATGAATCTGAAATAAAACAGCTGATTCATGATGCAGATGCGGCGGTATTGAATATACCTGTCGGCAAGATCGGCATGTGGTCAGGCAGGCTGGAGCAAGCCAAAGCCATTCCACTGCTCTGGTGGTGCAGTGCGGAATCCGCTCTGTCACCGACGGAATCCTGTGAGGCCAATGTTCCTGTCGACGGTATTTTAATCCCTTCCATGGCAGCGCATGAGCTGAATTGGGTCCTCCATTTTAGCGCCAAACGCTTTTTCGAGCGCCAGCACTGGCGAAGTGAACGCAAACAATTGACCGCCCGGCTGGAAGAGCGCAAATGGATTGATATGGCCAAAGGAATACTTGGCGAAGTCAATGGTATTCCGGAAGCGGAAGCGTATGATCTGCTGCGAAAAAAAGCAATGAATGAACGCAAACGCATCGTTGATGTAGCCATCTCCATCGTCAGAGCACATCAAATGCTAAAGGCATAGTCGAAAGGGGCCTTAACCATGAACATGATTTAAATGTTAAAAGAAGTTGGACACGGAAAAAAGAGAGGCCCGGGATCTGAACTATGTTGAAGCGGAAGCTGCGTCAAAAGGCCATCTCCTGCACTTAGGGGCTGGCCTTTTATTCTATTTTAGAGCCAAGACCATTCATTTGGATCTGCACTGTTCGCAACGGTAGACAGGTGGAGAGGGCGGATGCGCACAGCAGCCGTTTTAAAGCCGGGCATTCGGCAGAACGGATCAAGGTCCGGCCGGGTTGCCCGGTTTACATTTTGTACGCCTCCCCAATGCATCGGCACAAAGATCGTATCTTCACGGATATGTGGCTTGATCCGGCTGCGCACGGTGAAGCTTCCGCGTGGTGACGTGATTTCTACCCACTCTCCGTCCCTGATATGCCAGCGCTGCGCTGTACGGGGATGGATTTCCACAAAGTTTTCAATCTCGCGGGCGGTCAGCGACGAGCTTCTGCGTGTTTGTACGCCTGTCAAATAGTGAGCCAGTACACGACCGTTCGTTAGAACCAGGGGATAATCCTCGGATGTGTGCTCTCCAGCACTACGGCTTTCAACCACTGTAAATACGCCCTTTTGATGGGGAAGGGCAAAGCTTTCCCGAAACATCACATCCGTCCCCGCCTCATCCGGTGACGGGCATGGCCAATATACGCCTCCCTCATGGCGCAACCTGGTATACGTGATCCCGTAATAATCAGCAAGACCGCCTCGACTGGCGAGCCGCAGCTCTTCAAAGATATGCTCAGCATCCTTGTACGTAAAATAACCGACCTTATCTAGCCTGACAGCGATTTGACATAAAATACGCCAGTCATCTCTGGCCTCGCCCGGAGCAGACCGCGCCGCTTCCCGCAGTAGAACGCGCCCCTCCAGATTGGTCATGGTCCCCGTATTCTCCAGATGTGATGTTACAGGTAAAACAATGTCGGCCATCTGCGCTGTTTCAGTAAGAAACATATCCGCCACAACCAACAGATTCAGCTTTTTCAACCCTTCCTCCACCATTCGAGCATTCGGACTGGATACGACCGGATTAGAGCCCATCACAAACAGCGTCTGAATTTCCCCCTGGTGAACAAGCTCCATCATTTCATACGCTGATACTCCTTTTCCAGGCAACCTGTTCGGCTTAATCCCCCATACAGATGCCACATAGTCCCGATCCGCCTTGTTCTCAATCGATCTGTAGCCGGGAAGCTGGTCCGCCTTCTGGCCGTGCTCCCGTCCTCCTTGTCCGTTCCCCTGTCCTGTAATGGTTCCGTAGCCGCATCCTTCCCTGCCAATCTTGCCAGTAGCCAGCACCAGATTCATAAAGGCGCGTACTGCCATATGTCCATCGGTGTGCTGCTCGACACCTCGGGCTGTAAAAACGATACCCGTATCGACAGTGCCAAAGGCGCGTGCCGCCTGTCGAATCACCTCCGGCTCAATTCCACATCGTGCAGCTGACTCGCTGAAATCCATACGGTTCAAATGAGTCAGCAGTTGCTCATACCCGTTGGTCCGCTTACGGATAAAGTCTTCATTCACTAATCCTTCATCCACCATAACCTTCATCATGGCATTCGCCAGCGTCGCATCTGTACCCGGCCTGATTTGCACATGCAAATCGGCAATGGCCGCTGTTGGAGTCGCACGAGGGTCAATGACGATGATATACGCCCCATTTTCCTTGGCTTGGTGAAAATAAGGCATAAGTGTCGGTTGGCATTCGGCAATATTCGTGCCTGCCAGCACAATACACTGAGCCAGCGGGATATCTGCCAGCCTGCAAGTCAATCCCCGGTCAATGCCAAACACCTTGCTGCTGGCAGATGCAGCTGCTGACATACAGAAGCGTCCGTTATAATCGATATAGCGCGTACCTACGGCCACTCTGGCAAATTTACCAAGTAAATAAGCCGTTTCATTCGTTAGCGAGCCCCCGCCGTAAATGCCGATAGCGTCAGGACCCTGTGCGGACAGCGTAGAAGAGAAACTATCGGCGACAGCATCCAGCGCCTCCTTCCACGTGACCGGCACAAGTCTGCCTGCCTTACGCATAAGAGGCCGCAATAGCCTTTCTGCATGTAATGCATGCTGATGCGCATTCATCCCCTTGACGCACAGCCTGCCCTGCGAGGCTGCATTGGGCTTCCCTTCCGCCCTATGCACAGCACGCACAACACCCGCAAGTGTCTCCTCGCCTGCGTGAACGGTCATCTTGCATTGCACGCTGCAAAACGGGCACTGTGTATCGATTCCTTCCGGTACGTGCATCGCCGTTTCCAGCTTGCTTTCCCCAGGCTGACACATAAAGTCTCCCCCTCACCATTTGCATCTTTGTATGGTTTACACAAGCATAAATGGGTTGCCACAACTGCCGCTTAACCAGTTACCCTGTCAGCATTGTAGTCGCGCAGGCTGCCCACCAATTCACTTCGAAAAGCTGTATCCAGCACGCTTTCTCGCAGCAGCAAAATATCTGTCCGTTCAATCCACTCCCACATGTTCTCCCCATACCGTGCATGATGCCGGTATATTTGCAAGCAAGCCGCAGCCATGAAGACCGCTTCTTCCGCATTCTCCAACACTCCAATCAGGCGCCCCTGACGAACCGGATGCTCCGCATGTCCACCAGCATACACTTCCCAGCCTGCCGGCGACCGGGATAGTCCGATGTCGTGGACAAGCACACCTCCGGAATACTCCGGGCCCGGACAAACCGCAACGGCAACTGGTGATGGCAACGCGCATCCTCTCCAGACAGCCAGCAGCCGTTCCTTTATCCGGGCTGCTTCTTCCCAGGCTACGCCGCCTACCAAGGCGGGCATGGAAAATGTCTTTTTCCCGCCATTCAGCCCCATAAACCACAAACTCGCAGACAGCGGTTCTCCATCCTGCTGTGTGGGGAACTGAATCGCAGCTTCTCCGGCCCATTGACTTGACACAGATCCATCCCGCAAGCCAAGGGATTCCAAGTAATAAAGCACAGCCGGACGGCATATCTCGCAGCCCTGTTGTCTGCTCCAGCCGAGGCGGGACACGACTTCCGCCGGAGTCCGGCATCGTGCGGACACCATCGCTTTCTTAAGGGAATCATGATCGTAGTGCGTACATCCGCACACGGCAACAGGATCCTGAACGGCAGGAGCAGCTGCAGTGTCAGCAATGGATGATGAGGACGAAGCATTTTTGAGCAGCGCAGCCACCAGCGGCTGACAACCACCGCAGGAAGAGGATGCCTTTGTCTTGCACTTGACCTCTTCCACGGTCTTTAGCTTATCTGCAGTGATGGCACGCAATATAGCCCCCTTGTTGACACCGTTGCACGCGCATACCGTCTCCTCTTCCGGCAGCTTGGCGGCCTCTTGCTCCGCTCTGCTTGCCCCTTTATCTTGTGATGCAAGCTCTGCAATCGTCGCGCCGCGCCGTACCATTCCAAGCAGCGAGGTGCTTTCCGCTGTATCGCCAAACAAAATAGCGCCAGTGACAGTTCCTTTGCACATCATCACTTTTTTGTAAATCCCGTGCATACCGTCATATTCCATCAGCGCCGTCTCGTTTCCCTCTTCGCGAATGTCTCCTGCTGAGAACACCTGAATACCCGCAACCTTGAGCTGTGCATACGGGACGGACCCTTCATAGGGAGCCGTTTTGCGGCCACAAATGACATGCGCCAGCACTTTACACTGCTCATATAACGGGGCCACCAGCCCATATGAAATCCCGCGGTGTTCAGCGCATTCACCGACTGCGTAAATATCAGGAATACTTGTGCGCATATAATCATCCACGATAATGGCACGGTTGACATCCAGACTGCTGCCCTGCACTAATCCGGTATCCGGCCGAATGCCGACCGCCAGCACAACCAAATCTGTCTCCAGCCTGTTCCCGTCTGAAAACATCAGCCCTCGCGCCCTGTTTCGCCCCATAATATGAGTCGTTTCCTTTTCCAAACGAAACCGCATTCCCTGTTGCTCCAGCTTGCGCTGCAGCAGACCTGCCGCAGTCTGGTCAAGCTGACGATTCATAATATACGGGGCATTATGAACAACCTCGACTTCCATCCCCAGATTCAGCAGACCTTGCGCAGCCTCAAGCCCCAACAGTCCCCCTCCAATGACCGCGGCCTTCTCATATGTTTTGGCATATTGAGTCATGGTCTCACAATCATCCACATTCCGAAAAGCGATTACCCCCCGTTTCCGGACTCCGGGAATAGGAGGTATGAAAGGCAATGAGCCAGTTGCCAGTATAAGAATGTCGTAGGGTTCCATAGTGCCTGTTTCGGTTTCGACCGTACGGGCCGCAGTATCAATGCAGCAGACACGTTCACCGGCGCATATCCTTACGTTGTTCTCTTGATACCACTCCCAGGGATGAGTGACGATATGTTCGAATGAGCTTTCATCCTGCAACATCTTGGACAGAAGCACGCGGTTGTACCCGGGGCGGGGTTCTGCGCCAAATATGGTGATTTGAAACTGATTATCCGGTTCCAGACCAAGTATTTCCTCAACACATTTGGTACCTGCCATACCATTGCCAACGACGACCAGTCTTTTCATCAACGAACCAGCCCCATTCTCCAAATAGTATAAGACAGAAAAAGCCCTTCTCCACCTCAAGGGAAAAGGGCACCATTGCCGTAAATGCCGACACACCGTTGTGCCGATATGTTTCTAAGATTAATAAATTGTGAGTATCATGTCAATATTCAATACATCAAATCCGCATTTCCATCTTTGTTTTATTCACTTTGTTTTTATGTGTTATGTATATTGACATTAAATAAATCATTTTTTATAATTTGGATGACAATCACTCGAACGTGATCATACCCGGCTAACGCACAATGTGGTGTGTTAACTACGGCAATGAAGCCGCAAATTCGCTCCGTCTGATGACGGGGTTGATTTGCGGCTTTTCATGTTCAATATGACATGCTGCAGACGAAGTACATAAATAGGAACAGGAGAGATGGAGAATGAACAAACAAAGCTTCTGGCAAAGCGGACACAAACCCACGCTGTTTGGCGCCTTCCTGTATTTTGACATCAGCTTCATGATATGGGGCATGATTGGACCTCTGTCCGTTGTCATTGCCAATGACTACCCTATGGACCCTTTACAAAAAGCCAACCTGGTTGCACTTCCGGTGCTCGGTGGTTCCCTGCTGCGGCTCGTGCTTGGCTTTATGTCAGATTATATTGGCCCCAAGCTCACCGGACAGATCGGCATGCTGGTGACGTTAATCCCCCTACTGCTCGGCTGGGTGTGGGTGGATTCGCTGGAGCAGTTGTACATGGTCGTCCTGCTGCTGGGTGTAGCCGGGGCCTCATTTGCAGCTGCGCTGCCATTAGTCAGCCAGTGGTATCCGAAAGAGCACCAGGGACTGGCTATGGGCATTGCAGCTGCCGGCAATAGCGGCACTGTTCTTGCCACCTTGTTTGACAACCGGCTTGCACAGTATTTTGGCAGCTGGGAGGCCGTTTTCGGATTGGCTATCCTTCCGATTCTCATCGTCTTCATTCTATTTAGTGTTTTTGCCCGCAACAGCCCTCACCGCCCCGCCCCCAAACGCCTGTCGCAATACGCTTCGGTGCTAAAACAAGGAGATGCATGGGTGTTCTGTGCTTTTTACGGTGTGACATTCGGAGGATTCGTTGGTCTTTCGAATTATTTGACCATCTTCTTTAATACCCAATACGGCCTCTCTGCTGTACATGCCGCCGATTTTGCAACCGTGTGTGTCATTGCCGGCAGCTTCTTTCGTCCTGTGGGCGGCTTTTTGTCTGATCAGATCGGTGGTTCACGCATGTTGACGTATTTGTATGCCGGAGCATCGATGATGTTTGCGGGTATTGCGTTCTTACCTCCGCTAGCCCTGGTCGTAGTGCTGCTTTTTGCAGGCATGATGTGCCTTGGTGCCGGCAATGGCTCTGTATTCCAGCTCGTGCCGCAGCGATTCGGAAACGAAATCGGACTCATGACCGGCATTATCGGCGCTGCGGGTGGTATAGGCGGATGCTTTCTTCCTCTGATCCTAGGACATTTGTACAAATTAACGGGGTCCTACATGCCGGGATTTATCAGTCTGAGCCTGATCACATTCTGTGCCTTTGTACTAGTCATCATCATGCAGTTGAAATGGCGCACCAGTTGGATGCGGCCTACTGTTCCAGCCGTCGATGAAACCACCCGCCGAATCGGAGAATTAAAGGTTGATGTCCATTAAGACTGCTTATTTAGTTCAACACATGAGCTTTAACCTTCAATGATATTCCATTGAGGTTAAAGCTCTTTTTGATTAAAAATCTTAAAATTCATTCAAAGCCATGAAAAAAATCATATAAAACATACAGGAAATATTATAAAAGTACTTATATAACCATTTTTCACACAACATACTTGTTCACTTGCTCTAAAATAAAGCGTATACTTGTTCACGCGATGTTCAAGGTTGAAACGAAATGTCATTTTTTAGAAAGAAGGAATTGAAAATGCGAGCTTTTCATCTTACTGAAGACGGATCTATCGAAACCAATCTAACTGGAAAAGATCTGCTTGCCAATCCACTGCTGAACAAAGGAGTGGCTTTTACGCTTGAAGAAAGGAAAGAGCTTGGGCTTGACGGGCTGCTTCCTCCTACGATATTAACCATTGAGGAGCAGGTTCAGCGGGTATATAAGCAATTTCAGAGCCAACCGGATAATTTGCGCAAAAACATTGCATTAAATGATCTCTTCAATCGAAATACGGTTCTGTACTATCGTTTGCTCTCAGAGCATCTGAGCGAAATGCTTCCGATTGTTTATACCCCAACCGTCGGTCAGGCGATACAGGAGTACAGTCATGAATACCACAAACCGGGCGGTATGTATTTATCTATTGATAATCTCGCCGCGATTGATGAAGCTTTTAAAAATTTGAACCTGGAGCCCGGCGACATCGATCTGATCGTAGCCACAGATTCCGAAAGTATTTTGGGGATTGGTGACTGGGGAGTCGGTGGAATTAACATCGCGATTGGCAAGCTTGCTGTTTATACAGCGGCCGCGGGAATCGATCCTAGCCGGGTGCTCGCAGTTGTGCTTGATGCAGGCACCAACAACGAGAAGCTGCTGCAAGATCCTCTATATATGGGCAACCGTCACAAACGTGTTCGCGGAGAGCAGTATGAACACTTTATTGACACCTATGTCCAAACCGCACTTTCTTATTTCCCGAATGCTTTGCTGCACTGGGAAGACTTAGGCAATGTAAACGCCCGCAACATTATTAACAAATATGGAAATCGTATTTTGACGTTTAATGATGATATTCAAGGTACTGGTGCGGTTACGCTCGCGGGTGTGATGTCCGGTGTTCAATTATCCGGGATCCCGCTGAGCAAGCATCGGGTATTAGTCTTTGGTCCGGGAGCTGCGGGGATCGGTAATGCTGATCAAATTAGTGCGGCCATGATGCTGGAAGGACTGTCGGAAGCCGAAGCAAAACGCAACTTCTGGGCTTATGATTACCGCGGCCTGCTTACCAATGAAACGGAAGGGCTTTTCCCATTCCAGGTTCCTTATGTACGAGATGCCGCAGAATGCCGCGACTGGGAACGTGCAGAGGATGGAACAATTCCTCTGCTTGAAGTCGTTCGCCGTGTGCAGCCGACGATTTTGATCGGAACATCCGGTGTTGCCGGGGCATTTAGCGAAGAAATTGTTAAAGAAATGGCTAAGCATACCGAACGTCCCATCATTATGCCGATGTCCAATCCGACTCCACTGGCTGAAGCAACCCCGCAGGACTTGATCCGCTGGACTGAAGGAAAAGCACTGGTTGCCACGGGAAGCCCTTTCGAGCCAGTTACCTACAATGATATCAAGTATGAAATCGGCCAGTCCAATAATGCCTTCGTATTCCCGGGTCTAGGCCTTGGCGCCATTGTGGTCAAATCGAAAATGATTACAGACAGCATGTTTGCCGCCGCTGCCCATGCCGTAGCTCAAATGGTCGATTTGTCTCACCCTGGAGCTTCTCTGTTGCCTAAAATCAGTGAACTGCGGGAAGTATCTCAGGCTGTAGCCGTAGCCGTAGCCAAGGCTGCAGTTCAGGATGGAGTGGCATGCCATCAGCCAGATGATATCGAACAAGCAGTCCGGGACGCCATGTGGGAATGCAAATATAAGCCTATTAAACATGATGGCCAGAAAGCTGTATTGATCTAAAATAGCGAGCAGCATAAAGTTGTACTTGCAAATAAGCAAAGTGATTATCTAACTGATGTCCGCCATTTTGGCGGACATCTTCATTAAAGGTTACATAACCAGAAAGAGCTTGAACGAGTCCTCCATGTTCGCCTTAAATTCAACCAAAAGACCGGTATATCTTATTATTGGGGGGCCCATTTTGCTCCCATTTATCTTATTTTTTAAATATTATCCAAAAATAAGGCATTTAAATTTATTTGAATCGGAGAATAGTATTATATCCCGTTTTGCTAACAAGCGGCGGCCTTACAGCTTTATTCCTGTGGGCTGCCCTTTGTTATTTCTAGGAATGTTTCTATCGCATGAGTAGTATATTTGTTGTTTTTTATCACCATTTCTATCACCAAACAGTAAATATACTCCAACTTTAATAAATATCTAACATTTAGAATAGAAATTGACGAAATAGATAGTAGGTAGTTCTGTAGCACTAAATTTATAATTCAAAGGAGAAGAAAACACATGAAAAACTTGAAGTGGAGCACAATGTCCTTTTTTGGTAAAAATCTATTGATCTCATTTGTCAACATTGTATTGATCGGTGCTATTCTCATCACATCCAGCTACATACTTCAAAAGAATATTCTAATCACACAGCTGCAAGATCAAGTTAAAATGTTGACCAAGAAATGGGCAAATGATGTTGACAAAGCAAAAGTACAACAGGCATTAAACGAAAGAGATTACAATGGTCCTGTTCAACGGGATTTGCGCAAATTTCTCGATTCGATTCACACGCTTTATCCCAATGTTGCCCAAGCGTACATATTCGGCACCGAGTTACAACAAGGCAAGCAAACCTCCATTATTGGCGTTCCGTCCAACTTAGTCCAGTCTTTCCGGAATTCAAAACTGAATATAGGCGATATGTATACGCTCTCTGACGCAAATGTAAAAGCTATAAATGATATGCTTGAATCCAAAGAATCGGCGTTAAGCGACTTCTACACTGACGAATTTGGTACATGGACAACCATTGCTTATCCGCTTACAGATGAAAGCGGCAAAATCACAAGTGCGCTTTACTTTGACGTAGACGCCAGTTCTGTACCAAAAGGACTTCATGAGCTGGTTGTATATGGTATTTCCCTGCTCGTTCTATTCCTTGCGTTCTTCCTGACGATTCAATATTTTCTGGTAAAACGCATCCTCTCCCCGATTCGTTCCTTAATGAAGGGGATTGAGGAAGTCAGCGAGGGAAATTTGAATGTAAACATCAAAACAGGTCTGGACGACCTTGGCATCATCAATCAAAAGTTTAATACGATGATCAAACGTATTAACGATACAATGGTAAAAGTACAGGATACGACACAAGAAGTGACCGAATCAGCCAATCAATTGCTAAATATAAGCGAACAAAACAGCACAAATACAAATGTCATTAACAACAATATGAAAGAAATTTCCCGAGGAATTGAAGCACAAACTCAAGCGGCAATTGAAAGTTCCCGGGCCATGAATGAAATGTCTACAGTTGTTCAGACCATTGCCGGAAGCTCCTCTTCTGTAGCCGATGAAGCTTATTCTATGGAAAAACGTTCTGTTGAGGGGAATCAGGTCGTACAAAAGGTTTCGGCCCAAATGGATTCCATTTCCAATTCAATGGAGAAAACCTTTGCCTCTATCAACGCACTGCAAAGCCGTTCCAATGAAATCAGTAATATCGTAAGCATCATCACTGGCATCGCCAGCCAAACCAACCTGCTGGCACTGAACGCCTCGATCGAAGCTGCCAGAGTGGGCGAGGAAGGTAAAGGCTTCGCTGTCGTCGCCGGAGAGGTTCGCAATCTGGCTGAACAATCTCAAGAGTCCGCCAGACAAATCGCCGAGCTGATTGAGGAAATTCAAAAAGAAATTGAGCAAACCGTAGAAGGTGTAAATCTCGGCTCAAAGGAAGTCCAAATTGGACTGGAAGTTACCAAACAGGCGGGTGAAATGTTCTCGGAGATTTTAAATGCCGCCAACAAAGTATCGTCGCAAATTCAAGAAGTATCCAGTGCAACGGAACAGATTTCAGCCAGTACGCAGGAAATGACCGCAACCTCTGACGAGTTGTCCTCTACCATCAGTAAAACATCTGACAGCAGCAAACAAATTGAGCAAACGATCGAAGAACAAGCCCAATCCATGGTTTCCATCGTGGAAGCCTCTGACAAGCTGTCGTCGATGTCTCGCGATCTGAAGGAACTCATTACATTCTTTAAAGTCAACCGGAAAGCCTAAAGCTCCGGCTTATCCATAGTCCAACGATAAATAACCTCTAATCTGCATGCTGTGCAGATTAGAGGTTATTTGATATTTTCGTTATTCGCCTAGTTTATAAATCCTTCCAGCGCCGAGGTTGGCTTGCCGTCAGGCTGCCAAGCACCTTTGTTGTAGCCATGATTATAGCCAGGGGTTGCTGCCGGCTCCCAATAAAATACCCCTACACCTTTGCCGGCCCCGATATTCCGGACCTTCGTTTTGATCGCGGTAATAAACGCCTTGGAAGCTGCGGGTTCATTGTAATCCATTCCGATTTCACTAATGACAATCCCTTTTCCATATTTGGCAATGAGATTATTGGCATTGATCAACGTCTGATCCACCTTGCCCTGCCAGTCAGAAGGAGACGGATACAAAGAAAACCCGATGAGGTCAAACTTCGCTCCATTGTCAATCAGTCCGCCAATATTCCAATTTAAAACAGAACCGTTATCCCCGTTAGCCAAATGCACGATCGTCTTGGTGCTGCTGCTTACCGATTTTACAGCATTATTGCCCGTGTTCACGAGCCATGCATAGTTTTTCATATTCAGTGAGGCTTTGCCGTCATCCCAGAGCATTCCATTGTTCGTCTCGTTGCCGATTTGCACCCAGTCTGGGGTCACACCCTTGCTTTTCATTGTGTTCATAACATAAACCGTGTGGGACCATACTGCATCCATCAGTTGTGTAAAGTTAAAATTGCGCCATGCGTAAGGCTTGTTCTGCTGTCCGGGATCAGCCCACGAATCGCTATAATGCAGGGTCAGCATAACGCTCATGCCCAGTTTTTTGGCTCGCTGTGCCAGTTCTGCCGCCTTCTCAGCATTCATATAACCGCTCGCATAATCATTCATATTAGGGTTTACCCATACACGGATACGTACCGAATTAATCTGGTAATCGTCTCGCAATATTTGCAGCACATCCCGACGGGTCCCTTTTTTATCCTTCCAGGTCATGCCTTGTGCTTCCATCCCTGCAACCCAGCTTATATCAGCTCCCTTGGCAAAAGCAGGGGCGGCCGAAGCCGTCCCCACCCCCGTAGAGCTGAGTGGATACCAAAGACTCGATAACAAAAGCAACACCGCAAATAATATCATCCGTTTACTTGTTTTCATAAGTCATCTCCGATCTGAATTTTGTAATCCTCATTCTCCTCTGCCCTATTCCGGAGTCTTTCGATAAAAAAAACGACCGCCACTGAAGCTTAAACGATGGCCGGTTTATGACGGTCTCTCTTTAGAACCTTGACAGCATAGTCCTGCAATTGTACTTTACCGTCTTCAATCACACGATCTTCCAGCATATCCTCGTAGCTACGTCCATCCAGCACAATCTCTTGCTGCTTATGCGTAAAATTCATGATAAAAATATAATCGTGCACTCCATCAGTACGAATCGCCGTATTTACGCCATGCGGCAACTTCACATCAAGCGCTTTGCTGATCCCTGCACGATCAATTACGCTTTGGTAAAAATGACTGTGGAACGGTCCGATGTTGCGTGAAGCGATGTAGTAAGCTTTTCCATGTCCCAGGCGGTTTACCGTCAAGGCCGGGCGGCCTGTATAAAAGTCCGAGCCATATACAGCCAGTACTTCGGCACCTTCTGTATGAATAAGATCACATAGTTCTATAGCCCCATACTCACCTTGCAGATTCAGCTCATTGCCCGCAACCGGTATTATCCGGTTGCGATCGTGATCATGAAGCCCGTCTATTTCTTCCGACCAAATGCCCAGCGTCTTGCGAAGCGGCCCCGGGAAGCCTCCAAGGAAGCACAAATCATGTTCATCCACAATGCCGGACCAATAGGTTGCGACAAAAATGCCACCGTTTTCAACAAACTTTTGTATTCGCTCGCCCACACCGCTACGTACCATATACAGCATTGGAGCTACCACAAGTTTGTACCTGGAAAAATCCGCATCCATAGGAATGACATCCACAGGCACCCCTTGCTCCCACAAGGCCAAATAATGTGCTTCGGCGGTTTCCTCATATTTTACGCCTTTATTTCGCGGCCCATGTGAGTCGTTGACTCCCCAGCGGTTCTCCCAGTCAAAAATGACTGCGGCCTCCGCGGGTACAGATGTACCGATCACCTCCTCCAGTTTTTCCAGCGTATTGCCGACCTCCGTCACATCTCCGAATACCCGGGTGTGTTCATGCCCGACGTGATCGACGACTGCACCGTGCAGCTTTTCACTTGAACCGCGGCTTTTCCGCCACTGAAAATATTGAACTGTGTCTGACCCATGTGCAACAGCCTGTAAAGACGATAGCAAATGCATTCGTGGCCGTTTCAGCTTGCTAACCTCTTGCCAGTTCGTCAAGCTCGGCGTACTTTCCATGAGCATCCAAGGCTGGCCCCCCTTAATTGAACGAATAATATCGTGCATCATGGCCACTTTCGCAGCCTGACGGCTCTCATCTCCTCCGCGATCATGCCACGTCGGATAGCTGTCCCAGGATATAACATCCAGCAGATCGGCAAACTTCCAGTAATTCAGTCCTTCAAAAAACTCCATCAGATTGGTCGCGACCGGAAGCGCAGGGTTTACTGTCTTAAGCGGTACAATCTCATGTTTGATAAAATCTGCGGTCTGATCGGTCACAAACCGTCTCCAGTCCAAATTCATGGCATGGACCTGCGTTTCACCGTGAGGGGCCGGAGATTCGACCTGGCTCCAATTGGTAACCGTATGACTCCAGAAGGCCGTCCACCAGGCGTGATTAAGTTTGTCCAGCGTACCGTATTTATCCTGCAGCCAGGTGCGGAATGCATTCTGACAATAATCGCAGTGGCATTCCCCGCCAAATTCATTGGAAATATGCCAGCCAATGACTGCTGGATGATTGGCATAGCGCTCAGCCAGCTTTATATTCATAACGCGTACTTTTTCCCGGTATACAGGGGACGTAAAGCAGTGATTATGGCGGAACCCGTGCAGGTTGCGGACACGGTTAGACTCTACACGCAGCACCTCAGGATACTTTTGTGACATCCAGGCAGGTCTGGCTCCGCTTGGAGTAGCCAAAAATGCATAAATTCCATTCTCGGCAAACGAATCCAGGATGCGGTCCAGCCATTCAAACGTGAATACGCCTTCCTCAGGCTCCAATGAAACCCATGAGAAAATACCGACAGACATCACGTTGCATTTAGCCAGTTTCATCAACCGGATATCTTCTTCGAGCACCTCGGGATATTGCTGCCATTGCTCAGGGTTATAATCCGCACCGTGCAGCATGCGTGGAACTCGCTCACTAATTGGCGGATACTTGATTATGTTCTGGTGTGTCACTGTAAATCATCTCCTTTAATCCATTGTGGTTTACTCCTTGACAGAACCGAGCGTCATACCTTTAACAAAATACTTTTGTAAAAATGGATACACAATAAGAATAGGCGCTGCACCAATGAAAATTTGTGCTGCATTCACCGTGGTTTGCGAAAGCAATTCCATTTCTTTGGGACTCATACTCATGGAGCTCATGTCTTTCTGAATAATGACCGTTTGCAGGAAGGCCGCGAGCGGATAATCCTTGGCATGGCTCAAATAGAGCAGGCCGTCAAACCATGAGTTCCAGTGGAACACCATGCTGAATAGCGCAATTGTCGCAATAGATGGCATGGATATCGGCAAATATATACGAAACAAAGTCCGAAAATGGCCGGCCCCGTCGATCAGTGCAGCCTCCTCCATCTCCTTGGGGATGCCCCTGAAAAAGTTCAACATGAGAATGACCAGAAATGTATTGACCGCGCCTGGCAAAACAAGTACCCAAAAGCTGTCCATGAGATGAATCTTTTGAATAACCATATAAAACGGAACCAGACCACCGTTGAAAATCATACTGAATACGAACAGCCATGAATATACATTTCGGCTGCGGAACACAGATGTTTCTTTGGAAAGCGGATAAGCAGCCAGGAAGGTAATCAGCAGCGTCAAACCGGTTCCCAGTACAGTACGACAAACAGAAACCCAGATGGAGTGCAGAAAAATCGGATTATTTATCGTCTTCTTGTAGGCCTCTAATGAAAATTGCACCGGCCACAGTCCAACCAGATTGGCGTCTGCTGCTGATTTGGCGCTAAATGATACCGCCAATACATGAATCAGCGGAATGATGCACATGATGGACAACAGTACGAGCAAACCAATATTAAATACATTGAAGATGCGATATGTCGTTGTTTTATGATACATGACTCTCCCTCTTTCAGCCTTGTGGAATCAAAATATGCGGTAGCCTGCCCATTTGTATGCAAGCCGATAGGATATCAGAATGAGAATCATGCTGATCACAGACTTGAACAATCCGATAGCGGTAGCAAAGCCCATTTCCCCGTTAATCAACGCTGTCCGATACACGAACGTGTCAATGATATCGCCTTTTTGGTATACAAGCGGGTTGTAAAGGTTGAAAATCTGGTCAAAGCCAGCATTTAGAACATTGCCGAGTGAAAGTGTACCCACAACAACAACCATCGGAATCAGCGAAGGCACAGTAATATGGAGCGTCTGTTTCCAGCGGCTTGCCCCGTCCATCTCTGCCGCTTCATAGAGCGAAGGATTGATACCGGCAAGTGCAGCGAGAAAAACGATAGTATTGTAGCCAAACTCCTTCCATATATCGGATACGATAACCATAAAGCGAAACCAGTTATTGTCCCCCAGAAAAAAGATGGGCTGAATTCCAAAGCTGCCAAGAATACGGTTCAAGAAACCATCTGTAGCGAGCAGATCAATCAGAATTCCACCCAGGATGACCCACGAAAGAAAGTGTGGCAGATAAACCAGTGTCTGAATGGTCCGCTGAAGTCCGATTTTGCGAATTTCATTCAGCAGAATAGCAAAAACGAACGGAACCAGCAGATTGAAAAACATCTTGAGTACCGCGATAATCAGCGTATTCCAGACGACCTGAAGACTGTCCTCCCGTTCAAACAAAAAACGGAAGTTATCCAGTCCAACCCACTCGGAGCCGGTTATTCCCAGCCACGGTTTGTAATTTTGGAAGGCCATCACGATGCCGCCCATTGGAATGTAGCTGAATACAATCAAAAAAATGATGGCTGGTAGCAGCATGATATGAAATGGCCACGTACGTTGCAGACTTCTCATTGCAGTTCCTCCTGTAGCTCTCTTGGTATACTTCAATTATAGAAGCGTTCCTACTAACGCAACAGTTCAAAAAACCAACATACATGGCACAAAAGCAATCATTTTTTTAGCCTTCATGCGAATAAAAGTGCATTTCCAACCATAAATGATAGCGTATTCATTTTGAGTTCACTCCAGTGATTTGCACTAAAAAAGCTGCCCGTTTGGGGACAGCTTTTTTAAGCATTTTAGCTATTTTTACTTTTCGACGCTTTTATACCATTCATTCACTTCTTTTGTAATCTGTTCGCCTCCGCCATTCTTCCATGTCTGCACAAAGGTATCAAAGGCCGAAATCGGCTGTTTGCCATAAATAATTTCATTGAAGGTCTGGTTCTCAATCTTATCCAGATAGTCCTTTTTAGCCTTCATGGTTGGCGTAGTTGGCCCTGTGAACTGATCTTTCATGGAGATGTCCTTCTGTTCCATCAACACTTTGGCAGCCGCAGGAGTATCTTTACCGTAGTTAACCATAACATCCTTCTCCAGACGGGTTTTCGCTTCCCCGCCGTTAGCCAAGCTTAACAAAGCTTTCATTTGAGCATCAGGTATGCGCGCACCATCACGAACCAGCAAATAACGAACAGAGTTTACATAACCGCCTGGTATTTTGTCGATCGACAGCAACTTTCCGCTCGTATCCAGATCATAATCGTAGCCTTTAAACAGCCCGTTCGACAAATCTCCATCCGGTTTGGCATTGGCAAAGTGATCAAACAAGTAATTTTCATAGGTAAAAAAAGCTTCAGGATGCTGCATTTGTTTGTTGATCAGTACGACACCATTGGTGTATTGAGTTCCATGGCGCATGGCTTTGTTGTCAGGCCCTACTGGAATCTTGATCGGCTTCCATACGGCGCTCTTCACATTTTTCACCGTATCCTGGAGCGGCCAGCCGCTCATCCAGTATGGACCTGGTATGATGCCTGCTGTTCCTGCGACTGCAGGCTCTGACGTTTTATTCTCATCCCACAAGGCGGCCTCCTGAGGAATGTATCCCTTTTTGAGCCACTCGCTCAGCTTTTGCAGACCCGGCTTCATGCCAGACTGCACGGAACCATACTCCAGGCTGCCGTCAGCACCTTTGTTCCATTGTTGCGGGAGTGTGCCATAGGCCCCGAAAATCCAGGACGGGTCTCCCATCCAAGTGTTCATGGACGTTTTGAAGCCAATGCTGAGCGGAATCACTTTGCCCGGAGCCAGCCCGTCCGGATTTTTATTTTTAAAGGCATCCATCACTTTTTCCAGTTCATCCATCGTCCGAGGAGCCTTCATGCCGAGCTTATCCAGCCAATCTTGCCGCACCCACAGCACATAATCATGGTTATAGGCGAAATCGAGTACAGGAATACCCATTTTTTTGCCGTCCCGGCTATACTGATTCCATACACTCGTATCCTGATTTATCGCCTGCTTCCAGGAATCCGAAGCGTATTTATCGAACAACGGACCGGCCTCGGCAAACATGCCGGAATCAATCATATCCTGCGCTAGCTGCTCATTCTCTGTACCCAGTACTACGACGTCCGGCATCTCCTGACCGGAGGACATAGCCAAGCGGAGCTTTGTAGCAAATGCACCATTCGTATCCGTGACAGACCAGAGTGATTTTATATTAATCCCGAATTTCTCTTTAGCCCATTTGGTCGCCACGTTATTTTCGATCGATTCGCTATTTTTAAACTTCAAAGCGGGATCTACACCCCATACAGTAGATATGGTGACTTCCGGATTATATTTTTCTTTGTATACGTTTTCAGTTTTAGTTGTGCTGCTTGCACCATCACCATTTCCCGTTCCCGAGCAGCCGGCAAGACCAGCTCCTAAAAATATAGTTGCGGCGAGCAACGACAACAGCTTTTTTTTCGAATGAACTCGCATATTGTTCCCCCTCAGAAAAATCATTTTCTATTCTTTTATTATAAGAGGGCTTTTCTACGTAGCCTATGTCACAAAATAAATATTTCTGCACCTTTCTCAACTGATCCTTATTGATCCTGTCTTTTGCTGGTACGGTCCTTACTGGTCCCGAAATTCGTGCGGCGTCATTCCGTAATGTTTTCTAAACATCTTACTGAAATACTGGGGATTCTGATAGCCCAGCTCGGTTGTAATTTCATATATTTTCTTGTTGGAATCCTTCAGCAAATAGAGCGCCCGCTCCATTCTCATTCGGATGATATAATCGCCCAGGCCTTCTCCGGTTTCAGCCTTATAGATTTTGGACAAATAGACTGGATGGAGATAAACCTGATCGGCAATCGTCTTTACAGACAGCTCCTGGCCTTTATCCTGGGAGATCAGCTCTTGAACCTGCTTGACCACGTAACTTTTGGCGTTTTGCTCACTTGCAGACCATTCTGACTTCAGCTTGTTCATCATCGAGAACACCCATTCCTTAAGGCTGGAGAACGATTGAACTATTTTTTGCGCATGCAGCGGGTCAAAGCCTGATTGGTCCATCTGCGTAATGAAGCGTCCTTGCTTGTGAGCCGTGTACATAAATGCGCTCGTTACCGTGATAAACAGCTCGTATAAATGTTCGCGGGTATAGCCCGCTTCTTCTATCTTGCCAAAGACGCGGTTTATCTTTGCTTCGGCTTCCTCCCATTGCCTGGACTCCAGAAGATGGGTCAGTGCAGGATGCACATACAGACCTTCCAGCAACTTGGCTGAATTATGAGGCTGCTCTATCTGTTCTTCTATATATAGCAATGTATGCATCCCCTCCTGTTGATTCCAATACAAGGATCTGATCCCTGTCTGATATACCGCAGGCAACTCGTTTGGAAACATAAATCCGCCGGTTACTGTGACGTAAATTTCCCCTTTTAAGTAATTGCTCACATTTTTCCGAAAGGTCTCAATCGTTGCCCGTAAAAGATGCTTCTGCTCGTCCTCGCTCCGATCCGCAAGCAAATTCCAATTTTCTTCTATTAATACAATGAGACAATCATGCGGCGCTTTACAGTGCCAAACGTAAAAATCGGGTGCAAACACTTCTTCAGCAATATTCCCAATTGCATACTCGATTAGCGATACAGAGTGGTAATCCATATCGGAAAAATGCTTGCCCAGCTGAATAAGGAGCATACGGGCACACTGTCCTGTGCGCAGCATAATTTCGTATTGTGACAGCTTGTCCTCTATTACTTGTACAGACAGATGCCGTCCAAGCACCAAATCTTGCATCAGATAGGTGCGCAGCACACCAAAATCGGTTCGGCGGCTGTACTGTAATTGATGAACCTTGTCAAAGGCTTCCCACTCTTCCTTTAGCGAATCCATAGCGGCGGACACACATTTCAAAAACTCCTCATCATCTACCGGTTTTAATATGTAATCAAAAGCCTTGAGCTGGAGCGCTTTTTTAGCATATTCAAAATCGGCATAACCTGTGAGCAGCAAACATCGGATGTGGGGCCATCGCTCATTCACCTCCACAATCAGCTCAAGTCCTGTCATACCGGGCATGCGAATATCCGTAACCAGAATATCAATGTCACAGGCATCCAGCACATCAATTGCCGCTAAGGAGGAGGCTGCCTGATGAACCCTCTCAATGCCCAGCACGTCCCATGGAATAGTGGCTGCCAGGCTTTCTGTTACATAGATCTCATCATCTACCAGTAATATCTGAACCATCGGGCCCTCCATGTTTACCATATTCGAATTTGACAAAGATCAGTCAAGCACCATTCGTCTGCTCCTCTTCTGTTGACAGCGGCCATTTTAAAACCGCACGCAGTCCTCCCAAAGGTGACACGAAGAAGTCCAGCCCGGCGTCCTCTCCAAAATGTAATCGCATTCGCTGATGTACATTCCATAAGCCGTACCCGTGTTCTTCTTCTACAGGCCTGTCGAGCGTTAATTTCAAGCATGTGATGGCTTCTTCACTCAAACCGAGTCCATTATCATCCACAATCAGATACATGTACGAGTCAACACACTCAGTCATAATATGAATTTTTCCGTCCTCCGCTTGCGGTTCTATCCCATGCAGCACCGCATTTTCCACCAATGGCTGCACCACCAGCGGCGGAATCAACAGACTGTCTGCCTGAGAAGAGACATCAATTGAAAACGTCAACCGCGGCATACGCATCTGCTGAATTTTCAAATAATATTGAACAAACTCGACTGCCTCTGATAACGGAACCAGATCCCGCTCCTGTCTTGTTGTATATCGATAATACCTGGATAAATTAAAGGCCATGGCCACAACTGCCTCATGATTACGCAGCTTGGCCATACTTGTAATAAACGAAAAACAATTATAAAAAAAGTGCGGATTGATTTGTGACTGGAGCTGCTTCAGACGCGCTTCCTTGACATGCAGCTGCTCAACATACACCTTCTCGAACAGCTCCTGAATCTGTTCAACCATCAAATTGAATTGGCGGGACAAAAAAGCAAACTCGTGACTCCCTCTTGGAACCAATCGAACCGCATAGTCTCCATCCTTTAATCTTCGAAATGCCTGCACAAGCTGAAAGATAGGCACCTGTACCTGTGAATGAAGCAAGTAGGCGCCAATGAAACCTACCAGCAGCAAGCCGGCAACCGTTATATAAAATAAGCGATTCGATGCGTAAATCGGGGACATCATATCGGACAAAGGCATATAGTCTATCAAATACCAGCCTGTCGTTTGTGAAAGAACGGCATAAACCAGATAGCTTTCTTCCCCCATTTTCACGGTCAGATTATCGACCTGATGCAATCCTTTTTTCTCCAATATAGTGATCACCTTGCCGGATAGCTCTTCATTAGCAGTACGATTATAGATCACGCCTACGCCTTTTTTATAATAAAACGGTTCCTTCCGTCCATCACCCTTAAAGCGGTCAAGCATATCCTGAATATTGCCGCTGTCAAATTCGACCTTGATAATTGTGTTGGCGGTTTCCGGATGACCGAGTGAAGAAAACGGGGATAATGTATACAATGAAAATACAAACTGATCTTTCCCGTACACTCTTTTTTTGGATACCTGCCAGCCGTCTTTCATGCGTTGGTTGAGTTCCTTTTGGTCATAATAACCGGCTCCATTCTCCGAAACAACACGTCCAAGCGAAGGGGAATAGATACTCAGACCGGTTTTCCAATTAGAGGAGCTTTCCTGAAGACCAAGCTTTGTCTGAATACGTTTGACCAGATTCATTCCATCCAGATTGAGTGCCTTGTCCTGCAAAAAAATGGACTGAAAGCTGGCAACATCAGGATCATGAATCAGCAGATGCGGCCAGGAGGAGATCATTTCAATATTGGTGTTTACCTGATTTTGAAAAAAAGTCAGTTGATTATAATTGGACTGATTCAACTCGTTACGCAACACGCCTGTAGTCATCTGATTGGAATAGACGTACAAAACTAGCACAGGAATCAGCAATAGAATAACGATAGAGACGATTTTCGTATAAAAATTGAACTTTAGCATGTGGTCTACACATCCTCTGCACAGAAAACAGGCATACTAAAATGGTACGATTGAGCCCTGACCTTCCTCGCTGTCAGTACATACTATACATTATTAATGGTTGGCGGTGATAAAATGTTTGATAAGAAGCAAATGGAATGGTTTAATCAACTATCCGCTGAAGATCTGGCGATATTAGGTGCCGGCTTCACTACATTAGGCGATTTTTTTGCTTTTTTGGCATTGGTTAAAGCCAAACAGGAACCTAAGGGAACGGGAGATAATGTTGTGGCAGTGATTAGAGCCAAACAGGAACATCCCAAGAGAAGTAAAAAGTAACGATACGAATTCATAGCATTTTTATTTGATGACAAATTTTACACGAGTTCCATCTTCATACTCATCCAGTTGGTGACTGACCCATGATCCTGCCCCACGATTGTCCTTAGGGGCTATGTATTTGACATTTGCACTTTTGCCGCCTTCTTCGCACATAGCCATTGGCCATTCGTCCCGATCGTATCCTTTACGAGTCGGAACACTTGCAAGTGAATGCTTGCGATTTTGCTCGGCTCCTTCACGGTCAATTGTGCAGATTGCGGATTTTCCCGACCGTATCGCTTCCTTGATATGCTGCGCCGTTTGAGGATAACGTTCTGTTGGAAATTGCAGCGTAATCATTGCCGATGAGGGCGGGTTCTCTTCGGGTGTTTTCGTAGGAAGACCGGTACCTTTTAACCAATACACACCCACGGCTAATAGCACTATAGATATCAAACTTGACAGCTTTTTCTTCAAAATCCCTCTTCCCTTCAAATATTCCAGTGGATAACCCTTTAAGTAGGGAATCCCTAGACTTTATTTTTTGTAACCCCTTACTGACTCTAAAAAAAGCGTAAATAACCGACGACAAATAAAATAAGAGAGGAGGTTGCAAGATGAACGATGAGATCAAACTGGCCGTGAGCCTCAAGCAAGCTGTTGTAATCCGGTTACGTGATGGAAGTACCGTTATTGGCTGGCCTGAGCTCCTGTCTGACGAAGAAGACCAGCAATTCAAGCTTTATGATGGCGAACACGTATATACGATTTCAGTTCATGACGTGGACACGGTCTCAAGAGTTATCGTCTAACATACAAATACGAATTAATGTGACATCCAGCGGACAAGCCCAAACAAGGCAGACCACAGGAGAAGACTGATCAAAAATCCCCAAAATAAACCTTTAAAAAGCTTCATACTATACTGACAACCTTTCCGATGGGCTTTTCACCATTATACCATGGCGGAAAGACGGTTGTCGCAGCACACGCTGCATCATCTCCATATTATATATTTTAAATTTTGAATTCACGGTACAAAGGCAGTATGCAAATCCATTCGAAAACTCAGGGTTGATCACCAATGAAAAATGCAATCATGACATGATAAAAGTCACATTTTAATCAAAATTTAATGGAATTTTCGCGAAAATCATGTATAATTATTGACATATAAAAGCATGTCGAGGTGATCATCATGACATTACTCAATAGAGTTCACGAACTAAAATTGCAACTGCCTAACGAGCATCATTGCATTTCGCACTATGTGGAGCATGCGCTTCATTCGATTGATCATTTTGTGGAACAGCATCGTCAATTTGTAGCGGCTCAGGCTTTATATGGTGAAAAAATCAATGGTACGGAAGAAAGACTGTTCCGCGATACGATTTCCGAGATTAAAGCCCAATTGGTAGCTACTCTGGAAAAGACGGTTGAAGACTTCGCTCATAAGGGCGATAAGAATTGGAAAAACCATTATCAGGACGGCGTAGAGTAAGCTGAAAATAACCCCCGGTCACTAGACCAGGGGTTATTTGGGTATAAGCCGATATGGTAGGGTCGAGCTTTATTTTAGCACTCTGACAGATGTCGTAACGGTCTTCCCACCGTAGGCCACCTTGATACTGGAACTTCCAGATTCGATTGCCCTCACCTGTCCACCTGTAACCTGTACAATCGATGGCTTGGAAGATTCCCATACCGCAGAGCTTGTCACATTGGCAGCAGCGCCTGAATCATAAACTGCATTCACGCTAAGTATTTGGGATGAGCCTTTAGGAAGCTTAAGGTTATTGTTACTCAATACCAGCTTGAGCAGCTTCGGCGTGACCTTGATTTCCACATTAAACGACTTATCTTGGTATGTGCCCGTAATCGTTGCGGTTCCAATGCCAACTGCCTTAATGGATGTGCCTTTTACTACCGCTACGGACGCATTAGATGTTGTCCACTTTACTTTGTTGCTCAGCGTAGCTTTTTTACCATCTGTAAATATGCCGATGACTTTGACGGACTTGCTTCCCTTCAAATTCATATCAGCACTCGTAAAGTCTGGTGTCAATGTAGAAATAGCTCCCTCTACCACGACAGGCACTTTCACGAATTTATTCATATACATTGCTTTAATGCCTGAATTGCCGCTACTTACTGCTTTAACTTTACCGTTGCCTACTGTAACTGCGGCTGTTGTAGCTTCCCAGCTTACCTGATTCGTAACATCAAGTGTTCCGCCACCAGCCATTTGGGCCTTGATTGTCGGAAGACTCGCTTCTTGTCCTGCAACCAGTACATAATTCTTTTCAGAAGCGGTCAGCTTGAGCACTTTGTATTGCACAGTCACCGGAATATCCAGCTTGATTGCACCTACTGTAGCGGTCAATGTTGCACTGCCCGGGTTCACTGCAACCAGCTTGCCATTGGCTATTTTGACTACACTTTCGCTGCTTAAGCTCCATTTCACATCAGACTGAACTGCTTTTTTGGCTCCAGTGGTCAAATACGCAGAGATCGTCGGAAAAGAAGTTTTGCTGCCGGTCTCAAGAGTCAGACTGGCTTTGCTCGATTCCAGCTTTTCAACCGTCGGCAGTACATTAATCTTCAACGTCTTGCTCAAACCGTGATAAGACGCTGTAATCGTCGAGTTTCCCGCATCCTTCGGAGTGACTTTGCCTTGTTCTACCGTGGCAACCAGCGGATTGGACGAGGTCCATTCTACCGTGTTGGTTACATCGGTTTTGGTGCCTGTCAGGCTCACATCCGTTGCTGTGATCTGAATGGGGGAGCTACCCAAAAAGACCGATTTGGACCCAGATTCGCTTAATGTCAATGCCTGGGATGAGGAACGCACATAAACAATAGCTTGCGCTGTAAGTCCATCCTTGCTCGCCTTAATGTAGGCCACGCCTTTGGCAAGAGGACGAACAAGCCCACCTTCTACGGTAGCAACGGTGGAATTCGTGGAGGTCCATTCCACACCGGACGCATTTTCCGTCCCGCCTCCGCTAAGCACACCTTGAGCCGTCAATTGCTTTGATTCTCCGCCAATAGTCAGATCCAACGGACCCGACGGATTTAGTTGCAGCTTGCTGTAAGGCGATTTTACGGTAATGGTCGTCGCAACTATCCGATTTTCATATGTAGCGGTAACTTTGGTCTGCCCTTTGGATACTGGAGTGATAAGTCCCTTTTCTACCTTTAAAATACCAGAATCCCCGGAGATCCATTCAGCATTTTGTGTTACATCCTTCTTATCATCTTTGGACACAGCCCACACTTTTAATTGCGCGGGGTTCCCACCCAGATTGACTGTAGTGGGATTTTGACTGTC
Source organism: Paenibacillus farraposensis (assembly GCF_020736845.1). Classification (GTDB taxonomy): domain Bacteria; phylum Bacillota; class Bacilli; order Paenibacillales; family Paenibacillaceae; genus Paenibacillus; species Paenibacillus farraposensis. The sequence continues at coordinate 237,235 of NZ_JAFFQR010000064.1, forward strand.
CCACTCCACTGTGTAAGACGTGCTCTCTTCAGCCCTGATCAAACCTGCTGGCCATGCTGCAAATACAAACATCAGCAAAGCAAGTAAGAAGGTACTCCGTTTGCTCATACTCTTCATTCGTTTCTCTCCCTTGGTTTCATCTTTATAAATAGGGTGTTATTACGGCCCTTTACCTTTTATCGGTAAGCAACACACTAAATTGAACCCTTCAACAAAAAAAGGTGGAATATAACAGTTAAAGTTCTCCGCGCAGCGACCTCACCACGAACAAATGTCCTTCCTTTGACAAGGTTTGTCCATCCTCGAGCACAACATTGCAATCCGTATGACTAGCCAGCTTTACATTGTAAGCAATCAACTGGTCATCCTTCCAAACGGTTACTGCCGATTGGAAATAAATGGAATTATCAAATTGCAATGGGTCGCTCATCACATAGCCAATGGGGTTCAGCTTCGCCGGATGGCGGCTCCTACGCTCACGCCCCGGAGGAAGCATGGTAATATACGCAACATGTTCAAAAGGAATAGCCAGCATTTTCGGGCCTAAAATAACGTATTTGCGTATATCATCCCATTTTTCGAGCGTGCCGCGCACCTTTTGGATACGACCGTTATTGCCGTGATATAAGATGACCTGACGTCCCTTCCATTGATGCATGTCCCCACCTCCAGTGCTAACGGCTAGGAATCTCCCACCGAATTGGTTCCATTCCATGCTCCTGCAAAAAGGCATTGGTACGCGAAAAGGGCCTGCTCCCAAAAAAGCCCCGGTGAGCCGCGAGCGGGCTCGGATGACTCGATTTCAGCACCAAATGCTTGCTCGTATTTACGAAGCTTGCTTTTTTCTGAGCATGGCTTCCCCATAAAATAAACACTGCCGGCTGCTCGCGTTCATTAATGGCTTCTATAACCGCATCCGTAAAACGTTCCCAGCCGATTCCCTGATGAGATTGCGGCTGTCCTTCACGTACAGTCAGCACATTGTTCAGCAGCAGCACACCCTGCTCGGCCCAGGGAACAAGGTAGCCCTGATTCGAAATAGGAGTGCCGATATCATCGTGTATCTCTTTGTAAATATTTTGCAGAGACGGCGGTGTACGCACACCAGGTCTAACGGAAAAACTCAGACCGTGGGCTTGTCCCTCGCCATGATAAGGGTCCTGTCCCAATATAACTGCTTTAGTCAGATGATACGGCGTTAATTTGAGTGCTGAAAATAAATCTTCTTTTGGAGGATATACTTTGTGTATCTTGTATTCACGGGCTAGTGTGTACCTCAAATCATTAAAGTATGGCTTTTCAACCTCTTCCCGCAGCACATTATCCCAATCATTCCCAAACACAACTCCCGTCTCCTCTCGATATGTAGATCTTGAAAAATGTAATTTTTTTGTCCAAACAAATAAAGCTGACCCCTCATCCGGAGCCAGCTTATTTATTCGTTACTTGTGTTCTATGCCAAAGGACCAGAAAAGTATTCTTACGATAGTCAGCTACCGCAGGGTCTAAATTCGATTTCCTTATTATAGCATTCTGAGTATTGATGTCAAGTAACTGAAAGCTTAAATCCGCTAGCCTTTCTAATCTTTCAGGCAAAAGCCCATAATGTGCCGGATCCTGTAGCCCCTCAGCTGCAAAACATGTGTTTCTTGGTATTTAATTTTGATTTGAATTACCGTGGGAAGCATTCAAGCATACCATTGTCCGACGAGGAAAATAGACATAGAGAAACAGCAAGCCACATATCTTTAAAATGAATTTTGTCGTTCGTGAAAACCAGGGTTTTGACCAGCTTGAATAGTTCATTTAAGCTTCACAAAGTAGGGAAAGGAGTTGTCAAGATGTCTCTACAGGAGGAAGGTGCGCTTGCGGTCGGTTCCGGCCGAATCCTGCTCTCGCTTGCTGAATCATGGTATGAATCCGGTTTGTCCAAACTCACGGTTTATGTAACAAACAAGGAAACAACAGACACGGGAAAACTTACGGAACTTTGCGAACATGCTCTAGGCAGTGAGACCGAGACCACGTTAAATATTATTGCTGCAGCAGGAGATGAGGAGCTGGATTGGAGGGCAATCGTTCGACCTTTTCAATTTGTTTTGTATGTTTCGGAGCATGGCGAATTGGAAGAGCTTCGAAGTGTTCAGCATGCTTGTATAACAGAAAGGAAACAGATGCTCCCTGCCATCGCGATAAGAGGAATGGGAATGGCAGGCCCGCTGCTGCATCCTGACGGGGACGGACACTGGGAGTCGGCATGGCTGCGAATTCATTCGTCCGTCTTTCCTGAGAAACGAACGCCGGAGGTCTTCTCCACTGCGGCCGCAGGCATCTTATCGAATCTTATTGTCCATGAATGGCATAAAGCGATTACGGATAAGCATGAATTGGACTATAGAAATCAATGCTTTTTACTTGACCCTGTCACGTTAACTGGAAGCTGGCATTCTTTTCTATCCCATCCTTTAGTATCCGGGTATGGCACAGCCCGTCCGGTGAAAAATATGGCGCTTAACCTAAGAATAAATCATGAACAGGTAAGCCCGGAGTTATGGTTTACTGCCTTCAACCAACTGACTTCTACGGTAACAGGCATTTTTCATGCATGGGAAGAGGCGGACTTAATTCAGCTTCCGCTGGCACAGTGTCTTGTTCAGCCTGCAGACCCCTTGTCAAAAGGGCCTGTACATCTTTTGCCGACCATTGTCCGAAGTGGACTAACGCATGTAGAGGCTCGGCGAGAGTCGGGATTGGCAGGGCTAGAAGCTTATGTGGCCCGCATAATCCCGCTGCTGTTTGCCGGCTTGCCTCCACATCAGCAGGAAGAAATCAGCATCGGAGCAGGGTGCGATATAACTGAAGCCGTCGGACGGGGGGTTAGGGCTTGTTTAACTAAAGAGTTAGGCAAGCGGATTTTGTCTGATGAGCCGATTGTTGTTCATCGTATAGCATGCCCGCACATCGAAGATGTCCGTTGTCTGTATTATTTACAAGCGTTAACCATCCTAGAGGGGGAATCTCTTATTGCAGTAGGTGAGCCATTGCTTGGTTTTCCGACAGTGTGGGTCTATTCGGATTCCTCGTGGTATGGCAGCGTAGATCTTAGTTTCACGCTTGCACTTCGCCAATCCCTGCAGAAGGCGTTGAGTAAGACCGAGCACATCGCGGTTTCTCTTGTCCTTTGGAAGGATCATGAAGTGCAAGACATTACAATTTCCGATGGCGTGGCTCTAAGCTATAGCTTTTTGATGTTATCAGCCATCGAGACTCTGAATCAGAACCATAAGCGTCTTGAAGTGTTTGAACTGCACAGCGAATCTTTGTGGGGCAAAGGGCCCTTTGTAGCATATGGATCAGTTCTTGGAGAGGAGGAATCCCCTTGAATACTGTCGCTATTATTGGGGAGGGGATGCTTGCCGACGCCGTGTGTAAGCGTCTGTCCAGGCTCTTGCTTGTCCGAAGAAAGGACTTCAGTGAAGATATACCCACTGTAGACTTGGTATTGGTGCTGCAGGAAGAGGATAACTCCTCCTATTATTTTGAAGCTGAACAGATGCTGCGACCGCGTGGTATTCCTTGGTTATGTGCCTATGTATCCTTGGGAGAAGGAATCGTAGGGCCGCTAATTGTTCCGGGATCGACTGGATGCTTCCAATGTGCAGAAGCACGGTTATCTTTGGCGGGGAGCAATCGCAAAGAAGTCGAGGATTTGTTTATGAAGCTCGTGTCTGATGATTATGTTCCCCGTTATACTGCTGAAATATCGCCAGCGGGAGCTAGTTATATGGCTCATATTATCTCAGCGGAAACGGATAAGGTGCTGCGGGGCGACAGAGCGAATACGAAAGAACATCTCTATGTGATCAACTTGAGTAATTTAAGCAGCACAATCCATTATGTCCTGCCAATTGGGACTTGCTCGGTTTGCGGGGAGTTGCCGGATGATTCCGCGGAATTAGCGGAGATATCATTACAGAAGTGCCTAAAACGGAGCAACAGCTACCGCTGCCGTTCGATGAGTGATTTGAAGAAGGTTCTGCTCAGAGATTATTGGGACAGTCGTACCGGAATCTTTAATGATAAGAAGTGGGGTCTCGCCTCAGCCTTTGCCAGTGCTGCTATAAATCTTCCTTTAGGCTTTTACGATGAGATCACGGGGGGGCGTTCACACTCATATGTGGATAGCGAGCTCGCGGGGATGTTAGAAGGGCTGGAGCGTTATTGTGGTGTAACTCCACGTGGCAAACGAACGATCGTGCGGGGCAGCTATTCCCATCTTAAGGCTACTGCGCTGGATCCGTCTACGGTAGGGCTTCATGCAGAGGAGCAATTCGAACAACCTGATATTCCTTTCATCCCGTATGATCCTGATTCTCCAATGGAATGGGTCTGGGGATATTCGTTTCTAGAGGCACGTCCGATTCTGGTTCCCAAACTGTTGGCTTATTACAGTCTGGGTGATGGAGGGGGCTTTGTATATGAAAACTCCAACGGGTGTGCGGTAGGAGGAAGCTTAGAGGAGGCCATCTTATATGGGATTTTCGAGGTGGTTGAGAGAGATTCCTTTCTGTTGACCTGGTATGCAAGACTACAGGTTCCGCGGCTTGACTATGGTTCATCGGGAGATTCGGAGCTGATCTTGATGATCCAACGTTTAAGAGCGGTTACGGGTTATGAAGTGAGCTTATACAATACCACGATGGAAAACGGAATTCCGAGCATATGGGCACTGGCAAAAGGAAGGGCGGAACACAACGTGAACCTCATCTGTTCTGCTGGAGCTCATCTCGATCCAATCCGGGCGGCCAAGAGCGCCATACATGAGCTGGCGGGTATGATCGTGACGGCTGAAAAGAGATGGAAGGAACGAAGACTAGAAGCCGAAGCTATGCTTGATGACTCGTTCCTTGTGCAGCATATGGAAGATCACTCCTTGCTCTATAGCTTGCCACAGGCAGAGGAACGGCTTCACTTCTTATTAGACGAACGGAACCCTGTCCGTACTTTTGCAGAAGAGTTTCATTCACTGCCGTGGCAAGAAGATTTAACAGAGGATTTAAAACAAATTCTTCAAGTTTTCCGCAATTTGCAGATGGATGTCATTGTAGTTGACCAGTCATCAAGTGAGACACTCCGCAACGGACTACGTTGTGTAAAGGTGCTCATACCGGGAATGTTATCCATGACATTCGGACATCATCTTACCCGGCTCATTGGCCTGAATAGGGTACTGGATGTACCGATGAAGCTGGGTTACGCAACTCACAGGCTGAATCCGCAGGAGCTTAATCCTTATCCACATCCATTTCCGTAGACAAGGACCTTAAGGGATTTGCGGTTTTTTAAAAGAGTCCAATCCACTAGTCGTTTACACTCATACAATTTAGCATAATCGGCGAAGGGAGGAAAATCGCGATGGGAGAACTGGGTGGAATGGGAAGTTGTAGTTGTAGTTGTAGCTGTGCTGGCATGTTTACAAATACAGGTGCCATACTCGTACTATTCATTCTGTTGGTTATTATTTCTCGTGCATTTATTTATTAAAATTTGCAGCTACAGACTATCTAAGCCTGTGTTGACGAATGAAAAGACAACGTCAGCAATCCTTGTAGACTTCCTTGATAGTCGTTCTCGATTTTCTATCTAGCCCGTTAAAGCTTAAGTGAAGATACCACTTGAGCTTTTTCATTTCTTTAAATATGAAGAAGTCTCCTGTTTTATGGCTCAACCTTAAAATCGATTCTTGACAAATCCTCCCCTGAGTTGAAAGCGATTGCAATCGACTAAAATACCAGTCTTGTAATAGTTTCGGTTATCAACATTCGTCCAGCGACAGTGATGACAGTTCACGATTTCTTGTCCCACCTCTTTCCATCCCCAAACGCTACGAAGCAGCGGAGAGTAGTTCAGCAATGTGTCGAGTCAGTTCCGCAATTCGCAAGGCACAAGGAAAACACTCGCTGGTCCAGGTACGGTAAGCTTGGGCTAAATCCATAATCACCGCTTTGGGGGTAGTTTATTTTACCAAGAACGGATTTCAATGTTGAGCCTTAATTTAAACAGTTCTTTAGGTATACACCTCCACCAATAACGAATCCCCTACATACGATAAGAGCATCACGAACAACAATGCTGTTATTCCTTATACAGCAAACCAAAGTAGGAGGTGAAACGCTTATGGAATTGCTGGAGAAAGTACAAGCTGAGATCAACCGTTATATGACCCGGATTCAGTCGGAACAGCAGGAAGATGGGTCATGGAGATATGACTTTGAAACAGGGCCGATGACGGATGCCAGTATGATGATTCTCATCAGCTCCCTGTATCCCGAAGAACAAGAACTCCTTTCGAAGCTGGCCCAGCGCTTGGTGCATAAGCAGGCGGATCAAGGCGAATGGAAACAGTACAATGACGATGATGGCCACCTATCCTCCACAATAGAGGCGTATACCGCACTGTTGTTATCCGGTTATCTGGAGCGGGATGCACCACCGATGAAACGGGCCAAGGATTATATTCTCCGCAGCGGCGGAGTCGAGAAGGCACATGTCTCCACTAAGTTTATGCTGGCCTTGAACGACCTGTATCCGTGGCCTGCGTATTTTCCGATGCCTCTATTTTTGATCGATCTCCCAAAATGGATTCCATTTAGCTTTTACCGCTGGAGCTCGTACGTCAGGACTCATTTCGCCCCGATTCTCATTCTGGGGCACCTCAAATTCACCCTACCGCATCCTTCTGGCGCAGACATTTCCCATCTCTACACCACGCCGAAGTATACTAAGCTGCATCATCAGAGCCACGGCCACAGACGGTCCGCGAAAAAACGAAACCGGAACCCTTGCGGTTTGCAAGGAAAAAGGTCAAACCATTCCATCCAAAAGGCCGAGAGTTTTATACTGGAGCATATTGAAAGGGACGGGACGCTGTACAGCTATGCAAGTGCCACTTTTTTTATGATCTATGCGCTGCTGGCGATCGGCTATCAGCCGGACTCGCCTGTAATCTCTCATGCAATGAAGGGGCTGCTTTCTTTTGTAACGAAGACGGATGACGGGGGGATGCATATTCAGAACTCTCCTTCCACCGTATGGGATACGGCGCTTGCTTCCTACACGCTGCAGGAGGCCGGGCTTTCAGCAGGAGATGATACCGTACAGCGGGCAGCAGCGTATCTGCTGTCGCTTCAGCATACAGAGAAGAAGGAGCAGGCAGAAGGCTCTCTGCTGCACATGACAGGCGGCTGGGGATTCTCCGAAAGCAACAAGGCGAACCCCGATGTGGATGATACGCAGGCGGTGCTGCGGGCGCTGACACGGTATACGTCTTATCGCGCAGACAGTCTTGAGTCATGGAAAAAAGGAGTACAGTACTTATTCCGCAGGCAAAATGATGACGGTGGCTGGGCCGCTTTTGAGCGGAACAGCACTTCCTTCATGACTCGTCTGTTTGCAGTAGAGAACTTCGAAGATACGGCGTTTGATCCTTCAGCGGCGGATGTGACGGGGAGGACTTTGGAGTTTTTGGGGAGTCATGTGAAGCTGACAACGAATCATCCGCGGGTACAGGCAGGAGTGCGCTGGCTGCTAAAGCGGCAGCAGCGGGATGGATCCTGGTATGGCCGCTGGGGAGTATCGTATCTGTATGGGACATGGGCTGCCGTAACAGGACTAAGAGCAGTAGGTTTATCAGCGGAGCATCCCGCGATTCAACAAGCAGTGGACTGGCTGCTCCACATGAGACAGCCGGATGGTGGCTGGGGGGAGTCCTGCAAGAGTGATGTAGCGAAAACCTACATTGCAGCTCCTTACTCCACGGTCGTTCACACCGCATGGGCGCTGGATCTGCTGATTGCGGTGCATGATACACCTGTAAAGGAAATCAAAGAAGCCACCTCCCTGCTGATCGACTGGAATCAAGAGGAAGGTAGCAAGCGGGTAACATATCCGACCGGAGCGGGTCTTCCGGGGCATTTCTATATCCAGTATCACAGTTATCCGCGGATCTGGCCCCTGCTCACGCTCAGTCACTATGAACAGAAGTATAAAGGCTGCTAAAATGCCCCATTTTCCTGGATTACAGGTATACACCCTGTACCTTGTATTCGATCCGCATATGCTATACTAACTCGTCTTCAAGCCGATAAAAAGTAGTTTTTAACCTATAACTCCGGCTACAGACGAGAATGGAGCATATGTGAAAGGAGACAACAAGCATGTCCCAACTTGATCCCCGTTTAATGGGAACATTCCGCCGTAGGATGATGGACCCACGATGTTTCCACAAGGTGTGCGGCATTTTACGTTCCCAGAAATATGAGGATTTAAAATGCTACCATGGCTGCTGCAGTATGATTGATCGACTCTCCGAATGTATGGGTGTACCGGTGTCACCAGCTGAAAGAGAAAATGCGGCACAATGGCTGATGGACTGCAGCGTAGATCCCCAGAACCCTTACCACCGCAGACGGATGTGGAATATGGTGTGGGGTAGATAGAAGAAATAGATTAAGGCGAAAGGCTGATCATTCAAGCAGCCTTTCCATTTGTTACATTTAAGAAAGTGCCGTAAAGGATTCATTTGCAGAAACGATTCAGGAGATGTTGGAAGCCGAAATGGATACCCATTGGGTTATGGAAAGCATGAAGTGAAGGCGAAACTCAACCCAAACAGTCGCTATCGCGCATCTCAAAATATCAGAATTTTCCGATAAAATTATTAACGGGTGATCATGAAACTACTATTTGTAGTAAGACCATGATTTCACGAATTTCACTTTTAGCACTTGTTGATATGTTATATATGGGAGTTCTAATGTGTTGGATAATGCCATTGAAGCCGCTCATCTTGTTCCGAGGAAGGAAGATAATTTTATCCATTTACATATAATTCAACGATGCCCATACGCTATGAGAAAGAAACAGTAACTGAAGAAGTTATCGAAGAAGAACCACTCCAGATTTAGTTGAGGATGGCCCTTTGTTGCTGGAATACTACCTTGTCACATTCAGGATTATTATCAGTATGAGCTCAATGAAAATAGTGTAACAACCAACACAGTCATCCACTATCACGCCAATATTCGCACAGCATTGCAGTACGCGCTCAAAACGGATCTAATCGACACCAATCCAGCAGATAAGATTGAACGGCCCAAAAAGAATGAATTTGTCGGCAGCTTTTACAACAATCAGGATTAATTTACTTTTTGAAAAAGTAAAGGGCGAATTCATTAAGCTGGCAATCATTCTGGCTGCCTTTTATGGATTACCAAAGAAGTGAAGTAGTCGGACAAAGTGGACAGCAGAACTTCACCAGAACGTTAAAGAAACATGGAATGCGTCGGATTCGTTACCATGATCTGCGTCATAGTTGTGCCAGTCTCTTGCTTGCCAATGGAATCAGCATGAAAGAAATTCAAGAAGGGTTGGGACACAGTATACAGTTTCAAGGTATCTTCAGCGCAAACCATGAGCGGGGGTTTCGGAAAAAAATGTTCGTATTATGTTCTTATTTGGACTGTAATCTATCGTTTGACCCACAGTCTGTCCCCAATTTGTCCCCAATAATAAGAGCAGAAGGATTAATGTGATAATTATTCCGAAATTAAAAAATGATACACGGTATACATTCTTAGTGACTCTCCTGGTTCTGAATAAGCCTGGACTACTTTTTTATGAGTAGCCACTTTAGGCTTAAACTGTCTCCATCCATTCCCGCTCCGCACTATGAATTACAGGACATGGTTATGAAGAAATATTCGTGATAATATCTATATCATAGTAAGTGGATATGAATTAATTGTTTGGAGGGATAATTTTGACTAAAATTCACCGAAATTTGACAGATTTAATTGGAAATACTCCTTTGTTAGCACTGTTGAACTATAGCCAAATCCAAAATATTGAGGCAAACGTGGTAGCAAAGTTAGAATATTTTAATCCTGCTGGTAGCGTTAAGGACCGCATTGGATATGCTATGATTAAAGATGCTGAGGAGAAAGGCTTAATTAATAAAGACTCCGTTATTATCGAGCCGACAAGTGGCAATACTGGAATCGGACTTGCATTTGCAGCTGCGGCTCTTGGATATAAACTTATAATTACACTTCCTGAAACGTTTAGTATCGAACGTCGCAAGCTTTTGACTGCGTTCGGTGCCGAGCTTGTGTTAACACCGGGATCCGAGGGGATGAGAGGCGCTATCAAGCGCGCTGAGCTCTTGGCTGCCGAAACACCAAACTCTTTCATACCACAACAGTTCATCAATCCTGTCAATCCAGAAATTCATCGCAAAACTACTGCTGTGGAAATCTGGCATGATACGGACGGCGGTGTAGATATTTTTATCGCGGGCGTTGGTACAGGTGGAACTATTTCGGGCGTTGGCCAAGTATTGAAGGAACGAAAACCTTCTGTAAAAGTGATAGCCGTCGAACCGTTCGATTCACCAGTGCTGTCTGGCGGTACTCCAGGTTCACATCAACTACAAGGGCTAGGTGCTGGTTTCATTCCAAATAATTTTAATGAAGAATATGTGGATGAGGTTTTCAAAGTTAAAAACGAAGATGCGTTTGAAACTGCACGCCTGCTTGCCAAAACAGAAGGGCTGCTCGTTGGTATTTCTTCTGGGGCTGCGGTTTATGCAGCAACACAAATTGCGAAACTTCCAGAAAACAAAGGCAAGACGATCGTGGTCATATTACCTGATACAGGCGAGCGTTATTTGTCTACTCCGCTTTTCTCAGACGTAGAATTATAAAGCGCCGAAGGCAGGTATCCCCTAATATTCAATAAAATCCTTACATTTGAAGTAAGCGCGTATTCAACTAAATAAACATTAAAAAGGACTTCATATCAGCCACGTGCGAATGAAGTCCTTCTTTACATTTACTCTAACCTCATAAATAATACCTAGACTGTTGCGCTGTACATTACTGTTCCAGATCAAAGGATTGCAAAGTCTACACTTGCCTTCCCACATGGTTTGAACTTAAATCAATATATTTACTGTATAATTTGTTATTAATAATAGTAATTATGCTGTTCACTATAATAGAAGTAAGAACTGTTAACAAAACTAACCATAACAAGATCAAAATAGATACTCTAGGCAGAAAAACGATATTCTGAAAATAATAGTAACAAAAAAAGGTGTGGGTTAACCAAATATTCATGGAGCTTTTACCTAAGTAAGCAAAAACTTTGGTTAGTTTTAATTTGCTCATTAGATGAATGCTGACAAGAATAAATAAAGGGGCGATTATCATATCAATCGTCGTCTTCTCAAATAGCTGACTAGTAGTACGAAAGCGAAATAACACTACAATAATGATGATATCAAATATGATGTTATTGAATATGATGAAATTATAAATTTTGCTAATCCATGAATACAATTTATATTTAGCAAAAAACAATCCCATCATAAACGGCAATTGCCAATACATAATACTGTAATAATTTCCTTGTGAATATGAATTATAAAAAACAAGACCGGCAATCAATAAAGTTACCCATGCGTTACGTTGAAAAGCCTGGAAGGTAACTGGAAAAATGAGCAGTAGTAAAATGTAATCATACAAAAACCACCACTCACCATTGTATGAACTTGATAACGCTATAAAATTCCGCAAAAAATCCATTATTGAATTATTTTGAAATCTATCGGAGTTTCCAAAGAAATATAGCCCCACAGGAATGAAAAGCAGAAACACAACCCAGTAATTAATCATTATCTTTTTTAATCTCGTGTAGCTTTTTTTTATTAAATGATCTGGATTTTGAACATTACTTTTATATAATCCGTAACCGCTTAAAAATAAAAAAATAGTAATTGCTATTTGACCAAAATGCCCTACATAGAACTCTCCTCGCTCATGAAATAAACTAAATAATGAGACATAGTCATACTTTAGTCTGTCAGGAAAAGCAAAGAGATGATGAATTAAAAGCAGTATTACAGCAATACCTTTTGCAATATTTGTTTCTGTAAGCTTTAATTCCCTGTCATGGTGCACAATATATCCCCTTTTCTAATGTAATTGATTAGGGATATATTAGCATAAACGAAAAAAATAAAATATTTATTTTTTTGATACCATCCACATTCCGGATATTAGGGAAAACTCAAAAGTATAACAAGGTAAAACGAGCAACTACCTCAACCGATGGGGATACTAGCAGGAGAATTCATCATGATAAAAAAATTTCTATACAAACATCGCTCTATTTTCTGTAGCTCGAAACAATACTAAACAAGCAGCGAGTACAGAGTCTGAGTCTTCAGGTTTAACCTCCACTACTGAACAGACTACCAGCACTGCTTCAGAAGCAGAACAAACTACGGACGCTGAATAAACCGTTCAGCAAACTTCAACTTCTACTAATAATCAAGTTCCGGATAAGTAACACTTATTTGCTGAAATTGTGAAACTTGGAACACCCGGTTTAACAGAAAACCAGGCTTCTATTGAACAATCTTCTTATGATTTTATTGTTAAAAACAGCAACTTATTTCCTTCTACAGATCGAAGCAAAGTCATTGGTCTAGTAGACAAATCTATAACAACAAAACACCTAAATAAGAACCTGAGTTTATACCTAAATAAATTTGTACAAATACGCGGGGATATAATAGACATAGAAGATGATAATACTGCTGCTGGGACAATGGCCGTCGTTTATATATAACGATGAAAACGATAATACCGTCATGGCTGTGTATCCAGGAGCAAGCGGGGACATTTTTGAAGGTGATGCTGCTTCGGTTATTGGAGTTCCTATTTCCAATTTTTTACTATGAAAATGTTTCTGGTGGTTATAGCAATACTAAACTGATAGCAGCTTCCTTTCTCTCGAAAGAAAATCAATAATTTTTAATCAAGCAAGCCCTTCGGGGCTTTGCTTTTTTTATTAAACTCAACAAAACGCACAATCCAACAGAAAAGCACGACCTCCAAAAAGTATGGAAGCCGCGCTGAGCTTGCGTTTGCAAGGACTGGTGAAGGGAATTGAACCCCCGACCTACGCATTACGAGTGCGTTGAAATAGGGTTTTGGTAAGCTTTACAAGGTTCCTACAGCCCGCTCTATTAGAAATAAGGTTCCCGTAGGTAGTATAAATATCCGTATTTCGGTAGAAGATTTGGTAGAAGAAAATAGTCGAGATAACAAGTACGCGACAGATACTTTAATACTCTCTAAAGTATCTCTCTCCGTCTCCTGTTGGCATGGTAACCTTCTGTTGTCTGTCCCAGCCCTCCAGAATGACGATATCCCGAAGGTTGGTCTTGTCTTCCCACAAGATGTAGTTGTCTCTCTCCAACTCAAGCAGCCCGGCCCGTATGTCCTCTTTACTCTCCTAATCGAAGTTCATTCAAAACACAGCAAAACCTCCGCTAACTTGTATAAAGCTAGCAGAGATTGGATTTATTTAGAGTATTCACTTACTTCAAACGTCAGGATACGATCATACAGCATGTAGTCCTTACGGCTGCTGAATGGGCCTTTATTATTATCGTGTTTATTTATGGCATATGAAGCCGATCCAGATCCGGCCTGCTTACTCTCATACCATGAGATAAAGTCGTTAACCTCTTTCATGCTTAGATCGAATTCTTTTTCCAAACCGTTTGTCATGGTAACTACCAGAATTGCACGGTTTCCTGAAGCTTGTTCAGGATCAGATTTTCCCCCTCCACCTCCTTGTGGAGTCACTGATGCTTCATTGGAGTATTCAGAATCCGCGCCATTGACCTTAGCACTCACAACAAAGTAGTATTTCGTTCCATCGGTCAAGCCCGGAATAACGAAGTTGCCATAGGCATCCTTTGTAGCTGTTACTGTTTCAGTGTATTTGCCGGATTCTGTTCCGTATTTGACTGTATAGCTATCTGCATTGTCAATCTGATCCCATTTTAAAGAAACCTGACTGTCTCCAGCTGTTGCTTTGAGATTAGTAGCAGTATTAACATCCAATAATTTTCCATTCTCATCAATATCGATTGCATCCAAATCATAGTAACCGGAAAGCTGTGGAACAGTAATTGTTACATTATGCCTTCCTTCCGATAGTCCTGTTTTTTCAAATGATAGATTTTGTCTTGAAAACGGTCCATTTTGAGAAAAAACTTCATTAATATTATCTATTGTTATTTGCACATTATTTGGCCTATCTAGATATCTTGTACCAATCAGTCTCAGTTTTGTTCCATAGAATGAGAACTTAATCTGCGCTCCCGATTGGCTCGTATATATTGAAGTGCTGTTGTATTCATCCCCAGAATGATGATCTATCCACGATCCGAGGTACTTAATACCCTTATTTCCATCATCATAACGTTCCCATCCTGCTTCTTTTTCAGAAAGCCTCTCCCCTACTGAAGCTGCATAAGAATGTGAGTTTAAAAACGTAACTATTACAAACAGAAGAACTCCAAACAAAATACCAAATTTCTTAGTAAAACCGATCTTCACAAATATTCCCCCTAATAATCTGTTGAACAGATACTGCCGACCAATTAAGGTTAGCAGAGCTTTTGCTTTTTATTTAGAGTATTCACTTACTTCAAACGTAAGGATACGATCATATAGCATATAGTCCTTCCGGATGCTGAATGGACCTCTATTGTTATTGTGCTTGTTGATTGCGTATGAAGCCGATCCAGATCCGGCCTGTTTGCCCTCATACCAAGCAATAAAGTCATTGACCTCTTTCATACTCAAATCAAATTCCTTCTCTAAACCAGTTGTCATGGTGACTACCAAGATTGCACGATCCCCAGTTGGTTGAGATGGATCGGTTGGTTCGGGAGTTGGTGTCGGCTCTGGTGTGGTACTATTTTCCTTTCCGAATATTTCTATTGTATTAACCGGGGCATTAGTCGCTGTACTCCGACTTCCTCCGATAACGTAAATTTGTCCACCTAATGTTACAGCTCCAGCCCCACTTCTAGCTTGCTTTAAGCTAGCCTCATAAGACCATTTATTTTGCTCAAAATCAAAGGATTCTACTGTATTA
>NZ_JAFFQR010000064.1:252389-255488 GCF_020736845.1 Paenibacillus farraposensis
ATTAACGGGATCATATTCAAAAAATGTATTTAGTGAAACATTTCCACCACTACCAATATGTCTACCTGCTACAAGATAGATTTTGTCCTTATATACAACTGCGGAGGAAACATGAATTGTATTCGGTATAGGTTTCTTTGTAGACCAGCTGTCGGAAACTGGATCGTATACTTGGACAGTAGCAACTGAAAGTGTATTTGTTGTCAACCCACCAAACACATAAATCTTTCCTTTATACAAAACACTTGTCAAGGCACCTAAAGCCTGCGGCATAGCTTTTTTAACGCTCCATGTATCTGTCTGGGTATTGTAAACTTCAACATTATTTACTGAGGAGCCTCCGGTCCAGGTATAAGCATTACCTGTATAGCCACCAATAACATAAATATCATTTCCATAAGCAACGGAAGTTGCTTGAGCACGAGCCGTAGGCATGCTACTTCCTGAAGCCATTATATTATTTTTCGGATCATAAATTTGTACATCCTTATATGGGTCTGATCCTGAAGAACCACCGAATATATATATCTTGCCATTCAATTCGGAAACAGCACTTACCGCCTTAGGATTTTCTATAGTCGTTTTAATTGACCATTCATCGCTTACAGCTTCTGCTTTTACCTCTATAGCTGACATATTCATGAACACTATCACTACAATTAAAATACTCCATAATGCTTTAACTTTACTTATCACTTGATCTCCTCCTAGAAATATATTGAACTATTACGAAGATATATCATTCTCAAAAGTCTGTCTAAACATAAATTTGAATATTTATGAATATAACCCATATGTTTTCATTTTTATTTTTTATTGGGTATAAAAAAGACTCCATTTGGCTAAATACCAATGAAGTCCTTCTTTACATCTACTCTAAATTCAAAATGGTTAACGAAAAAAAGCCCAGCCGACCAATTAAGGTTAGCTGGGTATTGCTTTACTGACGTTTAAGAACCTCCAACCGTTTCCTGAAGCTGGATTCCTTGATTTTGGCTGTACGGATGAAAAGGCATAGCTAAGAAAAACAAAAAACTAGTAGCGGAATCAACAAAACCATTTTTTTAACATTGTCTAACCACACCTTTTCAATAAGATTTAAAATTTTACTTTGGGGTCAGTACTAATTGACCAACGAGGGCCTTTTAATTATGCCCCTCCAATGGTAACGTAAGGCTGAATACTATGGTGGTGGTTAAAGGCTTGATTAGGCACATTAACAATAAACAAAAAGCTAGCCGCTATGAGAAGCAGTACCGTTTTTTTCAACATTGTTCATCCACACCTTTTCAATAAGATTTAAAAATGCTGCTTTAGTTTCTGGAACCGCGTAATCCCGAAAGTGTAAAAATAAACCCATACAATTTATAAAATAGGTCTCATTATTTAGTGTATGATAACTTACCATTGAATACATCAAATGTTTAAAACCATCATTGTACACACCCCGATGTAAATAATAATACGCTAACTCGTAACCAAACCACGCGATATAGTCCGGTATCACCTGTTGCGTATACATATCATCTGATGATGGTTGCTGTGAAAAAGACGCAATCTCTGTTTCAAATCGTTTGAGTATATCGTCTACATCTATGCTATATTGGTTTGCTGCAATTATAACATTCAACAATTTTGAGATTTGTTCATTTGAGGCTACTGTTTCGGCAATGTATTCAACATAATCATGTAGCACACTTATATCTCCCGATAAAAGCTTATATACGTAAGTATTACCTTCTGCCCAACTTTTGAACAAGTTAACCCAGTGTTGAGTATCGTCGTCAGTCTCTTTAACCCAATCTAAATCAGCATAGGCGTATGTATATTGTAGGGCTTGCTGATAATCGCCTTTGGCTTCACTTACACTTGCACACAACAAATCGGCATAGGCGATGTATACAAACATAGGACGACTTAACTTCTTTGCAGCATCATTGCGTTCTTGGTTCTTCTGTTGTTGTTTCCAAGTGTATTGGATTTCCGCTTTAGCTTTCATTTTCTTTGCCATTTCCTCAACCTTGTCCCATTTACGCAGAGACCTGTATACGTTTGCCAAATCCTTCAACGCGTCAAGCTGGTCTATTTCATCCAGACGTTCGACAAAGGCTTCAAAAACAGCTGCTATCCTAACATTTTGGTTTTGATCATTTCCAATCTGAATCGTGAATATACGATATTGACAGAGTGCCAAACGCTCGGAATGCTGATATTTCTCCACTTCTGCCACGTTCTCATAGAGTATCAGCGCCGCTTCATGTTGACCCTGCGCGAATAGATCTTCCGCAATCTCGAATAGTTTTGATGAATAGAGTAGATTGTCCATGATGGCTCCCACCACTTTGCGGATCGTATCCAGCTTGTTCAGCTCTACGCACCGATATAAAAACGGCTCGATTCTCCTCATATTCGGGGGATGGTCGATGATGAAGTTTTCTATAAACAGATCGTAAAAATGGCCTTCCGGTAAACCCATAGCCTCAGTAATTTGGTCAAGCTGGTTAATAGACATAGGTTTATTGCCTGACACAATGGCACTTACTGCTCACCTATTCATGCCTGCAATTTTCCCGAATCGTGCTAAGTTCAAACCTTCTTGTTGGAGGTATCTGTCTAATTCTGCTCGAATCGTAGGTGTATGCTTCATGTCATGTCCACCCTTCATACAGAAATTCCAAAACTTTTATATTATTACATTCTATTGTTGTCCATAATTTAACAATTGTCAATAAGTTTTGAAATTTATACTCATGCAATATTCAAATGAATTATATATTTTCGAATATTGTCGATTACTGCAAGACAAATAGTGCTATAGCTTCATTTTTTCCATTTTGTTAATAAAATCACACATATTATTCCTGTTTCTGTTATATGTTAGCACAGTAATTCAAAATTATACCGAAATTTGAAAAGGATGTGTTACAATTGTTGAAGTTGAAGAACACAGCAGTAATACTCACAGGTGTCTTGGCTCTTACGGCGGTTGCTCCTTTAGCAGCATCTGCCCAAACAACAAGCATTGAATCTATCAGTGAACATACTACCTCGAAAACACAACAACAAATTGAAATCAATTCTCCGTCTGACTACATCCAC
>NZ_JAFFQR010000064.1:255695-587963 GCF_020736845.1 Paenibacillus farraposensis
TGATGCTTCCTCGTCACGGGTTACACCGATGGCACAAAACTATACCGTACATGACAGTTCATATGGTAGGTTCATGGGGGTTAATGTTAGTGAGCTTATGAGTACCGTAACCTACAGGGTAGAGGGCGCTAGGGGTTCGCAAAAAATAACTGCTGTACTTAGTGGCATAGGACTGGTAGTGCATAATTACAACCCACTTGTTGATATTTCGGTATCCTCCGAGAGTCCCTACACGTCTGCTGACCGTCAGTATGCATATATAGTTAATTACTTCAAACATTCTTACAGAGGCACAGGCGGCATGACTTACGGAACGATTAAACACACATTATCTGGAGATACTCAGGGAAGGGAGGGCAGACTGATTTCAGAGATACTGTAACATCAAGGAGGTAACATGGACAAGAAAAACAAAAAGGTTGGGAAGATAGTTGGCTTTACCGTTTTGGGAATTGTTTTGATTATAGTTTTCTTTGGCATCGTCGCGTATTTTCAACTTGTAACCAATGTTAGACCGTAAGTTTTGGAAGCCTTCCGTTATGGAAGGCTTTTGTAATAGATATCAAATCTAAATCCAGAAAAATCGTCAAAACACCTAACAGCCAAGCCGATAGGGTGTTTACTTATTTTAAGCAGCTTTATTACCTTTGGTCATTCCGGGTCTATCCTTAAACGCCAGTTCAAACAGCCCTGTCGCTGAAAGCCCAGCCAGTCCACCAGCCCACAGACGCAAGGTAGTATCCAAATCAGTAAAAGGTGAAGCCGCCCAACCAATCAGCAGGCCGATTACTACGCCCACAGCAGGCACTACATTTACAGGCAAATTAATTGTCTTCTTCACCAACTGCACCAAAGAAATAACTACCACCGCCAAAACTGAAGCAAAGGCTAAAACCTGATTCATGTTTCCATAATTACTTATCCCCCCTTGAGAATGTTTTTACGTAAACGACTAAGAGTGGCAGCAGCCTCTTCCCGGGTAATTGGTGCGCCAGGGCGGGTACCATCAAAATATCCGTTTTCGGTCATCTCAGCCCATACATCCGCTGCCCATGGGCTAACCTTATTAATGTCTCTTTGCTTTTCTACCACTGTATTTTCCCCCTTCTTATTGAACCGCGTCCGCAGTTCGTCCGCTGTGCCGTTAAACTCATTTAAATCGACTGAACCGGCAATACCTGATACCGTGCGTGTACCACTTGGAAGCATGCCGCCAGTGCTGCCGTCGCTATACTGCCAAAAGTCCCAACTTGTCCAGCCGGACGCATCCGGTGGAACCTGCGAGGCGCTATAACGCGCACTCCATAGCGGGTAATTGCTTAGGCCGCTGAAATTAGCAATGAATGACGGGTATGTGTACACAATAGGCTGCACGCCAGTAAGTTGCTCAACTTCCTGCAAAAACGCTTTAGCTACGACTGTAATCGCCGCTTTACTCAGGCCGGACTGATTGGACTCATAATCCATAACAGGCGGCGAATCGAAAGCCTGCATGCCTCCAGCGTCCTTCATTGCACTTACAAAGTTTGTTGCTTCCTGTCGGGCCTCTTCCGGTGTAGTTGCTGAATCGTCCACATAATGGTATGCACCCACCAGCAGGTCCGCCGCCTTTGCGTCCTCAACAAACTTCAAGAAGGTTTTGGAGCGAAACGACTTGCCCTGTGTCGCCTTAATAAAAACAAAGCTAATCCCGTCTGCAGCTACCCTCTTAAAATCAATATTTCCGTTGTGGTGGGATACATCTATCCCTTGCGCATTACGGCTATTTCGTGGTTGCATCTTTTCCATCTCCCTTGTCTTTTAACTGCTGAAAAGAAACTTTTTAGTTTGAAGGGCAACGGGATTCCCATTGCCCCCCAGTTTTCGGCCAAGGATAGCCCTTCATGGCCAGCGTAGAAGTAAATAGCCGCCGTCCGGAAGATCGGTGCTCCGGGTTGTAACCAATTGTCTAATTGTGGAGACAATCCCACCACCGTCAGCACCGTAGCCTTGCGGATGCCTCCCCAAAACATCACATCACTGTTCATTTTTTTGTTTTTAATAGCTGCCAAAACCCCAAAAATATAATCCAACACCATCATCGTGAGCAGCACCTGCAGCGTTTTATCCCACCCTCCAAGAAAACGTAACCAGAAGTCCAACAAGCGCAGACCATCCCCCTGCCGTCGCCTCCTTTTTCGTTGCTCCGACCATTGTGGTCTATACGGTGCCGCCAAACAATTTTATTTGGCTCACTAAATGCTCTCCTCTCTCCGTTCAGGAAACTTTTCCTGAGCTATCATCGTTTGGTTTATGATCTTTTGCCGCTTGAGCCTGAATATCTGCTAAAGCATTTCCTACCGCTATATCCAAACCTATAAGTATTTCTTTACGTTTATGTGGCTGTGAAGCAAATCACAGCTGAAATACTTGTTAGATCCAATTGAATATCCAATGTAGACTTGATCTTTGCCACGGTTTTTATCATCTCTTTGAAGTAGAATTTCGACCACAAGTGGCGAACGCAAATAAGCCCCTGAGTTATCAGAGGCTTTCATACTTGTATCTTAAAATTGTTTTGTTACTATAACGCTGCGGATTTTAAAGGAAAATATTGTTCTACAGCCGAAATCGCCCTCGCAAGACAATCACTATTGAGGACAAGGCATTGTTGAAAACGACAAAGAAGCTTAGAGATTACTTGGATGACGAGTTAGCCAAGTTTAAACAGGAGGTGCTAAGTGGCAATTATATTCCACCTTCCAAATTCACATTCAAAGACTTCTATGAAAATGAATGGGCACCCAAAGACGCCGAACCAAAGTTGAAACGGACAAACGAAGCTACTGAGGATTATGTGGACATGCCGCAATGGTATATGGATGAGCTAGCCAAGCATATTAAAGCGATGCGTAAAGCAAAACTTGAGGCAAAAGCTCTGGGGGTATGGCAAGGTAGAGATCGCAACTTCGTTTTCCACGCAGGTACAGGTAAGCCGTACTATCACACCACGTCTACTCAGAGTTGGAAGTCTTGGTGTGAATAAAATGGATTCCGTAATGTTTCCCTCCACGGACTACATCACACAAATGCAACTTATTTGTTGGGGCAGGATGCATCCATCAAAGAAATTCAGCATCGACTGCGACACTCCACTTCTCAGGTGACCACAGATACCTATGCGCACGTCACCAAGAAGCTCAGCCGTAGAAAACAGCTCACCTTGACGTTTTCGATCCAAAAGTAGTTCGTCCCCAATCCGTCCCCAAAAGCGAAAAAAGCGCTCACCCCCTATAAAATGAGTGCTATGATCTCAAGTCCCAAAAAAACAAAAAACCCTTGAGTATCAAGGGTTTCATGCGATAAATTATTATGCCGAGGACCGGGATCGAACCGGTACGGTAGTCACCTACCGCAGGATTTTAAGTCCTGTGCGTCTGCCAATTCCGCCACCCCGGCATACATTTAGGAACGTTTTTTACACTTACTTGTCTTACAAGTATTAGAGAAGCATTTAGCTTATATTCTCAATTTGTAAATACCGTTCAATTGGCCACCAACATATAATACGACAATTTCATCGGAATGTAAAGTGTTTTTAAAAAAAAATTAATAAAATCATCCGTTTGAATAACTTTAACTCATTTGAATTACACTAATAAACGTCTTTCCAAACTACCAGAAGGGGTGTTACGAATGCGTGAAGGTATGATTCCAGCTGTTCTCGGAACGGTAGTATCGGCTTCAGGCGCTGCGTTGCTGGGCAGTAGGTACAAACTTGCAGCTACAGGCATTCTCGGTTTCGGACTGGCTCATGTTGTTCTGGGAGCGATAGATCTGTTTGGGCGTCGCTAGTTGTTTGGAAAGTGCCGGGCAGGATGCAGTTCCTCCCGGCTTTATTTTTATCAGCCTTTAGCCTGAAACGTGCTCGTATGTATATAGAGAATCTGAATACACCTAAAAGGGAGCTTGTGATACGCCATGAAAAAAAATCAATCCGAAGAAAAAAATCGTGCGGGCAATTCATTGGAACACACACAATCCCTGGATCAGCTTGAGCCGGGATTTAATCGCATTCCTAATGCCGATGTCAGCACACCTGCTGCTACCGACATGATTGATGAAGCTGTAGACCGTGGAATCGATAAGCTGCGCAACGACTTTACAAAATAATGATTTTACAACATTAAGCACAGGAAAACAGAACTAGTGATTCATATGCAACCTGAGTCTGCGTATGTACAGTGATTTTGTAAAATCACTTGAATATAAGCATAAACCAGCCAATTATCGAAATCCACAGTATGCCGCTAATGGCAAGCCCACACACAATACCTACAGAGAAATTACCTTCGGTTTTCGGCAAAGCCTTCCCGAGCTTCAATCTAAGCTTCATTTGATTCCAGTCCATAGAACCCCCTCCTTAAGTTCTATTTCGGAATATGGAGCTTATTTTTGTAGATCAATAGTCATATTTTATAAAATAAAAAAAGGGATCTTTGTCCTATGATCCTGAGCGGGGAATAAGTATTACTGCAATCCCAACCAAACAAATCAATCCTCCAATGAAATCATATATATCAGGTGTTTTTTTATCAATCCACCAGCCCCATGCAATCGAAAGAACGATAAATACACCTCCGTATGCTGCATAGACGCGCCCAAAGGAGGAGAAAACTTGAAAGGTGGCAATAATTCCGTACAAAGCCAAAACCACTCCACCGCAAAGTCCAATATACCATGCCTTCCCTTCACGCAGCCATTGCCAGATCAAATATCCTCCTCCAATTTCTGCGATGCCCGCTAAAATAAAAAGTAACGCTGCTTTTAACACCATCTCATCTCCTTTATTCTGCTCATCTTTTGATCAATTTTGAATATTTTCGTTAGAACAACCTGCTTAACATGATAATCAACACAATCACCCCAACCAGAATAAGCAGGTTGCTAACCTGACGCCATAAACCAGAGACTCCCTCAGAGTGAAGCTTGCGCTGATTCACATCAAAGTTTGCTTTGGCTCCTTCAGCATCTACAGGTTTGGAGAACGGTCTGTTATCTTCAATCATGTACGCGACCTCCTAATCAGTATCATCTTAATGATATCAAACTCCGCCTCTGATTTCGCACTGATTTTACACCTGCAATTGCCGTTGCTGCTTACTGCATATTTCCACTGTGTCTTCATAATTATGAAGTGTACAACCATACATCGATATACCACTAAATATAAAGGATGATGGCTAAGCAGAGCAGAGTAGGTATTTAGACGCCTTTTATTGCAGGACGGTAATTATGGTATAATCTAGTCAACTTGTTCAAGACCGTAATCAAAGCATACCTGATTTCCTAACTATAATAATTTACATCCAAGCAGCCTGTATCCTGATTACAAGCCTGCATATCTGATTGTAATTCCGAAAGAGGATACCGATGTCCCCAATCTTTTTAGCACAGGACTTCAATGGATGGACGATGATTTTGTCTGCTATTGATCATACTGAGCGGATGGATACAGCTTAGAAAACAAAAAGGAAAAGGCTAGTCTCATAACATGCATCAAAGGAGGAGCGCCATGAAATCTCACTCAATTCGCTTTTGGTTACAGAGAGTGCTGCTGCTTATGCTTGTTTTAATTTTTAGCGGCTCTCAGCAATCATTCATCATCGCCGATGCCGCCCCGCCTGTTAATGCTCAAGCCTCAGCTAAAGCAAGGCAGCTGCTTGCCTACCTTTCCAATGTGCCGGCTGGTATGCTGATCTCCGGACAGCACGATTACTTAGAAGCACCGGATGAGCAAGTAAACAAGCTGCAACAAATCAGCGGCCAGTTCGCAGGACTTCACGGCTACGAGTTTGGGGGATTGGCCAATCAGTCCCGTGCCGCCTTACGGGAACAGCGGAAGCGTGTTGTGGACAGCGCTATTCAATGGAGCCAGGACGGCGGGATTGTAACGATTACCTTTCATCAAGCGTTACCGGGCACACCCAGAACGTGGAAAAACGTACAAGCCAAAATTACCCAGGCTGAGTTTAATCGCTATATCACACCAGGCACCCCTCAATATAAACAGCTAATTGCCGATTTGGACGAGGTGGCTCTTTCTCTAAAGACCTTGCGAGAAGCGGATGTGCCTGTTTTATGGAGACCTTATCATGAAATGAACGGCAACTGGTTCTGGTGGGGGAACAAGCAAAATTACGCTAAGCTGTGGGATCTGATGTATGACCGGTTCGTACATGTCCATCATCTGGATAACCTTCTGTGGGTATGGAGTCCCAATGCCCCGAATGCATACAGCACTCCCTATAATCGAACCTTTCCAGGTATTCATCGAGTGGATATTCTCGCAGCCGATATCTACAACAATGATTATAGGTCCTCCTACTACACTGGGTTGCTAAAGCTTGCGCAGGGCAAGCCAATCGGAATCGGGGAAAGTGATGTTTTGCCAAGTGCGAAGGTACTGCAAAACCAGCCGAACTGGGCCTATGCCATGACATGGGGAAAGGAGCTGTCCGCAGCCAATTCTCAGGCATCAATCAGACATTTTATGAACCAAAGCAATGTTATCACACGAGAATTTCTGCATGAATCCTTACGCTAAAAGAACAATAAGCATCAACTTCGCTCGATGAGTGAGATTGATGCTTTTAACATAACCCAGACCAAATCATTAACTATTCCTGATTACTTCTTCCAGGTCAATATCGGCATACGCCTCTCCACCAAGATGGACGGATGTGATGGTGTAGACCCGCTTGGTCAGTCTTGACATTAGCCGATCGCCCGGTACTACTGAATATTCTTCCCGATAATCCCCAATTTTGTGAAAGCCGCTGGACATATGGATGTACAAGTTGCCTCTCCGTGTTTTACCATGTACCAACATCAAATCTCCTCCTGATGTAACATCCTACTTCCCTGTTACATGTATATCGGTCAGAACAAGATACGATATAAGTCCCGGTTACTATTTTTTTGTTACTCAGGATGGTGCATTTACACGAAACGGGTCTGCCATTGATGTGACAGACCCGTTTTTGTCAAGCTATTATTGTATAGGGGGAAGAACTATTATTTATAGGATTCTGCGATCGTATCCGTTGCAATGATAGCGTTGTACACATCCTCAGGGCTGACCGGGAATGGCATGTTGACCATTGTATCATTTGGTGCACAAGCGGATTCAGCCACTTGACGCCACTCGGCCTCAACAAATTCCTCGACGCCCAAGTCACGAAGCGTCAATGGAAGACCTACATCTTTGACCAGCTTAATCACGGTTTCCAGTTCCTCTTTCGGTGCATTTTCCAGCACCAGCTGAGTCAACAGACCAAATGTAACCTTCTCGCCATGCTGTGCTTTGTGGAGCGAAGGAACAGCCGTCATACCGTTATGAATAGCGTGTGCTGCTGCCAAGCCGCCTGATTCCGCACCGACACCACTCAAATAAATGGTCGCCTCAATCGTATCCTCCACCGCACGGGTGTATACTTTACGATCTACGGCGCGTTTGGCCTTCACTGCATTTTCCAGCAGCGTTTCATAGCAAAGACGAGCAAGTCCCAGTCCTGTAGTGGAAGGCTTGTTCAGAACCAGGTTGTTCCCATTGGATTGATAGCAAGCCCGCGCTTCAAAATAAGTCGCCAGCGCATCACCGATTCCAGCCGCAAAGAAACGTGCAGGCGCTGCTGACAGAATGCCCGTATCTGCCAGTACAACGTCTGGATTCGTAGGCAGAAACAAATATTCATCAAAGGAGCCGTCCTTTTTATATATAACCGCAAGCGCAGTACAAGGGGCATCCGTAGAAGCTATCGTTGGGAAAATAACGACCGGCAGCTTTTCATAATAAGCAGTTGCCTTGGCGGTATCCAGCGTTTTACCTCCGCCAATCCCTATAATAATATTCGAGCCATGCTTGCGCACCAATTCACGATTACGCTCGATTTCTTCTTTTGTACATTCATACTGGAATTTCTCGAAAACCGCCTGATTACCGGCTGCTTCAATCGAAGCGCCAGCCTCCTTTTTCGCCCGTTCAAGAATAAACTCATCACAAATAACAAAGGCTTTATCGCCATAATCCTTAAAGTAGTCATTTAATGATGAGAGCAGATTTTGACCGGAAATGAATTGTTTGGGTGAAGTAACGGACCTTACAACGTTTGACATGTAAATTCCTCCTCAGCTTTGACTCATACCAAAATGAATAGCCATTTCAGCATGTGACAACCTAACTATAAACCTCTTCTTACCCTATTAAAAGGCTTGTATGGAATCTTTTATGAACAAATTGTGTATCCATCACTCCATCACAGCCGAATTCCATTCAGAGTACAGGATTCCCATCATGATGCGATCATAGCTGCTACCATCGCGCAAAACAGCGGAACGAACCCTGCCCTCAAGCTGGAAACCTGCTTTTTGGTAGGTCCGGATAGCCTGATCATTGTATTCAATGACATCCAGCCCGACCCGGTTCAAATTTAGTTCATTAAAGGCATAACGAAGAATAAGACGCACTGCTTCAACCCCGTAACCTTTACCACGATATTCCCTGTTACCTATGCCGATTGCCAGCTGTCCGATTCGATTGTTCCACTCAATCCCATGTATGGCAACAAATCCGATCAAGACATCATCTGCCAAGGTTCTTAACCGAAAATAAATTTCATTAGAGCTTGGAGCCCCTTCTGCTTCCATCTGCTTCAGCGTATAAGGAAGAGCCAAATCCGTATCTACATTTCGGAGGTACTCCGCATCCTCTCCCCATTTGAGCATTACCTCCGCATCCTCTTCCCTGACTGCAGCCAGTTTAATTCGTTCGCCATAAAATAAATTTTTAATCTTCATAGACACTTCATCTCCTGTTGTACTTTTTATCCGTTTTTTTCATCACAACCGTCATATTATAAAATCACCGCGATATAAGCTCCCCTTTATGAATTCAGTGTATAAATTTTATAAGACAATCGAACATAACACAATCCGCGTATCACAAACACCATCTACATTCAATTTTATAGAAAACATATCTTCCCTCAACCATTCAATTTCCTGAATGCTCAAAAAAAAGACCTTGCAGCCGCAAGGTCTTTGCTAATCAAAATATTTAAACAGCATAGCAAGGATGTTATAAGAATATCGGTAAAATATGTAGAATCTTTAAAATTCAATAAGCAAAAATATCCCATTTTATTTATAAACTCGTGAATATATAAAAAAATCGCCACTGCCTCCGGCTACAGGAGCAGTGGCGACTAACAAGTTATTAGTTTATGAGTTAATTCGTAAACGTGTGCCGGCCGAGCGAAATGACAGCCGGACGGCTTTTGCTCCAAGTAGCTGTAGCAATCGCCGGATTATAATAATATAAGGCCCCGTTCGTCGGATCGGCACCATTCAGCGCCTGTCTTGCCGCACGGTATGCGGTCTTGTTGGGCTTCAGATGGTATTGACCATCCTGTACAGCGGTAAACTGGCCTGGCTGCAAAATAACGTCCGGAATCGAGCTTGGAAATTCACTGGACTGTACACGGTTTAAGACGACAGCACCGACAGCCACCTGTCCTTCAAACGATTCTCCGCGCGCTTCGGAATAAATGATCCGGGCCAACTGTTCCAAAGCTGTTTGGCGTACCCTTCCAAAGGAATCGAGCTTGGTTTGTGTTGCAGCCCCTGCTACACCATCAGGCGTTAGCCCATGATCTCGTTGAAAGCGGGCCACTGCTTTGCGGGTCAAAGAGCCATAGTATCCCGTAAAACCGGCTTTAAAATAACCGAGCGAATGCAGCTGTTGTTGAAGCTCCAGTACCCGATCACTCTGAACCCCTATCTTCAAAGCTGATGATTGGGCTTGTGCTTGTCCTGGTGTGACTGATAAGACAGTACCCAGCATACATGCACAGGACAGGAGTAAAACAGATAATTTTTTCATATTCCAGACAACCTCCTCTTTCATGTTCTGTCCGGTACAGCTATTCCGGCCTGCACAACTCAGGGGCGTTTATCCGATCATGTTTTCTCTGCT
This sequence comes from Paenibacillus farraposensis, assembly GCF_020736845.1. Classification (GTDB taxonomy): domain Bacteria; phylum Bacillota; class Bacilli; order Paenibacillales; family Paenibacillaceae; genus Paenibacillus; species Paenibacillus farraposensis. The sequence goes on from NZ_JAFFQR010000064.1 coordinate 265,711, forward strand.
ATAGCTTTTGGCCTGCTGCGGAAAGACGCGTTGCTATATTATGGAATCGGACCATGCTTCTTTCAACGTCCGTTGCAGTATACCACAGCCCGCAATTACGTATCATCCGGCTCTGGTCCTAAGACTACAACAGCAAACAAAACGCTGACCCCAAAGGGGGTAATACGTCGTAGAGAAAAAAAACCGGTTCTATCTACACTTGAATACGTGACTTTTTTCGCTATTTTTCGCCTTCTGCTTGCCGAAATCTTAAGTGTCCATGCACACCTGTATAGGCGAATACATAGAGTAGGATAGCTATGCGATATCAAAATCTGGAAAATACAGAAAGGCAGGAAACGGCACGTGAATGCTTATGTGGATTACACCTCTCCCTCCGTACAATTTACCTATGATTTAAGCAACAATGTCTTGTTTCAAAAGGATGCGCAAAACTCGATTAACGAGCTTTCAATCCAGCAACTGAATACGCTGGCCAATGTATCATTGCTAGAGATCCGTCTCAGTACGGCAAATGTGATAGAGCCCCATTACCATCAAAATGCCACAGAGCTGGTATATTGTATCTCGGGAGCAGTAACGGTCTCGCTGATTAATCCGTTCACTCGCGAATTGAAGCATTTCCCGATTACACCCGGTCAGGTCGCTAACGTCCCGCAGGGATGGTGGCATTATCTTGTTGCAACGATGGACAACACTCATTTACTGACGATATTTAATGCACCTGTCCCTGAATTTATCCTTGGTTCCGATATCTTGCGCTTAACGCCAAGCAATATTCTGGCTCATACGTACTGCCTGAATGAGAATCAAATTCAAGAGGCGCTCAGCCCTCTTAAAAAGCCCATCCTCATCGGTCCTCCCAAGGACTCCAAGTATCGGCCGCCCCGAAAACCAGGGATACATGTAAGGCTTGCCGATGCTTCATCCCATAATCAGGCCGCCCTTGAAAGAAGCTGCGCATATACGCACGGATACCCCGGTTTTTCCTCTAACCCCTATCAAAATTAGACTTGGTTCTGTCCAAAGCCAAAGCTCCAGAGAAGCCTCTTTTCCTGTATGTTCGCCGTTACCATTCGGCCCTTCTGCTCATACAATGCGAATGTACAAGAGGGGGTGATGGAATGGACGCTTATTACAACTGCATGAGATGTATGCACAAAAAGGTGCGTATTCTAACGATGGACGGAAAACAGTACGTAGGAACTATTATGGATGTCGATCGTCATAATGTGTACTTAAAACCCGAGTCAAAAGGTTGTGTACGAACATCCGGCTTTTATCCTTACTACGGATTTAATGAGCAAATCATAACTTTGAGCCTGTTCACCTTGCTTGCAATAGCCTTAATTTAATCCTTGATTCGTCTCATGCCCTGTACGCACATGTCAAGCACCTCATATGACAGCTGTCTAGCCCGGCACAGATTGTGTCAGGGCTTTGTACACTGCGATTTGAGGTGCATTATCATATTAACCATCCGGCTTATTCTAAAATGATTAAACCCCTCACCGGTTATATACCAATGAAGGGTTTAACCTACTCAATTCAATTTAGACCCATAAAGACTTGGTGATGATGACCAGAAGGATGAACAATACAAGAATAGCACCTGTTGATGTCCAAACACCTGGGTATCCTCCGCCGCCATAACCTCTTTCGCTTTCACTCATGGATAAGTTCCTCCTTTAACTCAGGGTACAACATAGCTTATGTACTGAGTGTCCTTGTGGACCGGGCTTTTTGGCAATGTTGTGATACTTTCCGTTTATGGGCAGCAGCCTACACCCTTTCTGGGCAGGAGCATACGATACATCATAACTAATCTTAAGGAGTGAAGCGATTGAATTCGAATCAAGCGTTCAGTTACAGCGCCAATCAGCCTTTTCCCCATCACCTTACCCCTCACCATGTGGTGGTATACCCTGTAGACCCATGCGTAGTTGAAGCATTGAGAGCAGCGACCGGCAAATATGTTGTACTTGAGACAACACGCGGCAGAATTGAGGGATGCGTGCTGGATTGTAAGCCTGACCATGTCGTTTTGGATGTATTCGGAAAAAAATTCTTTGTCCGTATCTGCGAAATCGTATGGATTGTGCCCCATTGAACGATCAGACAACACAAATCCTCGCGTATCCTATCCAGATAAGCGAGGATTTATTGTGATGCATCCTGTTATTCAAGTTCTGCCGCCAGTGAAGCACGCAGTTCATCTATCGTTCCGTTATATTCATCCAAATCCACTGCACCATTAATACCCGGAACACTTCCGGTGCTGCTGTATTGCCAAGCCCACCAGCTGTTCCAGGCTGGAACTGCCGTTGGCTTTTGAGTAGTGCTGTATCTGGCTACCCAAAGTTTATACACAGAAAATGTAGGGTCAAACTTGGAGGCAAACACATTGCCCGTATATACAATGGGCTGACGTCCGGTAAGCCTCTTCACTTCATCCAAAAATGCATGAGCCACTTCATTAATTTGTACTGTACTTATACCTTTGGGATTATTCTCATAATCCATCACAAGCGGCAGATCCAGCCGGCCCCCTGCTGATTCTATAGCTCTGGCAAAATTAGCAGCTTCCTGACGTGCTCCATCTACAGTAGTCGCGTTCAAAAAGTGATAAGCGCCAACCAATATGTTGGCATCTCTGGCTCCCTGGACATTCACTAAAAATTGATTATCTTGATATTTTGTCCCTTCCGTTGCTTTAATAAAAGCGAAAGTCTTGCCTGACGCCGCCACTTGCTGCCAATCGATACTGCCATTATAGTGGGAGACGTCAATTCCCTGTGCATGACCGTTAGAAGCAATGGTTGGCTCAGCAGGCGAAGTAGATGTAACAGGCTCGGTAGGTGTAGGTGCCGTTTCATCTGATTTCTGATCCAATGCTATAACAACCTTACCGTCATCGGCATTCTGTACATGATAAGAGGTGCTGCTATTCAGATCGATCACAATACGTACTGAAGCCGGGCTTGTACTAAAGATAGAGTATCTGACCTGTGTCACATCCGGATCATCGGTGACTGAAAAAGCTCCTTGTCCGCCTCTATCCAATGGTTGAGATGATAGAAAATCATTAGAAAGTTTGGCATCAGGAATGTCTGCGACAATACGGTCTGCGTTAGTTAACGTAGTTACTTTGGGGGTTACTTTTCCATTCACCGCAATGGTTAGCTGATGATTAGTGAAGCTGATTTGGCTAATCACCGCACCTGTACTCTCCTCTGCATTCGCAGCAGTCTGAGTGGCGGAGCTGCCGCGCGAAGACTCGCTTTTTCCGCTAGAAGTAGATGGAGTAGTCAGGAGCACAGTTTTAAGCTCATTGTTCCAGGTCACACCCAACCCGGTCTGTTCAGATACAAAACGAAGCGGAACATAAGTCGTCCCTCCCGTCAGCAGCGGGGCTACGGCCAATCCCATTTGCTGACCGTTAACAGTGGCGATGGGGTTGTTCACCTGAAGACTGAGATTCTGATTCTTATTTTGATTCTTTATCGTTACAGTACCTGTCTTGGCTTCCCAATTGACCTTATAGCCTAATTCCTCCACAATGAGACGCAGAGGGACCAGCACATTACCTTTTACTTCCTGAATCTGTGCTCCCTTGGCGGCGCCTATATCTTTGCCATCCAACTGTATATGCGCACTTGAAGATGCAGCCTGACTTTCTCCCTGAAATGCAAGCAGAAACAAAAACAAAAAAGCAAACCAACGAATATTCTTCATATGTACCCTACCATTCTCTAAATTTTCGCTTATCATTCTATAATCTATGATCCTTCGACTCTTTTATTTGGATAGACGCGAACAGGAGATAAAAAGTTACGATTAGTTTAGCATATATTTCAGACTTACTCATTCACTATACTAAAAAAACGCCGCCTGCAATACAGCAGGCAGCGTCCTATCGGCTTTTTTACTAGCATTTAGAGTACATAAAAATAAAGATTCTCCCTCTTAAATCACACGGTGAAAAAGGTGACGCCTGCAAGGATGATCGAAGTGACAGACAGCACCAGCAAGGGAAGCAGTGCTTTCTCCCGCAAAGCCTTGAAGCTTACATTCAGCCCCATGCCCACCATAGCCATCGTGAGCATAAATGTAGTAGCCTGAGAAAGCCCGTTCATCAGACTGGAAGGAACTGCTATATATTTCCCGAAAACATAGCTGCCCAGCATGCTTGTAACGATAAAGCCAATGAGGAACCAGGGAAACGCCACTTTTGCATCCGGGCGGAGTTTTCCCGTGCATTTCATCCAGTACATTAAAATAAAGCTGAGTGGTATTAGCAAAAACACACGCCCCAGTTTGGCTAATAAAGCCACTGCAAGAGCATTCTGTCCGGCAGGAGCCGCAGCCAGGGCCACATGCGCAATTTCATGCAAGCTGCTGCCTGACCAGACGCCGTATTGCATATCCGTCAAAGGAACCCAGGGGCGTAGTACTGTAAATAAAATAGAAAAGACGGTTCCAACCAAGGCGATGAGCCCAACTCCAATGGCCGTATCCTCATCTTTGGATTTCAGCAGGGGAGAAACAGCCGCAATGGCTGCTGCACCGCATACTCCTGTGCCAATACCGAGAAGAAGCGACAGGGAAGCATCCGCCTTAAAGCGTTTGGCCAGCCCAATCGTAAGCAGAATCGCAAATACAACAATGCCTGCATCACGCAGGAGCAGCCCCAGCCCTTGATGAAGAATAACATCCATATTGAGCTTCAGCCCATAGAGTACAATAGCTCCTCGCAGCAATTGTTTGGCCGAAATCTCTACCCCCGGGCGCACAGCTTCAGGATAGCCCCACAGCTGCCGGTACAAGACAGCGAGAAACATGGCGCAAGCCAATGGGCCTACATAATGAAAGCCTGGCAATTCATTCAGCGCGTATCCCGCCAACGCGAATATCATCGTTAACACGATGCCTAATACACATCGGATATATCGCTCCCTATTGGATAATAAATTGATCTGTTTTGAATGACTGTTCAAGGTGACTCCCTCCAATTCTACATGCATCCAGCTTAATATGTATTTTGTCATAAGAAAAATAATTCATTATAATAATGATAATAAGCAAATACTTATAATGAACTTGGAGGGATAGGCTATGGATCCATCTTTTATCGTATTTGTTATGGTTGCGGAGAAGCAAAACTTCACACGAGCTGCCGAAGCATTACATATGACCCAGCCTGCTGTAAGCCAATATATTCAAACACTGGAACGAACCGTTGGAGCCCGTCTGCTGGAACGAAGCAACAAATATGTACGTTTAACCAAAGCCGGTGAAATTGTGTATCATCATACCCAGGAGATGATCCGCCTGAACACCCAAATGCAATATTTGGTAGACGAGCTGATGAATAAAGCACAAGGAAGCCTGTCTATCGGTGCAAGCTACACATATGGCGAGTATGTCCTGCCACATATGATTGGCAAGATGAGAATGAAATATCCGCTCATTCAGCCCTCCATTACGATAGGCAATACCCAGGAAATCGAAAGACTGGTGCTCCGTAATCAACTGGATGTAGGAATCATTGAGTGGGAATTTCAGCATGACCATTTATATATTGAATCATTTGCTGATGATGAAATGTATATTGTCGCTCCGCAAAATCACCGGCTGGCAGGCAAACCTCAACTGGATTTAAGCGAGCTGCAGGAGGACATCTGGATTCTGCGGGAGGAAGGCTCTGGAACCCGGGAAGCGGCTGAAAAAATGTTTGCAAGATTTCAGTTTTCCCCTTCTCATGTAATGGATTTTGGCAGCACACAAATTATCAAGGAGTCTATAGAAGCAGGCCTGGGCATTTCGTTGTTGTCCCAATGGGCGATTCAAAAGGAACTTGCTTTGGGGACATTAAAAATATTAGAAATTCGTAATCTCCCGGTCATTCGGAAATTTTCTTTTCTGACCCCTTCTGCCGTATTCGAGACAAAAGCGACCAGCGTCTTTCTGGAGATTTTGCGAGAATATAGCGTGAAAGAGTAAACACATAAAAAACAAAAAAGCACCGGTGAAGATGCTTTAACAATTTAACTACCGCATCATGTCGGTTATACATCATGACTGTCAATGATTCGTTTTTTATATCCCGTTTTACAGCTCATTTTAGGAGGACAGATGATCTTTTCTATAATACCGGAAATGGGAGAAATCAACATGGCTGCCTTGAAATTGTTGCATATCGTGAGCGGCAATGCCTACAAATTTTCCCCCTGAAGCCTGATCACTTGCGGGATCAGCGTAAAAGAACATCCTTGAACGGGCGTTTGGTGCTTTTTACATCCGTATAGAGCAGATAAAAAAGGTTATCCGCGTAGCTCAGGCTGCGGCGCCCAAATGCTGCAATTCTTCGGATTACCTCTCAAGTCAACCTGATCTGTCAAAAGATCTCCAAAATGCAACCCCATCAAAAACCTGCTCCTTGCTCCACGCTTCTGTCCCTGCTTCAAAACAATCCGCCCACGGAACGCGCTGGCCGCGTAGCAAATCGGCCTCGGAACCACCGTATTCCTGATAACAAACGGTAGTCTCGTTGTCAGGATTACCCCAATTGTCCCAGCCGCGTGGATCAATGTGCTCGCCCATTTTACAATCGACAAACACCGTTTTGGCATACTCACGCCACGGACGGCCCAAAAATACCGGGGTCATGTTCGGCTCGCCGGTTAAATAGCAGCGGTAGAATACATAGCCATACGCTTGCCCTTGCGGTGTAGAGGCGGCTGTGACATAACTCGTTTCGTTCTTATGATGGCGCAAACTGTGAATTTCGCAGTCCTCAAAATAAGCGGTAGTCCCGCCAAAAATAAAGTCCACCGTCCCCTCCATATAGCAATGCTGATAGAGCTGGCGATAGTGAGCGTGATGCTCTTTTAAAGGGATTCCGCCAAACTTCAATCGCTCCTTCGGAGCCGGGGGCAGGGGACCCGTAAATAACGTATCCTGGTGCCCTTTAAAGGTGCAGTTTCTAAACACCGTTTTATCACAGTGAGCATACACGGCAACCGCCTGCCCAATGGCTTCTCCCTGTCCAGCCGTGTTGGAAATCGTGAGATTTTCCAGGATCAGATGGCTGCCCCCTAAAAATAAAGTGGGTGTCGCAAAAGTCCCGATCTCCTCCCCTGCTTCATCCCGCTCCTTGGCATACCGGTGCATACGAATATCAACCTGCCCAATACCTATGATATGCAGGTATGAACGGTAAATCCGTACCTCTTCCTCATAGGTACCCGATAAAATAGTCAGCATTGCCATTTCGTTGGAAGGCGACTGCTCCAGTACATCAATCGCCTCCTGAATCGTATGAAAATCACAGAAGGACTCTTTTCCTACCAGCATGGTTACCCGATCCTTTCATTCCATTTACAAGTGTTCAGCTAAAAATGCCTGCCACGCCCTTCGCATTTCCAACGTCTCCATATGTCCGCCGCCTGCAATGACAGGCTGCCAATGCTCCGGGTGACCTGCTTCTCGGTAAGCTTCCTGTAGCCCTTTTGCCAAATGCTCGACCCCTTCAATCGGGCACATCCGATCATTTCGGCCCGTTATGCTCATACGTGGGCGGGGCACAATCCGCTTTTGAATATCGAGGGTCGTAAAATGCTTCAACAGACCTGGAACATAGGAATAGAAGCCATGATGGTCCAGGCCTCTTTTGGCGATCAGCGTATGGGCATCGACCTGTCCGCAAATATCAATAGTGACCTGTATCCGCTCATCCAGGGCGGCCAGCCACCACGCCATCAATCCCCCCATTGACATGCCAATCGTCGCGATGCGGGAAGCATCAATATCCTCACGCTGGCACATATAATCCAATAAACGACGGTTATCGTACAGCATCATGCCCCACAGCACTTGCCCTTGCCAGAGCATTTCCTTGACCAGCTCACTCTCGGTTTTGCCTCCGCGTTCATTGAATCCCCACATATCAATGGAACACACACAGTACCCCATCCCTGCCAGGACTGATGCAAACGAGGGCTGCTGCAAATAAGAGCTGCTATAGATCAATTCCTTGCGTCCGTTCGTATAATTGCCCCCATGCGAATGGTTGAAAATGACCAATGGAAACGGACCATCCCCCTGTAAAGGGGTAGCCACATAAGCGGGTACAGGCTCGACCCCGTTCATATCTAGCAGGAGACATTCCAGCCGATATCCCTCCTTTTCCTCTTGCTTTAGCAAAGTTGCTGTCACAGGACGATCTTCCGGGAGGTCTCCTAACAATGCTTGCAGCCTATCCACGTTTTTCCTCCTTTCAGCTCCTGTCTAGTTCAAAATATTTTGGCTGGAGGGCGCTACCGTTACTTGTTCGATCAGCTTTTCGGGCCGGGCTGTATTTTTCGAATGACAACGGTTGATCTCAACGTCATCCCCATTTTCAATATAGAAGGCAGGACCCTCATGATTCTCAATTGTCACCTGCTGGAAACGGATGTCTTTCACATTTCCCAGATTAAAGCCGCGATTATTCATGTCCTCAATTCCTGTCATCATGGCAGGGCGGCCGGGAATCGCATTTTTCGCCATGGAAATATCGATATTGGAAAATGTAATTTCAGAAATGTATTGTTCTGCAAGTCCGTATAGGAACCCGGCAGCTGCATGAACCTGACGTGCTGTAATATCGGCAAAATGGATGCGTCTAAAGCACGGGGTTTCATCGGTAACCGGATAGGGATTTTTGTCCCAGACATATTTGTCTTTCCCCCGGGGCCCGCAGAAATAATACAGGTTCAGAATAAACGGACAAATGACCTCTTCCATTACAATATTGCTGACGCGAATATCCTCGATGATTCCTCCGCGTCCTCGTCTGGATTTCAAGCGGATGCCCCGATCTGTTTGCTTGAACACACAGTTGCTGATCGTCACATTGCGAATATCTCCGCTCATTTCACTTCCCAGCACGACGCCACCATGGCCATGCACCATCGTACAATTGGTAATCGTAATATTTTCACATGGAATCCGCTCCTGCGTATCTTCGGTTCCTGCTTTGATCGCAATACAATCATCGCCCACATCAATATTGCAATTGCTGATACGCACGTTGGAACAGGATTCGGGATTAATGCCATCGGTATTAGGGGAGTCCGCCGGGTTAAGAATAGACAAGTTGTCAATCGTGACGTTGTAGCAGGCGATAGGGTTTACAGTCCAGCTCGGGGAATTTTTCATGGCAACATCTTTAATCGTGACCCGCTGACAACGGTCAAAGCTGATTAATTTCGGTCTGGGATACTGCAATTCCTCCGGGTGGTTCCGGTGCTTTTCCCACCACGGTTGACCATTTCCATCCAGGGTTCCGCTGCCTGTAATTGAAATATTTTCGAGGTTATGCCCGTAAATACACGAAGCATGTACTTCCCGCTGAACCCCTTCCCATCGGGATTCCACCACAGGATAGTCCGCCGGATTTGTGCTGAAAGAAAGAATGGCCCCAGGGCTTAAATGCAGTTCAATGTTGCTTTTAAGGATAATAGCCCCTGTCCGGTATGTACCGGAAGGAATAACAACCGTTCCTCCCCCGGCATGGCTGGCTGCAGCAATGGCCTCTGCAATCGCTGTTGTTGCCAGCGTCGTACCATCCTGCGGGGCCCCATAATCAATAATGTTATATGCTTGCATGTCGTCCTCTCCTGTCTTCATTTTTTGTGAATACGAAAATATTTATAGATGTTCAACCTATATCCTTATTTTTTCGTATTCTTATATGCTTCCTCATACTCAGCGGTTATTCGTGCCCCACCGGATTTCTTCCAATTTTCTACAGCTGCTTTAAACCCGGCTTCATCTGTTTCACCCATTATAAATTTGAAGGAGGCGTCGGTAATGATTTTCTCCAGCTCTGTTCCTTGTTCATTGGCCGTGACTGAATCCAGCGGCACCGTTGGATCCAGCACAGCAAATTTACTATTTTCCCGAACTAATTGGTTAGCCAATTCCTTTTCCGGATTGGCATCTTTTAGGTTATAGGTCACTTCACTTGGTCTGGAGCTTGAAAACGGCTGAACGTCCGCCTGCCACAAATCTGTATTCATAATTTTGAAGGCCCCGTCCTTGTCGAGCTTATAGTGTGTGCCTTCAATTCCGCCGGTCATATACATATATACATCCTTGTCAATCAGGTCATCTACAAATTGCAGCAGTCTTTTAAGCTCAGCTTCCGTCTTCACTTCAGATTTAGGGAATGCCAGCAGACCTCCTACCCCGCTTCCCTCAGACCATACGTGGTATTTGCCATCTCCGTTCGAAATTTTGTTTACGGGTACCAGCTTCAATCCCTTCTGCAATCCCTGGGACAATGTTCTGAGGTTGGCGATATCGATCATGCCTGTATAGATACCTGCTTTCCCTTGAGCAAATTGCTGCTGCTGGTCCGTTTTGGCGGTGACAGCGAAGTCTTTGGAAAGATATCCGTTTTCGTATAGCTTATGGGAATACTTTAAGGTTTCCATATATTGCGGAGTATCAAATTCCGGCGTAAACTTTCCGGTTTCATCTACTTTCCAGCCATTGGGTGTACCAAAGTAGGAGCTTAACGTTTTGAAGCTGCTGTAGCGCAGATCGGATCTGTCAACAAACCCGGTCGTATCATTTTTGCCATTGCCATCCGGATCATCCTCTGTAAACGCTCTCGCAACTTCATACAGCTCATCCAGTGTCGTCGGTACCTTCAGACCTAAGCGGTCCAGCCAGTCCTGACGAATCACCAGCCCCGCCCGGGCCAGGTTCTTCTGGAACGGAACTCCATACAGCACACCTTCAATGGAAGCGGCCTCCCGCACTTCTGGTGGAATCTTTTTCAAATTTCCATAATCATCCAAATACTTTCCTACATCCCAGAATAGCCCCGATTTTAAAGAACTCCGTACTGAAGAGTTTGTCAACATCGTCAAAGTCACCATATCAGCCAATTCACCGGAAGCCAGGGCCGTCGTAATTCTCTCTTCTTTGGAAGCATCCGGCACCCAGTTGAAGGTGATTTTGGAATTGGTGTATTCTTCGATTTTACTTTTAATCGTTTCTGTCGGCGGAGAAGCTGTGTGCAATACATTTAACCAGGTAAATTCCAGTCTCGATTTCGGATTATAGGTCTGGCTGCCTTGATCCTCTGCCCCCTTGTCACCGCAAGCAGCTAAAAAGACACTCATGACCATAAGCACAGCCAGTAGGCCTGATACGCTTTTTTTCATCTTGATTCCCTTTTTCATCGTGTTTGCTCCTTTTCTTATTCATATTTATGCCATATCTTCCTCTTTTACCAGAACCTCTCGCTCTATTTTGCTGAACACCTGATGTGTCATCCACATCACGAGATAACCGAGGATACTCACTCCGGCAAAAGTCAGAATTCCGGGGTACAAGCCGAAAATCAAGGCAAAAAGCACGACAATGGCTACAAAAAGAACAAGTGTATATTGTAAATAGGAAAATCCAATGACGATCGACATTTTGATTTTCAGTTTGATGCCTTTCCAGTCATAGTGAGCCAGCAACGGGAAAATGTAAGTCAAGGAGATGAGATACAACAAGGCTCCAATCAGCGTCACGACACGAACATGCCAGGATGAGACATTGACTATATCCACGTAGAGCACGTAGCCCACAAGGCTGTACAGTCCGCCAATCATCGCTGCTTCTTTAAAGCTCTCTCTGAAGTAGCGTATAAATGTTGAGAAAATGGCTACTTCCTCATTGCCGCGAATCCACTGCCTTAAAATACTAAGCATAGCGACCGTTGCAGGCCCGACGCCGATCAAGCCCAAGCCCAGGATCGTCGCAACTGTCCATAGCAGGTTAAGGTAAACCAGCCGGAGCAGGCGCATGCACCATTTGTTCATGTTTTCTACAAACCGTACCATTTTGCATCCTTCCCGTCGTCATTAGTAAACGCCGTCTTCGCCAAATTTCTTGGCCAGCCGATTGGAGAACATAATCAGAATTAATCCTACGACCCCTTTAAACAGTCCGACCGTCGTACTGAAGCTCAATTGTCCATTCTTTAAGCCGGCGGTATAGATATAGGTATCAAAAATCTCGGCAACCTCACGGTTTAATGAGTTCAAGAGCAAATACATATGCTCAAAGCCCAAATCCAGCGTGCTGCCGATTTTCAAGATGAGCAGCGTAATAATGACCGGGCGGATCGCAGGCAGGGTGACATGCCATGTTTTTCTCAAGCGGCTTGCGCCATCCATCTCTGCCGCCTCGTACAATTGCGTGTCGACCACTGTGATTGCCGATAAATAAATGATGGTAGACCAGCCGAGTTCCTTCCAGATGACTTGCCCCATATAGACGGTTCGCAGCCATTCCGGAGAAGTCAAGAAGCTGATTTTCTCCCCGCCCAGCGCGGCAATCATTTCATTCAGCACCCCGCCGTCGACCGTAAGAAATACATAAGAAATTGAGACAATGATAACCCATGACATAAAGTGCGGGATGTAAATAATGGTCTGAATAATGTTTTTAAAAAACAGCTTCCGGACCTCATTCAGCATCAGTGCCAAAATGATGGGTAATGGGAAAAAGATAACAATGTTCAACGCGAATAAAATAAGTGTATTGCGCAATAGCATGAAAAACGTGGGCTCGGTAAATAAACGGTTAAAATGTTTCATTCCTACCCACGGACTGCCCGTGATCCCCTGAAAGGCCTGGTAATCCTGAAACGCAATGACCAAGCCGCCCATGGGAAAGTACTTAAAAATAATGAAGTAAACCAGCCCGGGCAAAACCATCAGATACAGCAGCATGTATTTTTGCATACGTAAAAGGTTTTCCGTCGTTCTTTTGTTCATTAACTCGACCTCCTTGAAACGTTCCTGTATACGCTTTCAAGAGTACGTGATTTTCGGCATTCCGCATATAATCACCAAATGATAGCGTTTTCAAATTTGTGTGTACAGCCTGCTTTTCACGCTATTCATCTTACCTAATGATTACTACATAACTTAATGATTACTCTCTTTTTTCCACATTTGGCTAACATCTCAAGATTTGATTATATACGGAATTTCTTCCTCTTGATAAGGTTTACATGTAAACGATTACGAGGAGGTCAATCACTTGGCGCAAAAATTACGAAAAAAAGAATCGCTGGGCAGTCGTATGTTCAACATTATAAACAGTACACTATTGGTTCTCATTGCCCTCACTTGTCTCTTGCCTTTTTTGAATATCATCGCCAGCTCTTTTGCCTCAACCGAGGAAGTGGTAGCCAAAAAATTCATTCTATTCCCTGTTACATTTTCTTTGGATGCTTATCGCTACATTCTGTCAACTCCGACGATTTTCAAAGGGCTCGGAGTTTCGGTCGGCGTAACCATCGTCGGTACAGTCGTAAGTATGATTTTTACCGCTTTTATGGCCTATGGATTATCCCGAAAATACCTGCTTGGCCGAAATACCATTAACTTCATTGTTGTGTTTTCGATGCTGTTTAGCGGGGGGATGATTCCGACATTCCTGGTTGTAAAAAGCATGGGGCTCATCAATTCGTATTGGTCCTTGATTCTTCCCGTCGCCATTAATGCATTAAACCTGATTATCATGCGCAACTTTTTTCAGGCTTTGCCGGATGATTTGGAGGAATCCGCCAAAATGGACGGGTGTAACGATGTTGGTATCTTCTTTAAAATCATGCTGCCGCTCGCCTTGCCTTCTATTGCAACCATTTCCCTTTTCTACGCGGTAGCATACTGGAATACGTATATGCATGCGATTTTGTATATCAATGACTCTGCTAAATGGCCAATCCAAGTCTTGCTCCGCCAAATTGTAATCGTTTCCAGCGGTATGCAGGCAGAAGGAACCGCGGTTGATGTCATCCCGCCTGCGCAGACGATTAAGATGGCGGTCATTGTCATTGCAACCGTGCCTATGCTAATCGTGTATCCATTTGTACAAAAGCACTTTGTTAAAGGGGCTTTGTTAGGGGCGGTAAAAGGATAAGTTGCCTCCGGCTTGTGCCGCTGCTCCGGTCAATTGGCTTGCTTCATCTTGCGGTAAGCCCCCGGTGTAACTTGTTCCTTTTTCCGGAACGAGCGAATAAAGTTCTGCGAATTATGATATTGCAAGCGCCCGGCGATTTCTTTAATCGTCATATCTGTCTCAACAAGCCATTTCTTGCTCATTTGCAGCCGGTAGCCCATCAGGTACTCGCTGAACGTCGTTCCGTATTCTTTTTTGAAAATACTGCTTAAATAATTCGGATTGTAATGCAGCCGGTCCCCGATCAGTTCCAAAGATAATTCCTGGTCATATTCAGCGCGGATAATAGCGGCAATTTTTTCCGAGAGAGATCGGAATTGCTGGTTTGTCTTCTCCTTCATGCTTTTTACCATAGGGAAAATAATTTGCTCCACCAGCATGCGTTCAATCTCTTCAGGGTTTCGGATGTCCAGCAGACGATGGTACAGGGCATGATTGTCTTGCGTCAGCAACACCTCGATTCCCAACAGCTGTTCCAATTGGATGAGGTTATTCACAAACCGTACCAGCAGTACCTCAAAGTTCATGGAATGATTATTCTTTTTCATCATTTCCGCCAATAAAGAACGGACCGTATGATATACCTGCTCTTCATCCCCTATTCGGATGGCTTCAAATAGCTGCGATTCCAAGTCCGCAGGATAATGAAGCAGCACTGGACCTGAAATGACCATGGAAATATCTTCATAAAAAATAATTGACTCTTTGCCTAAATTTAAACGATGATGCAAGGCTTGCTTGCTCATCTCGCATGCTTCTTTACTTTCCAGCAAGTTGCTATACGCTGTACTCATGCCGATGCTGATGGAAACGTTCAAATACTCTTTGGCCGTCCGAATCAACAAGCTCGCATCATCCAGCAATTGCTTTCTTATTTCATGCTCGTTCTTGTCGCTCAATATCAATATGGTCGCCTGGGTGTCGTCATTCAAAATAATGGGCAGCATGCGCTGCTGTTCAGGAATCGTTTCTTCCACGATTTTGTTAATAGCCAGCAGTAACACATCTTTATCTGACGGCTCGCGATCTCCCAGATTATCCAGCTGGATCAGCATCGTAATGTACATTTGATTCTCCAGCTGCGAATACCCGAGACGCGGCATTTTCCGTGCCAGCTCCTCTGCAGTAATACGCTTGCGGAACAGGTTGAGAATCAACTGGATTTCAAGCTGCGGCATCTCGGACTGAATGAGGACTTCCAGACTTTCCTTTTCTGTGACGATGGTGTCGATGGAATGAATGATCCAGTCAATTTCATTTTTGGAAGGCTCATTTTTGAGCGTAAAATCGGGGTTTTTGGGCAGGCTGTGCTTGATCTTCTGGAATGGCTTGGTGAAGAAAATAGCAATAACATATGCTACCACTACAATTAAAAGTGCTAGCACTAGCCCCATCATGATGATCCCAAATTTAGTCGTTTGAAATGCACTCGCTATTTCATTTTTGTCTAATACCGTTAAGTAAGTCCAATTGTTATAAGCAGATTTGGCATAAATGACTTGCCTTGCTGGCTGATGATTGCCTTTTTCCAATGTCAGCATGCCGGTGTTGTCAGATTTGGCCGTAACTTCTGAAATATGCCTGAGCTGCTGAGCAGACAGTAACTGTTGTATAGGCTGAGTTTCGTACATTAAATCGCCTTGATTATTCAGAATGAAGACGGGCATATGATCCTCTGTCTGAATGGTGCGATTTAGGGTCTGCAGCGATATATCGGACAAAGCAATCGCTTGCTTCTTTTTGGAGAATACAGGCAAGGTATTCACAAAACGAATTCCTTTATCTGTTTTAATCCAGAATAATCCCTTATCCTGTTCATCGATATACGTATTCATTAGTTTTTCCCGTTCTGTTTTTGTCAAATAGGACAGGCTGCCATTGGAGACTTTCCAATTCTGGTCCAGACTGATCAGTGAATATTCCGTTCCTTCCAATCCCATCGTTGCAATATAATTGAGCTGTGTATTCACATTCCTATATGCTATAAAATCCTTTTCGGTAATGGGATGCTTTACAACCTCATTAAACGAGCTGGTTGTGCTGTACGTATTAAAAGCATATTCAATGGTTTGGATTTTCTGCTCCAGACTGTTTCTCATCTGCGCCATATAGCTTTGCTTGGTATTGGAAACTCTCTCCACAACGGAGCTAATTGTTGTAAAATAAATGTAGCTGCCGAAGCTGGCCACCAGCCCTATTCCCAGAACCAGAATCGTAATAAAAATGGTGTAGAACATTTTGCCTTTTTTCATAGCGCTCCCCCTTTGTTTCTTGGTGTTACATCAAATTATAGCGCTTTCATTATGAGGTTTAAATCATTTTTTTCACGTGTGCATTAATTTTTTTTTTACATCCAGTACCGTACAACCCTGCTTTTCAAGCCGAAATGTTAACTGCCATTCTATCCGCATGGTTCCAGTTTAAGCTGATTATTTTCGTTGGCGGCATCCAATAAGAAACCTGGAGGTACCTTATGTTGCACGTTATCAATCCTGAAGAAGAGATTATAAAAGGACAATTTTCAGCAGACACGTCCTTTCTCACCCTCTATCCAGTTGCAGTTCAGGAGGCTCGTCCTTTTATATTGGTATTGCCGGGTGGCGGCTATGAGTATTTAGCCTCACATGAAGGAGAACCTATCGTCCGATGGCTGAATGAGTTGGGCATCCATGCAGGAGTACTGGAGTATCAAGTTGGCGATTTCGAGATCACCTCCTTGTTGGAGGATGTGGAGCATGCCCTGCAATGGGTTCGCCAAACTCCCAAGGATTGGCCTGTGATACCTGAACAAGTAGGGCTGATCGGTTTCTCGGCAGGCGGGCACTTGGCCTCCATTGTTGCCACCAGAGGATCGGAGAAACCCAATCTGCTGCTGCTGGGATATCCCGTCATTTCGTTCCATGGCTCTTATACACATATCGGAAGCCGTACACATTTTTTAGGTGAACAGCCAACACAGAAGCAGGTTCAAGCCTTTCAAAAAAATCATTATGTTCAAGTAAAACAGCCATTGCCCACCCGGCTGTTTATCGCCGGGGACTCCACTGCCGCTCAAAAAGGAGCTGCCGAAAAACCGATGACAGGCTGGGGCGAACACCTGCAAAGCTACTTGGGCCCGTCTGTTCATGTGGACAATCGCGCCGTGAATGGGCGTAGCACCAAATCCTTTATAGCAGAAGGCCGCTTGGCTGATATTGAAAAGGATTTTCGAGCCGGCGATTATCTGTTTATTCAATTTGGACACAACGATGAGAAAAAAGAAGATCCGACCCGTTATACGGATCCTGATGGGGAGTATCGTCAAAACCTCATTCAATACATCGAATCCGCTCGTCAGCGTGGCGGGGTTCCGGTGCTGTTGACCTCTGTGAGCCGCCGCCGCTTTACCGCAGACGGGGAGCCTGATCCGCTGGCTGTGGGAGCCTATCCCGCAGCTATGAGACAAGTAGCCGAGCAAACCCATACACCGCTGCTAGATATTTTTGCGGCTTCTCAGCAGCTTTATCGTTCCATGGGTGAAGAAGCGTCCCGGCAGCTATTTATGCATTTGCCTGAAAAAACACATCCGAATTATCCCGCGGGAATAACGGATAATACCCATTTTTCTGACGAAGGAGCAAGACAGATTGCCATGCTTATAGCAGAGGCCATTCGCCAATGCACGGAATTGTCTGGATTAAAGCAGCGTATGGTGAGATGGGATTCAGGCAGTGATGAATGTCTTATACACCAGTTTATAAAATAATAAAAAAATCCCTCAATTGTTATATTTTGATTTTCTTGCATCTTATAGGACTTTATAACTATTTTATTGTATGATTTTGGTAACATTTGTCGAATGAAGTGAAATTAACAATTTTACATGGTATATTTCAGGAGTTCATATAACAAAACATCAGGAGGAATTCTTTATGAATATTAAAAAAGCAGTATTATCAGCAGCTATGTCTTTGGGTCTCATTGGCAGTATTATTGTCCCTAGTGCGTCCGCAGCAGTAGGTCCTTCTCCGGAAATTACGCCTATTGTAGAAGTTAACGGAGTATACTACAGAACAGCTAAGCTGCCGCGAAATTATTCCTATGCACTGTCAAATTTCCCAGGGGATACCTATAAAGTGGCAAGCGGAAATGTTACCGTCTCCGCCTCCGGCGTGGTAACAACGACTACTGCAACCACCGCAAGAGTCGAAATTTACGGCGGTAACCACAAATTGAGAATGGTGTACACTGTTAAGGTACTGTAAGAATAAGGGTACTCTTTTAAGGACGCACTGTCCGAATAAACGGACAGTGCTTTTTTGTCGTATAAATCGCTAAATCGATGCTCAGCTATTTTTTTAATATTTATTTGACCCATTCAAATTTAAAATCTCAAAAAAATAATCTTATGAGTTCCTGCTACCGTATAGAGTGCATCCTCAAATATAGATATTATCCCTCCGGGGTAAAGTAAACTTTTTCAGCGCTTTCGCTTCCCATCAAGAAGATGGAAGGGCGTTGTTTTTCTCCCCCTTATCCTCAGTTCTTCATCTATTGATGATGTATGCACCCTTACCAAAAACAATCCAGGTTGAGAACTAGGATTGAGTCCCACGTATCTTGTAGACGAAACTACCTAAATCTTTTATGATGAAACCGGAGCGTAGAAACACAGCTCGGTTGGTAGTCCGGGCGTATTGGTTTATAAAACCAATATAAGTAACCTTCCCCCTCGGGATGTCCAACGACTCCGTAACACTTTTAGAGGGGGTTTCATTATTATGAAGCTAACGGTATATTTCGAAAAACCTTATTGGATCGGAGTAATTGAAACACAGGAAAAAGGCAAGGTTCGGGCCGCAAGACATGTATTTGGGTCGGAGCCGTCGGATGCCGAAGTGCTGGATTTCGTACAAAGTGGTGAACTGTCAAGGCTGACAGAACGCATGACCGCGGTGGTCGAAGGAAAAACATCTTACGATCACCGAATTAACCCTAAACGTTTACAAAGGCTGACAGCAAAAGAAATACGTTCACATGGCACCAATACTTATGCGGAACAGGCCATCAAACTCCAGCTTGAACAGCGTAAGGCTGAGAAGAGAACATTGAACCGTGAATATCGTGAGCAAATCAAGGAATACAAACGAGAGATTGCTCGACTCAAAGCAAAAGCCAAACATAGGGGACGGTAATAGTACTTTATTTTTCTTGTAATTGCTACCCTCTGTAATCGATTGAGAAACTATCGTTCTTCAAAAGACAATGAACTGTCCCAAAGCATTTTAGATCTTTGGGACAACTTTTAAATTCTTAAATGGATTTGCTATTAATTAATATACCCTAAATATTAGCGTATTTATTTTTTATTAGGTATGTAAAAGGACTCATTCCAGCTTCTGCACTGGTTGAGTCCTTTTCTCTAATTCACTATTGACGTAAAAAAAGAATTATATATAATATGGTGAGTAAGTACTCACTTTTTTTCAAGTATTTAATTAATCTCATTTGAAGCGGGGAGAGAGATGGAACCATTAACCTTGGAAGCTCTACCACAAACCTGCTGTGTTTGTATTAAGCACGTCGACCGTTTGTTTGGTAAGAAGCAGGTGCTCTTTAACATTAATCTAAATATTCCTTATTCCCAGATCTTCGGTATACTTGGCCCTTCCGGTTCTGGCAAAACGACATTGGTCAAAATGATTGCTGGCGTAGATGAAGCTACGAACGGTGAGGTGTATGTGCTCGACAAGAAGATGCCCCTACTATCCATACTGAAGGAGATCGGCTACATGGCGCAAGCTGATGCTCTGTATGGGGAGCTTACGACAGCGGAGAATCTGTATTTTTTCGCTTCCATGTTTAAAATGTCTTATGCAAAAAAACAGCAACGCATCAAGGAAGTGTTGGATTTGGTCGATTTGACGTCTTTTATAAACCGTCAGGTCAAACATTTCTCTGGCGGCATGAAGCGCCGATTGTCCCTTGCGATTGCACTGCTTCATGAACCGCCTATCCTGATCCTGGATGAACCTACGGTGGGCATTGATCCAGTGCTCAGGATGTCGATTTGGAAGGAGCTTGGGAAGCTTCGCGACAACGGTACAACTATCATCGTGACAACCCATGTCATGGATGAACTGGAGCGATGCGACAAACTTGGCATGATCCGTGATGGTAAGCTGATTGCGTCAGGTTCGCCAGGTGATCTGAAGGCCAGGACCTCCTCATCGACGATCGAAGAAGCCTTCCTGCATTTTATAGGTGAACACCGATGAGGACTTTTTCCATTACCTTACGAATATTACAGCAGGTGCGGCGTGACCCCCGTACTTTGGTAATGATGTTTTTTGTGCCGATGCTGGTGTTAACGCTGCTTTCCTTCATTTTCAACGGTTCGGATTATAATCCAAAGATTGGCGTTGTCCATGTGCCATCCAATTTTATTCATAAATTGGAAGATCAGGACGCGAAAGTGTTCCGTTACAGCGAATACGAAGCTTATGAGGCCCTCCGTGCTTCCGAGGTGGATGCCGTCATTACGCTGAAGCGGGATATTCCGCAAATCCAACTGGAGGGCAGCGATCCTAATAAAAATAAGGCCGTGCTGGCGGTAGTTCAGAAGGCAAGTCAAAGTTCTGCCGCGGCGCTCCAGCCCGATGTCACGTATGTATACGGCTATAAGGATATGTCGTCGTTTGATAACTTTGGTTCTACCCTGATCGGAATGTTTGTTTTTTTATTCGTGTTCCTGATTTCTAGCGTAGCTTTCCTCAGCGAGCGGACTTCCGGTACTTTGGAGCGGCTTCTCACGACACCAGTGTATCGATGGGAGATCGTGCTCGGCTATCTGCTGGGCTTTGGCTTCCTAACAGTGATCCAATCCGCTTTGGTGGCCTGGTTTGCGATTGATATTCTTGACGTAATGATGATCGGTTCCTACGGGTTGGTGTTGCTGGTTACCATTCTGACCGCGATGGCTGCTCTTTCAATGGGCATTTCGTTGTCCACCTTGGCCAATAATGAGCTGCAGATCATTCAGCTAATCCAGGTCACGCTGGTACCGCAGGTCTTTTTCTCCGGACTGTTCGATATTACGGCGATGCCGGTATGGTTGCAGGCGCTAAGCCGCATCATGCCGTTATCCTATGCGGTGGATGCACTGAAAATGATTATGATCCGGGGTAAAGGATTTTCAGACATTGCCGGAGATGTGGGGGTTCTACTCAGCTTATGCCTGGTTCTGTTTGCGGTGAATACCTTTGCTTTAAAAAGATACCGTAAAATCTAGCAGCTCAAGTACGAGCTAATAAGCATGTATATCTTTTCAGAGGTGATCACATGAAAAAGCTACAGGTATGGGGAACAGTGTTCGTGATGCTGCTGATGACGGGGTGCTCGGTCGGTCATGGCTCTCTTTTTGGCGAAGATTCGGACACTTTAACGTTGAAAGGCGAGATTGAAAATACAATAATTACGGCTACGAGCACAGTGTCCGGCCAAATTATCGAGATGAAAAAAGGCTTGGGAGAGACCGTTGCAAAGGGCGATGTTATTGCCGTCATTGAGCATGAAAGTCAACAGTACGCTGTGGAGCAGTTGCAGGCCTTGGTGAATCTTAAGCAGGCTGCTTTAGAGGAGTTGAAGGCGGGGGCGCGTTCGCAGGAAATTGACCAAGC
Organism: Paenibacillus farraposensis; assembly: GCF_020736845.1. GTDB lineage: Bacteria > Bacillota > Bacilli > Paenibacillales > Paenibacillaceae > Paenibacillus > Paenibacillus farraposensis. Next base: position 287,388 of record NZ_JAFFQR010000064.1, read on the forward strand.
TGAAGCCCAAGTAGATGCTGCTAGGGCCAAATTGGAAGATCTTCAGGCCGGTGCCCGGCCTGAAGAACTGGAGCAGGCGGAAGCAAAAATGCGGGCTGCCAAGGCCCAATACGATTTGGTCGCAGCAGGAAACCGGACCGAGCAGATAGCACAAGCCCGCAATAATATGTCTGTTGCCAGCCAAGTAGTAGACACGCAGCAGATCGTGTATGATCAAAGCAAAAAAGACCATGCAATTACACTGACCTTGTACAAACAGGGAGCTGTTTCGCGGAATGACCTGGATGCGGCCCGAAATAAGCTGGAAACGGCTAAGCATCAACTCGCTATATCCAAGCTTCAGCTCGATAATGCAAAACAGCAGCTGGCTCAACTTGAGAAGGGCGCTAGAACTCAAGAGGTCAGCATTGCCGAATCTAACTATGAAACGGCGAAAGCCAGCCTTGCATTTCTAAAGAAGGGTCCTAGCGAACAAGCCGTTCAGGCGGCCAAAGCGGCGGTGGACCAAGCCAAGGCACAGCTCGCGTTGTTGAAAAGCGGTGCCACCAAGCAGGCAATTCGTAAGGCAGTGTCCGATCTCGACCAAGCAAAGGCTCAACTGCGGCAGGCGGAGAGCAAGCTGAACAGCTATTATATCCGGGCGCTTGATGCCGGTATTATTGTAAGCAAAAACTATGAGCTAGGCGATGTTGTAAATGTCGGCAGTCAGATCGCCGACATCGCGGCAAACGATTTACAGGTTGTAGTATATATACCGGTGAAGCATTTGGATAAGGTCAAATACAACCAGACGCTGTCAGTGAGCTCGGCGGCAGGGAGACTGAAAGGGCGGATCAGCTATATTGCGCTGAAAGACGAATATTTGTCAGAAGACAAACAAAGCGACTCAAAGGAGCCGACCGCTGTTGAGATGAAGGTATCAGTCAAGGAGAAGAGCGGCGTCCTGAAATCGGGCATGCCTGCCGAGGTGACAGTTCCTCTGACTCACGGAGGAAGCTGACGAATGAGGTAGAAGAAAGTTTTGAATTTATTTTCGCTAGCAGACTATAATGGAAACACAGAGAGGAAGTGAAGTTTGGTTGCAAAATAATTTGTTCGATGAGATTATAGCCTATGCCAAGGAAACCAGCCTTAAACAAAGCGCCAAACAAAAAAAAATTCTTGAAGTAGCCATTGACATGTTCGCAAAAAAAGGTTACTCCAATACCTCTACAGCAGAAATCGCTAAGCGAGCAGAGGTGTCGGAGGGTACCATATTTAAGCACTATGGAACTAAGGATAAAATGTTGTTTTCGATTATTTTCCCGTTTATCAAAAGTGCTTTGCCGAGTTTGGCTAATGAAGTATTTCGCGAGATTTTTACAGAAAAAACGGCTACTTTTGAAGATTTTTTAATGGCTTTTTTCAAAAACCGCACCCAGTTTATAATAGAGAACCGACAAATTTTTCAAGTGGTTGTGAAGGAGTTGATTTATAGAGAGGAACTCAGAAACGAACTGCTTTCGCTTTTCCAAGAGAACATCACTCCGCGTATAAATCAGGTAGTGGATTATTTCAAAGCCCAGGGTAAGCTTATCCAGCTTCCAAATGAGATGATTTTAAAGGTGCTGTTCACTTTTATTGGAGGCTTCTTCATTTCAAACTTTGTATGGTTGAATAGATCAACGGTCAGTGATGATGAGGTTAAAACCGCAGTTCGGTTTGTGATGCACGGACTATCGAGTTCAAACGAAGGAAGCGAATAATGAAAAAATAGAGGCTGTTGAAATTTCGACAGCCTTTCTTCTTTTCTGCCCGTATCACTACTACCTAACTTCCCCTCTCCACCATAGGACTAAAAAGAGGACGAAAACAACAAAAAACCCTTGCTACGCAAGGGTTTTGAGAAAATGGGCCCTGAGGGACTCGAACCCCCGACCAATCGGTTATGAGCCGACCGCTCTAACCAACTGAGCTAAGGGCCCTCAAAAAAACATGTATATTTCACGCTACAAACTCGTAACAGCAACGTTAACTAATATACAACATTTTCTTGTGTTTCGTCAATAGCTTTGAAAATATTTTTTTATTTTTATAACTCACGGAATAAATCGGACACCATAACGCCCTTTGCGCGAGCGGTACACCTCCACTGCGCGAGGATCGTTGTAGCCGTACATCCAGCCATCGAGCTCCAGCCTTTTGGCCAGACACCCAGCCTGAAATTTAGTTGTGTACAGTCTGCCATAGTAAACCCAATACATCCAAACTCCCTCTTTTCACATGATGGTAGGAGTTAGTGTAACCGGATCAGATTCGATTTATCACATAGCATCTGCCTTGCCTCTATGAAGCTCTGCCCTATTTGCCAAAGGAAGCCGGGTCTTGACGCCAGGATCGCAGCAGTTCCATTTCCTCCTCCTGAATGGTTCCTTCACGCAAGGCAACATCCATCAGGGCCGTGTAGTTGGACAAGGTTTGCAGCTTCACACCCGCTTCTGCAAAAGCCTGAGTCGCTTTGTCCAGCTGATAGCTGAAAATAGCCAATACTGCTAACGGCTCCGCGCCTGCTTGTGCTACGGCCTGTGCTGCTTTAATGGAGCTCCCCCCGGTAGAGATGAGGTCCTCGATGATCATAACCTTTTGTCCAGCACTGATCCGGCCTTCAATCTGGTTCTCTTTTCCGTGTCCTTTGGCTTTGTCCCTTACATAGGCCATCGGCAAATTCAGCTTTTGCGCCACCCAGGCTGCATGGGGAATCCCGGCTGTAGCTGTCCCCGCGATGACTTCGGTTTCGGGATATTGCTCGCGAATAAGGGCAGCAAATGAGTCTGCAATCAGCTCACGCACCTCCGGGTGGGACATCGTAAGACGATTATCACAGTAGATAGGCGATTTAATGCCGGAAGTCCATGTAAAAGGCTGTTGTGGACGCAAAGCCACCGCCTGAATTCGTAACAGATGGGATGCGATTTGCTCAGGAATATTGTTTATTGTAGTCATACTTGTATCATCTCCTCAATAATATGTTCCACTGCGGCGCGCGGGTCTGGTGCTGCCGTGATGGGCCGGCCAACAACAATGTAGCTGCTGCCTTGGGCAATGGCTTGTCCGGGTGTAAGCACACGCGATTGATCACCGACAGCACTGCCTGCCGGGCGGATACCAGGGGTTATGGTTTTAAACTCAGACCCGCATACCTCACGAATCGCAGGCACTTCCAATGGGGATGCTACCACGCCGTCCAGTCCCGCCTCACGGGTCAATTGTGCATAACGAACGACCACATCCTGTACCGTACCAGGAATGCCCAGCTCTGTATTCATGGTCGCCTGATCTGTGCTGGTCAGTTGTGTAACCGCAATAATGAGCGGCATGGCAAGCGAGCTGTCTGCAGAAATGGCTGCCTCAGCTCCCGCTCTGGCGGCGGCCATCATACTGCGTCCTCCAGCAGCGTGCACGTTGAACATATCCACACCTAAGCGGGTGATGCTCTCGGCCCCTCCCCGAACAGTATTAGGGATATCATGCATTTTTAAATCCAGAAAAACGGAGTATCCTCTTGATTTTAATTGCTCTACAAAAGCGGGTCCTGCGCTATAAAACAACTGCATACCTACTTTTATATAACAAGGAATTCCCTCCAGCTGCCGAATTAGCTGCTCCGCCTGCTGCACATCCGGGTAATCTAACGCGACCATCAGCCGTCCTGCCATTTGCTGAAATGCTTCATTCACCGCTCTACATCCCCTTTTCACGTTAATTCTGGTACATTTTCCCGTGATAAAGGACATCCGTCAGCAAAGGCTGATGAATGTCCTTCCTTGTGTTGCTTATGTTCCAGCATCTATGTTGATATGGCGTTAGCTGCTCAGAACCGGCATGGATTCGGATGTGAAGTTAATCGTCTCCAGCATTCTGAGCAAAGCACGCACGGTATCCAGCGAGGTCATGCAAACGATGCCGTTCTCAACCGCTTCACGGCGGATGCGGAACCCGTCACGTTCTGGTGTTTTTCCTTTGGTCAGCGTATTGAAGACAAAGTTGGCTTCACCTGTACGGATCATATCCAGGATATTCGGATTGCCTTCACTCAGCTTGTTAACGGTTCTCACCGGAATGTTGGCCTGCTCAAGAGCGGTTGCTGTTCCGCCTGTGGCAATAATTTTGTAGCCCAGTCGGTAAAAGCCCTGCATCAACTCGACAGCTTCTTCTTTATCTTTATCGGCTACTGTGATGATGATCGCCCCGGTGGATGGGATTTTCATACCAGCGCCCACAAGTCCTTTGTACAGCGCTTTGGCATACTGAATATCGCGCCCCATCACTTCACCAGTTGATTTCATTTCCGGCCCGAGGGTCGGCTCGACACGGCGCAGTTTGGCAAAGGAGAATACCGGAACCTTAACCGAGACATAATTGCCTTCAGGCCACAAACCTTCTGTATAGCCCGCATCCTTAAGCTTGCCGCCCAAAATAGCCTGTGTCGCCAGATTCGCCATCGGGATATTCGTGACTTTACTCAGGAAAGGAACCGTCCGCGAGGAGCGAGGGTTAACCTCGATCACATACACTTCGTCCTGGTGGATAACGAACTGAATGTTGACCAAACCGACCGTGTTCAATTCCTTGGCGATACTGATCGTAATGTCCACGATTTTTTGCTTCAACTCGGCGGACAAGTGCTGTGGCGGATATACCGCGATAGAGTCACCGGAGTGAACCCCCGCCCGTTCCACATGCTCCATAATGCCCGGTACCAGTACGGTTTCACCGTCACAGATGGCGTCAACCTCAACTTCTTTGCCTAACATGTAACGGTCGATGAGCACAGGATGCTCCGGATTGATTTTAACGGCTTCTTCCATATACCGCAGCAGTTCCGCATCCGAGTACACAATTTCCATCGCACGTCCGCCCAGAACGTAGGATGGACGCACCAGCACCGGATAACCGAGCGCCTGAGCTGTTCCTACGGCTTCATCTACAGAAGTGACTGTGTTGCCTTTAGGCTGTGCGATAGCCAGACGGGACAGCAGCTGCTCGAACTTTTTCCGATCTTCCGCTTCGTCAATGCTTTCCAGACTCGTACCCAAAATGTTGACGCCTGCCGCACTAAGCGGAGCTGCGAGATTAATGGCCGTTTGACCGCCGAACTGGACGATAACGCCAATCGGTTGTTCCTGCTCAATAACATTCATGACATCCTCGAAGAAGAGTGGTTCAAAATAGAGCCGGTCGGATGTATTAAAGTCGGTCGAAACAGTCTCCGGGTTATTATTAATGATGACTGCTTCATAACCTGCCTTTTGAATAGCCCATACCGCATGTACGGTCGAGTAATCAAATTCGATCCCTTGCCCGATCCGAATCGGTCCGGAGCCGAGAACGATGACTTTCTCTTTGTTGGATGGAATCACTTCGTTTTCCACCTCATAAGAGGAGTAGTAGTAAGGTGTTGTGGCTTCAAACTCGGCCGCGCACGTATCTACCATTTTGTAGACAGGACGCAGGTTTTGAGTCAGGCGGAACTCCCGTACCTCTTGCTCCGTCGTCAGGCTGCTGGCCGTTTGGCTTAAATTTCGAATTTCAGCGATGGAGCGGTCGGTAAAGCCTTTGCGTTTGGCCTGATACAGCGTTTCAGAGGTCAGCTCAGGCTCTTCGGCGATTTTGGCTTCAAATTTGACGATGCCTTCTACTTTATCCAGGAACCACCAGTCAATTTTCGTTAAATCCTGAATTTCCTGTTGCTTCCAGCCGCGACGAAATGCCTCGGCTACCAGGAACAATCGCTCATCATCCGCTTTCATCAGCCGGTCTTTGAGCACTTCATCAGACAGTTCATTGGCTCCCTTCAAATGAAGACGGTGTACACCGATTTCCAGGGATCGTACCGCTTTATGGATCGATTCCTCGAATGTGCGGCCAATAGCCATCACTTCACCCGTTGCTTTCATTTGCGTGCCGAGCTTGCGGTTGGCAGAAATGAATTTATCGAACGGCCAGCGCGGTATTTTGCTCACGATGTAATCCAGTGTTGGCTCAAAGCAAGCATACGTTTGTCCGGTGACCGGATTCACGATTTCATCCAATGTGTAGCCCAACGCAATTTTGGCCGCCATTTTGGCAATCGGATATCCCGTTGCCTTGGAAGCGAGCGCCGAGGACCGGCTCACGCGCGGGTTGACTTCGATGACATAGTATTGATAGCTGTGCGGGTCAAGTGCAAACTGTACATTACATCCGCCTTCAATATTAAGGGCGCGGATAATTTTCAGAGAAGCGGAGCGCAGCATTTGGTACTCCCGATCTGACAGCGTCTGGCTCGGCGCTACGACGATACTGTCGCCAGTATGCACGCCAACCGGGTCAAAGTTCTCCATATTGCAGACAACGATACAGTTATCATTGCTGTCACGCATGACCTCGTATTCGACTTCCTTCATCCCTGCAATACTTTTTTCGATCAGACATTGTCCAATTGGGCTGTAACGCAAGCCGGAGCTTACGGTTTCACGCAGTTCTTCTTCGTTTGCACAAATACCGCCGCCCGTTCCCCCCAGCGTATAGGCCGGACGAACGATAATCGGATAACCAATGTCATTGGCAAAATCCAGTGCTTCTTCCAGCGTGTTCACAATGACACTTTCCGGCACAGGCTGCTCCAGCTCACGCATCAAATCGCGGAACAGGTCACGGTCTTCAGCTTTTTCGATCGAATTCAGTTGTGTTCCCAACAGTTTGACGTTTTCGCGCTCCAGCACTCCGGCCCGAGCCAGTTCCACCGCCATATTCAGACCTGTTTGTCCCCCCAGTGTAGGAAGCAAACCGTCCGGGCGCTCTTGACGGATAATCTGTGTTACAAAATCAAGTGTAATCGGCTCAATGTACACTTTGTCAGCCATGTTGGTGTCTGTCATAATGGTTGCTGGATTGCTGTTGATCAGCACCACCTCGATGCCTTCTTCTTTGAGCGCTTGACACGCTTGTGTACCAGCGTAATCAAATTCCGCAGCCTGACCAATGACGATAGGGCCGGAGCCGATCACGAGTATCTTTTTAAGTTCTGTATTTTTCGGCATATTAGCGCTCTCCTTTCACTGCGGCGGCGATAGCAGCCTGACGCGGTTGCTTGGGATGATTTCTTTTGTGCTCACGGATCATATCCAGAAAGCGGTCAAACAGATAACTGTTATCATAAGGTCCCGGCGCAGCCTCCGGATGGTACTGCACTGAAAACACGGGATATTTGGAATGTTTAAGCCCTTCAATCGTCTTATCGTTGTTGTTGATGTGCGTTACTTCCAGGTCGGTCCCCTGAATGGAATCCTCATTGACCGTGTAGCCATGATTTTGGGAAGTGATAAAGCAGCGTCCGCTCTCCAGTTCTTTCACCGGATGATTGCCGCCGCGATGTCCGAATTTCAGCTTCTCTGTATCCGCTCCCGAAGCAAGCGCAAACAGCTGATGTCCCAGGCAAATTCCAAACATAGGGTATTCTCCCAGCAGCTCGGCAATTGTACGAACCGCATGAGGCACATCCTTTGGATCTCCAGGGCCGTTGGACAGCTGAATGCCGTCCGGGTCGAGGCGGCGAATTTCCTCCGCCGTCGTATCATGCGGAACGACAACTACATCGCAATCTCGCTTGTTCAGTTCGCGCAAAATACCGCTTTTGGCACCATAATCGATCAATACGATCCGCTCGCCGTTGCCGGGACTGCTGAATAGATGAGGCGTGGAAGTCATAGGAACCTGATTGCGCAGTTCTTCAATGGTCATGGCAGCCATCATTTCCTTCAGTTCTTCCAGCGGCTGAGAGCCGGTCGTCAAAATGCCCTTCATCGTGCCGTGATGACGAATGATTCGGGTGAGCATACGGGTGTCGATGTCACTAATGCCAATGATGCCATATTCCTTCAGCAAATCGCCCACGCTGTATTGAGCGCGCCAGTTGCTTGGCACCGGCTCGTAATGCCGAACGGCAAAGCCGTGAACATAAGGCCGCACCGATTCAAAGTCATCACGAGTAATTCCGTAATTGCCAATCAGCGGGTAAGTCATCGTTACGATTTGTCCGCAATAAGAGGGGTCCGTCAGCACCTCTTGGTAGCCTGTAATCCCTGTGTTGAAAACGACCTCTCCTGTTTGTTTACCTTCTGCACCAAATGATGTGCCTGTAAACAGTGTGCCGTCCTGAAGCAATAATCTTGCCTGCATCCCGTCTCACTCCTCTGTATTGTTACCTGCTATTAGGTTCTATTTTTTAGTGGTTTATGTTTTATTCTGCTTCATCGGCAGACCATACTAGCTTGCCGTCTACCCAGGTATTCACGGGCCAGCCCTTGAGCTTCCAGCCTGTAAAAGGAGTGTTGCGCCCTTTACTGGCGAACGTGTGCGGATCAACTGCCTGCTCCTGCTCCAGATCAATCATGGTCAGATCGGCGGGTGCTCCTTCTTTCAGTCGTCCTGCGTTGAGGCGGAAGACACGCGCCGGGTCAGCGGTCATACGACGTACCAGAAAGTCCAAAGTCCATTTTCCGGTAGCTACAAATTTGGTATATAACAGCGGAAAAGCTGTCTCAAATCCGACGATGCCGAAAGGTGCCAGTTCCATGCCTTTTGCCTTTTCTTCCTCGCTGTGTGCCGCATGATCCGTTACGATGATGTCAATCGTACCGTCCTCCAGTCCTTCGATGCATGCCTGTACATCACGCGGTGAGCGCAAGGGAGGGTTCATTTTCCAGTTCGCATCCAACCCAGGAATGTCCTCATCTGACAGCACCAAATGGTGCGGGCATACCTCGGCAGTTACCTTGATGCCAAAGGACTTCGCATGGCGAATCAATCGCACCGATTGCTCCGTACTGACATGGCATACGTGGTAGTGTGCTCCGGTAGCTTCAGACAGCAAGATGTCGCGTCCGACGTGAATCGCCTCGGATTCGTTCGGGATGCCTTTGAGCCCGTGGCGCTTGGCAAATTCACCGTCCGTCACAGCTGCTCCCTCAACAAGGGTGTTATCCTCACAGTGAGCAATAACCGGCATATCCAGCGCTTTGGCCCGTGCCATGGCGTCCTTCATCATTTGCGCACTTTGCACCCCTACACCGTCGTCAGTAAAGCCGATGGCGCCTGCCGCCTTGAGCGCTTCAAAATCCGTCAACTCACGTCCCAGTTCGTTTTTCGTAATGGCAGCGTAAGGAAGGACCTTGGCAAGCCCTGCTTCCTGCCCTTTTTTCAGGACCAGTTGAACCGTGTCCACGTTGTCCGTTACCGGGCGTGTGTTCGGCATGCAGGCAATCGTGGTAAATCCGCCTTTTACTGCTGCGCGGCTGCCTGTCTCAATCGTTTCTTTATACTCAAAACCTGGTTCTCTCAGATGCACATGCATGTCGATTAAACCGGGGATGACCAGTTTGCCCTGAGCGTCGATGGTTTTAACCTCGCGCTCCTCTTCAGAAGCTCCTTCGGCTGTGAAGAGGTCCAATTCCGTATCCTCATTTACGATAGACGCAATTTTGCCATCGGCAATTAGAATGGATTTCAATTCCGTCTCGCCTTGCTCATTCAATACGCTTGCATTTATGATTAATTGTTTCATGTAAAATGTTCCTCCGCTCAGGTTTTCTACAACTTTTCCTACGATCCTGCCGACAGCTGCTATAGCTTCATTGCCCGTTCCATAACCGCCATACGGATGGGAACCCCGTTGGCCATTTGCGGGAAAATCCGTGATTGTTCGCTTTCCACAACGGCACTGTCGATTTCCACATTCCGATTCACTGGAGCCGGGTGCATGATGATCGTTCCGGGCTTAAGTTTCGCTGCTCTTTCCTCTGTCAGACCGTACTGCTCCCGGTATTCTTCCCCTGAGCGCAGCATCCCTTCGGCATGCCGTTCCAGCTGTACCCGGAGCATCATGACCACGTCAGCCTGCAATGCCTCTTGCATCGATACATAAGGCGCGTACGCTGCAAGATCAGAGGCTTGCATGTTATCCGGAGCACAGAAGCTGACCTTGGCACCAAACTTTTGCAAGGCCCACAGATTCGAGCGTGCCACACGGCTGTGCAAAATGTCTCCGATGATGGACACGCTTAGACCTTTAAGCTCCCCAAAGGTTTTGCGCATGGTATACAAATCGAGCAAAGCCTGCGTTGGATGCTCATTGTTGCCATCCCCGGCATTAACGAGCGGGATATTCACCTTCTCAGCGAGCTCTTGCAGTACCCCGGCTGGCTTTAGCCGGATAACTCCGGCATCAATGCCCATCGATTCGAGCGTGCGTACGGTATCGTAGATGGACTCCCCTTTTTCCACACTGGAGGCTGCAGCAGAAAAGTTCAGAACCTGAGCGCCCAGCCTCTTTTCCGCCATCTCAAACGAAAATCGGGTACGTGTACTGTTTTCAAAAAACATGTTGGCCGCGAAGCGTGACTGCAAGATTGGAACCATTTTTTGCGGCTGTGATTCCCAATAATAGGCGCGATCCAGAATGGACTCTATTTCGCTGCGGCTCATTTCTTTGAGTCCGAGCAGGCTGCGTTCTTTAAGCTGACTGGCTGTTGTGATCATTCCTGTTCCCTCCGGTTCTGATTGATCGTTACTTCGTCCTTGCCGTCCGTCTCCTGAAGCGAGACTACAATTCCCTCTGATTTGGAGGTCGGGATATTCTTGCCGATGTAATCCGGACGAATCGGAAGCTCACGGTGTCCGCGATCCGCCAGCACCGCCAGCTGAATCATTTGCGGTCGTCCGCAGTCCATCAATGCATCCATCGCCGCGCGAATCGTGCGGCCGGTGTACAACACATCGTCAAAGAGAATGACTTTCTTATCATGAACCGATACGTCAGAAGGATTCATCAGCAGCACTTTGCCGCTTTCTCTGGCTTCGGCAGCGCTACCCCGGTCATCCCGGTAGGCTGTAACATCCAGCTCTCCCCAAGGAATCGGTGTACCTTCAATTTCGGTAATTTTCTCAGCCAGTCGCTGCGCTAAATAAACTCCGCGTGTTCGGATACCTACCAGCACACAATCATCAATACCTTTGTTTTTCTCCAAAATTTCATGTGCAATCCGCGTTAATGCTCGGCGAATCGCGATTTCATCCATCAATACGTGTTTTTCGCTACTCATGCTCCCAGCCTCCTCAGGTGATCTCCCCTTCAGACCTGGTCCCGTGTTCGGATACAAAAAAGACTCCTTGCCCAAGTTTGGCAAGGAGTCTCGTATGAACAGTCTTCCACCGTTCTCCGATCTCTCGGACACACTGAAGACATGCCGCCGCAGCGGATGCACTGATCAGTGATCCATTCACGTTACCTTGCCAGTCTCACGGGACTGATTTAAAGGTGCTATTCAGGATTTTCTCTGTCCAGCTTCTCATAGTGTGAGATGGCAACCCATCTCTGGACAAAGTTCATCGCAACTACAAGAATTATGACAGATTGAAAATCATGTGTCAACACCTGTTCAACCGGAACCACCGGAAGCACTTTAATAATTATACAACTTTACTGCATAATTATCCATAGTTGTTTTTACCCATGCCTTAAACAATGACAAAAAAACCGCCAAATTGGCGGTTGTACTTAAAATTTATTCAGGTTTGTGAATACGAATACAGGCCTGCTTTGTTTTAGCGACTACGTAAAGACGCCAATACATCCTGCATATCCGGAGGAATCGGTCTGCTGAACTCCATATACTCGCCGGTAGACGGATGCTTAAAGCCTAATACCGCCGCATGCAGCGCCTGTCCATTCATGCGAACGCCCTTGCTGCGGCCATACATGGGGTCACCAACCAAAGGATGTCCAATAAACTTCATGTGCACTCGGATCTGGTGTGTGCGCCCTGTCTCCAATTGAAGTTCAAGCAGGGTGTAATCCCCCAAACGTTCAATGACGAGAAAATGGGTGACTGCATGCTTGCTGTTGCGTTCGGTCACCGTGAACATTTTTCGGTCCCCCGAATCACGGCCGATAGGCGCATCAACCGTTCCCTGATCGTGGCTCAAATTCCCGTGAACCAGCGCTATATATTTACGCGTAACACTGTGTTCCTTGAGCTGTGCTGCCAGCGATGCATGAGCCTGATCATTTTTGGCCGCCATCAACAGCCCGGATGTATCTTTATCAATACGGTGAACGATACCAGGACGCAATTCTCCGTTAATGCCGGAAAGATCTCGACAGTGGTACATCAGCGCATTGACCAGTGTTCCTGAAGTATGTCCCGGTGCGGGATGCACGACCAGGCCTCGCTGCTTGTTAATGACAATCAAGTCCGAATCCTCATAAACGATATCCAGTGGAATATTTTCCGGTACGATATCTACATTCTCTGGCTCCGGCACGGATAATTCAATACAATCTCCTTCGGCCAGCTTGTAATTTGCTTTAATTGCGGAGCCATTGACCAGCACCCGTCCGTTTCCAATCCACAGCTGTATCTGAGAACGGGACACGTCCTCCATTTTTTCGGCGATATATTTGTCTATACGTGTTTTGGCGTCTACGGATTCCGCTGTCCATTCCAGAGATTCGCCCTCTAATCCCTCCTCATAAGACAAATCGGTGAAGCCACCGTTTTCATTCGTTTCTTTCATGCTACGACTTCCCTTCAACACGATCATGACTATTTTCTTTATTGCGACGCGATTCCAGTAATGTATCCAAAATAATCAATGCTACTCCAATGACAATCGCCGAATCTGCTACATTAAAGATCGGAAACGTATAAGTTCCAAAATTGAATTGCGCAAAATCGACTACTTCTCCTGAAATAGCCCGATCCAAAAAGTTACCGACTGCACCACCAAGCACCAAACTTAGTGCGACCGAAAGCAATTTCTGACCCGTCTTCACTGTTTTTCGCAAGTACCATATGATGGCGATCACCACGACGATTGTAATCACGATAAAAAGCCAGCGTTGTCCTTCCAAAATCCCAAAAGCGGCTCCGCGATTACGATGGGACGTGATTAAAAAGAAATTGCCGATAACCGGTATCTGCTCATACAATTCCATCCGCGTAGCCACCAAATACTTGACTCCCTGGTCAATCAAAAAAATAATTAGCGCAATACCAAAATAAATCACAATCCTTCGTCACTCCGATCTGCTTAATCCGTTGTCGAACCCATTTATTGTAGCATAAGCCTTCTCGGGTCGTCCACGCGTCCCATGAGCTCGCAAAGGCTATTTATTGAGCACAATTTCCTATGTAAAAGAGGTCTTTCCGGTGCAAACTACAAGGAGCATCCCCGACACCACACATATGCATGTTAACCTAAAATAAGGAGAGGATTTCATGTCCCCACTCACGGAGCAACAATTGCAGGGATTGCGCAACGAGCTGCTGCAACGCAAGGAAGAGATTGAGCATCGTTTGCAAAGCAACGGTCATTACGGACTCGGCGAATCGCAACGGGATCAGACTGGCGAGCTATCCCCGATTGACAATCATCCGGGCGATCTGGCAACCGAAACATACGAGCGAGCCAAGGACGTTTCCCTACTGGAACATGACGAATTCCAATTGGAACGTATCGAATCAGCCATGATGGCGATGGAAAAAGGTACGTATGGCATTTGTGCCGCCTGTGGCAAACCCATTCCTTATGAACGCCTGCTGGCTGTTCCCTATACGATTTACTGCAAAGAGCATAACCCCGAAACAGAGGTGTCCAAGCGCCGTCCAATCGAAGAGGAATTTCTGGCTCCCGCATTCGGCAGAACAAGTCTGGATGAGCGTGAAGATCAAAACGGCTTTGACGGTGAAGATGCCTGGCAAATCGTTGAAAATTGGGGAACATCGAATACCCCAGCCATGGCCGAAAGTGGAGAAATCCATCGTTATGATGATATGGAGATTGAAGCAAACGATGACAATATGGGTTTCGTTGAGCCATATGAAAGCTTTATCGCCACTGACATTTATGGAAAAAATGTATCGGTAATCCGCAGTTCCATTTACCAGCGCTATATCGAAAATGGCGAGGGTGAAGGCCTGCTGGAGCCGGATACGCACGAAGATGAATGATAAGCGAAAGTTAAAAAGATAGCCTGCTTCTTAATAGGTGGTCAGTTCCAGCTGCCGCTGTACAATTCGAACGATATCAGCTATATAATCCCCGATAATCGGCAAATTCAGCGCCCCCAGTACCTGCAGCACATAAATGATGGTGGCCGCAAAAAAAGTAAAGCCCAGGGCAATGCCGACCCCGCGGGACACGCCTGATATTAAATTCAGCCAGAGCAATCGCCAGGGCCTATTCAGCAGCAGTGCATAATCGGCAATACGTGTCCGTTCCATCTGCTCGGACACAGTATGTACGAGCCTTTCTACACGACTTAGCTTCCGAGCCTGTTTCCTGACTGTATTTTGGTTTGCCGCTATGGCAGCCTCTCCCTCATTTACTCCTTGGCGATTGCTCACCTGTCTGCGCCTTGATCGTGCTGTCATCCGCACAATCCCCCTTTTCCATGAATGCTGCCCTGAACGCAGCAAACGAGCCGAAGCACGCAGCGGAGAAGATCCGTTTCCATGCTTAGGCTCGTTTTTTATACACTTCCTGTTATTATATTATGGGGCAAGAGGCTTGTAATTATTCCCCAATATGAACGCTAATCGTTTTACCGTTTACTTCTACACGCTCTGCCGGTTCGGCTTGACCAAATTCCACCGTTGTAACCAGTACGTTTTCACGCAACACAGAATCAAAACTTTCGATCGCCCGTCGCAGCTCGTTATCTACATCCAGTGTTAATGCTACGTACTTTTCAATCGGAAGGTCCAGCTTTTTACGGTAATCCTGCACCGCGCGAACGACCTCACGCACCCAGCCTTCTTGCTCCAGCTCAGGCGTAATATCTGTATTCAAGGCTACGGTTAAGCCATAGCCGGAAGCAGACGCAAAGCCTTCTTTTGCTTTTTTCTCCACCAGCAATTCCTCGGCGGTAACCTGCAACTCTTCTCCCTCTGGAGAGCTTACGTTCAGCAAGCCTTTTTCTACAACCGAACGGCTATCCTCGGCAGACATGCCTTTGAACAGGTTTTGCAGGAAGCCGACATTTTTGCCATATTTCTTACCCGCTACCTTCAGATTCAGCTTCAGTGTAAAGTCCACAAAGCCGCTGTCATCTGTCTCCACATGAATGTGCTTCACGTTGATCTCATCTTTGATAATTTCCTCATAGCCGCTCAGTTCAAAATCCTGATCCATTGACAAAATCAACTCGGATAGCGGCTGACGCGTTTTTAACCCGGTTTCGTTGCGGACATTGCGGGCCAATTCTACTACACGGCGTGCCGTTTCCATATCACGCTCCAGTTTCAGATCAATCAAGGATTCATTGGCTGTCGGATAATCATCCAGATGGACACTTTCTCCGCTGCTCAGATTAAGGTAAATATCCTCTGAAAGCAGCGGTGTGAATGGTGCAAGCAGCTTTGCTGTCGTCAACAGCACCTCCGTCAGTGTGCGGTACGCATCCAGCTTATCCTCTGTAAGACCGTTGCCCCAGAAGCGGTCGCGTGAACGACGGATATACCAGTTGCTCAGCTCATCTACAAATGATTCAATCGCTTTGGACGAGTTCAGGAAATCATTGGCAGACAATGCTTTGTCCACGACCAGAATCAGGCTGTTCAGGCGGGATAAAATCCACCGATCCAGCTTATGAGCCGACGGCTTGAACGGATGCTGTGCCGGATTATAACCGTCGATATCCGCATACAAGGTCAGGAAAGCATGTGTATTGACAAGCGTGTCTACCAGCTTCGATTTGGCTTCGCCCACGATGCCTTTGGAAAAACGTTTGCTGTTCCATGGCGCACTGTCGGACAGCAACGCCCAGCGAAAAGCATCTGTACCGTACTCGTCGATCACTTCCCATGGGTCAATAACATTGCCCTTGGATTTGGACATTTTTTGGCCTTGCTCATCCAGTACATGGCCTGTGGCCATCACTGCTTTGTAAGGAGCTTTGCCAGTCAACATGGTCGAAACAGCAAGCAGGCTGTAAAACCAGCCGCGGGTCTGGTCAATCCCTTCGCAAATCATATCTGCCGGAAATTGCTGCTCGAACGTTTCATTATTTTCAAATGGATAATGATGCTGGGCAAATGGCATGGAGCCGCTATCGAACCATACGTCAATCACTTCCGGCGTACGGGTCATTTCGTATTTGCCGCATGCACTGCGGACCTTAATGTCATCTACATATGGCTTGTGCAGCTCAATGTCCGCCGGCACATCACCAATCGCACGTTCCCGCAATTCAGCAATACTGTGCGGAGCGAACTGTTCTCCCGTTTCCTCGCATACCCAGATGTTCAACGGTGTACCCCAATAGCGGTCACGGCTGATGTTCCAATCCACCAGTTCCTCCAAAAACTTGCCGAAGCGGCCTTCGCGTACGTGGCCCGGATACCATTCAACTTCGCTGTTGTTGGCAATTAATTGATCCTTAATGGCAGTTGTTTGGATAAACCAGCTGTCCATTGCGTAATACAGCAGTGGAGTATCACAACGCCAACAGAACGGGTAGCTGTGCTCGTATTTTTCTTTACTGTAGAGCAGGCCCTTTTCAGACAGCATTTTAACAATATCCACGTCGCATTCCTTCACAAAACGGCCTGCAAAGTCTGTAATTTCTTTTACATATTTACCTTGAAGATCCACCACATTGATGAATCCAATACCATTTTCACGGCATACCCGGTAATCATCCTCACCATGAGCCGGAGCCATATGAACGATACCTGTACCGCTGGAGTCTGTTACGAACTTTGCACCCAGAATCTGATTGCCCTTCTCGACCTGGAAGTACGTAAATGGCGGAGTATAGGTTTGGCCGACCAGCTCTGAACCGGACAACGTGCCCATCACTTCATAGTCGCCTTTCATGACGTCCTCAACCAGATTTTTAGCGACGATGTATACACCGTCATCCTGCTTCACACGGGCATATTCCAACTCAGGGTTGACGGCAAGGGCCACGTGGCTCGGCAAGGTCCAAGGTGTTGTCGTCCAGGCCAGTACGTATTCACCGCTGTTATGAAGCTTGAATTTGGCTGTGGCGCTCAGGTCCTTTACATCCTTGTAGCCCTGTGCCACTTCATGAGAACTCAGCGTTGTCTGACAATCCGGGCAATACGGGCTCACGCGATGACCGCGATACAGCAGTCCTTTTTCGTGAATCGTCGCCAGAATGTTCCACACGCTCTCAATATAGTTATTGTCTAGCGTAATATACGGGTGATCGAGGTCTGTCCAGTAACCGATGGCTTCGGTCAGATCACGCCATTGTTGCTCGTATTCAAACACGCTTGCTTTACATTTTTTGATAAACTTTTCAACGCCGTATTCTTCGATTTCCGGTTTGTGAGAGATGCCCAGCTGTTTTTGAACCCCTAATTCGACCGGCAAGCCATGGGTATCCCAACCGGCCTTACGTACTACACGATATCCCTTCATCGTTTGATAGCGGCCGATAAAATCCTTAATTACACGTCCCAGCACGTGTCCGATGTGCGGTTTGCCGTTGGCCGTTGGAGGGCCCTCATAAAACACAAAATTGGGCTTGCCCTCACGATTTGCGATGGATTTACGGAATGTATCCTCTGCTTTCCATTTATTCAGGATGCGCAGGTCGCGGGACCGTGCCTTTTCTTTAACATCCACTCTGTTCATCACGTCATTCTCCTTTTCTGCCATCATTTGAATGTTGTAGCGTTTCCTAAAAAGCAACAAAAAAAGCCCCGTCCCTGTAAAGGGACGAGACTGTGCTCGCGTTACCACCCTGATTCCGTAAACAGACTCTTCCATAATAAAAGAAGTACGGTTACGGCTCTCTAAGCCCTGCTCAACTACAGCAGGGCGCCATTGTAACGTATGGCACACGGTGGTTGCTTACACACGCTGTAATCACAAGCGCTTCAGCTCACTTCTCCGGGAGGATCTTCGGTCATGTTCTGAACGTTGGCTTGCACCAAAAGGCCAACTCTCTGAGGGACAAATCATGACGTACTCGTTCCCATCAACGAATTAGACATGTTAAACTCTCGCAAATGGAATCAGCACATGGCTGACATGAATTTCAACGATTCGCCGACAAACGGATCGTCGTTATATTTAATATAATATTACAGTTATAGCCTGTTTGAAGATAAAAGTCAACATTGACAAACGCCTAATTGACGTCATCAGATATGAAAGTTAGTAAATCTCTTTCATCTCACGCTCGCGCTCCAACACTTCGCGTTCCCGGTTTTCAAGCGCTTCCCAGCCGTCCTGGCTTAACAGGTCAAGCTGCGCTTCTACCAGTGTACGAAAACGCGCCCGGTAAATCGAGGCCTGCTTCTTTAGCTCTTCAACCTCCAACGCGATTTTGCGGGATTTGGCCAATGCTTCATTCACAATGCGGTCCGCATTTTTTTCCGCTTCCTTCACAATCAACTGGGATTCTTTCTTGGCGTTGTTGCGCACTTCGTCAGCCGCTTCCTGTGCCACAATAATCGTCTTGCTCAGCGTATCTTCAATCGTCGCGAAATGATCGAGCTTCTCCTGCACATTCAACAACTCCGTGCTCAGTTCTTTATTTTCGCGAATAACAGCTTCATAATCCTTGATCACCTGATCCAAAAATTCATTGACCTGATCCTCATCATAACCACGAAGCCGGCGTGCAAATTCCTTATTATGTATATCCAATGGCGATAATGGCATGCCGTCCACCTCCTATAAGATTGACAAAAATACATTTCTTCCGCGTCACGACGCTCACTATCATCTATCGGTCATCATAACCCGTTTTGTGAATACTGTACAGAGCAAAATCGTTCCAGCACTATGCTTTAGCATTATTGTTTCGACAGAAAGTTCTTAAATCCTGCCTCCAGCTATGCAAACTTACCGATTTTAACCCGGAATCTTCCTTTTTTTGTCATCCCGTCTGTCTCGATCACCTTGAAACGCCCAAATCCCTGTATCGAAATAACGTCACCGGCCTTAAGTGAGGCGGATGGATTCTCCTCCACCTTCCAATTGACCCGGCATCGTCCGGCCCGAATGGGAGCTAAAATTTTGCTTCGGCTAAGCTTATATACATCACTGGCAATGCCATCCAGACGTAAAGAAGCCACCGACAGATTCAGCAGCTCCAATGTAACTTCCTTAGTCCGCAGGCTTTCTGGAGGCAGCAGTTCTGTCCATACATGAACACGATGAACCTGCTGCAGGTGCAGCGTAATGAAATCACTGATTTCCGAAGCCACCAATATATGGCATCCATCGTCCAGTACGTGAATATCGCCGATTTTTCCACGCTTGATTCCAAGTCCCAACATAGCTCCCAAATAATCACCGTGCCCCAGCGTGGCAATTTTATGATCATCAGAGCTGATGGCAAGGACCTGAATCCCCATATCCTCATTGTCTAAATACGAATAATCGGGCGCTATCAGCGCCCGCTTTCGTTCCGAAGCCTCGTAGCCGCCATCTACCCTAATCGTGACCTTATCTTCTTTCGCAGCCAAGGTCTCCAATATGTACTGTTGGCGCGGATCCAAGAAATCAGTCAGCTTCTGCCTGTGATTCGCTCCCGCATGACTGATCCATTCGGAAGCACGGTCCACATAATCCCGTTCATCCGGGTGAAAATGGTCATAAATCTCGGTACGCATGAATCCTCCTAAACGAAATTACCTATTAAAGATATCAAACCTAACGACGCAAAACGCAGTGCAATCAGCGCCACGATGGGTGAAATATCGATCATCCCGATTGGCGGGATGAACCTGCGGAAAGGAGACAAATACGGTTCTACAAACTTGGCAAGCAATTCACCAATCATACTCTCTCTTGCATTAGGAAGCCATGACATCAAGACATATGCGATGATCATATACGAATAAATCTGAAACAGCCAGTAAATGACTTCGCTCAAAAAACTCACCTCATTCTGTTAAATTCTTGTTCAGTGTCGGCCAGTATCTCCGTAATAGACCCTTGAATTTCAACCGTGTCCGGAGTACAAAGAAAAATGTTATTGCCGACCTTGGAAATGCCGCCGCTTAACGCATACACTGTACCACTCAAAAAATCAATAATTCGCAGCGCCTGATCCTTGCGAATTCGTTGCAGATTCACGACGACGGTGCGGTGGGAACGGATATGATCGGCAATCTCTTGTGCTTCATCGTAAGATCGCGGCTCATACAGGACAACTTTCACATTTTTTTGCGAATGAATACTGACAACATTATTGCCCTTCAGGTTCTTACGTTTATCAAAGCTTGGAGTTTCAATTTCTTGCTCTTCCGGCGTATTCATAATTTCCCGCTCAACAACTTCCTCTTCTTCCTGAAGCCCTAGAAAGTTCATAAACTTATTCATTACGCCCATGGAAATCCTCCTCTCGTCCGACCAGTACGGAACCAAGCCGCAGCCAGGTCGATCCTTCCTCAACCGCTACCTCAAAATCGTTGGACATTCCCATGGACAAGTGAATCATGGGCTCTCTCGTTAGAGCTTGTCCATTTAGCCTATCGCGCAATTCACGCAATCCACGAAACACATGCCGAGTCTTTTCCGGGTCTTGCTCATGAGGGGCCATCGTCATCAAGCCGATGACATCCACATGCTCCAGTTCACGAATTTGTTCCAAGAAGGGAGCAACCGCCTCAGGGGACAAACCATATTTTGAAATTTCCCCAGAAATATTAACTTGCACAAAAGCCTTGACTCTCATTCCAAGAGCACTTGCCTTCTTTTCCAATTCCTGAGCCAGCGATAAACGATCCAGTGAATGTATAAATTCAAATTTTTCAATTACATCTTTAACCTTATTGGTTTGCAGATGACCAATAAAATGCCACGATCCCCGGTCACCCAGCTTGCTCCATTTATCCGCGGCATTCTGCCAGCGATTTTCGCCTACATGCTCGAGCCCGCTGTCCAACACCGATTCCATTGTCGCAGCCGAAATATATTTCGTGACAGCGATCACATTCACGTCATTACGTGAACGTCCACTGCGGGCACAGGCCGCTTCTATGCGGGCGTTCACTTCTTTAATTCGTTCCTCCAAAGCCACGGGAGAACTCACCTCTCTTCCAAACCAATCCAGCTCGCCATTCTCCCTGTAACGCCGCCCTCCTTGCGATATGAAAAAAACAAATCGCTGCGGCTGCTTGTACATAAGGTAGTACATTCGATATGGCTCGGCAATATTCCTGCTTTCATCATAATGTGTCGATTGCATTGTTTCAAGTCAAGTAGCGTTTTGCCGCTGGCTAAGGGGAAATAAACCGAGCCTTCCCAATGATCATTACCCGGGCAATCATGCTCTAAAACTCGAATTCGGCTCATCACATGCTCATCCACCTCGTACGAGTCAGGGCCAATGGAAGGACCAATGGCTGCAAGCAGATCCGATGGACGTGATCCAAATTCGGTCTGCATCGTTTGCACCATTTTTAGGGCAATCTCTGCCACTGTTCCCTTCCAGCCCGCATGTGCCAGCCCAATGACACGCTTCACCGGATCGCAAAAGTATAGCGGGACACAATCCGCATAAAAGGATGTCAGCAAAATGCCCGGTACATCTGTCAGCAGTCCGTCCGTATCCTGAAAAGCGGATGCACGATCCTTAAAGCCGCGTCCGCGGTCAGCAGATTTGACGACAGCAACATGATTGCCATGAACCTGCTCGCCGCACGTCCATGCTTCAGCAGCAAAGCCAAGCTGCTCTGTAATAAGCTGACGGTTGCGGATCACCTTCTCCGGATCGTCTCCTACATGAAACGCGCAATTCAAACTGTCGTACGGCACCTCGCTAACACCGCCATGTCGTCCTGTAAAACCTGCGGACAAGCCCTGAACCATCTGCTTCCAGGACTGAATATATAGCAACTCCGGCACGGGACGCGTACCACCTGCTATGCACGTAGCTCCCGTTGTCACGGTATTCAATACAAACGGCTCCATTTGTTCTCACCTCTACAGCCAGTGTACCAAAAAGCTGCCGCCGTGTCTTCACAAGCAGCTAAAATAAATCCGGTGCTCAGAAGCCACGGCGGTCACTCCGCTCCTGACGTTGGATATGGAGCTTATCCTCTTCTATACTCAGCTCATCCAGTCCCTCCAGTCTTACAAGCACGACATCCGAACCGATCTTGACAATATCTCGCCATGGGATAACTAATTCGCTTCCTCCTCCAAACCAGCCCATAAAACGACTGTTGCCTGGAACCACAACGGCTTCAATTTTTCCTTGCCGCACATCAATTTCCAAATCACTGATTTGTCCCAGGCGCCGCCCATCTACAATGTTAATGACATCCTTGGTTTGAAACTCGGAAATTTTCATCGCTCTGACCGACGTTTCCGGCGTATTCACATGCATCACATCCTTTATTTCACTATATGTGTGGGAGAACCAAAAAAATGTCCAGTAAACGCAAAAACGATCCATATAGGATCGTTTTTAGCGGAATCAAATTCAAACCATTCATCTCATCAGGATTTTACATGCTTTTGCATTTGCTGAATTGCCGATTTCTCTAATCTGGAAACCTGGGCTTGAGAGATACCGATTTCGTCGGCAACCTCCATTTGCGTCTTTCCTTCATAAAAGCGCATGGACAATATCATCTTTTCACGCTGGCCCAGGCGATGCATCGCTTCCCGCAGAGCAATCTCCTCAATCCATGAGACGTCTTTGTTTCTGTCATCACTGATCTGATCCATCACATAAATTGGGTCGCCCCCGTCGTGATATATCGGCTCGAACAGCGAAACCGGGTCCTGGATCGCATCCAATGCGAACACAACGTCTTCTTTAGGCACATTCAGCGCCTCTGAAATTTCAAAAATCGTCGGTTCCCGAGAGTTCAGATTCGTCAAACTATCCCGCACCTGAAGCGCCTTATAGGCAATATCCCTTAACGAACGCGATACACGAATCGGATTGTTATCCCGTAAATAACGACGTATCTCTCCGATAATCATCGGAACCGCATAAGTGGAGAACTTCACGTTTTGCGAAAGGTCAAAATTATCAATCGCCTTCATCAGGCCGATACAGCCTACCTGAAACAAATCGTCCACAAACTCTCCCCGATTGTTAAAACGCTGAATCACACTCAGGACGAGCCGGAGATTGCCATTGACCAATTTTTCTCTGGCTGATCGTTCATTATTTTGCTGAAGTGATGTGAACAGCTCACGCATTTCTGCATTGGTTAATACCGGCAGTTTGGCGGTATCCACACCGCAAATTTCCACTTTGTTTCGGGTCATCGTGTCTTTACCTCCCAAGGAGCAACATTAATGTTCATTATCTCCTGAGGGCGTTTTTTTATTCGCCATTTCCATCGCTTCCGGATATGCCCAATCGTTATACCATTTTATTAAATTCTTTTCGTAAGCGCTTTATAATTCGTTTTTCCAGCCGTGAAATATACGATTGTGAGATGCCGAGCAGGTCGGCAACATCCTTCTGTGTCTTCTCATCTCCGTCCTGTAAACCGAAGCGCAGCTCCATAATTAAGCGCTCTCGATCCGTCAGCTTATCCAGCGCCTTATGCAACAATTTACGGTCCACCTGCTCCTCGATATTACGGTAAATGGTATCGTTTTCCGTTCCCATCACATCGGAAAGCAGCAACTCGTTACCATCCCAATCAATATTCAGGGGCTCGTCAAACGAAACCTCTGTTCTCGTTTTGCTATTGCGCCGCAAATACATTAAAATTTCATTTTCGATGCATCTTGAAGCATAGGTGGCAAGCTTGATTTTCTTTTCGGGATCAAACGTGTTAACCGCTTTGATGAGCCCAATAGCACCGATGGACACGAGATCCTCAATGTTGATCCCTGTATTTTCAAATTTACGGGCAATATACACAACCAACCGCAAATTTCGTTCAATAAGCATGGAACGTACCGCAGCATCTCCAGAGGAGAGCTTTCCGAGCAAATACTCCTCCTCGTCTCTCGTTAGCGGCGGGGGAAGCGCCTCGCTGCCGCCAATGTAATAAATTTCTTCACTTTTTAGGCCAAATAAAAATAGGATGCGATAATATTGCAATTGAAAGGCTAGCCTGATTTTCATTTTTAATTTCATCTGTTCCCGCATCACTTTCTCCCCCTTTTGAATTTGAAAATGGTGTAAAACCATGCCTTGTCCCACTATCCCGAGCTTGCACTAAGAGGCGCGTCGCCCTTCTGGTTCGTATTCGTACCACCTTCTTCATGCACGGTCACATCCGGATGAATAATTGCGCGGTATTGGCCCTCTGCTGACAAGGTCCCTCCATCCAAACCAATCAGCACTCGATCATGTACATAGCAAGACCCATTCATTATCACCTCCACCCGGTCTGGTTTGAGTGCGAGCATAAAGGAATGGTTGCGGTTGATGCCTCGATAGGGAACAAGACGGACGCGGTCCTGCCAGCTGAACGATTCGTCACCCAGCTCCATTACGAGCTGATCCACATTCCCCTCGGAACATTTTTGCAGCCAGGAGGAGGGCAAATGCGCTTCCCACAAAGCCGCCTCCATCACCATAACCGGAGTTCGGGTCAAGGGGTCATACAGTTGGTTGCCTGTATCCAGCAAGCCTGTACACTCAATATGATCCTGCCCGATCCACACCTGCACTTCTCCCAGAAATCCACTCATCCTTTCGGTACGCTGCTTTGAGGACTGCACAATGCGAAAGAAAAGCATCACTCCGGCAAATGCGCATACAATAAACCAGAATGCAATTTTCAGCTCAAAGGATATTCCGCCCGATGCGGTGTACCAGATGCCATTAAACAATTCCCCTGTATTCTGGAGAAAATAATGCAGCCCCAAAATTCCGCCTGCAGCTACAAAATTGATCATGTAAAAAGCACCCATGGTACGAAGATACTTTTGCATACTGCCAAATCCAAAAGCCACCAGCAGCATAATGACCGATAATGCCAATTTGATCAGAAACGTAAATAAAAAAGACAACTCCGGCACAAACATCATGACTACATACATAGCACCAATCACAGCCGAAAGAAGCAGCCGCCACCATGCTGGACGGATTTTTCTCATCCAGGCCGTGACCATCAGCAATACAGCATCAATGAACAAATTGGTCAAAAAAATCAAATCAATAAAAACAACCAAGGATTCACCCGCCCAGCGTTGCAGGATAGGCTTAAGTATAGTAGTCATGCCGTTCAAAGTCTGTCTAACGGTGGGGACGACGACCGACTATTTTTGTCGGAAAGAGGAGAAGCTCCGGGGGCGTGGATGGGGAAGACACAAAGAAGCCCGCATCTCCAAGGAGAATGCGGGCTCTCTGATTTCAAACTAGTTATCATTATTGTTATTGCGTGAACGGTTACGCAAGAATGTCGGAATATCCAATTGGTCACTGCTTTGAGAGTTACCAAATGGACGCAGGTTAGAAGAGGCTTTTTCCGTTGCTTCAGAAGGCGCCGGACTAGCTGCTGGTCTACGTCCTGGTGCTGGTTGGCTCGGCTTACCTTCAAAACCAGTGGCGATCACGGTAACCTTAATCTCTTCTTTCAAGTCTTCGTCAATGATCGCACCGAAAATCATATTCACTTCCGGATCGGAAGCCGAGGTTACGATTTCAGCCGCCTCATTAACCTCGTACAGGGACAAATTGATGCCGCCAGTGATGTTCATAATGACACCACGAGCACCTTCAATGGAGGTCTCCAGCAACGGACTCATAATAGCCTTACGCGCAGCTTCAGCCGCGCGATTTTCACCCGTCGCTTCGCCAATTCCCATTAACGCGGAGCCACGCTCCGTCATGATCGTTTTTACGTCAGCGAAGTCAAGGTTGATCAGACCCGGTACAGCGATCAAGTCCGAAATACCTTGTACGGCCTGGCGCAAAACATTATCCGCTTCACGGAATGCTTCCAGCATCGGGGTTTTCTTATCCACGATTTCAAGCAAACGGTCATTTGGGATTACGATCAAGGTGTCTACCTTTTCTTTTAATCCTTCAATACCAAGTTCAGCTTGATTGGAGCGTTTGCGCCCTTCAAACGTAAAGGGTCGTGTTACCACACCCACGGTCAATGCACCGCACTCTTTGGCAATTTCAGCAATGACAGGAGCTGCCCCGGTTCCTGTGCCGCCTCCCATTCCTGCCGTAACGAAAACCATGTCGGCACCTTTGAGCGTATTCATAATGAGCTCACGTGACTCCTCAGCCGCTTTTTTGCCCACATCCGGGTTGGCTCCGGCTCCCAGACCACGAGTCAGCTTATCGCCAATCTGAAGCTTATGCTCAGACTTCGCTAAATGAAGTGCCTGAGCATCTGTGTTCACAGTAATGAATTCTACACCTTGAACACCATTTTCGATCATTCGGTTAACCGCATTGCTCCCGCCGCCTCCGACGCCGATCACTTTGATTTGAGCCAAGCTCTCCATTTCAAAATCAAATTCCAACATACTATTCCATCTCCCCCTCAATGTACATGGATGGCCCGTCCATGATTGGCATATTTAGCAATGAACGTTATATAAATTCACTGAACATATTTTTTAGGCGTTCAATCAACCCCTGCTTTGGCTCACCTTCAGCAGCGGGATTGCTGCTTTTGGTTCGGTTGGTCGGCTTCTTGTTGCTTCCATTGCTACTAATGCTTGTTGATCTTCCGCGATAGTAACGAATGACATTATGTAGGATGCCGACTCCGCTTGTGTAGCCCGGATCTCTTACACCGATAAAATCAGGTACGGCGATCCTTACGGAAGCGGCCAGTTCGTTTTGTGCCACCTGCAGTACACCAGACATGGAGACGGTGCCCCCGGTAAGTATATAACCTCCCGGAAGCTCTGTGTAACCCAAGCGCTTGACTTCTGCCTGAACGAGCTGAAAGATTTCCTGCACTCTCGGCTCAATAATGGCAGCCAAATCCTGCTGGTTAAATTCCTTATCCACATTGCTGCCGATACGGGTTACTTTAAAGACGACATCGGCTGCCGCATCATCATACCATGCGCAGCCGTATTTGAGCTTTACTTTTTCGGCTTGATCGGTAAGAGTTCTTAGCCCGTAGGCAATATCATTGGTTACAAATTCTCCACCAATTGGAAGTGTAGATGTGGCAACAATCGTTCCTTCCTGGAAAATGGCAACGTTTGTAGAGCCTGCACCAATATCCACCAGCACCGACCCCATCACCTTTTCATCCTTCGAAAGAGACAATTGTCCAGCTCCCAGCGGCAGTAATACCAGATCTTTGATCCGTAAGCCAGCTTTCTCTACGCAGCGCAACAGATTATGTATCGGGGTCTTGCCTCCAGTAACAATCGTTGCCTCTACTTCGAGGCGAACACCGATCATACCGCGAGGGTCCTGAATCCCTTCAAGACCATCCACGACATACTGTTTGGCTACCACATCAATGATTTCTCTCTCAGGCGGTACGGCAATAACCTCAGCGGCCTTCAGTACGCGCTCAATGTCCTCCTCACCAATTTCACGGTCCTCGTTGGACACAGCTACAACGCCATGACTATTTTGCAGACCGATATGGTTGCCTGAAATCCCCACATACACTTCTGTTATTTGAATACCAACCATCCGCTCTGCGTGATCCACAGCGTTCCGGATTGATTGCACGGTTTGATCAATGTCTACAATTGCACCTTTGCGAATTCCTTCCGAGTCGGCAGATCCAACTCCAATAATATTAAAGGTTCCATTATTCATTTCCCCAATAATAGCCCGAACTTTGGATGTACCGATGTCCAAACTAACAATGATGTCATTGTTGCTCAAGTCTGTGGCACCTCCTGACTCCAAAATGAATTTCGTTCTTTAAACATACACTAGTACATATTCAACATACTCCATGCTATCCCTCTTTTTTCTACAAATTTTTTAGAATCCAATTTATAGTTAAAGTCATATAAAAATTTGAAGAAAAAAGAAGGAGGCTAGTCCCATACCCATAAGATTAATTCTAACATTTTTTCACATCACTGAGTAGTATCTTTTTCTTGGCCTTCTTCACTGGTGTCCGGCTTGAACGGAACGTAAGAATCCGCCTTCAGCATGGTGATCAAACCGGGTTCTTCTGTTTCCAGCACCTGATTCAAATAGCTCATTTTAGAACTCAGCAGAGAAACGGTCGTAATGACTTCAAACTGGGAACGCGTGTACATTTTGATACGATCCGGAAAAGAAGGAATCGGCGCGGGAATGATCTCCGAAATATCGGCTGTCCATTCTCCCGGAATGCTCGATAAAGCATCACACAGCTTTGCTTTATACGGATCATCCGATTTCCATTTGGTCAAAATGGGTTTCTCCACGGCTATTCCGCTGCTGCCCACGCCTACGCTTGACCCATTCGCCAGAATAGCACGCAGGCTGCCATCACTTTGCAATTCGTAGGCGACCGTCGCAAACTCTTTAATGTGAACAGAAATGACGCCTGGAAACTGCTTGTCCACCGTGACTTGCTGGATCGACTGAATCCCCCGCAGCTTCTCGGATACGCCAGATGGACTGACTCCAAAATACTGGTCCCCGACAGCCAGGCCGCTTCGGTTTAAAAGCTGCTCTCGGGTCGAAAATACATTACCGTCAAAACGGATTTCAGAAACCCGACTTAACGAAGAGCGGAAAAAGAGAACTGCCAGCAGTACAATAAACAATAAAATGAGAAGAATGGCGATCTTCCGGCTTGTTCTTTTTTTCGTTCTGTTCTTTTTAAGAACAGGTATTTGAGCATTTGGCATAGCTTCTCTCCACAAAAGCCTTTTGTCCCTCCGCTGACGGAGGGACACTACAGGCATTAATTTACGAAATCCAACTGCTCCGGCACCGGGGACTGACGGCTCATTCGGGCGCCTAATCCCTGGAAAAGACGCTCGATCCGATCATACCCTCTGTCGATGTGGTGAACCTGCTCGACAACAGTATGTCCTTGAGCAGCCAGCCCCGCTATAACCAGCGCAGCCCCTGCCCGCAGATCAGTAGCCTCTACCGTAGCCCCGTACAGACGGGAAACGCCTCTTATAAAGGCAGCATTCGCATCAACTGTAACATCGGCACCCATCACATTGAGTTCATCTACATGCTTGAATCTGCTTTCGAAAACGGTCTCTTTCATGACACTGAAACCGTCCGCCAAAGAAAGCAGCACCATGACTTGAGACTGCAAATCCGTTGGAAAGGATGGGTAAGGTGAGGTAACAATCCTCTCCACCGCTTTGGGGCGGCTCATACAACTTACGGTCATTATATCATTCAGGATGCCGATTTGAACACCAGCCCGCCTGAGGACATGAATCAGAGCAGACAAGTGGGAGGGATTGCAGTGTGTCAGCGACACACTTCCACGTGTAGCGGCGGCTGCAATCATAACCGTACCTGCTACAATACGGTCAGGAATGACCTCATACGTACACGGGTTCAGACAACTGACCCCCGTAATTGTAATTGTGTCCGTTCCTGCACCGGTAATATGAGCGCCCATGGCATTCAGAAAGTTTTGAAGATCCTGAATCTCCGGCTCCCTCGCTACGTTGGTAATCGTTGTTCGTCCTTTAGCCAACACAGCGGCCATCATAATATTTTCCGTTGCCCCCACGCTCGGGAAATCCAGATGGATGTCCGAGCCAATCAGCCTGCGGGCACGGAACGTAATTTGCTCGTTTTTTTCCTCGATCTCTGCACCAAGAGCCTTTAAGCCCTCCAAATGAAGATCGATTTTGCGCTCGCCTATGGCGCAGCCTCCGGGCTGGTAAATGGAAACCTCGCCATATCTGGCAAGCATCGGTCCCATGAGAAAGATCGATGAACGCATTTGCTTCATCAAATCCTCCGGAATTTGGAACGATCGGACGGACGACGTATCCACATATACCGTTTCCTTTTCATGTCGGCATGTACAGCCGAGTCTTTCAAGGATATGCAGCATGACCTTAATGTCTAACAGTTGGGGTACATTCCGAATTTCCACCTCACCTTGCGCAAGCAAACTGGCTGCAAGAATAGGCAGTGCCGCATTTTTTGCTCCATGGATACGTATGGTGCCTGACAGGGGACGGCCTCCCTCAATCACCAATTTGTCCAATGTATCACCTCCGAGTTTACCGCTCACCCACTACGAAAACCTCCGGAACTAGCTTGATGCCGGTTTGAGATGATATTGTACTTTGAATATGCTTCATCAGGGTAAGCACGTCCTCTGCTGTCGCTTGACCGGTATTTACAATGAAATTGGCATGCTGCAGAGATACCTCAGCGCCTCCAGCCTTCAACCCCTTCAGACCTGCGCTTTCAATAAGCCGGGCAGCATAGTCTCCTGGCGGATTACGAAACACACTTCCTGCACAGGCTAATTGTAATGGCTGGGTCAGCCTGCGGCGGTCTTTAAAAGCCGCCAGGGCCGCTGAAATTTCCTCGCGGTCGCCCCGCTTCATCTGAAATACTGCCTCTGTCACCATTCCACGCTGCTCATGCAGCACGGAGTGGCGATAGCTGAAACGCATAGCCTCGGCATCGTACACAGCCAATTCCCCTGTATCCAGCACAATCTCAGCGGACTGGAATATTTGTGACACATCAGACCCATGGGCACCAGCGTTCATGTAGACAGCCCCACCGACTGATCCCGGGATACCTCCCGCAAATTCAAGGCCGGAGAGCCCCTGCTTACTGGCCATAACGCATAATTTGACCAGTGAGACGCCACCGCCAGCGATGATCCGATCATCCTCGAAACGGGCATAATCAAATCCTGGCCCCAGCTTGATCACAAGCCCGCGTATTCCTTTGTCGGAAACGAGCATGTTCGAGCCCCTGCCTAACTGCATCCACGGAATACCATGCTCACGAGCCAGCCGCAAAACCCTCGCCAGCTGCTCCTTGGTATCCGGGATGACAAGTGCATCCGCAGGACCCCCAATCTTCCATGTTGTATATTTGGCCAGCGGCTCACGCTCCAGCACTTTTCCGATATCATGCTCCGCTAGTAATGGCATCCATTGCTGCATTGTACTGAAACCTCCTTGTTGCTTGCCCGCATGGCTATGAGGCTCTCACCTGACAACCGGCAGCCTGAGTGATGGTCACAATCTATAGGGTATCCTATGTCAATACCGTCCAGTGTGTGACAACCGCCCAAACTGCGCTGCGGACTACCTTTTACGGGCAAGACGCTCCATTTCTTTTACTAAAATATTAGCTGAGTCAGGCTTGCCAAGTGCAGACGCTGACGCCGCCATCCGATTACGCCGTGTTTCGTCCTCCATTATTTTCGCAATGGCTTGAAACAGCGAAGAACCGCTCAATTCCTTTTCCAGGATCATTTCTGAAGCGCCTGCCTTTTCGAGCGTACGGGCATTGGCTTCCTGATGATTGTTCGTCACATTAGGCGATGGAATCAGAATGGATGGAATACCCAGTGATGTGATCTCAGCCAGAAAGGATGCACCGGCCCGGTTAACGATCAAAGAAGTGCAAGCCAGCACCTCTGGCATATTATGAATATAGGGAAGCACATGAAGGTGGTTAGGCAATGAGCCGATCTGATTTCGTATGCTGTCGAGCGTCTGTTCATAATAAGATTCACCAGTCACATATACAAAATGGACGTCTTTCAACTGCGAAAGTTGCGGAGCCATGGCAACCATGGCATCATTGACCGCTTTTGCCCCCCTGCTGCCACCTACGACTAGTACAACCGAGCTGTTCATAGGAACCCCGATCGTAGCAAAGCCTCGATCCCGGTTGGCCAAACGGACTGTCGTGGCGCGCGGGTTCCCGGTATATAATACATTTTTAGCTTTGGGGAAAGCCCCTTCGGAGCCTTCAAAGCTAACGGCCACCGTATCCACATAACGACTCAGAAATGAATTCGTCAGGCCCGGAATCGCATTTTGCTCATGAATCATGCTGGGGATACCCAATTTGGAAGCAGCATAAACGACGGGGCCGCATACATATCCCCCGGTACCGATGACGATATCTGGCTTGAATTTCTTTAATAACGCTTTGGACCTGTGAACTCCTTGGAAAAAGCGTATAATTGTCCTTATATTTTCAACGGACAAGCTGCGACGAAACCCTGTAATATCAATAGCCTCGAACGGAATTTTCTCCTGAGGAACCAGCTTGCTTTCGAGTCCTCTTTGACCGCCAATGTATAAAAATTCAGCGTCCAGGTCCATCTCTTCGCACTGTCTAGCTACGGCCAGCGCTGGATAAATGTGCCCTCCGGTGCCGCCGCCGCTCAACACGACGCGCATAAACATTCACCTCGCATAACGTGATAAATTCAGTAAAATGCCCAATGCAGTTAGCATCAGCGTCAGAGAAGAACCTCCATAGCTGATTAAAGGCAAAGTTATTCCTGTCACCGGCATCAATCCAATGACGACGCCGATGTTAATGACAACCTGTACGGCGACCATTCCGACAATGCCTACCGCAAGCAAGCTGCCGTAGGTATCCGGAATGGTTATAGCGATACGCATTCCTCGCCACACGAGGACCAGAAAAAGCCCCAGCACCGCCATTCCACCGATAAAGCCAAGCTCCTCCGCCAAAATAGAAAAGATAAAATCCGTCTGCGGCTCAGGAACATAGCTGTATTTCTGCCGGCTCATGCCGAGTCCCAAACCCGCCAATCCACCGGGCCCAATCGCATATAGCGATTGAATAATCTGATAGCCTGCACCAAGCGGATCAGACCAAGGGTCCAGAAAAGCGGTAATCCGCTTGAGCCGATAAGGCGCAGCCGCGATCAATGCAGCAAATCCGGCTACCCCCGACAAGGCCAGTAAGCCAAGATGCTTCATGCGCGCACCTGCCGTAAATACGATCAGCATGGACGCTCCCATCATCACGGTACCTGTGCCCAAGTCGGGCTGCAGCATAATCAGGCCAAAGGCCAGTCCCATGAGTCCAAGCGGGGGCAACAGGCCTCGCGTAAAAGAGCTAATATCATAATCCGCACGACTGAGCCATTGGGCGAGATAAAGAATCATGCCCAGCTTCATAAACTCAGAGGGCTGAATGCCAAAAGAGCTAATACCCAGCCAGCTTCGTGCTCCGCCTCTAACTACACCAATGCCGGGAATCAATACGGCAATCAGCAGCACGAGACAAATCAGCAGTATGACCTTGGCGTATTTGCGCCAGATTCGGTAGTCCGTTCGGGCGGTAAAGTACATCGCTACAAGACCAAGCCCCGCAAACAGCAGCTGCCGCTTTACAAAATAGTAGGAGTCCCCGTACTCGTGAAAAGCGAGGACGGCGCCCGCGCTGTATACCATAACTATGCCGATGGCTAACAAGCTAGCAATACAGACGAAAAGCCATATATCCGGCGCCGGACGAGATTGCTTCATCAGGAGGCCACCCCTTGCATAAAAGTAGGGGCTTATCCAACCCCCCTACTTACAATTTATGCGCCGCCTCTTTAAAAATACGTCCACGCTCTTCATAGGATCGGAACATATCCCAGCTTGCGCAAGCAGGCGAGAGCAGTACCACATCTCCCGGCGCCGCCAATGCTGCCGCCTTGTTCACCGCCTCCACGAGCGTAGCCGCGGCGTCCTCCCCATTATCGACGACCTGGACACGCTCTATTCCGGCCTGACGGGCCCGATCTGCCAGCTTGTGCCGTGTCTCACCCAGCAGCACAACGGCTTTGACGCGTTCCTGCAAGGAAGGTACAAGCTCCGTATAGTCTGAGCCGCGCTCCAGGCCTCCGGCGATCAGTACAATCGGTTGCTTGAAGGACGCCAAGGCCATTATGGTGGCTTTGGAATTAGTGGCCTTGGAATTATTGTAGTAGGCTGCTCCAGCATGCTCCAATACATATTCAAGCCGATGTTCTACACCACGGAAAGTGCTTAATGGCTCTGCCAGCCTCGCAGGCTCTGCACCTGCGGCAATGGCTATTGCGCAAGCGGCGAGCGCATTTTCGACGTTGAATCGGCCCGGGAGGCCAATCTCGGCTACCCCAATAATGGGATGTGCTACCCCATTGCTATCACGATATACGATGCTTCGTTCGATATCATCCGTCACATCCGGTATGTATGGCGGGTCAGCAAACAGGCCTTCCTGCAAACGTTCCGTCATCGAGAACGGAAGCAGCTTCGCTTTAATATATGGCACAAGCTCCCGGCAGACAGGATCATCCCAGTTCACTACCGCTGTATCAGCCGATGTTTGATTGGCAAACAGTCGTGCCTTGGATGCAACATAATCCTCCATGCCTCCGTGGTAGTCCAGGTGGGTCTCAGCAACATTGAGCAAGCAAGCCACTGCGGGCTTGAAATCCTTGGTTCCTTTTAACTGAAAGCTGCTCAGCTCCACAACCATCCACTCCTCTGACTTGGCGTCCACAGCCGCCTCACATAATGGAGTGCCAATATTACCAGCCACGATCGGCTTCATGCCGGATGACTCCAACAGCTTGCCCACCCATGTGGTCGTAGTTGTCTTTCCATTGGAGCCGGTAATTCCGATAATCGGGGCTTTACACAGATGGTAGGCAACCTCAACTTCGGTCACAACCTCAATGCCGAGCTCGACAGCTTTCTGTACGGGAGGAGCGGTATAAGGGATACCTGGATTTTTGACAACCAGCTTCACACCCGGATGAATCAGCCCCTCCGGGTGTCCCCCGCATAAAACGGAAATTCCCAAAGCCTCTAATTCAGAAGCTTCGGGACATTGTTCCCTATTTTTTTTATCATTGACTACCAGCTTGGCTCCGGCCTGATGCAGTACTTTGGCAACCTGTACACCACTTTTGGCCAGGCCGATAACGACAACTTCCTGATCTCGGTATGCGTCTGGATGGTTCATTTGTCTACAACCCCTTGTTGAGATAAAGTCCGAGTCCTGCCAGCAGCAGTCCTACAGCCCAGAATGTTATGACTACACGCCATTCGGACCAGCCGGACAGCTCGAAATGATGATGAATCGGACTCATTTTGAAAATGCGTTTGCCGCGTGTTTTAAAGGAAGCTACCTGCAAAACTACGGACAGCATTTCAATCACGAATACACCACCGATAATAATAAACAAAATTTCGCTTTTCGTAACGATAGCAATGGCACCGATCGCTCCGCCGATGCCCAGTGAGCCGGTATCGCCCATAAACACCTTGGCGGGATGCGCGTTATACACTAGGAAGCCAAGCACAGCACCAATCATCGCCGCTGAGCAGACCGCAGCCGGAAGCGAAGTTGCCTGAATGGCGACAATCGCATAAGCGGCGAAGGCAATCGCACTTGTACCGGACAGCAGCCCGTCCAGCCCGTCTGTGAAATTGACAGCGTTGCTAATTGCCAGCATCATGATGATGATAAACGGATAGTAAAACCAGCCGCCCCAGTCAAATGACCATGAGGTGCCCGGGATGCTGATGGCAGTACTATGATCGTTGCTAAGCAAGAGCCAGCACATGATCCCGCCAAACAATAGTTGCCCGAACAGCTTTTGCCGAGCCGTCAGACCCAGTGAGCGTTTGAATACAATTTTGATATAGTCATCCAAAAAGCCGATCAGTCCAAATCCGAGCGTAGCGACCAGCAAAACGTAAAAGTCCGTATTTTTGATAGCTGAAAACTTAAGAAAGGTCAGCGTAAACGCAAGCAAGATCACGATACCGCCCATTGTAGGCGTACCTATCTTTTTAAGATGGCTTTGTGGCCCGTCATCCCGGACCTGCTGGCCGAATTTCATACGCCGCAGCAGCGGAATAAGCAGCGGAGCGGCAATGACCGCCAGTATAAACGATACGACGATCGTCAACAGTAATAATTGAATATCCATGGGAGTCTTCCTCTCGTCAACATCAGTTCTATAGCGGACCGTTTTTCAGCGCATCCACAATTTCTTCCAATCGCATTCCTCTCGATGCCTTCACCAGCACAATATCATTCGCAGTGAGGCAAGTTCGCAAATGCCGGATCAGCTTTTGCTTATCCATATAAGCGTGTACGTGTTCAGCTGGCATCAGCTTCAGCGCCCCCTGCACAATAGACAGCGCCAGCGTACCGTAGGTAAACAGCTCATCTACGCCGTGCTTTGCCGCAAAAAGTCCGATTTCCTCATGGAATTGCTTTTCCTCAGGTCCCAGCTCCAGCATATCACCGAGCACGGCGATTTTGCGTCCGTTCGTTTTGTACCCGGATAACGTCTGAATTGCAGCCTTCATGGAGGCGGGACTTGCGTTATAAGCATCATTGAGTACGGTAAGCCCGTCAGAACAGTTTACAACCTCAATGCGCATGCCTGTCAGTTTTAGAGATGATAGCCCTTGACGTACATGATCCGCATCGACATTGAAATGGCGTGCCACCGCCAGCGCTGCCAGCCCGTTTACAATATTGTGCTGTCCAAGCAAGGGAAGCCGGAAAACCTCTTTGCCGGATCGGGCTGTTTTGAATAAACTCCCTTCTCCGTCCAAAGTGATTTCTGTTGGATAATCATCATTGTTCTGAGCTACCCCGAACGTAAACCGTTTTAATCCTTCCGGCTTGACCGTTTCGGGCTCCGCCAGTACCTGCGGCAGCAATGGTTCATCACCGTTGTAGATCAGCAAGCCACCGGGCTTGAGACCGCTGGCAATTTCCAGCTTGGCACGAGCGATTTCCGCACGGGAACCAAGCTGAAGCAAGTGCGATTCGCCTATATTGGTAATGATTGCAATATCCGGCTCAGCAATATGAGCCAGCAGACGAATTTCACCTCGCCCACTCATGCCCATCTCAAGGACAACAATATCTGTATCCTGCGGCATGGACAATACGGTTAAAGGCAAACCGATATGATTGTTATAATTTCCTTCGGTTTTGTGTACTTTAAAAGTCGTGCCGAGCAACGCCGTCACGATGTCTTTGGTCGTCGTTTTGCCGTTGCTTCCTGTGATTCCGACGACTGAAACGCCGGTTTCACGTAAATAGGCAGCTGCCAGCTGCTGGAGCGCTTCTAATGTATCCTCTACTTCAATCGCGTTCCCTGCCGGAGGTGCTCCATGATCCTTTTGCCATAAAAAAGCAGCTGGACCTGCCTCGCTCATCATTTGCTGTACATAATCATGCCCGTCAAATCGCTCACCGGAAAGCGGAACGAACAGTCCTTGGCTTTGAGGTTTGCGTGAATCTGTAAAAACGCCCTCAACCACCCGTTCAGCGTCCGCTTCACTGTGAAGCGTTCCCCCGCACATGGAGGCAATTTGACCGATTGTTCTTTTCATCACTTGGATAAACCCCTTATCGCTTCTTTGGCTACGATGCGGTCATCGAATTCATGCACCGTTTTTCCGATCAACTGGTAGGTCTCATGACCTTTTCCCGCAATCAATACTACATCGTCAGGGCTTGCCATTTCAATAGCTTTATGAATAGCAGCTCTTCGATCTACGATCAGCTCATATCGTTCTGCGGCTATCCCTTCGTCAATCAGCCCCTGCTCGATGTCTCTCAAAATAACTGTCGGGTCCTCTGTTCGCGGATTGTCGGACGTGATAAACGTGTGATCGCTGTATCTCGCAGCGATTTTGCCCATCAAAGGACGTTTGGTGCGATCCCGGTCTCCGCCGCATCCAAAAACACACCATATTTTACCGATCGAAAATTCCTTAACTGTGCGAAGGACATTTTCCAACCCGTCCGGGGTGTGGGCGTAATCTACAATAACAGCAAATGGCTGCCCCGCATCCACAGGCTCTACCCGCCCGTCTACGCCTGGGATAGACTCGAGACTGTGCTTGATATCAGCCAGCGGGATCCCTTCCAGCAAAGCAGCCGTAATGGCCGCAAGTGCGTTATACACATTAAACTTGCCTACCATTCTTAGCTCTATATCGGTGTCCCCTTTAAAAGTGGATACATGAAAGGAGGTTCCCTTTGCGCCAATCGTGATACAGGACGCCTGCACATCAGATTCATTTTCCACGCCGTATGTAATGACCTGGGCCGACGTTTGTGCCTCGAAATAGGAGGAGGCCGGATCATCCGCATTCAGAACAGCATATTGACTGTCCGACGTATCCCGCGAGAAGGTATTTCCCAATCTGGAAAACAAAAGCCCTTTGGCAGCACGGTACTCTTCCATCGAATTGTGATAATCCAGGTGATCCTGCGTCAGGTTGGTAAATATAGCGGTGCGAAAACGGGTTCCTTTGACGCGTCCCTGTTCCAACGCATGTGAGGATACCTCCATAACACAGCATTGAACGCCCTGTTCTGCCATTTGCCCCAAATAACGCTGCAACTCCACCGCTTCGGGCGTAGTGCCGGACATGGGGTAAGACTGACCACCGTAACGCATTTGAATCGTACCGATCAGTCCGGTGTTCATCCCGGCATCATTCATGATTTTCTCAATAAGATAGGTGGTTGTTGTTTTGCCGTTTGTTCCGGTAATGCCGATCATGCGCAATCGGCGGCTCGGTGAATCAAACATATAATCCGACAAAACCGCCATAGCATAACGGGCGTCCTTAACCACAAGCTGTGGAACAGGCACATCCAGTTCCCGTTCTACAACTAATGCTGCCGCGCCGGATGCAATTGCCTGTACGGCAAAGTCATGTCCGTCTACTGTAAAGCCGGGCAAGCACAGAAACAAGTCTCCCTGCTGCACACGGCGTGAATCCGCCCCGATTCCTCGGCAATCCACTGTACCGTCCCCCACAATACGGGAGACAGCCAGTAGTGAAGCCAATTGTTGAAGCTGCATCTTTCATTCCTCCATTGCTCTCACGTTATTCATAGTATGTTATAAAAAGAACCTATCAATCCCCCATATAAATACGGATGGTTGATCCTCGTTCCATTCGCGACCCCGGCTTCGGTGCCTGACTGACGACCGTCTTGCCTGACCCTGATTTTACGAGCATAAAGTTCATATTCATGTCTTCGTACAAATCATTCGCAGTGGCACCTACCAAATCAGGTACCGTTTCAATCGGATTTTCTCCATATTTGTATTGTTTAGGAATTTGATTGGCACGAGGCGGAACCTTCAGAGCAATCAGCGCATCTTTTAAAATTTTTTGTACGATTGGCGCTGCGACGACCCCGCCGAATTGAATGCCTTTCGGGTTATCAACAGCGGTGTAAACGACAATTTGCGGATCATCTGCCGGAGCGAAACCGATAAAAGATACGATATGCTCCGAAGAAGAATAGCGTCCATTCACAACCTTCTGCGCTGTACCCGTTTTACCGCCCACCCGGTAACCCTCAATAAAAGCAGGGCGGCCTGTACCTTTGGCAACGACGCTTTCCAGCGCTTCTCTTACCTGTCGGGAGGTATCCTCCGAAACTACCCTTCGCACCAACTCCGGCTCCACTTTTTCCAGTACCTTGCCTGTTTCCGGCTGAATCCAGCCTTTTGTAATATGAGGCTTATACAGATTGCCACCATTAATTGCGGCGGATACCGCTGTCACCTGCTGAATCGGCGTAACCGAAACCCCTTGGCCAAAAGCGGTTGTTGCCAGCTCCACAGGCCCGACCTGAGGGAGTTTGAACAAAATGCCATTTCCCTCGCCAATCATGTCGATGCCCGTTTTGCTCCCAAAGCCGAAATTGCGAATGTACTTGAACAGAGTTTCTTTGCCCAAACGTTGCCCGAGCGTTACAAAACCCGGGTTGCACGAATTTTCCACCACTTGGAGAAAGGTCTCGCTGCCATGACCTCCCTTTTTCCAACAGCGCAGGCGCGCCCCGCCAACTTCAATATAT
Source organism: Paenibacillus farraposensis (assembly GCF_020736845.1). Lineage (GTDB taxonomy): Bacteria > Bacillota > Bacilli > Paenibacillales > Paenibacillaceae > Paenibacillus > Paenibacillus farraposensis. Next base: position 327,151 of record NZ_JAFFQR010000064.1, read on the forward strand.
CCCGGATCAAAAAAATGATCATTTTTGAGATCTACTTTCTTTTCTTCCAACGCTGCAGCTAATGTAATAATTTTAAACGTTGAACCAGGTTCGTAAGTCATCCAAATAGGCAAATTCCGATTGTAAATTTCAGGCGCATATTGCTTGTATATCGCAGGCTCGTAGCTTGGACGTCCAGCCATGCCCAAGATCTCGCCTGTCTTGGGGTTCATGGCAATGGATAAGGCGGAATTGGCCTGAAATTTGGCCATGGCTTGGTCAAGCTCCCGTTCTATAATGGACTGTACCGACTTTTCGATGGTCAATTGTAAATTCAGGCCATCCTTCGGTTCGATATACTTTTCTGAAGAACCAGGCATCAGGCGCCCGCCTGCATCGGATAAATATGCTATACTTCCGTCAATTCCTCGAAGCTTGTCGTTTTGCTGTTTCTCTACGCCAGTCAGCCCTTGATTGTCAATTCCCGTAAATCCGAGAATATGAGCCGCTAAATCACCATAGGGATAATAACGCTTGTTGTCTTCAGCAACAACGATACCCGGCAGCTTCAAATCACGAATTTGCTGTGCTTTCTCCATCGTAATTTTTCGTCCGCCGGGCTGAAGTTTTTGGCTTGAAGTTCGTTTGGTGATTAGCTTAAGCACTTTATCCTCACTCATATTCAGCAAGGGTGCCAGCTTGCGTGCCGTTTCTTCCGGCTCCTTGATCTGTACAGGTATCGCCATGACTGTCGGCGAACTGACATTATAGGTTAATGCCGTACCCTGCCGATCCAATATTTCGCCACGCTTGGCGGCAAAAGGAATATTGCGGCGCCACGAATCCTCAGCCTTGGCCGAGAGCTCGCTTCCTAGACCCAATTGAACATAGGCGAGCCGGATTGACAAAGCCGCAAACATTACAGACAACCCCAGCATCCCCCATACCAGCCTGCGCCGCATGGTCGCGTTAGATTTTTTCAAACACGCTCACCCCGTTCTTCCAAATACTCATGACATGTCTTACCTCATGAATATTCAAAAAAACGGACGTTAGAACAAGCTGTCAATTATCCTTGCCTACAAGGGCGGCTGCACTTTTTTCATCTACTACAGCCGAGATTCCTCCTTGGGTAGGCTTGACACTGGTGCCAGCATTCACAGTCGTACCAGAGCCGGTTTGGGTATTGGTCTCTTTGTTGGCTGCATTGCCTGACTGTTTCGCATCAACACCCGTAGTTGAATCCGGTGTGTCCTCCGGCTTCACGCCGGTTACGGTTTCTTTGGCCGGCTGGAGCGTCACGCTGACGACCCGCTTGCCGTTGACCATCTGTGCTTTTTGAGAAACAACGTAACCTTCGCCCTTCACCTGAACTCCGACCTTCATAAGCGTCAAAACTTGAAGTGTATCCCGCAATGACACACCTGTAAAATCAGGAATGGTCATGTTGGCACTATCCTCAGTCAGCAAATATATGCGTTGTCCCGGCTTCATTTTGACGCCTGCCTCAGGATACTGGCGGACAATTTTGGAGCCTTTGCCAACCGTTTCATAAGCAATTCCTTGTTTGAGCAGCGCGTTTTGCGCATCCTTCTTCACTTGACCGGTTAATTGCGGCACCGTAGGCAAATTTACCGTCTTCACAGCAGAGCCATCTGACTTATTGGACTTGGTTCCTGTTTTCGGAACTCCCATATATTGCAGTGACTGGGACACAATCTTTTTAAAAACAGGTGCTGCTGCTGTACCCCCGCCTACCGATTTGTTAGGTTCGTCCATGACGACCAGTACGGCTATCTTCGGATCATTTACAGGTGCAAAGCCGATAAAGGACACCACATCCTTCGAGTGGTCGTATACTTTGCCGACAACTTTTGTCGCCGTACCTGTTTTGCCAGCCACACGATATCCGTCAATATAAGCAAGACGTCCTGTACCAATTTCTTGGTCAGATACGACCTGCTCCAGATAGCTGCTTGTCTGGGCTGCCGATTCCTTCGAAATCACCTGACGGACTTCCTTCGGTTGAATGGTCTGTACTTCGCCCGTATTCGGATTCACAATTTCCTTTACCAAATGAGGAACCATTAGCTTACCCCCATTCGCAATGGCCGAAATCGCAGCTACCTGCTGGATAGGTGTCACCTGAACACGTCCGTGTCCAAAGGAAGCCGTTGCAACTTCGGATTTATATTGAGTATGGAATGTAATAGCTCCGGCAGACTCACCCGGAAGGTCAATCCCTGTTTTTACGCCAAATCCAAAGTTGTTAATATATTGCTTCAGCTTCTCGCCACCCAGCTTATCGAGCCCCAGATGGACAAAGCCGACGTTACTTGAGCGCTTGACACCTTGAAGATAGGTTAACGTTCCCCAGTTGCGGCTCACGTCGCGAATATCCCAGCCTCCGACTCTAACAACACCGGACTGGTAGGTTTCATTTGGATTAAATACCTTTTCCTGAACCGCAGCGGCCAAGGTTACAATCTTAAACGTGGAACCCGGCTCATAGATAGACTGAGTCGCATTATTACGAAAATATTCCAAAGGTGTACTCCCATATGTATTGGGATTAAAATTCGGATAACTCGCCATACCGAGAATATCCATTGTTTCGGGATCTGCTGCTACAACGGTCATCGTTTTCGGATTGTATGTCGCAATGGCCTCCTGCATGGCATCCTCTATATAATACTCAATCGTATCATCAATCGTCAGCTTTAAATTTTTACCATTTTGTGCCGGCTCATAGATACTTTCCGATCCCTGAAGAGGCACTCCCTTTCGGTCCCGCTGGTAAAGCAGCTTGCCAGCGGTACCCGAAAGCACTTTATCATAGTAAGCCTCCAGCCCCATACCTGCTTTGCCATCTTTACTTAGATAGCCAAGCACATGAGAAGCCAGCCTGTTTTCCGGATAATAGCGCTTGGACTCCTGAACCGTGTCCACCGCTCCAACCACTGCATACTTTTCCTTTAGATATTGTTTGAACGTATCCACTTTTGCCTTGACTTCGGGATCTACCTTCCAGCCCCCATTACGAATCTCGCGATTTTTTAAATAGCTCCCCGCTTTGTCCTTGGCCGAAAGATGACTTCTCAACTCATCCTCAGGTGTTTTAAGCAGCTGATGCAGCTTGGCTACAACCTCGTTTTCCAGACCATATTCCTGGATGATACTCGGATTGACGACTACCGTATAAGCAGGTGCATCTGTAGCCAGTACGTTTCCTTTACGATCTGTAATGGTTCCACGCTTAGGCTGGATCACCTGATCTTTTTCCACTTGCGTAACAACCTGATTATGCCAGTATTCTCCGCTTACGACCTGAATCCAAAATACCTTTAGCAGCAAAACAAGAAAAAAGAGGGTAATACATCCCCCTATCAGCAGTGTTCGCAGCTTTATTCTCTTAACCATAGCTCAAACCTCTCTGCAAAAAATATACATCAGAGCATAGCTTGATGCTATGCTCTTATTTATTTAGCAGCCTGCTTTTCCACACGAATGGGCTCTCTTGTCGGCTCGACATATCCCTGTTGCTTTGCAGTTGGCACAATCTCGTTCTCCAACCGCTCCTTTTGAATCTTCAGTTGGGCGATATTGGTCTGTAATTTGGAGATATCCTTGCTGGCCGTATTAATCGCATAATTGATTTGGTAAATATGAGCGTATCTGCCAATCAGCATACCAGCAATGACAATGCACGCTACAAGCGTCAGCAGGTACAGCAGCTTTTCCCGAAGCGGCAGCTCTTTTCGACGTGTAACGACTTTGGTGGTCTCACGATACCGTTGACGCTGAACCTGTTCCTGCCGGGCTCTTTCCTTTACAGCCAAATTACCCCGTGTATAAGCCATGTCGCCTCTCCTTCTCCATTCAATTATAATTTCTCGGCAACTCTCAGCTTGGCCGACCGGGACCGTGGATTAAGCTCCAATTCCTGCTCTGATGCCACAATCGGCTTACGATTCACCAGTTTAAGCTCGCCTACCATTTTGTCATTCAAAATAGGCAAATCAGACGGATAGATGCTTTTAGCCAAATATTCCTTGAAAATATGTTTGCATATCCGATCCTCCAGGGAGTGAAACGTAATAACCGAAATTCTCCCCCCCGGAGCCAGACATTTGATTGCCTGATGCAAAGTATCTTCCAGTGCACCCAGCTCGTCATTTACAGCAATCCGTAAAGCCTGAAAGCTGCGCTTAGCCGGATGTCCCCCGGTTCTGCGTGCCGCAGCCGGAATTCCTTCTTTGATAATATCGACAAGTTCCCCCGTTGTGTGAATAGGCTTATTCATTCGGCGTTCAACCATGATCTTCGCAATCCGTCGTGAAAACTTCTCTTCCCCGTATTGAAACAGGATTCGAGCGATCTCCGCTTCCGGCCATTCATTGACAATTTCGTAAGCCGTAAGCGAACTACTCTGATCCATCCGCATATCAAGCGGCGCATCATAATTGTAGCTGAATCCTCTTTCCCCCTCATCAAACTGGGGTGAAGATACGCCCAGATCGAACAAAATGCCCTGGACCTGCGGGACGCCGTCTTTTTCAGGCAATCCCAGTTCAGTCAGCTTGTCCTGCAAGTGGCGGAAGTTGGACTTTACCAATGAAACCTTTCCTTGATAGGCCGACAGCTTCTCACGCGCATTGTCCAATGCCCAGTCGTCCTGATCAAAGGCGATGAGCCTCCCCTCAGGGCCGAGCTGCGACGCAATGACGGAACTGTGTCCTGCCCCTCCCAGCGTGCAGTCCACATAGATCCCGTCCTGCCTGATGTTTAGTGCCTGTGTTGCTTCTTCCTTGAGTACGGTAATGTGGTGAAACAAACGACTGACCTCCTAGATTACAATTCAAAGTTGAAATCAACCAATTTCTCAGCAATGTCGTTAAAAACCTCTTCGGATTGGCTGAAATATTGCTCCCAAATGTGCTTGCTCCAAATCTCTACCCGAGTAGATACTCCCAATACGACGCACTCTTTAGTAAGCTTGGCGTACTCGCACAAATTCCCCGGTAAATTTACCCTGCCCTGTTTGTCCAATTCGCATTCAGTCGCTCCCGAGAAAAAAAATCGGGTAAACGCGCGCGCGTCAGCCTTCATCAGCGGCAGTGCCTTCAATTTTTTCTCCATGACAGCCCACTCTTCCATGGGATACACGAAGAGGCATTGGTCCAGCCCGCGGGTAACCACGAACGAGGCACCGAGAAGTTCACGAAACTTGGCCGGAACTGTAAGCCGACCCTTGTCGTCAATGCTATGTTGGAACTCCCCCATAAACATTGGTTTCGTCACCCCTTACCCCATTCTCCCACTTTGGCCCACTTTCTACCACCTAAGCATAATAGATTCGATTTAAAAAATCAAAGACCTCTTTTACATCTCCAAAAGTGATAGCTGGCAAATCCATTCGGTTTTGTGTGTCAGGATTCTCTCTCCAAAAGATGACAAAAACCCCTTATCCTATGAAGCCGAAAATCCTGACAATAAGCATCAAGTTTCGGAACAACAAAGAATAAGGGGCTTAAGTCTCATTCATCTTGTCGACTTATACAAAAGACCCATTTAAAAAGCCTCTCAATCTGGAGATCAAGATGCTGAAATACCTAAAAAATTACGCATTCCAGCTATCCAAATAGGTCTTTTGTTCCTCAGTCAAAGTATCTATTTTAATCCCCAGACTATCCAGCTTGAAGCGGGCTACCTGCTCATCAATTTCATAAGGTACATTAATTACAGCTTTACCCAGATCATTATAATGATCATTTACATATTTCAAGCCAAGCGCCTGAAGTGCAAAGGTGGTATCCATAATTTCTGCAGGGTGACCATCGGCGGCAGCCAGATTCACTAGGCGTCCCTCTGCCAGCAAATACATTTTACGTCCGTCTTTAAATCGGTACTCCTCAATATTGCGGCGAACCGTCCGAATGGACTCGGAGCGCTTGGCAAGCTCAGGCTTGCTAACCTCCACATCAAAATGCCCTGCGTTGCACAGTACAGCCCCATCCTTCATAACATCAAAGTGTTCTCCGGTAATTACAGCTTTATTTCCAGTTACCGTAATGAAGAAGTCACCCAATTTAGCCGCTTCTACCATCGGCAATACATGGAAACCATCCATATGGGCTTCTACTGCCTTGATTGGATCAACTTCCGTTACAACAACGTTGGCTCCCAAACCTTTCGCACGCATTGCAACTCCTTTGCCACACCAGCCATAGCCTACTACCACTACGGTGCTGCCTGCCACAACCAGATTCGTTGTGCGAATAATGCCGTCGAATGCTGACTGCCCAGTACCATAACGATTGTCGAACAAATATTTGCAGTAAGCATCATTAACGGCCACCATAGGGAAGTGGAGTTGACCCTCTTTTTCGAGCGCCTTCAAGCGGATAATTCCTGTAGTGGTCTCCTCTGCTCCCCCACGGATGGTAGAAATCAGATCGGGCCGTTCGGATTGCAGCAGCGTAACCAGGTCACCACCATCATCAATAATGAGATCAGGCTTTGTTTCCAGCGCCTTGATTTGCAATTGTTTGAACTCTTCTGGATCCGGATTGTATTTGGCCAGGACCGTAATCCCATCTTCAACCAATGCGGCGCAAACATCATCTTGTGTGGACAATGGATTGCTACCGGTAATCGTGACCTGCGCTCCGCCTGCCTGTACTACTTTAGCCAAATAAGCTGTTTTAGCCTCCAGATGCAGACAGATAGTTACTTTAAGACCTGCAAAAGGCTGCTCTTGCTCGAACTGTTGACGTATACGGTTCAAGACCGGCATATGGGCTTCCACCCAATCAATTTTCAGATGGCCTTCAGGGGCCAGTTTAAGATCGTGAACAATGCTGTTTTGCAGAGAATGGGAAGTCATTACTTTGTTTCCTCCTTAATATGGGTTGAAGCTGTTAGCGAGCCATAGTTATGCCCACATGATAATTCATACATAATAACTCATAAATAAATAACTCGGTGCGTACCCGCGAAATCTGCTGGTATATCCATGATCATATCCATCAAGTTAAAACCATGACGGTTCAGAAAATGAAAGATGGTATACACCCGCTCCTGCGGCTGTCCAAGCGGGAAAAGTGACCATTCGATACGATCCCACTGACGAAGTGCAGTTTCATTTTGCCGAAGCAGCGCTTCCTGGACCTTTGTCTCCAGATAAGCGATCTGCCCCATAATCTTCTTACTGTTGGTTTCTCCGATCGGAAGCAGCCCTTTTTCAATCAAACCTGCCTGCTGTATAAGCGGCTTGTATATACGGGCAAAGGCCTCTTTCACCTCGGAAAACAACCCCTGCATTCCAAGCTGATCTTGAGCGGCAAGCCACTGTTTTTTCCTTTCCTCAAGCCCGTCTCTTACCTGCGCAAAGTCTAGCTCATATTTAAGCATGTACTTCTCCACGCCCGGCTCTACCAACGTAAAAGACATTCGGGGCAGCAGTATCGGCATCTGCATCTCCAGCACGCTAAAGGCGTCCCGGGTGATCGCCCAATAGGTAATTTCTCCTAGACCCAGTACAGATGCCAGTACCGGAAACAACGAATCCTGCATAAGCGGACGAGTTAGTACATTGTTACTAAAACGCTCCGGGTGTATATCTATCTCCTTAAGCAGTTCTTCCTTTGTCAAAGCTACCAGGCCGCGACGATCCGTGAATAGCCCGCCCTGTTTGAAAAGCAGCAAACGTTCGCCTTCATGGATGTAAAAAAGATTCGCGCCGCCTTCATGTACATCCGCTTGTAAATGGTAGCCGTAATCTACGATTCGCGCTGCGGCCTTCCGGTAAGCCTGCTCCAGCTCATCATTGTACTGAACTAACCGGCGAAAAATGGAGGCTTCCAGCTTGCGCAGCGAGGGATCTGCTGAATCTAGCAGCACTAGTCCATAGGTACCAAACAAAAGACCCAGCAGCTTGGCAAAGGCCTCGCTTAGCCCATATGAATCCGTTAAGCCGTGCTCAATCATGTGCATAATATCAGCCTTATGCTCAGAATCAGGCAAACTGTGCTCAATATCCATCATGGCCTGCTTCCATTCTGCAGCATCGACTTTAATGGCGCTGGCCGAAGAACGGCGTTCAGGCTGCTTATTCAGCTTGATTTTGACTGCTCGCGGGTCATTCGCCAGTACGTATGTATGATTGACCTCGTCCCAGTCATGATCTTCGCCTGCAATCCAAAAGATAGGAATGACCGGACGTCCAAGCCTCTCCTCTGCTTCTCTTGCTGCCTTAATAATCGTAGCTGCTTTGTAAATGACCAGCATCGGACCTGTAAACAGTCCGCTCTGCTGTCCGCCCACAACCACCAGGGCGTCAGGTCTTTCCAGCCGATCTAATGAAGCTCGAACCGCCTCATACGAATTGAATTGCTCATTGTATATGCGAAGACATGCTACGACTTCTTTACGGTCTAATCTCAGATGCTCCGTCTCATCCAGCCACTTCGCCCGTTGGCCATATGCATCAGCATGCAGAACATCATACTCATACAATTCGCGTGCGCGTCCTGTGCCCTGTATATAGTCTTCTGCCAAAGCCGACCCTCCGGGAAGCGTTTCAGGGATTATTCTCATGGGGCTGCCTCCTGTCTCCACCAAAACCTTACTGCTTGATTGTACCGGAAGCCCATGTCCGCGTCAAAGCTTTCTACAAAAAACCGCCGAGCAACTCGGCGGTTCGTGGATATATTATGATCAGGCGTAAGGTTCAGCTACAAAATGTCCTTTGGACACTTCGATCAATGTAGCATTTTCCAGGTTATAAGCTCCTGCTTTATTACCGGACGCGTCCTGAATTGGACCGCCTTGATACTCAGGCATAATAATTCGCTTTTTGTTAGCTTCAACTTCCGGATCAGGAAGTGGAATCGCCGACAAAAGCATTTTCGTGTACGGATGAATCGGGTTGGCATACAATTCGGCGCTTTCAGCAAGCTCAACCATTTTGCCTCTATACATTACAGCGACCCGATCACTGATGTGCTTGACCATCGATAGATCATGCGCGATAAAAAGGTATGTCAGGCCCAAACGTTCTTGAAGCTCCTTTAGCAGGTTGACAACCTGAGCCTGAATGGACACGTCAAGCGCTGAAATCGGCTCATCACAAATAATGAATTTAGGATTTACCGCCAGCGCGCGGGCAATACCAATCCGTTGACGTTGTCCACCGGAAAACTCATGCGGATAACGAGTTGCATGATCCGGGTTCAAACCAACCAGATCCAGCAATTCTTCGATCCGTTTTTTGCGTTCGGCACGGCTACCCGCCATATTGTGAATATCCAATGCCTCACCGATGATATCAGAAACCGTAAAACGCGGGTTCAATGATGCATAAGGATCTTGAAAGATCATCTGCATATCACGGCGCATTGTTTTCATTTTACTCGGTGATAATTTGTAGATATCTGTGCCATTAAAACGTACGCTACCTGCTGTAGGTTCATATAAGCGCAGAATAGTACGGCCCGCTGTAGATTTACCACAACCGGATTCGCCTACCATCCCAAGCGTTTCACCCTCGCGAATATAGAAATTCAGGTTATCCACCGCTTTGAGCACCCGGTTTTTGCCAACATTAAAATACTTTTTAAGACCTTCAACTTCAATTAAATTGTTGCTGCTCACCATGATGTCACCTCCTATTTCTTCAGCTTCGGATCAAGCGCATCACGCAGCCCATCGCCGAAAAGGTTGAATGCAAGCATAATCAAACTGATCAAACCTGCCGGGAAAAGCATACGCCACGGATAATACATCCACCCTGTCAGAGCTGATTCAATCATTGAACCCAGCGACGCCTGAGGAGGCTGTACTCCTAAACCAAGGAAGCTCAGGAATGCCTCGGAGAAAATAGCACTTGGAACTGTCAGGGTCAATGTGACAATGATTGGTCCTACGGCATTAGGCAACAAATGACGGAACAGCAAACGGCCTGCACCAGCACCCATTGAGCGGGAAGCCAGTACAAATTCCCGGTTCTTCAGTTGCAGCATCTCACCACGCACAATCCACGACATGTTAATCCAGCCCGTTACACCAAGCGCAATAATAATGGTAGTAACGCTTGGCTCCAATACAACGAGCAACAGGATGGTAACAAGCAAGTAAGGAATGGAATACAGGATTTCAGAAAATTTATTCATGATTTCATCAACGCGGCCGCCAAAGTAGCCCATAATCCCACCATAAATAACACCCATCAGCAAGTCAATCATTGCTGCAGCCAAACCAATAATCAAGGAAATCCGAGCGCCCATCCATGTACGGACAAAAATATCGCGACCCAGATCATCTGTTCCGAACCAATGTTCCGCCGAAGGAGGAAGATTGGTGCTTAACAAATCATTTGTACGGTCATCGTACGGTGAAAGCATCGGACCAACGATCGAAGCTAACACAATCAGAATCAAAACGCTCAGGCTTGTCATAGCCAGCTTATTTTTACGAAGCCGTTCCCACGCATCACGCCAAGCGGATAAGCTTTCACGTTGAATAACTTCAGACTGCTTTTCATCCGCTCCGATTCTCTGAAAATCTTCCGGCTTTACCTGAAGCTTATCCAGGTTCACAGCATTATCTTTCACGGACATAAAGTTATCCCTCCTTCCCGCCAGTAAGCTTAATCCGCGGATCAATAAATCCATATGCAATATCTGTAATAAAACGCGCTACCATCAATAAGATACCGTAAAAAATAGTTACACCCATAATCATGGTATAGTCACGGGTTGTAATACTATCAACAAATACCTTACCAATACCCCCAATCCCGAAAATCCGTTCAATAACTACGGAACCAGTAATGATGTTTGCAGTCATTGGGCCTACATAGGTAACGACCGGCAAGATGGCATTGCGCACCACATGTTTGAACATAATCGCAACAGGCTGTAAACCTTTGGCTTTAGCCGTTTTGATATAGTCAGCATGAATGACTTCCAGCATGCTGGAGCGCGTCAATCTGGCGATAAACGCAATCGGCTGAGCAGACAACGCAGCGACAGGCAGGACGTAGTCCAGCGGGCCCTCAAATCCCATAACATTAAACCAACCCAAATTCTGAGCGAAGTAAAACTGAATCAGAGACGCCAGGACAAAGCTGGGAACTGCAATCCCCATAATGGCCAAGATCATCGCAACGTTATCAATGATCCTGCGATGGTATAGCGCCGCCAGCATACCAAGCAAAATACCAACAATAATGGACACGATGATGGCAACCAAACCTAATTTAAGCGAAACCGTAAAAGTTTGTCCGATAATGTCCGTTACACTTTGATTCAGCTTTTTCATGGAAATACCAAAATCGCCTGAAGCGATATCACCCAAGTATTTAAAATATTGGACATACACAGGCTTATCCAGCCCATATTGCTCCATTAACCGGGCTTGAATCTCCGGAGAAGTCGCTTTTTCACTCATGAAGGGGTTACCCGGTATTGCTTTCATGAGAAAAAACGTCGCCGAGATCAGAATGAACAAAGATAGCAGCATGTAGAAAAACTTACTGATCAAATAACGCGTCATTGCCCGTCTACACCCCCATTATTTTTTTCGACATAAGGTCGATTTTATCGCAAGAGAATTGGACCGTCCAATCTCCTTATTTGCATGGTTACATGATGATGGAAAAGACTAGGACAAAAAAAAAACGGGATATATATGGTTCTAATCCACATATATATCCCGAAGTAACTATCAAACTTCAGAAATTAGGCTCCAGTTACTGTGTAATATACGCTCTTGTAATGTCGATTGCCCCACTAAAGTCAAGCGCGATGTCTTTTACATTCGGTTTCGTTAAGGAAACATTTGAATAGTAGTAGATCGGAAGCATTACCATATCATCTTGAACCAGAATTTTTTCTGCTTTCGCAAAATCTTCCATACGTTTAGCTGGATCCGTTTCTGTCTTAGCAGCTTGAATCAATGCATCGTATGCAGGGTTAGAGTAACCCGAATTGTTGTTACCATTGCCTGTTGTCCACATATCCATGAATGTCATTGGATCATTAAAGTCAGCAGACCAACCACCACGGGCAATTTGGTAATTCAGCTTGTTACGATTTTGAATAAATACTCCCCACTCTTGGTTTTGGGTTTTAACGTCCACACCAAGGTTTTTCTTCCACATATCAGCGATTGCCAAAGCAATCTTTTGGTGACTTTCCAAGGAGTTGTACAACAAGGTTACCGGAGGAAGTGAAGTCATGCCTTCTTCTTTCATGCCTTCTTGAAGCAATTTTTTCGCTTCAGTAAAGTCTTCTTTAAAGTAATCATCTTTATGCTCAGTACGGAATTCCTGAGATACACCTTTGATACCCGGAGGTACAAAGCCGTATGCGGGAATTTGACCGCCCAATGTTACTCTGTCAACGATTGGTTGGCGCTCAATAGCCATCGCAAACGCTTTACGGATTTTAGCATTGTTAAATGGTTTTTCAGTTACATTAAATAAGTAGTAATACGTACTCGCAATTCCTTTAGCCTTGAACTCGTTAGGCAGTTCTTTTTTGACAGCTGGAATTTGGTCGGCAGGAATTTCACCGTTTGGCATACCAGCATAATCAAGTTGTCCACTTCTGTAAGAAGCCAGTTCTGTTGCACCGCTGTTTACAAGGGACATCGTAATTTTGTTCAACTTGATTTGATCTTTACCCCAATAATTTTCACTTTTGGTTACTTCGATCTTTTGGCCGCTGTCCCAAGTTGTTAATTTGAAAGGTCCGTTAGTGATCATGCTGTCTTTTTGAACAGCCCACTTATCATTCCCTTTAATAGAAGGATTTACAGGATAGTAAGTATAGAAAGAAGTCAAGCCCAAGAAGTAAGGAGTCGGATGCTCCAGCTCTACTTGCAATGTATGGTCATCAATTGCTTTGATACCTACATTTTTGAAGTCTTTAATTTTAGTGCCCTTAAAAGTTTTCGAAGTGCTCAGGTTGTAGCCCTCAGCATTTTTGATATAGTACAATTGGTAAGCATATGGAGGTGAAGGAGCCGTGGAAGGATCCAATACACGTTGCCAAGCAAACACGAAGTCACTTGCTTTGACTGGGTCGCCATTACTCCATTTTGCGTTATCACGAAGTTTGAATGTATAGGTTTTGCCGTCATCAGAAATTTTCCAAGACTCAGCTACGCCAGGGATTTCTTTGCCATCAGGACTCATACGTACGAGACCTTCATACAAAGTTTTCAGAACCGTGTTAGTTTGACTGTCCTGAGCTTGTGCCGGATCGAAGGTTGGCGGTTCGGAAGAAAGGTTAATGCGCAGATTTTGTTTGTCGGTCGGAGCCGGCGTCGTTGAAGCATTTTCTTGTGCGCCCTTACCATTAGTATCATTCTTGCTTGAGCCGCAACCTGCGAGCAGTACGCCAACTGCAAGGATGAGTGTCAAAAGGACTAAAAAGCTTTTCCTTTTCATCTAGCGTTTTCCCCCTAGTTCTAAAGTGGTATATGTTTATAGATTATACAACCAGCGGTCAAAAAAATCTACATTACATTTCTTAAAATTGAGCTTTTTTCAAAAAAAACATGATAAATTCATGTTTTTCCGCCTATTCATGTCATCTTATATCACATGGAATTGAATATATTCTTAAACATACCAATAACAGTAAACAAAACATACGTTAATGCCATCCCCACAAAAGTTAGTCTCCATACCACCCTACATAGTCTTTTGCCATCAACCTTGCCTTTTATTCGATTTTGGGCACCTCCAATTAAACCCAGTGCCAGCAATAAAAGAAGTAGAATCAAATAAAAACCGAATCGTGATACAAAGATGACATTAAAGAGTGTCGCGACGGAGAGAATCAGAAAAGCTGTCGTAATATCCATGGATGCAAGTAATGATTTCTTCTTTTCCATTTTGAGCATGTAGCGACAAATCACAAATACGATCAGAAACGGAAAAAAGGGAAGAATACTAAATGTGCTAATCGTGCCTTGAAAAATACTCAACTGATCACCCCTCTTTTAGCCGCATGCCCTCAATTAATTGCCACAATACCTTGTGAGTTGGTGCAGTGATCCCGGCCTGCTCTGCCATCTGCACCAGCTGTCCGTTAATGGAAGCAACCTCTGTCGTGGACTGTGCAAGCACATCGGCCAGCATGGACGAATGGTTGTCGGCGGTTGCCCGGCAGACATTCATGATTTGCTCCCACCATGCACTGTCCCAGCGGATACCATGAGCTTCGTATACTTGAATACCTTCATCAAATAGCCTTCGCATCATATGTAAACGAACCGGGTCCGACAGCAGCTCGCCGTTACGAATTCGCCATATCGCGGTCAGCGGATTAATTACGGCATTAATCAATAGCTTGCGATACATACCGTATTCGATTTCTTTCGACAAGCAGACGTCAAATCCTGCTGCAAGCAGCCGATTTAGCACGCATTCTTCAAAATTGCCGGCCTGCGCCTTCACCTGTTCCTCAGACCAGCCAATTTCAGTAACCCCCGCTCCCGCATGTAAAATAGATGCGGGCCCCTGTCTCTTGGCTCCTTCGGTCGTCACGGCAGGGTATAACACACCTTCAGGCCAAACCTGTCTAATCCGTTCGATATGTCCGATTCCATTCTGAAAACAAATCATTTCCGGTTTTCTTGTCGTGTCGGCTACAGGAAGAATTTGCTCTAACACTTCCCTAATAGCCCCCTGCTTGGTCATTAAAAAAATCCATTGTGCAGGAGCATGTGAATTTAACCGCTGCCAATCTGCCAATGGAGCTACCTTGAATGTATCTCCAGACACATGAACAGCTATCTCCCCCTCCTTGTCAAACACCGTAATTCCATCACAGGCAATGGTGCGTGCTTGTTCAAGTGTTCGTGTCCACAATCTCACATCAGTACCTGTGGCCGCCAGCCTCCCCGCGAACAATAATCCCAGTGAACCCGCTCCAATAATATCAATCATGTGTGTATCGTCTCGCTTCCGTCTTTTTTTCTACTATATCATATGAACACTAAAGAAATAGAAAAAACGCCAACTACGGGAAAGGGTAAGTTGACGTTTTATTTATGATCTGCTGATGCAATGCTGCTACTCAATACGCTCCAGATTCCCATTGGCGTCCATTTTGAATCTGGATTTAAGCTCATCCTCATCCTCAGTGATTAAAGCCAGGCGCCGGGCCCGGTCCATAATCTGAATCAGGGCTTTATAATCATCATTTACGACACGATAGTCGGTTTGCACTTCGTTGACTTCCTTGGACAGCCGGTCATTCATGGAGCGGAGCTGATTCAATTCTTCTTCCTTTTCCCGCAAATCTTTTTCCAGCATCTTAATCTGTCGATTGGTTTCCTGTATCGCGCCCTTCCATTGACGCAAAAAGCGGATCACCACATCAATGGATAATGTATCCTCATTTGTTCCATCCGCTCCATATCCCCCCTCGACCGTATCAAGCGTGGCAAAAGCCGCCACCTGTGATACACCTACTGGATTCTGCTTACGGATATAACTGCGTTTTTGACGCTGCGCTTTGGCAATACTGATCGCTTCATCGTAGCGCTTGCGCACACAGCTGTTCCAGCGAAAGCCGCATGCTGCGGAGGTTCTCCCGATTTTTTGCCCAACCTCCTCAAACGCAGCAAGCTGTGTTCCACCTTCCCGAATATGACGCAATGTCACCTCCGCCAATATCAAATCATCTTCCGCACTCCATGCATCTTGTCTTATTGCAGTCATGCCTCTAGCCCTCCTAACAACATCCTGAAATCACCGTCTTCATGAACCGATCTTGCCGGTATTTGAATAGGGTATAAAAGCTGTTTATTCATTCCTATGCCTCTCGTAGAGTTCATAGAATCTATTTGATACTAAATTGTATTTCCATTTCTGCAAGAACTCATACGTGAACGCAGACAGTTTTGGGTTTCAAGCATCCCCTGACTGCTGTACAATAAATGAATGTTTAAAGAATGAAAAAGGATCATATACATTATTATCAGTCTTTTTTCGGAATTACATCAAAGGGGAAATCAAATGAACAAACCATTAAAAATGACATGCAGCATGCTGCTGATCATCATAACGGTGCTAGCTTCGATGTATGTACATCCTGTTCTGGGCGCACCCTCCCAGGAAGCGAACCGGATTTTACAAGATAGCTTGTCCATGATCGAGATTGACCACGAAATTGAGCGAATCAGCCAGGAACAAGCGACCCTTTTACATCGTCAACAGGAGTTACAAAGCCATCTCACCGCTCAGCAAGAGCAGATGACCTTGCAGCGAAACCGAGTCGGGTCTGTACTCCGCTCTTATTATATGGGAGAAAGGGACAAGCTGCTCAGCGTAGTACTGGGGGCCAGAAGTCTAAAGCAGCTTCTCTCCCTGTACGATTACTACTTGTTGTTGATTAGTCACGATCAGGATATACTTCAGGAATACGAATCCAATATGCGGACCATGCGAGAAACCGAAAAACAAGTCACTCAGACCGCGCTGGAACTGGAGACAATCAAAAGCAATTTACTGGAACAACGCAAACGTATCGTCACGCTTCAGTCACGTGTAAACGATGGTGTTAACTCCAGTGGAGACCCGGATACTTTGCGCGAGCTGATCAGCGAAATGACCGCTTATTGGGAGAATATCGGGGTCTACGAGGTAAACAGGCACTTTAAGGCACTGGCTCAGGCCATGCAGGATTTACCCCAGTTCATTCAACAACAGCAAGGCGCCATGATCACAAACGGCAAAACTATTACAATCAACATACGTGAAGCAGATTTTAACCGTTTTTTGAAGTCGGAAAATGAGCTGTTCAATCATTTCAATTTTTCATTCAAGCAGGATCGTATTGTCGTCGAGGGCCAACAGGGAACGATGAAATTGAGGGTGGAAGGGCATTATACTGTAGAGAACGAACCACAAAATTCCATTTTATTCCATGTAGATCGTCTGGTATTTAATGGGCTGGAACTGCCGGATACGACCCGTAACAAGCTGGAAAGGGATTTTGATCTAGGCTTCTATCCACAGCAGCTCATATCATATGTTCAAGCCACAGAAGTGCACATTTTAGCGGGAACACTTGAGGTGCAACTCGAGTTAAGCCTGAAATAAGCTAATAAAAGACCCCGGGCTAGTCCCGAGGTCTTTTATCGTTGATCAGATTGACAAGAGCTTTATAGCAGATCGGCCGCCAGCTGCGCAAGCTTCGAGCGTTCTCCTTTTTCCAGCATAATATGCCCGCTGATTCCCTCCTGCTTGAACCTTTCAACCACATAGGTTAAGCCATTGCTGGCAGCATCCAGATAAGGATGATCAATTTGCTCCGGGTCCCCCATCAAAATGATTTTGCTGCCCTCGCCGACCCGGGACACAATCGTCTTGATTTCATGCCGGGACAGATTTTGAGCTTCATCAATAATAATAAATTGCCCTGGTATCGACCGTCCACGAATATACGTGAGCGCCTCCACCTGAATACTACCCAAGCCCATCAATATTTTATCGATATCACCTGATTTTTTGGCATCAAACAGGTATTCCAGGTTATCGTAGATTGGCTGCATCCATGGCCGGAGCTTTTCATCCTTTTCTCCCGGCAAATATCCGATATCCTTCCCCATCGGAACAACGGGCCTGGCAATCAGCAATTTCTTGTAGCGATGCTCATCTTCTACCTTGAGCAAACCTGCTGCCAGCGCCAGCAATGTTTTGCCTGTACCGGCTTTGCCGGTAATCGTCACAAGCGGGACTTCATCGTTAAGCAAAAGCTCCAATGCCATTCGCTGCTGGGCGTTACGGGCACTGATTCCCCACACCGATTCGTTGCTTAGATACAAGGGCTCCAACCGATCGGCCTCCTGATTCACTTTCAACAAAGCAGACTTGCCAGTCCCCATTTCATCCTTCAGAATGACGAATTCATGAGGATACAGCGTATAACGCAGATTCAGCGGTCTGATTGGTAAGAACCGGTTGGAGTAAAATTCATCTATGATGGACGGATGCACCTGAATTGAAGAATATCCGGGATATAGCTCGCTTAGATCACCTGTTCTATCGGATAAATAATCTTCAGTCAGCAGTCCCAACACATCGGCCTTGATTCTGACCAGCACGTCTTTACTGACCAACACGACCGAGCGTGGTTCAGACTGTTCCTGCTCCTCCAGATGATAATTCAAGGCAACTGCCAGCATCCGGTTATCGTTGGAAACCTCCCCAAACATCTCCTGGACTTTCAAAAAGCTCCGGTGGTTCAACTCAACCTTCAGCCTTCCTCCCTCCGGAAGTGGAACACCACTATGCAGATGCCCTAATTCTCTCAACCCGTCCAACAATCGTGAAACATTGCGGGCATTCCGCCCAATCTCATCCGCGTTTCGTTTTTTGGAGTCGATTTCTTCCAGAACAACCGCTGGAATAACAACTTCATGTTCTTTGAAGGTAAAAATGGCTTTCGGATCATGCAGCAGCACATTCGTATCCAGCACAAAAATTTTCTTCATATAATCCCCTCCAAAGCAGCATGGACAATCTCGTGTTCATACCTATACCTATTCACAGGTGACCCAATACTTGCTGATTCCCTGAAAAAAGACCTTCTCAGGAGAATAAAGCAGCTCAAAGACTGCGACTCAACATAACCTCAGAGCCTATACACTAAAAATAGACACAAAAGGCCCAGTGATCATTCACTGGACCTAACTTATTTCCCTCATTCCTTTACCAAAACAACGAACGATATGAAATACCTGATCGTTGCGCATATCCATAACATAAACTTGGTGCATTACAAATTCAGACATACTTCAACCCCCTTATGTCATAAAAGTGCTTTTATTCGCTGCGAGTATAACATAAGAGGGAAGAAAGATACAGACTCAGGAATTGGAAGAGGTTACAGTATTATTATTTGCTTTTTTGGCCAATTCCGCTTGCAAGGCTTGTCTGGCTGCATCAAGCTGCTGCTCATCAATATACACATAAGGGCTACGCCACGTTCCCGCTACCGGGTTGTATTTTACATTTTGCTTGGATATATTCCAATAGGTTTGCACAATATTTTTCATTTGCTGTGACTCAATATCTGTCGTCATATTTTTATCAACGGATTTAATAATGGCACCAAATTTGGTCAGAGCGTTAAAGGATTGCATTTGGTCAATCAGAGAATGCAGGACCTGATTTTGTCGACGGTTGCGATCAAAATCGTCAGATCCATCTGTTTTCGGACGACAATTCGATTTGCGGTAACGAACAAAATCAAGAGCTTGATCACCGTTTAAGTGCTTGGCTCCAGCTGTTAGGTTAATATTCGTGCCATCTGCACTGTCACGATAACACATGTTTTTATCAACCGTAACATCTACGCCACCCAAACTATCCACAACATCCCTAAAACCCTGGAAGTTAATAACCGTCACATAATCAATATTAATGTTTAAATATTTGCCGATCATCTTCTTCATTTGTTCTTCAGCGACTTCACCAGATTCCTTCTCTCTAGCCTTAAATACCGGATAGTATTCGTTCAGCTTACGCGGCTTATATCCATCCATTTCCAGACGCGTATCACGTGGCAAGGAGACAATAGTAGAGGATTTCGTACTGGGATTCAAAGTAGCTACCATAATAACATCTGACAAATACGTCGGATGATCAGGACGGTAATCAGTGCCAAGCAATAAAACAGTCAAAGGCTTGGACTCAGCCAATTCGGTTTTGGGGACTTCTCTGTTATTCCCTGTATCCAAAACGTCCTCTACCTGATTATAAATATAGTAAACATAACCACTTCCCGCCAAAATACCTATAATGAGCAAAAACAAGACAAACTTCATAAACGATCTGAAAAAGCTTTTTTTCTTTTTCGTTTTTTTCCGTTTGGCAGACTCGTTCCCGCTTTGTGTCCGGGGAGGCAATCCGTTCGAAAGATTACTCATACTTCAACACCTTTTCCTGCGTTTTGAGAAAGACTTCGAGTTTCAATCCTAAAACACACACAGCGGCGCATCCCGTTCGGGCGTCGCCGCTGTGGCCAAAAACCAATCCAATTCATTACATATTTGCTTGTGCTGTTCTACGATGTTTCTCAGCGCGCTCGCGCTCACCTTTGTTCAAAATCTTTTTGCGCAAACGAATGGCGTTAGGTGTAATTTCACAATACTCATCGTCATTCAGATATTCCAGCGCCTGCTCCAGAGAGAAGATACGAGGTGTTTTCAATTTAACTGTATCATCTTTTGTTGCAGAACGAACGTTGGTCAATTGTTTTTCCTTACAAATGTTAACAACAATATCGTTATCACGCGTGTGCTCGCCAACGATCATGCCTTCATAGATTTCAGTACCTGGCTCCAGGAAGAGAATACCGCGATCCTCTACGCCCAGCATTCCATAGAATGTGGAAGTGCCATTTTCCGTAGATATGAGAACACCTTGATGGCGTCCGCCAACTTGACCCCCAACAAATGGGCCGTATTGGTCAAACGCATGGTTCATTACACCGTAACCACGAGTCAAAGTCAGGAAGTTTGTTGTA
The DNA here is from genome assembly GCF_020736845.1 of Paenibacillus farraposensis. GTDB lineage: Bacteria > Bacillota > Bacilli > Paenibacillales > Paenibacillaceae > Paenibacillus > Paenibacillus farraposensis. The sequence goes on from NZ_JAFFQR010000064.1 coordinate 347,682, forward strand.
TAGCCGATCAAACCACGAGCAGGAATCAGGAATTCCAAACGAACCTGTCCGGTGCCGTTGTTAATCATGTTAACCATTTCCGCTTTGCGGGAGCCCAGACTTTCCATTACTGCGCCCATGCTTTCCTCTGGAATATCAATGAGGAGACGCTCAATGGGCTCCATTTTTTTACCGTCAACTTCCTTAACGATAACTTCCGGTTTGGACACTTGCAACTCGTAGCCTTCACGACGCATGTTCTCAATCAGGATACCCAGATGCAACTCACCACGTCCGGATACAATAAACGCGTCCGGGCTGTCTGTTTCATCTACACGCAAGCTGACATCTGTTTCAAGCTCTTTCAAAAGTCGCTCGCGCAATTTACGGGATGTTACCCATTTACCATCACGGCCTGCAAACGGGCTATTGTTAACCAAGAAGGTCATTTGCAGTGTTGGCTCATCTATTTTCAGCACAGGCAAAGCTTCAGGATGATTCGGATCTGCAATGGTTTCCCCGATGTTAATATCCTTGATTCCGGCAATTGCCACAATGTCACCGGCGCCCGCTTGGTCGGTTTCTATCCGCTTCAGACCCTGGAAGCCGAACAGCTTCTCAATACGTGCTGTTTTACTGCTGCCATCACGCTGAATAACCGTAACCGATTGTCCTTGCTTGATAATACCGCGGTTTACACGGCCTACTGCGATCCGGCCCAGGTATTCATTATAGTCCATCAATGTTACCAGGAATTGAAGAGGCTCATCTACTTTTTCAGTTGGAGCCGGAATTTTCTCTACGACCGTTTCGTACAATGCCTGCATGTTATCGTCTTGCTTCTCTGGGTCCAGACTGGAGGTCCCGTTCAGCGCCGAAGCGTATACAACCGGGAATTCCAATTGCTCATCATTCGCCCCAAGTTCGATGAACAGGTCCAGCACTTCGTCAATCACTTCCGCCGGGCGAGCTGCCGGACGGTCAATTTTGTTCACGACAACGATCGGTGTCAGATTTTGCTCCAGCGCCTTGCGCAGCACGAATTTCGTTTGCGGCATACAGCCTTCATATGCATCAACGACGAGCAGAACGCCGTCAACCATTTTCATGATCCGTTCCACTTCACCCCCAAAGTCGGCGTGTCCCGGTGTATCTACAATATTGATCAGGTAATCCTTGTAAGTAATTGCTGTATTTTTAGCCAAAATCGTAATACCGCGTTCACGTTCCAGATCGTTGGAGTCCATGGCGCGCTCCTGAACAGCCTCGTGCTCTCTAAATGTTCCGGACTGTTGAAGAAGCTTGTCGACAAGCGTCGTTTTACCGTGGTCAACGTGGGCGATAATCGCAATATTGCGAATGTTCTCTCTTGCATGCATGGTTTGTATCCATATCCTTTCCGTATATCAAAATAGTGTCTCTATCCTGAAGCAATGCTGATTCAAGGCTAACAATCGTTCTTCAGGCCCACTCCCTGCCAGCCTTCTATTGTTTTTTAGGGCTTATACAGATAGCTTCTCTATCCGATTCTCATGAAAACCTTAAAATAAGCGTCAGAAATCATTCCGACGCTTTTAATCATATCCATTATATTATAGTTGAAATATGTCATAAAGCAAGACATTCTTCTCTGTTCCGATATTTACCGCCATGAGATCCGGGCAGCTTGATCCTACCAATTGCGCTTGCCACGGTCTTTTACAACCATCCAAATTCCAGCTCCAATCAGTAAAATAGCAATCATATAAATAAGGCCTGTCCTTAACAGGCTGATGATCAATAAAAGCACCGAAATCAAGCCTAAAATAAGGCTTCCGGTGTATACATTACGGGACATTGATATATCATTAATGGCATAACCCCATAAACCAATGGCTATACCAAGAAACAACAATGGCCATAGGTAGGCCATTAAATGCCAGCCCCAAGTGTTACATAAGGAGAATAAAAGGCCATAAACCGACAAAATCCCGGCCGGCAAAAGTATAAGGGGGGATACTTTGCGCATCATGTACATCGCATACAATACAATTCCCGGTATTAAAATCAGCAAGGGCCAAAAGTTTCGTCCTAAAAAGGAGAATGCCCCCAGCTTTCCCAACAAAATAATCAGTCCTGCGGCAACAATGCCCACTCCGATCATACGCTCTTTTCCGGAATTCATCTTGGTCTCCTTTATATACGAATATAGCGTCTTTACAAAAACCGAGCATGTTCTCCGGCATCTGCAAAGCCCTATGTCTAGTTTAGCCGATGTTTTCCGAAAAAACTACGTTCAAATGTGACGGGCTCGCAACTGGCGATATATTCCTGCAATGATAACCACTGCGGCCAACAATTCCGGTAACCAAACATGTATTAACCCATTGGTTCCCGATAACCATGTGCCTAACCTGGAATCACGCAGCAGCATCTCACCCGCCGTATAGGCCAAAATTGCAGATCCGAGCAGTACAAGTATAGGGAAACGGTGAAGCCAGACTGCTATAATGTTGCTGCCCCAGACGACAATTGGAATGCTGATCGCAATGCCGATGATAATAATGGCGATATCGCCATTGGCGAGAGCTGCAATCGCTAACACATTGTCCAGACTCATTACAAAATCCGCTGCCAGGATCACCCGTATTGCTTTCCATATACTGGTTTCGGCTCTTATTCCGACATGATCCTCATTATCATAGAGCAGTTTAAACGCGATCCATAACAAGAGCAGACCGCCTGCCGCTTGAATAAAGGGTACACCCAGCAAAAAGACAGCTGCAAAAGTTAATACACAGCGCAGGCCGACTGCTCCAATCGCCCCCCACCATATCGCTTGGCTTCGCTGTTTTGCAGGCAAATTTTTGCTCGCCATGGCTATAACAACCGCATTATCACCGCTTAACACCAAATTAATCATTAATATTTTGAATAGCAAAATGATATGCTCCATGTGTACAAACACCCCCATCTTATTTGTATGCCAAACAGAACGAGGCTATACTTGTACATTAGGATAAGCATAAGTCATCATTTATTAAAAAATCATATCAAATTTGTTGAGCAAATACCTTGAAATCAATAATGAACAGCAATATAATAAATCGTATTTCCGAAAAACGGATATTAACATAATCAGAACAATGAACTTGGGATACCAATCAGGGAGATGAGGACAATCGATATATCCGGATTACAGTTTTTCTGGCTGCTGCTTAATGTGATATTTATTGACCTTATGCTCGCAGGAGATAATGCGATTGTCATTGGGCTTGCCGCCAGAAAGCTGCCGCCTGAAACGCAAAAAAAAGCGATTATGTACGGTACCGGAGGTGCCCTGCTCATTCGCATAGCAGCTACCATTGTAGTACTTTGGCTCCTTCAAATTCCATGGTTATTACTGATCGGCGGTGTAATGCTTATCTGGATCGCATACAAGCTGCTGGTGGATCAGGATGACCACACCGAAGTCAAAGCCGGAACAACTTTATGGGGTGCTATTCGCACCATTATTATAGCCGATGCTGCCATGGGTCTGGACAACGTGATTGCGGTTGCTGGTGCTGCCCAGCAGCATTTGGTGCTCGTGGTGCTCGGTCTGCTGATCAGCGTGCCGATCGTGGTATGGGGAAGCACTTTATTTATCAAGCTTATTCATAAATTCCCCTGGATTATCTATTTGGGATCAGCTGTGCTTGCATATACGGCGTCGAACATGATTACGGAAGAACGCAGGCTTGCGCCATACTTTACCGAGCATCCTGCGCTGCGTATTCTGTTTATTGCCCTGGTTATGGGTGGTATTTTGCTTACAGGTTATATTCAAAACCGCAGAGCGGTATCCAATCATGAAAAACATGAAAAAGCGGTCTAACCTGATATAATTCCTTCGCTTCTACAATACAAAAAGGCAGACCACCAGATTGCTGAGGGGTCTGCCTTTTTCATGCCTTAGAACCAGTCTTCCTGCACCACTTCCTCCTTGCCGCCCTCCATAGCCCCGCCTGCCTCCAGAACAACCGTTTCGGTTGCAGCCACAGCCTGCTCAATCAAAGTATTCAAATCGCGAATCGAGGCTTCAATCTTTTGCACAACCCACAAATTGGGGTTGGTTGTCGGGGATTTGGGAACAAACAAGGTGCAGCAATCTTCATATGGGAGAATGGATAGATCATAGGTGCCAATTTGCTTCGCAATTTCCGTGATCTCCTGCTTGTCCATCATGACGAGAGGCCTCAGCAAAGGAAGCTCCGTTGAACGGCCAATTACGTTCATGCTGGATAATGTTTGACTGGCCACTTGACCGAGACTGTCACCCGTTACAAGCGCCAGTGCTCCTTCCCGGTCAGCCAGCATCGTTGCAATCCGCAGCATAGACCGCCTCATTAGCGTTATAATCAAATTATCCTGCCCCGTACGTGTAAAGGCCGTCTGCACCTCCGTGAATGGTACAAGATGGATTTTAATTCGTCCTGCGTAGCCGGCCAATACCCTGGCCAAATCAATAACCTTTTCTTTTGCGCGCTCACTCGTAAACGGGTAGCTGTAAAAGTGAACACATTCAATTTCCAGCCCTCTGCGCATGGAAGACCAACCTGCCACAGGACTGTCAATACCACCGGACAGCAGCAGCATAGCCTTACCGTTCGTACCTAGCGGAAAGCCGCCTACAGCCGTAATAATATCGTTAAATATATATGCTGCCTGTTCTCTGACCTCCACACGCAGCTCAATATCCGGTTGATGAACATCGACCTTTAACGCCGGAAATTCCCGCAAAATGGGGGAGCCAATGAGATGATTCAGCTCTTGAGAAGAATGGGCAAATTCCTTCCACACTCGCCGGGCATTCACCTTGAACGTTGTTCCCTCGGCCGCATTCAGCTCACGCATCAAGGCCACAGCGGTCTTAATGATTGCATCAAGCTGGACCGGAGCCATCTTAACAGGACTGATCGTGGTGATCCCAAACACTTTTTTCAACACTTCAATGATCTGCTCATAGGGCTCTTCTCCGAGAACGACATAAATTCGCCCGAATTCCTTTTTCAAGGAAGCTCCAGGAAACGGCTTGAGCAGCAGCTTCACATGGTTCAATACCGCCTTTTCAAAACGGGTGCGATTTTTCCCTTTTAATGTAAATTCACCAAAGCGAAGCAATAGCATATCATAATGCATTTAACGTTTCCACCTTTCAAGGGATTCCAACTTTGCTACTGCCTGCCGCAGCGCAGCGATAAGATCACCGATATCCTGCTCTGAATGTTGGTCTCCAAAGCTGATCCGAATGCCGCCGGATGCCTCCGCCTCAGTACATCCCATTGCCAGCAGTACGCGGCTGGGCTCCGCCAATTTCGAAGAACAAGCCGATTTGGTTGATACCGCCACACCCAATTGCTCCAGCGTATGCAGCAGCACCTCAGCCTTCATGCCCGGATACGAAAAGTGAACAATATGCGGCGCCTCCTCCCCGCTGTTGAGCCGCAGTTGCGGGATCGTTTTCACTTCTGCCATCACCCGATCTCTCCACTCGATCATACGCCGTGCTGTCTCTGCCTGCCGTTCGCCCGCCAGCCGTATCGCCTTGGACATGCCAACAAGCAGCGGCACATTTTCCGTACCTGCACGAAAACCATGCTCCTGAGAACCTCCACTCAGCAGCGGAAAAAGCTTCACGCCTTCACGAACGAACAGTAGCCCGGCACCTTTAGGTCCTCGCAGCTTATGCGCAGAGAGACTGTACAAATCAGCCTGCCAGCCCCGGATATCAACCGGCAGCTTTCCATAACCCTGTACACCGTCGACATGAAATAATACACGCGGGAACTGTTTCTTTAGTGCCGTCCCGATCTCATACAACGGCTGTACTCTTCCTGTCTCATTATTGACATGCATGATACTGACTAAAATCGTATCTTTACGTACGGCAGAACATACCTGTTCGGCACTTACATGCCCTTGCGCATCCACGGGCAACAACGTAACTTCAAAACCCTGTTCTGCCAACTGCTTGCATGTCTCATATACAGACGGGTGTTCTGTTGATACTGTAACGATATGTTTGCCTCTGGCCTGATATTGAAGAGCCGCTCCCTTAATAGCCAGATTATTGCTTTCTGTTGCCCCGGAGGTAAATACAATCTCCGCAGGCTGTACTCCCAAAGCCGCAGCGCATACCTCCCGCGAACGCTTAAGCAGCTTATCCGCATCCTCTCCATAACGATGCATGGAAGATGGATTACCATAATGGAGCCTCATGACCTCGGCAATGGTCGTAATCACCTCTTCAAAAGGCGGAGTTGTTGCGGCGTAATCAAAATATTTCATAAAACTTCCCTTCCTGTTCTATAACCGCTGCAACAAAAAAAGACCAAAACAAGGAAAGGCCGCTCCAATTCGGCGACCCCTTTCCCCATATTGATCCTGTCTACAGACCTGATCTACTTAAAATTCCACACCATTTTATAAGCTGGAGGGCTTACATCGTATATTTTTCACGTGCATTCTGAATTTTGGCAATATACTTTTGTGTTTCCAGCGGAAGCTTGTCGAGTACAGCCATCAATTGCTCATCACTGCTTACACCAAGACGCTGCACCCGTCCTGGGCCTGCATTATATGCCGCCAGCGCCATATTTTCCTGTCCGTTAAACCGTTTGATCTGGTAAGACAAATACCGAACGCCTGCATCAATATTTTGTGCAGGATCATACGGGTCGCTGACTCCCAAACCTTGGGCGGTAGCATCCATAAGCTGCATAAGCCCCTTGGCTCCAGCCGAAGAAGTGACCATCGGATTAAATGAAGATTCTGTTTCGATAACTGCTTTAATCAAAGCTGCCGGTACACCGTACTTTTGGCTGGCCTCGTTGATCAAATCATCATACGCTGTAGGCTTTGTAGCTCCGTCGGTTGCTGTACCGGAAGAAGCAGGATACACTGCCAAGGGGGAAGCTGTTCCCTTCGAAGGTCCCAATTGAAGCCAAAGCAACCCATTTTCATCTCGGGTAACATCGTTTGAATAAACGCGAGTCGCAGCATCATCTGTCTCCAACTGGCCTGCTTGCGCCAGCAATCCGGAAAAAGCGTCTGTCGTGCTGGTTTGTGTCGTTGCGTTCATATTGTTTAACAGCTGCATGTCTAGCAAGGATTTGGACACGCGCGGATCAATTTGCATGTGGTATTCCCAACTTTCTGTAGTTGTTATATCCCAAATAGCTTGTCTTTACTGCTAATGATACAACTTTTTTCTATGTACTGCCATACTTTTTAACGAAAAAAAGCTCCCTACTTGTCGAAAAGACAGGGGAGCTTTATCATTACCGCAATAGTTAGACGCAATTTGCAGCACCGTTACAGGGTTAACGAACAAACGGGATAAAAGCAAAATAACTCAATGTGGCTAGCGCACCAAGTCCGATTGACCAAATGCCTGTCGTTTTGCTGCCATTCATATAAGCAAAAAAACCTAAAACTGCAGCGATTGGTCCCAGCACAATCGACCACATGAACAGAGCGGCAATTCCTGCAGCTAGCCCAACATAGCCGGCAATTCGGCCGCTGTTATTGACCACCCGCTGTTCCCCCTTGTCTTCATTGCGGGTTACAGTAGGCGAGACGGGAGCTACCTCTGCCGCAAATTCTTCACGGTGATGACGACGCTTGGCAGAGCGTTCATGAATATGACGCGGGTAATCTACTCGTTCACGGCGGACATGTTCTTCACTTTGATGCTTGTCGGTTTCATGCTCATCCATAATACACTGCACCTCCAAAAACGTATGATTTGCGTTATGAATTTTTACAAAGACTTCGGCTTAAAGGTGTGACAACAGGTGCCCGCAGACGAAGCAGCTTGATCACGTTCTTCTGAGCTAAAGCTTTCTCCCGCATATTCTTCCTTAAACTTCTTTTCGGCATGCCCATCCACTTCAATCATGATTAAATCCGCTTTGCAAAAATTGTTTGCTCCCCAATAATGGCAATTGGATACGCTGCATTTTACTATTGGCTTGGCCTCTTGGCTCATGATCATCACCTCGGATTCATTTTCCCCCTACTTCCCTGCCCCTATGCGCATATGTCAAATGGCATTTGGTGACATACGAAAAAACCGTTTTCTTGGCCTCCCCCAAGCTGGCAGGAAGAAGTAGAAAACGGCTTGCTTGTCTTGTTTTAGTTTTGGTTTAAAAACGATCCGTATAATCACGCCTAGGCATGAGTACGGCGAGTCTGCATGCGGCGCTGGGTCAAATAATCACTTTCATAATAAGTCAGATCATCACGCAGCTCTTCAAAATTTTTCGTAATGTCCATGATCACTTCGCGTGCGGCAGACACCGGCTTTTTACGGAAGCGGATCGCATCTTGTCCCGTATATGCATAGCGTCCATCTTCTGCGTACGATTCATTTTTGGGATAAAAAAAGCTGTTCACGCAGTCATGGTAAACGTTATACAATACCTTTTCCGCAAAATCGACGTCAAAGTTGGCACGACGTAAAGCCACACCCAGCTTTTCATAAGATACTTCGGAAAAAACAAGGATATGGCGGAGATCCGACAAAAAGCCTTTGTAAAAAAGAATGGACTCCTCATTTCCATCCATAGCCAGCTGAGGCAAGGCATGCTCATTGAGGAATGTTTCCACACGTTTCACGGCAGTTTTCAGTCTTGCCTGCGCCGACTCACATAATTTTTGTACGTTTACTGCTGACATCAAGGCAGCTCCCCCTTATTTTGTTGCTTGTTCATTCATTTGGTTACCCGAAAATAGTCCCTTCTAACTGAAAGAGCTGCAATTTTCAGTATTTATCCTACCACAAATAAGCACTGAAAGGTATAAAAACATGCCAACCTCCTCACGCTAACCATAAATTTATAAACACTCAAGGAGGACGGTTCCATGTCTCGGCAAAAATGGTTAAAACCCCTGCTCGGTGCGGGTGCGGCGGTGCTTCTCATCACCTTGATGCTGCCTTCCCGTGATCATCGCCAAACACAGCAGCCCGCATATACAGCCAAAATGGCGCCACAGGAGGAGCAGCAGCTTAAAAAGGGAATGCTGGCTTTGGACGTATCTGCTACAGATTCACTCACCCGCGCGGATGCCAGACAGGATATTCAAAACGTCATGCGGGAACTTCATGGCAAAACCGCTGACCAGAAAAAGAGGTTTACCCAAAAGCTGCAGCAATCGCACAGCCACATTCATACGTTACAGTGGATTCATGGAGCTAACGGGAAAAGTACTACTTATACAGGTAGCAAAGCACAAACCAGTCTGCTGAATCATCCTCAAATCAAAAGCAGCCTAGCTATGGCTCGTCGTTCCGTCATGCAAAATAAATCCTACGAATCCGCTGCTCTGCAGGTGGATGGCGATAAATATTTTGTCATGGCAGAACCATCAACTGACGGAACATACGGCGTTACTGCTCTGGTCAGCCAGCACGTATTGCGTGACGTGGAAAAACATCAGCGCAAGAACCTGCGTTTGGTCCCCTATCCAAAGGAAGGCAGCTATAAAGTCGAATCTGTGCATCCGGACACCCTGCACGATATTACCGTCAAGACAGGTCACGATAACGAAAACGCGAGCCACTATTTTGAAAATGAAATCGTCGTTCGCTTTCGCCATAATCCCGATCAACGCCAGCTGCGTGAAATTGCAAGGGATTTGCACAGTGAGCCTGGCCGCAAGCTCGGCTATACTTATGTGTTTCATTCAGATAACATGAGCTTCAAGGAGCTAAAACAATACTTTTCAAGTAAATGGAATCCGCTTTATACAGAACCTCACTATATGTATTTAACCAATGAAACGAAGCTATTAAAACCAGATGGAAACATTCCGAATGATTTGCTCTTTTCTCGGTATCAATGGAATCTGCCAGCCACCGAGACCAACCGGGGTTGGGGATTAGGCAAAGGCAGCAAGAATGTAGTTGTTGCCGTCGTGGACACAGGAGTGGATCTGGATCATCCCGATCTAAAAGGGCAAATTCTTTCGGGACATAACGTCGTCAAACCATCTGAAAAGCCCTATGATGATGTAGGCCACGGAACGCATGTCGCCGGAATCATTTCTGCACTCGTGAATAATGGTGAGGGGGTCGCTGGCATGACGTGGTACAACAAGGTCATGCCGGTCAAAGTACTAGACCAATCCGGCTCCGGTACGACCTATTCTGTTGCAGAAGGCATTATATGGGCGGCCGATCACGGAGCCAAGGTCATCAATTTGAGCCTGGGCAATTACGCACAAGCTGAATTTTTGCATGATGCGATCAAATATGCCTATGACAAAGACGTCGTATTGGTTGCAGCCACAGGCAATGATAATACGGAACGCCCCGGTTATCCAGCAGCCTATCCTGAAGTGTTTGCCGTCTCGGCTACAGATTCTTCCATGCACCGTGCCTCATTTTCCAACTATGGGGATTATGTGGACGTTATGGCTCCGGGCGCAAGCATAGCCAGTACGTATCCAGGGAATCGGTATGCTGCCCTTTCAGGTACTTCGATGGCCAGCCCGCATGTCTCCGCGCTCGCTGCCCTGGTTCGGTCTGTCAACCCCGATCTAACCAATAAAGAGGTCATGGATTTGATGAGAAGCAACGTGATCGATTTGGGTGCGCCAGGACATGACAAATATTTCGGATATGGTCAAATTGATGTATATAAAACGTTAAAAGCTGCACGACGCCCATACGTACCTTTACAATTGTACCCTCAGCATCTGAGCGATAAATTAAAATCCATTTTGAAGAAGCTAAGCTTATAGCCGTTCTTTTTGGATAAAAAGCAGCCATGCATGCTTCATGGCTGCTTTTTTAGGAATTCTTAACGCTTGGCACTTTTACGGACAGGGCGCTTGCCATGGCTCATAGTATGGCAGCATGGGTCTCCAGGGTCCCTTACAGTCACAGGAAATACGTGGTGTGGTACAGGTATAATGTGTGTCTGATTCACAATTTCAATTGGATGAACCACAGGCACAACTTGGGGGTAAAATTGATGATTTATAATTCTTTTCGGTGGGCACACGATCGGGTCGTAAGAGCAATGACTCATAATTGCAACTCCTTTCGATGAATTAGTACAGCATATTAAGAAGGAATGCCCTGTGCTTGGATTTTTAACCCCCAATACAAATATCCCTTATAAAATAGGTTTCCGCTCCACGACGACCGAATGATCAAGCTGATATGATTACTGTCCATACCACCTGCATAGCACACCGCACCCGGTAAAAAAGAAATACCTTCGCGGTCGGCCAAGCGCTCCAATTCCGCAATATCAACAATAGATGGAAGCTTAATCCATATATTGAGACCACCCTCGGGAGTATACCAGGAGACCTCTGGAGGAGCATTGCGACGGAGTGTATGCAAGGCCAAGGCCAGGCGGTCCCGCATCTGATCACGCAACCGGTCAAGATGGTGATCAAGCCTGTGGCTGATGAAGGGCAGCAGTGCCCTTTGCGTTAACAGCGGACTCCCCAAATCCGTAGTTGACTTGGCCGCTACCAGGCGGTCCAGCACACTGCCAGTAGCTGCTACACAAGCTATACGGCAGCCAGGAGCGACGGTTTTGCTAAAGCTTTTGATATATACCACATGTCCGGACTGATCATGGTCCTTAATGGAAATCGGCGGCTTTGTTTTATAGTACAGCTCGGAAAATGGATCATCCTCAACAATCAGACAATGGTAGCTTTGAGCTAAATCCAGCAATTTCGTACGTCTGACCGTCGGTAAAGTTACCCCGGTAGGATTATGGAAGGTAGGAATGGTATAAATAAGCTTTGGAGGATGGGTGTCACAAAGGCGTGTCAGGATATCGAGCTTCATGCCCTGCTCATCCATCGGGATCATAATGACTTTGGCACCACGACTTGTAAACACATCAATGGCTCCAGTGTAGGTAGGTGCCTCCATATAAACAACATCGCCAGCGCCAACAAACGTACGCGCCACCAGGTCAATCCCTTGTTGGGCGCCTCTGGTCACAAGCAGTTGTTCTGCTCCAGACCGGATACCACGTTCATTCAGGTGTGCAGCAAACACTTCCCTCAGTTCCAAATCGCCCTTGAACGCACCATACACAGCCATTGCGTCAGGATTTTCAGAGGTTAAACGCCGGGTATCTGCTATAATTTCGCGTGTAGGAAGAAGTCCAGGCTGAATAGCCGCGATATGAAAAGAATAAGGGACCTGTCGGCTATGGTTGAAATTTCTCCATAATTGGGCACGCGTCAAATAATCGATCAGAGACATTTGCCATGACAAATCCAGCGCTCCCTCGCGTGTCACTGCTTCAGAAGGCTCCCTACACCCTTTTCCCTGCGTACATGTAACCAGATTATTCGATTCCAGCTCTGCATATGCTTTGCTTACAGTTACAGGGCTCACCGGAAGCAAAGTGGACAAATGGCGGACAGAGGGAAGCTTTGTCCCCTGGGGAAGCAGCCCCGACTGGATGCGGTCCACCAATGTTTTGGCAATCTGTAAATAAAAAATCAACTGTTATATTCAGACGTTTACTGTTATACTTCATTATCGTTATAATACAACAAATTTCATAGTACAGTATAGAACACAGGAGATGATTGGATTGGAATACAAATTTTCGACTATAGCTCGTACTCAGGACTCGTCCACTGTAAGGGAAATTTTAAAGCTGACACAGGGAACTGGCGTGTTATCCCTGGCAGGTGGCCTGCCGGCCGATGCCTTTTTCCCTGTTGAAGCCGTTGCCAAAGCCTATGAGCAGGTATTCCGCCTCGGCGGTACGACCGTGCTTCAATACGGCCTAACCGAGGGATATATTCCTCTACGGGAGCGTCTTACAGCAATGATGGCATCCCAAGGCATCTCCGTCACCCGAGATAACATCATCATGACGACAGGCTCACAGCAAACCATTGATCTGGTTTCACGCGTGCTGCTCGATCCGCAGAACACCGTATTGGTGGAGTCTCCTACTTATTTGGCAGCTTTGCAGGTATTCAAGTCCTATGACGCCAACATTGTAAGTGTAAATACAGACACCAGCGGTATGCAATTGGATGATCTTGAAGCCAAGCTTAAAGAACATCAGCCTAAATTCGTGTATGTCATCCCCACCTTCTCCAACCCTGCGGGGGGTGTATGGAGCATGGAGCGGAGAACAGGCGTCGTTGAACTGTGCCGTAAATACGGGGTTCTGATTTTTGAGGATGATCCTTACGGCCGTCTCAAATTTGACGAAAACCTTAACTTCCCCTCCCTCTTCTCCATTGATCAGCAGCAAGGCGGGGACGGTCATGTCATGTACACCTCCACGTTCTCCAAAACCGTTGCTCCAGGTGTGCGTTCGGGCTGGCTGGTTGCCAATCAAACCATTGTCCGTAAAGTCGCGAACGCCAAGCAATCTGCCGATTTGCACTCTAGCAGCATTGATCAACGTGCTTTAAGCGAGCTTTTGGACTTCTTTGATTTGGACGGTCATATTCGCACCGTATCTACCGAGTATCATGCCCGCATGCTGCGTCTCACATCGCTGATGAAGGAACGCCAATGGGAAGGCATTTCGTGGAACGAGGCACTTGGCGGCATGTTTATGTGGGTCACTTTACCCGAAGGCTTCCGTTCCAATCAATTATTGGAGCTGGCCATTCAGGAGGGCGTTGCATTTGTGCCTGGGCAAGTATTTTATGCGGATCTGAGCGGCAGCAACCATATGCGGATCAACTTTACGCATACCGATCCTTCTCTGCTTCCTGAAGCGGTTGAACGCCTGGATCGAGCTTTGAAGAAGTATGCTGAGGAAAGTTTGGTAAAAAGCGTGCGCTGAGGAAGTTGGCACAGTGAGGCCGCTTCGCGAATCATTTGATCTTACAGTCGCTGTTGCCCCCGGATTCCTAGTTGTATAAATTCCGACAAAGACCGGAATCCGAGGGCAAAGGCGAACGCTTTCGCTTCTCCAGATTCAAGTGCTCCGCTACGCTGACTGCGTGCTTCATCCCCACACGTTTTTACATTAGAGGAAATGAATAGATGGAAAAACGACAAACGCCCCGCATGATTATCGGGGCTTTATTCTTCTTTAGCAAAGAACAAACAAAATAAATTTAACACTATAAAAATGCACTCTTGCTGCGTAAATCAGCATGCAAAAAAGGATGAATTATGTCTCCAACACAGGAGCATGATCTCACCCTTTTCTTCAATAAATATATTTAGAAAATACAGTTAAATTATTACTTGAACTATAATTTAAATTACAGTTCATTCATGCAAACAGTTATTTACAGGTTAAATGGATGCTTTTAAAATGTTGCAGTGGGGAAAGTTTTCCATAAGCCGGGTTCTGTGCTATCGTGGTACAGACGGGAACTACCCTCCCACTACAAGCGACAATCATCTATCTAGGCCGAATATTGCTATCCGGCTCCAGCGACCAACCTAGACACACCTCGGGCTAAGGCTGCTTCGCAAAGAAGCTGTGTCCCATTAGGTCTTGCTCCAGATGGGGTTTACCAGGAACGAAGTCACCAGCGTTCCTCGGGGTCTCTTACACCTCGGTTCCATCCTTGCCTGTGCCGCAAGCGGCCATCGGCGGTCCATTTCTGTGGCACTATCCTTCAACTCGCGCTGACTGGACGTTATCCAGCATCCTGCCCTATGGAGCCCGGACTTTCCTCTCGCGGCTTACGCCGCCAGCGATTGTCTGTCAAACTTTCCGAACAACATTACATAGTATACAGGGAACACGAACACGATACAACCCCCAATTTATTGTAAATTAAGGGGATATTTTTTAAATTTTCATACCGTTGGGGTATTACAAAAATTGAAATGGCTCGGTATCTACTTGGGATACATGTACTTCTGTAGCGTATCGACCTTCTGCCAAACGTTTGCGCATCCATTCCGCCGTTCTAGGCTTCATAATCTTCTCCGCATTATGTCCAGGATCAATAATGGCAATACCGGCCATCAAGGCATCCTGGGCTGTGTGATAATCGATATCCCCGGTGACTAATACGTCAGCCCCTTTAAATAGTGACTTGTTCACATATCGGCTACCCGAGCCTCCGAGCACAGCTGCTTTTTTGATCATACGATTCAAGTCGCCTACCACGCGCACATGCTCAACATTGAGACCGCTTTTCACATCATCTGCAAACTCGCGCAAGGTGCGGGCTTCCTTAAGCTTGCCTACCCGTCCCAAGCCAAAGGCACGGCCCTGCAAATCCATATGATAAAGATCATAAGCCACCTCTTCATACGGATGAGCTTTTAGCATCGCTTGCACGACTTTATTGCGTGCCCCCTGTGGCACAACAGTCTCAATGCGAACCTCTTCACTGCGTTCCATTTTACCCGGCTCACCCAAAAATGGCTGTGTACCTTCACCCGGCAAGAAGGTTCCAACCCCGTCAACGTTAAAGCTGCAATGACTGTAATTGCCGATATGTCCGGCTCCGCCACCCAACACAGCATCCAATACCTTTTGGTGATGTGTTTTCGGAACGAAAACGACCAGCTTGAATAGCTGTTCTGTGTGAACATCCTCCAGTGTGCCTTCACTCTGAATGCCCAATGCTTCCGCCATCCAGTCGTTCATGCCATCCTCTGCCGTATCCAGATTCGTATGGCTGATATAAACGGCAATATCATGCTTGATCAGCTTTTCATACAATTTGCCCGCAGGCTGATCTGTATTCAAAGCTTTAAGCGGACGGAATATAATAGCATGATGCGCAATAATCAGGTCAGCCTTTACGCGGATCGCCTCTTCGACAACCTCATCGTTAACATCCAGAGCAATCAATATGCTTTTGATTTCCTTCTGCAGGCTGCCGAGCTGAAGCCCGATTCTGTCGTCTGGAACTGCCAAGTATTTGGGAGCCAGCTGCTCCATATAGCTAATTACAGTTTGTCCTTTGGCAAACATGCAAGTACCTCCTCCAGTTGTTCAATTTGTTTACGCAGTTGCTCCTGCTTATGCTGTGCAGCTTCCAGCTCCGACCGCGATACTTGAGCCAGTACAGCCTGGAGCTTCCGAATTTCCAGTTGCCATTTCCTGAAAAAAATTTCATTCGGCTTGTTGACCAGCAGCGGCCCGAGCTGCATCAGCCAATCTCGATTCAATACCAACGTGCTGCCAGGAAGCCGCAATGGCCGATACAGCTCGTCCTGCTTCAAATCGCTTGCCGAGGCGGGAACCGCGGTTAAAATTTCGTATATTTTCCCGTCCTCTTCCATAATATGCTCATCGATTAATACCCATTGCTGCTTCATCAGCCATCTGCGTAAAATATCCTCGCCTACGTTGGGCTGCAAAACAAGCTGCTTCACCGAAGCAAGCTTGTCTTTTCCCTGTTCCAATATCGAAGTGATCAAGGCACCGCCCATGCCGGCTATCGTAATAACGTCCACCTCGTGGGCCTTGATTACCGCCAAACCGTCTCCTTTTCGAACCATAATACGGTCAGTAAGACCGGCTTCAGCCACCTGCTTTTGAGCTGCACGCAACGGCCCATCATTGACCTCACCTGCCACAGCTTGCGGCACCCTGCCACTGCGCACGGCAGCTACGGGAAGTAGCCCGTGATCTGAACCAATATCTGCAAGTCTGCTCCCGGCAGGAATTTGTTCCATAATATATTGTAATCGTTGCGAAAGTTTCATGACGTCACCCACGTAATCCATTTTTTTCGAGTCCAAAATAAAATTCCATTTACAACAGCAAGTTTCAGTACTACCGTAAAAAACTATATCCCCCGCCGCCTGATGGCGCAGAATGGACATGACCGCTTCAGCCATAAAAGCCAGTGTCATTCCGATCGAAAAATAAACCAAGGCCAGATGCGGAAAACGGCGATGCACCCACCAGCTTGAACCTACCAGCAATACCGCGTGCAAAATCCAAAATGCCTCAAGCATCATAAGAGTAGCCGTAGGCCAATAGCCATTGATAAGCACCGCATACACTAAAATTAACCCGGCAAGTCCGCAGTAATGCAGCAAACTGATCTGCAAGGTTAATCCCGCAATACACCATACCAAGCCACACAGACCGACAAGCACAAGAAACCAAAGTTTAGGTTCACCTTGATGAAGCTCAATAATTCACACACCCGAACCAAGCATAATTGCACTGCCAAGTGTGCTTAGCAGGGCACGCATGCTCTTTTTAGAAGAACGCCAAACAGCGGCCAATCCAAAGCACACCACAGTGCCTGCACCTGCCGTGAATATTTGCATTGCCAGCGGAAAAGCGGTAAAATAAAAACCAATCAAACAAATGCAGGAAATAATGACAAAACCAAGAAGCCAAGCAACTCCATGCCGGTGTTTAAGATATGTAAGCAGCCCAGTGCCGTTATGATTTTTGCTCTGTAACGGGGCTCCATCCTTCCGGTACAGGTTGGACAAAAAATCGCAATATTGTTCTGGGAGCAATCGACTCTGCCGCCAATGCTCAATTTCATGTAACAGTATTGCCCGTTTTTTCTCTTGGTCCGAGCTTTTGCGCTCCACTTAGACTGCAATGGGATAAAAAAAGACCCCCTGCGTGCTCCAAGCCGCAGAAGGTCCGCAATGTTACGCTTCTATTCGAGAAAATCCTTCAGTCGCTTGCTGCGGCTTGGATGGCGCAGCTTACGCAGCGCTTTGGCCTCAATCTGACGAATGCGTTCACGTGTAACACCGAATACTTTGCCTACTTCTTCAAGTGTTCTGGTTCTTCCATCGTCCAAACCAAAACGAAGACGCAGAACGTTTTCCTCCCGTTCGGTCAATGTATCCAGTACGTCCTCAAGTTGTTCCTTTAGAAGCTCATAGGCAGCCGCATCGGCAGGCGCCAGCGCTTCCTGATCCTCAATGAAATCCCCCAAATGAGAGTCATCCTCTTCACCAATCGGTGTCTCCAATGATACAGGCTCTTGGGCAATTTTCATAATCTCCCGTACTTTTTCCACGCTAAGCTCCATCTCGGCAGCCACTTCCTCAGGCGTAGGTTCACGCCCCAGCTCTTGCAACAGTTGGCGCGATACACGAATCAGCTTGTTGATCGTTTCCACCATATGCACCGGGATACGGATTGTTCTGGCCTGATCGGCTATCGCACGCGTAATGGCCTGACGAATCCACCAGGTTGCATACGTACTGAATTTAAATCCTTTTTCATAATCGAATTTTTCTACAGCCTTAATCAGACCCATATTCCCTTCTTGAATCAGATCCAAGAACAGCATTCCACGACCCACATAACGTTTTGCAATACTTACAACCAGACGCAAGTTTGCTTCTGCCAGCCGACGTTTAGCTTCTTCATCACCGTTATTGATCCGTTTGGCGAGTTCCACCTCATCATCAGCGGAAAGCAGTGGTACCCGACCGATTTCCTTCAAATACATCCGGACCGGATCATTGATTTTAATACCGGGAGGCAGGCTCAGATCGTCATCGAAGTTAAAATCATCCCCATCATTGTTTTCCGGGTCGTCATTTTGACGCAATCTGGTAACTTCTTCGTCGTTGTCATTCACAACCTCAATCCCCAAGTCACCCAACTGCTCATAAAACTCATCCATTTGCTCGGGGTCCTGATCAAACGGCGACAGTTTTTCCATGATATCTTTGTAGTTCAGAGAGGAACTTTTTTTACCCAATTCAATCAGTTGATCTTTGACCTGATCCAGTGTCAGTTCCGTCTCCAGTTCAGTATGCTGATCATTCGCCATCTTTCGACTCCCTCCTCCCTAGAAACATCCGACCTTTGTGTGTTCATTGTCTCTCTAGGGCTATAATCTCACTTGCAATTTGTGCTGCACGCAAAAAGTCGCCTGCGCGCTCAGCAGATCTCATTTCTTCCCTCTTCAAATCCAGTTGCTCCTGCAATGGAAATTTTCGCACCTGACGGATATAATCATCCAAAATGTGTGGTGCCCATACGCCTGGAGCATCCATCATCATGATCGAACTTACGTTCTTCTCCAGCCGATCATCTTGCAAAGATGAAATAAAACGGCTTGTATCCGGTAACTTCCCTTGTGCGTAATAGGCGTATAGATAAGCAGCAATTGCTGCATGATCCTCAATATTAAAGGCGTCTCCCAGGTGCTTTTCTACATACTCTGCAGCTTCCAGATCCTGCATCATCCAGTGAAGCAGTCTGCGTTCCGCCACATGATAAGCCGGGAGCAGATTAGGTGTGGAGACCTGCCCTTTTTTATGCCTACCATTATTCCACCCATTTTCGTTATTATCCCCAAAGTCCTGTTTTTTTTGCAGGGAATGGCGGAGTATATTGCATTCTTGCTTTAAAGTTTCAAAATCCACCTTGACTTCGGCTGATACTTCGCGCAAATATACTTCCCGCTCAGTCGGGGATGACAGAGGTGCGATGACATTTAATGCTTCGCGGGAATACGCGATTCTTCCTTCTTCTTCTTGCAGTATATGGTTTTTTCTCAGATATATAAGCTTAAATTTCACCGTTGAAACTGCACTTTCGATAATTTGGCGCTGAAAACGTTCGCCGCCGTATTGCCGGATAAATTCATCCGGGTCCATACCGTCACTTAACAGCGCTACCTTAACGTGAAGTCCCGCCTTTTCCAGCAGCGGAAAATTTTTAAGTGCAGCAGCTTGTCCTGCCCGGTCACCATCATAACAAATGATGACCTCGTCGCACAGTCCCTTTAACATCGTAGCATGATGCTCCGTCAAGGCTGTGCCCATGGCGGCCACTCCATTCTGGACGCCCGCTTCCCATGCAGAGATAACATCACCGTAGCCTTCAAAAAGAACGCTCTGACGAAGCTTGCGAATTGAGGTTTTGGCATGATGAAGATTGTACAGCGTTCGGCTCTTGTTGAACAGCTTCGTCTCCGGTGAGTTCAAGTACTTCGGCTGTCCCTCACCAAGAATACGTCCTGCAAAGGCAATCACCTTTCCATTACGGTTCCAGATGGGAAACATAATACGATCTCTGAATCGGTCCACATACCCATCACCCTCATGTCGTGGAGAAATAAGTCCTCCCTTTTCCATCTCTACAGGATCAAAGGAACGCTTCTCCAGAAACTGCACAATCGTATCCCATCTGTTCGGTGCATAGCCAATTTGGAATTGGTCAATGATCTTGTCACTGAACCCCCGGGCTCGTAAATATTCCATAGCTGGTTTGCCGTGCTCCGTATTTTTAAGCAAAAAATGGTACATCTTAGAAGTCAGCTCATATGCTTGCAACAGCCTGTCCAACTCAGGATGCTGATGCGACGACTCACGTCCCTGCCATTCGCCGAGAGGGATATGACTTTCTTCCGCCATCGTCTTTACAGCTTCGGGAAAGGATAGTCCTTCGATTTCCATCATAAATTTGATGGCATTGCCTCCCGCGCCGCAGCCGTAGCAGTAAAAAATCTGACGATCCGGTGTCACGGTGAATGAAGGGGTTTTTTCGGAATGAAAAGGACAGAGGCCTTTCATATACTTCCCCTGCTTGGTCAAATGCACGTACTTGCTTACCGTGTCTACAATATCATGATGCTGTAAAACCGCCTCAATGATATCGTCCGGTATATTGCCTTGTCCGGCACTCATATTAACCACCTTCATCTCTTTAGCACGTAAATATAATTCGATACCGTTATTCATTCTCCTGCAAGGATAGTAAAAGTTTTGTCAGTTTATGTTGAAAAAGTTCGCGATCCTCTAATGTAAAGGGTTTAGGACCTTTCCCATGACGTCCTTTTTTCCGTTCCTTGGCAGCAGTATGACGGCGGTCAAGCATAAAATCAATCGAATCGTTTCGATACATAGTTCCACGAAAAGATATTACTTCACAACCCTTAGCCAAGGCAAGAGCCGCAAGACCGTAATCGTTGGTCGTTACAATATCTCCTCTTCGGATATGATTGGCAATATAGAGATCAGCACTTTGGTCGCTCCGATCCACTTTCACGACAGTCACGCCTTTACTGCCCTGGATGAGATGATCATACGAGGATACCATAATAACCTGAATATGGAAACAGGAAGCCGTTTCTGCAATTTCGTTTTTAACGGGACAAGCATCCCCGTCAACAACGATCCGGACACCTGATAAATCCCCAGATATATCCATAAGTATCCCCCAACTTCATCGATTCGAGTAAAATACGGAACGGCTGCAAGATCACTCTTACAGCGTTCCGTATATTTATACCCATTTTTTCAAGTTGTTCATACTATGACTACTGTGTTTAACCGACAAGCTTGGAAAAATCAGCAAAGCGCTTCAGCTCTGAATCAATGACAGCCAGCAAAGCCAAGCGATTATTACGGACAGCATCATCCTCAGCCATAACCATCACGGAATCAAAAAATGCCGTTATCGCAGAAGTAATGGATGAAGCAAGCTCCAGGGCTCGTGTCGCATCGCCTTGCTGCAGTGCTGCACTGTATGATTCATGAATACCATGCCATGCTTCATAAAGCGCCTTTTCGCCCTGTTCGGTAAATTCGTCCGAATTCACTGACTTATGAACTGCCTTGGAAGCCAGATTACTCACACGGTTAAATGACTCTATGGTTGACTTGAACTGATCACCTGTTTGTACCGCAGCCATTAACGCAGCCCCGCGATTGACAACAGAAGCCACATCATCAAAGCCTGCTGCGAGCACAGCGTCCACGACGTCATAACGAAGAGTCTCAGACAACAGTTTTTTCACGCGCAAACCAAAAAAGTCATGTAATTCTTTACGTATTTCATCGGCGGAGCGTTTCATATTTCCAAGGTTCAGGTGCACATCGATCGCGATATTGAACACATCAGACAACGTGGCTGAGAGCTTGCAGTCCAGCAAGATCTGCACAATCCCTGCAGCCTGACGCCGCAGCGCATAAGGATCCTGCGAGCCGGTCGGAATAATACCGATGGAAAAGCAGCCTGTAATTGTATCTATTTTATCAGCAATGCTTACAATCGCCCCAGCATTCGTAGAAGGAACGGTTTCTCCGGCAAAACGTGGCTGATAATGCTCAAAGACTGCTTTTGCCACTTCTTCCTTCTCTCCAGCCTTCCGGGCGTAATCTTCACCCATCACACCTTGCAGTTCCGGGAACTCATACACCATTTGTGTTACAAGGTCAAATTTACAAATATCTGCAGCCCGGCTAACCGATTCCTGTGTGTCCGGGGAAACGCGAAGCTTCGCAGCCAGCATATCGGCTATACGGCGGATCCGCCGCACCTTATCTCCAACTGTCCCCAGTTCCTCGTGAAAGACGATGCTTTCCAGCTTGGAGAGGGCATCCTTGATTTCAAGCTTCTGATCTTCTTCATAAAAGAATTTGGCGTCAGACAGCCGTGCACGCAGTACTTTTTCGTTCCCTTTCGCAATAACGTCCAGCGATTGGCTTCCCCCGTTACGCACTGTAACAAAGAAAGGCAACAGTTCGCCAGCGCTGTCTAACACCGGGAAGTAGCGTTGATGCTCACGCATGGAAGTAATCAGTACATCCTTCGGAATATTCAGGAACGAAGGATCAAAACCTCCAAACAGCACCGTTGGCGTTTCAACCAAAAACAATACTTCTTCCAGCAAATCATCCTTTATCGCAATCGTCCAGCCTTTTTCGGCTGCCAGCGCTTCAATCTGTTTCACAATAAGTGCTTGACGCTCCTCAATATCTACGATGACATGCTGCTTGCGAAGCACCTCAACATAGTCAGCGGGATGCTCTACCACGGCGTCCTGCCCAAGGAAGCGATGGCCTCTGGTCACATTTCCGGACTGTACTCCGGCAATTTCCAAGTTGATAACATCACTGCCAAACAAAGCAATCAACCAACGGATCGGACGAACAAACTTAAAGTCATAGCTTGCCCAACGCATGAATTTAGGGAATGTCATCGCATGTAAAATGTGCAGCAAGCCTTCGGAAAGCACTTCGGCTGTCGGCACACCTACGCTGCTTTTTGTCGCATAAATATATTCGACGCCGCCAAGCTCCTTGAATGTAAACTGCTCAGGATCAACTCCCTGACTACGGGCAAAACCAAGAGCAGCCTTGCTCCAGTTGCCGGCTTCATCAAGCGCGATTTTGCGGGAAGGACCTTTAACTTCTTCGTTGATGTCCTCTTGCTTCTCTGCCACTTCTTTAACCAACACTGCCAAGCGGCGAGGTGTAGCATAAGCCTCGATAGTACCATAAGCAATGCGCGAGCTGTCAAGCCATGTCGCCATACGCTCCTTCAACTGCTGAATCGCATTCGGGATAAAACGTGCCGGCACTTCTTCCAGACCGATCTCAAACAATAGATCTTTAGACATGTGCCGCACCTCCTTTCTTCAACAGCGGGAAGCCCAGCTTCTCGCGTTCCTCGAGATAGGTTGCAGCCACCTGACGCGCCAAATTCCGCACCCGAATAATAAATCCGGTTCGTTCCGTCACACTGATTGCCCCGCGTGCGTCCAACAAGTTGAACGTATGAGAGCATTTCAGCACATAATCATAGGCTGGAAATACAAGATGCTGCGCCATCGCCTTATTTGCTTCTTCTTCATACATGTTAAATAGAGTGAAGAGCATTTTTACATCAGATACTTCAAATGTATATTTGGAATGCTCGAATTCAGGCTGATGGAAGACATCACCGTATGTGATTCCATTAACCCACTCCAGATCAAACACATTTTCCTTGTCCTGGATGTAGGAAGCAAGACGCTCCATACCATACGTAATTTCAACAGCGACCGGACTGGCATCAATGCCGCCTACTTGCTGGAAATACGTAAATTGGGTAATTTCCATCCCGTCGAGCCATACTTCCCAGCCTAGTCCCCAGGCTCCCAGCGTAGGTGCTTCCCAGTTATCTTCAACAAAACGGATATCATGCTCCAAGGGGTTGATTCCTAGACGATTCAAACTCTCCAGATACAATTCCTGAATATTGTCGGGCGAAGGCTTCAAGACCACTTGAAATTGATGGTGCTGATACAGACGATTCGGATTCTCCCCGTAACGACCGTCTGATGGGCGGCGAGAAGGTTCAACATAGGCTACGTTCCACGGCTCAGGCCCGATCGAACGCAAATACGTCATCGGATTCATTGTGCCTGCGCCTTTTTCCGTGTCATACGGCTGTACAATAATACAATTTTGCTCGGCCCAAAATTGTTGCAGCGTTAAAATCATCTGCTGAAAGTTCATGGTACACGCTCCTTTTTTAATAACCTTAAATGACTGTGATATCTACTTAAATGCTCGTATGTACAGGGCTGCCTATTTTCAACATGCCTTGCCAGAGACAGCAAAAAGCCCCCGCCTCTACGCCTGTACAGACGTAGGGACGAGAGCTGACTCCCGCGGTTCCACCCTACTTGATTGCGATCTTACATCACCAGTCAGATCGTAATCCTCTTTTCCGTGTCCATTCAGACGCTCCCGAGTGCCTGTTCACGAAAAATTCCCGCTGGGCTTACACCGTCCCCAACTCGCTAACTCAGAGAATAATTCTCGCTACTTTCTCGTTCAATGCATCTGCTCCCAAAGGAGATATAGTAGGATATTACACGTTTTCAGCAGCACAGTCAAGAGATCGGAGGATTTTACATATCATACTTGTCGAGCTGATCCAGAAAGTTCCGGGACTTTAGTTTGACTTCCAGCTGCATATCCATGAACTGACGCATGACATGCTTGATCTCCAGCTTGGTCGATTCCTTCACGTCAATGCTGCCAAGCCGGTTTAAATCCATTCTGGCGAACAAGCGCAGCAACTTCAGCGTACGTGGAGCGACGCTCAAAGCAGTCGGATCAAAATGCTTGCAGCTTCGACTCAAAACCCCGCCCAGCCTGGGACTGATAAGCATATCCTCATCAGCACATGATTGGCCGCTTGAAATGCAGGCATCCAGCTGCGGAGCATATCCTGCTGCCTGTAGTATTTTAAATTCATAAATACTCATAACAATCACTGGATCTTTGTCATTCTCCAGCGCCTCCAGGCATGCTTTAAGCTGCTTAAACCAGAATGCGCCAGTTTCTTCATCCTGCAGCACCCGGTCAAGCAGCTCACAGGCATACGAGGCATAAGCAGCCTTGGTAATATCCTCACGCAAGATATGGTGAGATTGAATGATTTCACCGGCATTCAACGTGCCTAAGCCTGTATTTCGAAAGTAAACGAATTCACCATACGTAAATGGCTGCGTTAAAGCAGCATGACGGCTTTTGGACTTTTTGGCTCCTCTGACCAGTACGCCAACTTTACCTCCGTTTTCGGTGCAAAGCGTAATAATTTTGTTCCCCTCACCGTAATCCATGCTGCGGATGACGATTCCTTCCACCCTGTAAAGCATGCCTCTTCCCCCAAACATTCGCGAAGAAGCCAGTGGCTTGCGCTATTCACAGGCTTCTTCATGCTCGTCCGACGCTCCCTCATCCGTGTCCTGCTCCCTTATCCCGGCGCTCTCCCTGTATAACAGATACGCACCGACATCTCCAGTCATCGTAAAATACTTCCACGAAAAATCTCGCAATCGTATTCATCCTTTCTTCGGAAATGACGTCTGTGCATCTCAAAAGATAGGATGATGCGAAGAGGGGAGAAGTATGCGATGAAATAAATGGCTGTCCTAAAAGGATGCTGTATGCTGTGTTGAGACGCTCCGCGAATGATTTGATCTTACGATCGCTGTTACCCCCGAATTTATTTGAATGTACAAACATACAAAGGGTTAAATTCGGGGGTAAAGGCGAACGCTGACGCTTCTTCAGATTCAAATCCCTCCGCCCCGCTTCAACGTGCACGCAGTTACATAACCTTTTTCAAAAAACGCACCTTATTTCATCGCTGGAAAAATGAATTAAAAGAGCAAGAGTTAAGCGCCGCACATGCGCGGCGCTTGGAATGACCAAAAAGGCGTGCTACTTATGCCTATGGTAGAGATCAGGACGGCTTTTTAAAGCAACCATGGCATATTTATATTTAATTAATAAAAAACAATTGAAAAGCCTCTTCAAGCGCTTAAAACTAGAGCTCTTATAACTGGGCGTGCTTTTTAAGCATTGTGGTGAAAGCCGAGGTCACGCAGCACACGTTCCTGGTTGCGCCAGTCTTTTTTAACCTTAACCCACAGCTCGAGGAATATTTTGGACCCCAGCAAATTTTGGATATCCTGGCGTGCCTGTTTCCCTACCTCTTTGAGCATAGCCCCTTGTTTCCCGATAATGATCCCCTTTTGGGAATCCCGTTCCACAAAAATAACAGCCATAATATGCACTACACCGTTATCCTGCACTTTCATGTCTTCAATCGTGACTGCAATAGAGTGCGGTATTTCCTCACGGGTCATATGCAAAATCTTCTCCCGGATCAGCTCGGCAATAACGAACTGTTCGGGGTGGTCGGTAATTTGGTCATCCGGGTAATACTGCGGACCTTCTGGCAAGTATTTTTGCACCTGCTCCAGCAAGCGGTCTACGTTGTTACCCATTTTAGCAGAGATCGGCACAATTTCTGCAAAATCATACAGCTTACGGTACTGCTCAATCAACGGCAATAACGCTTCCGGCTCAATGCGGTCAATTTTATTCAAAACCAGAATCACCGGCGTTTTCACTTGTTTTAGCTGTTCCGCTATAAAACGGTCGCCTCCGCCTAACCCTTCAGCGGCATCAATAAGAAAAAGCACCGTTTCTACTTCACCTAATGTATTAAAGGCGGTTTGATTCATGTAATCGCCCAATTTAGACTGGCGTTTGTGAATCCCCGGTGTATCCAAAAATACAATTTGTGTATCCTCTGTCGTGTATACCCCATGAATTTTGTTACGTGTCGTTTGCGGCTTGTCCGACATAATCGCAATCTTTTGACCAATCACATGGTTCATGAGGGTTGATTTTCCTACATTGGGTCTGCCGACAATAGCGACAAAGCCTGACTTAAAGTGTTTCTTAACCATTTCGTTTCCTCCAGCGTTATTAGCGCCTTTTTTCATTTTCGTTTTGTTATTTTCGTTTACATAAGCTGACGAATGAGCGTCAATAAAGGCCTGTAAAATACAAATATACCAATAATTACAGCAAACACCGCTGCCAGAAGCACGGCTCCGGCGGCGGTGTCTTTAGCCGCTTTGGCCAGCGGATGAATATCAGGTGAGATGAGATCCACTGCTGCTTCGACAGCGGTATTGATCAGCTCGGCCACAGTGACTAAGGCCATTGCAACGCAGACAAATAACCAGTCGAGCCGGGAAATGCGCAGGATTAGGCCTGCTATGATGACTAGAAGCGCCGCGGCCACATGTATTCGCATATTTATTTGCGTACGCAGAGCGTAGATCACTCCTTCTGCCGCATAGCGAAAGGTCATTCTCCAAGGCTGGCGTCTCATTACCGCGTCAACCCCACTTGAGCCAGTACGGCTTCCTGTTTACCCATCATTTCAGCTTCACTCACCTCATCCTGATGATCGTAGCCTAACAGATGCAAAAAACCGTGAACAAACAAAAAGCCGATTTCACGTTCAATTGAATGTCCATATTCTTCGCTTTGAGCCTGCGCTGTCTGTACAGAGATAATAATATCACCCAGCACATCGGGTACATCCTCCAATGGATTGTCTTCCAGCGGATCGTAGATGATTTCGAGCTCTTCATCCAGTGTCTCCTTCATCGCAAACGACAACACATCGGTGGGACGATCGATTCCCCGATAATCCCTGTTCAGCTCATGAATTTGTTCATCATTAACGAAGGTAAGAGCTACCTCACCGTCCGTTATCCCTTCCACCTTGCCCGCCTCTTCTAATAAGGTGTTCAACAGTGCGATCAAGGATTCATTAATTATCATATCGTTTTGTTCATTATTCCAGGCTAATTGAAGGCCCATGCCAACCGCTCCTTTAATTCTTAGTGCTCCAGCCGTGCTTTACAACGATTTGTTAAGCTTTCTCATTCTCAGGCTTGGGTCTTTCTTCGGGATACTCAATGCGGGAATGAAAAATCCCCATTACGGTTTCTTTGAGCGTCTGGGCTATAATATCAAGCTCCCGCATAGTCAGCTCACAGTCATTAAACTGGTGATCATCAAGTCGGCTTTTAATGATCTTTTCAATCATTGACTCTACCTGTTGCACCGTTGGCTTGCGCAAGGAACGAACTGCTGCTTCCACGCTATCAGCGATCCCTACGACAGCAGCCTCTTTGGACTGTGCCTTGGGTCCGGGATAACGAAAATCATCCTCAGTGAAGTCAGGCTCGACACCGCGCTCTTCCGCCTCACGCAATGCCTTATGATAAAAATAGTGCAGGAATGTCGTTCCATGATGCTGTTCGGCAATATCACGAATCGGCTTGGGAATCTTGTAATCCAATTGCATTTCCACACCGTCACGGGCATGGGCAATAATAATGGACTTGCTCAGCTTCGGCTCTATTGTATCATGCGGATTCTCCATGCCGTTCTGATTTTCAATGAAATACGAAGGGCGCTTGGTTTTACCAATGTCATGATAATACGAACCAACCCGGCACAACAAGCCATTTGCCCCTATCGCTTCCGCAGCGGCCTCCGACAGATTCCCCACCATTACGCTATGGTGATATGTCCCCGGTGTCTCTGTCAACAGCTTGCGCAGCAGCGGATGGTTGGGGTTAGACAGCTCCACAAGCTTTAACGCCGATAAGATGCCGAAGGTGGACTCAAAAAACGGCATTAACCCGATCACAAGTATCGCCGTAATCAGACCGCCTGCAAAAGCAAAGGCTACTCCATAGAGCGTTGTCGTTTGAGTCCAGTTGACCTGATCAATCAGCGCCAGCGAAAAAACAGCCAAGGCACCAAACAAGCACACCATAATGGTTCCTTTAAACAGTGTTGAACGCTGACTGGCCCGGTGGGTTGAGAAAATGGCTGCCAGACAGACCACAAGGGCAAAAAATCCAAAATTAAAGTCAAAAATTTGTCCCTGGCGGACATTCAATATGACACTTGCCAATATACTGAAAACAACAGCACAAACAAAAGCGAGCGACATATCAAGCAACAGCGTTGCGAGCATCGCTCCAAGCGCGATCGGCGCCAGGTAGCCAAGATAGGAACGTTCACCATCTTGCAGTATAGAAACCAACAGCATCGCCCCTTCTGTAATCACAAAGATCAATACCAGCATGAGCAGCTGTGCATTATTATACTTAAAGTTTCGTGTACGTGATTGAAATTGGCGAATATACATGAACAGGCCCAGAGCCAGCATTGTGGACAGCATCAATAGGCCGAATTGTGGCCAATAGTTGATTTTATCCTTGAGCAGCTCATTCTCATCCAGCAATGTATAGATTTCCTGGGTAATAATCTCACCCTTCTTGACGAGAACTTCACCTTGCTTAATGTAAACCGTTGGTGTATCTTCACGAGCCTGCACCTTGGCATCCTTTGTAGCTGTATCATCATAAAACTTGTTGGCTGTAATCACAAGCCTTGCAAGCTCCTGAACAACCTCCCGGGAGATACGCTTCGTAAGCGAGCTTGTACTAACCCGTTCTGCCACCTTGGCTCGGGCCGTCTGGGCATCCGTAATCTGGTCATTCATAAGACCTGTCACAATCTCACGGGCTACGGGGCGCATCTCGGCAATATCCTCAGATGTGAGCCGCGGAATTTTAATGAACGTTTCCTCTGGAATACGGTACGTTTGCTCCTTCGTTTTTTGCAGCACTTCATCCAGCAGCTTATCCGGATACGCATCTGCATTACGGCTGTTATTCACAAAATTTTGCACAAAATCCCTTGCACGCTGGGGAATTTCATCCTTGTAAATCGAAATCTTGTCCGCTCTGGATACCTGATCATCCTGATTGAGTCGTTCAATCCGGTCCAAAATACCAGCAATCAGGTTATCGTTACGAATCGGTACAATGGTATATATAGGTTGCACTCGCTCAGCAGCTTCTTCTTGCGCCTTCAAAGTCGCCTTACTGTTTGGAAGCTGCATAGGAGCGACAATTTCCTTTTCACTCGGTTGGTTTATCTGGATATCATAGCGTTCGGGAAGCAATTTGGGTGCCAAACCTGCATAGAAAAGAACAACCAAAAATAAAAACAGAAGATAGCGTGTTACCACGCTATACTTCCATCCATTCATTCTATGTTGTAATGTTTTGGGGTTAGACAATTCCTTCGAGGTCATCTAAAACAATCCCTCTCCATCATCTTTTTCAAGACAGCTACGCTGCTTATCTTATTTTGGTGAACGTTACCTTACCACCTTTGCAATCTGGACTTCTAGCCCAGATTTTCAGTAGCCCGGTCATAAGCAACAATGATTTTCTGAACCAGGGAATGACGGACAACATCCTCTTCCGCAAACTGGACAAAGCCGATTTCCTCAATTCCTTCCAAAACCGTACGCGCTTCAATCAAACCGGATTTTTTGCCGCGTGGCAAATCAATTTGTGTAACATCGCCGGTGATGACCATTTTTGAGCCGAATCCAAGCCGTGTCAAAAACATTTTCATTTGCTCCGGTGTCGTATTTTGCGCTTCATCCAAAATAATAAAAGAGTCATCCAGCGTGCGTCCCCGCATATAGGCCAAAGGGGCGATTTCGATCAACCCGCGCTCCAGCGCCTTCGCTGTCTGCTCTGGACCCATCACATCGTATAGCGCATCATACAACGGCCGCAGATACGGATCAACCTTTTCCTGTAAATCTCCAGGCAAAAAGCCCAGATTTTCACCGGCTTCCACTGCAGGCCGAGTCAGTATAATCCGCTTGACCGAGCCTTCCTTCAGGGCAGCCACGGCCAGCACTACAGCCAGATACGTTTTCCCCGTGCCCGCCGGTCCAATGCCGAATACAATATCACGTTTTTTAATTGTTGTTACATAGTGTTTTTGTCCAATCGTTTTGACCCGGATCGGCTTGCCGCGAAACGTAGTCGTAATTTCTCCCTTGAATAAATCAAGCAACTGATCCGCACGCAAATCTTTTGCCAGATCAATCGCATAATGGACGTCTCTTTCGGTCAGGATATACCCATTACGAATTAACTGGAGAAGCACGTCGAACAATTGTTCAAGCACTTCCACCTCGTGAGCGTTGCCAAAAACATTCACTTCCGCCTCACGAGATGCTATTTTCGCGGGAATAGCCGCTTCAATCAATTTTAAAAAGGAATCCTGCGGGCCGAAAAGCGCCTGTCCTTCTCCCGCATTGTTCAATGCAATTTGTATGCTGCGTTGTTGTTCTGCCAAATAGCCTCATTCTCCTTGGTTATGAACTAACGGAAGTTCTTCCGCAATATCCTGCTCCACTTCAAAAAGCACTTTCATATAAACTTTACCATTCTCTCTCTTCTCATGCAAAATTTTTTGGCTCATTATTTTCGTTCCTTTGCCGTATTTGGCCAAAATATCGGCACGTGCTCCATCTATGCCCACCTTTTTTGCCTCTGCTTCTGTAAGCTTTTCCTCCTGTATCTTTGTCTCTCTTACTCTTTCGGTCATCCACCCAATCGGAAGTTTATAGGAGCGCCACATTAACGGGTCATGCTCAACGGTTGTTTTATGCGCCGAAAAGGGGATCTCCCCATATCCCCACAATTGCACTGCACGGTTACCCAACACCAGATATAATCGGTCATGGATATTTCCGGTATATGTACTGCTGCGCCGAACCATAGGGCTGCTGATTTCATATTCGTGCCATACAAGACCTTTTATCTCCCCCTTGGCTACGACCTGCTGCTGATTCTCCTCATCTCCAAGCGTTCCTGAAATGAGAATGGCTCCTTTTTTAACACGTGTATTCTTATGCACGACAGGGCGGCCCTGCTCGGCGTAAATTTCAGTAATTACCGCGTCGGCGTTGCTGATAAGATGACGCGGGCTGTAAAGTGGTGCAGGAGTAGGCTGCGAGGCTTCGACAACCTGAATTGTCACGGATGTTCCCTGCTTCTCCACACCGATCCAGGATGCCTGAGGCAGCCTCTGCATGAGCGCACGCGAAAGCTTGTCCTGACTGGAAAGACGAAAGCTCCATTGAAATGGATAAAGCCCCTCCTGCCGGGCAGCTTTGAGTACCGCTTCCGCCGGGAGCTTGTCATTTCCCTTCACTTCAATATCCCATACAAGTGATGACATCAGAAGGAGAGCTATCCAAAACAGAGCCAGTCCAGCCAGAAAAAATTTGCGTTTGGCAAGCCGGGCTGCGGTGAAGGGAAAACCTTGCCGCTTCAGAATATGCATTTTACAGCCTGTCTTTCGCAAAAGCGGGCGCAGCAGAAAGACGTGCGGCAACAGAAGGTTCATTTCTGCATGTCTCGTACCCATCGGCCGCACGTCCCAAACGGGTATTTGATGCTCGGTGAGCAAATTGATGAAAGCCTCCACACTTTCGCCTCTGACGGCAAGCGTCACCGTGCCACGCAGCTTTGATAAAGCGGGATGTTTCATGAGCCTTCCTCCGTTCCTTCCAATTGAATATGCGTAATCTGTCCTTCCACACTCACCTGGTCTGGCAAAATGGATGTAATGACCAGGTTATGCCCAGACACCCGCAGCCTGCCTTGCGTAAGCGCAAGCACAAGCTGATCCGGTGTAAAATCCATAACCCCCCGGTGATTCTCCACATAAAGCTGGCGACTGCCGATGAGGGTTAACCGCGGCAGGTCAAATAGAATGTCCTGCGGAAGCTCCAGCGTTTCACTGGCCCATTTTCGCAGTTTGCGGCTCATCCGGCTCATACGGCGAAGTCTCCTTTCCGGTCATACCAACAACTGTTATCCAGCGGCTAATGGCTGTTGGTATGGCAGCTACGCTGCTTATTTTCATCCCCTGCTACTGTCATTTTCCACCAGCGCCGCAGATATCTGTACTGTACATTTTATGATCCGGTCATCGCATTTATGAGGCAAAACTGACAAATCGCAGCAACCCTGGATTGCCTTATAAGAAGACAGACCTTGGCTCCAATTCCAAGCATGGTTAAATCAAACGCACTCAGTTCCCTCTTAAGTGCTTTTTCTCCCCGTATTGCAGCAACCAGCTGGTCAATCCTCTTTTTTCTGAACAGGCTATTTCTCATGCGTCCCATCCCCTAAATATTTAATTTTTGAGTATCTTGCAGCCGTGTCATATCACCTCGATTTAACGCATATTTCATCTAAATTGGTGTAATTTTCCAGATAAACAGAGTGTAAACAAAGCATTTATGGTTAAAAAAAAGACCCATCACAGCCAACGCCGTAATGGATCTCACTATCGCTTAACGTCTTCCTTTACTCATATAACGTTTGGAACGCGGAGGGCCCAATATTTCGGCCCAAATCACACCTCTGCGAAGCTCATCTGCGTTAAGCGTTCTACGCTCTTGCGCGACTGGCTCCAGCCCATCTGCAATCTCCCCTGACTCCCTCTCTCTCGTTTTGGATATGCCATCAAGGCGGGATAGAACCATTCTTCGCTCTTCTTCCATGACACGAATCCGTTCTTCGAGAGTCAAGCCGCTATCCGGGGATTCCCGGTCCAATTGTGCTTGCATTTCTGTCCGATCGTTCATTTCTTCTTCGATACGACGAGTTTTTATAACTCCCCGTTGCTCATTAGGCAATTGACGCTGCAATTCTCCGCCAGTATCCTGTCTGCTCGTCTGACTTTGCTCCTGTCTATGCTCCGCTGGGATAGGTCTGGTTAATGTCGAGGGCCTGCCGGAACTCTGACCACCGCCAAAGGTAGGCATTCCCTTGCCCGCAGGAGATTTCCGCTCTGTGCCTTGCTTGCTTTTTCCCAGAAAGGATATGAGTGCAAAGCCTATCACGGCCAGGATATACAAATGCTCAAATATCCAGCTGATAAAATTCATTGCTCACCGCCTTGCTGCCGCAATTCATCGGCTATATCCCGCTATTTAATCCCGGTTTTTGCTGTCATTCCCCGAGTTCTCATTTGGTTTGCCTATGGAGCCGCGCATTTGCGTATCTGCTTCGATGTTTTTCAAATTCATATAGTCCATGACACCAAGCTGTCCACCGCGAAGCGCTTCAGCCATAGCCAGCGGCACTTCGGATTCAGATTCTACGACACGCGCTCTCATTTCTACCACACGCGCTTTCATTTCCTGCTCCTGCGCCACAGCCATCGCACGCCGCTCTTCGGCTTTGGCCTGGGCAATACGTTTATCAGCTTCCGCCTGCTCGGTTTGCAGGAAGGCACCGATGTTTTTGCCTACATCGACATCCGCAATATCAATGGACAAAATCTCAAACGCTGTACCGGCATCCAAGCCTTTGGACAATACGGTTCTCGAGATCGAATCCGGGTTCTCCAGTACGTCCTTATGCGAATCACTGGAACCGACGGTTGTAACAATCCCCTCACCGACCCGCGCAATAATCGTTTCTTCTCCTGCACCCCCGACAAGTCGATCAATATTGGCGCGTACCGTGACACGGGCCTTAACTTTTACTTCGATACCATCCTTGGCGACTGCCGCCACAGTAGGTGTCTCAATAACACGCGGATTCACGCTCATTTGGACTGCTTGCAGAACATCCCGTCCCGCCAGGTCAATGGCAGCAGCACGTTCAAATTCAAGCGGAATATTCGCCCGCTGCGCAGCGATCAATGCGTTGATTACACGGTCTACATTACCACCCGCGAGAAAATGGCTTTCCAACTGATTAATATTCAAGCCCAGACCGGCTTTGGTCGCCTTAATAAGCGGATTCACAATTCGACTTGGTATAACGCGGCGCAAACGCATCGCTACCAGTGTGATGATACCAATCCGCACCCCTGAAGCCAATGCCGAAATCCACAGCATCACTGGGAAAAAACTGAAAAACACACTTAATACAATAACCACTACCACGGCAATCAGCAAAACACTGACAATACCCGATTCGAACACTCGCATCATCCTCCATCATTCTAATCCTTCGTTTATTGGCGTGTTTAGACGCTCGTGTCCGCCTTGACTACAATTCGCCCGCCTTCTACTTTGGATACAATTATCGGTGTCTCTGTGGCAATAAACTCGCCATTCGTTACAACATCGACACGCTCATCCGCAATAAGAACCGTGCCGGCCGGACGAAGTGGTGTCAGACTCACGCCCCTCTGTCCTAATAATCCTTCCCGATTCACAACCGAGGAAAAGCCCTGGTCTGCCGTTAAGCTATCTCTAAGTATAAAACGGTTCCATATCCCCCGATCCTTGAATACAATCGCGATAATGGTCACTACAGCAACTGCAGCTACAAAAGCAATTCCCAAAGATATAAATGCATGCTGCATGTCATACGCAGCGCGAACCACACCGGTGACCAAGCTAACAGAACCCAACATCCCCAGAATGCCAAAGCTTGGGATAAACATTTCCAGGATAAGCAAGGCCAGACCGATGATAAACAACAGCCAGGTCTCTGAGCCTGCAAAACCAGCGATATAATTCCCCAAAAAATACAGACCGAACCCGAGCATGCCCAAAATTCCCGGTACGCCAAAACCAGGTACGAGCACTTCTATAACGACACCTGCGATACCGATAAATAAAAGCAATGTCTGCACAATCGGATGAGTTAGTATTTCAGCAGCCTTTTCAGCCGCTGTTTGTTCTACATGAAGTACATCATCCGTGCTGTAGCCCATCCATTGGATCGCCTCTTGCTCTGAAGAAGCGATGTGATCTGCATAACCCAGCTTAAGCGCTTCCTCGCTGGTTAAAGAAATGATCTGGCCTTGTTCCTTTTTAAAATTCAGCTCTGGAATAGCTACGTTCATTTGGGGGTCTACCATCCCCTTCGCAATATCCGGGTTACGTCCGCCAGATTCTGCGGCAGCCATGCTGCTCTTCCACCAGGCTATCGTTTTTGCATCCGTAATAGCCTTCCCTTTACCGTCGACCAACGCTGCTGCTCCGACAATACTTCCCGGCTTCATCACGATCTTATTAGCGCTCAGTGCAATATAGCTGCCCGCCGAAGCCGCCTCGCCCCTGATATAGGCTACGGTCGGGATGGGACTGTTTTTAATCAGTCTACCCAGCTTCTCCGCTGTATCTACCCGTCCGCCGGGCGTGTTAATATCCAGCAAGATCAGACCCGCTTGGGACTCTGCTGCTTCTGCAAATCCACGTTCCATAAAACTGCCCAGACCTTGTTCAATTTCCTGATCCACGGGTATAACGTACACGGCTCCGCCTTTGGCTGCGGCCGCCGCTGATCCGGAACAAAATAAGGGCAGTAGTATAACGGATATCATCATCGATAACGTTAAGAAGATCATTTTGCGGCTGGAGTGATGATGTTCTCTGTGCATTTCTCTCCCCCCTTTCGGTCTCACCTATTACAGCATAACAAACTTTGTTAGGTACACGATACAACATTTTTTACGCTCCCAACAGGCATCACGTTTCATGTAATTATAAGATTGCACCTTCAAAAAGGAGCTTTTCACAACACACTAGATATATGTAGACCCATCTATGGTAAACACGGCAGATATAGAAATAAACACCCTCTGTTCACAGAGGGTGTTTGCGTTTTCCTGTTTGTTGCAGGTTTATTGCAGAAATTGCTGAACCGCTTGGTTCACGAGTTTACCGTCAGCGCGACCTTTTACCTTAGGCATCAAGGCCGACATCACTTTCCCCATCTCGGCTTTCGAAGAAGCACCGGTTTCCTGGATGGTCTGCTGTACAATAACTTTAATTTCTTCTTCTGAAAGTTGTTCAGGAAGGTACTGAGCGATGATCTCTATTTCTGCTTTAGTGTTTGCCGCAAGTTCATCGCGACTGGCTTTTTCAAATTCATGGAGGGCATCTTTTCGCTGTTTGATCTCACGACTCAGAATATCAAGCACTTCGTTGTCGTCCAAGTCTCGTTTCAAATCTATTTCAAGATTTTTAATCGTAGAACGAACCATTCGAATCGTGGAGAGTTTGAACTTGTCCTTACTCTTCATAGCTTGCTTCATATCTTCGTTTAATCGTTCGCTCAAATTCATGGTTGCTCAGCTCCTCCTAGAACTTTCTCTTACGAGCAGCCTCGGACTTTTTCTTGCGCTTTACGCTTGGCTTTTCATAATGCTTGCGTTTCTTCACCTCAGCCAATACGCCATCCTTAGCAATGGAACGTTTAAAGCGACGAAGTGCAGCATCAATTGTCTCGTTTTTGCGAACTTTAGTTTCAGACACCAGTTTTCCCTCCCTCCGACCAGACCGTCCAAAAACAACAACACGGTTCATCAAACTTTATTATAGGTGAAATGGAAACCGGGTGTCAACCTATACGCAATAAATGAATAGTTAAAAGAACCTTTTTCTGCTATTTTTACGCATGTGAATCCGAAATACTTGTCAAGGCCCCTAATTTGGCGCCGCCCAGCAAGTGATAATGCAGATGCCCGACCGCTTGCCCGCTATCCGGACCGCAGTTGTTAATTAACCGATAACCGGACTCAGCGATTCCCAGCTTTTTGGCCACCTCAATTGCAACACGATGAATCTCTGCGATGAGCGGAAGGTCCTCCTCCGTCACAGCATTCATTGAAGGAATATATTTTTTGGGGATAATGAGCACATGTACTGGTGCCGCGGGCTGAATGTCATGAAATGCAAGCACATTGTCCGTTTCAAATACCTTCTTGCTAGGGATGGTTCCATCCACAATTTTCAAAAACAGATCGTCCATTTAAAATTCTCCTTTGGCAATGAGCCGATCATAAGCAATGAAATAAAATTGCTCTCGGCATTCAAAGTTATGTATGTCCTGATAAACCATTAGAAGCATATACCCCCATGGCGTGTTGTACCTATGTTTCTATATGTATCATAACGGAAAAAGGGGCTTAATACCAGTTCCCCTTTCTCACTTCCTCTATGATGGTTTTAACCCCCTCGTCAATTTGTCCGGGCTGTGCACGTGAGATACTGATGCGTAAAAACTTTTCCAGTTCCCTGTAGCCCTTTAAATAAAAGCCTTTGCCGGATACAACCTGAACCCTCCTCTCGGAAAGACGCTGTACCAGACGCTCCAGGTTCACGGTTCGAGGCAGCTTGAACTGCACATAAACTCCTGATGTTACCACCGAGACCTCAATGATCCCGGTCTGATTATATCGTTCTGCCGCCTGATTGAGCATGTGGATGCGCTCGGAATACAGGTTGCATATGGTATGCTTGTGGCGCTCATACATTCCGTTTTTAATATAAATATCAAGCGCAGCCTGAGATAAAATGGAAGTGTCAACGTACCTTTTATATGCATTAAACGTCTTCAATAGAACTTCCGGCAACACTGCAACCCCTAGACGCAAGCCCGGGAAAATGATTTTCGAGAAGCTTTTCAAATAAATAACATGCTCCGTCTGATCATATGCGTATATGGGATCAAAGCTATGATCAACCCCCAAATCAGCCATATAATCATCTTCTACGACGTATACATCGTATTTGGCAGCCAAGGCAGCTATAGCCTTTCGATTCTCCGTGCTGTAAGAGCTTCCCAATGGATTATGATATCTTGACATCGTATAAAAAAACTTGATGCTTGCGTTTTTAAATTGATTCTCCAATTCCTGCAAATCAATACCTGCCGCTGTTCGGGCAATGGTACAGACAGGTATGTTCGCTTCCTCCAAAAAACGCAAATAAATATCGTAGCTTGGCTGCTCGACTAAAACCTTTTCTTTGCCGTTGGGAAACGGCATCTTGGCCAATAATTCCAACGCCTGCTGAACACCGGAAGTAACGATAATCCGTTTCATTTCTGCAAACACCTGATTGTCAGCCAAATGGGAAACCAATGTATGTCGCAGTGTCTCCAATCCTTGTGAATCCCCGTAAGTGAACAAATCATATTTGTAGGTATCTATAGCCTGATTCAGACAATGCTGAAAATCCAGGTACGGAAATACGTTCAGATCTGGAGATGCAGAAGTAAAATCAACGCTTTCTTCAACATGGCTGTGGTGTAAATCGCCGGAATTCTCGACTACATAGTATCCGCTTTGCGGTATGGAATAGATAGCGTGCTTCCTCTCCAGTTCGGCATATGCGCGCAAAACCGTGCTTTTGCTGCATCCGTACAACTCCGCAGCATCACGAATGGAAGGCAGTCTGTGACCCGATCTGTATTGGCCCTTACGAATTTTATGCTCTATCTCTAATAAAATTGAAACATATTTTTTCACATGATCCCCCTGCCTGTTCTATACAGCCTCACTACATGCTTGATGTTAGCATGCTTTAAGTATAAACAGGATATCCTCTTCCATAAAGCTGTGCTCATAAGCGATCCAGAAAAAAGACTGCTTCTTCCATGAGGAGGAAACAGCCTTGCTTATGTGATGATATATGGTCAGAACGGAGGAGGGGGATGCAGAAAATATGAACTATTTTCGGGAATTCCCAATAACTTAGTAATAAGGCAGCAGGCTAATCGCTGCCAATGCAGCAAGTGGCAGGATCAAACGATTAAAGCGACGGCGTCCGTACGGGAAAGGATATCCAAAAGCGGGAAAAGGCGCATACGGAAAGAAGGGCACAAAAGCGCGAGATCCGCAGCCACAACTCTTGGGAGGATAAGGGAGATTAACATTCTCCATCTCACTTCCACCACCTATGGGAACGGCTAAATACAGTTTTTCATCATCCACATGTTCCACGATTCCGTCATACATGGTTCCATCCTTAACCCATACGCCTACATAACGATGCATATGCTTTAGACATTGTGATTTGATATCCGTTTTTTCCGGTGCCATAACAGGCATCATGTGGTTTTCCATAGTTGTTTTCCTCCTAGGCTTTTGCAGGTATACCGTATGTTATTCAAAAACGGGCTATGTGCTACACAAAATTGGGCGAATTTCGGGTTGCAAAAAAAAAGAAGCACCCCGGAGGCTCTTATCGAGCCCCTCTGAACGGACGTATAACGGGAAAATCCCTTCCTCAGCATACGTCCGCCGGGGTGCTGTATGATTAACTTGTCGGCTTGGCTGTATTATAACAACACTTTGAAACTGTATCTGTGATCAGTATCACATTACTTCAAAAAGTTTCCATAACCACTCTGGAGCCGCCTCCAGCCTGCTCAGCGGGAAGAACAACCAGCTTACGCGGCAACCGTGCCCGCAGTTCGGGTACGTGGCTGATCACACCAACAGACAGTTGATCGTGATGCAGCTTTTCCAGCGAGGTGATCACCGTGTCCAGCAATTCGGGGTCCAACGTACCAAAGCCTTCGTCCAGAAAGAAAAATTGAAGCGGATATTGGCCCCGCAATTGAATCTGAGCCGATAGCGCAAGCGCGAGCGACAGGGAGGTCAGGAACGTTTCGCCGCCGGACAAGGTCGACACTGGACGCTTGACTCCGCCGTTGGCATCGTCACTAATGACAAAACCGCCGCTGGAGTCTACCTCTAACGCGTAACGCTGCTTGGTCAGAAAACGCAAACGATGCGAAGCCGCCTGACTGACCTGCATGAGCTGTTCCTCGGCAATATACTCAACAAAGGCATTGCCCCGAAAAACAGACTGGAGCTTGGACATTTTTTC
Organism: Paenibacillus farraposensis; assembly: GCF_020736845.1. Classification (GTDB taxonomy): domain Bacteria; phylum Bacillota; class Bacilli; order Paenibacillales; family Paenibacillaceae; genus Paenibacillus; species Paenibacillus farraposensis. The sequence goes on from NZ_JAFFQR010000064.1 coordinate 388,196, forward strand.
GGCCTCGCTGCGCAGCTCTATGCGCCGGGACTCCAGTTCCACCCAGCGAACATGCCGGCGCTGCAGGTCCTCCAGATCACGTTCAGCCTTGGCACGGTTCTGAAGCGCCTCTTCATCCCGTCTGCGGCAATCGCGGAGCTGCGCAGCAGTCCTTTCCCACTCTTCATCTGTTACCATTGCTCCATTCAGCTGTTCTTCCACATGTTTTAAGCGGGAAGACAATTCTTTTTCCCGCTCCCGGTGCAGCTGCACTTCCCGTTCGTAACGTGCAGCTTCATCTGGTCCCAGGCAGCATTCCATTACTTCTGCTTCCGTGGCAAAAGTGGAGGCAGCCAGGCGGCTTTCCCACCGGGTCTCAGACATCCGCTTTCTTTCCTCAGCCGAATCGGAGGCCTGCCGGGCAATCAATGAAGCATGAACGGCTTGCTGCTGGCGTTCCTCCGCTTCAGTCCGGCGGCGTGCCGCGGCTTCGGCCTCGCTTTTCAATGCCCGCAGGCGTGAAGCCGCTTCTTCCAGCAAGCAGAATGCCTGCCCTTCTCCAACCCATTTGCGGAGCTGTTCCAGCTTTTCGCACAATGAGTCGTCTTTGCTTTGAAGCCCTGTGCGACGGGCAATAATGATTTTGTCTTCCTCGATGATGCTCTGCTGTATCTGCTGAATACGCGCTGCTTTCTCTTCGAGGAAGGTCACGCTCGTCTCCAGCCGCGACCGCAGCTCGTCCGCGCGCCCGTCGCGCTCCTGCATGGCGTAATAACGCGCCGCGGCTTCATCCGGCGCCACATCTGGCAGCTGCGCCGCCCATTCGGCGCGTAATTCTTCGCTGCGCGCAGCGTATGCCTCGCGCTTGCTCCGCGCCTGTGTCAGCGCTGCAGCCGCCGCTTCCTGCTCGGCCGCTGCGCGAATACGCCGCTGCTGTCCGGCGGCGTCCGCCTCGCGTAAGGCTTGCGCCTCCGCAGACAGCGCTTGTGCGCCTGCGGTCAGCTCAGCCGCTGCCCGTTCCAGCGCCGTGCAGCGCTCCGCCCAGGCGGCGGCACCACGCGGCTCAGCCGGCGCTGCGGATGCGGCGGCAGGCTCGCCCGTGGCGGCAGCACCGCTGTCCGCAACAGCGGGCTGCATCAGCAGGCTGCGCTGCTCGTGCAGCTGCTGGCGCAGCGCGAGGCGCAGCTCCTGCAAGCCGAGCCGCAGGCGGTGCAGCTCGTCCGGCGCAGCCGCATCCATGCCATGGGCCGCCACAGCGGCAGGGGCAGGGTGGTGCAGCGAGCCGCACACCGCACACGGCTCGCCCTCGCGCAGCTCGGCAGCGAGATGCTGTGCGAGACGGCCCAGCTCCGCGGCGCGAAGCTGGTGGCGTAGCTGCTCCTCCTCAGCTGCCAGTGCCGCTGTGGCGGCTGCCACTTCGGCTTCCAGCGTCAGCAACGCCTCGATGCTTTCAGCTACCTGCACAGCAAGGGCAGAACGCCGCGCCTCCGTCTCCTGTGTCTCCTGTTCCATCTGCTTCAGGTGTTCGTCAGCTTGCACCAGCCGGTTCTCCTGCGCGGAATACTCCTGTTCAGCTTCACGCCATTGCTCATTTGCCGTCTCCAGTTGCTGCAGCCGTCGCACAGCCTCTTGCAGCATGCGCCGCTCATCTGCCCGCACTTCATTTTGCTTTAGCTCCTGTTGCAGCTCCTGCTGTCGCTTCAAGCCTCGCGCCTGCAGCTCCTGCTCCTTTGCCAGTCCTTCACTGAATGCTGCCAGCGCTTGCTCACTTTGCACCAGCTCTGCCGCGAGACGTTCCCGTTCGGTCCGCAGCACCTCCGTATCACGCTCCAGCTGAAGCGCCTGTTCCAACTGGTCGATCCGAAGCAGCAGCTTCGGCTCCTCCGCACCCAGCGCTTGCCGCGCCTGTTCGTCTGCCTGCACAGACACATGCGCAGCCGCTTGCGCTGATACGGCCCGAACCGCTGTTTCTTCGGCGGCCTTTTGCCGTTTAGCCGCTTCGGCGACGGCTTCCTTCCAATCCGTCAGCGCTGGCAGCAAGGTCTCGGCTGCCGACGCTTGACGCAGCTTGCGCTCCAGCTCAGCGATAGCTGGCTCCAGGTTTGTCAGCTGCTCCAGTTCATGCATCCGGCGACTGCGATCTATGACCAGCTCACGGATTTTGTTCAGTGCTTCCGCCTCGCATGCAGCATGTTCCAGTTCACGGCGCGAAGCCTCAGCAGCAGCAAACGCCTCTTTGAGACGCAGCTCCACATGTGCGAGCGCTTCAACGCTGGCGTCCCCTAGACCTTGCTGCTCCGCTTCCAGCGCTTTCAGCGCAATCTCATTGTCCTTCACACGACGACTAAGCTTCTGTGCGAGCTGGTCGCCGTATTTCTCCAAATGAAACAAACGCTGCAGCATCTGTCTGCGCTCACTGCCCTTCAATGACAAAAATTCCGCAAACTTTCCCTGCGGCAGCACGACGGCACGCGTAAAATCATCCATTTTCAGGCCGATATATTCCTCCACACAGCGCGTCACATCCTGCACCTTGTCGGCAAGCACTTCCTCGCCATTGTCCGTAAAGGCAATAAAACGACTGAGCGTGTTATTTACCGAAACGCCCCCGGCGCGTTTGAAACGTCGTTCCACACGATAGCGGCGAGGGCCTTGTGCTGACATGAGTTCAAACGTAAATGCAACGGACAGCGTATCCTCAGCGTGATTCATAATGCCTTGAGTACCATTCACCGCCCGCTCCACTTTACCGTACATCGCCAACGTAATGGCGTCCAGCAACGTTGATTTGCCGCTGCCCGTTGGGCCAAAAATTCCAAACAGTCCGGTTTCTGTCAGCTCGTCGAAGCGAATTTCCTGCGGTTCCCGATAGCTTTGCAGCCCCGCCAATTTCAGAAGAATCGGTTTCATGCATCATCCTCCTCAGCGTGGTTTCTTGCATCATCCTGCTCTACCAGTTCCAGAAATAGCTGTACTAAGCCATCATCCGGCTGTGCCCCGCCTGTCTGCCGCTGATAGAATGCCCGGAAGAGCTCATGCACCGGCAGTTCTGATCGCTGGTGCTCCAGCTGCACCGCATCCATTTCGGGATACATGGGACGAATATGAATGATGCCTTCACGGCTTTTGCGCAGCCGCTGAATATCCCCCATCGACATCGCTTCATCCAGCGTAATCTCCAGGTCAATAAAAGCATCCGCATCCAGCCCTTCGTCCAGCCAGCGATGAACCTCCTCCAGACCTCCCCGGGCACGCCACTTCACCAATGGACGTCCACTGGTAATATAGAGTTCCTCGACCTGTGCAGGCTTGCCGGCAACCACATCAATCAGCGTAACCGATTTGGCTTGCCCTGCTTCCGAAAAGCTATAAGCAAGCGGAGAACCGCTATAACGCATCAGCCCGTCTCCCTTCACATACTGGGGACGGTGCAAGTGTCCCAAAGCCGTGTATTGCGCCCCGATGCTCAGAGCTGACGGATCGACCGTATAAGCTCCCCCGACCTGAATCGGACGTTCCGAGTCCGACTCCAGCCCGCCGAGCACATAAATATGGCTCATCGACAAATTAACTGTGTCGGACCGAAACGCTGTACCCAGTTGTGCCATCAGCATCCCTACACGGCGGCTATATGCCGCGCGCAATACCGTTTCATCTCCGTCCTCTGACAATAGCTCATTCAGACGAGACTCGGAGGGATACGGCAAGGCTGCAATGCAAGCCATTTCGCCTGTTCGTGATGTATGAACACGGACCGCTTCCCCACTTGGCAGTCCCAGCAATGTAATTCCGCGCCCACTTACCAGCGGTGTGACCGAGGCTACTCTTTCCGGCTGATCATGATTGCCCGCAATAACGACCAGCGGTCTTCCTCTAGCCGTAAGGCGGGCAGACGATTCATAAAACAACTGCTCGGCGGCAGCTGAAGGATTGACCGAATCGTACACGTCTCCAGCCATCATAATTAAATCTGCCTGCTGATCGTCAGCCATTTTTACCAATTCCTCCAAAAACGCTTCCTGCTCCCTCAGACGGCTGCGTCCTTCCAATGTGCGGCCCAAATGCCAATCACCAGTATGCAAAATCCGCATGCTCTTCCCCCTCTCTCTATCCTGCTGCTACAGCCGCACACTTTCTCCAGCCTCTAAAAAATATAGCCACTTCTCAGCAACCTTTTGACTTGTTATCGCTTCAATCACATGGGCGTATAGCTCCAATTGAAACCGATACTGCTCCGTTAAATAGGGCAGTGTACGGTGTTCGGATATCCGGTCTGTTTTATAATCCAGCAGCACCAGTCCTTCCGGAGTTTCAAACAGACAGTCAATGATTCCGTTCATCAGCACTTTATCGTCCTGACCACCTTGTGGGGCAGTTTCCTGTACAGGCAGCGTCGAAGGCAAGCTGTGACTCCAGTAATCGGCTGCCCGCATGGCATAGGTAAACGGAAGCTCACGTTGAACATGGGCTGCCTTCAGCATTTTGACACCTGGCTCACTGGTGAAAAAACGCAATATTTTATCCGTATCCAGCACCTTTACATGAACATCCCGTAATATGCGCTGATTCAACAGGCGGGCCTTAGTTTCCTCAATGACCTCCGCGTTCATTCCCCCATCCAGCGGCAAGTGCAGCATCAGCGTATGGTACACCGTTCCGCGTTCCGTCGGTGTCAGACGTTGATTGCCCATAAACTTGGGTCTACGCAAGTGTAATGAATGGCCTCCGGCGTGAGAATCATTTCGATCCTCTGGTGATTCTACCGATCGGAAGGCAGATAGATTCAGCCAATCCTCCGATCCGATCTCTTGCATTTCCAGCCATCTTTTCATCTCGGTAACCGACGTATGGGCTGCCGTCCTGCCTGCCCGTTCATACGGATAGGTCCAGGAAAGAACGGCGCCAATATCTGTTATAATCCCGGTGGTCAGGCCTACAGGCTGATCCAGTACAGTATCGGATTCGTCACCAAAAGACACCTCCGCCGTCACAGCTCCATTAGCGGTTTCCGCTTCTGACCTGTCGTCCCCAATCATTTCTTCTAATGAATCTGCCGAAATCCATCTTCTATCAAGAGGCTTCGCATTTCTTAGTGCTTCCGTTTTCTTTTGCCTCTCCTCGTTCGCTCCTTCTTTTTCATGAGCCAAGCTCACACCAGAGCCGGAAAGAGCTTCTGCAGCGACAATTTTAAAAAGCCAGTCTGCTCCAGGCATGTGCTCCAGCCTGTGAAAATCTCCCACTTCGTCACCCGCCGCTTCTCTCAGGGAGGCAGCAGAAGAGTGCCGAATCAAAGCGGGACCTATCCAGTCCAGATAACTGCGGCCTGCCGCCAGCATATAATCGGGCAAGACCGTTTCGGTATGCTCTTTGGCACGTGCCCACCCCACTGCGCGTGAAGCCAGATCCTTCACTGTTCCGGTCATAATGAGCTTTTCACGCGGACGCGTAAGCGCTACGTACAATACCCGCATTTCCTCAGCCAATAGCTCCAATTGGGAGCGCCGGCGAATCGCCAGATTAGGCAGCGTCGGGTAGCTGACCCGATGGTGTTCCTCCACATATTTGGGACCGAACCCCAATTCCTTATGCATAAGAAACGGCGCATTCAGATCCTGCTGATTGAACATTTTGGCTGTCCCGGCAATAAACACAACCGGAAATTCAAGCCCTTTACTTTTATGAATGGTCATAATACGGACGGCCTGATCGGGTTCTGTCTCCCCGCTGCTTGATCCCAGATCGCTGCCTCGCTCCCGCAAACGGGAAATGAAGGTCAAAAATCGGAACAAACCGCGGTTAGACGTTGAAGCCTCATATTGTCTGGCCCGGTCATACAGTGACCGCAAATTGTTTTGACGCTGTGAACCGCCAGGCAATCCGCCTACCCAATCCAGGTACCCTGTTTCCTCCAGCAAATTCCAAATCAATGCACTTAAGCTGCCTTGTCTGGCTTCCTTACGCCATGTCTCCAACTTGCACAAAAAGGAGCGCAGTCGGGAAGACAACGTTTTTTCGTCATCCGGGGTTTCTTTTTCACGCTCCTGGAGTCGATCAGCCTCTGCTGCCGTCAGCAAAGCATCATAAAACAGCCCATCCGCCTTCTCTAATCGAATTTGAGCCAGCTCATCCTCGGTCAAGCCCACAATTGGCGAACGAAGCACAGAAGCAAGCGGGATATCCTGCTGCGGATTATCAATAATGTGCAGCAAGGACAGCATCACCTCGACCTCCGTTGCCTTAAAAAAGCCTGTCGTCTGCTCCCCGGAAGCCGGAATACCCTCCAGACGCAGTTCCTCGACAATAAGTGGAGCCCACACACTTGCCGAGCGAAGCAAAATGACGATATCGCCGTAAGCTGCCGGACGCATCGTTTTTAACCCTCTGTCATAGATCAACAGCGGTTGTCCGGTATCTCCGGTCAGCTCCTTGATCCGTTGCGCGATCGCACGCGCTTCTAATTGCGCTGTCTCCAGCTCCGCAAGCTCGGCCAGATCATTTTCCTGTAAAGCAGACTCGTCGTGCGTTTCAGCTCCTTCCAGCGTATCCGAAAGGCCTTTCCCGCCTTTATCAACCAGTAGCAGTTCAGGTGCGTATGCAGATGCAGCGTCTTTGTCCGGCTGTTCAGGATAAGATGCGCCGTGTACCAGCCACGCTCGTTCGTCGTATTCAATTTCCGCTACATCTACGCTCATAATCTGCCGGAACACCAAATTAACCGCATCAACAACTTCCTCCCGGCTGCGAAAATTACGAGCCAGATCAATCAACAGACCATCTTCCTGCTCCTGCAGGCCATACTGCTGATATTTATTCAAAAACAGCCCCGGCTCCGCCAGCCGAAACCGGTAAATGCTCTGCTTCACATCTCCTACCATAAAACGGTTACCCGGTTCCTCGCGAGATACCAGCCTGACGATATCTTCCTGTACGGTATTCGTGTCCTGATATTCATCCAGCAGCACTTCATCGAACTGCGCCTTGTATTCGAGCGCAGCGTCCGAGGGCAGCAATTGATGCGGGGTAGAATCGGGATGACGCAGTATTTTGAGGCAATAATGCTCCAAATCCCCGAAATCCACCAGCCCTTTGGACTGCTTGTGCTGCTGAAATCTTTCTCCGAATGCAATGACGGTCTCTACCAGTTCGTCCATCAGCGGAGCGGCTGCGTGCAGTTCCTCCAGATAGGACTCCGCTCTCCGGCCAAACAGGGAAGACTTCATATCTGTAATCATTTTTTTTGCTGCCTCACGCAGCATCTTGACCCGCTCCTGTAAAGCCGGTTCGGTCTGATCTTTTTTGACTGGCTTGAGCTTGCCGAAGGATGCGAGCTGAAAGTGATCATACAGGGATGCCCATGGCTGTGTCTCCAGTTCCTGCAGCAATCCATTCACCATAGCTGCATCCTCTTGCAGCGTTACTGCATAAGGTGCAGGACCGCCGGGCTGCATAGCCGTTTCATGCGCCTGCTCCAGCAAGCTTGCTGCCCCCCGCAGAGTAAGCGCAGCATCTGTCAAAATGCTGAGAACCCAAGGGGTCTCTCCCAAGGCGGCCACATCCTGTACACGGAAGGCTGCTGCCGTCTCCCTCAACCAATGCTCCGGCCAAGGATGACTTTGAGAAAAATCGTACAGCCGCTGAACAAGCACATACATCGCATCATCCGTACGTTCTCCGCTAAACCAGTCCACCAGCCTGCGAAATGTGCTGCCTTCATCATGAGCCTCATATTTTTCCTCAAACAGCTCTTCCAGCAGCTCCTGCCGCAGCAGTTCCGTCTCATGCTCATTCATAATCCGAAACCCGGGGTCCAGGGGAACGGCCTGATAATGTCTGCGAATGACCTCCATACAAAAAGAGTGAAGCGTCGTAATCGAGGCACGATTCAGCAGCGATAGCTGACGGCGTACATGCTCGCTTTCCGGTTCCTGTTCCAGCACGCGCTCCAGTGCTTCCCGTATCCGTTGACGCATTTCGGCAGCTGCAGCCTTCGTAAAGGTCGCCACTAGCAGCCGATCCACGCTGAAGCCCAGCTCGGGATCGGCGATTTTACGAATAATACGCTCTACAAGCACCGCTGTTTTACCAGATCCTGCCGCAGCCGCCACCAGCATGTTGTGGCCAGATTCCGAAATGGCCCGCCACTGGTCATCGCTCCACATGCTGCCTTCCGGCTTCGGTATGCCTTTTGCGTTTGATGCGCCTATCAATGGTTCATTCCTCCTTTCCCATCCTGTAGATGACCCAGCAGATTCCATATCTGATCCTTGCTAGGTTTCCCCCATTGATTGTAGCCACTGCCTTCCAGACTGTCGTCAAATTGACAAACAGGTTTGAAAGAGCAGAAGGTACATGCTGTCTCCTGCTGAATACGATAAGGTTTGATATCCACATCGCCCTCTGTCATTCGTGTACCGATCGTTCGAATATTATGACGTACCGAAGCCAGCAGACTGTCCCACTGCTCCGGCGAAGCAACAGATGCGCTGCTGTAGAAACTGCCGTCTGCTTTCACCGCAACAGGCAAAATGGAGGAATACCCCTTATCCAGTGCCGTGTCCATTTGTCCGACCACGTCTCGATCCGCAAGCAATAGTCCTTTCATCTTAAAGCGTTTTAAAAGCTCCTGACGAGCCTGTTCCGCACTAAGACCGTTCGGTGATTGCAACATCGGATTGTGAACATGAAAATAGAGCGTGCCCGCCGGATAAGCCGTCTCGCCCAGCCATTCCTCAGCCGCATTCAACAGCACGTCCAGATAGGTGAGCATCTGTAGGGACAAGCCATAGTATACCTCGTGCAGCTTGAGATCCTTTTGACTGGATTTATAATCGATGACCCGCAAAAGCAATCCTTTTTCTCCCTCAGCCACATCCACACGGTCAATCCGTCCGACAACTTCCATAACAACACCGTTATCCAGCCGGAAGCTTAGCGGAGGAAGCGATTGGCCTGGCCCAAAGTCCAGTTCCAGCCCGATGGGCTCAAAATTGCCTCTGCGCGCATGCTCACCCAAAATCAATGAGGCACGGCTTACAATATCCTTCAGCTTACGCAAAATGTATCCATATCGCTTGGAGCTCATTAAAATCTCGCCTTGCAGGCGAGGAGCCAAACGCTCCACGGCCGTTTCCGCCTCCTGGCGGCATGCCTCGGTGCTGAGGCTACCCCAGCTTACATTACGATTACGTAAATTAATCGCCATCTCTCCAAGCGCCGCATGGAATAATTGCCCGATATCCGGCGCCTTCAGGCGGTACATTTGCCGTTCCTTCAAGCGAAGGCCATGGGAAGCAAAATGCGAAAACGGACATGCGACAAAGCGTTCCATCCGGGACACGCTGGTACGCAGCTTGCTGCCGTACAATCGTCGGCTCGTTTCTTTTTGCATTTCGGCGTGGTTTTCGTAAAAAAGGGAGGTCAACAGCTGGCGCAGCTTGTCCTTTTCACGCCCTTGCTGGCTGGCATACCAGTTGTATACCTCCCACCAGGGGGACAAAATGTCACCACCACGCCGCCAATGCCGTAACTGCGCAATAAGCTGCGGCAAAGCCTCGGACGGATGGGAAGCATACTCCCACTGCGCCGTCCAGGCGTCCCCAGGCAAGGGATTCCCAGTTAATGGACGCTCATGAAGACCGGGAAATAGCTGCCGGACATGCCGAACCAACTCTGACGGCAGCAGCGGCTTCCCTTCCTCATCGGTCACCGCATAGCTCATCCACAAGCTTTGGCCGGCTGAAGTAAGAGCCGAATAAGCGAGAAAACGTTCATCCAACAGACGTCTTGTCATATCCGGTGCCAGCTCTACACCTTGTTCGTTTAAAGCGGTGCGCTCCTGCTCCGTCAGCACACCGTCCTCATGAAAAACCGCTGGCATCACACCTTCATTCATACCGAGCACAAAGGCATGCTGTATGCCGGCTACGCGTGTACGATCCGTGTTACCAACCAGCACTTGATCCAGAGCTGGCGGCACAAGTCCCATCCGGTACTCGGCCAATCCCGTTTCGAGCACCCCAGCGAACAACGAAGTATCCAGCCTCTCATCACCCATCATTTCAACGATTTGATCCAGCAGCTCAAGCACCGCATCCCATATCTGGCGATGCTCCTTGGCCTGTTCCGGATTTCCGGCTTCCTCGTCCTGACGAATGAAAGCGTCCAGCTTGTGGCCGATTTCGGCATCCTCCAGCAATAGATATACCGCTTCACACTTCTCAAGTGCTGTGCGGGCTTTACCCAGACGCTTCTCAAACGCTTGTAAAGGCGTCACGATTACATCGCGGCACAGCTCCATCAAATCCAGCGTTTCATCCCGTTGCCGGTTCCGTTCCTGCTCCTCCAGCTCCAGCGACAGGCTGGGCACAGCCTGCCACGGCCGCCCGTCTGTCCAGCGGCTGCCCTGTATTCCACAGGCCAGCGCATAGTTTTCCAGCCGGTCCATATCCTCACGGCTGACCCGGCCGTCCAGCGGCAATAAAAGGTCTGTTTTGACCGCACGAAATACGTCCTCATACCGCCAACGCCGCTGAACGATATCCAGCGAAGCCCGGATCATTTCTACTAAGGGATGATGCAGCACACTTCTCCGCTCATCCAGAAAAACCGGAACCCCATATTGCTTGAATATCGGCTCCACCCAAGGCTCATAATCTTCAATATGACGTACGAACAAAGCCATTTCCCGATAACGCGCACCCTCATCCCGGGCCAGACGGCGCATTTCCCGCACGGCCCCTTCCAGCTCTGCACGGCGATTTGCCGCAGCGTACAGCTGTATGCCTTCCAGCTGTTGGTCTGCCCATGGATTACGTAGCTGCTGACGTACCCGATATCCGGTGCGATGTTCAAATTGAGCCTCCAAATATGCCAATGCCGGACGCTCCTTGAATCTGGGCATCGGGTCAGAACGCAGGAATTGGGTCTGAGTCTCTATCATCAGCTCGTCTGCCATCCCTTTAAGCTTTACATAGGCAGCTGCCGACGGATGGAACAAATCCAGCTCATGCGGAACCTGTTCACCCTCATAGCTGCGATTGCAGGTCAGCGCGACCGTCAACGAAGAAGCGTGCAGCATCAGCTGTTCTACCACCTTGTATTCATGCGGCGTAAACCTGCGGTAGCCATCCATCCAAATGTCTGCCCCGCGCACCAGGGAGGACCCGGCAATCTGTTCTGCCAGCATGCGCAGCGTGTCCTCGCCATCAATATATTTAAGCGCCAGTTCTCGTTCAAAATCCGCATAGATCAGACTGATATCTTTGAGCTTACCGCGCAAAATCGGAGCAGACTCCCCTGCGGCATTCATGCGCTCCAGTTGTTCAGGCACAGACCGGGTATCATTCCCGTACTGCTTGAGCTCCGTAAACAACGTATTCAACCTGTCTACAAAGCCAAGCTGGTCCCCGGAGTCCTTAAACAAGCTCAGTTCATCCTTGCGACGACGAATAATTTTATATAAAAGCATCTTCTTGCCCTCTTCCGTCACAGGCACCAGCGCTGAACCCCCAGTTTCCTGCATAACTAAATAAGCAAGACGATGAAACCCCATCACCTGGGCGCGCATCGACCCCTGAATACCGTTTCCGGCTTCTGTAAGCAGCGCATGCTCGGAAGCAAATGACGATTGCTCCGGTACAAGCAACAGCATAGGCTTGCCTAACGGCTGCTCGCGCAGCATAGATGTCATTTCATGACGGATTAACGTACTTTTCCCACTGCCCGAGCGGCCAATCAACAAACGGACCGACATGATGCGGCCTCCTTTCCAACGAACAGCATTCTGTTAAACAGTATAGCATACAAAGCAAGGGAGAAAAGAACGTACGTTTGCCATCTTACAGCAGTGATTGTCCCTCAAAAAACAAACAGTCCCGCAGGTTGGCTAGATGCATGCCTTGTCTACAGGACTGATATATAATTAAATGAGCCTATTTTACTTATTTAACCACTTCTATGAAACCATCCTATTTAACCCTCCAAAAGGAGATTGGCTATACTTGCTTGATAGCTACAGCTTTGTCCGGCTGCGCACCTCAAAGATTGCAAATTTCAAATAATGGCCTTCTTCCACGCCCAAAATTTGGGGGTGATCCTTGCCAGCTGCTCTCCAATCCACCAGACGGAGGATTTTGCCGGCATCAGCCGCCGCTTCCTTGATCGTATCCAGGAACAGCTCGGGCCGCATATGATACGAGCAGCTTGCCGTCACCAAGTAGCCTCCCTCATTAACAAGCTTCATCCCGTGCAAGTTGATATCTTTATATCCGCGCATAGCCCCTTTGACTGCACTTTTCGTTTTGGCAAAGGCCGGCGGATCAAGAATAACCACATCAAACGTACGCCCGCCACCGGCTGTCAGCGGCTTGGAAGTATCCCCCTTGCCTCCAGCTCTCGCGGCACGCTCCTCCACACCTTTGACCTGATTGCGCAAATATTGAAAAGCATCATCGACAACAAACTCGACGCGTTCCTCGTAGCCGTTCAACTTGACATTATCCCGCGCGCTTTCAATCGCATGCTCGGAAATATCAAGACAAGTTACTTTTTTGGCACCGTATTTACATGCATTAAGTGTAAAGCTTCCGGTATGTGAAAAGCATTCCAGTACGGTTGCGCCATCCCAAAACGGGAATTCAACCACCTTGCCGCTTTTATTCACAGGCTTCATGACCGTTGTGCCGGATTCGCCTTCTTCCGCTACTTCCTGGAGCGTAATTCCGCTGCGCGCTCCCCACCCTGTCATCAACGGCGCAATAGCCGCACGATTTTCACGCTGGTCGAAGAAATAGCCTGTCTTCTGGCCTTCTACGATATCTACCTTGATTTGCAAACCATTTTCGGTCACCACAACATGACGAGGGCAATCCCCGTACAGCGGCCCCTTTATCTGTTCCAGCCCTTCCAGCTCACGGATGGACACATCACTGCGTTCATAAATACCGACCGGATGAATTACTTCAACAAGCGCATCCCTGATTTCTTCCCTGCGCCGATCCATACCCAGCGTTAACAACTGCACGACCAGCACATCACCAAAACGGTCTACAATCAGTCCAGGCAAAAAATCAGCCTCGCCGTACACCAGCCGATAAGCGTCCCCTCCAGTTACAAAACGTTGGCGGTGCTCCAGACAGTTGCGAAAGCGTTCGACAAAGAAGCTTTTGTCCATTGCTTCCAGCGGTTCGTATGACATCACGCGTACCGTAATTTGTGAAGCCGGATTATAGTAGCCCGTCGCCAGATATCGGCCTTGATGGTTCACAATGCTGACCAGATCACCCGCCTCCGGATCACCCTCGACCTTGGCTATTTCATTTTTGAACACCCACGGGTGTGCGTGCTCCAGCCTTTTTTTGCGGCTTCGTTCTAATATTACTGAAGGCAAAATCCTTCACTCCTATTCTTGGAATTACTCAAAGTGTTAAACGTTTGTTCGATAGGGGTACGGCTCCACGGTTCATTTGATCTTACGATCGCTGTTGCAACGGGATTCGTGAGAACCGCTCCGCTACTGCCTGCCTTATTATCGACGTCACATTTTAAACCTTGTGAAGATACTACAAAATTTTCGTTTTCCTAAAAAACAGCTCGGCCATGCTTGTCATGGTTGTCTTTAATAGATCATAGGCTGTTACAGAAGTGTGTCTTAGACGCGTTGACAACTCAGTAAATTTGCTTTGGGTCAAATTTTTCACTCCAGAAAAGACACCGAAGCAGCCTTAGTCTGGCTCTATTATACTTACGCAGCATCCAAACGTAGTATTGATTTTGATCACTTTCACCTAGAAAGAGAAAGGGGCTATGCCGGTGTTTGTACACGTAATTTTGCCGCTGTGCGGCGGGCTGCTTATTTTTTTGGGCGGAATGAAGCTGATGGAAGCAGCTCTCCGGCATTTGGCCAGCGCCTTCCTCACCCGCTGGCTGAACCGGGCCACCGTTTCCCCTTTGGGGGGCATGCTGTTCAGCTCCGTCATTACCGCCTTGCTGCAAAGCAGCACCGCCGTAACGGTGCTGACCATCGGGCTGGTCAATGCCGGCGTTTTAACTTACGGCCGCACGCTCGGCATTATCCTCGGCACCAATATCGGCACCTGCCTGACCACCGAGCTGATGGGGCTTCAACTGGGCAAGCTGGCTGTGCCGCTGTTATGCGGCTCCCTGCTATGCTGGAGCACCGCCGTCCTGTGGGGAGAAGCGGTCCCCGAGCGCCAGTATGTATCTGCCGGAGCTTCACCCGGCTCGGGTGGGCTTAGCCGCCCGCAGGCTGTACAATTTATCAGCCTCGTCTTTGCCGGATTTTCGCTGATTCTGGCCGGTATCCGTGTGATGCAAGCAGTCGGCCCCTGGATTGAGCAGGCCGGACTATTCCGCTGGTTTCTGGATCACGCTGCGGTCAACATGTGGTGGGCCTTCGCCGCCGGAGCCTGCCTGACCGCACTTGTCCACAGCAGCGCAGCCGTCATCGGCATGGCGATCAGCCTTGCGACCGCAGGCGCCTTGCCGGTCGATGTGGGGATCGCCATTGTTATCGGCTCCAATGTAGGCACCTGCGTAACCGCTTTGATCGCCGCTATTGGCGGCAGCGTATCCGGCCAATTTGTTGCCTGGTCCCATGTGCTGCTGAATGTAGGCGGGGCCTTGCTCTTTATGCCATTCATCCCCGGGCTGGAAATGGCGGCTGCCTGGATATCCGCTGAGCCCGGAGCCAAGGTAGCCCATGCCCAAACCCTGTTTAACGTGATCAGCTCCTTACTCGCTTTGCCTGTCTGCTATTTACCTTTATGGAAACATCTGGAGCAGCATATGTCTCTGTTTAAAATGAAACGTTAATTCCCAGCATAGCCAACGCCTTGCTCAGAATCACATCATTATTGTCATATCCACCCTGACGCTGAAGACCCCATGCTTCCTCGGGTGTATGCCATGCGACACCTTTAATTTCTTCGATCTGAGCCTGTAAAGTTCCATCCAGTGCCTCTACAAGGTAATAATGGACTTCTTTGTCCACTTCCCCAAATTCAGCATGCTGGTACGTATACGCAATCATATCCACATGCTGAATAATTCGCCCATTCAATCCTGTCTCCTCGCGAATTTCACGTAAAGCCGTTTGTTCAACCGTTTCTCCCGGCTCCATTTTGCCTTTAGCCAAGGATACCTTGCCATATCGGTCGGTAATCAGCTGGATTTCAAACCGATTCCCCTGTTTGCGATATACAACGCCGCCTGCGGAAATCTCCTTTTTTGCTGCCATCCTGTAATCTCCTTTCCTTGCGCAACAAGGATTCCGTCCTCTCTGTAAAGAAAGGCGAAATCCTTGTTAGCCATCACTATGGCCTGTTCAGGCTTTTTTTACTCTTAGAGGGCTGTTTGCAGCCCATTTTCCAGTATGCGGACCAATTGACCTTCGCTTTCATTCACGCCCGCTTTCGTCAGCTTCACGCGGCACACCTTGCCGACCAAATCCTGAGCACCTTCAAACACCAGTTGAATGTAATTGTCACTATAACCGTAGAGTAAGCCGCTATCTTCGGTCCCCTTCGGTGCAACCTCCGGAATGACCTCCAGCACCTGGCCTACAAACTTCTCGGCATATGCCAGCTGCATTTGCTCTGACAGCTCAATCAGCTCACGCACACGTGCATTTTTCACGTCCTCGTCCACCTGATCCTCCATACGCGCCGCTGGCGTTCCGCTACGCTTGGAGTACGGGAACACGTGCATTTCCGAAAAGCCGATTTTTTTCATCAGCTCATAGCCGTTGCGGAACATTTCGTCCGTTTCCCCAGGAAATCCGACAATCACGTCCGTTGTAATGGCTACATCCGGCATTGCTTTTCGAATCATAAGCATCTTGTTATAGAACTCGTCTGTCGTGTATTTGCGGCGCATCCGTTTCAGTACCGCGTCATCCCCTGCCTGAAGCGGTATGTGAAAATGACGAACCAACCTGGTGGAGCGTTGCAGCACATCAAGCATTTTATCGCCAATCTGACTGGCTTCAATCGAGCTGATACGGATACGCTCCAGTCCTTCCACCTTCTCCAGATCCCATAACAGATCGGCCAGGTCATAATTATCCATATCGTCACCATAACCCCCGGTATGGATACCTGTGAGTACGATTTCCTTGTAGCCAGCATGCACCAGTTGGCGAGCCTGGGCGACTATGCTCGCAGCATCGCGGCTGCGGGACAGACCGCGCGACCACGGAATGATGCAGAAAGTACAGAAGTTATTGCAGCCATCCTGAATTTTCAAGAACGCACGGGTGTGATGAGCAAAATCCGGCACATCCATTTCCTCAAACACACGAGTCTTCATAATATTACGCACAGCATTCACCGGCTGACGCGACTCTTGGATCTCCTTCACATATGGAATAATCTTGTCCCGATCCTGCGTACCAATAACGAGGTCGACACCTGGAATATCCATGATTTCGGCGGGAGAAGTCTGGGCATAACAGCCCGTTACGGCCACAATCGCATCCGGATTGCGGCGAATCGCGCGGCGAATAATCTGACGGCTCTTTTTATCGCCGGTATTCGTAACCGTACATGTATTGATCAAATAAACATCAGCAGTCTGCTCGTCAAAATCCACCTGCTCATAACCCTCTTTTTTGAACATCTGCCAGATTGCTTCTGTATCATAAAAGTTTACTTTACAGCCCAATGTGTAAAATGCCACTGATGGCATATTAAATCCCTCCCATTTCGCCTGCTTCATATAAAATGCATGCCAATGCAGCCATACCTGCGGTCTCTGCACGCAAAATACGTCTTCCCAGTCCTGTAGACTGCGCCCCGGCCTGCTCGGCCTCCTGACTCTCCGCTTCTGTGAAGCCGCCTTCCGGACCTACCACCAGCAGAACACGCGGCTTGTCTGCCGACGCCCATTGTCCTGCCAATGGCTGTATAACATCCCGTAACTGCCGTCCCTGCTCTTTTTCATAACAATAGCATATCAAATCATACCCCGCAAAAGAAGCCAGCAGCTCTTTCCACGTCATGGGTGCACTAATTTCCGGAATCCGATTACGGTGGCTCTGCTCAGCCGCTTCCTTCACAATCTTGCGCCAACGCTCCAGCCGTTTGCCTTCTTTTTTGGCATCATACTGTACGACTGTACGTTCAGACAAAAACGGCACAAAGCCCGCTGCTCCAATTTCTGTACATTTTTGCATCACCGTTTCCATCTTGTCTCCTTTAGGAAGACTTTGGGCGATGGTAACCTGCACATGCGGTTCAGAGGTCATCTCCAGCAGCTCGATGATCGTCGCCGTAACATGATCCTGCTCAATCGTATCCAGCGCAGCCAGCGCTTCTCTGGATACCCCGTCGCTGACTATAATTTTGTCACCGCTGCGGCCGCGCATAACTTTGGCGATATGCCGCGCATCCTCGCCCGCAACAATGACGTGATCTTCCAGAAACTGCTCTGCCGGAATAAAATAACGCTGCATTGTCTCTCACACCTATTCTGAAAATAACTAAACACCATCATATCATCTTTTACGCCTGTATGACCAGCCTGTTCCCTTTTCCATTCCTGTCATCTGGGACTGTTCTCGCAAAAAAAAGGAGCCCTCAGGCTCCAAATAATCCGGTAATGTAAAACGAAAACTGCAAAAACTGTAGATATATCATCTGGGCCAGCGTGTATAGAGGCTCAATCGTTACAGCCCGAACCTGCGGAATGACCAGTATCAACAGAAAAATAAAGATAGACCATTGCTCAAACTGCTGAAGTTTACGGCGCACGGGACTTGGAGCCACATCTTCCACAATCCGGTACCCATCTAGCGGTGGCAGTGGAATCAGATTAAAGATAAACAAAAACAGATTCAAATTGATCAGTGCATTGATAAGCAAATAGATCGCCTGAGCCACTCGCTGGTTCTCCATCGCCGGCAGCACCTGAAAATGAAGAAGCATGGCATAAATCAATGTGGTGACAAATGCAACCAACAGATTGCTCAGTGGACCGGCAGCCGAAACGATAATGCCCATCAGGCGCGGACGGCTAAAATTGTCCCGGTTAACCGGGACAGGCTTGGCCCAGCCAAAGCCTCCGATCAACAGCAGCAGCGTGCCCAGCAGATCAATGTGCGCAGCCGGATTTAAAGTCACGCGCCCAAGCAGCTTGGCTGTGGGATCGCCAAATTTATTGGCATAATACGCATGTGCAAACTCATGCACCGTAAACGATATGATCACAGCCAGCAAGTAAAATGGAAGAACATTTAAATTTACACGAAAAATCTGTTGTAAAAAATCCATGCTTACCTCTTTCTTGCCACAAACGCAAGCCAATCCTCATCCCGGCATACTTCGGCAATTTCAAAGCCGGCTGCTTTCAATGCGTTTTCGACAACCTCTTCTTTATTCTTCCAAATTCCTGACGCGATATAAGTACCGCCTGGCTCCAGCGCCTTATATACATCATCAATAAACAGTAAAATAATCTCGGCCAAAATATTAGCGACCACCAGCTTGACCGGCAGTTTAATCCCTAGCGTCGGATCGTCTGCATGCAGCACGGAGAGCAAATCGCTTTCTTTAATGGTTATGCGCTCCTCCAGTCCATTCAGACGCGTATTTTCACGCGCACTTGATACCGCTACCGGGTCCAGGTCCAAGGCAAGCACATGCTTCGCTCCCAGCTTTACAGCTCCAATCGCTAAAATACCGGAGCCTGTCCCGACATCAATAACTTCTTCTCCCCCCTGGATCACAGATTCCAGTGTTCTCAGGCAGAGGGATGTCGTAGGGTGCGTTCCGGTGCCAAAGGCCATCCCCGGGTCCAGCTCAATGATTTTTTCATCCTCGCTTGCAGGCTCGTAATCCTCCCAGGTTGGTTTGATCGTCAGACGCTCCGACACACGCAATGGCTTGAAATATTGTTTCCAGGCATTTGCCCAGTCATCCTCATTGACTGTTTTCAACTCATACCGTACCTCACCGGGGTCAATATCGAAGGTCTTTAACTCTTCGACCCGCGGCTCAATTTGTGCACGTATATTGTCCATATCCACATCTTCGGCAAAATAGCCTTTGATCACCGCTTGCCCTTCAGGAATGTCGTTCAAAGGGCGATCGTACCACTGCCCATAAGACGTATCCCGCGGTTTGTTGAGCGAACCGGATTCCTCAATGGAAACTCCGCCTGCACCTGCTTCGTGGAGAAAATTCGAAATCATTTCGACAGCTTCTTCACTTGTATGTATTGTAATTTCATTCCACAACATGGTTGGTCATTTCCTCCTCATTTCACATGCATACATTACATTGTACTATATACAGGCACATGAGTTCAAAAAGCTCGTATCATAGGTTAATGGAACAGTATATAGTGATGAACGAAACAAATAAATAAAAACAAATAAAACGAGCCATCCTATCATTTTGCTTCAATGATGAGGATAGCTCGTTTTTAGGTTTTAGTCGCTGTCGGTTATGATGCGCTGCTGACGGCGATCGGCTGCTTCACTCCGCCGGATCGCTTCCAGATCCTGAGCGTCTGCCTGCTCCGCCGAAAACTCGACATCCTCGTTTTTGGCAGCTTGCACGCGTTTGATTTTCTCGGTTTTGGTCAGCACTTTATCGAACCGTTTGTTTGTCGGCATCTGTCACAGCTCCTTCCAAGCTTTTCACAGCATTCCACCCGCTTGCTCCACAATAGACATCGCCTGATGGTGAATGGATTCGTCAACCACAGCAGTCAACAAAATATCGCGGCCCGTCGGTCCTCCCTGTCCCCCATCGCTCATTCCGCTGGCAGACGGATCAGCCGCAGCCAGTATCGCCGGACTAGCATCGGTAAAATCCACTCCCTGCGTTAGTGAGGACAAACTGGTAATCTTCCCTGAAAGTACAGGTAATCCAGCATTGCCTGTAGACTGTTGCGGATACCGGCTAAAACGGTCTATCGACACATCCGCCACCCGGAGAGCTTCCAGTTTTTTAGCCGCCTCCTGTGCTTCCTCGGGGCTTTTGAAATACGCCAAAATATTTTTTTCACTCATCCCCAAAAACTCCCTGTGTGATATTGAGCGCAAGCTTCTGTTCAAAAATGATACAGTGCGCGCTTTGCTATATCGTGCTCATTGGCACGAATTTATATTCCCCACAAGGCCGAGCGGGCAGATAGACCGAATGTAGTAGGCGTAACGTTAGGAATGCAGATTGTGAAAATTACGGCTTTTCAGGATGAAAGATACCTGCCGGTTTCTCTCCTGCTCTGGCTACTCCCGTTTCCCATGCAGCGCGAATGACAGCCTCCCGAACCTTTTGCACTACTTGTGGATTAAACACATTAGGTATGATATATGTTTCAGTCAGCTCTTCAGAGCTGATCGCATCAGCGATGGCAAGGCCGGCAGCCAGTTTCATTTCTTCATTAATCGTCGTGGCATGACAATCCAGCGCACCCCGGAAAATTCCCGGGAAACACAGCACATTGTTAATCTGATTTGGGAAATCGGAGCGGCCCGTAGCCAAAACCCGTACAAACGGCGCGGCTAAAGCCGGATCAATCTCAGGCTTCGGATTCGCCATGGCAAACACGATCGGATCAGCGGCCATGCTTTGAATATCCTCCACGGTCAACAAATCCGGGCCTGACACACCGATGAATACATCAGCTCCCACGATCACTTCGGATAAACTGCCTCTCAGATTATGAGGATTGGTCATATTGGCATACTCTGTCCAATGCGGGTTGCTGTATTCCACTCCACGATGAATGGCTCCTTGCCGATCAACACCAATCAGATTGCGCACACCCGCCTTGAGCAGCATACGAGAGCAAGCCATGCCAGCCGCACCGATACCCGCAAATACAACTTTGACATCCTCCATCTTTTTGCCGCATACCTTCAATGCATTGACCAAGCCGGCCAATACGACGACTGCTGTACCGTGCTGATCATCATGGAATATCGGAATGTCCAGTTCCTCTTTCAATCGTCGCTCAATCTCAAAACAGCGCGGCGAGGAGATATCCTCAAGATTAATGCCGCCAAAGGCAGGAGCGATCATTTTTACGATTTGAACAATTTCATCAGGGTCCTTGGTATTGAGACAGATTGGAAATGCATCCACGCCTGCAAATTGTTTGAACAGCACCGCCTTCCCTTCCATCACAGGCATCGCCGCCTCCGGTCCGATATCCCCTAATCCGAGCACCGCGGTTCCGTCCGATACGACGGCTACTGTATTTTTCTTGATTGTGAGCTGGTACGCTTTGGCCGGGTCGTTCGCAATTTCCATACAAATTTCAGCAACACCAGGCGTATAAACTTTGGATAACCCTTCCATCGATTCGATCGGCTTTTTCGGTAAGGTCTCCATTTTACCACCTGCATGCAATTCTCTGATTTCATCCAATAAACTACTCATATTTCTCTCCATCCTTTCAGGTCTGTATTTCTAGGCTATGACTTCTATGCTTAGAGATAAATCTCGTCAGCTCCATAATTTGAGTAACAAAGTTGCTAAAATGACCGTGGCTGCCCCGCCGATGCGGGTTGCAATTTGCGCGAAAGGCATCAGTTCCATCCGATTCGATGCAGACAAGATGGCTACATCCCCCGTACCTCCCAATCCGCCACGACAACTGGTTACTATTGCAGCTTCTACCGGGTACATGTTAATCCATTTTCCGGTAAAATACCCGGTAACAATGAGTGCAACCACGACAGATGCACAGGTAATCGCATAAGGAATCGTCAAAATCCCAACCACACTATCCAGAGGCACATATAAAATCCCCAGTCCTACCATCAATGGCCACGTCAGGCTTGCCGTAATGAATTTGTACAGATGAAAAGCTCCTGTTTCCAGTTGATTCGGCATGACTTGAACACATTTGACGATCGCCGCTGCCAAAATCATCAGAATCGGGCCTGGAATATGAAGATACGGCTCCAGCAGCTTGCCTACGATAAAGAAGGTACAGGCTAATAGCAACCCACCACCCATCAGTGGAAAAGAAATAGGTTGATCCAAACTTGTAGGAGCTAACTTCTTCTCTTCGTCGAGTTTCAGCAACTTCCCGTTACCAGAAGTACCCGGTTTCTTCTCTGCTAATCTCTTAAGAACACCCGCACCTATAATTGCAACGATGTTCCCGATGATGGCAGCCGGGATAAACTGGGATACGAATATCGCTGAATCTTTGCCCAAGACCAATCCATACGAAATGGACAACGGCAAAATTCCTTCCCCAATCCCGCCGGAGATAATGGGAATGATGATATAAAAGAACGTATGATAGGCACTGTATCCAAAAGCCATTCCTACGACCATACCAACGGCCACGGCTGCAATAGAGCCAATGATGATAGGGGCAAAGATTTTCACGATCCCGTTAATCAACATTTTACGATCCATACCAAGAATACTGCCGGTTACCAAACAAGCGATGTAGAAATACAGGAAATTCGAGGTCTTCATGAGCGTGTGTACCGCATCCATCGCGGACGGACTGAACATATTCCAAAATACCATCAACGATGGAACCATGAGCGACAAAATGGCCGGGCCACCAATATGCTTGAGCAACGGAAGTTTGAGCCCCAGCTCACTGAACAATATGCCCAAAATCATGATGACGGCGAATCCGCCCAGCATATCGTTCGGAAGTTTTTGTGTAACCGCAGCTAAATATATAACCAGCGCGATCACGACGTAAAGCGGAAGTGGAATCACCCCGAGTTTTATCTTGCCTAGCATCTTGATTGCTTCTACAGGATTTTTATGCCATTTTTGTTCCTTTTGAATGACAGTCTGGTTTGTTGTGTTTTCCATAAAGCTCCCTCCTTGTGTTAAGAACGATGATCATAGTTTCATTCTACACCTTGGAAAACGCTTTATTTGGTTTTAAAATTAATAATGTACTTTTGTAACTAAAGTAATCAAAAAGAGCCTAAATCATAACCGCCATAATTTCTTCTGCCTGCGGCAAAATACGATATTGGTAAACAGGTCGTCCGATCGTACCATAAATGGTTTCCATGGCAAGCACTTCGATCTCCGTCAAAAAAGTCAGGTATTTGCGCATAGACACTCTGGATATTCCTGCCAGCTCTGCAATATCCTCAGTGGAGAACAGCATCGCTTCATGCTGCCGAATACAATTCCAGATCATGGCCAGCGTTGACTTGGTTACCCCTTTGGGCAAGCGGGCGTAATCCTTGGTCTGGCTTTTATGATACAGGAGACGATCCAGCTCTTCCTGTGACAGCAAGCTGTGTTCACGTACGATACTGATGTGCTCCCGGTAACCTGTAAGGGCCTCCAGAAAGCGATTAAAGTGGAACGGCTTAATCACATAATCGACCGCGCCGAAATTCATCGCTTTTTTGACACTGTTCATATCGCTTGCAGCCGAAATGACAATGACATCCACATTTACTCCTGTCTCTCGTATGAATGACAGTAAATCAAGGCCATTGCTTTCCTGCATATACACATCCAGTAAAATCAGATCAACGGCTCGTTCCGTCAAAAGCTTTTTGGCCTCTTCCACAGAAGAAGCCCAGCCTATACATTGAAAACCCTCTACCTGCTCCATATATTTACGGTTAAATTCCGCAACCATCGGATCATCTTCCACAATTAGGACATTAATCATGTTCATCATTCCTCGTTATCATATATGGAATCGTAATCTGAAAACAGCACCCCTGCTCGGCTGGTATCAGTTCTACACTCCCCTGTAATCTTTTCACGCTTTCCGCCACCAGATAAAGCCCCATTCCCCGTGACTCTCCCTTGGTGGAAAATCCTTTTTCAAATACCGTCCTTGCAATCTCTTCCGGTATACCCGTGCCATTGTCACGCATGATGCAGGTCAAACTTCCGCTCTTTTCATGCTCCTCATAATAAAGCGAAAGAGTAATTCGCTTGTTCTGCAGAGACTCCATCGCCTCCACTGCATTATCAAACAAATTGCCAAGAATCGTAATCAATTCATGTATGGTCTGGGTCTGACTCGATTCAGGCAAGTAACTGCCCGCAGTCAGTTCAAAATTCACCCCGACCTCTCTGGCCCGGCTTAATTTTCCCAACACAAAGCCCGCCATTACAGGGTCTCTGATCTGCCGGGTAATCGAGCCAATCTCCACCTGATGGTGCTCGACGGCACCCATAATGTAATGCTCCAGTTTCTCGTACATCCGCAGATGTACCATCCCCATAATAACATGCAGCTTGTTCATAAATTCATGAGCTTGTGCTCGCAGTGCTTCCGTATACAAAGACACTCCGGTCAAACGCTCGGCAAGCTGCTTCATTTCCGTTTTATCCCGAAAGGTAACAATCGCTCCTACGATTTCCCCTTTTACCCGGATCGGAACACTGGTCGTGAGCAGGGTTATTCCCCCCAGCTCCATTTCTTCATCCATGTGTGGCGTGCTTGCCTTGAGAACTTCTTGCAATCGGAAAGCGGATAAATATGCGGTAATTTCCTGTCCAGGGAACGAAAAATCCTCGATTCCCGCTTGTCTTAACAAGCGAATCGCTTCTGCATTCATGAGCATGACACGACCGGATTCATCCACCGCAATGACTCCTTCCTTTATGGACTGCAGCATGGCACTGCGTTCCTCCAGCAAGCGTGCGATTTCCGGCGGCTCCAGGCCGGCCAGCATATTTTTGATTTTGCGAGCCAGTATAACTGCCCCTCCAGTACCGATTAACATTCCGATGGCGATAGCGATCACAATAAGCCGGTAATTACCCTCCTGGGCTCTCAATACATCTTGCATGGATATACCAACGACAATAGCTCCCAACTGCTTGTCCGTCGAGCTGAATACGGGAGAAAAGGCACGCATGGACAAGCCCAGGGTTCCCTTGGCAACAGACACACTCTCATGACCATGAAGTGCAATATATTCATCCCCGCCAACAAAGGCTTTGCCGATCATCCTGGCATCCGGGTGCGTTTTACGAATGCCTTTCATGTCCATAACGACGATAAACTGAACATGATTAGCAGTTGAAACTTTCTGCACATACTCCTGCAAGATGGTAGACGAGCCGGGTTGTTTCAGTTGCTCAACAATAAGTGGCATATGGGCAAGCGTACGTGCAATGGACATGGCCTTCTGTTCCAGCCCCGCCTCGGTTTCGTGCTCAACTCTGTCCGCAAATAACAGGGTTACTGGCAGCAACACAAGGGCCATCACGAGACAAACCAGGAGCGTAATCAGTCTTCTCAGTTTGATTTGCGGTTTCCCCCGGCCCCGGCGTAGCCTTAGTTGTGGAATTTCGATGGAACTCGCCCCTTTCTGCTTGAGATTAAGCACCATAGTTCAAATGCGATTATGCAAAAATGGATATGTATGTGTTTACGTAAATCCGTATAGCTACAACTTCATTTCGTTTTAATACTCAATTCTGATCCGGAATAAAAAATGGAACTACTCCGCCATTGCGGAATAGTCCCCTCGGATTCCTGATTGAAGCTCCGCCATTCTAATCCCGGATCAGTCGCCTCGGAAGGCGCGCTTCATACGGTCAAAAAAGGATTGCTCATTCTCGTGCGTCTGCTCTCCACTAAGCGCAGAGAATTGGCGCAGGAGATCCTTTTGCTCCTCGCTCAGCTTGCTAGGGGTCACCACGACTACTTTAATATGCTGGTCACCCTGGCCTACGCCGCGCAGCTTAGGTACACCTTTGCCTTTAAGACGGAAATAAGTCCCCGTCTGTGTACCCGCTGGAACCTTCAGCTTCACTTTCTCAGTCAGCGTCGGAATTTCAACTTCATCGCCCAATGCCGCCTGCGAGAATGTCAGCGGAATTTCACAGTAGATATCGTCTCCTTCACGCTCGAAGAAGTCATGCGACTTCACACGGAACACGACGTACAGGTCACCTGCTGGCCCTCCGTTGATACCGCCTTCGCCCTCACCGTTGATGCGCATTTGAGAGCCATCGTCCACACCCGCCGGAATACGGATATGAATTTTACGCTGCTTGCGGATACGGCCAGAGCCGCTGCACGTTGTACATTTTTCTTTGATAATCTTTCCGGAGCCGCCGCAATTAGAACAAGCGCGACGATTCACCATACGGCCAAACGGTGTATTCTGCACCACTTCTTCCTGTCCGCTGCCATGGCAGACCGAGCAGGTCTGTGGCTTGGTGCCCGCTTTGGCTCCCGTACCGTGACACGTATCACATGTTTCCGTACGTCCAATATGAATGTCGGTTTCCTTCCCGAACACGGCTTCCTTGAACTCAATCGTCATTGTGTATTGAAGGTCGTTCCCACGCTGCGGCGCATTCGGGTCGCGCCGGCCGTTGCCGCCACCTCCAAAAAACATATCAAAAATATCGCCAAATCCGCCACCGAAGTCGGCTCCGCCGAAGCCGCCTCCCATGCCCTGGTTCGGGTCTACATGACCGTATTGGTCGTATCTTGCCCGCTTCTGACCATCGCTGAGAACGTCATAAGCCTCTTTTACTTCTTTGAATTTACTTTCCGCGTCCGCAGCCTTGTTCACGTCTGGATGATACTGACGCGCAAGCTTGCGGTAAGCCTTTTTAACTTCTTCATCCGAAGCGCCCTTCGAGACGCCCAGCACCTCATAATAATCACGCTTATCAGCCAATGTTCCACCCCCATGCCTACAACGTCTGTACTACATATAAAAGGAAAGCCAAAGGCACGGGATGACCCGGCTCTGACCTTCCCATCATTTCAAGGCAGTACAACCCGCAATATGCTTATTTATCCTGAGAATAACGTTCACTCTTAGGCTAATCGTTATTTATCAAGGCAGCTGCGCTGCTAAATACGCTTCAGTGTATTATAACGCACCGATGTACCGCAATGCCACTGCTTAGTCTTTTTCCTCGTCTTCATTAACGACTTCATAGTCTGCGTCAACTACATTGTCGCGACCTTTGCTGTCTGCTGCACCATTTTGAGCTTCTTGAGCCTGTGCCGCTTGAGCAGCTTGCTCGTACAGTTTTACAGACAATTGCTGAACAATTTCAGTCAGCTCTTCGGTAGCCTTTTTGATGTCTTCCAGGTTGTCAGTTTCCAGTGCTTTTTGCAGCTTTTCTTTAGCCGCATTTGCTTTTTCGACTTCACCTGCATCTGCTTTTTCGCCCAGATCTTTAATCGTTTTGTCTACGGAATAGACCAGTTGGTCTGCAGCGTTTTTCGCTTCTACCAGTTCTTTGCGTTTTTTATCTTCTTCCGCATGCAGCTCGGCATCCTTCATCATACGTTCAACTTCCTCGTCACTCAAGCCGCTGGAAGATGTGATCGTAATCTTTTGGCTCTTGCCTGTTCCTTTATCCGTAGCAGATACATTCACGATACCGTTGGCATCCAGATCGAAGGTAACTTCGATTTGCGGTACGCCACGCGGAGCTGGAGGGATATCTCCGAGTTGGAAACGACCCAGCGTTTTGTTGCCTGCTGCCATTTCACGCTCACCTTGCAGTACGTGAATTTCTACGCTAGGCTGATTGTCGGCATACGTCGAGAATACCTGCGATTTGCTTGTAGGGATTGTTGTGTTGCGCTCAATCATTTTAGTGAATACGCCACCTGCGGTTTCAATACCCAGGGACAATGGAGTTACGTCGAGAAGGACGACGTCTTTCACATCACCTGTCAATACGCCCGCTTGAACTGCCGCACCCAGAGCTACCACTTCATCAGGATTTACGCCTTTATGAGGCTCTTTGCCCGTCAGTTTTTTGATTGCTTCCTGTACTGCCGGAATACGTGTGGAACCGCCGACCAGAACGATTTTGTCGATATCGCTGGCACTCATACCTGCATCCTTCATCGCCTGACGAGTAGGTCCCAAAGTACGTTCTACCAGACCCTCAGACAGTTCTTCAAATTTCGCACGAGTCAGGTTCAACTCCAAGTGCTGTGGAACGCCATCAACAACAGTAATGAACGGCAGGGAAATTGTCGTTGTCAGGACACCGGACAGCTCTTTTTTCGCTTTTTCCGCTGCGTCTTTCAGACGTTGTACGGCAGCTTTATCTTTGCTCAGATCAATACCTTGATCTTTTTTGAACTCATTTACGAGATGGTCAATGATCACTTGGTCAAAGTCATCACCGCCCAGCTTGTTATCACCGCTGGTTGCTTTAACTTCGAAGAAACCATCGCCCAGTTCCAGAATGGATACGTCGAATGTACCGCCACCCAAGTCATACACGAGGATCGTTTGGTCTTCGGACTTTTCCATACCATATGCCAATGCAGCCGCTGTTGGCTCGTTGACAATACGCAGAACTTCCAGACCTGCGATTTTACCTGCATCCTTGGTTGCTTGACGTTGGCTGTCATTGAAGTATGCCGGAACCGTAATAACTGCTTGAGTTACCGGTTGTCCCAGGTAAGCTTCCGCATCGGATTTCAGCTTTTGCAAAATCATAGCGGAGATTTCCTGTGGGGAAAACTCCTTGCCATCGATGCTTTCTTTATGGTTTGTGCCCATGTGGCGCTTGATGGAGATGATGGTACGATCCGGGTTCGTGATCGCTTGGCGTTTAGCCGTTTCCCCTACAATACGTTCTCCATCTTTTTTGAAGCCAACAACGGAAGGGGTTGTGCGCGCGCCTTCCGGATTTGGAATGACGACAGCTTCGCCGCCTTCCATAACAGCCACACAAGAGTTGGTTGTACCTAAGTCAATACCGATTACTTTGCTCATCGGACAATTCCTCCTTCTGCATATACGAGGCCCTCAGGCCATAGTGGTTGAATTCCATTTTATGTGTTTGTTCAATGTATATCGAAAAAGCTACATGCTTACTTTTACCATAGCCGGACGAAGTACCTTGTCCTTCAGCATGTACCCTTTTTGCACCTCTTCAACGACGATGCCTTCCTCATGCTCTTCGCTTTCCACCTGCATAATGGCCTGATGGAATTCGGGGTTAAACGGTTGACCTACCGCATTCATGGCCGTTACTCCCTCAGCTTGAAGCACGCTCTCAAACTGGCGGAAGATCATCTCTACGCCTTTGGCGAATGACTCGGATTCTGCTCCCTGCTGTGCTGTTGACAGCGCACGCTCGAAGTTATCGAGAACAGGTACCAGCTCGGTGACCAGCTTCATGGACGCATATTTAGCAAGTTCTTCTTTCTCTTTTAACGTGCGGCGACGGAAATTATCAAAATCCGCCTGCGCGCGCAAAAGCCGCTGTTGATGCTCCTCAGCCTCCGCACGAAGCTTCGCTACCTCAGTGTCTTCTTCCTGGGCTTCCGGTGCTGCCGTTTCATTCACCGGCTCTTCCTGCTCCTGGATCGTCTCAGCAGCTTCCTCTGTGCTTACATTTTGTTGTGTCTCTTCTTGGAACGCTTGTTCTTCCTTCAAAATGTTTCACCTCCTTCAAGTCATAACTACCCTTACAAAAACACGCAGCAACGCATCCGCGCAGAATACAGGCCGTATCCCGGCGCGGAGCATGCAGAACTGCAAACTGCGCGTACTTGTTCTATTTAAACCGCTGCGTAAGCATTGCGGTCAAATCCTTAGACAGGATATCCAAAATGTTAATAACTCTCGCATATTCCATCCGTGTAGGCCCCAGTATCCCTATGGTACCCAATGCTTCCCCATCTATCGCATACGTAGCCGTGATCAGACTGCAATTAGCAAACGCCTCATGATCATTTTCCGTGCCAATGCGCACTTGCATCTCAGGCGCTCCGGGAACAGGTGTCATCAGCTTAAGCAGCGTTGGAGTTTCCTCCAGCAGATCAAGAATATGTTTAACCTTTTCTACATCTTTAAATTCAGGCTGATTGAGCATGTTCGTTGCACCGCTCAAATATAAGCGCTGATCCGAATCATTATCCAGTACTTTATCCAATATGTTCATAGCGTCTTCATAATGAGAAACATGCTTCTCCATTTCCTGTCCAAGTGCGGTGTAAAGACGTGATTTAAGCTGATAAATCGGTACGCCGACCAGCTTGCTGTTCAGCAAATTCACAACCTTCTCCATCTCGGATATGGAAACTCCCGGCGGAATATCCACCATCTTGTTTTCCACCTGACCAGTATTGGTCACAATAATCGCCACAGCCGTCGTTTCGTTGAGCGGCAACAGCTGAAAATGACGCAATGAAGTATGAAAAACCTCCGGCCCAAGCAGGATGGAAGTATAATTCGTCATATGGGATAAAATGCTTGACGCATGCTGGATCACTTGCTCCATTACATTTAGCTTCTTGGCGTAAAAGGCTCTTAGTTCCCGCATTTCCACAGGCTTCAGCGTATTGAGCGGCACCAGATGGTCCACATAATAGCGATAGCCTTTATGAGACGGGATGCGTCCTGCAGAAGTGTGGGGCTGCTCCAGATAGCCTTGTTCCTCCAAATCCGACATTTCATTGCGAATCGTGGCGGGGCTGAATCCGACATCCTGCCTTTTGGATATGCTGCGGGAACCCACTGGCTCAGCCGAACGAATGTAGTCATCAATAATGGCATTCAAAATGAGTCTCTGACGTTCGGTTAACAAGCGAATCCCCCCTTGTTGTTATCCATAATCGCCTGATTGTAAACCGGAATCATTAGCACTCGTTCGCGTTGAGTGCTAACCGATAATACAAAAATACCAAACGGACCTGATCATTGTCAAGTCGGTTCAGTATTTTCAATAAACGAGATTTATTGCAACTGTTTGGATTACAGCAATGAATACAGCCTGTTCACACTTTTTCAGAGGAGGTCTTCACATTATTGGTGTCAGAGCCGTTTTATTTTATAGAGGTTTCGAAAAAGTAGAACTTGTCTCTATACTACAATAAATTTCACTGTGCTTTGAGGAGGAATTGGATTTGAGATCTAATCGCCGTAATCTGATATACGCCCTGATCGCAATTTTACCTACACTCTTTATGTTTCACATCTTGATTACGCTGTTTCCATACACAGGGCTAGGCAGAATCCTTGTTTTGCCACTTGTTTTCATTCTGAACGCTGTCCTCATCATTTCAGTCATCTATTTAATTCGTAAATTAAGGCCCCTGTGTTATACCTTGATTTTGTTGCCTTCTATACTTTTAAGCATATGGAACACCATCTACTTCTACCCGCAGGAATTCAGTCCAAGCATTCCCAGACAAATAAGCTATAGTGTTTCAGCTATAAATCATTACGATGATTTAACCATGGTCGACTGGGAGGGATACACGTTTACCGCAAATGGAAACGGCGAATCCGAAAGATATGTAGCAGCCTTGTATAAATACAAACACCAAGTTCCATTAGACGGCTCTTTATACTTTTATAATGACACTGATTTTCATAAAGACAGTCCCATAAAGAGTTTGGATGGAATTCCTCCTGAACTGGATCCTCATCATCAATTCATTTGGTGGTTGCTCAAAACGTTAAACAAATGAGCATGAATAGACAATGTAAGCTATATAAACACAGCACATCATTACGTTCTAACGAAAAAAAGAACTAACCTCATTGCTTACAGGTTAGTTCAGTATTTTCAGCACTGCGATTTCATCACAGTTATTCTGTTTGCTACAGTGAATGCAATCGGTCCATACCTTTTCAGGGAAAATCCCTTTGTTTACGACATCAAAACCATTTTTTATAAAAAAGGAAACCTCATAGGTCAAAGCCATAATTTTAGGGATACGCTGTCGCCGTGCTTCTATAATAAGGCCCTCTACGAGCTTGGAGCCAATGCCCATTCCTTTATATCCCTCAGAGATACCAAGGGAACGAATCTCTACCAAATCAGCGCCCAATTTGCATAAAGAACCACAACCGACGACTTCACCGCCCACTTCTGCGACAATAAACAGCTCCAGTTGGCGCGTAAGCACTTCCCTTGAACGTGGCAGCATAATCCCTCGCTCCGCATAGCCGCTAATCATTTGATATAAAGGCTCCACATCTTCAGGAACCGCACTTCTGCACAATACATCTTTACACACCGAAGCCATCTTGCTCTCCTCCTGCCGCTTGTCGCATATTTTGAATAAATATACAACATAGCGCATAGAATTGCAATACGTCATTTACCTTGCTGTGGCAGAATGGTGTTATCAATGGAATGTTCCCGCTTGTGAAGTTGAAACGTGCTGTATTGAAGCTTACCTTTATGAACTTATGGACCTATGAATTTACCGTTATGGAGCCGATGAACTCTGCAAATACATCATTTCCGAATAAAATGCCGCGTTCACTCAAACGATAACCGTCCTGAGTCGCTTCGATTAACCCCGCATTCAGCATTTTGCCGAGAGGGACTGTAAACATATCTTCCAGCGGGTGACCAAATTGAGCTTCAAAGCGAGACTTGGAGACACCCTCCAGCATTCTCAAGCCTACCATAAGAAAATCCTCCATGGCCTCCGCTGCCGGTACTTCACAGCTGTCCAGACGCGGCAAACCATTACGAGTCGCCTCTACGTATGGAGTGATGCCCTTAATGTTCATATGACGCTCTCTGGTCACATATCCATGCGCCCCTGCTCCGAGGCCGTAATAGTCCTCATTGCGCCAATAGGTCATATTGTGCTTGCTCCCCATACCAGGTTTTGCAAAATTGCTGATCTCGTATTGCTCATATCCCGCTTCTTTCATGCGGCGCATAAGCAGCAAGTACATTTCAAGTTCATCGTCCTCATGTGGAAGCGGAAGCTGATTTTTCTGGTATAGCGTATGGAAAAGCGTATTTTCTTCAACCTTTAAGCTATAGATGGAGTAATGAGGCAGCCCCAACTCCAGCGCTCTACTGACGCTCTCATTCAGCATATCCACGGTTTGGTTCGGCAATCCGAACATCAGGTCAATCGACAGATTATCCAATCCGGCCTTACGTGCATTTTCTATGCTACGATAGACGTCATCTGTATTATGAATACGGCCAATGCCTGTTAGCAGCTCATTTTGAAAAGCCTGTACTCCAAAGCTGAGCCGATTGACACCACCCTCTTTCATCACGGAGAGTTTTTCATAATCCGTTGTACCCGGGTTGGCTTCCATGGAAAATTCAATATCCTCTGACCAGTTGGGGAAGTAGGTACGGATGCTTTTCAGGAAATATTCCATTTCTTTCGGATTCAGCGTTGTTGGCGTACCACCCCCGACAAAAATGGTTTTAATTTGTCCTGGAGGGTGAAGCTTGACCGTATGTTCCATCTCCCGTTCCAGTGCATACAGATATTCCATAACAGGCTGATCCTTGAGCACATAAGAGTTGAAATCACAGTAAAAGCATTTATTCGTGCAAAAAGGGATATGCAGGTAAACCGCTTGAGGCGCGGGTGAATGTTCATGTTTGTGTATGGATGCGGTCATACCGATCCTCCTTGTCAATTCAGAGTGTGTGACGAAAAAATGGTCTGATCAGGGGGAGACCGCTCGTGGATGAATCATTCTTCCGATCGCTGTTGCCCCCGGATTTTTTCATTATAAATTCCTTAAAAGGTTAAAATCTCGGGGCAAATGCGAACGCTAACGCTTCTTCAGAACGAATCCACCTACTCCGCTGCTGCCCACCGTTAAATAAAGAACGTCCATTCCCCATGCACGGCAATGGCCACATGAAAGAATGGACGAATACCGCCTGTGAACAAGCGGACCGTAATCCTTGGGGGCGACACAAAAGCGGTTTCCTCCAAGGTGTTACAGAATAACTATACCCGCATTTCATTCATACACACATTCCGTGATGTACCGAATCAATACGGTGCTGCTTTGTTCCAAGCAGCTTTACTCATCTATTTTAAGCACCGCCATAAATGCTTCCTGCGGCACTTCTACATTACCAACCTGCTTCATGCGTTTCTTGCCCTCTTTTTGCTTCTCAAGCAGCTTCCGTTTACGGGAAATGTCGCCGCCATAACATTTGGCCAGGACGTTTTTACGCATCGCCTTAACGGTTTCACGCGCAACAACCTTTGTTCCGACAGATGCCTGAATCGGCACCTCGAACATTTGACGTGGAATGAGCTCGCGCAGCTTCTCACAAATGATACGTCCGCGGTGATATGCCCGATCCCGATGCACGATGAATGACAGCGCATCGACCTGCTCGCCATTCAGGAGAATATCCATTTTCACCAGATTGGACTGGCGATAGCCTGAAATCTCATAATCAAAGGAAGCGTAGCCTTTGGTGCTGGATTTAAGCTGATCGAAGAAATCATACACGATTTCAGACAACGGAATTTGGTACGTAATCGTTACCCGTGTTGTATCCAGGTACTCCATGTTCACGTACTCACCGCGCTTGGTCTGGCAAAGCTCCATGACTGTACCTACGTAATCATTAGGCACGATGATACCTGCCTTTACATACGGCTCTTGTACATGCTCAATCCGTCCTACTTCCGGGTAGTTGGATGGATTATCAATTTCAAGCGTTTCGCCGTTGGTCAATTGCACGCGGTAAATAACACTTGGTGCTGTTGTAATCAGCGGAATATTGAATTCACGCTCGATACGTTCCTGAATGACATCCATATGAAGAAGTCCAAGGAAACCGCAGCGGAAACCAAAGCCCAGCGCACTTGATGTTTCGGGTTCAAAGCTTAGCGAAGCATCATTCAGTTGAAGCTTTTCCAGCGCTTCACGCAGATCGTTATACTCCGATGTCTCAATCGGATACAGACCGCAATATACCATCGGATTGATTTTCCGATAGCCTGGCATCGGCTCTGATGCCGGATTTTTTGCATCTGTAACCGTATCCCCGACACGGGTATCGCCTACATGCTTGATTCCGGCAACGATAAAACCAACATCACCGACATTCAGTTCGTTCACGATCGTCATGCGGGGCATAAAGGCTCCAACCTCAATGACCTCAAACGTTTTGTCAGTCGCCATCATCTTGATCTTCGAACCTGCACGGATACTGCCATCTACTACACGCACATATACGATAACGCCTTTATATGGATCATAATGCGAATCAAAAATAAGCGCCTTGAGCGGATGATCCGGATTACCTTGCGGAGCAGGCACACTTCTGACCACCTGTTCCAAAATTTCCTTGATACCGATTCCAGCCTTGGCAGAAGCATGTACCGTTTCACTGGTATCCAGGCCAATCACATCCTCAATCTCCTGCTTTACCCGTTCAGGGTCAGCACTCGGCAGATCAATTTTGTTAAGCACCGGCAATATTTCCAGATTGTTGTCGAGCGCCAAATAAACGTTGGCCAATGTCTGCGCCTCGATCCCCTGCGCTGCGTCTACTACCAGCAATGCGCCTTCGCAGGCTGCCAAACTACGGGATACCTCATACGTAAAATCGACGTGTCCCGGTGTATCAATCAAATTCAAAATATACTCTTCGCCGTCATCGGCCTTATAAGTGAGTCGTACTGCCTGGAGCTTGATCGTAATGCCGCGCTCCCGCTCCAGCTCCATCTGGTCAAGCACTTGCTCCTGCATTTCACGAGAAGTAAGTGCGCCGGTGTATTCCAGAATCCGGTCAGCCAGCGTGGATTTACCATGGTCTATATGTGCAATGATACTAAAGTTCCGAATTTTACGTTGTCTTGCCAAAATGTCAGTCATGCCTATGCCTTACCCCCACACAATGCCTAGTGTCAATCAGCTTATTATAGCAGTTGTAGGAGGGGTCAGCAATATTTCTATTCGGTTACCCCATCAAAAACAGACACGACCCAGCGAATGCCCTTCCTTGACAAACTTTGCAGCAGCCCAGCCGTTTTGTCTGCCATTGTATCCACCGAGGCTGGCTGCGCCTTGACACCTAACAGCTCACGAGGCGTTTCCAGTCTCTGCCGGGTATTAGCATCCTGTGCGATGGCCGTCGTATCCCATTCGCGTTCTCCGCGTGCATTCCGATTCTCATTTCGTTCACTGGCATCCGCTTCATTTATGCGCGTTTGTGGCTTCATTTCGATATTTCTGCTGGTGTTATACGTGTGGTTATACGTGTGGTCATACGCCTGGGCATTCGCAGCAGGGGTATCCTCAATAACCATCTGCCCGTTTTCGACATTCTGTTGATTAACCGATTGAACCGGGTCCCCGTCCCATTCCGGGCCATAGACCGAGCGCAGGCCAGAGCCCGCCAGTTGCATCCCCAGTAACATGCCTGCTCCTATTAGAAGTACAAATCCGAGCGCTTTTTTGCGAAAATGTCCGGACATGCGTTTTCCTCCTTCCGCTGCCTAGCGTGCGATTTTTTCGTCACCGCTGCTCTCACTCATATTGGATGCATCCGTGCCCGTTTTTTGCGCTTTTTGATCCTCCCAATATACTTCGCCAATCATATCTGCCAAAACATCCGAAGTGCGTCTCAGCTCTTCCTCGGTGTTATCAATGCCGCCGATTTCAATCAAAATACTATGGGGAGACAGACTTTGATTGTACTCTCCGTTATTGCCTTTACCGCCATCTTTCCCCCATATTCCGCGTGATACACCAGGATACGATTTTTCCAGCTTTTCATGAATACGGGCAGCGAATGCTTCATTTTTGCGCCAGTTTTTGTTGTCGTGACCGATAATAAAATATACCTTGGCATAAGAAAGTCCATGAATAGTGGCTGTCGTTTTACTATGACGTTGCGAATCTCTGTGAATATCAATCAGATAAGTCAAGCCTTTATTGCTGGCCAAAGCCTCCTTGACGGTTTCACGTGAATATTTATAGGAATAGTTCCAATTGTAATTTTGAACGATGGAAGCATAATCCTTGTTTACATGGAGCGTGGATATCCCTTGCTTCTCCAATCTCTTTTTCACAAACTCTCCTACCCTTGAAACATTGGCTGATTTTGATTTGGAGTTGGGATTGGAGCTGGTCTTGCTGAGCAGCGGGTTATACGCTTCTCTCGGATGGGAATGATAGATTAATATACGTTCTTCACCTTTGACTGTATCGTTCGAACGATCCTCTTTTGCAGGATCGGTTTCCGGTGTTGTTGGCAGATCCGGCGTTGCCGAGCCATGATTCGGCGGATTCGTAGCAGCATCTGAGCCATCGGGAACATCCGTTGTTCCCTGATCAGGCTGATAATCTGCAGGAGCCTCTACCTTGTTGTTCCCGGAGCCCTTGCGCAGCAAGACAGGCGTGCCCGCAGCCATTCCAGGTATCTCACGGGCAATGAGACTTTTGGGATCCTGTGGATTAATGCCTGTAAGCATTTGAAAAACAAAAGGCGACCATTGCTCACCCGACAACGAAGACTGCTGCTTCTTTTGGGCCAAATGCGGCACCTCCATCCCGAGCAGGTCCACAAAAAAACCGCTGGACACCGAACCTGCAAATCCTTTCATCGAAGCAACAGGGGATGTTTGCAATCGATTCTCTGTCAGCCCCCCCAGTCCCAATACGACAAATAAAAGCGCCGAGCCCATAACAAGCAGCAAAAGTGTATGTCCCATTGCCAAAATTTCGATGCTCTTTCTTCTCCATCTTCCGACGTTCCAGGTCTGAATTTTTTTCATGTAGCCTTGTCCTCCTTCGTCCCGTCGAAGCCCGCTTTAACACCGGAACATATCGTTCCTATCTGCTGCGGAAATCTCTTATACTTCAAATCTATGAACGGAGAACAATTGCTAGAACACAAAAAATCTCTACCACAGGTAAATCCCATCCCTTTTTGCAAGAGACAGGCCACCTGTTAAATAGAGATACTTGTGTCATAGAAAGAAAGTTTGGCTAACCTCGTATTAATGCGTATACGCGGCGACATTGCCGAGATCAACCGCTTCATGCAGAGCAGCGTTCAGTCCGGTTGCAATGATATTCGCAATATCTTCAATAAATTCATCAATCTCTTTAGGAGTCACGATCAGGTCATGCCCTAACGGTTGAAGTACCTCTCTCACCAGACCAAGTCTCTCCGGCTCTGAAATATCGTCCAACATCCCCAGTATCGTTTTCGTCGGAGCTTTTTCTTTGGCAAAATGTGTTTTCATCAGTTCAATTACATTATTTACGATCGTTGAAGCGTAGCATACGGTTGGAACGCCGATAGCAATACACGGAACCCCCATAATATCCTTGGTGATGCCGCGCCGCTTGTTGCCAATTCCCGATCCTGGATGGATTCCGATATCCGCGACCTGAATCGTCGTATTGACACGTTCCAATGAACGGGAGGCCAGCGCATCGATGGCAATAATGAGTTCTGGTTTTGTGCGGTCTACGATACCTTGAACGATTTCACTGGACTCGATCCCCGTAATCCCAAGAACACCCGGCGCAATGGCGCTCACATCGCGATAGCCCGGGTTGACTTGATCCGGCGTCAACTCAAAATATTGACGCGTCACCATCAAATTTTCAACAACAAGTGGACCCAGTGAATCGGGAGTGACGTTCCAGTTCCCCAGACCGACCACAAGTACCCGCGCCGTACTGGAAACACCTATCTTTTGTATAAAATGCTCCATCTCTTTCGCAAATGCAACAGCTACTCGTTGCTGAAGTCCGGAATCGCCTTCACGTAATCCAGGTACTTCCAGCGTGATGTAATGCCCTTGTACCCGTCCAATTCGATTGGCCCCTTCTTCATTTAGTACATCCAGACGCGTAATTTTAATTCCGTTGTCTTCCTCCACATCCTCACTTATGCCTGCCAGCGGCACAGACTGATCTGGTGCTGCCAGTTCTCTTGCCTCCAGCGCCAAATCCGTGCGTACTGCATACTTCTGCAAATCCAGATCCATCTTTTAAGCCTCCTTATATACCATCTCTGGCTATAGTGTGCGAGACACCCAACAGGTTTATACATATCCATTTTTATCCTACAATTTGCATAGCCGCGGAATGTTTTCTTATTGCATTTTGAGATGCAGCGTGCTAAAATATTTTAAGTTGTGAAACGTTTGTGTTCATAAGTAATGCCTTTACAGGAGGTGAATGTAATGCCAAACATTAAATCCGCTATCAAACGCGTTAAAACAAGCGACAAACGTCGTGCGCTGAACGCTTCCCAAAAATCCGCGCTTCGCACTGCAGTGAAAGCTGCCGATACAGCGTTGGTGGGTAACGAAGTTGAAGCTGCTGCTGAAGCTTTCAAAGTAGCTGCCAAAAAGCTGGACAAGGCTGTAACTAAAGGTCTGATCCATAAAAATGCAGCTGCTCGCAAGAAATCCCGCTTGGCGAAAAAACTTAACGCTCTCACAGCTCAAGCGTAGGCAAGAGCTACTTTATACGTTAATGAAAAAATCCTGACCAGCCTTAGCTGTTCAGGATTTTTAGTTTGCGGCACCTTCTGTGCCGCTTTGGTTTTCCTTTTCATACTACTTCGCACATGGGACGGATTAGACCGAAGCCCCCGCACCCATTTTCATCAAAAATAACTCCAGCCCCAGCACCTTGTCCACAATGCCCGTTTTCATCTGATAGTCCAGCTCACCCAAATCGTAGAGAAGTTGACGCAGCTGCTCGGGGCGGAACCTTCTGGCCTGCTCGCCAGCAACTTTCACCCCATAAGGATGCAAACCAAGCTGACTCGCAATTTGCTGCTGGGAATAACTCTGACCTGCCAGTTCTTTGACCTGCAAAATAATCCGGAATTGCCGCGTGATTAAAGCTGCAATCTTAATCGGTTCCTCTTTTTGCTTGAGCAGCTCATAAAAAATACCAAGCGCCTGATCCAGCCGCAAATTAGCCAGATTCTCAACCATCGCAAATACGTTTTGCTCCGTGCTGCGCGGCACGAGGGATTCGATTTCCGCAGATGAGATCGTTCCTTGTGCTCCTGCGTATAAGCACAGCTTGTCTATTTCGGCAGCCAGCGATTGCAATCCGGTGCCTGTATATTGAATGAGGGTCTCTGCAGCGCCTGCGGCAAATTGCACCTCTCTTTCCCCTGCACGCTTATGAATCCAGGCCACAAGATCGCCTCCGCTGAGCGGGGAAAAAGCGATCACCGCAGCATCACTTTTTAGTCTTTTGACAATCTTTTTACGTTCATCCAGCTTTTCGGCCTGAACCATAAAAACGATAACACTATAGTCCGTCGGGTTGTCCATATAAGTCAACAGCGCCTCAAGGCGGTGCTCAATCTTGCCGTTGTCTTTGCCTGCTGCGAATACGCTCGTGTCCCGAACAATAATCAGCTTTTGGGGCACCAGAAAAGGCGCCGTTTCCGCCTCCTCGACAACCACCTCGATGGGTGTCTCTGTCAGATCATAGGGAATAATGGCAAAATCACGATGCTCCTCTTCTACTACTTTCTCCTTGAGCATCTCGACAAACTGCTTTATCTGGTATTTCTCACTGCCGTAGAGCAGATACACAGGTGAAATATCGCCCTTGCGAATAGCCTTAACGGCTGTTTTGATATCCATAATCTGTTCCTCCCATCCACTGATCGTACCCGACATCCGACCGTAAGGCAAGTCCATTATACATAAACAAACAAAGGGACCTTGCCGATAGACAAGACCCCTTCACCACCATCTATATCAACACGGCAGCAGAAAGCTCTAGAAACTTTCGGCCGTGGGGATAAGACGTCGGTTTATATAATATATTCGATGTTTTAAAAAGTGTGACTTCTCACGACAACTATTTTCCAGTGCTACGCGGAACAGTATACGTATATTTACTTGCCGTACCATCCTGTTCTGTCTCATATATGAAAGTCTGACTATCCTCCGACCAGCTTCCTTTGACCCAGGTCCCTTTCAAGGTACGAACTTCCAATGTTGTTCGGTCCACACCATTATCGGAAAGCTTGTATACTTTCAGCTTTTTGCCTTCAACGACCACCGCATAGCTGCCATCTGGCGAGTCGAACTGATCTGCGGAAGCAGACTGGGTGCCAAAGGTGGAAGTACTATTACTGCCTGGAGTAACTAGCGAATTAGACACAAAGCCTTCTTTGCGCATCGAGTCTTGTGGCACAGAGGATTGCTGATCGTTAGAAACGGTCTGACTGTTATTTTCCGTCACTGCAACCCGTGAACCCTTGGTAATGCTTCTGGAGGTTGTGTCTTGCGACGTTCCGTCTGAAGCTGTTGGATTCTGCGCCTTCAATTCCTGACTCGGCAAAGAAGGTGGATCATTCGCAACTGTGCTATCGTTAGTATTGCCTTGGGCAGAATCTGCGCCCACCATAGAGGCTTTTTCCATACTTGATTCCTTCGGATGATCCGTAGCGATTGGTGGCTGTTTGGATTTTTCCTGCACGGACGGTTTGTCATCGGACTTGGGAGCATCCTGCGTTAATTTCTTCACAGGCGATTTGGAGCCCGCATCTGGATCCCCCTGTTTTCGCTCCACACGGGAAGAAGGTCCAGCTTGTGCAGAGTTCGTAGAATCTTCCTTCCCGGCACGCTGATGGTCACGTTTCACTGCATCCGGGCTGGAAGAATTATTTTCACGATCGACACTTTCCAAGCCCTGCTTGCTCGAATCAGGTATTTTAGCTACAGGTGCTTGAGATGCATCCGTTCCCTGTCCCTGCTCTAATGATGGCTTGGTCGACTCCGCTCCAATGGCTGCATCACGGCCTTCACTGCCGTTCGTCGTATCCGGAATTTGCGACGGATTCTGCTGACTCGTCGCTTCAGGTGACTGAGATGTAAGTATGCCTTCTGCATCCTGCACTGTTTTGGGCTCGAAATTGAATACCACAATTCCCAGCACAATCGCAGCGGCAGCGACGCCCATCGCCGCACGCCCTCCCATCCGGTTCCACCAAGGCGTAGGACGGGTACGCTGTCTGGGCCCCGGCCCCAGATCAACAGATACAGGCTGCATTTCCTGAAGCGCACTTCCCTGCTCCTCACGTGCGCGGTCAATGGCATCAAGCTGAGGCATGATGGAATCCACCAGGCTGAACGCCGGGGAAACCGCAGGTAATTCCTCCAGCTCGCGGGAGAGTGTTTGAAGAATATGAAATTTTTCCGCACAGTCTGGACAAGTCGCAATATGGTTCATTAATTGGGACGTCTCTTCTTCGTCCAGCTCATGATCCACATAACGCTGCATCCAATCCATCACCTCTTCCTCACACTTCATCCTGATACACCACCTTTCTGATAATCCTGAAGTAGCCCTTGCAATTGCTGTCTTGCTCGATACAAGTATGACTTGACCGTATTAAGCGGCAAATCCAATGAATCGGCAATTTCGTTATAGGAAAAATCCTGCAGATATCTCAAGACGATCACCGTCCGATGGTGTTCTGGTAGCTGCTGTATTGCCTCACGGACATCCTGTGCCATATACGAGGTCAACACCTCAGCCTCTACATTTTGGGGATCGTTGAATATCATGTCATGCTCGTCAATAGAAACCGAGGGCTTCGTTCTTCTGAATTTGTCGATACATATATTCGTTACAATGCGTTGAATCCAGGTTTTGAACTGTGCCTTTTCCTCATAAGAGTTAATTTTGGAATAAATCCGTATAAGAGCTTCCTGTGAAGCATCCATAGCGTCCTGCTCATTGTTCAGAATGTAATATGCCGTACGGTACACATGCTGTTCTATCTCTCTTAAAAGGGTAATGAGAGCGTCGCGATCGCCCGATTGAGCGGCTCGAATGAGTCCCTGCTCTACCACAAAGGATCCCCCTCTCCCTGCAATATTACAGACGCATCCTTTTTGCAAATTGTTGCAGGATAAGCGTCTGACGTAAATTTTATTTTTTTTGTGTAAAAAAATATACCAAAAAGCCCAAAATCGCCATCGAATCCTTCCTTAGAATAACAGAAAAAAGGAAGGTAGTCACCTTTCCTTGGCCCACGCGACATCGAAATGCTGGAAACTGTCAAACTGCATGAGCAAGCTGTTCCTGTGTTTGGATTGTTTTTAAAAACTAGAAAATCCGGTATGGTTTCTATTTTGCATCTGTTTGTCCATGTTTGTGCTTATACCGCACACTCAATTTGCCCTGCTGCGCATGAAATTGGATCTCTCCCATCGTATCAGTACGATAGATGTCTGAGCCCGCTGCCGCTAAACGTTCCAATACCGCTTTATTCGGGTGTCCATAGGTATTGCCTGCACCAACCGAAATGACGGATACCTGCGGCCGCCAGTAGGATAACCACTCCTCAGAAGTAGAATACTTGCTGCCGTGATGTGCTATTTTCATGACGTCTACAGCTTGTGCTACAGTCCCCACTCCCTCCTGGTCCTTCATTCGGGATGAAGAATGGGTTAATTCAGATAGCAGCAACGCTTCTGCGGCATCATCCATATCCCCTGTGAACAAGAAAGAGACTCCCTCCATTTCTAAGATCATGACAATGGAATGCTGATTCTGTTCCTTCATAACAGGCAACTGCCCAGATACATTCTCCTGTAACGGAAAGGGATAGAGAAAGCGGATTTGCGTATCCTGATCCGGCTTCCAGCTCATTCCATAGTATGCACCGTACAGCTTGATCTGCTTGTTTAAAGCCGTACTCAGCAGTTTGCGAAATGGTGCTTTGTCTG
Organism: Paenibacillus farraposensis; assembly: GCF_020736845.1. Classification (GTDB taxonomy): domain Bacteria; phylum Bacillota; class Bacilli; order Paenibacillales; family Paenibacillaceae; genus Paenibacillus; species Paenibacillus farraposensis. Next base: position 431,597 of record NZ_JAFFQR010000064.1, read on the forward strand.
TTACGGTACCGTTAAAAAACAAGGTTGTTACAGGAATCTGGTCAAGCACAGCTTGTAGTCCTCCGGCATGATCATGATCTCCATGCGTTAAAATAATGGCATCCAGCCGATGCACACCGCGTTGCTTCAGCAGGGGTACAATCGTATCCGCGCCTACCTCGTAGGGGTCCTTACGCTTACGCCAGGCATTTTTCCCTGTCGCAAAATCCATTGTTCCTCCCCCATCCACCAAAATGTGTTTGCCGCCCGGCGTTGTAATTAGAATGCTGTCGCCTTGGCCTACATCCAGGTATTGAACTGTACCCGCATTTTCTTCAGCCGGAGCCTGATACCCTGTGCACAGTATACCCAGCCAAGCTATTCCGCTTAAAGTCAGTGCCAAATATCGGTAACGGTTCCACTGTCGATGTGCATATTTGCCCGCTCCTTCAGGCTCATGATCTGTTTGCAGGATAGCTCCCCACTCTGCAGAAGCCGCCAAGCCCGTATGAATGGGCGATGATATGGAGGCAGAGCTTAAAACAGCTATTTCGTCGGCTTGCCTTCGGGACGCCAGCCATGCCTTGAGCCAGTACAGCACACTGTACAAAGCTGCATAATACGCCACGACCCACAGGATCGAGGATGACGGCCAAATACTCACATAAACATCATCTACATTCAGCCATTTTACAAGCAAAAAGCTCAGATTGTTCAATTGCTCTGCCGGCCACGCAAGGGCACGGGCCCCGTTCACCCATAGAAAGGCGAGTCCCATCGCCACCGTACCGATTGGAAGGACAATATAAGTGATCAGTGGCGCGAGCACAAAGTTAGCTATAAACGATAGCAGCGAAAATTGATTAAAGTAGAATACCGTCATTGGGAACGAAACAAGTTGTGCCGTAATCGTAATCGCAATTTCACCGCCGATCAGGAGAGGCCATTTGGCGAAAAAGGGCTTCATGAGCGGCATGTAAACAAGCAGCCCGGCTGTCACCAAATAGGAAAGCTGAAAACTGACGCTAAGCAGGTAATACGGATTCCATAGGAGCATCAGCAGCGCAGATATGCTCAAAATGTTAAGTCCGTCTTTAAGTACACCTCGCCTGGCTGCAAACAAACCGATCATCGCCATGATCCCAGCTCTCACCACTGATGGAGAAGCACCTGTCAGCAGAACATAAGCCGGAATAAGTATCATCACAACTGTCAGGGATGCCTCGCGGCTTATGCGCAGCAGCTTGAGTATATATAGCAATGTAGCTGCATATACCGCTACATGCATGCCGGATATCGCTAAAATATGCGTTAGTCCCAGCTGTGTAAATTCGTTATACGTTGCCGGGTCCAGCTCATCCGTAACCCCCAGTACCAGTCCTTTCATGTATCCGGCATGATGAAGGGATGTAAATGCCGCTTCCATTCGTTGCCCCAGCTGCTCTCTAAGCTGATCATTCCACCTGAATAAAGTGTAACGATTCCACAGGGAAGCTGGCTGCCTCTGCAGTGATGCGGCTCCATTTCCTTTAAAGAGCCAGTGAATTTCCTGGGTATGTAGATATTTACTATAATCGAAGCCGCCAAAGTTTCCCGCTTTGGCGGGAGCCTTCAAGCTGCCGCGCAGTTGAATTGCGTCTCCACGCTGCCATGCTGCCGCAATTTGCTGTTCCTGCTTGGCAGCCAGCTTGATGTGAACGATAACCTGTTCAGAAAAAGATGCCTGTTTCTTGCTCTCTTCTGAATTACCACCCGTCTGATTGAGCGCGGTGATTCGCATCTCAAATTGCGCTCGATAACCATCTACCTGCACTTGGGAAGCAATAAATCCTATTGCTTGCACAGGCATGTCTTCCACCGCAGCAGCAGGCACATGAAGAGCATCGGGAATACCGCTCACATTATGCAGATCATGCCAAGCCCAATGAAACCCGCCACCGCTCAAAGCAAGCCAGAGCCATACCATATGTCGAAAGGGAATTTTCATCCACAAGGAAATAAAAGGAAGTATCAGTGTAACTCCCGTCCAGAGCAACAAAAGCATACGTCCGGAATAAAGACAAGCTCCTGCACTTCCTGTAATCCAGCATACGGTAAGGGTCAATATAGGTCTGGTTAGTACAAGTTTGGTCTGAATACAATCACCTCTCGGTAGCAACATACTCCTTGCTGTCAATCTGCGAATAAAAAAGAACCCCTGACAACATAGCAGTCGTCAGAGGTTCTTCCTCATGTACTCTTTAATTTTTAACATCCATTAATGTTTCCTTAGGTGGATGATAGGTCTCCAGCATGCGGAAGGCAATGCCTTTCTCCTCTAACATGGCCCGAACCTTGTCGGCATCTTTAGGATAAGGCCGATGGTATACAATCTCCACAATACCGCTGTTTGCCAGCATATTGGCACACGTCCAGCACGGCTGGTCAGTAACATATACGGAAGAGCCTTCGCGATCAATCCGGTCAGTGAACAGCAGCAGATTCTGCTCCGCATGAATCGTACGGATACAGCGCTGCTTTTTAACCATCTCCTCACGGCCATCACGATCAACAACCTCATACTCCTCCGAGATCATACAGCCTGCCTCAGAGCAATCAGGCACCCCGGAAGGGGCACCGTTATAGGCGGTCCCCAAAAGCTTTTTACCTTGCACAAGTACGGCTCCGACATGACGCCGCGAGCAGCGCGAACGGGTGGATACCATATAAGCGATATCCATAAAATAAGTGTCCCAGTCCTTGCGTACATCTGCACTCATAACTATCTCTCCCGTAATAAACAAGTTAGAACGACAATCATTTCCGCTAAAGTTCATTCTCAGAGCCTGGTTACCGTAATTTAGTACAGCTTACAAGCTGACGTAAGGCTTCATTTTTGCCAGCATTTTAGGGCCGATGCCCTTCACACGATCCAAATCATTCACACGTTTGAATGGCCCGTGCTGATTACGGTAGTCCAAAATCGCTTCGGCCTTTTTGGCTCCAACTCCCGGCAGCTCCATTAACTCGGCTGCAGTCGCTGTGTTGATATTCACCTTTTTTTCACCGGATCCGGATGCATTAGCTGGATTAGAACGGACATCCTCTGTGTCTGAACTTGAATTCGCCACATTGGGTTGCTTAACGGTACCTGCATTTCCGATAGCGGAGTTTTCGTTCACAGCAACCGGTTCATTGGCAGCAGTCCCCTGCATTGAATTATGCTTCACAGTGCCAGCAGCCTGGGCATCCGGGCTGCGTTCCGCTTGGTCTGAATTCGCTTTTGCAGCACGCTTTCCTGGAGCGTCATCACTGTTGCCCTGCAATTCCTTGGGCTCTGACTCCGGCGCTAATACCTGCTCCACCTTGGGGTTAAGCAAAGTCCATTCTTCTTGCGGCTCTTCGCGCTGACCTCCGGCAAACAAAATAAGCCCACTCCCGATTACAGCCAGTGTTATCGCTGTTCCGGTCCATACGCGTTTCATTTTCATCTCGTCCCCTGTTCTACATGAATTTCGGGAAATTGAGCCGCTGGTAACAATCGTCTCAATCGAACAGAACAAGCTGTCCCTTCCCATTAAACCGGAGGATGTAACAACCTCCATACGGTTTTGCTGTGAGCCATTTTTCCTTAAGAGTGGCACACCCCGGAAACATCTAGCCTACTCAGACAAAAATTCGTCATGTCGATCAAGACCGGATGCATACACTAAGAAGAATGACAGCGTCTATACCCCAAAGTATGAAAGGAGGACGTTGAACAATGAAAGTTGGATTTATCGGGACTGGCAGCATGGGAAGTCTGCTAATTGAAGCTTTTATTCATTCAGGCGCCCTGAGGCCGCAGCAAATATCAGCAAGCAATCGAACGCACTCCAAGGTAGCCGAGCTGGCCCGTCGTTATCCAGGTTTGCATGCAGCCCAAAGCAACCGTGAAACGGCAGCGGAAAGCGATATCCTGTTTATCTGCGTGAAACCGCTGGAATCCAAGACCGTAACGGATGAAATACGCAACGTCATTTCAGAAGAGCAGATTGTCGTATCGATCACAAGCCCGGTGCAGCTACGTATTTTGGAGCATGTGCTGAAAGCCAAAGTGTCCAAAATTATTCCGAGCATCACTCACCAGGTCGGTAGCGGAGCCTCGCTCTGCATCTATGGCAGTCGGATTACAGAGGAGGACCGCTCCCTACTGGAAGAGCTTATGTCCCACATCAGCAGGCCAATTCGGGTTCAAGAGCCTTATACGCGAATCACATCAGATTTCTCCAGCTGCGGACCTGCTTTCCTGGCCTTTTTTATGGACCAGTGGATTGAAGCCGCAGTTCAAGCCACAGGTATAGACCGTACGGAGCTATGCGCCCTGGTCGGTGAAATGATCATCGGTACAGGAAAGCTGCTTACAGAAGGCGGGATGACACCAGCCGAATTACAGGCCAGGGTAGCGGTTCCTGGAGGCATCACTGCCGAAGCCCTTGCACTGCTAGACACCAGCCTGCATGGTGTCTTCCCCGAGCTGATACGGGCCACGCACAACAAGTATGAGGAGGACATGCAAAAGGTGTATGTCTCCTTCAAGCTTAAAGCCGATTAACCGGCAACAATATTAACCAGCTTGCCTGGAACAGCGATTACCTTACGAACCGTTTTGCCAGCCAGCGCCTGCTGAACGTTTTCCAGCGACAAAGCGAAAGCTTCCATCGCTTTGGCATCAAGATCCTTGGCAACCGTTGCACGCTGCACAATTTTTCCATTTACCTGAATGACAATTTCCACTTCAGCCTCTATTGTCCAGGCTTCGTCATAAGCAGGCCAAGCCGCGTACGTAATGCTTTCATTGTGTCCCAGCAGCTGCCACAATTCCTCAGCCAGATGTGGCGCAAACGGCGACAGCATTTGCACAAAGTTTTCCATTGCTGCACGCGGCAGAAGGTCTGCTTTATAAGCATCGTTGGTGAAAATCATCAGTTGGCTAATCGCTGTATTGAAGCGCAGGCCTTCCAGATCTTCAGTTACTTTTTTCAACGTTTTATGCCAGGTCCGTTTAAATTCATCACTGCCGTCATCATCTGTAATTTTGGTGTTCAGGCTGCCATCGTCGGATACAAACAGGCGCCATACACGGGACAGGAAGCGATGTGCTCCTTCAACCCCGTTCTCGCTCCATGGCTTGGTCGCTTCCAGCGGTCCCATGAACATCTCATATATACGCAGCGTATCGGCGCCAAATGTATTCACAATATCGTCAGGGTTAATGACATTGCCGCGTGATTTACTCATTTTTTCATTGTTATTGCCCAAAATCATGCCCTGGTTAACCAGCTTGTAGAAAGGCTCTTTTGTTTCCACTACGCCGAGATCATACAGCACCTTGTGCCAGAAACGGGCATACAGCAGGTGAAGAACCGCATGCTCCGCTCCGCCAATATAAAGATCAACAGGCAGCCATTCGCGCTGCTTCTCCTTGGAGACAAGCTCTTGATCATTTTTCGGATCAATAAAGCGCAGGTAATACCAACAGCTTCCTGCCCATTGCGGCATCGTGTTGGTCTCGCGGCGTGCCTTCATGCCTGTCTCGGGATCAATGGTTTCTACCCATTCTGCCGCGTTGGCCAGCGGGGATTCCCCTGTGCCTGAAGGCTTGATGTTGTCCATCTCCGGCAGTGTAAGCGGCAGTTGATCCTCAGGAACGGTTTTGATCGTGCCATCTTCCAGATGGATCACCGGAATTGGCTCACCCCAATAGCGTTGTCGGCTGAACAGCCAGTCACGCAGACGGTAGGTTACTTTACCCTGTCCTTTACCCTCGGCTTCCAGCCATTCGATCATCTTCGGAATCGCTTCCTCGTTGGTAAGTCCATTCAGCGGCCCTGAATTGACGTGCGGGCCATCCTCGGTATACGCTGCTTTATCTACATCTCCACCTTGAACAACCTCGGTAATCTTCAAGCCAAACTTTTTGGCAAATTCCCAGTCACGTGTATCATGACCCGGTACAGCCATAATTGCGCCGGTTCCATAGCCTGCCAGCACATAGTCGGCAATCCAGATCGGCAGCTTTTCCCCGTTTACCGGGTTCACCGCATATGCACCTGTGAATACGCCTGTTTTGTCCTTGGCCAGATCCGTACGCTCCAGATCACTTTTACGAGCAGCCTGCTCACGATAATGATCCACGGCATCCTTTTGTTCAGGTGTAGTAATAAAATCCACCAATTCCTGCTCAGGAGCCAGCACACAGTAGCCTGCACCAAACAGCGTATCCGGACGGGTGGTAAAGACCGTCAGCTGCTTGTCATGTCCATCAATTGGAAAATGAACCTCTGCCCCGGTTGATTTACCGATCCAGTTCCGCTGCATATCCTTAATGCTCTCGGACCAGTCCAGCTCCTCCAGGTCATCCAGCAAACGATCCGCATATTCGGTGATTTTCAGCATCCATTGACGCATCGGCTTACGAATGACCGGATGGCCGCCACGCTCACTTTTACCGTCAATTACTTCCTCATTTGCCAGCACTGTCCCCAGCGCAGGACACCAGTTCACAGGCACTTCAGCTACATAAGCAAGGCCGCGTTTGTACAACTGAATAAAGATCCACTGTGTCCATTTATAGTATTCAGGATCAGTCGTGCTAATTTCACGCTCCCAATCATATGAGAAGCCGAGCGATTTGATTTGACGGCGGAAGTTATTTACGTTCTTCACCGTGATTTCACGCGGGTGCTCACCTGTATCCAGCGCATGCTGCTCAGCAGGCAAACCGAAGGCGTCCCATCCCATCGGATGCAGCACGTTGTAGCCGCGCATTCTTTTATAACGTGAAACAATATCTGTAGCCGTGTAACCCTCCGGATGGCCTACATGCAGGCCGGCTCCAGACGGGTACGGGAACATATCCAAAGCATAAAATTTCGGTTTGCCTGGCTCTTCTCCCGTGCGGAACGTCTTGTTCTCATCCCAATATTTCTGCCATTTGGGTTCAATACTTTGCGGTTGATAGCCGTGCTTCGGCTGTGTGTCTGTCATTGTCATTTCCTCCTCAAACGGTATGCATCAAAAAAACCTCTACATCCCGTAGCGTGTCAGCGCTAGGGACGAGAGGTTATATTCCCGTGGTACCACCCTAGTTAGCAGAAAGCGTTCTTCGCGTTCTACTCCCTTTGCACCTGATAACGGAGGTGATCCGATGCGGGTTAATAACAGAATATAAGCACCTGTATAGGGCGTTCCTGCGTTGGGCGCATATCTCCGAGGCGAGTTCACTTTGCACTGTCAACCGGCTTGCACCACCCGCCAGCTCTCTAAATGTCCAAACAAAGCTACTATTCCTCATCGGCGATTGTTTAACCATCAATAATGGCATTATTATATTGAAAACCACGAAAAAAGTCAAATAAAGACTGCACACCTTGGATCCAGTGTGGAAAAGCATCCTTATTTTCCCCTGTTCGCCAGATCACCCTGCTATTTTACTGCAACATAAAATAATCTCGCCGCGTCATCTTCTGCTTCTACCCATTCAAAATCCGCATACACCTTCACATCACGGAACCCCGCTTTAGATAATTCTGCTTTCATCCAGTCCGGGTCATAGGCACGCTGAACATGAATTTCCTCAAATCGTTGGTACAAATCGAGCCCTTCATTTTCTGCTCTCGCAAAAATACTAAGATGATGCTCAATTTCAGAGCGAGGCGTGTCCAGCGCACATGTCCAGATATAGGAGATAGAGCGTTCGTCCAATACAAAGGGCTGCTCTTCATCATAACGTACAAACGTCTGTGGATGATGTACATCAAACAAAAAGGTTCCGCCAGGCTTAAGACCAGCATACGTTTTGCGAAACGTAGCCGTTATATCCTCTTCCTCCAGCAAATAGTTCAGACAATCGCAAAAAGAAATGACCGAGTCGACAGGCTCGGGTAAATTCCACTCTCGCATATCCTGCTGCAGCCAGCGGACGCTTCCTTCACGAAACAGGCGCTGTCCTTGCGGAGTCGCTTCCATTTTGCGGCGGGCTACCGCCAGCATATCAGAGGATAGGTCAATACCGGTCACCTCAAAGCCAGAGTTAACCAGTGGAATCGTAATGGCCCCCGTTCCGCAGCCCAGCTCAGCCACCGTATGGGGCATACCGTACTGCTCCCAAGCCTGCCGTGCAAAGCTCAACCAGTCCAGGTACGGCATGTCCTGCATCAGCTCATCATACACATATGCAAACTTACGGTAAGCAGCCATGTTTATTCCTCATTCCCGTCCTTCGATTTAGGCATTTTCTCCACCAGATAGCTCCAGTTTTCTTTTTGGATAACCAGCCCTTCCTTCATCAGCTTGCCCATCGCACGCTTAAAGGCGGATTTACTGATGCCGAACCGTTGCTTGATAATGTCGGCCGGGGTCGCATCCGAATAAGGCATACCTCCACCCGGACGCTCTTTCAGAAAAGCTATCAACCGGTCTGCATCCTCATTGCGTCCCACTTCCTTACGTGGCGACATGGCCAGATTGACCCGGCCGTCTTCACGAACCATCGCGACCCGTACCTTCACTTCTTCACCCAGACGAAGCAACCGGTTACGTTCTGAGGAATGAATCATGCCAATGGCCCCAAAACCAAGCACACCTCCGTCCACCAGGACAAATGTGCCCATTTGGAGCGGTTTGTATACGGTAGCCTGCACCCACGTATTTAGCCATGAACCAGGGGCATGGAAGCACAGCGGAGCCAGCTCCTGCTCCCCTGCAAGCTTGGCTCGCAGTCTGCCCTGCTTGTCATGCTCCATAATTGCATACACGTGGTCGCCCACTCGAGGATGCAAATCCCGGTTCTCAGGCAGCTCACGAATGGGCAGTAACAGTTGGCGACCCAATCCCATCTCCAAGAAGCATCCCAAGCGCGGGTGCACATCAGCCACCTCAAGCTTGGCCATTTCACCCAGCGATAAGAACGGCTTTTTCATGGTTGCGGCCAAACGATCCTCGGTATCGTAAAAAATAAATACCTCCAACCGTTCACCTATCTCGATCTCGCGTGTCAGCTCCGTATAATGCAGCAGCACATCCTGCTCACCTGCGGTGAGAAAGTAGCCGAAAGGGGACACCTCACGATCCACCATAATAGTGACATAAGTACCAGCAATCAGATTCATACCTTCTCCACAACCTTAGCGTCCGACCAGAGTCGCTCGATGTTGTAATATTCACGCTCGTCGCGATGGAAGACATGTACTACGATATCCCCCAAATCCATCAGAACCCAGCGTGCGGAATCCATGCCTTCGATCCCTTTGATGGTTACACCTTCATCATGAGCGCGTTTGCGAATTTCTGTTACAATCGCCTGTACCTGTGTATCCGAGTTACCGTGGCAAATGACAAAATAATCCGCTACCAGCGATATCCCCCGCAAATCCAGTGCGACGATATTCATTGCCTTTTTATCTGTAGCGGCCTCAACCGCAGTTTGCATTAATTGCTCAGTCGTCAGGGTCATTCATGAACCTCCGTTTTTCTCTGTTTTAGTTGTTGAATCAAATCATTGCGCGACAAGACCGTCAGTGGAAAAATAACCTTTTGCTTTTCCAGCAGCAATGAAATTGTAGCGTCGAATCCAGCAATAAGACCTTGCTCCAGACTTTTTTTTGCCTGCTTTCGGATATGATCAACCCCGGGGAAATCCCGGCCCGGTTCAATGTAATCAGCAAGGCACACGACCTTATCGAGCAGACTCATGCCTACGCGCCCTGAAGTATGCCAGCGAATTGCATTCCGTATTTCCGGATCGTCCACCCCGTAATCTCTTGCTGCAACGCAGTATCCCACCTCGGAATGCCAAAGCTGCTTGTCATGCTTCAAAAGCTCCTGATCACACTCAGGATGGCTGCGAATGACTTCTTCCATCTGCTGAACAGGCCAATATTTCGCCACATCATGCAAAATAGCGGCCAGTTCGGCCTTCTCCGGGTCTGCACCATATCGTTTGGCTAGCTCCACCGAGGTATGCATAACACCCAGCGTGTGCTTCCAGCGTTTTTCAGGCATCTGGCCTGATACGGCCTCCATTAATTGTTCACGGCTGTACTTCATACAAACCGCCCCTTTTTATGTAGTCATGTACACGGTCAGGCACAAGATAACGAATGGTGCGTCCTTCCGCAGCACGTTCCCGAATATCCGTCGAAGAAATGTCCACCACCGGCATATCCGCCAGTAATATCTTGTCCTGCAAATAATGCGGCAACTCATTTAGTGCAAGCTGGAAACCGGGACGCCTAACACCGATAAAGCAAATCCGCTGTGCCAGCTCCTCAATTCCCTGCCAATGTGGCAAATAGTTCACCATATCCGCGCCGATAATAAAATAAAATTTCGCCGCAGGATGCAGCTTCTGAAGCTCTATGATCGTGTCGATGGTATAAGATACCCCACCTCGAAGCACTTCAATATCCAGCACTTCAAAAGCGGGATGCCCATCCACCGCTTCTCGCGTCATCTCCAAACGCTGCACGCCGCTCGCACCTGCCTGATGCTTGTGCGGAGGGATATGAGAAGGCATAAACCATATCTGATCCAGCGCATAGGCATCCCTTGCGGCTTCTCCGGCCAGCAGATGTCCAATATGAATCGGGTCAAATGTACCGCCCAAAATACCGATTTTCATAGTATTCCCCCGCGTGTTTATCCTCTAGGCAACTCGATTTGCTTGTGATCACGGGATTCCTTGTACAAAATAATGGTGCTCCCAATGATTTGCACAAGCTCGGAGCCTGTTTCCGCAGCCAGTTCTTCCGCAATTTCATGCTTATCGTCCAAACAGTTGTTCAAAATTTGCACCTTCATCAGCTCGCGTTTTTCAATCGCATCATTGATGTGGCGCATCAGATGCTCATTCGTGCCGTTTTTCCCTACTTGAAAAATCGGGTCCAAATGATGCGCCATGGAGCGCAAATATCTTTTCTGTTTACCTGTTAACATGTATAATTAACTCCTTCATCACCACATATGCAATGCGGCATTTCCATAAATTTAAATGTTCAATCTGATCTAAGACAGGCTTCCCAGCACGGCCGCCCGCATTTGATCTACTGCTGGAGCAACTCCTGTAAAATACTCGAAGGCCACCGCTCCCTGATACACGAACATGCCCAAGCCGCCATGCACAGTGCAGTCACGTTGTTCCCGGCTTTCACGTAAAAGCCTCGTTTCCAGCGGGTTATAGATCAGATCACTTACGATAATTCCCTTCGGAATCAGGCTCGTTTCCAGTGGAAGCTCATCCGATAAAGGAGACATTCCGACTGAAGTCGTATTGATCAATACATCGACCGCCGCAAGCACGTTCTTCGCTTCTTCGTTGGAATATCCCGTTACCGGGATCGATTCCGTCGTCCACTCCCGTGCCAGCTGTTCAGCTTTGTCACGCGTTCGGTTCAGAATCATAATCGATTCCGGCTGTTCTTCTAACAGAGCATGAATCACACCGCGAGCAGCTCCACCGGCTCCAAGAACCGCAATTTTGGCCCCTTTCAATTCAACCGAAGTTTCTTCCTTGAGGGAACGCACATAGCCGATTCCATCGGTGTTGTAGCCCTTGAGCCGTCCGTCGTCATTCACAATCGTATTGACGGCGCCGATAAGTCTGGCTCCTTCATCAACCTCATCGAGATATTTCATAACCTCAACCTTATGGGGAATGGTTACATTGACTCCTCGGAAATGCAAAGCCCGGATTCCCTTCATAGCATCTTCCAACTGATCCGGCTTAACATGAAGTGGCACAAAATCCCCCTCAATTCCAGCAGCCTGTAAAGCTATTTTATGCATAAGAGGTGATTTGGAGTGCTTGATCGGATCACCCAATACGCCCAATAGTACAAGTCCTTGTTCGGTCGCTCCAGACTCCCCGCTGTTCATCGTTGTTCTCCCCCCTTATTACAAAATATTAGGCCGCACAAATGCATGAATGGCGGCAGGAACCTGACTTGTTCCTTGCCGCCCTCTAACATGGCTGCAGCTACTGTTAAATCAACGCAGGCCGCAACAGGACACGGATTCCCCGAGGAGCATGAACCGCTGCCAATGCTCCGCTATCACTGTTCACCCTGATCCATCCCAAGCCGGAAATATAAATGTCCGACGGTGATTTACGGGGTACACGGAACTCATGTCTTGTCCATTCCGGCATCTCTTCCAATTGATCGCGCGTTGGCGGAGACAGCAATTCCCCGGCGTGATCAGCAAACAGCTGATCAGCCCGCTCCAGCTTGGTGCGATGTATTTTGAGTCCACTGTTAACGTAGCATGTAAAGGATTGGTGCTGACCCTCTATAAAATCAAATCGGGCCATACCACCGAAAAACAAAGTCTGCCCGGAATCCAACTGATAAGCAGCAGGCTTCAATGGCTTGTCCGGCATAATGGCGCTCAAATCCTGGCGGGAGACGATCTCACTGAATCGCCAAGGGTATACAATCCCCGGAGTATCAATAATATGCCTTCCGTCATCAAGTGGAATATTCACCATATCGAGTGTTGTTCCCGGGTAGCGGGATGTTGTAAGCTCCTGATCCATATCGCTATAATCACGAATCAGGCGGTTAATGAGAGTGGATTTGCCTACATTTGTTGCACCGACTACATACACGTCCCGGTTGCCGCGCAGCTCGGAAACCACATCCAGCAAACGGTCAAAGCCCTGATTTTTTTTAGCTGAGCACAAAACAATATCTGCCGTGCGTAATCCATACTCCTTCGCTTGCTTTTGTACCCAGTTGCGGACCTTGTTCCAATTCGTTACCTTCGGCAACAAATCGATCTTGTTTACAGCCAATACAACCGGATTTGCGCCTACAAAACGCTGCAGGCCGGAAATCAAGCTTCCTTCAAAATCAAAGATGTCTACAATGTGGATCACGAGCGCATCCTTGTCTCCGATCTGACTGAGCAGCTTTAGGAACTCGTCCTGATCCACCGTCACCGAGGACGTTTCATTATAGTTTTTGATCCGGAAGCAGCGCTGACAGATGACAGGCTCACGTGTAAGCGATTTTTCCGGAATATATCCCGGAAGCTCCGAACTGATAGTCTGCATGGTGATACCGCAGCCACTACATTTGACGGCAGTTTCGCCGTCAGGTCTTTCAGTCATTCTTCTTTTCCTCCTCAAGCCATAAGCCTTTCATGCGTAACCTTGTGAGCGCGATTCGCTCCAACCGCCGATTAAAGCGGGTCATGATTCCTTCGTCCTGGATGGATATCGGCAGCACCAATACCGTGTGCAATCCCAATCGGTTGCCTCCCAATACATCCGTTAACATCTGGTCCCCTACCATAATAGTCTTTTCCGGAGTAAGCCCCATCATACGAATGGCTTTGTGAAAGGACGTGTTGAAGGGCTTGCGTGCGGCATGTATAAATTCAATGTCCAAAGGCGTGGCAAACAGGGATACGCGGTCCATGTTGTTGTTGGACACAATGACAAGCTTAAAACCCGCCTGCTTGACCTTTTCGAACCAGGCCACCAGCTCGGGTGTCGCATTCGGCGCTTTTGCGCCAACCAGCGTATTATCCAGATCTGTAATAATGCCTCGATATCCTTGAGCATACAAGCCTTCAAGATCAATATCAAAGACGGTATTCACCCGTAATTTGGGCATCAGCAGTTCAAACAACGTCGGTCACCTCAGTTTCATACGACAAACTATACCATATTAATATGGCTTAGTAAAAAGCTATCCTCAACAAACGGGCAGCTTTCTACCAAGCCTGCATATAAAGATTATTCTTTATCCTTCTAATCTGATGCAGCTTTTGGTCAAGCCCATCTTCTTGTACGTCCTTCCTTATGCAGCAAGGAGGCTTGCAGCCGAACATTGCGCCAATCCTCTGCGGTTACGGTTGCTGGACTATAACGCGATTGTTCAAACCGTTCGAGCAGCTGCTGTAAAATGGCAGCACGCTCCGGTGCTTCTGCCGACCATCTCGCGACCGATTCTCTCAGCGTTTCATGACTGGCACGCGCAAAGCCCTTTCTTTGCATATACCGCAACCAGCGCTCCGTTTCAACAACCACCTTTTCACCCGGAGTCAGCGGCTTCCCTCTGCGCAAGCGCAGCAGGTAAAAATGAATATCCGCACGATTACGCCAGACAATATAAACAACCCACAGGACAAGAACCGCAGCCGCCGCAGCGATGAAAACGGGATGGATCTTTAACCCTTCCTCTGGATTCACCTGAGGGGCCTGCTCAGGCTGTTCCGGTTCAGGCTGATCTTTCACCTCTGGAGCATCAGGCGTCTTTGTATCCTCCTTTTCCGTCAGCAGCGGCATATCAAAGCCAGGCGTAGCTTCTACAGGGACCCATCCGTATTCGCCCAAATATACTTCTGCCCAGGAATGGGCATCAGCATTAGTCACGGAGTAGGAGGACATATTTTCACCCGCATCGTCCGTTGCGGCTTCATCCGAAAACGTCTGCTGACCAGGCGCATATCCTTTAACCCAACGGGCCGGAACCCCAACCGAACGGGACATCATGACCAGTGAAGTGGAAAAATAATCGCAATAGCCCTCTCGAATTTCAAATAAAAAGGCATCTACAAAATCCTTGCTTCTTCTTCGGGAGAGGTCCGGATTATTGGTATAGGCATAATTCTGCTGTAAATACCGCTGTAGCAAGCCGACCTTTTCGTACGGCGTTTTAGCTGTTGCCGTTACGTTTTTAGCCAAATCGCGTACCCGCTTCGGCAACTCATCCGGAATTTGCAAATAAGCCTCCTGCTTGTTTTTCCCATACAGCTCATGGAAAGTTTTTGCACGCAGCTCTTTCTCAGGAATGACCGGAACATGCGATACCAGTGTATAGGTTTTGGGATAAGCAGTTCTTCGGGAACCCCCGCTCCACAGCAGCTCTGCCTGTTCCGGGTTCCAATGCAAGCCGTCTGCCCGCGAATCTTGGTCCACGGATTGGACACGGTTTACCGAATAGGCTCCAAACAGAACCGGGTAGCTCTGATCATTTTGCATCGTAATTGTCTGAACGACCTGCTCGGTCGAATGCCGCGTTTCCTGTGTATTTTCCAGCTCGGCGGCCATTGACACATCATTCAGTGTCTGATCATCATTGCCTGCATCGCTCCAGCCTGTACCGGAATAGATTCGCTTGGTCTCCCCTCGCCAATAGCTTCGCTGATTGGTCGTGACCGTCATCACAGGAGAATAATCAAAATTAAAGCCCCCACCCAGACGATTGTCCTGACGACTATAACCCGATGCGGTGCTCATTCGCTGATTCACCGCCCCGATACCATTGTTAATTCCGACGGCATTAGAGCTATTGTGCTGGGTCCACGCCGTATAGGGGTCCGTCAAGGCCGGCTGTATTTCAGGCATATTCACACTAACCATGATAATCAGTGCAAAAATGACTGCAATATTGGCAGCAATTTTATACGGATAGCGGCGAATATGCTTCCAGCCTTGCGGATAATGCTGACGAAAATACTGCAAATGCTGCGTCACCAGCCAGCCCATGCCAGCAAAGACAATCCAGGCAACTTCCTCCCATAGCTCCGTTGGCGTGAATGAGTCAAGCACAGCCAGCGCGGCAATATTTATACCTGAAAATACGATAATCCGCTGCTTCGTCGTAACAATAAGCGGTACCATTTCAATGATGAGCCAAGCGATGAGAGAAAACCAAATATAAGGAGACATATTGGATATAAATTGATCGACCCGGTTGGCTGCTCCCCCAAAAGGAATTATGATGGAGTAGGACACAAGTGTCCGATACAAGATGAAAAAGAGCGTTGCCGTCTTAATGATAAATTCAATCCATGGCCGGAATGGAAATATAATTTTGACCAGAGCCAACATCGTAATGGTCATTAACACAAGTGTTCTTGTCTCCTCCAGCCACAATTCAGAAGCAAAGGACACCCATTGCATAGCAATGATAATAATCCATAAAAAGGTAAAAGCGAGAGCCCAGGAACTTTTCAGCGATTGCAGCCAGCTTTTCATCGTGTCCCTCCTCCCAATACTGCCGGGAGATCTTCAAGGCTCGGAATATGGTAGCCCCGGATTCCCCTTGTGCGAAGCATGCTTATCCATTCTTCAGCCTTGCTCTCGACGATGCCTTCTCCGATATGGACGTGGCACGGAGTCATCCCCCGCGTATCAGCCCAGCGAAGAAGCTCCAGCGCCCGCTGATCCTTCAGCGGACTAATCAGCACGAAAAAGCAGCCAGGCGGAAACAGACGCACACTGCCCTCGACAGCAGCCATCAGACTGCCTTGTGTAGTCAAGTGTATGTCTACCAAGTAATGCATCATCCGTTGTCGTTCCATCATCTGCTCACTGGGCTGAAAAACCGTTCCCTTCTCTCCGGCTGTACACAGGCCGATCCCCATTCGCTCCCGACCGCCATACTCCAGCAATGAAGCGGTCGAGGACACAGCCAGTTCAAATTGATCCGCGTTTATATAATGCTTTGTGTGCAGGTCCAGCACAAGCATGGTTTTCGGAACCGTTTCATGCTCGAATTCCTTGGATTTCCAGCTGCCTGTACGAGCAGTCGCATTCCAATGAATCCGGGAAAAACGATCCCCGTATACGTAGTCACGCACCCCGTTAATTTGCGTCGTTTCACGTCGTGTTCGAGTTTGAACCGTCTGCGGCCCAGACATCCTTGAGCGACGTTCATTGACCAGCCAATACGGAATGAACACCGTTCGGGGCAGCACCCGAAATTCCCCGCGCGCGTTCAACCGGCCCTTGTGCTCCAACAGACCAAAGATGTCCTCACTCACACATTCGGTTTCCTCAAAATGATAGCTTCCCCGCTCCAAAGCAGGAGTCTGAAATGTAAGCTCTCCGCCCTCCTTTAGGCTAGGGATGACACTGTCCTCAAACGACCAGGATTCGCCTGTATGCCGCTTGAGAACCTCACGCACAATGATATATGGCAACGGAAGAAAGCCGGGAAAACTCAAACTCAGCTTGACATGCACCTGATCTCCCGCATGCAATAGCTCGTTTGAGCCTTGCGAAAGCTGCCGCGAGCCCTGAACACGTCGAACCCCGCTCAGACCAACGATCCATAAATAAACACACAACAGCGTTACCATGGATAACAGCATGACCGATGTCTTGCCACCCTGAAACAACAAATACAGCAGGCACACCACCCATATGACTATCAGAAGCCAGATGCGGCCTGACAGCCGGGAAAGCCTGCCCTTCCTCTTGACCATGTTCATTCCCTAAGAACGCTCCATTCGTACGGGTACATGAACCTGCTGAAGAACAGACCGGAGCACGGACGGGGCGTTGGAATGATCAAGACGCGCTTCAGGAAGCAGCAACAAACGGTGCGTCAGCACATACGGTGCCAGCGTCTTCACATCATCAGGCAGCACATAATCACGGTTGTCCAAAAAAGCGTACGCTTTGGCCGCCATCACAAAAGCAAGTGCCGCCCGCGGACTGGCTCCCAGCAGCACGGATGGATGTTCTCTCGTCGCATGCACAATATCAAGTAAATAGGACGTCACTGCCTCGTCCATGTAGATTTCCCGAATTTCCTGCTGGATCTCAGCAATCTGATCCATATGGGCTACAGCCTCCAGACGGTCTGCCGGCTGCCCCACCTGATGGTAAAGCAGCATATTGCGCTCCGTTTCCATATCAGGATAGCCCAGACTGATTTTGAGCATAAAGCGATCCAGCTGTGCTTCAGGCAGCATATAAGTACCTTCAAAATCAATCGGATTTTGTGTCGCACACAGCATAAAAGGATGAGGTAACATATGCGTTTCCCCATCCACTGTCACACTGCGCTCCTCCATCACTTCCAGCAGAGCCGATTGAGTTTTCGTCGTGGCCCGGTTAATTTCATCGGCCAGCAAAATATTCGTCATTACAGGACCCGGACGGAAATAAAAACGTTCATCCCGTGGATGAAATATGGAAACCCCCGTAATATCACTCGGGAGAATATCAGGATTACATTGGACACGGCGGTAATCACCGCGCATGGATTTGGCAAGAGCCTTGATCATTTGCGTTTTTCCCGTACCCGGAACGTCCTCGATCAGAATGTGCCCACCCGCCAGCATAGCCGTAAGCAGTAATTTTATTTCAAAGGATTTTCCCAATATGCATGATTCCAGATTAGAACGGATTGCAGATACAATCTGCGCAGATTCTTGACGTACGGGCATAACTCAGTAAACCTCCTAGATCGCAACATGTTTCCTATTATTGTACATGAAGGCGGGCACAGAGTACACTTAACTCCTTTCCTATATCCTTCAAAATGTATCTTTCTTCGCATCATGCGTGAGTATAGCATATCAAAAGCCCTACGGTCATCAGACCGAAGGGCTCATGTATATACTTATTTACTTCAATTATGTGTATTTACATTATATACTTCCCTTTGGACGAACAAACAAGCTTGCCAGAAAAGAGAAAATGATTGCCGAGGAAATCCCTGCACTAGTCAGACTAAAAATCCCTGTAATCACACCAAGCCATCCGTCCTTCTCCAATTCGGTCAAGGCACCATGTACGAGTGAGTTGCCAAAACTGGTAATTGGAATCGTCGCACCTGCTCCTGCAAATTTGATAAGCGGATCGTAGATCCCGATACCATCTGCAATGGCACCTGCTACCACCAACGTACTCATCGTATGTGCGGGCGTCATTTTGAGCCAATCCATCATTAACTGGCCCACGACACAAATGGCACCGCCAACTAAAAAAGCCCAAAGATATATCATACTTGTTCCCCCGCTTCGAAAGCTACAGCATGTGCAATGCAGGGAATACTTTCCCCCTGTTGTGTGGACAAAGGAGATAGCAAAGCCCCGGTTGCCACAACCAGTACCTTTTGCAGTTCTCCCTTTTCAATCCGCTTCAACAAATGTCCGTAGGTTACCACAGCCGAACATCCGCAACCACTGCCGCCTGCAATAACTTTCTTTTGCTTATTGATATCGTAAATCAGTAAACCGCAATCATTAAATTCCGTCTGATTCATATCATATCCATCTTTTTTTAGCAGTTCCTTGGCAATCGGCAGCCCCACTGAGGCTAAATCCCCCGTTACAATGAGGTCATAGTAACCAGGGTCCCGGCCTGTATCCCGAAAATGGGACAACAAGGTATCTGCTGCTGCCGGAGCCATAGCTCCGCCCATGTTAAAAGGGTCTTTGATGCCCATATCCATAACGCGCCCAATGGTAGCGCAATCCAGCACTGTCCCCGTCTTGGCATGTCCCACCACTACAGCTCCTGAGCCTGTAACCGTATATTGAGCCGATGGCGGCTTCTGTGATCCATACTCGTTAGGATAACGGAACTGCTTCTCCGCCGTACAGTTGTGACTGGTCGTACCCGCCAACACATAGTCGCCCGCCTCTGAATCCACAATCAGCGCGGCCAAGGCCAAGCTTTCCATTGAGGTTGAGCAGGCTCCAAAAACACCCAGATAAGGAATGGCTAGCTTGCTGGCCGAAAAGGAACTGCTGATAATCTGATTCATCAGATCGCCACTGATAAAAAACTGTACTTCCTCTTTGCTTAGATTGGCATTTATTAGGGCCAGCTCAGTAGAATGCTCAATCAATTGGCGTTCCGCTTTTTCCCACGTTTTCTCGTTAATTTCGATATTGTCATAAATATAATCAAAATCTGTGGACAACGGCCCCTCGCCTTCATCCGGACCCACCACGGTTGCACTCCCAATAATGCGCGGTCTCGACTCAAACTTCCAGGTTTGTCCTCCCTGTCTTCTCATTAGTGATGCCCCCCCAAACCGAGGATGGCATATATAACACCTACGACAAATGCGGCCACAACCCCGAATACAACAACCGATCCTGCAAGTTTAAACATATTTGCGCCCACTCCGAGTACCAGTCCCTCAGAACGATATTCCAATGCAGCCGAACACATCGAGTTGGCAAATCCTGTAATGGGTACAGCGGTTCCCGCTCCCGCCCACTGGGCAATCTTATCGTAGACCCCAATGCAGGTTAAGATGACCGCCAGCAGGATCATCATGGAGGAAGTCGGCGCCGCAGCGTCTTTGGCAGAAAGGTGCATCCCTGCCATAAAAGCCTCCTGAATCGCCTGCCCAATCACACAGATGACGCCCCCAACCAGAAAAGCGCGCACACAATTGGCAAATACCTTCCTAGAAGGTTCATGTTTTTTGAAAACACTCTGATAGTCCTTCTCATTTATGGACAGCGGAGACGTATTAGTTCGAAAACTGCGTTGCCCTGATTTAGCTGGCATCATTCACCACCCCTTTGACGTAAATTCCGCACTTGGCGGCTCTGATTGTTGAGGCTGTATCATTATTAGCTCTATGGGGAACTGTTATGTCAGGAAAATGATATCATGGACATTCCGTACAAATACATTCATACTTGAATACATGCGACCACTGGTTAATTAGTAAGGAGTGAGGTACCAACATGGAATCAAAAACATTGGAATTGTTTAAAACTTTAACGGAGTTTCCGTCCATTTCGGGTCATGAGCGAGAGCTGCGGGCATGGGTAAAAGAGCGGATATCCGATTATACGGATGAAATCGTGCAAGATCGGCTGGGCAGTCTTTTTGGTGTTCTGCGCGGTGAAGAAAGCGGACCACGTGTAATGGTGGCAGGCCATCTCGATGAGGTCGGATTTATCGTGAACGGCATTACGGAAAATGGAATGATTCGTTTTCAACCGGTTGGAGGCTGGTGGAGTCAGGCCATCATGTCTCAGCGTCTACAGGTGCTGACTCCAAACGGACCGGTAATCGGCGTAGTCGGCTCTGTCTCGCCACACCTGCTTGATGAAGCGCAACGCAGCAAGCCAATGGACATCAAGCATATGTATCTGGATATCGGCGTGGACAGCCGCCAGGAAGCACAAAATCTGGGAATCGTGCCTGGCACGGCCATTGTGCCGATCTGTGAGTTCACTCCACTCGCGAATCCTAAAAAAATCATGGCCAAAGCATGGGATAACCGTTATGGTGTAGGCTTGGCGATTGAACTACTGGAGGCATTACATAAGGAAAAGGGCAAGCTTCCTAATACGTTGTTTGCAGGAGCTACCGTTCAAGAGGAAGTAGGACTGCGCGGGGCACGCACAGCGGCCAATCTGATTCAACCGGACATTTTCTTTGCGCTGGATTGCAGTGCAGCCAACGATATGGGCGGAGATCCAAATGCATACGGACAGCTTGGCAAAGGCGCACTGCTGCGGGTATTTGATCCGGGAATGATCACACATCGCGGGATCGTCGAATATGTACAGGATATGGCGGACACACACAACATCAAATATCAATATTTCATTTCTACAGGAGGAACGGATGCAGGTCAGGTCCACTTAAGCGGAATTGGCGTACCGTCTACCGTTATCGGCATTTGTGGACGATACATTCATACATCCTCATCTATTATTCACACCGATGATTATGATGCCGCCAAAGAGCTAATCGTCAAGCTAGTTCAAAATCTGGATCGTACAACGCTGAATACCATCATTGAACGAGCCTAGTTTTAACATAAATTTACATCATATCCAAAAAAACAGTCAATGCACGGTACAACGTGTCTTGACTGTTTTTTTGGATTCAAAGAATGGCTGTAAAGTCCTCGCTTTAATAGAAATATAGGATGCAAGACTCACATCAAATGCTTATAACGAAGCAATGCAATCACGACAAGTATTGCTGTCAGAGCAATGCAGACGTTTTCTACCTTTGCTCCCTTGCGGGTCCCGGTGCTCATCAGCTTAAACCGCAGCTTCCATTTGAACGGCGGTAAAGGTTTAATACCGTTATTCGTCAAGGAATCAGCCAGCAAATGCAGCAAATACGCCATACCTCCGGCCAGCCATATGCTGTCTCCGTGCAACCGGGTTGTTGCATACAGCAGCCCGGTCCAGGCCGCTGTTCCATACACCGTGTGTGTCAATCCCCTGTGCGGGACAAGTGTACAGATAATCAGCAGACATCCGGCAATGTAATTCCACGGCGCATATGCTTCCCCATACCAGGCTATGCCAATGCCAATTAAAAAGATAATGACCTTGCGCATGGATCGTGAAGGCATAAAAGAAGCGCTGATCATCAGCAGAGCCAGAATCAGATTCCACGGTGGCGGGGCCATGGGGGTAAAAAATACCCATCCGGCAGCCCCAATCATCAGAAGCTGTATGAGTCTCAGCATTTTGGCAGGCAACGCACGACTCACGAGCATTGAGTTAGGCTCGTCAATATCCGGCAGCAGTGAACCGACTACAGCGGCAGCCACGGCAGCCGGAGTCACTTCATATCCACTCAAAGCTAATACCGACAGGGAGACCCCGGTTCCAATAATCAAATGGGCTCTTCCCATCATGGTGCAAAACATCCTTTCGTTGCAGCATAAGCAGAGTTCAACATCACTCTGTTTCAATCAGCATGATTCGATTGTATACGACAAACAAAAGGAGAACAATAGTTCGCTTATTCTATTAAAAGACATCGTTCAAAAGTCCCAATATACACACGCCTAAAGTATTTTTTGATACAGTGCAATAACTTCCTCCTTGGTCGGCTGAAATGGATTGCCTGGTGCGCATGCATCTTTCATAGCATGATCCGCTAATAAATCGAGGTCGGGATCGGTCACTCCAAGTTCAGACAAGCGTTCCGGGATTCCAACCTCCTGAGCTAGACCCCGAATGGCATCCACCACAAACTCGGCACATTCCTCGTCAGTTCGCCCTTTAACCGGAAACCCGATCGCCTTTGCGATCGGCCTGAATTTACGGGGAACATGGCGTGCATTGGCCTCCTGCACATACGGCAGCAGCATCGCATTACACACACCATGCGGAAGATCGTACACACCGCCGAGCTGATGGGCCATTGCATGCACATATCCCAAGCCCGCATTATTGAAGGCCAATCCTCCTAAAAAAACAGCGTATACGAGCTTTTCGCGGGCTTCGATATCCTGACCATTCTCCACAACGACAGGCAAATAACGGAATATAAGCTCGACAGCAGCTAAGGCTGTGGCATCAGTAACTGAGTAGCCTCCGGGAGTAACCAGTGCTTCGATCGCATGTGTAAGCGCATCCATACCTGTCGCTGCAGTTAATTCAGCCGGTTTTCCGACCATTAATTCAGGATCATTGACAGAGATGGATGCCAGACTGTTTTTATCAACCATCACCATTTTGACCTTACGCTTCTCATCTGTAATCACATAATTAATAGTAACCTCGCTGGAAGTCCCCGCCGTTGTATTCACCGCTACAATCGGAACGGATGGCCGCTTGGATTTGTGAACGCCTTCATATTCTGAAATATGACCTCCGTTCGTAACAATGATACCTATCGCTTTGGCCGCATCCTGCGGCGACCCGCCGCCCACCGAGACGATAACATCACATTCGTTTTCCTCAAATACCTTCACACCTTCATGAACATTGTCACAGGTAGGGTTAGGCTTGACTCCGTCATATACGATATATGGAATTCCATGCTGCTCCAACACAGCGATTACCCGATCAGCAACCCCGTTTCGGCGCAGCCATTTATCTGTCACGATAAGCACTTTCAAAAATCCTTTCTCTTGCAGCAGTGGTCCCAGATCCCTAAGACATCCGCTTCCCATTAAGTTCACAGGCGGTACATAAAAGACATTCGTTCCCATACTCAAAAGCCTCCTCTATGCTTATCGTTCTTCAGTCATCCCTGCCTTAAATTATCATGCTACATCTTATCGATCCTATCATTGGTTTTATAAACTGTCTGCGAAAAAAAACACATTTCCTAAAAACATCCCTTTTGACCTATGCCTCCTATGTTGACAAATTTCTTCTATATTTTCTTTTTGCCTTAAAGCCCTATTGAATAATTTGAAATATTATGTAATATAGTGTTTATATTTACTGTATATATCTATTAAATTACTAAGGAGGAAATAATTATGAAGAATAATGTTGCGTTCCGCAAGCTTAAAACCGTCGGTCTGACGTCGTTGCTCAGTCTTGCTTTGTTCGCTCTTCCCGCCTCTGCAGCTTGGAATGGTACATACACGGGATACGCCACCTATACAGGATCAGGTTACTCGGGAGGAGCATTACTGCTTGATCCCGTTCCTTCGAATGCCAAAATTACAGCTCTTAACCGCACCCAGCTGAATTATAACGGAATCAAGGCCGCATTAGCCGGAGCCTATCTGGAAGTTCAAGGTCCCAAAGGGAAAACAACCGTATATGTCACGGATCTTTACCCTGAAGGTCCAAGCGGCGCGCTTGATCTGTCTCCGAATGCATTCAGCCAGATCGGCAATATGGTTGATGGAAAAATCAATATTTCGTGGAAGGTTATCAGGGCTCCGGTTACCGGCAATGTCTCCTATCGCATTAAAGAAGGCAGCAGCAGATGGTGGGCAGCTATTCAAGTACGCAATCATAAATATCCGGTCTTGAAAATGGAAGTTCAACAGAACGGACAATGGCTCAAACTTGAGAAACAGGACTATAACTACTTTTTAGGCACTAATTTAGGGAACCAGTCTCTGAAAATACGGATTACAGACATTCGCGGCGTAGCGCTGAATGATACCATTCCAGCTCTCGCGGAAAATGGCTCAGGCGGGGCCTATATCGTTAAAGGCAACGTGCAATTCCCTGACTAATTCCAACCGTCAATTCATTCATTGAAACGGACAAGTCCGGCCGGGAACCGACGTAATCCAATCTGCGTATGGTGTTCCCAGCCTTTTTAAGAAAAAGTTGTGATTTTTCACAAAAAATCGGTTTGTTTACTGTCTTGTTCATAACAACATACGTATAATGAATACATAAATAGGGTGTACTTTACAGCTTGTGTACACAGACAGGAGGCCTGCCCATGAGCAATTTCAAAAAGCATCACAAGCTTCACAGCAAATTGCTGATCAGCATCACATTATGCATTACGCTAACGTTGCTGGTATCTACCACTGTGTATTATTTTTACTATATTCGAGTGGAAAAGGAGCAGGCGTTCGAAGCCAATCACAGCAGCCTGACATTGAGAAGCAAAGAGGTCATTAACATGACATCTATCGCTCAATCGCTGGCATTTCAAATGTACCGCAGCAGCACCCTGTCCAAATTGCTCTATTATCCCAAGCCCAATGTTTATGATGTAACCGCTGCCATGACCGAACTAAATAATTATCTCAATTCCATGCCTTATATCGAATCCATCTATGTGTATAATCCCAAAAGCGGTACCTTCTACATTGCATCCTCACAAGGACAAAACGGGTTATTCAGCAAAAACGAGCTGGCGGACACAGATATCATTCGGGTGCTGGAGCATTATCAGGACTATAAACCGTTCACACCTATTCCTCGCACGTATCCGCTGCTGTCTGCCTCAGACTCCGAAGCTGGAGCAAAGCAAGCAGGCACAGATATCGCAGCTTATACGTATTTATGCTATGACGCAATCAACTCGAACGAAGCCATGAATTCGGCTGTGATTGTCAATGTTTCTGCGGCTTGGATGAACAAGGAAATGGCGGAAATCCTTGTATCGGGTGGAGCTGCTTATATTTTGGACGATCAAGGCACACTGTTGTCCGGCACAACCCTGACAGAAGAATCTTTGGACGAAAAAGAACAGTTATGGCTGCACACACGCGTAAAAAAGCAGACAACAGGCTATTTTGTAGAAGGTTTTCATGGTAAAAGATCACTTATTTCCTACACCTCGCCAGACGGACTGGGCTGGCAGTATATTAGTGTCACCCCTTATGAAAGCGTTGTCAAAATGGCGAGCGTCATTCGCAATGCCATGCTCCTGATCGCTGCCATCATTGCACTGGCAGGCTTCGTAGCATCTTGGCTGCTGTCTAAAATGCTATACACGCCGATCGGCCAGATTGTTAATCATATGAATTCACTGGAATCGGAGAAGCGCAACAGCATATACACGATGCGGCAAAATATTTTACGGAATGTTATTGGGGGAATCCAATTGCTCCCTAGCGGAGAAAGGCCGGAACGGCTGCATGAACTTGGGATTACATTCCAGTTCGATAAAGATTACCGTCTGGTCCTGTTGCGAATCGATGACTATGCCCGATGGCGCAACGAACGTGGTTCTGATCTTCTCCCCTACAAGTTTGCCATTATGAATATTGCTTCTGAAATATGCGGGCAGACGTACCGGGTAGAGACTGTTGATATAGATGAGGATAGCATTCTGCTGATGCTCAACATTCTTGATCCTGCAGAGTATACAGACCCTGTGCTGCTCGAAACCCTGCTGCGGCAAATCCGCGAGGCCTGCATTGAATATTTGAAGCTGAGTGTTTCACTCACCTATAGCGCGATCACAAGCCAGCCGGAACGGCTGCATTTGCTGTACCGTCAGGTTCGGGAGGCATCTATGCACCGATTCTTTCGGGGACATGGCTGTATTATTAATGCACAGCACACAACAGACGAAGAGGTGCAAAATACTTATATATACCCGGCAGATAAGGAAAAGAAAATGCTTGATACGCTCCTATCCGGTCATACAGATGATGCTCACAGCATGCTTGCAGATTTGCTGATGCATATGGAGGAATATCCGTTTTCCACCGTTAAGATCGCGATATCCCGGCTTATCATGAGTGTGAATAATGCCACTCGGCATATGAGCGAGCGAAATGGATTCTCCGTGGAATCCAGGACCGAATTACCGTCCCCGGATCGGTTAGAGACTGCCGTGGATCTGATCAAGCATTACCATTTGGTCTTTGATCATATTCGCTCCGGTCTGACGGAAAAACGAAATACGAAGCAGGAACGATTGGTGCGGCAAATTAATGAGCGAATTGAGCAGGCTTATGCCGATCCCGATTTTTGCCTTAATCAGATTGCGGAAGAACTGGATAGGTCACCGATCTATGTCAGCAGGCTGTATAAGCAGCAAACCATGTCTACCATCGTAGAGGTCATACAACAGCTGCGCATCCGCAAAGCCTGCGAGCTGCTGGAGCAGACCGATTGGTCGGTGGCTGACGTGGCCGAACAAACCGGATTTGCGAGCAGTTCCTATTTCCACCGCATGTTCAAGCGCAGCTTGGGCGTAACCCCAACAGATTTTCGCCGTTCTAAAGCGAATGCACAATAAGTGAATAGACTGACATAAAAAAGCAAGCCCCCAGCTTTCTGGAGACTTGCTTTTTTCTTCTTTCGATCACAACAACTTTTGAAATCTCGCTCACCTTGCCAAACTACTTAATCCCCTTCTCCCTTACGTAAGCTTCCCATTGCTTGGTGTATTCCGTCTGAATTTTCTCCAATCCAGCCTGGTTTGCCTTTTGCAAGAAGGTTTGCAAGCCTTGATCCACGTTGTCAATCAGGCCAGCCTGGAGCGGATACAGATATTGCTTCTCAACCTGCTCCAAAGCCGCTTTTTCAGCTTGATAGGTCGTATAATCCTCTGCAAAGCCGGTAAACAGATCAGGCTTCTGGATTTTATCCAGCTCGGCAAAAATCTTCTTCACACGGTCAAAGCCTGAGTCAAACAGCATATATTCCGGGTTGCGCCAAGCCCAACTGTTCATGCCTTCCCGCGAAAAACCGTTGGTACTGCTATTACCTATCATTTGATAGTAGCCATCTTTGACTTCATAGTTTTTTCCTTCAATACCATATTGTGTGAGCAGGTTATAGCGTTTGTCGGTCACAAGCTTTTCATAGAAGGCCAATGCGCGCGCCGGATTAGGACTGCTTTTTGGAATCGCAAAGCCGTTATGAATCGGATGCACCGGAGTTGCAAAGCCCGTCGTCAGCGGGAACGGATAATATTCAAGCTTCCAATTCGGGTGAGACGCTTTAAGTTTGATGACCATATCATTATACCGGGTTGGATTGTCACCAAAAATACTTGCAGCTTTACCGGAAGTCACTTGATCCTGGAGCGTATCTTTTACGTTCAGTACATTTTTAGGAATAAATCCTTTATCCGCCCAGCGTTTGTAAGTATTCAGCTCTTCTTTTTGCTCATCGGACCCCCAATATTTATAAACCTCTGTTGGTTTTTCATATTTAATACCAATGCCGTAAGGCAAAGCTCCTATGCTCTTTGTTACCAGCTCGGAATAGCGGTCATGCAGGTTCCCTTTAATATCGCTGTTCAGCGAGGCCGGCTTCATATTAGGCTCGTGCTGACGGATACCATCTATATAAGCCTCGTAGCTCTTTATATCCGTAGGCTTAGGCAGATTGTATTTCTCGCGTAAATCCTCGCGCCACACAAAGCCGTCTGTCACATACTCCTTGTATGTTCCAGGCACAGTGTAAATTTTGCCTCCGATTTTGACGCCATCCCACATCTCCTGAGGCACAAATTTTTGCAGAGCAGGTGCGGCCTTCGGCAGCAGATCGTCAAGCGGCAGAAATGCGCCCTTCTTGGCATAGGCCTGATACTGCGTCCAGTCTGCGGTAAATATCAGGTCAATCGGCTGACCCGAGGACAATAACAGCTTATATTTCTGATCCCAGTCCGTCCATGTCGTATAGTTAAACTTGACGGTGGCATTCAGATCCTTTTCGGCCATTTTATTGATCTCAGCCTCAACTGCCGGCAAATCCTTTGGAGCATCGCCCAGCATATAAAATTGCAGCTGCACTTTTGTGGACTTATCATCCTCTCCGTTTGCTTTTTGTGCGCTGTTTCCGCTACCGCCTCCACAACCGGCTAATAGCGCCATGATGACCATTACTGCAACCAGGATGGACATGCGTTGCTTTCTAGTCTTTGTAAATGTCATGTGAATCCTCCTTTTGAAATGGCTGTCTGTTTAAATAAAACGCTTACAAAAAGTGCTGCTTAGATGGCACAACGTTGGCACATCATGCCATCGTAAGCGATATATCCCGGTTTAGCCTTTTACCGCCCCAATGGTCAGGCCCTTGACAAAATAGCGCTGAATGAACGGGTACAGGAGTAAAATAGGCCCGGTAACCACGATCGCCATTGCCATTTTGGTCGACTCGGTCGGCATGTCATTGGAAAGTGATACCCCCGTACCAGCCCCCATTTGGGCGATAAATTGCATGGAATTAATTACATTATACAGATAATATTGCAGCTGATATTTATGCGGATCATTAATAAAGAGTGAAGACGAGAACCAGTCATTCCAGTATGCCAGGGCCAAAAACAGCCCAACAGTGGCAATCCCCGGCGTGGATAGTGGCAGCACAATCCGGTAGTAGATCTTGAAATCACCCGCACCGTCAATTTTGGCCGACTCGAACAGCTCTTCCGGCATGGAGGAACGTATAAAGTTTTTCATCAGAATGATCAGAAACGGAGTCATCAGCCCCGGAAAAATAAGCACCGTATACGTATCCAGCAACCCAAAATACTTCGTCAGCATAATGTACCAGGGAACTAACCCGCCCCCGAACAACGTCGTAAAGTAAATATAGAATGAAAATGCGTTGCGGTATTTAAAATCTTTGCGTGCCAGGACATATCCTGCCATCGTCATCAGAAAGAGCCCCAGCGTCGTGCCTATGACCGTGGTAAAAATCGTCACCCCGTATGCCCGCAGCACCTCTTCCGGAAAGGTGAACACCGTCCGGTATCCTTCCAGCGAGAATTGTTGTGGAATAAAGTGATATCCATCTCTGATAATCGACTCATTACTGGTCAATGAGGCCGAAATGATGAGCAGAAACGGGAGTAGACAAGCAATAGAAGCCATAATGATAATCGCATAAGAGATGATTTCAAAAAGCCGGCTGTATGCATCCTCTTTAATCGCCATCCGTTTGGGTCCTCCTTTCTAGAATAAGGCGTATTCGTCGTTAAGCTTGCGGATGATATAGTTCACGGTCATGATCAGAATAAAGCCGAACAGGGACTGATACACGCCTGCGGCCGAGGCCATGCCCACGTCAAAGGTTACTTTCAACGAACGGTACACATAAGTGTCCAAAATATCCGTCGTATTATACAGCACCCCGTTGTTGCCGATTAATTGATAAAACAGATCGAATTGTCCTTTCATAATACTGCCGAGCGCGAACAACAGCAGCACGACGAACGTTGATTTGAGCATAGGGACGGTAATATACCAGATTCTCTGAAAAATATTGGCCCCGTCCATTTTCGCCGCCTCATAATATTCGTCACTGATGCCCGTGATCGCCGCCAGGTAGATTACCATGCTATAACCGAGATTTTTCCACAGATAAAACAGGATAATCAGGAAAATCCATACCCACGGTTTGTTGTATACATCCACACGTTCACTGCCAAGCTGCATCAGCAGCGTGTTCAAAAAGCCGTTATCATAATTAAATATGTTATACACGATGACGCTTAGAATAACGAAAGAAACAAAATACGGCAGGAACATCACAGATTGAGCGATCTTTTTAAAGTAACGGCCCTTCAGCTCATTCAGCAAAATCGCGCACACAATCGCCAGCACGTTGCCGAATAAAATAAATGCCGCGTTGTACCCAACCGTGTTCAATGTCAGCTTTGTCAGTGTGCCGGATTGCCATAAGAAGCGAAAATTTTGTAGTCCGACAAACTTGGCTTCAAACAGGCTGGTATTGAAGTCAAACTGGGTAAATGCATAATAGATGCCCACCATTGGAATGTAAGAGTTAATGAGGAAAAACACCAAGGTTGGCAGCAACATCAGAAATAATATCCGATTGCGGATCAATTCATAGAAAAATCCTTTTTTCCTGCCGTTTGCCAGCCTCCTCTCGTTCAGACGGGAATCTGTGGCGAGCATAGCGGAACTCTCAGGTAAAGGTTGGTTCAATGTGAATCACTCCCCCTCTGTATACGTTACCGGCAGCATGGTTTGCAGCACTACCGCCGTATCATCCCATTTTATGTAAGCGCATTCAAAACGGAAAGTGAAACCTTGCATGCTTCATGAACAAAAGAGTATCCGGGGAGTGAACAATTCGGATATTTGTGAAGTATTGTGTACGATCAGACGCCTGACAGGCGCTCTAAGCCCATTTATAGTATATATTCAAACGGCTGAGCCTGTTCCGTCTCATCACTCTATTCCTTTTGTCCTCCCTGGAAAGCGGTCTTGGCTCTACCCCTGCCAGTATATAAAAAAGGACCCTGCCGCCTGTACAGGGTCCTGCTTGCTTGTTACGATGTTCAAACCTGTCGTACTACTCTTGCTCTGCGATTAACCAAATAAATGCTAAGCCCGATCAGGATCAGACCGATGAGCAGAAAAGCCGTGATCGCTTCGCGCAGCATCAAAGAGCTGAGCAACACCGAGATCACCGGCACCAAAAACGTATAAGATGCAACCTTACTCGCATCTCCCGAATTGACAAGTGCAAAATACAGCAGCCAGGAAAGTGAGATTCCCAGTACCGTACCGAAAATCAACCCTGACACATAAGGGACATTCCATACGATGTCCGACCAGCTTTCTGTCACCGTTCCGGCCCCTGTCAACACGATGCCTCCCAGTGTACATTGAAAGGCAACCAGCCACAGTGAATCCACACGCTGGTTTACTTTTTTCACATATACCGTTCCCAGTGCCCAGCTCACGGCTGTTATGATGGCAATGATCACACCTGCCACAGCCACATGCCCTGAAAATCCTCCGACACTGACGGCTGCAACGCCCAAAAATCCGATGACCAATCCGGTTACTTTGAGTCCGGACATTGCCTCACCCAGCCACATCCATGCAAAAATGCCGACCAGCACGGGCTGGAGATACACCAGCACAGAAAACAAACCGGAAGGTACGTACATCAGTCCTACCGTTTGCAGACCATAGAACAATACCACATTAACAATACCGGAAATAGCATATACCCGCCAATTTTCTTTCCAGCGGATACGATTCCATCGAGGCGCTATAATCACCCCGAGCAACAAGCCTCCCAGCAATGTACGCAGCCCTGCAAACAAAAGCGGAGGCGTAAATTGCAGTGCCACTTTATAAATAGGCCAGGAAATGCCCCATAATACAACCAGCAGCGTGATCATCATTATTCGCTTGGCTGTCGTCAACTCTCCCATGATGCTCTCGCTCCTCTATGAAAAATCATTCGATTTTATATTTTACAGCTATAAAATAACTTTATCAATCAAAATATGTATACTAGTTGAACACGAAAAAATTATATTTATTACGGAATAGGCGGAAGCGTGCTGTACAAGTGTACCCGCCTTTAAGCAGAGGAATCGGGGCATTTGCCTGTGTTACAATATACCAAAAAGATAGATAGTTTTTATAGGGATAGGAGGTTGTCCGCACTTGATTTATATCATCAAATTTTTGTACAGCTTTGTGCTCCCTCCCGGTTTGTTTATAGTCGTCATGGCTGGGCTAGTAGTCTGGCTGTGGAAACGTGCACGTAAACCAGCTGTCGTGCTGCTCGTGGTCACCTTGCTGCTGTATGCTTCCTCCACGAATTTAATTGGAGATTTGCTAATCGGCAGCCTGGAAAAGCAGTATCCACAGCCTCGCAGCGTTCAAGGCGATGTCATTGTTGTACTGGGAGGCGGAGCCACGGAGGGAACCCCAGACATCAATGGACAAGGCAATCTGCTGGGATCTGCGGCCAACCGACTGCTCACTGCCGCCCGATTACACGAAGCAACAGGCCTGCCCATCCTGTTCTCCGGCGGACAGGTGTTTGGCGACAGTGGTAATGAAGCGAATATTGCGCAAAGGCAGCTTCTTGGACTCGGTATTCCGGCAAAGGATATCCTGATCGAAAACCGTTCCTTGAACACCCAGCAAAATGCCGTGTTTACATCTCAAATATTGAAACAGCATCAGCTCACAAAACCCATTCTGGTGACCTCTGCTTTCCATATGCCACGTGCTGCGCTGGAATTTCAACGTGCAGGCACGCAGATCACGCCTTATCCAACCGACTATCTGGCAAGTGAAAATGTTTCGCTGTATGCCGCCAAGCTCACACCGTCTGCCGGAGCCATGTCTACGACCGGTACAGCCCTCAAGGAATATCTAGGGATTTTGGCTTTGAAGCTTAAATAATGACGTGTGAATAAAACTAGGAATCGAATTATAGCAATACATGAACAAGCGTCTTGCGCATACAGGTGGTAAACCTGCAAGCTGGCAAGACGCTTGATTTTCCATTATAGCTTCTGATGCAGAAGGATTTCCGACACCTGTTCTTCCGATATCACCTTAAAACCTTCTTTTTTTAGCAGAGCCGCCGTTACACCGTTACCTGCGATTTTACAGTTTTCGAACGTTCCGTTATAGATGGCCGCCGACCCGCAGGATGGACTGTTTTCTTTTAAAACAATCAGGGTGGCGTTAACCTCTCTTGCTATATGCAAGGCTTCGTATGCACCTTTAATGTACATGTCACTGACATCATTACCCGAGAACTCGACTACCCTGGCTGTGCCGTTCAGCACATCCTCTCCCGTCCCTCCAACAATTTCAGCAGGCTCCCTTGGAGTCATAAAGCCTCCCAATAGTTCAGGACAGATCGTCACCGCCTTCTTTTCCTCCACCAACTTCTGAATGTGTACATCCAGGCTATCCGTCCCGTTATATCGCACCTTCATTCCTGCCAAACACGAACTGACCAGAATCATTGATGTCCTCCTCAAATCTATTGCACTCTTGACCCACATATCGTTTAAGTATAAACCAATTCTCTCATAACAGCACCCCTCCTACTTCACACACGGCCATCGGCCACTCATCACGGTCATATCCTTTTTGGGTCGGATACCCCTTCAAGGACTCCCCGCGATTTTCCTCAGCTCCATATTTTGTAAATCGACTCTATAATACGATTTCAAACGTGGATTTGTGTGTGTTTTTATATAAAATTTACCAATTTATGGACATGCGAATGAAGTACACATGTTTCGAACAACAGTACTCAAATAAGGTGAATCGCAAATTGTTATAGGCACTTTTAGGAGTACAGGCACGGATAGGCATCTGCCCACATACAATAAACAGACCGCAAGCCCGGTAAGTAACAAAGGCTGGTAAGTTCGCAACTACCCCAGGAGGTGTCATCCGTGCCCGGACTATTTAGCGCTATAGCTCTGTTCATCAAGGAATTGACGTTACTCGTCTCTTATGTGAAAAACAACGCCTTTCCGCAACCATTGACCGAGAAAGAGGAAGCACGACACCTAAAGCAGTTTGCCGAAGGCAATGCACATTCCCGGAACACACTCATTGAGCATAATTTGCGGCTGGTGGCCCATATTGTTAACAGGTTGTGCTCCAGAAACAAAGTAATTATCCTTTGAAAATCCATCCACCATTCTGTTTAGGAACCCATAGAAGGATAAGCTAAATTGTTTCTTTTCATGGTCATATCGGATTATAATTTCATCAATCAGATTTTCAACAATCCTTCTTTTTATCTCCGGTGCTAATTCATTGTTTAATACTTCCTGATATTTAGATACCATCACTTTAATGACATCCTCAGACATCGACTGCCGATTCAATAAAGATATTTTTTCCTCAAGTCGTCCAAGTTCTCCTTGAATTCTTTTTACCTCTTTATTTAAAGTGGTCATATCAGTTTCCAATTCTTCCTCCTCAATAACCCCTTTCCTAAACATAAACTTTATTTTCTCTCTTTCCTTTTCCTTCTCTTCTACCTGTTTTTCGAAAATACTTTTCAAATTCATGAGTTCATCTGTAGCATGGCTATCCTTTTTGGAAAGATCATTTTTTAGGTGTTCAGGATTGTTAAGAACCTTCACAATTATTCCCCATATATACTCATCAAGAATTTCAGTTCGGATCACTGGAATATCGCACTTCTCTACCCCTTCACCATACCTCTTAGGGTATTTGTTAGCACATCTGTAAATGGGATAACTCTTCTTCTCACCGTTTTTAGCTTTACCCGGATAGCTTGTTGCTTCCCACACACGTCCACAGTGACTACACTTGATTAACGATCTTAACAAATAATGGTGCTTCACATTCCGACCTGTACGTGTAAAATTAGTTCGCTTCTTTTTCTGGGCAAGTTCAAAAGTTCCCAAATCTATTATTGGAGGCACATCTACACTTATCCATTCTTCCTTATTCCTCAAAGTGTAAGTCTTTTTGGCTTTACCTGATGCTGTTTTTTCACCTTTAATCTTCTTCGTTGATCTACGGTTATAGTAATATTTACCGATATAAATTTCTGAAGTCAGGACGCGACCAATAGAACTGGCACTCCACTGCTTACTTTCTGCTCGTTTAGGAACAGCGCCCATCAAATATAAGCTCTCACCAATCTGCTTCATCGTTTTGGAGTCATGAACATACCAATGATAGATAAGTTGAACGAATTTAGCTTCCTCTTCATTGATTATAAGCTGACCATCAACAAGGTCGTATCCATAAGGTGCTACACGCATTGGCATAATTTTTTTGTCTTTTTCAACTGCTCTGAGCCTACCACGCACAGTACGTTTCTTAATTAGGGATAACTCATACTGAGCAATAGACGACATCATGTTAAAAAACAACTGTCCTTCAGGAGTATTTTTATATTCTGTATCTACGAAAATAAGCTCTACATCATGTTTTTCAAGCTCTCTGCAAATAATGAGTTTGTCGGTCAGGTCTCTTGTCAGCCTGTCGGGATGCGTCACAATTAGCGATTTGATTTTACCTAGCTTAATGTCTTGCATCAAACGGTTAAGAGCAGGACGATCAATATCCTCCCCTGTGAACCCTTCTTCTTGATAGACCTGTAGAGTATTTTCCTGAATTCCTAATTTACGTGCCTTATTAAAACAAATCTCCACCTGACCTTCCAAACTTGTACCCTCCGAAGCTTGCATTCCTGTAGATACTCTTGGATAAATAGCTGTTATGTAAGCATTCAATTGTCTACACCTCACTTTGTTTTGTGTTCATTATAAATTCTATGATCATTACTGTACATAAATAAAAAAACGATGCTGCTACACATCGTCTTCTCTTTTTGTTGATTGATTACTTATTTGTTCAAGTATAATTTCTAGGACATTCTGCAATGGTTTATCATTATTTATGTATTGGTCTGATACTGAATTAAAAACAGGGACAAAGGTGAATTCATTCTTCTTCATTGTTATACACCACCCGTCTTTAAGCTCACATGGATAGTGTATGAACGATGAGATTGTCCCTATGTCACGGCTACATCCTTGAATCATCTGATGTATAATTACCACGTTCCTCTAAGCTATGTATTTTTTCAAAGTGCCTTGCTATATGTATAATTTAAAGCTTCCCAATTTCCATTCTAAGCCTTTCTAACTTGCCACCTATTCCTAACTCCCTAAGCCGTAAACACGCTTTAAAATCGCTTCTATCTCGTCTGAGCAGTAATAATTGTCTAGAAACGCCCTGACCACCTCAATAGGATTATCCTCGTTTCATTATGGCTGTCATAGTAAATTGTTTTTGCTCTATATGTATTCCATCTGTACTCAATTGACCAGCTACGATAGCATATAGATTATTCAGAAAAAGGATGCACTAAAGACAAGCCAAACGTCATTCCATTTTGACCTAGCATCTATTCTTATTCTGTTATCTACCTGTCAACTAAATGTGCCTATTAAAGCACCTCATAATGTTACTACTCTTTAGTCTAATGATATGAGGTGCTTAGAGATGACCTTTTAGTTGACACTTTTATAATCAGATTATCAATATAAAGTTTAATCTCTATATTTAAGAACATTAGATACATATTGTCTTGAACATCCAACTAATGAAGCTATCTGAGCATTAGATAGACTTAAATCATGTTGCTTTAATCGAAGGATATGTGAAGCTTTGTCTTCTAATTGTTTACCTTGTTCTGATATTTCTTGATGATAAACGAAACCTTTTATATGTATAGGAATGTCAAACTGCTTTCTCAACAGCTTATTTACTCTTATCTTACGGTACTCCTGATTAGAAATAATTGCTGGCATGTTCATAGATAGTTTCTTAGCTAGAAATCCATAACGCCACTTCTGAAATCCTACATCATTATCCAGTACAGCTAATGAATCTAATTCATCCGACTTCTTTTTAGGTATGTACTTGAAACTGTCTCTGTATCGTTGCTTCATGTTGAAATCTGAGATATCTATATGCTCAATAATTTCATTGTCATATGTCCATCCCTTGACCTGAATTAACTCATTTACAATTCGCTTAATTTCCTGTGAAATGGATTGATTTAGACCGGGTATCTCCTCTTCTGATCGGTCAGGGAAAACACGATTTCCCTCTTCTACTCCACACAGGCTGATCAATTGTTCCCGATTAAAGTTTGAAATTGTTAAATGATTCTGATAAAAGAGTTGGCTCATCTCTTCAGCTAGTATAAGCCGCTCAGTATCCATGCTGACTATCTCATAATATCTCGCTATATTTTTGTAATGGATAATATTATTCTTACGAGACTCCTTTTGATACTGTTCAATTCTTCTCTGCATTTCATAGGGTAATTGGTCAACCCCAACACAATTGAGCAGATACATAAATATCATGATTACTACTTTGGTATTGGCCTTATTAATGTTGCGTAAATCTGAATTCTCGCTTAATAACTCCTCTATGACCTTCCTCATCGGTGCGAACACAATGGCGTTACTTGAATCCATATTCCTCATTTTAGCAAGTTGGGGAAGTTTTCTCTTTGCTATCTCATGTATCTGGATCAGCAGCCCCAATGTACCTTTTGTTTTCAGAAACCTCGTTAGGTATGGATAGTTCTCTTGTAAGTCCATGTCGTACTTGAATCGTTCCAAAAACTCAATGTTAAATTCAATAAGTCTCTCTTGATCTAATTGCCAATCTGTTTTAATCTCAGCTATATTGTACAGCTCTTTTAAATAATCGAATGCTTTATGTATAGGAAGACGTGTAATCCTCTCAATAATTGGGACAATATCATAGTGAACACCACAACGAGAGCTATGACATTTATAAAACCATTTGTCGTCATAGGAGTATATGTTTCCGCTGGTTGAATTGCTGCTATTGTGAAAAATACAATAGAACCTATCAGAATCTATGCCAAGTAGGTGCTTTAAATTTTGCCTCTTTAAGAATTGCCTGATATCATCCCGGTCTATATAGCACAGATCATCTTGGTTATCTAATCCTAGCCTTTTCTTTAGCTCTGGAAGTCCTTCGAACCCTTTGCTAATTAAAGGGATGTTACCGATATTCAATGAAGAATAATCTATTCCTACTCTGGAGGGAAGACCATTCTTCTTTGGAAGTAGCTTAGTATTTTGTATCGGCACTTTACGTGAATTAACACATAGCTGTGAATCTGCTTCTATACTCACCTTCTCAACGACAGCCCGTAGACGGATAATCAAATCTTCTGCATCATACCGAATACTTCGATTCCACTCCTCAAGTTTTATTGTAAATGGATCATTTGGAGCTTTCAGGTGTAAAGTGTCTGGCACTCGTAGTAATCGGGCTGGATTCTTCACAGCCATATCTGCGTTATATATGTAAATTAAAAGCCCTTCTAACGTTTCAAATTGATGCCTTTGAGTGTCACTATTTAGTAGATAATACACATGGAA
This sequence comes from Paenibacillus farraposensis, assembly GCF_020736845.1. Classification (GTDB taxonomy): domain Bacteria; phylum Bacillota; class Bacilli; order Paenibacillales; family Paenibacillaceae; genus Paenibacillus; species Paenibacillus farraposensis. Next base: position 470,184 of record NZ_JAFFQR010000064.1, read on the forward strand.
TCCGTTTTTCGTCTCTACAATAGCGCTTGGAGGAATCCCACATTGTTTTAATTCAGCAATACGGTTTCTAAATATCTTTTTATAGTTAAGTTTTTCGATATCATTCAGCGAATAAAACTTAGATTTTACCATCTCCTGTAATTCATTGGGGCTTCCAGTAAACCCAGCAGCAACAAATTCATTCTCAATCTCATCTTTGATATCCATATCGATAAAACACGCACGAAATTCTGTTATCTCATCATTTCTGTAACCGCCGCCATTAGGCAAAAAGTAAATACCATAGCCCTTTTTGTTCCATTCCTCAATTTCTTTAGCAGCTTCTTTGCTGTAGTATTTCATTTTGCTTTTATGAACCTTACTTTTAAGCAATAGATCATCGTTATTACCTTCATATATGTATGAAAAATTTGTCTTCCCGTTGTTAGCAGTAACTTGAATAAAATCTCGCGTCTCTACAAAAGCCAAAAGTATATACTTCTCCCTTCACTATATATTACTATCCATCTAAATAATCATAGTACTCAACAAAAATATCTCCATTCAAAGATAAATGAATATTTTAGCGAGTGAATGACCATTATCTCCGCAGAAATATAGACTACTCCCATTCTTGTATCCAGTTTTCAAAGATCGCACAACAAATAAACTTAACGATCCATTTTAGATAGAATGAATAAAATAATATTAAGTTTGCCAATCCTAAAAACTATTTTAATTCCATCTATCTAATCTAGTATTCATTTTTATCGACTTGCTGTGTAAATCTACTATATTGATTGTATTCGTGGTAAAGCATATGTATGGTCAACTACTCAATTTCATTTTCTTTGATCCCGTTTTACCTTCGATTCATTTTCCGCTTCATTTTGCGTCTCCTTTCAATTTATTGTTTTATTTTTCTCTATTACTCTTTCAGTATAGAATATGGACACTATCTTTGTCAACACCTTTTTACATACTATATTGATATACTTTTTAGATACACGATTTATGGTTACTGATATACGCATACGCACATATAATAGGAAGAAAAAATTTTATTGATCGCATTTCGTCGGGTAGATTGATGCATTCCATTCGTTTTCTCCAATAGACTCAGCAACATCCTTGAAAGTATATACATTATGTATAGACTTTTTTGGCCTACCCAAGCACAACAATTTGTCACGGTGGGTATTGGAGCAAGGTGATTTAATTTGACACACCTTCGTTTGAAGCAAGGTGTATGCATATACTATCCCCCTTTATTCTGATTGGATAACTATAAAAAAGCTCACTCCTTTTTATTGTTAAAGAAGCAAGCTTAACACTGACTATCTATCCTTCGTCTCTTCCACTATTAATTTTCCAAACTATAAATACTTGCCCCTACTTGAACAAGGTCAGGAGATGCTAGCTTACCAATACAAATACCAATATTTTTTCTTTCAGCCATCGAAGTTGAAATTTGAATGGAGCTAACGTTCAATATCACCTCATTTTGATCTGCATTTTTAATAAGAATTTTATCTCCTATGATTTTTTTTATTTCTGGGTAAGTTAAATGATCCAATTCTTTGTTTGTTCCTACTATGATTGTTCCTTCATCTTTTGACTCAAAAACCAAACTAGCATCCATTATTTTTTTCATATTTCAAACTATCCCCTTTTATCTATCTCTCTTCAATATAAAGTTCTCCCTTAACATCACGTATACGCAAATCAGCACTTTTTAATCGGGTTATGGCATCCCTCAGTAGCGTCATTCTTTCTATTGATGTTAAATCGGGAGCGAACCTTGCTGCTCTTATACTAGCTTGAGCTTCATCTAGCGCAAAACTTCTTTTAAATGTATCTGGAGTAACATCATATAATTCAAATGCTTTCCCTGCCTTATATGCCTCATAGTGTCCCACAATTTCATGTGCAATCGTTGCCTTGGCTGACACACGCGAGTTAGCACTTAAGGTTCCAACTCCTGTATGCTCTGCTGGTAATACATCTGTATTTATAATAAATCTATCGTACATCATACCTGTATTCCAATCATCATAAAAACCAGGTCTACTCATTATTATGTTATCCTCAGGAAAGTTTAGTGATTTAGTATATTGAATTATCTCCGTCTTCTGTACATCTGTTAATGGCAGTTCATTACGCAAACCATCTGAAGAAATTTGCCGTAAGTCCACTGCCCCCTCATACTTAAATGAAGATTTCAAACTAATCTTTGGTTTGATAACCGAACTAACTCCTCCAAACAATCCTGCTGTACCGATCATATTAGCCCAGTGTTCCTTTGACCACGCATTGGTAGGATTGAATGCTCCCTGAATCATACCCGTTACTCCAAATGTACCGAAATTGAGCATGTCATTCCACGAATCGTTTTGTTTAGCTGCCCGTTCCATGTACCCTTGGTACATTCCTTTTGGAATACCATATGACATATAATCTAAGAAGCTCCAAACCGAATCAAACTTTTTCTCATAACGTACTGAATTAGCGTCTACAAAATCCTGTCCCAACCCTGTTAAGCTATCTATTGATTTCTGAAACGCATTCCGTGTATCTGGAGCAGGAACAGCACATGAATTCGGTGGAGGTGGTAAACAACTTGCGTCAATGTTACCTGCTTCCATCAGATCTGCTAATCTGAATTTATCTGCATGATGGCGTAGTTCTTTAGCAATGGAGTCCGTAAGTGTAACAAAGTCATTCATATTCTTTTGAGAGGTCTGGAACGAATAGTAAAAGTGCTCCTTTGTTATACCCTCCCACAACTGCCCCATAAAAGAAATTTGCTGCATCAATTGACTATTCATTTGAGTTGCCGTTTGCTGTGCTAACTCAAACTGCTTGGAGACAGTCATAAGCTGCTCAGGTGTCACTTTAATTGTTGTCATAATATACCTCTGTTTGAGTTCGTTATGACATAATAACACTATTCAAATTTATGGAAAACCATCTTAATTCCTAATTGTTATGTGAAGAATTAACCTTTCTACCTATGTCTAAAGGCCTTATAGTGCGTAACGACAACCATATCCTGCAACTCAGGGATAAGCGTTAGGAGTTTTTTATAGTTATGTAGCTGCTGCTTCGTGATGCCAAGTTCCTGAGCGATATCAGCTTGTGTTTTTTGGTGAGTCAAATAATTTTACTCACCAATTCCATATTTATATTGATTATTCCCTTCCAGATTGGCGCTTCCATCTCTCACTCCATAAATTCTCTCCAGCTCAACAATACATTTTGAAGCCAAGTACAAATCAAAAAGGCTAGACGGAATAACCATCTAACCACTTGATAATAGTTGATTTTCTAAGGTCTACTGTGATCTTGAACCTGAGACCATTTTATTCTCAGATTCCCCGTGATGACCAGTTGGTTGTAATTAGAGCCGTTTTAGGAGTGTATTATTTCAAAGCCTTTTTCGTTCCGCTCCTATTTGCGTTTAAGCACCTCCATGCTGCACTTGAGGCTCTATACCATGCGAGTGAACAGGTACAGTTACAATTAACAAAAAGCTAGCCGCGACGATCAACAGTGCCATTTTTAACATTGTTCATCCACACCTTTTCAATTAGATTTTATTAAGCCCCCCCATGTTGATCGTAAAGAACAATACTCTGGTGTTGGCTATGAGTCTGAATAGGTGTAATCACGATAAACAAAAAACTAGTTACGAATATCAACAGCACCATTTTTCTTAACATCATCTATCCACACCCTTTCAATAAATTTTAAATATGCTGCCTTAGTTTCGGATACTACATAAGCTCGATAACGCTCAAACAACACCATACATTTTATAAAATAAGTCTCATTATTTAGTGTATGATAACTTACCATTGAATACATCAAATGTTTAAAACCATCAATGTAAGAACCTCGATGTAAATAATAATAAGCCAATTCGTATCCCAGACGTGCAAACTGTTCTGGGATCACATGTTGAGTATATATATCATTAAATTGAGGCAATTGCAAAAGTGAATTAACATCCGTTTCAAAACGCAGAAGTATATCATTTACGTCTATCTGGTATCGGTTTGTCATCATCATAATGTTCAACAGTTGGGTAACCCTATCTTGGTCAGTTGTATCTGACGATGCACCAATATATTCTACATAATCATATAAAGCCTTTATATCTCCAGATAAAAGCTTGTTCACAAGTACATTAGCTTTTGCCCAATGTTCAAACAGGCTGATCCAGTGTTGGGTATCCTCATCCGTCTCTTTGACCCAAGCTAAATCAGCATAAGCGTATGTATATTGCAATGCTTGTTGATAATCACTTTGGGCTTCACAGACACTTGCACACAGCAAATCGGCATAAGTGATGTACACAAACATGGGACGACTTAGCTTTTTAGAGGACTCATCATGCTCTCGACTCTTCTGTTGATGCTTCATTAAATATTGAACTTTCGCTTTCTCCTTCATTTTCCTTGCCATTTCGTCAACCTTGTCCCATTTACGCAAAGACCTATATACGTTCGCTAAATCCTTTAAAGCATCAAGCTGGTCTATTTCATCTAGGCGCTCAACAAAAGCTTCAAATATCGCTGCTGCCCTGACATTTTGGCTTTGATCGTCTCCAACACGAATCGCAAACAATCGATACTGACAAATCGCCAAACGCTCGGAGTGCTGATATTTCTCCACTTCTGCCACGTTCTCATAGAGTATCAATGCCGCTTCATGTTGACCCTGCGCGAATAGGTCTTCCGCAATCTCAAATAGTTTTGACGAATAGAGTAGATTGTCCATAATGACTCCCACCACTTTGCGGATCGTATCCAACTTGTTCAATTCTACACAGCGATGCAAAAATGGCTCGATTCGTCTCATATTTGGAGGATGGTCGATGATGAAGTTTTCTATAAACAAGTCGTAAAAATGACCTTCTGGTAAACCCATAGCCTCAGTAATTTGGTCAAGCTGGTTAATGGACATAGGCTTATTTCCTGACACAATGGCACTTAACGCTCCCCTATTCATGCCAGAAATTTTCCCAAATCGTGCAAAGTTCAAACCTTCTTGTTGGAGGTAACTGTCTAATTCTGCTCGAATCGTAGGTGTAATTTTCATGGATAAAACACCCTTTCAACATAGACTCGTTATATTATGCATAGTTAAAAAATTATGTAATTGTGAAACAAGTAGTAAAATATCTTTGTTTTATCGCTCATAATTGTACTACATTTTGGAATAAAATCATATACTTTTCATATATGTACTTAAGATACCTTTTTGGATAGTTTCCGATGATTTTATAGTTAAAGGTATCATCATTTTCTTATGTATAATTCATTGTGGTAAACAGAATACAATTCAAGGTATACAAAGTTACCAAATTGAATAGTCATGTTCGTATTCCCTTGTAATTTATCTATGAATTTACCTTAAATTCGATGTATAGCATTCAAACAATCTTCGCGATATTCGGGATGGTATCGAGTCAAAAATTAGGCTGAGTCGCGGAGTAGATGTACTAGGGGTAAATTTGCGGAAGTTAAGTGGCCAATTGATTTTTAACACCCCCCGTTCTGGATTAGGGTAAATGCGACATCGCTTCTGTAAGCTGGTCTGTAACAACGTCGTTACAATAATCGAATAGCTGAACCGTTCGTCTACAAAATAACTTCAGTGTGTAGATGGATGTGTTATGTCATTATTTGGAAATCAAATAGGCGTTTTAGGTGTAAAATATCCCCCCTCATTTAAATCATACACCAATATATGGTTATTAAACAACAAATAGCCTAGACCATAACGGTACTAGGCTTGTTTATGTACGAAGTGTACACACGTATTATATTATGAGAATGCTCTTTCAATTGCTGCAATCATCTCTTGCTCATCGGGTTTAGAATAACGACGTGTTACATTTACATCTTTATGTCCAGCCATTTCAGCCACAACTGCAATATCATTCCCTGATTTAACAAGGGTACGCACAAATGTATGTCTGAGTGCATGGGGATGTGTTCCATACTTACTTAGCATGTGCTGTACTGTTCGAACTGAGATACGTTTACGTTCATTACTGATAAACAAGGCTTCGTTTTCATCTGTTCTTGAGTCAAGGTATTTACTTATATGGTAACGCACGTCAACAGCTAGTGGTAAAGAACGTGACTCGTCACCTTTACTTTCGCGTATAATCAATTTCCCTCCACGTTCTGACATAGTTACATCACTACGATTGAGTGAGCATAGCTCAGATACACGTAATCCACATTGCATCAAAACATACACGATGGCAATATCTCGTAAAATCCCGTCCTTTTCAACTTCACGAAGTATACGTTTCCGTTCTAAGTCGCTTAGTGACTTTGGGGCTGTTTGTGTTTGTCTTTGAGGTCGTGTACGTTTAATCCGATCAACTATATCAGGTCGAGAGATGAAACGGGCATATACGCTCAAACAAGCAAACACCTTATCTACTGTCGATGCGCTCTTTCCATCCTGTTCCAAATATTTTACGTAGGCTTGAACATCATATCTCGTTAAGTCATTCAGTTCTCCTCCATTGGGTTCAATCCAGTTCACAAAAGCATTCATTATTCTCATATATGTACGGACAGTATTTTCACTCTTACCAAGCGCTTCTTGTTCATTTAGGAATGACTGTACTTCTACGCAACATTTTTCCATGCTTAACTCCTCCATATGTATTACTTCTACGACACATTATAACCCAATTGTTGCGTGGAAGTCAATTTCTACGACACATTGATTATCCATGAGTATGTTCTTTTTTTGAAGCTGCATATGTCTCTAATCAATCATCATTGATATTTATAGGGTTAGCTCCGTTCTGCTGGACAAAATGGTCAGGAGAAATAACCATCTTGAATCTCAAGACAGTATTAACCAAGTTGGTTAGCACTCATATGAATAGTTGGACATAGCTTCCAGTTCAATAAACCAACTTAGAAAAATTCCAAGCCGATGTATTAGGTTGACGCTGTGTTAACTATTGGGGGTATGCCCAAATCTGGACATACTATAGAGGATAACCCGTATCGACACCCCTATCGAAGCTCAATCGTAAAAATTGGTCATATGATCATAAACTCTTTATTACATATAGCTTTCTGAGTCATTGTGGTTCAAAATTGTGCTTGAATATATTTACATCGTACCATATCGGAAAAACAGCAAAAGAATAGATAAATAAAGGGATTTGTGAAGAATTACTTTGCATCGTGGTTTCAATCGTAGTTATCGAGAAATAATGTGTAAAAAAGATTGATATATCAAGGGGTATTTAAATTTTTATAAATTAAATTGTTCAAAATCTAAATTTAAAAAATCCTTTATTCATCTGTGTTTTTAAAAACACCGCAGACGTATCGTCAATCGTAACAAGAATCGGGGAGTGGAAGACTTATAATTGTCATTTTGATATTGTCAACCAGAATACATTTACACACTCTATCACGCTTTCTCACCTGAACCCTAATACAAATTGTTTCAAGGTTAAATCATACAAGCAGCTTTCAAAACACAGACTGACCAGCAATTTATTTTGCAACTCGGTTTAACCTAGTTGCTCCCGTACCATAGTGGTACTCAAAGCCATTTCACCTTTGAGCCTTCTAAGCTTAACTTAGTAGCCTTAATCTTATACTGAAATTGATTCAGCAGTAAACATGGAAACAACCATCACAATGAGAGGAAAAAAATATTCCTCAAAAGAGGCAAACCAAAATAATTTGGGTTTGGTGACCTCAAGAGAATATTGAAAATGGGATTGGTGAGCAAAATTATTTTGGTCACCACTAAGTTAAATTTTAAGACTCAATGAGACCCTACCTATAAGTCATTATTTCACGGTAGAACAAAATTTCGTTCCCGTTGAAATGAATAGCTGAAGCATAGGCTTTTCTCATTATGTGAAATCCCTTGGTATCATTAGGTTGGACGCAACGTAAAACTTTTACGAAATTAGGGTTATTTCAAGATGAAAAAAGCCTCATCACCTCTCAACAAAATACCTATTGGTCATATACCAAGCCTTACCTTTCACTGTATCCACCATACCCTTTTTACTATCCAGAAACACGATATCACCACATTCTTTACAGCCCCACTTACTCCTCTTGTACGCTGACTCCTCTATATAGGAAGCTCCACATTTACATTCTACCTGAATTAATGTCTTGTACTGGCTATATGCGTCTGCTAACTGTTCACTGACTTTACTTGCTGCTGTTGGCTGCTGTGCTACATGTTCCCTTTGCTCAGAAAATTCATTATGTACCTTAAAATCTGCCACAAGCTCAGGATTTAAACCAAAGTGTTCTTTGCCTACTGTTGTTACATATTTGCTTCCTACACGATAAGACTCTATCCATTCCTGTATTTGTTTGCTGGATAGACTGACTGTTCCTTTAATACCGCTGTTCAGTGTATAGGTCATTGTGTGATGCTGGTTTTGGTTCATGTTTAGATCATCATCTCCAGTTCTTAACATCAAGATTTTTCATTACTTTTGCTTATAAAATACGAATTATTTTTAGTATCAAAAACTATTATTCCTACTATTTGATAGTTTATTTTATTTATGGTAGAATATTCCCTGTAAATCAAATCCATTGTAAGGATGACATTGGTATTGTTTTACTATCATAATTAAGGAGTGGTTTTCAAAGTGAAAAAGATGCTGAATTTGTTTGTTGTGTTTGCATTAATTATTGTAGTATTCCCCTTCTCTGCTAAGGCTCAGGAAACTAATGCATTGACTATTAACACCCCTGAAGACTACATTAATTATTTAAAACAAAATAGGAATGGACTCAACTCTCAAATCATCAATAACGAGTCCTCTAATATTCTACAAAAATTCACCAGTTTGTCCAAAGAAAATCAGCAAAAATTTGTAGACTACATGAACAACCCTGAAGCAATTAAATCTATTTTTAATGCAATGCAAAGCGGTGAAAATGCAGACCTATACAATGGAGACATAAAAGTAAGAGTAACCAAGAGCAAACCCGCAAACACTACTTCAGCTTTTACTACCATCTATAAACCTGAAGCAGAAACAGAAGCTACTACTTTTGGCATTACAGTTATTTCAACTAAAGTATATGTACAGTACAGTGTTACAAGTGGAAAAATAACTCAAATATTAAACGCTGGAGGGTTAGTTACTAGAAATTGGGTTCCATTTGCTAATATCTCCGTTAAAGAGGATAAACCGTTCATTACCTCAGACAAAAACAGAGCTTACGAAACAGTATATTTCACATGGAACTTTATACACAAATCTTTAGGCGCAGTGATCGGAACTGGCACTCATACGATGTGGGGATTCCCTGACGGTTCTTACAATTCATCATTTACAAAGTCATAATAAAAGGATTATAGCTATGAGAAAAAAAACATATGTCATTATAGGGATAGTACTTGGCATACTCCTTCTATTATTTTTACTATCCATATCTTTGTATAGTAACTGGCACAGTTAACAAAAAAGGAAGCGTTAGAGGTCATTTCCTCAGCGCTTCTTTTTTCATAGTAAGAGAAAGGTTTTATAATTTAGCTTCAGTCAGCGTTTTTAAAATTCCAATAAATGACTCGTCAATCGACATAATAATTCCATTTACTTCTTTACTAAATTGAGACTAGTGAGCTTATTTTCCTGTTGTGTGATTCTTAGTAGATTTTATAAGATCTGCTTCCTAATCTCTAACCTTCTCTCAAGTCCTACGTCCCTCCCTGCTGCCTCTTTCACCAACTGTCTATTCAACCGATCCATATCCATGTTACATCACCATTCTGTTGGTCTGAGCTAATGTTTTGAGACTGATTAACTGACCATCCCAAGTCTGTAAAAAAAGCTTCCCTTTAATGAGTCGTCCACATTTATACATTGGTTATCACTCCTTTATTGATTTGATAGGATATATTGTCAACGTTATAGTGTTGATTATGATGATAAAATGACTCTTTTACATTTTGATTTTGAGTATCGTTCATAGGATATTAAAGCCCCAAAAAGGTTACTGAAGCCCACAAAATGTTATCATTGCCTTGTTATATGATAAAATTAGACAGGCTTATTTGTCATTGAGTTTATTTAATAGTTAAGGTGCGTTATTTTTGACGCGCCCATATTTGGGGAGGATGAAATTTCGTGTCGGCAAGGGGATTTTTATTACACATTGTTTTACTTTTGTATATTGGATATAATTAACTATCTTGATCTTCGGAGGTTACATATGGATAAAAAGAAAATGCTGTTTGAACTATTAGTGACTATAAAGCATTTAGATGAGCTAGAATCAGAAGTTCATAATCCTAGAATTGGAGTTTCCAAAGACAATGTTTGGTCAGTGATTAAAGAGATTTGTAATTTTCAAATAGAAGGTTCATTAAATCAAAAAATTCTTGAGTATGTGTCAGAGACTGTGGCTAAAATTGAGATGAACCATGAAGATCTCTATGAACATTTAATTGGCTATTTATTAAATTCTAAGATTGAAATTGTTGAGGACTTTTAGGATTAGGGCAAATGCTCCTAATCTTTATCATAGTCCTCTTTCTTTGTGATTAAATTTAGTTATATAAATTGATATTTAAGTTTTTAAATAGTTAATCCATGTCACGATCAATACTAAACTATACTATCAGCTATGAACCCTGTGGAAAATTTTCCACACCCTTCTTAACTACGACAGTCCAAAGTTGGGCACCCCCCATTTAGTTACAACTCACACACAGTAATGTTGTGGGATGTCTCATCATTTGAATTCTTTGAACCTCCTAAGTTTAACTTAGTAGCCTAATGCTGAAATTGATTCAATAGCAACAGTTTGTCCTAAGATAAACTTAGGACACATATGAAATTCAATGCTAATACATATTGGGAGAACGAAATTTCGTTCCCCATCCCCCCGTCCAACGGTCGTTTACCAGTTTCACACTATTATCAGACTGGCTAGGGATCCCTCTGCGCTCTCTATTCTCTGCAATAAGACGATACTCTGCTTCCCACTCGTCAAGGTGAAATCCAATCAGCTCAAAAGCGACGATGTCGTCGTATTTGTATATAAAAAAATCCAGTCACCGTCAATATGGGGGCAACTGGATGGTAAAATTGGTGTTTTATATAGTTTTGGTGTGGGTTCGGTATCATTGCCTCTAAGACTTTCATACGTTCATTATAAGGCATTTATTTCGGAATTCGGAAAATGGATTTATTTGTGAATAATGCGAATTAAAAAACCATCCAATGAAGATGGCTTAGATTTGATTAATGACTAAACACAGGCATAAAGTTATTTGCTAATGACCTTAACAAATCAGCAAACATATTTGATTTCTTCTACTAAATGTTCGAAGAATAAAACAATACCTGCGAACATAATAACAGCTATAACTATTTGTAATGTACTCTTCCTTATTTCACACATAAGTTGTCCCAATTGATTTGATACCTATATTTACATTTTGGATGTATGGCGGTCAAATCTGATGCTCGTCCTATTAAATCATAATGAACTTATTCTCTTTAGGCACAAGCTTTCTTGGTTTATTGGAGCCTTTGGAGAACTCCTCAATTTCAAAAACTCCACGGAAATAAAGGGCTAACTGCACGTCATCATTACTTTGTTTTGTATTTATATCTTCAAAAAATTTGATAACACCGGAGAAGATTTGGAGGACCTTATATCCATCGGCACCATCGGACTGATCAAGGCCATCGAAAGCTTTCAGACCGGGAAAGGCACGAAGCTGGCAACATTTGCAGCCCGTTGTATTGAAAATGAAATTCTGATGCATTTGCGTTCTCTCAAAAAAACACGCAAAGACGTGTCTCTCCATGATCCTATAGGAACGGATAAAGAGGGAAACGAAATTACATTAATCGATATCCTCGGCACTGAGACAGACGATATTGTAGATAAGGTACAGCTGAAAATCGAAAAGAGTAAAATCTATCGCAACCTGGATATTTTAGATGAGCGTGAAAAAGAGGTCGTGATTGGACGATTCGGCCTGGAAGCCGGGGGAGAAGAACGGACACAGCGGGAAATTGCCCGAGAGCTGGGGATTTCGCGTTCGTATGTATCACGGATTGAAAAGCGTGCGCTGATGAAGTTATACCATGAGTTTTACAAGCAGAAGGGTAATGGTTAAGGAGAAGGGTAGAATAGCACATGATTTAAAGGCTCTAAAACAGGGCCTTTTCTCACGATTAGAGATTCAAAAAGCTAATGTTCCATACTGATGTTAAGAACACGCCATGTTTACTTATACTGTATGTGTCGTCATCGATAGCATCTAAACAAGAACTGTGTATACACTGCTTTGTACTCATGTGCAAATAAAACAATGAGGCGCTATATCTAACCCGGGTTTAGCTTCCTGCCAATTGGAGCTATGAAGACGATTATCTCTATCTGTTGATGATATCTTAACTTGTTTATTCAAGGCAATCACAGTATGTATTTCTATGATCAAGGAATACATTTATTGAAAGATTCATATAAATATATAACAACATTCTTAACAAATTAACTAACTTAACTAATGGAGGAAACGCAACATGGCCAAATTCAGTCAAAATCCGAATGATTATTCGTTTTCCATGGAACCTGTCGTCATAGCTGAGGAAAATGTTTCAACAAACGGCGATTCCAAAAATACCTTTCCGAAAAATGTTTTAGTCGATAATAATCTCTATTGGGAGAGCAGCTTAAACGGCAAAGGCGGAGAAATCATTTTTAAATTAGACGAAGGCAAAACGATCAATGATATCCTTTTGGCCCAGCCATCTTCCAGAGCTTTTATTCTTTCGTTTTCTTTTCATGGCTCTAATGATGGAGAAAACTGGTTTAGATTAGGCCAAGTCGAGACTTTGCCAACTGCTGCAAAAACAACTTATCAATTTAGTAATGAGATTCCGTTTCAATATTATAAGATCACTGTACTTTCATCCGGATCGAATAATTCAACTACTTATTATGGCATACGATACATTCAACTCAGAAGCGCGCTCATCAATGGCGTTCCTGCTTACAGATCTTCCCATATTAATCCTGCTATTATTGAATAAACCGAGTACACAACAAAGGGGCTGGCTAATCCGGCTGTGAGTAACTAAATACAATTGCCTTGCGGAAAGAAGTAACATGTTTAAAGATGAAGAACAACGTCCTAAAGTACTAACACAAAAGCTCTTAAGACAATGTAAAAAAGCATACATTATACCTGACTAGGGACAATGTATGCTTTTTCAGTCTACTTTCATCTCACCAGCAAGATTTCATTCAGTAATGTCTAATTGCCTTATAACCATAACTGTATCTTCGTCCCTCAATCATCTGTGTCAACCAACGTCGTAGAAGCCGGGAACAGCTATGCCGAATTGGCTATGAGGAGAACGGCAACGCCATTAAGCTGAAGTTAAAAGTTCATCGGCAGCCTGACCAGATCTGTGCTTTTGCTTATCGGCGGCAACGAACAAAGCCCAAGCCTTGAAGAAAAGCTACCTAAGCCTGGTTGACAGCTTGACCTTCACTTCACCAGTATTTTTTCACGTGACGCGGTATTTTTTTGATTTTATGTAGGGAGTGCGCAGGCTCCTTTTTCGTCTCCAGGTGAAGCTTGTCTATGGGAAGACCCGGTCATTTTTGCGGGGAAGAGACATATACCTATAGGAATACTTTGGTCTGGAGGGGGGATGCGCTTGCGTTCTCATATGATGTTCCATTGGAGCCGGTTGGATTGGAGTTTTCCGAATCTCAGGATGAAGGAGGAATTTGAAGCGCACCAGTATTGGAAAAATGCGATCCTCGTCGGCGTCAAAGTCGATCAGCAAGGGCACTATTACGTCTGCATTCCCCGTCTCGCCCCGGGCATTCCCGCCACGATGAATAGAATTGTTATCCAAGACGGTCCCCCCCTCCTGGAGGCTTTCCCCAGTTGGGAGTGGAATGAAGCCGGGAATGTGCGGGCGATGAGGTCCATTCAGGGATATGAAATCGATGAGCTCAACCGGATCTGGCTGCTGGATCAAGGAAAAATCGCTTACGCCCCTTCGCCCGAAGGCTCGCAGAAGCTGCTTGTCTGGGATTTGAATACGCACCGCATGATCGACGTTATCCCGATTCCCAATGAGATCGCTTCATATCGAACCTCTTTTTTGAACGATTTGGTCGTCGACAATAAGAACGGCTTCGTCTATATTACCGATTCCGGCAATGGCTGGCCGGATCACCCGGTGGCTGGCGGCATCATCGTGTACAACATGCGGACTCGATCGCTCAGACGGGTGCTGGACCGGCAATTCAGCACGCAGGATCTTCCCGGTTTTCATTTTGCCATTGACAATAAGCCGGTGCTAAACCGCGCCGGCGTGGATGGTATCGCCTTGTCCGCCGATCGTTCCACCTTGTACTATTGCCCGCTGACCGGACGCAATCTCTATGCCATCAATACCTCCGTCTTGATGGATTTTCAGGCTCCGTCCGAAAAAATCCACCGGGCCGTACAGGCGATAGGAAGTAAAAGAACCACAACGGATGGGATGCATGCCGATGCCCAAGGAAATGTTTTTTACACGATGCTGGAGGGGAAGGGCATTGGGATGTACAGCCCCTACAGCGAAACGTTCCACGATCTCGTATCGGACGATCGGATGGTGTGGGTGGATGGGATAGCTTTTGATCAGCAGGGCTCCATCCTGTTCAACAGCAACCGGCTGCATGAAATCACGGGCGGGTACGACATCGATTGGACTTATCCGTATAACTTTGTGATTTGGAAAGCTTTTGCGGGTCAAGGAGTCAAGTCGTATTTGTACGCCCAGTAGATAGCCCCTAAATCATTTAACTGGAATGCCTCCCGTTATTTTTAATGAAATCAATTGTTTTTCAGTGAAAGTGTCCAGATTAGATGGAGTATTTCCAGCTAAATTGACGATTTGACGGAAAATAAAAAAATAACAGGAGGATTTTCCGGATCCATAACCATATCACCTTTGCAAAAAGTATCAATTATGATACGTAATTTAAATTCGATATCCATACCACCATATATTTGAATATACAGGGAAGATATACTCAATAACATAAAAAACCAGCAAAAACAAGTGATTTGTTTCTAATGGTTATAAAAGTGTCTCAAACATATATCCAAAAATGTCTCAGTTATCAACCAAATCTGTCTCAATTATTACCGTTACTCACATCATAGCCGTCTCTTGATTCTGCTATATTCATTTGGAGCATGTTATAAATCATCTCCGCTGCTTCCGTACGTGTAACCTCCTGTTTGGCACGGAAGCTTCCATCTGGATATCCTTGCACCAGATGAATTTCGGTTAAACCAAGTACATCCTTTCTGGCCCACTCCACAATTTGAGAGGCATCTGAATATATGCTGGTTTCTCGCTGCGGTGTAGCCTGGATAACATTATTCACCATTTTAGCCGCCTGTTCACGGTTTATGACCCGATTTGGACCAAACTCTCTGTTGCTAAACCCGCGAGCGACCTGATCTTTAATCGCCGTTTTGAGTAAATCAATGTACCAAGCTGAGGGATTGATATCCTCAAAGCCCAAGGTCACATCTGTTTCTAACGGTAGCTTCAAGGAGCGGACAAGCATCGAAGTGAACTCGATACGGGTTACAGGTCTGCTCGGCTCAAAATGTGTGCGGGTAGTTCCTTGAACTATCCCCAAATCGGCAAGTGCATTTATTTTCTCTCTATTAAATACCTGACCAATGTCACTAAAATGCTCAGGTCTTGTCTCTATAGGCGGAACGTGCCTAAGCTCTGCTTCTGTCAACTCCTGCACAGCGGGTTGAATCGGTTTTACACTTGCTGAACTTCCTCCTCCACCACCTGTGACCACAGCGTTCCCTGTAGTTTTACCGTTCATCTGTTTTACCTCTGTGCGTTTTCCTTGACCGTTTTCTGCCCAGAGTTGAACTGTATATAGCTGTCTCTCTCTGAGTTGTCTCCAGATAAAAATTCGTTCCTTACCACGGTATAGTTCTGTTCCTTTCCCACTGGCGAGAACGAAAATATCATTTTTATGCTCTGACTCCCAATGGATGATAAACTCGCTATTCGTTGTTGCTGTCTTCAATAACTTGAAATCTGGAGACGGCAGCGTTTCCACTTCTGCTTCCGTCGGCTTACCTCCACCACTCGTGTTAACTGGCTTGACAGTAATAAGATACACTGTAGAACTGTCTAATCCGCCTATATCAAACTCATGATGGCTCGTATGACCGATAAGTGCCCCATTTTGGTATACATTGTAAGCATCCGCACCTGGAGCTTCTTTCCACATAACAATCAAATTCGTATCTGTCACGTCTTTCACAATTAATCCATTGTCTGGTATTCCATCCGGCAACGCACGATACGTAAAGGGAGCTATGTCACCTGCACCGCTCTTATTCATTGCTTGAATGCCAAACGAATATATTATGCCAGGTTGAATCCCTGAAAGCGTAACAGTAGTGTCCTTAACATCTGTAATTTCCCCCGTATCTCCGCGAGTTACAACATATTGGTGAGCCCCCTTGATTTCATCCCAACTCAGCATAATCTGCTCATTCCCAAGCTCTGTAACCTTGATGTTTCGCACTTGAGGCGGAATCGTCAGCAGTTCACCCCACGCTGGCTGGCTGAAGCCACTACTGTTGCCGCTACTCACTTGAAAATTGTAGTTTTTTCCACCTTCTAAATCAGATACAACTACACGTGGCTCGGTGGTATAATAATCTTGATCGTTGATCGTTACCTTATATTGAGTTGCTCCATCAACCGGGTCCCATTTCAATGTGGCCTCGTGCTCCCGAACATCTACAGCTGCAAGCTGTACCGCCGAAACAGGTAGTGTCAATTCATTGATAGACGCACTACCACCTATACCACTCCGATTGTAGGCCCGGATTCGAATACTTGCAGGCCGCCCTGCTGGCAGGCCCTCAAAAGTATAAGAATGGATACCCCGGGGAATCCGCATAATCGGTTCATTGTTCAAGTCCAAGATGTATCCGTCAGCCCCCTGCACATCCTGCCACGCTACACCAATGGAATATACATCCTTCGTTACACTTGCCAGCGTAGTTACCCGAGCTGGTAATGTGATGACTCCAAGGTGAGCATAGTCTCCGAATCCCGTTGTATTTTCAGCCGAAATGCGATAAGCATACTCTGTTCCCGCCTGAAGATCGGTATCTGTAAATTCCGTATAAACATCATTATAGACTGATACGTTATCTCGTTCTAGGGCGTAGTATGTGGCTGTGACTACATCTTTCCATTTCAATTCGACTCCATCTTCTCTTACAGTAACATTTTGGAATCCGGCTGGGCTGTCTGGTAGGCTTAAAAAAGATACATGCTTTGCTGCCCCCTCACCAGTGTCATTGATTGCTGATACAGATACATCGTAATATTTACCTGGCTTCATTCCCGTAATAGGATTATAAACATCCTTTGTAACTGTATCCTTAAATATGACTTCACCCGTACTTACCTCTGTTGCTGTAACATTATATTTGTTAGCCGAAGCAACCGGCGTAAAGTCGGCCATGATTTCTGCTGGATGACGAGCGACAGGAGTTAACTTGACATGCTGAGGGGCATCGGGCAGTGTGAATATCCGAACTCGATTGGAATATGCATTGCCTCCCACATGATTACTGGAACGTACTTCATATTCGTATTGCCGTCCCCCGCCAAGTCCTTTATTGGTAAACGAATTGGTCGGATGCGCAACCTCCCACACCTCATCAGTTGTTAGATTTCGGATGGTATAGACATAACCATCACTCAAGCTGGATGGGAGCGTCCACTGCAAATCGACCTCTGTGTTTCGTACGGATGTCGCTGAGAGTACAACCGGCTCAGGCTGCTTTTGAATACGAAGTGCACTGCTGACTGTTTCAGAAATGTTGCCCGCCCGATCTGCGACCTTGGCATGAACGTACCATTCACCCTCGTTTGAAAGATTCAACTGGATTGCTGTATCGGTCGCTGTATCCCAATTTTCGGGTGAATCAGGATTGTTCGTGATTTTATACTGCATTGTCGCTGGTTCGATCCCCGAATGCTGATCGACAAATCGTATTCCCACATGAATACTGGAATCCTTCCATTCGCGTGAATCCGGTGTCAGTTGGATCGTCGGGGGTTCCAAATCGATATAAGACGTTGCCGACACCGGATCACTTCGATTTCCAGCTGTATCAACAGCTTGAGCAGTCACTTTTACGATGCCGGAACGATTTAATATTCCCGATGAACCAGATGCATATCCGCCAGAATCCAATTGGTATTCATAATGCACTGCTGAAGTATCCGTCGCACCTGATAGAGTAAATTGCACTGGCTTATTGGTAAATCGGGTAAACATCGTTACCTCGGAAAACACAACTTTTGGAGGCGTTGGCTTGGTTCGATCAATGATGACTGATTGGGTCACGATTGGACCAGGCACGTCAAGGTTATTGACCGTCCGGGCCGATATTTCGTACTTCCCTTCAGTGGTTAATGTCAAAACGCCATGATATGGCTCCCACTCCCCTGTCGGACTCAAGCGATATTGTGTCATCTTGATTCCGTTTGCAGGATCACTCCCTGAATCAATGGCAATATTCACATCACGAATCGTCGGACCTGCTTCACTAGCCCGAATAGCAGGGGCAGTCGGTCCCTTTTTATCAATGGTAATTTCTTTGTTTACTTTTTGACTCACATTCCCAGCGTTGTCTATGGAGCGTGCATACACCGTGCTTTTGCCATCTTTATTCACATGAAACGCTTCATCATAGTCTTGCCAATCTTGGTTCACAGCACCCGTTATCCGAAATTGAGTACGGGCCAGTCCGGAATAATCGTCTGTTCCTAGTTGCAATGAAATAGTATAGTCATTGCTGTTTCCCTTTGCACTTATGATTGGTGGAGTCGGGGGCATCTTGTCTATTCGGACATTCGCGGAGGAAAGACCACTGTACTGATTGTTCATATCGACTGTCCGGGCATAGATTGTATTTATGCCATGTTCATATACAGTAAAGGGTCCCGCATATGGCTGGAATGGACCTCCATTCAGGCTATACTCATAGTACTTGAGGCCTTCAGGCGCCACATTCCCATCTATCCACACGGTTACAGATTCTTTACTCCATCCTGTAACTGTTTGGCCCTCTGCGCCTGCCTGAATCCGGGGCGGTTGAGGCATCAAATCCGATTTGGGAATCACATGGATTCCAAACCTGGATATTTCATTACTGGTTTGCTGATTGTACCCCATGGCTCTAAAGTACCGAACATCTCTTAATGTAATGGAATTCGTAACCTCTACCCATTTCCCTTGGTAAATGCCACCGGCATAGAATTTCGTTACACTGGTCCATGTATTTAAATTGGTTCCGTTAGGCTGCCAAGTGTTCCCGTCCGCCGTATTAGATGCATATATTTCTGTATGGTAAGAACCTTCAATATAAACAAATATCCTGTAATCAGAAGTCTTAATCGATCTTCCAATATCAACAAAACGATTGGTTGGCTGCGCACTCCCCTCACATTTATATCTTGTCGAACCCGTGCCGCTATAAACTTCCGTTGCTCCTCCCCTCCTTCCCGACGAAGAGCCCCAACTATCACCCCCATCCGGTAAATTGTTTTGGCAAAAAGGACCCCCAATAACCTCTTGGGTAGCGGCTAATACCCTTTCTGGAAATATGGGAATCATCATCAATAACAGAAGTACAGCCAATAATCCATACATCCATTTACTATGATTCCTTGCCCTTCGCATATTTTTTCGATCCATACATTTCTCCTTTCTTTATTGTATTTTCATAGAGCTTTACAGACTCGCTTCAACTAACATAGAAAAAGCACCCCAAACAAAGGCAATAATACCTAAGTTCGAGGTGCTTCCTCAATATCACGAGTATGTTTTGAATTCATTATACTTGGTCCCAGGCAGGATGTAAACAGGAATTTCCCATCTCGGATAAAACTTTAAAGGCTTTAACGAACCTGAACGCCCAGGTTCCGGAAAAATCCCCGCATATTCTGCATGTAAGAATCCTGCGTAGCGGAAGCTTCGTTAAGCAGGTTTTGCATGCTGTTCATAAATGCAGAAGCGGAAGTCGTATCAGCTTTATCAAACCGGTTATTTACCTGTGCATTATTTAGCAACCATTCAGTCTGGGCTGTGCGCTCCTTATATTTGTTAATCCAATCGGGATGTTGAGGAACTTTGCGTGCAAAATCCAACAGTTGGTCCAATCCATTTCCTCCACCATTAATGTTATGCATAAATGCTGCGTATTTTTGAGGGTCCACCTGCTTCATCACTTCTGACAGATTGACGTAATCCTCAGGGGCTCCCAGCGGACGATCTGCTGGAGTCGTATAGCTGATATCCCCGCTCTCCGGATCAACGGATCGTGTCAAGGCAATAGACGCTATCTGATCCATTGTTTTCAAAAATTCCTTGGCCTTATCGCCTTCCATGTAATGATCTGCAATATACTTGGATTGGGAAACTCCCATCTCTAGCAATACAGCTCGCTGCTTCTCATCCATTACCGTTCCGTCGACGATAAAATTGGATTGAATCATATTGTACACTGCATTGGACACTTCTTCCGGCTGACCTTCCAAAACCCGGTTTAATGAATCGTTGATCTGTGTTGTACCGAAATACTTGATAGCATGCGATACAATAGCTCCTTCGGCTAGCTGTCTGCTGGCCTCACTAATTTCCACAGAGTCTTGAACTTCAAATTTGGTACGGTTTTCTTCATGCAGTTGGGGGGATGAGGCTTGCTTGGTTGTCGGATTGATTCGTACGTTACTAGAGTGAACAACTGCTTGTTGCGCTCTAAGAGGTTCAAAATTCATCCTGTTTCCTCCTGTCATTTTTATAACAGGTAATCTGAGGCGTATGTATAATGAAATGTAACCCTGTTGCTATATATATCGGACAAAGCATATATGGAATGAATATATGCCTTGTCCTAAAAATGAACAATTCTGAAGCAAGCTTCCTTTGCTTAGATATAAAATGTTAAAGCAACTAGTTACTTGATGCTCTCATTAACTACGACCACCATAAATACTATAGGCAAAGTGATATACAATATCTGTGGCTGTAAGCGAAGTATCTGACACCTGGGCAGCTACACCTGAAAGATCATAGTAATGTGTAAACCTTATTGGTCCAGACAAGTATTCCGCAATACTTCCCGTTGAATGCGGCAGGGAAAGAGTCAAACTGAAGGTTCCATTTTGATCCGTATAACCTGTGCCTGTACGAGTTCGATTTCCACTGCTTTCAGTCCAGTTCTGATTCAACCATGTCACATTAACTGGCGCATTTGCTACTGGATAATTATCCGTTGTAGTAACAACCCCCTTTACAGTTAAATTGGTGTTTCCATTAACCCGATAATGGCGACCATAAGAGTAGGATGGATAGTCATTCGGACCGTTGATAGAGTCGTAACCGGTAATTACAATTTTACCAGCCCGAAGCACCGGTTTGAGTGTAAGTGTATATAAATGGTCGGGTGAATATTGGTTGGTAGTGTACACTCGCACATAGTAGGTACCTGTATTCAAGGACACATTGTGATTCGTTTGCGGCAGAAGCACCATTTGGTTGCCGGTAAGGGCTCCGTAAACTTCTGCTTTGTATCCGTAGCTTTCTGAGGTGCTGTCCAGCTTAACATTTAATCCATCATAATTACGGCTGGCAGGGATCGTGATTCGGTACCAGTCGTTATCAATGCCTGAATTAATGGAGCGCGAATTAAGCGATGATCCACCCGTACTAAAAGTAAAGTTGTATGCATGAAAAGCACTCTCATCCGGTTCATAGGCATCATACTGGGAGCTTACATCCACGGTTAGATAGAAAGGGTCAGTTATACTTGATCCCTTCTTGGAATGAACTGCAATCGCATAAGCTTTTTCAAATCCAGCGGCATTGCGCGTTCCTACGCTTTCAGGAAGTGATGCAGACCCCTGTTCATACTTGTTAAAATAAGTACCATAGGTGGAGGCGTCAATGGCATTTGGATTAATATCACCTGTCGTCATATCAAACTCGTATAAGTATAAGTCATAGTCAAGCTGTGCCGAAAATGGACCATCCAACCGAGCCTGCAACAGTTCACCGGGCTGCAAATAAATCGGATATAAAAACTGTGTATCTCCCTCCTGCGTAATCGTACCGGAGTACGTAGCTGTAGAAGCTGTGGCCGATGCAGCCATTAGGCTTGTTTTCAGCGAAGAAACGGTTTCCTTTTTCAATGAGGTTGTCTCTGGTGCCTTAAAGTTGAGATTGTCCTGCAATACATAAACCGAAGACGTAACGCTGTCTGGCTTGTCTGACCGTGTCAAATGCTCAATTTTGTCTTCTTTCACAGTTGTTAGCGGAATCTCTGATTCCGTTTTAATCACTTGATCCGGTACTCCCTCTGTGCTTGGACTTGCATTTGCAGTTGCCCCGATAGCGAACAGAAGCATCGTGCATAGCATTACTGAAATAGCCTTTCTGAGCCTTTTCATACTGAAATCCCCTCTCAAATGGTTTAAGGAATTCCCGCTATTCCCCAGATAAACCAGGGCATCTTCTAGGCTGTATGACCCTATCATAAACCATTTCTGGTTCTAATGGAATATACTGTGCTAAATATTTTTAATTCGATTATCTGGCAACAGGAAGCAATTACCTATGTCCGCATTTTGCATGTTTCGATTTCCTTTTCACAAAAGTAAATATTTTGATATGTAGTCAAAAGAGCCGCCTTTTATAAAATGGAAAGCATCAGCCGGCCATTCTAAAAAAGCGACTCCTATGAATTACACTACCTTATAAGATTTTAATTTCTCAAACTGTATGCAAAAAGATAAATGATATCCGTGGTACTAATAGAAGTCCCATCGACCTGAGCAGCTGCTTCTGAAAGATCAAAATAGTGTGTGGAGCCGATTGCACTGATATATTCTACATTTTTCCCTGTCGATTGCGGGAGAGCAAGGGTCACACTGAATGTCCCATTATCGTTCGTATACGTAGAAGCCGTTCGGGTACGGTTGCCGCTAGCCTCGCTTCAGTTCTTGTCCAGCCATACGACCGTGACAGGGGCATTGGGAACCAGCTGGCCGTCTGTTGTTTTAACGACACCATTCACAATCAGATTGCTGCCTCCGTTAATGCGGTAATGGCGACCATAAGAATACGTCGGATAATCATAATAACCATTGGAGTTATAGCCGGTAATTTCAATTTTGCCAGCCCGAAGCACTGGTTTGATGGTTAATGTATACAAATGATTGGGTGAATATCGAGCTTAGTGTAACTGAAACACCTTTTTGAGCCTTTTCATACTGAATCTCCTCAAATAAGTTGAAAAAATCTCTCTATTTCCATAAATACAGTAGAATTCTAGGATTCTACCTGTATCATAAATCAAATTCTGGTTTTAATCGAAGATAGTTCTTGAGGATTTTCATTTGGAATTCCTTGTATCCAATCGGTGCTTGGGTTCGCAGGCTGATCTAACCGTTAGAGATTCTTCCCTGAGCCGCGATCAACAGAAACAATGAGGCAGTGGCAGGCCGCTAAAAAATACTTCATTTGCTTCTCAGTCCTCTTAAAACCTGGATTGCGATTTCAATCCACGCTCCATATAGGGAGCGACGTCCCTTCAATACCTCGGGCAAGACCTTCACCCGTATTTCAATCCACGCTCCCATATAGGGAGCGACTCTACCGTAACAGCGTATTTTTGAATTACAGCTTATTTCAATCCACGCTCCCATATAGGGAGCGACTCTCCGGGAATCGTACTTATGGAGCTATCTATTGATTTCAATCCACGCTCCCATATAGGGAGCGACAGTGCGCATTGAGAAGCCTTACGTGGCAAGGTTCCCCGGCGTGTTTAGTGCGAATGTCTTTTTTCGACTCAAAAAAATGGAGACAAATGGGTGCAAATCCCTGAAATCTCGCGTCCCGCTTGAGGTGCGAATGATCCGGGATTTTTATGTGTGCTTGGGGTTCGCACCAGTTTACGCGTTTTTTCTTAATATTCAAAGCTAATTACCGCTTTCCTTAATTCTTGATCGTAAAATAAATAGACGGTATCCACCCCAAACACCTGAAAATAATATCCGGTGAAGGAACCGATATAGGTAAAAGTCTCACCATTGGGTCGCTTCGACACCTGGAGTATATTGGTCTGCTCAAACGGACGCATCTCTTTCAGAGACTCCCCATATTCTTTTAAATAGCTTTGAGCCTCATTAGACTGAAATGCGATATCATCCAAAAAAACGTTAACTTCAGGAAAGCTCAGTCGCAACTGCCGGATTGCTTTCCTCAAAATCGTGGGTAGGTTCATCTAGAGATTCTTTGGCATTTCCAAAGGAGGAATAGGGGTAAATGTTTTCGTTTTTCTAGAAAAACGCTTTGCGAGCTTGATAGTCTTATTCGTTGGCTATGTTTACATGTTCCAATCCATCCAGTGACATGATTTCTTTCTTCATGCGCTGATATGCTTTATCTCCGTTTCATAGACAGCTTACAGCTGCTCTTTCTGGTGAAGAATAAAGTAGTTCCAGTCTGTCTCAAATTTATATTTACCGTCAATGACATCAAAACCCAGCAGATCTTCCTTGGTAAATTAGGCATGAAATGGTTGAGCATCCTCCCCCACGCTGCCTTCGTAGATTTCCTTTACAGAAACAAAATGCAGCCAATAATCCCGCTTAGTTCTCCGGCAACTTTTTGATCTGAAACGTTCCTTCACTGGAAATCACACTATAGAGCTCATCAAACCCTTCTTCGTAGCTTGGCACTTCAAGTTTACTCGTTACGCTTTTTATACCCATTTCAGGGATTCGTTCTTTACCTGTTCGCTTTTCATTGCGCTTGATGGACTCTACAAAATTGGGTTCAAAATAGTAGCCAATAATCTTAAACCCCTTATTTTTACAAGCATCTATATATCTCTTCCGTTCCACGACTGTTGGATTCGTATTGTCTACCACAAAGCGCTGCATGGTTTCGATGGAGGCTTGAAGGTAAATATTTTCCCTATTCCGTGTTTTCAGCATATCGAGATTGATCCGCATATGTGTATTGAAGTAATGTTCTTTATAAAATGTCGACTTCCCCGAAGCCTGGATTCCAATAAAAATGACACACTCCAAATCTCACACATCCCTATTCAAATATGCATATCGGTTAATGTAACCTCTGTTTTGCGAAAAAACGGGTGTCCCATGATCAACATGCATTGGAGCATTGTCGCTTAGGTGTTCACCTCGGCCCTATTTTGCTGTAATATTGTCCGCAAACACAAAAACAGAGATGGCTATATCCTCTTCCACTTTAATGTCCGAAAAGAGGTACAGCAGCCGGGAGTCCATATAATCCTCCAATTCTTTATTGAATTGTACGGGATAGATTTTCTGCACCATCCTGGTCCGGGCTGCATGCACCATCTCTTTCCCGGAAAGCTCTTGCGCCAAAAACTTCTCGGATGGAGTTAAATTACCATATAGCATCGTAATGGCCATATTATCTACAAAGGTGGTATGTATGCGTTCCGGACCTTTCCCAAATAGCTCTTTACGTACTTTTCGAATAATTTCGTTAAAACCCGTTTCCTTTCTCATCTCGCACCGCTCTCCTAAATCTGCTAGAATCCTTGTTACTATTTCCATCATAACCGATTCCTCTCACATAAAACAGAGATTTTGCGCAAGTGTTTCTTGTAACATACTTTTGCTGTTGAGCTATAGATCTTTTCAAAGTACTACATGCTAATCGTGTATGTGCTAATAATAATTCGAAATGGTAGTATCATGAGGAGGACGTAACTCAAGCAAAGACGCGGGAGCATCCTTTTTTATTGAATTAACCGATGAAATATGGTAAAAATATGGTAATTAGAGTTTCGAGATTTTTTAGAGAACAGTATACCCAAGGAGTGGTAGAAATGGCGCGTGTTTTATTTATAAATGGTGGAGCAGAGGGACATATCAATCCAACGATTGGAGTCGTACAAGAGCTTATTTCTCGTGGAGAAGAGGTCGTGTACTTTTCGGTAGAAGCTTTTCGCGAGCGTATTGAGAAGACGGGAGCTTCAGTACGAACATTTGACGATCAAAAATTTATAAAAGCCTTTATCTCAGGTGGAAGAGATTATTTACCCGAAAGAATCAATGGTCTTTTGCTTACGGCAGATATCGTTATACCAAGCGTTCTTGAACAGATCAAAGGAGAGCATTATGATTACATCATCCATGATTCCATGTTTGGTTGTGGACGTTTGCTTGCTCAAATTCTTAAGCTTCCTGCAATCAACTCTTGTACTTCTTTTGCGCAGACAAAAGTATCATTCGATCAAATGTTGGAACAACTTTCTGTAAAAATTCCTACAGAAATAGTTAAACCTATAAACGATAAATTTCAAAGCCTGACGGTAATGGTGAAGGAAAAATATGATGTGGAGATCCCTTCTCCATACGAAGTGTTTTGCAATCCTGCACCACTTACCATTGTTTATACAACAAGGGAGTTTCAACCTTATGGAGAGGCATTCGACCAATCTTATAAATTCGTAGGTCCATCCATCTCTTCACGATTAACGCAAGAAAACTTCGACTTTACGGCAATCAAGGAGAAAAAACCAATTTACATTTCACTGGGTACAGTCTTTAACCAAGCTCTTAATTTCTATAAGCTTTGTTTTGAGGCATTGGGGGACACCGATCATACGATTATCATGTCTGTTGGGGATAAAATCCAAATCACTGATTTAGGGGAAATTCCCAAAAACTTCATCGTAAAAAATTATGTTCCACAAACGGATGTACTGCAATGCACTGAATTATTTATTACACATGGTGGAATGAACAGTGCCCATGAAGGTCTCTATTACGGAGTGCCGCTAATTGTAATCCCGCAAAACGCGGATCAGCCGATCGTTGCGGAGCAAGTTGCCAATATTGGAGCAGGCATTAAATTACAAATGCAAAGCTTGACTGCAAATCAGCTACGTGAAGCTGTAGATCATGTACTAAGCCTCTCCTCTTTCAAAAAAGCTGTTGCAAATATTAGCGAATCCTTCCGAAAATCAGGAGGATATCATCAAGCTGTTGATGAGATTTTCAAATTTAAAAGTCAATATCATATCTAACTATAAAAAAACGACTCCAGTCAGAATATCACGGTACGTAATCCGGAATTTTTTGATTCTATGCAAGGAACACAGTAAAAACGTTCAACAGTGCGTACCATATCGTGTCGGTATGCACTGTTTGTCATTGAATATGAGGCTTACTCGAAGGCGCCGATGTTCACAGCGGCTCCCTTGACTCTAGGCTTTCCGTCAATATCCAGCGTTCCGATGATGGCACGGTCTGTATCACCAGCATCGATTGCCGGAGACGAAGACTGGAGATGGAAATTGCCTCCCGCAGCATTTACAAATTCAGGATTGATGGACAAAGAATGTGCATCGTTACCGGTTCCCTTTTTATAAGCGGAGAAACCCGTATATTCTTTATTTTTCCATGTCCAGTTCGCTTCATCGCTCCCGCCGGGGGCGAAATACAAGTTATAATCCAGCACGTTTCCAGCATTTTTGGAATATTCATTGTAAATAAGCACATCCGTAGAGCTCGCCACGAAGATGTTGTTCTTGATTACGTTGCTTCGTGTATCGTACTGAACGAAAAGCTGGCCGCTTCCGCCACCCAATATATCGTTCTTGTACAGCGTATTGTTTACGATCTTGCAGTTCACCGTCGAGCCGCGCTCATCATCGTAACCGCCCATAGCGATGCCGGTCAGCCTGTTGTTATAAATCACGTTGCTACGGATCGTAATATTACTGGTGGCCTTACCGGCATGCTCGGAAGCAATCTCGATGCCGATGTCGTTGTTGTAGCTATAGTTCTGCTCGATAATGCTGTCCTTGCCTCCATCCACATAAATGCCGCCGGCCGAGTTGCCATCGCTCTTGTAAGACGGGTTATTTTGAACAGAATTATTGTACACCCGGTTGCCCCTTACCAACCCGTTTCGTGCCTGATCGTAAGCGGTATTCGGCGCAGTTCCCTCAAAGCCGATGAGATCGATCCCGATGTTGTCATTATCGTGAACGAGGTTACCGGTCACTGCAAAGCCGTCCACATTGCCGTTTAAAACGAGCGATTCGCTGGAGCCCAGCACGAGATTGTACAACTCATTGCCGCTGATCGTTAAGTCATGAATCGAAGCCGGAGCTTTCGTGCCATAAACAGCGATGCCGTGGGCGTCCCGGCCCAGCAGATCCTTGCTGGTCAGGGTGACCGTATTTTTGATGTCATGGATTTTGTTGTTGGACAACTTAATGAAGCCGCCTGAACCGTGGACATAAATGCCTACAGGCACCGTGTTCTTGGAAGCCGTAGTAAAATTACGGATTTCAAACCCCTGAACGGTAACATAACTGACATTGGCTAGTTCGATCATCCCTTCGGTGCCACTGACCGAAAGTCCAGTGCCGTCAATGATGGCGGTCTCTGTCCCATAGTTGGTGAACACAATAGGGCCCTGCGAAGCGGAGCCGGAGCGGGTGATCTTCAATTTCTGATTGTACACGCCGCCCCGGACGTAAACCGTGCTGCCTGCAGGAGCTGCGTCAGCCGCGTGCTGGAGTGTCTTCCACGGCGCGTCGCTCGTTCCGGCGTTGGAGTCACTCCCGTTCGTCGCCACAAAGTATTCGGTGCCAGCTGCGGAGGCGATGGGGGACTGCACATTTCCGGTCGCCAGGCCAAGTCCCATAACCATGGCTAGACCTGCCAGAAAAATTTTCCCGAGTTTCTTCATGATTCCTCATCCCCCTGTGTTTGATCTTGTGAATCATACCACAAATTTACTTAGCCTGTCCCGCCTACATACGGAGTACAGTCTCGACCGGCGGTAGGCTCCAAAAGAAACAAGAACCCCTGCGGGTGTAGCAAGTGCAGGGGTTCTTGGTAATCTAAGCCGCCCTAATCGTTGCCGCAGCTGCCCTAATGAGGTTAGCCCGGCCAGTTTTGCCGTAGCAGAGGGAGTGAGCTGAGGACTATTCCTTCACCAGCCGATTTGAAAGCATAAGCATGATAAAAGAGAATAGAATGATGACGGCTACCCAGCTCCAGGCTAGCGGCATATTCCCGGCCTCGGACGCGATGTAAATCGCCGTGGACAGGGTTTGAGTCTGTTCAGGAATATTGCCCGCAAGCATCAGCGTAGCACCAAATTCCCCTAGCCCTCGGGCAAATCCGAGAATGTATCCCGAGATGAGCGTACGGCGGGCCAGTGGCATCGTAATATAGCGAAACACTTGCCATTCGTTGGCACCTTGCGTACGTGCAGCCTGCTCTATATCGGGGTCTACTGCTTCAAAGCCTGCCTTGATCATCCGGTAAGCTAACGGAAAGGCCACGATCACGGCGGCCACTACGGCTGCTCCCCATGTAAACACGATCGTCTGTTGAAACAAGCTTTCAAAGGCTATACCGATCCAGCTTCTTCTCCCCATTAAAATGAGTGAAATAAAGCCAACAACGGTTGGAGGCAAGACAAGCGGAAGAAGTAACACCGTCTCGATCACACTGATCCCCCTCCGCAGCTTGCAGTTCGCCATGATCCGAGCTACTACGATAGCTAACAGAAAGACAAAAATGCTGGCGGCGAGCGCTACTTTGACGGATACGATAACTGGAGGCAGGAAAGCGGACCAATCCAACATAACCCCCTCCTTTAGATATGAATTCTATTTCCCAGTTGTTTCTGCAGGAGCTGAGAACCCATCTTTACTGAACACACCCATGGCTTCATCTGTACGCAGAAAATCGAGAAACTCGCCTGCTTCCTTGCTGTGCTTAGTTGCTTTTACAATAGCTTCCGGATACAGGATTGGTGCATGCAATTCCTCTGGTACTTCCAGCGCAACAACAGCTTTATCGGATGATTTGGCATCCGTCAGGTAGACAAGTCCGGCATCGGCATTACCTGTTTCAACGTAGTTTAATACTTGTCTCACGTCCTTGGCGAATACCATCTTGGGCTCCAACTTGTCCCAAAGCCCAGCCTTCGTCAGCGCTTCTTTGGAATACTGTCCGGCAGGAACGGTCGTAGGCTCACCAACCGCCAGCTTCAGGAAGGAAGGCCCCTCCAGATCATTGAGCGTAATGCTTTGGTTACCCGTACCTTTCTCCTTCACCTGCGGAACAACCACAACCAGTTTATTTTGAAGCAGTACGCTATCCTTTTCTACTAAACCAGCATCGGTCAATGCTTTCATCTGCTTCATGCCTGCCGAAATAAATACATCAGCGGGTGCGCCCTGCTCAATTTGCTTTTGCAGTGTGCCGGATGAAGCGTAGTTAAAGGTAAGTTTAATATCGGAATGTTGTTTCTCATACTGGTCCTTGAGTGTATTCAGACTATCCTGAAGACTCGCGGCGGCAGATACGATCAATTCTGTTTTGGGTGCAGACTGTGCAGACTGCGCGGACTGTGACAGCTGCTGTGCAGCCGGAGTCGAGCAACCAGCCAGTATCCATGCCGACAATCCAACAAGCGTGAATATGTACCCGAATTTGAATTTCAACTTGTTCGACTCCTGTCCCTATAAATTCCGAATGAAGCGACGAAAATGTGGTCATCCCAAATATTTGTGATAAATAGATCTCGCCTCGGCGATGTCCTTCGTGCCATGGATTAAAACGCGTCCATCTTGAAAAAGAACGATTCGATGCGTCCCGATAACGACGGATACCAAGTATGGATTATGCTCCACCTTGCCCCCCTGACGGGATAACAGGCGCGCCGCTTCGTTCAGATCACGTGCAGCGCCCGGCGCCGGGCGGATTTGGACCGTATCGCGCCCGCACAAGACAGCCGTTTTAGCCTGATGCTCCGATTGTAAAAAGGGATACACTGGATGTTCACCGCACGTCGGGCAATCGGCTTTTTTCATGGCGCTTACCTGGATCGCCTGGTGTTGATTGTTCCACAGATCGAAGGTAATCAGCCTGTTCTGCAAAGCCGAAACGTCCCCGGTGAGCAGCTTCAATGCCTCCGCGCTTTGGTAAGCTGCCACCATCTGTACAGCCGGGCTAATCACACCGACCGTATCGCAGGTCGCACCACCGAGCGGTACAGCTCCGAGCAGGCAATGCAGACATGGTGTCTGCTCCGGCACGATGGTAAAAGTTGTCCCATAGCTGCCCACACACGCACCGTAAATCCAGGGGATTCGGTGCTTGACCGCGTAATCGTTCATAAGCAGACGTGTATCGAAGTTATCGGTGGCATCTACGATGAGGTCCACCCCTGCGGCGATATCGTCGATTTCCTCCAGCGATACATCCCGGACTAGCGCACGGATGTCCACGTCCGAATTGATTTGCTGCAATCGTTTCTGGGCGGCTATCGCCTTGGGCATCTGATTACAGGCATCGGCTTCGTCATAGAGCTGCTGCCGTTGCAAATTGCTCCAATCTACATAATCGCGGTCTACCAGCGTCAGCCGCCCGATGCCCGCTCGCACCAGCATGTCCGCATTGGCGGTACCCAGTGCTCCAGCACCCACCATCAGGACGTGCTTGCCGCGAATATTTTGTTGACCTGTCGTTCCAATTTTCGAGAATAATTCCTGTCTGGAATAACGGGCAGGAGAAGCATGCGTATGTGCTTGTACATCAGCATCCGTTTTCTGGTCCTTGTTTATTACTGACATCGTTGATTTACGCCCCCATACTTCTTATCCATTGATAGCTGCAAGTTGATCAGACATGCTAAAAGTCCAGATATCCCCGCTCTTATTCTTTGAAGCTATTGGGTATTATGAGGATTCCAGCCACCCAGTTGATGTCCCTTCCACTCTGAGCCGTCCTCCCACACTTCCTTTTTCCAAATCGGTACGATTTGCTTTAACCGTTCAATGGCATGGCGGCTGGTTTCGTAGCATGTATCGCGGTGCGCAGCAGAAACGGCAATGACGACACTGGCCTCTCCAATTCTCACTGTGCCCAGCCGATGTGTAATTGCAATTCGTGAAGAAGGCCAACGTTCTGCAATTTCGTCGCCAATTTGCTTCATCGTGTTTATGGCCATCGGGACATACGCCTCATATTCAAGCAGCACGGTTCGCTGGCCTTGCGTATATTCCCGAGTCGTCCCATGAAAGGTCAGAGAGGCCCCATGAGAAGGGTCGAGCACCTTAGAGGTGACTTCATCGGTATTAATCGGATCGTATGTGATCACAAAAAATCCACATGTTGAAACAACCGTTTCCATTCCGGGTCCCGACTGAAGAAGAGCGATGGGATCGGATGGAAGCACAAGCTCGTTCGGAGAAGCCAGCCTTTGATGATGAGTAAAAAAAGAACCTTGCAGCTGTGAAGCCACTTCCAGGTATTGCTCCTTCAGCTTTGTTCGAAGGTCTGCAATGGTCACCGTTTCCTGTGAAAGCTCCACCGTAATTACGTCACCAAGCTGCTCCGCCATACCGGCGGATAGTTGAATACGGTACTGCATATACATCTGACCCCCTTTGCAGTAACTTTATCGAAATAAACCAGCCTGTATGAAATCTATCCCCCTGATACCGGAGGAATGATCGCAATCTCATCATGTATACTCACCAGGTCTTCCGGCGCGGCATAGGCTTGATTTCTGGCTACAAAGGAACCTTGCAACTGGGCGGCTGCCTCAGGAAAACGCTCGGACAACAAGCCTTTTAACGCGGTAATAGTCATCGTTTCCTGATCAGCAACCACCGTGATCACAGGCCCTCCCAGCTGTTCCGCAAGGCCGGCAAATACTTGAATGTGATATTTCATCTAATATGTTCACCCCTTTTCAGGTACACAGACTGTCCATATATGCACCAAGAAAAACCAACATGAACCAGTACCGCGGAAGGGGTTTAGTCCATGCTGGCTAACTTAATAATGTACATTGAGGATTCTCATATTATATTTTAGATTCCACCAGTTCATCAATACGTCCAGGATGCGTATACACATTCAAAGAATGACTTCGTATAAAGCCGACTGCAGTAATCCCCAAATCCTCGGCCAGTTCAAGCGCAAGCTCAGTGGGGGCTGACTTGGACAAAACAACTTCACAGCCAATTTTGGCAACCTTCAGCAGGATTTCAGATGAGATGCGTCCACTGAATACAATGATTTTATCATGTAATACAATATTATTTTTCAGGCAATGCCCGTAGATTTTATCCAGCGCATTGTGGCGGCCGATATCCATTCTTGACAGGATGATCCCGTTTTTGTCACACAGCGCGGCATTATGGACGCCTCCGGTCTCCTGAAAGGTTTGTGCCGAGCTTTGCATTAAATTCATCAGGCGGAAGCAGTCGTCAAAGGCCAGCGTCACATGGATATCCTTCATTCTTTTGGCCACTTTAGCATCATTCACAAAATAAAAACCCTGTCTGCTTTTTCCGCAACAGGAGGTAATATACCGTTTGGAATGAAATTGTTGATAAAATTCATTCATCCGCCGGGTTTTGATATGAACAAAACCTTCTTTTTCCTGAACCCAAATATGCTCAATATCATCGTATCGTTGAATGACGCCTTCCGAGGCCAAAAAGCCTACTGCCATATCCTCCAAATACTCCGGTGTGCACACCATGGTGGCAAATTCTTGCTGATTGATTTTGATGGTCACCGGTTGCTCTGTCACCACAGCGTCCTCCAAACACTTGATTTCACCGTCACAATAACGAAAAATCGCACGGTTTACCTCAGCTGGATTTTCCATGTGCTCAACTCCTTTGGTTCTGGCAGGCTGGCTTCTCGGCTCACCCGCCGATATGTGACATTTCAATTTTGGACGACGCTCGCTGCGTATGGGTCAGTCGTTCCTCTGAATAGCGGTCAGTTCGTCCTCTCCAAACACGCTCAATGTAAGCTCTGATCTCATCATCGGACTGTTCGGAACGCAGCATCGCGCGAAGCTCGTATCCTCGAGAGGCAAACAGGCACGTGTACAAGGTGCCTTCAGCGGAAATTCTCGCCCGCGTACATGTGGAGCAAAAGGCGTCCGTAACAGACGAAATGATGCCGATTTCCCCGTCTCTGTCCCGATACCTGTAACGCGTCGCCACCTCACCTCTATACTGGGGCTGGACAGGCTCCAGCGGCATTTGCTCATGGATCGTATGAAGAATTTGCTGCTTGGAAACGACCTGATCCAGTTTCCAGCCATTCGTGTTGCCCACATCCATAAACTCAACAAAACGCAAAATATGGTTTTTCCTTTGAAAATAGTCGGCCATGGGCAAAATATCCTGATCGTTAAAGCCCTTTTGCACGACCATGTTTATTTTCACCTGCATGCCCGCTTGAGCCGCAACATCAATACCATCCAGCACCGCCTTTAAGCTGCTTTTTCCCCCATTCATTCGGCGGAACCGATCATCGTCAAGCGAATCCAGGCTAACCGTCACTCTGTTCAGTCCTGCCTCCCGAAGTGCCGCAGCATATTTGGACAAAAATACGCCGTTCGTCGTCATTGCAATATCCTCAACTCCTTCGAGCCCGGTTAGCGAATGAATGAGCGAAGGCAAGTCCTTTCTCAGCAATGGTTCACCGCCAGTAATACGCAGCTTCGTTACACCGAGAGAGACAAAAATACGGGAAAGCCGTGTAATTTCCGCAAAGGTCAATATTTTTTCTTTTGGCAAAAAAGGATAATCGTGCCCGAAGATTTCTTCCGGCATACAGTACCGGCATCGAAAATTACATCGGTCTATGACGGATATTCTCAAGTCCCGTAACGGACGATTCCATTGATCGTCGCTGCGGTTGGTCATCACGTTCACCTCAATCCGTCATCATTATAGGCTTCTTGGGCTGATGCTTTCATGTAGCCTAAGAGCCAAAAAACCGGCATCACAACAACTTCTTCGCCTTGGATCATCGAAGAGTCTGCTAAATGCCGGTTAATTTATCTACATCAGGATTTGACGAATCCTTACATCGTATGATATAGAAAAATCAAACTAACAAGCGCTGCGACAAATAAAATATACGCGATTCCCCACGTACACTCCATTTATGACTGCTCTGCAATAGAATACATTTCTATTGTTAGCAATCCTCGAACGTTTGTCAATGCTTTTTCATTTTCTCAGACGATAATCATTATCAATGAAAGATTTTGCAAAATCCGTTACAAAAATTTTAATAATACACGTTGAACTATCTTAAATTTTACGCTATAGTTACACCAGATGACATGCAGAAAATGACATATTTTTTGTTTTCTCATCAGTGATTGATATACAGGCGGTGCGTACTGTTTGTTATTAATACATATTCCTATGGCGGATTGGCCTCCAGGACTTAGAGCTTGGTCACTACTCCACCATAAACACAAGTGCTAGTTGATGGCACTTGTGTTTATGGTGGAGTTTTTTTATTTCTAATTTTCAAATTCAAAATCTGAAAGGAGCCTGAACCGTGATTGATAGTACAATCAAAATTACATTAAACGGACAGGAGCTGAAAGCAAGAAGCAATGCAACAATTCTTGAAATCATTAACGAAAACAACATTGCCCATCCCCAACTGTGTTACGTCCCCCAAGTCGATCCGATCCGTACCTGTGACACCTGTATCGTCGAAGTAGACGGAAAGCTGGTGCGTTCCTGCTCGACACAGGCCTCAGACGGAATGAACATCCATTTGCATTCGGATCGGGCGAAAGCGGCTCAAACGGAGGCTATGGACCGGCTGCTAGAAAACCATCTCCTCTACTGCACAGTGTGCGATAACAACAACGGTAATTGTAAATTGCATAATACAGCAGAGCTTATGGAAATTGAACATCAAAAATATCCGTATCGGCCGAAAGTGGACCCGACGGAAGTAGATATGTCCCATCCATTTTATCGCTATGACCCCAACCAATGTATTGCATGCGGCCAGTGTGTAGAGGTATGTCAAAACCTGCAGGTCAATGAAACACTGTCTCTGGACTGGGAAGCTGAACGCCCTCGCGTCAAGTGGGATGACGGAGTAGCAATTAACGATTCCTCCTGCGTCAGCTGTGGTCAGTGCGTAACGGTCTGCCCCTGCAATGCATTGATGGAAAAATCCATGCTGGGTGAGGCTGGCTTCATGAGCGGTATGGATAAGGATTTGTTAAATCCGATGATCCATTTGATCAAGGAAGTGGAGCCAGGCTATAGCAGCATTTTTGCTATTTCCGAAGTCGAAGCAGCGATGCGCGAAACCCGTACGAAAAAAACGAAAACGGTCTGCACGTTCTGCGGTGTAGGTTGCAGCTTTGAGGTATGGACCAAAGACCGTAAAATTTTGAAGGTGCAGCCTAGCTCGGGCGGACCTGTCAACGGGATTTCGACATGCGTCAAAGGCAAGTTCGGCTGGGATTTTGTGAACAGCGATCAGCGTTTGACCAAGCCTTTAATTCGGAAAGGCGACGAATTTGTAGAAGCAACCTGGGAAGAAGCGCTGAGCCTGATGGCTAGTAAAATGGGGGCTATTAAAGAAACCTACGGCGGGAAGGCGCTCGGCTTTATTTCCTCGTCCAAATTTACCAATGAGGAAAATTATCTGATGCAAAAATTGGCACGTCAGGTGTTCCAGACGAATAACGTTGACAACTGCTCGCGATATTGCCAATCTCCTGCATCATGGGGCCTGCAATACACTGGAGGCATCGGCGGAGACAGCGGCACCATTCAGGACATTGCCAAGGCAGGCCTGGTCATACTGGTCGGCTGTGCGCCGGGCGAAGGGCATCCGGTGCTGGCTACCCGCATCAAACGTGCGCATAAGCTGCACGGTCAGAAGCTGATTTCAGTGGATTTGCGGAAGCACGAAATGGCGGATCGTGCAGATTTGTTCATTCGTCCGAAGCAAGGTACGGACTATGTATGGTTATCCGCGGTAGCCAAATATATCATCGACCAAAACTGGCATGATCCGAAATTCATTGAAGAACACGTCAACTTCTATCCCGAATATTTGAAGTTGCTGGAAACGTACACACTGGAATTTGCCGTACAGGAAACAGGCATTTCCAAAGAAACGCTGATTCAGGTGGCGACCATGATTCACGAAGCCGACGGCACCGCCATTTGCTGGGGCATGGGCGTGACGCAAAATATCGCGGGCTCCTACACTTCAATCGCCATTGCCAACCTGCTGCTGGTGACTGGAAACTTTATGCGTCCAGGTGCAGGCGCATATCCGCTCCGCGGACATAACAATGTGCAGGGTGCTGCTGACATGGGCACCATGCCGGACATTTTCCCTGGCTATCAGCCTGTGACGAACGATGCCATTCGTGCCAAGTTCGAAGCGGCTTACGGCGTACAGATTCCGGATCAACGCGGACTGGATAACATTCAAATGCTGGAGGCTATTGCAACAGGTGAGCTTAAAGCGATGTATATCGCCGGAGAAGAGATGGCATGGGTGGATGCGGACTCCAATCATACGCAGGAAATGCTGGCGTCTCTGGATTTTCTTGTCGTTCAGGATGTATTCCTGAGCAAAACAGCGCAATTCGCGGATGTCATTTTGCCAGCCGTACCTTCACTTGAAAAGGACGGTACCTTCACCAATACTGAACGGCGTGTACAGCGTTTGTATGAGGCACTGCGCCCTGTGGGGGACAGCAAACCGGATTGGTGGATTTTCAGCCAATTTGCCAAGTATATGGGATTTGATTGGGATTATAGCCATCCGAGTGAAATTTTTGCGGAGATGGCCTCGCTTACCCCATTTTTCGCTCAATGCAATTACGACATATTGGAAGGCTGGAACAGCTTCCATTGGGGTTCACCGGATGGCAGCAATACGCCGCTGCTACACACCAACGGCTTTAATTTCCCCGATAAAAAAGCACGTTTGGGACTTTTCGAATATGTACCACCGGTACAGTACCCGGCTGAATTTGACTTGACCTTAAATAATGGCCGACTGCTCGAACAATTCCATGAAGGAAATATGACAACCAAATCAGCAGGCATCCAGCTCAAGCTCCCCAAAGTATTTGTGGAAGTATCACCTGAATTGGCTGAGGAGCGCGGAGTCAAGGACGGATCGCTGGTTCGTTTGGAATCGCCTTATGGCGCAGTCAAGCTGCGAGTTGTGGTCACTGACCGGGTACAGGGAACTGAAATCTATGTGCCTATGCACTCCACCAGTCATGACGGTGCTGTCAACCTGTTAACCGGTGGAGCGTTTGATGTCATTACCCGCACACCGGCCTATAAACAAACCAAGGTGCGGATGCAAATTTTGGAGGTAGACGGTCAAAATCCGCTGCCGCGTATCAATCCACGCTATAAACAGCGTCATCCGCAAAACGGGGTTGAAGTGAACCGTAAGTGGAACCGTCCTGGCTATGTCGATTTGGTAGATCAAAGATAAGGAGGTCAAACTCGTGGCTAAGCCTATTTCAATCGCGAGAAAACGTATTTTGACAGAAGAAGAACGACAACAACAAGCGCTGGATCAGCTTACCGCTGATCTGGCGGATAACGGAGCTGCCTTGCAGAAGACGCTCGACATTGTACGTGAGCTGCACGACAGCGGTCTTCTGGAAGCGGCGCAGTCAATGCTAAAAGCGAAAGAAAGCATCGTCAAAATCGCTGTGGGACAAGCAACGCGTAAGCCTGTAACGAATATCATCAACAATCTGATGGGCACAGCCGGAATACTGTCCGAGATCAACCCTGAGCTGATGAAAAAGCTGGCAAGCAGCGTTACTACAGGTCTGAACGATGCCGAAGAGCATCTAAAGCAGCATAAAAAAACCAGGCTGCGCGATCTTATGAAGGCGATGAATGACCCGGACGTGAACCGGGCGATGGGCTTCGGCATTCATTTTCTCAAAGGAATGGGAAAAGGGTTGTCCGATAAGTAGCGCATAGAGATGATGTCGCGTCCATAACAAGAGCATCAGAACTGTATGCTGGAGTAAAGGATAACTTTTTCCGCTCATGAGTAAATATCGCTACTTTACAGCAAAGGGACAACGGATAAGGGTATCTGATATTACACATAGATAAAAGAGCTGGCTCCGAAAAAACGGGCTGGCTCTTTTATTTATTTTTTATCCACTTGCAGCAGCGTCACCGTTTTGAGAGCAACGGCATCTTTTATTTGCTCTTCTGCAATAACCTTTAATTTAAGCAGACTGGCAATCTTCGCAGCATCCGGCTTGGATAACAATCGCCATAACTGTGGATCAGGCAGAGAATGATATAGCTTGGTGTGATCATATTCCTTGCGGTTTTGCTGCACAATTTTGACCCGGTAGCTGCCAATTTCACATTCGGCGATTCCCTGCTGTGCGCAATGAGTCGTAATATCATGACGTAGATCGTTCAGTTCGCCTTCAATTTCTTTTTGCTTCTGCTTTAACTGGTAGTAGCGACACACCTTGTGTTCCAAATCCATCACACTCCTCTGCTACATATGTATGCTTGCAGAAGTGTTTTAGGACAAGTTTGGATGTGAGGAACTAATGCGTACTTGCAAAAGCATTTCCCGGGTAATTGAGATGAATATAAAAGCCAGCCTCATCCGAACTTTATTTTGGCATATCTGCGCCCGGATTTAGAGGTCCTGCATCTTTGGACTCTCCTTTACGCTTCATATAATTGGACCAATACGCTGTCAAAATCGGTACCAAAATGGAGGTGACAATGACCGAAGCGGCAACTAATGCCGTGGCTGATTGAGCAACAGGCAAAAACTCCGGCTTGATATTGGCAACAATGACCGGATTGGCTACCGCTGCACCTGCTGTACTGGAGGCTGCAATCCCTGCTGTACCATTACCTCCGCCGAAATATTTATCTGCCAGAACCAGTGGAATGCCAGTAATAATGATAACAAAAATGCCTAATAAAATACCGAGCACACCCGTCTGGACAATAACACTCAGATCAATGGAACAGCCAAGTGCAAAGCCGAAAAATGGAATCAGGGCTTGCGTGGCGTTGCCAAAATATTTGCGAAAATCAAGATCCAGATTCCCCAAAACAAATCCGACCAAAAATGGTAAAACTGCACCCACAAAAGCCTGCGTTGTTTGATTTTCATAACCCGTTCCACCCTTTCGTTTTTGGCAGTGCAAAGGCCGTGTTACTTGCGGCTCAGACCGAGGTCGGGAAGTCAGCTTCGCAAAAGTGCCATGGCTCTCCTTTAGCTGCTTGGCGAAATGTCTCTGCATTCTTGACACGCAGCCCGGTAGCCTGCTGTAGTGTCGGAACAGCATTGCGGCGGCAAGATGCCAAATGCTCCCTGTGCCTGCATTGCCCATTTTCAGCTTGCCCGGATGGACTCTGGCGTCCTCCAGAAATGCTTCCGCTGTCTTCCATGGCGTATCCGCCCTGACCGTAAGGCAGACAGCATAGCTACTCCTGCCGCAACCAGCACATATATTTGCCATGGCTTTTTGTTCATTACGCGCCCTCTTCTCCAAAAAAGTAAACCGGGCCCGGCGTCCGCCCGCTTTGACCCTCCAGCGTTGTCGGCCATATGGCTGTCGCTTATTATGAAGTCAATGTACCGCACCGCGGAAGGGCACAGCTATCGCTTAATCTTCGTATTTATCTTCAAAAACACCAAAGTATCGACCTTATGACCGATCTGCATACCCAAACTTACTAACAAAATTATATATAATTCATTTACAACCAAAAATATACAATAATATGCATAAAACACAAAAAGTATATTTTTAATATTATTGTTTTTTTGGATATATAATGGATTATTATTTATCCTCTTCATGCAAAAAGGACTGCTGTCAGACTTGAATCAAATCGCCTAACCGTCAGTCCCCAAACTTATTTATTTTCCACTCCATTTAGTGACCATTACATCTACTTTACTTTCTATTAAATCCATGGCTTCCTCACGGCGTTTTGTTTTGAACCAATCAATCATGTCCACCAAATCGTCACGGTCCAGTAATTTAACCCCGTTTACAGCAGCCAGCGTTTTGCAGGATTCGGTATAACGCCCGGAGGTGATGACGACAGACTTGTCTGCTGCATAATAACGCATAGAGGTATAAATCTCTTGCACAGCCCCCAATCCTACCGGATGTTGTACACCATAACGCTTGGCTTGGATTACGATTCTGTCGCCTGCACGGTCTGTAAACACCAGATCCGCACCAAAATCCCGGCTGCCAGTGGTTTTATAAATATCATGATAGCCGAGGGCGGATAAGAGCCGCTGCAAATAAAGCTCGAATTCCGAGCCGTCTTCCATCCGATCGATATCCTGAATGCCGATTTTTCGGGGGTCCAGATCGCGTAAAATCCGATTCCGGTGGCCACGCATCAGTCCTCTGACGATGAGCACCAGCAACACGAACATTATAATGAGTCCAATCCCTAATTCCTTATATGCCAATAATTGCTCCAGCAACGTTCCTCTTCCCCTTTTTGCACATGTGCAGGCGATAATCCGTGACAGAAAATCTGCCATACTATACCTGGCTCACGTATTACATCTTATAGGTTTACATATTAAAAACCCCGCCGGATTCGACGGGGCTATCTTCGTCTTGCCTCAAAGCTGTCTAAACTCTAGACTCCGCAAAATTATTCACGATTTAACAAAGATTCTCCGGCAATGCCAGGCTGAGTCATTTGATATGGGTCCAAAATAATATCCAGCTCTTCCTCGGTCAAGACATTATACAGCAAACACAATTCACGTACCGATTTTCCTGTCGTAATGGCCTCGCGAGCAATGCGGGATACGACCTCATATCCAAGGTGGGGATTGAGGGCTGTAATAATGCCTACGCTGTTCTCCACATATTCACGGCACCGCTCTACATTGGCTTCAATCCCTTCCACACAATGGATGCGGAAGACGCTGAAGCCCTGCTTCATAATTTCCAGCGATTGCAGCAGGTTGTAAACAAGCACAGGCTCCATTACATTCAGCTCCAGCTGTCCCGCCTCAGAAGCGAGACAGATCGTGTGGTCATTGCCAATGACCTGAAAAGCAATCTGGTTAATGACCTCGCACATGACCGGATTTACCTTGCCTGGCATAATGGATGACCCCGGCTGACGAGCAGGCAAACTCAGCTCACCGAGACCAGCACGTGGACCTGAGGCCATCAGACGGATGTCATTAGCTACCTTGGACATGTTCATCATGCAAATTTTCAATGCAGCAGATACTTCGGTGTAGGCATCCGTATTTTGTGTGGCATCAACGAGATTCTCGTCAGCTTCTAATGGAAAGCCACTGATCTCTGCCAGTACCTCAGCGACACGCTGAATGTACCGACGGTCAGCATTCAGGCCGGTACCGACGGCAGTTGCGCCCATATTGATCGCCAGCAGATGCTGCTTGGTCGCACGGACACGCTTGATATCACGGCCCAGCACGCGCGCATAGGCCTGGAACTCCTGTCCCAGTCGAATTGGCACCGCATCCTGCAAGTGGGTCCGGCCCATTTTAATCACACTGTCAAACTCTTTCGCCTTATTGGAAAACGCCTCTTGAAGCTCACTCATGCTTACCAGCAGCTGGTCAATCATGCTTAATACAGCCAAATGGACTGCTGTAGGGAAAGCATCATTCGTCGATTGCGCCATATTGACATGATTATTGGGACTGATCTCCTGATAATCTCCGCGCTGCTTGCCCATCAGTTCCAGTGCCCGGTTTGCAATCACTTCATTTGTGTTCATATTGATAGACGTGCCTGCGCCGCCCTGAATCGGATCGACGATGAAATGGTCGTGCAGCTTCCCTTGAATGATCTCGTCAGCTGCCTGAATGATGGCCTCTGCTTTGGAACGATGCAAACGAGTCAGCTCCATATTTACCTTCGCTGCTCCCTTTTTGACGATCGCCATAGCCTTAATCAACTCAGGATGCAACCGTTGGCCTGTAATCGGGAAATTTTCCTTTGCCCTCATTGTTTGCACACCGTAATAGGCGTCTGATGGCACTTCCTTGGTACCTAGAAAATCATGCTCCAGCCTCATATTCTCAATTCCTCCGCTGTGTGTGTTACGATCTTTAATCTGGACGAGCTCGAATTTTCATACAGAGACTTTATAGGGTCCCTCTCTTCATTATACGTTCCCATTCCCGTGCTTTTCCAGTTGAATTAACGCGGAAAAAGGTTACGCAATTCAATGACAAATTATCATTAACGCCAGCTTCTATAAAGCCGATGGATTCTTACTTTCCACAGCATTCTTTTTTTTCCACATTGGTTTCAGCTATTGTTCTGCCATATAAAACAGCTCCCACAGATGGCCATCCAAATCCTGAAAGCTCCATCCGTACATAAAGCCATGATCCTGAGGTTCGTTTGAAGGTTTGCCTCCCGCCTGCAAAGCCTTGTGAACAAGCTCGTCCACCTCTGCCCGGCTCTCCACAGATAAAGCGATAATCGCTTCCGTGCTTTTGGTTGCATCCGAGATTTCTTTTGTAGTGAACTCTTTAAAACGTTCTTCCTCCAGCAGCATGACAAAGATATGCTCACTCACAACCATACAGGTTGTTTGTTCATCGGTGAACTGAGCATTAAATTCAAATCCGATAGCCGTGAAAAAATCAACGGAGCGCTGCAGATTTTTAACCGGTAAATTCACAAAAATTTGTTTGGCTGTTACTCCCATGACATTTTCACCTCTTCATCCCTCGTAAAATTGAATTTTACAC
The DNA here is from genome assembly GCF_020736845.1 of Paenibacillus farraposensis. Taxonomy (GTDB): domain Bacteria; phylum Bacillota; class Bacilli; order Paenibacillales; family Paenibacillaceae; genus Paenibacillus; species Paenibacillus farraposensis. The sequence goes on from NZ_JAFFQR010000064.1 coordinate 513,955, forward strand.
ACTGTTTCTCAACAAAAGATAACTTAACTATCGTATAAAGTCAATCAATCTGACATTTACAGGATTGATCGATTACTCCTTATTTAGCATATCCAAGGTCCGGGATAATACAGTAGCCGTTTCTGCCCTCGTTGTGGATGCAGTTGGAGCAAAACACCCCTTTTATCTTTGATCTCCCTTTATAATGCCTGCTCCTGACAGGATGTTCATCATTTTGCTCCGCTCCATTCACTACTGCCTTGACGTCACTACATTTGAATTGGATGGGCTGCTTTTGTTCCAATCATCATCGGATGTCTGACTCTGTCTATTGGCACGACCATTAGCACTGCCGCTGCTGCCGTTCCCGGTATTGTCGTTCCCTTCGTTATGCTGCTGTTCCTCATCATCGTCGTCCTTGCGTCCGCCTCTACCGTTTGTTGGCGGTTGGTCTGTTTTGCGCGGCAAACCGATTTGGGCAACCAGCGGGTCATGATCGCTTACCCGTCCGTCCGCCGCACTAAAATCTGCATTGATGTGAACGATGCCCAGCACGGATGTTGCACGCAGGGACGCGCTGACCAGTATGTGATCTAGTGTCTGCGAATTCCCTTCATAAATATAGGAGTATCGCTCCTTTTCATCCATCTTGTCGATCAGGTTGGTCAATTCCTGTCCCCGCAGCAAAGTCAATGTTTGAGAGAATTGAAAATCATTTAAATCCCCGAGCACTACTATATTAGCCTTGGGATTTACCTGCAGTACCGACTTCACAAAGCCATTTACAATCCCCGCAATCTTCGCCCGCTGTATTTCGCTGCTTCGCACAGGCGGCTGAGCCCCTCCAAATGGCGCCTGATCGCCTCCTTTGGAATTAAAATGGTTTGCAACCACCATCACCTGCTGACCTCCAAACTCAAACTCGGCGGCCAACGGCTTCCGTGAATCATCAAATGCTGCATTCAAGGGATCAATGCGACCCGGATTGAGAGACAGTCCCCGGGCATTGTAAGTGACAGACGTCACTGCATCGCCCTTAGGCTTGTCCGTCAGCGTGACACGTTGCGGGTTGTAGAGAAAACCGACCCGAATGTTACCGCCGGGGGCGCCGCCATCCTTATTATTTTCAGGTGCAATATCCGTAAAAGCATACTCCGGTCCTCCATGGGAACGAATGGCTTCAATTAGCACACGAAAGCTTTTGGAAGCGTCTGTGGTGCCATCATCCTTCTCACCGTTATTGTCTTGAACCTCCAGCAGACCTATGATGTCCGGGTGATTCAAATTTACAACGATGGCCTGTCCAAGCTGACCAATCCGTTTTCCATCACCGGGATCAAAGTTTTCCACATTAAAGGAAGCGACTGTCAGCTTGCGATCATCTTGCTTCAGACTCGTGCTGGCTGGCTGGAGACCGCCCGGTATAATATCTGGCAGCCGCTCCGGCAACAGCTTGTAGTTGCTGAAGCTGTAGCTGACAATCCCCGTGACGGGCCCGGCAAAACGATCCCCTGTTTTCACCGGGACCGAAGGCTTCCCGTTAATCAAAATTCGCTGCGGATTCAGACTTCTGTCTGTCAGCATGAGTCCGCCCGCCTTGGTCAGCACCTCGCCTGTGTTCGATCCGTTATCAATCCTGACCGGAATTTCATACCCATAAGGTCCGATCACAGTCGCATCGTCGAGTTCTACACGCATCGCTTCCAGACTTTCGAAAAAGTCCAGGCCATCCTCCTGAGGATCAAACTCCGCCATTCCATCATTATCGACAACCGCCGTTGGCATCACACGTCCATGCTTCCCAAGCAGAACCGGAGTCGGCAGCGGACGATCCTTGGCAACCACCGTTACTGAAGAGGCGACTATTTCTGTAGTGGTCAGGTCGATGGGCTTGCTGGCATAGGTTTTTTCCATATACTCCTTCACCGAGCCGCTAACCCGTACCTCATCACCAGGCTTTACACCACTGCCAGGCTTGTACACTAAAATAGCCTCGGATGTTTTTTCATCCTGATCTACGTGATCATCCGCCTCTTGCATATAGAAGCTGCTTCCCTTTACCATCGTAACAATGCCTTCAACCTCTGCTACCTTTTGTCTCTCATACGGTGAACGGTGGGCTGCTCCCTGAATGTCGTGGATGCGAAGCTTTTTCGGCAAATTGACTTCTTGATAAACGTTTGTCCCAACCGTTACAGGCCTTTGCAGCGCTTCCTGTTCGAGCAAAGGTGCAGGCTCTGCTTCAGCTCTTCCACCACATAACCATCCCGTTCCTCCCGAAAACACCAGTATGGTACTGAGCCAAACCATTCCAAGACCTTTTAATTTTTTGGATAACATTGTTTCTATGTAGGCTTGCTTCAAAAGGGCTCACTCCTCTCATTTTTTGATTTGATTACGCTTACAATATAAGTCATCATTTAAGATAACATAAATTAGTCAATCCCGTATCTGAATTATGTAAAAATGAATTTTTTCTTGCCGTAGCAAAATCAGATCATATTATTGTAAACTTGTTCTAATACAGAAAAAGGTGGCACACACGCTATGGAGCATTTGCTTAATGATCAGGTTAAAAACATTCAAATCAGCGGTATCCGCAAAATCGCCAACAAGGTGGCCGCATTGCCCGGAACCCTGTCCTTAACGATTGGACAGCCGGATTTCCCTACTCCTGCGCATATTATGGAAGCCGCCCATCGGACGATTAACGAAGGACGCACCTCATATACGCCTAACCCCGGACTACCCGAGTTACGAGAGGCCGCAGCTGCGTTTGTGGCTCATAAATACGGGCTGAATTACCGTGGACAGGATGAGGTGATCGTAACAAACGGTGCCAGTGAAGCGCTGGATATTACCTTGCGCACGATTTTATCACCCGGCGATGAAGTCATTCTGCCTGTACCGATCTATCCGGGATACGAGCCGTTGATCCGTTTGTCAGGCGGTATTCCCGTGTTCGCCGATACCCGCAGCAGCGACTTCAAGCTTACCGCTGAGGTGCTGAAGCCTTACCTGACCGAGCGGACAAAAGCAGTCATCCTCGGCTACCCATCGAATCCGACCGGGCGGGTAATGAGTCGTGAAGAGTTGGAAGCAGTCGCGGAATTGCTGAAGGGACGTGATCTGTTTGTCATTTCAGATGAAATTTACAGCGAGCTGATTTACGACTTACCCCACGTATCCATTGCGGCTCTTCCGGGTATGCGGGAACGCACTATCGTCATCAACGGTTTGTCCAAATCGCATTCCATGACAGGCTGGCGTATCGGGTTCACACTTGCGCCTGCTGAAATTACACAGCACATGGTCAAGGTACATCAGTACAACGTGACCTGTGCCAGTTCGATCAGCCAATATGCAGCGCTGGAAGCTCTGACCGCCGGTGTGGATGATGCACTTCCGATGCGCGAAGAGTACCGCAAGCGACGTGACTATGTGCATGAAAGGCTGACAGACATGGGGATTCCGCTCGAGAAACCCGAAGGGGCCTTTTATCTGTTCCCTTCCATCGCCCATTTTGGATTAAGTTCGATGGATTTCACCTTGAAGCTGCTGAAAGAGCATGGAGTGGCTGTCGTACCGGGCGATGCTTTTTCCTCCTATGGTGAAGGATACATTCGCTTGTCCTACGCTTACGGACAGGATGTGCTTGAACAAGGGCTGGATAAAATAGAGCGGTTTGCTAGAAGAATTGTAGGGAGTTAAGGTGGGGAGAGGCGCTACGCGTCCATTTGATCTTCCGATTGCTGTTGCTGGGGGATTCTTTGGATTGTATAAAACATTTATAGATAAGAATCCCACAGCAAAGGCGACCGCTCCACTTCTCCAGATTCAAATGGCCCGCTTCGCTACTCCCCGCCTTAAAGTCCCTCAAATCTCTAACATGTGTGCAGTGTAAGGGAAAGAGGTAGATACTTAACTAAACCGCGTTAACTTAACCTTTGTGAACAAATTAAAGCTCCTTGGCAACCACATTTGCTTATGATATTCCTCTATTTTTCTATTAATTCATTGAATATTTCTCTATCTTCGGAAAGTAAAGTCGGAAATCCGTTTCTTTTGCTCGTATGTGTTGGTACTTGAATCCAATTTAATAAAGCTATTTTCACCAATCACATATACAATATTTTTTTTATCTTATAAGACAAAACGTTATCAATCACTGAATTTGGAGCTTCAATTTGATGAGTGTATTATTGGAGGCTCACCTGATCCTCCTCCTCTGTATATCTGAAAAGTCCCATCGCCAAAAAACTCTAACGTATCTTTGCCATAAGGGTACTTGCGTATCGTATCGTTTCCTGAATTTGACAATAAAATTAAAATTGTAGCTATAACTAGTAGAGAGATCAGATAAAGATATATCTACGCTTCATCTGCAAATTACACCTCACTTCTAAGCTTTTCTTGTATTCAGTTACTGTAACAAAAGATGTATACTCATTGAGTGTTCCCCATGATTCCATTATATTTGTTAGATTGGCCGCAGCCCAACCGAGTTTGTTGTCCCCAGTAAACATTTGTTTAAAATTAAACTCGAAATTATATTTATCATAATATATTGTAGTAATCTTCCATTGCCCGTTTACATATGTTCCCTCTATTTTGTACTTCATTTTATGAAAAGCATTATATAAATCTCTATCACTCTCAATTGCAATAGAATCATTACTTGAAAAACTTCTAACTTTTTTATCGTTAGCTTTTTGAACTGCTTTATCAATTACGTACATATTATGTTCTTTAGATTTTTTAACTTGCTGCGCCTCATATGACACTCGTTAAAGTTTAAATTCCCTGGTCTGTAATCAAGTGAATGTTAAAGTAAATTGGCTGTGATGTCTCCGTACTTCTTTCGCGTTATAGGAACAGCTACTAATGTAAATGCTTTACGATCAGGATAATGTATTACAGTGTCTGTCGAATCTTTTATCTGTTCTTCACCTCGCACCCAAGTCTTTTCTAGTTCTACCATCGGATTTTCAAACGGAAAAGTATTATTTCCTGCATACACTAACATATTCTTACTATATGCGCCTTCCAGTACTTTTTGCGAGACATCAGACTGATCCTTTTCTCTTGTTTCCTTAGGTTCTAACTGAGGATTGTATTGAATTTTTCCCAATTGATCTTCTTTTTGTTTTAAAACAAGTTCAAACTCAAGGATCTCTTTGCTGGTATCAATCTGTTCTTGATACTCATCTACGTAAGCGTGTGTAAACGTAATATCTCGAATTGTGTTTTCATTTCTCACGATTTGGATATTACATTTGCGATAGTAATCCTCAGTATCAGGTTTATATTCTGTGTTTGCCCATGTGTACAGCATGTTGGAATTATCCGCATTGTCCACAACTGAAGGAAGCGAATGAAGCGGAATTTTGCTTCGAATATGTAGCGAATGAGTCAAGTTTGGAGACTTAGCTGAAAGGTTTATGGAACTATTATTTTATAAGTAAAGCCAATGATCTCACCTTTTACAAACTCGATCGGCTCACCACCGGATTTGCGTTCTATTCTTAATGAAATGCTCATTGAAGTAATCTCCTCCGTTAATTTAATCTAGCTCTATAGGAAAAATTTATAAAAAACTAATTTCCAAACATATTTTCAACTTGATATCGGACGTAAAAAATCCCTTTTGAGTACAAGACAGTAAGGGGATTTATTCCAAACTGTCTACTCAAAAGGGACAATAACAAACCACCCATACAAGTGATTCAACGGCCTGATTGCTCTTCCTCTACTCCCTCTCACCTCGGTGTGGGATTCATGAGTGCGTTGCTTTAAGCACGACCTGATTCCACGCCGCTCTCCTATTTTAAATGCATTTTGAATTGCAGGAATAGTTCATTATATTGAGCCAGCATCCGCTTGCCAAGATTGTCATACACCTCTAGCTTATCCGTAATTTCGGACGGAGGGTAGAATCTCTCATCCCCAGAAATATCTGCAGGCAGCAGCTTTTTACCGTCTTTGTTAGGGGTGGAGTAGCCTACAAACTCGGCGTTTTGAGCCGCTACATCCGGCTGCATCATAAAATTGATGAACTTATGAGCCGCATCCACATGGGTAGCTGTTTTAGGAATAACCATGTTATCAAACCACAGGTTGGAGCCTTCATTCGGCACGATATAATCCAGCTTGTCGTTCTGGTCCATGATCTCGGACGCATCGCCGGACCATACAACCCCCGCAGCAGCTTCCTCGTTTGCCAGTAGCATTTTAATTTCGTCACCGACAACAGCCTTGACATTGGGTGCCAGCTTCTCCAGCTTCGCCAAAGCCTGCTGCAAATGCGCCTTGTTCGTATCATTCAAGGAATAGTGGAGACTGTTCAGCGACATCCCCATAATTTCCCTAGCTCCATCGACCAGCAGCAAATTGTTGCGCAGCTTCGGATTCCACAGGCCATCCCAGCTGTGAAAATCAATTCCTTTGGTTAGTTCCGGGTTAAACACAATCCCGACAGTCCCCCAAAAATACGGAACCGAGTATTCGTTGTTCGGGTCAAATGAAAGATTCAGAAAATGAGCATCCACATGCTTCAAATTCGGCAGCTTGCTGTGATCCAGTGGAAGCAAAAGGTGCTCCTGCTTCATTTTAGCCAGCGCATACTCCGAAGGAACCGCTACATCAAACGAGGTCCCACCCTGCTCGATTTTTGTCAGCATCGCCTCATTGGAGTCAAATGTCTGATAAATGACGGTAATCCCCGTCTCCTTCTGAAACCTTTCCAGCAGCTCAGGATCAATGTAGTCTCCCCAGTTGTACACCGTCAGCGTGTTACCGCCTGAATAGCCCTGACTGGAGTTAAGCCAAGCAGCCACCCCCATCAGACTGAACGAGATGATAAAAATGGAGAGAAACACACGCACAAGCGACTTCATCTAGGCACCCCCATTTCCGCCGCAGGCTCTTTTTTCCCGTTACGGTTTGCCTTGCGCATAATAAAGTAATAGCCCACCACCAGCAGCACCGTAAACAGGAAAATGAGCGTGGACAACGCATTGATGGACAAGGAAACCCCTTGGCGGGCCCGTGAGTAAATTTCTACCGATAAGGTCGAATAGCCGCTGCCTGTCACAAAAAAGGTTACCGCAAAATCATCCAGCGAATAGGTTAACGCCATAAAAAAGCCCGCATAAATCCCTGGCTTGATAAAGGGTAAAATCACCTTGGTCAGTACATCCATCCGACTGGCGCCCAAATCACGCGCGGCGTCGACCAGAGACGGACTCATTTCCTGCAGCCGCGGCAAAATCATAATGACCGCAATCGGCACACTAAATGCAATATGGGATAACAATACCGAGTAGAAGCCCAGCTTGATTCCAGCCATCGTGAATAAAATGAGGAAGGACGCGCCAATGATGACGTCCGGGTTCACGATCAGCACATTGTTGAGCGACAGCAGTGTATGTTTGACCCGACGATTCTGCATCTGGTGAATAGCCAGCGCTCCCATGATGCCGATCATTGTAGCCAACGCAGACGACAGCAGCGCGATCACCAAGGTGTTAATAACAATAATGATCAAGCGGGTGTCTGCAAACACCTCTTTATAGTATTGGAGCGTAAACCCTTCAAACTTATGCATCGTCCCGCCGCTATTGAAGGAATAGTACATCAGATACAAAATGGGTGCGTACAGCACGAGAAAGACGATTACCAAATACATATTCCCGAATCGATTTTTATTTGTCATGTCGCACCCTCCGTTTCGTCCCTGAGGCAACAAGCATAATGATCGCCATTGCCAGGATCAGGAACACAGCAACCGTAGAGCCCATGCCCCAATCCTGTGTCACCAGAAAATGCTGCTCAATCGCCGTTCCCAGCGTAATAACACGGTTGCCTGCGATTAGACGGGTAATCATAAATAGCGACAGCGCAGGAATGAACACCGCCATACATCCGGATCGTACGCCCGAAAGCGTTAGCGGGAAAACAACCCGGCGAAATGTCGTCCACCTGGAGGCTCCCAGATCACGCGCAGCATCCAGCAGCGAAGGATTCAATCCCTCCAGCGCGTTAAAAATCGGCAAAATCATAAAGGGCACAAATATATACACCGACACAAACACAAAGCTGGAACTGGTAAACAGTAATTGCTGTCCCCCCAGCCCAATCATACCCAACACGGCATTCACCGGACCATAGGTGCCGAAAATCCCGATAAAAGCATACGTTTTGAGCAACAGGTTAATCCATGTCGGTAAAATAATAAGCAAGAGCCACAGCTGCTTATGCTTGGTTCGTGTGAGCAAATACGCCGCTGGATAAGCCACCAGAAGCGAAAATACCGTGATTAAAAATGCAAACCAAAACGAGCTGAGCGTCATGCTCAAATATACGGGTGTCAGAAACTGTGCATAGTTGCTGAGTGTAAAATGACCATCTACATCAAATAAAGAGTAGTAAAATACAAGTACAACTGGTGCTACTACGAACAGCACAATCCATAAATAGTAAGGCAGCAGGTACGCTGCTCTTGTATTACCGGACATGCTGATCCACCTCTTCATAGGCTTCCAGACGCCGATCAAATTCTTCCTCTGTTTCCCCGAAACGCATCACATGGATCGCTTCCGGGTCAAAGTGCAGGCCGATTTCACTGCCAAGCTCCGCTTTTTTGGTGGAATGCACCAGCCATTCCTGCCCCGAATCATCATAGCAGCTAATCTCATAGTGAACCCCGCGGAATAATTGGGTGTCCACCTTTACACGCAGCTTACCCTCAGCAACACTGGTAATCTCCAAATCCTCCGGCCGGATCACGATTTCGATCGGTTCGTTCGGACGCAGCCCTCCGTCTACACACTCAAACTGTCGACCGTTAAATTCCACCTGATAGTCTGCAATCATACGCCCGGGGACAATATTCGACTCACCAATGAAATCGGCCACAAACCGATTGATCGGTTCATCATAAATATCGTTAGGCGTGCCGCTTTGCTCAATCTTTCCTTTGTTCATGACAAAAATTTCGTCCGACATGGCCAGGGCTTCCTCCTGATCATGCGTAACGAAAATAAAAGTAATGCCAAGGCGCTGCTGCATTTCGCGCAAAATGTACTGCATTTCTGTGCGCAGCTTCAGATCGAGTGCGGATAACGGCTCATCCAGCAGCAGAACCTCCGGCTCATTGACGATGGCCCGTGCTATGGCTACACGCTGACGCTGTCCCCCGGACATTTCGGAAATTTCCCGTTCACCGTAGCCCTCCAGATTGACAAAGGACAATGCCTGTGTAACCTTTTCCTGAATGTCTTTTTTGTTCATCTTTTTGATGCGCAGACCAAAAGCGACATTTTCAAATACATTCAGGTGCGGAAATAACGCATAATCCTGAAACACGGTGTTGACCTGCCGTTCATTGGCTGGAACATGATTAATGAGCTTGTCGTTTAAATAAATAGAGCCTTCCGTCGGCTCGGCGAAGCCCGCAATCATACGCAAAATCGTCGTTTTCCCACAGCCAGACGGACCCAGCAATGTATAAAATTTCCCACGCTCAATTTCAAAACTGACATTCACCAGCACCGGGTGATCGTTGTCATATTGCTTGGTCACCCCTTCAAAGCGGATGATCGTTTGCTCTCCCATAACACCCTCCTTCAAGAGATACGACTTCATGCACTTCATTCTTTTCATTAAACCTAATTGTTCGGGCCGTATCCTTTACCCTTGAGACTTCCATGTAAAATAGTCTGTCAGCACACGAATAGCCACCTCGATGGCTTCCTCTGCAGGTTCCAGCTTGGCATGGTGTAAACCATAAGGCGTATCAACGCCAAGCCAGAACATCAGGCCGGGAATTCGCTCCAGGAAATACCCGAAGTCCTCGCCGGTCATCGCTTCTTCGCACTCAATGAGCTGGACATCCTGGCGTCCACGGACCCAGCTTATAAATTCTTCAGTCACCTTGGCTTCATTGTACACTTGCAAATAATTTGCGCCATAATGAATTTCTGCCTGGCATTCAAAACCAGCTTCCATACCGCGCACCAGCGCTTCAATCCGCGATTTAACCAGCTTCATCGTATCCGCTGATAATGTACGAATGGTACCCTCCAAACGTGCGGTTTCCGCGATAATATTCTGCTTCGTGCCGCCGCTAACCTTACCGACGGTCACGACTGCCGCATCCAGCGGGTTCACATTCCGCGCTACAATCGTTTGCAACTGGCCCACTAGCTGACAAGCAGCGACGACCATATCATTCGCCTTGTGCGGGTATGCAGCATGCCCGCCTGTGCCCTTCAGATCGATGAAGAGCTCCGACGTATTGGCGAATAAAATACCTGGGCGAGTCGCGATCGTGCCCACAGGATATTCCGGTGCCACATGCAATGCGACAATTTCATCCGGCATCCAGTCTGCCAGTTCTGCACTGTCCCGCATCGGCAATGCCCCGCCCGGTCCTTCCTCCGCAGGCTGAAACAACACCACCAAGTCATCCTTCATCGGATGGCTTGCAAAATAAGTAACAATCCCCAGTCCGATCGTCATATGTAAATCGTGTCCGCAAGCATGCATATAGCCGGGATGAGTGGATCGAAAATCATAACTCGTCTCTTCTTCAATCGGCAAGCCATCCATATCGCAGCGATATCCATAGCGGCGTTCAGGAGCCGTTCCATGAATCAATACCAATACTCCCGTACGCCATATACGAATTTCCAAACGCTCCTGAGGGATCGTTTTCAAATAATTCAACAAATATTGCTGTGTTTTATATTCCTCAAAACCCGGTTCGGGAATTTGGTGTAAATCCCTTCGGATTTGAACAAAAGAACGGTAATCTACTGTACTCATTTTGCTGCTCCGCCTCCTTTTTCAGCTCATCAGCCCTTATCCGGCAAAAGAACAAAAGGACAAAAGCCCGGCGCAGCCGCCGAGCCTTGTCCGTTGTGCTTCGTCCCTATGTTGTACTGTCAGCGCATCATACCTCTGACAAGGAATCGTTCACCCATGGTACATAAAATCTTTTATCTTATAGAACGCGTAGCTCTTTCAAAATTTCCGTTTTGGATTTGGTCTTGTCGTCGACCTGTTTGATTACGCGTGCTGGTGTACCAGCAACCACGGAGTATGGAGGCACATCTTCCGTTACGACAGCTCCGGCTGCAACAACTGCGCCTTTACCGATTCGTACGCCTTCCAATACGACCGAGTTTGCACCAATCAATACTTCGTCTTCTACGACAACAGGCTGTGCGGAAGGTGGCTCAATGACACCCGCAAGGACAACGCCTGCACCGATGTGGCACATATTGCCCACTTTAACACGGCCGCCAAGTACAGCATTCATATCGATCATAGTGCCTTCACCAATCGTAACGCCAATGTTAATCACTGCGCCCATCATAATGACTGCGTTATTGCCGATGCCAACCATATCGCGAATATATGCGCCTGGCTCAATACGTGCATTGATGCCTTTCAGATCAAGCATAGGAACAGCAGAGTTGCGGCGGTCATTTTCCACCACATAGTCTTCTTCTTTAGCGTTTGCACTATCCAGTACAGGCTTGATGTCAGCCCAGTCGCCAAATACAACCCCGCTGTCCCCGGAAATAAAAGCTTGAACATTCTCACCAAATGATGCGGAAGCCAAAGCCCCTTTTACATATACTTTAACAGGCGTCTTTTTCTTGCTGTTTTTAATCACGTTGATGACTTCTTGTGTATTCATTTCGATGGACATAATAAATCGAACAACTCCTTCATCGCCTCATACGACTACGCAAGCCGGAATGATCTTATTCTCTCATCCTTTATAGCACAAAAGAGCTGTATCTCGCAATTACTGATTAGATCTTCAGCGCGCTAGCCTAGTACCTATATTAACAAGTTTCGGCAGTTTGAATGCCTTAAATTCATAATTTTAAACCAGCGACCGCCTGACATTAAAGAAGGATTATTTATTAGCTTGCAAGCTCTCCAACGATGTATAAATGTAGGATTCGAATCCCTCGGCAGACTCCCCACGCGGAATGATCACTTTCACAATGAAACCACCCGTTTTATTTTCCACGACAATATATTGTCGTGTAACCTTCGAGCCACTCGCTTGCAGGAACAGGCGGCTGCTTGTTAGCGCTTGAGGAACATCTGCTTTGTCCAGCTTTTTCACCTTGCCGATGGAGGCCAACTCCTGTTCGCCTTTCTTCTGGAGCTCATCCAGATTAAAATCGGAGGGCAGCTTCGTCATTTCAGCGTAATAGTTATCATCTACCGCCAAGGCGACACGGTTTTGATCGGGAAACAGGGACATCGGATCAAACACATACAGCGAATATCCCTCTCCCTGTGCCAATGTAGCTGTCTGCGTTTCCTTTTTGCCTTTAAGGGTAAGCTCAAAAGTTTGCGTTTTCGAGCGTTCCCCACCTACTTGTTGACCAGAGCTACCGTTTTGATTGCCATCTGTTGCAGCTTCTGTTTTTTGTATTTTTGTTAAAATGAGCTGCTGCGCGGTCGCGTCGTCCTCAACAGCTTGTTCACTATATTCAAACGTCACTGCATCGCCTTCCTTCAGTCCGGCCACTACCGTGTCCAGTCCGTCAGCCAATTGGAAGGATTGGGATTCGCCATTGATTTCGATTTCAACCGTATGCGGATCAGCAGCTCCATTGTATACACCTGTGCCTTGTTTGACCTCTGGCTTAGCGACTGGCTCCGGTTTTACTTGTGGCTGTTGCGTTTGTGGTTGGTCTGTCCCTTGAGGAGCGGTGTTATTAGTTTGCGGTTTCGTTCCACAGGCTGACAGGGCCAGCACTGCCACTACAGTCAATAGTATGAATGAAAATGTGTTGCGTTTTTTCATAATGTCCACCTCCACTATAATAGACGAGTTTGTTCGGCAAAAGTTCTACGCACCAGACACTTAAAATCCTGCCTTTTAAAGCCCTTCTTCTGCTCCTTTTTTATATTCTCATGATTTTACAAAATCCTCATACCGCGTGGATGTCAGGTACGGTATAATGGGCTGTATCAAACCTAAAGCAAAAGAAGGAAACAAATACGCCTGAATTCCCTCCATTCGGATGGAGCTGCCACATGAATCACAAACCGTCGTTTTCCTTTGAATTACTGAACATCGTAGCATTAGCCTCACCCGCAAGCAGTGGATGCTGATCCTCTGGTCCGGTATCGAATTAGGGCTGCACTTTTTGCTCTGGATGGGCTCACTGCGGCTGACCACGGTTGCAAGCTCTACTGTTATTATGACATTGGAGCCGATCCTTGTCATGCTCGGTTCTTTTTTGTTTTTCCGGATGAGCACAAATCGAGTCATGCTCATAGGAATGGGGCTGGCTTTCGTCGGCTCACTGGCCATCGGGGCCGGAGATTTTCATGTCTCGGGACAAGCCCTGCTCGGAGATGCACTTTCCTTTCTGGGAATGGTAGCAGTGTCCATCCATATGCTGACAGGCAAGCACCTGCGCGAGCACTTGAGCGCTTTTGTGTATAAATTTTGGGTATTCGCCATCGCCGCCACATCACTCGCGCTGTATAATGTGGTCAATGCCATTCCTTTTACCGGGTATGCACCTCGGGAATGGGGGCTGTTCCTGCTGCTTGCGATTGTACCTAAGCTATTCGGGCATTACCTGTTTAACTGGCTGCTCAAATACATTAACGCCACCGCGGTGTCGATGACGGTACTTGGTAAGCCGTGATTTCCTCCCTGCTAGCTTGGGTATTGCTGGGAGAAAGGCTATCTGTTTTACAGTTTGGCGCAGGCTTCTTCATCCTGCTCGGGGTATGGATTTTTATCCGCTACGGAGCGGATTTTAAAAAGCCGATCGTTCACCAAAGTAAATTACCCGACACAGAGCAGCCCCTGAAGGCTAGTTCTTAATTTATGCGCCCATTTTCATAATTCATACTCAGTTTATAAATGTAAGGATTTTGCGAAAATCGCCATATCATTATTGAAAAAAGAAAGGCGGAATCCGCTATGAAATCCATCGTATCCAAACGCTGGCTGCTGGCCCGATTGTATGAGCCGGACATTATCATTGCCGATTGCCGTTCCCAGCTTGGGCAAGCAGGAGCGGGACGGGCTCAATTTAATGAAGACCATATTCCAGGGGCTATTCATTTCGATCTGGAAGAAGACCTCACAGCCCCTTTGGGTGAGCATGGCGGTCGCCATCCATTACCGGATGCAGATACATTTGCCGCGCGTCTGAGTCGTGCCGGAATCAACGCCGCTTCACGCATCATCGCTTATGATGATCATGGTGGTATGATGGCCTCCCGCTTCTGGTGGCTACTGCGCTATCTCGGGCACGAGCAGGTATATGTGCTGGAAGAAGGCTACAGCGCCTGGAAGGAAGCGAAGTTCCCCGTTACGGCAGACCAGCCGATTCGCATTCCTTCAACCTTTGTAGCGAATATTCAATCCCAGCTTGCAACGGATATACAGGAGGTTCGTGAGATTTCGTCGCAGCTTTCGCAAACCAGGCTCAATGGTAAAGGTTCCGAAGGTCCTCTGCTGCTTATCGACTCCAGAGAGCCGCGCCGTTATGCGGGACTGGAAGAACCAATTGATACTAAAGCGGGTCACATTCCCGGCGCAGTAAATTACTTTTGGAAAGACGTATTGGACGGAAAAGGTACCTTTAAAAATGCAGGACAATTGCAAGAGCACTTTGCCGACCTTGACCTAAATGCAGAAATTATCGTGTACTGCGGTTCCGGCGTATCCGCCTGTCCCAATGTACTGGCCCTGAATGAAGCTGGGTTTAGTAAGGTGCGTTTATATCCGGGAAGCTGGAGCGACTGGATCAGTTATGAGGAAAATCCGGTGGCGACCGGGGAAGAATAAAAAATTTTCAACGGATATACAGGTTCTAAAGATAAATACACTGTCCTAAGTGATTTACGGATTGCGGCAGTGTATTTTCTTTGTTCAAAAATTAACAAAAAATCAACTTGAACTGAGTGAAAATAGTTTCTTGAGAGTAGAGGGAATATGGAAATGAATGAAGCGCGAATGGATACACCTCGGAGAAGCTAAAGCGATCAAAACATTTCTCTTAGCAATAGGACTTCAAAAAAAATGACAATTGGTCTGCTGCAAAATATACTATACGTTCACCTCATCCCATCTATAAATGACATAGCCCAATTGACATATAACTAGTAATATATAAATTACATTTATACAAAGATATATTTTAATTTTTTTCTTGTGTTTATCTAAATTTACTTCTTCGTTCGCTTCTCTTTTCTTAATTTTCCCGCTCCAACTCATTATTCTCGAGAATTCTGCCACACCCAATACTCCCCATAGCAATGGAAAGACTAACAATACGGCGTTTGCTAGAGATAATAATATGCCCACCCCTACATCCGTCGTTCTTATTGATTTAAAACAAATGTGCGCCACTAGTGTCAGACTAAATAATCCCAAGCCTATAATACTTAGTATCGGTTTATCCTTCATCCTCATTTTTTTATTCCCTTCGGTCAATTTAAGCTAACGTTTGCGAATATACGAAGTTGGCGAAGCCAATTTGGGGAAGCGAAGCGCAACGAGCTTTCCGTATAGTCGCTGTTGTACGCCCCGGGGCAATGCCGAGAGTGCAACGTGGCTCGGAACGAAGCGGAGAGAGTTCAAGAAATATTTTCGTTCATATATCCAATAATAGACTTTCACAATTACTTATAAATTTTATTTTTCCGCTTTGAGAAATAAAAGAGGGGTTAGGGGTAAACTCCATTTTCTGAAAATTACCTTTTCATACGAAAGCGCAGGCTTGTGAGCTCTTTATCTCCAGTCTTATTTCTCATCGAATTTACCGATCATTTAATCCCTTTCCATTGAGAATGTCCTGCATACATTTTTCAACCCTCGACTCCCGAGTTTTGGATTGTTTGGGTGCAGAAAAATACATAATGTATGCTCTTTGCCGTCCTGGCGTCAATGCATCAAAAGCCGTTTTCAAGGCAGGGTTTTCATCTAATTTAGCTTGAAATTCTTCAGGGATGATGAGTTCTGTACTCTTTTTAAAATCCACTTTCAAACCGGCTTTTTCCACTTCAATGGCTTCAACAATATAGGCTTTCAAGATGGTTTCCATCTCAACTATCTCTCGAATATTGGTGAACCGAATCTGGCGCCCCGCCTGCGTATCCTCCCCAGGTTTGACTAGAATCCTATTGGGATCATTTAACAAGGCACCTTTGAAAAACATAAGCGCACAGTATTCTTTAAATCCTTGTATTATAACTATGTTACTTTTCTGAAACGTGTAACAAGGTTTACCCCACTTCAATTCTTCGGTCAGATAGCAGTCAAGAATGATCATTCTCAACTTCTCCATTTCTCCCTGCCACTTTTTGGATTTACTTAAATATATGTCAACCTTAGGATTCATTTTATCTCTATTTGTCATGTTAGTTTCCTCCCGTTGTTTTAATCTATCTCCCTTTGAATGTCTATCTTCATTTTACCTTAAGAAAAATATTTTTTGAATTCGTATAACGTTTCTGTATTCACGAACCTGAGAGGGTTAAACCACACGAGCGGCGGGTGGCTCTGCCCCTTAGTCTCGCAAGTTGTTTGCCTGATTTCGCTTCTCGAAATGCCCCGGGCAGACCAAGGACAGTCAGGACAGCAGTGAGAATACTTACTTTGTTATCTGCTGTCAAGTCCGTCCTTGTATTCCCTTGCACTTTCTTTGTTTTTTCGCTTCTGTAGGGAAAAAACTTATTTTGTTTCATTTTTATACTAGCCCCATCCCATCCATATTCTTGAGCATCATATAAACACTTGAATCTCCATTCAACAAACGCTGCTTTACTTGCTTCATCAAATCCTATTTCTTTGATTTCCCAGTAATCAACCTTATTATCACTGTTATTCCATTGAGTGAACCAGTTTACTAGTTCATTTTTTCCTTCCATGACCGCACCGGTACATTCCCTTATAATAGCTGCATTATGTACAACCTTACTAAACATTTCAATGTCTTTCTTAATCCATTATTCGAAGTATTCTCAAAGAACTCCCTCCCCTGAATAGGTTACATTCATTGCCTTGATTGTAGATAGCGTTTCTATATCTATGACAGAACCCGACCTTAGATAGCTCTTATCTTAGGTCGAGTTCTGTGTTGTCTGAATATGCTTTTGTGCGTGACACCTGATAACCAAGGGGCCAATGCCCTACAGCATAGATGCATTGCTATATGATTTCGACGGCATCTTCGATTTTACTAACTATATTCTTTCTCCAAAAGTCATACACGTAATTCTAATGTTTTCAAGTCGATAATAAAATTTTGTTGTTTCAGAATATCCAATCCGAGTAGACCTTTATGATCTTTAGGCAGAATGCCTACATCTATTTCTATATTTTCAAAGCTGCTTGTACCTATTTCAATCCTGTCCATAATCTTTGTGTAGAATGGAATGCTTCCGCCGATCCCATATGCTTCATATATTGAATCCCCTGTTTCGTAAGTCACACCGATATTCTCTAAAATATCAGGACTAATTATAGTATGGGAAGATCCTGTATCTATAATTACATCATCTATTCTCAAATCTCTCCCTCTGAATGTTACAGTAAGTGACGTCGTAATTAATTGTCCGTCATAGTTAATTTTCATCACTATTACGTCTCACTCTCATTAATGGATCCCTGCGAAGATGAATCACAAAATCTTGATTTGAAGTATGGTACACTAAATTCCCAGGCTTTGCTTGA
The DNA here is from genome assembly GCF_020736845.1 of Paenibacillus farraposensis. Classification (GTDB taxonomy): domain Bacteria; phylum Bacillota; class Bacilli; order Paenibacillales; family Paenibacillaceae; genus Paenibacillus; species Paenibacillus farraposensis. The sequence continues at coordinate 531,671 of NZ_JAFFQR010000064.1, forward strand.
AAAAACTCTTTATTAGCATCTTCTTCTGATATTGTGCGAATCGGTGCAACTTCATCTACTATTTTTTTGTTACCTTCCTCACGATAATTAAGTATGGAAACCAGAACAAATTGGTCAGGGAATAATTCTCTTACTTCTTGCCATCTCATTCGTTCTACCTCCTACAATTTCGTCCTATTCCTTCTTTCTATCTTGATTTTATCATACTTATAGTCGAGCGTTCACAATATATCTTTTGTATTTTGAACACCCTTTTTATTATCCACCGATTTCATATAACGTTTGGGTATTCATGAACCCCGCCCGGGGTTGTCTGCTGGAATCCCTTTTCGAATTCCGTCTCGCAGACCAAGGCTCCGTCAGGAGTCGCAGCGTGAATATTATGTTATGTGATTCCGTTGCTTCTTTGCGCTTACTTTCATTATCCTCTGTAGTTTTCTTTCATCGCCTTCTTAAACACCTCGATGGGATACTCGTATTTTATAGCTTTATAGATGAATCGGTTATTCCATTGATTTCTTTCTATTCCTTCAACAAATTCTCGCTCTATGATTTTCATCGTGTAGATAATTCATTTAATGTTCCTATCACACTTCGATTATTAGTAGTTGTGATAATCATACCTTCATTTTCTTCGATATACCTGCTGATTACTTTTTCCTCGATTTCCTCACTCATTAAATAATTTCTTAGTTCATTAACGAATAACTCTTCTACATTTTTTAATTGTGCCTTTTTAACTCCTACGATCGTTAAACTTAGTCTTGATAAGTCATTCATGAATACGATTGTTTTTCTTCTATTCAAAGTGAACATATTGGCATGCCATGTATTTAATGGAACAGATATATCTGTTTTTTGTACTTTACAATCCATTTCTTTTAGCAGTTTTTGTGTCGCTCTTATAACGTACATTATTGTTCTCCTTGTTATTGATTTACAGGTTTGCAATGGTTTCAGATAACGTTTCTGTATTCATGACGTCCAACGGAGTCGGATGTGTCCGCCTGCTTCGATTTCCCTGCCAAAAGCATCTGCCGGACCGAGGGCCGATATAGCCCAAAGCATGTATATTTTGTTATAGATGTAAGCTCCTTCTTGAACCAACTTTATAGAGTACTTTATAAAGTAAATCTATTTTTAATTAGTTTTGCAACTTCATCTGCACTTAAATTGGTGTTATTAATCTTTAAATAGTTTTCTCTTATTATTTCCCCTTGGTTGGAGTTCAATCTGTGTTTTTCCATAGTGTTTTTTAGGTCTTTTTCAGATTGTTCAATATTCCTTTTAGTAGGCTTTTGATCAAGCCTGAATGGGGTTGTATTTCTTACTAGTCTTTCTTTAATATCTGCTTCTAATTCAACAAAATATATTCGTGCGCCTTTTGATTCAAAAATGTCACAAGTTTGATTTACAAAATCCCAATCTCCCTGGAAATCAAATCCCCATACATAGGTGAAAATTAGTCCATATTGATTGCTATTGGCAAAAGATTCGAAAAACTCCTTTCGGAGAAGATTAGCTAATCTCCACGTTTCACTACCAAATCCAAAGTACGGATGAAATAATTCGATTGACAAATGATTATGGAATAATTTTAATTCTGTTATTTTCGTCAACTCATGGCCTACTGTCATTTTGCCGACGGCTTGAGGTCCAAATATTAATATGAAGTTGATAATTATCACTCCTGATCTTGTTGATGGTTTATCCCTTCTTAAGTCATTGGGAATAAAAAACCCACCTTTGGCCGATAACCTTGGGGTGGGTTTTTACTTTCTCTTGTTGTTATTAATTTACGTTAAAAGTGCAAGAATGAACGTTCCAAATAAAAGCATCAGAGTCATCGCATCCTTCACTTCCATGGTTTCACCTCCTTTCGAAGGGAAACCATACCCACCCAAGATTCAATAGTATCTATAATTTAACTTTATTCACACCTGCGTACAAGTGTTCTTATCCTCTTTCTTTATTGATCCATATTTGTTTTTCATTTCTATTATATAACGTACTCGTATTTGCGACGTCCATTCCCCTTAGATAGTTCCTATCTTAGGTGAATGGATGGAACTTCCTGAATCCTCTTCTTCGAAAAAACTCCTGGCAGATCAAGGGCCAACGGCCACAGTGTGAATATTATGTTATAGGATGTCAGGGCCTTCTTCGAAATACAAAATCCTTTTTTTAACTATTGTTTCCCGTTAACGTCATTCTATGTTTGCTGAGACGCTCCTGGTGGATAATAATTATTTGTAACGTTACAGTCATGAAATACGTTGTAGGTTAGGATTTCTTGTACGTCCCCTTACAATTATTCACCACCACCTGTAATTTGCTCTTTACCATTGTTAATAATGTATTTAATTCAAATCAAAACATCTTACATAATTGCCCAATCATTCTCTTTGTGTCCAACATATCTTGGAGATATCAAACAAGAGGAGTTGGTATTTTGGTACGTATTCTCGATAAAGCTGCCGTACAACCGCGCCGTAGATTCAACTTGGCAAACTCATTTATTATCCGACGTTCACCAGCAAGATCTCTCCTTGCAACAATCACTTTACGGATTCCAGTCAATTCTCAACCTAATCGGGTAGATTTAGTAGCAACTGTGGGGGTTCGAGGTGTTACTGGTATTGCGCAAATACTCTTTAGAATCTTCCGCGATGGAAGAGAGATTTTCAACACCCAACAAGGTATCGAATCTGCTGGTTCTGAACAAAATTATGCAGTTACGTTCCAGGCTGAAGATAGAAATGTAACGGCCGGTGCCCATGTTTACACAGTCACAGCAGAAAACCTTACTGCAAATACAAGAGCCGATGTTGTTGGGCCTGTATCGTTTAGTGGGTTAGCCGTTAAAACGAGAACCTAATACCATATTTGCAATTTTCAGTACTTGAATGATAGCCCTTTAAAAACCTCAAATTTGAGGGAATAGGTACTCTAAGATGGAAAAAGAGATAGAAAAGTAATAAGCAGCTTGATCCTAGTCAAAGGATGGGCTGCTTTTGCTCATTTCCACTAAGCATAACTGCCCGTTAGTTTAATTCATCAATTAATTTCTTGCTCTGATTTCCTATAACATTCTTGTATTCACGACGTCCCTCTACCTTAAGGTCACGAAGTGACCGGCCGCGATGCGGTTAGGTGGAGGGATGTGTACGCTGAATAATCTTCCCCGAAATGCCTCTCGCGGACCGAGGGGCGAATGCCCCAAAGCGTGAATACGGTGTTAGATGGAATTATTGCCAACTTTGAGTTCTTTACAATCTTTGATTCTTCATGAACAGGCACAATCCTCTAAATTGGGAATATCTGATTCTTCCATTGCTTTGTTCGTATCAAAATCAATATAAATTCCCGATATTTTCCCTGTCTTTTTCAATATAGTGAATCTAAGTTCATAATTATCTACCATAAAACTAATATCACTTATTGTTTGAGTTTGAGGCTCTTCGGCAACATCTTTACCGTAAGCAAATTTAATTTTTTCAATAGTATCGCCAACAATAATGCCTCGTTTTGTTGGCACATTAATCAGATTTATTGAAACAATACGGCCTGATTTAAGGGTTTCATTATATAAGTAGTCGAATCTCAATTCTTCATTTTCCTTATCGGGGTAGGAAACTTGATACCAATCAAAAGACATTCCATTAACTTCACCCGCTGCCCTAATTCTAATATTCTTATTTGTTTCACCAATTGGAATATGTAATTTTGATGTTAGATCTTTCAACGGAGTTTTATTATTCAGAGTTAAACCATTGTAGATCACATCAAGATCAGCACTTGAAATCACTTTAGGACTGGGGTTTGCTATTTCAGTCGATCCATCAGAGGGAGTTTGGTTAATAGATTTATTTTGTAGACTTGGAGTTCCACCAATTGCATTGGATTCAGCTCTTTTACATCCTATCAACATTACAGATAGCATTAATACAATACATATTAATAAAACACAACTTTTTCTTATCATGGGATAATGCCCCCTCTTATTTTATATCCATTAGCAATAATTTCACCTAACGTTCCCTGTATTCACGACGTCTGGCGAAGTCGGATATGTCTGCTGATACCTCTTTGAAATCCACCCTGCAGACCAAGGCTCCTTTAGGAGCCGCAGCTTGAATATTATGTTATATGATGGAATTACTCATTTTATTTTGATTCATCTTTTCTGATGTGTTATCATATTCTTAAATAAAGACCAAGTGCGTCGAACACTTGGTCAGTACAATTGGCTTGGATGGTTTATCCCTTCTTAAGTCATTGGGAATAAAAAACCCACCTTTGGCGGATAACCTTGGGGTGGGTTTTTACTTTCTCTTGTTGTTATTGATGTACGTTAAAAGTGCAAGAATGAACGTTCCAAATAGCAGCATCAGAGTCATCGCATCCTTCACTTCCATGGTTTCACCTCCTTTCGAAGGGAAACCATACCCACCCAAGATTCAATTGTATCTATATTTTACCTTTATTCACACCTGCGTACAAGTGTTCTTATCCTCTTTCTTTATTGATCCATATTTGTTTTTTATTTCTATTATATAACGTTATTGTATTCCCGACGTCCATTCTCCTTAGATAGCTCCTATCTTAGGGGAATGGGTGTATCTGCCTGACTAAACTTCTTCGAAAAGGCTCCGGGCAGATCAAGGGCCGAAAGGCACACAGCGCGAATATTTTGTTATATGAATTGTATCTACTTGATTAACCATAATTTTTTATTCTCGTATTACTATCTTTCCTAATTTATGTCCAAACATTACTAAAGGAATTAATATTAACCCTGATGGTGCATATAATAAAATATCTTTCATAGACACCAGTTCTTCATTTAACATTCTATAAAACAAATACAATGAATACGGCAAAACAACAATTAACCCTGTTATTACTCCTGGAGTATACGATTTAAGATATATTGATTGACCTAGATGCGTAAAAACATGGATAAATAACAAGGAATTCACTCCTACAAACAAAATATAACTATTATGTTCTGCCGCCAAATAGGTAACCGGAATAAAGACTATAAACTCGATAAATACTGCAATTGCAAATTGAGAAGATTTGATGTCAGACATATTTCTAATCATATTACCTAATGAACTTGGAACTAATTTATGAATTCTTTGATAGTTTTTCTTCATCCAAGATTCCACAAATATAATTTCCTCAAAATCATGGATCATAAACGCGGCCAGAAATAGCCACATTAAAGAATTCATAGTTATTATCGAATCATCAATAATCATCATTGATCACCTTTTGAATAGTTTTAGCACATTTCATATAACGTTTCTGTATTCATGAACCCCGAAAGGGTTGTCTGCTGCTGAAATACCTCTTCGATATCCATCCCACAGACCCAGGCTCCATAGGAACCGTCGTTTGAATATGATGTTATATGGTGGAAATGCTTCTTCAAGATTGAGCCCGCGCTGGACGCGGGCTTTGCTATAAATGAAGCAAAATCATACCTAGACATGCTTACTCAACTTTAAACTGACTCAACCCATCTTGAAGCTTGTTGGACAATTCACTTAATTGTTTGGATAGTTCAGCAACCTGTTTGACGCTATCCAATTGTTCCTGCGTGCTGGCGCTAACCTCTTCGGTTGAAGCGGAATTCTCCTCCGTAGTGGAAGAAATGATCTCCAGCGCCTGCAAAATCTCATCTTTGTGCTTGTGAATTTTGGAGGTGTTATTGCTGATCTGAATCATTCGTAATTTCAAATCTTCCAAATCTTTGTTAATACTAAAAAATACTTGCTTGGTGTTCTCCACCGATCTCGCATTTTCTTCTGCAATTTTCAGGCTATGAACTGTGTGCTCAACTGATATGTTCGTTTTTTCTTCAATCACACGTACCTTCTTGTAGATTTCCTGTGTTGCGAGTGCAGTCTACTCAGCCAGTTTGCGAACCTCCCCGGCAACCACGGCAAAGCCTTTGCCCTGTTCTCCCGCACGTGCAGCTTCAATGGAAGCATTGAGCGCCAGCAGGTTGGTCTGCGTTGCAATTTGGTTGACTGTGTCCACGAAGCTCGAAATCTCATGACGGCTCAGGTCAATCTCCTGAATAATAGACGACATCGCTTGTGTGGAATTGTGATTTTCTTCCGCCCATTTGGATAGCTGATCCACTACAGCCAGCCCCAATCCGCTTTGCTCGGCAGAGGTTTGCACCATCGTTTCAATGGCTTTCGTATCATTGGCAATCTCGTCAATTTGGCCGGACAATGCTCCGGTTTTTTGTAAAATGTTATCCGTTTCGATGGACTGGTAGTTTGTCGCATTGGCAATCTCATTGATTGCTGTCGCCGTATCGTTCATCGTTACCGCGGTTTTGGAAGAAATGGATTGCAGACCGTGAGAAGACTGATTCAAGACGTGAGCTGAGCTGCCCACCATTTGGAGCATTCCTTGAATTTTTTGAGTCATATTGTGAATTCCTTGAGAAATCTGCCCGATTTCGTTGTTGGAATCCGTATCAAACTGAACGGTCAAATCCCCATTTTCAATCAGCTTGATTTTTGCGAGCAGCTTCGGTATGGATCTCAACAGATAACGAAGCGTTATATAACAGATCACAACCGGCAGGATTGCGGCCGTGGCAAAACCGCCAATGGTAATCCAGGTAAAGGTTTTTAACTCTGTGAGTACCTCTTGCTCAGAAATGATTAAGCCTACAGACCAGCCGGTATCTTTACTGGTTGCATACCCGATATAGCGCCGCTCTCCATTATCATGGATCAGCTGTACTCCAGAATCGCCGGCAATCATTTTCTTCCCGATTTCCCCAAGCTCACCTGTGCTTTCGTTAATCTTTTCTTTCAGCACTTTATTTTGATCAGGGTGATATAAAATATCACCTGTTTTGGATGCAAGAATCGAATAGCCTGTGCTTCCAAGCGAATAACTTTGCATGACGGCAGGGATGTCTTTGAAAGCAATATCAACAGCAGAAAATCCGATTAATTGGTTGCTATTGTCTTTGATCAGATAGAAAATGCCCATGAGCACACTACCTGAATTGACGTCAATTTAGGGATCTGAGTAGTATAAACCATCTGCTTCTACAGCCGGCTTGAAGTACGGGCGTGTTTGGATATCGAAATCCGGTTTGGACAATATTGAGCGAAAAGCTCTTAGATAATATGTCGGAAGTAAGCAGCTGTTTTAATAGGTTTTTAGTATATACAAATTAAGGTATTACACGGGACCTGGATGCCCCTAAGTACTAAGCCTTGGCTCATTTCATAATCGCCGCAACAGCGTTGTCAACCAACGCTTTTGACGAGACCGGACCAGGATTAGGACCATGGTAGTCTTTGATTCTGGATCCAATATCAATAAAAAAATATTTCTATATTGTAAAATTAGGCTGGCTGGATCAACAGGATAGCAGAATGAATCCATGAGTGTGTGGTGTTGAGGACTCTCGCTAAAAGATTCTATCATTCAAATATGGAAGCGTATGTTCTTCATTGCTATATTATGATACCTTTAAGCTAGAAACGATATCACCATGACACTGAGGGTGAATAATCAAAAAGCAGCTGTGCAGAGAGGAATAAAGCACATGAAGCATTTAAGCAAAGCTCTGGCCCGTTTTATTGTTAAAATTCTTTTGCACAGAAGAGGTGGTCTTGTATGATCTATATCGCATTGCTGCGGGGCATTAATGTAGGCGGCAAAAACAAAATTGACATGAAAAAGCTCAAGCAAACGTTTGAGAAGGCAGGCATGGGCTATGTGACAACGTACATCAACTCGGGAAATATCGTTTTTTCCAGTAAAGGTCAAGCTAATCATGAGCTGTCGCTGCAACTGGAACAAGCAATACTGGAGGATTTTAGCTTACCTATTCGGGTCACCGTTCGCAATATGACGGAAATCCGGACTATCATGGAAGCATTGCCAGAGGAATGGACGAATGATGCCCAGATGAAAAGTGATGTATTGTTTTTGTGGGATGAAATCAACGATATTTCCGTTGTGGACAAGCTTCCTTTGAAGCCGGGAATAGGCCATGTAATATATGCGCCCGGAGCCATTCTGTTTTCTGTCAGCAAAGAGCATGTCATAAAAAGCGGGATCACGAAGCTCGCTGGCACCAACCTGTATCAGCATATGACGGTGCGGAATGTGAACACGGCCCGGCAGATTTTTAAGCTGATGCAAGTGGCTGAACAGGAAAAGTTGCATGCCGAAGGCAACCCTAGAGAATAACTGGTCTACCGCCTGCTTGGACCCATCTGCCAGTTTGCGAATCTCATTTGCCACAACCACAAATCCTCGGCCTGACTTCCCGGCCCGAGCCGCTTCGATGGATGCGTTGAGAGCCAGCAAATTGGCTTGGGCCGTAATTTCCAGAATAGATTGGGAAAGCATGCGAATTTAATCTACCGCCTTGGCCTGTTCCAGCACTTCCGCCATCTTTTCACTAGCCTTCTGGTAAATTTCCTTGGACGCTTGCTTGGACACACTCGCCTGTTGCTTCAACGTTTCAGCTTTTTGGCTTGAAGCATAAGCAGCCGCTTATATTAAGCAATGGAGTACGCACCTTTTTAACGGTCCCGGTTAATCATATAGTTCATTACATGCTTCAGAAAAGCCGTGTTGCGGGGGATGTCTTTTAACGCTTCCATAGCTAGACAGTAGTGTTCCCACATCTCTTTAGTGGCACCTTCATGACCCAGGACGGACACGAAATTCGAATTGTTATTTTCAGAATCCTTGCCAACAGGTTTTCCGAGTAGCAGCAGATCTCCTTCCACATCAAGCAAATCATCTTTAATCTGAAAGGCAATCCCCGCGTGATAAGCAAATTTCTTCAAAGCAGCAATTTCCGGCTCCTTGACCTGTGCAAGCATGGCAGGCATAACCAGACAAGCCTCAAATGCCACTCCGGTTTTGTAAAAGCACATCATGTTCAACTGCTCGAGTGTCAATGCCCTCCCTTTGAAATCCAAATCCATCGCCTGCCCCATACACATATCCTCTGCCTTTTGAGCCGAGTATTGTATCACAGCAAGTACAGTCTCAGCATTGAACTGGTCAAGTGACGATTGTTCCCCAATCGCCTTCTGGATCAGATACAGACCGGTTAACTCCGCCGTAGCGCTATTGTGCACCTGATGCAGGGTCAGACGCCCTCTGCGGGTAGATGCGTTATCCTGGGTTGGCAGATCATCAAAGATCAGGGATGCGGTATGCATATACTCCAGTGATCGCAGTAGCGGCACGATTGCTGATGCATCCAGTCCATATTCGTTTACGCCCATGACCCAAGTCAATATAGGCCGTATACGCTTCCCGTCCCCTTCGAGACTGTAATTTGCAGCATCGATAAGCTGTTCTTTCATCGCCGGTATTCCATGAGGCTTGCTAATTTTCAATTGGTTGTTAATCTGATGGCGAACCGTTGTGATCGTATTAAAAAAATCTTCCTTTTCTTTCGAGTTGTTTCTCAGGTGGGTAATCAGCTGGTCGCGAAGCAGTTTATCGAAAAAATCTACATCCTCCGCTTTTTGCACCATCTGCTGGATGAGACGGTTGAATTCCGAATTCCCGGATGCAAAGATCTCCATAATCTCGTTATATTTTTCAGTACCTACACGTTCTTTATAACGTTTGAGTCCATTTATTGCACGATCCAGTATCACCTCACAGGCCATAGCATCGGAATCATACACGTTATGGATCAAATAGGAAATGACTGCCCAGTATAATTCAAAGGGGTTGATCAGATCCGGACGCTCGTCATGGTATTTTAAATAGTAGGTATAGGGGGTTACCGCACCGTCTTTCATATCGTCAACCATATCCGCAAAATCATCTGCTAACTGGTTATAGATACCATAAAAGAATGTCCGTTGCTCAAAGCCCTCATTCTCTGGAGCACCCATCACAGCACGGGCAATCAATCGGGAAGAAGACGATTTTAAAATGACAGGTATATAAAGCTCTTCATTGGTATAATCATCTCGTGTTAGTACCTTCGCACGGTCGATATCCTGAGCATGAAAAAAGACATAGGCCTGCCCGAAAAAGGTCTGCTGTGTGCCTGGCCGCTGATGTTCCTTGATATATTCAAAAGCATCCGAGAGCTCTGCGTGTATGAATTGAATCAACTTCATATGGTTCCCGTTCCAGTCGTCCAACTCAGGCACAGTACCAGTAAGAAGCGCGGCACGTATCATGCAGGAGTATTGTTCTTTCTCTTGAACAGTCAAAACCTGGGAATCTAAAAGATCGTCAATGAATGGATAGGTTAGACCATAGGAATAACCAAGCCGGATGGCTTCATCCAGTCTGCGAGCACGTTCTGCAGGTGATACGTTATCATCCATTTCTTCCATCACATGCAGAACAACCCCGATTATGAGCTTAATCAGTTTGCGCTGGGCTTGCTCTGCATCCATCTCCTTTGGAATATGGGAGGATACAGACCTAAGTTTGTTGATTACCCAGATCGTAGCAGTTTCTATGCCTTCCTTCTGGGCCCATCGGTACACCCCTGCCAAATTCATAAATTCAGGCTGGTCTCTCCCGTTTTCACTGGTGGATTGAATCAGGTGTTTTTTTATATCAACAATGACACGCTGAATCTGGAGCTGTGTGTCAGGAGAATTCAAAGCTTTGCCTAAATCCCTCATATAAATATAGGAGACGCTTCGATCCAGGTAAGCATCCAATTTGCCTGTATAATTCAGCCATTGGATATATCTATGATAATCCCGAGTATCAGGTTTTCTCTTTGTCCGCGAAAAAAAAGACAGCCATGAAGAATGATGAATATGATTCATTTTCCATATTTGAATATCTTCTGTCAGGGTAGTCACATAAGTCTTATTTATAACCTGTGTATAAAGTGATGTAAAATACTGAACCGCCTTCTGCTCAGCCAGCCGATATTCTGTAGTGGCATGATTCATAAATATCTCATTCATACGTTGCATTACCTCAACTTCTATTTTTGTTAAACATGGTTGCATTTCTTCCCTGGCGGGAACGGATTCGGATCATGTTTTTATCTTTATACGGAAAAGAATCTGTGAGGTTACGAAATTATCATGCTGCTTAAGGAGAAAGCCGGATAAATCGGACTGCCTGGGTACCAGCCCCCGGTTCGTTGCTGCAACGTTCCGTTCCAATCCGGCCAATGTTTTCTCAATATCGCTTTCAAGGATGTGTTCTCCCTTATATGTAATTTTATTCTTCTAGCATAACAGACACGCACAAAAAACAGGACTGAAATGTTCAGTCCTGAGTCCTGTTTTATATGCCATGATCTTTATCAATCAGTATTCGTTTACGAGTGTTTTCGTCACCTGGGCGTTTGGGAATTTCCAGCTTCAAGACGCCATGTTCCAGTTTGGACTTGATGCCATCCTCATCGACTTGATCCACATAGAACCGTCTTACAAATTCTCCAGTACGACGTTCCCGTCGAATCATTTTATTTACTATCTCATTAAAGATGTTATATAACATTCCATCGCAAATCAGAGAGTTGTCTTCCTGGAATGGCCAGCAGAGCCACCACAAATGCAACAGCGCAATCACAAAATTCAATCAGCGCGTACCGATCAGGTATCGGCACGCGCTGGCTTTATCTCTTTTTGAAGCCGCGTTATTAGGTTCTGCTCCACTCGCAACTCAGGCACCCGGATTTAATCCAACTGCTCTCCATTCGTTTCTATGACCTTCTTATACCAATGGAAGCTCTTCTTTCTGGATCTGGCAAGCGTACCGTTGCCTTCATTATCCTTATCGACGTAAATGAAGCCATAACGCTTTTTCATTTCACCTGTTCCTGCACTTACCAGATCAATACAGCCCCACGGAGTATAACCTATCAAGTCTACTCCATCTGCAATGGCTTCTTTCATTTGCTCAATGTGCTGTTTCAGATAATCAATTCGATAATCATCGTTAATGGAGCCGTCTTCTTCCACGGTATCTACGGCACCAAGACCATTTTCGACCACCATTAACGGAATTTCATAGCGGTTATAAATGTTATTGAGGGACCATCTTAATCCCTCTGGATCAATCTGCCACTCCCAGGCACTTGCCTGCAAATAAGGATTCTTTAATCCCATGGATAAATTTCCTCCCACCTTCTCCTGGTTGGGATCAGCACTGACACAAGTAGATGAATAATAGCTGAAGGTATAGAAATCTACACAGCCTTCTTTTAAAATGCGCTCATCGTCATCCTGCATCTCAATCTGAATATTATGATCTCTAAAATAGCGCTTGGCAAATCCGGGATAAGCCCCTCTGACCTGAACATCTGAGCAAAGGAAATTACTCAGGTTATCCTTTTGCTGCGCCAGCAGAATATCATCCGGACGACATGTAAGCGGATAGGAGCACATATAAGCAATCATACAGCCGATTTTAAAGTCTTTATTGATCTCATGACCCAGCTTTACCGCCTTGGCACTGGCAATAAATTGGTGATGCAAAGCCTGATACAGAATCTGCTCATCCTTCACTGTAGCATGGGCAAGCTCTTCATTCCCCTCCGGCATGATAGCTCCGGCCATGAACGCTCCGAAAGGCAGGGTTAAGATATTGATTTCATTAAAAGTAAGCCAGTACTTGACCACATCTTTGTATCTGTTAAAAAGCACTTCACAATATCTTACATAAAAATCTACGACTCTGCGATCTGACCAGCCATTATATTTTTGGGTTAAATGAATCGGTGCTTCATAATGCGAGATCGTCACCAAAGGCTCAATATTGTACTTTTTCAATTCTGCAAATACACGATCATAGAACTGCAAGCCTTGCTCGTTCGGCTGTACATCGTCTCCGTTAGGAAATATTCGGGTCCAGGCAATGGACATTCTGAAGACCTTGAATCCCATTTCCGCAAATAAACGGATATCCTCCTGGTAGCGGTGGAAAAAGTCAATCGCCTCGTGACTTGGATAGTTCACTCCTTCTTCCAGTACAGGCGTAATTCTGCGTGAAGTCGTATGCGTGCCAGCCGTAAGCATATCAGCAGTGCTTAATCCCTTGCCTTCCTCGTTATATCCACCTTCCAATTGGTTGGCGGCCGTTGCGCCTCCCCATAAAAATCCCTGTGGAAATCGCAATTGGGTTGTATTTTTCATTGTTAATTCCTCCTCAGTATTTTATTAGTATGATCATTATCCATTGACCAGGATTAGACGACGACGGTCAGCAAATCCTCTTGATAATCAATCGATTTCTGCTCGGTTTCAATCACATCCAGATAATTCGTCGTATTGGCAACGATCACAGGAGTGGTCAGCACATATCCCGCCTCTTTTATAGCCCCCATATCAAATTCCATAAGCAGTTGACCTTTTTTTACAACATCCCCTTGTTCTACTTTTGGATAAAAATGCTTGCCTTTTAGTTTGACTGTATCCTTGCCCACATGAATAAGGACTTCAACACCGTGGTCACTTGTAATTCCGATCGCATGACCTGACGAAAAGAATGAGGTTAATACGCCGTCTACAGGTGCAACGACCTTGCCTTCGAAAGGCTCAATGGCAATTCCTTTGCCCAGGGCACCTGTCGAGAAGGCTTCGTCGGTTACTTCAGATAAAGGCTTCACTTCACCCTTTAACGGACTGATCACCGTCTCCTGTTTTACTAAAACTTCTCCTCGTGCTCCTCCTGTTGTGCTGTCCTCCTTCTTGGTCTCGTTCACTTCATCGTCTTTAAATCCGCCAAAGAACATCAGCAGGAAGCCTAGCACAAAACTTACCAGGATACCAATTACCGCTCCATAAAATCCTCTGTCCATTCCTGCCGGGCTGATATAACTTGGAATAGCGAAAATACCCAAACCACCCATGATATATCCTTTGGTTCCCATCGCCCCTATAATACCCCCGCCTACTGCGGCTCCTATACAGCTTAAAATAAACGGTTTCTTGCGCGGTAATGTAATCCCGTAAATCGCGGGCTCTGTAACACCAAAAATCCCGGAAATGACTGCTGGAATGGAAAGAGATCTTAATTTGGCGTTTTTGGTTTTGAACAAAATCGCCAGTACGACACCCGTCTGGGCAAAAGAAGCTCCAAGCGCCGCAGCAAGGATCGGGTCGAATTTGAGCACTGCCAAGTTGTTAAGCGCGATAGGAGCGATTCCCCAGTGTAAGCCAAAGATAACAAACACTTGCCAGAAAGCGCCCATGAGTATACCTTCAATAATCGGGCTCAAGTTGTACACAAAAAGGGTGCCTGCCCCAAGCAGTTGACCTGCCCAAGTCGAGAGCGGCCCAATCACAATCAGCGCTAACGGAACAATAACCAACAGTGTGAAGAATGGCACCAAAAAAGTTCTCACTACGCTAGGAATTACCTTTTTAAAGAAGTTTTCTATTTTTGAGCCTACATAGGTAGAAATGATAATCGGAAGAACGGTTGACGCATAGCTCATCAGAATGACCGGAATACCTAGGAAGGTGATATATACCGGCGACTCAAATATAGTACCGCTAAATAGAGTGTATAGCGGCTTGCCCGAGGCTGTTATCGTACTAAAAGTTGGATAAACAAGCGATGCCCCGATGGACATACCTATAAAAATGTTGGCATTGAACTTTTTAGCCGATGTGTACCCCAGGAAAACAGGGAAAAAGTAAAATAAACAATCTCCTAAAGCATTGAGAATTTGATAAGTACCTGATGTGTTGGTAAGCCAGCCCAAAGCTACAAATAAAGCGGTGAATCCTTTAATCATACCTGTGGCACTCAGAACACCGAGCGTTGGTGTGAATACGCCTGAAATGATATCAATGAATTTATTAAACAAACTTGTTTTTTCATCTGACGCTTCTGAATCTCCTGCCTGGAAACCGCCTATAGCAGCAACATCAGCATAAACCTCAGGTACATGGTTCCCTATTACAACCTGGTATTGTCCGCCACTCTTTACTACCGTGACAACACCATCCATATTTTTCAAAACTTCTGTATTGGCTTTGCTTTCATCTTTTAGTTTGAAGCGCAAACGCGTGATACAATGAGTTAGGCTGTTTACATTTTCTTTGCCGCCGACATTTTTGATGATGTCTTTTGCCAATGTCTCATACTTCATCGCAATTTCCCCTTTTTTTGTATTTGGCATGTTGATCAATCCCGAGAGAGTTTTAAATCTGAAATATTACAGGTGCCTGTATATTGTGCTTTCGGGGTGAATGGAACTACTCAAAATATTGGCATTTATAAAAAAAGGCGAAACCCAACAGATCAAATTCGATCTCGGTTGGTTTCGCCTGCATTACCAGTAACAATCCAAGTGTTATTCAATTTTTCTGTCTTTGAGTTACACGCTGAATATGAATCGTTATATACAGCTTTTCCTCATCTGACAATACGGTGTTCAAGTACTTCTCAATCTTGAGCATGCAACTATGAGCTTTTTTATATTTTGTCTTCACTTGCCTCCACAAAAAATCGTCTTCCAGTTCTGTTTTTTCTCTTTTATTTAATCGCTGGAAGAAGAATCTTAAATGGGTAACAAATCGTTCATAGCCGATGGAGTGTTCATCCAAAGTGGTATTATAAGAATATTTAATAATATTTAAAATATCCTGTATTTTTTCAGCTTGCTGAGCCACATCTGCTACCTTATTGTAAGAGCTGTTGACTTGAGCATTGATTAAATGAAGGGCTATATTGCCTGCTTCATCCTCTGATAATCGTTTGCCTGTTTCGTTTTCAATAAACTCCAGTGCTTTTAATCCAACTCCATATTCTTTGGGATAAAATTTTTTGATTTCCCAAATTAACGGATTTGTATTTTTAAGCCCTTCATCAAACATTTTAAATGCATTGTTCATGTGATCTGTAAGCGAAACATATATATAATCACTCAATTGTGTTTCTAATATGCTTTTGCCATATTCAATGATGTCATAGCATAAAGCTACATATTCTGTGGGAACATCCTCTAACAATAATTTAAATTTCTCTGAAGCATCTTTCTGTTTAAGCTCAAAGACCTTCTCAATTAAATGCTCTTCTACTTTTTCTCCTGCACTCTTTTTAAATGCAATACCACGGCCCATAACAACAAATTCATCCCTTGTTGAATCTTTGGCAATGATCGCATTATTATTGAATATCTTCGTTATGATCATCTAACTGCCCCCTTATCCCACAATCATTTCAAAAAGGATTTAGATGCTGGGCGAAATTTCAGATAGGTCATAAGACGGTAATAGCCGATCAAACCTTCGTTGTGAATCCAAATGTAGCCGTGTCGATTCACAACTCGTTATGAAAACGCATTCATATCCAGAGATAAAAGCCTTACGTTTTCCTTGAATGATCTTGAGTGCTTCCAAACCGATCTGATATTCCCTTTTGCAAATGGATATAGTCGGTTAACCACGTCCTACATATCAATTCCCGGATGCCGTTTTGTTGGTCGACGTTATCACCTTTGTTGTTCAGCACTTGTAAGGCTTAACATCACTCACCTTTCTGCGTTATATCTGGGCCAGATATTCATATTGTGCAGGATATCATAAAGCTTATATTTTAAAAGAAAAGGCAAAACCCAAAACATGGAAATATGAATTCCATGCCCCGGGTTTTGCCTTTTCAGTAACAATCCCAAAACCATAATAACACTTAATTTAAACTTTGCCAACAAAAATGTTTGCGCTTTCTTTTCGGGAATTTCCTCCATCCCCCGCATCGTTCCTAGCTAAGCCTTGGCTTCTTTTGATGAACAATTCAGAGGTTGGCAGGCACAACAAATAAAACGCATTTTTCTGGAATAAAATGTTAACCACCAATATAGGACATGCTTATCTTATTCCTGTTTTTTGCAGTCTGCTCCGTACGTTCATCGGAATATCGGTCTGTACGCTGCTCCCATACTGAAGTAATTACAGCAAGCAATTCCTCGTCATTCGCCCCATCCCAGAGCATCTGGCGCAGATCAAATCCGCCTGAAGCAAACAAACACGTATAAAACCTGCCATCGGACGATAAACGGGCCCGTGTGCAGGACGAGCAAAATGATTCCGAAACCGAAGTAATAAAGCCCACCTGCGCATCGCTGTCTTTATAACGATAACGCTTGGCCACCTCTCCAAAGTAATCGCGGTCCATCGGCTCCAGTTCATATATACTGCTAAGCCGTTCATATATTTCTTTTTTTGTTATTACCTTTTTGAAGCTCCAGCTATTGTCATTCCCTACATCCATAAACTCAATAAAACGGAGCGTTATCCCCTGTTCCTTGAAATAAGCGGCCATCGGCAAAATCTCTGAATCATTCACGCCTTTTTGAACCACCATATTAACCTTGATTTCAAAGCCGATTTCTCTTGCATATTCGATCTGCTTTAAAATAAAAGCAGGCTCAATCCCCCGCCCATTCAATCGCCCAAACAGCTCGGGATTCAATGCGTCTACACTGACATTCAACCGCCGTAATCCTGCGTCATACAAACGCTTGGCCTGTTGTCCTAGCAACGAACCGTTGGTGGTCAAGCCGACATCTTCCACTCCGTCAATGGACAGGATTTTCGAGACCAGGTCGGGCAGATTCGGACGCATTAACGGTTCGCCGCCCGTGAGCCGGATTTTTTTTACACCCAAGGATACAAAGAGCTTCGTCAGCCGCTGAATCTCTTCAAACGACAGGCATTTATTTTTGGGAAGAAATGCGTAATCGTCACCGAAAATTTCTTTTGGCATACAGTAGGAACAGCGGAAATTGCAACGGTCCGTAACTGATATACGCAAATCACGAATCGACCGCTGCAACGAGTCTTTCAGCGGATGCGGATTCATACGTCTCCTCCTTTTCTAGTTGATAGCACCTGAGAGTCATCAGCCGCCGCTGACTGGCGGAATTAAGGCTGCAATGTCTCCATCCTGCAGCACATCCGTAGGCAAGGCATACTCCTCGTTTATCGCAATACGAACAGAACTGATCGGCATATCCGGATATTTGTCTGTTATCCAACCGTATAAGTCGCCTACAGTTTGGCCTGCCAAATCTGCCATTTCTTCTGCCTTCCCTGTCATCTCACGGAGTCCTGCAAAATAGTACAGCTTAATCATAACTGAATCTCTCCCGGCTTTTTCTTCTGATGTCCCATCCATTGCTTCCCGTCTTCCCAAACCTCTTGCTTCCAGATCGGAACGATTTCCTTGATTCGCTCAATCGCATATTCATTCGCCTCATACGCATCCGAGCGATGCGGCGAAGAAACGGCAATGACAACGGCAATATCACCGATTTGAAGCTCGCCAATCCGGTGTGCAATAGCCACTCTTGTCCCAATCCATTTTTCTTCGATTTCGCGACCAATTTCCGCGAGCTTTTTTTGAGCCATGGGTACATAGGCCTCATAAGCAAGGTATAAGGTTCGTACACCTTCGGTCCACTCTCGGACATGCCCTGTAAACATGGTCACCGCTCCCGCCTCCGGCCTTAGGACATAATCCGCATAAGTCTGCGGAATAATAGGCTCAGTCACGATTTCAAAAATACTCATCTTTTCCACCTTCCAGCCACTGTGCAAACCACTCTCTGATGATAAACTCTATCTAATACCTTCTGCATCTTATATCTACATACGCACATTCAACCGAACAACTGATGATATAACTTTTGACCTTTAGCAATACTTCCAATCCCGTGAATAAGAAGCCTTCCGTTTTTGAACAAAATCATTCGATGCTTAAAGGCATAGAATTCAACGAAATAAGGAGTTCTTTTTACATTTTCGGCCATAAGTCTACCCATTTTCTCAGCATCATCAAGTGTAATCGGACGATTAGGGTCCGGAAGAACCTGCACGACATCCCGCCCGCACAGCGCAGCATAAGCCGTGCGACGTGATGCCGTCAGTGCAGGAAACGTAGGATGTTCTCCACAGGTCGAACAATCCTGGTTACGGATGCGAGAAATTCCTACATCCATCTGTGTGTTCTCCCATAGATCAAATAGATGGACCTTGCGACGCATCTGATCACGTCTGCCGCTCAGCCACTTCATTGCTTCTGCACATTGGAGGGCGGCTGTCACCTGGACTGCGGGTGA
Organism: Paenibacillus farraposensis; assembly: GCF_020736845.1. Classification (GTDB taxonomy): domain Bacteria; phylum Bacillota; class Bacilli; order Paenibacillales; family Paenibacillaceae; genus Paenibacillus; species Paenibacillus farraposensis. The sequence continues at coordinate 550,755 of NZ_JAFFQR010000064.1, forward strand.
AATGATCCCAGCCGTATCGCAGGTCTGATTGATCGCCGGCAGCGATGGCAGTAGACAGCGAAAACAGGCTGACTTGCCCGGCACGAAAGGAAAAACGACACCTGTACTTCCAACACAGGCTCCGTAAATCCATGGAATTCCAGCCTTCAGTGCAGCATCGTTTATAAGTAGACGAGTTTCAAAATTGTCCGTAGCATCCATCAACAATGTGCTTTTGCCAGCAAGCTCTTGAACAAGCTCGGCATCCAGGTTGTCGAGATATGTGAACAAACGTACGTCTTCTCGTATGGCCTTCAGTCTTTTTTCGGCAGCCATCACCTTGGGCAGCATTTCCGCAGCGTCCTGCTCCGTGAACAGCTGCTGACGTTGCAGATTCGACAGCTCCACATAATCACGATCAACCAGGTGAAGCTCCCCAACGCCAGCCCTTACCAGTGTTTCGGCTATGGCGGAACCCAACGCCCCGCAACCAATAATGGTGACGACGGCTTCAGACAGATTACGCTGTCCTTCGCCGCCGATAGGTCTGAACAAGATTTGTCTTGAATAACGTTCATTCATCACAATGTCCCCCTACGTTGAAGAATGATCGTCATTCCCAAGTTTTTTCTGATGTCTTTCGGTTACTTTTGAATTTCTTTTTGTTTCTTAAAGTTGCCTTGCCCCACTGAATCGATCGCTTCAGTAGCCGCAGTCAAACGTGCTTGATAATGCAGCCATATAACAAGGATCAGGCTAGCCAGCGCCACTTGGGAGAGCAGCATGAATCCAATGGAGTAATGGCCAGTTGCGGCATGAATCGACGATAACAAGATCGGAGGGAAAAAGCCACCGAGGCCGCCCATCATGGAAACAATTCCGTTCACAATGCCTGCCTGCTTGTTAAAATAGAATGGAACTAGCTTGAAAATGACACCGTTCCCGACTCCCGCACATACAGCGATAGCCAAGCAGCCTACTGTATAAAGGGTGATCTCTGGTGAAAAAGCCAAAAGAATCGCAGCGACCGTATAAACGGCAAACGTACCTACCAGTAGGAACAGGGGCTGAAACCGATCCGCCAGCCAGCCACCGATAGGACGGAAGAATGTCGCAATCGCGATGAAGCCTGCTGTACGCATCCCTGCATCCACTTTAGTCAGCTCAAAATTCGATACAAGGAAATTCGGTAAGTACACTGTGAACGCTACAAATGAACCAAACGTAATAAAATAAAAGAGCGAGAAAAACCAAAGTTTCTCATTTTTGTAAACCCCTTTGATCTGCTCCATAATCGGCGTTTTTACTTTAGCTTCATGACGGTCCCCAAAGAAGAAATTCAAAACGATAAAAACAAGCAATAGAATAAGGTACAGTTTGACCGTAAGTGCCCATCCTACCTGCGTCGCTACAATCGGAGCAGAGAAGGTAGTTACTGCTGTTCCCAAATTCCCTACACCGTATATTCCGTTGACGAACCCATGCTTTTCTTTCGGGTAATACTTTGGCAGCGAGGTTACCCCGACGGAGAACACCGCTCCTCCAATCCCAAGGAACAAACCACCGATAATCAAATCCGTCATTGTAGAGGCTTCACTTATATAGTAGACCGGGAACAAAAGCAGAATAAAGCTAACGAGAAAAACGATTCTTGCTCCAAAAATGTTGGCATAATAACCAATCGGAATACGCAAAATCGATCCAAGCACAACCGGAATCGCCGTAACTATGGCCAATTTTCCGGGTGGAATAGCAATATCCTCGGTAATAAACGGCATGAGGGAAGAAATGATAACCCATACCATAAATCCAAGAATCAAGTTCAATGTTTGTAACGGCAACTGCAACTTTCTAATCATTTAACTCACCTTTTCCAACGTTTTTTCTGTCGAATTTATTAATTTAAATTTCTGTCCCCATTGTAGCCGCTAGCTACTTCAACGAATATAGGGGACTCCCCTTTCCCTAACAGGGGAGTCCCTCAAATTAAAAAAAGCCGCCTCTACTAGAAACGACTTCGTTTATTCATGAGATATTTTTCACAAAACGTTCATTTTCACGAGTTTTAAAAGTCCAGCATTTTTTTCTTTAACGCATATTGGACCAGCTCAGGCCGGCTTCTCAAATTTAACTTTTCCATTATTCTCGCTTTGTTTGCTTCCACCGTCTTGACAGAGATGAACAGCTTCTCGGCAACCTCTTTGTTACCGTATCCCTTTGCGACCAAAGGCAGAATCTCCAGTTCCCGCTTTGACAAAATCTCATACGGATCTTCTGTTTGTGACGACGTATCCTTCTTGATAAACTCACGGACAAGAGAAGTGGCCATTTTAGGGTGAATATAGGTCCCGCCCCCATGAATGGTTCGTATAGCAAGCAGCAGCTCTTCATCCGGTGCATTTTTCAAAACATATCCTGAAGCGCCACTCTTCAAAATATGAAATAGATATTCTTCATCATCATGCATGGTCAGAATCAGAATTTTAGTATCAGGATGATCCTCTTTAATCTTGCCTGTAGCGATCAATCCACTTTCTCCAGGTGGCATGCTGAGGTCCATGATTAGAATATCCGGCTTACATTTAGCTACCATTGTATACGCTTCAATTCCGTCTGCAGCTGTTCCGACAACCTCCATATCCGATTGGAAGTTGAGAATCATGGAAAATCCGCTTCGTACAATGGCATGATCATCGGCTAACACAATTTTGATCAAGTCTCTATTCCTCCTCATGTCCAATCGGAATTTGTAAAAAGACTTTGGTTCCTTGGCCAACATTCGAAATGACACCAAAGCTTCCGCCTACCAGCTCTGCCCGCTCCTGCATACCATACAAACCGAGCCCTGTTCCAATAGGCTTGCCCCCCTTATCAAAGCCAATTCCATCGTCCTCTACAGTCAAACGAAGCGCATGATCATGCTCAGACAAAGTAACTTTAACCGTGTCTACCTGGGCATACTTCAACGCATTGAGAACGGCCTCCTGACAAACACGGTAAATGACGGTTTCCTTTTCACTTCCATACCGCTTGCGGGGAAGATCGGACACGAACTCAACCACTAGACCAAAGCTTTGCTCGACCCGCTTGAAGTGGGAACGGAAGGCTGCTTCAAGCCCAAAATCATCAAGGGTAGCAGGACGTAGTTCCACAGACAGGTTGCGGATATCATCCAGCAATCGCGTCATGGATGCTTCGGTCTGCTTCATGTTTTTGAGGAGTTGGTCATCATTGGTCATATATTTTAACACTCGTAATTCAACAACCGCGCTCAGCAATTCCTGAGCAACGCTGTCATGCAGCTCCCTGGAAAGCCGCTTACGCTCATTTTCCTGCGCTTCAATGACATGCTTCATCATTTTGTTTTGATACAATTTTTCTTGCGTCTGAAATTGCGGGGTCAAATCTCTCAGCATCAACACTCGAATTCCATTTACAGAATCAATCGTGTGAAAAGAAGCGGCAAAGGGAACCATTCCGTTTCGCTTCGTTTCCAAATAGACCTGGAAAGAAGCGAAATTTTTGGATTCGGGCACATTGAAATAACAATCAAGACAGGTGCGGGGCTCTGTGTCGCTTGTATAGCCTCTGCATGTTCCGCATAAAGCTTTTTCCTTCCCTTCATAGAGTTGAATGAGGACATCATCCCTCACAATCTCCTCAGCTGCCGGGTTCATAGCCAGGGTATTCCCTTGGCTATCAAAAAAGAAAATAGCTTCTGTACTGTTCTCAAACAATTTCACCATTAACGCGCTCAAAGAGTCGGTCCCTACAGACAATGTCAATTTACATCACTTCCTTCCCGTTCAACTCTCCAATTCCTCTCTGCGCCAAGGCTTCCAAATCACGCATCATCGCTTCGGTCATCAGCTGTTCTTCACGAAATCCACCAAGCAGTACACCCGCGACGCGAGCATCATTCCACAGGGGTACAGCCCCGAGACTCTTGAGCCTCTCGGATTGGACGATAGGATAGTTAAACAGGTTGTCTGTACCCACAAATTGATAAACAGATGGAATGAAAATGGATTTTCCGGTTTTAAACACGACTCCTGCTATGCCCTTTCCGGATTGCAGCACAATCCGTTTAAAGCGATCATTTAAATTCCCGGCCGCATGTTTCCATTTAATTACGTATTGATATTCGGCCGGTTCAACAAGAGCAAGTGCCATGAAATCATAACCGAAATGCTCGCGAATTCGCTCAAGCTCCCTTTGATAATCCATCCCAATTCATCACTCTCTCCTAATTACAATTAGGAAAGAAGGCAGCGCCCGCTTTCCTAATTCGATTTATGCCTTCTGTACAGAATATAACTTCTGCGCACATAATTCAATGGAACACTCCATACATGAACAAGCCGGGTGAACGGCCAGAATGCAAAAATGGCAAAGCCCATAAGTACATGAAGCTTGAAAGACAAAGGTACGTCTCTCATCAGTGATGGGTCGACACGGAATATGAATAAACCGCGGAACCAGATCGAGATGGTTTCCCTATAATCAAATTCTGGCTGCACTGCGTTCGTTACAAGAGTCGCGAACATCCCGATACATACAAGGGCAAAAAGCAATAAGTTTACAATCAAATCAGAAGCTGAGCTTAAACGGCGTACATTTCGTATTGTAAAACGCCGAGAGGTAAGAATCAACATACCGAGGAACGTTATGGCTCCAAATATGCCTCCAATATATACTGCTCCAATGTGATACAGATGATCATTTACACCCAATGCGTGCATCCAGGTTTTTGGGATACCCAGACCGGATATGTGACCGAAAATAACCGGAATAATTCCCAGGTGGAATAAAAGGCTGCCGATCATCAATTGTTTCTTTTCAATAAATTCACTTGATTTCGCCGTCCAATTGAACTGATCCGTTCTGTAGCGAAAAATATGGCCCACAATAAAGATGACCAAACACATGTAAGGGTAAATAACCCACAAAAACTGCTCTAGCATCATAGCGTGGCTGCCTCCTGTTCTACGCAAGCTTTAAGCGTTTCGCGCAATCCCTTGACCAGATGAAAATACGGGCTTTTCATTTTTTCCAGCGCTTTAAGCAAATGATAGGTGCCGTCTTCCAAAATCGCGATAGGCATGAGGAAGTTTTCTGTCGTCTTCGGATCTTGTACCCATTCGGCGGCATACAGAAATTCACACATAAGCGGCAAGTAATCCGGTAGCTCGCCATCCGGCATTTCAAGACCGTACATCTCATACAAAACCTTTAATTTGACCAGCATTTGTCCTCTCTCTTTTGCATCTTCGAACTTGAAGTAAGTCATATATAGGGCGCAATTTTTTTGAAAATCGAAGGTTTCCGTATACAACTCCTGAATCTCTTCCATGCTGAATTCTTGCATCAGAGACCAGTACTTATTAGCGTGCGTATACGCAGGATGGCCCGGGTCAAATGATGCTTCCAGAAAAGCCGGATGAAAATCCAGCTTTTCCGGGTACATGAGTTGTTGGGCAAAAAAACCGAATGAAGGCTTGCATTCATACAGCTTCGCTACATTAATCACGCCAAATACCCCCGTAGAAGTTTTCTTCATACATTTGATTGCCTGTTTTTGAAGGCTCTTCCATTCCCATGGAGCTTCCCAGGCTACAGCCGCTACAGCCAGATCCACCCGATCCGCAAGCTTCCATATTTCCTAAGGTGTCGCCGTAACCAGCAGCTCCCTGGGCGCGGTATGGATTGGCATAACTCTCTTTGTGCGACGTCGGAATGACGAAACGGTCCTCGTATTTGGCAATGGCCAGCAAGCGGTACATTTGCTCGGCTTGCCGTGAAGTCAAGCCGACACGCTCAAGACGGCTTTCACCGAAAGCTTGCCCTGTGGACTGGGCACGCATGTAGGAGCGCATCATAGCCATCCGTTGCAGGGATTCCTTCACCGTAACCGTGTCGCCCGCCGTCAGCATATTGGCAAGATACTGAACGGGCGTACGCATTTCTTCGATAGCCGGAAAAATCATATCTGGATTCTCGATCGAGTCTTTCCCTTCAAAGTAATTCATGATCGGGCTAAGTGGCGGTACATACCAGACCATAGGTAACGTGCGATATTCCGGGTGAAGCGGGAATGCCAGCTTGTATTCAATCGCAAGCTTGTAGACCGGCGAGTTCTGAGCGGCCTCAATCCAGTCTTGCGAGATACCATCTTTTCTCGCCTGTGCAATTACCGCTGGATCACTTGGGTCCAAGAACAGGTCGCATTGCGCTTTATACAGGTCCTTCTCATCCTCCATAGAAGCAGCCTCCTGCACTCGGTCCGCATCATACAGCAGAACACCGAGGTAGCGAATTCGTCCAGTACATGTCTCGGAGCAGACGGTTGGCAACCCGGCTTCCACACGTGGGAAACAGAAGGTACATTTCTCTGCTTTGTTCGTTTGCCAGTTGAAGTACACTTTCTTGTATGGACAGCCTGTCATGCAATATCGCCAGCCGCGGCAGGCTTCCTGATCCACGAGCACGATTCCGTCCTCGTCCCGTTTGTACATCGCGCCCGAAGGGCAGGATGCGACACAGCTTGGGTTTAGACAGTGCTCGCAAAGCCGAGGGAGATACATCATGAACGACTTCTCGAAATTGAATTTGATCTCTTCTTCGATTTTCTGAATATTCGGATCAAGTGGCCCCGTTACATGGGCTCCCGCCAAATCATCCTCCCAGTTTGGACCCCAATTCAGATCCATTTTTTCGCCCGTTACTGCGGAATGGGCACGCGCTACCGGAGAATGCTTCTGCTCTTTTGCGTTGGTCAAATGCTCATAATTATAAGTCCAAGGCTCATAATAATCTTTCATTTCCGGCATGTCGGGATTGTAGAAAATCTTGCCCAGCGCTATCTTGGATAGCTTGCTCCCTGACTTTAGCTCAAGCTTTCCTTTGCGAAGCTGCCAGCCGCCCTTATATTGCTCCTGGTCTTCCCAGCGCTTTGGATAGCCAATGCCGGGTTTGGTCTCCACGTTGTTGAACCACATATATTCCGCGCCTTTGCGGTTTGTCCAAGTTGTTTTGCACGTCACGCTGCACGTATGGCAGCCAATACATTTATCCAGGTTCATGACCATGGCAATTTGAGCTTTAATTTTCAAGCCAGTTAACCTCCTTCATTTTACGTACCGCTACGTACACATCACGCTGGTTCCCGATCGGACCGTAATAATTGAACCCGTAGCTTAGCTGAGCATATCCGCCAACCATCTGGGTTGGTTTGAGATGAATTCTTGTTGGCGCATTATGACTGCCCCCGCGCGTATCCGTGATTTCGGAGCCTGGCACTTGAATATGCTTGTCCTGAGCATGGTACATGAACATCGTTCCTCTTGGCATCCGATGGCTGACAACTGCGCGGGCGGTTACGACACCGTTGCGGTTGTACACCTCTACCCAGTCATTGTCGGCCAGATCATGGGCCGCTGCGTCTTCGTTATTAATCCATACCGTCGGTCCTCCACGGAACAGCGTAAGCATATGCTGGTTATCCTGATAGGTGGAGTGAATATTCCATTTACCGTGTGGAGTCAGATAACGAAGCACAAGTGAATCCTGACCGCCCTTGATTTCCCGATCACGCGTGCCGAATACCATTGGCGGCAGAGTCGGTTTATAGACTGGCAACGACTCTCCAAACTGCTGGAAAATCTCATGATCGATGTAGAAATGCTGTCTTCCTGTCAAAGTACGGAACGGTACAAGACGTTCAATATTCGTTGTAAATGGCGAGTAACGACGTCCCTGCTTGTTTGAACCACTGAATACCGGTGTCGGTATCACTTCTCGCGGCTGTGCCGTGATGCTTTGGAACGTGATTTTTTCAGCAGCGCGGTCGGCCGAGATGTCCATCAGTTTAACACCGTGATCTTTTTCCGCCTCTTCATAGGCTTTTTGGGAGACACGGCCATTGGTTGCGGACGAAAGATGAAGAATTGTATCGGCCACTTGGCGGGCTGTCTGTATTTTCGGCAGTCCGTCTTTAATGGACTCATCGTAGTAGACCCCGTTCAGCTTCTTCAGCTCCTCATATTCTTCCGCCACCGAGAAGCTAACGCCATGCGCACCTGTCTTCCCGGTAGCCAAATTTGGACCGAGCGAGACATATTTATCATGTATTTTTGTATAATCGCGTTCTACAATGCTGAAATTTGGCATGGTTTTACCCGGAACTGCTTCGATCTCGCCCTTCGTCCAGTCCTTGACAAGACCCATCGGTTGCGCAATTTCGCCTATGGAGTCATGCCCAAGCGGTGCAGTCACAACGTCTTTATATACTCCTGGCAGATGCTCTTTGGCCATTTCCGAGAAGGTTTCGGATAGATGACGGTAAATATCCCAGTCCGAACGGGATTCCCAAAGAGGATTAACCGCAGGATTAAATGGATGCACGAACGGATGCATGTCTGTCGAGGACAAATCTGTCTTCTCGTACCAGGTTGCCGCCGGGAGTACAACATCCGCGTACAATGGGGTTGTTGTCATCCGAAAATCAAGGGCAACCACCAGATCAAGCTTTCCTTCCACATCTTCCCGCCAAACGATTTCTTCAGGTTTCTGCTCTTCGTTCGGCCGGGCAAGTAGCGCGTCGGAGGCTCCGAGCAAATGCTTCATGAAATATTCCTGCCCCTTCGCCGAACTGGAGATCAGGTTGGAGCGCCAAATAAAGAGTGAGCGCGGGAAGTTCTCTGCTGCTCCTGGATCTTCAACCGCGAAACGGGTCTTTTGCGATTTAACCTCTTCTACAGCGTGATTAATAATGTCCGCGTTTGACTTCTTGCCCAGCTTCGCCGCCTCTTCGGCAAACAACAGGCTGTTCTTGTTAAACTGCGGGTAAGATGGCATCCATCCCAAACGTGCTGCCAACACATTGTAATCTGCCGGATGCTGATATTTGACATCTCCGCCCGTCGGTGATTTCAGCGAATCCGTGCCGCTTTCTTCATAGCGCCACTGTTCTGTCGCAAAATAGAAAAATGAAGTGGCATTTTGCAATCGAGCTGGCCCCTGCCAGTCTTTGGCAAAGGCAATCGTGGACCAGCCTTCAATAGGACGACATTTTTCCTGGCCTACATAATGCGCCCAGCCTCCACCATTTACGCCTTGGGAAGCAGTCAGCATGACCAGGTTCAAAATCGACCGATAGATGGTGTCACTATTGAACCAGTGATTGATCCCCGCTCCCATAATGATCATGGAGCGCCCTTGGGTATCGATTGCGTTCTGAGCGAATTCCCGAGCAATCTGCACCACAACTGATGCCTTGACACTCGTGATTTTCTCCTGCCAGGCAGGGGTATAATGCGAATCCGCATCGTAATAATCCTTGGCGTTATGAGGACTGTCGTTACGAGCGATACCATACTGACTCATCATCAGGTCATATACGGTTGCTACGAAACGCTCCGAACCATCTGCCAGACGGACTTTTTTAGCTGGAATGACACGTCTGAACGTTCCATTACCCGAGTTATCAAAATAAGGGAATACGATCTCTTCCCATTGCTCGCCATGGCCTTCCATCGTGAGCGCGGGCTCAACCTTCGTTCCATCTTCCCGCTCCAGGATCAGGTTCCATTTCTTGCCCTGCTCCCAGCGCTGTCCCAGCGTACCGTTCGGAACGAGCATTTCTTTCGTCGCTTCATCGTATATGACCGGTTTCCAGTCTGCATGCGGCGAAGCATCTCCCAGATCACTCGCCCGTAGAAAACGTCCACCTTTCCAGGCTCCCTCATGGGGATCAAGCAGAATCATAAATGGCATATCTGTATATTGCTTGGCATAATTAATGAACATCGGTTCTTGGCGTTCTTTATAGAACTCATCCAGAATGACATGTGTCATAGCCTGGGCTACGGCAGCATCTGTACCCGGATTAGGGGCAAGCCAGTTGTCAGCGAACTTCACATTCTCCGCCAGGTCGGGTGCTACCGACACAACCTTCGTCCCTTTATAGCGTACTTCCGTCATGAAGTGGGCATCCGGCGTCCGGGTAAGCGGCACGTTCGATCCCCACATGATCAGGTAACCCGCATTGTACCAGTCAGAAGATTCGGGTACGTCTGTCTGCTCACCCCAAATCTGAGGAGAAGCAGGCGGAAGATCGGCATACCAATCGTAAAAGCTCAACATTTCCCCGCCAAGCAACGAAATGAACCGCGCTCCCGAGGCGTAGCTTATCATCGACATCGCCGGAATCGGGGTGAAGCCTGCGATTCGGTCAGGTCCGTACTTGCGAATCGTATATATTAATTGCGCCGAGATCAGGCGTAGGACATCGTCCCAAGCCACACGAACATGGCCGCCTTTTCCGCGCGCCGATTTGTATAGCTTGGCTTTCTCAGGGTCTTCCACAATACTCGCCCATGCATCTACCGGATTGTTATGCTCCTTGATCGCAGCCAACCAGAGTCGCAATAGCTTGCCGCGCATATAAGGGTATTTCACACGTAACGGACTGTATTCATACCAGGAAAATGAAGCACCACGCGGGCATCCACGCGGCTCAAATTCTGGCATATCTGGACCGCAGGAGGGATAATCAATTTGCTGATTTTCCCAGGTGATGATGCCATTTTTAACAAAAACCTTCCAGCTACAGGAGCCAGTACAGTTAACACCGTGCGTCGTTCGGATCACTTTATCGTGAGACCAACGCTGACGGTACACGTTTTCCCATTCTCTATTTTTTTCCTCAAGGATTGACCAGTTTCCGGAATAACTCTCGATCGGTTTAAAAAAGTTGAGACTGTATTTTTTTTTCATCGATGATCAACGCTCCTTAGATTCATTCGCATACCCTCATTATGTAGTTCATTCATCTCTGTTCCCATTAGGGAATAACCTATAGTGGTATAGAAAATCCCTCGTTCTATGAAAAAAGATACAAAAAAGCTTCTCTCTGCTAGAGAGAAGCTTTTTGGGAGGAGGTTAATTGTTCTTTTGGCCTGTTAATAGGAGCATGATAAAGGAAATCACTATGATAGAGCATGTCCAGGCCCAGGCCATAGGCAGGTGGTCAGAATCGACCGCCACATAAATAGCCGTCGGAATGGTTTGTGTTTTACCCGGGATATTTCCGGCAATCATCAGTGTAGCACCGAATTCGCCCAGACCGCGGGCAAAGCCGAGTATAAAGGCTGATTTAAAAGAAGGGAAAATCAAAGGAAAGGTGACATATCGGAAAACCTGCCACTCACTTGCACCCATGGAACGTCCCACGTCTTCCAAGTCACGATCAACAGAAGCAAATCCCGTCCTTAGCGTCCGGTAGACAAGCGGAAAAGCCACGACTACCGCTGCCACAACCCCAGCCCACCATGAGAAAATAATAGGTTCGCCAAACCATTGTTCCACAATACGTCCTATCCCGCTTTTTCGTCCAAGCAATATGAGCAGTAAAAAGCCAACAACGGTCGGCGGGAGTACCAACGGCAGCATAAGCACCGTTTCAACGAGCGTTTTCCCTTTAAATAATCCTAATCGCGACATGAACCATGCCGCAAACAAGCCTATGATGATTACCAGAACGCTGGATAACAGCGCAACCTGTAGCGATAACCGGATAGGAGGCCAATATTCATTCCAATCTATATCTTGCATGCTCACTTCGGTATCGTAAATCCGTACTTAGCCATAATATTCAGAGATTCTTGGGATTGAAGAAATGCATAGAAATCTTCGGCTTCTTGAATATGTTTGGAAGCTTTGACAATCCCTATCGGGTACTCAACAGGTGAATAGGTTTTAGGATCGACCTCAAAAGCGATTTTCGTTTTTTGCGAAGTCAGTGCATCTGTTTTATAGACAAAGCCGACATCAGCGTTTCCAGTCTCCACATATTGCAGCGCTTGTCTAACGTCTTTTGCCTGAACGAGCTTGTCTTGCAACGCGTCCCAAAGCTTCGTGCTGGTCAGCGCTTCCTGTGCGTATTTGCCTGCAGGAACACTTTCAGGAATACCGATTGCCACTTTCTTCACTTCTTTTTGGGTTAAATCCGTTACACTCGCAATGTTCGTCGTCCCGTCTGCTGGAATGACCGCTACCAATTCGTTCGTCAGCCATGTTTTTTGCTGATCACTAGCTATGAACTGCTTGTCTACGAGAGACTTCATGTTTTTCTTCGAAGCCGACAAAAACAAGTCCGACGGTGCGCCTTGCTCAATCTGCTTTTCCAGCGCACCAGAACCGCCAAAGTTAAAATTCAATTTGACACCTTTATGACTGGTTTCGTATAAATTCTGGATTTCTTTGAGCGCATCTGTTAAGCTTGCAGCTGCCGATACGGTCAGCTCAACCGTTTCAGCCGATTTTGAAGATGCCTGGCCGGAAGACCCGATTTGGGCCGTACTTCCGGCATTGGCAGCCGGTTGTTGATTCGTACCGCATCCTGCAAGTAATAACACAATGGAAAAAACAAATAAGAGCACCTGGCTATGTCTAATAAACCTTTTCAATTGTTTACTCCTTAAGTTTAGCTTTTCATCATATGTTGGACTATATTTTGAGCTGCGCCTGTTTCGTACGTTCGATTAATGTGCAATTCTCAAGAAGAATATGATTAAAAATATCTGCTTCCAGGTCTTCTAATCGCTTCAATACAAGCCGGTGGGTGGCACAAGCTTCCTGCATTGGTTCAAAGCCGTTAGTGATCAAGCGCAGTTCTTTCAGTAATTCCACCACAGCTTGATGCTCGTCTTGCAGCTTGGATACATGCGGATTCAGCACGTATGCCCGTTCTGCTGTCGCTTCCTCTAAAAACGCTTGAATCATCGGAAATACTTGATCTTCCTCATTTTGAATATGGTCCGATAATTCCTGCTTAAGCAAGGAAAAAAGCTCATTCACCCACTTAAGATGCGGATACCGTTCGCCGTGAACCCGCGTAAGCTTGGTTACATACGGCGTGAGCGCCGATAGCTCTTCGCGAAGCCTGGCATGATACTTCTCTTGAATATAGGCGATCAGCTCGCTGGTTTCGAGAGAAGAAGGCTGCATTTGCTTATGTTGCGCCTGAGCCTCCTTCACTTCACGCACCTGCGTCAGCAGTTCACCAGCATGCAGCCCTCGGCTGGCAGCGGCTTCCCGAAGTGGTATTTTGCCGCCACAGCAAAAGTCAATTCCCAGCTTACGAAACAAATCCCCCGTTTTGGGAACCTCTTTCACAATGTCCGCCACCCATGTTTCCTCCGTTAACTGGATCATTGTTCACTTCCCTACCTTGACTTTATTTTTTGTTCAGTTCTAACTCTACTTTCTATTTCAACTGGAACCAATTAGGGAGCTCCCTCTTCCAAAGAAGGAAACTTCCTGATTAACAAAAACCTGAAACCAACTGCTCAGCCGCTTCTTTCCCTTGAGCAACACAATCTGGAATGCCAACGCCTCCATAACCAGCGCCACATAAAAATACATTTGGAAAATGCTGTGACAAATCATGCCTCACCAGCGCCAAATGCTCTTGGTGTCCAATCGGATATTGCGGCATGGATTCATTGCACCGACTAACTTCAACGAATTCCGGCTCTGCTTTCAAGCCCATTAAATCCTTCAAGTCTTTGCGTGCGGCCTCCACAAGCTCAGCATCCGTCATCTGCATCCATTCCTGCGCACCTGCATGTCCAATATATGCTCGCAGCAGCGTAAATCCTTCCGGAGCAGTATGGCTCCATTTGGTCGAAGACCACGTGCATGCTGTAATCCTTTTGCCTTCCTTGCGCGGCACCAAAAATCCCGTTCCCTCAAATGAAAGATTAAGCTCTGTATTTTTATAAGCAAGCGCAATATTGGCGACCGAAACGTAGTTGATCTTATGGAGCAAGCCAACACTCGCAACACTGGGAAATAATTCAGCTGCCTCAAAAGCCGGGACAGCACAGACCACTGCATCTGCATCTATGACCTGTCCATGATCCAGAATGACCTGATATCCGTTTTCTTTTCTTATTTCAGCCACACCCTGTCCCATAACAAAATGTACGGTATGCAGCCGTTCCTTTAACCGCTCTATGATGGCAGATAATCCTTGTCGATAGGAAAGAAACATACTTTTCCTGGCGATATCCGGCCATTTATCAGATACACTAGCCGACTTTCTCCCTGCTCCTTTGGCCATACCCATAATCAGACTTCCATACTTTTGTTCCATCTGCTTAAATTGAGGGAAGGTTGACATTAAGCTGAGAGCGTGCGTATCGCCAGCATAAATTCCAGATAGCAGAGGCTCTGTAATCTGGTTCAGCACTTCTTTGCCGAGCCGCCGCTTAATAAAATCTCCCAGCGATTCGTCTATGTCGCCTTGCTTCGCCGGAAGGATTAAATCCAGCGCTGCGCGCGCTTTTCCCAGCGGTGAGATCAGTCCGGTCCGGATGAAGGGAGTTAGCTTCGTTGGAATCCCCAAAATAAAGCCCATCGGCATGGTGTGCAGCTTGCCCTTATGCAAAATGCAGGCAGACTTGGCCTTCGGGTTGGTCGACACCAGTTCCGCTTCCAGTCCAAGTTCCATCGTTAGCTCCAGCATAGCCGTTTTTCTGGCCAGAAAAGCATCCGGTCCTTTTTCGATCAAAAAGCCATGATGACGAACAGTGTGCAGCTTACCTCCTAGCCGGTCGCTTTTCTCAACCAGCGTAATCTCTACCTCCAGTTGCTTCTCTTCAGCCAGCTTTTTTACATAAAAAGCAGCACTTAAACCACTTATTCCTCCACCGAGAATAACAACTTTCTTTGAACTTTTTTTCATAAAAGCACTATTCCCTCCCAACCCCAGGTACATATGCACAATAAGGGTCACTCTCCAAATAATCTCCTGTTACCGCAAAAGCCCTGGCTCTGGAGCCTCCGCACACCGTATTGAATTCACAGACTCCGCATTTCCCTTTAAGCATAGACTTGTCTCTAAGGTGGTTCATGATCGGAGAGTGCCGATAAATATGAGCCAGACTATCTTTTCGTACATTTCCGCATGCAAGGGGCAGGAATCCACTTGGATACACCTCACCGATATGACTGATAAAAACAAATCCATCTCCATCATTTACGCCTTTAGGAGCACGTCCCAACACATCGGCCCTTTTCGGCTCGAACGCTGTTCCTTGCTTACTGGCTTTGCGCTTTTCCTGCAGTACAACTCTTCGATAATGAGGCGCTTCTGTAGCCTTTACACCGTAAGGCATCTGCTGCTGTATTTGATACAACCATTTCATTACAGCTTCATGCTCTTCAGGAGTGATCATATCCTTCTCCATACCGCGTCCGGTTGGAACAAGAAAAAACAAGCTCCATAACACCGCATGCATTTCCTTTACCTTCTCTGCAATTTGCTCCAAATCGTGAAGATTGTACCGGGACACCGTCGTATTCACTTGAATTGGGATGTTCATTTCCTTCAAATAGCCAATCCCTCGCATGGTTCTATCGTAAGAACCCGCAGTGCCCCGAAAATGATCGTGAATGTCTGCGCATGAGCCGTCCAGGCTAAAAGCCCAGCGGGATAAGCCAACCTGCTTTGCTTTTTCAACTGCTGTTCGTGTCACTTTAGGGGTAGCACTGGGAGTCATGGAAACCGAAAGCTTTTTCTCTTCGATGGCGTATTGAGCTAGCTCAAATAAATCAGGGCGCGCTAAAGGATCTCCGCCTGTGAAAACCAGCAGCGGATGATTCATTTCAGCGATTTGATCAATCAGCTTTTTCCCCTCTTCAAATGTCAGCTGGCGAGGGTCCGGATGGTACTGGGCTTCCGCTCTACAATGAAGGCATTTTAAAGCACAAGCTCGTGTGACCTCCCAAATGACGATGAACGGATTTTCGTGATAATCTCGTGTTTCCAAAGCTATCATTGATGTCTCTCCTTTTTTAGAAATATAAGAACAGTGCAGATATGTAGAGCATCAATGAAAATCCAATTTCAGCCATGCCAACATGTTTGACCTTTAATTCGAATTTAGGAAGCCAGATCGCTCGTAACCATAAAATTAAAAAAGGAACACAGAATGGGAGCTTTACCCATGCAGCGAATAGCACAATGATCAGGTGATAGATCACCGAAGCATAATAATAACGTTTATTTTTTCTTTCCCGAATGACCGTTTTAACATAAATAGCAGTTCCTATAAAATAAGATACCAGAAGCAAAAATAGCTCTGTGGATATTTTCCAACTGCCGCCTTCTCCAATATGAGCAACAGGATATATAAAAGAGCAAAAAAGGATAATCGCAGTAATATCGTTTAGCAGAGCACGTTCTTTTTTTATTTTCGCGTAATACATATTCGCCATAAAAAACACTAGCAACAGGGCTCCATACCAGACCAACGCAGGCTTGAACCATACCAAAGAAACTAAAAAGGGAAACAGTATCACTCCGTACACTACTACGGGCTTACGGTATCTTTCACTGTTTCCTGTTTTGATCCACTGGAGAAGTGGAAAGCTGAACAAATATATAAAAAACCAGCACACAAAAAGCGGAATATGAATGAATTGTCCTTGAGAAGCAGCTAGACCGAATAAAAATGGAAGAATTAGCATTGCCCAAGCGCCATGCTGATTGGGAATGTATCTGCTGATCCCCTTCAAATCCTTGCTCCTTTTTTCACAATGCTTGTCATCTTTGCGGCTTTGTTTAATCGACCCATCATTTTATTCCCCCATGATTAAAATTTTTTTATTCTCTTTCATTCTAAACATTCTATCTGATGGAACCAATCAGGGAGTTCCCTTTTCCCTATGGGAAAATCACCTTAACGGGAAAACCGTCGAACTCTTCTCCGTAAAATATCAAAACGGCCTTTGCTCATGTGTTCAATATCTCTGCATGATTTCCGAAATTGCTCCTAAACCTGGGGTACAGTATCTTCCCTCATTCTGGTTATAGGCACGTCCCGATCAGAGAACATGATATAATGGACTGCATCAATCGTTCCCCATATCTCTAGGAGAACATTCGCTCTGGCTACAAAAGGCTTTATAGAAATTGGAGGGGCTTTGGAAACCCGCCTCATAACAAATCTCAAGATTCGTAAGGTCCGTACTTTTAAGCAGATAGGCTGCCTTATCCACTCTGATTTTTTCCAAATACGTGCGGGGTGCTTCCGAAGTTTTCTGCTTAAAAAACGCTCCAGATAAAAGGGGCTTACTCCGACATGATCGGCAATATCCCGCAATACCAGTCTTTCTCTATAATGATTGACCAGGAAGGCGATCACATGCTGGACAAGTCTGGTATAGGGTGAAACAGCTGTCTGAGGCTGGCATCTTTTACAAGCACGAAACCCTGCCTTCTCTACGGCATCGATTTCATCATACAACTCAATGCGTTTAACTACTTTATTCCATGCTTTCCCTGTCAATCCGCGCAAGGCCTCGGCCTCACGCACTACCTCGGAATCACTATGAAATAGATTAAATCGGGAATAAACTTGAAAATAGAACAAACGTTCCATATAATTTAACTTAGCAATTTGTAAATCCTGAACTAACGGAGATGCGGACATGGACCACAAATTTATTGAGGAGCTGCGCGCAATTGACAGAAATGACAAGCGGAGATCCGAATTGCTTATCAAAGGTATGAAGGAAACACTTCAGGAAAGAAAAGAAAAAAACTTTATCGAGAGGTGGATTTGGCGGCAAAAGAATAAGAAGCAGATCGAGAAGAGATTTAAGCCTTGATAGATTTTACAAAACGATTCATACAGATCAAAAGAGGGCCTGCAAAACCACTTTTGTGATCATGCCCCCTCTTTTCAGCTTACCTGTAAACTTATTCCGTAATACTCAATTTCGTTTGGACCGAGACTTTTCGTGTAAGTAAATACACAGCTATAATGGCGATAGCGACACCCGCCGCCCCAAACCAAGTGATGGAAGCCAGCGATACCTGGCTTACAATCACGCCTCCAATCCCAGCTCCGGCCGCCATGGAAAGCTGCATCGTAGACTGGTTGAGACTCAGCATAACGCCGGAAGACTCAGGCATAAGCGTGACCAGATTATATTGTTGAGTGGGTCCGGATGTCCAGGCTGCGAACGACCAAAGAATCAACAGAGCCAACACTGCCATGAGGGAATGAGCAGCAAAAGGAAGTAAAAGCAAGGAAATGACGTGCAGCATCATACCACCAAATAATGTGAAGGGAATGCCCTTTTTATCTGCACTGTACCCACCGATTTTCGACCCGACCAGACTGGCGATCCCGAAGGCGAGTAATACTGAGCTTAGCACATCCTCCCCTATAGCAGATACATTCAGCAAATATGGTGAAATGTAAGTATAAGCAAGTGAATAACCACCTAGCCAAAAGAAGGTGATGGCCAATCCCAAAGCGACTTCAGGCTTTTTCAAAAGAGCAAATTGCTGTAGTAAGGGAACTGGCTGATCTCCTTTTAAGCGAGGAATGGCCATTGCAATAACAATCAGTGCCATAATCCCTGCCAAAGCAATGCCGAGAAATACCATTTTCCAGCCATATGCAGAAGATATCATTCTTCCAAGCGGTACTCCAATGATCAGCGAGGCTGTAAAACCCATGGTAACCGTAGCAATAGAACTGGCCTGCTTGCCCGCTGGGGCAATTTTCGCTGCGATGCTCAGGGCTGTAACCACGACCACCCCCGCCCCGAGTGCCATAAGAATACGTGCGGCAATAAACATACCAAAACCCGGCAGGGCAAAGGACAGAACATTGGCGACTGCAAACAAGCCGAGGGAATACAGAAGCAGCTTGCGTCTGTCCCATTTAGCCGATATTGCCATCAGGATCGGCGTGCCAATCGCATAGGCCAGAGAAAAAACGGTAATCAACTGACCTGCGGCCGCCACCGTAATTCCCATCGTCATCGCAATCTGATCCAAAATCCCCGAGATGATATATTCGGATGTGCCTACCAAAAAACTGACAATAGCCAAAATATACACTTTCCATGTACTCTGCATTTCTAGATAACGCCTCTTTTCTATTTGTTTTTATATTTTTGCAATTATCGAAATTAAGACTAAAAAAAATTATTTTAACAGGAACGAAGCATATTTCTCTGCTGCTTCAATATCCAAGCTGTAATAAATAAAAGTGCCCTCTTTCCGAAATGTCAGCAGTCCAGAGTCTGCCATTTGCTTCAAGTGATGCGATAAAGTTGAGATAGCAACACTGTTCAGCTTTTCGCCCAGCACAGAGCAGCATTGGTCACTTTCCTCTTTTAACAACAGCGCGATCTTGAGACGAGTCGGTTCTCCCAGCGCTTTGTATATTTTTACAGCTTGCTGCATTTCCGTATCTTTCACCTTGCTCCATTCCTTTCTGCTTCAGGCTTAATTTCGATGTTTGTCGAAGTAAAATTATCATAACTATCGCCAAAAGTAAACCAATTATTTTTTTATTGTGGCACAAGCACAAATAAGCCGATTCTCAGGTAGAGAAACGACTATCATTTTATTAATATGGGTCATCGCAGTCTTATCCCTTGTGAACAGCTCCCCCAAGATGGCAGCATAGCTTTCACTTAAAGCTCCATCCAATCCGTCAGAAGCCTGGACTCCCGGCAGTTGCTCCAGACCGCGCTGTAACGTCAGTATACTGTTCTGATGGATTAGAAGTACATCCTATAATTACAGCCAGCAATAGTGCAGTACAAGCTACAGAAACGAACACGCTCCCTTTTGACACGGGTCCACTCTCCTGTTCAAACCAATGGCTTAGTTGCGATTATAAACTAGTCATCTGCGACTGCTCCTGCGACCATTCATCCATCGCTATAACGATAGGAAGGTACCAGCTAGGGCTTCTACTCGCCACGTCCAACCGTAGGCTTACGGATCACTGAGACGCTTGATTCCCTGACGATCAGGCGAGGCTCGAATTGCACGCGTTCATAATCGCCCGGTGTCTGGTCTTGAATTCGCTTGAGCAGCAGCTCCGCAGCCAATCGTGCTACCTCTTCCCCCATAATGGACACAGAGCTGATCTGTGGTATCGTTACCGTTGCCCATAGATTGTTATCAATACCGACGACTGCAACCTCATCCGGCACTTTGACGCCCAGATCCTTAAAGCGGTTGACAATCCCTATCGCCACCATATCGTTAACCGCGTAAATCGCATCCGGCATATGCTTCAGGCTGTAAAAATAATCGGCTGCACGCAGTCCTGTCTCAAAGGAGAAATCATCACCAAAATAAACGAGTGAAGGGTCCACATGCTGCAGAGACTGCTCATAAGCAAAGTACCTTTCCTCAATTTTGTCCTTCGCAGCACCTGCGTAAGCAATTCTCGTCCTTCCGATTTTAAGCAAATGCTCCATGACAAGCCGTCCCTCTTGCCGGGCTAGACTGACGATATCCGCTTTGACATCTTCGCCCAGCTTCTTGCCATAATTAATAATGGACACAGGAACACTGGCTTTATTGATCAAATCCACCAGCATTTTGGGGTATGCCAGCGGCATAATAATGAGTCCGTCCACATGCAGCTTCTTTACCTCACGAACTGTTTCAAGCTCCATTCTGGCATTTCCGGCGGTATTAATCTGCACGACACGATAACCATGCTGCTTGGCAGCCTGTTCCACAGACCAGGCGATCTCGGGAATAATCGCATTGCGAATATCCGGCACGGCCAGCGCAATTTGGTGTGTCTGGCGTACCTTCAAGCTTTGCGCCGAGGTATTGGGTGTAAACCCCATTTCGTCAATCACTTGCAAAATCAATGCTTTCGTCTTCGGGCTAATGCCTTCACTATCGTTAATAGCCCTCGAGACAGTCGCAATACCTACCCCTGCCCGCTTGGCTACATCCTCTATGGTTACTTTTTTTTGATCTGTCACGCCCAAAATCCTTTCAAGAACGGAATCGTTTTCTGACTTCCCAGTTTAAAACCTCAATATTGATATTATACCATAGAATCAGCATTTAAAGATGGAAACCGTTTTCTTCTTCCCGCCGCTTGTCTTTCGGAAACGTTTCCTATTTCATTCTCTTTTTTTTATAGCATCATTACATGATCATATATTTGTCAAGGAGATGACAGATATGAAAGCATTGAGATGGCAT
Source organism: Paenibacillus farraposensis (assembly GCF_020736845.1). Taxonomy (GTDB): domain Bacteria; phylum Bacillota; class Bacilli; order Paenibacillales; family Paenibacillaceae; genus Paenibacillus; species Paenibacillus farraposensis. Next base: position 571,786 of record NZ_JAFFQR010000064.1, read on the forward strand.
GGAGTAAAAGACTTGAGTTTGGAAAACATTGAACAACCCGCTGCTCTGGCAGGAAAAGTAAAAATTAAAGTTGAGTGGTGTGGTATTTGTGGTAGTGATCTTCATGGAATATGTAGCTGGACCGATCTTCATTCCCCAGGATGCTCAGCATCCATTGACTGGTGAAAAAGCTCCAATCAAACCTAACAATATCGTCATGAAAGAACGCAATCTGACGGGTATTATCGGGTACCGCGATGTGTTCCCGGCTGTCATCAGTCTGATGGAAAAAGGCTATTTCCCTGCGGACAAACTGGTTACCAAACGTATTAAACTCGAAGAAGTGATTGAGCAAGGCTTTGAAGGTCTTCTGAAAGAAAAAAATTAGGTTAAAATCCTGGTATCTCCGCAATCCTAATAAAAATGTAAATTCTGAAGTCTGCCCCATGCAGGCATCTTTTTGATAAAAAAAGCGCCCCCTTCCTGAGGCATGATGCCATCAAGCGGGGGAGCGCTTTTACATTCCCGATTATTGAAATACACTTTTCAGAACATCATCAATCATCTGTCCGTTTGCAATCGTACCTGTATACAACCAGCTGGAATCTTTGCCAAAATCGTATACATGTCCTTCCTTAACGGCTGAAATTCCACTCCGGACAGGATCTTTAATCAATTCATCCTTGCTCACACCCTTGCAACCAGATGATCCTCCAGATACGAAGCAATCACACGCTGAGTTGTTTTCGATCCTGCTTCACTGGGGAAAGCCTCCGCTTCATAAAATAACATACTATTTTCCAAATCAACCTCATTATATATCATTCTCTTCTCTGATCCTATTTCTTTCATTTCCTAATTTGATATTTTCATGTAGTATAAATCTAATTGAAGTATCCTATTTGGGCTATGCTGAAGCTATACACATTATGAAGGAGGATTTCAGATTGAAGTCAAATGAAGCAACTTTACACAAGAAGCTGCGCCCTAGACATATCACCTTTATGGCTATAGGCGGAGTCATCGGAACCGGTATTTTTAAAGGAAGTACCGAAACGATCAGCTTGGCGGGGCCTGGGGTTATTTTATCCTATGTCTTTGCAGGGCTTCTGCTTCTGGTCGTTATGGGGGCAATTGCCGAAATGGCCACCGTCTACCCTAATATGAATATGAAGGAATTTATTCGCAAAGCCTTTGGAGAGCGACTTTCCTTTATCATTGGCTGGTTGTATTGCTTTATGTCGCTGGCTGTCTGTGTCATTGAGGTCATCGCGGCGGGAAGCTTCCTGCAATACTGGTTGCCGGATGTCCCCTTATGGGTACTCAGTTTAGCGAGTGCGACTTTCATTATTGTCGTCAACATGCTGAGTGTCGACGGTTTTGGGGAGCTGGAATTTTGGCTTGCGGGTATCAAGATTGCCATGATTATTATCTTTGTCGCGTTGGGTGGCTGTATACTGTTCGGCATTATCCCTACGGGAACTCCACCCTACCTGAGCAACTACATGCAGCATGGCGGATTTCTCCCCAATGGCTGGCCGGCTATCTTTTCGGCGCTGCTGGTCGTTACCTTTTCCTATGGGGGATCCGAGCTGATCGGATTGACGTTGACGGAGACAGAAAATCCGGAAAAGGTAATGCCCAGAGTTGTTAAAAGCTTTATTTTTCGCGTTGTTTTGTTCTATACATTGCCCATTCTCATCATTTGCGGTCTGGTTCCCTGGAATCAGCTGGATGCAAATACGAGCCCGTTTGTACAGGTATTGTCTTCTGTAGGACTTCAAGGCTCGGCACATGTGATGAACTTTATTTTGATCACCGCTGTACTGTCTGCCGCCAATTCGGGGATTTACGGCGCAACACGCATACTGCATTCACTGGCCGTCAATGGGGAAGGGCCCAAATCACTCGCTCGGGTATCTGCGAATGGAGTTCCAATCAATAGCCTCAAATTAGTTGCCGTAGCTCTGGTTGTGGGCTCCATGATCGCTTATATCGCTCAGGACGGACTGTTCCGTATTTTGATGGCCGTGCCCGGGTTTGGCGTGCTGCTCGTCTGGAGCTGTATTTGCCTGTCCCAGTTGAAACTGCGCAAATCGTATCCCATAGAGCCCAGCTTTAAAATATGGGGATTCCCTTATATCACAGTGATAACCATCGGATGTCTGTGGGTGATTGCATTCCTGTTCCTGCTTGACCCGCAAAATCGGATCAGCATCAGCGTATGCGTGGCTTTCATGGCCCTCCTGATCATCTGGTCTTTGGTGAAATTCCGGAGAAAGCAGGCGTAAGCAGCTTATGACTCGATCGGATCTGTATTCTGCTAATACGACGCCGGAAAGCTAAAAGAAAACTAACAAAAAACAGGCGCAGCAAAGGATAGTTCCATTGTCGCCTGTTTTTATTTTGCATATATATGATCACACGTTCATCTTATTTCCACTGCGCAATTTGATCAATCGGCAAGCGTGTGGACGGATGGCCTTCGTTGACACCTTTACCCATGGAAATGAGCATCACAGGAACATAACGATCTTTTTCCAGGCCAAAGGCTTCAGCAATTTTATCCTTGTCATATCCGCCGATAGCGTTGGTGTCATAACCATGGGCACGCGCCACCAACATAAACTGCATCGAGACCAGGCCTCCGTCAATCAAGACGGTTTCTTTGTTCACAACCGGATCAAGCACTGCGAAATGGGCGGCCACTTTTTCCTGCTGCATTTCCTTCACTTCTTTTGGCATATAGCCCAGTTCTACAGCTTCTCCGAAAATTTGCTCAAAATTATCAAAGTTGTTCAAATCTCCGAACACAGCGATTACGGCTGAAGATGTCTCCACTTGACGCTGGTTAAAACTTGCCAATGGTGCAAGGGTTGCTTTGCCCTCCGGGCTGTCAATCACAAGGAAGCGCCAAGGCTGCAGGTTAATGGAAGATGGTGCGCGTGTAGCTTCCGTTAACATCTCGGTCATTTCTTCACGGCTGATTTTCACAGTTGGATCGTATACTTTAACAGAACGCCGGCCGAGTGCAATCTCTCTAAAATCATTCGTTTTTACAATATTAGATGTATCCGTATTACTCATTCAAATCTCTCCTTCTTCCCTGTGGGAGTAATCGTTAGTAACGTATTTTAGTCAGTCCATATCGGAAATGTGATCATTCATGACTTTCAGCATATTAGCTAACTGTTGCCGCTCTGCCTCATCAAAGCTGCTGAGCAGTCGATCCACAAACTGCGAGCGCTCCTGTCCGAAAGTGACAATACGCTCCCGGCCATAATCGGTCAGGCTTACCAAGGTAATCCGGTTGTCCTCGGGCTTGATGCGCCGTGCAACCATAGCATTCGCCTCAAGCTGCTTCAAATGGCGGGTTACGGCCGCACCGTCGATGCCAACCTCTTTTTGCAGCAGAGTTTGGCTAATTTCCTCAACCTGGTACAACTTGCACAACAGCTGCAATCGGGATGCGCTGATTCCTGCACAGCGCTTAAACTTGGAGCTGATTTGCTTGTTGAGCAGCAGCAGCAAGTCAAAAATATGCCCAGCCTCAGATGATGTTTGGGTGATCGTAATCCCTCCCCTTAAGCATATCGATGAGCTTTGTGATTAAACCCTTGATACATCAATCATTGATATATCAAATAATATACATTCTCTTTTTTTAAAAATCAAGTTCCTGAGAAAAATAAAGTCCCGCTTGGAAAATAAAAGCTGAGCGCCCTCACGAGGGACACTCAGCTTCTCTTTTTTATAAGCTTGCTTATTTAATATATGTGTACTCACTTATTTCTCTACTTGTGTCCCAAGCTACCGTTGACTTAGACAATTCCGTGGGACAACATAGCGTCGGCCACCCGAACAAATCCGGCAATGTTCGCACCTACGACCAGATTGCCAGGCACACCGTATTCCTCAGCCGCCTTCACGCTGTTCTCATAAATATTTTTCATAATATCATGCAGCTTGGCGTCCACTTCCTCAAAGGTCCATGACAAGCGCATGCTGTTCTGTGACATTTCAAGTGCGGAAACCGCAACTCCGCCTGCATTGGCAGCTTTGGCTGGGCCAAACAGTACTCCATTGTTCAAAAATACTTCAATGGCTTGCAGCGTGGATGGCATATTGGCTCCCTCGCCAATCGCTTTTACGCCATTGTTCACCAGCAACTGGGCTGCTTGCTCGTTGATTTCGTTCTGCGTGGCACATGGCAGTGCGATGTCGCATGGAATCGACCAGATACCGGAACAGCCTTCTGTATATGTTGCGTCTGGACGCTCCTTGATATACTCACTAATCCGCAGACGGTTCACTTCTTTAATTTGCTTCACCAGTTCCAAATCAATGCCTTCGGGATCATAGATGTAGCCGTTCGAATCGCTGCAAGCGACAATCGTGGCGCCGAGCTGCTGTGCTTTTTCAATCGCATAAATCGATACATTCCCCGAGCCGGACACGACGACACGTTTTCCTTCAAAAGACAAGCCCTGGGCTTGCAGCATCTCATTTACAAAGTACACGCAACCGTAGCCAGTCGCTTCTGTACGCGCGAGGCTCCCGCCGTAATGAATTCCCTTTCCCGTCAGGACACCGCCTTCATGTCCACCGCGTATCCGTTTGTACTGTCCGAACATGTAACCGATCTCGCGGCCGCCTACTCCAATATCCCCTGCCGGAACGTCGGCATCCGGACCAATATATTTGTACAGCTCGGTCATAAAGCTTTGTGTAAACCGCATGACTTCGTTATCTGATTTGCCTTTGGGATCAAAATCGGAGCCGCCTTTGCCACCACCAATGGGGAGGCCTGTTAATGCATTTTTGAAAATTTGCTCAAAGCCCAAAAATTTGACGATTCCCAGATATACAGACGGATGAAAGCGGAGTCCACCTTTATAAGGACCAATCGCACTGTTAAACTGTACGCGGAAGCCGCGGTTGACCTGTATATTCCCTGCATCATCCACCCAAGGTACACGGAAGGTAATGACACGCTCCGGCTCCACCAGCCGTTCCAAAAGCCCTTGTTGCATATACTTGGGATGCTTAGCCAGCACGGGAACTAACGAATCCAATATTTCCTTGACGGCCTGATGAAATTCATTCTCATGAGGATTACGCGCGATAACCTTCTCAAAAACGGACTGCACATATTCGGCTGCTGCCTGTTGACTCTGCTCTGAACGGATAATGGTCACTTTTCAATACACCCCTTTATAATGAGTCCCTCTGCTACATGATGATCCGAGTTGATCTACACCGCAAGAGTGGAATCTTATGTATTCATAAAATTTAGTTAACTATACATGATTTTTAAAATAAATACATCTAATTTGCTTATAAAAATAATTTGTCCCCTTTATTAAATAACTCTATAAACCTCCCATGGTCTGTTATACGTTTATCCTTTCCTCTATTATTTATGTACATACAGCCTATCCGGGAATGTGGAGGCAACAAAAAGAGGCTACGCACAGGGCGCAGCCTCTTCTCTCCATTCTATTAGGATGTAACTCATCATTGCAGAAACGATTTTCTACGCATAAAAGGCTTCAAGCTGACGTACAATTTCTGCCTCGTCATGCTCAACCACCTGCTGGTGCTGCGGCTTGGAGAACAATTGTTCAATTTCTGCCGGGAACTGCTGCTTAATATCCACCAGACGGATGGCTTCATCGAATTTGGCCGGATGCGCTGTCGCAAAGGTCACACATACTTCGTCCGCGCCATTATGCGCCTCATATGCGGCAATACCGCAAGCCGTATGCGGGTCGAGCAAATAATCGTATTCGGCCTTGTATTTTTGGATCAGCTCCAGACACTGCTCATTCGAAGCGCCGAGAGCTTCAAAATCCTGCTGTACCCGTTGCAAATCCTCTGCACTGATCACAATCCGTCCTTCGGTTTTGAGGTTGTTCATGTATTCAGATACCTTGGCTGCATCCTCTCCAACGAAGTAGTACAAATATCTTTCGAAGTTGCTCGCCACCTGAATGTCCATGGAAGGACTGTATGTGCTTTTGAAGTCGCCTGGTTTGTAATCGCCCGTCTTCACGAAGCGCTCCAAAATATTATTTTCATTCGTTGCAATGATCAGCTTATGAATCGGCAGGCCCATTTTCTTCGCTAGAAAACCGGAAAAAATATTGCCAAAGTTGCCGGATGGCACGCTGACATTGATCTTCTTCGTACCTGCTGACTCCTGCGCCCGGAAATAGGCATAGAAGTAATATACCGTCTGCGCCAAAATACGTACAAAGTTAATCGAATTAATCGCACGCAGATGATGTTTGCCTTTGAAATCGAGATCTGCAAATAGGTCCTTGATGACTTTTTGACAATCGTCAAAGTTTCCTTTTACCGAAAGATTCAGTACATTTTCATCGTCAACGGTCGTCATTTGCAGCTCCTGTACCTTGCTCACCTTCTGATGCGGATGCAAAATACAAATTTTGATGCCTTCCTTGCCACGCACGCCCTGAATGGCTGCTGCCCCTGTATCACCTGAGGTTGCGCCCAAAATGTGAATGATCTCGTTCTGCTTTTTGGACACATAGGAATAAAACTCACCCATAAATTGCAGCGCCACATCCTTGAACGCAAACGTAGGTCCGTGGAACAGCTCCAAAATAGACAGGGATTCGTTGATCTTCTTCACTGGCGTAACTTCCGGGTGACGGAAGCTTGCATAACTGCGTTCCACCAGCTGTTCCAAATCTTCACGAGGAATTTCATCATTGATATACAGCGCAAAAACTTCCAGCAGCAGCTCTCTGTAGCTCAATGTTGCCCATTGCTCCAGCGTAGCCACAGGCACCTGTGGAATTTGCTCCGGTACCATCAAGCCACCATCGTCAGCTAACCCCATGAGCACGGTATCAATAAATCCCTTGGCTTCTACTCGGCCTCTAGTGCTTATATATCTCATATACATCCCCCAGTAAAAATTCAATTCGAACCTTTTTTCGAATATATTATTGTCTATAATACCCTGCCCGCGGTGCTGCAACCAAGCCTTTTTTTCATATTTCCTAAAAGCCTTCTCCTACTTTACCATACCTCGAAGCATCAGGCATCTGCAATCGGCAGCCAAGCGGAGGTCAGAAACAGACTGTAAAAATGGAAGGAAAGAGACTTCTCCAGTGTTAGGAGCCTGAAATCGAGAGTGAAGCCAGCTTGAACGAAGGTGAGGTGCAGCTTCCCGTAAAACGCAAATCATTTCCAACCTCCTCAATCTGCTGCAGCACGTCAAAGAAGTTGCCCGATACGGTAATTTGATTGACTGCTCTGACCACCTGCCCCTGCTCGATCCAATATCCCAGACAAGCCAGCGAAAAATTACCGGACGCCGTATTGGTGCCCGCATGCAGCCCTTGCAGCTCCACGATCATTAGCCCGCGATCTGTCTTGCCAATCATCTCCTCCAAGGTAGAGGAGCCTGGAGCCAGGTACAGATTATGGTACGAAACGCCTATTTTGCCGTTATAGCTGCCCTTGGAGGCATTGGCAGTACTTTGTACGCCTGCTTTGCGGGCCGTCTTGCGGTTATGGAAATACGTCCGTAGCTCCCCGTCCTTGATAATCTCGTTGCGGCGTGTCGCGCTGCCTTCGGCGTCGAACGTACTGCCTGCCGGAACGTTCTTCATAAGCGGATCATCAATTAGCGTGACGTGCCGACTTGCTACCAGTTGTCCCAATTTCCCAGCCATCCGTGAAAAGCCTTTATCCACCGACTCCGCTGAAAATACCGTCGTATACGCAGCCAGCAATTGGGCTGCTGCATCGCGGCGGAAAATGACCGGATAATTATCCGATTGGATGGTGCTAGCGCCCAGTCGGGAAACGGCTTCTTGAACCGCCTTTCGCGCCACATCCTCAATGTCGATTTCCTCTACACTTCGCAAGGAATAATCATGCCAGCCCCCGGTAACGGTCTCCCCATGTTGTGTTGCAATGACATATATATAGGCGGTCGCCTGGCTTTTACGGTGATGGCAATGCAGTCCCTTCGTGTTGGCAATCAAGACCTCGTTTTCACGAATGCTGACCGAGCAATGTCTGGCCATTACAACCCGCGGATCTGCGGCAAGCGCCGTGCGCTCCATTTCCATCGCAGCCTCGATAAGTATCTCGGGAGCCGTGTCGACTAGCTCGGCGATATAGACAGGCTGCTCAGGGTAGCTTTCAGAGCCCTCAAACAGTTCATCCTGCTCCTCGTTCTCCAGTATGTCTGCGTTGCTGCGCGCTTCTTCCAATAAAAAATCGATCACGTCAGGCTTCAGCTTCTCCGTAGAGGCGTAGCCCATTTTCCCGTTAATGACACCTCGGAAGGAAAGTCCACCATTTTCGACGATTGTATATTGGTCAATTTCTCCCTTCAACACCTTTACCGAGGTAGAACGTCCATTCACATAATAGATTTCCATGTCTGTGTAACCGATTTCGCGGCCTTTTGTAAACAACGCTTCCTGAAATTGCTGAATATTCATCGCCTACTCCCCCTTCCGTCCGCCGACGGTCATTTCGGACACGCGAATCGTGGGCTGCCCGCAGTTAACCGGAAGGCTTCCGCTGACCGAGCCGCACATGCCCTGACCATGATCCAGATTGTTGCCGACCATATCAATATTTTGCAGGGTTTCAATTCCCTTTCCGATTAGCGTTGCCCCTTTGACCGGCTCGGCAATTTTGCCATTGCGAATCATGTACGCCTCTTCGACTGCAAAGTTGAACTCGCTGGTCGAGGTATTCACCGAACCGCCGCCCAGCGACTTGGCATAGATCCCGTACTCCGTATTGGCGATAATTTCTTCACGTGTCGAAGCGCCATTCGCAATAAACGTATTGTTCATACGGGAAGCAGGCGCAAATTTATAAGACTGTCTTCGTCCTGACCCTGTCGCAACCATCCCCATCTGGCGCGCGCCCATTCGGTCGATCAAATATCCTTTTAAAATGCCGTTCTCGATCAATACGTTTCGCTGTGTCGGCGCTCCTTCATCATCGATATTCAGCGAGCCCCAGGCATTGGGAATCGTTCCGTCATCCACAGCCGTAACAAGCGGTGAAGCCACCTGCTGCCCGATTTTATTGGCAAACACGGAAGTTCCATGTGCCACCGCCGTGGATTCCAGTCCGTGTCCGCACGCCTCGTGAAAAAGCACACCGCCGAAGCCGTTCTCAATCACGACGGGTAGTCTGCCGCTGGGCGCATATCCCGCTTTGACCATCGTGGCCGCAATGCGGGCGGCGTGTCTCGCATTTTCTTCGATATTCAGATTCTCCAGGAATTCAGTCCCCGCATACGCTCCCGGCCCGCGAAAGCCGGATTGTCTATGCTCCCCAGCCGTCGCAATGGCGCTTATTCTCATGCGTGTATACGTGCGTGTATCCTCCACCAGTAGTCCATTGCTATTGGCGATCAATACATTCTGAATCGAGTTGCTAATCCCAATGGAGGTTTGCGTGATGGAAGGATCGTATTGGCTGGCCGCCTCATGCGCACGTCTCATCATCTCGATCTTGGCGCGCTTCTGTGATCCGTCAGGTATGATGGCAATCGGATGATGGTTAGGGATGGCATGAGGATGGAGTGTAATCGTTTGTGTACCTGGCACTCCACCTCCGCGAATGGCCTTGGCGGCCGATTGGGCCAGCCGGATCAGGCTCTGTTCGCTCATGTCGCTGGTATAGGCGTACACCGAAAAATGCTCCTTCATGATCCGAATGCCAACCCCAAAATCCCGGCCTGACAGCGCCGTATCTACGACGCCCCCGGTCATACCCAGTTGTCCATTGGTACGGTCCTCAACAAACACCTCTGCAAAATCTCCGCCCGTCTCCAGCGCGGCTTGCAGCATGTCCTGAATCTGTGTTGGATGTATCATCACGTTCCTCCTCGTTTTTGCCATGTTTCCTAATGTACGTTTAAAACGTTCTCGATGATATGCGGGTTCATGTTTATTTCCCATAACTTTACTATACATGATGTTGGGAGTGGGTGTAACTATTTGAACAGCGGTGTGTTTGGGGGAGTGTGAAGATTTATGCGCGGGGATTTGAGGAAAAATTAGAAAACCCGATTAGACCGTGAAAGGTCGGGGATCGGTTTTTGATAATCGCGCTGTAATTCGTCCTCTAATACGATGGGGTCATGGCTGTTCCGATTTCAAACGAGCAACGTTCGAATGCAGCTGCAGCAATGGAGGATGTTATTCATCGTCATAAACAAAAAGCAAAAAGATGAACGGCTTCGATTTGAAGGCGTTCATCCTTATTTTCATATAGAGAGTTCTTCAAAATAAGTTGGGTCATGTATTATAATTTTTTTACCTGAAACGGTAATAATATGATCTTTCTTTAACTGATTTAACACACCGCTGACCGTTTCTCGAGACGTTCCGGATATTTTAGAAATTCCGATTGTTGTCAGTGGACACGAAATGACAATCTCTTCACCGTTTTGTTCCCCTAAATCCTGCCTTAAATAATTAAGTGACTGAATTACCCGATCTTGTGCATTGGGGATTGTAATATATTGTATACGATGTTCATGAAGTTTTAAGATTAAAGAAAACTGCTGAACAACAGATAATAATTGTTTGGGATTGGCTTTCAACATATCTTCAAAAATTACTGTAGGAATATAATACACATCCACATCTGTCAGTGCTTCTGCTGAGTAATTGTATCTTTGATCTGTAAACATACCGCCATAAGGAAAAATTGAATATTGTTTTACATAGTCCTCATATAGTAAATTTCCACTTTGATTGACCCGCTCTAACTTTACAAAGCCATCTAACATAAGGTAAATTCGCTCCCTTAAGTCCCCTTCTAAAAATAAAAATTGACCCTTCTTATAAGTTCTCCAATAGACAAATTCTCTTAAGGTTTTTAATTTTTTTTCTGATAAATCAGCAAATAAATTAAACTGCTTCAAATTTTCCATCACATTCCTTTTATCCATAAATACACCTCTCTTGTTTCATAATAGAATATAATATAAATTTTATCATTTATCCTATGTACTGAGCAATTAGCTCTCCATAAACTATAAATGATCAATGAAACAAGCAGGCCGAATTCGGGAGCAAAAATCAGCCCAAACTCGACCATATTGTTTAAAGAGCAGTATTTTTAAATGTTATTTATACATGCACAGATCCTTCTTGTTTAGAAATAACCGTACCTGTTTTTCCTTCTAATGCTTCATATACCTTCTCTAAAGAAGTAATAATGGCTTTTCGTTCTGGATTTGTATTAACAAAATGAATCGCAGCTTCAATCTTGGGAAGCATACTTCCCGCTGCAAAATGTTGTCCCTTTATATATCCTTCTAATTCATCACTGGTTACAAGCTCTAACCTTTTTTGATTGGGCTTATTAAAATTCACATACACAAAATCAACTGCAGTTAAAATGACAAGCGTATCGGCACCTACTAATTCAGCTAATTTCTGAGCGGCGAAGTCTTTATCAATAACGGCTTCAGTCCCTGTCAATCCTTCATGAGAATGAATGATTGGAATTCCGCCACCTCCAACAGCAATGACGATATTCCCATCCTTTACCAAAGAGTCAATCACTTTATATTCAAGTATGCTTACAGGTGCTGGTGATGGAACAACTCGTCTCCATCCTCTTCCTGCATCTTCTTTAAATACCACTTTTGATTCCTTCATAACCTTTCTTGCTTCGTCCTCTGTATAAAAAGGCCCGATTGGTTTGGTAGGATTATTAAATGCTTCATCTTTTTCATCGACGATCACTCTTGTTACGATTGTTGCCACATCTTTATTTATATTCCGTTTTCTTAATACTTTTGCAATCGCATTTCCCATCCAATAGCCAATCATTCCTTGACTCATCGCACCACAAGTATCCAACGGCATTGCGGGGGTTTTTTCTGATTCCGCCACTTTTTGCTGTAATAAAATATTTCCTACTTGCGGACCATTCCCATGGACAATAACGATATCCACATCATTTTCTATTATTTTTACAAGTTGTTCCGCTGTTTTTTCTAATGCTTCTTGTTGTGCCTGTGCCGTAGCGTTCACAGATTGTATCGCATTTCCGCCTAATGCCACTACAATTTTTCTGCGTGCCATACATCAACCCTCCAACTGTTTTTATTTCCAGAAAACTTAAATCGCAATATTCCCCGCAACTAATTCATAGATTGTGAATACTGCCAAAGCAGCAATAGCAACAGATAATATCAGTTCCACCTGAGTAAATATTTGCTTTGGATTATTTCGCTTTTTCAGCCTATAATAGATAAAAATGCCTGGTGCATATAAGGTCATTGCTAATAACAAGTAATTTAATCCAGCCGCATAAACTAACCAAATTCCATAAATACTTGCAACGATCCCAATGACTATATTGATGGTTCGGCCTTTTTCGCTTGATCGCAAGCTATACTTCAATTGATAAAATGCTGAAAACACATAAGGAACTAAAATAGCAGAAGATGCTAGAGAAAACGCGAAATGATACGCTTTATCCGAAATAATGAAGGTTAATAAAAAAAGTTGAATTAAACCATTTGTAATCCATAATGAATTTACAGGGGCTTTATTTTTATTCTCTTTCGCAAACCACTTTGGAAATATACCATCTTTAGCAGCTAAATATGGAATTTCAGATGCGAGTAAAGTCCACCCTAGCCAAGCGCCTGAGGCGGAAATAACCAAACCTAGGTTAATAAATGCAGCCCCCCATTTTCCAACAACGCTTTCAAATAAATAGGCCATAGCTGGATTTTTTAAATTAGCAATATCCGCTTGCTGCATAAGCCCAAGAGATAATAATGTAATCAATACGTAAACAATAAGGGTTCCTATCAACCCAATGACTGTCGCTTTTCCGACATCACTTTTATTTTTTGCACGGCTAGATAGGACAACAGCCCCTTCAACACCTGTAAATACCCAGACCGTTACAAGCATTGTGCTTTTGACTTGGCTGCCTACTGCCCCCCAAGTAAAAGTACCGCCTTGTCCCCAAAATCCTTCTACGAATACATGGATTCGAAAAGCAAAGATTCCCACAATAATGAATACAAACACAGGTATTAATTTTGCGATTGTAGTTACTAGATTTATAAGCGCTGCCGATTGTACGCCTCGTAAAATCAGCAGGTGGACACACCAGAGCAAGATACTCGCGCCAATAATCGATGCTATATTTTGACCCCCATCAAAAATGGAAAAAAAATAACCTAATGAACTAAATAGTAAAGTTGCGTAAGCTACATTCCCAAGCCATGCGGCTACCCAATACCCCCACGCGCTATTAAACCCCATAAAATTTCCAAATCCAGCTTTTGCATAACTAAAAATACCACCATCCAAATCAGGCCTTTTTTTAGTTAAATTCTGAAAGGATAATCCAAGCGCAATCATTCCGATGCCTGTGATAATCCACCCAATCATAATCGCTCCGGCGCCGGCTTCTTTGGCCATATCACTTGCCAGGTTAAATGCCCCACCGCCTATCATCGAACCGACCACGAGAGCTGTTAAAGTAAATAATCCCAATTTCTTTTCTTCACCCACTACACTCACCTCTCTCTATTTGATCGTGTTAAGGAAAAGAGAGAGAGAAAGAAGGAAGATGAATTCCTTCTTTACTCCATATTTCCTAAAGTAGCTGCCAAAACCGCTTTAATGGTATGCATTCTATTTTCAGCTTGATCAAATACTTTTGAATGCTTGCTGCGGAATACCTCATCGGTTACTTCCATTTCTCTCAATCCATGTTTTTCGTAAATTTCTTTTCCATACTTTGTTTCCAGATCATGAAATGCAGGTAGACAATGTAAAAAAATCACATCCTTATTCCCTGCTTCTTTGATCATCTGCATATTTACTTGATAAGGTGAGAGCAGTTCAATACGTTCAGCAAATTTATCTTCTTCCCCCATAGATACCCACACATCTGTGTAGATTACATCTGCGCCCGCAACAGCCTCTTCAATACTACTGGTTACCATTACCTGGTCACTAAATTTTTTGGCCAAATAAATGACTTCTTGTGCTGGCCATAATGATTTGGGCGCACAAATCCGCACATCCATTCCGACGATTGAACCACCCACCAATAAGCTATTTGCAACATTGTTTCGGCCATCACCAACATAAACGAGCTTCACATTTCGCAAATGCCCAATATGTTCCTGGATGGTTAATAAATCAGCGAGCGTTTGAGTTGGATGCCACATATCCGTTAGACCGTTCCACACCGGTACACCCGAGTGCTCAGCCAAAGATTCCACTGTTTTATGAGCAAAACCGCGGAACTCAATTCCGTCAAACATACGGCCCAACACTTTCGCCGTGTCTTCTACGGATTCTTTTTTACCAAGCTGAATATCACCTTTACCTAAATACTCGGGATGCGCCCCTAAATCTGTACAAGCCACTGTAAATGCGCACCGTGTACGAGTAGAAGTTTTTTCAAATAAAAGAGCTATATTTTTCCCTTCCAAATAACGATGGGGAATACCGTTTTTCTTTTTATCTTTTAAATCTGCTGCTAAATCGAGCAAATATAACAATTCCTCTTCTGTAAAATCTATCTCTGCAAGAAAACTTCTGCCTTGTAAGCTTGAATTGGTTTTTCCCATATTGATCCCTGCTTTCTCCGTAAATTAAATATCTTTTCGAACGATTGGCATACTCATACAACGTGGTCCCCCACGGCCTCGGGATAATTCCGAGCTCAATATTTCAATGACCTCGATACCGTGTTCACGCAATAAAGCATTTGATACATAGTTACGGTCATACGTAACAACGACTCCTGGCGCAATGGCTAATGTATTGGATCCGTCATTCCATTGTTCACGAGCAGAGGCTATTACATCTCCTCCTCCACAAGGAATAAAAACCAGATCCTTTAAGCCCAAAACTTCTTTTAGAGATTCCATTAAAGAGGTGTGACGGGTAATTTTAAGCGTTTCTTCATCCGGACCTTTCTCTAAAACAAAAATATTCATATTTCCCTGCGGTCCTTGAATCGCGGGGTGAATTGTAAATTTATCAAAATCAACCATCGTAAATACGGTATCTAAATGCATAAATGCGCGGCATTTTGGAATTTCAATGGCTAGTACTCTCTTGAATTTTTCTTGACGGCTAAATAGATTTAGGGCTAAACGTTCAATAGCCTTCGCTGAAGTACGGGCAGATACACCAATTGCAATGGTTTCTTCATTTAAAATGAGCTCATCACCGCCTTCGATTGGAAATTCATAATTGCGATCCAGCCAAACCGGTACATTATGGCTGGTGAATCTCGGGTGATGTTTGATAACGTACTCCATAAACATGGATTCACGTCTTCGTGCAGTTTCTCTCATTTTATTAATCGTTAATCCATCACCAATAACTGCTGCAGGATCGCGGGTAAAATATAAGTTTGGCATTGGAACTAAATAAAATGGAGAATGATCTTGCATAAATTCATATAGTTGCATATTCTTACGCGTTTCAATTTCGTTTTTCCGTACACCACTCATTATTTTTTGAACTAAATCTTCATTGGAGAAGGAAAGTAAATATTCTTTTAAAATTTGATGTGAAACATTTCCTTCAGCCCTTCCTTCTTCCAACATTTGGTCAACAAATTCTTCTCTTAGTTTTTTATCCACTAATGCCTCGGCCGCAAGTTTTTCCAAATAAAGAACTTCAATTCCCCGATTGCGTAATGTTTGGGCAAAATAATCATGTTCTTTTTGAATCACTGGCAAAAAGGGAATATCGTCAAATAATAACGGTTGTAAATATTCCGGCGTTAAATTCTCCAATTCTTGTCCCGGACGTTTTAATAAAACCGTTTGTAATTCCCCAATTTCCGAAGCCACATGCAATGGATGCTTCATTGGTCGTACCTCCTTTTTAATCTTTGATGTATACAAATACATCATAAATGGTCCATGCTTTCCGCCCCGTGAAAACGCCAACATTTTTGTTGAGAAATATTTCACGTTTTTATTTTTAAAATGATAAAAAAAATGTATTTTTATAATAGATTCTGTCAGTTTATCTGCGAAACCTATTTCATATTACGTATATATCATGAATATCCGGGCTGTAACTGCTGATCTAAAAATGCATGATCAACTTGCAGTCTATTTGGAATGGAAGCGCATTCAAAAAAAAAAAAAAAGCGAAGGAACGCCCGCAAGG
>NZ_JAFFQR010000064.1:588028-593715 GCF_020736845.1 Paenibacillus farraposensis
GATGCTTGAACCAACAAGATACATCACAGCTACGGCCTGTTCAAATTCGGGCATCCTACACTCTTTAATTCCTAAATTCAAGTAACCTCGTATTCTCACTTGACAATCTACCAGCTCATTTATCTAAAAATTAAATTAAGTCTTTCTTCTAAAATCCTTCGATCCGATAGGGTTTGCGAAATGACAAGGCACGTATCATTCCCACATACACACCCTACCATTTCTCTCCAATTTGAATTATCTAATAAAACACCGATAACATTTGCATTGCCGGGCAACGTTTTTATAATCGTTAATTGATTGATATAATCAATCTTGACAACAACTTCTTTTAACTTCTTCTTCAACTTCAAATCCGTTTGCAATGGCATTTCTGAGGAAACATTATATATCATAAATCCTTTCGGAGAAGCTATTTTTATTAATTTCAGCTCACGGATATCCCGTGAAATCGTAGCTTGTGTTACCATTACATTTTGTTCAGCCAACAATTCTACTAACCTCTCTTGTGTTTCTATTTCATATTCGCTCACCAATTGCTTAATTAATCGTTGTCTTTTTTCTTTTTTCATAGAAAGGCACTCCTTTTTTATTATAGCTTTATCATATTTTGCTCTAATTTTCTATTATTTGCTATAAAGAGGAATACGGACTGTAGTGCAGAATTATTTTCATTGATAGCGCTGAAACGAACGACGAGGAGCTTCTCATTGCTGGAAGCTCCCCTTCTTGTAAGAAAAGTTTACTTGTATGAAAAGTATACTGGTAACTTTCGGAAAATGGTCGTGATCATTATCACGGTCTAACCTGTAAATTTAAGTTAAAATACAAACAATTTAATTTATGTTTTATCTAAAGTCAAAAATATCGTGATGGATCACAAAGAAAAAACAGGGAAGTGTACAAAGATGAAAAGAACTGATTTACCGCTTGTCTATTCATGTTCTGGATGTTCCTCCGCAGCACAAACCGCTAATATGATCGCTATAAAAATGGATCGAGGAAAAGTCGCTGAAATGTCCTGCATCGCTGGTGTTGGTGGTGACGTCAAACCACTTGTAAGAACAGCAAAATCGGGACGTGACATCATTGCAATTGATGGCTGTCCCTTGTCCTGTTGCAAGAGTTGCTTAGCAAGGCATGAAGTTCAACCCAAACACTATTTCGTATTGTCTGAATTTGACGTGCCCAAAATAATAGGAGAAGATCCTAGCCCTGATCTTTATAAAAATGCTTACACACAAATCTTAAAACTCATTGGACAATAATTCTCAATCAAAATAAAGGTGTGTATCGAAAAGATGACTCACCTTTATTTTAATTTTTCTGGGTGTTGCGACAGCATACAATAAAAGTATAGCTGGCTCTCATTATGTAACAATAACGTAAATCCGTTTCGATCCTAGTCATAATAGACCATCTTACTCCGCAAGGATCCAATATACTTCCGAATCGATCACCTGAAACAAAGTTCGCAACTGGTATATGTCGGATTCGCTGCTCCCAGCTGCAAAAAACCATTTCCAAAATCTAATTCAGCATGAACAATTATTTTATTGCCATTCTCATCAGAATATTCGGTAATATCCTTAACCCTTGCATTGAAAACAGTTTTATAGAACTCTATTGCTTTTGAAGGATTATCCACCGTAATAAAAGGGGTAATCGATGTGAAGCCGTTGGGTATTTTATTCCCTTCTTTGTATATTTACCTGAAACTCCTACATATTCTCTGCTTTCAGTCATTTTAGCTTCTCCTTTAAATGATCGTAATAGTTCAATTTAGTGCTTGTATCTTCATTCAATTGAATTCATCAACTCATAGTAATATTTGGATGCATGAGTCTTATTTAGACTATACCAGGCTTCTAATGTTTTAGAAGAAAACACACCCAGAGCTTTCAAAACGTGTACGCAAAATTCCAACGGAGCTGTTCCAGATGCAGTGATCAGTTTTCCATCAGTTACAACAGACTCCATTTTGTAATACTTTTCGCCCGTGTATGTGGGACAGACCATTTTAAGGTATTCCAGATCATTACTTGTATGCCAACGCGAATTTAGCAATCCTGTCTGGGCAAGTCCCATGGTAGCACCACAAATCGCTGCAACCCATATACCTTCCTTTAAACACCTCTCAACGATTTTTAAGATGGGTTGGTGAATTGTTTCTGTCCATGTATCTCCACCGGGTAAAATCAATGTATCTGTGCTTTCAATGCTACACTCATCCAGTTTGATGTCAGGCAGTATTTTCAATCCGCCCATTGTAGTTACAGGCGTCTTTTCAATTCCCACGGTAACTATTTTTGATGGGGCCAGCCCCTTTTTATAATATCTTCCCGAGTTCAGTTCGGCAGTTAAGTAACCTATTTCCCAGTCTGCCATTGTATCAAACACATAAAGAAATACCGTATTATTCATTTGCAAGTTCTCCTTATTTTACAATTCATCAAGTGCTACCAACCACCATCGGTAATCAATGATTGTCATCATTATAAAATAGCTTCACTGACATCTGCTGTCAGTGAAGCTATTAAAGTTGATAATATTCCATTAACTCCGACGCAACAGCAACAAGTTTTTCCTTTAAACTCTGTGGTTCGATTACTTGAATGGATTTTCCATAGGATAGGAGAAAATAAGGGACATGGGTATGAATTGATTTTTCCTCAAGCAAAAATACTGCTTGATTTGATGTCCGCTCTTTCAGATGATGCCCCAAAAACCAATGCAGGCATAAGTCATCCAATGCTCCTGACCTGCCTCCAATAATTAAAGAAATTAACCCATCCTTGCCCACTAAATCAGGTAACAGATTCTGCATAAAAAATTCACGGGCCGAAAAGGCTTCCGAACGCTTAAATATGATTCGAGTGCGCTTGATTTGTAAAATTCGATCTGTCCGAAAGCTGCGGATCTCATTCCTTAGATGACAAAATGCAACTGTGTACCATTTATTGTTCCAGTAGACCATTCCATAGGGGTCTATCACCCGGTTCTTTGGTTGTTCTTCATAGCTTGTCCGATAATCAATTTCTACAGAGAATTCGTTTGCTACAGCCTGCTCTAATTCTGCCAATACCGGCTGAACAGAAGGGCCTCCCATGCGGTTTATAACTTCAAATCCGGCTAAATGACGGCTAAGTATACTTTCCTGCTCCTGACTCGAATACATTTTCAATTTTGATGTCGCATTGTCTAATGCCTCACTCAAAGGGTATCCGGCTTCTTTTGCAAAAACAGCAGCATGAAGGAGTGCCTTTTTTTCTTCAATATCAAATAGCAGAGGTGCTCTGATAAAATTATTCAGCAAGCTATACCCGCCATTATGACCTGTGTCGGATATTATGGGCACTCCACTGGCACATAGTGCATCAATATACCGATAAACCGTCCTTATATTTATTTCTAACTTTTCGGATATTTGTTTTGCAGTCATTTTTACGCCCGAATTCAGCATCCATAGAATTGCCAGCATATTATCGTTTTTTGGCATAGCATGAACCCTCATCTTTCATTAAAACCTCAATATTGTATAAATATCTTTTTTATCTTCTCAAGGATCACACTAAACTATTAATTGCGAATCCCTATTCATCAATCTTTCAGCCTTTCAATCCTCACGTAGCATTCAACGTATGTCAAGGTGATAGAAGGGATATACTTCACCAATAATGCTCTCGATAAGTTCCCTCCATCTTAAATTGGAATTTTTCTAATAATTTTATGGATGCTTGATTATATGTATCCGATCTCGGCGCTTTTCTAGAATTATAGTCAAAAAGCTGGATCTTGCCTATCCGTTTATTATTGTTACTTTTATCAACTAAGATATATATTAATAGCCCATTCGCAAGCCTTTTCAGTACGTTCTCTTTATAATTGTCATATAGAGGTACTTCGTTTATAGATCAGCAAGTATGCTGCTCTTTTTCGGTTTCAGTAAGACTCCAATCATTACATATTAGTGGTATGCTCTCCGAAGAACAAGGAACTGCATGCATTGGACATAATATGGAGCAGGATCCGGTTGTGATTCGTCAGTTGGATGATCAGGGACAATCGCTGAGAGGACTGCTCCATGGGGTTTGTAACGAGTATGTCCGTACAATGTGAACGAGACGTATCATTTGAACTGGAGACCGCTTCCCATTCGTATCAGATGGATATCAAGGTGAAAAGACGTTCCTATCAAGATATTCACCGTACTTATGATGATCTGGTCACTACGATACCTGTTGAAAGAAATGAAGCATCAAACTATATAAGTTGAATCAAAGTGTTTAGCAAACCCTGGCAAGGAAAAACGGACCATTTGTCGAATTAGAAATAGATCAAGAAAAGGACAAGTGGGGAACACAAATGGAACAGCATATCGAACTGGAACATGTAAAAGCAGCCATGAAACAAGCCAAAGAACGCCGAATGTATGAACGCTATCAAGCCATCTATTTGCATTTGAAAGGCACACCCATGACGGCGATCGCTGACATTCTGAATCGAAACCGAATGACGGTGAGCAGTTACATTCATACGTACGAAAACGGCGGCTTGGCAGCCTTGCAACTCAAGCACTCATCGGGTGCTCCTACTCGGTTGACTAAGGAGCAGCAAGATCAGTTGAAACAGACCGTCGCCTATTCGGTCCCCCATGAGGTTGGGTTTACGGCCAAGCATAACTGGACGCTTGAGCTCATTGCCACGTATGTGGAACGAGAATGGGGCCACCGCTACTCGCTTCGAGGCATCTCCAAAGTGATGGAACGCTTAGGACTGAGCTATACGAAGCCAACTTTCACACTTGCGGCAGCAGATCCCGAAAAGCAACGTCAGTTTGCTGAAATGACTTTTCCCGATTTGAAAAAAAGCTACTGAACCATGAGAACGATCACTTACTGTTCGAGGATGAATCCATGATTCGGGACTATCAAGCGATTC
This sequence comes from Paenibacillus farraposensis, assembly GCF_020736845.1. Taxonomy (GTDB): domain Bacteria; phylum Bacillota; class Bacilli; order Paenibacillales; family Paenibacillaceae; genus Paenibacillus; species Paenibacillus farraposensis. Next base: position 592,970 of record NZ_JAFFQR010000064.1, read on the forward strand.
AGAAAACCTGGTTTCTTCGTGGGAAGCAACGAATCATTCCAACCACGGGAAAGCATCGCGGGGTCAAGTTACTCGCGACGGTTGACTATAGGACGGGACGAATCGTTTGGCAGGAAGACGAACATACCGCCGAAACCTTTTTGACATTTCTTCAGAAGGTTCTTTCTGCTTACCCTGCGGGAAGCATCGTCATCGTATTAGACAACGCCCGAATTCATCATGCGAAGCTGCTGCAACCTTTTCTGGAAGAACAGAAAGGTCGGCTTGAACTGGTGTTTCTGCCGCCGTACAGTCCTCAGTTGAACATCGTGGAAGGACTCTGGAAATGGCTTAAATCGAGTGTTATCAATAATGTGTTCTATTCCACCGTTACCGAAATCCGTCTGCGTGTTGGGCAGTTTATAGATGAAATCATGAAACATCCTCATGCTATCATTGACCGCCTATGCGTTCGACTTTGATTGCTATCTTCTTTCGTTCAACTTATATAGACTCACATAAAAATGCACCCCCTAGCATGCATCGGACAATCCAAGAGGTTTGTTCCAATGTCTACACTAGGAGGTGCTCTTCAAATCCAGCAGGTAAATTTGTAACCCGATAGCCTTTTGCCTTTACCGTTTACCCTTTACACATAGGGAAAGGTTATCGGGATGACACGATTTGAACATGCGAACCCCTGGTCCCAAACCAGGTGCTCTACCAAGCTGAGCTACATCCCGAAATAGATGCCGGTGAGAGGACTC
>NZ_JAFFQR010000065.1 GCF_020736845.1 Paenibacillus farraposensis
GGGTTAGTTCTTGCTCAGACATTTCTACGCCGCTACCTTGCACATGTTGCCATACCTTCACATTCGGCTGTCCATTCGCGTGGCGTTGTTGTCGTAGCGAATCTGTCACATAGGCATCTTGTTCGCGGTGTGTTGGTAGATACAACTCCACTTGTTCCCCAATCTCAGGCATATCGTACCAGCCGCTATGTTCTTCTGCGACATATCTAGTCGCCACAGGGAACCAGCAGGCTTTGGCAGGATCTTGCTTCGGGTCGATGTCCAGTTGAAGCTGCACAAAGTCCTGCTGTACCTTGAGCACCGTTCCTGACAATGAAATTCCGGTGGCCTGATCGTTTTCGTAACGTGCATAGCGAATATCCTGTTCGGCTTGAAGATCATAACGGGTACGGAGTAAGCCATCTGCTAAGGTTGTCACTGCTCGAACCACGACCAGTTCTTTTCCTTGTCCGATCGGTAACGTGATGAGATCACCCAGCGCATAGTATTGCAGACTTTCAATCATATAGGTGATATACGAGCCAGCACGTTGTTCTCCTAGCTTTTCCGTATCCAGTTCATGAAACGTTTTCCGTACCCGATAGAATACATCCCGTTCCACCTTATGCTGCTTGCCTTCCGGCATCCCGAAGAAAACCTTGGGCGAGGCTGCGGTTACCTCTGGCACAAGTACGGAACCAAAGCGAGAAGCAAGGCGCTTTAAAAATGCCCAATCGGTCTCATCATATTGTAAAACAAATGTCTCCAGTTTGGCATAGTTCGTTACGGTATCAATGGCATCTCCATACTGATATTTTCGAATCATCGTAGTGACCAGATCATCATAAGTGCGGTGAATATCTTGATAGGAGCGTCTT
>NZ_JAFFQR010000066.1 GCF_020736845.1 Paenibacillus farraposensis
AAAGTCAGGCAAGAGCGAAGGAACACCTGCCTCACAGAAACCGAGCAAACCCAACGAGAAGTTGCCCGGAACTAAGGGGACGGGACAAGCTGCTAAGTCTGTTATAGAGAAAGAGAAATGGCTTGAGAGTCTACAAAGCACAGAAAACTTCAAACAAGGGACTAAAGAAAATGGATTAAACCATATTTTTGATGGTGAAATACTCAAAAATGGAAATGCTAATGGTTTTCATTATGAAGGAATGCCAAATAGTAACGGTAAAATTGTCGGAAATATTGACCCCCCTAATGAGTTTGGTGTCTATCAAGCCAATGTTGAAATTAATGGAGTATTAAAAGGACCTAAATCCACATTTTTTCCAAAGGAATGGACACCACAACAGGTGATAGAATCAGTAAATGAAGCTTTTAATAATAAAGTAATTATAAAAAACAATAAATATATAGGGAAAACAAGCACGGGAATGGAAATAGAGTTTATTCTAAGAAATGATAAGATAATTTCAGCTTATCCAGTATATTGAATTGGAGGTTGTTTGAATAATGATAAAATATAAATATAAATTGAAATATATGGAGGAATTCAATATAGTTGTATTGGATTTTGACGAAGAAAAATCACTGGAATTCGCCAATATGATAAGTGATCCCTTAGGATCTGATATACCTTGGAGATTTAAAGATTTGAGAAATGATATTGATAATTATGTTGATTTATTAAGGGGAAATATATCCGAATATAGACATGGAGGAAATGCATCAAGCGTTATATCCTATAGAGACTATACAATAATTGAAGATCCATTTTATGACGAGGAAGAAGATGAAATTGAACCGATCTGTAAATTAGAGACAGTTGAATTTGTGAAAATTATATTAGTATGGGCTTATGAAACTTATAAATATAAAAGCGAGAGGGGGGTGATTGCTCGAGAGGAGGCAGAAATGGTTATGAATTGGATTGAACAAGAAATGATAAAAGTTAAGAGTATAGAAAATAACGAATAAACATAACAAACACTGAGAAGCTTATTCTTATAAGAGTCATAATTTGGAATAAGCTTCTCAATATGTAGGCAGGTATATCAACAGTCTTTTATAATATTGAAACATTACATAAATTTTGATTTAGGTAACGTAGACGATACGGACTAAGATCGTTTTCTCCTTAGGGGACGGGTAA
>NZ_JAFFQR010000067.1 GCF_020736845.1 Paenibacillus farraposensis
ACCCGTCCCCTCAGCTGTTGTTCTTTCATTTGGTTGTGGTTTGTAGCCTTTGGATTCGGGAGTTTGTGTAGCTATGTTTTCTCTAGCTTCTATTTCTTGTCTCTCTAATATCTCCTTGACTCTTGCTTGTGCACTTGCTCCAGAAGAAATACTAATTTCCCTTGCCTGCTGATCCTGTTGTTTATATTGGTTTTTCGTTGTTGTAGCTTCTATTTCTTGTTCCGCTAATATTTTCTGGACTCTTGCTTTTGCACTTACTCCAGAAGAAATACTAAAGAGCCCTTTTCCTCTACCTAGTTGTGAAAGTATCCCCTCTAATTCTTCAGTATTGTCCACACCCCCTCGACCTTCAATTATAAGAGGGTTTTCTATGGTAATAGCATAGAACATCCACCTTTTTTCTTCTTCGGTTATACCTTGCTTCCTAGTTTGCATGAAGAAATCATCATCTTCGGGATAATTATGTTTCCATTCACTATAGTATTGGAGATCGGGTTTACCGTCACTAGTACGTACAACACCATCTTCTCCTCGATAACTCCCCGGTTTAAGTTTGGGCCTACGGTCTTCGGTATATATGTTCCTTCGATAATCCTGATAGATCTTTTCGTATTCTTCCTCTGTAAGCTCTGGTGGTGCAGCTTCTTTTTTTGCTTTAAGGGCTTTAGCTCTAGCTTCTTTTTCTGCTTTAAGAGCAGCTTCAGCCCTTGCTTTTTCTTGTTCTTTATATTCCCTCAGCATTCTATCTTTAACACTTTTAGGTACCTGTTGATAGGCATGAACCATGGTTTTCGATGTTGTCAGCAAGTTTTGGATCAGCTCTAATCGGCTGCCGGAATGTACTATTTGACGTGCGCTTGTATACACTTTCCCCAGAATCCATTTGCTATAGTAGGCATGTCTCGCTTGCTCATGTTCATACTGAGTAATTAACCCTTGTAATGCTAGACCAGCCAAGTGTTTCAACGGATGAATGCCGTTCCCCTTACTGCCTCCAACGGTAGGGGTTCCCTTGCTCCGAACAGGGATCGCTGCGGTTGCTCTCAGAATCAAACCCGCTGCAGGTCCACTTAGCACTCCCACAGCAACGCCAACCACTTTCCCTATCACCGGAATGGAGCCTAATAGCTTGGATTCTGTCCCCATCAAGGCATTCGCTTGTTGAAGCTTCGCTGGACTGGTGACTTTTGCTTTAGGGGTAGAGGCTTGGCTGCTAGATGAATCCTTGGCTGCTGATTGCGCTGCTTCATATGCCTTTATGCTCATGAGTGGCGGCTCAGGTACAGGAGGGAGGTCGGCAACGAAAACAGGTGCCTTCACCGTACCTTCCTGATAAATCACTGGAGCCTTGGTATCTGTCTCACCATCCAGTACCATGCTGCTGGCTCCGCCTTTCAGATACAGCGCCGTTCCAGCTTCGAGCGAAAGTTCCTCACCTGCATCAAGCTTCACGTGACCACCCTGAATCTGCACATTCCCCGGACTGTTGATGGTGATGCCGTTAACTTCATGCAGTGTAATCGAAAATTCCCCAGAGGTGGACAGGGTTAGTTCTTGCTCAGACATTTCTACGCCGCTACCTTGCACATGTTGCCATACCTTCACATTCGGCTG
>NZ_JAFFQR010000068.1 GCF_020736845.1 Paenibacillus farraposensis
GCTAGCATAACAGGCAAATTCTTTACCACGGTCAACCGTAGCGGTTTGGAACACCTTTGCAGGATACTGCAAGGCCGCTACACCAAAGGCAATCTCCATGGACAAAGCCGTACGGTCAGGCATTCGAATGGCGGTGTACAGGCGCGTTTTGCGCTCGATGAACGTGGCCACGCAACCTTTGCTTTTTCCACGGCCCGAGACGACGGTATCCAGTTCCCAATGACCGAA
>NZ_JAFFQR010000069.1 GCF_020736845.1 Paenibacillus farraposensis
TTCTCCCCTTCGTCTGTTTGAACTTTAGTCCCCGCCGTAAAGCAGTTACAAGGGAGCGCCTTGGCCAATTTCAGATTTTTTTCTGTCAATTTAACAGAACGCTCAACGTATCTTCCCTCCTTACTCGTCAGCTGTATGATCAATTTTCCGCCTTTAATAAACTTACCAACAGGTATAAATCCTGCCAGCGCAAGTGTTTTGTCATATGTGGACGATTTGGGATCAAGTATCGTGTTGATATCATCCACTATCAAGAAATTCGCTACGGCCATGGATGCCTGCATAGTTCCTGCTTTAAACTCATTCCAACAAGTCCCCATGCCTACTCTTTGACAATGAATAATCGTCTTCTGGTTAGTATAAAATATTCCGCCTTTTGTGGTAGGCATAAATTCATGCCCACTAGGGTCTACATATCCAAGCGGATTATTAGCTACATACGCATACCAGTTCAA
>NZ_JAFFQR010000070.1 GCF_020736845.1 Paenibacillus farraposensis
AGCCATTCATCTGAACCATATGCGCGATTCCCTGAGACAGCGTCCAGAACAGCCCCATGCAGGGAACAACCGCTGAAATCAGCTCCATGAAGCAGACTGTACGAAAGGTCAATTCCATCTAGCTGGGCTTCTTGCCACACGGTTCCTGCGAGAATGCAGCTATGCAAACGACTATGCTCCATTTTGATTTGGCGAAAGGCGGTATGGCGAAAATCCAGAGAGCTGTAATCTCCGCTGGATAGATCGACTTGGGTCAACGCTTGATAGCTGTAGGCGTATGCTTCTTTTTCCTCCAGCCAGGATTTTATGACACTAGCATCCATTGCCCTGC
>NZ_JAFFQR010000071.1 GCF_020736845.1 Paenibacillus farraposensis
TTCTAAAGTGAGGGATGAATGGCAACGGTCTGATCAACATGGACTCTTACAGCCTAAGAAGATACTATAATAGAATTATTCAGTCGTAAGAAGGAATTTCCAATCATCCGAAAATCGCTTTGGAAAGCGTATTTTTGGTCACGTTCCTATTGCCTGCTTACAACTGGTGGAGCACCCATAGACGTAATCAAGAAATACATCGAAAATCAAGGCATGAAAGGATGATAGGAATTGCTGAAAGCCTATAAGTATCGCATCTATCCGAACCATGAACAGCAGCTATATTTTGCAAAAGTGTTCGGTTGTGTTCGATTCATCTACAACAAAATGCTTGCAGATAAGATCGAGCATTATAAGCAAACTGAAACCATGCTCAAGAATACGCCTGCTCAATACAA
>NZ_JAFFQR010000072.1 GCF_020736845.1 Paenibacillus farraposensis
TGCTTTCATTGCATCGGAAACCAGCGGCAAAGGGAACTCGAGGAAATCCGGATAGACGGTTCGTGAATCCGTATGTACAGCTAAAAACAGGGGAGTGTCTTCCGTCTGCATATTGTTGTTGTGATCCGAAAGGATATCTTCCACCTGCAACGGAGACAGGGAAGCAGGCTCCACCCGATGCTTGATGCGCTCGTCCACCATAAGCCGAAAATATCTCATTACATCCCGCCTCCTTTACTTACGGTATCTGTTGCCTGTGAAGCTATCAGGGAAGATGGGGAGGGAGA
>NZ_JAFFQR010000011.1:0-34148 GCF_020736845.1 Paenibacillus farraposensis
TTTTGCGCATATCGTATGCATATGCACCCAAATCCCCGACTGCGTGGGCCGCTGCCATTGATGAAGAAAGAGATTTATGCCACAGAAGACAGCCTTTCGGGCAGGCTTGGGGTTCGGGCTCCAGAGTTTAAGCTGTCACTAAATAACAAAAGATCCGCTACCGAATTAGGTGGCGAATCCTCTGCTTGTCTAATTATCGATTCTCTGGAATCGGTGTCGTCTTTTTCCCTGCCATTTTTTCCAGTATCCAGACAAGAATCCCTACTGTAAGGGTGGCACTGACCGCCATGATCGCTGATCCGCCGGCATGCAGCAGCAACACGGGAACCCAGAGCAACCCGAGCGAACGATGCACGGTCCGCATCCACTTGTTACGAACTTTGTTAATAAAGAAGCCATATCCGGCGATTCCCAGCATAATGGTAAAGCTCGCAAGCCCGGTATAGGTTTTATGATCTTGAAATTTGGTAATCAAGAAATAAACACCGTGAGCGGCAATAAGAATCAAGGTCGCCCAGCCTAATAGTTTATGCATGGAATGCAACAACTTTCCGGCCATTCTAATCAACATTGATGGTGATCTCAACCTCCTCTTAAACCAGAACCAGGAGAACGCGGCTGCCCCAAGGAACACGGAGATAGTACCTAAAGTCTTAAATAGTTCCCCGTTGCCCCCATGCCCCTTCCCTCCAGGAGGGCGGCCCATGTGCCCCGCAGACACGTTGCTCACGCCACCTTCTGGCGGTCGCGGGCCAGACCCGCTACCGGAAATCGAAGATATGTAGTATTGGTAGATTACGAGTAGAGCTGCTACCGTAACTGCGATTATTGCCGGAATCCAAATGGTCTTTTTCGTTTTCATTGATCATGCATCCTTCCGAGGAAAATTGCCTTGATTATATCCGGTCAAGCTGAGAATAAAATTAAAGCAAGCTGAAAGATAGAGAACTATAAGGTCTGTTGGGGAAAAAGGAGCACAGGCAATTCAGCAGGAAGATGGTCAAAATTATCTACTATGCGATTACGTCTGTTTCCGTTACAATATTCAGTGTGGTTCTGGCATCGGCAGATTAACACAAAGTTAAACATTACTGGAGGCTTGTATTTTCTCATGCAAAACGAATCTCATTCCAATGTAAAAATCATAACGGCTGATCCTAGTGCGATCGGTCTGTTTGGCCTGGCTATTGTCACGCTTGTGGCTTCATCCCAAAAGCTCGGCCTCACTGAAGGCTTGAGCTTTATCATCCCTTGGGCTATTTTTCTCGGTGCCTTCGCACAGCTGTTTGCCTGCATTCAGGATGCAAAGCATAACAATACCTTTGGCATGACGGCATTTGGTGCTTACGCCTTCTTCTGGCTAGCTGTAGCCGGCAGCTGGATGATTAAGATGGGCGTATTCGGCCCAGAGCTGGCGTCTTCCATAGATGGCAAGCAACTCGGCTTTGCCTTTGTGGGCTATCTTATCTTTACGCTGTTCATGACCATTGGAGCGATGGAGACGCATAAGGTCCTGTTCTTTATCTTTGTCCTGATTGATTTTCTGTTCCTGGGCCTTAGCTTCGATGCATTCGGTGTTGCTCCAGAGATATTCCATACCCTCGCGGCATATTCCGAAATGGGCATTGCTCTCCTCTCGCTGTATGGCACAGGAGCCGCCGTTCTGAATACGCATTTTGGCCGTACATTCCTGCCTGTAGGACGGCCCTTCGGTATTTTCAAGCCACGTCCTTAACTGTATATGTTAGCCCGCAAAGCCGCCTTTCGCGCCGATCCGCGTTAAGGACGGCTTTTTGGGTTATCATATGACCTATCACTTCGACTACCGCATGAATGGAGAGAATCGTTTAGTGAATATAAAAGCCCCCAATGGAAATGATATACATATAATGTAATCAAAGGGGCTGACTGTAAAAATGACGCATAGTGATTCTCATACCATATTTCCGCAATTTCAGGAATCGTATTGGTTAACTTCAACTGACATCCCTAGTTTTCCCAAGCTTGATGGGGATATTCAGGTGGATGTTGCCATTGTAGGTGCGGGGATGACTGGTATTACCACCGCTTATTTACTGTCTAAAAAAGGATTAAACGTCGCTGTTATCGATGCAGGACGGATACTTCATGGGACAACGGGCCACACGACCGCCAAAATTACCGCGCAGCATGATTTGATCTACAGTGAGTTTCTCTCACATTTTGGCAAGGAGCAAACCCGGCTTTATTACGAAGCCAACCACGAAGCTCTTCAATTCATTAAACAAACGGTAGAGGAATACAATATCGATTGTCAACTTAAAGAAGAAGATGCCTACGTTTATACATGTGCAGATACGTATGTAGAGAAAATCGCCGCCGAATGCAAAGCCTACGAAGAATTGGGCATCCCGGGAAGCTACGTCGAGCAAACGCCTCTGCCGTTTTCAACTAAAGCAGCTATTATGATGGAAAAGCAGGCCCAGTTTAATCCGGTTCCTTTCTTAAGGTATTTGGCAAATCAAGTCATCCGTCAGGGCGGGAAAATTTATGAGCAAACGACCGTTGTAGGTGTGGAAAAGGGCAATCCTGCCATCGTTAAAACCAATGACGGAAAGAAAATCACGTGCAACCATGTCGTATCCTCCTCCCATTTTCCATTCAATGACCTTAATGGCCTTTATTTTGCACGATTGTATGCCGAACGTTCTTATGTACTAGCGGTCAAGAGTGATAAGATCTATCCGGGTGGTATGTACATAAGTGCTGAAACCCCCAAACATTCGCTCCGCTCGGTATTGATAAACGGAGAACCGATGGTCCTCGTCGGTGGAGAAGGCCACAAAACAGGCCAAGGAATCTGCACCTTTCAGTACTATGAAGCTTTAGAAAAGTTCGCAGAGCAAACATTTGGAATAAAGGAAATCATGTATCGCTGGTCGGCCCAAGACTTGTATACGCTGGACAAACTCCCCTATATCGGACAGGAAGTATCCAGCATCTCTAACATCCTCGTTGCTACGGGTTATAAAAAATGGGGGATGACCACAAGTGTCGCGGCGGCTTTATTAAATACGAAACTGATTACCGGAGAGGGAAGCCCGTACCAGGATCTTTTCTCCCCCGCAAGGTTTCATGCGGACCCTGACATTAAAACATTTGTGACTCAAAATGCGAATGTGGCTAAACACTTGATTGCAGGGAAGTTGGAAATAAACTACAGAAAAGCCGAAGAATTGCAGAATGACGAAGGAGCAGTCATCCGGGTAAACGGCAAAAGGGCGGGTGCTTACCGAGACCTAGAAGGGGCACTGCACCTGGTGGACACAACTTGCAGCCATTTGGGCTGTGAAGTTGAGTGGAACGAGGCGGAAAGAACATGGGATTGCCCTTGCCATGGTTCCCGCTACTCGTATCAAGGCGAAGTAATCGAAGGACCGGCCAAAAAGTCGCTTGGCAAGGTCGCCCTTGACTAGCATAGCGAGTTGACAATTGACCTTAAACGAAACCTGCCAAGCCGCCTTTCACACTGATCTGCTTTAAGGGCGGCTTCGGTATTCGGGTTATTGAAGCTATCCGTCCTGTCCAGTCTTTGGAATCGGCATCATTATGTATGAACAGAAGCACTGCCAAGGGCTTCTGAGTAGAGTGAATCTATTAGAGAGCTAGAGCTTCTTCTGTAATCTTCTTGATATCAATGGATGAAGGCGTTTCTTCCTTAACCATATCCGGCAGGATATTTTCCAGAAAATAATCAACACATTTCAATCGAATATTTTTGATTTTTACAAGTGCATTGCGATACATGACAATAAACTCTTTTTCGGTATTTCCCCGCTGAAGCTCAGCAAACGCTTCGTACACCTGATCCATCTTGTCGGCAACCTCAAGAATCAAACCTTCTACAGAATCATCCTTGCCTTCCCGTAACTGTTTGCGGAAAATCGCTTTAAACTCCTCTGGAATGTTCTCTTCAATAAAATATTCGATCATCCCTTCCTCGACCTGCTGAATTAATGACCGGAGCTCCTTGGAGGAATGCTTCACAGGCGTTTTAATGTCTCCAATAAAAATCTCTCCGTAATCGTGACTGCTTGTGATCTCGTAAAGCTTCTTCCAGTCAATGCTTACGCCATTCCGCTCTTCAATATCAGCCAGCGTTTTGGCATACTGCACCACTTTCCATGAATGGGCGGATACACTGTGTTCTTCAAATTTAAATTTGCCCGGGCAACGAATAATTCTTTCCAACTCATTCAGTGATCGAAAATACGCGTGAATTCCCATCGTTGCATCCATCCTTTTCACATGTATGAGATAGTGGAGATACCCTGATTATAAACCTCAACTATTAACAGCAGATTATCGCAATATCAAGCTGAGTGCACAAATATAGCACATACACACAATTTGCTATACACTTTAAAAAAAGAGTAAAAAGTGGTGAAATCGTTGTTCAAAATCCTGCTGATTGAAGATGATGTAACTTTGTTCCATGAAATGAAAGACAGATTAACTCAATGGGCTTATGATGTGTATGGGATTCAGGATTTTAATAAAGTTATCCAGGAATTTTCTGGAGTAAAACCTGATCTAATCATCATTGATATTCAATTACCGAAATTTGACGGGTTTCACTGGTGTCGGATGATTCGAGCTCACTCCAACGTTCCTATCCTTTTTTTATCATCCCGTGATCATCCTGCCGATATGGTGATGTCGATGCAGCTTGGAGCTGATGATTTTATCCAAAAACCGTTCCATTTTGATGTGCTTATTGCAAAAATACAGGCGACTCTCCGCCGCGTTTATAATTACAATACCGAGCCCGTTTCCCTGAAAACATGGCGCGGAGCTACGGTGGATTATGAAAAAAATCTAGTCGCCAATGAGGATGGTACGGTCGAATTAACCAAAAATGAAATCTTTATTCTCAAACGGCTCATCGATCAAAAAAATAAAATTGTCTCCCGTGAGGAATTAATTAAAAGCCTATGGGATGATGAACGTTTTGTGAGCGACAATACCTTAACAGTTAATTTGAACCGATTGCGCAAGAAACTGGACGAATTGGATTTGGGACGGTTCATTGAAACAAAGGTGGGGCAAGGCTATATAGCTACAGAAGAGGTATCGGACTATGATTAGGAAATATCTGCTGGAAAGGATAAGCTGGATTCTGCTGTTTGTATGCCAGCAATTGCTTATCCTTCTCATCGCTTATGTGGATACGACAATTCCGTTGATGCCGATCCTATATGTCGTTTTTTTATCTGTACTGGTTTTCTCGTTGTTTATAATCGTCCGCTATTCCAGAGAAACCAGGTTCTATAAAGCATTGGAGGAATGGGAGGGGTCGCTCGAGTTAATAGGGATGGGCGAGCCGGAAAGCCCGTTTGAACGCATCATTGAACACAAAATCGTTACCCAGACCGAACGTTTGCAGAAGCTCATATCGCAAAATCAATTGGCCCTGGAGCACGAAAAGGATGACTTATTATCCTGGATTCACGAGGTCAAAACACCTTTGACTGCCATGCATTTGATGATTGAGCGACTGGGCGACCCGTCCCTAAAGGCTCAGTTAACTTATGAATGGCTGCGAATCCACTTGCTTCTGGACCAGCAGCTCCACCAAAAACGTATCTCTTTCATTGAAAATGATTTATATATAGAACAGGTGAACTTAAAGTCTGTCGTTATCCAAGAGATCAAAGCCTTGCAGTCATGGTGCATCCAAAAAGGGATCGGCTTTGATATCCAATTGGAACAACCGGAGGTTCTGTGTGACGCCAAATGGCTTGCTTTTATCATCCGACAGCTCCTGACCAATGCCATCAAATATAGCGATCATTGTGATATTATCATTCGCAGCTATGAGCGGCATGACCGCACACTGCTTGAGGTTCAAGATTTTGGCCGCGGCATTGATCCGAAGGATATGTCCCGTATTTACGAAAAGGGCTTTACATCCACGACCCGGCATTCGGATCATGCTTCAACGGGGATGGGGCTATATTTAACGAAAAAAGCGGCCGCATCCCTGCACATCCATATGGATGTGTACTCCAAACCGGACGAAGGTACAACCTTTACTCTAATCTTCCCCAAACGAAACGATTTCGTAAGTATTGCGAGCATGTGACAGAGATGTCACATGCTTTTATATATTGTTCGCTCAATCAAAGGAAAAACAACGTCCCTGTTTTTATAATAAAGCGACAAGAACAATAAGGAGTGCATCAAAGTGAATATTCTGGAAGCTCATAAAATTCACAAAAGCTACGGCAGCAAGTCAAATATGCAGGAGGTATTAAAGGGAATTGATATTCTGATTGAAGAGGGCGAATTTGTAAGCATTATGGGCGCCTCCGGCTCAGGCAAAACCACACTGCTGAACGTCCTTTCCTCCATTGACCACGTGAGTTACGGGTCCATTAAAATCAATAACATCGAAATGACAAAGATGAAGGAAAAGCAGCTGGCGGAATTCCGCAAAAAGCATTTGGGCTTTATTTTTCAGGAATATAACCTGCTGGATACGCTAACCGTGAAGGAAAACATTCTTCTTCCTTTATCCATCACCAAGACGCCTAAAAAGGAAGCCAACCGCAGATTTCAGGAGGTGGCTGCAGAGCTGGGGATTTATGAGCTGAAGGATAAGTATCCCCATGAGATTTCGGGTGGACAAAAACAACGTACATCGGCTGCGCGGGCATTTATTCATGAGCCCAGCATTATTTTTGCTGATGAACCTACAGGTGCGCTGGATTCCAAATCAGCCTCGGATTTATTGAACAAGCTGGGCCAGCTAAATCAGAAGCGAAAGGCCACCATTATTATGGTCACGCATGATCCTGTCGCTGCCAGCCATTGCAGCCGGGTCATTTTTATCAAGGATGGACAAATGTACACCCAGCTTCATAAAGGGGAGCAGGAAAGACAAAGCTTCTTTCAGGATATTATGAAAACCCAAGGGGTTTTAGGCGGGGTCCAATATGAACATTAATCAGCTAATATTCAAGAATTTGAAGAAAAACCTGAAAAATTATAATCTCTATGTGTTTGCTCTCATTTTCAGCGTTGCCCTCTATTTTGCTTTTGTCACCATACAATATGATTCTTCCATGGATGAAATAAAGGGATCTATTAAGGGCGCGGCTTCTATTCGTGCTGCATCTGTCCTGCTGGTTGCGATTGTCTGTATTTTCCTTTTATATGCAAACACTATTTTTATAAAAAGGCGCAGTAAAGAAATCGGCTTGTTTCAATTAATCGGAATGACCAAACATAAAATTTTCCGTATCCTGAGTATGGAGAATTTAATTTTATACTTCAGTTCCTTATTCATCGGCATTATGGTTGGCTTTTCATTTTCCAAATTAGTAATCATGATTTTGTTCAAGACGACTGGCATTGATGCGATTGCTACTTTGTATTTCTCTAACCGGGCGCTTGTGCAGACACTTATCGTATTTTGTATGATTTACCTTTTGATTATGCTCATGAACTATTCCTTTATCAGAAGACAGAGTATTTTGTCTTTGTTCCGAGTCACCTCAACAACAGAGGGGAAAATCAAAAAAATATCCATCTTTGAGATGACCATCGGAATCATTGGAATCTCACTTATTGCACTTGGGTATTATGTTTCTTCCAAATTGTTTGGTGGAGACTTCACAACCATGAATGAATTATTTATGGCTATGGTATTTATTCTGGGCTCTGTCATTATCGGGACATTTCTTTTCTATAAAGGGTCGGTCCGCTTTATATCGAATATCATCCGAAAAAGTAAAGGCGGCTATCTGAATATCAATGAGGTGCTGTCTCTCTCAACCATTATGTTCCGTATGAAGTCCAGCGCCGTGTTATTGACGATTATTACGACGGTGTCCGCCCTGTCCATCGGCCTGCTTTCCTTAAGCTATATCGCTTTTTACTCTGCGGATAAAATGGCTGAGGACAATGTGCCTTCTCATTTTGCAATGACCAATATACCAGAGGCGGAAAAATTCAAAATGCTGCTCCACGAGCATGATATAAAGTACCGTGAAAAGAAAATCGAGGTGATCCAGGTTCGTGTGAACACATCGCAAATCATGGAGACTCCTCTGAAAGGAGCGAATATAGGTCCAAACTCCATGAATCTGCCTGTCATCAGCGACCAATCCGTGGCCGTTACGGATGTATCCCCAGACCAAACGATTTTAACAGGCTATAATGACTTGCTGCAGAAATTCATGTCCTTGAAAACCTCGGGTCCACTGGATTTGCAGGGAAAAAACCATGTCATCCATCAACAGTTTTTGGGTCTCAAAAAGGAGTATATAATTCCTTACTACTTTACAGGCGGAGGGCTGCCTACGGCCATTGTGGACGAGTCTGTATTTGAGCGGTTAAAAAAGGATATCAATCCTGAAATTCAAAGGGATTCGACATTATATATCGGGATTGATCTCCTCGACGAAAAGCAGCTTCAAGAAGCCGATCGCCTCTTCACGGACGCTCATTTTAGCGAGCAACAAGCATCCCGCCTGGACATGAGCAGCAATCAAAAAAGGACGATGGGCACCATCATGTTCATTGTCGGCTTTTTGGGGCTAACCTTTCTCATTACATCCGGCTGCATCCTCTACTTTAAGCAAATGGATGAAAGCGAGGACGAAAAAGCCAATTATACGATTCTAAGAAAGCTGGGATTCACACAGGATGACCTGCTCAAAGGCATTCAATTAAAACAAATCTTCAATTTCGGCATTCCCTTGGTCATTGGCCTTTCGCACAGCTACTTTGCCGTCCAATCAGGCTGGTTCTTGTTTGGAACCGAAGTGTGGATGCCGATGATCATCGTGATGGTACTATACACGGCCTTATACTCTGTTTTCGGGATACTATCCATCCTGTATTATAAAAAAGTGATTCAATCGGCATTATAATGGCAAAAGCCGATAAGCCCCGGGCATTGTTTTCTGGAATGTCCGTGCTTCAGACGATTTGATGCTTGCAGGTCCGTTAACACTACAGATGGAGCATTCTTGGGGACAAGGTACTGACGCTAGGATTGCTGGAAGGTCTATGGGGTGTCGTTAGCCTAAAGTGGCTGTTGCTCATCTTTTTCGATCCGCTGGACCTGAACAAGAAGCAAATTCTTGTTTTAGTGAGCGGAATTGTATTCAGCGCAGGCTCGGGAATTTACGCTATGCTTGAAGCAAGTTAAAAACCCCGCCCCACCCTGCACAGACAGGGCGAGCGAGGTGTTAGGGCTGGTGTTCGCTTAGCGTAAAGGCTCGAATCCTTCTAATTGCTTTATTCTGCTGTCACCTCTCAGAGCCCGTTCGGGAAAAGCGCGTCAAATGCAGGACAAGGCAGTTTGTCGAGGAATTCCTGAAGCGGCTTCGGCTTATGATTGTAAATATCCTTTAAAGACGTTCCGTTGTAAATATTGCCGATGACTACAGGATGGCATAGCTCACAGATCAGGATATCGCCGTTCCCGTGAAGATGGAGCTGCTTCTTGCCGTCCACGCAGTTGGAAAAATATACGCCTGGCTGCTCTTTAAAGTCCAGTGCCTCTGCAAAACGGTCCATGCAGGTAAAATACAGCTCGGTATCGTCCTTTTTGTGTGCGATCAGGTCATGAACGGAACGGACGAGCGCTTCCTTGGTGGAGATCGCATTCCAGTTGGTATGATCCATCACGATGCTGTTCTGGATTTCATGGATACGCACACCGAGTTCATATACCATTTCACTAATAGACCGCATGTTATTCTGTGTTTCCTCAAACAGCAAAGTCTCCAGCACGGTTTCCAGTCCGGCGTCAGTACATAACCGAATATTCTGCACAATTTTCTCGTATATGCGGGGATGCACATGATAATAAGCTGCATATTTCTCGGGGTCCGTAAAATTAAAGGAAATATGAATATTGGAAAGTCCTGCGTCACGCAGTCTCTCAATTCGTTCAGGACTGAGCAGGCTGGCATTGGTGTTGAGCTGGGTAGCGATTCCCTTGCTCGAACAGTGAGCCACAATATCCAGACAATCCTCATACTTCAAGGTCACTTCTCCCCCGGATAGACGCACACGTTTTAACGTTGGAATGTCGTCAATAATACGAATGACTTCCTTGCTGCTGATGCATTGTCCGTCATTTCGCTGGTAGGCGCAACAATAATCACACTTGAAGTTGCAATTGGAGGTCACCCCTACTTCCAGTCCCTCCAGCTCATAGATGCCTGGCTTCTCCAGTTCAAGCGATTTATATTTATTTTCTGTACTCACTTTGTCATGATCCTCCCGATCTCAGGCGTGTATCTTAAATTCCCTTGAGATTATACAGAATGAAGTTACCTCAAAGATATGATTTATCGTGCATTTGGCCTTTTATTGCCCCCCACAAATGTGAACGATATGTGAACTGGGCATAGTTCTCATTTCCAAATCCATACTGAGTATATCTGTGGTAAATGGAGGCGGAATATCGTGGACAAAAGGATGAATCTGCTCATGTTCAGCGGCGATTATGATAAGGCGATGGCTGGGCTGATCCTGGCAAATACAGCTAGGGAGCTGGATGTGGAGGTTACGATGTTTTTTGCGTTCTGGGGGTTATTTCTGGTACGCGATCCTGAGAAAATGACGCATGAGGATAAAACCATATACGAGAAAATCATGGGCTGGATGACTCCGAAGGGACCAGAGGCTCTACCGCTGTCCAACATGAATTTTAGCGGCCTGGGCAAGCTGATGCTGATGGAAATGCTGGAGGACAACGAGGCTCCGAAGCTGATCCATTTCCTGAAAGGAGCCCGGAAGAAAAACGTCAAATTTTATGCCTGCAAGCTATCGGTGGAAATTATGGGGTTTAAACCGGAAGAGTTTATTCCTGAGCTGGAAATTATCGAGGCCAAAACATATCTGAAAGACGCGCTCGAATCCGACATGCAACTGTTTATATAAAATGGACTCACGCCTTGTCCGGCTTGTGGATGAGGCTCTTATTCTGACCAAATGATGACATTCGCCTAATTTTTTTTAACCTATTCAGGCCTACCTGCGTACCCTAAGAAGACAGAACGACTTGGGAGGCGCCGTATGCTCATGGCACGAATCGGAAGCAATTATTGTAGGTATCAACCTTCTAACGAGGCTTATTTCCAGAGATACCGCGACAATACCATTGGATATTATCAGGCCTTTGAATCCCCTTATGGACAAAAAAGGCTGATTTATGCGGATTGGGCAGCCAGCGGTCGCCTGTATGGACCCATTGAGGCAAAAATAGCAAACGATGTGGGCCCTTTTGTAGCGAACACGCATACGGAGTCTAATTTGACAGGTACTCTGATGACCCAAGCCTACGAAGAGGCGAAGCAAATCATCAAGAACCACGTTCATGCCAACGAATATGATATGATCCTGTTTGCCGGGTCCGGCATGACTGGTGCGGTGAATAAGCTTCAACGGTTGTTGGGACTGAAAATACATGAGAAATTAAAGCGCCTCTATCCGATTGCTGAAAAAGAGCGTCCAATTATTTTTGTGACACATATGGAGCATCACTCCAATCAAATCTCCTGGGCAGAAACCATTGGGGACGTTGTGTGCCTACCTCCCGGTCCCGGCGGTATCGTCGATCCAGCTCAGCTCGAACGGCTGCTGTTCCAATTCCGGCATCGTCCGCTCAAGATCGGCGCTTTTACAGCCTGCTCCAATGTTACAGGCTTTGAAGTACCGATTTACCAGTTATCCCGCAAAATGCATAAACATGGCGGTATTTGTTTCATTGATTTTTCTGCAAACGCGCCTTATGCTGCGATCAATATGCACCCTCCCGACCCCCTTGAGAAATTGGACGGCATTATCTTTTCACCTCACAAATTTCTCGGTGGCCCCGGTACAAGTGGCGTCTTGATTATGAATTCGGAGCTATGCCCCAATTATGCTCCCGACCAGCCTGGAGGCGGCACGGTAAACTGGAGCAACCCTTGGGGCGGATACGAGTATAAGGATAATATCGAAGCACGTGAGGACGGGGGAACCCCCCCTTTCCTGCAAGCCATCCGAACGGCGCTCTCCATTCAGCTGAAGGAACAGATGGGGCAAAATCGCATGCTACAACGCAAAAAGGAATTAACCTCATTATTGCTACACGGCTTGAAAGCCATACCCGGCCTGCACATTCTGGGAGGAAACAGTCAAAATCGGCTTGGCATTGTATCTTTTGTTGTGGACTGTATTCACTATAACCTGATTGTAGAATTACTAAATGATCGGTTTGGCATTCAAGCCCGGGGCGGCTGCTCCTGTGCTGGAACCTACGGACACTATTTGCTGGGGATCGATCAACAAGCCTCTAATCAAATGGCAAATCTGATCCATGCCGGGGATTTATCGCAAAAACCGGGTTGGGTGCGTCTGTCTCTCCATCCCATGATGACCAATCAGGAGGTTTCTTATCTTACTTCCGCCATACGGGCCATTATAGAAAACATCACGCTATGGCAAAAGGATTATACCTATCAAGCGGATACAAACGAATGGCGATGTATGAAAGAATACAAAAAAATAGACATCCGCAAATGGTTTTGTTTTAGTGATTAAGAGACTGCTGTCCGTTGCCTTCTTTCATAATCTCCATAACCGGACAGCTCAAAAAACAGATTATATGAATAAAAAAGGAGCGACCGATCTCATGGCCTACTCCTTTTCCGTTTCTCTATTAAAGTAAAACTGCTTATTGACTCTCAGCCTCCCACTGGGATATCTCTTCGCGCACCCGTGGCGCCACCTCTGTTCCCAGCAGCTCAATAGCCTTCATCACGTCCTCATGCGGCATCGTTCCGACAGGCACATGCAGCATAAAACGTGTAATTCCCACCTGTTTGCGCAGGTGAATGATCTTTTGGGCAACCGTTTCCGGATCGCCTACGTACAACGCCCCTTCAGGGCTGCGCGCGGTATCAAAGGTGGAACGGGTGTAAGGCCCCCAGCCACGCTCACGTCCAAGCACATTCATAACCTGCTGGGTGGAAGGGAAAAACTTCTCTGCCGCAAGCTCCGTACTTTCCGAAATGAAACCGTGCGAGTGGGAGGCTACCGGAAGCTGCGATGCGTCATGGCCTGCGTGCCTAGCCGCCTTCTTATACAGCTCCACCAGCGGTGCAAATTGCACAGGGCTGCCTCCAATGATCGCCAGCACCAACGGCAATCCAAGCAAGCCGGCACGGACTACAGATTCCTGGTTCCCCCCGCTGCCAATCCATACGGGCAACGGATTTTGAACCGGACGCGGGTACACGCCCAAATTGTTAATGGCAGGCCGATGTCCGCCTTTCCAGGTCACTTTTTCGGATTCACGTATTTTCAACAGCAGCTCCAGCTTTTCATCAAACAATTCATCGTAGTTATCCAGATCATATCCAAACAGCGGGAACGATTCGATAAAAGAACCCCGTCCTGCCATAATCTCAGCTCGTCCATTCGAGATGCCGTCCAGTGTGGCAAAATCCTGAAACACCCGCACCGGATCATCCGATGACAGCACCGTCACCGCACTGGTTAGCCGAATGCGCTGAGTCTGTGCCGCCGCGGCAGCGAGTATAACAGCCGGAGCAGATGCCGCATAATCTATACGATGATGCTCCCCCACACCATACACATCCAGCCCGACCTGATCTGCAAGCACGATCTCCTCAACAACCTCACGTATCCGTTGCGCATGGCTAATGACCTCACCCGTCTGAGGATCAGGTGTTGTTTCTACAAACGTGCTGATTCCTATCTCCACTGGTTCTACCCCCTGTTTTCATGTTTCGTTCTCATCGGCTGCTTTCACAGCAACCATTTCAAAAACCGATATCTTTATATTGAGCCTTTCTCGTCAATTTATCAAGTTTTCTTTTGGCTGCCTGGGGCCAGTCAAAGGGAACATCCCACGCCCAAAAGAAAAAGGAGAAGCTCAAGGGGCCTCTCCTTCCTTTTAAACCTAACTTTTTTTCACAAACTCCGATTTTAACTTCATTGCTCCAAAACCATCGATTTTGCAATCAATATCGTGATCTCCATCCACCAGGCGAATATTCTTCACTTTGGTGCCAATTTTCAAGACGGACGAGCTTCCTTTAACCTTAAGGTCTTTAATGACAGTTACAGAGTCACCATCCTTCAGGACGTTGCCATTCGCATCTCTGACGACTTTTACGTCTTCATTGCTTGTAGCTTCTGACTCAGACGACCACTCATGAGCGCATTCAGGACAAATATAGAGGCTCCGATCCTCGTAAGTATACTCTGAATTACATTTAGGACAATTTGGCAAATTAGACATTGTTATTATGTACTCCATTCATTTTTAATTCTATTGCTGTGCCAGCCTTCTTATCTATCAAGCCTGCTCCAAGCCTTGCCTGGAGTTCCATACAAGTATATTGGATAATCAGCACTGATGCCACCCATAGATGAAATAAATTTGGAAATTCCCAGTCATCGTCCTTATAATGAAAACGGATGCCAACCTTCCCGGGCCAGCATCCATAAGCATGAGCAAAGCTATACATCTGGAAATGTACTAACAGGCTTACGCCTTTATTTTTTTACCAGTTCGCTGATTCCTTGGCTAAGCGGTGTAAGCGGTCTGTTCAGCAGCTTCTCAAAATCACTGCTCACAACATCCAAAGCCCCTTCGCGAATCGCCTGTTGAATTCCAACCACAATTGGAATTGCGGCTTCCGGGACGCCCGCTCCAAGCATCGTTTTGGCATACGCCGCATCGTCTACTTGTTGTACAGGGACATCCTTGCCCAACACCACGGCGAGTATTGCCGCCAGCTCTTCCTGGGTAATGGGCTTGCCCGAGAGCTCATAAATAGTGTTCTCGTGGCCTTCACCAGATAAAACGGCTGCCGCCGCTTGCGCATAATCTGCACGGGTGGCCCAGCCTACCTTGCCGGAGCCTGCCGAGGTCAGCCAAGGGGCTCCTGCCAATACGGCTTGAATCGTGCCAGCTTCATTCTCAAGATACCAGTTATTGCGCAGGAAAGAGTAAGGAATGCCCGATTCACGAATGAATTCCTCTGTGATGCGATGTACAGGTGCCAGGAATAAGGTGCTGTCAGTGGCATTGACTACGCTAGTATACGCGATAAAGCTTACTCTCGCACGTACAGCAGCGTCAACAGCCGCCTTATGCTGGCGGATTCTCGTATCATTATCCCCGTCTGCGGACACAATCAGCAGACGGTCTACACCGGCAAAGGCCTGATCCAGCGTCTCTGGCTTGTCGAAATCACCATGACGAACGTCAACGCCGCGAGCACGCAGGCTTTCTGCTTTTTCCGGGTTTCGCACGCTAACAATCAAATTCTCCGTCGATACCGATGCGAGCAAAGTCTCTGTCACGATAGAACCGAATTGTCCTGTTGCTCCTGTTAAAGCTATTTTCATATGAAATCCTCCATTTAATTTTTATTTACCTTTTCATAGTAACTATAAATAGTATGGAAGTCCATACACCGCTCCGCTTCATGCCAGAAACCACGCTCGGCTTGAGGACAGCTTCTTTAATTCTATTCATAAGGGATATTTATATTATTTTATTTGTTTATAGGATGTTTTCCTAAACATGGAATGTAAATTAGCCGTTAATATAAGAGGCGTGTTTTAAAATGATTGAATATTAAAAAGAGGTGTATTTTTTGGAGAACCAGCACATGTCACAGAATCCACAGGAAACATCAAGACAGATGTACACTCGGCATAGCCAAAATTATGGAGCAGAAACCAATAGGATGGCTGAAATATCCAAAACCTATGGCTTGTCTATTTTGTTTATGCGGTGGGGAGCAACGGTATTTGATTTCATATTTTTTGTGATCGGTTATATTTGTTTATTTATCTCTGTCATTCAAATAACAGATAGATGGTTTCTGCCTTTGGCAATTGCATCCCGTTGTATCCTGCTTATCGCTTTTATCTGCTATTATTTGCTTTTAGAAGGTTATACAGGCTATACGCTGGGGAAGTTCGTTTTTCGTATTAAGGTGGTTAACGCGGAAGAAAAGCCTCCTGGTTTTCTTAAATCGCTAATCCGCACCTTGCTTAGATTGGTTGAAACCAATCCCTTGCTAATGGGTTCGTGGCCTGCTGCTATCAGTGTGCTCGCCACTGCTTCAGGACAACGAATTGGCGATTTAGCGGCAGGCACATATGTTGTAAAGGTACGGGATTTGGAGCCGATTAGCAAAAAGGCAATGAAACGTTCGCTCTTTATATTTTTTACCGCAATGGTGATCTTGGGCGGCTCGTTTGTTAATGCTATTTCTATATGGCTGCATAATTATCAATCTTCTGAGGCTCCAGTGAGCATGAAAAACAAGAGCTATGTAAGTAAAGATGGGCGGTTTCAAATCTCAGCCCCACTAGACTGGTCAACAGACCCGGACGGTGAAGGACGATCAGATATTGCGATATTCAATCCATACATCGAAAAGTCCGTTGTGGTACTGTCCAACTCGAAAAGGGAATTGGGCAATGTAACTCTCCAGTACTACACAAAGAAAATTCAAAACAACCTGACCAAAAGTTTTAACCTCTCTACTGTAGGACCTTCATCTGACACAACGATTCATGGATATCCTGCCATTGAGTTTACGATTAAAGGACAAAAAGATGTGAACCATTATATAACTCATGTAGCCATCATTGAGACCGAAGAAGATTATCTTCAGATACTCGCGTATACGCCCGCATCTAAATATAACCGTTTGAAGAAAGAACTGCATGATATTATCTACAGCTTCCGCGAGGTTCGTCATTAGACTGAGGCATTATCATCGGTAGTGGTGAGCGCGAGCGAATCGGGACTGTTCATCAAGGAGCCTACACTCCAAAAATAAAAAAAGAAGCGGCTCAATATCACATTGATCTGCTTCTAAAAACTTCAACAGTATATGTAAGACAGCTACCTCATCCTGATACATTGCATCCGTGTAATGAGCCGTGTTTCTACTTCATTGGCTGCTCGCTGAATTGAAGCACCCTTGCAATATTCTCGCATGTGCGCTCTACATTTTGCGGCCCTTCAGCCAGCAGCTTCCCCAGCTCCGAGGCTCCTGGCACGATGCCAAACACCGCATCTATGCCCTCCTTGTACAACGTGTCTATCCCTTCTCCGATGTAGCCAGCGATCGCAATGACCTTTTTGCCGGATTGCTTGGCCGCCTGGGCTACTCCATACGGCGTTTTGCCGAATTTGGTCTGAAAATCAATACCGCCTTCCCCCGTAAAAACGATATCCGCATTCGCCAGCTTCTGCTTTAATCCGGTGTATTCGATCACAATTTCAATGCCTTTTTGCAGCGCTGCCTGAGTGAAAATCAGCAAGCCCGCACCCAATCCGCCTGCTGCGCCTGCGCCCGGAAGATCGCGCACATCCTTGCCCAGCTGCCGCTTCACCACATCCGCGTAATGAGCCAGATTGGCATCCAATTGCTGTGCCATTTCCGGGGTTGCCCCTTTTTGCGGGCCGAATACATGAGATGCCCCATGCTCTCCGCACAACGGATTCGTTACATCACAGGCTACAATCAATTGTACCTGTCGCAGGCGAGCATCCAGTGACGAAATATCAATGCTGGCCAATTCACCCAGACTGCCGCCGCCGCAAGGGAGCGTGTTTCCCTCCGCATCCAGGAATCTGGCACCGAGTGCTTCGGCCATCCCCGTTCCGCCATCATTCGTAGCACTACCACCAATGCCGATAATAATTTTTCGAATCCCTTGATTCAGACATTCGCGGATTAGCTCGCCCGTACCGTAAGTTGTAGTCTTGAGCGGGTTTTTGTTAGCCTTGGTGACCAGGTGGATTCCGCTGGCGGACGCCATTTCAATCGCAGCCGTGGCGCCGTCTCCAAGCAAGCCATATGCGGCAGCAACAGGCTCTCCAAGCGGCCCGGTCACCTCGATATAGCGAAGCTGCCCGCCTGTCGCATCCACCAGTGATTGCACCGTTCCTTCGCCGCCGTCCGCCATCGGAACATGGACGTAATTGGCTGTCGGATAGACCTTGCGCAATCCATTCTCCATCGCGATACACACTTCTTTGGCGGTCATGCTTTCTTTAAAGGAGTCCGGCGCCAGCACAAATGTTTTCTCACTCATCTTCTCACCCCGTCATGAATATTAAAATATAAATCCATACATCAATGTCGCTACAATCGTCATCGCGCCACCCACAATGGCTTCGTAAGGGATAAGTCCCATCCGTTGCTTAATGCTCATTTTCATGCTGTCTGCCGTCACATGGAAATAATTCCCCTGCGGCAAGGAGTCGATCACCGTAGCCCCGGTATGCACCATCACCGCTGCGGCCAGCGGGGCCGTTCCCATGTTAAGAATCGCTTCTCCGAACGAGCCTGTCGCCAAAATAACTCCCGTAGAGGTCGACGCTGTGGCAGCCGCCGTCATTTTATTCAAGCCGGAGGCCGAATACTTTAAAATATGGCTTCCTTGTCCCATAGCCAGCATACCCACAATCCCGGCAACCGGCAAAATGTACATTGCGTCTACCTTGAAGCTCGATAGCACGGCAATGCCAGAGATGGAGCCAATCGGGTTAATCATCAGCAAAATAACAGCTACCAGCGGAGCTACAATGGCCCGTCCCAGCGGCGGGTATTTCGAAGTATCCACATCACTGTCCACGGTATCCTGTTCAGATACCTTCACACCCTTGGTTTTTAGCAGAGACGCCTACCAGAAAGGTCATCAATAAACCGCATATTGCAGGAACCACACCTGCCAGCATCACGTGGCTCAAATCGAGATTGAATCCGCGTGCCGCTGCAATCCGCCCCCATCACACTTTGCGTACCGCTGATCAGCACACTAACGGTCTGCACCAAATTGACTCCGCCCAATAAAGCGCCTGCAATGGCTCCCACAAATAAAGCGTAAACCGGATTCAGCTTTCTTAATATCAGAATAATTGAATAGCCAGCCCTGCCAGAGCTCCTATCCAACTGATCGTCAATCCTTCCATCTGCCTAACCCCCCGAATGATTTTGATTGCGCTTTCATTATATCGATTACGAAATGCAAAAAATATTGAAGAACAGACGAAATTGATTACATTTGCACATATAAAAAGCCCACATCCCCCTTGCAGGAGACTGAGCTTATGATTGATATTTATCGCTTTTATCTTATTTTTGAACAATCGAACTGGCTGTTTCGGTTGCACCTTTTGCCTCACCGTGTCCTGCGCCAAATAAATTCAGTACCACTACACCAATTACAATGAATGCAATACCTATGATACTACCCGTATTGATTTTCTCTTTCCATATCAATACGGATATCAGCGTTGTCGCCACAGATCCTACACCTGACCAAATGGCATAAGTCATATTTAAAGGAAGCGCCTTAAGCGTTAGAGAGATAAAGAAGAAAGAGATAACAAACGCAACAATCGTAAATAAAGTCGGATACAGTCTGGTAAACCCTTCGGAAGCTTTAAGCATTGAAGTTCCAATGAGTTCACCAACAATAGAAATCGCCAAGAAAAGATAGGCCATTATTCATTCTCCTTTATATGTGACTTCAATTTTTCCATAATTTTTGCCTCATCTCTTCATTGGGAGAAGCGAGCCCAAACATATCCGCAAGCCACAAACCGTCTATAACGAATCGAACTATCGTAGAACGAACAGGGTTCAATTCATCGTTTTCGATTTTATTTTGGATGTTACATACTCGTCCTGAAGCAGCTTTAGCATTTGAGGATTGGTAAAATGAGCTGCAATGGATATCATGTTCTGCCCTCTCATTAAATTCGGCGACAAAGATGCTCGATAGTTGTTCAACCATACCCACAATCAATTCTTCTTTATTCGGAAAATGGTACAGCAAACCCCCTTTACTTATCGCTTTCTTAGCAACGGCCTCCAAAGTTAATTTTTCAACTCCTTCTATTCGATCCATATTGCTCTATGTATTCTTACATATCAGTTAAAAAGAAAGAAGCCTTGGGACCACCTCATTGCAGCCAAGACTTCTTTATTAATGAACTATTACTTCCCTTTACTATGACTTACAATATGCTCTCTATGCCGTCAGTCTCGCCAATGGTGCTAATTGCGCAGGTACTGTCTTAACCATTGAAGCGCAGGGCGTTCCTTGCCGTTCGAGTTTAGCAGATGTGTGTTCTCCTTCCAGGTTTGTCCCTGGATATACCCCCAGATCGTAACTCCCTTCACTGAGGGATGCTGCCAGAGTACCGGGAACTTCTCCTTGTATCTGGCAAGCTGGGTGTTATCATCACCAGTTATATCCAGTTCCGACACATAGATTGGCAATCCAGTTGCCGATAATTTGTTCAATACCGTATTCATCGTATT
Source organism: Paenibacillus farraposensis (assembly GCF_020736845.1). GTDB lineage: Bacteria > Bacillota > Bacilli > Paenibacillales > Paenibacillaceae > Paenibacillus > Paenibacillus farraposensis. Next base: position 20,382 of record NZ_JAFFQR010000011.1, read on the forward strand.
GACTGAGACATTATCCATGTTGAAATGGTGACATTGTATGCCAATTCCATCAATCAGCCCTCTACTCTTGAGCAGATTAATAATCTTCACATATTGGTCCGTTAATGAAGGATCGCCGATAATTCCATACTCATTAATAAGCAGCTTGGCATTCGGAAAAGCTTGTCTGGCCTCCTGGAATGACCATATGATCCAATCCCATCCGGTCGATCCATCACCGCCAATGGCATTGCGGTAAGACGGCTTCTGATGCAGTGGCTCATTCACCACATCTACAAACGCCGCATTCGAATAGCGCTGACCGGCAGCTTTAATCCACTGAGTCACTTCCGCCTTCTGATCAGCAGCCGACAGTCCGCGAATCCATCCTGGCTCCTGGGCGCCCCATACCAAGGTGTGAAACTTGAATGTGAAGCCATTGCTGCGGGCGTAATTGTAGGCCATATCCGCTTGCGACCAATTCATGTTGTTGCGACTGCCTTCGACCGAACCCCATTTGGTTGAATTCTCCGGTGTCACCTGATTCCAGTACGTTCCGTAACTGGAAGGAACACTACCGGCAATAACATTCCCGAGGAATTTGCTGCCATTTGCCAAACCGGCATTCGCCTGATTCACCAGAACAGACGATAACAAGACGCCCGTCAACGCCAAACTGCCTAACAACTTGCCTGCTTTAACTCCCAACATAAAATCTCCTCCTCACACGTATAGGTTTTAATGACTTTCGTCATCTAATAAAGCACTTACATTCCCAATTATAATAATTAGTAGTATTTTCCGCTACGTGTAAAAATAAAGATTTAATCCGATGATTTTACATTATTTACAAGTCATTGGGATATTTTCTTTCCCCTTCATGCGCTAAGCTTTACCATGGCAGCTGATCATCCATGTAATAGAATCCGCCTGTTGGACCGTCTTCCGACAGAGTTACCAGGCGAACGGCCGTTTTTGCTCCATCCCCACCGACAGCTCCGCTTTTTCCCCACCCATCAGGTTTTGACCAGGCCAGGATGGACGGAATTAACCCTCAGGCTCGTCCCCTCGTGTTTTTGCGCCCAATAAGCAATCAGCATATTCAAGGCTGCTTTTGAAGCCGCATAAGCCGGGGCAGCAATCCGTTAAGGCACTGGAAACCGGGAAAATGATTGAAGTATGGCATGACGGTCCCTACGAGAAAAAGGGGACCAACCGATCGTAATTCATCAGGAACGGGTCGGAGTTATTGGCATTACGGGCAATCCGGATGAGGTCCGGCCTTTTTGCAATATCGTCAAAACTACAGTTTCCCTCCTGATCGAACAGCGATTGTGCACTTGCACATATAAAAATACAACAACTTGGAAAATCGTGGTTCCATTTTTAGGGGCTGATGTGTTAGAATATTCTATCTAGTTAGTTATTTGAATAACTTAGTGGAGGTGTGTATTGTAATGGCGACACCCAATAGGGTTACAAAAGAGGATTTAATTGCATCCGCTCAAAGATGCATCCAAGAGAAGGGGTTGGATAAGCTTACTTTTAAGGCCGTTGCTCAGGGGGCTGGAGTGACTCAGGGAACAGTATATTATCATTTCAAGACAAAGGAGCAGCTGATGCTCGAGATCGTTCAATCCATCTGCACTGACTCCTGGCAGGAAGTGGACACACATCAAAATACGCGTAATCCAGAAGAAGCAATCGTCCATGTACTGGAACGTGCCCGCGATCGCTGCAATGAGAAGTCCTTTCATACCTTGTTCTTCTCTCTTGTGGTTCACAGCCTGCAGAATCCGGCCTTGCGTGACCAGCTTAACGAGATGCTCGAACGTGAAAATTCACATGCAGCTTTACTGTTAGCCCGGCTATTCCCGGCAGAGAAGACTTCCAGCAGCCATTCTTTGAAATATCGGGCGGTCATGGCAAATGCTTTGGTGGACGGCCTAGCCCTTCAAGCTTTGCTGAATCCCAACTTTCCAACCGAAGAAGTTTACTCTGAACTGATTACATCTGCTTTGGCTATCGTTTCGAATCCAACAGATAAAGACGCCTGAGGAGGTTATCTGAAATGCGTTTTTTTACTTATTTTGGTTTCATGCTCTGGCTGGCTGCGACGTTAATTTTCAAGTTTTGGGGGGATGTACTTGTTGATCCAAGTCGACCTTTTATCTGGTTTTCATTTATCCTGATTGCTCCAGGTATTTTGCTATTTCTGCATTGGCTATCCAGAGATCGGAACATTTCCCCGGCGGACCGCCCAAAGGCCGCCCTACTGATCGCTATTCCGGGAATGCTCCTTGATCTCTTCAGCATTACTTTCCATTCTGTTGTTTTTCCCGGCATACCGGGAGCCTATCTGCATCTCTTTTTCGTTTGGCTGATGTGGGCTTACTCCTTGATTCTGCTTGGCGGTCTTTTTCGGCAGACTCAGGTGTAACGACAGAATCTAAGAAGAGCTCCGTCTATTTTGCGGAATAACAAAGGACACAGTCGTCCCTTCGCCAGTCTGACTGTTAATTGACAGTCCTTGCTGGATCGACAGCAGGGGCAGAAATAAGCGAACATCAGGCTCTATTTCCCAGACGATGGACAGCTATCTGAGGAAGAGAGAGCTTCTCCCAGCAAACGCATCTTTTTCGTATCAATCCTGCTAACGCTAAGAAACTCTGGATTGAATGAGCTTATTCATAACAATGAAAATTCGATTAAAGCGAGGTTTATTCCTTTTGCCTCTTGTTCGCGAGTTGCTCTTGAGCCAGACGGACCATTTCCCGAACCATCGCACCACCGATTTTGCCGCCAACATGGCCAACCGATTCTGTATCCAGATCGCCATTATAGCCGGGCTGCAAGGGTACGCCAAGCTCTTTGGCCACTTCGTATTTCACGTCATCCGGTTGATTCGGATTAACGGCGTAACCTTCGCCCTTCATTACAGCTCCTTTAAAGGCCCGCATTTCCTGTTCAACACCCGGAACTGCATATTTCCTGTTCCTTCTTGCCATTATGATGCCCCCTTGATGTCATATGCTCATAGCATGCGCCAAGGCATCAATTTTATGCCGCGCAGGAAATTGGAATGAATCAGCCTTAAGCAAGCATTTTAGCGGTGGGGAAAATTCCCCACCGCTGGCGTTGTTGCTTATATGATTTTAACGATGGAGCGGTTCCTTTCGGCCCAGACCAAGCGTCTGCGTTGTGGAATCGTGAATTTCTTGGAAAAGCTCCGGGTTTTCCGCTAGTGATACACCATAAGAAGGAATCATTTCTTTTATTCTCGGTTCCCACGCTTTCATATGCTGAGGGAAACATCTTTTTAATACTTCCAGCATTACGTTGACAGCTGTAGAAGCACCTGGAGAAGCGCCAAGCAATGCAGCTACCGAGCCATCTGCGGCACTAACCACTTCCGTACCAAATTGGAGTGTTCCTTTTCCGCTCGCCGTATCTTTGATCACCTGCACACGTTGGCCCGCTACTACGATTTCCCAGTCTTCAAGATTGGCGTTCGGAACGAACTCGCGTAATTCTTCCAGACGCTTGTCATCCGATAACATCACTTGTTGGACCAGGTATTTGGTCAATGCCATCTCTTTTGCGCCTGCTGCCAACATCGTACAGAGGTTATTGGGTTTTACAGAACAGAGCAGATCCAAATTCGAACCCGTTTTTAAAAACTTTGGCGAGAAGCCGGCAAACGGCCCAAACAGCAGTGCTTTCCGGTTGTCAATGTATCTTGTATCCAGATGCGGAACAGACATGGGAGGCGCGCCAATCTTGGCTTTACCGTATACTTTTGCATGATGCTGCGCAACAATTTCAGGCTTGTTACATACCATAAAAAGTCCACTTACCGGAAATCCTCCAATATGTTTGGACTCAGGAATACCGGTTCTTTGGAGTAAAGGCAGACTTCCGCCCCCGCCGCCGATAAAGACGAATTTGGCAGTATGGTACCCGATTTTGCCGTTATCCAGATTGTGCACTTTAACTTCCCACGAGCCATCGCTCGTACGTTTAATATCTTTAATTTTATGCTTGTAATAAACCTCGACATTTTTACTTTGTAAATGGTCAAACAACATGCGTGTTAAAGCACCAAAATTAACATCTGTCCCAGAGTCAACTTTGGTAGCCGCAATCGGTTCGTTCAATAATGTACGGCCTTCCATGATCAGCGGAATCCATTCCTTCAGTTTCTCAGGATCATCGGAAAATTCCATCCCCTGAAACAGAGGAACATCTGAAAGCGCTTTAAACCTTTTCTTCAAAAAAGATACATTTTTTTCACCTGTTACCAAACTCATATGAGGTATTGGCTTGATAAAGTCCTGCGGATTACGAATCATCTTGCTGCTTACAAGAAAAGACCAAAACTGTCTTGAGAGCTGAAATTGTTCATTAATGTTTACAGCTTTACGAATATCTATAGATCCGTCAGCTTTTTCGGATGTATAGTTCAGCTCGCACAGTGCAGCATGGCCTGTACCCGCATTATTCCATTCGTTAGAGCTTTCTTCTCCTGCGTTTGCGAGTTTCTCAAACACTTTAATTTCCCATTCCGGTACTAACTCTTTCAGCAACGATCCCAGAGTCGCGCTCATGACTCCAGCACCAATCAAGATAATGTCTGTTTTTTTCTGCATTCCGCTCATAAAAACCTTCCTTATCTTTTTAAATTTGCAAAAAAGAGCAGGCCCTCCTGCTTAGGTGATACAAGAAGCAAGGCTCCACTCAGGAACATATCTTTTCTTTTCTTTCTCCATTATAACTTAAATATAAGCTTTTAAAAATTATATCGTCTATCATCTGATAATTATAAACTACTTTTGCTAAAAAGTGAGAATTCTCTTCAGAAAAATAAGGATTTAGCGTTAAGAAAATTTAATCAAGAATGGAGCCTTCACAATGATGAGTGGATTAGCACCAAATGGGTAAAGTTTTGTCTTGCTGGAATGCATTATGGTCTGCACATATCTATATTATGCAAGCAGGATTATCGGGTGATCCATAGTTGCTCTTATCCTAAAGTATGTGATCGACCAAGGTGTATCTTCTGTGCAGAAAAAGTGACCACATCCTCGCGGTTAGGAAGTGCGTGGCTTGCCCTGTTCCTTATGAAACAGTTCGGCAAGCAGCAAATAACCGGTTTGCACAGCAATAGAGGAGCGTTTTTTAGATAATGGCTTCGTTGATGTGATGGCTCTGTTCGCGCTCCTTAGTACTTGTATTGGAAAGTCAAAATGATTGGATTAGGAGGCTCCCCGGATGTCGCGGACCTCTAAAGAGCTTGCGCAATATGTGTGGACATGTTCACAAGCCCACCGCCAAATGCGGTATCATCATTGCACTCGAGGGGGAATTCGTCTTCGACGGGGTGGAACGATACATGATGAAACCTGGCCTTATCCTGATCGGAGGAGCAGGCCGATGGCTGGAAGTTATTTCGGGCGCAGACGGCTTCCAGTATTGTCTCGCTCATTACCTGCCGAGCGGGGCATGTAAAGAAAAGGGACTTCGGTGGCCAGAAGACGTTTTCTGTATGGAGGTTACGCTAAATCCAGAATGACTAGGACTGGTGGAGCAGTTACTGAATTTTTCGCCATCACTTATGATACGGTTTCCCGCGTTGTCCGTAACGCAAGTTTTAAGGCCATCCTTTGCGGGATGGCCTTAAAATTATAGAACATACATTGTTATTCTATTTACTCCTTTAGCTGTGGCCTTGTACCCACCGCCTGGCTTGTTACCCAACTTGCCTTTAACTTTCCTCCCCTTGTAAAGTTCGATTTTTATCAAGCCGCATTTTATAAGACTCCCCCCATGCCTTCATAGACATAATGACCGGTTCCAAAGTCCTTCCGAAATCAGTAAGGGAGTATTCCACTTTTGGCGGAACCTCTTTATATATCTCTCGGTGAATGATGCCATCCCGTTCAAGCTCTCTTAACTGTAATGTGAGCATAAACTGCGTAATTCCCGGATTGAGGCGCCTGAATTCATTGAATCTTTTCGTTCCGTCCAGGAGCTGATAGAGAATGATCCCCTTCCACTTTCCACCAATAACATCCAGCGTTGTTTCAACCGGACATGCTTGCAAATCTGGACTCACTCCATATTTCTTTCTTCGGTCACCCATCAGCTTATCCTCCAATGGTTTGATTTTTTATACTATACCATAAAAATATGCGTACTTACTTAAAGTATTGAATCGATTTACAATGCAACTGTACAACATTTTCTATTTGAGAGGATAGATACCCATGAATAATCACCAAAAGATGAAAGCTGTCGGTGCTTACCAATACCTTCCTATATCCAATCCGGAAAGCCTTATTGATCTGCACTTGGATAAACCGGAACCTACAGGCCGCGATTTGCTTGTACGTGTAAAAGCAATCTCTATCAACCCTGCAGACGTAGGTGTTCGAGAAATGAATAACTATGAAGCCGAGTCACCGAAAATTCTTGGTTGGGATGCCGCTGGAATCGTAGAACAAGTCGGTCCTGACTGCCAATTGTTTAAACCTGGGGACAAGATCTATTATGCGGGCAGTGTGTCTCGACCTGGCAGTAACAGTGAATTTCACTTAGTTGATGAACGAATTGTAGGAAATATGCCGAAAAGTTTGGATTTCGCTACCGCCGCCGCATTACCACTAACCTCGATAACTGCATGGGAGAGCCTATTCGATCGTTTAGGAATTAGCCTAAATACTGGTGAAAACAAAAACATACTGATTATCGGTGCAGCTGGAGGAGTAGGATCGATTGCCATTCAACTTGCAAAATTAGCAGGTTTGACCGTCATTGGTACTGCTTCACGTCCAGAGTCAATTCAATGGGTTAAGAGTCTCGGTGCGGATTTTACCATAAACCACAACAACCCTTTTCACCCTCAACTCAAGGAAGTTGGTATTGACACCGTAGATTATATCTTTTGCTTGAATGACACTGTTCAACATCTTGAAAATATGGCGGAAGTCATTGTCCCCCAAGGTAAAATTTGCTCTATCGTTCCTACAGATAAGGCTACCTGGACAGGGAGCTTGAAAATGGACTTGCTGTTTTCTAAAAGTGTAACATTTGTATGGGAGCTCATGTTCACACGGTCCTTGTTTCATACCAATGACATGATCAAACAACACCAATTGTTGAATGAACTGGCGGACTTAATCGATGATGGAAAAATTAAAACTACGTTGACTGAACGACTGGAGCCCATCAATGCAGCAAACCTACGTTTGGCGCATGAGAAGTTGGAATCTGGACGGACCATTGGAAAAATTGTCTTAGAAAACTTCTGATACTACGAAGAAGGCGCGTTTAGTTCCAAAAAGCGGTAATGTGAATAGATAGCCCTAAGGCCCCTTGCTAATATGGGGCCTTTTTGTGTACAACGGTATGGTGCGGGTGAAACGTTAGGAATTGGATATACTTATTAAATTAATGCAATTCCTTGCTGCCCTAGTGATTTCTATTGATCGTTGATAACTGGCCTTATATTATCGCTAGAGTAATAAGAAAGCAGCCACTAAGGGCTGCTTTTGTTTGTGGGCTAATTGCTTGTAAATTTGACCCAATCGTATTCCGCGTATAGCGGGTTAGCTCCGTTATACGGTCCTAACCAGTCGTCAACGCCAGTGCCATTCCATAAATTCATCATAATCTTGCCTGGCGTTTTCGGTATATTCGTAGTTGCCGTATGCTTTAGAACCCCGTCAACGTACCACTTAATGTACCCTGGCTGCCAATCGAAAGCATAGGTGTGAAAGCCTTTTGATGCATCAAATCCCAGATTGACAATCTTCTCATGATCACCAACCCCGTTTGTAAAATAGTTGAATTGTACTTTTGTCGTGTCTTTTCCTAAAAATTCAATATCTATTTCATCCCATTGCGTACCATGAGCAGGTCCGGTATACGTGAAAAAGGAAGATACGATTCCTGTATTTTTAGCAGGCTTCATGCTGACCTCATATAAGCCGTATTTGTAAGTATTAGTCGATCGATACTCTCCGCAGTCAAATTGATTGCGCGCAGAGCTCGTTAGACCAAGCTTCATTTTGCCATCCTTAGTAAAATTGACATTGTTGGCGCGCCAAGTGCAATTAAACATGTTGCCATTGGAATATCCATCCGCCTTTTGCCATGCACCAGAATTGAAACCATCAAGTGGTTCCCAAAAAACATTCCCCGCATAAACGCTTACCGAAAAAAACAGTGAGACAATACCAGTTGTCACTAGAGTGAACCAAGACTTCTTCTTCATCTTACACCTCCATAAAAGATTGTCCGAACATGAAAGAAGTCGCGAAAAGCGATGAACCATGGCAAATATTACCCATCTTGCTGCACAAAAATAGAACGCTTTCATACTCGGTATCTTCACTATACATCGATGTACATACAATCACAATAGTAAATTGGAATAATCTTATAAATCATAATAACTATTTGCAATTGCTTCCAAAGGTTTCCTCGTCATTGTGTTGAATAAACTTACCTAAAATAAAATCCTTTAGTGATACAATCAAAACTTCAACCAATTCTCTTCTTCCACTTATTTCAACAAAAAAATATCTCTATTTACCTGAGTTCAGAATATTGAAGAAAGGACAGAATTAACATCATTGTGACATCTCGAAAACATAAAAATGATAAAGTGAACTACGGAGCCGCCCGAGCGGAAACGACCGCAATGATCTACAAGCTGCTTGGCGCATTGCATATCTAATAGGTTTCCGAGAATATCGGCCATTTTACCATAAAAAGAGACTTTCCACGCAAATTTGATGACGAAGGCCGTGATTATTCTTATTCCTTGTTAGAAAGTGATGGTGTGGGCTAGCCCCCTTTGACCACTCAAAGGGGGCTTAAAGTCCGCAGGTATACGATTATTCGTTATCCGGTGCGGCCGGACCGGACGGGGCCATCAAGCCTTTAACGGCGCCGAAGAACGGGCGAACGGACTTGATCATGCCGTAGCCCATCCTCACGACCGGGACAAATTTCTGGATCATGCCGAACAGCCGCAGGCCGCCACCGAGCGCGCCGCCAAGCCCTCCTATGCCCCCAGCGGCGCCGCCCAGGCCACCGAGCAGCGAGCCCATCATCGGCAGGAATGCCGACACCTTAACGTCCGGCTTGCGGGAGCGCGAACGGACGGACGGTTTGCGCACGCCGCCGCTTCTCCGGTTGCCGGGACGGACGCCCCGGGCATGCGAATCGGCTCTGCGTTTGGGAGATCGGGAGCCTTGCTTCCCGGAAGAAGCGCGTGGGGGGGCTTCGGCGCTAGCAAGTACTAACCCGCCGGAATCGACGTCGGTGATGTAGCCGACGTAAGTCTCTCCGTTGTGCAGGGTGACGCAGACCGGACGGCCCTGAAGCTTCTTAGCCCGTGCGCGCATCTCCTTCGATTGTGCCATGGAAGTTCACCTCGCTCACTGATTTTAGTTCAGTTTACGCCGGGGGCGGGCTGCTTGCCTGTGCGAATAGGGCATACGCACCTCGAAAATCGCTTATGGGCCTGCCGCCGCTTAAGTCCTCCCAAGGATAACACCACGAACTCTATAGCCTCGTGGAAACAGCCCAAGAAAATCGACTGAATCCGTTTCTTTACTTGACGTACCTGTTGGAGAAGCTGCCGCAGTTGCCGGATCCGCAAGACGAAAAGGCGCTGAACGCCCTGCTTCCCTGGTCGCCCTCACTTCCCTTAATTTGCCGCGTATTTACCCCTACAAAATAGCATATCCGAGTCCCCGTCTGCTGGCCAGGTGGGGACTATTTTACGCTTACATATTGAAGAAATGAACTTTTCCGATCAATCGTACGATACTATTGTTTCTACGTTATCATTTTGCAGTTATGACAATCCGTCCATGGTGCTGGCTAAAATCAATCGGTGGTGCAGACCGAATGGGCAAATCCTTTTTATGGAGCACGGGATCAGCTCTAACCTTGCGATTTCTGCGATCCAAAAAGCGCTAAATCCTCTGTTATATCGCACATGGATGTCACAATACAAGGAACATTTTAGAACTGATTCGGGAGTCAGGTATTAAAATAGATAAGGTAGAAAGCTACTGGTTTAACATGGTTCAGCTTATTGGGCCGAAACCGGGGCAGTCTGTTTTCCATTGAAGTAACTTATGAAAGAAGCAACGGCCTCGAGATGTGGGGAGGCGACGATGCTCGTGAATCCACTGAAATTTACGAAGTCCACGAGAATATGGATTTGCCACCAAAAGAAGCTTTTATTTTCTACTCTTGTTCCGGCATGATTAAAGGAGAAGTGAAAAACTGGGGAAACGTAGCTTTGTCTCTTGGGAATGGAGAGGCAATACACGCCTGGGACCAAGTAAGAATAGATAACTATTTGGAAATTGAAAATCTCACACCCGCACGAGGGTGGACGAGACCCAAGTTTACAGGATGGGCCCCGGTTGAAAGAATATTAGCCAGAGTACAGAAGAAACAATGGAATTATCTCTCACTGAATGGCCGACTGCTACTGTTGTACTTCTTCCGCCCAGTCGCTGGTCTCTCTGTGACAGGCTTTGGCTTCCGGGCAGGATACGGCTGATTTTGCGGTTCGCTGGCTTCTTAGACACTCTGATTTACGAAAGCTGTCCCTCGATCAGCACTTTGCAGGCATCGAGGAAATAATCCGGATGATAAGAACCCTTATCCATGTATGCGCTCATCACGACGCCTTCTTTCAACAGCTGGAGCTGATAAGTGAGCTGGATGGGATTGCGTGCACCAGCCTGGCGGGCAATAACCTCCACTTGTTCCCAGATCTTGTGGCGGCTCACCATGGCTGCCTGGTGTCCGGGATGCTCCTCGTCCGGAAACTCAACGATGGCGTTCATAAATGAACAGCCGCGAAAATGAGGACTCTTCATCCGTTCAACCAATTCTTCCAGAAGAGCGTAGAGCTGTTCCTTGGGAGAGTCGGGGAACTGCCGCTTGACTTCTTCGATAGCCTCTAAGCGGGTCTCGGAACGCCGCTCCAAATAGGCGACAATCAGCTGGTCCTTGGTGGGGAAATTGCGGTAAAAGCTAGCCTTGGCAACGCCCGATTCCTCGATAATCCGGTCAATACCAACCGCCCGAATCCCCTCTTGATAAAATAAATCGAAAGCCACACTCACTATCCGCTCTTTAGCGGATTCTTTCTTCGGCATACGGATCACCTATTTCCTGAATATAGATAAATCTTTTGTTGATATGATACAGACCTGTCTGTATCATGTGATTATTATTCAAATGAGACCTATCTGTCTCATTTATTTTAAAGAGAAATTCCGGTTGCTGTCAAATCATCCGGATTCTGAAGGAGGATACAAAACCATGAACCAAAGGGCCGATTCCATACCTGTGCCCCTTGCGGCGACGTCAGCCGGGCCGCGCCAGAGGCCGCGTCTTACGCTGGCCGTCATGCTGCTGTCCGTTTTTATGGCGGTGGCCAACATTTTCATCGTTAATGTGGCGACCCCGTCGATTCAGCGCGGCCTGCATGCTGACTTTTACGACGTTCAGCTTGTCGTATCGGCCTATACACTGGCTTATGCCGTTGCTTTGATTATAGGCGGCAGGCTGGGCGACAGATATGGGCGGCGGCGGATGCTGCTTGTCGGGATCGCCGGATTTACGCTCACGTCATTGTTGTGCGGAATAGCGAACAGCAGTGGAATGCTCATTGCGATTCGCGCGCTTCAGGGCCTTAGTGCGGCGCTGATCTCACCGCAGGTGCTGTCGCTCATTCAGGCGCAGTATCCGCCCGAGAGAAGGGGCATGATTTTCGGCCTGTACGGGGCTGCCCAGGGATTGGCTGCGTCCACGGGACAGCTGATCGGCGGACTGCTGCTGGCCTTGAATCCCTGGTCGCTGGACTGGCGGCTTGTGTTCTTCTTTAATGTGCCAATCGGGTTGGTGATCCTCTCCATCGCTTCGTTCGTTCCGGAGTCGCGGGATACCGACCGCTCACGGATGGATTGGTTTGGTGCGGTCATTGCGGCCGCAGGGCTGCTGTTGCTCGTATATCCGCTGGTACAGGGGCAGAAGCAGGGATGGCCGGCTCTGCTCGTCATCAGCTTGATCCTGTCGGTCCCCGTTCTGGCGATGTTTGTATGGATGCAGCGCAGGCTGCTTGCCAGTGGGCGGCGGCCGTTTATGAACGTCAGGCTGTTCGGGCAGAAGGCCTTTAGCCTGGGGCTGGCGGTTATCTTTCTGATGATGACCGCCCAGGCCGCCTTTTTTTTGATCATGGCCTACCTGCTGCAGATGGGTCACGGCTTTACCGCTCTGAAATCAGGCATGATCATTCTGCCGATGGGGCTCGCCTACTTCCTGGCCTCGTTGTTGTCGCCGAAGCTTGCAGGCAGGATCGGGGCTTATGTGCTCACGGTCGGTGCGGTCATGACCTTCATAGGGTATCTGGCGCTAGGATTATCGATCTGGGCAACCGGCTGGTCTCCCAATGTGTGGCTGTGGCTTCCGGCCTTGACGCTGCTCGGAGCGGGCCAGGGCTTTGTTGCCGCGCCGCTGACCAATGCCGTGCTCTCCAAGGTGGGGCAGCAGGATATTGGTTCGGCCTCTGGTATTCTGACAACTGGTATGCAGCTGGCCTCGGCCATCGGCATCGGTCTGATCGGCATCGTCTGGATGAGCTCCCTCGGCCATTACGCAAGCCAGGCGGAAGCCCGTACCGAGCTGCAGCTTCGGCAGAACTTGACGGCCTACGCTTTGACGGCAGAGCAGGGGGAAGCGGCACTGGCCAGGCTGCGTGAATGTCATACGGCAGGGTCCGGGGTGGGTAAGTCGGTTCCGCCGGGCTGCACGAATGCTGCTGTGGCTGCAAGTGGAGAGGAGAAGCTGATTGCGGATGGCGTCTCTCAGGCAAATACGAGGAATTACACGAGCGCCTTTACTTTCAGTATGTATGTGCTTGGTTTTTATACCATGTTTATTATACCGTTGACCGTTGTTCTTGCCAGAAGGAAGAGGGCGAACCCCTCACAAAGCTGAAATTGGGATAACCGCTATGTAGTAAATGGGTGAAGAACAGGGGGGTTTGCTCCTGTTCTTTATTTTTAAGACGGATTGTCAAGCCAAGTGCGACAGTTCTTCTGAAAAGGATTCGTGAGCGGTCTTCCAGCCTAAGCATTTTCGTGGTCTGTGGTTGATGAGGTCTAATGCTTGTGCCAATTCATCTTCCCTCACTTGGGCGAAATCAGTCCCTTTGGGGAAAAATTCGCGCAAGAGGCCATTGGCGTTCTCGTTCGAACCCCGTTGCCCGGAGGAATAGGGATCTGCAAAATACACCTGTATGCCATGAGTGGCTTCCAAGCTAGCATAACAGGCAAATTCTTTACCACGGTCAACCGTAGCGGTTTGGAACACCTTTGCAGGATACTGCAAGGCCGCTACACCAAAGGCAATCTCCATGGACAAAGCCGTACGGTCAGGCATTCGAATGGCGGTGTACAGGCGCGTTTTGCGCTCGATGAACGTGGCCACGCAACCTTTGCTTTTTCCACGGCCCGAGACGACGGTATCCAGTTCCCAATGACCGAATGTTTCCCAAGACCGCACCTCTTTTGGCCGTTAGGAGATGGGACGGCCTACCGCAAATTTGCCACGAGTCTCCGCAGGCTTCTGACGCTTGCCTTTGTGCCGCAGGACGGTAAGTAGGCCCTTCACCAAAAGATCTGTATACAGCCAGCGATAGATCGTTTTAAAGCATACGATTGCTTGTCCCTCCTGGCGCAACCGCTCTAC
>NZ_JAFFQR010000011.1:34158-107668 GCF_020736845.1 Paenibacillus farraposensis
TGCTCGGGAGACCAGGTCGCCTGAAGCTTCTCTTCGATGACCTTGGACAACTCCGGTGTCCACTTTTCCTGTGGGAATGGAAGACTTTCGACGCTGGATATTGCTCTCCTGAGAGCGTTCAGCATGGTAATGCTCTTGTGCTGCATTTCGACGGAGTTCTCGGCAAATGGTCGCATGGTGTCTGCCCAGTTTCTTGGCAATATCTCTGGCACTTTTTCCTTGCTGGTGGAGGATTTCTAGCTTGCTTCGCTCGGTTATGCTAAGATGAGTGTAGCTCATGGTGGATTCTCCTTTTGTGAATGGGGTGTGAGAACTTTCATTCTACACGAATCCGACCATGGGCCCTTTGTTTATTTATTTCCAGTGGGTGTCGCACTTCATTTTACAATCCGTCCATCATAAATGTAACATAATAATACAAGAAACAGTTGTCCCCACTCTTTGTTTCCTCTTAAATCATCTGAATTAGCGCCTCATTTTTAAAGCCGATGTGACCTTGACAAGGCTCAATTACGAAATTAATGATGGCGTAATGTTCTGCCCCAGCACCCTGTCTAATGTATCTAGCTTGTTTTTCGACCCGTTCTTCTACAAAAATAATAGATACCTTGTCTACTTCAATAAGGTGGATCAATCCAAATCATAGCGAACTCCTTTCTGTTCTAGCATAGGAAAAGATCTTTCCCATAAGTAACGCCTTCACACTTCTTGTTTCACTCCCGAAATAAAATGATTTTCCCGTTGCCGTTACTTATGGTACGGTTCCCAGCGCTGTCTATAACGACAAGTTTTTGTTTAGCGCATGGATTTGTACACCTTAGCCCCCCCATCTTCTTGCAATCCTGTGTGCTTGCATTTATAAACCGATCGGTATATACTGTACCAAACAGAATGAAGGTGAGGAAATTTTAATGAATATACTCATTCCCCCATTCACTCGCGAATCCGCAATTAAAAAAGTCCGGATGGCAGAAGATAGCTGGAACAGTCGTGACCCGCATCGGGTCTCGCTTGTCTATACAGAGGACAGCCGTTGGCGCAACCGCACCGAATTTCCAGTCGGTCGAACGGAAATTGTCTTGTTACTTACAAAGAAATGGGCTAAGGAGCTAGACTATCGGCTCATAAAGGAGCTTTGGTCATTCACCGATGACCGGATCGCAGTGCGCTTTGCATACGAGTGGCATGACGATAGCGGAAATTGGTTCCGATCATACGGGAACGAGAATTGGGAGTTTGCTGCCAATGGCTTGATGAAGCGCAGGTTTGCATCGATCAATGATATGCCAATTAGTCAATCCGAACGAAAATTTCATTGGCCACTCGGTCGGCGCCCCGATGACCATCCTGGTTTAACCGATTTAGGCCTATGACCCGTACCGTATTCGAAAAGGCCGATGTCATTCCGATGGTTGCTGAGGTTTTTCGCGAGCTCGGTTACGAGGGTGCATCCATGAGCAAGATCACGGCCCGCACAAGACTTTCCAAAGGAAGCCTTTACTATTTCTTCCCTGGAGGGAAAGAGGAAATGGCAGCCGAGATTCTCGCACACATAGATAAATGGTTCATAAGCAACGTGTTTGAGCCGCTCGAACGGGACGAACCCCATGCGGCTATTCAAAACATGTGGCGTGAGATCGATGCGTATTTTCGATCGGGTCAACGTATATGTCTTATCGGTGCTTTTGCCCTTGACGAGACGCGGGACCGGTTCGCTTCGATGATTCGACAGTATTTTAAAAGGTGGATCGATTCCTTAAGTGCTGCAATTGTTCGAGCAGGGGCGTCCATTGAAGTCGCTGCCAAAATTTCAGAAGAGGCGATTGGCAGGATTCAGGGGGGACTGATCCTCAGTAGAGCGCTCAACGATGAAACCATTTTCGAACGTACCCTGGTAGGTCTAGCCGAACGAGTAACGGAATTTTTTGAGGCGACTCATCATGATTGATGCTAGGCATGGAGTTTGTCCGTCCCCTACCTAAAAAACTTGCCGTTACTTATGATACGGTTCACCTCATTGGTTGCTTCGGCAACGAGAAAAAGCACTTGAAAATTTAAAGTGCTTTGATATCTAATAGCGTATTGGATGTTACCTCTTTACCGGACAGTAAATTAACCTCGGTCGTTTCTTTAACAGTCGCCTCTACTCTCAATGGAACGGTGAATTGTTTATCTCTAAGCGCTTTGGATATTGTACCATGAACATGTTCTTCATTATCTGTTATTAAATTAAACTTATTGCGCTTCACGTTAATACCTACTAAATCACCAACTATTTTTATAATAGTTTGTTCTTGTTTTGTTTCTTCATTAATAGCTCTAATGGCGTTGGATATAGTGACATGGTCTAACCGTGATATACGATGCTTTGAGTTTGGAGATGCCCACTCAGCAGTTAACTCTATATCTTCTTCATTAAGCAATTTTAGAAAATCATAATAAATCTTCGTAGCTTTTATATTAAGATTACCTATATAAATTTTAAACTTCTCTATATTATCTGTAGATTCGATTAGTTTCATTAGCGCCTCTAAGGTATGAGATAATTCAGTGTCCCCAAGTAAATCAGATTCAACTTCAGATTCAAGTCTTATGCCAAAAGAAGCCGCATAAAGCCCTACAGCCTTCAGTTTTCCTTTTCTGCTTTGATCCTTACCGAGCTTATATCTCCCTGATTGTTTCTTTTCTAATGGTATATAGTTTACGAGTTCTTGAGTATGAACCAAAGCATATCCCAAAACCAAGGCATCCAGTTCATACTGATGTGTTCCTTTAACATTAAAAGATAGATCTAATACATCTCTTCTACTAAAAAGAGCAACCTTTCGCGTATCTTCCTTAGGAGGCAATTTACTTACTTGTTTGTTTTTCTTGATTACTTCAGGTACTACCTCAACAGGGACTTCATTAGTTACTGGCTCTCTCTTAGCAGCCTGCTTTCCTTCTGTTGTACTAGAGAAACATGGAGTTTCCCCTTTTGAAGGCATAATTTCAGTGTTTTCAACAAACACATCTACAAAGGAGTCTACATCAGGTAATTCATCTTCAATAATGGTTGTGACTTTCCGTTTACTAATAATCACTTCCCCTAGTCCTCTAGCGGGAGTTACAACTTGGTAAATGCTTTTTCTCTCAGAATTAAGAATAACCTCTCTCAATGATATTTCCCCACTGTTTACTGCCTGTAACCTTTTATCAGAAACAGCCACATAGAACCATGTATCTGTAGTAGGTGAGGTATCTATCCAATTGACTATATACTTTTGTCCAAGGTCGCTAATACATGAAAAAACCTTTGGACCATCTACATACTCGTATACGTCGATTATATTTAAAGCACCAATTGGTAATGGCAATTTAAAGTCCATATTCATTCCCCATTACTTAAAATATTGATGAACTGATTGCCCTCTATATACCCACCAATCCACATGAGAGGTGGTTTTCGACTCATTTATAACACCTGTATTATATTTAATCGATCCTTCAGCAATGTATCCATTTTTTTTATAGACCGGTATTTTCTTCTTTTGCTTTAGTACATCGTCTTTATTTTTAAAAACTGATATTGAAGCAGCCACGCAATCAAGTCCCGGTGGATATTGTTTACCTGATTCAATGTGACTTAAAAAGTCTTCAGCTGTTGGAGGATTATTAAGGGCCAGTCTATATACTGTTTCAATATCTTTATTTTGCGAAGAAGCTGGTGGACAGTTCTCCTCGGGCATTGGGCTTCTATATTTATTATTATTGCCAATGTACAAAAAGACCTACCCCTTACGCTTGATTTTTTTTATTTCACCCATTATAAGTAAGACTATTGTACCAGATGATGTTATTTTTTTGTATATAAATATATTAATAGATAAGTTTTTCAAACTCTTTACTTCCCCTCCTCCTCCCCAAAAAATAAAAGCAGAAATACGGTTTGCCCACAGGGAGGTGAGAGAAATGTCCGATAGTGTGGAGATTAATGAGCAATTTGTTCTGGAAGAAGATGAACTGATTAAGCGTATTTTTACATGCACCGAAACATCAGCTATGGTATTGTACCTGTTTTACGAGAAGGACCAAACGTTGGATGCCAAGACGGTCGAGGATATACTGAGTTCCATCCACAATATACAGCAGGACTTGGAGACGGAATTGCTGCATCTTAGAATCGAAAAGACCATAGTAGCTACACGCAACAAAAAAGAGTTCAAATCCAAGAAGAAGGATTAAGAGCCGCAAACGACAACAAAGCCTCAATCGGCTGGATTGAGGCTAGTTGTATTTGGACAGTTCCCAATTGAATATGTTCTTTATAACGTGTAAAACCATTGCCTTATCCTGATCGGAACGGGAAGATAACAGTTCATTGATCTGTCCCAGTTCATCCTGTTGCTCTGCCGGGTCAATGTAACGGAACAAATGCTCCATAGATATGCCCAAGCCAACTACGATTTTTTCCAGACTTTCAATGGTCACATTCTTTTCGCCACGTTCCACCTGACCAATGTAATTGGTATGTAGGCCTGACAGTTCCCCAAGCTCTTCTTGGCTTAACTGCTTTTCTTTTCGAATCTGACGGATACGATCTCCAAGTCTTATAATAAGCTCTGACATATAATGAAACCACCTCAACACAAGCTTATAGGAGGCAATCACTTTACTTAACACACTATAAATGTTACTTGACCTAATAAAAACATTTAACGATAATATGATTAGGTAAACCAACTAATCTAGGGGGATGAAAAGTATGAGCCAACCGAATGGAGAAGAATTGGACCATAAAACTTATATTATGATTAACCACTCCAATGGAGCCAGAATTGAATGTACCCAAAAGTTTTTGTTCAAGTGGATTGCCAAAGGCTTTGAAATTGAAGAAATTCGAGGGATAAACCTGCACCGTTGCGACAGTATGCGAAAAAGGAGGGCTACCACATATATAAAGAATACAAAGACGAAGGCATTTCCGGTAAATCGGTAGAGAACCGTCCCGACCTAAAACAAATGCGCGAAGACGCCAAAAAAGGCTTATTCCAACAGGTTACTGTATGGAAGATAAACCGGATATCCCGCAAACAACTGGACCTGTTAATGATTGTAGATGAGCTAAAAAAACACGGAGTTGCTTTCCGCAGCTATACAGAACAATTTGAAACGGAAACACCAATGGGCCAGTTTGCTCTTCAAATGATGGGTGCTGTCGCTGAACTGGAACGAAATCAGATCGTAGATAATGTCAAAATGGGCATGAAGCAGCGAGCAAGACAGGGGAAATGGAATGGCGGTGTTGTGCTTGGTTATGACGTTGTGGAAGTAAAGGGTAGTACTCAACGTAAGCGCAAAGAGACAAAACTAGCTGTGAATGACAAAGAAGCCTCTTTGGTTCGCCGTATCTTTGAGTATTATGCCAGTGGCAAAGGATTGAAGGCCATCACCAATGAATTGAACCATTTGGGATATAAAAGCAAGCATGGCAAACCGTTTAGTGTAAACACGATTAAAACTATACTGTCCAATCCCTTATACATAGGAAAGATACGGTTTAACAAACAAGAAGACTGGAATATAAAAAGACGTAAGGGAAGCAATAATAATCCTATCATTGCTGAGGGTGAACATGAGGCCATCATCACAGATGAGCTGTGGGAGCAAGTACAAAGTAGATATGGCACAGCTAATAAGTATCATAACCGTGTGTTCTTTGGCAGTTTTCCTTTTACGGGTGTCCTGCGCTGCCCTCAATGTGGGCATGGCATGGTAGCTCAAAGAGCTACACGCAAACGTGCCAATGGAGAGCGATATTACACTTTGTATTATCAATGCGGACAGTTTGCCAACAAAGGAAGTGCGGTGTGTAGGGCCAATAGTATACGTGCCGATTATGTTGAACCGGAAATACTGAGACGGATACAGGAATTTGTGAATCAACCGCAGTTGATCGAAGATGTGATGAATAGGTTAAATGGGAAACAGAAAGTGGACAAGGGGGCTTTGATTGATGAGTTAAAGCAGATTGACAAGGAAATAAGCGACCTTGCACGTAAGAAATCTAAATACTTCAAACTGTATGAGGAGGATATGCTGGAAGTTCATTTACTTAAGGAACGAGTGGGGGAATTGGCAGAGCAGGAAACGGCACTGTTGAAGCGTAAATCGGATATTGAGAACATGCTTAATAGTGAGGATGATGATAAATCCATGGATTTGGCCCGTATTCGGGAGATACTTGGGGAGTTTACACTGTTGTTTGATCAGATGAGTAATGAGCGAAAAAAACAGTTGGTGCATGCGTTGATTAGTCACATAACGGTTAACGATGATAGAAAAATCAATAAGATTGAGTTAAAATTAATTTAAAATATAGATCTTTCCTTAATCTATTGCTATAATAAAAACTGCGGATTAGAGAGATAGGAAGGACAAAAATATGATTCAAATAAATGAGCAAGCAGTTGATTTTAATCAACTAAACCAATATATAATATGTAATTCTAAAAAGTTTACAGAATATATCCCTAATAATGTTGAACCTTTTATCGATCTCATCGTTACTTCCCCTCCTTATTGGGATATGAAGCAATATGGAAACGTTAAACAAACAGGTTTTCAGCAAACATATGAAGAGTATTTAGATGATATCGAACAAACCTTTAACTCGTTATATAAGTTATCTAAAGAAACAGCTACTCTATATGTAAATAGTGATACATTAAAGCGGGATGGAAAAATAATAAGGTTGCCAGATGATATTGCAAGAAGACTTGAGAATGTAGGGTGGATTCATCAGGATATCATAATTTGGGATAAAGGGAAAACCCTACCTTGGTCTAGAAAAGGTCAAATGAGGAATATATTTGAGTATATATATGTATTCACCAAATCAAAGCACTATAAATATTATATTGAACGAATAAAAACTGTAGATGAACTAAAAGAGTGGTGGATTGATTATCCTGAAAGATATAACCCAGAAGGAAAAGTCCCGGATAATATTTGGGAACATTTCATTCCTACACAAGGTAGTTGGGGAACCAAAAAAGATTTTGGTGACAAAGAATTTAAACATGCTTGTCCTTTTCCTCCTGATATGATGGCGAGGATAATTAAATTGTCTTCAGATGAAGGAGATGTAGTTTTTGACCCATATGCAGGGACAGGCGTTCTTTTAGCCACTGCACAAAATTTGAATAGAAGATTCCTAGGACTTGACACAAACCCAGACTACAAGCAGATATTTGAGCAAGTCACAAAACCTCTTATTGAAGAAAAGATACAAGAGATAAATAATTACTATGAGAAACAAGAAAAAATGAAATTGCTTTTATCTAAAACAATATATAAATTACGTATATTAAAATTCTCAAAAGCTATGATAAAAATATTCAATAAAATATTTATACAAAATAGTAAAAATAATTCGCCCCCAATAATAGCAACAATAGTTATTGAGGAAAAAATGAATTGCGAGGAAAAAAACACCAAACATAAAATTGGTAAAGCTAATTACTATTTTGTATTAAGAAATAGTCTACAGCATGTCAACGGAATTCTTCTTATTCTTAAAGAATTGAGCGAGAACGCCCCGTTCTCTAAATACGGACTAATTACCAAAATAAATTTAATCACAGTTGAAGAAGCAATAGATTTATTAGCAACTCAAGAAAACAATTTTAATTTTAATATGTATAGTAATGGAATAGTAAATGATTCTTATGGAGTAGTTTCTTTCGAGAAAATGATAAATTTAATTCAAAATGTAGAAGACGAACTTAAGACTGATGAAAAGAACATTACACCTATATTTAGTAATGTTGAAATAAAAACATCTGATTATGAAGAAATACCAGCTAAGAAGTATAAAAAAAAGAACTATCAATAAAATAATTTCTTAATATAAGGGGCTATTGCCCCTTTATACTTATTTCCTTTAATGTTTCTATATCAAAAGTTATTTTTACACTTTCCCACGTTCCATTGCCTTTATTAAATGGGATATGAGACTCTATGTTATTTTTATCAACTATATATAATTCAGGGCATTCCCCTAAAATCCACAAGTGAAAATAGAACTGTTGTGACGTTTCAGCTACAGACCACTCATTTCTTGTTAAGTAAAAGGGAAATAAGTCTGTATATGTAGTAGCTTTCACTTCTATACAAAGTGGAGAGGCATCTGAGGAACTAACACAAGAAAGGATATCAAATCCTGATAAATTTGATTCAATAGACTGCCAAACTGCATTCTTTCCTGTTCTATTTTTCTCATATTGTAAGGAGAGCTCTTCACCCGCTCTACCTATTCTTAATTTATTGTCCTCTTGATTCTTCCTAGCAATAAAAGCAAGTTGATCCCACCATTCAATAACTGCAGGTTCATAAGAATTAATTAATTCAGCTTCTTTAAAGCACTGTTTCACATTAGGTGGAAAGTATTGAAAAGCTTCTTTTCTTCCCTTGTGCAAAAGATAAGACCATGATGGTCTATACTTCCGAATTAGATGTTTTAATTGAATACGCAGAGCATCCTGCATATTAGCCTGCATTAGTATTTCATTCCCATGCTCAGAAACTTCAATATTACCCATAGAATTAATATTAATCCAACTGCAATTCTTGGATAACTCTAGTACTTGAGTCGAAGTTGTAGCCTGAAATCTCTGAAATACTGAAGTAAATTCGCTTGTATTCATAAAGGTACCACATATAAATTTTAAAAATGTTTGGGCAGAATAGAGTATTCCAACTGAGAATGGCATCTTTTATTTTCCTCTTAAGTGATTAATAAAGTCGAGGATATCCTGCTCACTAAACTCTCCATCAATTTCTTCATCTGCATACTCTGGCTCTATTATAATTGATGGATCGTTTAATACTTGAGACATTCTAGTTATTTTATCTTTTAATCTTCGTTCAACTGATTGATCAATACTATCGGGAGTAATCACTAATTCAACATTTGTACTAATATCCTGAGATAAACCTAAGCGGTGTATGCGATCTACCGATTGCAGAAAATGTGCTGCATTATAACTGCGATCTAAATAAATCGCGTCATGACACACCTTGTGTAGACTAATCCCTTCGCCTGCTGCTGCTGGATTTGCTACTAAAACGTAACAATGAGAATCATCATGGAACCGTTTTATTTTAGCTTCTCTTGTGTCACTATCATCCTCGCTACCAGAATCTACACCTCCATGAATAAAATCTGCACCTAAATCACTAAGCCGATTTGATATTTGTTCTATGCTCTCAACAAATGTTGACCAGATGATAACCTTTTTCCCTTGATTGGCAAGCTGTCTTGCACGAGCACAAACGTAATTGATTTTTGGACTATCTCCTTCCATGATTACATTTTTCAATAATTCATGGTATTGAAAATCACTACCTGCTAATAGTGATGGATTTGAGGCTACTTGTAGAAGTCGTAATACACTTCTGCCCATAGCTCTTAACTTGTTACGATCTTTTGCCGGAATGAGCTCTAACTGTCGCAGTTCCTCATCCCTCATCAAGTTATAAAGATGACGTTGGGCAGAACTCATCTGAACAGAAGTAACTGTATAAATGGGCATCGGTAATCCTAATTCATTTTTAGTTGTTCTAACGTAAACAGGGCGAATATATCCTATAACTGAATCGTTGTCTACTTTGACTTCTGGATACAAGAAATTAAACTGTGGTAATAGATCAGTAATTGAATTAGGAAGAGGTGTTCCAGACATAATTAGTTTCTGTTCTGGAAGATGGGATAAGCGTAATACAGACCGGCCATACACTCCCTCATTTCCTCGTTTAATGCGATGACTTTCATCCAAAAACATAAAGAATGGGCCTTTACTTAAATAATCGGCTACTTCATTTAATGCAGTAGAAAGCTGCTGATATGTAATTATCATAATAAGAGGACTGCTTTCTAGCAATTTCTCAACAGTTTTCGAGCCGCCTCGTAACCTTACGATTTTAGGACTCTCCGGCATACAAACATCTAATGTTTCTTCCCACGAAGCAAATGCATTTTTTGGAGAGACAATAAACAACCTTGTACTTTCGTTTTTTTTCAAGCAATAAAGTGCAAGTGCTTCTGTTGTTTTACCAGCACCTGGGACTGAAAAAGTTGCCCCCGAAGGAAGCCCCGCAAGCTTTGTAACATTCCGCAGTTGATGGTGAGTCAAACTTCTTTGAAAGCCCTTCGCAGCAAGTAAACGTTTTACATCATCCTGAGTATATTGTTCATCTTCTTCCGTTGCTCGCTTGTATGCCCCCTCTCTTGAGATAGACAACTTTAACAGCCTTGTAGCCTCTTCATCAGCTGTCAGCTTTAATTGATTTTTCTTCAAAATCCGCTTAATAGAACTACGAATTGATAAGAATGACCACCAAGGCAATGTAACTGTATTAGTAGTGTTTAAAGATACATCTTGACCAGCTTCCTTGCATACTCTACATATTTCATACCATCCAATATGGGACTCATCGTCTGTTACTAACTGAGCCGCGTGCTTATCTATTAAATAATTGATGTGTAACATTTTTTAATTTCTCCTTAAGTGCTTCAACATGAAACTCGATCGTTTCAAGTTGAGACTGTATCCCATCACTTTCAGTATTATCTTCAAACATATTAACTGCATCTTGTAGTAGAGCATTTGCACGTTGAATTTTTTGGATAACTGTAAATCTTTGTTGGCGATCTTCTTCTGCTTCAATGACGTCTTTTACAATATGGACAATATTTGTTCTATTTTCTTCTTTATCTAGGCTTCGAGCAAGATTCACCAAATCAATCTCAAAATCATCTTCACCTAGCAGATCTCCACCCTCAATACTTTCATTTTTCATCGAAACTTGCTCTTCACTAAGTGGAAACTCTTGCAAGGCTCTTTCAATTATTGCATCAATATTATCGACCACTTTAGGTATAAAACTATGTAACCTCCCCATACCTGGTAACGGTCCCTCCTCAATAAGTGAAAAAGAAATGCTTTGGAATATATCCTTTTTATCATCGTTATCACTTAATTTTTTTCTACCCTTTATAATCGCTTCGAAAGCAAACTTTTCCTTTAAAACGAGCTCATATTGTTTTGGTGTATTGCGAGATTCCAAATATTGATCCACATAAGTCAACAAAAGAATAATATCTTCTATATTCTCTTGTTTCTTATCATAGATAGTAGCAATTCTTTCTGTACTATATCCTTTTTTATCCCGGAGAGATCGATACATGCACCCCTCTGCTGTCCATACATAATCAGCTTGTATATCTTCTACTATTTGAAGCTTTCCTTCAAGAGTAAGAATATCGTCTTCTGAACACGGAGGTAATATAATAACCTCAATATGTGAAAATTTTGGAGGATAATTCCTAGCTTCCAAATCTTTTTTATTCAGTTCTCTCATAGCACACAAACGTCGATTTCCATTGACTACAAAGCCGTTACTATCCAAAATTAAAGGTTCTTCTTGCTCTTTTTTCGAGAAGTAAATCAATAAATCTGTATCTCCTGATTTTAATTGAGATTTTAAAATGTTGTGTTGAGCTTTGTGTACTTCTTCCAACTCAATATCTTTTTCAAAATAGTCTTCTGGAAGTTTATGTTTCGTGTAGTATTGTTCTTGTGAATCTTGTGTACGTCCATTAGATAGTCGATATTTTGGCATCCCAATTTCGACATTAAAAATAGGAAAAAATTCTCTTTTGTTTTGGAAATTAATCGGATGCTTATTTTGATCGAGATTTCTACTGCTCACTAATAGGTCGATTAACTCTCTTCTTTTAGGATAAGCCCAGCCTAATTCCATCTTTCTTCTTCCCCTCTAAATGTCAATTCCGATTACAAAAATCGGTATAGTAATAATTTTTCTATAGAGATATAATTCTTCAACAAATCGATCGAAATTCGCCAAGTTGTCACCCATTACGTTGGCTGCCTGCTTTGTTGGAAGAATGCAAATTCCAGCCTCTATTTTTCCGTTTAGGTATAATGTTTGGAGTTTTAGCATATCAGCGTAAAACCTTCCTACATTACCAGTTTGTAAACAAAACCCTACATTTTCTTTCATAGAAGTAAGTGTGATTTTTTTAGCTTTATCAATTTTAATGTTTCCAGACCAGCCTTGCATTTGAATAAAACGCTCTATGACTTTACGTAAAGGAGTAGCACATCCCTTTTTTATTTCAAACCTAGCAGTCTTTAATGCATCAAATAAGGGCTGAAGTATCTCTCCTTTTATTGCTTGACTCCCAAAATGATGATTATATGTAGTGAGATTCATATGTGCCCCCTGTTTAAATTGATATAACTACTCTAGCAAAAATTTTATCATACTGCTTTCTCTTCTTGTCACACCAGACTAGGTATTTAAAGTAATTATACGTCTTTAGATCAGTAAACAAAACTATAACCTTCACATCACGTTGCCGTTACTTATGATACGGTTCACCCCGATTAATCTTCACCGCCCGGTAAATCTGTTCCACCAGCACTAGTCGCATCAGCTGATGTGGCAAGGTCATCCTTCCGAAGCTCAGCTTCTGCTGGGCGCGGCGGAGGACTTCGTCAGAGAGGCCGTGGCTGCCGCCAATGACGAAAACAACATGGCTTGTACCGTAGGTGCCGAGCTTATCCAATTCCTCTGCAAGCTCTTCCGAGCTCCAGAGTTTGCCGTCGATGGCAAGCACAATGACATGTGCTTCACTTTTCACATGGGCCAGGATACGCTCGCCCTCTCGCTCCTTGACCTGTCGGACCTCCGCCTCGCTCAGTGTATCAGGAGCCTTTTCATCCGCTACCTCGATCACTTGGAACTTAATGTACGGGCCAAGCCGTTTAGCGTATTCTTGAATCCCCATAACCAAATACTTTTCTTTTAACTTCCCTACACCTATAAGTTGAACAAACAAATTTCATACCCCTATCTATGTCGAATGATAATGTGAAATTGTATTTACCGTTCCTCGCATGGAAAGATATCTTTAACATGGCTATTGTAGCACCAGTTTCGTCTCTTACCTATCTATTTCCTCTCCGTTATAAGCATATTCTCTATTCAGGTCATATCCAATCATTTATTTACTTTCTTCATGATGCTCTCCCTACCAGTTTCGTATTCATCAAGACACTGCATTAGCATCTGTCGATATTGGCTGATTTGTTCCGCTGTCGCTGACTCTCGTAGTGATTCGAACAATGCTGTACATTTCTTGAAATTACGATCGTTACCCGACTGATCAGCCAGTTGCATCGCCTGCAAACTAAGCCCCACTGCATCCTGTAATCTATCGTACTTTTGATAATACAAAGCCAAATGATAGCAGTAGCTATAGTAATAAGATATGTTCTCTGCGTCTTCATAACTCCCGAATTCATCAATCTGCTCTTCAAACGTATGTAAAATATCTCCTACATCCAAATGATACATAAGCGCTGCCTGTAATATGGTATTCAGCCCCGGTAATATTTCCTCTAGATTATCCTGTAAAAAGGCTACGTACTCCTCGATCAGCTCTATATTTTCAGACAAAATATCTACTGCATATAAATTAGTTTTCGCTAAAAACCTGAATTCCTCGACAACCAGCATGCCTTCTTCCTCTAAATCCTCCATCCAACCCAGCTCAGCATACTTATAGATGCACTCCCTTGCCTGCTCATACGAACCCTGGTTCTGGTGAGCCATTCCACACATTAGATGACTGAGTCCAAAATAATACACCAGCGGACGCTCTAATTGCACATGCGGGATGGGTAATTTCATCGCTTTATGATACTGCCGATGTTCATAGATATGAGTACACATTGGTACAAAATATCCGCCGTCTCCATCACCTTTTTCCAATTTTCAAAAACCACAGCCATCTCCAACATTTCAACAATGATGTCCGGTTTGAGTGATTTTAGGATAGAAGTTCGCAAAGAGGGTTCCTCCTTTAAAATGACTAGGATAAAAAGCACTCGCTCTTAATATATTCCTTTGTGAAACTCCAAATAAGTAGTACAATAAATTAAATACGGTACTTAATCGCAACTTTTTCAATATATTTTACCGCCTTTATGTCTCTGCTAATTACATCGATACTCTCCTAACCTTTAGGAGAGGTGGTTAATATGACAAAATTACGGAATTCGGTTGGAGAAAGAATTAGAACGATCCGGAAAGCTAAGGGATTAACGCAGCAACAACTTGCGGAACTTTCTGGATTGGATGATGCATATATCGGGTCGGTAGAGCGTGGCGAAAGAAACTTTTCCATTGATACCTTGGAGAAAGTGCTAACCGCCTTAAACGTGTCTATCAGTGAATTGATGTTTTCAAAAGAGCATGTGACTAAAGACGAAACTATTCGGCAAGAGGCAATAGATGAGTTTGTTGCGTTGACCAGCGGATTGAATGAAAAGCAAATCGGGATTCTCAGACGAGTTAGTAAAGAAGTTTCACGTGCGTTCGAGTAAGTCATTCCACCCTAAAAACCCTTGAATACAACAAAAAAAGAGCACCCCTCAGGTGCTCCAGTTTGTATATTTCCATTTTTCACAGCTATCTCATACTCAAGCATACAACATAAAAAAGCTCACTTCATGTCCCAACTGCTTCAAATAATTATAAAGCTGCGAACGGTGATGGAACACATGGGTCACCGTCTCAATCTGCCATTGGACCTGTAAATGCCCATGCTCCATATAAAAGGCCTTCGTCGAGCGGTTCAGATAATCGTCTTCGCTAAGCGAAAGAATATAAGCTTTATAGGCCTCAAAGTTCTCTCTGAAAGCCGCAGCCAAGCGCTCGGGATCTTCCACCCCGGACAGGCTGTTTTCAATGCTTCCCACTTCTGCCTCGGATTTCTCCTGCATAATCGCAAGATCGGAAGCAGGAATAAGCACAAAATGATGTACTAGTTCCAGCAGCGAGCGGAAATTGTCCTGTGGCCGAAAGCTCCAATCCTCCGGACGTATTTTGCGGATCAGGGCTTCCCCTGTCCGTACTCCAGTCTCCAGCTCATTCAGCAGATGATCACGAACTTGCAGTGTTCCACTCATGTTCTCATCTCTCCTTTGTCATACTTCTTCATGTTTTGAGTATAATGGGAGGCTTAGTGCATGTATTGTAAAAATCGGACAACCTGCGAAAATCCTTGGCCGCAGTAAGCGGAGAATCGCCATAGAATCTGCGAAAATCACGGATCAGGTGCGCCTGATCGAAAAAGCTGTGCTTCAACGCTAGCTCCGTCCAGTCCAGGGGGCTGCCGCTTTGAATCGTGCGTAGAACGCTCTGGAAGCGGACGACCTCACTGAACTTTTTGGGGCTGATTCCGATCCATTGCCCAAACTTGCGGTTGAGCTGTCTTTCACTGATCGCTTCGCGCTCTGCAAGCTCCTTCACCCCCACGCTTCCCCCGCTCACAAAAATGCGATGCAGCAAGTTTTTCATCAGGTCACAATCGCTTGTCCTTTGCTGCAGCAGAAGCTGGCTGAGATACTCATCCATCAGGCGCGCCCGTTCATTAAAATTTGACGCCTCCAAAATACGCTCACCCATCATAGCGATACTTTCGGGCCAGATATCTTCGAGGCCAAAATGACCACCTGTAAACAAATGAATCGGCATGCCGTGAAAAAAGTGGGCCCCGCCCGGAAAAAAACGCACAGCAAAAATACGTGTCCCGGCACCTGCCTGTCTGGCAGACACGAATGGATGCGTAAACGTCCCGCAGTACGAAATTGCCTGGCGCTTACTCACCGGTTCGTATTCTAACAGAATATCCGTACAGCCATCAGGTAATACCCGCTCCACAGTTTCTTCCGCCAGCAGACTTAATGAAGCAGCGTCTTCACAAGAAGCTGTTAGATTTCCCCCGGCTACTCTGGCAGCCGGACCGGACTCCCAATAACAAGCTACATAAGCTCTAAGCGCGGCAGACGGCTTTTGTTCGATATAATATGTGGAAGAGTCACTTCCATTGACCTGAAGCGGACGAAACAGTGAATGCAGCCAAGGGTCCATCCATCGTTCACTCCTGTCTTAGCTCGTGCTGAGATTAAATATAGCTCTATGTATGAGGATATTGGAGAAATCCCCGGTATACAAAAAGGACGTTTCTGCCCGAAACGCCCGTGCTTGTTCTTTTATACGACCAAAAATTCTGCTTTGTTCTCACATTCCTTGCACTTCACCGGAGGGTCCCAATCCGAAAATTTCGTTTCCTTGAGATCGACGATATCCGGTGCATCCTCGTATTCATCGACGAACATATCAATTGCCAGTTCCACATGCTCTTTACATACCACGTACATTCCAGTTGCATCCCTTTCCGTTTGAAGCTCTTCCGATTGCAGGTGTCTCACGACCACCTTCTCTTGTTCTACCATACTTGACGCGGAAAGGAAAGGGCCTGCTTTCTAACTCTGACGTTTGGTATTGAAAATGAGAAAATGACTAACATTCAGGTCCTCGCGAAAATGGGGATATTTCTTCAGCATTTCAGCAGACGGCTTAGGTTCGATCATCCCTTCCAACAGCAAACCCGCCTCAATAACGGTCTGTACATAGCTGCCCAGCGTGCGGTGAAAGTACAAAAACTTTTCCGCCTGATCATAAGGGATCGCTTGCTCCAATGGGCCTTCATTGAAATATTGATCCACTTTCCAATACAGCTTCTTCCCTGTCTCATCCTTCACCCATCCACTCTGCGGTGTCAGAAAGCACGGATGGAGAATCGAAAAAATAAAGCGGCCTTCCGGCACCAGCAGCCGCTGCATTTCAGCAATCGCCTGCTCATAATGGGCCAAGTCCTGGATGACCATATTCGAAACGATCAGATCAAAGCTCTGATCCTTGAACAGGTCCAGCCTTTCCAGATTGCCATGGTGATATGTAATTCCCAATGCTGGCGGTGTCCGCTCTCTTGCAAGTCTCAGCATCTCTGTCGAATAATCAACAGCTTCCACCAACGCACCCGCCTTGGCCATCTTGCGGCTCAGATAACCTTCACCACAGCCGGCATCCAGTACTTTTTTGTCCGCAAGAGTTCCCATACATTGTTGCAATGCAGGGTTAAGCAGCACTTCGCGAGAGCGATCCCCTTCTTCAGTGTACTTGGAGGTAAAGTTCTCTGCATGCATATCCCAGCGTCGGATGGCCTCTTCGGTATCCCACTTATTCATATTCATCTCCTTCATTCTCCTGTCATGGCTAATCCACGCTACTCTAATTTCCAACGTAGGGCCATAGATGCTACAGGCATTCCTGTCTTTTTTCAATGATAACGTTCACAATCTTAAAATATCTAATTATAACATAATTCTCCCATTAATTATATATGTATCATATAATGTAACAGTATGGTAGAATCATATTGGAAAGCGCTTCCAATAAAAATGTAAAGGAGTTTATTATGTTAAAACGAAGACCCGTTTCATTATTGTCGTTGACGCTTGCCATTACTCTAGTATTATCTATGTTCGCGTCCGTTGCCGCCGCTGCGGAATCTGACGGACAAGCACAGCCAGCTGCTGCCACAAGAAATATGCAATCATATGTAGAAGCCATGCAGCCGGGATGGAATTTAGGAAATTCTCTGGATGCTACCGGAGCAGACGAGACATCCTGGGGCAATCCGCGCATTACCCAGGCGTTGATCCAACAAATTGCCGCCCAAGGGTACAAAAGCATTCGTATTCCCGTCACCTGGGATAAACATATTGGAGCAGCGCCCAATTATACCGTTGAGCCCGCTTACATGAACCGTGTGGATGAGGTCGTCCGCTGGGCACTGGATGCCAATCTGTACGTCATGATCAATGTCCATCATGATTCATGGATGTGGGTAAGCAGTATGGAGCCCAAGCATGATGAAGTGCTGGCTCGCTATAACTCTTTATGGACACAAATTGCCCGGCACTTTAAAGATAAGCCGGACAAGCTGATGTTCGAAAGCATTAACGAACCCCGTTTCACCGAGGGCGGAACAACCAATGAAGCAAAAGCGAACCAGATGCTCCAGGAGCTGAATGTGTCTTTCCACAAAATTGTCCGTGCCTCTGGCGGAAACAATGCCACTCGCCCACTTGTTCTGCCGGGCTTGGATACTTCGCCTGCCCAAAACAAAATAGGCGAGCTGTACAACACGATGACCAAGCTGAACGATCGCAACCTGATTGCTACCGTTCATTATTATGGATACTGGCCTTTCAGTGTAAATATTGCGGGCCATACTACTTTTGATAAAGAGACCAAAAACGATATTATCCAAACCTTTGATAACGTCTATAACACCTTTGTAGCCAAAGGTATTCCGGTCATTGTCGGTGAATTTGGTCTGCTCGGCTTTGATAAAAATACAGGCGTTATTGAACAAGGGGAAAAGCTGAAGTTTTTTGAGTTCTTAACCTATTATTTGAAAGAGAAAAAAATAACAGGCATACTCTGGGATAACGGCCAGCATTTCAACCGTACAGCATACAAGTGGTCCGATCCTGAACTCTTTAATGTCATCCGGGCCGGTTTGAAAGGACGTTCCTCCAACGCTGCCAGTGATCTCATTCACTTGAAGAAAGGCACTGTCATTCAGGATGCCAAGGTCATTTTAAACCTGAATGGCAACCAACTGAGCTCCCTCAGTGTCAACAGCAAACAACTGAAGAAAGGCACCGACTACACGCTGATCGGTGACACATTAACTTTCAAGGCTAGCTTGCTTACCAGCCTGATCACCTCTGGCAAATATGGCGAAAATGCAGTCATCAACGCCAAATTTAACAAGGGGGCAGACTGGAACTTTAAAGTAGTCGTGTATGATACACCAAAATTAACCGTTACTGAGGGGACTACGCAAGCCTTTACCATTCCAACGAACTTCAATGGCAGCCAGCTTGCCACAATGGAGGCTGTTTACACCAATGGTGGCAATGCCGGTCCGCAAGATTGGACACCTTATAAGGAGTTTGGCCACACCTTTGCCCCTGCCTATAATGCCAATGGAATCAAGCTGTTGCCTGAATTTTTCAACAGTGTGAAGGATGGTGAGGTCACGCTGAAGTTCCATTTCTGGAGCGGCGATGTGGTGACTTACAAGATCACCAAAAGCGGAACCCGTGTAACGGGAACGGCATCTTAACCTAAACACAGCCCACAAACCAAAAAGGCGTTCCCGGACAATAAGCCGGTGAACGCCTTTTTTATAAATTCAACCCCTGGTTAAACCTCAGTTTTCCGGCTTATCCGTTAATTTCAACGTCACCGTTTTTTCCTTGCCTGCCCGGTAAAAGATAACCTTCAGCTCATCGCCGATCTTCTTGCTGTCATACAAGTAGCGGCGCAGATCAAGCGTGGAGTTGACCGGTTCACCATCAAAGGCGGTGATGACATCGTTCAGCTTCAAGCCGGCCTCTTTTGCAGGACCGTGGGCTTCCAGTACAACGGCCCCGTCCTTCACGCTATCAGGCAGTTTAAGCTCCTTGCGCTGTGTTTCATCCAGCGGTGCATACTCATTGTTGAGGTCAACTGTGTAGACCCCCAGATAAGGGCGGGCGATCTTGCCGTCCTCCACCAGCTCATCCACTGTCTTCATCACTTCATTGGCCGGAATGGCGAACCCGAGTCCTTCAACACCGGTATCAGCGATCTTCATCGTATTGATACCAATCACACGGCCGTCCAGATCGACCAGCGCGCCGCCGCTATTGCCTTCATTAATCGCCGCATCGGTCTGGATGACATGCTGTTCCCAGTCATAAACCCCATCCTGATTAATGGAGATAGGAATGATCCGATTCGTATAGCTCACAATACCAGAGGTAAGCGTGTCACCCAAACCGAGCGGATTGCCAATGGCAATCACAGTCTCGCCCAGACGAAGCTTGCTGGAATCTCCGATATCGGCTACCGTGCTGATGCCTGCATCGTCAACTGCCAGCACGGCAATGTCGCTGATGCGATCCTTTCCAACCAGCTTTGCTTCTTTGCGGACACCATCCACCATGACAATATCCAGATCATCCGAGCCTTCGATGACATGGTTGTTGGTCATAATGAAGGCTTTGCCGGAACTCACGCGGAAAATAACACCCGATCCAAGCGCCGATGGCTCTGTGCTGGTGCCGTTTCCCCCTTTCAGGTTTACGATGCTGACGACGGCCGGACGCACCTTGGCTGCCGCCTGCACAATCCGGTCATACGGATCACCTGCTGCTTGCCGCAAAGAATAATGACTGGCTCCGGTTACCGCTGTAGTGGAAGGCAGACCGGTAATAAAGCTGAACAGCAGCACAGCAACCACTGCGCTGACCACGCCACTAATGGCAGCAGCTTGCATTGGACTTACTCTGCGATTTTTGTGCGGCCAACGCCCTCGTCCTCCACGGCGTGCCTTGAATACCGTTCTTTTGGCCGCACGTGTAGATACCTTCGTTGAATAAAAATCATCTTCAAACAAGCCCATGCTAATCCTCTCCCCTTCGTTGTCATGCATCGACACTTACTAAAAAATTAGGGCTATTCGGGCTTGCGCCAACCTATGCTACAGAGAACCTGCCCTGTTGAACATCCAAATGGATGGAATATCGCCCATCATCGGAATCCGGCAACCATCTTTCCAGCCTGCTTATTGATTACCATAAATAGCGTCCATCTAAGCAACCGGATCTCATAAATTAGCATACACGCCGAATCTGACTCCGAATAGAGGAAAAAAGAGGAATGATTTCCAAACCAATGGACTACAATAGTAACAAGTCTTCTATTCTATTA
This sequence comes from Paenibacillus farraposensis, assembly GCF_020736845.1. Classification (GTDB taxonomy): domain Bacteria; phylum Bacillota; class Bacilli; order Paenibacillales; family Paenibacillaceae; genus Paenibacillus; species Paenibacillus farraposensis. The sequence continues at coordinate 54,907 of NZ_JAFFQR010000011.1, forward strand.
GAAAATGATCGTCTCATAGAGACGTTCTGGCCTGTTCCCGTCCGCTTAAAGCAGCCTATACTTTTAAAGAACCTTCTTTCAGAAAGCTTTCTGTTATCAGCTTTATTGTATCACAGCGCCCAGCAAAACCACAGGCAGAACCAAGCTTATGGCACGCCTTTTTTAAAATATTTTTACAGGAGGAATATAGGATGAATTCACATCGTTCAGCTATGGATGAAGTTCGCATGGCTGCCAAGCTTGCGGATTTAAAAGACGAGCATTACCGCAACACATTGGCGCTAAGTACATTGATTGAACTGCTGGTGGACAAAGGCGTCGTGACACGTGAAGAGGTAGAACGCAAAGCCGCCGAACTGGACAGCTTTATGGCTCACTTACCTTATCCCAAGGTGTAGGACGATCATAGTACGTATCGCACAAGCGGAACTCATTGTCCTTGTAAAAGCAGCCGCGGTCCTCCATCGCCCCGCGCACCGTCATCTTCGCGAGGTCCATCATATTATGGTCACGGCTCAAATGTGCCAAATATGTCCGCTTTGTTCGTCCTGTCGACAGCAGCTCACTAAGGATCGCACCCGCCATCTCATTGGACAAGTGGCCGATATCACTGAGAATACGGCGCTTGATGTTCCATGGATAACGCCCCATACGCAGCATCTCCACATCATGATTAGCCTCCAGCACCAATACGTCCGCGTCTGATATCGCCTGTTTCACCTTGTCACTGACATAGCCGAGATCGGTCGCTACACTGAGCTTCTCCGCCCCATCGTAAAAGCTATAGCCTACGGGCTCTGCCGCATCATGGGATATGCCAAAAGACTCCACGCGCAGTGAATCAAATTCCCGCGTGGCACCTGTCTCCAATATTCTGCGATTGTCGTCCGCAATTTGTCCGACAGCATTGCTGATGGCAAACCACGTCTTCTCATTGGCATACACAGGTAAATTATATTTGCGCGCCATGGCGCCTAGTCCTTTAATATGATCTGAATGCTCATGCGTGACCAAAATACCATTCAGATCCTCTCCGCTCAGATCGCGTTCTTTCAGCAATTCATCAATACGCTTCGCACTCAGACCTGCGTCGATGAGCAATGTCGTGTCTTCGTTCCGCACAACGGTAGCGTTGCCGGTCGAACCGCTCGACAGCACGGTAAATGAAATCCCCATATCTGTTCAAGACCCTTCTGTATGTTCTGTCTTTGGACTGATGACATCTCCGTTCATCTGCACATAATACACGCCTTTTCCGTTATCCAGCATAAACCGCCACACGGGGGCGGCCACCTGGCTATCCGAGTTAAAGGTCTGTCCGTAATAACCGAGCCGGATATCTTTCACAATCGAATCACGCGGCAAATAGCCGTCGATCAAGCGTGCCAGCGCCTTGGACGCAGGCAGCATTTTCTTCGCCTCGTCCGAGGGCTGAAGTACCACCTGAATTTTGCGATACCCCGTAATCTTCTGATTGCTGTAATAGAGAGCCAGCTTCACATTAAACAGCGGCCATTTGTCCTGTACCAGCGGATGCAGCACAAAGGCATCAGCCTGCTCGGCTGGCGGCTCCTCCTGAACATCCAGCGGATCATACTGGTAGTTGTCGATATCCTTGATTTGCGGCTGCAATGCCTCAACCAGCGCATCATGGGTGAATACAAGCTTGCTGTCTACCGGCTTCACCAGCTGCACACGATCATCCTTTTCCCCGCTATGCACATACGTGTAAGAAAGCTTGGGCAGCTGCGGGGTATCCCCGGGAATCGGAGCCAGCACCTGAATGCTCTTTTCTTCCATTAAACGCTGCGTATTTTCATCCAATGAAGTAAAATCCAGATTCGGCCCTACCGTTTCCTGTGCATCATGCCACAATTGGTAACCCAGCACTGCATTAAGCAGCAAAAATGTACAGATCAGTACGTTTTTGGCGCGGCTCCAATCCATTCCCGCTCCCCCTTCCTGTCAACTCTTTGTCTCCTGAGATCACTTCGTTTGTGGTGTACCGGATGCTGCCGTTACCGGAACAGCATGTATTTCTGTGGTAGAACCGTCACCGAACGTAACGCGCCACTCGGGAACAAGCTTCAACCCGTCGTTGGTCAGCTCCGGCTTATATACTGGAGTTACATCCCTGATGGTCTTCCCTTGGCCGACCGCCTCTAATTGCTTCTTCAAAGTATTGCCACCCGGAAGCATAACCTTTTTCGAGGACCGCTCTCCACCCTTGAGATACAACAGTGAGCGATCATAGACAGAGACGGTTTCCTGCTGGATTTGCAGCGAAATCGTGCCAAAACGGAATGATGGTGTATCGAGTACCGGATATGCTCCGTAATACTGCTGGAACAGTACATTCGTTCGATTTTCATCACTGCTTCTCATGTTCATCTGATAAGAAGCATCCCAACCGCCGTGCTGATTCACAAAATCAACAGCAGCCAGCACATCTCTAACCGGATTGCTTCCGCTCGCGCCCGGGGCGCTGGGATCGGTATAGCTCATCCACCGCTGCTCTTGCTTGATTTGCAGGCTGCGCTTGCTGTCGGTATAAATTTGAGAGCCGTCCTTCTCCTGAATATTGCGCGTAATGCCTGGATCAAAAAACAAATTGCGCTGCATTTGCTCTGCAGTAAACAACCCGGCATACACGAGGGGCTGCACCGTTTCCAGATCATCTACAGGAATATAGTACTGATCGTTCACCAGCTCGTACAACGGCGCATTTTTGCCAAAGTTCATATGCTGCCTTATATCTTCCACCGTCATATCGAACTGATTCGCTTCATACACGACATCGCCTCTGGTACTGAAGAAGAGCGCATGCGGCTTCGCATTTTTTTCATCAATGTAGATCCAGATCCGGTTAATCGTCTCTCCCTGAAACACCGAATCCGGTGTAAGACGCATGACCCGCTCCAGCAATGAAACGGGAACGCCGCCTGAGAAGGATAATTCGATCCCCTCATTATCATTGCGAATCTTCGCCCAGTCCGCTGACTGGATGCTCCGACGTCGAAAATTGTTAAAGCTCCGGCTCTCCAGCCGTGTATAAATCAGATCGTAAAAAGCCACACCCGGATAAAAAACGGTATGTTTTTTGCCCCCTTGGTGAATGAGCATTTTGTCGGGAAATACGAGATTTTCAATTTTTTTCTCCTGTCCCATGCTTTCGGTTTTTACATAGTTCGTTTCTGAAGTGAGTACAGAATCACTGCCCGGAAGGCGGTAGATCAAAAAATAGGTCTGTACCAGACTGGAAGCCACCAGCAAACTAAGCGTCCACGACTTCAAACGTTCCTTCACGGTGCTTCCCTCCCTTCGCCTGACATCGGCAGCGTAAAGGTCGTGCAGGTTCCTTGACCGTATTCCGATTCCAGAAAAATCTGGCCCCCATGCGCCTTTACAATTTCCCGGGCAATCGACAGTCCTAGCCCCGTGCCGCCCATATTACGCGATCTTGCCTTGTCTACACGATAAAACCGCTCAAAAATCCGGTCGAGGTCTTTTTTCGGAATACCAATTCCGGTATCCTGTACCGAAATGGACAGCAGCCCCTCGCTGTTGCGGCGGGCTTCAATGCGAATGCTTCCGCCCTCCGGCGTATATTTCAACGCATTGGACATCAGGTTGTCCAGCACCTGATCGATCTGATCCCGGTCGATCACGACCTTGCCGATCCCTTGCTCTACGAACATTCCTGAGCGTATGTGCTTTTGCTTCATTTGAAAAGAAAACCGATCCGCGACTTCGTCCAGCATCTCCATTACATCCGCAGGCTGCATTCGCAGTGGTGCTTCATTGGAATCAAGCCGCGACAGATGCAGCAAATCCGTGACCAGCCGAATCATACGCTCCGTCTCGTTGCGAATGACACCCACAAAGCGCTCCGCCAGCTGCGGCTCACTCATCGCGCCGTCATCCAGCGCTTCGGCATAGCTGCGAATCGTCGTCAATGGAGTACGCAGCTCATGTGATACATTCGCTACGAACTCCCGTCGAGTCGTCTCCATCTCCTCCTGCTCCGTCACATCCTGGAGCACGGCAATCGTTCCCGTATTGCCAAATTCCCGCCGATGAATCGGCGTAAACGTCACGCGGATCACGATAGGCTCATCCTGGCCTGCTGGCTCAAGCTGCAGCAGTGTGGAGGCCGAAGGGCCGTTGTACAAGGCCTCGGTTTCCTCGGGGTCAATCCCCAGCAGGACCGCGATATGCCTGCCGGTCATTTCGTTTTCGTTCACGCCCAGCATAGCACTGGCCCGGCGGTTCACGAGAATGACCCGGCCATGATCATCTGTAGCGACCACACCGTCGCTCATATTGGTCAAGATGGAGGAGAGCTTCTCCTTCTCCTCTTCATTTTGGGACAGCGCCTCGCGCAAGCGGCCTGTCATATAGTTAAAGGCCACGCTGAGCCTGCCAATCTCATCCTCGCCAAACACCGGCATCTGCTGGTCAAATTTTCCCTCTGCGACCTCTGTCGCATGGCGTGTCATCACCTTGATCGGGTGCGTAATAGTATGCGCCAGCACCACGCCCAGCACAGCCGTCAACGCCAGCGCAATCAGCATGCCGGAGAGAAACACATTGTTAATACGTTGCATCGTATCGTACAGCTCGGTCATCGAAGCGGCGATGTACACCGCTCCGACAATTTTGCCCTGGCTGATGACAGGCTTGGCGACGACCTTTTTGCGGACGTTATCCTCGTCCACCATGTACTCTTCGTTATCACGAATCCCTTGGAGTGCGCGGCTGACGACGGTCTGCGTATTTTTACGTCCGACATAATCAGCGTGCGAGCCTTGGGAGGTGATCAGCACCTTGCCGCTGGCATCCAGCACCTGAATTTCCGCGCCGCTGAAATCGAACAGATTGTTCACCCGCGCGCGCAGACTTTCCACGCTGTCTTCCTCCATTTTACCGTCACTGCCGCTCAGATCCTGCTCGGCCAGCACCGACAACATTTCCGCCCGTGCCTGCAAATCCTGGGTGAAGTTGCTCGTCAGCGAATTTTTCATGGAGCTGACAAAATAAACCCCGATCAGCTGCATCGCTACCAAAATGAGCAGCACATAAATAATAATCAGCTTGGCATGAATCGTACGAAAGAAAGACAGCCATTTCATGCCCGCAGGCCGCCTTTGCCCCCGCTAACAATATATCCGAGTCCACGGCGTGTCAGAATCGTCTCCGGCTTGCTCGGATTTTCCTCGATCTTCTCGCGCAGCCGCCGAATCGTCACATCGACTGTCCGCACATCCCCGTAGTATTCGAATCCCCACACCGCCTGAAGCAAATGCTCACGGGTCATGACTTTGCCGGCATTCTTCGCCATATAGTGCAGAAGCTCATACTCCCGGTGCGTCAGATCAAGCGGCGTCCCGTTTTTGTAAGCTGTATACATATCCGTATCAAAAAAGAGGTCACCCACACGCAGCCCTTGCTTGTCCTCCTGCGGACGGATTTCCGGCGTGCTTGTTCCGCCGCCGCGCTGCTGTCTCCGCATCTGTGCCTTGACGCGTGCCAGCAATTCCCGTGTACTGAATGGCTTTGTCACATAATCATCCGCACCCAGTTCCAGCCCCAGCACCTTATCAATTTCGCCATCCTTGGCCGTCAGCATGATAATCGGTGTCTGGAGCTGATGCCCGCGCACCTCGCGACATACGTCCATACCATCCATGCCCGGCAGCATCAAGTCCAGCAAAATCAGGTCAGGCTGCTGTTTCACCGCAATATCCACCGCGCTGATTCCATCGAACGCGCAAATGACATGATAGCCCTCTTTTTCCAAATTAAACTTCAAAATATCAGCGATCGGCTGTTCATCGTCCACGACCAGAATCGTTCCCTGCATACAGCGTTCACCTCTTCTCACGGATCATCATCTCTATAATATCGAACTTTCGTTTGTCAGTGTCCATCAAATGCTGATTCTATTCTATCATACCCGCACGCCATTCCATTACTTCTTCAGACCCTTTTCTTTATGCAAAAAAAACCATGCCTGCACCTGCTGTTCAGCATGCAGAAAAACATGGTCTTTCCTCTTGATGCTCATGACTCATGTACATCTTGATATAAACGATAAACCTATCTTAAATACGTCATTGGATTTTGTGCGGTATTATTTTTGCGAATCTCAAAGTGAACATGTGTGCCTGTTGAACGTCCGGTGCTTCCCATGATGCCAATCGCTTCACCCTGTTGAACGACCTGTCCTACATGAACACCAATGCTGCTCAAATGCCCGTATACGGTTTGGTAGCCGTTGCGATGGTCAATGATAATGACATTACCGTATCCACTCTGTTGGCCTGCAAATGTGACTACACCATCATCCGAGGCCCGAATCGTATGATTGCCGACCAGATCAACACCTTCATGCATACGTCCCCAGCGTCCTCCGAAGCTGCTCGTCATGACTGCACCCGCAGTCGGCCAAGCAAATTGGCCCGAGCCTTCTCCCATGACCTTCGTGCCTCTCAGAACGACCTCGGTAACAGACGATTGCAGCACTTTCTGACCGAGCCATTCCTCTTGCACAACCTCACCGTTCTCCTTGGTCAAACGATAGTCCATCTCTTTAAGACCTGCTTGTCCTGGTCTAACGACTTTCGTCACCCCTGCCTTTAATTCATCGCTCTGGCGAATCTCCACCTCAGGCTCAATAGCAATCTGCTCGACGACCTTCTCCACCGTTCGCACCGTGACCGGAGCCTTTGGTGCAGTAAGCTTCAACTCATCCCCAATTTGTAGATACAGCTCGCGCACACCGGGATTGTTTTGCTTAATTTCCCAAGCAGTCATATCGAATTTAGTAGCAATGGATGATAACGAATCACCCTCCTGCACCGTGTAGGTTACAGGCTCCTCGCGTCCCTCGGTCAGTACCTTAACCACTTCCGCCTCCGTCAGCACTTTGTTCGGGTCTGCCTTTACAGGCTCATACGAGATTTTCTCACGGACCCGGGCAGACTCCAGCCATACTTTAGGGGTTTTGGTGCTGGCACCAGCATGGCTACTGCCCACTGATGTCTTCCGACCCAGTCCCTTAACCCCTGCAGCCGAGCTCTCACCTGCAGGTATATATTTCTTCTGTACTTGCTTCAAGGCTGCCTGTGCCGTCGCTTTATCCTTGACAATGCCAACGGTCTGTCCGTTGACCTTCACTTCGACCCCTTTGGCGTATGCTGTCAGCATGCCGTCCAGCTTTTTCAGCGTGGTTGCACTATCGATGTCAGCTTTATACGCCTTATCCATGCTTGTCGTTACCGCGCTCGTATTGAGCACCATGTCCACGCCGGGATACTTGTCCCGGTACTGCTTGGTCTTGGTAGCATACAGCTGCTGTAGCTGCTGCTCATTCAAGATATTGCCCACCTCGGCGCCTTTTACATACACTTTATAATAAGGAACCGTGTTAGCTCCAACATACTGATTGCCAGCAAAAATAAGACTGCCTGCAATCACTGCACCGCCTGCCGTCCAACTCAACCATTTTTTCCGTCTGTTCCACCATGTTGCCATTTTCCCTGCTTGGCCAGCAGCATTGTTTTCAACGCTCGAAACCTCATTGCTGTGATCTGATGAATGCTTTCCCTTAGAAACCTCCATGTTCCTCTCCTTTTCGGCATATCCTCTCTCTATATAAAATGCATCTGTTATTGTTCTTTTCCACCATAAAAGTAGTCATTTTGCAAATCTATCTATGAAATTAGTCGCTATAAGTCAGTACGTAGTTGCGTAAAAGGTTTCAAAATTTTAACCTTTTCGCAACACAGTTTACTTTAACATAGCTTTTACAAAGAATTCAACTGCGCTCCAATTTCTTCCGGTCACGCAAAAAAAATCCGCGCCTGGCGCGGATTCCTTAGTGTTATGTTGAGCATAAGCATTGCCTATATCATCATTTTTATTTCAGGATTTTGCAAATTCCTCATTTAAGCATATTCATCAGCTTATTATATTCCTCTTTGGTCAAATACTTTGCTAGCACCTGCTGAATATCCTGAAGCTCCTGCTCGGTCAGGCCGCCTTCCATGGCGGCTGATATTTTTTGCATTTCCTTCGGCGGCAGCTTGTTCATCAGAATGGTAAAAATCTCCTGTTTCTGCGCCGCAGGCAAATTGTTTTTCTTCTCCTTTAAAAGATCAGGCGTAACAACCAAGTCATGGCCTTCAATACTGGTCGACTGACCTGTTTCAGGAGTGGCGGTTCCCGTGCGGCCTCCCCCCTCGTCCAATCCCTGTCCCATGACGGGCAGAGCGTCCTCCGGCGGGGTTACACTTTCTGAACTTCCGCCTGTGGCCTTGCTTTTACCAGTGTTTAAGTTTTTCCCTGTATCCGCGCTTTTTCCTGTGCCTGTGTTCCCGTTCAGCCAGCCCAATCCCCATATCGGCTGATGATCGAGCTGAATATTAAATTGCCGCAGCAGTGCTTGAACATAGGCATTCACAACCACACCTGTCACAGCCAGCGTTAGAGCGCTGACCAGCAGCACTGTCATTCCTTTTTTGAGCAGCCATCCAAGCAGCCTCATATCCCGTTACCTCCTTCATACGCAGCTTGCCATGTGTACATCATCATGAAGTGCATATCAATCAGTATTGACGAGATATGACGAGTTTTAACCCTTGGAATATGTAAAACTAGCACGCTTGAATAGTAGATGTGATCGAATAATGGATCAGCGGGTACGGCGTACCCAGAAACGGAAAATGTCATTGCGGACATAATCCAGTGAATACAGCACCTGTCGATTCAGCTCATCGTAATGAAGCTGCTTAAGCAGCAATACGGTAGCCTGTGGTTGCTGGAGCGGACACGCCGAAACCCTCTGGATGGATTTGAGTTGCTCGTCTTCCCGCAGCCCTGCGGAACGGATCATATCGCCGATGCTGTACAAGCGATCCAGTGAGCTGGGAATGCTGGGAAGCGGACAAGTGGCAAACGTGCGGACTCCCATGCTTCACCAGCAGCTTTCCTTCCGATTCCAATTGGCGGATGGCCCCTCGCAGCGTCGTACGCGAGACCCGGAATGATTGGGAAAGCTCAGCCTTTCTATCATAATGACCTGAATTCAAGCGATATAAATCGGATTGGTAAAAGCAATCATCACTTGGGGGGAAATAGCGGGTTTAACACTCACACAAAAAAAAGAGAGGGGCGGTTAATAGCCCTTCTCTCCTTAAACATATATGAACAATTACAAACATGGAACGAGGTAATCGCCTTAACCAATCCCCATCCGTTCTGTCTTACAAATAAATCGGAAGCACCTGGTTTGTTTGGTCGCGGTTACGGCCAACAGAAAAGATGGCAATTGGGATGCCTGTCAGTTCGGATACGCGTTGTACATAATTACGGGTTGCCTCAGGCAGTTCCTCCAGTGTCTTCACGCCAGTAATGTCTTCGCTCCAGCCCGGCATTTCTTCGTATACCGCTTCGCACTCTGCCAGCATTTTCAGGCTTGCCGGATAATGCGTAATCACTTCGCCGCGGTATTTGTAGCCTGTGCAGATTTTGACCGTTTTCAGACCGGTCAATACGTCCAGCGAGTTCAGCGACAGACCCGTAAGTCCGCTGACACGGCGAGCATGGCGCACAACAACGCTGTCAAACCAGCCTACACGGCGAGGACGGCCTGTAACTGTGCCGTACTCATGGCCTGTTTCACGGATGAAATCACCGATCTCATCGTTCAGCTCAGTCGGGAATGGTCCGTCCCCTACACGAGTGGTGTACGATTTAGCCACACCGATCACTTGTTTAATTTTGGACGGGCCCACACCGGAGCCGATACATACGCCGCCAGCCGATGGGTTGGAGGACGTAACAAACGGGTACGTACCTTGGTCGATATCGAGCATCACGCCTTGCGCGCCCTCAAACAGTACTTTGCGGTCAGCGTCAATGGCATCATTCAATACAACCGACGTATCCACTACATATGGGCGAATCACTTCAGCATACTCCAGATACTGTTTCAATATTTCCTCTACATCCAGCGGCTCGCCGCCGTATACCTGCTGGATTACTTGATTTTTTTCCTTGGTTAAATGGCGCAGCTTTGTTTCGAATTCCTCCGCATCCATCAAATCCGCAATACGGATACCGCTGCGTGCAGCTTTATCCATGTAAGCAGGGCCAATTCCTTTACGCGTCGTACCGATTTTGTTAGGACCTTTGCGGTCTTCTTCCAGCACGTCCAGCGTCATATGGTAAGGCATAATCACATGTGCACGGTCGCTGATGACCAGATTTTTCGTGGAAAAGCCATTATCATGAATATAATTAATTTCTTCAATAAGAGCGGCCGGATTCACTACCATGCCGTTGCCAATAACACACTTCTTATCTTCATAAAAAATGCCGGATGGAATCAGGCTCAGCTTATACTTTTTACCGTCAATGAGAATCGTATGACCAGCATTGTTTCCGCCTTGGTAACGGGCCACCACTTCAGCGCTTTCTGCCAAATAGTCCGTGATTTTACCTTTGCCCTCGTCTCCCCATTGTGTTCCCACAACGACTACAGTTGACATGTTTCATTCCTCCGTGAAGTGCCCACAGACACTCTGATTTTAAGCTGACACACTACGCATACCTGACTTCAGTTATCGAAGCAGGCAGATATGGAGCGTTCTCGGACAGCAGGAAAAAACGTCCGGCGCAGAATTCCCTAAGTTCGGAAAATCCCGGGCGTAATGATCTCCACACTGCGCTTGAAGCAGCACTATAAGTGTACCAGTACCATTTTTCAAAGTCAAATAAAAAACGAACAATATATCACATAAAAATAGTATTGTTCGTAATTGGGAGTTTCAATCCTTATATAAAAAATGTAAACAACCTACCCAAAAAAACTCCTTCGGCATGATGGGACACGCGCCGAAAGAGCCTTTTTCGAATATATGAACACGTTAGCCAGCGAACGCATCCGAATAGGCACGCTCGTAATTGGCGAATTTATTATAGTTTTTGAGAAACACCAGCTCTACCGTGCCGACCGGGCCGTTACGTTGCTTGGCAATGATAATCTCAATAATATTTTTCTTTTCCGTTTCCTGATTATAGTAATCGTCCCGATACAGAAACGCGACGATATCAGCATCCTGCTCGATGGAACCCGATTCCCGCAAGTCACTCATCATCGGCCGCTTGTCCTGGCGCTGCTCCACACCCCGGCTCAGCTGGGAAAGGGCAATAACAGGCACCTCAAGCTCACGGGCAATTTGCTTTAATGTCCGTGAAATCTCCGATACCTCCTGCTGCCGGTTCTCGCCTGCTTTACCGCGGCCGTGAATAAGCTGCAAGTAGTCGATTACAATCATGCCCAGTCCCTTTTCCGCCTTGAGGCGGCGGCACTTGGCACGGATATCGGCGACCGTGACCCCGGGCGTATCATCGATATAGATTTCCGCCTCTGACAAGGCTGCAATCCCCATCGTCAGCTTCGCCCAATCGTCGTCGCCTTTAAACTCGCCCGTCCGCATAACGTTCGCGTCCAGATTGGCCTCGGCGCAGATCATACGCTGTACAAGCTGAGCCGCCGACATCTCCAGACTAAAGATGGCTACCGTCTCTTTCGCCCGCACAGCAACGTTCTGCGCAATATTCAGGGCGAACGCCGTTTTACCTACGGATGGACGGGCCGCCACAATGATCAAGTCATTGCGCTGGAAACCCGCTGTCATCTTGTCCAGGTCCACAAATCCGGATGGAATCCCGGTCGTATTCCCCCTGTTCTGATGCAGCATTTCGACGCGGTCGAATACTTCCATCACGACATCGCGAATAGCGATAAAGCCGCTGCCGGAGCGCCCGTTGGATATTTCCATAATCTTGCGCTCGGCATCGCTCAGCATGCCAGCGACATCCTCGCCGTTGCTGTAGCCTTCACTTACAATTTGCGTAGCCGTACGAATCAAGCGGCGAAGCATCGCTTTTTCTTCAATAATCTGGGCATAGTAATCCACGTTAGCCGCTGTTGGCACTCCGTGAGCCAGCTTAGCCAGATAACTGACACCGCCGATATCCTCCAACTGTCCCTTGTCTTGAATTTTCGAGGTCAGCGTCACCAAGTCAATCGGCTGCCCGGATTCACCCAGCTCAATCATCGCTTCGTAAATCATCTGATGAGCCTTATCGTAAAAATCCTCGGTCTGCACCCGCTCCATCGCGGTAATCAGTGCTTCGGACTGTAGCAAAATAGACCCGAGAACCGCCTGTTCAGCCTCCAGATTTTGCGGAGGAATCCGATCAAAAAATTCGCCGCCCATAATTATTCTTCAGTCACCTGTACCTTCAGCGTAGCTTTGACCTCAGGATGAAGCTTAACGATCATTTGCGTCACGCCGAGCGTACGAATCGGTTCTTCCAGCTCGATTTTGCGTTTATCCAGCTTGATTCCGGTCTTGGCAACAGCTTCTGCGATTTGCTTGCTAGTAATCGCGCCGAACAGTCTTCCGCCTTCTCCAGCTTTCGCTTTGAGCTGAATCGTTGTCTCTTCCAGCTTTTTGCCAAGTACTTCGGCCTCTTTTTTCTCTTCTTGCTTGCGCTTTTCCTCAGCAGCGTTTTGGTTCTCCAGCGTCTTCATATTTCCTTCTGTGGCCGGACGTGCAATACCACGCGGCAGCAGGAAATTCGCTGCATAACCGTCCGATACTTCTTTTACTTGCCCTTTCTTGCCTTGGCCCTTCATATCTTTAATGAATATTACTTTCATTCAAATAACCCCTCTTCCCCATCAATTTCGGCCAGTACGTCGACCACTCTGCGGCTCGCTTCCTCCAGCGAGCAATCCAGCTGGACCGCCGCATTCGTCAGATGTCCGCCGCCGCCTAGCCGTTCCATGACGACCTGTACATTCATGCGCCCGAGTGAACGGGCGCTGATCCCCACCAGGCCGTCAGGACGTTCACTGACCACAAAGGAGGCCAGTACATCCGTCATATTCATTAATGAATCTGCAACTTGGGCAATCAGAAGCTGCGGTATTTTCTGTCCAGGCTCGGTCACCGCAAGCGCAATATGCCCGTATATCATTTTAGCATGCTTGATAATTTCCGCCTTAGCAATATATTCATCCAGGTCCTCTTTTAACATGCGCTGGATAAGAACTGTATCTGCCCCGCTGCGCCGCAAAAAGCCGGCTGCCTCAAACGTCCGTGAGCCTGTATGCAGGGAAAAATGCTTGGTATCCACCGTAATCCCGGCCAGCAGCGATGTCGCCTCCAGCGGCGTCAGCTGGACCTTTTCATGGATATATTGCAGCAGCTCGGTCACCAGCTCACAGGCGGACGATGCATATGGCTCCAAATAGATCAGGACCGCATCGTTAATGAACTCCTCGCCCCGACGGTGGTGGTCTACAACGACCACCCGGCTCGCCGTCTGCACAAGCCGCGGCTCAATCGTCATCGATGCCTTGTGCGTATCCACCACGACCAGCAGGCTGTGCTCGGTCATGATCTGGAGCGCCTGCTCCGGCGTCAGCAGCGCCTGCGACAGGTTCTCGTCCTTATGGACCTGCTCCATCATCCGGTCAATAGACGGATTGGATCTATCCAGCACGATATGCGCTTCTACATTGTACAGCGCTGCAGCCTTCCACACGCCGATGGCCGCCCCCAATGCATCCATATCCGGTATTTTGTGTCCCATGATCAGCACGCGGTCGCTCTCCTGAATCAGATCGCGCAGCGCGTGGGCAATGACTCGAGCCCGCACCCTTGTACGCTTCTCGACAGCATTGGACTTGCCCCCGTAAAAGGACAGGCGCTGTCCGGCCTTTACGGCCGCCTGATCGCCCCCGCGCCCGAGCGCCATATCCAGACTGGATTGGGCCAGCTCACCCAGTTCCTTAATGCTCTCTGCACCGAAGGATAAGCCAATGCTCAATGTCATGGGCACTTTCAAATTCGCCGTCATTTCCCGCACCGTATCCAGAATGACGAATCGGCTTTGCTCCAGCTCCTGGAGCGCTTTATGATTCAGCATAATGAGATAGCGCTCGGATGACAATCGGCGCAAATAAAGATTGTAATGATTCGCCCAGGAGGTGATCTCGCTCGTCACCTTCGCGATAAGCGCAGTACGCTGCTGGTCATCCATGCCCTGAGCAGCTTCATCCATATTGTCGAGCATGACAATACCGAGCGCCAGCCGCTCGTTCTCATACTGCTTGCGCAGCACCGCCAGCTCCGTTACTTCATACAGGTATATCAGACGCTCATCCAGCACGATCAGAAACTGATAGTAGCGCTCGTCATGCTGCAGCTCTACCTTCAGCTCGCGAGTCAGCTCTTTTGTTTCCTTTTTGGCGCTTAAAGCTCCTGCCAGCTGAGGAAACAGGTCCTGCAGAGGCTCGCCTATCAGAGACTGGTCCTCGAACATTTCTCCGGCAAACCGATTGTGCCATTCCACCGTTCGATTTTCACTATATAAAATGATACCGAACGGCAGGGTGCTGATGGCCTCCCCTTCTACCCGCTTGATCCGAAAAGAAAGGCCGCTGATATAGTGGTTCAGTTCCCGGCGAAACTCCAGTTCCGTCTTCAGCATCAGCCCGCCAAGCAAGAATGACAGCAGCAGCCCTATCACACCCAGTTCCCAATTGTACATGGAAATACATATGACAAGCACCAGCAGCAGTAAAAACGCCCACACCGTCTGGTAGCCGTGCCAGCGTTTTTGTAGAAATTTAGGCATGACTGTTCACCTTATTTCTTTGATCTTGTAATAGCTTCACGCAGCGGAAAGGCCAAATCAATAATACCTATAATGTAGAGCGGTTGGACAATCAGGACGACGAGCGACAGCAGCAGTGCAATCACTGAACTCATTTGACGGCTATGCGTCCAGAAGTAAACAAAACCAATCGTCTGAATGGTAAAACATGCATGAATCAGCGGCAGCATGCTGATGGAAACCATTTGAATCCAGCTGCCATCGGAGGAATTTGCTATCCATTCAATCACAATAGCCAGCAGATAATACCAGATCAGCGCGCGCGGCAGCCTCCACTCTCGGGCAGGCTTCATTTTGTGTACCGGCATATCAAGGCTGCTTAAGGCCGGACGTACCAATGCGTGTGTAAGCACTGCCAGTAAGAAGGAGGTTACGATCAGCACATATGGAACCTTACCAATAAGCATTGTACCAAGCTTCTGGGTATCCTCTGCGGTCCAAAGGGCACCGGAGAACATCGGATTGGCACTAAAAATCTGCTGTACAATATTTGCTGTCATTGCAGCCTGATCACGAAGGTACTGCGAAAGATCGAACCCAAATGAATACGTAGCGACGAGCAGTACTACCAGCAGCTCGGCTAGAATAACGCCCATTCCGGTCATTAAGGCCTGAAAAGCAGGTCCTCCTTTTTTATATATCCATCCCATCAATACGGAAGGGATCAGAAAGTAAATCGCAAGGAGCAACGAATACACATCCAAAAACGCTATAATCAGCAGCACCGGTATGACGTGTATCAGAAATCCTTTGAAATGCAGCGATGAAAACAATACAGCGCCAGGCACAATCAGGAAAAATACAGTAATCATTTTCAGCGGTGTTAATAAAGTCAGCAGCAGAAGCAAATATATTACGCTCCATGCTACAGTTGCCAAGCGGAATTTCAACATTTTCACCTCTTACGCATATGTTCTTCCAGTGCAGAAATATCCTGATACCAATCCTCCAGTTGGTGTCCTTCTTTTCTGTGTCTTCTTAGCTTGTCGATGAGCAGATCATCCAATTCACGGTAAGACACACCAAGACGTCTCCCTAAAATATAACTGCTCATCATTAAGCTCGCCAGACAATCACCAATACGGGCTGTACTGCCTTCCCACATCGCTTTGAACAGACGGGAAACTTGGTCTAAAACCTCTGTTTTGAGCCATTCAATCACTTTGGCCCTTTTCACAACGTCCATATCTTTAGGCATATGATGAAGAGTCACACCCCTCTGAAAAAGCTTTATTCTCCATTATAGCATATCCTATTTTGAAAATAACCCCATAGGGCAAATCGTTATTTTCAAAGCAGTTCTGCTGTTTCAAATTCTACTCCTGCAGATCATTGTATTCGAAGTATGCCGCTGCGAGCCAGCGCAGCTATGCGCTAATTCTAAGATGAAGTATTAAATGATTCTTTGGACACAAATTTTTCACAATACTCAATAATCTGGCTGCGGCGGACGATACCAATAAAGCGTTCCATATCATCAACAACGGGCACAAAGTTCTGCATTTTAGCCAAATTAATTAAATCCTCCATATTCGCATCAATAGACACCGGCTTTATCTTAACCCGCAGGGGAACATCCTTGAGCATGAACTTAGAAGCGTTTTCAAAGGTAATCTTCCCCTCGGAATCTTTCATATGCCACAGCAGATCACCTTCTGTAACCGTACCAATATATCTGCCTTCCTTATCTAAAATGGGAACGGCCGTAAATCGGTGATATTCCATTCGTTCCAACGTTTGCCGTAAAGTAGCATCCGCCGTTACACAAGCGACCTCTTGTTTGGGAAGCAAGAAAAAAGCAATATTCATGAGAACGAATCCTCCCTCAAACTCAAATGTAAATCCATGAATTAGTTACTGAATGTCCTGCTTGTCAGGAAGTCTTAGCGTCTGCGGGGTTGTACGGGAATCCAGCCAATTCGCAATGATGAGTCTGGCATATTCCAGTTCCTGTTCATCAGCACGGTCATAATACACACTCCGGAATTTTGGAAATCCCGCCCAGATTCAACAGCTTATCCGCCATAGCGTTCAGAAAAATCTGCTGCCGCTTGGTACGATTAAAGTCGCTATCTTCCCGATATCTAACATAATACATGGCTTCTTCACCATTATAAAGCGGCTTGCCCGCCTCAATGCGAAACTGAATATGCATCGGGTTTTTATTCTCAATCGGCTTGTCGATCGGAAGCGCAACCCCACCTACTGCATTCACGGCATCCTGTATCCCCTAGCAGCACCGAGAACGGCTCCTTATGGTTAACCGTCGTTTCTTGCTGTTCCTGCTTTCCAGACTGGCGCGGCTGATAGGACTTCTCCAGCTTTTTTTTCCAGCGTCGGAGATACAAACAAGTCAAAAGCCACAAGCGTCAACGGTTTGCGGAACAGATAGCCTCCCGCAGCAATCAGCAACAAGACAATACATGAAATATATAGGGCGGTAAACTGTTTTTTCTTTAGAGACTTCCCGCTAACCCTCCTTCTATGTCTTCTCTCCATAATAAGTTCCTTCCTTCTTTCCTTCATAAATCGCATCTCTTCTTTAAACCGAATGAATCCCTTAT
Organism: Paenibacillus farraposensis; assembly: GCF_020736845.1. Lineage (GTDB taxonomy): Bacteria > Bacillota > Bacilli > Paenibacillales > Paenibacillaceae > Paenibacillus > Paenibacillus farraposensis. The sequence continues at coordinate 72,231 of NZ_JAFFQR010000011.1, forward strand.
AAAGAGAAAACCATCTCCCCCAAAGCATAAAAGGTCTGCTGCCTTGTTGTCAAAAGTGCCATCGCGCAGACGCCCTCAAAACTCATGCCAAAAAAGGCTTCGCCCTTAGGGGCAAAGCCTCATTTGATATCCATCCAGTTCCTATGTAGCTTTCAGTTTCACTCCTCGTTTAATACAGCGACAGCTTCACCAAATTTTGCAGCCGGACCGGGAAAGATGTAAACAGCGAAAAACCATAATCGAACAACTTCCGCGTCTGCTTGAATCGCTCTTCCTTGCTGGCCGCACCGAGGACCACAGCAATTAACCGTCTGCCATGCTGCTCAGCGGTACCCGTGAAGCAATATCCGGCATCGCTTGTATAGCCTGCTTTCAGGCCATCTGTTCCCGCATAAGAGTAGGGTCCGTCCAGGGAGGGCAGCATCCAGTTCGTATTACTAATGTAAAGCCCTTTATCCTTCAACTCCATTTGCGTACGGCTGGACGTTTTTAAAATCTCCGGATGTGACGCAATCAGGTAAGAAGCCAGCTTTGCCGTATCACTTGCGGTCATTTTCGTTTCTCCACGAATATCCTCGGGATGATTTGGTCCCAATTCATCCTGCCCTGCCCCTGATGCATTGCTGAAGCGGCTGTCGGGAGACAGTCCAATTTGGGCAGCTTTCTCATTCATACGCTTCACAAAAGTCGCCTCACTGCCTGCTGAACGCTCTGCCAGTGCCACCGCGGCGTCATTCGCTGAATATACAACCATACTTTGGAACAGCTCGGATACCGTCATCCTTTCGCCATACCGCAGGGACAGATTTATACCCCCTACCGTACTCGCGTAACGGCTAATTCGCACCTCATCATTCCAGCCCAGCTTTCCAGTCCGGATATCTTCCAGCACCAACAGCTCGGTCATGAGCTTAGACATATTTGCGGAAGGCATGGGCGTGTCGCCATTTACATCCATCAGCAATTCACCAGTATGCATGTCCATCAGGACAGCGGCCTCTGCATCCACCTCCGGCTTCCCAACCAACAGGCGAGGTCCAAGTGTAATAAAAATTATTATGATAAGTACCGGGATAACTATAGCCCAGCGTAACCAGTTTTTTTTCATCATCGTCATAACCCCCATACTTATTAGACGATGAAAAATCTATTTTGTCTGCAATTTTTCGAAAAAAAGATACAATTTTTTCACCTTTTTTTATTCACAGCAAAATATCCGCCTCATCTGCTTTCAGGATAGCGGATATTTTGCTTTATATCCTATTTTATTGTTGCATTATACAAAATGGCAGGCTACAAAATGCTGGTCACCCGCATCCCGATATATCGGTGCCTCTGTTTTACAGCGCGCTTCCGCCATAGGGCAGCGTGTATGGAACTTGCAGCCGGACGGCGGATTGGCCGGAGAAGGAATGTCCCCTTTGAGCACAATCCGCTGTCTCTTGACCGTCGGATCGGGAATCGGGACCGCCGATAGCAGCGCCTTCGTGTACGGATGAAGTGGATTGCGGAACAGCTCTTCCTTGGAAGTCAGTTCTACCATCGAGCCCAAATACATCACACCAATGCGGCTGCACAGATGCTCAACCACACTCAGATCATGCGAGATGAACAGATACGTTAACTGACGTTCCTGCTGCAAATCACTTAACAAGTTAATGATCTGGGCCTGAATCGACACATCCAGCGCAGATACAGGTTCGTCCGCTACGATAAAATCAGGATTTAAGATCAAGGCCCGGGCAATCCCGATCCGCTGACGCTGACCGCCAGAGAACTCATGCGGATACCGATCATAGTGATACGAGGACAGGCCGCAAATGGTCAGCGTTTCGTTAACCTTCTTACGCAATTCGGCGCGATCAATCAGCCCGTGATCCAGCAGCGCCTCCCCGATAGCTTCGCCGACCTTAATTCTCGGGTTCAAGGAGCTAAAAGGGTCCTGAAACACGATTTGCAGCTTTGGACGAAGTGCCCGGATTTGCTCTTTGCTTAACGCGTACAGGTCCTCTCCTCTGTAGCGCACCGAGCCATCCGTCTTATCCATCAGTCTGAGAATCGTCCGCCCAATCGTACTTTTCCCACAGCCCGATTCCCCAACCAGCCCGAAGGACTCACCCTTATAAATATCAAATGATACATCGTCGACCGCCTTTACATGTCCGACCGTACGCTGAAAAACTCCGCCTGTGATCGGAAAATACTTTTTCAGCCCTTCCACCTGCATTAAAGGCTCGCTCATATCCGTTGCCCCCCTTCTTTCTCATATAGCCAGCAGGCAACCTTATGACCATTCTCCTTTTCGTTAAAGGGAGGAGCCTGATCCTTGCAAATTTGCATACAATGCGCACATCGGTCATGAAAATGACAATTTTCCCCAAGCTCAATGGGGTTGGGAACCTGGCCCGGGATGGAATACAGCCGCTCCATTTTCTGATTAATGACAGGCTTGGCTTTTAAAAGTCCTTGGGTATACGGATGCTGCGGATTTTTGAACAGCTCAATGACAGGAGCCTCTTCAATAACGTTGCCTGCGTACATAATTACTACATAATCCGCCATCTCTGCCACAACACCCAAATCATGTGTGATAAGCATAATGGAGGTTTTAAGCTTATCCTTCAAATCCCGCATCAATTCCAGAATTTGCGCCTGGATCGTAACATCCAGTGCCGTTGTCGGCTCATCCGCAATCAGCAGCTTCGGATTACAGCTTAAGGCGATGGCAATCATGATCCGCTGGCGCATACCGCCACTCATCTCATGGGGATAGGAATGAAATATTTCCTCCGGCCGCGAAATGCCTACCAAACTAATCAGTTCAATGGCTCGCGCACGTGCTTCCTTTTTACTCATTAATGTATGCATCAGCAGCGGTTCCGTAATCTGTTCTCCAATCGTAAGCACCGGATTCAAAGAAGACATCGGCTCCTGAAAAATAATCGAAATGTCATTGCCGCGAATTCGTTGCATTTGACCTTTACCCAGCGTCAAGAGATTTTTGCCCTCAAACCAGATTTCACCGTCAGAGGTGTGAGGAGAATCAATCAGCCGCATCATGGTCATCGCTGTTACGCTTTTACCGCAGCCCGATTCCCCTACCACACAGAGCGTTTCACCCTCACGAATTTTAAAGCTGACGTCATTGACCGCTTTGACAGTTCCGTTAGAGGTATGAAAGTGGGTCTTCAGGTTGCGAAATTCGATCAAAGCATTTTCCATAAACGTTCGTCTCCTACTTCTTCATTTTGGGGTCCAGTGCATCGCGCAAACCGTCACCGATCAGGTTAATGGCTACAACTGTAATCAGAATACACATTCCCGGCGGAATCCATATCCAAGGCCGTTTGCGGAAGTCGATCAGATTATTCGCAGCCGAAATCATATTCCCCCACGAAGGAGTGGGCGGCACCACACCAATTCCCAGATAACTGAGCGCAGATTCAGTAATAATGGAGCCAGCCACCCCGAGCGTAGCCGTAACAATAATGATAGGAATGGTATTCGGAAGCAGATGACGGAATATTTTGCTGCGATCTCTCAAGCCCAGCGCCTCTGTTGCCTGCATGAACTCCTGTTCACGCAGTGACAGAATTTGCCCTCTGACCAGACGGGACAAGCTCGTCCAGCTCAAAGCCCCAATAATGAGCATCAGGAAATAAATCCGGTTCGACGGATCAACCTTCAAATCGGATAATACCGCACCTAAAATGATAAGCAGCGGCAGTGTAGGCAGTGCCATAAAAATATCGGCAATCCGCATAATAATCGTATCTACGCTTTTACGGTAAAACCCGGCCAGCGCCCCTAACGTCGCACCGATGGCGACCGAAATAAACGTAGCGACCAGTCCCACCGTCAAAGAAATACGCCCAGCCAGCATCGTCCGTAGTAAAATGTCTCTGCCAAACTTATCGGTACCGAGCCAATACTGGGCATTAGGCGATAAATTTTTGTCAGATAGCTTGTAATCATCTAAATGATAAGGTGAAATCATCGGTCCTAATACACAGATAATCACCATCAAAATTAATATAACGAGTCCGGCCAAGGCCAGACGGTTTCGGTTAAAACGGTGAATGGCCATTCTCCATGGGGACGCTTCAGGACAGATCGCCGCCTTTGATTTCGTTTCAATTATGACTGTTTTTGCGGACAATAGTATCCCTCCTATTTCAAGCGAATTCTTGGATCAGCCATGCCATACAAGACATCCGAAAGCAGATTTCCAAGGAGCGTAAGAACAGCCAGGAAAATAGTGAAGCCCAACATAAACGGATAGTCCCGCATGCTGATTGACTCCAGATAAACCTGCCCCACACCCGGCCACACGAATACCTTCTCCAGAATCATCGCCCCTCCAAACAAGGCCGGGAGTTCGAAGCCAAGCAGTGTGATTGCCGGAATCAATGCGTTGCGCAGAGCGTGCTTGAAAATAACCGTCCGTTCCTTCAAGCCTTTGGCACGTGCAGTACGAATGTAGTCCTGACGGATAACCTCCAGCATGCCTGTACGGAAATACCGTGTTAGACTGCCTGTACTTAACATCGTAAGTACGAGTGTCGGCAGAAACATATGCTTGAGGATATCCACTACATAAGCCCACGAGCCTGGCTCCATCCCTGCTGTGGTCATCCCTCCAACCGGAAGAATCCCCCATTCGAGTGCAAATATTTTGATAACCAGAAGACCTATAAAGAATGAAGGCAGCGACATACATAAGAAAATGAATAATGTAACAAACTTATCGAACAGTGAATATTGAAACTTGGCTGAAAACACCCCGGCAAAAACAGCAATCAGCCAGCTAAAAATAAGACTAAAAAAAGCAATGATAAATGAGTTCCATACATAATTGCCAATGACCCTCGTTACGGGCTGCTTATGCTGTAATGAATCTCCCATATTTCCTTTTAGCATATTGCCGGCCCATATAAAGTAGCGTTGGTACTCTGGCTTATCCAGCCCGTAAATATGCCGTAGCTGCTGCGCCTTTTCGGCGGTCATATTCGGGTTCTGCTTGGCTGTAATATAATCACCCGGCACCATGGCTGAAATCGCAAATACAATAATGGATATGCCAATAAGTGTGGGGATGAGCTGCAGCAGTCGGCGAATAATGTACTGCTTCATAATCATTCCTCCAGAACGAATAAAGTGATCATGCCCAGCCCGTGAGAGCTGAGCATATGATTGGCAACCCTTATTGAGCGATCTGAGCGTTATGCAAAGTGAATTCAAAATCCTTGTATGGCGAGATATCAAAGCCGGTCAAACGTCCATTAATCGGCCACATATCTCTGCGTTGGTACATAAAGATAACCGGCAAATCCTTGTTCATTTCCTGATAAAGCTGTTTGTAGATCTCCTTGCGCTTCTCTTGGTTCAATTCATGCTTGCCGGCAAACGACAACTCGTCGACCTTTTTGTTCGAGTAGCCGATATCATTTTGTGCACCATTCGTAATATAAACCGTTGTATCCGGATCAGGTGTCAAGCCCCAAGCAGCAAAGAACATATCGAACTTGCCTGTATCCTTTTTATCCATTATTGCGTTAAAATCCAATGTTTCAGATGTCAGCTTAATGCCCAGCTCCTTGTAGTTGTTCGTCATAATCGGCAGCAATGCTTCTACAACGGGATTATCTGCGGTCGCAGAGAAATTAATCGTCAGCTTCTCTTCATCTTTCTCACGAATCCCATCCGCGCCAGCCTTCCATCCTGCCTCATCCAGTAAAGCCTTCGCTTTACCCATATCAAATTCATACTTATTGATGCCTTCATTCGTGTAAGACCAGGATTCTGTAGACTGAGGAATGTTAATCACATTCGCATATGGGCCATATACGCCCTGCACGATCTCCTTGCGGTTCAAGCCAATAGTTAGAGCCTGACGTACTTTAGGGTCCTGAAATTTCTTTTCTTTGTGGTTAAACGCGATATATCCATATCCGTTCGTCGGCATAATATGCACATTCAGGAAGCCCAGAGCCTTCAATTCCTCTACGTTATCTTCAGTAACCGTAACGTTGTCCATATCGGTTTCACCCGTTTGCAACATGGACAGGTTAGTCTCTTCCGTGGTTGTTTTGAAAATAACCGATTTCACCTTCGGTGCACCCTTGAAGTAGTTCGGATTGGCTTCAAATACCACTTGCTGGCCCGGAGAAAAGCTCTTGAGCACGTATTGCCCGGAGCCGATTGGCTTGTTATTAAGCGCCTTGATACTGTCCAGATTGCCCTTTCTGTAGCCTTTTCCGTAATAAGCCTCTGGCATGAAATATAACTCACCCAAAAAATCCTTAGTATAGGCTGTTGCTTCTGTAACTGTTATTTCTACCGTGTTATCATCAATGACTTTGATACCGGAGATATCATTTGTTTTACCATCGTGATATTCCTTACCACCTTTAATCTTAAAAGACAGAACATCCGTTTCACCGTCGTAATTCGGATCATGCAGCACCTTGAGAACAAAGGCATAATCCTTCACCGTTACCGGCGTGCCGTCGCTATACTTCACACCTGGCTTCAAATGAAACGTATATTTTAGTCCATCCGGCGATACATCCACTTTGTCAGCCAGGCTATTTTCATATGTACCATCTGCTTTCACCTGTATAAAGGAATCAAATACCGTTCTGACTACATACAGATCGTAAGTCGTTTGCCAGAAAAGCGGATTAAATACCCCTTTGGGTGATGTCATACCTACCACAATATTATCTTTTCGATTGGTTGCTCCTGATGGATTTTGCGACAGATCTTGCGCTTTAATGACACCATCCGTGACTTGTACCTTCTCTTCATTACCTTCTGTTTTATTTTTCGCACTACCCGGCTCTTGCTGTGCCTCATTAGCACCTCCGCTGCATCCGGCAAACAGAACACCAACAATCGTAAGCACCATAAGCAAAGAAACCCATTTCTTCGTCTTTACCATCCTGTTAATCCCCCTTAGTCGCTTCTTTATTTAACATCTTTTCTCCATTCCCGCGGTAATTTATTAAAGCCTAAGGCTTAAAAATGAAGTGTCCACATCCTCTAACTGTTACCATGAATAGAGTAAATACGAGTTTTAGACCTTTGGTCAATTTTATGGACTGATAACCATTACATTTTTATTAAGGTTTATCTTAAGTGTAAAATAACATCACGTCAATATCTTTTTTATGTAACCTAAAAACGAAAACCGTCTATTTTTGCAAATTCCATAAATTATAATGATGAAAAATTGACTGTGAGTTTAAATTATATGTAATATAATTTAACATGAAAAATCTAGGAATGTTTACTCTGGGGAGTTAAGAAGCGTATGATTAAGAATTTGATTATACAATCATGATTATGACTAATGGTTAAACATGGATTGTATTATTAGTAAGTTACAATAGATGGCACTTGTTGTCAATATAAAAAGACACAAAAAAAGACATTCCCGGTTCCGGGAATGTCCTTTCTCTTCCTGCTACTATTCAGTAGTGTAAGGAAGCAATGCGATTTGACGGGAACGTTTAATCGCGATTGTCAACATACGTTGATATTTCGCGCTTGTTCCAGTTACACGACGAGGAAGGATTTTTCCACGCTCGCTGATGAATTTTTTAAGCAAATCAGTATCTTTATAGTCAATGTGAGTAATTTTGTTCACAGTGAAGAAACATACTTTACGACGTTTGTTGCGACCACCACGACGAGCTGGTCTTTTGTTATCGTCGCCGCCTTCTCTTTGTCTGAAGCCCATTCTTTGTCAGTCCTTTCCTAATTAAAATGGTAGATCATCATCTGAAATATCGATCGGTTTTCCGTCATCGGAAAAAGGATCCTGATTGTTTCGCGAGTTATTAGACCCACGTCCATTATTGCTGCTACCGCCTCCGAAAGGAGACTCCTCACGCATACCTCCACCGCTATTGCCGCCACCATTGCCGCTATCGCGGCTAGATTCCAAGAAACGAACATTATCAGCCACAATTTCAGTTACGTACACACGTTTACCTTCATTGTTCTCATAGTTGCGTACTTGGATACGGCCTTCAACAGCCGTCAAACGACCTTTGCGAAGATAGTTAGCGCACGTTTCAGCAAGCTGACGCCAGGTTACGATCGGTAAAAAATCCGCTTCCCGTTCGCCGCCTTGACTTGTAAACGGACGGTCTACAGCCAGGGTAAACTGGGTTACCGCTACACCAGACGGTGTATAACGCAGTTCCGGATCTTTGGTCAAACGACCGATCAGAATGACACGGTTCAACAATCCAATCCCCTCCTTTGAGCGTTGTTCATTACATAATCACGTACAATAATTAAGCTACGTCGTTCGTAATGAGATAACGAATTACTTCGTCAGAAATTTTCATGATACGCTCAAGCTCAGTAACAACAGCAGGTTCTGCTGTAAAGTTTACCAAAACGAAAGAACCATCACGGAATTTCTTGATCTCATACGCAAGACGGCGTTTAGTAACATCGTGATTCGTAATTTCGCCACCGCCGTTAGAGATGATACCTTGGAATTTTTCGACTGTCGCTTGAACAGCTTCCTGGTCAATGTCAGGACGAATAATGTACATTACTTCGTATTTACGCATTCTTTACACCTCCTTATGGACATAAGGCCCTCAATCCAGTTGAGAGCAAGGAACGAGCCTAAACTCGCACTAAATAAGTCTACCAAATTGAGCGACTGGATGCAACCCGCAATTTTATTTTCACAACAATATTACAGTATCAATCTGCCTTTCGAGATAAACCACCATTACCGTTTGTCCGCCTAGGAAACACTGTTATATCTGAATAGGTTTCCTTATTTGGCGTGGCTTTGTGGGTCAAGCCGAGCAGGAAATGAGCCACACATTCGCGCATAATAACTGTCATAATGGGATGCGCAGCCGCTGTCACCTTACCGCCACCATCCGATAGAAACACGACACATGATTCTGCATGCAACAGCGCACACTAAGGGTTGCAATTCAGATCAACATATATAAGGAGGGAATTTCTCATGGGTGAAAAAACCGAATTTGAGCCAGGCGACAAAGTACCTAACGACGGTGTGTATATGGAAGTGGGCGAGAAAAGCTTTCATACGGAAATTCAAAACCCGCAGCAGGTAACGCTGGAAAGAGGCGACTTTTTTCCGGAAACCACCAACCATAACCGCAAGTGGAAGAAAAAAACGAAAGCCCGCGTTCATTAATGTATATTTCTTCGGAATCTGGGCCATATTATGATTAGGCGGTACAACAGAGAGGTGTGGTTCCGTTGGACAACGTAGCCGGACAAACTGTTAGGAGATCCATTCAAAGCATTAGAAGCGTTAGGTTTGTGTAAAAAGGACACTGTCTTTTCAACACTGGTATTGCTTGTAAATACACCGAGTTTCGTGATGTGATTGGACAGATCGTATCCTGTTAAAAATGTACCGCCTACGATGGAGGGCCTTTGAGGTCCTCCTTTGTTGTATTATCAGACTTTTTGCATATACTGGTAAAATTCATATTAATTCTGCTCCTTCTGCTAGAATATATCCAAGTACAGAGACTTACAATAACGGAGGTTTAAAAATGAGTTATTCCCGAATTTTAAAATGGATATCAGGCATATTCGAATTGGTGTTTGCTGTACCGATTGTGGGAGGGGCCATTGTCATAGGGACAGGTTATTCAGCTCTGGGCTTCATGTTAATCCTGCATGCAGTGACACTCATCCTGTCTTTACGCAATCAGGAGGCGATCTATGGCTCTGTATGGGGGATACTCACTTCATTGCTTGCCTGGATTCCCATCATCGGCTGGGTTCTCCATTTAATTGCAGCGATCCTTCTAATGATCTCCGGTTCGAAAAAAACAAAACGCTATCATTATCCTCCGAACCAGCTTTAACCATCAAAAAAACTTCTGGCAGCACTGATCTTTTCTGCTATCAGGAGTTTTTTGGTGTATACAATTCCAAAAAAACAAAAATCTCTTATGCCCACAAGCATAAGAGATAGTTCAATTATCTAATGAAGTTAGTGGCGGAAAGAGTGGGATTCGAACCCACGCACGCCTCGCGACGCCTAACTGATTTCGAGTCAGCCCCCTTGGACCTCTTGGGTACCTTTCCGCAGCAATAATTATTATATCATCATTGCAACCATAATGCAAGCTGATTCTTGTCCATCATGATTCACCGTATCCACTCACATGGTTTCCAAATTCTGATCGTCAGCATTGGATTTTGAGCGCAGCACCTTCTTCATATTCTTCTCGAACTTGGCGCGTGGAATCAGCACACTGTGCTGACAACCGACACATTTGATTCGAATATCCATCCCCATACGAATAATTTCCATTTCATTTGTTCCGCAGGGATGCGGCTTTTTCATCTGCACAATATCCCCCAGTTCAAACGACTTACGCTCCACTCTTCTCTCCTCCTTTATCTTCCTGGTTATCTTCTTTCTCAAAGGTTACTGCCGTCTCTAACTTAGCCTGACGAGAACGATGCTCCTCATCCTCCAAACTCTTCTTGATACTGTTCTGAATATCACGTTCCACTACAGCCGCTGTATTCGGCATACACTCCGCCACAACACGAACAATATACTCCGATGTTGTCATGGACTGAACTCCCAGTACATCCGGTATATTCAGCACCTGTGCATTAGACTCCTCAATTCCCCGGATTGCTTGTTTGACCAGGCTAACCGCTTCTTCCAGGCTGCGCTCCGCCTTCATCGGTACATCGACAACGGCCAATGCGTTGGACATGGAAAAGTTCGTAACCGTCGTAATTGAGCCGTTGGGCAAAATGTAGACCTCTCCTTTCCAACTCACCAGCCTGGTTGTACGCAGCCCAATCATCTCTACCGTTCCTTTGAAGGTTCCTGTCTGAATGACGTCTCCTACGGCAAACTGATCTTCAAAAATAATGAAAAATCCGGTAATTACATCCTTGACCAAGCTCTGTGCCCCAAAACCAACAGCTAGGCCAAGTACTCCAGCTCCGGCAATCAGCGGTCCGAGGTTAATTCCCATTTGCGATAATACCAGCATTATCAAAATGAAATTGAAAACAATATTGGTTACATTCTTTAGAAGCTCCCCAACAGTCGTTAATCGCCTTGTATTTAATCGGAACCTGCCGCTATCTCCCTTTTGCTGCATGGACTTATCTATAATTTTATTAATAATCCGAATAAAGATACGTGTAATGATGAAGATAACAGCGATTTTCAAAATAACAAACAAAAAGGTCGACCACATGTCCCCGTTTGCAATAAATTTCCATGCAACATCCTTCATGTGGATTGCACCCTTTACTACCTCGTCTGTGCCTGCATCGCCCTCCAGCAACTGCATAAAGGTCATGCTGTTTCCTCCTTCAACCAGGAAACTTCCCTTCCTGCTTCCCGTATTTATTTCCTACTATAAGCTCATCAGCTGTTGTTATTCATACGACTATGAATAATCTACTTTCCCAAGTATAAAAACACAAACTTATCCATATACTAGCTACTACTACTATCTAAAGAATAAAAGCTACCTCCACACACTCCATTACAGAGCGAAAGGAAGATAATATGACTCATCCATCTGACTTCATTCCAGGACAAGAACCCCTTAGCCTAAAAGTATCACACACCGATCCCGGGATCCAATCAGCCATCATCCATCGTTTGCTGTTCCATCTGCATCAGGCACCGAGCTTGCAAAATATCGTCATCATCTGTATCGGCACCGACCGTTCTACTGGAGATTGCCTGGGACCGCTTGTGGGTACAAATTTATCACGTTATAAGAGTCCCTTGTTCAACCTTTATGGAACATTGGATGAGCCTGTGCACGCAATGAATCTGCAAACGACGCTCAACGACATATATGCCCGGTATGAACAGCCTTACATGATCGGCATCGATGCTTGTCTTGGACAAACCTCCAGTGTGGGGTGCATCCAGGTCGCGCAGGGTCCCCTTAAGCCCGGAGCAGGCGTAAATAAAGAATTACCGCCGGTCGGCGATATCCATTTGACAGGTATCGTTAACGTCGGCGGCTTCATGGAATATTTCGTGTTGCAAAATACAAGACTAAATCTGGTAATGAAATTATCAGATATCATTGCTAGCAGCTTATACTCCGCGATTAAGGAGTGGCATTACCGTTCCGTCCTGCTTGCAGCGCAAGAGTAACAGCTTCTTTCTCTTCAGGTGATAAGGAGTAGGATGATTGTGCCGCTTCCAGCGGCTTGGCATACACATAAGAACCATCCCGGTTGTATATACCGGTTAACACGATGCCATCCTGATTGTCATCTACAATAGCCATAGAAAAGCTCAGATCGCTTCCCCTTTCGCCAAAAGCATTATAACGCTTGATGCCTACATGTCCCTTTAGGCCAGTCAATTTGCTGCGTAGAGATTTCATGCTTGCACGATGGGCTGCCTGCTCATCCTCAATCGTATCCATCTGTACTTTCAAATCAATCAGCAGCGTTTCCAAATTTTCAACACCGCTGCCTGCCATCATGGTCTCATACTTTCGCCGCATTTTCTTCAACTTTGCACCCTGCACAATAATAACAATCAACAGGAAAAGCAAAATGATGATGATCCCTGCAACGATTCCTGCAAGCTGTTCCATAATTAGTCCATTCAATTCAACCATATGCTTGTTTCTACCCCTCTACCTCAAAAATCATGTTACTGCCATATCTTATATTTTATACGTTTGAGAACAGCGAAACAAATAACAGGAGGCTATTAGTATATCCATCAATAGCATTCTGATTTCTACAACTCCAGACAAAGCAAAGACATATCTCACTTTCTATTCTGCTCAAGGAGACATGTCCATATTGTCACAGACTACTGCAATAGCTCCAGTAATCTTTCCAAATCCTGCTGGCTGTAATAATTCAATTCGATTTTGCCTTTATCTTTATTGTGCTTAATCTTCACGGTCGTTTTAAAACGCTCACGCAGGAACTCCTCCATGTGATCAATAAAGGGGTCCTTTTTTCGCACCTTGGTTTTGGTCTTCGCATCCCCAGGTCTGTGGTCCAATCGCTGTACGGCTTCCTCCAGTTCGCGCACACTCCACTGCTGCTCAATACATTGCAGTGCTAGCTGCTTCACTATGCTTGGATCTTTGAGTCCGACAATGGCTCTGGCATGTCCCATAGATAATGTTCCACGTGAAACATGCTCCTTAACTTCCTCCGGTAAAGCGAGTAAGCGGAGAAAATTGGCAATATGTGAGCGTGATTTCCCCACTTTCATGGACAATTCTTCCTGTGTTAAGGAAAACTGGTCCATTAGCCCCTGATAAGCTACTGCCACTTCCATCGCATTTAAATTTTCACGTTGCAGGTTTTCAATCAAGGCAATTTCCATTACCTGCTGATCTGTAAAATTGCGAACAACTACAGGTATCGTTGGATTGCCGCAAAACTGGGACGCTCGAAAACGCCTTTCCCCTGCTATAATCTCATATCCTCTCAATACACTGCGTACAATAATGGGTTGGATCACACCGTGCTGACGAATGGATTCGGCTAACTCTTTGATAGATTCATCATCAAATGTCTTTCGAGGCTGGTACGGGTTCGCACGCAACTGGCTAAGCGGAACGTCAACAACCTTATCCTCTTCATTGACTGTAAGGGAGGGAATGAGTGCATCCAGTCCTTTTCCCAACCGTTTACTCATAAGATACCACTTCCTTTGCCAACTCAATATATACCTCTGCCCCACGAGAGCGGGGATCATACGTAATAATGGACTGGCCATGCGATGGGGCTTCGCTAAGTCTTATATTGCGTGGAATAATCGTCTGATACACCTTGCTTTGAAAATACTTCTTCACTTCTTCAATTACTTGAATCCCCAGATTCGTGCGAGCATCAAACATCGTTAACAACACACCTTCAATTTGTAATGAGGTGTTTAAGTGCTTCTGTACTAATCGTACAGTATTTAATAGCTGACTTAATCCTTCTAATGCGTAATATTCACATTGAATCGGAATAATGACCGAATCGGAAGCCGTCAACGAATTGAGCGTCAAAATCCCCAACGATGGAGGGCAATCAATTAATATATAATCGTAATTATGCTTCACGAGCTGAAGTGACCTTTTTAATCTTAGCTCTCGAGATATGGTCGGCACCAGTTCGATCTCCGCACCTGCCAGCTGAATCGTTGCCGGAATAATATCCAGGCCCTCAATCTGTGTGCTAACAATCACCTCACCAGGATCAACCTCGTTAATGAGTACATCATAAACGCAATTTGCCACATCCGCCTTATTGATACCTACACCGCTGGTTGTATTGCCTTGCGGGTCGATATCCACGAGCAATACCCTTTTGCCGAGGGAAGCAAGCCCGGCGCCCAAATTCACGGAAGTAGTTGTTTTACCTACTCCGCCCTTTTGATTGGCTACGGCTATTATTTTTGACACTTCATTCACCTCATAATTTAATCGGAGTTCTGCTACATTCCATGATGCAAAATGCTCTACGGAGACGTTACTTAATCCTTAACTTACGGATAACGGCAATTTTATACAATAGAATACGAGTAATGCTGCGGTTGTATTGGGCGTTAGACAGAAAAAGCGGCAATTGCTGCCGCCTATACGCTGCATCTCCCTACTTACGTTTGGGGATTTGGATGACAATCTCATAGTGATCCTCGTGATCGGATTCCTTGGTTTTGATATCCAGGCCTGAGCCAGACACCATATCAATGGATTGACGAATCGTATTCAGCGCAAGCCGGACATCCTTGGTAAAGGAAATCCGCTTGGATTTCTTAATCGTTGACACTTGTTTATAAAAAGCAACTCTCGCCTCAGTCTGCTTTACATTGAGCTCCTTGGAAATGACTTCATCTAGAACCTTTATCTGTAGCTCCTCGGTCTCTAATGACAATAACGCACGAGCATGGCGTTCGGATACCTTCCGTTCCATTAGAGCCTCTTTCACTCGCTCTGGCAAATGAAGCAGTCGTATCTTGTTAGCAATGGTGGATTGGCTTTTGCCTAGCCGCTGAGCAAGACTCTCCTGTGTGAGTTGATGCAGATCAATCAGCTTCTGGTAAGCCACTGCTTCTTCTATCGCAGTCAGCCCTTCCCGCTGAAGGTTCTCAATCAACGCGATGGATGCAGCTTGTGAATCATTAAATTCACGAATAATGGCTGGAATCGTGTCCATCCCCAGCTTGGTAACAGCTCTCCAACGGCGTTCCCCTGCTATAATTTCATAATATCCATTACGGGAACGAACGACAATCGGCTGAATCACACCATGCGTCTTAATGGTCTGGCATAGCTCATCAATCTTCTCGTCGTCAAATATGGTACGGGGCTGATAAGGACTGCTGACAATGTTCCCTACAGGAAGTTGTTTTAATTCGTCCCCAGTGGATCGCTCCGTCAAACCAAATAGCTTGGAAAATTGTTCTTTCATTCCGTATAATACCACCTAATTTCATAATAGCACCATCACTAACAGCGCTTCGTGAAAAACAGTTCCTTACGCGGATCTTGGACTCTTTATATATGAGACAACGCCGCAAGTGGATACACTCCACCCATTCTTCTGACCTTGTTGTCCCACTTCCCTATATGTATATCTGGATAATCGGGTACGGGAAGCAGTCAACTTACATTCAAACGATTATCTCTATTCTATCACTTTTCCAGCCATAATCCTATCGTCTCTACCAGCTTTTCGGAAGGATCAGATAATAAATTGTCCCCTCGGTCAGCAGCTAGCTAATCCGCATTTTCCTTTTCACTACAAGAAACTGGCTACTGTATCTACAAAATTTCTATGTAAAAATTGTATTCATCCATAAAAAAAGTGAATGTTTCACGTGAAACACTCACTTTTTTTAACCTTTATACCAACGGTGATTTCAAAGGAGTACCCGGCTTGCGCGGATATTTCCGTGGTGTAGCTGCTCTTTTTTCAATAATAATCATATGTCTAACTGCATCTTCAACAGGTAGATGAAAGGCTTGAACATGTTTGATTCTCCCTTTTAACTCCTTCAAGCTGTAGGAAGCCTCCTTGATCTCCTCCGTTGGATCACTGCCCTTCATTGCGGCAAAATAGCCTCCTTCACGGACAAAAGGCAAACAAAATTCATTCAGGACCGCTAGACGGGCAACAGCTCTGGCTGTAACCAGATCATAGTTATCACGGTATCCTGCTTTACGTCCTAATTCCTCAGCCCTGCTATGAATCAGTTCCACATTTTCCAAGCCTAACTGCTCTACCACATGCGCCAAAAACTGTATTCGTTTATTTAACGAATCCACAATGGTTAATTGAATATGCGGAAAACATATTTTTAAAGGAATGCCTGGGAAACCTGCCCCTGATCCAATGTCAGCCAAGCTTCCCACATCCTTTAACGGTACATAAAAGGCCAGTGAAAGAGAATCGTAAAAATGCTTCGTATACACTGCATCACGCTCTGTAATGCCTGTCAGATTCATTTTCTCATTCCACTCTACCAGCAGACGGTAATACGTTTCAAACTGCTCTAACTGGCTGTCCTGAATCACAATGCTATGCTCCGCCAGCCGCTGCTTAAATTGCTGTTGTATGGCGTCCATTATGACCCCCTTGCTGCCGTTACGCGGTTATAATGCTCCAGATACACCAGCAAAATGGAAATATCCGCTGGGGTCACACCGGATATACGGGATGCCTGACCAATCGACATCGGACGGATTTTTTCAAGCTTCTGCTTCGCTTCAATAGCCAGACCTTGAACCTCATTGTAGGTAATATCCTCTGGAAGCTTCTTTTTCTCCATCTTTTGCAGACGTTCTACGTGCATTAATTGCTTTTCAATGTAGCCAGCATACTTGATTTGGATTTCTACCTGCTCCTGCTCTTCCTCAGTCAGAGCTACAGGTGAAGGCGAGATTTGTGCCACCTGTGCGTAGCTGATTTCTGGTCGACGCAGCACCGTCAACAAAGTCGTTCCATCTTGTACCGGTGCGGAACCGCTTTGCTCCAGCATTTCATTCACATCAACCGGACGAACCTTCGCCAAGCGTAGACGCTCAATCTCCTGCTCTACCTTCTGTTTTTTATCTAAAAAGCGCTCATACCGTTCATCCGTTATCAAGCCAATCTCATGTCCAATCGGCGTCAGCCGCAGATCTGCATTATCATGGCGCAACAACAAGCGATATTCCGCACGGGACGTCAACAGACGGTAAGGCTCATTCGTACCCTTGGTCACCAGATCGTCGATCAGAACCCCGATATAACCTTGGGAGCGATCGAGTATAACAGGCTCCATGCCCTGCACCTTGCGGGCCGCATTGATTCCTGCCATAATGCCTTGGCCTGCAGCTTCCTCGTAACCTGAGGTGCCGTTAATCTGACCTGCGGTGAACAAGCCAGGAATTTTTTTCGTTTCCAAAGTAGGCCACAATTGCGTAGGCACCATCGCATCATACTCAATAGCGTAGCCGTTACGCATCATTTCTACCTTTTCCAAGCCCGGAATGGTACGCAGCATTGCTAGTTGCACATCCTCTGGCAAGCTGGTCGACAACCCCTGTACATAGTACTCAGATGTATTTTTACCCTCAGGCTCCAAAAAGATTTGGTGCTTCGGCTTATCACTGAAACGCACCACTTTATCCTCAATAGATGGGCAATAACGCGGCCCTGTTCCTTCAATCAGACCGGAGAACATCGGCGCACGATGCAAATTATCATTAATAATCTGATGTGTTTCCACGGAAGTATACGTCAGCCAGCAAGGAAGCTGTTCATTATCCGAAGACTTCGTCTCATAGGAAAAAAACTGGGGTTTGTCATCACCCGGCTGAATTTCCGTTTTACTAAAATCAATCGTATCCTTATGCACTCGTGGCGGCGTGCCTGTCTTGAATCGAACGAGATCGAAGCCCAGCTCTCGCAAATGTTCCGACAATCTTACCGAAGGCTGCTGATTGTTGGGGCCACTCTCATACATCAGCTCACCCATAATGATTTTTCCACGCAAATAGGTGCCTGTAGTCAGCACAACTGCTTTGCTTCGGTACGCTGTGCCCGTCTTCGTAATCACACCTACGCAATGACCGTCTTCTATAATCAGCTCCTCCACCATACCTTGGCGTAGAGTCAGATTGGGTTCCTTCTCCATCGTTTCCTTCATTGTATGCTGATAAGAGAACTTGTCGGCCTGTGCACGTAATGCGTGAACGGCTGGTCCTTTGCCTGTATTCAGCATGCGCATCTGGATAAATGTCTTGTCGATATTTCGACCCATTTCGCCACCCAGAGCGTCAATTTCCCGCACCACATGGCCTTTGGCCGGACCGCCAATCGATGGGTTGCAGGGCATAAACGCGATCATATCCAGATTAATCGTAATCATCAACGTACGACAGCCCATCCGGGCTGCTGCCAAGGCGGATTCTACACCCGCATGGCCTGCGCCTACGACAATTACGTCATAGTCGCCTCCTTGGTATCCCATACCTCTCTTACCTCCTTATACACTCCGGTCTTTACGCCGAATATGCTCTTGTTATATCTATAACGAGCAGGGCTTTTACCAGCCATGCCTGAATGTCCTATTTGCCAAGACAAAATTGTGAAAATATCTGATCGATTAGCGCATCATGCGCCGTATCGCCGACAATCTCGCCCAGATGCTCCCATGCCAGCCTTACATCAATCTGAATCATGTCAATCGGTACAAACTGATCGGCAGCTTCATAGGCATCTACCAGCGATTGGCGGGCCTTCTTCAACAAAGCAATATGACGTACATTGCTGACATATGTCATATCAGCTGATTCCAGCTTACCGCTGAAGAATAAATTCGATATCGCCTGCTCCAGTCGGTCTGCTCCCTCGTTTTCCTTTACAGACATCGGTACGATAAGCTCCTCAGGTACATAGCGCAGCAGCAAATCCCGGTCAACCTGGGCCGGTAAGTCCATTTTATTCATAATGACAATTGCTTGTCTACCGCGGATTTGTTCCAGTAATGCCATTTCATCCTCATGCAGTGGTTCGTTGGCGTTAATCACAACAAGCAGCAGATCGGCTTCGCTGAACGCTGTTTTTGAGCGCTCTACTCCGATCCGTTCCACTACATCCATCGTTTCACGAATGCCGGCCGTGTCCAGCAGCTTGAGCGGAATGTTATTAATCGTTACATATTCCTCGATCACATCACGGGTTGTGCCCGGAATATCGGTCACAATCGCCCGTTCGCCATGAGCCAGTGTATTCATTAGTGAAGATTTACCCACATTCGGTCTTCCGACAATCGCCGTGGTCAACCCCTCACGCAGAATTTTCCCCTGCTCTGCCGTATGCAGCAGCCGGTCAATTTCCGCCATGACCTGACTGCTTTTATCCTTAATTAACTCAGACGTAAAGGATTCGACATCATGCTCGGGGTAATCAATGTTCACTTCGATATGGGCGAGGGTCTCGACCAAAACATTGCGCAGACGGCGAATATTTTGTGACAGCTGCCCATCTACCTGCTTTAAAGCTACCGAAAAAGCTTTATCCGACTTCGAGCGAATGAGGTCAATGACCCCCTCGGCCTGGCTCAGGTCAATGCGACCGTTCAAGAATGCGCGCTTCGTGAATTCACCAGGCTCGGCCAAGCGTATATTTTGCAGCAGCAGCAAGTCCATCACCCGTTTAACAGCTACTACCCCGCCATGAGTGCTGATTTCTACTACGTCTTCTGTTGTAAAAGAGCGTGGCGCCCGCATCACCGTAACCAACACTTCCTCTACCTTTTCCCGGTTGTGAGGATCTATAATATGTCCATAGTGTACTGTATGAGATGGGACCTGGCTTAGAGGCGTTTTGCTGCAAAACAAAGCCTCTACTTCCGTGACGGCTTCCGGGCCGCTGATCCGTATGACCGCAATACCGCCCTCGCCGACAGCCGTTGCAATGGCAGCTATGGTATCGCTCAGCATATCGTTTCTACCTCCTGTCAAGCGAAAACGGATTTACCATCCTTGTACAAGGACGGCATCCGTTCAGCCAGTAATATAAGAAAAAAGCAATGACTCCTGCACCATGCAGAGAGCCATTGCGTCAGATTATTTTTTGGCAATGACGACGCGCCGATTGGGCTCGTCCCCCTTGCTGTATGTTCTAACCAGCGCATGCTGTTGCAGCTTGGCATGAATCAGCTTTCGCTCCTGTGACGGCATTGGCTCCAACACGACTTCCTTACCATAACGAACAGCCTGGTTGGCCAAACGATCTGCCAAATCCTCCAGCGTTTTTTGCCGACGTGCACGAAATTGCTCGGCATCCAGCACAATCCGGATGAACTTGTTAGAATGACGGTTGGCCACAATATTCGTCAGGTACTGCAGTGCATCCAATGTCTGTCCTCGACGGCCGATCAGCATGCCAAGCGATGGACCGGAAATATCCAGAATACTTTCATCCTTGCGGTGATGGACATAAACGTCAACGTCCAGTCCCATTCCTGATGCTGTTTCGCGGATAAAGCGCGTCGCCTCTTCATACGGATCAACTTGTTCCGTAGAGGCTTTCGGGCTGCTATTTGCTTCTCGTGCAGCAGGCTCAGCTTCCGCAACAGCCTGTCCCGCAGTAGTGGACGTGTGAGCCGATACATGAGGTTCAGCCGTGTGTATGGTTTCGGGAGTCGGATCAGACAGCAGCGTGAGCTCCACCTTCGCCTTCTTGGCCCCGAGCCATCCCAGGAATCCTTTTGATGGCTGTTCCAACACGTTTACGGTTACCCGTTCACGGCTTACTCCCAGTTGAGAGAGTCCTTGTTTTACAGCATCTTCAACGGTTTTTCCTGTCACGACTTTGGTCATCTCGACTTTTTAGCCCCCTTCGAATTTTTGTTGCTTTTTTTCTTGCTATTGGAGGAACCTGTTTGACTGGCTGTTTTCACATTCGCCAGCGCGGCTTCTTTACCATTATTACGATAAAGGAAGTAGTTTTGAATAATCGTGTAAATATTACTGTAGAACCAGTATAACGGCAAAGCCGATGGGAAATTGTACGACATAAACAGGATCAACACCGGGTAAACGTACAACAAAAATTGCATCGGTCCCTGCTGCGGTGTCGGGTTCAATTTCATCATCATCCAGGTTTGGACAAATGTCGTGATTGCTGCCAAAATCGGCAGGATAAAGAAGTGATCCGGCTTACCTAACTGGAGCCACAAAAAGTCGTGATCCCGCAATGCCGAATTATAGTAAATGGCATTATACAGCGCGATAAAAATCGGCATCTGTACGAGCAAGGGCAGACAGCCCGCCATCGGGTTGACCTTGTTTTCCTGGAATAGCCTCATAGTCTCTTGCTGGACTTTCTCAGGCGTATCCTTGTATTTGGCTTGAATTTCTTTTAATTGAGGCTGAATGGCCTGCATAGCTTTGGAACTGCGTACTTGTTTGAGTGTAAGCGGCAAAATAATGGTGCGCACGATAATAACCAGAACCAGTACGGCCAGACCATACTCTCCGGAGAACCACTTGGCAAATGTATCCAGCGCATACGAAAACCAGTAAACGACATATCTTTGCCACAAAGAACTACTGTTGGCCAAGTCTGCCGTTGTGTAAGCATTGTGGGCCGTCGGGGCACACCCGGACAGCACGGCAACAAGTGCCAATACGGCGATTAGAAGGAACCATTTCCCTCGTTGAGTCTTCAAACGCGACACTTCATAACCCCTTTCTTAACCAATCCATTCCAACGTAAATCATATCATATCCTGTAGGACAAAGATACTGATTATCGGCGTGAAGACTTGAGCAGCGAGGCTTTGCGAAGAACGTGCAGCACACTTTTCTCCAGCTCTTGATACGACATCTTAACCGCCGCCTTGCGGACGATAAATACCAGATCAATCTGCCCCACCAATTCATGCTCATGATGACGCACAATTTCCTTGACGATTCTGCGCATCCGGTTGCGGACGACTGCATTGCCGATCTTCTTGCTGGCCGAAATTCCGACACGGAACTGCTCTACCTCTCTACGGCGGAACCAGTACACCACAAACTGATGGTTGGCAAATGATTTGCCATGGCGGTATACGCGCCCAAAGTCCGCCCGGTTTCGAAGACGCAATTTTTTTCGCACGGCGCTTCTCCTTGCTCATCTCTTTTACACACTTCGGTAGGCTGACCTTACCTCTTATATAGTAAGAAGTATGGACAACATTCCGTCATGGTAATCTCGCTTATTTTACATCCTTTTTCAAAAGCTTCATCTAATATAGGACAGGCTGGCGTACTCCTCCCTCTTTTTTCGCTGCATTTCTACAAAATTAGAGAGAGCGATCCAGTCCACGAAAAACCTCCATTATGAAAAAAAGACCACCGTAGTGGTCTTTATGCACGCATTACGCACTCAATACTTTTCTACCTTTTTGGCGACGAGCCGCCAAAACTTTACGGCCATTCTTTGTGCTCATTCTTTTACGGAAGCCGTGGACTTTTTTACGTTTGCTGACATTCGGTTTGAAAGTCGGTCTCATTGCGCTGCACCTCCTTACAAGGAATACGTTTTATATGGAATATACCTACCGTAGCAATCTCCACAAAAAACACCTTTATACATCTAACCACAAACAGCCCTCAAAGTCAATATGATTGTGAATCCTCTCCCTCTTTTTGCTGTTCAGAAATTCTATTCTATGTCATGGATTCGCCATCTTCATACTTTCAGCTCTTTTTAGCGACTTTTTGCTTCTTCCGTCTCGCCGATCAGTTCATCCTTTTTTTCTTCCTGACGAAACGATCTTGTATCTACTTTTTATTTTTCTGTAACTCTCCAACCTGTTTCGGGTTTAAATTGCCACTACCGGTTTATCCAAAAATAATGTCGGAAACGTTATCGGAAATTTTCAACAGAAAAATAAGCGCTTGTAACCAAAAGGCAACAGCAATTATACACAGATTCACAAAAAGAACGGAATTATGATTTAAATGACCATAACCTGTGCATAACATTTTAAAGCGAAAAAGAGTTATTGTCGAAAACTGAACAAATTATAAACAATATCTTGTGTTGTGAATAAAAATTGTACACAACAGATTGAATTTGTGGATAAATAACCATGAGTCATTGAAATACAAGGCTTCTTTTGCTATGATGATATTACTTTTGAATGTGAATATGTTGTTTTACCCTCCATATTATCAACACCCTGTGGATAAAGTTGTGAACAAGTTCAATTTATCCATCTTTTTGTTTTTGTGCGGATTCGGGATTCTGGGGATATATTCTACATTTTTCATTTGGTTTCGACATAGTGCAGTCTCGTTTGGGCCTGCGGGATTAAAAGAACGGATCGTGCCGCACATTCCTTCCTGAGAAATACGCTTTTCTTCTGCCGAGCAGCAGCGGAATTTCCGTCCGTTATTTCTCAGGGTAATTTTGTGCTGCGTTCTCTCACTACACTGCCGCATGATTTAGGCGGCGGTATGTCTTTTTATGGCCTTCCATCATATTTCGGGGATTTTAGGCGTTTTGCCGAGACGCCGGGAGCAGCTCTCAGTTCGTCGGCAAAATGCCAGGATTTAAAAGGAGTGACGTCTGTGGACAGCCATATCTCTGAACTATGGCAGCAAATTCTATCCATTATACAAACCAAGCTGAGTAAGCCGAGTTACGACACTTGGTTTAAGGCTACCAAGGCAGCGAAATTGAACGACCACTCCATTGTGATTTCTGCCCCGACAACGTTTGCCGTAGAATGGCTTGAAAGCCGCTATACCAAGCTGGTCGGAGCAACGGTTTATGAAATTTTGGGCAAGCAACTGGAGGTCAAGTTCGTCATTGAGGAAAACAAACCTCCAGAGATCGACCTCCAACAACAGCCTCAGCAGCAGCCAGTTGTACATGAAGAAGCCGTGTCCCATATGCTGAATCCCAAATATACATTCGATACATTCGTCATCGGGTCGGGGAACCGTTTTGCTCATGCAGCATCGCTGGCCGTCGCCGAGGCGCCGGCCAAAGCTTACAATCCGCTGTTTCTTTACGGCGGTGTAGGACTGGGCAAAACGCATTTGATGCATGCTATCGGGCACTACATTCTGGAGCACAATCCGACCAGCAAGGTCGTATATTTATCGTCGGAGAAGTTCACGAACGAATTCATTAACGCCATCCGGGACAACCGTGGGGAGAGCTTCCGGAACAAATACCGCAACATTGATATTTTGCTCATCGACGATATTCAATTCATAGCGGGCAAGGAATCGACGCAAGAGGAATTTTTCCATACGTTTAACGCGCTTCATGAGGAACGCAAGCAGATCATCATCTCCAGCGACCGGCCTCCCAAAGAAATTCCGACGCTAGAGGAACGGCTGCGCTCCCGCTTCGAATGGGGACTCATTACGGACATTCAGCCGCCGGATCTGGAGACCAGAATCGCTATTCTCCGGAAAAAAGCCAGAGCGGAAAACCTGGATATCCCTAACGAGGCCATGATGTATATCGCCAATCAAATTGATACCAACATCCGTGAGCTGGAGGGGGCGTTGATTCGCGTTGTTGCTTATTCTTCCTTAACGAATCAGGATGTATCCAGTCATCTTGCAGCCGAGGCGTTAAAGGATATTATCCCGTCCAGCCGGCCCAAAATGATCACCATTCAGGATATACAGCATCAAGTTGGGGAATTTTACAACCTACGCCTGGAGGATTTTAAAGCACGCAAACGGACAAAGGCTGTGGCCTTTCCACGACAGATTGCCATGTATCTTTCCCGTGAGTTAACCGACTATTCTTTGCCTAAAATCGGTGAAGCTTTCGGCGGACGCGATCATACAACGGTCATTCATGCACACGAAAAAATCTCCAAATCCATTCAAGTGGATCAGGAGCTGTTCAAAGTTATCAACAATCTAATAGAGAAAATCAAAAACCCAACCTGAACAAGTTCAGAGCCTATACACAATTTATACACATGTGGATAGGCTTGATTTTATTAGGTTTGCGCCTACTTATCCACATATTCAGTGCACCTATTACTATTACTACTATTTTTTTAATAAATACATCACCAAATAAAGCCCGCGTCAACGCGTGCCGAAGGACTAAAACCCGTAGGAGGAATTTATGAAGCTCAGCATACTGAAAAACGTTTTAAACGAGGCTATACAGCATGTGTCCAAAGCCATATCAAGTCGGACCACGATCCCGATTCTGGGCGGTATCAAGCTAGACGTAAATCATCAGGGAGTAACGCTGACTGCCAGCGATACAGACATCTCTATTCAATCCTTTATTCCAACGGAGGATGGAGACCAAACAATCGTTCAGGTTGAACAACCCGGCAGTGTGGTTTTGCCTGCCAAGTTCTTTGTCGAAATTATCAAAAAGCTGCCTTCGCAGGAGATCCATATGGAGGTAAGAGATCAATTCCAAACCTTTATCTCGTCCGGTGCAACTGAAATTCAGATCGTCGGTTTGGATCCTGAGGAGTTCCCCGTCCTTCCCAACATTGAAGAAAATCAGGTTATTTCTGTGCCTGGTGATTTACTCAAAAACATGATCAAACAAACGGTCTTCTCCATTTCCACCCATGAAACAACGCCGATTCTGACAGGAGTATTATGGAACTTGGCTGAAGGAGAGCTGAAGTTTGTAGCAACGGACCGCCACCGCCTGGCCACCCGCGGCGCTCATTTGGAAGCGGCTGAAGGCCTGCGTTTCAGCAATGTTGTTATTGCAGGCAAAACGCTGAATGAGCTGAGCAGAATCATTCCGGATCAAAATATGCTTGTGGATATCGTCGTAGCCGATAATCAGGTACTTTTCAAAGTGGACCGGGTACTCTTTTATTCCCGCATCCTGGATGGAACGTATCCTGATACTTCTAGGATTATTCCAACCTCCTACAAAACAGAACTGATTGTGGATACAAAAAGTTTGAGCGAGTCGATTGACCGTGCGTATTTGCTGTCCCGTGAGGAAAAAACAAATATTGTAAAAATGCAGTCCTTGGAAAATGGTGATCTGGAGATTTCCTCCAGTTCTTCTGAGCTTGGTAAAGTTCGTGAGGAAGTGAAGGTATCCAAATTTGAAGGAGAGCCGCTCAAAATCTCATTCAACTCCAAATATATGCTCGATGTGCTGAAGGTGATTGACAGTGAACAGCTAACGATTGCTTTTACAGGCATTATGAGCCCGATTATTCTCAAACCGACAGATTCCAGCAATGCGCTGTATATTATCCTGCCGTATCGTACAACCAACTAACATTTAGCGTTACCCATTGAAGAGCAAGCGAAAGGATGAGCAACCTTTGAAACGGATATCCATACAGACCGAGTACATCAAGCTCGATCAATTTTTAAAACTAGCCGATTGTGTATCTACAGGCGGAATGGCCAAAGCCCTCTTACAGGAGGGACAAGTCCGGGTCAATGGTGAACCGGAAGAACGACGGGGGAGAAAGCTGTACCCTGGTGATATTGTAGAAGTAGAGGACAACGGAAGTTTCGAGGTTACGACAGGAGCATGACCATCCTAGTCGGCAAGGACTCCTTTTAGGTGCGGAGTAACAAGGGGGACCCTATGTGTTTGTGAACAACATTGCTTTGCAGCAGTACCGGAACTATGAGCAGCTGGAGTTGAATGAATTTGGGCCCGTTAATTTATTGATTGGACAAAATGCGCAGGGCAAAACGAACCTGGTAGAGGCGATTTTTGTGCTGGCTTTGACCAAAAGTCACCGAACATCCCGCGACAAGGAATTGATCTCCTTTGGAGCTGCTTCCACGCATCTGGCTGCGGATGTGGATAAAAAATACGGGAAGGTCAGGCTCGATCTATCGTTATCCACACAAGGCAAAAAAGCGAAGATTAACGGACTGGAGCAGCGAAAGCTGAGTGATTTTATCGGTTCGTTAAACGTCGTCATGTTTGCGCCCGAAGATTTGGAAATCGTCAAAGGAACACCGGGGGTTCGCCGCCGGTTTCTTGACATGGAAATCGGACAGGTAGCTCCGGGCTACCTGTATCATTTGCAGCAATATCAAAAAGTGCTCGTTCAGCGGAACAACCTGCTCAAGCAAGCCTGGGGGCAAGATATGGCCTCGGTGCAGTTAATGCTGGAGGTATGGAATGAGCAGCTTGTTGAGCACGGTGTTAAAATTGTTAAAAAGCGGAAACAATTTATAACAAAGCTGCAAAAGTGGGCTCAGGCCATTCATGAAGGGATCGCAGGCGGGACAGAAGAGCTAAAATTAACCTATGTTCCCTCCTTCAGTGAGCCGGAGGAAGAAGATGAAGCTGTCTTATTGGAGCGATTTATGATAAAGTTATCCCAAATGAGGGAACAGGAAATCCGCCGTGGCATGACTTTGGCGGGACCCCATCGTGATGATTTGGCCTTTGCCATTAATGGCAGAGAAGTGCATACGTATGGCTCTCAGGGGCAGCAGCGGACGACGGCCCTGTCCTTGAAGCTGGCTGAAATTGAGTTAATTCATGAGGAAATTGGTGAATACCCCGTTTTGTTGCTGGATGATGTTTTGTCGGAGCTGGATCCTTATCGGCAAACCCAGCTGATCGAGACTTTTCAAAGCAAGGTGCAAACCTTTATCACGGCAACCGGGATCGAAACGTTGAATGCAAAGCGACTAAAGGATGCGAATATTTTTCACGTCCACGACGGGCATGTGGAACGCTAAGGAGTGAGTAAACGGTATGTATATTCATCTGGGTGGGGAAAAGATCATCCGCTCGTCTGAGCTTGTGGCTATTTTCGATATCTCGATTGAAAAATCTTCCAAAATCTCCAAACAATATGTGAACCATGCCCAACAGCAAAAGCATGTCGAGATGATTGGTGAAGAGGAGGCCAAGTCCATCGTAGTGACTCAGAATACGGTGTATTATTCCCCGATCTCCTCAACAACACTCAAAAAGCGGGCAAACCAATTTGTTGCCAATGCTTAATTATAGAAATCTATAGAAGTAGGTGAAAGGCATGTCTATGAATCAACCGTCTTATGATGCGGGCGAGATTCAGGTCCTGGAGGGCCTGGAAGCGGTTCGGAAGCGTCCCGGGATGTATATTGGCTCTACAAGTGTCAAAGGTCTCCATCATTTGGTCTGGGAAGTAGTGGACAACAGTATTGACGAAGCGCTGGCGGGTTATTGTAACAGCATTCAGGTTATCGTTCACGAGGATAACAGTATTACCGTTACAGATAATGGCCGTGGTATTCCGGTAAGTGAACACGCCAAAATGAAAAAATCAGCATTGGAAGTCGTTATGACGGTACTTCATGCAGGCGGTAAATTCGGAGGTGGAGGATACAAGGTATCCGGCGGTCTGCACGGGGTTGGTGTATCCGTAGTAAATGCTCTATCCAGCAAAGTGATCGTTCGTGTCAAACGGGACGGACATGTGTACGAACAGGAATATCATCGTGGTGTACCGCAGTATGATGTCAGAATCATCGGTGAGACAGACGAGACGGGGACCCAGACGACATTTTATCCGGATGAGCAGATTTTCACTGAAACAACCATATATGACTATAATACGCTTCAAACGCGGATTCGTGAGCTGGCTTTTCTGAACAAAGGGATTGCGATCAGCTTGAGCGATGAGCGGACAGGTGCCAGCGATACTTTTCACTACGAGGGCGGAATCAGTGAATACGTGCAGTTTTTGAATCAACAAAGAGAAGTGCTTCATGAGCAGCCGATTTATGTCGAAGGCTCCCGCGATATGATTCAAGTCGAAGTTGCGCTGCAATATAACGACAGCTACACGGAAAATATTTATTCTTTCGCCAACAATATCAACACACATGAAGGCGGAACACACGAATCCGGCTTCAAGAGCGCATTAACCCGGATTATTAACGATTATGCACGCAAAAATGGCATGATTAAGGATAACAACGCCAACTTGACCGGTGATGATGTGCGTGAAGGGCTGACAGCGATCATCTCTGTCAAAATCCCGGAACCGCAATTTGAAGGTCAAACGAAAACCAAGCTGGGCAACAGTGAGGTTCGAGGAATTGTCGAATCTCTGTTCGCAGAGAAGCTGCAGGAGTTTCTGGAGGAAAATCCAGCTGTTTCTCGCCGCGTCGTTGATAAATCCTTACAAGCAGCGCGTGCCCGTGAAGCTGCCCGTAAAGCACGTGAACTGACTCGTCGTAAAAGTGCGCTGGAAATCAGCTCTCTTCCTGGCAAGCTGGCTGACTGCTCCTCTAAGGATGCTTCGATCAGTGAGCTGTACATCGTTGAAGGTGATTCAGCGGGCGGTTCGGCTAAGCAGGGCCGTGATCGCCACTTTCAGGCTATTTTGCCAATTCGCGGTAAAATCCTGAACGTTGAGAAGGCACGTCTTGACCGTATTTTGTCCAGTGATGAAATCAGGTCGATGGTAACAGCAATGGGTACAGGGATCGGAGACGATTTTGACATCTCCAAAGCGCGTTATCACAAGGTCATTATTATGACGGATGCCGATGTCGACGGCGCTCATATTCGCACGCTGCTGCTGACGTTCTTCTACCGGTACATGCGTAAAATTATAGATGCAGGCTATGTTTATATTGCTCAGCCGCCGCTATTCAAGGTAGAGCGCAACAAGGTCGTACGCTATGCGAACTCAGAGGCTGAACGGGATGCAATCATTCGAGAGTTTGGAGAAAACGCAAAGTACAACATACAGCGCTATAAAGGTTTGGGCGAAATGGATGCGACACAGCTGTGGGAGACGACAATGGACCCAGAGAGCCGCACCATGCTGCAGGTAACCGTTAATGACGCGATGCTGGCAGATAATTTGTTCAACACCTTAATGGGAGACGATGTTGAGCCTCGCCGCGACTTTATCCAGGAACATGCTAAGTATGTGAAAAATCTCGATTTTTAATGTGTGATATTCCATCATGGCGAAATAATGATCTGTTCGCTGATGATTTAAATTCCAAAATTCCACCAAGGGACGCCCAATCGGCGTCCCTTTTCTTATCCTTTTACCCGTCTGAGTGGATTCAAAGCATTGAAACGTCAATATTTTATGCCTTTCTCTTAGAGCGCACGGATTTACCTGTGGAGGCTGAATAACGCCCGTAGCCTACGGCATATCTGAACATTTTATGATAAAGGCTTTTGTTGGGAAGGAAAGTGAAGACTTTAATTGCCGGTCTCGTATTAACCTCCAAAATCCATGGATAGATTTGCTGATCCAGCCCCACATCTAATCCAATCTCCTTTAGACGTGGGAATTTTTTTTGCAGTTGCCAGGCTACTCGCTCGCCCAATTTTGACAATTTTTGTTCCAGCCGCGCGGTTTCTTTTACATCCAGATACGGAGCCATCAATTCATTGAAAAAGCGTACTTTACCACCGCTGTGGTGATTGGTGATGACTTTGTCAGGAGCGGCAATGCGTCCTATAATAAGCGTCGTTTCCCATTGGTTTCTCAAATTCATCTGGGTTAATACGCGCAGATCAAAGGGACGCTCTTCATTCTGAAGCAGAGGAATCCCGCGCTGGATCAGGTATGGACGCTTTCGTATGCGTGCAGAAATCTCCTTATACATTTCTTCCATACTTTCAAAAATGAGGGTATCAACATCATAACGAAGAACATACCAGGTTTTTTCTCCAATGATTCCTTCTTCTGTCGGGGGAAGCGGCTCTGTGAGCTTTTCTGCCCGCATAACCCCCTTCCCATAAGTGCCGTTATCCGGCTTAATGTAGACAGTTCCGTATACCGCCAACATTTCGTTCAAATGCTCGAAAGTGTACAAGCGTGTCTCAGGTATATAAGCGGCCAATGCCGGATTGGGGAGAATGGCATTTGTTTTGGTCCACTTACTGGCTACTCGCTGAATAGACAAGTATTCTCATCCCTTTCTTTTCGAATTAGGAGTCATGTACATGGAAGTCACAACACTTCAACAAAACGTTGGTAACTAAAGGACAAGTGCGTGAAACAATGATATAATAGAGAAATACGGCGTTTTTCGGAATCTTGCTATGTTAGCCGTGACCGTATATGTATTGTATGTGAAAAAGACCTGTTGGGTGGGGGCTAATCCCCATCTTAGAGGAATTTGTTATGATCAGGGCTCTTTTATGGTGTATAGGAATAGCTATCTGCTTCTGGTAGAGAGGGAAGGACGAACGTTTATGCTGTAAAGGGGACAGAGGCGTTTAATTGTGCTCTTTTTGTGAAAGTAATATAATTATACAGATGAGGGTTTAGCCAAAAGCCTGCACAGAAAGCGGAGTATATAGGCAGTGTCTTGTTAGGCTTTTCACATAGAGAGCAGCGTATTGAAGGATGAAAAGGAGGACCAGCATGGCCGATCAAAATAACCCGCAAATCATCAACAGGGATATCGGAGTGGAAATGCGCGAATCCTTTATGGATTATGCCATGAGTATTATTGTTAGCCGTGCCTTGCCAGATGTGCGGGACGGACTGAAGCCGGTACACCGTCGTATTTTGTATGCGATGTCTGAACTGGGGATGTCACCAGACAAACCTTACAAGAAATCAGCAAGAATCGTCGGTGAAGTTATCGGTAAGTATCACCCTCATGGTGATGCAGCTGTGTATGAAACGATGGTGCGAATGGCACAGGACTTTTCCTTGCGCTATATGCTGGTGGACGGACACGGCAACTTTGGCTCCGTTGATGGAGATATGGCGGCTGCGATGCGTTACACCGAGGCTAGATTATCGAAGATTGCAATGGAAATGTTGCGCGATTTGAACAAAGAGACTGTCGATTTCATACCGAACTACGATGGTGAAGAGAGTGAGCCTGCCGTGTTGCCTGCACGTTATCCTAACTTGCTGGTAAACGGTGTCGGCGGGATTGCAGTCGGAATGGCTACCAATATTCCTCCGCATAACTTGGGAGAGGTTATCGACGGTGTACAAGCACTGATCGAGAACCCTGACATTACGCCGATGGAACTCATGGATTATATTCATGGACCGGATTTCCCGACAGCCGGCTATATCCTAGGGCGTTCTGGCATTCGTCAGGCGTACCAAACAGGCCGCGGATCTGTGACTATGCGTGCGAAGACCACCATAGAGGAAATCGGCAATAAAGCACGGATTATTGTGCATGAGCTGCCTTACCAGGTGAATAAGGCTCGTCTGGTCGAGAAGATAGCTGAATTGGTACGTGACAAGCGTATTGAAGGCATTACAGACCTTCGGGATGAATCGGACCGTATTGGTATGCGTATCGTTATTGAGCTGCGCAGAGATGTGAACCCGAACGTTGTGTTGAACAATTTGTTCAAGCACACGGCTATGCAATCGAATTTTGGTATCAATATGCTGGCGATTGTGAACAATGAGCCGAAGATTTTGAACCTGAAGGATGTCTTGTACCATTATCTGAAACATCAGGTTGAGGTGATTCGTCGCCGGACAGAATTTGATCTGAAGAAGGCTGAAGCCAGAGCGCACATTTTGGAAGGTTTGCGTATTGCCCTTGATCACCTGGACGAAGTTATCGCTTTGATTCGTTCTTCACAGACCGCAGAAGTAGCTCGTGAAGGTTTGATTGACCGCTTCTCTCTGACCTCTGAGCAGGCTCAGGCGATTCTCGATATGCGTCTGCAACGCTTGACCGGTTTGGAACGTGAGAAGATTGAGAACGAATATAATGAGCTGATGCAAAAGATTGCCGAATACCGCGAAATTTTGGCCAACGAGCATTTGGTGCTCAACATCATTAGTAAAGAGCTGAATGAGCTTAAAGAACGTTTTGCAGATGAGCGTCGCACTGAAATTACAGTAGGTGAAGAGAGCATTCTGGACGAGGATCTCATTCCTCGTGAAGATGTCATTATTACTGTAACCCATACCGGATACATTAAACGCCTTCCAGTTACTACCTACCGTAGTCAAAAACGCGGTGGTCGCGGTGTAGTGGGAATGGATACCAAGGATGAGGATTTCGTAGAGCATCTGTTTATTACAAATTCACATCACCACTTGTTATTCTTCACGGACAAAGGGAAGGTATACCGGATTAAGGCTTATGAAATTCCCGATCTCAGCCGGACGGCCCGGGGGACACCGATTATTAATTTGATTCAGATTGAACAGGGCGAGTCAATCAATGCGGTTATCCCGATTGAGGAGTTTGTGGAGGATCGTTATCTGTTCTTTGCAACCAAACAAGGGATTATCAAAAAGACGCCGCTCGACGATTACGCTAATATCCGCAAAGGTGGTCTAATCGCCATTAACTTGCGTGACGATGATGCCCTGATTGAAGTAAAACTGACGGACGGACAACAGGAAATGATCATCGGTACGGCCGAAGGCATGTCTATTCGTTTCCCTGAGAGCGACGTACGGTCTATGGGACGTAGTGCTACAGGGGTTAAAGGCATCAGTCTTGATGAGAGTGATGCGGTAATAGGTATGGATGTCGTCGATACTGAGCTGGATATCCTGATTGTAACGGCCAATGGTTATGGGAAGCGTACCCCCGCAGCAGATTATCGTATCCAAAGCCGCGGAGGCAAAGGGATTAAGACGATTAATGTTACGGAGAAAAATGGACCGGTTGTCGGCCTCAAGGTAGTAAAAGCCGAAGAGGATTTGATGATTATTACAGCCAGCGGAACTGTGATTCGAACCAGCATGGATGAAATTTCCACAATGGGCCGCAATACACAGGGAGTAAGACTGATTAATATCCGCGAGGATGATTCAGTAGCTACCGTTTGTTGTGCAAACAAGAACGAGGAACAACATGAACTGCTCGAAGAGCTGTTAGAGGAAGAATAAGAGACCACCTATATTACACAAGTGGTTATTGATTTTGAAATGGATGGAGAAGACTCTTTGGCTATTTGGATCAGAGGGTCTTTTTTCTTTTTCTGACTCATAAATTCAGAAGAGGAGTCTTTAAATGGTATAAAATGAATGTACAGGATCATTTCCAAGTAATATAATAACATCATAAACTGGCAGCTGGAGTAGCTGTTGTGAATAGAGAGGTTGATCATGGCAACTGTACCCGTATCCGAACTAAAAGCAGGACTTAGATTGCAAAGCGATGTATTTACAGAAATGGGCAGCTTGCTGCTGCCAAAAGGGCGTATTCTACTGCCCCGTGACTTGGAGATTTTACAGGCGTTCTTGATTCAGCAAGTGGAGGTAGGAACGGATGATATTACAACTTCCGGTGGCGATCATGCGGCCGTTCGATCTGGAGCAACTGAGTCTCAAGCCCCCTTGTTAGATGAGCGAGATGAATTTACACGATTCCAGGATGAGTATGACAAGATGGTGATGCTGGTTAAGAGTGCATTCCAATCCATACTCGTCTCTAATTTATCTATATATGAGCTGCGAGGACAGCTGGAGTCTTTACTGGTGTACATACAGCGCTATAATGTAATGACATTTGCTCCGCGATCCATGGGCGAGGTTGATTATATTTTCCATAACGCTGTGCTGACCTCTCTTACTTCCTATTCCATTGCACAGTGGATTGGTTTGCCCCAAAAGGACTGGATGCAGGTGGCCTTCGCGGGATTGCTTCATGATATCGGGAATGCCAAAATGGACCCGTCCATTCTCTACAAGTCTTCTGCATTAACAAAAGAAGAGCAAGAAGAGATTCATCGCCATGCTTCACTAGGATACCAGCTGCTCAGAAATGTGAAGGCCATTAACGAAGGTGTGCGCCTGGCTGCTCTTCAGCATCACGAGAAAGTGGATGGTACCGGATATCCATTACGTCTCAAAGGGGAACAAATCCATATATATTCTAAAATTGTCGCGGTAGCTGATGTATTTCATGCTATGACACTGGAGAAAACGTATCGCCCTGCCCAATCGCCATACCTGGTTCTTGAGCAAATCAAATCAGAGTCATTTGGTAAGCTGGACCCTAATGTCGTACAGGTTTTCATCCACAAGCTTACCCAATTTAACAACGGAACCAAAGTACGACTGAATGATAATCGTACGGGGGAAATTATATTTGCTGATCGGGATTATCCCACTCGTCCGTTGGTTCAAGTAGATGGAGAAATCATTAACTTAATGCTTGAAAGAGAGCTTTATATTGAGTGTATTGTGCTTGACTAAGTTCTCTTTGAAAAAACAGTTGCAAATTATAACGAAAGTGTGGTATATTCTTTCTTGTCGCTTTAAGTGTTGTCTAATAGAGTTAAAAATACTTTTTGAAAAAAAGTGTTGACAGAACTCTAGTGAACATGATAAACTATAAAAGTTGCTGAGGGAACAAAACCTGAGGCTGACATAAATGTTTGATCTTTGAAAACTGAACAACGAGTGAGTACGGATTTTGTTCGCAAAATCCATTATGAGATATATTATCTCGTCAGATTCAACATGAGCTAATCGCTCTTTCAATAAACCGACCTTGGTCGGT
>NZ_JAFFQR010000073.1:0-7301 GCF_020736845.1 Paenibacillus farraposensis
GCCCCCACTTTAGACAGGATTTCAAGCAATAGAGAAGCCTTCAAACCCACTTTAGCGGTGGTTTTGAAGGTTTTTTTATTCACATTTGGTGTATGTAGAAAATAAAATCTTAGACCGGAATTGATGATTCTA
This sequence comes from Paenibacillus farraposensis, assembly GCF_020736845.1. Taxonomy (GTDB): domain Bacteria; phylum Bacillota; class Bacilli; order Paenibacillales; family Paenibacillaceae; genus Paenibacillus; species Paenibacillus farraposensis. The sequence goes on from NZ_JAFFQR010000073.1 coordinate 133, forward strand.
CAAGGTTTTGGAGCTGGGGAATCGTCAGCCTTTGAGAAATAAGTTTAACAAATAGTTGTCAGAATTCCCGCATCTTTTAAAGTGAGGGATGAATGGCAACGGTCTGATCAACATTGACTCTTACAGCCTAAGAAGATACTATAATAGAATTATTCAGTCGTAAGAAGGAATTTCCAATCATTCGAAAATCGCTTTGGAAAGAGTATTTTTGGTCACGTTTCTATTGCCTGCTTACAACTGGTGGAGCACCCATAGGCGTAATCTACATCGAAAATCAAGGCATGAAAGGATGATAGGAATTGCTGAAAGCCTATAAGTATCGCATCTATCCGAACCATGAACAGCAGCTATATTTTGCAAAAGTGTTCGGTTGTGTTCGATTCATCTACAACAAAATGCTTGCAGATAAGATCGAGCATTATAAGCAAACTGAAACCATGCTCAAGAATACGCCTGCTCAATACAAAAAGGAATTCGACTGGAAATGATAATGTTCAGTTGTGCGATGTTTAAAATTAAAGATCTTTTTGATTGACTAAGAAAATAAAGTATATCAGACTGTCAATACTTCATTAAGCTAACCAAGTTGCATGAAAAGATTCGTAATCAGCGTCAGGACTTCTTGCACAAAGTATCTTCCAAGATGATTAACGAAAACCAAGTCATTGTCATGGAAGACCTTCGAGTAAAGAACATGATGAAGAATCCAAAGCTTGCCAAGGCGATTAGTGAAGTATCCTGGAGCCTGTTCCGTTCAATGCTAGAATATAAAGCGAAGTGGTATGGACGTGATCTGATGATTGCACCTAAGAACTACGCTAGTAGCCAATTATGCTCATGTTGCGGTTACAAAAATGCAGATGTGAAGAATCTTGGCTTGCGTGAATGGACTTGTCCAGAATGCAACGCGCATCACGATAGAGATATAAACGCAGCCAACAACCTTCTGAAACTCGCAATGTAAATTGCATCTGTTGGGATAGGAACTATCCTGTAAGCTTGGGTAAACTTGGAGCGGTTGCTCTATTGACCAAGAAGCACCCACCTCTTAGGTGGCGTGTAGTTCACGGCTGTTTGATTCTTTAGCGAGAGGCGTCTCGCATAACAAGCCAGCACCTGCTCGTACGAAACTTTTCCTAAAAACGAGGACACCACGCCATTGGAATGGCCAATGGGGAAATCACAATAAGGGAGGACGAGGGCTGGCTATATAGTGATCAAGAAAAGGCTCAGCATCCTATAACACTATGTGTAGTTAGAAAATAGTCTTAGGGGAATAAGCATTCAAGAATGAGGACATCATTAGAAATTAATAGTAGATACTAGAAAATCGTGATATAATTGAGGAAACAAAGTAACCGGTGGGAATGACATGGCGAAGCTGCCCTGAGAGGGGGTGACGCTGTGTCACTTGACTTAATCGTGAAGATTCTGGACGTTATGTTAAAGCTGGTCGGTATAGTTGCTGGCCTGAAGACGTTGTTATACGGACAGAAGAAGTCACGTAAAGCTAAGAAAAACCACCGGCGATAGGTTGGGACCTCTATCCGGTGGTTTTTCAATTAACTAATTGGAATTCGCCGTGGTCGCCCACTGGCCTTTGTTAAGTCACGATGGTGAGACATCGTGGCTTTTTTTAATATACTCTATTCATGTATTCATTATACCACATAAGGGGCATTTTATGATCAAACAAGTAAATTATTTTTTACAGATTTTAAAAGGTATAGGTATATTCCAAACTTTAATGTGAAACTTAAGATCAAGTAATTGAAAAGGCTGATGCATCATTGGTATGGTAAATGACACGGCATATAAATGTCGTATTTATTTGCATTAGATATTTAAATCTACGAAATGACTAACATCTCTTTCCTTTTTCAGCTGCGTCCGGAGATAATTTTCCTTCGGTGTTTTTGTACTGCTATGGCCAAGTGTTTCAGCAATATCATCAAGTGAAGCGCCCGCATGCCATGCACTTTGTGCAAAGAAATGCCGGATATAGTGAGGAGTAATTCTTTTATTATCAATAGTTACTAAGCCTGCTGCTAGCATATGGTTTGATAGCATCGTAGAAAGATATGAACGGTTATAGTGTTTACCAAATTTGTTAGGGTAAAATGGGGTTTCATCATCTGGATCTATATCTGTATGAAGGCCGATTCTTTTACGATACTCACGTAATTCACTAAGAACGTATGGCTTGATCAGAGCAATACGCTTTTTTTTGTTCTTTGCATCCGTTGTCAGATAATACTGGCTATTCATGGGATCATATGACAACTGTTTCATCTTTGGGGTGATTACTTCATTAAGCCGCAGGCCAGTGGTAGCTAGCAGTAAAATAAGCGACTTTATCTTTGGATTTTCATTATAATATCGTACAGCTGCTTCAACCGTAGCCGGATCGATAACGCGATGAGGAATTTCCTCTTTATCGATTTTAACCGGCGAGAGTCCCCGTGAAATTTTCTTCTTCAGATACCCTTCTTCAAAGCACCACTCTAAAAAACTTTTTAAAATAGTTATCTTTTTAGAGCGAGTAGTTTTTCGAGGATATTGTTCCTCCAGATGCAATTGGTAATTCTCCATATCATAGCGGCCCAGTTCTCTAATATCATTCTTTTTAAACAAAGAAGGAAGAATAATCAAAAAGTCCAATATTATCGATATATATTCTTTTTTTGTCTGTAGACCACGTTTCTTATCTTTTTGATGTACGTAAAGATATGTCACTCCAATATTTGAAAACAATGAATAGTCATAGTTACCCTGTTGATCCTCATAGAGAGAGGCCCTTTTAGTCAATGTATCATAATATGTATTATCTAGCATATTATCTTTTATTTCTTTAATATTTTCTTCTTTGAGAATAGATATATCTAAATCAAAATTAATAGCAGGATCTACTAAATACAAACATATCACCTCGATACTAGATATTCTTCAGTATTCAAGAAACTACAGACAATGGTGGCACCAAACTCTGTTTTTGGTGATTCTATGCGTTTGGAGTTTTTCATTAATACTTTTATATAGTAGCAGCAAATGATAGAAAGAACAAATAGAGTAGTCAACCTAAAATAATATGCAATTCTTTTGTGTTGGATTCTATTATTGATTTTTATATATCTAATGTTAGTGTATTCAATTATAATTATAATTGAGTATTAAATTCACATTTATTTTCATTAAATATTATATAATTGATCTATCAAATCCTAAATAAGTAACACGATAAATAGAAAGTAGTAGGGAGGATACGACATTGAGCAAGTATCTGGATGTTCAGGAAGTTGCCAATATGCTGGGGGTTACGCCAGCTACCATTTATAAATTAATAAACCATCCAGAAGTGTCGAAAAGGATTGAGCCAGTGAATAGGCTAACTTACAGGGGGGATGGAGGATATCGGTTCAGTGCAGATAGTGTGGAGCTTGTGAAGGACCAAGTAATTAAAAAGGATCTAACAATTGCCGATACTGCAAAATTATTGAACCGCTCTAAAAGTTTTGTTCACGGGCTGATCCAGGAAGGAAAACTGAAAAGCTACGAGGATATCTATCGTGGAAAAAAAACGTTCTTTATTAAAAAAGAGGACTTGGAACAGTACAACAAGGATGTTAAAGAAAAGCCAAAGGGTCTTTGGGAAACGATATATGACAAAAAGACAGGTGTATTTCTTTTTCAGCCGTACTTCAATAACGGTGAATTGGCTAGGGTAATGAGTATTAACAAAAATGGATCCGCCCGAGCGAAAATTATGTTGAAGACAAGCTCGATTGAGTTGACGCTTGAAGAAGCTCTAGAATTAGGATGGAAACCAACATATTTAATAGAAGAAAAAAAACAGGTCACGGCATATGGGTATGCCCGATTTGTCTTCCCTATACCTAGAAGCTTAGATTCGGTAATTTACCAGGTTATAGATGAATTATTTAAGGCTGCAGGACCTTATAACATTCGTGTTAAAACTGATGAGATGTTAGAGGTTGAGATTAAAAAGACGACATTAGCTGGTATAACAGAGACTACAGAACCGGACTTAGTTAATAGATTGAAGACGTTCGTTCATTCCGGTGAAATTGTCCTAGTCCATAATGGTACGGTTATTGATCCAGGTTATTCGTCCATTCTCATGTATCTTCCTCATCAAACTAAGAAGGAATTGTTGTCGGAAGCTGAAAGTAAAGGGATGAAACTACATGATTACTTAACGGAATTTTTTAATAATAAATTTGGGTTGAAATAATCTGATTTTAGTTATATGAAGGGATAAAGCATTGTATTTTTTAAAGCTTTCTTAAGATTGACACCTCTTTACCATGCTCGATTCTTGTTATTATTGGTTTGGATAGGCATTAATGCAATCATATTTGGCATTATAGAGTTTGTTAGCTTTATAGATGATGTTACCAATTGCTAACTAACAATTTCTAATAAGCACCGATGGGTTTCATCTGACTACTGGTTGGGCGCAGGGGGAATAGCATTGGCAATATTTTAAGGTTTATTGACCAAATTGGTAACAAAAAAAGTGATAACTCCAATATATCTTAAGACCTGCTAAAAGTTAGCAGGTCTTTTTTACTGAGCCTTAACTTCATAAGCACGTAAGGATTTTTGGAATTTTTTTGGGAAGATTTCCAATATCGTCTCCAGGAATTCCATCCTTATTGGATAAGGTATTTCCCGTGATCCTTCCTGTAAGCTGTACGTCAATCCATATGCTCATACTGCCTAATGACAGAAATTATTTTAATCCACGCACCCACATGGAGTGCGACTTTATTTTAAAGGTTCTTTAAACCATGTTGTTACTATTTCAATCCACGCACCCACATGGAGTGCGACTACGACGAATACTGCCGTGTAAGTTCTTGTGTGTCCAATTTCAATCCACGCACCCACATGGAGTGCGACTGAAGAATACCGTAAGGAAATCTATTCTGGATTAATTTCAATCCACGCACCCACATGGAGTGCGACTTGCAGAGAGGGACCGGACAATAGCCCAGCTACAAATTTCAATCCACGCACCCACATGGAGTGCGACCAGAAGCTGGGATAGACATCACACGGGATGAAGCTGCTATTTCAATCCACGCACCCACATGGAGTGCGACTTTGACGGTCCGAATTGACGCGTCCTATGGCATATTTCAATCCACGCACCCACATGGAGTGCGACGTGTTTATTAATGTTTTTTGCTAATGAGGCACATAAATTTCAATCCACGCACCCACATGGAGTGCGACAAATCTTCGAAAAGGAAATACTTCCGTTACCTGAAATTTCAATCCACGCACCCACATGGAGTGCGACTCCCCCTTTTATAAGACCTGTGAAGACCGAAGGATTATTTCAATCCACGCACCCACATGGAGTGCGACCTGAATACCATTCGTGTCCATGAGGAAATGGGTGATAATTTCAATCCACGCACCCACATGGAGTGCGACTGCGATACATTCAGAATCACAAGGTTTCGTCAGTTATATTTCAATCCACGCACCCACATGGAGTGCGACAGCGAAAATACAGTAATTCATACCCTAATGATATCAATTTCTCACATTTTCGCAAAAACTGATGCCAAAAAGGCTTGGATCAACCATTGACTTTTACTGAAGATAACTGATTCGGTTGCTTTTCGACAAATTTCGAGGTGCGAAGGACCCGGGGTTTTTATGTGAGCTTCACATTCGCACCATATAAACTCAGTGCACTTTCCAGATCGTAAGTTTCCTTATCCCCTATATGCTCTACTTTCTTTTTGTAGTTATCTTCTAAGTTGTAAAAGCGCAAGTTGTCTTCTTTTTGGTCTATACTTTAAACTTCAAAATGGAATCAAATCCCAAACACATTAATATAGGGATAAATAATCCTATCCTGTTTCATTGTACCATGCCTTCAATACGATTTCCCTCATATCATCCATTTTTCATCATGACAGTTACATTTTCTTTACTGCTGTGCCTGTTAAGGATGTAGCAGGCTGCAGCAGAGGTAGGATCTGTTGTTCCTACTGAGACAAATCTCGCCATGGCGCTCCCGTTCGAGCAACCTATACCACGGCATTCAGCATCTGACGCCGATCTTTGGGCAGACGTCCTCCTTGTTTTTTTCGAGCCGGGGGCAGCAGGGGTTCAAGGAAATTCCATTCTTCATTCGTTAACTCATATCTTCATCTCATATTCCTTATTTTACTGGATTTCTATGAGTTGTACAGTTTGCGTACAGGCCCTAGTAAAGGATTTGTTGCTAAGCGATTTGGTTTGATGTTGAAGGATATGGAGCAGTTTCCGTTGCAGATGGAATTGCCCAAGCCATGATTCAGGGAAAAAGTGAATGGAAGAGAGGAGAGTTGTAACATGGAGACGTGTACGACTCTATTTTCCTAAAGCATGAATTTCTGTTAGTTGGGGAACAGTTTCAAATCTAAAGATGAATACCAATTAATAGGCAAAAGTCTAAATAGTATTCCAGAAAATGATAGATTGTCTGCATCTATTTACTATATTTATGCAGATGATAATAATATAGAAAATTTCCTGACACGTCAAAATACGAAAAAATAAACCGAGTCCATCTCGGTTTATCAGAGTGTCGAGAAGGTCCGGCGGACTTTCCGACACTTTTTTTATTTGGGGAGCCTACTCAACTTTTAAAACAGAAATCGATTTAAAACGATCTGAGACCCACTTTTAATTGGAGAAAAATGAGTTAATTTCAGAAATATACATTGAAAATAACGCATGGGATGGTTCTTTCTGTAAACAAAATCTCTATTCTGACCGATACATACATAAGATGGGCTATTGTTAAATATCCCCTCTTAATTTCAAATTTTGAAAATAAACTTTCATGTTTTTAAGAAGAAAGGGACTATCCCAATGAATTATATGGACGAGCATATTCTAAGTCTCAAACACAAGCTTAATCATGATGTTGCATCTAATAGCGTAAATACGAACCTATCTCAAACCGCTGTACCTAATCAGGCCAACTCCGTTGCTGAAAAAAACACGGTGTTGCGGATAGGTGATGAGCTGATCCCGTTGGAATGGAGAGCGATTCTGGACGGTCAAATGGAGGTTAGCGTTCCGAAATCTTTTAGCCTGATGCCGCTGGAGCAAGCCAAATTTAAATATCCTTCGGAACATCG
>NZ_JAFFQR010000073.1:7383-10892 GCF_020736845.1 Paenibacillus farraposensis
TTTTTTAGCTGTGGACGAGCTTTCCGAGTTTGTGGAGCAAATGGCAGATGTTTTGCGGTCTGTACAACCGATTCGTAACTGGATGGGTACTGAAGTGATCGTGAATCGTTCCGGTCTGTCCATCGGGGTGATCCGTTTTGTAGCCGCAGGTGTAGATACGAATTTGTACAACGAAATGTTGCTGTTTGTCCATGAGGGACAGGTGGCGATGGGTGCGTTTAATTGTATGGAATCGGATAGGGAAGAATGGCTGACTGTAGCAGAAAATACAGTGCAATCGCTCCATATCGTTCCGTTTCCTTCAGATTCCTCATTTGAGAAAGGGGTAGGTTCGCGATGAGTCTGGGTTACGATCAAATTCAAATCTTTCCATATGTCATGGTCGATCTGGAACAGCTTGTCCTCACGAAGAAAATCAATGAGCATACCCGGCTCTATTTTACAGGAATCATCCCCGAGGATATGCAGGACAGCTATGTGGAAACGACGGAAAAGAACACCGTCATCCAGGTGAGCCAACGGAATGAATCGGGTGAAAGCAAGCCGCTGTTCAGCGGGATTGCCCTATCGGTCGAAGTAAAGGTCGTACGGGACGTGTACTATCTGGAAGTGGAGGCGATTTCCCATACCTACCGGATGGATATTCAGCAGCGTACCCGCTCTTTTCAATATACCAAAATGACCGTTCCTCAGATGCTGGAGCAGATTGGCAAGGACTACGAAGGGCTGGATGTGATTGATGGAGCGACAGGTGGAGAGCAAATCGGAAGGCTTGCCATCCAGTATCAGGAGACGGACTGGGCGTTCTTGAGACGCATGGCCTCCCGGTACCATACGAGTCTGATGCCTGTGGCTCGTTTTGACAGTCCCAAGTTTTATTTTGGTATTGAAGACAGCCCGGCACAGGTGGTACTGGATCATACCCGTTATACCGTACGCAAGCAGTTGCTGCCTTTTCGTTATTTTCAGGAAAACGAGCAGACCAAGGTGACGGAAAATGACTTTATTTTCTATGAGGTAGAAACGGACGAGGTGCTGGATTTGGGAGCTCAGATGACTTTTCAGGGACACAGCTTGTATGTAGTGGAAGCCTATACCGAAATGAGGCAAGGGCTGCTGCGGCATCAATATATGCTTGCCTCGTACAAAGGCTTACGGCAAAAAAGCTACTACCAGGAAAAGCTGGCGGGAGCCTCGCTAAGCGGCGTTGTACTGGACGTCCGTCAGGATCAGGTACGTATCCATCTCGATTGTGATAAAGAGCAGGATGCAAGCAAAGCCCATTGGTTCAACTACTCGACGGTGTATAGTGCTGGGGGCCATACCGGCTGGTACGTAATGCCGGAAAAAGGCGATCCGGTTTCACTCTATTTTCCGGGCAGCCGGGAAGAAGACGGTGTGGCAGGCGGCGCAGTAAGACGGGCGGATCGCAAGAGCAGGCACAACCATTTCTCCAATCCGCACATGAAAATATGGCGTACCCCGCACGGCAAGGAAATTCGGCTGGGACCGGATGAACTGATCGTTACGGGCAAGGACGGTGCGATTTATATCAAGCTGGACGATAAAGAAGGCATCCATATCACGAGCAGCAAGCAGGTGAATATTTCAGCAGGAGGCAATCTCAGCCTGTCTGCCGGGAAGACGATGAGCCTGTCCGCAGGTAGTCAGCTCCGTATGGATTGCAACGGCAGTCATATTGAATTAAGCGGTTCAGCGGACATGAAGGGCAGCGAAGTGAAATCAAATTAAGGATGAGTGGAAATGGAAAAGCAAACAGATGTGTTAGATCAGCAACAAACAGCCCTTTTTCACGCATGGTCCCTTATTCGTAAGGAATGGGCGTTGAAATGCAGGGCAACCCATGCCACCAGGCTGCAGCATATCGTAGAACATTTTCGCACCTTTTGTCAGCTTGTTCGGCAAAAGCAGCTGGAAGGTCATAAAGGCCATATTGCCTACATCACCTATTCCATGCTGCGTACCACATGGCTTGAGCAAAAGCCTGTTTATCTCGTCGAGGCTGCGGATGCCTTATGGATGCTGGATGCCAAGTCCATTTCGCTGGAGTATGATGCTAGCTGGATTTTTACCTATTGAACTCATTTACGTGAACAAATTTTGGCCGAAGCCTTGAAGCAGCAGGTATCGCTGTCCGAGCTTCAATGGGAACAGATCATGCTGGAAGCAGCCGGATATCTTCATACGATGATCGTTAGCCTGATTCGGCAGGCCATGAAACAAGCAGTTGGTTTACCAGAGTTTCGGGCGCTGGAGCGTGAAGAAGCGTTTGAGATTCGCGTCGGAGAGTATATGGATCACAGTGTGTCGGTGTACCGGGAAGAATGCAGGGCAATGGATGCTAGTGTCATAAAATCCTGGCTGGAGGAAAAAGAAGCATACGCCTACAGCTATCAAGCGTTGACCCAAGTCGATCTATCCAGCGGAGATTACAGCTCTCTGGATTTTCGCCATACCGCCTTTCGCCAAATCAAAATGGAGCATAGTCGTTTGCATAGCTGCATTCTCGCAGGAACCGTGTGGCAAGAAGCCCAGCTAGATGGAATTGACCTTTCGTACAGTCTGCTTCATGGAGCTGATTTCAGCGGTTGTTCCCTGCATGGGGCTGTTCTGGACGCTGTCTCAGGGAATCGCGCATATGGTTCAGATGAATGGCTAGATTGGGAGCCATTCGGATGGGATGGAGTCAATTTTACAGGAGCGATTTTACAGGGAACCAGCTTTCAAAGCGCTCAGCTTCAAGGCGCTGTTTTCCAGGACTGCTCGCTGCAAAGAGCTTCATTTGTCGGAGCGGATCTGACCGCCACCTGCTTTGCGGGAGCCGACCTTACTGGCGCTACGTTTACAGGCGCTTGCTTAGCAAGAGCTGATTTTACAGGAGCGAAGGTCAGCCGCGTACATTTTACAAGAGAACAACTGAATGAAGCAATTGGCCTGTCTGCTGTGGAAATGCCCTCTCCCTCCCCATCTTCCCTGATAGCTTCACAGGCAACAGATACCGTAAGTAAAGGAGGCGGGATGTAATGAGATATTTTCGGCTTATGGTGGACGAGCGCATCAAGCATCGGGTGGAGCCTGCTTCCCTGTCTCCGTTGCAGGTGGAAGATATCCTTTCGGATCACAACAACAATATGCAGACGGAAGACACTCCCCTGTTTTTAGCTGTACATACGGATTCACGAACCGTCTATCCGGATTTCCTCGAGTTCCCTTTGCCGCTGGTTTCCGATGCAATGAAAGCATTGCTGGAAAAATATATGCCGGGATTGGAATGGAAAGCGGCCATCCTTACCGATTTTCAGCAGGCCAGGCAGGATGTGTATTGGGTGCTGCGTCCTCCGGCGGTAGATTGTCTGTCTGCCCAAACCGAGTGGTATCCCGATCATACCTTGAAGCATTTGGTACTCAGGCGCGAGTCAATCGAATCGCCCATCTTTCGGATCGCCGGCTTATTGGAAGCCCATATCTATATTGATCTGGCTGTGGCG
>NZ_JAFFQR010000074.1 GCF_020736845.1 Paenibacillus farraposensis
CATTTTCAATCGTAGCTTCTGCTATGATTTGCGCACTGTTTCCATCATAGTAGTATCGGGTATGAATGCCATCCTGTATACGGTCTGTCAGTAATCCATCCCCGTTGTATCGGTACTCTACGAGCTTTCCGCCGATCTTGACCTGCGTCAATCGGTTCTGATCGTCAAAGCTGTTCTCCCTCGGCTTTGTATGCGGAGCTCTCTCCGTTTCCATTGTAAGACGATTCCCTCT
>NZ_JAFFQR010000075.1 GCF_020736845.1 Paenibacillus farraposensis
CAAGTTTATGAGTGGATTGGAACATTTTCACCTTACAAAAGAGCAAGGGTGTATTTTGTAGTTAGAGTCGTACTTTCTTGGGACGGCTCTTTTTATTTTTCTTTACCATCAAGCCTGGTAGAAGCCGGTGAACCAGTCTGCAACTTTATTTTTCAGTCTAATACTTGTTTTCTTCAGATAAAAACAGCGAAAACATGGCTCATGCTACTGGCTCTAAGGCGGCAGCCGCCACCTAAGAGCCAGTACGCACCGCTGGGCC
>NZ_JAFFQR010000076.1 GCF_020736845.1 Paenibacillus farraposensis
CGCAAGCCAAGATTCTTCACATCTGCATTTTTGTAACCGCAACATGAGCATAATTGGCTACTAGCGTAGTTCTTAGGTGCAATCATCAGATCACGTCCATACCACTTCGCTTTATATTCTAGCATTGAACGGAACAGGCTCCAGGATACTTCACTAATCGCCTTGGCAAGCTTTGGATTCTTCATCATGTTCTTTACTCGAAGGTCTTCCATGACAATGACTTGGTTTTCGTTAATCATCTTGGAAGATACTTTGTGCAAGAAGTCCTGACGCTGATTACGAATCTT
>NZ_JAFFQR010000012.1 GCF_020736845.1 Paenibacillus farraposensis
TTGCGTTTTGACGAACCGTGGAATTCAGAATGCGTCCTTCAACTTCTCTTGATTTTGCAAACTTTACAAAACCAAGCTTCGGGAGCTTCACGAAATTTTCTACAACTGCTATATTGCCGTTGACGCACTTCGTTGTATAGCTCTGCACAAGGTTTCGTTTGCTCTTAAAACGTGGAGCGTTATTCTGCTTTTTGTAATAGCGAGAATAAGCATCTGCCACGTTTTCTACAGCATGTTGTAACGCAATACTATCTACTTCTTTAAGAAATGCATGATTCTGCTTGAGTTCTTTGACTTCTTTGATCGATGCATACTTATCGAAGAAGGAAGATTTCCATTCGTTGGACGGAAGCATGCCACTTTGGTACAGTTCGTTGGTGATGTGCCAGTATTCATCTTGTTTCTTTTGTTTTGCCACGAAGAAATTAAAGACGAAGCGAGCACATCCAAACGTTTGCCGCATGATCTGTGACTGCTCCTTCGTCGGATACAAGCGAAACTTGTAGGCTTTGTGACGAAGCATGATGTCACCCCTTTCTATTTGAGAACAATGTATATTATGCAGAATCAAAAGCTTTAAAATGAAAAGAGCAACGATTCAACCCCCACCTATAGAGGATGGGGTATTCTCGCTTTCTTTGATAAAATCTTTATCATCTTCGAGAAGCATTCTAGCCATTCCAAAGGTAAAGGGAATAAGTAAAATTAACAAAATGGTTAAAATAACTGTCTCCAAAGAATCGTCCCCTATAAGTGTCTCATACTACATTCCCTAACTGGTCACATACCTCCTTATTGTAAACTGTCCTGCCGCCAAGCCAGATCAGTTCACTAATCGATTAGAATATTAGTGGGTTAAAAAATAAGAGCGCCCCATGACTCTCCGTTTTTACCCATACCGTTATTTAACAATAATAAAACCTATAAACTCATTATACAATCAATTAGTTAGTTAAAGGATAAAAAATTTTTATCATCCTTCCACATACTATCGAAAACACGGGTCCACTGTTTTGCCATTTCTCTGTCTGGGATGACGACCAATACTTCATCGTTTCTGCGAACAGCAGAGGCTGAGTAATTAAAGGAACCGGTAGTGACCACCTCTTGATCAGCAATAGTGACCTTTAAGTGCATATATCCACTATGGTGATCTACTTTGATCGGGATTCCAGCATTTTTGAATTTCTCAAGTGCTGCCTTCTGTCCTTTTCCTTCGGATTGATCTTCATCGGTTATAATCCGAACATCTACTCCTCTTTGCTTCGCATTGAGTATAGCACTCACAATACTTTTTTCCGTAATGCTGAAAATAGCAATATCAAGTGTTTTTTGAGAATCTTCTATTACTTGATCAAGTAATTTTTCGGGATGCTGATCTTCTTGAGAGAAAGCATACTGAATACTATGGGATGAAGCGGATGCCTTATTTTCGTTTGGCACGGTAGTCGTTAGGTCTGAACAACTCGTCAACAACACCATAGATAAAACAAATATTATTCCCTTTAATGCCTGTTTTCTCAACCATATCCCCCCTACTGTTTTGGTAGATCATCACTGCTCTTTACTTCAATTTTCGATTCTTTCCCAAATGTCTGTTGAACCCAACCTTCCAGGGTAATACCAAACTTATTTTCGAACTCTTCACGTTCGTCTAATGCTACATAATTATGATGATTAGGGGTGGCATGCAAATAACGGATATAATCACCGTTGGTTGTACAAGTAGCAGCTGCTTGCTTATCGTCAATTTGAGCCGGTTTGAGTTGCCCATAAATAAGACAATGAGTCATGTCGGCACTTAATTTATCACAAATGCGACAGGTTGGATAAAACTGTTTTCTCTTCATAACGTTTGTATCGCCTTTCTCAATATGATGATTGAAAGAAATCTAGTCTGAAATGCTATCAACATATTTATCATATACTGAAATGTTCATTTCTCAAAATAATACGATGAATTTAAGGATTTAAGAAATTTTCTACAGCCCTCAGATCTATTCCATCTGAAAAATACGCAGCTTGAACGAGATCCAGCGGAAGATATTCATCATATTTTCCAAGATAGAGGCTTTCTCTTTCTTAATAGATGAGTTTATGAAGATCCTGGGATGAATTAAACCCTTGAAGTAGCTCCCACAATTCGTTTGGCTTAATACTCCCCTTAATATAGAATTAGTGAGGTTCTACTGTTCTCACAGAAGTAATTCTGACATCTTTGGATGCCTGGAATTTAAGTATTCGTTCTAAGGTACGGAACGCCCTACTCCCTAACCAAGGGATTAAGTAATAACCTCCCTCATCAGCCGGAATTAGATAATCTTGAAGCATTCCCTGTTCTTGTGCATCACGTCTTGCCTGGTATAACCGTATCGTCCGTAAACATCGTAAGATATTCCTCTAATATAGTATTTCCATCAACAAGTAGAACTTATTTTGGATCGTTTATGAAGAAAAGTCTCTATCGCTTGAGGAAACGGCAAGGTTCATTTTGGATAAGCTCAATGTGCTCGTTAAGCATATGATGGCCTCTAACCTGAAGCCTCTGTTGAAACAGGCTTCGTTCGAGAGGTATTTAAGCTGGGGGCTCGAGGACCGCCAAGGGGAGAGAGAGCAGTTCCTTACCGAGCTGTTCTGGGAAATGGATTCGGCCCTTAATGTTCTTCCATCCGGCGCAAAACATCGTTCGGAGTTGAAAGAGGTTTACCATTTTATCCAGAACGAAACTCGTAAAGCGGAACCGAACTTCCCGTTGCTGCAAGCTTCGCTCTACTTTTTGGAGAGAGAGAAAGAGCTTAAGAGTCAGGTCATCCAGTTAAGGAATATTATTTATTCAGGTAGGGTGAGATAGCTTGTTATGTGCAATCAAATCTAACCCCATCGGGGACAAGAATGAAGACTCTAGGGGTGGAGAGAACAATACGCGAAAAAGGTACGTCTAACGTTGTTACGGTTAGCGAGCATTCCGCTAACGGGAAACGTTAGTTGAATAGCAGCGGCAGTCTAATTCTTTATTTACCAGGTCTTGGTCCGCCGCTGCTTTTGTTATGGGGTTAGTCTATAACCTATTTTTTAAAAGTTGACGATTCTTCAATTCAAAAATCGCGTTAAATCAATGACTCCAGTCTAATACATTATTTTCACCGAACAGATGATATTAACAAGCCGTTCTGGATGAAGACCAGCTTCAGAATACCAATGATGTGGTTGCTCTTAGCTTGGAAGAAAATAAAATCGTTGAAGTCATTTATTACGATCATAGATGTTATAAGAGCCTCAGCGGTTGGGTTAAGCGTTGTGATTTGTTCTCCGGGTTCCTGGTACTTGAGCATACTGAGTTGGGGCAAACTCACATCTTCTTGGAGAATATAAAGGATATACAATTCGTTTAGCCCTTCTACGGAGCTGCTCAATTGTCTAAATATGAAAAGCGGCCTTCTATGGTCGCTTTTCATATATTCGGCGTTAATCCCTTGTTTTATGCAATGCAGGCTTTTGTACTTTTCTTTTTTTACGTCACTCCGTATGTACGAAATAGGAATCTTTTTTATCAGCTTTTAACATGGGTGATGTGGTTCGTTTTAAGGTTAATATAGGAGGGCCATCGTTACTGGAGAAATCTAGTCTATAAGTTTGATGGTAGTGGTTTCCTACAATGTCTCTAAACGATACGACTAGACTGAAGTTTTTATACACCATGTCTCGAACCGGCAATATCAAGAACACCTTCATAGCTTCAGTAGGCCGCAAATAGTTTCGCTGACTAAAGAAAGACTTATTCGGGTCTCTTTTTAAAATAATATTCGACGTTTCATCAAAACGAATGAACATCATATCTGTAGCTAGACCGGACCCTATATTCTCAATAGAAATAGAAAGTTGTTTAAAATAGTACATATCACTATCAAATGGTTTATCGAGGTCGTTGGTAAAGAATTTTAAAATCATGTCGTGCCTTAGAATATCACCCTGTTCAAACCTTTCTTCTTCTGATAATTTGGCATCTTTTATTGCAAATTTAAAAAGGGTAAACTTTGGACTCGCTTATTTTCACTATTCGTCTTCCGATTTTCTTTAAGTGTTTCGTTAAAAATAAAAATAGTCACTGATCCGCTAAGGAATGCCCCGAACATACTTCCATAGAATCCAATCCAATTGCTTGGTGGCAGTGGCTTTATCCAATTCGGTAAATGTATTGATAAGATCCCGTAAACAGCCATCGCTAAAGAAACACTTAAAGCTAGTAACAAGATAACCATCCATCGAATAGAAGAAAAATACTCTCCCTTTCCAATGGATTGAATCATTTTTTTTGAAAAACGTTTTAACATAATAACCTCTTTCTAACATACATTTTTAAATATATCTTACTGGAATGTACAATTGGATGCTACTTGAATTATCATACCGTTCAGAGAGGCAGCCCCTGCCTCTCTTTTTGACTTCAGCCAACCAAGTCGTGTAAATTTAGCCTATTAATAAAATTAGCAAAGGCAAAATTAAATATATATTGGTATTATTGGATCAAAAAAAGAAGCTCGGACCTCCCAAGCTGACATGATTGAAAAACTACGCTCATTAGTCCAAAAATATCCTGGCTATTCACATAAACATTATGCCAGAAACCCAAATATTTCCTAATGAAAGGTTAAAAAAATGATGTAAATGTAGTATTACATTTTTCAGTTGGGGAGGAATAATGATATGAAAGGGTATTGTTCGCGATTATAAGAGTAAATACTCCTTGGCGTAAAAATACTGAAATCTAATTTATGACCAATGAAAGGCGGTATTTATAATGGATGAATTATATCAGCTAAAAATCTCACCTACCTCTTGTCCGATAATCATACAATGGGCTAAAATGTGGAGCTGCTACAGCTCAAATTTACAGAGCATGCATGGGAAGAAATACTTCTTCTGTCTGATTACCTACACGACACGGCACAAGTTATATACCAACAGCAGCAAGATGCTCGCTTTTTAAATGAACCTTTTGAATTAAGTCTGTAGTGATCCTGCTTAACCTTCTCTCTCGCTTTGTCAATCGTGTAGCCACGACGAATATAATGATCTTCTTCTAAATACTCCTTATGCCGATCAACCTTTTCTGGCATTGTTTCTGGACTTATACCATAAAACTATTGCTATGTATTGAAAAGACCAGCCGTTAAAAAACTGGTCTTTTAGGATGAAAAGGGGCATCCGAAAATGTTTTTTCGGAATAGCCCCAAACTGTTTGAATTTATCTACAGAGTAGTTTCATTGTAAGTCCTCCATAATTTATTTAATAATTTTTGTATTTCAAAGTTTAATTCAAAATGCTTTTATTTTATTTCACTCTACAGACCACGTATTACTCACCCGTCTGAATCTCGATTTAAATTATCTTTTGGAATTAATTTAAGTTCCATATCTAAGGCAGTCATTAGCTTGAAAAAAGTATCTAGTCTGGGCATTGCATCTCCTTTCTCAATTCTTGCAAGATTAGCCTGAGTAATATTTACACGTTTAGACAACTCATCCTGAGTTAACTTCAGATCTTTTCGGCGCATTACCAAACTCCCGATGAATTTGATAAACACATCATTTTTAACCCGTTCCTCATTATCAAGGAACTGATTCCGAACATCAGACCAATGAACGAAATCTCCAGTTTTGTTTTCCGTCTTGAGTCGACTCCTTTCTCTTATCATTTTTCCTCCTATTTGGATCACCATTCACGTTCTCACCCCTTAGAGGGGAGCAGGGGGAACTTCCCCCCCACTCTCATTTGTGCCCGAACCGTTTAATCCAGTCGCTGTATCGTTTCTTAGCAATAGCCTTTTCGTTGTCAGGAGTTTTCCTTCCCTTTTTACGAAATGCATTTGTAAGAACAAATTTATCTCCCCAAACAAAAAAAATGAAGCGGTAATTCCCCGGACGTAGTTCCCAGATTTTACCCTCAATGTGTTCCACATACGGTTCTCCGATTCGCGTACCATATTAGCTAACGAGACCTATGTATTGGTCCAACTTCGAGATTTCCTTCTTCTGAAGGGTGGAAAGATAATCAGCTACTGGATCGTAGTCACGGGCATCAAAGAAGTGTAAGAACTCCATGAATGATGCCACCTTTATTATCGAGTTTTATTCGGATAGTATCCGAATAGTAAAATTATATCGTAAACAATATTAAAAATCAAATGTAGAGCTGCTATATCTCAAATTTACAGAGCATGTATGAGATGAGATACTTCTTATGTCCGATTACCTACACAGCACGGCACAATGTATATACCAACAGCAGCAAGATGCTCGTTTTTTTGAATTAAACCTGAAACGGCCCTACAGAACCACTTGCTGCTAATCTCTCCCCTAGTCACAATGGTTTTTTTATCTTTGAAGTTTCAGTGTGAATTTGTTTGCGTAATATTAGCCAGCAGGTTCTTGAAAAAGAAAATACATAACATTATCCAACTTTTAGGATAGACAATATAGAATAGGTTTAGGCAAACCGCCAAACTTCCTCCTACGGGCCTTCAATTTGTATGTTCCTATATCATCTCATTATTGTATGCTACGATAAGATATCCTTTTTCGCGAGCATATTTTATTGTGTTTCTAATCCGACGCTGAAATTCCAACGGTGATGTAACCTTTCCGATATGAATTTCTATTGTATTATCCCAACGAAAATAGCCGTAAATATTCGTCCCTTTACCAGCAACCTTTTAACCACCAAATTATTCGTATTAAAGCTAAGCAATCTAAGAAGAATACCATAATGTCGATTGACAACCATGGAACTGGTGCATGACCTAAATACAAAAATAGTCCAACGAGAAAACTAAATATAAAACTGCAGAAGACAGTTTCAAGTGAACGTCCTTGATAAAGCCTGAAGCAGAATTTGAATCTCTTAAACATTTCATCCCACCAATCTCTTAAATATTCATACCATGCCATGGGTTTTCACCATTTGATCATCATAATAAAAATTTAAAGTTGTTCTTCTTCATATTCCCTCAGACGCCTGTAGAATGTAGTCCTCTTCATACCGACTTTTTCCATAGCCGCTGTCGCTGTCAAATGACCGGCTTTCCAATCTTTGTAGGCCTGAACAAACTTATCGTCGATTACTTGTCTAGGTCTACCAAAGGTTACTCCGGCTGCTCGTGCAACTTCAATCCCCTCTGCTTGCCGCTGCCTGTTTTTCTTCCTTTCCTGCTCAGCAACATACGCCAAGAGACTCAGAAACTGGTCTTCCATTACTTTGCCAAAGTCACCCATCGTTTTAAATTTTCGAGAATCAAACAGTGTTTCGTTATCCAGGCATACGATGTCAGCACCGATCTCTCGCGTGATATACTTCCATTCGCTTATGATTCCATCGTAGTCCCGGCCCAGCCTATCCAATGCGTCTAAATATACTAGGTCCCCCTCTCGAATCAGCAGTCGCATGGCCTGATATTTTGGTCTTTTAAAGTCTTTGCCGCTCATCCTATCGACAAATATGTATCGTTCCTCTACTCCCAACTCCCGGAACTTGACGAGCTGCCGTTCTGGATTTTGATCTTTGGCGGATACTCGACCATATGCAATCTAGCAGGAAAAATTTGAAAATACCACTAAGAGTGCCATCACTTATCCTTCCCCTTTTCGATAAGAGAATAAACTTTTTTGTCCTATAAGTAACCTTCGTAGAATACTCTGGCTTGAGGCATAGAGACGCAACCTATTTGGGCATAGTAATAGCATACGCTGAACCACAGCCCGAAGGACGTCGGGACCCGATGAAGGGGATCTGAACTGAGTATTATGCGGATCAGCATAATACTCAGAATCGATGGGGTGGTTGACGTAAATTGCTCAGATAAACATCTGTATGGCCATGTTATTGCCGAAGCCGAGGTGATATGATGAGCAGTACAATCAATGCGATAGGAGTAAGACAATGACCATTATCGACTTCAACGACCTCCCTCCTGAAACGCACGTCCAGTCACAATACGCGGATCGTGGTGTTGTGTTCCCAGACGGTGCTTTTATCGAGGGGGGCACTCTGCAGGCCGCTAAAACTCTTGGTGTTGAGTTCCCAGCACATTTCGGTCCCCTGATTATGGAGTTTACCAGTCCACAGAGACACGTACGCTTCTATGCAACTACTACCTTGTCGAACATCGCATTCAATGGAACCCTACGTGCGTTAAATGCTAGCGGTGTGATCATCGCGCAGGACGGCCCAAAGTTAGTCCAACCGCACGCGTTTACGACTGCATTCGAGGTCAATACTCCCTCGTCGTTGATCATGCGCGTCGAATTCGAAATCGGTAGCCAGGAAATAGAAGTGATCGACAACCTAGAGTTTGAGGGAGAACCGCCAGGTCCTCTTCCTACAAATCCGCCGGTGGTACGAATTACGTCCCCAGCAACTGACGCACAACTTGAAGTGACGCCGATCATCTTGACAGGTGAGGTTAGCGGAGAAGGACTCTTACCAACGGCTACACTCAAGCTGACTTACCGAGTCCCACCGGATTCAACAGCGCCACCGATCACTACCTTGCTGCAACTGTCCGGATCTGGTTCAACGCGCTCCTTTTTAGTGCCTATGGGGTTATTTTTGGGGCCACAGGAGATTAGCATTGAGGCTCAGAACACCGCGGGTCTTACGGGAACTAGCACAGTACACTTTACGTACTTACCGCAGAAGATTCGTAGCCGCTATGCGTCTGAAGGGGGTCTCGGAACCTTTGGCGATTTTCGATGGGGTGATGGCATTGAAATTGCCATCTACGAGCGTGGGGCCATTTGGGCCGGCGAAAACACTAGTCAGGTAATCCTAGGACAAATCTTTAACAAGTGGTTATCTAGCCGTGGACGACTGGAGCGCCCGACATCTAATGAAAGAGATGCTCTCGGCGGTGCTAGGGCTCAGGACTTTAGAAAGGGTCGAATTTACTCTGGCGCAATGGGAACTTACTTTGTCCCGTCCATTTTTGTGCATGCCATCGACCAACTTGGTGGCGAGAGTGCTACCGGGCTACCTATCGCCGATCCCCGTACGTCTCTCGCAACAGAAACCTGGCTATTCCAGCAGTTTGCACGCCCTAATCAGCCAGGCTTGCCCTCCACGTTAGAGATTAAGGGTAGCCCCTCTACGCTTTGGGTAGAGCGTCAGGGCGGTGATCTCTCTGAACTCGCGGATGTTAATGCTCCATTAGCCGAAGACTCACCCACACTTTGGCTGCAGTTCCCTTGCAGTGGGACTACGGATACTGGGCCTTGCAACATTGTCCCACCTACGTCAGCGCCGCCGATCGAGAATGCCGGCCAGCTTTATTGTAATGGAACCACTTACCCTTGGGGGCCGCCAGAATGGCAAGCTATTGTTGGTAACTACGTCCTTACCCCCATGCTCGGCATTGTCAAGAACTTTGAGCCAGCCGAATGGGATAACCCGCTGACGCATGAGTGGGACGATGGGCCCCCCTTTTTCTCAAGCGACTGGGTGATTCCTGTCCGGCCGCTGCATCCGTACAGAAGTCTCCTTGCCGACAACCGTTTCCTAATGGAAGTTGAAATTGAGAGGCACTTCCTGAACTACTACATTGCTGAATGGGGGTCGCCTCTTCGTGGAGATCTCTTGTTTGTCAGTGGACGCTGGATCATCGACTGCGGACATAGCCCTTATAACTCGGAGATCCATCCACCTTCGATCCTGGCGTTCATGCGTACCGGCACACACAACGGCAAGCCAGCGACCGTGGCGACAGTGTTCGTACTTGGGTTCTACACAGGCGATCCTGTCGAGATTGACATTTTCCCCCCGCCACGCCCGTCGCCGAATGCTACAATCGTCGCCACCGTGCAAATGGGTGGGGAAGGCCTTTTGGACGTGACTATGGACAACACTCTTGTCTCCTCCAGTTTCATTCGCTTGCGTTTCACGGCATCTCCACGACACGTCCCCGTCACAGACGCTGGGGAGATGAAATGGCAAACCGGGAGGGGCGGCTCAGTTCGGTGGTACGTTTCCTGGACCGAACCCAGCGGTGCCTAACCACGCACAAGAGCCGCAACAACCTCCATTCTCCTCGCTCTGGATGTTGGCGCGGCTCAACGCGGGCTTTAGCCCATAAAAAACTGAAGGAAGCAATAATGAACGACTATTAGAACGATACGCAGTTTGAGACAAGTCCTATGAGACATTGAGAAGTCTTTAAAAGGGGATTCATTATGTATCAAAAAGCGACTTTACTTTATTGAGATTGTGAAGGATTGTATGTAAACTAAACCTGTTTATTGTAAGTCCGACCAAACAACAAAAAGGAATAAACAGATGCAAACCCAATATTGAACACTCCCACCACTTAGCTAACGCTTGAAGTGGGGGATTCTTGGGTCATCAAACCTATCGGTTT
>NZ_JAFFQR010000077.1 GCF_020736845.1 Paenibacillus farraposensis
GACGTGGCGAACAACGATAAGGCCTCGGGGAGCTGTAAGCAAGCTTTGATCCGGGGATGTCCGAATGGGGAAACCCGGCTGTCTTCATCGACAGTCACTTTCTGCTGAATACATAGGCAGAAGAGAGGCATACCAGGGGAACTGAAACATCTAAGTACCCTGAGGAAGAGAAAACAATAGTGATTCCGTCAGTAGCGGCGA
>NZ_JAFFQR010000078.1 GCF_020736845.1 Paenibacillus farraposensis
TTTTTTTGAAGAAATCGAACTTAATCACATAATCAAAGAGAGAGATAATTACAACAGCTCCAAGTGGAATCATTGCGTATACCCATAGCGGATTTTTTGGAGCTTCACCAGGGGGTGCATCAGTTAAAATCTCAAAAAGGACAACACAATAAATTACGGCTAATACAATACCTGTTATGTTTCTATTTTTCATAGCTGTTTTTCACCTCAATTCACTCAAGATATTCAAAATATTGTATTTTATGCCTAAATAAAGTATAACACTGCGCAACAACAAATGGAATAATTTCTCTCTTTTTTTCAACACTGGACGACTCTTGGGTATAAATGGCCAGTAGCAAGCGCCTTGGTCGGGGATCGTCCCAGGTCCCTATCCATTTTTTCAAGGTGGAGCTGTCAGAAGAAAATAAAGTATTAGACCCGGGAAATAGAGTATTAGACTAAGAAAATAAAGTTGTAGACTGACTGGGATGCGTACCGGGCGTAGCCATCGGCACGTGCGCCGTCGGCCAGCTGCAGGCCATTACAAAGTCCATGCTCAGTCTACTACTTTATTTACTCAGAACAATGTCTGTTTGCTGTACAAACACCTTCTCCTAAGTATTCAGTCTTAAACTTATTTCTCAAAGG
>NZ_JAFFQR010000079.1:0-149 GCF_020736845.1 Paenibacillus farraposensis
TTGGGGATTAGCCAAGCGGTAAGGCAACGGACTTTGACTCCGTCATGCATAGGTTCAAATCCTATATCCCCAGCCATTGAGAGCCATTAGCTCAGTTGGTAGAGCACCTGACTTTTAATCAGGGTGTCGAAGGTTCGAGTCCTTCATGG
>NZ_JAFFQR010000079.1:159-524 GCF_020736845.1 Paenibacillus farraposensis
TTGCTCTCATAGCTCAGTAGGTAGAGTGCATCCATGGTAAGGATGAGGTCACCGGTTCGATCCCGGTTGAGAGCTTGTTGTAGGATGGCCCGTTGGTCAAGGGGTTAAGACACCTCCCTTTCACGGAGGTAACAGGGGTTCGAATCCCCTACGGGTCATAATATGGAGGCTTAGCTCAGCTGGGAGAGCATCTGCCTTACAAGCAGAGGGTCGGGGGTTCGATCCCCTCAGCCTCCACCATTTTTTGTTCAACCTCATTGGATGAAAATTGAGGGAATTGTGGATTATATGCATATTGGGGATTAGCCAAGCGGTAAGGCAACGGACTTTGACTCCGTCATGCATAGGTTCAAATCCTATATCCC
>NZ_JAFFQR010000079.1:851-173823 GCF_020736845.1 Paenibacillus farraposensis
CTTTACAAAGTGTTATTATCGGGATGTAGCTCAGCTTGGTAGAGCACCTGGTTTGGGACCAGGGGGTCGCATGTTCAAATCGTGTCATCCCGATACTAATTTGCGGGTGTAGTTCAATGGTAGAACTCCAGCCTTCCAAGCTGGTAGCGTGGGTTCGATTCCCATCACCCGCTTACAAATTACCTCGAAGCCGAAAGGCTTCTTTTTATTTTGTCCACATGATCATCCACCTCAATATATTAAAGTCATTGTAAAAGCCTATGCGATCATGCACAGTTGGGGATGATTTGTGTATATTGTACATAGGCTCTTGTTACTTTTAACATCTATACCCCAGATTTTCTCCCCAAAGTAGATCTTTCCTTGCAGCAAGACTAATTTATGATCAACTCCCTTAAATATAGAAATCCTATGACTGCTAACTGTATGAATTCATGGTGATAACGCCAGTGCTGCTACATTGGTTATACACATTTCTCTCTTTTTTATGTGGGTAATCGCAAAGTATGGATAAGAAAAGACACATGTAGTAAAAAGCAGTAGCTAATTTGTGTATATTTTTGTGGATAGCAGCTTCATTATTCCGGTATTGTCAACAAATCATAAACATGTGCACATGGTAATGTATAGATTTTTGTGTTAAAAATCCTTTGTTGTTTATAAGTGATATGTATAAAATTTAAGGATAACTAAAAAAATAATCAATTTCATTTATTTAACTTGATTTTTTTGCATAAAAATCCAATATATAATCAAAAAAAGTATTTAAAAAGCATGATTTCTTTCTGTAAATTTTGCAGCTTTTCATACGTTTTTATTGTATGATGTTAAGAAAGTGTCAATTTTCGTGGTGTATACGCATCTTTACAACAAAACTGTACATGTAGTGGAACAGATCAGATAGGGGGAAAAGCATGACTGAGCTTACGTTAACCGCAAATAAAAATCAATCCAATAATCTGCTGCGGCGAGATGTTCGTTTTCTGGGGAATATTCTTGGAGAGGTTTTGGTTCATCAGGGTGGAAACGAACTTTTGGATATCGTGGAGAAAATACGTGAGACAAGTAAATCGTTACGTGCCGGGGATCAACCGGAGTTGTATAAGAATTTCAAACAAATGGTCAGCGGATTGGATACAGATATTCGTCACCAGGTTATTCGCGCGTTTGCGATTTATTTTCAGTTAGTCAATATTGCAGAGCAAAACCATCGTATTCGTCGTAAGCGGGATTATGAGCATTTCGCTGGTGAGGATGTTCAACCCGGCTCTATTGAGAGTTCAGTTCAGGAGCTTAAGCAAGGTGGTTTTTCTGCCGAGGACGTTAACAATATGCTGGAGGAGCTCTCTCTGGAACTGGTTATGACCGCACACCCTACAGAGGCAACCCGGCGGGTAATTCTGGATATTCACAAACGGATTTCTGAAGATGTCATGCTGTTGGATAATCCGATGCTTACCTTGCGTGAGCGGGAACAGGTACGGGAGAATTTGCTGAATGAAGTCATTACATTGTGGCAGACAGATGAGCTGCGTGATCGCAAGCCAACTGTATTAGATGAAGTAAGAAATGGAATGTACTATTTTCATGAGACTCTGTTTCATGTATTGCCGGATGTATATCAGGAATTAGAGCGATGTTTAAGCAAATATTATCCCGAACAAAAATGGCACATTCCAACCTATCTGAGATTCGGTTCTTGGATTGGTGGAGACCGTGATGGCAATCCGTCTGTAACATCCCATGTAACTTGGGAAACATTACGTATGCAGCGCAAGCTGGCTTTGAGAGAATATCAGCGTACTCTGAAAGAGCTTATGGGATACCTCAGCTTTAGCACTAGCATTGTGCGTGTTGCAGATGAACTGCTGGCTTCGATTGAGGAAGATCGTGCCCATATCACACTCAAAAAGATGGAAGAATGGCATAACGAAAAAGAGCCTTATCGAATTAAACTGGCCTACATGATAGCCAAGGTGAATAACATTTTGGACGAAAGCAAGCAGGGTACCAAGGAACGTTATAGCTCCGCCAACGAACTCATTGCAGACCTGAAAGTCATTGATAACAGTCTACGTCATCATTTTGCGGACTATGTTGCAGACACGTATATCCAAAAAATGATACGTCAAGTCGAGTTGTTTGGTTTTCATACAGCTACACTGGATGTGCGTCAGCATAGCCAAGAGCATGAAAATGCGATGGCTGAAATTCTTTCCAAAATGAAGATCGTGCCCGATTACGGTAAACTGCCAGAGGAAGAAAAAATAGATCTGCTGGAAAAGCTGCTGAACGAGCCTCGCCCGATTACTTCGCCGTATTTAGAGTATAGCGATAGCACACAGGAGTGTCTTGACGTGTATCGCACAATTTATAAGGCTCAGAAGGAATTCGGCAAGCAGTCCATTACAAGTTATCTCATCAGTATGACACAGGGAGCCAGTGACTTACTTGAGGTTATGGTGTTAGCCAAAGAAGTCGGTCTGTTCCGAATCGAAAAGGATGGCGCTGTCGTATGTACGCTGCAATCCGTTCCTTTATTTGAAACGATTGATGACTTGCACGCTGCGCCTAGTATTATGAGAAGATTATTGAATTTGCCTGTATATCGACAATCCGTAGCTGCGATGGATCAGCTTCAGGAGATCATGCTGGGGTATTCAGATAGCAACAAAGATGGCGGTGTGGTTACAGCAAACTGGGAGCTTCGGGTTGCTATGAACAGCATTACTGAAGTGGTTAATGAATATGGTGTAAAAGTGAAGTTCTTTCACGGCCGTGGAGGAGCACTGGGCCGCGGGGGAATGCCGCTTAACCGCAGCATCCTGGCTCAACCTCCTCATACGATTGGAGGCGGGATCAAGATTACGGAGCAGGGAGAAGTGCTCTCATCCCGATACTCGCTCAAAGGCATTGCCTATCGGAGTTTGGAGCAGGCTACCTCAGCCTTGATCACGGCTGCGGCATATCATCGTTCCGGGAAGAAAGAAGTGTTCGAGGAAAGCTGGGAGGAGATCATTGCCGGTATTTCCGAGGTATCACTGAGGAAGTATCAGGATTTGATATTCCGCGATCCGGATTTCTTCGCTTTCTTCAAAGAATCGACACCTCTGCCTGAACTGGGCGAGCTGAATATTGGTTCCCGTCCATCCAAGCGTAAGAACAGCGAGCGTTTTGAGGACCTGCGCGCCATTCCATGGGTTTTTGCATGGACACAAAGTCGTTACTTGCTGCCTGCATGGTATGCGGCGGGAACAGGTCTGCAAAGCTTTTATCAGAATAACGAGGATAATCTCAAAATACTGCAAACGATGTTCAAGGACTCGGCTTTCTTCCGCTCCCTTATAGATACATTGCAAATGGCAATTGCCAAAGCGGATCTGCTGATTGCCGAGGAATACGCAGGAATGTCCGATAATGAAGAGGCGCGACAGCGTATTTTTGAACAGATTTCAGCGGAGTTCAAGCTGACATCTGAACTGATTTTAAAAATAACCGGACAATCCGAGATTTTGGACGGTGTACCAGTCATTCAGGAATCTATCCGGTTACGCAATCCTTATGTCGATCCGTTAAGTTACTTGCAGGTTCAACTGCTTAGTGAGCTGCGTGAGCTGCGTAATCAGAATGGCGATGATGCTGAACTGCTGCGTGAGGTATTGCTGACCATTAACGGAATTGCCGCAGGATTAAGGAATACAGGCTGATACAGTCTGGCTGTATGAATACAGGCAATCGGGCCCTTATAGGGCCCGATTATGCTGTTTGTGCAGCTATGAGGGAAGGGCGTCGAAATATGTCAATATTACAGTTGATTTTCGGATAAAATTAAACTACGATGAATAATCATAAATATATAATAGGGTAACCCATCAGCAAGTCTGGGGGAATATAGAGTGGATAATATGGAAAGCCGCTTGGTTAGGCTGGTACAGAAAGGTGATCAGCGGGCTTTTGCGGAGTTAGTCGAGTTATATAAGGATCGGATTTTTCATCTTTCCTACCGGATGCTGGGGAACCGCCATGAGGCGGAGGATCTGGTGCAGGAGACTTTTTTGCGTGTGTATCGCAATTTGGAAAAGTATGATCATGGACAGAAGTTCTCAACCTGGATTTACAGGATTGCTACAAATTTATGTATTGATCGTCTGCGGAGGAGAAAACCTACATACTCACTTGATGCTGAGATGACTGATCAGGAAGGTGTCGATGGGTACGCTATGCTCGCTAGTGAAGAGCTTACCCCCGAGGGGCATACGCTGTTATCCGAGACGCAGGTGTTAATCCATGATGCCATTAATAGTCTTCCAGATAAATATAGGACGATTATGGTACTGCGGTATTTGCAGGAGCTGTCCTTGCAGGAAATTAGCGATGTACTCAATATTCCGGTGACTACAATTAAAACGAGGGTTCATAGAGGCCGGGATTTTCTACGCAAAAAATTGGAGCACAAGCTGTGAATTAGGTGCTTAGATACTTGAAAAGGATCTGTATAGATGTTTTATGAAACATAATGCTCGCTATAACGTATGTAAAAAGAGTAAAGGTCTAAGCCGGAGCATGTTTTGTTGAGAAATACGGAAGAATACTAGAAAGGATTGGCTCATATGGATTGCAAACAAGCCGTCTCTTTAATGCATGACTATCTGGATGGCGACCTGTCTGAGCAGGACAAACAGGAATTAGAGCAGCACTTGTTGGCCTGCCCGGAATGTCGCATGCGTTTTAAAGATCTGGAGCGGACGGATGCGATGCTTTATGGTACACGCCATTATCAAATGCCATGTGTATCGGATGAGCTGACATTTCGCATTATGAATGCTTTGCCATCGCACAAGAGACAGAATGTGCCGCCACTTCTGTCCTGGGTGAAGAGGCACCCCGCTGTAACAGCTGCCGCTTTCTTTCTTATTGTTATATGCTCAAGTATGGCCAGTTTTTCAAGCACGGATCATCAATTGGTAATCAAAGGGAGCGATCTGGATCAAGTCGTGATTCAAGGCGATACAGTGATTGTGCCTGAAGGGAAATCTATTGCCGGAGATTTGACCGTACAAAATGGGAAGGCTCAGGTATATGGCAATGTGGAGGGAAATGTAACTGTCATTGATGGCTCTTACTATCAAGCGTCTACAGCTCATATTGCAGGTCAGGTCAAAAGCATCGATCAAACCTTGGATTGGATATGGTATAAAGTTACCGACTTATTCGGGTACCCGTTCTCTCCATAAAAGAAAGAAGCTTAAAATGGCAAGAACGATATCGAGCGCTTTTTCCGCTGGAAAAGGCGTTCTTTTATATATAAAGCTGGCGAATTGTACTGTATTTTACTGATTTTAGCGGTTCTTTTGTCGCACAACTTGCAACACGAGCCTTAACGTTATAACCTAGATAAAGAGAGCATACTGTGTACATATCACACCCACTCACTACAGAAAATTGCGGGGGCATGCGCATGTTGGATTATTTTGCAGATCTGACTTGGAAAGAATCCATTAAAGATATCATCGATATTTTGATCGTTACGTATATTATGTATCAGCTTATTTTACTTGTTCGCGGGACACGTGCGGTTCAATTGCTGAAAGGGATACTGTTTCTGGTTGTCATTTGGGCCGTTAGCACCTGGTTTGATTTGTACACACTCAAATGGTTGATGAACCAGATGTTCACTTTTGGTGTAGTAGCTATTTTCATTATTTTCCAGCCTGAGTTACGTCGTGCTCTGGAACAATTGGGACGGGGCAAGCTATTTGGGCGTTCGTCTGCGGATGATGAAGAAATTAACAAGTTAATCGGAGAAATGATTAAGGCGTTGAATTATTTATCACGTAGAAAAATAGGAGCTTTGGTCGTATTTGAGCGTGAGACAGGGCTGAACGAATACACAGAGTCTGGCATCAAGACACAGGCAGTGGTCAGTTCAGAATTGCTCATCAACATTTTTATCCCGAATACGCCACTGCATGATGGCGCGGTAATTATTCAAAATAAGCAAATTGCTTCTGCAGCTTGTTATTTACCTTTGTCGGAAAATCCGTTCATCAGCAAGGAGCTGGGGACTCGTCACCGGGCTGCGATTGGGGTGAGCGAGGTAACAGATGCCGTAACGGTTGTGGTATCAGAGGAAACAGGGCAAATTTCTTTGGCTATTAATGGACAGGTCGTGCGCGATATTAAGGAAGAATCCTTAATTTCCAAGCTGTATGAGGAATTGCGGCCAGCACCGTCTTTGAAGGAAAAACGCGGCTCATTCTGGAATCGGAGGGGAGGCCGTGGAAATTCATGATGGACAAATGGATTAACAATAATACGATTTCCAAAATACTGTCACTTGCGATTGCCGTGATGTTGTGGGGAATGGTCCATCTGGATGCAGGGACACCCTCATCTACGCTAACCGTTTCTTATAATAATAAGGTGATTGATAATGTAGGCATTCAGGCCAGTGGTCTGGATGATTCCAAGTATGTGTTGTCTACTATGGATACTGACCATGTAAGGATGGAGGTCAGAGGCCAGCGCTCTGTCCTGACTTCCTTTTTTGCAGATAATTATAAGGCGAAATTAAATTTAAGCGGTTTGGGAGCAGGTACCAGAACATTGTTGCTTGAACCGGAATTACCGGATGGGGTCGAACTGGTATCCATGATTCCTAATCGTGTTACGGTAACGATTGAGGAAAAGCAGACGAAATCATTTAATGTTTCTGTGGTGCCCAAAGGCAACCCTGATACCGGTTTACAGCTTGGCGAACCTGTGATTGCTCCTCAGACCGTAAAGGTAACCTTACCGAAAAGTCAGTTGAGCACCGTAACTGCGGTACAGGGGGCTGTAGATACAGAAGGCATTTCGGAAAATTTCGAACAGAAGCGTGTAAAACTTAGGGCATATAACAAAATGGGGCAAGAAATTACAGGAGCGGTCATCGAGCCATCTACTGTATCTGTCGAAATCCCAGTAACGCAGCAGGCGAAGCCAGTGCCTATCAAGATCGTCTATTCAGGCGATTTGCCAGAGGGGTTGGCACTCTCCAAGGTAAAGGCAAATGTGAAGGAAGCGGCGGTATATGCATCGCAGGACGTATTAAGCAGTCTTGCTTCTTTCGTTACTGCTACAGTGGATCTCAGCCAATTTACAGAAGCGGGGACCCGTACAGTCCAAGTTAATTTGGCAACGCCCGCCGGTTCTGATAAAATCGAGCCAGGCTCGGTACAAATTCAGGTAACGGTCGTTCCTTCCAATCAGGTCACAGATGTGGAACGGACGCTATATGGAATTCCCATCGTTTTACAAGGTGCTGGAGATGGAATCACTGCGACCATTACTGCACCTACCAGCAAGACGATGGATGTTACCGTAAAGGGACCACAGGATATGGTCAGCAATTTAACCAATGATGATATTAGCCTGGTGGCAGATGTAAGTGGCCTCTCTGCTGGTCAGCATGAGGTTACGTTGCAGGTAGGCTTGCCCAAATATATTATACAGGCCGGAAAACCTGATCAGCTAAAGGCGACAGTAAACATCGTAGGTCCTTCAGCGCCTACTGTAACGAATCTAGGTAATGAGAATGAACCAAACCCTTCCGGTAGTGGCGACAAGGGTCAGGAGAGGCCCCAGGAGAGGCCAAATGGTCAGGGTGGATACTCTGATGCTAATTCTGGGGAAAATGCAGCTGCGGGGGATAAAACCAATCCTCATAACGGCGCAGTTTCACCTGCAAATGGAACCCCGGAGAATAGTCAACCATAACATGTTTTATCTGTAGTAATGAATCGAGTTTATTAGACAAAAAAAGGGAGTCATTTTACATGGGGAAATATTTTGGTACAGATGGTGTTCGAGGCGTTGCTAATCAGGAACTTACAGCAGAACTGGCATATAGCATTGGCCGTTGCGGCGGATATGTTTTGGCAGGTAATGTGGAGAAGCCAACCGTTGTTATCGGTATGGATACACGGGTGTCTGGCTTGATGCTGGAATCGGCACTTGTAGCTGGTCTGCTGTCGATCGGGGCTAACGTGGTTCGCCTGGGGATTGTTTCGACGCCGGGAGTGGCTTATCTTACACGTCAATTGAAAGCAGACGCGGGTGTGATGATTTCTGCCTCTCATAATCCTGTGGAGGACAACGGGATTAAGTTTTTTGGCGGCGACGGGTTCAAATTGACAGATGAAACAGAGTTGAAAATCGAAGAATTGATGGATGCCAAAGAAGATCAGCT
Organism: Paenibacillus farraposensis; assembly: GCF_020736845.1. Taxonomy (GTDB): domain Bacteria; phylum Bacillota; class Bacilli; order Paenibacillales; family Paenibacillaceae; genus Paenibacillus; species Paenibacillus farraposensis. The sequence goes on from NZ_JAFFQR010000079.1 coordinate 9,082, forward strand.
GCCTCGTCCGATTGGCGGAGGATTGGGTACGGTTGTTGTAGACGAGCATTCACGCTACGATTATCTTGAATATTTGAAGACAACAATTAGTCATTCCTTTGAAGGACTAAAAATTGTATTGGATTGTGCAAACGGAGCAGCTTATGAGCTGGCGCCGAAGCTCTTTAAGGATTTGGGAGCGGAAGTATACACGATCGGGGCGGAACCCAATGGGCTGAATATCAATGATCATTGCGGCTCAACCCATCCTGAAAAGCTCAAGGAGGAAGTACTCCGCTTGAAAGCGGATATTGGTCTGGCCTTTGACGGTGATGCTGATCGTCTGATCGCAATTGATGAGAATGGGGAAGAGGTAGACGGCGACTATATCCTTTGTATTTGCGGAGATGCCATGAACCGTGCCGGAAAGCTCAAGGACAGCACCATTGTATCGACAGTGATGAGCAATATCGGTTTTTATAAAGCTACGGAAAAGCTGGCACTCAGGACGGCCAAAACTGCGGTCGGAGACCGTTATGTTATGGAAGAAATGCGCCGGAGAGGCTTTAATCTGGGTGGAGAGCAGTCCGGTCATGTCATTTTCCTGGATCATAATACGACAGGCGATGGCATGCTGACCGGGATTCAACTGGTAGATACCCTGAAAGCTTCCGGCAAAAAGATGAGTGAACTGAAATCACTTATGAAGCAGTACCCGCAAGTGCTGGTTAATGTGCGTGTACAGGATAAACGCAATTATGAAGGAAATCCTGCCATTGCAGAAGCGATTGAGCGGGTGGAACAGCAATTGGGAGATAACGGACGGGTACTGGTACGTCCTTCGGGTACGGAATCGCTTATTCGCGTAATGGCAGAAGGCCCGGATAAGGATGAGCTGGAGCATTTTGTCGGACAGATCGTCGATGTGGTCAAAAAAGAATTAGTGTAAAAGTTTGTAAACCCCAGTTGCCTGTTCAATAGAGGCAGGCAACTGCGTTTACGGTTATGCAGCTTCCATTGAATCTTCACCTGGATAAGCAATTATGAATAAAGTGTTATTGCCAAATGTTGCGGGTCTGAATATAATATAGGAATGTTATGACTCAGATAGAGAAAGTGAGGGTCGTGAGGTAATGTAAAACAAGCGCCAGAGCTTGAGTTTGTGCGGGGGAACTTGAGGGGTAAGCGATGCATCAGTCAAGATGCCGCTGCTTCCCAACGGTTCACGACAAAGCAAGCTGACGAGGTGAAGGTGTTCGAAATATTCGGCGGGGACCTTCCGGTAAAGCATCAAGCCGTAAACCGGCAGCGGAAAATGAACAGGCAACTGTTTACACAACGCACCGGTAGATGCCATATTATTTTATAACCTAAATTATAAGATTCATTTCATGAATGTGCGGCCATCATCATTGGCGTGCGCGGTTTGGGAATTTCGTTGGATTCGTGAAGAGATGCCTGTAATTGTATAGTTATCATTGACAACTTCATAGATGAATGAACTTATTCCGCAATCTACCGCACACGTTAGCCCTGTGATGTGCCGTCCTGTGAAGTGATGATCGGGAGGATAACGAATATGTGTGGCATTGTAGGATATATTGGTGATCAGAATACGCAAGAGGTATTGATTGATGGCTTGAAAAAGCTGGAGTATCGCGGTTATGACTCTGCGGGTATTGCCGTGTTTACAGATTCAGGACTGCAAGTTGCCAAGGCGAAAGGCCGTCTGGCGAATCTGGAAGCAAAACTGGATGGCACACCGTTGATTGGCCATGCAGGTATCGGACATACACGTTGGGCAACGCACGGTAAGCCTTCAGATGAAAACTCCCACCCACATATGGATGAGAGCCAAAAGTTTTCCGTCGTTCACAACGGAATTATCGAGAACTATCTGGAGCTGAAGGAAGAACTGATCAGCGAAGGTCATACCTTTATTTCCGAAACAGATACGGAAGTGATTTCCCATCTGATTGCGCGTGAATATAAAGGGGACATCGTCAAAGCGGTACAAAAAGCAATTACCTTTATGCGCGGTGCTTTTGCACTGGGGGTGCTGACAGAGCATGAACCTAACAAGCTGGTAGCTGTTCGTCAAGCCAGCCCGTTGGTTATTGGTGTGGGAGAAGGCGAGAACTTTATCGGTTCCGACATTCCGGCTATTCTGAAATATACACGCAATGTATTTATTTTGAACGATGGCGAAATGGCTGTTTTGACCAGTGATGCCGTCGAATTAATGACAATCGAAGGCCAATTTATTTCTCGGGAAATGATTCATGTCGAATGGGATGCTGTAACAGCGGAAAAAGGCGGCTATGAGCATTTCATGTTGAAAGAAATTCACGAGCAGCCTAAAGCTTACCGTGATACCATGTTGGGCCGTATCGATAAAGAAACTAAAAAAGTTGTTCTTCCTGAACTGAAGCTGACAGAAGAACAAATTAAAAATATCCGCAACATTCAAATCGTTGCTTGTGGTACAGCCTACAATGCTGGTTTGATTGGTCGTACGGTTATCGAAAGTCTGGCTCGTATTCCGGTAGAAAACGACGTAGCTTCCGAGTATCGCTACCGTTCCCCTATCGTAACACCAGACACATTAGTGATCGTGGTGAGTCAATCCGGTGAAACTGCTGATACGTTGGCAGCACTGCGTGAAGCACAAGCTAACGGCGCTCATGTACTGGCGATTACGAACGTAGTCGGCAGCTCCATTGCTCGTGATGCTGATGATGTGCTGGTTACACTGGCAGGACCGGAAATTGCCGTCGCCTCTACCAAAGCATATTCTTCGCAGTTGATTGCTTTCTATCTGTTTGGTCTGTATCTGGCTCAAGTACGTGGTACACAAACAGATGAACAAGTAGCTCATGTGTTGGCTGCTATGGAATCACTGCCAGAGCAAGTGGAAGAGATGCTGAGTAAAGCAGATGCAATCAAAGCTTATGCTGAGCAAATTGCGAGCCATAAACACCTGTTCTTTATTGGACGCGGTCAGGACTATGCTGTAGTACAAGAAGGCTCCTTGAAGCTCAAGGAAATCTCCTACATTCATTCCGAAGCTTATGCTGCGGGTGAATTGAAGCATGGTACACTAGCATTGATCGAAGAGGGTATTCCGGTTATTGCTTTGGTAACACAGGAATCTGTGTTGGAGAAAACGGTAAGCAACATTAAGGAAGTCAAGGCTCGTGGCGGCGATGTTCTCGCGATCACATATGAAGAACATGCGGTTGATCTGTTGAAATCGGTAGATCAGGTATTCGCTATTCCGAAGACACTTCCGATCCTGTCGGCTGCGGTTTCGGTAGTAGCTCTCCAACTGTTGGCTTACTATGCTTCCCTTGCACTGGGGCATGATGTCGACAAGCCACGCAACTTGGCTAAGAGTGTTACTGTAGAATAAGGCTCTCCTTAGGAAGTATCTGACTTGTTCAGTTACATTAAAGTTGGTTTCTGAGCTTTATAAACCGGTTGTCCTAATTTAGGATGACCGGTTTTTTGTCGTGCGCCCGGCATGGGCGATAACTTAGCGGTGAAAGTCCGCTACAGGCTTGGCAGTAGGAACTGTTAGCTAAGGGCAAGGGTGTCTGCCGTGAGGCAGAATCTGAAGGAAGCCAGAGGTAAACCCTCGGTCTGGCGAGCAGAAATCACATAGAAGGCATGGTGGGACGGACGAGCTTGCGATACAAAGCAAAGTCCAATACTGCCCGAATCCCATCATGTAAATGTGGCAGATAGATGAGGGGAAGGTTATCGCTCTTACCCGGGGAGATCTCACAGACGTGGAGTAGGAAAAAAATCCGAAAGACGGAGTAAAGCTTACTGTGAGAAGTCAGCAGAGGCCATAGTACCGGGAGTTTTTTTTTTTTTTCGGGAAGGGCTAAACAATCGTAAGTCTCGAGTACATACAGGAAGGAGATTCGGTGCAGTGAAAGCAGAATACCGAAAGGACTGCCTGCAAAAGGGATAGTGTGGAACACAAAGAGTATATAGGAGCGCAGAGCATCGACACTCGGGAGAGTAGAGAAAGAGATGGTGCAAAGGGCCTGCTAGAAAGGATACTGAACAGGGACAACTTGAACAAAGCCTACAAACAGGTCAAGAGCAACTACGGAGCGCCGGGATTCGACGACATGAGCGTCGAGCGGCATTGCCGTGGCTGCGGGAAAACAGAGACGAGATATTGCAAAGCATCAGAGAGGGAAGATACAAACCAAGCCCGGTACGGCGCAAGGAAATTCAGAAACCGGAAGGAAGTGGGGTGCGAAAGCTTGGCATCCCCACGGTCGTGGACCGTATCATCCAGCAAGTGATCGCCCAGCAGCTGCAACCGCTGTTCGAGCTGCTTTTCTCGAAAGGAAGCTACGGCTACCGCCCGGGGCGAAGTGCCCAGCAAGCCATTCGGCAAGTGAAAGCCCACGCGGAGCAAGGATACGGTCACGCGGTAGAAATCGACCTCTCGAAATATTTCGACACGTTAAACCATGAGCTGCTAAAGAACTTGCTACGCAAACAAATCCAGGACAAGCGCGTAACGGACTTGATCAAAAAGTACCTGAAAAGCGGAGTTATGGAAAACGGGGTACGCCGCGAAATGGAAGAAGGATCTTCTCAGGGAGGCCCTCTGTCGCCGCTTTTGGCAAACATCTATCCGAACGAATTCGACCAGGAGGTGAGAAGCCGTGACGTGATTGTCATACGCTACGCGGATGACATCGTGGTGTTGGCAAGGAGCAAACGAATAGCGACACGGCTTCTGGAGTCTAGCCGGACGTATCTGGAGAACAAGCTGAGGCTCAAGATGAATAAGCAGAAAAGTAAGGTGGTCAGCGTAGTGGCGCAGAAGTATTTCAATTTTCTTGGCCTTGCCCTAGGGAAGAACGGAAGCGGGGTGTACATCCGCGTACATCTCCAATCGCTCACCAAGGCCAAGAAGAAGCTGAAAGAACTGACAAGCCGAAGTCAAGGCAGAAACGTTCGCCAGGTGATGGAGAAGGTAAAAGTCTACATTCGCGGCTGGATCGGCTATTTCTATGTAGCCGACATGAAACGAATCCTGCAAAGCTGGAATGAATGGCTGCGAAGGCGGATGCGCATGTACATCTGGAAGCAATGGAAGAAGCCGAAAACGAAGGTGCAGAACCTGCGGAAGCTGAGGATACCGGAGTGGCAGGCTTACCCATGGGGGAACACCCGGCTGGGGTACTGGCGCATCGCCGGAAGCGCGATACTGCAACGCTCTGTTACAAACGAAAAGCTCGCACAGGCAGGGTATTATGACTTCCCTGCTCAGTACGAGCGTCTACGTGAATTGCACTTAAACGGTTGAACCGCCGTATACCGAACGGTACGTACGGGGGTGTGAGAGGTCGGCTACTCAACTAACAGTAGCCTCCTACTCGATTAAGAAAACCCCAAATTCAACTGGGGTTCAGGAAAGCTTAAAGCTATGAGTAAGAATCCCTTGACCTATATGATAAGATGATAGCCGGTCTGAGTCGATAGGAAGGGCAAATAAAGAAGCCCCTTTGAGGGGCAAGCCCGGGACCGTTTGCGGTTGGCAGACTTTCAGTGCGCCTTTTTAGGCGCTTGTTAGTACCATGCCCTTATAGGGCTGATGGAAGCCATCGGCTAAGCCGGTGGTTATGACTATGCTGCGGGTGTATTCTGACAATAAAGTTGTGTACTAAATGTCCTGAGAAAATAAAGTATTAGACTGCCACGATTTTCATTAAGCTAACGATCAGGATGATGATCTGCAGGGGCTTGAGCGGACGTCCTGGCCGTGATCACGGCGAACGCCGCGATACCCCAGGAAGATGAACTGCAGCGGCTCGAGCAGGCCCATAGGAGCTGGAGGAAGAACAGCAATTGGATCGAGCTCGTTGGATTAAAATATTCATCACTTGTGATACAAACCAAGACCATTCATCACATAAGGACGAACAATCTTTGCGAGTAAATCAGTTCGATCATTTTCCCCATCCGTAAACCAACGATATGCAGCACCATAGATCGTTGAGCTTGTCATGGCCGAAATGATCTTTATATAATCGTAGGCTGGCAACTGGTGGTTTTCTTCTTTTAAAAATATGCTCTCAATTGTTTGCTCCAACATTTTCTTTATTTTTTCATCGACAAGTTTAGCAATGAATTTGGAATCCATTCTGCATATTCGATAAAAGTCTACAATATAGCTATGTGTCATCAAGATCAATTGATCGCATATTTCTTCTGTGAATTCCCTCGATAACTTCACTTCTTCAGGGATCATCCCGTGAAAAGCCTGCTCAATTGTCTCGTCAAGCAAAGCATATTTATCTACATAATGGTCATAAAAGGTAGCGCGGTTAATGGTAGCATTCTGAGCGATATCCTTTATGGATATTGCATCAAATCCTTTAGTCCGCAACAATTCACTGAAAGCTTCCCTTATTAACTGTCGTGTACGCAATACCCTTGGATCCTGCAAATTCACCAAATCAAATCCCTTCTTAAACATCATATATCCTAGAGTGTTGTTTAAGCTACTTTCCACATCATCTGCTGGTTGGAATCATAAGAGTACGGTAATAATATTTTAAAACAGCAGGTGTTGCTTAAGCAAACTCTGACAATTTAGCTGAAGGAAGGAGCATAATGGGCATTAGACAAAATAGGCTCTTGATATTTGGTGCTGGTGTGATTGGCAGTGTCTACGCTCTCCGATTTGCACAGTACGGATTGGACGTAACAGTGTTGGCACGCGGAAAGAGATTGGATGAGCTGAAAAAGAACGGACTGCGATACAACGATAATGGAACGATTAAGCAAATACCGATCAAGACGATAGATAAGTTAGAAGATGATGACGTTTATGATTACATTTTTGTTCCCGTACGATATGATCAGGTCGAATCTGCCTTAACTGTTATTAAGAATAATCAGAGCAAGACCATAGTCACCTTGACCAACACCATGGGATATGATCACTGGCTTGAAATCGTGGGTGATCGGTTACTCCCAGGATTCCCGGGTGCCGGTGGAGACATTAAAGAGGATGTTCTATACGCCCAATTCGGATCCGAAAAACATCAAGGAACCATTTTTGGTGAAATAAATGGACTGGTAACCGAAAGAGTAAAAGATCTTGCCAAAATATTTGAAACGGTGGATTTGCAATATGAAATCCAAAAAAACATTTTAGCATTCCATATCTCTCATACTGCTTTGGCTATCGTCAACAAGCATTTCTACACAGAAGATGGAATGGTGGATGTAGAGACAGCAAAAAGTGAAAGCATTTTATGTAAGATTGCAGCTGATATTAAACAAAACATTCAACTGGTAGAACACGCCGGAATACCGGTAATCCCACCCGAAACAAAGGCGATGGGTGAATTGCCAGACAACGATATTATTTCTCGTTACCGTCAGATGTTGAGTAATGACTTTATCATTGATGTTATGCTTGGAAATCATGCCGTAAATCAAAAAGCAGAAATCATGTTGTTGGATGAGACGTTTCACAAAGAGATGTCACAACGATGATATTAAGGCTTTTCATGGGAGTTTCAATAAGCTCCAGTTCTTTTCATTTATCCATACTTGATCATTCGCAAAACCACTGTCGTGCTGTTCTGGGGCCATTGGAATATGTTTCAAACTTATATTCCAAGATGGTCGGCCTCCTTGATTGCTCCGGGTATTACGACGTGGAACGTTAGTTCAATGAAATCAGCGACAGTCTAGGACTTTATTTCGTATTATTAGGTCAACCAGAGATTTCTGGGGTCATCTAATACTAAGTTCCAGCAATCTGACGATTATCCCTTTCTCAAAGCCCGTAATATCAAGCCTTCCTGTCTAAAACTTTATTTCCATCGGACAACTGGTTGGTAATGCGGCGATGCCGATCATCGCGTTGTATGTGCCCATAGCAATACTCGCTGGCCTTCAGGTACAATATCGGCAATTAAGCCTTCTGTATACCTTCCGTAAACGCATAATAAAGCCCGTACAAGATGAACAGTATCCATCCATGTGACGTTCTTCGCAATGCCAAATCCAAAATAAATAGGAGCAAAGATCACAAATCCGAGATCAGTACCGGACGACGACCAATGCGATCCGAAAGCATGCCTACTGACATGGATAAAATACTACCGGTTAAATTAAACGTGAAAAAAGCAAGTGGAATAAGAGAAGGAAGCATTCTCGTGTCTTGCCCCTGCAAAGCGAAACGCATCAGAGAAATTGCCGACCGTAAACAGGGTTGAAATCAAGGAAAACCATACAAACCGACGTTTTAAGTTCCTAAACCCGATTTGAGGGAGTTTTGCCTGTTTTCCGGTGCCACGTGATTCTTTTTCCTTTAAGAAAAAGAGGATCAAGATAACCGATGAATAAGCCGATTTTTCCTACGCTAAGACAGGAATAATCGGCTTCTGTTTAATTATTAACTGGTGACAAAATTAGTGCGAATTGAAAGCCAAAACAAAAATAATGCAACTTAGTTCCCTGTTCACTTTTCCGACTATGGATAGCAAGAACATAGCGATGGGTAAGAATTGAAAATAATCCACAAAACTTGTATGCCTCATCCAATACAATGAATCATCAAATGTAGCCAGGCCAGTTAAGAGTACCTATGTCATTATACACAGTAAGAAAAAGGTTACCAGAATGGTGAATGCCCATTTGTATTTTATCATCGTGTTTTTCCTATCATCATTATTTCAATGACTCTTTTAGAAATGAACTGACATTGTTCATATACTCATCGGTGTATTCGTTAATTGCATCCATATGATCACCCTTTTGCGGCGTCCATAGTTTTGCATTTGGGTTTGACTTTAGGGAATTATAAAGTTGTACTGAATTTTCATATGGTATTTGGAGGTCAGCCTTTGTGTGTATCAAAAACACTGGCTTTGATTTTACTGTCTTCAGGTCATCGATTGGAGACAATTGTTCTAACGGAATCCCATATGCATATTTCACAACTCCAATTATCAGCGGGTTAAACGGAAAAGAAGGAAGATGTGTAAAGTATGAAAGCCCTTCTGATAAAAACAAATTCGCATTGCTAAACGAACTGTCCGCAATTACAGCATCTATTCGATCATCGTGGCTGGCAACCATTAAGGAAGTTGCCCCGCCCATAGAAAATCCAAGTACCGCAATTTTCTTCCCGGCTTGTCCCCGTTCTTTAAGATAAGATAAGGCACCTTCCAAATCTTTTTGCTCATTATACCCCAGTGTAACCATTTTTCCGTCTGACTCGCCTTGTCCACTTAAATCAAAAGCCAAGATATTGTAACCCTCAGGTATAAAATGTGCCACAAGCTTTTCAGTGCGACCTTTCACCCAACGGTTACTCCCGTATCCGTGAACGACGACGAGCGTCTGGTTGCTATTATTTGCAGGAAAAAATACTCCCTTAATCGTTCGATCACCTTCACTGCTCTTGAATGAAACCTTTTCGTATGGGTAATCCAGCGAATAAAAAGAATCTGTATTTTGGGTTAAATGAGTCAACTTATAAGAAACGAGAAATGAAAAGCCGACAAGCAGAACAACGAGAAAGAGAAACGCGGATAATATCCATTTGATCAATTTCTTTCTTTTAGGCATCTTCGCTGTATGGATATTAGTTTGCACTTCAGCTCCAACCTTTTCCTGTGTATTTTCTATGGATCTCTTCAAAATTTCTGCCATAGCGTGTTTCCAGCTCTTCCTTCATATCGTGCATAATTTCGTGGATGACCACATCGTGGAAGAAGTTGTTAAGCAATAGTTTTGTTAAAGCAGGATGTTCGGTGATTAATGCCTTTGTAGCCACGTTGCTTCCTCTGACCCCAATAATCGCTACTTTTCTATCGATTAAAAAAGAGAATTTTCTCCAACCGTCTTCTTGCCATGATTCCTCTCTGTCATCAATCAGTTTACTTTTCAAAGGCAAATCAACATGACCCACTGTAGAAATAAGCACGGAAACACCCTTTTTCTCATTCTCCAATAATAGATCGCCTAGTAGTTGTGCCTCCTCCGACCAAAAATCTGCTAAAATTACTTGCTCCGCTCTGTGTAACTCCCAAGTAATTCGTTCAACAACTTGTTTTTCTCCGTCAATGGTATAAAAGTCATCCAGGCTGCGAACATTGGAAGGGAAGTGCTGTTTTAGGAAATCAAATGAAGAATCCATGTTTTTTTGAATTTTACCTTGGATCTCATCAATAGGGATTGCATGAAAATGTGTAACATCCCCTACCGAACTTAATAACATCCCTTTATCTAAAAGGGTCTGAAGAGTCGCATATACATTTGACCGTGAAACACCAAGTTTCTTTGCTACCTCATAACCAGTCATTTTTTGGTTTTCTGCTAATACGACGATACATTTACTTTCTAACTCGGTGAAACCTAGCTTCATAAGATGAGATATCATCTGCTCCATCAGCACACTTCCTTTAGTAGTTTTATATGGAACCACTATATACCGCAAGTTAATTCATGTCAATAAAAATTGTCCCCATTATCTTAAAACGTAAGCATTACTGTCGGTTAGCTTAACGCTTCGGCCAATGAAACCGACAAAAAAAGCCGAATCATAGCCCCTTGCAGATGCAAGAGGGCTGTCTCGGCTTAGAGTAAACGCTAAGCCAGGCATGATTTAAGGCTTATCGTATATTTTCGTTAAAATGTTGGTGGGACCCCAAGAGTGATTCCTTCGTCTTTTGCGCTTTGGACAATTGCTTTGGAGATGGGGTGTTCTGAAAGGTTTTCGAGCGAAGCAGTCAGTTTCAAGAGAGATTCTTGATTATGTCCATGGAATGGTATGATACCCGTGAGCTTTGGTTTACCTTCGGTGAGGGTTTAAACAACACTCCCTTACGAGCTCCGTTAGACATGCCGAAAAGGACAACTGGCTGTTTAATGAAAATAAAGTTATAGACTGAGAAAATAAAGTGTTAGACCGTGAAAATATAGTTCTAGACTGGCAGCGGCGGCGTTAAGCCAACGGACAGGATGGTAGTTAAATATGTTATGGATTGTGCAAAGCTTATTCCGTCTATTCGAAGGAAGATTAGTAGAAAATGCAAAGTGCCCAACAGGTGCTAACAAGTATTTTCAAGCACTAGGAAGCAAACAGATTGATAAAGTGATCGAATTGGTTCATGATGAAGCGAAATTTATTATTCTTGACAGATTGTCAAGCCAAGTGCGATAGTTCTTCATAGCTTTGTTATAAGTGTTCTGACCAAATCGCGTATATTCATCTTTATTTTGAAATGAATTTGTTCTTAAGAGTTCTATATAGCCAATAATACTTGTAAGTGGCGATTCGTCGAGTCAAAGCGAGAAAAGTAATAATAAACATAACCGTAAAAAGGGGTAAGAATATACGAAATGAAATTCAGGAACCACTCGGATTCCATGCCATGGCCAATCTGATCAAAAGGTTAACCTGGATCCTTTTTTTTCTTTTTGCAAGATGGATAATATGAATTTGGATACGCTTGTGACGCGTGCCATTTCGGGGAGTCCCTTACTCGTTTCATGTTTTTGGGAACAGAAGAACAGCCATGCTCTTATGAACATGGCTGTTTTTGTTTTCTCATTCTTAGAAACCTTTGTATTGTGGTTCTTCATTCTCTAACTGTTGTACTCGGCCTTCAACTTGCTGCAAAATTTGTTGTGTTTGCTGAGCCGCGTTTGTAAAAAGTGTTTTTGCTTCTTGATTTTGGGTGCTCAACGCGAATGTTTCTAAGCTAGCTTGAGCGCTTTTTAAAGAAGCAACACATGTTTTGACATCGGAAGCTACGGTCATTTCAATTCACCTCCTTTTACGGATTAAGGGCGTGAGGAACAAAAATACTGCTATTCCTGCCCAGGCAACATATATAATGTATCCCCTTTTTTCGAAATCATACACCAGTAAGGGAGATAAAAAGCAAATCAAAGGAAAATGAACTGGAACAAAAAATGAAGATTTACATTCAAATGAATAAAAAGGTGAAAAACTGACAATCTTGCATATATAAGGTTTACCATCAATTGGGAAAGTTACACTTGTGCAAAGATAAAGGGGGCTACATGATGCCAGATTGGTTACTTATTTCACTACGAACATTGTTAGCGATTGTCGTACTTTTTATAATGACTAAGATATTGGGAAAGAGGCAGGTTTCCCAACTATCCTTTTTTGAGTACATAACCGGGATCACGATCGGAAGCTTAGCAGCCTATACTTCACTGGAGATGGACCAAAAATGGCATTTAAGTGTCATTTCATTGTCTGTATGGGTATGCGTCTCTTTAGGGATCGAGTTTTTACAACTTAAGAGCAAAAAAGCAAGGGATTTTATCGATGGTAAGCCAAGGGTCATAATTAAAGACGGAAAAATATTGGAGGATAACCTTAAGAAGGAACGACTTACCACTGACGAACTGATGCAACAGTTGCGAAAAAAAGATGTTTTTCTAGTGTCGGATGTAGAATTTGCGATTATGGAACCGAATGGAGAAATGGACGTCCTGCTAACGAAAGAAAATCAACCTCTAACACCCAAACACCTTGGCATTACAGTCGCGCCCGAAAAGGAACCGCAGATAGTCATTATGGATGGAAATGTCATGGATGAACCATTGGCTGTGATGGGACTCAACCGGGGTTGGTTGGATACGGAACTCGAAAAGATAGGCGTTGCAGTTGAAAACGTGGTTCTTGGCCAGGTAGATGCCTATGGCCAGCTTTATGTTGACTTATTTGACGATCAGATCAGAGTCCCTAAGCCTCAGAATAAAGCTACTTTACTGTCGACTTTAAAAAAATGTGAAGCGGATCTTGAAATGTTCAGCCTGTCCACCACAGCGCCAAATGCAAAAAAAATGTATGAAGAATGCGCCAAAGAGCTGGCACAGGTCATTAAGGAAGTCAGACCGCTACTCATTCGTTAGACAAGATGATCAGGAGGATTAAAAATGAGCAATGAAAAGATGAAAAAAGCAACGCCAGTCCAACAGGAGTACCAACAGCTCGCCAACCAGCTTGAACCCAAACGGCCCTTATTCCAAAACTGCTGGCGTGCGTTTCTTGCCGGGGGGCTGATTTGTGTGATTGGACAAGCCATTCAGGAAATGTTTGTTCATTGGGCCGGCTTTGATGAAAAAAAAGCAGCCAATCCCACTGTTGCCGTGCTAATTCTCATTTCCGTTATTTTAACGAGCCTTGGCCTATATGACAAATTAGGGCAATGGGCGGGTGCCGGTTCGGCTGTTCCCGTAACTGGCTTTGCAAATTCAATGGCATCCGCCGCTATTGAACATCGCAGTGAAGGTTTTGTATTAGGTGTCGGCGGAAAAATGTTTAAACTTGCTGGTCCGGTTATTGTTTTTGGAACTGTAGCGGCATTTGTTGTCGGGATCATCACGTTTGTGCTTAAGGGAACTGGAGGAGGACACTGATATGCTAAAAGGGCATCAAAGTTGGATCTTTGAAAATAAACCGAAGATTAAGGCTTCGGCGACCGTAGTTGGCCCATTTGAAGGCAGAGGGCCGCTTGCCGGCGATTTTGACATCATACATGGTGACTCCATGCTGGAAGAAGAAAGCTGGGAAAAAGCTGAAAAAATATTGATTGAACAGGCCGCAAAACTGGCGATTGAAAAAGCAGAGTTAACCAAGGAGCAAGTCCATTTTCATATTGGCGGCGATTTGATGAATCAAATCATCAGCACCAGCTTTGCTGCTCGTACGCTGTCGATCCCCTATCTTGGTGTGTTCGGTGCCTGTTCAACCTCGATGGAAAGCTTGGCTCTTGCGTCCGCACTCGTCAATAGTGGAGCAGCAAAATTCATACTGGCAGGGACCTGCAGTCATAATTCAAGCGTAGAGAAGCAGTTCCGGTATCCGACAGAATACGGTTCACAAAAGCCGCCAACTGCCCAATATACCGTGACCGGTGCCGGTGCAGCGATCGTTTCGCAAGAAGGGGAAGGGCCTGTCATCACGTCAGCGACAATTGGCCGGGTTATCGATATGGGCATTACCGATCCCTTTAATATGGGGGCAGCCATGGCACCTGCTGCGGTGGACACCATTCAAGCTCATTTTCGGGATTTACAAATCGAGCCCGGTTATTATGATCTGATCGTCACAGGCGATCTGGGTAAAGTAGGCTATGACATTGCCTGCAAATTGTTTGAAAAACATAACGTTCCGATGCATCAAACGGAGTATGCCGACTGTGGCATGATGATTTACGACTATGATACTCAGATGGTGCAGGCGGGGGCAAGCGGTTGTGGTTGTTCGGCCGTTGTTACCTACGGTCACTTATTGAAACGCATGCGAATGGGAGAAATCAAACGCATGCTTGTTGTTGCTACCGGGGCGCTCTTATCACCGCTTTCGTACCAACAAGGAGAAAGTATTCCTAGTATCGCACATGCTGTAGCGATCGAATCAGGAAGGGGAATCTGACATGATCTTTTTATGGGCCTTTCTTGTAGGGGGCGCAATTTGCGTATTCGGACAGATTTGTTTCGATGTGTTTAAACTGACTCCAGCTCATACCATGACATTACTTGTCGTGCTGGGAGCAGTCGCGGACGGACTTGGCTTTTATGACCCGCTCGTTAAGTTTGCCGGGGCCGGAGCTTCTGTTCCAATCACTAGTTTTGGAAACTCCCTGGTTCACGGCGCTTTGGAGGAATTACAGAAAGACGGATGGATCGGAGTCATTACCGGTATATTCAAGGTCACCAGCTCAGGTATTTCGGCAGCCATTATTTTCTCATTTTTGGCAGCCTTGCTGATTAAGCCAAAAGGTTAAGTGGCTACCTTAATGACTGAAGAGTTGAACGAACTGTTTGATCAGTTCGTTCAATGGTCTGCGGCCTTGATAGGAAGGTGGTGATTATATTACTCCAATAGTCCCAGTTCCTTATATACGTTGATCGTGACGATGCCAGTTGGGGACATCTGGTGATCACGCTGATATCGTTTTAGGGCAGCAGTAGTATCGGAGCGAAACTTGCCATTGCAAATTCCTTTGAAGTAACCTGCGCTCTTCAAGCGAGATTGAATCAATTGTACCTCTCCCCCGACGTCACCTTCCGCCAAGTCCTTTGGATCTCGATCAGACTCCCCTAATACATGGCCAAATATGATCACTTTTGTGCCTAGAGGGATCAGATTATACAATTCCTTGACATCGTGATTCCACATTCGAATACAACCATGGCTTTTATGCTGCCCAATAGAATACGGCCTATTGGTTCCATGAATGCCGTAATATCCCCAAGGCACATTTAATCCAAGCCAACGCGGACCAAAAGACGGTCCCCAGTTTTCCCCTTTGTATACAATTTTATATTCCCCAATGGGTGTAGGGGTTGAATGATTTCCAACAGCGACCCGATACATTTTCACCTTTTTCCCATTCGCTCGTACAATAAGTTGGTGCTTCCGAGGAAAGATTTCGATTGCGTATACTCCTTGTTCAGATACGATCGGTAATGACGGATCGGCATGTACACTTATCCCCCGGAAAAGGGCAGACAAGTAAAGAAGCGAAACCAGTACGACAATTCGAAGAGGGGGTGAATGCATGCTAAGCTTCATTATTATCACCATTTCGTATTAAGGTAGCAGGGCAGAGAAAAGCATATTACTGGACAACCTTATTTTTTACCTAACGGTCTTTGTCTATTCCTATGTGAGAAAGCATGATTTTTACAAACCCAAATGGTGTAAATATCCGGCAGCAATCAACGAAAATACCTTTAGGCGACATAAAAAATTTATTCTTTTTGATATCAGTGATCCTTCTCATGATCGAAAGATGAAAGTTGGTCTAGAATACATGATTTCTGGATTAGTAGGCGTGATTTGTCTCTGGATTACGGATTATGAGAATTTGGGGGTAGAAGAGATCATAGAACAGTTGAGTGAAATTCATTTTAATGGCGTGATAGACTTATTTAAAAATACTTAACAGCAGCTTAGGGTTAAACTGCCATTAGCTTAACAAACTTTGAGAAAAACAACATCATTGTCAACAAAAAAATTGATTTTAGCAAGCTTATGCCGGACGCTAGAGTTTTATAAATCACGGCGAATGGGGTATTAGTGATTTATTATAAGCCAGGAGGATTGAATATGGCCGTGCAATTTACAGAGCTGTACGAGCGGTTCGAGCAGTTGAAGCGCATGTGAAAATAAACCCGAGATTGGCCAGCTTTGTATAACAAATATTTGCCTCGTGCATAGTAAAGATGAGCGCTACTCAGTAAAGGAGGTTTTTCAGCATGAATGTTCAAAGAGCACAAGAAATAGCATCTTCTCCCATAATGGCGAATGTGCTGTGTGATGGACAACCCATTTATATTCAGCATGTGAACGAGCAGAGTGAGACGGCACGCATCTATGCGCTGAATCATCCGGAGGAGGAGCGGGAAGTACCTTTGTACACATTAACAGAGCGAGATCAGACCCTGGAATAAAAAAGGAGCGATACGAGAAAATGAAACCCAATCAACAGAAAGTCGTCGAGGCTGACCGTTTGAATTTTCGTGACCAGACTGATGATGTGGTAAGAGAAGTACCTGCCACGACGAATGCCAGCGAAGCAGTTGCTGCGATGACCTCACATATCAACAAATACGATGTACCGGATGAGTTGGAGGAAAAATAGAGAATGACCAAGCGCGCACAGATATCCTGCTGCGTGCTTTTTTATTTGTTCAAAATCACTTTTTACATGGTTTTGTCCATCAGCTTTTCGCGTATAGTTTGATGCTATTACCCGAGATGTGAAATACGAGTTTTTTTTCTGGATTTTAAAATGGAATTTGACTAGTATATAATCATATAGTTATATCCTTAAGGGGGTTACACAATGCAACAACTTGATTATGTAGCCGATCACTTAAAGCTATTGGGGGATAAAACGCGGCTGGCCATGCTTTCCCTGTTAAAAGAACGAGAATGGTGTGTTTGCGAGTTTGTGGATATCTTCGATATTTCGCAGCCAGGCATTAGCCAGCATTTAAGAAAATTAAAGTCGAAAGGGATTGTAAAAGAAGAAAGACGAGGACAATGGGTATATTATTCCTTAAACGTAGACGACAAGCCGCATATTCAAGCTGTGCTTGAATGTATACAGGATTCAAAGCATATTTTAAAAATGTTGTTTTAGATATAAGTATATACTTATAAGGTGATGGGGGTTTGAACATTGGTTTTGTTGGCATGCATTATATTCTTAGCCACTTTAGTGTTGGTGATCTGGCAGCCTAAAAATCTGTCTATTGGCTGGTCAGCCTGCGGGGGAGCCGTACTTGCTCTACTGGTGGGTGTCGTCGATTTGCATGATGTTTGGGAAGTTACCCGGATTGTCTGGAATGCGACTTTGACTTTTGTGGCCATTATTCTGATTTCGTTGGTGTTTGATAAAATCGGCTTCTTCGAATGGGCAGCACTTCACATGGCGCGGGCTGCGCGGGGAAGCGGAACCCGGATGTTTGTTTATGTGACCATACTGGGTGCCGTTGTGGCTGCTTTTTTTGCCAATGACGGCGCAGCCTTAATCCTGACGCCCATTGTACTTGCGATGGTTCGAGCGCTGAAATTGGATGAGAAAATGGTTTTCCCTTTCATCATGGCAAGCGGATTTATTGCCGACACGACGTCGCTTCCGCTTGTAGTCAGCAACCTGGTGAACATTGTATCAGCCGATTTCTTTGGGATCACGTTTATGGAATATGCGAGTCGCATGATTGTGCCTAATTTATTTTCCTTAGCGGCTAGTATTGTGGTATTGTATCTCTTTTTCCGCAAAAGGATTCCGAGAACATTTGATGCTGCACAGTTAATAATGCCTGCAGAAGCGATTAAAGACCCAAAAATGTTCCGCATGTCCTGGTTTGTTCTCGCGGTGCTGTTGGTTGGATACTTTGTGTCCGAATTTTTTAATATTCCTGTTTCGGCGGTAGCTGGCGTGATTGCCTTATTTTTCTTGCTGATGGCGAGAAGAAGCACTGCGGTACCGATAAAAGAAGTCCTTAAAGGCGCTCCATGGGCCATCGTATTTTTCTCCATCGGGATGTATGTTGTGGTGTATGGTCTGCGTAATGCAGGTTTAACAGATCTGCTGGCTCATGTGATTCAAGCGGCTGCTGATCAAGGGATGTTTGTGGCCACCATGAGTATGGGCTTTATCGCTGCAGTCATCTCGTCAGTGATGAATAACATGCCTACGGTCATGATTAATGCGCTTGCCATAAATGCCACCCATACTACCAGCATGATCAAAGAGGCGCTGATTTATGCCAATGTGATTGGATCGGATTTGGGGCCGAAAATAACCCCGATTGGTTCATTGGCGACATTATTATGGCTGCATGTGCTTGGCTCTAAAGGCGTGAAAATCTCTTGGGGAACTTATTTGAAAACAGGCATTATTTTAACGGTTCCTGCACTTTTCATTACCCTGCTGGGACTATACCTGTGGCTAGTTATTTCATAATTGAACCTTAAAGGAGACGTTTATCATGGGGAAAAAGACAATTTACTTTTTGTGCACCGGTAATTCTTGCCGGAGTCAAATGACAGAAGGCTGAGCCAAGAAATACTTGGGAGACGACTGGGACGTGTACAGTGCAGGTATTGAAGCCCACGGCCTTAATCTTAAAGCAGTGCAGAAGCAGAAATCGATATTTCAGGTCAAACTTCGGATATCATTGATCCGGTCTTGCTAAACAGCGCCGATTTGGTTGTGACATTGTGCGGGGATGCGGCTGATAAATGCCCCGTCACACCTTCACAAGTTCGTCGTGAGCATTGGGGATTTGATGATCCGGCTAAAGCAGCAGGAGCGGAAGAAGAGAAATGGGCTGTTTTCCAGCGAGTTCGTGATCAAGCGGGAGAACGCATTAAACATTTTACGGAAACCGGAGAATAGTAGAACGTTCAGCCGGGGGCAATCCCGGCTTATTTTTTAAAAAAATAGAGAAAAGTACAGTCCTGATAACAATTTTTGAGCGGGACTTTTTTAGAGCTGGTTTATCAGGAAAATTTATTAACCTACAGCCTTCCGTCATATTTGAAGGCGACTATCCTTTACAGGATATTGCAGACCATATGAAACCTGACTCAGAAAGACCGTTCAAGCAAAATTATATTCCTTACCCACAAGAATGGCGTGAAAAAGTTATCATTGAGAAGAAAAGAGGTCTGATGAATGCTTAATTTATTAGACTACCACAACCATAGTAAATATTTACCTAAAAATAAAAATAAGAAAATACACTTTAACATAGTACTAATTGGAGCCGGAGGTACAGGTGGTTTGTTGGTACAGGTCTGGCTAAAATGATGTTTGCATTTGAAAACGTTAGTTCATCTCTAATAATAGCTGATCCCGACTTAATAGAATAAAAGAACCTATTTAGACAGCCATTCATTTCGGCAGATGTAAGTCATCATAAAGCTGAGGGAATTATTCTCGAACATTGATTATTCGACTGATTCGAGTACAGTAATTCAAAATGTGTTGATTGGGGCTGTAGACAACGACTTTTCCCGAATCATAATGAATCAATTTTTCGAAGAAGAAGAAGATTTGCTCTACATTGATGCCGGTATTGAAGGCGTATGCCTGTAAATGGTGTCTATCCATTAGATGTAAATGATACCATTCCTCCCTGACATAACTGCTCACTAGATCCTTATCAAACGCAGAGAATGATCGCTAATGAATTTGCGGAAATGCATATATCCATTATCTTAAATGGATTATTCCAAGATTATTCGCTCGAAGTCCATTACATAAATTACAATGGACGAACCGTTGTCAGTAGACCAACACTTAAACTCAAAACATCCATCTTAATTGTAGAGAGATTTATGGTTTCCTGCCAAAGCAATTTATAATTTTTAGTAAAATTTTCAATTAAAGAGGAATGAAGTTATCGGGGGGACAATGCTAGAGAATCACAATCGAGTGAGCATTGTTACAAAATCCCAAAATCTTTATGCTGGATAAAGCTACGTCAGCTTAAATAACAAATTGGAAATGCCGTACAGAAAGCATTAAGAGACTTAATGAAAGGACGAACGACTTTCATAATTGCTCTTTGTCTTTCTATTGTAGTTGGGCAGACCAAATTATATTTATTGAAAAAGGACCCATTACCTGCAAGGAAAACACATGTAATTCTTGATTACTCTTATTAATTTTAATAATCGAATCTGTTCTAACCTTGGAATGTAGAAAACCCATAGGAGGCACTTACATGAATTTTAGAAAAATACAAAAGGTTGTTATAATTACAGCCTTATTAGCTTCACTGTTTGCCGTTCCTGCTGCGAAATCTTATGCTGATTCTAAAATTATTCTGGGATATTATACTGCTGATTCTACTAAAGCGTTTCGCCAATTTCATACATATATGAATCAAATTTCTACTGATACGTTTAATACTGATCGTAATGGTAATCTTGTAGGGAATGTACCGAGGCAAGACGTCTCCTACGCAAATTCAGTAGACGTATTACCATATGCATTGGTGTCGAATTTTGGCGCAAATGAGTGGGATAGCAACATTGCACATGAAGTACTCACCAATTCCAAAGTAAAAAATAAGCTTATAAAAAATATGCTGTCCCTTGTGAAAAAAAATAAGTATAAAGGCATTAACATTGACTTCGAAGCTGTTTCGCCAAAGGATCGTAAAGCAATGACTACGTTCGTTGAAGAGGTTTCGAAAACAATGAAGGCCAACAAATTACTAACAATGGTCTCCGTTCCAGCAAAATCGTCAGACGATTCTTCAGATGATTGGACAGGTGCATATGATTATGAGGCACTGGGAAAAGCCGCCGACTTTATACAGGTGATGACTTATGATGAACATGGGGTATGGGGAGACCCAGGTTCTGTCGCAAGTGCTCCATGGATAGAATCTTCTCTCAAATTCGCCATCGATTATATTCCTTCTAAAAAGGTGCTCATGGGCATTCCGGAATACGGGAATGACTGGAATTTATCTGATCCTGCAAATAAAAGTAATTCCTTGGTAATGTGGAGAGATATTCCTGAACTAATCGCTACTACAGGAGCAACACCAGTTAGAGACGAGGCCTCCGGTTCGATGTATTTCAATTACACCGATTCGGATGGATCTGAACATGTGGTTTGGTATGAAGACGAAACAAGTATAAAAAATAAGACGCAATATACACAAAGATACTGGTTGGCTGGCGTATCAGTTTATGCAATGGGTATGGAGGATCAAAAATTCTGGGAGGCTATCTCTTCTGGCCTAGAGTGACGTGTACTCACTTTTAAGGTTAGGAATGAGCAAAAGGCCGTTCACAGTAATCCTCATGCACCTGCGCAGCCTCAAGAAAAGCTTGCAAAGACGTCTCCCTTCAGGATCCAACCGGAACGGACACAGAGAAGACGCAGTGAGAGAGCGCCTCGTGAATTGGAAATATCTCGCTCGTATGTTTCGCGGATTGAGAAGTGGGCATTGGTGAAGCTGTTTCATGAGTTTTATCGCTCAAAGAAAGTACAGGGAAAGACAATGTAAATGGATAAAAAATGGGCTGGCTTGAATTCTGGTGGAATAAGGATGGGTTCCAATAAACCCCCAATTAGGATAAAATGTAAACTTGGTAGCGACAATTGCCTGTTCCCTCCGCTCCAATAGGAGAAGACAAGCTCACTGTTGCCCAAGTTTCTGCGTTTTCATTTAGATTACCCTCTCTTTTATTAGTTAACTTCTAGATACATCTTATCACACCCAAGATACATGCTCCCGAAATAGTAGACAGGTGAACCTTATGCAGTTTTTCGGTATGGTGGGTAAGCTGTCGTGTATAGGATATGCATTGCTCCTTGTTCAACTACGGTCAGGTTAGTTGAACAAGGAAATTTAATTTAGATAATGCTTGTTATTCTCCCATAAAGAATGCCTTTCGCTCTGTAGTAATCCAATTATCCAAATTGTCTTGGCTACGTCTGACAAGTCGATTCACTAGTACATCATGCCACACATAATCCTCTAATAGGTAAATATGAACAGGGTCATCTGTATAAAAAGCAACACTACGCTCCTCAAATGATGGTCCATAAATCATCTCTTTAGAATCAATGGACAAAATAAACCAATGCTCTGTAGACGGGGTTTCCGTATAAGTTGTTGTACGATGGATTTCTAGGTTTTTAATGGGTTTTTCAACATGTAGGGTAATACCTTGTACCATGACTTTATTAGCCGCCTCAGCTAGTTTATCCTTTAACACCTCATACATATCATCCCACATCGAAATGACAATACGCTTTTCTGCTTTTTTTAGTAATGTCTGACAATAGCTAATTATCGTTTTATAGTCCTTTAAAGTAATCACTCGATTGTCCGCTTTTTCCTCGGAAGTTGCTAGACTTTTTAATGATTCACTTATTACTGCATAAGTGGATTGCCACTCTGATTGAGCCTTCTGCAAAAAGATTTCAACAGGTAGAGGTGAATATCGAGTGGTGTCATTTATTTCTTCCTTCATGACAATTCCTTTTTCAACAAGATTACTTAACACATCATAAATTCGTGCTCTTGGGATACCTGATTCTTTACTAACTTGGTAGGCTGTAACAGGACCTTGTTTAACAAGAGATACATAAGATTTAGCTTCATATTCGTTAAAACCTAATTTTTTGAGCTGCTGCACTATGTAGTCCACTTTTTTTCGTCCTCCAATTGTTCATTTCCTATATTTTCAACGTTACAATAACTCTTTACATTTAGCAAATAATTAGTTACCATTTGAGTAGTGACTAAAGAAAGGGTGATTATATGGATTTTCACTTAGACCCATCGGTATTAATTATTTTGATTGTTTTTGGATTTTTAGCTTCATTTATTGATTCAGTTGTAGGGGGGGGTGGACTGATTGCACTGCCTGCATTGTTATTTACAGGGATGACTCCAGCGGCAGCTGTTGCTACGAATAAATTAGTAGGCACAATGGGTTCTTTAACGAGCACATTTATGTTTTATCGTTCTGGAAAACTCGATTTAACATCAGTGTATAAGTTATTTCCACTCGTATTTGTCGGCTCGATGCTTGGGGCCTGGACCGTTCATTTTATGAACCCTGAGGTACTCAAGCCAATGATGTTAGTCATGCTCGCAGTCGTTGCAATTTATACGATTTTCAAGAAGGATTGGGGCAGTATCTCAACTTATAAAAAATTGTCTATCCATCACTTTATTATTTTTACGGTATTAATTTTTGCTATTGGTTTCTATGATGGATTTCTTGGTCCTGGAACAGGTTCATTTTTAATATTTGCTTTTTTAATGATTGGATTAGATTTTATAAAGGCAGCGGGGAATGCGAAATTTTTAAACTTTGGTAGTAATATTGCTGCATTGTTGATGTTTATGTATTTAGGACAAGTCAACTATGTTTATGGATTGCCAATGGCACTTGCAGGAATTATTGGAGCGATTTGCGGGTCGAAATTTGCAATTAAAAGAGGAAGTGGTTATGTACGTGCATTGTTTATTGCCGTAACCTTTTTACTATTAGCGAAAAACATATACGATTCTATTCATTAATTTCTAAAAAATTGTATCTCTCTAAAGGGTCATAGTTGAGAGCGTAAGATATTATGTGTAAATAGAAACAGGGAGGCCACTTCTAGGAATCGAATTTTGCAAAATCCTGAATATCTTCATTTGATATCCACCCTCCTAAATGATTTTGAACCTACAAGTACAGCTTGTAAATCCAATGTTCTCCTAATGAAGCATTTATAGTATTTATTGTTGTACCAAAAGATGGTATATTGGAAACACACATAATAAATATTATTATTCAATAAAATGTCTTATTTGATAATGAAATACATAAATAATGTCAAAAAATGTATTTTTGGAAAATGGGTTTCTGAAAGTATAGGTGGGGTACTGCCAACGAAATGACATAAAACCCACGCTATGAGATTTTGGAGGTGTCATGGAAGACCTGTCAGCTATAAGTAGCCGGGGTCTTCCATGAACTATAGGAAACTACCAGACAAGAACGATGATCGCCGTTGTTTTAGCTCCGGCCTGGAACAACAACATTTGATTATCTTCTACGAATTCCTTTGCGCTGACGGTAGGAGCTATGTCGTTTTCTCCCCCTCTTCATGGGCGCCAGGAATAGGGCTGCCTTTAGGTGTGTCTTCTTTATGTGTCTTTGCGACGAGAACTAATTCAATAGTAGTCAGGTCTTTCCAGCCCATCAAAGACGCTGTCTGTCACCTCGCTCCAGTCTACATGTGTTGCCCAGATCAGGGCTGAATGAGATCGTTAAAAATGTGTTGCATGTACAAAACTCCCTTCAGATTTAAATAGATTTATAGTGACTGTCCAACACCAAGAAACGTATGGTACCTCCAGCTCAACCCCTTTTTTGCTGTCACCGTCCTTTCATCGTTACACCTCTACAACATTTGAGAGGATACAAGATCATAGTGGAGAGCACATGTTTTATAACTTGGCTGCGGTCTGCCCTTTCTGCTTTACTCTTTACATGGATACAATAACGATGTGCTCGTCTTTTTGTGACAGCTCTCCACGTTGGAATAAAAAAAGGTTTCATGTAAGTTATAAAGTGAGTGCCGTTTTTCAAAAAAGTTATGGTCGATGAAATATTCTCGTCTACATGTTCGACACATTTGTTTTTGTGATTCGTTCCAATAATTAAATGCTAAAAAACGCGTAGAGAGGAAGAATTTCGTTGTTCGTCGTCTTCTCTATACAAAGAGCGACGGGTTTTATTTTATGGCTAATTGAACATCAAATCCCGTCATTTTGTTGACACAGTCCACAAAAATGATTACTATATTGTTGTAAAAGTCCACTATATAGGGGGGGTTAAAATTAATATAGATGCTGAGTTTATCGCAGATATGAGACGTTTCAATCGATTTTATACCAATATCCTCGGTTTATTGGATCGACATGTGCTGGATAGCGGACATTCCTTTACCGAAGTACGTGTCATTATAGAGATCGGTATGATTGAGCCATGCATAGCCAATACATTAGTCGATTCTCTTAAAATTGACCGCAGCTATATGAGTAGAATCATTGCTAAACTTTGCAAAGAGGGCTTCCTTGTTAAGGAAAATTCTTCGGTGGATAATAGAACAAATCTGATTCGTTTGACGCCTAAAGGAAAAGTGTTCTATCGCCAACTGGATAAAAGGTCTGACGAGCAAATCATAAAATTGGTTCAAGGTCTATCAGAGAAAGAGATTAAAGAATTACATACTTCTATGGTGCGGATTCAGAATAAACTGGAAAAACTGGAGAGAACAACATGATTCGATTTGAGTGCGACTATACCGAAGGTGCCCATGAACGTATATTAAAGCGGCTATTGGAGACGAATGACGAACAAACTGGCGGCTATGGTGTGGATGAGCACTGTGAAAAAGCCAGGGCTTATATTAAAAAAGCATGTGGCTCCGAAAATGCAGATGTACACTTTTTAGTTGGAGGTACACAGACGAATACAACGGTGATCTCATCTATTTTGCGTCCGCATCAAGGTGCCGTTGCTGCAGTGTCTGGGCATATTGCCGTACATGAGACCGGAGCGATTGAAGCTACTGGGCATAAAGTACTTACTTTGCCAAGTGATGATGGGAAAATCCGGGCCGAGCAGGTAAAGGAGCTGTATGACGCTCACTGGAACGATGCCGCTCCTGAGCATAGCGTACAGCCCGGTATGATTTATATCTCTCAGCCTACGGAATATGGAACGATCTATACTAAATCCGAGCTGGAAGCGTTAAGTCAGGTTTGCCGGGAATGTGGTCTGCCCTTGTTTATAGATGGCGCCCGGTTGGGATATGGCCTGGCTGCAGATGACAGTGATATGTGCTTGGCAGATATCGCGAAGCTATGCGATGTATTTTATATCGGCGGAACCAAAGTTGGGGCATTGATGGGAGAAGCAGTAGTCATTATCAATGATGCGTTGAAAAAAGATTTTCGATACATGATCAAGCAAAACGGAGGACTGCTGGCGAAGGGACGCATGTTAGGCATTCAGTTTGAAACTTTGTTTGAAGATGGTCTATACTTTGACATTTCCAAGCACGCCATAGAGATGGCGATGTTGCTTCAAACTGCGTTGACTAACCAAGGAATCCGCTTCCTGTATCATTCTACAACCAATCAGCAGTTCCCGATTTTACCGGATCATACATTAGAAGCACTGGGAAAGAAATATACTTTTTCCTTTTGGGAAAAAACCGATGCCACACATAGCGCGGTTCGATTTTGCACTAGTTGGGCCACGAAGAAGGAGCATGTTGAAATGCTGATTCAGGATATCAAAGCGTTGCATTAGTGTGTTTATTTATTCGGTTGTATCATCTGTTACATCATAGGAGGTAAGTTGAAAGCCTGTACTTGTTGCCAGGACTGCGATGAGTATAGGCTTTTTTGTGCTGCCCATGTGCTGAATTCCCTGCGGCTTGTCTACAATTCCATGAAAGAGCAGGCGGATATAAAAATGGAAAAACAAGCATATAAAGTAGGGTTGAATTGGCAACGGCATGATCGGCTGAGCAAAAAAGGAGCGCTGATCGAAATGGCCATACCTTGCAGTAATATATTCGTCCCTACCTAAACTATATATGATTTAGCACAATTTGTATATTTCCAATGTGAAATAAGGTTCATGATGCTCCTGTAGCGTATGCCCTAAAGGCTAAAGCGGTGAACAAATTGCTTGATCAGTTCGTTTAATGCCTCCGCCGCCTTCGTAGGAAGGCGATGATCCATCTTTGGAATGAAAACAAGTTCGTTCACCGGCAATTGCTGGTGTAATATTTTGGCATACGGGTAAAAGAGCTTATCTTTTTCCCCATAAACGAGCAGGACGGGAAGATGGATTTCTCCGAGCCGCGAGGTACAGTTGTACTTTAAGCTGTATTGGTAATATTGTTCGACATTTTTGAAATTGCCCTGTCTTGCATCGTTAAATAATTTATAAAACAAAGACGGCTGTTTCGTTTGCGACCAGGCATTAGACAGCGCAATTGTACCGACCGCTCTGATTTTGGAGAGAGCAATACCCAAAGAAATTTTGTTTCTTAGCCGCCGTTCATTTACTTCCGACATTCCACTGATAACGATACCTCCCCATGCCCGCTCTGGATAGGTCAGGAGAAATTCAAGCACGATCGAGCCTCCAGTGGAATATCCACATAAAAATACTTTATCAATGCCCATCTGGTCCATCAGCTGTTTGATATCCTGGGCAATTAGAGGATACGTAACAGCCTGCTGTGAAGGCTGGCTCTTACCGTGTCCTCTGATGTCAAAAGCAATAGTGCGAAAATGAGACGAAAGCCCTTGGATTTGGTATATGAAATTTAAGCTTGTGAGCACCGGAGGATGAATGAAGAGGAGAGCGATTCCTTTTCCGGAATCAATATAATGCATTGAGTATCCGTTTATGTTTTTAGTCGTCATCGTTGTACTCTCCTTCCTTTAGTGCTTTTGGTTTTATTATAAAAAAATTACGAATATATTCCCCGTTGTCATACCATTTCATAAACCTGTTACATAACGGATTTTTCTTGTATGAACAGGGCTCCATAACGATGAAGGTTCTGGAGCAATTTGCGCCAGTACCGCAGGCAAAATCCAGTACAGTTTGGCCCTCAAAAGTAAAATGGGATTGTACATGATCATGGATATATTTTTTTAGTGAACCATTTCGGACGGACAAACCAATGATACAGTCTGGGTGAGAACGGAATGTTAATGAGAATTCAACCTCTTTCTAATTAGTCGAATCACAAACATAATTTTGACCTATAAGATCAAAAACATTCATGAAATCATAATTTGATTTGGAATAACTTTTGTAATGTAAGCAAAAATATTAGAAATGAAGTAAACTGTATGATTTCAAAGATGGGGGCCGACATGGAAATAAAGAACAAAATGAGCATTTTACTTGTGTTGAGTTTAAGCTTATTGGTCATCGGTTGCAGGGCGGACTCCAGCAAACAATTGCATCAACAAAGTGTTCAATCCCAAACTTCAGTGAATCGTAAGGCTAAACCTGTCATCGTGATCCTGATTGATTCTTTAATGAACGAGCCATTGCTAAAGGCAATTCAACAGGGCCGTGCACCCGCTATGCAATATCTGATTCAAAAAGGGCAATACTTCCCGCAGGTTGTTAGCTCATTCCCCACGATGTCCGTGACCATTGACAGCACATTATTAACGGGGACGTATGCAAACGAGCATCATGTGCCCGGACTTGTGTGGTACAGCGATCAAAGGAAACGCATGGTTTTCTACGGAAATGGCGTCAAAGAAGCCTTCAAGATCGATCAAATGCAAGTATTTATGGATGTAATCCACCAGTTAAATCAAGTTCATTTGAGTAAAAAAACGAAAACTATTCATGAAGAGCTGGCCAACAAAGGAAAGGAATCTGCGTCAATTAACGCTATTGTTTATAGAGGAAGAACAGAGCATGTTTTAAAAGTGCCTCGCTTCCTATCGAGCAGCAGCCGAGTGCCTGAACAATTAAAAATAAAAGGACCCCGATGGTTTTCATATGCAACTTTTACACAACTGGATCCGAAGAATAACTGGAATACTTCTCCGTGGAAAAAATTCGGGATGAACAACGAGTTTTCGGCACAAGATATCGCTTTTTTAATTCGTCAAAAAAAGCTTCCCAGCGTAACCATTGCATATTTTCCAGAGAATGACAGTAAGGTGCATAAAAAAGGCCCAACTGAGCTAGAGGGAATTGAAAAAGCGGATCAAGCGCTGCAAACGGTGCTTAACAAATATGGTTCGTGGGAGCAGGCTGTGAAAAATGCGATATGGATCGTCATGGGCGACAGTGGACAAAGTGTGGTTTAT
Organism: Paenibacillus farraposensis; assembly: GCF_020736845.1. Taxonomy (GTDB): domain Bacteria; phylum Bacillota; class Bacilli; order Paenibacillales; family Paenibacillaceae; genus Paenibacillus; species Paenibacillus farraposensis. The sequence continues at coordinate 38,023 of NZ_JAFFQR010000079.1, forward strand.
GATGATCGACAGGCAGCAACTGTTGATATAAAGCGGCTGTTGAGCCGTTACCGTTTAGCAAAGTTAAATCAACCCATAAGAAAAGAAGACCAAATGGTCATTTCCGCGAATGAACGAATGGCCTATGTCTATGCGATTAATGATAACGTCAATTTATCCGATGTAGTAAAGGATCTACAAAAAGAGGAAAGACTCGATATCATCGCAATAAAAGACGATAAACATAATATACGTATTGCCAAGGGGAAAGAAGGCGTCGCCAGCTTTTCTTATCGTCCCGGTGGAAATTTCACAGATGAATATGGGCAATCATGGACATTATCGGGCGAAGCAAGCCTTGCCGATATAAAAATAAATAACAATCGGATTAAGTATGGAATATACCCCGATGTTCTAGCGAGGTTATACGGGGCGATGAATTCTCATGAAGGCAAATATGTTGTTGTGACGGTCAAACCCGGATATGAGCTCGTTGGTGAAAGTTCCCCTACTCACATCGGAGGGGGAGCCCATGGATCACTGCACGAAAAAGATTCCCTTGTCCCGTTAATTATTTCCGGAACGAATACACGGCCCAAAACTCTGCGAATTGTGGATATAAAAGATTGGATTCTGCAACTGGTGAATGAATAAGGCGGTATCTTTTTTTGAGGGAAGTTTTGTGGTATACAAGTTTTTTCGTTACATTCTCAAGCTAGTAAAAAAAGGCTAAGGGGCATTGAACGACCCTTAACCTTTTTATTTTACAGATTAATTTATCGACTCAAAAGTTAATTTCAATCCAGATTTTGTCAAATGTTATGCAGACACTTTGCCGATGAGGGTTGTTCGTGCATAATTCAAGCTATTCACTACATTGATATTTACAGTGAAGTACTTGATAATAAGTGGATATCGCACGAGACAAAGATACCCAAAAGTGAGGGACCTGAAATGGCGACAAAATTATATTACACCGCTCCGAATCTTACGGAGTGGGACACACATATTACCCACAGTATGGAAAAAGAGGGGAGATATTTTATCACGCTGGAGGCAACGGCTTTTTATCCGCATGGAGGAGGACAGCCGTGCGATACAGGAACCATTCAGGGTATCCGGGTAGTGGATGTTTTTCTGGAAGAGGGGGACATTTGGCACGAGGTAGAGCGTTTGCCGGAGGATGTGAAGGTGGTCTGCCAACTGGATTGGGAGCGCAGATTTGACCATATGCAGCAGCATAGCGGGCAGCATCTGCTGTCAGCGGTTTGTCTGGAGCTGTTGGGCGCGCGTACAGAAAGCTTTCATTTGGGACAAGAGTACGCCACGATTGATGTAAACTGTTCGGGTATAACCCCTGAGCAGCTATCGGCAATCGAGCAGGAAGTAAATCGGCAAATCTACAGCAACCGCAACATAAAAAGCTATTTTGTAACCCATGAGCAATTGCAGGATATCCCGCTTGTGAAAACGCCCAAGGTGACGGAGAATATTCGCATTGTTGAGATTGAAGGCATTGAATATAATGCCTGCGGTGGCACACATGTGGATCAGACCGGGGAAATTGGGATTATCAAATGCCTGAAATGGGAGAAGCAGAAGGGAATGGCAAGAATCCATTTCAAATGCGGCGCTCGTGCACTTCAGGACTTTAACGAGAGTGTTCGGATTCTAGACGTGTTATCTGCGAGGTTCAATACCGGACGCAAAGACATTTTGACCCGATTTGAAAAATGGGAGCAGGAGCACAGGCAGCTCAAGGCACAAGTGGAGCTCCTACAAGAGGAAAATGCTTCGTATCAGATAAAAGAGTTGCTGTCAGCTGTTCAGGGGCACGTTCTTGCTCATGTATTCGAACAAAAATCCTTTCAGGAGATGCAGCAATTGGCTACCAAGCTGACCGCTGAACATGATTTGCTTGTTTTATTAGCGACGACAGCAGACAACAAAATCATTCTGACACATAACGGCACACAGGCGGTCGCCTGCGGGGCATTTTTTAAGGAGAATCTGGGCGCATTCCAAGGGAAGGGGGGCGGCAGCAACCAATCAGCTCAGGCCGCATTCCCGTCCCGCGAGGATCTTCTGAGTTTTTTTGAAACAGCCCGGCGGCAATTTGTTCAGGGCTAATATAATACAGGCTTAGTGACGCAGGGGCAGCTTCCACTTTTCTTTTTCCGTAAATAAAATAAAAGAAAAAATGAGTGCAACAACAGCACCCCAAATGGCTATATCCCCAATAGCCAAAGTCAGAAATCCCCCCAGCAAAGCACCGACCAAAAAGGCTGTCAGGATGACACCGTAACGCATCGCTCGAATGGCGGCGTTCGTATCCTTGGTCGTAATGGCAATATACAAAGCCTCAGAAGCTGATCTAAGGTTGCCGGTGCTGACGGTTGAGGTATATGGCACATCAATGAGCTTGCGGAAGGAAGTCATTTGGACAGAAGCGACGAATGAGACGATCACCACCACCACGGTATTGGGAACCCCCTGCGGAATGAGTCCCACGATGAAGAAAATTGCAATTTCCAGTAAAAGAATAGCGCGAGTCCAGTCTGGAGTTAAGAGATGGGTCGATTTTCGTTTAATCCCTTCAGCGACAAAAACACCCAGCGAAAAGGCGATCAGGGGCGGGATATGGACTAACGCCTGAACCCAGTTTCCCTGAATGATTTTGATAGCCAGCAGTACGATATTGCCTGTCTGAGCGTTGGCGAATACGCCGTCTCTTCCGACAAAGGTATATGTGTCCAAAAAGCCCCCTACTAATGAAAGTAAGGCGCCCAGTCGTAAGGATTCGGACGTTACCTGATGTAAATGGATTTTGCCCTTCATAATCACGGCCGAAGCCTCCTGTGCTAAAACGTCGATTCCTCTAACTTAGCACGACAATCCGGATACGACAATTCATTTGGACACTTCGGCACGAAATCGGCACAAAGAAACCGCTTCACTCTAGCGAGAACATGAAGCGGTTTTTTTGCTTGCTTAGGGACAACTGCCGGGAGCTTCGGATGATTTATTGCAGCGCTTGAACGAGAGCTTCGCCAAACGCCTGAGCACCATCTGGACCGTCGGCCGTAATAATGTCGCTATGCGCAACGACATGCTGAGCCACATATTCGGCTTGATGCGATTGGAGCTGATCTTTCTGTACGTCCACTGGATAGCATGCAGCCGTTCTGCCGGAGAGCAGCCCGGTTTGGGCCACGGCTACGGAACCCGCGCAGATACCGGACAATAAGATTTTTTGCTTATGAGTTTGTTTTAGCAGTGCCTGGAGATCTGGGTTATTCCACAGATAGTCATTCGTTCCTGATCCACCGATCACAGCTACTACATCATATTCCGCAGGGATTGCGTCTGAGAAAATAAGTTCAGCCGTCGCTTTACCGTTATAGTCACCGATGATCTCGCCTGTTTTTGTACTCGCCAGTGTCACCGTAAAGCCTGCTTGCTCCAGCACCCCTTTGGGTTTAAACAATTCATCCTCATTAAAGCGCTCCGGGGGTATAATAAAAAGAGCTTTTTTACTCATACTTTATTCCTCCTTGAATGTAAAATGATACTATTATTGTAGGATGGTTTTGTCAGGCTGTGAAGAATGCACTTTCAAGTACGGAGGTTACCTGCAGGTTACTATTGGGCTGCAGGAACATGATGAATTAGAAGGAGTTAATCGATATATGTCTGATACGCTGAGAGAAGAAATACGGGAGAAGATCGTCAACGGGGACTATAATTGCGAAAAGGAATTGACGCTGTCGGTGTTAAGCGGGAAGTGGAAGGTTGTTATTTTGTGGCATTTGGGTGTGGAAGGGCCGCACCGTTTTAGCGACCTGCAGAGGCTGTTTCCGAAGCTGTTTCATAAAGTGCTGACCAACCAGCTGCGCGAGCTGATGGAGGACGGTATTGTACACCGAGAGGTATACCCAGAGGTGCCGCCAAAAGTGGAGTATTCGATGACCAAATTGGGGATGACGATTTTACCGATTGTAGAGATGATGTATGACTGGGGGAAAAACGGGTGCAAGCCATCCGTGAGGAAATGGAACGCAGCAGCGATGTATAAGTAGAACACTTCACTTATCACGTTCCATAAAGAAATAGAACGCCTTGTGTGATGAGTACGAATTGTACCCGGACAATGGCGTTCTTTGGCATGTTAGCAGTTCGTGTTATTTATCATGGCATAACTTCAATCCAGCGAGTAGCCCAAGTACCGATATAGTCAAACAATGGAGCTAAATCGCGTCCTTTATCCGTAAGGGAGTATTCGATCCGAACCGGCTTTTCAGGATAAACCATACGCTGTATGATTCCTTCTTCTTCAAGCTCCTTCAAGCGATCGGAAAGGACCTTCCCGCTTAAATTGGGGATTGAATTCTCGATAGCGGCGAAACGCTGTGGACCGTTAGTTAGTTGAAATACGATCAACACCGTCCAGCGCTTGCTCAGTAGCTCCATCGCTTTTTCAAACCGTGGGCACATTTGCGGAATGTTCATATGATCACCTCATGCTCCTATTATTAACGATTCACTGTTAAAAGTAAATGATTTTACTTTGTATAAATTTATTACTTGACGAAACTGAATGATATAAATATACTTTGTTACATAAAGTAACTTGTTGAATACGTACATTTATATATGGTATTTAAAAATTGAACTTTGTAACGAAATGTAATTTAATTGATACGTACGGGCTTAATCGTTGAAGTCATGGTTTGGGTGTAGGGGGAAGTCAGATGAAGCTGGGATGTGAAGTGTGCGTAGTTGGCGGAGGACCGGCAGGGACTTTGTTGTCCTATTTGCTGGCGGAGCATGGTGTTTCTACAATATTGGTTGAGCGGCAGAGTGTGGCGGGAAAGGCTTTTCGCGGTGAAATTTTAAACGATGAGGGCCAGCAGGTGATTGGGAAGCATAGGCTGCTCGACAACATTCATGAGGGTTACATTCTTGCCTCAACGAGAATTGAATATTGGGAGCATCAGCAGCAGCTGAAAACGGTCAAGTCGGGCTCCGCATACGGTAACGTGGGGATTCACATTCCACAGCCCCGTTTTTTAGAGGCTCTGCTAAAACAGGCTTCAACGTGTGAATCCTTTCATTACCTGGGTGGCACGACAGTGACTGCGTTGCAGGGTGACAGGGAGCAGGGCTACACGGGCCTGACTGTGCGTGACAAGAGTGGCCATGAGATTACGATTCACTGCTCTGTTATTGTCGGAGCAGATGGTCGCTATTCTACGGTGCGGAAGTTGGCACAGATGCCTGTGACGAACATCCGGCACGGCTATGATCTGCTATGGGCGAAAATCACCGCACCTGTCGGATGGGAGCCTGTGACACGCCTGGCGCTGGTCAATGGACGACAACTGTCTTTATTTTCGCAGGCTGAAGACTATATCCAGATTGGCTGGAATGTGGAGGAAGGCAGCTTTTCAAGCCTGTTCAAGCAATCTTTTGAACCGTTCATACAGCTGTTAACAGAAGCGTTCCCGGATTTGGAGCATAGCGTGCATGATCACATTCGTTCATGGAAGGATTTCGTGCCGCTGGACATTTTCAGCAGCCGCAGTGACACGTGGACACAGGGCGGACTGGTCCTTATCGGCGATGCGGCGCATACCATGACACCTACCGGAGCTTTTGGCCTGAACGCAGCCTTGAAGGATGCCGATGTGCTGGCGAGTGTGCTTCTTCGTTTACGTCAGGAGGGAGGATACACCGCAGCAGGCTTGAAGGCGTTCGAAGACGGGCGGCGACAGGCTGTGACCGAGCTTCAGGAACGGCAACTGACGATGGAATCCGCGTTTCATGAACATTTTTCACAAGATGAGGATTTGGCAAAAATCCAATAAGCGACTTTCAATAAACAATATATAGATCGAAGAAGTATATACCCCAATCATGTAAAGCAATGATTATTCCTTGAATATAAGAGTTTCCGGATAGATAGAGTGATATAAAGGATGGTGCAGAGAGATGAACCAAAAAGATGTAGCTACGCTGCTTAACGATAAAATTCAAACGATTCGCGGAGAGCAATCCTCGACGATTTTGGTAGGACCCATCAAGCTGCCAGTCAATTTGGAAGGGGAAACTGTAGTTTTCCAATGGTACTGCTGGTTACCTGTGCGGGATGAGACAGATCGCCAGGACTTGCTGAACGCGACCGCTGACACGATTGTGAAGCGATTGTCCACGCTGAATTTGGCAGAGGGACAACAGTCAAGTGTATTGGTGTATGGCGATCTTCAACAGTCGGAAAATGCACTTGTTCGTATGCATAGTATTTGCCATACTGGAGATATTTTTGGCAGCAAGCGTTGTGATTGCGGATTTCAGCTTCACCAATCGATGAAAATGATTGTGGAGCATGGAACGGGTGCGTTGTTTTATCTGGCTAATCATGAAGGCCGCGGGATCGGCTTGTTTAGCAAAGCAATGGCTTATATTTTGCAGGAAGAAGGGCTGGACACGGTCGAAGCGAACCATCAATTGGGCTTTGAAGATGATACGCGCAATTATGCCGATGCGATTGGTGTGCTTCGTCACCTGAGACAAAAACCGGTCACGTTGATTACTAATAACCCTAAAAAGCTGGATGCTTTGAAAAAATCGGGTATGAATGTGGCGGGTCGTATGCCGCTGTGGGGCGATGTATCGCAATATAATGAACGGTATTTGAATACAAAAGTGGAACGGTCCGGCCATTTGCGGGATTTCGATTTCAGGGAGGTTCTATGAGTACTCAGACCACTTACGAAAAATATATGCGCCTGGCACTGGAAAATGCCAGAAGTGCCAAAGGGCAAACAGAACCGAATCCGCTCGTCGGATCAGTGATCGTTAACAACGGTCGTATTGTCGGGATCGGTGCTCATTTGAAGCCTGGCGAGCCACATGCGGAGATTCATGCTTTGCGTATGGCAGGTGAACATGCTTGGGGAGCAACGATTTATGTAACGCTGGAGCCGTGCTCCCATCACGGACGCACAGGCCCGTGTGCGGAAGCAATTGTAAAGGCCGGCATTCGCCGGGTGGTGATCGCTGCGCTGGACCCGAATCCGCTTGTTTCGGGCAGAGGGGTGCAGATATTGAAAGATGCGGGAATCGAGGTCATCGTCGGCGTATGCGAGCAGGAATCGATCCGCATGAATGAAGTATTTAACCGATATATTGTAAGCAAGCGTCCTTTTATTACGATCAAATCAGCCGTGACGCTGGACGGTAAAATTGCAACCCGGACCTCGGAAAGCAAATGGATCACATCCGAGGCGGCACGGGAGGATGTGCATCGGCTTCGTAACGAGCATGTGGGCATTCTCGTCGGGGTGCAGACCGTGATTCACGATAATCCGCAGCTTACAACACGTCTGCCGGAAGGGCGGAATCCGATTCGTATCATTCTGGACAGCACCCTGCGTATTCCGCTCGATGCCCGCGTCATTACAGACGGTGAAGCGCCTACCTGGATATTCACAGGACGTAATTACGATGAAGGGAAGCGGAGCCAGCTGGAACAGCTTGGTGTGAAGGTATACCCGACACAGGATGCAGACAGTGATCGGGTGAACCTGCCGCAAATGCTGGATATTCTGGGGGCGGCAGAGGTATCTTCGGTGTTTGTGGAAGGCGGTGCCGAGGTGAACGCTTCGTTTGTACAGCAAGGACTGGCTGACAAGCTTGTACTTTATATTGCGCCGAAGCTGGTTGGAGGACGCGAAGCACCGGGCTTTTTGGGAGGAGAAGGTGTATCTGCCATGAGCGATGCGGTTGGGTTGCTAGATTTGAGCGTGACGCAGGTTGGCGTGGATTTGAGAATAGAAGGGTATTTTGGGCGGAAGAAGTGAGTGAGTTGTGGATGGGAGAAGGCGCTCCGCGAAGGGGTTGATCTTCCGATCGCTGTTGCCCCTGAATTTTTTGGATTGTATAACCCCTTACAGGGTTAAAATTCAGGGGCAAAGGCAACGCATACGCTTCTCCAGATTCAACCCCTCCGCTCCGCTACTGCCCGCCACAAGGTTACTCATTTTTCCGAAATGGTGTGAGTATGGGGAAGGACGAAAATACTTAAAGACTAAAGACTAAAGACTAAAGAATTGAAGACTCAATACTTAAAGATCAAAAAACGAGGATCTGAAGGGCTAAAAAGCCTGGAGGATCTTTTTTTATGCCAAATATTTATTCGGGTGAACGATTAATGGGATGAATAACTCATGCAATGAATACCTGATGGTGTGAATGTTTTACGGGGTGAAAGAAAGTTAGATTTTTTTTTGGAACATTTCGCCTTATTTAGCCAAGAAATAGCAGTAAAAGGATTGACCTGGAAATCGGGATGGGGCACAATGTAGTCGAATCCCAATTGGAAGAAATGGGAAAACCATTGCAGCATAAGGGATTAAAGACTTAAAAGGAGGATATAAGTTATGAAAAAAAAGTTGTTATGCTTGTTAAGTGCCAGCTTGATATGTTTAGCTGCTGCGGTTTCTACTAAAGCCTTTTCGGGGGAGGTTACACAAGGTGCTGGCTCATATTCAACGACACTGCCTGCCGGAGCAGCTACTCCGCAAAATGAAATTTACAAAACAGCGAATGTAACCGGTGCGATGCCTACCAATGACTGGTGGAGCAGTCTGGCATGGGTGTCTCATTCTGAGGCCCAATATCCCCATCCCATTGCCTTGAAAAATCAGCAAAATGGCTTGCGGATTTTTAACCCGAGCAGGAAAATTACTGTAAATCCGGGATTCGTAGCAGGCTGGATGGATGAAAAGAACGATTTTACCATTGGTCATTCTGCAACTGCTTCATTTCCGGATGCCAAGGTAGACGGCTTTAGCGATTGGTTTGTTAAATCATTATTTCAAAGCGGAAGCAGCAAAATGAGCGCTACCTACGGACATGGTTCCCCATATGTTTATTTTGAGTTTGGCGGCGGCAATCCCAAGCTCTCGTTTAATGAGGTACCTGAGGTCTGGTCCGGGTCAGCCAATTCCTCTGTGCTTGGCATTACGGTCAATGGCTCACACTATGGCCTGTTTGGTCCTTCCGGCAGCACCTGGTCAGGCTTGGGAACGAATACCCTGACTAATCAGCTGAACAGGGAAACCTATTTTACAGTGGCAGCATTGCCTGACAGATCAGCGAAGGCCTTGGATAAATTTAGGCAATACGCCTATTCTTTCGTTACAAACTCCAAAGCGCAGTACAGCTATCACGAAGGTTCTTCGGAAGTAACGACCACTTTTAGCATTACGACAACAGCGAAGGAAGGTACACAAGCCGGTACTATTTTTGCCTTGTATCCGCATCAATGGAAAAATTCACTACAGCCCTTGCTTGACTACACGTATAATTCTGTACGCGGTCTGATGAAAACGGCAGAAGGTACTTCTTTTCAAACGAAGATGAAATTTTCAGGGGTACTCCCTTCCCTGCCCGATTTGGGGTCTTATGATAAAAATACGCTCAATAACTACGTAAACGAAGCGAAAGCGGAAAACTACTCCGGCGACAAAGACACGTACTGGACAGGAAAACGTTTGGGCAAGCTGGCAGCTTTGGCGCCGATCGCCGACCAGGTTGGCAATACCGCAGCAGCGGCCCAGTTCCGCAATGAGATCAAAAGCCGGTTGCAGGACTGGTTTAAGGCCAGTGATAGCTCAGGGAATCTGAAAGGCTCCAGTCTATTTGTGTATAACAACAATTGGGGGACATTGATCGGTTATCCTGACAGCTTTGGCAGTGCAATAGAATTAAATGACCATCATTTCCATTATGGCTACTTTATTAAGGCTGCGGCTGAAATTGCACGTGTAGACAAGAACTGGGCATCCGATTCCCAATGGGGCCAAATGGTGAATCTGCTCATTCGCGACATTGCCAATAGCAACAGATCTGATTCGAAATTCCCGTATTTGCGTAATTTTGATCCCTATGCCGGGCACACTTGGGCTTCGGGACATGCCAAATTTGGCGATGGCAACAACAATGAATCCTCCTCAGAGGCGATGAATGCCTGGGCTGGCGTTATTTTATGGGGCGAGGCTACAGGAAATACTAAAATTCGTGATTTAGGCATTTATCTATATACAACAGAAATGAATGCGATTAACGAATATTGGTTTGATGTACATGGCACAAACAACCCTGCAGGCATGCAAAGTGCGACGGCAAGCATGATCTGGGGTGGTAAAACGGTGGGGAATGCAACATGGTGGACCAGTAATCCCGCAGAGGTGCACGGTATCAACTGGCTTCCAATCACCTCTGCATCCCTTTATTTGACGGAATATCCGGAGTATGCGGCTAAAAATTATAACGATCTGCTGAAAAAAAGCGGTGGGAATTTTAGTCCGTGGGAAGATATCGTGTACATGTACAGAGCGATCTCGGACCCGTCCGATGCCAAGGACAAATTCAGTGCACGCGCAGCAGCCATGACACCAGAAGCGGGGAATTCAAAGGCGAATGCCTACCACTGGATCTACAATTTGGATGCAATAGGCAACCTCGATCGCAGCGTCACTGCCAATACACCGAGTTATGGCGTTTTCAATAAAAACGGGGTAAAAACCTATGTAGCATACAACTTTACCAACCAGGTCAAAACAGTAATCTTCTCGGATGGACACAGCATTACCGTGCAGCCCAACAGTTTTAATACCGGAAATGGAAGCGATGGCAGCAATACCGAGCCTGATACAGAGGCTCCATCCAGCCCGGCGAATGTGCGGGCTGCGAGCAAAACGGCTTCAAAGGTCACTCTGAAGTGGGATGCAGCCACTGACAATGTTGGCGTTACGGGTTATATCGTTTATAAGGACGGAGCTCAGGCGGCAGAGGTAAGCGGTACTTCCGCTTCAATAACAGGATTGAAGGAAGCTACCTTGTACAGCTTTACCGTTAAGGCTCGTGATGCAGCCGGGAACCTGTCTGAGGCCAGCAATGCTGTAGAGGTCACTACGGAAGCAGCATCTGGCGGTAATGACGGAGGCGGAGAAAAGAAGGATTACACCGTGCAGGCCCGTTTTATCAGCGATAGTGAAGCAATGCTTCAATTTACACCCAAAACAGCCTCGGCCTATGTTGACGTGCATTATACTGTATCAGGTGGACAACAGCTTAATTATCGAATGACAAACAACGGCGGCATCTGGGAGCAGCGGGTTACAGGCCTCCACAACGGGACGATCGTCAGCTACTGGTTTACTTATGAAAAAGCGGGAGCGCAATATGACACCCCTAAGGCAAGTTATACGCATCAGGCTGCCCCTACAAAGACAGGGATTTCCAAGATTTCTGCTACCGAGGCGCTGGTTACGTTCCGGCCGGAGAGTACATCGGCATTCGTGGATGTCCACTATACTGTTTCCGGCGGCAATCAAATGAATTTTCGCATGATGAACAATAATGGAGCCTGGGAACAAAAGGTCACCGGACTTTCAGCTGGTCAGGTCATCAGCTATTGGTTCACCTATGAAAGCAATGGCTTGGCTTATGACACCCCTAAGGCAAGTTATACCCATCTATAGACTAATAGGGGTCACGTTACCAAAAGTGAAAAATTGTACGTTTAGACACAATTTAGACACATTTTATCCAGTTACCTGTACGGTAAGACAAGATATAAAATACGTAAGATTATAATAAATGATGAAAATATATCTTGGTAGAGCTGGCTAGGCCACGTCTATACGCAACCTGCCAACGATTTTAAGAGGCATTTTAGTGTGTAGATGTAGGTATATTTTCTTTCTGTTTCTTATATTCTCTCCATCGACGATAAAAGGTAGCTTCGCTTATATTGGTGATCTTACAGATCTCTTTTATGGGTTTATTCGTGGTTTCATGTAATTCGATTGCATGTTTGACACCGTCATGCCTTAAGGTAAACTTCTGTTTCTTCCCTTTGTATGTCCCTTTCCTTTTTGCAATCGCAATGCCAGCTTGTTGTTTTTCTTTGATCATCGTGCGATCGAGTTCACTAAACGCCGACATAACCGTTAAAATGAATTTTCCTGAAGGAGTTCTAGTATCAATCCCCAGATTCAATATGACCAAATGAATGCCACGTCCTTCTAACTCTTCAATGAGCTCTAACAACTGCTTTGTATTTCTTCCCAGACGATCCATCCTTGTAACAATGAGCGTATCCCCTTTAACTAATCGATTCAGTAGTTGTTGCAATTCCTCTTTCTGATTTTGTACACCTGATACTTTTTCCTGAACAATTCGATCTACGTTTGCATTTCGCAATTGTTCAATTTGTGAATCCAAGTTCTGATCAAACGAAGAAACACGCGCATACCCAAAAATCATAAAATCCCTCCCAAAAACACGTAATCAAAGACAGGTGTATATGATAGTTAGATTGTACAAGAAAATCAACACTTGAGCAATCTATCAATAGAGTATACCCTATTGATAGATTAATAGTAATTAGTCACTCAGTCCCTTACATGGATCTGCGCAACTATTCGTGTCAAAAGTGCGCAAAATAAAATGTAAAGTTACAAGCTGAAAAAATTGGTACGAACCAGCGTAACAGAAACGTTCGTTTTTGTTGCGTAATTTAATAGTAAAGGCTACTTTAAAATGGCGAAAAAGATTTGAAATTTAACATGAGTTTCATTAAAGGAAATACTTACTCATGCCATTTTTAAATATAGGCAGGGTCTTAGTCACTAGCTCTTCTGGTGAAATAGGTCTTCCATCCTTATTCCATGTGTATGCAGCTCCGTATATACTCCAACTTAGCATAGTAGATAGGGTTGTTACCAATTGTTTATCCTCTAATTCAATGGTATTTTTAGTTCCTTTTAGCACAAGATCAGCTATTAGCTTCTGTAACTCTTCTTTAATTTTACTTTCTATAATAGTTCCTAAAGAATTATAACCTTTAGGACATAGGTCGCTTAACTCTTTATGGTGATCACACATGGCTAGAAAAATATTTGCAATGACTTTTTCATTGAATCCCTCGTGATCATTTAGTCTTTTTTTCAATTTGTCTGTAAAAGTATTGGTGATTGTAGAATGTAATAAATCAAATTTATCGTCAAAGTGCGCATAAAATGTAGCGCGGTTAATAGTAGCCTTTTCTGTGATATCACGTACCGTTATATTGTTGAAATCTTTTTCACTAGCTAACGAAAGAAAAGAGTCTACAATCAATTGTCTTGTACGAAGTATTCTCGGATCTTTTTTTGGCATAATCAATTTTTTCTTCTCCTTTTTAGGGTACATAATGGTGTTTAAAAACCCACAATACTATAGAAGTGTTGTGTAAACAACATATTAGCCATTTTGGTGGTTGTTAATAGTTCTTTTTCATCTTATCATCAATTATACAACGAGCGTTGCTTAAATAACACATGTTTTTGTGGAAGAGTTTTGATCAAGCAAATAGTTGTGATCATTCAGAATCATACTCAAAAGATTGAAAAGGCGATTGGTTCTTAATAAATAAAGCAGTACCTATCGTAACAAATGAGCTCTATAAAAAAATATTTAGCTAAGAAGTTATGGAGGGAATTATATTATGAAAAATATTGTAATTGTTGGGGCAGGACCAGGATTAGGAATGTCTATTGCGAAGAAGTTCGGAAAAAACGGATTTCGTGTAGCACTTATAGCCCGTAATGAAGAAAAGTTGAACCAACTAGTTAGTGAACTAGAACAATTAGGCATTGAAGCAGCATCATTTCAAGCAGATATATTAAATAAAGCCCAAATTAGTTTAGCTTTCGCAGCGATCAAGGAGAAATACGGATTTATTGATGTGGTTGAATACAGTCCAACTCCAAGTATCGATACAGTAGCAACCGCATTAGATGTAACAGAAGAAAATGCGCTATACCAATTTCAATTCAACGTTTTAGGTGCGATATCGAGTATTCGAGAAGTGCTTCCGGATATGCTGGATAAACAAAGCGGAGCTTTGTTATTTACGACGGGTGGTGCCGCAATCGATCCAGTACCAATGATGGGCAATGTCGGAATAGCTGTTTCTGGTCTTCGTAATTATATCATCAATTTGAACAGCGAATTAAAGGACAAGGGTATTTATGCCGGGCATGTTTCGATTGGAATCTGGATGCAGCCGAATTCGAGAGTTCAAGACAAAATCGCCGACATTTGGTATGACATGTACACCAAAAGAGATCGAGTCGAAGAATTTATTACGGAAGATAAAGTGTGAATCGGAGGATTTTATTCAGGACACTATACACAAGGAGGTAGAAGACCATGAACATCACTATTTTTGGGGCAACTGGTGCAATCGGTCAACTTCTAACGCGGTTTGCATTAGAAAACGGAGATTTCGTTACGGTATATGTTAGAAACCCTGAGAAAATCAAGCTAAAGCATTCCAATTTACGCATTGTAACGGGGGAACTATCGAACACTTCAGCCATTGAAACGGCAGTTTCAGAAGCAGATGTCGTGTTAAGCACCTTAGGCCCCGGGGTTGATATGTCGCGAAAACTAAAAGGCACACCGATCGCCGACGGACATAACCGGATTGTCAAAGCGATGAAGAAGTTCACCAAAAAAAGGTTGATTACACTCGCGACGCCAGCCTTGCAATCTGACGACGATAAGAAAAGCTTATCGACGATATTGCCGAGAATATTGCCTAAACTTTTAATGCCAAATGGTTATGCCGAAATGAAGAAGATAGGAGAAATTATTAAACAATCGAACCTGGATTGGACAGTCGTTCGAATCATTAATCCTAATGTCAAATACAAAGGGCAATCTTATGATTATTCATTCGGCGATCAGCCAGCTAAAATGTCCGTCTCTAGGGAAAATGTGGCTAAACTCATGTATGCCGCCGCTCGGCAAAGCCAATTAATCGGAAAAATGCCCATTGTCTATAATAATTAAATCAGCTTTAAAGGGAGCATTCAAAATGAAAATTGAGATATGGTCGGATTTGGTGTTTAAAAACAACAATACAATATAAGTGTTGTGTAAACAACATATAAGTCATTTTGGTGGTTGTTAATAGATAAACAACACTAGTCGTTTAAATAACACATATTTTTGTGTGAGGGTGTTGATTCAGCAAAAATTGTAGGGATCATTTAGAATCATACCGAAAATATTGTTCAGATGAAACGTGTAAATTCTTTTAATGAGTATTCAAAAAATGTTTGGGAATAAATCATAAAGGAGACAATTATCATGTCAAAAATTGTTAAAGGAACACCTCAAAGTGAGGAGCAATCAAGAAGTACGCAAGTTGCAAGAGCATTTATCAATGAATATAAGGAAGTAAATCCAACGGATGAAATAATTGAGGTGGATGTCTATTATGCAAATGTGCCATTAATTGATGCTGATTTCTTAACTGGACAAAAGAAGTTAAGAAGTGGGGAAGCGCTAACAGATGTTGAAGCACAGAAAGTAGAAGCAGTTAATGCATTCACAAAGCAATTTATGGAAGTAGATAAATACATCATTCAGTCTTCAATGTGGAATTTAGGAATCCAACCGTTATTAAAAGCCTATTTTGATACAATCATGAGTGCTGGAAAAACGTTTAAATATACACCAGAAGGTCCAGAAGGATTGATGAAAGGGAAAAAAGCAATCCATATTCATGGAATGGGAGGGTTTTATTCGCAGGCAATTGGAATGGAGCATTCCGATTCTTACGTGAAAGGTGCGCTAAAGTTTGTTGGGATTGAAGTGGTTCCAACGATTTTTGTTGAAGGTATTGACTATGATCCAACTAAAGAAGAAGAAATTGTTGCTGCAGCAATTGAAAAGGCAAAAGCGGTAGCACGAACTTTTTAAAAAAGAGCATTGGTGGAATAGTTAAAAAGATTTTATTAACATAATCCCCTCACAGTAGACTAGTACAAAAAGAACGTTAAATTGTACTTAATAATGGAGGGGATTTTTCTATAGAATCAAGAGGACAAAAATTTAAAAACCTATTCTTGCTAAGTAATATCAAATTACGTTATACAATTAAAACTGTCAAGCGTAATAGGGAATAGATAAAACACAATCATCAAAATAATAAAGGGGGAACATATGATGAAAGTAGAAATTTGGTCTGATTTTGTTTGCCCGTTTTGTTATATTGGCAAACGTCAATTTGAAATAGGGTTAGAACAGTTTAAACATAAAGAAGAGGTAGAAGTCTTATTTCGTAATTTTCAATTAGATCCATATGCGAAAAAAAAACAGGAATGGATATCCATCAAGTATCATCTTCCAAGCATGGTATCCCATATGAAAAAGCAAAAGCACTGAACAATCAATTGAAACAGAAAGCAAAAGAGGTTGGGTTAGATTATCAATTTGATACAATGATTCCTACGAATTCATATGATGCACTTCGTCTTTCTTATTATGCAAAAGAGAAAGGGAAGATACAGGAGTTTATGGAGCGTATTATGAAAGCTCATTTCACGGATTCACTAGATATCGGTGACCATGCAACACTTGCTCAACTTACAAGTGAGATAGGTCTTGATGGCAACGAAGCTTTGGATGTTTTAGCAAATGATAAATATAGCGAGAATATTGCAGCTGATAGAGCCGAGGGATCAAAAATTGGGATTCAGGGCGTGCCCTTTTACGTAGTGAATGATAAATATGTCATCTCAGGAGCACAACCTAGCCAAGTATTTTTAGAAACATTACAACGGGTTTGGAAAGAAGAGTACGCGAATGCTAAGGTTGAAGAGCATAAATTAGAGCCGTCGCTCGATGATTATTGTTCAGATGGAACATGTGAATTTTAATGAATATTCAAAAAAAGATACAGAAATCTCAAAAGAATAATTAGAGAGCTGAGCCCTCTTGGATTTTTCTATATAACAACTTCATGGGGGATGGAGATTCAAATAATGAAACAGAAGTTTTAACTAAAAAGAATACAAGAAAGAATGTTCCTAAGTAACAAAGACGCTGAACTCAGCCTAAAAATTAGAGGAGTGATTTATTTGGCACGCCAAACGGGCAAAAGCGGAGAAATCGGTCACACAGGATTTACGGATGCCAATGTACCTGACCAGTCGGGCAAATGCATCATCGTCACCGGGGCCAATACTGGAATTGGCTTCGAAGTGTCGCAAGTGCTGGCAGCGCGGGGTGCGCGGGTGCTGCTGGCCTGCCGCAACCAAGCGAAGGCGAAAGCCGCCATGGATCGGATTCGGAGGAAGATCCCCGGAGCTGACCTCGCTTTCCTGCCGCTCGACCTGGCGGATCTGGCGAGTGTGCGGAGCGCAGCCGAATTGGCCGCCAAGGAGCCGCGCATCGATGTATTGATCAACAATGCCGGCGTGCAGGGTTCGAAGCTGAGGCACACTGTGCAAGGCTTCGAGCTGACGTTCGGCGTCAATCACCTTGGCTGCTTCGCGTTCACCGCGCTGTTGCTGCCCAAGCTCATGGAAACGCCTGGGTCGCGCATCGTCGTCACGAGCAGCGGTCAACACAAAGACGCGAAGATCGAATGGGAAGACCTTAACGCAGAAAAGAGCTACAAATGGCTCCCGCGCTATAGCGCCAGCAAGCTCGCGAATTTGCTCTTCGTCTTCGAGCTGGACCGGCGGCTGCGGGCGGCGGGAGCGCCAGTAACAGTCGTGGCCTGCCACCCGGGCCTTGTGGGAACGGACCTCGGACGCGATAGCATGGCTGGCAAAGTACTGATGCCGTTGATCGGCCAGTTCTTTGCCACGCCGGCCATGGGTGCCTGGGGCGCGTTGCACGCAGCCACCGGGAAGATAAAGCCAAGCGGCTATTACGGGCCGTCAGGATTACGCGAGTTGCGGGGACCTTCCCGCGAATGCTCCTGCTCCGAGCAGGCGCGAGATCCGAAGCTTGCCAAGCGACTGTGGGATGTATCCGTCGACATGACAGGGATCGACCCCGGCTTGCCTCCCGTAATTTGAAACTGCACTTTTGTTTATAACAAGAGAAAGGGTGTAGTGAACAAGATGTCTCCATTGACCGTTGTGTGCGCGGTGAAAACCATCCCTACATCATCAAGTGTCTTGGAGGACTACTCATGTGATCAGAAGCCGAGTTCCCATTTTTTTCGTTCCTGCAGCCCATTATTTCTTGCTTTAAGTGATAAAGCAAGGCAGGAAATTATCATATTGCTTTCTGAAAAGGGACGTTTAACCGTCAATGAAATTGCTGAACAATCGAAGCTGTCTCGTCCAGCCATTTCCCAACATCTTAAGGTTCTTCGCGACAGCAACCTGTATTCATCGAGCAAAATGGAACCCAACGGATTAACTCCTTGCATATAGATGACCCGTATTAGAAATTGGAAATATTGGTTTAACTCTCTGTCAACTGCAACTTTGCCAACATATTATTAGAACCGTGGTTTTTTTGCAAAATACGTTCGTATGATTAAATTAATAAAAATATAGAGGGTTATTAAATGAATACTACACTTTTTGGCACATGTTATGTGCCAAAAGTACGTAGAGAGTCAGCCCTTGTATCGGCAGGAGCAGCAGCTTGCTCGCTTAGGTCTTCCTCTCTCACGACAGACTCTTGCCAATTGGATGATCTATGGAGCTGAAAAGTGGCTGTCTCACCTTGTAGAGAGGATGCGTGTACACCTGTTACGTCAGGATGTCCTTTATGCGGATGAAACCACGCTACAAGTCCTTCGTGAACCAGGGAAAGCTCCACAAACACAGTCCTATATGTGGCTGTATCGAACGGGACGAATGGGTCCACCCATTGTCTTATTTGACTATAAACAGACTCGTGGCGGTGAGCATCCCCGTGATTATCTACAAGGCTTTCATGGGTATCTCCACGTGGATGGCTATGCGGGATACCACAAGGTAGCCAATACGACACTTGTTGGGTGTTGGGCACATGCTCGCCGAAAGTTTGACGAAGCACTAAAAGTCCTACCTTCAACGGAAGAGCGGAAAGGTACAGTTGCGCAGCAGGGACTGCAATACTGTAACCAGTTGTTTGTCGTTGAAAGGGACATTAAGGAAAAAACCACAGAAGAGCGGTATGCCATCCGAAAAGAGCGGAGCAAGCCCATTTTGGATGCTTATTTGGTATGGCTTTGTCAGCAAAGAGCCCGTACCCTACCTAAAAGCGCAGTTGGTCAAGCCATTGCCTACAGCTTAAATCAGTGGGAGAAACTGACTTCCTTTCTAGAAGACGGACGTCTGGAGATGGATAACAACCGAAGTGAAAGGTCCATAAAACCCTTTGTCATTGGAAGAAAAAACTGGTTGTTTGCAAATTCACCTCGCGGTGCAAAAGCCAGTGCAATCATCTATAGCTTACTTGAGACAGCGAAAGAGAACCAACTAAATCCCTTCCAATATCTGAACTATCTGTTTGAACAAATACCCCAATTATCTGATGTGACGAAGGGAGAAGAGTTGGACCGTTTCCTTCCATGGTCGACGTCATTACCAGATGTTTGTCGCATCACGAAATCCTAGTCCTAGAAGAAATAGCCCTCACCATTTTTTCTTGGCGGGGCTAATTTGCGCTTACGTTAAAGTCAATTTAGAAGATGCTTTACGGCTTAGCCGAGAACTGACTAACGCGGGAATATCACGTTACTACATTCAACCACTAGACAATCACGTACAATTTGTTTTCCCAAATGTTTCAGACTCCAATCTCGTAACACTTAGACACATCTTCGGTACAGATCAAGAACCTTACCAAACGTAGTAGGTAGGCTTTTCCCACGTCCCTTTCATACTATTGGGACGTGGGTTCCCAATTGACTCAAGAAATATTTTGTTAAGTAAAAATTATCCATGATTATTTTCATTCAAGGTGTTATGCTTGAAAGATCATTTTAGCTTGAAAGGATGATTTTCTAATGAGTAAAGACACTGCTCTGCTCATCGTAGATGTTCAAGCATTCATGATCGAGCATCCTCCCTATCAAGGCAATGCGATTGTTGAACGAATTGAGAAATTAATAAATCGCTCCCGTGATTTAGATATCCCAGTCATTTATATTCAGCATTGCGGAAAAGAAGGTAGCCCATTTGAAATTGGTGCGCCAACCTGGCATATACATCCTGCAATTACTCCCCGGGAAAATGATCCCGTCATTCAAAAATTCGCTAGTGATTCATTTCTCGATACGCAATTACAGAATGAACTTGAGTCTAGAGAAATCAATCATCTCGTAATTGTCGGATTACAAACTGAATATTGTATTGACACAACAAGCAGACGTGCCATTTCATTAGGCTATGATGTAACACTGATTAATGATTGTCATTCAACATTTGATGGTTCTGTATTAAAAGCCGAACAAATCATAGCTCATCATAATTCAGTTCTTAACGGTTTTGGTACCGCTAAAAACCGTATTACAGTAAAAAGTTCAGACGAAATTTTCATTTGATTTACAGTGCCCTTGTATCAAGCAAGGGCACTTATTTCTTTTTCTCTTATGTTAAGCGACCTGAAGTAGCTCTTTATTTTCATAGATGTTCCCAATGACCTCACAACGGTATCCAGCGACCTTTTTATACTGGTTGCTTACTGTTGTTTCATCTGTTTCTTCTGAGTAACAAAGAGGCTTTTTCATGCACACCCCTTGGCTGGCTGTAATGACTACTGCACCTATGTGATAGCCGTCAAATGATATTTGATCATCGTAACTACCAGTAACCGCATGATAGGTTTGCTTTAGTATATCCCCCTCGTAAATCTCCTTGCCGTTCTTATCTTGGAGTCCGGTGTACTGCATGATCCCATCTTGTGTAAGATGCTGACAAATCGGCAGATACTCTTCAAACGCCAGAGAATCACCGTCAATCATTTCCTTGCTTTCAAAATCCCATTTACGAAACTTGATTTGTCGCATACGGATCGGAGGGAGCAGCCGCGTGCCAGGTGCCAGGCTTCAGCTCATGGCCGCGCCGGTGGCGCTCCTGGTGTGCGCCTGGCTGCTAGTAATTCCGGAAGCAGGGAAAAGGACGGCTAGCACAGGTGAATGCAAAGTACGGTCGAGATTCAGGTGTGAGTTTTTATAGTCATATCTCCGATCAATATGATCCTTTTTATGTCCAAGTTATCAGTTCCTCTGAAGAAGCACCACATATTATTGACGGTTTGCTTTATCATGAAACAGATTTACAGATTGAGGAGCATTATACAGATGCAGCGGGCTTTGTAGATCATGTTTTTGCCATGTGTCATATGCTAGGATTTCGGTTTTCCCCTCGAATTAAAACAGTGAAGAATAACAATCTTTATACATTTAATCGATCCTTACAAACACCGTTAAATTTTATGATTGGTGGAACCATCCAAGTCAAAAAGATCAAGGAACATTGGGACGATTTATTACGATTAACAAGTTCTGTCCGGATCGGAACTGTCACAGCTTCTCTTATATTAAAGAAGCTTGCTTCTTACCCTCGTCAAAATGGACTATCAGTGGCTTTACGTGAAATGGGACGTATTGAAAGGAGCCTATACACACTGAAATGGATCCAAAGTCCTGAACACCGGAGACGAGTACAAATAGGACTAAACAAAGGAGAAGCGAAACATGCGTTGGCCCGTGCTGTATTCTTTAATCAGTTAGGCGAGGTACGAGACCGCTCGTATGAAGATCAGTTACATCGAGCAAGTGGCCTTCAACTTATTGTTTCAGCTATTGTATCTTGGAACACGGTATACATTGAACGAGCAATCGAAATGTTACGTTCAAAAGGTATGGAGATTCCAGAGGCATACTTGCAGCACATATCCCCGTTGGGCTGGGAGCATATTACGCTAACGGGAGATTATGTGTGGAACCTAAAACAGGATGGAACTGTTAATCAATTAAGACCACTACGGGTCAAAAAGTAAGAGAATGAACAAAAGCCGGTTCCTTAACCTTAACGTACAGGGAATCGGCTAAAATGTGTCTAAATTGTGTCTAAACGTACAGTTTTTCACTTTTGGTGACGTGACCCCTAATATAAAGAATGACACAAGGGAAGTACATGGCTTCTCCTGTGTCATTTTCTTCTTTGTTTGGGTTATATTCAATCTTTTTATTGAATGGTTAATTAGGAACACAGAATCCTGTTGGTGGAACTATTAAAGTTGTATAGTAAATAGTATAACCATTATTGTTCCAGTTACAAAGCTCGTTTACACCATACAAAGCTGTAAGAACAGCTGCTACTACTGTAGGGATACCAAACTCGGGAGTTTTCGTATATGCAAACTTTTAGCCGGTCCTGGTGGAGGCGAGGAAAGCGTCCATATCGATCACCGGAATGAGAGCACCACGATGCTCCAGCACGGTAGGGAACAGCTCGCGCTGCCACTCTTCCTCATTGCTTTGCAGCTGATTGTCCGGGGCTGAAGCCGTATCCTCCACCTGGTCGACGAGCAGGGCGATCTTCGCCCGGCTAAGCAAAATCATTTTGTCCTCGGAAGAATCGCTGGACGCGGGCAACTGCAGTTTTTTTCGTAAATTAAGGATCGTAAATACGCTGCCACGGATGGTAACCACCCCTTCATGCCACGCCTCGGAAAAGGGGAGCGGTGTTCCTTTTTTGGCATTCATGATTTCTTCCACTTCCAGAAAGTTTAAAGCGAACTTTTTGTCCGCCAGACTGCACACAATAAATTCAGACATAGTCATTCTCCTTACATATTTAGATAATCCACGACATGTTGTTGTGAAGAGACGGGTACAACGGGTTAGCTATTGCGTTTTGACACATGGAACTATAAAGTTGATGATGCGGTAAAATGGCTTCAGTTAATCACAGAATATCACAAACTAGCAGTTAAATCTTGCAAAAGACCAATTCACATGGTCAAAAGACTGCGTTTATTGTCCCTTTATGTCAGATACTAAGGGCTAGGCTGTGTCCGGGTGGCACTACATTTTAAGATAAGTGGGTTGAGGTGGAATGGATTATGAAAAGCAGCGGTTATGTATCGAGGCAGCCAGATTATATTATCTGAACGACTACAGCCAGCAGGATATCGCGGTCAGACTCGGAGTTTCGCGTCCTACAGTATCCCGGTTGCTTCAGGCTGCCAAGGAGCAGGGATACGTGCGGATCAGCATTGTCGATCCAATGGAGGATATGGATGCGCTCGGAGAGCAGGTCAAGAAGAAATACGGGCTGGATACCGTGCTGGTTAGCTACTCGCCGTTAAATGAATACCAGGAGATCAAGAAGCATATCAGCAAGAAGGCAGCCGATTATTTGTATGAAACGGTGCAAGATGCGGATATTATTGGTGTGACATGGGGAACGACAATGCATGCAGTCGCACTTCATCTTCAGCAAAAGCAGGTTAAAGGCGTTGAGGTGGTTCAGCTCAAAGGTGGCGTGAGCCATTCGCATGTCAACACATATGCCGTCGAGACGGTGAATCTGTTCGCGGAAGCTTTTCACACCATTGCACGATATTTGCCGCTTCCTGTGATTTTTGATAGTCAGGCCGTTAAGAAAATGGTTGAACAGGATCGGCACATCCAGCGGATCATTGAGCTCGGCAAGCAGGCGAACATTGCGGTATTTACGGTGGGGACCGTCAAGGAGGATGCGCTGTTGTTCAGACTGGGATATTTTAACCAGGAGGAACAGAAGCTGCTGCAAAAAATCGGTAAGGGCGACATATGCTCACGCTTTTTTGATGATGAGGGCAACATATGCAGCGAGGAAATCAACAGCCGTACCGTCGGGATTGATCTGCCGGATTTGCGCAAGAAGGAAAAGGCTATTCTCGTGGCAGGCGGACAGCGCAAAGTGGAGGCGATCCGGGCATCATTGCGCGGCAAGTACGCCAATATTCTGGTAACGGATCAATTTACGGCACAAGCACTTTTACAGTAATAAACATCGGGTCCAGCGTATGGTTGTGGCGATGGGAGGCACCATCCGACCGTGCAGTGGCGCACCAGGTGACCGTGTTACGCATATCTTTGAACATAATTTCAGAATGTGTTTTACATATGTTCAAAGTCGTGCTATGATGATCTCGTTACAAGGAATCAAGGACATTTGTCTTCATCTTATTTTTTAAATGAAGGAGCTTTTAGATATGAACATTGCAGCATTAATCGACCACACATTGTTGCGTGCAGAAGCGACAAAGGACGAAATTACGAAATTGGCCGCTGAAGCCAAGAAATACCAGTTTGCTTCTGTATGTGTGAATCCTGCATGGGTAGCTTATGCCGCAGAGCAGCTCGCTGGTACGGGCGTAGCCGTTTGCACGGTTATCGGTTTCCCGCTGGGAGCAAGCACGACGGCAACGAAAGCCTTTGAAACAAAGGATGCTATTGCTAACGGTGCGACTGAGGTGGACATGGTGATTAACATCGGCGCCCTGAAGACACGTGATGTACAGCTCGCTGAGCAGGATATCCGTGCGGTTGTCGAAGCTGCAGCCGGTAAACTGGTAAAAGTGATTATTGAAACCAGTCTGCTGACTGACGAAGAGAAGGTGCTGGCATGTGAGCTGTCCGTCAAAGCCGGAGCGAATTTTGTTAAAACCTCGACAGGCTTCTCTACTGGCGGTGCGACTGTGGAAGACGTGGCTTTGATGCGCAAAACGGTAGGACCTGAAATCGGGGTTAAAGCTTCTGGCGGCGTTCGCAGTCTGGAAGACGTACAAAAATTAGTCACAGCAGGCGCAAGCCGGATTGGCGCAAGCTCTGGTGTAAAAATCATCGAGGGCGGGCAGTCTACATCTTCCTACTAAGTTCATTTTTGAGGTCATGGAGGGATTCGCATGAAGGATCAATTGATTCAGGAAGCGCTTGAGGCGCGCAAGCAGGCATATAGTCCGTATTCGAATTTTCAAGTCGGTGCTGCGGTTCTTGGAAGCGACGGCACGATTTACCGCGGATGCAATGTAGAAAATGCCTCCTACGGTTTGTGCAATTGTGCAGAACGGACAGCGATTTTCAAAATGGTATCCGAAGGCTGCCGTAAAATTGATGCGATTGCGGTTGTAGCAGACACAGAAGGGCCTGTATCTCCATGCGGAGCCTGTCGTCAGGTCATATCCGAATTTGCTCATTCAGATACCAAAATATATCTGACAAACCTTCATGGCAACACGGAAGAGTGGACGATGGAAAAACTGCTGCCGGGTGCTTTTCGCCCCGC
Source organism: Paenibacillus farraposensis (assembly GCF_020736845.1). Taxonomy (GTDB): domain Bacteria; phylum Bacillota; class Bacilli; order Paenibacillales; family Paenibacillaceae; genus Paenibacillus; species Paenibacillus farraposensis. Next base: position 63,141 of record NZ_JAFFQR010000079.1, read on the forward strand.
GGATTTGGGGAAATAAAAAAAGAATGCCTCTTTAATGGCGCGTTCTTTTTATAGCTGATGTAAGCGCTCAATGTAATGAGGGGGATAATAAAATGAAATATATCATCGCTTTGGTCGGGCTGCTCGTTGTATTTGCACTAACTTACATTGCCAGCAGCGACAAGCGTAAAATCAGGTATCGCCCGCTGGTGGTTATGGTTGTATTGCAGGCGGTACTTGCTTTTATATTGCTGCATACAGAGATTGGCGAGTTTCTGGTCAGGGGGTTCGCAGAAGCGTTCGGCAGCCTGCTGAAATATGCGGGTGAAGGGATCAATTTTGTGTTTGGCGGGATTGCAAATGAGGGGGCGGCACCTTTCTTTATCAATGTATTGCTGCCAATCGTGTTCATTTCCGCGCTGATTGGGATTCTACAATATATTAAAGTCCTGCCGTTCATCATCAAATATATCGGTATTATCTTGAGCAAAGTAAACGGAATGGGTAAACTGGAATCCTACAACGCTGTAGCTTCAGCTATCCTTGGTCAATCCGAGGTGTTTATTTCCGTCAAGAAGCAAATTGGCCTTCTGCCAAAACATCGGCTGTATACGTTGTGCGCATCTGCGATGTCCACTGTTTCCATGTCGATCGTGGGGGCTTACATGCAGATGCTAAACCCCAAATATGTCGTTACCGCATTGGTGCTGAACCTGTTCGGCGGCTTTATTATCGCTTCCATTATTAATCCGTACAAGATTGAAAAGGAAGACGATTTGCTGGAGGTTCAAGAGGAAGAAAAGCAGTCCTTTTTCGAAATGCTCGGCGAGTACATTATGGACGGCTTCAAAGTCGCCATAACTGTAGCAGCGATGCTGATTGGATTTGTGGCGCTGATTGCCATGGTTAATGGTATTTTCACCTGGGTGTTTGGAATCAGCTTTCAGGCGCTGCTTGGTTATGTCTTTGCACCGTTCGCTTTTGTCATGGGGATTCCATGGAGCGAAGCGGTTCAGGCGGGCAGCATTATGGCTACCAAGCTTGTATCCAACGAATTTGTGGCCATGCTGGACCTGACCAAGCAAACAGGCTTGTCTGAGCGCACGATTGGGATCGTATCCGTATTCCTTGTATCCTTTGCCAACTTCTCATCCATCGGTATCATTTCCGGGGCTGTGAAGGGTCTGCATGAAAAGCAGGGAAATGTGGTGGCCCGCTTTGGTTTGAAGCTGTTGTACGGGGCGACGCTGGTTAGCGTGCTGTCGGCAACGATTGCAGGGTTGTTTTTGTAAAAAAACAGCAAGTCAGGAAAGGATTTTTAAGATGCCTAAATTTAAACGCATTCACTTGGTCGTGCTGGACTCGGTTGGGATCGGCGAAGCGCCGGATGCAGCCAAGTTTGATGATTACGATGTAGATACACTTGGTCATATTGCCCGCGAGCGCGGCGGTCTGAAGATGCCGAATATGGCAAAGCTGGGCCTGTCCAACATTCGTCCCATAGAAGGGGTACAAGCAGCTGAGAAGCCGCTCGCGTATTACACCAAAATGCAGGAAGCGTCCAACGGCAAGGATACAATGACCGGTCATTGGGAGATCATGGGGCTGAATATTGCGGTTCCTTTTCGCGTATTCCCAAATGGTTTCCCGGATGAGCTGATTCAGCGCATTGAGGAGCATACAGGCCGCAAAGTCATTGGCAACAAGCCTGCCAGCGGAACGGAAATCATTGATGAGCTGGGCGAAGAACATGTGAAGACTGGAGCGCTAATCATCTATACATCAGCGGATTCAGTGCTGCAAATTGCGGCGCATGAGGAAGTTGTACCGTTGAAAGAGCTTTATGAGATTTGCGAGTTCTGCCGTAAAATCACGCTGGAAGATCCGTACATGCTGGGCCGCATTATTGCGCGTCCGTTCGTAGGCGAGCCTGGGAACTTCTCCCGCACCTCCAATCGCCATGATTATGCGCTCAAGCCGTTTGGCCGTACGACGATGAACGAGTTGAAAGATGCAGGTCTGGATGTAATCGCTTTGGGGAAAATCTCCGACATTTATGACGGCGAGGGTGTGACAAAAGCGATACGCACCGTATCCAATATGGACGGTATGGATAAGCTGGTCACGACGCTGGATGAGGAATTTACCGGATTAAGCTTCTTGAATTTGGTGGATTTTGATGCGCTCTACGGCCATCGCCGCGATCCGCAGGGATACGGCCAAGCCTTGGACGATTACGATGCCCGTCTGCCAGAGGTGTTCGCCAAATTGACGGATGACGATCTGTTGATCATCACCGCGGATCATGGGAATGACCCGACATACCGGGGAACGGATCATACCCGCGAATATGTGCCATTGCTCGTGTATTCCCCGCGTTTTACAGCCGGAGGCAGGGAGCTTGGACTCCGTACAACGTTTGCGGATATTGGAGCGACGGTAGCGGAAAACTTCGGTGTAAAACTGCCGGAACACGGAACGAGTTTTTTGGCAGAGCTTCAGTAAACATATAAGTACAGACAAATGGGACGGGGGAATGGAACAATGAGTGTACACATTGGAGCTAAACCAGGAGAGATTGCAGAAACGATTTTGCTGCCAGGAGACCCGCTGCGGGCGAAATTTATCGCTGAAACGTATCTGGAAGACGTGACCTGCTACAACGAAGTGCGCGGTATGCTCGGTTTTACAGGTACGTATAAGGGCAAACGACTGTCCGTACAAGGGACTGGCATGGGACTGCCGTCCATCAGTATTTATGTCAATGAGCTGATTAGCGAGTACGGTGTGAAAAACCTGTTTCGTGTAGGTACATGCGGCGGGATGAAGGAGCATGTGCATGTTCGTGATGTAATTTTGGCACAGGCATCCTGCACGGACTCCGGGATGAACCGTCATATCTTTGGCGGCTATGACTATTCGCCGATTGCCAGCTTCCAGCTTTTGAAGGGCGCTTATGATCGCGGTGTTGCCAAGGGACTGAAGATGCATGTCGGCAATGTGTTTAGCTCGGACAGCTTTTACCGTGACGACAAATCGGTGGTGCAAAAGCTGATGGAATACGGCGTGATGGGTGTGGAGATGGAAACTTCAGCCTTGTATACGCTGGCAGCCAAATTTGGCGTAAACGCGCTGACGATTCTGACCGTAAGCGATCATTTGCTGACGGGTGAAGAAACGACGGCGGAAGAACGGCAAACGACCTTTAAAGATATGATGGAAGTTGCACTCGATACAGCAGTATCCCTGTAAGGATCACACGCACAGTGAGGAGAAATGACATATGAGAATGGTAGACTTGATTGCAAAAAAACGTGACGGAAAAGAACTGAGCACTGAGGAAATTAATTTTATTATCCAAGGCTACACTCAGGGTGAAATTCCTGACTATCAGGTCAGTGCATTGGCGATGTCTATTTTCTTCCAGGATATGACCGAACGGGAACGTGCTGATCTGACCATGGCGATGGTTCATTCAGGGGATACGATTGATCTGTCTGCAATTGAAGGTGTAAAGGTCGACAAGCACTCCACTGGCGGTGTGGGCGATACGACAACGCTGGTACTGGCTCCGCTTGTAGCGGCTTTGGATATTCCGGTAGCGAAAATGTCGGGCCGCGGTCTCGGACATACCGGGGGGACGATTGACAAGCTGGAGGCGATTGCCGGGTTCCACGTAGAAATCAGCAAGGGTGAATTCGTGGAGCTGGTGAACCGCAGCAAAATTGCGGTCGTCGGACAAAGCGGCAATCTGACGCCTGCGGACAAAAAGCTGTATGCTTTGCGCGACGTTACAGCGACGGTCAACTCGATACCGCTGATTGCCAGCTCGATTATGAGTAAAAAAATCGCGGCCGGTTCCGATGCCATCGTACTGGATGTAAAAACAGGCGCAGGCGCGTTCATGAAAACAGTCGACGATGCCAAAAAACTGGCACATGCGATGGTAAGCATCGGCAACAATGTCGGTCGCAAGACGATGGCGGTTATTTCCGATATGAGTCAGCCACTCGGCTTGGCTATCGGCAACTCGCTGGAAGTCAAGGAAGCGATTGATACACTGCGCGGTGAAGGGCCTAAAGATCTGGAAGAGCTGTGTATGGCCTTGGGCAGTCAAATGGTCTTTTTGGCCGGGAAAGCAGATTCCCTCGAAGACGCCGAAGCGAAGCTCCAAGAAGTTATTCGCAACGGCAAAGCACTGGAAAAATTCAAAGCGTTTATTACCAATCAGGGCGGAGACGCTTCGGTTGTAGACCATCCTGAACGTTTGCCGCAGGCACAGTATCGCATTGAAGTGCCAGCGAAGCAGGACGGTGTGGTGGCCGAAATCGTGGCTGACGAGATCGGTACGGCTGCGATGTTGCTTGGAGCAGGACGTGCGACCAAAGAATCCGAGATTGATCTGGCTGTCGGCTTGATGCTGAACAAAAAGGTCGGCGATGCGGTTAAAAAAGGCGATTCGCTGGTTACCATCCATGCTAACCGTGAAGACGTAGCCCAGGTGCTGGAGAAAATCTATGCGAACATCCGGATTGCGGATCACGCGGAAGCGCCAGTCCTGATCTACGGAACGGTAACAGAATAAGCACAAGGTAGGCCAAATCCATTCAAGATTTCATGGAATAGCGGATAGAGTCGGGGCTCCATATTCAGGGGGGCTCCGGCTTTTTCATTTTTTTCAGTAAAGCTTGTGTATAACGGAACCGCCAATTTTGATCCGCGTCTGGAAAGCTCCTGAGATGTTACTGGCACGGACAGATAGAGAGGATACTTTTGAATAGGTTTGGAAAATATGGAATCCGGATTCATAATAGATATGAGTCCGGCTTTTTTGCTGGGCTTCTGCTAAGAAGTTAAGCCGTTCATTTGTTCAATCCTGGTAACGACTGAATGCAATCCAGTATAGCTTCAACATGTTTTTTGAAGGAGGACATCAAATGGTGGAAAAATGGGTTTGGATGGGCGCTGCGGGGATGATTGTAGGCTATGTTACTTTTGCAAGCTATCCGTTAAACGCACATTCAACATCAACATCGGGCGTGACGCACCCAGCCGTACCGCTTGACGTGCAGAGTAAGCAGGAAGGTGTAGCGAAGCGAATCGTACATGATCAAAGAATGTATTTCGAAGGGAAAGGTGAAACGAGTTTTGCATTTGAAGAGGGGCGCAAGCTGTACATCAGTATCAAGAATACTGGAAAGCAGCCCATCCAGTATAAGCTCAACCGTTCGTATGGCTCAGACTTGCAAGGAGCAGTTCTGCAAGGAACAGCGAGCGGATTTGCCAAAGGAACGCTGCAGCCGGGAGAACGTCATGATCTGCTGTTTGTAAAGCCGAAGGCTGAAACTGAAACTGAAGCTGCAAGTGTCTCCTCGGATGAGCTGATTTTGAGCGTAAGCACGGAAGATGGTTCTCAAGGAATCGTAAAAACCTTCGCCTATATTACACTGTAATCTCTTTCCAAACGGGTGACATGTGGTCATAAGCATACTTATGTTACAATAGAACGGGTTAAAGACTTAATGAACAGAATAGGTCAGAGCAGAAAGCAGAAGCAGAAAGGATGACCCGGTTGTGCCCAAAATGCATGATTTCAGTAATCAAAAGCTGCCATGGAGGCTGTCGCTCACAGCCATTTTACTTACATTTACATTTGTAGCTCTCGCCGGTTGTGGTCAGGAGCAGAAAGCTGAAACCGGCGCTACCGGAAGCCCTGCAAGTGTAGTCGAGAACGGAACAAATGCAGATCGTAGCAGTTCAGCTCAAAGTGACAAAGCAGCGAAAGAGAGTGCTCCTACAGAAAACAGTGAGCTTGACGACGCGCAAAAGCCAAGCCCTTCGGCCCCGGTCGCTTCGTCGAATGCACCTTCTTCACCGGCAGCCTCCAATTCATCTCAAAATCCTTTTGAGGTTGCAGGCATTCAGGATCCAAAATCTTTTTTGAACACGTTCAAAGCGTTGCAGAAAGCTGTTGCCGACAATGACAAGGAGAAGGTAGCCAATTATATTTTGTACCCTCTGCGTGTCAATGATAGCGAAAAATCGCTAACGATTCCGAATAAGAAAGATTTCATGGCCAAGTATGATCAGATTTTTACGGATGCGATTCGTGAGGCGCTGGTGAATCAAAAAACGGATGATTTGTTTGTCAATTACCAAGGAGTCATGGTTGGCTCGGGTGAGCTGTGGCTGAGAAGAGCTGCAGACAATCCGAAGGTTTTTGGAGTTTTTTCGATTAACCTTGAAACCGTAACCAACTAAGCAATATTCCTCATGTGATCATAGCCTCCAAGCAGTCGGAAGCATTCCTATGTTTCTGACTGTAACTTCCTCCTGTGAAGAAAGCACAAACAGTTAACCCATGCCAAAAAAAAGTTTGACATTGTACATAAACATTCGTATTATAATCGTATAACTCATTAAACAGGTAGGAATTAGAGAATTAAAGCATCGAAGTATGATTTCGCCCTTGTGGCGGAGAACCTCTAGGAACAGCAGGCAGATACTGTCCATGTGACAGATTTGACCTATCAGGGCTGCATCAGGGAATTCTCCGCCCTTTTTTCTGAATAGACATGTCAATAACAGGTTGAAATGAATGTTTTTTCATAAATTACATAGAATTAGAGGTGTCTTGATGAAGAGGAAATGGAAAAGTGGACTTATTCTCGGACTATCTTTGGTTTTAACGGTCATGTTAAGTGCTTGCGGAGCAAGCAAGGAAGGGGGCAATTCGGCTGCCGGTTCCAAGGACGTCGAGCTGCTTAACGTTTCTTATGACCCTACCCGTGAGCTGTATGAGGCGTATAATAAGGCGTTTGCCTCCCATTGGGAGAAGGAGAAAGGGCAGAAGGTGACAATCAAGCAATCGCATGGCGGGTCTGGCAAACAAAGCCGCTCTGTCCAGGACGGACTGGATGCGGATGTGGTCACTCTGGCTCTGGGTTATGACATTGATGCATTGCAGGATAAAGGGCTCATTAAAGAAGGATGGCAAAATAAATATGAGCATAACAGTTCCCCGTACACTTCAACCATCGTACTGCTGGTACGGAAAGGAAATCCGAAGGGGATCAAGGACTGGGATGATTTAATCCGTGACGATGTTCAAGTCATTACACCGAATCCCAAAACTTCGGGCGGAGCCCGCTGGAACTACCTTGCGGCCTGGGCCTATGGGCTCAAGAAAAACAATAACGATGAAGCCAAAGCTCAGCAGTTTGTACAGCAGCTATACAAGCATGTGCCGGTACTGGATAGCGGAGCGCGTGGAGCGACCACAACCTTTGTGGAGCGTGGAATTGGCGATGTGTTGATTGCTTGGGAAAATGAAGCCTTGCTCTCTATGAAGGAGCTGGGTGCGGATAAATTTGATATCGTGTATCCGTCGATCAGTATTTTGGCTGAGCCTCCAGTAGCGATCGTCGATAAGGTTGTAGACAAAAAGGGCACACGCGAGGTGGCGGACGCGTATTTGAAATATTTGTACAGTGAAGAAGGACAAACCATTGCCGCCGAAAACTATTATCGTCCAACACTGGAGAGCGTAAAGGCGAAATTCAAGAATCAATTTCCGGATTTGGAGCTCGTAACCTTGAAGGATGTATTCGGAACGTGGAAGGAAACACAGCAAAAGCATTTCAGCGACAAGGGGATTTTCGACCAGATTTACGTACCCGGCAGTTCATGAATGAGTAGATTGTAAATTCGCACAGGATCAGTAATCGCAAGCATTCGAGTGAGATAGTAGAGAGGGATGGACAGAACATGAGTCAAATGCAAGCCGCCCGAAAACGCGTACTTCCCGGATTCGGGTTAACGATGGGTTATAGCGTGCTGTACCTCAGTCTGGTGGTGCTGGTGCCTTTGTCAGCACTGCTCCTGAACTCAACCGGATTGACGTGGGAGAAGTTTTGGGACGTAGCAACCGATGTGAGGGTGTTGACTTCCTACAAGGTGAGCTTCTTGTGTGCTGCGGCTGCGGCACTGATCGACCTGTTTCTCGGATTACTGATAGCCTGGGTGCTGGTGCGCTATGAGTTTCCGGGAAAACGGATTTTCGATGCGGTCATTGATCTGCCCTTTGCTTTGCCTACCGCGGTTGCGGGTGTGGCTTTGACCGCTCTATATGCGCCAAACGGCTGGATCGGTTCGCTGTTCGAACCGCTGGGCTGGAAAATGGCGTATTCACAGACGGGGATTACGCTTGCGTTGATGTTCATCGGCATCCCGTTCGTCGTGCGGACGGTGCAGCCGGTGCTGGAGGAGATGGACAAGGGCGAGGAAGAGGTCGCTGCTACGCTGGGAGCAGGCCGATGGCGTACCTTCCGCAGCGTGATTTTGCCGGAGTTGATCCCGCCGCTACTGACGGGCTTTGCTCTTGCCTTTGCCCGTGGCATTGGCGAGTACGGCTCTGTCGTCTTCATCTCTGGTAATATGCCAATGAAGACCGAGATTGCTCCGCTGCTCATTATGTCCAAGCTGGAGCAAAATGACTATGCAGGAGCTACGGCGGTAGCAATTATACTGTTGGTCATTTCATTTGTGCTGTTGTTCGTAATTAACAGCATTCAACGCTGGTCGCGGCGCCGTGCTATCTAATGCGACTATCCATATAGCTGTCTATTACCACTGTCTGGCTTTATGATGCCAGGCAGCGGCAAGGGCGGTACAGCCGCATTCTAAGGAGGGACACATCATGTCACAAGCGATAACCGGACGGGTGATTGCTCATGCACCAGTACCTTCTGCACCGGCCAACAGGGTCACAAGCGAAGCACCCTGGGTGAAGTGGACGCTGATTGGTGCTGCTTTTCTGGCTTTGCTATGGGTGCTGATCCTGCCGCTGATCCTCGTGCTTACCGAAGCACTCAAGCAGGGCTGGAGTGTATACATCGAAGCGCTGCAGGACCCGGACGCCATGTCCGCATTGCAGCTGACGCTGTTGGTGGCGGTGATAACGGTACCGCTAAATACGGTATTTGGCGTAGCGGCTGCCTGGCTGATCACGAAGTTTCAATTTCGCGGCAAAGGCTTGCTGGTCACCCTGATTGATTTACCCTTCGCCATCTCTCCTGTCGTCGGCGGATTGATGTATGTATTGGTATTCGGCGCACAGGGCTGGCTTGGGCCGTGGCTGGATGAGCATGATATCAAAATAATATTTGCCTTGCCGGGTATTATTTTGGCGACGATGTTCATCACTTTCCCTTTTGTGGCGCGCGAACTCATTCCAATGATGGAGGATCAGGGACAGCAGGAGGAAGAGGCAGCTGTTATGCTGGGCGCGCACGGCTGGCGTATTTTTTGGCAGGTGACGCTGCCGAATATCAAATGGGGTCTGTTGTATGGCATCATTTTATGTAATGCGAGAGCTATGGGGGAGTTCGGCGCGGTGTCCGTCGTCTCCGGGCATATCCGGGGAGGGACGAACACACTGCCGTTGCATGTGGAAATATTGTATAACGAATATCAGTTCTCGGCATCCTTTGCGGTGGCTTCACTGTTGCTGCTGCTGGCTCTCGCTACTTTGGTGCTTAAAAGCTGGTTTGGGCGCATGCGGGTTCATTGACAGGCGTGATTGCCATGACGAACAGGAATTGAAGTTTACAGTTATCAAGCAACTTTAAATATAATGCTCGTTGGGTCTTCTGACCCGAAAAATAGGCCTTTCTTCTAATCTGGTTATCCTTAACGGACAAAATCAGACAGAAGATAGGCTTTTTTTATGATCTGCTGCTGTCTTCCAAAACTAAATCTCCAATTTTAGTGAAATAAAAATATCACTGAACTGGCATGGCTGCCGGAAGAGCACAAGCAAAGGATGCCCAATTTGTGCCAAACAGGTAGATCCAGATATGCCCATTGTCCTGCTGATGGAGCGCTCGCCAGGCAGGGGGCCAAATCGGCAATCGTCGGCTTGGAGAAAAGCAGCCCGACTGGAACGTCCAGGTCCATTTCTTTGAGCATTCTGCCGCACAGCGTCATCGCCTTCAGCAAATGCCCGCCCGCCGCAAAGAAGTTGTCGTGAATGCCGATTTGCGGAACACCGAGTACCTCCGCCCAAAGGTGGGGCTGGGGTGTTCACCGAGCAGGAAGAACCTGCCTCCCGCTGCACGGACAACCATTTTCAATCCCAATCCGTATTTGCAAATCGAAGCGGTACGTAAAGGCATACAGCGCAAAATGACGGCATATTACGCGTATCACGCCGAATTGCTTAATACCGAGAAGATTATGGCCGATATTCATTTTATCGGGTCAGAGCATGTGCAGCCTCTTCCAGAGTGACTGTCTTCCTGGCGGGATGGAGCGAAAGGACGGTTGTGGAGCATCAAGGCCGCGGGAAGCACGCCGAAATGCTGCATGGTGCAATGGCCGAAATCAACGGCAGGCAAATTGCTGGCATTGTGCAAAGCGGCGCCTAAAAGCAGTACATTTGATCGATAGCACATCTGGTACTTGGAAGCGGTCCATTTTCACGATAAAGTAATGATTTGAAGGGAGCAGGAGCATGAACGATTTGATCAAAAGGTTTGGTTATCCATCAGACCATACCCATTTTATTTGTTTTCCGTTTGCGGGAGGATACTCCGCTGCTTTTCGTCCGTTGCACGATAGCTTGCAGGACAGGTTTGAAGTGCTTGCCGCCGAGCCGCCTGGTCATGGAAGCAATCGGTCGCCGCTGGTGGACGATCTCGAACGGCTGGTCAGCATGTATGAGGCGGCACTGCTGCCTCAGCTTCGCAAACCGTTCATCCTGTTTGGACACAGTATGGGAGGGATCGTGGCTTTTCGATTGGCACAGATTCTGGAGTCGAAAGGGCTTTTTCCGGAAGCGGTCATCATTTCGGCCGTTCAGCCGCCGGATATCAAGCGTCCCGTCCGTTCTCAAATGGAGGATGGCGCTTTTGCCGATTATGTGATCGGTTTGAACGGGATTCCACCCGAGTTGGCGAAGAACCGGGAAATGCTGGGATTTTTCCTGCCACCGTTCCGATCGGATTTCAAAGCGCTAGAAACCTTCCGGCCGAGCGATATGACGCGGGTTCAGTCGGAGATGCATATTTTTAACGGCAATGAAGACGAGGCTTGTGTGCTTGATGCCGACGGGTGGGCGCGATGGGGACAAAGGGTTGCGTTTCACCGCTTCCCTGGAGGCCATATGTATCTGCAGAGCGAAACGAAGCAGGTGTCCGATACGATCCGCTCTCTCTTTGCTTCGTCCTCCACGCTGACGTAGAAGGTTAGATTAGAAAGCACGGAAATGGTTCTGAATCACCGTTCGTACGTTTGTAGATCGACATGAAGAAGCCTCTCTTTGGTAAAGTGGACGCGTAAGACTGCCATTTTACTATAAAGGAGGCTTTTTCGGCATTTAAAATTATACGATGCGCTTGCGCAGCCAGCCGGAAATGAGATCTGTCAAAATGATCAGGACCACAATCCCCAGCAATATAACGCCTACACGGTTCCAGTTGCGCATTTGGAGCGCAAACAGCAGCGGAGTACCAATACCGCCTGCACCAACCAGACCGAGCGTGGTGGCGGAGCGGATGTTATTTTCAGAACGATAGAGCGAATAAGACTACAAAGCCATGAATCTTTTAGGGTACGAGGCAGGGAATGTCGGGAATCATGAATTCAACTATGGACTGGAATATTTACAGACTTGCCTTCGGGGAGCGCAATTTCCTTATATAAATGCCAACATTTATGTAGCGGGAGAAAACGAACAAAACTATTTCACCCCTTCCGGGAAATTAAAGGAGCCGGATGCCCACAGAATCCTTCATATGTCCTTCGAAGGAGAGCCGATGGATATGCAACGGAGTTATCTGGTGGCTACGAACAACTATCGTGCATTCTCCTCCACGCTGTCAATCCGGGCGAAGAACGGATTGTACTTGCTTCACCGGATGAAAATCGGCATGTGCTGACCGAATATGTGCGGCATATGAAGACGTTGATGCCAAAGGCAGATGGGCACTGGTCTTTTTGTCCCATGGAAGGGGCGGCCACATGTGACGTTTCTGACCTCGCCGCAGGCCACGAAGGCTGCCAAGGCTCATTCAGAGTTGCTTTATGAAGGATTAACCGTGGAAGGATGTGCCAAGTTTGCTATTGATTTTGGAACACTCTAAACAGTAAGCTTTTTTTGTCCACATAAGTCTACAGCATCATAAAACAAGGACATACCAACCCTTCGGGGGCGTCCTTTTTTCATAAAAGCTATTTAAAACCGTACGAAATTCGTGATTTTATATGTCCGGAGTCGCGTTTTAGTTATTGACCTGCCATATAATTAGACATATACTTTGTTTAAACAAATTTTGGTTTAAAAGGTAATGAAAAAATCACCAACATTCGTTTGAGGGGGTGTCCCTTTGGAAAAAAACACCACGATCCGCGCAGAAATTGAAAAGTATATTCAAAGTGAAGGTATTTCAATGCAGTGTTTCGCAGATGCTTCCAAAGTAAATCCAGGTACACTTAGCGGTATTCTTAACCGGAACCCTCCACGGCCGATTTCAGTCAATCAGCTTGATCTGATTACCGAGGCCATGGGCTTGGAAGAAGGGGCTTTATTCGAGATGTATGTGGATGAATGCTTTATTCATTCCTTACCGCACTGGCGGAGGCTGCGACCGTTTCTTCTCCGTTGCTCGGAATTGAACAAGCTTGACTGTATACGTAGCGTGCTTGGCTATCTGATGGATGATTTATCGAATATTTCGGCTATTTTTGAGACTGCTGAAGAGATGTTTGCAAATGACAGACATGAAGCTTCCATACTTTTGTATGATTGTGTCATCGAAAGTGAGAAGTACACCCATTCCGAACGCTTGGCAATCAGTTATTTCCGTATGTTTCAGATTCAGATTAAGGATAGCAAACGGAACCTGAAGGCTGCTGTGCAATTTCATTTATATCGCAGCCGTCTACCGGAAAATTATGCATTGGAAGGCTTACATATGTTATCTCAAGTGTTTGCGTCAAAAATGCAATGGTCCGAGATGGAAATGTATGCGGACGAGCTAAGAGAGCTGGCGCAGGCGTTATATCGCAATCGAAATCGATTCGGGGATGAGCATCTGGAGCTGCTTAAGCCGCTCGTATATTACTATGCCCAGGGGCATCTGCTCAAGGCCAGCTGCTATGAGTTTCAGGGTCGTTATGAGGAATCCAAGCAGTGGATTGAAGGTTATGCAGATTTAAGCTGGTTTGAGGGCTTGGACGAAGAAGGCCGGAAGGTAGTCGAAATGCATCAGGTGTATGCCCAAGGCAATCGGCTTTGTATTGAAATTAAAATGGGTAATACTTCTGCAATCTATGAGTATATTACTTACTTGCGCGAACATCCGGATGAGACACTGGAAGGCTTAAACACATTACTCGAATCAGCGAATCGTTTCGGTTATTTTGTCGATGCCGAGCTGGGGCTATTCAGTCAGCAACTCAAAAGCTTCTGGGTGCTGGCACCGGAACAATGGGACACTCATTATCGCAAGCATTTTAATGCGTTTCGCTTTGCATCCTTCTGCAAGGTGTATGCGGAATATCATTTCCGAAAGGGCGACTACGTTGAGGGACTGGAGCAAACACTGCATTGCTTACAATTGTCTGTAGATCATAGCTTTACCGAGCATATCATCGGTTGTATGGCATTATTTGAGCAGCACCGTAATTTTGCTATTCCGGAACAGCAGCGGCTATATCAAGCCCTTTGTCTGGGTGTGCGGGAAAATGGAAAGAATCATGCCTATGATCACAGTCCCGGCGGATATTTGTAACCCTAACGTTTATTCGGACTCTTTATATAACTCTTCTTACGTGGATGTCCCCATTTCAAATGGGGATATTCCCGTTTTTCTTACTGTAGCCGGTTGTTGTGACTTTTAGCATGGGAAGGGAGCCTGTGTGCGTTGACAAGTTTTACATGCAGGATTAGGATAAATGCAGCACAGAAACTGAAGGAGAGCATGCACAAATGACGATTCCCAAAACATTAACGATAGCGGGCTCTGACACAAGCGGTGGAGCGGGTATTCAGGCAGACCTGAAGACCTTTCAGGAGCTTGGCGTATATGGCATGACTGTATTAACAACCGTAGTTGCCATGGGACCTGGAACCTGGGACCATCTTGTATATCCTGTTGCTTTAGATGTAGTAGAAGCTCAGTTGCGTACCGTTTTGGAGGGTATCGGTTTTGATGCGATGAAGACTGGTATGCTTGGTTCTGTAGATATTATTGAGCTGGTTGCCAGCCATCTGAAAAAGCATGATCTGAAACGGATCGTAATTGACCCGGTGATGGTCTGCAAAGGTACAGATGAAGTGCTTCAGCCGGAAAATACAGAGGCGATGCTGGAGTTGTTAATTCCCGGCGCTGACCTGGTAACGCCGAATTTGTTCGAGGCTTCGCAATTGGCGAAGACCGGGCCGATCACGACGCTGGAGCAGATGCAGGAAGCAGCAGCTATTATTCATGAGCGCGGAGCCCAGCATGTGCTGATCAAGGATCGTGGTAAAATCCGCGAGGGTAAAGCGATGGACTTGCTGTACGACGGAATCACCTTCGACTGGTTCGAGGCGGATGTCGTAAAAACGAGCTTTACCCATGGTGCAGGCTGCACCACTTCGGCAGCAGTAACGGCTGGCCTGGCGCAAGGACTGACTGTACGCGAAGCAGTCGACCAGGCCAAACGATTCATTTCACAGGCGATTGAGGGTGGCTTCAAGCTGAATGCATTCGTCGGCCCAACCCTGCATGCCGCACATCGTTTGCAAAATCAATAAGCATGAACACGTGAAACAGAGGATGACTTATAAATTCTCGCTAGACTGCATATATATTATGATCGCTTTATGCATAGACATTAACGGAATACAGAGTCTGCTTGGGCCGAAGCGGGGGGCTGTCCCCAAAGGGTACCGACGGATAATCCAGTCCCAAATGTTGAATGAAAAAGCCTTCAAAACCACCGATAAAGTGGGTTTGAAGGCTTCTCTATGGCTTGAAATCCTATCTAAAGTGGGGGCTAAAAAATCATAAAATGACTTTTGGGACAGCCTCTCTTAAGATTGTATTTTTTTGGAATATCAGCTTTCAGTTTGGTCTTATCGTACTGTATAATAGGCATCGGGTTTATTACACTTAGGGGGGAACCAGAGCAATGACAATATTCAGCCAAATGGCTTACAGCCGGCCTGAGCAGTCAGAAATTGAACAACGGTTTAAAACACTGTTGCAGCAATTTCGCGCGGCGGACAGCATAGAATGTCAAAATGAAGTCATTCATGCGATTAACAAGCTGCGCAGTCATGTAGAAACCCAATTGCAATTGGTGGAAGTCCGGCATTCCATTAATACGGAGGACGCCTTTTACAAAGGGGAGCAAGAGTACGCTGATGATTTCATGCCGGTCATTCAGGAATATATAACCGACTACTACCGGGCATTGGTGGACTCTCCCTTCAGAGCCGAGCTGGAGAGCCAATGGGGCAGCCAGCTTTTCAGTATTGCCGAGGTGGCACTAAAGTCGTTCCACCCGGACATCATCGAGGATTTGCAGCAGGAAAACAAGCTGACCTCCGAATATGCTCAGCTCATTGCTTCCGCCAAAATCCCGTTTGAAGGACAAGAACGGACGCTGGCGCAGCTTTTGCCTTTCGAGTTGGATACGAACCGGGAAACGCGCAAACGGGCATCCGAGGCCAAATATCAATTTATGAGCGAGCATGGGGACGAGCTGGATCGGATTTATGATGAATTGGTCAAGGTACGCACACGCATGGCGCATAAGCTGGGCTATGACAGCTTCGTAGAACTGGGCTATGCCCGCCTGGGACGTACCGATTACAATGCCGGAATGGTTGCCAATTTCCGTGAGCAGGTGCTGAAGCACATCGTACCCCTGGCAACCAAGCTGAAGGAGCGTCAGCGCGAGCGCATCGGTGTGGATCGGCTGCGCTATTATGATGAAGGCTTCAACTTCCTGTCTGGCAACCCTACCCCCAAGGGTGATCCGGACTGGATTCTCCGTAATGGAGCACGGATGTATGAGGAGCTTTCACCGGAAACACATGAATTTTTCAGCTTTATGATCGAGCGGGAATTGATGGATCTGATCAGCAAAAAAGGCAAGCAAAGCGGAGGCTATTGCACCTTTTTGAGCGAATATGGCACCCCCTTTATTTTCTCTAATTTCAATGGGACATCCGGCGATATCGACGTACTGACGCACGAAGCAGGCCACGCCTTCCAGGTGTATGAAAGCCGGCATTTTGAAATTCCCGAGTACCACTGGCCGACGATGGAGGCGGCTGAAATTCATTCAATGACCATGGAATTTTTTGCATGGCCTTGGATGAAGTTGTTCTTTGAAGAAGATGCGGACAAATATCACTTTGAGCATCTGTCCTCTTCGTTGCTGTTTGTGCCTTACGGCGTAGCTGTTGACGAATTCCAGCATGCCGTGTATGAGCATCCGGACTGGACTCCGGCCGAGCGTAAAAGCGCATGGCGCTCTATCGAACGCAAGTATAAACCGCATCTGGATTATGAAGGCAATGAATATCTGGAGCAGGGTGGGTTCTGGCACAAGCAGGGACATATTTTTCAATCCCCGTTCTACTATATTGACTATACACTCGCACAATTGTGTGCATTCCAGTTCTGGAAACGCATGAGAATCGATCGAACAGCTGCGTGGGCAGATTATTTGAAGCTATGCCGTGCCGGAGGGAGTCGTTCCTTTATCGGATTGGTTGAATTAGCTGGACTGATCTCACCGTTCCAGGACGGCAGCATCGCTTCAGTGATCGGAGAAATCGAAGCATGGCTGAACAGCGTGGATGATCGAAAGCTGTAATTCCTTCGTATAAATCTGTCCTGTTTGTATAACATACTCCGTTTTACATGTAATCTGCGATGACTAAAAGGGCATTTCGCTTACCTGCTATAGCCGAAAGGCTTAGATGGCGGAATGCCCTGTTGTCTAAATGCAACTTCAATTAATGTTTGGTGTTAAGCGGTTTGAGATTGGCCTCAATGGCTGCGCGGCGCGGCTCCAAAAATGGCGGCAGCGACAGGGATTCTCCCAAAAACTCCAATTCCTCGTCAGTATCAAAGCCAGGTCCATCGGTTGCCAGCTCAAACAGAATGCCGTTTGGCTCGCGGAAGTATAAGGAACGGAAATAAAAACGATCGACAAAGCCGGAATTGGGGATTTTCAGCTGACCAATACGCTCTACCCATTGTTTGAGCTCTTCCTCGGTTTCAACACGGAAGGCCACGTGATGTACGCTGCCTCGTCCCGGCCGCTCTTGTGGAAGATCGTTGCGTTCTTCCAGATGCACCTCAGCTCCGGTACCGCCTTCGCCTGTTTCATAGATGACCACATCCGGTTGTCCGGCAATCAGGGAAGGATAGGAACCCTTTTTGCGAAAACCCATGACCTGCTCAAGAATGAGAATGGTATTTTCGGCTTTTGGAATGGTCAAATGAACCGGGCCTAGCCCGACAATGCCATATTCGGCAGGGACAGGACTTTTTTTCCAAGGCGTACCGCCGCGCACTCCGTTATCATGCTCATCCGACACGAGGAAGAAGCGTTGTCCTTCAAAATCTTCGAACGAAAGTGCCAAGCGTCCTGCTTGATCCGTAATGTCACCATGCTTTACATTCATTTCCTCGAAGCGGTTTTTCCAGTAATCCAGTGCCTTGTCATTCGGTACCCGCAGGGAGAGCGCCGAAATGCTGTTATTCCCGGTGCGAGTTTGTCCGGCATTCGGGATTTCAAAAAACGTAACTTCCGTCCCCGCAGTTCCGCGTTCATCCCCGTAAAAGAGGTGATAAACGCTAACATCATCCTGATTCACCGTTTTCTTGACCAGTCGCAGTCCCATAACCTGAGTATAAAAATCTACATTTTTAGCCGCTGCTGCTGTAATCGCCGATACGTGATGCAATCCTAACAATTTCATGTTATTGTCCTCCATGATTTATATGATTCGTTTTTTCAAAGCAAAATAAACAGTCGTAAATTTTTCTTTATATTTATTATCTTGATATTAAGATAAATGATTTTTTATTGTTTGTCAACACATATCATTTATCTTAACCAATTGGGCAATTTGTAACACGTATTTACTTATTGGACCTATTATGAACAGTTAAGTCGAAGCTGCTCCTTTTTTGCGCTCAATATTCCTTTAGGCGATCGAGCACTATCTGTATGGACGTTTAGTACATAAATATTATATATGTAGAGATAAGGATGTAATGCTATAGAGGAGGAATGGTCGAGTGGAGAAATACATCCTTTCTAAACTTAAGCATTTCTTAGCAGGACGAAAGGGGGAGTATACATGAAAAAAAACCGTCTGGGAACTTCGGATTTGCTGGTAGGCGAAATTGGCTTGGGATGTATGTCGATCGGCACGGAGGAACAGCAGGGGATTTACCTGATACATGAAGCGCTAGACAGAGGCGTAAATCTGCTGGATACAGCTGATCTGTACCATCACGGGCGCAATGAGGAAATTGTCGGGGCAGCGATTCGCGGGCGGCGGCAGGATGTTATTCTAGCGACCAAGGTTGGCAATCGGCGTATACCGGGACAGGAGGGCTGGGAATGGGACCCGTCCAAGCCATACATCCTGTCTGCGGTCAAAGAGAGCCTGCGCCGCCTTGGAACGGATTATATCGACCTGTATCAGCTTCACGGAGGAACGATAGACGATCCGATGGACGAAACAATTGAGGCTTTTGAACAGCTTAAAAGAGAGGGCGTCATCCGCTATTATGGGATTTCTTCGATTCGCCCCCACGTCATTCGCGAATATGTCAAACGCTCGAACATCGTCAGTGTTATGAATCAATATAGTTTGCTGGATCGGCGTGCAGAGGAAGAAGTGCTGCCTTTGTTGCAGGAGCGGGGAATCAGTGTGATTGCACGCGGGCCTGTTGCGGGCGGCATATTGGCCGACGAAGGGGAAGGGAAGACGGCGAAGGGCTACCTGGACTATGAAGAAGCGGAGCTCTTGGGTGTGCGAAAGCAATTAAAGGCATTCGCAGGAGTGGAGCGCAGTATGGAGCAGACCGCGATTCGTTACAGCCTGTCTCATCAGGCTGTCGCCGCTGTCATCCCGGGTGCAAGCTCATTGGGACATTTGGAGCAAAATATCGCAGCAGCGAGTGTTCCACCGCTAACCGGACCGGAGCGGCAGACTCTACAGCAAATCAGCCGGGTCAATCGTTATGATGCGCAGTATCGCTGATACATTAAACGTGTACTCACTTCAGTTGCAATATATGAAAGAATCATTACAATATAAGAATGAGCTCAGGTTTATCGACCACATTTGAGCTGGAGACGTTCATCAATATAATATACTCTAGGAGGGACATACCCATGGAACGCATCGAATCACAGGAGCAATATCAGGATTTGATTAACAGTGACGGCTTGACCGTCGTAAAATTTGATACAACCTGGTGTCCGGATTGCAAGACACTGGATAAATTCATGGACGGCATTATCAAGGAAAACGCAGACAAGCGTTTCTTTGCGCTTGATGCCGAGAAGTTCCAGCCGATTGCCGAAGAAAATCAGGTGCGCGGCATTCCGAGCCTGCTCGTTTTCCGCAACGGCGAAAAAATTGCTCATTTGCACAGCAAATACGCCAAAACGCCAGCTCAAGTTTCTGAATACCTGACTACGCTGGAATCCAAACAATAATCCGAATGCAGGATGCAACGATGGAATGAGTGTGGATTGATCATTTTAGTAGATATAGTTTCAGTGTAATCCAAAAAGGGATATCCGGGGCAGCGATTCATGCCATGCGGATATCCCTTTTTGGATATGAAGCAACAAATAATAGCTTACAAGATAATGAAGAAGAACACAGCCGCCAGTACGAAGCGGTAGATGGCGAACGAGGTCAGGCTCAAGCGTTTGAGCAGACCGAGGAATGTTTTGATTGCCAGCATTCCGACGATAAAGGCGGTAATAAAGCCAGCTGCGAACACTGGAAAATCGCTCATGGACAGATGATCCATACTTTTGATCATATCAATGCCTGATGCGCCCAGCATAACTGGAACAGATACCAGGAATGTAAATTCTGCGGCCGCCGTATGACTCACACGTGCGAATAGACCCCCGGACATGGTTGAACCTGAACGGGAGAAGCCTGGCCATAGAGCCAGAACCTGAAACAAACCAATCGTAAACGCTTGTTTGTACGTAATGTCATCGATGGTTTGTGATTTAATGGGCGGGTGGAACTTCTCAGCGGCGATCATCAACAGGCCGCCGATAACTAAACTATACAATACGGTTTCAGGACCAAACAGGTATTGTTTGATTACATCACGGAACAGTACGCCAATCAGCCCCGCAGGGATCATGGCCAAAATAATATGCAGCAAATTAAGGCGTGGCTGGGATGAGGTTCTGCGTCTGAAATCAAACAAACTCAGGAATCTGCGCCAATACAATACGACAACCGCCATTACAGCACCCAACTGCACGATAACCTCAAACGTTTTGACCGTATCATTCTCTGTATTTAACCCGAGAAGATCAGCCGTCAGGATCATGTGACCCGTTGAAGAGACCGGCAAAAACTCTGTCAGTCCTTCAATAATACCCATAATAATAGATGATAGAATATCCACTTTACTAGTTCCTCCTTACACGCGTACAGGGCAAACGACTTCGGTCGTTTGCCCTAAAAAATGTCATTTCAGTAGGAGTGAACGCAAGTGTCGAGTGCAAAATGCAGGCTGCTCAGGTCACAACGGTTCACTCCCGGGAAAAAGTGTCCGATTCCGTTTCCAATTCCGATATTGGGGATTTCTGGTGTAAAATAATTTCCACCCGGCGAATACGATTTTTACCCATTTCACGAATGATAAATTTTACATCATCTTCTATGAATTCCTTGCCCTGTCTCGGTTCCGGAACCCGGCTATACACCCACCCTCCGACAGTATCCACGTCTTCATTGTCCAATGACAAGCCCGTCAGATCACTCAGTTCGGAAAGCAATACTTTACCATCCATCAAATAACTGTTCTCCGTCAGTTTCTCAATTTCCTTCCGTTCATCCTTGTCAAATTCGTCCCGAATTTCGCCAACAATTTCCTCCAAAATATCCTCAATGGTTATGAGGCCGGAGGTTCCGCCGTATTCGTCAACGAGAAGAGCAATATGAACCTGCTCCTTCTGCATGCGTTTCAGCAACGTGTTAACGGGGATCACTTCTGGAACGGTCAAGATCGGCTGAATCAGGCTATCGAAAACAAGCTCAGGATTACGATCATACTCAAGGAACAGCTGCTTGGTATTAATCATACCGATGATCTGATCCTTGCTGTCTGCCGCTACCGGAAAACGGGTATACTGCTCTTCATGGATAGTCAGCATGTTTTCTTTCAGCGAGCGATTCGTAAACAAGCATACCATATCTGTACGTGGCACCATAATTTCTTTGGCAACGGTCTCGTCAAAAGCAAAGATGCGATTCACGTAGCCGTATTCGGTGTTATTGATCTTACCACTTTCCACGCTTTCGGACAAAATAATTTGAATTTCTTCTTGAGAATGTGCTTCTTCGTGTTCGCTTGCCGGTTGAAGACCAAACACGCGAACCAGACGGTTGGCCGAGCCATTAAGGAGCCAGATAAACGGATACATAACCCGGTTAAACCACACGATAATGGGGGAGGTCAAGAGGCTGATTGCTTCCGCCTTGCGGATGGCCAATGTTTTGGGGGCCAGTTCACCGATCACCACGTGCAGGTAAGTTACAATGATAAATGAAATAATAAAGGCCAGGATATGTGAAAAATCCCCATTGATGTTGAGCTGTTGAAAGAGAGGCTCCAGCAATTTGACGACGGTCGGTTCACCGAGCCAGCCGAGTCCCAAGGCTGTAATCGTAATACCAAGCTGACAGGCGGACAGGTAGCCGTCCAGATTATTGACAACTTTTTGTAACGCCAGTGCATTTTTACGGTTCTCCGCTACCAGCTGATCGACCCGGCTGGAACGGATTTTAATGATCGCAAACTCGGTAGCTACGAAGAAAGCACTAAAAAATATCAACACCGCAAACAAAAATAGACTGACACCTATACCCATATAATTTTCACTCATCCCTTTTTCGTTCAAATTTTTTAGAAACTCGATTTTGAGTTCACTTGAACTTATTTTAAGAACTTAAAAGAAAATATACAAGGTTCATATGGAGCCATGGCGGGTCACCTGTCTCCAATTTGAACAGAAAATAGGGCATAACAGAACCCGCATGGCCCATTGCTTCGCTTTACAAGCCTAGTTTGAGGGCGTATGATAAGTTCAAATGAACTTGTAATGTTATAAAGGGAGGAAAGAAGATGGAGTCTTTTACCCTCACTCGCCGTGATATGGCCCATTTGCTGCTGGCCATGGAAGGCCGCCGCGAATTACAGCCTTTAACCGTTCTTCAGGATGCCTGGAGACGCACTCATAGTCATCCCGGCCGTTCTAGCAACACGATGCCGACAGCTTTATACACGGACGTGACGCCCGTACTGGACAAAATCATCAAGGGCAAGCACAGCGCAGCCTTTTCACTGCAGGAGATCGTTTCTCTTGGCCAACTGGTTGAATATAGCCATGTTTCACTGGCCTCCATGCAAAATTGGGTCAAACGCGATTTCAAGGAATTTCTCGGCGCTCCGAAGATCGGCAAAAAATATTCGATCAACCAGGCAGCCATTTTACTCATTGTAGAGGATTTAAAATCATGCCTTGATTTTGAATCCATCCGGCAGTTATTTCATATCCTGTTCCAACAACCTGAAGATGATGCAGATGATCTGATCCAGCCGGTGGATTTGTACGCCGCGTATTCAACTTTGTTTGAGGAACTGGATGCGAATGGAGACCAGCTGCTGGATGTGGCAGGAGTCGGACATGCAAAAGAAACCGGTAATTTCACGGCTGCCCAGCAGCGACAGGAAGGTGCGACAGAGGAGCTGCTGGTTCAAACGGCTGATCGATATACCCGCCGTTTACAGCATTTGACCTCCAACCAGCGCGAAGCGGTGCGCAATACCTTGCTGGTAGCAGCGGTATCGGTGCAAAACAGCTATTTTTTGTCCATGGCACGCCGATATGTGAATGCGACGTTGTTCTTGGATTTTCAAAGCTAGATCGGGATTGGCGCTAGAGGCTGATCCTCTTTTTTTGCCCTTTTTCAAGGTGCGTCTACCCTTTTGGAGACTGAAAAAGTATACAAAAGAGGTATATACACTCAAACGCTGTCAAAGATACAATAAACATATATCATCCAGCAATTGGAAAAACCTTAAATAGCCCTTCCAAAGCATCTGGATACACACAGGAGGTAATGGCATGTCCGATGTCTCCATCATCATATGTACCCGCAACCGGATCGAAGACCTGACACGCTGTATACAGTCTATTGCAGCACAGCAGCAGCTGGAGCATACGGCTGTAGAACTGCTGATTGTTGATGACGGCGATATTTCCGGCAGGCAGGTCGAGCAATATCGTTATATGGTATCCGGCTTGCCCCAAGGTGTTCTCAAATATCATAAAAAAACTCGTCCCGGTGTTTGGCTGTCCCGTTATGAAGCCTTGTCGCTCGTGCAGTATGATATCGTGCTGTATTTTGATGATGATGCCGAATTAGACGATAAACTTTTTATCCGGCGCTTGCTCGATACCTATGATCAGGATGATACGATTGTGGGTGTTGGAGGAATTGCAAAGGGACTACATTCAAGCCGGGCAGGGAAGCTGCTGGGCATTTTGACATTTCAAATGTCCCCATCCCTCGGCAAGCTTTCGCTCAGCAGTTTGGCAGGCTCGCTTCTGCGCTGGAGCGAAGCGGCGGAGATTTTTGACACCGAATTTTTTCATGGCTGCAATATGTCATTCCGCAAGGAAGCGCTGCGGGATATGAAGCCATATCCGTGGATGACCAGCTATGCCGTGGCTGACGATCTGTACATGTGCCAGTTGGCGAGCCGTTACGGCAAGCTTGTTATCAATCCCGGTTTGACCATCATCCACCACGAATCTCCAAGCTCGCGCGATAAGGCAGGCAAAGTAGCCAAGGCTACAGCGATCAACCACTATTATTTCCTCGCATTGAAAAAGGCAGGAGCCATCCAGTACGGGGCTTTATTATGGACCTTATCCTATTTGATGCTAAAAGAAACGCTGCGCCGCAATTTCAGTGCCGCAGATGGATACAAGCAGGGGGTGTTATTCATTCTGAACCCGCGCAAGCAAAAATACAACGAGTATTTAGGCCAGCCGGTTCAGCAATAGGTTCTTACTTGACGGGATAAAGGGGGAGTATGATGCTAAGCTTGTCCATTGCTCTGTGCACCCGCAACCGGGTAGACGATCTGACCCGATGCATCAATTCAATTGCCATTGGCGGGGCACCGGAAGCATGTGAAACCGAGCTGTGGATTATCGACGACGGAGAGCTGCCCGAGCATGTGCTGGAGCGTTATGAGCGCCAACTGGGCAGAGCGGGGATTACCTAC
The DNA here is from genome assembly GCF_020736845.1 of Paenibacillus farraposensis. Taxonomy (GTDB): domain Bacteria; phylum Bacillota; class Bacilli; order Paenibacillales; family Paenibacillaceae; genus Paenibacillus; species Paenibacillus farraposensis. Next base: position 87,704 of record NZ_JAFFQR010000079.1, read on the forward strand.
CGCTATCATCGCAAGGAGCAGCCGGGCTTATGGTTATCGCGTGTAAAGACGGTTGAGCTTGCACAGGGTGACATCATTTTGTTCCTTGACGATGATGTGGAGCTGCCGGGCAACTATTTGGGCGAGTTAATGCGTACCTATGAGACTTATCCCAAGGCCGCTGGTATTGGCGGCATAGCGCAGGGCATGAGCAACAGCTTCATGGGAACAATTCGCTGCCTGCTGTCATTTCAGCAGTCTTTGTCCAAGGGCAGGCTGTCCCTTAGCGGTCAGTCTGGATCGATGTACAACTGGCACAAGGCGAAAAAGACGTTCCGAACCCAGTTTTTCCATGGGTGTAATATGTCATTTCGCAGGGAAGCCATCCGAGGTCTGGAGCCGGTGCCATGGCTGCAAAGCTATAGCGTAGGAGAGGATCTGCTACTGTCGCGTACCGCGATGAAAAGCGGTCCGTTGTACATCAATCCGGCGCTTACATTGCTTCATCACGAATCGCCGTCCTCGCGCGACAATGTGGAGCAGGTCACTTATATGCGGGTAATGAACCATATTCATCTGCTGCGGGACGAGCGTTCGGGGCCAATTGGCTATGCGGCGTTATACTGGACGACACTGTACCAGATTTTGAGAGAGAAGCCCCGGCAAAATCATGCTGCTATTCAAGGCTACAAAAGAGCGCTGAAGGCGATTTTTTCAAGTCAGAAGGAAGCTATAGGCGGAGGGCAGGCATCCGAGCGCAATTCTAAAAAGACGGCAGGATGATGGAGGTGCAGCGGACGACGCAATGAGGGTAGACAAGAGGGCTTAATAAGGAACAGGAGTTGGACGTGACATGAGCACATGGACAGCAGCAAGGAAAGTATTCACGGGCGACAGCCTTGCCAAAACGATTATGCGTACGAGCTTTAACAATTTTTTTATACTGATCGTTACCACCCTGACCTCCATCCTGACCGCACGTATGCTCGGAGTGCAGGGAAAAGGGGAACTGGCGGCGGTTTTGTTTTGGCCAACGCTAATTGGCAGTGTATTGAGCTTCGGCTTGCCAACGTCACTGATTTATAACATCAAGAAGAGAACAGGCACGACGGAACAATTGCTCTCGCTGTCGCTGTGGATTCAACTGCCAGCCAGCGTGCTGGCGGGGGCTGTGGCCTGGATATGCATGCCCATGTGGCTTAATGGCTATGGGGTAGATATTATTCAACTGTCCCGAATATATTGTGCGGCAGCGATACCGCTCGCGGTGCTTACAGCACTGACGACAGCTTTGTCGCAAGGGCTGGATCGCTTTAGCGTCTACAATGGCCTGCTGTTTTACTACCCGCTGCTGAACTTCATCGGCTTGGTGACATTGTGGCTCATGGGCTTGCTCAATGTACAGCAGGCTGGAGCCGTGAATTTTGCTGCGAGTTTCCTTGCATTGATATGGGCGTTCCTCCGTCTGCGCAAGCATATGAATTTGCGTGCTTTTCGTCCCTTTACCAGCCGCCAGGTGCTTCGCCCTTTTTATAGCTATGGAGCGCGGGTGTACGGGATGGAGCTGATGGGGACCCTGTCCACGCAAACAGACAAAATCGTCATTGTGGCTTTGCTGTCTCCCAAAGCGTTCGGGCTGTACTCTGTTGTCTACGCCCTGTCACGTGTGTTCAATGTAGTACAAAATGCCGTCACGAACGTTACCTTTCCCAAGGTGACCGGAATGGAGCACAGCAAGATAGTCGAAACGGTCGGCCGTGCCTTCCGCATCTCGATGGCTGCCATGCTGATCGTCATTGTGCCCGCTCTTTTCATTGGGCGATATATGCTGGGGTTGCTGTACGGGCCCGCTTTTCTGGAAGCATCGCTAACGTTCTATCTGCTGTCTCTGGAATGTATTATCGGTGGCGGCTCGTGGATTCTGGCTTCAGCCTTTAACGCGCTGGGTCGTCCAGGACTTGTATTGTTCCGGCAAGTTGCAGCCTATGCAATCACCGTCGGTTTGTTTTTTATCTGTACACCGATTTTTGGTCTGGACGGCATCGCCATCGCCTTGCTCGCAGGTGCTTGTGTACGGCTGGCATTCTCATTGTTTTCATTTCCCATGTTTTTCAATGTTTCGCTATCACGGATCATTTTTGATAAAAGCGATATCACGTTTGTCATTCAGACCATACAAAAGAAGAGCAGGAAGGGAGAACTGAAAGATGCCGAATTCGCATCCCATGGCTAAACTGAAAAATAAGCTGAGCGTCATTCTCGACGTAGTCCCTCAAGGCTCGAACATCATTTATGTCGACTATCCTGTCTACAACAACGGTGGGGACGTACTCATCATGAAAGGCACAGAGGCATTCTTCAAGGATAACGGTATCCATGTTCGTGCCCGATATAGCGCTATGGATATTCCGGATCAGCTACACATTCCGGGCGACTGGATTATCGTGTGCCACGGTGGCGGCAATTTCGGCGATCTGTATTTGAATCATCAACGTTTGCGGGAACGCATCGTACACGATTTCCCAAATCACCGAATTGTCATCATGCCGCAGACGATTCACTTTCAGTCTGAGCATAAAGCTAATGAGGCCGCTGCCCTGTTCAATAGCCACCCCGATCTGCATATGTTTGTGCGGGACACACGCTCGTACCAGTGGGCCAAGGACAAGCTGAATCAATGCAACATCACGCTATGTCCGGATATGGCGCACCAGCTTTGGCCGTTAAAGCCGACTACGGAAACCGTGAAGGACATACTGTACTTCCTGCGTACCGATATTGAAACGGTAGGAGGACAACAGAAATTCGACGACGAGGCCCATGCAGCTCATCGTCTGGACTGGGACACTTTGTTCACTCCGCTGGAGGTAAAGGGAATTGTCTACTTCCAGAAGTTTTACCGTCTGAATAAAAAGATCGGTGGACCGTTGCCAACGCGTACATTCTGGTATAAATACACCGACCATCTGATGAACAAAGCGGTCACGCTGTTCAGCTCTTACCGGGAGGTTCGCACCTCAAGGCTGCACGGTCACATTCTGGCCTGTCTGCTCGATATGCCGCATGTGGTCATTGACAACTCGTACGGCAAAAACTCTCAATATTATAATACCTGGACTGAGCCGAATCCGAAGGCGAGGCTGTATAGCGTTACCCCTGAGGAATTAGGACAGCCGTCTTAAATGTGATATGCCTTTGCCCCTGAATTTCTGCCTTTGAAGATGATAATCGGGAAATCTGGGGCAACAGCGATCGAAAGAATGATCCGCCCCGCGTAGCGTCCTCTATTGCCCAAAAATTCCACGCCAAACGTCGCTTTATTTTGACAATTCATTTCATAAATAGATATAATTTATGGGATAAAACCTGCAGAATACCGGGGGTTTCCCCGATTTTTGCATAACATCACATGATCATATATTTATTTAAAAAATGAATCGAGGCTGACGAATGAGCAATCAATCGATGGATATGCTTCTCACAAAGGATATTGTGCGTGAAGGGGAACCGATCTTGCGTACGAAGGTTGATCCGGTAAGCCTGCCTTTGTCTGAAGAGGATTTTCAACAAATGCAGTGGATGCTGGATTATCTGAAAAATAGCCAAAATGAAGAGCTGGCCACCCGCTATGAGCTGCGCCCGGGTGTAGGGCTATCCGCCAACCAGGTAGGTTTGAACAAAAGAATGTGTGCTATCTATTATAAAGATGGAGACAAGACGGTAGAGTACGCGCTTTTTAATCCGAAGCTGGTCAGCCACTCCACTTCCATGATTTATTTGGAGCAGGGTGAGGGATGTTTGTCAGTGGATCGTTACATTCCCGGATATGTTCCGCGTTATGAAAAAATTCGCATCAAGGCCCATTTGCCGAACGGAACGCAGGAGCTATTGACCTTCAAGGGTTATGCAGCGATTGTGGTACAGCATGAAATGGACCACTTGGACGGCATTATGTTCTATGACCGCATCAATCCGGAAGATCCGCATAAGCTGCCGCAGGGAGTGCATATCGAACCTTTTGTGTGTGAATAGTTCATGATCCGTAAAATGTGGTGACTTCGTTCGCCACATTTTTACTTTACTAGAAAATATGGATATACATGTTGCGAGGCTTTAAACTGGAATCATATATGTTGTCATGAGGGTTTGAATATTTATTTAAAAATGTAAGCGCTTATCTTGGTGGAGGGGTGGCATGAATCGCGGAGTACGGCATTTGATGAATAATATGCGCATGCGCAATAAGCTGCTCTTCTCCTATGTGCTGATTGTCATGATCCCGGTGCTGGTGGTAGGCGGCTGTGTTACTTTTTATTTGCGTGAGCAAGCACTGAACAGTGCGATTGCCCAGACGGTAAACAATGTGGAAAAAATCAAGAGTCAGACGGCAAACTTGCTGCGTGTGCCGACGGATATTTCCAATGGCCTGATGTTCGACAAAAGGCTCAAGGAGATGGCGAACCGCCGTTATTCGGGCATGGTAGAGCTGATAAATGCGTACCATCAATACAAGGACTTCAATGAGTATGTGCAGCAGTATAGAGAGGTTGCTGCCATTCGGTTTTATTCAGACAATCCGACACTGGTCAATAATCTGGAGTTTATTCCTGTCGATACCGGCATTGAGCAGCAGAAATGGTTTCAGACAGCGATGAAGGGGACAGCAATTAACTGGTTTTACATCCACGACAAGGAGGATAATCCAGTCAATCACTTGAGTCTGGTACGGCAAATTCCATTTCCCGAATATCATAGCAAGGGAGTATTGATGATAGCGCTAAGTCAGACTGAGCTGAACCAAATGCTGAGCCAGGAGCCGTTTGAAACATTGATTGCAGATCGCAACGGGATTGTGGTGGCTGCTACTCATCCGCAGTCGGTGGGTCAGACATTGGCGGAATTGCATTTGGGCTTTGATGTCCAGCGTACGGGGAAGGGCATATATGAAGCGAAAATAAACGGAAAGCCTTCAAACATTATTGTGGATGAGCTGCTGCCCGCCTCAAGTGTGAGCGGATTCACCATTATTTCGGAGTTTTCGACGGAACATATTGTACAGGGGGCGAACCGGATTAGTTTGATCGGTGCCTTGTGTGTGCTTGCAGTGCTGATCATAGCGCTGATTTTGATTACCATTATTTCCTGGTTGATTACCAAACGTCTGCAGCGGTTGAGCTATGAACTGGGAAAAGTAGCCTCGGGCGATTTCCATGTGGTGTCGAGTGTGGAGGGAAGGGACGAAATCGGAGATTTATCCCGCTGCTTCAACGATATGGTGACCAGTATCCGCCAGCTCATGGCACAGATCTATGAAGCAAGTGAGCAGAACAACAGGCTCGAGCTGGCGCAAAAGGATATCAAGCTAAAAATGATGGCCAGTCAAATTAATCCGCACTTCCTGTTTAATGCGCTGGAGTCTATCCGAATGAAGGCGCATCTGAACGGGGAAGCCGAGATTGCAACGACGGTACGTTTGCTTGGCAAGCTGATGCGGAGGAATCTGGAGATTGGCAGCGGTAAAACGACGGTACGTCAGGAACTGGATATGGTGCGATCCTATTTGCAAATTCAGCAGTTCAGGTTTGGAAAGCGTCTGATTTATGAAGTAAATCTGACAGGAGACACTGAGAAAATGTCCATACCTCCATTGATCATACAGCCGCTGGTGGAAAATGCAGTCATTCACGGCCTGGAAAATAAGGAAGAACCGGTTACCGTGAAAGTGGATATCACGATGGAGCTGCGAGAACTGCACATTAAAGTAGCGGATGATGGGATAGGAATGGAAAAAGAGCAGCTTGCCTGTCTGCTGGCCCGTATCAGGGGAACGGATGAGCCGGAAGGAAGCAGTATTGGTCTGCGCAATGTCCACCAGCGTCTGGCGTTGATGTATGGTGAGCGTTATGGTTTGCGTATTGAAAGCGTGTTGAACGCAGGAACCATCGTATGTTTTTCTATACCTGGAGAGGAGGATTCGAATGTATAAAGCGATGATTGTGGATGATGAGCCTGCGATTCGTCAAGGGCTGTCCTCCATGATTGACTGGGGGGATTGTGGTTTTCAAATTGTAGATACGGCAGGAAGTGGTCGCGAAGCTTTGGAGAAGTTCGGTGAGCATCGGCCAGAGCTGATTATTGTCGATATTCGTATGCCGGGCATGAGTGGACTTGAGGTCATACAGAGCATACGTGAAATGAGCGGCGAGCCGTTTCATTTTCTCATATTAAGCGGATATGCTGACTTTGACTATGCCCGGCAAGCCATGGGCTTTGGGGTGGATGGTTATTTATTGAAGCCTGTCGATGAGGAGGAAATGACGACAGAGCTGAAACGGGTATGCCGAAGCATTGAGGTTGAAAAAGAAAACGGCAAGTGGGGAGGTGCTCCTCACCTTGAGCGTGGCTGGATCGAAGCGCTGCTGTTTCCGGTTCAACAGCCTGCAGATCATGCAGCAGAGCCCGGCACTTCTCCTGATGAAGGGATGCGGCAAGCCGAGCAGCACGGACAGCATCTGGTGCTGCCAGCTTTGGATTGGCCCAGCTATCAGATTGTTTTGCTGGATTTGCGGATACCCGACTGGGATCGGCAAGCCCGGCAATCGGCAGCAAAACAGCATCTGGCGCAGATGTGCCGGGAGCAGGGCCGGGGCATAGTGTTTGAGGCCGGAATATATACGGGCTTGCTGCTTCCCGCTACGGTCAGGACGGAGGAAAATGCTGCCCGGATGCTGGCATCCTGGCGGCATGAGCTGAAGCCGTGGGCAACAGAGATTTACGTGGCAGCCGGTGATCCGGTGCCGAAATTAACAGATATCCCCGCTTCTTTTGAACAGGCGTTGCGTTTATTGGAACATACGTTTTTGTTTGGCATGGACAGGGTCATGCTCTCCAGTGATCTGTACAAATTGGAGGCGATCACCGCCGAAGCGGACGAAGCATCCAATAAAAAAGCAGCCCCCGTGCGTTACGCAGAAAAGCTGTACTATGCGCTCGACATGGCCAGCCGGGAAGCGGCACTGCGCGTATTAAAGGAAATGAAAGTCCGGTATCCCCAGACTTATCGTACAGAATCCGCCATTAAGGCGGCATTTGCCCAAACGTTTACACTGGCGCTGAACAAGTACGCGGCTGGACAGGATCAGAGCCGAGTGGTGTTGGAGGAGCATTCCAGCTTGATTACCGAAGTATATGCCTATTCTACATTGGGCGAACTGGTTGATCATTCGGCAGAGTATATATTGCAATGGATCGGTCAGACTGACTTGGGCGGCAAGGAGATCATTATGAAGCAAATGCTGGACTTCATACATAGTCATTATGATGAAAATTTACGGTTGGAGCTACTGGCAGACATGTTCAACTACAATAGCGGCTATTTGGGCAAACTGTTCAAAGGTCATACCGGCGAGGCTTTTAATGCCTACCTGGATAAAGTAAGGATTGAGCGGGCAAGGGAATTGCTTGCACAGGGAATTAAGGTACATCAGGTAGCAGACCGTGTGGGGTATGCGAATGCTGATTATTTTCATAGCAAATTCAAAAAATATGCAGGAATGTCGCCTTCCTTCTACCGTAATCAGGCTCAGAAGAACGAAGAAATGGATGGCAGTTGAAAGATTCCTGCCGCTTCATTTATGAGTCTCTCTTGCAGATCTCGGAGGAGTGTTATCCGTATGCAGGGAGGCTTTTTTATATGGAAAAAATCAGGCAAATCAATCGCAAATGTCACACTTATTAGAGGATTTGAGCTGATTTCATAAATTCGCCATCATTATGACACAGCTTTGGCATGATGTTCACACTTTCGATTCTATTTCATTCTAAATCTATTCTATATAATGTTGTTATTCTGAAGTCGGATCATGTTATCAACGGTGAAAGCGACTGGGGTCCATTCTTGGAAAAATGGACGGTACATACGCAATAAAGTGAATATTATCACAAAGTTGGTTCATTGCTTCAGAACCTGATTTAACATGCAATTTTTAAGAAAGCACAGAGGAGGAAAGACATCATGGACGTATTAGAATTGGCACGGTTGCAGTTTGCGACAACCACGATTCTTCACTTTGTTTACGTGCCGATCTCCATTGGATTATCGCTGCTGGTGGCGATTATGGAGACTTTGTATGTGGTCAAAAAAAATGATTTGTACAAAAAAATGGCTCAATTTTGGGGAACGTTCCTATTGATCAATTTTGCCGTGGGCGTGGTCACCGGGATTTTACAGGAATTTCAGTTCGGAATGAACTGGTCGGACTTTTCCCGTTTTGTCGGCGATGTATTTGGTACACCGCTGGCGATAGAAGCACTGCTTGCATTTTTTCTGGAATCTACCTTTATCGGCTTATGGGTGTTTGGCTGGGAAAGGCTGTCCAAAAGGGTGCATTTAATCTGTATGTGGCTGGTATCCATGGGTACGATGCTATCCGCTTTGTGGATTTTGGCCGCCAATTCGTTCATGCAGCGTCCCGTAGGGTACGGGATTCAAAACGGACGCGCTGAAATGCAGGATTTCGCAGCCTTGTTAACGAACGAGCAGCTTTTGTGGGAGTATCCCCACACCATATTTGCTGCTATTGCAACCGGAGCGTTCCTCGTAGCGGGGATTAGCGCATGGAAGCTGATGCATAAAAAGAATATGGACTTTTTTAAACCTTCTTTTAAATTGAGTATTGTAGTTGCCTTAATTAGCGCCATTGCTATCCCTTTGTTTGGTCATGGACAGGCTCAATATCTGGTAAAAACACAGCCGATGAAGATGGCCGCCAGTGAAGGCCTGTGGGAAAACAGCGGCGACCCGGCGCCTTGGACGGTTGTGGCGCGCATTGATCCTGATAAGCAGGAAAATACCTTTGAGATTAAAGTTCCGTTTGCACTCAGCTTTCTGTCGTACAGCAAATTTTCCGGCTCCGTACCTGGTATGAAGGAGCTTCAGGCACAGTATGAGAAAACCTACGGTCCGGGTGACTATATTCCGCCAGTACGTACTACATTCTGGAGCTTCCGCATTATGATTGCGTCGGGATGTGCCATGATTGTACTTGGTTTATACGGAGCCTATCTGAGTTTTAGACGTAAATTGGAGGGCTCGCATCGCTGGTTCTACCGTTTCATGCTGTGGGGGATTTCACTCCCGTTCATTGGGAATACTGCGGGCTGGATTATGACTGAAATGGGCCGCCAGCCGTGGACGGTGTTTGGCTTGCTTCAAACCAAAGATTCCGTTTCGCCTACTGTTGTTGCAGGAGAAGTGCTGTTCTCACTCATTGCGTTTACGACGCTGTATGTCGCTTTAACGGGCGTACTGGCATTCCTGTTTGCTCGTACAGCGCGCAAAGGTCCGGATTTTGAACCGCATCAGCATACGGTCATTCATGATCCATTTGCTCAAGGGGGTGACAACATTGTCGTTAAATGATCTGTGGTTTTTATTGATTGCTGTGCTATTCACCGGCTTTTTCTTCCTGGAAGGCTTTGATTTTGGCGTGGGCATGGCTTTGGGCTTGGTGCCCCGGAATGAACAGCAAAAACGTTTGATGATTAACACGATCGGTCCGTTTTGGGATGCCAATGAAGTATGGCTGATCACAGCGGCAGGTGCCATGTTTGCTGCTTTCCCGCATTTTTATGCGACCATGTTCAGCGGATATTATCTGGTATTTGTGTTGATTCTGCTAGGCTTGATTTTACGTGGAGTTTCCTTTGAATTCCGCGGCAAGGCGAAAGGAAAATGGTGGACAGGAACGTGGGATGCGTCGATCCTGATTGGCAGCTTTTTGCCGCCGATGCTGTTCGGTATGGCTTTTGCCGCTTTGGTGAAAGGTGTACCCATTCAGCAAAACATGGATTTAAAAGCCGGATTTTCCGATGTGCTCAACGGATATACGATATGGATCGGACTGACGGTGGTCGGGATGTGCCTGATGCATGGACTGACGTTTGTTTCTTTGCGGACGATTGGAGAGGTGAGAGATCGTGCCCGCGTGATCGCATCCAAGTTCCTGCCGGTATTGGGTATTTTACTCGCCGGTATGGTGGTGTGGACTTATTTTGCCACGGATTTTTTCGTGCGCCGTGGCCCCTTTATGTATGCGGCGGTCGTCATCGGAATGATTGCCTATGTGCTGGCATGGTATTTCCTGAAACAGCGCCGTGAAGGATGGGCCTTCGGAATGACAGGCGCCATGATTGTGCTGACCTTCGTTTCATTATTCGTCGGCTTGTTCCCTAGATTTATGGTCAGCTCGGTCAATAGTGCATTTGATCTGACGATTTATAACGCAAGCTCCAGCCATTACACACTGAAAGCCATGACGATTGTTGCAGCAACGCTTTTACCCTTTGTATTGGCTTACCAGGCATGGAGCTACTTTGTTTTCCATAAACGTCTCAGTGAAAAGGATCATCTGGAATACTAATGGATAAAGCATGGTTTGAATTAAAGGGCATTCGGCCAGTCATGTTGCTGCTGGCCGCCCTTTCCCTTTTGCAGGGGGTTGCGGTGACTGCACAAGCGACCTTTTTGGCAAAAGCAGTGACGATTTTATTTGAAAAAAATCCGCTGGTGATGGCCTGGCCATCACTGGCGTTGTTTTTTGCGGCTTTTGCAGCGAGGCATACGGTGATTTGGCTGCAACGCCGGACAGCAGGCCGTTTTGCCGAAGCATCAGGCGCTTCCTTGCGGGAGCGTCTGCTTGCGCGTTTGTTCGAGCATGGTCCGGGCTTTGCTGCGAAGGAAGGCAGCGGCAAGCTCGTAACGCTGGCGCTGGACGGCGTGGACCGTTTTCGCACGTATTTGGAGCTGTCCATCCCTCGGATGATAGACATGCTGGCCGTAACTTTACTTGTGCTTGTATATGTTTTCACATTGGATATCATTTCAGGCGTCATCTTGACGACTACGATGCCGATTCTGGTGGGCTTCTTTATTTTACTCGGCTTGGCGGCGCAAAAGCAGGCGGGCAAGCAGTGGCGTTCCTATCGTCTGCTGTCGCATCATTTTACGGATTCGCTGCGCGGGCTGCAGACTTTACGGTTTTTGGGCCGCAGTCGAGAGCATGGGGAAACCGTCGGGAAGGTCAGCGACCAATACCGGGCGGCCACGATGCGTACGCTGCGGGTTGCGTTTCTTTCCTCGTTTGCTCTCGACTTTTTTAGTATGCTGTCCGTCGCTTTTGTGGCGGTGGGCTTGGGGCTGCGCCTGATTAGCGGATCGGTGGGCCTGGAGGCAGCACTGATGGTGCTCATCCTGGCCCCGGATTATTTTATGCCGATCCGTCAGCTCGGATCGGATTATCACGCCTCGCTGGATGGCAAGGAGGCTTGGGGAGCGATGCGCTCGGTTCTCCGCGCAGAGGATGAAGCAGCCGGTTCCCCCATACAAGTCGCTGCTCCCCATGCTAATCCGGAAGGCCGGGGTGGGGCGAAGTTTGTCGGCTCGGCCATCACAGGCCAGGGAATTTTGAGGCTGTCGGATGTGTGCCTCCTGAATGAGGACGGCTCCATGAGGCTTGACCATGTATCTGCCAGTATCGAACCGCACGTGAACATGATCGGCATTGTAGGAGCCAGTGGTGCAGGCAAAACAACGCTGCTCAGTCTGCTTGGCGGCTTTGCCAATCCGGCTTCGGGCGAGCTGAGCCTGAATGGATGCCGGCTAGCCGGGGATGCCAAAGCCGAATGGCAGCGGCACATTGCCTATATTCCGCAGCATCCCTACCTGTTCAGCGCTTCTTTGGCTGATAATATCCGCTACTATGAACCGGGGGCATCCAACGAGCAGGTAGAATGGGCGATTGATGCGGTAGGACTTCGCGAGCTGGTGATTGGACTTCCTGGCGGACTGGATGAGCCTATTGGTGAAGCAGGCCGGACGCTGAGCGGAGGACAGGCGCAGCGGATTGCCTTGGCACGCGCATTGCTGAGCCATCGCCCGGTCATTTTATTGGATGAGCCAACCGCCCAACTGGATATTGAGACAGAATGGGAGCTGAAGCAGACGATTTTGTCTGTTTTGCAGCATAAGAGAATGTTTCTCGCAACCCATCGGCTCCATTGGATGCCGGATATGGATTGTGTCTGGATGATGCATCAAGGCCGTCTGGAGGAAGTAGGCTCTCATCAGCAATTGGTTTCCCGTAAAGGAAGATATTACAGACTGCTGACAGGAATAACGTAAGAAGGGGGCGAACGATATGAGAGTGGTGGACAATAGCGGCCAAAGCTGGTTTTTGTCTTATTTGAGACAATATTTTTGGGCCTTTCTGGCGGCGGCGCTTTTGGGTGCATTGGCGATCGGCTGTGCAGGTGCGCTGCTCTTTGCGTCCGGTCATCTGATCACCCGTTCGGCTTTAAAACCGGAAAATATATTAATGGTGTATGTACCGATCGTGCTTGTGCGGACATTCGGTTTTAGTAAAGCCGTCATTCAATATCTGGAGCGTCTGGTTGGGCATGACGCCGCGCTGCGCCTTGTGTCCCGTATGCGGGTACGGCTCTACCGGGCCGTGGAACCGCAGGCGCTAATGATCCGCAGTAAATTTCGTACAGGAGATTTGTTGGGATTGCTGGCGGAAGATATTGATCAGCTTCAAAATATTTATTTGAAGCTGGTTCTGCCTGCCTTATCGGCGCTGCTGATCTATGCGGCAGGCATCTCGGCGCTTGGATGGATGGACGGAACTTTTGCGCTGCTGATGGGGCTGTATTGCGGCTATTTGCTTGTGATCGCCCCGGCCATCTCGCTGTGGACCTCGCTCGCCCAACGGCGCACGTTCAAGCAGGAACGAAGCAAAGCCTATCAGGAACTGACCGATGCTTTGTTCGGCATGAGTGATCTGGTGCTAAGCGGGCGGACTGAACATTTTCTCGCTTCTTTTGCAGGGCAGCAAAGCAAGGCCACCGCAGTGGAAAGCTCGCTTCGGCGCAGAGAGTGGCGCGCTCACTGGACGGCACAATGCGTTGTAGGCGGCGGAATTGTGATCATGACGGTATGGGCCGGAGGATGGGTAGCACAAAATCACCTCGAACCTACATGGCTGGCCTCCTTTGCCCTGGTGGCTTTTCCGCTGCTGGATGCCTTTGTCCGGGCCGGAGAAGCGGTGGTTCATGCACCGGAGTATCAGGATTCACTGCGGCGATTGAAGGAATCGGAAAAAAATACGCATATACCCGCTGCACCGGCAGTGTCACCGCCTGCGATTTTTGTGGATACAGTCCAGCAAGCAATCAGCGGCACACCAGACCCGGCAGGCAGCCAGACTGCTGCGTGTCGATCGGGGCACACAGGCGAGCTGCTGTTGGACAACGTTAGCTATCGCTATACGGATCAACAGGCCTGGAGTGTGCGCCATATTTCCTTGCATGTGCCGCAGGGAGGCAATGTTGCGCTGCTTGGCCGCAGCGGTGCAGGCAAATCCACGCTGTTGAATCTCATTCAGGGGGCGCTGCAGCCGAATGAAGGAAGCGTCACCGTCGCAGGTACACCCGTCTATACCGGTGGAGCATATTCCAGCTTGTTTGCGGTGTTGAACCAGCAACCGTACTTGTTTGATACGACGGTAGCTAACAATATTCGGCTGGGACGACCGGATGCTTCGCTGGAGGAGGTGCGTGCGGTAACGGAGCAGGTGGGGCTTGCAGCCCTGATTGATTCTTTGCCGGAGGGCTACGATACTCGAATGCAGGAAACGGGTCTTCGCTTTTCGGGTGGAGAAAGGCAGCGTATTGCACTGGCACGGATATTGCTTCAAAATCACCCGATTATTTTATTGGATGAGCCCACGGTCGGGCTTGACCCGCTGACAGAGCATGAACTCATGCAGACTATATTTCATGTGCTGAAGGGCAAAACACTGATCTGGATCACCCACCATCTGACGGGAATGGAGCATATGGACGAAGTGATCTTTATGGAAAAAGGCGTCATTTCCATGCGAGGCAGTCATGAGCAGCTGTGGCAGGAGCAGCCGCGATACCGTAACCTGTATGAGCTGGATCATCCGCTTCTGGACACTCGGAGCGCTCTAGACCACTGATTTGCATGGCCCTGATTCTTTTTATTTTTTTACACGATGTTCAGAATTTAGCTTGCATGATTATTTTAAATTTGGATTCATTTTTATATACTGTTTGAGTTGATACGTCACATGCAGGCAATGAACAGGAAGGAGCTGAAAGAAATGAAAACATGGATCTCCAAATATTGGCACTTGATGCTCATTGGTTTTATCGCGCTGATCGTTGGCGGGGGCGTCTTGTTTTATTTTCAGGGGAGTGTGTCGTCGTTTCCGGCCAGTCAACCTCAGCGGGCTCAGGAAGAGCCTGACAAAAATCAATACGAGATTGTTACCGTGGGTGTACAAGGGGACGGCTTTTATCCTAAAAATATTGAAGTGAAGGCCGGCGTCCCGACAAAAATAAATTTTAAGAAAATGACATCCTTTACTTGCATAGATGAAGTACAGTCGTTGAAGACAGGAATGGACGTTTTTTTGGACCACGAAAACAACTATTATACCGTCAAGGACCTGAAACCGGGGGCATATGAGTACAATTGCGGCATGTATATGTATTATGGCACGATTACGGTAAAATAGATCAATAATAGCTTTCCAGCACATTGGTGCCGGAGGCTATTTTTTATGTTGAAAGCCATACGATCGGCGCCGAAGAAGCGCTCAAGTGGTTTAAGGAAGCCGGATTTCAAGTGAGGATGGCAAAGTCATGCAAAACGGGAAACCGTTAGCTTAAAACTGAAATCCGGGGGCAACAGTGGTGGGAAGTACTATCCGCATGCGTAGCGGGACTCATCGTAGCGGCACCCATGTAATTCTAATCCACCCCCAAATATATCTAATTTTGAACTGATTTTTCTCCTAATTCGTCGGGTATCGGCTTTTGATCCGGCAGAGTATGATAATAGTAACTACATACAAGGAGGAGCTTGATATGGAATCTTCGCCTGAAACCGCCTCCAATAATGCGAATGCTACGATTCCCGGTTCCATCCGGGGCAGACCGCGTAAGCCTCGCAGGACAAAGCCCGGGCGCAGCCAAAAAGGCTTGTGGGATAGTGTGAGGCAGCAAAAATATCTTTATTTTATGTCCATCCCTTTCGTCATCTGGGTGTTTATTTTCAGTTATCTTCCGCTGTGGGGCTGGACGATGGCCTTTCAAAATTATAAGCCTGCCAAATCCCTTTTAGAACAGAAATGGGTAGGGTTCGACAACTTTATTGAGCTTTTTCAGGATGAACGATTTTATCTGGTATTACGCAACACGCTGGCGATGAGCCTGATGGGCATTGTGTTTGGCTTTGTTGTACCGATTTTTTTTGCGATTTTGTTAAATGAGCTGAGGGGAATGATGTTCAAGCGCTTCGTGCAGACGGTATCTTACCTTCCGCACTTTGTATCCTGGGTAGTGGTTGCCGGATTGGTTACCAAGTTGCTGTCCATTGACGGGGGGATTGTTAACGATATTTTGATAGCGCTTCATATTGTGGATGAGCCGATTCAATTCATGGCAAAAGGGAGCTGGTTCTGGTACATTGTAACCGCTTCCGACATATGGAAAGAGACGGGCTGGAATACCATTATTTATTTGGCCGCCATTACCGGAATTGATCAGGAACAGTATGAAGCTTCGCGCGTAGATGGTGCGAGCCGCTGGAGACAGATATGGCATATTACATTGCCGGGTATCCGCTCGACGATTGCTGTCCTATTTATTATGGCGATTGGACATTTGGTCAGCAACGGTTTTGAAAAGCAATTTTTGCTCGGCAACAGTCTGGTAACGGATTATTCCGAGGTGCTGGATTTGTATGCACTGAATTACGGGATTAATTTGGGCCGCTTCTCTTACGGGACGGCGATTGGTATTTTCAACTCGCTGGTTAGCATTCTGTTGCTATTTACAGCAAACGGCATATTCAAGAAACTGACCAAAGAAAGCATCATGTAGGGGGGAGAGGCGAAATGACAACCAGGGCTTTTAACGCAACCCGGTCAGAAAAGGTATTTGATCTGTTCAACTATATCCTTATGGCTCTAATCGTGGTAGTGACGCTGTATCCCTTTCTGAACGTACTGGCGATTTCCTTGAACAATTCGACGGACACAGTTCGTGGCGGCATTTATATATGGCCCCGCCAATTTACACTCGAAAATTACAAGACGATTTTCCAATACGATGGCCTCCTTCAAGGGATGCAGGTATCGATTTTACGTACAGTGGTCGGAACGGTGCTGGGACTCATATGTGCATCCATGCTTGCATTTACACTGAGTCGGGTCGATTTCCGCGCCCGCAAGTTGATTTCCACGTTTCTGGCCTTAACGATGTATTTTTCCGGCGGGATGGTACCGGTGTTTATTTTGATGCGTGATTTGCATTTGCTGGGTACGTTCTGGGTGTATATTTTCCCGACGTTGATTAGCGCGTTTAACGTGTTCGTCATTCGCTCTTTTATGGATGGTTTGCCGTATGCGCTGCAGGAGTCTGCCAAGCTGGACGGGGCGAGTGATTTTACAATTTACTGGAGAATCATTTTGCCGCTGTGCAAGCCTGTGCTGGCGACAATTGCTCTCTTTTTGGCGGTGAATCAATGGAACGCGTGGTTCGATACGTATTTATACAACGGAACAGCCCCGCAATGGACGACACTGCAATACGAGCTGATGAAGGTGCTGCAAAGTACACAGCAAGGCGGTTCGAGCATGACAAACAGCAATGATATGGCGAAGCAAATAGCACAGATTTCGCCGGAATCCATCAAAATGGCAATCACGATTACAGTTACACTTCCTATCCTGTTCGTATATCCGTTCCTGCAAAAGTACTTTGTAGGCGGCATGACGCTGGGCGCTGTGAAATCATAATAGTGACCATCATAAAAGTCGGATTCCCGGCGCTAACAGTAATTGCAGTACCTATTTTGCAGGCTAGTTGATCATTAAAAATACAGGAGGTCTGGAACATGAAAAAACACTGGTCCAGATTTGCACTCATTCCCCTGCTTGCGGTGTCACTTGCTGCGCTGGCAGGCTGTGGCGGGAGCCAAAACGCGGCAAAGGAAGGCTCATCCAGCGGAGCCGATCCGATTACGTTCACTTTCTTTGGAGCCGATCCGAGTCCGCAATGGAACGGTATGAAGGATGAAATAGGCAGGGAAATTACAAAGCGAACGGGAGTAACCCTGAATGCTGAATTTGATGTCAGCGGCAGGGGCGGTGATGATCGCATTGCTTTGATGGCAGCGAGTGGAGAGTACCCGGACCTGGTGTCTGCCAAAGCCAATATTAGCAAGCTGGTGGACGCCGGAGCCATGATTGATCTAACCGATCTGATCAATGAGCATGCGCCGAATCTCAAAAAGCTGTACGGTCCCTATATGGATCGGCTGAAATACAGCAACAAGGATCAGGGCATCTATGCCATCCCAACGTATGCAGGGGTGGGTCAGAAGAGTTTTGATGCGACGGGGGGATTCGAAATCCAGCATAGGGTACTTAAGGAGCTGGGGTATCCGAAGGTAAGAACGCTACAGGATTTTGAAAACGTACTCAAGACCTATGCAGCCAAGCATCCGACCATTGATGGCCAAAAAACAATTCCGCTCACACTGGATGCAGACGACTGGAGAATCATGATTACGGTCACGAATCCTGCCTTCCAGACGACCGGAGCGTCAGACGATGGTGAATATTTTATCGATCCCAAAACGTTTGAAGCGAAGCTTCATTATAAACGTCCGGAGGAAAAGGAATATTTCCGCTGGTTGAACCACATGTACAATGAAGGGCTGCTGGATAAGAGCTCATTTGTGCAAAAAAGCGACCAGTACAAATCCAAAATTGCCAGCGGTCGCGTCCTTGGTCTGATTGACCAGGAATGGGGTTACCAGGATGCAGAAAATGCGTTAAAAGCGTCAGGCAAGGCCGATGCCAGCTTTGCCCATTTTCCAGTAATGCTTTCGGAGCAATATAAGGATCATTCCTTTCAGGATGTGGGTTTTATGTCCGGCTACGGTGTCGGCATAACCGAGAGCTGCAAGGACCCAGTGCGGGCCATCAAGTTCCTTGATTATTTGGCCTCCGATGAAGGACAGGTGCTGGTGAACTGGGGAATCGAAGGCAAGCATTATGAGATCAAAGATGGAAAACGCATCATCCCAGCGGATATATTGGAACAAAAAACAAATAATGCTACCAGCTTCAGTAAGGAGAGCGGGGTAGACCTGTATACATTAATCAGCGGACACTATGGTGATGGTGTAAAGGACCCTACGGGCAACTATTACACGACCAAATTCCCTGAACAAATTATCGCAAGCTATTCGGAGCCGGAAAAGGAGTCACTCAAGGCGTATGGCGTCAAAACGTGGAAGGAGCTGTTCCCGGGCGAGAAAGAATTTGAAGTGAAGCCATGGGGCGCCGCCTATAATCTGACGACGGATAATGAATCCAACTATAATGTTACGCTCAAAAAAACGACGGATATTATCCGCAAGCGCATACCTGAGGCTATCTTGGCACCTGTCTCCATTTTTGACACCGTGTATGACAACATGATCAAAGAGCTGGATGCGGCCGGTGCTGTACAAATGGAACAGCAATACACGCAATTGGTGAAGGACCGGGTAGAGTTATGGAGCGGCAAGGCTCCGAAATAACGGGGCAGCTTAACCTGGCTTTGAATTGCCGAAATTACAGAGCGCTTGTCCTAGGGTCGGCGCTCTGTTTAAGCTCATGGGGAGGGTTTGCCGTGACGAAAAGCGCAAAGCCGCAGTCCCTGCGGTTATGGTATCGCCAACCTGCTGAGGTATGGGAGGAAGCATTGCCGGTCGGCAATGGAAAACTGGGGGCGATGGTATTCGGCGGAATCAGGGAAGAGCGTCTGCAATTAAATGAGGATACGCTCTGGTCCGGATTTCCGAGAGATGGTGTTCAATATGATGCATTGCGATATTTGAAGCCGGTCAGAGAGCTGATCGCAGCCGGGAAATACAAGGATGCGGAGCGTCTGATCGATACGCATATGCTGGGCCGGGATACGGAAGCGTATCAGCCTTTGGGAGATCTGTGGATTACGCAGGAGGGCCTGGGGGAAATCACGCATTATGAGCGGGAACTGAATTTACCGGCTGGAACGGCAGCCATTGCTTTTCATAGCGAGGGCATTCGCTATACGCGGGAAGTGATCGCCAGCGCGCCGGATGGGGTCATTATGGTATCGCTGTCTGCGGATGCGGCTGGGCAGATTAATACAACTGTACGCCTAACGACTCCTCATCCTTGTGAAGACGAGGCTGGCGAGGATGTGTATTCTGGTGATTCATCCAAATGGGATAGCGATGAGGATGAGGATCGGACGGATAAGCCGATGAGGAACGTGATGACGCTGACTGGACGAGCACCCAGTCATGTGGAATCGAATTATCATGGTGACCATCCGCAGTCGGTCGTGTACGAGAGTAACCTGGGGACGGCTTTTGCAGTACAGGTGAGGGTTGTTCCCGAGGGTGGGACCCTGGCGAGGGGGACTGACGGAACATTGATCGTCTTGGGCGCCGATCAACTCACGATATATTTGGCGGCAGCTACCGGATTTCGGGGATTCCACACGATGCCCGACAGCGATCCGGCGGAATCGGCCGAAGCCTGCCAGGTCACTGTGGATAAAGCGATAGCGCTGGGGAGTGAGCAGGTGCGGCAACGGCATGAGCAGGATCATCATGCGCTGTTCGAGCGCGTGGCATTGGAGCTTGGGGATGGCACTTGCACTGAAGAGCCGATCCTGCCGACCGATCTGCGCTTGGAGCGCTATCAGCAAGGGGAAGCGGATCTGGGGCTGGAAGTGCTGTTATTTCAGTATGGGCGCTACCTGCTCATGGGTAGTTCACGTCCGGGCAGCCAGCCCGCCAATCTCCAGGGCATCTGGAATGACCGGGTGCAGCCGCCGTGGCACAGCAATTATACGACCAATATTAATACGCAGATGAACTACTGGCCGGCTGAAGTATGCAATTTGGCCGAGTGCCATGAGCCCTTGCTGGACATGGTTGGAGAAATCAGCTGTACGGGACGCAGAGTAGCAGCCGTCAATTACGGCATTCAAGGGTGGGCGGCTCATCACAATGTCGACATGTGGAGGTACACCGGGCCATCGGGAGGCCAAGCCAGTTGGGCCTTTTGGCCGCTAGGGGGCGTATGGCTGACCGCCCATGTGTGGGAGCGGTATCTGTTTACCCAGGATACAGCCTATTTGGCGGAGCGAGCTTATCCGCTGATGAAAGGGGCGGCGGCCTTTTGTATGGATTGGCTTGTGGAAGGTCCGAATGGCTGGCTCGTAACCTCCCCTTCCACATCACCTGAAAACAAATTTATAACGCCGTCCGGCGAAGAGTGCAGTATATCCATGGGGTCTACCATGGACATGACGTTGATCCGGGAACTGCTCGGCAACTGCATTCAGGCAGCGAATCTGCTGGAATTGGACGAAGAGTTCCGCGACCGCTGCGAAGAGACGAGGCAACGGTTGTTGCCTTTTCAAATTGGCCGCCACGGACAGTTACAGGAGTGGTTAGCCGATGTTGAGGAAGCTGAGCCGGGGCATCGGCATGTTTCACATCTGTACGGATTGTACCCGGGCCGGTTAATCCATATCCGCGATACCCCGGAACTGGCAGAGGCAGCCCGTATATCGCTGCACAGGCGGCTTGACCATGGTGGAGGCCACACCGGCTGGAGCTGTGCCTGGCTGATTAACCTGTACGCCAGGCTGGAGGATGGCGAGGCCGCGCACCGGTATGTTCGCACATTATTGTCGCGCTCGACCTATCCCAATTTATTCAACGCGCACCCGCCTTTTCAGATTGATGGTAATTTCGGTGCGACGGCAGGGATCGCGGAAATGCTGCTGCAAAGCCGTCCGGGTGAGCTGACGCTGCTGCCTGCCCTGCCTTCGGCCTGGCCGCAGGGACGGGTCAGCAGATTGCGGGCCCGCGGCGGGGTGACAGTCAGCATGGAATGGTCCGGCTCCCGGCTCGTTTGTGCGGAGCTTGTCGCTTCTGTTCCGGCGGGGAGCTGCATCATTCGCAGCGCACATCCATTTAGCGCAGACGCCCGGCAGGCCCAGCCTGATCCGGAGCACGGTGGATTCATTCTGTCATGGATCTTCACTAAAGAGCAGGAATTAACGGACAGGCCCATGATTATGATTTATGGAGAGGAAGATCGAATATGACCATTTTTCAATTTCCGTACGACTTTATGTGGGGAACGGCTACGGCAGCTTATCAAATCGAGGGGGCTTATCAGGAGGATGGAAGAGGATTGTCCATTTGGGATACCTTTGCCCATACACCGGGAAAGGTATTCAACGGAGATAACGGGAATGTAGCCTGTGACAGCTACCATCGCTATGAGGAAGATATCCGGCTCATGAAAGAGCTGGGTGTGCGTACATACCGTTTTTCGGTATCATGGCCGCGAATATTTCCGAATGGTGACGGTGAAGTTAATCGGGAAGGCTTGGACTATTATCACCGCGTCGTTGATTTGCTGAACGAAAACGGGATTGAACCGTTTTGCACACTGTATCACTGGGATCTGCCGCAAGCGCTCCAGGATGCGGGAGGCTGGGAGAATCGCCGCACGATTCAGGCATTTGTCCAGTTTGCAGAAACGATGTTCCGTGAGTTTGACGGAAAAATACACTATTGGCTCACATTTAATGAACCGTGGTGCATCGCCTTTTTATCCAATTTGCTGGGTATTCACGCTCCTGGGTTGACGAATCTCCAGACAGCTATCGATGTGGGGCACCATCTGCTGGTTGCGCATGGTCTTTCTGTACGTCGTTTCCGCGAATTGGGCACCAGCGGCCAAATCGGCATCGCGCCCAATGTTTCATGGGCTGTGCCCTACAGCACCTCCGCGGAGGACAAAGCGGCTTGTGCGCGCACTATTTCCCTGCACAGCGACTGGTTTCTCCAGCCTATATATCAAGGCTCGTATCCACAGTTTTTGGTAGACTGGTTTGAGAAGCAGGGAGCCAGCGTACCGATTCAAGATGGAGATATGGACATCATTCGTGAACCGATTGATATGATCGGCATCAATTACTACAGTATGTCCGTGAATCGCTTCAATCCGGAAGCCGGATTCCTTCAATCGGAAGAAATAAATATGGGATTGCCTGTCACGGATATCGGCTGGCCGGTGGAATCTCGAGGGCTATATGAGGTGCTGCATTATTTGCAAAAATACGGCAACATCGACATTTACATTACAGAGAATGGGGCATGTATCAACGATGACCTCGTAAACGGCAAGGTTCAGGATGACCGTCGTATTTCGTATATGCGGCAGCACTTGGTACAGGTCCATCGGGCTATTCATGACGGGCTGCATGTCAAAGGATATATGGCATGGTCCCTGATGGACAATTTTGAATGGGCAGAAGGGTACAATATGAGATTTGGCATGATTCATGTCGATTTCCGCACACAGGTCCGTACGCCCAAGGAGAGCTACTATTGGTATCAAAATGTAGTAAATAATAATTGGCTAGAGACCAGACGCTAAGAAAAACGGCTTTGCAAATGGTGGAGCCGGGCATGCCTTCACTCCCTTTTGTTTGAATAATTAAAACAGGATATGTGCATACTGACAAAAACCTGATGAGGCGTTTGAAACCATTTTTTAGGCCGGGGGGAGTGAAGGATATGGCTGCGGATTTTAGGAAAACAGGATCAACTGATAACCAGATGAGTCGCGTGGTATCTGTAATTGCATGGATCGCCTGCCTTGCAGGTATTATTCTTATTTTATTTGATATAGGAAATTTAAGTGATCGCAATATATATTTAATGACAGGTATTGGCTGCGTCGTTGCCGGGATTTTTATTTTTCTCACTGGAAAAGCATTTGTCATTGCCCGTAAGAAGGAAGACCAGGAAAACGGCCGCAGTTAATAAAAAAAAATGAAAGAAACTCTCCAATGAAAACAACATCGTGGGTCTTCGATCAGTTGAAACAAAATAACTGTACGGAGCCCCTCTTTTTGCGTTAATATGGCTTTTTTGCGATATAAAATTATTGTTTTTATGTCATCTTTGTAGTAATAAAGAGTTTTTGATTTTGCAAGAGAAAATTTGTTTTTAGAGAGGTTTTTCACAAAAAACGGACAAATAATCGACAATTCTGTTAACAATAAAAAATATGGCTGCTTTTCTGCTATCTTATATAGGGGAAACATTACAGGAGTTCGTTAGTATTGAGTAATTTACTATTTAAGGAGAGGGGAACAACATGAACAAAAAACCAAAAGCGATTATTGCGATGGTTTTGACCGTGCTCACGGTAGCATTGCTCATTTGGACGTGTTTTTATGCTGGCGGAAAATACGTTGTTTTCGATCCGAAAGGACCCATTGGGCAATCCCAAAAAGAGCTGATCATTATTACGACAGCTTTGTCTGCGCTTATAATTGTACCGGTCATGGTTTTGACTTTCTTCATCATTTGGCGCTATCGTGACACAGCAACTAACAAAGTGAAGTATCAACCCCATTGGGATGACAGCAAAAAGCTGGAGACCGTATGGTGGGCGATTCCAATCATCGTTATTTGCATCATTGCGGTGATTACTGCAAGATATACGTATTTGCTGGAGCCTTCCAAGCCGATCGCAAGCACGCAGAAGCCAGTAACCATTCAAGTTACTTCACTCGATTGGAAATGGCTCTTTATGTATCCGGAGGAAGGCATTGCGACAGTCAATCAAGTTCACATTCCTAAAGGGGTTCCGGTCCGTTTTGAACTGACTGCCGATGCTCCGATGAACTCGTTCTGGATTCCGCAACTGGGCGGGCAAATCTACAACATGTCCGGCATGGCTATGAAATTGTACTTGCAGGCTGATCAAGAAGGAACTTACTTCGGCTCGGGTGCCAACTTTAGCGGTGAGCATTTCGGCAAGATGCGATTTGATGTAGAAGTCCAATCGGATAAAGAGTATAAAAACTGGGTCGCTGACATCAAGAAGCAGTCTAAACCGCTGACAAAGGACGGCTATCTGGCGCTTGCAAAACCAGGTTTGTCCCATCCTGATGAGTATTCTTCTTTTCCGGACGGATTATTTCAGGAAATCGTAACCAAGTACGTAGTAGACGGTGTTTCCAAGCCGCATACAGAACATGGTGAAGGAGCGCCGACTAGAGGTTCTTCCAAGTCCGGCACAGAAGATAAAGGTGCAATGGACATGAGCCATATGAATATGAGTGGACACAACTAAATGAATATAGGGAAGGAGGCCCCCAATGCTTGACAAAATAAAAGAGTTTGCATCCACTTTCTTCGTCACTGGAGATCCGATGATTTATGGAGCGGACGTTTCCATCGCTCTTGCGACGATCGGAATCGTGTTTGTGCTCACTTATTTCAAAAAATGGGGCTGGCTTTGGAAAAACTGGTTGACGACCGTTGACCATAAAAAAGTCGGTATCATGTATATCCTCGCGTCCATTTTGATGCTATTCCGTGGAGGCGTAGATGCATTATTGATGCGTATTCAACTTGCTTCACCGAATGTTACACTGCTGCATCCTGAGCATTACAACCAGATCTTTACAACACATGGCACGATCATGATCTTGTTTATGGCGATGCCTTTGATGTTTGGTTTGTTTAATATCGCGGTACCGCTTCAAATTGGTGCGCGCGACGTAGCGTTCCCTTTCCTGAACGCACTGAGCTTCTGGCTTTTCTTTATGGGAGCGATGCTGTTCAACCTGTCCTTCGTTATTGGCGGTTCGCCGGATGCAGGTTGGTTGAGCTACCCGCCGCTTTCCGAATTGCAATTTAGTCCCGGCGTTGGCGAGAACTTCTATATCTGGGGTATTCAGATTTCCGGTATAGGTTCATTGGCTACAGGGATCAACTTTATTGTTACCATTATTAAAATGCGCGCACCTGGTATGACCTGGATGAAAATGCCTGTCTTTACGTGGTCCGTATTTTCATCATGTGTTATTATCATTTTCGCGTTCCCGATTCTGACGATCACATTGGCCCTGCTGTTCCTTGACCGCTTCGGAGGAGGGCACTTCTTTACCCTTGACTTAGGCGGCAACCCGATGATGTATATCAACCTGATCTGGATGTGGGGTCACCCTGAGGTATACATCGTAGTATTGCCTGCCTTCGGTATTTATTCCGAGGTCATCAGCGTATTCTCCAAAAAGAAATTGTTTGGCTACAAATCCATGGTTTACGCCATGTTCATTATTGCAATTTTGTCCTTCTTCACCTGGGCGCATCACTTCTTCACGATGGGATCAGGCGCAGATGTGAATGCATTCTTTGCCATTTCGACGATGGTTATCGCAATACCGACAGGGGTTAAGGTATTTAACTGGTTGTTCACGATGTATCGGGGTAAAATCGAATTTAAAACCCCGATGATGTGGTCTATTGCTTTTATTCCGAACTTCCTGATTGCAGGTTTGACGGGCGTCATGTTGTCTGTAGCGCCTGCAGACTTCCAGTTCCATAACAGCTACTTCCTGATCGCTCACTTTCACTCCGCTCTGATTGGCGGTGTAGTGTTCGGTTACCTGGCAGGTCTGTACTACTGGTGGCCTAAAATGTTCGGTTTCACGCTGCCAGAAACGCCTGGCAAATGGGCTTTCTGGTTCTGGAACATCGGTTTCTATGTATGTTTCATTCCGCAATATTCTCTCGGTCTGATGGGGATGACGCGTCGTCTGAGCACTTATGGCTGGGATACTGGCTGGCAGCCGCTTAACTTTGTTTCAACCATTGGAGCCTTCCTGATGGGAATTGGTTTCTTGTTCCAGGTTCTGCAAATTCTGCTCGGTATCAAAAATTTCCGCAAGCTGAAGGATACAACAGGCGATCCTTGGAATGGGCATACGCTTGAATGGTCGATTCCTTCACCTGCACCGGAATACAATTTTGCTACTATCCCGCAAGTAGAAGAACGTGACGACTGGTGGGCAGAGAAAGATAAACGCGCAAAAGGTATTTTCAGAAAGCAACCGCCAATTGAAGCAATTCATATGCCTAAAAATTCGGCGATTCCATTCATTATGTCAGTGTTCTTTTTCATCGCAGGTTTCGGGTTCGTATTCGGTTGGTCGTTCTTCTATATTCCAGGGCTGATCGGTGTGGCAATTTGTATGATTTGCCGTTCGTTCTTCTCCTATGATGCCGATTACTATATTCCTGCAGATGAAGTGAAACGCACGGAAGCCGCAATAAGGGGGTCTGTATAATGGCACAAGCTGCAGCACATCACAGCCATGATCATGACCACGGGCATCACGATCCGCAAGAATTGAAGATGCTTGGTTTTTGGATCTTCCTTGTAACGGACGTGATCCTGTTCAGTACCTTGTTTGCTACCTTCGTTGTCCTTCGGAATAACACGGCCGGAGGACCGGGGGGCGCAGAGCTGTTTAACATGACAGGCGTTATTATTGAAACATTCCTCCTGCTCACAAGCAGCTTTACAAGTGGTCTGGCCGTGTTGGCCATGAACAAAGGAAGCCTGAAGGGATTAATCAGCTGGTTAGTCGTGACAGCGATCCTGGGTCTTGGTTTTATCGGTTTTGAAGTTTACGAGTTTGTTGAAATGGTACACGAAGGAGCCAATTACGGAACAAGTGCGTTCCTGTCGGCATTCTTCACACTGGTCGGTACACACGGACTTCACGTTTCCTTGGGTCTGGTGTGGATGATTGGACTCATGTTCCAGGTGAAAAAGCGTGGGCTTATTCCTGAAACAAAGGGTAAAATCGCCGCTTTGAGCTTGTACTGGCACTTTTTGGATGCTGTCTGGATTTTCTTGCTGTCCGTTGTTTATTTGATGGGGGTGATGTAGATGGCACAGCATCAGTCAGGAACAGGTTCGCATGGTCATGATGATTCTCACGGTTCAGTGAAATCCTATGTTATTGGGTTTATTCTGTCCATCGTACTGACCATCATTCCGCTCGGTGTGGTCATGAATCATATGTTGAGCCGCACTTCAACCTTGGTCGTTATTTTGGCCACGGCAGTGCTGCAATTTCTGGTTCAGCTTTTCTTCTTCATGCACATCCGTGAGAACAATGGTCCACGCTGGAATGTCATGACTTTGATTTTCGGTGTCGTCATCCTGCTGACCGTCGTGGGTGGTTCTGTATGGATTATGGAATACAACATGGTAGTACATTAATAAATGGTGTGAGCAACACCGTAGCAAGAGAGGAATCGGCTGAATGCCGATTCCTTTTTTTGTGCAACTATTTCGAAAACAAAACTGTGGCTTCTTGAACTCAAGTTTGCATATGTGTAAAATGGAATTGTATAACAGAAGAGTAAAAACGATAATACTACTGAGACTGGAGGATAAAAGCAATGAATACCCAATTATTGTTTAGTTCTTTTCAAGCAGGTAATCTGGCTCTGCCCAATCGGATCGTAATGGCTCCCATGACACGGAATTTTTCACCACAGGGCATCCCGGGACCTGACGTTGCCGAGTATTATCGTCGCCGTGCGGAAAACTCGGTTGGCTTGATTATTACGGAGGGAACTGCAATTAATCACCCTGCGGCTGTGGAGTCCACAGGTATTCCCAACTTTTACGGTGATGGATTGAAAGGGTGGGCCAAGGTAGTGGAAGAGGTCCATGCGGCTGGCGGTAAAATTATACCCCAGCTCTGGCATGTGGGTACTGCCCGCAAAATAGGCGCGGCGAACCAGCCGAATCCTGAGGCGCTGCCTGTTGGTCCGTCCGGGATCTCTCCAGCCGGTGAAAAAGTCGTTGAGCCGTTGAGCGAGCCCGAGATTGCTGATATTATCGCAGCCTTTGCACAGGCCGCCGCTGATGCCAAGCGGGTAGGTTTTGACGGCATTGAGCTTCATGGAGCACATGGCTATTTAATTGATCAGTTTTTCTGGGCCAAAACGAACCAACGTACAGACCAATACGGGGGCGATTTGGTCCAGCGTACCCGGTTTGCGGTGGAGGTTATCGAGGCTTGCCGTCGTGCAGTAGGGCCTGATTTCCCAATTGTACTGCGGTTTTCCCAGTGGAAAATGTATCACTATGATGAAAAATTGGCACATACACCGGAGGAGCTTGAACAGTTTCTGGCTCCGTTAGTCAAGGCCGGGGTTGATGTATTTCACTGCTCTAGCCGGCGCTTTTGGGAACCGGAATTTGCGGAGTCTGATCTGAATTTGGCGGCCTGGACCAAAAAACTGACAGGCAAACCGGTTATTACGGTAGGCTCCGTTGGCTTAGAGAAGGCTTTTCTGAGTGAAAGGGAACATAATCACCCTCAGAACGATAGATCCAGTAACGTACAGGCCAGACTGGAACAGCTTGTAGAGCTAGTAGAGCGAGAAGAATTTGATTTGGTTGCGGTTGGACGGGCTTTATTGGTGGACCCGGCATTTGCAGTGAAACTGCGTGATGGGCGAATAGAGGAAATGGCACCTTACAGTGATGAAGTTTTAAAAACGCTGAATTAAGCATGAATCGAGGCAATGTTATAGAGAGCGGATAGCCAGATATACAGATTTGAAAAATGCTTGGTTACAGGACAAGCTGTAATATAAGCTATTCGTAAATTCTACGAATTTGCTATAATAGAAGCATCAAGTCGAAATACACGGGGTGAAAAGGATGAATTCTGAAACGGAAGCTTTGGATTGCGAGCCGGCTTGTCACGGTTCAGACCAGGAAATGGAGCACATAAAATCTTCCCTTGTCGAGGATTCCATCGCATACAAAATGTCGGAGTTGTTCAAAGCGCTGGGCGATCCGACACGGATCAAGCTTATATACGCACTGGCTCAAAAAGAACTGTGCGTTCATGATCTGACTCAGGTGTTGAACATGGGGCAATCTGCGGTATCCCACCAGCTTCGCTATTTGCGCAACTTGCGTATTGTCAAACGGCGCAAGGAAGGCAAGACGGTGTTTTATTCGCTGGATGATAACCATGTGGAGCAGATTTTTTTGCAAACCCACCAGCACATTTCACATCAATAGTTTTTTGGCTATACGTCAGTAGGGCGCCAAGGAATTGGCGCTCTTTTGGTGTATGTCCGGTAAATTTGATTTTTTTTATGAACATGGGCTATTATCATTGACTTATGCTGTTGCTTCTGAATATAATGGGCTTAACAAATAATATATGAACAAGTGCTCATATATAGTAATTGGAGGCCACGAAATATGGATGCTCTGAAAAAAACGGAACGTCACGAATGGATCCTGGATGGCTTGGATTGTGCCAACTGC
Source organism: Paenibacillus farraposensis (assembly GCF_020736845.1). GTDB lineage: Bacteria > Bacillota > Bacilli > Paenibacillales > Paenibacillaceae > Paenibacillus > Paenibacillus farraposensis. Next base: position 117,013 of record NZ_JAFFQR010000079.1, read on the forward strand.
GCTCTAAAGATTGAAAATGGAGTCAGTAAAATAGAAGGTGTCCTGGATTGCTCGGTTAATTTTGTTACCAAAACGTTGACGATGACCGCAAGCTCGGACGAAAAAGAAGAGATTTTTCGCCAAACGGAACAAAAGGTTCACAAGCTGGAGCCTCATGTTCGGATGATTGTCAAAAATACACGGGGACGCTCGCGTGAAAACAGTCGAAATGAAGCTGACATCACCCAGGTATGCGCCACAGAAGATTGCGCTTGCGGTCATACCTATAGCCATGAAGCCCATGGCGAAGAAGCTCATGCGCACAGCGGGCATGACCATGGCGAACATGTACATGGTGATCGTGATCATCATAGCTCCAGCCAGGCTCATGCTCATTCGCATGGAGATGACAGTCACGCCGGGCATACGCATGATCACGGTGCGGAAGGTACACGCCGCATGATCGTCCGCTTGGCGGCCGGGGCTGTCATTGGGGCTGCTGCCTGGTGGTTGCCTGTGGAAGGTGTGGGCAAGCTGGTCCTGTTCTTACTGGCATACATCATCGTTGGCGGTGACGTGGTCCTGCAGGCTGCGCGCAGTTTGGTACGGGGAATGGCCTTTGATGAGTACTTCCTGATGACACTGGCTACGGTTGGCGCATTTGCGATTGGAGAATACCCCGAAGGCGTAGCCGTTATGTTCTTTTATCAAATCGGGGAGTTGTTCCAAGGCATTGCCGTCAACCGTTCGCGCAAATCCATCAGTGATCTGATGAATATTCGACCAGACTATGCCAACCTCAAGACAGGTGACTCTGTACGGAGAGTTTCGCCAGAGGACGTGCGCATAGGTGAATTGATCGTAATTAAGCCAGGTGAGAAAATTCCGCTGGACGGTAAGGTTGTAGACGGTAAATCACATGTGGATACCTCGGCTTTGACAGGTGAATCTGTGCCTCGTACCGTTGAGCCCGGAAGCAGCGTGCTGAGTGGATTCGTGAATACGAGCGGACTTCTGACTGTGGAGGTCAGCAAGGAATTTGGCGAATCTACCGTCTCCAAAATTTTGGAGCTTGTACAAAACGCGAGCTCCAAAAAAGCGCCGACTGAAAAGTTTATCACCAAGTTTTCCAGATACTACACCCCTGTTGTGGTTATTGTCGCGCTGCTGCTGGCGGTCGTTCCGCCGCTTGTTGCACCAGGTGCGCAGTTTGCAGATTGGGTGTATCGTGCGCTCATTTTCCTCGTTATCTCTTGTCCATGTGCATTGGTGGTATCCATTCCGCTCGGCTTCTTTGGCGGAATCGGAGCAGCTTCACGTTCAGGTATCCTGATCAAGGGCGGGAACTATCTTGAAGCTTTGAATGATGTGAAATACGCTGTATTTGATAAAACAGGTACGCTCACCAAAGGGGTCTTCCGCGTGACAGGGATTTATCCCGCCGATGGTTTTACGAAGGCAAGCCTGCTGGAAACCGCTGCGTTGTCGGAGCTGCACTCCACGCATCCGATCGCGGCATCACTGCGTGAATCCTATGGCAAGGAGCTACAACCTGAACGGGTTCAGCAATATAGTGAAATATCCGGTCACGGGATCCAGGCACAGATTGATGGCCGTCTGGTGTTGGCCGGGAATGCGAAGCTGATGGAGCGGGAGCATGTTGCTTATAGCGCGGCGCAGCAGGCAGGAAACCTGGATGAAGGAACGGTCGTGCACGTAGCTGTGGATAGCGTGTATGCCGGATGTATTCTGATTTCGGATGAGGTCAAGGAGGATGCGGCCAAGACGATTGCTTCGCTGAAAAAGTTGGGTGTAGTGAAGACCATTATGCTTACGGGTGACAATCGGACGGTCGCAGAGGCCGTAGGACGCCAACTGGGCCTGGATGAAGTACGGTCAGAGCTGTTGCCTCAGCATAAAGCCGAAGCGATAGAGCAGCTGTCTGCAAGCAAGAAAACAGGCGACAAGGTTTTATTCGTGGGCGACGGAATCAATGATACCCCTGTGCTGGCGCTGGCGGACGTAGGTGTAGCAATGGGCGGTTTGGGTTCGGATGCTGCGATTGAGGCAGCAGATATCGTAATCATGAACGATGAACCCTCAAGATTGGTTACGGCGATTCATATCGCCAAGCGCACACGTCGTATCGTATGGCAAAATATTATATTTGCGTTAGGTGTCAAAGTGATATTCCTCACGCTCGGCGCGTTTGGGATTGCTACGATGTGGGAAGCTGTGTTTTCCGATGTAGGTGTAACACTGCTGGCCGTATTGAACGTAATGCGTGTATTGAAGGCCCGCTCTTACGAATAAAACTTGCAAATATAAATGAGCACCCCGGACTAGCACTGGATGTATGACATCTTGTGAAATCCGGGGTGTATTTTTATGGTCAGGCTCATTTTGAATGGTGCTTGTTGTCAGCAGCAATAGAGGTCTCTGATGATGACTTCTGATCGATGTACAGAATGTATAAATGCTGGCTGCGCCTAATACGTTAAGATAGGGACTTTACGAGTAAGGTCCGTGTGGGATGTTTGACGAGTAATAGTAAGCGCTCTCTTTATGGGTGGTGTACTCGAGTTCGTGTGTGCCAACTTGCTGACGGAGGAAAGGATGGATTAGTAGCATGGAGGCTAAAATGACGTATGTTTTCACAGAACTGTTGGGCAATAAAAACAGGCGGGAGGAGGCATTGCTGGCTGTGACACCGGAGTTGCTTGAGGAAATAATGCTGAATAAGGATAACACCGATAGCAGGAAAGCGATAGATACACTGTTAAAATGGAGCGATGAATATAGTCATACACCGATACGCATTTATGGGGATGCTCCTGAACGTACGAATCGTTTAAGCACCAGGCCGGCATCTCTCCCGAATATAGAAAGCTTCGACGGCTACAGCCTTTTGCACGGCCCCTTGTCGCAGACGTCCAGTCGTATTGCGGAACTATGCTATGCCTATCTGGATGCTGCAGAGTCTGGACAGATGAATCCTGTCCCTAAGGGGAAGCCCAACTCCATCCCTATTCCGGGCTCCTGTGCATCAGACACGTACAAAACGTTTAATAGGGCGTCTGGCTTGTGTGAACATTTGTCCCGCAGAATCATTGGCCTGTTGGAAACGGAGTATGAAGGCTTGTTCGAGTTTTTGAACGGCTTGCCGCTCAGTATAGCCCTGATCGAACAGACCAACGCAGTGGGCATCGGCAGCCTGCAGGATATGCAATTGGAAGCATTGCTGCGTGCGGCATTGCGAAGCATTCGCCAGGGAGGAGAGCCTCGTCTGGAGATTTTGGTGCGCAATCCGGCTGACGTTAACCAATTCCGGGCAACCCGGGACTGGATTGACAGTGTTGCGGAGCAAACCTTATGTGGACGTCTGCGCTGTATTCCGTATCGGGTAGGCGTTTTGTTGACGATAGGCATGTCCATGACGACTGACGAAAGCCAACCACGGAATGGACAGCATGGACATTCCGGGGAGCACGCCAGTGTCAATCATATGCCGGAAGTGAACGCACAGCAGATCAAGCAGGCGTCTCAAGCGGTGGATATGGCACGCTTTGCTGATACGATAATTTTGGAGGTCGCTTCGATTGTATCCGCTAACCGTGAGGCCAAGGAGCGGTTATATCCGGCTTGTGCGAATGAACACAGGAACGGGGCTGCTGCGCTCACAGACATAACAGAGGCTATTCGGGGTGTAAAGCCTGAGCTTCCGATTTGGCTGGCGTTAGATGAAATTCATCCGACTCTGGAGGGGGCTGCAATCTGGGGAAACGAGCTGACGGGAATCATCTGTCCGGATGAAGCCGTTCCGGCTGCACGCATAGGAACTGCGCGTTATGGAATTCTGCAGCACTCGGAGCAGCATTCATCGGACGCTTTGCACAAACACGCACAGCAATTTCCACAGTAGTGCCAAAGCTCGAGGGTAACAAAATTCAAATGCGGACTGCTGTAAAATCAAAGGGTGCCTGCGTTGTCTACGTGGGCGCCTTTTTAATTTGGGGCTTTGCGGGTTTACAATCAGAAAAAGAGGATATATAATAAAACAAAAGTTTCATTCAGCCAAAATAATTGTATTAATGCAAAAATGATTATCATTCTCATTACTAAACATGCTGCTTCGGGCTTTCCGAAGCAGCATGTGCTATTTTAGGGACCTTAACAATGGATATCATTCTCAATGAGGTGCAGGTACAAAGAACAAATACGGAAAGGAAAGTGACATGATGCAAGCTGTTCAACAACTTCAAGAGACCTTATCTGCTTCTGCTCAGATACGTTCAAAAAGCAGCGGGAGCGGGCGGCCTGGTCCAAATCGCAAACCGCAGTTTCAACTGAAAAGCATGCTAAAAAACAAGGAGATGCAGGCTGCTCTAGGCAGCGGAATGCTGATGCTGATGGCATGGGGCATTTCGAATTGGTCGCAATGGTTATCGGTCATCCTGTATGTGGTGTCCTATGCCCTTGGGGGATGGTCCAAGGCCAGGGAAGGGATAGAAACCCTGATCCGTGAGCGTGATCTGGATGTTAATCTGCTCATGATTGCAGCATCCCTGGGGGCTGCGACGATTGGCTATTGGAATGAAGGAGCCATGCTGATATTCATTTTTGCACTCAGCGGGGCGCTGGAGAGCTATACCACTGAGCGCAGCAGCAAGGATATTTCCGAGCTCATGGCGTTGAAGCCGGAGACGGCCTTGCGTTTGTCACGCGAAGGGACCGAAACCGTCGGCATTGAGCAGCTGCTGCCGGGAGATCTGCTTCTGGTGAAGCCGGGTGAACTGATTCCGGCGGACGGCCGAATTTCCAAGGGCGTTTCGGCAGTGAATCAGGCATCCATTACCGGTGAATCCCTGCCGGTGAATAAGGTAGCGGGTGACGAGGTATATGCGGGTACCATTAATGGGGAAGGCGTGTTGTACGTAGAGGTAAGCCAGTCCTCGGAAAATACTTTATTTTCGAAAATCATTCGCATGGTCGAAGAAGCCCAGACCGAAGTTCCCGATTCCCAGCGGTTTATCAAAACGTTTGAGTCCGTGTATGCCCGAATTGTGGTGGTTGTCACATTGATCGTCATTGCAGGTGCGCCCATTGCATTAGGCTGGACGTGGGCAGCGGCATTTTACAAGGCAATGGTGTTCCTCGTCGTGGCTTCACCATGCGCCCTCGTGTCATCGATTATGCCGGTGATGCTGTCGGCCATTTCCAACCGTGCCCGCCGGGGCATCCTGTTTAAAGGCGGCGCGCACGTGGAAAATATGGCATTGACCGCTGTGGTCGCTTTTGACAAAACAGGCACGCTAACGATGGGATCGCCTGTCGTAACTGACTGGATTGCTGCCGCAGACTACGATGCCGACGCGCTTTTGCACGTTGTTGCAACGATCGAAAGCTATTCCTTGCATCCGCTGGCCCGTGCGATTGTAGCCAAAGCTGAAGCTGAGCTGGGCCAAAAGGAGCTTCTTGCCGCCGATCAAGTGCAAGCAATCACCGGATGGGGAATGGAGGGCATCATCGGCGGAGTGAAGTGGAAAATCGGTCGTACAGATATGCTGGATGGATCAGGCACTCTGGCAGACACCAAATGGATAGAGCTGCGGGCCCGCCTCGAGGCCGAGGGCAAAACTGTATCCATCATTCTGGCGGATGAGCGGATTGCCGGAATGCTGGCGCTGCGTGACGAGCTGCGTCCACAGGCGCAGGAGGCCGTGAAACGCCTGCAAGTGCAGGGTATCCGGGTCGTCATGCTAACCGGAGACCGGCCGGAGACGGCTGCTGTAATCGCGAAACAGGCGGGAGTTGACGCCGTGTATGCCGGCCTGCTGCCGGAGGACAAAGTCAGCCACATTCGCATGCTGCGGAAGCAGCACGGACATGTCGTCATGGTCGGCGACGGTGTGAATGATGCTCCCGCATTGACGGCAGCAACCGTCGGGCTGGGCATGGGAATGAACGGCAGCGGGGCAGCGCTGGAGGTGGCGGATGTCGTGCTGATGAACGACGGGATCGAGGAAATCGCTCCGACGATAGCTCTGGCCCGCAAGGCGCAGCGGGTAGTCAAGCAGAACATGCTTTTCGCCGTAAGTGTCATTCTCCTGCTGGTCATCAGCAATTTTGCGCAAGATATCGCTCTGCCATTCGGTGTCATTGGCCATGAAGGCAGCACATTGCTCGTTATTTTAAACGGCTTGCGCTTGTTGCGGTCATAAGCGTAATCCAATCACAAACTTACAAAACAGACAAGAGCATTCATCCCTTTAAAGTTCAGGAGGGCGAATGCTCCTTTTTTTGCAGTGCCAGCCTATCTTGTGCACAAAGTAAGTCCATTTCATGTATCTAGCTCACCAGTACCGAACGCCTATCTTCGACGCGGTGTGGAGCGCCGCAAGAACAGGGAGAAGAGGAGTCCCGCTAACGCAATTCCTGTAGCGATGATGAAGGCATCATTGATGCCATGGATCGTCGATTCCGTAACAGCACTTCGGTATACCTGCTGTAGTGCCAGCGCAGAGCCGGTTTCCGGCGAAACGCCAGCCGCTTGCGCGAGGGTTTGTCCCAGTTGTGCCATCCCTTCCGTAACCGAGGCATTGGCTGTGGTAGCTACATTCGCATAGTCCGCCAAGTGAATCGTAGTCCGGCTGCTCATTACGGTAATGAGCCAGGCGGTACCGATGGAGCCGGCAATTTGCCTCGCCGTATTGGACATGGCTGTACCGTGGCTGCCAAGATGAGGAGGCAACTGGTTAAGTCCTTCCGTCTGTACGGACATCATCAGCAACGACATGCCAAAGCTGCGAATCGTATAAATGAGCATAATGTGTCCGTAGGTGGTGGCATCAGTCAGCAGGCTGAATTCCCATGTTGTCACGGCTGTAATGATCAGTCCGACAATGGCCAACGGCCTCGCGCCCATACGATCGAAAATCGCCCCTGAGATCGGAGACATCACCCCCATCAGCAATGCGCCCGGCAACAGCAGCAGACCGGACTGCAGTGGTGTAAAACCGCGTATATTTTGTAAATAAATCGGCAGAAGCAGCATCCCGCCGAACATCGTCATATTGACGGTAGCCCCCACCAGCGTAGATACCGTGAAAATGTCATACTTAAACACCCGGAATTCCAGCATGGGCTCTAACATGTTTAGCTCGCGTACAACGAAAAATACAATAAATACAACCCCGACAGCCAGTGAGAGTATGACAGTATTGCTGCTCCATCCCTTGTCTCCGGCGGAACTAAAGCCGTACAACAGCAGGCCGAAGCCCAGCGTGGAGAAAATGGTTCCCATCAGGTCAAAATGCGGCTTCGTCAGCTTGGACACATTTTTAAGCCACCGTACGGCGAACAGGATATCGATGACCGCGAGCGGAATAACCAGCAAAAATAGCAGTCTCCAGCTATAATGCTCTACGATCCAGCCGGATAAGGTCGGTCCGACCGCTGGGGCAAACATCATGGCGATCCCCATCGTACCCATAGCGGCCCCCCGTTTCTCTGGAGGGAACACCGTAAGGAACACGTTCATGACTAAAGGCATAATAATGCCCGCTCCGCTAGCCTGAATGACACGTCCAATCAGCATAGGTGCAAAGCCGGTGCTGGCAGCGCAGACGACCGATCCGGTGGTGAACAGCCCCATCGCGGAGATAAATAGCGCGCGTGTTCCGAAGGATTCAATCAAAAAAGCGGTGATGGGAATCAGAATTCCGTTGGTCAGCATATACCCGGTGGAAAGCCACTGAACGGTAGTAGCAGACACATTAAAATCATTCATCAGGTGTGGAATAGCCACGTTAAGCAGCGTTTGGTTTAAAATAGAAATGAAGGCGCCCAGCAACAGTACGGACAGAATGCGCCCGACGGACATTTTTTGATCCATGACATCCTCCTACTTGTGAACTCTGATGGTTGCACTCATCCCCGGGATAATACCCAGCCCTTTATAGCCTTGAATAGATATTTGAACAGGCACAACCTGCGTCACCTTGGTATAGTTGGCCGTCGTGTTGGAAGTGGGCAGCAGTGAAAAGGTCGCAGCTGTCGCCAGACCGATCTTATCAAGCTTGCCGGTCAAGGACGTATCCGGGTATGCATCAATATATACGTCCACTGATTGTCCTACCTGAAGATCCTTTACAGCCGTTTCGTCTATATTGGCAGTAATCCATAAATTGTTGAGATCAAAAGCCTTTGCCAGAGGCGTACCAGCCCCAACAATCGAATTGTTCACTGCCGATTGCTGTACGATGGTGCCGTCAGTTGGTATGGTCAGGCTAATCCGGCTTCCGCCTCCCTCTACCGTGCCGAGGACGCTTCCGGCGGTGTAGGTTTTGCCAACCTCGGCATTCCAGCCTGTGAGCTTTCCCGCCCCTGGAGAGGCAACGGTCACTGCTTGTCCGCTCACTTGGGCATTGTCGGTTTTTATGTAGCTGGCGGATTGGTTGTAGTAATAAGCGGCGGCTCCGCCTCCTGCCAGAATAATGATAATAACTAGCAGGTTGACTAATATGGCGCGTGAATTCATGTTCATGCCTCCCTAGTTCTTGGATTTTTAAAGTATGCGCTATACGTTTCATAATATTCAGATGGATTCTGGGAAAGGATAAAAGCGCATGCGGCAAGGATGATTTTGCAGACAAAGGATGATGCGCACAATGACGACCAGAATCATGATTGTATATGACAGTGAAAATGGGCATACCGAGCGTCTTGCTCGTTCTATCGCGGAAGGCGCACGTCTGGAGCATACGGAAGTGATGCTAAAGCATGTGAATGAGGCAGATGTAAAAGAGCTGGGGAGTGTAGACGCGATCATATGGGGATGTCCGGGCCATTTTGGTACGATCAGCAGCGGACTCAAAAACTGGATTGACAAGCTCGGATATTTGTGGGCGCAGGGCAAGATGGTGGATAAGATCGGCGCTGTGTTTTGCACAACTGCTACGGTTCATGGCGGCCTGGAATCAACACTTTTGAATTTGATCACCCCGATGCTCCATCAAGGCATGATTATTGTAGGGCTGCCCGCCAGTATTGCGGAGAATGCACTCTATGGCTCCTACTATGGTGTAGGGGTTACATGTCCGGTGGAGACAGACCCGAATGGGCCCCCCAATTTTCCTTCGGGTGATGATCTTGCACTAGGCCGCTCTTTGGGCAAACGGGTCGCAGAGATGGCGGGACGTTACCGTAGCGCTGCAAGAGAATAGGAGGCTGCCCCCATGACCATTGCTTTTATCGCAGTAGCTGTGGTTGCCTTTATCTTTTTGTTGGTATTTAATACGAAAATGGCACGTAAGTCCCCGCCCAAGGCCCGCAAATCGGGTGAGGATTCCCGGCGAAGAAGCGAGCGTCCTTATCCTGTGCAGGTGGAGCATAAGGCTCTGGAGCTGCCTGATCATGTGCGAGATAGGCAACATACGGTCGTTAATGCAGGGGAACCTCAGGCTGAAGAGCGGAACAAGGCGCCCGATACTCATGTGGATATAAAGCCGGCAAGGGCACGTGGAGATCACCAAGGAATACACGGTGGTCAGGATTATGGGGATCTGGATTATCGGGCTGCTTTACGTGGATTTGCCGGAAAGGGCGATGACCAGGATGAGCGCTCCCCAAAGGCCCATGAAGCAAATGAGACTCCCAAAAGCGAGGACGAGCAGTACCGTGAAGCACTGCGCTCCATGAATCGGAACAAATGATAGATACGTTCATTGAACGTGCCAAAAGGCTGCTTTTCTGTCTGGATTACAGGCAGAGAGCAGCCTTTTTGTGCTGTCGGCTATAGCCATTCGGTTAGCCCGATCATGGTCATCAAGCCGAGAATAAAAGAAAATGTAGCAATCCGCTGGTTGCCGTCCCCGTGACTCTCGGGAATCAGCTCCTTGTAGACGATAAACATCATAGCTCCGGCGGCAAAAGCAAGGCCATAAGGCACCAGTCCGTTAACCCAACTGCTCAAATAAAAACCGATCAGACTCGTAAAGATTTCCACAGCGCCGGTGAGGGTGGCAATGCCCAGAGCTTTGAAGCGGCCGATGTTTTGATTCACGAGAAACAAGGCTACGATAAAGCCTTCCGGGGCATTTTGCAGGCCGATGGAAAAGGCGATCAGATTGCCGAGATTTGGGGACTCACTCGCATAGCTGACTCCGACAGAAAGCCCCTCTGGCAAATTATGTAATGTAATCGCTGCAATAATGAGAAAGGATTTGGACTCCAGTTGAAAGGTCTTGGCGTCGGGGTTCTCCAGATCGGCATGGGGGATATACATTTCCATTACCAATAATACAAGACAGCCGAGCAGGATGCCCGCCGACAGCACAAACCAATTGGAATGGTGAATAGCCTCGGGAATCAGGTTATACACAGATGCAGAGGTCATGATTCCTGCAGCATAAGCAAGCAGAACATCGCGAAGCCGATGCGTAACATTGCGCATAAATAATATGGGCACGGCTCCGAGTCCAGTGGACAGGGCGGAAATAAGACTGCCTATAAAAATGTCACTCATATCCGGAATAACTCCTCTATACCTGATTGATCTGCAAGCATCGCTTCATGAAAACTTCATTTGACTGTTTACAGCTCTTTCCGCATAATAAAATTAAGATTTAGAATCAGTCTAAGTCATAGAAAGCGATTAAAACAAGTGAGCTGTTTTTATAACATCCGGGTGTCGGGCTCTTGAGTAAGCTGCTGACAGAACTGCTTTTAGAGTATATGCGTCAGACCAGCACCCGGTACCGAAAACTTGCTATATAATACTATGCTATTTTAGGAGGAACCAAGATATGTACAAGTCTATTATTATAGGTACCGGCCCTGCCGGTTTGACTGCTGCGATTTATCTGGCACGTGCCAACATGAACCCGCTGGTGATTGAAGGACCACAGCCAGGCGGACAATTAACCACGACTACTGAAGTCGAAAACTTCCCTGGATTTCCTGAAGGAATCATGGGTCCAGAGTTGATGGATAATATGCGTAAGCAGGCGGAGCGTTTTGGCGCTGAATTCCGCACAGGCTGGGTAAACAAGGTAGACACAACCGCTCGTCCGTTTACACTGGATGTAGAAGGCTTGGGTGAGCTGGTTACTGATACACTGATCATCTCCACAGGCGCGAGTGCGAAATACCTCGGGATTCCTGGCGAGCAGGAGAATATCGGCCGTGGCGTGAGCACCTGTGCAACCTGTGACGGATTCTTTTTTCGCGGCAAAGAAATTGTGGTCATTGGCGGTGGGGATTCAGCGCTGGAGGAAGCGGGCTTCCTGACACGCTTTGCCTCGAAAGTAACGCTTGTACATCGTCGTGACGAACTGCGTGCCTCCAAAATTATGCAGGATCGTGCCCGTGCGAACAGTAAAATTGAGTGGGCGCTCAACCATACTCCTGTGGAAGTGATTGCTGACGAGAACGGGGTAACCGGCTTGAAAGTACTGAACAATGCAACAGGCGAAGAGAAAATCATTACGGTTAACGGCGTGTTCGTAGCAATAGGACACCATCCAAACACAGGCTTCCTTGAGGGCCAAATTACAACCGATGCGAACGGTTATATTATGGTGAACCCTGGTACTTCCGAGACGAACGTACCTGGCATATTCGCTTGCGGAGACGTACAGGATACACGCTACAGACAAGCGATTACAGCAGCAGGCAGCGGCTGCATGGCCGCTATGGACAGCGAGAAGTATATCGAAAGTCTGGAGCACAGCGCGCTGGCTTTGTAATATTGCGAGCAAATATGAATAATATAATGTTTAGAACCATATTTAATGAGGTGATATTCATGAAAAAAGCAATTGTATACACATCTACAAATTGCCCGCATTGCCGTCAAGTCAAAAGCTATTTGACTGATAAAGGCGTGGAGTTCGAAGAACGCAATATCGAAACCAATGAAGCTTTCGCTCAAGAGGTTTGGAATATGGGCATTCGTGCCGTTCCCTTGACTCTGATCGGGGAAGAGCGTATTTCCGGCATGAACAAAACCAAGTTTGAAAAAGTGTTGAACGCTTAATTCTGCTTAAGCGAGACAGACAAATTGTCATTTGGTTAAAATAGGGCCCTCGCCAGTTCATACAGCGCGAGGGCCTGTTCATTAGGCAAAAATCAGCGGCAATGCGATTGGCGGCGTTAAAAATCCTTATCTTGAAAACAAGTGATTGGGGTTGGTATCGCCAATAATGGTCTGTAAAAATAAAAGGGTGTATAGGAACGTTAGTGTTCCTGTACGTCTTTTTTACATAGATACCCGTACACGCCCGAGAAAAGGGGCTGTGGCTGCATAGGCTGCGCCCAGCATGGTCGAACGGCTGCCAAGCGTGGAAAAACGGATTTGCAGCTGCCGGCGATGATATGGCAGGGCACGCTGGTCAATCGCCTCACGCATACGCTGCTCCAGCCATGGTCTGGCTTCCGCCAGCGGGCCGCCGATAATGAGCATTTCCGGGTTCAGGCTGTTCACAATATTGGCAATGCCCACACCCAAATATTGCCCGATATCCTGAAAGACGCTTAACGTATTGGCGTCACCATGCCGGGCAAACGGCAGCAATTCGGCTGTACGGTACGCGGGCAGAGCGAGGGCGGGCGCTGTATATGCCTTTTCCGAGGCGTACAGCTCCCAGCAGCCCCGGCTGCCACAGGAGCAGGAACGCCCATTCCAGTCAATGGTCATATGACCGGTCTCGCCAGCGTATCCCCAGGCCCCTTGATACGGCTTGCCGTCAATCATAATCCCGGCCCCAATCCCGGAGCCTGCGCTGATGTAGACCAGATCCCGCACCAGCTGCCGATGTTCGCCGTCCATACCATAGTACAGCTCGCCCTGCGCGCCGGCGTTGGCCTCGTTATCCACCACGACGGGCAGGCCAAGCTCTGTCTCAAGCTGCTGCCGCAGTGGAACCTCGCCCCAGCCCAGATTGGGCGCGAACAGAACAGTTCCCGATTCATCCACCATACCCGGCACGCCCAGCCCAATGCCGACGATATCGTGAGGGGAGGGAGGAGCGGCCTGCATGAGCTGCCGAATCAGCTTTAGGATCTGTTCCATGACAAAGGCCGGATCATGCTGTGACAGAGGGAGGGTAAGCTCGGTTTCAATAGCGCCTGCCAAATCAGTTAGAGCGCCCTGGATATACTGCACGCTGACCTCGATACCGATTACAAAGCCAGCGCGGCTGTTAAACAGCAGCATCAAAGGCTTGCGTCCGCCACTGGACTCGCCTAATCCCGTTTCATATACAAGCCCCTCGGCGATTAACTCAGCTACCAGGTTGGAGATGGTAGCCTTGTTTAACCCGGTCTGGCTTGATAATTGTGCCCGGGATAATGGGGCATGGAGGCGGATACGCTCGAGCACAATGGATTTATTCAGTTTTTTGACCAGCGCCTGATCGCCAGTGACATTCATGACCTTTTCACTTCCTGTTGGTGTAATTCCCGATATTATATCATAAAAGCAAACTTAGTTTAACCAATAGACAAAGTCTTTTGGCTGTGCTAGAATCTTTTTTGTAAACGGTTACTATAACGATTGCTACAAAGGAGGAACTTATTGATGGCTTATTTCGAGCAAGTATCCAAAATTCATTTTGAGGGCAAGCAATCCAATAATCCTTTTGCATTTAAATTTTATAATCCTAAAGAAGTTGTGTCCGGGAAAACGATGGAAGAGCATTTGCGTTTTAGCATGGCATATTGGCATACCCTCGTTGCAGGCGGCTCCGATCCGTTCGGGGTAGAGACTGCGCAACGTTCGTGGTCCAAGTTTAGAGGCATGGATTTGGCGAAGGCTCGTGTGGAAGCTGCTTTTGAGCTGCTGGATAAGCTGAACCTGCCTTATTTTGCTTTCCACGATGTGGATATCGCCCCGGAAGGCGCGTCCCTGAAGGAGTTTTACAGCAATCTGGATACGATCGTGGATATGATCGAGGAGCATATGAAGGCTACGGGGAAAAAGCTGCTGTGGAACACGGCAAACATGTTTAGCCATCCTCGTTATGTGCATGGAGCTGCGTCAGCCTGCAATGCGGACGTATACGCGCATGCAGCCGCCCAGATCAAGAAGGGCCTGGAAATAGGGAAGCGTTTGGGCGCAGACAACTATGTGTTCTGGGGTGGCCGTGAAGGCTACGAAACACTGCTCAATACAGATATGAAGCTGGAGCAGGATAACCTGGGCCGAATGTTCCATATGGCTGTCGACTATGCGCGTGAAATTGGCTTTGATGCTCAGTTCCTGATCGAGCCTAAACCGAAGGAGCCAACCAAGCATCAGTATGATTTTGATGCGGCGACGACGATTGCCTTCCTGCAAAGATACGATCTGGATCAGCATTTCAAGCTTAATCTGGAAGCTAACCATGCGACGCTGGCGGGTCATACCTTTGATCATGAGCTGCGTGTGGCCCGGATTAACGGTATGCTGGGCTCGCTGGATGCGAACCAGGGAGATTTGATGCTGGGCTGGGACACAGACGAATTCCCGGTAGACCTGTATGATGCGACCCTGACCATGTATGAAGTGCTGCAAAACAAAGGCCTGGGCCGTGGAGGCATCAATTTTGATGCCAAGGTCCGCAGAGCTTCATTTGAGCCGGAAGATTTGTTCCTCGCACACATTGCAGGGATGGATACGTATGCAAAAGGCTTGAAGATCGCCGCCAAGCTGATCGAGGATCATGTGTTTGATGATTTTATCGAGCAGCGCTACATCAGCTTTAAAGAAGGCATCGGCGCAGACATCGTATCCGGCAAAGCAACGCTTGCCTCGCTGGCTGAATATGCACTGGCGAATGAAGCACCACGCAAAAACGTGTCCGGTCGTCAGGAATATTTGAAGGCGACATTAAATCAATATATTACAGCGGATTAATAGCATAATCTAATCTATAGATCAAATCATGGATACATGGTAGCAGGGAAGGAGGAACATCGATGCAGAAAGAGATACAACAGAAGCGGGAGCGGTATGTCATCGGCGTCGATCTAGGGACCAGCGCAGTCAAAACAGTACTGGTCAACCGCAAGGGACAAGTGGCTTATGAGGCTTCCCAGTCTTATCCACTCTATCAGCCGAAGGCAGGGTATAGTGAACAGCATCCTGAGGATTGGGTCAGCGGAACGCTGGCGTCGCTGAAGCAGCTCGTGGAAAAGGCCGGAATTGGCGGTGCAGATGCCGTGGACGGCATTAGCTTTTCGGGACAGATGCACGGGCTTGTGTTGACCGACAAGGAAGGCCAAGTGCTTCGTCCGGCTATTCTGTGGAATGACACGCGCACAACGGCACAATGTCGCCGTATTGAAGAACAGCTCGGACCGGAGCTGCTGCGCATCGCACGCAATCGCTCGCTCGAGGGCTTCACGCTGCCCAAGCTGCTGTGGGTGCTGGAGCATGAGCCGGACGTGCTGGCGCGTGCAGCCCATTTTATGCTGCCGAAGGATTATGTGCGGTACCGTCTGACCGGGCAGCTGGCGATGGAGTATTCAGATGCAGCCGGTACGCTGCTGCTGGATGTCGCCCAAAAGCAGTGGAGCCAGGAGATCGCCGCTGCGTTTGAATTGCCGTTATCGTTATTCCCGCCGCTGGTGGAATCTTTTGACCAGACAGGTACACTGCTGCCGGAGATTGCGGAGCAGAGCGGACTTTCGCCTGGAACCAAGGTGTATGCGGGGGGCGCAGACAACGCATGTGGAGCGATTGGTGCAGGCATTTTGAGCGAAGGCCGTACCATGTGCAGCATCGGCACCTCTGGCGTTGTGCTTTCCTATGAGGAGCGCAAGGATATTGATGTGCAGGGCCGGGCGCATTTTTTTAATCATAGTGAGCAGGATGCTTATTATATCATGGGAGTTACACTTGCGGCCGGGTACAGCTTAACCTGGTTTAAGGAAACCTTTACGCCGGGGCTTTCTTTTGATGCGCTGCTGGAGGATGTCGGCTCTGTGGAGCCAGGCAGCCGTGGACTGCTGTTTACGCCTTATATCGTCGGCGAACGCACCCCTCATCCGGATGCGAACATCCGGGGCAGCTTTATCGGGATGGATGCGGGGCATGGGCTTGCGCATTTTACACGGGCGGTGCTGGAGGGAATTACGTTTTCGCTCAAGGAATCAATTGATATTCTCAGAGGAACAGGCAAAACGGTGAAAGAGGTCATTTCCATCGGCGGTGGTGCGCGCAGCGAGGCGTGGCTGCAAATGCAGGCCGATATTTTCAATGCCGATATCATCAAGCTGGAGAGTGAGCAGGGACCTGCCCTGGGAGCAGCCATGCTGGCTGCATACGGCAGCGGCTGGTTTGCATCGCTGCAAGCGTGTGCTGAAGTATTTCTGCGCGAGGCTGCGAGATATTCACCGAACCCGGAGCATGTGGCTCGGTATGAAGGTTTGTATGGACTGTATCGTGAAGTTTACCCGCACACGCGGGAGCTCAATGAACATTTGGCGAAATATCGCTGAGTACCTGTAAGTTCGAAAACATAGGAAAAGCGCCTGTGAGTCAGATAAACCCGCAGACGCTTTTTTTAATGGAAGGATAAGTTTGAATTAGACATTACTCTTGATGTTGGTATGGTCTTCTTTTACAGCACTCACGGTACAGCCCGAACATGACTTGCTTGATGAGCATCCGGGACAGGCGCCTTGGCGGCTTTTTCGAAAAAAGCGTACCAGCACCCATGCGCTATAACCGAGGATCAACAACAATATAATCACATTGATCATGGAATCCACTTCCTTTTATTGTTCATAAAGTCTAATTTAACTCCAGCCTAGCAATTTGCCGCCCTGATAAATCAAAACGGTGATGATATATGCTACAGTCAAAGGATAGATGATAGAAAATGCAGTCCAGCGCCAGGAAAGGGTCTCTTTGCGAATGACCGCTACCGTCGCCAAACAAGGCACATACAACAGAATGAATGCCATAAAGCTAAAGGAAGCAAGCGGCGTAAAGGCATGGCTAACCTGCAGCTCCAGTCCCTGCATATCGGGAACATGGTAAATGATATTCATTGTCGATACGATAACCTCCTTGGCCATAAAGCCTGTGAGCAGGGACGCGCCTGCTTGCCAGGTGCCAAAACCGAGAGGGGCCAAGATCGGTGCAAACCATCCTCCAATCGTGGCCAGCAGGCTGTCGTCCATTTCAGCACCGAAGCCGTGTGGTCCGTAATTGGACAGTAGCCAGATGCCAACGGAACCGGCAAGAATAATCGTTCCGGCTTTACGGACGAAGCCCTTGACCTTTTCCCATGTACTGCGAAACAGAGTGAGAGCTTGCGGCACCCGATACGGTGGGAGCTCTACAATGAAGAGGGAAGGCTCACCCGACAGAATGGACACCTTGGAAAAAATTTTAGCCAGTATAAGCGACACGGTGATTCCCAGTACGTACATCAGCATGATGACGCTTGCCGCATGTGTCGGGAAAAATACGCCCGCAAACAACGCATATACCGGCAGGCGGGCTGAACATGACATGAAGGGCACCAGCAGCGTTGTAATGAGGCGTTCTCTCGGCTGTTCAATGGTGCGTGCCGCCATAATCGCCGGAACATTGCAGCCAAATCCGATGATAAACGGAATGAAGCTTTTCCCGTTCAAGCCAACGGCTTGCATCAGGCGGTCCATTAATATTGTGACCCGTGCCATATATCCGGAGTCTTCAATTATCGAGATGATCAGGAATAAAATAGCGATCTGCGGCAGAAAAACGAGCACGCCTCCGACGCCTGCCACGATGCCATCCACGACCAGACTTTGTGTAAAGGCAGACGCATTCCATTGCACCAGCACTTCAGAAATCCAATTGCTGAGTGCCCCTGAAAAGAATCCGTCCATCATATCTGAAAGGACCGTACCCGCCCAATCGAAGGTGAACTTGAAGGTGATGTACATCAGCAGCAAAAAGATCGGAATCCCCAGATACCGATGGGTTAGCAGCGCGTCCAGTTTATCCGTCAGACTGTGCGGCTTGAGGCTGGAGGTATCGATTGCCTTGCCGCACAGCTCAGCAATCCATGCTGCACGTACAGAACGGATATGCTGGGCAGGGGTGGCTGTGCGACCTTCACTGAGAAGCTCTTCTTCGCAACGTTGGATACGTGCGGTTACCTTCTCACGCTGCACCTCACTCGTCATCCATTCCAGGACGACAGGATTGTTTTCCAGACATTGCAGTGCGGCCCACTGGAGCTGCGGTACGGGTGCATCCTTTAGCAAGCTACAAATATCGGCAATCGCGGCTTCAACGGCAGGGCCGTAGTCCAATTGAAAAGTGTTGGATGTACGACGTACCTCCCGGAGAGTGGCAAGCATCTGTTTGCTCCCGCTGCCTGTGCGTGCAACCATAGGAATAATTGGGACGTTCAATTGTTCAGCCAGCAATTGTTTGTTTATACGAAGACCTGTGGCATCAGCTACGTCGGTCATGTTTAGGCCGAGCACCAGCGGGCGGCCATACTCTAGCAGCTGTACAGTCAGATACAGATTTCGCTGGAGCTGGGAGGCATCTACGATGTTAATCAGAGCCGCAGGCGGTTCTTCCAGCAAATAACGGGTGGCAACCCCCTCATCCAGTGAAAGAGGAAGCAGGGAATAGGCGCCCGGCAAATCTACCAAAACAGCAGACTTGTCACGCAGGAGTCCTGTTTTCTTTTCCACTGTGACCCCGGACCAGTTGCCTACCTCTGCATACGTGCGAGTCAGCTTGTTGAATAATGAGGTTTTTCCCGTGTTGGGATTGCCGAACAAAGCGATCATGTCCATGTTGGGACGACCTCCAATTGCTTCACCTGATTTTGACGGAGGCCGACCAATTGACCGTTGCATTCAATGATGACAGGACCGCCTAATAAACTTATTTTTTTTAACCGTATGATAGAACCTTCGTCAATACCCATATCCGTCAAGCGTCGGCGCAATGAGGGATGGAGAGAGGCAAGGGACTGCAAGCGCACAGTCTGGCCCATTGGAACACGAAGGAGAGAGAGATGTTCTGGCATGGTGCTCAGCCTTTCTAATGTAGAATGAGAATCAATATCATTTAATTCCGATGCCAGTACCATATCATAAAAAGTACTTTGTGGCTATGATAAAATTTGCTGTGGACGACCATGAATATCCGTTGTCCGGCCTGTTAAATAAGCACATACGATGTCACAATCTGCCGCCGGGCGGGCCTTTACTCGTCTACAACCGACAAAACTAGAGCGTTTGGGGCAACTGTTTTTATGGTAAGATAGAGCTGTTTATAATTATGTAGAGAAGGGCAGGAGCGCTCTGTATGAATAGAAAAATCGGGGTTCGGCTTGTAAAATGTCTGGTTGCGGGTGCAGCGCTGGCTGTGTTGCTGCCGCAGGCTGTGGAATGGGGCAACAACGTATATGCGGCGTCGGTCAAACCGGCTTCACCCGTATCGTCACAGCAGCTTCAGAATAAGCTTTTGCAGGCTATGGATACGCGGAGTGAAACGTTGACCTTTACATATCAAGGGCGGGTGAACGGTCTCAAACAGCAGCTGGAGAAGGCCATTCAACAGGCCATGGAGAGCGATCCGTATGTGAATTATACGATCAAGAGTTACGCATTCAGCTATACAGGCACCACCACGTCCGCTGAGGTTACGATTCGTTTGAGCTACCGCGAGACGAAGGAACAGACGGCCTATGTGGACAGCACCGTTCAATCCGTGCTGAAGGATATCATTGCGAAAGGGATGACCGATCATGAGAAGGTGAAGGCCATCCATGACTGGATCGTAGTTCGGCTGAAATATGATGAGACCCAGGAGAAGTACACAGCCTATGATGGTCTGAAAACCGGGAGCACCGTCTGCCAGGGCTATTCCCTGCTGGCCTACAAAATGCTGGAGCGTGCAGGGATTACGAACCGGATTGTAGAAGGAAGAGGAGGAGGTCAGCTGCATGCCTGGAATCTTGTTTTGCTGGACGGCCACTGGTATCACATGGATACGACCTGGGATGACCCGACACCGGATCGCGGGAACGAAGTCAGCACCTCCTATTATCTGCTGACTGATACGGAAATGCGCCGGGACCACTCATGGGTCAAACCGTACCCTCAGGCGAACACATCGTATCGTCAGACTTTATCCGCATTGATCACTGCGGGCGGGCCGAAGACCGCTGTGTATCAAAAGCTGTACAATAACCTGGAATATCCGCTCCAAGATGGCAAGGGTCTGGTTAAATCATCGGCTGATATCAAGGAGCAGGTTAGCACGTCTATCAATAAGGGCGGGACGACGCTCACCTTCGGATACCAGGGAACAGAGCGAAGCCTGAAGGAAGATCTACAGCCATTGTACCAGCTCGGTTTGAAGTCCATTTCCTATCAGATTACGAATCTGGGGAGTACCGGGAATCTTCGTGTAACGTTGAAATGGACCTAATCATCTTGCAGTAGAAAGCTGCACGACTAAAGGAGTATTTTATTGATATGCACAAGCGTTCCTTTACCTACTTACTTGGCACGCAGACCATGTCAAATGCGGCCGACATTCTTTATATTATGGCACTTGTATCTCTTGTGTTTCATGAGACGGATTCAATCTTTTCCTCCGTTCTCGTTCCGCTGCTGCGAATGGGAGCACAGATGATCAGCGGCTTTTTGGCGCCGCTGATTTTGGCCCGCTTCCAGCTGCCTTTTATTTTATTCGTTTCCCAGCTCGGGCAGCTGGCTTTCTTTGCTGTTTTGCTGGGCCACCTGTGGTCAGCAGGCACGGAGCCGAAATGGGTGATTGTGTTTATGATGGTGGCAGCCATGTCCTTTCTGGACGGATGGACTACACCTGCACGGAATGCGCTGATTCCTCGTCTGGCATCCGGAGAAGGGCTGATGCGGGCGAACAGCCTTGTATCGGTCAGCGATCAGACGGTGCAATTGGCGGGATGGGGGCTTAGTGGCGTGCTCGTGGCCATGCTGGGCCCTGGAAAGACGCTGCTGGTGGCTGGCGGACTGTATTTGGTAGCCTTGATTTTCACCAGCTTGATCCGGGATCCGTTAGAGGGCAGGGCCCATTACTTGCTGCAGCCCGGGACACGGGTACGAGACGGGGAGGACTTGGCGTCCGAAGCTGTGTCTGAGCCGGGGCTAGGGCATCATGATTTGCCTCCGGTACAGCTGGAAGAAATGCTGCACGGCCCGGAGTCGGATAACCCGGTATTGCCTGTGAAGCGTAAAAAGGAAATACTGCGTGAGGGCTGGGTCCTTATCGGAGCCAGTCGCAGGCTCAAAGTGCTTATTTTCATGGATATGATTGACCTGCTGGGGGGCTCCGTGTGGGTCGGCGCGTTCACGCTTGCTTTCGCCCAGCAGGTTCTGCACAAAAGCGAGGCATGGTGGGGGTACATCAACGCATCGTATTTTGCAGGAGCGATTGGCGGAGGCTTCGTTGTCCTCGCCTGCATTAAGCATTTGCAGCGCAGACTGTTACCTGCCATGCTTGCAGGGATGGCTGGTTACTGCCTGCTGACAGCCTGGTATGCTCTGAACACATTACCGCCGCTGACGCTGCTCATCGTTCTGTTGATGGGATTGCCTGCGGAAATGTCCGTCGTATCCCGCCGTACGATGATGCAAATGAGCGTATCTGTGCATGATTTGCCCAAGGTGCTGTCGGCCCAGGCTACATTGACCAGCCTGACCTTTTGCATTTCGCTGCTCTTAATGGGCTGGATTGCAGACCATCTGGGCATCGTTAATTTGTACTTGTTCTCTGCACTGTTGACACTGATTGCTGTGATATACGGCATCTTCAGCCGGCGTGCTTTCGCTGCATCCATGACGGCTGCAGGAGCTTCTGCCTCCAAATAAAAGCAAAAAGCCCGTCTCCGGGCATCGATAGGGAACATGCGGCTGAACGGTTTTAGGACCGCAAGTGGCAGCGTGCATTCCCCTGATAAGCGGAGACGGGCTTTTTTACTATTTTATATTCGAAGATGCCTCTGAGCTCAAATCACATTCTTTTAATGGAACGACTTTCGTGCGCTTGATCCATTTGTAGCCAAACCATAGCATCAGGAACATCGGTATACTCAAGTACGTCGCAATCATCGTTTTCCAGTCAATTTCCTGTCCGCTGAAGGCATGCGTACCTTGACCGATGATCACGATGATACACAGAGCAAACGCGAACAGCGGCCCAAACGGGAACCAGCGTGCCTGATATGGGAGCTCACTCAGACTGTGACCCTGCGCAGTAAAGGCACGGCGGAAACGATAATGACTGACCGCAATACCGACCCACGTAATAAATCCGCACATTCCGGAGGCATTCAGCAGCCAGTTGTAGACGACACCATCTCCGTACAGGGAGGCGAGAAAGGCCAGCATACCGACCGCAGTCGTGATCAGCAAGGCGTTCATCGGAATGCCGCGCGAATTGACGTGTCCGAGGAAGCGGGGAGCTTTGCCTTCACGCGCCAGA
The DNA here is from genome assembly GCF_020736845.1 of Paenibacillus farraposensis. Classification (GTDB taxonomy): domain Bacteria; phylum Bacillota; class Bacilli; order Paenibacillales; family Paenibacillaceae; genus Paenibacillus; species Paenibacillus farraposensis. The sequence goes on from NZ_JAFFQR010000079.1 coordinate 139,466, forward strand.
GCAAACAGCACGCGTGTCGCCGCATACATCCCCGAGTTGCCTGCCGATAATACGGAAGTCAAAATAACGGCGTTCATGACAGAAGCAGCAATCGCAAGTCCTGCTTTTTCAAACACAAGCGTGAACGGGCTGACCCCAATGTCACTGATTTCTCCCCGCAACAGGTTTGGATTCGTATATGGAATGATCAATCCAATGACGAGAATCGCCAGAATATAAAAGAACAGGATGCGCCAAAAGATTTGACGAATGGCACGCGGCACGTTTTCACGCGGATTTTCGCTTTCTCCAGCGGCTACCCCGATCAGCTCGGTTCCCTGAAAGGAAAAGCCTGCAGCCATGAATACACCCAATATAGCAAAAAAGCCGCCATGGAACGGAGCGTCCCCGACCGTGAAGTTGGCGAAACCAATCGCCGGGCCGCCCATAATGCCGAAGATCATCAGCACACCTACGGCCAAAAAGATCACGACAGTCACAATTTTAATCATGGCGAACCAGTATTCGGACTCACCGTAGCCTTTGACCGTCAGCGCGTTCAAAGTAAAGATCACGGCCAGAAATAACAGACTCCACCAGGCGGAGTGGCTTTCCGGGAACCAGTATTTGATCAGCACCGTTGCTGCTGCCAGCTCGGCGGCAATCGTTACCGCCCAGTTGTACCAGAAGTTCCAGCCCATGGCGAAGCCGAAGGCCGGATCGACGAAGCGGCCTGCGTAGGTATTAAAAGAGCCGGATTCAGGCATAAATGTAGCCAACTCACCAAGGCTGGTCATCAGGAAGTAAACCATGAGGCCGACTGCGGCATAAGCCAGCAGGGCACCACCGGGTCCGGCTTCGGAAACTGCGCCTCCGCTGGCCAGGAACAGGCCTGTTCCGATGGAGCCCCCGAGGCCGATCATCGTCATATGCCGGGCCTTGAGACTTTTGCGCAAGGTTGCGTCGGGTGTTGCTTTGTGTTGCACGTTCATACACTCCTTCATGAAATTATATTTCATGTCAGGGCAAGAGCCAGAAGGAGGGGGAGTAAAAAATCAAAAAACCGCAGGTAATACGCCTGCGGTCTTGTCTATGCATTCCGCACCATACCTTCTTCTATAACAAGATAGCTCAACACACGTGTCTGAGTCAGGACATCGCGTGACAGTTCTGCTCCTTTCGGTCAGCAGCCCCAGCATCCGGAGTATTTGCAAAGAGTCAGCTCCGTATACTTCGGCGGGTGCACCTTTCCACTGGAATCATAGACGGCTCTTATCGTCTCTTCCGGTGTACTGATTACATCCGCGACCTCTACCTCATCATAAAACATGGTTGATGAGGTGTATGACATGATATTTATTGTATAGCAGACTACAGTATATCGTACCTGTACATCATCTGACAATCGACAATTTTTTGAATTTGCCGCTGTAAAGCATGAAATCAAGCGTTGCGCTTGGCCATCTGCTGCCATACAGTTCCTGCGGCTTGCTCGCCTGATTCGATGCGCTCCAGCGCCATTTTAGCCTGCAGACTGACCTCGAATTCGGGGTCATCGACAGCCTTCTCCAGCGCGTCACGCGCCTCCTCGGTTCCGACCTCGTATAAGAAACGGGCCGCGCGCCAGCGCACCAGCTTGCTGCTGTCCGACAGCGCTCCAATCATCGCACCGGTAGCAGCCGGATCACCGATGTCTGACAGCGTATCGCCAGCGGTCCGGCGCACCGTGGCTGAAGGATCGCGCAGCGCCTCGGCCAGCAGCTCCATCGCCTCCGGTGAGCGAATATCGCCCAGATAGACGACACCCAGTCGCCGCAGCTGCATTTTGTCATCATGCAGCGCTTGCCGGATGAGTGGCAGGTGCTCGGGGGTCGGCTCCAGCCGATCCAGCGCAGCGTAACGCGTGCGCCAATCCTCGTGTCGAAGGGCCTGCTCCAGCTCGGCCTCGCTCCATTCGCGGCGTTCTTCCACGAATTCGCTGTTGTCTTTGCCGTGGGCAATCGCTTGCTGGATGATTTGCTCCAGCCGGTCTTGCGGGAAGGCTGCCTCCAGCTCCTGCTCGACTTCGCGCGCAATATCCGGCAGTTCACCGTAACGAACGCCGTAATCACTCAGCTTGCGCTCCTTGATCAGCGTTGCACTCGCTACGCGGGTAACGGCCTGCACAAAACGGTCGGACAAAGAAATCCGTTCCTCCTTCTGCCCGTCCTTAACCCGAATCTGCATCGGAATGCCGCGGAAAAATTGCACAAAAACCTGTGCTTCGCCAAACGCTTCCCCGGAGGTTTCCTCCGGCAAATCCCAATTGGCGTCCGCGCCTTCCTCGCCTAACTGGTCCCGGACTTGACCCAAAATGGCAGACCAATCCGCATTTCCTTTGCGGTCCAGGGCTACAAAGTCTGTCGTGTGAAACACGCTTTTGACCCCTTCAATCGCCAGCATACGCCGGATAAACGGGGGAGCGGAGCGTTCATTGTCACGTGTATATGTTCTGCGGATGCCTGCTTCCAGCCGCTCATCCAGATGCAGCATCATGGTGTTCGGACTGGGAGTCGGCTCGATAGATGTTATCTTCATAGCTCGGTACAGCCTCCTGTTCAAAAGTTCTCGATATATAGCATATCTGTATTGTACCTCATTCTACGAATGTCTCCCAAGAGATAGTTTGTAATTCCAAGGAAAACGCAATGACATATATCACATTAATCGCGTGGTTTTATACACTTCGTTTTAGGGCATGATTCTGCTTACGGCGAATAAATAGGGCAGCGATAAAGCCCACTGACAGAACAGCTGCCAGCAGCAAAAACGTAGCTGTCTGATTTCCGCCCTTCCCCATCAGACGGATTGAAAGCATGGGGGCCAGGCTGGTACCCGCGAACAGTATAAAGGTATACAGTGAGACGGCTATAGCCCTAGCCGAACCTCCGAGCTGACCAACAATTGCAATAAGCGAAGGCACGCTCAGGGCAATGCCGCTTACAAAGCATACGCTCAGCACGATGATAGCCACAAGAGAGTGCACCATCCCCATCAGCGCCAGACTGAGAATCGAGAGAGCAAGGGCTGCACGCAATATAAGCTGCACACCAAGCTTTTGGGCCAGCTTGCCGGCAAATGGCGACACGAGCATTCCGATAATGCCGGCGGATCTTACATAAAGCATCTGTGTGCTGTTCAGACCAAATTCAGGCCCGCCCAGATAGCTGCCCAGGACGGTGTACATGCTTACAAAGGACATCAAGAGAACAAAAGCGACCGCGTAGCTTAACCATAAAGGGTAGGAGCGCAGAACAGTACCTAACTGGCTGAAGGCGGCAAAGATGTGCACACGTCCTTGAGCCGCGGGGGCTTTTGGCAGAAAAAACAAGACGATCAGGAAGGTTAGGGCGTAGAGTACGCCGAGCATCAGAAATACCCTATGCCAGCCCAGATGCTCACTGACCACCATACTAAATACCTGCCCGGAAATACCTGCTACCAGAAACCCGGTACTGATAAAGCCGATAGCTGTAACCCGTTTTTCGGCCGGGAACATATCTACGGCGTAAGCCAGAGCGACTGGCGAAAAGGTGGCTGCTGCTAATCCCTGAAACAGGCGCAGTGTTACGAGTACAGAATACTGGCTGGCTGAGCCAAGACATAGGGATATGACCATTAGTGCGAGTAGTCCGGCAGCAATGACCTGCTTTCTTCCTAACCGGTCGGACAACCTCCCGTAGACAAGGCAACCCGCCGCAAACCCCAGGGAAAAAATACTGCCTGGCAGGGCTGCTTCGGCAGGCGTTTTTCCGAATACATCGGCAAAAAGAGGGAGCAGCGGCACCGTTACATACAGGCTGGACATAACGACCACGGCCGACCAGCTTAGAATAACGATCATCCACATATAAGGCAGAGCTGCGTTTTCTTTCGGTAGAACGGCAGATTTTGTTTGCAATTTATTCACTATAACACTCCTTCATAATAAAATAGCTATCTGTAAATCCAAACAATTAAAATTATTAGTTAACCTAATTATATCTTCAAAAAAAATTATCGACCCACTCCCAATTTGTTCTCCAAATGATGGTGAAGCTTCTCTATGATCCGTGAAAAAACAGCTTGCTCCTCGGGCTCCAAAATGCTCGTCAGGGAAGCGCAGGAAGACCAAAATACAGGGAGGACCTGCTGTACAACAAGGGAACCTTCTTCTGTAATACGTACATGAATTTTGCGTCGGTCCGTAGGAGAATGCTCCCTGATAATCCATCCCCTTTGCTCTGTCCAGTCCAGAAGCGACGTCACGGATGCGCGCCGAATGCCAAGACGGTCGGCAATCATGGAGGGGCTTATCTGGTTTTGGGACTGGTGTAGGGTTAACAGCAATAACAAATCCAGCTTGCTCTCAGTCAGTCCATATGCGGACAAATTCAGATCAACTGCGTCGAGCACATTATCACCTGTCCACAGCAAAAATAAGCCAAGGCGGGCAAGATGCCGGTCTGTTTCCGGCAGGGCAGTTTGATCCAACAACTCCAGGTAAGGTTCAGGGCCCAAACGGGGAAGAGGATGCTGAACGGTGTCTCGCTTATACGGTTTTGGCGGCATATACTCACTCTTTTCATATAATTAGGTTATCTAACTATTTTGAATATAACGGATTAGCAGCCATAATTCAATAGCTAAAAAGAAATACGGCTGCAATCAGCACTAAAGCAGGGTTAAAAATCGGCTGAGTGAACCAAACTGAGAGTAGGTTACCAAAATGCAACAAAAGATAAGTGAAGGAGGCGTTCGGATGTTCCGCAAGCAGGAAAGAACGCTCATCATTGTATGTATTGTGATTGCGGCTATTATGCTATATGCCGTAATTAAAAGCATAGCTCGCTTGACCCCTTAGCCGGTAATCAAGAGCGCGATTCATGATGTTTTCCCTTTTTTAAATGAGGATTTTGTAAAAATCCTGAAATGTAAAATGAAGGAGTGAGATCTATTTGTCTTCACTGGACCCTGTATTGTTAAGCCGGATGTTGACCGGAATTACCCTGTTTGTACATATTGTATTTGCATCCATCGGCGTCGGCATACCTTTAATGATTGCACTTGCAGAATGGCGCGGGCTGCGAACCGGTGATCCGCATTATACTTTGTTGGCCCGACGGTGGGCGCGGGGGTTTGTCATCAGCGTTGCCGTAGGTGTCGTTACAGGCACTTCGATTGGTCTGCAGCTCAGCCTGCTCTGGCCTACCTTTATGCGGGTGGCTGGACAAGCGATTGCGTTGCCCTTGTTTTTGGAGACGTTTGCCTTCTTTATCGAGGCGATATTCCTGGGGACCTACCTGTATACCTGGGACCGGTTTAAAAGCAAATATTTTCACCTGATGCTGCTTATCCCGGTAGCGATTGCCTCATCTGCATCAGCGGTTTTTATCACGACTGTGAACTCGTTCATGAACCAGCCGCAAGGCTTTACACTCAGAAATGGAGTCATGACAGATATTCATCCCATTGAAGCCATGCTGAATCCGGCCACGCCGACCAAAGTTTCACATGTACTGGCTTCCTCGTATACATTGAGCGCCGGGTTGCTGATGGGATTGGCTGCTTACAGTATGCTGCGGGGGCGTAATCACGCGTATTTCAAAAAAGCGCTGAAGCTGACGGCTACCTGTACGATTGTGTTTGCCATCAGTACAGTCATGATCGGAGACGCTTCCGGTAAGTTTTTAGCGAAATACCAGCCGGAAAAGCTGGCTGCTGCCGAGTGGCATTTTGATACGATGACACACGCGCCCTTCGTATATGGCGGCTATATGGATGAAAACGGTGATATCAAATATGCCCTGAAAGTACCTTACGCGCTGAGTGTACTGGCCGGGAATCTGCCTAGTACGGAGGTTAAAGGATTAAATGATTATCCCGCAGATGAGCGCCCGCCGCTGTCTATTCATTATATGTTTGATCTCAAAATCACCACCGGGGTGCTGATTCTGGTCATTCCGCTCCTGTATCTGATCCGAAAGCGTTTGCCAGGTCGCAAGCCCTACCCCAGATGGCTGCTGTTAGCGCTCATTTTGGTCGGTCCGATGGCTATGGTCGCCATTGAACTGGGCTGGATGTTCGCGGAGGTCGGCAGGCAGCCGTGGATCTTACGCGGATACATGAAGGTGTCCGAGGCGGCAACTACCTCTACCAGTGTCGGGTGGATGCTGGTGTTGTTTGTGATTTTGTATCTGGTGCTGTGCTTCTCGGCCATTAAGGTACTCAGCAAGCTGTTCCGTAATAAGGATGCGGTAGAAGAGATGAAGCAATTGGGCCTGGAAGGGGCTGAAAGCAAGTGAGCTATGAAATTGTCGGTATCGCCATTTTGTGGACCTTCCTGTTCGGATATTTGATTGTGGCATCTATTGATTTTGGTGCGGGTTTTTTCAGCTTTTACAGTGTGCTGACAGGCCACCAGAACAAAATCCACAATATCATTCAACGGTATCTGTCTCCGGTGTGGGAGGTAACGAATGTATTTCTCATCTTTTTCGTGGTGGGATTGAACGGGTTCTTCCCGGATGCGGCTTATTACTATGGGACGGCGTTACTCGTTCCCGGCAGCATTGCGATTGTGCTGCTCGCGATCCGGGGAGTGTATTATGCGTACAATACGTACGGGCATTCCGGTAAAAATAATATCGCCTACATGGCGTTGTACGGTGCTACAGGGCTGCTGATTCCAGCGGCACTGTCCACAGTTCTCGCCATTTCGGAAGGCGGCATTATTGAAGAAAACAGCACAGGTGTTTATCTGCGCTGGGGCCAGTTATTGATCAATCCCTATACGTGGGCGGTTATTATTCTGGCGCTGGTCAGCGTGCTGTATATATCGGCGATGTTTTTGTCCTATTATGCCAAAAGGGCGGGAGACCAGATCGCTTTCGAAATCGTGCGAGGATACGCACTGCTCTGGAGCGGTCCTACGATTGTAGCGAGTTTGCTCGCTTTTTTTCAGATTAATAGACAAAATCCGGAGCATTTTGCCAATATGCTGAGTATAGCCTGGATGTTTGTCGCATCCTTCATATGCTTTATGGGAGCTGTTTATCTGGTATGGCAGCGGCGCCATTTGGGAACCTCATTCATCCTGGTGATGCTGCAATTTGCATTTGCCTGGTATGGCTATGGTCGCTCGCATCTTCCGTATGTTTTGTATCCCTACATTAATGTGCATGGGGGCTTCACCAACGCTGCGATGGCGTATGCATTGATTACAGCGTTTATTGCAGGGCTGCTGGTATTGGTTCCTTCGCTGATTCTGATATTGAGACTGTTTCTGTTCGATGCAAAATATGTGCGAGGACAGGCAGGGAAGAAAGGGTGAGCTAGCGTGGCTGCTTTTGAGCATTTTACGATTATGTACGAATCGCCTATCATTATTGTAGCGGCGATTGTGTTTCTGTTTATCTATTCGGCACGCTTTAAAAATCCACAGGACTAGCAGCTGCGGTGAGGGGCCTTCCTGAATGTGAGGAGGGTCCTTTTTGCATTGGCTGGAATTTCCGTTACTGTGGGGATTGTTTTATACTTTACATAAACCATCGGATTGTATCATCTGGCTCTCATATTTGTATGACAATATATAGAGGAGTGAAACCGTTTGGATATGTGGGAGAACGACGGTCCTTCAGGGAGGGAGTTACATCATGTCTAAAGTTCGTTTTAACAATATGGATCATGTCAATACCGATAAAACACTCAAGGATTTCAGGCAATGGCGACAGGAGCGGCGCAGCAAAACAAAGGATTATACGTTTGTTGTTCCAAACCATCCCCCGGAGCTGGAATTTTTGCACCGCAATCGAGACATCACGACAGCTACCTGGGTGGGCCATTCCACCTTTTTTATTCAGTATCTTGGATTGAATATCATCACTGATCCGGTATGGGCCGGACGTATGGCGTTTGACAAAAGGCTGGCTCCGCCCGGCATTCGCATTCAGGATGTACCGCCGCTGGACATTATTCTGCTGTCTCATTCCCATTATGATCACTTGCATATACAATCGTTGCGCAAACTATATCGTGCAGACACGCTTGTGCTCGTACCCTCGGGCTTAAAGTCGAAAATGGTCCGCAAAGGCTTTCGCAACTGTCTTGAGCTGCAATGGTGGGAGCATTTTACGATAGGCGGAGTGCGGATTACATTTGTTCCGGCACAGCACTGGACACGGCGTACGCCATTCGATACCAACACCTCACATTGGGGTGGATATGTACTGCAAAGTGAACAGCAGGTAACCGGCTCTGCCACATCTTCTGCTGCGCACGTCGATTCTCATACAGATTCAGGCCCAGCGGATGCACCGACATTGTATTTTGTAGGAGACACCGGGTATTTCCGTGGTTTTAAGGAGATTGGCGAGCGCTTCGCCATTGACCTGACCTTTATGCCGATTGGGGCATATGAGCCGGAATGGTTTATGACCTCACAGCATGTGACTCCGGAGGAGGCATTGCGAGGATTTGTGGATTGCGGCGCGGACCAGATGATCCCGATGCACTACGGAGCCTTTAAGCTGGCGGATGATACACCGAAAGAGGCGCTGGATCGTCTTGAGGCGGAGCGTGAGCGTCTGGGAATCGCGAAGGAACGCATCCATGTATTGGGACATGGAGAGACGCTGAGAATGAAGCGTCGTTCCCCAGTGACCATCTGAGGGGCCATAGCCCACACTATTCATGCAAGAAGCGACCCTGTGGACAAATAACGTGTCTGTAGAGTCGCTTTTGGCATGTCAGGCTGTGCCTCAGGCTTATACGGCTTCCGTCTTGCTATGCGATTCGCGGAACGCTTCGCTTTTGGCCCAGGCTTCGAAGTTTTCATTCCCCTTCCAGCGTGTGCTGATCGTTGCTTCCTCATCATCCTGCGTGTTTTCAGTCAACATGTGGTGTTTCCTGACAGTTACAAGCACACGAAATATGAATGCTGAAACCGAAGAACGCGTTTGTCCTGGTGGCTTCTCATCGCATTTGAAAACAAGAGAATGGTTCTGGTCCATGTGTTTGTCAGGTGACAAGCGTGGAGACAGAAGCATTTTTTTATTTTGGTTATAAGATATTGGGAAAGGTTCAGGACTATTCTACTGATACTACGGTTCGATTCCGATCTTTTGTATGTTATACTATTGCCGTCGGTAATTTTGTGTTTAGCACTTTACTAATGATAAGGATGGTATGCTTATATGATCAGTACAAGCGGCGTAACGCTTCGTTATGGTAAACGCCCACTTTTTGAAGATGTAAATATTAAATTTACTCCCGGGAACTGCTACGGCCTGATTGGGGCGAACGGCGCGGGCAAATCCACTTTTTTGAAGATTCTTTCCGGTGAAATCGAAGCCAATTCAGGCGAGGTCCACATGACACCGGGCGAACGGATGGCAGTGCTCAAGCAGAACCATTATGAATACGATGAATTTCCTGTTCTGGAAACTGTTATTATGGGCCATACGCGCCTGTATGAGATCATGAAGGAAAAGGATGCGCTGTATGCTAAAGCAGAGTTTTCCGAAGCGGACGGCTTGCGGGCTGGTGAGCTGGAAGGCGAATTTGCAGAGCTGAATGGCTGGGATGCCGAGCCGGATGCGGCTGCATTGTTGATCGGTCTCGGAATTCCGCGTGACCTGCATGACAAAAAAATGTCTGAGATGAGCGGTAACGAAAAGGTACGCGTTCTCTTGGCACAGGCGTTGTTTGGCCGTCCGAACAATTTGCTGCTCGACGAGCCTACGAACCATTTGGATCTCGAATCCATCCAATGGCTGGAAAACTTCCTCATGGACTATGAAGGCACCGTCATTGTCGTATCCCATGATCGTCACTTCCTGAACAAGGTATGTACGCATATTGCGGATATTGATTTTGGCAAAATTCAGATGTACGTCGGTAACTACGACTTCTGGTATGAGTCCAGCCAGCTTGCGCTTACGCTGGCTCGTGATGCCAATAAGAAGAAGGAAGAGAAGATCAAGGAACTGCAAGCCTTTATTCAGCGCTTTTCCGCGAATGCTTCCAAGTCCAAGCAGGCAACCTCGCGTAAAAAGCAGCTGGATAAAATTACGCTCGATGATATCCGTCCATCGAACCGTAAATATCCGTTCATTAACTTCAAGCCTGAACGTGAAGCGGGCAAACAACTGCTGACCATAGACAGCATCAGTAAATCTGTTGAAGGCGAGCAGGTGCTGAATCAGTTCAACCTTGTGGTGAACAAAGGCGATAAAATCGCGTTTGTGGGTCCGAACGGTCTGCCTAAAACGACGCTCTTCCAAATTTTGATGGGTGAGATCGAAGCAGACAACGGAGAGTTTTCCTGGGGGATTACAACCAGCCAGGCTTATTTCCCGAAAGATAACTCCACCTATTTTGATAACGTGGATTTGAATCTGGTAGAGTGGCTGCGTCAATATTCGAAGGATCAGGATGAAACCTTCCTGCGCGGCTTCCTGGGACGTATGCTTTTCTCAGGCGAAGAAGCGCTTAAGAAAGCAAGTGTGCTGTCCGGGGGCGAAAAGGTTCGCTGTATGCTGGCCAAAATGATGCTGAACGGTGCCAATGTGCTGCTGCTGGAAGAGCCAACCAACCACTTGGATCTGGAATCGATCACAGCGCTGAATAACGGTCTGATCGACTTTGACGGGACTGTTCTGTTCACTTCCCATGACCATCAGTTCATTCAAACCATTGCGAACCGCATCGTCGAAATTACTCCGAATGGTGTAATCGACCGTACGATGAGCTATGACGAATACCTGGAAAATGAAGAAATTGCGAAGCTGCGTGAGCGTATGTATCCGGTAGAAATCGGTTAATATGCTAGCCTAGTTGGTTCAATCATAGATAGACAAAAGAGGAGCTCCTTGAGGCCATGAATATGGCTGGGGAGGCTCCTCTTTTTTTCGTCTGTACATTCCCAATGGCTTACTTGATCCCGTTAATGAGACCAGATTGGCCACGTCAGGCCCCCGGTGCTTTAATAGCCGATGGATGGGGTGGGTAGCTTATGAGCCGCCTGTACGACGACGTTGGTTGTTCGGCTTCTTCGTATTTTGGCTTTTCAGTGCTTTGGCGGAATTGCTTTGAAAGCCGCCCTGCTGAGAAGCACCGGACTGCTGTTTTTTTTGCGCCAGCTTTTCGCGAATGGCATCTGCAAGATTAATTTTACGTGGTTCATTAGCATCGCTCATAATAATTCCTCCTGTTGCCGCCGAATTCATGTCAATCCTGCTGATTGAAGAACAATGCGGCTGTGCTCTCATTTTATACGTTTTTAAAAGAAGGGACAAGGACAACAATAATAGCACATGAACAGGAAAAAGCGGGAGGGGAAAAGCCCCTTTTTGCACGAGTGAAAAAATGTTTTGCAGCCTCTACAGGAATGGGGTTCGGCAATACTTTTTCGTTGTTCCTACAGCGATGCGGGGAGGAAAGACTGTTTCTGTAGACCCACACAAAGGTCGTCTGCTATCCTGAAAATAACAGTTCCCCCAAGGCGGATTGTTCTTGTTCAGAGCAGCTAGACCGCTTGTTTTCCAAGAAGCGAGAGGCAGGTGCGCTGGAAGGATCGCTCTGCTAGGAATTCTATTTTGAAGGAGTGTCCCCCGTTGTGGTAAATGTTTATGAGGAAATACGAAAAGGTGAACGAGGGGCGTGGGTGAGCATTGGCGCTTACCTTTTGCTGTCTGGATTCAAGCTGATTAGTGGCTATATCTTTGTCTCCAGCGCGTTGATGGCCGATGGCTTTAACAATGTCACCGATATTGTGGTATCGGTTGCCGTGCTGATTGGCCTGAGAATATCCCAAAAACCGCCGGACTCTGATCATGCCTACGGACATTTCCGTGCAGAAACGATTGCAGCGCTGCTGGCATCCTTTATTATGGCTGTCGTCGGTCTTCAGGTACTTATTGATGGTATCGGAAGCATCTTTAAGGGCGGAAAACAGACACCGGATATCACCTCCGCCGGGGTGGCTGTGATTTGTGCAGTTATTATGCTGGGAGTGTACCTGTACAATAACAGACTGGCCCGGCAAATTAATAATAAGGCTTTACTGGCGGCCGCTAAGGATAATCTGTCAGATGCGCTTGTTAGTGTCGGAGCAGCGGTTGGTATTATCGGCGCACAATTCGGACTGCCGTGGCTGGATACCGTGGCGGCGATCGCGGTAGGGGTTATGATCTGCAAGACCGCATGGGATATCTTTAAAGATTCTACACATAGCTTGACGGATGGATTTGATGAGCAGGAGCTGTCTGACTTGCGGAGTACAATTGCCTGCATATCTGGAGTCGAGGGGATTCGAGACGTAAAGGCGCGGGTACACGGTAATCATGCACTGGTGGATGTGGTGATTGAGGTGAATCCGCAGCTTAGCTTGATTGAAGGACATCGGATCAGTGACCGGATTGAGGAACGCCTGCAAGAGGTTCATAATACGATGCACGTCCATGTCCATGTTGAACCCAAATTATAGCTAAAGTATTTAATAGTTAGTGTTAAAAGAGACTTTAGACCTAAGTCGATATGGTTTATACCTTCTCTTTTGTGACATTTGGATTATATCTCCCTTCCTGCTGATTTTACTATAATGAAGGCATGTCCGGCTGTATGGGTCGGAATTGACATGCTCTTCAAATTCATAAAAACAGCCAGGAGGTGCAACATTGAGAATACGCGTGATGGGAATGCTCATGACGTCAGCCGCGCTATTAGCAGCAATTCATGTGGCCCCGGGTCAGGTTGATGCAGCGGCATCGACAGCATCCACAGGACAGAAGGCGGTTATTCAATCGGCTGTAAAGCTCAGAGCCAATCCTTCGACGACGGGGGATGTAGTCAGTTTTATGAAGCAGGGAGAGGCTGTAACGGTATTAGAGAAAACAAACAGCTATTGGTATAAGATCAAGACTTCTAATGGAGTAACCGGATATACGAGCAGCTCAGACAAGTACATAAAAGTTAGCGCTGCCACCAGCGCTGCTGCTACTGTCATCCCGACTGACAGCCGTAAACCGGAAGCCGCGGAATCTAATAAAAGCAGTGCTTTGACTAAAGGAACCCCGGTCTCAGTGAATAGTTCGGCCGGTCAAACGAAAGCTACGATTCAAACGTCTGTTCGTTTGCGGGCGGGGGCATCCACTTCTTCCGAGATTTTGGGCTATTTGAATACAGGGGATGTCGTCACAATTACCGATCCCAACAGCGCTTATTGGTTCAAGGTTACCACTGCTGATGGTGTGGTAGGCTATGTCAGCTCGTCTCCGCAATATATTCGCATTGGCGAGGGTGTTGTCGTACAGCAGCCTGTGAATGATTCAGAGGCACCTGCTCCTAAAACTACTGTTGTACCTGCTGCAACGTCAACTTCGTCAGTAATTGGCTTGCCTTCCGGCGACGCAGCGGCTGCAATAGAACAGGTTATTAACACAGGCATGACTTATCTTGGAACCCCATATGAATATGGTTCTGACCGTAATAGTACGACTACTTTTGATTGCTCGGCATTTACCCGGCAAATTTTCCGTGAGGCTGCAGGTATCCAGCTTCCGGCAGATTCTCGTTCACAGGGTGAGTGGATCAAACAGCACAGTCAGCCGAATACTGACATGACTACGCTCAAGCGTGGCGATCTGCTCTTCTTTACGAATTATAATGCATCTTCCGAGACGTACACGTCCCTGGATAATTCCTCTCAAACGATCACACACGTTGCTGTATATTTGGGAGGCAATAAGCTTCTTCATACGTTTTCTGTAGCGGCTGGTGGTGTGAAAGTGACGGATTTCGGCAAAGCCTGGCAGGACCGTTTCCTGTTTGGAGGCAGCGTGGTCCAATAAAACAAAGCTAATGGTATAAAAGCTCCATCAATAAAAGGATGTTCCACGCCCCTGTGATAAGGGTGGGAGCATCCTTTTTTCATTTTAGCTCGATGAAGCCTGTTTCTCTCCCATAATACCATTTCAGCATGTTCTGTATCCTCCTTTTTTTGTATATAATGAGGCGTGCTTTCTATTCCGTAGAACATAGCGTCTGAAGCGGGAAAAGACAGGTTTGGACGCTGTTTCGTGTCAGGACGTTAAGGGTAACTATGCAGTAATCATGAACATCATCGTGAAGGATGAAAGAGAGGTTACGTCATGTTAACACAGGTCAGCATTTTTATTATTGCTATCGCATTTGCTGTTCTCGTCATTTTTCTTATTAAAACACTCAAAGCAGCACAAGGTTCTTTGGATAAGGTGACGCAAACCTTGCAGGATGTACAAAAAACAGTTGATGAACTGAGTTATGAAGTCAAGCAAACGGTTCGGCATGCGAGTGACATCACAGCAGACGTTGACCATAAACTAAAGCAAGTGGGGCCTATAATGGAATCCGTTAAAAACCTGGGTGAAGTGCTCAGTGAAGTAACACTGGCGGCCAAGCAGGCTTCTACTGCGTTAATGACCCGCCTGCAAAAATCGCATGATGCTGGGGATCAGGCGTCCAGAACCGACAATGCGGTCAGATCAGTGGCACCGAACGCGCCTTTAACCGCAACAAAGCGAACGGTTCAGGGCTACAATGCGACCTGCGAGGAGCCTGCGGCGAAATCAGCTAAAAAGTGGTTGGATTATATGGACATCGCCGCCAACTTGTGGCAGAAATTGCGCCAGTAGCCCGGTGGCTGAACCGTAAACTAAAGGAAATTTCATTGAAAGGGTGAGGTTTATGTTGAAGACTTTATTAAAGGTGGTTGCGTTACTCATTCCCTTTCTTTGCCCGCAACTGCTGATTTTGTTGATATTGTAAGATTAAATTTATACGGTATTGCCGCAAAAATGGGATTTTCTTATGAGGATATTGAAGACATGAAAGTGTAGTATCGGAAGCCTGTAATAACTCGGTCCTGTATGCATACAGTCATGAGGGGGAGTCGTGGAAGTAACATGATCCGCAAGTATGAGCCGTTTGGGTATCCCCTTTGAACCGTATGCGATGAAAAGCATGCTTGGACATATGAAAAATTATTTGCGTGACAAATCATGGTATATTCAGGTTCCCCGCCGCATTAAGGAAAAGGGAGCGCTCGTTCAGCATGCCATCGACGAACTGACCGTCATAATGGAGCGTTCACCGAACGTGAACGAGATTGCGGAATATTTGGATTTGACCATGGAAGAAACGATTGAGGTGCTTGCGGGCCGCGAGTGCTGTCATTATGTTTCACTAGACTCTTTATCCCAGGAAGAGAGCGCAGCTACATTAGGTGAGCTGATTAGCTCGGATGCCGATGATTATGACACAGTTGAAAAACGGATGGATTTGCAGCAGGCTATAAGCCAACTGAAAGAGCAGGAACAGAAAGTGCTCCTTCTCGCATTTCAGGACGGTCAATCTCAACGTGCGATTGCGCAAACCTTGGGCGTATCGCAAATGAGCGTTTCCCGCATCCAGAAGCGAGCAACTGAAAAGCTAAAGCAGATGATGTCCAATTCCTCGATCTTATGAGAAAACAGCGGAATGTATGGCTTGCAAAAACACCAGCTTCTTGCATGCTGGCTGTTCGATGTTTGGCATCTATTCCTGTTGTGCACAGAACGCTGGGCTATCAGGATGTGGCATTTAATTGTTTTTCCGTATCCTTCGCTGCCTGGGCTACCGCAGCACCGATTAAACCTCCGATGAATAGCCTCTTTGCAAAGCTTGAAGTATGACCTGCCGTATTTTGTTGATCCATGTTGCTCATGTCGTATCACTCCCCTTAATGAGAAAAAATATATATATTAGGCAGCTCTAGCTTCGAGTACTGCTTTGTTTTGCTTACTTCGTATATAAACGCCCTTGACCTTGAATGAAACAAAAATCAATCCCGGGTTCGTTTATAGCCGTGGAGTGGATGAAGGAGGGGAAAACTGCTGGCACGCTTGCCAGTAGACGACAGGAACGTTAAATATCAGACATATGATTCCTGCAAGATAGCCACCCGCAGTGTCGTAGGAAAGTGAACCATGGAGGTGCAGGCTGCTTGACCCAAAAAATAAAGCTCGTATTTCCGCTGCGCAACTGTTAATGCGAACAGAAATACGAGCTTTATTTACGAGGACCGCGCATGATCGTGATCTGTGTTACTCCGAAAGGGCAGGTCGTTAGTCAATCAAGCAGCCTGCCGTACAGGCCTGATCAGGAGGGCTTACGCAATCTGCCCAGCTCAGAGACAACGGCTTCAACCTCTGAAATACTCAGGTTAGGCTTGTTTATCACCATTTCGTAGACATCATGGATGTCCTCATATTGCTCCAGCGAAAAAGCGGAGGCTTGCATCGCCGCTCCACTCGCCATACGCAGCTTGGTTTTAATACCTTCGATCATATGCTCAATGTTGGCATGAGACGGTACAGACAAATCCATTGTTTATGTTCCATCCTTTCATAACAGGGGAAGTTGCCTGTATTGTATCATGTTTTTGTTGTAGAATGTACTGAAAGCCGGAATACCGATAAACAACTGAACCAAGGAGGATGGACAACGGTGTCTTTGCATAATCGAGCTTCCGCACCCGGTCGCTCCCCCTTAACAGATCATGTAGAGAAAACAGACCGTGAAGGGCTCGCCCGGTTCTTTCGGGAAATTCATGATCAGCATGCTATAGATCAATTAACCTTTGTTTGTATCGGTACGGATCGATCGTCGGGTGACTCGCTGGGACCGCTGGTTGGCACCATGCTCAAGGAGCAGGGATTTCCACACGTGATTGGCACAATGACAGAGCCGTGTGACGCGGAACATCTGGTTCCGTATCTGCAGCGCATTCCTCAGGACCATCATGTCATCGCCATAGACGCTTGTCTTGGACAGCAGGGCTCGACAGGGATGTATCTTGTTGCCCGTGAGCCGCTGACTCCGGCCCGATCCGTTGGACTGGCTCTTCCATCTGTCGGACATTATAGCGTCGCAGCGATTGTGAACGAGCGCAGTCCCAAGCCCTATTGGACCTTGCAAATGACGTCGCTTCACCTCGTCATGACGATGGCTGCGCATATTGCTAACACAGCGGCTTCTCAATTTGGCCTAAGCTCGGATAAGCAGGATTCCCCAAGGGGGTATCGTTTCAGATATTGATGGTCTGCTTAATAATATATACATCGAGAGGGAAGGGTTCACATGAGTACTGTCGGCTTCCGCTTTGCCCGTCCTTTTAGTAGCGGGTGAGCAGGATCAGGCCGTCCCTCCAGCCCGGATGTTTACATCGGATCGTACGGGGGTAACTCAGGTTACTATACCGAAGGCTGGGCACATGAGCCTGTTCGAAGCACCGAAATTATTAGCGGGTGCCATTTCGTCATTTTTGGAACAAAATTTGAAGAAGCAAGCTTGAAGAAAAATGCAATAACCGGAACTCTCTGACACCATAATCAGAGGGTATCCGTTTTTTTTGTGCAGCCCGTTGTTTTCGGTGTGACACTCTACTCATCCGGTATATTTTATTTCTTTCAGGTTTGTTGTGTCCCGCTGGATAGCGTGTAAAACATCTAATCCATTTTGCTTTTGTTCAAGGCAAACGCTGTCGGCAACCCGTCAATACTCTCCAAATTTTTCTCATAAGCATACTTTTTAAGCGCTTCTTCCCCCATCTGAATCGCGACTTCCTTCAGCTTTTTACGTTCGCTCGTGTATGTCATAAAGGGAACCGCAAAACCACATGAATTCTGCACCATGTGAACGTCCACAACAATGATTTGTCTAGCTCCGGGGAGCGGATTGAAAAGCGGGTACAGCTCATCCCATTGATGGGTATCAGGCAGCACGACTTTGCCAGTTCCGTAGAGCTTTAATACACTAGGCGCGCCCTCAAATGCACAGAACATGAGGGTTACCCGTCCATTCTCTACAATGTGGGCGCTTGTCTCGTTGGTGCTTCCCGCCAAGTCGAGATAGGCTACCTTCTGATCCGACAGAATGCGAAAGGAATCATAACCCTTGGGGGAAAGATTGACGTGTCCCTCCTGGGATAGCGGTGCTGATCCTACAAAGAAAACGTGCTGCCGCTGTATAAATTCTTGATATTCCGGTAATATTGAGCTAAATCGATTAGCCATGCTTAATCATCCTTTCCTGGTAGATGATAATCGAATATTTTGTTTCAATGGAAAATAAATATTAAGATATAAGTGTGGGTTAGTAGCTTATTATATCGATTTATTTTTGTTTCATATGAAACAAAAATAACATAATGCCGACAGAGGATCAACCATTATTTTTGCGATTGCCGTATGGGTGGTATTTGGCTTTTGGACAAGGATGTCATACAATCAGAAGGAACAGGGTTCTGCTTGTCTAGACATCGGGATGAAAGGAAGGGAACGGCTTGCTAAGAAAAGATTACTTGCTCAGCATGATGGAAGAATTGACAACCGCCGTAGCAACCGTACTCGGACTAAGACGTGAAAATAAACACGTCGAAGCGCTGAATCAACTAGATGATCTGCTCAATAAGCAGTTTCGTCTGCGTTCAGATTTGCTTAGACGATTGCCGCCGGAACAAATTATTGAACTCTTCCGCCTGGGTCCTGGAATTGAAGCAGACAAGCTTCAGCAGGTCGCTCGTATTTTGGAAGAGGAAGCTGTAATTTACAGGGAAACCGGCAGAACGGATGAGGGAATCCGGATTTTGATGAAGTCCCTCCATCTATATTTATACAGCGATTCACAAGGTGCGGCTCGTGAACTGCAGGATCTGCCTGAACGGATTGCGTGTATCGTTAATTTGTTGCAGGAATACGAGCTGCCCTCTGAAACTGGCAAGCTGCTGGCTGCTTATTATGAGCGGGAGGGCGGGCTGGACAAAGCCGCCGATGTTTGGTTCGGGCTGGCATGGGAGCAGCCGGAGCTGCGATCGGAAGCAGAGTCATTTTACCGTCAACTGCTGGACAAGACCGATTCGGAACTGGAGCGGGGTGGAATTTCACGCCAGGAAGTCACCGAGGGTTTGGCTGAGATTACCCAATTACATGGAAGAAAGTGAGATGTACCTTTTGGATTCACTGCGTGAGCTTATATACAAATTGACCACAGGAGGCTCTCTGATAACGGCGACGCTAAGCCAGCTGCGCAAACGGGAGGAGACTTCTTTTACTAAAGTGCACATCAAGCCTGTGGAATTGAAAAACAAGCTGCATTACCAGTTTGCTTTTCATTACAGCAACAAAGTTATTCATGAGAATCTGACCCCTGACGAAGCCTATGAGCGCATGACGGCGCTGTTTGAGGATACGTTCCGGCAAGGGCTTTTATGTGCCAAAAATGCGGACTATCAGGTGTTGATCAGCAAAAAATATAAAGTATCCATTTTGACCAAATCACCGAGTAAAAGTAAAGCCGACCTGTCTCATAATCGCAGAAAGCAATACGTGCTGGAAGAAGGGGAGCGCATCCCGTTCCTGATTGAATTGGGGATTATGAATGAGGACGGTAAGGTGCTGGCCCGCAAGTACGATAAGTTCCGCCAAATCAACCGTTTCCTTGAAATGGTGCAGGATGTACTGCCTAACCTGCCCGTAGGACGTCCTTTGACGATTGTCGATTTTGGCTGTGGCAAATCGTATTTGACCTTTGCCTTGTATCATTATTTAGCTATTCAGCAAAAGAGACCTTTACAGATCGTCGGTCTGGACTTGAAGGCAGATGTCATTGAAACCTGTAACCTTCTGGCTCAAAAGCTGCAATACCGCCAGCTGGAGTTCATGGTCGGTGATATCGCGGACTATAACGAACTGGAGCAGGTGGATATGGTCGTTACCTTGCATGCCTGTGATACAGCAACGGATGCGGCGCTGGAGAAGGCCGTGCGCTGGGGAGCGTCCGTCATCTTGTCGGTTCCGTGCTGTCAGCATGAGCTGTTTGGCCAGCTGCAAAATCCGGTGCTGGAACCACTGCTTTCCCACGGTATTTTGAAGGAGCGTTTTTCTGCGCTGGCCACAGATGGAATCCGGGCCAAGCTGCTGGATATGATGGGGTATCGGACACAGCTGCTGGAATTTATCGACATGGAGCACACACCTAAAAATATTTTGATTCGTGCCGTCAAAGGCCAGACGGGAGAGAGGTCAGCCCTATGGCGTGAATATACGGCATTTCGCGATTTTATTCATGCCGATCCTTATTTGGAGCATGCTTGTGCGGATTTGCTTCCCGAGGGTGCAGGGAAGACGAAGACACACCGTTAGAAATATAGTAAAAGTGGGGCCACACATTGGGGCTCCACTTTTTTTGTAGCTTACAGTTTACGATTTACTATTTGCCATTACAGGTGTTCCCATTGCTCCATAAGTTTTATAGCTGCAAAGCTTCTATCCGCCATAGGCGCTTCTAAATGCGGCGCACAGGGTGCCGCGATCCACATTCCATAATGCCGCGAGTTCCTCGCTGACATCTTCGTCCCACCAGTCGCATAACAGCTTGCGGTTGCTTCGGTTATCTGCTATCCAGATCAGGTGTCCTACAACCTTGCGACAGTATAGCTCCTCACCCTGCTTGACCAGTTCGGGAGTAATGTGGACGGGCAAACGCTTGCGGGCGCGGTACAGCTCCTTGCTGCAGGCGCGCCGAATTCCACGGGCGGTTGGCAAACGGGATTGTGGATTGTCATGTTTGGGGAATTTGCCGGGAGGCATATCGTACCCCCTCCTCTCTTGTTCAGCTTATGCGGACAGAAGGTCAGGGGTCACTGGCGCCCCTGCATGAGTGAAGTGGCGACTTGTTCAGCCGCTGTGATAAACTGATAGAAGCTGTGATAAGCTGATAGAAATAGAGCGAAAAAGGCGGGGAGTTGGCAGAGAGATGGATTACATATCTAGTATCATTAATTATTTGTTTGAGATCATCCGTAGTCTTGGATATTTCGGGATTATGCTTGGGCTGATGGTTGAAGTCATTCCGAGTGAAATTGTGCTCGCGTACGGTGGTTTTTTGGTGTCTTCGGGTCATATTAATTTTTTAGGTGCGGTCTTGTTTGGAACCACTGGCGGGGTGCTGGCTCAGCTGTTTATTTATTGGATTGGACGTTATGGCGGCAGGCCGGTATTGGATAAGTACGGCAAATACATACTTATCAAAAAGAGTCATGTGGACCACGCTGAGGCTTGGTTCAACAAATACGGTACAGGGGTCATTTTCACAGCTCGCTTTATCCCTGTTGTGCGTCACGCGATCTCAATCCCTGCCGGCCTCGCTCGAATGAACGTATGGCGCTTTATTATTTTGACGACGCTGGCGATTATACCCTGGTCTGTTCTGTTTATTTATTTAGGTATGGTGCTGGGAGACAAGTGGGAGCAAATCGATGAAGTGGCTGCACCTTACGTCAAACCGATTCTGCTGGTTGCCCTGGCGCTCTTGATCATTTATTTTGTCATCAAATGGATTATTGCCAAAAACAAAAAAGGGAGTGCATGACATGAGCCAAACGAATGTATCGCAGTATTTTGGTACGGGCTTGAGCCCCGAGCAGTTTATGGAGGGAATGGAGAAGAACAAGGAAGCTTTCCGCTCCTGGTACGATCAGTTTGTATGGAGCCGTAAAGAGGATCAGGAGTTTTTTGACAGCTTGAACCATCGGGATGATCTGCGTGTGCTTATTTTGGCTGCCGACTGGTGCGGCGATGTGGTACGCAATGTGCCGGTTGTATTCCGTGCACTGGAGAATAGCGGCATTCCAACCGAAGTATTGATTCTGGAAAATCACCAGGCGTTGATGGACGACTTCCTGACCATGGGCGGACGTGCAGTACCGATTGTGATTTTTGCCGATACAGGAGGGCACGTACTGGGTCACTGGGGACCACGTCCTGCCCATGTCCAACAAATTATGATCGAGTTCAAACGTGAAAATCCGGATCGGGAAGCGGATGATTATCAAGAAAAAATTGCGGTGGCCCGCAAACAGATGGCTGAAAAATATGGGGAGGGAACCGAGGCTCATCCTGTAATTGTTCAGGAATTGCGCGAGCTGATCTCGGGATTTTAAATGATGACGTTATCTATTCGCAGCTTTAATCTCGGACAACTCCAAACGAATGCCTATTTGCTTCAAGGGGATGATCCGCAGCGTGCCGTTATTATTGATCCGGGGATGAATCCGGGGCCACTGCTGAGAGCGATTGAACCGCTCGCCATTGAGGCGATTTTGCTGACGCATGCCCATTTTGACCATATCGGCGGCGTAGAGGAGATTCGCAATGCCAAAGGGTGCCCGGTTTACCTGCATCCCTTGGAGCAGGATTGGCTCACAACGCCTAAGCTGAACGGCTCCTTGATGTGGCCGGAGGTGTCCCCACCGATCTCGACGGCACCTGCCGAATATGATTTGGCGGAAGGCCAGCAACTGGACCTGATCGGGCACACATTCAAGGTGCTTCATACGCCGGGGCACTCACCTGGCAGCGTGAGCTTTTTGTGTGGCAAGGACCTCTTCTCCGGGGATGTACTATTCCGTCAGGGTGTCGGACGCACGGACCTGCCTGGTGGCCGGGAACGGGATTTGTACGATTCTATTCAAAACAAATTGTTCCTGCTTGGAGATGACGTTACTGTGTATTCCGGTCATGGACCGAAAACATCTATCGGTTATGAAAAAGCCAATAATCCATACATCCGGTAAAAGGTATGGATACATTAATGGGGCAGAACCGAGACCCGACAGCTTTTGCCCCTCTTCGACAACAAATTAAAAACTATGTCTAGACAAAGGTTTTTATTTTTGTTAACATAAATTTATTGAAGTTACATACTAAACTCGCGAAGCACGCAAGCTGTGGATGAATCCCGGTTTGCGTTCTTTTTTTGCCTATGAAGAGGATAAAATGACATGAGGCCGTTAGATTACAAGGAGGGAGCAATAATGAAGAGAAAATATAAATATAAACTGCAACGTGAAAATGGAGACAGCCTCCGTTATTCAAAAATAATAGAAGATGAAGCTTTCGTAATAGGCTCCGAGCCGAGGATCATAACCTGGAAGCAGGCAACAAGGCCGGCCTGCGCCCTTACACAAAAATGGCATACCAGGCTAAAAGAACGCAGACTGGAGCGTGGAGACGGCCGATTTTGAAGATACATAGATGATATAGACAAGCTACCTTTTTTTTAGTAGACTTAGCAGATAAGTTCAGACAAACGGGGGGCTATCGATGCATCATTTAGGAGCTAGAATTATGATCGTCGCGGATGCTTTTGAGCAGAATCTTCCTGTGGGCGAACACGGTTATATCATTGCTTACGACCGTAATGCGGACAATGCTTTTGACTATATCATTCGCGTCCCGAAGGTGAATCGCAACTTTTTTGTACCATCCGGGGACATCGAGCTGGAAGAAAATATTCTTAAGCTGGAAGCCGAGCGGATTGAGCGCGAAGCGCTGATAGATTACGCCCTTGCTACTCATAATGAGGAGCTGTTCAAGCATGTTATGAACGGCGGTCTTGATTCGATAGAGGCTGAGGAAGAAGAAATCGCGGCAGAGTTGTTGTCACAGGCTGATTTTATCAAACAAGTTAATTTGCGTGCTTGGATATAAGGGGGGCTGCTGCTGCCAACTCTTTTTAAGAATATAGAACAGCACGATCTTTTGTTCCTATAGTTTTCTCGAAAGGCACCGAGAGGTGCTTTTTTTATATCTCTTTAGCGGTATTGACCTCATTGACCTACAGTTTGCTTCTGTACCGCGTCAAAGATTGAATTGTAAAAGGTTCTATCCTATAATTAAAAGCGTTATTTCAAGTTCGGTGCAATATTTTTTAATACACATGAGGAGGTTTTTGTATGAACATTTCAACGGAGGATGTCCGTCACGTAGCCAGGCTGTCGCGGTTGAATCTGACCGCAGCCGAGGAAGAAACGATGGCAGGGCAATTGAACGCAATTCTCCATTATGCGGAGAAGCTGAACGAGCTTGATACGGAGCAGGTAAAACCGACCACTCACGTACTGCACGTCAGCAATGTCATGCGGGACGACGAAGTTCGCGACAGTTTGACACAGGAGCAGGTTATGCGCAATGCGCCTGAAGAAGAAGACGGACAGTTTAAAGTTCCTGCTGTTTTGGAATAGAGTGTACATTTGAAAGGAGGATGCGAATTGAGCTTGTTCAATAATACATTGCCGGAAATACATAACAAGCTGCATCAAAAGGAAATTTCTGTGAGTGATTTGGTGGGACACGCTCTGGAGATGATTGATGCGCGGGAAGAGAAGATCAAGGCTTACATTACCGTTGACGAGGAGCAGGCCCGTGCATCCGCACGTCAACTGGATGATCAGTTGGTTTCGGGACAGGAACGCGGGCTGTTGTTTGGCCTGCCGGTTGGTATTAAGGATAATATCGTGACAGAAGGGCTGCTCACAACATGCGGAAGTCAGTTTTTGAAAAATTTTAATCCGGTGTATAATGCCACGGTTGTCGACAAATTAAGAGCAGCACAAACCGTGACGCTCGGTAAAATGAACATGGATGAATTCGCCATGGGCGGCTCTAACGAGAACTCCAGCTTTTTCCCGGCACGTAACCCGTGGGATCTGGAACGTGTACCTGGCGGTTCCAGTGGCGGCTCGGCAGCGGCTGTAGCAGCGGGCGAGGCTTATTTTACCCTTGGCTCTGATACTGGCGGTTCCATTCGTCAGCCCGCTTCTTATTGCGGCGTAGTTGGTTTGAAGCCAACCTACGGTCTGGTATCACGTTATGGCCTGGTGGCCTTTGCTTCCTCTCTGGATCAAATTGGACCGATTACCAAAAATGTCGAGGATTCGGCGTTTGTCCTGCAGGCGATTGCAGGCTACGATCAGAAGGACTCCACTTCTGCAAAGGTTGACGTTCCTGATTATTTGAACGCTTTGACAGGGGATGTAAAAGGACTTCGCATTGCTGTCCCTAAAGAATATCTTGGTGAGGGCGTCGATCCGCAGGTCAAGGAAAAAGTGCTCGATGCCTTGAAAACGCTGGAAGGACTGGGCGCGGTATGGGAAGAGGTATCTTTGCCGCACACGGAATATGCGGTAGCTACATACTATCTGCTGGCTTCGTCCGAGGCGTCATCGAACCTGGCCCGTTTTGACGGCGTTCGCTATGGTGTGCGTTCTGACAATCCGGACAACCTGCTGGATCTGTATCATCAGTCCCGTACGCAGGGCTTCGGCCCTGAGGTGAAGCGTCGGATTATGCTTGGAACCTATGCACTCAGTTCCGGCTACTATGATGCCTACTACCTGAAGGCTCAAAAGGTGCGTACACTGATTAAACAGGATTTTGACCGCGTATTTGAGCAATATGATGTCATTATCGGACCTACCGCGCCGACAACAGCTTTCAAAATCGGTTCACAGGTGGGTGATCCATTGACAATGTATTTGAATGATATTTTAACGGTTCCGGTGAGCTTGGCAGGGGTGCCAGCCATTAGTATTCCTTGTGGGCTTGCAGATGGACTTCCGGTTGGACTGCAAATCATCGGCAAAGCTTTTGACGAGTCTTCAGTGCTGCGTGTAGCGCATGCATTTGAACAACATACCGAATTTCACAAGCAGCGTCCGCAGCTGTAATTTAGCGAAAAGGAGGGAAACTATTCATGTCTACAACTACATCCAAATATGAGACGGTCATTGGACTTGAAGTCCATGTGGAATTGCATACGAAGTCTAAAATATTTTGTGGATGCTCTACATCCTTCGGAGCGCCGCCAAACTCACATACATGTCCAGTATGTCTTGGACATCCAGGCGTGTTGCCGGTATTGAACCGGCAGGCTGTCGATTATGCGATGAAAGCAGCGATGGCGCTCAATTGCACCATTGCTGACGTGAGCAAATTTGACCGCAAAAATTACTTTTATCCCGATTCGCCGAAGGCTTACCAAATCTCGCAATACGATCAGCCGATTGGCGAGAACGGCTGGATTGATATCGAGGTGAACGGTGAGACCAAGCGTATTGGCATTACCCGACTGCATTTGGAAGAGGACGCCGGTAAATTAACCCATGTGGATGGCGGCTATGCGTCGTTGGTTGATTTTAACCGGGTCGGTACGCCATTGGTCGAAATCGTGTCGGAGCCGGACATCTCTTCGCCGGAAGAAGCGAAGGCTTATTTGGAAAAAATACGCGCCATCATGCAGTATTGTGAAGTATCCGATGTGAAGATGGAGGAAGGCTCGCTTCGCTGTGACGCTAATATCAGCCTTCGTCCACGTGGACAACAAGAGCTGGGAACCAAAGCGGAGCTGAAAAACATGAACTCTTTTCGCGGCGTACAGCGCGGACTAGAGTATGAGCAGTTCCGGCAGGAGCAAACGTTGGAGGAAGGCGGAACCATTGTACAGGAGACTCGCCGCTGGGATGAGGCTCAAGGCAAAACGCTGTCCATGCGCGGCAAGGAAGAGGCGCATGACTATCGTTATTTCCCGGACCCGGATCTCGTTACATTGTATATCGATGAGGAATGGAAAGAGCGCATTCGTGCATCGATTCCTGAACTGCCTGACCAGCGTAAAGCTCGCTACACTTCGGAATATGGATTGCCTGAGTATGATGCACAAGTAATTACGTCCTCCAAGCCACTCGCTGACTTGTTCGAGGATAGCCTTCAATACACCAAGGATGCCAAAGCGGTATCCAACTGGATTATGGGGGATTTGCTGGGCTATTTGAACAGCGCGAGTGTGGAACTGTCCCAGGTTAAGTTGACAGGGCGAGGCCTGGGCGAAATGATCGGACTGCTGGAAAAGGGAACGATCAACAGCAAAATTGCTAAAACGGTCTTCAAGGAAATGCTGGAGAGTGATAAGCTGCCTCAGCAAATTGTTGAAGAAAAAGGGCTTGTGCAAATCAGTGATGAGGGCGCGGTCATGACAATCGTTGAACAGGTTGTAGCAGCCAACCCGCAATCGGTTGAGGACTACAAAGCCGGCAAGCAAAAGGCCATCGGCTTCCTGGTCGGTCAAGTGATGAAGGAGAGCAAGGGGAAAGCCAACCCTGGCCTCGCCAATAAATTGCTGACTGAAGTGTTAAACCGCTAATGGCATAGATTTGACAGAGGGCTTGTCTTTTTGGACAGGTCCCTTTTTGCATAGAGGCTGGGAACGGTTGGACAGGAACGAGGTTTTGAAGCGTGATGCATATTACGAGTTTTCTTTAGGAGGAAAACAGGATGGTCACTATATGTTCATTGAAAGACGACGATATCGTGGGCCAAATATGGCGTCTTCAGCACGTTGCCTACAGGCTGGAAGCGGAACGAATTGGATTTGCTGAAATTCCGCCCCTGATGGATACATTTGATACGCTAAAAAGCTGTGGAGAGTCCTTTTACGGGTGGATGGAGGACGGCGAACTGTTAGGAGCGCTGGCTGTGAAGGCGGAGTCGCCTGATTCGCTTACCCTCACACGTATGATGGTTCATCCCGGCCATTTTCGCAAGGGAATTGCCGACTCCTTGATGAAGCATGTTTTGAATGAATACCGTAATATATCGCTGTTTATCGTTTCCACAGGAACTTTGAATGCTCCCGCAACAGCACTCTATCAAAAGCACGGCTTTCGTCCTGTGTCGGCGGCTGAGGTCGCCCCGGGCGTGGAATTAACCACCTACCATTTCCATAACGTGAAATGATGTTGATAGAGGGGAGTACGACATAACCGGGAGGAGGGATTTGAGTGAATAATCCGTGGATTATCGATGATTCACATATCATTTTACGGCTTTTACTATCCATGCTTCTCGGTGGATTTATTGGCTTTGAACGTGAACGCTCCAATCACGCTGCCGGTTTGAGAACCCACATTATGGTCAGCCTGGGTTCAACACTGATTATGCTGCTCTCCATTTATGGTTTTGTTGATTTTATTAAAGAAGCCAATGTCCGCGTAGGTCCAGCCCGTTTGGCTGCAGCGGTGATTACTGGCGTAGGCTTTTTGGGCGCAGGGACAATCTTGTTTACTGGCAAAGCCATCACCGGCTTAACAACAGCCGCTTCCATTTGGGTCGTGGCAGCGATTGGCCTTGGTGTTGGAGCGGGCTTTTATTTTCCGTCTATTGCAGCGACAGTGCTTGTGCTTTTAAATTTAAGGGTATTTAATAAGTCGAACTGCTGTATATGCGTGGACGCGAACGTCACCTGATTACATTGACCGGATTGTCCTCTCATGGATTGCTGGAGCAAAT
This sequence comes from Paenibacillus farraposensis, assembly GCF_020736845.1. GTDB lineage: Bacteria > Bacillota > Bacilli > Paenibacillales > Paenibacillaceae > Paenibacillus > Paenibacillus farraposensis. The sequence goes on from NZ_JAFFQR010000079.1 coordinate 167,665, forward strand.
TTCGGCTTATTTAGAGCAAGGAAAAATTGAAATACGCAAAATAACGATTAAAGAACATGAGCATGTTCCTCTTCATGAAGTGCACTCAAATCGGCAAACTATAGAGATTTTTCTGGAAGTATTGTCCAGCAGTGATTTTGATCCAGTACGTATTGCGGCTGAGTTGCGACAGTGGGAAGATGTAGCGGCAGTTTCCGTAGAATGAGGGGGTTCCCCATTTTTTTCAGTTACCCTTGAATCTGATTGGGGTACTATTTAACCATCAAAGTCTTTTTCAACGGAGTATGTATGAATTCAAAGGGGAGGATGGCATGAACTCGGAACAACCGTTGCCGTCTGAAGAGGCCGGGCGACTGCAAGAGCCAAAGCACCGGGAACAGTCCCCACGGGGTAGGCGTATACAATACGCCAAATTTCGCAAAGGGATTGCCATTATCATAGCCGTATTGTTACCTGGGCTGGGGCATCTATTTTTGGGCTTGTTTATTAGGGGACTTACATTTATTGTATTGCTCCTGCTGGATATTTTTGCGATGCTGTATGTTTCCTCTGACGGTTTGATGATCAACATCCCGTTGCTTATTTTGCTGGGATTGTTCATCCCTGTTTTGTATTTTTACAATGTGTACGACGTTTTACAATCAGCGGATTACATGGTTCATTACCGCCGCAAGCCGGATCGTTATTCACGAATGGATGCTAGAGGTCACCAAAGCAGTCCTTTTTATGAATGGGAGAGAGGCTTGGCTTTTGCTGTACTGCTGGTTGCAGGTAGCGGACTTATGATTCTGTTCCGCATGAAGCCTCGCTGGCTGGGCATTTTCTTTGAGGATTATGGATTCCTGACGCTGGCCATTTTGTTAATACTGATGGGTTTATGTATTTTTCTGCGGGAAATGGTCCTGTCCATAAAGCGGAAAAAGTTGAAGGAAAGAGGGTGAAGCTGGCGTGCACCGCAAAATAAGAGTCGGGCGCTACACTGCTTCTCTTTTGTTGATAGCTGTAGGTGTTCTGCTTATCGTAGATGTGTTCCAAAATACAGAATATATGCTTCAGCTTCTGGTGTGGTGGCCCGTAATTTTCGTGCTTTGGGGACTGGAGTATCTTATTTTTTTTGGTGTGTACCGCAAAAAAGGAAAGTCCGACAATGGTCGGCGTTTCAGACCTGATCTGAAAGGAATCATGTCTGCTTTGGTAGTGGCCATTTCCGTTTTTATTGTGACCCAGCAAAATCATTATATGTACCTGTGGAACAGGGTCAGTCTTAACCTGACGTCAGCCTCTATGGATTTTAGCCAGGCCAAAGAGAATCGATATGATATGGGTGGTGTGCTGGTGCCCGTAACCATGCAGACGTCTGATTTGGTGGTGGATTCGGTTAATGGGGATATAACGCTGATCAGGCGGCCTGTATCCAACGTAGAGGTTCGTGGGACTTTGTGGGTGGACCAAGCGCCTGCTGCCCAAGCGGACAAGATTGCCCAGGCTTCTTCCCTGACTTCTACCGACGGCAAGATCATTCAGATTCGTCCGGAGGTACAGTCATATGGAGCATCTAGCAAACGTCAACCCCGTATGAATATGCTGATTACAGTACCGGAGGACCGGCGGTTCAATTTGCAGATCAGAACGTCTAACGGGAATATTACTCTGAACGGAGTAGATGCCATCAACAGCATCCGGCTTGAGACCGGCAACGGGAATCTCATCGTCAATGATGCTATCGGCAACGTCAAAGGGACGACCCTGAACGGTCAGGTCAAATTGCATCGGATTACCGGAGACGTGGATATGAGAACAAACCGCGGCGACATGCAGACGGGAGATATTGATGGTGCCGTAGCACTGTACACGGCGGTAGGCGATATTGGGCTCGCACGCACAAAAGGGGATATCACAGCCGATACTCAAAATGGGAACATCAATGCATTGGACTTTACAGCCAAGCTCAATGCCAATTCGCTTAATGGTACGATCAAGGTGCATAGCAGGCAGGTAGGCGGAGATTGGCAAATATACAGTGCTGTTGGTGATATTGTATTGGGGCTTCCGTCGAATGGAGATTTCCAGTTAGAGGGTTCTAGCAGTTATGGCAACCTCCAGACCGACTTTCCTTTTAAGATAGAAAGCAAAAGGATTTCAGGCCAAAACGGGACTGGAAAATACACGATCAACGTAGAGGGCAACAGTAATTTGATGATTAATAAGTTGCAGATGCCGTCTTTGCCTGACTTGAATGAATCCGGGCAACCGACAGTGCCTAATTTAATTAAAAGCTCTCTCGATGAAACGAAAGCTCCCGTTGCAGCCGTCTCCACAGAAACATCTGTCGATGCTGCGGCGCGTTGACAAGAAACTTGGATAGACCGTACAATATGATTAGGTCTAAAATGGCGTTAAATAGATGATTTATACATGGAGGATCGTAAGTAAGGGATAAGGCGGTGGACATATATGGCAGCAGGCGTCCAGCATGCTTTGGAACTTCTGAAGAAGACAGGTGTACGCATAACACCCCAGCGCCATGCCATATTGAACTATTTGATGGAATCTATGGGACATCCGACTGCAGATGAAATATATCGCGCACTCGAGTCCAAGTTTCCAAGCATGAGTGTGGCTACGGTTTATAATAACTTGAAGATGTTTATAGAAGCGGGTATGGTACATGAGTTGACCTACGGAGATAACGCCAGTCGCTACGATGCTAATGTTTCAGAGCACTATCATATCATTTGCGAAAAATGCGGGAAGATTGAAGATTTTAGTTATCCGTATTTGACTGATGTGGAACGCCATGCCGCGTTGGAGACAGGCTTTGAGGTAAGTGGACATCGAATGGAGTTATACGGAGTATGCAAAGATTGTAATCACAAACATTCGTAACGAAGCAAAGAGCAGAAGTTTTTTTTTGATGAGCTATGCATATATTGTAAGGGATTGGAAACGTGAGGAATTCCCCATTAGCGGGGATTTACCGCGTTTTTTTGTTTAAAGCACTTTTTAGAGTAATCGAAGATTCTATAATGGAGGTTCAATATTGGCCAGAAATCATTCCAGACGCCGCCGTAAGCGTTCGCGCTTCAAAGGGACGGCAGGCTTGCTATTGCTCGCAGCGATCATCTGCGCAATTACTGTCGTAAGGTATGGTAATCCCTTGCATGAGAAACCCGATTGGCAGGGCAGTGTGCGTCCTGTTTTTATCCAGGGCAAGTTAACCGGCTATGAAGCCCAGAATGCTGGCAAGAACATGCTGATACCGCTTAAATTGGTGCAAAGTCAAATTGATTCTACAGTTCGGTATGAGGATGACAGCCAAACCATCATTTTGGCGACAAAACAATACTTGCTCCATATGAGCGTTGCGAAGGCGCAAGGAGAACTGAACGGCCAAGCCTATACGCTCTCCGCTACCCCTCAGGTGATTAATGGAGAGGTGTACATCCCTATACAAGCCGTCCGTGAAGTGTATGGTGTGTCCGTTCACGAAGATCCGGTGACAGGTGCAGTTATCCTAATGAGGGCCGGGGAGAAGGTTAAGCTGGGAACCATTGAAAAGAAGGATGGGCAACAGGATGCTAAAATTGCATTACGCGAAGAAGCCTCGACCCTATCTTTTATTTTGACAGATATGCCTCAGCAGACAAAGGTGCGCATTTGGTCCAAACAGGGTGATTGGTATTTTGTTCAATTGGATAATGGCTATGCAGGATACGTTAAAGCGGATAATGTTTTAGCGTCGGGAGAGCTTGCGGTGCCTTCAGTTAAGGACAACTTGTCCATCTCCGAGAAGCATTGGAAAGGTAGACCGGTTAACCTCGCTTGGGAGGCTGTGTACAATCGTAAGCCTGATCCTTCTAAATTTGATCCTATGCCCGGGGTTAATGCGGTAAGTCCTACTTGGTTCAGTGTTGTTGATTACGAGGGTACCGTTGAAAGCAAGGCAGATCCGGCTTATGTCCGCTGGGCGCATCGCAAGGGGATGGAGGTATGGGGCTTGCTGAGCAACAGCTTTAATCCCGAAATAACGACAGAAGCACTATCCACCTTCGAACGGCGCAAATCGATTGTGGATCAGATGATTTCGTTTGCCCAGGAATATGATCTGGACGGTATTAACATTGATTTTGAGAATGTTCATACAAAGGACGGGCCTAATGTCACTCAATTTTTGCGAGAGCTTAAGCCCATGGCTCGAGCGCATGATTTAATATTGTCCGTTGATGTTACGCCCAAATCTCAAAGTGAGATGTGGTCTGCTTTTTTGGATCGAAAATCGTTGGGGAATATTACGGATTACCTCATGGTGATGGCATATGATGAACATTGGGCTGCCAGTCCAGAGGCAGGTTCTGTCGCCTCGCTGCCGTGGGTGGAAACGTCAATGAAGCAAATTCTGCAGGAGGACGAGGTCCCGCCACAAAAAGTAGTGCTAGGGATTCCTTTATATACCCGCGTATGGTCCGAGACTCCTGAAAAAGGGAAAACAAAGGTTACCTCCAAATCACTTGGCATGGAGTCAGCAGCGGCCATAATAGAGAAATTTAAGTTAAAGCCCCGATTCAGAGCTTCCGAAGGCCAAAACTATGTGGAATACACTGAAGACGGTGTGGCCAAAAAGATTTGGCTGGAGGATCGGGTATCCCTGATGGCCAGAGTGGAACTTGCCAAATCCCTGAAACTTGGAGGGATAGGTGTATGGAATCGGAACTTCGCAGCTGCAAGCGCATGGGAAACTTTAAAAAAAATAAATAATTAAGCATAAAAATTATACAATTGAAGAAGGAAGTTGCTTCTTTATGTAGAAGTGTTCACGTATATCCAAATTTAGCGGTTGAACCTAAGCCGCTTTGCAGATATGGAGGGAGAAGTGCAGCAAACCAAATTAAGCCTGATGTATAATGAATTGTTGCAGCAAGATTCAATAGGAGCTATTTCGTACAGGAAGCCTGGAGAGTATTTTCTCGGAGAGATGTTGTACGACTTTGATGAACTCATTCTAATTATCGGAGAAGACCAAAAACCTGCCCGGTTTATACAGCATTTACTTATGAATGGATTAAGATGTCAGGTATTATATGCAACACTTGATTGTCTGAAGGGCTGGATTATCGTTGGTGAACAAGCCAACGTTATAGATTACTTGCTGGAAGGCCGTATCGTTTGGGAGCGGGATGACAGAGTCCGTCTTCTAAAACAGGAAATTGTTGAATTTAATGATCCATTACGGGAGCAGAAAAGGTTTCACGAGTTTTCCCGCTTTCTGGTCAATTACGTTCATGGAAAAAGGGCGATGCGGGAAGGTCGAACCATTGACGCGTATCAAAGAGTCTTAAAGGCGTTAGATCATTGGACGTCGATTGAACTTATTGAGCGGGGTATTTATCCGAAGGTACATTTATGGTATCAGGTACAGCCATTGGATCGGACGGTCTATAAGCTGTATAACGAGCTTACACTAAGTACGGAAACGATGGAGCAGCGGATTGAACTGGTACTGCTTGCTTGCGAATTTTCAGTCATGTCAAAAATGGAAGAGTGCTCTTCCCTGCTTTTTCGTATATTAGGAAGCAGACAGGAGCCTTGGTCAATAGATGAACTCATGAATCATCCTGAGCTAAAAAATCTTCAACTGGATCTTACCGTCGTGCTCCGCAAACTGGTGTACCGTTCACTTATTAAAGAATCAGCCGCTGGGGATTTTAAGGACCGCGGACATAATCGTGAATTGCGTTATTCCCTTATTTAATGGGCAAGAGTAGAATGTCAGAAAGAAAGGTCATCAAGCTGACTTTTCTTTCTTTTTATATATAGATAAAGTTACACGTAGTTTAAATGATATACATTTTAATTTTGGTTGACGAGTATATAAATGATATGTTAAGTTATAACTCGCCCCATTAAGCGGCATGAATAATTTATAATTGTTTACAACAGGATAAACATGTTGCATCAAGCGAAAAATTAACCTAAAAAATTAATTTGAAAAAATGCTTGACGAAAAATGAGGTTATGTGTTATATTATTTAAGTCGCCGCTGAAACGCGGTGGTGAAACAAAGTAAGAGCAAAAGCAAGACGTTAATGAATGTTTGATCTTTGAAAACTGAACAACGAGTGAGTACGGATTTTGTTCGCAAAATCCAATATGAGATTTATA
>NZ_JAFFQR010000080.1 GCF_020736845.1 Paenibacillus farraposensis
TCACCTTAACCTTGCACGGGAACGTAACTCGCCGGTTCATTCTACAAAAGGCACGCCATCACCCATAGATCGGGCTCTGACTTCTTGTAAGCACACGGTTTCAGGATCTATTTCACTCCCCTTCCGGGGTGCTTTTCACCTTTCCCTCACGGTACTGCTTCACTATCGGTCGCCAGGGAGTATTTAGCCTTGGCAGATGGTCCTGCCGGATTCATACGGGGTTTCACGTGCCCCGCACTACTCGGGATCCGTCTCGGAGGGAAC
>NZ_JAFFQR010000081.1 GCF_020736845.1 Paenibacillus farraposensis
CCCAATGCTTCCGAAACAAAACGTACAGGAATCAGTACACGGTTTTCTTCCATAATTGGTTTACCATCCGGAAAATTCACTTTTTTAGAGTCTACAGTCACGGTTACCTCTTTACCGGCAGCTGAGACCACTTGGCCCAAACTAGACACGATTAGGATTAATGCAAAAATCATCATAAATTTTTTTTTCATTTTTAATTGCTCCTTTTCTTTTCATACTATGATTTTACGACATTTTTTAATACATCGCTCAAAAATAGAAAGATTCAGTGGACCTAAAGAAAACTCCA
>NZ_JAFFQR010000082.1 GCF_020736845.1 Paenibacillus farraposensis
AAATCGTTGCGGCAATTCGCTATCTTCTCATGAATGCGAGCGACTTGTAGCTTTGCTTTCTGCCAGTTCGCCCCTCCTTTGGTGCGGCGAGATCGTCGTCGTTGCCAAAACACCAATTGCTTTTCGTATTGACGAAGATGTTTGGGATTGGCAACTTCTTCACCTGTTGAGCAGACCGCAAAGGTCTTTACGCCGAGGTCGATACCTACGGCTTCACTGCGTTCGGATAAGGGTTGAATGTCCACTTCACACAGGATTGAAATGTAGAATTTACCGCTTGCGTTTTGACGAACCGTGGAATTCAGAATGCGTCCTTCAACTTCTCTTGATTTTGCAAACTTTACAAA
>NZ_JAFFQR010000083.1 GCF_020736845.1 Paenibacillus farraposensis
CCCTTAGTGTCGTAACCTTTATTAACTAGCAGTATACCGTCTTGATTCCGCTCGCTATCAAGGCGTTTAAGGATGGTGACACCCATACCAGAACCCTCAATAGTTACTCCAGCCGGAATCATTAAACATGCCTTGTTATGTGCACTTTTTGCTAGGCTTAGCAGATACGTCCCTTTGCCAAGGACGAGTTTACCGCCTCCTATGCTTTCAAGGTAATTGAGGGCAGACTGGATAGCTTTCGTCTGATCTGTCCCGTCCCCGGTGGCACCAAACTTATCTGCTGTGACTGTGTTTTTGGTTTCTTTATCCAACTTGCCGAGCACAGTACTAGAAAAATTACCAGCTTTAAAATCAATATAACTTTTTCCGAACGCATATGAAATTCCGATAGTGAAAATAAAAACAGTGACAATAAAAAACAGAGTAAATTTCTTCCTCATTCTTCTAACAACCTCCCTCACTAACA
>NZ_JAFFQR010000084.1:0-601 GCF_020736845.1 Paenibacillus farraposensis
TCGAGGGCTTATCCTAAGAATAGAACGCAAGTGGAGTTTCGGATCCAGTTTTCAGGGTGTAACACCTTGAGTTTATGCTTGATATTCAACATCCTTTTCTGGTGTGTTGAATAACTAGCTTAGTTTTCGCTAAGTGAGTCTATTATTTGGAGAGATACCCAAGTGGCTATAAGGGGACCCTCTGCTAAGGGGTTAGACTGCGAAAGTGGTGCGAGGGTTCGAATCCCTCTCTCTCCGCCATTTAGGACAAGCTAGTGAAATTATTATGTTATGGCGGCGTAGCTCAGCTGGCTAGAGCGTACGGTTCATACCCGTGAGGTCGGGGGTTCGATCCCCTCCGCCGCTACCATACATACCCAGGAGGCTTAGCTCAGCTGGGAGAGCATCTGCCTTACAAGCAGAGGGTCGGGGGTTCGATCCCCTCAGCCTCCACCACCATGCCGGTGTAGCTCAATTGGTAGAGCAACTGACTTGTAATCAGTAGGTTGGGGGTTCAAGTCCTCTCGCCGGCACCATTTATGAAAAATATGAGGAACTGTGGTGTAGAGGCCTAACATGCCTGCCTGTCACGCAGGAGATCGCGGGTTCGAATCCCGTCAGT
>NZ_JAFFQR010000084.1:651-72490 GCF_020736845.1 Paenibacillus farraposensis
TCAATTTTATAATTTAGCCGTACTAAAGTGGGAAGGGGAATCCCTCCGCACTTTATTTTTTTGTTAATGGTTATGGCTCGGTAGCTCAGTCGGTAGAGCAGAGGACTGAAAATCCTCGTGTCGGCGGTTCGATTCCGTCCCGAGCCACCTTTATATGGAGGATTAGCGAAGTGGCCAAACGCATCAGACTGTAAATCTGCTCCCTTACGGGTTCGGTGGTTCGAATCCATCATCCTCCACCAGTTTTATGAGCCATTAGCTCAGTTGGTAGAGCACCTGACTTTTAATCAGGGTGTCGAAGGTTCGAGTCCTTCATGGCTCATCGAAAGTCATCAACTATAGGTTGATGACTTTTTTGTATGATCCGGATTATGTTTTTAATAACTTTTTTATTTTACGGTATCAGCAGGTTATAATGAGTTCATTATGTTCGCTTTGTATATATTATAAAAAAAGTGAAGTGGTGATCGCGTGACTTTGGATACAAAATGCATTCAGCAGCAGCTTCAGAATATTATTCAAGCGCCTTTTACCATTGTGCCATGGTGTCCGGAAATGATGGCAGATGGCCAAACCGCCGACACCGTTATGCCGGATAGATCTTTTATACGTGATACCAAGTTGTATTTCCCGTTTCGTGCAGCGGTAGGTGAATTGGCTGCCTTTGTAGTAGAGGCCAGACATTTGAATGATCGGGAACGAAAGCTGGTAGAAGCACTGCTGGGGAACATGGAGCAAATTTGGCAGAGCGGAGCACCAATGTCGACGAATCCAATTTACAGCGAGGAAGAGCGGATGAATCGTTTTGGACAATGGCTCATGCTGCAGGCTGCCAATCTGCACAATGAAGAAGAGGTTCCTGACGAATTGCAGCTTGGTGATTCACTCTCGGCGTGTATGGTTCCGATTTTACTGAATGGTGAGGGAACACAGGAGGGGATTGCCTTCCCACAGCTACACCGATTGCTGGCCAGTTATTGTGGCGGAGAGGTGCTGCTTGTTCCACTCGACAAGCAGTCGTGGTTGGTTATGGCTAAAAAGGAGCTCCTATTAGGAGCAGACGATGAACGGGATAAAGACACGGAAACCAAGGAGCCCGATTTCACGGAATCGCTGGAGGAGATTCTTACGGCTTTTAGTTTGGGTTTATACGAGCTTATCGCGAATGAATGGGTGGGGGTATTCCATTTGGCGGTATCCCAGCCTTTTATACCTTCACGAAATCTTCCCGAAAAGCTGAATATGCTATGGGAGACGCTTCACCTTGGGGGGATTTTTCATGTAACAGAGCACATTCACTTTTCATGGGAGCTTCATTTGGAAAGGCTGTTAAACCGTATTCCAAAGGAGCAGCGAACGCTATTTTTAGAGCAATTCCTGAAGTCGTCTGCCCTATTGGAAGATCCCGAAACGGTGGCCACTTTAGATATATTTTTCCAACTGGACTGTAATGTGAGTGAGACAGCTAAGCGTCTGTATGTTCACCGGAATACGCTGATTTACCGTCTGGATAAAATTAAACAGGAGACAGGTCTGGATGCGCGGACGTTTAATGATGCGGTTTTGATTAAGCTTTATCTACTATTGTACAAAGTGACAAAAAGGAAATAGCATTTTTGTGCAGTTTGCGAATAGCCTTGCTTTGGGGACCAGGGTAAGATACAAGTAGATAATGTATTCGATTTCAAAACTTGACCTTGGGGAGGCAAAAGCTATGGCTGGCGTACGTTTAGAGCATATTTTCAAGAAATATCCGGGTGCAGATAAAGCTACGGTTGTTGATGTCAATTTGGACATTCAAGATAAGGAGTTTCTCGTATTGGTTGGTCCTTCCGGTTGTGGTAAATCTACAACACTTCGTATGATCGCTGGTCTGGAGGAAATCTCGGACGGTAAATTGTACATTGGAGATCGTGTTGTGAATGACGTGGCTCCAAAGGATCGCGATATCGCGATGGTATTCCAATCCTATGCCTTGTATCCGCACATGAACGTGTACCAGAACATGGCTTTTGGTCTGAAGCTCCGTAAGGTGAAGAAGGAAGAAATTGATAAACGCGTGCGTGAAGCGGCTAAAATTCTCGATATAGAGCATCTGCTGGATCGCAAGCCAAAAGCGCTATCAGGCGGTCAGCGTCAGCGTGTTGCTTTGGGACGTGCGATTGTTCGTGATCCGCAAGTCTTTTTGATGGATGAACCGCTGTCCAACTTAGATGCCAAGCTGCGCGGTCAGATGCGTGCGGAAATTACGAAGCTGGCCAAGCGTCTGGAAACGACCGTTATCTATGTAACCCATGACCAGGTCGAAGCGATGACAATGGGTGATCGGATCGTGGTTATGAAAGAGGGCATTATTCAACAAGCTGCATCCCCGGATGAACTGTACAACCGCCCGGTTAATCTGTTCGTAGCTGGTTTTATCGGTTCTCCTACAATGAACTTTATCTCAGGCAAGCTGGTTGAAAAAGAAGGTGAGTTGCATTTCACTGCACCAGGTCTGGAACTGTTTGTGCCTGAAGGTAAAGGACAGATTTTAAAAGCGAAGGGTTATATCGGCAAAGAAGTGATCCTGGGAATCCGTCCTGAGGACATTCATGAAGAGCCTGTATTCTTGGAGGCTTCTCCGAATACCATCTTTACATCCACTGTGGACGTAACGGAAAATCTCGGTCACGAAATGCTGTTGTACCTGAGTGGTGCCGGAAATGATACGATTATTGCCCGTGTAGACGGACGCTCCAATACTCGTGATGGCGTCAAAGCGAAACTGGCTATCGATATGAACAAAGTTCATATTTTCGATAAAGAATCGGAATTGAGCATTTTGGTTGGTGAATAAGACCAGCCTGTAGAAAGAGTCGTCGTTCTCCCAACCGGGAAACGGCGGCTTTTTTTGTGTGTATCCCATAGCTACTGGCTTCGGCATTGCATTCGTTGGAAAATTCCGATACGATGAGTACAATGTCACAGGTCTGGATTCAGGCAAACTTTGTAGCTGGAGTAATAGGGTGTGATCTATCCAACTGTCGGAACAAAGGCATCTGGAATCATGTGGAATACAGTGAGGCTTGAGCTGGTGTAGAACAGACTGGCGCCCGGGCTTTGATTAACAGGATAAAGATATATAAATCAAATAACTATACAATCCGGTTTTGCAGATGAAGGGGAGAATACGATGGCTAAACAGGTAAAGGTAGCGGAACTTGTACAGCAGTTTCAAATGGAGGTCATTTCCGGCGAAAAGGGTCTGCGCAGAGTGATTACCGTGGACGATTTGAATCGTCCGGGTTTGGAGATGGCAGGATATTTTGAATACCATACACAGGAGCGGGTGCAGCTTTTGGGAAGATCTGAGCTGGCTTTTCTGGGAATGCTTCCTCCTGAAGAGAGACAGGATCGGATGGAACGTCTGTGTACAGAGCTGACTCCATGTATTATTATCACTCGTGGCCTGGAAGTACCGGCTGAATTAGTGAAGGCGAGCGCTGAGCGAGACGTGCCTGTACTGCGGACCAATATAGCCACGACGATTTTATCAAGCCGTATTACGGGGTTTCTCGAAAGAAAGCTGGCTCCTACGGCGACTATTCATGGTGTACTATGTGACGTGTACGGCGTAGGCATGCTGATCACAGGCAGTAGCGGTATCGGTAAAAGTGAAACGGCGCTGGAATTGGTTAAGCGTGGTCACCGGCTGGTAGCGGATGATGCGGTAGAAATTCGGCAAACGTCTGATTTTCAACTGCATGGTACGGCACCTGAGTTGATTCGTCACCTGCTGGAAATTCGAGGCGTCGGTATCATTAATGTGATGACGCTGTTCGGCGCAGGTGCTGTTCGTAATAACAAGCGGATTACGCTGGTCGTTCGTCTGGAAGCATGGCAGCAGGACAAGCAATATGACCGTCTTGGCTTGGATGAAGAAACGACGCGTATTATTGATACTGAGGTTCCACTCGTTACGATTCCGGTTCGGCCGGGTCGGAATTTGGCTGTGATTATCGAGGTGGCAGCGATGAACTATCGTTTGAAGCAAATGGGCGTTAACGCTGCCCTACAATTTACGAACAAGCTGACGGCTACGATTTCTGAAGACATGGAAGACATGGATTAAGATTGAAGTCATCTGCAAGGAAGAACAAGGAGTGATAGAAACATATGTCAACGGCAACATTACTGCTGAATCCGATTGCCTTTTCAATCGGGGCAATTAAGGTCCACTGGTATGGACTTATTTTGGGATTGGCGGCACTTGTGGGTTTATATCTCGCCATCCGTGAAGGAAAAAGATTCGGTATTCCGCAGGATTTTTTTATGGATATGCTGTTGCTGGGGGTCCCATCGGCTATTATTGGAGCGCGTATTTATTATGTGGCCTTCAAATGGGAAGACTACCGGGATAATCTATGGGATGTTTTTAAAATCTGGAATGGCGGTATTGCGATCTACGGCGCATTAATCGGCGCGATTATATGTGCAGTCATTTATTTCCGATATAAAGGATATAACTTCTGGCGTATTGCTGATATTTGCGCGCCGGGTCTATTGATTGGCCAAGCGATTGGACGCTGGGGCAACTTTGTCAATCAGGAAGCCTACGGTGGGCCGACAGAGGAAACCTTTTTACGTAATCAACTGCATCTGCCGGACTTCATTGTAAACCAGATGAATGTTAACGGAGTGTTTCACCATCCTACGTTCCTGTATGAATCGCTGTGGAGTATCGTCGGCGTCATTTTGCTGCTGGTGATTCGACGGCTGAAATTTGTACGTGCGGGCGAATTGTTTGCGTTTTACTTTATTTGGTACTCCATCGGTCGCTTTTTCATCGAGCGGGTACGGACAGACAGCTTGGCTTTCCAGGGACCGGACTGGATGGCTTCCTTTCTGGATGCTCTGTGGTCCCCTATGGTGTGGATGGGCTTTGAGCCAGGGTACTTGGACCCGAATTACGGGAACGTACGGATTTCACAGCTGCTTGCTATTTTCATCATTGTAGTCGCGGTGATTTTCATCATAGTTCGTCGCCGGAAAGGTTCATCGGTTCCGAGATATAGCGACCCGATTGTCTCCAGTAAGGCGGGGATTGATCAGGTACCTGACGTGACGCCAGAGCAAGTATTCCGCCCGGAACAAGATATGGTTCCTCCTGCTACTACAACGGATAAGCTTCCCAAGGAAGATACGGACGAGGATAAGAAGGAGCATCTATGATAAATACAATTTTGTTTGATTTGGATGGCACCATCATAGATACGAATGAGTTGATTATCAGCACGTTCCTGCACATTTTGAACCCTCCGGAGGCTGAGCCGTTAACTCGGGAGCATATTATTCCCCATATGGGTAGAACGCTCGAAGATCAGCTCCGTACGTTTTCGGGTTTAACGGATGTATCGTGAGGAAGGTCAAACGCTATCCCGTGGAAGGGCCTAACGCGTTGTGGCAGATTTATCGGACGGTGAGTCCCTGGAAAGGCGTCAAAAATTTTATTTTTATCCAGATTGCCCGATATTGTCCCGTGCTCTCTCTGAAAAATGCCATTTACCGCAAAATGCTGGGTATGAAGGTGGGGCAGCATTCAGCCTTCGGCCTGATGGTCATGGTCGATGTCTTTTTTCCAGAACATATTGCGATCGGAAACAATTCGGTCATCGGATATAACACGACCATACTGGCCCATGAATACCTTATACAGGAGTATCGAATCGGTAAAGTGATGATTGGGAATGACGTGCTGATTGGCGCGAACACGACCATTTTGCCAGGTGTCACCATCGGTGACGGAGCTATCGTAGCCGCCGGAGCGGTGGTCCATAAAGACGTACCTGCCGGAGCATTTGTGGGCGGTAATCCATTGCGGGATTTAAGACGGCTCGGTGGAGATGAATCCTAAAATAGCACATCAAGAAAGGTCCCTTATGAATTAGGGGGCCTTTTTGAATTGTTTTTTGTATAATAAGTAGGGAAATGGATGTTGGTTATGCGTAAAAATAGAAAATAAACATATATTCGTAAAATGATATGGGAGCGTGTTAATTTGGTCAAAAAGGAACGTATACCAGAGCTTGATATTTATCGGGGAATATTAATCGCAGCTGTGATTACCATTCATTCGACTTCAATGGCTTTGATTGATGCGCGGCATTCGCTATTATTTTACCCTTTTTTGTTTTTAAATGTGTTTAGCAGCTTCGCGGTACCTGTGTTTATTTTTGTGAGCGGGTTTGTTTTACTTTACAATTACGTGGATAGGCCGCTTCGGGGCAAGCATATGATTGAGTTTTTTCGGAAAAGACTGATGTTTATTGTGTTGCCCTATGTTATATTCTCACTTCTCTATTATTTGACCTTGGTGGCACGCGGGCTGATGCCGCTCAGTGATCTTCCCCTTGTGCTGTTCACAGGAAAGGCTTACACGCATTTGTATTATGTGATCCTCATTATTCAATTTTATTTGGTTTTTCCGCTGCTGCTGTGGGGAGTACAGCGTCTACGACAGTGGATATCGAGCCCGCGGAGGGCAGCCTTTGTTATTTTGACAGCAGGGTTGGTTATTCAATGGGGGTTTGTATTACTGAATAAATATGTCTGGACATTGGAAAGAGGAAGTCTTGCGATTACATATATCAGTTACTTTGCTCTGGGTGCTGCTGCAGCGATTGGGTATGAGGAGTTTAAGAAATGGCTTTTTCCGCCATCGGGGACGTCAATCGGCCGCGGACAGTTGATCAGTTGGTGTGCTTTGTGGGTCGTATGGCTCGTAGTAGGTCTGGCTTATGTACAGATCTGGTTCGTAGCATATCGTAAAGCGATCTATGCTGATTCGCTGGTCTACGAACTGCTTCGCAATGCTCATGCCCTCGTATCTGCGCTGGTGCTGTTCCAGCTCTCGGTTGTATTCTATCGTTATGCAAATGTCAGGCTTCGAGCAATGATTAGCTGGATGGGGGCATGTTCTTTTGGTATTTATTTGCTTCATCCGGCATTGTTGCGAGTGTACCGCAAGCTGGATTTGCATGGAACGCCGATAGAATACATTTTCTCTGTTGCTGGCGGATGGTTGTTGGCACTGTTTGGCTCATGGCTAATTGTGACGTTATGCTTTCGGTATTTACCGTTTTCCTGGGTGGGATTGGGCACGATTCCGAGCCTGCCTTCCCGAAGCAAAGGTGAACAGGTGAGTAGCTAAATTGGATATAGACTGTTGGCTGAGAGGCTGACAGTCTTTTTTTTAGATTGTAGAGTACGTCGATAGATGTTTTTTATTATAGGATTCATGAAATCGGCAATGATTACAATATAGAGAGGAGCAGTGCAGCCTTTGCAAGGCTCTAAAAATGGGCTGTCTCAACTGGTTGACGTTGACAAGCAGGCCGTGATAATATATCGAATATACTTTAGTTTGTTAGCACGTTACCATGATAAAGATACGTGAAAATCATGAGGTGATAGAGATGTCTAAGCCAAAAGGATTTGAAATTCCTTCAGGTGTTCGGGATTACCTCCCACGAGCAGTGTCGAAGCTGCGGGCGATTGAATTGAATGTGCTCGAATGTATGGAACGCTGGGGCTACCGCCAGATTATGACGCCTACGATGGAATACTACGATACGGTAGGTGTGGCCAGCTCCACTTCGGATCAGAAGCTGTTTAAGCTGCTCAACAACCGGGGCACCACGCTGGTGCTGCGGTCCGACATGACCGCGCCAATTGCACGTGTGGTATCGTCGCTGCTGAAGGAAGAGGAAGTCCCGCTGCGCCTTTCCTATCATGCCAACGTATTTCGGGCGATTGAGGAAGAGGTGGGCAGAGAAGCCGAGTTTTTTCAGACCGGGGTGGAGCTGGTAGGGGATGACTCACCAGAGGCTGATGCAGAAGTTGTAGCATTGGCGATCGCATCGTTGCAGGCGTCAGGGGTCACTTCTTTTAAAATTGCCATGGGACATGTGGGATTCCTGAACGGGCTGTTCGAGGAAATCATTCCGGGTCGCCAGTCTGAACAGGAAGCGCTCAAGGAGCTGCTGCTAAGTCGTGATGTAGTGGGCTATCGAACAGCGATCGGGGCTTTGGGCTTGGCTTCCGAGCATCGGGATAAGCTGGAGGCAATTCTTCGACTGCACGGTGGAAAAGAAATCTGCGAACAGGCTACCCGTCTTAGCGTGGAGCAGCAGACCATTCAATCTATTGCGCACTTGTGCGAGGTGTGGGAAGTGCTGGAGGCTTACGGCGTATCAGAGCATGTGCTAATTGATCTTACGATGATCGGGGATTTTTCATATTATACAGGCATGACTTTTGAGGGTTACGCGGCCGAAATCGGTTTTCCCGTATGTAATGGCGGCCGCTATGACAATTTGCTTCAGCAATTTGGCCGCTCCGTACCTGCGACGGGATTTGCGCTGAAGACGAACCGGATCGTCGATGGTGTCGACGGGATTGAGATTGAAATGAAGCGTCCTGTATTTATTCGATATGACGAGCAGGGACGCCAGGAGGCGCTATCGGCTGCGGCGCTGCTTCGCACAGCCGGTCGGATGGTGGTTACAGGCTTGGCGGGTGGACCAGAGGATCACCGGAGCAAGCAGCAGGACTTGTATGCGGAGGTATACAGCTATACAGCCGCCAAAAGACAACCGATACCAGGGGAGGAATGACCATGACGGAAACATTGAAGGTCGCCATGCCGAAGGGACGGATTTATAAACAGGCTTCCGAGCTGTTTCGCCGGGCAGGAGTCCCGATTCCGCTGGATGTGGACGATACGCGCAAGCTGGTCATTCCATTGCCTGAGCTGGGAATGGAGTTCATCATGGCGAAGCCGGTCGATGTGCCTACGTATGTAGAGTATGGGGCAGCGGACATTGGCATTGTGGGCAAGGATGTATTGCTGGAAGAGAACAAGGATGTGTATGAACTGCTCGATCTGGGAATCGCCCGCTGCCGGATGTCGGTGATTGCTCTGCCAGATTGGCAGCCGGGTATTCGCCAGCGGGTCGCTACCAAATATCCGAACGTGGCTTCCCAGTATTTTCGGGAACAAGGCAAGCAGGTAGAGGTTATTAAGCTGAACGGTTCCATCGAGTTGGCGCCGTTAATCGGCCTGGCAGACCGGATCGTGGATATGGTGGAAACCGGACAGACCTTGCGGGAGAACGGATTGGTCGAGCAAGTCAGCATTCTGGATATTACCAGTCGTCTGATTGCCAACCGGGTGAGCTATCGGATGAAAAACGGCTCGATCCAGGCGTTGTGTGACCGATTGCATCAGGTGATTCCCGCTGCGGTGACACCAGAGGAATAGGGGAACGGTGACGGTTAGGGAGCATTCTGCAAGCAAGCTCAAGTAAGGGGGAATGGATAAATGAAGATCGTATCAGCCCGTGATTTTAGTCTCGAGCGCGAAGTGGATTACGGTACGCCAGAGCAAAATGAGTCTGTTCGTGCCATTATTGACTCGGTACGGCAGGAGGGAGATGCGGCTGTCCTGCGCTATACGGAATCATTTGATGGTGTATCGCTGGCGGCAGAGCAGCTTCGTGTGACGGAGGAGGAATTGAAGTCAGCATATGACAAGGTGGAGCCTTCTTTTGTACACGCGATTCGAGCGGCAGCGGACAATATCCGTGCTTTTCACATGAGGCAAAAACGGAACTCGTGGATGGATTTACAGCCGGACGGCAGCCTGCTCGGTCAGATTATTCGACCGTTGAAGCGTGTAGGTGTGTACGTTCCGGGCGGTAAAGCAGCCTATCCATCCTCGGTGCTGATGAATGTTATTCCCGCCCAGGTTGCTGGTGTGCCGGAGATTGTTATGGTGACACCTCCAGCAACAGGCGGCAAGACGGGAATTGATCCATATACACTGGTCGCTGCGGCAGAGGCTGGTGTGACGGAGATATACCGGGTGGGCGGAGCGCAGGCCATTGCCGCCCTTGCTTACGGAACACCTAGCATTGAGCCAGTCGATAAAATTTGCGGTCCCGGTAACATTTATGTAGCGCTAGCCAAGCGTGAGGTATACGGCGCCGTGGATATCGACAGTATTGCCGGGCCGAGTGAAATTGTCGTGCTGGCTGACCATACGGCAGATGCGGCCTATGTTGCTGCGGATCTACTCTCACAGGCAGAGCACGACGAAATGGCTTCAGCCATTCTGGTTACGCCCTCGCAGCACTTGGCCAAAGAGGTGTCAGCCGAGGTACAGCGCCAATTGGCTGTCCTGCCGCGCAGGGATATTGCTTCTGCATCGGTAGAGTCCTACGGAGCCATCATTGTTGTCGATACTTTGGAAGAGGGGATTCGCATTGTGAATCGGCTTGCACCGGAACATCTGGAGATTATGACTGAGCAGCCGATGGAGCATGTAGGGCTGATTGAAAATGCGGGGGCTATTTTCCTGGGAGCGTACAGCTCGGAGCCGGTAGGCGATTATTTTGCCGGGCCTAACCACATTATTCCGACGAATGGAACCGCGCGGTTCTCTTCGCCGGTCGATATTGATGATTTTATTAAGAAATCGAGCATGATCTATTACAGCAAGGAAGCGCTGCTGCGCAATGGAGAGACGATTATGCAGCTGGCCCGGCATGAAGGGCTGGAAGGCCACGCTCGGGCGATACAGGTTCGATTGGATCATGAGAAAAAGGCGGTGGATCGCGATGGGGAATGAGAACAACGGAGCTGAACGCGCTGGCAGCGTCAGCCGGAAGACGAACGAAACGGATATTCAGCTGTCTTTTGCGGTAGACGGGACAGGGCAGGCCGAGATTGAAACAGATGTTCCATTTTTAAATCACATGCTGGATTTGTTCACCAAGCACGGACATTTTGATCTGAATGTGCACGCCAGAGGAGATGTTGACATCGACGACCACCATACCGTGGAGGACATTGGCATCTGTCTGGGGCAAACTTTGTTGGAAGCACTGGGTGATAAAAAAGGGATCAAGCGTTATGCCAGCGTCTTTGTACCGATGGATGAGGCGCTCGCGCAGGTCATCATTGATCTCAGCAACCGCCCTCATTTCGAATATCGTGCAGAATATCCGTCACAGCAGGTAGGGAGCTTTTCGACGGAACTGGTGCATGAATTCCTGTGGAAATTTACGTTAGAGGCTCGTATGACGCTGCACGTCATCGTCCACTACGGACAAAATACCCACCATATGATTGAGGCGGTGTTCAAAGCACTGGGACGTGCACTGGATGAGGCGACCTCTATTGATCCGCGGGTGACGGGAGTGCCCTCAACGAAGGGAGTGCTATAGTCCATGTCCATAGCCATTGTGGATTACGGCAGAGGCAATCTGCATAGTGTGAGCAAGGCCATTGAGCGTCTAGGCTATGAGGCTGTAGTAACTGGAGATGCCCGGGTGATTCGTTCCTCCAGCGGTGTGATTTTACCGGGCGTAGGGGCATTTGGAGACGCTATGGAGCATTTGCGTTTGAGCGGCTTGGACCGGGTGATTCAGGAGGTGGCCAGTGCTGGACAGCCGCTGCTTGGCGTTTGCTTGGGTATGCAGCTGCTGTTCACTCGCAGTGAAGAATACGGCAGTCATGAAGGACTGAATATTTTACCGGGCGAGGTCGTTCGTTTTGCTCCCGAAAGGGGAGTCAAGGTGCCGCATATGGGCTGGAATCGCCTGCACATGACACAGCCGGAGCATCCGCTGCTCCAAGGACTGGAGGAAGGTCACGTATATTTCGTACACTCCTATTATGCGAAGCCGGAGGTTGAAAGCGATCTGCTGGCGGTGACCGACTATGGCGGACCCGTAACGGCAATCGTTGGCAGAGGCCATGTATATGGCATGCAGTTCCATCCCGAGAAGAGCGGGGAGATGGGAAGGCGTTTGCTTCGTCAGTTTTTGGAGCTGGCGGAGACGGCAACGCGCGCGTAACTGCCCGTAAGTCTGCGGGATGGGGTAAGGCTGGCTTCGGGCGCTGATTGATGTGAATGCATATAAATAATGAGTAGCTCACAAGGGGGTCATACTTTGTTCACGATATATCCGGCGATTGATATCCGCGATGGCAAATGTGTACGGTTGGTGCAGGGCGATTATAACCGGGAAACGGTATACAACGAAAATCCGGTGGAGGTGGCGCGGGAATGGGAGCGTCTGGGCGGCTCCTATATTCATCTGGTTGATCTGGACGGGGCAAAAGCAGGCCAACCCGTGAACGATGAGCTGATTGGGCGCATCGCCTCTGCTGTGCAGGTGCCTGTACAGGTAGGGGGCGGATTGCGTACACGCGAGCATGTAGAGCGACTGTTGTCGCTAGGCGTGAGCCGCGTGATTTTGGGCACGGCGGCGATTGAGGATTGTGCCTTTACGGAAGCGGTGCTGGCTGCTTACGGTGATCGGATCGCCATTGGGCTGGATGCGCGAAATGGCTACGTGGCTACACGAGGGTGGCTCGAAACCTCGGGGGTGCGAGCGGATGAACTGGCCGCTGAGCTGGCCGCCAAGGGAGCGGAGACGTTCATTTTTACCGATATTTCGCGTGATGGAATGATGCAGGGCCCGAATGTGGAGGCGATTGTTGCGCTTGCGAAAAGCAGCAGACGCACCGTAATTGCTTCCGGAGGTGTCAGCCAGATGGAAGACTTGATTACGCTAAGCTCGTATGCACAAGAAGGTGTAGGTGGTGCCATCGTGGGGAAAGCATTGTACACAGGGAGCATTGATCTACAGGCAGCCGTACAAGCTGTAGCAAGGGCATAGGGGGAGTAGGCATGCTGGCTAAACGTATTATTCCCTGTCTGGATGTAAAGGATGGCAGGGTGGTTAAGGGCGTCAATTTTGTAAACTTGCGCGACGCGGGCGACCCGGTGGAACTGGCGGCGCTGTATGACCGGGAAGGGGCGGACGAGATCGTATTTCTGGATATTTCCGCTTCGGTTGAAGGCCGTGCCACCATGGAAACGGTCGTTCGTCAAACAGCCGGGGAGATTGCCATTCCGTTCACGGTGGGAGGCGGGATATCCCATGTTGATGATATGAAACGGATTCTGCGTGCTGGAGCCGATAAAATTGGCGTAAATACGGCGGCTGTCCGCAACCCTCAGCTGATTGCGGAGGGGGCGCGCAGCTTTGGCTCACAATGCATCGTTGTTGCGATTGATGCCAAGTACAATGAGGCGTGGGGCGAGTGGGAAGTATATACGCACGGAGGCCGTACGGCATCCGGTATTCGCGCCCTGGCTTGGGCGAAGGAAGCAGAACAACTGGGGGCCGGAGAAATTCTGCTGACCAGCATGGATGCGGACGGAACCAAGGATGGGTTTGACCTGCCGCTTACAGCAGCGGTGTCTGATGCAGTGGGGATTCCGGTCATTGCTTCTGGAGGAGCTGGCAAGCAGGAGCATTTTTATGATGTATTTACGGCAGGCAAGGCGGATGCCGGATTAGCGGCCACCATTTTTCATTATAAAGAAATAGGAATTCCTGAGCTCAAACGGGATTTGAAGCGCAGAGGGGTGGAGATACGATGAGCAATCAATTAAATCAGCAGCAATCTCTGGAGGAGATACTGGATCATATTCGCTGGAATGAAGCGGGACTCATTTCAGCCATTGTGCAGGATGATGCCACGCTTCAGGTACTGACGCTGGCTTACATGAATCGCGAGTCGCTTAAGCTGTCTCTGGTGTCGGGAGAGACCTGGTTCTGGTCCCGTTCCAGACAGGAGCTGTGGCATAAGGGAGCTACCTCCGGGAATACACAAAAAATCACCTCCATTCAGCAGGACTGTGACGGCGATGCTTTGCTTGTACGTGTTATTCCGAACGGTCCTGCCTGTCACACCGGAGCTACAAGCTGCTTTAACCGTACTATTTCCGCACCGGAAACGGCTGTTGTGCCTGTTGCCGAAAATACGGCAGGCCAGGCGCAGGCGGCTGACATGCACGGAACAGTCAATGCTGCAGCAAACCGTTTTGAGGTGCTTGCCCAGCTGGAGGCGATCATTGAAGAGCGCGAAGCGACACGCCCTGAAGGAGCCTACACGACCTATCTTTTTGATAAAGGTGTGGACAAAATCCTGAAAAAGGTCGGCGAAGAAGCATCCGAGACGATCATTGCCGCCAAAAATAAAGATAACGAGGAACTGCGTCTGGAGGTCAGTGATTTGATATACCACTTGCTGGTGCTGCTGCAGGAGCGCAAGCTGCCGCTGGATGATGTGCTGGCTGAGCTGAATCGTCGTCATGAGCGCCCCCGTCGCGATTAAAATAGTCCCGTGAAACAGAAGCTTGGCTCTGTGTATGCCACGTCTATCGAGAAACCTGAGCAGAAAGGGGCAAGGACCGCGTGAAAATTGACTATCATACCCATCATGCCCGGTGTGGTCATGCAGCAGGAAGCCTCGAAGAGTATGTACAGCAGGGGATTCGGCTGGGACTGGATCAGCTCGGCCTATCGGATCACATGCCGCTGCTGCATGTAAAACCAGCCGACTATTATCCAGAGATGGCCATGCCTATGAAGGAACTGCCCCGATATGTAGAAGAGTGTTTGGAACTGAAGGAACGCTATAAAGGCCAAATTGATATTCGTGTTGGCCTGGAAGGCGACTACATTGAGGGTTGGGAACGAGAAATCGAAGATATCATCACCGCCTATCCGTGGGATTATGTGATCGGTTCCGTCCACTTCCTAGGTGAATGGGATGTGACGGATTTCCGTCAGGTACACCAATGGGAAGGCAAAAATGTGCTCGCGGTATACCGCATGTATTACGATGCGGTTTCCAAGGCGGCAGCTACCGGCTTCTATGACATCATGGGTCATTTGGATGTTATTAAGCGCTTCGGCCATCATCCGAAGCCGGAGGAAGAGGAGGAGCTGCACGCACTGGAGCGCTCCGCACTCTCAGCCGTCGCCCGCAGCGGCCGGGCGATGGAGCTGAACGCATCAGGGCTATCCAAGCCCTGTGCGGAGATGTTCCCGAGCCGTCGCATGCTGGAGACGGCCTTTTCACTAGGCATCCCGCTGACCGTAGGCTCGGATGCCCATGATCCGGCGAAGCTGTCCGAGCATTTGGAGAAGGCGCGCGCTCTTCTATATGAGGTCGGCTACCGGGAGCTTGCCGTATTTCAGCAGCGCGAGCGCTCATTGGTGCCGCTGATACTTTAATTTCTGGTTTATTGGCTCTCCATATATAAATCGGCAACTAGCCGAACGCTGCCTTTTAAGAGGAACATGCGCTCGGCTATTTGGCGTCTGTTTTCATGCGCGTCTATCGGTGCGTATCTACCCTAAAACAAACCTCTAACTCTTTTTTGGAATGAGGTGGGAACGACTGTCAAGTCCTTTTGAAGTTGTGGTATACTGAAGGGTATGAACATGTCAGCTACAATTAAAGGAGGTGCCTTGGTTATTTATGAAAGGGAAACATCTGCGAGCTTCGGAACTTGACCCTAAAATTATTGCTTTGCGTTTCGACGCATCTTTCTTTTTTGAGAAAGCTGTGCGCTCGCTTGATCGCAATCATTATGACAAGGCATTGAAATATTTTCGTAAAGCCGTTGAATATGAACCGGATAATCCGGTGAATCATTGCAATATGGCGGGTATATTATCAGAAATGGGGGATTATGCAGGTTCCAATGAGATCCTGTCCTCTGTTCTGACCGACGTAGACCCGTCGATGACAGAGTGTTATTTCTATATGGCGAATAATTACGCTAATATGGAGCAATTTGAAGAAGCGGAGAAGGCCCTAGTCACGTACCTGGAGGAGGACGAAGAAGGGCAGTTTCTTGATGAAGCCGAGGAAATGATGGAGCTGCTCTACTACGAGCTGAACCGTCCAACCAAGCTGAACCGTATTAAGGCCCGGCAGGGAGTGGTCGAGCATGATCAGGCCCGCGTCCTGCTGGAGGAAGGGAAATTCGCCCAGGCAGCCCAATTGCTCAAGCAAATTTCGGAGGAACAGCCCGATATGTTTGCCGCGCGGAATAATCTGGCGCTGGCGTATTACTACATGGGATTGTTCCAAAATGCCAAAACTACCATTCTTCGAGTGCTGGAGGATGAGCCGGGCAACTTGCACGCGCTCTGCAACCTGGCCATCTTTTATCAGCACGAGGGGGGCGGCCCGGAATTGGATCGCCTGGTCCAAACCTTGGCGATCACCATACCGTTTCAGGAGGAGCAGGTGTTCAAGCTGGCGACCACCATGGGGATTCTCGGACGCCATGAAGAGGCGTACAGACATTTCCGCAGGTTGCTTCATGGCGCCGGAGAGAACAGTGCTGACGCTTCGTTGTACCATTACACGGCAGTAGCTGCGAGCAATACGGGAAGATATGCCGAGGCTCGCCGGTTGTGGAGTCATTTGCAAAAGCAGGATGCCTCCTCGGAAGTTCCGCGCTTTTTCCTGTCCCGATTGGAGGAGCTCCAACAGCAGGGTACACCGCTGCAAGTGCTCAGCTATCATTATCATCTCCCCTTTGAGGAGCAATTCCGCATCTGGGAGAAATTCGGCTCAGAACAAGTGCCGGATAGCATGAAGAAGGACCCGCTTATACGGTCCTCCTTCTTCTGGGCTTTGCGTCACGGGGATCGGGCAACACAGCTTCAGGTCATTCAGGCGCTGAGCCTGATCGGTGATGACGAGGTGCGCCAGGCACTGGAGTCCTTCATAGCTGACCCGGATCAGGAGGATGAGCTAAAGCGCTGTGCCTTGCAGGTATTGAATGAGCTGATCGAACAGGAGCAGGATGTGCAGGATTCGCATTCGCAAGCAGAACAGCTTAAGCAGTCGGAGGATGAAGATGTTTGCCACGCAACCGAAGGGAATGTGTCTGCGCCTCAGGTCGATCCGCAATGGCAGGCAGTGCTCGATAAGGTGCTGACCGTCATGAGCAGACAGTCAGATCCGGCCATGCAGCACGATTTGAGATCGCTTTGGCAGGAGTATCTGGACCGGCTTGCACCGGAAGTCCCGATGGTTCAGCATACTGAGGGATGGGCAGCGGCGCTCGAATATTTGACAGCCAAAATGCATCATCATTCAGTCACCTATCGGGAAGTAGCCGACCGTTACGGTATCTCCGTATCGACCGTAAGCCGCTACGCACGCCAGATTGACAGCGTGTGTGGTATCAAACAGAAGCTCAAGCAGCCGCTCTCCACGTTTAAAAAGCAGGTCTGAGGCCTGCTTCAAACATCACTTAAAGGAGGCAACAAACGTATGTATAAATCCATAATTATTGGTACAGGTCCTGCAGGCTACACAGCCGCTATTTATTTGGCGCGTGCGAACATGAATCCGCTGGTCATTGAGGGAATGCAGCCCGGCGGTCAGCTTACCACTACGACCGAAATTGAGAATTTCCCGGGTTTTGAGCAAGGTATCCTTGGGCCTGAATTGATGGATAACATGCGCAAGCAGGCCGAACGCTTTGGCGCTGAATTTACTGCTGGCTGGGTAGAAGAAGTGGATTTCAGCAAGCGCCCTTTTAAAGTGAAGGTAGAGGGTAAGGGCATCATTGAGGCGGAGTCGGTTATTATTGCTACAGGCGCGTCTGCCAGATACCTTGGTATTCCGGGTGAGCAGGATAATGTCGGCCGCGGGGTGAGCACGTGCGCAACGTGCGATGGCTTCTTTTTCCGCGGGAAAAAGATCATTGTGGTCGGCGGCGGCGACTCGGCTATGGAGGAAGCGAGCTTCTTGACCCGGTTTGCTTCCAGCGTAACCTTGGTTCATCGTCGTGATGAGCTGCGGGCATCTAAAATTATGCAGGACCGCGCCCGCGAAAATGAAAAAGTGCAGTGGGCCTTAAACAGGACTCCGCTAGAGATCGTAACCGGAGAAAACGGATTAAAGGGCTTGAAGGTACACAACAATGAAGCCAATCAAGATGAGCTGATTGAGGCGGATGGTGTGTTCGTAGCTATCGGACATACACCCAACACAAGCTTCCTGAACGGTCAAATTCATACAGACGATCACGGCTATATTCAAGTGAAGCCAGGTACGACAGAAACGAACATCCCTGGAGTGTTTGCGTGCGGGGACGTGCAGGATAATCGTTACCGCCAGGCTATTACGGCGGCGGGTACGGGCTGCATGGCGGCTATGGACTGCGAGAAGTATCTTGAAGGCAGTTCTGTTCATGACTGGAGCGAAACACTGGATCAATAAAGACAGCTTATAGCTACAATACGGAAATAGGTGGGGGAGGCAACCCTGCTATAAGCTTTATCTGATGACCGGGAAGAGAAAGCCTGCTGCGCTTGCACAGGCTTTCTCCTTTTTAAGATGATAGAATTTATAAATTTCAGCGGAGCTGAACTATTCTATAATCGAAGGGAAACTTCCGTTAAGCACGTTTTGGCTCCCGTGAAAGTACGTCGTACATCGATACACGTTTTTCTTATAGGAAACAAGGCCGAAAGTTCCGCTAATCGTTCATTTTTCGATAAGCAAGTGTCCTTGACCGTAACGAGGGCTTCAATTATAGTTGGAACGTAGGATCACAATAATGAAGTCATGATTTTACTTTATATGTTTCATACAAGGTTTTTAAGTAAACATAAAGGTGGCTTGAAACATGTCTGAAAGGATCTATGTGGGTGTCGATTTGGGCGGTACAGCGATTAAAGTAGGCATTTGTAATGAAAACGGACAGCTTTTGCACACTTACGAGGGACCAACCGAAACCGATAAGGGCGTAGATGTTGTAATCAGCAATATTGAAAAATATGTGCGTCACATTGTTGAGCAATCTCCCTATGAATGGGATCAACTAAAGGGCGTCGGTGCGGGTGTTGCGGGGTTTACGAATGTTCGTGAAGGTGTTATTGTCCTCGCACCCAATATTGGCTTTCGTGACGTACCGATTCGTGCGATTTTGGAGGAACGGATCGGCAAGCCGGTAAAGATAGACAATGATGCTAACGTTGCCGCACTTGGTGAAGTATGGGCCGGAGCAGGCAAAGGCGTAGAAAACTGCGTATGCTATACCCTGGGCACAGGTGTTGGCGGCGGAATTATAATTAATGGTAAAATATATCAAGGCTTCTCGGGTATGGCCGGAGAAATTGGACATATGAGTGTAGTGCCTGATCTGGAGGCCATCCAGTGCGGATGCGGTAAAATGGGTTGTCTGGAGACGGTATCTTCCGCAACAGGCATTATTCGTATGGCAAAAGATGCTGTAGAGCGTGGTGACCGGACCTCTCTGGCACTGGAGGATCAGATTGCTGCTAAAGAAGTATTTGATGCTGCCAAAGCTGGTGATGAAGTCGCATTGCGTATCGTAAACCGGGCTGCTTTTTATTTGGGGAAATCGATGGCAGCTGTGGCGACGGTGCTCAATCCGGAGTTGTTTATTGTAGGCGGCGGTGTTTCCAAAGCAGGCGATTTCTTGTTTGAAGAAATGAGTCGCGTATACGCTAAGCTGGCACCTGAGCCGCTTCAGCAAGGAGTATCCATTGTCCCGGCACTGCTGGAGAACGACGCGGGGATCATAGGGGCTGCGGGCTTGCTGCTGCGTTCCTGATCTACAGGGTACTGATAATACATGTGCTGGCATAGAGCGAAGAAGCAAAGGAGAGGGGAGTCCATATGACCGACAACCTAAAAAATGCTGCGCCATGGGCAACACTCATTATTATTACGGGGATGTCAGGTGCAGGAAAGACCATTGCGGTGCAGAGCCTGGAAGATTTGGGCTTCTTCTGCGTTGACAATTTACCCCCTGTGCTGATTCCCAAATTTGCCGAGCTGATCGAGCAGTCTAACGGAAAAATAGGTAAAGTGGCACTCGTAATAGATTTGCGCGGACGAGAATTTTTTACTGCTTTATCGGAATCATTAAATTATGTTAAAGATCACTTCACGATTCATTGTGAAATTCTATTCTTGAATGCCAATGACAGTGTTCTTGTGCAACGGTACAAGGAAAGCCGTCGACGTCATCCGCTTGCTCCAGACGGTATGCCTTTGGACGGAATCCGCCTGGAGCGTAAAATGCTGAAGGAACTGAGAAGCTCAGCTTCTGAGGTTATTGATACAAGCGCGATGAAGCCCGCAACCTTAAAGGCTCGTATCATTTCGAGATTTTCGCATCTGGAGAGCAGTATGCTGTCCGTGAATATTACTTCTTTTGGCTTTAAGTATGGTATTCCCATTGATGCCGATCTTGTATTCGATGTGCGATTCTTGCCTAATCCTCATTATGTGGATCATCTTCGTCCCAACACGGGGCAGGACAGCGATGTATACGATTATGTTATGAAATGGCCTGAGACGCAGGCTTTTCTGACCAAGCTGCTGGATATGTTACATTTTTTGATTCCGCAATACCGCAAAGAAGGCAAGAGCCAGGTGATCATCGGTATTGGCTGTACCGGCGGTAAGCATCGTTCTGTTGCGATATCGGAATATCTAGGAAAAATGCTGGGTGCCAGCGAGACAGAATCCGTTTCTGTTTCGCATCGGGATGCTGATCGGGACCGGCATTAATGAGGTGAAATGATGAAATTGACCGGATCACAACGGGAGCGCCCGCGTATTGTTGTTATGGGCGGGGGAACCGGCTTGTCTGTCATGCTGCGGGGCTTGAAGCAAAAGCCGCTTGAAATTACGGCTATTGTTACAGTTGCTGACGATGGCGGGAGCTCCGGGATATTGCGCAGTGAGCTGCAGATGCCCCCTCCAGGGGATATTCGCAATGTGCTGACTGCCTTGGCTGACGTGGAACCAGTGATGTCAGATATGCTAAAATACCGATTTGGTGCAGGGTCAGGTTTGTCGGGCCATAGTTTGGGCAATCTGATCTTAGCAGCGATGACCGATATATCAGGGGATTTTGTAACGGCGGTGCGTGAGCTTAGCCGTGTATTTGCTGTCCGGGGAAGTGTACTACCGGCAGCCGGAGAGGGCGTTGTGCTGAATGCCGAGATGGAGGACGGTACGGTGATTACCGGAGAGTCCAAGATTCCGGAAGCAGGTCAGCGAATCAAACGTGTTTTTCTTGAACCGACTCACGTGGAACCGTTGCCTGAGGCCGTAGAGGCCATTAATGAAGCCGATGCCATTCTCATTGGCCCCGGTAGTTTGTACACCAGTATCTTACCCAATCTGCTCGTACCGAAGCTCGCAGAGGCTGTAGTGAAATCAGACGCGATCAAAATTTTTGTCTGCAATGTCATGACCCAGCCGGGTGAAACCGATGGCTATACGGTGGGAGATCATCTGCAGGCTATTTTCGAGCATGTAGGCCACCAGCTCTTCGACTATGTCATTGTAAACAACGGGGAAATCCCGCCCCAAGTGCAGGAAATGTATGCCGAGCAGGGGGCCAAGCCTGTTCAAGTAGACATGGGCGAACTGAATGACCGGGGATATAAAGTGGTAGCAGATACGTTGGTTCTGTTTCGAACGTATTTACGTCATGATGCCGACAAACTGAGCCAGCACATTTACCAATTGGTACAAAACTGGATATTAAGAAGGAGGTGAGTCCCTTGTCCTTTGCGGCACAAACAAAAAAAGAGCTTACGATGATTGAAAGCCAGCTCTGCTGTGAAAAAGCGGAGCTTTCTGCACTTATACGTATGCTCGGATCCGTACAACTGTCGAATAAAAAGGTGATATTGGACGTTTCCACAGAAAATGCCGCGATTGCAAGGCGGATTTACTCCTTGATCAAAAAGCATTTTCAGCTTCACATCGAACTGCTTGTACGGAAAAAAATGCGCTTGAAAAAAAATAATGTGTACATTGTCCGTGTTCCAAGTGGTGTTCAAGAGCTGTTAAAGGAACTGTATATTGTATCAGAGGGTTTCTTGTTTACGGACGGGATTAATCAGAAGATCATTCGGAAAAACTGTTGTAAGCGGGCCTATCTGCGAGGTGCCTTTATGGCTGGCGGCTCTGTGAACAATCCGGAGGGATCGTCCTATCACCTTGAAATTTCCTCGATGTATGAGGAACATTGTCAGGCTTTGGTAGAATTGGCGAATGAGTTTCATCTGAATGCCCGCTGTATTGAGCGAAAAAAAGGCTTTATTTTTTACATCAAGGAAGGCGAGAAAATCATTGAGCTGCTCAGCATCATTGGCGCGCATCAAGCCTTGTTCAAATTCGAGGATGTACGTATTATGCGCGATATGCGCAATTCCGTAAACCGCATTGTCAATTGTGAAACAGCCAATCTGAACAAGACGATCGGAGCTGCCGTCCGGCAAATTGAGAACATCAAGCTGCTGGAGAGGGAAGTTGGTCTGGAGACTTTGCCGGACAAGCTGCGTGAAGTGGCAGAAATCCGTCTCGCCCATCCTGATCTGAACTTGAAGGAAGTCGGAGAAATGCTCAAAGGGGTTGTCAGTAAATCAGGTGTGAACCACCGTCTTCGCAAGATTGATGAGATGGCAGACAAAATCAGGGGAGAAAAAGGGCTTATTTCGTAAGATAAAGGATATCTATTGGGGTTTTAGCCGCTTTAATTAGTTTTTTTTCTAGTGTCTGTCCCGGGTTAATGTTATAATGTGATAAATAAAATGGACTAAGTAGTGTCCAGATTTATTTGATGAGGGGGTAAGCTGACATGTCAAAACATCCGGTAGTTGTACGTCTGAAAACAGGACTGCATGCCAGACCTGCTGCGTTGTTCGTACAGGAAGCGAATAAATATTCATCTGAAATTTTTGTAGAAAAGGAAGACAAAAAGGTTAATGCCAAGAGCATCATGGGCATTATGAGTCTTGCCATCAGTACAGGTACTGAAATTTATATTAGTGCTGAAGGTGCGGACGCTGAACAGGCTGTAAACGCTTTAGTAAGTCTGGTTAGCAAGGTAGAGCTAGAAAATCAGTAAGCTTTATAAAAAGCCCTCAGGGGCTTTTTTTATATCCACAAAAAGGTCTAAATCCCTTAGTTTCATGAATAGGACATTTGATCTACCAAGCTACATATCATTTATATCTC
Organism: Paenibacillus farraposensis; assembly: GCF_020736845.1. GTDB lineage: Bacteria > Bacillota > Bacilli > Paenibacillales > Paenibacillaceae > Paenibacillus > Paenibacillus farraposensis. Next base: position 23,602 of record NZ_JAFFQR010000084.1, read on the forward strand.
GTCTCGTATTAAAAAAAGTGAGTACTGGACTGCAACCTTTTTTCATCTTTTCCGTCTGGAATATACAAACATTTTCACAGGAAGAGGTTGGATACAATGAGACACTGGACAAAAATAACAAGCACAGCAGTACTGGCAGGAGCATTATTAGCAGGGGGAGTAGCGGGAGGATTGTGGACCGGTGCAGATCGCGCATATGCCGCGTCCACAGCCGCAACGGTAAACAGCGTGATCAATGTAAGTGGAAGCGGAGAAGTACTCATTAAGCCCGATATTGCTTATCTTTCGATCGGTGTGCAATCAGAGGGAAATACAGCAGCGGCTGCCCAAAAAGCTAATGCTGCGAAAATAAGCAAAGTTACGCAATTGCTGAAAGAAAAGTGGAGCATTAGCGCAGACGACTTTCAGACTAGCCAGTTCTACGTGCAGCCTAACTATATCTATAACGAAAAAGAAGGACAAAAGCTCAAGGGCTATATCGCGAACCATACACTTTCCGTGAAATACCGCGATTTGGACAAAATCGGCCAGCTGCTGGATGAAGCTACAAATTCCGGTGCGAACAATGTGGATAATGTACAATTTTCAGTAGAAAATCCTTCCGTGTATGAAGAAGAGGCTATTGGCAAGGCGCTTGGCAACGCTCAATCTAAAGCCAGTGCTGTAGCTAAGGCAGCCAAACGCGGATTAGGGCCGCTTGTGAATGTGACGGTGGATGGCGGAGAGGCTCAGATTTTTACACAACGTGAGAATGCGATAGCAAAATCGATGCTGGATTTAGGGAGTGGGACAGAGATTCAGTCGGGCCAAGTGACGGTGAAGGTTCAGGTGTCGGCTCAATACGAAATGAACTAATACAGACCTTTTAACGAAGCCACAAGCGTCTTGCATCATGTGCAGGTTGCTTGCCGGCTTTTTTACATATCGCAACCATTTTGTAATGAGTCTGTCATAGCCAAGGGGTATTAGGTGTATAAATTGAAATCGGAGGGTGTACAGATTGTAAACTACATATAATTGGGTACAGATATAATAAGAAGGTAATCAAAACACATAGATAATACCGATCTGCAACAGGAGGAATACTTACGATGAACAAGCATGCGAAAAAATGGGGCTCCGCTCTCCTGGCAGCAGGAATTTTAGTAGGAACCGCAGTTATTCCCGTTTCTTATATTGAGGCAGCATTGACCAAACAGCAAGCTACGCCACAGCAACCGGGAATCTCCATTCAATGGGACGGCAAAACCTTGGCGACCAAAGGAGTTCAGGTAAACGGAAGCACACTGATTCCAGTAGCAGCACTGCGCGACAGTCTGGGAATTCCGGTGAGCTATGATGCCAAAACAGCGACATATACCGTAGGCAGCGGGTACAACAAGCTTTACATCATTTCTTCTTTCTCGGATACCTATGTCAATGTGAACGGAATCGGCACGCGCAACATGGACGCCAAACAGATTGCCGGGAAGCTATACATTCCTATGGGTCTGTTGAAAGACTATCTGGGTATCGATGCCCAGTGGAATGCAGCCCAAAAAACAGTAACGTTGAGTAAAAGCCAGCTAAATCCAATCACAATTGCGTCCCAATCACTTTCCGCTTCGAGTAATGCGAAGGTGTCCTACAAGATTAAGTACCCGCAAATCAGCGGCAGCCAGCTGAATCCTGAGGCTCAACAGGCCATTAACAGTGTGCTTAAAAAGCAAGCAGACAGAGTATTGGTAGCAGGCAAAAAGATGATGGCTGAGGGAGAGGCTACAACAGAAAGACCGTATGAGTTTGGGAATGATTTTGCGGTTGCCTATAACAAGGATGGTATTTTGAGTGTGATTATGCAGGATTACTCGTATACAGGCGGCGCACACGGTATGGCGGTACGTAAAGGATATACGTTCTCGCTCGCTGATGGTAAACTGCTGCAATTATCTGATGTATTGAAGGCAAATCCGAACTACAAAAAGTTCCTCAATGCTGATTTGAAGAAGAAAATTGATGCGCTTCAGTCTGGCGAAGCTTTCGGTAAATTTAAAGAGCTGGCGGCAGATCAGGACTTTTATGTGACCAACAGTGGAATAACAATCGTGTTTAGTTTGTATGATTATGCGCCATACGCGTATGGAATTCCGGAGTTCACCTACTCGTTTGCTCAACTGCTGCCTCAGGGCGGAAAGCCTTTTGCAGGACAAAATGAATAGTACCAAAAAAGCTGCCTACCGGATACGAGCATCCGGGGCAGCTTTTTCATTTACCAGCTATTCAGAAGTACATTTCTTCTCTTAAATACCTGCTGCTGGAGTGGAGCTAGTTAACACTTTATCAATAATACCATATTCCTTGGCATCATCAGCGGACATGAAATAGTCACGGTCTGTGTCTTTTTCGATGCGTTCCAATGGCTGGCCTGTGCGATCTGCGAGAATACGGTTCAGCTTGTCACGCATTTTCAGAATGCGGCGGGCGCGAATTTCAATATCCGTTGCCTGACCTTGTGCGCCACCCAATGGTTGGTGAATCATAATTTCACTGTTCGGCAGTGCAAAACGTTTGCCTTTAGCCCCGGCGTTCAGCAGGAACGCACCCATGGAGGCTGCCATACCTACACAAATGGTAGATACGTCAGGTTTAATGTATTGCATCGTATCGAAAATGGCCATACCGGCTGTAATGGAGCCGCCAGGACTGTTAATATACAAGTGGATATCTTTTTCAGGATCTTCGGCAGCCAAAAACAGCATTTGTGCAATGATAGAGTTAGCCACAACGTCATTGACGTCCGAGCCCAACAAAATAATGCGATCCTTCAACAATCTGGAATAAATGTCATAGGCGCGTTCGCCGCGGTTACTTTGTTCTACTACCATAGGAACATAGCTCACGTCAAAAAACCTCCCTTAAATATCGTTAATGGATTTAGTGGACATGCTGATAACATGCCCCTATTTATAAACTGTTACCGTAATAATCACATGATAAACAATTTCAAACAAAAAGTCAAAGAAAGTCAAACTAATGGTTAAAAAAAAGAGCCCCCTGTGCTCTTATTGGTTAAAATATTATAGAAGCTTAAAGCGTTCATTTAGAAAATGGCGCGCCCGCGAGGAATCGAACCTCGATCTCAGGCTCCGGAGGCCTACGTCATATCCGTTGGACCACGGGCGCATAGATATCAAGCAATGAACTGACTAATTAATTGGAAACAAAAATGATTATATGATATATTGCAGTGAATTGCAAGCTTTTATTATGTGTGCATATTCACATAAAAAGTTGAGAAATATAGGTTCAGATAGACTTGCAAGTGAAGCAAATATTAGGTAAGATATACGTGGGACTTAAAAAGTTACCATGGGACATTTTGAGGCCAACTGGAGATATAGTGTTAGAGAAGAAACTTAGAAGTGTGCGGGAGTGGAAAGCATGCGAAAGATATTAGAAATACAGAAGCAGCTTCTGCCCGACCTCATGGATGTCTTGAAAAAAAGGTACACGATCCTGCGCCAGATCATGCTGTCCGATGTCATTGGACGCAGAACGCTGGCAGCTTCACTGGATATGACCGAGCGCGTGCTGCGCGCCGAAACCGATCTCCTCAAGGCCCAAGGGCTCATTGAGATCGAGAGTGTAGGCATGAAGGTGAGCAAAGCAGGGCTGGATCTGCTGGAACAGCTGGAGCCGATTGCGAACAACTTGTTCGGCCTGTCCCAACTGGAGGATCAGATTCGTCAGGCCTACGGCTTGAAGAAGGTGGTTGTCGTTCCAGGGGACTCGGATACTTCACCGTTGGTGAAGCAGGAGTTGGGTCGTGCTGGAGCAAAAGCGTTGCTGAGTGTTATGGACGACGAAGATGTGGTCGCGGTAACAGGAGGCACGACGATTGCAGATGTAGCAGAACAACTGACACTACCTGCTAATGGCTCGCTCAAGGGCGGGTGGTTTGTACCGGCACGCGGGGGGTTGGGAGAGAGCATGGAAATGCAGGCTAACACCATTGCTTCCACAATGGCCCGCAAAGTTGGCGCTCAATACCGTCTGCTCCATGTACCGGATTTGCTCAGCAATCATGCCTACAACTCGTTGCTTGAGGATACGAACATTCAGGATATATTGAGCCTGATTCGAAAGAGTCGTATCATCATTCACGGGATAGGCAACGCCATAGTGATGGCACGCAGACGCAAGCTTGATCCCGAAACCTTTGCCCAGATCAGCAGTGAGGGTGCGGTTGCCGAATCGTTTGGCTATTATTTCAACGAGGACGGCGTCGTTGTTCACCGTATGCTGACGCTTGGACTCCGCTTGGAGGATATCAGGCGTACCGAGACCGTTCTGGGTGTAGCTGGAGGCAAAAGCAAGGCGACCGCTATTCACGCGGTATTGCGTTTCGGGCAAGAAGACATTCTTGTCACCGATGAAGGCGCTGCTGCCGAGATTGTAAGCCATTATTTAAAAGGTTAATACGGATTGATGAAGTGTGTTGTCTTGACGGGCTTTCGGGTCTGTCTTGAATATATAAAACTAAACTAAACGAACTTTGGGAGGAACTCACTCATGACAGTTAAAGTTGGTATTAACGGTTTCGGACGTATCGGACGCCTTGCTTTCCGTCGTATTCAAAACGTAGAAGGTATTGAAGTAGTAGCAATCAATGACTTAACAGATGCCAAAATGCTGGCACATCTGTTGAAATATGATACCACACAAGGTCCTTTCCAGGGAGAAGTAGAAGTACATGACGGCTTCTTCAGAGTAAACGGCAAAGAAGTTAAAGTTTTGGCTAACCGCAACCCTGAAGAACTGCCTTGGGGAGACCTGGGTGTAGACATCGTTCTGGAATGCACAGGCTTCTTCACAACTAAAGAAAAAGCTGAGCTTCACCTGAAAGGCGGCGCTAAGAAAGTTGTAATCTCCGCTCCAGCTACTGGCGATATGAAAACTGTCGTTTACAACGTAAACCATGACATTCTGGACGGAACTGAAACTGTCATCTCCGGCGCTTCTTGCACAACGAACTGCCTGGCTCCTATGGCTAAAACACTGAATGATAAATTCGGTATCCTTGAAGGCTTGATGACTACAATTCACGCTTACACTGGCGACCAAAACACTTTGGATGCTCCACATGCTAAAGGTGACTTCCGTCGTGCTCGTGCAGCAGCTGAAAACATCATTCCTAACACAACTGGTGCTGCTAAAGCAATCGGTCTGGTTATCCCTGAACTGAAAGGTAAACTGGACGGTGCAGCTCAACGTGTTCCAGTAGCAACAGGTTCCCTGACTGAGCTGGTAACTGTTCTGAATAAGAACGTAACTGCTGAAGAAATCAACGCAGCCATGAAAGAAGCTTCTGATCCTGAAACTTACGGATACACTGAAGATCAAATTGTATCCTCCGACATCAAAGGTATGACTTTTGGTTCCCTGTTTGATGCAACTCAAACTAAAGTTCTGACAGTTGGCGACAAACAACTGGTTAAAACTGTAGCATGGTATGACAATGAAATGTCCTACACTGCACAATTGATCCGTACGTTGGAATACTTCGCTAAACTGGCTAAATAAGAACAGTTTTATCGCGCAACAACATAGAGCGGAAACAGGTGTTATTGTTTCCGCTCTTTATATATCAAAATGTGCCTTGAATTCCTGTTTCGTAAAATTAAAAGGGTGCGGAGGAATATGGAGATGAACAAAAAAAGCGTACGTGATATAGAACTGAACGGAAAACGAGTGTTTGTGCGTGTAGATTTTAACGTTCCGGTCGAGGATGGTAAAATTACCGATGACAAGCGTATTCGTGAAACCTTGCCAACCATTAACTACCTGATTGAAAAAGGTGCAAAAATTATTTTGGCGAGTCACTTTGGACGTCCAAAGGGTCAGGTCGTTGAATCCATGCGTCTGACTCCTGCCGGCGTGCGTTTGTCCGAGCTGCTTAAAAAGCCTGTTGTTAAAGTAGACGAAGCAGTAGGCGAGGCTGTCAAAGCGAAAGTGGCTGAACTGCAAAACGGCGACGTACTGTTGCTTGAAAATGTGCGTTTCTACCCGGGAGAAGAGAAAAATGATCCTGAACTGGCGAAGCAATTTGCTGAGCTGGCTGACATTTTCGTAAATGATGCATTTGGTGCAGCACACCGTGCTCATGCTTCCACAGAAGGTATCGCTCACTTCCTGCCAGCTGTTTCCGGCTTGCTGATGGAGAAAGAGTTGTCTGTCATCGGTAAGGCTCTTTCGAATCCAGACCGTCCTTTTACAGCCATTATCGGCGGTTCCAAAGTAAAAGACAAAATCGACGTGATCGACAACCTGCTGAACATTGCTGATAACGTAATTATCGGCGGCGGTTTGACTTATACATTCTTTAAAGCTCAAGGTTATGAAGTGGGTCAATCCTTGCTGGATGAATCCAAACTGGACGTTGCTCTTGGATTTATCGAAAAAGCGAAGAAGCTCGGCAAAAACTTTTATCTTCCAGTGGATGTCGTTATTGCTGACGATTTCAGCGCTACAGCGAACACGGACATTGTGGACATCGACAGCATTCCTGCGGATTGGGAAGGTTTGGATATCGGACCGAAAACTCGTGAAATCTATGCAGATGTGATCAAAAACTCCAAATTGGTTGTTTGGAATGGACCAATGGGCGTATTTGAAATCGAGCCTTTCGCTGGTGGTACGCTTGAAGTGGCGGAAGCTTGCGCAACAACAGAAGCATACACCATCATTGGTGGCGGTGATTCTGCGGCTGCGGCTGAGAAATTCCACCTGGCTGACAAAATGGATCACATTTCCACAGGTGGCGGCGCATCTCTGGAATTTATGGAAGGCAAAGCACTTCCAGGTGTTGTTGCACTTAACGATAAGTAATCAAACGCTTACGCGTAATAAAGGCTTTAGGGCACCTAATAGTTAGGAGTTGAAACCATTGAGAACACCGATTATCGCGGGTAACTGGAAGATGTTTAAAACCGTCCCAGAAGCTAAAACCTTCATCGAAGAAATCAAAGGCAAAGCAGAGGTTGCAGGAGTGGAAAGCGTAATCTGCGCTCCATTTACAAATCTTCCTGCTCTGGTTGAAGCAGTAAAAGGCACATCTATTAAAATTGGCGCACAAAACCTGCACTTTGCAGAAGATGGTGCATTTACAGGTGAAATCAGCGGCGGAATGCTGCAGGATCTGGGCGTAGACTACGTTGTAATCGGACACTCCGAGCGTCGTGAGTATTTTAACGAAACAGACGAAACGGTAAACAAAAAGGTTCATGCCGCATTCCGCCATAGCCTGACTCCGATCGTGTGTGTAGGCGAAAAGCTGGAAGACCGTGAAGCGGGTCAAACCAAAGAGGTTGTAAAAGTGCAAACTGTAGCGGCTTTTGAAGGTTTGGCTAAGGATCAGGCTGCGCAAGTCGTTGTTGCTTATGAGCCAATCTGGGCGATCGGTACAGGAAAATCCTCCACTTCGCAGGATGCGAATGAAGTAATCTCCTATATCCGCAGTCTGGTTAGAGAGCTGTATGATGAAAATACAGCAAATGCTGTACGTATTCAGTACGGCGGCAGTGTAAAACCTGAAAATGTTGCTGAGTACCTGGGTCAAAGCGATATCGACGGCGCGCTCGTGGGCGGTGCCAGTCTTCAACCGGCGTCGTACATCGCGCTTGTTGAGGGGGCGAAGTAAGATGGCAGCACCAAAACCGGTAGCTTTGATCATTATGGACGGATTTGGACTACGTGATACTGTGGAAGGCAATGCAGTTGCACAGGCCAACAAACCGAATTACGACCGGTATTTAAAACAATATCCTCATGCTACGCTGACAGCTTCTGGCGAAGCCGTGGGTCTACCGGAAGGCCAAATGGGTAACTCCGAAGTAGGTCACTTGAACATCGGCGCAGGCCGAATTGTGTATCAAGACCTGACTCGTATTTCGAAGTCCATTCGCGAAGGTGAATTCTTCGATAATAAAACGTTGGTTAAAGCCGTTCAGCATGCCAAGAAGAACAACACTAAACTTCACCTGTACGGACTTCTGTCCGACGGCGGCGTGCATAGCCATATCAGCCATTTGTTCGCAATGCTGGAATTGGCGAAAAAAGAAGGCTTAACTGAAGTGTACGTTCATGCTTTTATGGATGGACGCGATGTTATGCCTGACAGCGGTGTAGGCTTTATGCAACAGCTGATCGCTAAAATCCAGGAAGTGGGCGTCGGCCAAATTGCGACCGTACAAGGACGCTATTACGCAATGGACCGCGACAAACGTTGGGAACGTGTTGAGAAGTCTTACCGTGCCATTGTATACGGGGAAGGTCCTCAATATACAGACCCGCTGGAAGCATTGAAGGAATCGTATGAAAAATCAGTGTTCGATGAATTTGTGGAGCCAACCGTGATTGTGAAGGCCGATGGAAGTCCTGTAGGGCTGGTCGAAAGCAATGACTCTGTTGTATTCCTGAATTTCCGTCCTGACCGTGCAATTCAACTGTCTCAAGTATTTACCAATGAAGATTTCCGTGGTTTTGACCGTGGACCCAAATGGCCTAAGGACCTGCACTTTGTTTGCTTGACCTTATTCAGTGAAACGGTGGGAGGCTTTGTAGCCTATGAGCCGAAGAACCTGGATAATACGTTTGGCGAAGTGCTGGTACAAAACAACAAAAAGCAATTGCGTATTGCTGAGACAGAAAAGTATCCGCATGTTACCTTCTTTTTCAGTGGCGGACGTGATGTAGAACTGCCTGGCGAAACTCGTGTCTTGATCAATTCGCCTAAAGTAGCTACCTATGACCTGAAGCCTGAAATGAGTGCGTACGAAGTTGCGGATGCAGCAGTGAAAGAAATCGAAGCTGACAAGCATGACGCAATCATCCTGAACTTTGCCAATCCGGATATGGTTGGACACTCCGGTATGATGGAACCAACTATTAAGGCGGTAGAAGTGACGGATGAATGTGTTGGGCGTGTTGTCGACGCGGTTAAAGCCAAAGGCGGCGTGGTTGTGATCATTGCCGACCATGGTAACGCGGATATGGAAGTTGATGAGCAAGGACGTCCGTTCACCGCTCATACGACTAATCCGGTTCCGTTTATTTTGACGGACGAAAATATCGTATTGCGTGAACATGGAATTCTGGCTGACGTCGCACCAACACTTCTGGATTTGATGCAGATTCCGCAGCCTGCGGAAATGACAGGAAAATCTATGATTGCATCCCGCAAGTAAGCTTGATTTAATAAGTATAGACTTGACCAATAAATCATGATTCACAAAGGAGATTAAGTACAAATGACTATTATTTCTGACGTGTACGCTCGCGAAGTCCTCGACTCTCGTGGTAACCCTACAGTTGAAGTTGAAGTATATCTGGAATCCGGTGCTATCGGTAGCGCTATCGTTCCTTCCGGTGCCTCCACTGGCGCTCACGAAGCTGTAGAGCTTCGTGATAACGACAAATCCCGCTACCTGGGTAAAGGCGTTCTGCAAGCTGTTAAAAACGTGAACGAAATCATCGCTCCTGAAGTGATCGGCTTGGATGCTGTGAACCAGGTAGAAATCGACACATTGATGATCAAATTGGACGGTACACCAAACAAAGGCAAACTGGGTGCGAATTCCATTCTGGCTGTATCCATGGCTGTGGCTCGCGCTGCTGCTGAAGCTCTTGGTCTGCCACTGTATACTTACCTGGGTGGATTCAACGCAAAACAACTGCCAGTACCAATGATGAACATCGTTAACGGTGGTGCTCATGCCGACAACAACGTTGACGTTCAAGAATTCATGGTTCTTCCTGTAGGCGCTCCTACTTTCAAAGAAGCTCTGCGTATTGGTGCAGAAATCTTCCACAACCTGAAAGCCGTATTGAACTCTAAAGGTTTGAACACTGCTGTTGGTGATGAAGGCGGTTTTGCTCCTAACTTCAAATCCAACGAAGAAGCCCTGTCCACTATTATCGAAGCGATCGAAAAAGCCGGCTACAAACCAGGTGTTGACGTATTCCTTGGTATGGACGTTGCTTCCACTGAGTTCTACAAAAATGGAAAATACACGCTGGAAGGCGAAGGCAAATCCTTCACTTCTGCTGAGTTCGTTGATCTGCTTGCTTCTTGGGTTGATAAATACCCAATCATCACCATCGAAGATGGCTGCTCTGAAGATGACTGGGAAGGTTGGAAATTGCTCACTGAAAAACTGGGCAGCAAAATCCAATTGGTTGGTGACGACCTGTTCGTAACCAACACAGAACGTCTGGCTAAAGGTATCGAAGAAAAAATCGGTAACTCTATCCTGATCAAAGTAAACCAAATCGGTACACTGACTGAAACATTCGATGCTATCGAAATGGCTAAACGTGCAGGATACACTGCAGTAATCTCTCACCGTTCCGGTGAATCCGAAGACAGCACCATTGCTGATATCGCTGTTGCAACAAATGCAGGCCAAATCAAAACAGGTGCTCCTTCCCGTACTGACCGTATTGCGAAGTACAACCAATTGCTCCGCATTGAGGATCAACTGGGTGAAGTATCTCAATACCACGGCCTGAAATCTTTCTACAACCTGAAAAAATAAGATTGCGACAAAATCCTGACGGTGTTTTAAGTATTATGCTGTAAAGCGTAAAACTTGAATGCCAGAAGGTTTCAAGCAATGATCCAACAGACAGACCTGTTCGCTACTATGAGCAGGTCTGTTTTTGTGCATTGAGAGTCATTCAGCATAGCAGGTTGTTATCTACTGGAAGCTGTGGTAGAATGGAAGTAGTGTTTTGCGTTGATTTCCGGCTATTCATCACATGATATGGACATGTTTTTATAAAAGAAGCTGTGTTGTTTTGCAAAACAGATGTATAAGCTCAGGAGGTGGGATTTTTCATGGAAATCTTTTTGAAAGTGCTGCTCATTGTGTTCTCAATTGCTGTTGTTGCGGTTGTTTTACTGCAAAAAGGGAAAAGCGCAGGTTTGTCTGGTGCCATCTCTGGTGGTGCTGAGCATCTGTTCGGCAAAACAAAAGCTCGCGGTATGGATTTGATTCTGCAACGTATAACTGCGGTTTTGGGTGCGTGTTTTATGATTGTTGCTGTTCTGGTTGCATTTTATGCAAAATAAGCTAAATAATGAACCTCAAGCCTTCGTTTCACAGGAAACGGGGGCTTTTTTTGGATTTTGAATAGGCAAGGGATGCCGTCGATTAAATTCGTGTATACTAGGGTATGAGTATATAAGAGCCTTGTTAGAACAAGGAGCACGCGGAATATTACTGAAAATTAAAGGTCGCCCGAGGTGGACAAAACTATGATAACAGAGCAACAACTACTCGACTTTATGCGCGAGACCGCATATAAGCCTATGACATACCAGGAGCTGGAGCAGCATTTTGACATTAAGGACGCGGAAGAGTTCCGTGAATTTCTTAAGCTCTTGAACGCACTGGAGGAAGACGGGAAAATTCTGCTGACCCGTACCAACCGCTATGGCGTACCGGAACGGATGGATTTGCTGCGCGGGCGTTTGCAGGCTCATGCCAAGGGCTTTGCTTTTCTGATTCCGGAGGACCGGGAGCATCCAGATGTGTACATTCATGCTAATGATTTAAAGAGCGCAATGAATGGAGATACGGTGCTGGTAAGAGTGACGTCGAAAGGACCTGCGGGTGGACGTTTGGAAGGCGAAGTCGTGCGGATCGTGAAGCGCGCTGTGCTTCAAGTGGTGGGTGTGTTTCAGAACCACGAAGCATACGGTTTTGTGTTGCCGGATGATAAGCGCATTAACCGTGATATTTTTATCCCCAAAGAAAGCTTCAACGGGGCTGTCAACGGACAAAAGGTTGTTGTCCGTATTGTAAGCTACCCGGAAGGCAGGGCGGCAGCGGAAGGCGAAGTGCTCGAGGTGCTGGGGCATAAGGATGATCCTGGCGTCGATATTTTATCGGTGATTCGCAAGCACCAGCTTCCGGAGGCTTTTCCCGATGAAGTGACAGCGGAAGCGGATCAGGCTCCCGATGCGATAACGGAAGAAGAAATTGTGCGTCAGGGTCGTCGCGATTTGCGTGACAAGATTATTGTAACGATTGACGGCGAGGATGCCAAAGACCTGGACGATGCGGTCAATGTAGAGCGTCTGCCAAGCGGAAACTACCGTTTGGGCGTTCATATTGCAGACGTAGGGTATTATGTGCGTGAGAACTCCAAACTGGATCAGGAGGCATATAATCGCGGCTGTAGCGTGTATTTGGTTGATCGTGTTATTCCGATGCTTCCACATCGGCTGTCCAACGGGATTTGTTCCTTGAATCCGCAGGTGGATCGGCTGACTTTGTCCTGTGAGATGGAATTCAATGAGCATATGAAAGTCGTAAAGCATGACATTTTTACCAGTGTGATTAAAACGAAAGAACGGATGACATATACCAATGTTCGCAAAATCCTCGAAGAGGAAGATGCTGAGCTGATGGAACGCTACAAGGATTTGGTGGATGAATTCCGTACGATGAAGGAACTGGCTTTGAAGCTGCGTGCTAACCGGATGCGGCGGGGGGCGGTAGATTTTGATTTTGATGAAGCAAAAGTCATTGTGAATGATGAAGGTAAAGCTGTCGATATCATTAAACGAGAGCGCACGATTGCTGAACAAATTATCGAGGAGTTCATGCTGGCAGCTAATGAAACAGTAGCAGAGCATTTCCATTGGCTAAAGGTACCGTTCTTGTATCGAATACATGAGGACCCGGACCCGGAAAAATTGCAAAATTTCATGGCTTTTGCCGCTAATTTTGGATACCAAATCAAGGGGCGGGGGAACTCCATCCATCCGCGGGCACTGCAAACCTTGCTGGAGGATATCGAGGGAACCAAAGAGCAGACGGTGCTTAGCACCATGATGCTGCGTTCGATGAAGCAGGCGAAGTATGATGCAGAATCTACGGGGCATTTTGGACTGGCTGCGGAATACTATTCGCATTTCACATCGCCGATTCGCCGTTATCCGGACTTGGTCATTCACCGCGTCATCCGTGAGGTATTGGAGAATGGCGGGGCTTTGACAGCCGAGCGCCAGGAATATCTGACGGCACGCATGCCGGATATTGCACAGCAATCCTCCGAGCGTGAACGTGTGGCTGTTGATGCAGAGCGCGATACAGAGCAGATGAAAAAGGCTGAGTATATGCTCGATAAGGTCGGCGAGGAATTCGAGGGAATTATCAGTAGCGTCACCAGCTTTGGTATGTTTATTGAGCTGGACAACACGGTGGAGGGTCTGACACGTCTGAGTGCGCTTACGGACGACTTTTACCATTTTGACGAGCAGCATATGGCCTTAATCGGTGAACGTACCTCCAAGGTATTCCGTATCGGGGACGAGGTTAAAGTTCGCGTCGCGCGCGTCAATATGGATGATTACACAATCGACTTTGAACTCGTCGATATGAAGCAGCGGCAGCCTCGTGAGCGGGCAAACGGCTCGGGATACGGTGGAGGCTTTGCACGTGGTGAGGGCCGGGGTAAAAGCAAAGGCAGCGAAGGACGTGATCGCAAGGGCGGCAAGGACAAAAAAGGTCGAGACCGCAGAAGCGGTCGTGACACGGCCGGGAAGCCTGCAGGAGTCGGCAACGGAGGTATTAGCACCGCAGGCCGCACGGCCCGCGACGGTGGAAACGGAGCAGGCACCAGCCAGACAGGCAGCTTCGGTTTTGGCAGCGGCAAGGGCGGATATAATTCGCCAATCGCCGGTACAAGCAAGCGCAGGAAGAAGAAGACATCTGCTAGCGGTGTTTTTATCGGCAGCGCGGCTACACCAGGCAGTGACGCGGGATCAGGCGGTGAAGGTGCCGGGCGCCGCAAACGGAAGAATAAAGGCGGTAGTGGAGGTAACGGCACCGCTGCATTTGTACGAAAAAAGAAGAAGTAAACAGGATAGGCCGTTTATACTGGTTGACTGCTGGTGGAAGCTTTTGTGTTAGCGTGTAAAGCTGGTTTAAGGGTATGTATTAGGGGGCTTCCGTCTGCTGTGACAGATGGGGGCCATTTTGTTTTTGAAGTATGTAAATCATATACAATCCGTGAGTGTAGGAAGTGACGGCTTGCCTTTCTTGCTTTTACCAACCGAATTTTGTTACAATATGTTTCTAGGCGGAGCTTCATAGCATCGGATGCAATACTTAGATCTAGAATCGATTACGTTATTCAAAGGAGTGGTATTCATGGGTAAGAAGGCAGACGGGAAAGTGCTCGCCCAGAACAAAAAAGCTTCCCATGACTATTTTATTGAGGACACCTACGAGGCGGGCATGGTGTTAACGGGAACGGAAATCAAGTCCTTGCGGAATGGGCGTTCCAATATTAGTGATGCCTTTGCTACGATCCGTAATGGCGAAATTCATATTCACAATATGCATATCAGTCCTTTTGAGCAAGGTAATCGTAACAATCCGGCCGATCCGACGCGTACGCGCAAGCTGCTGCTGCATAAAGAGCAGATTCGCAAGCTTATCGGTCAGTCCAAACAGGAAGGCTACACCATTGTGCCGCTTAAGGTTTATGTCCGCAACGGCTATGCCAAACTGCTGCTTGGACTGGGTAAAGGTAAGAAGCAGTATGACAAGCGGGAAACGGCTGCCAAACGCGATGCACAGCGTGATATCCAGCGTGCTCTGCGTGAGAAGCAAAAAATTGCGAGATAAGCTGCTGCATTATGGTGTATGGTACAAATTACGTGGATAAGTTACTTGTTCCTGTAATGGTGCTATTTTATCGAGCTATAATGGCTTTATTCCGTTTCGTTATGGCATGTAATATGGTATACTAACGAAGTAGTCAGCTTTAAAGTATTTCATGTTGTTCGACTGTTGAATCTCAGGATTCAGCTTACGATATGATGCATGCTTATGCTCCGGTATTTCCGGATTAATCTGTGGAGCCCTTTTTTAATGAGGGGGCGTTTATGGATTCGACGGGGATAGTTCGAGCATGAGTAGCGGGTAGTGGGGACGCGTCCGCTTCATCAACGCTAAAGCCATAATAACTGGCAAACAACAAAACAACTACGCTTTCGCAGCTTAATAACCTGTGAGCGTGCTCCTCTCCTGCATCGCCCATGTGCCGGATGTAGGGGCTAACCTATAGTGGGATACGCTGTCACATCTCCGCCTGGGGTGTGCTGAAGAAGACAATCAGGCTGACCTGATCGAAAGCCGGTTACAGGGCGTTTGGCCAGGTGACATCAAAACTGTGACTACACCCGTAGAAGCTTATGTGGCGTTATCTTCGGACAGGGGTTCGACTCCCCTCGCCTCCATTTAAGTATTATGAAAAAAGCGACCTATCTCGGTCGCTTTTTTTGCATCTCCATATAATTAAATGGCTACGCAATGCTTCTTAGTCAATCCGGCCAGTTCTTTAAAGGTATATTCGTGATTGACCCTGTCTATCGCGAAATCTTCGGCATGTTTAGTTCGGCTGATTTTCCCTCCCGCCTCCAGAATTCCAAACACTTTTTTAGTAGTTCCTTTTCCCATCGGAACTTTTGAACATAATAGTTCTGATCCACATATTGGACTCGTCTTCCCCGTTGATCCAACAGACCCAATTTACCTGTTCTTGGTATTTATACATTCAGCGCTTCATCCGAATCTTATCTTGTATTCCCAAACGAGCGTTAATCTCCCGGTACGTCCAGTTTTCCTTAACGTGCAGGCGGATCGATTCCATCTTTACATCGTCTTATACTTCTGACCTTTTATCCCCAAGACAAATGCACTGGTAAGTGGCAAATTTCTGTCCGTAGGGGTGTTCATTCAGTTTATTTCCAATAATAATAAACAAGTTAAAATTTTTGACTATGCCCCACAATTTAGGGTGTTGGGAGCAGGGGGGAATTGACGAATACTGGCGAATTAGTTCGAAATTATGGGAAAGAGTCTTATATGATACTAATTTCTCCCCCTTGAAGATTATTGATAGACGCTGTAGTTTGAATGTAAGTCTTATTAGTTTGACTCATGAGTTGTGATATTTTTCTCATTATAAAGTTTGTATAAATGTTTCATTCATATAATTACATGGGGGAGGTGAAACCTGACGGCTTTTTGATAACGATTCAATGGTGTATGTAACAAATCAAATTTAGGAGGATTGGAAATGGAAAAGAGGATTATGAATGTAATGAGTATTGTTTTATTATTTTCTCTTCTAATATCTTTATTAGGATTGCAAAGTACTACAACTTATGCTGCCGGTCTTTCGATCATCGGCGGTGGAGGCTGGAATGAAACTGCGTATGTAAAATGGTCACCTGAAAGCAATGCGGAAGGATATAATGTATATGTTAAACCTGTAAACGCGTCAGATTCTTACTATCAACAAATTGATAATGAATTAATCCGAAAATACCCCTCCTATTGGAGAGCTGATGCCTTAGGTCTTGCAGCTGGAGATTATGTCATGAAAGTTGAAGCCAGGCTGCCAGACGGATCAACGGTAAGTGCTGTTTCAAACAAGCTATCCGTAGCGTCACATGATAGATCCGGATTTGCTTTCTCATCAAAATCGCAATATGGCACGGGTTCGGGTGCTTATAATAATGACGGAACACTTAAGAATGGTGCCCAAGTTCTTTATGTAACCTCCGGGACTGCACGAACAGTAACCCTCGGTGTGAAAACCAATAGCTCAGGTCGTGTTCAAACGGGTGTTGGTCTGGGTGAGATCTTGGCATTAAGACAAAAAGGCTATGATACAACACCACTTGCAATCCGATTTATTGGAAAAGTTACAAAAGATGACCTGAGAGGACAACTTGATAGCAGTGGATATCTCCAAGTAAAAGGCAAAAAAAATTATTCAGAAATGAATATGACGATTGAAGGTATCGGAGACGATGCCTATGCTTACGGATGGGGAATACTTCTTAGATATGTCGGAAATGTGGAAGTGAGAAACCTGGGTGTGATGTTGTTCCCTGATGACGGTATTTCAATGGATACAGGGAATATCAATGTTTGGGTGCATAATAATGATATATTCTATGGAACTGCAGGAGGAGATGCTGACCAAGCAAAGGGCGATGGCTCCACCGACCTTAAAAAAGGATCGTCGTATATTACAATCTCTTATAATCACTACTGGGATTCAGGAAAATCAGCTCTGGTCGGCTTAAGTGAATCGTCAGAATTCTTTGCCACCTTCCACCATAACTGGTTTGATCATTCAGACTCCCGTCATCCACGTATAAGAGTGGCATCTGTTCATATATATAATAACTTCTTTGATGGAATCTCAAAATATGGTGTCGGTGTTACAATGGGAGCTTCAGCCTTTGTAGAATCTAATTATTTTAGACATGCTAAATATCCAATGCTGAGTTCCTTGCAAGGTACGGATGCTTTAGGGGAAGGTATATTTTCAGGCGAAAACGGAGGTGTGATTAAGGCCTACAACAATAGTATAGTTGATGCTGCCAGTCTGATTTATACCAACTCCAATAACGGGACGGCTCCAGCAAATAAAAACTCCTTTGATGCGTACTTAGCTTCGTCGAGAAATGAAACCGTACCAAGCTCATACAAAGCTCTAAAAGGAGGAACGGCATATAACAACTTTGATACAAGCGTCGATACTGGAGTAAATGGCGCTGACATTGATAACGTAAGCGATGTTGAACAAATTGTTACTGCAAAAGCTGGACGCCTGAGTAACGGAGACTTTACATGGAAATTTGATAATTCTGTTGATGACACGTCGTATGTACTCAATTCGGCTCTAATGGCTAAAATAAAAAGCTACACAACTCAGCTTGTATCTGTGGGGGGTAATTCAGTTCCAACGGAGCCAACACCGACTCCTGTTCCGGTACCAACACCAGGAGAATAGGTTCATAACTTTACAATAGCTGGAACCAATAGCGAAGCTTCAACATTAACATTAGTGCTTAATTTAGCAGACGGAGCAAAAATCAAGGTTGATGGGACCAGTTATCCAATCACTGATGGTATTGTCAGTGTATCACTTGCTCCTGGCGCACATACCATAACAAAAGATAATCCTACTAATCTTTATTACATGGAATTACAATAAGTTATCTGATAAGACGGAGATCAAAACACCATTCAAGTTTAAGTGACCAGTTGCCGGAATTGAACCGGCGACTGGTTTATTTAGTTTAATTAGAATGTGAATTGATTTGTTGTATAACTTTATTTTGCATGCTCATCTGGCTGATGAATACCAAGAATATTTCCTTCTGTGTCAATGTAATACCCTTGCCATGCCATTCCAGGCAGTGCATGCTTTGGCAGTGCAATTTTGCCTCCGAGATTAAGAATTCTTGTTTCAGTAGAATCGTAATCTTCCACTCCCATAGTGCATGCATAACCATTCATTGCCTGACCAGGTTGGGGGGAAGCACCTTTACGTTGCATCAAAGCCCCGTTGATTCCGGGTTCATTTGCATTGCCTGTCACAGCTCCAAAATAAGGCGTTCCAGCATAGTCACTCCAATCCTCAAATGTCCATCCAAATACCTCGCCATAAAACTTCTTGGCACGTTCCATGTCATCTACATGAATTTCGAAATGAATTAGTCGGCCCATGATTTCCTCCTGTGTTTTGACATCCTACTTTATCCTAATATTATATTCCCCTATTTCGTTAAATATATAAAATTTAATCGAATATCTATGCATATGACTAAAAAAGAAGCAGACTCATCAAAGGATGACGTCTGCTTATTGCTCGATATTTCAGATTACAGCATCTGTGTCGCGAAGTGAATGAGGCCAGTCACCTTCCCAACGGTATTTATCTTTTAGAATTTTGGCACTTAGTTCTAAACAAATATGCACTACCAGGTCTGGATAAAGTTGTTCCATTCTTGCAATTAGGTCGGCAGAATCTGTTGATTCTGCGAGATGATGCATAAAATCTTTCAAATAACATCGTGTAAATTTGATACCATCTGGATTGTATGGTCTGTCATTTGGAGCGTGTCCAGGGATAATGACTTCTGGCTTCAATGCTTCTAATGTATCGAGGTTATCAAGCCATGCTTGTCGATCCTCCGGGAATCGAGCATCAGCTACCCAAACATGTGCATCGGAGAAAACCAAATCACCAGCGACTAGCGTTTTAATGGATGGAATCCATAAAACAGCTTCATGTTCAGCGTCGCCTCGCATTAACCCCAGGATGTCTATTGGTTCACCATCAACTGTGAGATGCGGTTCTTCTATGCGTTCAATATTTACCACCGTTCTAGAGCAGTTATGACCTAGGACCTCAGTTCCCCAGTAATCGATTTTGAAGCTGAAAGCCTCATTAGCTTCTTCAGCTACTTCTTTGTATGCCATTACACGTGCGTTTGGAAATGCTTCTTTTATTACGCCCAATCCTAGATAATGGTCTGGGTGAAAATGACTGATAAAGATTTGTTTTAGTTCACGACCTGTTTCAAGAATTTCGGCCACTAAACGAAGTGCGTTAGAACGGCTAAATTGAGCATCGAAGAGTAGCGCTTCAGTAGGACCATATATAATAGTCGAGCTTACACCGAACCCATCATGTTGATCGCTACTAATAAATACTTTTGTCTGCAACTGGTTTGTCATGTGGAGTGCCCCTTTCTTTCGGTTAGTAGTTCGTAAGAAAAAAACATTTTGGCAACTTCTTCTTGCCTGCCTTCACGTCCCATTAAATTGTAACTTCTGCTCATTTTTACGAGTTGTCATTCATAATATTACACCTTTTTCCAATAGAAGTGTGTAAAGATTCTCATATGGGTGTGTGAAGCAATCCAAGAAGGTTGATCTTTTTTTTTTGAAAAAGTATTGACACGGAAAGAAAAGTATTATATCTTTATATCAAGATAAATAAATTAAAGATATAACCAATCAGAACATTTTGAATATGGAGGTATACACATGCTTGCAATTTTAGAAAGAATTAATCAGCTTGCCAAAAAAGCAAACGAAGTCGGATTAACTGAAATTGAAAAGACTGAACAAACCGATCTTCGCAAAGAATACCTTCAAATCTTTCGGGGTTCTGTAAAAAGCATTCTCTTGAATGCTACGATCTATGATCCGAATGGAGATGATGTTACTCCTGAAAAACTAAGAAAAGAGCAGGCACAATTAATTAAACAATGAATTTAATTTTTGCCAAATATCTTTAATCAGAGAATTTTCAAATAAATATAATATGGAGAGTGATTTTATGTTGGCAAGTGGATTGTTACTGGTACGTTTGGTGGTTGGATTGTTATTGGTGGGGCACGGAGCTCAGAAACTTTTTGGCTGGTTTGGCGGCTATGGTCCAAAAGGTACTGGGGGTTGGATGGAATCAATTGGAATTAAACCGGGAGTATTCATGGCAGTACTTGCTGGGTTGATGGAATTGCTGGGAGGAGCGCTATTTGCTCTAGGATTGCTCACTCCACTGGCTGCATTGTTCATTACGGCAACTATGCTCGGGGCAATTTTCAAAGTACATGGTCCAAACGGGATTTGGTCAACAGCTAATGGCTATGAATATCCGCTAGTGCTTATTGCAGTCGTAATCGGTATTGCGTTGACAGGGGCAGGCTCATATTCCATCGATGCAATACTTAACTAAAGGAGGGTTTTAGCATGTCACTTCAAACTACAGGTATCCATCATATTACAGCTTTTGCCGGTAATCCGCAGGAAAATGTCGACTTCTATGCCAGCATCCTTGGACTTCGGTTATTAAAGAAAACGGTCAACTTCGATGCTCCTGAAGTTTATCACTTGTACTTTGGTAACGAGGCAGGAAGCCCTGGAACCGTCATTACATTTTTTCCTGCGCCAGGAACTCCCAAAGGTCGAATCGGAGGTGGTCAGGTGGGCATTACCTCGTATGTAGTACCGCCAGGTTCACTTGATTTTTGGCAGCGTCGTTTGGAAAGCTTTGATATTCAAGTTGCGAAAACGAACCGCTTCTCTGAACAATATCTTCAATTCGAGGATCATGAGGGTCTACGTCTTGAGCTTGTAGAACGTGAAGCGGGAGCGAACAGTACCTGGTCTTTCGGTGGCATTTCAGCCGATAAAGCAATTAAGGGATTTGGGGGTGCCGTGCTATTTAGCGTCAACCCACAGAAAACGATGGATGCATTGGAAAGCATACTCGGATTTACGAAAATCGATGAAGACGCCGAATATGCCCGTTATCAGTCCGTAGGAGAAATCGGCAACATAGTGGATGTTCCGCTTGCCAGAATAGGTTTAGGCTTTGGTGGAGCAGGCACGGTACATCACATTGCATGGCGTGCAGAAGATTTCGAGCAGCATAAAGATTGGAGAAACACAGTCCAAAATTATGGCTATCAGCCGACTCCAATCATAGACCGCCAATATTTTAATGCCATATATTTCAGAGAAGCGGGCGGTATACTCTTTGAAATTGCTACAGATCCACCGGGATTTGCTAACGATGAACCTGCTGAAGTTTTGGGGCAGAAATTAATGCTGCCAGAGTGGTATGAACCAGAGCGGGCTCAAATCGAGGCGAATTTGCTTCCTATTGAAGTGAGAACATTAACAGGAAAACAAAAGTAAACGATAAACGAAACGATTGCTGTTTTGCTCTCATTGGAATAGGTGAGTCACGTGAATGGGAACCGCCAGGTTTATAGAAAAGCATGAAAAAGACAAGATGAGATAAAACTTCTTTACTCGGTACCGCGTGTAACCTTGGAGGAACGAAAGGCAATGCTGCTGGATATCAATCGATTTATCGATCGTATTTTTGATATGAGACCGGGAGAGGGAGGAAGTACGGGGGATAGCCTTTCCCTTCAAGCTTTTCAGCATGATTTGGCTAGTCATTAAGATTACGTAAACTGAAGGAAGTCTTTTTGGGGAATTTTCCAAAACTGTAAGTGTACTCGTAGAAGCTATGTAACGTTATCAGCGGAGGGGACTCGACTCCCCCTCCATAAAGCTGATTGCTAAGTTGGGCTCGCACCTTTATGGAGGAGTCTTTTTATCCCGTAAGGAGGATGCAATACATACGATTTTGTACGCTGTAGATGAGTAACTATTTCTCCACCAGCTTTTCAGACTTCAGCAGCATTTCTCGCAACACGTGAGCGACCCGACTTTTTCGGTTCGCTGCTTTTCTTTGGATCAAGTGCAATGATTTTTGGTATGCGGGAGTATTTTTTGGATCAAAGAACTGCTTGGCTGCAATGCGTAGTGTTCTTTTTAACAACAGTGCGGATGAGCGTGTTAGCTTGGAACGGATTCCCTTACGTAATACCCGCAGCGTATTTTTGTAGGTCTCAAAATCCTCGGATGGAGGTATAAGGGCAAATAAATTCAAGGAGGAGTCATTGAATCCGTAGGTTTCGAACATGATTTTCAGATTTTCCGTATTTAAAACGTTTCCTCTGAGGTAGGTTGGGTGCTCCTGATGATATCCGACAACCTCTTTAATACTATAAAAAGGGACCCTCAATCGATGCAGCCTATAGCCAAGGTCCCAATCCTCGAGTCCATAGAGTACAAACCGTTCATTAAAGCCGCCAATCCGAATCAACTGGCTGCGTCTGATGGATACACAGCGTGTAACCAGGAGCATCCAGGGAGCTACATCTGTGGCGGCGAATTGCTTTTTAGTCGTTGGGGGAACCCTTGAGGGGGCAACTACTTTTGACAATGCGCCTGTCTGATGAAGGATATCCTCCGGGGTTATGATCGGAATCATTTCGTTTGCCGCTTCAAGGCCGGGATTCCATAAGCCCGATTGTGTAAGTATGCTCCGACAATGCTCTTTTTCTTCCGGAGAGAAGTCAGGGTAATAATGGGTAAAAGCATCATCCCACGAATAAGGAATGCCTGAAAGCACGGACTTGGGATATTTACGGTGATAACGGCTCACGGTTTTAATGAAATCAGGCAACACCAAAAAGTCAGCGTCACAGAAAATAATGTATAGCCCTCTCGCACGGCGCAGCCCCAAATTTCGAACGGCAGACCGACCGCGTTGTTCTGGATGGGATACATAGACAAGAGGATAGGATGCTTTGAAGCCTTCGACCATTTCTTT
This sequence comes from Paenibacillus farraposensis, assembly GCF_020736845.1. Lineage (GTDB taxonomy): Bacteria > Bacillota > Bacilli > Paenibacillales > Paenibacillaceae > Paenibacillus > Paenibacillus farraposensis. The sequence goes on from NZ_JAFFQR010000084.1 coordinate 46,666, forward strand.
CGTTCCATCTGTAGAGCCGTCATCAGCTACAATCACTTCGAACAGGTGCTTCGGAAAGGTTTGCGTTTCAAATGAAGTGAGTGTGAGCAACAGCTGCTGGGCTCGATTGTAGGTTGGAATGATGACACTGTAGCGGATAGCCAATATGATCTCCCTCCCACCATTGATTATAAATGCCCTTGGATAACATGAATAATAACAATATACTCTGTGGATTTAGCGTGGTCTGGTCAAACACCCCTTAAGGCTCGAAACAGGCTTGGTCTTATTACACCCATGTCGATTTCCTGATGTTTTTTCTTATGACGCCGAACCGGTTCATGACAGAGATCGGACAAGGGGATAACCGGGATGTATGTGCTCTTCTGTTAAAATTCATTGTTGATATTTTATACAAAAATGAGTTCTATTGTTTGAACCCTTCTCTACGAAATTTTCATTTTAAAATTAAACCACTTAAAACCATAAGAGTGTTCAAAGCAATATACCAAATAATTGAGGGAATAATACTTCCAGATTTGATAGTAATCCCCCCATAAAACATTCCTTCAATAGAAAAGGAAATACAAATAACCCAAGGAATTCCGAGTGAATAATGTTGTAATCCAAAACCTAAACTTGTTACCACAACCGCCCATTTTTCACCTATGTTATAAATGGAGACTTAGAAAAGAAAGATAAAATGAACAATGGGACCAAAATAAAAACTAATGATATTCTGTTGAAAAATATACGTAATTCCTTTCTCTGGAATTGTACCGTCCAATGCGAAGTTACATATAAATAAGCGAAAAATCCAATACCAAATAGAACATTTGTAAGAACAAACGATTTCATAGACTTATCAAAAGTAACAAAAAGAAAAATAGAGGTAACTGCCCATATACCAAGAAGTAAATAATTGTTTAGTTGTATCGAAATAATAAGTGACGCAAGTAAAAATAACGAAATTATGTTTTTAATCATGGTAGTATTTATAATAATTCCACTTCCTTAAAAAAATTATAGCAAACCCCTCCTGTCGTTCTGGAGAGGGAAATACTTCTATTAATCAACGTATCGAATGCATTACTACAAATCATATGATCGTTGGGATCGATATCGCCGAGGAAACCCACGTAGCCGGGGCCGTCAATTTTCGCGGTTATCCAGCCTGGTCGCACCCTATCGTTCAGCAACGATGCTTACGGTTATGAGAAGTTGATGCGCTGGGTACATGACTTGCAGAAGATTCATGGCCTTTTTGCGTAGTATAAAGCAAACACCCGCTCAGTGAGCGGGTGTTTAGATCGAGGCGAGCCGTGATGTAGCAAATTCACAATGGTTCGCCGTTTTATGAACAGAGGACCTTAATGTACCAGCCAACGAAGCAGAAAAATAGCAACCGTTACAGTAACCGCTCCACCGATCCGTGTCGCTACTTGGGCGAAGGGCATCAGCACTAATCTGTCGGATGCAGTAAGAATCGCGACATCCCCTGTTCCGCCCTGCCCACTGTGCGTAGCGGTAATAATAGCGGCTTCAACCGGATACATATTCATCCATTTACCAACAAAAAATCCACTTGCCACCATAGATAAAACAGTTACGAAAATCGTGATGAGATATGCCGGATTCAGGACTGAAATCAAGGTATTCCAAGGGGTATTGTAAACGCCTACAGCGAGCAGTAGCGGATAAGTTACACCGATCACGAAGAAGCGCTGCATCATCTGTGCTCCATCTTCAAGCTCTCTCGGCAGCAATCCAAAGTATTTGACAACCACTGCAGCAAATAGCATAATAATCGGTCCAGGAATACCAAACGTTGCAGCCCCAAAGGTACCCAATAGATAAAATCCGAATGCCAACGCAGCCCCGGTAGCCATTTGAGAAAGATCGATCGACTTGTTATCTTTGTCTTCCGCATACTTCAATATGTCATCGTCCCCGCCTTTAACGAGGGTACCGTTTCCGGTCAATTCCGGTTTACTTTCACCTAATTTTTTTAACAAGCTGGATAAAATGATCGCGCTCAAGCTCCCCAGCATAACGGAAGGCAATATCTGTGCAAAGGCTTGGTCTTGTGTTATTCTCAAAATCTCTCCATAGCCGATGGACAAGGGAATTGCCCCTTCTCCAACGCCTCCCGCCATAATCGGGACAACAATGTAAAAAAATGTTTGGAATGCGCCTAACCCGAGCAAAGTGCCAGTAAGCATACCTGCGCCAACTGCGACGATCGTGCCCACCAGTAAAGGTATAAACATCTTGGCAATCGCTTTAATCATTAAATTTCTGTTCATCCCGAGAATGCTTCCACAAATGACAATAGCGATGTACACATACAAGAAGTTTGTTGTTTTCATAAATGTGGTAACGCTTTCAATTGCAGGGACGGGCAACAATTTATGAGCTACCATATAGGAAGGGACGAATGTAGCCAGGATCGGAGCACCGCCAACATCTTTCAGGATAGGAATCCGTTTCCCAATTTCCGCCAAAAGGAATCCGAACAACGTCATGATGGAAATAGCGCCTATCATATCTTTTGGGAATTTACCAGCGTTAATTAAAAGATAGACCACAATCATAAACGGAATATAAACACTTACAGGAATAACTCCGCCAACTTTAAAACCTAAAACTTTTTTCCAAGCTGGTTGCGGTTGCAAAATGAGTTCTACGGTTTGGTTCACTTTATTTTCAATCATGTTTGTTTCCCCCTTGTTAGATGACATCTGTTCTTTTTCGAAATTTCCTTTAATTACATAGTTTTTTCATGACTACAAATGATTTGAATTCGTTTTGATAGCGTTTACAATATGGAGTATAGTTGATATCAGCAATGATTTATATATTGTGATCAAAAGATTTTTTTTCACATTTCACGTATTTACCACAATAAAAACAACGGATGGTATCAAAGGAGAATTCGATGTCAAATAAAAAGAAGATGAGATTAAGGTCTAAAATCAATCTGCTTGTCCTTTTGAATATTGTACTTGTTTTACTGCTGGTGATGTCCGCGCTGAGCTATATCATTGTGGAGAGAAAATTTAAAGAAGCCGGGGACCGGGCTCTTTTTATAGCGAGAACCGTTGCCAGTCTGCCGCAGGTTGCTCACGGGTTAAAAGATCCTGATTTATCCTCCGCCATTCAACCGCTTGTTGAAAGCCTTCGAAAGCAAGCAAATGCTGAATTCATTGTTGTTGCTAATATGGATTTGATTCGTTACAGCCACCCAAACCCGAATAACATCGGTCAGCATTTAAGCTGGGAAGATTACGAAATTGATCAGAAAGTATTACAAGGGGAAGACGTCATAGCTACATCAACCGGCTCGTTAGGTTATTCCATTCGGGGAAAAACTCCTGTATACGACACCAATCATAACCAAATCGGACTCGTATCCGTCGGTTTTCTTGTGCATGATATTTGGCAAGAGCTCCTTTCATTATTTATCCGCTCTTCGCTCATTGGGCTTATCGCTCTCCTCTCCGGTTTCGTTGGCGCGCACCTGCTATCCGGTCACATCAAAAAGCAAATTTTTAACATGGAGCCAGACGAAATTGCTTTTCTTACGCAGGAACAGGCCGCTATTTTGAATTCCACCCGAGAAGGTATCATCGCGATCAACAGTGATGGAAAAATAACCACCTGTAACCGCGAAGCCAAGAAGATATTGGAGATAATGGAGGAAGAAGACGTTATTGGAGCGGACATCAATTCCATATTACCGTCATCCCGCTTGTACGATGTTGTCAGGGATGGTACCATTTATAACGATAAGCCCATGATTATAGGCAATACGCTGAGTATTACAAATAGAGTCCCCGTATACTCCAACAATAAAGTAGTCGGTGCCGTGGCAACATTTCGGGACAAACTTCAGCTCGATCAGATGGATCATCGTCTTGCAGATATCGGACAATATGCCGATTCCTTGCGAAGCCAAAGGCACGAGTTTATGAATAAATTACATCTGATTTCGGGATTGATTAAGATGAAAGAGTATGAATTAGTGAATGAACTCATCGAAGAAATTAATGAAGAGCAGCAAAATCTGCTGGATTCTTTTCTGACTAAAATACGTGACCCTGCGATTGTAGGTCTCCTTATTGGAAAAATAAACCGGGCAAAGGAACTGGGATTGCATGTGTTGATCGACACAAAGTCTTCGCTGCCGAATCCATGCCCTCATAGGGACATCGTTGTTACTATACTCGGCAATGCCATCGAAAATTCACTCGAGGCCATGTCTGGTAACAAGTCCGCATCATTGCCCGGTACAATTACGGTAAGTCTCCTTAACACAACCGATGATTTGAATATCGTAATTCGAGATAGCGGGCCAGGCATTGATCCCCAATTAGGGGAAGATATTTTTAACGATGGAGTGACAACAAAAGGAAGCGGCCGGGGATTCGGTCTTGCGCTGCTTTCACGATTGGTAGCCAACATCGGTGGAAAACTATCTATGGATAGTTCCTCGTCAGGTGCTACTTTAGTAGTTTCGCTGCCCAAATAAGGAGGAATTTACTATGGCAGGGTCGCCAATGCATGTGCTTGTTATTGAGGATGATTTCAGAATTGCCAAAATGCACGGGAAATTGATAGACTCCTTCGAAGGTTACCATTTAGTTGCGACAGCACATAACTATGAACAAGCCCTTTCCCATATTATAAAGTTGAAGCCGGACCTTTTGCTGCTTGATGTCTATTTGCCAGACAGTTCAGGAATCGAGCTATTGCGCACCATCCGCAGCCAGAACTTGCCTTGCGACGTTATTCTTATCACAGCTGCCAAAGAAAGCGAAATTGTAGAGGAAGGGTTAAGATTAGGGGTTTTTGACTACTTGATAAAACCCTTTGATTTGAATCATTTACAAAACACGCTCCGTAAATATGCGCAATATAAAAATCGTTTATTCTCCCAGGAACAGTGGGATCAGGAATATGTGAATGAGCTGATGAAGCTTCGTGCTCCTAAACCAACCGCCAATCAGCTCCAAAAGGGCATTGACGAAAGAACTTTGGACCGAATCAAACAAGTACTGGACATCCAGCTTCATGTGCAGACCGCGGATGACATAGCTCGACTTGCCGGGGTTAGTCTATCTACGGTCCGCAATTATCTGAAATATATGGTCCATGAAGATATGGTCGAAGAATCTATGCAATATGGCACGATCGGACGCCCACAAAGATTGTACCGTATAATAAAGTAAAAGACATTACTGCGTTCTTCGGTTTACCAATTCACGCGGATGCCATCGTCTATCGTTAGCGGGATGCGCGTGCCCTTGGCGATTTGCTCCCAAGGTACCATTTTAAAATTCTGATTTAACTTTTTGCCGTTTTGAAGATTTTCGTCATCTTGTGCAACGAAGATACCGTGCGGAAAATCCTTGCCTAATCCATAGCCAAGGACATCAATACCGTCTGTGAAAGAGGTCCCGTCGACCGTAGGACTGGCGCTGATCGTAAAGTTGCTAATATATGCATTATCGCTTTATCGTTCATAGATCGCGTAGCTGCTGTCCTGCCCGAATATGTAGAGTATATGAAGGGCAGGACGAAATTTTTGCCGAACTCTTAAACATCGTAGAAGCTGCCAACCGGTATAATCTGGATGCAGATCATATCCTGGAACGCATTGAGCCTCAAATTGCTGCCTATCAGGAACCAACGTCTACTGACTTGAATACTCAGCAAGTGTTACCGGAGGAAGCAGCACGGTTTTGGTACAAGTTAGCCAAGTACAACCTGATTAAAGGAAGATATCCATATGGTTTCAAATGTTTAATAGACGCTTTTGAAAGAGCTGTTATGCTTAGACATGCACTACTTATTGCTAATTGTATTGGTTTGTTTGAGCGTTTCAGAGTGCATGCTGATCCTGAAATAATTGCTCGGTACGACATGTGGGAAAGAAATGATCAAAAAGATGGTTTTGCTATTTGGAATTTATAACATTTATTGGTATTTAAAGACAATCCAAGCTCCGACTGAAGGTCTTGGAACGTTTTCTCCAAACGGAATCATCGGCGGTGCGTAATTCGAGTGTTACTATCTGGACCAGCTTAAATGCTGGTCTCTTTTTGTTTCTTCTTGTAGTTTTTGGCTAAAAAATTTCGTGAATCAAAATTACACATTTTACCCTAAAATGGATTTACTAGGGGGATGCGAGATGAATACAGATGAAACGTTAAACCAGCAGTTAGAAGATGCCCGGCAACGGTTGCATAATTTATACAAACAATATGATTTCACGCATGCATGCGTACTTGAACAGTCTATGCTATTGGATGACCTTATTAATGAGTACAACCGTAAGTTCCAGACCCAAAATCTAACCCAACTGGTATAACAAAAATACCAAATTCTTTTCTGTATCCATTGGTAACACGACTATACCTAAATGATCCAATTTTTCTCACCATCCTGCTTTATGCAAAAATAACCTCCCTGTTACATAACGAAACCGAAAACGAAAAAGGTATTAAGGCACCGGAAATCAGTACCTTAATATTTTATTTAAAGCAATACTATCAATATGTTCGTTAACCCACGTTTTAAGAGTGGAACCATTCATTTGAGCAGAAAGTACCCATCTGGTATTCGTTCAGCCAACCGGCATCCGCTCAATATACTCATATCCGTTGCACAGTAAACTCGAATTCCAGCTTTTGATCGGCTGGAATTTGGTATTCCTCATGTACGGGAGCGCCCCAGCTATCGTCGCCGCCTACGCCCATTTGTTTGCCGGCGACGGTGACAACGGTGTAATAGACGTTGGGCAGCTCGTACGGATGGTATGCATTTTCCAGCTCGAAAGCTGTGTATGGCGAAATATTGCATTCCACCGGTGCGGTTGCCGGCGCGGTAATGCGAATGCCGCGCCGCGAATCGTCGGTAATATCGACACGGCGCACGCCTGTACGGTTGCCGGATTCCTGGGGCACGACATAGCCGGATAGGTTATCCGCAGCTTCGTTGCAGAATACGCCGAGTCTCGCGCCGAAGGCACGGTCGATGTAGTTCTCCTCCGGCCCCATCGCGTACCATTCCAGATGGCGATAGTCTGCCGGGACCTTGAACGAAAGGGCAAAGATCGGCAGGTTAGGCAGTCCCGATGCACCTTCATAGGTGGATTTAACGGTCATACTGCCATCGGCCCAGACGGTATAGGCTACCGTGACCTGTACGTATGCATGAATGCTGAACGTGTAGCGGAATGTAACGGTCACACGGTCTGTGTGCTCTTCCGTGACTTCGACGCCCATGCATTTACGCGCCAGACTCGCAGCGAACCAGGCACCGGCTTCAAAGCCCTGTGCGGTTCCCCGATCATTGTCCGTGGTTGCGCGCCAGAACAGCGGGGCAGGAGGGATAGCGATCATCTCGCGTCCGGCGTAACGCAGCGAGGTCAGGCTGCCTGCTCCCTTGGAGAACATGATGCTGAAATCCAGGCCGTGAACGCCAATATTGACATCGCCATGTACCACTCGCAGGGCACCGCCCGCTGGCACTTGCAACGGATTTGAATCTTCCTCAATGAAAATATGTTGTCCGAAGGCTACTTCATGCCCGGCTTCAGCCCAGAGCGCGGCTTCTTTCAAAACCAGAGCCGTGTGGATGACATATTCCCCCGGTTTTCCGTTCGTATCAGGGAACGCCAGTGGAATATAGGCTTCGGTCTGAGCTGGCACATCCACGGGCATGGCATTCCGCGCGATCTCTTTGCCTTCATGCAGCAGGCTGTATACCAACTCGTAGTCGCCCGTTCCCTCGAACAGATTCTCATTGCGAATGGTCACACCGCCTCGATCCGGGATGAGCTTCAGATTTTGATACAGGAATTTGACCTCCTGCATCTTCGGTGAAACCTTCCGGTCCGCATAGACAATTCCGTCGGTACAGAACCCGTAGTCTGTTGGACGGTCGTCAAAATCGCCGCCGAAAGCAAGGTACTCGCGTCCATAGCGATCTTTTTTCACGACCGCCTGATCAATATAATCCCAAATAAATCCGCCCTGGTACAGCTTATATTTGTTCTCCAACTCCGTATATTTGTGCATACCGCCTACGGAATTGCCCATCGCATGCATGTATTCACAGCTGATATACGGTTTTTGCGGATTGTCGTTCAGATATTGCTCAATATCCGCTGGTTTTGCGTACATCCGGCTCTCCATATCGCTGGTGTCATCGTAAGTGCGGTTGTGGAACACACCTTCGTAGTGCACCAGACGGCTCGGATCAGCGGCACGGAAATAGTTGGCTACATTGCGCAGCACTTCTCCGGCATACGACTCATTGCCGCAGGACCAGATCAGAATGGACGGATGGTTTTTATCCCGTTCCAGCATGGAAATGGCGCGATCCATGACGATATCCTGCCACTCAGGCAGATTGGCGGGAATATTCCATGAAGGCTCGACGGCGCCGAGCTTTTGCCAAGACCCGTGTGTCTCCAAGTTCATTTCGTCAATCACATATATCCCGTACTCATCGCACAGCTCGTACCATAGGGTCTGATTCGGATAATGCGAGGTACGGACAGCGTTCATATTGTTTTGCTTGAGCGTTCGGATATCCCACAGCATATCTTCACGGGAAATCGCACGCCCGGTGCGGGCGTTAAATTCATGGCGATTGACGCCTTTGAAGACGATACGCTTGCCGTTCAGGTGCATGATTTTGTTCAGCAGCTCGAATTTGCGGAAGCCGACTTTTTGCGGGATCACCTCGGCGAGTGATCCATCGGCAGCATAAATTTGGATAAATAACGTGTACAAATAAGGTTTTTCCGCACTCCAGCGCTGTACTTGTTCCAGAGTTGCCGACAGCAGAGCCTTGCCATCTGTGAAATCCGTTTTCAAAGAGGCAGCAACATGACCAGTAGCATCCTTTACTTCGACGATTGCATAGGCTGTTGCCGGTTTTCCCAAGGTCAATTCCAGCTCCAGTAAACCCCGCGTGTAGGAGGCGTCCAAGTCGGCGTTCACATGCAGATCACGCACGTGAACGACAGGAATCGTGTACAGATATACGTCTCTGAAAATGCCGGAAAAACGCCAGAAATCCTGATCCTCCAGCCAGGCTCCCGTACTTCTTTGATATACCTCTACCGCCAGCTTGTTTTCGCCGGCTTGCAGGAACGGTGTCAGTTCAAAGTCAGACGGTGTAAAGCTATCCTCGCTGTAACCGACAAAGCTTCCATTTAGCCATACATAAAAGGCCGACTCGACGCCTTGAAATGAAATAAACACAGGCTGCCTGTCGGAGATCATATTTTGCGGTAAAACAAAGCTTTTAATATAGCTTCCTACCGGGTTGTGATCCTCGGGAATATGCGGCGGGCGAACGTCCGAATGTCCGTCCCACGGATACATCGTATTTACGTACTGCATTTGGCCAAAGCCTTGTGTCTGAATGTGACCCGGCACCTGGATATCGCTCCAGCCGGCATACTCAAAGTCAGGGGTATAAAAATCCACCGGACGGCTGGCCGGATTCGTTGCATAGTTGAACTTCCAGCTTCCATTCAGGCTGTAGCGCCAGGCCATATCGGGCTGACGCTCCGCTTCCTGTAGCGTGGCGTAATATTTATGATCGGAATAGGCTGGCAGCCGATTTACGGCGAACTTGGTCACATCGGTAAGCCAGTCCAGACTTGGGGTATGGATGGTCAAGGCGAACACTCCTTATTTTTAAAATGAAATGTAGGTATTTTCCAGCAGCCCGTTATTTTACCGAGCCTACCATACCTGCTACAAAATGCTTCTGCATCAGGAAGAATACAAGCGCAGTCGGCAGTGTAGACAGGACGATAGCGATCATGATTACACCGTAATCAGGCGCATAGCTTGAGCCCAGGTTCGAGATCAACAGCGGGATGGTTTGATTCTCCGGCGTTTGCAACACGATCAGAGGCCAGAGGTAGTTGTTCCAGCTCGACATGAACGTGATGATCGCGGCAGCGGCATAGGTTGTTTTCATCGTAGGCATGTATACGCGGAAGAACAGACCCAACTCGGATAATCCATCTATACGGCCTGCTTCCAGCAGATCCTTTGGAAACATTTTAGTGCTTTGCCGGAAAAAGAAGATCAGGAACGCCGTAGTGACGGTCGGGATGACGACAGATGAAAGGGTATCAATGCCGATCCAGGGGACGACATTCGAAATGCTGCCGAACATCCGGTAAAGCGGGATCATGATTGCCGCAAACGGAATCATCATCGACATCAGCAAGATGTTGAACACCACATCTTTGGCTTTACTTCTGTAGATTTCAAAGCCATAGCCGGCCAGTGATGCAATCAGCATCGCCAGCAGCGTCGTGGAAATAGAGATTTTGGCCGAATTGCTCAGCGCTGTAACGATATCCACCTTCTCCAGCAAATTGCGTATATTATCCATGAGATGAGCGCCGGGCAGAAGCTTGCCCTTTGTGACATCGACCGAAAGATTGGTGGAGCTGGAGAGCATCCACAGGAACGGAAAAATGGAAACGAACGACACAAGGATCAGAAAGGCGTACGTAAATATTCTTTTCGTTTTCATCATTTTTTCTCACCTGCCACTTTGAACTGGATAATCGACAAGATAATGATCATAATGACGATGGAGTAGGATACGGTCGCCGCATAACCAAAATCAGATGAATATTTGAAGGACAGGTTATAAATATATTGCGAAATAGAAGATGTCGCGTTGCCCGGTCCGCCCTTGGTAATGTTCATAATTTCATCAAAGAGCTGGAGTGTGCCAATCGTTGATGTAATCGAGGTGAACAGGATAATCGGTTTGAGCAGTGGAACGGTAATGCTGAAAAACTGGCGAATCGAAGAAGCACCGTCAATACGGGCTGCTTCATAGATGGAGCTGTCAATATTCTGGAGACCGGACAGGTAAAAGATCATGTTGTAACCGGTCCAGCGCCATGTGATCGCGATAATAATCGTAACCTTGGCCCAGAAAGGGTCTGTAATCCATTGAATCGGCGTGCCGATCACATGCAGATTCAGCAATAGGGAATTGACCAGACCGTCAGGCGAGAACAAATACTTGAATACAACGGAATAGGCTACCAGCGATGTAATACAGGGCAAGAAGATGGCTGTACGGAAAAAGCCCTTGAATTTCAGGTTTTTATCATTCAGCAACACTGAAATGAACAGAGCCAGAATGACCATCAAAGGCACCTGGAAAATTAAATAGAAGAATGTATTCTTTACAGCGGTTATAAACATGCTGTCCGTCAACAGACGCTTGTAGTTATCAATGCCGTTGAAGGTGAGATTAGACCCTGTGCCTGTCTTGAAGGACAAGATCAGCGCCTGAATCATCGGGTAGAAATAAAAGACCGCAATCATGATCACTGCGATGGATATGAATAACCATCCTGTCATACCTGCTTTGAGACGTGTTGTAGTCATTTTGGCTGTCTTCATAACCATATCAACTCCCTGCACAGCATTAAAACCCTGAACTCGCAAGCCCAAGGTTTTAAGTGCTTATCGTTATTATTGTTTAGCCTTGGCTAGGAAGACTGTCTTATCTAAGCTGTGCTTCTGCCTGCTTTTGAGCATCTTCCAGAACTGCGTCTACATTTTTGCCGTTCAGGAAGTTTTGAATTTCAACGGTCATGATGTCCTCAATTGCATAAGTGTGCAGACCATAATTGATTTTTGGAACTTGTTTCGTCCAGTCTGCGAATTTCTTATAGACTTTGTCGCCGCCGAAGAACGGATCTGCCTTCTCATAAGCTTTACCGCCGGAGGCTGCTTTTAATGAACCGATAATTCCGATTTTGTTGAGCATCTCTTGATACAATTCTTGATCTGAACCGAATGTTGCTTTCAGGAAATCAGCAGCGGTATCCTGACCTTCTGAGTTAAGAACATACCAGGAGCTGCCGCCAATGTTGGAAGCATGCACGGAATTAGGTATGTTTTTCATGATAGGGAGAGGAACAACGGCCCATTTACCAGATTGTGAAGCTTCTGCCTTGATCGAAGGTGTAATCCAGTTGCCTGTAGGTACGGAAGCTACTGCGCCGCTATTGAATGCTGCCAGGAATTGACTCCAATCGGCATTCATTTTAACAATATTCGCATCAAACATGGATTTGTACGTCAAGAGCGCTTCTTTCAGAGCCGCATTACCAGCCAGGTTTGGTGTTTTACCGTCTTCTTTCAGATACCATGAACCTGCGGACTGGGTCATAGCCCGAATCAGATCAAGTTTATTCGGATCTTGAGTAAGCATGTCTTTACCTGTTTTTTGTTTTACAGCTTTACCGATTTCAATAAATTTGTCCCAATCAATATTGGTCAGGTCAGCTACTTTGTATCCGGCTTGTGCCAGATAATCCGTTCTTACATATAAACCCATAACACCGGAATCGAATGGTACACCATACTGCTTGCCGTTGTAGCTGGTCGGTCCGATTTTATAATCGGCGAAGTCGGATGCTTTGATCGAGCTGCTCATATCATGAAAGGAATCCGGATAGGCTTGCAGGAAGTTTTGTGCCCGGTAATCCTCGATCAGAACCACGTTAGGCAATCCTTTGGTAGAACCGGAGTTGAGGCCGGCATTCATTTTCTGTACGATGTCATCTTGAGCATATTCAACAATGTTTACGGTTACATCAGGATGTTTGGCAACATAGCGATCTTTTGCCAGCTTCAGGGCCGCGATATTGAAGTTCGGGTCCCATGCCCAGATGGTGATTTCTTTTTTGCCTGAATCTGTGGTCGTAGCTGCTTTTTCAGAATTGCTGGAGCATGCGGATAGCAAAATCAAGCTTGCAATCAGCAAAAGGAAAGACATTTTTTTCATTTTGTTCAACCCCTACTCTTTTTTTAATACATTGCTAATCATTTAAATTTTTTTGAAAGCGATTACCTTGTTTATGAATCTAGTTTATCATCCTTGCCTGGCTGGTGATAGGAATATCTTTATACGGATTTGTCTTATTATTATGATTTATTAAAAGAGGCACCGCTTACATTTGTACTTTCTTTAGATTTGGGTACTTTTTTTATAAACAAAACGAAAGTTGTACACGAAGTGCCACTCCGCGGTCGGATGGTGCTTCCCATCGCCACCGCCTCTGGATTTCTTGAATAAAGTCTTTCATAAGGCAGAAATCCCGGAGAAGTGATACTTCCGAAGCGGGGGCTGTCCCAAAAGTCGATTTGGGAAATTCCCTATTCTTTCAAGGAAAAAACCTCTACTATATACCTCTATTTACAAAAATATATAATCTATGGTAGTATATCGATGTAAAATATATCAATTTTATATAAAATAGGACATAAGTTCAAGCAATTAGGTATCGCATCATTATCAGCTCTTTTGTTGTCTTTGTTTACACTTCCTGCTTTCGCCAATGCTCAACCTGCCAACAACGTAGAATCTTCTATAACTTCGGAGACTAAGATAGACTTGATTTGACCGACGGTGCAAAAGAAACTTTGAAATATTATCTTGGCTATCAAGTAATAATGCAAGCTTTGGATATCATGGTAGATTTCACGGGCACAGCAGAGGATGGTCTTGCTTACGCCTTAAAATATGTTGGATTGCCTGCGTGGTTGGCCGAACCTGCATCCAGAGCTATTGTCTTCTTCCTGCTGTAAAACCGAACAAAAGGGGGGCTAAACGTGTACATATTCGCATTGATTATACTTATTACTACAGGTTTGGTATCCATAGCTGATATTTTGTTTGATATAAAAAATTCAGGCGAAGGAATCATGTTGATGGTTAAAACTTCACAGGCTCTATTTTTCTTATCATTGTTATTTTTTGTAGTAAAAAGCGGTACCAAGAAAAAAGACTAGAATCATCAAACATAGAACAAGGGGCTGTTGGGACTGGATTATCCGTCGGTACCCTTTTGGGACAGCCCCTTTAAAGCGACCGCTTCGCTTGCACAGCACCTTTCCGCCCACTCCGTTTTATATGCGCATTTTTTAAGTGCAGCCTATATTTTTATGAGATAGGAGGGGCGGGTTTTACGATCAATGGCAGTGTCAGTCTTACTTTGGTTCCCTCGCCTTTTTTGCTGGAAATGGTTACGCCATACGCTTCTCCATAGAGAAGGGTGATGCGATTGTGTACATTTTGAATGCCGATGCCAGTGAACAGTTGGCGCTTGCTCTTGGGATTGGGTAGTCCGTCCTTTGCCGTATGGCCATCCAAATCCATCCCGTCCCCATCGTCGACGACCTCGCAGATCAATGTATCCTCCGTTTTGGACACCAATATATAGATGTACCCTGTGCTTTTCTCATTAAACGCATGGAAAAAAGCATTTTCAATAAAAGGCTGAATGATCAGCTTGGGTACATGGTATTCCAGACAATCTGGCGATACAAAATAATTTACCTGTATCCGCTGTCCATAGCGCACATGGTTGATGAACACATAGTTTTGCATGTTGGCCATTTTTTGCTCAATCGTAATCGTCTCACTTACATTACTGATTGTATTTTGCAGCAAGGAAATGAGTGCGTTAATCGTCTCGGCGGCGGTTTCCTTGTTTCCTTTGAGCACCAGCATTTTGATCGATGCCAATGTGTTGTACAGGAAATGCGGATTGATCTGCCGCTGCAGCGCGGCAAGCTCTGCGTTGCGCTGTTCTTTTTGTGTCTCCAGCAGCTTGTGGATATAGTCATTCAGCTCATCCAGCATGTAATTGTAGGCATGGCTTAACTGTCTGACTTCATAGCTGCCCGTTTCCGGGATATAATTATCAAAATTTTTTTCGCGGATGGTTGACATCTGCTTCACCAGCTGAGTCAGAGAACGAATCAGGCGACGGGAAATCAGAAAAACGATCAGCAAAGCAATCAGCACGATGGCGATACAGATAAATACCACGGATTTGACATCAATAATTTGCCCAATCGCCGTTTGTCTGTCGATCATGTTGACCAGGTAAAAATCATACGCAGGAATATAGTTGGAAAGAAGGATACTGTCCTTGTTCATCACATCCGCATTCATGTAATTTAGCCCTTGCTCATTGATTTGGGTCGCATAGCCCAGCAACTCACGGGAGTGTTGTCCGATCAAGTCCTGGCGGTTGCTCGACACGATGAGACCCGATTTGTCCAAAATAAGAACATCATTGCCGTTGCTGGTGAAATTGTTATAGAAGCGGCGAAATTCCGGCTCGCGAATAGCAATGTAGATCATGCCGTATAAAGTGCCGCTGGTTCGTTCCATAAATGCTTTAGAAGCGATAATGTAGGGTGTCGGCTTCTGTCCGGTATGCTTCATTTGCTGACGCATGAGATCCGTATCCAACTGATACATAAGCTGTGTCGGCTGTGCCGTGCTTCGGACTGTAATCAAACTGTTCTTGAGCTCCTCCGCAGTTACCGGCCAGTAAGACGCGTCAGAATAGAAGTTTCGGCCATTCATGCCTGTAACGGCGACACCGACATCATAGGCATCAACGTTGGATTTAATCTGTTTCATCTGCTGTGCCATACCAAAGTAGATGCGGGCTGAGTGAATGGAGTCGGCTTGGCCGCCAGTCAGGTAGTTTTTGACCGTCCCGTTTTCCGAAGCATGGGTGACGGCATTCACAATCGAGTCGTTGAACGATTCAAAGCTGGACTGAATCTGGCTGAGTACCTTGGCATTCGTAATACTGAAGGTGTCGGCAAATAGCCGTTCAGACATTCGAATCGTCACCAAAGTGGTCAGCAACGACACCGCAGTGATACTGACCACCATCACAACAAAGATTTTGAAAAATAAGCCCTGAAATTTGATTTTATGAATATACCTTTTCATTGTCAGTCTCTTTTCTGCTGCAGATATGGGCTTGCTCTCTTAATGGAGGTGCTCCCGGCGGTATTGACTGGGGGAGTAACCCGTCACCTTTTTGAACACCTTGGTAAAATAGCTGGGGTCCGAATAACCAACCATGCTGCTAATATCAGAAATGGATGTTGTACCTGACCGCAGCAGCTCAGCAGCCTTTTCCACTCGGATTTTGTTCAAGTATTCGCTGAAACCCTCTGTATGGTGTGCTGTAAAGTAACTGGACAAATAGGAAGGATTAAAATGGAAATATTGTCCAAGTGTCTTCAGGTTGAGCGGTTCCGCATGGTGCTCCTTGATATATTCCAGCAGTTTTTTCATGTTTGTGCTGCTTCCTTGCTGTGTTTTGGCGATGATCTGCCTGTCCGCTTCCTCCAAAAAAGTCTCCAGCAGACGCACGGCTTCATGTACGTGAAGCGCATCATGAATCGCTTTAAAATAGGCGTATTTGGCTGCATCCAGTTCTTTCATATCATATCCCTGATTTCCAAGCAAAATCGTAATGTTGAACACGATGTTCCCGAGAAGCGATTTGAATTCAAAAGCAGTCGAGTTATAGTTACGCGACATGGCTGCTACATAGGATCTCAAATCCGCAAAAGCCGTATCAAAATGCTCGTGCTTCATCTCCTCTGTGAATTGCTTCAAGTTAAACGAGCTGTTCACTTGAACTGGCCGGGGGAGTTTGTCTTCCATCAGCAGCGCTGTTTCCGGGAAATAAAAGCGGTAGCTCAGCAGCTTTGGCAGTTCTTCCTGGTAAACCTCGCTAATCCGATTAAAATCATCAAACAGGCGGCTGGCCACCCAGCCTATCTGTGGATCGGCCTGCTTCGTCTCCTGAGCCACTTCCCTGACTGCAGCCATCCAGGATTCTACCTCCCGCGGATCAAGATTAGCCAAAAAAACAGCCGCATGGGCGTCAGTTGCTGGCAATTGTCGAAGTTGGATTTGTTCACAGGCAGATGCCACCCGATCCGTTAGCCTGGAAAACAGGTCTGAGGCAGAGTAGAAACGGCCTGCACCTTGCTGTGCCGATTGTTCTATACCTATAAGTGCAAAACGCGCAAAAGGAAATGTCTGCTTCAGTAGTTCAGCATCGTAGTCTATGCTATAGCCGGAAATGAGTTTGTCTATCACATGATCCATCGTGATCGGATGATCACCGGCATCGGCCTGATATTGAATGGATGGTATTTTGCGAGCCGTTCTCTGGAGCACCTGAAGCAGCTCGTCCGTGTCCAGCTTGGGCTTTAAAATATAGTCAGCGACACCTTGCTGAAAGGTGGATCGCACGTAATTGAACTCGCCGTAGCTGCTGAGCACAATAACTTCGATATCCGGATAGTTCTGTTTGACGATACGCGTCAGTTCCTCCCCGTCCATGACAGGCATCACGATATCTGTGATGACAATATGAGGGCGCAGGGATTCAATCAGTTCCAGCGCTTCTTTCCCGTTGGAGGCCTCGCCCACAATCCGAAATCCATACTGTTCCCACGATAAATGGTGTCTGATTCCTTGTCGTACCAATATCTCATCATCTACAATCAAAATGTTGCATAGCTCGTTCATGCCAGCACGCTCCATAATTATATCTATTCGAGGATTTTGCAAAAATCCTGATTCAAAAAAGCTCCCATCAAGGTAGATATTTATCATTAGAGGCATACGTTTGACAACGCTTCCAACTTAATTCAAATATAAAAGTATCTAATCTTTACATGCTAACATAAACCACACAGGAATCCAAAAATATCTTGAACCAAGCCTTTCTTTTGATATCGGCTGGTGGACCAATGGGGATTATATGAAGAACAAACTGTATATATGTGAAAAAGCAGTGGAAAAGCAATCCTACTTCTCCGCTGCTTCCTATGATCAGCTTTTTCTGGTTGTTCACGCATCACCCATCGTTTACGAAGCTCGAGTGATTGTTTTTTTCAGGAATACTCCATATGAAATCGCTCCCATAACGAGCAAGGATGCTCCCAGTAAAAATACATTATTAAAGCTTCCGGTTGTATCCAAAATGTATCCGGTTGCAATAGGTGCCAAAGCAGCGCCCAAAAAACCACCAAAGTTTTGAATAGCGCCCAGCGATGCAACTTGTTCCCTCGGAGCAATATCGGCTGCCAACGTCCAGATGACGCCTGAAGGCAACTGGGAAGCAAAGTAACCGAAAGAGAGAAGGACGATGCTGACCACTGTACTGTCTATATAAGGAATCGGTGCTACGGATGACGCCGCCAAAATTGCACCACCAACAATCGGGATCTTGCGCGAGGTCACAGGAGCAACCCCCTTGCGGATGAAATAGTCGGAGATGAACCCGCCCAGCAATACACCAATAATACCGGCAACAAATGGAATAGATGCAATCCATCCGGTTTCCTTCAGCGTGAATCCCTGTTCCTTTTCCAGATAACTTGGCAACCAGGTCAGATATACCCAGATTGTAAACATGATGCCGAAATTACCGATGATCATAAACCAGGTGCTGGAATTCTTGAAAAGAGAAGACCATTTGGCTTTTGTTTCTGGTTGAGCCGCATCTAATTCCGCCGCAGGAACAGTGTCTGCAGCCGTATCGTTCTGGTTGATAGCCTGTTTTTCGGTAAAGCTCGGGTCACGGTAGACTTTCAGCCAGATCAGCATAATAATCAATCCAATTGCGCCGACGAGGATAAACATCCCTCTCCAGGTCATGGTCAGCATAAGCACAGTCAGCAGGGGCGGAGCAATAGCATTGGCAATTTGCGAGCCTGTATTAATAATAGAGGTTGGGAGTCCTCTTTCACTTTTAGCAAACCATCTTTCGGTTACTTTAAGCCCTGAAGTAAAGAACGGAGATTCCGATACGCCGAGCAGCATACGCATGGCATATAGCAAAGAATAGGTATTTACAAAAGCACTGGCGATGGTTGCAACTGACCACAGTCCGGAAGCCCATGCGAACATTTTCTTCGGGCCGAAGCGGTCAACAAGCCATCCTGCCGGGAGATTAGCCAAGGCATAAGGCCAGAGAAAGGCAGACAGCAGCAGACCCATCTGTGTAGAGGATAGTCCAAATTCCGCTGCGATGGTCGTATTCGCGATACTTAAATTAGATCGGTCCAGATAGTTGACGATGGCCCCAAGCAGAAGCAGTAAAATAATGCCCCAACGCAGACCTGCCTTTTTAGGTTGCCCTCCAGATGTTGCACGAGTATTCTCGATTTTGCTCATGAAAGCTCACGCTCCTTGATGTCTATGGTGTTTAATAATAAGGCTGATGCCCAATTAAAATGTGTAATTCAAATCGTAATTGTATACGTTTACATTATTGCTAATCTCCAATTTATTTCGAGAATTTCTTAGCTCTGTTTGATATGGGCGATTCACAACGATGCTTGCAGCTTTCGGAAAATCCGAAGGTCAGCTATTGATCGTTGTGATCCGCCTATCTTGCTAATGCGATTTATACAGGCTTAGCCAATCGGGATTTTATATGGAACGTGCCGCCGCAACTGCCTCCAGAAATTCCTTGGCAGCTGCCGTAACTTTACTGTAATCCCCGTCTTTTTGTGCAGCCTTGGTGATATAGCTTCCTACGCCAACTCCGATGCAGCCAGCTTGCAGCCATTCATGCACATTTTGCGGAGTTACTCCTCCAGTAGGGGTGATGGGAGCTTGAGATAATGGAGCGACAACCGATTTTACATATTGCGGGCCTAACACTTCGGCTGGGAAAAGCTTGACGATGTCAGTTCCGGCCTCTAATGTTTCCAATACTTCCGTCGGGGTAAAAGCGCCACTAATCGTCACGGCCTGATAACGGTTAGCCATTTTGATCATTTCGGGGTTGAGCTGCGGACTTACCAGAAGCTCTGCCCCCGCAAGAATAGCCGCTCTTGCTGTTTCGGCATCCAATATGGTTCCAGCACCGACAAGAACTTCTTCTTCACGGTATTTTTCTGCCAGTGTTTGAATGACATGAAGCGCATTTGGCACGCTCATGGTGATTTCTAGCGCCTTGATACCGCCTTTTACGGCTGCTTCTGCTACTGCCAAAGCCTCTTGCTCGCTGTCCAAACGAATGATCAGTACAATGCCTGTGTCTGCTATCTTCTTGAGATTATTGAACTTCTTCCACATCAACTTATCCTCCTAATCGTTATACAGCCGTTCACCACGGTACCCCAACTGGTTGGACAGCTTTAGCGCTGTTTTCTTGACTAGCTTGACGATCATACTCTCGCGCTCCGGCGTCATGGTGGAGTACATACTCGCCACACTAATCGCTGCCACCGGCTGATTCCATTGGTCATATATCGCAGAACCGATGCAATACATTTCCAGATTGTCTTCCCGGTCATCAATGGAGTAGCCACGCGCCCGAATTTCCGCCATATCCTGCAAAATTTCCTGTAACGTTACCTTCGAGTATTGTGTTTTGGCCGGAATTTCTCCATCTCCCAGAATAAACTGGATCTTTTCCGTTGGTAACGCTGCCAAAAGTGCTTTGCCGATTCCAGTGGTGTGTATGAATCTTCGGGAGCCTAGTTTTGCCGTTGGTCTCATAACAGAGTAATTTTCCGCCTTATCCAGATACACGATCTGCCCTTTATCCTCGACTCCAAGAAAAACAGTGCTGCCAGTCTGTCTGTTCAGCTCCTGCAACAGCGGTCTGGCCAGATGGGGGATGCCCATGTTGGATAAATAAGCTATACCTGCTTCAAAGGCACCAATGCCCAAACGATAGGTCTTCAGGCGCGGATCATCCAGCTCAATAAAGTTTTTATAGAGTAATGTCTGCACCAGTTCGAAGGCGCTGCTTTTGGGTAGCCCCAACGTCTTGCAAATTTCGTTCAGTGTCAGAGGGGAACTGCTATTGGATAACAGGACCAGAAGATCGACTACCCTTTCGGCTGATTTATTCAGCTTAAAATTTTCCATGCAATCTCCTTTATATACGGTTCGCATATACGAACTGTGTTCATTAATTCGAACTTCGGGTTTATTATAGTACAGCCTGACAAAAGAGATCAATAACCATTACAAAATATTTTTTATGTCGATATGGGATTGAATTTCTTATGAAAACGTTATAATCTAAATAAAAAATAAATTCAATATTTCGAATAGGGTTCGCATATGCGAACTAAATGAGGTTTTGAGTAGTTCCTTGATGTGTACCGTATAGGTGGTGCCAATCTATCGATTGAAACCGTATACATTTAAGGTGTTAATTCATGTAAATGTGCAACAATCCTGAAATACAGAATGCAGGCTATAAGGAGGAATTACGGATGCAACCTACAGCCATATTTTTAATCGGGGCTGCCAGTTCAGGTAAATCTACGATTGGTAAGCTCCTTGCTACAGAATATCAGTTTACTTATTTGGATAAGGATATCATCTGCAACAAGCTCACGGGCCTACTGCTGGAGTCCAAAGGATACTCGCCTCATGAGCGCGATGGCAACACCTTTTATAGCGATACAATCATGCCTCTTGAATACCAGACCCTGCTGGATGTAGCCAATGATAACCTTCAATTGGGTCGATCCGTTGTTCTGGATGCACCGTTTCTTAGTTATTTTTCTAACAAAGATTACATTAGGGAATTAAAAGAAAAATACGACTGGCATCATATCAGACCGCTTGTATTACAGGTGGATGTGGATTTTGATATATTAAAAGAGAGGATGAAAGCCCGCGGATTGGAGCGGGATGAATGGAAATTTGCCCATTGGGATGCTTTTGTGGAAGGAATCCGTGCCAGAAGATGCCTATGGGAAGACATTGACATCCGGCATTTTGATAATAGTCCTGCTGAAGTAGACAAGAACAGGCTGCACAATACACTTTCCTTCCAGAAGACAGCGACCTCTTTGTAGTTCAGGTGTGATGCAAACAAAAAAAGCGCCCCTTGGAGTGCGAAGCCACCGCATGGCTTCCTCCAAGGAGCGCTTTATTGTTTTATACAGTTCCCCATGTGCGATCCCCTGCCAAATATTTTTCAATTAAAATAGTTAGCAGCTGGATACCAACCTCATTATGTCCTCCCTCAGGGATGATCAGGTCGGCGTATTTCTTGGATGGCTCAATGAAGGCCTCATGCATGGGCTTGACCGTAGTCAAATAGTGATTGTGGATCGAATGGATGGTGCGGCCGCGTTCCTCAATATCCCGAAGTACCCGGCGCAGAATGCGTACATCAGGATCGGTATCCACAAATACTTTAATGTCGAGCATGCTACGGAGCTTTTCGTCAGACAGCACGTGCAGACCCTCCAGCATCACGATATGATTCGGCAGAAGCTCTATTGTCTCGTCAGTGGAACGGGCATGCAACGTAAAGTCATATACTGGCGCTTGAGTCGCTTGTCCTTTTTTCAAACACTGGAGATGCTCAATCAGCAAGTCGTTGTCAAAGGCGAACGGATGATCATAATTGACCAAAGCACGTTCGTCATAACTCAGATGCGAATGGTCTTTATAGTAGTTATCCTGAGATATGAAAGTCACTTTATTAGATCCAAGACGCTCAACGACAGCGCGTGCCACCGTCGATTTACCGGAACCTGTACCGCCGGCAATACCAATAATCAGCATGGCGTTTCACTTACCCTTCCCTAAATGTATCCCATACAACTCAAGTATTGTAGCACAACGCACACTTTTTTTCATCACTGTTGAGCTTTGTATTTCTTCCATTTTCGTAGCTTGGCTCTGAATGTTTTGAAAGGTGCCACAGAGTTGATATGAATCCATCTGGCCATGGGCCAGTTCGGATTTCTGCCCGTCCACTTGTGAATGCCTTGTACGAAGAGTTCTTCATGGCTGAGTGTGTCCATCCAATCCAGCCATTTTTGCTCGGTTAGCTTGAATCGTTGGCGTAATTCACGTAAAGAGTGGTGGGAATAGGTTTTGTAAAAGGATTGATAAAGCTCGCCTAGTCTATTCCATTTATAATTTGGTGCAGGCATGATGATTGGGTGATCCTTCCTTTTCCTCTCTGTCCCATGACATGACAAGCTGAAGCCATCCAAGCTGGTAGGCAATCATTTCTGCGGGGGTTTTATCTACCTCGGGGATTCGAATATCTTTATTTTATGCAGTTTTAAGGCTTTAGCTTTGGCCGGAAGGCGTCCATTCGGATTTTTCCAATACCAGCATTTTGATCACAAGTATACTGTTCGTTTTTGGAACGAAAACAATCCAGTTGCAGGAGCCGGCACGAGACTCAAATTGCTTTGGAACACAAACAATAGGGCGGTTGAACATGCCAGACGTGAGTAACGCTAAAAAAGACGCTTCCGGTTTCCCAGAAACGTCCTCAATAATCTTCAACCCACAAAGATACATATATAAATAATACGTAAGCTAAAAGGAAGAACCCAATCACACTAAGAAGGATGATCCAGATAAAACGTTTTTTTAATGGAGACAGGATTTCCTCCCATTGCCTTAGGATTCTCTGACGAGTAGGCAATAACTCATATTCCAATTTCTTTAAAACATGTTCTGCTTTTTCCTCATCTTTATTTAAAAGTTCACTCCAAATTTGTTCATATTGCTCTCGAATTGCTTCTTTGGTAGAACTATCTTTTAGCAAAACCATTTTCAACCTCCATAGAAAACAAAGTAGCAAGAAGACCTGAAGAGCAAAGCTCCAGATCTCCTTGCATCCTAATCTTAATTGTGGTAAACATGTCCTCTTACCTTCACGGAATTACCAATTTCCTCATTTGTAGCTTTTAGAAATACGCCGGAAAGTGTGCGGCCTGTGTATATAGATTCATATTGGTGACAGCTACGCTGCTTTGTATCAAAAACGAACGTTTATGATACAAAGCTGCGATTGTAATTTATAGAGTTGCTTAATTATGTATAGACTTTTTAAGAGCTTAATGGATATTGAAAGCTGTTTTTTTGTGATTATTTTTTTAGTCTTTTTGATCTAATTTAAATTGAGATTTTGGTATAGTTTAGGCTAATTTAAAAGTAGAAGGAGTGGAAAATGAGTGCCTAAACGAGAATCGAAGAGTCCAATCCTAATAAAAGATAAAAGCAAATGGCAAAATCTCAGTACAGGTGAAATTATTGAAGCAACTGAAATTATAGAAAGGACTCCAAAAAAGGCGGCTATATTTTCGGCAATCATGAAGCTTGTAGTTTCCTCGGGAAACAAAAAAATGAAAGTAGTTAATTACATATTAGAGAACATGGAAAAATCCACATGTGTTCTCATTACAACTACTAGAGAACTTGCTGAAAAATCCGGTGTGTCTTATCAAACAGTAATAGATACTTTGAAAATATTAGAATATTATAATGTTATTGAAAGAAAAACTGGTGTGATAATGGTTAATTGCGATCTCATACGGGATAATGATGAGCATAATGAAAAATACTTACTTGTTAGATTCTAAGGATCTTGAAAATTTTAAAAAATAACTTTAAGTAGGAGAGAATTAAATGAAAAAAAAGATCATTGTATTAGTGGTTGTTCTTGGCTTAGTTATTATTGCGTTCGTAGGCGTACGTACATTCTTTTTGGGATCATCAGAGGTAAAAAATCAAATAGCGAAGGAAGGAAAAGAATCCCTAATTAACAGCGAATCTTATAAACCAGATGATATTTTGTCTGTTGAAGGAGTATACAGTTATAAAACAGGAACATACGATGTTCAGGTGAGGTTTTCTGATGAACCTGAAGTTTATTATACGTATAGCAAAGAAAGTGATAGCAAGTTCCAACAAGTTGGAACTACAAATTTAGAAGGGAAGCACCTAAAAGAAGAATTTAATAGACAATAAGTGGTGAATTGTGTTATATTCCTTTCAGTTCTGAAAAATGGTGGGAATTACATAATGTTTTTTAAAAGGTTATCTTCTATGTTAGTGTTATCATTGTTTATGGTACTTAGTTTTGCTGCAGTTTATCCTCACAGCAATATTACGATTAAAACTGGGGATGTGTTAGTTACTAATAATACCTCTAGTAATGGGTTTACTGGGCATGCCGGAATTGTAGTAAATAACTCAGGATATGAAGCAACGATTAGAGGCTATGGTTTTCATCCAGAAATACAATCTTTGAAAACTTGGTTTGCAACAAATATTAATACAAAGGTTGTTCGCAATAGTGATTCTAAACTTGGAACAAAGGCAGGCTTTTGGGCTTCTAATTATGTTAGAACACACCGTAATGCAGAATATGGTTTAAATAATACTTTGGGTAACTTGAATGAGGTATATTGTTCGAAAATTCCGTGGCTTGCGTATTATTCTTACGGTGCTGAACCGCTTTACAGAGCCTCACAGCCATCTATTATGGAACCTTATGAGTGGCTTCATGTAGGTCATGACGGAGTAAAAGGCTTCTTTATAGCTGGTACAATCGGGGAAGACTTTTAGAAGTAATGAAATTGGATTTTGTATAAGACTGGTAGCAAAACCAGACAAACAAAGAGAGCTCCAGGCCGATAAGGTCCTGGAGCTCTCTTTGTTTGTCATCCGGTCTGAAGCTTTTTTACGGATTAGCCTTATAGCACCCACTTGGTAAATACTACGAAATTGCCGTCACTCACCCTGTTTTGAGCAAATGGGAGTTGCAATGGAGGAAACGGGAGATAAACGGGTATTTTCCCCGAAAAACGAGCACCCACCTTTAGATTGGGACAACATGTTAAAAGCACTGGAAGAAGTGATTGACCATAAGCTAAGCACCGGAAGACCAAGACAAATAAGGGTCGTTTTCCGAAAATGAACAAGGAGAAAAACGGAGAAATCGGGAGAAAAACATAGATCGGCTAGTTGGCCAAATCGCTGCTTTTTTGTATTGTTCCACGGCAGGCTAATCGGCGCTGAAGGTCAAAAACGGCGAAATTTGAGGATCAAGAGGCCAGACATGTGCACAAAATGCCAGGTTTTATACATATGCTAATAGAATAACGCGGTAAAGTGATAAATAAATCGGAATTTTGTATGGAGGAAA
>NZ_JAFFQR010000084.1:72763-172041 GCF_020736845.1 Paenibacillus farraposensis
TTTTTTTTCAAATTCGCTCATAACGATAACCCACCTTAAATTTTTTTGATAAATCCAATGAAACCAATCAAAATAATGGCAAAAACCGCAATATTGGCAGCAATGACCGCTCTATTACTACCATACGGTGCGCTTGCTTCTGCAAGTGAAGCACCAAGCCCGTTATCTTCTACAATACAAGCCGAAACAGGAAAATGGGAAAAAACAGATGAAATAACATCTGAAAATGGACAAGTTTATAAATATACAGATCCAACTAATGTTGGAGATGATGTTTATTACTATTATGTCAATTATGACAATCTAATGCAAGAAAAAGGTAATAAAGGTTTGATCTGCAGGCGATGCAGGAGCTGCTTTTTTGTTACCTTGGCGCGGCCGACCTTCCGGTACTGATCAGGCTTACTATGAGCAATCGTTCCAAGCATAGTCAGCCTGGCTACTACTGCGAATGCAAAGTTTGTATCTCAACCAATTTATATACATTTAATGACATGAGAATGTATATAAGTCTCAGATAAATCATTTTATAGAATAATTATGATTGTTATGTGGGGGAAGTAATAGTTTTACAATGTCCGCAAGCATGTCCGAAACCATATTGTTCATAAAGAGATCATGCAATCGTTGTCTGGCACTTTCCATTTGTTGATGTAATGTTAAAGTTTCATCTATGTTCATACCTTCACTACCTCCTGGTGAATCTCATTTTAGGAGGTGATGAATAAATACATCATGATCGTTTTTTAGCTGAAAAATCGCAAAATAAACAAAAAAGACCAGTATGAAAGCTGGTCAATAGTAATGAACCAGTAAAAAGCTAGTTACCATCTAGAACAAAGCCATCTTTTTGGTCAATTCTTTCCCACATTTCATAGTGAGCCAGTATTTCAGGAGTGGCATAGGCTTTGAAACGCTCAAACAGGCCAACACAATTGGAAATGAGTAGTACATGGTTCATTGTAACAGCTTTTTCAAAAGCAATTATTAAATATTTGAAACCATATGGATATCTACCTTTATTCAGACTGTATTTAGCCAAAAACGTACGTATTCTTCCGGTAAAACTTGCTGTGCATACGTATCAGAAGATGATGGTTCCTGATACGCTGCAATTTGAGGTTCAAAGCGCTTTAAAATGTGGTCAATATCTAAATTGTAACGATTGGCTGCGTCAACAACATTCAAGAGCTCGGCGAAAATTTCTTGTTCACCTGATATATATTCTACGTAATCTGGAAGCACACTGACGTCTCCAGACATGAGCCGGTTTATGTAAATATTAATTTTCGCCCACCCTTAATATAGTTGCAATCACCCCTTGCATCACAAGCATATGCACACAACAAGTCTGCGTAAGCTATGTATACAAATAGCGGTCTGCTAGGCTTTTTATGAGATTCTTGTTTCATACCATAGCTGATTTTTGCTCTATGTCTCATCATCTGTGCATATTTATATACTTTATCTCACTGACTCGACGCTCTATATAAGTTTGCTAAGTTTTTCAATGCATCCAGTTGGTCAACTTCATCTAATCGATCGACAAAAGGTTCAAATCTAGCAGCCGTTTGTAGATTTTGGACTTGATCTTTCCCTATTCGAAGTCTGAACAACCGATACTGACATACAGCAAGCCGTTCTGAATGCTGCTTTCTTTCACTCTCAGCTACATTTTCATAAAGGTAAGCAGCTGCGTCCCGGTATCCTTTTTGCAGCAATTCCTCAGCTAGTTCAAAGAGTGAAAGAGTGTAGATAGGATTGTCTAGCAGCATACTCACAACGCACTGTAAGCAATCCAACCGTTCAAGCTCCACGCAGCGATGTAAAAATGGGTGTATTTTCCGTCAATATTCAGTGGTGTTTGTGCAATTTAGCTGATAATTTAACCTATTTCAAAAGTGCACTTTTATGCAAGCAATGTATACTCGACCTGAAGGGGAATGTAGGTGTTAGTCCCATTCCTGTTGCTAAGGGTCCTACGCATAAAGAAAATAAAGGAATTCGGTCTTCGTCACAACAAATGGTTGAAAGTCTACAGAAACTCATGCGTGAACATCCAAAAGCCAAGCAGGGCGAATACGCCGAATGGCTTGGCGTGTCACAGGATCGTATATCTCAGCTAAAAAAATTATTATAGGAATAATCCCGATTTGAATAAAACACCTTTAATGGGTGTTTCAGGAATATAGAGGCCATAGAAAAAATAGCGATTCTTGTGATTTTAGGAAATTGCACTTGGTGTGTTCACGAAAATGGATGGCAAATTTAATAGAGAATTTAAGACAAAAGATAAGTAATTAGGCATATTTTAATATTTTTTTATATGTCTATAATTATGGGAGGTAGTGCTAGAACATGCAGTGATGTAGCTATGGAAGGTTTTTTGACTGTTTGACACTCAAATAATTATTTAATAAGGAGGATGTTACATGAAGTCGAATTTGATGAAAAAATGTGCAAACGTAATGTTGACCAGTTCGTTGGCGCTGTCTCTATCGTTACCGTTGCTAGGTCATGCGTATGCAGATGGAAATTTACAGGTGAGTGATAACTTTGAACAAGGTGAAGCTCAAGACTGGAAAGTAGATTCGGGGAATTGGTCTGTTGTCAAGGGAGGGGATGGCTTCACATACCAGCAATCTGGTCGAAGTGAAGGCTGCTCTGTTAAAGGCGATGCTTCCTGGACGAACTATAGTGTGCAAGCAGATGTGTATGTAGATGATTTTAACGGCTCCAATCGGGTATATATCGCAGGCAGATACACAGATGCCGATAACTTCTATGCAGCTTCGTTGTACAACAAGAAGGGCGGAGCTCTCGAAATTCGTAAAAACGTAAACGGTTCCATGAAGACACTGGCTACCAAAAAGAATTACAAACTGGACACCCATACTTGGTACAGAGTAAAGCTGGAACTGTCCGGTTCGGAAATAAAGATGTACGTCAATGATAAACTGGAGTTGTCCGCAACAGATGCCAGTCTTACTGCGGGAGCTATTGGTTTGGTAACCTCCAAGACAACTGCTCAATTCGATAATGTGATCGTATCCGGTACCTCCCCGGAAGGGGATACAGGTACATCACCTGTGAACCCGGTACCAGGCAAAGATCAGCCAACTCCTGGTGTGAATAATAACGCAACCTCTAAGAACAACTATAATTTGACCGGCTTCTCGTATGGTAATACAGGCGGTGGAAACATTGCAGAAACCGATGCTAATTACAAAAAGGTCTACAACGCTGTAGATCTCAACGAAGCACTGAAGAAAGGAACCAAAGTCAAGGTTATTGAGATTATGAACAATCTCGATCTCGGCTGGAATGAAATTCCTAGTGCTGCCAAGGTAATTCCTTTTGGTGCCAACAATCCTGTACAGACACACCCTGTTCTGAAGAAAACAGGTGTGAGCAAAGTCTATTTTGAGAACTTGCATGGAATCACGATTTTCTCGGCAAACGGCGCTAAAATCAAACATGCTGGCTTTGTTATCAAAAACTGCTCTAATTTGATTTTCCGCAACCTCGAATTTGACGAGCTTTGGGAGTGGGATGAAGCAACCAAAGGCAACTATGACAAGAACGACTGGGATTATATTACCATTGAAGGTACAAGCTCCAAGGTGTGGATCGACCATTGTACATTTAACAAAGCCTATGATGGCTTGGTAGATGTGAAAAAAGGAAGTAACGGAGTTACGATTTCCTGGTCTTTGTTCAAAGGAGATGACCGCAGTTCCAACAGCTGGGTGACCCAACAAATCAACGCTATGGAAGCTCACAAATCTTCCTACCCTATGTACGCTTATTTGAGAAGCAGTGCAGTAGGCATGAGTAAAGAAGATATCATTGATATTGCAGCAGGACAAAAGAAAGCTCATCTGATTGGTGCTACAGAAATGGCTGGTGACAATCCGGATCTGGAAGTAACGCTGCATCATAATTACTACCTGGATATTCAGGATCGCATGCCTCGTCTGCGTGGTGGTAATGCCCATGTATATAACATCGTTATGGACGATGCCGGATTGGCCAGAGCCAAAACAAGAATTACGCCTGACATGGCAAAAGCGATTGCTGCCAAAGGATACCACTTTGACGTCGTAGGCAACGGTGCGATTTCAACCGAAAATGGCGCGGTACTGCTTGAAAAATCGTATTTAATTGATGTATTTTCTCCAATTCGCAATAATCAAAATGATGCTAAGAAAGCCGAATATACAGGTAAAATCAAAGCAGAGGACGTCATCTTCTCGGATAAAGGCACCGTATTCAGAGGAGGCAGCGAAGAAGCAAACAGTCCGTTAGCTCCGTATCCTGCGACGGCAAAGGATTTCTCCTGGAATGGATTCACAAAACTGCCATACAGCTATACAGCCGAAAACCCTGAAAACCTGGTTGCTCAATTGCAGGGCAAGGATGGAGCAGGTGCAGGCAAGCTGAACTGGTCAAAAGAAAACTGGCTCAAAACAGCATACAATGGAGCCGCTTCGAAAGTTGTGCAAGCAGTGGAAGATTCCGAATAAATAAATATATATAAGCAGCCAGGACAGATATGCTCTGTTCCTGGCTGCTTTTTTGTTAACTGCATTTAGGCTGCGTTCGGTATGTTCTTAGCCGATAACAACAAATGAGGATACGCCAGCAGGTACCGATCTAACCCGGAATAACGTTCCATCGTCTCTAAAGGTACGCAGAGTAAAAGCCTGGTTCGTAGGTGTGCGGACTCTGTTGAATCGGACCGTACCAAAACTGTCGAAGTTTGCAGCTTGTACAAAGCTTCCATCTAGACGCCGGAGTGTAGCAAAGAATCCAGTCGTGTTAAAAGGCACACCGTTAGTGTTAGCCCAGATGACTGTAAAACGGCGAAGGGTTTGTGTCGGGCTTACATTGCGATATCTCGTAATAGGAACCTTTCTGCCTGTGGATTTCAGTGTTTGCGGAGGACGAATGGCCACTTCAAATCAACTCCTTTGTTGTGATGAGATAGTAGATGCATACAAAGGAGTTTTGGATTGTGCTATGAACTACTTTTAAAAGAAATAGGTACATGTCGAACTCAAAATGGCATGGAAGCGGAGCAGGCGGGACCTCCTCATGCCCAATCGCGCCGCAGCGTGAAGAGTTCTCTCAATGCGTCTGTCGACAGCTCGGTAATCCAGCCCTCGGTGCTGGAAATGATCTGGTCGCTAAGCTGTTGCTTGCTCTCCAGCATTTCGTCAATGCGTTCTTCCAGCGTGCCCAGCGCAATGAATTTATGCACCTGAACGTCCTTCGTTTGTCCCATTCGGTAAGCGCGGTCTGTGGCCTGATTTTCGACGGCCGGATTCCACCAGCGATCAAAGTGAAAAACGTGGTTGGCCGCTGTCAGATTGAGCCCTACACCACCAGCCTTGAGTGACAAAATAAATACAGACGGCTGCGCTTCGGGCGGCAGTGCGTGAGATTGGAATTGATCAATCATCCGGTCGCGTACGGTTTTGGACGTGCTGCCGTTCAGGTAAAGCACAGGCTCTTGCAGCTCTTGCGCGAGTACCTGCTGAAGCATCTGGCCCATGCCAATATATTGTGTGAAAATAAGGCAGCGCTCGCCTTCCGCCCGCAGTTCCTTAACCATGGCCAGAATACGCTCAAGCTTGGAAGAGCGACTGACAAGCGCTTCGAGCTCAGATGGGCTATATCCGGAACTCGCGACCTCCAAAGCTGTTTCCTTGGTCAAAAGAACAGGGTGATCACAAAGCTGCTTTAGCTGGGTCAGAGCGGATAAAATGGCTCCTTTCCGCTCAATGCCCTCCAGCTTTTGCATCCGTTCCATCAGCTCTTTGACAATCTGGTCATAGAGCGCTCCCTGCTCGGAGGTGAGATGAATGTAGGTTTTCATCTCGTTCTTGTCAGGCAAATCCAGCTGTATAGCCGGGTCCTTTTTTTTGCGCCGCAGCATGAAGGGCTGAACCAGCTTTTGCAAATCGGTCATTCGCTGCTCGTTATGCTCTTTCTCGATGGCATTCATGAACCGATTGCTAAAGGCGCGCAAGCTGCCCAGATAGCCGGGATTGATGAAATCATAGATGGACCATAGCTCTGATAGCCGATTCTCAATAGGCGTCCCGGTCAGTGCTATGCGATGACGCGCAGGGAAGCTGCGAACAGCTGTGGATTGCTTGGTCTGTGCATTTTTAATGTTTTGCGCTTCATCCAGGCAAATCGAGTCCCAGGTCATGCCTTGAAGCAGCTCTTGATCAAGGGCGGCAGTGGCAAAGGAAGTCAGGACGACATCGGCTTGCTCGGCTTCTTCGCGGAACAACTCTCCCTGATCCCGCTTGCTTCCATAGTGCAGCAGGACCTTCAATGAAGGGGCGAACCGGTCAAGCTCCTTCTGCCAGTTGCCCAGCACCGAGGTCGGGCAAATCAGAAGGGAGCTGGAGCGTGTGCCCGTCTCCGCCGCAATATCTTGCAGATGCAATAAATAGGCAATAAACTGCACCGTTTTGCCAAGTCCCATGTCATCTGCCAGACAAGCGCCCAGCCCAAAGCGGCGCAAAAAGGCAAGCCATGCATAGCCGTCTCGCTGATAGGTCCGCAGCTCGGCTTGCAGTCCGTCCGGCGTGTCCAACGCAGGCCACTCCGACTGTCTGCCGAGCTGGCTGATCAGCTTCAGCAGATGGGCGTTCAGCTCGACCTCCAGCCGGATGCGTGCCGCATTCTCCGGTTGTTCGCCTGAGCTATCGCCTTCAGGCTCATCGCCATCGCCGAGCAGGTGCAGCTGCAGAATGTCCTGAAAGGACAAGCCCTGACTGCTGTCGATCCCGGCCATCGCCCGGCGAATTTGGGCGAGCAGCGCGGGATCGAGCGCGATCCATTGCCCCCGGAAGCGCACCAAGCGCTCATTGCGGGCCACCAGCTCGGCGAACTCGGACTCGCTCAGATCAGCATCACCAATGGCAACACGCCAATCGAACTGGACAATCGAGTCCAGTCCAAACAGCGAGCCGCTCTTGGTGCTCGCTCCTGCGCCTTCGCCTGGGCGAACCTTGGCCCGCAGCTTCGGCTTTTTGCGGGTAGCGGCCTCCCACCAGGCCGGCAGCAGCACCTGCCAGCCGCCTTCCAGCAGACGCTGGCTGTCGGTCGTCAGGAATTGCCACGCCGCTTCATCCGTGAGCGGGCGATTCAGCACGTCAGCGCGGCTTCCGCTGCACAGCCCGGCTGGCAAAATCGCGCTCAAGCGTTGCAGCCATCCGGCTGAGCGCTCGCGTACATGCGTCGCCCACGCGTCGGGCCATGAGCCGGACGCGTATCCATCCGCGCCAAGCTGTACAGGCACGAGCAGCGCCGCGTCCTGCTTGTCCTGCAGCACCAGCTTGAGCTGCCAGGTCGGCTCGTCGTCCTCCGGTGCTGGCTCCAGCAATTGTAGCAGTGGGCGAAATGGCGCCGTGTCCGCTTTCCAGCCGATGGCCACAAGCCAGGCCCGCGCATCGAGACCTGCGGCTACCGAGCGGCCCGGGGCGAAGAGGCTTGGGTACTCTCTTCGCAAATCGGCAGCTTCCGCTTCGGTGCCGTACCAGCGCTGGAACACGGCGGCCGAGAACGCTGCTGCCACCCCTTCGCGCTCTTCCTTTTCCAGGCTGTCGAGGAGCCGGGTAAGCTTCGTCAGTTCTAGGCTTTTCAGCACTTTTTTTGCTGATAACGAATCTGATGATTCTCGTGATTCCTGCATCTCCAGTGACTCCGCATCCCAAATCCATTGCAGCTTGCCTGCCTGAAAGGCGGTGAAGCTGGGCACATAGCCTTTTGCTTCAATGCAGCGGGCAAGCAGAGGGATGGAGCGCAGCCAAGGGGCATGAACCTCGTCCCAGGTCCATTCGATATGCTCCAGCAGCTCGCCCTCGGCCAGAAAAGGAATCACCTGATCGGAGGGAAGAACGATAACATCGGTGCCCTGAACGTGCTGCACCTCCAACTCAGTGCCATAAAACGAAGTTTCATGCCAAGCAAACAAACGCTGCTTTAATATTTGGCCGGAAATGCTGTAATTCATGGAGGAATCGCCATAGATCAGCGCGTCTCCATAGGTGGTTAACCGGATGTGTACCGTGATCGTTTCGGTATATTGGCTCATGATAACAATTTCCCTTTCCGTAATTCCTCCTGAAGCGCCCGAAGGCGGCTGTGGCGGCTGGTGAAGCTGGTGAAAAACAGCTCCCAGCGCGTCTCCTGCTTCATTTTCTTGTATAGCTTGAACAGCCGTTTCAATAGCTTGACCGCCGCTTTATAGCCGGCTCTGTTTTTTTCCAGCACATATCGTTCTACTGCCTGATGGTAGAAGGGGAGCAGCAGCTCCGGTGCGTTCTTTTCAATGGGCTGCAAAACGCTCACGCGAAAGCTCAGCGGCTCGCTGCGTATACTTAGCTGATAGTCGATCCATTGCCGCCATTTTTTATGGGCAAGCAGTGTTTCTTCATACATTCCCCCGGCAAAAGGCAGCATGCTGACCAACGTGTCCCACATTTCCGGCTCTGCTGCTGGAAGGTGATGCAGGACCAGATTCCAGTCGTGTATATAGTCCTGCAAATGATCGTCCCGATGGCTGTGAAGCAAGGGACCGATATGCCGTAGCCCATCCTTGAGCCGAGACCATTCCCCGGCTTCACGCAGCGCGTGTAAGAATAAGATCAGCTGATTTGAGGAGATTTTCAATGGAAAAGCCTGTTCAGCTTCTTGGAGCAATGTCCAGGCATGATCATCCTGCGATTGGTACACGTGCATCCAGCTTTGGGCCAGCATCCAGGGAAGTCGTGCCAAAGCCGTACCCAGTTCCTCCTCGGCGGCCTGTAGATGCTGTAATTCCTCTGCATATATGCGAGGGTTTTGCTGTTCGGGATACACCCAGTACAGCCAGAACCGATAATACGCGTCTGAAAAATAAGTGCCGTTCCGCGATTCTGTCAGCATTTTTCGCCGCAAATAGGCCAATGTCTCAGCCATGCGGGCTTCCTGCTTTGGTTCATTCATTGGCGGGGGCGGCCCCTCCAAATCACGCTCGATCGCTTCTTTAAGTTCATCTGCGGCAATTTGCGTGTAATACCCCATATAGGAATGAGCGGGGTAGCCTGGCATGGGGGACTGAGGTACCAGCTTTTCGAGTACACGCAGATGTGCGTGCAATCCAAATAGCTGCTGCATGCCAGGCGCAAGCGGCGGTTGCACAGCATAGATCGAGGCCAGGGCACGCTGGACGTATTGGGAGTTTTGGGTGTTTACAGGGTTGAAAGCGATGCACCGATCGAACAGATCGTGCCACTCCGAAATGGGCATGTCCGCTAGCCGGCTAGCTGTTTTGCCGAGAGCGCTCCTGGCTGCTTCCCTGTGATCTGTTGCCAGGTTTGGCCGGGAAGCAGAAGCAGGTGCAGTGCGTGTATCCGCTTTTGCAGCCAACCGAGTAAAGCCCGCTGAATGAGCATTCAACAACGCGTGCACGGGACGTTTCTGCTCGTTCGCGTATTTTAGCAATACGGCGATCATATGCTTGCAGTTAGTGCGAACCGGACACGTGCATCTGCTGACAGCAAAAGCGCTCAAGTGGAAATCCACCTCATACAGCTCGCTTCCATCCACCACAGCCGCAATATGCTCGCCATCAGGCATGACGAATTCCTTTACCTTACCTTGCTTGAAATATTGAAAGCCTCGTTTGATCGTTACATCATTAAAATGGTCAGCGACGTTTTGGATAAGCTGCTGCCACTGTATATCATCCATGAGATAGGCTGGTTTCATATGCATTGTCTCCTAAGAGAGAATAGTCTTTTTGATGTTAGCTTAACTCTTCTATTATATCAGTTTACACACGTAAATTGAGAAGGAGGAGCGATTTTGCCCATGTCACTTGCACTCACACTGGGCAATCGGTTGAAGGGAATTGTGGCGATGAATGGCGGGATGTGCTCCAATGGTTGCGTGAGGATGCGGGAATCTTGTATTGATGGCAATATGTATGTATAGTAAAATATTTACAGATGGTGTAGTAAGCACTCCGGAAAGGAGAACCTAAGACGATGGGGACCGCGATTGTACTTTTACTCACGGCACTGGTTAATCTCGCAGCTGCTTGGATGAATTTTCAGACAGCTAAGACAAATAACCGCCGGGTAAGTAAAAAGCCCCTTACGTTGCAGCGTAAGAAGGCTTGAGTCATCAGCAAGGTTGGGGAGCAATCCCCTTCCTGCACCCTATCATCTTATGCTTATCTTACCCTCTTCATTCTCCGTTGTAAATTATTTTGTAAATTATATTTTACTAATTCGAGTAACTATAAAGGAGGCATCAGGATGCAAACTGTTACCCTTATTATCGCTGTGGTCGGCCTGGTTATATCACTGGCTGCTCTATCACAAGCAATTAAGAATAGGAGGTAATCACTTTGGCAAGGAATGCGCTATCCTTTAGATTTCCAGAAGAGTTCGCTACAATGCTGCGTACCTGGTCATTTGTTACCGAAAAAGATCAAAGAACTATTTTGCAAGAAGCCTTCACAGAATATGCGAATAATCACCCGGACACCAAAGAGAAGGTTCTTCAAGTCATAAAAATGTTAAAATGACCTGTCACAAAGATAGGTCATTTTTTTATATTCGTCTCCCTTTTTTATCCCCGGAAAAAAGCTCCTTTAACACGCCTAAAGAAAGCTCGGCGGTGGAGGCCACCACGATATCCGCACCCTGCATTTGCGAAGGTGCTCCTACACTAACCGCGAACATCCCGGTGCCCTTGATCGCCTGAATTCCCGCCTGTGCGTCCTCTATACCAATACAATCCGCAGGCTGAAGGCCCAGGTTGGCGGCTCCGGTCAGGAAAATGAACAGCAGTTTGATGTCATTGCTTTGCAGGAAGTGAATCAGTCCATGGAAGAAGCGCCTATGTCCCCGGACGAATTGGGCTTCTACTATAGCGCTGATCCTGAAATCGTCATTAAGCGTGATAACTATGCCTATGTGCTGAACGGCTTATTGTCCGATGCCTATCACTGGACATGGGCTCCTGCACATGTTGGTTTTGTCAAATACGACGAAGGTTTGGCGATTTTGTCCAGGACACCGATTACAGATTCGGTGAATGAATATGTATCCTCGCTGCGGGATTATAATAACTACCACTCGAGTAAAATTGTGGGTGTTCAGACCGTGGTGGACGGAGAGCAGGCATGGTTTGTCAGTGGACACTACAACTGGTGGAAGGATGAGGAATCCTTTCGTAAGCTCTGGGATCGTACCACGAAAATATTGAATCCTTTGACCCCGGCGCCTGTGTTCATGATGGGGGATTTCAACAATGCGGCTGAAGTGCGCGGCGAAGGGTATGACTATGTGCTCCAATCCGGTTGGGCGGATACCTTTGTGAACGCAACCGTACGTGATGAAGGGCACACACAGGTTCAAACTTCGCGTGTTGTGCTGAACGGGAAGACGGGAGCGGTTGTATCCGATCATTTCGGGGTTGCTGTGGAAGTGGAGCTATAGTTCATCACAAAAAGGAAACAGGCTGCCTGCTTATGCAAGCGGCCTGTTTTTTAAGGTTTGTGTTACGCGGGAAAGCCGCCTCCAGGTGGCGGCCAAGCTCCATAAATACGGCGCAGCAGCACAATTTCACCCAAATGGTAGGAGTTGTGGGAAGCGATATTCCGCAGCATCCCCGCTTTTGTTTCACCGGGGAAATGGGCCAATGAATCATCGAGCTGTGCGGTTTCGGCAATCTGTACCGCCCGGTCTACGCCTTGTAAAAATTGTTGGATGGCGGCCTGCCAAGCCTCTTCGCTTTGCGGACCGGTTTCTTCAGGCCAGCTTTCCATGACATTGCCCGGAAGCTGGGGCTTCCGTCCTTCCAAATGCTCCAGCATAAATTGTTGCCAGTAGATCATGTGCTTCAGCAATTGATAAATGCTGTAAGGCATTTCTGTATGTTTCTTTCCTGCCAGCTCGGCATCGATATCCGGTAACGCGCGGGCCACTCGAATATGTCCGCGTTCACCGACCAGCGACTTAACCAAGGCTTGACTGAAGAGTTGGTTTGCATCTGACATGTATCATCGTCCTTTCTATTAGAGAGCTTATATCTGGTTTGTACTCATTTAACAATTATACAATTTAATTTTCAAAAATGAAAATAATAACGTGCTAGAGAGACGAGGAATTTAAAAACTAGTTGATAATCATTATCAATTAGACTAAAATAAAATTGTTTCGATAGAAACAAAGCATCATAGATTTATATGATTTTATATGGATATGGAATGTTAATATAGAAATGATTAGGTGGAGGAATATGACTTCTATAAAGGAGTGTGATGTATAGATTAAGAGGTGATTGATGAAAGAAACATGGGTTATAATGAAAGGAGGAGGATGTCAAAGGAGTGACCATCTGTTTGTATGGAAAGAGCTACGTCAATTCAGCATATCTATGATTTGCTAATTAAAATGAATCACCAGTTGGAGCAGCATCAGCAGAAAGGGAGCATGTCCTTTCTTGAAGAAATCCATGAGCACTTTGACGGGATTGCTACGCTTAATATCACTGATGTCCACGT
This sequence comes from Paenibacillus farraposensis, assembly GCF_020736845.1. Taxonomy (GTDB): domain Bacteria; phylum Bacillota; class Bacilli; order Paenibacillales; family Paenibacillaceae; genus Paenibacillus; species Paenibacillus farraposensis. Next base: position 85,344 of record NZ_JAFFQR010000084.1, read on the forward strand.
CATTGACTGCATCGGGAGACATGAGCCGATTAATGTTACCACCTTGGCCGAGCGGATAGAACTCAGCAAAGGTACGGTGTCGAAAGTCAGCGCCAAGCTGCTCAAGGAAGGCTGGATTCGCAGAACCCAGCTTAACGATAATAAAAAAGAAATTTATTTTCGGCTGACCTCGTCAGGGAAAAAGCTCTTTCTCGTGCATGAGCGGCTGCATGCCAAGATGCAGCATCAGCTAATTCAATTTTTAAATCGTTACAGCTCTGAAGAACTGGAAGTCATAAAGCGTCTGCTGTCCGATGGCATTGGTTTTCTGGAAGCCGTGGAGTGGCAGGACAAGAGCCTGGAATCAAAGGACATGTAGAGTGAATTGCACCTGTGTAATCCTGTGTGATAGACACATGATAGGGGGATACAGGTGCATTTCTTTTAGTGTAATAGCCGCTTGGCTTCCGTATAGAGCACTTGCACAAATTTTTTTGTATTAATTCGGGCCTGGGACAGTGAAGGCTCCACATTGTTTTGCAGCTCCAGCATTTTTTTGCGAATTTCCGTGAAATCAAAAAATTTGGAGGCATAATTCTCAAATTTGGGATGGGTATAGTCGGTCAATCCGAGCGATACGATATGGCTTAGCGTCTGGAAAATGGCGCGGCGGACTCGCTGCTCCGATGCCTTGATTTCCTTGCTTAGCTCTGCCGCAGAGGCCGTGTCCCCGAGCCGTTTTAACGCTACATTGGCGAATATGTCCTTTAGCGGCGGAAACAGATAAGGGGACAGATTGCCTGTTTCCTCCTCATATTGGTCCAGATACTCAAGCATGTCCAGCAAATCCATACTTCCCGCCTCACCGATCATTCCCATTTCGGAGAGCAAAAACTGTCCCGAAGTCACGATGTTTCGGGTCGGTTCTATCGCTGCCGATGAACTATTTGAAGTGAACATCGATAGCCCTTGCAGTGTGCGCTGGATATCTGTAATCGACTGCTGCATTCGCAGGCGTTCGGCCACCTTATGAATAACCGCAATAATCTCCAGCCGGTTCAAAGGCTTGGCAATGTAGTATTCAATGCCAAGGGAATAGGCCTCGCCGATCATGTTTTTGGATTCAATCCGGGAGATCATAATGATTTTCCCTCTGAATTGATCTCCGAGCGCACGCACCGTCTGAATGCCGTCACGAAGCGGCATCAGCAGATCAATCAGCAATATATCAATCCGGTTCAGTTCCAGCAAGCCGCTGTTCACATGGGAGCCGTCCTCTGCTTCCCCGGCGACCTCCCCTAGACCTTCGTCTTCAATAATGTCTGCCAGCATAGAACGAATTCCCTGATCATCATCCACAATATAAAAACGCATCTGGACTATCTTCCTTTCTCCGTCAGTTTCCGTAAAGGCAATATAACTCTAAAAGTGGTCTGTATCTTGCCAGTATTGTTTTTTTCATTATTTTGTGCCAGTTCAATCGTTCCCCCAAGGCTCTCCGCGACCTCGCGCACATAAAACAATCCCATGCCGGTCGAAGGCTGTCCCTTCTCATCATACTTGGTCGTGTACCCTGGTGTGAAGACCATTTCCCGTTTGCGCTCAGGAATACCTGGGCCGTTATCGGTGACACTAAGGGAGACAATATCCTTTTTTTCTAGCAGAAAGCGAATGGCAACGTCAATTCTTCCACTGTCTTTTATCGCTTCAACCGCATTGGATGCGAGGTTATTAATAAGGGTCAGAACTGTATAAACATGCAGCTTGGGCAGCGAAGCATCGGAATTCAGGGTGAAGCAGATCGACTTGTCCAGCGAAAGCGCATATTTGCTGTTGGTGCGGACAATCAGCTCGCCAAGCTTTTGTGGTGTCATATAATGGACTTCGCTTTCGGAATCAATGAGTTTGGACAAACCGGCATAAATCCGCTGACTGTCTTTCTTGATCTCATGAACCTGTCCGGAAATGCGAAGGGCCTGTCTGGCATAATGATCCCTATCCTTCAGAGATTCATTCTGCTGCAGCTCACGGTACAGTTCGTAGCTTTCACGGGTAATTTGCTCCGCGTGCGACAGGGTTTTGCCTAACTGGACTGACTCCTCATATAGATCGGATACAAGGAGTAAAATCCGCTCAGTTTGCTGCCTTTGCGCCTCTTCATGCTGAATTGACTGGTTCAGGCGAATGATATTATAGAACCCAAGCACGAAGAAGCTGCGGATCATGGCCATGAAAGCCACTTTCCCGATCTTGATGATGTCCCAGAAATCACCGTTAATGCTTCGCCGGACACTAAGTTCCGCGACGCTTGCTGCAACCTCTATTCCTACAGCGAGGATGCCCACGCGAAGCGCGCGGTAAGGCTCTGCATTAATGCCCAGGACCTGGAAGAGCAGCCCGTAGACCATATAATAAAAGAAGGCAGGCCCGTGCAGTAGCAGCAATTCTTCAAAGGAATAGCCGGGTTGGAGGAAATGATTGAGTAAGATACGAAAAGCAACTACAGCTATTCCGGTAAGCACACCTGATAATGCAGGCGGAATATGGCGAATGGATAACAGAAAGAAAAAAAATACAGGCGTCCCGAAGCTGAGACGGAATGTATTAGCGAACGGGTGAATATTTAATTCGCCTGCCAGCGGCACGATGATAAGCATCAACAGGAAAAGGAGTGTATTTACTTTCATTCATATTCACCTCCGTGTATTTATTTCAGAAAGGCAATGTAAGATAAATTCACAGGCTCTATCTTGAAGTCTGTGAATTTATAGAAAAAAATAAATGAATATGTAGATAATTGTCGGTTTTTATAGTTCAGATTGTAGTATAAATAACATCATTTAAATATTAAGAACAGCATACTGCAAAAATATACGGCCAGGGGGTACAAAGTGAAGAAGATAAATTTGACGATGCAAATCTTTATCGGGCTGACTTTAGGGATTATTGTTGGCGCTTTATTTTACGGCAATCCGGGGGTGGAAGTCTACTTAAAGCCGATCGGTGACATTTTCATTCGTCTGATCAAAATGATTGTCGTGCCAATTGTAATTTCAACGCTCATTATCGGCGTAGCTGGCGTCGGGGATATGAAAAAACTGGGCAAGCTCGGCGGGAAATCTATCCTGTACTTTGAAATTGTGACGACCATCGCCATCATATTCGGATTGCTCGTTGCAAATCTGTTTCGTCCTGGAGTAGGTGTGGACATGTCCCACCTGGCCAAGAGTGATATCCATAAATACGTGGAGACGGCGGAAACTACAAGCCACAACTTCATGGATACAATTGTTCATATTGTTCCTACCAATATTATTCAAGCGCTGGGCGCAGGGGATATGCTGGCCATTATTTTCTTCTCCGTCTTTTTCGGACTGGGAATCGCAGCGATTGGTAACAAGGGCAAGCCTGTGCTGAATTTCTTCGAGGGCGTAGCCGACGCCATGTTCTGGGTAACCAATCAGGTGATGCGCTTGGCTCCGTTCGGCGTATTCGCTCTGATCGGAACGACAGTAGCCAAGTTTGGCTTGGCTTCATTGTGGCCGTTATTGAAGCTTGTTTTATCTGTGTACGGTTCCATGTTATTATTCATTGTGATTGTTTTTGGAATTATTGCCAAAATCTGTGGTATTCGCCTCTGGACGATGATTAAAATCTTGAAAAGTGAGCTGTTGCTTGCTTACTCGACCGCCAGCTCGGAGAGTGTTCTGCCCAAGATCATGGAGAAGATGGAGAGGTTTGGATGTCCAAAAGGAATAACTTCCTTCGTGATTCCGATCGGATATTCCTTCAATCTGGACGGATCTACCTTGTATCAGGCGCTGGCGGCAATCTTTATCGCCCAGATGTATGGTATTCACCTGCCGATCTCTTCACAGATTACGCTGATGATCGTGCTGATTATTTCTTCCAAAGGTATTGCAGGTGTGCCGGGTGCTTCATTTGTCGTTCTGCTTGCCACACTGGGAGCAGTGAACCTGCCGCTGGAAGGCTTGGCCTTTATCGCGGGTATTGATCGTATTCTAGATATGGCGCGTACGGTAGTCAATGTATTGGGCAATTCGCTGGCCGCTGTGGTTATGTCCAAATGGGAAGGCGAATATGATAAGGAAAAAGGCGAAAAATACGTTGCTTCTCTAACGAATAACCAATAAGTTAAATTATTGATAAAAAGGGCGCTCTTGCAAATTGTGCAAGGGTGTCCTTTTTATTTGTAAATTTGTTAAAAAAATTTATATTTCGACATTTTCCGATGTTTTTGTATGAATATTTAGGCATAAGGGCTTGAAAAATGATTCCTTTTACCTAATTAAATTAAAGTTTAATTTATAATGATTCTTTGGAAAATTCCGATATTAAACTATACCGTTTTATATCTTGCCTAGAAGGGAAGAGCATATATGTTTTTCAAGAAAAATGAGATCCACTCACTTGCTCCTTTAATAGAAGAAAGCCGTAAACTTTTACAAAAAACACAACAGAAGGATTATTCTGCCGCAATCCGAGTTGCCTCAGCATCTTCCGAGATTCGGGAAATCGCAAACAATGTTAACCAAGCGCTTGAGTCCCTTAAAAATGATGCTCAATATGTTGATATTCGTCTGAAGCTCGTTACCAAGGCGATAGATGTTGGCTTATGGGATATGGAAGTTATTGCAGGCGATCCCGTTAATCCCAATAATACATTCACGTGGACAGATGAATTCCGTTTCATGCTAGGGTACCAGGATGAAAATGATTTCCCCAATGTATTGGACAGTTGGGCATCCCGACTACACCCTGAGGATCATGAATGGGTATTGGAAGCTTTGTCAAATCATTTGCTGGATCATACAGGGAAGATCCCTTACGACATTCAGTATCGCTTGAAGCTGAAGCATGGAGAATACCGCTGGTTCCGAGCCACCGGAACGACGATTCGCGATCAGCAGGGGGTTCCGCTTCGTATTGCAGGTGCTTTGCTGGATGTGCATGACCAGAAGATCAAATCTGAGGAATTGGAAGCATTAGCTACCAGATATGAGCTTGTTAACCGTGTATTAATCGAAGCTCCATATGACATTATCCTGGTCAACGGAGATGTAGAACATCCGGATAGTCAATTTTGGTGGTCGCCACAATTTCGCAAAACACTGGGCTTTAGTGATGAGAAAGACTTTCCGGGTGCGCTTAGCAGCTGGAGTTCACGCTTGCATCCAGATGATGTTGAAATAGCGTTGAAAGCTTTGCACGACCATTTGAATGATTATTCAGACCGCACTCCCTATGAAGTCACCTGCCGCTTGCAGAATAAAAATGGCGAATATCGCTGGTATTATAATAGTGGAGTAAGCATACGCAACAGCAAAGGAGTGCCAATTCGCATGGCAGGAACCATCCGTGATGTAACGTTGGAGAAACAAAAGCAGGCCGTTGCGGACGAACTCACGCTCAAAATACAGCATCTCTCCGATTCCATTGCGGAAATGGTGAACGGCGTAAACTCCGTTAGCAACCAGGCGCAGGAGCTGGCTACGGCTCAGGAGCAATCGACGGCGGCAGCGAATCAGGCCAAGGTCAGCGCAGAAGAGACGCAGAACATCTCCAATTTCATTAAAGAGATCGCCAATCAAACGAATCTGCTTGGCCTGAACGCCGCCATTGAAGCCTCTCGCGCGGGGAATCAGGGACGCGGCTTTGCCGTGGTTGCAGATGAAGTAAGAAAGCTGGCTATTCACAGTGCTGATGCCACCGGAAATATCGAGACCAGTCTGGATGAAATGAAGTCGCTCATCGAACGGATTTTGCATAATATCGGCAATATGACCACGCTGACACAAAAACAGGCAGCACTAACGCAACAGGTAAACGCAGCTACGGACGAGATTAACAGCATGTCTAAAGCTTTGCTGGATTTTGCGAGAACGATGTAAGGACGCGAGAACGATGTAAGGAATTGTTCGGGAATAAGGCCGGGCCTTGGGTTCAGCCTCTTTACTGTTTTTGGAAGATCATTTATACTTTTGGAGGATATAGCTGGAACATCTCATGAATAACTTTATATGGAAATGAGGAATAGACTTGAGCCTGCTTAGTTCAATATTGGTCGGAATCGTTGCACTGGAGCACGTGTATATCTTAATACTGGAAATGTTCCTATGGACGACTCCACGAGCAATCCGCACGTTCGGTACCTCAAAGGAACTGGCGGAAGTAACCAAATCTCTAGCAGCAAATCAAGGGCTGTATAACGGCTTTTTGGCTGCTGGATTGGTGTGGGGCTTGTGCTATCCGGACGCTGTGGTAGGACGGAAAATTCAGCTGTTCTTTGTCATTTGCGTGGTAGTGGCCGCGGTGTATGGTGCGATGACAGCCAATAAATCTATTTTATTAAAACAAGGATTACCCGCTATTCTGGCCTTAATCAGTTTATCGGCCCTATAATACACCCTTAACGGGTGTTTTTTTGTTGAATTCCATCACATCATGTATGAACTGCTAACGGTACACGATCCGAGGCATCCATTCGTGGAATGCCGCTGCGTTCGGACGGGAGTCTGAGCTGTCCTTGGAGGAAGGAAGCGAAGCCGTTACATCCGAGCTGACGGCAAGCCGAGCATGATCGGCTAGAGCGGGTGCTGTCACTTGGTTGGGACGTACAGGAAGTACGGCCCGTGACTGATAGTGCGGCGGGGTTGTACCGGATTGTGCCTGCTGTGCAGACCATGGGCGGCCTGCCTTGATCCTGTCTGTTATTTAAGATGATTTCCTTCCTTTAAATTTGGCCGTTCCTAAAGTCAACATGTTGCGGCTATCGTCGGGCGAATAACTTCAGGTTCTTTTTGCCTTAACCACTAAGGGTTTGATTGCAAAAATCCGATGATATATATGTATTTGAGCGGGCGCCTGGCGAATGTTAAATAAAACATATGAAATATGGAAGTTATCTTTAGGACGTTCCCTACTAAGGGATTATTCGGTTTCCTAACCGAGCGAAAGCACTCCCTGGTTGTCAGGCTCAATATAAAAGACAAGTAAGAGAAAGGAGAATGATGTTTAATGAATGATTATGTTACGTGATGAAAGTCATCTTATGCCTGAGAAGGTCAGATTTGGAGGGTTTAGCTTGTTGAAAAGGAAATCTTTCATAGCTATTTGGGTATGTATGTTTGCTTTGTTTGTATTCTCTTCCAATGTTTTTGCTGTTCCATCGGACCTGGTCACAATAAAGAGCATTGCCGGCGGCGACAACCATACATTGTACCTTACGGAGTCCGGAAAGGTATATGCAGCGGGCAACAATGAATTCGGACAATTGGGTTCTGGTGATACTCAAATGCGGGAAATTGCTGTGCGGATTGATCATTCGAAAGAAATTAGGAAAATTAGCGCGGGCGGCAATCAGTCTGCCTTTGTCGATGCAACGAATGATCTTTACGTTACAGGCGCAAACAGCGAAGGCCAACTTGGCCTAGGAGATACTATAAACAAATCATCATTTATGAAAGTAAGCGGCTTGCCGCCTATCGTAGATGTGGCCGTCGGCAGGGATCATATACTTGCGCTGGATATGGACGGAAACGTATGGGCATCCGGGAGTAATGATGCCGGCCAATTAGGTCTGGGGAATTTTTCATCGCAGCTTAACTTTACAAAATTATCGTCATTGAACGGGGTTGCCTCTATTTTTGCAGGGAATAAAATATCGGCAGCTATTTTGACCGACCATACCGTTATGATGTGGGGCTCAAATTGGGCCGGCCAATTAGGTCTTGGAGATGATGTCACGAGAAATTCACCGACAGCATCCCCAATCCATAACGTCACAAAAATCGCGTTTGGATACTACTCTACGTTTTTCATTAGTTCGGGAACAACGTATGCAGCAGGGTATAATGCTAACGGGCAACTCGGAGATGGAAGCACTTCGTATGCGCTGACACCTGTTCCTGTCGGTGATTTTATGGATGCTGCCTCCGGATCTGTTCACTCCATTGCGGTAAAACGAGATGGCACTGTTGTTGGAACAGGGAGCAATTTTTACGGCCAAATCAATCAATCAAGCCCTTGGGGAAGTACGAACTGGACATTATTTAACAACATCCATAACGCAAAAGCAGTTATAAGCGGCGAATCTTACAGCGCCATTCTAACTTCTGATGGAAAAGTGATTGGCAGCGGCTGGAACGGATATGGACAACTTGCTATAGGAACAAATTTAACCAACGGTTCCTTTTCTGCAACAATAAAGGGCTCGGCTCAGTCCATTAGCATAGGATTAAATCATGTAAGCGAAATTAACAAAATGGGCCAGTTATTCAATTGGGGGAGCAATCTTGTCGGACAGTTGGGTAACGGCGGGGTTTATGTGCAATCTCCGCAAATGATTTCAAGCGTTCCGGGGACCCTAAAGAAAGTAGTCTCAGGCAACTCTCATACCCTAGTGATGACAGACAATAACGGTGCCATCGAACTATATGGAACCGGGAACAACGCATTTGGACAATTGTCCGACGGAACGACTAATAGTAAGTATTCTTTTGGTCGGATCGGTGTCGGTTTGCCTAACATAAAGGATATTGCCGCAGGCGATAATGCCTCATACGTTCTTGATCAAAGCGGAAATGTCTGGTCCTCCGGAGACAATGCGAAAGGACAGCTGGGACTGGGTGATTTTACTCCTAGATCGACATTTGTCCAAATGCCGAGCCTGAGCGGAATTCAAGCTATCTCTGCCAATGGGGCCACTTTCATTGCCCTTAAAAGTGATGGAACGGTTTATACTGTCGGAGAGGGAGTAAAAGGGCAGTTAGGGAATGGAACTAATACGAATTCCAATACTCCTGTTCAAGTGAACGGTATAACGGATGCTGTCAAGATTACAGCCGGCTACGAGCACAATTTGGTTTTGAAAGCGAATGGCAAGGTTGTTGCTTTTGGTTTAAATAATTACGGACAATTAGGCGATGGTACGAATGATAATAAGAATGTACCGGTAATGGTTTCCGGAATCGGGAAGGCACAAGATATTTTTGCAGGTTATCTCAACAGCGGAGCTATAGATCAAAGCGGGAACACGATGCTGTGGGGACGAAACGTATATGGACAACTTGGAAATAACAGCTTTGCTTCATCGAACATTCCATTAAACGTCAACGTACCGAATGTGAAGGCTATTGTTTTCGGATTGAACCAGACGGGATTGATTAATGCATCAGGTGATGTATTGTTTGCGGGTTGGAATGGATATGGACAATTTGGCGACGGCGCCACTGTTAGCAGCAATGAGCCCGTATCCATCAAATATGATAAGCCGTCTATTTCGTATAGTACAAACACAGTCCAAGAAACGGCAACCAATGACGGGACCATTACCGGGGCTTTAACCGTTACTTTGACCGGAGATGAGTTTAATGACACCGTAACGAATGATGTTTATGTTGGCAACTTGCCTACTGGAATTACATATACCGTTACAAAAGACAGTGCTTCTAAGCTTACTCTCCAATTTGCGGGACAAGTAGTACAACATAAAGCAGCGGATAGTGTGACTAATGCCTATGTAACTATTCGGAAAAGTGGACTGGTACATACCCCTCTCGAGGATATTACAGCAGGCTTATTTTCTATTCCTTATCTCGACCCGAATTTGCCGTCCGTTGTCTCGGATGTCACTGCAACGTATGGGGGGAGCACAGCGACAATTCGTTGGACAAAAAACCCTTATGCGACTTCTTATGAATTAAAAAGGAACGGGACAACGATCTACACGGGAACTGATACCGAATATACGGATTCAGGTCTTGTGCAGGGGACAACGTACACGTATACGGTTGTTCCCGTGAATCCAAACGGTAAAGGGGAAGAAAAGAGCATTTCGTTCGTGATGGATAGCAAATACCCGGGCAGTCCCGGAAACCTCACGGCTGTTCAAATGAGCAGTGTCACGATGTCCGTGTACTGGGATGTCGTTCCAACGGCGACAAGCTATATATTGAAGCGGGATAACGTCGTGATTTATACGGGAAGCGCTACGAGCTTCACGGATACGATTGCGGACGGCAAGCGCTATGAATATTCGGTTGCGGCGCAAAACGCATATGGAGTTGGCAACGCAAGCACGCTGACAGTAACGACGGATACGGATACGGATACAGATACGAATGAAAGTGAAGCGCCTCTGTCGCCGCAAAATCTCACAGGCCAACCGCAAAAAAATAGTGTGCTTCTGACATGGAATGCTGCCGCCGGGGCGACCAAGTACAAAATTAAACAAAACGGAAAAGAAATTGCTCAAGTAACTTCTCTCCATTATTTAGTGGATCAATTAAACAGTAATACGCTCTATACTTTTACGGTAACGGCTTCCAATAATTATGGAGAGAGCGCGCCAACGGAAATTATCTTGTCCACTCTTTCCATGAGCGGTGACAATGACAACAGTCAGAACGGCAGTAAAAACGAAAGCTCTGGTCAAGCCCAAAAAGGACGCAAGCGTAGCGATCCAAGCAGCGATAACGAAGATAGGCTTGGCCAAGGCAGTGAAAACAAAAGTAAAGACAGCGATCCAGGCAGTAGTAACGAAATCCAGTCTGGTCAAGGCAACAATGAAAACAAAGGCAGCGCTCAAAGCGGCAGCATTATTCAACATACGTTTGAAGATATTTATGATCCGCAATGGGCAACCGAGGCCATCATAAAGCTCTACAATCTGAAAATTATTAACGGCTACTCCGCTAAGGAATTTAAACCGAAAAAGAACATTACACGAGCGGAGTATGTCAAAGTGCTTGTTCTCGCCTTGGGAGAACCTGCTGCAGTTGAACAGGATAAAACCCCGGATTTCGAGGATGTAACCAATCCTGATTGGTATTACAACTATATTAAACTGGCGAGAAGGATGGGGCTTGCAAAAGGAGATGCATATAACCTTTTTTATCTTAATAAGGAAATAACAAGGAAAGAAGCCATTGCGATATTGGTTAGAGCTTTACGGTATCGTGAATCAATTCCAAAAAGCGAAAACCCGGAAAACCAGTTGAATAAGTTTAAAGATACGGCATCATTGAGAGATTGGTCTTCCGATGAAATCGCACTTTCTATCGAAAAACATCTGATAGAGGGATATGAGGACAGTACTTTAAGATTGGATAATCAAATAAACCGTGCTGAAGTGTGCGTATTGGTTACTCGGCTGCTGGACCGTCTTCATGGCAAATAACCATAAATGAAACAGGGCTGTTTCATAAGTCATCGGAGGATGACCTGTGGACAGCCCTGTTTTACAGTGGCAGGTATTCAGAAAGTAGAAACCTGGACGCTGATTCCAAGGGAGGAACCTCCGTATATTTGCATCGGCTGGTAGTCAATCGGGATCGTCCCGAGAAGGGACTAGGACGCGAACTGATGCAATGGATTGAACAAGGCATCCGTTTTGCAGGCAAGGATCGAATCCGCTTGGATTGTATTGCGGGGAATGACAAGCTTAGCCAGTTTTACAAACAATGTGGCTATACCCATATGGGGGAAACAGACGGTTTTAATATTTTCGAAAAGATGTTAACTAAGTAAAATTCCTACAGGTATGCAGAGGGGAATTTTAAAATAGACAAAGAGGCTGTTTCCAAAAGTCATCAAATATGACGGCGGGAATTCTTAGTTTCGGCTTTCAGAGGGGAAGCCTAACACACAACAAGCCGCTCCGGCGATTAACAGCCTGAGCGGCTTGACTCTAGCGTGCGGTGGAGGTATGGCGCCGCTATTCCAAATTGCTGTGCTGCTTGAACGCAGCGGCGTTGTCGACGCCGCGAGACTCTGCGTAGCACAGGCAGACCGCGTCTAGCATGAGGTGGACGCATTGGTCAAACAGCGAGCCTAGCGGCTGCACGCTCGCGCCTTCGCCTTCGCGGCGGTGCTTCGTCGCCGCAGGAATGGCGAGCACCCGCATGGCGGACCGGGCGAGCGGGGATTCGGCGTCGGTCGTCAGGGCGATAACCGATGCACCAAGCTCCTGCGCCTTCTCTGCAGTCCAGACGACGCCATGCGTTGTTCCGGAGCCGGAGACGGCGACCACATAATCGCCACCGGCTATCGAAGGAGTGATCGTCTCTCCGATCACATACGAGGTCGCACCGAGGTGCATCAGCCGCATAGCAAAGGATTTGGCCATCAGGCCCGAGCGGCCTTCACCTACAACGAAGATCCGGGGCGCGCCTGCCAGAAGGGCGGCCGTCTCGTTAACAACGCCCTCGTCTACCCGCTCCAGCACAGCACGGGCTTCCGCGAGTATAGTCATCAGCTTGTTCATAATCGTTCAGTCTCTCCTTCTCTATTCGCGATCAAGTAGAATCCATCCGCATTCGAAACCATTCGGCTGGAATGAAATCCGCAACTCGGACGGTACTTTTTTAGTTTGTATATATAATCTGTTCAGTGGTAAACCGCTTGAGGTCCCGTTATCTTCTTCCCAACTCCCGGATGCGGTCCTGAAACGCGCGGGCAGCGGAGGCGGGGTCCGGGGCTTTCGTAATGGCGGAGCCAACAATGAGAACCTCCGGCTCCAACGCCAGCACCCACGGCAGCGACTCCTTCGTGATCCCGCCCGCAACGGCGATCCGAAGTCCCGTTGGGCTTTCGCATGTGGAACCGCGGACACCAGATACGTCGGAAACTATACCTCTGGGCAGCGCGTCGCTAGCACCGATCCCACTGGTTCTATTGATCCCGCTCTCATCGGTATCCGTAGTGGCTCCATATGCGCCCAACCCAGTCAGGCGGGAGCCGCCGCCCTCCTGCTGGTCCTTGCTGACATGGACGCAATGGACTGCCTCCCGGTACCGGGCAAGTGCAGCCTGTTCCTCCGGCGTCGTATGGAGCAGGTCGATCATGACCTGCCTGTCCCATGTCCGCGCCGTCTTCATGCAGAAATCAACGGTGACTAACGGAGCGGAGCCCATGACTGTCGTCACATCGGCCCCTGCCTTATAGCATAGCTCGAACTCGTATTTTGCGTTATCGAAGGTTTTGACATCCGCTACGATTGTCTTGTGGGGAAACTCACGCTTTATCGCTTCCACGGACGCCATGCCAAATTCTTTGATCAGCGAAGTGCCGACTTCGATCCAATCGATATAAGGCTCCGCCAATCTCCCCATATTGATGGCCTCCTGTATGCTCATCCGGTCCAGCGCCAGTTGAATGTTCATCTTGTAGACACCTCAAGCTTTCCCCCCGTAGACGATTCCGCCGCTTTCCGGGATCTGCCCACGGTTATAGTCAAAATTGCGGACAGCAGAAGCGAACCGGCCATAAAGAGATATGAAGCGCCGAAGCCGCCAGTGGAGCTGTTCAGGTAGCCGACGATGTACGATCCGGCAAAAGAACCGAGCGCCCCCATACTGTTAATCAGCGCCATGGCGCCGCCTGAGACGTTCCGGGGCAAAATTTCCGGCATGATGGCGAAAAACGGTCCGTAAGGGGCATACATGGCTGCGCCGGCGATGATTAGCAGAATAAAGGAAATCCAGAAATGATCCGCTCCCAGCAAATAAGAAGCGTAGAAGGCGACGGCGCCTACCATCAGAAACGGCCAGACAAAGGCTTTACGGTTCTCCATCTTATCCGAAAAGTATGACGCTGTCAGCATGCCGATTACCGCGAGCACATAAGGTATGGAGGTCAGCCACCCTGTGGCAACCATGCTCATGTCCGGAGCGACCTTGATAATCGAAGGAAGCCACATTACGAAGCCGTAGACACCAATGCTCCAGAAGAAATACTGCAGGCACAGACGGATGACAAGCGGCGATCGGAACGCTTCGCCGTAGTTCTTGACAGGCTTCAGTCCCTTCTGTTCTTCATGCAAAGCACTCTCAAGCTCTTTTTTCTCCTGTGAGGTCAGCCAGTTCGCTTCCGCAGGCTTGTCGTTGACGAGCTTCCACCAGAAGAACGCCCAAATAATCGGAGGCAGACCTTCAATGATGAACATCCATCTCCAGCCGACAGCAGCTACGAGATAACCGGAGACAATCGACATCCACAGCACGGTTGCGGGATTGCCAAGGATGAGAAAGGTGTTGGCGCGTGAGCGCTCTTTTTTCGTGAACCAGCGGCTCAGAAAGACAAGCATTGCAGGCATGACTGCGCTTTCAACAACGCCGAGACAGAACCGGATAACGATGAGAACATGAACGTTATCGACGATACCAGTAGCTGTCGCCAGCAGTCCCCACAAAATCAGCGAACCGAACACGAGCTTCTTGGCGCTCTTGTTCTCGGCGTAATGGGCGCCCGGCACCTGGAAGAAGAAGTACCCTAAGAAGAAGAGCGCGCCCAGCAGTGAAGACATCCCCGCCGAAATTTGCAAATCCTTGGCCATGCCGGCAGCCGCACCGAAGCTGTAGTTCGCCCGGTCGAGATAGGCAAGGCTGTACGTTACAAAGACAATCGGCATCAGACGCAGCCAGCGCGAAGCGACAAAGCCGCCTTTGTTCGAGTTGTTCATCTCGTTCTCACTCCTGTCAGATGATAGTGAAGATATGCCTTAAGCTCTTCCTTAGTCGGGTATCCGTCGTGGTCGCCTACAGACTGCACCGCAATCGAGCCAATTGCGTTTCCCTGCCGAATTGCTTCGGTGATGCTTAACCCCCTCAGAAGTCCCGCGATCAAGCCTGTGGCAAAGCCATCCCCGGCCCCGACCGTATCCACAACCTTCTTCACCTTGAAGCCCTGAACCGTCCCCTCTTCATTCGGGGTGCGGAAATATGCTCCTTCCGGTCCCAGCTTGACGGCAACAAGCGAAACGCCCTGGTTCAGATAAAAATCGGCGATTTTCTTCGGGTCCCTTGAGCCAGTCAGGAATTCCCCCTCTTCGATCCCCGGCAGCACCCAGTCCGCCCGGCAGGCCAGATCGTTAATGACCGCCCTCATCTCCTCTTTCGAAGACCAGAGCGAAGGACGCAGATTGGGGTCAAAAGAGACGGACCTGCCCGCACCCTTCATCGTCTCCATCGTCGCATAGGCGAATGCGCGTGTGCTCTTCGTCAGCGCGGGCGGAATGCCGGTCATGTGCAGATGTCGGAAGCCGGTCAAATAGCCGGAGTCTACATCAGCCTCGCCAAGCGAGCTTGCGGCGGAACCTTTCCGGAAATACTGCACTTGCGGATCGCCCTCCAGCACCTTCGACTTCAGCTGGAACCCGGTGGGATAGCGGGAATCGTGGGTAATCCCGTGGATGTCCACCTGCTCCCTGGCGAGATACTCCGCGATATAATTGCCGAAGGCATCCTCGCCCAGCCTGCTGATCCACCCGGAAGATAGTCCAAGTCTCGAGAGGCCGACGGCAACATTAACCTCCGCCCCGGCGAGGCGGCGGATGAAGGTGTCAATGTCCTTCAAGGGGCCGGGTTGGCCCGCTACGAACATGACCATAGCCTCTCCAAAAGTTACCGAATCTTTTAACATGACTGCCATTCCTCCTTCAGTCTCTCTCTTTTCGTCCCTTTTCAGGCATGCCTTGAGCTTGCCGTAGCATCTTCAAATATCCTGAAAGACTATCCGGTCCAGGAATCGTAAACTCAATCGCCCGGAACGCGCGTTCCGGCAAATAAGCCAACAGCACTCGCCAGAACGCATCTTCTTCCTGGGGAATGGGAACCGTTTGCAAAGTATTGTCGTCCGAATATACGACATGCTTGAAGTGAATGTAGGCGGTGTAAGGAGCCAAATCCAGCGCCGCCTTCACGGGCTCCTCTCCTGCATACATCCAGTTGCCGGTATCGAACGTCATTCGCACTCCGTCGAGCCCGGAACGCTCCACCGTCTGGAAGAACGCTTTCAAAT
This sequence comes from Paenibacillus farraposensis, assembly GCF_020736845.1. Lineage (GTDB taxonomy): Bacteria > Bacillota > Bacilli > Paenibacillales > Paenibacillaceae > Paenibacillus > Paenibacillus farraposensis. Next base: position 101,142 of record NZ_JAFFQR010000084.1, read on the forward strand.
TTCCGGCGTTGCCTCCATGTGGCGTTTGGTCGTTCTCGATCAGTAGGGTCAACTGTCCATGCAAGACCCGGTACTGATCAAGCAGGCCCCCCAGACGGGTCAGCTGCTCGTCGCTGCTCCGGCTTGCCTGGCCTTCCGAAGCCTTCCGGACCCCGGGTGCTTCCGTCACATTTTCCTCTGTATCGGCCTCGGCCGCTGCCATGAAATGCCCAAGCGATACCTTCAGCATCTCCGGCCTTAGAATCGCCGCCTCCTCCAGAATCTCCGACAGCTGCGTTTCATTCAGCCTTCCGGATTCGTCCCACAGCTCCATCGGAACCGAATATACGCAGCGCAAGCCGCTGTTCCGGTTGGCTTCGCAGCAATCCGCAAGCGGCAACTTGCTCGGCGGGAACAATTCTCGCCTGATTTCGATGCCGTCTGCGCCGGCGGCGCGAACCGTCGGCGTCCATTCATGCTGCAGGCCGGGTGTATTGCCAAATACAGAGGTTGGAACAAAGACCGCCTTCATATTGTCATCCTCCTTCATGCTCAGATCGACCTATGAGGTTCCCAGAAAAGCCAATCTCTTTGTAAATCGATTTAGTAAACCGATTTACGTAATTCTTGAGTTCATTATAATCCTGGCGTCTTCGTTTTGCAAGCCCTTTCATTAAAGCGTTATCTTAATTCTAAAAGGGAGAAAATAGGCCTAGGTGATTGCATCCAGTGAAGGAATTTATCGGTCAACGGGTATTCCCAGAATAAAAACGTCACTTTTCCACCCACGGTCATTGGCGTTGTTCGTAGGTTACTCTTCCAACTAGCTCTGGCCTCAAATCCAGATCGTGTTCCTTGGCCCGTGTATTTGTCTCCTGCTTCTATCAGATTCCGCCTCGCGGTGCAAACCTGGTCTATATTTAACGTTAGTTACTCGCCAGCCCCAGTTCTGGACTTTCACCCTGAAGATATCGCCCATTGCTAGGCGTACTACAACAAAGACAGCTCCCGGTCCCAGACCTGAAGCTGTCTTTGTTAAAAATGAATTTTGTCCCTCTCAACACATTCAACGGGCCTGGCCAGATGATTCTCGCACCGCAAGCTCGCATTCAAAGACGAACTCGGCCGCATCCGGCGCCTTCTCCGACCGGATGCGGGTGATCAAGCGCTCAGCCGCCTTTCTGCCCATCTCCAGCGAAGGCTGGTTGATCGTCGTCAGCGTCGGCGTCAACAGGTGGGCGAATGGAATGTTGTCGAATGCGACCAGTGCCAAATCCTCTGGCACCCGCAGCCCCTGTTCCTTAACAAAAGCAAGTGCTTCAAGCAGAACCAGATCATTACCCGCAATGAGCGCCGTCGGCGGCTCCGGCCCCTCTAATCGCTTGCGAAAGCGGTCTTTAAGCAAGGAAATTTCCGCATTAATGATGTTGTTACATATCTCGTAGTCCAGACCGAGCACACTCATGGCCGCCCGGAACCCCTCCGTCCGCTCGGTTCGCGTGCTGATTGTGAGCGGTCCCGTAGCCAAGGCGATGCTCCGATGCCCCAGCGACGCCAGATGATCCACTGCCCGGGTGACTGCCTCCCGGTTATTGACCACAATTGTATCCGCTTTTACGTTTTCTACGCGACGGTCCATGAAGAGGATCGGATATCCCTGCTCGGCGAGGCTTTCATATAATGGCCCGTTCTTGCCCGTAGGCAAGAGAATTATACCGTCGACCTGCTTGGTCAGCAGCATTTCGGCATATTTCTTCTCCTTTTCCTCGTCCTCGTCGCTGTTACACAGAATGACGCTGATATTCTGCTCCTGGCAATAGTCCTCGATGCCCCGGCAGATTTCCGTGGAGAGCCGGTGCATAATGTTGGCCACGATGACGCCGACCGCACCGGTCCGCTTCTGCTTCAGCCCTCTGGCAAGCACGTTGGGCCGGTAGTCGAGGGCCTTGATCGCTTCTTCGATTTTGATCCGCGTCTCCTGACCCATATGCTGGTATCTTTTGTTTAGAAATTGGGATACGGTGCTTTTGGATACGCCGGCGCGCGACGCCACATCCCCGATTGTCGCTTTTCCCACAGTTCTCTACTCCTCTGCCCGATTATATTCCTACTATATGACGCATCGGAGTGCTTTGTCTAATTAGATACTTAGCCCGGGAACCGTAGTTATACTTGCTTATGATGACTTATTGGGAGGTTACTTTTACGGTTAATGCTGCTATGGTCATACCCCTATCAAGTAAACAGGACTAAAAAGACACTTTTAGCAGCAGCCGTTTCTCGGTCTTCAATAGGGGAACGGTTGTTTAATTTTTTCTGGAATCTACTTTGGTTATTGAATCAGATATTTCACATACCTGTTGTTCTGCCTCAGCTAAGATTTCGGATTTGCTTAAATAAATCTTTTCTGTTTTCAGGTGAGAAAAAAAGGACTCTATGCAGGTTCCCCTAAAACGTCTTTTGATAATACAAATATGAGCCAAACTGTAATTAAGATGCATATTGTCAGAATAGTAACTAGCAGTAGTCCTTCTTGTTCTGCCCGAAAAAAATCATTATTATTGCTGTTCCGCAGGTATGGTTGCAATAATGTCTTTCCCTTTATTAGGAAGGGATTTTTCGCCCTCATAGATGACATTTCCATTTTCATCGAAAGTTCCAAATTTAACTTGCTCTGTCTTCCACAAGTCCTTAAAGAAATCTATTTTCCCTGTGAAGGATGGTCGATCTCCCCATTCCTTACTACTTACTTGGAGCACATTTGGAATCACACTCTTGTTGTTTGGTTTATTCATGCTTATTTGGCCTTCCCATTTAACCCAAGCAGCCCCATCTTTAACCTCAGCATATTGAGCTATTCCTCTATAGGCATAAATAAAGCTGTTGCTCTTTTTGTTGGGAAGTAATAAGTTCCTCCATCCCCTCCTTCTTCAGTGCCGGCGAGTTCCTCATGTAGAGAAATCCTTGGTAATTGGATAGCTGCGTTTCTGGATTCTTCTAGTTTATTGCTGGCAAAGCGTTGAAGTAGAGTTTGACTAGGCTTATAAATAACAACTGTTTTGGAATCAGGATTCCACAGTACTTTTGCATTTAATGCTTCCCCTATAAAACGAAAAGGTACATATACAGCGCCTTCTTTAACAGTAGGATTTACCCCCACAGAAACCTTCTTATCGTTGACAAACGCACTATTACTACCCACGGTTAGTTCAGTTTATTTTTCTCTGAATCGGTTACCGTAACCGTGCCATTGAAATTATGGCCTCTTTTTGTTTTAAACTTTCATACTGGAAGGAAATGATCCGGGTGTAGTGAATTCAACAGCGTCAAGTTAGTTCAAAATATATTTTAATCACAAATTAAAGTTTTAATAAATAAGTTTATTCATTGGATTAAAACATCATAAATGAATGTTATTAGCATATATTACGTCATATATATTGAAAAACCCTCCTGCTTTGTGTTACAACTTTATATAGACAGATAAATTTAATTCAGGCATATATCTCAATAAGTGGAGGGAATAAATTTAATGCAAAAGAGAGTGTACTCATTTAACGAAGGTAAGTTGGGGATGAAAGCGCTATTAGGAGGAAAAGGCGCCAATCTCGCGGAAATGACGACACTGGGTCTCCCGATCCCTCCTGGCTTTACAGTGACCACCGAGGCGTGTCGAGCCTACTTTACTTCCGGCAGCAGACTCCCGGAGGGCTTATTGGGGGAGATCGTAATTGCCCTGCACGAGGTTGAGGAAGCCCAATCGGCTATATTCGGAGATACGAAGCGGCCTTTGCTGGTATCTGTCCGTTCAGGCTCGGTAACCTCGATGCCTGGTATGATGGATACGATTTTGAATCTGGGTCTGAATGATGAAACTGTTCGTGGATTAGCAGAACAGACGAGCAATGAAACCTTCGCCTATGACTGTTACCGCAGATTTATTCAAATGTTTGGCGAGGTAGTGCTAGGTATAGATGCCATCCATTTTGAGAAGCTTCAGGAACAGAACAAGCAAACCAACGGGCGTGCCAGTGACCAGGAGGTTAGCGCAGAAGAATGGAAGGAATTGATCGCAAATTATAAAAATCTTGTTGAAGAGCACAGCGGACAACCGTTTCCACAGGATGTGTATCAACAATTGCAACTGGCGGTAGAAGCTGTATTTCGCAGCTGGAACAATATGCGTGCCAAGGTGTACCGAAAGGCTTATGGCATTCCGGATGAACAAGGAACAGCAGTGAATATCCAGGCCATGGTGTTTGGCAATCTCGGGAACGATAGTGGAACCGGGGTGCTGTTCACTCGCAATCCCTCCACAGGCGCTAAGGAATTGTACGGTGAGTATATGGTGAACGCCCAGGGCGAGGATGTTGTAGCCGGAGTACGCACCCCGAACCCTATAGCACAGCTTTTGGAGGAGCAGCCGCTAGTCTATGATCGTCTGGAAGAGCTGGCTTCCTTGCTGGAACGTCATTACCGGGATATGCAGGATATCGAGTTCACGATTGAAAAAGGTAATTTGTATCTGCTACAGACGCGCAGCGGCAAAAGAACGGCGCAGGCGGCTGTGAAAATAGCTGTAGATTTGGTGGAGGAAGGGATTATCAGTAAAGAGGAGGCTATCCAGCGAATCGAACCGTCCCATATGGATCAATTGCTGCATCGCTCTATTGATACCTCCACACCGCTGACGGCGATCGCCCAAGGTCTGCCAGCCTCGCCCGGTGCAGCAAGCGGGCGTATCGTATTCGACGCGGATACAGCAGAGAAATGGTCGAAGGATGGGCAGAAAGTCATCCTGGTCAGTGTAGAGACCTCACCCGACGATGTTCACGGGATCATTGCCGCTGAAGGCGTGCTGACGAGTCGAGGGGGGATGACCAGCCATGCTGCTGTGGTTGCCAGGGGCATGGGAAAACCCTGCATTTGCGGCTGTGACGCACTGAGTATTGATCTGGACAGTCGGAGCGTTAGCATTGGTAAACGTACTTTCCAGGAAGGGGAAAATATTTCAATCGATTCGACCTCCGGGCAGGTGTACGAAGGCAGTCTGTCGCTGAGCGAGCCGGTTATTACACCGGAGCTGTTGAAGCTGCTGGAGATTGCAGACGGCATCCGGACGTTGAAGGTCTACACCAATGCCGATACGCCACATGATGCAGTCAAAGCCAGAGAATTTGGAGCCGAAGGCATCGGACTTTGCCGGACGGAGCATATGTTTTTCTCGGGCAATCGACTGCCTATCGTTCAGGCGATGATTTTGGCCGATGATCAGGAGGAGCGGGTTCTTCATTTGAATCGTCTGCTCCAAATGCAACAATTTGACTTTGAGGCTATGTTCAGTGCGATGGACGGTTTATCGATGACGATTCGCCTGCTGGACCCGCCGTTGCATGAGTTCCTGCCGAATCTGGAACAGCTTCAGGAGCGACAGCAGGAGCTTGAGCTTTCCGGTGGCCATGCGGAGGAGCTTCAGCGTCTTAAAACCACCATCTCCAAGGTACACGAATTGCGTGAAATTAACCCTATGCTGGGTCTGCGCGGTGTTCGGCTGGGCATTCTGTTTCCAGAGATATACGATATGCAGATTGAAGCGATCTTTAAGGCCGCGGAAGCCGCACTGCGCAAGGGCGTAGATGTGAGACCGGGGATTATGATTCCTCTGGTCGGTCACCCTAATGAACTCAAGCAAATGAGAGAGCTGGTTGATAAGGTAGCCGCTCAGGTGCTTAGCGAGGAATTCAAAGGGTTCAGATATCGGGTGGGAACCATGATTGAGGTTCCAAGAGCCGCCCTGCTGGCAGATAGCGTCGCCCAGTATGCAGACTTTTTCTCCTTTGGAACCAATGATCTGACACAAATGACCTTTGGTTACAGCCGGGATGATGCCGAAGGTAAATTCCTCGGTTCATATATGGAAAAGAATATTCTGGAAGCCAATCCTTTTCAGGTGTTGGATCAGGATGGCGTGGGCAAGTTGATCGAATGGGCTGTTGTCAAAGGCAGAACGAAGAAACCTTTTCTGGAGACAGGTATCTGTGGTGAGCATGGCGGAGATAGTGAATCTATTCTCTTTTGTCACCGCAGCGGACTGGACTATGTTAGTTGCTCACCGTACCGGGTGCCATTTGCCCGCATTGCCGCTGCCCAAGCAGCCTTGCTTGTCGGAGCGGAGCAGCCTAAGAGAGCGGCGTCCGCTTTGTAGCTGATACATCTTCATAGCATATTCAAGGGGCAGTCCCATAAGTCATCAAGAAATGGCTTAGGGGCTGCCCCCTTTTCCATATTTCTGGAATAAACTACCCATGGGATAGCCTCTTGTTCGTTTTACGACCCATTACATCCATATGCTGTAGGAAAGAAAAAATTTATACATAAATGATATTGGGGATATCGCGTCTCTTTTCTCTACATATGATGATAGGGAATGATCTGTAAGCGCTTCAATCCAAAACGACATATAACTATGTGAGGTACAGGAGGCGGTAGAGATGGACGATTACATGAGCTGGATCAAGATTGGCTTTTTTCTCAGCGTACTGTTTTTACTTGCAGCGGCATGCAGTACCTCTCCCAAGCTGGAGAACGCAGAGGGGCAAAAAGTGCGGCTGACCATGCAAGTCTGGGGCAATCCTGCCGAGGTGAAGGTGTATCAGCGGGCACTGGATGCCTTTGAAAAGGAAAATCCGAATATTGAGGTTAAGCTCGTGCCTGTACCGGGAGATCAGTATGAGCAAAAGCTGTTGACGCGGCTTCAGGGAAGTCGCGGACCGGATGTATTTTATTCGTATGAACCGACGATTGCGGGTTTGATTGAGGCGAAGCAGGTACAGCCTTTGGGTGAATTTCTAAAAAGTGATGCGAGCAATGTGAAGGCAGAGGATTTTCCGGAAGGCTTGTGGGGGCCAGCGAAGCGTGCCGGGGAAAGTTTCGGGATCACTCCCGATTCGAACCCGATGGTGATGTACTATAACAAAAAGGTATTTAAGGAAGCAGGCGTGAAGACACCGCAAGAATATGAGGACGAAGGCCAGTGGAACTGGGATGCTTTTGAGGAAGTCACATCAAAGCTGAAGGCTGCCGGAAAGCAAGGCTATATTGCGGAAAGCTGGTGGGCGCATTGGTATTCATGGGTGTGGTCGAACGGTGGACGGATTTTTGATGAGCAAGGCAAGTATGTACTGGATCACAATGAAAAGGGCAAGGAAGCCTTCCGTTTCATGTACGATATGGTGAACAAGAGAAATGCAGTATACCTCGGATCGCTTCCTGAGGGGCAAGGGGCAGATACGATGTTCATGTGCAATCAGGTCGGCATGCTGGCAGCGGGAAGATGGCTGGAGCCTTTGTTTAGCCAAAATGAAAACCTCGATTTTGATTATATTTACTGGCCCTCGAACACGGGCAAAAATGAACCTGTCGCCATACCGGTTGCCTATGTAGCCGTAAACAGACAGAGTCCGCATTTACAAGAAGCCATGAAGCTGGCAGCGTTCTACGTCTCAGTGAAGGGGCAGGAGGCCCGACTGGTTGAAGGCGGGAATGCGATGGGTACGCTGGCCGCTGCAGATGAAAGTATCATGAAAAAGGCGACGATTGAGCATTCCAGCTACTTGACCGAAGGACGGAACAAAGGGCATGTGCATGGCTCTGCACTGGCCTATGATGCCCGGGTGCCGGGCTTAACCTCGGATATCACAGAAGCGATTGACCTGATGCTCCTCGGGAAACAGGATGCTGATGCCACGATTGAGAAGCTGAATCAGCTCATATCCAAGGCGGTCAAGTAAGCACGGGATACGACCGTGACGGGGGAATATGTCGGGATCGGCCGTCGGATTTTTCAGGGTCCAGAAAGGCCGTTTTCCATGATCCCCACATCGGTATTGCTGGAATCAGTTAAGGCAAAGCGATCCGGTAAGGCAAAAAAACGTCCCGACTCCGTTTCCAATCTGGAGCACCGAGGCGTTTTTTTTTCAAAAATTACCCTCCCCCGTATTTCTTAACATAATGGCCCAGCGCCAGAAGCGGCCAGATGTACCGGTAGCTGTGATAGCGGATGTAAAAATACCCCGGTAAACCGGCACCGGTCGGATACGCGCTTGCCCAGCCGTCTTCGTGCAGCAGTTCGATCAATCTGGCGGTACCTCGCTCGATCTCGGGCGTAGGCCGGTTGTGCACCGCGATCAGCGCGTCGAGCGCCCAGGCCGTTTGCGAAGGCGTGCTGGCGTAAAGCGGTACATAACGCTCTGCCTGATCGCTGCGGCACGATTCCCCCCAGCCGCCGTCCGCGTTTTGGATGGCAAGCAGCCAATCCGCCCCTTTGGTTACAGCGGCATGATCGGAAGGAAGCCCCACGGCCTTCAGGCCCGTTAGCGCCGCCCAAGTCCCGTAAATGTAGCATATCCCCCAGTGGCCGTACCATGAACCGTCCGGCTGCTGATGGCTGGTCAGCCAGTCGGCTCCGCGTTGGATAAAGCCGTGCCGGATGCCAAGCTTGGCAAAATTCCCAAGGTACTCCAGCGCTCGACCGGTGAGATCCGCCTCTGACGGATCGGTGGCCGCCGATTTCGCCCCTTCGATCGCCAGCCAGGTGAGCATTTGCTTGTCGGTGTTTTTTTCAAAGGCCGGCCAGCCTCCGTCGTCGTTTTGCATCGATATCACCCAGTTAAGGCCGCGGTTCCAAGATTCGAGATAAGCGGGATCGCGTTCGGACAGGCTGTGAATGGCGCGAAGGGCGGCCGTGGAGTCGTCGACGTCGGGGATGATCGTATTAGTGTCGGAAAATCCCCAGCCGCCGGGAGCGGCACCGGGGTTGTGAATCCGCCAATCTCCGGCTTTGCGATGCTGCTTGGACCGTAAATAGGCGGCAGCTTTTTGCATCGCGGGATACCTGGCGCTCACTCCGGCTTCCTGCAGCGCATAGGCCAGTAGGGCAGTATCCCAGACGGTGGAGGGGGAGTTTTGGATGGTGGTGTATCCGTCAACCTTGCAGCGCATGGCGAACAAGCCGTCAAGCGCGTGCGTGATCACCGGATGCTGCGGGTCGTATCCAAGGGCCAGCAGCGCGAACAGCATCAGCACGGTGCTGCTGGCGTACGTGTACAGGGTTCCGTCTTCCTCAATCCGTTCCAGCATATACTGCTCCGCCTTTTTTACCGCCGTTTGGTGGATTCGCTGCGGTGTGCCGACCAGATGGACGAGCGCGGACTGGATGTGCTCCAGCAGCTTGCGGTTTTCCCGGGAGAGCGGCTCCTCGTCTGGGCTTCGGTTGGTATAAAGCTCGCTTAAATCGGGAGTATGGGGGGATTTAACGGAAAAACCCCGATCGGTCATAATGAGCAGCGGGACCAGATGGACGCGGGAATAGGCGGAAAAATCAAAAAAACTGAGCGGCAAAGAGGAAGGTAGCAGCAGCATTTCAATCGGAATGAGCGAAAGCGGGGCGGGCCATTTCCTTTGCCCGGTCGCAGCCAGCAGCGCATTGGTTAGGAGGCTCGCCGCTTTTCCAATGCCGCCCTGGTCCAGAATGTAGCGCTTTGCCCGCTGAACCGGTTCGTCTTTTGGCTGACTGTACCCGGAGTACAACAACGCGTAATACGCTTCGACCGTCGCGGAAAGGTTGCCTTCTTCCTCATCCTTATACCACCTCCAGCAGCCTTCAGGTTGCTGCGCGGCAAGGATGCGGTCATGCAGCCCCCGGATCAGGTCCTCCTTCTCCACGTTTAACGTGCGAAAAAGAATGATCGTGTATGTGTCGAGCATCGTCCCGTTTTCAAAACAAAAACGCCAGGTGCCGTCCGGCTGCTGCCTTTGGATGAGCTCGCCGGACAGCCGGCGGATCTCCTCGCGGATTCCGGTAATGTTTTGGCCCATTCCCTGCTCCCTCCTTGTCATCGTCATCCCCATTATATGAGACCCGGGAAACCAATTTTCACGTTTGTAAAAAAATATGCCGGGCAAGCGACGTGGCGGAATGCGGGCGTAAAATCATCGCGACCACTTGTTGCAGGATGGCTTTTCCGTTTTTTTCACGGCTGACAACATTAGGCGTTCCTCTGCTCCTTTTGATGCTTTTTTCGATACTGCAACGGGGTATGTCCGGTGAAATGCTTGAATACACGGCCAAAGTGAGCGATGGTGTCAAAGCCAGTTTTTTCAGCAATAGCGGTCACCTTCCAGCTTGTTTCTCTCAGATATGCCCGGGCCTGCTGCACCCGGATGTCCTGGAGATACTCTATCAGGGTAAAGCCTGTGGTCTGCTTGAAAATTCGGCACAAATATGTGCTGCTAATATAAAAATGCCCTGCCAACTGCTCCAGCGACAGCTTCCCGGCATAGTGGGCATGCAGATATTCAATCACCGAATACACTCGCTGCTGCTTCTCGCTGCGCTCTGGCGCTATCGTATCGGGAGCGGCCGATTGTATGCGGTGGATGCGGATCAGCAGCCGGATCAGCAAGCTTTGGAGATACAGATGGCGGCAGGCGTGTTCTTGATGGTATTCCTCCAGCATTTGCCGGAACAGTTGCTCCAGCTCGCGCTGCTCCTCTACTGAAGGTCGGAGCAGGAATCTTTTCCCAGGAAGAAGCGTGAGGATAAAATATGTATGCTTTTCCGATAAATTCACAATAAAAGCGAAGATTTTGCTCTTTTTTATACTATAAAATAGAAGCAATTCATGTAAAGGGTGTGAAGGTATTGGCTAAAACCAAATATGCACTTGTAGGCATCGGAGGCAGAGCCGAATTTTTTTACGGTGAGGTTGTCACCGCTTTCAAAAGAACATCGGAGCTGATCGCATTCTGTGACGTAAATCAGACAAGAATGGATTATGCCAATCGGCTGCTGCAGGAGAAATACGACCATGAGCCGATTCCGACCTACAAAGCTCATGAGTTTGAACGGATGATCGCGGAAACAAAGCCGGACATCGTGATTGTCACGACGATTGACCGGGTGCATCATCGTTATATTATTCGGGCAATGGAGCTGGGCTGTGATGTCATTTCCGAGAAGCCGATGACGGTGGATGAGGACAAATGCCAGGATATTTTGGATGCAATAGACCGCACGGGACGGAATTTGCGTGTCACCTTTAATTACCGCTATGCGCCCCATAATACGAAGATCCGCGAGATCATCATGGATGGAACGCTTGGCGACATTTTATCGGTCAATTTCGAATGGTTGCTGAACACACAGCATGGTGCGGATTATTTCCGGCGGTGGCATCGGGATAAGCGCAATAGCGGCGGTCTGCTGGTGCATAAATCTACGCATCATTTTGATCTGATGAACTTTTGGCTCGGCTCGAAACCGGAGACCGTATATGCGATGGGCGATCTGAAATTTTACGGCCGGGAAAATGCCGAGCAGCGCGGTGTGACTGCGTTCTATCAGCGGGCTTACGGCAGTAAGGCCGCGGAAAATGATCCGTTCGCATTGCATCTTGACCGCAACGAGCATCTGAAAAGCATGTACCTCGATGCGGAGCATGAGGATGGCTATCTGCGTGATCAGAGCGTATTTGGTGACAATATCAGCATCGAGGATACGCTCAGTGTCATGGTGAAGTACAAGAACAAGGCCGTGATGAATTACTCGCTGAATGCTTACATGCCTTGGGAAGGCTTTATCATTGTATTTAACGGCACCAAGGGACGGATGGAGGTTCGGGTATCCGAGCAATCCTATGTTAATTCTGGTGGCAGCAAGGCAGATGAGGGGGCGCTAAAAGAGAAGACGATCACGATTTATCCCCATTTTGCAGCACCTTATGAGGTCGAAGTGGAGGAAGGCGCAGGGGGGCATGGCGGGGGAGATCCGGTCATGTTGCGGGACATTTTTGATAAGCCGGCAGAGGATCGTTTTCATCGTGCTGCTTCACATATCGACGGCGCATGGTCCATTTTAACAGGCATCGCTGCCAACCGCTCTATGCTTACAGGTCTACCGGTAAAGGTGGATGAACTGGTGCGTTTGTAGCGAGGCAGCAAGATAATAATCAGACAGTCCCCTCCTTATTGGGCTCGCGGAGGGGGCTGCTTTTTTGTTGATGTAATTGGAACTTTTATATTGTGAATTATTGCACAAATCCCCTGCGTGAGTATAATGAATTAGAGGAAAGGTTGAGATATATTTGTGTATTACAAGATAATTCTATATAAGGAGTGATCACATGAAAGCAGCAGTTGTTACCAAAGACAAGAGAGTCAGTGTAGAAGAGAAACCTTTGCGTTCCCTGAAACATGGAGAAGCTTTAGTCCAAGTGGAATATTGCGGGGTTTGCCACACAGATTTACATGTGAAAAATGCAGATTTCGGTGATGTCACAGGCAGGGTTTTGGGGCATGAAGGCATTGGAAAAGTTATTGAATTAGGTGAAGGGGTAACCAGTCTTAAAATTGGTGATCGCGTAAGTATTGCCTGGATGTTCGAAAGCTGCGGTCACTGCGAATATTGCTTAACCGGGCGGGAAACGTTGTGCCGTGAAGTTAAAAATGCGGGATACACCGTAGACGGTGCAATGGCAGAACAGTGCATTGTCACAGCTGACTACGCAGTCAAAGTACCGGATCGTCTTGACCCTGCCGCTGCAAGCAGTGTAACTTGCGCAGGGGTTACAACATATAAAGCAGTTAAAGTAAGTGAAATCAGACCAGGACAATGGATCGGTATCTTCGGCATTGGCGGCTTGGGCAACCTGGCTGTACAATATGCAAAGAACGTGTTCAATGCTAAAGTCGTAGCCTTTGACATCAGTGATGAAAAGCTCGAACTGGCCAAAAAAGTCGGTGCCGACTATGTCGTTAACAGCCTGAAAGAAGATCCGGTCGCCCGGGCCAAGGAGCTAACGAACGGTGCTGGTCTGGATGCAACCGTGATTACTGCTGTTGCCAAAACACCTTTCAACCAGGCAATCGATGTTGTGAAGGCTGGCGCGCGTGTTGTAGCTGTAGGTCTTCCAACCGATAAGATGGATCTCGACATTCCGCGTCTCGTTCTGGACGGTATTCAAGTGATCGGCTCCTTGGTCGGCACTCGTGAAGACCTGAAAGAAGCGTTCCAGTTCGCTGCCGAAGGTAAAGTCGTTCCTATTGTACAAAAACGTCCGATTGAAGACATTAATCATATCTTCGATGAGATGGAGAATGGCAAAATCCAAGGGCGCATGGTCATTGATTTCACGAAATAAATGCCAATCTTCGGGTAGGCCCTGACCCAGACAACTTCGACTTTTAAATTCAGCTTATGACAAGCGCCGTTTCTTTCTTCGTCGAAAGGAGCGGCGTTTTTGCATGCGATGGGTCAGTGAGTCACAGCATCCCACCCCCTCTATATGTTATGATAGGGTTATGAGAAAAGAGACGGTTGGGAAGTTTGTTAAAATGAAGACACCCCGGAGGGCCCGATGAACAAGACAATTGCAGATATAGCCCAAATGGCCGGTGTGGCCAAAAGTACAGTATCGCGATATTTAAACGGAGGTGCTGTCAGTGTAGATACGAGACGCAAAATTGAACAGGTGGTCAAGGCTACAGGTTATGTGCCCAATACCTTTGCCCAGAGCCTTAAAGCGAAGCGGACCAACATTATCGGAACTGTTGTGCCGCGCCTGGATTCCTTTGCGACATCTCACACGCTGATGGGCATTGACGAGGAACTGCGCTCCCGGCATTATCAGATGCTGATCTCCAATACGAGCCAGGATGTGAAGCGTGAAATAGAAGCTCTCTATGAGCTGGGACGACAAAAAATTTCCGGCATTATTTTGCTGGCTGCCCAAATTACAGACGAGCATCTGACCGCGATTCGCGATATTCGCATTCCGGTGTTGCTGGTGGGCCAGCAGCATGAGCAGATTCATAGCCTGATCCATAATGACTACCACGCAGGATATGATATTGGCGCGTATGTTCTTTCACAAGGACACCGTGAAATTGCCTATGTCGGTGTTACAGAGAAAGATGTTGCTGTCGGTGTGCAGCGCAAAGAGGGCTTTAAGCAGGCTGTTCGGGATGCCATGCCTGCGGGGACTTATTCAGACGATGCGTTGCTGGCTGCAGGGTATGATATCAGATTCTATGAAACCGGATTTAAAATGTTTGATGCACGCATGGCTGCGTCTGCCATTTTAGACCAGTTCAAGCCGTCATTAATGGTGTGTGCAACCGATAATATTGCGCTTGGCGTGATCAATGCGGCTTATTCCAGAGGGATTGCAATCCCGTCGGAATTATCAGTGACCGGCTTCGGGGGATACGATATTACAGAGGTCATACACCCTGCGCTGACAACTGTTCAATACCCGTATATGGAGGCTGGACGCGTAGCGGCGCAAAATATTATGCGCCTGGTAGAGCATCAACCGGTAGAGCAAGTGACAGTCATGAATTATGCACTTATTGAAAGAGAAAGCGTTGACAAGCGCTGAACAGATGGATTATAATTTCTTCGAAACCGGTTCCATAGTATTCGGGCACAGATTGGAATCGGTTGCAAATCCATGGATGAGTTATTTTTTTAATCAGTCTGGAACCGGTTCCTCTTCTTTTTTTATTATATTGGAACCGGTTCCTGTTACAGAAGTTTTAATAAAAATGAGGTACACCTATGAAAATGACAAATGAGCAAAAGTATCGACTGATTGAACAGGCAGAGCCCGGCGAGATCGCCAGCTTGCAGGAGAAGGTCAAGCAATGCCATTGGCGGCAGACGTTTCATATTCAGCCATCGACAGGCTTGCTCAATGATCCCAATGGCTTTTCCTATTACCAGGGTGAATACCATTTATTCTATCAGTGGTTCCCTTTGGGAACGGATCATGGAATGAAGTACTGGTATCACTTGAAGTCCAAAGATTTGGTGACATGGAACAATGCAGGCATTGGCATCGAACCGGGAGATTACTTTGATTCGCATGGGGCCTATTCGGGCAGCGCATTGGAGCATGAAGGCAAGCTGTATATGCTGTATACGGGAAATACACGGGATGAGCACTGGATCAGACATCCTTATCAATGCATGGCTGTTATGGATGAGAGCGGTCTCATTACAAAATGGAAGCACCCTGTTATTTCCAATGTGCCGACAGGGTATACTGACCACTTCCGTGATCCTAAGCTGTGGAAGGACGGCGATCGCTTTTACTGTGTGATTGGCGCCCAGAGAACGGATCAAACAGGCTGCGTCGTTCTTTATCGATCAACGGATCTCCACACCTGGCAGTTCGAGGGAGAGCTGCGCACAGAACTGGGGTCGTTTGGCTACATGTGGGAGTGCCCGGATTATTTTGAACTGGACGGCTCGGGCGTATTGGTCTTTTCTCCTCAGGGCCTGGAGCCTGCAGGGGATGAAAACCACAATATTTATCAATCAGGGTACATCATCGGCAAGCCGCTGAATATCGGAACAAGGACATTTGAGCATGGGGCGTTCCGTGAGCTGGACAGAGGCTTCGACTTCTATGCGCCGCAAACGATGGTTGATCCGCAGGGGCGGCGAATCATGGTCGCATGGATGGGATTGCCGGATATCGACTACCCGACAGACCCGAACGGCTGGGCTCATTGTTTGACGCTACCGAGGGAACTTATCCTTCATGAAGGCAAACTTTTACAGCGGCCGATCCCTGAACTAATTACGCTGCGCAGAGGCCATGAGGATCGGATAGCCGATACATTATCGTCAGAGCGAAAAACCTATGAAGGCTTCAAGGGTAGGGTCTATGAGCTGATTTGTGAGGTTGACCTTCTGAGCGCGAAGGCGTTCGGTATTGAATTTCGCGCGAGTGCAGCCGAGAGAACTGTGATCCAATATGATGCCGTCAAACGCAAGCTTATACTGGATCGTTCGCAATCGGGCGAGCCTGTGGCGGCTTCGTATGGTGAAGTGCGGCAGTGCGCATGGGACAAAGATCATATCAAGCTTCATTTGTTTGTAGATACGTCTTCGGTTGAGATTTTCGTCAATGATGGGGAAGAAGTGTTCACCAGTCGTATTTTTCCGCACCCAGAGAGCGACGAAATACACTTTTTTGCCGACAAGGGAGAGGCGCTCTTCCAAGCGGTGAAATGGGATATTACATGAATAGGCTAAATCATCAAGTGGATCGTTAAACATCAATAATATAACGGAATGAACGAGAGGATGAACATCATGGCGGAAAATCGGGAAATTGCCAAAGAAGTGATTGAAGCGATTGGTGGGAAGGAAAACATCGCTTCCTTCGCCCACTGCGCTACACGTCTGCGGATTATGGTGCATGACAAGGAGAAGATTAATCAGAAAAAGGTTGAGGAAATCGATAAGGTAAAGGGCGCTTTCTTTAATTCAGGTCAATATCAGATTATTTTTGGTACAGGGACCGTAAATCGGATTTTTGATGAAGTTGAAAAGCTGGGGATCACCGGTTCTTCTAAAGAAGACGTGAAAAATGAGGCGAAAAAAGAAGGGAACGTATTCCAACGCTCGATACGCACCTTCGGTGACGTCTTTGTGCCGATCATTCCTGTGCTGGTTGCTACAGGGCTGTTCATGGGTCTGCGCGGCTTGCTCACACAGCCGCAAATCCTCGCTCTGCTTGGCATGACCGCAAAGGACATTTCACCTAATTTTCTATTGTTTACACAGGTGTTAACGGATACCGCTTTCGCTTTTCTGCCTGCGCTGGTCGCCTGGTCAGCCTTTAGAGTATTCGGAGGCAGCCCGGTATTGGGTATTGTGCTTGGCCTGATGCTGGTGAACCCGGCTCTGCCCAATGCTTATAGTGTGGCGGACGGCTCGGCCCATCCCTTGACGATGCTCGGATTCATTCCTGTGGTGGGCTATCAGGGCTCGGTATTGCCAGCCTTCTTCGTAGGTTTAATCGGAGCCAAGCTGGAGCGGGCGCTGCGCAAACGGGTGCCAGAAGCGCTGGATCTGATCCTTACGCCGTTTTTGACACTGTTAATTATGATTACACTCGGGCTGTTTGCCATCGGTCCGGTTTTCCATTCCTTCGAAGAATGGGTGCTGCACGGAACGACATTTGTACTTGATCTGCCTTTTGGTATCGCAGGGATTGTCATCGGCTTTTTGCATCAAATTATCGTCGTTACGGGTGTGCATCATATATTTAATTTTCTGGAAATCCAGCTGCTTGAAAAGACTGGTGTGAACGCATTCAACGCGATCATTACCTGCGCCATGGCTGCTCAAGGCGCCGCTTGTCTGGCGGTTGGACTGAAAACGAAGAATGCCAAGCTGAAAGCGCTAGCACTTCCTTCCTCGCTGTCTGCTTTTCTCGGGATTACCGAGCCGGCTATTTTCGGTGTCAACCTGAGATATATGAAGCCTTTTGTAATGGGCCTGATTGGTGGGGCGGTTGGCGGCTTTATCGCTTCGATCTTCCATCTGGCGGCTACAGGCATGGCCATTACGGTCATTCCGGGCACGCTGCTTTACATGAACCATCAGCTGCCGCTTTACATTTTGGCCAATTTGGCTGCTATGGCTGTAGCGTTTGTTCTGACCTGGATGTTCGGCTACAACGATAAAATGCTGGAGGAAGTCAAAACAGCGGGTTCTTCCAATTAAGAATTAACACCGGTCAGGTGGTTGGAGTAAGCACACGTATATAAATGAACTGTGACGGCCGTTCTGTCTTGGAGTTCTCTCGTCCTTTTAAACAAGGGCTGGGAGAGAAGGTATCCAAGCGGGGCGGCCGTTTTTGTGATAGATGCAGCTCCATTTCCGTATCCGTTGAACTAGTAACCTGTGATTGAACTTGGGTTCATATCACTGCTTATCTGATTGAGTTTTCATACCGGCTGTTAGCCACTTAGACATGCTCTAGACGATCGAAGAGCGTTCATCCAAAAATTCGGACGGGGAGCAGCCTGTCAAGCGTTTGAAAATGCGATGAAAATAGGAAACATCACTATAACCGACATATTCTGAAATTTCACGAATGGTCAGCCGGGACTCGGTTAGCATGTAAATGGCCGTTTTAATGCGTTGCGTATGTACATGCTCGCTGATGGTTTGGCGTGTGACCTCGCGCAGCAGTGTGGCAGCATAGTTGGGTGTTTTGCGGATGGCGTCGCCAAGCTCCTCTTTCGTTACTTTTTCGCGATAATGATTTTGGATATACTGCTTCATATGCTCCACAAGCCGTGCTTTATCGCTGGAAATGGCGCCTTTGTCCCATTCCTGATTGGTATAAATCATCGCCTCGGTCAACAGGCTATCAGCCATCAGCATATAGTAGCTCGGGCGCTCCATCCATTGGTAATACGCCGACTTGATCCGTTCATGCAGCATGTCGTAGCATCCAAGCTTGATCGAAACCGGCTTGTTCTTGTTCAGTATGGGAAGTACGTTACCCGTACATGTTTTACGGCAATGTATCACATACTTGGTATGGAAAAGCGTAGGGATGCTCTTGCCATAGTAAGGCAGATGCCCGGGCAGAATCAGAGCCTCTCCCTTGCCGAGAATAATTTTGCGATCGTTCACCCAATATACACATCTTCCAAAGGTGACTAAAATGAATTGGAAGTCCGCGTTGCTGCTATCTGGATCAGCCTTTTCGTACCAGTCTACGCCATGGTCCTGTCGCATATCTGTAATTGTAATCATGAAGTCACTCTCCATGTCTTCAAAATTCATTGTACTGTACTATAATACAGTCATCATACTATAGTTCATGGTCCTGTCGCACGGATATCGGTAAAATAAAGTCATACAAGCTGTAAATAGTTAAAGAAGCAATGCGGTATAGAAACCATACTGGAAACTGGCCAAACCGTAAAGACATTCAGGAGGATGACAATTCTATGCTTAAAACAAAAATTATTTGTACGCTGGGACCTGCCTGCGACTCCATTCCTTTGTTAAAAGAAATGATTCAAGCCGGTATGACAGTAGCCCGCTTGAACATGGCTCACGGGGAACTGGAGGATCACGTTAAACGTATTGAAAATGTACGACAGGCTGCGAAGGAACTGGGTACCTTTGTTCCTGTCATGATGGATATTAAAGGGCCTGAAATACGGATCGGCAAACTGAGAGAAGCATCCTGTCTGCTCAAACCAGGCAACCAGCTCATTCTGACCACAGAAGAAATTTTGGGGGATGAGCATCGTATTTCGGTGAATTACCCGGATATGCCCGAGGATGTCAATCCAGGCGACCGTATTTTGATTGACGATGGCTTGGTGGATCTGACTGTAACCTCCATTGAGGGTTCGGAAATGAAATGTAACATTGTAAGCGGCGGTGTATTGAAGCCGAGAAAAGGTGTGAATCTGCCAGGGGTTCATACGACTCTTCCAGGAGTAACGGAGCGCGATGTGAAGCACATCCAATTCGGGGTGGAGCAGCGTATCGAGCTGATTGCGGCTTCTTTTGTGCGTAAAGGCGACGATATTCGTGAAATCCGTGAGATTTTGAAAAGCCAACATGCCGAGCATGTACAAATTTATTCCAAGATTGAAAATGCCGAAGGCATGGAAAATCTGGATGACATTATCGAGGCTTCGGATGGCATCATGGTAGCCCGGGGTGATCTGGGTGTCGAAGTCCCGATTCAGGACGTGCCTGTGATGCAAAAGGAAATGATCGACAAGTGTAATCTGGTCGGCAAACCGGTTATCGTAGCTACGCATATGCTGGAATCCATGCAGGTTAACCCGCGTCCGACGAGAGCTGAGGTTAGTGACGTATTTAATGCGGTTATGCAAGGAGCCGATGTAGTCATGCTGTCTGGCGAATCTGCTGCAGGCAAATACCCTGTCGAGTCCGTTCGGACGATGGCAGCGGTAGCCGCCAGAGCAGAATCACAATTTGATTACCAGGAGCAGTTCGACAAGCGCAGAGCCCGCCAAACCACGAACATCACCGAGGTCATCAGTCAGAGTGCGGTTAGCTCGTCTCTTGAACTGGATGCCAAAGCGATTATTACCTCGACTGCCAGCGGATTCACAGCACGGATGGTATCCAAATATCGTCCAAAGGCACCGATTATTGCGGTTACCCCGAACAATACGGTGTTCGCTAAAATTTGTCTGTTGTCCGGGGTATTCCCGGTCAAAGGGGATAAAGTGGCAACTACGGATGAAATGTTCGAATCCTCGATCCGCAACGCCCTGAATGCAGGGTATATCCAAAAAGGGGATACCATCGTATTGTCGGCGGGCGTCCCTGTTGCACAGGCCGGTGCGACAAATCTGATCAGAGTGCATCAGGTGTAAAAATAAGAGGTAGCAAAAAAGGCGCTGATCCTTGTAGGTTCAGCGCCTTTTTAACGTGTACCTGTCTTACTGGCCAAACACACTTTTGGCAACAACCTGTGTCAATTCTGCCTTATGAGCCTGGTATTGCTCAAGCGTAATGCTCTTATTAGCCAGTCGTTGATCCAACTGCTTCGTCAGTTGGGCGACCTGCAGGTCAACGACAGCTTGCGCATCCCGTTTATTGGTTAAGGCGATATCCGCCAAAGTTTGACCGTTATATAGGGCATCATACAATTGCTCTTCCGAGGATACACCCAGTGTCTCTAACAGCTCATCATCCTTGGATGCGTCATCATCCTGTACCTGCGAAGCCCTCGCTGAAGCGAAAGCAGCATTAGCCCGGCTTCCCCATGTAGAGGACTGACCAATCGACAACGCCATCAACAGTGTGCAGATGATTATAATTCGTTTTCGATTCATAAGTGTAAAATCTCCTTTGTTTCATTAAATTCTGGCAGAGTGGAACGGTATATGGATATCCAAGCGGGATTCAAATTTATGCCTTTAGCCGATCTGGCTTATGTAGTTACCAGATTCTTAAATACATCATACATCCCCAATCTTAGTGCTAGCTTAATTCTTGTTTAAAATAAACTAAAAGAGCACATTGTAAACGGGCAGCGGCAAGAAATGTTCACCCGATGCCGTATGAGGGATGTGTCTATCCATTGTCTCCTTTTTTTTTCTTTGACCAAAGTTTTCGTATCCCATGCAGACAAAGGAGCAGCAAGGGTAAAATAAGGCCTATAGATAACGTATAAGATACCCATGCTGTTCCATCCCAGGTTATTTGGTAAGGAACATTGGGGTATATGATGACCGACATCATGACCATGATCATCCCGAGAGGCAGAATTAGAGTCCGATAATCTTTCAAATTGAAGATTTGAGCTATGCCCACTACAATTGCATATAAATATATAGTGATCCTAAAAAAGAGTGAAATAAACCACATAACGGCTACAAAGGCTTCGATGCGCTGCAGAAAATTGCCGATGCTGATTTTTCGTGCTAATACATAGGTTGGAAAGAGACTTCTTGCTGTTAACTCTGGCCCTAAAGCCAAAATTGAATATACAACGATCACAGATATTATGAGCCCGCCAAACATGCTTCCGTAAAAAAAAGCCTTACGAGCCTTATCCGTACGATTAACAGTTGGCAAAATCATTAACAAAATGATTTGGGGTAGAAACAAAACACTAATAAAGGACAATGCAGCAGGCCAGATCGGCCCTATGCCCGCCTCAAACACGGGCTGGACATTTTCTATTTTGAACTTAGGTGCAATTAAAATACACGCAAGAGTAAAAAAGAAGATAAATAAGGGGAACAATAGTTCAGCAGAACGGGCCAATGTTTCAATTCCAAGACGCACCCCCATGACTACAATGAACACAAAAAGAAAATTCAGCGATTGAACCGGCGTTTCCGGCATAATTTGAGTACTCAGAAAATTCCCTACGTCATACAACACTGAGGATGGCCCGCTCAAGAAAAGAGTCACGATTAACAGCAGAGAAACGGTTTTGCCCAGCCATTTGCCGAGCAGGGTTTCAATGATTTCAACCAATGTCCTCTGTGGATAAAGGGTCGCCATCGTGTTATAAATCCATACGAGGAAAAAACCGGCTCCCACCCCAACGAGCGCGCCGATCCACGCATCCTGTTTGGCTATGAAGGCCATGCCCGAGGGGATTACCAGGATTCCGCTGCCGATTGTAAATAAAGTCGTTAAGAGCATAAATTGACGTCCAGAGATTTTGCCTTGATTTGACACCCTCATCACTCCTGATTTCACTTATTGTCCTGACACCGGTTTGGAAGTTATCGTCTTCCCTTGGTTGCACAGCATTATCCCTCTAATCTTTATTAGCGTCATTCTTCTTTGTCCACAACCTTTTTAGAACATGTATACCTAGCAGCAGTAAGGGGAAAAGGAACCCGATGGATAGTGAACGGGCTTGATCGGAGCGATTTACAGCAGCCGGGAAAATCATCAGCAAAATGATATGAGGCAGATACAAAAAGAAGGTTTACCGCTAGAATCGGTGTTTCCGGTATCATTTGGGTGGTCATAAAATTTCCCGAATGAAATAATACCGTAACCGGCGCATTGATAAAAATTGTTGTAAAAAACAGAAGGCCAACGGCTTTGCCTGACCATTTGCCAAGCAGGGACTCCATGATTTCATCAGGGTCATCTGTGGGTACAGGGACGTAATTTTGATATATAGATACAAAATGAGGGGCCCACCCCCGACTCCTGCGAGCGCGGCAAGCCACGCATCCTGCTTGGCTACAAATGCCATCCCGGAGGGGATGATAAGGATTGCGCTTCCGACCGTATATAAAGTCGTTAAGATCATAAGTTGACGTGCTGAGATTTTACTCTGCCCGGACACCACTTTCACCTCGTTTTATTTTATTAAACCGATGTGGATCAGGAAATCGCTAAAGGGTTTGTACACGACCGCGATCCAATCCAGAGGCGTAGGAATAGTCCAGGCTAATGCCTTGGCGCTACTGATTCCGACTCCAAGAAGGAGAAGGATAGAAAACAACCAAAGCTCTTTTTTCAGTCCCTTCTTCCACATATAGGGGACCTCGAATATGCTAATTGCAGCAGCGACCAGCAGTATTCCGATTATACTCACCACATGGGGCAGCATCTTTCAGCACCTTCTTTTCCATGGGAATGGTCGATACAGGGGACAGGCCCCAAACTGGAGCCCGGTGTGCAAGCTTACTTCTTCAAATCCTGTATAAATGAGCTGCCAACTGTGCCCAAGCGCCGAATCTTGAAATCAACCTTGATATGGACGGGCAAGTCTGCAAAGTGCTCAAGGTCCCAATTTTTTTTCAGTGTCTTCCAGGCCTTCGGGTCAGCGCGATGAATGGCTTCACCGAATCCAAAAATGTCTGCTTTGTACAATTTTTGAGCTTTTCTGACGGTCGATTGCATAATCTCTTCTATCTTTTCTTCCTCTCTCTTCTCAATGTCATAAATCGTACTCGCCTTGGTCAAATCCAGGCTGTTACACTCGACTTCTCCCACGTTGGCCTCAACCCGCACTTTAATATGGATTTGGGGCTCCTTCCTGTTGACGCTCCCTTTCATGGAGGTTTGGGTCCGAATGCTCTCCGTGACGACTTTGCCGCCGCCGGGGCAGGCCGCGAAGCCAACAGAGCTCTGCACTTTGCCGAGGATGAAGCTGTAGCCTCTACTTTCAGTTTCATTTAACCACCCGATTAATTTGTCTTTTCTGAATACAGCGAGTCCGGAATACTGTAAAAGGACGGGCGGTTCAATCATTTTGGCATTGCTGCTCGATTCTCCCATTTCTTTATTGCCAACGATCCGAAGTCCTGTCAAGACAGGCTGCCTTCCTTCACTGGTTAGAGCTGCAATCAATTCATCCAAGGTTACAGTCGTACTGGGTGACCAGTTTTTCTCTGACGATTCCAGAGAGGAGAAAAGATTATTTGCTGGAATCGGGACCAAGGGTGTCATCATTTTTAACGTATCCTCCGCGCTGTTGTCCTTTGTTACCACAAGATAAAAATCGCTGCGGAATTCATTGTCTCTGGAGAGTAAATCCAGAGATTTGGCCATGCCTTCTGTGGCAACCGACTCACCGATGACGCATATGCGCAGGTGAGAAAAATACATTTTCCGGGGACTAATTGTTGTTATTTTTCGGATTGCTTCAAATATGGTATCGGCTTCGTCTGTATACAACGTGGCTGGAGCCCCTTGGCTTCCCCCTTTTTTGGATGATACCGCTCCAGGGTCCACGACCTGGACGGAGACCCGAAATCGATCCCCTTGCTTATCGATCCCCAAACCAACGACAATGGCCAGTTCGTTCAATTCCCTGCGGTTCCAACAGCCCGTTAGAAGCAAGACCAGTGTAAGAATCAGGAGCAGACAGGCTGACTTTTTTTTCATAGTTGTCCATTCCATTCCTTTCTATTTATGTCCTGCACTCTCGAGTTAATCCCGCGATTCTCGGGGCGGGGTGCTGTTTCGGCGCTTCACGTTCTTCTGATTGATTAACCGGGGACGTGAAATCATCATCCAGTGAGGAAGCCGAAATAATGTATCCTTGGTATCCGTCGGTACTATAGGTGCAAAAGGTGTCATATATGGGATGCCAAACGAACGCAGGCTGCACATATGCAGGATGAGGGCAATGCCTCCGACGATAATCCCGAACAATCCGAATGAAGCGGCCAGTCCCATCAAGGGGAAGCGCAGTATACGAAAAGCGATGGACATATTATAGGCAGGAAGGACGAAGCTTGAAATCGCGGTGATGGATACGACAATAACCATCACCGCTGATACGATCCCGGCTTCGACAGCCGCTTGTCCGATCACAAGCGTGCCTACGATAGAGACGGCCGCTCCGATATACTTGGGCATTCGGACGCCGGCTTCCCGCAGTATTTCAAAAGTGAATTCCATCATGACCGCTTCGATAAAGGCGGGAAAAGGTACGGCTTCCCTTTGTGCCGCCAGACCGATCAGCAGCGGGGTTGGGAGCATCTCCTGATGAAACGTAGTAATGGCCACATACAAGGACGGCCCGAGCAGGGAAATAAAGAGCCCGATGTAACGCAGAACCCGGATTAAGCTGCTGATGTCGGCACGCTGATAATAATCCTCAGCAGCATGCAGGAAGGAAACAAATAGTGCAGGTACGATAAGGACATAGGGAGTCCCATCCACCAAGATGGCAATCTTTCCTTCTAAAAGCTCGGCTGCGATGACGTCCGGACGTTCGGAGTGGTACACTGTCGGAAAAGGGGTAAATGTCTCGTCCTGGATTAACTCCTCGATATACCCGCTTTCGAGAATGCTATCTACATCAATACGATTCAGCCGCTCATGCACTTCTGCGACCAACTTATCGTTCGCGATGCTTTTGATGTACATGACAGCGACATCCGTCTTGGTCACGCGGCCGATTTGTTTCGTCTCCAACCACAGATTCGGATCTTTAATTTTACGCCGGAGCAAGGCCGTATTCGTGCGCAGTGTTTCCGAAAATCCTTCCCGCGGCCCGCGAACGACATTTTCTGAGGCAGGCTCGGTAACCCCTCTATCCTTCCATCCCCTTGCGCTGGCTACGATTCCCTGTGTCTGCCCGTCAATTAAAATGACAGCATCTCCAGACAACAGAGCGTTATATAGGTTTTTAAAGTCGGTAATATCATGGATGTCACCGATGGTCAGGGCGTGATCTTTCAAAATTTGCATGATATTAGAGGAGGTTTGAATCCTGTCTTCTACGTCCCCGGAAAGGCTGTTATCCAGCATCATTGACTCCATGATGAAGTCGGAGACTATATTTTTATCCGCCAAACCGTCGGTATAGAGAATTGCGATGATTTGGTCACCATCCTTGCCGATGCGAACTTCTCTGATGATGATGTCGGTGCTGTTACCTACGGTTTGTCTGATCCGCTGAAGATTCTGTTCAAGATTTGCACTGAGCGCTTCCCCTGAATGTACAGATTTACTCTCGCTGTGCTGAACCAGCGGCTTTTTAAATTTGTTAAGGGGGCTTCTTTTCCGAAAACGCATGAACGTTCTCCCTCTCTTTTGAGGATACTTTTAATCCAGTATAGACACAGGTGCCTCCTGATAAACTTCTTGCTGGAATTTTGAGAGGAAAGAGGAAGGAGTATGAAAAAGACCTCCTTCACAAGAGTGAAAGAGGTTTTAGACATCTATAACCATTACAATTTAGGATTTTTCCCATATTGATTGTCGCCAGGGTGACTGTCTAAGCATTCGAATACAAGCAGAACAATGCTACCGAAAGGGACCAGAGCGATCAAAATCCACCAACCGCTTTTGCCCGTGTCGTGAAGTCTGCGGACAAGAACTGCCAGAGACGGTAACAAAACAGCCAAGCTATAGATTAGTGTCAATACAAAAGGTAGTCCCAAGAGGAAATCCATCAAGTATAATACCAAGCAAGCTATCGCATTGAACAGAGCAAACATCCAGTATTCAGTACGTCTTGCTCTGCCTTGAAATCCTATATAGTTTTGCAGCACTTTTAAATACCATTGCATATATTTTCACCTCCTAATGAAGTTTCGCAATACATTTATTATCGTTAATAATTAAATAAATAATTTATAAAAATATAAAATTACATATTGAATTTCCCATACCCATTGCATAATATAAAGGTACGGTTAACCGCCAGGTTTGAATCGTCCCTCTTAACAGAAGGGAGTATTTCTCTATAATTTGAAAGCGCTTTAATTATTATTGGGAGGTGATATCGACAATGAATTAAATTGTTAAAGAGGCTAATAAAAATATAAGCCTGACCGCCTTACTTTATAGAGCCTTAATTTATCAGGTATATTCAAAAATGAGGGGAGACTAGTTTATGAAAAAATTATTCTTTCGCAAGGTAACGGCAGCTTCTTTGGCAGGTGCGCTGCTGTTGCCCGCCTCTTTTGCGGGCGCCGAACAAACGCTCAATCCGGATGCAGATGCAGTTCAAGCTGCGGGGCAGATTATCCTAATGGATCAAAGCCAGGAGAACATTACAATTCAAAGCAAAAAGACTGTTTCTTTCAAGGAAACTTCCGTACATGATCCATCCATTCTGAAAGTGAAGGATACATTTTATATTTTTGGTTCCCATCTTGCGGCTGCCAAGTCCAAGGAGCTCATGAATTGGGATACGATTGCCACAGGAGTGGCGAATGGTAATGTATTGATTCCCAACGTCAAAGAGGAATTAAAAGAAGCGCTGGATTGGGCGCAGACAGACACGCTGTGGGCAGCGGATGTTATTCAACTGGCCGATGGCAAGTTTTATATGTACTATAACGCCTGCAAGGGGGATTCTCCGCGTTCAGCCATGGGTGTAGCAGTTGCCGACAAAATTGAAGGGCCTTATAAGAATAAAGGCATTTTCCTGAAATCCGGCATGTGGGGTCAACCGGGTGCGGATGGCACGATCTATGATGCTACCAAGCATCCGAATGTTGTGGACCCGGATACTTTTTATGATAAGAACGGCAAGCTGTGGATGGTATATGGCTCTTACTCGGGAGGCATCTTCATTCTGAAGATGGATGAAAAAACAGGGAAACCGCTGTCCGGCCAAGGATACGGGAAAAAGCTGACAGGCGGTAACCATGCCCGTATGGAAGGGCCGTACATACAGTACAGTCCGGAAACGGATTATTACTACTTATTCCTGTCTTATGGCGGCTTATCGGCAGATGGCGGCTACAACCTTCGTGTGGCCCGATCCAAAACCCCGGATGGTCCATACTACGATGCCGAAGGCAACGACATGATCAAGGTTAAGGCGAATCCAGACAAGCCTCTTTTTGATGACGCTTCTATTGAACCGTATGGAGTCAAGCTGATAGGCAATTACCTGATTCCAAGAGAAATTGGCGATCCGGGTACAGGACTGGGTACAGGGTATGTTTCACCCGGACATAACTCCGCTTATTACGATCCCAAGACGAAAAAGCATTTTTTGATTTTCCACTCCCGTTTCCCGGGTAGAGGCGAGCAGTTTGAAGTGAGAGTACATGAAATATTCATGAACGCTGACGGTTGGCCCGTAATTGCCCCTTATCGTTATTCGGGGGATGAGGATTCCCTGAAAAAGCTGTCGGAGAAGGATGTCCTCGGTCAATACTCGTATGTCAATCACGGGAAAGAAATCTCGGCCAATATTAAGCAAGCTGTGACCGTTAGTTTGGAAAGCGGTGGGAGGTTGTCTGGGGGAGCGAATGGTACATGGAAGCTTTGCACAGGCAATCAACTGGAGATTACAGCGGATGGTACGAAGTACAAAGGTGTATTCCTGCGCCACCGTGACCCAGACACAGGCAAGAAGACGCTTGCTTTCACTGCTCTATCCTCCAAGGGTGTTGCGATCTGGGGGACGTTAAAGACTGAGCTGAAGGCCAACAAAATTGTGGCTGCTGTGCAGAAGGATCTGAATCTGGGTGATTTGAGCAATGTTTTATATCATTTGACGCTGCCTACTCAGGCCGCACAGGATACCACTATTTCGTGGGAGTCCTCTCGCCCTGAGAACATTTCCGTGACAGGTGCAGTGTACCGTCCCAAAGCGGGCTCTCAGCCTGTAGCAGTCACATTGACAGCGACTATTAAGAAGGACAAGGCAATAGCGAAGAAAAACTTTGCAGCCATTGTTCCCGCACAGGCTCAAGGTTCACAGCTTGCGCGCTATTCATGGAGCGAAGATCAAGGGACACGGGTCGTGGACAGCACCTATAACCATTTTGACGGCAACATATATGGTGGTGCGGCATGGGATAAAGACGGAAAGATTGGCGGCGCCCTTGTGCTGGACGGCAAGGATGGCTACGTGCAGCTGCCGGCTACGGTAACAGATGCGGAGGATTTTACCTTTTCCGCTTGGGTAAACTGGAAGGGCGGCGGAGCTTGGCAGCGGATTTTTGACTTCGGCAATGGCCTGGCCCGCCATTTGTTCTTGACCCCTTCTCAAGGAAGCGGTGTACTCCAGTTTACAATTCATGAGGGAACGGATCAAAGCCTGCTTTCCAAAGCACCATTGCCTGCAAACCAGTGGACGCATGTGGCGGTTACATTGGAGGGAAATACCGGGAAGCTGTATGTAAATGGTGAGGAAGTAGCTGTTAATGACAGCATTACCTTTAATCCAAAAGAGCTGCTGACGAGCGAAGCTTATCTCGGCAAAAGCCGCTTTGCTGCCGATGCGTACTTTAACGGCAGTCTGGATGAGGTGCAAATCTATAATAAAGCGCTAACAGCAGAGGAAATTAAAGAACTGTCTAAGCAGTAATTCGGAAATATGAATATGAGCTGATTACATGCAGGAGAGGGGAATTTTTTTTAAGATGCCCGTCTCCTGCGAATATGCGTTGCATTTTTATTTTTTGTGCACTGGTATAATATGAAACAATGGAGGATATAATGTTTTAGGTAGGCGCTGATGTTTGATTTTCAAAGGTTGACTTTCGTCTCATGATTATGGCTAAAAACTCCATAGAGAATAAGAGCACTCTGCATAATTTTAATTTCACCAGTGCTTGCGTTTTCAATACACTTATGGTAATATGAGTATATTGAATTATGACCTGTGATTTCACATATTGTAGAGGGTTATTGTTTAGGTTGAAATAACCTTGTGCAATATGTGAATTTTTATTTGTAAAAAAATAAAGGTCATATAAATATATTTTGGAGGTAATTCCATGCAAACAGGTACAGTTAAATGGTTTAACGCAGAAAAAGGTTTCGGCTTCATCGAAGTTGAAGGTGGAAGCGATGTATTCGTACACTTCTCCGCAATCCAAGGCGATGGTTTCAAAACTTTGGACGAAGGCCAACGCGTAGAATTCAACGTAGTTGAAGGAAACCGTGGACCACAAGCTGAGAACGTTGTAAAACTGTAATTTTACATTACAGTCTACTTCAGATGCCCCGAACATAGTGTTTGGGGCATCTGTTTTTATCTGTTTGCAAGGCCGTTTTTGAACTGATTACATCTTATCGCTTTATAAATCATGAAGAAAGAGGGATGTTATATGTACAATTCACGGAAAAAACCAATGGATGAGATTCCTGAGGAAATTACAGCTGTCTGGAATTGCGCCAGTGATACATGCAACGGATGGATGCGAGATAACTTCGCTTTTTCAGTCGAGCCGACCTGCCCCATTTGCGGTTCTGTCATGGTGAAGGGCGAGAAAAAGCTGACTGTATTAAATAATACGAGCTTTAATCATACCAAGCATTCCTAAACGGATATATGTTTGTTGTAAAAGATGCCCCAAGGCCGCTAACGGCGCTGAGGCGTCTTTTTTGTTTTATAGAGAACACACCGTCTATTGTTGCCTTTACATATGAATGGTCAGCTTTTTAATAATGGCTTGGAGAAGTTGGAGATAGTATGCTCAGTAAGGTGGAATTAAATCCGGGTAGCGCTTCGCAAAATACACCGTGGCCACTTCGTTCGAAAGGAATCAGCTTTGATCTGACTGACAGGGTTGGCAAACAGCAGTTCCCCAAATGAAGTTACGAGTTGCGGGCGATCTGTATAGGCTTGTTTGATGTACACGAACCATAAGCCTGTCCCTTGCTGCTGTGAAAGCAGAGGACAGGCTTATGGTTTTCCCGATCCGTACAGGGAAGCCGGACGGAAATTTATTCACATGGAGTGGCAATGTCTAATTAACAAATGATACTTAATAAAGCAGTTTATCTTTGGAATGCAACTTCTTTAGCGTGATCCTTGGCCGCATCTTCTTTAGCATGATCTTTGAATGCATCTTCTTTAGCATGATGCTTGGCTGCATCCGCTTTAGCATGATCCTTGAATTCATCCGCTTTATCCCATTCTACCGGTGACTTGGACGGTTTAACGCCGTTCACTATATCTGTTACCCTTTGTTCCAGATTAGAGACACGGTGGTTATATTTGGCGTCTGTAATCTTGCCGTTTTGTTTTTCCTCAGACAGTTTTGCTTTTATATCAGAAACCATCACATCAATAACAGAATTCACGCTCACGCCTTGTGCTTCAGCAATTGCTGCGAGTGTTTTACCTGATTTCAACTGTGCCTTCAACTCGCTAGAGGATAATTTCAATACTTCCAGAAGAGCTTTGTGCTCAGCAAAATTTCCCCCTCTGATGACATGCCAGTTAGCGTCGCCATGGTTACCTTTATGTGCCTGGATTTTATCTACAATTGGAGCCTTCTCAGGTGTAAATGAGGCAGCATGGGCTGCGCCAGTTGAGTATAGTGCTCCACCTCCTAAAAATGCCAATGCCATCGTTCCTGCCAAAATCGCTTTCTTAGTGTTCTTCATCTCATTTTCCACCTTTCGGTTATGGTTTGTTTGGTACGAATACATCATAAGATATCAACATGAATACTAACTTAGCGTAAGCTGAGCATTTGCTGAATGAAATTTGGATAATATGACTAGAAGTTTAAAATATACTTGTATTATGTGTATTAAGTGATATAATACACTACAGGCATGAAAGATTCAGCCGATTTAGGGGGAAACACCCATGGAAGAGCAACGGGTTGGCTCGTTTCGGTTTTTAATTGACTTTAGCCAGCCATTATATGAACAAGTATTGAATCAGGTACGAAGCTCCATCGCCAAAGGGGAGATTGAAATGGGGAGCAAAATGCCGTCTGTTCGTGATCTGGCACAGGAATTGCGCATGAATCCGAATACTGTGATGCGGGCATATCAGGAGTTGGAGCGGGACGGACTGACAGAGAAGCGGCGCGGCCTGGGCACCTATGTCACATCGTCCAGTGAGCGGATTAACAGCTTCCGGGAGCAGCTGGCTAGGACGTATATCGATCAGTTCCTCGGGCAGATGAGCAGTCTGGGACTATCCTGGGAGGATGTACAGCAGTATATAAGCAGCAAGCAGAGCGGGAATGATGAGAAAGGAGGCGGCGAAAGGGCATGATGGAATCTATTGTGGTTGCCAGTCATCTAACGAAGCAATATGACAGTAAAAAAGCGCTGGATCAATTGGATGTCGTCATTCCGGCGGGACGCATCGTAGGAGTGCTTGGACCCAATGGCTGCGGGAAGTCAAGCTTCTTTCGGGCGATAACAGGATTGATTCAGCCGGACGGGGGCGAGCTTCATGTGTTGGGGCAAAAGCCCGGCTGGGAAGCCAACCGCGGCATATCCTATCTTCCTGATCGGGCCCGTTGGTATCCCAATCATACGGTTCAGCAGACGTTGGAGTGGGGGCAGTCCTTTTTGCCTGGCTTCAATATGAAGGATGCGCATAAACTTGCTGATCATATGGACGTCGAGCTAGGACTTAAAATGACTGGGCTGAGTCGCGGACAGGAGGCACGTGTGCTGCTGATTTTGTGTCTGGCGCGTGAGGTTCCGCTCATGATTCTGGATGAACCGTTCACGGGTATTGATGTCCTCTCTAGAGAGGCAATTGTAGCCGGGATTATTAATTATTTGGAGGGTCGGCAGCAGTCTATACTCATTAGCACGCATGATATTCAGGAAGTAGAAGGCTTGTTTGAATACACGGTCATGATGGACCGCGGACGGGTCATATGGTCTGGTGATTCGGATGATTTGCGTGCAGAGCATGGCTCGCTGAATCAGGTGTTCCGCAATTTGTACAAAAAGGAGTGGAAGGCGTGAATTCATCAGGGCTGTTCAAAGATTTGATACGCCATGAATTTCGAAATAAAGGAAGCTGGAGAAAGCAGAGCCGCAATCGACTGCCTGGATCGTGGAGACTTGTGTATTTCTTGCTGTTTCTCATTGCGGCATTCGTTATTTCCTTGTACTTTGCACTTCACAACCAGCTCGAATTGACAAGGCTATGGTACGTTACCCTGGGCTTGCCGTATATGATCATTTTCATGGGGGTGGGCAGTCTGAGAAGAGAATGGGAAAATGACACCTATGGATGGTGGCTGACCCTTCCCTATCCGCGAATGTGGCTGATCAGCGCCAAATGGATTGCTGCCATTTTACAAACCATGGTCTTGATATTGTTGCTGTTCGTGACGGGTTCTTTGTTCGCGCTGTTCATCTCATCGACCATAGAGCCTTATACGTTTGCAGATGCAGCGTCCTTTATCATAGCTGGATTGAACTGGTTTGTGATGATTATCGCCTTCGCTCCGTTTGTGATTGCGCTTGGTTTACTGACGGCCAGTACCCGATACAGTACCTTGCGTCCGATTAGTCCGATGCTGTGGGCCCTTTTGATGGGTGGCGGGAGTGTCTTTTACTGGTCAGGTGATCAGCGGATTTATGAGCAGTTTAATCATGTTCAGACGGGACAATGGTTTCCTTTTACCTGGCACTTCCCGGTTGCAGTGTTGATCAGTTGGATTGCTGCCTATGTCTTAATTCGCTTGAACGCTTATTTGCTGGAGAAAAAACTGTCGATTTAACATAGAACAAATGACGATCTATACTAGAAAGGAATTTCACCATGACGACGATATCCATATATGTATTAGTAGCGGTTCTAGTAGGGCTGATGATCTGGCTGAGAACCAAAAGACGAGGAGGTCCGGTTAAAGGAAACGGCATCCGGATTCTGCTGCCCTTGTTTATCGTCTTCCCGGTTATGATGATATCCGTATATCAGTTGATGCATATCCCCGGCCAGACGCATGCGATTCCTGCCTTCTGGGAGCTGCTGGTCGCCGGGCTGTTGGGAGCACTGTTTGGATATATCATTTTGCTGCATACGGCATATGAAAGACGGGGTGATGGCCTTATTTATCCCAAGCCGAACAAATATTTTAAATACATTATTATCGCCATTATTTTGATTCGCGCCGTTCTGACCCAGTATCTCACCAGTTTAGGTACGAGTGAAATCAGCATGCTGGCAATTACGATGGCGCTGGTATATATCTCAATCTGGCGGATTGGAAGCTTCATCAAATTTCGGAGAACGCTGCTGGTATAGATGATATAACGAGGTACAGAAGCGGGTTTCCTGTTCAAGCATTCGCTGCTTGGTGAGGGGACCCGCTTTTGTGAGTTAGTTTCTTTAGTACATTTTATGGATAATAAAATGTTTAAAGTTTATGGCTGCAGAGGGCAAGTATCTTTCATTCATCCATGCCAAGCCGATGGTGCGATGACTTTCAAGTGCCTTCAAACGGATTTGGGCAACCTTATTGGTATCTAGGCCATTCAAGTCAGGTAGCAACGACACGCCCAGACCCGAACCAGCAAGCCCTGCTACAGTGGCGACCTCCTCGCCTCCAAATGTAATGTCGGGGTCACAGGGCACTTCTCTTTTAGGAAAGCGAATGTGCCTTTTTTGCTGCGGGTTTTAACACGTTTGCAATCCTATGCTGCACACAGCCTTTACTCGCTGAATTCACCAAAGAATTCAATATTTCACCGGCTACTGCAAGTCTGGCACTCTCAGGCACCACCATGTCCCTTGCCGTAAGTATGTTGTTTTTCAGCTCTTTATCCGAGAAATGGGGAAGGAAAAACGTCATATTTATTTCCATGCTAACAGCGTCTTTACTCTCCATCTAACGGTGCCGCTATTATGTTTTTCTTGCTGTTGGCTTTGCTATGTACTACACTTCTGATGAAACGGGTTAAAACACAAGGCTACATTCCCGTTGATACGAAAAGGAGACTGAATGCTCAAAGCCCTGAATCCCATGTGTCTTTTATTTAAAAAAGAAGGGAATTGCGGTTTCAAAAGATTAAAATAGGGTTTAAAAATAAAATAGGTGCGAAAAAGTTGCTTATTATGGTAAAGTATAACTGTAATAGTTACATAAACAAAAATTTTTCATTTTACAAGATGAGAGGGGCTTACATTCATGAAAAAACATACGGTTACCGCTGCACTCGCTGGCTTGCTCGTGCTGTCTTCTGCTGTACCGGCCTTGGCAGCCGAGGTGAAACCTGCTACGGGTATCCAGGTCTGGGTGGATGGCAAAAAGGAAGCTTACAAGATTGCTCCTATCGTGGAAAACCAGCAGGTTCTGATTCCTTTGAGGCAACTGGCCTCCAGCCTGGGGATTCCGCTGGATTCCAAGCATATTACGTTCAATACGGCGCGTCAAAGTACGACTATTCGTTATGACCAGGCGACGGTTGTACTGGTGTCCGGCAATCCGGAAGCACAAATCAACGGGATCAAGGTACCTCTGTCCACCTCTCCCATTTTGACCAAACAGGGAGTAACCTATGTTCCTGTCGATGTCATTAAAGAAGCGTGGGGCAAGCAAGTGAAATGGGACCCGGCCAGCCAAACGGTGCAAATCGGGGTGACCAATAAGGAGAAGGTCGTTGAAATCCTGAAAAGCTTTGAAACCGGAGATACGAAAGCGGCGGAGACCTGGATCAGCAAAGATCAGTACATTCAGCACAATCTGAGCTTTGCCAGCGGCAGAGATGCCTTACTGCAAGGCATCAGCCAATTGAAGCAGGCTGGTACAAAGGTTGAAATCCATCGTGTGCTTCAGGATGGGAATTTTGTAGCTGTTCATTATAAAACGACAATTGCAGGCAAATCAAGCATTGTCTTTGATATTTTCCGTTTCGATAACAATGGTAAAATCGTTGAGCATTGGGATAATATTCAGGACTCGGCCCCAGCTAATCCAAGCGGACGTACAATGATTGATGGAGCAACACAAATTACAGATCGCAACCAAACCGAGACGAACAAAGCGTTAATCCGTAAGTTTGTGGATGATATCCTGGTTGGCAAGAACCGCGCTGCACTGGAAAGCTACTATAACGGCGATCATTACATCCAGCATAATCCTTTTTTTGGTGACGGTGTATCCAAGCTGAAGCAAGCATTCTCCGCAGCGGGAAGCCAGGGAGCTTCCTTTGGGTATGATCAGGTCCATATGGTCATTGGAGAAGGAAACTTCGTGCTAGTTGTGAGTGAAATTAAATCCCCACAGGGAACCTCAGCTGCTGTCTATGATATGTGGCGTGTGGAAAACGGCAAAGTAGCAGAGCATTGGGATGTAGGTCAGAACGTTCCGCCTCAAGCAGAGTGGAAAAATACGAACGGGAAGTTTTAAAAAATAAGGATCGTTGAAGGATTTAATTGAGGATTTGTTAGGCTAACGGAGAGTATAACCCAAAGAACTTCCCGCCCGCATTCCGGGGCTATGGAAGTTCTTTTTTTGTCGGGAGAAGGGGAAATGGCAGGATGATGCTCTTGTAACGATGATTACCTACCTCTT
Organism: Paenibacillus farraposensis; assembly: GCF_020736845.1. Taxonomy (GTDB): domain Bacteria; phylum Bacillota; class Bacilli; order Paenibacillales; family Paenibacillaceae; genus Paenibacillus; species Paenibacillus farraposensis. Next base: position 137,178 of record NZ_JAFFQR010000084.1, read on the forward strand.
CTGCTGATCTTAAGGGATAAATACTGTGCCTGCCGATTCTCTTTGGACAAGCGTAACATACAAGCGTTCATGCTCCACGTCCTCACCTGCGATGATTTTAAGAACCTGCTCGGCAGCCACAGCGCCCCATTTGGTCTTGGAATAATTAATGCTCGTCAGCCGGGGCTGAATATATTGTGCCAGCTCGATATTATCAAAGCCAACGATATGAATATCCTTACCGATAATAAGTTCCGACTCAGCCATTCGATTGTAAAAGCCTACGGCCATTTCATCATTGAGACAAAATACGGCTATAGGTCCCGAATCCGGGCTAACATGCTGCCGCAAGATGGTCTCGGCCGCATGCTCGCCGCCTGATTTCTCGAAATTGCCATGAATCTCGATCAATTCGGCGGTGCCGCTGCGTTCAACGGTCTGCTTGACCGCCTGCATCCGCTGCCATGAGTCGTATGAGCCGTCTGGTCCGGTGACCACATACAGCTTACGGTGTCCCAATTCCAGCAGATGCTCTATCGCGAGTGCGGCACCCGCTTTGTTATCCAGCAGTACCTGATTAATATGGGGATGATTCAGCTCACGGTCTAATACGACAATTTTATGTCCCCGCTCGGCGTAGCTCAGCAGTTCCTCACTATCAAACGTCTGATCCAGCACGATGGCCCCGTCGATCATGCGTTCCGGCAGCATCCGGTGAGATTGCTTGCCGCTGCATACGATGAGATCATATTCTTTACGATTCAAAATTTCCTTGATGCCATACAGTAAATCTCCATAAACGTCCCCGCGGAAATCAGTCAGGAAAACGCCAATAATTTTGGTTTCTCTTTTCTTGAGATTACGTGCCGCGGCATTCGGCACATAGTCAAGCTCTTTGGCAATGGCCAGAATACGTGCACAAGTCTCCTCCGTGACCTTATCGCTGCCGTTCAAAGCATAAGAAACGGTCGATATGGAAACGCCCGCCTGTTTGGCAATGTCTTTAATACTGACCACATCGTCACCTCCTCTTCGTCCGTTTATATAGCTAGATTACTCAGTATTTTCGGATATGGGCATGCACGTATTGCAGCCCGACCTCACGTCCGAAGTTGGCCGCATGCTCTGCGCGCTTGAAGTGCGTGCTGACTCCGCCGTCGTACTGCGCAGGGCGGTTCATTAGACGCACGCCATCCGGGTAGAGGAGCTGCATGTAGCGGTTAAAGTCCTTGGTGGATACTTTCCGCCATCCGCTGCAGGCCCCGGGCAAGCTTGTCGGCTTTGCCGACCATACCTGCCAGGGCCTGCTCCAAGGCAGCAGCAAAGTTGCAGACCGCCTGATAGGTGAGTACGACAGTCCAGCTGCTTGCCATATATTGCTTCAGCTGAGCGTTAGCCGGCTGAAGCGTATCGTCCCAATCGCCGTCGCCGTAGGCCGACAGATACGTGTCATGGAGGAAATTCGCCCGAATATATTCGATTTCCTTCCTGGTATGCTCCATAAGGGTTGCGGTCTCCTTGGTAAAATCGAAAGAATGCCAATGGGTGTAGGGTACATTTTCTCCCAGAATACTGTAATCCAGGGTTGCGGTCAAATAATCGCCAAGTACCTTGAGCGGCCAGACGATAATATCGCCATGGCTTTCTTCCTGCTGCATGTGCGTATAGTCGTCGAACATGAACCATTGCGGCCAGCTTCCGCTATCCTCGTACTGGTGGCTGAATATAGTCAGCAGAATGGAACGGACTTCATCATATTGCACCGCCATATTGCTTAGACCATGAGGCATGGAATTGAACGAGCATATTGTGGGTGTACCACCAAGACAATGCGTTCACACGGAACAGCTCGCTGCAGTTTTTCGAGAACTATACAATTTCAGGGATTAAGTAGGGGCATAGAACATATTCTTAGGGTAAAAAACCAACCTGGGATGTGTATATATGAAGGATAGTTCGCGGTTATCCGGCTCCTTAGAGCGGCCTAACTTTCTTATACTCCTTGTGGATCAGGAGCGTTATCCTGTCGTTTATGAAGACCCGGAGATCAAACAATGGAGCAGACTAAACCTGGTTACACAAGGACTCTTGAGATCTCATGGACTGGAGTTTCACAGACATTATATAGGAAGCGCTGCATGCAGCCCCAGCAGGACTACCCTGTTTACCGGTCATTATCCGTCCCTCCACGGAGTCACTCAGACGGACGGAGTGGCCAAGGGGCCATTCGACTCCGACATGTTCTGGTTGGATAGAAACTCGGTGCCTACTATGGGGGATTATTTTCGCGCAGCCGGATACCAAACTTATTATCAAGGAAAATGGCATATATCCGATGAGGATATAATCATTCCGGGTACGCACAAAGCTCTCCCAAGCTATCATCCGCTGACGGGTGTCCCCGACAGAAAACGGGAAAATTTATATGAGCAAGCCGACCGCCTGGATAACTTCGGCTTTTCCAGATGGATCGGTCCGGAGCCGCACGGGCGAAATCCGCGAAACTCCGGTTCCTCTGCCGGTTTTGGTTTAAGCGGGAGAGACGAGGTATATGCTGCGGATACCGCCCAGCTTATCGAGGTCCTTGACCGTCAACAGGAGTATGATAACGATGCCAAGCCTTGGTTGGTCGTAGCTTCATTTGTGAACCCGCATGACATTGTTTTATACGGTGCGATTACTGCACAATTACCTATGTTTCGATTCGAGGTGGAGCCGATGCCGGCAGTCGCTCCTCCTCCGACAATCAACGAATGGCTGGGTACCAAGCCACGCTGTCAGGCAAGCTATCGGGATATTTACCCTAAAGCGGTACAGCCTATTTTGGATCAGCCTTTTTACCGCAAGCTATACTACCAATTGCAAAAAAATGCGGATCGCCAAATGTTTAAAATATTTGAAGCGCTGACCCGTTCTTCTTTTTACGATAATACCATTGTGATTTTTACATCCGATCACGGAGAGTTGCTAGGCGCTCACGGCAATCTCCATCAAAAATTTTATTGTGCCTATGAAGAGATGGTGCAGGTGCCGTTGGTCATCCATAACAGGCACCTGTTTCCTCAGTATCAAAGCGAGCATGTGCTAACCAACCATGTGGATCTTCTGCCTACCATGCTTGGACTGGCGAACGTTGACAGCACTGCGATCTACAGCCGCCTGCAAAACAGCTTTAGTGAAGCTCGTCCGCTGGTGGGACGTGACCTTACACCTGTTATCCGAGGACAGAACCAAGGTGAAATAGCTGAGCAGCCGGTATATTTTATGACTGATGACGATATTACCCGAGGCCAACGGCAGATCAATATACTGGGAGAGCCATATCCGTCTGTTATTCAGCCCAATCATATCGAGATGGTCATTGCGACCCTGCAAACAGGGGGTGTGAAGGAGTTGTGGAAGTTTACCCGTTATTTTGACAGCCAAGCCCACCCTCAAGGTCTAAATCCATAACATAGCTTTCGACTTCAGTTGTAGCAAAGCCGTGTGTTGTTGGAAATAGGCGAGTAGTTCCTCTGATTTTTGTCAGATAAGAGGTCGAGCATCGTTTCCCCTTTCAGATCATGAATACCTGTATTGTAGGAATATCCTTTTTTTCTAATTCTTTTTTTTCTTGCTTTTAACCAAATAAAATAGAATAGTATCAAAATTGCACTAATCATTAATGACTGAAACTATTAATTGGTGTGAAATATGTAATGATAAATGGAATTAATACTAATAAAACTAAGATCACTGTATTACCTTTCATAATATAATTCTCCTTTATCTAAAAAAGTATAGGTTCAGCTTTATTGTTTAATTTATCCCTTAGCATTAATCCTATCATAGTAGCAAATAGATCAGAATCTTCATTTTTCACAAGAGCATAGCCGTCATAATTATTCGCACATTTCTCCAATTCGAAGTTATGATTCTGCTTATCTTCATCATTTAAATTTAATGCTCCTAAATCAAGATTAGAATTAATACTTAAAATGAAATAAGTACTTAGTAAATTTTCGTAATTATTTTTGATAAAATAATTGAAGAATAATCCGAAAGCTACAGTTCTGTCTGAACAAAATAATGAGAAGGCCGAAGATGAAGAGACTGGCAGAGTATGGACTGAGCAAGAACTTAATACCTATCTGGATTCGTCTAAAGACGGAGCAAAGATGGCGGGGACCAAGGTCAATATCGTAGTCTGATCCAGGCTATCCTGTTCCTGTCAGGTTGATACTGCTGTACAGGTGGAGGGTGCTTCAAGGGAACGTTATGGTTCGTAGAAGCACCCTCCGCTTAGTACTATGGAAAAAGACTGGGTGGAAAATGAAAATGTAACCAATTCCTTAGCAATGATTATTATTGATAATAAAAATATTAAGTATTTAATAATAATATTGACCATTATAATTATGGTGTGTTATATTAACATCGTAATAAAACGGCTTGTTCGTCTTGGAGGTACAACGGAATTTATTTTCGCATTCAGAGAGGATGGTTTAGATGGCAGCAGCTGTAAAAGCAAAAATGATTGTAGACAAATCTTTTCGTATTGCTGAAGTCGATAAACGCATTTATGGTTCTTTTGTAGAGCATCTCGGACGTGCGGTATATGGCGGTATTTATGAGCCCTCTCATTCATCCAGTGATGAAGGGGGTTTCCGTAATGATGTGAAAGAATTGGTAAGACAGCTTGATGTTCCAATTATTCGCTATCCGGGAGGTAATTTTGTATCCGGTTACAAATGGGAGGATGGTGTCGGTCCTGTCGCGTCCAGACCTAGACAGCTGGAGCTGGCGTGGAGAACGGTCGAGCCCAATGAAGTAGGTACGAATGAATTTTTCAAATGGGCCAAGGATGTTGGTTCCGAAGTGATGATGGCGATAAATCTGGGTACGCGTGGAATTGATGCGGCACGTAATCTAGTTGAATATTGCAACCATCCAGGCGGCTCCTATTGGAGTGATCTGCGTCGCAGTCACGGGATAGAGCGACCGCACAAGATCAAAACGTGGTGTCTTGGCAACGAAATGGACGGTCCTTGGCAGATCGGACATAAGACAGCGGAAGAGTATGGCCGTCTGGCTGTAGAGTCTGCCAAAGCCATGAGGCTGATTGATCCTGACATTGAGCTTGTATCCTGTGGCAGCTCCAGTTCGACGATGCCTACGTTCCCGGAATGGGAAGCGACAACGCTGGATCATACCTATGAGGTGGCTGACTATATTTCCCTGCACCAATATTATGGCAACCACGACAATGATACGGCCAATTATCTGGCGCGCTCCATGGATATGGACCATTTTATTCATACGGTCATCTCGACCTGTGACTATATTAAAGCGAAGAAGCGCAGCAAGAAAAAAATGATGCTCAGCTTTGATGAATGGAATGTGTGGTACCATTCCAACGATGCGGACAAAAAAATCGATCCATGGACTGTGGCACCGCCGCAGCTTGAAGATATCTACAACTTCGAGGATGCGCTGTTGGTGGGCAGCATGCTGATTACGTTCCTGCGTCACGCAGATCGTGTAAAAATGGCTTGTCTCGCCCAACTGGTCAATGTTATTGCTCCAATCATGACCGAAAATAATGGCAAAGCGTGGAAGCAAACGATTTTCTATCCGTACCTGCATGCATCCCGTTATGGCCGTGGAATATCGTTAATGCCTGTAGTGGACTCGGAAAAATACGATGCCAGGGATTTTACAGACATCCCTTATCTGGATAGCGCTGTGGTATATGATGAAGAGGGAGACGCGCTGACCATTTTTGCGGTTAACCGTCACTTGTCCGAGTCACTGGAGCTTACGGTAGATGTGCGAAGCTTCGAAGGCTACCGCATTGTGGAGCATACCGTGCTGGAGCATGATGATCTGAAAGCGACGAACAGCCCAGCAGAAGAAAAGGTTGCACCTCATAATGGCGGCAATGCCAAGCTTGATGATGGAATTGTAAAAGCTCACCTGAGTAAGGCATCGTGGAACGTCATTCGTCTTGCCAAATCTCATTAATTCTCTTCAAAATGAATAGGTAGGCCTCCGTGCCAGCTTCAAATAAGCTTGCGTCCTCTCTTGTCATGGCATACAAGAGTAGAATTGCGGGCTTTTTATATTAAAAATGAGCCATTTGTGGCGGAGCGCCATTTGTACATGGCGTTAGACTATGAGAGCGGCTGGAGCAAAGAGGAGCGTACATTGACAGAAATGATTGACCATTTTAAACCTCTGGCAGAGTCGGCAGTAGTCGATTTTGACTGTGACCGAAAAGGTAATTATTTTTGCACATCGCAGAGCCTCGGGGGTATGTCCTGAAAATACGATGGCTGCGTTCCGCCACGCTCTGGAGCTGTGAGCAACAGGCATTGAAACGGATGTGCAGCGTACCAAGGATGGGCATCTGGTGCTGATTCACGATGAATCGTTGAAGTGTACAGCAGGCTCCCCGCTTGATGTAAGGGATATTACACTGGAGGAACTGAATAGCTGGATGCGGGCGCCTGGTTTGATGAGAAATTCCAAGGCAGCAGGTGCCGCTGCTGGAGCTGGTACAATTCTCGGATACGGTGATTAATCTCGAATTAAAAAATAGCATCTATCGCTACCCTGGTATGGAGGAAGAGGTCATTGCTGTGTAAAGCGTTTCGGACTGGAAGAGCGGGTGATCCTATCCAGCTTCAATCATGATTCGCTGGCGCTCTGTGCGCAAATCGCGCCCGAGATCAGGACTGGCGTGCTGTATATTGAGGTTATGGTGCGTCCATCGGAGTACATCCCAATTTGGGGCCACAGCGCTTCATGCCTGCAAGTATACTGTTACACCGGAGGCCGTATCCGAGGCTTTGACGTAGGTGTGGTCTACCAACCGTGGACTTGTGAATGAGCCGGAGGAAATGAAGCGTTTGCTGGAGGCCGGGATGAGCGGCATGATAACAGACGATCCTGATCGGCTGGTGCACATTTTATCTGCCCGTTCGTCCTGATCCGTCTTGGTCGTAAGCAAACTGAACTGAAGTGAAAAGACTATCCAGCACGCTCCCGTATTTACGAGGCAAAAGGAGAGTCTTTTTTTGACAGTGAACCTGATCTTTTCCTACTTGATGCCAAGCCGCATACGGTAGCTGAACAGGGTATCCCGCGTTTTGCCCTGAAAGTGATCCTCTACCTGTTTCACAAAGCGGGCCACATCGTCATCCAGTGTTCGATTGCCGAGCTTGAAGACACTCTGGATGCCGCCTTGGCTTAGAGCAAGCCCTATATAGCCGGCGGCGTCACACTGTTCATGGTTGTGAAAGACAATTTCCCGGGTGTAGCGAAATTGTCCGCTGCGCTGCAGATTAGCCAAATGCTGATCTTTGCTCCATTTGTGGGCTTGTTGCTCTACAGGGGTTACCTGCTCTAAAATGGTATCCGCTTTGGCAATTAGCTCAGTATAAGTCTGCTCTATCTGCCATTGCAGCACCGGAGGCCAGTCACAGTCAAAGGCTGCGAACACGCCGCCCTGAGCCAAGACTCTGCCTGCTTCAAGAAGCGTGCTCTCGGGTTCCATCCAGTGAAAGGATTGAGAGCAGGTGATGACATCTACAGTTCCATCCTCAAAAGGCAGGCTGTTGGAGAACCCGCTTTGGAAGGAGATGGCTCCTGCCGTGGTCGTTCCTGCTGCTTTCAGCTTGTGCTCAGCCTTTTCTCTCATGTCCGGGTTAGGCTCGATGCCGACGATCCGCCGAGCTGCATCTTTCCAGATGAAAGTCGAAAGCCCTGTACCGCAGCCAATATCGGCTACAAGATCTACATTTCGTTCCAGGTAGCGGCTAATGATTTCCACGACGAGTGACGGTGCTTCCGGGCGAAACTGATCGTAGTTGTCGGCAAAACCGCTAAAACGGTCAACGTTGCTTTGCAGATTTCCTTTAGGTATCATAAGAGCTTTTTCCTCCTTGGCTTCGACCGGGTGGCCGAGCAAATTCCAATGCTGCTGTACTCTTACATTGTACTGTTTTATATGTTTATCTATCTACTGTTGTGATTGTACAGCAACCATCGGATTTCGAAGGGGGGGTTCATGTATTATCGTGGAGCAAGCGCCTCGCGTATCATGGAGTCCAGCATAGGGCGCAAATCTTCATGCTGCATGCCCATGTGGAGTACGGCTTCCAGATATCCGGCTTTATCGTCAATATTATAACGAGTACCTTCCAGTTCCAGAGCGAGCAACTGGTTCTGCAATGCTACCTGATGCAGAGCGTCTGTCAGCTGATATTCGCCACCCGCCCCGGTGGACATATTTCCCAATATGGAGAAAATGGAAGGCTCCAATACATACCGGCCGATGACGGCCTGCCGTGATGGGGCATCTGCCGGGGAAGGCTTTTCGACAAGTCCGCCGACTTCGTGAATCAGGCCATTCTGGCGGGAGGACTCAATAATGCCGTATTTGCTCACATCCTGTTCTTCCACTGTGCGCACGCCAACTACTTGCTTGGCGGTCGCCTCGTAAACATTCATCATTTGACGAATGGCAGGAGTGGAGGAATTCATATAGCCGGTTTGTCTACGATGGGCAGCATCTCTTTGGGTAAAGCTTTTGTGGCAGGAACAAAATGGTTCATAGTCTAGCGACTGGAATAACGGATTTTGTAATTTTTCTCATAGCGATTCACTTTCCTTCGAGATAGAGAACCAAATACCCAGTATCGACTCCCGATATAATTAATGATCATTCCGGCTGCGGTAGCGATCAGCTTGCATAAGGCAAGGGGCAGCTCAGTTCCAGTGTGAAGCAGTTGGAACTCCGGCCCAGGCCAGCAGCATAAATACGATATAATCTACGCCCGTATTGACCAGTCCTGCCATGCCAAAACGGATCATAGGAAGCAACGGGGCTATGCGGTTTTTCATGGATTATGCTCCATGACCGGATCGGGGACCAGTATAGACCGCGCTGTTGCCGCGTGTTGTGCGTCCGGCGGAAATCAGGCTTTCACGGGTTCCCTGCATGTACAGGGAGTCACGCTGTTCAGGAACCTTCATGGCATGTGTCGGTCCGTTTTCGTATTGTCCACCCAGATGCTCGCGGACAATGTAGAGTGGGCGAGCTTTGATCTCATCATAAATACGTCCAATATATTCACCCATAATACCGAGAATAATCAGGATCACTCCGTTAAAAATCAGGCTGATGCTAATCATGGACGACCAGCCCTTCATCACGTAGGAATCGGTAAAAAAATTGAGGAATAGCACGTACATCAGGTACAGAAAGCCAGACAGGGACAGCAGTGCTCCGATGTACCCCGCGAGCTTGAGAGGCTTGATGGAAAAGGAGGTGATCCCGTCCAGGCTGAGCTTGATCATGCGTTTCAGCGGGTACTTGGTTTCGCCTGCGAGCCGCTCATCGCGCTCATATTCGACCGCAGTTTGCTTGAACCCGATCCAGCTAACCAGCCCGCGGACAAACCGGTTATTTTCCGGCAGCCGCTTTAGTTCATCGACAACCTTGCGGTCCATCAGGCGGAAGTCTCCGGTGTCCACCGGGATATTGATATCCGTTGAGGCTTTGAGCACACGGTAGAAGAGGCTAGCCGACCATTTTTTGAAGAGAGTTTCGCCATTGCGTTTAAGCCGTTTGGCATAAACCACTTCATAGCCTTCCTTCCATTTGCTAGCCATCTCAACAATCAGCTCCGGCGGGTCCTGGAGGTCGGCATCAATGACGACGACCGCCTCTCCCACCGCATAATCCATCCCGGCGGTAATGGCCAGCTGGTGACCGAAATTACGGGAAAAATCAATCAAGACAATCGTATCATCTCTGAGACTGAATTCCTTGATGAGCTGGACGCTACGGTCGGAGCTTCCATCATTTACGAAGATCAGCTCGTAGGGCTCACCCATCGAGCCCATGACCTGTTTTAGCCGCCGATAGGTTTCTGTAATGACGGCCTCCTCGTTGTACATCGGTATAACTATGGAATAACGAATTTGTTTACTCATGAGTAATTCCTCCCTAATTTATAATGTGACTTCATATAAAGTGCCGCTTCCGCCACGCTCGCCTCCGCCAGATCGACCTTGACCATCCTGGGCATTCGAAGGACTATTCGTTTTGTTGTTTTCGCTCGTTGATGTTTTCCATTCATCGGTAGGGATCACTTTGCCGTGCTCTTTGATCCAGGCAGTGACTTCGGAGTTGCCGCTGTCCGGTCCACCGCCGCCTCCGCCAGAGATCATGAAGTATTTCACTTGGCCGCTTTCCACCAGTGCCTTGATCTTGTCTACGTTATACACCGGATCGGAAGATACAAAGCCGTTCATAATAATTACTTTTTGTCCGGCTTCAATCATGTAAGGAGCAGCTGTCGAATAGTTGCTTGCCGCGAAAAGATAGGTTTCACCTGTGTTGTGCTTTTGCAAATAGCTTAGTGTTTTTTGGTCCAGGCTTTGGCTGCCGTTCGGGCCTCCCATTCCTCTGAAGCGCGATGAAGATCTTCTTTCGGTATCTGTGTTTGATTCGGTGCTTGCAGCATTGCCATTAGAGCTGATTTGTTCCGCATTGCCAGATGTGCCATTCGGTTGAGTTCCTTTAGCTTGTTGATCGCTGCTGTTTGAACATCTTTGTCCACCTGGCATTTCACCGCCGCCGAATTGACTTGGTCCGGCTTGTGGAATCATGCTGTTCCCCCCGTAGGTGATCGGTGTCAATGCCCAGTACATAGGGCCGATAAACATGGCGAGCATGCTTGCCATGATCGCGAATTTAGTCCACTTCTCAGATGTCAGTCGTGCTACTACCAGCAATGCTGTTCCAATGATTCCTAGAATCAAGACCACGATGGACCAGCCGCTACCAATGGTGTCGTTGTAATTTTGTAAAATAAACCAGCCGAATGCCGAAGTTGTCAAAATCGCAATGGGGAGCAGCCAGGAGAGCCAGCCGGAACGCTCGCGATACTGCTGCCACAATTCTACGAATCCGGCTCCGAAGAGCGCTGAAATCGGTGGTGCGAGCATAATCAGGTAATATTGATGAAAGAAACCTGCTACGCTGAAAAATGCAGCTGCGGGAAGCAGCCAAGCGAGCCAGAAGATGACCTCTTTGCGCTTTTGGGTTATATTGCGACGCCGAATGCTTGCAAGCAGGCCGATCGAAGCAATCAGAGCGAATGGAAGCAGCCAGCTGGCTTGGCCTGACAGTGCGGATTGGAACAAGCGTAAAGGTCCCTTTTCACCAGTGCCGAACATGCCGCCGGAATTTCTGCCCGGCCCGCCAGGACCACCGGGACCTTCAGGACCGCCACCAGGTCCACCCTGCCCGCCGTCAGGGTGGCCTTGCCCGTTGCCGCCAAAACCGCCCGGCGACATTTGGTCACCGACGCCGAATCCTCCTGCTGCCATGTTATTGGCACCAGAGTCACCGGCCGTTGGAGTATCGTTCGATGAAGCAGCTGTTTGGGCCTGATTCGAATGGGTATTGCTGCTGCTCTCTGAGGAGTTCTGCCTCCACTCCGAGCGCTGCCCGCCACGAGTGCCGCCGGTTCCCCGATCTCCTGTCAGACGGGAAAGACCGTTATAGCCAAAGGCCAGATTCAGGACGGAGTTCGTACCGCTGCTCCCCATATAAGGGCGCTGGTATGCCGGAGTAGAGTCGACCACGACTGCCCAAGAGAGCGATACAACCAGAAGAACGGCTGCTGATCCCGCCAGGATGACCACTTTGCGCTTCCAGTTGAACTTGGAGGCCAGCAGATAGAACAATCCCAAAGCGGGAACGATCATATAGGCTTGCAGCATTTTTTCGTTAAATCCGATGCCCACAACGGCGAAAGCTGCGATAATCAGCCCTGTTCTGCTATTTCCAATTCCTCTGAACAGCAACCATGTTGCGAGCAGCAGTGTGAAGACCAGCATAGCGTCGATGTTATTCGTGCGGCTGACGGCTACTGCTATTGGTGTAGTTGCCATAGCGAAGGCGGCCAATCGTGCAGCCATCGTACCGAAGCTTGGTTTCACGAGCAGGTATATGAGCAATACTGATCCGACCTGAGCCAGTGCCTGCGGCAGGATAACGCTCCAGCCGTGAAGCCCGAATATATAGGCGCTCGCGGTCTGAATCCAGAACACGACAGGCGGTTTGTCTATCGTTACCGATCCGGCAGAATCAAGTGAGGCGAAGAAGAAATTGTGAAAGCTTTGCAGCATGCTTGCTACTGCCGTTGTGTAGTAGGTGTTGGCGTATTTGTCTTGCCAGATGTTGTATCCGTTCAAAAATGCAGATATCAGCATGATGATGATCAGGGGAATATCGGCCCTGGTCTTGAACCATTTCTTAATCATGTACATTCCACTCCCTGTGAAAATTGTTGTATTTATTCCGTTGTTCTAGCCGCTATCTTCAGAACTGCGGAATGATCAGTCGCTTCTGACTCTGGCCCGGTGAACTACCGGCTTGCTATTATCTTGCCAAACGTATCTTAATTGGTTATGAGCGCTCCCTGAACGTTAGCTGAAAGCTGCGCGGGGGTGCTTTTTTTACGGCAGGATTCAGGTATATTAAATACAGGTAAAGACGGGCCAACCTTTAGAAGAGAAAAAACGTAGCGTTATGAAAGGGAAGATTAATCATGAATCCAATACACGGAGTTAGAGTTATGCTGGCGGACGATGAGCCTCATATTTTACAATTTTTGGAGCTTGGACTGATTAATGAAGGATATGAAGTTAAAACCGCTGAGAATGGGAGCGCAGCGCTTGATCTGGCAAGAGGGTTTCGCCCGCATGTCGCAGTGCTGGATGTGATGATGCCGGAAATGAGCGGCTTCGAGGTGTGTCAAAGCCTTAAGGAGACGGAGGATAACATCGCGGTCATTATGCTGACAGCCAAGGATGATGTAGACGATCGGGTCAAGGGGCTGAAGCTGGGTGCGGATGATTACGTGGTAAAACCTTTTAGCTTTAATGAGCTATTGGCACGCATTGAAGCGCGTCTGCGCAATCAGTTTCCCGATCTGCTGGGCGAGGTGGTTCACGGTCCCTTTCAAGTGGATGATCGGCGCAAGGAAATTCGTTATCAGGGGCAGGTGCTGGAACTGTCGCCGACCGAATATGAGCTATTGAAATTTCTGGTGCTGAATCACGGCATTGTCCTGAGTAAAAGTCGTATTCTGGATCGGGTATGGGGATACGATTTTGGGGGCGAGGATAATATTGTCGAAGTGTATATCCGTTCCCTGCGAGAAAAGCTTAAAGATAAAGAACACCGGGTTATTCGAACGCTGCGTGGAGTGGGATACCGGTTGGACCTGCTATGAAGACAGGGAGGCCAAATCGCAGAAAATATGCCCTCCGTTCACTTCGCTCGGAGCTTTTAGCCAGAACGTTGCTCATTTTGGCTTTGTTGCTCGTATTGATCGGTTTTCTGCAATATTTTCTGATGAAGGATTTTCTGTACCGGAGCCGGGCGGACGCTATGAAAACACAGTTAAATTCAATTCCTGCTGATTTATTGCTCAGGGACTGGAAAGATCCGAACGGGGGGGCTGCTCCCTGGGGAGGAATCAATCGGAGGGACAGTCGGCCGGGGCCGTTTCTGTTTTGGTCGGATGTGTCGCTTGCATTTATAGATACGGACGGAACCTTTCGAAGCTTGTCCAGTGAAAACGGACTTAACCCACCGCGTCTCACCACTCAGCAGTACCGAGCGATGCAGCAGAACAAGCGCATGCTTCATGGCTATCAATTGATTACGGATGCTCAACGGAATGAGCAGCTGGTTGTATTCCGTTCGCTGGGTCCGCCCGACCGCTCGTCAGGTATGCTTCAGATGGGCGTATCCACGACTTCCATGCAGGAGCAGCTAATAAATCAGCTTCGCACCTTTATTTTGCTGTCACTGATCGCACTTGCGATTGGTCTGGCGCTCATGCTTCCAGTACTGCGTCGCACGCTGGTACCCCTTTCGAGAATGGTCGAGGCGGTCAAACGTATTGATGCCGGCAATCTGGACGAGCGCTTCGATGCAGATCAGGGGCAGTATGAGGTGGATCGTTTGGCGATTTCATTTAATGGAATGCTGGAACGACTGGAGCATTCGTTTGCTGCTGAACGGGAATTGCAGATGCAGATGAGACGATTTATAGCAGATGCTTCCCATGAACTGCGCACACCGCTCACGTCAATTCACGGGTTTTTGGAAGTGCTGCTGCGCGGAGCGGCATCCAATCCGAATCAGCTTCAATCTGCACTAGAGAGTATGTATGGTGAATCCAAGCGAATGAATAAGCTGGTTTCCGACTTGCTGTTACTGGCGAAACTGGACAGAACACCGGAGCTGAAACTGGATGATATATCGCTGGATGAGCTGCTGCTGGAAATGAAACCGCAGCTGCTGATGTTAGCAGGCACGCGCAAGGTGGTTTTCGATATGACAGCAGGTGTGCGGGTGCTGGCTGAAGGGGATAAAATCAAGCAGGTGGTGCTCAACCTGTTCCATAATGCTGTTCAGCATACGAATGCGGAAAAAGGCGTGATCCATATGAATTTGTCTGCTAGCAAGAAAATGGCAGATATCCAGATATGCGATAACGGTCCAGGCATGAGTCAAGAGCAGTTGGAGCGGATATTTGAGCGATTTTATCGCGGAGATGAATCACGTACGCGCAGCTCGGGCGGAGCAGGTCTCGGTTTGGCTATTACAGAGTCTATCGTGAAAGCGCACGGGGGGAACATTGCGGCCGAAAGTACACCGGGAGTCGGCAGTGTATTCAAAGTAACGCTGCCATTGGCAGGTAAGGTATAGTATTACACATGATGGCGTAACCTAAAAAAAGCCTCCCGAACTGCAGCTTGACTCGTTACACGGCTCGGGAGGCTTCGGAGTTGTTAGTTAATCAGTGCAGCTTTTTGTAGAAACAGATGCAGCACATTGGCGGATGCCTCACGTGTTGCAGGTGCATTGGGCTTGAAATAGGAGGAGCCTTGAATCGCTTCTCCGCTGATAATACCTGCGGCACTCGCCTTTTCGATGCTGTCCTTGGCATAGCCTGCAAAGGATGAAGCATCATGATAAGGCGTGCGTGCAGGACCATCGACAGCTGTTTTGATTTGAAGCAGGTCCACCGCTTTACCCAATATGACAGCAATTTCCTGACGGCTGATATTAGCGTTTGGATCAAATTTGCCGCTGTTGCGGCCTGTAATCAATCCGGCTTCATACGCGGCTGCCACATCGCCGGAATACCAGCTGCCTGCAGGGATGTCACTGAATGGGGCAGCAGTGCCTGATGTCAGGCCAATGGCCCGGGTAATCAGGGCTGCAAATTCCGCACGTGTCACGTTCTTCTTCGGTGAGAAGGTCGTGTCAGTTGTACCGTTAATCAGCAATTTGTTCGCTAATGATTGAATTTCGGATTGCGCATATGACGATGAAATGTCTTCAAAGCTAACGGGACGCGTTGCAGCCGCATATGTCGAGAAGCCCGGACGGCTCACCTTGACAACGGTCGACCCATCTGCCTGCTTGGTGAAGATGGATGGAACCGGGTAGACGTTTCCGTCTGCGATATAAAGCACACCGGCTGTATTTGGCTCAATTTGTCCAGGGATGGTAAAGGAACGGCTAATGAACTGTCCCGGAGCCACCTGAAGGGGTTGGCTTTTGCCTCCAGTGATGATGTTAGCTTCAAACTCTACAGGTGTACCAATGACAGTCGAGCCTTTCAGCTTGCCTGTAAAAATGCTGCTTTCCTGTGCCTGGCTGCTGATAACCATCTCAAGGTTTGCACCCGCAGGAGCATTTTTCAGAGCAGTTATTGGCAAAGCCAAGGAGGAACCCGTATTGCTCACAATTAGGCTGCTTCCTGCCGGAGCCTTGCCCAGCGTTGCCAACTGTGCGGTAGTGAGCGCTGCTTTGGTTGTTTGCCCTGCCTGACTGGCAGCCGACAACACGATCGCAGTTGGGCTGGAGCCCGCTGCGGTTACAGCAGCCTGCAGGTCAGCATCGGTTACGGTCAATGACTGTACATTATTGTTTACCGCAATGGCTGTAGTCACAGCTTTTATAGTCTGTCCTTGCTTCACTACAGTTTGAAGTGAAGGAGCAGATGTATTGGATGCAGCAGATGTAGCGACAGGAGTGGATGAATTGGATGCAGCAGCAGAAGGTGTTGTATTGCTTCTGCCGCTACCGCCACCACCTCCCCCGCTGCTACTGCCGGAAGATGTATTATCCACTCGGATAGATATCATAGCGACGAAAAATTTAGGGCCGTTTGTATTGCTTTCAACTTCCCCTTTTGCATTCAGTTCCGGAGCCTCGACTTCCAGCTTATATATGCCGTTTTTCAAATGCTGAATTACGAGTTGGCCGTTTGCATCCAGAACAGGCATTCCATTGTCATCTAATGGAACGTAACTTCCGTCAATACCCTTAAAGGAGTATGCGCCTTGTTTGAGGCGGGCATTGCTGCCCTGTTCCTCGGAAGTTGTAATCCCATCGATCTGGCCAATGAGCTTATCATCCAGACCGTATACATAAAGCCCAATCTGGTTGGTTTTATCCGTGGTCAGGCGGAGAGTCAGGTCTGTTGAGCGTTTGGCACCCGTTTGATTTGGATAAATAACCGGGTTGGTGAGACTCAGTTCCTGCAAGCCGAAGCCTGTGGCCGGATTTTCTTTGCCGACATGAACGACAAACGGCAGATGCAGTGTTGGCAGTCCGGCGCTTTTCAGAACAACTTCCCCTTCATATACACCTGTGGCTGCACTCGAATTTGGCTGCACAGACAGGAAGAACGGTTGTGATTTGCCCGGTTCTGCCGAGATTGCGCCATTCGCGCCGACACCTTGCAGCTGCACGGCAATGTTGCTTACGTCAGGTGTGGCGATTGGCTTGGTAGGATCAGAGGTTACATTATTATGCAAAACGTAGCTGGCTTCATACTGTACAGGGTTAGCGGACAAATTTTTGAGCTGCAGCTGAATTTGCTTCGCATCACTACCTGGTTCCATCACCCCGAAGCTGGCGGAAGGATTGTAATTCACAACTTCCTGCCGATTAAAGTTTTTGTCAAGAATCGTAATCTTTTCAACAGTTTCCAGCAGGGCTGGCGTCTGAATTGCATTCGCGATGTTTACAAGGCCTGCACCTTGGGAATACACATCATATCGGATTTTATTCTCATCAAAGAGTGCAACCGAAGTGTTTGCGAGAGCAGCACGGATATCGAACGGTGTCCAGCTTGGATGCTGCTGCTTCAACAGCACAGCAAGTCCAGCCACATGTGGAGAGGCCATACTGGTTCCGCTGCTGCGTTTGTAAGCATGCTCGTAAGAAGCATCTGGATGGAACTTGGCGAAGGCAGGGTAAGTTGACATAATGTTAACTCCCGGTGCGCTCACATCCGGCTTGATGCTCAGCAGCTCATCTCCGTTTGGTCCGCGGGAGCTAAAACCGGCCATTGTATTGCCGGGGTTGTCGGTGCGAAGATAATCGGCACCAAAGGTAATAAAGAATTTTTGTTTGCTGTTTTGACGCTCAATGATTTGTCTTGCCAGCGCGCGGCCTTCTTTTCCTACCATGTCAAAGGCAGGAATATGATCCACGCCGTCACCTTGATTTGAATTAATGTAACCGTCATAACCTGGTATGCCATTGCTCAGATTGGCTTGCGTGATGTCATCAGATTTAGCTTGACCATTAAAAATAATAATAGCCTTCGCACCATTTAGTTGTGCAATCCTGATTTTGTCAACATAGCCCAGGACGCCACGTGAAACGATTACAACTTTACCTTTTACATCTTTAGAAGTGAAATCGTCCGGAAACCCCAAATTGGCATACACTAACTCCAATGGTTCTGTTCCTAAAATGGAAGCAAAATCCTCATGGAACGTTTGCCAACTCATCGTGTTCAGATTGTAATAGGTATCTGATGCAACGCTCATCCGCTCTCCATGATCTCCATAGGTGGCAATACTAACCGATGCTCTGTTAGAGTAGCTATGGCTCGGAGAAGTAGCGGCACCGACGGAGATGGCCAGCTGGGCTGTCGCAGGGGAACCCATTGAATAGTAATAGTTCTGGTCTTGCGCAGCATTACCGTTCGCAACGACCGCAACTACCCCGGAAAGCACGGCATTATTGATAGCAATGGAGTCCGGGGAGTTCGGGTCCTTTTCGGAATCAGAGCCGAGTGACAGGTTAATGACGTTCATGCCGTCTTTGACAGCATGTTCAATACCGTCAATTACCTGTGCAGAGGAACCGGAGGAACGACCTGTTTTGGCGTTTCGCCCAAGCACTTTATAAACGTATAAGTTCGATTTATAGGCAATACCTTTTTGCACAATTTCCGAGGATTTATTCGCTGCTTGACCAGCGATCGTACCGGAGACGTGAGTACCGTGTGTTGTTCCGCTAAAACCTGTGCCATACGGGTCGTCCTTTTTATCAAGTAACGGTTCCTCGTAAGGATCGTTATCCTGCTCAAAAGAGTCATATCCCCCCTTGTAAGCTGCTTTCAAATCCGGATGCTCATAATCGATACCGGTATCGATAACCCCGATGTTGATTCCTTCACCTGTTAATCCTTTTGCCCAGGCTTCGGGAACACCAATTTGATCCAATGGCGCGTTGTCATAGGTTGCTTCACTGGCTGTAAGTGTTGGTGGGTCTTGTACGGGGATAGAATAATACGTTTTGTTTTCGTGAATGGATTTCACGCCTGGCAGTTTAGCCAGTTCAGGAATTTTATTGGCTGGGAGCGTGACCTCCAAGCCATTAAGCACCGTGTTGTATTGGTAATTCACCTGAAGAGAAATACCGTGTTTTGCGGCTTGGTCCACGAATGCTGTTTGCTCTGTAGCAATAGCCGATTCCGCATTTTGCTCAGATTGGGCAGTGAAGGTGCGGGCGACTGACCGTGCGGCAAATTTGTCCACAGCTATGGGGTTGCCATCCAACTGCACGATAACCCTGACCTGGCGGGCAGAGTCGGTGTTCAGCTCTGGCGAAATGAAGGCCGGAGTCGCCTCAACAGTCAGTGCTTCCTGCGCCTTCAAAAACGAACCGGCTTGCAGGTCTACAGTAGCAGCAGAACTGACGGACGGCAGAGACAAGCTTACCGTCAGAGCAAGAGCGAGTGATACGCCAGATATTTTTTGTATAATGTTTGGCTTTTTCAAAGTTTTTCCTCTTTTCAATCAAAATATAATAGGTTTACAAACTAGGATTTGGAGTCACTGCCGCTGTTCCCACGCCCCCTCTTGGTATCTGGAATAATAGAATTGACCACTGATGACGAACTTGCCAGTTTTGAGGAATATCTTACCATACGAATGGAATATATTACTATATGTTTTTTGTATTTTAAGAAAAAGCAAGAGGGGCATTCATAGATGTATTTCATGGTATGTTATGAGTTTACTAGATTATTTTTGTAATCACTCGAAAGGGAATGGGAGAATACGAGATTTAATGATATAATCTGCATTGGAATTGTTGAGATTTCACAATCATGTAAAATGCTTAATGAAAAGGAGTCGATTATGTTGGCAAAAACGTTGATTTTCGGGCATAAAAATCCGGATACGGATACGATCTGCTCAGCTATTGCTTATGCACATCTGAAAACCAAACTGGGTGCGGACGTAGAACCGATTCGTCTCGGTGAGGTTAATGGGGAAACGCAGTATGCACTGGATTATTTTAAAGTGAGCGCACCGCGACTGGTTGAGCTGGTAGCTGAGGAAACCGACAGCGTCATTCTGGTCGATCATAATGAACGCCAGCAAAGCGCGACTGATATTGACAAAGTAACGGTAACTGAGGTGATCGACCATCACCGGATCGCTAACTTTGAAACCAGCCAGCCGTTGTACTTCCGGGCAGAACCTGTAGGTTGTACAGCTACTATTTTGAATAAGCTTTACAAAGAAAACGGTGTTGCCATTCCGAAGGAAATCGCAGGCTTGATGTTGTCGGCGATCATTTCGGATTCCCTGCTGTTCAAATCTCCTACCTGCACCGATCAAGACGTAACTGCTGCTCGTGAATTGGCTGAAATTGCTGGTGTGGATGCAGACCGTTATGGTTTTGACATGCTTAAAGCGGGTGCTGATTTGAGTGCTCACACCATTGAGCAGCTGGTAAGTCTGGATGCAAAGGAATTCCAGATGAACGGACGCAAGGTAGAAATCGCGCAAGTGAACGCGGTGGACGTGAACGATGTGTTATCTCGTCAAGCTGAACTGGAAACTGCGCTGTCCCAAACCATTGAAGCCAAAAACCTGGATCTGTTCCTGTTCGTGGTCACCGATATTGTGAACAGTGATTCTGTTGGCATTGCGCTTGGAAGCCAGGCACAGGCGGTCGAAAAAGCCTATAACGTGAAGCTGGACGACAACAAAGCCGTTCTGAAGGGCGTCGTATCCCGCAAATCGCAAATCGTCCCTGTATTGACAGACGCTTTTAACAGTCTGTAATTGGATAGACTAAAATCGCAAGCTGGGTGCGGCGGTTACGGATCACTGCACGTTTTAGCTGCCATATGAGAATAAGCCTCTTGAACCCCACTGCGCCAAAGCGGTGAAGGCGGGAGGCTTTATTTTTCAGTCCTCCAATCATTTGTCTCTTCTATTTATGGGATCTGTTAGCCCGGAGATCTTGGCATCTTCAAATGCAGAGCGTACGTGTGATAGATAGGTTTGAAACTGGTTAATTTCCGTTTCACTAAAGTCCGACATCAGACGTGAGGCCAGTCCTATGAAAAAAGGGTCCATTTGTTTAATCTTGCCTCTCCCTTTATCGTTCAGGGAAACAAACACGCCTCGTTTGTCATTGGGGTCGTCGTACTTGTTAATGTATCCTTCCTGTTCAAGGGAAATGACCATAGAACTGATTGCGGCCCGGCTTACACCCATCTTTTCAGCCAAACTGGAAGGAGAGGACATTTCATCCCTTTGCGCGGAGAGTACACACAATGCGATATATTGTCCGTAGGAAAGACCAAATTCACGCGAGCGTTTCTCCATGCTCTTGCGTATTTCGTATGTTATGGAAAATAAATCCACTAATACACCAATCGGTTTATTGCCATCTGGAAATAGATTATAGGCCAGTTGACGAATTTCGGAGTCCAAGAAAAAAAACATGCGATTCACCTCGATGCAGTTAATTAGTTAACTGTAATTTAATTAACCACTGGTTGCAATGATTTGAATAAACTTTATTCCGCATTATTCCGTATTTTTTTTGAAATCACCTCGCAAAGTGTCACATCCAGGGTCCGATGCACTGCCTAATGTCTTGATCAACAAAGGCTTGTATGGAGGGCTGGCGCAGGGTACGTCCTTCTTGCCATCGCCACTCGCTATATTGAATTTTGGCAGTGTACATGGGCTGTACCCAAATGGCATCTTGCTGACGATCCGGCTTATTGACAAAAGGGCGCTTGGAAATCGTATGCGGCATGAGGCGCACGGTAAGCTGCCGCCAATCTTCTCGAGTCAGCTTGCCTGTACCTGCATGTCCGATGTAGCGCAGCTCCCCTCGCTTGTCATACTGACCCAGCAGCACAGCATTGATAATGCCTCCGTTTAAAGTATAACCTCCGATAACGGCGATGACATCACCATAATTTT
Source organism: Paenibacillus farraposensis (assembly GCF_020736845.1). Taxonomy (GTDB): domain Bacteria; phylum Bacillota; class Bacilli; order Paenibacillales; family Paenibacillaceae; genus Paenibacillus; species Paenibacillus farraposensis. The sequence continues at coordinate 158,781 of NZ_JAFFQR010000084.1, forward strand.
TGATCTTGATCCATCGTTCGTCCTTCCCGCCCAAAGTGTACGGGCTATCCAGTCTTTTACACACAATGCCTTCCATGCCTTGAGTGCACATGACCTGGAATAGAGCTTGTCCATCAGGATGAGCAGGAGCCAGCTGAATCCGTTCATTCGGGATGATAACCTGCTGCAGCAGTTCCAGCCTTTCCTGCAACGGCCTGCGATGAACCCACTCCCCGTTCAGATAGATGATATCAAACAGCATATAGGTGGCGGGCACAGCCTCACGGGCCGCTTGAATTCGATCTGCTCGGCGAATCAGATCACGCCGCATGATTTCATGAAATGATGGTTTGCCATCGGCGCCGAGTGCGATCATTTCTCCATCCAGTATAGCTGAATCCGCCCGGCAGTAAGAGGGAAAGAGTGCAAGTTCCGGGTACAAAAGTGTTCGTTCATGTCGCTTGCGGTTGAACAGACGCGTGCTGCTTTGGTCGTGATACGTCAAAATTCTCGTGCCGTCCCATTTTATTTCGTAACGCCAACGCTCGTTATCCGCAGGGATTTTTTTACTTTGCATCGGTTCAAACGGGATGATCGGCTTTATTTCTGTACACAAATACAATACCTCCTCTTGCCTTTTTCCAACACCCGTAGTTTCGACGACAGGTCTTTTTTTATGTACAGGATGTTTCATTGGTCTGCCAATCGGGGAATGATAAGGATATCCAGCACAGGATTTTTTCAGGCAGAAAGGGGAATGCTTATGAGACAAATTTGCGAAGAGGATCATGCGGTAGTCATGGTAGATGATGGACAGGTGGTTGCAGAAGTCGGCTATAAATCCTTAGATGATCACGCTTTGGTTATTGACCATACATTTGTATCGGAACAGTTGCGAGGGCAAAAAATCGGCAAGGAGCTGATTGATAAAGTGGTTGATATGGCCCGGGATCAGCATAAAAAAGTAGTCCCGGCTTGCTCATACGCGTTGGCCTTGTTCAAGCGTCATCAGGAATATAGTGACGTTTGGCAGCAATAATGGGGTGTTTTGTGTCTTGGATATATCATTTGCACAACACCGGATCGGTAATCACAGGTAATCAGACCTTCCGGTGTTTTTTGGCGTGGATAAAGTGTGAAGCACATTTTCGGATATATAGCTGTGAAATTGTTCATACTGTTGTCACTTCACATGCTGTCCATGAGTTCTATATAATATATTAAGGCTATGAACATGACAGAAAAAAGACAGAAAAAATGAAAACCTGAATTTATACGAAGGAGACGCTTATTATGAGTAAAGCGAGAGAGGACAAGCAGTATGTTCCAACGAGCAATCGTAATTTTACAACTTTGATTATCACCGTTTCCATTATAGCTAATGTGATTATTTTGCTGCTATTCTTTTCGCCGATCGGATATCAGGGCAGTGTAAGTTTCGACATTACTATTTTTCCGAGGCTGAATGCGATTTTTAACAGCTTCACCTTTATATTTCTGGTAGCTGCGCTGATTGCTATCTTCAAAAAGAATGTCAAGGTGCATAAGGCTTTTGTTCTGTTGGCTTTTGCCAGTACGGTTTTATTTTTATTCTCCTATCTGACCTTCCATTATATTTCACCGGAAACTGCAAAATATGGCGGGGTGGGCATTCTTCGGCCGATCTACTTTACGCTGCTAATCTCTCATAGTATTCTGGCTGCGATTATCGTACCACTCGCGCTGTTCACCGTTGTTTGGGGATGGACCATGCAGGTGGCCAAGCACCGTAAAATTGCTCGTTGGACCATGCCGATTTGGCTGTATGTCAGCTTGACCGGAGTGCTGGTGTACGTATTTATGGCCCCGTATTATTAAGCATTAAATCTTGATTCTACTGTTATAGATTCAATGGGGAAAGAAGACGTCTCTGTAAAAGAGGCGTCTTTTTATGCTTATATAAGCAACATCCGGCTGCGCAGTGGCGCAAGTAAGTAACTTTTCAGTGCAACTCATGTCCAATAAAAGAAAAATTATTCCTTCTTAATTTATTTTATTGAAAAAACGTTCCTTCTCTACCGGTATTTCTGTTATAATTTACCTTAATCAACTAAGAATAAGGGGGTCACCATGTGACAAAGAAAGCAAAAGGCAGGTTGAGGTTGCTTGTATCTCTGATCGCGCTGGTAGTACTGCTGAGCAGCTGCGGTGGCGGAAGCTCAAAACCGGAGAACGTAAACGGTGGGAAAGTCACACTGCAATTTTGGACGATTGCATTACAGCCCACATTTACTCCGTATTTCAACCGGGTGATTGCCGATTATGAGCAGAAGAACCCTAATGTCAAAATTGATTGGAAGGACTACCCTTACGATGCGGTGACCAACAAGTTGTTGACGAGTATCGCAAGCGGCAGTAGTCCGGATGTGGTCAATCTCAATACGGAATTCGCCAGTCAAATGGGTTCCAAGGGGGCTGTTGTGGATATGAATGAGTATCTGTCCCCGGAGGAAAAGGCTGCTTATTTCGAAGGTATCTATAATTCGACAGTCATTAACGGAAAGGCTTACGCGTTGCCTTGGTATACGGGCACGGAAGTGCTTTATATGAATACGAAGCTGGTAAAGGCTGCCGGACTGGACCCTGCCCATCCACCGAAAACACGGGAGGAATTGTCGGAATGGGGCCGTCAGATTAATAGAAAGCTCGGTAAAGCCGGATATGCACAGCAGCTTGTATCCAAGCTTTTTGCTATCGATGGTATTCCTATCTTGAACAAGGATAAAACAGCAGCCGCGTTCAAAACGCCAGCAGCAGTTGTTATGATTGATAATCTGAAAAAACAGATGGAAGATGGCGTCATCCTCAAAGAGGACGCTGATTTCGCACAGCAGGTCAAATATTATGCCGGCGAGCAGGTTGCTTTTGAGCTGGCAGGCCCAACGTTCATCAATTTTATCAAAACGGCGGCGCCGGACGTATATAAGAACACGATCGCTGTTCCCGTACCTACGGGTAAAGCCGATGTGCGGTTATCCAACTCCATGAATCTGGTCGTGCCCACCAAGTCTGCACATGTGAATGAAGCGGTGAAGTTTGCCGTTTTCTTGACGAATGCAGACAGCCAGACGGCTTTTTCCAAAGTGGCTAATACGTTGCCTTCCACGAAGGAGTCCATTAAAGACCCGTATTTCACTCAGTCGGATAAATCGTTGGAGGCACAAGCCAAGGTCGTATCTGCGCAAAGCCTGGATAAGGCGACAGACTATATGGTTGGTGTGCCTAATGCCAAAGACGTGAACAGCGCTGTTACACGTGCTTTTCAAAATATAATATTGAATGGAACGGACACGAAGCGGACGCTTGCCGCTTTGGAGAAAGAAGTAAACGACATTTTAAAGCAATAGATTCAGCAGGGGAGTTGTGAGAGGACTCCCCTGTTCATTATCAAACTCGGGTGGTGATACAGCATGATCAAATGGTTGAGGTCTGAGTCTTTTACAGCCTGGGCCTTTATGACGCCGGGACTGCTGTTGCTTGCCGTCTTTGTATTTTGGCCTATAATTTACAGCATTCCGCTAGCGTTGACAGACTACTCGGTCATTTCGGATACCCATTATGTCGGTCTGGCTAATTTCGAAGCAGCGTTCAAGGATCGCAATTTTCTCATTTCGATCTGGAATTCATTGGTGTATGTGCTCATTGTTCCCTTTCTTCAGGTTTTATCCATTTTAATGGCCGTTCTGGTGAACAGCCGTATTCCAGCAATTAAAATATTTCGTACGACCTATTACATCCCTGTCGTCACTTCCATGGTTGCAGTAGCTTTAATTTGGAGCTGGCTGCTGGGTAATAACAGCGTTGTCAACTATCTGTTGATTAAGGTTGGTTTAATCAGCAAAGATATACACTGGTTATCGGACAGTAATTTAGCTTTGTATGTTCTTATGTTTATCACGCTGTGGAAGGGACTCGGGTATTATATGATGCTGTATCTGGCAGGTTTACAGAACATTCCGCAAGATCTGTATGAAGCCGCCAGAGTAGATGGAGCAGGTCGCTGCCGGTTGATCGTCCATATTACCCTCCCGTTATTAAGACCCTACATCCTGTTCTGTACACTCATTTCACTCATGGCGGCTATTCGCGTATTCGATGAGGTGTATGTACTGACCAAGGGGGGACCAGGAACAGCCACGTTGACCTCCAGCTTGTATATTTTTCGAAAAGGAATGGAGCAGTTTAATTTCGGGTACGCTTCGGCGCTTGGCTTAATTGTCGGTGCAGTGATCGCAGTTCTTAGTATTATCGTATTCCGATTCAATAGGAAAGGCGGTGTCAATCCCTATTGATGAATCTACAAAATGACCCAATGCTGCACTCACCCCTTCCAAAGAACAAAAATAGCCGGATCATTCGCAGCCTGGGACGAATGGTGAAGATGACGGTGATCTATGTGCTTCTGGTACTGCTCGCTCTCTTTTTAATGGGCCCTTTCCTGTGGCTGCTCAGCGTATCCCTTATGCCGGGGCGCAACATTTTTTCAACGCCGCCCGCCATTTTCCCGACTTTTATTAATTTTGACAACTATGTTCAGGTGTGGCATTTTATGAATTTTCCGAAGTATATCCTGAATACGGTAATTATTACAGTGCTGGGCGTTGTGCTTAATGTGATACTTGCCAGTCTGACGGGATATCCCTTGGCCGTATTTCGCTTTAAGGGTAAAAATCTGGTATTTACACTGCTAATTTCCACCCTGATTATTCCTTCATACACTGCATTTATTGTGCATTATTTGACCATTCAAGGGCTTCATCTGGGCAACACCTATCTGGGTGTGGTATTGCCCGGGTCGGTCTCTGTATTCAACATCTTTCTGATGCGGCAGACATTTATCCATATTCCCACCGATGTGCGTGATTCCGGCAGAATGGATGGCGCTTCGGAGTTCCGTATTTGGTGGCAGCTGGTGCTACCGCTAGTGAAGCCGGCACTCGCCGTGATTTCTTTGTTGGAGGCCATGTCGTTCTGGAATAGCTTCCTGTGGCCGATTGTTATTCTGAATGACACGGAGCTGTACCCGCTGGCAGCTGCACTCACATATCTCAACGGCCAATTTGCCTATAACTTCGGCTGGATTGCAGCTGGCACGATGATTTCAGTGCTGCCGATCATTATATTGTTCCTGTTTACACAGCGCTATTTTATGGAAGGCTTGGCAGGAGCGGTAAAAGGATAGTCCGGGATATAGGCATAGAGAGCCGTGGATGAAAGGAGAGACGATTGTAATGAAATGGTCGAAGGGAGTATGGCCCAACTCGCATGAGGGATTAACATCGCGTGAGATTCAATATTATTTTCGGGATGTATATGACAGTGGAGAAAAGCTGGTGATCCCGGAACCGCGTCTGACCTGTGAACTATCCTCCCGTTTCGCAATGAATCAGGAGTATGAAGGTGTGCTGGACCCTGAGGGACCGATCAAGCTGATTTTACCTCCGGGACCGGGTGTGTCCACCGAAACACGCGGAAGTGTTCAACTGCTGCTGGAGTATGATGGAGCGCTCGCTGCAGACGGATATCGGCTGGAGATTCAGAAGAAGGGCCGGATTGAAATCCATGCTTCCAATAAAAGAGGGCTCAAATACGGCATGGATGCCCTGCATCTCCTGCTTCGCGTTGAACAGGAATGCTGTACGCTGCCGGTGGTATCGCTTCGAGATGAGCCTTCTTTTCCGGTCAGAGGGATTATTGAAGGCTTTTATGGGGAACCGTGGAGCTTCGCAGACCGGCTGGATGCCGTCGGTTTTATGGCTGCGCATCGGCTGAACACGTTTATGTATGCTCCCAAGGATGATCCGTACCATCGCGAGCTATGGCGGGAGCCGTATCCTGAGGATACATTTGCACAGATTCGTGAACTAAAAGAAGCCTGTGACCGAGATGAGGTTGATTTTCATTACTGTATCAGTCCTGGGAATGACCTGAACTTTGGCAGCGAGGCCGATTTTGCCAGCTTGACGGAAAAGTTGGCGGCTGTGATGGCTATTGGTGTAAGGCATTTTGCTGTTTTGATGGACGATATTGACTATGTACTCAAAGGGGAAAATCGGCATTTGCTTGGCCGCTCGGGTCACGCGCATGTTTTTCTGACCAACAAGGTGCATGCCTGGCTGACCGAGCAATTGCCTGAATTTACACTAACGGTCTGTCCTTCGGAGTACTGGTCCTATTGGGACACGGAGTACAAAAAGGATTTTCGTGAGCGGCTGCACCCGGATATTAAAGTGTTTTGGACAGGATACTTTGTTTTTGCCCCACAGATTAGTCGTGAGCATGCCGCTGACAATCATGCATTTTTTGGGCATGAATTGTGGCTGTGGGATAACATCCCGGTTAATGATTGTGATCGTGATCGCTTGTTTCTTGATCCGCTGCGCGGACGGTATTCCCGATTGCCGGACTGTGGACATAGCGGTATGGTGGCCAATCCTATGAACCAGTGGGAATGCTCGAAGGTGACGCTCATTACGATGTCCCATTATATGTGGAACAGTGAGCGGTACATGCCGGAGCTCTCTTGGGAATGGGCTGCACGCGAGCTGGCGGGCGAGCGTGAGGAAGAATTCATGTTTTTCTGCCGTCAAAACAGGAACAGCCGCTTGGGCGGCAGCACGTATGAGGATGTCGATTTTGCCTTGCAATCGCGCGATATTCCTGCGCTGGATAAGTATTTTGAGCGGCTGCTTCAGGCCGTGAATGTCCTGCGGAGCATACCGGTCGATGAACCCGCGGCCGGATTTGTAGCTCAGGCTGCGCCGTGGCTGGAGCGTGCCGAGTTGGATGTGAAGCTGTGGCAAGTGCAGCGGCGTGCCGCTCTCGGTAGCGGGCGGCAGCATAATGCGCAGGCGCGGGAGAGCGGCACGCAAGGCGAAGTGACCGGACAGCAGGAGGTATTGCCGTTGCCGGATGATATCGTAGCCGAACTGCGACGCAGCATTACCGCTTGCCTGGAAGCGAAGGCTCGGCTGGGCAGTGATCCGGCGATCCGTGCTGCCGAGCGGTGGGGCTATGTTCATCAGGTAGAGCCGGGCAAATATCATTTAGATCTGTAGGGCTTTAGCCGATAGAAAGAAACCAGGAGCCTAGTTGCCCTGAAATTCAATATTGCTGTTAGCATAACGGTAATTTTCAGGAGAGGTGGAGTATATGGTGAAGCCAAACGCTCGATTGCTTTTTATACCGCTGGATGAGCGGCCCTGTAATTATCAATTTCCTTACTTACTGGCACAGGGCACAGACCTGGAAATGGAGCGACCCCCACTGGAATGGATGGGACAAAAGAAAATCCCCGGTGATACCAACAGACTGTGGGCATGGCTTGAGGAGCGTGCAGCGGCTGCTGATGGAGCCATTATTGCGATGGACACGCTGCTATACGGTGGCATTGTACCTTCCCGCTTGCATGATATGACGAGCGAGCAGGTCAGAGACAGGGTGAATCGTCTTCGCAGGCTCAAGCAACTTTATCCGCAGCTGACTTTGTATGCATTTCAATTGATCATGCGTTGCCCGCAATACTCTTTGGCCGATGAAGAACCGGACTACTATGCCGATTGGGGGCGTGAGATATTCAGAAAAGGCTTCATTGAGCATCGTCGGGAGCTGGGGCTTGCTACCTCAGAGGAGCAGCTTGAATTAACTGACATTAACGAACGTTTGCCAGCAGAAGTACTGAGGGATTATCTGGATCGGCGCCGTGTGAATCTGGAGGCCAATGAAATGACGCTTGAACTGGCAGCGGAGGGAATCATTGATTTTATGATCATTCCACAGGATGACTCGGCTCCCTATGGCTATACCGCCAAGGATCAGCAGCGGCTAAGACGTCGTATTTCTGAACTTGGGCTGGATTTGAACGTGTACATGTATCCGGGGGCCGATGAAGTGGGATGTACGTTACTGGCGCGTTGGGTTAACCAGACGAATAAAACTGTGCCGCTGGTGTATCCGCGCTTATCGGCTTTGCAGGGGGCATTCGTTGTCCCGCTTTTTGAGGATCGCTATTTTTATGAAACTCTAAAATATCAGATTATGGCAGCGGGCGGGCTGATTGCATCCTCAGCGTCGGAGGCTGATTTGATTTTGCTGGCTAACACCCCTGGCGACACGATGGCAGAAGCTTCGTCCCAGCAGCACCCAATGACCGGATATGACGTGCATCGAAATGTGGTAGAGCTAGTCGAGTACGGTGCTCATATGCTGCAATATGCAGGCAAAATCATTGCAGTCGCTGATGTAGGCTATGCCAACGGCGCCGATCTCAAGCTGCTCAGACTATTGAAGCAAAAAAGGCTGCTGTTTAAGCTGGCCGGTTATGCAGGCTGGAATACCAGCTCTAATACGCTCGGTACGGTCATTGCCCAGTCTATGCTGTATACCCGCTATGGACCTACGGCGGAGCATCTGGACTTTCTGGCACTGCGTTACGCCGAAGACGCCTGTTATTGCGCTGTGGTGCGTACGGTTATGAATAATGGAGTGGTGGAGCAAATGGGCTTTAACAAGTTCATGCTCGATGGGCAGAGAGGGTCGGTCACCGCGGTTATTCGCGGGCGGCTGGAACAGGCGCTTGAGGATTATGTGAACGGGCCGGAGGGCTGCGTGAAAATTACAGATTGCTATATGCCGTGGAACCGCACCTTTGAAGTTGGATTGACTGTAAGGCATGATGCCGAGGAGAGAGGGTGATCCCCATAGAAACAGAAGGTGTTCTATCACAAGTGCAGCACGGCCTGATCGTATCCTGTCAGGCGCTGCCGGGCGAACCATTGCATGGAGCGGATTCGATGGTTAAAATGGCGCGTGCCGCACAGCAGGGCGGAGCCGTAGCGATTCGTGCCAACGGCGCAGCAGATGTGCGTGCGATGAAACAAACGCTTTCCTTGCCGGTCATCGGCTTGGTTAAGCGTGATTATGATGACTCTGATATCTACATTACTCCTACTCTTCGTGAGATGGAGGAACTGGTGGAGGCGGGCGCGGATATCATTGCACTTGATGCCACGCTGCGTCCACGCCCGGGGGGATGCAAGCTAAAGCAGCTTATAGATTACGCCCATGAGCATGGAGTGACATCCATGGCGGATATATCGACACTGGAGGAAGCACTTCATGCGGCTTCCCTTGGTATAGGCTGCGTATCTACAACCTTATCCGGTTATACGCCATATTCTACCCACATTGATGGCCCTGATCTGGAACTGGTTCGGAGAGCATCGGAGCTGCTCCCTGTTCCTTTGATTGCAGAGGGCAAAATCCATGCCCCGGAACAGGTAGAGGAAGCCTTTCGACTGGGGGCATATGCAGTGGTTGTAGGCTCGGCGATTACCAGACCCCAATTGATTACACAGCGGTTTGCCGATGCCGCAAGGAAGGCAGTGAACAGCATCTATGGAGATGAACGACAGAATTAACACGTATTATCCTTCATTAACAAAATCGGAGCAAAAAGTCGCCTTGTGTGTGTTGAAGCATCCCGTAGACATTATATATTTCTCGGTGACGGAGCTTGCTGATTTCGCAGGTACAGGCGAGACAACCGTCATGCGTTTTTGCCGGAAGATCGGGTTTAAAGGCTATCAGGATTTTCGTCTGTCCCTGGCACAAAGCCAAACATATCGCAAAACGGATATCGCTGAGGAAAACTTTGACATGGATAACGAACATGATATTACCCGCACCGTGTATCACAACATGCTTGATATTTTGCACTCCAGTATGGGGCTGCTCGACCATTCGGAGCTTGGACGTGCGATAGCATGCCTGGATCAGGCGGGCTATGTCCAATTTTTTGGAGTAGGCGCGTCGGGAATTTCTGCGCAGGATGCCAAAAACCGCTTCTTGCGAATCGGGCGGCGCGCCGAGGCTGTAGCAGACGGTCATATCCAGTCGATGATGGCGGTGTCCATGAGTCCTGGTGATGTGGCTATTGGCATCAGTGTATCGGGAAGTACGCTGGATACGAATGACATGCTGCGCAAGGCCAAGCAAAATGGCGCGACCGTTATCGCGATTACGAATTATGCCAAATCGCCAATCACCTCTATTGCAGATATCGTGTTGTTGACTGCAGGTAAGGAAGCGCCGACAGAGGGTGGCTCGATTGGCGCGAGAATCTCACAGCTATTCGTGATTGACCTTATCTGTGAAGGACTTGCACGCAAGCACACCAATCGCACGAAGCAAATGAAGGAAAGAACGGCGCGGGCGGTTATTGAACGAAGCTATTGAGATTTTGAAGCAGGGCATCGTGGTCTACTTCAGTTTTTTTGCCTGTTACGGTCTGGGGACATGGCTTGCTTCAATATAAGAAGGGTAAATGTAAAAAGCCTATATCGTAGGCGGCAAGGAGGACGCTGGTGGCAGTTGGGGTGAACAAAGTCATTGGAATCGATATTGGGGGTACATCTGTAAAAGCCGCCGTAGTAGCACAGGATGGGGCTGAGCTTGATGAAATCCGACTGGATACAGATGCCTCCCGTGGGCGTGATTGGGTGTTGTCGCGAGTATCGGAGTCTGTATTCAGGCTGATGCGTTCTTTTGAAGACACTGGCACTAATATGGGTATATCCGCTCTGGGAATTGCCACTGCTGGCAGAGTAAATGTGGACAGCGGTGAAGTTGTATACGCCACGGATAACCTGCCTGGTTGGCAAGGTACATCCTTGGTCGCATGGGCCAGAGAAAAGTTGTCCCTGCGCGCCGTTGCTGATAATGATGCGAACGCTGCCTTGCTTGGAGAGGCGTGGCAGGGAGCTGGAAAGGGCAAACAGCGCTTGGCTATGCTCACCTTGGGAACAGGTGTCGGAGGTGCTTTTATGGAGCATGGTCTTTTGTGCAGAGGAGCTCATTGGAGTGGCGGTGATTGGGGCCACAGCCTTCTGTATCCGGGTGGCATTCCTTGCAATTGCGGGAAAAAAGGCTGCGCCGAACAGTATGTATCGGGTACCGCCCTGTTACGCAGAGGGAACGAAAATACGGGCAGACTCTATCGTTCGGGAAAGGAGATCATGCAGGAAGCCGCTCGTGGCAGCCTGAAGGCCATTCGGGTGCTGGATGGCTACACCGCAGATTTGGCTGTGCTTTTGGCTAATATTTCGGTGACCCTTGATCCAGAGGCGATCATTGTTGGCGGAGGAGTAGCAGACGCGGGAGAAGTCTGGTGGTCCTTGCTGAATAAGCATCTGCACTTGCTGGGGGTGCAAACAGAGGTAAGCCGGGCGTTGCTGGGCAATCGCGCGGGAATGATTGGTGCCGCACGGCTTGCTTTTGAAATAGTAGAGGCTTAGCACAAGCATGAAAGGGGAAGGGACCATGACGCAAAATCGGGTTGAGGCCGACATTATTGTGATTGGCGGAGGACTCGGTGGAACATCGGCAGCACTTGCGGCAGCGAAAGCCGGCATGAGAGTCATCATTACGGAGGAGACGGATTGGTTGGGAGGACAGTTGACTTCCCAGGCTGTTCCCCCGGATGAGCACAGATGGATTGAACAGTTTGGTTGCACAGCAACATACCGGGAGTTTCGTAATCGTGTACGGGATTACTATCGTCAGAATTATCCGTTAACAGAAGAAGCTCATAATGACCCCATTCTCAATCCTGGCAACGGCTGGGTCAGTCGTCTCGCTCACGAACCGCGAGTCGCTTTGCGGGTACTGGAAGATATGCTCGCTCCCTACCTGAATACGGGACGCGTTCGTGTATATTATCACACTGTGCCTATTGCTGCGCACACGGATGGGGACAGTATTTCCTCCGTAACGGTCCGCACCTCCGATAGCCCTGATCATATGTGTGGGGTTAAAGTGCTGCACGGGACGTTTTATCTGGATGCGACAGAGTGTGGGGATCTTCTTCCGCTGGCGGGCGTGGAGTATACAAGCGGGGCGGAGTCGCGACATGCTACGGGTGAACCTCATGCGCTGGAGTGTGCTGATCCTTTGGATATGCAATCTATCACACATGTGGCTGCCGTGGACTATATTCCCCAAGGCAACTTCATTATAGAGCGGCCGCAGCAGTATGACTTTTGGAGGAATTACATCCCTTCCTTCTCGCGGTTCCCGATTTTAAGCTGGTTTGCTACCGATGCGGATGATACCAGCAAGCTAAAACAATTCACTTTATTTCCTAACGATCAGGGGATTATATCCTTATGGGATTATCGTCGTATTGTAGATCCCTCTATATGGAGCAAGCCGCTAAATGATGGTGAGGTAACTCTTTTAAACTGGGCGCAAAATGATTATTATCTCGGTCCATTAATCGGTGTCACAGCACAGGAGCAGGCAAGACATCGGGAGGGAGCGCGTGAGCTGACCCGGTCATTAATCTATTGGCTTCAGACGGAAGCACCCCGGTTAGATGGAGGGTTCGGCTTTCCAGGAATTCGGCCGCGGGGAGATTTTCTCGGCACCTCGGACGGACTGGCAAAAACGGCATATATTCGCGAGTCGCGCCGCATTCAGGCCAAGTACACCATATCTGAACTTGATGTAAGTCGTGAGCTTCGGGGCGTGGAGGGGCCTAAACGCTATGCAGACAGTGTAGGTGTGGGCAGCTATCATCTGGATCTCCATCCGACTACGGTATCCCAGAGGACCTTTTACATTCCAAACTATCCTTATGAAATTCCACTGGGCTCTCTTATACCGATAAGGGTGCGTAATCTGCTTCCTGCCTGTAAAAATATAGGGATGACCCAAATCGCAAATGGTTGCTACCGCCTGCACCCTACAGAATGGAACATAGGGGAATCAGCGGGGAGTCTGGCAGCTTACTGTGTCTCTAACAGCGTATACCCCAATGAAGTGAGGGAATCGGCAGAGCATCTGGGACGTTATCAAAACATGCTTCTTCGCCAGGGTGTGGAGCTGCATTGGCCGGTGGAGGTATTTAAGCCAGAGGGAATCACTAGCTAATACAAGGGGCCAATAGCCCCTTGGCTGGACTTGAATGAATTATTAGAATAGAGGAAGAAAATCGGGCGATAATAAAAAAATAAAAAGAGGCTTGCTAAGTTACTTGGATTTATGATATATTATTTTGGCTGACAACAAAACAGCATTTTCAAAAGTGAATAACTTGGGTGAAATGATCTTGATAAAAAAGAAAAAAATAACCCTTGCATTTCTGAAATAAACATGATATGATCTTATAGCTGTTGAAAAATGCAGCGAAAAAGAAAAGTTTGATCTTTGAAAACTGAACAACGAGTGAGTACGGATTTTGTTC
>NZ_JAFFQR010000085.1 GCF_020736845.1 Paenibacillus farraposensis
CGAACTGGCAGAAAGCAAAGCTACAAGTCGCTCGCATTCATGAGAAGATAGCGAATTGCCGCAACGATTTTCTGCATAAGCTGTCAACGAAGTGGATTCACGAAAACCAAGTGATCTGCCTTGAAGACTTACAAGTAGAAAACCTGATGAAGAATCATAAGCTTGCCAAATCAATTGCCGAAGCGTCCTGGTCGATGTTACGCACGATGCTGGAGTACAAAGCATTGTGGTATGGACGAATCATTAGCGTGGTGGCAAAGAACTATCCAAGTAGTCAATTGTGTAGTGGTTGTGGTCATCGCCACAAAGATGTGAGAAACCTGAATTTGCGACAATGGGTTTGTCCGAA
>NZ_JAFFQR010000014.1 GCF_020736845.1 Paenibacillus farraposensis
TCATTGCAAGTGAAAACAGCTGATCCGACGCCAACTGATCCGACACCGACCACTCCGGCGCCAGCGGCTCCGACGAATCTAATAGGCACTGCCACAACAACGAGTATTACGCTCAGTTGGAATGCAGTAGCCGACGCACAAAGTTACGAATTGCAAAGAGATGGAAAAGTGGTGTACACGGGAAGCGAACTAACCTATACGGATA
>NZ_JAFFQR010000086.1 GCF_020736845.1 Paenibacillus farraposensis
TTTAGAGCGAAGCTATGAACCGAAGCCCCAGTAAACGGCGGCCGTAACTATAACGGTCCTAAGGTAGCGAAATTCCTTGTCAGGTAAATTCTGACCCGCACGAATGGCGTAACGACTTGGGCGCTGTCTCAACGAGAGATCCGGTGAAATTTTAATACCTGTGAAGATGCAGGTTACCCGCGACAAGACGGAAAGACCCCATGGAGCTTTACTGCAGCTTGATATTGAATTTGGGTACGATCTGTACAGGATAGGTGGGAGCCTAAGAACCTTGAGCGCCAGCTTGAGGGGAGGCA
>NZ_JAFFQR010000087.1:0-82529 GCF_020736845.1 Paenibacillus farraposensis
TACATAAATTTTGATTTAGGTAACGTAGACGATACGGACTAAGATCGTTTTCTCCTTAGGGGACGGGTAAAGGTGTTCAGGGGAAAAGCGGGAGATTTCCTACTAAATCAATTGATCCAATAGCGGATAAACATATTATTGATAAAGTATCCGAGGCAAGGGGAGGATTATCAAATAGATATAAAGAAAATGGTAATTTTGCTTATGCTGAAGTAAATATTAAAGGCGTCGAGAAAACAGACTTTTATGCGCATAGCGGAATTCATGATGTAAACAAAAAAATTCCTGGTTCTGAGGAGTTTTCATTCAAACCTGACGAGCCAATATTTAAGGCAACTGAAGCTCCTGATAAAGCAGGAAATACTTACTTGAGGGACGGAGATACAGAGTATAAAATCTTAAATGATCTAGCAAATAGATTAGGCGATAATCCAAATGCAACTGGGAAAATTAAATTATTTACTGAAAAGGACACATGCGGTAGTTGTAATAAAATTATTCAACAATTTGATAAAAAGTATCCTAATATTACAATTGAAGTAGTTCATAATGGTGATGTTCCTATTCCACCTAAGACTTCAAAATAATTTTTCGGAGGTTTCTAAAAAATGGCCACAAGTTATGAAGAGTACTCGGAATATATAAATGAGACGTATTGTGAGTTTAAAGAAGAGGAAAAGATGAGTAGTAAGGAGGCTATTGCAAGGACATTTAATGAATATGATATGTCAATGAAAAAAAGTGAGACAGATAAAGCGGTGATAAGTGTTATCATTGCAGAAATTTTAGTTTCTCATGTAAGGATTCTACACACTTTTAAGGATTATATGATGGAAACAATATCCGAACTAAATTTTAAATTAATAGAACAAGAGAATAAATTATCAAGTGATCAATTCAATGAATTAATTTCACGTAAAGACAAAGTACTTAAACAATTGGATAATAAACCTTTGGATTATTATCCAAGGGTATGTTGGTACTATGAAGAATTGACAGATGAACTTAATAAATTTTTTGATCAAATCAACACAGACTCCATAAATGAAGAAGAAATAATTGCTAGAGTTCTTAATCGTTTTGAACGAGATTGTAAGAATACATTGAGTGAAAAAATAATCGTGTATACAACGCTAGCCGAAAATCTTTTGAAATTTGGATACACAAGAAAAGAAGGCTTATATAGGATTAAAGAGGAGTTGCAGCTATTCAATGTGGAAGATATTCGTGATGAGCAACTGATAGAAGAGGAGAGGAGGGACTTGGTAGTAAGAATTGATAACGTGTTAGAGCAATTCAACAATATAAGTTAATATATATAAAATTTGAGATTATTATAACGAACATACACGACCAACAAACCAATATTAACTTCAAAAAATCTCGATAGATTTTTTTTAAAAAAAAGGCTTATTCCAAGGATAAATGAAAAGGAATAAGCCTTGTTTACAATAGACGAATAAAAATAATGAGAGAAGGAATTACCCGTGTTGTGGTCTTTTTTTATCCGGTGGGTAGATGAAATAGATCCCCCAGTGCCGAGTGAACCCATCATTTAACCAATAACACAAATAACCCATGTAATACCTTTATAAAGATTTCTTCATTTCGGTTGTACGCACATCAAATGCTTGAATTTTATACCCTAAAAAGTGCTATTCCGATACATTGAACAGGTCGATTATGGTCAGATACTACCATGATTGACCTGTTTTTTGTTATGATCGCTTTCTCACAGGATTTTCAAAATGCTACGCAACTGTAGAATACGCCGCCCCGATAGGGAGGATGAAAGGCAAAGCATCTTTTGAGATAGATAGTCCGACCATTAATATTGTCAGGATGTATCTGAACAATATCCGCAATAAATCTGGAAGTTGTAGCGATTGTTATTGTGTAAGCAAGGAATCTGGTGACGACCAGTTGACATATAAAGGTGAGGTAACGATTGGGCTAGCCGCCTTCCCCACTCCACAGCCGCCGAGCGGCGGAACACCATGCGAAGGAAGGTAATGGAAATGAAATTGACCGATTGGAACGAGCTGCATTCTGGCTTGTTCAAAAATACTTGTGCTGAGCAACTGGAAGAAGAAGTAACATATCTTCATGAAGTCGACACCACGTTTTATGCGAAAGTTCCGCAAGAAATCCGCCGCTGTTTCTTCTTGGACGGCAATGCGGTCAATGTTCTGCTTGAACTTGTGTCGTGGCGCATGTTAGACAGTGGGCGGAAACGTGAAGTCACGGAGTGGTTTGCTATCAATCAGCAAGTGATGGCTCTCTATCTTGGGCTTAGCGAGAATACTATATGCTCCAAGCTAAAGGAGTTGCAGAAGAAGCAGTTTATTGAGGTTCAACGACGTGGACGGAGGAACTTCTATCGACTGAATACAACGTTGAACCCCTATCTCGTCCTTTCGGAAGCCCTTCATGCGTTCTTACGACATGTCTACAGCAAGTCCAACTATGACGTGGTACTAGAGCAGATGGAGGACTTGGACAAGGAAGCCTATCGCGAAAAGCAGGATTTGTTTCGGGAAGTTGTCGCTATGGCGGTTCTACCGACAATTAGGAACAAGGACTTCTATCAGCCGTATGCGAGACGAATACAGGAAGATATACGCAATGCGGCGGTGGATGAGACAGGTATGCTGTCATTGGTCAACTATCACAGCATCATACTGGGCTTGTGTACGGAACTGAGCGATAAAATCGAACGACGAGTACGGCTGTTAGACGGAACTGCATCGTAAAGAGCCGCCCTGTTTCGGCGTTAGAGTGACCGCTAAAGCCCCAAAAAATTGAGGTTTATTGCCCCAATATTTTGGATTGAGGGGACTGTCAGTCCTAAATATTTGGTTTGAGAATCCTCGATCACAAAATTTTGGTTTGTATATATAATAAATACTTTAAACATCTATTGTATCCATACCTGTAAAGAAGATTTGAAAAAATACCCTTGACTGCACGCACTCCTGCGGAGCTCGGCGGATTTCTTTCCATAGCGGTTTTTATGGGGAGGATACTTTACTCAAGAATTAAAGATAGAGTTCCGTCGCCGCTCCTCCCTGCACCGTCGGGCGGCTCATTGGCTCTGGGAACGCATAGAAGGCTCATATAGACGTTTCTACAAGTGGTAAAGGTCGTTGGTAGTAATGTTGGAGATTTTAGTCATTCCAAAGTTGATAAGTCATAGGAAACCTATGTTGATGATGAATTCCCAAGATATAATGACACGGAGGCAAAGATTCTTGAAGATATTGCTCCTCAAATAAAAAACCCTAATGTTAAAGGGCGAATAGATTTGTTACAGAACTAGATGCGTGCCAAAGTTGCTCCAATTTAATTATGGAATTTAGACGTAAGTTCCCAAATATTGAGTTAAATGTCTATTCTAAAAATATGAAATAAGGACTGATGATATGAACATGACAAGTTATGAATCAATAAAATCATCTATAGTGTTAGACTTTGAGGAATATATTGAAGAAGAAGGTTTAAGTGTGGCGCAGGTTTCAGCAAAAACTTTGGAAGAAGATTGGAGAATAGTAAATGATAATTTCTTCAGATCATGGGATAGTACCAGCATAGCTGTCATGAAGTGCAAACGTATCAGTTAATTCATTCGACGACATTGTCCGAGGGCTGTTAGCGAACAAAACTGTTGTCTGTCCGATGGAAATAAAGTTTTAGACTGGAAGGCTTGATATTACGGGCTTTGAGAAAGGGATAATCGTCAGCTTGCTGGAAATTAGTATTAGGGGTAGTACCAGCTAAGCTGTCACAGCTCGCAAAGAAAACCAGTGAAAAGTTCTGGTTTTTGTTGGTATCGGAACCATAGTTCTGCTTTGCACTCGTTATTCTGATTCAACGTGGTTTCCAAGGCGCAGTTTGAACCACGTAGCTGTCATGAAGTGCAATGATGTCATGTTCGCTGGTACTGCCCCGATTTGTTGGCGGGCCCCCTGGTAGATCGTACCGTGAAAAGAATATAAAACTTTCAGGTTTATTATGTGATTAAGTAGGAGATAGCTAGTATTGTTACAATTTAAATTAGTGATTAAATAAAAGGGAGGGAATAACAATTAGAAATCATTTAACAGTAGGGTTTAATTACTAACATAAGTGTCCTCTTAATTGTAACTTTTGTGGAAACCCAAAATCCGTTATTGGAGATAAAGAATTTACCCCAGAGGAATTAACCCACCTTGTCATTGAATTTTCTAAACATAAAGATGTCGAAAAATTTGTTCTAACTGGTGGTGAACCTTTCCTCTTTGTGTCCGAAGAAAATAAAGTATTAGACTGCAGTTGTTGATTTGACTCGGTTTTTTGGTCGCAAAATGTCAGGTATTGAGAAATAAGTTTTAGACTGGTTATGTAACTGATTCTCTTGAATCAAGGGAATCAGAAAAATAAAGTATTAGACTATTGGAATAGGTGCGTCCATTGGGGGGATTTCTCTGCAACTTTACAGCTGTTTCTTTAGTATGATGGACGGTGTGTACATGACCCGGGAAAGTTAGCTCATTTCATTGCTCGTTCTTGTCGTTATGATCATAGCAACTGGCTAACGGTAAGAAAAAATCATTTCGGCCACGACCTTTTTGATACCTGCAGCATTGCGGTTTTTTTCTTGAAATATAAGACTTTTTAGGCTTCGCGCCTATCGTTTGGTCTTATATTTTTACGAGAAACGTACCTAAAAGCGATACTCGTATCGCTACTTCGGAAGCGTAAGCTCTAATAAGACGCCGTCAGGCGTTTCTTCTTATTGCAGACCCAAGCATTAATGCGGCGCAAGAGCAAGATAATAGCGCATATCCTTATTCTCACAAGTTATTTTAAGATAAAGAGAACTGGTATCTAATTATAGGGAGATGAGGGAGCGGAAATGATTAATGTAACGAAACTACTTACCGGTATGAAGGGAGAAGGCGATGACCTTCGTTATACCATTAAGCCGGGACACAAACCGCATGGCGTTTCCGCGGGCAGAGGGCCTGTCGTCGTATGGAATTCGACACGGGCTTGCAACTTAACCTGTAAACATTGTTATGCGAATGCCTGTCCTGCCCATGATCCCGATGAAATGTCGACGGAGGAAGCTAAGGTGTTTATTGATAATCTGGCCGCCTTCCAGGTGCCGGTACTGCTTTTTTCCGGTGGAGAGCCTCTGATCCGCAAAGATATTTATGAGCTGATTTCTTATGCGTCAAGCAAAGGGCTTCGGCCGGTAGTATCGACCAATGGCACATTGATTACCATGGACAGGGCGAAGATGCTAAAAGAAGCAGGGGTTAAGTATGTCGGTGTAAGCCTGGATGGGCTAGAAGAGCGCCATGATGAATTTCGTGGGCGAAAAGGGGCCTTTGAACAGGCGCTTCAGGGTATCCGAAACTGCTTGGCCATCGGCCAGAAGGTAGGGGTCCGGTTCACGATCAGCAGACATACATATGAAGACTTGGATGGAGTCCTTGATTTGATCGAGCGGGAAAATATTCCTCGGGCCTGCTTCTACCATCTCGTCTATTCCGGCCGCGGGAGCGCCCTGCAGCAAGAGGATGTTACCCATGAACAATCCCGGCATGCTCTTGACCGGATTATGGCTAAAACGATGGACCTGCATGTGAAAGGCAAACCGGTGGAATTGCTCACCGTTGATAATCATGCGGATGGCGTTTACTTATACCAGCGGATGATGGAGCACGACCCGGAGCGCGCAGCTGAACTGCTTGGCTTGCTTCAGAGAAATGGCGGCAACCGTTCCGGAATAGCCATCGGCTGCGTGGATTGGCACGGCAACGTCTATCCCGATCAGTTCACGAGAGATATCGAAATCGGTAATATCCGCAAGCAGAAATTCAGCGAGATTTGGCGTGATGCCGCTCATCCGCTAATGGTCGGCCTGCGCGACCGTAAACCGCTGCTAAAGGGACGCTGCAGAGAATGCAATTGGCTGGATATCTGTAACGGGAATTTCCGGGCCCGGGCTTCGGTAAGCGGTGATTTCTGGGCGGAGGACCCATCTTGTTATTTAAGTGACCGAGAAATTGGAATCGTATAACACTGGAAAGGAAGGCTGAATACGCATGCTCGTTTCCTGGAATGTGACCAAGAAATGCAATTTATACTGCGAACACTGCTATCGCGACTCGGGGCCGACATCGTCTATAGAAGACCAGCTAACCACGGAGGAAGGCATCCGGCTCATTGATCAGATCAAGCAGGCCGGATTCAAGCTTCTCATATTCAGCGGCGGCGAGCCCTTGATCCGTGAAGATCTCTGCGAATTGATCGCGTATGCCTCGTCTATCGGCCTTCGTCCCGCACTTGGCAGCAACGGCACGCTTCTGACCGCCGCCAAAGCTGCGGAGCTGAAAAAAGTGGGTTTGGGAGGCATTGCCATCAGCATAGACAGCGCCACGCCTGAGTATCACAACCGGTTCAGGAATGCGCCGGAAGGCTGGCAGCAAGCATTGGAGGGCATCCGTTATGCCCGGGAAGCAGGGCTGAGAGTGCAGATCAACATGACGCTGACCGAAGGAAATATGGATGATTTCGTGCAGGTTGCCCAGCTTGCCGAGGAGCTTCATGTATCCTCTCTGCACCCGTTCTTTCTCGTCCCGACCGGACGGGCCGTCCATATCGAAGAAGACGGGCTGAAGCGGGAACGGTATTACTCGGTTCTGCGCAGTGTTCTGTCCAAACAGAAATCAACATCCCTTGAAATCAAACCGACATGCGCACCCCAGTTCATGCCGCTTGCCAAGAGCATGGGGCTGGAAATGCGGTACACGCGCGGTTGTCTGGCCGGGGTCTCCTATTGTTCGGTGCTGCCGAATGGCGAGGTGCATATTTGTCCGTACCTGCCGGTCAAGGTGGGGAATGTTCGCGAGCAGCCTTTTGATGAAATATGGCGGGATAATCCGGTGTTTCGGGATTTAAGGGACTTCAAGAAATATGAGGGAGAATGCGGCTCCTGTCCCGATGTGGGCATTTGTGGCGGCTGCCGGGCGAGATCGTACTATTACAGCGGCGGCAATTTCATGGCCGAAGAGCCGTGGTGTTACAAAAGATCGGCGACGCTGTAAGCTGGGGAGGTGGGAACAGTGGACCTGGATTCGAACGACCGGAAGCTGCTGAATCGGCTGCAAATCGGGCTTCCTCTGGTCAGACGCCCTTGGAATGCCATTGCGGAGGAACTGGAATTGCGCCAGGAAGATGTGCTTCAAAGGCTTGAAAGGCTGAAGAAAGAGGGATTCATCCGGCGGATCGGCGGGGTGTTTAATCCGGCGGGACTGGGATTTAGAGGCTGTCTGTATGCGATGGCAGTCAGGGAGGATCTTTTTTACCAGACCGCTGCTGTCGTCAACAGGTATAGAGGCGTAACCCATAACTACCGTCGGCGCAGCAGGCTCAATATGTGGTTCACGCTGACTTCCTGGACCGAGGAAGAACGGGGGGCTATTCTTGAAACGATCCGTGAAGCTGCGGGCGGGCCGCTGCTATATGAGTTCCCCTCCGAGCAATTATTCAAACTAAAGGTCTTCCTGAATATGGAAGGGAAGGCTGATGCATCAGCCATTACACCCAGCCCGAACTTGAATGGAGGCGCAACTTCCAAACAGGAACCATGCAAAATAGAAATAATGGATTTGCAGCTGATCCGCGAACTGCAGGGAGATCTTCCGTTGTCACCCGAACCGTATACCGAGATTGCCAATAAGACAGGTTGCAGCTTGGAAGAGGTGTTTCTGCGCTTGCAGGCGCTGCAGGCAGGAGGAGCACTCAAACGAATCGGAGCCGTTCTAAAGCATAGGGAAGCGGGATTTTCAGCAAATGGCCTGTTCATCTGCGTACTTCCTGAGGAGCATATACCTGAGGCAGGAAAAAGGCTGGCCGGTTATTCGGAAGTCAGCCACTGCTACAAGCGCCGGGCGCATCCCGATTGGCCGTATAATTTATACGCCATGATTCATGGACCCGATGAAGCGTCTGTTCGGAAAGTTGCGGAGCAATTTGTTCGGCGGGAAGGCATCAAGGATTACGATATTCTGTTCAGCACGGAAGAACTGAAGAAAACGAGCTTTTCGATCTAAAGCGCTTCTTATATTCACACGGATGCCGTCTCTTCAAGGACAGTGTCTGTTTTTCGTGTTGACAGGTTAACGCTCTTTGACTATATTGAGTTTATTCGTAATACTTACAATTTTACACAGATCGGAAGTACCGAGCGTGCAGTCTGAAAGCATCGGCAAAGGCCCCGCTAACCTTAATTGTCGGCGGGGCCTTTTTTGCTTTATAAATGTATGAAGAAAATATAGTTCTAGACTGGAATTGTTGATTCTACAAGGTTTTGGAGCTGAGGAATCGTCAGCCTTTGAGAAATAAGTTTTAGACTGAATATCCAGGAGAAGGGGTCCGTACCGCAAACCGACACTGTTCGGAGAAAATAAAGTAGTAGACTGAGTATTGACTGGTGATCGCCCTGCAGTTGATGGCCGCTGGGCCTACGGATCACTGGGCCAATCCGCATCCGGAAAGGCATTCGTCAGTCTACAACTTTATTTTCCGAGTCTAATGTAGTGTAGTGCTTAGAAAAATTTATTTGAGCCCACCACCGTATTTGGATGCTGCTTAATTTCCAATTTACAGGGAAATGGGCTAACTATGTTTTATTAAAGGCAGTGTAAGGTACTGTCGCTTATAAGACATCATCATCAGCTAACTCATCTGCCTTGCGTTCGTAATCTTCTAAATTAGCAGGAATCTTTAATCTTACTTTATCGCCATCAAGTACTACTCCCATTTTGCTCGCATGTTTGAACGGATCATACGGTTCATTGTTTTTAAGGCATGAGTATAAAACTTGGGCAATCTTACCGCAAACATGACCAATTGCTTTTCTCTTCGCCATTCCTCGATCAACTAATCGCTTATAGTAAACACGAAAACGGTTTTTAATTTAGTGAATTACAAATTATTGGAGGTTAGTTAGGTATGAAAAAAATCTTTCTTTCATCTATGCTTACTTTAAGCATGCTCTTAACGTTTGCTATCCCGCTTTCTGCTGCACCGTCGATTCAATTGGTCATAAATAGTGAGGTGGTACATTCAGATGCCCCCCCTGTTTCTGTAGCAGGGAGAACTATGGTTTCTTTAGCTTCCTTAAAGCCGCTAAAGCTTAATCTAGTCTGGAACGCGGACAAGAAGACGGTGACTGTCAATGCTCCTGGGGTAAAAGAAAAGCTTATACTTACGATCGGCAAAAAAGAAGCTTCTTATGGAGAAAAAACACTTACTTTGGATGTGCCTGCTCAATTGAACAAGAATCGCGTAGTTGTGCCATTGCGCTTCATCAGCGAAGCCTTTAAAGCAGAGGTGGAGTGGAAAGCGGACAAAAATACTGTCATTATCCGGAGTGCTGATCAAGTAGAAACATATAAGAAGCTGTATCAAGGTACGGATTTGGTGGCGGCACGCAAAATCGCTGTAAATCTTCCTTCTAAGGATGAAAATACGCTTAATAATACCGAGGAGGGTGTTTATTATCAGTATATCTTTCCTGAAGGAGAAGCATTGAGATATTATTATGTTGTTGGGAATTTATATACTTACTATGAAATTAAGGATGATGTTAAACATTTAGTTTGGGAAGGTGTAGAAGAAGATGATCCGAGGCAGAAAATGAAAGAAAAAGGAAAGCGTCCATCGGAAGACAACACACAATATTATTTTTTAAAAGAACGTGTGGACAATAGTGTCACATATGGTAAAGTAGGGGCCAAAAAACCAGTAACACAAGCTTTACCCGGTAATGCTTCGGTATTAGCGGATATTATTTTACCTATTTCCGGTGAAGTAAGGAAAGACCAAATTAAATAGATTATTCACTTCAATTTGGACGTCCTGAGCAATAAGGGACGTCCTTTTTATGTTTTAAGTTTTCTATTCCAGTAGGTTGAAGAACAACAGGACAGAAGCGGGGAAACAGGCTCATGCTACTGGTCTAAGACGGCAAGAACGGCCACCTAAGATCGCACCGCTGGATTACTACTCACGTGGATAACTAGAGCACCTACGCCGGGCGAGAGCGACCTGGCCAAGGCGCTCTACGTTCTTGGCGCTCGGCTTAACGCAACCCACGGAGCGAAGGGTCTTGAAAGGGGATTAGGGAAGGAAAAAAACACCGGGAACACTCCATTTCGCTCATCATCTCAAAACATATGAATTACTTTGGTATGGATTGGAAACTTTCGAATTATTTCATACGTCTTATGTAAGGGTACTCATCGAAAAAGGAGGTAATTTATCTTGAAAAAGGTTATTGTGTTTGTGTTTTTCTTCGTGCTTATGTTTCAATCCTGGGCGATTGCTGATGCTGCCAATCCTATATCCGTTAACGCGGTGAATGTGAATGGAAAGTTTATAGCAACTGATGTTTCACCTATTATTAAGGACGGGCGTGTTTTGGTCCCTATACGCACGCTTGCTTCACTTGGGGTAACCTATCAATGGGATAGTAAAAGTCAGTCTGCTCTCAACACAAAAGGCAAAGATCAAATTAAGCTGACGGCCAACAAAAAAGAGGCATTTAAAAATAACCAAGCAGTTCAGGTAGACGTTCCTGTCCAAACTCAAGGAAGGATATTGGTACCCATCCGTTTTGTTTCGGAGAACTTTGGCTACAAGGCAAACTATGAGAAGGTCCGGTCTATTTTATTTATTCAAGACGGAAATTATAGGGTAGACCAAGAGAGCTTACAGGCAGAAGATTTACAAGCAGCCCGTCAGGCTGCTATATCGTTGCCGATTCAATTCTCCTTCAAATCGCTTTCTTCTTTAGAAAGACCGGGGGCTAATAAAGACTATGGTTATGTCTTCCCGAGAGGGGATGCGTCCAGATACATGTATTCAAACAATGTTGGACACACAGTAGTTGAAATTAAAAATGGAGTGGCCAAAGCAGTTTGGCAATTTACGGAAGGAAATGGTCTGGCTGATATTGTATCCAGTGCTGGTCAGAAACCAAGTTATAATTACGTCGAATGGGTAACTGATATTATGATGTTTAATGATGAGAATGGGAATATCAAAGCTGTATACAAAGATGAGAAAGGTCAACAAAAGGATCTCACTGCAAAGGCGAAATCCTATATAGATATTATCCAACCTATTCCTAATGAGACGAGAAAATAATAGCTAATACTGAATCCATTTATTAAAGGACGTCCTGGGCAGCAGGGACGTCCCTTTATTTTGATAGACAACAGTTTTTAATTTAGTGAATTACAAATTATTGGAGGTTAGTTAGGTATGAAAAAAATCTTTCTTTCAGAGTTGATGAAAATCTATCGCTCTCGGGGTAACAAAATTTTCACATGGCTGTAATGTACATTTATTCCAAAAACATGTAAGATGATTATGTAAAAAAAAAGAGAGGATGGAAGATGAATGAAATTTCTAAGTTTTAATGGTAAAATAAAAAAGACAATGTTATTGGTTCCTTTGCTTGCAATGTCAGTATTTCCTGGTCTTACGGGCGCAGAAAGCGTTTCGAATCAGGAATTAGCTAAGCAGGCTATAAAAAACTATGTGGAAGCAGGAAAATCTGGAGATGGTTTGGAAGCTTCAAAATGGGTGATAGATACCAGATTTAACAACAAAGAGGAACAAGCTAAAGTATACAACGAATCATTAAAAGATAGCCCATTCTCCGATGTTAGTATTACAGATGTGGCTTCTGCCTCTGATGGTACTTATAAAGCCACTGTTGAACTAACCAGGAAAGATGACGGTTCAATCAATACAGTCACATATCCAATTATTAAAAAGGACGACAGCTGGAAAATTCTGATAGATGGACAACAAGAGACAAAAAGTAAAAAGGTTGAAAAATTATTGCAATCTCAGAAAGAGAATAGCACTTCGTTGGTCAAACCTATGTCTACTGAACTCGCAAGATATGGTGTAGGCGGTAAGGAATGGGTCTCTGCGGGGGATCACACATACAGTAGTCAGTTTAATATGAACAAGGACAGAATAGGTATTACAGGTTGGCAGCAGATTCCTGGAAGCACATCAAAATGTGCTGTGCGTTATAGTGTTGTAAGCAAAGGTTTTTTTAGTGATGAACCTTACGGGCAGGCATTCCATACAGGTTTCAATTATTGGGATGGAGATGCTTTCTATGAATCTATATACACAGGCCGCACACTTTCCGGTGTATTTCTAAAAGCTACAAATGAGGAAATTGGTAATTCCGTGAAGGTAAGAGGACATGTTTACCACAATTAAGATTAGGATGCAAGGAGATCTGGAGCTTTGCTCTTCAGGTCTTCTTGCTACTTTGTTTTCTATGGAGGTTGAAAATGGTTTTGCTAAAAGATAGTTCTACCAAAGAAGCAATTCGAGAGCAATATGAACAAATTTGGAGTGAACTTTTAAATAAAGATGAGGAAAAAGCAGAACATGTTTTAAAGAAATTGGAATATGAGTTGTTGCCTACCCGTCAGAAAATCCTAAGACGATGGGGGAAAATTCTATCTCCATTAAAAAAACGTTTTATCTGGATTATCCTTTTTAGTGTGATTGGGTTCTTCCTTTTAGCTTACGTATTATTTATCTACGTATCATTGTGGGTTGAAGATTATTAAAGACGTTTCTGGGAAACCGGAAGCGTCTTTTTTTTATGAGCCGGTTGAAACCTAAAGGCTGGTTATAACCAGCCTGGGTACCTGTAGCAAGCAGGCTGGCTTCCCAATCGGTGAGCAGAAAAGTTGGCAGGGAAAGAGCGGGAAGCTGGCTCATGCTACTGGCTCTAAGGCGGGCGCTCTTGCCGCCTTAGAGCCAGTACGCACCGCTGGGCCGCTACTCACGCCGATAACTATAGCGCCTACGCCGGGTGAGAGCGTCCCGGCCAAGGCGCTCTACGTTCCTGTCGTTCGTTTCACGCAGCCCACGGAGCGCAAGAGCTGTAGGCCAAATCAAAGATGGCAGGCACACATCATGAGCCGCTACGCTGGCGCTGCGCTTTATCATCGTGCTTATCGATTAAAACCGTTTTGAAAGTAGACCAGGGAAGATGGAGAGAACCGGCGAATGCCGGTTCTTTTTGATGGAAAGCATTTTTTTCCCTTTTGGGGAAGCCAGCCATGCGGCAGGCAACGTCCAAAAAATGCTCTTTTGACAACCAAAATCCAAGACAGAAAGGAAGAAATACACATGCCGAACATGCTTAGAAAGTTCTCTTTAGGTCGGGTAGTGGGAACGCCGGGATGTTTGCAAGCCGTTTCGGATGATGAAATTTTGTTAGCTCTACGCTGGCATATTTCAGGGAACTGGGGCGAGATATCGGAAGAGGACAAGGAAAGCAACGAGCAGGCTTTAAAAGATGGTGGGCGGCTGCTATCGGCCTACAGAGCAGCGAGCGGGGTCCGGTTCTGGATTATTACAGAAGCAGATCGCAGCGTCACCACGCTGTTACTGCCAGAAGAATATTAAGGGGGAGCAATCATGAAGGATGAAGATTTTACAACGGTTTTCAGATATGTGCGTGAGGTCGAGACCGAGGATTATTGGCCATTTTTAGAATGGTTGGTCCTTGCGCGGATTCAGCGCTGTGAATCAAATATATGCAGTTTGGAAATGCAGCAGGCAGCGGGTGACCAAGAAGAAAATTTGGACGAGCTTCTTATTGATTGCCGAGCAGAGTTAGCAGCATTTCAAGACTTAAAAACATTTGTAGATCAAAACAAAAATGGAAAAGGCCCCAATCGCGGTAACGATTGAAGCCTGATACAAACCTCGCTGAAAGGTTGGTAGGGACGGATGCTATCCGTTCCCACCTCCTATCATAACACGGGAAAAAATGGGAGAGCAATATGAAAAATGATGTATACGAGCTTGTAACTAAACGCATTTTGGATATGCTGGCGGCAGGTGTTGCCCCGTGGCGGCAACCGTGGGTTGTCGGCGGCGCGGTCAACTGGAAAACACAAAAACCCTATCGCGGCATTAACACGATGCTGCTGGATTCTGGCGAATACGCCACGTTCAAACAAATAAAAGAATCAGGCGGCAGGGTCAAGCGGGGAGAGAAGGCGCAAACTGTGGTGTTTTGGAAGTGGCTGGAGCTGAAGGACAAAGACAGCACACGAACCCAAAAAAATACCGTATTTGCGTAAATCTGCGGTGTTCAATATTCAAACGCAATGCGAAGGACTACAAAGCAAACGGCAGGAACTAACGTTCCAGCATGACCCGATTGCCGCTGCTGAAGCGATCATAAACGGTTATGTAGGTGGACCGCCTACGAGTTTTATGTCAGGCCGAGCGTTCTACAGACCGAGAACGGACACGATCGCCGAGTTGTATTAAAGCCCACCTCAGGGACGCGTAAGCAATTTTTTTAAGTTACCCTGTTACCCGTTTTCATTGCTACTTAACATATATTTACCACTTTCTTCAATGACGCTCTAGGGAAACCTAGAGTGTTTTTTGTATTCCATCATAAAAGACGGATAAAGAATGAGGATTAAAGAGACCGATTCTCGAGGGATACGTGGAATTTATGCTTTATAAAACAATAAGGCTATTATTTACTTTTTCACTTTTTTACATTTTTACATCTTGTACGAAATAAGTCCCAAGTGTAAAATTCCCTTATAGTTCATTATGCTTATTTAGTAGGAGGAGAATCATGGCTAGAAGGAAAAGTAAATCGAAACAGGAAGAAGAGTTATTCCAAGGGCTGGCTGGTATGGTCATGCTGGGAGGTATTGCAGGTACATACTCGTTAACTAAATCCTGGGGTGCTTCAATGGTGGTTGGAGTGCTCGGAGTGGTTGGTGTTGTTCTATTAATGATCAGCATTCAGCGTAAGCGAACTGAGCGCCTAAAGAGATCCGGTATTACACAGATTGACAAAATGGATGGCGTGCAGTTTGAACATTATCTGGGCCACCTGTTCCGATTTCAAGGTTACAAGGCTGAAGTAACACAGGCAACTGGTGACTTCGGTGCTGATTTAATTCTTTCAAAGGAAGGCAAACGAATAGTTGTACAAGCGAAGCGTTACAGCAAGAATGTAGGCTTAAAAGCGGTTCAGGAAGTACAGAGCGCCCGTGCACATTATAGAGCAAATAGTGCATGGGTGGTCACCAATAGCAACTTTACACAGCAGGCCTATGAGTTAGCTAAGTCAAATGGTGTCAGACTAATTAACCGTGATGAATTGATTGAGATGTTGCTACAGATGAAAGGAAAATTGTCTGCATCCAAGAAAGCCAATGATAATGTAAAGACAAGTGCATAATTCGTTTATTAGTCTCACTCATTTTCAAATAGAAAACTGTATCTCGCAAGTACTCATTAGAATCCTTTAGGTTTACCATTAATGCTGATGAAGCACGTCAGTTCGTGCAGTGTTCCATTAAATGTGATAATACTCAACGATGTTCCGTTAAGCCCTGGCTTCCGTGATCTACTAGAGGCAAAAATCGAGGCATTTGAGCTATATTGATGCACTTTGGCTAATGCCGCAGAGATAACTGGTTAGAACGATTTTTTCGTTAGAGTGGTTTTGTCAGTCGAAACCTCCTGGTTGTGATCGAGTCTTAAACTTAGCCACATAGGGGACTTATTTATCTTTTATTAGAATGGAACAAGCAATCAGCTAATCAATATACACTGGAAGGGCAAAGAATCTGCCTAGTGTTAAAGCAATTTTGTGAAAATGATATAGAAAACAATTATACTTCGAAAAGGATTGGTTAAATTTGAAAAATAATGATGAGGAGATCCAACATTCCTGGTGTCGCTTCTGGTATTTACGTGGAGACAACGAGGTAAGATCTATGTGGGAAGGGATGCATATACCTTCCAGACCGGATGATAGAACAAATCTATTCGAGCTAGATCAGCTTTCTACAATACCCTGTTTAATCCTATTAGGAGATGCCGGATTGGGAAAATCCACAATTATTGATGAATACCAAAGAAAAAAAATATTGAAAAATAAATTATATCTTAATTTGCGGTATGTATCTACGAAGGGAGAATTAAAGGAACAAATCTTCCAGCATCCGATTTATCAATCTTGGTACAACAGCAAAGATAGCATGAATCATCTTTATTTGTTTCTGGATAGTTTAGATGAAGGCATGCTGCAGTTAGGCTATTTGACGGAATTATTATTAGAATATTTACAAGACGTGATACATCAAGGCTGTTTTTGCGGGTAACGTGTAGACCTGGACTATTTCCTGACTCGTTTGAAAAAGGGTTAGCGAGATTGTGGGGGGACAAATCTGTGAAGGCATTTCAGTTATCCCCGTTATTTTTGGAAGATATCTCACAGGCTTGTGTGGATTATAAAATCGATCGTAAAGATTTTATGAATATAGTTAAAAAAAGCAATATGACGGGATTTGTTACCACACCTGTGACTTTGAGAATGCTGCTAACACACTTCAAAAGTAATGGAGAATTTCCGAGAACGAGAGACCAACTATATGAAATAGGCTGCTTAGAGCTGTGCGCGGAACCAAAGCGTAAAATGATAACTGCTCTCCCTTTAACACCTTCCAAGAGACGCTTTGAGATTGCTATGTTAATGGGAGCTATAACGATATTTTGTAACAAGCAATTGATCAGTAAAGGGAACCCTCTTTGTAATAATGACGTTGTTTTCGATATTCATAGCTGGAAAATAACTTCGTCAAAAGTATCAGGTATTCATTCGGATGACTTTGAAGAACTGTTACAGACGGCCTTATTTAAGGAGTTAGAGCCAAATAAATTTAGCTGGGCGCATTATAGTTATGCGGAATATTTAGCTGCTAGGTATGCACAAGATCAAGAACTAACAGGATCACAAATTATCAGTCTGATTGAGAATGAGGAAAGAAATATTGTTCCGCAGTTATACCAGACATCTGCATGGTTAGCCGGATCATCGGAAGAAGTATTCAACCACATCTTGCAAAATGATCCAGAAGTGTTGAGCCTTTGTGATTCCAATTTACTAAGTGATTCAAGCAAAAGAGCCCTGCTCATAGCTTTGCTGGACAGATATGAACAAAGTGGATCTTACAATCGTCTAGCCAGTTGGGATTTTTTTAAGCAACTCTATTTTTCTGGTATCGAGGAAGTTCTTCTTTCCTATCTAGATATGCGAACACTGTATTCACTAAACTGTAGATTAATTCTTGGTATTATAAAAGAAATGAAGCTTACATCGTTAATAGCAAAATTATTTGAAATTGCTACAGTATGGTTCAATCCTTTGCTTGCTGAACAGGCGCTATACGTGTTAACCAAAGTAATTGAAGAAGAAAAGGATAAGGCGGAATTAAGGAAAGTTCTTTTAGAAGGAAAAGTGGATGAAGATAACTCAAGTTTAGTCGTCAATTATTTATATCCCTCTCATTTATCTATAGAAGAGATTATTTCCTTTCTAGAATTAAAAAATTGGAACATGGATGTTAAGGAAATATTCACTTTCCTTTCAGAACACGATCAGTATCGAGTCGTAGAGCTATTAATTAATAGGGAAAGAGATAGTGATTTTTTTTTTGAGACCCAGATGCTTGATTGGCTGTTGATTCTTATGGGGGAGCAAACAGAATATGCAGAAAAATGGAATTCGCTAGCCTTATCAAGACTCCATATTAAGGGCCACCTCATACTCACACCAAGTATATTACATAGTGAAGATGTAACCTGGGATACAAGAATGGAATTGGTAAATTGGACTTGGGGAAATGTGGGAACTGGTACATGGTTTCGCATATATGAGTGGTTCAATTCAAAAGATTTGTCTGATCTCGTAAACCATATTGAAACAGTAGCTGAAAATGAGTTTCGGACTGAGCTGATTTTTTTGACTGTCCAACTTATGAATCCCTATAGTGAAAAGGATATAACCGATGTAAAACCACTTTACAAATGGATAGAAAATAACAGTAGAATGGTTGTACCAATCCAATCTTTGACAAGTGTAAATATGAGAAGCTTACCGGTTTTTACTGCCAATAAAAAAAGTAGGCATCTAAGTTTTGTAAGTAAAAGGGAATCTTTAAAACGTGTAGGAATTCTGCTTGGGGCAGAGAAAAAAGATGTAACACGTGTTTGGCCGCTGATTGCTCGGCAGCTAAGACCAGACTTACTTGAATTATATGAGCACTGCATAACTAAATCTCGAGCTTGGCCTCTTTTTTCAAATGAACAAAAAGAAAGATTGCTGCAAACAGCAAATTTATTCATTAATAAATTTGAAGTAAAGTATTATCCAGATGAGTACTGGAGATCAGATTTATCCCCGATATGTTCAGCGTTGCAATTAATATGGAAATTGCGTCCGCAATTATTTGAACAATTGTCAAATGAAAGATTATATCTTTTGATTCCATATATGGTTCATCCGAAGATGGATTCATACGATAGCGGTAATGATATTTTTCGTTTTGCCTACAAAAGAGCTAAATCCAAAGAAATTATTAAGCCTCTTCTTTCTCTTTTAAAGAAACGCCGCTCTATAGGATCTTGGCATGGAGATCGATCCATAGCAACAGAGAGAATCAATCACGTTTGGGATGAGAAGATAAATAAAGCAATTCAACATATCTTGATGGAACCATTGCTACCTAGAACTTCGGCTAGAGATTTATTGGGAATTTTATATCTACATGAAGAAGATACTGCTTTGACTTTTTGTGAGGATATCATAAAAGAACGCTTTCTGAGCTATTCTTCATGGAAGAAAGCTGTAGCTATAGCTTCCAAAATGTTGGATTCTGCCAAAGACGGTGGAGAAAAAATACTCACAATTTTATTAAGATCAAAAAAAAATGCGGATATCAAATTTGTATATTACGTTCTGAGGCTATACTCCAAAGATAGATCCGATTTTAATTATCGAAATAAATGGACCCCCGCAGGGTTGATAGAATTATATAGTTGGATTCATAAAAATGCTGGTCTATTTAAGAAGGAATGGAGGGTGGGGGTTGAGGAGTGGAAATCATATATCCTAAATGAAACGGAATCCATTGATATCTTAAAACCGGAGCATGTACTGCAATTAAAACAACTAATTCCAGACTGTAATATTGTGCGTGATCATTGGGAAATGATCAGGGTTCAGTTCCAACGGGAAAGTTGGTATGCTCCTTCCATAGAAGGACTGCTACATATGACGGAAAATGCTGAATCAAAGCCCATAACCAATGAATATCAGTTAATTGAGGCTCTTCGGGAATCATTAGAAGCTTTTGAACTTGAATGGAATGGTAATGAGAATCCATTAGTCGCACTTCTTTGGAACCAAAATAAAGGAAGCTTAAAGCATCAATATTGGCCAAAAGACGAAAATTTACTATCGGACACGTTAAAATATTTTGTTTCAAAAGATCTGCAGAGAAGAGGACTGATAGCAAATAGAGAAGTGCAGGTTCTTCGCAAACAAGGAGGCGAAAACGGGGCTCTTTTAGATATTAAGGTTGAGGTTCCTGCAACGAATGGCACTAGGACTTTACGTGTGTATATTGAAGTGAAGGGTTGCTGGAATGAAGATTTGGAGACTGCCATGCTAGACCAGCTTACTAATAAGTATATGGTTCAACATCATTGTGATTTCGGTATGTATGTTGTAGGCTGGTATCAGTGTTCACATTGGAAAAAAGAGTGGGATTATAGAGCGGGGAAAGCACCAACGTACTCTATTCATAAAGCAAGGGAGCTATTTAGTGCGCAGGCTAAGAATATATCTATTCAAAGTAGAAAGAGAATAGAGGCTGTGATATTAAATTTATCCTTGAGGTGAGATCATTTATATTTTCTCTGCCTAATGATTAAGTTAGACCGATTGCTAGAGCTATTGTTGTTGAACGGCATCAAACCAGCCACTTATAATTACCTCAGTGTTCGGAACTTTGTAACATTGATCAATCTATATATCATAGAATGACAGGATCACGTCGTATGGGCATCAATTGATTAACTGATGTTGAAAGGATGATATATTTGAAAGCATTACAACTGGGTAGTATTACGGAAACAACCATGTGTTCTTTTTGTTGGGGGGATTTGGCCGAAATATTCGATAAAAACAGACACAATTTGCTCGAGGATGCTGGGTATGAAGTGCAGATTGCAGAACTAGGGGATTCGACGATATGCGAAGTATGCAGTCAGAAGATCAACAGTCACGAAGATTATTATATTGTAACTGTTGATGATGCTGATTTGGTGGAAGTGGTCGATGAAATTTCAAAGCTTATTGGTGGTTGTGAACATTGCGAAGGAAGTGAAAGAGGGCATCTGGCCCATAACTATAATAAAGATTTAGGTCCAGATGAAGCGGAAATGGATGTCTCCGGAGAATCACTGAGTAGTTATTTAAGTGATCAGGGTGTACCAGACAATTACATTGCGCTATTTGCGGGTTATGTTAATTGTCCTCGTTGCGGGAGTGGTCGAGATGCTGATCCACGTGATGATCCAAGTGCTCAGGGGCTCGATGTACACTCAGAAATCTTCACTGTGAGTGATGTGAACTTTTTTTGGGGTGATGATTTCTATGATGAGTCCGCCTTACATCATTACTGCAGTTTCACAAGTAGCTATGGATTTGGCGTTAAGCATGAGGACTTAACTGAATTCGGTAAATTTCTGATTAAACATCCAACTATGGGCACCAAGCATCCTGTTGGTGATATGCTTTTTCAAGCTATTAAGCTCCATAAACAAGAAGGCCAAGGAATGAGGCTTAAACCGACATTGGATAACGGAATGCTGCTGTATCGCGGCCGAAGTCGTAAAGAGGATTCGACGGAACAATATCCAGCGTCAAAAATGTGGTCGCCACCTGAAGGAAATGCCAGCCATGGACGCTACAATGCGATCGGTGTACCGGTATTATATCTTACAAATGACCTGGAGGCTGTACCGTATGAGATCCATACAGCAGACGACGAAGTAATCGATATAGCAAGCTTTGAAATAAAAAAGGAACTGCTACTTTTTGATATTGGGGTTTTCGATCAGGGCTTTGAAGGCTTCTTTGAAGATAGTCGAGCTGATTCTCGGTTGTTAAAACATCGATATTTATTACCCAACTTTATCGGGGCATGCTGCAGTCTGGTTGAGTATGACGGAGTGAATTATACTGGTGTGCGAGAGGCTGGACCTTATACTAACTATGCACTATTTATTCAGGAAGAGGACCGTGATGTCGGAATTATCGATAAAATTAAAACGTACAAGCAAACGATCGTAAGAACGATAAATGTTATTGAATCTATTCCTGAAGAAAATGATCGCGTTAAAAGTCGCCTAAAAGGGACCTTTATGTTTTAACAATACAAGTTCTTGTCCCTTGCCGAGGACAAGAACTTGATTCCTTCCCGTAAAGGACTAACGTTTGCCCCAGTAGACTGTACTTAATCACACTCAAAACCGGTGATGAAGGAGAGAAATTAAAACGGGCCAATAAATTCAATGTTGAATAGGCATAGGAGGGCAGCCAAAAGATCATCAGGCATTCACAGTTCTATCCTGCGCCTTCCTACTCCGATTTGGTTCGAATCCGGTGGGTGAACAACAAGCTTTTCTTTATGAGAAAACTCAGTAAAAAAACAAGAGCATTGGATATCAGGTGAACAATACCAGGTAACCTGGATGAAGGCATTGATCTCATCATCGAAATAAGTGATGGCCGTATTGGGGTTAAATGCAAACGTTACTCAGGTAAAATCTCAGTTTCGACCGTGCAAGAAGCGTATGCTAAAAAAGATATGCACGACTGTGACAAAATTCTGGCTGTAACGAATTCCTACTTTACTGCTCCCGCCGTGAAGATGGCAGAAAAGATAAATGTAGTTCTCTGGGATCACGATGAACCGGTAACCGAGCTGTTAGAGGTACAAATTTTGTATTGGTGAACGTTTGCCTAAAGAATACTACGAGTTAAACGAAGTAAATGAAATTGCCATTTAGATGTTTCGCTGTGACTGTATTTCGCCGGTGCGTCTCCAAAATCAGGAGCGAGTCATCCGTATGTCCGGAAGAATCCGGGTGCAGCGATTCAAGGTGGCTCTTTTAATCGTGAAAGATTGAGGTGTCTGAATGTGTATAATTAAGCATTTGAAATGTATGATTAAGAAAGATTTGATTATTGTCCCAAAAATCATTATCACAATAAAATTATAGAAAATGGGTTGACAGAAGAATTATTGAATCAAGTGAGGATTAAAAAAAATGAAGCACAACATAAAATAAAGAAGGTAAAAGGTATTGGTGAGTTACTAAATATACATATCCAGATCCCTGATATTGAGGTGAATCGAAACCTTGAAATTATAGAAATACAAGAATGCAAACTGAATCCTTCTGGCTGTAAATCAAGCTATGAGATTGTTCAGAAGCATCCTCAGGTATTACATGTGGAGCTGAATTAGGAAATTGGGATTTTAAATTCAATGGCGGACGTAATTGAGCATCTGAGGGAGCTGCACAAAGAAAAAGGTTATCCAAGAGATGTGTATTATAGGCTTTTCTTTGATAGAGACGATCATATGACTTGTGTTTATTTTGATTTAAGTAATTATGATCCTGATAACTTGGCCATCCTGTATCTGTCTTTTGGCAAGACACCAATGAACTATCGGTCAAGAATGTATTTAAAACATACTGATGAAGATGTTGGAATTTTAAAGATAGTTGATTTTTTCTCTATAGAAGAAAACAAAGGACATGGGGCATTTATGCTCGAGTCACTTGTCGATTTAATTCCACTATTGAATCAGAAAATAGAGAGAAGGAACCAAGAGTATTATGGTTCTTTCTGTAAACAAAATCACTAATCTGTCCGATACATACATAAGGATGTTTTATTGTTAAATATACCCTTGAAAAATATCATTTCACATATCATTTATATTAGACCTCGGTTTAAGATAACAGCTACTTTAATACGCACAGCATTATGTAAATGCAGCAACCAGAAAGGAAATGGAACGTGAATCGTGAGGAAATTCTTCAACATTTTACAAAAGAGGTCTACGAACGCTTAAGCACCAAATGTTATTCACGAATGCATATTTTTAAGGACGATAACAAAAAGGGGAGAGTTATTTGTTTAGAAATAGAAAAGGTAAAAAATTTAACAAAAAACAAAGATATCAAAAAAATGAATTGAGTTTCTCAGAAAGAACAACCAGATTAGTATTAGTTCTAACTATAATAGGAGGTATTTTTGGATTTATCGGAAGTTTCTACCTAGATTTTTTTGTGTATTCTTTTTCGTCAAGAGTACCTTTGGAATTTTCTATAGGTGCAGAACATATTGTACTAATATGTTTAGGAATAAGTTTAACCATGATTATTGGGAATATTATAGTTTATATCTGGAGAGAGTTCAATAGCTTTAATTTACAAACAAATCTAGTAGAAGTTATAGAGCAAAAAATAAAAAAGGCAAATCAAGCATACAGTAACATTTTTAAGAGTATAAATATGAATCTTTCAATATCATCAATAATAATTGTAGTCTTTATTGTCGTTCGGAGTTTTTATGTTAAGGATCGTTTGGTTATCGGAATGACACTTATTTTTACATTTTTGGTACTGTCTATAATCATTTTGTTTTGTATTAAGAAAAAATATAAATTTGATCCTAAAAAAATACTGAATTTAATTACGCGTATATCAATTATGCGTGTTTGGGTTTTTGTAATAATTTCCTTTTTGTGGTCTTTATTTGGTATAATAACTATGATACCGAAGCAACCAATAGATATTAAGTTTGAAAACTCAAATATTGTCATTGACAGCGACAATTACCCACCACAAAATGTTTCTATTACTTTTATGAGTTTCGATAGGAAGGGAACCCCGCTTGCAAAGAAAATACGTTTAAAAGAGGATGATTTTAAAGTAGCTTTTCAAGAAGTTATAGAAAACCCGAATACAAACGATGATTATTTGTATCAGTTGAGAAAATCGTCACCTAGTAGTGATCAAGTAATTCAAATGGGGAATACTATGTATAACTATCGTTATAAATTAGATTACAGAAAATATATAAAAGAAGGAGAAAACTTTGTCCGTATCACTTTTGATGCTAAAGGATTATCCAGCAATAAAAATACAACAATTGTTACTCCAATAATTTATAAGGATAAGAAATATGACATCCAACAAAATGAATTCCATATCAAATAGTTGTTATGAGACAGCAAATCGCAGTCTTCTTTCTTACTTACTTCTATTCGGTACTGAAGCTCGGGAGGGGACAGCAAACCTCCTCTGAGCGGTATGTAGAAACACAGTAGATATCACTAAGCATGAGTAAAATGGTAAATCCCCTTATGACGGAGTGTTTTATTTGCTGTTCACTGATGTGAAATTCCGCAACCAGGTATAAAAAGATCTGCATAACTTCTTCGCAGTAAGTGGACAAAAGTGGTAATATAATTGAAGTTACTATGAAGAGACTGTAACGACGGGAACCCTAGATCTAGAATTGTCTGTATCTCGGGATAACATATATGTAACGGAAAATCGGAATTGACGCAGCATTACTTGAGGAATTCATTTTGCATCGCGTTATGTTTAACCATCAAGTTTGTTAGTCCTGCTATGCATAAATAAAAAGAACTCATTTTTGTTAATGAGTTCAGGCTGTCGAGACTTCTCGACAGCCTATTTTATGTTGAATTTGTTTAATGCGACACCGCATTAATGTTATATATTATAGGTAACTTTTTTCGCCTCTGGTTAGTTCAATTCAACATTTTACTCTGGAACCTAGAATTAAATCCAAGTATTTTTCTAATGTGGAAGTTGCCTTAACGCAAGATTACTTATATAGAGATGAATTTAAAAATGATTTATATAAGCAAAATTGTAGATGTTTCAAAGCTATAGACCAATATGTTAAAAAGAAATTCATCAAAAAACATCTAAAATGTATACTAATGCTTCAAGAACTTAGGAAGAATGAAAATGAAGAGTTTCCTCCCATTTGTCCATATGCATATGCTTATGTATTTTGGAAGCAAAGTTTATTAGGGAGAGAGCAATTTTAAAACACAACTCAGATGTAAGGCACAAACAAAAGATTGAAATTATGCTTCCAAATGTAGCTAGAACGATTAATTTTAATGAATTTAAATGCCCGCTAAGTACTAAAACTATGAAGAAATTGTTATTCAAAATGAATACTTTTAAACCATTGAGTGTAGCAATGAGAATTTACAAAAATCCAAATGATGAAAATAAAAGAATTGAATCTTACGTTAACCAATATGTAAGGAAACTAAGAATATAAAACACAATTTAATTCGCCTTTATTAGGCGTTTTTTTATTTTTGCTGTAGTAATATACTCATCAGATATAATAAAATAATATTGCATGGGGAATGAGATAAGATTCTTGTCATTTATGAGATAAAGTTCTTGTCATCCGACACCAGAGACTAATGTCGGGTGATAAGAACATTATCTCATTAATTGCTGCGAAAATCGCGGCTTTTTTTATTTTAGGGATAAAGTTCTTGTCAAAACCAAATGACAAGAACTTTATCCCATTTCCAATTTTGACAAGAATATTATCTCATTCCCGACGGGGGTTAATAAGAGGAGGATATAAGAAATCGTAGCAGCATAGGAATACTGATTAAGTACTTGCATTGCATTATGTTGCAACCTTTAGTCCATTCATTGTCTGAGCCAATCGAATAAAATGACGAATTCAAATCAGAACAAAGAAAGACGATTACGAAAGGGAGTTTATGGAGTGTTTTCCGGCTACACTTGCAGAAAAGTAATGAAGAGTCTCTTAAAGTACGACAATATCAGAAGACCATTAATAATGCTCGATATAGATAGATTGTTTTACAAATTTAATGATTTGGTACGGGAAAGTTCAAATAATGATGGGATTTACAATTCCGATTATGCTTTAACCAATTATATTGCTGAATGTTGCAAGGAAATAGGGTATCACGGTATTTCTTATAAAGGGGTAAGAGGTGAAGATTATACAAACTTATTTTAAATTTCACAAGCACAGAGGATATGAGTATTAATCACGTTAGAAGAATGAAAATAAACATAAAATATGAAGTTGATATTTAGCATATTATAAAGACTTTATCTCCAGGCTGCTGTCGGGAGACGAAAACATGGTCCCATTATAAAGTTGCTTATTTAGCGGCTTTAGGGGGGGGCCCCGTAATAAACAACATCTACTACCTTCAGAACGATAACCTTAGGGAGGGCGAATAGCAAAAGATCATTGAATGATGCTGAACGCTATGCTTTGGGGAGCCAGATCCGGAGCGCCATGGCGAGACTTTCTTGACCGTGTACACGCGTTTCCGACACTGGAAGATAGCTGGAATTTGGGGTCGAATAGAAGCATGTTTCCATCACACCTGACTTTGAAACATTATGATCGATGCCACGATATTTTGCGTCCATCAACACGGATCAGTGCAAAAGGGGGAAACAATTCCAAGCGATCGGACGATCCCAAAGCGGAATAACGACGAAAATACAAGCGATTGTCGATAGTCTCGGTAACCCGCTCCGTTACGACTTAACGGACCATGATTGTGAGTCATACCAAGCCGAAAACATCGCAAAATCCAGCATGAGTGGGATTGGTGGTTATACAAAGAAGAGTGTGGGAACACGGTAAGCGGTGAAACATAATCCTGTAGAGGGGACAGAACATGTTACGAATACCTTTGCTCTAACTACCATTAAACATCAATTCGTTGATTGAACAGAAGGTAACATGGTTTCCCCAGACGGCTATGCGCTAGCCATTGCGTATATGTCTCGACCTGGAAATGATGAAAAACAGTTGGATTTAATTTATGATTACCAAACTAATGTGAAAATGTATCCACAGTTTCGGCAATATCTCCAAGAGCGCCAGCCACCTTTCTTGGCTGCTTGGGGAAAGAATGACGTTTTATCTATTCCTGAAGGCGCTAAGGCCTTTAAAAAAAGGATCTACCCCATGCGAAAATTTATTTACTGGACTCAGGACACTTTGCCTTGGAAACACATGCTCAGGAAATAGGAGAATTGATGATTCACTTTTTTTGAAAACTTGTAAAGCACGAATCCTAAATTGCTCAGATGTTGGATGAAGTTTGTTCATTCATGAGGGACTGGAGTATGATGGGGGAAAGTTGTGCTGATATCACCACATAAATAATTTTATTTTTATTATTAACCATACAGGTGAAGAGGCATCAAAACCTAATGTTTTTTTACTTTAGCTATTTTTCGAATTGGAAATCTGTTAAAATCAATGCCACATAAAGAGCGATATCATCGAGCCTTAACGACCTGTGCGGATGGCATTCCGAAAGCGCCAATATTCCGTATGTAAAAAATCATTTATAGAATTGTAGGTTGAATAAAGCTTTTGGACCCGCTATACATCACCATACTTCCTTGAAGGGGGACATCTGTTTTGGATGAGCAGTTTCTAGATTTATTGGCTGAGAAATATGATACGGAAGAAAAAGTCATAACAGAGATCATCAACCTTGAAGCGATCTCCAATCTTCCCAAGGGAACTGAGCATTTTGTCAGTGATTTGCATGGGGAATTCCATGCTTTTCAGCATGTACTAAGAAACGGTTCGGGTAATGTAAAGGAGAAAATCAAGGATTTATTCCGTGAGGTTTGGACGGATAATGAAATCAATGATTTTGCGGTGTTAGTTTATTATCCGGAAGAAAAAATACAGCTGGTTAAAGCGGATCTGTGCAATAAACAAGCCTTGAACCGGTGGTATAGACAAACGATTGAACAAATGCTTAAGCTCATTTCTTATGCCTCTTCCAAATATACGCGCTCGAAATTGCGTAAAGCTCTGCCGGAGCAGTTTGTATATATTGTAGAAGAGCTTCTATACAAGACGGATTTGACCAACAATAAGGATTCTTATTATGAGGAGATATACCAGCAAATTATCTCCTTGGGCCAGGCGGACAAGCTCATTATCGGCCTTGCTTATACGACCCAGTCCCTAGTGGTTGACCATCTTCATGTGGTCGGAGATATCTATGACCGCGGGCCTGACCCAGACAAAATTATGGATACGCTGATCAACTACCCTTCTGTAGACATTCAGTGGGGGAACCATGATGTCCTGTGGATAGGCGCCTATGCGGGTTCCCTGGTCTGCCTTGCGAATATTATCCGGATCTGCGCCAGATACGACAATTTGGACATCGTTGAAGACGTATACGGAATTAATCTTCGTCCACTTCTGAACTTGGCGGAGAAATACTATGACAACAATCCGGCCTTCAGACCGAAGCTGCAGGCCGACCATAACGCATCGGAGCAGGAAATCCTGCAGATTACCAAAATTCATCAAGCCATTGCCTTGATCCAGTTTAAGCTTGAAATCCCAATTATCAAGAGACGCCCATACTTTAATATGTCTGAAAGGCTTTTGCTTGAGCAGATCGATTACGACAAAAATGAAGTCAAGATTGGCGGAAAAACTTACCCGCTGGAAAACACCTGTTTCGCAACCGTAAATCCGCAGCAGCCTGAACAATTGCTGGAAGAAGAACAGCAGGTGATGGAAAAGCTGCTGTTCTCCGTTCAGCATTCCGAAAAGCTGGCCAGACATATGAATTTTCTTATGAAAAAGGGCAGCCTTTATTTAAAATACAACGGGAATCTGTTAATCCACGGTTGTATTCCTTTGGATGAAGAAGGAAACATGCAAGAAATGCAGATTAATGACAAGACGTATTCGGGCCGTCAGTTGCTCGATGTTTTTGAAGATTATTTACGTTACGCCTTTGCGCATCCGGAAGAGACAGATGATCTAGCGACGGATATGGTATGGTACATCTGGACAGGGGAATGTTCCTCGCTCTTTGGAAAGAGAGAAATGACCACTTTTGAACGGTACTTTATCCAAGATAAAGAAACCCATAAGGAGAGAAAGAACCCTTACTACCATTTGCGTGAAAATGAAGAGATCTGTCGGAAAATCCTGCTGGAGTTTGATTTGAATCCGGATCATGGACATGTCATTAACGGGCACACGCCAGTTAAAGAAATTCATGGAGAGAATCCCGTTAAAGCAAACGGGAAAATGGTCGTCATTGACGGCGGTTTTTCCAAAGCCTATCAATCCACAACGGGCATCGCCGGATATACCTTGTTGTATAATTCCTTTGGCATGCAGCTCGTCGCCCATAAGAAATTTAATTCAAAAGAAGATGTGTTATGTAACGGAACGGACGTATTATCTGTAAAAAGACTGGTGGACAAAGAACTGGAGCGGAAGCTGGTGAGGGAAACCAATGTCGGGGGGGAGCTGTTGCAGAAAATCTCCAATTTGAAGAATCTCCTGGAATATCGCTACATGAAATGAAACAATTGCTAAAGGTACAATGAGCCCTCACCCGGGAGGCGGCTTTTAAGTATCCGGTAGGTTTTCCAAGGCCTACGTCAATCAACTTATTCGGAGAATTAATAAAAATAGCCAACTCAATGGAGTCGGCTATTTTTATGTGGGCAATTCAGGCAGTAGAAGCAACGCTTATCTGCCTACTCAGCAGCTATGGCAGGAAGACGCGCCCTGACTCGAAATCTAGCAATTGAGTTCGCCGGGAATCACTTTCGAGTGAATACCGTGCAGTTGTTGAAACTCCAATATACAACACCTTTATAAGTGAAGAGGAAGTAGCAAAAGTGCTTCCTGAATTTTAATGCCTTTCATCCGATCGGTCGGAACGGCGTACTTCTGAACGTAGCTGAAGCGATCCTATTTCTTGCTAGTGACTCAGCTTCGTGGATTACAGGTATTGTTATGTTGTTAGATGGCGGAGTCACAGCTCGCTTGAGATAACGGATCTATTCCTGCAAAGATAAAAAGACTTGACGAAACAAAAAAAAGTTATACTATAATTCAACTAATTAATTGAATAGTTGACTACAAAATATAGCAGGTCTTTTTTATGGGAGCTATAACATTAACAAAAGAAACATTTCATGGTCAAATTCAAACAGGGGTAACATTGGTTGACTTCTGGGCACCTTGGTGTGGCCCGTGTAAAATTCAGCTTCCAATTGTTGAGGAGTTAGCTAACGAGCTAAAGGGGGAAGCAACACTGGCAAAGGTCAATGTCGATGATGAGACGGAACTAGCTTCGCAATTTGGCATTAGAAGCATACCCACACTTCTTTTGTTTAAAGACGGTAAACTAGCTGACACGATGGTGGGTGTTAACCAAAAGCATATACTGAAAGAGAAAATTACTAATTTGACAAAACAATAATTCCAGATAAATAGACTGGAAATCGGCAATGCTTCGAATAAGCAATTGCCGATTTTAATCTAGACTTAAAGGAGGATTCATCATGCATTCAAATTCTGAAATTTCCATTAAAGAAAGACTATTCAACAATATGCCCGAATCGGGAAATGTTTGTCCAGTGATAAACGCCTTGAACTTTTGGATCTACTTTCCAATGGACCAAAACCTGTTGAATTGTTAGCACAACAGACGGGGATGAGTGTAGCTAGCTAATGTATCACGGCATCTTCAAATCTTGTTGGATTCCCGACTGGTGAAATTCAGAAGGAACTTAGGTGAAATATTGGTGGATCAAATACCCAATTCAGAGGATTCTTCCTGACGCAACCCCTCCGAAATCGCTCTCACAGCAAATTTCGTAGCGTCGTATATGGCTGAAGTAAGACTCATTACATGGTCTGCGCTCATCGAGTTGAAGTTCGTGGATGCCAGGAAAAGTGAATAAACATTAGCTCGCTGGATCGAAAGCAACAGATTGTATGGCTTTACTG
This sequence comes from Paenibacillus farraposensis, assembly GCF_020736845.1. Taxonomy (GTDB): domain Bacteria; phylum Bacillota; class Bacilli; order Paenibacillales; family Paenibacillaceae; genus Paenibacillus; species Paenibacillus farraposensis. The sequence goes on from NZ_JAFFQR010000087.1 coordinate 30,869, forward strand.
ATTCAGAACGGTAGCCATCCGGATCAAGTTGATTTTTCAACTCATTCTTTCCCCAAGACCCCAATCGAACCAACCATTTGAAGTTGAAAAGCGATTTTTGGTTGGAAGTTCTATAATTAACTTTTCAGCGCCCCCATCTTTTAATACTACATATTATCTTTCAAATCAAGGGTCCCGAAAGACCCTAAGACAAAAGTGAATAAAAATGGTTCCTTGTATCTTTGCTACATACAACTTGATTAGGAAGACTTCGTGGAGCCTCTCTGAACGATGCATGTCTCAAGATGAATGGTCTCATTCCGTCGATCCGGCTGCTCCAATCGAGCCAACAAGGACTCAACGACGCGTGTACCGAGCCCGTACGGATAAGTATGTATGGTCGTGAGCGGAGGATCGATAATCTTGGCATTAGCAATATCGTCGAAACCTGTTACCTCAATTTGTCCAGGAACATCGATGTGCAACTCTTTTAGGGCACGAATAACCGATATTCCAATATCATCGTTGGCACAAACAAATGCTGTCGGAAGCTTTGGAAGCTGCTTCAACTGTTCAAGCATCCACTCAGCAGATAGATAAGGATTGTTGTCCTCAAGCGTAATGCTGAACGTCTCTCCAGATGAAGCGCGATGCATTCGGAGGGCTTGATCGTAACCAAGCCAACGCTCATAAAAGCTTCGACAGTGATTGTGGTCTCCGATAAATCCGATCTCCGAATGACCGCGTCCAATGAGAGAACGAGTAAGATTGTATGTCGTGCGGTGATTCTCCATCAAGAGGATGTCGAATTTGTGTGGAGAGTTCAACGACTCTGGCAAAAAATCGATAAACACCGTTGGAATGCCCGTGTTTAGAATAGTTTTAATATAGGCTTCTTGGAAGATCTCAATACAAACAATTCCGTTCACATTTGAGTGGTTAATATTGGGGGGTAGTGTGCATGAATAGATATCGCCAGGATTGACAAGTGATAAGATCAGATTAAAGCCTTCAGCGCGTAGGGAGGTTTCCATCCCTTTAATCGTTTCAGAGTAGAAGCTGATGGCGTTAATGTCCGCTCGTGTAAGAAGAGCAATATTGCCTCCATTCATGAAACTGTAGTTTTTGTATTTCATCTCCGCTGCTTTTTGGATTACTTTCTTCTTTGTGCCCTCTGGAATTTGTGGATGGTTGTTGAGGGCTTTGGATATGGTATTTCGAGACAGCCCCATTGCATCCGCGATGTCTTGAACCGTTACTTTCTCAGCCATAATAAACTCCTTTTTACCCTGTTTCATAGAATCTTAAATGATAAACAAAAATTTATCGAAATGTAAATGTAAATATGGTTTTTAGTTGGAAACAATTCTTTGATCTTGCATACTATTAATAAACATTCCCCTCTTATACTACACTACTCTTTGCCTTTTTTGTAGTAAGAGTTACATAAGAAAAGATTCTATACTATATAGGATAAATCGGTGTTCTTATAAGAAAAGAAAGAGAGCTAGATCCCTTCTGGTGAGGGTTTGCTATCAAGGAAATATATAAACTTAAACAAGTAACAGAGTGAGTGAAATTTTCATTGCTTTTTATTTTTGAAAGCGCTACACTTTTCATTATATAAATTAATGTTTATAAATATTGATTATAAATGTAAACATAATGAACAATTATATGCACAAATATTTTGAGGGTAAAGCTGGAGGTAAACTAAAATGAGCTCTGTATAACCGTCTGAGAATTTATTGAGCTTTTCCGCCGGATAGCCAAATTACAGGTTCGTTACGCCAACTCCTAAGTCGGGGTCGGAAATTACAAACACTGAGTATTTTGCGGCGGGTTTTGCCGTTCCCGTTTGGCTGGGAAACAAATGTCAATGCAGCAATTTATAGCATGATTTAGATGGGGTGCTGCGTAAAGAATGTCCTACTGCTTGTGATATATCGTAGGTACGGGGGGACGGTGTTGGTGTTTATTCGGAAGGTAAAATTATACGTATACTTGTATACCCGAAGAGTGGACAAATGTTGACCAGACGGCATCCTGAAGATGAAATTCGTTAACATAGGGATGCCATAAAGGCCATTGAAGCCACTATCCCGGCCAGTTACTGTGCTGTAATTGGCCGCCTTCTAAAGATGATTATTCGATAGAGTAGAAATGGAGGGTAATCGATGAAAAAGAAATTCAAAGCTGTGCTGCACATCCTCATTGTGATGGCTATCATTATGACTTCATCTGGAGTTTACGCTGCTAGTCCTGATACCGGCTGGGCTGCACGTGCGGAAAGTAACACAGGAAAATCGGAAGAGGAGGGTCTTTCTATTTTAGAAAACGCTATCAATGTAAATGCAAATTTGACAGGATGGCAGGTAAAGGGAAAAGGCAAGTGGGGAGATTCCGCAGAAGGGCTCCTGCTGACATCTGATCCGCAGGAGAACATAATGGCCATCTCTGAAACGATAGCAGATGATTTCCTGTATGAAGCCGATGTTATGATCAAGGATATGCAAGCGGATGCTTCTTTGCTCTTCCGTTCTAATGAAGACGGGTTGAATTCGTATATGCTTCAAATTTCACCGCAGTCCGGTATTATCCGTTTAAAAGATGCGGTCGGTGGGACAGGTAAATTAAATGAAGCGCATCAGGTTTCTCTCAAGGCAGGGGAGATCTATCATCTCAAGGTAAAGGCTGAAGGGACCTCGCTGAAAGTTTATTGGGGAACTCAATATAAGCCTGTGATTGATATTCAAGACAGTTCATACCGCTCCGGCCGCCTTGGGGTCCACGTCTGGGATGGGTCTGCCTTGTTCCAGAACATAACCGTTAGCGATCTCAAAGGAAATTTGGGTATGGTGCTTGTAAAAAAAGGACAGTGGCAACCTGACCTCAGCGGCCAAAAAGGAACGTCTGTAGACCAGAGCAAGGCCCAGCAAATATATAGCAGGCAAGCTGCTGACTTTGTATATGAAGGAACAATCGCTTTCCGCTCCGATGCTGCTGCCGCTCTTGCTTTCCGCTCCTCTACCGATGGAGCCCGTGGATATGAAGCCACTCTGGTGAAGGAAGGAGAGCAGGTTCGCGTATCCCTGACGAAAGCGGATGGAACTGCAATTACAAGCTCAGAGCGATCTTATCCGAGCTTAGCGGGGGCGAAGCATTATGTGGAAGTAAAGGCGATGGGTAACCGGATTCAAATTTTCGTGGACGGTTATACTCCGCCAGCAATCGATGTAACCGATCATTCGTATTCAACAGGAAACGTCGGTCTTGTTGTGAAAAAGGGAAACGCTTACTTCCAGAATACTTATGTCACGGAGGCTAACAGCTATTATACTGAAACCTACCGTCCTCAGTATCATTATACACCGATCCGTGGTTACGCCAGTGACCCGAACGGGCTGGTCTATTTCGAAGGTGAGTACCATCTTTTCCATCAGGATGGAGGCACATGGGCTCATGCCGTCAGCAAGGATATGCTGAACTGGAAACGTCTGCCGATTGCACTTCCGTGGAATGATTACGGGCATATCTGGTCCGGATCTGCTGTGGCCGATGTAACGAATACATCAGGCTTGTTCACGAATTCGGGCGGCAAAGGTCTGATCGCCTATTATACCTCCTATAACCCGGATGGTCCAAATGGCAACCAGCGCATTGGCCTTGCTTACAGCAAGGATCAGGGGCGTACGTGGGAATATGCTAAGGATCGTCCGATTGTGATTGAGAACCCCGGCAAGAACGGGGAAGATTCGGGGGGATGGGATTTCCGCGACCCCAAGGTGATTCGCGATGACGAGCATAACCGCTGGGTCATGGTAGTGTCCGGTGGAGATCATATCCGGTTCTTTACATCGGCTAATTTGCTGGACTGGACATTAACCGATAATTGGGGTTATGGAGATTATATTCGTGGCGGTGTGTGGGAATGCCCTGATTTGTTCCCGCTGGTAGTGCAGGGAACGTCAGAGAAGAAGTGGGTTCTCATGATCAGTACAGGCGCGAATCCAGCAACAGGAGGTTCAGATTCAGAGTATTTTGTGGGAAGTCTGACTGCAGAGGGGAAATTCGTAAATGACAACCCGGCAGGAAAGGTGCTGAGAACGGATTTTGGCAAGGATTATTATGCATCCATGTCTTTCTCGGACATGACAGATGGGCGCAGAGTAATGTTGGCGTGGATGTCCAACTGGGATTATCCGTTCGCTTTCCCGACTTCGGGCTGGAAGGGGGAACTGACTATCCCAAGAGAGGTTACCCTGGTCATGACCCCCGACGGGCTCCGTCTCGCGCAGAGTCCGGTCAAGGAGATGGAGCATCTGCGCAGTAGGCTGTTCTCTGCAACTGACAAGATGATCAATCCATCTTCTCCAAACCTGCTGAGGGGACTTGTTTCTGGAGCATATGAGATTGAAGCCGAACTGGAGATTCCGGCTGGAAGTAACGTAACAGAGTTTGGTTTTAATGTACGTGAAGGTGCGAACCAGAAGACTGTGGTGGGTTATAAGCCAGGCGAAAGCAAATTGTTCGTGGACCGTTCTGCTTCCGGAGCTACGGATTTCTCCAATCTGTTTACTACAAGACATGAAACGGAGATGAAAGCCGAGAACAAGCAGATTCAGATGCGAATTTTAGTGGATGAATCCTCTATTGAGATCTTCGCTAATGGAGGCAAGGTGGTTTTCTCCGAGGCCATATTTCCTGATCCGGCCAGCAGGGAGATGAGCTTCTATACCCAGGGAGGCAATGTGAAGCTTGTTTCTCTGACGGTAAACAAGCTTGGATCGGTGTGGAATTCGGACAGGGATACGGCAAAACGGATTATAATGGATACGGGTGACCGTGAACTGGGGATAGGGCAAAGCGAAACGCTGCGGGCGGCAGTGGAGAATGGGTCCGGCAACGGTGTTCTCCCGCTGAAATGGAAATCCAGCAATGCCAAGGTGATAGGCATAAAAGGAGCGAGCGCTTCCCAGGCAACCCTTATGGCCAAAAAAGAAGGCGAGTCCGTCATTACTGTATCTACCCCGAATGGAAAGGTATCCTCCAGCCTTCTTGTAAAAGTCTCCGGCGGCGAGTTCCATACCAGTCTCAGCGGCTGGACCCAAGATCCGTCTATGGCTTCATGGGTAGTCAGCGAGGATGGAATTCGTGGGAGGTACTCCAGCGACGCGAATTATATGGCTCAGGAGCAGGCGGGTGATTTTACTTATGAAGCTGAACTGAAGCTTGGCACATCCGGCGGGGCTGGTTCACTTCTGTTCCGTGCAAGCGAGGATGGGCACAGCGGCTACTACCTGAATTTGGATCCTAACATGAAGTCTATTCGCCTGTTCTACAAAATCAATGGACGGTTCGAGGAACGGCAGGTTCTGGCGAAGGTCCCGGCCTTCATCCAGTCAGGCCAAACCTATGAAATAAAGATTCAAGCGGAAGGTCCGCATATCGTGGTGTATGTGGGAGGGCTGAAAATAATGGATCTGAAGGATGGGACCTTTGCCGAAGGTCATTTCGGACTTCATGTCTTTGGCGGCTCTGTCTCTTATCAGAATGTAAATGTGACAGGAGGAAAACCGACCAAGTCGAAGGAATCAAGCCTCGTGAACGCAGCGTTCCAAAAATCCATATATACAGCCCGCCTGGCAAATGGCGAAGCAGTTAGTGTACAGGATGCAAATGAAGCCTCGGATCAAAAATGGGTGTTTGTCCCGACCGGAGATGATGCAGACTCCTATTCCATCCGAACGACCTCCGGCCAGGCGCTGGATTTGGACGCAGAGCACAATAAAATTCAGCTCTATTCTTATTTGGGCTACAATAATCAGCGGTGGATTGTACACAAAAATAGGGATGGTTCGGTTGCCATTATCTCAGTTCATAATAATAGGGCTTTGACCATATCCGAGGATGGTTCAAAGCTTACTTTAGAGACTCCTGCAACGGATGAAATGCGACGGAATAGGTGGAAAGTAAGCTCTGATTTTTAGTTCTATCCTGTAGAAAAGCCCCTTCGCTTGGCGTAAAGGGGCTTTTGGTGTCCACAGAAAATAAAGTATTAGACTGAAAAATAAAGTTTTAGACTCGGAAAATAAAGTTGTAGACTGAGAGAATAAAGCTTAAGACTTACGGGTGCTTCATTACGCTAACGGGGCAGGGCAGGTTAGTTTAATTTAATTAAAATTCGTAATCATATCATTATAATTGTCAAAGTAAACTGATTATATTATTATCAAATTAGAAAGATGTCTAATTAGATAAGTTATTGACTTGAACTGCAAAAAAATGCAAGTTAATTTTGTGGAAATTAAGCGATAGTCTTCATGTTATTGTTTGAACAAAATTATAGTATCCTGTGGAAAGCATTTGTTTGTAATGATAGAGTATTCAACTTCTTTAATTGCTGGAAGAAGTATAATCAGAGAAAATAAAGGTAACATTCTTCCTACATTCGCTTACTCGGTATTAGATAATTATATTACTGGAGAAATCGTTATTGATGAGTGTTCAGCATTAATAGGAACCTCTGCGGGTATATATGTAGTTGTTGGGAACGAGAAAAATGATAAATTTTTAGACCTGCTTATGGTCAAATTTAAGAGTAGGAAGATTGCTAATCAGAGATTTACTTTGTTTTCTTCATCTTTAAATTGGGATAACAGAATCAAGAAGCTGTTCGGGGCAGAGTTGAAACAATTGCAAAGGTATTCCTTTAAATTTAATGAGGATAATTTTTCTAAATTAAGCAAAACTAATTTACCGGATAACTTTCAACTAAATATGACAAATGAGGAATCGATTCACGGGAATAGAAATTTTTACATAGAATATATCATTAAGTATTGGGGAACGGTAGAAAATTTTATGACGAAAGGATTCGGTTTCTCTGTAACTCAAAACAATGTGCATGCTGGAGAATGTGTTTCAATATTCTCGTCATTAGGATTTGCAGAAATAGATATTGTTACTAATGATCATTTTAGAGGTAGGGGATTGGCTCAATGCACCTCAGAAGCTTTTATTCTGGAGTGTTTAAATAGAAAGTTAACACCAAAATGGGATTGTGACATTCATAATCTTGCCTCAATCAATTTGGCTAGGAAATTGAGTTTTGCAAATCCAGAAAAATACTCGGTTTTCGTTAGGAAGTAAGACTACACTCAACTCCCTCAAAATGATTTAGTTTTCTCACTTCACTTTCCAAAGAATAACTAAAAAGGTGTCCAGCGACCCTAGGATAATCGTCGGGACACCTTTGCTGTTCTTACGCTTCGATTTTTGTTTCACCCTGTTGCTCTACGAAAAGCTTAACTTCTTCCAACGATGGCAAGGCTGCAATCGCTCCAACTTTGGTGCACACGATAGCGCCGACTTGATTGGCAAGTGTTATAAATTCCTGCTGTTGCTCCCAATCGGAGGTAAATGCCTTGGGCTGACTCAGCTGGCTGATTTGATACAGCATAGCTCCGACGAAGGCATCACCGGCACCGGTAGAATCGATAGATTTAACAGTAATACTGCTGATTAGCGAACGGGAGGTACCGCTTGAGATGAGGGTACCTTCTTTCCCCATGGTAACTGCCACCGTTTTGGCTCCCAACCCATGCAAAAGATCCAATGAAGCATTGCGGTCAGTCAGCCCGGTAATGATATTTAATTCCTCTTCGCTTACCTTTACGAAATCCGCATTGTGTATTCCTCTTCTGGACAATGTTATAAACTCCTCCAGCCTATCTTTCCAGAGGTCCCCTCGATAATTGGGATCAAAGGAGGTAAATTGCCCATTGGCTTTCGCTTCGTCCAATAAAGACAAATACGCTTCCCGGAAAGGATCGGCAAGCAAGGCCGTTGCCGATCCAAAATGTAGAATGGCAGCCTGTCGAGTCCATTCTCTATCAATGTCCTGCTGAGACAGCTGACGGTCAGCTCCGCGGTTGAATACGAAATCTCGTTCGCCGTTAGCGGCAAGGGAAACAAAAGCCAGTGTAGTCGGTGTTTCCGGATCAAAAAGAAGCATGGAAGTATCCACATGCTGCTCCTCCAGCGTTTGCTTCAGGTATATACCGAAGGGATCAGCTCCGATTTTCCCAAAGAATGACGCTTTTCCTCCGAGCTTGGCTACGGCTGCGCTTACATTTGCCGGAGCACCGCCGGCCTGCTTGGAGAAATGCTGACCCTTGGTAAGATTGACGTCAATATCTGTACAGAAAAAATCAATGAGCAGCTCGCCCACACAAAGAACCGTTCCGTCATTTTTCACTTTAATGCACCTCTTGGCAGATTTAGTTTAGAGCAGGCGTCGAGTCCCGGTATACGATATCCGTTGCCACATGGGTCACTCGGTAGGGCATGTTATTGTCTTTGATTCTGGATAATAACATTTCGGCTGAAATAATACCCATCTGACTACTGTAAATATGTACGGTTGTAAGATGGGGCTCGACAACCCGGGATTCCGAAGCATCATCGAACCCGCAGACAGCAACATCTTCGGGGACTTTAATCCCCTTGTTCTTCAACGATTTTATCACGTGGATGGCAATGAAATCATTGGCGCAAATAAAGACGGAGGGACAATCCCTCAGGGCATCTAATTGTTGCTCCATCTCTATAAAGAAGTTGCGGTCCGGTGCTACAATGCTATGGGCAGGATCCAGGGGGATTCCGGCTTCTGCCAGGGCTTTATTGAATCCGGTCCAACGTTCATTGAAGCTTTTACAGTGATTGTAATCGCCTACAAAACCGAAGCTCTCATATCCATGATCTATTAATTTCCGGGTAACACAGTATGTGCTGTGCTCATTTTCCATTAATACCAGGTCCGCCTTTAATTCCGGATACACTATATCCGCAGCGCAATCAATAAAAATGGTTGGGATGCCAAGATCCGTGATCAGCTTGCTGTATTCCTTGTTGAACATTTCGATGCAGAAGATGCCAGCCACGTTCGAAGGCTCGAAATTACCAGGTAGGGTCATCGTATTGATGTCGTTCTCACGGACAAAAAAAATGGATAAAGTGTAGCCCTGGTTGCTGATTTCCTTCTCCAGCCCGCTGATAAGCAGCGATCCAAAGTGTGAGCTATTGGGAAGATTACAGGTCATAAGTGCGATATTGCCTTGTTTTTCAGAGGCTGTTTCCATATAAGAAAACTGTTTGTACTTAAGTTCCACTGCTTTTTTGATTACCTTGTCTCTGGTATTGGCAGGAATACTCTCCACTCCATTAAGCGCCTTGGATGCAGTGTTTCTGGAAATCCCCAAGGCATCAGCGATGTCCTGAATAGTAACCTTAGACTTTCTCGTCATATTGTTCCACCTTATTCTCCCTATTTAAGTTTTTAAGTTTCTTCATATCTATAAATATATAGTATTTTTATGTTTTTAACAAATGATTTATTCAAATGAACAAGCTAATTTTACATTTATACAACTTTTATGCAGCATTTTTAGAGAGTTAGTTTTGGAAGTAATACATTTTTCTTGTTTATGCATTTATGATGAATTTATTTGCCCAAAATATATTGACTTATTAAATGTCCATCTGTTAAATTGTAAGAGTAAAAATGTTCAAATGTAAAATGTAAACCCATTCATTTTGCGAAAGTGTAAATTGCTAGTTCTGTTGGAGGTGGGGACATTACCAGCTTGAAAAACATCTTGGTGAATTATGTCAGAGAAATGACATAACATGGCTTATGATTTGTTTTTTTATAACAAGCCGTGAACAGTAGGAGGGAAAAGATTGGCAAACTCGATCGTTCAAAAAAGGGGAGTTAGGGCTTCAGAAACAAAAAAAGTAAACCATTGGCTAAGCTACATGGTTCGAAATTATATATTATATTTGTTTCTGGTTCCGTCCATAATTCTAACCGTCATTTTCAAGTATGTTCCCATGTACGGCTCGATCATTGCGTTTAAAAATTTCAGTCCACGTAAAGGTATCGTGGATAGCGAATGGGTTGGCTTTGAACATTTTCAGCGGTTTCTTTCGTCGCCAAATTTTTACGACATTTTAATGAATACGCTTAAATTAAGCGCTTACGGTCTTATTCTCGGTTTCCCAGTACCCATCATTCTGGCCTTAATGCTAAATTTGATCCGAGGAGCGAAGCTTAAGAAAAATATCCAGCTTATTGTATACGCGCCTAACTTTATCTCGGTTGTTGTTGTTGCTGGCATGTTGTTTGTTTTTCTATCGCCAACTGGAATAGTGAATGCTATGGTAACAACTTTTACCGGTAAGCCAATTTCTTTTATGACTGACCCTGCATATTTCCGAACGGTATATATTTTGTCCGGTATATGGCAAACAGCGGGCTGGTCCTCTATCATTTATGTGGCCACCTTGTCCAATGTGGACCCGCAGCTGCATGACGCTGCAACAATTGATGGCGCTTCTTTGATCAAGAGAATCTTACACATTGATCTGCCGGCTCTCAAACCCGTTATGGCCGTCCTGTTTATTCTCGCTGCAGGAGGTATCATGTCGATCGGTTATGAAAAGGCTTACCTAATGCAAACAGCACTGAACACGCCAACCTCTGAAATCATCGCGACCTATGTATACAAGGTGGGGTTGCAATCCGGTGATTATGCCTACTCTACGGCAATCGGGTTATTCAATTCCGTGATTAATGTAGTCTTGCTGATTTTCGTAAATACCGTTGTCAAGAAGCTGAACGAAGGGGAAGGGCTGTATTAGAAAAGGAGGTATTCATGGATATTCATTACACCGGGAAGGACCGGATTTTGCTCATCATCAATTATATTCTGCTTGGATTGTTTGTTCTCGCTATTCTGTTACCACTGATTTATGTGGTGCTTGCATCCTTTTTGACTCCAAACACCCTGATTACCAAAGGGCTGGCCATTACATCATCTGATTGGACAGTCACAGGATATGCCAAAATCCTAAACAACAGTGCCATGGTCCGTGGTTTTTTTAATGCTATTTTTTATTCAGCAGCCTTTGCGTTCGCAACCGTATTTTTTTCCGTCTTCGCAGCTTACCCGCTTGCGATTGAAGGGCTGGTCGGGAAACGGCCGATTATGATCTTTTTCCTGATTACGATGTTTTTCGGTGGCGGTCTAATTCCGACCTATCTCGTGGTTAAGGATTTAGGCATGCTGAATACGGTGTGGGCCATAATTCTCCCCGGCTCGATTAGCGTGTTCAATATTATTTTGGCAAAGACTTACTTCCAGGGGCTTCCCAAAGAACTGTTCCAGGCCGCGAGCATAGATGGAGCTTCCGAGCTCAGTATTTTCTTTAAAATCGTCCTGCCGTTGTCGAAGCCTATTATCTTTGTTCTAGCATTATACGCTTTTGTTGGGCAGTGGAACTCTTATTTCGACGCCATGATTTATCTCGATGATCCGAAGTTGTTTCCGCTTCAACTGGTGCTACGCTCCATTCTGATACAGAATCAGGTTCAGCCCGGTATGATTGCCGATGCAATGGCGCAAGCGGAGCTTAAGAAATTGTCCGAAATGATTAAATATTCTGCTATTGTCATATCAAGTTTGCCCTTGATTGTCATGTATCCATTCTTTCAGAAGTATTTCGAAAAGGGTGCAATGGTAGGTTCGATCAAATAATACACCGGGGGAATAGAGATGAAAAAAACATTACTAACCTTGTCAGTGCTGGTACTTTCTACTTCATTGCTTGCCGGATGCGGCGGTGCGGACAATAATTCTGCTGCATCCGAAGATTACAAGCTAAACAATGTCACTTTGCCGCTTAAAGAGAAAGTTAGCTTGCATTTTATGACTCAAAGCTCGCCGCTGGCACCTTCCGATCCAAATGAAAAGCTGATCTATAAAAGACTGGAAGAAAAAACGGGTGTGCATATCGACTTTACCAACTTCACCTCTGATTCTTTCATTGAGAAAAGAAACCTGGCGGTTGCCAGCGGGGATCTTCCAGATGCCATACTAGATGCGGGATATTCCGACTACGATTTATTGAACCTCGGAAAGGATGGAACCATTATCCCGCTGGAGGATTTGATAGATAAATATATGCCGAATTTACAGAAGGTATTGAAAGCAGCGCCTGAGTATAGATCCATGATGACTGCACAGGATGGGCACATTTATGCTTTTCCCTGGATTGAGGAGCTGGGAGCCGGGAAGGAAAGCATTCATTCTGTAAATGCTATGCCATGGATTAATGTAGAATGGCTGAAAAAACTGGGGCTTCAAATGCCAAAAAACACCGAGGACTTAAAAAAAGTCCTGGTCGCATTTAAAAATGGCGACCCTAACGGAAATGGCAAAGCAGATGAAATTCCGTTGTCCTTCATACTCAATAATGGCAATGAGGACCTGAATTTTCTATTCGGATCATTCGGTCTTGGAGACAACGGCGATCATACGGTAGTCACCAATGAGGGGAAAGTGGTCTTCACCGCCGATCAGGACGGTTACAAAGAGGGGATTAAATACCTTAATGAGCTGTATAAACTTAACCTGATCGACGAGGAGTCATTCGAGCAGGATTATAACACGTATCTGGCCAAAGGCCAGAGTGAAAGATATGGCCTCTACTTCCAATGGGATAAGGCGAATATTTCAGGTGACAACGATAAATATGATTTGATGAATCCACTCGCGGGACCAAGCGGTGAAGTCAATGTAACCCGGACGAACAATTTCGGCTTTGACCGGGGCAGAATGGTGATTACCAGCGCCAACAAAAATCTCGAGCTTACGGCAAAATGGATTGACCAGCTATATGATCCCATCCAGTCCGTACAGGACAACTGGGGTACCTACGGCGATAAATCTCAGCAGAACATTTTTGAGTACAATGAAGCGAGTCATATGCTGAAGCATCTTCCGCTTAAGGGAACTGCCCCTGTCGAGCTACGGCAAAAAACGAATATCGGTGGTCCATTGGCAATTCTTGATGAGTATTATGGAAACGTTACGACCAAGCCCGCCGATGCAGAGGGTCGGCTTAAATTGATGAAGGAAAGACTCGTTCCTTATATGAAGGCTGATCATAATTTCCCGAAAGTCTTCTTCTCGCTTGAGGACCAAAAGCAGATCTCCACACTGGAAACCGATTTGTTTGCTTACGTTAACCGTAAACGGGCGGAATGGATCAAAACGGGCAAAGTTGAGGAAGAATGGGCGGAATATAAGGCAGAGCTGTCCAGGCTGGGACTTGACAAATGGCTACAAATCAAACAGAAAGGCTATGACAGATATATTAAAGATCAAGGCTGAAACATCTAAAAGCTAGCATCTCAAAATACATTTGCCAACGAACAAACTCAATTAATTCACTAAAATACCTTATCAAGTCAAGAGGAGAGTGGATACCATTAAAGATATAAACCTAACGGACGACAATAGCAGCAGAAAAGAATCACGAAACGGTTATTATAGAGAGACGTACAGACCTCAATTTCATTATTCACCTGGGTATAATTGGATGAATGATCCCAACGGCATGGTTTACTATGAAGGAGAGTACCACCTGTTCTACCAGCATACGCCCCATGATACGCGGCCTGACTTTGGTAGGATGCATTGGGGGCATGCGGTAAGCAAGGATTTAGTGCATTGGGACGAACTCCCACCGGCAATTCCGCCTGGGGAGGACGGAGCGATCTTCTCGGGAAGTGCGGTGGTGGATAAGAACAATACAAGTGGATTTTTCAATGAAGAAGGATCAGGATTGGTAGCAATTTATACGAATGAGGGCAACAGAGCTCAGCCTGGAAAGTCGCAGGTGCAAAGCATTGCTTACAGCAAGGATAAAGGTCGAACCTGGACAAAATATGAAGGCAACCCGGTTTTATTCCCAACGGAAACGCTAGACTTTCGTGATCCGAAGGTGTTTTGGCATGATGAGTCATCAATGTGGATCATGATTCTTGCCGTAAGAGATCGTGTAGAATTTTACTCGTCTCCAAATCTGAAAGAATGGTCTTTTGCAAGCGAATTCGGTTCTGACATTCCGGGTATCCACCGAGGGATATTTGAATGTCCTGATGTATTTCGAGTCCAAGTTGATGAGGATCCGAATACCATGAAGTGGATTCTGATGCTAAGCGTCGGGGATAGGAATGGTGTGAATCCAAACGATCCAGAGCCACCAGCAGGCGGTTCGGGTATGATGTATTTCATAGGCAACTTTGACGGTAAGGCATTTACTTTGGAGGAAATGTTAGAATCTATCGATAGCATCAAATGGGTAGACTACGGATCAGATTTTTACGCTGCTGTGACCTGGAGTGGCGTTCCAAACGAGGACGGACGAAAGATTTGGGTTGGCTGGATGAATAATTGGCGTTATGCTACCATGCTGCCTTCGGAGGAATGGCGTGGCCAGACATCAATCCCCCGGGAGATAAAGCTTAGAACTTATCCGGAAGGGCTTCACTTAATCCAAGCACCCATAAGTGAATTAAGTCAGCTAAGAAAACCGATTTTGTCTCTGCAAGATTTGACGATTAAGTCAGGTATGAACGTGTTGTCTGATATTTCTGCGGCAAAGGCAGAAATCATTGCAGAATTTGAAATCGGTACGGCAGTGGAATTCGGGTTTAAAGTGCGGAAGTCTTCCAATCAGGAGACGATCATCGGATATAATATTTCGAGTGGGGAGTTGTTCGTTGATCGGACGAAGTCGAGCGCCACTGATTTCCATTCCGATTTCACAGCAAAACACAAGGCCCCAATGAAACCAGAGCATGGACGGGTACAGTTGAGTATTTATGTGGATTGGTCAAGTATCGAGGTCTTCGGCAATCAGGGAAAAGCAATCATTTCAGATATGATTTTCCCTGATTTGGAAAGTAAGGGACTTGAACTCTATGCCATTGGCGGTGAACTAAGGGTCGTATCGCTTCAAATCAATGATATGGTAAGCATTTGGGGAAATGAGACTGTTTAGACAGTAGTTGTGATCATCATTCCAATTGAAACGTTCTTAGCAGCGGCTTGATTCGATGAAATGGTTAAAGCCCGATTGCTTATATGCGTATCTAAATTTGCCCCCGAAACTAATTAAAGTTCTGGACACGTAACCCCCGGTCAGCTCACAACCGTACCGGGATTCGTATCCTTAGAAGTTAGTAAAAATCGGAAGACGACCACGGAGAATCTTAATATATAGTTTTAAAGTGGTAAAAAGGAGTAAGAATTCTTTCCTTGCATCTTACCTATAATAATATGATGATTGATAATAAGATCATATTCTTTACCCAAGGGGGTACCTAGTTCTTGTTTTCAGTTTGGGACAAGAAAGGCTCAGGAAATCGAATAGCAAAAGTACAGCAAGTTATTCGACAAGCAGAAGAAGAAAGTAATTCCCCTAATCAGCTCTCCAAACTCACTACCATCTGGGAGAAACACTCTGATCGTACGAAGATCATCTACATTTATGTGTACATTAACCTTTGTACCAATTAAATGAGCAGATTTTACTAGTAATTCATTACGGTATTCAACTCCCATATATTCGATGTAAGGACGCTTTCCTGAGGAAATACTACCTCGAATAGTTCTAGGTTGTTCGACTTGTGTAAACAGAAATTCTGTACGCTTTGATTCATTTAACAATCTGGGTTTCATTCCTTTCTTGAGCCTTTGATTTTCTGTGCCTCTATTTGTTTCAATGTTCGAGAGTTACGTGGATTTTCGGGATTTAACTCGGATTCATATTTAACCTCACAACATTTTACAGTTCCATTTTTCATCTGAACCCACATGTCAAAAATACTTGTATGTAGCTCACCATTAAAAACATAGCTGATTTTAGGATATTGTTCACAATAAGTTTCCACACCTGGCGAAGTTTCAACTCGTACCCAATGGTCAAATTCCAGGTCACTATAAAGTGTGACCTCCCTCATACCCACTTTAGGTCCGAGCGAACTCCAATAATTATTACCGTATTTAGAACTCCGGGGTACGATATTTGGTGTGTGCATCATAATCATCTCCTTTCAAAACTTTTATTTCCTAATTCCTGAATAATAAACATTTTTCAATGAAAATATTCCTTTTTATTCAGAATATATTCCTTTAAATGCCGTAGAATCTTTCACTCTAATTACCCTATAAATGGCTTGAATAGTATTCATCAGAACACCGTTGAATTTGTAAGTTTCTTGATTTTTCATGAATTTTTATTAATTGATTTAAAACAAAAACCTAATAACAGTTGGTAGTCCTTTTTTTCTTTAACATATACACAAAAGCTGTATTTTGTACATATGTCTATAAATCGAACAAATCCCTTTCCGTATATGGATTTTAATTTAGTGTCATACATCATATATTACAATTTTCAGGCTCAAAATAAATAAGTTCGTGATTAATTTATGTCTGCCGGCACGAATTATGAATGGCCCGACTATAAAACGATGTCGGGCCATTCTTTTCAAGGCATAAAATTATGATTCAACATTACTTAGTTTCTCGCGGATTAGATCAGATACAAGTCGATCGGGAGACCGCTTTCCCCTTCCAACCTTCATACGATTACACAGTACCGCCACTGCAAGGCTTTTCGATGGATCGGCATATCCAATCATACCGCCCAAACCGGCATAGCCGAAAGCCATCGGGTTGCCACCCATGGTATCACCTTCTTGACTAAGGCTATAGCCAAGTCCCAATTTAATGGGAGCGAGCGCAACTTCGTCGATGCCTTCAAAATGCAGTGACGTCGCCTCCACTACGGAAGCTGGCTCGAGCAGACGTCTACCACCATCCACACCGTGGCCAATCAGTGAGGCATACATACACGCTAACGCCTGAGCCGTAGCGACGACATTCACGGCAGGTACGGCCGCTGCATGGAACCAGGGCGAATTCCATTCAGAATTTGTAACTGGGACCAGAGCAGGAGGCAGAACTCGCTTGAAAAGCATGTCATCCGGCATGGAAGCAATCGGTACGGCTTCACCGCTAATCTCAGCTATACGGGATTCTGCTTCCGAGGAAGCACTTAAGTACAGATCCTTTTCAATGCCTAAGGGTTTGCATATCTCGTCATGAACAATTTGAGCAAAAGTCCGCCCATCCGCTCGGGATGCGGTTTCCCCCAAAATCCAGCCGAAGGTCAGACCATGGTAACCAGACTTGCTGCCAGGTTCCCAGATTGGCTCAAGCTTCTCCATCTCGCTGACCATCGCTCGCCATTCCGTGATGAGCCGCATATCCGCGTACGTGGGCATCAAGGGAACTCCTGCCGTATGGGTAAGCGCCTGGCGGAGAGTAATCTTTTCCTTACCATTCGCTCCGAATTCGGGCCAGTAATGGGAAATCCGTTCATCATAAGCTAGTTTGCCCTGTTGGACGAGAATATGAATGGCAGTTGAAACAATGCCTTTGGAGCAAGATTGCACAACGAATAAGGTATCTGAGTCAACGGATCGTCGTCCTGCTGAATCCGCGCTGCCTGAAAAAGCATTCAGAACCAACTCTCCGCGCCAATAGGCTGCTGCTTGAAATCCTGCGCCGATATCGTCTTCCGCGAGTTCATCTAACAACTGCTGGACGTGATTCTGAAGATCCACGAGATTTTGATGTTTTCTAATGAATGGATTGGTCAATGCACTCAACTCCCTTATAATAATTGAACAATAAGGTGCAGAGCCCATCCTTAGAAACGTCACGTGGGCGAACAGAGTTGCTTATGTCCGCCCATGCAAAGGTTCGCCCCTAAGAATAGGCTTTGCATGAGCCGCGTAGCATATTGGCAAAATGATTTGCCATCAAAATCGACCACCTTTCACTGGAAATCATAGCAAAAAATCATCGATGCCTCAACATGAAAAACATATATAAATAAACTTTACAATAAGCACCTCTACTCAAGGTCGGGTGTCATGGACAAAGGTTTGTCCATAGCAACCTATTCCTTAAAGTGGTGTGACCTTTAATCAGATCATTCACTTGATTACCTGTTAGCCGAATTTCTTTAAGGAATCTTGCAAAGTAAGTTGGAATATTCATATGAAAACCTCCATTGTACTAGTGTGGGAGCAAAAAAGAAGGGATATATGATCCATCGCCAGAAAAGTTATGTTCATATAGAACAATCTCCGGAATATTTGCAGCTTGTTGAGCTAAGAAGAAAACAAAGCCATTAGGCGCTGAAATAAAAAAGTGAACTTTCCCCTTTCTTTGATTTGGATTGCGTTTATCTAAAGCTTTGATTACTTGCTCAGCTAGTTTCCAAGCATGCGTACCATCCTTGACAGCTTTAAATCCTTCTGACGGCATACGGAAATGATAAAAGGTCTTCACAGGGAGTTGGCTATTCTCAATATGCCACTCAACATGAGGTTTTACATCACGAGTTACACTAATGGCAACAACCGTATCTCCTTCAGTTGAAGTGCTATCTGAAACCTCTTCGAGGAAAGTTGAATAGCTTTGGTCCTGGCAATGTACATCCGGAATCCATGCAATTAAACCGTCTCCGCGCTGAACAGGAAATGCTCTAACTCCTGATTTAGGATTTAGAGTTAACCCTAAAGCAAAAGTTATGGAGAGGTGTGTGTTGAGTTGAAGCAAGTAGGCATTGCCTGGTGAAAAGACTCCTTTTGTGAACTCTTTTAACTTCTGTGCAATATCTTCGTTCCACGTTTTTCCTGGTTTAATTAGCCGTCCATCGAAGTGGTCACAAAGACATAGTAAGTGGCTAGTCTCTTCCTCTAAATTTTCTGCATAAGAAAGGAAGCTACGAATTCCAACAGAAATCTCATCTATGATTAATTGCAGGCCTGTATATAGTCCCTCTCTTCGGCACAAACTCAATAGAGTTTCCTTGTTGAAGCGCTTACTTCCTTTGCTTGCACAATTAACGATTAAATCGTTATAAGGATTTACGAGCACTTTAAAATCAATGGGCCTAAGCCCTGCAAGCATTAATTTTGAATTAAGCAGATCTCTAATTAACATAGAAATACCGGGTTTACTATGCTGAATGCGGATACTTCTCAAGATTTTCCGCAGCTCTCCTTCATCATTTAACCCAAGGTGTTTCATCATGGATTTCCGAGCCTGTGCTATTTTAGTTCTCTTTTTTCCGTCAAAAAAGGCATTCAAATTTAACTTATTGTGATGATTATCCAATAAAGTCTCTAAAAGATCGCCTTTTTTTATGTTCCAGAGTGTTATTAAATGAAAACGAGCATTGGTGTACCCTTGCGACAGAGCATCGCGAACACGATCTAAAAACGAGTGTGTGGAGGCATTAATGAAAGAAGGATCAATGAGGTCTAACAATTCAATTTGATGTGTATTCTTAACATGATATTTCACTTGATAAAAGTCCATGGTGATTTCGTCTGCAATATCATAATCACCTGTTATAGGTTCGAAATACTCAACTACAACATCATCAAGAGATTTAATTCGATCATCTTCGTAGTATACTTCTTTAACATTGGTATTATTATGTAGTAACTCGGATGCAAAAAACCAAAAATACAGATTTTGGTACGTCATACCGGCATTTATTGCATCGATGGATTTCCCCATTTATCACAGTCCCATTCTTAGGTTTAAGAACCTATGTTCTCAATATATTATCTCACATAAATCGGTCATATTCAATTGTCTTATCTTAACTTCTAACAATCTCCTAATTTAATTTCATTGGAAAGTGGTTGCATTTCTAGCTGAAAGCCTTGTAAATTGGGTCTCTTCTGCTAAACAATCATGATGAGGAAGCACAACTGACATAAAGGCAAACTCATAAGAAAAAAGCAGGAGTGGGTAAAGACTGAAATTATATACATCTTGATTAAGGAAATATGGAGAATACAGATGAACCTTAAACTCTTGCGGCGAATCGATCCCTTAGATCGGATTAATTGAGAGCGATAACTTTATCACAGTAGTAAGTTCTAATCTCGCCATCAAAATACTTTTCAATGGCACTTATATCTATGTAGGAATATTATCAATGACTTGTCACGAGCCATAAAAACAATTTATGGTTACGAACGGTTGATTGGTCAATGTTGAAAGCTCCTCTTTTGGAGATATCAAAACGTTGAACGAATTCTTTTGGGCACGCTCAATTACTTAACAAAGCTTTTGGCTTGCTTAACTGCTTTACCAATTGTGCGATCGGCATTGATTTGATCTTTTGAATTAAGGGCTCAAATTTGGTTTTGGTTTCACCTACATATAAAAATTTCCTAGACGAGCGGTGATATCTATACCTCCGATTTGTATATTCCTCTTGCATATAAGGAACCTTATTATTAAAACTGTGAAGCCATTTTGCAGGAATCCTCCCGCATACAAGCTTCGTATGTGTCTCCCCGTGTTTCTAAATTTACATTTAGTTTATTTAACAGATGAAGGAAAGTTCGTGAAAAGTCACTTATCATAAATAACGAGGGTACAATAACAACGTCATTCCCCTCGTACACGATAACTGGTTTTAAATACATGTCGTATAGTTTGTCACTGCCAAATTTCGTAAAACGCATTTTTGCTTAGTTATAAATATAAGAACAGTAACTAGTATTTTCCCAATATCATCTTACTGATCCACAAGTACAGAAATAATGGTAGCTTTCCACGAGTTTTCTTATAGTAATGTGTCCTCCATTCTTTTCTGGCTGGCGGGCGTTGAAAAAGTTTCAACGTGTTTTATGATCGCATCAATCCACACACTTATATAGAGTGCGACAAGGACTACGGCCTATTGAAATATGGCATGCAAGTGATTTCAATCCACGCACTCACATGGAGTGCGACGTAAAAACGATATAGTCGCAACACTGGTAGAGGTTATTTCAATCCACGCACTCAATGGAGTGCGACACAAAACAGGAGGAGAATATGGATGAGCAAATATATTTCAATCCACGCACTCACATGGAGTGCGACTCCGAGTTCATGAGCCATCTGCCACGATTTGAATTATTTCAATCCACGCAGTCACATGGAGTGCGACTTCTTGGATGGTATTAAAGTTGGCGCCGATGCTGCATTTCAATCCACGCACTCACATGGAGTGCGACTTTGATCACACAATATGATAAGTGGACGTATGGGGCTATTTCAATCCACGCACTCACATGGAGTGCGACGCAGAAGCATTTATCAACGATAATAACTTAATAATTATTTCAATCCACGCACTCACATGGAGTGCGACGGTAACAACATCAAAATCATTAGATTCAACATTATTTCAATCCACGCACTCACATGGAGTGCGACCGGGAAACGATCTGTATGGTTTTATACCAGCGCTATTTCAATCCACGCACTCACATGGAGTGCGACTGCTCTTTGCGCTGATTCACTAGGATCGGCAAAATTTCAATCCACGCACTCACATGGAGTGCGACACCCAATATCATCGGGTTTATGATAATCAGGCAGAATTTCAATCCACGCACTCACATGGAGTGCGACTTTCCTCACCAGCAAACGGGCCTTCGATAATCTGATTTCAATCCACGCACTCACATGGAGTGCGACTGTTAAAGTAAGGAAGTGGATTGAAAACTCTTAATTTCAATCCACGCACTCACATGGAGTGCGACAGCGAAAATGCAGTAATTCATACCCTAATGATATCAATTCCAAACATTATCGCAAAAAAACGATGCCAAAAAGGCTTTAATCAAACATTGACTTTTACTGAAGGTAACTGATCCAATTACTTTTCGACAAATTTCGAGGTGCGAAGGACCCGGGGATTTTATGTGAGCTTCACATTCGCACCTTCATAATTCTGTCATTCAATCTCTAACAGTCTTCCATATCCTGCGTTGGTCTTCCCGCCAATGCCTTCCTCTCTTAGCGCTCCGAGTAGGATTGTTTTTGCCAAACTTAGCCACTTCATAGCTGATTCCTTCTCTCCCTCACAGGTTAATGTAATTCCAAAGTGAGCCGACGCTGAAAGAAATGGAATAGGGACGGGAGAATCATCATCACGTGGAGCCTTGTACTCAATATCATTACGATAAGGCTCTACAATAATGCCGTTATAATCCTGATGATGCGCTGTAAGCACATCCTGTTTGAGTGCTTTGCAAACTGTTGCTGGAGTAGGAAGAGCATCGTGAAACTGAATAAATCCAGCAGATGTTTGTGATCCAAATAAAATGTTGTAGTCGCTTCCTGTACGCTTCAATGCTGGTTGCTGGTCACCCAGTTGTCGATGTGCATAATGCGAAGCAACACCCTTCAAGGCTGTTCCTGGTAGGTAAGGCACACCATAAATGCAATGTAGCGCAAGACTAGTCTCAAGCACGGAATTCCCTCCGTGCCCAATAACGAGTGGCGTTTGTGATCTAACCTGGATATGCAATGATGTAGTTTCTCCATAGCTCTCCTTCTTGTAGTATCGGTCATGGTAATGCTTATACCAGCTTTTTTTTGCCGTTGTCCAGTCAGCTTCATAAGCCTTGATCAGTTTCTGGTAGAAAACTTGTTTGCCGTCGCCTTTACTAACAACTTGTTCTAAACACAAATCTTTACCCTGCAAACTTGTATCACCCTTGGTGATAGCCAGATGGGCGTTCATAAGATGCCCTCCTGTTCCGGCGCATCCGTTCCTTGTTCGATCTTCAGAATGGCTTCCGCATACCGCTTAAACCAGACGGAGGCACTTAGTACCCGCCGAGACAAGTGAAGATAGTCTGCATTTTGTATTTCAAGTTCTTCTTTCCAAGATTTATCGAGACCAAGCGCATTCCGCATATGCTGCAAATATAAAGCATGAGGACTTTCTACGTTCTTCGACTTCGCCTGAAAGAAGGTAACGGCCAGACGTAAACCGTTGGTCAGAACGAGCGAAGGAAAACGGTGACACAGTTGCCCATATTGCTGGGCAGCGACGGAGTCCTCATCAAGTGACTTTATTCCTTCGAATGCGGCCTGCGCATATTCATGCTGGGATGATTTCATTGATCTCCGCCTCCCGAAAGGCGGCAGCGTACGCGCCCTTTGCCGACACTTGCATTGCCTCCAAGTTGTAAGAATACTTCTTTTTTCAAATGTTGAAGACTGGAAATCCGTTTGGAGATATCTGACGATCCATCTACCCGATCACACCAGATCATCCCGTAAAATATGGCTTCAGTAGGTACATATTCCTCATACCATAGTGCACCCGCTTGCGTAGTTTTTGTTTCTTCCTGTATTCGAATGCGTGGAGTAATCTCACAACACATCGTCGTAAAGTATCTGAATGTGTCGTCCGATACTAATACAAGTCGCTCGATGAACATTTCCTTTGAATAAGGTTCATTTTCATCGAACAGCATATTCGCCAGCCAACTTGCCCAGGTGGTAAAGCCGTGCGATATTTCCGCCTTACCATAGAACTCATCGAGGAAAACTTGCTGTTGACTCACCACTACAGAATCAGTAGTTATCCAAGCGGTCTCATTATTCTTCGCATCTTGCTCAAATTGATCTAAATCTGGAATTTTTAAAGACACCCCCATCGCTGCTGCATCTCGTACTAGGCGTTTCAGTACCATAGGGGAAGTAACATAAGCGAAAGTTCCATATCGGCTGGCTACCGGGAAAGCAAGAATCCGTCCATCGGAAATAACAAGTGCTCCAGCTTCGGCCCCATTGTGATCTGATTTACCGAATGCTTGCTTGAACCAAGCGCTTTCTCCTCCTTCGGCTCGATAGTAGTCTCTCTTTACCCCTTTCATGCTACTCCCAGGAATCATAGGCCATTCAGTCACCTTCTCGCGCATAATAGGCAGATCAATTGCCCCGAGTCCTTCTCCCGAACCGATATGTAGTGGAGACAAACAGTGTATCCAGTACCACTGGCTTACATTTTCCATTTCCCTTGCTCCTTTATTGTAGGTTTTTATTTATTATTTGTTCGTTTGGGGTGGGTTTGAAATGTTCCATTTCCCCCATAAAGCCAGTCCATACCCGTCTTCTTTGTCAAAAGCCTCTTTGCGGCGATTCGTATCCGACACGGATTGTAGCCACATTTCCTTCGCCAAATCAGCCGCATTCCCTTTGGTGACTTCAAAGAAGTATACGCTTCCTGCTGGGACCATACGCCGAACCGCCTTTTCGCTAAACAAATCATCCTTCGAGTAACTCCATCCCGATACAGGATGCCACCGTGGAACACAAGCCCAGCGCAATTGAAGCTCTACTCCACACTTCCATGGATTTTTAGTTTGGAGATTTTCGTCCAGCCAGCCTGGCAACCAACCTTTTCGGAAATAAGCAGGAGTCGCTAATACCATACGAATATATGAGGCTCCCTGCATACTATCTTGAATGGCTACGGGACAAGCCCATGACAAGTCATCTTCCACCTCACTGAAGTGAGCCAATCTGCGTTTGCCCCCCATGGGATGCATCTCTGATATTTTGCCTGTACAGCTGGACGTATGCTCTCCAAAATCAATCTCAGCTTCCACAGTGAAATCTGGTGGAAAAACCAGCGACTCTGTTGAAAATAATTGCTGTTCCTTGGCGGTATACGTCTTGGGGTCGATTGCAGTATGTGTGCGTTCTTCACGAATAAATGCGGGTAGAAAAGGTGTTGTTTCACAAGCTGCGTGCAACGGATTATTTTTCTGATCCAGACGCCATTGATTTAGAAGCTTGGACCATGTTTCTTCTGTCACGGTGCCTGTTAACCAATGCACCATCCGCTCCTTTGAGATGTATGCGGGTGCTTCCTTTATCCCTTTGTGTGTCCCTGCTCCAAGTGGCGGCCAGAGCACATCTGCTAGACGTCCTTCCTGACCCACGCCAAAGAATCCCTGTCTGCCATGTTGAGCCCCTGTCAAGTTAACAGGTCGAATGAATCGGATACTTGCTTCCCCATGTTCTTCATACATTTCAGCGTCCTGAGGCATGGCAAAATACAAGTTTTCTCGGTATTTATATATCGGACCTCGAACATTCAATTTAGAAAAATGGTTAAGGCTGAGGGAGGACTTTCCTTCCTGTGCTTGTTCCCTTTTAGCCAGCATCGTGCGGATTGTACCCGCAAGCATACTTGGCGTGACATCACTTAATGTGTGGGCCCGGATTCCCGGTGTAGCGCTGAACGGTCTTCCGTCCCGTACCATAATAGGATCAAGAGGTTTTACTTGCAGTCGTTTCTTCATAAGTCGTTCCCACCTTTTCCAGATGAATCGTCAAAATGAGTTGCTCTGCCAATATCCGCAATCGTTCTAATGGCTCTGTTTCGGTATCATAAAGTTCCTTCAACTTAGGAATCCACTGTTTTTTAAAAGTCGCCTTGTCTATGCTTTCCGGCTTCTTCTTGAACGCCAGACGCTCAATCTCCATCCAGAGTAATTCTGCGAGCAATTTCGGATCACAAAGCCACGCTGACCCTGTATCCATTTCCTTGTAAATTTGGTATGTTCTACGGAGTTCATAGGCAAATTGGGCAGAAAAAAACTTTTTATACTCGTGTAACACTTTCATTTGCTCCACTGGATTATCTTCGAACGGCAGTGCTACTTTCATCAGATCGCCTCCACCCCGTTTGTGGAAGTGAACCTCCAATGCATTACGTGTTTTTTTGGCCTGTCGTTCTGCTTCATGTGCCATTCTACGTACTTCTTCAAGGGGTTCCAGCATATGAGTGATTACAATCCCCACAGAAAGAGTCGGGACAGAAATAACAGACCCTAATATTTCAATAAAAGACTTACGCAACTCATTGGCTGCATTCAAACATGTATGTACTGGCAAATAAGCCATAACATCATCTCCGCCACCATAAACGAGTTGTCCCTGATGATTTTTCATAATTTTTGCTGCTTGCAGAGCAAATCTGGAGAGCGCTTGAGAAAAATGTATATGGCTCTGTTCATCCTTAATGTTGCGAAGATGTTCCCCCATGCGATCACCATCAGCGATTAGAAAAGCATAATAAGGAGTTGGACGGACAAAATTAAACTGATGATCCCTTGATTTCTTCTCCAACTGGACATACATCCGTTCCAACTCGTTCGCTATAGAATCTTTGAGGTTCTCTTGATGTTCCTTGGGAACCATAACGCATTCTTCAAGATAATCCCCGATTCGGCGTTCATAAAAAAGACGCGCGTCATAGGAATTGGAATCTAGCTTGTTTATTGTCTTTAAATTCTCTTTTCCCAACAATTCATTCACGGTATGCAAATAATCAGTCACTGCCGAACCTATGAAAGTCACATCACGAATTTGGTCTTGGAAAGGCAGAAAGGCTGTCTCGCAAACCGAAAGAAACCGCTCTTGGTCAGGGTGAAGTACTAAAGACAAACGCTTAATGACGGAGATGGCGTCTAAGGTCTCATATTCTTTAATTCCCAACCGTAAAAGCCGCCCAATGTTCCTATCGTGGTTGATCCACACTGATTCACGACCGCCGTCCAGAGAAGATTTTTTCTCACCGTACATCGCGCCTGGGTCATTCTGCTTAAAATCCCTTAGCGTCTTACGGGCAGCTAATAATTGTTCCGTTTTGCTTAATGCCTCATCGTAATGTAGTCCTTGCATCGCTGTCCAAGCCGCTTGAAACTCAAGTAAATCGCTGACTTGACGATCCCACGTGCGTATATTAATAATTCGCCCAATTTTCTCCTCAGCCGCTCTGGCATACTCCTTCCACTTGCCTTGGATAGCTCTTCTGACTTGCCAAGCAATCTTGCTAGGCTGATCTGTATTCATTATCCCAAGAATCTTGTTTGGTGCACTTATCTTCTCTACTTGTTCGGAGTTTGTGTCTATCGCCATCGCAGGAAAAACCAATCGGCCACCCAGTTCCTGAAATTCCTGAGCTCCCGCTATGCTTAATTCAGAGAGCAAATACGAGCCAAACCATAAATCTCGCGTTCTACGTGCCTGGGCGATAAATTCTTGCACGGGTCCGATGGAAAACATCATCAGTATCTCTTCAGATTTGTGCTCTCGCAAAATTTTTCGACCTCCTTACTGTTTAAAAAAGCCTCAACAGCAGACGTATAGACTTTTTTATTATCTTGCATAGGGTTATTATCATATGAAACGTTAGGGTAGATTTCTTTTGTTCCAAGTTGCTTTACGATCCTATCGTTTTGCTTTAACTCGGCCCCTTCCAAACGGGGTTGATTTAGGATAGCTATTATTCCAAGCGATTTATGAGGAGTACAGGACAATGGCTTTAAAATCACCGGAGAAGCAAGGCGATCCTTACCTTTGGGAACAAGTTGTGTTTTGTAGGGTTCCTTTTCCCAATGTCTTCTTTTGCGGCGCTCTTCATAAGATAGCTCTTTATCCTCATCCATTTGTTGCTTAAACTCAAAAATAATCGGTAAACCCAGTTGTGCTTTTGGAAAAGAAATTAACTTCTCAGGTTTACTGGCGGGATATTTCTTGTTATGTTTGGGATGTGCCATACCTGTAATCGTTCGAATGGAATCTGCTTCTGGCCAGTGGCTTCTCCCAGGTCTGGGTTTACCTTTTTCTTGGTTTGCACGTCTGCGAAATAAGCGATAAGCTTCTATTGCCTCATGCCAAGCATCTTTTATTTCCTCTATACGGGAACGAGTTTTAATCTGATTGCTAAGCGTTGGCCAATCACGACTTTGATCTGCCTGTAATAGTTTTAATTCGTATTTTTCTATGTGTTTATCAAACCAAGACAAAAAGTGTTCAGGGGTACAGTTATCTATAGTAGGAGAAATCCCATCACAAAATAAACTCCCACACCCTCTACGTGTTCTTGCCCCCACTCCGCCGAAGTTAATCCAAGCCCATAGTGCAGGCTCTATTTCTTTGCGTTCTATTTCTTCAAGATCCATAGATTTTGTGATATCATCGAATGGTTGCTTATAGATGATATGAAGCTTGAATGTGTGCCCTATAGTGTGCTCCACAGAGCTCTTTTTAGCAGCGTCTACCTCTTTACCTGCTGAATATAGCGCATATTTTGGAAAGTGAATTTTACTTGTAGACTCAGTGGATGTTGGCTCAATCCAGATCTTTATGCAACTGGGTCTGCTTGTGTCTCCAAAAATCTCTGCTTCTCGTTTGCGTAGTTCATATACATTTTCATAAGCTGCACCACGCGTTGCCCGCCACCAGAAACGCAACTGTCCCCGCACCGTGCCTGTACGAACCAACCGTTCTGTATCGATCTGTCCTGCCAGATAACCTCCTCCAAACATAGGAGTCACAACGGTTATAGCGTAAACCTTTTGCAGATTAGGATTCTTAGCGATGCTCAGTTCCAGATCGGTGACATTTGTTGTGGGACCTTCCAGTTTTCTTACCATTTGAGTCTCCTTTCTTGATCTATCTATTTAATTGGCATCCTCTTCAATACTGTCGTCCCCGATTGCTGTAAGCTCTCTAAAAGCTTTGGCATAAGCGAAATGAGGAAACAACATAGGGTTATTCAGCAGCATGAGCAACTGGTTAAGCTGGAAGTTTAAGGTCAACAGCGGATTGCCTGGTATTTTCAAGTGACATAGCGTCTTCTGAAAATTTCAGTTCGCTATATTGCCCGCTGTCCACTTGCTGTTTAAACTCTTGCTTATTTTCATCTTTCCAGTTTGAAGGGATCACGTTCATATTACCGAAATTTTGTGCCCCTAGATTCAATTGATCCCCCCACCAGCCGAGCTTTTCATTCTCGTGTTCGACCAGTAAATCAAATTCTCTGACTATTCCTTTACTACCTGGCTCAACTCTTTTTAGCAGAATAAAATCGAACGTTCCTTTAAGCTTCTCTGCAACTTGATGTACGGATGTCTGTTGTTGTCTCTGAAAATTGCTTGCAAGAATAAAAATAGGTCGAGTACGTTGCTGCGTTTTGTTTGTGATCCCAGTTACATAACCCTGCACCATCCGCGCAATGCCTGTTGTTCGTGGTTGTAATTTTTTAATGCTTTCTGTCCATTCTATGATTTTTTCATATTCCCAATTTGAACTTTTGCATTCAATAGCTACCACTACGGCTTCGATTGGAATGAACTTGAGAGTATTATATTGGAAGACGTATGGTGTATACTTCTCATCGTAGACAGCAATATCCACTTCCCTAGATCGGTTATTGTTCGAGTCAATGATAATAACCCCCTGCGCCAAAGAGTATTTGAGAGGGATAATACTTCGAAAAAACTTGACCCACATCTCCTCGCGATAGTTCCCACTAATTGTTCCATGCTCAGAAGCAATATCGATCTCTTCTACCATCATCTGATTCAAGTAACGGTAATTCTGATGAATACGTTCAAATACATTTTCAACCTTACTATCCTTGCTGGCTTTAATTTCTCCCATGTTCTCAGGCCCTTTCTATTAATCTTATATCTGTAATACTTCTTCTTAACTAGCCCTAAAATAATCCAACTCATGTTATGGAATAGGAAAAAAGAACCTGATTAACATAGGTATTAAGGATCATGTTAATTATAATTATGATTGTATGTATTTTACAAGGATAATTCTTCCCAATAATGTTTTATAAATTTTAATTAAATCTTATATTCCAATTAAGTAAAAATTATATTTAGAATCATAAACTGAATACCAAGCTATAATGGGATTTTTCATAAGTCCTGTATAAAAAAAGCCCCCTGTAGATCTCACAAAAAGAGACTCTCAGGGGACGAATGCGGCATAGAGGATATTTTGTTAGCTATAGAGTGACTGCGTATTTCACTCCACGTACTCACAAGGAGGCGACGATCCGTACGAGAATGATGGATGAACTTCCTAATGTATTTCAATCCACGCACTCACATGGAGTGCGACGAGACAAGACCCTATGCCATTTCTCGAAAGCAAAGGAATTTCAATCCACGCACTCACATGGAGTGCGACTAGTTACCATAATAACATAATCGTGAAAACATTAATTTCAATCCACGCACTCACATGGAGTGCGACTCAGACATACACGTATTTGAAATTACACGAGGTTATTTCAATCCACGCACTCACATGGAGTGCGACTTGATAATGCGATGAACAAACTGGGGATGTACAATCCATTTCAATCCACGCACTCACATGGAGTGCGACGTGGCCTTGTAGGTGGTTCACACCGCCGTGATTCATTTCAATCCACGCACTCACATGGAGTGCGACGGGAATACCGCATGTCGTTTGAAAGCCCGGAACGTATTTCAATCCACGCACTCACATGGAGTGCGACCTGACAAAGTCATAAACACGCCCGATGCTGGTGTAATTTCAATCCACGCACTCACATGGAGTGCGACGCGTGCGCACAGGGAGCGGTGCGCACGTTGTTCAAAATAATTTCAATCCACGCACTCACATGGAGTGCGACAGCGAAAATGCAGTAATTCATATCCTAATGATATCAATTCCACACATTATCGCAAAAAAAGATGCCAAAAAGGCTTGAATCAAGCATTGACTTTACTAAGGTTAACGGATTTAATTACTTTTCGACAAATTTCGAGGTGCGAAGGACCCGGGGATTTTATGTGAGCTTCACATTCGCACCTTCACGATTCTGTTATTCAATCTCTAAGAGTCTTCCATATCCTGCGTTGGTCTTTCCGCCAATGCCTTCCTCTCTTAGCGCTCCGAGTAGGATTGTTTTTGCCAAACTTAGCCACTTCATAGCTGATTCCTTCTCTCCCTCACAGGTTAATGTAATTCCAAAGTGAGCCGACGCAGAAAGAAATGGAATAGGGACGGGAGAATCATCATCACGTGGAGCCTTGTACTCAATATCATTACGATAGGCTCTACAATAATGCCGTTATAATCCTGATGATGCGCTGTATGCACATCCTGTTTGAGTGCTTTGCTAACTGTTGCTGGAGTAGGAAGAGCATCGTGAAACTGAATAAATCCAGCAGATGTTTGTGATCCAAATAAAATGTTGTAGTCGCTTCCTGTACGCTTCAATGCTGGTTGCTGGTCACCCAGTTGTCGATGTGCATAATGCGAAGCAACACCCTTCAAGGCTGTTCCTGGTAAGTAAGCTACACCATAGATGCGATGAAGCGTAAGACTAGTTTCAAGCACGGAATTCCCTCCGTGCCCAGTAACGAACATATTCGTAGAGGATGGCCTGATAGCCCAAGTATCTTTTTAAGCATATAAGCCACAAAGCCGTAATCACAATTTCATTAGTCTTATGATTTTCTCCCTCAATTCAACTGATCATCCAGAATAACATCAATGACTTTTAATATCTTCTTTTGCTCATTTTCATTTCTACTACGTAGCCTGTTCACAATTTCTGTGAGTGTTGACTCGCTCTTCTCTCTGTTCACAGGCTGGATATAACTAAAAAACTCCACCATAGAGAGGTTGAGGGCATTTGTAATTTTATCCAGCACCACGATGGAACAAACTTTTTCAGAACGCTCCAACTTACCAATATAAGTTTCGTGGACATCAGCCTTACTTGCAAGTTCCTCTTGGCTCAATCCACGTAGTTTTCGGAAGTGTCGAATTCCTTCCCCCACCATTTTCATCAAATCAGTCACAGCCATCACCCTATGCAAACCATAGACTAGCCATATAGTTACACTACAGCCTGCCACCTTCTTTTGCGAGATTTATAGAATTCATAGAATTCATGAGCTTCATCGCATCACACCCTCTGATCTATTCATGTCCTAAGTGTAACATCTAACATCGCCCAGCAGACATTCCATTTTGGCATGATTAGTAAAGAGGTCCTCGTCATGCAATTGCAATAGAGCCAGCAAATCCGCGACATCCATAACACGCTGGGGATGTCGCGGAATCTGCACCTCGCTGTTGAACGCCTTATATTTGATCGTATCTGACTGCTGCACTTCGGTGCCTAAGGCTTAATTTACCCTGACCAGACGCCATTGCTGATTGCCTCCGCCGTTGTCCTCCCATTGAATAATAGGGGCGCCTGCTGTCTTGGAGCCTTGATTGACGTCCACTGTCAAGCTGCTGTTACGATTCACCAGCACCAGGTAGCCGCCAATATCGACAGGCAGCCATTGTTGGTTGGCTCCACCGTTATCCTGCCATTGGATCAAGGAAGCACCGCCCTGGGTGGAGCTCTGGTTCACATCCAGCAGCAGGCCGCTGCCTGCATTGCGCAGCTTGTAATATCCGTTGCCCGCAGACTCCAGCTTCCACTGCTGGTTCGTCGCTCCGTTATCGTTCCCCTGGATGATGGAGGCCCCCCCGGTGGCAGATGTCCCGTTCACATCCAGCACCAGACCGCTGTTCCGGTTAACCAGCTTATAGATGGCGCTGGAATCGTACCCCAGGTTGCCCTCATAATTCATGCCGGAGATCACATAGGTCGTTACGGCGCCCGCTTTGGAAACCACTGTCAGCTGTTGGTTCTCAATGGCAATATCGGACAGCTGTTGCAAATTCTCGCTTGCTGATGTGCGGTAGACCTGTGCAGCGGCGCCAATGCTTGTAAACCGGCTCAGATCATACGTCACCGTCGTATCTGCTGCATCGGAATTGGTGGTCACCAGCACCAGCTTGCCGGAGGCTGCATCGTAAGCCGCCAGTGTATTGTCATCACCGATGCCGATCACCTTGTAGCCGGGACGAATAAACTTGCTGTAGTTGCCCATGATATAATATTTCCTGTTAACGGTGTAGCTGGTCGTCTGCGAGTTGTTCAGTACGTTTTTGAAAAATCCCCAGCCCTCGGCGCTATCCACGGCCTGCCAGTATACCCATGCGCTGGCGCCCATGTTCCGCATATCCTTGAGGATCGTGCGCGACATGGTCATGCCGCTGGCATCGCCGTCGCCGTATTCCGACGTCCACAGATGCTTGCCTGCGGAGGCTACCGTATTGCGGAGCGCCGTACGGTTGCTGCCGCCATACGTATGCGTGTTAATCTGGCTGATGGCTGCTTTGACATCGCTGCTGTAGCTGTTGAAGGATGCTCTCGTATCATCCAGACTATACTCTTCGGGCGCGCTCAGCTTGGTGGACAGTCTCTTCGCCACGAGCGAGGCCTGAACCTGGCTCAGAATCACATACTGCTCCGCCCGGTCAAAGTGCATGCCCTCCTGATTGCTGCCCAGCTTCCACCAGGTGGAGATCGGCTCGTTCAGCGGGGTTACCGTATCGAACGTAATGCCCCAGTGATCATGGAAATGCTTGACAACCTCGGTCAGATAGTCGGCAAAATCGTCGTAAAAATCCGGCTTGAGATTGTTGCCGCCGTCTGCTGCGCCCGATACGCTGCCGCTGATCGTCATCCAATACGGCGCGGAGTTCGTAAAGGCTTCAATCACATTGACGCCATAGGCTTTGGCAGCCTGTAGCATATAGCGCTGATTCGCATCGGCATTCCAGTCATACACCCCCGGGGACGGCTGATATCCTGGAACGGCCTTGCGGTACTCCAGGATGCTCGATGCCGGATCATCCCCGCCTCCGATGTTGTAGCGGATGATGTTCAAGCCAAGTCCCGTCGTTGGGCTGAATATTTTCTCCACGTATTCGTCGCGGTTCGAGTATTCGCCGACCACCTTGCCCCACCATGCCAGCGAGGTACCCCAGCCCTCGATGGTCTGATACTGCTGTGCTGGATCGACTTCTGCTGTATACGACCCCGCCGCAGAGATCTCCGTCTGGAGCGTTCCCACCAGCAAGCCGGCAGCGAGCAAGACGCTCCCGGCCCGTTTTATTCGTTTCAGCCATGTCATGCTCTGTTCATCCTCCCGTCTATTTATCGATTCATCCGAGCGGTCCCCCCTGCATCAGGGCGCCGTTTCCCTGAAAGTAGCGTCTGCCCGTTCAGAGTCTGTAGCGATCGTTTCCAGACGTAGTTGACCGTCGATCTGCCGCAGATAGCGGCTAGGGTAATTGAACGAAGCGTATGAGGCCCAAGACGAATTCGCCAGACCGCTCACCTGCTTGAAGGTTGCATCGTGTCTGAACGTGGAGCTGCCGTCGTCCTTCTCCAGCCGGATGGCATAATCATAATGCCTGAGATAATAGCCCGGATAGTTGACTGACTCCAACGAAATGGATGAAGCATCCGCCAGCCCCGGCACGATTCGGAATCTGGAATCCTCGATTGGAATGACATTGGCGTCAAGACGAGCCTTATAGTCATAATGGCGAATATAGCTGCCCTGCGCACTGTAGGATTCGATCCTGTGTACATCCCCCGGCTGCCCGGTCTCCTTCAATACAGTCATATGACGAACCAGCCCCGTAAGTCCCGGTATTTCCTGCTTAGCGCTCCAGGTCTGGAAGCCGTCAAAGGACTCGCTGTAATAATATTTTTGGGAGGCATAGGCATCAAAATAGATTCTCCAAGCCCCGTTATCCAGCTGAACCAGGGCAGGCCCTTCAGCCCAGGAGCCCCATCCGGCCCAGTCGCCTGTTCCCTTGAAGGTATAAGGTCCTGTCAATGAAGGAGCCGTAGCATACTCGATGTATTTGGTGGTCTCATTTTTCGTGAAGGCATGATAGGTCGGGCCTGTCTTGACGATAAAGGTATCAATGTAGTTCGGTGCGATACCTTGCAGCACTACAGGCGCAGACCAGGAAGCAGAGGACAATTGGTTATCGGAGGCGGTGATGGCATAGGACTTGAAATGTTCATAATTGCCTGGAGATAAGGATACGACGATGTTCACACTGCCGTCGCTGTCCTTGAACCATTCCGGCGCCCAGGTGTGAGCAATTGTAAACGGTGCGGACAAAGAAATATTGCGGACAAACGTCCAGTTGACCTTGTCGGGACTTGAAGCTACTCCGATGGTGCTGCCTGACCAATTCGTGGTGTATACCACATAATACAAGCCATCCGTATGCTTCATGATGCTGGGATCGCGGATCAGGTCTGCGGGAGGTGCATAGGCCGGGCCCTTCAGCAGTCCGAAGTGGGTTGCATCATAGGATTGGTACATATACAGATTGGACTCGCTCGTATTCGTAAATGCCGAGATGGTATAGACGCTGGTGTCCGCCTTGGCTGCATGTGGAAAAGCAAGACTGAATACGAGCAGTAATCCGAGCAAGAGGATCATTCCCGGCCTATGGCCACCGGATAATCCTGTGCCCTGCTTCTTTGTTCCAAGCATAGGGTCAGCTCCTTCTCCAAAAGTGTGTAGCAGGAATACTGTCATTCCCATTGCACTTTCTGATCAACGCTGCACGAAGCATCACCCCTTTCACTGAACCTGAGTATCCGAGAAGTGAAGCAATACAGTCTATTTTATGTAAGCGATTTCAATAAATTCCTTAAGCCGCCCGCTTCGGGCATATCGCCAGCATCAGCTGCCCAAGAGACTGAGATCAGGCGAGGGCAGCGTAACGAAAGCAACAGCACGAAGCGAGTACGACGAAGACTATTGTCCTTGACAGTTTCCACAAGTAGAAAGCTGATCTAAATACGCTCCATCACGATGATAGTTACTTTCCGAATTAGGGTAATCAGCCCCACGATGACTGCATTTGCTCAGTTTCACACGATAACGTTTATACATGACAGCCTTCCCTTTCTTTCCTAAGTCCAACTGATCAATTCCATTTCCAAATTCAATTTCATTAGATTGATGGACCATGATCATCATCTCATTTCATTAGTTATAGATTGAAAATCAACTAGGATTAATAAATAAGCATATCTGTACCATTTCGTTGAAGTGGTTGATGTCCTTGTTGGTTACCTTACAAATTGGTGTTCCCTTACTATTCAGGCGGGGTGTCATAGTCCTCGAAAAATATTGGCATCCAGTCTCTTCGTCAACCCTGATTCTCTCTCTATCGCTAACCCCGGCACCGCTTGTCTCTTTCATTGGATTGGCAATAGATTAATCTACATCAGAAATATTAAAACAAAGTTTGTGCAGGAAATTCGTAATTATACGATGACCTATAGAAACAGATTGCAGATTGATGCCACCAGCTTCGTACCTGATGTTTTAGAAAGAAATAAGTTCTGTGATGATTTGGTTCAGTATTTGACAAATTATCAGAAGTTAGGACATGAGGTTGCAGAATTGATTGGTAACGAGGCATATAAGAATGGTTTCGAGAAGAACAAAGGATTCTCTTATCAGTATGATAGATTCAAGGATATGCTTGAATTTACACAGGATATATATTTTAATGCTCCAAATATCAGTCCTACAGCAGAATTTGTTGCTTGTCTTAACCAAGCGATACAGAATTGTGTTAAGGATTTTGTAGATGCTAACTGTATCGTAGTTTATTAGTTTATACTTTTAAAGATAGGGTCAGAAACCGCATTCTGTGTAAACTCAAAAATAGCATAAGATAGAGCAGAATTTATTTGGGGCTGGAAAACCGGAATACGGATTCCCGCCTTGGCTGCATATTCGTCGGAACTGGCCGACATCTTAAGGACGGACGTCACCGTATACGAGGGCAGGTTCGCCGTGGAATTCAAGTCCGGCGTGACCGTAGATGTAGAAACATAACGGAAAAACAAGTACTGACTTGAAAGAGACCATTGATTTTCTTGAACAGTGTTCTGATGACGAAATCAATATGATTTATGATGAGTTGTTCGCCGTGATCGATGCCTTTTCAAAGAATGGTGAGGGAGTGTTTATCGATTTTCATAGAGAATGCATAATAAACCCGACCAGGTGTGGAAATTCAAGATGAAATCGATGGTATTATTCTATCTTTGAAGGAATACGAGAAAAAATCAACAGGTCATTTAATGGTATTTCCCACCACCAAGTGACCTGTTTTTATATGTATGTCGGCTGTACCCCGAAAGGGCCTGAATGAATTTGAAAGGATCATACAACGAATCCAGTTGCTAAGCATAGAGCTTTTGAGTCGTATGGGAGAACCGAAAGACTCCATTTCTTCTTTTGCCTTGGAACAGGAAACATGGGCGGCTAATAAGTATTCAAAACTGCTGCGTGAACATCTTAGCAATTGTGAAACTAATTACGAGCAATCTCTCTCGCTCTCGGAAGCCATTATCTTGCTAAATACTTTTAATGAAGTCGGGCATCCTAACTAGGTGAAGGCGCAAATACCCCCCAGTATGCACAGGAGATGAGTAAAATGGCTCGTAAGGAAGTGAACAGAATTCGCGCTTTTCTACGTAAAATGCACGTTAGCGATGGAAAAGGCTCTCCTGTACGAAGGGCAGCATGAACGAGCTAACACTGGAACTGATATGCTAAGCCATTCATTTATAGTTATGAATCTGCGCTTGAATTTGCTTTAGTACGTGTTATACGTAAAGGTAATAAATAAACTTTTGCCGTATTTTGTACATATGTCTAACTAACAACACCACCAGACCGTGTTGTTGAATATCTGAATCTTTTTTGCAAAAAAGCTGAGGTCCCCATGTAATACGATACTAACCGCCAAGTTACGCAGTCGTTCATAAAATTCAGGATATTGCAGAATCCGACCACTATCCTTACATTTACCACCCGCTGCCGAGTCCCGCTCGTGCTGTTGTGTATACCCGCCTAAGCCAAGATGGCACCCAGTAAACTATGTAGAGCAATCTTATGAATATAATTAAACTTAAATTATGCGTAAGCATTAACATCAATTTTTACCGTACATTCCTTGGAATTGCCCGGTTATTACCTTCTTTTTGAGGCTTATTTATTGAGCTTCTATTATTTTATTGGGCAAATTGGATTAACTTTGTCACAATCATAGATTGGTAGATTAAGCTCTCCTAGAAACTTTGACCTTCCGCAAGGCTTATCCTGAACTGCCTTGGGAAATGTGACATACAATTTCTTTTGGGCTCTAGTCACCGCAACATACATTAAACGCCGCTCTTCTTCCTCGGTAGTGGGTGGCTCCGCTTTCTCTCTGCAAGACTGAACATCCACATCCTTAAGTTCTACGGCATGGCTTGAAGGTAACCCTCCATCATTACAGCCAATGACAAACACATTCTCAAAGGCTAACCCCTTACTGCCATGAATCGTCAAGAAATACAAGGCATTGTACTTTTCGTCATGGTACTTCTCGAGGTTATCCTTCATCTCATCTTTTCGTTTCTGCATTCTCTCATAAAATCCAAGTAATTCAATCCAAGTATTGTATTTTTCAAGTTCTTTAAGAATCCAGTTCTTTTCCTCATCAGTTACGTTATCTTTAACTCTTGGAGAATTTAAAAAGTACTCTGCGACTGTCTTCATATTAACTGGTTTACCCTGCTTCAGGTCAGCCAAAAGGAACATATACTGTTTTAAAGGGAGCGTATCTTTATTTCTCGTCTTGCTAACCACTAATGTCAAAGCTTCATCAATTACATCGGAGAAAGTTGCTACATCCAGATTTTCAAACCATTGTTCTATGGCATTCTTGCTCACGAAGTAATGACCCAATGCATTAATCAAAACAGACCTCCACAATTGAAGTTTGTTACCCCGCGTTACCACTAACTCCTGCCACATCTTATAAACATTGTGAAAATCCTGAATAGAAAAGATACCCATGACATCATCCATTTTTTCTATAACGTATGGAACCCCTCTAATATCTAGAGCTTGGAACATACTCTGAAGCTGTCTTCTCGATCTATACAGCACAGTAGATACCGTGTAGTTAATTGATTCGACCTTACCTTCCAGCGTAAATGGCTCTAGTTGACCGATCTCCTGGGCTCTTGTCAGAATCCAATGAGCTTCTTCTTTGGTGTCCGAACAACCAACAATAATCGCTTCTCCATCTTCTTTATGAAATGCTTCCATCGACTTCTTTATTCGATCATGCTTGTTCTCAGAGATAACCCAATTACCTGCATCTACGATCTTTTGCTTTGATCTGTAGTTCCTCATCAATCTTATCTCATGAGTGTGGTAAGTCTCAGGGAAATTTTTAATGTAGCTTGGATCAGATCCCCTGAATGCGTAGATAGATTGGTCATCATCACCCACTATGATCAATTTAGAAGCACTTGTTGGGGGACAAATAAGCTTGACAGTCTCCATTTGCAGGGGATTGATATCTTGAAACTCATCAATGAAAATGTAGTCGTACCTGTTTTGAACGAAATCTCTTGCTTCTGGATATTGGAACAGGGCATCATATAAGTTAATTAGGAAATCGTCATATACCACGATCTCATCTTCTTTCCTTATCTGATTCAACTCAGTTAACATTAAATTGAACCGGACGCTAACAGGTGCATCTTCCTTATCATCAATAACACTGTCAAAATGCTTCTCGATATAATCAGTCATTTGGTCTATCGAGAACCCCATATTAGTCCAAAAACTTATACGTCCAAAAATAGTCTTAT
This sequence comes from Paenibacillus farraposensis, assembly GCF_020736845.1. Taxonomy (GTDB): domain Bacteria; phylum Bacillota; class Bacilli; order Paenibacillales; family Paenibacillaceae; genus Paenibacillus; species Paenibacillus farraposensis. The sequence continues at coordinate 70,049 of NZ_JAFFQR010000087.1, forward strand.
CATTGTGCTTATCAAACTTAAATAATCTGTATTTATTAATCAGCTTATGTAGTTCTCTTTTATACTCAGATTCACCCTCATCAGCATTTCCACCTTGAATACCGATTGATGAATAAGCTGGGTTCTGCTTCTTCAGTTGATTAAACAAACTCATAAAAGCACCGTGAAAGGTGCTGACGTTGACATTCGACTTCTTAACCCCCAAAAACTTGTTTACCCGCTCCTCCATTTCCCTTCGTGCCTTTTTTGTAAAGGTCATCATACAGATGCGGCTAGGGTTAACGTTCTTCATTTGAATTAAATATACGACTTTAGCGCATATAGTTTCTGTTTTTCCACTGCCTGCTCCAGCAATGATCTGTAGGTGTTTCTCCATATCATATCGAATTGCTTCTACTTGATTATCGTTGAAGCGGTTCCCCTTGATTTTCTCAATCGCTTCAAAGAAGTTACAATCCCAATCCGTAGCTTTCACAGAGTAGCCTGACTGAGAGGACTCTAATACCCGGCCAAACCTGTTCTCATAAAATGAAAGTTCATGCTCCAAAGTTTTGAGTTTACTTTTAACTTCTTTTCTTTCCTCTTGAAGAATTGCAACCTCATTTTTTAAATCAGTATTATTAGACAATAACACCGAATACACTTCGCTTAGCTTCTCCAGTTCCTGCGTTTTATTATGGTACGCCTGACTTAGCTTTTTATAGTTTTCTTCAAGTTGGCTATATCTCTTTTTCAAACTATTGATTTGATTATTCGCCGCGGTGCGTTCTTCAAAAGCCTTGTTAAGTTCAGTTCGGATTTTATTACGTTCAAGATCCAACTGCTTAAGTTGTTCTGAAAGATGATCTATTTGACCCAATAATTTATCTTTTCCTGTTATTCTATCTATCAAACTGTTCAATTTATTAGTTCCCTCCGTCATGCATACTAACCATATTATACCACTGCTTTGTTAAAGCGGAAATCAAATACCCAGATTATCTAAGGTGCTTATATACCCCTTCAATAAAAATACAATGAACAGTAGATAGACTCAAGTAAGGATGAGTTTTATTCACTTTTCTTTCCTGAAAATTGTTCAATGTTAATTTAAACAGGTCACTTCTCTAGTAGGTTTTGGTTCTCTGTACCATATGCCAGCACATCCTTCAAGAATGCTTCTTGCAATCAGCTATGTTTCTATCCCTCAGCATGAGCAACTATCTCTGATAATTTCTGAAGATGGGCAATCGCTTAACTAAGAGAATATTTACTATTAGCTGACTGGTTTGGCTATGCCGTACAACCGACCCGAATGTACCATTGAAACGAAATAGCAAACAGGTCCACCACACCAACGTCACGGGTGAGCCATTTGTCTTTGTGGTGACGGAGGACGCAGCTTCGCATTTACCATGCCAATGTTTAATGGGGGCGATTAAGCATGGCTATCTCGGGATTCTCAAAACGCTCGAAGTAGGCGAGTGTCGAAACTCGGCCAGATTCAATTAAATCATCCTTTTCCTTATCCGTAATACCAAAGTTAGTCGATGAAGTATTGTTGGTATTAATCAAATACACGGTGCGATCAGAATCAAGATCCTGTAAACTAACATTCTGTTGAAAATCTAATATTGTGCCGATTAAATTTTTGGTGAATGCATACACATTTTCGATTTCATGTCTTTTGGGAGTTAGCCCCATCAGGATATCCCGCTGCAATTTGCTTTCAATTCTGAATCCTAAAGTTTCTGTGTTATAAACGAAAGGATTCGCGGCATTTTCCAATTGATATTCTGTGTACATCTTAGTGACGATCCCATTCTTGTTATTATGCAAATAGCTTTGTCTATCGAATAACTTTATGGGATAATTCAATAGCACACCTCCGTCCACATAAGTATCGCTATCGAATTCAACCGCCTCGAAGAATAACGGGATGGACATCGAGATGCGAACTGCATCCGCTATACGCATATCGCTGTATTTCTCATGAGAAAAGACATTAGAGAAGTGGGTATTGATGTTAGTACCAACTATATAGAGGTCTTTAAATGGTTTCTCTTCTTTAAGCCTCTGGAGGTCGCCAAATGTAGTATCCGGGCTGCTGGTTTTGCGGTTGATTCTCTCTTCCAGCCACTCTAACATGGCTTTGCCTTTATGCCATCCATATTTATTAAAGAATCTGGTGGTATCCCGGATGACTCCCCAGTCGTCATCGGTAAACTTCTTCAGATCCAGCGCTTTAAGCTCCTGCATAATTTCATAAGCCGAATAATTGAGACTAATAAGCATAGCCACAATTGATCCAGCCGATGTACCTCCTACCCTGGTGATGCTTGGCAATATATTCTTCTGACGTAATATCTCAACGACCCCTACGTAAGCGCACCCTAATACGCCTCCACCCTCAAACACCAGGTTTTTAAAATGATACGTCACAATCTTTCCTCCATTCGCTAGATGAACTGAATAAAAAGGTGGCGATGAGGCCAACTTACAGATGGATGATGCTTTAGACAAGCGCTTCCTCCAGTACCTCGGGTTCCACCATCTGCGCAGCAGTATTTTCAGTAAATATGGTCTCTACCCTTCTTTGGAAGTAGTTATCGGCGTGTTCGTATGGTGAATCATGTAGCCTTCAATTCTGTCAAAAACATTTGATGGAATCAAATCTTCTCATCTTAAATTAATTCTCTTGTGATCTCGCCCAGTTGCTGTGCCGTTGACTCCCCATTTTCGGGGGTTCGTTGCATATAAGTTATTCCCTTCAATGTCTGTAATATAAACAACCACACTTCCGTGAAATCAAATCCATTTTCTACTCGTCGAGATATCAGTCAGACCATCAACTTCTTCATATCGGTGTCCATCCTGCGGTGATCTCCAAGTTCAGTATGCTATGATACTGGAAAATCGGGCATTTTTAATCTCTCCTAATTTTAATTTCGGATTTATAATTTACTTGATGTAAATTTTTATACAGATGTTGATGGAAATAGACAACACCGTGCAACTGAGTCCCGGGTACAGCCGATCGATCACCTCCTGTGCATAACTGAAAGAAAAACAATGAGTATGAGCGGAAGATTTTCCTGTAACTGGCCACCGGAAACGTGCCTGTGCGCACGCAAATGGACATCATGACATGCGTAGTTCTGCATTCTCCTGTTCACAAGAACTGAATTTGAGATTCAGCCATTTGTAATAGCTGGAATTAACGTAGAGTGTCTAAAAAATGGATACATATGTTTACTTATAAAATGGAAGTATAAAATATGTACCTAGAAATCTTCATATTTCATTTGCTTCAAAGGTAAAGGGAGATTTTTATGTAAATTGATGGATAAAATTAAAAAGGAGATAGTTGAAAAATGAATGATAACTTTTTAAATGGAAAAAATTTTTCTAACATGGTTCGACTTCCGGGAAGTGAGCGCACTATGGTGCCTGGTTCCCAAAAAGTTGGTCCAGCGAATCCAGACGAACATTTTTCGGTAACAGTGATTGTTCGTCGTCCGGAAACTGCACCAACATTAACTTCAATGATTGAGGAAATAAGTGCTCGACCATTTTCCGAACGTCGCCACCTTAGCCATGAGGAATTTGCTGCTACCCACGGCGTTAATCCTAACGATGTGAAAAAGTTGGAGGAATTCGCCCAAGAATATGGTCTTGAAGTTAAAGAGGTAAACATAGCTGCAGGGATTGTGGTGCTATCAGGGACAGTAGCTTCCTTTAGCAAAGCCTTTGAAGTTGATCTAGATACTTACGAGCACCCGAAATTTACCTACCGCGGACGTACAGGGCATGTACACATACCCGAGAACCTCACCGGTATAGTTGAGGCGGTTTTAGGTCTAGATAACCGTAGACAGGCAAGTCCTCATTTTCGTTTTTTGAATGAAGAAGAATTTGCAAAGTCACATGCTGGGAGAAATTCATTTACGCCTCCTGAATTGGCACAACTTTATAATTTCCCATCAATAAATTGTAAAGACCAGTGTATCGGACTTATTGAACTGTGTGGTGCACAGAACCGTCCCAATGAACTTGGCGGGTACCGTTCTAATGATTTAGAGGCATATTTTAATCGTCTCGGAGTTCGCCATCCAGAGATTGTAGATGTATCAATCGATGGAGCAACCAACCAACCATCAGGCGATCCTAATAGTGCCGATGGCGAAGTAGTTTTAGACATTGAAGTGGCTGCGGCTGTTGCTCCTGGAGCACGAATCGCAGTTTATTTTGCACCTAACACGGATGTTGGCTTCCTCAAAGCCATTACAACTGCAATCCACGACACTCGCAATAAACCATCAGTGGTTTCAATTAGCTGGGGGAACCCTGAACGAGAGTGGGCCCCACAGGCAATAAAAGCTATGGATCGGGCATTCCAAGATGCTGCAGCACTTGGTGTAACGATTTGCTGCGCATCAGGAGATAATGGCTCATCAGACTATAGAGCGTTCTCCCCTCATCGGGATAATCTTGTTCATGCTGATTTTCCAGCTTCCAGTCCTTACGTACTTGCGTGTGGTGGAACTCGGCTAGAAGGATCAGGACGAACGATTACTAAAGAAGTTGTTTGGAATGAAGGAAAGAACAGTGCTACTGGTGGCGGGGTGAGTGATGTATTTGATTTACCCAATTGGCAAGTCAATGCCAACGTCCCTCCTTCAGTGAACCCGGGAGGAAAAATCGGTCGAGGGGTTCCAGATGTGGCTGGCAACGCCGATCCCGCTACCGGTTACCAGATTTTAGTAGATGGGCAACAACTTGTTAGTGGCGGAACTAGTGCGGTGGCACCTCTTTGGGCCGGATTACTTGCAAACATAAACCAGAAGTTAGGCCATTCAGTAGGTTTTATTAATCCTAAATTATACACCCTATCTGCTCAAGACAATATATTCCATGACATTACGACTGGCAACAACGATACCATTGGTGAAAACGGACCTTATAAGGCACAACCAGGATGGGATGCTTGTACAGGTCTTGGCAGTCCAGATGGAACTGAACTAATGAATAAACTAAGCGAATAGTCTGATATCCGAATTAAATGACTATCAAATTGATACACTTTGATAGTCATTTTTTTACAGTTATTATCTTCGACAGAAAACTGATACTTGATAAAATAAGAGCTGTCTAACGGTTATTTTGTCTTTTCCATTCTGAGCAAACTCAGGCCAATATGAACACACTTTCTCATCATAGTTAATGTAACCTCTCGAATGCGCTAAACTTAAAGCCAATGCAGCAAAACCTTTTGTAGCTGAAAACACTTGAACAAGTGTATCTTTTTCCCATTCCGCACGAGTTTGTCGATCTCGATATCCACCCCATAAATCAACGACTGCTTCATTATTAATGTATACAGAAAAGGCCGCTCCAACTTCCCCTCTCTCACTAAAGTTTCTAATGAACTCATCCTTTACCAGTTCAAATCCCGGTGCAACAAATCCATGAATTAATATATTATTTTTTGTTGCCATGTCTTTTCCCCTTTATTTAGTATAATTTGACCTTAATCACAGCTAACATTTATGTATTTACAAAATACAAAAAATTCAATAAAATAAACCTATCAGATATTTGACTAAATGTCTATAAATAGTCAAATAAAAATAGGTGGGGATACATTATGGCAAGAATTTCATCTGAGCAGAGAAAACAGATACATGAAAATCTTCTCGTTAAGAGTAAAGAACTGTTTATTCAATATGGATTCTCTAAAACTAGTATTGATGACATAGTAAATGCATGTGGAATCGCAAAGGGTTCTTTTTATTCATATTATTCATCAAAAGAAGAGTTGTTTTACGCAGTATTGCGAAAAGAGGAAGAAGTAAAAAGTACAATTATTTCAGAAATTATGTGTGAGTCTCTACCACCAAAAGAACTTTTAATTCGTTTCTTTGAATTATCTTTTAAAACGATAGAACAAAACCCATTTTTACAAAGTCTTTATCAAAGAGGTGAATATGATCGAATTGTGAAAAGACTTCCTAAGGAACTTCTAGATAAACATGCAAAGGAAGATTTAAATAGTTTTTTAGAGTTTGTGAAATTTTTACAGGAAAAAGGTGTTACAGAAGATGATCCCGAAGTACTTATTGGCCTTTTTCGGACAACCATACTTATTCCATTACATCGTCAAGAGATTGGAGAACCGACTTTTTCGAAGATGATGAAAAAGATGATCGAATGTTTATCAGAAGGTCTAACAAAACATAAAGAGTAATTTTCATCTATTATAAAGTTGCTACTTTGGGGCTTCCGTTTTCACTTCTATAAAAATTATGATTCAGGGATGTAAGCTTTCATATCGAAAGCTTAGTACTTTATTTTATTATATAAAACATTGTTTTATGGAACAGCAGATAATAAATAAAGAAGTCTCAGAAACCTCCGTTTTTGAGACTTCTTTATGCTTTCTATTTGATATTGAAATAATGGATCGGCTACACTTAATTGGACAGAAAAAATAAGGGCTTGTAGAATAAACCTATCATGTTAAGGAGCGGATCTCTACAATGCCAAAACAACAACGACGTACCTTTACCTCAGAATTTAAAAAGTAAATGGTGCAGCTCTATGAAAACGGGAAATCCAGAGCAGCCCTTGTGGAGGTATATGGCCTCACAGCCTCTGCTTTAGACCGCTGGATCAAACAAGCTCAGACATCAGGTTCCTTCAAAGAGAAGGACAATCGTTCGCCCGAGGAAAACGAATTAATCGCTTTGCGAAAAGAACTCCAGCGTCTGAGGATGGAAAACGATATTTTAAAGCAAGCCGCGCTGATCATGGGACGAAAGTAGCTATCATCCAGAATAACCGTGATAAATACTCGGTATCAGCAATGTGTGACGTCCTGCAAATCGCAAGAAGTACATTTTATTACGACGCCCAAGAACGAGCAACTGGAGACGATGTCACCGAAGCCGTTGTAGATACCTTTCACAAGAACCGAAAAGCCTACGGCACACGCAAAATCAAAGTGAAGCTCCGTGAGCGTGGGTTCATCGTCTCCAGACGCCGAATTGGTCGGATTATGAAAGAGCAAGGACTGGTTTCCAGCTACACCGTGGCACAATATAAGCCCCATAAAACCGCTTGTAATACAGCCACAACGGCGAATGTCCTGGATCGTGAGTTTGAGCAAACGGAAGCCAAACGCTTCGTTGTTGTTAGCGATCTGACTTATGTGAAGGTCCAGAACCGATGGCATTACATTTGTGTACTGTTCGATTTGTTCAATCGAGAGATCATTGGCCATAGCGCAGGTCCAAACAAGGACGCTGCTCTGATTTCCCGCGCTTTTGCGAGCGTCAAGGGCGATTTGCGTCAGATTCAGTGGTTTCATACGGACCGTGGCAGCGAGTTTAAAAATCAAAAGATGGACGAACTGCTAGAGACGTTTGAAATCGGCCGATCTCTGAGTATGAAAGGCTGTCCATACGATAACGCCGTGGCCGAAGCTACCTACAAAATCATGAAAACAGAGTTCGTGAACCAGATGAACTTCCAGAGTCTTCGTCATCTGGAATTGGAATTATACGATTACGTCAACTGGTTCAATAAGTATCGCATTCAGGGAACCTTAGGCTACATGACGCCTGTTCAGTATCGCCATGCAGCCCTTAAAAAAGTTGTCTGAATTACTGTTGACAATCCACTTTATTAAAATTTTTACTAATGAGAAGAAAAGCTTATCTACTATAAAATCATAAGTTTACTTTTTGATAAGGGTCTCTATCTACAATTGATGCTTGTATTTTTGCTTTTAAAAACTTTTTTAAATCGCCTTTATTTTCTAGCATCATTATAAATTCATATAGATCACATAGAACAATTACGACCTTATCCAAGGACTGTTTACACATAGTAATTGCAGCGTCAGTAAACCCATTTACAGAGATAAATAAGCCTCTTGCTTGTCCACGATTAAATGTTCTTACTAAATGTTTAGCCACTTCATCAGGACCAACTGCTTTCGACCACCATTTCATTTCAACAAGATAAAATTCCCCATCAATTTCGATAACACCATCAATTTGTTCAATAATCCCTTCGCTTTCATCACCAGTCAAAGTAAAAGCTTCTTTAACAAGAATACCAAATGAATTGAATAACCTGTTAAAAACATCTTCAAACAATTTACCTCGTTTATGAGGATCTTTCATAATAAATAATTCACTTAATTCACTTTTAAATTTCTCTTTGGCCTGTGCTAATTTCTGTGTTTCTGCGGCCCGTTTCAAGTATTCTTGTTTTGTTCTTTGTTCCGCTTCATCTTTGGCATTCTTCATTCTTGTAAATGAATCTTTTATATTAATCAATTGTCGGATTTCATTTACAAGACCTTTGGCTTTTAACCTATCTGAATCCCAGCAAGATTCAAAACTATCAAATTCCACTACTCTTTTGAGGACCTCTCTTCTTTCTTTTAAAGTCCGATCCCCTAATTCATTCAATTGAGTCAGTACTAAACGTACTATCTCATATTTATTAATTGACGTTTTATCAATCAATACTCTATTTTCAAGATCCTTCAAAAGTGGAGTATTAATTCCCGCTCCCTTAAAAAAAATAATTACATCTATTTTTGAACGATTTAAAAGTGGCACAGTATCTATTAATAAACTCATTAACTCCGGAGGAAAATGATAGGTCGTATTATCCACTTTATTTCTTCTCCTTACTATATGTTCATAATTAAAGTGCAACATAGACTAACATCAATTATAATATGATTAGGGATTTTATCCAATACCAACCACAATTTTACGGAGGCTAATCAACTATATTATGGAGGTAATATCGTTTGAAATTACAAATTGAAAAATGGGTAGACGAAACTAAACCATTTAAGGAATCAGACTCTGCACATGATTTTTTTGAAGAATCTGTTCGTTGCTATAAAATTGGGGCTTATAAGTCTGCATTTGTTATGTCTTATCTTGCATTTAAAACTATTGTTAGAAATAGAATATTAGAATGCCCTTATGGTAAAGAAGCTGTCAGTTCCAATCCAAATCCTTTGTTTTGGGAAAACGAACTTATTAAGAAATTAGATAATGATGATAGTTGGGAAAGCTTCTTAAATAATATTGTTGAAGCATCTTGTGCGGATGAAAAGAATAGAAAGCCTATTGGTATTTTACATTTTACTAATGGGGAACAGACAAAATCAGCTTATAATTATTGGAGAGACATTAGAAATGATTGCGTACATGCAAAAAAACAGGTAACCATTGATAGTTCAACCGTAGAATCTTTTTGGAATTACTTGATTGATAACTTGAATAAATTTTATGTCCTAGGTGGTGAGCAGTACACATTAAAAGAATTGGAAAATATATATAAATACTATAGTTATCCTGATATAGTGAAACCAGAAAGAGTAACCGCAATAATAAACGACTTAAACGTAACTATTAAGAATAAATCCAAGGACTTCTTCCATGAATTATTTACTAACTTAAGAAAAAATGAGCCCAGTAAGCTATTAGTAAAGGAATCTAACATTAATTATTGGAAGGATATACTTGAATCTAAACATGAAATTATTATAGAAGGTATTATTGAAGAAATTTCAGCAACTCCATTTAATTTCTTTAACTTTTATAAACATTTCCCACAAGTACTCGAATTGGCTATTTCGGTCGATTCAAAATTTATAGTGGAGAGATTATCAGATTGGTTAGGTGAACCTTTCTATTTTTTAGATAATAATCAGAAGATGTTCTGGGAATTATTAGTTGAAACATTAGACAGGTACAATGGTATTTATATCGATAAAATTTTATATCGTACCATCGCTTTAATCGCTTCCTTTGAACCAGACGATAGAAAACTGCGGATACTTAACCAGAATAATATCTTCAAAAAATATATTTTTGAACAATCATCTTGGTTTTTTAAGACAGATTCAAATTCACAATTTGATAATTATCATAAATTAGTTTCAGATGAATCTCATTACATTGAATGTTGTTTTAATTATTTAGATTGGGATATAAAGTGCATTGAAACCTTAAATTCCGCACTTGACAGCTTAGAATATAGTATGGCTTATAGAAGCAACCCTGCTTCATCTCATAATGGAAAATTTTATCAAAGAAAATGCAAGCGTATTATTTGTAACAACAAAGAAAAAATATTAAGTATTCCGAATATCGATTTGTCGAACTACAATAGAATATCGAAGATAATTAATGAATGCGATTGTAGTAATAATGAATAAATAAAACTCATATTTTATCCATATTAAGAAGCCCTAGTGAGCCATTCTCAGGGCTTTTTCAATCTCTTAACAAATCTCTCGGTAGACGATGGTCGATGCCCTATAAATGCTTTCTGGCGTCTTGCATTGGTCATAAAGAAGCCAAGGATACTTTCCTTGTACTCTCTCTTATCCTATGTTTTCGGCTTTCCTTTTAATATCATACAAAATATCAAAAAATGACCTCTTTTAACTCAAATCATCTTCAAATTACTTTGACAATCGTATTAGGTTTGATCATCAGCATACCGCCCATTAATACGGGAGCTGGTTCAATTACACCCGCTAGTCATGGAATATTCTAATAAATATATTTATTGTCGATAATTAAAGGGTATAGAGTTTGTGGTATCTAACTTGGAGACCAAGGAGCTTGATTTTGTGTCTTGTCGTACTTACAATTGAGTTGTTGTGATTGCCATATCACAGCGTCCAAAACAAGAGCCTTCCTTAACGGAGGGTTTTTGCTTTATCACATCTACTCTAAATTCAAAATGGTTAACGAAAAAAGCCCAGCCGACCAATTAAGGTTAGCTGGGTATTGCTTTACTTAGGTTCAAAATCCACCAATTGTATCATGAAGTTGTATCCTTGGATTATGGCTATTCGACTGAACAGGCACATTAACAATAAACAAAAAGCTAGCCGCTATGAGCAGCAGTACCGTTTTTTTCAACATTCTTCATCCACACCCCTTCAATAAGATTTTTATTAAAATCCACCAATTGTTTCCTGATGCTGGATTCTCTGGCTATGCGAATGAACAGATACAGTCCAGATAAACAAGAAGCTAGTTGCAGCGATCAATAGAACCATTTTTTTTAACATTATTTAACCACACCTTTTCAATAAAATTGTAAAACTCTGCTTGGATTTCAGGGATAGCGTAAGCTTGGAAATGTACGAATAGTCCCAAACAGTTTTTAAAGCAAGTCACATTATTTAGTGTATTCGAGCTTTTCGTTGCATAGATCAAATATTTAAAGCCATCACTATGCATCCCTCGATTCAAAAAATAATAAGCTAACTCATAACCAAAACGTGCATACTGGTCTGGCACAACTTGTTGGGTATACATATCATTAGATGCTGGTAATTGAGCAAAGGAATTAATGTTTTCTTCAAATTGTAAGAGTACATCGTCAACATCTATCTGATATTGGTTTGCTGCCATGACTATATTCATCAACTTAGCTACCATTTCCTTTTCCGACTTATCAGGTGAAGTACAAATATAATCCACGTAATCAGGAAGCGCACTTACTTCTCCAGACAAAAGCTTATATACATAAGTATTTCCTTCCGCCCAATTTTTGAATAAGTTGACCCAACGCAAGGCATCCTCATCCGTCTCTTTTACCCAATCTAAATTAGCGTAGGCGTATGTATATTGTAGAGCTTGTTTATAATCGCCTTGGGCTTCACAGACACTTGCACACAACAGGTCAGCATAAGCAATGTATCCAAATAGCGGTCCTTTTGTTTTCTTTTCTTGCTCTTGAAACTTTCGATTTGCTTGATGCTTCATCGAATATTGGATTTCCGCTTTAGCTCTCATTTTTTTCGCCATTTCATCAACCTTGTCCCATTTACGCAAAGACCTGTATACGTTTGCCAAATCCTTCAAAGCGTCAAGCTGGTCTATTTCATCCAGACGTTCGACAAAGGCTTCAAAAACGGCTGTTACACCAACATTTTGGTTTTGATCGTCACCAATCTGAAGCGTGAATATACGATATTGGCAGAGTGCCAAACGCTCGGAATGCTGATATTTCTCCACTTCTGCCACGTTCTCATAGAGTATCAATGCCGCTTCATGTTGACCCTGCGCGAATAGGTCTTCCGCAATTTCAAATAGTTTTGATGAATAGAGTAGATTGTCCATAATGACTCCCACCACTTTGCGTATCGTATCCAGCTTGTCCAATTCTACACAACGATACAAAAATGGCTCGATTCGCCTCATATTTGGAGGATGGTCGATGATGAAGTTTTCTATAAACAAGTCGTAAAAATGACCTTCTGGTAAGCCCATAGCCTCAGTAATTTGGTCAAGTTGGTTAATGGATATAGGCTTATTTCCTGACACAATGGCACTTACCGCTCCCCTATTCATGCCAGAAATTTGCCCAAATCGTGCAAAGTTCAAACCTTCTTGTTGGAGGTATCTGTCTAATTCTGCTCGAATCGTAGGTGTATGCTTCATGTCAT
>NZ_JAFFQR010000087.1:82853-84448 GCF_020736845.1 Paenibacillus farraposensis
TGCGGTTGCTCCTTTAGCAGCATCTGCCCAAACAACAAGCATTGAATTTATCAGTGAACATACTACCTCGAAAACACAACAACAAATTGAAATCAATTCTCCGTCTGACTACATCCACTGGCTTAAAGGTCAAGCAGGAGCAGAAGAGACATTAGAGCAGTTTTCCAAATTATCCGAAGCGGATCAAGATAAGTTCATCAAGTATTTGAACGATGTGGAAGTACAAAAGCAAGTTTTAAAAGCATTCGCCAGCGAACAGGACGTTAAACTTTATGGTGGGGATATCGTAGTTAGTCATAAAAAAGGCGATGCTTCCTCGTCACGGGTTACACCGATGGCACAAAACTATACCGTACATGACAGTTCATATGGTACGTTCATGGGGGTTAATGTTAGTGAGCTTATGAGTACCGTAACCTACAGGGTAGAGGGCGCTAGGGGTTCGCAAAAAATAACTGCTGTACTTAGTGGCACAGGACTGGTAGTGCATAATTACAACCCACTTGTTGAAATTACGGTATCCTCCGAGAGTCCTTACACGTCTGCTGACCGTAAGTATGCATATATAGTTAATTACTTCAAACATACTTACAGAGGCACAGGCGGTATGACTTACGGAACGATTAAACACACATTATCTGGAGATACTCAGGGAAGGGAGGGCAGACTGATTTCAGAGATACTGTAACATCAAGGAGGTAACATGGACAAGAAAAACAAAAAGGTTGGGAAGATAGTTGGCTTTACCGTTTTGGGAATTGTTTTGATTATAGTTTTCTTTGGCATCGTCGCGTATTTTCAACTTGTAACCAATGTTAGACCGTAAGTTTTGGAAGCCTTCCGTTATGGAAGGCTTTTGTAATAGATATCAAATCTAAATCCAGAAAAATCGTCAAAACACCTAACAGCCAAGCCGATAGGGTGTTTACTTATTTTAAGCAGCTTTATTACCTTTGGTCATTCCGGGTCTATCCTTAAACGCCAGTTCAAACAGCCCTGTCGCTGAAAGCCCGGCCAGTCCACCAGCCCACAGACGCAAGGTAGTATCCAAATCAGTAAACGGTGAAGCCGCCCAATCAATCAGCAGGCCGATTACTACGCCCATAGCAGGCACTACATTTACAGGCAAATTAATTGTCTTCTTCACCAACTGCACCAAAGAAATAACTATCACCGCCAAAACCGAAGCAAAATCAACTCTTCGTATAGCTTCTGGTGTAGCATTTTTATATACTCCTCTTGATTTAATGTTCTAATTTCATATTTTTTTCAGTGCTCCTCCATGATTTCAAGGATTCTATCACGAACAAGTTTATTATAGAACTTTAAAGTATCCCTCCTATTCAATAAGCCGAAGAAACAACCCATCAATTTTGTAATAGCCATAAGTATTCGCAAATTAGAAACTCAAATCTTTGGGGGATTTCCATAAAAAGTTGTAAATTACTTCCGATGGCGATACAATCGAGAATCCCAAGTACCTTCGCAAGTCTGAAAAACAATTAGCAAAATTGCAAAAGGACTGGTCACGCAAAAAGAAGGGAAGCACTAACCGCTATAAGGCTAGGCTGAAAGTAGCCAAGTTGCATGAGAAG
>NZ_JAFFQR010000087.1:84733-100167 GCF_020736845.1 Paenibacillus farraposensis
CATGTAAATTGCATCTATTGGGATAGGGACTATCCTGTAAGCTTGGGTAAACTTGGAGCGGTCGCTCTATTGACCAAGAAGCACCAACCTCTTAGGTAGCGTGTAGTTCACGTACATTATATTCTTTCAGTAAAATCATCGTTTTACTTGAATACTTTCTTTGGCATTTATAATGTGATAAAATTAAATCAAGAAGCATATAATAAAAAAGAGCAGAGATGCGTCAACATCCCTACTCTTGACAACAGCCGCTTTGAAGAGCGGTCGGCTGTTCAAAGTTGTGTCAGAAATAGACCACTACCTTGTCCGAGGGCGGTCTATTTCTTTTTGTTTTGGTTCAATGCAATAACAATGGTGACGATCAATCCGATCAACGCAATAATTAGCGTACCGAACATCATCATTAATGTTAGAGCATCTTTAACCTCCACAGGCATCACCTCCTTTGCAGGAGACTAGCCGACCGCCCATCTAAGCCATTCTGTTGTTGGGAATATTATACCATATTGATTAGTTAGAGACTATTGATCGCTATATGTTGAAATGTGAAATATAGCTACTAATATCACCACCTTTAATCTCTGGTATGATAGTTTTTATTTGGTTATACTCTTTGGTAATTTCTGAAGACAATTCATCAGTCTTTTTATTGAATTCAATTAGACTCCCAGAAGGGGAAGCTGCTTGATCTGCATACTGAGTATAAAGACCATTAGGGGTACCGCCAGCATTTCGGAAAAAAACCACGCTAAGAAAAATAGATATTAAAAAGCTAATTCTATACCCATGTATAAGATAGAATTAGCTTTTCTTATGTTTTAAACTATGTAATTGCTGTTTTCGTTCTACTTAGTTTAAAAATAATATAGTTATTTCAATTAAATTATACCCCTTGTTTCCCAGCCTCCCTTCTGCCAGACGAATCTTTTTTAACAGTCGTTGGATCGGTTACACTTAGTTGGACAGAAAAAATAAGGGCTAGTAGAATGAAAACATTAGAATTAGGAGCGGATCTACTAGGGGTCACGTCACCAAAAGTGAAAAACTGTACGTTTAGACACAATTTAGGCACATTTTAGCCTTAATTTCTTATTTCTTTAATCAGCTCATAACAAATATAAGGAAATGAGAATATACCAATGAAGAATGAGATTGGGATCTTTATTGCAACTTTTAGTAAGAAAAAGAACAAATCTATAACCGAACCGCCTCTCATTGCAACAGCGATTCTCCATTCTAAACTTTCTTCTCTATAAAACCATTTGTATAAAAATCTATTAATAAGATGGTATCCACTGGGGATCGATCCAAAAATATAAGCAGGGATAATAAATTTGAATTGAAGCCCCGTAATAAAGAATAACGTAAAAAATAAAATCAAAGATAATAATATAGGTTTAAGCAAATATCTCCCATATGCTTCGGGACCAAAAAGTCGATACATAAATTCTCCTTTCATTTCTAAATTCATGATGCGATATTTCTCTGGTGTAAACTATGATTTTAATTACCCTCCATACGCCTCTGAGTTTATTTAAGATCCCATATATACTACTTTAAACTGAAGCTTAGTTAATCGACGAATTATCGATATAACCCTGCAAAATCTCCGGAGGTAATTTCTTTTTAAAGTGACCTGGTATATGTTCAAAACAATACGCCAGTTTACTAAGATTAAAACCAGGTATCGCCTTAAGCAGAGCTACTTCATTCTGTCCCAGCTGCTTGCTACAAATGGCACAGACTTTATTTACAACGGCCTTACTTTGTGTTGGTACTCCCTCCGCCGGTGGAGCATTGTCGTCTTTTAGATGGGCAAGAGCTGGATTATCTCCCCATTTCCGATGTGGAGCCAGATCGACCCAACCCATTTGCCATGAATCCAATGCATTAACGAATGCTTGGTTAATAACCTGATCTGTTATAGTCGGTATTTTGCTACTTTCTGTTAGTGTATCTACACCATACCCATCACGAAAGTAGTCTGCGATATAGATCCGGACAACAGCTTTGATGTACCCAGCCCCAGGATTGATCTCTAGATCACGAAGTTCGTAAGACCATTCACTGCCGGTGGCCATCTCAAGTCGGTCCGTATAAACTTGGTTCGGAATATAGTGACGATTCTGGTTCACCACCGTTCCAGATGGAAAGCGTTTCTTAAGCGAAGCGACAACCTTAGTGTAGTCCAAGAATATAACCTTCCTTCATATGAGATATCATCAATTCAAAGGAATGTGTCCAAACCTATCTATGTAATGCTTGAAATTGGTATAGGTATTGATGGCCAAATCAACTTGATCCGGCAACTCCTTTAGCAGCTGCTTAAAATAATCATGACCTCGGGGTGTGATGGAATAGTATCGGTTGTACCGGTTATCTCCATCCCAGGCTCGGGTTACATGACCTTCTTCAGCTAACTTTTTCAGGCGAGCTGACAGATAACCGTTATTGACGCCTACGTTTGTAGGAGACTGCTTCCCTAAAGCAACAATGATTTGCTGCTCCAATTCACTACCATATAAACGGCCTCGTTGAAGCTCTGACAGCACGAAAAAATCAATGACTTGCTGAACCCTGACGATGTTATGTAACGAGATTTGCTTAGATAAGGGGTATTCATTTCTTGGCATATAAATCTCCTTCCATAATTACGGCTCATTATGGTCCGTGAAAACAAAAAATAGTGGACCGTAACGGTCCATTGCCTTTAACTTAGCACTAACGCACTTTTTCCATCTATATTATATCATATTATTCATGAAAACAATATACTTGTTAGCAGGTTTGTTAATGACGAAACCCAATCTTTTTCTATTTTCTTGTTCCCTTTTTCCACAGCATACACCCACGTATCTTGACTCCTAGCTTAGTTACAGAATTTCAAATCTTCAACTATGTACGTACTTATTTTTTGCTATATCCGTACCCAGTTGAAGCCAGCAAATCTACAACTAAATTCGGATCAAGTTCCAGATATGGGTTTGGGGGCGCGGGGGGCAGGAAACCCAGTATAAAAAGGTCTCAGAAATGACATTAAGTAAGTAACTTATATTATGTAAATAAACTTTGATGCATGGATTATGTGCTGTTGATGCTAAATACGTATCCAGGTGTAGACTACGTATTCCCTATCTAGATCCCCGCATCGATCTATCGAAAAAGGAGCATATATATAGTGACAGAAGAAGGGTTTATCGAACTGAGCGCCGAACGTGGCTACGCAAAATGAGGAATAACCGTGTTAACAAGTATATTGTTGTCATGGTTGTTCTGAATGCATACGCGTATTGGGGAATCGGCTTTGTATATGGCCAAGATTGTCTTTGGCGCCCTATTCGAGTGCTGCCGTAGAATCCCTTCCTGGTTCATTTCCAGATTATCTAAACTGATTTTTCAGTCTAATTGATTTGGATATTTTCATATACTCCCCGCCATCTCTGAAATTCAGTAAGTAGCAAATAACATGCTAATACTCTTTCCTGCTGGCTTGGTGATGCTGCCATGATCATACGCCGGAATGAGTTTGCGTTGTATAATTGAGTAGGGTTCATTTTTAAAAGTTCCAACATAATATTACGATTAGTTCTGCTTACATCTTGTTTAGCTAACATGACAGTGACCAAGTGCTTTCTAAATTCAATGGGATGCTTATTTTCTAATGAAGTACAGAATTCAGCAGCTGCATGTTCATCTTTCATGTAGTCTTTAAGACAACGATTTCCTTCTGGTGTAGACACAAGTGTCTTACCAGTCAGTCCTTCTCGTATTAACGAGTACCCTAATGCTTATTAATTTCTTTATCTGATCGCTTTAATAGCGTCTGGATATGTTCCGGAACAGAAAATCCTTCTGGTGGGATCTCCTTTACGATTTGTGGTCTCGGTCTTTTCATGACAATTCGTAAGCTTGTCTTATTTATGGAAATTCGCCAACCCTCTGCAAAAAAATTAACGATATCTGAATCGTTATGATTTCCCCACTTGTCCAGAATCTCTTGGGTCAAGTTAGCAATAGTAAGCTTTGTGAGTTTAGGGGATTCGGATAAAAGCCGTACAGCTTCTCGTTCTGTACTGTAGACATGAACAGGGTTTCCCTTAGATAGTATGAGACTAAATACCTCCTCGCTGTTCATTTACTGCTCTAAGTCATGAATACTAAAATCGGGAAGGAGTGAAACTCCATTTCTTGCTCAACTCAATCAATCCCTTCTACATGAAATGGTCAAACCAAATAACCAAATAGTTAAATTGGTTTTTAAACTAATTTGGTTTTTAGTATACTCTTATTTTTAATCGGTCGCATCTTTTTACTTTATTTTTCATCTGCAGCACAGCAGGCAGAAGCGTGGGGGTGCGCGAAGCGCAGCGCAGTGCGCCCCCACGCTTTCAGCCGGGCGGAGCTGAGGCCGGGCAATGTCCGGACTGGCTCCGCCCGGCTGCGGCCAACTGGCCGCACCAGCCGCTGCTGTAGGGGCATAGGAGATTAGAGTAATCCCTCTGCTTTGAGGCTTTTATACTCCTCACCCAATATGATGTGGTCCACCAATTCAATCCCGATTAGCTCACCGGCTTCCGACAGGCGGCGGGCTACATTAATGTCTTCCTCTTCCTCTCTCATGTGCCCTCTATACAAAAACAACCGATGGTTTCAACCACTCGGTTGTTTTTTGTATAGAGATTGTGAAAATACTAATTATCTAGGTTTTCCTTCTACTTAACTATGTAAGCTTAACTAATCTCTTGGGTAATTGACACTCATGATGTCCATAAAAGGAACTTTATCCGTCTCACCATTATTCTCTACATGAACTCTCCCTGTTCTTGGGTCCATTTTGACAATCTGTCCGCGAACTGCTTCTTCACGCCCCCAAACGGTCAATACGACTTCTGATTGCTCTTGTTGTGCCTCTACAAGCTGATTCCCGATTTCCTCCAGCACAAATTCATCCCGAGTAGGCCGTTTGGCCACCTTCGCCTTTGCCACTTGTGTTCACCCTTCCTTGCGTACAAATCAAATTCATTCTATTTTACCATACTTTCCATTATTTGGTGCTGGTAATCCGAGTAAAAATTTATCCACGGATACATAAAAAGGAGCCGATTTCTCAAGACAAGAAAATCGGCTCTCAAAGCGGCTGTTCTAGCTTATTCGGAGTGTTTTGAAGGCTCAGATTATTTAATCAGCTGTGGAATATAATCCACCACATTATAAATGGGTGCACTGCTCTGTTGAGTAATAGCCAGTATTAAAGCTCCTTCCAACATGGATATAATGAGCACTGCCAGACTGCGCGCTTTTTCTTCCATCCATCCAGCCGCTTGAAGACGCTCCATATAGAGATGCTGCCAATCTGTAAACGTATTCACACAGGCATGGCGGAGAGATTCACTAATGCAGGAAGTTTCTGCAGCAGTCCAAAAGCCAATCGGCATAAATCCGTTAAAGCTGACGCGATCTGCCTCCTCAGCTGTATTGCGAATAAATTCCTGAATGGCCCTCACGGGGTCATCGTTCTCTGCCAGAGTCTCTTTCAGTTTTTGCTTAATAAACTCGTTCCTTCTTCTAATACACTCTAACGCCAGCTCTTCCTTGCCACGTGGAAAATAATAATAGAGAGAACCCTTAGGTGATCCACTTTCTGCAAGAATCTGATTAAGCCCAGTAGCGTGATACCCTTGATGAAAAAAGAGCCTCAACGCGGTTTGTACGATATTCTCATATGATTCGGGTTTAGTAGCCATATACAGCATCCTTCGTTGTATGATATTTAAATTTTATTTTGACAAAAAAATAATAGCATGTTTATTATATATAGACCGATCGTTATAATTCAATACCCATCAATATATTGGAGGAACAAAAACAACATGAGTACAATGAGTCAAACAAGCACTCCTTCTGAACCCACAACGTTCAAGGTGCTGCCTATTATGATTGCCCTGCTGCTTAGTGGTTTTATCGGAATGTTTAGTGAGACGGCGCTGAACATTGCGCTGAATGATTTAATGCAGATTTTGCACATTACGACAGCAACAGCCCAATGGCTGACTACAGCTTTTCTGCTGACACTTGGTATTTTGGTACCTGTATCTGGATTGCTGCTGCAAACCTTCACGACAAGACAGCTGTTTGTTGCATCGTTACTATTTTCTATTGCAGGTTGTCTTGTTGCTGCGCTCGCACCTACATTTTCAGTGCTACTGATCGCACGCATTCTTCAGGCCGTTGGTACGGCGCTGTTATTGCCGTTGATGTT
Source organism: Paenibacillus farraposensis (assembly GCF_020736845.1). Classification (GTDB taxonomy): domain Bacteria; phylum Bacillota; class Bacilli; order Paenibacillales; family Paenibacillaceae; genus Paenibacillus; species Paenibacillus farraposensis. The sequence continues at coordinate 90,993 of NZ_JAFFQR010000087.1, forward strand.
TAATACCATTTTGATCATTTTCCCGGCTGAAAAGAGAGGCGCGGCGATGGGGATCATCGGATTGGTGATCATGTTTGCGCCTGCGGTTGGGCCTACGATTGCAGGATTGGTGCTGCAAAATCTGTCCTGGCACTGGATTTTCTGGATCTCCCTTCCACTCCTGGTGCTCTCATTAATCTTCGGTATTTTCTTTATGCAAAATGTTTCAAAAATTACTAAGCCGAAAATTGACATTTTATCTATCCTATTGTCTTCCATCGGCTTCGGCGGTGTTGTGTTCGGTTTCAGTAAATCCGGAGAAGGCGGCGAAGGCTGGGCCAGCCCGGTTGTTTTGCTGCCTGTGATCATCGGGCTGATCGCATTGATTCTGTTTTCTATGCGCCAGTTAAAAATGAAGCAGCCAATGCTGAATTTGCGTGTTTTTAAATATCCGATGTTTGTCATCGGAGTCGTGATGATCTTCCTGTGTATGATGACCATCCTTTCTACGATGTTAATTCTTCCGCTCTTTTTGCAAAAAGGGCTGGCTCTGTCCGCTTTGACAGCAGGTTTGGTGCTTCTGCCAGGTGGGATTATCAATGGTCTCTTGTCTCCCATTATGGGCTCCCTGTTCGATAAATTCGGTCCCAAATGGCTCGTCATCCCGGGGCTTGCGATCGTTGTCGCTGTTTTGTTTTTCCTGTCCGGCATTACGACGACATCAGCTATCGTACTCATTATTGTGCTTCATTGCTGCCTGATGATCGGGATATCCATGATCATGATGCCAGCTCAGACGAATGGTCTAAACCAGCTGCCTCTGGAGCTTTACCCGGATGGAACAGCCATTATGAGCACGCTCCAGCAAGTTGCTGGTGCTATTGGTACAGCCATAGCAGTAAGCATTCTCTCCAAAGGCATGGAAAGCTATTTGAGCCAATCCAGTATGCCTGAATCCGTAAACGAAATGGCGAATGCCATGGTATTCGGGACCCAGCATTCATTTTTCTTTGCCATGATTGTCAGTGTGATCGGGCTAATCCTTGCCTTTTTTATCCGCAGAGTTCATGTCAAAAAAGGGGCAGCCCAAGCTCCGATGCACTAATTGACAAGCCTATATAAAGGCTGCTGACCTTATTTCCACGGTCAAGCAGCCTTTTTTCAGTATGAACCTCATCTGTTTGCCTCACACTCAAAAGTAAAGGATGTCCATAGGTACGAGAAAGGCGGCATCTAATGAAAAGATCTTATGTGAACCTTAAGAGCCACAGAAGAAAGCGCTCACTTTGTCGCCATATTCCGAGGTAAACATAAAAAGGAGAAGGCCGCTTAGATGAACTTTCTCCTAATGTAACTCACATTTTTACTCATTTTCTTTAGATGAATTACTCGCATCATACACAGGCAACGAATCAATCGTTAACAACTCGTTGAGCTTATCTGGGTCCACTTTGGCAATCACGTACTGCCCTTTAGCAAATCGGACCAACTTAACCATGTCCCCAGTTTCAAGGTCCATATCTTCACGAATGGATTTAGGGATTACAATCCCTCCATTCGGGTTTACTGGGCGTATATTGTCCGTCCCCAACTTTTTCTTGGCCATCTCAATCAGTCCCTTCTACATAGAATAGTCGAACCTAATAATATAATAGTTAAATTGGTTTTAAAACTAATTTGTTTTATTATACTCTTATTTTTAACCGGCCGCATCTTTAGCTTGATTCCTCATCTGCAGCTAGTAAGCAGGCTGAAGTGTGGGGGCGCGCGAAGCGCAGCGCAGTGCGCCCCCGTGCTTCCAGCCGGGCGGAGTTGAGGCTGGGCAATGCCCCTACAGCAGCGTCTGGTGCGACCAATTGGCCGCACCAGACGCTGCTGTAGGGGCATAGGAGATTAGAGCAATCCCTCTGCTTTGAGGCTTTTATACTCCTCACCCAATATGATGTGGTCCACCAATTCAATCCCGATCAGCTCACCAGCTTCTGACAGGCGACGGGTTACATTGATGTCTTCCTCAGACGGCCTGATATCCCTGCTCGGATGATTATGGAACACAATGAGGCATTATGTAAAATTCCATTTTTAAACACTTCCCTTGGATGCACGCATATAACGCCCAATACTTCCCGGTCTGGCATATAGCCACCATATTGATGTGTAATAAACTGGCGACAAACTGAAGCCGCCATATCCGGGCTTTTAATCATTTTGCTCTCAATAGGAAAAGTCCCTGTCTTCGTCAGTTGAACTCTATAAATGGATACTAAGGCATCCAGTTGGTCAATTTCATCCAGACGCTCAACAAAAGGTTCAAATTTAGCAGCCGTTTGAAGATTTTGAGCCTGATCTTTCCCGATCCGGATGCTGAACAACCGATACTGACATAAAGCAAGCCGTTCTGAATGCTGCTTTCTTTCACTCTCGGCCACGTTTTCATAGAGGCAAGCCGCCGCATCCTGGTACCCTTTTTGAAGCAAATCCTCAGCCGTATCAAATAGTAGCTGGATGTACATGTATATTGAAGTATCTAACAACGGACTAATAACGCGATGCATGCAATCTAACCGGTCGAGCTCTGCACAACGATATAAAAATGGGCTTATTTTTCGCCAATTCGGAGATGATACTATAGTGCACTCTTCAATGTAACGTTCGTAAAAATAGTCTGGTGGTAATTTCATCCCGGCCGTAATGCGATCTAAATGGTTAACCGATATAGAGCGATTGCCTGTGACAAGGCTGCTAAGTGTACCTACATTCAAATCAATGATGTGAGCAAACTCGGTCAGAGTTATGCCGTTCTGTTTCAGATATTTTTCAATTTCTGTCCGAATCATAGGTGTGATTTTGATTTCTTCCATGAATAAAACCACCCTTCGTAAATTGTGCAAATTTAAACAAAATGAGAAATTGGAAAACCTATTATATATTGAAATATTTGTATATTTACAATATATCATTTTCTAGTTGAACAATAAATACCCTTTTGAGTAGATAATTGGTCACTTTGGATGCGCTAGGAATTTTAAAGAGAATTTAGGTGGGTTTCATTCTAAAACAAAGAAAGCTTCAGGCCAAATGGGGCCTGAAGCTTTCTTTGTTTTGCTTGCCGCGTTTTATTTAACTGTATAAGATTCTATGTGTTTATTGTTTATCGACCCTGAAGGCGACTCCCACGGGTTTAGATACCATGACATATCCTAAAAAGATATCTCCAAATGGATATGGATCATAAACTCCTAGTCTATGTTTCTCGTATCGTGGAAAAGCACTAATAACCCATCTTTCTCCCTTAGGAACATTCACAGAGTATTCATCAGATAGAGAAAAACCCTTACTCATACTAAATCCCATACTAGCTTCTATAGCTCCGGCAGTACCCGAAATCGCTCCCTCTACTTGGGCTGTGACTGAAGATGATACTGTAAGCTTCGCACTACCAGGTCCATAATACGTACTTACCCGAAGTGCATTATTTTGATCAACCCAATATCCTTTATTTTCATTAGTTTTAACAATTGGAAAAATTCCCAATGATTGCGGACTGATCAAACCTTTATTACCTTTTTCTTGCATTAGATTGTCATAATTGACATAATAGTAATAAACATCATCTCCAACATTAGTTGGATCTGTATATTTATAAACTTGTCCATTTTCAGATGTTATTTCATCTGTTTTTTCCCATTTTCCTGTTTCGGCTTGTATTGTAGAAGATAACGGGCTTGGTGCTTCACTTGCAGAAGCAAGCGCACCGTATGGTAGTAATAGAGCGGTCATTGCTGCCAATATTGCGGTTTTTGCCATTATTTTGATTGGTTTCATTTGAATTCTCCTTTATCAAAAAAATTTAAGGTGGGTTATCGTTATGAGCGAATTTGAAAAAAACCTAATTAAGTATTTGTCTTATGGATTTATGGTAGGCATATATTATTCCTTCATCAAAGGCCCAACACAGTCGTCTATAGTTAATGGTGTAACTAAGTTCTTCACTTTATCTACATCTGATTTTATTTTTAGTGCATTATCAACCTCATTTCTAGTAAGTCTTATTTTTGGAATACTGTATTTTTTATTTTTTTTGGCCAAGAGAAGGAATAAATAGATTTTATATCTATATTCTATTATTGGAAAATTTTTGTTTTGGGCATTTCGTCCGTCAACGTCTTTCCTCCATACAAAATTCCGATTTATTTATCACTTTACCGCGTTATTCTATTAGCATATGTATAAAACCCTGCATTTTGTGCATATGTCTGGCCCTCCGATCCGCAAAAACGGCCGTTTTTGGCCTTCAGCGCCGATTAGCCTGCCGTGAACAATACAAAAAAAGCAGAGATTTGGCCAACTAGCCGATCTCTGCTTTTCGGGGGAGTACCAGCGAAGCTGACACCACCCGCAAAGTAGATGGTATTTAAATGGGAAATTCATTTATGACTTCATTGTACTCTTGCTGGGCATCGGTGATTGCCAGTTTCGAATAGACTTCCAACGACTTTCGACTTTCGTGACCCAAATAAGGCTGTATGAGTGCGTCATCAATACCCTGTTTTTTAAGCCAGGTCAACAGGAAATGTCGCAGCTTATGCGGCGACAGATTTTGTACAAGACCAGCTTCTTCTGAATATTTGGCCAGAATCTTTCGTACTCCCCGATCCGTGTATTTTTTCTTCCACGATGATTCAAACAAATAAACCGCCTGCTTCTTTTTCATTGAATCGGCGTGCATGGCCAGCATTTCCTTGAACGATTGAGGGAAAGGGACAATGCGATCCTTGCTCCCCTTGCCCTTATTAATCCGGATTTGGCAGTAGTGGAAATCAACATCACAACTTGATATTGATCAGCTCGCTTACCCGAACGCCGGTATATAGCAGCGTCTTGACGATTATCATGTCTTGAAAGTTCTTCGCTTGCCAAACCACATCGTAGTAGCGCTTAAGCTCCTCTCCTGTAGGTACATAGGCGATTTAGCTTGAAGTTCAAAACCCTGAAATCATGAATGGGCCAATTATGTGAAATTGGAGCAGCCGAAATGACTTATCGGAGTGAGAACGTGGGCTGTTGAAGTGGCGCCAGGGTAGGGGAAAGGCTTCCCCCTGAACAAGGAAGGAGGTTCAACACAGGTTCGACGCGCGCGTGTTAATAATCCTGGCTGGAATTGCTTAGGATACAGTAGCAGGGCCGCGAGACATGTGTTTCCGCTCTGCTGATAAATAAATGGCTGCTCTACCTATATTGGTTGTAACACAGCGAAGAAAGGAAGATGCAATGAGAGGACTTCAATCCATTGTCCGTAAAATGTGGACAGGCCTAAAATATGCGGGCCGCCGTTCGTAGGACTTTCTGAAATCTCGTGAGGGACATCCTCGATCAATGTTTCATTGATCGAGCTACCTGGGGGCTTGATATATGGGAGGAAGAGCTTACCCTTAAAACTAACCTTACCGATAGCTACGAAGTACGTCGCTCACGGATCAAAGCAAAACTCATTGGCACAGGCACATTTACAAAACAAAATATTCTGAATCTCGCGAACGCATTCAGTAGAAAACAGAACGCCAAGTATCTGCCATTATATGAACAATACGCCTTTCAATTAATCTACGAAATCGGCGACCTGATTAGCTACGGTGATCTAAAGGCTGCCTTTGAACGGGTAAAACCAGCCCATCTTGCTCTACTGGTGTATATAGTTGCACACTTCGAAATTCATAATTCCATCCGGCAAGTATCCGCCTACGCCTCCATTGTCGAGTTCCCTTTTTTAGGGGACGGCCATGGTATTTGGATGGCCTGCAACAACTCGACGGAAGCGTGAGCTTGATAGGCTGGACTGGAGAACGACAACGGAACCGTCAGCGTTTGGAAATCCGGACATCACATCGCATCCAGAACAAGCAAAATAACGTCGTTAAGGTCCGTCAAAACTATTGGATATTGGATGGCAGTGTGAAGCTTGACGGCAGCCGCCTGTTGAGCTCCCGGAAAAGATACTTGAGGTATAGGAGGTAGAACATGGCCGACCAAATATTGACTGTCACAACGGCTTACGCCCGTGAACAGATGGCCCGAGCACGTGCTGAGGGAACAGCGCTTACGAAAGTGGTTAAGATGGCTTTTGGAAGCGGTGGTGTGGATGTGGAGGGCAAACCAATTCCGCTTGATGGGACGGAGCAAGCGCTGAAGAATCAACTACTTGTGAAGGACATCTCCAGCTATGAGTTCATCGCTCCTGCTACAATTCATGTACATTTGTTCTTTAGCCGAGAATGAGTTGGCTGGGGCAATAATCAGTGAGCTCGCGCTTGTCGATACTGCCGGCAAATTTACCGCAGTTCGCACGATGACCAACAAGGAAAAGGATGCGGATATGGAGTTCATTTTTGAGATTGACGATATCTACTGACAAGGAGGAATCCACGAATGTCCATCAAAGAACCACGAAAATTTGTTCCCACGGACCAGGGACATGCAGATGTTTTTAACGCGCCGATTGAAACGCTTTATGAAAATGACCAGGAGTTGGCCTCGCAAGTGGAAAGCATCAAGAACGATCCCGGTGCAAATGGCGTGGCATCCAAACGAGCGTTGGATGAACATGCTGCTGATACGGATCTCCATGTCACAGCGGAAAAACAAGCAAAATGGGATGCAGCGCAAGCCAATGCGGAACAGTATACCCGAAACTATGCTGCTCCTAAATCGCACAGTCATCCTGCCTCTGACCTGCCAAGCGCCAGCACGCAGGCCCGGGGGATTGTGCAGCTCAACACATCGCCGACCAGCACGGCCACCGATCAGGCCGCGACACCGAGCGCTGTCAAGGCGGCGTATGACGCAGCCAATGCAGCGGCGGTAGCGGCAGAAAACAACGCTAAAAATGCAAGCGTGCCGAGGGCCACGCGAGTTATTGGCGACCTGAATAGCGTTATAGAAAACGGATTTTACGATGGGTCTAGCATGGCTAACGCTCCAAGTACTGATTGGTATTATGTAGAGCATATATCACATTCACAAGATCCTGGGAATTGGCGGCTTCAAAGAGCGACGAATTTTTTTATCGGTGTGACGTACTGGAGACAATTACGAGCTGGGACATGGACGGCCTGGCAGACATGGGGTGGTGGCGTGAAAAATGTATCGAGATATATAGCGGAGATTCGCGATGGTACACAGAATGATTGGGGGAGTGTTTCGATCACAATCCCTGCGGTGGACGTCAATAAAACGTCAATTAATGTAACGGGGTTTTATAATCAAGGATTTCCTACAGAATCCACCACTTGGGACGGTAAAACCCCGGCTGTCTCTCTTTACAATGCGACAACAGTCCTTGCGCGAAATACGTTCGCATTAAGAAATGGTGTTTATATTTACGTTTATTTCGAAGTCATTGAATACAATTAACAGGAAGGTGAATTTAAATGCCTTACATTCAAGTGGATAATGATGCTATCGTTTGTGTGATCAGTGACAGCCAAGTCGTACCTGATGCCGATAATATTTATGCTGTTGAAAGCTATGACACTTCCCTTTTAGGCAAGCGTCGCCTTGCTGACGGTACGTTTGAGGACGTACCGCATCCCGAACCACCGCAGGAACTAGCCGCCGAATAGGCGTTTTTATCCTTATAACCTCTTGACCTTGACAAAGCATTGGAGCGTTCCAATGATTACGGCGGATGGGTTCCAGCATTATATGTTGGCTTCCATGAGGAAGGTCGAGAGAACATTCTTCAGCTCATTAAACTCTGGAAAGAAAAGAATCAAGAAGATTTTAACTTGGAACATCAGATTAATGTATCGAAATAAATCAGAATCCATGTGAAATCTTTATAATTCGATTAAACGCCAAGCCTTTGCTTGGCGTTTTGAATTTTAGGAATAATTATCTATCTACTTTTCGGGTGGTGTCAGCTTCGCTGGTGTTACCCCCTATAATAATTTTTTTAGCTGAGATATTCGTCCTTGTGATAAGCCAAGCCATTCGGCGTATTCGCTCTGCTTGGCTTTTGGATGTTCACGCATGAGCTGCCGTAGACTTTTAAGCAATTGTAATGTAGGCCGATGAATTTTAGATTTTTTATTCGCGGGTTTATCCTTAACAGCAGGAACAGGAATGGAAGTAACGCCTACGTTCCCCTTCATGTCGAGTATACATTGCTTACATAAAAGTGAACCTTTGAAATAGTTTAACTCATGGATTGAATTGCACAATTTACAGGAAGTCCCGTTACTATACTTTCCTAATCCCATAAAACCTCTCTCAACGTCCATATAAAATTCTAAAGGCTCGCTATTATCAATTCCCATTGAGTTCCGGATTTCTATGGGAATAACAATTCGGCCTAATTTATCTAAGGGACGTATTATACCTGTTCTCTTCAATGCTATATCCTCCTGCATCAGAATTATAGAGACCCACCTAGATTAATTTTCTAAATACCCTTGCAATTTTTGTGTATATAACCCAATGATCTCCTGAAAAAGTATTTATTGTTGTTATAGAAGATGGTATATTGTAAGCATACAAATATTTCATTATATAATAGGTTTTCCAATTCTTTTTTTGTTCAAATTTGAAAACAAAAACAATTTTACGTGAAGGGTGGTTTTATTCATGGAAGAGATCACACCTATGATTCGCACAGAAATTGAAAAATACCTAAAACAGAACGGCATAACTCTGACCGAGTTTAGTCACATCATTGATTTGAATGTAGGTACACTTAGCAGCATCGTCACAGGCAATCGTTCTTTATCTGTTAACCAGTTAGATCGCATTACTGCTGGGATGGAATTACCACCAGACTATTTTTATGAACGCTACATTGAAGAGTGCATCATAGAATCACCATCTCTGCATTGGCGAAAAATAAGCCCATTTTTATATCGCTGTGCGGAGCTTGGTCGATTGGATTGTATACAGTGCGTTATGAGTCTGTTGTTAGATACTTCAATGTACATTCCGTTACTTTTTGAAATGGCTGAGGACTTGTTTCAAAAAGGGGAGTACCAGGAAGCGGCCACCTGCCTTTATGAAAACGTGGCTGAGAGTGAAAGAAAGCAGCATTCTGAACGGCTTGCTTTATGCCAGTATCGGTTGTTCAGCATCCGGATAGGCAAAGATCAGGCTCAAAATCTTCAAACGGCGGCAAAATTTGAACCCTTTGTCGACCGTTTGGATGAAATTG
>NZ_JAFFQR010000087.1:100261-100491 GCF_020736845.1 Paenibacillus farraposensis
GTATAGATCATTGAGTTCGTGGGACAAGGTTTATAAATTTTCACGCCAAATGTATCAATTAGGAAAAATTCAGTATGATTTAGCTCATAATGCTAAGAGAGAAATGAAACCGGAAAAGAAACTTAGCAGACCTCTTTTTGTATACATAGCCTATGCTGAGCTGATGTGTGCTAATGCCTGCGATGCAAAGGGAGATCATGAACAAGCGAAAGAGCATCTTCGCGGCTCTG
>NZ_JAFFQR010000087.1:100607-107715 GCF_020736845.1 Paenibacillus farraposensis
AAATAGGATTATGTCTGGAGATATCAGTGTACTACCGGACTACGTAGAGTACATGGCTGGTGAAAAAGAAATCTTCGCAGAACTTCTGAATATCATCGAAGTAGCCAACCGATATAATGTGGATGTGGACCATATTCTCCAACGTTTTGAGCCGCAGATTGCAGCTTATCAGGAGCCATCATCTTCTGACATGTATACCCAACAAGTTTTACCGGAAGAATACGTTCGTTTTTGGTATAAAATGGCTAAATACAGTCTAAATAAAGGTAGATATCCATATGGTTTCGAATGCTTAATAAACGCTTTTGAAAAAGCTGTTACAATTAATCACGGAATACTTATTGCCAATTGTATTGGCTTGTTTGAACGTTACAAAGCGTATGCAGCTCCTGAAATACTGGCTCGGTATGACTTGTGGGAAAGAAATGATCAGAAAGATGGCTTTAATCTTAGTGACGGTTAGCTGCTTACTGGTATTCGTAGTACCAGCTCAGAATCCGATTTCTGGCATAACACTACAAGATCACATTGGTGGAATGTGATACAAGGCACTCAATTAATACCCTTATTGACCAGCTTTTATGCTGGTCTTTTTTTTTTATACTTTTGATAAAAAACGACCATATTGTAATTGGTCATTTACCCCTAAAATGAAAATAAATAGGGGGTAGTGAAGGTATGAACATAGATGAATCCTTAACTAAACAGATGGAAAGTGCCAGACAACAATTGCATGATCTTTACGAACTGTATGGATTCGGACATGCATGCGTACTTGAGCAATCTATAATTTTGGACGAACTCATTAATCAGTACAATCGCATGTATCAGACTAAGAAGTTACATCACTATGTTCAGTCAGCAACCCCCCAATCCTTATGCAAAACTATTACTCTCCCCACATAACGATCATAATTATGATATAAAATGACTTAAGTGATATTTATATACATTTATCAAGTCAAAAATTGTAAATAATCAAGCTCCGGTGGAGTAGACACAAGGATGACCTCCACCGTCCTGGGTGTGGGAACTGCGCCGGCGGGCGCTATAGCGCTGCGCGGATCTCGTCCGGATCGGAGAGAGCTGCCGCGTTCCGCATTATATACAGAAAAAAGGCAGCCCTGTGTAGGCCGCCTTTTTTTCTTTTTCTTGCTGCAATATAGATCGGGAAATTACTGTTCCCAGTTGTTCCTATTGTGGTATAATAAAAGTATACGAAGCGTAAAATAAAAAAAGCCACGATGTATCGAGCATCGTGACTCTTAACAAAGGCCGGTGGGCGACCACGGCGTTTTCAATCAAATGACCGAAAAACCACCGGATTGCAAGGCAGCCAACCTAATCCCGGTGGTTTTCCTTGTCTCGGCGCGCTTGCTTCCAGGCGTTGAGTAAACTTTCCACACCTAAAAAACCAGGCTGCTTGGCAGCCAGCTCCACCATTTTGTCTCCCATCACTCCGTATCCACCATCTCCTTCCGTACGTTCAGAAGTAAAAATAGCAGCATAATAAGGGGGCTGTGGTGTTTTTGCAATTGAACTCATGGGTACCTCCCAGAAATTAAAGGTTAAATGGTTATCAGCATTTTTCTCAAGTTCGATTATAACCACAAAACTGAGATAAAAAAATGAATATATATGATACCCTTCATTATGCCTGCTCCCGGCTGCGACGCCGATGTACGGAGAATTTTTTCAGAGCACAAGCTTTCACCGAAAATCAAATATGAACTGGGAGATGATCATGCCATTATGGCTATGGTGCAGAAATTTGTATTCGGCCCTTGGATGGGCCATATTCACGTTCGATTGGTATCGCTGCTGCCTCTTTAAAGAACATGGCTCCGGCCACCAAAAAGTGTATGAACTTCATTGCTGAATGGATTCACTAGCAGCTATTCGTTAATGTATATCCATCCTGCTTAAAACCAGAGAGGAAAAATTATTGCACATCTGGCCACGGGAGGGGATTTTCAAAGTCAGACCAATCCATGCTCATCTCCGTATCGTTCAAAAGACATTTATCCAGTTCTTCTTCCAGTTCTGATACATTCATCCCAATACCGATCATGACAATTTCGTTCATGCGGTCGCCCCATTGCTCATCCCAATTGTCCAAGGCTTCAGGGTCGGCTGCAACAATTTCCTGCCGCTCTTCTTCCGACAACGCCGCAAGCCAGGTTCCTGCCGGTCCAAACTGAATGGATGGACCTGCCTGGCTAATGCTCGCCGCCCAATCCTGAGGTGTCGCAATCCAGGCCAAACCTTTGGCGCGCACGACCTCCTCTGGCCAGTAGCTCATAAAATCAGCCAGTCTGGCAGGATGAAACGGTCTTCTGCGGCGATACACAAAGGAGTGAATACCATATTCGTCCGTTTCCGGGGTATGACTATCTAACTCCAGCTCTCGAATCCATCCAGCGGATTGACTGGACTTGTCAAAATCAAAAAGTCCGGTATTCAAAATGTCCGAAGGAGCGATCTGTCCCTTGGACGTACGAATGATTCTGGCTTCAGGCTGCAATCTGCGCAGTACACCCTCCAGCTTGTCCAGCTCGGCAGGCTGAACGAGATCGCATTTGTTCAGAATCAGTACATCGCACGTTTCAATCTGGTCAATCAGCAGGTCCGAGATATCACGCATGTCATCTTCTCCAGTAGCCTGCTTACGATCCAGCAGCGATTCCCCTGATTCAAAATCATGCCAGAAGCGGTTCGCATCGACCACGGTCACCATGCAATCCAGTTTTGCCAAGGAGGTCAAATCAATGCCCGTTGCTTCATCGGCGTACGTAAAGGTTTGAGCGATGGGCACAGGCTCGCTAATTCCTGTCGATTCAATTAAAATATAATCAAACTCGCCCTGTTCGGCCAGCTTCTTAACCTCCAGCAATAAATCCTCACGCAATGTACAGCATATGCAGCCATTAGACAGCTCAACCAGTTTTTCTTCTGTTCTGGACAAGCCTCCCTCTTTTTTTACCAACTCGGCATCTATATTTACTTCACTCATGTCATTGACAATCACTGCCACTATCATTCCGTCCCGATTGTTTAACACATGATTCAAAATTGTCGTTTTCCCTGCGCCCAAATATCCGCTCAGCACGGTTACCGGTATTGCTTTCTTATTCATTGGCGGTATGCTCCCTTTGCAATTCTGTTTGTCGTGTTCATATTTTAAATCGTAATAATTACTATTAACTTTGGCATTCAGTAATATACACCATCCCTTTTGCCTTGTCAACGATGAAAAATCGCTTGAAATGAACGATCAAAAGTTATTATGATGGGTAAAACGATATTTAAAGAATAAGGTGAATGTGTTGCGATCCATTTGGCTAGGTGTGTTGGCTGCTTTCTTTTTTGCTTTTACATTTGTTCTTAATCGTTCTATGGAACTGTCTGGCGGGAGCTGGATTTGGAGTGCTTCATTGCGGTATGTGTTTATGGTTCCTATTTTACTCGTCATTGTTATGAGCCAGCATAAGCTCAAGCCTCTTTGGAAAGTTATGAAGGAACGGCCGGGAACGTGGCTGTTGTGGAGCTTCATTGGATTTGGCTTATTTTATGCTCCATTATGCTTCGCATCGGCTTATTCGCCGGGTTGGTTGATTGCGGGTACTTGGCAAATTACCATTATTTCCGGTTCTCTGCTTGTCCCATTATTTACGGAGGTTGTACAAACGGAGAACGGTCCAGTAAAGGTGCGCGGAAAAATCCCCATTCAAGGACTCATGATCTCTCTGATTATTTTAGTTGGGATCCTCCTCATGCAAGTCAAGCAGGCACAATCCATTCCTACACAAGATTTTTTGTTCGGCTTCCTGCCGGTCATCATTGCCTCCTTCGCATATCCATTAGGTAATCGCAAAATGATGGAGGTTTGTGCAGGACGGTTAGATGCCTATCAACGTGTGCTAGGGATGACTTTAGCCAGTTTGCCCTTTTGGTTACTGCTTTCGCTATACGGGGTGTTCAGTGCGGGAATGCCAAGCATGGATCAGACAATACAGTCTGCTCTGGTGGCTGTGTTTTCAGGAGTAATCGCGACGGTTCTATTTTTTAAAGCAACGGATCAGGTTCGCGGAAATATGCAAAAGCTGGCGACGGTTGAAGCAACACAATCTCTGGAAGTGTTGTTCGCATTAATGGGGGAACTGATCTTTTTATCCATACCAATTCCGTCACTTCTATCATGGCTGGATATGTTCGTAGTTATCCTCGGTATGGTTCTGCACAGCTATGTTACACATGATAAGAAAACAGATCATCGATTGGTATCCAAAAAGATAGACACGGTCTAGCGTATTACTGTTTCACGTGCATGTGGCTGCTCTATAAGGGGCAGTACCAGCGTAGCTGTCACCAAGGGCAAAGTATATGTAATTAAATGGGAAATCTATTGATAGCCTCGTTATATTCCTGCTAGGCATCGGTAATTGCAAGCTTTGAATAGATTTCCAAAGACTTCCGGCTTTCATGACCGGAATACGGTTGTATGAGTGCGTCATCGATGCCCTGCTTTTTGAGCCAAGTCAGCAGAAAATGTCGCAGCTTGTGCGGCGATAAGTTTTGTACAAGGCCAGCTTCCTCCGAATATTTGGACAAAATCTTTCGTATTCCCCGATCCGTGTACTTCTTCTTCCACGATGATTCAAGTGAACTACACGCCACCTAAGAGGTGGCGTGTAGTTCACACATTCCTACTTTGTTCGGTACAACAGAGAATGCCGTGTATGGTCAGCTGTTTGTAGCTTTAATCGTCTATGTCCTGCTAAAATGGTTGTTTGACACTACGAATTCAGTAGTTGCCAACCATGCAATTTTTTCATTTGCTCGATTTACACGTTTATTTAACCTGAAACTCCCCCCTGTTGAATGGGATGTAGCCATTCAACAAATTATTGAGATATACGACCCCCGGTGGGGTTATTTGTGTTACATAATTTGGTAATCAACAGGCCTGCTTCAAAAGTAAACAACTTTATTATCCCTATACAAATACAGGAAATATCAGTTCATAGACTCTGCCGAAATCGTCTCACACCCGTTGAATATCGCAAACTTTTGGAAACAACTGTTCAAGGCTGTTCGCAATTGCGTTGTTTGCTTCACACCGTTCTCGTACCAGATGTTTTTAAGAACGAGCGTTCCAGTTTTTCGCTCCACGATTATCTCGGCTCGTCCAATGAAGCTTTCTCCATATAATAGAGGCAGCACATAATAGCCGAATTTTCGTTTGATTGCAGGCGTGTAAATCTCCCAGGTGTAATCGAAGCCAAACAATTCGTTGATAAGTTTTCTGTCCCATATCAAATTATCTAGAGGGGCAATAAGCTCGCAACGCAATTTCGACTCCTGATTTTGCAGAACGGCTTCAATAAGCAGTAAATCCTCCGCGAGGCAGTACAGCATATCCTTCATTTGTTCCACGGCAACAGCAACAATGCGAGCTTCGTGTAATAGCTGGCGAAAAACCTCGGTGCGCTGTGCTGCTTTCAACCCCCATATATTCAGCCATGCATCTGACGCACGATTCCATAAGAGACCAACAGAGCCGATTCGACGCAGTACCCGCCACTTATGATGCTCAAGCTCATCCTCCAGCGGCTCTGATGCATTCAACAGATTTGGCTGTATGTACTTCTTGGCTATATCGTAATATTTACGCGTTCCTTTTTTATGATGGATAATCAACTCACCCGTCGAATACATCTGTTCCAGCACCGATCTAGATGAATTGTTTCCACCGCTCCAGTGGATGGCCGATTGCCAAGAGAAATCTCCATCCAATTTTAAATCATCCGAACTTAGTGCACCGTGATTTTGGATATGAGCCCGTACTTTCGCTGTCAACGCTTCCATTTCGGGATAGCGTTCGGCATGTTGTCGGGCGGCTTGCCTGTATCGCTCAAAATACGGCCAGTCCTCGACAGAGATAATGGCCAGGTTCTTGTCGGGATAATCGACAAGGCTTCTATCCTCATACAGCAACTCGGCGAGCATTCCCTTGGTAAATCCCTTGATTCGCGACTGTAGCACCAATTCGGCGTTTTTTCCGCAAACATCGATGGGATCGTATTGAATGCAGCTGACCTGCCGAGCAAAGTCCAATACGCCCTGCTTCTCACTAAATTTATATTCGCCCAAAAGTCCATGCTTCAACAACAGAAATTGCCGTGCCTGGCGGTTTGTTAATTGGATCATGTTTGCACCTACCTCTAGTTTAGTATAGTTGAAGATGGAGGGGAAAATAAAAACGAAGGCGTGAAGGGGAATTTGTTCACGTACTCGCTGAGGGTGTTTCTTGTACTTTTTATTGGCTGGTTGCGTCCAATGCAATACCGAACTCAAACCAACCAATCAGCCGCATATTAAACACTCTAACTTTGAGGAGCCACTACCAAGGAAGACATCTATTCGTTATTGCATTTCTTTTGTTGGACCCATCACAGGCGGTACTGGTAAGCCTGCTTGACGTAATAGCACCATCATTTGGCCGCGGTGATGTGTTTGGTGGTCAATTAAGAAACGTAATAATGAACCTTTTGTTGCAAGACTTTCTAAGCCTGTTTCTGTTAGCAAGTCCTCATTTGATAGCTTGGCTACCTCTTCCTTGACCGCCTCTGCTGCTTTTTCGTAGGCTGCTACAATTTCTCTTGCTGTCGCTGGAACTGGTTCATCTTGACCAATCATTGGTACAGTTAAACCTGCTAAATGACTAAAATAACCTGTTGTTTCTACTAAATGCCAGCCTAACCAACCTAGTGTACTATGCCCTTCAAAAATACTTTGTCCTAATTTGTCATCTGTTACGGCTTGTAATACTTGCAATGTCCCTTTCACAGCCACTGCCCATTCCTTTAAAAAATCATCCACTTGTCGATACATCCAAACTCCTCCTCTATCATTCACGTCTCTTTTATCATACAAAATATTTGCTCAAAAGAAAAGGAAAAAACAAACATATGTTCTTGTTAAAAAATGCGTACAAAAAAACATCTGTATCCGCTAAACTTAACTGCCCGTCCCCATTATTGAACACTCCCACCACTTAGCTAACGCTTGAAGTGGGGGATTCTTGGGTCATCAAACCTATCGGTTT
>NZ_JAFFQR010000088.1 GCF_020736845.1 Paenibacillus farraposensis
ACATCATGCTTCGTCACAAAGCCTACAAGTTTCGCTTGTATCCGACGAAGGAGCAGTCACAGATCATGCGGCAAACGTTTGGATGTGCTCGCTTCGTCTTTAATTTCTTCGTGGCAAAACAAAAGAAACAAGATGAATACTGGCACATCACCAACGAACTGTACCAAAGTGGCATGCTTCCGTCCAACGAATGGAAATCTTCCTTCTTCGATAAGTATGCATCGATCAAAGAAGTCAAAGAACTCAAGCAGAATCATGCATTTCTTAAAGAAGTAGATAGTATTGCGTTACAACATGCTGTAGAAAACGTGGCAGATGCTTATTCTCGCTATTACAAAAAGCAGAATAACGCTCCACGTTTTAAGAGCAAACGAAACCTTGTGCAGAGCTATACAACGAAGTGTATCAACGGCAATATAGCAGTTGTAGAAAATTTCGTGAAGCTCCCGAAGCTTGGCTTTGTAAAGTTTGCAAAATCAAGAGAAGTTGAAGGACGCATTCTGAATTCCACGGTTCGTCAAAACGCAA
>NZ_JAFFQR010000015.1:0-66166 GCF_020736845.1 Paenibacillus farraposensis
TAATCGGTCGAGGGCTTATCCTAAGAATAGAACGCAAGTGGAGTTTCGGATCCAGTTTTCAGGGTGTAACTGTAACCTGAAAGAAATTTAAATATTCCCTGATAGCTCAGTTGGTAGAGCACTCGACTGTTAATCGAGTTGTCACAGGTTCGAGTCCTGTTCGGGGAGCCATATGGAGAGGTGTCCGAGTTGGCCGAAGGAGCACGATTGGAAATCGTGTAGGCGCCAAAAGCGTCTCGAGGGTTCGAATCCCTCTCTCTCCGCCAGAATTATTTATTGCATGGCCCGTTGGTCAAGGGGTTAAGACACCTCCCTTTCACGGAGGTAACAGGGGTTCGAATCCCCTACGGGTCATAAAAAACCATAAAGAGCTTGAAATAAAAAGTTCATTATGGTATAATATAAGAGTGTTTCAATTATGGAGGCTTAGCTCAGCTGGGAGAGCATCTGCCTTACAAGCAGAGGGTCGGGGGTTCGATCCCCTCAGCCTCCACCATTTGAAAAGTAAATATTTCTTTCTGTCGCGGGGTGGAGCAGTTCGGTAGCTCGTCGGGCTCATAACCCGAAGGCCGCAGGTTCAAATCCTGCCCCCGCAATCATTTCCCGATGGAAATGTTCTTGGAACTGTGGTGTAGAGGCCTAACATGCCTGCCTGTCACGCAGGAGATCGCGGGTTCGAATCCCGTCAGTTCCGCCATTAGTAATACTTTGTTTGAAGAAGAGCCTTGTTATAAGGCTCGGTAGCTCAGTCGGTAGAGCAGAGGACTGAAAATCCTCGTGTCGGCGGTTCGATTCCGTCCCGAGCCACTTTTAAATGAATATTTTTGCCGGTGTAGCTCAATTGGTAGAGCAACTGACTTGTAATCAGTAGGTTGGGGGTTCAAGTCCTCTCGCCGGCACCATTGTGGAGGATTAGCGAAGTGGCCAAACGCATCAGACTGTAAATCTGCTCCCTTACGGGTTCGGTGGTTCGAATCCATCATCCTCCACCAGTTTTATAGGGGCATAGTTTAAAGGTAGAACAACGGTCTCCAAAACCGTTGGTGTGGGTTCAATTCCTGCTGCCCCTGCCAAATATTCATTACTTGCGGCGGTCGTGGCGAAGTGGTTAACGCACCGGACTGTGACTCCGGCATTCGTGGGTTCAAGCCCCATCGGCCGCCCTTTAGTTTTGGGGATTAGCCAAGCGGTAAGGCAACGGACTTTGACTCCGTCATGCATAGGTTCAAATCCTATATCCCCAGCCATTTTATGCGGACGTGGCTCAGCGGTAGAGCATCGCCTTGCCAAGGCGAGGGTCGCGGGTTCGATTCCCGTCGTCCGCTTTGATATACTCTGGCGCCATAGCCAAGTGGTAAGGCAAAGCTCTGCAAAAGCTTTATTCCCCAGTTCAAATCTGGGTGGCGCCTCCATAATTTGAATATGCCGGCGTGGCGGAATGGCAGACGCGCTCGACTCAAAATCGAGTGGGAAACCGTGGAGGTTCGAGTCCTCTCGCCGGTATTAGATCAATGTAAAGAGTTCATTAGAGATATTCTCTAATGGACTTTTTTATTGTATTTGCTGAAGATACTTTGGAACTTTACTCCAAGTGAGAATATATATTTGCTGTGGTTAAGTAATCACTATGACTCAACCATTCCTGAACTTCCTTCATGCTCACGCCGTTTGCCAACAACAAGCTGGCACAGCTATGGCGTAGATCATGGAAGAGGAAATGAGGCATGCCATTTTTTTAAGACTAGAGCAAAATGTTGTGAGATATAGTTAGGTTTTCGATGTCCTAAAGCATCTATAAAAATATAACCCAGATAATCCGTGCAATAAGAATTGTTGTAGAGTTGTTGGTTTGTCGTTTGCTGCTTCTTCAAGAACATTAGAAGGTTATAGAAGGCGTCAACAAGAGGAAGCGTACGGCGGCATAAGCTTACCATTCAGTGAACCAGTAGTAACGGTATACTTAATCGTGATGGTTTTATTGACCCAATCAACGGCAGACCATTTTAAGCCTACAACCTCACTTCGTCTTAGCCTGTAAAAGGCGGCCTGGATTATGGCAAGCTCGATCTTGGTTCCCCGTACAAGTTCTAAAAGTTGATTGATTTGACAAGCATTGTATGATTCCTGGTCTATTCAATTCATGCTGGTAGAATTCCTGGATATGCTATGGCTTTAATTCCAACAATGTAGTGCCTTTTTTCTCTTGAAGGTGGCCTGCTATCCTCCTTGATATGCTCCCCTTATGGTAGATAGGTGAAATAATAAAACCTGCTGCTGTAAGAGGAGCATTTTATGCTTAAAAAATATGGTGCGTCAGAGAAATTGGTTTCCTGATGATATCGCAAATGGCTGAATTAGCATTATAGCTGCAGTCCAAAATACGGTATCACCAAAACGACTTTGGCCAAATGGTGTCGTCGCTAAGTTCAAATCATGATGACAGCTGGACCCGGAAATCTTTCTGGTTTTCGGGTCCTTTGTTTCTGTTTGTAGGATAGTGGTACTGAAAAAATATTTTTAGTTTTGATAGGTGAGAAGGAATGAGGGATGATGATGAAGGAAAGGATTTTGGAAGCTTTTGTTGGAGGAAGCGCGTGAAAATGGTTTGAAATTTACCATGGATGATCTTGCAAAAAGACTCGCTATGAGCAAGCGTACTCTATATGAACATTTTTTGTCCAAAACGCTCATTTTAGAAACGCTTATTGAGCGGACGAATGATGATATGATTCGAAAAACCGAGCAAATTATCGAAGACAATCAATTATATTTGTTAAAGAAGATCAGGCAGTCAATCAGGATCATGCTGAAATATTATAAATTTTATGATTTGTGAATTTTGGATCAGATGAAAAAATATTATCCCGAGCATTGGAAAAAAGTGCATACCGATCTGAATGATTGGTCCCAGATCAGAACGTTAATTCAGCAGGGGATTCGGGAAGGGATTATTGTAAACAAAAACGAGGATCTTATCATGAGACTCATTATTGATTCGATAAATTTAATGCTCGATCAGCGCTTTTTTCTGAATAACAGTATGACGGTAGAGGAAGCCACTTATTCTATTACAGATATTTTGTTATTTGGACTGGTTGAAAAATAGAAAATGTTTTCAACGGACTGTTTGTTGATCATAAGTATGGTTTTACACCGATGGATATTGCCATCATCATAACGACAGGCTCCATTCTGGGTACAGTTGTTCAAGGGACTATATCTGGCTGGATCATTAATCGTTTTGGTGAGAGCAAAAAAATCATTCATATCTGCTTGGCTGTCGGGGGATTGTTCATCTTCCTGACTCTATTTGCTGAGCAGTATATGATGATTATGCTAATGACTTTCATTATCTTTCTGGCTATGGATATCCTTCGTCCGGCAGTAAGCACTTCCCTGTCGCGGCAGGCCGGAGATGAACAAGGGTTTGTGGCAGGAATGAACTCCTCCTATACGAGCTTGGAGAATGTAATTGGTCCGCTGATTGCGGGACTGCTGTTTGATGTTCATATACAATCTGCTTATATGGTTGCAACACTAGCATTATTGGTGTGTCTCATCCTTTCACTCCGCTTTAAGCAAGCGGGAGAGCTGCGTTTAACAACCCATGTAGCAGAACAGCGTAGAGGTGGATTGCCGCAGGTCTGTATCTATCCCCGACTAAGGTCTAGGCTTGAAAACCGTCTGGGGTCCGTTTTGACGAACGCTTGATCAGCGTACAATAAGGACATAAGCAAGACACAGTGAAAGGCGGTGAGAGATCATGAGAGTTAACAAAGGGAATGGCTTGGCCATTGTACTGATCGTGTTAGGTTCGATTTTGCTGCTTGGCAAGTTTACTCCGTTTTTCGGTCACTTTGTAGGACATCTGATTGGTTACTTAATTCCGATAGCCATGATTATGTTGGGTTACTACGGTGTCAAAAGAGGAAATGCGCTCTTCGGCTGGATCGTGCTTCTGCTCGGGGTACTGATTTTACTAGGTAAACTGTCCTGGCTTATTGGGCCACTGCTGGCAATCGGGTTAATCATATTTGGTGTATCCATGCTGAGTGACCGCAGAAGACGCTACTGAATCTGGCCATTTAAGAAATGAAGAAGGTTATAGAAAACGGCAGTATTAAAATGATGAAAATAGGACATGTGAAAGGAGCAGACGCCAATGAGTGTATTTCGAAGAATGCGTGATATTACGGTAGCAACCTTCAATGAGCATTTGGAACAAAGTCAAGATCCGGTGCACTTGATTGACCAGTTCTTGTATAATACCCGCCAGGAAATCGCCGAAGCGGAAAAGCTTTATCAGCAGTATGCAGTGCATACAAGACAGATGAAACAGCAATTGGATCATGCATTGTCCATGCAGGCCAAGCGGGAGGAACAGGCGCTGCTGGCTTTGAAGGCAGATGAAGAACACGTTGCGAAGCTGGCCCTCCAGGAAAAAATGCTGTATGCAGAAAAAGAAGAGCAGTATCGAGAACTGTGGGAGCAGAGCCGTGAATCTCTGCGTGAATTGGAGCAGCAGTTGGACACATTAAAGACAGAATACCAAACGGTGCACAGCAAGCGTCAGTATTATGCTGCACGTGTACAAACGTTGCGACTCCAGCAGAAAATGAACGAACGGGCAGGTACATACGGTGGACGGAATATCCCCCGAATGTTCAGCCGCTTGGAGGACCGGGTAGCCGATATGGAGGCAGAAACGCTGAGTCTGCGTGAGTTGCGTCGAGGTAATGATGGTCATGCAGGGGATGCCCCAAGCGGCGGATCGCTGCTCGAACAGGAGTGGGCGAGACTCAAAAGTAAGCTGAACAGCAGCGGGAAGGAGTAAATAGATTATGACCCGAATTTACCGATCTAACCGGGATAGAGTATTAACTGGAGTATGCGGCGGTCTTTCTGACGCAACGGGAATGGACTCAACTTGGATACGCATTCTGGTTGTGATCAGTTTCTTTATTACAGCAGGCACCACATTTATGATTTATGTGATTGCAGCGCTGGTTATCTCCAAAGAGCCAGGATCTCCTTTTGATGGAGGATTTGGCCCGGGTAGTGGACCCTACAATCAGGATCCGCGCCATTATGGCGGTAATAGTACAAGATCGCAGTTTGGACAGGGAACTGGCTACTATCAGGGCGGACAATACAGTAATTCGAACCCGTTTTTTGATCAAGATGCCCGCCATTCATCCAAATATAACACTGGCCACAACAACGATCTGGATTCAATGATGGAAGATATAGAGAAAAAAGCAATGAAAAAGGAACTGGAAGAGTTACGTAAAAAAGTAGAGCAATTTGAGAAGGGAGAACGTAAATAATGGGAATCTTTAAAAGAATGAAGGACATGACAAGAGCATCGGTGAATGAAGTGCTGGATAAAGTGGAAGATCCGATTATTATGCTGAACCAGTATTTGCGCGATATGGAGGCAGAAATTCACGAGGCCGAGGTGACGGTTGCCAAGCAAATGGCCAATGAACGCCGCATGAAGCAGCGCTTGGAGGAAGCCGTACGTGTATCCAACGAGCGCGAAAAGCAAGCCGAATCCGCATTGCGGAATGGTCAAGAAGAGGTAGCGCGCAAGCTGCTGGGCGAAAAGGTTTACTTTTTGCAAAAGCAGGATGAATATCGTGACCTGCACACCCAAGCTGAGCTTCAAGCCAAAGAACTGGTACAGCAGCTTCACGGAATGAAGGATGAATTCTACAAAATGCGCAATAAGCGTAATGAACTCGTATCTCGCGCTCAAATGGCAAAAGCTAAAAAACAAATGTCACAAATCAACAGTTTACACACAATTGAAAGCGGATCTGCTTCGCTGGGCTTCCACCGCATGGAAGAAAAAATCATGCAAATGGAAGCAGAAGCTGACGTACTGCGTGCCCCTTACCGTCAAGCTCCGGGAGACGCATACATCAATCCGGTTGAGGATGAAAAACAGTTCAAAGTGGATGAGCAGCTCCAACAGCTTAAGTCCAGAATTCAAACAGGTGCTAAACCAGCAGATCTAAAGAAGGACTGACTACTCGGAACTCAAACATTATGATATGCTGTATAGATGAACACTAGTCAATAAGAGTGCTAAATCTGTATGGTTCGGGAAGCCATATGGCGATATATCGCGCCACTATGGCTTTTCCTTCCTGTATAAACAATAAGGGGGTGCAGCATGGAGAGAAGAAAATCAACTTTGGCACTGGCAGCGATCGGCGTCGGAATTATTATTTTATTCGGTCAGTGGATTGGTTTCCTCTCCGTGGTTGCACTGATCCTGATGTTGGCCGGAGTATATAAGATACGTAATTTCAAGATCAAAAAAGGCTATACGATGCTCGCCATCGGAGCCGGGCTGCTGGTGCTGGATCATCTGTTCTTGTTTGTGGTAATCACGCTAGCCTCGTTAGCTGCGTTCTATTCACGTTCCAGAAAGCTGCACAAAGGCCAAAGCTCCATCTTCAAGCATAATTTTATATCCAATTATAAATGGGACGAAGTGCCGTGGATTTTGCGCAGCACAAGCATATGGCATGTGGTTGGGGATGTGGATGCTGATTTGACGTTAGCTATTCCGGAAGAACGTGAACCTGTTGTATTTTTGCAGGGAATCTTCGGAGATATCGATATTACGCTGCCGGATAATTACGGTGTAGAGGTGGAAATGTTCGTGTTGTTCGGGCAGATTCAGTTTGACCGTGATCATGAAGCGGGTATGCTCAATCGCCTGGTTTGGAAGTCGCCCAACTATGCACAGAGTGAATATAAGGTGAAGTTTGTCGTTTCATACTTGGCGGGCGATGTTCGCGTCCGATTTTATTGATCAGGAGGAGCCGGGATGAATCATAAAAAAACGTCCAACATGGTAACCCGCAGTATGGGTGAAGGTATCCTCCTGTGTGTTGTTGTGGGCGCAGTTGTCTTTTATATGCTGTATACATATGGATATGTGAAGTCGTTTCCAACCTGGGGAATGATATTGAAGTTTGTAGGAGCTGTTGTACTAGTGCTGATCGGTACAGGGGCAATGTACGGATTTTATGAGAGCTACCGCTTTAAAAGCAGGCTGGAAATGCTGAGAGAAACGCTGCTGATGTGGGAAAAGGGAACCCCCGCCCGTGAATTGCCCCCACTGGGTCATGATGAGCTTGGCAGGCTGGGCGAGCAGTTGGAGCGTATCGGGCGTAAATGGCAGGAGCAGGTTACGTCTTTGCAGCGGCTGTCCACGAATAATGCCCAACTGGCAGAACGGGCTCGGGTCACTGCGATTGTCGAGGAACGGCAACGGCTGGCGAGAGAGCTGCATGATGCAGTATCCCAGCAATTATTCGCTATTTCCATGACGGCAACGGCTGTAGGCAGGACGCTGGATAAGGATTTTGATAAAGCGCAGCGTCAAGTGGCGCTGATTGAAGAGATGTCTTCCGTAGCGCAATCCGAGATGCGAGCGCTGCTGCTTCATCTGCGGCCTGTCTATCTGGAAGGGAAACGACTGGAGCAGGGCTTGCGCGATTTGATACAGGAACTGCAGGCGAAGGTACCGATGGAGATTGATTTTGAGATGGAGAGCGGAGTACAGTTAGTGAAAGGGATTGAGAATCATCTGTTTCGCATTGTTCAGGAAGCGATGTCTAATACGTTGCGTCATGCCAAAGCAAGCCGCATGGAGATTCGTATCGTGCAGCGCCCGGATTCCATCCGTTTGACGATTCGGGATAACGGTGTCGGATTTGAGCTGGATGAGAAAAAGCAGACTTCATACGGATTATCCACGATGCAGGAACGGGTCAGCGAGATTGGCGGCGCTGTTCAGTATATAACGGCTCCGGGAAAAGGGACACGGATTGAGGTGTCGGTGCCAGTCATTAATGATGAAAGCGGAAGGAACGATGATCATGGAAACGGAATTGCCGATTAGCGTACTGCTGGTAGACGACCATGAAATGGTGCGGATTGGTCTTGCGGCGGTGCTGGGCACGGAAGAAGGCATAGAAGTGGTTGGCGAGGCTGGAAGCGGAGAAGAAGGCATACGTTTAGCTTCGGAATACAAGCCAAATGTGATTTTAATGGATTTGGTCATGGATGGCATGGACGGCATCGAGACGACTCGCCAAGTGATGCGTCTGCTGCCGGAGACGAGGGTCATTGTGCTGACGAGTTATTTGGACGACGAGAAAATGTATCCCGTTATTGAAGCGGGGGCATTCAGCTATTTGCTCAAAACGTCCCGTGCATCCGAGATAGCGGATGCGATTCGTGCAGCTGCACGCGGGCAGTCTGTGCTGGAGTCGCAGGTAGCCTCCAAGATGATGAATCGCTTCCGCCAGCCACAGGCTGAGGCGCCCGCGCATGCGGAGCTGACGGAGCGAGAAATGGAGGTGCTCCGACTGCTGGCACAAGGGAAATCCAATCAGGATATCGCAGATGAGCTGATTATCGGGATCAAGACAGTAAAATTCCATGTCACCAACCTGCTGGCCAAACTAGGAGTAGAGGACCGCACGCAGGCGGCAATATACGCCTACAAAAACGGATTGGCAGAGTAAAATGTAGAGAGATGAAGACAAAGAACCGGAGGACCCCATGAGTCCTCCGGTTTTTGCATTATATTCATAATCTTTAGATAAGTAGGAACAAAAAGGCGACTAAAGCCAAATCAAGCGCCAGCGCTGCCCCGTATCCATATCCGCCATATCGGCCATATCCACTGCCATATCCACTATTGCCATATCCACCATTGCTAAGTCCTCCTCTGTCATATGGAAAGGATGGACTCAAAGGCTCATCGGGTGGTTTAAGTAAGGAATTTAGCTTCGCAGAGGGCTGAGCTTTGTTATTGGAATTTCTTTTTTTCTTTTTAGAGGATGGCTTCTGGGCCTGTTTCTTCACCTTTTTGTTATAGCCTCCGGCATAAAGACTGCCAGGCGAGAAGGAAGGATATCCATTCAGCATTAGTTTACTCTTGCTACACCCGCTTAAGATGCCGACGTGCCTTGTACCATCACGCATAACTGCACATACCATCTGGCCGCCATAAGGTGCTACGCCGGTTTCAGTTATAGGGTAAATGGGAAACATGTTTTCACCTCTTTTGGGATAAGATGCGTTGTGATCCTAGTTTATTCTCGCGGTGTCTATAATGTATGGTTGAACACCCAGTAGACAGATGAATATTTTTAAAAGCTTTGCTGCACCTTTACGTGTATAGAACCTTCGATAATGGGCATGCTATTGATAGATTCATAGATTTCCAGCCAGCCGAAGAAAAGAAAGCATTCAGTCATATTGGGGATCGAATGTTTATGAAGCGGGAGGAATGACGATGCTAAAAGCAGGGATGATTCAAAAAGGGATGATTGCTATTCTGATCTTGGGAACAGTGCTGGTACTGGCAGGCTGGCGTTATGGATCGCTTCAGACGGCCCGGTATGATGTCCGTGAGGCGGATACGGCCCTGCGCTCGTTGCTAACCGTTTCGGATCAGGTCCCCGGTTCGTTGAGTAAGCTGGTAGTGAAATGGCAGGGAGATTGGGCAGCTAACGATGGAAATCCAGCAGTTATGGCGGCACAAATAGCTGATCGGCTAAAGCTGCCTGCCGTAAACAAGCTTGTGGAAAATGGCCATGCCGTTTATCGTTCAGTTCATAACACCCAGGACCTAAAAATCCGCTTACATGTAATGGAACGGCAGCCTCGGCAATGGTATGTGTTCGTTCAGCTCGAGAGCAGCAATGCAGGCCGTATGCACCTAATCCGGCTGCATAAGCTTTGTGCTGAGCTTTTAAAGTCTGCGGGAGTACAAGCACAATGGAACACAGCCGTTCAGCGCTCGCTGCGTTCCGATAAAACCGTAAGTCAACTAATGGTACTGACAGAGGAAAGCCTGGCCAAAAACCTCTCTATGCAGTCCAGGGAAAGATATACAGATGCCACTACGGAGGCTGTATCCTATGAAGCTCCAGAGCTTCCGTTAAGTGTTCAAAGCGGCGAACATCAGGTACATGTGCAGATGGCTGTGCACGAAAATGAGGTAGAGAAGGATACACGCATTACACTTGGTTTTCCGCTTATTACGATAGAATACTGACTTATAAGGTGAATTTATGGTTCATCGGATAGCTTATCCATGCAGGATATGATAAAATGTCATCAAATCTTTAGTTCCATGTTTTCCGAAAATCAAGTATGATCTTGTTTAAATATACACAATACTACATGCGGATTTCGAGGATTGTGGATTGCGGAATCTTGACATGGGAAGAATGAGGTACTTCATGGTTGACATACCTGTTAAAGAATCTGTTGTGACGCAAGGTGCAGTTCTGTTTATTTTCGGTGCTACAGGCGATTTGGCTCGTCGCAAGCTGTTTCCTGCTATTTACAGCTTGTATCGTGAAGGGAAGCTCTCTAAAGATTTCGCCGTTATTGGTGTAGCAAGACGCCCTCGCACAGAGGAAGAATTCCGTAATGACTTGTATGCTTCCATACAGGAGTTTAGTCGGTATAAGGCAGAAAATGATCAAGATTGGCAGACGTTTGCCGAGCATTTTGAATATAAATCGCTGGATATCAATAATGTCGAAGGCTTCCATGAGTTGAGTCAGCAGACAGAGTCTATTGAGAGCAAATTTAACATTCCGGGAAATCGGTTATTTTATTTGGCCTTGGCGCCTGAACTGTTCGGAAGCGTGTCGAAAAGCTTGAAAGAAGGCGGCATGCTGGATGGTAAAGGCTGGAATCGTCTGGTTATTGAGAAGCCGTTCGGTTACAACCTCGAATCTGCCCAAGAATTGAACGTTGAAATACGTGAAGTATTTGCCGAAGAAGAGATATATCGTATTGATCATTATCTGGGTAAGGAAATGGTACAAAATATTGAGGTTATTCGCTTCGCCAACGCTTTCTTTGAACCGCTGTGGAATAATAAGCATATTGCCAATGTGCAAATTACACTCAGCGAAACGGTAGGTGTAGAAGAACGCGGAGGTTACTACGATCATTCCGGAGCCTTGCGTGATATGGGACAGAATCATATGCTGCAAATGCTGACGATGATTGCGATGGAGCCGCCTAGCCGTTTGTTGCCTGAGGATATTCGTGATGAAAAGGTAAAAGTGCTGCGTTCGCTGCGTCCTTTTGAATCAGCTGAGGATGTGCAGACCAATGTGGTACGTGGCCAATACACAGAAGGAAGCTATCGCGGTCAGCAGTTGCCTGGATATCGTCAAGAGGACAAGGTTGATCCACAGTCGAACACCGAAACCTATTTTGCTTCACGCGTATTTGTAGATAATTTCCGCTGGGCAGGCGTACCGTTCTATATTCGTACAGGCAAACGTCTCCCTGTAAAAACAACGGAGATTGTAGTGGAATTCAAGAGCATGCCAACAAACGTATATCTTGGTCAAAAGCATAAACTGGAGCCGAACCTGCTCGTCATTCGGGTCAATCCAATGGAGGGCATTTACATTAAAATCAATGCCAAGAAGCCTGGCTCCGAATCAGATATTGAGCCGCTGGCTATGGATTTTTGTCAAAGCTGCAGGGTGGGTATCAACTCACCAGAGGCTTACGAACGCTTGCTGATGGACGCAATTGAAGGTGACTCGACGTACTTCACGCGCTGGGATGAGGTTGCCACAGCATGGGGATTTGTGGATCGAATCGCCAAGGCATGGCAGCAAACCCCGAATACGCTGGAAACCTATGCTGCCGGCTCCTGGGGACCGGAAGGTGCTCACAGGCTGTTGGAGCAGGATGGCTTCAAGTGGTGGCCGGTTAATGGTCAGGATGAAGATAATGTCATCTGGCGGGTAGGCGGCGCTCAGTAATCCCGATTTGTCCAGCATCCCCCTATGTCCTGTTTAGGATGTAAGGGGATGCTTTGCGTTCGGAGTATGCTATAATAGCTTAGTCTCAGGTTTTCAGTTTGCAACTAGTTTTAAGTTCAAGGCAGGCTAACCTATAAGTAGGATCGTATTTATAATGAATATAGGCGTGCATCATGGCCTTTTTATGAATAGCTTGAGCAGGGATGCAATGGATTTGATCATGAAGGGATATGTGAAATGAGTAAAACGGTAGATATACTTCAACAGGAAGTTGACAAACGGCGCACATTTGCGATTATTTCTCACCCGGATGCGGGGAAAACGACACTGACAGAAAAGCTGCTGCTGTTCGGAGGCGCGATTCGTCTTGCGGGTACAGTCAAGGCGCGTAAAGCGAGCAAGCATGCAACGAGTGACTGGATGGAAATAGAAAAGCAGCGGGGGATTTCGGTTACATCCTCGGTTATGCAATTTGATTATTTAGGGCATCGCATTAATATTCTGGATACCCCGGGTCACCAGGATTTCAGTGAAGATACGTATCGCACATTGACTGCTGCAGACAGTGCAGTCATGCTGATCGACGTGGCAAAGGGCGTGGAAGCGCAAACGATCAAGCTGTTTCAGGTTTGTGCGAAGCGCGGAATCCCGATTTTCACATTTATTAATAAGCTGGATCGTGAGGGACGCAGCCCCTTTGATCTGATGGAAGAGCTCGAGCAGGTGCTCGGTATCCGCTCAGTTCCCATGAACTGGCCGATTGGTACAGGACGGGATCTGTGCGGTGTCTATGACCGTGTCAAGAATCAGGTCGAGCTGTTCCAGGGAGATGACCATTCTACGATTAAGGTTCAAAAAGTAGAGGATTACAACGATTCAATCATTCGCGAGATGGCGGGCGAATATCTGCATGACCAACTATGTCAGGATTTGGAGCTGCTTGATGTAGCGGGCGATCCTTTTGACATGGAGAAGGTACAGCGCGGAGAATTAACACCTGTATTCTTCGGTAGTGCGATTAACAACTTTGGTGTGCAGACATTTTTGGAAAATTTCCTTCAGCTTGCTCCCAAACCGGAACCGCGTCGCAGCACAGTAGGGGAAATCGAGCCAACGAACGAGAAATTTACCGGTTATGTATTTAAAATTCAAGCTAACATGAATCCGGCTCACCGTGATCGTATCGCATTTTTGCGTATTGTATCCGGTAAGTTCCAACGCGGGATGAGTGTGAAACATGTACGGATGGGCAAAGAGATTAAGCTGTCCCAACCACAGCAGTTTCTGGCACAGGATCGGGATATTGTCGAGGAAGCGTTCCCTGGTGATATTATTGGTTTGTTTGATCCGGGTATTTTCCGCATTGGCGATTCACTCAGTCAAGGCAGCGAGGTCGTATTTGATGAATTGCCGACCTTCTCGCCTGAAATCTTCGCCAAGGTTACCGTGAAAAATGCCTTGAAGCACAAGCAGTATCAAAAGGGGATTGACCAGCTAACTGAGGAAGGTACAATCCAGGTGTTCCATACAGTAAGCTTTGACGATACGCTGCTGGGTGTGGTCGGCCAACTGCAATTTGAAGTGTTTGAGTACCGTATGAAGGGCGAGTACGGGGTAGATGTGCAGCTTCAGCGTATGCCGTATCAATTTGCTCGCTGGATTGTGGATGATCAGATTGATCCGAGCAAGTTCCGTATTAACTCTACACTGGTAAAAGATAAAAAAGGCAATTATGTTGCCTTGTTCGAAAATGAATATGCCATGCGCACGGCTATGGAGAAAAATCCGACAGCCAAGTTTTTGGAAATGGCGCCATAAGGCTTCTAAGATGTAATGGGGATCACAGACCTGATCTCAGGTATCTTGGTGTACAACGAATAGTCCACTCCAGGTTTAATGTCGAGTGGACTATTCTCATTTTCATGTACGAGCAGAATAATAACCACGGCTAAATATAACAAGAGCTGAATAGACAGGGACTATGTCAAGGGGACGGGTTTGATTTTGTCGATTTGCTCATGCGCCAAATGGACGAACTCTTGCTGCTGGTTTGGATTCATATGCTTCCAGGCGATCTCAAGAATGACACCCAATCCAGGCAGAGCAGCCTCTGGTCCATCCACTGATCCCATAATCATATCCGTCAGATCAGCTTCGGATTTGCCGTGAACTTTGTGAACAATCGCTTGCCGTAAATCAAGTGTAATGGGCATGTGTGCCTCCCGTATGTTGTAATAGTTATCAGAAGTATTATGGCTTGGGCTACTGGTGAATATGCATGAAGGAGCATTTGGCAAAGCATGTCAAAATTTAAGTTTATAGCGTGTTATGCTATACTATGACGGACATAATGGTGATCGGGAGGGGAAAAAGGTATGGCCAAAAAACAGTATGCTGTCATTGGCATGGGACGTTTTGGTTCCAGTGTTGCGACCGCACTGAGTGAGATGGGCTTTGATGTGCTGGCGATTGACTCGAACGAGCAGCGCACACAGGAAATGTCAAATATTGTAACATATGCAGTGTCTGCCGATTCAACAGATGAGGAAGCCCTTCGAGCGCTGGGGATTCGCAATTTTGACGTCATTGTAGTTGCGATTGGCGAAGACATACAGGCCAGTATTCTGACCACATTGATTCTGAAGGATATGGGTGTACCGACATTGGTGGTCAAAGCGCAAAATGAACTACACGGCAAGGTACTCCACAAGATAGGTGCGGATAAAGTCATTTATCCTGAACGGGACATGGGGCTGCGGGTAGCCCATCATTTGACCTCGCCCAATATTTTGGATTATATCGAGTTGTCCAAGGACTACAGCATTTTGGAGATGAAAGCCGCTGACGCCATGATTGGCAAAAATCTGAAGGAGCTCGACATACGTGCACGCTTTGGCTGCAATGTGATGGCAATCCGCAGAAATCAGGAAATGAACATCTCTCCTTATGCGGAAGATCGGCTGGAGTCCGGGGATGTACTGATTATTGTGGGTCATAAGGATGATCTGGCCAAGCTGGAGTTAGCATTTGCTACATAGGAGCGACAAAAAGGTATCTAAGCATTAAGCACAAGTAACGCATTTATTTTTATAGAAACGGACGGATCATGAATGGAAATCATTTCACCAAATAATGCGCGTGTAAAAGAATGGGCACAACTGCTGGAAAAAAAACATCGCACCCGCCAGCACAAATATATTGTTGAGGGTATTCATCTGGTGCAGGAAGCCTTGCGCTCGAGCGCGGCTGTCGAAAGCGTCGTTTATGATTTGGAGAAGGGCATTCCCGCTGAGCTGAATGACCTGGATCAAGCTGACCAGCCTGTGGAATGGATTCCCGTATCAGCGGCGGTCATTGCCAAATGCACGGACACGAAGACTCCGCAGCCTGTCTTTGCCATCGTGCTTAAGGCGGAGCGCAGTGCATTCCCGGCATTGCTGGAGCAGCCGGATGCGCTGGTGATGGTGCTGGACGGGGTACAGGACCCCGGCAATGTAGGCACCATCATTCGCAGTGCAGACGCTGCCGGAGCGGCTGGCGTCATTCTGGGTCATGGCTGCGCTGACCTGTACAATCCCAAAACGATCCGCTCCACCATGGGATCGTTGTTCCATCTGCCGGTGATTGAGGGCAGTCTGGAAGAGCTATTGCCGCAGGCGCAAAGCAAGGGGGCCCGCTTGATCAGCACCTCGCTGGAGGCCAGCCTGTCATGCTATGCCGTGGATTTGCGTGCATCCGCCTGGCTTGTGATTGGCAACGAGGGCCAAGGCATTTCCGATGCCACCGCACGCATAGTCAATGAATCGATATTCATCCCGATGCAGGGGCAGGCGGAATCACTCAACGCTGCTATGGCCTCTACGGTGCTATTATTTGAGGCGATGAGACAACGAAAAAGTGTCCAAAAATAAAATTAGTGTCTCAATCAAAACCAAAGTCTGGCAACTGGGGAACGATTAATTCAGGGCATTTCTCCAGTTTTTTACATTGTAAAAGCAGGGAAGGGCATCTGTCGCTTTATATCACTGCCAGTTTGTGTGGAAGACTCCTTCTAAAGCACTTCGCTCATAGGTATGGGCACCAAAATAATCGCGCTGTACTTGTAGTAGATTGGCGTTGGCGTTCCAGTTGCGCTCCTCCCATCATTTAGGATTAGCGATATCAATATTCATGATTTCGTAGTACAGGGCGGTGAGTATGTCCGTGTTGCTCAGCGAGCCTCCCGTATGCTCTGTTTTGGCACGATGGATAATGGTGAGCAGATCCTTACGGATTTGTGCGGCTTTGATTTTCAGGTCTCGGTTTCCATAGTGTCTGTTCTCCTGAATTAAAATAGTTACACCAGAATGTTTGACTTAGTAGTAGTGAGAGCGGAACCGCGCAACCAGCGTTGAATCTCCTGTTCGGTAGGGTCTACCGGGTCTGCCTTGACACCTGGGGGATAATTACAGGCCTCGTAAAGAGCTGGGATGACGTTAGTATGAATGCCCACCTAGTGGTGGACGTAAGGTCCTTTGACGAGCTTTTCTTCCCATAACGGCCAGTCGTTGACTTCTACCCAGACATACGAGCCGCTGGTATAAGGTCCCTCAATCCCTTTAGCTTTGCCAAGGAATATGGAATACTCCCTGTGGTCGCCATCAAAACAAGCGATGGTTATGCCGCACCCGGTTTGCAGAGCGTAAATCTTGTGCTTCTCCCAACCGCTCAACTAATGGGGTTACCGGATAGCAACACGGATTGCCGTCGTAACAGATGAAGTTGACAGATACCCAAATCTTTGTTAGAGTTCTTCTCAAATATGTATAACCATTTCATGGGATGTTACCGTTAGGGCATAACCTGAATCGACTTGTCTACACAGTAAGTGTATTCAGGCTGATTTAGGTTTTTTTATTATCCATCAGCCTTGCAGTCCTGTTTTATCACATATTTGGAAGGAGAACATTTATGTCCAGCTTTATTTTTCCGAAAGACTTTTTATGGGGCGGTGCCCTTGCTGCCAATCAGGCCGAAGGCGCTTTTCTGGAAGGCGGTAAAGGACTGAGCCTGGTGGACTTGCTGCCTACAGGAGAGAAGAGAAGAAGCATTATGAAGGGGGATGTTCCTTCACTCACCCCGCTTGAAAGCGAATTCTATCCTTCGCACGGAGCAATTGATTTTTACCATCGCTATCGTGAGGATATTGCGTTATTTGCAGAAATGGGCTTTAAAGCGCTGCGTGTTTCCATCGCCTGGGCTCGTATTTTTCCAACTGGAGAAGATGCTGTACCGAATGAAGCAGGACTGCAATTCTACGATGATCTATTTGATGAATTGCATAAGCATGGCATCCAGCCGGTCGTGACCCTTGCGCATTTTGACGTTCCGGTAGACCTTGTTGAGAAATATGGAAGCTGGCGGAACCGGAAGCTGGTAAACCTGTTTGAAACTTATGCCAAAACCGTATTCACCCGTTACAAGGTTAAAGTGAAATACTGGATGACTTTCAATGAGATCAACATGCTGCTTCATCTGCCTTTCCTTGGTGCTGGACTTGTATTTCAAGAAGGAGACAACGTTAAACAAATTCAATACCAGGCCGCTCACCATCAGCTTGTCGCAAGCGCATTGGCTGTAAAAGCGTGCCACGAGATCATACCGGATGCCAAGATTGGCTGTATGCTGGCAGCTGGCAGCTTTTATCCGTATACGTGCAACCCTGAGGATGTATTTCAGGGGATGGAAAAAGACCGTGAGTCCTACTTCTTTATTGATGTACAGTCACGCGGTGAATATCCTGGTTATGCGAAGCGCTTCTTCAAGGATCACGACTTGAATATCGAGATGGAGCCAGGCGATGCAGATATTCTGAAAAATCATACCGTCGATTATATCGGATTCAGCTATTACTCGAGCCGGACAACCAGCACCGACCCAGACGTTGTCAAGAATATGACCAGCGGCAATGTGTTCGGCTCTGTGTCCAACCCGTATCTGGGCAAGTCCGAGTGGGGCTGGACGATCGATCCAAAAGGATTCCGCATCACGGCCAACCAACTGCATGACCGCTATCAAAAACCTCTGTTCGTAGTGGAGAATGGTTTTGGGGCCAACGACGTATTGACGCCAGAAGGAGAAGTCAACGACGATTACCGGATCGACTATCTGAAGCGTCATATTGTCGAAATGGGCGAAGCCCTTCAGGATGGGGTAGAGATTATCGGCTACACAAGCTGGGGGCCGATTGACATTGTTAGTGCTTCTTCGGGAGAGATGAAAAAACGCTACGGCTATATTTATATAGACCGCGATAACGAAGGCAACGGGTCGTTGAAACGGATTAAAAAGAAAAGCTTCCACTGGTACAAAAACGTGATTCATTCCAATGGGGAAAACCTGGGAGAATAAATCTCCATAAGAAATAAACCGGAATACCCGAATTACCCGGGATTTCCGGTTTTCGTTTCTTGAGTGAAAGCGTTGACAATCAATCCTCTTCGGGCTATACTTGACGCAATTCCATCATTCTATAGGATTGTTACTGCGCAGCAGGCAAAACCTAAGCCACAAATAAGCAGATTTTATAGTCTCGTTTATTTGCTGCGCTTTGGTTTTTTTGATTTGCAGTAAAATAATGGAATGATTGTGGCTCTTGCTGACATATGGAACGGGGGATCGAGATGAATATAGCAAAGGTCATCAACAATAATGTAATCAGCGTCTACCAGTCCGACGGCACGGAACTCGTGGTGATGGGGCGGGGGATTGCTTTTAAGAAAAAGCCTGGAGACAAAGTGGACGAAACCAGAATTCAGAAGGTATTTGCGCTGAAAAACAAGCAGACGTCCGATAACTTCAAAATGCTGCTGCGTGAAGTCCCACTTGATTTGATTGTGATCGTGGAGGAAATCATTAATGACGCCAAGCACAATTTATACAAAAAGCTGAACGAAAATATTTATGTTTCCTTGATCGACCATATTAATTTCGCTATTGAAAGATATGAGGAAGGTTTGGAAATTAAAAACGCGTTATTGTGGGAAGTTAAGCAGCTGTACAAAGAAGAATTTGCGCTTGGGTTGAAAACGCTCGAGCAAATCAAGCAAAGGTTCGGTATTGAGCTGCCTGTGGACGAAGCGGCTTTTATCGCGATTCATATCGTGAATGCCGAAATGAACGAGGAAGTCATCACTACCATGAGTATTACAAAGTTTATCCAGCAAATTATCAATATCGCGAAATATCATTTCAAGGTTGATTTTGACGAGGATTCGCTAAGCTACTTCCGTTTTATTACGCATCTGAAATTTTTTGCTCAGCGCGTATTCAAGGGGAATCACTACGAAAATAACTATGACCATTTGTACGACATGATTAAGGGAAAGCACAAGGAAGCGGCGGCCTGTACGGAGAAAATCGGAGCTTTTGTGAAAAAAGAATATAATCATGAATTAACGAATGAAGAAAAGTTGTATCTGACCGTGCATATTGAGCGGGTGGTGAACAGATAAAATATTTTTGTTGACATAAATGGGATATTTAATATATTTTGAGGATAAAGGGAATTTAATACTTTTAACTGGGATTGTTACTGGTTATGCAGGCAAAACCTAAGTCATGAAAAATCGCGGGACACCAATGGCCCACTATTTTTCAAGGCTTAGGTTTTTTGTGTGCCTAAATATGTAAAATACCCTTAGTACATGGAGGTGTCTAACATGAGCTATGAAAAATTGGCAAAAGAAATTGTGCACCTGGTAGGGGGCGAAAACAATGTGGTATCGCTTGTTCACTGCGCTACCCGTCTGCGGTTTGTGCTAAAGGATGAAGCCAAAGCAGACAAAGGAAAACTGGAAAAAACCGATGGAATTATCACGGTTAAGCAGAGCGGCGGTCAGTTCCAGGTCGTCGTCGGCAACAAAGTGCCGGAGGTTTATAATGCAATCGGCAAGGTATCCAACATTTTGAGCGAAACTGGACATGAAGACAAATTGGCTAAAGGCAACAAGGGATTAGGCGCCGTTATAGATGTGATTTCCAGTATTTTTGCACCGCTGCTCGGAGTGATGGCAGGGTCAGGTATTTTGAAAGGTTTGCTGCTGATTGCCAGCAACCTTGGCTGGTTGCATCCAAAAGAAACGACCTACATGATTTTGTATGCTGGAGCTGACAGTTTATTTTATTTTCTCCCTCTCTTGTTAGCGGTTACAACAGCCCGGAAGTTTGGTGGCAACATCTTTGTTGCCCTGACGATTGCCGGAGGGTTGCTTTACCCGTCCATCGTTACGTTGAAAACGGAAGGCACGCCTACAGATTTCTTCGGGATTCCGGTTGTGATGATGAGCTATTCGTCTACCGTCATTCCAATCATTTTGGCTGTTATCGCCATGAGCAAGCTGGAAAAATTGTGCAATCGGCTAATACATGAGAGCGTCAAAAACTTTGTTACACCGTTAATTTTGCTTGTCATTATGCTTCCTCTGACTTTGATGGTCTTCGGACCCGTCGGGGTGTACGTAGGTAATGGGATTGCCGCTGGACTCGTTGCCGCGTTCAGCTTTAGTCCGCTGCTTGCTGGAGCAATCCTCGGTGCTTGTTGGCAGTTGCTCGTTATTTTCGGTGTTCACTGGGGCCTTGTACCTGTGTTCATTAATAACATTGCTGTTAACGGTAGAGACGGAATCAAGCCTTCTGCTTCGGCTTCCATCTTTGCTCAAACGGGCGCGGCATTTGGTGTCATGCTGAAAACGAAAAATAAAAAGCTGAAAACGCTGGCCGGTTCTGCCACACTGACCGCTTTGTTCGGCATCACAGAGCCTGCTGTCTATGGGGTTACACTGCCGCTGAAGCGTCCATTTATCGCCGGTGTTATCGGCGGTGCTATTGGCGGTGCCATTATCGGCCAAGCAGGAACGCAAGCATTCGCCTCCGGCGCGCCTGGTTTGCTGACCTTGCCGATCTTTTACGGTCCTGGCGGACAAGGCTTCCCGGGAATGATTTTAGGAATTACCGTATCATTTTTGGTCTCGGCCATTTTGACCTATATTTTGGGATTTGAAGATCCGGTAGATGAAGGGGACACCACTGACAATTCGGCTAAAGAATCCACTCCTGCAGCTGTTTTTTCTAATGAAGAGGTACTTAGCCCGATTGAAGGAACTGTGGTCGCTCTGTCGGAGGTTCCCGATCCTGCATTTGCTTCGGAAGCTATGGGTAAAGGTATCGCCATCCAACCGACAACGGGCAGAGTTGTAGCCCCATTCGACGGAACCATTACTGTGGCATTCAAGAAAAAACATGCGCTTGCGATTGTTTCGCACCATGGTGCAGAAGTTCTGGTTCACGTCGGAGTCGATACGGTTAAGCTGGACGGTAAACATTTTACTTCCCATATCAAAGAAGGCGATCAGGTAAAAGCCGGGGATTTGTTGCTCGAATTTGATATGGAACAAATCAAGACAGAAGGTTACCCTACGATTACGCCAGTTATTATCACGAATTCTTCCGAATATACAGACATCGTTCCAATTGCCCATGGTCAGGTAAAAGAGCAGGAACCATTGTTAAAGCTATCCGCCACTACGAAAGACCAAGAGGGTACTGCCTGAATGTCTTAAGGAAAGCGCTGATGATCACATTCCCGGATCATCAGCGTTTTTTTGTCATCATGGATACAGCCGGATAAGTCTGCTCGTAATTGACAATATGTCAATTAAATGAACTTGTATGGTGATACAATCTCATCTATAATTTTTTTGTAATAATGCAAAATTACTGGAAAAACAGACCAGGAATTTATCGACTAATCAGGGGGAAAGGCAAGGAATGTTAGAGAAATGGGTAGGAGCAGTGAATGGCATCATCTGGAGTAATCCGGTGATATATGTCTGTTTGGGCGTGGGCTTGTTATTTTCAATCATGACTCGATTCCTGCAAATCAGGCATCTCAAAGAAATGATTTATTTGGTATTTAAAGGAAAGAGTTCTGAGGCAGGAGTATCTTCTTTTCAGGCTTTTACAATGGCGCTATCGGGGCGTGTAGGGACCGGGAATATAGCAGGTATTGCTTTGGCTGTCGGAATGGGAGGACCTGGGGCGATATTTTGGATGTGGGTCATGGCTTTTATCGGGTCAGCTACGGCTTTTGTTGAATCCACACTGGCTCAGGTATATAAGGTAAAGCGCGATGGTTTGTACCGGGGCGGCCCTGCCTTTTATATTGAAAAAGGAACCGGGCTAAAATGGTTTGCTGTTATTTTTGCGGTTGTCGCACTGGTAGCTATGTGTTTGTTACTGCCGGGAACCCAGTCAAATTCCATTGCTGTAGCTTTCCACAGCTCGTTTGGGATAGATATGAAGGTTTCAGGGATTTTAGTTGTCGTTTTACTGGCACTTATTATCTTTGGCGGGGTAAAAAGGATTGCGAAGGTTGCTGAGGTGGTCATTCCTTTTATGGCCCTTGGCTACATTCTCGTCTCTTTCTATATTATGATGACGAATATCACTGCACTCCCGAGTGTATTCTCACTCATTTTCCGCAGTGCCTTTGGTATGGATTCCGTGTTCGGCGGCATGGTAGGAACAGCGATTGCTTGGGGCGTAAAGCGCGGGATTTACTCCAACGAAGCCGGACAAGGCTCCGGTGCGCATCCGGCTGCCGCTGCTGAAGTATCTCACCCGGCCAAGCAGGGGCTGGTTCAGGCATTTTCCGTGTACGTAGATACCTTTTTGG
The DNA here is from genome assembly GCF_020736845.1 of Paenibacillus farraposensis. GTDB lineage: Bacteria > Bacillota > Bacilli > Paenibacillales > Paenibacillaceae > Paenibacillus > Paenibacillus farraposensis. The sequence continues at coordinate 22,549 of NZ_JAFFQR010000015.1, forward strand.
TGTGTACGTCTACGGCTTTTATGGTTTTGTTCACAGGTATGTACAATGTGAAGGGACCCGGCGGCGGTTATATTGTCCACAATCTCCCTGGCGTCGAAGAAGGAACCCAATATACGCAGGCTGCTATTGAGTCGGTGTTTCCGGGCTTTGGTTCAAGTCTGCTGTCGATTACATTGTTCTTTTTCGCATTTACAACCATCATCGCTTATTATTACATCGCAGAAACGAATATGTCCTATCTGGTCCCTGATCACAAAGCGAAATGGCCCATGTTGGTGCTAAAGCTGGTTATTCTGGGTTCAACGTTTTACGGAACGGTAGTCAAGGAATCAGCTCTGGCCTGGACCTTGGGGGATATGGGCGTCGGTATTATGCTGTGGGTGAACCTGATTGCCATGATTCTGCTTGCCAAACCTGCACTCCTGGTGCTCAAGGATTACGAACGGCAGCGAAAGCAGGGGTTGGACCCGGTGTTCGACCCGGAGAGGGCAGGGATTCCCAATACCGAATGTTGGTCAAATGGATATCAGCAGCCTGCAGATGAGCTGACGATCACCATTGAACCGGGCAAACTTCAAGCCTGGGAAAGTAAATAAGCAAGATTAAAGATGGCTCTGCTGGAGTCATCTTTTTTTCGTTATCTTGCCTTTACATTCTAAAAGGAGTACATATGTTCACTATTTCGTTTATAATTTAGACATAGCTATACGGGAGGCAGGATCGCATATGAGAGGTGATATAAATGGGAATATCCGCTGTATCAGTAACTGACGATAAGTGGAGAGCTATTGTAAACAATGACAAATCATATGATAGGAAATTTTTGTACGCTGTGAAGACAACGGGAATATTTTGTCGCCCCTCCTGCAAATCGCGTCCGCCCAAAAGGGAAAACATTCGTATATTCAAAACAGCAGAGCAGGCTTTGGCGGAGCATTTTCGGCCATGCAAAAGGTGCAAGCCGACCGGGCAACGTTTGCCTGATCATGAATGGATTGCATGTGTTACAGAATATGTAAATCACAATTACATGGGCTGCACTCCCTTGCAATATCGTCTGCTCAAATCCAAAAAAGCGCAAATGGAGGTATACAGCATGACAATTCAAACCAGTAAAACGATCTATTGGTCATTGTTGACCTATGAGGATTGGAATTTATATATTGCAGCCACATCTGAAGGATTATGTTATGTGGGCTCACCCGATCAACCTGTAGCGGAATTGACAGCATGGGCGGGAAGGCGATATCCTGGCAGTTCTTTAGTCGAAGAGGCGGCGTTCTTACAGCCCTATGCCAAGGAACTGGTTGAATATTTTCGTGGAGAGCGCACGCGCTTTACGATTCCTTTTGACATTCAAGGGACTGCGTTCCAAAGGGCGGTTTGGGACGCCTTGTGTGACATTCCGTATGGGGAGACACAATCCTACTCAGACATTGCCCATGCGATCCAAAAGCCTGCCTCCGTTCGTGCGGTGGGAGCTGCTATCGGTGCTAATCCGATTTTGATTACCGTTCCATGCCACCGGGTTATCGGTAAAAATGGCACTTTGACCGGATATCGCGGCGGCTTGGATATGAAGGTAAAGCTTTTGCAGCTTGAGCGGGGCTAAGGATGAACACTCATTATGGGAGACGGCAGTGGAGGAAGGCGGACACGAAGCTTAAATATCGGTGCGTTGTACGAGCCATTGGGGCTGGAAGACTGGTATCACCCGGTCGCCTATAAGGCGGTGTATGAGCGTTTTCTCCATGTTTCCCCTGAATAACAGCTTTACGTGAGCAAGAAAGGATTTGAACCTTGATGAGAGGATGAGCGGAATGAACACCGTAATTACCAAAAACTTCGACTATGGCGAAAAGGAAATTCAATATCTAAAATCCGCAGATCCCGTACTCGGTAGAGCGATGTCACAAATGGGCAAAGTAGAACGAATGGTCATTCCGGACCTGTTCACTGCGCTCGTTCATGCGATTGTCGGACAGCTTGTTTCAGCCAAGGCAGTTGAAACGATCTGGGCCAGAATGCAGGAGAAGCTGGGTGTGATAACTCCGCAGCGTATAGTCGCCCATTCAGCTGAGGATATTCAAAGCAGTGGCATAACCATGAAAAAAGCCGCATGTATCATGAATTTGGCCCAAACGATAGAGCAAGGCTTGCTGGATTTGCAGGAATTGTATGAACTCTCCGATACGCAGGTAATCCAAAAGCTGTCCTCATTACAGGGCATAGGTCCCTGGACGGCTGAAATGATGCTGATTCATTGCATGGAGCGTCCGGATGTCGTCAGTTGGGGCGATATGGCTATTCGACGGGGAATGATGAAGTTATACAATCTGGGTAGCCTCACTAAAAAGCAGTTCGAGGAGTATCGGCAGGTGTATTCACCCTATGGTTCGGTGGCCTCCATTTATTTGTGGAGTATTTCATTTCGTTAAGGTCAGGGAGTGGGACTGTGGAAAAAACAATCCGGGAACAAATATTGTCACACGTTGATACCGATTTTCAGAAATTTACGGCTTCATTGCTCCCGACGATTGATAATGTACTGGGGGTACGATTGCCGGTGCTGCGCAAGCTGGCGCAGACGATTGCCAAAGGAGATTGGCGTCTTTACTTGGAGACTGCCGAAAGCGAGTACTTCGAGGAAGTGATGCTGCAAGGTATGGTTATTGGGTATATACAAACAGACATAGAGGAAGCTTTGCATACTGTTACCACATTTATTCCTAAAATTAATAATTGGTCTGTATGTGACAGTTTTTGCGCTGGTTTAAAATGGACGAAAAATCATAAGGAACGGGTATGGGAGTTTATTCAGCTCTATCTGTTCTCTAATAAAGAATATGAAATTCGGTTTGGCGTAGTGATGTTGCTGAATTTTTATATAGAGGAGCAATATATCGATCAGGTGCTTGAATTACTGGATCAGACTCATTGTGAGGATTATTATGTACAAATGGCGGTAGCATGGGCGATATCCATCTGTTATATTAAGCTGCCCGAAATTACAATGAATTACTTGCAAAACAATACGCTGGACCATTTTACGTTCAATAAAGCGCTGCAAAAGATCATCGAATCATACCGGGTGGATCAGAAAACCAAAACGATCATCCGCAATATGAAGCGAAAAAGAAATTAGAAGGTGTCCCCGGCCAATATTCATCCAGGCACGCACTTTGCTTTTTTTGGAATGCAATAATAAAATGGAAGTAACTTTCAAAAAGGAGATGACGTGAATTGGCAGAGCAAGTGCGTATTGGCAAAACAGATCTATATGTAACTCAAATCGGTTTGGGTGCAAATGCGGTGGGCGGACATAATCTTTTTTCCGGTTTGAACGATGAAACGGGCAAGGAAGTAGTTCGCACAGCTTTGGATAACGGCATCAATTTTCTGGATACGGCCTTTATTTACGGACCTGAACACTCCGAACGCTTGATTGGTGAGGTTTTGAAAGAACGCGGCCAACGTGATAAAGCTGTGATTGCGACTAAGGGGGCGCACAAATTTGTGAACGGAAAGGTTGTTTTTGACAACTCGCCAGCATTTTTGCGTGCTTCTGTTGAGTCCAGTCTGAAAAGATTGCAAACCGATTATATTGATTTGTTTTACATCCATTTTCCGGATGAAGCTACCCCGAAGGTAGAAGCAGTCGGAGAACTGAAGAAGCTTAAAGACGAGGGTAAAATTAAAGCGATTGGTGTATCCAATTTTTCCATTGAGCAGTTAAAGGATGCGAATAGCGACGGCTATGTAGATGTGCTTCAATCCGAATATAATTTGCTTCAGCGGGAAGCGGAAAAGGAACTGCTGCCTTACACCAAGGCGAATAATATTTCATTTGTGCCTTATTTCCCGCTGGCAGCCGGACTGCTGGGCGGAAAATATACGAAGGATACAACCTTCACGGACATCAGAGCTAATAATCCGTTGTTTCAGGGGGAAACATTTGCCCGTAATCTGGAAAAGGTAGAGCAGGTACGGCAGATTGCCAATGCATTAAATGCTGAGGTGGCTCATGTAGTGCTGGCTTGGTATTTGACTCGCGACTCGATTGATGCACTCATTCCAGGGGCGAAAAAGCCGGAGCAGGTCCTGGAGAATTTGAAAACGCTGAGTGTCCGGCTGAGTCAGACGGATATCGACAAGATTGATCACATTTTCAAATAATTCGCTAGACTGCGATTTGAAATTATATATTTATCCCAAGAGGAGCTGCCGGACGGGCAGCTTCTTTTTCGTAGGTCCCTCGCATATCCTTGTAGGGTAAGTTCATCGCTGCAGGGGGATCGGATGATGAGAAGACCGCAATGGCACAGCCTACCCAACAGAAGGCGACGCGGCAGACGCAGAGTATTGCTCATTGTAGCGCTGGTGCTGCTGGTAGGAATGATACAGATTGCTGCTTATGTAGAGCAGCATTTGAAGCCACCCATGATGCATCTGGCCAAAGTACGGGTTAAGCAAATGGCGACCGAGGCCATTAATTCAGCCATTACAGCACAGGTAAAGCAGGGAAAGACAGCCGATCATCTGATCGAATGGAGAACAGATGCCCAAGGGAGAACCTCCGGATTTGTTCTGAATTATGCAGAACATATGAGAATTACGTCAGACACGCTCAAGGCAGTCAAGGCAACGATGGACAGCATGAGTCATTTTGATGAGCGCATTCCCATTGGTCAGGCATTGAACAGTCCGCTGCTGGCGGCATATGGCCCGAAAATTCCTTTAAAGGTGGAGCCGCACGGGACCATCAAGGTGGATTTAAACACGCGTCAACAGGATGCGGGCATTAACATGATCTTAGTGGAAGTGTATATCCGGATTACGACAGAGGTGTCTGTCGTCATTCCGTTTGAGATGCAGCCTCAGATTGTGGAGACGGAAATTCCCGTATCTTATTTGCTGGTGGTTGGCAATGTTCCGATGTACTACTATGACAATCAAGGGAAGCCGATTGGCAAAAATGGTGCAGTCGCTCCACAGCTGGCGCTGCCTTCACATACGATAGAGAGCGGGAGCGCCACAGATCCCGGCATCAAAAGCGTTCCAGTAGAATTGGAAGAGGAAAGCCCCTCCAGTGCGTCCTCAACGCCTTAACAGGACGAGAGGGAACAAGTGCTTCCCAAGGCAAAAAAGACCTTACGAGGAGGTCCTTTTTGTCTTGCCTGTTTTGAGGGCTTTGTGTTCGGCTTGTTCCCACTGTCTTAATAACGGGTATGGATCAAAGGACCAGTCTGTCCAGCCGCTGTCCCGATATATACCATAGTGGAGATGCGGTGGAAACTTGCCTTGGGTACCGGGTTTCCCGTAGCCTGAGCTTCCGACCCAGCCAATTGTCTGACCGGGGGTGACAATATCTCCGTTGCGAACAGTTTTGTCAAAGCCGGAGAGATGTGCATAGTAGTGGTAGCGGTTGTTGAGATCGCGAATGCCGATTCGCCATCCTCCGAATGGATTCCAGCCCTTCATTTCGACTACACCATAGCAGGTGCTGCGAACCGGAACTCCATAGCCAGCAAACAGATCAGTTCCCTCATGTATACGGTAACCACCCCAGCTGCGGCTACTGCCCCAAGTGCTGCGGTAGCTGTAAATGCTACCCAAGGGAAGCGGGAAGGCATGCTTGCCAAGATCCAGCCTGCCATATGTCCGATACAGCTTGGCAAACTGCTGGACTCTTTGAACTGCACGGGTGTTGTGGTAATATTCCCATACAGCAATACCAAATTCATCCTCAGTGTTCCCATATTTACCGAGATATGAAGCGAGGCTAAAGAGTAGATCCCTGTCATTATCGCGGCTCGCGATTCCGTCACCTGAGCCGTCTTGTCCCAGTCCGGAAAACATTTCAATGGAGTGTGGATTTTGATCCTTCGAATCAGGGTTCATCAGACCGGACCAGACAGGTCCCGTAATAAAAATACCTGTGATCCGCTCCGCATGCTTGCGGTCTTTGGGATGGGCCACTGTAAGCGTACGTTCATATTGATCGATCGCAGCCAGCCTGTACCAAGGAATCCCGGTCAGGGCTTCAATGGATTGATACAAAGCCAGCCTGGACGTATACAATGAAGATTTGGAATGTGAAGCATCCTTCGGGGTATTCTGGGATGATGATGGCTGCAGGTACCTGGCAAAGGTATGAGCAGGAAGCGGACAGGATGTTGTCAGTGTAATAGCGCATAGCAGCAGCGATAACAGACGAACAGCACGGGCTGTCCGCTTAGGGTAAGGCACATGAACCAACCTCCTATAGATGACATGATGCCATGGGAAATTCCGGACCTAAAATCATGGCATGAGGGCGTTTTTTGCTTAGATTGAGCGATATTCGGTGCTTTTATCCATACAAGATTTACTTTTTCAGATCAATGTCATATCAAAAAGGGAAAAATGAATGGGGGTTTTTACATCGCTTTCATGTTATAATGTATGGCAATGACAGCTTAAGCTTATAGAAAGAAGGTTTATTCCATTGTCTAGAAAAGTGAAGGAAGCAAAGCCCGACTGGATTCGTATTAAACTTACAACAGGTGATAGCTACCAGGAAATCAAGAGCATGATGCGTTCAAAGACATTACACACCGTATGTGAGGAGGCACGATGCCCTAATATATATGAATGCTGGGCCAACAGGACAGCTACATTTATGATTTTGGGTGATATCTGTACACGTGCGTGCCGTTTTTGCGCAGTGAATACGGGAATGCCTACGGAGCTGGACTTGCAAGAGCCTGAACGTGTTGCGGAAGCAGCCGAAAAAATGAACTTGAAGCACTGTGTAGTAACCAGTGTGGCCCGTGATGATTTGAAAGATGGGGGGGCCACCATATTTGCAGAAACGGTCCGTGCCATTCGCCGCCGTTTGCCTTTTTGCAGTGTGGAAGTATTGATTCCCGATTTTATGGGTGATATTGAATCCCTGCGGATCGTCATGGATGCCAAGCCGGATATTTTGAATCATAATATTGAAACAGTGGAGCGCTTGTCCGACAAAGTACGGGCCAAGGCAAAATACCGTCGCTCTCTGGAGTTACTCCAACGTGCGAAGCAATTGAATCCGTCCATCCCGACCAAATCAAGCATTATGCTGGGTGTTGGAGAAGAGTGGGACGAGATCTTGCAGGCCATGGATGATCTGCGTAAAATTGATTGTGATATTTTGACAATAGGGCAATATTTGCAACCGTCCGAGAAACATTTGTATGTGCAAAAATATTATCCACCGGAAGATTTTGCGAAGTTGAAGGAAGAGGGATTACAACGGGGGTTCAGCCACGTAGAATCCGGTCCGATGGTCCGCAGTTCCTACCAAGCGCATGAGCAGGTAAAATCTGCTGCTCGGCATAAGGAAGAAGGCAACCTTTCGCAGGCTTGATCCGGGAAAGGCGGTCAGATTAACTTGTTCCAAATCGGTGGCAAGAATTATGAAGTAGTGAAGGATCACAAGAACGGGTGGAATCCCGAAGCGTTTCGTGATCGATATAGTGAAGTGTTGGACCGCTATGATTTTATTATTGGCGATTGGGGTTACAATCAGCTGCGTCTAAAGGGCTTTTACCGAGAGGGGCACCCCAAGGCAAATAAGGATACATCCATAGTGGTACTGGACGATTACATTAATGAATACTGCAATTTTGGCTGTGCTTATTTTGTGCTGCAAAAAAGCCGTGAAGTGGTCAACAAGAACGGAATCAATGAAGAATCGGTTACCCCGGACATCCAACAGTTGGTAGATGCTCAAACGGAACAAGTTCAAAAGCTGGAACATGAAGACAGGCAAGCGGGATTGCCGGAAACGACCGGAGAGCGGGAGTGGCGGCAAACTCAGCAGCAGGATTTGAGCGCAGTTCAGGAGCCGAAAGTGGAGCAGACGCGCGAAGTGGTACGTGAATCACGCGAGTTGGAGCGCCAGGAGTCGAAGGATGCCCCGGAGACCCGTGAGCGGCAGACACGTGAAGCTCGTGAAAGTCGTCCGCCGCGAGAAGATCGTGAAGGAAATCGGCAGCGTGAGTCGCGTCACCCTAGAGAACCGCGTGATGCAAAGGAAGGACGCAATCCGGCAGAAGGACAGCCAGCCCGTGAGCCGCGGAGACAACGTCAGCAAGGGAATTTCAATAAAAAAGAATCCCGTGGGTCACGTTTTGAACGTCAATCCAAGGAAAACAGGGAGTGGCGGCCAACCCGTGCTCCACGTGATTCCGAAGGCCAGCGTCAGGCAGGATCTGCTGTCAGAGCCGAAAGAGCTGAGGCGAGCCAAAAGAATAAAACATTCATAGCTCCACAACAAAACGGTTCCTGATTTTCAGGAACCGTTTTGTTTGTAATTATTGTACCTTTGAGCGTTGGGAATCGAATTATGCAAATGCTACATAAAAAAGAGCCATAATCGGCTCTTTTACAGGTTTTAGTTAAGAAAAGCGTTGCGTACCCGATCCCAGAAGGGGAAAGGGCGATATCGGGCAAAGCTGATTTTTTGACTTGAGACCTGACAGCGAACAGAGATCAGATCATCCACAGGAAAGTTCAAGTGATCGATAGTCAGCAAAAGACGCTGATCTTTTCGCGAAAAAATATCACAATGATGGTGTTTGGGCAGCAGCAAGGGTGATCCCAGTGTCCGATAAACACGGTTATTGATGGAAGCGATCTCAGTTAATTGTATTGCTTCGATGGTAGGATGAACCATCGCTCCGCCGAGCGCTTTATTATAGGCCGTCGTCCCAGAAGGGGTCGACACACATATGCCGTCACCACGGAACATTTCAAACGTAATATCGTTAATATCAACCTGGGCAACAACAGTACCATCCACCCCTTTTAACGTAAACTCGTTTAGGGCGATAAAAGAGGCATTTCCAGACTTTTTGTGAATCTCCAGCTCAACCAGCGGATACTTGACGATTCTTGGGCTAAGCAGCCCTTTCGTTCCGCTTTGGCTCATCAGGTGGATTAGCTCCTCCAACTCGTCCGCATGCCAATCAGCGTAAAAGCCCAGATGACCGGTATGTACACCAACAAAGGCAATATCCGGAATCTGGTCGATGAAGGTATGGAACGCATGAAGCATCGTACCATCGCCTCCAATAGACACGACGATTTCCGGCGATTCGGCATCCAGCTTGAAATTCTTTTCTTGGGCAAGACGGTGAAATTGCTGACTCAAGTCCATGGAGTGCTGATCCCCGCGATCCAGAACATAATATCTCAAGATGAAAAGCTCCTTTGTCATGGGTATATACCGATCATAATCAATTATGCGCAAGAACACAATCGTTCATTACCTGTATGCTCTTTTCAACCACGCAAATAGGTAACTTGCCCCCATGCTCAAGCAGGAGAGAGTCAGCATCCCTGCCAGTAGACAGCCAAAGAACACCAGGCCTTGCAACAGTATGGTTGGCGAGAAGGCGGGGGACCAGGAAAAGGTGTATAGCGGAGCAAACACCGGCGTGTTTCCTTGACCCATGAGCGGACGCCATAATAGGAGAGCCAGCATCGCCGAGATGACACCGTGCGCAGCCCGAGCCAGCAAAAACGGTATATATCGCAGGTTCGTCATATTTAAAATACTTGCGACTTGCGCATGAACGGACAGCCCGCCCCAGGAAAGAACAAAAGCTGCTGCGGCTACTTTGAACGGTAACGCCACTCCTGTGGCCCTCCCCGCGGCTTGCGCTCCTAAAGTGACCTCGAAGATCCCGCCCACAATGGACTCTGTTAACGTAGAGGGAAGGCCGCACGCAGTCAGTAAACTTGCCGTAAGCCAATGAAGCACGCTCATTAAGCCGGAATTCGTCAACGCCTCCAAAATAACGCAGAAGAATACAACCAGCCCCCCTACGACAATAATAAGACGCAGGGAAGAGGCAATTGCCTCACGGAGCAGCTCGCCTAACGGACGCCCATCTTCCAGGCGCGTTGCATGCATCGCATATAGCGCTTGGCGGAGGTGCCCGAGACGGTGTGCAGACGGCGTGCTGGTCTTTACATCCGCAGTGCTGGCGGATGCTGGTTCAGCTTGCCCGCCATGTGTATCACGGGCACCGTGGAAGCGCATGAGCAGACCGATGATCAGCACGCCACCGTAATGGGCTGCGCCTAGCACGAGCGCAATTTCCGGCTGATGGAAGAAGCCGACGGATACCGCGCCGATCAGAAAGATGGGATCAGAGGAGGTCGTAAATGCGACTAGACGCTCTCCTTCAATGCGCGTGATCCATTTTTGTTCCCACAGCTTGGCTGTTAATTTAGCCCCAATCGGGTAGCCGGATGCACAGCTGACCGCAGCGACGAAACCTCCACAGCCAGGTACACGAAATAGAGGCTGCATTAGCGGGTCCAGCAGCGCGCCAATAAAATGAACAATGCCGAAACCGAGAAGCAGTTCGGAGATTACAAAAAACGGGAATAACGACGGGAATAACACGTCCCACCAAATGGCAAGACCGCGAAGTCCGGCATTCAGAGAAGATTGCGGGTATGCGACCATAAGCACAAACAGGGATAGCAGCATAAGAATGGACAAAGGAAGTGAGTAGCGACGGTACAGCGACATAGAAGCTCCTCCTTTGGGGATGTATTAATATTCCTATGTCGGAGATGGACAAACAGTACAAAAAAATGAAGAAAGCGATTGCATAACATGCTGTAATTTTGTAAAAAGTATGTTAGAATAGGAAAACAACGATCCATAACCTTTAGGATGGAGTGATCAGGATGAGTATCGTTGCCGGTTTGCTTGTATGTGCTTTCGTGTATGTTATTCGTGTCTCTCGTGTCCATCCCGGTGAAGAGGATTGGCGAAGTTATTAGTCATATAATGATACAGTCGTATAGATTATTAAGATGACGCTTATTTTTAGCGTCATTTTTTGTTTTTTGTTATAATACGGGTATATATTTATTACCATAGCACAGAAAGTTGGAGGAAAAGTGAATCCTAGCCTGAGCATTTATGACAACCTTGGGGGTGCGGAAGGTATTCGTGCTATTATTGAGACCTTTTACCCGAGAGTTTATAAAGATCCGTTGTTAAGTCCCCTGTTTCCTGCGGATATGGAGCCGATCAAGGAAAAGCAGTTCATGTTTTTGAGCCAATTTTTTGGTGGACCGTCCCTGTTTTCCGATGCATATGGCCATCCGATGTTACGTGCCAGACACATGAAGTTTCCTGTAACAGAGGAGCGAGCAGAAGCATGGTTGTCTTGTATGGCGGATGCGTTAACGGATGTCGGCATTGAGGAGCCGCTTCGTTCCATCATACTTAATCGTTTGTCGGGTCCTGCGCATCATTTTGTAAATACCCCGTAAGCTTACGGAAATTGCTGAATTTTGGAGAGGGTTGTATACACATTGGAACTGGAACCGTTGTATCAGATCAATATCGTTTGTCCGCATTGTGAGCAAGAATTTAAGACCTCCCGTGTCAGACCAAGCCTGAAAAAGGCCATTCGCACGGATTCGGATTTTTGTGCATATTACAAAAATGAAAATCCCGATTTTTACGTCGTGCGGGTCTGTCCCCATTGCGGATTTACCTCAACAGAGCATTCTATCGTTCAATTAAGCAGTCTGCAAAGCAAGCTTTTTAAGGACAAAATTGGTAATCGGTGGCAGTCCCGTGAATATGCCGGTCACCGCAGCTGGGAAGTTGCGTTAGAAACGTATAAACTGGCTTTACTCTGCGCGCAGGTTATCGGTGAAAAGGACCGGGTGATCGCCAGTTTGTTGCAGCATATTGCATGGATGTATCGATACCAGGGAAATGAGGAGCAGGAGCTTCGTTTTCTCCAATTTAGTCTGGATGCCTATATCCGGGTGTATGAGCTGGAAGGTGTCGGAGCGAATAATGCGAAGCTGCTCTATCTGATTGGAGAGCTGAATCGGCGCATAGGCAATTTTAACGAAGCGGTACGCTGGTTTTCGCGTGTCATTAATGACAAGAAAATTATGGATGCGGCCATGATTCGGGCATCCCGTGAACAATGGACTGTACTCCGTGAGCAAATGCTGGCTAAGGATATCAATCTGCCAGAGGAAATGCAGGACGCAACCTCCTCGTGAAAAAAGAAAGGTGTGTACTATGGCCAATTCAGGCTCATGGTTCACACCTTGTTTGTAGGACAGGCTACCTTATCTTACCACTGCCTCGGTGGATTAATGGCGGCGGAGAGTGGTATCTGACAGCAAATAATCAGCGTCACAATCCACCAAAGTAACCTTGTTATGACAGCAAGGGAACACAAGCAGCTTTTTCATCCCTTCATGAATAAGCTTTAGTTCTTTTGTCTTCAGGGGCAGCAAAACATTCTCATGATCACAAAACGGACAAGACTGTACATAAATGTCTCCCATGACAATGTCATAAGGCCAGGTTTTTTCAAAAGGAATCATCATTTGTTCGACTTTCCGCCGTTCGGGTCAGCAGTATCTTCTTTAGCCAGTTCGGCCAGCTTCTGCATTAAAATGTGCTGGGGTGTATGCATAAGGTGTTCCAGCGGAATGCCAAGCTTTTCGGATAATTTCACAGCCGTTTCCGGCGAGATTTGTAAGGGTCTCATTCTGTATTCCTCCCAATTGTAGTGATTTTATCATCACGATGTAGCTTAATTGTATATGAAACTACATAAATTCGCCAAAAGAAAGGTGGAACTATTATGAAAACGCCGTTAAAGCAAACATGGGATCTGGAATCTATATTCAGCGGAGGCTCCTCCTCTGCCTCATTCCATGCATTTTTGGAGGACTTGGAGGGTAAAGTCCAACAGCTGCAATCCCAGCTCAAAACAGCCAAAATACCGCAAACGTTATTGGATACCGAGCAGCTGGACAGTGTGCTGAATAGCATGCAGGAGTTGTTTAACGGAGCGTCACAGGCAATGTCCTTCGTCTCTTGTCTAACTGCACAAAACCAACACGACAAGCTGGCTGTCCAACTGGGGGCACGCGTGAATACGCTGTACGCACAAGGGAAAAGTGCCTTGGTATCTTTCCAGAACCTGCTGGCACAAACCAGTGAAGAACTATGGCAAAAGTGGATGGAGCGGGAAGCCATCAAGCCGATTTCATTTGTTCTGACTGAATATCGAAACGAAGCGCGTGAAAAAATGGCACCTGAGCTGGAGGGCCTTGCATTGGATTTGGCTGTGGATGGCTACCACGGCTGGGGTGATTTTTATGACACCATTGTTAAAAATATGACGATTCCTATACCAGAGAACGGTGAGATCGTAAATCTGTCTGTAGGGCAGGCAGCTAATAAATTGGATGAACCGGACCGCAGTGTGCGTCAGAAGGTGTTTGCACGTTGGGAAGAGGCGTGGACGCAGGTGGAGGACTATTGTGCGGATACGCTGAATCACCTGGCAGGCTTCCGTCTCAAGCTGTATGAAAACCGCGGCTGGACAGACGTACTTAAGGAGCCGCTCGAAATCAGCCGTATGTCGGGGCAGACGCTGGATACCATGTGGCAGGTTATCAATGAAACGAAGCCTGTCCTGGTCAAATATTTGGAGCGAAAGGCAAAGCTGCTTGGTTTAGATAAGCTGTCCTGGCATGACGTGGAGGCTCCTTTGGGAGCATCGACGACCAAAATCCCTTACGACGACGCAGCTGTTACGATTGTCGAGCAATTTGGCAAATTTAGTTCCAGAATGGCTGATTTTGCCCAAATGGCTTTTGAGAAAAGCTGGATCGAAGCAGAGGATCGTCAAGGCAAACGTCCTGGAGGTTTCTGCACATCTTTGCCATTAAGCCAAGAGACCCGGATTTTTATGACCTATGCAGGATCAGCGTCCAACGTTTCGACACTGGCCCATGAACTTGGACATGGTTATCACCAGCATGTAATGAATGAATTGCACCCGCTCAATCAAAATTATGCCATGAACGTGGCTGAGACGGCGTCTACGCTGGCAGAACTTATTGTGTCGGATGCTTTGCTGGAAGCCGCCGAGGGGCAGGAAAAGGTAGCTTTGCTGGAGGACAAAATCCAGCGTGGTGTGGCCTTCTTTATGAACATTCATGCCCGTTTCCTGTTTGAAACCCGTTTTTACGAATTGCGGAAAAAAGGGGTGGTAGGAGCGCAGCAGCTGAGCGAGTTAATGGAGGAAGCACAGCGGGAAGCGTTCAGCGGAGTTCTGAACGAAGTGCACCCTCATCTTTGGGCATCGAAGCTGCATTTCTACATTACGAACACACCTTTCTACAACTTCCCTTATACATTCGGGTACATGTTCAGTGCAGGGATTTACGCTTTTGCGAAGAATAATCCTGATGGCTTTGCAGACCAATACGATGCTTTGCTGCGTGATACAGGCCGTATGACGGTGGAAAAATTGGCAGCCAAACATTTGGGCGCTGATTTAACACAGGCTGATTTCTGGCGGAATGCCGCGCAAGTCACCGTTCAAGATATTGAGCAATTTTTGCAGATGACGGAATAAAAGATATCCGCTTTAAGCAGGTCTCCTCAAAAGGAGGCCTGTTTTGCATTCATCGCAGAAGATGAAGAAAGACGTCACAATATGTCGAAGTATTATCGATATTACCTGTTGGTGAAATTTAAATTAATGGATTTATTTAAAAAATAGTAATAAATACCTATTTATGTTTAAAATGGTTGTAAACTTAAAAATATTCACATATAATCGAGTCGAAAGACCTATTAATAATTCAAAAAAAGGTGTATAGGAGGAATTTTGTGGTGAGTAATTTGGATCAATTTTCGTTAATGAGGCAGCTGGATATTGTTTTTAAAGAATTGGATCATGAATTGGCCGGTTTGTCGTCAGGCACCGTATTTGTACAAATACGCAACAATGTGATTGGAAAATTCGGAATCAGGCATAATCCAATTGCAGGGAAAGGCGGCACATTCACAGCAGTAGAGCCAGGATTGTCTGCAAAGCATCGTGAAGAGTTTCGACGTATGGCTTTGGAAACACTAGATCACAAGCGCAGCTGGACACATGGCGAAATTGCTTTCGATTTTGCCGTCAGACAGGGGATTATTCTGGTGGATGCTACGCTGGAGTCGAATTATAATATGGCGAATCTTATGATCCGTTATAACAAGCCTACATACCGAAAGGCGAATTCGGAATAACTCTCCATACAAGAGCGAAGCAAAGGCGGTTTTCCATTGGAAAACCGCCTTTGCTGTATACCGATCATAACGCATTTTGTTAAATGACGATAAACGGATTGCTCATGTGGAATAATGACGCTTATTGACCTGAACGGCCTGATAATTGCTGTTCGGCCAGTTGTACTAAGCGTTTAGTGATATAGCCCCCGAGAGAACCAGCTTCACGGGATGGCATATCACCATAGTAACCGTCTGCCGGAATGGTGATGCCCAGTTCTTGCGCAGCTTCATATTTCAATTGTTGCAGCGCGTTGTTGGCTTGAGGAACGATCAGCGTATTGCTATTGTTGCGACGACCTCTGCTTTGATTGGCTTCATACATGTGTAGTCACCTCCTTCGGCTGTGATAAGCTTAGTATGTGACAGTGTTATGAAAATATGCGCCGAAGGAACGGAAGTATAAAAAGAGAAATTATGGTTGTTGTATATAAAGTTGAGTTTTGAGGCTGATGGATTGCCGGGGCTCCAGACGAATCAATCCGCCTTGTCCGGCAGGATCAGGTAAATTGGGAGCATCAGGCAGCCAGGTATAAGGTTCAATGCAGAAATATTGATCGCATTCACCTTTCGTATACAAAACCCAGTACTTAAAGTAATGCTCATCTGCTGTATAGTGAATTTGATAACCGTCATCTCTAGTCAATAGCGCTTCAGCAGGGCCTTCGGAAGCCCGTAACAGGGTATCCAAATTCGTGCCTTTCAGCGAAAGCCCCGAAGGGAGCTGTTCCAAGTCATTCAAAGGAGTAATAACACCTGTAGGGAGCTGTTCGGCATCCTGTTCATATACTCCGTTTACAGGCAGCTTCAGGCTCCAGCGCCCGGGTTCTCCATCCACCATAAACCAGGTGTGATATCCCAGACCGAATGGAGCTGCTTTTTCACCCAAATTCGTGACTTGCAGTGTCTGGCTTAATATAGGTCCCTGTAAGCGGTAAGTCATTTCCAGACGCAAAGGAATAGGGAACTGCTCCATCCAATGCGGGTCACTTTCTGTCAGCAGCTCGGTAGTTACGCTGCAACCATCCTCATCCTCTTCAATATCACTGCAGCACCAAGCTTGATTGCGGTGCAGACCGTGTATGTGATTGTCATTGGCTGTATTTCGATCGAATGGATAGGAAATGCCGTCAAACTCAAATTGACCCTTGCGGATTCGGCCAGGAGGGATCAAAATCGGCAGGCCAAAATGATAAGGCTTTTGTAAATAAAAAGCCAATTCTTCCTCGGCGGGACGGCGTACGATGTCCCGGTTCAGCTTCAGATCACGTACTGAAATGATATTATTCCCGAGACGGGGAATCATCGTAACTTCCAGTTCAGGGCTATGTAAAACATACGTGTCGTAACCGTTCCAGTGTTCTTTGGTCACTTGTTTCATTTTCCATGCTCCTTTGTCCACTATAATCGGTTGAAGCTTTGCCTTGTGCCATTATGATAACAGATTTTTGGGTGCAGGGTACAATCGTCATTTGACAATAACATTATACGGATTTATCATTAAATGTAATTTAGAAAGTAATGACATGGATAACGCGATGATGAGGACAAGTAAGCTTCGCGCAAGCTCTTCAGAAAGCCGGTGGCAGATGAGAACCGGTGAGCCCGCATTGCTGAATGGACCTCGGAGTGCCGCACAGAACAGGATGTGACCATCCTCAGTATGACGGCCGATTGCTCCCCGTTAACGGAGCTTTAAGATTGCAGGCGGTCAGGGGCATGTCCCGAGAAGCTGCAGGCAATGAATAAGGGTGGTACCACGGTCTCGCGTCCCTTGAGGATGCGAGGCTTTTTTGTGTTTCAAATGAATCCAATCTCAGGAGGAAGGATAACCATGAAAACTGTACTTTCAGGTATTCAGCCCAGCGGACAGCTTACTTTGGGCAATTATATCGGTGCGATGAAAAACTTCGTCAGACTGCAAGATGATCACCAATGCTATTTTATGGTCGTAGACCTTCATGCGATTACCGTACCGCAGGAGCCGGCTCAATTGCGCGAACAGTCAGAGGCAGTGGCGGCACTATTTATTGCAGCAGGCATTAACCCGGAGAAATCCAACGTCTTCTTGCAATCCCATGTTCCTCAGCATGCGGAATTGGGATGGTTAATGACAACGCTGACGAATATGGGCGAACTGGAACGTATGACTCAGTTTAAGGACAAGGCGGCTGGCAAGGAATCTGTAGGAGCGGGCTTGTTCGTATATCCGTCGCTGATGGCAGCAGACATCTTGCTATACAATGCGGATCTTGTCCCGGTAGGTGAAGATCAAAAACAGCATTTGGAGCTGACACGTGATTTGGCAGGACGTTTTAATCACCGTTATGGAGAGTACTTTACGGTTCCCGAACCTTATATCCCTGAAGTAGGGGCAAGAATTATGTCTCTGGACGATGCATCCAAAAAAATGAGCAAGAGCAACCCGAATCCCGGCAGCTATATTGCTTTGCTGGACGATCCGAAGATTATAAGCAAAAAAATCAGCCGCGCTACCACCGATTCCGGCAGCGAAGTAAGATATGATCCGGCAGGTAAACCGGAAATTAGCAATCTGATGGGCATTTACAGCCAATGTACCGGTTTGTCGCTTCAGGAAGTACAGGATCGCTTTGAAGGCCAAATGTATGGAGCGTTCAAAAAGGAACTGGGAGAGGCTCTTGTAGCCACGCTGGAGCCTATTCAGCAGCGATATCGTGACATCCGGGAATCCGGTGAGATTGGACGGATTTTGGCCCAGTCCTCAGAGCGAGCGCGGGAAGCGGCTGAATTCACGCTGACTGCAGTCAAAGAGCGCATGGGCTTTCTACCCCGTTTGCGTTAAAAGCATACGACAGTCAGCGCAATCAGATGCACGGTCAGATCGGCTAGGAGCGGCGCTGACGGGCCTTGATCACAAAGCCCCAGCCAATGTTGCCTACAGATAAAAATCCAAGTAAAATGGCTAACCATGCGGAGTAACTAATCGATATAGCGGCTGCCGTCAGCAGTACAATGGATGAAACGGCGAACCATAGGGATAAACCTTTGCTCATGGCAAAAACCTCCAGCCTCGAATGTTGAATTTCAGGAATAAGCAGGTGTAAGCGAGCCATAATAATCTTGCAAGCTTGCAATGAACCTCACTCACAAAGAACTGAAAGGAGATTCAAATATGAGCAGACGTCGTTCAAACAACCTGCAAGTGCCGCAGGCCAACGCCGCTTTACAACAATTAAAATATGAGGCCGCTCAAGAACTGGGCATCACCATCCCTCAGGACGGTTACTTTGGGAATGTCGTTTCCCGCGAAACCGGATCACTTGGGGGATACATCACGAAGAAGCTGGTCCAACAAGCAGAGCAATCCTTGTCTGGCAGCAGCCAAATGCAGTAATACACATAAGCATTCCATCTTGGAAGTTGTATTATGAGCAACTGTGATGATGAAAATCCGGAGCAATCATGCTCCGGATTTTTTGCGCGCATGGCTTATGACCATTGTGAAGCACACAAGTCTGCTTCGTCAAGAGGGCGCTTTCATTGCGGTTTTATACACACAGCAAACAGCAGGTCTCCTTTGATATTGGAGACTTGCTGTTTGCTGTGTGCACTATAACCTGTAAACCATCTTTAATTCATATGAGGGGAGAGACGTTTTTCCATCTTTTCGTGACTGAGCCAACCGATATAGCTGTCGATCAGTCCGAACTGCTTATTCATCACGGCAACGGCGACGAATGGGTATTGTCTCCGGTGATGATACCTCACGTCTGCCCATCGCACAATGTAGCCCCATTCCCGTTCCTCCACCTCGGCAACAGCAAAGGAGGAAAAATAGCGAAATGCCTGAACATCACGGTATGATTTGGAGGCTTCTGCAGCCGGATGTGTGGATGGAACGGCATGTTTCTTCCAGAAGAGACGTTTTCGATGCAATCCGCCAATATCATAACTTCCATTCTGATGAGCTTTTACGACATGCCACCGGTTCCATGAAACAGTGGGGATGATGTAATAGGTATCGCCTTTTTGGCGCTCATTGTCCATATTATGCACCCTTTTTTCGAGACGAAAGTGACTCCAGGTACGCCAGACGTAATACAGGCCGATCGCGGCGTACAGTGTAATAAATAAGGGGGCGGGCGGGATCAGTCCGGTGATCCACAGCATAATTGCAGCAATGTGAGTGCCGAAAATAAAGGGATCAAAGATGTGGATGATATTCCATGATATCCACTTTTGCGTAAAAGGCCGGAATGCCTGTGTCCCATACGTATTGAACAAATCGGTGAATACATGAAGACAGACGGCAATCGTTACCCAGAGTGCCACATGGCTTGTGGACACATCGCTGAAGATAAGGCTAATTAGTCCCGTTATGGACAAGATCCATATCAGCCAGAAGGGAATGGAATGTGACATTCCACGGTGATTGCGAATGTAGGCAGCATTGTTCTCTAAGCGAAACAGGGTATCAAAATCCGGAGCTTGTGACCCTACGACCGTAGCGATCAGAATGACTGCCGCCAATTTTGGATCTTCGGCGACGGCAGGATCAGTGTAGGCCAGCCCGGCCAACCCAATTCCCATGACAAAGTGTGTGGCTGTATCCATATCTGTCGCTCCTTTTGACTATATCCTGTACTTATTACTACCCAAATTTTCTGTAAACGATTAGCAGGGGCGATTAGCGCCCAATTGTGAACGTTTTGTGCGTTTTCTGTCAAACTTTTTAAGGGTGGTGTATGATAAAATTTATATCGGAGTTCAACTTACTCCCGAATTCATATATCTCTAAGGGGGAGTTACTCACAATGAATAATATTAGTTTTAAGACTTCTTCGGATGCGGCTACCTATTCAGTACAATCTAAACCACCCGGCAAAGCAGGCACATGGAAAGATTTTATTACAGTCACCAAGCCAGGCATTCTTCGTACAAATCTGGTTGCGGCCTTTGGTGGATTCTGGTTAGCATCGCAATGGGACGTTGACTATATAAAGTTAATTCTTACACTTTTAGGCACAATGCTGGTTATGGCGTCTTCTTGCGTCTTTAACAACTATTTTGATCGCGAGCTGGACCTGAAGATGGAGCGTACGCGTAATCGTTCGCTGCCGACAGGACGCCTGACCCCTACGACGGTGCTTTCATACGCCATTATTTTAGGCATTGCCGGACTGGCTGTGCTGTTCTCCTTTTCCGGTATCAAGGCAGGATTACTGGGGATACTTGGCATGGTCGTTTACGTCGGTATTTATACACTATGGCTGAAGCGCTCATCCACATGGAGTACATCCATCGGTGGTATTTCAGGTGCAATGCCTCCGGTAATCGGCTATGTGGCTGCTTCCGGTCGTATTGATATGGGTGCCTGGCTCCTATTCGCTTTGTTGTTCTTATGGCAGCCGCCTCACTTCTGGGCACTTGCAATTCGCAGAGTCGAGGAATATCGTGCAGCAGGATTTCCATTATTGCCAGTCGTGAAGGGCATTCATCGGACCAAAATTCAAATGATTCCTTATATTGTGCTGCTGATTCCGGTACCCATTCTCATGTACGTTTATGGTTATGCTGGCCTGATATTCATGATTGTGTCCGTATTATTGTCCGTACTCTGGGCATTTTATGCCTTTAAAGGTTTTACAATTAAGGAAGAAGAAACGAATTCCTGGGCTAAAAAAGTATTTTTCTTTTCCATTAACCATCTGACACTCAGCTTTCTGCTGATGATTATTAATACGGTTCATAAGTTCTAACCTGATTTTTGAAACAATTGGTTAGAGGATATCTAGCTGTCCAGTAGGCGAAAACACGGCCTGGGACAGCTTTTTTGTTGTTCAAAATTGGAGATCAGCAGGGTATAAAACATATTCCTCCAGCCCTGCTTTTTCCAATTGAGCAATCACATATTCATCCGGAGTGCCTTCCACGCCAGCATACCCTTTGCGGGTATACATATGATATGCATCCGGAAAAGTGTCTGCAAGCACACCCCTTATTTTTTTTCCCGAGCTGTCATTGTCCATAAATAAGTATATCTCGTCATGTTTGGCCCGCTTGCGGAGGGACTCCAGCTTGGTAGAGTTTAAAGTGCCGAAGGTGCATAAAATGCGGACCTCCGAGTCCAGCAGTCGGCGAAGTTTACTGCGGTCATTTTTTCCTTCAACAATCACGGTGATCGCCATTTGCCCACCCCCTGCTTGATGCCTTTGCTCGAAATTCCCCGGGAAATGAATGAATATGTGTATAGTGTAGCTCTAAATGAGGTTCTCATGCAAAAAAACAATAAAACGGCCTGCCAGAAGCGGCAGGCATGATTGCTGTGCTATAACAGTAAAAACATACATTTACATGATCCAAGGTGTACGGAGAATGATGACGAGCAGAACATAAAGAACAAGAATGGTGCCAGTTGATGTTCCGAATCCAGCGTAGGGGGTAGGGCAAGGATGGCAGTGGCTCACGGGCTGCACCTCCCTTCCTAATAAATGTTCAGTCAAAATAGTCTATGTTATCAGGGATATATGGTACTGTGCATTCGCCCTTGGTTCGGCATTTTGGGCTTTATAGGGCAAATAATTCAGACGAGCTAGGAATGATATGGTCCCGGGGAAGATAGTGGCGGTGTTGAAGATAAGCGCCGAACCGGAATGAGCAGCAAGCCGAGCATTAGTATTAAGAACGCAATAAAAAAAGGAGAAAGATGATCTGGCAGCTGACCTGACAGAACAGGCCCGGCAAAGGAGCCAATGGACGTCGCAATAGATTGCAGCGCAAAGGTTTTACCCAGGCGTGTACCCCCTAGCTGTATAAAGAGAGAAGCCAGGGCAGGAAAAATAATTCCTTTGGCTGTTCCCAGAATAAAAAGGATAATGCCAATGACCGCTTCGGGGACAATGGCAAGCGCGTAGAAGCTTAGGGACATCAGAATAATGCCACAAATCAGTCGAATCATCGACGAATATTTGTTAAGAAAAAGCAGGCTGAGCGTGCAGAGCGCTCCCAAACTGATGATCGAAAATAGCAGACCGGTCGACATTATGGACGCCGAACCGTTATTGCGCAATGGGATCTCATAAAATAAAATGCCTTGTGCACATGCCAAAACAAAGGGCACGAACAGATAACGCCAATTGAATGGTATCAGTGGCTGTGACCCGGACTGTGGTGAAGGTGCTGTCTGTCCATCGGATAATTGAGCCTGCGGAGCGGGGGCCGATTTTGGCAGGGTGAAATACGCCATGAGTCCCGTGATTACGAGAATGATGCCAAGGGAGCTGAACGTTTCACTAAAGCCAAAGCTGGCTACGATGAACGCACCCGCCGCGGGAGACAGGACAGAGGCCAAAGTATGGACGACGCCGTGTCCTGACATATAGTTGCCCTGTGTAACCGGATGATCGGATAGCTGCGCCAACATCGATAGACAGGCCGGGGACAAAAAGGCCAGCACAAAACCACTAATCGCACGCAGAAACAGCAATTCCCACGGGGTATGGATGTACGATTGAATGATCAGGATGATGCCTGCCACTGTCAGGCTGAACATAATATAGCGGCGGCTGCCATGCTTGTCGACCATGGGACCTGCCATTAAATTGCCCGGCAGGTGAGTCAGGGAGTAAATTCCCATCATCCAGCCGATAAAGGTAGGTGCTGCACCCAGGGAGATAGCGAATGGTGTCAGAATAGGATATTGTGCATGCAGATCAAAAAAGGCAATGAACAAAAAGAGATACAGCCAGAGGGCTGTTTTCAAGCGGATGACCCCCTTTCCCGAACATAAACTTTCATGCTGCTGCGTATCGGCCCTTCCTAAGTTGTACGCTGGAATGGACGAACATAGACCATTTTGTACAGACAAGACTTGAATGGATATGCAGTGAAAAAGTGCCAAGCTGACAGGACATCACGTAATCATGTATAATTACAGAGACAATTTTGCAATTTTGAATCATGCAGTAAAAAACGGGAGTGTAGCGAAATGGATAAGAACGTCTGGAGAGAGTTTTTGGAACATAATTGGCAGATCGTTCAGGATAACTGGCTGTATATATTGATTGGGCTTGTTCTATTGTTAGTCATATTGAAGGTTGTAAGAACGCTCGTAAAATGGCTGATCGTCATTGTTGTGATTACAGGCCTACTAATCTACAGCGGTATTTCCTTTGAACAGGTCGGCAAGGTAGTGACTCAGGCAAAAGATGATGCAATTAGCAAGGTTCAGAGCGAGGCTTTGAACATGATGATAAAAGAGGGGCAGGATGCCAAGTACACCTCCAACCCGGATGGTACTTTTTCAGTAACCAGCTCCAATCTGGAAGTGAAAGGCCCGTTTGATGGAGACAAGGTAAAAGTATGGTTTCAAGGGATGCCCCTGGGCGAGTGGAGCATAGGCGATACGGTCAAGAAATATATCGAAAGTGCGAAAGACTCGGCTGTCACACAGTCGCCGCAGTCGCCGTAGAGACAGGAGGAACACAAATGAAACCATCCTGGCTGGAGCCAATTCTTCATTGGAATGGTGTGACGGTGTTCTTGACCGCCATTGTACTATTGTCGTTGATACAGGGCTGGAGAAGAGGAGCCTCCAGATCTGTAGGTGCGCTGCTCAGTCTCATTGTGGATGGCATACTGACCGTGGCGGGTATTTTGTGCTCACTTGGATTAGCTATGTGGGTTTCACCGAAGGTACAGCAATGGTTGGCGGCTTATATGGAGCATATGCCGCAGCGTGGATTGAGCGGAATTGAGCAATTTTATTACACACTTGTGGCAGGGCTTGAGGGTTTTCCTCTCCTGCGGTTTGCCGTATTATTCATGCTCGGCTATGCGATTGCTCAGTTTGTGCTGCGTGCCATTTATGTACTGGTGGTAGGCGGCAAGTTGGGTGCTCCTCCTCGTGAGCAGGGGCATAGAACAGGGTTTTTCAGCAGGATTGCAGGAGCCGGTATTGGTACGGTTATCGGCGGAGCGCGTGCCATTATGGTTATAGCCTTGCTGTTTATCGGTGTTAGTCTATATCCTAATAGCGGGTTCAGCAGCTACGTACAGGCTTCGCCGATTTATATGAAAGGTGCGCAATCGGTCATTGAACCGTTGTCCGGCACTCTGATCAAGGATAAGCTGCCCGTATTTACGCAGGCTGTTACCAAGGAATTAAACGGCATCATGCAGCGTAAATACGAAATGATCGACCGTGAAATTCCGGACGGCATTGGTCAGGCCGCGGCGAGGATTACACAGGGGGCTAAAGGTGATGAGCAAAAAGCCAGAGCGTTGTATGAGTGGGTAGGCACCCGTATCAACTATGACTATGGCAAGGTAGAAGCTTATGAGCAGAGGGGCGAATGGCATGAGCAGACTCCGAGAGATACATTTGATACACGCAAGGGGGTTTGCATCGATTATGCCCGCTTGTACGCCGTGATGGCCCGTTCCCAGGGGCTTCAGGTCAAGGTTGTGACTGGACTCGGATACAACGGACAGGGAGGCTATGGGCCACATGCCTGGAATGAAGTGTATCTAAGCGGCAAGGGTCAGTGGGTACCGTTAGATCCGACCTGGGCGCAAAGCGGGGATTGGTTTAATCCGCCTGGTTTTGCCCAGACCCATATCAAGGATAAGGTGATTTAAAAGGAGTGAAAGAGGGCACATGAGAAAAATGGATAACGAGCAGGGAAAAGACAATGAGTCGTCCGACCGAAAAAGATTCAGCTTCAGAATCAACCTGTTCTTTTTCAGCTCGTTCATTATATTTACAGTTATTATCGTAAGATTGGCTATACTTCAATTTGTGGAGGGACCTCAGCTAAAGCAGCAGGAGGCCAGCGATGTTACCAAAAACGTACCGCTTGCACCGATTCGGGGAACCATTTACGATGCAACCGGGCAGAACAGGCTCGCGTATTCTATACCAGTACAATCGTTGTACATTACACTCTCCAAAAACTACAGCGACAGTATGGAAAAATTGCGTAGCAATGACAAAAAGCTATTGCCCGAGCTGGAAAATATGGCACAAAGGCTGGCAAATCGCTTTGCTCAATATGGCGATAAAAACGAGCCGAAAATGACGGCAGAACAAATTTTGGATGCGATGGACCGGAACTATCAACGGTTTAACGGCTTTACGCCCCGCCTGATTAAAACCAATCTTAGTCAAGAAGAAGTTGCCTACTTCATGCAGCATAAGAGCGAGTTTCCAGGAGTGGATGTCGTTGAGGAAACCGTTCGCCATTATGATCCAGATACGGTGGCTGTCCAAACAGTCGGCTATATTAAAAGCTATAAAAGTGCGCGTGAATCGTTGCCTAAATATAGGGAGATTCAAGAATCCATGTCAGAGGAAAAGGACCCAGGCCTTATTTATATGGATAATGAGTCGGTTGGTTTTGATGGACTGGAATTTCAATATCAGGAGCTGCTACGGGGGAAAAATGGCTATAAAACCGTTCCGATCGATCCGCGTAATATGCCGGAAGGTGTAGATTCCATCACTCCTCCGCAAAAAGGGGACAATATTTACTCGACGATTAACAAAGAAATTCAGGTTAAGACGGAAAATGCCATTATGGATCAATTGAGATGGCTTCATACACATGCTGTATCTGGCAGTACGCATCCTTATGCCAAAACAGGCTTTGCTGTAGCCATGGAAGTGGATACCGGGAATGTCGTGGCGATGGCAAGTATGCCGGACTACGATGCGAATTATTGGCAGACTGGAACAATTTCGTCAGAAAAGTATAAAGAAATTGAACATGTCTATCAAAACGGTACAATTAGGAACGTTGGCTCTGGCCAACCTGGACAGCACCCTGATTCTACTGTACTTCTCGGATCAACTGTCAAACCATTGTCTGTTCTTATTGGATTGGAAGAAGGATTGTTTACAACAAATACGTACTATCAAGATACAGGCGCGGCTTATTTCGGACGTAACAATTCCTCACGAGTACGTAACGCATCTGGTCATGTATACGGTATAATGGACCCGGCTTCTGCTATTCGTCATTCCTCCAATGTCTTTATGGTCGATATGGTTGGCAAGCGCTTATATAACAAATATATTAATAACGCCTCAGAAGACCAAGGCGTTAATGTATGGGACCGTTATATGAAGGAGTTTGGGTTAGGCGTTTCTACTGGAGTAGACTTACCCGGTGAGTTCCGAGGATGGCGGGAGTACACGAAAAAAACAGAATCAGCACTTTCCAAATTGGCTTATGCATCCTTTGGTCAACAAGGTAAATATACACCTATGCAACTTGCGCAATATGCAGCGATGATTGCAAACAAAGGCAAACGGATGGAGCCGCATCTGGTCAGCCAAATTAAGGATGCCAACGGCAACGTGGTTCAAACCATTAAGCCTAAAGTGCTGAATGAAGTGAATTTCCCGGACGCTTACTGGAATGAAGTTATACGCGGGATGTCGACAGATGTCAGTGCCTTTAATGGTTTCCCTTATGACTTTGCCCGTAAAACAGGTACATCGCAGCAAAGTGTAGGCGGCAAGCTGAAGGATAACGGTGTGTTTATTGCCTTTGCCCCTCGACAGAATCCGAAGTTGGCGGTAGCGGTTGTCATTCCTGAAGGAGGCTTTGGAGCCTGGAGCGCCGGACCTGTAGCGCGTAAAATTTTTGATGCTTATGATGAAGTTTATGGATTGGACGGAGTGCCGAAGAAAAAAGCTGGAAATTCAGCTGTTAATGATGGAATGTAAGACTGTAAAAGTAAAGATGATTCGTGGACTTGTGCGTATAGAATGAAAGTCATTACACCTAAGTATACCAATGAGAATTAGTTCAACAGTCGTAAGGTCTGGTTTGCCTGATGGAAAGTGGATGAGAATCTGGAGAAAAACAATAAGCGTGAGGTTTGATCATTCAAGCAGATCGCGTAGTTCTTTCAAGAATGGCGGCCCATCATTTGTTTCAAAATGATGGGCCGCTAGATATATTAATGAAAGTTTATATATATCACAGTGCTTTTTCTGACAAGGAGACTTTAGAGAGCCGAAAATGTATATAGGAATATTTTTTCTTGAATTATTAAGTCGAATCTGAAGATTCATTGTTTTTGCTCTCTATGGAGCGAAAAGGCATATTTAGTGATTAATAGAAAAAGACATTGAAATGATAATATTAACAGAAAATGATATATATACATAAATTCTTTTTGAGGCATTGTGTTATATAATCAAGTTGTAGTTAAATAAACAAGGAGGTTTTTATATGCTAGATAAAAAAGTGAAAGTCTCGGGAGTGGCGTGTCTCTTGTTTTTAGCAATTACATCTTCAGCTTATGCGGATGCTTCTGTAACATCTTCAACTTATGCAGTGACATCTGTAACATCTGATGCTTATTCTAAAGTTCCTACACAAGAAAATCACTTAATACATACAATGGGAACTACGAAATCGTATAGTTGGAACGAAAGATCTGCTCCGATTTATTGTAACGGGAAAATAACAGTGCATACTTTTCCAAATACTCAAGGCGGGGATTACGCGCTTAGTGTTGCAGTTTACAAAGTAGGAGATACTACGTCTCATGGTCCATGGACGACTTACACTTTACAAAATGGTTCAAAATATAATAATAACGTTACTCTCAGTGGTCTTTATGGTTACTTTGAAGTAAGTGTTACTCCGGGTTCAGATAATGCAAAAGGAACCTTTTATGTAGATTACCATTGACAGATTTCATGAATTTTTAACTCCATGAAATATTTTTTTAACCAATTTTAGTGGTGTGAAACTATGTTGTTTAAATACTAAAATAATGTGCGTTAGTAATATCCCCACAGTCTAACAACGGGAAAAATTTTGAACGTTGCTGACTGGAGGGGATATTCTTTATTTTTTTTAAACTTATTTTCATCACGCACAACGCAATTCGGTTCTTCATGTCTTCCTTTTAGTTTAGTTATCACGTCCTGCTTTCTCTGACCATTCTAAGATAAATCTTCTGGTATCCTCATTGTATGGGATATTACTTTCTTCATTCTCCCTCCTTTTTGGTGTTTCTTAACAAATATTTATTTTAAGAAGGATCAAGGTATTTTATTTAGTATATTCTTGTACTCTCCCTATCCTTAATTTTTTGAAAAAAAGTTTCCAGTAATAAATTATATTTTATAAAATATTGCGTAACATAACGAAACAAAGTATATTATAAGCAACAAATCTTAATGTTTAGCAAAAGGAGTGTAAGCGTGAAATACAATATCAATCTATTTGGAAATAACTTTGATTGTGAACTGCATGTACAAGATAATAACCTGTCCATTGTATTGGATGAGGACAATCAAAAGGCGATAAAATCATATTTATCTAGAGTACTTAAGAAATACACGGAAGTGAATACATCTGAGGAAAATTCCTTAGAATTAATGGTCACTAAAGCTGTCCAAGTTGAGAAAAATATGGGTGGACGAATGTCAGAGCCAAAGCTTAAATTGCCATATGAATTTGCACCAGAGACGAAAGAAAAGCTCATTGAATGTGCGAATTTACAGGAAACTTCAGCAACCCAGTTGTTAATTCGCTTAATTGATCAAAAGTATCACGAAGTAATGAATAACAACTAAGGGGAATGTGGAGGAAAGAAAGATGGCTTATGGGAATAAAGTTAAGTTTCATTATGATGTGCCTGCATATATTAAGAAGGAGTTAGCAGAGGCTGCCAAGAAGATGGGGATTACCGCTACTGAGTTGCTTACTAGAATTATAGAAGAAGAATATCAAAGAGTAAAAGGTACAGCGCAGGACTCTAAATGAGTCCTGCTTCTCTATGCTTTAACAGTCTGGTAAAACAGTTATGCAGGTAAATGCTCTCGGTGATAGAAAAAGAATGATAGCGATACTGGTCGTTATTTCTTTCGACCTGATCCATATAAAAAAGGTGCATGTTCCAATAATCCTCTTTGACATTAGTTGTTACTAGAAGTAAGCTAAAAAGCTCAGGTTCATCCAGAACTTCCAAGACAATTTTGGAATCTGTATGCTCAGTATTAACGATTTCACGGACATGTAAAGAAAGTGGATAATCTGGAAGGTTTTGGAGTGAAATAAGACTTTCCTTGAGCGAAATATAGTTCATTCAGTTATATCTCTCCTTATATTGAAAAAATTACTTGATATAGTTTTACATGCTATAAGTGTTTATTTTACTTACTAAATTAATTATATACGAACGTATGTTTGTTATCAACAGAATATTTACTATATAAAACGCCCTAACAAATTAAATAGCAAGTTTACTTTCAAAAGTTTCCTTCACAATCGGCCTAAAAGTGATTGATACGCTAACCAAGCTCATATAACGGTTTAAGATAAAGCGCTTATCTAGCAGAAAGCTTAAATCTATCTCTTTGCTGACATATGCCTGCTTTCGAACCAACAGTATTAAATAATTATTGGTATTGGTAGCGCATGAAAAGCATGAGCTGGAAGCTCTTCACCAAAGAGTATCCTTGACAAACTGTTTTTACTTATGGAAAAACAATAAAATATCAAAAATTTATTGCTTTACCAGTGATCTGTAGCTTTCGGTTTCAAAACCTGTTAAACCTGAACTCTGCTTCTTCTTGAGGAGTAGTGGATTTAGTGAGAAGTAGTAATTTGATTAAACGTTGTTGCTGCTTGTTTTCTTCTGTGAAAAATCATTTGAGATCACTGTAACGGATTGTTGTTTATAATGTAACTTTTAGTTCAAAAAAGACAGTAGGATGCCTAAAAAAACTGGTTTACGGGAGCTATTCTATAAGTTGTTTTGAAGTTGGTTACCTTGCTAAGCCAGCTTGCCAAAGAGAATGATGTAGTCCTCTTTCAATATAAGATGTTCTTGAGCATATATTATCAAATCACAGGTATTTTTCTGGCTTTCGTGATACATGCTTTTTTCTTACCACGACGGGAATCGGCTTTTCAAAACCACATAGAAAGTTTGGTTTTTCTGAATGGTGACGGTCCGAGCAACATTTTATATTGCGTATCATTACGTTACATTATATAATATTCAATAACAATGTTGTCTTAGTAGAAAATAGTGCAGGGATACACCATTTTCTACTATTATCCCTAGGCCAATGAGCAGTAATTGGTTTTGTAACATTGTTACTACTTTTTTTGATGTTGTTATTTGAATTATTAGAAACGATATTTAATAAGAAAAGAGGTTATCATTATGGATGAAATGGTATTAAAAGTTCAGCAGTGGGCTAACAAAACTTATCAAGGTAGATCTGGATTTAATTCAATTACAGAAGACGGACATACAGGGCGAGGCACAATCAGAGCTTTAATTTGGGGACTGCAAATCGAATTAGGAATTTCATCTCCGACAGGAAGCTTTGGTCCTGCCACTGCTTCGCTTTGTCCTACGCTTTCTGTTAACTCTGATTCAACAAACGGCTCAGTCTCCAATCAAATAAGAATTCTTCAAGGAGCTTTATTTTGTAAGGGGTATAACCCTGGGGGATTTACCGGCACGTTTGGCAATGGCACCAAAACTGCAATATCAAAATTTCAATCAGATGCTGGATTAGCTGTTCCAGATGGAATTGCAACGCCTATGATTTTTAAAGCGCTGTTAAACATGGATGCATTTGTTAACATAGGAGATCCAAAGATTAGAGAAATTCAACAAAAACTTAACAGAGATTACTATCGAACTCTCTTTGAACCACTAGGATTAATTCCTTGCGACGGGATATATGCACGTTCAACAAATAAAGCATTAATTTACGCATTACAAGTTGAAGAAGGGATACCCGAGCCCAATGGCTCGTTTGGTCCTTCCACAACTGCACTATGTCCAACATTATCTCTTGGAAGCACACAAACCAAGTTTGTATCGCTACTGCAATACGCACTATATTTTAATGAGTACGATCCAGGTCGTTTTGATGGAGTTTTTGATCAAGGTGTCAAAACTGCAGTAACTAATTTTCAAAAGTTTACTAAACTGACTGCTGATGGTGCTGCTGGAAAGCAAACATGGGCATCTCTACTAGTAAGTACAGGTGATAAAAACCGGAAAGGAACCGCTTGCGACTGCATCACAACTATTACTCCTGCTAGGGCTCAGACTCTTAAGAACAATGGATATACCACAGTTGGCCGTTATATTGTTGAAACCTCAAGACTTTCAAAGAAAATTAAAGAAGGGGAGCTTGATACAATCTTTGCAGCTGGACTCTCGGTTTTCCCAATTTTTCAATACTCGGCCAATTCTTTGAGCTATTTTAGTGCGACTCAGGGTGCAATCGATGCAAGACGAGCGTTAGTAGCAGCTAACAATTATGGTTTTGAACCTGGAACCATCATCTATTTTGCCGTTGACTATGACGCAGTAGATGGAGAAGTCACCAGTCACCTTCTTCCTCACTTCCAAGCTCTCCATAATAAAATGAAGGGACTTGGGGGAAAATACCGCATTGGTATTTATGGACCAAGGAATGTATGTAGTCGCGTATCTAAAGCAGGGTATGCTGTTACTAGCTTTGTTAGCGATATGTCTACAGGATTTAGCGGAAATCTCGGGTATAATCTTCCTGCAAATTGGGCTTTCGATCAAATTTCTACCATTAAAATTGGGACAGGGGATGGAGCTATCGAGATTGACAACAATATTCAATCAGGCCGGGATATGGGCGTTAAAAAAGTGTCATTTCCAACATCTATTCCCCTAGATGATTCTTACTTCTTGGCTGAATACAGAGACGCAATGACTGAAGAACAAATAAAGTTAGCTGATGAACAATTAACAGCTGTACAAAAGGCAAAATCACTTCGGAGTCCAGCTAAGGCTTTGTCAATAGTATTAGAGTACGATAGTTTAATTACGAATTTGAGTCGTACTTATAGTATAAGAAAGGCTTTGATACAATGTGTATTAATGAGAGAGTTATGTACTGAAGGCGCGGATGATACTCTGGCTGATGGATTGGTGATTCAATATTATGGCTACAAAAAAAGTTATGAAGCGTGGGATGCCTTGCCCACCGCCGTTAAAATTATTACTCCAGCGCCGACTCCTCCACTAGTTATAAAGGAAGATGCTAGCACCGGTCTAGGTCAGATATTCGCAGCAACTGCCATTGATTCCATTAACTTTGCTATAGGGATTGACTTAGTTACTGATCGAGTCTATGACATAGACAATTGGAAGGATATGGACTATATTTGGGATAAGCTTCGTACTGATAACAACTTTAATGTGAGCACTTGTGCTTTAGTATTGATTAGGGCTGCAAATAAAGTAGGATTGAGTAGGGATTATTACGAATTTGGAGAAGCAGAAACCAAAAGTGCTATCACAAGATATAATGGTACGGGTGATTCAGCAGTGAATTACGGTAACCTCGTTTATCAAACCTATTTACTTTTTGAGAAATATAACAAGATTATTCGGGAACAGGCTGTAGAATAACTAGAAAGGAGATAAATGAATAAAATATATTTATATCTAAGTTTTCTCATTCATGTTATTTTGGCATTATTGCTACCTTATCAAATCATAATGGTGTATACTTGTATTTATTATATTGGATTTTTTATGGGTAAATATTCGGCTCCTGACCTCATTGGGGAAGAAAATCTCTTTGCAATAATTCTAATCATAACGCTGTTATTTGTCTCTATGAGTGCTTTTCTATTAATTTTCAGTTACGTCACATTGTTTAAAAAAGCGGGAGTCAAGAAAAGCATCTTTTGTATAGTTAATTTAACGATTTTTTTGTTTGTTTATTTCATTAACCCAGTCAATCTCAAGTAATTGTTTATTTTAGCTTACTGCTTTTCAGATGAGTTTTAAATTATCCCCTTCAAGTAATAGTCACTCAAAGAAGTCCATGCGGTGTTATGTGGATGGAGTGAACTTGAAGGGGATATTTGTACAACTAAAAAAAGGGGAAAATGTTTGGCGCGTAAAATATTTGATGCATATGACGAGGTATACGGGCTGGGTGGTACCCAAAAAAAACCGCAGACATCGAAGTAAGAACTTGAATTCTTTTGTGAGCTTCTCTTTTTCGTTGTAAAATGTCGTTGGACATATGGGACATTACAGAAGGAAGAGAAACCATGGGAGAGAACCAATATAAATACAAGTTGCTTGCGCTCGATAATGAAGTGAATTTTCCGGACGCTTACTGGAATGAAGTTATACGCGGGATGTCGACAGATGTCAGTGCCTTTAATGGTTTCCCTTATGACTTTGCCCGCAAAACAGGTACATCGCAGCAAAGTGTAGGCGGCAAGCTGAAGGATAACGGTGTGTTTATTGCCTTTGCCCCTCGACAGAATCCGAAGTTGGCGGTAGCGGTTGTCATTCCTGAAGGAGGCTTCGGGGCTTTTAGTGCCGGGCCTGTGGCACGTAAAATTTTTGATGCTTATGATGAAGTTTATGGATTGGACGGAGTGCCGAAGAAAAAAGATGCTGCGACAACCGATTCGAATGCAGTCAAACAGCCATAATCTATTTATACAATTATTCCCATTTAAAAAACTTCTCTTAGTCATCGGACTAAGGGAAGTTTTTTGTTGGTTTTATGTATTCTCTTACAAAATTGTAATCCCTAATTTTATCGTTATTTATGTAATCTATGGTATTATTGGGATATAAGATCAAATTGAATGGAGTAATGAACAGCCCGTATGGACAAACGAAGCTTGGATAAAAAATTTTCATTCACAAAGAAAAACGAAGAAAACGAAGAGACACAAACAAAGCGGACGATCTTGCGAACGAACCTTGTTTTTTTCAGTGCTTTTGTGCTGTTTTCCTTAATCATTACCAGACTTGCTGTGCTGCAGTTTGTACAGTCAGATGAATTAAAGGGGCTGCAGCAGTCTGTGAATACGAAAAAAGTTCCGTTGCCTCCGAGCCGAGGCACGATTTATGACGCCACAGGTATGGTTAAGCTAGCTTATTCAACCCCGGTACAGTCACTTTATGTGACCTTGTCTAAGGATTATAGCAAGCATGCAGACAGCAAACGCAAGCCTGAGGAAAAGCTGCTTCCAGAACTTAATGCTCTGGCCGACAAGCTTGCTGCCAAACTCAATGAATTGGGACGTGAAGAGGGAGAAAAGCTTGATGCAGCGGAAATCAAGAAACGTCTGGACCCGGACTATAGTCAATATCGGGGCTTTACCCCGCGTTTAGTCAAATCTGACCTAAGCCAGCAGGAGATCGCCTATTTTTTGGAACATAAAGAGGAGTTTCCCGGCGTGGATGTTGTGGAAGAAAACGTCCGCCATTATGACCCGGATCGGGTAGCGGTACAAGCGATTGGATATATGTACAAGTTCAAAGGAGCACGTGCGAATCGACCGAAATACAAAGAACTGTATAAGGCTAATTCGGAGCTTTTAAGACCGGAGCAGGTCTATCTGGAAAGTGAAATGGTCGGATATGACGGACTGGAGCTGCAGTACCAGGATGAGCTGAGAGGAAAAAATGGCTATAAAACGGTTGCAGTCAATCCGCGGAGCATGCCGGAGGGGATCGAATCCATTACTCCTCCGCAAAAAGGCTACCATCTCTACTCCACCATCAATAAGGAAATCCAGCAAAAAACCGAGCAGGCGATTATGGACCAGCTTCATTGGCTTCATACGCATGCAATCTCCGGCGAGCTCCATACAGATGCCACTACGGGCTTTGCAGTAGCGATGGAGGTAGATACTGGAAATGTCGTGGCGATGGCCAGTATGCCGGATTATGATCCCAATGTATGGAAAACCGGTAGTACGGCGCCTGCGGTATATAACGAAATTCAGCATAAAATGGGGAATGGGACGATTAAGTCTGTACCGAGTGGAAAGCCGGGCCCACACCCGGAGTCCTCCGTGCTGCTGGGTTCAACCATTAAGCCCCTAACCGTGTTGGTCGGTTTGAGGGAGAACTTATTTTCACCCGGACAAACTTATTTGGATACAGGAAGCGCGTATTACGGAAAAAATCAATCCAGCCGGGTCGGTAATACAGGCGGACATGTGTACGGTAGTTTGACCCCGGACAAAGCCATTGAATTTTCATCCAACACGTTTATGGTGGATATGGTGGGCAAGCCCTTGTATGATAAGTACGGAAGTAATACAGGCGTGCATCAGGGGATTGACGTATGGGACAAGTATATGAAGGAATTCGGATTAGGCATCGCGACTGAAGTTGATTTGCCAGGGGAATGGGTAGGCAGACTTGAGTATATGAGCAAGCATGAAAGTGCGCTGACGCGCTTGGTACAGGCATCCTTCGGACAACAAGGGAAATACACGGCGATGCAGCTGGCACAGTATACGACGGTGCTAGCGACAAAAGGAACACGTATCCAGCCCCATTTGCTCAATAAGATTGTGGATGATCAAGGGAATATCGTGCGTGAATTTAAGCCGAAGATGCTGAATAAGGTCACTTTTCCAGAGACGTACTGGAATACGGTCATTCGCGGTATGGCGACGGATGTTAAAGGATTTAACGGATTTCCGTATGAATATGCCCGTAAAACAGGGACCTCCCAGCAGGTGGTAGGACGATCAGTTATAGATAACGGGGTGTTCATTGCTTTTGCACCACGCCAAAAACCGAAGCTCGCTGTTGCGGTCATTATTCCCGAAGGGGGCTTTGGGGTGACAAGCGCCGGACCGGTGGCACGTAAAATATTTGATGTATATGACGAAGTGTACGGGCTGGATGGTACTCCAAAAAAGACGCAGGCGGCAAGGTGAAGGTTTGAATTTCTTTGTGGGCTGCTCTTTTTCATGGTAAAATGTCGTTGGATATATGGGACCTACAGGAGGAAGAGAGACCATGGGAGAGAACCAATATAAATACAAACTGCTTGCGCTCGATATGGATGGAACTTTGCTGAACGACAATCACGAGATTACCTTGGACACAATGAACTGGATTAATAAGGCGATTCAGGAAGGGATTCATATATGCTTGTCTACCGGACGGGCGGCAATGCATGCTCTGCCCTATGGCCAGCAGCTCGGCTTGGACACACCAATGGTAACGGTGAACGGCGGTGAGGTATGGAAATCACCTCATGAGCTGTGGCGCCGTTATTTGCTTGATCGGGAGCTCGTACGCAAGATGCACCAGATTGCTGTAGACACAGACTCATGGTTCTGGGCTTATACGACAGAGGAATTATATAACAGAGATCGTTGGCCTGATACATTGGACACACAGGAGTGGCTCAAATTCGGCTATAATACGGAAAATGACGAAATTCGCCAGCAAATTTTGCTCAAGCTTCAGGACTTGGGGGGGCTTGAAATTTCCAACTCTTCGTTGACCAATCTGGAAATTAACCCGGCTGGCATATCCAAAGCCAGTGGTATCGCTGAAGTGTGCGGCCTGCTTGGAATTACCATGGAACAGGTGGTCGCCGTTGGTGACAGTCTGAATGATCTGGCTGTCATTCAAGCAGCTGGATTGGGTGTAGCGATGGGGAACGCCCAGGATATAGTGAAAAAGGCGGCTGATCTGGTCGTGGCTTCCAATAATGATGATGGTATTGCAGAAGTTATCCGCGATTATATACTTGTATAATAGACTGGATGCCTCTGCATGTAGGATAAATGAACAAGAAGGAGGAGGCCCATGGACGTTGTAGGCTGGATTGTAATTGTTGTACTGTTCATTGTCGGCATGGCTGGAGCGGTATATCCCGTATTGCCGGGGGCGCTCGCCATCTATTTTGCATTTTTTGTATACGGTTGGTTTTTCTCGTTTTCTTCATATCGCCCATTATTTTGGATTATACAAACATTGATCGTCGTTGCACTTTTTGTTGCAGACTATGCGGTTAATGCATGGGGAGTCAAGCGGTTTGGCGGTTCTCGACTGTCGGCGATACTCAGCACCGTCGGGATTATTATCGGCCCCTTCGTTATTCCGGCATTCGGCCTGATTTTAGGGCCGTTTATCGGTGCTGTGCTGGGGGAACTGATTGGTAAAGCCCCGCTGGATCGAGCCATCAAAGTGGGCTTTGGCTCCGTATTAGGCCTGTTTACCAGTACCGTGATGAAAGTGATTTTGCAGCTTGCTATGATTATAGTATTCTTGATTTGGGTGTTACACAGATAGCTCGTTATTTATGATTTGCAGAGACAGAATCGATATGCGGCTCCGCACCGGTGATGGCTCAGGCCATGACTGTTTCTGCGGGGCTTTTGCATGCATGTGAACTGCAAGAAAGAAGGGAACGCATTTTGTCCAATAAAGAAACATTCCTGAAAGGCACGCTTATTTTAGCCGCTGCCGCCTTGGTAGCCAGAGTGCTTGGGCTCGTGCAGCGTGTTCCATTGGAGCATTTGCTCGGCTCCGTGGGGAACGCCTCGTTTACAATTGCGAACAACGCTTATTTAATGCTGCTCACAGTGGCTACAGCCGGTATTCCCAGCACTTTAAGCAAAATGGTTTCGGAACGCTATGCGCTGAATCGGCCTTCGGAGGCGCGGCGTGTATATCATGCAGCTTTGCTATTCGCAGCTGCAGCAGGAATTATCATCACGGCAGTGCTGTATTTTGGAGCGCCTTATTTTGCCGAGCATGTGGCAGGGGTTCCGCAGTCCGCTTTGGCTATTCAGGCCTTGGCACCTGCCTTGCTGCTGTTTCCAGCCATTGCCATGATGCGCGGGTACTTCCAGGGGCGGGGAAATATGACCGCAGGCGGTATTTCGCAAATTGTGGAGCAGGTTGCACGGGTGGCGACTGCCATTTTGCTCGCCTTTATTACTTTAAAGCTAGGTTATGGAGAACGCGAGGTGGCGGCTGGAGCTTCCTTCGGAGGTGTCATGGGAAGCATCGGCGCACTGGCGGTTATGTTGTATTACACAGTGAAATTGCGCCGTCAAGATCGCCAGGATCGGCAAGAGCAACTCCAGGAGCACAGCTCCGCGTTGTCAATGATGCGCATTTATAAAGACATTTTTACGCTGTCTATCCCCATTGTATTGTCATCTCTAACCGTTCCGGCAGTCAATTTTATTGATACATCGATTGTGGTTAGACTGCTGTCTGGTCAAATTGGCCTGGATCAGGCGACTACCCAATTGGGTTATCTGGGATCTCGGGCACAAAGTGTGGCTGGCATTCCGCCGATTTTGGCCATTGCGCTCAGCACATCGCTCATTCCGATCATTTCGGCGGCTTTTGCCCGCAAGGATGAACGCTATTTGCAAAATCAGATGACGCTGGCCTTGCGTATCTCTATTTTGACTGGAATGCCGATTGTGCTGGCATTATGTGTAACCGCCTATTCCATTAATGGCTTGCTGTTCAGCTCGCTTGGAGGCAGCGGGATTATCGCTGTTTTGACGCTGGGTACGATATTCCAGATTACAATGATGACGTCCAACTCGATTTTGATCGGTATGGGCAAGCCGCGTATCTCCATGGTTAATGTCATGGCCGGGATCGTGGTGAAGTTTGTGGCGAGCTGGCTGCTGGCTGGCTGGCTTGGAATTTACGGCATCATTGGCGCGACCGGATTATGTTTCCTCGTGATTACACTATTGAATCTGCGTGTGCTCAAAGGAATCGTTCCCTTCTCTATCATGAGCCGTCGCTGGGCAGGCTTTTTGACCGCAGTCATCGTCTCGGGGGCAATTGGATACGGTGTGAATGAAGCTTGCATTCTGCTGGTTCATCTTATGCCTGCACGCGTGGCCTTCTTCATTGCATGCTGTATTGCCGGAGCGGTTGTGCTGGTATGCTACCTGGTGCTGCTGGTAGTCCTGGGCGTGCTTCGCAAGGATGAACTGGGCAATTATCCGCGTATATTGCAAAAAGTACTGCGTCCGCTGATGCGCCTTCAGCGTGGGGCCTCGGCAGAACAAGGCTAAAATAGCCAGGCAGTTTTTAGCCTGCTCAGTGAAATGGCCGCAGGCTGGCCTGGGCGTCGTGGGCCATGGCTGTTTTTTGGACGCCGTGGCGATGCTCGTGCCGCATCGCAAATAACAGCGGCCGCCTTGGTTTGCTCAGATGCCCGAGCGTGGAGCTGTCCTGAAACCAATCATAACGGGGGATCGGATCATAAGCTGTATCCAACCAGACGGCATTCAGCTCCGGGCTGTAAAGACGTTTTCCCGGCGGCAGCCATTCATGTGCTAAAAGCGTTGCGCTCTCTCGAAGAGAGCGCAGCGCTTTTTGTTCATACGAGGTGAACAATCCAGGCCAGTAGTCGCTGCGTGAACCGGTATGCGGCACGCTGGTCACGAAGGCTGACACTTGATCCAGCACCTGCTGGTGGCCAAACAGCATGGCATAGAGGCTTTTGCCAAAGCCGATCCGCTCGTCAAGATGACCAAAACGCTCCATCACCAGTCCGGCGAGCCCGTCATTCAATCCCAGCGGAAATATAATCTGGTTGAGCTGGAGCCAATCATGCAAATAAAAGCCCGGCTTGTGCATCACAAATTTTTGAAAATACGGGTCCTTCACAACACGGCCCTCAATATAGTTCTGTTCGTTAATAATGAGGGCGACGGTCAACAGAGAGCTATCCCGCCAAGCCCAGAAGCGTTCCCAAAAGGGTTTCATGAAAGTTGATACGTGAAAATAGGGCAATAAATGAAAACAGCTCCGGCCCAAACGGCGGCTGTGCATGTACAGTTGGAGCTGCGGATACGCATCTTGAAAAATAAGCGCGTTACAGCGCTCCAGTAGCCGATACAGCCACTCCTTTTCCTGTTCGCCAATCAGGTTGCCAATCAGGCCGCCTTTGAGATCGGTCATATTGTAACCGCCGTTGCGGGAGACGAGATGAGCCAGCAGGGCCCAATGCAATTCCGGATAGCCGCGATAGCATTCGAGGTAAGCGGCGGTCCGTGTGATATTACTGCGATTCTGCTGTGCGGTATCATTCTTGATTCGCTCCAGCAGCTCACAGTCTGTTTCACATAAAGGCATATTCAACGAAGAGGGCCTCGTAGCCGGTCCGTTCGTCAGCATGAGTGCTTCGGCTTCATCCATTGCAGCCTGCGCGGCTTGATCATCCCACGGCAGCTCACGCAATGGATAACGCAGCTTGCGGGATTCGGTCCAGGCTGCCCGTTTGCCCTCCCAAGCTTCCTCTGCAACACGCGGAACAGAACCGAGCAGCTTTAGCCCGCCTTGAAGCTGCTTTATTGCTATATGAAACCATTCGGTGAGAGACATTGTCTTGATTACTTCCTTTCACAGTATTCAGATGGCATTCCCTTATATGCTCTAGTATGCCTTAATAGGGGGCATTCCAATCTTTGGTGGAGAATCGAATCCTGTACTTTTGATAAGCCAAGATTCGGTCTTGTCTTATCAAAAGTACAATTTGGCGTTACAATGGAAGCAGCAAGTGCTTGTTACAACCGAAATTAGAGGAGGAGAAATACATGCAAAAAATCGTCTCTCATGAAGACTTTAATAAGGCAATATCCACTCCAGGCGTAACCGTAGCCGTGTTCAAGGCAGACTGGTGCGTGGATTGTCATTTTATTGATCCGTTTATGCCTGATGTGGAACAGCAATATGCAGACAAGCTTACATTAATTGAAATTGATGTAGAGCAGGCTGAAAGCGTCAGCCAAGAGCAGCATGTACTGGGGATTCCCAGCTTTATCGCTTACAGTGAAGGGCGGGAGCTGGTGCGCCTGGTGAACAAACTGCGCAAATCCCGCGAGGAAATCGAGCAATTTTTGGACCGGGCTGTAGAAGTTCATGCCAACTTGGCAAAGTAATGGATACCGTGTATGTCATGATGGGTTCGATGGAACCCTAAACATCAGGATAATCAGAAAGCCGCTTCCTTCCACAGGAGCGGCTTTCGTGCAAAGGCACGTTCACTTTTTTGTCAACAAAATGCGTATGTCAAGGAATGATTTATCAGTTATAATTACATTAAGTGATCATTTCACAACATGTGCTGTGAATAAATATTATATTTGGAAGGATACAGGTGAGTTTTTTGAATAACAAAATCAGAATTTTAAAGTGGCTGGCACTCGTAACATGTATTGTCATGTTTTTGGCTACCTTTGGTGGAGGTGTCGTAACACGGACCGATTCGGGCCTGGGCTGTGGACGGGAGTTCCCGCTTTGTAATGGCAAGCTGGTTCCAGCACATACGATTGCATCCATTATTGAGTTCTCTCACCGCTCAGTCAGTGCCATGGCCGGGATTCTATCTATTGCTTCTTTTGTCGGCTTTTTGCTGTTTATGAAGCATCGGAAGGATTTGCAGCTTTTCTCGTTATTGACGCTTATGTTCGTCATTATACAAGGAGCCATGGGGGCGTTGGCTGTGTTGTTTTCCCAATCGGCTGCGGTCATGGGACTTCATTTTGGCTTTGCGCTTATTGCTTTTGCCAGTGCGACCATGATGACGCTGGGGGTATGGAAAGAGCATTCGGATTCACGCTATGTTCCGCGGTTGGTCGCTGAACCTGTTAGCCGGGGCTATCGCAACTTTATATGGCTATCGACGATCTATACGTATATTGCTGTCTACTCGGGCGCGCTGCTTAGTCACTCGGTAATCCAGAAGGTTGTAAATCTTGGCGGCGTTATATCTCCGCTGCTGCTTCATCAGATTTCCTCCGGTCTGTTGTTTATTATTATTTTGGCCGTGGGCCACTATTCGTACCGTTACCATCCGAACCACCGGGACATTCGTGTACTAGGTGTTGTTTCGGTAGTATTAATAGCACTTCAGGTTCTTATTGGAATTAGCTTGCTGTATTTCACCAGACCTGAAATTTACATGTTTGTTGTATTGGGACATATGCTGGTCATTGCCTCATTGTTCTCTATTTTGTGTTATTTGAGCTATCGGGTATGGCAATTGTCACCGGATCGCAACCTGGTTCCGCGCCAACCCCAACGTACCTAAGCATGTCATAGATAGTAAAAGGGATGTTTTGCCCAAGTGGCGTTCAAACACGTATAATAGCATATAAGAAACAAACCAGGCCCACGAGTTTCTCGAGGGCTTGATTTGCTTAGGAGGAGTCGTCCAGTTGATCTACCAGAATTTGCGCCAATTTATAGAAGCGCTGCGTAAAGAAAATGATCTTAAAATTATAGAAGCACCTGTTGATCCTTATTTGGAGCTGGCCGAGATTCATCGAAGAGTTATTGAGGAGGAAGGACCGGCTCTGCTGTTTACGAATGTAAAAGGCACTCCGTTTCCGGTAGCCAGCAATTTGTTTGGCACCAATCGACGGGTAGATATGGCTTTTGGCCCTCGGCCGGAGCAACTGATGAATGCGATTGTTGGAGCGACCAAAACATTGCTTCCGCCTACCCCCAAAGCTTTATGGAATGAACGCGGCCTGATTAAGGACATGCTAAAAGTAGGGCTTAAAACGG
The DNA here is from genome assembly GCF_020736845.1 of Paenibacillus farraposensis. GTDB lineage: Bacteria > Bacillota > Bacilli > Paenibacillales > Paenibacillaceae > Paenibacillus > Paenibacillus farraposensis. The sequence continues at coordinate 65,069 of NZ_JAFFQR010000015.1, forward strand.
TATCCCAAAGCGAGGCTCCAGTATTAGGGGTGCGGCGGACGGATGCTCCGCTGGCTCCATTGCCTAGAGTCACGAGCTGGCATGAGGATGGAGGGCCGTTCATTACGCTTCCGCTCGTATATACCGAGAAGCCGGGACATTCCAAGGATCATAATTTGGGGATGTACCGTATCCAGATTTACGATGATCAGACAACAGGAATTCACTGGCAAATTCATAAAGGCGGCGGCTTTCATTATCATGAGGCCGAGCTGCGCAATGAGCCATTGCCTGCGACGATATTCATCGGTGGTCCGCCTGCCCTAATTGCTTCTGCGATTGCTCCGGCACCGGAGAATCTGTCTGAGTTGTTGCTCGCTTCGCTCATAATGGGAGGCAAGCTGCCAATGACAGAAGACCCGCTTGGGAGTCACCGGATTCCGGCAGAAGCCGAATTTGCAATTAGCGGCTATGTGCCGCCTCATGAGCGCCGTCCGGAAGGACCGTTTGGTGATCATTTTGGCTATTATTCATTACAGCATGATTTCCCTGTATTTCATGTCAAGCATATGTACCACCGCAAGGATGCGATTTATCCGGCAACCATTGTTGGTAAACCGCGCCAAGAAGACTACTATCTCGGCGAATTTTTGCAGCGGTTGTTGTCTCCTGCCTATCCGCTTGTGATGCCTTCCGTCAAGTCGTTATGGGCTTATGCGGAAACGGGCGTACATGCGCTGGCAGCGGCTGTCGTGCGTGAAAGCTATTCCCGTGAAGCGCTGGTATCCGGTTTTACCATTTTAGGCCAAGGTCAATTGTCATTAACCAAATTCCTGATGCTGACGGACCGGGTCATTGACTTATCCGATTTTAATTTGCTGCTGGAAACGATTCTGGAGCGCTTCAATCCTGCCAGGGATTTGTTCATTTTCAATCATACATCCCATGATACGCTCGATTACACGGGCCGCAAGCTGAATCATGGCAGTAAAGCGATCTTGATGGGCGTAGGCGAGCCGGTACGTGAATTGCCTCGTACCTATGAGGGAGGAGACCTGCCGGGAATTCGCGAAATTAAGCCATATTGCGGAGGTTGCCTCGTTATATCGGGTGCGTCCT
>NZ_JAFFQR010000015.1:66239-281104 GCF_020736845.1 Paenibacillus farraposensis
CCTGAGCTGGCAGCACGTGTATTGGAGCGACTGGCTGCGGGTGAGCAAGAATGGCCGCTCGTCTTTATTGTGGATGATGCCAAGGAAGTTGTTCGTTCACAAGCCTCGTTCCTGTGGACGGTATTTACACGTTTTAACCCGGCTACGGATATGTATGCGGACAGCGAGGTGCGTCTGCATCATCTGAACTACAAGCTGCCGATTGTAGTAGATGCTCGCATGAAGCCGGGATACCCGGATGAAGTGCTGCCGCGCGAGGACATTGTAGAGCTTGTAGACCAACGGTGGACGAGTTATTTTGCTTGACGCCTTAATAAATTAACAGTCAGATTGAGCAGTCATAAGGAGGCGTGAGCATGATACGTAAGCTGCTGGGTGAGTCGCCACGTGTGAACAGAGGCGCTTTGCTGGATGCTATGAATAGCATGTCAGACATGTTAAACGTGCTGGAGCGGCAAATTCAGGCCAGTGGTGATCCAGCCCATAATTTGCGTAAAGTGGATATTTTGACCCGCGGTCTGATGTCCTCATTGGATGAGCTGGAGCAGAGCCACCATGCGGCCGCCTTTTTTCGTACGAAAATAAAGGCAGGATGCGTCGAGGATATGAGTGAGGATGAAAAATCCGATTATGCATTGTATGTTTTCTTTTATAAGGATGGATTTGTGCGGGTATTTTCCATTCTGGATAAGCTGGGGAATTGGCTGAATGATCTGTATGATTTAAAAACAGGGCAATATAAGGCCCATTATTCGTATTTTACAGTGCTGCGGCAGCTGAAGTATCTGAAGATGCATCCTGTAATGACCGATAACCTGAATGATATTAAGGTATCATATGCCGATGCTATCAATCGACTGCGCAAGCGGCGAAATACAGAAATTCATTATATGAATACGGAAATGCAGGATGATCTTTGGCAGCGCCATCGTGCTTTGTATGGCAAGATCCAGCTGGAAGATTTGGATCATCATCTGGAGGATCTGCAGCAAGGGCTGGAAATGGTGTGCCGATCTCTGTTCAATGCTTTTTCGTATACGGTGAAGATATGGAAGAACTAGACAATTCACCCATAATTATGTTGGAAAATATCCTTTGACAAAGCTATGTAAACTATCTATACTAAAACCTAGTTTCAGAAAAATGTTTGAATTATGATTTTATAAACTAAACGGACAGCTAAGGCTGGAGTTTAACATATTTTTCTTATCCAGAGAGGCGGAGGGACTGGCCCGATGAAGCCCGGCAACCAGTTCCCTCCCGGTGTAATACACCGGGAGGGAACAAGATGGTGCTAATTCCTACAAAATCGCTAGAGTTATAGCGGTTTTGGCAGATGAGAAAAGGTTCGCATAGCGGGGCCCTTTTCATTCTGTGAAAGGGGCTCTTTTTGTATAAATAACTCTTTTTGCATAAACAAATAGAGCGATCATACAATTCCAGAGCTGAAAAGCCGATTAAAAGGGTAAGGAATAATGAAGGGGGCGCAGCACGTTGATAGAGCTTAAGCAGTTAACCAAGCATTATGGCAAAGGGAACCGACGCGTTAGTGCGCTGTCCGGGTTGAATCTATCTATAGAGCGTGGAGAAATTTTTGGAGTCATTGGTCACTCCGGGGCGGGGAAAAGCACGCTAATCCGCTGTATTAATTTATTGGAACGGCCCACTTCAGGTGAAGTATGGGTGGACGGCGTGAATCTCACTACTGTGAGTCAGGCTCAGTTGCAGAAGCAGCGCCGAAAAATCGGAATGATTTTTCAGCATTTTAATTTGTTATCGTCTGCGACGGTATACGACAATATTGCATTTCCCTTGCGCCTGGTGAATACACCCAAGCAGCAGATGGACAAGAAAGTACGAGAATTGCTGGAGCTGGTGGGTCTGGAAGAACACAGTGGCAAATATCCATCACAGCTCTCAGGGGGACAGAAGCAGCGTGTAGGTATTGCGCGGGCGCTTGCCAGTGATCCTCATGTATTGCTGTGCGACGAGGCTACCTCGGCGCTTGATCCGCAAACGACAGGGGCCATTCTGAAATTGCTAATGGATATTAACCAGCGCTTTAATTTGACCATCGTGCTGATTACACATGAAATGCATGTCATTCAAAGCATATGTGATCGAGTTGGTGTGATTCATCAGGGGGACATTGTGGAGCAGGGGCCGGTGGCGGAAGTGTTTTTGAAGCCACAGCACCAGGTTACAAAAGACTTTATCCAACGGGAATCCGAGCATGCTGAGGAGCTGCAAGCAGCAATTGCGGCCTCAGGTGCCAATGAATCGGCGCAGGTGGTACGAATTTCCTTCCTGGGCAGCAAAACATACGATGCGATTCTGTCGCGTACAGCCCGCAATACCGGCGTTGATTTTGCGATTTTGCAGGGAACGATCTCCACTATCAAAAACGTACCGTATGGACAGCTCATCGTTCGTTTTGAAGGGAATCAGGAGGATATTGAGCATACGTTGCGCGAAGTGTCCGGGCAAGGACTTGATGTGGAGGTGATCGGACAATGAGCGAACTTGATTTTTCGCAAGTGAGCTGGGATGAACTATGGAATTCTACGGTGGAGACCCTTCAGATGCTGGGGGCATCCGCGCTGTTCACCCTTATTATCGGTTTGCCGCTTGGCATCATATTGTTTCTGGCAAGCCGCTCTTCGCTGACTCTGATGAAAGTGATATACATCATACTTTCGTTTATCGTTAATATTTTGCGTTCGGTGCCATTTATCATTTTGATCGTCGCGCTGATTCCTTTTACACGATCGTTGGTAGGTACCTCTACCGGGGTGCTGGGAACGATTCCGCCGCTGGTGATCGGGGCTGCCCCTTTCTTCGCACGTCTTGTCGAAACGTCTCTGCGTGAAGTGGACAAAGGGGTCATTGAGGCCGCGCAAGCGATGGGAGCCTCGACTGGGCAAATCATCCGTAGGGTGCTGTTGCGTGAGGCACTGCCGGGTCTGCTCGCTGCATTAACCATTACCGTCGTTACCCTTGTATCGTATACGGCCATGTCCGGTATGATCGGGGGCGGTGGTCTGGGGACATTGGCTATCAACTACGGTTATTACCGTTATGAAACGGCTGTCATGATCGTTGCAGTCGTGCTGATGGTCGTACTGGTACAACTGCTGCAAATGGCAGGGGATCGTCTGGTGCGGCATTATACTCGGAAATAGGGAAACGATATAGATATCCTTATTGATCAGGGCATCTGAATCCTGAACATTACAAATTATTGGAGGGGTAATAACATGAAGAAATGGGTATTGGCCGTATTAAGCTTAACATTAATTACGGTGCTGGCTGCTTGCGGCACGAAGAGCACGACATCTGATGCATCAAAAAATGGAAATACGGGCGGTACACCACGCGAAGTTGTGCTGAAAGTGGGCGCTTCTCCTGTGCCGCATGCCGAAATTTTGGAATCCATCAAGCCTCAGCTGGAAAAAGAGGGGATTCGTCTTCAAGTCGTTCAATTCAACGACTATGTACAGCCCAACGTACAATTGTTCGACAAGCAGCTGGATGCTAACTTCTATCAACATGTGCCTTACCTGAATGTGATGAACAAAGAGCGCAATATGAACCTGGTTTCTGTAGGTGCAGTTCATTTGGAGCCATTCGGTATCTACTCCCAAAAATATAAAAAGCTTGATGAGCTTCCAGATGGTGCGACAGTAGCCATTCCGAACGATGCAACCAACGGTGGTCGCTCACTGCTGTTGTTGGCCAAGCAAGGTTTGATCAAGCTGAAAGATGAAAGCAACATCGAAGCTACAGTAAAAGACATTACGGAAAACAAGAAAAATCTGAAATTCAAGGAGCTGGAAGCGGCAATGCTGCCACGTCAGTTGCCTGAAGTGGATATTGCATTGATCAACACAAACTATGCTCTGGAAGCAAATCTAAACCCGACCAAGGATGCATTGGCACTGGAAGACAAGAATTCTCCATATGCTAACGTGTTGGTTGCACGTTCTGACAACAAAGATTCCGAAGCGATTCAAAAGCTGATGAAAGCTCTGCAATCTCCGGAAGTTAAAAAATTCATTGAAGATAAATACCAAGGCGCAATTATCCCGGCATTTTAAGTAGGGAGCGAAATTGCGTTGAAACACAACCCCCAGATCTCTTCAACAAGAGGCCTGGGGTTTCTTTTTGTCTGGAGTTGTAGACGAAGCCTAAATATTTTATACTTGAGGGTGACCGTTCTCTGTGAAGAGGAGGAAAACTGTTGAGAGACAAAGTCGCACTCATAACCGGCAGTGCCAAGGGATTAGGCAAAATGACCGCTTTACGTCTGGCCGATGAAGGCTGTGATATTGGACTGAATTATGTGCATAGCCAGGCTGAGGCTGAGGAACTGAAGCGTGTGATCGAGTCTAAAGGAGTACGCTGCCTTTCTTTACAAGGAGATATCTCCATTCAGGACGATATCACGAGGCTGATTGGGGAGATTGAGGATCGGCTGGGCGGTGTAGATATTATGGTAAACAATGCCGGGCCTTTCATCCGGGAGCGGCGGTTGTTTGCGGACTACAGTGTGGCCGAGATTCATGCCATGATACAGGGGAATCTGGTCGGTACCATGCTGCTGGATCATCTGGTATTGCCTCATATGCGAAGTCGGCAGTGGGGACGTATTATTCATTTTGGCTTTGGTCATGCTGGAGAAGCGAGGGCTTGGCCGCATCGTGCTGCCTATGCTGCCGCCAAGGTGGGGCTGGTGTCTTTTACGAAGTCACTGGCTGTGGAGGAAGCCCCGTATGGCATCACGGTGAATATGATTTGTCCCGGGGATATCCGGGGGGCAAATAAGGAGATGTCTATCGCCGACGTGATCGGCATGCAGGATAAAGAAACACCACGCGGGCGACCGGGGAGTGGAGAGGACATTGCGCGAGTGATCGCCTTTTTGTGTGAAGAGCATTCAGATTTTATTACAGGCAATATTATGGATGTATCGGGAGGACTGGACCCGATTCGACCGACGATTTGAGCCTGAATAGGTAAATGTTTCACACAAAAAAGAGTCTTGAGCTTCGATATCGAAGTCAAGACTCTCATGATCATTATGCAACAAGCATTAGAATACTTGTACCACTTCTTGGACGCCGTCGACTTCTTCGAGAAGAGCGCGTTCAATCCCTGCTTTCAGCGTGATTGTGGAACTTGGACAACTGCCGCAAGCACCTACTAGCTTCAACTTAACGATGCCGTCTTCTACGTCAACCAGCTCAACGTCGCCGCCGTCACGTTGCAGGAACGGACGAAGTTTATCCAATACTTCGGCCACTTCATCATACATGGAAATGCTTTGTGTATCGCTCATTAGAATTCAACTCCTTTCCTATACCTTATTTATTATATTACAAAGCGGGCCAAATTAAAATGCCCGTCATCCAAGCAGGTGAAAAAATGTTAAGACCCATCATTGAATTTTGTACCAGTAATATGCATTTTGGCACCGATGAAGTGATGTCCAGATTGGAGCAAAATCCGGATTATGATGTAATCGAATACGGCTGTCTCAGTAATTGCGGTCAGTGTAATGCCGAACCCTATGCGATGGTCAACGGCGAGATTGTATCCGCAGATTCAGCAGAGCTGCTGTATGAAGTGATTATAAACAAAATTAAGGAAGCCGAGGCATGGGAACAGCTTGATCTGGATTAAGGTGCAGTGATCCCTGGTGAGCTTCAAACCACTTCTATAAGCCACATAACCAAAGAAGAAGACCTGCTCCCAGGAGCGGGTCTTCTTTGACTAGTAAACCAATCAATCAGCCAAAATGCCGTTTGGACTTCCAGAGCACACCGCTTTTAAGCAGACGTGGTACTCGTCCACGCAGCGAGGTGCTGCCCATAAAGCCATAGCCAAAGCCCGCCTTCTTGCCGAGCGCGCCTAGTGTACCGCGCAGCTTCAAAGGATGCGGGTGAGGCGTCTGGCCCTTCCACAGGTCGCGTACAATGTGAGCGATCTGTTCCCCTTGTACCTCTGCTGCCTGGGCGCTTGGCGAGTATGGAAGACTGGCACAGTCCCCAACCACGTACACCTCGGGATGATCCGGTATTTGATAATATTCATTGAGCACGATACGGCCCTGCGGGTCTTTGGGGACGGCTAGATCCTGCACCATTTTTACCGGTTGAATCCCGGCTGTCCACACAACCGCATCTGTAACAATCTGCTCGTCATGGTTATAAATAGCGTTCGGTTCAACACGGGATACCGCTGCATGATTCAGTACATGAACCTGGTGCTCCTTGAACCAGGCATGTACATAGGCAGACAAACGCTGCGGGAATGCTGACAGCACTCGCTCGCCGCGATCCATAATAGTAATATTTAAATCTGGACGGCTTTCACGTAACTCCGCTGTAATTTCAACCCCACTCAGACCACCGCCTACAATATGTACATCTCCATAAGGCTTGATTTCATTCAAGCGCAGATACGTTTGACGGGTATGGTTAAACGACTGGATCGTGCAGCTATACTCTTCGGCTCCAGGTGTATTGTGAAAACGATCTGTACAGCCGAGGGCAATCACAAGCTGATCATAGAGCAGAGGTTCGCCATCTTGAAAATGGACGATCTTGTTCTCCAAATCCAGCGAAGTGGCCTCTCCGTATTTGCGAATCAGGCGCTGTTCATCGGGAAAATGCACCCGCAAATCAAAATCAGATACTGTTCCTGCTGCGAGGGCATAGTATTCTGTTTTTAATCCTTGAAAAGGCATCCGGTCCACTAAAATAACTTGAACATCGTCGGGAATGTATTTATTCAGTAATTCTTTGGCAATGGTAAGGCCTCCGTAGCCGCCCCCCAGAATAACGAAGTTTTTCATCAAAATTCGCCGTCCTTTCGCTGCCGTGTCCCCGGCAAATGGTCTGCTGCCTTATCGGGAAATCCTTTCGTCTACTCGCCGTATAAAGATGTGTTATTTAAAGGTTCAATGAACGTCTTTTCCGGCGACATGCGAATTTGATGCTCCGATCAGACACAAGTTTATTGTTATAATAGTACCCGGTGTCCGGCCTGCCTATGGCAGACAGACCGGAGTATTCCGGGGCAGCCTGAAACTGCTTGGTGTGAGTAATGGGGATAAAATGCACGCGGGAAATCTGAATTACGTTTAGTCAAAAACTTCGATTTCGTTATAGAAGGTGTCCCGTTCAACGGGAATGCGTCCTGCACCTTTGACCAGCCAGATCAGCTCTTTGCGGGTCAATCCGGCCGGGGTCAATGCGCCTGCAGCATGACTGATCTGCTCGCGCACAATCGTGCCGTGAACGTCAGATGCGCCAAACGTGAGAGCGACCTGTGTTAATTGCGGACCGATATTAATGAAGTATGCTTTGACATGTTTGATATTGTCCAGCATCAGACGGCTGATCGCAATGGTTTTGAGATCCTCGTAAGCGGAATTGCGGCGCATGATGCTGGCGTTTTTGCTCTTGGGCTGCATGGACAATGGAATGAATACCATGAACCCGTTTGTTTCGTCCTGCAATTCACGAATTTGCAGCATATGTTCAATGCGATCCTGGTACGATTCGACTGAACCGTATAGCATGGTCGTATGAGTTCTCATGCCGAGATTGTGAGCCGTACGATGTACTTCAAGGTAGCGATCCACATTGGCCTTGGAAACATGCATTTTCTTGCGATATTCGTCGGACAAAATTTCTGCGCCACCGCCTGTCAGAGTTCGCAGTCCGGCCTTTTGCAGCTCCTGAAGCACTTCTTTGATGCTCAAGCCGCTAATGCGTGTAAAAAAGTCAATTTCTGCTGCAGTATAAGCTTTCAGTGTAACATTGGGATACTTTTCATTCAGCGCCTTCAATGAGTCTACATAGTATTGGAAAGGCACGTGATTATTATGACCGCCAACGATATGGAATTCTCTTACACCAGGATGGATATGTTGTTCAATGTAATCAATCATTTCCTGTCCTGACAACGTATAAGAGCCTTCTTCCCCTTGATCCTTACGGAAATTACAGAAAGCGCAGCGAGCTTCACATACATTGGTAAAGTACAGGCTCATATTTTCGATAAAATAAACCTTTTTTCCATTTTTGCGTAAATTAGCTTCGTTAGCCAACTGACCCAGTGTGAGGATATCGTCAGTTTCATACAAATATATACCGTCTTCAAGGCTCAAACGAATACCGTTCTGTACCTTTTCTACAATTTCCGCCATTTTGCGGTCTGTAAAAGGTGTAACTAATGTGGACATGCCCATTCCTCCTCCAAGTTGCTCTGTGCGAGGCTGTCCGCTGTGATCTACGGCCCAAGCGCTTGATGCACACAGGATGTCCCGTTCCGTCGGTGCGAACCCGGCAGCGCGGATGCAAGAATATGTGAAAAAAATTACAATGCCAAGCTACAACAATGACGAATGTCTCAAAACAAAGCCATTTAATTGACAATTTTCCGACAGTTTCTTTTACACACTCTTTATCTATTATAAACCTCACCACACAGGTGATCAATACAAATGAGTGTAAAATTCAGGTCTTTTAAGCCGTAAGGCATGGACATTCCATGACTTGAGCACCTGCCAATAGTGGAGTATACTGAAGGGGAGTATGAAGTGAAAAAGGAGGATGAAGCCATGATTAACATCACCGATTCCGCTGCTGAGCGTTTGAAGGAAATGCTGGAGCAGCAGGAAACACCAAATATGTTTTTGCGACTGGGTGTTACGCCGGGCGGTTGCACCGGATTCTCGTATGCCATGGGCTTTGACGACAATGAGACAGATCAGGATATATATATGAACGTACAGGATATGAAAGTCGTAGTGGAGAAAGAAAGCATCCGCTATCTGGACGGTCTGGAAATCGACTTTGAAGAGTCCGGAATGTCAGGCGGCTTTACGATTCATAATCCGAATGCCGTAGCTACATGCGGCTGTGGTTCAAGCTTCCGTACGCGTGACGATGCTGGTAAGCCGAGCGAAGAGCCTTGCTAATAATATTTTTAGGCTGCTTGTAGTCCAACCCTTTTGAAGCTATGTGTGATACCAAACATAGCTTCAAAAGGATTTTATTTTGTAAAAATTGCAGAACGAACAGCTGCTTATTGGATTGCTAGTAATCACCTTCAACGGGCGGAATAAGGCGTGCTTGTCTGAACAGGCCACCGTGTAGATGACGCCCACGCCGGGCATACGAACAAAGAGCCAGAGAGAATTTTCCTCTCTGGCTCTTTGGGGTATGTCTGAAAGTTTAAACTTGACTCGACAACTGCCTCTTCGTTTTTGAAAAAAAATTCCACCCTTACGCGCTGTCTTCCTCATCTGGTGGCACGTCGCCGATCAACTTCCACGGACCCCACTGTCCTGTCGTTCCCGGTTCCTGTCCACGGGTCCACCACAGAGCTTTCCACAATTGCCCATTGTGTAGAACGATTTCACCTTCGGTGTAGATCCTGACGGTATTCCAGACGAGGTACTTTCCGAAACGGTTGGGATCTCCCGGGAAACCCTTGTCGGGCGTGGTCGGTGCCGATGGATTGATGCTGAGATTAACATCCATCGCTTGGTAGAAGGCATTCTCTGTATCCGCGATATCCCAAACGCCAACGATAACGTGATATCCTTCCCGGTCATTCGGAACAAAGCAATCGTTATAAGTGTCGATTGGCGGAATCGCACCGTCATCTATATAACGGCAAAATAACTCAAGATCCTCTCGTTTTAACGGGGAATTGGGGTCCCAGCCTTTTTTCGTAATATAGTAATCCCATGTATTCGTGCTGTGATTAGCTGTAAGTTTCCAATGAAACGTATGCTCCCCGCCTACCATATCTACCTTGGTCCAGCGATCGGCTGTTTGCTCGTCGAGTTCTAAAAATTTCGCGCCGCTGGCGATCTTGCCGTCAGGAACGCCGAATTCAGGGAAATCCCCTCGCCCTTCCACACTAAAAGGCTCCCATCTCACTGGCCCGCAATTGGTGTTTTGGCCCGTGGAACATAGATGAGCGCGGCTGTCCGTCAAATACCCATGAGCGGAAGCATTTTCCGCAAAAACAAACGAACCCGCCAGCATTAGGAACAGAGCTCCTATCGAGAAAATAAACCATTTCATAGATAACTTACGATAATTCACAAAAGTCCGGATTGTCATGTTTTTACTCCTCCTTACATTTTTTAATAGGTCTTGCAGGGGTTTCTAATCTAGCTTTGATAACGCTTTCAAAAATGAGACGTCATCATCAAGCGGCTTTAGGGGTTCCTCCTTTCGAAAAATTATTATGAATCCATTCCAAAAAGGCCTGTCCATTCTTAGATGAGAATAAATAAGCAGCAGCGGCTTCCCGGAAAATGATTCCAAATGATAAATGATTCAAGAAAAAATGTATTTATTTTCTATACAATACATTGAAATTGTGTAATTGTCAATATTTTCAATGGAATATACCAATAAATTTTGGATATATATGAGAACGTATGTCGAAATTCAAAACATTTTTAGCGTCGATTCTTTCAAGAATGCTCACCTCACTAAGTAGACATCAGGTATCTGTTATAGCGAGAACATATTAAAAAACAACATTTTTTTACTTAAGAGAGTTTATGGTTTAGCGTTTTGCCCTTAAAAAGAATATAAAGTCATTCCTATCAATTCCCAATTTTGAAGTAGAATATTTTGAAGGTCTCACATGAGGGTCAAAACCTGTTGGTGCGTGGAGCCTATTGTTTGAATAGAGTAATGGTGTAGCTGATAGATTTGATAATTGATTCATAGGGTGCTTGGAAATGAGGATTGTATGATAATAACAGATGAGGATATGGAATCTGAACTTTAACGCTATCACAGATATTGAAAAATTCATAAAACTGGATGGGGATCGGTACAAGCTTGATCCTGCCGCAAAAGAGGTTGTAAGCAAGAAAATTTTTGATAACTACACTAAAGCGGTTGACTCTGTAAATGAGCAACTTAAAAATGGGATTCTGCAAATAAAAAATGGTGAACTTGTCGCAAATCCTGACTACAAAGAGATAGGTACGATTATATACGACAATTGGTACTAGTGGGGATATGCATTGACGCTCTCGGGAAACGTCTGGCCATAGGGAACTGGATACCGTCGTCTCAGGCCGTGGAAAAAGCAAGGGCTGCGTGGCCACATTTGTGGAACGCAAAACCCGTCAGTACACCGCCATTCAGATGCCGGATCGCACGGCGTTGTCCATGGAGATTGCGTTTGGTGCAGCTTCTTCCCAGTACTCTACTGCTCATTCCAAACGGCAACCGGTGACCGTGGCAAAGAGTTTGCCTGCTATGCCAATTTGGAAGCTACTCATGATGTACAAATCTATTTTGCTGATCCGTATTCCTCCTGGCAACGGGGCTCTAATGAAAACGCGAATGGCTTGCTGCGAGAGTTCTTCCCGAAAGGTACAGATTTGGCCCAAATTACAGATGAAGCCTTGTGGAAAGCTCTCCACCTGATTAATCATAGACCCCGAAAATGTTTGGGGTGGAAAACCGTCTGTCACATAACATAAGCACGCTTATTCTATTGTTTGTTTGATCCTCTGAATGGTGCGCTTCCAGATCGGCTTCTTTGCTTAGCACCTCTCTCAATCCCACGACCTATTACTTCCAATGGCTGGAATGAAAAGAGAGAATATATGCTGAAAATGTGCGAAATGTATCATTTTTTATCACAAAACGATAAGATGGGAAATGAAAACGGACTTAATGTGTTATACTTAATGTATCAAAGGACAAGAGTCTAAATGACCGGTAAGACCCTTTCGTTTGAAGGGCCGTTATAAGGTTCAACGTTTATCCAAAATAAATGGTCAAAAGGAAAAGGGGATATGCTGACGTGAGAGTGAATTTAAAGTTTACGAACAAAGGGCAGGTAGCTGTTGAGAACTTTAACAATGAAGAGCTGATTGAAATCTTTACCCGTTACATCAAGACGTTAAGTAAAAAGTATGATATTTCGGTTACGGTACCGGAAGAACTGAATGAGCAGATTCTGGCAGAGGGTACCGTCAAGGTTGTATTGGGTCGAATTAATTGTGACATGGATGCTTTTTTCAAGGAACTGAGCCGGGATATCAAGGTGCCACTGGTGAAAAGATTGGGGACCAAGCTGGATAATGTATTTAAGACCGAGGTCGTGGAGCGAGAAGAGGACTAAATACAGCATATAGGCGGAGTCTATCATGAGAGTTCGTTATACGAAATACGAAGAAAAGGTAAAACCTCCCGAACCGGGCGCATGGATAGTCATGTGCTCGCTAGGGAGGTTTTGTTGATTTCTAGAGGTTGGTTCATACCGCGCACGCAAGATCATACGGGACGTTTGTCACGATTAGCGTGTTTTGGACGCAAGGCGCAGCTTGGCCAAGTCAAACGAAGGCACCAGTCCTTCCTGTGCGGCACGTCCAAGCAAGGCTTCGATGGCAGCATAACCACTGTCGCCCAGATTGGCGGTAAAATCGTTCACGTACAGATCGATATGCGACTGGGCGACTGCGAGTGAAAGCTCCTGTGCATGAGACAATACATACTCGCGGGAAGCCTCAGGATGCTTCCATGCGTACTCAACAGAGGCGCGTACCCAGTCTGTGATCGCATCCAGATCCAGGTGGCGACGGGCAATAATCGCTCCGAGCGGGATCGGGAGCCCTGTATCTTCCTCCCACCAGTTGCCCAGATCGACTTGCTTGCTGAGTCCGTAGGACGGATATGTAAATCGTGCCTCATGAATCACCAGTCCGGCATCCATATGTCCGTCGCGAACCGCAGGCATGATCTGGTCAAACGGCATCACAACAATTTCGCCAACACCCCCCGGGACGTGCTTGGCTGCCCACAGGCGGAACAGCAGGTAGGCGGTAGAGCGTTCACTTGGTACGGCTACACGCTTGCCGGACAAGGCTTCCGGGTCTTCCGCTGTAGAGTCTTCCTTGGTTAGCACGAGCGGTCCACAACCCCGGCCCAGTGCGCCGCCACAAGGCAGAAGAGCATATTCATCCAGCACCCAAGGGAGGGCGGCATACGATATTTTCATCATATCCAGGCCATCTAGCGTAACCGCAAGGTTGTTGGTGATGTCGATATCGGCATAGGTAATGTCTAGTGGGGGTGCGCCTGGAATCAATCCGTGCGCCAGGGCATGAAAGACAAAAGTGTCATTAGGACAAGGCGAAAAAGCAATTTGCATCTATATAACCTCCGTTATTGTAGAAAATGCGGCTTCGAGTGCCTGCAAAGCCTCTTTGATCCGCCAGGCCGCACGATCACGCGGGCCGACAGCATTGGAAATCGTGCGGATTTCCATCACAGGCAGCCCCAGCTTGTTCGCTGCCACGGCTACGCCATAGCCTTCCATGGCTTCGGCAGCCGCTCCAGGCACCCGCTTGGCCAGCTGCTCCGCAGTTGCCGACGTGCCTGTGGCTGTTGTAACGGTCAGGATCGGACCTGCTACAGCCGTTTGTCCAGCGGCGCGCAATGCCTGTACGATTCGCTGGCTGATGGCAGTGTTAACCGTGATTCGGCTGCAGCCAAAGCCCAGCTCGTCCACGCTGCTAAAGCCGTCTGCCGTCTCGGACCCCAGGTCGGCGGCGATGATCGCGTCCGCAACGACGACGCTCTCCAGCCCGGCGGCCTCGGCAAAGCCGCCGCCAATCCCGGCGCTGATGACCAGGCGAACGTCGCCAGCAGCCAGCATTAGCGCGGTTGAAGCCGCTGCGGACGGAGCGCCTACGCCAGCCAGCTCAACCGCAAAGCGGGTATCGCCTTTCAGGCCGCGCAGCACGGCTTCCCGTTCGCTTTCAACCGCGGTCATGATCAGGATGCGTCCATCTGATGTTATGTGCTCCATCGGTTGATTCCCCTTTAAATTCGCTAATATGCTCCCTTATCATACTGCTTTTTGTAACGATGTTCAAAAAAATCGACAAAAAAAGCGCTCTATGGCGCTTTTTAAGTAAAGCTTCAATATGCGATACTTGGACAATCACAAGTATTCTGTAAATCGCGTTGGTTTTAAAAATGGAACAATTCTAATCTAGAAGAACAGCGCGCGGATAGCATATAATCATTATATCGGCTGATCCTTCGCGATCAACTGAAACATCGTAATATTGCGGTCATAATGGCTTGGGGTCCCATCCTGATTGCGTACTCGAATGACCTCGCTGCTGAACAACTCGATATATCCACAGCCAATCTCACAGTATACACCTGTCGGGTCCTCTTGCCAGACTGAGACGAGGTGCTGAGACAGCGCTGCGGTGAAGAATTCGATATTTTTTTGCAGTATGCGCGGTGATTTCTTGGATTCCATAACGAATATCCTCCCTATATGATGCCATGTGGAAATCAGCGTCAATTCTACTCTATGAAACAGACGTAAACACTGTACCCTGTAATGCTATTTTTGTAAAGCCTCCGATTGACCTTTTCAACATCCGGTTGTGTTTACACACATTTTACATTGCGTTTACACTGCTGTGATGCTAGCGCGTTTCATCTAATAGTACAATGAAGGTTAACTATACTGCATGAATTGATGGAGGCCATATGTTGATAGAGAGTCAGAAAAAGGATAAAGCCGGGTCGGAGCGTTATTTTAATCGGGATTTAAGCTGGATTGAATTTAATCGCCGTGTGCTTCAGGAAGCTCAGGATGCAGATACACCGTTGCTGGAGAGAGCCAAATTTTTGGCGATTGTGTCCAGCAATTTGGATGAGTTTATGGCTGTTCGGGTGGCAGAGACGAGAGAGAAGATTAAGGCTGGTTTTATGCAAAAGGATTTTACCGGATATACCCCCTCCGGTTTGTACAAACGCTTGATCAAGCGCACTGACTCGATGGTATCCGAACAATATCGGACTTATCGTGAGATTTCTCGCCTTTTAACGAAAAAAGGGCTTTTATTGCTTGAATATGAAGACTTGAATACGACACAGCGCAAGTCGCTGGATGCGTATTTTCATGAAATTATATTTCCGGTGCTTACACCGATGGCGGTTGATCAAAGCCGTCCGTTTCCATTGGTTCACAATAAATATGTATATTTAGCGGTCGTCTTGAGACGTCCGGGGGATACGGAGGAGGATAAACCGCTTTTTGCCATTGTACAGGTGCCTTCCAATATTCCACGTATTGTAACAGTGCCGCTGCGTTCCAACAGCAAGAAAAAATCGTTTATTTTAATTGAAGAACTGATCAAGCATCATATACAGACGCTCTTCAGCGGGTATATTCCGGAGTCGGTTCATGCCTTTCGCGTGACCCGCAACGCCGATCTATCCATTAATGAAGAAGAGATCGAAGATTTGCTCGAAGAGATTGAAAAAGAGCTGCGTCGAAGAAGACGAGGCGCGCCGGTAAGGCTTGAAGTGGAAAAAGGAATTCATTCCTTTGCCCTCATGGAGCTCCAGCGTGAATTTAAGCTGTACGACCATGTGTTTGAGATGGACGGGCCGCTGGATTTGACGTTTTTGTCTTCCTTTGCCGATCATCTGGAGGGGTATTCACATCTGAAATTTCCGGCGATCAAACCGGTATACCCGGAAGAGCTGCCTCCGCAAGAGGATATTTTCAACGTACTGCGCAAACGGGATGTGCTGGTATATCATCCGTATGAATCGTTCGATGCGGTGACGGATTTTATCATTGAAGCGTCAGAGGACCCGGATGTGATGGCCATCAAAATGACCCTGTACCGTGTTAATGGGGAGTCCAGGCTGATTCCGGCATTGGCGCGTGCGGCCGAATCTGGCAAGCAGGTGACGGTGGTCGTGGAGCTGAAAGCCCGTTTTGACGAGGAACGCAATATTGCCTGGGCGCGCACGCTTGAAAAGGCGGGCTGCCATGTGGTGTATGGACTGGTCGGCTTGAAGACACATGCCAAAATCATTCTCGTAGTACGCCACGAGCGGAATGTACTCAAACGATACGTGCATGTGGGAACTGGCAATTACAATGAAAGCACAGCACGTGTATATACGGATATCGGGTTATTTACATCAGACCCGGTGGTGGGTGAGGATGCCTCCGAGCTGTTTAATGAAATTACGGGCTTCTCTGCGCTTAAGACCCTGCAAGCCTTTACGGTAGCCCCGACGGGGATGAAAAACAAGCTGTTCGAGCTGATTCGCAGGGAAGCGGAGCACGCCCGCACAGGCAAGCCAGCGCGTATCATTGCCAAAATCAATTCTTTATCCAATCAGGAAATGATTGATGAGCTATATGCCGCTTCTCAGGCAGGGGTGAAGATTGATTTAATTGTTAGAGGAGTTTGCTGCTTGCGCCCCGGTGTACAGGATTTCAGCGAGAACATCCGGGTGATCAGCATTGTTGATCGTTTTCTGGAGCATTCCAGACTGTTCTATTTCGAAAATGCAGGCAACTCGGAGCTATTCCTGTCCAGCGCGGATTGGATGACCCGCAATTTGTCCCGCCGGATTGAGCTGATGTGCCCGATTTATGATGACCGCATCAAAGGGATGCTGGCCGACATTTTGCATTTATCCTTGTCCGACAATGTGAAGGCGCGTCAGCTTTTGCCTAATGGCAGCTATCAGTTTGTAACCAGAAACGACAAAGAGGCCCCGATCAGGAGCCAGTTCGAAGCGATGAAGGTTAAAAATTGGAAGAAGGAAGAATGGACCACGACAACGTAAGATTCCAGGCTTTTTGAAAATCTTTTGCGGCAGCTACCAGTTCCCGTTGTTCCAGAATCGGTTCACTTTCACTTTCCAGACGAATGTGCAGTGCATCGTCACCATTGGTGGGATGGATGCTGGTGATCATCCCGGATTCACTCCGATCCATGCCGATGGCGAGCTGGAGCAGGGAGCCTAGCTTATGCACGCGCTCTTCGTCGGAAGGTTCCAAAATGTCAGCATGGATACGCAGCAGGCGAGATGTCCGGTTTTTTGGATGGTAATCAGCAATAAGCGCGGACAATACCGTTTCACGGTGGGATAAACCACCTATGCCTGCGTGCAAGATCCAGAATACGGAGTGCTGCCGGAAATGATAATAATTCAGGACAGCTCCCGTTTTGTAAAGAGTTGCTGCTGTCAAGAGCAGGCGTTTGTCCATCGCTGTGGATGTTTTGGCCAATGCATCATATAGCTGTACAGCGTAACCGTGAACCCGCTTGACGTGTGCTTCGCTAACCGGGACGCCAAACGAAAGGATATTGCGAATAGATGTGACGAGTGGGTTAGCGGCCACAGGCTGTGCGGAATGGACCAGTTCGTGAAACAGACCGTCCCGCAGTCCCGCTCCACTGACCAAATACGCGATGCCTTGAGCGGCCTCGAATATCGTTTTCAATATAATGAGTCCCGGAACAATGATGTCGGCTCTGTCTTTGGACAAGCCGGCTGTTTTTTTACGTTTTTCATAGGAAAGGTAAGGCAAAGTTGTATAGAAATAATCGACATCTTCTATCGCCATTTCGTAATGATGTGTGACGGGCAGTGAGTAATCCAGCCGTTTTTGATTGATTTTAGCCAAGGTACGCAGGGTGCCGCCCAGACCGATAAAAGGCAGGCCTGGATTGGAAAATATCCAGTCATGGTTTTGCAGTGAAGAACGGACAAAGGTTTCCATTTCCTCAATCTGCTGAAGGGACCATTCGCCATTCTTGACCTCCCGTCCAAAGCGCCAATTCATATTGACCGCGCCAAAGGGAAATGAAACCGTATGTAGCCGCTTCCGCTCACGAAACAGTGTAATTTCGGTACTGCCGCCCCCGATGTCAATAATGATGCCGTCGCTAACATCCATTGTATTGACCACACCCAGAAACCCGGCATACCCCTCCTGTTCACCGCTCAATATTTCCAGCGTTAAACCTGTTTCCTCCGCAATCCATTGAACAATTTCGTCCGGATTCGCTGCATTGCGGATCGCCGCTGTCGCTGCTGCACGCAAACGAGCAACCTCGTGCATACGGCATACAGTCATAAATTGACGCAGTAATGGAGCGATGCTTCGGATCGCATCCCGTTCCATACGACCGTTGGCGCCGACCTTTTCACTCAGTCGGGCAGCTTCTTTGCATTCCTGGACAATGCGGTAGGCGCCGGTCTCTGTCATTTCATAGATCACAAGACGTATGGAGTTGGAGCCAATGTCCATAATGCCAATTTTGCTGTTCATGAGTCGACCTCCTTGTTGAAAAAAAGCAATTTGCCGGTAAAATTCGTTACTCCGTGCAAATATAAGTCAGATTATTGTCATTGTACCAGTGATACCCGGTGTGTGCTACCGTTTGCAGCCATCTTGTCGAAATGGATATGTGCCTCGGGGAATCCATCCAAGAATATCGTCCTCTTTTGAGTATGTATAAGGTATAACTGGCGGCGAAAGGAGAGAGAATTGATGAGACAACTTGCAAGCAAGTGGTTAAAGACGAAGGCGCTGCTCAAGCATCCACATACCGCCGTTTATGTACCCGAAACGTGTTTGTATAGCGAAGAAGAACTACGCATGATGCTGCGGCGGCATGCTTTTGTATTCATAAAGCCCGTGAAGGGAGGCGGAGGAAACGGGGTCATGCGTGTAGCAAAGGAGCGTAGGGAATACACCTGCACACGCATGGAGAAGACGTATCGGTACAGACATTTTAGAGCACTTGCGGCTGGAATCAGCAACCTCCGGCTTCAGCGTCCGTATCTCATTCAGCAAGGCATTCCATTGGCAAGCATTCAAGGCAGACCTGTCGACTATCGGGTCAAAGTGGTAAAAGCAGGGCAAAAGTGGGCTTTTCGCGCAGTGGTCGCACGTCATGCCCGCCCCGGACTGGTCATTACGAATTTGTGCAAAGGCGGAAAGCTATTAAAGGCAGCAACGGCACTTCGGATGATATATCCCCGGCAGTTGGCTGCGCGAAAACGGCGGGAAATCGTGAATCTCACCCTACGCTGTATTCCGGTACTGGAAAAAAGGTTTCCGGGGATCGGGCAATTAGGTTTTGATTACGGGCTTGATCCAAATGGACGGATATGGATTCTGGAGGTAAATACAAGACCTCAATAAAACGCTAATTTTTTAATTGAATTCCTAATATAAACCTTATTAGTAAACAAAAATATAATAAATTTGTCTAAATTATAAAAATATTTTTTTTGTATTTTAACGTCAAAATCCTGTGTATAAATATTGTCCACATTATCCCCTGTCACATACATGGGTTAACGACACTTACCAACAATTTATACACAGGATTTCCACAAATGACTGTGGATAACAGAACGCTTGTTCCGTTTTTAGTATTTTGATAGAATAGATTTTGAAATAAAAGGAAAGGTTGTGTCGAGGATGGCTATGCTGACGGATGAAATGCTTTTGGATTCCTATCAGATGGCAATCGAGCTTAAACTTGAATGTGACTTCATTGCACTGTTGCTGGCTGAAATTCACAAAAGAAAGCTAGAGATGAATACAGCCGTAGTCCTTCATTAGACCGGACAAGCTCTCGTACTGCGATTGTAAAGCCATTTAGGGTTCGAATGACTTTACAGACAATCATTGTAACGAACAGGCACACCGTAAAAAAGGGTACTTTACTCCAAAGATTCAAATTTGGAGTAAAATACCCTTTTTTGTCATAGTCTATAATAAACTATAATTTCATGTTACTGCTGTGACCTGGGGACAGCTTGGCGTCTGGATCTACGTACACCTTGGCGTTATTGACTGCTGTAGGTGCTTCACCAAAGCCGACAGCGATCAGCTTGAGCTTGCCTGGGTAGGTCGTAATATCCCCTGCGGCGAAAATGCCGGGAATATTGGTTTCCTGACGGGAATCGACCACAATGGAGTTATTTTCGATCTCGATGCCCCACTCGGCAATCGGGCCAAGCGTGGACACAAAACCAAAGTTAACGATGACATCGTCTACTTCAATTTCCTGCGTTTCTTTGGTTTTGACATGCGCGATCGTTACCCTGGTAATGGCATCGTCTCCATGCAGTTCTGTAATTTCGGTTGGTGTAATGACATTTACTTTGGAAGCGAGGAGGTTTTCTACACTGTGTTCATGCGCACGGAATTTGTCGCGGCGGTGAATCAATGTAACCTGTTCCGCAATTGGTTCCAGCATGAGCGCCCAGTCAACCGCAGAATCGCCGCCACCGCTAATCAGCACTTTTCGGCCGGCAAATTTGCTCAGGTCGCTGACAAAGTAGTGCAAATTCGTTTTTTCAAAACGATTCGCATCCGGCAGTTCCAGTCTGCGTGGCTCAAAAGCGCCTACACCGGCGGTAATGATAACCGCTTTACCATGATACTCGCCGCCTTTGTCTGTTTTTATAATAAAGTGGCGTTCACCCTTTTTCTCCAACGAAACGACTTTTTCTTCCAGCCGTACCTCTGGATTAAAGTGATTCATTTGCTGGACCAGATTGTTAACCAGTTCCTGTGCGGTCACTTTAGGAAAGCCGGCAACGTCATAAATATATTTTTCAGGATAAAGGGCTGCAAGCTGGCCGCCAAGTTGGGGCATACTTTCAATTAAGGTGACGGATGCCTGACGCATCCCCCCGTAAAAAGCGGTGAAAATACCGGCTGGTCCGCCGCCAATAATGATCAGGTCGCGGAGCTCCGTACCTGTGGATTGAACTGTCACTCTAAAAACACCTCCGAAAGGGATTATTGTAATGAATTATGGATATTGAATCAGCCATATAGAGGTTTAAGCAGCCATCGGATGCATGATTCACTGCTTCTTATTATAAACTCCCGGATTCCACTTGCAAAGGTAAAGCAATTAACATTTAGTGAACACTTCCGTGTGTAGAAAATACCGTTTCAAGAGAAAAGCCGTGAATATTAAATGATTATTACCGGAAGGGGTAGGCACATGAGCAATATTCCTAAAATTGTGATTGTTGGAGCAGGATATGGCGGTATATTGACGGCTCAGCAATTGCAAAAAGAGCTCAAGCACAATGAGGCGAACGTCACACTGATTAATCGTCATGATTATCACTACATTACGACACATCTCCATATGCCTGCGGCAGGTACGGATACGATTGAGCATTCGCGGATTCCGATAGCGCAGCTGATTGATGAGTTCAAAGTGGATTTAGTCAAAGGCACGGTTAAAGAAATTATACCAGGCGAGAAAAAAATCGTGCTGGAGGATGGTTCGTTATCCTACGATTATTTGGTGATTGGACTAGGCGGGGAGCCGGAAACATTCGGCATTCCAGGGATGGATAAGTTCGCGCTTACGATCCGAAGCATTAATTCCGTTCGCTTGATTCGCGAGCATATTGAATACCAGTTGGCTTTGTACAAAAATGATGGTAATCCTAGCCGGCTAAACTTTGTTGTAGGTGGTGCCGGGTTCAGTGGCATCGAGTTCATTGCTGAACTGGCAGATCGCCTGCCACAGCTGGCTAAAGCTTATGATATCGATTTTAACCGGATTCAAATTATTAACGTCGAGGCGGCTCCTACAGCATTGCCCGGGTTCGATCCTGAGCTGGTAGAGTATGCAATGGATGTCCTTAAGCGCAAGGGGGTTACCTTCCGCATCGGCATACCGATCAAGGAATGCCTGCAGGACGGTGTAATTGTCGGTGAGGATGAAAAAATCGAAGCCTGCACGGTGGTCTGGACGGGAGGTATCCGTGGAAACGGATTGATTGAAAAGGCTGGATTCGAAGTGATGCGTGGCAGGGTGAAAATCGACGATTTTCTACGTGCTCCGGGTCATGATGACATTTTCATTATCGGGGACAGCTCCTTGATGTTGAATCCTGAAGGACGTCCTTACCCACCGACCGCCCAAATTGCGATGCAGCAAGGAGTTGTTTGTGCCAAAAATCTGGCGGCTACGCTCCGCAAAAAAGAGCTGCACAAATTCGTATTTTCCAACAAAGGGACGGTTGCCTCGCTTGGAAAAGGTGAGGCTGTTGCGGTGGTAGGCAAACGCAAAATAAAAGGGTGGGTCGCAGCACAGTTGAAAAAAATCGTTGATCTCCGCTATCTCTTCATCATTGGCGGGATTCCGCTGGTACTGAGAAAGGGACGGTTTTTCTAAGGCAGAAAGGTTTCCATGGCTTCTGTACAGGAGCTTGGAGACCTTTTTAGTCTAGATCAATAGAAAAAAAGTATTGACTTATAACTATACGGCGTCTTATAGTATGGTTGCGAAATACATAGGAGGTCCTTAACATTGGATTCTGAATTTAATTTCAAGCATGACCCTAATAAAGTAAAAATGTTGTCTGACAAATTTCCCAATCTGGACCCTCAATCCTTGAGCACGCTCGTCCTTTTTATGCAGACATCTCATGAGATTTACAATGGTGTATCCTCCCTGTTGTGCGAATACGGATTATCTGTCGGAAACCTGAAAATTTTAATTTATTTGTTTTTGTATGACCGTTCGTTGACTCCGTCAGAGTTGGCTGAGTATTCCGGGGTTACACGATCAACGATAACGAGTGTAATTGATAAGCTGGAACGGGACGGTCTGGTCCGGCGAAGTACGCTGACGGATCGACGTATGACCGCGATCTCCTTGACTGATGAAGGAAAACAGTTAATGACGGAAAAAATTCCGAAGTTTACTCTGCTATTTGCTGATTTAATGAGTGAATTTACGCAGGAAGATCATATTTATTTTACTACGTTATTACAGAAGCTTTCCTCAGGTCTTGAACGGATAAAGGAATAATTAACTCTCCCAGCAGCAATAGTTAGACGTCGTACTATCAGATTGCTTATTAGTTTTTTTAAACTATCATTTCTCAGCGATTATTGGCTAAATCATCATGAAGGAGAGTTTGTTGCAATGAATAAAAAGATCATCGTGTACATTCTACTTGTTGTCGCATTAGGTACTGGGGGTACGCTGATGGCAATGAGCGGCAAGGACGCTGTGAGTGTGGCAGCCCAACAAAAAAACACACTGCTTGCCGCAGATACCGTAAATGTCGCTTTTCAGGGCGTAGGGGGAAGAGTGAATACCATTGAGGTGAAGGAGGAACAACAGGTGAAAAAAGGGGATGTGCTCATGACCCTGGATCCTGTGGACCTGAACCTGCAGATTGAGAAATTAAAAACAGATATCGCGCAGGCTGATGTAAAAATAAAGCAGGCTAAAGACGGGCTGCAAAATCAGTCAGACAAGATTACGGCTTCAGAAAAGCAGGGGGAACTGGATATTCAGGCTGCGCAAGCAGGAGAATCCTTGTTAAACCAAGGTACACGTGCAGAGGACATTCAAAGACAAAGACTGGCGATTGAAGCAGCACAGCAATCACTGGATGCAGCTTTGACAGGGGTGGAGACAGCCAAAACAAATGCGGAGATCGCACAAAAAACAGTAGCATCCAGGCAAGAGGCTCTGGACTTGGCCAAAGTGAATTACAACCGTGTCCAAACGTTGTACAATGCTGGTGCCGGAACTAAAGCTGAGCTGGATAACGCCAAAAACCAACTGGATAATGCTCAAATCGCGTTAGATACAGCTAAAGATCAGGTTGAAATTGCCAATAATCAGATTACAGCGGCTAGCAAACAATCGGACATTACTAAAAATGGGATCGCTCAGCAGCAAACCGCTTTGGATAAAATGGAAGCTGGCGCAACTGCTGAGGAGCGTCAGCAGGCTCGTATCAAAACAGAAAAGGCCAAGGAAGCCCTGAACCAAACCTCGCAAACGCGAAAAGATGTTAAGAATAGTGAATACAATGTAGATCTTCTGGCTCAACAAAAGCAGGCATTAATTGTTCAACTCAAAACCTTGGAATTGCAGCGCGGACGTATGGTGCTGAAGGCATCTACAGACGGTAAAGTATCCCGTATTGTACCCAAGATGGGAGAAATCGTTGCTACGGGGGCAACTGGCGTCGTTATTGAAAACAACCAGCTATACTACGATATTTATGTGGATGAGGATTCTATCTCGCAGTTTAAAGCAGGGGGAAAAGTGACTTCGCACGTCGTTGCTTTAGACAAAGATATCCAGGGCAAGGTGAGATATATTACCTCTGCTCCGCAGTATACCAACATGAGAATGAGTCGGGATAAAGGTTTATCAGATATCAGCTCCTTCCAAGTACGGGTTGATGTCCCTCGAACAACTGAATTATTACCTGGAATGACGGTAGAGGTTGTGACGAAATGAAGGCGTTTATAGAAGAATGGAAGCTACTGATCAGCGGCAAGATGGTATTCGTCATGCTGCTCGTCCCAATTGTCGTAGCGGTAGCCTTTGGATTTGTATTTAAAAATAATCAGCTGAATGACGCCTCTGTCGCTGTAGTTGATTTAGATCATAGCAATTATAGCCGACAGCTTATTAATAAATTGGATGCATCCCAGTATATTGACGTACGCTATGTGCAAGAGAATGAAACCGATCCGAATTTACTTCTATATAATGAGAGGTTTCTTGCAGTGATTTATCTTCCGGCAGGGCTAGAGGAAAACAGGATTAAAGGAGTTCAGAGCAACATCGGCTTTTATGTAGATAACACAGTAGGTCAGGCCACAGGGAATCTGCGTTCGGCGGTCACAGAGATCATTGCCACGGAGAATGCAACACTGGCTGGTGGTGGTTTGAAGGGCATGGGGATGAGTGACAGCCAGGTAACAGGTCTTACTTCCAACATGCTACTCCAGCAGCGTCTGCTGTATAATCCCACCAATGCTACTTTAATGACTTCGGTTATGGGGTTCATCAATACGGTCATGATTTCACTGATTGGTTCTGCTGCACTGACCATTGTCCCGCGTTTACGGGAGCAAGGCAGATTAAAAGAAGAGCTACAGCATTCATCTGGTTTGATTCTAAGGGTGCTACCATATGCGTTAGTAGCATGTGTGTCCTTTTACTTGTCCATTGGTTTGCTCAAGCAGATTGGCGGACTTCGGTTTGAAGCGAATGTATGGCAGATCAGTATTCCGTTTCTACTGTACACGATTAGTCTGAGCTTGTTTGCGATGGCTTTGGGGTGGAGTGCAGCGAATCCGGGAAAAGCCTCTTCGCGTCTCATACTGATTTTAATGCCTTCGTTCTTGCTCAGCGGTGCTCAATTGCCAGTAGCTATGCTGCCTACATCGCTGCAATATGTTAGTAATATTCTCCCATTGACCTGGCATTTCAAGTTTTTGAGAGGACTAGGATTTAAAGGGGGAAGCCTGAAATATTTTATTCCTCAGCTTGGCGGCTTTTTGATCTTGTTAAGTGGTTTGTTGCTTCTTATTTTTATTCAGATCGCGTTGGAGAAAAGAAAGCTGGCAAAAAGCGAGGACACATCTGCAGTAGTGGAGCCTATGCCACAATAAGGGGGCTCCTTCTCTTTTTTGGATTTTTTGAGGCTATAAAAAAAGGATTCCGTGCCCCGAAAGCGGGAGTTCACGGAATCCTTGATTGTATGTTGGAATATGGTGCTGACGTTTGTGCTTTACAGCTTCAGCATATCTTCGAATGTTTCTTCGTTCAATACGCTGCCGACATAGAAGGAGCCGAATTCACCATAACGGGCACTAACTTCGTCAAAACGCATTTCGTAGATCAGCTTCTTGAATTGCAGTGCATCATCGGAGAACAGTGTTACGCCCCATTCCCAATCGTCAAAGCCGACGGAGCCGGAAATGATTTGCTTCACTTTGCCGGCGTAACTGCGTCCGATCAAACCGTGGCTACGCATCAGGGTGCGGCGCTCGTCCATTGAAAGCATGTACCAGTTGTCGTCCAGATCCCGTTTTTTGTTCATCGGATAGAAACAAATATAACGAGCCTTGTTCAACACTGGCTTCAAGCGAGCGACAATTTGCGGATTTTGCATTGGATCTTCTTCCTTGCTCAAATAGTTACTCAGTTCTACCACACTTACATAAGAGTAGGCTTTAGTTGTATATTTGGCGAAGGTCGTTTTGTTAAAAGCGGTTTCCAGCTTATTGAGATCCTCCAGCGTTTCACGCAGGTGCATCATGACAAAATCAGCTTTTTGCCCAACGATTGTATAGGCAGCAGAGCTTCCCAGACCCGCTTCTTCAGTGGCGCCCCATTCCTTCATAAACTCCTGAAGCTCGTCCAATGCTCCGGCGCGCTCTTCATCGTCTGCCGTTTTCCATGCCGTCCAATTGATGGACCGGAAATCGTGAAGGGCATACCAGCCCTCTAGTGTGGAGGTTGCTTCGTTGGGCGTTGCCGATGGTTGTTGAGGTTGATGTTGATTCACGAACTACACTCCTTTGCAATCAGGTAAATGATAATCGGCATAGCCGAAATGATTTGTGATTCAATATGTCATTTCTGTACCTAATACGGTATGCTTAACCATTATATTGTAGCTCAAAATAAAATTTTTCTCCAATGAAAGTAGTGTGAAGAATTATATTTTTCCATGATGGAGGTCACAAAAGTCATAAAATCGTTAGCATTCGCGAAAAAAGGAGAACACAGACGAATAGGACTGCCAAAATGGAGGACAATTGCCCTTATTTTGTTGGTTCCAGCAAAGGACAAGTATGATAGAATAGAAAAACATCTTGGAGACCGTTATGTCAGGAAAGGAAGAATGTTGGAATGCGGATGAAAAACCTGCTGCACTATACTGAGAACCACCGCTACTGCGTTTATCGGGAATTTGGTTTGAGCGCACTGGATGAATTGATGCTGGGAAGCGTCTATCAGCCGATGATAGGCGCATTTGCGGTCAGTCTATATCGACTGTTGTTCCAGCATGTGCCGGTCGGACAAATTGGTTATTCGCCGCTGGAACAGCAGCGTCGACTTTTTCTGACACTGGGACTGGAGCCGAGCGAGAGGGGACGAAAGTATTTGATTGAACAAACCTCCAAACTGGAGGCTGTCGGTCTGTTGCAGACGTCCAGGCTGTATGCACCCGAAACGGACGACTATGTGTATGAATATGAGCTGCAGCCGCCACTTGCACCTGTCGAATTTTTTAGAACGCAGCATCTCACCCTTTTGCTCAGAGACAAAATCGGCAAGTTTGCGGTTCTCTCTCTGAGAGAATCGTTATGGAGCAGAGAATCTGCTGAGTGGTCGCAATCTTCCTATAATAAAGAGAACATTTCGGTTCCGTTTTATGAACTGTTTGAGCTCAATACCCATGTTATAGATTATGAGCTGGAGCAGGCACTGTCCGAAGTGTCCACCGGCCGGCAGACTGGTGCGTTAAGACCGGAGTCGGAGGAAGCGCTGAACTATGCAGACATCATTCTCCGTTTTCCGCGCGAATCCGTCAATCGCAAGCACGTGGAGCGTCTGCGTTTTGAACATGAGCAGTTGGGCATGGTGAATTACGTCGTTCGCAAATTCGGGTTATCTGTACAGGACATCAGCCGCTTGCTGGATGAGGACGGGATTTTTACCGAAGCAGGCGATTTACTGCTCGACGAGCTTCAGTTCCGGGCAAGCCAGCAGTCTAGACAGGAGCGAAAGCGTCAGGAAGAACAGCAGGTGCAGGCTGCCAAGGTGGTCGCTTTGCGCCAGAGGGAAGCTTCTACTCCTGATGAGCCGCCCGCAGAGCAGGCGGTGGAGATGGAATTTTATGTAGAGGTGCCACCTCAGTTCACGGCCAAGTGTGACATTCACCAGTATAATATGATGCTGCGCAACGAGCCTTATCGTCGGTTGCTGCAAACTTTTTTCCCCGGCACAGTTCCTGGCAACTTGCTGGACATATTCGAAAAAATTGATATCAGCTATAAGCTGCCGGGTGAAGTCATCAATGTGCTTATCCATTACTTAATGTCTCTACTCGTGTCGGGGAGTGACCAACGGATCAACCGCAACTTTGTCGAGGCCGTGGCTTCCAATATGCTGCTTAAGCAGGTAAACACATACGAAAAGGCTGTTCAATATATACGGGACCAGGCCAAGGTAAAGGGAAAGCAGTCCGCTGCTTCTCCTTCTGGCGGCCGTTCCCGCTCGTATGCCAAAAATAATGGCTCTGCCAAGCCAGCGATTCCGATTGTGCAAGGTCAGCCTTCCGAGGAACCCGTATCCGAGGAAGAACTGGATGAGCTGCTGCGCCTGGCCGAACGAATGCAATCGGGCAAGCAAAAAAAGGTGTAGTGGATTTTAAGCCAATTCAAATATGTGTCGACTTTATGGCGATTGGTAGGAGCGGATGGAATCGTTCTGGAGAAGCGATAGCGTTCGCCTGAAAGCTTTCCAAAGGAAAGATGGCATCGTAAGCATAAGCTATCCCCGGATTTTAACCTTTAAATCCTTATTTCAATTAGGAAAAAATCCGGTGGCAACAGCGATCGTAAGAATGATCCATCCGCGAAGCGTTCTCCTGCCCCATAACTCTGCACATTTTAGAAAGGAGGAGCGTTTTGGAATCACTGGGCGATTTGCTGCAGCAGATGAAGAACCCGTCGTTCCACCAGCGCACGCGCAATGTAGCCGACCAGGTACTGAATGATCCGCTGGTAAAGGAATTTTGCGCTGCGCATCCGGATGTGAACGAAACGCAATTGCGGCTCAATATGAGCATGCTCTTTCAGTATGCCCGGGATCGTCGAAATTGTGACAATTGCCCGGGGCTGGAACAGTGTCCTAACGATTTTAAGGGCCACTTTTGCAAGCTGGGTGTGGAATATCCGAATGGAACGGCAGAAATGGTGGATATTCGGACTCCTTGCGCCAAGCTGGTAGCTTCCCAGCATGAACAGCGGGTACGTCAGCGAATCAAAAGCTTTTATGTGGATGAGCGGGCGCTTTTGGAAGGATATAATGCCGTTGAAATTGCACGTAAGGATTTGCAGCGGGTACCCGCAGTGAATCAGGTATTCCGTTATATTGAAGAGACCAAAAATCAAGGCTTATTAAAAAAAGGACTGTATCTGGAAGGCACGTTTGGTACGGGAAAAACTTTCTTAATGGGATACCTGCTGCATGAGCTGGCTTTGTTCGGGATGAGCGGTGTGATCGTGTATATGCCTGATTTTGTAGAGGACTTAAAGTCCATGATTCAGGATGGGCAGAAATTGAAAGAAACGACCGAAATGCTAAAAAACTGTGATCTGCTCGTATTTGATGATATAGGGGCCGAAAATTTAAGCCCATGGGTACGGGATCATGTGATGGGCTCCATTTTGAATTACCGCATGAACCGCAAACCGACCTTCTATACCTCCAATTACACGTTGGAAGGGCTGGAGAAGCATCTCAGCTTTACGAGCAAGGATGGAGAAGAAATCTACAAGGGACAACGTTTGTTGGACCGCATTCGTCCTTTTGTAGATGTGATTACGGTGAAGGGGAAAAACCAGCGGGGGTAAGCATCTGTCTGCTATTTTGATATCTTACAATTAAAAAACTATTGTGATATAATCAATAGGTGTCGAAAAAGACATTACAGGTTATAATAATCTTGACTTTTCTATAAAGGAGGAACATACAATGGCAATTGTTAACGTGTCCGATCAATCCTTCAACACAGAAGTCGAAGGCACAGGAACCGTTTTGGTTGATTTTTGGGCGCCATGGTGCGGTCCTTGCAAAATGATCGCTCCTATTCTGGAGGATCTGTCTGCTGAGGTTGGTGACAGCGTCAAAATTGCGAAAGTAAACGTGGATGAAAATCCAGAGTCTGCTTCCCGTTTCGGCGTTATGAGTATTCCTACCCTGATCGTCTTCAAAGACGGGCAGCCTGTTGATAAAGTGGTGGGCCTGAACTCGAAAGAAGCGCTGAAAAATATGCTTAACAAGCACCAATAATCATCGCATGTGACCCATGCTCCCGCAGGGGCCTGGGGAGCGGCCATGAATGAATGGTCAATGCCTCCGGTTGTATATACCGGGGGCGTTTTTGTGTACTATTCCTGTATAATATATCATAGTTAAATAGTCATTTAAGAATGGAAGGGGGAACCGGGTCAGATGAAATCTTATGCGGAGGACTTGCAGGAACAGGAGAAGGCGCTGGAAAACATACGGCACAAGTTAGCGTTGCTGCCGGACGCATCGGGCTGTTATCTGATGAAGAACGGCCAGGGCACCATTATTTATGTCGGCAAGGCCAAAGTGTTGAAAAACCGGGTCCGTTCCTATTTTACAGGTAGCCATAACGGAAAGACGCAGCGACTGGTAGCCGACATCCGTGATTTTGAATATATCGTTACAGCCAGCAATATGGAGGCACTCATTCTGGAGTGCAATTTGATCAAAAAGTATCAGCCGCGCTATAACGTGTTGTTGAAGGATGACAAAACCTTTCCATATTTAAAAATTACGAACGAGGCCCACCCCAAGCTGGAGGTGACCCGGCGCGTTCTCAAAGATAAAGCAAAATATTTTGGACCTTATCCTAATTCCTATGCTGCACATCAGACGAAGAAGCTGCTGGATCGCATGTATCCGCTGCGCAAGTGCGGTGTGATGCCAAAGGAAGTATGCCTGTACTACCACATGCACCAATGTTTGGGGCCCTGTGTAAAAAAGGTCGATAAGGAAACATATGACCAGATTGGTCAGGAGATTGCTTCTTTTTTGAGCGGGGGACATGAGGAAATTAAAAAAGATCTTCAGCGTAAAATGCAGGAGGCCGCAGAGGAACTGTACTTTGAGCGTGCCAAGGAGCTGCGGGATCAAATTATCAGCATTGACGCCATGATGGAAAAACAGAAAATCACAACATCGGATGCCAAGGATCGGGATGTATTCGGTTTTTCGGTAGACAAAGGCTGGATGTGTGTACAGATCTTATATGTTCGCAAAGGTAAAATGATCGAGCGGCATATGTCGACTTTTCCTTTCTACGGCGAGGCGTACAGTGATTTTATGTCCTATGTGACGCAATATTACAGTGACAACCCGGCAGTCCCACAGGAAATTTTGCTGCCGGATACCCCCAAGCTGGTACAGCAGGCAGAAACGGACGCACAGAATGTAGAATATAACGCTGAGCGGCCTGCTGACGTATTACTGGTGGGTGAAGAACCAGCTTCTTATGCGAAGACAACAAACACAGAGCAGATTGCAGATCAGGAGACCGGGATTAAGGAGACAGGCGCCAAACTTGCCGGTGGACTGGTGGAGCCTGCTGCGGCGGCCCTTGCTCTGGCTGAATGGCTGGAAGTGAAGGTACTTGTGCCTCAGCGCGGGCTGAAGAAACAAATGACCGGAATGGCGACGGAAAATGCACGTGTCGCTTTGGATGAGAAGTTTAAGTTGATCGAGCGGGACGAGGAGCGGACATCCAAGGCCGCCAGCAATCTGGGGCGTGCTATTGGACTGGAGCAGTTGCATCGGGTCGAAGCATTTGATAACTCCAACATACAAGGTTCTGACCCTGTTTCCGCCATGATTGTATTCATTGACGGCAAGCCTGCCAAAAAGGAATACCGCAAATATAAAATCCGCTCTGTACAGGGGCCGGACGATTATGAAACGATGCGTGAGGTTATTCGGCGTCGATATGAGCGTGTGCTGAAGGAAGATCTGGAGCGCCCCGACCTGATTATTGTCGATGGTGGACGCGGGCAAATGAAGGCAGCAATCGATGTACTGGAAAATGAACTGGGCTTGTGCATTCCTGTGTGCGGCCTTGTAAAGGATGCCAAGCATAGAACTTCCCAGCTATTAGTGGGAGAATCTTTTGAGGTTGTGAAGCTGGCACGCAATAGCGAAGAATTTTATTTATTACAGCGGATTCAGGACGAGGTTCACCGTTTTGCCATTACATTCCACCGGGAACAGCGCGGCAAATCCATGGTAACATCCCGTCTCGATTCCATTCCAGGCATCGGCGAGAAGCGGCGCAAGCTACTGCTGAAGCACTTTGGGTCTCTCAAAAAAATAAGAGAGGCCAGCGTCGAAGACTTCCGGCCTCTTTCGATTGGTGATAAGCTTGCTCGTCAGATTATAACTGCCCTTCGGGAGGAGGAGTCGTAGAATACGGCTCCTCTTTTCTTATGATTATAGAATTTGTAAATTTTCAGTGGAGCTGAACGATTCTATAATCGCAAGAAAAAATTCCGCTAAAGGCGGTCTGGCTTCTGTGAAAGTACGTCGTTAGGCGTTTTTCCTAAGGGCTCAAACATGATTCGATTCGGTTTTTTGGGACTAAACCAGTAAAACATGTAACCCACAAGGGCCGGAAGTACAATCCAGAACAAACCTGCGATCAGGTTCACGGTATTTCCTAGGCTCATTACACTAAAGCTCATGAGGATGCTGTCAAAAATAACGTGGCTGAACATAGCGGCGATAAAACCGTAGCGCAGGAACACAAAACTGAACAGCAAGCCGAGGAAGGTCAGCTCAATAGGTCTGGAAAAGACCGGATAGATCGGATACAGGGTATGCCCCAGAGCCCATATGAGCGTGGTGATCAGTGAAGCGACGAAAGTACTCCTCACTATTTTTTTCACCATCGGAATACCGAACAGACGATATACGGCTTCCTCCCCAATACCTGCCATCCAGGCCATAATCGGCAGTAGCCATGGATAAGCCATATTGTATGGTGATTGGGTGGCATCTGTGGTGGAGAACGTGTGAAATGTTCGCTCCAATATAAAGAACAAAATGGATTGTACTCCAAGTAAAATAAAGGCCCACAGGTAGCCAACATACATACTGCGAAGCACATACAGCCCGTAGCCCGGCTCTTTGGCACGTGGCCATACATTGAGTCCAACTTGACGCATAAGCCCGTCACCGCCGACCAGTGAGAAGTAGAGTGCTACGGTCATAGCCAAGGAAATGACAATCTGTAAAACCATGAGAAATAGAAACGCGCCTTTACTGCCTGCTTCTGCCTGTAGCAATGGCAGCATGTTTAGTGTGCCAACCATATTGGCAACAAAATACACAACTGACAGTGCAATGCCGCGTACAAAGGATGTATGGCGTCGTGTGAGTGAGGCATATACAATCGCGAGTACACCCAATACAAAGCTAAACAAGGCATAACCGGCATAAGTCATCCAGTTGGCCCAGTAAGTTTGCTTATTGACATAATCGGTATAAGACGATGGGACAGAAAAGCTTTGCGCAAACGAGCGAACATCCCCATCTTCAAAAGTAAACATCAGTGTAAGCACTGAGGAGCCGATTTGTTTACCATTAACGGTGTACTTTAATCCACCCTCCCCTTCGCTGGTCACAAGCTTCAGATCCGAAGGCTTAAAGCCAAAACGTTTGATCCATACAGCTGCCGCTTGCTCTTTGGCCTGGAGTGTCATGTCGCCCTCGGCCGCGCGTACAAGTCTGCTGCGTTCTTGTTTATCCGTAGAAATATCGGCCTGCGTATAATTGATGCTGGAGGTCAGGCGCTTAAAGCTGACGACCTTGCCGGTGGATAAATCAACGTGAATTTGCCATTTGCTCTTCGTAGAAGTCTCAGGGAGATCAACCCGAAAAGTTTCATAAGGGTAGCTTTTTTTCCATGTACGGTCGTACTGTGGAAGCAGTTTTTCTCTGGACAAATAGCCGTACAAATCCGTTTCTGCCTGATAGGTGACGACGGGTTTTTCTGGTAGCGTATCAGTATAGCCCAGCTCGGAGCGGGCAAAGTCCAGTGCGTGCATAACCGCTTCTTGCTTGCTGATGGTAGATGTGTTCATCAATGATTCCGGATTTGGGTTGCTAAGCGAGGGAATCAGCAATTGAAAAATAAAAAAGCAAATCAGGCCAATCCCGGCCAGCAAGCCTAATTTTTTGAAGTTAACCGAGAGCACGACCGGTTTCCCGATAGGATTCATGAACTTCCTCCTTCATTTATAAATAAGTGCATCCATTAAAGATATCATACTGCACAGGTTACCGCCAACACACCTCAGATATTCATGAAAATGAAGTGAAAACACCCTAAAGTTTCAATAAAATAAGATAACCAGCGATTAAACCATGCCTATTCGCAAAATAAGGTTAAATTAACGTTTTTTCGAGGAAATTGATTTTGTGATCTGGGTACATAAGTATTATAATTTTGAAATATATGCCTATAAAATTAATAGGTAACGCTTTACATTTGAGCCGAATTTCCATAGGAAAACGGGGAACCATGTTACTGGGGTGAAATTTACTGCCGGTCTCGCACCGGACGTGTAGATAGCATAATGGTACTACCCGAATCCGTCAGCTAACCTCGTGTCTTTACCTTGATAAGGTTAAAATTCAGAGGCAAAGGCGAGTGCTACCGCTTCTCCAGATTCAAATGGACCGCTTCGCTGGTGCCCGCCTTAAAGCCATCAAACGTTCCATGAGGTATGGTGAGTAACTGAAAGGGAACTAAAAAGAGATTGGTGATTTTATGGGCTGGCAGTAGCGGAGGGGGCAGAATTGTTCTGGAGAAGTGAAAGCGTTTTCCTTTATTACTGGTTTTTACCATTAAAGGGCTTATAAAATCAGAAAACAATCTGGGGGTAACAGCAATCGGAAGAATAATCTGCACCCGGAGCGATCTCCATGGTCATAATTCACCAAGTAGGGAAGTGATGATTTCATGAATCCCAATGCCAGCTGGTTTCGGTTTTCTCCACCGCAGATATTTGTTGCGGGCTTTGCCATAATCATTCTAATTGGTAGTTTATTGTTAATGCTGCCGATTGCCAATACAACCGGGAAGCCACTTGCGTTTATAGACGCTTTGTTTACAGCGGCCTCCGCGACCTGTGTCACAGGACTTGTCGTTAAGGACACGGGTACCTTTTTTACAACCTTTGGTCAGGTAGTGATCGCAGCGCTCATTCAGGTCGGCGGTCTCGGTTTTATGACGATGGCAACACTGATTGCGCTGGTATTCAAGCGTCGGATTTCCTTACGGGAACGCCTCATTTTGCAGGAAGCAATGAATCAGACCTCTATAGAGGGAATCGTCGGCTTGATCCGCAAAGTGTTATTGTATTCGCTGGTCATTGAGGGCGTGTGTGCTGTAATATTTGCGGTTCGATGGTCCTTAGATATGCCTGTAGGCAGGGCGATTTATTTTGGAATCTGGCATGCGATCTCCATGTTTAACAATGCCGGGTTTGATTTATTCGGAGAATTTAGCAGCCTGACACGCTATGTATATGATCCCATTGTCAATTTTACAGCTATGTTTTTGATTATCTCGGGAGGCATCGGCTTTGTGGTGATGTCAGATCTGACAGAATATCGCAAGCGTCAGCAACTGGCCTTGCATACCAAGGTCGTACTTAGCATGACGGCGGCCCTGATTGTGGTCGGTACGCTCGTCATTTTTGTGTTTGAATTTACGAATCCGAAAACACTGGGCTCGCTCGATTGGGGAGGAAAGCTGCTGGGATCACTGTTCCAGTCGGTCACACCCCGTACTGCTGGTGCCAATACATTGGATATCGCCAGTTTACGGCAGGCAACACAATTTTTTATCATTATATTGATGTTCATAGGGGCTTCCCCCGGTTCTACTGGAGGCGGAATTAAAACAACCACATTCGCGCTGCTCATTGGAGCGGTGATGTCAATGCTGCGAGGCCGGGAAGACATTGTACTGTTCAAATATCGGCTTGCACAAGGACGAATTTACAAGGCTCTGACCATTACACTGCTGGGATTGTTATTCGTAATCGGGGTAACGATGATCTTGTCGGCAATCGAGGATCATCATTTTCTGATGATCTTGTTCGAAACGGTGTCCGCCTTTGGGACAGTCGGACTATCGATGGGGCTTACACCTGATTTGACAGTCGTTGGCAAGCTGGTAATTACCTTGACGATGTTTGCAGGCAGACTGGGTCCGCTCACGCTCGCTTATGCTCTGGGTCCCAAAAAGGGGAAGGAATTATATCGGTATCCTGAAGGTAAGATGATTATAGGGTAGGGGAGCTTTCGGTAGATATGAAAACGCAGCAGCAGTTTGTAGTTATTGGATTGGGGCGATTTGGCTCAAGCCTGCTTTGCAATTGATGGATATGGGCATACGGGTGGCTCATCAACTGGTCACACCTAATTTGCTCGACTATTTGGAGCTATCCAAAGAATACAGTATTGTGGAACTAAATGTACCGTATTCTGATTGCACCAACGGCTATGGATCGGCTAAAAGCGGACGATATCATGGTTATTATCGGCTCCAATGACAATATCGCCCGCTTCGAGCATGAGGTTGTGAACATTAATCAAGAAGGCTGACCTCTACTACACCATACGATAGCCTGCAAAAGAAGCCCGTGTCTCACTAATCCACTGGCGAGCGGTCGGGCTGAGATCAGCCGTCTCCGAATAAATAAGAGAGGTCGTTCGGCGTGTCTCCTTCAGATCAGGCAAGTACAGCGCAGTAAGTCCATTATCCCGCAACAGCTCGCTGCGCAAATAGGATTTGGGCAGTAGTGCCGAGGCCTTGCAGATCGTAAGCAGACGTACAATCGCTTCGAAGGAGTCGATTTCCATGCGGATATCCGGCATAATACCGCTACGCTGGAACAAGTCATCCGTCAAGCTGCGATACCAGGTTCCTTTGGAGAAAATAATCATGGGCAGCCCTTGCAGGTCTTTCATGGAGGCGGTCCCTGCTTTGACCGTCAATTCATGTCCGATCGGAACGACCAGCTCCAAATGATCGTCAAATAACGGAATGCAGCGCAATCCAGCCTCATGAATGGCAGATCCGACAACACCGGCGTCTGCTTTTTTGTCGCGTACAAAGGCGACGATTTCATGGGTTTTGCCTGTGAGTAGTTTTAACTCAGTTTGAGGATGCTTGCCCATAAAGGCTTCGACAAGGGTAGGCAGCGTCGTTTGTAGTGTCGTGAGACTTGCGCCCAGCGTGAGCATGCTTTGGGCTTCGTTTTTGTGCTGGGACAGCTTCTGTAAAAAGCGGACCTGTCGTTGCCGCTGCTCCAGCGCGAAAGTATATACAAATCGCCCTGTTGACGTGATTTCAAGCCGCTTGCCCCGCCGATCAAAGAGATGTACACCTAGTTCTTCCTCCAGCTTGGCGATTTTGCGGGACAAGGCAGGTTGGGACAGATTCAGCAGCTTGGAGGCTTTATTCAGGCTCGATTGCTCGACAATAACAGCAAAGGCGTTTAAATCCTCAAACAAATCATCCACTTCCTTTCTATATGCAAAAAAAACATAATAATTAATACGTATATTGCAATTCCATTATAAGTCGAAAAGGAGT
The DNA here is from genome assembly GCF_020736845.1 of Paenibacillus farraposensis. Taxonomy (GTDB): domain Bacteria; phylum Bacillota; class Bacilli; order Paenibacillales; family Paenibacillaceae; genus Paenibacillus; species Paenibacillus farraposensis. The sequence continues at coordinate 103,358 of NZ_JAFFQR010000015.1, forward strand.
AACATAAAAGCGACACAAGATGTTCACACTTTTGTTTTTCCCTTTAAGGGATACCTTGTTGGACATTTTCTGTGAAAGCGCCATTTCAAGATTATAGAATATTTAGTGAAGCTGAGCCATTCTATAATCGCAAGAAAAACTTCCGCTAAATACGGTCTGGCTTCTGTGAAAGTACGTCGATAGACGTTTTTCTCATATTTTATATTACTATTGAAAACGCTATTATTAGGAGAAGGGGGCATTATTTATATGAAAGGATTTTACTCCAGAAAGCTGCATTCGCTTCTTGGCGTCATCCCGCTGGCTCTATTTTTTGTTGAGCATTTGGTGACCAACTTCACTGCAGTAGAGGGTGGGAAGGAAGGATTCAATCGCAGCGTAGCCTTTCTGAATGGTTTGCCGTTGGTGATTGTACTTGAAACGCTGTTCATTTACTTGCCATTGCTGTTCCATGGAATCTATGGCTTGTATATTGCTTATCAGGCTGATCCGAATGTCAAAAGGTTCGGCTATTCGCGCAACTGGCGCTTTCTGTTCCAACGCATTACCGGCGTCATTACGTTCGTGTTCATTATTTGGCACGTCTTTGACACGCGCATTCAGGTTGCTCTGGGTAATGTAACGCATGAGGAACTGGGCGGTGTAATGCACGGGATTGTGACGAATCCAGTCTATTTTATTCTGTATTTAATCAGCGTAGTATCGGCTTCTTTCCACTTTGCCAACGGACTATGGGCATTTATGGTCAGCTGGGGCATTACCGTGGGACCGCGTGCACAAAAGGTATCCTCTTATATCTGCATGACCCTGTTCGTGGTGGTGTCCTTGGGCTTTATCGCTTCTTTGATTGCATTCCGCGGCGCGGAATTCCAGGAAACGGCTACCGCAATGATACAATGCAGCGCGATTCAGCAGCTACTGTAAACGTAATTCATACGATAATATCGCTTTTAAATTTTATATCCAACGGACAAGAGGATTTTATAAATCCTGGAAAAAAGGAGTGAGCAGAAATGGCAGCATCCAACATTATTGTCGTGGGCGGCGGTCTGGCGGGCTTGATGGCTACGATCAAGGCAGCAGAAGCAGGGGTTCACGTTCATTTATTTTCTTTGGTTCCGGTAAAAAGATCCCACTCCGTTTGTGCTCAAGGCGGCATCAACGGTGCGGTAAACACCAAGGGTGAAGGAGACTCGCCTTGGATTCACTTTGATGATTCGGTTTATGGCGGGGACTTTCTGGCCAATCAACCCCCGGTAAAAGCAATGTGCGAAGCAGCTCCAGGAATTATCCATCTCATGGACCGCATGGGGGTTATGTTTAACCGGACACCGGAAGGATTGCTGGATTTCCGCCGGTTTGGGGGTACCCAGCATCATCGGACAGCCTTTGCTGGAGCGACCACAGGACAGCAGCTCCTGTATGCTTTGGATGAGCAGGTTCGGCGCTGGGAATCCGATGGTTTGGTGACCAAATACGAAAACTGGGAGTTTTTACAGGCGGTGCTGGATGAGGAAGGCATCTGTCGTGGGATCTGCGGGCAGGATTTACGTACAATGGAAGTGAAAACGTTTGTAGCGGATGCCGTTATTTTGGCAACGGGCGGTCCTGGCATTATTTTCGGCAAAACGACAAATTCCGTTATTAATACCGGTACTGCTGCCGGTGCAGTTTATCAGCAAGGCGTACGCTATGCGAATGGTGAGTTTATCCAGATTCACCCGACGGCTATACCAGGTGATGATAAGCTGCGTCTCATGTCCGAGTCGGCACGGGGCGAGGGGGGCCGGATTTGGACGTACAAGGACGGCAAGCCGTGGTATTTCCTCGAGGAAAAGTATCCTGCTTACGGAAATTTGGTCCCGCGCGATATTGCGACACGTGAAATATTCAGTGTATGCGTCGATGAAGGGCTTGGCATTAACGGTGAGAACATGGTGTACCTTGATCTGTCCCACAAGGACCCGAAAGAGCTGGATGTAAAGCTGGGCGGGATTATTGAAATCTATGAAAAATTTGTAGGTGATGATCCGCGTAAAATTCCGATGAAAATTTTCCCGGCTGTCCATTATTCAATGGGCGGCATGTGGGTGGATTACAATCAGATGACGAATATACCGGGGCTGTTCGCTGCCGGGGAATGTGAATTCCAGTATCATGGAGCGAACCGTCTGGGTGCGAACTCGCTTCTATCAGCTATTTATGGCGGAATGGTGGCTGGACCGAAGGCTGTGGAATACATTAAGGGGATCAAAAAATCAGCACAGGATGTAGCTTCCTCCGTGTTCGATGCAGCGGTAAAACAGCAAACAGAGAAGTATGAGCGTATTTTGCACATGAACGGCAAAGAAAATGCCTATGTACTTCATAAAGAGCTGGGCGAGTGGATGACGAACAATATGACCGTCGTTCGGTATAATGACAAACTGGAAGCTACGATCGACAAAATCAAAGAGCTGAAGGAGCGTTATGCCAACATTAACATTAATGATGCTTCACGCTGGAACAATGCCGGTGCGGCGTTTACACGCCAGCTGTGGAATATGATGGAGCTGGCTGAAGCGATGACCAAGGGGGCGCTGCTGCGCAACGAAAGCCGCGGGGCCCATTACAAGCCGGACTTCCCGGATCGCAACGATGAGGAGTTTCTGAAAACAACCATTGCAGACTGGACACCGGAAGGACCGCAAATTTCATATGAAGCAGTCGACGTTTCGCTGATCAAGCCGCGCGTACGGGATTATTCCAAAAGCAAATAATGAAAGGAGTGTATGTAGATGTCGGAGCAAGCAGTGAAATCGGATAAAACGGTGAAGTTCATTGTGACGCGTCAGGATGAGCCGAATGCCACTCCATATAAAGAAGAATTCGAATTGCCATATCGGCCAGGGATGAATGTCATCAGCGCCCTCATGGAAATTCAGCGCAACCCGGTGGACAGTCACGGTAAAGAAACGGCACCGGTCTGCTGGGAGTCAAACTGTCTAGAGGAAGTATGCGGAGCCTGCTCTATGGTGATTAACGGCAAGCCGCGTCAGGCATGTGCCGCGCTGGTTGATAAGCTGGAGCAGCCGATTACGATTGAGCCGATGAGCACCTTCCCGGTTGTGCGGGATTTGGTCATCGACCGTAGCCGGATGTTTAATGCGCTGAAGAAGGTCAAGGCATGGATTCCGATTGACGGCACCTATGATCTGGGTCCTGGCCCCAGAATGGCGGAGAAAAAGCGTCAAATGGCGTATGAGCTGTCCAAGTGCATGACCTGCGGTGTCTGCCTGGAAGCTTGCCCGAATGTCAACGAGAAGACGACGTTCATTGGACCTGCGGCGATCTCTCAGGTTCGTCTATTTAACAGCCATCCGACAGGAGAGATGAACCAGGAAGAACGATTGGACGCCCTGATGCAGGATGACGGACTGGAGGGCTGCGGCAATTCGCAAAACTGCGTACGCTCTTGCCCAAAAGGAATTCCGTTAACTACCTCTATCGCCGAAATGAACAAGCAAACGACCAAGCATATGTTCAAGCGTTGGTTGACTGTCTAGCCTCTCTAGCAGCAGCCAGCGGACATGTTATATCAAAACAGGCTTTTTCCCAATCGGAAACAGCCTGTTTTTTGCGTTCACAGGAGATGAAGGCAGCATGGAAGAGAGTCGTATAGCACTTATGGTATAATTATGATATTGTATATCGTTTTTGGAGAAAAAGGAGGCTGGACAGGTGACTGTACAACCGATAACGCATCGGCCTGTCACTAGGTCGGATGTAATAAAAGGACTAGAGGAGCTGGGAGTTCGGAACGGAATGACGCTGCTTGTTCACTCCTCGATGCGCAGCTTCGGACGTTTTGTTCTGGGCGGGGCCTCTGCCATTCTTGCGGCATTAACAGAAGCGATTGGCCCGAAAGGAACGCTGGTCATGCCGACACAGTCACATGACTTGACCGATCCGTCGAACTGGATGAATCCACCTTTGGATGAGTCTTGGTGGGAGCTTGTCCGCGAGGAAATGCCCGCTTATGACCCTGCCTGGACGCTGACCGGGGGGATGGGGGTCATTGTAGAAACATTCCGCGGTCTGCCGGGAACAGAGCGCAGCGGGCATCCGCACGTGTCGCTGGCGGCACGCGGGCCTGCTGCTTCAGGCTTGCTGGAAGATCATCCGCTCGACTTTGGACTGGGGGAACATTCTCCACTGGCGAAGCTGTACGAGATAGATGCCTATGTGCTGCTGCTGGGCTGCGGACATGACAGCAATACGTCTTTGCATCTGGCCGAATATCGAACGACGTATAACGGACGTGAAAAAATCACACATCAAGCGCCTATGATGGTAGATGGGTCCAAAGTATGGGTATCTTTCCAAGATTTTAATATTAACTCGGATGATTTCGAGCAGTTAGGACATGATTTTGAACGGGATTGTCCTAGTTGCTTTACTCGTGTCAATATCGGAGAGGCTTCGTGCTTTTTGGCAAGACAACGTAATTTGGTAGACTATGCGGTGCAATGGCTGCCTGCCAATCGCTAGAATTTTCGAGAGAGTGAGAATTTCCGAAGAGCGAACTGAGAAATAGATATCAAGGGGGCAGGCATATGGAGAAGACGCCGCAAACCCGCCGCGAGAATCAGGATGGTCTGAACAATGAGACCGCAATCCCACCTGGATCTTCGCGGCGTTCCGCTTCAAACGTCCCAGCGAACCCTTCCCGTCGCCGTTTTTTGAAAAAAGCGGTTTTAGCCACAGCGGGAACTGTGCTGTTGACTGGCGGATACGCTTCCTTATGGGAGCCTAACCATTTGGAGATTACACGCTTCACCTTATCTCTGCCCCGTCTACCGGTTGCTTTTGACGGGATCAAGGTCGTACATTTCAGTGATGTGCACCTGGGTTTTTACATGGATGAGCAGGATCTGCGTGGGCTTGCGGACCGGATTGCCGGCCTGGAGCCGGATTTGCTCTGTTTTACAGGTGATATTGTGGATGACTTTGCGATATCCATGAAGGCTGCGGTTCCGGTTATGGCTTCCATGCACGCGCCGCTTGGCAAATTCGCCATTCTGGGCAATCATGATTATAGGGGCTTACCGGCCGGAGTTCAGGAATTATACCCGAAGACCGGATTTACGTTGCTGAGGAACGAGCATGCCATTGTGGAGCGGGCGGGACAGCGTGTGGCGATTGTTGGTTTAGAGGATCCTATTATGGGGAAGCCCAATCCGCGCCGTGCCATTCATGGCCTCCCCGAGGAGATGTGCAAGCTATTACTGATGCATGAGCCGGATTATGCGGATGTGGCGGCGCGAATGTCCTTTGATCTTCAACTGTCGGGGCATACGCATGGAGGACAGATACGTTTGCCTGTCATTGGAGCACCGATGCCGCCTCCGGGCGGACGCAAATACATTCAGGGGCTGTTTCATATAGGGGCAAACCGGATGCCGCTTTATGTCAGTCGCGGGATTGGCATGACACATCTGCCGATTCGTATGCTGTGCAGACCAGAGCTTAGTGTTATTACACTAAAATCTGGCCAATAGGCCATAATATTTTTATCTTCACCAGCATGCGCCTAGAGCTGCATAAAGAAGGCTTGAATATAGTGTAGGGATGTAGCTGTTTCGGACAAAGGAGTGAGGTTTTGATGGATCGTATTGCTGTCATTTCAGATATTCATGGCAATTGGCCAGCCTGTGAGGCGGTGCTGGAGGATATTGCTTCCCGAGGCATTAGCCATGTATTTTGTTTGGGGGATCTGATCGGCAAAGGGCCGAGCCCATGCGAGGTTCTGGATGCTATCCGTCAACATTGTGGGGTTGTTGTGCGGGGGAATTGGGATGAACTGGTGGTCAGCATTGCCGATGAGCTCAATTTTAGCTGGCAAGCCGAGCGCTTGGGCACAGAGCGAGTACAGTATCTGGCACAGTTGCCGTTTCATTATGATTTTAAAATGAGCGGTCGTCGTATCCGTCTGGTGCATGCCTCTCCCCAAAGTGTGCATCACCGCGTACAACCTTGGGATGAGCCGGAAAAAAGATTAGCGATGTTTGATCCGTTAGCTGAGGAGCACGGAAAAGACGCTTTTTCCCCGGATGTGGTAGGCTATGGAGATGTACATAATGCCTTTATTCAGCATTTCCAAGGAAAGACGCTTTTTAATGTCGGGAGTGTTGGCAACCCGCTGGATATCACCCAGGCTTCTTACTGTATTCTGGAAGGAAGCATGGGAGAGGAGCAAGCAGCCCCTTTTTCCATTCATTTTGTACGTGTGCCTTACGATATAGAACTGGCGGTGAAGCAAGCAGAAGAAGCAGATGTCCCCTCTTTGTCCTATTATATTCGGGAGCTGCGCACAGGCATTTACCGGGGAATTCAGGATCTGGATTAATATCATGAGCATTCAATTCAACAAGCCAATCCATCCGCAGGAGGGATCATCGTGCTGACGAAACAAATGCTTCGTTCAGGGCTCCCGGCGCTGTATGCCCCGCGTGTTCGATTGCGCCAGCTAAAAGCGGAGGATTATCCTTCGCTAGAGCGGATGCTGTCCGATCCGTTAGTCATCCGCTACGTGAATCGAATTCGCAAGCCCGTCCATGCGCGAATGCAGCGTCTGGTTGCCCAAATCAAAGTAGCTGCTGCTTCCATGGATTCCCTGCATTTTGCAGTGGAATGGCGCGAAGCAGATACAGATCAAGGCAACGGAACGGATGAACTCAACGAGGAAGCCAGGGAACTTTTGCCTTCAAAGCTGCTTGGCATTGCTTCTTTTCAGCAATGGAATGAGGGCACGGGCGAGGCGCAACTGGGGTATATTTTAGATCGACCCTTCTGGGGGCAGGGGCTGGCTACGGAGGTCGTGGACGTGATGCTGAAATTTGGCTTTGGCTCCTTGAAGCTTCGACGAATTGAAGGTCGCTGCCAAGAGGATAATCATGCTTCCGTGCGTGTGCTTGTCAAAAACAGGATGCGGCTGCTCCGCATCATTCGTTCCTATGATCATTCAGGCGAGGTACCGAATGTATTGGTGTTCTCAATTACCCAAGGGGATTATGCATAGAATTCGAAGAGGAATATTTTGTTACAAAGATGAAATATAACTGCAAAACAACTCTAACACAGGACGGGTACAATACAGACATGACCCCCTTTTGAATAATATATGTTGCTGAGACCCGGAGCTTCGGGTCTTCTTTTTTTTTGAGGCCAGTCTGTTCGATGATATCAGGGCATTTTTCATGTTAGGGACCCGAAGCTTCGGGTCCCTCTTTTTTATAGCAGTTGGCCCTCTCTACGATTACAGACACACCTATGATTCAATAAGAGCGGTACAGGCGATCTATCAGTTCGGGAAGCCATTCATGGAGAGAAAGAAACGATTATCCCTCTGACTGTATGTCTTAAGTACATTTACTTAAAGAATAATACTTAAAACTACTTAACAAATCGTGCAATAATACTTATAATTATATGTGGAGGTGATCCTTATTTATCAAGAAGAAAGGTTAGTCAAAATTCTGGAGAAGCTTCATCAGGAAAAGATGGTTTCAAATCAGAGAATATGCGATATGTTGGGTATTTCCAGAGACACTGCCCGGCGGGATTTCATTAAATTAGTGGATGAAGGTGCTGCGATAAGAACTCATGGAGGTATTGCTCTGCCCCAGTTTAATGACAAAATCAAAGCATATAAGGAAAGGATCCATGCTTCTTCTGAAGATAAATATATCATTGGAAAAATAGCTGCTTCTTATATCAGCAAAGGTGACCTTTGCTTTCTGGACGTCTCGACAACAGTAAAATTTCTCTGTGATCAACTCCACACCAGTTCTATAGTTTATACGCATTCCCTCGATAATGCAGCAGCACTGTCTAATAACAAAAAGGTGGATGTATACCTGCTAGGAGGAAAGTTGAATCAAGAAAATCGATTTTTTTTCGACGCTACTATGGCATCTCAGTTAAATAATATTTACTTTGATAAAGTTTTCCTTGGTGCAGCGGGTATTCTAAAAGATGGCATCTATTATTCAAACATTGAAGATGCAATCATAAAAAATGTAGTGGCAAAACGATCAAAAGAGGTTATTCTGTTGGCGGATTCACAGAAATTTAACCAACTCAGCTCCTATAAGGGGGTTGATTTTAGTGATATTGATACAATCATTACCAATGAAAAGCCACCAGATAACTTTAGAAAAATAGTTGAGGAAAATAATGTTGAAATCAAGCTTATTCATGAAGGGAAGGAAGTAAAAGATTATTTCTCGGAGGGTTAACATGACGAAAATAAAAGCAGTTTTCAGTGATATAGACGGGACTCTGATCAATTCCAGTCACATGATAACCGAAAAAACAAAGCTTGCGGTCCAAAAAGCAACAAGCCTGGGTGTACCATTTGTTCTTGTTTCTGCTAGAATGCCAAGTGGAATCTTGCCGCTCCAAAGGGAATTGCAAATCGAGTCACCAATTATTTGCTATAGTGGTTCCCTGGTCATAGACTGCAGGAGCAACACAACTATTTTTAGCAAAGGCTTGCCTCAAGAGAACGTGATTGGCATTCATGAGACCGTAAAAAGTAAATTCTCCAATATTCATATGAGCATCTACAGCCATGATCAATGGGTTGTCGAAAATCCACAAGATGAATGGGTTGTTCAAGAGCAAGATATCACCGGTGCTCAGCCAGTTCAGGCCAACTTTAAAAGCTTCATCAATACAAGCCCGGAAGTGCATAAAATCCTTTGTATGGGTCCGGCTAAGGAAATCGACAAGCTTGAAAAAGTATTAAAAAAAGATAACGCCGCTCTAAACATCTACAAATCAAAAGATACGTATTTGGAGATTATGCCTGGAGATGCTTCGAAATCCAAAGCGATTCAGCAGATTCTTAACCAATATCATTTCAAGAAGGAAGAAGTTATGGCCATCGGTGACAATTTCAATGATATTGACATGCTGAAATTTGCGGGGCTGGGCATTGCAATGGGGAATGCGCCTGACGAAGTTAAAAAGCATGCGAACCAAGTCACATACGGCAATGATGAAGAGGGATTAAGTTTGAGTTTAGAAAAGAACGTCTTCAGATAATTCGGAAAGAGGTTGATAAGTATGAAAGGTGACTGATGTCAGAGGATTTGAATCTGAAGAAGCACGAGCGTTCGCCTTTGCAATGGGATTCCACTTGTTAAAGAGCTTATACAATCCAGAGAATCCCCTTGCAACAGCCATCATAAGATTTTATCATCCGTATAGCAGTCGATTACCGCCTAATCAAAACTCCTGCTTTATATTTCAATCTTCGTTTCCATTTCGTCGAGTGCGAATTTATAGAATTAGCATAAAGCGCGTGATGTCATGCTTTAGCTTTTTGAGATTGTCTATAGAATCTTCTACATGCATATGTAATTCTCCTCACCCAAAGATATCAAACAATTTAAAGCGTCACCGGAATTTTGCGTTTTTCTTTAAAATAAACCCATTCACGGAAGCCAATATCCTTCAGCATTGCCTTCACTTCATCCCAATCATCGCCTACACGTGAAGGCTTGTGGGCATCTGACCCAAATGTGACCTCTACACCAAAATGATGAGCTCTTTCTAAAATAGATGCGGACGGGTACCATCCGCCACTCAGCTTGGTTTTACCTGAAGTGTTAATTTCAATAGCCACACCGCATTCCGCGATGACCCGCAAGGTTTTATCAATCGTCTCATTGGCAGGAATGTCTGAAAAAGCCGGGAAATTCCCCTTCATCGCATCAATATGGCCCAAAATTTGGAACATCCCGCTGCGCGCAGACTCCTGAATGAGTGAATAGTAAGCACGTTTGACCTCGATTTTGCGAGCGTCACTTAATTTTTTCCAACGGTTACGATTAAAAATGCTGTCCCCTTCAACGTTGTGAACCGACCCGATCAGGTAATCAAACGGATAAGGGGCGAGTGTAGAACGATACAGCTCCGCATAATCAGGAAAATAATCGGTTTCCAGTCCGAGCAGGACGTCGATGCGGCCTTCGTATTCTTTTTTTAGCTGTTGAACCTCTTCGACGTACTCGGCAAGCTGGGATTTGGCCATATAAATTTTCGGAAAAGCTTGATCCTGCTCGCTGCCCAGGAAAGGGGAGTGGTCCGAAATGCCAATCGCTTGCAAGCCCGACTGAATGCCTGCTTCAATATAATCTCGAATGTTGCCGTCCGCATGACCGCAACGGAAATGATGGGTGTGCAAATCAAATTTCATAGCCTTTCTTCCTTTCGTAATCAAGGTTCATAATTCCATATGGTGTTCATCGCCAATTACATTATTCAGAACTGGTAAAATTCGTTTCCGGCATCCCTTTCAGATCACTTAAAAATTGCTGCATAGCCGAGTTAAGATATCGACCGGATTTATAAATCACTCCTACCGGATGACTTACCTCCAGTTCGGGAATATGGATCAATTTTAATGTGCCTGTACGCAGCTCGGAAGTGACCGACAATCTGGAGATAATGGCAGCACCCAGATTAATTTCAACCATCCGTTTGACTTCCTCACTGCTGGACAGCTCAATCACGACATGCGGCACGATCTGGTGCTTTTTAAATACATCGTCCACGAATTTTCGTCCTACCGTATCGGGAGAGAGCAGGATGAGCGGAATTTCCCGAAGGGCTTCAATGGTAGCATGCGGTTGGGAGGCCAGTGGATGAGTAGGAGATACGACAAGCTCAAAGAAATCATAATACAGAACTGAAGTGCTCAAATTCGGATTTCGCTCGATCAGATAGCCGATGCCAACATCAATAAGTCCGTTCTCCACCTGCTGATAGATCATGGAGGAGGCCATGGATTGAATGGAGGTTTTGATGAGCGGGAACTGATCCTGGAAGTAGGAAAGCACGCGCGGTAAAATCTGAATGGCGATGGATGTGGTGGTACCCAGCGCAATATGCCCCTGAGGGGTTTCATTTAAATCGTACAATCTCTGCCGTAATTCCTCCACAACCTCCAGTATGCGCTCGGCGTGCTCCAAAAAAACAGCCCCACGGTCGGTCAGAGTGACGGGTTGGTTGCGGTCAATCAAAATGGTCTTGAACTCGTCCTCAAGACTTTTGATTTGGGCGGACACCGCAGGCTGCGTCAAATTGAGAAGTTCTCCGGCTTTTCGGAAACTCATGGTTTTGGAAATCATGATAAGCGTTTCGAGTTGACTGATGTTCATGAAGTTCCTCCTTTCTTATCTTCATCCTGTCGCAGCGGTATAGACTGAGTATTTTTAACCAATTCCCATTTCATATGTAAAACCGTCGTTATGAATTATTTCATTAAATTATAGGTGATTCGGGCACGAAGGGCAATGAACCGAAGCAGAGCACTGTAAAGTATGGTATAATGGAAAATAGAGACTAAAGTCCTGATATGCATCAAAAATGATCCGTTAAACTTCAATTAGGAAGTGGGATATAGGACATTTTTCACATTTTTTTGTGATTTAGCTATAAATAATTGCCGGGATGCTGTCGATAAGTGATAAAGAGAGCATTTTGTTGAGAATGGATTTCGCTGGGATCATCATTTGAATTTAAAATTCTAATCAAAATGGGACTTTTGTTGTGTGTCTAAAAGCCCATCGCAAAGGGGCGCAATGATCGTGAAGGCAGAAGTGATAAATCCTTTTTTGGAGTCGGCGCGACGGGTCATTGAACAATTGATCCAAGTCTCCCCCTCACCCGGTAGTCTCGGTATGAAAAATGTCGAGCTGGTAGATGACTATATCTGGATCATGATCGGCATGACCGGGCAGATTAGTGGAAATATTGTGTTCGGCCTCAATGAACAGGTGGCGCTACGTATGGTATCAGCAATGATGGGCGGATTTGTTTTGACTGAAATTGACGAGATGGGAAAAAGTGCAATTTCCGAATTGGGCAATATGATTAGCGGAAATGCCAGCACGATATTGTCCAGTCAGGGAATCGTCGTCGACATCACTCCTCCGCAGGTGATGAAAACAGCAAACCTGACTACTTTTGTGCCTCAGCGTGCCCTTTCTATTCCGCTTACCATGGAAGGAATCGGAGAACTGGATATTCAGGTCATGATCTCTTAATATTAAAGAAGCAGTTTTTCTTTAGTATGGAGGGATGACGGTGAGTGTATTACAAGACAAGATAGTTGTAATTACAGGTGCATCCAGCGGGATCGGTGCCCTCTGTGCACGGTTATTAAGCGAAAAGGGTGCCATCCCCATTTTAACCGCTCGCTCGCAGGAGCGGCTGGAGCAAGTGTCTGCGGGAATCAGCGGCAGACATGAGTTGATTCCACTGGATGTCACCCGTCAGAAGCAAATAGAGGCCGTTGCTACCCGGGTATTGGAGCAGTACGGACGGGTCGATATCTTGCTCAACAATGCGGGTTACGGAAAGTTTGAGTATTTTCATGAAACAAACCTGACGGAGTTTGAACGAATGATGGACGTAAATTATATGGGAGCTGTTCGCTGTATTAAGGCGTTCCTGCCGCAAATGACAGAGCGGCGCAGCGGGCAGATTGTCAATGTAGCGTCTATGGCCGGGAAAATCGGGACAGCCAAATCGACTTCCTACACAGCGACCAAGCATGCACTGCTCGGTTTCAGCAACGCGCTTCGGCAAGAGCTGCGCGGGAGCGGAGTGACTGTAACGACGATTAACCCAGGACCGATTGATACGCCTTTTTTTGATCTTGCAGATCCTTCAGGTGGATATGTTCGTAATGTAGGTTGGTTTATGCTAAAGCCGGAAAAGGTAGCACAGCACATTGTGAGAGCGATAGAGCTTCGCCGGGAAGAGGTGAATCTGCCGCGGTGGGTATCTCCTTTCCTCAAGCTGTATCAATTGGCTCCCAGACTGACCGACAGGCTGGGCCACGGTATCATAAACAAGAAATAGAAGATGTCCCAAAAGCCATGGGTATGGTGAGGGGCATCTTTTATTTTTGTGATTTGGTAACGAGGCTGTTTTCGCATATAATGAAGAGTAACGAATTTACGTATAGGGGTTGGACCTTTTCATGACATTGAACTTTGAATCGCTCGGCGTTGAACAAGATTTGCTGACCAAGCTGGCTGAGCATGAAATTACACAGCCTTCGCCGGTGCAGGCACAGGCTATACCCGAAATCCTTAAAGGAAGGCATGTAATGGCGCGTTCACAGACGGGCACAGGGAAGACACTGGCCTATTTGCTGCCGCTGTTGCAGGCGATTGCCCCCCAGAAAAAGGCTGTTCAAAAGATGATACTGGCCCCAAGCCAGGAGCTGGCCATGCAAATTGTCCGCGAGGGTCAGCGTTACGGGGAGCATCGCGGAATCCGCGTGCTTGGCCTGATTGGCGGAGCAGCCATCAAACGCCAGATTGAGAAGCTGAAGGATCATCCGCAGCTTGTTGTCGGCACTCCAGGACGTGTACGGGAGCTTATTGCTGCGAGAAAGCTGAAGATGCACAATATTACAACCATCGTCATCGATGAGGTGGATCAGATGTTCCAACTCGGCGGAGCAGGTGATGTGAAGAATATATTGAGCGCCGCGCAGCGTGATCGTCAATTGGTATTCTTGTCTGCAACGCTGAATGACGAGATTCAAGCACTGGCGAAGCGTGAGATGAATGATTACGCGGAAATCGGGATTGATCCGGATCAGAAGACGGCCAGTGGATTGGAGCACTACTACTTTGTAGCCGAGGAGCGGGATAAGGTAGATATGCTGCGCCGGCTGGTGCGTCATTTTAATCCGAGAAAAGCGCTGGTATTCGTAAATACCATTAATGCCATCGGAGAAATTGAAGCCAAGCTTAATCATATCGGGCTGACTACAGCCTCCTTATATGGGGAAGCGGATAAGGTCACACGCAGCAACGTACTGGCGCGATTCCGCGAGGACAAGCTCAAGGTGCTGGTCGCTTCCGATGTGGCAGCCCGTGGCTTAGACATTGAAGGGCTGGAAATGGTCATCCATTTTGATCCGGCTACGGATAGCCAGGCCTATGTTCACCGTGCAGGTCGAACAGGGCGGATGGGACGTAAAGGATTGGTGGTGTCGGTTGTTACCGAGCGTGAAACGTTCATTATGAGAAAGTTCTCTCGTGAACTGGGCATCCATATCACGGAGCGTACGTTGCACGGGGGGCGTGTTGTCGTGCCTAGGCCGGGGGATGCCAAACGTGCGCCTGTAAGGCCATCCGAGGCCAGACCGGCTTCTGACGGAGCGGAAAACGGCAAGGCGCCTGTGCGTAATGAGAACGGACGTCCCGGCAGAACGGCTGCGGCCGGTTCGGCTCCAGGCAAGAAGAAAGGAGCAGCCTTGTCCAAAGCAGGAAAAGCGGATCGCGAGCGTGATCGCAAAAACAAGGGTGCGCCAAGATGGCTGAAGGAAAAAGGATCAAAACCGAACGGATAAGGGAGAAGAGGGGAAGCTATGGAACAACAGCCTGTATTGCAAATTAACGGACTGACCGGCGGATACAGTGCCAAGCGTCCGGTGCTGCATCAGATTTCGCTCGATGTGAAGCCGGGTGAAATGGTGGGATTGATCGGTCTGAACGGGGCCGGGAAAAGTACGACGATGAAGCATATTTTGGGTCTGATGACACCGCAGGCCGGAGAAATTCTCGTGCAAGGGCATAAGCAGGATGAAAATCCCGAGCAATATCAGGGAGCGATTGCTTTTGTACCCGAATCTCCAGAGCTGTATCCTGAAATGACAGTGATGGAGCATATGGAATTCACTGCCAGGGCGTACGGAGTCAGTGAAGCGGATTTCCGCACGCGCAGCAATCAGATGCTGGACCTGTTCCGCATGCGGGACAAGAGCGGAAGCATGTCGATGCATCTTTCCAAAGGGATGCGTCAGAAAGTCATGATTATGTGTGCATTTCTCGCGGGACCACCGTTGTATGTCATTGATGAGCCTTTTTTGGGCCTGGACCCGCTAGGTATTCGATCTCTGCTGGACTTTATGCTGGAAATGAAGCGTTCAGGTTCATCCATTCTGCTCAGTTCCCACATCTTGTCCACGATTGAAAATTATTGTGATCGCTTTATTGTGCTTCATCAGGGTACTGTTATTGCCCAGGGGACGCTGGACAAAATAACAGCACAGGCGGGTAAGCCGGGCATGCCGCTGGAAGATGCATTTTATGAGCTGGTACAAGGCAGGGAATGAGCATGGACTTGCAGCGTTTACATAAAGAAAGACGTGTTGCGTTCTGGGGACAAGTACTACCCTATCTGGGCTATGTCATTCAGAGCGGCCTGGCAGTGGTCTTCG
The DNA here is from genome assembly GCF_020736845.1 of Paenibacillus farraposensis. Classification (GTDB taxonomy): domain Bacteria; phylum Bacillota; class Bacilli; order Paenibacillales; family Paenibacillaceae; genus Paenibacillus; species Paenibacillus farraposensis. Next base: position 118,653 of record NZ_JAFFQR010000015.1, read on the forward strand.
GCTTTGCGCTGATTGCCTTTGCTGCATGGTACACGTCGCTGCTGATGCATACTCCGCCGGATTTGCCCATCCGCTGGATCATGCTGATTACAGCTATTCCGATTGCTCATGCAAGCTTTCGTACGTATTTGAATACAGCGGACATTGTGTTCCTGCGTCCGCAGGAATATGCGATGCAGCATTATTTTAAGGCCAGCCGCATTCGGGGCGTGGTGTATAAAATATTTGGTCTGCTGCTGCTGTCTATTATCGCGTGGCCGCTGTATATTCGTAGCGATGCCGCGCCTAAGCCGCTGCTGTTAACCCTGCTGCTATTTGTCCTGTTGAAGCTGCTGTTCAGCTATGGCGGCTGGCAGGAGCTTCGCATGGTATCGGCTGGCGCAAGCTTAGGCTATCGGCTGCTTCGATGGGTGCTGGCAGTAATGATGGTGGCCGCATGGCTGTGGCAGCCTCCGCTGCGCAGCTTGCCGTTTATGGTACTGGTCAGTGTCGTCTACGTGCTTGTCCTGCGTTTTCCGGTCAAGCTGTTAGTAGCTTGGGAAAGGCTGATCCGGACAGAAAGCATGCAAGCCGCTCGGGTGATGCGCACTTTGGGCTGGTTCGTCGATGTACCTGCTCTTACGCAGAGAGTGACTCCTCGCCGCTGGCTCTCCTGGCTGGGAGGGAACATCCCGTGGGACAGAAAGGGAGCGTATCGCTATCTGCTGTTTAAGACGTTTTTGCGTACAGAACCCGCGGGTATTGTCATTCGGCTAGGGTTACTGGGTCTGTTGATTATATATATCACCCATACGAGCTGGATTGGCATTGCGGTATATTTATTTTTTATATTCCTCATAGGTGTGCAGATAACTTCGCTCAGGCAGTATCACAAGGATTCGCTGTGGCTTCAGCTATATCCGATTCCTGCACAAAGCCGCCGTGCATCTTTTCTCGACTTTGTCGTTCGAATGACGTTGCCTGCTGCCGTAGTCTTGTGGCTGCCTTTCCTGACCAAAGGCAGTGAGGATTTACTGTCTACGCTGCTCACGCTGGCCGGTGGAATTCTTGGGGTGTTTATGATCCGGGGAACACAGGCCAAAAAATGGCGTTCGGATGGACAAGATGAGGAAGAAGTGTAATCTGAATTTAAATGGATAAAGAATAGGCTAATCCACAAGCAGCAGGGGCTGTTTGCAGGGTTAGCCTTTTTTGTGCGGTTGCTGCCAGATCACCTTATATTTTTTATTAATATGGAAGTTTGGAAAGGGAAAAGCACCCAATGTCGAGAATAAAAGTATGTAACCATTATCAATTGGAAAGTGGGAAAGACGAGATGCTGGTCGATAAGCTGCTCGTGAACATATTTCTTGTGTTTGTGCCATTACTGGTGTATAGCGCTTTGTCGGATCACCGATATATGAAACATACCCAACTGCTTATGGGAGGGGTACTGGGTGTGTCTTCTGTTCTGTGCATTGCTTTTTCGTACATTTGGTATGGCTTATACTGGGATCTCCGCTATGTTCCTTTGATTTTATCCGTGCTGTATTTTGGCCCGAAGGCAGGATTGCTGAATATAACAGTGATGGTGTTAGCTCGTATGTATATAGGTCCGGACTCCATAGATGTCGGGCTTCTCAGCATGATCTTGTGTTATCTGGGCCCTTTCCTGGTGAGAAGAACGTTTATGCAGCTCAAAGGCATGTTTTTCCGGGCGGGCATCAATATGCTGATGAGTATATGGGCCAGCTTGGTTATGCTGAGTATGCTTTTAATACATTCCTGGGCTAATGCTAATGGCAGACTGGATAAGGAGGAAATCGAACTGATCAAGATCATTATCGGGTTTGGTATGATCCAATTCCTAAGTGTTGGGGCGTCTTCATTCTGGATGGAGTTCAGTCTGGAACGGGAAGAAATGAGGAATAAGATTCGACAGGCGGAGCGTATCAACACATTGGGCGAACTGGCTGCCTCTATGGCCCATGAAGTACGGAATCCGTTGACTGTCGTTAAAGGGTTCCTGCAAATGGTTCAGTCAGAGCTGGAAGGGAAAAATCACAGGTATATTGCTTTGGCGCTGGCAGAGACAGATCGGGCTGAAAGAATTATTAGCGACTATCTGAGCTTGTCGAGACCGCAAATTGGCAAAACAGAGCTGATGGATTTATCGGGTATGGTGGAGCAGATTGTTCTGCTTCTGAATCCGATGGCGACCAAGCAAGGTGTAAGACTATATACAGAGCTAAAAAATGAAATATACGTATATACAGATCGTAACCAACTGCTGCAGGCGTTAGTACATGTGACGAAAAATGCGATTGAGGCAGCCGAGGATGGAGGCAGGGTATACATAACGCTGATAATTCATGAACAAAAGGCATGCCTGAGTATTAGGGATAATGGGAAAGGCATGAGCCGGGAGCATCTAGATCGAGTGGGCACTCTGTTTTTTTCGACCAAGGAGGTAGGAACGGGACTGGGAACAGCTGTCTCCTTTCGAATCATTGAAGCAATGAACGGGAGTATACGTTATGAGAGTGAACCGGGAGTCGGAACCGTGGTTATCATCCTGCTGCCGCTGGCACAGGAATCGTTGCTTACTGCTGAAGGATAATTTGTCCGAAAGTGTGTTTGACGAGCACTCAGCCCACAAAAAACGGTATGCCGCAACATTCGGCATACCGTTTTATGACATTGAATACGGTTAGGCGTTCAACAGATCTTGTGCACCGCGGTAAATAATATCATACAAGTCTTCCAGATATTCTTCCTCAATGCAGGAGAACGCGACTCGAAGATCATGCTCACCGAGTGCAATCGTCCCAACTCCATATTGCTCCAGCAAATGTGTACGCAGCCGCTCGGCGGACAAGCCGTTCAGCTTGAGACACATGAAATAGCCGGAGTTGAACGGGTAATAGCTCCATACATCTCCGTATTTTCCGCTATCCAGCAATGCTTTGACCTTATTAGCCCGCCCTTTCATAATTTGGAACTTTTCTTTTTTCTGCTGCTCAAAATCCGGTGATTTGAGGGCATCCAGTACGAAGGTTTGGGATGGGTGAGGGCCGCTCGAAATCGTAGCCCGGATAATTCCCAACGTTTTTTGTTCCAGTGCGCTCAGCACATCCTGACTCTCGGAAGCAAAGGTAATAAATCCGACACGGAAGCCCCAAACGTACTCTTCTTTGGTAGCTCCGTCAACTTTGACTGGTAAAATTCTCGGATGAAGTCCGGCTAACTGACCAAACAGCGATTCATGCAAGGAGTCTTCGAAGAACAGGCCAAAATAAGCATCGTCCGTCACCACGACGACATTGATGCCTGCCTCTGCAGCTTCCTGGATGGCTGCCACAATCGCTTTCCCCTCTTCGACGTCCGGTGTATAGCCAGTTGGATTGTTCGGGAAATTCAGGACAACGATCGCTTTGCCGTATTCTTTTTGCGCGAGCAGCGCCTCACGCAGCCCCTCGCTATTAAAACGGTGGTCCTTCGTGAACAACGGGTAATTCACCAAGCGTCCATGACGGCGAATGCCGAATGTCAGCTCATAATTTTCCCAGTTTTTGTCCGGGTAAATAACAGCATCGCCTTCATCTGTAAACAGGTCGGCCACGATGCTCAAACCGTGGGTCAGCGCGTTCGTAACTACAGGTAGTCCGAAGCCTTTTCCAGCCAGTGAAGGATTTTCCCTCAGCATCTTTTCACGCCATACGCTGCGTAGTTCTGGCTTGCCCGCAGGGGGAGCATAAGGGTATAAGTCCTTGGGACTGTAAGCAGACAACTTCTCCTGAATAACCTGCAAATGCATAGGACCACTGCCTTCAGTAGCAATACCGATCGTCGCATTATATTTTTTGGCCAGTTTTCCGGCTTCGGCAGATTGGCTCAAAATCCCCTCTTTTGGAAAATATATTTCTTTACCTAAAAGGGATAACATTTGATATACATGCTCGTTGCCTGTCTGAATATTTTGGTTTAACTGCGCTACCAGTGGATTCATTCCCGTTTCATCCTTCCAAGTCATTTTGATTACATATTATAGCATTACACACGGTAAGCGTCACGTAAAAGCATTAAAGGAATGTAAAACAACCGGGAGGTTCCTACCGTTAAGGTCATGGAGAACTTCTTACAAAAAAAAGAAGCTCCTGCATTCCCCTGCAAGTGCTTCTTCTGGACACACCGACTTAAATTGAGGATGTCAAATTTTCTGTGGTAGAAGCGATATGGTCATAGGCTTTTTTTAATTCACTCATAGCATTCGAATTGTTCGAAATCCGATCCGTGATATCTTCAATTTTTTGCATCATCGACGACATTGCTTTGGCTATTTCATTAATCTGGATGAAGATGTCTTCTGCAGATTGTTTACTGGAGGCCGCCATTTTTCTAACTTCATTGGCAACCACTTCAAAGCCACGTCCATGTTCACCGGCACGGGCAGCTTCAATGGCGGCATTCAAACCTAGCAAATGAGATTGAGAAGCAATATCCTTGACAACCGTAGTGACTGTCTGGATAATTTTGAGCTGGTCTCTAACTACTGCAGATTCCGTATTCAACTTCGTCATATGATGTGCAATCAGCTTCGAAGCTTCCAATACGACATCTGTGTTAGCAGTCATCTCTTCCACCATGGTCATCAGCTCCACCGTACTTTCTTGAAGAATGGTTTCGCGTTTCGTGATGTCGGTTGCTATTTTGATAATTGCTTGGACATGATCTTCTTTAAGGATAGGCATATAAGTCGCTTCTAGTGTCAACTTTCTTCCATCCTTTGTAACCCGTACAATTTTATCTTGAAAGGCCTTTCCTTGACGCAAACTATCCCATAAGTCGACATACGCTTGACTGGATACAAATTCATGCAAGCAAAGCTTCCTATGATGAATACCAACGATTTCATCAACCTTATATCCCATTGTATTAGCGAAAAGTTCATTGGACCAGGTGACTTGTCCTTGCTTGTCAAACATGATCATACCTAAATTGTTTTGAATGGTTGATAAAACAGCTAATCGTTGATCAGTTGTGTCTTTGTCTAGCATGAATACCACACTCTCCTTGAGGTACCAGTACCCGATATTGATAACCAATTTTGTCTGCGAATTATTCTTTTTTGATGACAACTTTGAACAAATCGCTTCTTCACGTCTGCTTCGGGGAGGCGTAAAGGATGCTGTGTTTATTTAAAAAGCATTTACGACCGTTATATTTTACCAAGTCCTCCTACAGTTCGGCAAGTCCCTTTTGTACAGCTAATGTCTATCGAAATTGGGTACACTATTTTTTGCGTATTGGCTGCGCAGCGCTTATATTATAATTTAACAGAATAGAGAACAAGCAAAGAATAGCAAAAGGAGGTGCAGATTTTGCTGGATATGTCTGCGACATCATTTATCCTGCTGCCCGCCTTTGCCAAAATTGTGTGCGAGCCGGGCTGGAAATGGCAGGTACGTGAAAAACCGATGCCAAACTATGATTTATTTTATGTATGGAGCGGTGAAGGAACGGTTGTATTGAACGGGGAAGCTTTCCCGGTCAGCAAGGGCAGTTGTTTTCTGTTCAAACCAGGGGATGATACCCGTGCTACACATAACCCGCAAAAGCCGCTTATCCTTACTTATATTCATTTTGATTTATCCGAGCAGCCGAAGCTCATTCCTGCAAGCTACCGCATGCTGGAGGAAACATTCGAGGTTGAGCATATGCTTGCCAGATATGTACGCTTGCGCTTGGAGCATGCTTTTGGAGCTGAGGAGGAGGGCAGGCTGATTCTGAAGCAGCTGATGATTCATCTGCTGCGCGCGGACCGTAAGGAGCCACGGGAGCAGCAGGCCAGCAACCAGCTTACCGAGGTTATTCGGGAAACAGCCAACTATGTGCGCCAGCATCCGGGACTTCCTCATCGTGCCGAGGATTTGGCGGCACGAGCAGGGCTGTCGCCGCGTTATTTTTCAATTAAATTCAAGGAGCTGCTGGGCGTTTCCGTGCAATCTCATATTATCAGTATGCGGATTGAGCGCGCGCAGCATCTTTTGCAGCATGCCGGAATGAATGTGACCGAGGTGGCAGGGGCCTTGGGATACCGGGATATCTTTTTTTTCAGTCGTCAATTCAAGCAGTATACGGGAAAAAGCCCGTCTGAGATCCGATAAAATCCACAAAAAAGGACCCAAGCAGCATGCAGGGTCCTTTTTTCATATGTGCGAATGCGCAGCAGCAATGCGGACAATCCATCTGTTTTACGCTTTGGAATCATGGCGGAAGCAACCGAGCCGTTGTCCCATTTTTACCACATCACCCAGCTTCAACGCCGGGTCTGGCTCAAATGTACCGTTTTCGGTCAGCAGAACGACGGTTGATCCAAATTCAAAATACGCGAGATCGTCGCCTTTTTCCCATGAAACGGCTTTATCATCCGTATACTTGATGCTGCTAACGTTCATCGCGCCAACCTTGACGAGGGCTACCTCGCCATATTCGTGGGCAATGTACGTAATTTGTCGTTCATTGCGGCTAAGGACCCCTCTCATATGCTGCAAACCGAAGTCATTTACTGGATATACCTTGCCGCGCAGATGCTCCTTCTCCACCAGTGTGCCGGATACCGGCGCATGAATGCGGTGATAATCGGTAGGGCTGAGATAGAGCACAAAAGCATAGCCGTGCGTGTACTTCTCAAGCCGCGGCGAGCGGTTAAGCAGCTCATCCAGCGTATAATCCTGTCCTTTGACATTCAAAAGAGTGCCGGCCGTAATTGGTCCAGTAAACGTAATCCGTGCATCAACCGGACTGATCATCACCTCGGCGTTCGTATCAATCGGGCGCATGCCCGCTTTCAATTTGCGTGTAAAATAGGCGTTCAGAGAACGATATTCTTGCCATTCCTGCTCCGCCTCATGCGTCTGGATCTGGTACGTACGTATAAAGGTGGGGATAAAAAGTCGGCTTGCTCCACTTTGCGCGAAGGAGCCCACAATCCGGCACACCCACTTACGCGATGATAGCTCTGTCATGAGCCGCAGCCACTGTTTTGCCATTTCAGATCCCCCTTGTTTATTTCCAAGCCGTCTTGACCGGACCTTTCCGGCCGCTCTGAACTATATTGACACAGAATGTGACGTAAATCAATATAGTGGACGGTGGAGTGAACGTTAGGTGTCTGCTGAAGGCATCTGCTCAAGAAGCCAGCGGGCGTATGCTATCGGCTGAGTGTATGTTTCTTTCCAGACATTGTTCATGCCCGCCTGGCTGAACCCATAGCGCTGATCTCGGCCATTGCATTCGATAAAAAAAATGTTGCCCTCATGGGTAATCCCCAGATCCAAACCGACGTCGGCCAGCCGGGGAAGGCTCTGTGCCAGCCGGTGAACGATTTGTAACGACAGTCTCTCCAGCTCATTGATCAGACGGGCTGTATTTGAAGCTTGAAGCATATGTGCTTGCGGCAGCACCTCGAGTAGGGAGCGGGCTGTACCGCCCTGGGCCACATTGGACACAAAGGTGTGGGAAGGAGCGATTTTGGCAAACATGCCTGTGACTCCCCAGATGCCGCCATATCCACGTTGAACCGTCACACGGATATCAAATGGACGGTTGTTATACAAGGCAAGCGGTATCGTTTCCTGTACGATGTGAGGCACATGCAGCAGCCGTTTGTATAGAAATGAAGGCAGTTTTCCGGCAGGCAGGCGCAGCGTGGACCAACGCTCAGGCATAGCGGGATGTGCGCATTGCAGGGTCCAGTTTTCGTGCGAATGCCGCAGTCGCATTATTCCTCTGCCAACACTGCCGCTGCTGGGTTTAATTACAACATCCCTCGTTTGCTCCATCAGGGTATGAATGGAGGACAAGTTTGCTTGCAATGTTCTGGGCAGGTAGGGGCCCAGCAAAGGGTCTTCCTGCAAAATGGCGTGTATATGGTCCTTGCGGAAACGGTTTTGTTCATTAAAAATATAGATTCCCTTTTGTACCAGCTTATTGATATCTCTGGCATTTTCATTATGCCGATAGAGAGTCCGATTGTGGATGACCGGCGGCAACGGAAGAGTCCTCTGACGATACTCTTTGCCGTGTTTAACAAAAGCCCGGCATGTACCAGTCGCAATATGAATATCCTCCAGGCGAAGAAAGCAGGGGATGAGCCCATAGTTTAACCCGGCATCCTCGTAATTGGCGATGGATTCATATCGTGTCCTCATGGCGGGAATGCCCCGATAGGTTACCGGGTTGAGCATGACGCCGACATGCAACATGAGTATGTCCGCCTCCTTATAAGTCAATCCAACTGACCATAGTGTAATTCTAGTCCATCATATGAATTAAAGATCGGTCGGGCATGGACGCTAGCCTTGCGATACGCCCAAAGTGGGAAGTCAGAGCACATTTGGGGGAGAGGGGCGATATGATACAAGATAAGTGTTGTGGGGTGTTGGAATAAGAGAAGAAAGTAGGTGAAGGATGGATGCAGAGGCCCAAGGTAGCAGTCGTTACACCGGGTTCTTTTGTTATACCTTCGCCCCGCAGCAGCTCTGTGGAGCGGGTAATTGCCTGCATGGTTCCACTGGCAAGCCATGAGCTTCAAACGCAGATTTATGGGATAAGGGGGGCAGAGGCACCGGATCATGGAGACCTGGACGGAGTACTGTGCAAGCGCTATACACGCGGGAAAGGTTATATTCCTGAGGTGATTGCCAATTTGAAAAGGTGGTCACCTGCGGTAGTTGATGTACACAACCGCCCGGCTGCTGCGTATGCCATTCGCGAGGCTTTGCCGGATAGCCGGGTTGTGCTGACCTTGCATTCGACCACTTTCATCCGCGGGCCTCATCTCAATCGCGAGGACGTGGCCAGACTGCTGCTGCCGATGGACCGGATTATCGTGAACAGCGACTTTTTGGGATCAATTGTAGCTGCCGATAGTCCGAAGGCCGTAAGGGAACGCATCAGTGTCAACAAGCTGGGCATTCATCCCGGTGATTTTCTGCCGCGCTGGACGCCTGTGGCTGAATCAGCCAGGGCGGCGCGCTTGGACGATTTCGGCTGGTCAGGCCGGCGAATCGTGCTATATGTGGGCAGATTAGTACCCGGGAAGGGCGTTCACAGGCTGCTCCAGGCCTTGCGCCGCGTCGTCCGGGCCTGCCCGGATGTGCTGCTGCTCATTGCAGGCAGCGCTTATTACGGTCACGACCGCCTTACGCCGTACGCAGCTTCGTTGCGGCGGCAGATGCGTAAGCTAAGATTGGAAAAACATGTCCGATTTCTTGACTATGTTCCTCATCCGGCGTTAGCCTCGCTATACCAGCTGGCCGACGTGACGGCCGTTCCTTCGGTTGAGGACGAAGCCTTCGGACTCGTCAATCTGGAGGCTATGGCAGCAGGAGTGCCTGTGGTCGCTTCCCGTATCGGCGGCATCCCGGAGGTTGTACGGCACGGAGAGACGGGCTGGCTTGTGGATCCATCCCCCGGTGAGCGGGAAATGGCTGCGGCCATGATCCGATTGCTCCGACAGCCTGACCTGCGGCGGCGGATGGGAGAAGCCGGACTTGGCGAGGTGCGGAGACAGTTCTTATGGCAGCATGCAGCACATCGCTGGGGGCAAATGATGCTGGCATGCGCCTCGGAGTGACGTGGCCGCCGTTATACGCATAGGCTATCTTATAGGCATTAGCCTTGATTCCCAGCCAGGTGAATGAAGCGGAGCAACCGCAGGTTCACTCCTGTGCCAAAGGAGCGGTCATCATGAATCATCGTATGAGCTATGGTCATAAAGATAAAAGAGCAGCACGGAGCAACCTTTCCGATACAGTCCCTTCCTCCCGTGCAAGCAAGGATAAAACACCTTCGACTTCCGGTATTCATAGATCGGTACAGCGCGGAGGGTCAGTTGGAGCCGCATCGGTGGAGACAGATACCTCGGTTCAAGCCGTTGAGGAAGCAGCAAGGAAAAAGCATAAGCTGCCCAAGACGCTGGAGGAAGCGATGCGGATGAATCGGAAATCGGTGCTATTGCTGTCTGTACCTGAATCGGATGCCGAATGCAAGACAGATAACGACATGTCATCTAGCACCATGGAAGATCAGGCAGAGCAAGATGCGTTATCGGATTGTTCCATTACCAGCATCCACATTGCAGAAGGAAGACAGCGTTTCAGGCAGCGAATGGTCCTGCCCGGGGAAGTTGCCAAACCTGGTATCCACGTTGATAGCGAATCAAAGGTAGCTGCAGTTCAGGACGGATTATCGGCCCGTGGCGAGGCGTCTGTCCCAGAGCTGGCTTTATCCCAATTTGGCAGCCTTCCTTTTCGTCTTTCAGGCACAACGAACAGGGACGAAATGAGCATTATGTTAGAAAGGCCTTTTAAGAACACTCAATATATAGTTGCAGCTAGTGCCACTGTGCCCGGTATAACAGTATCTGTCACAAAACGTCAGGAATATTCGGCAACACTTACTGTAGAACGCGTATGCCCGGGTTCGGTATGTAAAGGGGAAATAATGTGGATTGCGGTGGGTTACTAAAGGGTAGAAATGTTGGCAGTAATTCAACTTGATATCAAAAAAAGGCATCTCGCTGTAAGGAGGCTGTATATATAAGAAGAAAAGGGGGAAACTTGCTAATATCAAACAGCCCCACGGCATCCTTTTACAATTTGGGGAGGGAACTTCGTTTAAAAAAAGGGCATCCCTTGAAGCGGGATGCCTAGACTAGGGGGGGGGAAGGGGCACAGACTTGCACTGTACCCCTAATGCAGGCTTTAAAGGCAGAAATAAGAGCTGATTACACTATATTTGTCTGTAAGCGAGGACCAAATGCGGGGATATCTTTATTGTTAATTCCTACCGCATCAAAGGATTGAATAGCGCTGGTTACGGATATCGAATCAGCACCAGAGAAGTCCTTGGCTGCCTGAATAACAGCAGCACGCGCGTTAGAAAAGTTGGAGGTGGAGGTCAAATAGTTGGTGAAGGCGTTATAGTAAATGAATACAGCCGCCTCGCGTCTGATACCAGTTACGGTTACACGATGGGATGTCCGCCCTGTGCCAACAGATAGTAGGCTTTGTTGATAATACTGCTATTCGTATGAGCCCAGCCTTCATCATCATTGTTACGGCCCGGGTAGAAGTTGGAATAGTGATCCGGCTGGCCAAAGCGTGTAGGATCGGGCAGGGAACGCAGAGCGTCGCCTGGAATGCCCGGCGTATAAATGCCATCACCAAGGAGCCAATTGGTGCCGTCAATATCGTTGCCGATAATATCCGAGAAGGCTTCATCAGTGCGGCTGATTCGCCATAATACTCCAAACCAAACGAGGTCATCATAAAAAACGAACTTATGCAAAAAAATATTTTTTATTTTTTTGTGCTGTATCATCTTGGTTCTGATATTAGCACAGAGAATGTCGAACGAGAAGATGTTTTATTCCAAATTACCCCAAAATGAGTCTAAAGTCCCAAGATGATTTGCTTTTGTCTTATTTAGTCGAAATTGATCGAAAGATAATGTAGACGAGAAAAAAGGCATCCCTTTGAAGAGGGCGCAGGTTAGTACACTGCACCCCCATTTTTTGTCCATTGGCTGCGCAGGAGCAGAGGATAGCTGCACAACGATAAGGGTAGATGGACGAGGATGCGTGAGGGGATCGCGTATATGATTTAGTTAACGCCTACAGCGTCAAAAGATTTGGCTGCTGCGGTGGCTTGTGCCGAACTTGCACCATAAAGATCTTTTGCTGCTTGTACAACAGCATCCCGTGCGTTGGAGAAGTCAGAAGAAGAAGTCAGATAGTTCGTAAAGGCGCTGTAGTAAATTTGAACCGCTGCATCGCGGCCAATCCCATTTACAGTTACACCATGGAAAGTACCGCCTTGTGCCAACAGATAATAGGCTTTATTAATAATACCGCTGTTCGTGTGAACGCCGCCGTTATCGGAGCTGCCTCTATACAAGTCCGAATAGTGGTCCGGTTGATCGTACAGCGTAGGATTGGACATTGAACGAAGTGCATCACCCGCAATTCTTGGCGTATAAATATCATCGCCTACCAGCCAGTTTTTACGCTGAATGTCATTGCCGATGATGTCCGAGAAGGCCTCATTCAACGCACCGGATTCTCCGTAATACTCCAAATTCGAAGTATACTCTGTAACACCGTGCGTGAGCTCATGACCAACTACATCAGGATCACCGCTAAAAGCGATAAATGTGGTGCCGTCTCCATCTCCATAAGTCATTTGGGAGCCGTTCCAGAAGGCATTATTGTAGCGGTTGCCGTAATGGACTGTCGAACGGAGCTGCAGGCCGCGTCCGTCAATGCTGTTGCGATTGAATTTTTCTTTATAGTAATCATATGTTTTGGCCGCATAAGCGTGGGCATCTACACCGGCTGGATCATTCCATACATTATCGGCATCGGTCAGGATGGTACCTGGGATGCTCTGACGGTTGGAGGCTGTGTAAGTCACGATTCCGTTGCCGCGGGTCGTATCTCTTAACTGATAGCTGCTGCCGGAAGCGGTAGTGGTGAATGTTTTGGTATCGCCAAGCACGCCTTTACCTGTGCCTGTCGCTTCATTAATGATGTCATACTGGAATACGATTTTGCCATTATTGGCATCGATGATGTAGCGTGTGCGCAGCGGCACAGGCTCTAAAATATTAACTTCTGTCACATAAATCAACTGCAATGTATCATCATTAGGATAGAAGTACAGCTCAGCTTTGGGATCTGCCTCTGGCTGCAGGTTAGCGATTTTCGCAATGGATTTGGGTTCTGTCTGTACCGCTTCAATTTTGCTATCCTTCAGGTCAGCCGCTTTCTCAAGACTAAGCTTGTCCTTTTTAATCGGGATCGTTACATCGTTGTTAGCTGCCTTTGTGTAAGTATCTTTGCTTACACTACCTGGCTCCTCCGCCTCTTTAGAGATCGTATCATCAGAGTCAGGGAGGGCTTGGATCCGCGCAGCTGCCTCCTGATATGCAATGTAGATTGCTTCAGAAGCGCTGATTTTCGGAGTTGTACCTTGTGTAGCTTCCTCTTGCTGGTCCTCAGTAATCACTGCTCCCAAATAAGAAGTGATCTCACCAGATTTACCCACATGGATGGTCTGTTCAGCTCCATATACGGGAATCCCGTTTACATACTGCTTGAGCCGATAGTGGTTCACACCGGATTTGTCGTTTGTGCGATCCATGATACGGAATTGATCACGGACACTGGTGCTGTCCGTACCCAACAACGTTTTCTTTTGCCGATTTAAATAGCTCCATACAATGTCGTCACCCGATAACGATGAGGGTGCTTTCCATTGCTCGGCGTGGAAAGTTGGCGTAAGCTGGGCTGGCGCCGAAACAGGACCCTCCGCTGCTGATGCACCAGACGCTACCGACCCTAATAACATTGCTCCTCCAAGAAGCGAAACCCATACTTTTTTCATTAAAAAGTCACTCTCCCCGATTAATGTCAGGATGAATCATCCTGTGTGGACTAGACATTGCGCCAATTAGGTAAGTCGTGTTGCCGTCTGGAACATGAAGGAAATGGAATGTGAAGAGAAATACCGAAGTGTGTTTTTCGTGAGTTTTTCATGAAGAGTGAGTGAAATGAGGGAACGCAGGTGAAGCATACAGCTAAGCATTTAGCCTAAAAAGGTGACAAACTCCTCCTTTCCTGTCGGATATAAGAAGGTGGAATATTGGGGGGAATGGAAAAAGTTCTATGCAAAAAAAACAAATGTTAGTTTTTTGAACTTCCACCATCTGGCTCTGATATTAGCACAGAGATTGACGGACGAGAAGATCTATGTCACAAATTTATCCAAAATGATTCTTTAGACCCTAATAACCTATTTATTTAATATGATTAATACGTATTTGTAAATTGAAGTCGAAAAACTGCTTTGTCGAAAACCACTCCACGCTTGCCGTTACACACGGTATTTGGACCGCATAGGTTATGTTGAACTGTCCTAATCATGCGTCCATCTATACAGCAATAAGGGAGGTGAGACGGGAGCATGAGGAAGCAGGGAAGAACTCGCTTCAAGCTTCATCGCAGGCGGCGTTCCGGTGCCGGTTCTTACTCCAGAATGTGGCTGCCAGTACGATTGCCCAAGCTGGATATGAACCGGAACAGCCATGCCAACGGGGAGAAGCCTGACGCGGAAAAAGGGACACAGCCAGGCGAGGATCGGTCATCTAAACTGTCACCTGCCGGAAAATTCCTTGTCTCCGTCATTATTCCGGCTATGAATGAGCAAAAAACGATCGGAGCTGTTATTCGTGAGGCACGTCGTGTCCACCCGCATACTGAGGTTATCGTGGTCGAAAACGGATCAAAAGACAAGACGGCGAAGGCGGCAGTGGCGGCGGGCGCGCGTGTACTATCTTTCCCGGAACCGCTGGGACATGATGTGGGCCGTCGTATTGGAGCGGAGGCGGCTTCCGGTCAAATATTGCTTTTTCTCGATGGCGATATCGTCATTCCTTACGTCAGACTTCGGCCGTTCATACAGGCCATATGCGCAGGAGCGGATGTTGTACTGAATGATTACCATGGTCCCGTGAATTGTACGCCTGTACATCCCGTAGTTGAGGCAAAGCATGTATTGAATATTTTGTCGAATCGTGCCGACTTAGGGGGAGCATCCATGACTGGTATTCCACATGCCATAAGTCAAAGGGCCTTGAAAAAAATAGGTCTAAAGTCCCTGGAGAAGCCTCCTTTATTTCAAGTGATGTCCATCGTCTCCGGGTTGCGAGTGATGGCTGTATATGGAATAGCTGTCGGTAAGATGAATGCAGCACGCAAAAAACAGAACGGTAAAGACCCGCTGGTGGATGTGGTCGTACAGGATCATCTGGACGCCATTTCCTGGCTTACAACACACTTGGGAGCACGTGCGGGATATACGGATTTGAACCGTAAACGGATCAGAGACGAGGTGAAACCGTGAGCAGAGAGTATCGCAGAGGGAAGCCTGGCGACCCAAGCTGGGGGAGTAGACGGGCAGCACAACGAAGACAAGGATCAATGCATTCAATGCACAGCCGCAGGATGAGGAAACCTGCACCCCGGGAAGAAAGAATGCCCGAAGCGAATCGGACCGAGCCCGAGGTACGCAAAATGCCTGGGGATATTGTGTTACAAGGAACAGCGGCAGCCGTAGTCAGTGCCTGTAATGAGGAATCTACCATGGACCAGGTACTAGGCGAGCTGGAAAAGCTCCCATTGAAGGACATCATTGTCGTTTTGAACGGCTGTACGGACGGTACGCACTCCATCGTGGCACAGCATCATCCTGGTGCGACTCTCGTCAACCTGCCGGACCGCCTTGGGCATGATGTCGGGCGTGCCGTAGGCGCGCGTATGACACGGGCTGATATCGTGCTGTTTGTGGACGGAGATTTGCCGATTCCGGCGTTTGAGTTGCTGCCTTTTCTCCAAGCGGTGGATCAGGGAACAGATGTGGCGCTTAATGATCTGGGCAGACATTTGCCGCCATTTGCCCAGCAGGACAGCGTGACACGGTGCAAAGCATTCCTGAACCGCATACTGCGCAGGCCAGATCTTGGAGCAAGCTCATTGACCGCTGTACCGCATGCCTTGTCACGACGCTTGCTGGATCAGCTTGGTCCGGCCATGCTCGCTGTTCCGCCCAAGGCGCACGCGATGGCGGTGCTGTACGGCATGAAGGTGGCAGCCGTGCACACTGTCGACGTCATTAAAACGAACCGCAAGCGGACCTTCAACACCGGCAAAGGAAATGGGATGGAGCAATTGATTGTCGGCGATCATGCGGAGGCGCTGACAGCGGTGTTTCAGGTCGCTGGCGTTTCTCTGTCCGGCCCTGTTCCCACACGGGTAGACGTCGCCAAAGGGAGGAATGCACGATGAGTCTGACGAGCATTATTATCCCGACTTATAACGGCCTGCATCTGCTAAAGCCGTGCATTGAGGCGATTCGGACACATACAGTGGATGTGCCTTATGAAATCATTGTAGTAGATAACGCCTCCAATGACGGGACAGATACTTTTTGCGAAGCGGAGCGGCTGATCAACGTTCGTCTTCCCGAAAACCGCGGATTTCCGGCAGCCTGTAATATAGGACTCCGCCTGGCTTCGGGTGACCAGTTCGTTATCTTGAACAATGATGTGACGGTTACACCTGGGTGGCTGTCCAATATGCTGGCTGCATTGTGGAGCGACAGCACGGTGGGACTGGTAGGACCGGTGACCAACTACGTCAGCGGCATTCAGCAGATTCATGGATTAGGAGGGGATTTGTCGAGTTGTCTGAGGTTTGCGGAGCAAAATAATGCAAGTAATCCGTCCAGATGGCAGGAGGTTAAACGGTTGGTCGGATTTTGTGTGCTGCTCCGGCGTGAGCTGATGGAACGAATCGGATTGCTCGATGAACGGTTCAGTCCCGGACACTATGAGGATGACGATTATTGCCTGCGGGCACACTTGCACGGCTACAAGCTGCTGATGTGCAGTGACTGTTTTGTTTATCATCAGGGAAATGCCAGTTTCTCACGTGTGGACACTTCGCGGATCAAAGAGTTGATTGAACGGAACTATCGTTTGTTTATAGAGAAATGGAGCATTGATCCCAGAATGTTCATCGAATCTGGCAACATTGGGATTTCATGCACTGAACATGCCGTCGAAGGAGGAAGGAAGATATGAAAGGGGTTATTCTCGCAGGAGGAACCGGATCGCGCCTTCATCCGTTGACTTCATTACTCAACAAGCATCTGCTTCCGGTCGGCAAATATCCCATGATTGTATATGGTATCGAAAGACTGCGTCAGGCGGGGATCACCGATATACTCATCGTTATTAGTAAACAATCGGCCGGGCTGTATACCGATTTTTTGGGCAGCGGCAGCGATTATGGTGTTCAGCTGACGTATCGGATTCAGGAAAAGGCAGGCGGGATTGCGGAAGCACTCGAACTGGCGAGAAGTTTTATACAGACGGAGGAAAAATTCGTTGTTTTGTTAGGTGATAATTTGTTCAAGGAAGACCTGGGACCCGTCATCGAACGCTTCAATCAGCAGCCTCCGGGGAGCGCCAGAGTGTTGTTGAAAAAGGTAGCAGATGCCCGGCGTTATGGAGTCCCGGTGTTCGATCCCGAGCGCCCGGAGATCATCACCAAAATTGAAGAAAAGCCGCAGCAGCCCCAATCCAAATATTGCGTTACGGGTATCTATATGTATGATACCTCCGTATTTGATAAAATTTGGAACATTGAGCCGTCGGCACGCGGCGAGCTTGAGATCACGGATGTCAACAACTGCTATGCTGCTGAGGGCAAGCTGGAATATGATATTTTACGTCGTTATTGGAGCGATGCAGGAACCTTTGATTCCCTTCAGGAAGCCTGGGTCAAGATGAAGGGCTTTCTGCCCTGACCTCAGGAAACACCATCCGGCCGGGCCAGGCATATAGTATAGGCATAATGCCACCCGGAGGAGTGAACGGCATGAAACGCCTGAGTATACAAAGGAAACACAGCAGACGGCTCGGTAAAAAAGGCTATTGGGCAGGATATAAAAGGGGCCGGGAGCAGGGCAACAAGTTAGGCCAGGCCTCGTTCGGCAAAGTTTTTGAAGGCGTAAGCATCATCATTCCGTCCTGCAATCAGCTTCACCAGCTTCGAGCATGTATTCACCGGATAGAGGAGTACACGAGCCATCCTCATGAAATTATTGTGGTGGACTACGGGTCGACGGACGGGACACGTATCTATTTGCTCCGTAAAAGTATCGCTGTGCGTTACGCGCTGCTAAAAAAGGATGTTCATATCACAGGCAGTCTGAATCAGGGACTGATGATGGCAAAAGGCACGACCATTGCAATACTGGACCCGCAGGCTATGGTGACACCCGGTTGGCTGGATCGGTTGCTTGAGTGTTTATACAGCGATCCGCAGATGGGTGTCGTCGGGCCTGTAACGAATGGTCCATTCGGAGAACAACAGATTGAGGTTCCTTACATCAACAAAAACGAAGCATGTTCATTTGCCAGAACCTATAATATTTCCAACCCGGCTGCATGGCGAGAAACCGAGAGCCTGAACGGATTTTGCTTGCTGCTGCGCAGAGAAGCACTGAAGAAGACAGGGTACTGGGACGAAGGCTGCCACAGTGGTCAGGAAGCTGCAGCAGATTGGCTGCTGCGTGCACGCTTGCTCGGGATGCGTATAGCAATTGCCGGAGATGCTTTTATTCATTACACGGGAAGTGATCGGGATACGACCCATCGTTTTCTTCAGACGACCGGAAAAAGTGGTCCATTGGAGGAAAGCAGCCAGAACCGATCCTTTTTTGTCCAAAAATGGGGAGACACAGATAAGCTGTTTAATCACCGGGAATCCAATGAAGCAGATTCCGACGGACAGGGGGCATCAATCAGGGAAAGACATGCGTCAGCTGCAAGCTTTTATCCCATCGGAGCGCTCGTTCAGGGACCATCTGGCGCAATATTTCGGTTAGAGCGGGGAAAAAGACGCTTTTTGCATAGCATGCGTGCTGCGGGAGATGCATACGTGGCTCCCGTCAGAATTTCTCAGCTTGATCTGCTGGCACTTCCCGCGATATCCAAGCCGGAGGCGACCGTTTCCGGTGATGCGGAAGTACCCGCAGCTGTACCGGCAGAGGAACCCTTGCCTGTGCTGGCGGCTCTTGTACCGGAGAATATCCCCGTACTTCATACTCCTGCTGGGCGCATGCAGTGGATTAAGACACTGTATGCCGAAGGCAGACAACTGTATCAAATCGGGAGCGGCTGGAAAAGACCGTTCCTCACCTCCTATGCAGCCATGAGCTGGCGGGCAGCTGATTACCAAATCCGGTTGTTGTCCCCCGAAGATTTGTCCGTACTGGTGCAGGAGCAGCCCATTATTGCCCCACCTGTACTGCACAGGCATCTGTAATGAGCGGAATAGGCGCCTTTAGGGGGAACCGACTCCTCGTTGCCGCATACGCTGTAGTAGCGGAAAGCCTGTAGGTATTCGTGCGTTCCGCAAGGCGGAGCACATAAAGGAGGGGCTTATGCATAATGAGGTAGATGATTTATTAACTCATATTTCGCACTCGCAGCAGCAGATGTCCAGACTGTTGGATGCGGAACGGCAGGTGGTCGTGCGTATGGCGCAGATCATACATGAGCTGCCGGATGAGGAGCCGCGTTTTGACGGGATTCCGGGTATTCTGGAGGGTTCGGGCCAAGTAAACAAAAGCATTGTTGCCTACTTGAACGGCATTGCCGATCTTCAGGAAGCGATGGCTGAAATGCTCGTTCGTGTCGTAAAAGAGACGGCATACCCGGAAGAGGAGTAACGATCAACCGAGGGTAGGGAGTGAACACATGAGTAGGGAACAAGCAATGATTCATATGCTGGAAGCAGCCTCCAAAATGCAGCGAAACGTGTCCATGATCCTGGAGGCCAAGGCGGTCGAAGCGGAAAAGATGCGCAATTGGGCGCTCAACCATCTGACACCCCACGCATTTGACACCGATGAAGAGCAGTTAGGGCGGCCTTTGGAAGTGCACGAGCAGATGGTGGAAATGCTGGAGGGACTAACCCGGCTTCAGACTGGACTTTGCAGCAATCTCAAGGCGCTGCTGGATCAGGATGAGCAGCAGGGCGGTGGAATGGAAGGGATGATGGGAGGCATGGGCTCGGGGGATATGAGCTAATGAGCATGAGGCGTGAACGTGAGATTAAGCTGGATATGATGGAGTCTATTGCTGCCAGCCAGCATGCCGTCGCCCGGATGCTGAGCAGTCTTGCGGACTTAACGCCCCATGCGGATGTGTCGGCTGCCCGTCTGGAAGAAACCATTCGTATACTCAGCAACTATCAGGGACGAATCACTCAAATGCTGGCAGGTATTCCGATAAGGCGACAGGTATTCGGGAAACCGGCGCAGCCATGGCTCCATATCCCTGTTCCAAAACAGGTAGCGATCACGAGAAAGCGAAGGAGGAATGACAATGAGTATCAGATGGGAACGCTTCTTTCGGAGCAGAGCCCGCAAAAGACGCAGAGCTGCCCGGCGTGCCAGTATGCGCAGATTAAAACAGAGGAGAAGACATCTGCTTGCTCTGAGACGCCGACTTGCTCTAAGACGTCGTAAAAGAAGGCTCCATTCTGCACGCAGAAGTCGTGCTCTTATGCAACGGCAAAACAAACCTCAGAATCTGGCAGTAGCCCCAGCTGTGGAAAGCCCGCCGTCCGAGCCTGTTACGTTGGAGCATGACCCGCAGGCATTTCAGCAGGGCTATGATGCAGCATACAACGAGGGCTTTAATTCCGGCTTTGCCAAAGGCTATGAAGATGGCCACCAGATTGCTTACAAGGCACAGTAAATCGTGAAGATCATTTCTTATGACTAATCCCCCCGAGGCTAACAGCTTCGGGGTTATTTGCGCGCCCTGAGCATTGGACGGGCAAACGCCAATTTTGTCCGGGTAGTGGCAGTCGTCCATGATGCGTTTCGCCCCTCCGCATATAGTTTAGGAGTGACAGAAGTTTATCCTACAACAGGACAGGGTGAAGGATGTGAACGATCAACGAAGTGGAAATGAACGCGAAGCATACCGATGCGGCTTCCGGGAAGGACGCAGAATGGGCGGTTGCACAGCTGCTCTATCACAGGTCGTGGTCATACAGCCTGTTGTTCGCCATTTAAAAGTGCTGTACATCCCGCAAGGCTTCACGGCCATAGACACAGGTGTACAAGATGCGCTAAACCAAGTGTGCAGCGCATGCGTCATCGGTGCACCCGCCACAATGCTGGCTGACGCCGAGGCCCACCGTCCTGACTTCATGCTGGTTATGAACGGGCTGCATGTTTTTCCGGAAGATCATCTGGAGCAGGTGCGGCAAATACGAGCCTTGGGCATCCGGACGGCCATATGGTTTGTGGACGATCCCTATTTTACAGAGAATACAGCGTTGATTTGTCAAGCTTACGATGTCGTATTTACGCACGAAATGTCCTGCGTGCGGTTTTATCACGATCTGGGAGCAGCAAAAGTGCACTATTTGCCGCTTGCTGCGTCTGCCCGTATCTATTATCCCCGGCGAGTGAAGCGGGAGCATCAGCATGATATTTGCTTCATCGGCAATGCCTTCTGGAACCGTGTCAAGCTGTTTGATCACCTAGCCCCCTTTCTGGCGGACAAAAGAGTGCTGATCGTAGGTGGAGAATGGGATCGGCTGACTCGCCTGGATGTACTGGGACCCTTTATCCGACCTGGTTTTATGGCGCCGGAGGAGACCGCTCAATACTATAACGGCTCCAAAATTGTCATTAATATGCACCGCCCGACAGACCCCGGACAGGATAACCGGAACACACATCAGCTATCAGCGGAGTCTATCAATCCCCGCACATATGAAATTGCGGCTTGCGGCACGCTTCAAATGACGGATGTTCGAAAAGACCTAGGGCGTTATTACCGGCCGGGCTATGACATCGAAACCTACTCCGGTGCAGAAGAGCTGCAGATCAAGCTGGACTACTATCTCAAGCATGACTGGGAGCGTGAGCGCATGGCCTGGCGCGCGCTGTATACGACTATGCAAAAGCATATGTACCCGAATCGTATGGAGGAATTGCTGGACAAGGCGATGGCCTAAAGTAAACACCAAATACAGTAAGGAGTGAAAATGATGACGATAACTACCGCAGGACCGTATGACCGGTCTGTATATCCAACAGCGGCAGCCTCTTGGGAAAAGGGGAGAGCTGCGGGAATCCATGATGGCTACGATGAAGGGTATTTGCGCGGACGTGCCAACGCCATTGTTGCCCGGACGAAAGCAACATTTCCTTTTCGATCCATCCATGTGCTGTATGTCGTCTCAGGTAAAGGTCTTCCGTATTCTCCGCTGGATGAGGCGGTCATTACCACGCTGCAAAGCATGACGGCTCAGGTTACTGTAACGGATCCGCGTCAGCCGGTAGCGGATATTGCCGCTCAGCTCCGTCCGAATCTGATGCTGGCACTGGACGGGATGGATCTTCCACTGGAGCAGGTTGCAGCGGTACGCCAGTTGGGCATCACAACCGCAGTCTGGCTTACGGATGATCCTTATTACACCGATATGACGACCAAGATTGTTACGCATTATGATCATGTATTCACGCTGGAAATGAATTGCATAGAGCTGTACCGTCAACTGGGTTGCTCGTCTGTACACTATTTGCCGTTCGGGGCTTTCCCAACTCACTATTTCCCGCTGAGCTCACCCGTTCCGGCAAAACATGAAATCAGCTTTACCGGTTCGGCTTATTGGAATCGCATCTATTTCTTTAATCCGATTATGCCCCAGCTCACAGCACGTAACATTAAAATCAACGGAATCTGGTGGGACCGTCTGCCTGATTATCAGTCGTATGGTGACAAAATTGAGCTGGGACGCTGGATGTCTCCGAACGAGACCAACGATTTGTATAACGGCAGCAAAATCATGATTAATCTTCACCGCTCCCATCAGGATGATTCCGTGAACAACAACGCGTTGAAGCTTCCAGCGGCTTCCCCGAATCCGCGTACATTCGAAATTTGTGCCTGCGGTACCTTGCAGCTGACGGATACAAGAGATGATCTGGCTCGTTTTTACAAGCCGGGCGAAGAGATTGAAACGTACAACTCCCAGCAGGAATTGCTGGAGAAGATCGAGTTTTATTTGACGCATGAAAAGGAGCGCCGTGAGATTGCTTTGCGTGCTCTGGAACGAACCTTGCGAGAGCACACGTATGGTCACCGGGTAAACCAGCTTCTGTCGATTGCATCTCCATAATACCAATCCTATTCGCACATCTGCTGGTTGCTATTTTAAAGGAGGTGAACTCCGATCAAGCCAAAATTAATGTTGTTCAGCCATGTCAGCAATGTCCGCAGTATTACGGGAGCGGAGAAGCTGCTGCTGCACTTTTGTTTGGATATGCGCACCTATTTCGACTGCATTCTGGTAACGCCTGATGAAGGACGGCTGACCACGATTGCCCGCAAGCGCGGAATCACTGTTCAGATTCAGAACTTGTTCATGCTGCATGGCATGTATACCCCGTATGAGGGCTTGGCGCAGGATGCAGAGAATTTGCGGAACCATGTAGTGTATGCACCGCTGCTCCAGATGCTGCAGCAAGCTCGCCCTGATGTGGTGCTTGTGAATACCTGTGTGAACGTTATGCCAGCGATGGCTGCCCGGGAGCTCAATATTCCGGTGATCTGGAAAATAACCGAGGTCATTAACCAGAATGAGCATACGCCAGTCTCTGTCTCCATCATAGAGCGCTACACCCAATGGGTCATCGGCATCTCACATGCTGTTATGCGTCCTCTGCTTGGCGGAGGACTGACACGTCCACATACGGTGCTGCCACCTTGCCGGGATATGGATATGCCGTCACCCAGGCAGTATGCACTGGAACGAAAAAGAAAACGTGAAAAGCTGGGACTGCGAAATTTTCATATATGCATTGGTTATATTTCTTCCTTTATCAATGAAGCCAAAGGGCTGCTGCCTTTTGTCCAGATGGCGCTAAAGCTGTGTGAAACCAATTCGCGCTGTCGTTTCTGGATTATTGGCAGCTCGGTTGACTCGGAATATTACGTAAAATGCGTTTCCTTAATCCGCCAATCCGGTTATAGCCGCCGCTTCCAGTTCAACTCATTCGAGGAGTCCGTGTCGATCGCTTATGGCGCAATGGATATCGTTGTGATTCCCAGTATGGTGGAGGAAGGCTTTGGTTTGACTGCACTGGAGGGACTTATCTACGGCAGGCCTGTTGTAGCCTTCGCGCAGGGTGGATTGGTTGAATTGATGGAGTCGACCGGCAATACGGATTTTTTGGTGGAACCAGGGAACAGCGACATGCTTGCACAAAAGGTGAGTTATCTGCTCGATCATCCCGAAGAAGTGGAGCGAATTGGTGTACGTAATAACAGCGCGGCTATGCGTGTATACGGACCCGATTCCTATCGAAGCAACCTGCATGTCATGGTCAGCCAATGGGTATGTCATCATCCGCATTGGTTCCCGCTGATTCAGCAGCCGGGTGGACCGGTATGGACGAGGGAAAAGGAAGGGCTTCGTCAAGTCATCGCTGTCCCCAAAGCGTATACCAGCATCATTCGGGAATTTCCCGCATCAGTGGTTTGTCAGCTGCCTGTGCTGGGACTGCCGCCCATCGAATATGCGGCTATTCAAGGTCTGCCGCAACCAGTTCCTCCTTTACCTGAGTCACAGCCAGAGTCTCGTCACGGCGAGCGCCGTATTCGCGCAAGACGCCCAGAGGGTCGCAGGCATCCCAGACCACGCAATCGCAGGCGCTATAAGGTCAGCCGTGACAGCGGCAGGAGCCGCCGCAAGAGCAATTACGGATTACGAATGTCGCGGGGGCAGCATCCAAAATCCAGGTCCAGACAGAAGCTCAAGCGCAAATTCAAGCTTAGGTCCCGGCGACGGAAATGGAGCCGGGTCACGCTTAAGGCTGGAAGGCATACACGACAACGGTCCGGGTGAACGTATCCGGACCGTTGAATTGAACTTTAAGCTGGAACGGAGCCAGGCTGCTGTATGGATCTCATTCAAGAACTCCACAGTTTCATGAAACAACGACAGCAAAGGTGGGTTCCAAAACCATGAAAATATTGACCGTGCTCGGCACAAGACCGGAAATTATACGGCTCAGCCTGATCATTCCGAAGCTGGACCGCTATGCAGATGAACATGTGCTTGTGCATACGGGGCAAAATTACACAGATAGCCTGAGCGGGCAATTCTTCCGCGAGCTGGGCCTGCGTGCCCCGGATTATGTGCTTCAGGAGAAGGCGGGAACGCTGGGCAAGCAGCTATCTGCGATGTTTTCGCAGATGGAGGACATTTTGAACAAGGAACGCCCGGATCATGTGCTATTGCTTGGTGATACGAACAGCGCTTTATGCGCCTTGCTTGCAGAACGTATGGGCTACCCGGTCGTGCATATGGAAGCAGGGAACCGCTGCTATGATCTGGATGTGCCGGAAGAGAAGAACCGCCACGTCATAGATGCCATTTCTACGATTAATATGCCATACACAGAGCAAAGCAAGCAGCATCTAATACGGGAAGGCTTCCCGAGTCAACGAATTATACTGATCGGGAATCCCATCTACGAAGTGATGCAGCATTATGAGAAAGAAGTGTCCGGCAGCGACATTTTAAATAAGCTCGGATTATCATCGGGGGGGTATTTCCTGGTGACTACCCACAGAGCTGAAAATGTCGATCATCCGCCGCATTTGCTGGCTATTCTGGAGGGTCTCAACCGGGTAGCCCGGCAATCCGGGCAGCGCATCATTTGCAGCATTCATCCCCGCACAGCCGCCCGGATTGCAAGCCATCCGCCAATCCAGCTTGATCCGCTGGTGGAATTCCACGAGCCGTTCGGTTTTTTTGACTTCGTGCAGCTGGAACGGCATGCCCGCTGTGCGTTGACGGACAGCGGTACCGTACAGGAGGAATGCTGCGTCATGGGCGTGCCGACGGTCACGATGCGCCGGACGACAGAACGACCGGAGACGGTAGATTGCGGCAGCAATATCGTATCCGGGCTCGATGGCGAGGCGATCGCGAACGCGGTAGCTTTAATGACCGGGATACCCCATAAGTGGCAGTGTCCCGCAGGCTATCTGACGGAAGATGTGTCGGATAAAGTGGTTAAATTTCTGCTTGGAGGGAAACGGCATGTTTGAAAACCAACGTATCTTGGTTACCGGCGGTACCGGCTCCTGGGGGCATGAGCTGGTTGCCCAGTTACTGCCGCGTAATCCCAAAGAGATCATCATCTATTCACGTGGAGAATCGAGTCAGGTAGCCATGAACAGGCAGTTTGAGGACGAACGTCTCAGCTTCTGTATTGGAGATATTCGGGATAAGGACGCGATGGTTACCGCTTGCCAGGGTGTGGACTATATATTTCATTTGGCGGCTCTCAAGCATGTGCCTGTGTGCGAGGATCAGCCCTATGAAGCACTTAAAACCAATGTAGTAGGCACCCAGAACGTCATTGAGGCCGCTGTTGCCAATCAGGTAAAGAAAGTCATTTATATATCAACGGATAAAGCTGCAAATCCGTCCAATTTTTACGGCATGACGAAGGCGATTGGAGAAAAGCTGATTGTCTATGCCAATCTGCTCCATAGCGACACACGGTTCGTGACAGTGCGCGGCGGTAATGTCTTGGGTACAAACGGAAGTGTAGTACATCTGTTTCAAAGCCAGATTCGCCAAAAGGGCAAGGTTTTTATCACAGACATGAAAATGACCCGTTTTTTCTTGACCTTGCGCGATGCGATAAGTCTTCTGTTCAAAGCCTCGGTGGAAAGCGTCGGCGGAGAAATTTTTATCATGACTATGCCTACCTGCAATATTGTGGATTTGGCCGAGGTGCTCATTGAGGATTCGGGTGTGGAGAACGTAGAAATAATAGAAAAAGGCATTCGTCCGGGTGAGAAAATTCATGAAATTTTGATGAGTGACTTTGAAAGCCAGACGACGGTTGTATATGACGAGCAATATTTGATTATTCTTCCGATGCTAGATATACCTCAATTAAAAGATCGCTATAGTCAGTGCCCTCCGGTGTCATTCAGCAGCTTTAGTTCGGAGTTCAATCTGATGTCAAAAGAGGAAATTCGAAGCATCCTCCAGCGCGGGGGGTTCATTAAATGAAGCTGCTTATTTTGGGTGGTAACGGTATGTCTGGCCATATGCTGGTCGACTATTTTCAAAATCAGGGCGGGTATCACGTGTTCTACACTACCCGTGATCCTGAGAATAAAGGCGGTCTGCTGCTGGACGTAAGGGACAGCTCTATGGTAGAGCAACTGGTGCGGAGCGTGCGGCCTGACGTCATTATAAACGCGGTGGGCGTGCTGAACCAGTATGCCGCAGCGGATCGAATTTCTGCATACCAGATTAATGGGCTGCTGCCGCATCTTCTCTCGCGGACGGCGGACAGTATCGGTGCCCGTCTGATTCATATTAGTACCGACTGCGTATTCGAGGGAAAGCGGGTACCCGGTTTGTACAGGGAAACGGATCCGCCTGACGGGACAAGCGCCTATGCCTTGACGAAAATACTTGGAGAAGTAACGGCAGCAGGGCATCTGACCATTCGCACCTCCATTATCGGCCCGGAAATTCGGCCTGAAGGCATTGGGCTGCTGCACTGGTTCTTGCAGCAGCGCGGAGAGGTTGACGGTTATCGCCGTGTCTTGTGGAACGGGGTTACAACCTTGGAATTGGCCAAGGCGATACGGGTACTTATGAATGAGCCGGTAGATGGACTCATTCATCTGGTTTACCTCGAACCGATCAGCAAGTATGACTTGCTGCTGCTGTTCAAAGAAGTCTGGAAAAGGGAGGATATTCGGATCGTGCCGAAGGATGAGCCGGTGCTGGATCGGACGCTTTGTTGTACCCGGACCGATCTGCTCTACGGTGTTCCTCACTACAGTACCATGCTGAAGGAGCTGCTGGAATGGACCGAAGTACAGCGGAACAACGTCGGCCAGTTATAGTGATTACCGGTGCGGCAGGCTATACCGGGATGCACGCCTGCCGCTATTTCGCAAAGCTCGGCTGGGAAGTGGCGGCACTGACTCGCACGGCCGCCTCCGTATCAGAACTGACCTCACTGGCGGTCGATGATGAGAACACCAGCTCGGCTGTTGGCGATCATTGCTGTATTACGCCTTATGTGTGCAACTTGCTGGACAAGAAACGTCTGAGCGAAGTGATTCGCCAGATTGTTCCGGATTATGTACTTCATCTGGGTGGTAAAAATTCAGTGCCTGAATCATGGCAGAGTCCACTGCTGTACATGGAATCCAATGTACTGTCCACATTGTACCTGCTGGATGTACTGCGCTCTTTCCCCAAGGCCCGTATTGTTGTGGCGGGTTCCCGGCTAAAGACGGCCTTGCAGGCTCCGTATCATCCCACACACCCGTACAGTCTCAGCAAAAGCATTCAAGAGGCCGTCGCGCTATCGTGGGGCGAGCTGTTCGATCAATCCGTCATGCTGGCGGAACCTTGCAACTTGATCGGTCCGGGCCCCTCCACCGGCTTTTGCGCATTACTGGCAGGGTATGTCGTTCGGACGGAGCGTATGAAAGGGCAGCCGGTAACGGATACTGCCCCGTTCCGGGTGTCTTCCCGTCATGCGCAGCGTGATTTTCTGGACGTTCGGGACGCGGTTCGTGCATACGGTGTGCTGCTGGAACAAGGTGTACCAGGGCGTATTTACCCGGTCTGCACAGGCCGCATCGTAGAGCTGGGTCATATTGTGGAGCGTATGGTTGCGCTCGCGAATACATCGATTCCCATCCAGTGGGGGGATGCGGCGGAATCAGCAACGATGGAGCCATACCGTGCAAAGGAGCTGGAGGAGATGGGCTGGAAGCCGACCATACAGCTGGGGCAATCCCTGGAGGATATGATTCAATACCGACGAGCCGGAAAGGAAGGAACATTATGAGACCAAGAGTAACGATTGTCATTCCCTTTTATAACTGTGGCTACGTGAATCAGGCTTTGCAAAGCGCACTGGAGCAAAGCTACGATCCGCTTGAGATTATCGTCGTCGATGATGGGTCCACGATACATCGCGAACTGCTTCAGCCCTATCTTCCATATATCTATTATTTGGGCAAAGCAAACGGCGGAACAGCCAGTGCGTTAAATCAAGGTATCCGGCATGCCAGCGGCGAATACATTGCATGGCTCAGCTCGGATGATACCTTCCACAAGGATAAAATCAACAACCAGATTTCCTTTATGATAGAGCAAAGTGCGTATATTTCCCACACCAACTTCAACTTGATCAATCAATACAGCCAAATCACAAGCCAGCGGGCGGGAGCGGTATTTTCGACGGTACAGGAATTTTACCGTTGTTTTCTGGAAGGCAACCCGGTAAACGGATGCACGGTGATGTTCAAAAAAGAACTGTTTGCGCAGATAGGGTTATTCAATGAACTGCTGGCATATACCCACGATTTGGATATGTGGTACAGGGTGATGCTGGCAGGATACGCTTTTCCTTATTTAAACGAGGTGCTCGTAAACTATCGTTGGCACGATGGAATGGGAACCCAAAAGCATCGGCACGCCGTTGAACAGGAGTACTTAATTACCCAGGCGCGTCACAGAATCAGCTTCACTGAACTGCTGAATTGATTTATTTCCATATAGCGCGAATCAGAGGCGTGTCATATATGGCCGTGAAAGAAGAGGCTGAGCGGTTTCAGCCTCTTTTTTTGCCAGTAAGCCTATTGAAATATGAGTGTAGATGCGCAGACCATGCGGTTAAGGAAGAAAGCCTATGATCTTCGGTGCCAGTATAGAGCACACAGATTCACAGGCCAAATTACAATCACTAGTGATGGTAGGGAGAGTCATCTTAGTTAGAAAAATAATACTTTGTCATGATGCAAACCTTACACAATAGATACCGATCCCCAGTCACCGAACGGGAATGTATGCTCTGGTACGTTATTGCCAGCAGCATCTTTTCCTTGAGCTTCAATGGAGATGCCACTTATGAATCCGGCTGCGACTGGAGATGAAACTCTAATTTCATATGCTGGCACTACAGTAGGAATCGTAAGTGTAACAACTGAATTTGGCGCACCCAGGGTAAATGTGGTTGTGAAATACAAGGTTGACACCGTACCTGTCGGTGGACTTCCGGGCGCACTGTACGCATTCACAATGATGGGTACAAGTGGAGCTGCTGTTGTATTACTGATACGTAGTACAATAGAGCTCGAAATGAAAGTGCCATCTGGATTCAGGTTTTCAACTTCTTATACCTGCATTTTCTGCATCTTTGGACAGTATGCCGGAACCGGGAACAACTAACACAACCTCATATTTCCCGGCTAGGGTTTTGGCTAAAAAAAGCAGCCATTTCTCGGCACCCGACATTCGAGCCGGATGGCAAATATGTGAGAATAACATTACCTTGGATTTTCCGCTCACGGGCTTCATACCCTGGGACACTTCTCGGGTATGATTGTCACCTCCTTTGGATAGGTAGTTTACTATATGAGCAATGTCTATCTGTCGACACAACCATTCACCTATGTATGATTCATTGTACAGCTTGTGCTTCCGCCTGCGCCAAGCTGTGCGGCAATGCATAAAATGTGTGAGAGGGGATAGCAGCATATGGGCCTGTCATACTGGCATAGACAATGTGCGGAGTGCATCTGTATCCGAAATTGCTGGTAAGGTTCAAGCGCCGACCCGTTCAGGTATAAAAGGAGGGTGCGCTCGTGAAGGCTTTGGTCACCGGAGGGGCCGGATTCATCGGTTCCCATCTGGTGCGTGCGCTTGCTGATTCGGGCATCAGAGTGCATGTACTGGATAATCTGACGACTGGGAATGCCGCAAATGTGGACCCGCGCGCGGTCTTGCATATGGCGGATATTCGCAGTTCTGAAACCCGGACGCTGCTGATTCGGGAAAGCCCGGATATTGTGTTTCACTTGGCGGCACAGGCTGATGAGCAGCAATCCATTCATCAACCGGATGAGGACGCGGATGTGAATGTGATGGGGACGATTCATTTGTTGCAGGCTTGCCATGAGGCCGGTGTACCCAAATTTATATTTGCGTCTACATCCGGCGTATACGGAGAGCTGGAGAAGCAATGCATTCAGGAAGACGATCCCGCGGAGCCGATCTCGGCCTATGGGCTGTCCAAGCTGACCGCAGAGTCGTATATTCGGCTTTTTCATCGGTTATACGGCATGAACTACACGATTTTGCGTTACGGAAATGTGTATGGTCCCGGCCAGGCGGCGAAGGGAGAGGGCGGCGTAGTCGCTCTGTTTATGGAGCGGCTGAAAAAAGGAAGCCCCTTGCTCATTCACGGCGACGGAACGCAGACCCGCGACTTTGTGTACGTCAAGGACGTAGTCAGAGCGAATATAGCGGCGATACGCGCAGCGGATCAACGCACGGTACATGTAAGTACGGGACGAACGACATCCATTAATCGATTGGCCTATGATTTGCTAAAGCTGCACGGTTCATCCGTTCGTCCCGTATATTCATCCGCGCGTCCGGGAGACATTCACCATAGCTGCCTTAGCAACGCAGTCGCCAGGCATTGGCTTCACTGGGAACCGCTGTACGGCATCTCCGCTGGCTTAAAGGAAACATATATCAGCAGTATGGGTTGATATCACGACCTCTGTTATAGTAACCAATTCAGCCGTTTACACGGATATCATAGTGGAAAATGGGACGGATATTCATGCCGGAGAACGTTTGTTGAGAATTAAATAGATTCACAAGATACGAAGACGATCACTGCATCGTAGCGATGAACCTCTACCAGTTTTTAAAATTTTTCTTTAGAAGAAATTCGAAACAGGTGGAGGTTTTTTATTTCTGTACCCTGTTGATAATAGAGAATGGGGATATGCATTCCCCTATACCAAGTTATCCAACCCGAAGAGACGGGGGGCATCAATGGAAATCAATGTTCACATTTTAGACACATTGTTTTAAGCTTTTATTTAAGTGACGTTAAGCTAGAGTTATATATGTGGGCTTATCATTAGATTTTAAAAGTGTAGCATTAGACCGGGGAGACCGCTTCGCAAGGGATTGGGCTTCCAATCTGCTGCTACTGATCATAGAAAGGGTGAAACGTGTGCTCAAGGTGCAACAGGTGAGCAAGTGGTATGAAGGCAACCGGGGCGTACATAAGCTGGATTTTGAAATGCAGCGCGGTGAAATTGTCGGTTTTTTGGGGCCAAACGGTGCGGGCAAAACGACGACGATGCGCATGATTACGGGGTATCTCCAGCCAAGCGAGGGAGTCATCACGATTGATGGCATTCCGATTCAGGATAAGGGCAGACAGGCTCGTTCCAAAATCGGCTATTTGCCAGAGACTCCGCCTTTGTATGGAGATATGACCGTACAATCCTATTTGAAGTTTGTGTCCAGCATTCGGGATGTGCCTGCGAGAGAGCAAAAGCTGCGTATTTCTGAAATGATTTCCCGGCTGGGGCTGAACGGACGCGAAAAACAGTGGGTACGAAGCTTGTCCAAAGGGTATAAACAACGTTTGGGACTGGCCGGAGCAATGATCCATAACCCGGATTTGCTGGTACTGGATGAACCAACTTCAGGATTGGACCCCAATCAGATTTTGGAGATTCGTCAGCTTATTCAGGAGATTGGCGAAAATCATACGGTATTGCTTAGCACGCATATTTTGCCTGAGGTCGATGCTTTGTGCAATCGGGTTCTTATCATCCATGAGGGGGAGTTGGTGCTGGATGGGCGGCCTGATGCACTCGGTGGTTCGATGGAGGATGGATTTAAGGTAAAGGTGGAAATCAAAGGTCAGCGTGAACAGGTGCTGGATGTCCTGCGTGCTTGGGGAAAAGTCGAGGCCGAACCTTTAACACCTTCCTTGTCTCAAGACGATGAGAAGCAGGCTGAAATAGAGCGGAATTGGACTGGGCTATTACTAACCGGGGCTTCCAGTGAGGATTTCCGCGAGGAGTTATTTTATGTACTGTCTGAGGCCAAGCTTCCGATTCTGGAGATGAAAAAAGAGAATCTTAGCCTGGAAAATATCTTCCAGCAGCTGACGACTCGCGAGCCGGGTGCAGGCCAGGCTGGCGATCAAGCGGGTCAGCATCTGCCTTCCGCAGAGAATGCAGCATCTAGGGATGTTACGGCAGATGATGAAGAAGCTGTGGCCCTTGGTGACAAGGCTGAGGAAGAGAAGGATACAGGAGGGCATCGGTCATGAGGCGTTTAATTGCGGTTTGCCAAAAAGAGCTGCAGGCCTATTTGTGGACACCAACGACGTATTTTGCGCTGGCAGTGTATATGCTGCTGACAGGACTGCTCTTTTATGTGAACTTTGTCATGTATCAGCCCAGCATTCTGGATTATCGGTTAGTGCTTGGTGATACGCTGTCCATGCTGGTGTTTGTCGTTCCACTGCTTACCATGCGGCTGGTCGCGGAGGAATTCAGGCAGGGGACGGATGAACTGTTGCTCACCTCACCTGTGAGTGTGACGGAAATAATTATAGGGAAATTTCTGGCATCGCTAGGGATGTTGCTTATGTTGGTGCTGTGCAGTCTGGCGTATCCGGTCGTGATGTCTTTTTATGGGTCGCTGGACTGGATGCTGGTATTTACATCTGTGATCGGTTTGTTCATGCTTGGTGCAGCCATGATGGCGATCGGCTTGTTCGCTTCGACGCTTTCACAGCATCAGATGATGGCGGCGGTCGTCAGCTTTATTATTTTGCTTGTATTCTGGATGCTGGATTCGTTTGGGGGACAAACGGGCACAGCTGCGACGGTTCAGCAATGGCTGGAGCCTTTTTCACTAACCGCACGGTTTGACAGCTTCACCAAAGGATTGCTGAACGGAGCCGATGTGTTGTATTACGTGACGATAGCGGCACTCTTTTTGCTGTTCAGCATCCAAGTCGTGGAACGGAAACGGTGGAGGTGAGCAGATGAAAAAATGGCTGGGTCATACAAACAGTGTGGTGTTGTCGGTTGCTGCTGCAGGTATTTTTATTTTGTTGACGCTATTCCTGCGTTCAATGGGAGGATTTCAGCTGGATTTGACGGCAGGCAAGCAGTATACGCTGTCTGACCAGACGATAACGGCTATTCAGGGAGTGAAGGAGGACGTGCGATTCATTGCTTTTACCGTATCCACTTCACAAAACCAGAAGCTGAACCGGGATGTTACAGATATGCTGAGCGAATACGCCAAGCGTAACAGCAAGATCAAGGTTGAGCAATACGATCTGAACCAGGAACCGGTGCTGGCCAAGCAATATGGTGTTACCGCAGCATCTATTGTGTTGGTGCAAGGGGAAAAGAAACGGGTAATAGATATGGGCAGTCTGTTTACACAAGCACCGGGAGGCAGTGAAGGAGCATATCAGTTTACCGGTGAAGAAAAGCTGACCAGCGGACTGCTGGGACTGTCCTCTACCCGGCAAGGGAAAGTGATTTTTCTGACCGGACATGAGGAGATTCCTTTGTCTCAAATGACTGAATTAAGCAGCTCACTGGCACAGGACAATGTAAAAACAGAAGAGGTATTGCTTAATCGGACGGGCAGTGTGCCTAAAGATGCATCCGTGCTGGCTATTGTCGGACCGCAGCGGGATATCAGTGCGACAGAGCTGAAGAGTATTCGCGCGTACCTGAGCGGTGGCGGAAAGCTTTTTATGGCGTTAGGCTTTCATCCGAACATGGAAACTAGTTGGAAAAACCTGGACGTCCTGGCGGCTGATTATGGAGTGAAGGATACGCATGCAATTGTGGTAGATCAGGAGCAGACCAATACGCTCGGGCCTTTGTGGACAGTTCCTACCTTTGGCAGTCATGCGATCACCGATAAGCTGGCTGCTTCCAATCTGTATCCGATTCTTTCGCTGTCTATTGCTTTGCAAACCGGGGAACAAAAAAATTGGAAGACTACGCCTTTGCTAAAATCTTCTGCCGCCAGCTATGGTGAAACGAATATTCAGGGACTGCTGAACAACGAAACGCAGAAGGATAGCAAGGACCTGCAGGGGCCGCTTGATCTGGGTTATGCGGTAGACGGAAAAGACGGCAAGCCCAAGGCTGTGATTCTTGGAACGTCGGCGCTTCTAAGCGACACTGAAATCGGCACGGCAGGAAATCGGGATTTTGTGCTAAACAGTCTGAATTATATACAGGAGCACTCCGATGGGCTCACCATTCGACCACGTCAGGAGCAGGATTACAAGATGGCCTATTTGACTCCTGCGCAAGCAAAAACGATATTGATCATATCTGTTATCGGATTGCCGCTGCTGTTCGTGGTTATCGGAATCTTATTATGGTGGAGGCGAAGAAGTGCATGAGAAAATGGATACCCACCGTGCTGCTGTTGGTTGTATTGGGAGCGGGTATAATCTACGCCAAGAGCCAAAACTTTTTCCGCGAGCAAGCTCCGGCGGCCCGCCAGATGGTTCAGCTTACCCGGGGAGATATTACGTCTTTCGCTATAACAGGGAAGGACGGCAAAACGGTGGAGCTTGTACAGCGTGATGGCAAATGGAGTATGAGTAAGCCGCAGTCTTATCCTTTAAACGGATATACCATCGACAATTGGTTAACCGCTATGCTGGATGTGAAGCTGGGCGAAGGAGTAGAGTCTTCTCCCAAAGACGTAGCCAAGTACGGAATCAGCGCTACCCAAGACCGGATTGAGATCAAGACCAAGCAGGGTGATGTACACACCTATGCTTTTGGTGAAGCGCTGCCTTCCGGAGATGCTGTTTATGTATTATCAGATAAAAAAGAGGTCGCTTCCGTGCCGATCGATACCCTTTCGGGATTACTGCTGGGTACTACGGATTTTACGGATACGACGCCGTTCGATTGGGACGATGACAAGCTGAGCGGGATTGAGTGGGAAGGCCGGAACGCCTCATGGATGCTTAAAGCCTCAGGTCACAGTGAAGCCGGGGACAGTGCTTCCACCTCCTGGACGCTGAACGGCAAGTCAATAGCCAGCGATACGGCGACCTCCTTGTCGCAGCAAATCAAAAACCTGGCTAGCAACCAATCCCTGCGCAAAGCCTCCGAGCTGAGCAAGCCTGTTCATCGCTTTACGCTAAGTGTATCGCTGGATCAGGATGATTCCCAGTTGGTCTATCAGGGCTGGACGCTTAGCGATGATCCGAATACCGTATGGGTTGTACCTCCGCAAAGCAGCTGGGCCTATGGACTGTCTGTATCTGATGTGAACCGTATCGAACAAAATGGGCACGACCAGGCTCAGACTAAAAAATGAATTGGCAATCCACTTATGTGGATGATCAAAGAGGCTCCAGAGGCGAAGCATCGTCGGCTGGAGCTTCTTTGTGTTCATTTTTCATCAGGCTTGCTGCATTTGGAAGAAGGACCGCTGCTGCATCCATCTGAAATGTATTCCCTCCTTTTTAGCTGTGTATATAAGGAAGGTAAATAAAAAGAACCATACCAGTCCAGTTCAATGGAATTTGACACCATTTTCAACCGTGAGGGCTTCAGATGCTTGTCCCTTTAAATTTGCCGCCGCGGATAAAGTAGGAAATTGTCGATCTCGCTATAAGTGGATTGTAAAACAGAAGCAGTCAGGGAAGATGCTGCTGGAAGTGCCTCTGTTTCCTGGTTTAATGCTAGAGTGTTCGCTTGGAGGTAGGGCTGAATCAGGGGAAAGACGTAAGAGCTGGTACGAACTTTGGCATGATCCCAGGGTCCGACTTTAACTACACGTCCACCGGGAAGCTTTGCATTGTCGAAAGTGACCATACCATCATTTTTGTCAAAGGTTGAGAGATAAAGTCCGACTAGTATGTAGGAAGCGCTACCGTCAGACCAGTTATCACCGGCAAATGTGAAAAATGGAATGGTAGTCGCGTTGCTGAGTGAATCGGTCTTGGAGCGGAAATACTTCATATAAGATGTTTGTAATGTAGAGGTACCGGGATTTTGTGACCCGACGATATCTGCCAGCCATCCGGCCCAGCTGCTGTAGAACCTGCAAAAGCGCTTACAGGTACAAGCGTCGCAGATAACCAAAAAATAAGCATCAAAACGGTGATCTTTTTCAAGCTTGGAATCCTCTTTGTAAAATAAAGTATTTTTCCTAGTCTATTATACATACCATCAAGTGGTAAATCGTCAATTCTATTTCATATTTACATTAAAATTTATTTTTTTAGTCATTTTTTAGTTAGGATATCCCTAAGATTCATGGCGCATGCTAATCTCGTCACACATTTTATATGTATGGAGGATGAGCTCATGCCAGGAACGAAGAAGATCATCAGTTTGACGATTTCTGCTGCTTTACTTGCGAGCATGGCTACTTTGACGGGATGTGGGACTGCGGATCGTAACGCCCGCACGAACACAACCCGCTATAACGTGCAAAACACACGTCCTTTGGATGGTGTAAACCGTGATGGTGTGAACCGATTCGGGGCAAGAACCAACGGTATGAACGTGGCGCCATTGAGCACGAATACCAACGTTACCGGACACCCGGTTCGTAATTTGCAAGTCGACCGCAATTTGTCCAAACGCATATCCGAGTTGCCGGATGTAAAATCTGCCACAGTGCTGGTTGGTGATCGTCATGCTTATGTTGCGGTAGCTTTAAAAGATCAGGCCAATAAAACCGGTGTAGCTACTCCAAGCGGCAAAGGTACTACACACGGCATGACTACACATGGTGTAACTACACATGGTGTAACTACAGATGGCGTAACTACACATGGAGTGAATGGGACAAGAGGCAATTACACCACCGATGGTATAGCCCCGGGAGCTACGTACAATGGAGTTACCGGATACGGGACACCTGTGCGTCGAGGCGACGGATTATACGGCACAATGGGGACTGGTTCTTATGGTATGATTCGTGGTTTGACTGATGGTACCCGCACGGATGGTACCCGCACGGATGGTGCTCACATGTATGGTACCCATACGGATGGCACTACAGTACAAGGTGCAGGAACGGCCTATGAACCAGCTGGGTTAACCCAAGCTGTCAAGAGCCGTATCGCTAACAAGGTTAAGCAATTTGCGCCTTCGATTCAACAGGTGTATGTATCGGCGAACCCGGATTTTGTCAAGCACTCCACGGACTTTGCACGCAGTGTACAAAGTGGTCATCCGGTTAAAGGCTTAAGCGCTCAATTGGTGGATATCATTCAACGCATTTTCCCAGCACCAGCGGCTGGGACAAACCGTCCATTATTAAATACACCACCAACACGCCCGCAAAATCATACGCCTGCACCTTTGAATTATCGTTAATTCACGATTATATATGTGTACTGCCAAAAAAGAGCTATCCATTTCGGCGAATGCGCCGACGGATAGCTCTTTGGTTTAGGGGAATCATATACATGCTTGGCGTATTCCTTTAATCCATACGCCTTGTAGATGCAGATTGGCATCCAGTAACAGGATGTCTGCTTGTTTGCCTGCTTCAAGCGAGCCTGTTCGAGCATGAATGTTCAGGGATTGAGCCGGATTCAGGCTGGCCATTTGCGAGGCTTGCGAGATACTCAAGCCCACATGCTGAACCAGAAAGCGAAAGCCCTCAATCATGGTCAAGGTGCTTCCTGCCAGTGTGACTCCATCCATCAGCCGGGCTACGCCATTCTGCACGATCACTGGCAGATCCCCCAGCGTATAATGTCCGTCTTCCAGTCCGGTGGCAGACATGGCGTCGGTGATCAAAATAAGATTGTGCTCCTGCTTAACCTTGGCGAGCAGTGAAATAGCCGCAGGGTGCACGTGAATGCCATCCGCGATCACCTCTGTTTTGATGCGCGAATCAGTAAGCATCGCTCCAGCCGCTCCCGGCTTGCGATGATGCAGCGGAGTCATAGCATTGAACGCATGCACTGCATGGTTCAGCCCCGCCGCCGCCGCCTGTTCCACCTCTTCATACGTAGCATTCGTATGACCAAGTGCCGCAGTAATGCCATGGGCGCACAGCCATGCGATCAGCTCCAGCGCGCCTTCCCGTTCAGGCGCAAGCGTCAGCTGGCGAACGAGCCCCGGGTAGCGCTGCTCCCATTCCTCCACCCATGCCAGATTAGGCGGCACAATGTAGTCCGGGTTTTGTGCCCCCGGCCAGTTCGGGCTGATGAACGGGCCCTCCAGATGAACACCCTCCAACTGGGCATGGGGCATGGGCTGTGCCATATAGGCGTGAACCTCGCCCAGCACCCGGTCAATCTGTTCCTTGGGTGCGGTCATCGTGGTAGCCAGCATAGCGGTCGTTCCTTGTGAGGCGTGAAAGGAGGTTATCGTATCTAGCACCTTTGCATTGGAGTCCATAAAATCTTCCCCGTTACCGCCGTGAACATGGATATCAATAAAACCTGGCAGCAGATAACCATCCTCGAGACGAACAACGTTTGTCGCAGCTATTGCATCATCTGCCTGGATTGCTTGGGCTTTTGATGCCCATTCCGCCGGCAAATCTTTCTCTGAACCGGCATATATAATGGATTGCTCCTTAATGACGACTACCCCTTTTTTAATCACGTTGTTCCCGGTGACGACCTGTCCATACAATAGCTGCGTTATGCTGTCACATCGATCCTCTGCATTCAATGGAACCATCCTCCTGCTTCCTGATCTAGTAAGATAAGCACGTTGGGGTGGCATTGCAGCAGAGAAGCCGGACATGCTGTCGTAACAGGTCCAGTTAAAGCCCGCTTTATAATGTCGGCTTTATCCGCTCCAAACGCGACCAGTATAATTTGCTTAGCCTTTAAAATCGTGCCTACTCCCATTGTCACTGCTTGCTTGGGTACGGCATCGATATGTCCAAAAAATCGCGCATTCGCCGTGCGCGTTCTTTCATCCAAATCGACAACATGTGTATAACCGGTCAAGCTATGCCCAGGCTCGTTAAAACCGATATGACCATTATGGCCAATGCCGAGCAATTGCAGATCCACGGGTCCATGCTCCAAAATAGCCTGCTCATGTGCTGCACATTCGGCCTCGAGATCGTTTGCATTCCCGTCGGGTATGTGGGTATGGGGGATGGGAATATCAATATGCCGGAACAAGTGTTCATTCATAAAATTGCGGTAGCTCTGCGGATGGTTTTGGGAAAGTCCGACATATTCATCAAGATTGACCGCATAGGCTCGTGCAAAGCTGACCTGTCCCTTGCGGTACATATCTGCAAGATGCCGGTAGATGCCTATCGGCGTGCTGCCGGTAGCCAGACCAAGCATGGCCTGCGGTTTGGTTAGCAGCAAGCCGGCGATCACAGCGGCGGCAGTAGCGTTCAGGTCTTCACGGCTGTTCAAAATGCGTATGTTCATCTTTAGTGGCCCCCTGGTTGTTTTTTGAGCTTGCTCACTTGTTGATATGAACCTTCCAATCTTGGAATATATTTGTCAAAATTCGCACTTACCATACCTGTAAACAGGATATCAATGATATGAAGCTGAGCAATGCGGGACGCCATATCCCCACGCCGCATCCCCTCCTCCAGCGAGGAGGAAAACAGGGCAATATCCGAAATCCCCGCCAGCGTGTTGTTGCCAAAGGAGGTCAGGGATAGTGTCCTGGCTCCCTGCTCCTTCGCGCAGCGCAGAGCGGCAATCGTCTCCTGGGTTTCCCCCGAGTAGGAGACAGCAAAGGCGACATCTCCCGGCCCAAGCGAGGAGGCAGAGGTAATCTGCATGTGTGAATCGGCGAAAGCAGTGCTGTTTTTGCCAATACGAATGAGCTTCTGGTAAAAATCCTGCGCCACAATCGAGGAGGTCGCCATTCCGTACAAATCAATGCGGTTTGTGGCTGACAGCCACGTAATGGTCTGCTCCAGCTTATCGAAATCCAGCAGTCGAGTCGTATCCGCAATAGATGCGGTATGGTTCGCCTGAATAGCCTGCACGATACGGGAAAGTGAATTTCCGGCAACAATGTCCTGATAGGATTTTTCACCATTATGGTTTGAATGGGACAACTCTGCGGCCAGTTTCATTTTGAAATCGGGATAGCCTTTAAAATGCAGTGATTTGCAAAACCGCGTAACGGTCGCCGCACTCACACCACAACGCGCTGACAACTCTCGAATTCCCAGATGCAGCACATCCTCCGGGGATTGCAGAATGGATTCTGCCAGCCTGCGTTCTTGTACGGGGAATTCCTCCAGTCTATGGGTTAATGAATGAAGAATGGGAGACATAGGCTGTTCTCCTTTAGCTGAAGAATATTTTGTGAAAAAAAATATTGTGTAAAAGAATAAAATAGAGAAAAATTTTTTCATATATATTGTAAAATATTGCTAGGATTCATGCAAGAGACATGAGGAAAATGTGCCCTGGATTTTACGAAAGAGAGCCTGCAAAATTTGTAGAAACAAGCATACATTAATTTACATAATATGAGCTTGATTTACAAAACAACCTATTGACTTGCCTCTTTAATAGGGGAGTATAATTGAATAAAGTTCCAGGATAGGTAGAATCTCATTCACAAGGAGGAGTTTGCTATACAAAGCCGAGTGATTGAAATGATCAGCGCGGTCAAGGAAGATCTTGAGCTGGTCGGAAAGCTGGATGGGCATTCGGACATTATTCATGATGCAGGGCTCCGATTCGTTGCAGTTGCTCCATTTCATGCTGCAAGTGGAGGATGCGTTTTGCAGCTACATACAGGGGATTAGCGAGGCGGAACAAGCGCCACACCCGGAGGGAATGGAAACGGTCCAAAGGTACGGCTTCGGCTTGGGTACGATCTGCCTGAAAATCCACTAAACGAGGTGTTAGCATGCAGCCCAAAAGCAATGTGCTGATTGATGAGAAAGCGTTCAAGCTCATCAAGCGTAACCTGAAAAATGCTTCCGTGTTTTATCGTAACGCAACACAGAACCCTGCTTTCAAAACGGACATGCCCCAGACAATCGGCATTAAGCTGACCAACTCTGCAACCTGAGATGTACGCACTGTTTTGAATGGAATGAGGAAGGCTATCATCATCAGATGGACAGAGAAGAGCAAACTATGGATCTTGCCCCGGACATGCTTCGGCAAATTTTGCGCGAGACCAAGGAAGTCAAGTCCCGGTTATATATGTGGGGCGGTGAACCGATGTTTCATCGGCGCTTTGATGAAATCCTGGACGTGCTGGCGGAAGATCGGCGCGAAATGACGTTTTGTACGACCGGATGTTGGACTTATCTGAACGTTTGGAGCTGTTAATAGCGATTGAAGGTTTTGAAAGAGAACATGATCTGATTCGCGGCAAAGGCACCTTTCAAAAAACGATGCGGCAAATGGATAGGCTGATTGAACTGCGTGACCAGGGATTGTATAAAGGACGGGTAACCGTCCATGCGGTCATTAACGATAACATGATCGGACGGATGTACGAATTTCTGCAAATGCTGGAGGACAAAAGGCTGGACTGGTGCTGCTGACGTTCCCCTGGTACATTTCCAAAGAAACCTCCCTCAAAATGGATGAATATTTTACACGTAACTTCTCTTGGCTAAGGCGCTTGAAGAAAAAAATATGACACTCACCTCCAGAATCGATATTTTGCCGGATGGAAAGGTTATGCCTTGCAAATTTTTCAGTGAATTCACGATTGGAAACTTACGTAAGCACAGTCTGGAGGAGATTTGGAATTCGGATGCGTATGGAAAAACCCGTCAAAAGATCAACAACGAAGGATTGACACCGGTATGCTCCAAATGCAGCGTCTTATATCTGCATGGAGCAGGCTCTTTGAGATATATCTAGTTTCTTGTGGATATGGATTATTACCGGATGAAAGAGAGGGATGACAGAAAGTGACGACCAAAACGATTCACCTTGTGGAAGCGCTTGCTAATGAACGAGATCATGGAGTCCTGATTTGGCTGTTCAATATCGGTGCAGAGCAGGTATGGCATCCGTCCCCCCGCAAAGCGGGGATGGTGGACGGAGATGAGCAGCAAGTGGTAAACCGGATGGAGGAAATGAATCTCCTGCTGTGTCGAAGCCAGGACATCATTATCCTGCGTGAAAAGCCGGATGAGGCTTTTCTAAACATGCTTCAACGGTTGGGCTTTAGCCTGCCGCGGATCGAAGTGCCGGAGCCTTCGGATCCGCTAACGCCGATTGCAGAGCTGGTGCTGGCGGACGATGCGCTTTTGGCACGATTACGAGCGGTTGCGGAAGCGGGCTACCGCAGCGGCGGAACCAAGGCCTGGCTTGTTCCTTATGCGGTCACGCCGCAGGAGGAAGCGATTGCAGAGCGCTGCGGTTTGGAGCTGATCGGCGCTCCATCCCCGGTCAGTGCTCGGGTGAATGATAAAATATTCAGCCGCCTGACCGCACAAAAGCTCGGTTTTGCCGTCAGTGAAGGGGCAGTATGCGAAGACGAGGCGGCCATTCGCAGGGAATGCGCCAGACTAGCCGACTTATCGGACGGACCCGTGAAGCTGGTGATCAAGCAGCCGCATGGTGCCTCGGGCCAAGGCATGTATATGCTGGACGAGTTGTCCAAGCTGGATACACTGCTGAGTGTAATGAGGCGCTTTGGCGGCTCGTCACCATCCTCTGGAGGCTGGCTGGTGGAGCGCTGGCACAGCAAACAGATGGATCTGAACTACCAGCTCTGTATCGACGAGAGCGGCGGTGTGACGATGTTTTCATTAAAGAAGCAAAATGTCGATGGCACTGTATATATCGGGTCTCAGCTTCCGGCTGATATTGGTGCTGACCTACAGGAAGAAGTCAGACGATGCGCCTGTCAGTTGGGAACCTATCTGTATTCCATCGGATATACAGGTATGGCCTCCATTGACGGCTTTGTGGATGATAGCGGATTGCTGGTTCCGGTGATCGAGATTAACGGCAGATTTACCCTGTCCACTTATATCTCGTTCCTGTCCTCTGTCTTGGGCGAGCAGCGTAAAACGTTGTCCCGCTACTACCGCAACGTTACTCCTAAGCCCCTTACCTATAGCCGCCTGTGTGGTTTACTTGCGGAGCAGGGCTTGCTTTATACACCGGAACGCCCTGAAGGGGTATTTGTTTATACAGCGGGCACCTTATCGGGTGTTCCTGTAAAACGGGGTTATGTGAACCGGATTTTTACACTTATTCTGGCAAACAGCTGGCAAGAGGCCGAAGCCTATGCGCACAAGCTGGAAGGGGTTATCGCCGGATTAGGATGCTCATAATTAAGGAGGAATTGATCATGAAAACAGATGTATACCATATAGTACCCTTGCTGGAAAAGGTGTTGAAGCTGGCACCGGGTGAGCTTGGACAGCTGGCCCCAGATCAGGACTTGCGAACCTTGGGATTGAATTCCCTATCTGCTGTTGAATTGATTGTGGAACTGGAAAATGAGCTTGATATTACGATGGAGGACGACGATTTGGTGCTGGAGCATCTATCTACACTACAAGGCATTGAACGTCTGTTGGATAAATATGCATAAGGGCCCCGCAAAGAACGGAGCCGTGCAGGAATCCGGCAAGGGTAACTGCCATGGTTCCATGGTGAACCACGCTGTCGCAAACGTAGCCAACGCCCTTCCGGGGAAACATTGTGTTTATTCTTCTCTGCGCACTTCATTGCAGCGCTATGGGGTGAGCATGGCAGAGTCCGAGCTGTTCATGCTGTGTGGAAGCATGTGCGCGGAGTATAGCGGAGATTTAAAGCGCTTC
Source organism: Paenibacillus farraposensis (assembly GCF_020736845.1). GTDB lineage: Bacteria > Bacillota > Bacilli > Paenibacillales > Paenibacillaceae > Paenibacillus > Paenibacillus farraposensis. Next base: position 162,955 of record NZ_JAFFQR010000015.1, read on the forward strand.
GGACCGGAGAAATACCCGGAACAGCTTCAAGAAATGGCGGCCAGTGGCGGGCCTGTTATTCGGGTGGAGCCGTGGGCCGCCGGGGTAAGCAATGAAGGTGATCTGCTGCGGGTGTTCACATCAGGCTACGGCACGATGCTGCATACGTCAAGCACCACTTTAACTTATCACGATGTATATGTGAAAAATTACCCAAGGGGCCATGTGATTGAGCTCTGCGGATTGGACTTGCAGGCGCGGACGGCACAGGTCAATGACAGCTTTCTGCTGGATTCCTCGGGAAAAGCTATGACCTACGTGGGACCGGCCCGTCTCGATGATTTGATGCAGGGGATTATTGAGTATGCCTGGCTGGTGGAGCAGCCTGTCCGGCTTTCGCCCGGCGAGCTGCATACTGCGTGTGCGCACCATATTCGTCAGTATGTGACTGGACAAGAAGCGATCTGGAGAGACGTACCTTCGTCTGATGAGCCAGGAAATCGGCCTGAAAAGGGGACAACAGGCAAGCAGGTCAAGCGGGGGGATGCGGGCTACCGGGCATTTGTCGATGACTTCCGCCTGCTGACCGACATGGAGGACCAGGATTTCCGGATATACTGTCATGAAATCTATTACAATCTGCGTCTGGGGAGTGCCCTTCATTTAGCGGACTATGCGGCTGATTATTGCCTGCTGCATCAGGCTACGCTGGGACCGCAAGCACAGCATGTCGCCGAATTAGCACAGTCGCTGTATGCGGATTGGCATAAGCTCAATTTGCATATTTACAAAACAGGCCTCCAGCTGCGCAGGCACCGGATACCTGAGATTATGGAGCGTGCCCTGAATCTGATTGAAAGACAGCGGTATATGCTGGAGAAATTAATGATTTTAGCGGAGCAAGCAGCCGGGTAGTTCAGGCCAGTCGTATCAGGCATGCTCATCAAGATGTCACGGACAGAGGAAAGAGGAGGGGAATTCATTGCCGTCCGGCATTCTCCATCCCAGTGACGGGGAAGCATCGATGCTCGGCTTTAGTCCGTGGAAGCGGCAAAAGGAATTCAAACGTCAGTTCTCCATCGTCATGGGGCAGAAAAACCAGCTCTGGTGGGATTTGCCCGCCAGCGAGTCGTTTGAGCTAATAAGCTTATTTACGAAATAGATGAAAGGCGCTATAAGGAGGCGCTGGACGAGGCTGCCGTATGTCCTGCTTTACATATTGGCGTTGCCGGGAGCGCTTGTGCTCCATTTTGTAGTCTATTACGCGCTCAGCGGCATAGCCTTCTGAGTGACGGAATCAGCAGGACTGTTTTACACACTGTCGCTGGTTATTTACGTAGCTAGCGGTACGGTGTTCCCGCTGACGATTTTTGGAGATGCTTTGGCCCGCCTGTTCATCGTGCTGCTGTTCAGCTACACTGTATTTTTTCCGGTGAACGCGTTAACAGGCAAGCTAACCATGCTGGAAGCTGCCAAAGGCATTGGCGTGCAATGGCTGTGGATTGCCGTCTTGGCGGTGGTATCACGCTGGGTGTAGCAAGCCAGGGTCAAACGTTTTGTCTCGGTGGAAGGCTAACATGAAAAATGTTTTCCAAAACGTTGTACGTTATATCAGGCTGTACTGGAAGTTCGTCCAGTTTTCCGTCATGTCGCGTGCTTGCCGCATGTGGAAGAGGCCGCTCGCGCCTGGGGAATCACATTGCACCAGCCACCGCTGGGTGCCAATACGTTATATGTGAACACCGGTGGACGGGATGGGGAAAACAGGATTGCAGGCTATCCGGGCAAGCCGAGCAGAAATGCAACCGGGCGCGGGGGCAGAGTATCCGCTAAGCAGATTCGCGTGAGCGGGATTAGTCCCGAAGAGGGCGGACCCGAAGGGGATGGCGCTTCCAAGCAGATCGTCGGTGTTAAAAAAGAAACTGACAGAACCGAACGGCCGCGAGGAAAGGGCCGTCTTTATTTGGAACTGGTCGCTTATTCCGGTTGCAGAACATGTTCCTTGGTAAGCACGGCAATCCCGCTTGTTCGTACATGGCGGCGGTTAGGGCATGGGCACATACCCTGACAAGATTGGACAGTTGAAAGAGGCCAGCTGGGAGCTGGATTTGCTGTTGTATGATCAGGATCAACCGTATGGGCAGCGGGACAGTATACGCTATTTTCGGATGGACCCGCAATGGAGAACATGGCAGCGAAAAGAAGCCGGTGAGCATACGTTTCCACCTTTTGGAGAGGTCAAAACGGGTGAAAAGACCGTGTATCAGGTTGGAACGGAATATCATAGCATGCTGGATCGGGCGTGTTATGCCCAGGCCATCGTCTGTAAGCCTGGTGGAGGCAGCCTGACGGATTCGTTCGGTACTCCACTCCCCTCCACTCATCCACAATGAAAACCGTTTTCGAGCCTATGAACTATTATGTCAATCAGTTGGAGGCCTTTTGCAGCATCATCCGGGGCGAAACAGAGCCGATCCCGTTCCGCGAGGCCGCTGAACGCGTCAGGCTGCTGGCAGCCATTCATGAAGCTGCACGTTCAGGCGAGACCATCTATGCAGTATGAGTACTTTGCATTCATCTTGAGGATAGAAAAGCGAAGAGAGGGGAATTGGAGCGAATGGTTAAAAAGGACGAGGCCTTGCTGGAGCGCTTTGGTGGGCATCCGACGCCATTTTACTATTATGACGGGGACGCGATGCATGCTCATGTCAGCTCGCTGCTGGCCCGGCTGCACCCGGCTGTGCGTGTGCATTATGCGCTTAAGGCTAATGGCAATGTAGCCTTGGCGGGATTGCTGCGCTCGCTGGGCTGCGGCGTCGAGATCGCGTCAGCCGGGGAATTGTTCGTCGCCATGGAGGCTGGATATGCCGCGGAAGATGTGTTGTACGCCGGACCCGGAAAAACGGCAGCTGAACTGAGCGAGGCGGTCGCCTGTGGAATCGGCTGCATTCATGTCGAATCGGTGCGTGAGCTGCAGCTACTGGAGGATATTGCCGCTCAAGCGGGCTTGTTTGTCAGGGCTGCAGTTCGCATCAATCCCGATAACGATCTGTCGGGAGCGACGATTAAAATGGGCGGTGTTCCTCGTCCTTTTGGTGTCGATGAAGGGGAGCTCGATCCCTTTTTTGAAATGCTGGAAAATTGTCCACATGTATATTTTCAAGGCATCCAGGTATATACAGGCACGCAAATGCTAAAAGCGGATCAAATTCTGGCTTCATTTGCTAACACCCTGCAGCTGGCGGAACGAGTACAAGCCCGATATGGTGTTGCGATGCGTACGGTGAATTTGGGCGGCGGTTTTGGTGTGCCATATTTTGCTCATGAGCAGCCGCTTGATATGGAGCAGGTCATCGACGGACTGAACGAGCTTGCGGAGCAAACCCGATCCCATATGCCGGGGGTCTCTCTAATTATCGAAAGCGGCAGATATCTGGTCGCTCAAGCGGGCAAGTATGTTTGCCGGGCCTTGTATACCAAGGAGTCCAAGGGAGAGAAGTTTGTGGTAGCGGATGGCGGCATGAATCATTATGTCTCGGCTACCTTTCGGGGACGCCGACTTCGGGACAACTACCCTGTGCAAATTATGCGCAGACAAGCGAATGAACGGGAAATGGGCCCTAACAGACATACGGAGCAGAAAAACACTTCTGTTCAGGAGAGGATTACCGCCGAACAGCCGTTAGGGGAGTTTGCAAGCCAAATAAGTGAGCTTCCGGCAGACGCGGCGATGGAGCTGGAAACGGTAAGCATTGTCGGTCCACTTTGTACACCCGAGGATTGTATGGTAAAAAAAGCGCAGCTTCCCCCGATTCAGGAGGGCGACTATATTGTCTTTCCAAACGCAGGAGCTTATGGATTAAGCTATAGTCCGTTGCATTTTCTGGGACATGCGACTCCGATGGAACTGCTTGATTTTCGCGGAGAGGTGTATGTGATTCGTAAACACGGTGACCGCGCGGATTTGCTGCATCATCAGCGTATGATTCCACTGCCGGAGGATGTTGTGCCGGGAAGCGTGCTATAAGCAGAAATAACGCCAAAACCGTCGGAGTCGATACAATCAGCTCTGTGTTTTGGCGCTTTTTTACGTTGGAAGCTGAGTGAATTGAACTTAGCGCTGCTTGGCGCTGCGCATTTCCTGACGCACGAGCTGCCACACCATGAAGATTGAAGATCAGTACAGCGACTTGGGGGACAAACGTTTCACAGATCAGATACATTCCCAGCCAGCTAATGGATCGGAGTGTGGAGGCCGTGTGTCCCGGAAGCTTGCCAACGACCTGAAGCGAATGAATGCTTTCACCCAAAAATCGGAATACAAGATAATAAATCAGCACAGTAGCAGTCAGGAAAAAGGCGCGAATCGGCAAGCGCACACTGAATTTGATGATTGCAAATGCTAGGACGACCAGGGCATCACTCAGCAGACGATCGGAAAACTCATCCAATCCTTTGGTTGTGTTCGCTTCCCGTAATGTTTTTTCAATACGGTGGAAGCCGCAACCAATCAGCCGCATCCACATCACCGTCGCGAGCGACGATATTCAGGTTCAGTTCGCCCAGTGCTTCCGCAATCGGTTCAATCCGTTCATAGTATATACGTGCAGGAGCGTACAGCGCCTTGGCCTTGTACAGACCGCCAGCTTTGACCGTATTCGTAAATTCTTCTGTCTTCTCCACAAACGTATCACATTGCTCAACTGCATAGGCGCGGTAAGCAGCAGCCGCTTGATCAAAATTAGGAGCAGTAGCTGCCGGAGTCGTTGCCTGTGTGTTCGCCCCCGCATCTTTGGTCGCAGCAGCGGGCTGCTGGGACAATAGTTCCGGTTTGTCCGCAGCCTGCGAACAGAATAGAGGAGACCAGCACTCCGGCCGGTACGGCAATAACATAGTTTCAGCGTGAATGACACCCTTGCTAGGCAAACTGGCCCTATATCATTGTTGTTGAGCAATATTAATATCGAAATATTTTTTTTGATAACTATCAGTCTAAGTTTTTTAAGGCTGGCCCATATGCCTGTCAATACATAAATTAGACACAAAATTCAACCCGTCCTTAAGGGTTGCGAATAAGGAGCCTATGCCCATTTTTATCCCCATATTGAACCATACCTGAGCACATGACATAAAATGTGTTGACTGTATCCCTTAACCTTGTTACACCACACAAAACCCGGGCAAGGAGGGGTGAAATTGACGAAGGGTAACGACCACAAAAACAAGTTTTTGTTAACTCACCGTGAGCGTGAAGTATTTGAACTGCTTGTGCAGGACAAAACGACGCGTGACATCGCCGGACAACTATTTATTAGTGAGAAGACGGTGCGTAATCATATTTCAAATGTAATGCAGAAATTGAACGTAAAAGGTCGTTCACAGGCGGTCGTGGAATTAATTAGACTTGGAGAATTAAAAATCTGACCTCTTGTTCCTTGCGGGGTACAAAGTCTTCTCGATGATCCTTTAGCAGTGAAGGATAGTTGGGAAGGCTTTTTGTTTTGATCATATGTAGTTTAAACATCATGGCTCTGGAGCTGAGCTGTTCCTGGCAGTTAGCTATCCTTGATCGTTCCAATTTGAGCAAGTAAATCTGTATCAAATACCGTTGCTGCACATCCTGAATCCAAAAGGATGTTCTGCAAAAAGAATCGTTTGATCGTTGTGTGTTAAGGTTAGAGAGACGATAGGCAACCCATGATGGAGATGTATCTTCATGTACGCTGCCGTACTCCTGAAAAGAATTCTTCAACAACCTCTACATTCGTTCGGCTGGTATGAAATACGTATAATTCACGCATTGGATGTAATCTGTGTAAATACTTATACCTGTTCCAGGCTTCTTGCGGATTATCATACTCCTGAATAACCGCTATGTCCTCCAATTAAGCGCAATTGGTTGCTAGAGCTTGCTTTTTATCGCCTCCACCAAGACAAAACGACTCGGATGAAGGGGGCAAGGAATTAACGGGTTATGGCTTTAAATTATTATTTGCAGCTCGTGTTGACCAAGCGCCCCGATATTTAGAATAAAGATATTTACATTTCAAGGAGACGTAGAAAAATAATACGCTTAAACCGTCTAAATATGTAGGAATTTGTGCGTAGGTGTTGTACTATATAAGAAAGGAAGAAACTACCACAAGGCCATGCGACGGCTCACACGCGAATAATCACTACTGAAGGCTGTACCACAAATTTATACAAGAGTAGAAATGCATCTGGTGATAGGCTGGGAATATAAATGCAGCTTACAAATATAGCCCCTGCAAAATCAGTATCCAGGATATCGATAGCATAGAAGACGGATTAGTTTTTGAATATTACATAAGATAGAAAAGCTCATGCTCAGGTAGCAGGAAGAAGCTTTTCCCTGGAGCTACCTGTGCATATTCTATACAGGAGGTAAAAAGAAGGCCTATGACACCCAACCAACATTCGATGACCTATACGCTCAACAGCGGTATAAAGGGAACGGTCTACCTTTCCAGTAAGCAGGTGCAGGAGTGGATCAAAGCGTATCAAATTGGCAGCAAGTTTGTAACGGTGGTGGGTAAACAGTATTTTGGTTTAAACCCTGAGTTGGTAGCAGATTTTAAGGTACATAATCAATACTCGGAGCAGAGAGAGCACATCTCCATAATACAGCCTGCAATGGAACGCAAGGCTGTAGATGTAGACCCGCTGGTAGATGCATACAATCAATACAAAACGTTAATTCAGGTAGAGTGTAAATGTGGAGCTTCCTATATAGAGGAGTCACCGCACAAAAGAACCAAGTGGTCCTGCAGGGAATGTAATAACATTGTATTTCTGGATCGCAAGAAGGGGCAGGTGGATACGGAAAGAGGCAGAGCGTGGTATATGACAAACAAGTACTATGTGGAAAGATAGAGCAGCTGAGTATTGTCAGTTGCCTTGTGCTGTATTTCCCGATCCATGAACTTTATAAATTCAGCTATAGTCATTTGCCAAATAATAAAATTGATGTTTTTTGCGCTTTGTAGTACATTATCAAGTGTATTATAAGGAGGCTTCTCATGTACGGACATAGACAAGATGATACTTTATACATCATGACCTACACATTAAACAGCGGTATCAAGGGCACAGTGCCTTTGTCTAATCAACAGATACAGGAATGGCTTGAGTGTTACAGAATTGGCAAAAAATTTGTAACCGAGATTGGCAAAGAGTACTTTGGACTGCACGCGGAACTGGTGGCCGATTTTAAAGTCCATAATCAATCTTCAAGCTATCAGGAGGTCATTATCCCGATTCAACAGCCGGATACAAGCTTAAGAGAGCTGTCCCAGGCTTACAAATCAACAGAAACCTTGATTAAAGTAGACTGCAAATGTGGCACATCGTATGTAACAGAATCCCCGATTAAGCGGACCAAGTGGTACTGCACAAAATGTCGGGAGATTGTCTTTCTCGATAACAAAAAGGGATTGGTTGACACTTCTAGAGGCAAGGCTCATTATATGACGAATAAATATTTTGTGGAACGGGAAACAACTGGCGTATAAGCCGGTTGTTTTTTTATTAAGGAAGGTGGATTTCATTCAAGGAAATCATTCGAATGCTGTAGGTGCTAAAGCTGATTGGTTGCAGAATAAACCCGTTACCCGATCTGCGAGCAAACGCTGCTTTAGCCGGACAGCCGCTTCACGAGGGATCGGGAACCTTCACTCGAAGCCAATCTGCTTCCGCAGCTCCCCACGTTAAGGGGGTCATATGAATTAAACATTGCTCTGGGATGACCTTCAGGATGCAGCCCTCCTCTGTGAGCACCCTTGTAAATTCAGCATAATTGGAGGGAGATAAAATTTTGAGTATACCGTCAAATTGTTGACTTGCAAAAGGACAATGAGCCAGATCGGCAACGTACCAGAGAGACATCCATCCCTACGCCAGTAAGCTCACTGACTCCTCTCCGGGTTAGCATTTCCTGAATGTGGCTCAGATGAGAGCCTTCCTCGCAACCCGCATCCAGCAAATAACAATGTATTTTGCGGCCGGATAAGGGCTTCATAAATTCCATCAGATGGCTGCTAATGGCTTCATTTAAGGGCTCGAAAAATCCGCTATTGCACATCTTTCTTCTGGAGGTTAACAATTGTTTATCATATTTGGTCTTGTAGGCCCGGGGGGATAAATGAACATACCCGTGTCTGGATAGATCGTAGCAATGTTGATTACTACATAGGAGGCTTTACTTTCCACCATACGCATAAACGAATGAATTGGATAATCATATGGTGCAGCACTCCCTCAAAAAAATAGAAAGGGTTTTCGCCCTCTCTATTGTGGCATATGGATAAAAATGGGTATGCTTATACCGATTTCAAGAACTCTACAATGGTTAACAAGCCTTTGTCGAAATTCTCCAAATTAAAATGCTCGTTTGGTGCATGCAGGTTTTCATCCGGCAAGCCAAAGCCCATCAAGACAACCGGAGCAGCTAGGACACGAGAAAAGGTTTCGACGATTGGAATGGAGCCGCCATCTTTGGTAAACAGGGCACGCACACCGTACACTTTCTCAAAAGCATCCGCTGCCGCTTGCAAAAATGCGTGTGACGGGTCAATGTTAAAGGCATTTGCTTTCTCGCCCTGCTGGATTTCCAGCCTAGCCCCTGGCTGAACATGGGCGCGCAAATGGCGCTCGATCTTGTTCAGAATGTCCTGTGGATTCTGATTCGCCACCAGGCGGCATGTAATTTTCGCATGAGCTTCCTTCGGAATGACCGTTTTCGTGCCTTCACCCTGGAATCCGCCGTACACGCCGTTCAGCTCCAGTGTCGGACGCGCTCCGACGCGCTCGACGAAGCTGTAACCTTCCTCGCCATACAGAGAATCAAGCGCAAGCTCCTGCTGCAGCTTGCTTTCACTGAAGCCCTGTTTAAGAAATTCTGTTCTCATCTCTTCTGATAGCGGCACAACATCATCGTAAAATCCTGGGACGCTCACGCGGCCTTTATCGTCATGCAGGGTTGCCAGCAAGGACACCATGGCATGCAGAGCATTTGGCACGCCCCCGCCAAAAGAGCCGGAATGCAGGTCTGTATTGGCCGTGTGAACAGCAACCTCCAGTGAGCACAGTCCGCGCAGGCCTGTGCAAATGGCAGGCTTCCCTTTTTCGATCAGGGAGGTATCGGATACTAGTACAGCGTCGGCAGTCAGACGCTCAGCCCCGGTTTGCAAAAACTCAAGCAGGTTCGGGCTGGACACCTCTTCTTCGCCTTCAATGCAGAATTTGATGTTCAGCGGCAGCTTGCCCTCTTGCTTCAAAATGGCCTCAACCGCTTTCATGTGCAGGAACACCTGACCCTTGTCGTCTGTCGCTCCACGCGCATACAATTTTCCATCACGGATAGAAGGTTCAAACGGAGGAGTCTCCCACAGGTGAAGCGGATCAACGGGCTGTACATCGTAATGGCCGTATACGAGGATGGTTGGTTTACCAGGCTCATGCAAATGATCAGCGTACACGAGCGGGTGGCCTTTGGTCGGGATTATTTCGACGTTTTCCAGACCGGCAGCAGTCAGTTTGGCAGCCAGCCATTCGGCAGCCTGATGAATGTCCTTTTTATGCTCCGATAATGCGGAAATACTCGGAATGGACAACCATTCCTTCAGCTCATTCAGTTGCTGCTCTCTGGCTTGTTCAAAATAAGCGGAATAACTCATAAAGTTGTATCCTCCTTTGTACTGGTAATCGTGCGAATTTTGCTGTATCCTCGAACCGAGGTCGTGGGCGATATGTCCAGTTTACTACGTTTTGCATTGAACGAAAAATGGCAGATCAAAAAAGCGATTCTGCCCAAGTCTGTCCAGACTTGAGCAGAATCGCTTTAATCAAGAAGTTGATGCATTTACACTCGAATGTCCAGTTGACCACCGAGATGAGGCTGTACGCTTTTTTCCATCATCTGTATCAGTGCTTGCCCTTGCTCATTGGCTTGATCCTTGGCCAGAGCAGCAACCTTTATACTCGCGGCTTGAGCCAAGCTGGCCTGACTCATACCTGTCGATAATGCTGCGAAATCCATGTTCCAACCCTCCTTCTAGGTAAAAACTCTTTCTCAGTATATATCGGTAGAAACGGTTATTTTGTTTCATCCAGTTGGAATTGGTGCAGCAAATCTTGAAGCTGTTCGGCCAGACGGGTCAAATCTGCAGCGGACGAACCGATCTCTTCCATCGAGGCGAGCTGTTCCTCTGCGGCAGCGGACACGGTCTCCGTATGGGAGGCCGCCTCCTCAGCGATGCGTGTAATCTCCTCCATGCTGCTAACGACGGTGCTGGTTCCTTCTGCGACCCCGGCGGTAGAAGCAGCAACGTTATCAAGCTGCTTCGCCGATTTAGCAACGGCTCTACGGATACGAGCAAAGGAGCGGCCGGACAGGTCAATGGAATTGATACCTTCATTGACGCGTTCTTTAGCGGACTCCATAGCGATCAGAGCCTCAGATACACCGCTTTGGATTCCTTGAATTTGTTCACGAATTTGCTGTGCAGAATAAGCTGAGTTTTCAGCCAGCTTGCGCACCTCGGTCGCTACGACAGCAAATCCTTTGCCGTGATCCCCTGCGCGTGCGGCTTCAATGGAAGCGTTCAGCGCAAGCAGATTGGTCTGACTGGCGATTTCCGTAATGACGGTGACAATCGTTCCGATCCGCCCGGAACGGTCACTCAAAGCACTGATAATCGTATCAAGCTCTTCCACCGTTGTGCGAATGCCGTCAATGGAAACGACACTATTGCCGATATGCTCACTGCCTGTATCCGATGCCTCAATGGCCTGTGCAGAATAAGTGGACATTTCAGCCATGGTGGCAGTCATAGCCGTAATGTCAGCGGACATACTGCCAACTCGTTCCTGATTAGCTTTAGCGCTGCCCACTTGGCGTTCACTGCCTGCAGCCACATCCTGAATTGCAACAGTCACGTGCTCAATGGCACGGGTCGTTTGTTCCGCACCTGCGGCAAGCTCCTGCGAGGAGACAGACAGATTGCCTGTCATCGCTTGAATTTCCCGGATCATGTTGCGCAGGTTATCCACCATTTGTTGAAAATACCTTGATAGATCTCCGATTTCATCCTTGCTTGAAGTCGCAACATCGATGGAAAGATTCCCTTGGCTGATTGCATTCATGGAATTACGCAATCTTTGAATCGGCTTGAGTATACTGTTGATCATCCACAAGGCCAGCATACCAATGATGATCGCTGAAATCACCAGCACAACGATTGTCCTAATGAGTATCGGTTGGGCGGAGGCGCTCGTTTCCGCTTGGTCCATCGTTCCGGCAATTTTCCAGCCTGTCAACGCATTGGTTTTGAAAATCAGTTTTTTGGTTACGCCATTCAGATCATAATCAAAGCTGCCTTCCTTGGAAGCAAACAGATGTGGCAGCATTTCACCCATTTTCGTACTTCCGCTGATTTCTGTCGGGTGGGTAACGATACGTTTGGTACTATCAAGTAACATGATATAACCATTTTCCCCAATTTTTAAATCAGTAATTTCTCTTAAATTACCCAAATTAAGGGAGAGGCCTAGAACACCGCTATTAGCGGGAAGTGTACGTGAAATATAGACAACGGGCACCTTGCTCGAATTGAGTTCGACAGGACTGACTACAGTCTGTCCAGGCTTTTCCATCGCTTGCTTGTACCAAGGGCGCTCACGAGGATCGTTTGTAAACCTGCTGGCTTTGCCAATGATGAGCTTTCCTTCAGGAGTTCCTACAAACATGTCGGTAGCTTCCGCATGCATTTTCAAATACACTTGTAACCTTTTGAGAATGTCTTCATCTGCTTCTGTACTGCTATCACTAACGGTTATCGTAGTAGAATAATATTCAATATCCGCGATTTTGGCTTGAATGGTTTGGGTAATTGCACGATCGGATGCGGTAACGCTAGTAGTCGCACTGTCTAGTAATTGACGCTCCGTTTGGTTATATGCTGCTTGGAAGGAAAACAAACTGACAATAACACTAGGTACGAGCATGACCAGCAGGAACGCTGCTGTCAGTTTTTTGCGTAATGTCAAATTTTTCAGATGTTTCAGTTGTTTCATCAAACCCCCTGCTTTCTACAAGCGTATTTATTTCTAATATTTAAATCATACGTATTTAATATCTTTTTTTTAAAATTGAATGGATAGATGATTGTTAATCTGCTAATGTCATAAACTATTTTTTGCATAACATGAAGTATCTTGCAATCTGGAGGGATGGAGTAGTGGTTCAATTGGGCTGATTGGCGAAGCTGGTGATACATATGCAGTTGAAATTGTGCGTGGTGCCGACTACGGTCTGGGAGAGATCGTCTATCGCGCCAAAGGAGTATTGGGGGGCTTAGGAACTAATGAAACACATGCTTAACCTATCGTTTCTTCCGTCGTATTGGGCAGTTGGAACACGGACACATGCCGATCCTTCGTTCTTTTCTTGTAGGTGTCTACTGCCCGGTAGATTGCCGGCATCCCAAGCGCTGCTTGTACACTTTCCCGCTTGTTGGGTCCGTCCATGCAGGAGAATAGAAGGCTCCCCCGTCATTAGTCCCCAGATTCACCACGACCACATCCGGCCGCCATGAGGTAAAATCATGATCGGAGAGTGCTCCTAATGCTTCATCTCTCTTTCCGGTGAGCATTCCGCCTACCTGCTCATAATATGCCGGTATATTCCCATGCGGATTATTACCCCAACTCGTCAGGACACCCCATCCACTTTGTGACAACACCCGATAATCCGCATTCAGTGCTGTGGCTGTGATGGCTGTATAATTATGGAGTGCCGTGAACAAACATGGGAATCCAGTCTGTTTCCTCTTTTGCTCCAATCGTTCCTTCGCCCGAGGTAATGCTAACTCATAGGCTGGACATCCTTGACCAACACGGACATTTTTGACCATGTCGACCATGAACCTTTATGTACTTTGCTTTTGCAAGTGGATATGTCTTCAGCCTTTTGTTATACGCCATTTTCAATATCCTCCTTGGAGTATATAAACTTAATTGTTTTTCTGTAATATTGTAAAAGGGATGGCAGAAAATCTCAAAGTCTATTTTTAAGTAATTTTTCACAAATATGTTTTTGATCCATCAATTGCTTTGTCGAGCATGACAATATTAAAAGCACTGGAGCAACAGCAGCATGATTGGGATGTAAGGCCTGTTCTGCTGCCATGCTACACCTGGCTGCCCCATGTGCGCTTAGTCATTGATATGCCCATCTGGACAAGCTGGCTGCTTCGTATGAGCATAACCGGACGCGTTGCGTTATTTGCCTGACGGCCTGCATTTGCTGGCTAACGAGCGCAAGCTGAGAGAGGCTTTCCCTGATCTGGCTTCCACAGCTCCTCCTTTAAAATAATTCAAGCTGTTCCGGTCCTTCGTTCTCCTCAGGCGGTTGGCGGGGCGGAAAAGGCTTGGGGTCCATGCCGAGCATCGTCATCAGCTGTTTGGCGTTAGCGGCGGCATCTCCTCCCGAATTATTGTTGAAAATAACACAAATCTCCCGGCTTTGCTGCTCCAACTCCAGCAAGCGGTTTCGCCATTCGGTCAATTCCTGCTCGTTGTACCGATACAAATAACGAACCTCCCGCCAATTGGGCGCAGCGCTTTGATTCCAGCCGGATGCATTTCGCCCGTGGAGACGCACGATCGTCAGACTGCTGTCTGTAGCCTGCGGTACAATGGGCACAGAGCCCGGCCCTGCCTGCGGTTCATCACATACGCTGTGTATCCAGCCTTCCTCGCGCATGAATGCCAGTGTTTGTTTGCGGAAATGGGGCGTAAACCAGCTTTGATGTCTGAATTCAAGTACGGATGGGACCTCTCCCATCCTTTTTTTCGTGCCTCGCAGTACGGCGACATTCTCGCGTGTACAATCGAACCAGGGAGGGTACTGAAATAGCACCGCTTTGAGCTTGCCCGCTTCGCGAAGAGGCTGTATGGACGCATGCAATGCTTCATACATGGCGTCGATCGTTTTAAAATAAGGCTGTTTGCCGCGTGTATGTCCGGTCATGCCTTGATAAGCCTTGACGAGAAACGAAAAGGAGTCAGGCGTTTCGGCCGCCCAGCGTGCCATGCGATCCGTGGGCTGCACTGCATAAAAAGAACTATCCATCTCCACCACCGGAAAATGGCTTCCATAGACGCTTAATTTTTGATTAGCTTTGGTGCCGAGCGGGTACAGGTCATCGTGATCGCCCCAACCGGTTAGTCCAATTTGCATCATAGCTTAGCTGCTCCCTTCCTAATTTGAATACGCTCAAAAGGCGTTCCCTTGATTCATTTTAATGATAAAATGGGATGACGGCATGAAGTTCCTATGAATGTTTAAGCCTGATCCTACGATGATTGTAACATGTTCCTTATTCGTAATGTTTTTGAGTTTCCAGTTTGAAAAAGCTAATATAATACTTAATAGTGCGAAATGAGTTCATGGAGGAGAAACGATATGGGAGAATGGTATGAGCAAAGCTTTGGGGAAGATTATTTATTGGTATACAAGCATCGCGACTTTCAGGGAGCTTATCAGGAAGTGCAGAAAATGATCTCCTGGGTCAAATTGCCGCAAGGCTCCAGCGTATTGGATTTATGCTGCGGTATGGGACGGCATTCCCTTGCGCTCGCCGATGCGGGCTATAAGGTGACGGGAGTGGATCTGTCCGATGTGCTGTTGAGAGAGGCACGTGCTGCCGATTCCGAAGGACGGGTAAGCTGGCATCAAGGGGATATGCGAGCGGTGCCGCTGGATGAACGCTTTGATGCAGTAGTGAATCTGTTTACCTCCTTTGGCTATTTTGAGCAGGATGAAGAGCAGCTTAGCGTATTAAAGGAGATTCATCGGCTGTTGAAGCCGGGGGGGCGTTTTATCATAGATTATTTGAACCCTGCCTATGTAGCCGCACATCTGGTGCCGCATTCGTCACGCGAGGATGACGGGAATTGGATTGAAGAGCATCGGGTTATTGAAGATGGATTCGTGAAAAAACAGATCGCGATTCGCTCATCCGCATCGGCAGTTACGGCCAGAGCCGCCGCTGGTCCGGATACGACTGCCGCAGGAGAGGAATCGGCACGTGTGTATCACGAGCGTGTAAAGCTCTACCCGTATGAAAAGTTCCGCACCTTGCTGGAGCAAGCCGGATTGTCTGTAGAACAGCTGCACGGAAGCTATAATGAAGATCAATATATCGAGGATGCTTCGCCCCGGATGATCTTTGTTGGCGTGCGAGCTTGAGACGAAGAAGGCGGAGGGGAGCCATGAAGATGCCAGAATTAACACCCTGTGAGTGGATAGACGGAGGCTTTCAGGTCAAAATATCCATGTCCTTTCCGCTGCGCTGGGTGAACAGCTACGTGCTCAAGGGACAGGATGGTTTTACGATTGTAGACCCTGGTCCGCGCAACCAGGACACAGAGGCAGAATGGGCGCATGTCTTTCAGCAGCTGAGAATGTCCTTTGGAGATGTCTCGGACATTGTGGTGACTCATCACCACCCGGATCATTACGGGCTGGTAGGCTGGATGCAGCAGCAAAGTCAGGCATGCGTACATATGTCAGCTCGCAGTCACCAGGAAGCGATGATGATGTGGGGCGCTCAAGAGTCAATGGGTGCTATGGAGCACAGGCTTCCCGGCTTTTTTGTCCGGCATGGTTTCCCTCGGGAGCAGGTGCCCGACTTGGAAGCACATATGCGGCAGGCCTATTCGCAAGTGAACCCGCAGCCTGAAATTACCGTTATTCCTGTTGGAGGGGAAGCCTGTCTGGAACTGGGTGGACATAGCTGGCTGCCTATTCAGACAGGAGGACATGCAGCCGGGCATGTGTCCTTATACGAGCCGAATAGCGGCGTTATCCTGTGCGGTGATGCAGTTTTGCCGCAGATTTCACCGAATATAAGCCTGCTGCCGGGAAGTGATACCCAGCCCTTGCATTCTTATATAGACGGCTTGCAGCGCCTGGGAGAGCTGGAGGTATCCTGGGCGTACCCGGGGCATCGCCATCCGTTTGGAGATTTTCATGAACGGACGCAAGCGTTGCTGGCGCATCATGAAGAACGGCTGGATCAATTCCAACAGTTGATCCAGCCCGAGGGGAGCACCGCCTATCAGCTGTGCACAGCCGTGTTCAGCAACAAGCTGGGTATTCACCAACTGCGATTCGCCATGTCGGAGACACTGGCTCATCTGGTGGAGCTGGTGCGCCGTGATCGGGTCAGGATGAGCGAGTCGGACCCTGTTACGCGCTTTTGCTCTCTTCACCGGGAATCATTATCGAATCAAGCAAAATGAGTGGCATGTATGCCGGGAAAGAGGCTTCTATGAATCTGTTGCTGCTAGGAGCGACTGGCCGCGTAGGACGTTATATATTGGAGTATGCATTGGCGGATGGTCATACCGTTACGGTCCTTGTCCGCTCACCGGGCAAGCTGGAGGAATACGTATTAAAATATGGGCGACAGCTCCAGATAGTACGAGGGGATGCTACCCGTCCCGAGGATGTTACGCGAGCGCTTGAAGGCGGTGTGGCGGCTGTGATCAGCGCGCTGAATACGGATGGGACGACGACCTTATCCGTGAATATGGCCCTGCTGATCCGCCTCATGCAAGAGCGGTCCGTTGCCCGGCTTATTACGGTGGGGACAGCAGGGATTTTGCAGAGCCGCATCGAACCGGGCTTGTATCGGTATGAGTCCTCCGAGACCCGGCGACGCAGTACCCGTGCGGCAGAGGAGCATCGGCGGGTGTACGAATTGCTGCGTGATTCGGTGCTGGATTGGACGATTGTCTGTCCAACCTATCTGCCAGATGGCGAACGGACAGGCATCTATCGTGTGGAAAAAAACGTGTTGCCCGAAGGCGGCTCACAAATTACCACCGCTGATACGGCTGATTTTACCTATCGGCAATGGGAGAGCCGCGAATATATAGGTGTACGGGTAGGCATAGCCTATTGATCGTGAAGCGAAATACAGCTTTATGCTCAAGTATTCAGGTCGAACCCGGTAAGTAGACATGCTGATTTGCGTTCTTTTTTATTTGACAAATAACCTGGGTTCGAATACTATGATTCTTGACGAAAACATTGTTTCCGAAAATCCTCTCTCTATATAGCAGCAATAATCTTTAAAAATAGCAACAGTAATCTTCAAATAAGTTAAAGGAAGTGTATGGAATCATGTCCGAGTCGTCGCAGCCCTATAAAACCTATTCGGAAGTGAAGCTTCAGCAGCAGCAATTGCTTCGTAAAAATGTTATTGACACCGCATGCATCCTTCTTGCAGAGGAGGGACCCGAGGCCGTGACTGTGCGGCGGATTGCGCAGAAATTAAGCTGTTCAACCAAGATAATTTACAGTATTTTTGGCAGCAAGGATGGTCTGGCCAATGAAATGTATTTGGATGGATGCCGGCTGCTGGCGCAAACCTTTCAGCAAGTACCTGTCACCGAAAACATACTTGCTGACCTGGAAGCTCTGGGCTGGGCGTACTGGGAATTTGCACAGGTCCATTCGGCCTATTACAAAATGATGTTTGGCGGGGAATTATCTGATTTCAAGCCGGATGAACAGAGCCTGGCAGGTACAACAACAGCCCTGTCCCGATTACAGCACACCGTCATGCGCGCTATGGAGCAGGGCCAATTGAAGGAGCGGGACCCGCTGCTGGTCGTCCGTATGCTGTGGTCAGCGCTGCATGGAGTGATACATCTTCAATTTGCGGGTCATTTTTCGGATGCAGCGATGGCCCAAGAGACTTATGCATTTACACTGAAGCAGACACTAGCTGCGTGTAAATAAGGCATTTCTATTGTAATGATCTGAGAATTGTAATGGTCCAAAATAGGAAATGTACTGAGGTCGTCTCGGGGATGGCTTCAGTTCATTATACAGTATTGGTAACGATGTTTCTAAAATAAAACAATGATACTATGGAGGTCATCATCATGTTTATGTATGCAAAAAAAACGGCCCTGATCACAGGGGCTTCATCCGGTATTGGCGAGGCATTCGCCTATTCGCTTGCGGCCAAGAAATGCAACCTTATTTTGGTGGCACGCAATGAACCGAAATTAAAGGCGCTGGCCAAAGAGCTTTCCGCCCAATACAACGTAAGGACAACCGTGATTGCACTTGATCTTTCCGCCGCAGGAGCGCCACAGGCATTGCATCAGGAGGTTCAAAACCACCAGCTGAAGGTAGATCTTTTAATCAACAATGCAGGTTTTGCTACCTATGGGTACTTTGAACAGGTTTCAGGAGAACGGCAGCATGAGGAAATTATGCTCAATGTCACGGCATTAGTAGATATTACACATGCTTTTATGCCTGATTTATTGCGCAACCGGGATGGGGGAATTATCAACGTCTCTTCCACAGCCGCATTTCAGCCCGATCCGTATATGGCCGTATATGGAGCAACCAAAGCATTCGTGCTTTCCTTTAGCGAAGCGCTTTGGGCCGAAAATCGAAAACGAGGGCTAAAAGTGCTTTCCCTTTGCCCGGGGGCCACTGAAACCGCATTTTTTGATGTTGTGGGCTCCAGTGAAGCTTCCGTGGGCTCTAGAGAAACCCCACAAAAAGTGGTACAGAACGCGCTGAAAGCATTTGAAAAGGGAAGAAGTCACCTTATATCCGGTCGCCAAAACTATTGGGTTGCCCAGGTTTCCAGATTTTTTTCCCGCCAAGCCACATTGGGAATTGTAGAGCGTACGCTTCGTCCGCAAAAGTAATCGGACTGCCCGACTGTAAGTAATCGTCATACGTTAGCCGCATTTCAAATGCCAGGTCTGATCGCTGCCAAATGGCATCAAACCTGGCATTTTTGCCTACGCAAATAAGCGCCCGCCACCCCAGCTCTCTGGAATATAGTAAAATTCTATCCCGCTTTTCCCAGCCGTTGGCCGACCAGAAGCGCTGTCCTCCTTCATTATGCTCCATCACAAACAGGTGACATTTGTCTATGCCCTCCCGCTGCATACATCTCTGTTGTTTTCTAGCGTGTCGTATTCGGCGCGCTTTCTTCCCCAAGCTCCTGCTCTCGCTCTGCCTGCTTGCGATGGGCGATACGGCTGCTGGCCGAAGCTGCGATAGCGCCCACAATATCGTCCAGAAATGTGTGGATCGGTCCGAGGCTTTTATCATTCAAGCGTTCCAGCACACCTGGTTTGAGTTTATCCACATAACCATAATTGGTAAATCCGATGCTGCCGTACACATTCACAATGGAGAAGGCCAAAATTTCATCCACTCCATATAGGCCCTCATCATGTTCAATCATATCCTGCAATGGGGGAAGAAGAGCGCCCTGTTCGGCGAGAATATCCAATTGGATACCGGTGAGCACTGCATTTTGCACCTCACGCTTCATCAGCACCTTATCCACATTTTCAATGCATTCTTCCATCGTTAGGTTCGGATAATACTTTTGCTGTAATAACATGACCAGCTCTGCGATTTCAGTCATGCTTACACCACGTTTGTGCAGCCATTCACGGGTGGCATCAGCTACCTTTTTACTATTTAAGCTATAAGGTGCTTTTTTCTTGTCCATAAAGTTGTGGTTCCCCTCCTTGGTATTGATCCTGATTTTTGCTGTGATAATGACCAGTGTGTCCAGTCTGCTGAAAAAGTAGTTATTTTTTACGTGAGGCTCGTATACATATTAGTACAATCTGTACAAAATTGTTAGGGAGGAACTCCACTTATGAATTTAAAGCACCCATGGCGAATGACCTCTGCAGCAGGACTGCTGTCGCTGCCCCTGTTGTTGTGCGGATGCAGTCTTTTCGGCAATGAGGCCGCATCGATTGATCCCCCGCCGTCCACGATCGAGCAGTCCATGATCAAGGCTGTAAGCGGGAAAGCGCCTGTGACTACCGGACAGCTGAGAGCTGTTTTTTTACAGGATCATAACGGTTTGCTAGCCCCGGTATCTTTGCCGATTGCTACAGGCGATGTACAGGCAGATGCCAAGTCAGCGCTGGAAACACTGGTTGTGGGCGGGTCGTATTCCGGATTATTGCCAGAGGGTTTCAAAGGCATATTGCCCCAAGGGACGGACGTGAAGAATGTGACAGTGGATAAGAACAACAAGCTGGCTGTCGTCGAATTCAACCAATCCTTTGGCAGCTATAAACCGGAGGATGAACGCAAATTAATGGAAAGCCTGACCTGGACCCTGACCGACCGTCCCGAAATCAAGAGCGTACAGATTTGGGTTGACGGCAAAAAGCTGAACCAAATGCCTGTGGGAGGCACGCCGCTGGATCATCCGTTGACACGCGCAGTAGGCATTAATATGGAGATCGGTCATGGCGTGACACCGCTGAATTCCAGCCCGGTCACGGTATATTTCTCATCGTCTTCTCCTGCCGGAGTTCAATATTATGTGCCTGTCACCCGGCTGGTCAATCCGGAAAAAGATCGTGTCCAGGCTGCGCTGCATCAATTGATTGAAGGGCCGCAAACCAAGGATGGATTACAGGAAGTGATGACTGGGGAGACAGCGCTGAAATCGATTGAACGCTCCAAAGATAACGTAATTACGGTATCACTCTCGGATGATATGTTCGCCAAGGGCGAAGCCATACCTGCCGAATTTCTGGAATCGGTCGTACTGACAGCAGCAGATAATTCGGAGGATGCGGCCAAAGCCAAAATCCGGATTGAATTAAATGGTGAAAAAAGTGTTATTGGACAAAATAACCAGAATTATGGAGAGCCTGTAGCCAAGCCACAGCATATTAACGAGATTCCTCTTTAATGGCAAAAATACGTCCTTGGGGTGCTTTTGACTGTACACTTTGGTAAAATAAACATATAAGAACAGGTTGCATACGACGTAGGAGGAAAAAGCATGAGTAGATCTAACGGACGAAACGGTGATGAGCTGCGCCCGATCACATTGACAGCAGGAGTAAACAAATATGCGGAGGGCTCTGTTTTTATTGAGGTTGGCGAGACGAAAGTTATCTGCACGGCTACAGTGGAGGAACGTGTTCCCCCCTTCATGAAAGGACAAGGAAAGGGCTGGGTGACCGCAGAGTACTCCATGCTTCCGCGGGCGACTCATAGCCGTAATCAGCGTGAAGCAGCGCGTGGCAAGTTGACAGGCCGTACGATGGAGATTCAGCGTCTGATTGGCAGAGCATTGCGTTCGGTTGTCAATTTACAGGCGCTTGGTGAACGGACTATTACGCTGGACTGCGATGTTATTCAGGCAGACGGTGGAACACGCACAACCTCAATTACCGGTTCTTTCGTAGCGTTGGCGATTGCGGTTAATAAAATTGCCATTCAGCACAAGCTGCCTGTTTTTCCGATTACGGATTTTTTGGCATCTGTCAGTGTAGGCGTGGTTGGTGATAAAGCGCTGCTGGATCTGAATTATGAAGAGGATTCCAAGGCGAAAGTGGACATGAACCTCGTGATGACCGGCAGCGGCAAATATGTCGAGCTTCAAGGTACGGGGGAAGAAAGCCCATTTGACCGCAAGGAACTGGATCAGCTCCTTGGCTTGGGTGAACAAGGAATTCTGCAAATGATCGAGCGTCAAAAAGAAGTGCTCGGGCCGATCGCTGACAAGATCGGAGCCAGACGAATGGGAGCGGAAGTCTGATGCGGCTGGACGGTCCAGTTGTCATTGTCGCTACGAAAAATAAAGGAAAGGTACGGGAGTTTGCGCATGCGTTTGCTCCGCTGGGCAAGGAAGTCAAAAGCATGTACGATTACCCCGATATCCCTGATGTCTTTGAGGACGGCAATACCTTTGCCGAGAATGCGCTGAAAAAGGCCAAAGCGGTCGGAGATGCGCTGGGATTGCCTGTACTGGCCGATGATTCCGGCCTGTGCGTGGACTTGTTGGACGGAGCGCCGGGAGTATACTCGGCCCGTTATGCCGGAGAAGGTGCTAGCGATCACGAAAACAATATCAAGCTGCTTGATGTACTGGAATCGAAGCAGCTGGGAGATGATACGGAACAGCCTTTGCTAAGCCCGGCTCAATTCGTGTGCACCTTGATTCTGTATAATCCGCAGACTGGGGAGACGCTGGAATCGACGGGTTCGGTGGATGGCTGGATAACAACGGAAGTCGCAGGCAGCGGCGGATTTGGTTATGACCCGTTGTTTTATTTGCCTGAGTATGAGAAGACGATGGCTGAGCTGACGCTGGAGCAGAAGCAGACAATCAGCCATCGGGGCAAGGCCCTGCGTCATTTGGCGGCCACGCTGGGAAATCCGCAGGTTTGATTCCGAGGCAGGAATAATTCCTGCTTAAATAACGATAATGGCTATCCGTAATAGGTTATAGCTCTATCAAGTAGACAGTCAAAAAACATTAGAATATACGCCGCCCTCTCCCCGGTATTTCACTAGGGAGAGGGCGCTGATTTTTTCAAACGGTTCTGATATTTGGTGATCCGATTTGTAATTTATGATCTACATTCGCTGTTGATTTATTTTAGCGAATTGCTACTTTGTAAGTACGCAGCCAGTTATCGACCTGAGTCAGGTACGCAAACAATTGGGGGCCCGACATGAGTTGGCCAAACCAGGGGAGATTTGTGGAGGCTTCCGGAGAGGCCGCGATATCACGCACCTTTTGTGCATCAATCAGCTTAAGCAGCGGGGAAGAGGAATCATTCAGCAGCTCTAGCGCCTGTTTTTTCACAGCGGCCAGATAGGACGGGTTATGCGTTTTGGGATAAGGGCTCTTTTTACGGTACAGCACATCATCTGGCAGCACACCCTCCAGAGCTTTTCGTAAAATGCCTTTTTCACGTCCGCCTGTGGTCTTGATGCTCCACGGAATGTTCCATACATATTGCACCAGCCGATGATCGCAATACGGCACCCGTACTTCGAGTCCGGCCCCCATACTCATCCGATCCTTGCGATCCAGCAGTGTAGGCATAAAACGGGTGATGTTCAAATAGGACATTACACGCATTTGCGCAGCTTTGCCTGTTTCCCCGGACAGCTTCGGCACTTCTCCTATGGCTTCTGAATAGCGGTCGTTCAGATACTCCAGCGGCTTGATCCAATCCCGTACTTCGGGAGACAGCAGACCTGCTCTCATATCGGGAGCGACCGCCCACGGGAATGTGCCTGAGTTCAGCATATCCTCACGGTGGAACCACGGATATCCGCCAAAAACTTCGTCGGCCGCCTCGCCGGAAATGGCAACCGTAGCCCCTTTTTTAATCTCCCGGCAAAAAAGATACAGTGACGAATCCACATCTGCCATTCCGGGCAGATCGCGTGTGATTGTGGAGTTATTTAGAGCAGCTACAACCTCGGGAGTATCAAATTCGATCCAGTGATGGTTGGTGCCTAATTCATCCACCATTCGTTGAATCCAGGGAGCATCGGCTCCGGGCTGGAACGCATGGGCTTTAAAATGCTTGTCGTTATCTACATAATCGACCGAATACGTATGAACTTGTCCCTGCCCGGTGCGCTTGTAATAATCGACAGCTAATGCGGACAGTGCGCTTGAATCGAGACCGCCCGACAGCAAGGTGCACACCGGAACGTCCGAAATGAGCTGTCGCTCCACCGTATCCATCAACAGCTCGCGCACCTTGTGTGCTGTTTGTTTCGTGTCATCCTCATGCGCAATACTCTCCAGCTTCCAGTAGGCCTGAATACGCATGCCGTCGCGGCTGTAGGTCAACGTATGTCCGGGACGCAGCTCCTTCATGGACGAATAGACGCCATGTCCAGGGGTACGTGCAGGACCGATGATAAAAATTTCAGCCAATCCCTCGGCGTCAACGGCTGCCTCTACAGCAGGGTGCTGGAGCAGCGCTTTGGGCTCTGAGCCAAATACGAATACATCCTCGGTATGGCTATAAAATAGCGGCTTTACGCCGAGGCGATCCCGCGCCAGAAATACCTGCTGCCGTCCGCTATCCCAGACGGCAAACGCAAAGATGCCGTTTAACCGGTCCACACAATCTGGACCCCATTCAATATAGGATTCGAGCAGTACTTCGGTATCGCATTGTGTACGGAAAAAATGTCCGCGCTGCTGAAGTTCTTTTTTCAGCTCAGGCGCATTATATATTTCCCCGTTATATACAATCGTATAGGTGATATCCTCAAGCTGCCGAATCATAGGCTGGGCACCATTTTCCGGGTCCATTACGCTCAATCTTCGGTGTCCGAAGGCACACGGGTTGGATATCCAGGTACCTGTAGCATCAGGCCCGCGATTGGAGAGCGTCTGGATCATATTTAACAGCAGTCCCGATTGGTGCATTAAGTCTCCGTTCCACTGTATGAAACCTGTAATTCCGCACATGTCTGTTCATCCTCTCTTTGTCGTGTTCATCCAGTGTTGGAATGAATTGAAAGCTAATTCTCCAGTTCAACAGTATATATGCCGAAAAGAAGCATAAAATGTCTGTCCGCTCCGAAAACTATAGTTGGGGTAACCCGTCTACTCGCAAAGAAGGAGGGAGACCAATGTACTACATCAAGGACGCCAAAATACGTCGTTTTACTGAGATTGACGGCGTCCGCTGCGCAGAGGTGGAGGTGCGGCCCGGCGCGGCCGACGACCCGGAATTGCTGGTCTATATCACACCGACCCAGCAACAGGGCGGTCCGAATGATTATGAGGTGGTACGGATTATCCGCAATGACGCCGATTTGGAGCTGGATTGGTACGACAATAATCTGCATTCCGCATTTGAGGAAGTGACAGACAAGGCTTTTACCGACTCTACACACATTACTGCTGGTGAAGAGCGGGAAAAGTTCAAACAGGAATTGCTCTCCTACGGGCAGCTCGAAACCGAGTTTGCCAAGGAGTTCGGGGTATGAGAATCTGGTGCGCTATTCCCCGGCTTCTGTTGATTTGGGTTCCGGCACCATCGCAGGATCAGCGTGAAAGGAGGAGAACATCATAGACAACAAAGCGAAGTTCAAAAAAAATAAAGGCAGCAGTTATATTCATAACAATGAGTTTGCAGAAGAAGTACTGGATCGAAATGTAAGACATGAAGTGCGCAGAAATCCCAGACGCTTTGGCAATAAATAAGCGCAAAGGATCAGGTTCATGTTTCCGTAATCCCAAAGAAGCCTCCGCTTCCGGCATACCCATGCGGAAGCGGAAGGCTTTTTTGTGTTATGCAGCTTCACGCAGGGTCATAATCCCTTTGTAAATGTTATAGACAAAAACCCCGAGATAGACCACTACGAATAGAAGTACAAACCCGACAACAGAACCCGCATGATTAGCTGTTGCAATAAAATAAAACAGCGGAATCGCCGCAATAATGGGGAAAAGGTGCGATAAAATGGCTTTTTTGGCATGTCCCTGTACATATTCGTCTCGTACTGCAATCAACACGATGATCGGCAGCAAAAAAGGTGCAAAGAAAATGCTGAAATAACAAAGTGACGACAATAGCCCCTTCACGAATCAACCCCTCCTTGTATAGCATGCTCTTTTGTACATAATACCCCGTTGACGTCCAAATGATTCCTTTCATAGTATGTTTCCTGATATGATGAAAAAATACTTTTGACAGTTAACCGAAATATGGTATAATAATTAATGCACTGACTACATAAGGTTTAATTGAACAGCATTTTGTCCCAGTAGCTCAGCTGGATAGAGCAACGGCCTTCTAAGCCGTCGGTCGGGGGTTCGAATCCCTCCTGGGACGTGTAGAAAAAGCTTCCTATTTGTTTAGGAAGCTTTTTTGTGTTCCAATGGGATGAGAATCCCCTTAGGGGGGACGTCGGAGCATAAGCATCGTTAGCATACACTTCGCAGTCTCAACCGCAGGGAGAGTATCCCTCACAGAGATATAGTTTAGCTTGGATTACAAAAAAACGGCCGAAATTCATCCAAAGCGGAGGAAACGGCCGTTTTGAATACATCCAGCATGGAGATGGTTTTATAAATTTACACCATCGCCTTCGCCTTATGGGCAAAGAACTGCGGCAAATGCTCCTTATGTGCTTCCAGCAATTCATCCAGCACCGTTTGGGCAATGTCACCGCTTGGAACGAGCGGATTCAGGGTAAAGGCCTGCAGTGCAGTTGCGTAGTCGCCGGTTACCGCAGCTTCAATCGTCAGCTCTTCCATTGCCTTCATGACTTGTAGCAAGCCGCGTTGCGCAGGCGGGAATTTACCGAAGTTTACAGGTTCCGCACCATGCGCACGAATCACGCTGGTCATTTCGATTGCACTATCATAAGGGACGTCATCAATCGCTCCGTTATTCTGTGTGCTCACTACCATCAGCGTGCCTTTATTGTTATAGATCGAATTAATAATTTCACAGGCTGCATCGCTGTAATGCGCACCGCCGCGTTTGGACAATTCCTCCGGCTTGTAGTCCAGATTCGGATCTTTATACAGCTCGAATAGACTTTCTTCCAGACGTTTCACGACTTGGCCCCGAGTTCCTTCGTTTTTGGCTTCCTCTAATTCTTCCTTCAGCATGTTATCGGTCATGTAATAATACCGATGGTAAGGACAAGGCAGCATTTTCAATTGACGAACCTGGTCATACAGGAAGCGCATGTTCTTGATATTTTCAACGACCTTCTCCGGTTTTGCACCGGGCGCGTACAATCCTTCAATGACTTGCTCCGTTAATTCAGCCCCGGTTTTGTCATATACTTTATGCCAGTGAAGGTGGTTAATTCCCGCAAATTTAAAGAACAGCTCTTCTTCCGGTTTGTCCAGCACAGCTGCTGCACTTTTGATGGCGCCAATCGGAACATTACATAAACCGATGACTTTGTCCCATTGGCCATAACGCAGCACTGCTTCAGTGACCATACCTGCCGGATTGGTGAAATTAATCAGCCACGCATTCGGACACAGTTCTTTCATATCCTCAACGATACTAAGAATAACGGGGATCGTGCGGAAGGCTTTGAACATCCCTCCAGCTCCATTGGTTTCCTGACCGATCATACCGTGCTTTAACGGAATACTTTCATCTTTAATCCGCGCATCGAGCAAGCCTACCCGAAACTGTGTCGTTACAAAATCGGCATCCTTCAAGGCTTCCCGGCGATCCAGCGTTAAATGAACCTCACAATCAATACCTGCCGCCTTTACCATCCGTTTGGCCATAGCCCCTACGATCTCCAGCTTTTCGCGTCCTGCTTCAATGTCTACCAGCCACAATTCCCGAATGGGAAGCTCTGCATAGCGTTTGATAAAGCCTTCTACTAATTCTGGTGTATAGCTGGAGCCTCCGCCAATGGTTGCAATCTTTATGCCTTTTTTCATGGTTAGTGCCTCCTGAGTATGTTTTTTTTAAACCGCTTTCTTAAGCTCAATTTCACTGTAATCCCTGTAATGCATTACAGGTCAAGGGCTTTTAAAAAACTTATTTGAGGAAGATGACAATTAGAGGACGGGACCACAAACATGCTAAACGCGAACATGTTAAAATAGAAAGAACGAGGTGAGAAATATGGCAAATATTCATGAGATTGCAAAGCTCGCGGGCGTATCCTCGGCTACGGTGTCCCGTGTCATTAACAAGCACCCATATGTAAGTGAAACAACAAGACAGCGAGTACAAGAGGTCATAGATCGGCTCGATTACGTGCCTAATTTAAATGCAATTTCTTTAAAAACAGGCATGACGAAGCTCATTGGAGTTATTGCCATTTCTTTTAATGATTCTTTGAGTGTATTTGTACGTGGATTCACTATGTATGCTCAGGAGCATGGCTTTAATATAGCGCTGTTTATTACGAATGGGGAGAAGGAACGGGAGCTTGAGGCATTGGAAATGCTGCGAAGAAAGCAATTGGATGCTTTGGTTTGCATGATTCGTGTCAATGAGTGGAGTGTGATTGAGCACTATACCAAATATGGCCCGATTGTGACGTGGCAGCGGGTGAACATCGAGACCATACCGTCCGTATTTATGGATCAGTATCAGGGGTACATGCTTGCGCTGGAGCATCTGTATGAGCGAGGATATCGCAGCATTGTGAATGTGTACGGGAGTATGAGGGGACTGAATACGAAGGAGCGCATCCGGGCCTATCATGATTTTTGCAAAAAATATGATCTGGACGCTGAAGCCTTTCCGCATTTTTATGACTTAAATTCAATAGAAGCGGGTGAACAAATTGCTCACTGGTGGGGAGAACAACCCAACAAGCCGGATGCCTTCGCTTGTTCTACCGATTATTTGGCTGCAGGGCTGTTGACCGAAGCACGCAGGCTCGGTGTTTCGGTACCAAGTGATGTTGCAGTGGTGGGTTTTGATAACACCGAAATTTCGCATTTGCTTGATTTAACGACCATTCATTACCCGATTGACAAGCAGGCGGAAAATGCGTTCATCATGATTCGGAATGCCCTTGAGGGTCTTCATGAAGCATTACATCCTTTGGAATTCAAATTAGTTGAGCGAGCGACCACTTAATATCCTGGTTATGCTTTTTTCTATTGACGCATGTTAATATTTGGAGGAAAATTAAGCTAAGATTACAAATTTCGGATTTTTTGTATGAAAGGTGGTTATGACTTGGGGCATACACCTACGATTTTAGCGGAACTGGAGGATTATTTGCAACGAAATGATGTAACGCTGCCACAATTTGCAGAGCATTCAGGTGTTCATCAGAGAACGTTAAATAATTGGTTTGCCAAGCATCGTCCTGTTGCTGTCCATCAGTTGGACCGAATCACACTGGCAATGGGATTACCAGAGGGTTATTTTTACGAACGATACATAGAACATTACATCATCGAGAGTTCCTCGGATTGGCGGAGAATTGAACCGGTATTGTTCCGCTGTGCGGAATTGGATAAGCTGGCAGCGATTCAGCGCATAGTTGGACATATTATGGACAACCTGCTGTATTCCCCGAAGCTATTTGACGCGGCAGAACAATTATTTGCACAGGGTCGACATGCTGCTGCGCTGTTGCTCTATGAGGGGGACGAACTTAACCTAATGGTTCGAGCACAACAAGTTACCGTGGATGCCGTTAAACGGAAAGAAAGCGAAAACTGGATTAGAAAAAATCTCAGTGACATCGCTGGTGAATTGAGTACCATATTTGCTCTTGCCTTTGCTACAAGAACTGCTGCTGGTGTAGCATTGGGATTGGGTGCTCTTATAGCTGGCTCACTAGCGACTAACTATTTCCTCAACTCTATCACCGCTGGCCTGAACGGGACTTCGCGACACGCTAGCTGGTTTAATGTGAACACCAACAAATACAAACGTATTGAATTTGAAGCTGCTTTTGTAGAGTACTCCAACGCTGGAGGTACAACACGTTACATCACTCAAGCTGGTTCTATTTACCGCATGCAACGGCTCGATGGAACTTGGATTTACGCTTCTTAATCATAATAGTAGTACAACAAAAAAAACGCACTAATTGTGCGGTTTTTTTGTTAAATTAAAACGTAAACAATTGTACCAACTACAGATATAGCCATCATTAATAGTGAAATAATATGTTTTTGTGAACTTCGAATATATTTCCATTGGAAGATAGATCGAACACCGAACACTAGAATAAGTAATACGCCAATCCAAACATATTTATAAGGTTCTTTAACAAAAAGAACTGACAAAATTACCACAATACCCCCAATCACAATGAACCACCTGTATGGGATAAAACCATCCGTGTCTGATATCTTCTCATCTGTTTTGCTGAAAATTTTATCCAGAACAAATTGAATCACAGCTGCAATAAATAATACAAGAGCAAAACTCATTGGTATCACCTTCTTTTTCCATTTGTTCAACTATACTACACCAATACAAATTTTTCATGCATCAATAAACATATGATCCAATCTTTTCGATTCGAGGCTTTCTGTTTTGTATCTCAAGGTCACGTCGCAGCTTGAACGAATCTTTATCAAACGATACAAAAAATTAGCATTTATGGGGTAGTACCAGCGAAGCTGTCACAGCCCGTAAAGTAAACCAGTGAAAAGTTAAGGTTTTTGTTGGTATCGGAACCATAGTTCTGCTTTGCACTCGTTATTCTGGTTCAACGTGGTTTCTAAGGCGCATTTGAACCACGTAGCTGTCATGAAATGCAAATATGTGGGGAATTATGGGAACTACTTTGCGGGTGGTGTCACGTTCGCTGGTACTGCTCCGAATTGAAGACTGATATCAAATAAATGTGGGGGGGCAGTTACTACAATTGTATCTGGTGTAACCCTTCTTAACGATATTAGAATCTATACTGAAACAGAATTTTGTAGGCTTGTTGAAAAATCTTGTCAATAATCCTAGACATTTCACCCGCTTCAAAGTAGTATCGACAATTTGGATGGAATGGCATGAAGGCCCGACAATGGGATACTACACTTACTATACGACAGTCTCCTATGATGTAGCCTAAGCAGTAAACATAAAGAAAAGGGCGGATCAATTTCGTCCTTTTTTTCTGATCTCTTTAAAAATTATGCCGCTGTAAATGAGGAAATAGGATTCTGCTATTAGAAACAATGACTTATGCCACCATGTTTCTTGTGACATAAATAGAAATAGGATAATTCCGAATGAGATCATAAGCATAATCAGCTCTACAATCGTATCAGTTATAATACTTGTCCTATGATTATTCTGGTATTTTTCGTACATCGTTCGACCAATCAAACGGATGGCGTATACACCCATCAACCAATCATAAATATAGTGGGGCGGATTGTTATATACAATTCGAACCGTTAAGGTAGCCAAGAAAATTATCAAAATAATAAAAATTGGATTCTTTAGCATTGTTTTCTCCTCTCACTGTATTTACAATTATTATACAATATCGATGAGGTAATTTCATAAAATAAACATACTTTGCAAAACAAGGTAATTCGCCTTGGGAAAGGTCATTTTTATCAAGGGTGTTTCTGGAGGAATCCAGGAGTACCCCTTTTTGATGAGCGGTGGAAAGCTCCCCGGCTAAGGCACTCTATATTCCTGACGCTCGCTATCGTCACGGCTCACGGAACGAGTGGTCTTGAAGTCGGATCAGTGAGGACAAAAAACACCAAAGTCGCTGCATTCCCCGCTTACGCATCGCTTACCCATTCTATTTTGCTCATCATCGGTATTTTGCATAGAACAGCACCATGATTCGCTGCGCTGTATTTTCGTACTCTGAGAGAGCCAGAGAATTTCACTCTCATGCAATATCGCCGGACCCTGCACGACATGGGCATCATCCTTGGAGATGGTCGGATAGATGGGCCCCACGCCGAGATAATCTGCACCTTGCGGACGACTCCTATAGGGCCCGCCAACTTTGGGCTCTCATCATGTGAACATAACTGGGTGTTTATCATAAAGTATTATTGTCTACACATCAAAACAAGACAGGGAGTGTATATTTTGCACAATACCGTTTTTTACCGTGATATGTACATGTCTAATGATCCTAATCAACTTGCTGGTCAAAATTTTGTAAAGGCGGAGCATTTTGAACGGATGAAAATGGCTAATGCGAACAATCCAGTGTTGTTTTTTCAGTTTGCCGAACAAGAGTATTGTCACAGAGCCCTTGCTCATCGTTATCAAGGCATTGCTCATGCTGCTGAGAGGTAGCAAAAGTATCAGATCATGCTTAGTAAAAGATTCTGGATCAATGACATTGGAGGGCCTTATTTGAGGGCTTATCTTATGTCATTTTTTTTGGGTAACAAGATACTTCTTCTTATCATAGTTAGTAATACGCTGAATTGTACCCATTATTGAGGATTTTGCAAAAATCCAATAAGCGACTTCCAATAAACAATATATAGATCGAAATGGTCTAGTTTGTCTATATATTGCACTTTGGAGCAATTGGGATCAAATTCCACAAAATCCTGAATAAGAAAATTATTGTTCTAAGTTTCTCTGTGGTTGATTTTATCAACAAAAATAAACTTTAAATCCATAGTTTGTGTGGCCATAATCCGTATAATTATAACGGAGGTGATGAAATGAAAGAAATCAATATTGCTAAAACACTTATTGTAAAGCGCAGAGAAAAGGGATTACGCAGGATGAGCTGGCAGCATATATCGGTGTTACAAAAGCGTCTGTTTCAAAATGGGAAACAGGACAGAGCTATCCGGATATTACCTTTCTTCCTCAATTGGCGGCATATTTTAATATCAGCAACGATGAATTAATAGGATATGCGCCTCAAATGACAGAGGAAGATATAAAATGTTGTATCACAGACTTGTCTCTGATTTTACTGAAAAGCCCTTTGATGAAGTGATTACAGAGTGCAGTAGGATCATAAAAAATATGGTAGCACAGGCGTATCTAATGATGGGAAACGTGAAAGAGGCCAATGAAGTCATGCAGATTAGTATGTCTATTTGTACTTTAGATTTTTCTCTATATGACTTGCATGGTGACTCTTATTTTGATGTCATTGACGACTGGCTCAAGGAATTCAAGCTAGGATCAAAGACCGTTCGAAATGAAGAGACTGTCAAAGCAAGCATGGTACAAGGTATTGTAGAAAATCCTGCATTTGCTGCTTTGGCGAAACTGCCGAGATATAAGAGTAACGTTGGAACCTTAAAATTCAAATTGGGGATGAACGAAAATGAAAAACATTTATAAAAGTGCATTGAAATTTTCACTTTGTATGCTACCAATTGGTATTATTGGTGGAGTACTGATAGGAATGCATAACATCGCCACGCTGGATGAAGAAATGATTAACCAGATCCTATCCCAGATGTCCAAAGAAGTATACATTATGGTCTCAGGTATTCAGACGGGCATTTTATATACTGGTATTATGGGATTTTTAGGTTATATTTTAGCCGATAAGGTAAACCTACTGAAAAAGCTGACTTTTACAAAAAGAAGTACTCTGATTACTTTATTTATTAGCATTATAGTTGGTCTGCTTTTATTATCGGATTATTTCTTTTTTGCCAAAGTAATTCCCGAAGTTGCGGCAAGTTATACGAAGGATAGCTATTCGCCAATCTATCTGGCCGTCTCGGTTATTTACGGTGGAGTAATAGAAGAAATTATGATGAGATTATTTTTCATGTCATTGGCTGCTTTTATCTTTTGGAAGCTGTTTGCCCGCAGCAAAGAAAAAGAGAATATCCCAGTATGGGTATTTGTAGTTGCCAACATTGTATCAGCACTTTTGTTTGCAGCAGGGCATATTCCGGCAACGATTGCGACGTTTGGTGGTCTGAACACCTTTATTCTAATTCGCTGCTTCCTGCTCAACGGCATTTTTGGGATGGTTTTTGGTTGGCTGTATCGGAAGCTGGGATTACAATATGCGATGATGGCACACGCTTTGGCGCATGTTATTCATCATGTTATTTTGTTATACCTCCTACTTTAGTAGTAACAAAGGTTTATACAAGCTATCACATCAATTGAGCCTTATAAATCAGCCGGCCGAGGACCTTGAAAGGATAATTCATTTTATGAATATAACTAATATTTCAAGAAAGCAGCAGGATCTTATACAAACATACGTGGATTCTCCTGAAAAGCAAAGAAAGTTATATCACCGTACAATCATTACGGTAATTATTTCGCAAATTTTCGGTGGTGCCGGTCTTGCGGCTGGAGTAACAGTCGGGGCATTATTAGCACGGGATATGCTGGGTACCGATAAGTTCAGTGGCGTTCCTACAGCTTTATTTACACTAGGATCAGCAGTAGCCGCTTTACTTGTTGGTCGATTCTCCCAAAGATTGGGTAGAAGAATGGGGTTAGGACTGGGCTTTATTGCAGGAGGAATAGGGGCGATCGGCGTTGTTGGGGCAGCTATTGCCAATAGCATTATCTTACTTTTAATTTCACTTCTTATCTACGGAGCGGGAGCGGCTACCAATCTACAGGCTCGTTACGCAGGTACAGACCTGGCGGACTTTAAACAGAGAGCCACTGCTGCAAGTCTGGCTATGGTTTTTACCACAATTGGAGCAGTAGCGGGGCCGAATTTAGTAGAGGCAACTGGCAGATTCGCCCTGTCGATCGGAGTTCCTAGTTTAGCAGGACCCTTTCTTTTATCAGCAGTTGCTTATCTTTTTGCAGGAATTGTTCTATTGTTGTTTCTTCATCCTGATCCTCTGCTGGTTGCATATGCTATTGCACATAAGGTAGATACAGAAGCAAAATCTTCTTTAGCCAATACAGCAACTAATGGTGGACGTGGAGGAATTACGCTCGGTGCTTTAGTTATGATATTGACTCAAATTGTCATGGTAGCGATTATGACGATGACTCCCATACATATGGCACATCATGGACATGGATTGAGTGAAGTTGGAGTGGTTATCGGTTTTCATATTGGTTTTATGTATCTGCCATCTCTAATTACAGGTATTCTGGTAGATAAAGTAGGGCGGATTGTAATGGCGGCGGCTTCTGGCTTAACATTGTTAGTTGCAGGAGTTATAGCTGCTCTTGCGCCCTCTGAATCGATGGTTATGCTAATTGTTGCTCTTTCTCTCTTGGGGCT
Source organism: Paenibacillus farraposensis (assembly GCF_020736845.1). Classification (GTDB taxonomy): domain Bacteria; phylum Bacillota; class Bacilli; order Paenibacillales; family Paenibacillaceae; genus Paenibacillus; species Paenibacillus farraposensis. The sequence continues at coordinate 197,438 of NZ_JAFFQR010000015.1, forward strand.
GGGCTGGAATTTTGGACTAATTAGTGGAACTGCTCTGATTGTAGATTCAACCAAAACATCTAATCAGGCCAAAGTGCAAGGAGTTGTGGATGTATTGATTGCATTAGCAGGCGCATCTGGAGGAGCGTTATCTGGCATGGTAGTTGCAAATTCCAGTTATGCTACGCTAGCCTATGCAGGCAGTTTCCTTTCTCTTCTTTTGATTCCAATTATGTTTTGGATACGCCCGCAGAAAATCAAGTAGTAAAATCAGCTTTACACCCAGCTGGATTTTCAGGCTGTCGAGGAAGTTTCGACAGCCTATTTTTATATTGATTTTATGAAACCACGAAGGAAAATACATAGAATCTGGAGACAACCAGCGACTGGAGCAACGATTCGTTTGAACACAGATACAAGAGGCATTCCCAGTAGCCATTTTATCGTTTTTACGACACTCCCGGACGTTAGATGCTTAAAATAACCTTCTTCTTTAGTTCCTCGACCGCAGCTCGAATCCGCTCTGCCCGTGTCACGGCTGAAATCACCGCTATACCATCTGCGCCCGCATGAATCACTTCCTCTACACGGTCCTTCGTAATGCCGCCGATTCCAACGATTGGCACATGGATACCCGCTTTGCGCATCTCATGCAATATCGCCGAACCCTGCACGGCATGGGCATCATCTTTGGAGATGGTCGGATAGATGGGCCCTACGCCGAGGTAGTCTGCACCTTGCAGGATGGCGCAGCGGGCCTCCTCAATGGTATGGGCCGAGACGCCGAGCATCCGGTTTCCGATCCGCGCGCGGACAGAAGCGGCCGATTCGTCATCCTGGCCGATGTGAACGCCATCGGCGTCAAGCTCAAGAGCCAGTTCCACATCGTCATTCACGATGAAGGGAACACCAGCGCGGCGGCATTGGTCTTGCAGACGACGTGCCAGCTCAATCCTGGGCGCGCCTGTTAACGCGTCACGGCCCTTTTCCCGGAACTGGATCATGGTCGCGCCGCCAGCCAGAGCCTCCTGCACGACCCAGCCTGGTTCCGCAAGGCAATTCGCGCTTCCAAGCACCAGGTACATCTGTAGATGACGGCGCACCACGTCAGGCAACATGCTGCTGCTCATAGAAGCATCTCCTGACGGCGGCGGTAGGCCCAATGATTGGTCGGGCCATGTCCCTGTCCCAACTGCAAAGATTCCTCAATTGCCGCCTGGATAAAGGCTTTACCATTCGAGATAGCCTCTGGTACAGACATCCCTTTTGCTAACTCCGCGGTAATCGCTGCCGAGAAGGTACATCCTGTTCCGTGGGTATGAATAGTCTGCACCCGCTTGCTGCCCAGATCTGTAAAGGCGGCTCCGTCAAAGAGCAGGTCAATGATCTGTCCGCTGCTCACGCTCTCCTCATCGTGCCCCCCCTTGATCACAACGAATTTCGGGCCCAGACTGTTAATATGCCTTGCAGCCTCGCGGCGATCCTCCATCGTACGAATACTTATCCCTGTTAGGGCTTCCGCTTCCGGGATATTCGGTGTCACGATCAAGGCCAAGGGGAACAGGTCGTCTTTCAGGGCCTGTACCGCGTCCGGCTGCAACAGCTCTGCACCGCCCTTAGCGATCATCACCGGATCAACGACTACCTTCTCCCAGCCGAACTTCCGGATTTGTTCGGACACAAGCCGGATAATGCCTGCATGAAACAGCATGCCGGTTTTCAAGGCATCCACGCCAAGGTCCGAGCCTACGGCCTCAACCTGCTGCGCTGTCGCTTCTTGTGGCAGTGGATATACTCCATGCACTCCCAGCGTATTCTGAACGGTAATGGCTGTAATTGCCGACATACCGTATACGCCAAGCTCCTGAAAGGTTTTGAGGTCAGCCTGGATTCCCGCCCCGCCCCCGCTGTCCGAGCCGGCAATCGTCAGCGCTCTGGGGATACGAATCGACGTCATCGTGCACCGCCTGCTGCCCCTGCTCTGGCTTCACGAACAGATACATGTCCTTCCAGTGAGCCAGTATGCAGCTTGGCGAGCTCATCGAGGAAAGCTATCTGGAAGCTGCCAGGCCCTAGCGCTGCTGTACGTGCAGCCGCCCTGGAAGCCGCTGCACTGTAAAATCCCAAGCCTGCTGTCCCGGCAAGCAGCAGGTTTGGCTCGACGGCGGCAAAGGCGCCTAACACAGAAGTCAGTAGGCAGCCTGCCCCGGTTACCTTCGTAAGCAATGCGTCCCCGCCACAAACCGTCCGGATGTTGGACCCATCGGTGATGACATCCTCTTTGCCAGTAATAACAACGATGGTATACAGCGTCCGCGCAGCCCGAACTGCCAGATCAACATTGCTGCTCTTAGAACTATGGCTGCGATCACCGCCATCTACACCTTTAATTTGACGGGTTTCTCCGATAAGGTGAGCGATTTCGGCCGCATTGCCCCGCACCATTGAGATGTTGACTTCGCTCAGAATGCGCAGTGCCGACTCGGTTCTAAAGCGAGTCGCTCCCGCACCAACCGGGTCTAGCAGGACGGGTACGCCATGTGCATTCGCCGATTGTCCGGCAATGATCATGGCCTCCACCAGCTCACGGTTCAGGGTACCGATATTTAATACGACGGCACCTGCTACTTTGGCCATGTCCGCGACCTCCTCGGGTGCATAAGCCATCACTGGCGAAGCACCCAGCGCATACAGGCCGTTGGCGGTAAAGTTGGTGACTACCACATTGGTCATATTGTGAACGAGGGGGTTGCTGTTGTGTACCTTTGTCAGAAGCTCCGAACAATCCTTTTCCCATGTACTCATAATGATATTCCTCCCTTATATAATAGAGTTCCAATCTGAAGAGCAGAAAGTCCCGTAAGAATGCAGTTCCGGAACAACGCTAAAAAAGCCGCCCCGAAAACGGAGCGGCTTCATCATAGGCTAAGAGCGCGCAAAAAATGCGAATGGCCTTATATACGAAGGCTCCACTTTCCTACGCTAGTACGAACTAGATCAGGTTCAAAGGGTCCAAGATACGTTCTTGTCTCAGCCATAAGCGGCTCCCCTAGTGGACTTTCTATTCTTTTGACTATTACTGTACATACGTTCATTCGTTATGTCAAACCGTTATTTCTATATGCATACAAAAATTTTGCGGCAGATCCATATCTAAATAGAGAGACCTCTAGATCAATATAGAAATCAGCACAGGGAGTGTAACGAGCGAGATGACAGCACTGATGACAAAGGAGGAAGCTGTTTCCGATTCCAGACTTTCAAAACGGGTAGCGATCATCGCAGCAACTGCTGAGCATGGGAAGGAGACGAGCAGGATCGCCTTAACAGTATCGGCAGACGAAAGGCCGCACAAATAGGCGATCAGCAGCATTAATAAAGGCTGCACGATCGTTTTTAACAGTGAGATGGCAAAGGCGCTAACACTAAAGCTAATGCTGCGTACGCCAATGGTCACACCGACTGCGAATAGCGCGGCCCCGGATGTAATGTCACCGATTTGATTCAGGGATTTGTTCAGCAAATCCGGTGAATGGAAGCCGGACAAGGTCAAAACCACACCGATCAGCGGCACTAGCGCCAAGGGTTCCTTTAAACCGTGTAAAATAGAATTCCAGATAAGTCTTCCGAAGTGCACGTTTCGTTCCCTGCCTGAATTCCGGCTGGCTACGCTGGCTATAATGGTGGCCGCCGGATCAAGGACGGCGTTGACTACGATTCCGGTAAGTGCAATGGGAATAGCTACAGCCGAGGAGCCGTAGATGGCTCCGAGCACAGGAATGCCCATAAAAGCAAAGGTCGGCTGTGCCGAGTTCAAAGCAAACATGGAGGCATCCTTCAGCGACTGCTTCCCCGCAAAGCGGGACAGCAGAAGGAGAACCGCATAAAAGCCGGCAATGCCAAGGAACAGAGCCAGCAAAAACGGCCACTGCTCGATAAGGGCTTTCCTGTCCGTTGTCGTAATGCCGATGAACAGATGGGCAGGCAGCGCAAATTTGGTAACGAGCGCATTTAGAGCCTTCGAAGAAGAGGCATCGAAGCTTTTGTAATGTCCTGCTAGCCATCCTAAAATAATAACGAAAAAAATCGGCACCAGAATGTAAAGGATATGTCCGACACTCATAGCTCACTCCTCCTTGCTTGAACTGACAGTATTCTGCTGTTTGAACAAGTTTCCAATTTCTCTACATGAAGCATTAGTGAGGGTGATGGATTACATTTTCCACAGCTTTGACCTTTGTGTATTCCGGCTGCCACATCGCATCCCGAATGGCTTGTTCAACATTTGAAAGGTGTGCTTGAGCCACTTGATCTTGAATTGCAGCCTTTGCTACGGCAACCGCAACAGCGTACGAAACATCACGCAGCTTTCGGATAGGGGGGAGCAGCGCACCGCCAGGCGCATTCGAATCTACACCATTGGCAACGGCATCTGCCGCGGCTGTAAACATGGCAGGGGTGAACCTTTTGGCTTTGACCACAATGGAGCCAAGTCCCAGTCCTGGAAAAACAAAGGCATTGTTCGCCTGCCCAATTTCAAATTTTGTACCGTTATAATTGACGGGCTCAAAAGGGCTTCCGGTAGCGATCAATGCTTGGCCATCGGTCCACCGTATCAAATCCTCAGGTATTGCTTCTGCAAGGTTGGTAGGATTGGACATGGGCATAATGACCGGACGTTCTACATGCTTCGCCATTTCCCTGATAATCTCTTCGGAAAAGGCGCCCCCAACACCGGAAGTTCCGATCAATATGGTAGGCTTCACCTGCCGGATGACCTCAAGCAGCGGTATTTTGCCGTCATCAGAGCGGGCCCATGAGCTGACTTCCTCTTTTTTACGTACATACGGCTTCTGATAATCAAGTACGTCTTCCATATCGTCCGTTAATAGCCCGCGATAATCAAAGGCCCAAAATGGCTTGAATGAATCTTCCTCGGAAAGGCCATCCCCGATTATAGCGCTTCGGATTTGATCAGCGTTGCCGATTCCCGCTGTTCCCGGGCCAAAGATAAGTATTTTTTGCTCACGCAGCGGAAGCTTGGTGATACCTACTGCCGAAAGAATGGCAGCCAGTGTTACCGCTCCAGTGCCTTGAATATCATCGTTAAAGGTAAGAATGCTTTGACCATATTTCCCAATGATATGGCGTGCGTTCACGCTGCCCAGATCTTCCCAATGCAATAGGGCCTTCGGAAATTGTGTTAGCGTTTTGCTGATAAACGTATCTATAAACTGGTTATAGGCTTGACCGCGAACCCGCTTATGCCGGTTTCCGATATACAGCGGATCATCCAGCAGCTTTTCATTATCTGTACCCACATCCAGTACAATCGGCAGTACCCGTCCGGGATGAATACCTGCCGCAGCCGTATAGACGGCAAGCTTGCCGATCGCAATGTTAATGCCGCCAACACCCCAGTCACCGATGCCCAAAATACTTTCGGAATCCGTGACCACGATCAAATCCACATCTTCACCGCTCAAACCGCAATTATGGAATGCTTGTCCAATGCCGTTCGGGTTATTTATCGACAAATATACGCCTCCAGGGCGGTTGTATTCATGACTATATTCCTGAATGGCGGTTCCGACCGTAGGCGTGTAGACTACAGGCAGCATTTCACTCAAATGGTCGGTCAGCAGGCGATAGTAGAGTACGACATTTCGATTGTGAAGGTCGTTAAGCATAGCATTTTTGCGCAGCATGGTGGGTTGTGCCAGAAATTGCTGATACGCTCGTACGCTCTGTTTTTCCAGTGAAAGGACGGTTGGAGGCAAGATTCCTTCCAACCCCAGTTCCTTGCGTTCCTCTTCTGTAAAAGCGACACCCTTGTTCAAGAGGGGGCTCGCTAACACATCCTTTCCCCGTAGTGGAGTGGATATCGATCCATCGCGATTGACATAAAATGCTTCCATAGAAATGACCTTCTTTCTCCTCATATTGATGATTTATTCATCACGGAATATGACATGTTGCCCATAGTATGGACCTGCAAATCTATTTTATTCGTCTGATTATCTATGATAAAATGACCATATTCCCTGTCGTTTTTAATTGTTAAGAACTAATCCTATATATGCGAAATATGTAGAATTTTAAATTTTTTGGTTCGAATGAATTAGGCCTAAATGCTCTTTTTTTGACAAATATAAAAATTACTTATTTTTTTCTTATTTTCTTATGTATCACGTCATCTCAGTTATTTTGTTAAGAAAATATGAAGTATTAGAAGGCGAACTTCACACCTCCAAGCAAACATTTTTAATTCCTTTTCAACAAAATAGAACTATACGGAGAAAAAGGAGAGGTTTTGTGTGCAGGGACCTATAGCCATTTTTAGCGATAATACCAGGGCTATTGATTATCCCCATGTGATTTGTTTTTACGAATATGTACTGTGCAGGAGCCCTGAGGCAGCTTCGATTTATGAGAACGCATGCTGTTGTCTGATCGATTATAGGCAGCCGGAAGAGGCCGTGCGGATCGCCAACCAGATTCGCAGCCGATTTCCACAAATGCCGCTGTTGGTGGTGACGGATGTAACGGTTCCATTCAGTGATCAGCATATGGTGCAGATTACCGGAATAGGCCGTTTGCGTCTGCTATTTTGGCAATCCAGTAACAATGAGGAAATGCTATCTGAGATCCAAAGCCTGCTTTACCCCGAGTATTCAAGCAAAGCGCAGCATGTTGCCTTCATCCTGTCTATATACAACGAGGAGCAGCGTTTTGTTCATGTCAAAGCATTTGCCGAGCGCCTGCAAGCTTTCATTCGCAGCCATATCGTAGAAGGCTCCATTTATCTCATTGATGATGGCAGTCACGATGGCACCCATAATTTGATTCGAGCACTGAAGTCGGCAACGGATTTATCCGTTAACCGGATTAGTCAGAATCTTAGCCCGTTGCTTCAAACCCGGGAATTGGGCCGCAATACCCGCAAGGCTGGAACATATCTGGAAGGGATGCGAACCATCGGAGCAGATTACTACGTCTTTGTGGATGCGGACGACTCCTTTTTTATTGAGGATATCGCCCGAATGATCAATGTTGTTCGTCAGGGTTACTACGATGTCGTGATCGGAACCAAGGATATGACAGCCGAAAATCGTTCTTTATTACGCTCTGTAGTCAGCTTTGGCAAACGCATGATTTCCCGCCCGTTTCTGCCAGCAGGCGTGGTGGATTCCCAGACAGGGCTTAAAGTTATGAGCTCTGTGGCCGTAAAGCGGATGTTTCCGCATTTGAAGGAGCAGCTTGGACTGGCACTGGATCTGGAAATGATGTTTATCGCCAAGCGGCTCCAGCTTCGTGTACTGCAATTACCCGTCAAGTGTATTGACCGGGATGGATCGCACATCCATGTATGGAAAGATTCGCTTCGTTTTTTACGTTCCATCATTGATATTTGGCGGTTGGATCGGCGGGTGAGGTAACAACATGAATAATCGATTGCGCCCGTTGATGTTTCCCTTATTTAATGTGCTACTGAACGGATTTAATTTTTTCTTCCACATCGCAGCGAGCTGGTATCTTACCGGACAAGCCTATGGTCAGGCCAATGCGTTGCTGGCCCTCTTTGCACTGTTGTCCGTTGTGGGCTTATCCATTCAGCTATTAACCGCCAAGCTGATTTCCAAGGAAGACCCCAAGCTGCCGTTGCGCAGTTTACGGCTTGGTTCTCTTTTGCTAAAAGCCCCTTTGCTGCTCACCGTGCTTTCCATAGCCATCCTGGCCGTTTGTCATCCACTGCTGCGCTCATTATTAGGCGTCGGATCGGGCCCTCTGTTCATGCTGTACAGCTTGGTAGGGCTGCATGTTCTCGTAAGCTCTTGCCGTGGAGATTTGCAGGGCAGGGAGCGCATGCTGGCCCTCAATGTGAACTACTATATTGAAGTTTTAGGGAAGCTGGGCCTGTTTTTTGCTCTGACTGCAATGGGGCTAAAGCTGGAAGCGCTGCTGCTTGCGAGCTGTGGGGGGATGCTGCTGTCACTGCTTCACGGCTGGATCGTTTCGGCCCGGGGCCTGTCTTTATTCAGCAACAGCGGAGAACGTTTACCTTCTGGTTTATGGAAATCACTAGGGCAGGATTTTACGAATAGCCTCATAACGAATCTATTTATTTTGTTTTGTATCTCCATTGACATGCTGTATGTGCAGCATTATTTCCCGGAACAGGCCAGCAGCTATGCTATTGCGCTAAAGTACAGCCAATTGGTCTATTACGTTTCGTACAGCTTGATTGCTGCTTTTATTCCAAAGCTCGGTGCGAATGGTCATGACCGTCAAGCCTTGGGCAAGCTGATCGCCATTTATGGCGGATTAATGGCCGTGGCAGCTATCTGTGTATATGTAGGTACGACCTTTGTGTTCCCATCATCTATTCCCGTATTATTCGGATCTTCCTATCAATCGGCTGAAGTGTTTATACCATTGGGGGGATGGGTGTACTGGCTGTTCTCGATCGTGCTGTTCTTTGTCCATATGCATGTATTGGTAGGCAGACGCAAATCGATGATCAGCTTATTGGCAGGGGCGGCCACTTTACTGACAGCCTTTCATATGGTTCACAATAAGCCTTCCGATTTTTTGCTGTCCGAGCTTGTGGTGTACGGAGCCATGTCTCTCTACTTTGTGGCAGATGCTTATATCTATTTATTTAAAATAAAGATAAAGGGGGATTCACTCCATGAGTACAATACGTGAACAGGACGGTAAAATCATAGTTCTATTGTTATCCTGGCGTGACATTTGTTCACCTAAAAGCGGAGGAGCAGAAGTTTTCACTCATGAAATGCTCAAGCGCTCACAGCAAGGCCGTTTTCAGTTTATTCATTTTTCGCCCCAATTTGAGGGATTGCCGGAACAGGAAACGATAGACGGCATTACGTATATCCGAAAAGGGAATATATTCAGCGTCATTTACTATGCCATGCGCTATTATCGCCGTCATCGAAACCAGATAGATTATGTCATTAATCAGGCGAATACGCACCAGTTCTTTACCCGTTTTTGGGTAGAGTCATCCAAGCGTATCTTTTTTATACATCAGCTGACAAGGGAAATATGGTTTGAAAATGCCAAATTCCCGCTAAATGTGATCGGATTTCATATGGAGCCGCTGATGCTTAAGCTGGCCCGCAAGGATCGTACACTTACCGTTTCCCCATCTACCCGGTATGATTTACTTAAGCTGGGGTTTCACCCAGATTGCGTGCATCTTTTACCTGAGGGAATTGAGTTTGACCACTGGCCGCGTGAGCAATTTTTACCGAAGGAGCCAAGTCCGACCTTTATGTACGCCGGGCGCTTTGTAAAATATAAAGGGATTGATCTGGTCGTTGAAGCCTTTGGGCGGCTCAAGAAAAAATTTCCGCAGGCTGTATTGTGGATCGTCGGAAAAACCGATAAAACTTATGTGGCAGAACAATTGGTGCCGATTATGAAGCGGTATGGCTTGACTTACGGAGAGCCGGATGAGCAAGGGCAATCGCAAGCGGATATTACCTTTTTCGGGTTCGTCTCAGCAGAGCACAAGCTGGAACTGATGAGCCGGGCCCATGCGCTTGTATTTCCATCCCTGCGTGAAGGCTGGGGGCTGACGATTACGGAAGCGGCGGCTGTCGGGACTCCCAGCATTGTCAGCAATTCACCCGGGTTGGTAGATGCAACGGATTTCGGGAAAAGCGGGTATCTGTGCTTTCACGGCGATATCCGGGGTTTATCTGAACAAATGGAAAGAGCAGCGAAGGGCGGAGAAGACTACATGGCCATTCGTGAGCGGGCGTATCAGTATGCGTTGAGATTTCATTTTGACCATACGGCGGCCGTATTTGAGAAGCTGTTGGAAAATTGGATAGAGGAGGCGGAACAGAGTGGACAAAGTGGTCATTCTCTTCTCCACGTACAACAATGAACGGACAATAGAGCCATGCTTGCGAAGCTGTATGGGACAGAATTACAAGGATTTGCATATCGTAATTGCTGATGATGGTTCGGATGACCGGACGGTGGAGGTGATTCGTACACTGTCAGCAGGGAGTTCAGTACCTGTTACGATATTGGAGCTTCCGCATGGGGAGCGGGGAGTCGCGAGAGTAAAGGCGGTCGAGGAAGCGCAGCAGCTGGGTGCCGAATACATACTTGTATTGGATTCCGATATGATCCTGGCCGAGCATTTGATTCAACAGAGCATCGACTTTTTCGACGATCATCAGGATATCGGAGCCCTGGTTATTCCTGAGGAAGCGTACTCGGAAGCGGACAATTTCTTTTCCAAAGTGAAAGTCTTCGAGCGAAATGTGATTAATAACGCAGGTGAAAGCTTGGGAAAACGCTCTATTGAAGCGGCACGCTTCTGGCGTATGGGCGCTTACGAATCGACAGGCGGCTTTAATGCAGAGCAAATTGCCTTCGAAGAAATACAGCCGACTTTGCGCTATATAGAGGCTGGCGGAGTCATTCGCCGGGCGGTATTTACACGGGTATATCATGACGAAAAACAGGTATATCTGCAGGATGTATTGCGTAAAAAAGCCTATTATTTTTCGGTGATGGATCGTACGATGTCATCGGAAGAGGGGGGATTGCGAAAGGCGCTGGAGCGCTGGTACTTCTTCCGTCCGGTGCTGTATACATGGGGGAATGTAAAGAGGTATATTCGTCACCCGTTGTTGACGGCGGGCATGCTGTGGATGTATATCTGTCTAACTGTGATTGGTGTTGCCGCCGTGTTAAAAGGCGGCAACCGTCACTCAGGCGATCTCGCTAAGGCGGATAAGGCGTAGAGATGAATGTCCTACAGTCAGCGTGTCTACTGTGTACAAGTCGGGATCGGAAGATTCCGACTCGTCATACGGTATAAACAGTGAATGCATGGTTAACTGAATGCCTTTATGGTCAGGATCACCAAGTGAGCTGCCCACAGGATACAGTTCAGCCAGCGCAGCATGTACAGCCGTTACGATATGCTGATCATTGAGCAGCACATAAGGTCGGTACGGAGCATTCAGAATGCTGTCTATAAAGGCCGACAAGTTGGAAGCCAGGTCCTGGTCCGCATACAGGCTGCTTCGATTGAGCTGAGCCTGATCCAGCGCCTCGTACAGTGTTTTTTTCAGCGTGTCGTTATCCAGCTCCAGCGGTTTCGTCAAAAAGCGGAATACGCCAACTTGATTAATCGCCGCTAAAATGGATTGCGTATGCAGATGGCCTGACAAAATGATCCGTACGATATACGGATAGTCCTTCTTAATCATACGAAGGAGCGTAAGCCCATCCAGGCCTGGCATGAGCAGATCGGATACCACTACATCTATCGGGTGCTGTTTCAGCACCTGCAAGGCTTCCTTAGGTGTGTGAGCGGTATGTAGGGTGAATGTTTCTTTCGCTAGTGTCCGCTCGAGTAGGGACAAAACCATCGGACTATCGTCCACAAATAGAATGTTTTGGGGTGTCATAAGGAATGCGCAACTCCAATCATGAAGTAAGAAATGAGGAACTACATGTATAATATCAGCGTTTTGGCATTTTTGAAAGATGTCAATACAGAACGGGCGTTGCGTATCTTTTGTGAACGATTCGATTCAGTTGAACATGCGCTCTGGGAAAAAGGCATGCGGCTGCTCCATCAGTATCATGCTGCCCGGCATACGAGTGTGACCCTGACCGTCTCCCGGACACTTCAGCACATGGATGATCGTCATGATATTTACATCGTTGATCTGCGTGAATTCAGTGAAGAAGAACTGGATCGCTTATATATTGCAAAAACATGCGAATTGATTTTGCTGACGGACGGGACACCGGAAACGGCTGCAAGGTTTGCCGCACTTCAGCGCCGGACTCCCCGGCTGCTGTGTGCACGGCTACCGCTGATCAGCTACGAGTTGGAATGCCTGATGCAAGCTATTTTGAGCCGTTTTGAACAGAATGGAGAGGACAGGGAAGCATGAAGCAATGGGCTTTGTTGAAACCGGGTTGGCAAAAGGTAATCCTGTACCTGGTCGTTCTGTGTGTGACTGTTTTTTTGGCTGCCGTACTCCAGTGGTTTGTCATGCGGCAATTCAGCAGTCAGTTGACGGAAATTCAGAACGAGCAGCTTCAGCATGAGGTACAGGAACTATCTGCGAGTATCACCGAGCGTTATGGCGTATGGCAGGCTGAACTGAAGGAGCTATCGTCCAGTCTGGGCAGAGATATGCTAAACGAGGGGAAACGCCAGTTCCCCGAGGAGTTTAAGCGTGATACCGGGTCCTTTTATGTGCTGGATGAACAGTATCGCGTGCTTGCCGGACGGAATAATCGTCAGATGAAAAGCGCGGTACAGCAGATCAAATGGCTGCAAAACGGCTGCGCCGTTAGCCCGTCTGTGACGGAGGATCATAAGCCGGCCCAGTTTATCGTATGCAGGATTCAAGGGGCACAAACGGGCGGCTTTATGGTGCGTACGGTTGACGCTGATATGCTTAGTGAAATCATTAAAAGTAAACCAGTTAACCAGCATGAGGTTTTATTTTATAATAATCAATTTAAGGTCGTGGCTTCCCGTAATACATCCGATATCAATCGAACGGATATCACGAACATCACCCGCAAGATGCTGGAGGGCAATACGGGTGTTATCGAGGATAATGGAGAGAGGTACGGTATCGGCTTCAGCCGCATTGGGGAAGAGGCGCTTTATATATCAGTTGAGGATGTCAGTCAGGAGATTGCTCAGCGGATCAGTTCTTTTCGCAAACAGTTGTGGACGGTTATGGCTCTGGTATTAATCATGCTGTGGGTCATGTTCGTACAGTTCCGCAGACGGATTGTGAAGGATACCCTCGTAAATAACCAGATTCGCGACAGACGGCGGGATGAGGATTTGCGGCAGCAGCAGGATACCTATTATTTACCGTTAATGCAGACGGTTGAACAACGGCTGCAGGAGCTGCAAGAGCAGACTGCTCGTCTGACAGGCGGAGATGATTTGAAGCTGCTGGGCTTCTATCATGATCTGGCAAACTGCTTTGAGGCTTCCTCCAGCCAAGGCAAAGGGGCATCCCATAAGGAACTGGAGTATTTTCGGGAGTTAAATGAAAATTTCATCCAGGGCCGTCTCAGACAGGAATCGTCACTGGGGGAGCTGCTGACAGGCGTGCGTACCTTGCGAGATATACTGGAAGAGATGATGCATGATAATAGCGGAATTAGGTTCACAGACATGAATGAAGTATTGTCCGAATCGCTAAAATGGGCGAACCGTTCGCTAAACATGAAGAACATTCAAGTGATTTTGCGCCAAGAGCCTGTTCCATCGATTGCAGCACAAGCGCAGATGCTGTACAAAACGATTCAGGGACTGCTGGAAAATGCAGTACAGGCGATGAACAAAGGCGAAGACCAGGTGGAAAATAAGGAGCGAAGCCGGACAGGTATAAGATCCAAGCGGCAGTCCCAAGTTCTCAAGGTGAGTTCACGCCTGGAAGAGGGGGAAATTCTGATTATCATTGAGGATACGGGCGGTGGAATTGATGATAAAAAGCGTTGGAGCTATTTCCAGCCAGATTATTCCCAAAGCTCGCAGGAGCACACGTTCAGCCTGTACCATATGGATGAATACCTGAAGACGATCGGCGGTCGTCTAAAGCTGCGCAATACGGATCAGGGCTTGCAGGCGATCGTTAGCTTAAGAAGATAATTTCAAAGATCATGGCCGACAGAGATCAACGAGAAATTCAAGAGAGGGGGCCAAGCATGAAAAAATGGATATTTCGCTATCGCTATGATATGGCGGCAATAGTGTTGATGCTGATTGCGATCGTTGCATATCTTGCACCCATCTATGGGCCAGGACAAATTGTGTTTAGCGATATTGCCTTTGGAGCCACCTCTCATCGATATCTGGAGGAAATAACGGGTGTATGGAACGAACGTTGGTCTACCTCGACCTTGTTCAATGCACCACGCATTCTGTATATTTTGCCGTTTTATGGGCTTTCATTGTTATTTGGCGAAAGCGGGCCGGTTTTGCTGAAATCTTTTATCACCGGTCTGTTATTTACTTCGGCATTTTCAATGTATGCCTTTGCCAAGCGGCTGGTCAGTGTGTATTATTCACCGCGCTTTACGAAAACCCGGATTTTTGCCATTATGGCCGGCTCGTTGTTCTATGCGCTGAATCCGTGGGTTATTTTTCGCATCCAGCATATTTATTTGCTCTGTGGATACAGTTTGTTCCCGTTAATGCTGCGATTCTTTTTCAGTGCGGTGGATCCCAAGTTTCAAATTCAACAAATTAAAGACTACAATCCTCACAAGCTGTATCAGCGGAACTGGATCGACCTGTTCCTGCTGGCTGCGGTGTTCACTGTTAGCGCGGCCGCGATTCACTATTTTTTCTTCGGCCTGATTTATTTGGGCTTGTTCGCCATGCTGCTATTGATCAAGCTGACCTGGACACACCGTAAAGCCGGCCGCGATTATGTACAGGCGATATACGTCAATGTTGTGCGCAAAGGCATTATTTTCGGCGTTTTTTTTGGCCTACTCAGTTTTTATTGGCTATCTCTGTATGTCGGCAGCATGCTGATGGGCGCTGAGGCGTCCCAGCACAATATCAACGTCGTGGATACGTTGTCTCTGTTCAGCCGTAACAGCAGCTTGCATAATGTCGTTTATTTATTAAGCTATTGGTGGCCTATGTTTTCCTTTTCCTCTTTGCCTTTCATGTTTTATGCAGGCGGGGGATTTTTGCTGTTATTGATCAGCTATGCGATGGTGACACGTTCACATAAAAATCCGATTATTTTAATCTTTTCGCTGCTTACGCTGCTGTTTGTAGTCGCAGCTACCGGAACGACGTTTCCGTCCATTGCCAAGTGGTTTGTCATTCTGGTGACGAAGACCCCAGTGATTGGCTCGGTTTTTCGTGATCCCAACAAATTTATTGGTCTGCTTGCGCTTAACTTTGGGGTGCTGCTCACCTTTGGTGTGATTCAGTTTATAGAATGGTTCGGATCATCGCCGTTGCAGCGCCTGTATAAAAGACTGGCGGTGGTCATTGTCGTTTTGTGTCTCGGTGTGTATTTTGCTCCCTTACGTACCCAGTTCATTGAAGGGTATTACAAGCCGGTTCAAGTCCCAAAAGATTACAGCCTCATGGCTGAAAAGCTGACTGACCCGGATCGTTATGACAGCAAGGCATTGTACTTCCCGATTGCCGATAATATGATTCAAAGCTATAACGGAGTAGCCACGCCGAAGTGGAATAAAGGGAAAACCGCAAACGAGAAGGCAACCGGAGATTTCCAGGTATACTCTTCTCCCAAAAACACCATTTTCCACCATGAGGGGAATGATCCAGGGATTACATACTATATGAACTTTCTGGAGTATATCATGGACAATGGACTAAGCTCCCGATTGAACAAGCTGTTTTCTGCCTTCGGAATCAACCAGCTGGTCTACCATGATGAATACGTAGGGCAGGAGAAGCGTCAGGATTTTCACCTATCGCAATTGGAAGCTCAGAGCGGATTGAAGCGTGCCTACAAAAACGGGATTTTTTCCATATTTAATCTAGATCAGGCACCACCCTATATGAATATCCTTACGAGTAAAATCGTGACACCCTACGGGTTTGGTAGATTGGAGAGCTACAGCCATCTGCCGGGCTTTGATTTTACCCGTTTCGGGGTATTGTTCAGTGCGTTAAAGCCGGAGCTAAACACCATTCAGACAGTCAACAAAGGGGATTATGTGGAAGCCGCCTCCTTTAATGATTTATTGTTGTCTCAGCTTCCGGCTGAGGATTACCTGAAGCCTTTTGACGCGATTGAGGATGGCAATGCGTTTTTGAAATGGTCCAAAACCTTTGCTTCGACTAGCGAATGGCTGTGGTATTTATCCTCCCAAAATATACGGAACTTTCCGTTCGATATGGAAATGGATGCGGGGATTGCTGTCACCTTTGCCAGCAAGAAGCTGGATGTGGCCCCTTATCAGATGAGCAGCATTGAAGGGAAAACAGTCCTGGATTTTGACTCTATGCTGCGAAGCGAAACCTTTTTTAAGCCCGACAATCCACAGTTGTTCAGTGTACAGGCTAATCCGCGTGAGGGATTGAATGATGTGCCGACGCTGCACGGCGAGATTATGAAGGGAGATCCGAGTAATATATGGCAGGTCGCCAGATCCGGTTTGCTGGAAGCCAAGGAGAATAATCCGTACCAGTTCCAAATCACGGTATCTGGTCGCGGGACGAACAAAATGCATGTAAAAATGAGATTTTATGACAAGCAAATGCGTGAGCTGGGGGTTAGCTATGTCGTAGCGCCTTCGGAGGAATACAATTTTGACAGTGTAAAATTTTACGGAGAATATGTGTCGCCGCCCGGCAGCTACTGGATGCGAATGGATTTGTTAACCCTGCAGCGTCCACAGCAAAAAAACTACTGGTGGATTCATGATATCCAGATGCGCGATTTGGGAAAATACAGCAAGCCCAACGCCTTTACCATGCATAAAAAATTGGACCAGCCGCAAACCTCGCGTGTGTATGCCAGAGTGTTTATGAATAAGGCGGGCGGGAAATTGCAGGTCACACTGCCGGATAGAAAAGTTGATATTGTGACCCGTGATGAAGGCTTGAACCAATTCCAATGGGTTGATCTGGGAGAGCATGTCTTCCCCAAAGGAGACTCTTCGGTCACGGTTAATAACTTGGAGGGCTTTAATGCAGTCAATCAATTTGCCATTGTACCTGCAGATCAGCTAGACGAGCTATCTTTTCCGGTAGAGCAGGCGCTGAAGCGGGGCAAGCTCTTTTTTACCCTGGAGGCAGAAAACGATTTTAAACTCCAAGGAAATGTTCAGACGGAACGGGCCTTCCCGCGGCTTAGTATGGGGCGGGGAATCAGCTATCAGAAGGGCACATTAAGCAGAGATGTGGAGGTCGTCAAAACAGGCACTTACTCCACAGCTATTCTGGCCAATTTACCCTCAGGATATCATGGGTCACTAACGATGAAGTGGGTGAATAAAGCGACAGGAGAAGTGCTGATCAGAACGATTCGCACAGATGAGCAGTATAAGCGCTTGCCCGCCACCTCTTCATCGGAAAACCAGGTCATTGAAACGGCGCCGAATCCGGATGGTTTCTCCAAGCAAATCATTTATGTTCCCGGTGTGCTGAACGAATATGGACGAGTCGAATTTAAAAATCTGTTTTTGTCCAAGGGAAAGTACCGTTTAACCCTTATACTCGATAGTCAGGTGCCATCCTTGAGTAATTTTGCAGATATTCACCGAATGGCGGGGCAGGAAGTGACGGCTATGCCTGTAGAAGACGCGAGAGAATCATTAAGCACCAATGTAGGCTGTGTGGCAGATATCCGCCCCGGTCAGACGAACCTGACATTAACAGGGAAGGAGCTGTCTATCCGTTACGCCCCAAGCTATTCCTGTGACTGGAACATTTATGCGTCCCGGAAAATGAAGGCTGAGCCACTGCAAGAGTATGCTGTGCAGCTGGATGCACGGTCAGAGCAAGTTGGAAGCCGGCATATGAAGGTCATTTTCTTGAATAAAGCCTCGCAAATTATCAAAACTTCCTATATTGACGAGGTGGAGGAAAGAGACAAGGAACAATGGAATCATTATGATCAGATTGTAAAGGCTCCGGCAGGAGCCACCTTTTTGCAGTTTCAGATTCTGGCACATGCGGATAAGAAGCAATCGGGGTTATTTCAAATGAAGAATTACTCTATCATTCCTTATCAAGCGATGATTACGGTAGATCAATTTACATTGTTTGAGGGCACGGATATGGAGACCTTTTTTGTAGCTCCATATGCTTCAGGGAACATTCAGGCTACTCGTAGAAATTCCATGGAGCGCAGCTTTACACTATATAACCCGACACGCCAACAGGTGCTGATTCGTGAGACAGAGTCACCAAACCCGCTATGGGAGTTTAGGCTGGGAGATGAGAATCAGCGTGCTCGTCTGTCTGTGAATGGTGTGACTACTGGATTTATTACGAGTGGCAACGGAAACGGGGAAGTTGTCGTTATTCTGGCTTCCGCCTACCGTTTTGGCTGGCTCCTGTTCATTATCGGGTTACTGGGCGGAGCAGCTTGTTTTCTTCCCTACCAGCGCTGGAAAAAGCGAAACCTTTCATAAGAAGCAAGCTGCTCGTGCAATCTTGTAGCTATGAGATGGCTAAATCTCGTATTTGTAGCCTCTGCCCCAGACGGTACGAATATGTTGAGGATTTTTAGGGTCACGTTCTATTTTTTTGCGAAGGCTGGAAATATGTACGTCGATGGTACGATCCAGATAAGCACCATCCCTACCTTTGATCCGATCCATCAGCTCGCTTCGGGTAAAGACTTTCCCTGGATTACAGGACATCTCTTTTATAATGGAAAATTCGATTTGAGTAACTTCAATTTCCCGGTCATCGACCAGCAGGCTATGACGGTAATCATTCACCCAAACTCTTACCTTTTTACGCTTTTGGGTGATGATTTGCGACTCAGTCGGGATGCTTCTGCCGCTGCGGCGCAGCAAGGCTTTGATACGGGCATTCAACTCTCTCAGGCTGAAGGGCTTACATAAAAAGTCGTCCGCTCCGTCATCCAGAGCCCTTATTCTGATATTCAGCACATTGTTATTAGAGATAATCAGCATAGGAACCATAGAAAATTGACGGATTTGGCTGATCAGTGCAAATTCGGCTCTTCCGGAAAACATCAGATCGGTCACAATGATATCCGGCTTGAAACGCATAAGTGTAGAAATTGCTAGTTTAGAATCATGGATAAGTTCAGTATGATAACCTTCCTCCTTAAGATGAAGAGCGATCATATCTGCCAAACTTTTTTGGTCTTCGATGATGAGTATTTTTATAGACATAACTGACATCTCCTATGGGAACAAAATTGTATTTGTATTACGTAAACATGCATTTACATTGCGTAAACATGCATTTGCCGAAATATTATATACTTATGTATTCGGCAAAAATACGGAAAATAAATAGTCTTGTATAATAGAAAATTAACAATTTAGAGGAAGAAGGTTACATCTTTGCGAATGATTTTATTGTCCGGAGGTTCGGGTAAACGGTTATGGCCTTTATCCAATGTGAACCGTCCCAAGCAGTTTCTTTCTATATTGCGTCATGATGAACGTCCCGAAAGCATGCTGCAACGGATTTGGCGGCAACTAGAAGAAGCAAATTTGGCTGATAAGGCCTATTTTTCTACGAGTGGAACTCAGGCTGAGCTGATTCGAGGACAAATTGGGGAGGATGTGGTGGTCATAGAGGAGCCTGCCCAGCGTGATACCTTTCCAGCCATTTCTCTGGCTGCGGCTTACTTGCATGACGTTGCAGGTGCCTCACGCGACGAGATTGTAGGAGTCATGCCAGTGGACGGATATGCGGGAGATGAATTTTTTGAGCATCTGCGCAGACTTCCTACTATTTTAGAGCAATCAGGAAGCGATATCGCACTGATGGGCGTTGCTCCGACTGAGCCTTCAGATAAATATGGATATATCGTGCCTTCGTCATCCCCTTCGCCTGATCAGTCATTTTATAGGGTGAGCTCATTTGTTGAAAAGCCGGATCTCATCCGTTCGGAAGCGCTAATTCGCGAAGGAGCTTTATGGAATTGCGGGGTGTTCGCTTTCAGACTTGGTTTTTTGTTGGACATACTAGAGCAAAAAGGCTTCCCGCCGCAGTATGAATCACTTTCGACAAATTATGCAGACATGTCTAAAACGAGCTTCGATATTGCGGTTGTCGAGCATACACGTAAGCTCTCTGTGCTTCCTTACCATGGAGAGTGGAGGGATCTGGGAACCTGGGACTCGCTCGTACGGGAAATGAGCTCGGAGCTAAGCGGACCCGGCTATATTTCAGAAGCTTCACACGACTCGCATATTATCAATGAACTGGAGATTCCGGTCAGCATCTGGAATGTTCCGGGCATTATCGTCGTTGCCGGACCGGATGGTGTACTCGTAACGGATCGACAATCTTCGACAGGCATTAAAGAAATGGTAGCGGAAATTGAAATCGGCCCGCGTTTTGAAGAGCGCTTCTGGGGGAAACAAACGGTATTATCCCACCAGCAAGCGGCAGATGGATTACAGACGGTTACCAAACGTGTCGTCATTTCGGCTGGCAGATTTATCAGCTATCATGAGCACCAGTTCCGTAAAGAAGTTTGGACCATCGTCTCAGGAACCGGCAGTGTCTGTATTAATGACGTGACACAGAAGGTCAGCCCCGGTGAGGTCATCGTGGTAGAACCTGGTACAAAGCATTCTATAGGGGCAGTAGAAGGGGATTTGGAATTCATCGAGTCGCAAATCGGACATATCGTATCGGAAACAGATATCAGCCGATATGAGTTCCCCAATCCGGTCGACGCGCATGTAGCTTCCAAATCGGGACCCAGATATTTATAAATAGACCAACAGTAGGGAGTTGGGAAGAGGGAAGAACTATTTTTTTAAGCAGCTGATTTGTATATATCAAGAAAAGGTATTCAGGCGTTAAAAGCGTGAATACCTTTTTTTCGTATAAACAGCCTGTTCGTATAATGTGAATACGAAGTACGAGGCTTATTGAATAAGCTTCTTGGAAATCAGCCACTCTTTTACAGCATCCGTACTGAGTTCCTTTTCAGGTGTCCATTCTATTTTATCAACCATCTTGCCCTGTCTGAATTCCGCAATAGTAGGGGTGTATTTAACGTTGTAATCCGCTTTGAATTTATTCCATTGGAGCTTGTCCTGATGAATTTTATGAACATTCAAAAATGTAATTTTCGAGCCCAGATTGTATTCTTCGATCATCTTGTTAAATTTCGGCTCAAAGCGGTTGCAGTCACCACAGCTAGGTCTGCCGACATAGACGAACACACTTTGATCCTGTTGGATCAGTTTCTTAAAACCATCCATGGTAACCGCATTTAAATAATCATAGATTTCGGGATAATTGCTTTTGCTCGCTTGAATCTCTTTGTCTTTCTGTTGAATCACTTGCTCCAGGCCCTGAAATTTGAATACAGCAGAAATCGCAATGGCAATAAGAAGCAATACAATGACACTTAATCCGGCGATATATGCTTTTTTCACAGAAATCCTCCTTTTTTTACAATATAACGATTAGTATAAATGATATTTCCAATTTTAGCTGTAACACTTGTCTCATTATGTAAGAAAAAATGGATCATGTCGCAAAAGCAACATCAGAGGATTGTGCCAAAGGCAAGAATACGTTTTATGACCGCTATCAAAAGCTGCTATTCATCGTGGAAAATGGCCTGGGGGCATATGATTAGGTGGAAGAAGACGGTTCTGTGCATGATACCTATCGCATTGATTACCTGCCCCAGCATATTGCCCAAATGAAGGAAGCCATTGCCGATGGTGTTGACCTGATCGGTTACACGAGCTGGGGGCCTATCGACCTTGTAAGCATGTCGACTTTCGAGATGTCCAAGCGCTACGGATTTATTTATGTTGATCTGGATGATGACGGTAATGGCACGCTCAAATGCTCCCAAAAAAGACTCCTTTAACTGGTACAAAAATGTAATTGCAACCAATGGTGAAGAACTGTAATGGTTGATTGACTTGATATCGCCTTGGACGGGCAGGACAGAGAACACCGTAAGGATGCGCTCTGCCCTGCCCGCTTTGATTTGTAGGCCGGTGATTGCACCCCAGAGGGCTTCACAAATTTTTCACTTGTAATAATCTGAAATTTTTCTGTATAATAAAAAACAATTTCATATGTCTGGTTGATGTTTGCGGGAGATGGAACGAACGTTCCGACCGAAGGGGCAAAACTCTCAGGTGCTTGGCTGGTACAGCAACAAGCAGGACCGTAAACGGACAGAACTCTGGAGAGACCCTTAATTGGGCGCCGAAGGTGCACCGCAGAGAACATCTGCTTAAACTCTCAGGCAAAAGGACAGAGACGCGAATAACCTATGACAGGGGATGCCCTATTTTTTTAAAGCTATTTTAAGCTATGTAGCGGCCTGCAACCTGCGCAAAAGGGTTTTATTTTTTCGTGCCTTTAACCTCTCCAGGAGTCGAATCAGCGGATTTGACTCTTTTTTGTTTTTGAATATGCTGGAGGAGCGGGTTGAGATGAATTTGGTTCATGTATTGGAAACGATTAGCAGTTGGATGTGGGGGGCGCCTCTGATCATTCTCGTTATGGGAACGGGATTGTGGCTGACCATACGTTTAAAATTGCTGCAGGTATTGCACCTGCCTTTGGCGATCAAGCTGATCGGCAAGGCCCCCAATGAAGGCAGCGGAGATGTAAGCAGCTTTGCGGCCCTGAGTACGGCGTTGGCAGCTACAGTCGGCACAGGCAGCATTGTCGGCGTGGCGACAGCCATTAAGCTGGGCGGACCGGGCGCCTTGTTCTGGATGGTCGTGGCCGCCTTTTTCGGGATGGCAACAAAATATGCAGAAGGCGTGCTTGCCGTAAAATATCGCGTGAAGGACCGGAATGGACAATTTTCCGGTGGCCCGATGTATTATATTGAAAATGGTCTGGGGCGCCGCTTTAAGCCGCTGGCCATGCTGTTTGCCTTTTCGGGGATGCTGGTAGCGCTGTTCGGAATCGGAACGTTTCCGCAGGTCAAGGCCATTGTGTCCTCGACCGAGAACAGCTTTGGTGTTCCGCCGATTGTAACGGCGTTGATTATTGCTACCCTTACAGCACTGGTCACCATTGGAGGACTCAAAAGCATTGCCAAGGTATCAACGAAGGTCGTTCCCTTCAAAACAGGCTTATACGTACTGATCTGTATCATCGTACTGATCCGGTTCGCGGATCAACTTCCGGCCGCCATTGCACTTGTGCTGCATTCAGCGTTTTCAACTACGTCTGCGACGGGCGGCTTTGCCGGGGCTACGATTATGCTGGCGATGCGCAGCGGGGTAGCCAGAGGTATTTTTGCCAATGAGGCAGGTCTGGGTAGCGCACCGATTGCTGCCGCAGCCGCCAAAACCAAATGGCCTGCGGAGCAAGGGCTGATTTCCATGACAGGCGTGTTCATTGATACGATGGTTATATGTGTGATGACCGGGCTGACGCTGCTGGTGAGCGGTGTGTGGAGTGGACCTACCGATGCGGGTCTAATGACTCAGCAGGCATTTTCCAGCGCATTTCCGCTAGGCGCAGAATTGCTTACGATCATTCTGATTATGTTTGCGTTCACGACCATGCTTGGCTGGAACTACTACGGGGAACGATGTGTTGAATATTTGCTTGGCGTCAAGTGGATTAAGCCATATCGTTATTTGTTCATCGCACTGGTTGCCGGCGGGGCGTTCATTAAACTGGATGCAATCTGGCTGCTCGCAGATATTTTTAACGCGATGATGGCCTTTCCAAACCTGATTGCGCTGCTTGGTTTGTCAGGCATTGTCGTTGCAGAAACTCGAATCTATATGAACTCTCTGTATTCCAACAAGAACAAGGATATCTTTACAGGTGCCAATGTAGGCGCGGCGATCCAGGTAGAAGAAAAAGGACAAACGGTTCATTTATAAATTCCAAAAGGGAGTGCCCTGAGCCATCACAGGCTTGCGAGGACACTCCCTTTTTGGCCGTTCGCCGGGATGAACCGTCAGCGGATGGCTGTATTCCCGTCGGAGTACGCGGACAGGAGCGAATCAGCGGGAAGCTGCATTCCTGAACCCCAAAGGGGTGAGTAACATCATATATATAACAATATAATGTAAGCGTATCTAAGTTGTTAGCAGATGGACGGCAATCCAAAAGGGTATCTCGATGATTGAAGAGATACCCTTTTTGTGGACCTGAACTTACTTACATCAACCGCTGCATTTCATCTTTCAGAATTTCAGACCGTGTACCAAATATCACCTGCAGCACACCGTTACCAAGCCTGATAATCCCCGAAGCTCCGAGCTGCTTGAGAGCTTGATCGTTAACCGCTTTGTCGTCTTTGACAACCAGCCGCAGCCGTGTAATACATGCATCGATGCTTTGGATATTGTCCGAACCGCCCAGATGGGCAAGTATTTTTGCTGCATCGTTCTCTTGACTGTCAGATAGCGCTGCTGGCTTTTCAATAGATATGGATTGGCTAGTATCTGAGAGGAGGCTGTTTTCTGCGTCATCTTCGCGTCCGGGTGTTTTGAGATTGAATTTGACAATGATAAACCGGAACAGGAAATAATATATGACGGCAAAAGCCAGACCGGCGGCAATCATTCGCAGCGGGTGGGTGGACAGCTTCATGTTGACCAAATAGTCAATGAGTCCGGCTGAAAAAGAAAAGCCAAGTTTGACATCCAGAAGATACATGATCAGGCCGCTCAGACCTGTAAGCAGTGCATGAATGCCATAAAGCAACGGTGCAATGAACATAAAGGAAAATTCGAGCGGCTCGGTAATTCCCGTTAGAAACGATGCAAGCGCAGAACCGATGAAAATAGAAGCAACCGCTTTGCGTTTTTCAGGTTGGGCTGTATGGATGAATGCAAGGGCGGCTGCCGGAAGCGCGAACATCATAATAGGAAAGAAGCCGGACATGAACAGACCCGCCGATTTATCGCCTGCAAAGAAACGGGTCAGATCACCATGTACAACCTCGCCCGCTGCATTCGTATAATCACCAATCTGGAACCAAGCGATAGAGTTCAGTACATGATGCAGACCGAGCGGGATCAGCAGCCGATTGGCAATCATGAACACCATCGAGCCAATGCCGCCAAAACCGACAATCCAGTTGCCGAAGGCCGCAATCATATCCTGTACCGGACTCCAGATCATACCGAGCAGAACGGCCCAAATTATGGTGGTGAAGGCAGTAATCATAGGGACAAAACGTTTGCCGGAAAAGAAGCCAAGCCAATCCGGAAGCTGGATATTGTGATATTTTTTGAATAGATAAGCAGACCAACCGCCGATAAAAATGCCGCCCAGCACCCCCATATCCAGCTTAACGTCATCGGGAATATATGCAAAAATGCCCGGTACTGCCGCCAAAATCCGGATCAGCACCATATAGGCGATGACTGCGGATAGTGCGGCCACCGCATCCCCTGCCAGGCCGATCGCAACACCGATGGCAAAGATTAACGCCAGGTTGCCGAAGATGGCGCCTGCGCCTTGGTTCAAAAAAGGAGTGACATAATGATTCAAAAAACCGCCTACCGCAGGGCCAAGCGGAATATCCGTCTCATAGTTGATCAGAGCCAGCCCTTGCAAAATCCCCGCCGCGGGTAGTGTCGCTACCGGAAGCATTAACGATTTTCCGATTTTTTGCAGTAATTTCAGCATGACCTTCTTCCCTTCATCATCGGTTTGGGAACAACATATCCGCATATGTCTGAATTTTACTACCCATTTTTTTACATCATAAAGGGGGAAATCTGACATAGTCAACGATTATTTCGATATCTGGAACATTTTAAATTTGTAGTTGACAACGCTTACATACTTATATAATATCAAATTTAAGTTAATAATCGTGACGGAGACAGGAGAGCCACGCAGACATCCCATACCACAACACGGGAGCGGTTTGTAATGGCTTTTCTTTTTTTGCGCGCGATGAATGCGATTAAAAATCGGGTGATCTATTGAGGAGGTAGGTTGTATGTCGCCATACGCAGCCGAGTTTATAGGGACGATGATTCTGATTGTTCTGGGTAGCGGGGTGTGTGCAGGGGTATCCCTGAAAAAATCATTTGCCCACGCTTCCGGCTGGATTGTCATCGGAATGGGATGGGGGCTTGCGGTTGCGGTCGCAGTGTATGCGGCAGGTCCAATCAGCGGAGCCCATTTGAATCCGGCGGTGACGCTGGCGTTGGCATTTCAGGGTGTTTTTCCATGGCAAGACGTTCCCGGCTATATAGCGGCTCAGCTTCTTGGTGCCATGGCAGGTGCCGTGATTGTGGTGTTGCATTATTGGCCCCATTGGAAAAAGACGGAGGACGCAGCCACCAAACTCAGTGTATTTGCCACGGGTCCAGCTATTGATTATCCGTTCGCCAACGTGCTTAGTGAAATGATAGGCACGTTTATCTTTGTTCTTGCCCTACAGTCGCTTGGTGCCAATACATTTACAGAGGGCCTTCATCCGTTAATTGTCGGTTTTCTGGTCGTCAGCATCGGTTTATCCCTTGGCGGGACGACGGGCTATGCCATTAATCCGGCGAGGGATTTGGGCCCGCGTCTTGTCCATTATGTACTGCCGATTCCCGGCAAGGGAGCATCCGGGTGGAAATATGCCTGGGTACCCATTGCAGGTCCGTTATTGGGAGGATCTTTCGGAGGGCTATTTTACCAGGCTGTGTTTAAAGGGCAGGTGAGCCCGGCTTTCTGGATTTTGCTCGGCATTATTGTGATCGTACTACTGCTTGCTTTCCGTTTCAGTCGTAGTTACAAAAGCTCTATCACCGACAAACTAACCGTATAAAATGGATTGATTTACAGAGGAGAGATGAACGATGGAAAAATATATTTTGTCACTGGACCAAGGCACGACAAGCTCAAGAGCGATTCTGTTCAATAAAGAAGGAGATGTGGTGTATTCCGCTCAACGGGAATTTCCGCAATATTTTCCCCAGCCCGGCTGGGTGGAGCAGAATGCCAATGAAATCTGGAGTTCCATTCTGGGCGTCATCGCATCCTGTCTGTCCGAATCGGGTGTAAAGGCAAGCCAGGTTGCCGCCATCGGTATTACCAACCAGCGGGAATCGGTAGCTGTTTGGGATAAAAATACGGGATTGCCTGTGTACAATGTGCTCGTATGGCAGTCGCGCCAAACCTCGGATATCTGTGAGGAATTGAAGGAGCAGGGCTATGAAGAACTGTTTCACAGCAAAACAGGGCTATTGATCGATCCGTATTTTTCCGGCACCAAAGTGAAGTGGATTCTGGATCATGTGGAGGGGGCGAGAGAAAAGGCAGAACGTGGCGACTTGTTATTCGGCACGATTGATTCGTGGCTGATCTGGAAGCTGTCCGGCGGAAAGGCACATGTGACAGACTACTCCAATGCGGCCCGAACGCTGATGTTTAACATTTACGAACTCAAGTGGGACGAAGAGCTGCTGGATATTCTCGGTGTGCCCAAAATCATGCTGCCTGAGGTCAGACCTTCCTCTGAGGTATATGCGCACACGGTGGATTATCATTTCTTTGGGCAAAATATACCGATTGCTGGTGCAGCGGGTGATCAGCAGGCAGCTTTGTTTGGGCAGGCCTGCTATGAAAAAGGGATGATTAAAAACACTTACGGCACAGGCTGCTTCATGCTGATGAATACGGGGGATGAACCTGTGGAATCCAAGCATGGCCTCATTACGACCATCGCATGGGGGCTGAAGGAAGGCAAAGTGCAATATGCACTGGAGGGGAGTGTGTTTGTCGCAGGCTCTGCAATTCAATGGCTGCGCGACGGTCTGCGCATGTTCCGTGAAGCAAAGGATAGCGAGCCCTATGCAGTCCGTGTCTCCTCTACAGAAGGTGTGTATCTTGTGCCTGCTTTTGTTGGCCTGGGAAGTCCCTACTGGGATAGTGAAGTGCGTGGAGCGATGTTCGGCCTGACCCGGGGAACCACCAAGGAGCATTTTATCCGTGCCACATTGGAGTCACTCGCTTATCAGACCAAGGATGTGCTTACAGCGATGGAGATTGATTCCGGTATCACAGTGAAAATGTTGCGGGTAGATGGAGGAGCTGTGCTGAACAATTTCCTGATGCAATTCCAAAGCGATATTTTGGATGCTACGGTGGAACGGCCTGTTATCCATGAAACGACGGCACTGGGGGCCGCATGTCTGGCCGGGTTGGCTACGGGATACTGGAACAGTATGGATGAGCTGCGCCAGCGTGTAAGGGCGGAACGCACATTTGTCCCTGCTATGGATACGGCAACACGAGACAGCCTGTATCAAGGCTGGAAAAGGGCTGTGAACGCGGCCATGGCCTACAAATCATAGCCTGATGGCAGTTGCCCTGATCCGCCAGATGGACACTTTGAAAGCAATGTCCATCTGGCGGGTCAAAGGATAGCCGATCAGTTGTAATCGCTGAGAGGCTTTAAGGTGTGTGCTGACCTTTGATCAGCATATGGTTCCAATTTTGCCGGGCTCCGCAGGAACTGCGGATGACCAGTTCCGGTTCTATCTTAATACATTTGGTCTCCATCTGTTTCTTCATCAGGTCGAACAGCACCATTGCGGCTAGACGGCCTATTTTTTGTGTGTCCTGCTTTACTGTGGTCAGAGGAGGGTCGGTATAACGACAGGCTTCTATATCATCGCACCCCACCACAGCAACATCCTCGGGAACCTGCAAGCCGCTTTCCTTGAAAGCGCGCATCGCACCAAAGGCGAGCAGATCGGTAGCCGCAAAAACAGCCTTCGGCAAATTTCCTTGCTCTATCCACGCCTTGGCGATCTGGTATCCATCTTCTGCTGCATAATCCTTGCCATACACAAACCATTCAGGTCTGACCTCAAGGCTAAACCGTTTTAGTGATGTGATAAAGGCTTCTTCTCTCTCTTTAATAACCAGGGATGGACGTTCAATGCCTATAAAACCGATATCACGGTAGCCATTCATGTAAAAATGCTCAACAACCTTCGTGGAAATTTTCTGATTGTCAGACATAATATAGCAGGAATTGACTCCTGTTAGTTCAATATCGACACCGATGCAGGGAATGGGACTGGCATCGAGATCAAAAACGCTTTTTTCCACTTCATCTCCGGCAATAATAATGCACCCGTCCACCGAGAAATATTTTGAGCGAGCCAAATAGTCCTCACCAGTATCCAGGAATTTCTCATTCGAAAAAAACAGCAGATCATAACCGAGCAAGCCAATCTGTTTTTTGAAGACATTAATGATATCTACAAAAAATGGATGGCCGAAATCGACATTCAACTTACCGGCGAATATAACACCTACCAGATTTGATTTTTTGGTAGCAAGCGTTTTAGCCGAAGAGGAGGGTCTATACCCTGTTTCCTCCATAATTTTAAGCACACGCTGCCGGGTTTCCTCGCTGATATCCGTGTAATTGTTTATAATTTTCGAAACGGTTGCCACCGATACGCCTGCCATGCTAGCTATTGTTTTGATATTCATGAAATCCTCCAAACTAAACCGCTTTAGATATATGAGCTGTACATACAAAATGTAATAATTACTCGTATTCTATGCTAACTTATAGAGGAGAGTCAACTGGATGATTTAAAAATTAATTTCCATATATTATGGAATGAAAACCTCATTTCAACTATGTTTCGCGTTTTTTTGATAATTCACAAATCTCTATTTACAAATGCAGATCATTTGTTACATAATGGTATTTGAAAATAACGAAACTGCTTTCGTGTTATGTGTTCGCAGGAGGCAAATGTATTTATTCTAAGATGAGATGGGGGATTCTGCAATGCTGAAAAAGAGTTTTTCTTTATTTTTTGTAACCGCTTTAATTTTGATGCTGGCTGCTTGCGGCAATGGTGACGGAGCTATACAGGACGGAAATAAAAAGGTCACTTTAAAGATTATTCATTGGCAGCAAGAAAATATTAATAACTATATAAAGGAATTCAATAAAAAGTTTGAAGAGAAATATCCGGAGGTTCAGGTAGAATATACGACTGTTCCTGCAGACTCCACTTATGATCAACTGATGCAAACCCGCATGAATGCCGGTACAACCGGGGATGCAGACATTATTCCTCTAAAATTCAGCTTTGTAGGCGCTCCGCAGGAATGGTCCAAGGGAGCAGCTGACCCGATGTGGAAGCAATGGATTGATGGAGGACTAATAGCCGATCTGTCAGATCAGGCTTTTATAAAAAACTACAATCCTGCAGATGTCAAAAATGCCATGACCTATAAGGACAAGGTATACGGTGTAAATATGGGGAAGGTGGCACTGACAGGTCTGTTTTACAACAAGGAGATTTTCGAAAAATATAATCTTGCTGTGCCCACGACATGGGACGAACTGGTGCGTGCGATGAAGGTGCTCAAGGATAATGGCGTAGAACCAATCGGCTTTGGCGGCAAGGATGTATGGCCTATTAACCTTGCTGTTCAAGGGCTTCAGGCCTCCATCCATGATGATCAGCTGGAATATATCAAAGGGCTGTGGACAGGCAAGACAAAGTTGACAGATCCCGTCCAGCTTGAAGTGCTGGAAAAATCGCAAATCCTGATGAATAATGCCATCGGCGGATTTATGGGGATTGATTATGGAACCTTGCCAAGTTTGTTTGCGACGGGGCGTGTAGCCATGATTGCAGATGGTACGTGGGATGCTACTACGATCCAGACAGCCAATCCACAGATGAAATTTGGTTATTTTCCGATTCCGGGCAGTAATGATCCGGCCAAAAATAAGGACCTTGCAGGCAAGTATGATATGACATGGATGGTATTGGAAAAGTCGCCAAACAAGGCTTATGCGCTCAAGTGGCTCGAGATGCTCTCCGAGAAGGAGAACTACACGGATTTTGTGAATGCCGCCGGATTTTTGCCTACACAGCCTGATGTGAAGATCAAGAGTGACTTTATCATTGAAATCCAGCCTTCACTTGAAAACTTCAAGTTGTCTTGGGATCAGCTGTTTATCAATCGCAAGAATGTAGGACAGTACATTAAGGATGCAAGCGTGCATGCGGAATTTCTGGCCCCTGCCGGACCGTTAAAAACGCCTTTGGAGCTTGCGAAAAAATCCCAGGCAGACTGGGATGCGGCGGCCCCTAAATAAATCAATGCTTCCATAAATAATGTAAAGGGTGTGAGACCCATGTATCCTTTCGGAAAGGGTGCGGCCCGGTTAATGCCGTATCTTTTGCTCAGTATTCCAGTTCTGCTCTATTTGTTTTTTGGCTTTGGCCCTTCTATGATAACCGTACTGTTCTCCTTTACGGATGCTACAGGGGTTCCGGGACAGGTATGGAATTTTGTCGGACTCGAGAATTATACGACCTTTTTTACCTCATCCGACTCCGGAGACCGTATCGCTTCTATTGGTCGTTCCTTATATTTTGCCGTAGCCGTAGTTCTGATTCAAAATGCAGTGGGGTTGTTCATGGCTGTCATTATTAATAAAAAGCTCAAAGGTGATGTGTTTTACCGCGCTGTATTTTTCTTGCCGGTGGTGCTTGGGGTCACGGTATCCGGTCTGATCTGGCAGCTGATTGCCAACCCGCTTGGCGGCCCTGCGCAAACCATGATGAGTTTTTTTGGAACCCGCTCCAATTTTTTTGGAGACTATGATATCGCATTTGAATTGATTATTTTTGTGCAAATTTGGATGTACATGGGCTACTCAATGACTATTTTTTTAGCCGGACTCCAATCCATTCCTAGTGATTTGTATGAAGCGGGCTATATGGACGGCGCTTCCGGATGGAAAGCGTTCAAAAATATTACCTTTCCGATGATAGCACCGTCCTTTACAGTCAATATGCTCCTGTCCATTATCGGAGCATTGCAAACCTTTGACATTATTTATGTGCTGACAGGGGGCAAATTCAACACGACGACACTTGCGTTTGATGTGTACGCAACGGCTTTCGGCTCCGGTACGTCGGATTATGGTCTTGCTTCCGCAGTAGCCATGATTCAGTTCCTGTTCGTATTTATGGTGTCGATGATTGCCCTCTATTACTTGCGAAGAAGAGAGGTGGAAATGTAATGGGCGGTACCAAGCGAACCAGAATATTGAGCTACTTCATCGTACTGCTCATGCTTTCCCTGTATTTATTTCCGCTTTTCTACCTCTTTAATGTATCCATGAAGACACAGAGTGAGTATCTGATAGATCCTGTGGCTATAGCCAAGGGCCTGCGCTTGGAGAATTTCATGGACGCCTGGGAAAAAGGGAATTTCTCCCAGTACATGTGGAACAGCATTTTGTATACGGGAGCATCTACACTGTTTACATTGCTGCTATCCGTATTTGCAGCTTTCCCGCTGGCAAGGGGATACGTTAGGTTCAGCACGTTCTTTTATATGTTCTTTCTCATCTCCATGTATCTTCCGAACCCGCTGATTCCGCAATTTGCTCTGATTAATAGTCTGGGGCTTTACAATACGCAGCTTGGTTTTATTTTGCTGAAAACAACAGGGACCGGCATTGCTTTTCTGATGTTTGTGGGATATATCAAGTCTGTCTCACGGGAACTGGATGAAGCGGCGGCGATGGACGGGTGTGGATATACACGCTATTTGTTTACGATTCTTGTGCCGCTGATGAAGCCAGTGCTGGCGACAGGTATCATTTTGACAGCCATTGGGGTGTGGAACGACATTATAGGTCCTACCATTTATTTGTCTGATCCCGCGTTTCAGCCGGTGACCAAGGGATTGTTCTCCTTCTACGGACAATACATGAACAACTGGCCGCTGCTCGCTTGCGGTATCCTGATTGTTACATTACCACTGGTTATTTTGTATATTTTCCTCCAGCGCTTTATTGTGGGCGGTGCGATGGCTGGAGCTGTGAAGTCTTGATTCCTGAAAGGAGATACCGAATATGAGTGATACTGCCTTTTTATTTCCCGCTGGGTTTATGTGGGGAACCTCAACCTCTTCTTATCAAATAGAAGGTGGTGTGGCAGAAGGAGGGAGAACGCCATCCATTTGGGATACGTTCTGCCAAGAACCAGGGAAGGTGAACGGCGGTGACTGCGGAGATGCAGCTTGTGACCATTTTCACCGCTATAAGGAAGATGTGCTGCTCATGAAGCAGCTTGGCTTTATACATTACCGTTTTTCCGTGGCCTGGCCGCGCGTTATTCCCGCACCGGGCGTGATTAACGAGCAAGGATTGCTCTTCTATGAACGTCTGCTGGATGAAATTGAGGCCGCCGGACTAATTCCGATGCTGACGCTGTATCATTGGGATTTGCCGCAGTGGATCGAGAATGAGGGCGGCTGGACGCAGCGTGATATTGTTCAGCATTTTAAAACATATGCCTCTGTATTGATGGATCGCTTCGGACAGCGTATAAACTGGTGGAATACAATAAATGAGCCTTATTGCGCTTCCATTTTGGGTTATGGCACAGGGGAGCATGCCCCTGGTCATCAGAACTGGAGGGAAGCCTTTATCGCTGCCCATCACATTTTGTTGTGTCATGGTACAGCTATTCATTTACACAAGGAAAAGGGACTAACGGGTAACATTGGTCTTACACTGAACATGGAGCATGTGGACGCAGCTTCTGAACGGCCTGAGGACGTAGTTGCTGCTGCCCGGCGGGATGGCTTTATTAATCGCTGGTTTGCCGAGCCGCTATTTAACGGAAAATATCCGGAGGATATGGTTGAATGGTATGGGGAATACCTGAACGGACTGGATTTTGTACGACCCGGAGATATGGAGCTGATTCAGCAGCCGGGGGATTTTTTGGGCATTAACTATTATGCCCGCAGTGTCATTCGAGCCACGACAGATGATTCGCTGCTGCAGATGGAGCAGGTTCGAATCGAGAAGCCGGTAACGGATATGGGGTGGGAAATTCATCCCGAATCCTTTTATAAACTGCTGACCCGGATTGAGAAGGATTTTACCAAGGGCTTACCTATTCTGATTACGGAAAACGGAGCAGCGATGAAGGACGAACTGGTGAATGGGGAGATTGAAGACACCGGGCGCCAGCGTTACATTGAGGAGCATTTAAAGGCATGTCACCGCTTTATCGGGGAGGGAGGACGACTTGAGGGCTATTTTGTCTGGTCTTTCCTTGATAACTTTGAATGGGCCTGGGGCTATAGCAAACGTTTCGGTATTGTACATGTCAACTACAAAACACAGGAACGTACCCCAAAACAAAGTGCGCTGTGGTTCAAGCAGGTGATGGCGAATAACGGGTTTTAAACAGGGAGGGGGAATCCTATTTATCATGATCATGTATGCCGTCATGCTGTAACAACCGGGCATGACGGCTTTTTTCAGTCTTTATAAGTCTTTGTGTCAGGGGGGGAGCTATGCTGAAATGTTCTGTATTTCCAGTATAACAGGGCAATGGTCGCTGCCCATAATATCGCAATCTATGCCTGCATCTATTAATAGCGGGCGAAGTCTGTCCGAGACGAGGAAGTAGTCGATCCGCCAGCCGATGTTCCGTTCTCTCACCTTCGGCATGTAGGACCACCAGGAATAAACATCCGTCCGGTCAGGATAAAAGTATCTGAAAGTGTCCGTAAATCCGGCGGCGAGCAGCTGCGACATTCGCTCCCGTTCCTCAGGCGTAAATCCGGCATTGCCATGGTTGGCTTTTGCATTTTTTAAATCAATCTCCTGATGAGCCACGTTTAAGTCCCCGCAAACAATGACAGGCTTTATTATATCCAGTTGTTGCAAATAGTGACGGAAACGGTCTTCCCATTCCAGTCTGTATGGCAATCGGGACAAATCCCGTTTGGTATTCGGAGTATATACATTAACCAGATAAAATGTCTCGAATTCCAGCGTAATCGTTCTGCCTTCAGGCTCCTTGTTCTCTTCAAGGCCATAATGCACAGAAAGCGGCTTGATTCTGGTGAAGATCGCCGTGCCGGAATATCCTTTTTTCTCGGCATAATTCCAGTACTGAGTGTATTCCTCCATATTGTCCATGGAAATTTGCCCCTCTTGCAACTTGGTTTCCTGAACACAAAAAATATCGGCACCCGTCTCTTTTATATAAGCATAAAATCCTTTGTTCACACAGGCTCTCAAGCCATTAACATTCCAAGATATTAATTTCATTGTTGATCTCCTTATTACTCATCACGTTCGAGGGGGATGATAAATATATTCTCTGTTGAGGTAAGCTTATTAAATGAAATGTTTATTTAGGCAACATGATAGATGATAGCAATCTCTGTGTTTTTTTTAAAGAGCAGTTGCCGGAAACCCGCGTCTCCGCATATAAAAGACTGCCTCCTGCAAGCGCTAAACCAGCAGTGTGAAAATAGCTTTTCTACATTAAAATAGGTGTAGGAATGAAAAAAACTTCCTAAGAATAGGAAGTTTTGTCTACGAAAAAAAGCTTCCCACATAATGGTAGGAAGCTTGTGACGTCCCAGGAGGGATTCGAACCCCCGACCGACGGCTTAGAAGGCCGTTGCTCTATCCAGCTGAGCTACTGGGACATAAAATCAAGGCGAATATTAATATATCACATGGGCTCGAAGGATTCAAGTATTATTTCCTGAATTATTTGGTTGTTTTGAATTTATGCAGTATAAGTTCAAAGTATACGCAGTTTTTTTTGCCTTATAAAAGGGTATGTTAGAATACAGGTGAATATGTGGAAGACGAGTGGTTGGACTTCGGCTGCTGTTTCTCTTATAATCTACAAATACTTTAGCTTACGGAGGAGAGGGGGTGCCTTTAATAAAGGACTCCAAGGTGACAACAAAAGAAAATAATATTGTATTGTTTCCGAAGACACTGGACTATTATCAAATTCAACTTACTGTGATGCTTGAGAACGAACGTTACGGAGATGCGATGGCGATGCTGCGCTTTTTAATTCGGTGTCAGGGACAGGAGCAGAAACAATACGATGAATGGAATGCTCTATTACAGTGGCTGGAAGCTGCATTCCCACAGTATGTTGACAGCGGGTCAGTAACGGGCGATGTGGAAGAAGACGAGGTTGGTGAAGTTGAGTTGGCTCGCCGCCATGCACGCTTTAAGCAGGAGCAGGATGCCGGCTATGGGAGCAAGTTGCTGCAGATGGCTATGGAAGGACCGCTATCTGAACAGACAATTTTAGCGCTTGAGCAGTTGTCCTATCTGGAGCTGCCGGAAATCGACGATGCTCTACTTCGCTGGATAAAGGAACGGGAAATCCATCCTCTCCTCCAGTTCCGTATTTTGCAGACATTGCGGCGACGTGGAATGGAAGGGACGATTCAAATCAGGCGGGGGGACGAAAAAGCAGAGATCGATATTGAAACCGTTCCGCTTCAGCCGGGTGAATTTCCTGAACCGATTACGCGTATTTTGGAACGGGTAGCTGATCAGACCGAGGTGCATGAGCCTACGCTTTTCTATTTTGCACAGGAGCTGTGGTCGCAGTTTGTAATGGCTGTGTACGGTACGAATGATTACAGATCGATGCTGGCGGAAGAGGACGGAATGCTGGATATATGGGCGGCAGCCCTTCATCAGACGGTTTCGGAAAGTTTGAAAGGAAGCCATAATGAGGAAGAAACACGTGCTATATACGGTATCACAGATGCGTTGCGCTTTCGTTTTGAGCAGGCGTATCGGTCGATGCGACTATTTGTCGCTGCGGGTATGAATACTCCTTAGTGGCCGGAAACGTTTACCTGCAATGCATCCAAAGGGCTGCTCTTGAAAAAGACAGTAATGTTAGATATACTATAATGGTTATTTTGTGTGCGTTGATTTTAATGAAAACTAAGTGAAGATTTTGTTGGAGGGGAAAGCATAAAATGAAAGCAACTTGGGAGAAAATAGAGAAGAACCTCGGGGTTCTTGAAGTTGAGGTTGACGCGGATCGTGTAGCCGCTGCACTCGACAAAGCTTTTAATAAAGTAGTAAAACAAGTAAGCGTACCAGGATTCCGTAAAGGCAAAGTACCACGCCCTATTTTTGAAAAACGCTACGGTATTGAAAGTCTGTATCAGGATGCAATTGACTTCTTGCTGCCAGAAGCTTACGGCCAAGCCGTAGAGCAAACAGACATCTTTCCGGTTGACAGCCCGGATGTTGAAATTGAACAATTTGCCAAAGGCGAAGCCTTTAAATTCAAAGCAAAAGTTACAGTTAAACCAGAAGTAACTTTGGGCGAGTACAAAGGCGTAGAAGTGCCTGCAAGCAAAATTGAAGTAAGCGACGAAGAATTGACTCAAGAGCTGGAGCGTCTGCAACAACGCCATGCTGAATTGGTTGTCGTTGATGAAGATGCAGCTCAATCCGGCGACACCGCTATCATCGATTTCGATGGTTCCGTTGACGGCGTACAGTTCGAAGGCGGACAAGCTGAGAAGTATTCTCTGGAGCTGGGCTCCAACACGTTCATTCCAGGCTTTGAAGACCAAGTGATTGGTCTGCACACTGGCGATTCCAAGGACGTTGAAGTAACGTTCCCTGAGAACTACCATTCTGCTGACCTGGCTGGCAAACAAGCTGTATTTAAAGTGAAGGTTCATGAGCTGAAACGCAAAGTTCTTCCTGAACTGGACGATGAATTTGCTAAAGATGTAAGTGAATTTGACACACTGGCTGAATTCAAGGAAGATTTGAAGAAGCAATTGCTGGAGCGGAAGGAAAATGAAGCTAAAGCAGCCCGTGAGGGTGCTGTAGTGGAGAAGGTTGCTGAGAACGCAACAATCGACATTCCTGAAGCTATGGTCAAGAGCGAAGTGCAAAACATGGTTCGCGATTTCGACAACCGTCTGCGCAGCCAAGGCATGAACCTTGAAATGTTCCTCGGCTTCTCCGGTCAAAGCAAGGAAGACCTGGAAGGGCAAATGAAAGCTGATGCCGAGAAGCGCGTACGTAACAACCTCGTGCTGGAGCAAGTGGCCAAAGCAGAAAATATCGAAGTTTCTGAAGCGGAAATCAGTGAAGAACTGCAAAACATGGCAGATGCTTACAAACGTTCTGTTGAAGAAATCCGCAGCATTCTGGAAAGCAACGGCTCGTTAGCAAACCTGAAAGAAGAAATTTCGCTGCGCAAAACGATTGCTTTGCTGGTTGAAAACAGCAAAGAAGTTGAAGCGCCAGCTGCTGAGTAATTTAGGTGAAAAATATACGGGGTATGCTGTAACAGGCTACAACGTAGTAATTAGATATAGATAAGGCACGTAGTGAAAGTTACGTGTCTTATTTTTACCTAAGACCACCCAATTTCTGGTCGTTTCAGGAAGGCGCTGTGAGTGGTGTTTTCTTGTTTTACATAAGCCCGTACAGTATATTTGCACATACATACGAAACATGGTTAAATATGAGAAGGTCTCGACAGAGTTTATTGCAAACAGCTGCATGGCTAGATGAGCAGATGCTTATATGACACGAGACTTTGAACATGTTAAAATATTTTGTAAGGTGTTCCCCGTTTCATGCTCGCTGCTTTCCTTTTAATAGGAATTAAGGAAGCGGATGAATACAGGTGTTCATTTTAATTAAGGAAAAGAGGTTGGTCGTGATGAGTCTCGTCCCTATGGTTGTGGAACAAACGAATCGAGGAGAACGATCTTACGATATTTACTCGCGCTTGCTTAAGGATCGCATCATTTTCTTAAGTGGCCCGATTGATGACGATGTCGCCAATCTCGTCATTGCACAGTTACTGTTCCTTGCTGCGGAAGATCCGGAGAAGGATATTAATTTGTACATTAACTCGCCTGGTGGTTCTGTAACTGCAGGCATGGGTATATATGATACAATGCAATTTATTAAGCCGGACGTATCAACGATCTGTGTAGGCATGGCTGCAAGTATGGGCTCTTTGCTGCTCACAGCGGGTGCACCGGGCAAGAGATATGCGCTTACCAATAGTGAAGTTATGATCCATCAGCCGCTCGGCGGTATTCAGGGCCAAGCCTCTGATATGCTGATTCATGCCGACTGGATTATTAAAACACGTGCCAAGCTGAATCAAATCTATGTAGAGCGTACAGGTCAGCCCCTCGAGAAAATCGAACGTGATACTGACCGGGATTTCTTCATGGAAGCGGAAGAGGCAAAAGCATACGGTATCATTGACCAGGTGCTGTCTAAACCGATTAATCTGTAAAGGGGTGGCTCTATGTTTAAATTTAATGATGAAAAAGGACAATTGAAATGTTCTTTCTGCGGCAAATCTCAAGATCAGGTCCGCAAGCTTGTTGCCGGACCGGGTGTGTATATATGTGACGAGTGCATCGAGCTGTGCACGGAAATTGTAGAAGAGGAATTGGGTCATGAGGAAGAAATAGACCTGAAAGACATTCCAAAACCGATGCAAATCCGCGAAATCTTGGACCAATATGTAATTGGTCAGGATCAAGCGAAAAAGTCGTTGTCCGTAGCGGTTTATAACCATTACAAACGTATTAATACGCAAAATAAAATTGATGATGTAGAGCTGCAAAAAAGTAACATTCTGATGCTTGGACCTACAGGTTCAGGTAAAACGTTGCTTGCGCAAACCATGGCTAAAATTTTGAACGTTCCTTTTGCAATCGCAGACGCCACTTCCCTCACGGAAGCCGGATATGTGGGTGAAGACGTTGAAAACATTTTGCTGAAATTGATTCAAGCTGCCGATTATGATGTGGAAAAAGCTGAGCGCGGCATCATATATATTGACGAAATTGATAAAGTAGCCCGTAAATCCGAAAACCCGTCCATTACACGTGATGTATCAGGTGAAGGTGTACAACAGGCGCTGCTTAAAATTTTGGAAGGCACGGTTGCTTCTGTACCTCCTCAAGGCGGTCGCAAGCATCCGCATCAAGAGTTTATTCAAATTGATACTACCAATATCCTGTTTATTTGCGGTGGCGCCTTTGATGGTCTGGAGCAAATGATCAAACGTCGTATCGGTAAAAAGGTCATCGGCTTTAATGCCACGAGTGAACAAAAGGACCTGAAGCCAGGCGAATATACTTCCATGGTATTGCCTGAGGATCTTTTGAAATTCGGGTTGATTCCGGAATTTGTTGGGCGTTTGCCAGTCATTTCTACGCTGGAGCCGCTTGATGAGAAAACATTGGTTCGCATTTTGTCTGAACCGAAAAATGCGTTAACCAAGCAATACCAGAAGTTGCTGGAACTGGATAATGTGCAACTGGAGTTTAAGCAGGATGCTCTGGAAGCCATTGCTCGTGAGGCGATCAAGCGTAACACGGGTGCCCGTGGTCTTCGTGCGATCATCGAAGGGATTATGCTCGACGTCATGTATGAAGTTCCTTCCCGCGAGGATGTGACGACTTGCGTTATTAACGAACAGGTAGTAAAAGACAAAATCGCACCGGAACTCGGTGGTACAGATAAGGATAAAAAACAAGAAGAGAGCGCCTAAGGATTGATACTTCGCGATCTCTACAACATGAGAACCCGAATCTCCACTTCATTAAACCGCATGAGGTTTTAAGGGGTGGAGGTTTGGTGTTAATGGGAGAGAAAAGTACATGTTCTTACGACAAGACACACGTCCCGTTAAAGTCGGGAATCTGACAATTGGCGGCAGCAATGAAGTCATCATCCAAAGTATGTGTACAACCAAAACAGCAGATGTGGAAGCGACTGTAGCCGAAATTCTCCGTTTGGAGGAAGCCGGATGTCAAATCGTGCGGGTTACTGTCAACAATGAGGAAGCGGCCGCGGCTATTAAGGAAATTAAAAAACGGATTCATATTCCGCTTGTAGCGGATATTCATTTTAATTACAAGCTGGCGCTACTGGCGATTGAAAATGGAATTGACAAGGTACGTATTAATCCAGGCAATATTGGACGACGTGAAAAAGTGGAAGCTGTGGTTAAAGCGTGTAAGGAAAAAGGGGTACCGATTCGGATCGGTGTCAATGCCGGATCACTGGAGCAGCATTTGCTGGATAAGTACGGTTATCCTACGCCAGAAGCAATGGTAGAAAGTGCGCTGTACCATATCAGTATTCTGGAGGAGCTTGATTTTCACGATATTATCGTGTCTCTGAAAGCGTCCGACGTTCCGATGGCGATTGCCGCTTATATGAAAGCAGCAGAGATTATCAAGTATCCACTCCATCTGGGCATCACCGAAGCGGGTACGCTCTTCACCGGAACGGTTAAAAGTGCGGCGGGGATGGGGGCCTTGCTGTCGGCAGGCATTGGTTCCACAATGCGTATTTCACTCAGTGCCGATCCGGTGGAAGAAGTGAAGGTTGCACGCGAACTGCTCAAAACGTTTGGACTGATCACCAACGCGGCTACATTAATTTCCTGTCCGACCTGTGGCCGTCTGGACATTGATCTGTTCTCTATTGCCAACGAGGTAGAGGACTATATTGCAAAGCTCAAGGTTCCGATTAAAGTATCCGTACTGGGCTGCGCAGTCAATGGTCCGGGTGAAGCGAAGGAAGCGGATATCGGCATTGCCGGAGCACGCGGAGAAGGGTTGTTGTTCCGTTATGGTCAAATGATCCGTAAAGTCCCCGAGGCTGATATGGTTGATGAGTTGAAAAAAGAAATTGATGCCATCGTCAAAGCTTATGAAGAGACAGGCAAAATCCCTGGGCGCGAGGAACGTCATACAGCCGAAAAGGTGTAGAGCCATGATCTTATCGCCGTGGAGAATCGTTCTGCTACAGAATGGTTCTTCACGGTGTTTTTGCATTTTCCCTCTGATCTTTTGAAAGACCGCCGTTTAGCTATCGCGGAAAAGGAAATACTGTCTTTCATAGAGCAGCACTTTTCTAAATTGCTGAGATGAGAAACGGAGGGTATACAATGGACTTGACTATGATTTTGTTGTTGGTACAAATGTTTTTCGGGATTGTCATCGGTCTGTATTTCTGGAATCTCCTGCGGGGCCAGAAAACGAATCGTAGTGCGGTGGACCGGGAGTCCCGGAAAGAGCTGGATAAGCTGCGCAAACTGCGTTCCATTTCACTTACCAAGCCTTTGGCTGAACGCACCCGGCCGGCGACATTACAGGATATCGTCGGTCAGAAGGACGGACTGCGTGCGCTCAAGGCGGCGCTCTGTAGTGCGAATCCGCAGCACGTAATTATTTATGGTCCGCCGGGGGTAGGAAAGACGGCCGCTGCACGCGTCGTACTGGAAGAGGCAAAAAAAAATCTGTCCTCTCCATTCAAAGCCGATGCAAAATTTACGGAGATTGACGCCACGACAGCACGGTTTGATGAGCGTGGTATTGCGGACCCGTTAATAGGCTCGGTGCATGATCCCATTTATCAAGGGGCGGGAGCTATGGGGGTGGCAGGTATTCCGCAGCCTAAGCCTGGAGCTGTAACAAAGGCGCATGGAGGTGTGCTGTTCATTGATGAGATTGGCGAGCTGCACCCGACGCAGATGAATAAGCTGTTGAAAGTACTGGAGGACCGCAAGGTATTTTTGGAGAGCGCATATTACAATTCAGAAGATACGCATACTCCTGCCTACATTCACGATATTTTTCAAAATGGTTTGCCAGCTGACTTTCGTTTGGTAGGTGCGACGACCCGTTCACCACATGAGCTGCCGCCCGCCATCCGTTCCCGGTGTATGGAAATATATTTCCGTGCCCTTCAGCCACAGGAGATTGCTCGCATTGCTGAGGATGCTGTCCAGAAGCTGGGCTTTGAACCTTGTCCCGAGGCGGTCGAAGTCATACAGCGTTATGCTACGAACGGCCGGGAGGCAGTCAATATGATCCAGCTTGCTGCCGGGCTGGCACTTACCGAGAAACGGGAGATTCTCAACGCTTCCGATGTGGAATGGGTAGCGGGAAGCAGTCAAATCCAGCCGCGCCCTGACCGAAAAGTACCGGGTTTGCCGCAAATCGGATTTGTTAACGGATTAGCCGTATACGGACCGAATATGGGGATGCTGCTGGAAATTGAGGTTACGGCAGTTCCCGTACCCGAAGGAACCGGAACCTATAATATTACAGGGGTAGTGGACGAGGAGGAAATCGGAGGAGGCTCCCGTACGCTGCGACGTAAGAGTATGGCTAAAGGTTCTGTGGAAAATGTATTGACTGTATTGCGAACACTCGGATTGTCTCCGTCGAATTACGATTTGCATATCAATTTTCCAGGGGGAACACCTGTGGATGGCCCGTCGGCAGGGATCGCGATGGCGACAGCTATTGCATCCGCCATGAGGGAAATTCCGGTGGATCACGAAATTGCAATGACCGGCGAGGTTAGCATCCACGGCCGTGTCAAACCGATTGGCGGCGTATTGGCCAAGGTCGAGGCGGCTTTTCAGGCAGGAGCCAAAAAAGTGATCATTCCCCAGGAAAACTGGCAAGTTCTTTTTGCCAATATTGAGGGCTTGCAAGTGATCCCCGTACAGTCGATTACCGAAGTGTTCCGTCACGTGTTCGGGGAAGAAATGACGTCAGATTTACCTGTGCATACGCCAATTGAGGTCTTTCGGCCATCCCAATCTTCCTTGCTGCAGGCGGATGGCACACTTAATGGTGCAATTTCTGAAACAGGATCTTGCTAATTAATGACCCTTTCATTGGTTTTTTCATTTAACATTTGATAAAATATGAAGATAACAACGTGAGGATTGTAAAAATCCGGAACCTGAGAATCACTGGAGGTGCGAAAGCGATGGGACCCGCCAAGACAAAAGGTCGTCGTTTTCCTTTGTTGCCCTTAAGAGGACTTCTGGTCTACCCGAGCATGGTTCTGCATCTCGATGTGGGCCGAGAAAAATCAGTTAAGGCTTTGGAAAAAGCGATGGTTGAAGACAATTTGATTCTCCTGTGTTCTCAATCAGAAGTCAATATTGAAGAACCTGCACAAGAGGATATTTTTCGAATCGGTACCGTAGCCAAGGTGCGCCAGATGCTCAAGCTTCCTAACGGAACGATACGAGTACTGGTAGAAGGGCTGGAACGTGCCGAGATTATTCAATATATGGACAACGAAGAATATTACGAGGTACTGGCCAAGGAGCTGCATGAGGCCGAAAGCGTAC
The DNA here is from genome assembly GCF_020736845.1 of Paenibacillus farraposensis. Taxonomy (GTDB): domain Bacteria; phylum Bacillota; class Bacilli; order Paenibacillales; family Paenibacillaceae; genus Paenibacillus; species Paenibacillus farraposensis. The sequence goes on from NZ_JAFFQR010000015.1 coordinate 241,103, forward strand.
AGCCTGAGACGGATGCGCTGATGCGCACCGTATTGACCCAGTTCGAGCATTATATCAATTTGTCCAAGAAGGTAACACCCGAGACGCTCGCTGCGGTGTCTGATATTGAGGAGCCCGGACGGCTGGCAGACGTCATCACAAGCCATCTGACGCTCAAAATTAAAGAAAAGCAGGATATCCTGGAGACCATCGATGTCTCTGAGCGTCTGGAGAAGCTTCTGGATATTTTGAATAACGAGCGTGAGGTACTGGAGCTGGAGCGTAAAATCAACCAGCGTGTGAAGAAGCAGATGGAAAAGACGCAGAAGGAATATTATCTGCGTGAGCAAATGAAGGCGATTCAGAAGGAGCTTGGCGAGAAGGAAGGTCGTGCAGGAGAGGTTGAAGAGCTGCGCAACCAGCTGAGTGAGCTGGAGCTGCCTGCTCCAGTCAAGGAGAAGGTCGAAAAGGAAATCGATCGTCTGGAGAAAATGCCTGCAAGCTCTGCCGAGGGGGGCGTCATCCGCAATTACGTCGATTGGCTGTTAAGCTTGCCATGGAATACGTTTACCGATGACGACCTGGATATTGCCAAGGCCGAAGAGATACTGAACCATGACCACTACGGACTGGATAAACCCAAAGAGCGAGTACTGGAATATTTGGCTGTGCGCAAGCTGGTGAAGACCATTAAGGGACCGATTCTGTGTCTCGTAGGCCCGCCAGGGGTCGGCAAGACCTCGCTGGCTCGTTCCATTGCCAAATCCATGGGGCGTGAATTTGTCCGCATTTCCCTCGGCGGTGTGCGGGATGAAGCTGAAATACGTGGCCATCGCCGGACTTACGTTGGCGCGATGCCGGGGCGTATTATTCAGGGAATGAAGACGGCAGGGACGTCTAATCCGGTCTTTTTGCTGGATGAAATTGATAAAATGGCGTCCGATTTTAGGGGGGACCCTTCAGCGGCATTGCTGGAAGTACTTGATCCCGAGCAAAACAATACGTTCAGCGACCATTTTGTCGAGCTGCCATTTGATCTGTCCAACGTAATGTTTGTGACGACTGCAAATGCTGCGCACAATATCCCGCGTCCACTGATGGATCGCATGGAGACACTTTATATTCCCGGTTACACCGAACTGGAGAAGCTGGAGATTGCCAATCGGTACCTGTTGCCCAAACAGAAGAGAGAGCATGGCTTGGAAGAGGATCAGTTGGTCATGGGGGAGGATACGCTGCTGCGTGTCATTCGTGAATACACCCGTGAATCTGGTGTGCGTAATCTGGAGCAGCAATTGGCTTCCCTGTGCCGCAAGGCTGCGAAGACAGTGGTATCCGGTGGGGAAGGGCCGATTCAAATTACACCGGATAATCTGAAAGATTATTTGGGCATTGCCAAATTCCGTTATGGTGTAGCGGAACTGGAGGATCAGATTGGCACGGTTACAGGTCTGGCATGGACAGAGGTTGGCGGCGAAACGCTAATGATCGAAGTGACGGTTGTGCCCGGTACCGGTAAACTGATTCTTACAGGTAAGCTTGGTGATGTGATGAAGGAATCCGCACAGGCCGCATTCAGCTATACTCGCTCCAAAGCGGTCGATTTGGGGATTGAGCCGGACTTTTATGAGAAAAATGATATCCACATTCATATTCCTGAGGGAGCCATTCCGAAGGATGGGCCATCTGCGGGAATCACCATTGCGACAGCATTGATTTCCGCCTTGACTAATCGTCATGTATCCAAGGATGTGGCGATGACGGGGGAAATCACCCTTCGTGGTCGCGTGCTGCCGATCGGTGGACTGAAAGAAAAGTCGCTGGCGGCTCACCGGGCGGGCTACAAAAAAATTCTGCTTCCGAAAGATAACGAACGGGATTTGAAGGATATTCCCGACAGTATCCGGCAGGATGTTGAATTTGTCCCCGTTGCCCATATGGATCAGGTGCTAAAGCATGCTTTGGTTGAACAGGCAAGGGTACATTAGAGAGGAATTAAGAACACAATGAAAGTAACAAAAGCAGAATTTATTATTAGTGCGGTCGGCCCAAAGCAGTTTCCTGTGGACGCTTTGCCAGAGATAGCTCTGGCAGGGCGTTCCAATGTGGGAAAGTCTTCGCTGATCAACCGGATGATAAACCGTAAAAATTTAGCGCGTACCAGTTCTACGCCCGGGAAAACACAACAGCTCAATTACTACCGGATTAATGATGATCTCTATTTTGTCGATTTTCCCGGTTACGGTTACGCTAAAGTATCCAAAACGTCCCGCCAAGCTTGGGGGCAGATGATTGAGTCTTATTTGCTGGAACGGGAGCAGCTCAAACTGGTGCTTCAAATGGTTGATTTGCGCCATCCTCCGTCCAAGGATGACATTATGATGTATGATTGGCTGCGTCATCACGGACTTCCGGTATGCGTTGTAGGTACCAAAGCAGATAAAATCCCGAAAACACGGCGTGAAAAACATTATAAGGTAATTAAGCAGGAACTCGGAATACTTCCCGGTGCATTGTTTATCCCCTTTTCATCCGAAGAAGGCATGGGCAAGGAAGAACTGTGGTCTGTCATTTCTAGCTATATAGGGAATGAGAACGAAGGCCAGGCTGAAGTGTAAGTGCAGGGCGCCCTTTGAGGGCGTCCTTTTTCGTAATGTGCTATAATCATCAATTCGTTGCTGGATCAGTGAAATCTGGCTCAAACGTTCTCCGAGCTGGAACAGATTGACCAGCAGCTTCGGATGAGCTGCTCCAGGTTGTTTGCATTGGAAGCCTGATCGGATTGGACATACTGGAATGAATCGTTATGCAGAGCAGTCCTTTTATTACTGGAAGGGGCTTTTTTATGCCAAAAAAATGATTGCATTTGCTCTGTATAGATGTTATTTTTAATCTCGTTGAAATACAAAGAAGCTGATTTGTGGTTTGGGAGAGCTTTAGGTAGAATCACCGGAGAGTAGGCGTATCGAGTTAGTGTAATGTGTCTCTTATTAGAGCCATTTGCATGTCCTATATCGTAACCATGGAATTTTCCATGGTTATTTGTTTTAAAAGTAGTCTACACTAAATGAGTCATACAGAGCGTGACCGTCTTTGAAATCTATCCAATTTTCATAAACAATTCATAAAGCAGCCCAAGGAGACTCGGATTTCTGTGATATAATTAACATAGTTTATGATGACAGGTTACTCTTATTACAGTTTAGGCAGGTGAATTTTACAATGCACATCGTCGTTGTTGGGTTGAATTATCGTACGGCGCCTGTGGAAGTCAGAGAGCGTTTTACGTTTGCAGAACAAGATTTGCCGAAAGCGCTGGAGCAACTCAAACTTACCAAAAGTGTGTTGGAGGGCGTCATTGTCGCAACCTGCAATCGAACTGAGATATATGTTGTGGTAGACCGCCTTCACATGTGCGGTTATTTTATACGCAGTTTTATGGAGCAATGGTTCGGCATTCCGCGGGATCAATTTACACAGCATTTATATATATATGAGGACGAGCAGGCAATCCGGCATTTGTTTCGGGTGACTTGTGGTCTGGATTCGATGGTCATTGGGGAAACTCAAATTTTGGGACAGGTGAAGAATGCTTTTCTTCAGGCCCAATCGCAAAAAATAACGGCCACTTGGTTTAATATGTTGTTCAAGCAAGCCATCACATTGGGCAAGCGTGCCCATTCGGAGACGTCCATTGGAGAAAGCGCCGTATCTGTCAGCTATGCGGCCGTGGAGCTGGGCAAGCGAATTTTCGGCCTATTTACCGATAAGAAGGTGCTGATTCTCGGTGCAGGCAAAATGAGCGAGCTTACCGTGAAGCATTTGTACAGCGGTGGTGCAGCTGAGGTTATTGTGGCAAACCGGACCTTGTCCCGCGCGGAAGACCTGGCCTCCAAGTTTCGCGGAACGCCGGTCACGATGGAGGAAGGCATCAATCGTTTAGCGGATGTGGACATTGTCATCAGCTCGACAGGCGCCCAAGGATATATTTTGGATCGAAACCAGGTAGAAGCCAGCATGAAACGACGCCAGTCCCGTCCTTTGTTTATGATTGATATCGCGGTTCCACGGGATTTGGACCCGGCTATTGGGGAATTACACAACGTTTTTCTATACGATATTGATGATTTGGAAGGTATCGTAGAGAGCAATCTGGAGATGCGTCGTACCGAGGCTGCCAAAATCGAGCATATGATCGAAGGCGAGCTTGGCGAGTTCTATCAATGGTTGAAAACGATGGGAGTGCGTCCGGTGATTCGTGCTTTACAGGAAAAAGCGGAGTCCGTACACCAGGATACATTGGAAAGCTTGTTCAACAAGCTTCCAGAGCTGGATGAACGGCAGCGCAAAGTGATTAGCCGATTGACGAAGAGTATGCTGAACCAGATGATGCATGATCCGATCAATCGGGTGAAGGAGCTGGCTGTCCAAAAGCAGGGAAATGAGGCATTAGAGATGTTTAGCCACATTTTTGCTCTGGAGGATCGTTTGGAAGACGCCGCCCAGAGAGTAGATAAAAGCGATGCATCCGCGTTAATGAGACCGGAGGTCGGTGTTCACGAAAAAGCCGGTCAGTCCCAAGCTTCGCCAGCGTCGTTAGCGCCGGCCGGCCTGTAAAGGCGGGTGAACAGACGTGGCTTTAGACATGCTTATATATGATTCTATGATTTATGTTTTTGCCCTGAGCCTTCTGTTTGTATTCTCGGATGGGATTCGACGCAATGTGAATGCCAAACGGACAGGTACAGGGCTTCTTGTTGTCGTTCTGTTGCTCCAGCTCGTATATATGGGAATCAGAACCTGGAATGAGGGGCACCTGCCCATTTTCGTGACCTATGATTTTTTATTTCTGTTCTCGTTTATTTTAGTGCTGATTTCTTTGATTTTATCACGTTATCAGCATGCTGAATTTGCGGTATTGCTGCTTAATATTATTAGCTTCGCGGCGCTTGTACTCAATAAATTATGGATGCAGCCGACGGACGACCCGCTCGCTAATTGGCATACTGTGCATGGGCTGCTCCTGATTCATATTGCGCTGGCTAATCTCGGCTTTGTAGCGATGACAGTAGCAGCTGTGTTTTCGGGGCTGTATCTGTTCTTGCATCGTAAATTGAAAATCAAGAAATGGAACGACACGATCAGGCGTTTGCCGAGTCTCGAAATGATGGATCGGTATACGCATAAGGCGCTGCTGATCGGTACTCCATTACTTGGAGTTTCCATTGTCGTTGCAGTCATATCTATTATTGCCGAGCAGCGCTGGCGTCTTTTGCTGGATACCAAAGTGCTGGTGACAGCGATAGCCTTATGTGTGTATATTGTATTTTTAATGAGCAAAAGATGGAATCAGCGTTCAGGTCTTGTAATGGCCAAGTGGGCATTAGTGGGCTACGCACTCTTGATTCTTAACTTTTTGCTGAATTCCTGGTCAGTATTTCACCAGTGGACGGGAGAGTGAATGACCGTTTGCAGCATTTTGTCCCGATTTCGTTGAATTGTAACCATAAGAACTGTTGCGTTGTAGGCGGCGGTAAAATAGCAGAACGCAAGGTAAAGGGGCTGATAGGAAGCGGGGCATGCATTACCGTTATCAGCCCGAATATAACGCCGGATTTACAGGTTCTGGCCGATCACAAGCAGCTCCACTGGGTAAATCGCGTATATCGCGAGGGCGACCTTCAGGGAGCCTTTCTTGTATATGCGGCGACGAACCAGAGAGAAGTGAATAATGCAGTTGCCCATGAGGCCAGACAAAGAGGTATACTGGTAAATGTAGCCGATCGGCCGGAAGACGCTGATTTTATAACGCCAGGCATCATTCGGCGAGGGAGGCTGACGATCAGTGTCTCCACCACAGGAGCAGGCCCGGCTGTGACCGCGGATATTACTTCAGCCTTGGATACATTATTCGGGAGTGAATATGAGACGTATCTGGATTTTATGTACGATATGCGGCAGGTGATCAAACGTACTGTCAATTCACCGCAGCAAAGAGCCAAGCTGCTGAGGCGACTGGCAAGCAGCGGTATTTTGGATCAAATACGGCGTCATGAATTTACCGCTTGGACTGAAAAAGAGATAGACCAATGGATTGCGCAAAATCAGGAGGAATAACATGCGAACAATTGTGGTAGGCAGCAGACAGAGCGCGCTTGCGCTAACTCAGACCGGGCATGTCATTGAGGATTTGAAGGCGCTGTGCGCGGAGCATGGATTGGATTTGCAGTTTGTCGTCAAAAAAATACTGACCAAGGGCGATCGAATATTGGATGTAACCTTGTCCAAGGTAGGCGGAAAAGGCCTTTTTGTCAAAGAAATTGAACAGGCCATGCTGGCAGGTGAGATTGATATGGCAGTGCATAGTATGAAGGATATGCCGTCCGAATTGCCAGAGGGTCTTGTCAATGGCGCTGTACCACGCCGGGAGGACCCGCGGGATTGCCTCGTTTCACTTGGCGCAAAGAACTTGGAGGATTTGCCTCAAGGGGCAAAAGTAGGCACGAGCAGCCTGCGCCGAGCCAGTCAAATCAAGGCCATGCGCCCTGATTTGCAATTGGAGCCTGTACGCGGAAATATTGATTCCCGTCTGAAAAAGCTGGAGACGGAAGGCTTTGATGCCATTATTTTGGCAGCGGCGGGCTTGCACCGGATGGGCTGGAAAAAGCGAATTACGTCCTATATACCGGAAGAAGCTTGCTTGCCAGCAGTTGGGCAGGGAGCGCTTGGTATTGAATGCCGCGCTGACGATGAAGAGTTGCTGACATTGTTGCGTCTTTACAATGACCGGGATACTTCGGCTACGGTTATGGCCGAACGAACCTTCCTTGGCGTACTGAACGGGGGATGCCAAGTTCCGATTGGGGCACATGCAGTCTGGGCTGGCCAGGAAATCCGTCTCACGGGCATGGTAGGCTCGCCGGATGGTGAGGTTGTTTTGAAGGAAACGCTCCAGGGGACTGATCCTCAGAAGCTGGGAGAAGCGGTAGCAGCCAGTTTGATTGCCAAAGGAGCAGAACAGATTTTGGCGCAGGTAAGGGGTTGAGGATATGGCAGGAAAGGTATATTTAGTTGGCGCAGGACCCGGAGACGCGAGATTAATTACGGTCAAAGGGTGGGAATGTATTCAACTGGGGGATGTCATTGTATATGACCGATTGGCAAGCCCGCGTCTGTTGGCGCTGATGAAGCCAGGTGCCCAAAAAATATATGTCGGCAAGCTGCCGGATCGTCACACCATGAAGCAGGAGGATATTAATCAGCTGCTGGTGGATCTTGCCCTGGAAGGAAAAACGGTTGTCCGGCTCAAAGGGGGAGATCCCACTATCTTTGGGCGGGTCGGCGAAGAAGCCGGACTGCTGCGTAAACACGGTATTTCTTATGAAATCATACCCGGCATCACCTCAGCAATCAGTGTTCCTGCTTATGCAGGTATTCCGGTTACACACCGGGATATGGCCTCATCGCTGTCTATCATTACGGGGCATGAAAGTCCGGATAAACTCGACAAAAGTATTCATTGGGATAAAGTAACGAACGCAACGGGCACACTGATCTTTATGATGGGTGTGGCAAAGATCGGCTATATCAGTGAGCAGCTGATAAAGCACGGCAAGTCGCCCGATACACCTGTTGCTTTGGTTCGTTGGGGAACCCGTGCCGAGCAGGATACGCTGGTGGGTACACTGGCGGATATTGAGGCCAAGGTGAAGGCTGCAAATTTTCAGCCTCCCGCTGTCATCGTGGTCGGTGAAGTGGTCAATCAGCGTGAACAGCTAAAATGGGCCGAGGATATGCCTTTGTTCGGCAAGCGGATTTTGGTCACACGCGCACGCGCGCAGGCCAGCAGCCTGGTTCACCGGATTGAGGAACTTGGCGGCGAGCCGTACGAGTTTCCTGTCATCCAGACGGTGATTCCTTCGGACGAGCCGACGAAGCAGCAAATTAAAGAAGCATTTGCCAGGCTGCCGGAATATGACTGGGTGTTTTTTACCAGTGTTAACGGTGTGGAATATTTCTTTACCCATTTGAAGGAACAGGGCAAGGACGTGCGGTCGTTGTCTAAAGCGCGGATTGCCGCAGTCGGACCGGCTACAGCTGCCGCACTTCGTGCACACGGACTGGTGGCGGAGCAGATCGAAGGGCCGTTTCAGGCAGAGGGCTTGCTCGAAGCGTTTGAGCAGGATTTAAATGCAGGGCAGAATGCATTCCTCCCCAGAGGTGATCTGGCCCGGTCCTGGCTGCCGGAAAAGCTGAAAGAGATGGGGCTTGAGGTGACCGAGGCTGATCTCTATCGAACTGTGCTGGCGGCAAACACACAGGATGATGAGCTGCTCAAGCTGCTAGAGGAACGCGCCATCCATGCCATTACCTTTACCAGTTCCTCAACTGTCACCTTTTTTATGGAAGCGCTGAGGGAAATGGGGGTTGATGACCCGGTGTCGCTGCTGGAGGGAGTTGCGATTTGTGTAATAGGCCCTTTAACCGGTCAGACAGCTACCCAGGCCGGTTTGAACGTCAGCTTGATGTCGGAGAAGGCAACCATTGAAAGCCTGGTCCAAGCCCTATGTGACTGGAAACAATCAAGTACTATTGTGACACGATAAGCTGTTTGCCAAATGAATGTATAAAAATGGAGGTTTGCAATTATGGGTGTTCCTTTTACGAGACATCGTCGTTTGCGCCAGTCGGCTGCAATTCGCAGCATGGTGCGTGAGACTGTATTGAATCCGGCTGATTTTATCCAGCCGATTTACGTAACATTTGGCACTGGGGTAAAGCGGGAAATCAGCTCCATGCCTGGCGTATACCGTTTTTCTCTTGATCAGCTGGAGGAGGAACTGAAAGAAATTAGTGAGCTGGGCATTCCCGCCGTGCTCTTGTTTGGCATACCGGAAACCAAAGACAGTTTGGGAACTTCGGCTTTTGCGGACGATGGTATTGTTCAGGAAGCTACGCGGCTGATCAAGTCCCGCTATCCCGAGCTGCTGGTTGTAGCCGACACTTGTTTGTGTGAATTTACGGATCATGGACATTGCGGTATGGTACATATGCATGAGCATAATGGTGATATATGCGGCGAAGTATTAAATGATGAATCCCTGGAAGTGCTGGTGCGCACGGCGGTTTCCCAGGCTAAAGCAGGTGCGGATATTATCGCTCCATCCAATATGATGGACGGTTTTGTACAGGCCATTCGCCAAGGATTGGATCAGGAAGGCTTCTCACACATTCCAATTATGTCGTATTCCGTCAAATATGCGTCTGCATTTTACGGTCCTTTCCGGGAAGCGGCAGATTCTGCGCCGCAGTTTGGTGACCGCAAATCCTATCAGATGGACCCGGCCAATGCACGTGAAGCGTTGCGAGAGGCAGAATCCGATGTGTTAGAGGGAGCAGACATGCTGATGGTGAAGCCCTCCCTTTCTTACCTGGACGTGATGCGCACTATTAAGGATCAGTTTGATCTGCCTATGGTCGCTTACAATGTCAGCGGTGAATATGCGATGGTCAAAGCGGCAGCTCTCCAGGGCTGGATTGATGAAAAAGCGACGGTGCTGGAGATTTTGACAAGTATGAAGCGTGCGGGTGCGGATATGATCATTACCTATTCCGCCAAGGATGCGGCCAGATGGTTGAAGCAATAATTGTACCTTTTAGAAGACAGGAGTGATCAAAATGAACGGCGATCAGCGAACATTGCGCAAGGATACTCGCTCTAAAGCAGCTTTTGATGAGGCAAAACAATATATTCCGGGTGGCGTTAACAGCCCGGTTCGAGCTTTTAAATCCGTAGGCATAACGCCAGTATATATTGACCGTGGAGAAGGATCACGTGTATATGATATCGATGGTCAATCTTATATTGACTATGTATGTTCATGGGGACCGCTGATTATGGGCCATGCACATCCTGAAGTGGTTAAAGCTTTACAGGTTGCGGTTGTAAAAGGAACCAGCTTCGGTGCACCAACGCTGGCGGAGACGGAAATGGCCAAGCTCGTATGTGAACGTGTTCCTTCCATGGATCTTGTTCGTATGGTCAGCTCGGGAACCGAAGCGACCATGAGTGCGATCCGACTTGCACGCGGATTTACGAAACGCAGCAAAATTCTTAAATTTGAAGGCTCCTATCACGGTCATGCGGACAGCTTGCTGATTAAAGCGGGCTCTGGTGTTGCGACACTAGGTCTGCCCGACAGCCCGGGTGTGCCTGAGGTTGTGGCCACACATACAATCACCGTCCCCTATAACGATTTGGCTTCGGTCAAGCTGGCTTTTGAAAAATTTGGCGAAGAAATTGCCGCAATTATTGTCGAGCCGGTAGCAGGCAATATGGGAGTCGTACCCCCACAGCCCGGATTTTTGGAAGGGTTGCGTGAAGTAACCCGGCAATATGGAAGTCTGCTGATTTTTGATGAAGTGATGACCGGATTCCGGGTGGGGCTTCACTCTGCCCAAGGACGCTTTGGTGTGACACCGGATCTTACGTGTCTGGGCAAAGTCATTGGGGGCGGACTGCCGGTAGGTGCTTACGGCGGACGTCGCGACATTTTGGAGCAAATCGCCCCATCCGGGCCTATTTATCAAGCGGGTACGCTGAGCGGAAATCCATTGGCTATGGCTGCAGGCTATTCCACACTTAAGCTGCTGACGCCAGAAGTATATGATCGGCTGGAAGAACGGGCGGCACGGCTTCAGGCCGGATTCGAACGTAACGCGCGTGAGCTGGGCATACCGATCTCGATCAACCGTGTAGGTTCGATGGTGTGTCCATTTTTCACTGAAGAGAAGGTCGTCAATTTTGATATGGCCAAGACGAGTAATCAGGATCACTTCCGCCGTTATTTTACCGAAATGGTGAATGAGGGAGTCAGCGTGGCCCCATCTCAATTTGAGGGCATGTTCGTATCGGGCGTGCATACGGTTGAAGACATTGACGCTACCATTGAAGCGAACTATCGTGCGCTCAAACGTCTATGAGCTGGCAAGGTAGCTGGAAGAGAAGGGGACCGTGGCTGGAAGTCACACCGGGACGGGAACTGGAAGCTGGTGAAAAGCGCACCGATGATGCTGTCGATCACTGGTTGCTGAACTGTTTGGGACTATCAGACAAGCTGTGGCGCAAGCTGCGGCACGAAAAAAGGATTGAATGGACAGGGGACCGGCTGCGGCTGGCCCTTTTTCCTGTCATGGACCTTGGCGTTACACCTCGTTGGCATGATTTGAAGGTACTGTATGAGGATGATTTTTGCCTGGTCGTACATAAACCGGCAGGCATGGCAGTACATCCAGACGGCGGTGTAAAGGATGGCCCGCTGACGCTGGATCATGCGGTCGCCTCCTATTATGAGATCCACGGCATTCATGCAGCAGTACGGCATGTACATCGTTTGGATGTGGATACGACAGGCCCGGTGCTGTATGCCAAAAATGAATTCGCATTGCTCAAACTGGACGAGCAAATGCGTGCCAAGAACATTGGCCGTCGTTATGTAGCTTTGGTACGGGGAAAAGTGCCTTCATCGCTGCGGACATTAGATTGGCCGATTGGCAAGGACAGGCATCACAAGCAGCGTCGCCGTGTATCTAAGACCGGGCAAAAGGCAGTTACCCATGTGGAACTTGGTGAGGTATGGGGGAGCGGTCCAAGTGCGATCAGCCTTGTATACCTGACATTGGACACTGGCCGGACGCATCAGATTCGCGTTCATCTTAGTCATGCTGGCTACCCGCTGCTTGGAGACGTATTATACGGGGGGCGTGCTGCCGATTTTGGGAGGCAGGCTCTGCACGGAGAGCGTCTGACCTTCCGTCACCCGTTAAGCGGCGAGACCATTACGGTGGAGGATGCTTGGCCAGATGATTTGCAAAAGCTGCACAAACAGCTATAAAAGATGGCATGCCTTCTATTTTGGCGCATATACTTGAACCTAGAAACGGTTTGCAATATGGAGTTTCCGTGCGCCTGACAGGAGTCAGAGGATGTGCGGAGGCTGCCCAAAGGAGGATGCCATCCTTGAATAAACAACAGAATGATCAGCCGCAAGGCTTGCGTTTTGATATTTATGAACGCATCCATTTGACGGAGGAAGCGGCCGGAATTGCTGAGCTGGAGGAAATTGAGCTTCTGCCTCGCATTCAGGTTGTAACCCACGGCGACCATGCCGCTTTGCGAGGGCATTTGCTGCTGGAGGGCGTGTACCGCACACCTGAAGAGGTGAAGAGCGAGCTTCATCATTTGATTCCTGTGGAAATTACCATTCCACTGAACCGGGTAGGACGATTGGAAGATATTTCTGTTGAGATTGAAAATTTTGATGTGGACCTGCTCTCTTTGCGCAGTCTGAACATTACTGGCGTTCTTTCACTGCACGGAGTGGAAAGCTCGCATGCCGAGGAGACAGCCGTTTGGCTGGATGAAGAGTTCACCGTGGTGCATGCCCCTGAGCCTTCAATTCCATCCCCATCTACAGCTGGAGAGTATCGACAGGAAGAGGTCGACTCTGCCGCAGAATCTGAGCCTGATCACATTACGGAGTCTGAAACTTCCTACCAAGTGCCTGTACAACAGGAGTTTGCTTCCCGGGAACAGCCGTCACAGGACCATACGGAGCAGAAATTGTTATCAGCACAGCAAGCATACGAGCCAGCAATAGATCCAGATCGACTGGATGATCCCTGGACGGGTAAAGCGGGTGAAAACAGCCCTTCTGAAAAAAAGCACGAGCATGCTGCACCGGAAGTATGGGGATTTCAGCAAGAGAAAGCATCGACAGGACGTGAGCCGAAGGTATCTTCTGTATCTGCTGATGCGGTTCATAATCCCTTGCAGGCTGCCTCCCATCTTTCCGCGGAACCGGAGGCCTGTCAGGAACCGCAATGGGAAGCGAGCCAGGCCGATGATTTTAGACCTGAAGCGTCAGAACAGGTGCAGTATACAGCCCATGACACTTTTCATGAAGAGAAGCCGGAGATGCGCGTGGCCCTTAGCAGCAAAAAGGACGAAGGAGCAGACGAGCCGGACCCGGTTGTCTACTCCTCACTGCTCCAATCCAGCCGTTCGGTGAAGGAAGCGGAATATCAGCAGCAGTTGGAGCAGCAGCCCGAGGATGAGGTTCAGAAAACTGAGGAAGAGCGAGAGAATACCAAGTGGAAAAACCTTTTTTTCCATACGCAGGATGAAACGCCTTTCCGCAAGGTCCGCTTATGTATTGTGCAACGTGAGGATACACTGGAAACGATAGCTGATCGCTATCAGCTCAGTTCACGGGAGCTTCAATTGTATAACAGACTGGCAGAGCATCATGTGGAAGAAGGGCAGGTATTGTATATCCCTTGATCCAGTCGCTGAAAAAATACACAGCGGGTGCTGACTATAGTCAATGAGAAATGGGTGTTGACTACAGTCACTGGGAAATGTATGATGTGGTATAGCTATTAAAAGACTGAGATCGGGAAGAGTAGGCAGCAAGCCCTTCAGAGAGTGGAATTGCAGCGCTGTGAGGTTCCGCAGGAAGCTACTGGCCGAAGTCACCCGGGAGTCGCCTGTTTGAACGGTTCCTCATTTGCATTCCGACGGAAGGTACGAGGTTCACGGTAGAATAAGGCCGGTCCGCAACCGTTATCTGCATAAAGTGTCACACCAATGTGTAATGGATCAGTGGATACATACACGAGGGGTGAAACAAAGGTGGTACCGCGAAAGAACAGCCTTTCGTCCTTTGAGGATGGAGGGCTTTTTTATTTTGCCAATTGAAAAATCATGGAGGTATCCTGATATGTCAGAACAAGACAACAAGACAACCTTGGAAATGCCAACAACATACGATCCGAAATCAGCAGAGCAAAAATGGTATAAAACGTGGATGGAGAAAGGTTATTTCCGCGCCGGGCAGCATCCGGAAGCAGAGCCTTTTACAATCGTTATTCCACCACCAAATGTAACGGGGATGCTGCACATTGGACATGCTCTTGACTTTACCCTGCAGGATATTATTATCCGTGCCAAGCGGATGCAGGGATACGACGCCCTGTGGCTGCCGGGGGCAGACCATGCAGGGATTGCTACGCAAACCAAGGTAGAGCAGAAACTGCGTGAAGAAGGTCTGACACGTTATGACCTGGGCCGTGAGAAGTTTTTGGAGAAGGTATGGGAATGGAAGGAACTTTATCTGGATAACATCCATAATCAATGGGAGAAAATGGGTTTTTCTCTCGACTATTCCCGTGAACGCTTTACGCTGGATGAAGGACTGTCCAAAGCGGTACGTGAAGTATTCGTAAAACTGTACAAAAAAGGCTTGATCTATCGTGGTAAACGCATTATCAACTGGGACCCTGCTGCACGTACGGCATTGTCGGACATTGAGGTGGAATACAAAGAGGTGAACGGAAATCTGTATCATCTCCAATATCCACTTAAAGACGGCAGCGGGTTTATTACTGTAGCCACTACCCGTCCTGAAACCATGTTGGGCGATACAGCTGTTGCTGTGCATCCGGAGGATGAGCGGTACAAGCAAATGATCGGCAAAACACTTGTGCTTCCGATTATTGGGCGGGAAATTCCGATTATTGCCGACGATTATGTGGATAAAGATTTCGGTAGCGGCGCGGTTAAAATTACACCGGCTCATGATCCGAACGATTTTGAAATGGGACAACGTCACCAGCTTCCGCAAATTACGGTCATGGACGAAACGGGAACGATGAATGCCGAGGCAGGCAAATATCAGGGCCTTGATCGCAGTGATTGCCGCAAGCAAATCGTGGCTGATTTGAAGGAACAGGGCGTACTCGTTCGCATTGAAGAGCATGTGCATCAGGTAGGCCACAGTGAACGTACAGGTGTAGTTGTAGAACCTTATCTGTCTACACAATGGTTTGTAGAGATGAAGCCTTTGGCGGCCAAGGCGATTGAAGCGCAAAAAGCTGGCAACGGTGTGAATTTTGTGCCCGACCGCTTTGAGCGTACGTATCTGCACTGGATTGAAAATGTGCGTGACTGGTGTATTTCCCGTCAGCTGTGGTGGGGACATCGTATTCCGGCCTGGTATGACGAAGAAACCGGAGAAATTATTGTTTCGGTGGAGGACCCTACAAACCTGCCAGAATACGCCGGCAGAAAGCTGAAACAGGATGAGGATGTGCTGGATACATGGTTCAGCTCCGGTTTGTGGCCGTTTTCGACACTGGGCTGGCCTGAGCAGACCGAGGACCTCAAACGCTACTATCCGACCAATGTTTTGGTTACAGGCTATGATATTATTTATTTCTGGGTGTCGCGGATGATTTTTACCGCACTGGAGTTTACAGAAGAGATCCCGTTCAAAGACGTGCTGATGCACGGCCTGGTGCGTGATGCGGACGGTAGAAAAATGTCCAAATCCCTCGGCAATGGTGTGGACCCGCTCGATGTAATCGACAAATATGGTACAGACGCCATGCGGTATATGATTTCGACCAGCAGTACGCCGGGACAAGACCTTCGTTTCCGTTGGGAACGGGTAGAGCAAGCCCGTAACTTTGCCAATAAAATCTGGAATGCGTCCCGCTTTGCGCTGATGAATCTGGAAGGTGTTACCGCAGCGGATATCGACATTACCGGTGACCTGAGCACTGCTGATCGTTGGATTCTCCATCGTCTGAACGAAACTTCACGAGATATTACGCGTCTAATAGATGCTTATGAATTTGGCGAGACAGGCCGCCTTCTGTATAACTTTATTTGGGATGATTTGTGCGACTGGTACATTGAGTTTGCGAAGCTTTCCTTGTATGGTGACAACGCAGAAGCGAAAAAGAAAACACAGTCTGTACTGGCATATGTACTGGATCGGACACTGCGCATGATTCATCCGTTCATGCCGTTTATCTCCGAGGAAATATGGCAGCATCTTCCGCATAAAGGCGAAACAATTACATTGGCGGCATGGCCTATGTATGATCCGGCCTTTGAGGATAAGGATGCGGTAGCTGAAATGGATTTACTGATCAACATAATTCGCGCTGTGCGCAATATCCGCGCTGAGGTCAACGTGCCGATGAGTAAAAAGGTTGAATTGCTCATAAAACCCGGCGAGCAAGCCGTTCTCGATATCATTAACCGCAATGCGGAATATGTACGCCGATTCTGTAATACGTCCGAATTCGACGCGGGATTGGAATTCTCTGCTCCAGATAAAGCCATGACATCTGTAGTCAGCGGTGCAGAACTATACCTGCCATTGGCCGGATTGCTTGATATTGCCCAGGAAATTAGCAGACTGGAAAAAGAGCTTCAGCATTTGAACAGTGAAGTGGAGCGCGTGGAGAAAAAACTTTCCAATCAAGGTTTCGTGGCTAAGGCACCTGCCAAAGTCATCGAGGAAGAGAAGGCGAAACAAGCCGATTACTCAGAAAAGCGCGCCAAAGTTATCGCACGTATTGAAGAACTCAAGGGATAATTTCACTCACTATAAAATGACCTGAAGGTGAAGAGAATGTCAGACACAAGCAGGGGGAGCGAAGCTGCCCCTTTACAGAGCTATGATGAAGCAGTGGAATGGATTAACGGATTAATTCCGTTTGGAATCAGACCGGGGCTGGAACGGATCGAACAACTAATGAGCATGCTGGGTGAGCCGCAACGGCATTTGAAATTTGTACATGTTGCCGGGACCAACGGCAAGGGGTCAACCTGTGCCTTTTTGACCTCTGTCCTGATGAAATGCGGTTATGATGTCGGGACCTTTACGTCTCCGTACATCACACGATTTACGAATCGGTTTCAATTCAACGGGGTCGATATTCCAGATGAGACGCTGGTTTTGCTTGCGAACCGCTTGTACCCATTGGTAAAAGAAATAGCAGCCGGTGAATTAGGATCACCTACGATGTTTGAGGTATCGACAGCGCTGGCTATTCTATACTATGCGACAGTGTCTTTTCCGGATGTTGTGGTATGGGAGACAGGTCTCGGGGGAAGGATGGATGTAACTAATATCGTGAATCCTATCGTCTCGATTATTACGAATGTAGGCTATGACCATACAGATATCCTGGGAGATACGCTTGAGCAGATTGCAGGAGAAAAGGCTGGAATCATCAAGCCGGGTGTTCCTGTCGTAAGCTGCGTTTCCCAGCCTGAGGCAATGAGGGTTATACGGGAAATGGCTGTAAGAAGGGGATCTGCCTTGTATCTGGCAGGTGAACAGTTTACGTATGAACGGCTGAACGGGGACGAAACAGGCCAGACGTTCTCATTCGCTGGTCCCTTCCGGAGTATGGAAATCGGCATCACGCTATTAGGTGAGCATCAATGTGCCAATGCGGCAGGAGCTATGATGGCACTTGAGGTCCTTCGTCAGTATATGGCCTTTGTGTTGGAGGATGACGAACTGCTGGAGGGCTTTAAACAGGCTGCCTGGGCCGGACGTCTCGAACAGGTCAGCACCTCGCCGAGAATTGTCATTGATGGGGCTCATAATCCAGAAGGGGCACAGACGCTTGCCAAGAGTCTTCCCCAGCTTTATTCATACAGAAAACTGGTTTTAATGATGGGGATGCTGTCAAACAAGCATCATGAAGCATACTTGCAGCATATACTGCCACTAGTGGATACGCTTATCCTGACCGAGCCTGTTTTTCGTCGCAAAATGGATGCCGCTGAATTGGCTCATCTCGTGGAGAAGCTGCGGCCGTCTTATGCCAAAACGGATTTGGAAATTATTGTAGAAGGTGACTGGAAAAAGGCTCTTGCCCTGCTGCAGTCACATACGGAAGCGGAAGATCTGGGGGTGGTGTCCGGTACGCTGTATCTCATTTCGGATGTACGGGCTACCCTTATGCATCAAACCGATTCGGAAAAAGGTTGGTGAAATTTGTTGATTACTTCGGAACATGTTCATTTTATCGGTATCGGCGGCTACGGGATGAGCGCGATTGCTCGGGTTATGCTGGAGATGGGATATACCGTAACCGGCTCAGATGTGGCATCACAAGAGCTGACAGAGAAATTGGCGGCAAAAGGCGCAAAAATATATATTGGACACACCCCTGAACATATTGCAGGTGCGGATATCGTCGTCTATTCAACAGCATTGCCCCGTGACAATGTGGAGCGGGTGGCAGCAGAAGAATTGAATATTCCAACGCTGCACCGTTCACAGATGCTGGCTCGTTTGCTTAACGAACGCAAGGGAGTGGCTGTTGCAGGAGCGCACGGTAAAACGACAACCTCTTCGATGATTGCTCTGGTTATGGAGAGATGCAATGTTGATCCAACGTATATCATTGGTGGCGAAATCACGAATTTAGGTACGAATGCCAAAGCGGGAAAAAGCGAGTTTGTCGTTGCCGAGGCGGACGAGAGCGATGGCTCTTTCCTGCAATATCATCCTTGGCAAGGTATTGTAACCAACATCGAAGCCGATCATCTGGAGAATTATGGTGGAGACTTTAATCGCTTGAAAAATGCCTATGTGCAGTTCTTGAGTCAAATACGGCCAGATGGTGCAGCTATTGTATGTGCAGATGATCAGAACATCCGGGAGATCATTCCTCAGCTTCAAACCCGGGTTATTACCTACGGAGTGGATCATGAGGCGGATTATATGGCGACAGACATTCAATTAGGCGATCGTCGATTAAGCTTTACCATGAGCCGTAAGGGAACAGAACTCGGAACCATCGAATTGTCCGTACCGGGCAGACATAATATGTACAATGCGATGGCGACTGTGATTTCATGTCTGGAAGCAGGGATTCCTTTCGAGCAAATTGCAGCCTCGATTTTGGAGTTTCACGGAGCCAAGCGCCGTTTTCAAGTGCTGGGTGAAGGCAATGACATTTTGGTTATTGATGACTATGCGCATCATCCTACAGAGATTGAGGCTACGATTAGTGCAGCGAAAGCAACCGGCAAGCGTATTATTGCTGTGTTTCAGCCGCAACGCTACAGCCGTACCTTTTTTCTGCTAGATGCCTTCAGCCGCGCGTTTAGTGAAGCTAATGAAGTCATTATTACCGACATCTATTCACCAGCAGGAGAAAAACAAATTGAAGGTGTGCATTCCTCCAAGCTTGTGGATTTGATTGTCCAGAACAGCAATGCCAATGCGATCTACTTGCCGACCAAGGAAGCCGTGATCGAGGAGTTGAAAGATCGGCTGCAGCCTGGTGATCTTGTACTGACGATGGGGGCAGGAGATATCTGGAAAGCAGCCGACGCATTAGCACGCCATCTTCACTAACGTAAAGCGCAATTAGTACAACCAAGATAGGTTATGTCGATGATTGTAGCGATACCCAAGGTATTCCGGGCACGAATGTGTCTCGGGGTACCTTTTTTTGTATTGCTGAAGGCATATTTCCTTAGCGTGATACATACAACAGACTATGAGGAAGTATGGGACAAGGAGGGGAGTACATTCGTGAATAAGGCCAAGATGACATTCAGGTTCGATCACCAACAGCCAGAGCCAAGCCAGGAGGAAAAGCTACAGGTGCTTCCGTATAAAAACAGGCCGATTGTAAATGACCTGCAGGATAACAAGCGACGAATTAGCGAAACGGCAGAACATATGGAACATATACAAGAATCCAATCCCGATGAACTTGCAAGCGCGAATAAACGCATTACAAGACGGCGCTTTGCTCCGGCTTTGAGAGCGCAGGGGGGATGGGACGATCCCTTCGGTCATTCGGCGGCTTCCTGGTCAGATGCAGATGTCTTGCCTGATAGTCAGGAAGAAGAGGGAGATAGGGAGACTTATTATTTCGGTTACGAGTACCGAAAGCGTCCGCCCCACCCTTCCCGATGGAAGTTGATCGGGTCAGTAGCCAGTGCATTGGTGACTGGAGGGATGTTTGGATATATTATGCTGCTGCTGTTTAACGGAGGAGGAGTGGCCCCCGGATCAGAATCCTCGGCAGAGCAGGCCGTACCGGTTTTTAATGAATCTGTTGGTACAGCTACACCATCAGTAAAAGAGAATTCTACCCCTGTAGCAGTTGTAGCGGCTCAAGTTCCTCCGCAAACTTATTACATGCTGCAGTACGGGGTCTTTAGCACTCCGGAACGCGCTTTGCAAGCAAAAGAAGAATTGCTGAAGGTGGGCATTGCTGCCGGAGGAGATGCCGAAGACCAGAATCGGGTGTATGCGGGGATATCGCCAGACCGGGAGCAGGCCAAGCTGCTCAGCAACCAATTGAAGACGCAAGGCGTTGAATTGTATGTTCGTGAGCTTCAATTGCCCGGATTGGAAAAAGCCGCTTATGGGGGCGAAGGTGAAAAGCTCACCGCCTTTTTTCAGCTAAGCAGCACATTAGTGGGCAAATTTAGTGGACTTAGCTCTTCTTTGCTCGGAGAAGGCGGTTCAACTGCGGTATCCAGCTCCGAAATGAAGGAGCTGAATGATCTGCATCAGCAGTGGACGCAAAGTATTGCTGTCCTTCCCTCCGGTCTCCCGAAGGAAGCGGCTGCTTCTGCGGCTTCGTTGGAGAAGGCAATGAACAGTGCGGTCTCTGCACTTGGAGAATACAACAAGAATACAGCCAAGGAGCACATTTGGGAGATTCAGTCCTCCATGATGGCGTATGTTTTGCGTGAGAATGAATTTATCCGGTTCATAAAACAATAGACTAATCACATATTTCGCCAAGGAATTGGAAATAGTTCCCCATGCCGGATTTCTGTTTGTATTGCGGTACAAATCACCGTATAATAATGAAGGTGTCAAAAAATGGCGAGGGAAGATCAGAGTGAAAAAAAATGTAGGAATGCTTATATTGTTTTTGTTGCTCGGTTGGCTTTTGGGTGCATGGATTGCCAAAGCTCTTCAATCGTTCAAAGTCCTTTCCTTTCTGACCCACCCCACTATGATATCCTGGTCGCCGAGAGCGGATCTGGATATTATCAGTTACAACATAACGTTAAATTTTGAAATGAGCCTGCTTAGTCTGATCGGCATTATCGCCGCGTTCTGGCTGTATCGCAGGCTCTAATTGATGAAAAGGAGCCTCCCTTATGGACGGGAAAATTACGCCCCGCATTATTCTGGCATCGACTTCACCAAGAAGGAAGGAATTGCTCGCATTTTTAAGACTTCCCTTTGAGGTGATGCCAAGTCATGTGGATGAGAGCACGCCTGAGAGCTGGACGCCTCAGCAAATTGTGGAGACCCTTGCGGTACGCAAGGCCGAAGCGGTCACGAACATTGCCGCCCAGTCCGAAGAAGCCGGACTGGTCATTGGCAGTGATACCATTGTCGTGCTGGATGGTGTGGTACTGGGCAAACCTGTAGATCATGCGGACGCGGTTCGTATGCTGACGGCCTTGCAGGGAAGAACACACCGTGTGTATACAGGGGTGGCCTGTATACATGCTGTAACCGGTCAAAAGCTTGTCAGACATCGCCAAACGGAGGTTATGATGAAGCCTTTGAGCCATGAGCAAATTGTGGCTTATGTGAATACAGGCGAGCCGTCTGACAAAGCAGGAGCGTATGGCATACAGGGGATGGGTGCCATGCTGGTGGAATCGATTCAGGGTTGTTATTTTAACGTCGTAGGATTGCCGCTTTCCCTGCTGTCGGATATGCTGTCCGATTTTGGAGTGAATGTGCTGCGTCCTTAAAGGGGATGAACATATGTTGGAGTCGCCAATACCGATGCTTCGCGACCTCCCCCATGAAGAACGACCAAGAGAGCGCATGATAACATATGGGGCAGAAGCCTTGAGCAACGCGGAGTTGCTGGCAATATTACTGCGTACAGGAACACAAAATGAATCGTCGGTGCTTTTAGCGCAACGTATTTTGCAGCAGGCGGGGAGCTTGCGCCAATTGGTGGATATGAGTCTGAGCGAGCTGACCCAGATTAAAGGCATTGGAAATGCCAAAGCGATACAGTTAAAAGCGGGTATCGAACTGGGGCGCAGATTAGCGTTGTCCCGCCATTTGGAGACCCCCGTGATCAGTTGCCCGCGAGATGTGGCAGATCTGCTGTTTGAACAGCTTCGTTATTTGCAGAAAGAGCATTTTGTATGCCTGTTCCTAAATACTAAAAATCATGTTATTGCCCAGGAAACACTTTCGATGGGCAGTCTGAATTCAGCCATCGTGCATCCTCGTGAAGTGTTTCGGGCGGCGATCAAATGCAGCAGTGCTTCGATTATTTGTGCCCATAACCATCCGAGTGGTGATCCGAAGCCAAGCCCGGAGGATGTTCAATTGACCCGTCGCCTGATGGAGGCGGGCAGAATCGTAGGTATCGACGTCCTTGATCATATTGTGATTGGGGACGGGACCTTTGTAAGTTTGAAGGAACAAGGTCTGATATAATATAATATTTAATATTTAAATCAAACATTTAAAATACGACCGGCTAAGCCGGCCTGAATAAACCGTTTATACATGGATAACAGATTTCAGGGAAGAGAAAAGGAGATTACATCATGCTAGGTGGCTTTACAAAAGATTTGGGAATTGACTTGGGGACGGCAAATACGCTGGTATACGTAAGAGGAAAAGGTATTGTTGTTCGTGAACCGTCTGTAGTCGCGTTGCGTACAGATACAAAAACGATTGAAGCTGTGGGTGAATCCGCGAAAAAAATGATCGGCCGCACACCGGGCAATATTCGTGCGATTCGTCCGATGAAGGATGGCGTCATTGCTGATTTTGATACGACAGCAACAATGATCAAATATTTTATCCGTCAGGCACAAGCCCAACGCTCTTTGTTCCCGCGTCATCCGAATGTGATGGTGTGCGTGCCTTCAGGCATTACTGCAGTGGAGCAGCGTGCAGTTGAGGATGCAACGAAGCAGGCAGGCGCGCGCGAGGCTTATACCATTGAAGAGCCGTTTGCAGCTGCAATTGGCGCTGATCTTCCTGTATGGGAGCCTACAGGCAGCATGGTTGTCGATATTGGTGGAGGTACAACCGAGGTTGCAGTCATCTCCCTGGGCGGAATTGTAACGAGCCGTTCCGTGCGTGTGGCTGGTGACGAGATGGATGAGTCCATCATTCAGTACGTGAAGCGTCAATATAACCTGATGATTGGCGAGCGGACTGCAGAGCAGTTGAAAATGGAAGTTGGTTCCGCTATGCCATTGGAACTGGTGGAGACATCTGAAATCCGCGGTCGCGACCTGGTGACAGGTTTGCCGAAGACAATAACGATTACATCTGATGAAATAAGTGAAGCCTTGTCGGATACGGTGAATGCGATTGTGGACGCTGTCAAGGTAACACTGGAGAAATGTCCTCCCGAGTTAGCGGCGGACATCATGGACCGAGGAATTGTTCTGACTGGCGGTGGAGCACTTTTACGTAATCTGGACAAGCTGCTCGCGGCTGAAACCGGAATGCCGGTGATCGTAGCGGAGAATCCTCTGGACTGTGTGGCGATCGGTACAGGCAGAGCGCTGGAAAACATTCATTTGTTCAAATCGCGGAGCAGTTCTGCCGTCCGTTCCAAACGTTGAATCGGGGGTGTAGGAACTGTTTAAGCTGTTTGGCAATAAAAGACTATTTGTTCTATTGATCGGAATCGTTCTGTTTATTGCCCTTATGGGGATTACACTTGGACAGAGAAGTTCCTTAACCTGGCCTGAGAAGTTCGCCAGAGATTCAATTGGCTTTGTGCAAGGTATCTTTTACAGGCCCGCTTCTGCAATAGCGGGCTTCTTTGAAGATATCGGAAATATGCGGAGCATTTATAAAGAAAACGAACGCTTGAAAATTGCGGTGGCACAGCTAACCACAGAGCAAATTCAAACTCGCAATTATAAAGAAACGAATGCCAGATTGCAGAACGAATTGCAGTTTACTCAGCAACAAAAAGCAAAAAACAACTACGATTGGCGTATCGCCCAGGTTAATAGCGTAAGCAATGATTCCAAAACACTTGTGATCGATATTGGAGCGAAGGACGGAGCGCGAGTCGGTCAGGAAGTAAGATCACTGGAAGGCTTTGTAGGAGTCATTAGCAGAACTGCAAATTTCACCTCCACAGTGACGCTGCTGACTACTTTGGACCCTAAAAATCCGAATTCGTATGCAATTGCGGCTACTGCACTGGGGAAAGAACAAACATTTGGCATGGTAGAAAGCTACGATCCAGTTACCAACACGTTCCAAATGACAAAAATTTCCGAAAATGATCCTATTGCCAAAGGCGATCAGATTATTACGTCAGGCGGAGGCGGGAAATTCCGGAAAAACCTGTTGATCGGTACTGTCGAAAAAATTCAGGTCGGGGAGTTCGGCCAAACAAGGACAGCGATTATTAAACCGGCAGCCAGCTTTGTGGATTGGAAGGAGCTGTTTGTTTTGTACACGCCTGAGGTACCGGAATAATGAAGATGCGCGGTCAGGTCTTAATATTGCTGCTGTTCGTGCTGTTTATAGCCGAAGGAACGATTCTTCCTTGGCTTCTTCCCGATAGCTGGCATCCAAGAATGGTTCCTAATTTCGTGTACGTCGTAATCCTGTTTGTGTCTGTGTATTACAGTCGTCATGTAGCATTGGTGCTGGGGATTACGTTCGGACTTATTCATGACGTAGTTTATTACGGGTTTATTATTGGGCCCTACTCTTTTGCTATGGGGTTGTCAGCATACTTGCTGGGGCTTGTTTTTACAGCCAGACGTGCACCGATGCCCATTATGATGGCAGTTGTGCTGATTGGAAGCTTTTTGCTGGACTCCATGCTCTTTGCCATTGATCAGCTGTTCCAGTTGAACCATCAAACATTCGACTGGGCACTGGCCCAATATATGATTCCTGATTTATTTATTCATTTTCTGTTTGCCCTCATTATTTATGTCCCCGTTCGCAAGCAATTGCAGCGTTTGGGTACCCGTGTGAAAAAAGAAGAGGCTTCCTAGGTCTTTTTTCACACATTTTGTCCGGGGTAGCAGGGATTTGACGACCCGGGGACGAAATGATTGAAATAGGAGGGACAGGCTAATGGCAGTGAAATCGAATCATGTCACGATTAAAGGCATCAAAGACGGCCTGGTATTCCTGCTGGACGATCAATGTGAGTTTGAGGATTTGCTAGGTGAGCTGCGTTTTAAGCTGGAGCACAGTCATCAAAATATTTTAACAGGCCCGATCATTCATGTGGATATTAAGCTGGGAAGCCGGGAAGTGACAGAGGAACAGAAGGAAAGTATTCTGGAGATTTTGAAGCAGAAGGGGAATCTGCTCATACGATCTATAGAATCACCCGGGCTGCCTGCGGAAGTGCAGGGTAAGTCACCGATTCTCACGGTGACAGGGATTATCCGGTCGGGTCAAGTGCTTCATCATAACGGGGATCTGCTTTTTTTGGGAGATGTAAACCCAGGAGGGATTATAACCTGTACAGGTGATATCTTTGTCCTAGGAGCACTGCGGGGGATGGCGCATGCAGGAATGGAGGGGAACAGCGAAGCGATTATCGCAGCCTCCTATTTTGCACCGACACAACTGCGAATTTCCGAAATGATCAGCCGTCCGCCAGACGAATGGGAGACACGCGAATCGGGCATGGAGTTTGCGTATCTCAAGGATGGCGCTATGCAAATAGATAAAATAAGCAATATCGTGCGTCTGGGCCGCGATTTTAACGTGTTCAAAGGGGTGTAGCACATGGGAGAGGCTATCGTCGTCACTTCAGGAAAAGGCGGCGTCGGTAAAACGACGACATCAGCCAATATAGGAACAGCACTTGCATTGCTCGGCAAAAAGGTGTGCCTGGTGGATACCGATATCGGTTTGCGCAATCTGGATGTTGTAATGGGTCTGGAAAACCGGATTATTTATGATCTGGTGGATGTAGCTGAAAGCCGCTGCCGTTTAAACCAGGCTCTGGTCAAGGATAAGCGCTTTGAGGAGCTTTATATGCTGCCTGCGGCTCAAACTAAAGACAAGAGTGCGGTTACGCCTGATCAGGTTAAGGATATTATTTTGGAACTCAAAAAGGATTTTGAATATATATTGATCGACTGTCCTGCGGGGATTGAGCAAGGCTTCAAAAATGCCATTGCCGGAGCGGATCAGGCTATTGTCGTAACCACCCCGGAAAATGCGGCTGTACGCGATGCTGACCGGGTAATTGGCTTACTTGAAAGCTCACATGTGACTTCACCCAAGCTGGTGGTTAACCGCATTCGTAACAGCATGGTTAAGTCCGGGGATATGTTGGACATTGATGGAATTTTACAAGTGCTTAGCATTGATCTCGTCGGAATTGTGCCTGACGATGAAATGGTAATCAAATCCGCCAACACAGGAGAACCTACTGTCATGAACCCGGATTCACAAGCGGCGATTGCCTACCGCAACATTGCGAGACGGATTTTGGGCGATACGGTGCCTCTTATGCAGATAGACCAGAAGAAAAGCATGATGACACGCTTTAAAAAATTTTTTGGTGTGGGCGGATGAATAAAGTAACTTGAACACTTAAATAAGTGATATCTTATTTAAGTGTTTTTGGTTTGTCTTGCCATCCTGAATATCAATAGATCCGGTGTATTCGCGCCGGTTTTTTTGATTTTTCAGGGGCGTAATCCTGAACCAGACAACATAAGTTGAAGCCCGTCCTCATAAGATGTATCAAACATACCTCGCTGAGGGGGCTGAACAGGATGAATCAAAATTCCGGAATCAAGCAGCGCAGAGAAGAACGTATACAGCAGCTAATCGCGGGAAGACAATCCGAAATCTATTCCTCCGGTGTATACCAGGACAGGCACGGATATAGAGAAATGAATTCAATGCCCGTAATCAGTGCAAACCAGCCCAGAGACCCGGAAACCGAGTGGAAAAATGAACAGCAACGCTGGCGTCAATCTTTTGGAGAGAATCGTAGTCCGTCTTTTTGGACCTCTTTTTGGCGGAGATCAGTCATGGCAGCTGTGTTATTTGGGATGGTGTGGGGATTGTTTCGCTGGGATATTCCCTCCGCCGTCAATTTGAGAATGTTTATCGCGGATTCCTTGAATAAGGATATGGATTTTGCAGCAGCCAGACAGTGGTATGAAACTTATTTTGACGGGGCTCCTTCCTTTTTACCGATTTTTGGAGAGGAGGCTGAAACACACAAAGTGGACGCGTACCGGAAGGCCTCTCCCCCACTCGAAGGCGCTATAACACAGCCGTTTGCTCTTAGCCTCAAAGGAGTGGAAATTACGCCGAATGTTACTGGCAACGGGGCAATCGCTGTTAAAAGTATAGATGCAGGACGTGTATTGGACATCTTGAAGCATCCCCAAAGTGGAATTACAATTACCGTTCGCCACACTGGCGGTATTACAGCAACATATGGCCGGCTTTCCCGTTCTACCCTAAAGGTAAACGACTGGGTTCAGGAGGGAGACGAAATGGGTGTCCTGCCAGCAAGTCGTAGAGGTAATGAGGCGGTGACTCTGTTTTTTGCAGTGCAGAGGGGGGATCAATTCATTGACCCGGCGGAAGTGGTAGCTCTTGATTAATGTCCGGGGTGTGACCTTATCACTGCATCCGCTTTTTGTGCTGGTCATGCTGACCTCTGTGCTGACTGGACATTTTGTTGAGATCATGACCTTGTTTGCGCTGGTGTTTATTCATGAACTGGGCCATGCGACAGCCGCTTCGTTGTTGGGCGCGCGAGTGCTTTCCATACAGATGCTGCCCTTTGGAGGAGTAGCGGTAATCGAGGATCAGGGGAGGCTCAATGCGTGGAAGGAGATCGTCATCGCGTTGGCTGGACCTCTGCAAAATGGAATCATGATCATCATCCTTTTAGGGCTCAGAAATATGAGCGGGGTAGAGCATGTTTATGTTGATTATGTTATTCAGGGAAATGCAGTTATTGCATTGTTCAACTTGTTGCCGATTTTACCGCTGGATGGCGGGAAAGTGCTGCAGGCGTTGATCAGCTTGTCCTTTGCCTATCACCGTACATTAGTGTGGACTTTTCGAGCCAGCATCGTAACGAGCCTGCTATTTTGTATCTATGGAATTTTGCCGCTGTTAGAAAAAAATGGATCTGTGCATTTAAATATGCTGGCAATAGGGATTTTTTTGCTTTATTCTAATATTGTGGATTATCGTAATATTCCTTATCGTTTTATACGTTTTTTGCTGGGCAGGGACGAGCTCTTTTACCGTCAAGCAGCGAAGGGAAGCATAGCCTTGCCCATTGTATCCTTGCCTATGAAACATTTGGAGCCTGTTTTGCGTCTTTTTAGAAGAGACCGGTATCATATGGTCTACGTCATGAATGAACAGGGACGAGTTGTCGCTGTATTGACGGAGCAACGTCTGATCCGCTCTTATTTTGCGGCACGTCCGCCGGATGGCGGGGAGTCCAAGCCCAAATAAATTATTTTTTAAGCTGAGGAAGAGGCTGTATCCAGAGAGGTTGAAAAACCATGAAGCAAATGATTGTGCAATGCCAGCAGCAGATGACCCAAATGGCGCTGTTGGAAGAGGGACGATTAGTTGAATATGCTGCTGAGCTGCCGCGAAAACGGGGGATTTTAGGTTCCTTTTTTAAAGCGAGAGTAGTCAATGTGCTGCCAGGTATGCAAGCCGCCTTTGTTGACATTGGCCAACGAAAGAATGCTTTTTTATATGTGGATGATGTACTTCACGCTCATTTGGACAAGCAGCCGCAGGTAAAGCCTTCTATTTCGGAACTGTTAAAGGTGGGTCAGGAAATTGTAGTGCAGGTATTAAAAGAGGCAGTTGGCGGCAAGGGAGCCAGAGTGACGACTCATTTCTCACTGCCGGGCCGCTGGATCGTATACATGCCCCGCGCCGATTATGTAGCTGTATCCAAGAAGATCGAGCGTGAAGGAGAGCGTGCCCGTTTGAAGGCAATGGGAGAGCAGCTGCGCACGGACGAGGAAGGGATCATTATTCGTACCGTTTCTGAGGAAATGGGGATAGAGGCGATTGAAAATGATCTAAACCAGCTGCGTCAGCAGTGGGCGGTCATTCAGCGTAAAGCTGGTGAACACTCGGCTCCATGTGAATTACACCGCGATTTAAGCATCGTTCAGCGTTTGATTCGGGATGTGTTTACACCGGAACAGGATGAACTGGTCATTGACAGCGAGGAGCAAGCGAAGGAAGCGGAAATCATGCTGCAACAGATTAGTCCGGGGAAAGCGCGTGTGCGCCTATTCCATAATGCAGAGGACACGATATTCAATGCCTATGGTATCAATGAGCAGCTAGAACACGATTTTGCACGAAAGATATGGCTTCAGGGCGGCGGATACATTGTTATTGATCATACAGAAGCATTGACCGTTATTGATGTGAATACCGGAAAGTTTACGGGCGGCAGTAATCTGGAAGAGACAGTGACCCGGACTAACATCGAAGCAGCAGAGGAAATTGCCCGACTGGTGCGTGTACGCGATATTGGCGGGATTATTATCATTGATTTTATTGACATGGAAAAAGAGGAGAACCGCCGGGAAGTATCCTCTGTTCTGGAAGCCAAGCTGAAGAAGGATCGGACCAAATCATATGTTGTGGGATGGACGCGGCTAGGTCTTCTGGAAATGACTCGTAAAAAGGCGCGTCAGGAAAAGACGCTCATGTAAAGCAAACTGAAAATCAACATCATTTCAAGACTAGAGGTTGAATGTCGATGCAGCCTGTGCTATAATCGCTTGGTATGTGTGATGCGTAAGTTTTGCTGCACATGCTGTAACCGCTCCGATCAGGTATTGAAGCGCAGTATCTTTAGGGAAGCTGCCACCTGCTATTAGGCGAGTCTGAGAAATAAGGAGGTGCAAGCAAATGTACGCAATTATTGAAACAGGTGGTAAACAATACAAAGTTCAAGAGGGCGACGTATTGTTCATCGAGAAGTTGGAAGCGAACGATGGTGAAACTGTAACGTTCGACCGTGTTCTGGCAGTGTCTGGCGACAATGGCTTGACAGCAGGTACACCGCTTCTTTCCGGAGCTTCTGTAACAGCTAAAGTTGAGAAGCATGGTAAAGGGCAAAAGGTCATTGTATACAAATACAAACCTAAAAAGAACTACCATGTGAAGCAAGGTCATCGTCAACCGTACACGAAAGTGACGATTGAAAAAATCCAAGCGTAAGAGGGTGCGATAAGTGATTATCGTGCGCATTACACGACTGGAAGATGGCAGCATACAGGGATTTTCTATTAAAGGACATGCGAATTACGCCAAGTCTGGCGAGGATATCGTATGTGCGGGTGTTTCAGCGGTAACTGTAGGAACTGTCAATTCGATCGAAGCTCTTACGAACGTTGAGATGGACACAGAAATGAAGAACGGCTTTTTGAGCGCGTATCTTTCTCCTGATAGTCATCATGTAACAAACGCACAGGTTCAACTGCTGTTGGAGTCCATGGTGATTATGCTGACCAGTATTGCTGAATCATATGGGAAGTATATTCAAATAGAAAATAAATGAAGAAGGAGGTAGACATCATGTTGAAATTGACATTGGATCTTCAACTATTCGCATCGAAAAAAGGTGTAGGTTCCACGAAAAACGGACGTGACAGCAGATCGAAACGTCTTGGCGTGAAACGTGCTGACGGTCAAACAGTAACCGGCGGTAGCATCCTGGTTCGTCAACGCGGAACGAAAATTCACCCTGGTGCGAACGTGGGCATCGGTAAGGACGACACTCTGTTCGCGAAAGTGGACGGCGTTGTGAAGTTTGAACGTTGGGGCCGTGATCGTAAAAAGGTGAGCATCTACCCGATTGACGCTGCTCCAGTAGCGGCTACTGTAGAAGCTTAATAGCGGCTTAGATACGCTGAAAAGCCTCCGGCACTTTTGTCGGAGGCTTTTTTGTATGATGGTAATGAACTGGAAAGTTAGTCTGTGCTATACTGGACTAAGGGTTATTCAAAAATCCATTTAATTATGGCAGAACGGAGAGAAGCCATGTTCCAGCGGATAAGAGCGCCTTATTTGGCGTTGGGTTCTATTCTGATTCCTTTGGTTTTTTCACTGCTCTATCCTGAAGGTTTAACGATTATCATATTAGCTGTGTGGTCTGTTGCTGCTGCTTGCTTTGGCATGTGGTACATACATAGACTGGCTGAGAATGAGCAAAAAGCTATTTTGCGCTCGTTGGAGCGTACAGCTATCGCAACGCTAAACCATCATCGGCATGACTGGATGAATGACCTACAGGTGCTTTATGGCTATATTCGTATGAATAAGCATGATAAATCAGCTGCTTATGTGGAAACAATAAAAGAGCGCGTGGCCGAAGACAGTAAAATATCCAAGCTGGGTGTTC
This sequence comes from Paenibacillus farraposensis, assembly GCF_020736845.1. Classification (GTDB taxonomy): domain Bacteria; phylum Bacillota; class Bacilli; order Paenibacillales; family Paenibacillaceae; genus Paenibacillus; species Paenibacillus farraposensis. The sequence goes on from NZ_JAFFQR010000015.1 coordinate 272,354, forward strand.
CTTCACTGGTATTTTATTTGCAATCCTTTCGTGTGAACGCCGGGAATTTACAGTTGTCAGTGCAGGTTGAGGAGCAGTTAAGGTTGGACACTGTCATGTCTCCCGAAGACGGCGAGTCGCTTGCCTCGATTGTCATAGAAACGGTGCGTGCATATCAATACGGCGGCGACCGGTCGTCTTGGGGAGAAGTGCGCAGATTGACACTCTTTTTCGGTATGGATCACAATGATGTTATTGTCCGCTTCGAAGGAAGTGGAATGCCTGATGATTCGAATTTATTAAAGCAGATCAGATCCGTGCACGGAAGTGAACGCATTCGAACAGAGAAGCTCCCTACAGGCGATATGCTTCAGATTCGGATGGAGTGCCAGACATAAGGAAGGTGTAACCATGTTTGTAGATAAAGCGAAGATTTTTGTTAAAGGCGGTGACGGTGGAGACGGCTTGATTGCGTTTCGCCGTGAAAAATACGTTCCTGAAGGCGGCCCGGCTGGTGGCGACGGGGGAAACGGTGGAGATGTGATTTTCCGTGTAGATGAAGGGCTGCGTACCTTGATGGATTTTCGGTACCAACGGCATTTTAAAGCCCAGCGCGGTGTAAAGGGCCGCAACAAATCTCAACACGGAGCTAATGCGGAGCACATGATTGTACGCATACCACCAGGAACGGTCATCACAGATGATGATACGGGTGAAGTGCTGGCAGATATGACACGCCATGGACAACAGGTAATCGTAGCCAAAGGTGGACGCGGAGGACGCGGGAATATCCGTTTTGCTTCGCCTAGTAATCCGGCGCCTGAACTGGCTGAGAACGGTGAAGAGGGACAAGAGCGTTATATTACCCTTGAGCTGAAAGTGATGGCTGACGTAGGCCTGGTTGGTTTCCCAAGCGTAGGGAAATCTACTTTGCTGTCAGTTGTGTCCTCTGCAAAACCGAAGATTGGCGCCTATCATTTTACAACGATTACCCCGAATTTGGGCGTCGTGGATGTGGGTGACCATCGTAACTTTGTAATGGCTGATCTGCCTGGATTGATTGAAGGAGCTCATGAAGGTGTTGGGCTTGGGCATGAATTTTTGCGGCATATTGAGCGGACGCGCATTATTATCCATGTCGTGGATATGGCAGGCTCCGAGGGACGCGATCCATTTGAGGATTGGACTAAAATTAACGACGAATTGAAGCAATATAATGCAGGCTTGGCGGAGCGTCCACAAATTGTAGCGGCGAATAAAATGGATATGCCGGAAGCGGATGAAAAACTGGCGCAATTCAAAGAGCAAGTCGCTGCAGTTCGTCCGGACCTGGAGATTATGCCCATTTCCTCGCTGACACGCCAAGGTGTTAAAGAATTGCTCTACCGGGCTGCTGATTTGCTGGATCAAATACCGGACGAGCCGGTCGTTGAGGAAGTAGCAGACGTGAATGAGCGCAAGGTGTTCAAGCTAAATACGACAGAAGACGAAGGCTTTACGATTGTACGTGAAAACGAAACCTTCGTCGTACACAGCCCTAAAATTGAGCGTATGATGAAACGCATGCAGCTGAATTCGCATGATGCCATTTTGAAATTGGCAAGAACGATGCGGCACATGGGTGTGGATGCCGAGCTGCGTAAGCGCGGTGCCACCGATGGTACATCTGTACGCATTGCCGATTTCGAGTTCGAATTTGTGGAAGGCAGCAGCTACTACTAAAAATAATTTATAGCCTGAAATGACGGCTACTGTACTATTGGGGATCATCCCTTTAGATGACAGTAGCCGTTTTTTGTATAGTTAGCTTGCTGATTTTCAGGAGTTCCGATATAATGTCCTCTATACAAAAACATAAGTCTTTGAGGAGAGGACGTTCGTGAAAGAGCGCTATTACTTGGTACGGGAAGATATTTTGCCTGAAGCGATTGTGAAGACAATACAGGTTAAGCTGCTGCTGGCTTCAGGAGATGTTAAAACCGTGCATGAGGCCGTGGAACAAGTAGGGCTAAGCCGGAGCGCCTTTTATAAATATAAAGATGGCATCCACTTGGTTAACCAGCTGGAGCGTGAGCGAATTGTCAATATTTCTATTGATTTGGAACATCAATCCGGCATGCTGTCCAGGGTGCTTGGCAGGGTGGCAGATTACGGAGGCAATGTACTGACCATCCAACAGAGTATTCCGCTGCAAGGCAGAGCCAACGTTGTCATCTCGGTGGAAATGTCCAGACTCAGTGAAGAACTGGGTGTTCTGCTTGAAGGCCTTGAGAGCATCTCTGGCGTCAAACGCGTTCGCCTGATTGGACAGAGCTAGGGCTATACCGCCCATTAGATAAAAGTTAGCAGGAGGGGAATGGATGAAACCGGTCAAAGTAGGATTGCTAGGTTTAGGCACGGTAGGAACGGGAGTTGTTCGAATCGTAGAAGGGAATCAGGAAGATTTAAGCAGACAAGTTGGTTCACCTATCATTATTGAGAAAATAGCTGTAAAAAATATAGACAAATATCGCTCCATTGAAGTGGATACCGCCAAGCTTACTGAGGACCCATGGGAAGTCATTCTTGATCCTGGCATTGATGTCATTATCGAAGTCATGGGCGGGGTTGATCAGACGAAGGGATACATTCTGGAGGCGTTGGAGCGTGGCAAGCACATTGTTACAGCCAATAAGGACTTAATGGCTCTGCATGGCTCTGAGGTATTAGCTAAGGCGCAGCAAAAGCAGTGTGATATTTTTTATGAAGCCAGCGTAGCGGGCGGGATTCCGATTATTCGTACCTTGATTGAAGGTTTCTCCTCTGACCGTATCACCCGTATTATGGGTATTGTGAATGGTACGACAAATTTCATTTTAACTAAAATGAGCCAGGAGGGAGCTTCGTACGAGGAGGTTCTGAAGGAAGCACAGGAGCTTGGATACGCTGAAGCCGATCCAACCTCGGATGTAGAGGGGCTGGACGCCGCTCGTAAAATGGCGATTCTCGGCACGCTTGGTTTCCGTTCTAATGTAGAACTCAAGGATGTCAGTGTCAGTGGGATTTCGAAGGTGACCAGTGAGGACATCGTTTTTGCCAAAAAGCTGGGCTATGAAATGAAATTGCTTGGTATTGCGGAACGTCAGGGTGATGAGTTTACGATCAACGTTCAGCCGACTATGGTACGCAAGCAGCATCCATTGGCTTCGGTGAACGGGGTATTTAACGCGGTGTATGTGCATGGTGAAGCAGTGGGTGAAACGATGTTTTATGGTGCGGGCGCAGGTGAATTGCCGACGGCTACTTCAGTTGTGGCTGATCTGGTAGCTGTTGTGAAAAATCTCAAGCTCGGTGTGAACGGGCTTAAAGCAATCGTGCCTTACAAACCCAAAAAAATCAGCAATGACAAAGACGTATATTTCAAAAACTTTGTGCTGCTGCATGTGGCTGATAAAGCCGGGGTATTGGCGCGGATTACGCAGGTATTTGCTGAATTCGACGTCAGTTTGGCATCTGTTGTACAGCAGCCGAATGAGGCTAATCCCGATGCGGAAATTATTATTGTAACGCATTTGGCCAGCAAAGCGAGTATGAAAAAGGTATTGGAGCATTTTGAAACTTTGGACGTGATTCGTCGCATCAAGAGTGTATATCGGGTAGAAGGATAGTCCATAAAAGCAGGAGGAATTGTCTGTATGACCGTTTTGAAAACAGCCAGGGTGCGTGTGCCTGCGAGTACCGCCAACCTGGGACCCGGTTTTGATACATTGGGCATGGCGTTGTCCTTATATGCTTGGATTGAATTGAAAGAGGCCGAACAGACAGCTTTCCATCTGTACGGAGATGAAATGAATGGGGTTCCCCAAGATAAAACAAATTTGATTTACAAGGTAGCGCAAATGGTTTTTCAGGAAGCTGGTGTATCTGTTCCTGAACTGGATATATCGATGTACTCGGATATTCCGCTTACCCGTGGTTTGGGCAGCAGTGCCTCTGCCATTGTAGGCGCTCTAGTGGCTGCCAACACGATGATCGGCTCACCTTTGCCAGCCTCCAAGCTGTTTGACATGGCAACTGCCATTGAAAAGCATCCGGACAATGTTGGAGCCTCCCTGTTTGGCGGTATTATTACTGCCGTGTGGGATGGCGATCATGCCAAGCACATACGGATTGAGCCGGATGCCAATCTGGAGGCTATCGTAGTCATTCCAGAGTTTCAGCTATCCACGTCCAAGGCCAGAGAAGTGCTGCCTGCCCAGGTATCCTTGAAGGATGCCGTATACAATGTTAGTCATGCTTCAATGCTTGTGGCAGCTCTGGCATCGGGCCGAACAGAGTTGATCGCTGAAGCGATGCGTGATCGGCTTCATCAGCCTTACCGTGCGGAGCTTGTGCCGGGTATGACGGAAATCCTTGAGAATGCGCACCATCATGGTGCTCTGGGCGTGGCACTCAGCGGGGCTGGACCGACACTACTCGCGTTGAGTGATCGCCGGGAAAATCGGAAAGCGGAGTTGGAACGGTATTTAACGGAGACGATGAGTAAGCAGGATATCCAGGCCTCTGTTTTAAAATTGCACCCAGAGAGTGAAGGCGTTAAAGTATATACGGAAGGGGATACAATTCCTTTTGTGGATATGATTAAAGGGGAGCTTGTGAAATGAAACGAATAGCACTTCTTCCAGAGGGGACCGTTTCTCATGAGGCAATTAAGTATTTGCTGGGAGACATGCCCTGTGAATTCCTGTTTTTCAAGCATATATCAGACGTGTTTCAGGCAGTAGACAAGGGGAAAGCAGACTTTAGCGTCATTCCTATTGAGAATACGATTGATGGCTCTGTAAGTTTGCACATGGATTGGCTTGTACATGAAGTAGATATTCAGATGCAGGCGGAATGGGTATATCCTTCCATTCAAAATCTTATTGGACATCGCAGTGAATTTATCAATGACCGGGGCGAGCTGGATTTGAGCAGAGTGGTCAAAATGATATCTCATCCCGTAGCACTTCCCCAGTGTAAAGAGTTCATACAGGCCTCTACTCCTCAAGCTGATTTGGAGAGTGCAGGAAGTACGGCGGAAGCTGTCGAAATTGTTAAGCACAATCCTGACAAAGGCTGGACCGCACTTGGGACCAGACTTGCCGCCTTCAATCACGGACTGGATATTTTGGCCAGCAAGGTGACAGATCACGACAACAACTTTACCCGTTTTGTCCTGATTGGCCATCAACCTATCCATCTCCCGCGTATCCCTGATGGTGAGCGGACCAGTATTCTGGTCACACTGCCACGGGATTTTCCAGGAGCACTGCATCAGGTGTTATCCGCGTTTGCGTGGCGCAGGTTGAATCTGTCCCGCATCGAGTCGCGTCCAACCAAAAAGCAATTAGGGAATTATTATTTTTATATTGAAATTTTAGAATCTCTGCATTCCGTCCTGCTTCCGGCAGCCTTTGCAGAGATTGAGGCTTTAGGGTGTCATGTGCGCATTCTCGGCTCTTATCCAAGCTACAAGTATGTTGAAGCAGCAATCGAACCTATTGTAAAGGAACAATAATCGGAGGTGTCATAATAATGGCAGAACAATGGATTTATCTGGATGGGCAGCATGTAACGAAGGAAAATGCAAAGGTCTCCGTGTACGATCATGGCTTCTTGTACGGAGACGGTATATTTGAAGGAATTCGTATTTATAACGGAAATATTTTCAAATGTAAAGAGCACTTGAATCGTCTGTATGACTCTGCAAAATCCATTCAGTTGACCATTCCGTTGTCTCAGGATGAAATGCTGGAAGCGATGGCTGAAACGATCCGCCTTAACGAAATGCGCAACGGATATATCCGTCTGATTGTGTCTCGTGGGGTTGGGAATTTAGGCCTCGATCCTCTTCGGTGTGCGAAGGCAAGTGTCATCATTATTGTGGAGCAGCTCGCTATTTACCCGGAGGAAGCATATTTGACCGGCCTGAAGACAATTTCTGTCTCCCAGCGCCGCAACATCCCGGATGCCTTGAATCCGAAAATTAAATCGTTGAACTATCTCAACAATATTCTGGTGAAGATCCAATCGAACTATGCTGGTGTGGGTGAGGCTATTATGCTCAATTCCCAGGGTTATGTGACAGAGGGTTCCGCGGACAACATTTTCATTGTCAAAAACGGAGTGCTCTATACACCGCCTTGTTATTTGGGGGCACTTGAGGGGATTACCCGTAATGCGATCATCGATTTGTGCGCCAAGCTTGGATATACGCTCAAAGAGCAGCCTTTTACATTGCATGATGTATACGTAGCGGATGAGGTCTTTTTCACCGGAACCGCAGCGGAAGTGATTGCAGCTTATGAAGTAGATGGACGTACGATCGGTTCCGGCGCTGCTGGTCCAGTGACTTTGGAGCTGCTGGCCGAGTTCCGGAAGATCGTGGATCAGGATGGCTATAAAGTATGGCAAAACTAAAATAACAGTGAATCCTTTTGACTGAATGCTCACAAGAGTGTTTGGTTGAAAGGATTTTTTTGTTTGTATGGGGTCATTCGCCCGGGAGGTGCATAGGATGTAATAACAGAAGCCGGGCGTTTATCCCGCCCGAACGAAAGCTAGGAGGTTTGTGGCCTGTGAAAATACACATCGTCAAAAAAGGTGACACTTTGTACTTGCTGGCACAGAAGTATAATGTGACGCTGGAGAAAGTGATTGCTGCCAATCCCCAATTGGCTGATCCTAATCAGCTGAGCATCGGCGAGAAAATCAAAATTCCGACAGACCCTGTTGCAATGGAAACACAATCGTCAACAATGTATCAGCACAAGGTTAAGCAAGGAGATACCTTGTGGAAGTTGTCTAAGGCTTGGGGCGTACCGCTTAAGCTCATTATTGATGCTAATTCCCACCTTAAGAATCCCAATGCTCTGTTGGTTGGAGAAACTGTTAATATTCCCCATTTCAAAAATCAAGCCGATGATCCTGCTGAAAATAATAAAAAAAATACTGCAGCCAAAGCAGAGGTAGAGCAACCCAAACCGGAGTCTCCAGCTAAGGAAGAGTTGACCAAACCGAATGAGGAACTTAACAAATCGAATGAGGAGCTTACCAAACCCAATGAAGAGCTTACTAAACCAAATGAGGAGCTGACTCAGCCAAAAACAGAGAACGTCGAGAATGTGGAGAACGTGGAGAACGTGCCTCCCCCTAAAGAAGAAATGACCCAGCCAAAAGAAATAGTGAATCTTCCTAAGCTTCCGGAACTGAAATTACCAGAGGTTAACATATCTCCTGTGAATCCTGCTCCACCTCAAGTGCAGCTTATAATTACCCAACCAGCTCCACCCCAGCCTCAGCCTCAGCTTCCGGTAAAAATGGAGAAGCAGCCTGTAGCAGAAAAATCCTGCGGTTGCACGATCACGAAGCCCATGATGAATTCCCCATGGCCAGTACAACAGTCGACATTTGACAACAGCTCACATCTAAATACAATGCCGAACTCATGGTATCCGGGCATTGAGTCTCCTCAGTCTTGGGGAAGTGCTTCTGTAAATACCTCCTTTGCAGAAAATGTTTCACCTTCTGCAGCTCCAAATAAGGGCTATTATCATGACTGTGATCACTCATGGGATTGGGGACCCATGCAAACAGCTCCGATCAATGCTTATCCAACACCGTATCCTGCCTATTCAGAATGCTGTCACCCAGGATACTACATGAGTCATGAAGCGTACGAAAATTCATCTTATCCTGTCTATCCTTCTTACATGCATCAAGATTACTCGAACCAGCATTATGAGAGTGCAGTCCAGGGAAGCCAATGGGGCCATTCATGGGGAGCCCCTCAATATAGCTCGCATTCGGGTGGATACATGCCCGACTACAGCCAATTACAAGGACAACAGTCAGCCAACTCTCCCTATCAACCGTTCGTACATGGGAATACTCCTGCATATCCATTAGAGGGATATACAACACCCTACATGTTTATGCCAGACTATGATGGCAGGGAGGGAAATGCCAACTTTGCACCAGCATCTCCGGGAGCACAGGAGAATGCAAACAATGTGACTATTGCCTCCCAGAATGAAGTTGTCTCTTCTACCAAATCAAAAGAGGGCAACGGGCGTAAAGATAAAATAAAAGATGCCTCGACTGCGAGAGAAGAAAAGTCTAAAGCAAAAGTATCTGGTAAAAATGGCGCTGCAGCGAAGCAAAAAAAGCGCAAGTCGGCAGCAGCATCTCGTTCTTCATCCTATAATGCCCGCTCGCGCAGAAACCCATGGATTAGGGACTGACAATCAACCTAAATAAAAGAGGGTAAGAACTGCTTAGCAATTCCCTAGTTTAATGAAGTCCAAAATCAAAAGAGTAAATGTTAAGGAGACCATTATTCAGTTTGGGGGGATGATGGTCTCTTTATTTAACTGTAAATATAGAGTGAAAAATAAATTGAAATAAGGTATTGCTCACAAGTATGTTTGTGTGATATATTCTTAAAGCTGTCTTTTACGAGATAGCAAGCTGCACATTATAAAGTTGAATACTTCGAAAATTATTCTTCAAAAAAAAGTGTTGCAAAGATTTTAAAAACATGATATATTATTTAAGTCGCCGCTGAGATGCGACGATGAAACAAACTGGAACAAAACAAGAAATTATGAATGTTTGATCTTTGAAAACTGAACAACGAGTGAGTATGGATTTTGTTCGCGAAATCCATTATGAGATATTTTATCTCGTCAGATTCAACATGAGCTAATCGCTCTTTCAATAAACCGGCTTCGGCCGGTCTTTAATGGAGAG
>NZ_JAFFQR010000089.1 GCF_020736845.1 Paenibacillus farraposensis
GCCATGAAGGACTCGAACCTTCGACACCCTGATTAAAAGTCAGGTGCTCTACCAACTGAGCTAATGGCTCTTAAATGGCAGGGGATATAGGATTTGAACCACTGAACTCGTAAGAGAACAGATTTATAGTCTGCTGCGTTTGGCCACTTCGCTAATCCTCCATATATGGTGCCGGCGAGAGGACTTGAACCCCCAACCTACTGATTACAAGTCAGTTGCTCTACCAGTTGAGCTACACCGGCATATTAAGTTAAATGGCGGAACTGACGGGATTCGAACCCGCGATCTCCTGCGTGACAGGCAGGCATGTTAGGCCTCTACA
>NZ_JAFFQR010000016.1 GCF_020736845.1 Paenibacillus farraposensis
TACACAAGATCAGCTTAAAGGAATATTCTAAAACGCAATTTCGTTTCGGTATCCAGTTTTCAAGGTGCAAAACTGTGTGAATTCAATCCAACCTAATCGAGTGGATGGTATTCATGCAGCTATTGATGAAAATTGTATTGGTGGAGCCAAGCGGGATCGAACCGCTGACCTCCTGCTTGCAAGGCAGGCGCTCTCCCAGCTGAGCTATGGCCCC
>NZ_JAFFQR010000090.1 GCF_020736845.1 Paenibacillus farraposensis
ATTTTCTGGAATACTATTTAGACTTTTGCCTATTAATTGGTATTCATCTTTAGATTTGAAACTGTTCCCCAACTAACAGAAATTCATGCTTTAGGAAAATAGAGTCGTACACGTCTCCATGTTACAACTCTCCTCTCTTCCATTCACTTTTTCCCTGAATCATGGCTTGGGCAATTCCATCTGCAACGGAAACTGCTCCATATCCTTCAACATCAAACCAAATCGCTTAGCAACAAATCCTTTACTAG
>NZ_JAFFQR010000091.1:0-1539 GCF_020736845.1 Paenibacillus farraposensis
TACACAAACTCCCGAATCCAAAGGCTACAAACCACAACCAAATGAAAGAACAACAGCTGAGGGGACGGGTAAAGCTAGTGAATCTTACTTAACACCAGAGATGGAGCAAAAAATATTAGGGGGAGAGAGAATACCAGGTAAAAATGGACTTAGAGGGGGGCATTCGCCTAATGTGGTAAATGATGCAAATCCTAATTATGCAGTAGAAGTTCTCAGGGAGAATCCAGATGGAACTAAATTTGTTCAATTTTATCATCAGTTTCCAGATGGAACTCTCGCAAAGCTTAAAAAAAGCACAGTATTTCCTGATTCATGGAGTGATAAGAAAATTATAAGCTCTATAAAAAAAATTAGCGATACGCCAGCAGTTGGAAGTCGTACTTCAGATGGGGGAACTACAACTTTGCATAGCGGTACTGTAGATGGTGTTGAAATAGATGTTATTAAAGAAGGCAATAACATTACTGCTGGATATCCGGTGGGAGGTAAACCAACGCCAGGATTTGAACCAATAAATTAGTGGAGGCAAATTTATGAAATATGAACAATTTGACAAATTAATAACTGAAATGTCTGGAGAGAATGCTTCAGATGATTATTGGTATGATGTTGGAGTAAATGATGCGATGACCCTGTTGGAGAAATTTTCCGAAATAGATTGGGAATTGCTTGGAAAAAATATAATGGATAAATCGTTAGAGTGGCAAAAAAGAGTAGTATATTGCTTTGAAGAAGAAAATGATGCAAGAGAAATTAATATAATATTATCACTTATTGAAACAACAGACAAAGAACTATTTGAAATGTGTATTGATTCTTTAAGATTTTTAATTAATGATAATAATAAAGAATGTATAATAAATAACAATGAACTTATGGAGAAATTGAGAAAAATGGAATCAATTGATAATATGTCGGGTAGAATATGTAGGGAGTTTCTTAATAAATTACAATAGAGATGATAATATATGAGTTGTTAAATTTTCATAACAATAGGCTGCAAAACTTATTTTTTCTAATTGACTTATAATGATATTTATTAACACTGCTTCATATAACGAAATCATTATAAACAGTTCAGATTTCTATAATTGTTTGAAAGAAATTTGTGTGGGATTTATTGGTAAAAATCCGGAACGGAAAGACCAAGTGCATTTACTTATGGACAAGATAAAGGCTATTTTAAATTTGTGAAAATTCCACACTGAGTTGAGTAAACCAACCAACAAACCAAAGACTAAACAATTCAAACACTTGATAAACTTTCAAAAGCTCTTTCCAACTTGAACCATGAGTAGGAATGAGCTTTTTTTGCCCGTGCGACACAAAGATATAGCTTCTTATGTCCGACGTATGGCCCAGTCTGCTAATGAGTTAGAGCGGGCATACCATCAGATTCCATCCGAACTGAGGAAACGCTGGAGGGCGAACTACGATCGTTACATGGCAGAGCAGCCGAAGCCGAAGCAAGAACAATCCCGGTCGTGGCTGGCTATTCTGGGTGAAGCCCAGCTTCAGAATGCGGAAGCCCAAGTCGCG
>NZ_JAFFQR010000091.1:1549-2016 GCF_020736845.1 Paenibacillus farraposensis
TCGCAGATGTAGTCGGAGAAGTTATATCAGGAGCGGGAACAGCAGTTGTAGAAGATTATACGTTTGGATTCATGAGTAAGGAATACGCATCAAAACATCCGAAGGCGCGCAAAACAGGTGAAGTGATCGGACATTGTTTGACAACTGTAACCGGAGCCGTAGAAACGGCTGGTGCTGTGACGGAAGGAATCTCAGGTGCTGTGGTAACAGCTACAGGAGTAGGAGCACCTGTAGGCGTTCTTGCTATAGCAGAATCTGTCCTTGCGGGAGCACTGGGGGCAGCGGTAACGTATACCGGAGCATCCAATAGTGTGAAAAGTACAAAGGATCTTTATCGAATGTTTGAAAGCGAGGGGCCAAGTCCTAATAGCTCAACGCCGTCTAAACCTTCCAGTGTAAAGTCAGGCAAGAGCGAAGGAACACCTGCCTCACAGAAACCGAGCAAACCCAACGAGAAGTTGCCCGGA
>NZ_JAFFQR010000092.1 GCF_020736845.1 Paenibacillus farraposensis
CTAATTAAGTATTTGTCTTATGGATTTATGGTAGGCATATATTATTCCTTCATCAAAGGCCCAACACAGTCGTCTATAGTTAATGGTGTAACTAAGTTCTTCACTTTATCTACATCTGATTTTATTTTTAGTGCATTATCAACCTCATTTCTAGTAAGTCTTATTTTTGGAATACTGTATTTTTTATTTTTTTTGGCCAAGAGAAGGAATAAATAGATTTTATATCTATATTCTATTATTGGAAAATTTTTGTTTTGGGCATTTCGTCCGTCAACGTCTTTCCTCCATACAAAATTCCGATTTATTTATCACTTTACCGCGTTATTCTATTAGCATATGTATAAAACC
>NZ_JAFFQR010000093.1 GCF_020736845.1 Paenibacillus farraposensis
CGACTTTGCCCGACCGGCGGTGCGGAGTACCGCAGGGGATACGGTCGTCTTTGGACTGGAGCGTGAAGTCAGCGAACGCCTTAAGGAGCTAGCGGCGCAAACAGGCTCTACGCTGTATATGGTGCTGCTGGCGGCGTACACCGCGCTGTTGCATCAATACAGCGGCCAAGAAGACATTGTGGTCGGCACACCGATTGCCGG
>NZ_JAFFQR010000094.1 GCF_020736845.1 Paenibacillus farraposensis
ATGACCGTTACGGCTTGGGCGCGGAGGACACGATTCTGCAAAAGACCACCTTCACCTTCGACGTGTCGGTATGGGAGCTGTTCTGGTGGTCGATGGTTGGCTCGAAGGTGAGCCTGCTGCCCGTTGGCGGGGAAAAGGATCCGGAGGACATTGTCGATACGATTGCCCGCGATGGAGTCACCACGATGCACTTCGTGCCAGCGATGCTGCATGCGTTCCTGGAATATGTGGAGCAGCAGCCACGGGAAGTGATGCAGGCGAAGCTGGGCACGCTGCGCTACGTATTTGCCAGCGGCGAAGCGTTGCCGCCGCAGCATGTGGCCCGGTTCCAGCGGCTTGTGCCGAGCCTGGCTGGAGCGAAGCTGATCAACCTGTACGGACCGACAGAGGCGACCGTGGACGTATCGTACTTCGACTGCGAGCCAGGAGAGGAATATGCGGTGATTCCGATCGGAAAACCGATTCAGAACATCCGTCTGTACATCGTGAAGGAAGGAACGGAGCGGCTGCAGCCGATCGGGGTTGCAGGCGAGCTGTGCATCGGCGGTGTGGGCGTAGCCCGTGGGTATCTGAACCGACCGGAACTGACGGCGGAAAAATTCGTCGCCGATCCGTTTGCCGGTGGCGAAGCAGGCTATGAGCGGATGTACCGTACAGGCGATTTGGCGAGATGGATGCCGGACGGGAACATCGAATATCTGGGCCGGATCGATCATCAGGTGAAAATCCGGGGCTACCGGATCGAGCTGGGCGAGGTTGAATCGCACTTGCTGAAAGTGGAGTCTGTACGAGAAGCTGTCGTCATGGCACGTGCGGATGAAACGGGACAAAAACACATGGTGGCGTACTACGTGGCCGGGCAGGAGATGGGTGCCAGCGAGCTGAGAAGTGAGCTCGGCCGGGAGCTGCCAAGCTATATGGTGCCGTCGTATTTTGTGCAGCTGGAGCAAATGCCGCTGAGTCCGAACGGCAAAATCGAACGCAAGGCCCTGCCTGCGCCGGAAATACGTCTCGCAGCAGACAGGGAGTACGTGGCACCACGGACGCGGCTGGAAGAGCAACTGGCGCATATCTGGCAGAGCGTACTGCATGATCCGCAGATTGGAATTACGGATAACTTCTTCGAAGTGGGAGGACATTCTCTGCGCGCCACAACTCTGGTGGCGAAAATCCATCAGGAGCTGCATCACAAGCTGGCGCTGCGAGATATTTTCCAATATCCGACGATCGAGCTATTGGTACGAGTGATGGGTGAACAGACGCAGCAAACGTACGCATCCATACCTGTTGTGGAGAAGCGCCCATATTATCCGGTTTCCTCGGCGCAAAAACGGATGTACGTGCTGAGTTATCTGGAAGGTGGAGAGATTAGCTACAACATGCCGGGAGCTTTGATTATTGAAGGTTCCCTGGATAAAACGCGGCTGGAGCAAGCCTTCCGCCAGCTGATTGCCCGTCATGAAACGCTGCGAACCAGCTTCGATATGGTGGATGGCGAGGTCGTGCAGCGCATCGCTGCAACCGTTGAATTCAACGTTGAACATGTACAGGCAAGCGAAGAAGAGACACGGCAGTACGCACTGGACTTTGTACGTGAATTTGACCTTGCGCAAGCACCGCTGCTGCGGGTTCAACTGGTGGAAAACGGACCGCAACGTCACGTGATGCTCTATGACATGCACCATATTATTTCGGATGGGGTTACTGAAGGGATGATCGTGCAGGAATTCTCCCAATTGTATGAAGGCAAGGAGCTGTCGCCACTTCGGATCCATTATAAGGACTATGCTGTTTGGCAGCATGCCGGTATGCAAAGTGACCGTCTTCGTGAGCAAGAGCGCTATTGGATGAAGACGATGGCTGGCGAAATTCCGGCGCTGGATATGCCAACAGATTTTGCAAGACCAGCCGTACAGCGTCTGGAAGGGGCTCGATATGATTTTTCAATCAGCGCAGAGGACAGCGAACAGCTGAAACAGCTGGCCGCTCAAACCGGATCGACCTTGTACATGGTGCTGCTTGCAGCATATAGCACCCTATTGCATAAATATTCGGGGCAGGAGGACATTATTGTCGGCACGCCGATTGCTGGGCGGCCACATGCGGAACTGGAGAGCCTGGTAGGTGTATTCCTCAACACGCTGGCGATCCGCAACTATCCGTCTGGCGAAAAAACGTTCCTTGGTTACCTGCAGGAAGTCAAAGAGCATGCGCTCAGCGCTTATGAGCATCAGGACTATCCTTTCGAAGAGCTGGTTGAAAAGCTGAATTTAACACGGAATACGAGCCGAAATGCGCTGTTTGACACGATGTTTGAGCTGAAAACATTTGAGCAGCAGGAGTTCGAGCTGGAAGGTCTGACCTTTAAGCCGTATCCGACGGAAAATAATACGGCCAAATTTGATTTGACCCTGGATGCATTGGAGCAGCCGGAAGGCATTCTGTGCAGTCTGGAATACAGCACAGCGCTATACAAGCCTGAGACAATCGCGCGATTGGCCAAGCATTTTACCGAACTCGTTCATGCTATTGTACTTCATCCGCAGCAGCCGCTGGCAGCTTTGGATATGGTAACCGTCGAGGAAAAAGCACAAATCCTCTACGGTTTTGGAGATGTGGGAGTATCGGATGTTGCTGCTGTTGAAGCAGGAGCCTTGTTCCATGCCTTTGTGGAAGAACAGGTACAGCTAGTACCGGATCATGTGGCGGTTGTGTACGAGAAGCAGCAGCTCACGTACCGCAAGCTGAACGAGCGTGCGAACCAATTGGCTCGCAGATTGAGAAATGAAGGCATCGGGCGTGAGTCGATTATCGGCATCTTGAGCGAACGCTCGGTGGACATGCTGGTCGGCGTACTGGCGGTATGGAAGGCCGGAGGTGCGTATGTGCCGCTCGATGCCGATTATCCGTCCGAGCGAATCCGCTTTATGCTGGAGGACAGCGGAGCAACGGTGCTGCTGACTCAAACCGGCTTGCAGGAGCGTGCCCAGGTATGGCTGGAGGAAAGCCAAGCAGCATCCGAATCCGCAGCCGGGCTACGTCTGCATACGATGCTGGCGCTGGACGATGAGTCGCTGTACACCGGGGATGCCACAGATGTCGAGCATATCAACGAGCCGCAGGATTTGGCGTATGTGATTTACACCTCCGGGACAACGGGACGTCCGAAGGGTGTTATGATCGAGCATCGCAGCCTGGTGAATACGGCAGCGGCGTATCGCCGGGATTACCGTCTGAGCCAGTTCCCGGTACGGCTGCTGCAACTGGCGAGCTTCTCCTTCGACGTGTTCGTCGGCGATATCGCACGGGCGCTCTATAACGGCGGCACGATGGTCATCTGCCCGAAAGATGACCGGATTGATCCGAGCCGTCTGCATGGCTGGATTCGCGATTACCAGATTACCGTGTTCGAATCGACACCAGCCCTGATCGTACCGTTTATGCAGCATGTGTACGAACACGGACTGGACATGAGCAGTCTGGAATTGCTGATCACCAGCTCGGACAGCTGCAGCGTCACGGACTACCGGGTGCTGCAGGAACGGTTTGGCGCGGATATTCGCATCATTAACAGCTATGGCGTTACAGAGGCGGCAATCGACTCCAGCTTCTACGACGAAGAACTGTCGAAGCTGCCAGGCAGCGGCCATGTGCCGATAGGCCAGGCGTGGCTGAACGCCCGCTTCTACATCGTAGACAGCCAGCTGAATCCGGTGCCGATCGGCGTACTGGGCGAGCTGTGCATTGGCGGAGCCGGGGTAGCACGTGGCTACCTGAACCGTGCAGAGCTGACGGCGGAGAAATTCGTGGCCAATCCGTACGTAACGGGTGAACGACTGTACCGCACAGGGGACTTGGCACGCTGGATGGCGGACGGCAATGTGGACTTTATCGGCCGGATGGATTATCAGGTGAAAATCCGGGGCTACCGGATCGAGCTGGGCGAGATCGAAACGGCGATCCAGCGGGTGCCGGGCGTGCGTCAAGCGGTGGTGATCGACCGGACGGATGAGCGTGGACACAAGTATCTGTGCGGGTACATCACCGGAGAAGCGGAACTGCGGCTGGAGGAGGTACAAGCAGAGTTGGAAGCCGGCCTGCCAGCGCACATGGTGCCAGCACGCCTGAAGCGTCTGGAGGCGATCCCGCTGACCAGCAATGGCAAAATCGACCGTAAGGCCCTGCCGGAGCCGGAAGGCAGTATCCATACCGGTGCAGCTTATGTAGCACCGCGTACCACGGCCGAGCAGGTACTGGCTACGGTATGGGCCGGGGTGCTCGGCGTGGAAGCGGTAGGCACGCAGGATAACTTCTTCGAGCTGGGCGGCGATTCGATCAAGGCCTTGCAGGTATCGTCCCGCTTGCTGCAGGCAGGCTATCGACTGGACATGAAGGACCTGTTCAGTCATCCAACACTGTCAGCATTGGCGCTGAAAGTCCAATCGGTGACAAGAGTGGCAGATCAGAGCGAAGTGATGGGCGCTGTGAAGCTGACACCCGTTCAACAATGGTTCTTTGAACAAAACCTGACGGATACTCATCATCATAACCAGTCCATCATGCTGCATAGCAAGGACGGTTTTGACGAACCGTCCCTGCGTAGGGCGATGGATCAAATGGTTAGCCATCACGACGCGCTGCGTACGATTTTCCGACCTGCCGAGCAGGGATATGAAGCCTGGAACCGTGCGGTTGGCGAGGGCGAGCTGTATACGCTGGAACGGGCGGATTTCAGCAATGAGGCTGAGGTGTCTGCGGCGATCGAGGCCAAAGCTAATGAAATTCAAGCAGGAATGGATTTAAGCGAAGGACCGCTGGTCAAGCTGGGGCTGTTCCGCTGCCCGGATGGAGATCATTTGCTGATTGCGATCCATCACTTGGTGGTGGACGGCGTATCCTGGCGCATTTTGTTCGAGGATATTGCGACAGCTTATGAGCAGGCATTGAACGGACAAGCGATTCGTCTTCCGCACAAAACGGATTCGTTCCGCATCTGGGCTGATGAACAGTCCCGATATGCGCACGGTTCGGCAGTGGCAGCAGAACTCGCGTTCTGGCAGGAAATCGAACAGGGTGCATATGAGTCGCTTCCAAAAGACCAGCCACACCCATATTCTTTGAATAAGGATAGCGAGATCATTACTTCCACGTGGACAGCTCAGGAAACGGAGCAGTTGTTAAAACAGGCGCATCGTGCCTACAACACGGATATGAACGATTTGCTGCTTACTGCGTTGGGAATGGCTATTCATCGCTGGGCAGGTATCGAACGAGTGCTCGTCAATCTGGAGGGTCATGGCCGGGAGTCCATCTTGCCAGAACTGGATATTACACGCACCGTTGGCTGGTTTACGACTCAATTCCCGGTTGTGCTGGATATGAGCACGGGGCAAGACCTTTCACATTGCATCAAAAATGTGAAGGAAGGATTGCGCCGCATTCCGCAAAAGGGTATCGGCTACGGTATTTTGAGATACCTGTCCGCAACACGTGAGCAAGAGTGTTTTGCAACCGAACCGGAAATCAGCTTTAACTATTTGGGACAATTTGATCAGGATATGCAAAACCAGATCATTGGTATATCTCCTTACGCAAGTGGTGCCGTGCTTAGCCCACATGCGGCAAGATCATACGCGCTGGACATGAACGGACTGATTTCGGAAGGCGAACTGCAATTGACGATCAGCTACAGCAATCAGGAATACCGCCGTGAAACGATGGAGCAGCTAGCCGAAGCGTTCAGAACCAGCTTGCAGGAAATCATTGCCCATTGCGTAAGCCGCAAACAGCAGGAGCTGACTCCAAGCGATGTCATGCTTAAACATGTAACCCTGGACGAACTGGATCAATTGGTAGAGCGCACCCGCGACATTGGCGAACTAGAAAATGTATATGCGTTGACGCCAATGCAAAAAGGCATGTTGTTCCATAGCTTGATGGATGCAGATTCAGGCGCTTATTTTGAACAAACGACATTTGATCTGCGCGGATGCTTCCAAGTGGATGTGTTCCAAGACAGTTTGAATCATCTGGCACAACGGCATGAAATTTTTAGAGCCAATTTCTTCAGCGGCTGGCAGGATGAGCCTGTGCAGGTCATTTTCCGCCGCAAGGATATTGGTTTCCGATATGAAGATCTGCGTCATCTGGATGATCGGGAGCGGGGCGCTTATGTGAAGGAATTTATTCGCCAGGACAAGGCAACCGGATTTGATTTGTCCCGGGATGCGTTGATGCGCGTAGCGATTTTACGAACAGGTGACGAGGATTATTATTTTGTGTGGAGCTCTCATCACATCTTGATGGATGGCTGGTGTGTAGCGCTGGTAACGAATGAGGTGTTTGAGGCTTATTTTGCAGCCGTGGAGCACAGAGAACCAAAGCTTGCCCCGGTTACTCCATACAGTCAGTATATTGAGTGGCTGGAAGCACAGGATGTAGTGGCTGCATCTTCATACTGGAAGGATTATTTGCTCGACTATGACCAGCAAACTTCGATTCCGACCGGAAAAGCAGGCGTGAAAGCGGATGGTGCACAATTTGAGCATGTGCTGTGCGATCTGGGCAAGGACTTGACAGGACGCATTGAAATGGTTGCCAAGCAGCACCACGTGACCACGAATACATTGCTGCAAACGGCATGGGGCTTGCTGCTTCAAAAGTACAACGGTAGTGACGACGCTGTTTTTGGCGGCGTTGTGTCTGGTCGTCCGGCTGACATTCCGGGCATCGAAAATATGGTGGGCTTGTTCATTAACACTATTCCAGTACGTATCCGCAGTGGGGCTGAGGATACATTTGCCGACATGATCAGAGCAAATCAGAAGCAGGCGCTGGCTTCTCAAGCTTATGAAACGTATCCGCTGTATGAAATTCAAGCCTTGACCGAGCAAAAGCAAGACCTGATCAACCATATCATCGTGTTCGAAAACTATCCGGTGGAGGAACAGGTCGAGCAGCTTGGCGAAGGTGCAGAATCGGATTTTGAAATTAGCAATGCAGGTATGATTGAACAGACCAACTATGATTTCAATCTGGTCGTCATGCCGCAGGAAGCGATGAAAATCCGATTCGAATACAATGCGAAGCTGTATGACCGTGAAGCTGTTGAACGGGTTCAGGGTCATCTGGTGCAACTGCTGGAGCAGGTGGCAGCGAAGCCAGACATTCAGGTATATGAGCTGGATGTGCTAAGCGAGCAGGAGCGTGAGCAAATTCTGGGCGTATGGGGAGCTACAGCGGCTGACTATCCAAGCAAGCAAACGATTCACGGCTTGTTCGAGGTACAAGCAGGCCAGACACCGGAGCAGGCAGCGTTGTTCTTCGAAGGAGAGCAGCTGAGCTATCGCGAGCTAAATGAACGTGCGAACCGCCTGGCGCGCACCTTGCGCAGTCAGGGCGTGACAAAGGATCGCTTGGTGGGTCTGATGACCGAGCGCTCGGTGGACATGATCGTGGGCATCTTCGGGATTTTGAAGGCCGGAGGCGCGTATGTCCCTATCGATCCGACATATCCAGAGGAGCGTATCCGCTACATGCTGGACGACTCGGGGGCAAAGCTGCTGTTAACGCAAAGCCATCTGGTGGACAAAGCGGCTTTTGACGGCAATGTGCTGGCGCTGGATGGGGAGCAGGGTGTCTATCACGAGGATGGTTCCAATCTGGAGCTGTTGTCCGGTCCGAACGATCTGGCGTATGTGATTTATACGTCGGGTACGACGGGACAGCCGAAGGGCGTTATGCTGGAGCATCGTGGGCTATGCAATCTCAAAACGTATTTTGATCAGGATTTTGGGATTAGTACATCGGATCATGCACTGCTGTTCGCCAGCTACTCGTTTGATGCGGCTTGCTGGGAAATCTTCATGGCGCTGTTCAGTGGAGCCACATTGTATGTGCCAACGTCAGAGACGATTTTGAACTATGAGAGATTCGAGCAGTACATGTCAGAACATCAAATTACGGTGGCGACGTTACCACCGACCTATGCGGTATATCTGGAGCCGGAACAGATGCCAAATCTGCGTATTCTGGTCACGGCGGGTTCAGCCACTTCCACAGAACTTATTTACAAATGGAAGGATCAGGTAGCGTACTATAACAGCTACGGTCCAACCGAAAATTCGGTGGCGACGTCAGCCTGGTCGGTGTCCGAAGATGCAAGAGCAGGACAGTTGATTTCCATCGGGCGCCCTATGCCGAATCACCGGGTATACATGGTGGATGTACATGGACATTTGGCGCCGGTGGGCGTAGCGGGTGAGCTGTGCGCGTCCGGTCTGGGATTGGCCCGTGGTTATCTGAATCGTCCGGAGCTGACGGCCGAGAAATTTGTAGCGAATCCGTTTGCGGCTGGCGAAGCGGGCTATGAGCGGATGTACCGTACAGGTGACTTGGCGAGATGGATGCCGGACGGCAACATTGAATACTTGGGCCGGATCGACCATCAGGTGAAAATCCGCGGCTACCGGATTGAACTGGGCGAGATCGAGGCACAAATTCTGAAAGTGGAAGACGTGCAAGAGGTCATCGTACTGGCACAGGCGGACGAGCAGGGGCAAAACCAACTGGTGGCGTACTATGTGGCCGAGCGGGAAGTGAGTGCAGGCGAGCTGCGCAGCTTGCTAAATGAGGAGCTTCCCAATTACATGGTGCCGTCGTATTTCATCCAGCTGGGGCAGATGCCGCTGACACCAAACGGCAAAATCGACCGCAAGGCCTTGCCGGCACCGGAAGGCAGCCTGCAAAGCGGAGCCGACTATGTCGCACCGCGGACGTGGGTGGAAGCGAAGCTGGCGCAAATCTGGCAGGATGTGCTGGGCCTCGCGCAGGTCGGCGTGAAGGAAAACTTCTTCGAGATTGGCGGACATTCGCTGCGGGCGACAACGCTGGCCTCGAAGATTCACAAGGAGCTGAACAAGCCGCTTCCATTGCGCAGCATTTTTGAAGCGCCAACGATTGAACAGCTGGCAGCTGTGCTGGAAAGTCAGGAACAAGTGGCCTATGCGTCCATTCCGGTGACGGAAGAGCGCAGCTTCTACCCGCTGTCCTCGGCGCAAAAACGACTGTATGTGCTGCATCAGTTCGACCCGAATGATGTGAACTACAACATGCCGTCGGTGCTGCATGTGAGCGGTCCGCTGGACGTGAAACGAGTGGAAGATGTATTCCGTCAATTGATCGCCCGGCATGCGACCTTGCGTACGCGCTTTACCCTTGTGGACGGTGATCCGATGCAATGGATTGAGGACACCGTGCCATTCGAGGTGGAGTATGCGAAGGTACAGGCCGGAGATACGACTGCACTTACAGGTCTGACTACGGGCACGATGGTCAGTCCAGATACGCAAGAGCTGGTGCGACGCTTTGTACGTCCGTTCAATCTGCAAACCGCTCCGCTGCTGCGGGTAGGCGTGGTGGACCTGGGCGTACAAGGACCGGAGCAAGAACCACAGCATCTGCTCATGCTGGATATGCACCACATTGTGTCCGACGGGGTGTCCATGGGAGTACTGACCGATGAATTTGTCCGCTTGTATGACGGCAAAGAACTGTCACCAATGCGGATTCAGTACAAAGACTATGCGGTATGGCAGCAAAGCGAAGCCCATCAGGAGTGGATGCAGCGTCAGGAAGCGTACTGGCTGGACACCTTCCGGGGCGAGCTGCCGGTGCTGGATTTGCCAACCGACTTTGCCCGACCGGCGGTGCGGAGTACCGCAGGGGATACGGTCGTCTTTGGACTGGAGCGTGAAGTCAGCGAACGCCTTAAGGAGCTAGCGGCGCAAACAGGCTCTACGCTGTATATGGTGCTGCTGGCGGCGTACACCGCGCTGTTGCATCAATACAGCGGCCAAGAAGACATTGTGGTCGGCACACCGATTGCCGGGCGGCCGCATGTGGATCTGGAGCCGATTATCGGGATGTTCGTCGGCACGCTAGCACTGCGGAACTATCCGACAGCAGAGCAAAGCTTCCGCAGCTTCGTGGAGGATGTGAAGACGCGTACGCTGCAAGCTTACGAGCACCAGGACTATCCGTTTGAAGAGCTGGTGGAAAAACTGAATGTGAAGCGGGATATGAGCCGCAACCCGCTGTTCGATACGATGTTTACGCTGCAAACCACCGAGGAAGGCGAGCTGCAGCTGACCAACCTGAGCTTCCGTCCATACGGATTGGAGCAAACGCCAGCGAAGTTTGATTTAACGCTGGAAGCGAGTGAGGAAGAGGCAGGCATCCAGTTCGGCCTGCAATATGCAACCGCATTGTATCAACGGGAAACCGTGGAACGAATGACACGCCACTTCATCCGGCTGGCTGAAGCCGTGGCGGCGAACCCGGATGTGAAGCTGGGAGAAATCGAACTGATTACGGCAGAAGAAAGCGAGCAGATTCTGAGCGTGTTCAACGATCCGCAGGCGCATAGCATGCGTGGAACCGGATACGCACAGGACCAAACGTTAAGTACCCTGTTTGAACAGCAGGCAGCGAATACGCCGGATC
>NZ_JAFFQR010000095.1:0-10320 GCF_020736845.1 Paenibacillus farraposensis
CCGTTTCCGGTAGTTATCCCTGTCTTGTGGGCAGGTTGCCTACGTGTTACTCACCCGTCCGCCGCTAGGTTGTTTAGAAGCAAGCTTCTAAACAACCCCGCTCGACTTGCATGTATTAGGCACGCCGCCAGCGTTCGTCCTGAGCCAGGATCAAACTCTCCATTAAAGACCAACCGGAGCTGGTTTATTGAAAGAGCGATTAGCTCATTTGAAACTGACGAGATAAAATATCTCTTGTTTGATTTTGCGAACAAAATCAATTTACTCACTCGTTGTTCAGTTTTCAAAGATCAATTTTTTCATTCGGCTTTTCTTGGGCCGGATAAATAATATATCATACTTTGGCGATTCATACTACTGGTAAATAATAACTCATAGATGATCTTTTGAATTTTTGAACCATTACATCACAGCCTATCTTACGGCCAGATGAATAATATATCATTTAGGTTTGCTGATTACTACATGTAAGTTATACCAATTGATAAGTGACTTATCAATATCATTTCTATTACTGTACTCCTCATACTTTCGAATTTTTTTCTTCATTTGTATGTACTGTGAATCTTTGACCAGATCTACTGCAGCCGAAAGATGCTTTTCATGTATAGCAGTTAGGAGTTTACGACGAGTTTTTAGTATCTTGCTAAGATTAATCAACAGCAGCATCGGGAGTAGTTTGGTCTTTGGCCGACACACAAACATAAGCTATATCTACTCTATGATGCCTCCCCCTTTCAGTTCCAAAAGGGGTCATTAATATTGAAACGTTCCAATAATTATTTGCGAACATTTTGGAACGTAAAATAGACTAATTTAGAACAGTTCCTAAAAGGATGCTTTTAGGAACGTCGCAATTCATCAATAATTGAAACCAATTCAATACACAGCAAAAAAAGTAGCTCCTGCATCACTTACAGGAACTACTTTTTTGTTACCTTTGCACGACGAAGCTTTTGGTACTACTCCAGTTCACTTTATTATTAAGTGAAAATAAAGCAATAGACTGGGTTCATTGATCTTACGCGGTTTTTGAATTGAATAATCGTCAGCTTTTGAAAAACAAGTATTAGACTGATCATCAAAAATGAGACAGCGGCGGACCAAGACTGAAAATAAAGTCTTAGACTGCCGCTGTTATCATTCAACTAACGTTCTTCGTTAGCGTAAACGCATTACTTGATCAAATTCGATATGTTGCCAGCCAATAACCGACGTTTTCGTATGATTACTCAGCATAGTGCTGTAGGTGCACTAACATATCAACAGTCTCTTAAATCAAAAGCTTCTTCTAGTGCAGCGGTATCTTCGAAGATTTGAAAAAACCTTATCTTCTCCTGTTCTACTTCGCAAATAATTGCCCAATCACTCTCGAACACTTTCCCGGTTACATTGACCTTGATGCGGGAATTCCCCCATGCACACGCTGCTTCCTGATTACCGATGAGTTTGTGAAGGTCTAACCTCTCTATTTGTTCTGCTTCTTCTAATAAGTTTAAATAATTTCTAACACCTTCTTTTCCATGGAATGTTCCATATAAAGGAACTTTATTAGAGGGCTCTTTTTTAAGAATAATAAATTTCGCTTCATCATGAACCAATTCGATCAATTTATCAATCTGTTTGCTTCCTAATGCTTGAAAATAACTTGTTAGCACCTGTTGGGCACTTTGCATTTTCACTAATCTCCCTTCGAATAGGCGGAATAAGTTTTACACAATCTAATAATAACTGTATGTAGAAAATAAAGTCTTAGACCGGAATTGATGATAATTGTCCGTTATCTCTATACTCCTTAACCAGAAGAATGCGGACAACAATGTGTAACGGATTGGATCAGGATGGCGGCGAAGTTCTAAATTTTTATGTACTCTCAGTTTTGCTCAGAAGAATAAGCGTTTCCGAGATAAAGGTTTATCTATCATAATCGCGCCGGTCGGCAAGACGCTGGCATTTAAATAAGATCCACAGCCATATCCCCTCACCCACAATGCCTATTGACCAGTTCGGTCAATAGGAGTAATATGAGATCGACCAATATGGTCAATTGTTATGAAGAAGGGAATTGGCAACGGATGTTTGATAAATTTTTAAACTTGGAGCCCGAAAAGCAGGAACGCATATTAAATGCCGCTATGAAAGAATTTGCCCAAAAGGGCTATAAACATGCCTCAACAAATGATATTGTGGCCGAAGCAAAGATTTCCAAAGGACTTCTGTTTCACTATTTTCAGAACAAGAAGGAATTATTCCTATTTTTGAATGACTTTATTATGGATCATATTCTGAATGAGTTTTTTGCGAAAATCGATTTAAATGAAACGGATCTATTCTTGAGGATCAAACAGTTTGTTACGTTAAAAATTGAAGTCATAAACAAGCACCCTGAAATGTTTAATTTCCTGTTAGCTGCTAGAACGGAAGACGCCCCCGAGGTAAAAGCCGAGCTTGATCGCCGAGATAAATCGGTTACCGCCAGCGGCCAGGCCAAACTATTCGAAAATCTTGATTTTTCCCAGTTTCAAGAAGGGATCGATATCGATAAGGCGATCAATATTTTGATGTGGACGATGGAGGGCATATCCAATCGGGAGAAGGAAAAAGCAGTAACGAATTCCCTCATAATCAACCAGAAGTATTATGACGAAATCGTATCAGAAATGGATGGCTATATCGAGCTGTTTAAATCATGCTGGTACCGTAAACCAGAGAAGGAGTCTTGACGATGAAGCCAATGGTGACGAGCTTTAAGGATTTGACTCCGGAGCTGCAAGTCTCCGCAGGCGGAAAAGGCGGGATGCTCGCCAGCATGCTGCAGGCCGGATATCCGGTGCCGGACGGGTTTGTCATTCTGCCATCTGCTTTTCAAGGCGATAAGCTGCGCCCTCAAGCCTGGAAAGAGATTCAAGCAAAGCTGAACACCATGAGACAAAACCATCCGGGGACGCTCTTCGCTGTCAGATCGTCCGCATTAAACGAGGATTCAGCTCAGGCTTCTTTTGCAGGAGAATTCGAAACAGTGCTGAATGTCAGCACGGACGAGGCCATCGCGGAAGCCATCGATACGGTTTACAAGTCTGGAGAGTCCGAGCGAGTGAAAGTATACAGCTCCGTTCATGGCATCACGTCTCACCAAGTCGCCGTCGTGGTTCAGTATATGGTGCCGTCCGAGGTATCGGGCGTCTTGTTCACGGCGGATCCGGTCTCGGGCAGCCTTACGAGAATGACAGGCAACTTCGTATACGGATTGGGTGAGCAGCTTGTTTCTGGGGAAGCCAATGCCTCTGCATTCACTTTCACTAGGCCCAGAGGTACCTATGAGGGGCCGCATGTGATGAAAAAATACGCTTCCAGATTATATGGATTGGCCGCCAAGCTGGAGAAGAAGCTGGGGAGCCCTCAAGATATCGAATGGGCTATCGCCAAAGGAACGTTATATCTTCTTCAAGCCCGGCCGATTACAACGCTGTCGACGGGCAATCCGGACACGTATGAATGGAACGACTCGTTGACCGGGGATTTCCTGTGGACCAACACCAATATCGGAGAGGCTTTTGCCGATGTGTTTACTCCGTTTAGCTGGTCAGTCATCCGAGCGCTGGACGAGGAGCAATCGCCGCTCCCCGGCTATTATTTATTTTCCGGGAATATCGCCGGAAGAGCGTATTCCAACTTGAGCTACGGACTATCTCTGCTTCCGGCCTTCGGTATCAACATAAAGCGCGGCATCGGAATGATCACAGACGTATTTGGAGAGCTGCCCGAGAGGATGACGATCCCGGTGTACCCGATGACGGCACTAGGTGCCTTAAAGGCAGCAGCGCCTAGGGTAAAGATACGGATGCGCAAATTCAAAGAATCATTTGAAATTATGCCGCAATATCTACAAGAGAATCCGGATTGGTGTACAGCGATGACGGCGCGCATTGGAAACGTAGCGTCAAAAAATGACTTGATAGCGTTATGGAAAAACGAGCTCCTGCCCCATAACTTCAAAGCCTTATGGGTTGCGCTTGCAGGCGGCCGGAAAATGGTGATCGCTTCGAAACTGAGGAAAAAGCTTGTAAGTATGCTTGGCACGGAGGATGCGAATACGCTGCTGTCTAACTTTCGAGGTGACGCAGCGCTTGAAAGTCTTGGCCCCGTTACAGGTATATCCAATATCCTTAAAGGTGAACTGAGCCGCGAGGAGTACAGGAGACGTTATGGCCACCGGGGGCCTCATGAGTTCGAGCTGTCAATCCCTGATCCTGGTGAAAGCGACGAATGGCTGGATAAGCAGATCGATGAATTTAAAACGTCTGATACGGACGTGGAGGGCCATCTTCGAAAGCAGAAGGCAAATTACGAAGCCGCCAGGAAACGGTTGGAGGATCGGTTACCCCGGAAAGCAGGTCGGATTGGCGAAACGCTTGCCAAGGTGGGCGAAGCGGCTCGTCTCCGGGAGTCCGTTCGTTCCGAATGGACCCGGGTATTCCGGGTTAACCGTGCATTTGCCCTCCGGGCAGGACTACTTGCGGGAATCGGCGAGGATGTGTTCTTCCTCTATATCGATGAAGCTCTGAAGCTGCTTGCCGGGGATGCCTCCGCCTTGAAGCATGTCCCGGCCAGAAAAGAAACCTATCGCAAGTACAAGTCGCTTCCGCCGCTTCCCTCCCTCATCCGGGGACGGTTCGATCCTTTCAAGTGGGCGGAGGAACCGAATCGAAGGGTCGATTTCTATGACCCGACAGTACCGATCGCCGCGCCTGACTCCCAGACGCTCAAAGGCTTCGCCGGAGCTGCAGGCCGGGTCGAAGGCAGGGTTCGCATTCTGGCCGCTCCAGAAGAAGGAGAGCAATTTCAGGCTGGTGAAATTTTGGTCGCTTCCACGACCAATGTCGGCTGGACCCCTTTGTTCCCTAGAGCCACGGCGGTCATCACCGATATTGGCGCCCCTCTCTCCCATGCCGCCATCGTCGCCAGAGAGCTGGGCATTCCGGCGGTCGTCGGATGCGGCAACGCCACCGTCCTGCTGAAGACCGGGGACAGAGTCATCGTTGACGGCGGTCAAGGCATTATTCAACTATTGGAAAGGTCATCGATTTAAAAACTGCGAGGAAAGCAGCCACGCGATGACCTCCTTTCCTTTTTGCAGGCGCTAGCGCTTTTCGAATACTAGCTCGAAGTTGCTGAAGAAATTGGATCCCAGCCTGCATCAGCTCCGCCATAATCGGCAGGGACGCATAATTCACCACGCGGGAATCGGGCTTTTGCGGAAAATGATGTTATGCTTGTTAACATCCTTAGAGTATATTTTCCTTAAAATGTTGGAGGTCGCCCTTATTGTAATTATTGCCCTCGACCTGAGCGACGTAAATTAAAAAGTTTATATCATTAAACTTCGTTTAATCCCGTTTCTGCGAAGTAAATACTCGAATTTCAAAAATTGAGCAACAACGGATTGACTTCTCAACTATACATAATGTTTTCTACCACAGCTATGTACCTACAGAAGAGGAGCTTAAGCACTACTACGATGCGGTTTGGCAAGTGAAGAACTTTCAAGACATGATGATCGTCAAGACGCTGATTTATACCGGCGTTCGGGTAAGTGAGTTGATCAATATCAAGTTGTCCGATGTTGATTTCCACTACTGCCAAATCCGGATTAACAAGGGCAAGGGAAGCAAGGATTCGCATTGTCCCCTTCCCTCAATCGTTCAAGGAAATGTTGGCCATGCACGCCGATTCAATGAAAAAGAAGCAGGCGGTTTATCTGTTCGAATCATCATGGAAGAAAAAATATACGGATCGGGGAATACGAAAGATATTGGCCAAATATTCGGAGGAAGCCGGTCTTGTACAAAGCTTGTCACCTCACAAGCTACGATATTTCCTGTTAACCTGGCTTAAAAAGCAGGGCATCGATGACGCGCTTATACAGCCTTATTTCGACCACAAAAGCCGCAAGTCGTTGGAAGTCTATTCAAAGCTTGCAATCACTGATGGCCAGCAGGAATATAGCGAGGTTATCAATGAATTCCCCATTAATTACATCTACTTTGCGGGTGGTGTCAGCTTCGCTGGTACTACTGTTCGGTGAAAATAAAGTATTTTCTTAATGCTTAGGTTGAAATAAGCCCCCTGGTTAAGAACTATATGCAACCCGCGTACGTTCTTTATTTAGTAATTGGAAATGGAATATAATGAGGAGGACGTAGCCCAAGCGAAGGCGCGGGAGCGTCCTTTTTATTGAACTAACGGGCAGTTATTCGCAGTAGCATATACATAATGATCTCAAACAATAGAGCTTCGGTTGGTTCTACTAAGTGCATAACCGTCGCTCTGAACCTGTACCAACATTTTAGTGAATGTACCTCAGTTTGGACTACGAACCTTTCTAAAAACCGACCGTAGGAAAATAGAATTGGAACAATCTCAGTCTCTTCTCGCCCGGATAATAGCCAACAAATTAGCGTTGCTGGAGAAGAAGGGAACTTAAGGAAATAAACCGTTTGCCGTAATGAAGGATGGATTTCTGTAACCGAAACTCTTCTTTTCTTTTGCCGCCCTTCTTCGTGAACCGGCAGAAGCAACCCTGCTTGGTTTCGATCTTTCCACCTTGATCGAGAAATTGGAGAAAGGCGAATTATAAGCCCTTTTCCACCACAAAATCCGAATACCCAAAATATTGAAGGGTGCCTTCTTATAGACACCCTCATTTGCATTATTACTAAAGATTTCCTTGATAGAATGCACCTAATTTTTCAACAGCTTTGCTCACCGGTTCTGGGCTGTCGTACAGGTCATAGTGGTTTGCCCCTTCTATAACGAACAAATCTTTTTTCTCAGAAGCTGCTCGGTTGTAAAGCTCATGGCCATCTTTGTATGAACCAAACGTTCCTTGTACGCCACCAACAATGATTTGTAAAGGTTGAGTCAGCAGACTTTCCGCTAAATGGAAAGCATCAAAGGCAATTATCGAGTCTATGCTGGTGAATTTTAATTTGTTTGGAGAGTTAGGGCTTTGACCTCTTGGTGTTCTGTAGTAATCAACCGCCCCTACAAGATCGATATCGGTCATACCGGCTTCTTCTCTTTCGGCATGACTATTAGGAATCCATTGTGTAACCATAGGTTCGGTTCCGCGCGCTTCCGAAGTGCGTTGCTTAGCAACTTCCTCCAAAACTTTGATAGGATCGCCTTCACGATATCCACGACCGATATTCACGACGACGACTGCGCCAACTGCTTTGATGCGACGATCTGTCATTGCAGCATTTACAGCATATCCGCCTCCTGCACAAACACCGAATACGCCAATACGATTTTCGTCGACATAATCCAGTGTAGTTAAGTAATCAACCGCACACCGAATATCCTCAACGCGTGCGGCCGGGTATTCGGCATAACGAGGTTCGCCCTCACTTTCCCCTTGATAGGATGCATCGAATACGATCGTTACATATCCCAGCTCGGCAAGTTTACCCGCATATATGCCCGCCGTCTGATCTTTACAGCTGTTGCCTGGATGAACGCAAATTATTGCCGGATTTTTTTTCTTTTCCTCAGCATGTTCAGGTCCATTTAGAATCGCTGCCACTCGCAGCCCATGTGCATGAAATGTTACTTTCTTTTTAGTAACTGTCACAGTTAAAACCACCTTCATGTTTAAATACACTTGTGCGTATTAATTGCCTTGTGTATATTTACATTAAAATAAAGGTGAAGCTGATACAATGACCACATTACGCAATAAATGTATTAATACACAAATTGTTTTTATTGTGTATAAAATAAAGGTGGACTGCTGTATGGATAAAATCGATCGAAGAATTTTAAAGACTCGACAGGCTATTCAATCGACTTTTTTGCAAATGTTAGTTAAGGAAGGGTTTGACGAGATTACGGTCAGAAATATTACAGAGAAAGCCAACATTGGTCGAAAAACATTCTACCTGCATTACATGGATAAGTATGATCTGTTAGATCGGATTGTGGACGACCATATCGCGCAATTGCGAGAAATATGTGATCAAAAAAAAGACATAGGGATCATAGAAGGTTCGATATTATGGTTTACTTATTTTGAGCAGCATAAATCATTTTTTGCCGCATTGTTTAAAAGTAAAGATGCTTCATCATTTCGCAAAAAACTATTGTCTTTTACTATAGGGGAGATAAGTAAAAAGATTAATGAGGATTCGCATCCAATTATCGATAAGCAAATATTTTTGAAGTTTTTAGGAACCGCAACAATGGGAGTATTGGAATCTTATGTACTAGAAGAAATAGATAGAGATATGGAATCT
Organism: Paenibacillus farraposensis; assembly: GCF_020736845.1. Classification (GTDB taxonomy): domain Bacteria; phylum Bacillota; class Bacilli; order Paenibacillales; family Paenibacillaceae; genus Paenibacillus; species Paenibacillus farraposensis. The sequence goes on from NZ_JAFFQR010000095.1 coordinate 8,295, forward strand.
GTAGCAACGCAAGTTGTGCAACTATATAGACTAACATTAGAAAGACGAAACGAAGCAGAAGTTTATCGACATATTGAAAAAACTCGCCTCAACGATACATTAAGCTAACGGAGGCGGAGTATTTGATGGGGAAAAATGAATCGGATATGAAGTACTCGGGCACAAATTCAGAGGTCAAAATAAATATCAACTACAGATTGACCAAATGTTTGTTACAAGACAATACAGGAGTAAAATTATGGATTCGCTGAGCAAAGTAGCGAAAACTAGGGGGCGATGATTATTCAACCTGTCGAAATGACAGGTTTTTTTGCATAGAAAAACAAAGAACTTAATAGAGGGATCAGGAAATTGTTTCCTTATGTCAAAAGAACTTAACAGAAGCCCTTTAAAGTTATTGAGGCGGATTCTCGACCTCTCAGTTTATTATGGGTAATGCACCGAATTTAAAACCTGACATGCTACATTGGGTCCATTGCGGAGCTCTTAAGAAAACTTGGTTAATCTGGTGCAAATGATTTGAATGGGTGATCATAAGTTGAATAATTTTATGCTTACGGATACGAGCATTATTGAAGACCAAGACAACTCAAGAGCTTTTTATCCCTTCTATGTTGGAATAGATATTGGTTCGGATTTCCATGTTGCTGCTTGCATTCCATTTGAAAAGTTCCGCAGTGAGAAGGAATGGAAACGCAGTAAAACAATGAAGTTTAACTCGGATAGCCAAGGGATTACAAAGTTTATCCATGCTTTAGAAGATATTCAAGCACAATTCGGGTATAAACCCCAGGATTTCTTTATATTACTGGAACCAACTGGTGGGCATTATTCATATTTAGTTGTTAGAGTTCTATTAGATCGAGGCTATTCTACATATCAGGTTGAAAATAAAGCTGTAAAGGATTTTCGCGAACGCCAGCTAGGACTTAATGAAAAATCCGATGAAATTGATGCTAGAATTATGGCATATATGGGATGGCACAAAACCCTTCATCCTGATATGCGCTCGGTGCGAATAGTTCGTCCTGCAAGTGCAGAGCAGGCTTTATACCGCACATTAACTAGGGATCGCTGGTTACTTACTACTCAATTAACGAGACGTAAGAATCAAGTCCAGCAATTATTTTCTGTAACCAATCCTGAACTTAAACGAACATCTAAAAAAACAGGTGAGTTAAGTGTCTCAAATTAGCTCTGAAGTATCCTACAGCGCAAGAAATGTCCAAGGTAACTCAGGATGAACTTAGGCAAACTTTAATAACAATTGGTGCAAAGACTATAGCTACAAAAGCCTCTATGACCTTGGCAGAACTGTTACCCAACACATTAGCCTTGAAGATTCCACACCTAGCTGAACGGCAAACGTGGCTAATTGAAGAAGCTTTGCGTATAGATGAAGCGATAAAAAGCATGGATAAACATATAGCTTCCCTGCTTTATGGTGATAAAGAAAAAGGATATTACCCTCATCCTTATACAAAGATACTTTGGATCGGTTACACTTAGTTGGACAGAAAAAATAAGGGCTAGTAGAATAAAAACATTAGAATTAGGAACGGATCTACTATGCCAAGACAAAGACGTACATTTACAGCAGATTTTAAGAGACAAATGGTCTCGGTATCAGCATTGTGTGAAGTCCTGCAAATCGCTAGAAGCACGTTCTACTATGAAGCGAAAGAAAAAGACAACGAAGACGAAGTAACTACGGCTTTCGTAGAGATCTTTCATACCCATCGAAAGGCGTATGGAACACGCAAGCTGAAAGTCAAACTTCAGGAGCAAGGACACACCGTTTCCAGACGTCGAATTGGACGGATTATGAAAGAGCAGGGTCTCGTGTCCACGTACACGATAGCGCAGTATAAGCCGCACAAGACCGCTTGTAATGAAGCAACAACGGCGAATGTGTTGAAGCGTGAATTTGATCAAACCAAAGCTAAACGTTTCATAGTCAGCGATCTAACTTATGTGAAAGTTCAGCACAAGTGGCACTACATTTGCGTACTGATCGACTTATTTA
>NZ_JAFFQR010000095.1:10515-48590 GCF_020736845.1 Paenibacillus farraposensis
CTGACTATACTCAAGATTCATTTGTTTCTTTTGATTATAATGGGACAATAGACAAGTGGACAAAACCTAAAAATATGTGGGTATAGTTTAACATCCCCAAATGATGCCGTGAAATATTTTGAGCTAATGCTTGTAAAACTGTAGATTTTCCTGAACCGTTAATTCCAACGAGGGCATAAACCCCTCTTTCTAAGGGAAGTTCCAACTCAGCCTTCCGTATGTTTTTGATTTGGTTTATATTAATTTTCAAATAATTCATATCTCTTCAACCTCACTTAGAATATAGTAACTCCATCCTAATTTTCATAACTAATTATTTTATTAGTTAAACTTCCATATATGGATTATATACATTAATATAGGGTTCATTCACCTATGCACTTGTCTTCGTGCCTAAATTGCTCTTCTTTGACGGAGACATCTTCTCCTTCATCTGAAGCAACATCTCCACTAGCTCATCTCGATCAATCAATCTAACTCCGTTTGACCTAGCCAATTGAAATGCCTGCTGTGTAAACTTGCTGTTAGTGACAACCCATGCCTCAGACGCTTTGTAATGAGCGCGTGTGCCCTGAACCTCCTGAACAGCCTTTAACCCAACATTCTTGCGGATTAACTCCCTAAGTTTGGACACTAACTCTCTCTTGCTCATCCAGACTTCGTTTTTGAAATTACACACGAACTTCTCGGATCGGAATCGGTTTTGTCTGGTTTTTCTCATAAAACGGAGACGGCGACAAATCGCGAATGCTGAAATGAATTCTTCGTTCATTATAAAAATGAATGAATTCAGTGACGGCTTCATAAGCTTCGCTGTACGTTTCAAAGTCGTAGCGAGCCAAGCATTCATCCTGCAATACCCTATGAAAAGATTCAATATGTGCGTTCATATTCGGTGTTCGTGGAGGAATGCGTTCATGCTCCACTCCAAAGCTTTCACAGGCAGCTTCAAACCCATGAGAAATAAACTGAGAGCCATTGTCTGACGAATCACAGGATTGGTTTACACCTCAAATAATTGTCTCTTAAACAAGGCCGTTTGTAGCGTTCGGATCACATCTTTGGCCTCGCACCGCAATCCTATGTGGTAAGCGACCACAGAACGGTCGTAAACATCGAGGCAAGACTGAATGAAGAAGAATCGGTCTTCTCCTGCAATATAACCGTACTTAATGTCCGTCTCAAACAGTTGGTTCGAATTCGTAATCATCCGATTTCGTGCCAGTTTCCGTGGGTAAGATGAGTTCACTTTTCGCTGTGGTCGCAGGATGTTCAATTCTCTGCACAATCGGTAAACCTTCTTTTTGTTAATGATTAGGCCATCATCTCGGCGTAAAGCGACGGTTAATTTTCGGTATCCATACGCATGGCCGTCTGTAGAAAATCAGCTCCATCATCCGTTCCATAATCTGAGCATCCGGTACTTATACGCCGTCCGAACGCAGCGAATATCCTGGCTTTTGTCGTCCCCCACTTGCTGTTTTCTCAATCACTTTTCCATTTTTATAGTAGTAGTAACTGGATCTCGGGATGTTGGCCAGTCGTAGCACAAGCGTGACAGCATATCCTTCACGAATGTAGTGTCCTGCTACTTCAACTTTTTCAGCAAATGAGGGTTTTTCTTTTTTATCAAGTCACGCAGTATCGCAATCTCTAGTGCCTGTTCACCCACCTTCTTCAAATTCCTTTACCCAACGGTGAAGCATATTGACGGCAATTTCATATCTCCGGGCTAAAGCCGCCTTATTCCCGGTTTCGATGGCTTCCTTGACGATTTGGCGTTTAAATTCTCTAGAATGTTTATTTCGTGTCATTTTCTCATCCCCTTATCACTAGTAGTGTTATCCATATACACTCTTAGTGTCCAAGTTCACTAAGGGGCTAAAGAGATACCGCCAAGAGGCCCTAAAAAAAGCTGTCTGATTTACTGTTGACAATCCAGAGGCTGTTACGCCTCCCCATCGTTAAAGCCTCTATTCTAGGTTTAACCACCCCCTTTATTTTCAAAGTCGAACCTTATACCTATATTTAATGGCGAAAATTGGGTTATTTGGCAACGAAAATTTATTATACAAAAAAAAGAGTCGTATATAACGACTCTTTACGTTACCAAAATACCGGGGTTTAAAAATAATAACTCTTAGCGGACTTCCGTAAATTTGTGATATGCCAGTAAGCATCTCTTTGAGAATCCACTATTTCTTAATGTAGTTGTCCAAAAAACTTACGTAGAATCTAAGTAATAAAATTCGGTGTGTGTACGAACGATGATCCGATCTACTAATCCATCATATATGCCAAAAAGAATATCTAATTGGTATATTTATAATGTCCTCATCTACTTCCTTAGTGACCGTAATTAGTTCCTTACGATTTCATCCATTAGATTCATCTCAAGCATTATTTAAGCAATTCTTCCGGAGGCTCCGGGTTGTGGACAAACACCAGGCTTGCGACACTGACAGACATGACCGCGATTGCGGAAAGACATGAAGCAAGAGTGCTATAGATATTTTTCATCATGATCGTTCTCACCTCCTTATATTAATTAAAGATAAAGACTGCACAAAAAAGCTGATAGCTATAAATGGATTTGCAATCCACAGATTAAAGCTCACTATTATAAGAGCACCAGACCGCAGCAACGGGAAATAACGTGGCGGTATACGTGTTTGTCGTTCAATGCCAGCAGGGGCAAAAACAAAAATGAGCAACATACTCACCAAAGTGACGCCTATTGTCCAGTTGTAATCCAATTTAATAAACGATAGTCCAGTAAACAGCAATGTGGAAACAGCAACACACCCCATGCCACTTTTAAGATGAATTCCCCCTGTCAATTGCCGAAGAAAAGCAAATGCAGCCATTACTGTAACTACCTCAATTACATTCCCTGTGAATATTGATATTATGATGGTTAACGAAATTATGAAAACCAAATTAAGAATAACAGCTAAGGCGTGTTTTAAAACTGGCACAGATGCAGGGTGGTCAGGCACAACACTTTTTATATGCTTAGCCATGTACAAAGATAAAGCATCAATCAGTTCGGTCACCCCTCTTCCCTTTCCTTTTTGAGAGCGTAGTAGAGGAACATCCCAGCTGCCAGTACGAAATAAATAATAATTAGTGCAAGATCAGCCGCATACATGAGAAATGCGGCAGCTACAAGGGACATGACGATAAGGATTGTTACTATGGTATGTTCCCATTTAAAACGAAGCCTCTCTAAATCAAATGTGAAGCCAATCCTGAATGTGTTCAAAAACCAAGACATCAAGAAAACCAGAGCACTGCTTAACGCTTGTAATAACGCTCCTTGGGTGGTGTTTTGTAGATGGCTAGAGTCCATTCCATTGAATGTAGTCGCCAGTATTATAGCTTGAACAGCACCATATAAGAATACTCCGGCTATAGAGATTATCGTCGACCATAATATTGGTACCTTAATAACTGTTTCCAATAGAAATGTGAACAACAAAATATTAACTATGGGTGCCAGATAAGACAAGGAGGTTTCTTCACGAAGCATGTAGCTCTGGAGGTTCATGATTAAGCTCACAAATAATGCTTGCCAGACATAATCAATTCCTCTTAAACGAAATATAGCAGTCATTAAAAAAAATGCTGCCATAGCTTCTGCTGTCGAAAATAGTAAGAACCTTAGTGGCTCCCACATAACGCATATCCCCTTCACGTAATTGGTAACAGACACACTTCTAATACTACATTTTCTACCAATACGAAGCAATCCAATTATCAGGAAAAATGGATTATTTTATGTATTATGTAAGGTATTTTTTCGATGCCGATAAAATTTCTTCCAGCTTAACCTAATTATAATCATCCTCTCCTCGAGAGAGCTTCACTTCACGTCTAGCAGTGTTGATTACTATTGCAATGCCACGCAGTTCCTCATCGTCAAACGGATTGAAAACACCCAACTTGACAGATGTGCGTGAATTGTAGGATTCACACCGAAAATAGGGGAATGATGAATATATGTACCTAAGACTGGATGGGTCTCTTTTAAAAATAGTGATTCAGGAACATTTAGTGGTTGACATCTACTCTAATTCAAAACGATAAACAAGAAAAGCTCTGCCGATCAATTAGATCAGCAGAGCTTTTTTGTGTTTCACAAAATTAAACCCACAATGCCTTAGTAATGATAACCAACAAGATAAAGAGCACTAAAATTGCTCCTGTAGAAGTCCATGCACCGCCGTATGCACCTGTACCTTCATATCCACCCATGGCTTTAACCTCCTTTATTCGTGGTACATTTTAATATATGTATAAATCCGTTCTATGACAGGGCAATTAGGTAAACAAAAACATGTCACATAGTGTTCATACCACACTAACCGCATAACAAAGGGAATTGAAATATTCTCTAGAATAAGTGATAGTCTAATAATCCGCTTTTCTTTCTGTCGGCATGTTATTTGCAGCTTTAGCACTGAAGCATCAGCTGAGCCAGTTACTGTAAATCCGATATCCAATTCCGATTTGCAACTTCAAAACACTTTGCTTCTACGGTTAAGTATTCAATACTTAACACTGAACAAAAACTGGGAGCGTCAAGAAGTTTGTGTAAATAAAAATAACCTTTCCCGTAGAAGGTGGTATTAATCTGTGGTAGTGAACATGGCCTGGAGTTCAGCAGGAGCCTGATCGAAGCCGATAGGACAACGAGTAGCAAAGTGTTGGTTGTAGCTTTCAAATGGGGAGACCAGAAACTTCTCCCAAGGCCTCCTCATGAGGGAATTGTTCCTTGCGCTTGGTGTATTTTTGATTTGTTTGTTCAACGATTCAATCAGATTACTGGAGTAGATACTTCTCCAAATGGGCTTGGGAAAGCTATAGAACGTAAAGATGTTGGGGTTCTCGCTTAACGACTTGACCACCTTGGGGTAAGAAGGCTTCCACTTGTCGCAGAAGGTCTTCAGGGCAGCTCTACCTGCTGCTTCATCCTCTGCCCGATACACCGTTTTGAAGCCCTCACAGATGCTCGCACGGTCAGACACCCGTACTTTATGAGCGATATTACGTGCGACGTGTACGAGGCAAGCTTGGTATTTAGCCTGGTGATACACTTGCTCTATGGCGGATTCCATGCCAGTCAGAATGTCAGAGATGAACAGTAATATTTCTTCTACTCCTCATGCTTTCACATCCTGTAACACTCGTTCCATACTCACATGTTCTACCATCCCCCTTGTCATATTCGACACCGTCTGTGGCGTGTAGTGATGACCGTACATTTTTTCGAGCAGGTCTGAAATCTCAGTCATCGTTACGCCCTTTTGGAACATGTGGATGACAAAGGACTCCATACTGGTTACATACCAGCGGAGTCCTTTTTCACATCTACTCTAAATTCAAACTGATTTCGTATATAATACACTCCGGCAATCTTAATCATATCGGGCGAAAACTTTTCTACGGAGCCTCCATATAATCCAAAGGGTCATTTGTGTTCATCATTCATTCGGTTGTTTAGAACAAGTAAGAGTTTTTTAATCTCAATCAGTTCACCTTCAATCCGATGAAGGTGGCTCTGCATATCGTCAATCTCTTGTTCAGCTTTGTAGTTGATCGCGAAGTCAATGATCGATTCATGCTTATCCCTTGCAGCTTGGCGGTTCTGACTCATCATAATGACCGGAGCCTGGAATGCTGCGATAAAGGACAAACACAAGTTCAACAAGATAAATGGAGGTTCATCGAAATGAAAGCGAGTAAACGGCAAGCTGTTCAAGAGTATCCAGATGGTCAGAAAGATAGCGAAATAAGTAATAAATCTCCAGCTACCACCGAATGATGCAATCCGATCCGCAAGACGATCTTGCCAGCTTGTCGTTCTTTGGTACGCTTCATCTAAATGAGAAAGAATGCTATTTTCGTAACTATCGACTAGCCGATCAATACGACGAGTATTTTCCTGATTCAATTCAATATCAAAGCCTTGAATATGAGCAGTACTTTTATTTTGCTTCTTTTTTTGAAAAAAATTCATTTTTGACATGTCGACTGCTGCCTCCTTGTTTTAAGGCAGTCAGGCTCAATACTACCCCCGTAGGAGAGGGAATTGCAACCATACTCAATTACGGTATCTAGTTTTAACCCGACTGCCAATAGACTCACTGGGTCTGGATCCGGTTCAGACGGACTTCGACTACTCATAGAATGGTTCAACCCCTCTCCCATTATCATGTAGTTGGCTCCATATTTTACTGATCATACTGGAACCATGTCACAATGCTCTAACAAATTAAAACAAAAACGCCCCTCAGCTCAACTGAAGGGGCATCGTTCTGCATGCAAGATAAAGCATGCAAATATCCGATTCCCCCAAGTTGAGCTTTGGCACTAAACGACGTAAAAGAACCAAAGTTCTTTAGCCACATTAAGAAGAGCCTTAATCCGGCAATTCCTGTTATACCCATTGGCATCTTTCGATGTTTCCGGGCAGTGGCTTATGTTCGTATAGGAGCCTCACCTAACGAGGACATCAATATTTCCCTAGCATACTGCTGTCCAAATGTGCTGTCAATCCAAATATATTTACTATATTACACCTGGTGACAGCGACGTTGCCACTCCCCCTTATAATGCAAAATAAAAAGTTGCTGTGGAGCCGGTGCGGCAAACAGGTAGTCTACAACTTCCACCATATAATCACTCAACGGCTGTCTACATATACTCTCACTTGGCTTAATGCAGCTGCAAATAGTTCGATATTCGACTTTAACACTTTATATGTATAGTTCATGTTGACCACCTCAAATAATGATGTGATGAGCGGTGCGTAACGGCCCTCAAGTAAGCCGCTCTTGTCTTAGAATTGGTAGCATCAGTCCGATCGCTCATGAGTGCATTAGAATTTTAAATAGAAAAATACTGCATTCTCAACCGTGTAAATAACATCTTGGGATTATATATCACCAAGGAGACAAGACTTTTGAATAATATAGCTTGTGCTATTAAAACCTGCTTGGAAAACAACATCTGTAACATTACATTAGGGTTGTTGAAGCAAAATTAAGCTTGGTTGAATTCGATAATCCATTACATAATTCAGAGGTGTCTTTTTTAGAATTCGTTTGAAAATATCAGCAGCATTCGGACCGGCTCAATTACCTGGCTCGTGCAATGTCTTCTAAAAGAAATTTTCTCAGCATAATGCAGGTGAATCCAATTCAGCATCTCCTTCATTCGAAGATTCTTTAACATTTCTGTTTGCTCATACTCCAAGGGAAAGCCATTAGCAATCAAATTTCTCCAAATAAACGTTAGCTGTACAGTAATGTCCATTTCATAATAGGGCGGGTTTTGCTGAATCTGCTGATGGATTTTTAAAATAGCGCCTAAAATGTTTTTAGCCCAAAGCCCCTGTGCATTCAAATGTACACAAGATAAATTAGTTGCTTGAATATAGGGGTATATATAGGCTGTATAAAATTCCTTTTATAGCATGATATAGACAACTGACAACATTGGGTGGTTTGATTTTGACTAACGTATATCTGGAATGGTTCACAACAAATGAACAAGGGCAATGTTCTCGTTATCAATGGCGGAACTTCTCATGCTTTTGTAGATCCTCACAATCTGAAAATATGCAACATTATGTTTAAACCTGAAATGCTTAGACATGCGGGGCCTGATCTTAGAACCTCGAAAGGCTTTCAGGCCCTCTTCATCCTGGAGCCCATTATCGCCATCTCCGCTCATTTGAAAGCAAGCTAAGCTTGAATATGACGAGCCTGGAGTACGTTTCCTATCTGATTTCGATGATGGTTGAAGAATATCAACAGAAATATCAGGGCTATAAAACCACGCTGACTTCACGCTTTATGGAACTTGTCGTTTATTTGTCGAGGCAATATGGTCATCAGGAAACAGACGTACAGAGTCATCTGATGCATCTGGCCAACGCGATTTCCTATATCGAAGATCACTATCTCGAAACGACTACGCTCGAAGAAATCGCTATCCAATCCAAGATATCTGTAAGACACCTGAACCGCATCTTTAAAAACGATTACCAGACTTTGCCAATTGATTACCTTCAACGACTCCGGTTGGAGCGCGCCTGTACACTGCTGAAAAATACCTCTCTTTCCATTACAGAGATCGCTTATTTATGCGGGTTCAATGACAGCAACTATCTCGCTCGTCAATTTAGAAAAACCTATGGCCTGTCACCTAAATCACATAGAAAAATAGTTACTCCATCGGTTCATAATCATACCAGTCAAATAGTGCCGGAGTTGCCCGTCCAGATTTACTAGTTGTGTACATGGCAATGATTATTCCAGTAAAGCCGCCTGCAACCTCGGTTGAAAGCAGATGGCTCTCCCCCGTTCCCATCTCAACAGCTTCAGCTTCCGGTTGACAAAAAGAGAAATGAAATTGTTCGGGCTGAGCTTCTACTTGCAGAATGACAGGTCCGTGTGGGTAATCCAATGCCTTCTCCACTCGCAGTGAGCCTACGGTTCTGCGGAGTACAATCTGTTTCTGTCCATTCATGAACGTAATGGCAAGATCATAATGGTATTTTTCGTTCATATAGACGGTTAATCCCGCTTCATCGCCACCGTTCACAGGTTCAAAATCCAGCAAGGCCGCAATTTGGCAGGTAAAGTGGCAGAGCCGGCGGCCTACAAATGCAGGAGAGCCGAGATCATCCAAAGTCATCTCGTTGCCACGAAGGGTTAGATACCCGGGATGCTCTTTCAACGTCCAACTATCTTGCTTGGGATTGCGTAAAAATATCCACTCTAAGCCCAAGTCTGAACGATTGAAGTCATCTCTGATTGCTTTTTGGGCCCATGGGACTGTAGCTAGCTGCGGTGCATGCATGACAGGTTCAATCCTTCCATGGTTACCTAGAAGAGGCCATCCGTCCGTAGTCCAATTCACAGGTGCAAGGAATACCTCTCTGCCCAAATGATGACGCTTAGGATATGAGACAGGTCTTATTCCCAGGCAAACAGCCCACCAGCTGCCATCATGTGCCTGTACCAAATCTGCATGCCCAGTCGCATGTATGCTGCTATACAAGCTTCGATTTGAAAGAATAGGGTTGTACGGACATGATTCATAAGGGCCATACGGATCTGTACTTCTGGCAATGGTCACCATGTGGCCATACTCTGTCCCTCCTTCAGCGATCATTAGATAATAATACCCATTTATTTTGTAGAGATGAGGTCCCTCGGGGTGTGCCCCACCCGTCCCCTGCCAGATTAGGCGAGCCTCTGTCAGTATTTTGCCAGTTTCAATATCAATCTCACATTGATAAATGCCATGGCCTTCACTTTCTGTGGTTGAGGATTGAAAATACACACGACCATCCTTGTCAAAGAAAAGGGATGGATCTATGCCGGACTGCTCAACCTTTATCGGATCAGACCAAGGGCCGCCTGGTTGTAAACTTTTCACATAAAAGTTCCCAATTCCACTAGTGTTGGTCGTCGTCATATAGAACCAGCCGTCATGATACCGAATTGTGGGTGCAAAGATGCCGCCTGAGCTCCATGCGTTGGCCAAAGACAATTGTTGTTCTGAAGTGAGACAATGACCAATCTGGTTCCAATGAACAAGGTCTTTACTATGGAAAATAGGGACGCCTGGAAAATACTCGAATGAACTTGTGACCAGATAATAATCATCACGGACCCTGCATATGCTGGGATCGGGGTAAAAGCCCGGTATCACGGGATTGTTATATTGCATCCAATTCAACTCCTAACCATCACAAATTTTATTGTTCCAATCTCAACATATATTGTATTTCACTGTCTTATGTACAACCATAAGAATCATGTCATGAAAATAGCACTATATAGACAAAATCTGAATTTCACGTTGAGATTAGCCCTTATAAAAGAATAACCGCCACTGTCTCCAACGAGTCCCACATCGTATACGCTTATCAAGCGCTGTATCAAAAAAGGAGCGATTCAACGCTCCGAACCGAACTTCATGTGCCATGCGCTGGTGCTTTTTATGACAAAAAGACCGATAAAGTTGAATTCAACGTCGGCGCCTACGACTCGCATGAAAAGCTACATGAAACTAAATTTATTGTGCCTGTAGAAGCCCTATACGTCAGCGAAGTAAGACAGGATTGCCCGAATGTGCAGCCCTTAAACGGAATACCAAACTTGCAGCAAAACAGAGAGGTGGCCTGAACCATCTCCTCTGCTTCCCTACATCTTAGCAGGTTATGATGTATGAAATCCTCTCTCGCGTAGATATAGATTGTTGATTCAAATTCAAACGAAATCAAATAACCAGTCGCTGGTCAATTCCGACGACTGGCTGCTTAGACTTGTAAGGTGTTTTGATCCCTGTCTCACAAACCAGGGTCAGTTCCCTATGTCACTGCCGGGATAGCTGGATTTTCTTTTTATTTTTCTTGAAGCAAATGTAAAAAATGAGCTAACGCATTCGCGGGAAGGTGATCCAGCTCAGCAAATTCAATCTCGACTTCTTTCCTTTCTCCCTAACCTGTCCCATGAATTCTCCCAGAAAATGTTCCCATTTTACACCTACTTCTTTTTTCGCGCCATCGTTCTCAAGCACGCAATGTACGCTTTCGTCCAAAGCCATTTCCAGGTGAGTCAAAGCTTCACGCAAATGACTGTCTATATTTTGTTCGGTCATGCATCAGTTCTCCTCACTTATCGGTGTCGTCAAGCATCGCGATTTCTCGGTCCAGCTGTTTTTTCATTCTTTCAAACTGGGCTTCGGCTATAATGTCTTCCACTTCCTGCCGCGCCAATTGAAGGATGGATTTGCTGCGATTGATCAAGCTGGCACTGCCCTGTATGCCGGTTTCGAAAAGCGGGCGAAAGGTTGTTTTGGCGATGGGAATCAATGCGGAAGCGGCCAGGGCAAGGGCCGTGCCGACAACAACTTTGTCCAGGTTTTTGGGTAACATGGTGATCCTCCTTGGTGTTAAGTACGGCTGCGGCTCAAACAGCCGCAGCATAGGTGCCGCTTGCAGGGGAAGCGTTATGTGCTTGTTTCTTGGCAATCAGGTTTAAAACCGGTTTGGCCAAAAGGGATACCGACCCGGCTACGCCTAGGATGGGAATCCAATAGTGCATCGGCAGGCGGGCGGTATGGAAAAACCCGGCCAACGGCGGAATGTACAGGGCTCCCAGCAGAGCCAGCCAGGACACGCAAAGTGCGCCGAGCAAGAAGCGGTCCTTCGTCCAATCGCGCACGGTTTCCTCCGTGCCTTCCTGCCGCCATGAAAATGCTTGCATCAATTGGCCTGCAACCAACGTGGCAAAAGCAACGCTTTGAGCGACAGGCACAGGCGCACCGACAGCAAGGCTGGCACCAAACAAGCCGAGCGAACCCAGACCCAGAAGGACGCCTCTGGTAATCACTTTTTGGTAGAGCGCTTTATCGACGAAATCCGTTCGTTTCGGCTGCTTCGTTTTTTCCCCTCCGTTAACTGCCAGAACCATCGCCGGCAAAGCGTCGGTCAGCAAATTCATCAGCAGAATTTGAATCGGGACCAACGGAATCGGCAAGCCGACCATGACGGCAACGCTGGTTACAAGAATCTCGGCCAGATTGCCGGTTAATAAACAACCGAGCGCTTTGCGAATATTTCCGATAATCGTCCGGCCTTCTTTAACCCCTTCGACAATCGTGCCAAAGTCATCCTGGGTCAGCACCATATCCGCCGTTTCCTTCGTTACCTCCGTCCCTGTTCGGCCCATGGCGATCCCTACGTTGGCTTGTTTGATCGCCGGCGTATCGTTGACACCGTCGCCGGTCATCGCCACGATCTGCCCGCATTGCTGCAGAGCCGTGACAATACGGAGCTTGTGCTCAGGCGTAACCCGGGCAAATATGGACACCTGATCCACCATTCGGATCAGTTCCTCGTCCGATAGACGATCAAGCTCATGTCCAGTGACAACGCTATGGGCATCGCTGTTAATGCCGAGCTGCTTTCCGATGGCAATGGCGGTAATCGGGTGATCGCCGGTAATCATCACAGGCTTAATCCCGAGCGCAAAAGCTTCCTGAATGCTTTGCTCCACCTCCGGCTTGGGAGGGTCCATCATCCCGGCTAAGCCAACATAAATCAGCTCCCGCTCGTCATCGATGGAATCACCGCCCTCGCTTTCGTCAAAAGGCCGGTACGCAAAGGCAAGCACGCGCAGGGCATCGGCTGAATACTGTTCACTTTGCTGTAAAATAAATTGCTTCTGATCTTCGTACAGAGGGAATAAATCCCCATTCTTCTGATAACGGCTGCAATGGCGGAGAATGGTTTCTACAGCTCCTTTGGAGAAGAGGTAGCATTCCTGCTCGTTCTGAACATCCTTGCAGACCACGCTCATTTTCGCCGTTTTGGAATCAAACGGGATTTCATGCCCGCGATGCCAATGGGTCATATCCTTGAGCCACAGCCCGTTTTTGGCTGCAAGCGCCAGAAGCGCGCCTTCGGTCGGATCGCCTTTGGTCGTCCATTGTCCCTCCTGCTGCTCAAGCTCGCTGTTATTGCACAGCAGACAGATTTGCAGCAAACGATTCAAGTCGGGGTTAGCTACGTGCTGCTCGTACCTATCTGTATCCTCCAGTTCCAAAGCTGTGGCCGCTACCTCGGGACCAACCTCGTGTAATACTCCCGTCGGTTCGTAGCCGTTGCCTGTTACAGTCCACCTGCGATCCGCGGTGGAAATGGCCTTTACCGTCATTTCATTTTTGGTTAACGTGCCAGTCTTATCCGTGCAAATCACCGTCGTTCTTCCTAATGTTTCCAATGAGGAAAGCTTGCGGATCAGCGCATTTTTCTTCGCCATCCGGTAGATGCCTGCGCTGAGCGCAATTGTAATCGTAACCGGAAGACCTTCAGGAATGGCAGATGCGGCCAACGTGATCGAGGTCGTAATCATTTGCGGAATAGGAATACCGCGAAGCGTCCCCATCACGAATACGAGCCCTCCGACGATGAGCGCGCCTTTCATGAATTTTTTGCTAATCGACGACACTTTTTCCTGCAATGGGGTGACTTCTTTTTCCTGATGCTTTAAAAGGGACATTAAATGCCCCATCTCGGTATTCATCCCCGTTTGCACCACGACACCTCTTCCCTTGCCTCCGCACACGTCGGTACCCATGAACAGCATGTTGCTTCGCTCGGATAAAGCACATTCCTCAAGCAAAGCGGACTCGCTTTTATCGACGGGAAGAGATTCCCCGGTCAGCGTCGCCTCGTTAACGCGCATGTTCGATGCGTGGATCAGGCGGATATCCGCCGGAACGCGATCCCCTGCTTCCAGGCAAACGATATCGCCGGGCACCAATTCTGCCGCATTCAATTCCACCAGCTGGCCAGTTCTGATCGCTTTGCATAGCGGGGGTTGGAATTGATTCAGTGTTTCTACAACCTTTTCCGCTTTGCGTTCCTGAATCGTACTGATGGCAGCATTAGCAAGCAGGATAGTCCCCATCGCCATTCCGTCAAATATTCCCCCGGTAAAAAAAGCCAGTACACTTGTGCCCAGCAAAATCAGGGTTGTAAATTCCTTGAATTGGCCCAAATACGAAACCAGCCATGGGGTCGGTTTTCTACTGTCCAGCCGATTCGGACCATACTGGCTCCTTATTGCAGCAACCTGATCGGCTGTCAGCCCGGTTTGCAGATTCGTTTGAAACGACCCGAGCACCAGCTCGTTTGGAAGCTGATGCCAGGCCAGAACTTCGGAAGTAACCGCAGCTTCGTCCATATATGTCATATTTGGTGGGGGCAGCAGGGTTTCACTTTTACTTTTCGTTCGCGACATAAAGACAAGCGACAAGGCATCTCCAATCAGGTTGGCAACAGGTGCGCTGATCATGCCTAACATTGCTAAAGCAGAGCCAAATATATTCCATTTTTTAGAAATCGATACATGCTCGTTTACGGTTTGATCCGTTCGCTCGGCGTACCGGACGCTTTCCTGAATACGCTGCAGATCATGAGTGGAGATGGAGGGGATGCCGGCTTCTTGATATAACGGATACAGCGGATTTTTCGTGTGTCCAGTAACCAATAAAACCTCTTCTCCCTGCTGCTTGAGTGCAGCAATTCGTTCCATCACTTCCCCCTGCTCCAGGGATAACCAGCTTGTATCCAGACGGCTTTGGAAAAGCTCGTCGGCGCTTATGTGCATGCTGTTGTTCAGCAAACCAAGCTGCCAGCCCTTTTTCCTAAAAGCAGCGGCATCAGCTCCATATTCATTGACCCCCGATTGCCGAAGCCTGGCCAGGAATCCGAGACATTCGCCTCTGGCCTTTCCCTGCTTGCCGACAAAAAGAACGTCGTATCCCCCTCTTACAAGCCTCTTGGCTTTCAGCTCATAAGCATCGCAATGGATCCCGTGTTCCTGCAAAAACTTGCCGCTGCCTATGATGACCTGGCTATCAAGGACCTTGCCTTTGAGTCCCTGTCTCGCTTCCTCCACATGAAAAGCCGTGCGGATTGTGCGGCAAGTTTGTTTAGCCTTGCTGTACACCTCTTCCTTCCACGGATGACGGCTTTTTTGCATGAGCGAGGCCGCCAGGCATACCGCTTGATCCGCATCCTGCTCCTGTGCTGCAATGCATTGAATTTCTTTAATCTCCGGATGGTTAAACAGAAGTGACGAATCTTCGAATAACATCGTTTTCGTTCGGGCGAGTTGGGATAACGACCCTTTTTCAGGAACCAGGTATTCTCTATCTTCCGAAACAAGCTCGGCCTGATCCCAGGCGTACTCAGTGGGAACCGTTATCACCCGTGGATTTGCTGCCAGAAGCACAGCAATCGCGCGAAGCGGATTACGGGTAAGCGCCCAGGTTACTCCGGCTGCGATAAAGCCCCATTTGCCTACCTTTTCGCTATAAGCTTGGATTTTCGGTGGCAAAGAAGCCTCCCGCTGTCCATGTAATCTTGAGCGGCTTCTTCTCCAGTTGATATATTGCAGCATGCTGAGTCCGCCAAGCACTACCAAATGTTCACGTACGAGCGCAAGTGCGAGCGCGCTTGTACCTAAAATGAGATCCAGGCTTATTTTTTTCTGATCGGCATAGGGTTGAATTCCTCGTTTCAGAAAAGGGTAACCGGTGACGAGGGAGACGAGCGCCGATAAATAGAAAGGCGCTGGGCTGCTTGCCAGAGCGGACTGTCCAACCAAGGCCTGCTTGATGCCGAGCACGGCCAAACCGCCCATGGAAACAGCTAGCCCAATAGGGACTTTTTCCGCAGGTTCCCGCGTGTATGGATTGGCCCCCGGTATTATAGGAAACGCCCGCAGATCGCGGGAGAGTTCCCCTTTCGGCAGAGCAGCCTTTGTGGCCGCAATCTCCTGCTCCGCTTCCTCCAATTCAGTGAGATCGTGCCGGGCATTCGGATCGACTGTCCGATGTGGTGAACCAATCCGCTTCTCTGCTTCCTGAAGTACATGGAACATGTGCTGCTCGGAAACAAGCTTTACGTCATATAGAAGTAGGACTCGGCCCGTCACCGTACAAATGTCCGTTCTGTTAATTCCACGGCAAGCGGAGAAGCTTTCGCTCAATATCCTAGCAGCCTCCTTGCTTCCATGCAGTCCGTAAATTTCCATCCGTATTCTTCCCGGCAAAACGTGAAGAAATCTGTTTTTCTTTCGCAGCTCAATCATCCCTAACTCTCCTTCATCCAAACTCAAAAAAGCGATTTGACTATTGTTCGCAGTCATAGCCAAAATATACATTTTATTTTCCTGAATGTGAGGCGGAGTATAAAAAGAACATATTATGGAATTATTTTTTATGTACAACTTTTTTTAAGGAGAGGATTATGTGGCCAAATCACCGCTTGGTATTATTTTCGCCGCTGCGGCCATCACGCTTGCCGTCTCACCGGAAGGCCGACAGGCTGTACGCAAGCTTGCCGTCAAGGGGGCCGGCCTGCTGCTTGAGCTCACGGATGAAATTAAACACAGCACCGCCGGGCATCATCAGTCCACCGTGGCGACAAACAATGAGGAGCAAAATACAGATTAGTCCTTGCTTTCGTTACCTCGGAAAAATATTTGTTGGGTTAAAAATGAGCAATGGGGAACTACTATCCCATAGCACCAAAATTAATCACGCAAAGGAGAGATCAGCATGTTTCAAGGCGGTTCTTTATTGGGAGGTCTTATCTCCGGAGGGATTACGCAGTTGCAGGATACCATGAGCCTGAAGAGAGGACAAATGGAAAACAAAGATTATATGGTCCATACAACACGAAATTTGACAGGAGCTCTCGGCGTTATGGCCGGCATTGAATACGGGGCGATACTCGGCACATCGTTGCTGCCGGGAGTAGGAACCGTTATTGGGTCTGTTGTCGGCGGCCTATTAGGCAACAGCTTAGGCCAAACCATCGGAACGCAGGCTGGCAGCGCGCTTGTGAACAGCCGTATGGGGGGCAACATCGCCCAATCAGTAGTCAACGCAACCAAGTCGCTGACACAAAAAACCGCAGCGAATGCCGTACAGTCGATAGCGGAACAAGTCACTACGAGTGCTGTGGAGTCGGTAGCTAAGCAAGCCGTCGCGAATGCTGTACAGTCTTAACACATACGAATGATCACGCAATCAGCTATAAAACTCGCTAACTTCAATTAGCGGGTTTTACCCAATTTTTAATAACGAAAGGATGCTTGCCTTATGATTAATTCTAAAAAGGATTCTGTTCCTGACAGCATCACCTTGCGCGTCGGCGCCACATGGCAATTGTTTCAGAAAATAGCATCCTTGTTCCTCGGAAAAAAGATTAAGTAAGGTGGAGGCACACGGATGGACTACATCAATCGTGAAATAAGCTGGCTTCAATTTAACCGGCGTGTTCTTCAGGAAGCTCAGGATGAAAATACGCCTTTATTGGAACGGACAAAGTTCATATCGATTGTTTCAACCAATCTGGACGAGTTTGTCAGCGTCAGGGTCGCCGGACTCATGGATAAAATCAGGGCTGGGAATCAGGAGGTCGATTTTACCGGCTTTACTCCGCCGCAATTACTGGAAAAAGTCATCGCGATGATCGAGCAATTGGTAGCCGATCAATATGCCGCGCATGAGCGGATTCTGCAGCTACTGAAGAAAGAGGGTATCATTTTTGCCAGTTACCACGAGTTAGAGCCTGAGCAGATGAAAGAGATGCAAAACTATTACTTTCAAAAAGTATATCCTGTACTGACTCCTTTGGCGATTGATAAAAGCCGTCCATTTCCACTGATTCGTACCAAAAGTGTCTATTTGGCTGTCGTTTTAAAACCGCCTTCTCACGTATCAAGCAAGGAACTTTATGTGGCGCTGGTTGAAATTCCATCCAATCTGCCCCGCTATATTGAAGTTCCATCTTCATCAGACCGAAATAAACGGAAGTTTATTTTGCTCGAAGATTTGATCAAACATCATATTCACACCCTGTTTACTACATATTTGCCGGTTACCTATCATACTTTCCGCTTAACACGCAATGCCGACCTCGATTTAAACGAAGAGGAAGCTGAGGATTTGCTTGATGAAGTGGAAAAATTGCTGGGAGCCAGAAAATGGGGTACTCCGATTCGATTGGAGATCGAAAATGGGTTTGATCCTTTGGCATTGGAATTTCTAAAAAAAGAACTGGAAGTCGATCGCCCATTTTTGATTACAAATAACGGACCTACTGACTTGAGCTACCTCATGTCATTTTCCAACTCATTCGAGGGGTATACGCGTCTCCAATATCCAAGATTTGACCCTCTGTATCCACGCGAGTTCACAAAAAGGGATGATTTTTTTGCTGTACTACAAAAAAGAGATGTTCTCTTATTTCTACCATACGAGTCGTTTAATGCCGTCAACGATTTTATAAGACAATCCGTAGTCGATCCTTTCGTAATGGCAATTAAAATGACTTTGTATCGCGTAAACGGCAATTCGCAGATTATCCAGTCTTTGATTCATGCGGCCAAAGAGGGCAAACAAGTAACGG
This sequence comes from Paenibacillus farraposensis, assembly GCF_020736845.1. Classification (GTDB taxonomy): domain Bacteria; phylum Bacillota; class Bacilli; order Paenibacillales; family Paenibacillaceae; genus Paenibacillus; species Paenibacillus farraposensis. Next base: position 28,529 of record NZ_JAFFQR010000095.1, read on the forward strand.
TCGTCGTTGAATTAAAGGCCCGATTCGATGAAGCCCGCAATATCGAATGGGCAAAAGAACTGGAAAAGGCCGGTTGTCATGTCGTTTACGGCCTTCCCGGATTAAAAATCCATGCCAAAATGATTTTGATCGTTCGCAAGGAAGCAAATTCACTCAAGCGCTACGTACACATTGCTACCGGAAATTATAATGAAGTATCGGCGCGAATATTTACAGATATCGGGCTATTTTCAGCCAACCCGAAAATCAGTGAAGATGTTTCTAATTTGTTCAACCAAATTACGGGGTTTTCTATTCCGAGCCAGTGGCATCACCTTAGCGTGGCTCCAGCCCATTTGAAGCAGCGGCTGCTGTGTTGTATTCAGAAAGAAGCGGAAAACGCCGCTCATGGCAAACCTGCGAGAATTATCGCCAAGATGAACTCATTGTCAAATAAACAGCTCGTTAATGAGCTGTATGCCGCTTCCCGAGCAGGTGTCCGGATTGAGCTGATCGTACGCGGCATCTGTTGCCTGCGGCCGGGAATTCCCGGCCTGAGCGATAATATTACCGTCCGCAGCATTGTCGACCGTTTTTTGGAGCATTCCCGCATTTTTTATTTTGAGAATGCCGGGGCACCGCAGGTTTGGCTGTCCAGTGCGGACTGGATGACCAGAAATATGGACAAGCGAATTGAATTGATGTGCCCACTATTAGATGAGGACCACCAATCGGTCGTGATTCAATATTTATTGCTGCTGCTGAATGATAATGTCAAAGCCCGGCAGCTGCTTTCCGATGGCCGGTATGTCATGGCGCACAACGTTGAACCTCCTTGCCGCAGCCAAATAGAAGCTAGGAGACTTGTAGCCGAGAACAACAGCCCCGTGCCGGTTCAAGACGACCATATCAGTCCGTTGTCAGCCTCTGCCTACCCGGACGAGTCAGACCTGATTCACTGATCGTTGTTTGAGTCTCCCCGGTATCGGTATTGCTGAATCAGCTCCTGTAATGTATCCAGAAGATGCGGTGCCATATTCAGAAGCTTGTCGTATATTGTGGGCGAGGTCTCCAAATAGGTGGTTTGAACGCCCGTTTTGCCGATGATGAGAAAAGCAAAGGGGGTAACGGTTACACCCCCACCTGTACCGCCTCCAAATGGTGCTGCCTGACTGGCTGCTGACTGGCTTTGCTTGCCCAAATCACTTCCTCCCGCAGCAAAGCCATAGCTTACTTTACAGACAGGGATGATCAGGGTGCCGTCGGACGCGGCAACCGGTTCCCCCATCGTGGTATTGACGTTCACCATGTCCTTTAATTGGCCCATTGCCGTTTTAACAAAAGATTGTAACGGATGCTCTGTCATTTCAATTCACCTTTCGCTGCAATTGTCTCTCTTTTCATTGTGGTCATGGCGGAATAAGAATAAACCAGGGTTCGGGCAATCTCGGGTTGACTCTCTAGTGAACAAGAAAGGATTCAAGGAGGTAGCCAATCTATTCAGGCCTTAGCAAGAATAATTGGGCCTATCATTGGAGGTCAAATCTATGTATCACTTGGTCATGTCGCACCCGCTTTTATGGGTGTGATCCTTGTAGCAGCGGCAATACCCGTTTTGTATAAGGGTACACATGTAAATATGTAAACTACCTACTTTACTTCTTTTATGGAGCATCCTTGAACTAGGCGCAATTCAAGTACAGTCCTTTACTCGGCATTACTCACCATCAAAAGAATTCGACGGACTTCCTCTTGAATTTCAAAATCGAGGGTATTCCAGTGATCGTATAACATTTTCCTATGTGAAGCGTATTTCCCCCTCCCTTTTCGTTTTCTCAATAAATCTATAGCTAGATATTCAGCAATTCTTAAAAGATAAAATCGGATATAATCCTTCGGCATTCTTAGGTGAACCTTCTGCATCCTCAGGTAATACATTCCAGTCAATCTGGTGATAGTCCTTATCCTGTAGAGCTTTGTCTTGCGTTTCCATACCTTTGGGATCGTTTCCCTGCCATGTCATATGACCGCCTGGAAATCGAATCACTCTTGTGGAAAAATCCTGCCCCAGAATAGCATGTCCTTCCTTAACCATTCTTTTATTAAATGTTTGCCCCATCATTTTCTTCCGCTGCTTTTCCTACCGAAAAAGCGTTGCTTTCACATTTTCTTTTTTAAGAATATCTAATGTTTTAGGCGTTGCGATTAATGATGGCCTACCGTCTATGCCCTCAGGTCTCAGGAGGATTCAACTGTGGTATAAATTGAACTTTGAATCATATGCATTGTCCCAAGCACCAGACTGGTTAACAATATAATCAAAATAGCGATAGTTATCACTGTTATAATGAACTCTTTGTATTTCATATACTCACTTCTTTCCTTGCCTAGCTATTTACCATACTAGTCAGCTTTTATTTAACGAACAACAGTCAAAGCTTACAAAAATCTTAACATTTTTGTAAGGTTTCAGCTTGACTGCATGCCATCGTTAAAAATCAGTTTTGCGGACAATATCCAAGTGACAGATATTCGATGGATTTTTAAGCTGATTCATGAAGAAGGGTGAGCAGGATTATAGCAATAAAATAAGGCTCCATATGCCGAATCAGAATCAGCAAAAGGAGCCTCATTTTCGATTTATCATTCACTTCTATGGATTCCTGGCGACATACAACATTTAACACGTGGTTTTTGAATGTATAATATCTTTCAGCTCCATCAGGTTTTTTATCTCATAAGTGGGTTGAACTCCGGACGTATTTGTCTTTCCGCCAGGATTGAACCAACAGGTATCAATGCCGTATTGGTGGCCGCCTTGAATATCCGAGGTCAACGAATCACCGACCATAAGAACCTTGCTTTTATCGGAAATGGCCAGCTTGGTAAAGGCGTGATCGAAAATACCGGCTTGTGGTTTCTGGCAGCCTACCTCCTCTGAAATAACCACCTGCTCAAACATATGGCGCAGCGGCGAAAGCTGAAGTCTGGACGTTTGCACCTCTTTAATTCCATTCGTAATAATTGCCAAACGACAGTCGGACAGCATTCCACATAATTCAGCAGCTCCGTCGATCAAAAAAGCACCTTCACCCAAATAATGTAAATAAACAGCACTGAAATCATCTGAATTGAAATCCAGCTTATGTACGGCAAACAGTCGCTTGAACCTCTCCACTCGCAGCTGCGCCGTGGTAATATGTCCTTCCTCTGCTTCCCGCCACAGGACATTATTGATTTCATCATAGCTGGCCTTATACTCTGTGGCCCCGTGTGGCAAGCCAAATTGGGTAAACGTATGATGTAGCGCATGACCCTCTGCCTTTTTAAAATCAAACAGTGTATCATCGATATCAAATAAAACAACTTCGTATTTCATGGTTCCCTCCATTCGACGTTCATGTTGATTATGCGTTTAAAATGAAACGACCGCAAGACTGATTGATAATCTGAGGCGGTCATTTCTCTTTAAACGCTTTTAATTCAATGATCTGTACAAATCATATCGGCCAAGTCCGCTTTAAATTTCTTTAGTGCCCTGTGTTTTTTCAGTGAAGAAGTAAAGCAGCGATAAAAGTGGTAAAACAGTTCCAATGAGTGCTGTGAAACCCCAGCCGATGTAGGCATAAGCCCAGCCTCCTAAAGATGACCCAACCGCTCCACCAATAAAGAAGATGGACATGAAGAGACCATTCAGGCGACCTCTTGTCTCACTCCCCAATGAATATATGGCGCGCTGTCCAAGGACAAGATTTCCGGATACCGCCATATCCAGCGTAATCGCAGAAATGAAAAGAATGACGAGGGCTGTAGTGGAATGGTCTTGAAACAGATAGAGCAGCAAAAAAGAGAGCACAGCTATGATCATAGCTAATCCGGTCAACAAGCGGGTCCAGCCCTTATCTGCCAGCTTTCCGGCAATCGGCGCTGCAACTGCCCCGCCCACTCCAACTAATGCGAACAATGCGATCCCCTGCTGAGACATCCCGAAATCGTGTGCTAGCCGTAAAGGAACTGTTGTCCAGAAAAGACTGAATGCTCCGAATAAGCAGGCTTGATAAAAAGCGCGGCGGCGCAACACAGGGGTTTGTTTGAAAAGAACGCCCAATGAGAAAATCAGTTTGCCATAGTTCACCGTAGGCGAAGGCTTACGCTCAGGAAGAGCACGCGACAACAGAATGGTCAGCAGAGCGACCACAACAGCCGATAAGGAAAATACAGCTTGCCAGCCCCAAAGGCTGGTGATTAAGCTTGCGACCGGCCGGGCAAACATAATTCCGAGCAAAAGCCCGCTCATCACGTTCCCTACTACGCGGCCACGCTGCTCTTCCGCTGCCAGATAGGTGGCATATGGCACCAGAATCTGGGCTACCACGGAGCCCAGTCCAATAAACAGCGATGCAATTAAAAACAGCGCTCCATTCGGGGAGAATGCTGCCGCCAGCAGCGCACATATCACAACGGCCAGAGCGATAACTGCAAGCTGCCGATTCTCAATGATATCACTGAGCGGGACGATAAACAGCAGTCCTGCAACGTAGCCGATTTGAGTCAAGGTGACGATTAATCCGGCTACAGCCGAAGAAAGGCCCATTGCGGCACCAATCGGACCAACCAGTGTTTGGGCATAATACAGATTGGCGACGATCAGACCGCATGCAGATGCCAACAGCAGCATCATCCAACGTGAAATGCCCTTACTTTCCTTGGTTAAACTTTTTTGCATGATCATCCTTCTCCTCTTTTTCTTGTTTGAATGAACGCAGGACAACATATTTAGCATGGCTGTTATCCAAATTTAAATACTATACGTTCAGTTCATTAATTCGATAAGTAAATAATATACTGAACGTACCGTTTTGTAAATAGGTAATTTCGTTTTCTTTTTATCCGAATGTTTAGTATACTGAACGTACCGTTTTTATTTAAGGAGAGGATTATGATGCAGCGCAAAAGAGGACGTCCACGGAATGTTGAAACGCAAAATTCCATCCTATCCGCTTCCTATGATCTGCTATTGGAGGGTGGGTTTGGCGCAGTTACCGTAGAGAAAATTGCCGAACGCGCCGGAGTCAGCAAGGCCACGATTTATAAATGGTGGCCGAATAAGGCCGCTGTTGTCATAGATGGCTTCCTGGCTGCGGCTGCGGAAAGGCTGCCCATACCGGACACAGGTTCAGCTTTTCAGGATTTACTCATTCACGCTACCAATGTCACTCGGTTTATGCTCAGCCGTGAAGGAACAATCATTACGGAGTTGATTGGTGAAGGCCAGTTTGATGCAGGACTGGCAGAGGCATATCAGACCCGGTATATTCACCCTCGCCGGCTTGAGGCCAGGCAGCTTTTGGAACGGGGAATTCGGAGTGGAGAATTAAAGGATAAGCTTGATATCGAATTAAGTATTGATCTCATATATGGACCTATTTTTTATCGCTTATTGGTTACCGGGGGGCCTTTGGACGATGCGTATATAGAAAATTTATTAAACTCTGTATTTCAAGGGATAAAAGCGAAGTGAAAGGAAAAACGAAAGCATGGTTTCGCTTTATGGAATCCATGCTTTCGTTTTTATATGCACACGATTATGTTTTCGGCTTCCGTTTGGTGGCATCAATTTCAGATGGCTCCGCAATCGACGCAATTTTCTCCGTGAATCTCTCCCAAACTCCTAAGGTGTTATTTTATTTCCCGAATTTTTTTGCAGGAGTATAAATAAAATCTTTTCAAGTAGCAAAGTTCGCGGCCCAGTTAAATATTGACAATTGGATTGATTTGTTTCAAGATGAAATAATAAAGGAAATAGAATATCGGTCAAAGTGTAATCGATTGATATGTCACTGATCGCAATGAAAAATAGAAGGCATTAATGACGGCACCCAAGACTTGGTTAACGAATATGTACCTGCAATACCTCCGAGCATAACCACGCCAGCCAAACTTTGGAACAACTCTTCCCATTTTTCCTAGAAATACATTTTTCCTAAAGTGGTTGTCTGGTGGTTGTCTGCGATTTTCGTAGAATTCCTTTTCATTTGGGAGAGTTGTATTTTTTTATTGAAAAAGCTCGGTAATTCATGAATAGTGAGCTTATTTATTCATTGATACACGAAACTGCTCACATACTTGGGTTATGCATTCTTTCAAATAATGCACGATCTCCGGTACATGCTCCGGTTGGGTATGTGGCGAAATGACAAAAAATTTACTGACATAAAGCGGAATTTGCCGGCCTTCAACGGTCTTGACCAGAAGATGTTTCTTTGTATCCCCGAAGAACATCCGATCGCGATGTTTGCCCAATTTCTCAAATAGCTGTTCATTCAATTGATTGTTCCGCTCGATATCCTCCCAAGAACTGCTTCCGCTTATTTCTTCGGCAAACCGCGGGCCATCTGGCGGATAAATGCGGATCAGTGTTGATATTCCCAGGTTGTCCGGGTTGGCAATATCGGCCCCGGAATTTCCACAACAAGCCGTTCACGAAATTGCAAACTCACCTCCAGAAATTGGGCAAGAAGACGCCGATAGCCTTCTACCCCAAAGGCCAACAGCGAACTGTACATGCTGATGGAGCTGGCCATCCGAGAGCATTCCAACGTATAGCCGGTGTGATACTCACCGTAGCCGCGGTGTCCGACATAAGGGGTTTCGTCCGCATCAAGCTCTAGAAGCCCAAGATCCGCTGCATTTTTGAGCAGAAACAGGCTTGAGACATAAGGTGATTGTCCGAGTTTTTGAAAATCGAAGCACATGGAGTCAGCCAGAGAAAGATGTCTCATCTTCTCCTGAATAGAAGTCAGCATCCCGATGACACCCGTGCTGAATTGGTGTGTGTTCTTTTCCAGGTCGTAATCGTTGAAGACGGCAAAAAAACCGCCCAGAGCCGAATCTGCATGAATGTGCGGGCACGGCAACCCGAATTGCTCCGAAAATTCCTCGGCAACGGTACGGATTTGGAGGACATCGTCAATACCCATGGCATCTGTTGTCCCTGTTGTTGCCACTATATACACAGGCACGCCTCCGCCTACAGCGACCGCCGCCATTTTACATCTCAAATCATCCACATCCATAGAACTGTCGGATAAAGCTTTTACTTTGATGAGGTGATCACTGCCGATCCCGGACGCTTCCATCGACTTGAACAGGCTGTAATGGGCCAATTCCGAGCAAAAGGCATACAAGTTGTCCGGAACCCCGTGCTTTAGCGCATTCGGGTCATATTTGGCAATGGCAATCCGCAATCCGGAAAATATGGAGCCCTGACCTCCCCAAGTGGTATAGCCCCCGCTTGTCCCGGCATCATAGCCCACCAGCTTGGACATCATCGCCATTACTCTGACCTCAGCCTCGGCTCCGGCAGGCCCGTAAACATCCCAAATATTGTTGCCGTTCACCAGCATCGCGGACAACACGCCCAATATTCCGGGAATGGAGGCCATTGGCAGTATATTCGCAAAAAAATACTTTGTATGGTAAGGATGTCCGTGCAGCAACTGCAATAGCGCTGCGTTCACCTCCTTCATAGGAGCACCTTCATAGGGAATCTGACTTTGTGCAACCAATTGACCGTAAAAATCCCCATCCCGCTGTTTCTCTCCTTTGAGATTGACAGCTTTGGGGTTCTTCAGCTCATCTACGCCGCTAATCATTTGCTCGATCAGTTTCATGATCCATTTTCGTTGTAACAAGTTTCCGTCTTCGCTTGGAAACCAATTTCTAACATCCGATTTACTGTGCATTTCCATCTGAATCCTCTCCCCATTGTTCTGAGTGTGTAGAATCCTCTTTGAATCTTGAAGTTGAAGAAATCCCTGTTTGCAGAAGTATTGATAGACAGGCAGCTTACCTCGAGGATTTTATTGCTTTACATTTCTAAATTATACAATGAAATAATAGAGATGAATAGATATTTGTTCCATCATATGTAGTAATTAATAACTGTAAAGCTTACGAGTTTTGCATCCTAAAATCTGCTGTACAATAATCGTTACAACGGCAGCAAAAAATAATGCTTCTTATTTTACAAAGCATTATTTTTTGGATGATATGTTTGGTGGATTCTTGCTATCTACTTTTCACAAGAAGCTGAATCGCTTCTTTAACCAGCTTATCTGTATCTCCTCCAGCCTCTTGCTCTTCCATAATGCAGCGTTGCAGATTTTCGGCTACAATTTGCGCAATTGCTTTATCTGAGGCATTGCGTACGGCTGACAATTGGCTGACGACGTCCTTGCACGATTTTCCCTCATCCATTAAGCGAAGTACCCCACGGACTTGGCCCTCAATTCTTCTCAAGCGTGTTTTCAGTTCATCAGTGTAATTATATTCCATGAGCACTGCACTCCCTTTTTGATTTACGACATACATGTATAGGTATATTATAAATCAAAAAAATAAATAGGACACCCTATATAAATAAATTAACCCTCCCCTGCGAAGCCTCACCCAAATAGGCGGCAACTCCGGCATATTCCAAGCCGTCGACTAGCTCCTCTTGCTGCAGCCCCAACAGATCCATTGTCATGGTACAGGCTATGAGCTTAACCCCTTGCTCTTGCGCCAGCTCAATAAGCTGCGGAAGAGCAAGCGCATTGTGCTTTTTTATGACGTGCTTGATCATCTGTGGTCCAAGCCCTGCAAAATTCATTTTGGACAGTGCGAGCTTTTGCGGACCGCGCGGCATCATCCAGCCGAAGGCTTTTTCAAGTATTCCTTTATTCGTCCTCACCAGCTCATCTTTACGCAGCATGTTTAATCCCCAAAACGTAAAAAAGATAGTTACTTCATGCTCGTATGCTGCCGCTCCATTCGCAATAATGAATGCAGCCATCGCTTTATCCAGGTCCCCGCTGAATAATACAATTGTTGTTTTGGGATGAGTAGGTCCCTGTTCCGCGGTTAAAGTCATATGGACTCGCTCCCCTCAGTCTCTCCTGTCCATTCAGCTATGCCTAAAAGGACGGATTTGACGTTTGTGGCGCCATTCTTCGCCAATAACTGGCAAGCCATTTGGCTGCGTGCTCCAGCGTGGCAAATCACTGCAATCTCTTCATTCAGCTTGAGCTCACCCAGTCTGTTCTCCAGTTCGCCCAGCGGGATGGACTTCGATCCAGGGATATGCTTTAACGCAAATTCTGCAGGCTCCCGCACATCCAGCAGTAGTAGGTTCCCCCTTTCAGCCAATTTTGTCTGCAGCTCTTCGTTGCTTATGGTTGATGTCAATATAGGTTCGGCCTCCGCTTCAGCAGGCTGCCCTTTGCGCAAATAATGATGCATGACATTTTCGTTTTGAAAAGTGCCTATAAATTGATGCCCGGTGCTTTGAGCCCAACTCTGAAAATCCGCTAATGAACCCTTGTCAGTCACTTGCACCTCCATAACCTGCCCTGCTTTGAGCTCCTTCATCACTTTTTTGGTTTTGACAATCGGCATAGGACAAGCTAGTCCCTTGCAATCAAGAATATAATCTGCCTGGATGTGATTGGATGACATAATATATACCTCCACTTGTTTTTTTCAAAGGGTAACGCTTTAATTTATTATACATATACCCCTATATGTATATAAGATATCGGAGTCTGCTCTCATTGTCAACCTGTTTGCCGATTTAAGCTCATACACAAATGAGTTCCATTCTTGAAATTGCAAAGCCATACAAAAAAAAAGCCACGCAAAGGCGTGACTTTTGTTGCATACACAAAAACTATTCGTCTATTTCCATTAGTTCCGGCAGGTCCAGTGACATCGAGATATTGCAGAGCATACCTCTGGCAAGAAAAAGCATCGTTCTTTCCCGTGCTTGCTCAATACCTGCATGACGAAAAAGCATCATAAACCATCGTATAAATATCACGGAATCCCTGCTGCATCACACTGACAACTTCTCCCTCAAAGATGGTCTGCGCCTGCATTTGCAAAAGGATTTCATGACGATATGCCTTCATAATTTGCGAATAAGCTGCAACCAGCTGCGGCTCCAGCTGTTCAGATGGGCTTGAATGAATAACCTGTAGAAAAGATTCCAGAATACGTGCAAAGGAAACCTTCAAGGCTTCAATCAGTAACGCTTCCTTGGTAGCGAAAAACCGGAAAACATACGGCTGTGAAATGTTGGCCCGTTCTGCCACTTTGGCAGTCGTGGCCCGGTAATAGCCTATCTCTGCAAACACTTCAATCGCGGCCGATATAATTTCATTTTGGCGGTAGTTGCAAGGGAAAAAGACTAAATGGCCCAATTCCCTTGGCGGAACACAGCTTCTTTGCTACCGTCTTGCAGCTCGCCGTCAATATCCAGCTCGGCTGAACCGATCATAAAATCGACATGTGTCAAGCTCACATTGGCACCTTTCCGGAGCAATTCCTCCCGGCTCATTTCGGTTCCTTTTTCCATGTTGAAAGGATATGCACTGCCCAGAGCCAGATGACAGGAGGCATTTTCATCAATTCCCGTATTGTAAAAAATACGATTGAGATTGGAAATCGGCGAATCGTGCGGCACCAGTGCAACTTCACCCAAGTAGCTGGCTCCTTCATCGGTAGCGAGCAGATGAGTCAGATGTTCTTCGCCGGATTCCGCTCTATATTCAGTAACCTTGCCATCCTTAAAGGTAAAGGTAATGTGATCCACCAGTTGTCCATTCAAATTCAGCGGCATGGTGCTGGTGACATAACCATTCACACCTGTACGCTTAGGCATCGTGAACACTTCTTCTGTCGGCATATTGGCCACAAAATAATCTCCACGCTCGTTTTCACCGCCGCCGCTGCGCCAAATGTGCCCCTCAGCCAATTCAATTTTCAAATCTGTTCCAGGAGCGCGATAGTGCAAGCTTTTATACTTTTTGTGGTTCAGCTTGTTTTGCAGCTGTTCGAGATTTTTCAAATGCTCCTTCCAATTCTGAACGGGATCAGAGCCGTCTACACGGTTCATTTGGAAAATCGTATCCCACATGATACGAATACGATCCTTTTCCTCCACATCGGCAAATACTTTATCGGCCCAAGCCTTCGTCGGCGCTTTAATCAGGCACCAGCTAATTTTATGATTTCGGGTATATTGGGAAAAGCCTTCTCTCGCCTTGACTGCCGCCTTCGTCGCACGCGACACCTTCTGCGGATCAATGCCTTGATACAGATCGGGATTCGGCACTTTAATGGTTAGCGTGGCCCCGCCCTCTGCGGCGAGCTTTTCCATCATTTCCGTCTTCCAGGCCGGGTAGTAATCAAAGCAAGCTTCGTCACCATGCTCAAAACGACTGCGTGTAATCTGATCGTCCTCAAATTCTACCTGTACATATTTAGCTCCTGCTTCATACGCTTTGCTGACAATCAGACGCGTGAAATCAATGGTTTCCAGCGGTGCAGTAACCAAAAACACCTGTCCGGGCTGTATATTGACACCCACTCTTACAACCAGCTCTGCATATTGCTCCAGCAATTCTTCAAATGAACTCATTTTTCCACCCTCCTGTTCCATTTTTATTCGATTTCAAAGTTATCATTACAGTATGGATTGCTTCTCCAATTCACGCAGCGCCACTCTTCGAATTTTGCCCGAGCTGGTTTTGGGGAGTTCCTGAACAAACTCTATTTTTCGCGGATACTTGTAAGGTGCTGTCAAGGCTTTAACATGCTGCTGCAGCTCCTTGACCAGCTCCGCTGATCCTTCTACTCCGGCTTTAAGCACAACAAAGGCCTTGACGACATGTCCGCGCATTTCGTCAGGACTGGCAACAGCAGCACATTCCTGCACGGAACCATGCTTCATGAGTGCTTCCTCTACCTCAAAAGGACCGATGGTATAACCAGAGCTGATAATAATATCATCGCCGCGTCCTTCAAACCAGAAATACCCATCCTCGTCCTTGCGGGCCCGGTCTCCTGTAACAAAGTAATCCCCGTTGATACTGGCTAATTTGCGCTCCGGATCATGGTAATATGTATGGAATAATGCCGGCATATCAGCACGCACTGCAATATCGCCGACTTGGCCCGGGGGCAGTGGAACGCCATCCTCGCCTATGACCTCAACCAGACCCGGCGCAATGGATTTCCCCATCGAACCAAAACGCAGAGGGGCGTCCTTTAAGTTACCGATAATCAGTGTGCTCTCCGTTTGGCCGTAACCGTCACGAATCGTAAGGTTGAACTGTTCCTGGAACTTGTTAATAACTTCCTGATTGAGAGGTTCTCCCGCAGAAACCGCGCTGCGCAATTGAGACAGATTGTACTGATCCAGGTCATCCGTCTTCGCCATAATCCGATATTCCGTAGGCGTACAGCATAGCACCTGAATTCCGTACTGCTGCAAGAGCTGCAAGTAGCGGCCGGGACGAAACGAGCCATGATATACGAATCCGGTCGCCCCATTCCCCAAAACGGATAAAAACGGGCTCCAAATCCATTTTTGCCAACCCGGTGCAGCTGTAGCCCAGACTGTATCTGAAGCCTGGATATCCAGCCACGGAGATGTTATACGCAGATGCGCATACCCCCAGCCATGGCTATGTACAACGCCTTTGGGATTTCCTGTAGTCCCCGAGGTATAGGCCAGAATGGCCATGTCGTCACGATGGGTTTTCACCGCTTCAAAACGATCATCCTGTCCGTCCATCAGCTCATCCAGCACGAACCAGCCAGATGCAGGTGCCGGATTGTCATCGGAGACCATGATCCGATAATCCAGAGCAGGCAAATCATCAGATATGTTGTCTACTTCACCGGTTACCCCGGCCCAGGCAATCACCCCGCGTGCTTGTGAATGACGGAGACGATAAGCAATATCTTTGGACCGCAGCATTTCCGAAGAAGGAATAACGGCAAGTCCCAGCTTCAGGCAGGCCAGATAAATCACATACGCAATAATACGGCGTGGTATTATGACCAGAACCCTGTCTCCTTTATTCAATCCCAGACCTGTGAGTCCTCCAGCCAGTTGATTAGCCTTTTTCAACAGCTCTCCGTAGGTGATTTCCTCGTATTCTCCCGTCTCACTTAACCACTTGAGTGCTGTTTTATCAGCATCATGGTGTTCCATTTCCGAAGTTATATTGTAATGTTCAGGCGCATGCCATTGCAGCTGAGTTGTCAAATTGTACATTCCCCTTTATCCATAAGATGAAAGCCATAATCTTATTGTATTATAGCACGTCCTAGTACCAGGTTCTAAATGCAACATAAATTTTTTTAGAAAAATTCATCGTTTGTTAAGCTGACGCCAAAAAGAAAGAGCCTGTTTTGACTCTTTCTTTTTGATGCTGACGTCTTTGAAATGAGTCTTATTCGAGTCCCACCACTGTAGAAGCCGCCTCCTGTCCATTGACGAACAATGCAATCCGGTGTACTCCCGAATAATGGCGGCGGGTTGTCAGATCTGCGAAATGGTGTGTTCGTGTACCTGTAAGACGCGTTCCTCCGGGAACCGTCTTGTCGGAAAGCAAAAACATTTTACGTGAGACATGTCCTTTTGCCTTTACAAAGTCGATACCGTATTCGACACGGACCCGTACTGCTTCACCTCCTCGAAGCTGGATTACATAACTCAACTCACAGCTATCACCGATCTTCAGCATGGCTGGGTTTGCAGTCAAGGACGCTTGCGTGACCAACGGCTCGCCATCCATGTCATCCGCATAGCCGAACAGTGCCATCACCTCCGGATTGGATTTGCGAATCAAAGTCCGGCAACCGTGGCGCACAATCCAGTCGGTGTCAGGATTTGTACCTTTCCAGCGCCTGGCCGTCACAATAACCGTATCGGGATGGTCCTTGGCAATATCATTCAGGTTGTTGGCTACACTTTTACGTACATACAGGGATGGATCAGCCTTCAATAATTCCAATACAGCCAGGACTGGAGCCGGGTCGCGTTTAAATATAGGCAGCGCCTGCCCCCAAGGTAACCGCGGGCGACAGCCTTCACTCGCAAGACGACGGACATGCTCGCTTGGGTGGCCCGCCCAGGCCGTCATTTGCCGCATCATCCGCTCGGGCTCATGCAGCAAAAAGGGCCTCACGGCAAACTCCGCGGAGGATTTGGACGTGAAGCGCTCCAGTGCCTTCATGGAAAGGTCCCAATGCTGTTTTCCCTGCCCAAATACCTCGACAAAATCGGGGAAGAACAAGTACGGAAAACCGCTGCAATGCTCGTCTATGGCAAGAAGAATATTAAGCGCTTCTTTATAACGATTGGGCAAGCATGCTCCCAGCGTTAACGAAATACGGCGAATTCGTTCTTTTAGCTCCAGCTCATTCCACGTCTCGTCCATGACTTGCAGAATAAATTTCTGGGTATCAAACGAGCTATAAGCCGTTTGTACTCTTTCACCAAAAAGGCGAAGAAAATCCTCTGTGTATATATTTTTTAAAGGCTCGGCCATCTCGTATCTCCTTTTGTATCCGAATGTAACGATAGATTTATATCTTCGTCTATGATAACCATAAATGATGCTCTAGCCCAGCACCAAAATAATCAGCTTCAACGTGGTGAAGCCAGACATACTAAAAATGCCAGGCCCTCCTGATGAGGACCTGACATTTTGCATGCGTGGCTTATGAATTATGGAAAGGGGCAATTTCTCCAATCTCCTCTGATGGAATCAAACTGGCGAATATCCTTGACCAGGAGCATAACCAAACCGCACAATGCAGTAATCAATCCGCTGAAAAAAAGAACCTCACTCAGAGCAAACCGTAAAGCTAACGCCCTTCCAATCAAGGCTCCTAATGGCAGAGCTGTGCTCGACAAGGTGTTAAGAAAGGCGGTAACACGTCCCAGTAACGGCAGCGGTGTAATAATTTGAATCAAAGGCGTCTGCAGTACATTGATGATGCCTGTAAAAACGCCTACCGATAAAATAGGCTACATACAGCAAGCTGTAATAGATCGGTGAGCCATAGGATACAGCGATGGAAGGCATGGCAATTACCAAGATCGCCATCGAAAAGTTCGTCAGCGCAAAGAACGGAAGCAGAATTGCTCGACCATTTGTATATCTAAGGCACGCAGGCTAATGTCAACAAGGTTATTTTCTTTGAGTCAGAGCATGTAGGGGATATTCTGAAAATCTCACTTACCATTCCGAATGAAGAGAACGACCAGTATATCCATCAAATCTTCCAGGTTCAGGATTCACCACTTTACGCAGTAAATGCATCGTCCCGTCCCCTGTCCCATGGTCAAAAGCGTGAATCCGTTCATATCCCCACCGCTCGTACATGGATAGCAGATAGGGATACTTTTCCGCTGTCGCCAGTGTCACCGCAGGGGCGCCCGCCTGATCACGAATAATCGTCTGTTCTACCCAGTTCAGCAGTTTTCTCCCGTATCCTTTGCCATGTGTGGCCGGGTCTACCGCGAACCACATCACAAATGGCAAGTCGGTTATAACCTGAATGACACCATCAACCTCCAGCACATAGCAATCATGGTTTGTAATGTTTTCCTGATTAAGAGCCACGTCTGCCTGAGCGGCAGGCCATTTTAAGTCCTTACTGCCGGATCGTCTCGTACTTAATCAAATATAAAGAATAATATTACTGTAGCACGCTCACGATTGCAGCGACTAATTAATTTTTTCTATAGCTACATTTAAAGTATTTTGGATTAACTACAACAGCATACAGGGAGCGAGTTAAAGCCGCAAGGGTAAAGGGTTTTTGCGATTTTGGAGCGAGTTACATCTACAGGAAAAATTAACGATCTACAAGCATTTTTGCGGGTAATCTGCGGGTAATTTTTTAACCATAAAAGAAAGAGCAGTGAGGTTTTACCCCTCCCGCTCTTTCTTTTCCAGTCCAATATATGGTTTCTTTCTATTTACAAAAAGCCCCCTTTTGATAATACTGGAATTAACTCATTTGGAAGGATGGCCAACATGAAATACTTCAAGCAAAGACTAAGTAAAGAAGATGTACAGACTCTCAGCAAGGAACACATAGAAGCGATAAACGATAAAAAATGAACAAGCGCTAAACTTTTGAACTTGAGTTTGGCGTTTTTGCTAACTGCATACAGTGAGTTATTATGTAAACTAAAAATGAATATAGTATGCATTCATTTTTTTATAATATGTGACATTTTTTCTCATTAGCTGTACAATAATTAAATTGTATTTTATGGAATTAGTAAGGAGATGTGTCTATGTTAACGTTAGAAGAAGTTCAATATCAAATAGAAAACCAGTTGTTTCATAATCGTAATAAGAGTTTATTCTATACCTTAGCTAATGGGGACTTTGTATTAGAGCCATCTGAAGAAACCTTGACAATGCTAAAACATAAGTCAAAAGAGTTAAGTGATTTTATTACTGCTGCTAAAGATGATTCTAACTATCAAGATTTATTAGATTTTGTAGTCGAGAAAAACGTAAAATTGTTTTTGAAAGCAAATCAGTATTTGAATTTTAATGATGAGGATCTTAGGGAACTTGAAGGTGTATACAGACTTTTGTTTAATCAACTTCAACAATTAGGTGCTCAAACAGAGCTGTCTGATAGTGAGGTAGATAATCTATTCAGAGCTCATTATGAAAACCTCCAGTCATTCTTGTTGCAAACAAATGGAGAAAATTTATTTAAAAAATATAAAGAAAGCTCAGATATATTATCTATTCAATGCGCAGAGTATCAATCAGAATTTCAAATAGAACTCTTAAATATCGATTTAACAATGATTCAAGAACCTATATTAGATGTAGGATGCGGATCGCAAGCTCACCTTGTTGAATTTTTACGTGCTAATGGAATTGAAGCCTATGGAATAGATCGTGGTATTGATAGTTCTAATTATTTATTTAATCAAAATTGGCTCGAATATAACTTTAAACCAAATACATGGGGAACAATTATTTCACATATGGCTTTCTCTAATCATTTTATGCATCATCATTTAAGACCTGATGGTGATTTTGAAACGTATGCTAAAAAATATATGGAGATATTACAATCATTGAAATGTGAAGGAAGCTTTTTATATGGGCCAAGTTTATTTTTCATTGAGGAAATATTAATGTCGAGTAATCAGCCTTATAGTATTGAATTTATGGAGAATACCACAAAAATAACGAAGTTAAAATAAGTAGCTTAACTCAAGCTACTTATTTTTATAAGCTACCTATAACGGCGATTATGTTAAATAAACATAAAAAGATATATGTTAATCTTATTCATCAATCGGGCGTAATTGCGGAATTTCACACCTATAAAATGATCAAACTTTTTTATAAAAATTGTATAATTGTTCACATAGAAAGAACCTTTTTGATCAAACTTTATTTCAAAGCAACAGTCATTTGTAGTACAAAAAATAGATAGATAAAGCAGATTTTATTCTGCTCATCTATCTTTTTTTATTTATACCTTATGATGTCTGACATTAAATGAAAATACAATATTATTAAGGGTTTTAATAAATATTTTGACTTTTAATAAAATTAGTTGTTGCCCTTTATCTTGAAAACTCTGTGGACATTAAAAACTTGCCTAGCGGAGGATGGGTAGTTGTTTTTGATGATAATGTGTTACAGACAAAAGATAACGATGGTTTAGTTCACATACTCTTAGAAGCACTGATCCTTAAAATATCAAGCGAAAATTAATGCTAATCAATAACTCCCAGGTCAATCCGGGGAGTTATTTTAATCCTGCCATCTAAGAGGCCGAAATTATATCCTCCAGCTTAACCCAACTATAATTATCTTCCCCGCGAGACAGCTTTACTTCCCTGCGTGCAGTGTTTACGGAAGTTACTACGCCTATAATAGTCATATCGTCGAACGGATCAAATACAGTAACCGTGACCTCTGTACGGCGATTGTATGAGTCTATAAGTGCTCTCTCGATCAAGTGCGTTTCCTGGTCATCAAGTTCCGGTTTGCTGCGCCTCTGTTCCTCTTTCATAAGACGCAATATCCCCTCTCTATGTTCTGGGATAATAATGCGGCTACTTTCCCAAAACCCGTTACCTTCAAGCTTTTTACCCATGGTGTTACCTCCTAGGTGTATTATGTAGAAATTATATAGGGAACATATGTTCTTAACAAGGATTTATTATTGGCAGCAAGACAAAAAATAAACCTCGGAATACTCCGAGGCTTGGTATCTTTAAGATGACATTTGACTATAGTCAACAAAGGCAATCCCATTGCCTGTATAGTATCAGTGTGGTAACATAATAATATAAATAAGGGGAGTCGCAACACTCCCCCTGAACAACGATGTGCCTCACGGCGCGCGCTGCAATACACAGCAAAACCCACCGAAGGACCTTAACCTTTAGCGGTGGGTTTTTCGTTTGTTGCGCTTCGATTTGATCCAACGATAAAACTTGCGTCCACTAAACCAAAGGCTTAGCAGCGTAGCAGTTAGTTTTAAGATCAAATAAAGCACACCAAATGCAGTCATGGCGTCACCCCCTTTCGGGAAGCTGCGCCGTGACCCCACCTGTTGTCCAATCCAAATTATACCACAAGTCCTCTTTTATGAGGGCTTTTTTATTTTGGTTTATCTGCCACATGCTCCATTCAAAAATAAAAAACAAGCTCTGCCGACCATAAGGTTAGCAGAGCTTTTTCTCTCCAATACTTACCGCCTCACTACTGCATAAATGAGCGTTATAATTAATTTGAGGTGGTCTTTTTGTTTATCTCCCCGATGTTACTTGCAACAGCAGACGGGCCGTTCTCGGACTCACGTTATATTTTTGAGCCGAAAATCGACGGCCACCGCTTGATATATTCGCAAAAGAACGGCACTGCACGCTTATTCACGCGCCATAACAACGACTGCACGCGCCAGTATCCGGAGTTGCAGCTACCATTTGAGGATGACATAATCTTGGACGGTGAGATTGCCTGCGTTGACCCGGTGACAGGTATATCCGATTTCGAGTCGATAATGTCCCGCTTCCAGGCGAGGAAAACGGACAAGATCGCCCGGCTTACCGCTGAATTGCCGGTTACTTTCGTCGTATTCGATATTCTGCATTATAAAGGCGTTGATCTCCGGGCGCTACCGTTAACCGAGCGTAAGGCTATTCTCGTCGGTTTGACGATGCCGAGCGCTAATTTCGGCGTTATTCCACATGTTGAGGGCGCCGGCGAAGCGTTATTCGAGCAGATAGAATCTCGGGGCATGGAAGGCGTAGTCGCTAAACGTAAGGATAGTGTATACGTAAGCCGCCGATCAGCCACGTGGCAAAAGGTAATCAACTGGTCCTATGCCGACGTGTACATCACCGGCTACCGTAAAGCTGAGTTCGGATGGCTGGCGGGTGTAGCAACGCCAGATAGTAAAAGAATGCGCCCTGCCGGCATTATCGAGCTTGGCGCCACACCAACGCATAAAAAGGCGTTCTACGGCGTGTCTAAAGCTCTGATAACCGGCGAAGACCGAGAGTATGTTTACGTGGAGCCGCGTATAAAAGCCCGTGTTAAAATGCGGAAC
Source organism: Paenibacillus farraposensis (assembly GCF_020736845.1). GTDB lineage: Bacteria > Bacillota > Bacilli > Paenibacillales > Paenibacillaceae > Paenibacillus > Paenibacillus farraposensis. The sequence continues at coordinate 47,957 of NZ_JAFFQR010000095.1, forward strand.
TGGACTAAGGCGGGTCTGCTGCGGAGTCCGGTATTCACCGAGTTTATTGTCTAATAGAAAATCCCCGCTAACCTTTATTGGTCGGCGGGGATTGCTTTATTTAGAGTATTCACTTACTTCAAACGTTAAGATACGATCAAACAGCATGTAGTCCTTCCGGTTGCTGAATGGTCCTTTATTGTTATCGTGCTTATTGATGGCGTATGAAGCTGGTCCAGAACCAGCCTGCTTGCCTTCGTACCATGAGATAAAGTCGTTGACTTCTTTCATACTCAAATCAAATTCCTTCTCCAAGCCAGTTGTCATGGTAACTACCAGAATTGCACGATTTCCTGAAGCTTGTTCAGGATCGGATTTTCCCCCTCCACCTCCTTGTGAAGTCGTTGACCCTTCATTGGAGCCAGTTTGACTTCCACCTTTTGGAGTGGTAGATGTCGGCTCTGGTGTGGTACTATTTTCCTTTCCGAATATTTCTATAGTATTAACCGGAGAATTAGCTGATGTACTCTGACTTCCTCCGATAACGTAAATTTGTCCACCTAATGTTACAGCTCCAGCCCCACATCTAGCTTGCTTTAAGCTAGCCTCATAAGACCATTTATTTTGCTCAAAATCAAAGGATTCTACTGTATTA
>NZ_JAFFQR010000095.1:48730-134339 GCF_020736845.1 Paenibacillus farraposensis
GTTATCGGGATCATATTCAAAAAATGTATTTAGTGTAACATTTGAATAATTATCAATATGTCTACCTCCTACAAGATAGATTTTGTCCTTATGTACAACTGCGGAGGAACCATGAATTGTATTCGGTATAGGTTTCTTTGTAGACCAACTGTCGGAAACTGGATCGTATACTTGGACAGTAGCAACTGAACGTGTATCTGTTGTCAACCCACCAAACACATAAATCTTTCCTTTATACAAAACGCTTGTCAACCAACCTAAAGCCTGCGGCATAGCTTTTTTAACGCTCCATGTATCTGTCTGGGTATTGTAAACTTCAACATTATTTACTGAGGAGCCTCCGGTCCAGGTTAAAGCATTACCTGTATAGCCACCAATAACATAAATATCATTTCCATAAGCAACGGAAGTTGCTGAATCACGAGCCGTAGGCATGCTACTTCCTGAGGCCCATATATTATTCTTCGGATCATAAATTTGTACATCCTTATATGGGTTTGATCCTGAAGAACCACCGAATATATATATCTTACCATTCAATTCGGAAACAGCACTTACCGCCTTAGGATTTTCTATAGTCGTTTTAATCGACCATTCATCGCTTACAGCTTCTGCTTTTACCTCCATAGCTGACATATTCATGAACACTATCACTACAATTAAAATACTCCATAATGCTTTAACTTTACTTATCACTTGATCTCCTCCTAGCAATGTATTGAACAGATACTAAGGTAATATATTCCTCAAGACATGTCTAAACATAAACTTTCAGATTTATAAATATGATCCACATATTTGCATATTTATTTTTTATTGGGTATGAAAAAGGACTCATACCAGCTCTATACTGGTTGAGTCCTTATCTTTATTTCACTATGAATCTTACCTTTGTGCCATCAGCATACTTATCCATTTGATGACTTACCCATGATCCTGCCCCTCTATTATCTTTAGGGCTTATGTATCTTATATCAGCACCTGCGCCACCTTCAGCGCACATTGCCATCGGCCACTCGTCACGGTCATATCCTTTTTTAGTAGGATAGCCCTTCAAAGACTCCCTGCGATTCTCCTTAGCTCCGTTGCGGTCAATCGTACATACCGCAGAATGTCCGGCTGCAATGGCATCCCTTATGTGTGCTCCGGTTTCAGGGTATCGTGAATTTGGGAACTCCAGCGTATACCCAGTTGCTGACTGTTGACTTATTGCCGCAGGTTCAGCATAGACGCCTTGCACAGAAAAAATAGCCGCCAATAAAAATACAATTAATCCTCTCGCGATTCCTTTTATCATATGACACCTCCATAGTAATTTAAATCTTTTCCAATACTATATTGAGAGGTGTGTCGAAGTATCGCGTATGTTGTCACAAAGCAAAAAAAAGGTCCTAGTCACATATAGAGTGACAAAGAGAGTAACTACTATTGTCATAAAAAAATAAATCCACATTTAAACTTATATTTGAATATATAGACATTATTGTTTGGACATGTATATCAAAATAGCAGTATTCTATCTTAGCAAATAAATAATAAAGGAGAATATATATGAGAATTTTCAAGAAAATATTTGTTTCCGCGTTACTGACTTTAATGTTATTCCTTAGTGTAAACCAAAGTATTACTTTTGCTTCGTCAGTTGGTGACACTCTTGATAAAGCAGAGGCTGGGTGGACTCGTTATAATTATAATGATGCGAATATTACATATCTCGGAGGAAAGTGGTTCAAAGATACTTCAGGGCCAGGAACTTGGAATTCACCATGGGAACGCTATGGAACTTCCCTCAAATTTAATTTTACGGGTACTAAATTGAGATTGATATCTACCACATGGTGGTCAGGTTCAAATAGTATTGACGTTTTTATAGACGGTGTTAAAGTTGATAATTTTTCACTGGAAGATAAAAATAAAGCGAATAATATAAAAGTGTCTAAAATTATGTATGAGAAATTAGGATTAGCTCAAGGAGAACACTCTGTAGAATTTGTGAACAATACAAATAGTTATATATTTATTTATTCAATTGATACGGATGGTCAACTGAAGCCTTTCAATTTAATTAAAAGCGGATCACAACCCGGAACCGAACAACCCGGAACTCAACAACCTGGAACTCAACAACCCGGAACTCAACAACCTGGAACTCAACAACCCGGAACTCAACAACCCGGAACTCAACAACCTGGAACTCAACAACCCGGAACTCAACAACCTGGAACTCAACAACCCGGAACTCAACAACCCGGAACTCAACAACCCGGAACCGAACAACCCGGAACTCAACAACCCGGAACTCAACAACCTGGAACTCAACAACCCGGAACTCAACAACCTGGAACTCAACAACCCGGAACTCAACAACCCGGAACTCAACAACCTGGAACTCAACAACCCGGAACTCAACAACCTGGAACTCAACAACCCGGAACTCAACAACCCGGAACTCAACAACCCGGAACTCAACAACCTGGAACTCAACAACCTGGAACCGAACAACCAGCAGAACCAACTGGCGACCGCGCTATTCTGACTGTAACGATGGACAATGGATTTGATAAGGAATTCGATCTGAGTAAGAAAGAACTAAATGCTTTCATTGCTTGGTATGACGCTAAAGATGCTGGTAGAGGTCCTTCATTCTTTGCCATTGATAAACACAATAACAACAAAGGTCCATTCAGTAACCGTAAAGACTACGTAATCTTCAATAAAATTCTTACATTTGAAGTAAGTGAGTATTCAACTAAATAAACAAAAAAAGGACTCCATAGTTACATACCAGCGGAGTCCTTTTTCACATCTACTCTAAATTCAAACTGCTTTCGGAAGAAATATGAACCGTTTATCTTAATGGAATCCGGTGAAAACTTTTCTACGGGGCCACCATAGTCTACAATCTCCATTAAATCCTCACTCAACGGCTGGACTACATATACTCTTACCTGGCTTAATGCAGCTGCCAATAGTTCGACATCCGATTTCAACACTTTATATGTATGGTTCATGCTGATCACCTCAGTAATTCATTCGGCGCATGATGGTAAATTCCTGCAAACAAAAAAACACCCCACTGGCTTGAGCCAGCAGGGTGCTACCGATGCTTTCATATGTGTTAGACCGATTATATAGAGTATGGGACATTTTGTAAACATCTACTCCACATATAGCCATTAAGTTCTAGTTATAGTAACATAGTCTCATCATAAAAAACAGCAAAACCCTCAGCCGATGAGGACATTCAAAGGTGTGCTATAAGTGGACTTAGATTTGGAAACATTCGTAAAGCAAATTGAAGGTATACCTGTACCTATCATTGATACCAATAGAAGGTACTGGCTAGTTAGAACCCAGTCTGGTGAATATTATGAAGAATTCTTTCATGATAATTTTGTCGGTATTGGTTGGGATGATCTGGATTTCAATGAAATAACTAAACACGAATATAATGAATCACTTTTAGAATTAATAAAAATAAAATATCCTGATGAGAAACAACCAGGGAGAATTTTGAGCCAGTTAAAAAGATTTAGCCTAGAAATCAAGATAAACGATATTGTTTTAATTCCAAGTGCCGCATCAAATTTTTTGAGTTTTGGTGTTGTTGAAACTGATGTGTATGAAGCAGAAATAAATGATGAAGATATTTTAGACGGTGCGTGTCCTTTCCAAAAAAGAAGAACAGTAAGGTGGATTAAAACAGTAAGGAAGAACGAAATAGATCCTTATTTATATAAACTTTTGAATTCTCATCATACTATAACAGATGCAACAGCCTACGATACATTTATAGATCGTACCTTGCATTCATTATATGTAAAAGGTAATGAAACTCATTTAGTTTTGGAGGTCAAGAAAAAAGACAACATTCCATATTTGGGTTTGATTAAATTACTTAATACGCCAGTGGAACTTTTACCTATAGTCGAGGAGTTTACCCAAGAGGAAATCAAAGAAGAAAACTTAGACATAAAACTAAGCCTTCAATCACCAGGCACAATAGAAATAATTTATTATACCTCTCCCCTGGTTTTAATAGGGCTAGGTCTAGTATTACATTATATCGTAGGTGGAAGTTATAAAGGAAACTATTCAAAAACAGAATCTGAGCAAAGCGTATCAATAGAAAGCACTTCGGATGGGTTGCTTGAAAAATGGCTTAAATTCAGAAAGCAATCTGATAATCAGCAAATGAAACTTCTGGAAATGCAAAAAGTACTTTCAAAATTGGAGGTAACTACGCCAAAAGAACTAAAAAACCTTCCGGTATCTGAAGAACTGCCGAAAGGTCAATAATATGGCGATTTTATTTTGATGAACTTTTTAACCAAAAAAACTGCAATTATGAAACTCAGTACAAAGAATATTGGAACACCAAGTAAGGTTGCCTTTCTAATCATTGGAATTAATCCAAATGTGTAAATCTGAATCGCCCAGAAGAAGCCGACCGTGATCATGAAGGACGATGCGTATGAAAATAAGTGAAAAATTCTTCTCAAAATTGGATGCAATTTATGCACTTCTTTTTGCACACTTATCTCCTCCTTGATCGTTTGTTATTATTATACAAACACATTAGTAAAAACGAAATACTTTCTTTTGAAAATATTGTATGTACAATACCCTGCTCGTATGTGCCAGCAGGGTATCTCTTTTTAATTCACTTTGAAGCTGCAGCCTTATTTTATTCAGTAGCAACAGGCGTTTGTTCTAGAATGGTCTCAGGTTTAGATTGCACCTGAGTAGGAACATTATTGGTTATCTCTGTGGTAGCTTGGGCCAAAAAATCATTAAGCTTTGCAGCCAGACCAGATACAGCCTCTTTAGCAGCTGCCTGAGAAGCTTCCTCGATACTAATCTTGGGTTCCGTTTGTGACGGGATTAACTTCTGTTTGGATTTATAGTCCAGATACGCCTTTTCGATAGCCGCTTGCAACTCCACAACTGACACTGTAACACCTTGTTCAGCCAAACGGAGTGTAGCATACTGCAAAGCCTCCTGAAGCTTACGTTCTCCTCCAGCCTGCTTAAATGCTGTTTGAGCAAAAGCAAAACCTTCTCCTGCTATCTTATGGATTACTTCCCTCTGTGCCGCCGTTGTACGCGCCTCTAGCCATGTATTTACTTTTACCTTAACTGTGTTTAAGCCGGCTAAAATGATGGTTGTCAGCACACCTATAGCTGCTGTAGCAATGGTACTTACATATGGATGTACGGTTTCGATAATAGTTTGCATGATTACTTATCCCCTTTCGTTTTCAAAGCTGCGATTTTTAATTTCGAATCCCAGGACACTACAGCACTGTACGATTCCGCAATAGGTCTGAGCTGCACGTAAGCCACGCCTTCGACTAGCTGGACAGATTGCAGTTTGGTCCCATTTAAGCAGGCTTCCTTGCGCGTGTTGTCCCACTTAAACGGCAGTCCCAGGGTATTAGCCAGCGTCCGCAGCGGTACATAGGTTTTGCCATCAAACAGCAGCGTTTTGCCCACCTGCTTACCATTTGCAACAAAAGAGCCAGTGGCGACAGCTTCCTTCTCCGGTACAACAGCTTGCTTCGTAAATCGCTCCCGCAGCTCGTCCTCAGTTCCCGCGTATTCGTTAAGATCAACTGGTCCCGTGATGCCATTGACTCGCATTTTTCCGCTCGGCAACGTATCGCCGTTTTCCCCATCGCTATACTGCCAAAAGTCCCAACTTGTCCAGCCGGACGCATCCGGTGGAACCTGCGAGGCGCTATAACGCGCGATCCATAGCGGGTAATTGTTTAGTCCGCTGAAATTACCGATAAACGACGGGTATGTGTACACAATAGGCTGCACGCCAGTAAGTTGCTCAACTTCCTGCAAAAATGCTTTGGCTACGGTAGTAATTACCGCTTTGCTCAAACCGGACTTATTGGACTCATAATCCATAACAGGCGGTAGATCGAAAACCTGAATGCCTCCAGCGTCCTTAATTGCAGATACAAAGTTTGCTGCTTCCTGTCGGGCCGCTTCCGGTGTAGTAGCCGAATCGTCCACATAATGGTATGCACCTATCAGCAGACCAGCTGCTTTTGCGTCCTCCACAAATTGGAGGAACGTCTTGGAGCGAAACGTCTTGCCCTGTGTTGCCTTTATAAAAACAAATGATATGCCGTCCGCAGCTACCTTTTTAAAATCAATATTCCCCTGATGATGGGACACGTCAATGCCTTGTGCATTACGGCTGTTTCGTTGTTGCATCTTTTCCATCTCCCTTGTCTTTTAACTGCTGCAGGAAACTTTTAAGTTTAAACGGTAATGGGATTCCCAAAGCCCCGAGGTTCTCGGCTAATGACAATCCTTCGCGGCCGGCATAAAAATAGATTGCCGCCGTCCGGAAGATCGGTGCGCCTGGTTGTAACCAATCGTCCAATTGTGCAGACAATCCCACTACCATCAGCACCGTGGCCTTACGGATACCGCCCCAAAACATCACGTCGCTGTCCACTTTCTTATTTTTAAAAGCACCTGCAACACCAGAAATATAATCTAACGCCATCATTATAAGCAGCACCTTTAGCGGTTTATCCCACCCACCCAGGAACGTAACCAGCAGTCCAACAAGCGCAGACCATCCCCCTGCCGCCGCCTCCTTTTCCGTTGCTCCGACCATTGCGGTCCATACGGTACTGCCAAACATTTTTATTTGGCTCACTACTTGCTCTCCTCTCTCCGTTCAGGAAACTTTTCCTGAGCTATCATCGTTTGGTTTCTGATCTTTTTCTTCTTGAGCCTGAATCTCTGCTAATGCATTTCCTACAGCTATATCCAGTCCCTCAAGTATTTCTTTACGTTTATGTGGCTGTGAAGCAATCACAGCAGAAATAACCTGTGTAATTTCCTCTACTGGTCTTGTTAAGTCCAAATGTGCCTCCAAAGTAGATACTATCTTTGCCAACTCCCTCACCTCCTTTGAGCAAATAAAAAAGACACCTTCTTTAAAAAGTGTCCTCTGGATTATCTTCCGTTCAATTCATATAGTTCCTGAGCAAGTTCTTTCACATCATTCTCATACAGCTTCGCTGCAATTTCATAGAGCTCTGGAATCTTTCCCATCACTTTGTCGATGTATTCAATTTTGTTCTTCAGCTTCGGCTTGTTATTTTCGTTATAGCGTTCCAACCGAGTAAATAAATTGATGTGATATTTCATCTCGAATTGTTTGTACAACTCACGCCAACGTTCTTGATATTTTTTGCCGCCTCTACGAACAACTCTGTTTAGGATTTGACGTTTAGCAGCAAGGTCGATATCGTCAACCAGTCCGACAATGACGGTCTCTTTATATTCAATTTCTTCACGTTGGGATTTGATTACTTCGTTTTGTTGTCGCACGACCGCTAAAGTCTGTTTGAACATGGCTCTGGTCTGATCGTCAACAAAAGGGAGATAGGTTTCGATAAAAGCATTCTCGTTCGCTACATATCCTCCGGTCTTTCTAATGGAAGGCAGGATCTCATCTGCCACCTTAGCCTGAAAAGCTTCAGCTACTTCATTTCTTGCCTTCATCGCCAAGCGGTAAAAGATGTTCTCGGGGATGTAATCCCCTTTCCCAGCTTGTTGGGAAGAATCAGCGTCCCCACAAGTGGGGATGAACCCAAACTCAGCCAAATATTTATTCACTCGCTCCCAGCGTACTACCTCATTTCCGCTTGCAGCTCTTTGAGTAAAACCCAACCCGTGAGAAATATCTTCTAAATTCAATTTTGCCGTACCGTTTCCATCAATAAAGCCTCTTATTCCGTGAATTGTAAGTATATCCATTACTGATCTCACCTTTCTTTGAACGTAAAATAAGCCCCTGAGTTATCAGAGGCTTTCATACTTATATCTTAAATTGATTTTGTTGCTATAATGCTACGGATTTAAAGGAAAACATTTATTTTTGGCGAAAACACAAATACACAGGAGGTGATATTTTGGAGAGAGAACATGTTATCCACGATCTGACGATGCTATATCTTGAAAAGTCAGGTACCATCACAGAACTTTCAGAACCAGAAGACTATTCAAAGGTTTATCAGGAAATCTATTCAAGAATTGAAGAATCTTTTAGTACCAAATCAATGTTTGGCTTTGGCGGCATAAACATGTGATTATCGACTTGAAGAGTCTATAAAATCGTTTGTGTACTCATTTTGCATGATCGTACAGTCGGTCGCAGCTTCTTGGGCTTTCTTAAGAATAAAAATGGCATGCCCGACTGTACATCCTTTTGATCCCAAAAGCGCCAACACTTCTTTGACGCATTCTGCTGTCCGTTCATCATGCACGCGAATAGCTTTATTGATTGGAATAGAACTTCTATAAACCGGTGAAGAGTTTTCTACATTAGACTTAAGTTCCATATAACCATTCCACCTTTATGCAAAAGTAAAAACCCTCCATTTTAAGAGGGCTTTTGTTTATACAGTATATAATTTGTTTATTACTAGGTTACTACTGATTTTATTTCAATGCCGCTATAGCTTTATTTATTTCTTCTAGTTCAGTCTTATATTTAGCTATAGCGCTCTCAATGCTGTCTAATTCCTTCTTTGTTTTATCCACATTTGATTCTCTAATGGCTAATGTTGAAGAACTTACTGATGTTTTTGACAATTTATCAGCAATCTCAAGTTCATGATTCAGTTTTTCTTTACTGCTTTCAGATTCTGAAATATATTTTTCTAAATCAGATTTCCTCTGTTCCAACTTTGCTATGCTCCAACCCGCATACTGTCCTTCTTTTTTTATCACTCCCTCAGTTTCTGACAAAGAAGTTGTCTTTGTATCAGTAGATGAATCTGTGCTTATTTGAATTGTTTTTCCGTCCAATTTTAGATTTGCCCCTAATGAGTCGGTTACAGCTCGTAAAGGTACATGTGCCTTTCCGTCTACCACAATGGCATTTTCAGAAAGAGAATTTCCATTTACCTTAACTGAATATTCCCCAGCTACCTTTTCTCCGACTAAAGATTTGATTTGATCAGCAAATGCGCTGCTAGCCGTAGCAACAACCGCGCCGATTAATACACCACTGAGTAAATAAGACCATTTCTTCATGAACCGCGCCTCCTACATAGTATATATACCCTAATATTACCATCGGTAGGAGGTGCAGTAAACATTATGTTGTCGAACTAGTATCAGTAGGAATTTTAACAGTTGCAACTGTCCTTGTTCGACTAAACAGTTTTAAATTTCTTGATGATGGATCAAATGTAGCGTTCACAATCACATCATCGTACATATCACCTCTCAATGAATAAACATCGTTCCTCAATTCTCTAATTGTATCCCCGAGATTTTCAATATTTTCAACTCCAAGCTTAAGCCCGCTTACAGTAGCGTCAGTAAAATTAACCTCATTTTGAAAATAAACCATATCATCAGTAGACTTAATATATACCCCGCCCATATTGCCTACATGAAATCCGTCTGAGTCTCCAAAAATACTCCCTCTCGGCGAACCATTGTCCATAAATAGTAAGGCCGCTCCATTGGCGTATTGACCTAAAGAAATAGCCTCACCGCCAGATGAATTATAAGCGGTCAATCCATTAGAGTTTATTTCAATCCTGCGGCCTTCTTTAGCCGTTCTAAACAAAGCCCCTGTAATAATACCGCCTTCTATTTCATTACCGATTAGTTTACTACCACGTATTGTACTTGCATTAACTGTACTAGCCCTAATATCTGAAGCATTCATTTCTGAGTTGTCGATCTGACCTGTGAGTTTGATTGATCTAGCTACTACATTGCCCTGCATGTCTACCCTGAACGGTGCAATAGTATAGTCGTCATTTCCTGCACTGATTCCGTTGGTATTGATTTTGGTTACGTTATTACCGCTACCAATTACTAATGACACAAAGCTACCGAGTTGTCCAATAATCTGTTCTGCCAATACTCCACGAGCAGTTATAGCAGCACGAATTGTCTTCCATCCGTCTGTTGAAATACCTATTCCTTTTGAAGTCAATCGAACTTGTTCTAATGGATTCGTTTTCTCTTGAGCTAGAATGCCGCCCTCTGGTGGGTAAATCAATTCCGTTTTACTATTGTTAATATCAATTACAGCCTGTTTGGCAAAGGATTCAAATACTTCTGTCCGAATCTTTCCATTGCTGAATGAGTTATTAACAATATTCTTACTCCGCTCTAGGTCAGAAATAATATCCGCATAGTCACGTAAATTGACATTAGAAATGGTAGGTTCTGAATGTTTGTCTCGGCTATATGGGTATTCAGTCAGCTCCGTGATTCGTGCCTTGAGTTTATTCATATCCATTCCAGGATCAATACACATCACTGTGTCGCCCAAGTGTGGCTCCGGCTCGGTGTTGTCAATTTTGAATAGGTCGGCTGTCGAAACAGTTAGCTCAAGAGAAACAACCTCCTGCTCTCTGAGAGCCTTACGAGTGGCCTTCAGCAAGTCCTCCGGTTCTTCAATATCCTGCTCTATGATTTCCCCATCGTAAAAAGGAACCGAATCGCTGGCCCAATACTGAGCATAAGGAGATATCAAATAGTTCACCGTCAGCTTTTCATTTACAATCGTTCCTGGTACGCCGGAAAGCAATCTCCGCTCCTCGTCGGTCAGTCTAGACGCATCCATACCGATAAACGTCCGTCCATCCTTCATCTGCGCGAACATACGTGTCACAAGTGATTCACCTTTGTCTTTGAATGAACTGGATACGATGTTCTTTTTAAGCCGGTACTGCAAACCGTTGTCGGCTCCGATTTTCTTTCTTAGGTTGATCGTAAAATTGTCAGGTTCGACCTCGCATTCATACATTTGAATGATCTTGTTAAGCGCTTCAAGACAATTGCCCCGCCCAAAGTCCTTAACATCGTGCAAATCAAATGTGTCGTGAATAACAAACTTAAACCGTCCCCCTGTAGCAGCCGTAATCAAGTCTGTAAGCTGATTGATATGGATACCATAGGCTTCTGAAATGTATGAAGCATATGGAAACTTGTAATCGTTAAGTTTGAACATGATGTGATTACAATAGATATTTGCAGTCAGCTTTCGACCTTCCCGTGACCGACTCCGAGACTGAATGACATAAAATTGACCACGCTCATCTCGAACGTGGCCCTTGATTGCTATTTTTTCACGGTAGTCATCGCTGGTCATTGGGACCATAAAGGTTAATTCATAGTCGCTGTTGATCCTGCGCCGCCGCTGAATGTCGTAAGAATCTACCAGCGTTCCAACGCGTCTCATGTTTTTATCGAATACTTGCATGGTTGGATTCACCATAAGTCACCTCAATACAAAAATTTATCTCTATGCGTAATACGACACAGCACCGTCCGACCTGTCTCCGGGTCCGTCCAGGTCAGATTATTGTTTCCAAGATTTAGGTCGAAGAAATCACCGTTATACAAGTGAGAAACGTTTTGCCCATTGCGAGTGATCTTGAACTTACCCGAGTCAATCACAATAACCTCTCCCGGCCGGAAAACATCCGTGAACTCAATGTAGTCGGTATGGAATTTCGACAGTTCCGCCGATATTCTTCCTTCCCCGGACATGGGTACAGCCTGCACAAGTATTTCCCGGATGTACTCAGCATCCGTCATACGTCCGTGCCCACTCATGGGCACGGCTTCCAAAGCGTATTCCCGGACAAAATCCATTTCCGCTCGGCCTTCGCCGGATAGATCAGCAGTAGCTGTCATATCCAGCACAAACTCTAAAATGTATTCTGTTATGGTACCAGGCTCGTCCACATTAAACGACATAAGATTGAACGCGTTATCGTTTTCTGCTCCAGCTGTCTCCACCTTCCGTGAGTACATTTGCCCGGAACCAGAAAGAGATGCAGAGAGGTCAATAATATTCCCTTCTACATCTCCTGTATTAAAACCAAGGCTATTAAATCCACCATTAAACATAGCGTCCTCCTAACTTGCTAAGGAAACTTTTCCTACACAAAGTCCAAGCCTGTAATGGTCTTATATTCCTCCGGTGTAATCTCTCCACAAGGGTTAGCCTCCGTTTTGACTGCACCCTTCAATTTCTCTGCCGTTACCCAGTTCCACTTAAAAGCAAGAGTCCAAAATGTCATGATTGATTAGCCCCTTTCAAATTGATTAGTTCCAATTTTGTAGCTGCCAGTTCAGCGCCCATGCTGGCTAAAAGTTGAGTTTGCTGCATGGTTTGAATTTTCATTTCTGCGAGTTGCTGCCCAAGAAGTTCATCACTGGTCGGCTGTGCAGAACCCTTTACAATCAGACCGCCATCTGGTGCAACTTCAATTTCCCGTTCTTCGATAGTTGCCCCTTCAGGTAGAGGATTCATGGTCTGTTCTTCGTACACAGCTTCTTTCGTGATCTTTCCCTCGTCGTTATACTCTGCTGGTGACATCAGGACTTGCTGGCGCTTATAATCCCACGGCCCGATGTTGATTACCTCGTCATTTAATACTACACATTCTTTTATCATTTCGCTGCCCACCCCGTATTCCCGCTACCTGATTGTTTAACATATAGCGTGGTATTCGCTCCACCGTCCCACCTGCGATATAGAGAACCGACAGGCGCACTCACAACCCCTTCGGGGCTCCCGTTTCCTGAGTACAGGTTACTGGATGCAGACTTTAAAGTGTTCAGGTCCCCGCCTTGCCAACCTATATTACCCTCTTCTATCCATAATCCATTACCAAAATTCCAGTCAGTACCATCTATCGTGTTAGATGGAGATATATAAACTCGGCCATTATCCGATTTGTGTAATGCCCATGATTTATACCCTGGACGATAGATAGCTAACGGAATGGCGTTCTTGCTATCTATCGTTCCCCACACAGAACCGCCACGAGTCATGAAAATTTCCGTCCACTCTCTCCAATCAAGACCAGCAAAAGAGATACGTGTATATATCCGCCCCGGATTATCATGTGAAAAGTACATTTGAACAATAGCACCGCTGTCGTAATTCACCACAAGTTTGCCATAGGTATAGGCTCCAGGTGGATAGTTCGAAAAACCTGTCCATGCAGAAAGAGCCACATTGTAGTTACCTGATAAGGTTGCATCATTCCAGTTTGTTGGTACATTACCTCGATAGCGATATGCGCTATTTGCCAAGTCATACGCAGCCTTTACAGCAGACGCTGCAGCAACTTGGGTTGAGCTTGTGTTGTTTGTGGCTGTGCTGATCGGCAATTGAGTAGCAGGTACCTTTGAATCCTTGTCCAGCGTAGCCACCCCGCTGGCTACCCCTTTTTGTACTGCAGGGATGGCCGAAGCAGCCACAGCAGCAGCATCTGCAACTTCCTTGCCTAGCTCCTCAATATTTCCTTTAAAGGCAACATGATCGTAGGCTGTAAAGTTCCGGGCAACCCGTGTACCGACAGGCCAAGCACGTGCTACGCCTTCAAAACCGCGTGTGCAGCCTTTAAGTACATTTTCCTCTACGGATGTATACGTAATCGTTTCGGCAACATCTCCGTTACCCAAAACTGCAATCCCCTCTCCCTGTAAAAGCACAGCGGCGTTGGCGACCGTAATTTCGGTCTGCGTATCCGTGACTAACTCTGCAAGCTCAGTTTTTGGAGAATTTGCAACTGGTGGATACATTTTTTCCACGCTTAACACCTACCCTTCGTCGATTTTGATTTGTCCAGCCATGAATCGCAACGTATCGTTCGTCTGCACTGTGCGCGGCGTTTTAACTGCTCCGTGATATACTAAGTTTCCCCCAGTCGCAGCTGTGCGAATGCCGATATGAGTGACTAAGCCCCAATCTGCTCCAGCGATAGGGAAAGAGACATCCCCTACGCTGGAAGTAACAGCACGCCGATCCGCAATAACGGGTTCGGAAAACGTCACAGCACGGCGCGTATAGCCTCCACCGCTTACCTCCTGCCCTGTATCCGCATCTGTTGGACTGCTGGTATACAGGGCGATATACAGCGTCTGTGGTGATGCAAAGTTAAGGCCACGTAAAGCCGCATTAATACAGGCCGTTTTCCACCAGTTCGATTTACTAAGTAATATGTCTGCCAATATAAAGACCTCCTATTCTACTTGATACTCATTTGCTATACGAAAATTCCGTATGTCGTTGTTTCCGATGTTGGTAAGCACTATTACAGGACTCGCACGTTCATCCCCGGTAGAAATAACTGACACCGTTTGTGGAGACTGTGTGATAATGACCTCTTTTATGTTCTCCTCCGACTCTGGAAACGGATGCTCACCCATCTTAATCGGGATAGTCAGTTCGCCATCCCAAAGTATTTTTTCGATATCCAATGTTCCGGCATAGCGTCCGATATATCGCCTTCCTGGTAAGTCCGAAAACGTGAATACGATATCCCCTTTTTTGGCATTAAAAAGAGCCGCCACTTGGGCGACTCTCCTATGGTAATCAAGGGTTGTATCATCTGCCATGATGACACATTCCAAATTTATAGTCCGTGCTCCGTAGGTACTGCCAAAATCCAATTCTCCATCTCGTTCGGCTATTTCCAGTGAATGATCTTTTGTTGGTGGCAGCACAGGTATGTTGTGTTTTTTAAGTCCTAACCCAATGGATTTAAAAGACTTCCCATCTGCTGTAGCATCAATCATTTAGGATTTACCCCCCCTCGCTTGCAACCTCCGCACCAAGTTATCTCGTTCGGTCCAAAATACCTTTGCTGCGGATTCGTCTTCAATATAAGTATCGCCTGATTTTATTACGAACTGGTTGCTGATTTGCTGCGGATTTGTACCACCCGAAGCCATTGGCATAGAAAAGTCTGGCAAGGAGAAATTAAGCGCTGGCATTTTGAAATTGATAATTTTGAACAGGTTGCTCTGCTGTTGATCATTCAGGTACATTTCTCCTGCGCGAGCAATGACCGGAACTTCCGCGCTCCTATCCCCTTGAACGACACCGCCTGAATGGAATTTTTGAAGCTTTCCTGTGTCCTTCTTGATGCCATACTTATTCCGCAAAGCAGCATTCTCCTCATGTAGTTTTGCTTTCTCGGCGGTGCCTGCCGAATACCATTTATCAATGTTGGAATTATATCGTGCTAGGTCACTGTCTTTTTCAGAGGTTGAGGAACTGGTATCAAAGGATGCAGACAATGAAGTGGCATTGATTTCAGCCATTTTAGCCTGATAGTCAGCAATAAACTGATCCAACTGACGCAAAATCTCCACGTTCTTCTCGGTTTCTTTTGAGATTTGGGTATTTTTCAAATCTTCAGCTTTGGATTCAACTCCATCTGAATACTCATCGTATTTCTCAGCAAGCTGATCATAATGCTGTTTGGCAGCTTCAATCTGGTCATTGTAATCCTTTTCTCGCTCGGCCTTTTCATCCTGAAGTTTTTTCTTCTGATCTTCCAGCCCTCGTTTAGCCAACGTGCGGTTATGCTCCCGTTGCATATCCTCTATGTCTTTCTCAACCTGTTTTCGCTCCGCGATTCCCTCAGGTCCAACAGCAGATTGAAGCAAGGCAAGACGAGCTTGTTTCTCAGCCATAGCGCGATCATAGTCCTCATCCTCATTGGCTGTTTGCATTTTAGCAAGGAAGTCATCTATGGCCTTGATTTTAGCGTCCTGAGCTTCGATAAAAACATCACGTTCTGCCTCAATACGCTTTACTTCCTCGTCCCGAGTCTTTTCAAGTGCCTCCTTCTCCTTTTTAGAAGCTTCGGTAACAGCCTTCTTCTGGTCCTCCAATAGTTGCTTCTTCAAATCATGGACCTGTACATCAATTTCCATTCGATGTTCTGATCCTTCTTTGTAAAGAGCCTGCATTTTTGTCCATGCATTAAGCTGATCAGAAACAGATATGGCTTCCATACTCTTTTGGTAATTGATTCGTTTTTGGAAGTCGGACAGGAACTCATCTTCCAGAGCTTTACGTTTCTCATAAATCTTCTGTTGCAATTCAAAACTCTGTTCGGCGGTACGATCCTTTGCCTTACTCATACGCATATAAGCATCGTATTCCATTTTCAGAATAGCAATTTTGCTTTGTCCCGCCATTTCCATTTTGGAAGTCTCTTTATCAATCCACTTCTCACTGTTTTGATAGCGAAGCTCATTGTATTTGACGGTTAAATCATAGATTTGTTTGGCAATCTCTCTACGGTTAGCAGGAGGAAGATAATTTTTGTTTTGTTCCTTTTTGTAAAAGTCCAAGCTGGTTTTAACCATCTCAATTTCCTGTTTATTGGCCTGCCGCATTCGCTCGGTTCTTCGCTCAAGATTCTCCACGTCTTCCTGAAATCTTGAATCATTCAGTTTCTGAACATCGCGGCTCCATTGCTTCGTTGCATCCTTATCTTCCGATAGGTACTGCTTATGTCGTTGAGCCAGTCGTTTGTATCCTGCAATCTGCTGGTTTATAGACCATTCATTTCGTTCAGCGATGTACTTAAAGTTATCAAGATCGTTATCATAACTATCTTTTCGTGCCGCAGATGCGTCCTTAGCTGCTTTTTCAGCTGCACGTTCTGCATCACTCTTGCCTTTTTTGCCCCCGCTCCCCTTCGATTTTTTTGAACCAGAAGAACTCACGCCAAATTTAGGATCATTATATAGCTTGGTTAAAGCATTAATCTGAGTGTCATACTGCTTCATATCTTTCTCGTATCCGCTATATATTTCGCCTATATCTTTTTTGCTTTGCTCCATGTTGTTCTTATCTTGATTTAACTGGTTCTGAAAAGGAGCATTTAGGAAAGATTTCACTCCGGTCATGTTGTTTAGTTCTTTTTGTTTATTAAAAACTTCTAATGAACTTTGAGCCATAACTCCATTCAATCTAGCTTTTAACTCAGCAAGACTTTTAATCGCTCCAGCCTCTTTAATGTAAACTGCGATACGATCATCTGACTCAAGTTTTGTACTTAAACTGGACGCTTTTTCTGACTTTAGATCATCTATAGCCTTTTGTATTTTAGCTTTGCGAACAACTTCGAGAGCATTCTTTTCGAAAGCCCATCCCTCAGATGTTTTGTAAATCTCTGAAGCTAATTGAGGGTATTTGAGAATTAATTCAGCCGCAGCTTCTGCGTTCATGGACTGTTTATTGGCAAGATCATTTAAAACAGTGTTCATCTCAGAAATAGCCTTGCCATTACCCTGAATCTGCTCTCTTAAATCAGCAAGGGCCTCTTCCTGAGATTTAACACTTTCTGTTGCTGTTTCAGCCTTCCCGGCAAATTGGTCAGCTTCTACTGTTGCCTGACCTAATGCCACGCCTACCTCCGTTATAGATAAAGTGAGCTTGTTGTTTTCTTGATTCAATTTTTCCACTTTCTCTTTGGCCTTTTCATAAGCCGCATAAACGATATCATCTTTTGAAGTGGCTGCAAATTGTCCAGAAGGATTTGTAGCAGCCTTTCTAGCTAATTCTAGTTCCCTATTGGCTTGAGCTAGTGCTTTTGTCTTTTCAGCTTGTTCCTTTAATAGTTGAGCTTGCTGATCTAACAAGACGTTTTTTCTTGCTTCATTCTGTTTCTCAATAAGTTTGTTTAAGGCATTTACTTGGATTTGTACGGCTTCATCAGTATAATTCGCCGCTTCAAGTTGTTTTGCTCCTTCTTTCCCAAGAGTAATTACTAATGCTTTGGAAACCTCTTCAAGCTGTTTTTTCACCTTGTTTTCTCTCTCTACCGAACCACTACTTAGCTTTAATGATTGTTCAAGTGAACGGTGTGCATTAACCAATTTCGGTAAAAGTTCTACCTGTCGTTGATACTGGCTAATCATTTGTTGTGCAGCCGAGTCTTCATCTTTCAGCTTTTGGATTCTTTCGCGTGCAGCTTTTTCTTCCTTGCCGCTTTGCATTGCCACTACAGCAATGATGCCAGCCAATAGCGTCAATCCTGCTGTCGCTCCTGCCATGGTTACAGTTGACAACGCTTGAGCCTTTGTCATTGCTTCTGTAGTAATTATCGCTTCGGCTGTTGCCACAGAAGCCGCCTGTGTCGCGGCGGTACGTTGTACAGTAGATAAGATCGATCCCTCAGTAGAAACAATATTCACTTCATTGGCTACTGTATTGGCTGCTACAGAAGCTGTTTCAGCTACCTTAGCCGCTGTCAGGACTTTAACAGCAGTAATTACGTTCATTATTGGACCGCTTAACGCCTTATAAGCGAGCAATAATCCACCAATAGCTGCTGTCCCTTCAAATACCCCTGCTGGAACTTTGGTAAGTCCAATTAAAAGCTGATCAATTACATCCAACACATCTTTAATCATGCGTCGAAGCCCGTCGTCTCCTGCGTTGTTGAAAATCTCTAACAAAGAGGCTTTGGTCTGAGCAGCTTTTCTCTGAATCGTATCCATTTGAACTTTTAGATACTCCATTGTTGATCCGGTAGAACCGATAGACGCTGCTGTACCCAGTAAGATATCCCCTGCGTTTAAGGAAGCGGCCAATTTGGCATATTGATATACACCGCGCGATATATCAGCGTAGGATTTCGTAAGGTCATAGTTTTTGTCGATTACTTTGGTCGATAACTCTAACAGGATATCTTCTGCCTTTTTCCACTGTTCTGTACCATTTACAACTTCTTTTGTTTGAACTCCTAATCTCTCAATCTCTGCAACGGCTTTATTTGTACGGATCGTACCCAGGACTGTTTTCCACATGTTGCCCAGGTTTTCCCCACTCAGCGCCGTGTTACGTATACCGGCTGAAATCAAGCCATTCATAAAGTCAAATGAAACGCCAGTTTCAGCTGCTATTTTACCAGTTCGCTCAAACGCAGCCCCCAGGTCACGTGCTGGTGCCATTGTGTCATGGGCAACCTTAGACCAGGAATCCAAAACTCGTCCGCCCAGCACCATAGCATCATTGCTGTTCTTAATTTGTACGCCGTATTGAGCAAATGTCGACTCCATAGATTTAGTCGCGTCTTCAAGAGAAACCAAATCGACAGTAGAAAGCATTGTAGACTTGCGTACCATTTCCTGTACTACGCCAGCATCCTTGTACATCCGCCCCCATAGTCGTGCAGATTCGGTAACATCCATAATCTCGGAGCCAAGATCATGCGCGGTTCGGATAAACTTTGTTGTCTCATCATGAAGCTTTTCTGTGTTCATGACCATTTCTTTGGTGCCTTCGTTATATTCTAAGAAGTAGTGCTCGTTCGTCTGGACGTATCCAGCCATATTGGATTCGATACCGACTAATCCCTCTTCAAGTGCTTCCTGTGTTTTATGCATAGCTGCATACGCTGTATTAAATACAAGGGCATGTGTGGCCATATCTCCTACTCGGCTCATCCAATTAGGAGTTTTATTAAAAGTCTGCTTCATCTGGGCTTCGGTCTGGCTCAAAGATCGCCGGATCTTTTGTTCTTCCTGAAGGACTTTCTCACGGACTTGTGCCTCTTTTTGCTCTCTGGCCCGTAATGCGTTCACCCAAAACTTTTCATAGTCCTGTGCATTCTTCCGTGCCTGCTGCGCCTCTTTCTCTGCTAATTGAGATAACTTCAAACGAATGGACTGTTCCTCCATCAGGACGCGTTCACGCGTTCTGTCGTCAGTTCCTGCCCCTGAAACTTTAGAAACTCTCTGTCCGGTTAATGCAGCCTTGTTTTGCAAAGCTTCCATCCGTTTCAGATGTTCTCGTTCCTGCTGCTCGATTGCATCCTCGCGCTTTTTAACAATTGCTTGTTGCGCTCTTAGCTTTTCGTCGGTTATCTTATTAGCCTGGTCCAATTGGTTCTTCCGAGCAATATTTAATTCGGCTTGTGCTGTACGTTGTTTTACAAGTGCTTCTGACTCAGCAAGAATTTTCTTCCGTCTATCCTCTGCGGAAAGAGCAAACTTATCCGCGCTACTGGCAAGAGACTTGAAATTCTTTTCACTTATACCCAATTCAGCATTCAACACTTTGAACGATTCGGCGTTAGCTCTAGCCCCGCTATCTATAATTTTGAAAGCAGGTAAAATCTTGCTTGTATCCAAGCTTATTCGCGCACCTACTACATCTTTATTTAAGTCTGCCACTTAACTCACCTCACAAATGGTCCAGGAAAATTTTCCTGACCTAAATACAGAAAAAGAGGCATCCTGCATGATTGCGGATGCCTCTTAATTTACTTAGCGAAGAAACCAAGATCAGATAATGTCTTGACCTTCTTCGGCTTTTTGTTTTCCACATTGCCACCGTGAAGAATGATTTCAAATTCCCGGTTTCTGTTCTTGGCTTTCATTAAAGCTCTGATCTTCGGAATAGTCATATTAGGCCATTCTGAATCAGAAATACCATTGCTCACACATAAAGCCCAAAGTTCTAACCAGTCCGTTTCATGATCATTCTCGGCAGGATTAGACTCCTCCTGCTCTTCTTCATCATCTGACTCTTCATCTGGAGGAAACGACTCAGAATAGAAATCGGTCTAACAAATTATCCAGTTCTGCAATACCGTCCTGGTCAATCTGTTCGTACTCTTTTTCCGTTATTTCCTCAACCAGAACAAGGTTAAATGCTTTTTTGTACGTTTCCTCCACTTTAGGCCAGTCAACAGCTTCCCGTTCATCGGTAGCTTCCCATTTCTTTCGACCAATCGAAAAGGAAAACTTGTGTACTACACCATCCATTTCCTCGCGAACCTGCCGGATCAGTGCAATGGTCCCGATCTTCACGTGCTTTTTGATGCCCTCTGCCAACCGAATTTCTGAACCTATATTAAGCGTTTTGTCCAACTGTTTGTCTGTCATCAAATTTTCCTCCTCAATGTATGTAACCCTCTACCTTATTGAGTAGAGGGTTGGTTTTAATTATTGATTAGATACCGAAAATGATTTCTACTGCATATCCGTTAGGGTTCTCCGGCGTAATATCTGGCTCCATAATTTCCAAGGACAGCGTGTTACTGGTGGGCTTTTTACGTTCTTGAGACACGTCTAGTGTACCACCGCCGAGTGCTTTCCAAATGGTAAGCTGGCAAGGAACCTCTTTACCATCCCGATCATCTACCAACGAGAAGCGATGAACCAATTTAAACGGTTTAGGACGGCGTTTTCCGCTCAACATGCTTCGAGTGGCATTTTCTTTCTTCCATTTGAACGTCACCACGATTTGCTTACCATCATTGGCAGAATCAGATGTGATTTTTCCATCCGCAGTAATGACATATTGTTCTGCTGTAGGGGTAGCCGCAGCACGGGTAAGCTCCGTCAGCTTTCCAGTGTCTTTATCTTTCAAGTACACCTTGTCACTGGTAGCAACTAATGTACCTCCGAATTTGGCAGGAGCTTTTAACGTATAACCATTAGTAGCGTCTAAGAATCCTTGTTCTGTCTCGTCAAAGTTCACTGTGCCTTTTTCAGATTCAGCACCCTGTGAAAGCTCTGCAAGAATGTCCGAATAACGCGGAATTTCAATGCTGGCTTTGTCCGCCAAATCTTGTGCGGTGTAGTGAAATGCGTAGCCACTGTCACCGCCCATTACCTTCTGCCAATCGAATTGAAGCTGCAATGTTACTTTCGTGATTTTATCATCCAAAAACTTCAATTTTCCGCCAGTCTCATATACCTGGACTGTACCGACTCCATCAAATACTAATGGTTCCATGAACTTATTCCTCCCTTTAATCCAATAAAAAAGAACTGATCAGATTATTTGACCAGTTCCCATAAACGTTTATCAATTTCAACGATGCGCCGATATTCGCCGGTGTCACTGTAACCCTGAATCGGCTCCAAATCCCCCATGATACCCAGCTTTTTACCAAGGTTGATCTTCTCAGTAATCAGTTGCTCCAGTTCCGACAAAGGTTTATTGATATTAACCGGCGCTTGCGGTGTTTGCTCTGACTGTACCGTCTGTTGAGCTACTTCTTCTGCCATCTTCCTCACCTCAATTCATTCGTATATAATCTACATCGAAAATTGCCTTGTAACCCTTGGCTCCCTGTATGCCAGTTGCGAAATCAGAATCATAAGCCAGCACGCATAGATATGAAGCGAAACCCTGGATAATAAGTCTCCTATCGTGTAAAAGCTTGAAAGAACGTTCAAACAGCAACCGCGCTTCATGCGCTGTTTTTCCATAGAAGTCAAGGCAAAATTTCCCCTCGAACACCAAAGGATTAGTAGCGAATCGACCTGGCATAACGTACATACAAATGTGAGGTATTGTATCCCTACTTATAGTTATCTCCGGTTCTAACCCTCTTGTGAGTCGCTTCGTAACCTCTTCAGTTTGTGAAGAAGGAGTGAGCTTCAACATTGCCATAAGCTCAGTATCTGCCTTCAAATTGTTATAAATAGCATCAATAAGTTGTAGGCTCACTCCCGCACCTCCTTGAAGTATCTGTGATACGGAAACTCAGTTATTACACGGCTAATACCATCCAAAATGCGTTTTCGGTTTGACTGGATTGCAATACGCAAAAAGTAAGTCGGCGGTGTAGCTTTGAATGACGCATCAATATCGCCTCGCTCCGCAAGCTCCTCCAAGTCTACTCCAGCATACCCACCGCCAGATTCCCTCTTAGTTCCGTCTATTGCTCGATACTTACCACGGGAACGACCTACAATAATACGATCACCTTTGGACCTCAGGCGGTTCCATGCTTTGCTGTTCATGTAAGTTATAAGACCGGGGTTTTGGCTGCTATCTGCCATCTTGGAGCCTTTACCGAATTGCTCAAGCCATGCTTGCCAGAAATCCGCTGTAATGTCGCCTGAAATCATCTGATTAGCAAGCACAAACATATGCATTTCCAAGTGGTCCCGAACTGCCGGATAGTACCGTATGCCGCTCTTGGCTGTCAGCATGACCAACTTCGTTAATCCGGTAATTTCAACAGCCAGCTTATTTTCCAAATCTTTAGCAGCCCGAGCTGCATCATAACCTATAATCATCGTCGATCCTCTGAAAGCTGGACATGCAGCAGATTAGGAGACTTGATCCTATCCACCACATCTACCTGATATGTCTTCCCGCCCATTACAATCCGGTCAGGCGCAGACAAACTTGAGTCTTGAGGATCTTTTATATCAACTGTCGTCTGTAACTGCAAGATGAATGCTGTACTCGGCAGCAAACCCGGTTCCTGTTGTCTTAATTGTGCTGTAACATACTGTGCAAAGCAAACAACATCAGCAGCGACCGATGTAAATTCAGCATCGCCCACCGGATTATCGTTTGCATCATAAGCTTGCTGGTATCTTTGCACCTCTACCACCGCATTTGTTTTAACCAAAGAACAGTAGTTGTCCTGATCTACTGTTCTTCTTAAGCTAAGAACCAGGAACGTGTCCTCTGTCTGCACCAAAGAACCACGATTAATGAGTGATTCGGGCGAGAATACACCGTTATAGACGTATTCTTTGCCCATTACAGTCGTCGCTTTGGTTTCCCTTGATAGAATCACTACATCTTCATTTCCGTCCACCACACACGGCGTATGGCGGTGTGAGAACTCATAGAACAACTTGCATCACCTACCTAAATGACCTATGTTCAAACTCAGACAGAAGATCGGCTATCTCTGGCGTAATCATGCTGTTGCCAAAGTATTCAATGCTGTAATCAAAGTCCTTTTTGGATTTCACATTTGAATTTGGATTAGCAACAAGTTGTCCGATGATTAGGCCGCATGCCACCTTGACCTTATCAGGTATCGTCTCCCAACCGCTGGTATACGTTACTTCCAATTCTGCATAAGCTGAACCAAAAGGAGAGGAGCCACACCAGACAGTGCCAATATCCTTGTCGATATCAATGGTGCTGGTGTCAGTGATTGTTTCGAATCCTGGCGGACCAAAGAAATTGCCCAACAATCCCTGCTTCGGCCTCCCCTTTACTTCCTTTACTTCTACAACAGGATAATAGGACAAATGGCCTCGCTGCTGATCCGTAAGAGGTATTCGTTCAGTGTAAGTTTTGATTCCAATCTCACGCCTACACCTTCCGTCGATTATGGCAGATGCTCGTGTTATCAGCGGCATAGTTAGTTTAATTCCTATAGGGACAAAATCAGTATCCGTTAATTCAAGATACTGACTCATTCTACATATCCAGCTTTAGCTAGTTCGTCCGCGACTTCATCGGGCAATTGGGCTTCTCCATCAGCAAAACTCACAATACTATCTTTAAAATGTATAGTGTGAGCGCCCTTGCGCTGGCTTGGTGCGCCGCGAAGCGTTACCTTGCGAATTGCAGGAATCTTTGTGGATAGAAAGGAGCTACGCGCATCATTAAGCATTGTTGTTTGAGCGTCGAACCGGCTCGGCTCAGCGCCTTCAGTGCCAACCAACACCTCTGCCGCTGCAACAGCTTCTTTGAATGCATCTGCCGATTGTTGAGGATATTGCCCTCCGCTTTCTCCAATCTCAGCTTGATTCAACAATGAAGTACTATCAGCAATAGCATCTTTAAGCTTATCCAGATTCGATTTTGCCAACTGAATCATCTCCTCTCAAAATGAAAAGAGACGGTCACATTAACCGTCCCCTGACTTTAAAATTTATTAGGATACCGCCGTGATCGTCGGACGTTCAATTGTGCCGTAAGCATGTGCATAGCTTGGACCTTTTGCTACTGGAGCACCGTATTTGATACCAACGTACTGTTCTTGGAGGTTCGACGTTGTACCCAACTGAAAGAGGTAGATACCTTTCTCACCAACATAGTGATACTCAATCATCGGCTCTGTCACGATGGCAATACCATAGTCAGTGTTTGTTGCCGTTTTTGCATTAACCGCTGAAGGAATGAATGGCTCAGGAATGATCGGCAGCAGACCTGCAGCCGTCATAATAGCCAATACTTCCAAGCCAGCAACGGTCGTTTTCTTGAGGTTGCTGATTTGCGTTTCATTGTTTGCGGCATTCCGTTCTTCTTCTTCCAAGTAGTGGTGTGCAATTGGGTGAATGTAAATGGCTGTTGGCATAAGTTCGTACAGTTCACTCGCTACCATCGCAGCTACCTTCGCCCGGATAGCAGACACGATTGATGCAGTTGCCCCAACTGTGAAAGTGTTTGTAATCTGACTTGCAAGCCCTACATATTGTAAAGTCGTTGGAACAGCCAAACCTGTGTCATTACCTCTCCAAAGTGCTTTACCATGCGTAAGTCCAATGGCATTCAGCATGTCGTTTAGATCCTTGGCTTTCAATTCAGGAAAGTTGTTTTGTTGCTGGCCCAGCGTTACATCATAATGTCCAAAGTTAACTTGGTTCGTTAGAGCTTTGATCTTCACACCATGTGGCGTACGTTGATTTCCGGTTGCTGTCGCTGAAGGGTTACGAGGGTCAACGAACGCGCCGCCATTCACAGTGTTTTGTTCGTAATAAGTAGAAATATCGCCTGTAGCTGGAACATAATTCAAACGCCCATCCAAAATGGAGGTGCGGCGCAATACGTCCGTAATTTCCTTTTGGAAATCGTCTGTGATAATTGCGCCCGGTCCCTGAAATTGAGCTGCCGCTGCAACTGAAACAAATTGCGCTACTCCAACACGGTTATTCATGTATTACACACTCTCCTTTTCGGCAAATTGTGCTTTAGCCTGCATTTTAAGTTTGAAAGATTCGGAAGTTGGAAGATTAAGAGCATCGACGGAAGCGCAGAAGGTTTTGTAATCATTCGCTTCCGCCCCAGCTGCAAGATTGGCATTACTGCCATACTTGGACAATAATGCGGACGCGCTGAATGTTTTGCGTTCTGGCTCTGCTGGAGGCGCACCCGCTGCTTTTAACTCTTTCAATTCCTTTTCTAAAGCGTCCACTTTATCTTGAGCTGCCTTTAGGTCAGCAGCAGTTTGTTCTTCAGCAGTCTTCTGTTCGGCTTCTTCACTTGCAGCTTTCATGGTGGTGATATCTGTTTTAATTGCTCCCATCTCTGTGACCACGCTTTGTACACTCGCAGTTATAGCGGACATACCATCTTGCAACGCCTTCATGGAGTCTTCCATCGCTTTTATTTGTTCCGGTGTCATATCGACATCCTCCTTGTTATGTTTCGTATTACGAGCAGCAAAACTCGTTGTTTTATAGGCAGCGGCATCAGCTAACAGAATAGCTGCTCCTGTACCACAAAACTCAATCACATCTAATACATTTTCTAAATCCGTTGCATCCTGTACTGCGGCTTCCATCTCCAATGATGCTCCGAATTGGTATTCGCTCCAGTTATACTCTGCCGCCAGCCCATTGTAGTAACGAATAGTCGCAACCACATCAGGAAAATCCTTTGCGTAAATGTATCCATCAATCCATGCATAGCCATCAAGCGAACGGTAAGCCTTGTCAATTACAGCGACTTTAAAGCGCGGGTCATGGTCCGCCATACCGTTGGCATAGTCAATATTCAAGGCCATACCCACGAAGGTTTGAAGATATTGGTCGCAAACACTTGATGAAATACGAATACGTTTCCCACCTGCACCATGTGGTGAGCCATCACTTGGTTGGTCAACTGCGAAAAGAGCACATTTGAAAGGAGCCTTGTTTGGATGGCCTCCTTCTTCGGATAACTTGAAGTCCTGAACGCGCATCCGCTGGTTGCTCATTTTCAACGTTTTAAGCATTTAGATTCTCACCTCCCTCCGTGATATTTCTGTTGTCTGCGCTCTGCTCGGTTTCTTGGTGTTGGCAATGACCTGGGATATGTCAGTCTAACAACACCGCAAACAAACCTTGTAAACACATCCTCACCGCCTCTCAGAGCAAAATAAAAACACCTACTCTTCAGCGGTGTCAGATTCATCCTTTTCTGTTTTGTCTTTATTGTTTGGCGGATCATCTTCAGGAAGATTGCTTAACAGCTTGTCTTTCTCTCCTTGTATTTCTTCCTGAGTTTTATTCAAATCAATAGCTGCGGTATTACCTGGTTGTAATAATACTTCGCCATGTTTATTAGGCAATGCTTTACGCGCCAGACCATCACGTACTTCATCTGGTGTCACAGTTCTTCGGTCAAGGTAAATCGCATCAATATCGGCTTTTAATTTCTGGTCCTTCAATGAAGTAGCATAATGGAACTTAAACTCAATTACCCCACCCATCTTGAAGATCCCGTCAATAATGTGATTGTTGATATGCTCCACAATGTTTTCAGCAATAGACTGGATAGATTCATTCGTGTCATCGTCTTCACTGTCTGCGGTGCTTCGGTTCACATCTTTTGTCTGCCCCAGTTTCTTAGGAGATATGTCAAAAGCAATAGCAACAATCTCAATTAAGAACCGTTGCCATTCAAGAAATAACGCCTTATCATCCGTAGCCCCCAAATCCAGTACACTTGGATTCTCGCCACCTATGATAGGGTTAAGACCACGGCCTAGCACTTCATTTTCCCAATACGCACGGAAAGCAGCTACAGCCTTACTATCAGCATTTTTACCAAGGTTAATCAGCTTCCTGATCACAGTATTCGAAGCTTGTTTCCCAGCTGATCGGTGCGCTGATATAAAGCTTTCAACTGATTCCCAAACCGTTTCTAGCGGTGAAAGGCCGAATGGTGTGTTAGTTCTCGGATTCATTCTTATATACATTAGGTCGGAGGACTTTAAATGAACATATTGCCCGTGGACTCGTTGTGCATAGCGATAAGAATTCTCTTTTCCATCCCAATCGGGATACAAGTCAACAGAGAAAGAATCTACAGGGTACATCCTAAATGGCCTGAGAGGGTCACCAGCTTTTAATACTTCCGATGAACCCGCGCTACATACAAGCATGTCTTCGACTATTTGCTCAATCCATGATCGGAATGAGTCACCGGGATTCGGCTTTAGTAATGACCGTTCGATAATCTTACATATCTCTCGGTACTTCTCAGTATCATTTTCGTCAATAGCAGCTACGGACCAGTTCAACTTTGTGATTCCGTTCTTGATGACGTTAATTGCTCTACGTGGAATCGGGGATTCCGATAACGTTCGTAAGTTGGTCGGTGTTCTCTTCGGCGCTGGCTGGTTACTTCCCTTACTCATCATAATACCGAAAGGAAACGGATAGCTTTCGGTCTGTCGATCAGGTTCGTTCTTCGGCCTTCCTGCTGCTAGCCAGTTAATTAGCCACTGTCTTACACCCAAATCTGTACCTCCCTTCTGACGCAACAAAAAAGGAGGTCAGGAAATTTTTCCTGCCTCCAGTATTCGTTCATATTTCTATGTCTAAATAATATCATTGAGCTATTACGGTGTTACTACGGATTTATGCCTATACCGCAAGAAGTAATCTCGACCTTCTAATTAAAAGGTCATAAGTTGAACAAATGCTTTCCGCAGTATCATGGATTTCACTGATCACTTGATTAAAACGTTCGGGCTGTTCCTCCTCCCAATCACTCGGCACACTAGAATAATCAGAATTCATTTTATTTACCCAAGTGTTTTTAGCCAAAAGAAATAAAAATTTATTTACGTCTTGGTATAACTGTTTCCTTAATCCTTCAAGCTCTGGATTTACAAACTCCATTGTTGCATTATCTCCATCTTGATGGAAATTCCTCAAATCATCAAGTAAATCCCTTCGATAAGAACCTTCAAAACTATGAGTCCTGATGAAGTTAATAGAACCGTTAATAGGAAGCGTTTCCTTAATTGATTTAATAAGACTTATGTCCAAATTCTTATAAGCCTCGGTATATTCAAAATCATATTTCACTTCTTTGGATTCTGTAGTTTCATTATATGGATTAATAGCTCCAAGTTCCCCAATTTTTCTTCGAACCTGGTTACAAAATGAACCAAGCGCTGCCGTAAGATCATCTCGTGCACTATCAAATCGGCCGGGAGAAATTCCTAGTAGATCAGTGGGAAGGCGGAGGTCTTGATTTTCAGAAGGCGATACAAAATAAACACGTTCAACTCCAATCTTCCCAATAAAAAGTCCTGTCTCAAAAATGACATTGTCTCTAACTGTAGGGTTAGCTTTATTTCTCATTTGAGTTATATCATCAGAACTGAAAATAAATATAGCAAAATCACTAATAGAAGCCTGTTTAATTAAGCTGCTCAATGCCGTAACAGACAAATCGAATACGCCTTGGGTCCAAACGGTGCATTCTGCATCATAATCTAAATTTTCCTGTACAGCGTAAGCAATTGCTCTTGACTCTACTGAAGATCCAATAAATAGCTTCGGTTTCATGAAGTCCTCCAAATAATATATTTATGTTGTTAATTATATAACTATCATTTGTTCTCTTCCATAAATTTCAACCAAACGCAAAACCGGATTCAGTTTGAACATTTGCAAACGCCAAAATAAAACCATCTGCTCTGTCTGGAGATTGAAGGCCTCGTTTTTTCATATCCTCTTTACGCTCCAAGAATATCTTGCCATTACTACCCATCCGCCATTTTCGGGAAGTGAGCTGCGTTATAAGTTTCTCATCATCTGGCAACTGTAAATCTCCCGGTTTGCCAAGAACATAATTACTCATGTTAGCCTCAAGCATTTCTTTGACATATCCCCACTGTTCAGCACCTAGATTCCCATAATGGTCGTCTTCCGCTGCTGATCCATTGTTAACTGGAATGATGGTGTAGCCTAGACTTTTTTCCTCATTAATCTCATTCAATCTATCTGTTACAGCTCCACCTATTCCACTATCATCTATACGAATCTCAACTTCATCCACTTCTGATCGTCCGGCCTTTACATCGTCAACCAGGCGCAATACCCAGCCTGTGGTTGTCATAGTATCCTGTTTGTGGTGGAAATGAGTCTTTATCACCTTGCCGCCCATACGTGCATACATGGTTGTTTCATCATCACCAAACCGCGCCACATCAACGCCTACATAAAGCTTAGTACCGGAATGTTCAATCCGAACCTCATCCTTCGCAAATTCAGCAGCCTCCAAGGAAATAAAGGTATCTGATTCGCCACGCGGAAATTCCCCTTCAACCCGTACCCGCCATACATCGCTACCTTCTCCGTATTTTCTTTTGAGCATAGCGATATTATCCTTGCTGGTTCTCGGACTGTCCAAGCAGGATACTTTACGTGTTTTATAATCCTCTCTGTCTTTATTGTGTGAATCATAAAAAACACCCGACGTTTTTGTCGGGTTGCCGCACATCAATATTTTATTGAACTCACCGGACAATGTACCTAAGATAGCCTCCATAATTGGATCGGCAACGCCTGATGCTTCATCCACAATGAAAAGCATATAGTCCTCATGGAAACCCTGCATATTCTCAGGTTTGGTAGCAGTCCGTGCTGTAGCAAACCAGCGTTCCTCATAGTTCTTCATGTAGATTTTGGTCTTAGTCCATTTAAGGATTCTTTTCAGCACTGGGCTTTTGGACTGCCATTTATTTATCTCGGCCCATAACACATCGTGTAGCTGCTGTCTTGTAGGAGCTGTACAAATCACTTTTGGATAAGGGAAGCAGGACAGAAACCAAAGGGCCGTCGCTGCTTCCAGCCCAGTTTTTCCTACGCCCTGACCTGAACGTACTGAAACGCGCGGATTATTAGCTAAATCCATTAGAGTGCTTGCCTGCCAATCATCAGGATAGAATTTAAGCATCTCTTGACAGAACAATATAGGATTCTTACGATACTCAGGAATCCGTTTCTTGAATGCTTGAAGCCTCCGTTTCGTCTCCGGTGAGTCCTTCGTCTTCATCACCTACCACCGCCTCTACCCAATCATCAATTAGATCGTCTTCTGTATTGCCTTCACCCGTGACCTTTGCCCTTTCAAGCTCAAGTTTCTCACGCTGCATCTTGAGTTTTTCGTTTTCAATCATTCGTTTATGATTATCCGGCAACAAATCCATATATTTAGTAAGCACTTCCAAGGCCTTGGTTTTGTCGTGTAGCTTTACACTCACTCCGTCCTTACCCTGCTTGACTTCTGAAACTAGCGTTCCATCAATTTCATCACTGTTTTTAAAAGCGACATAATTGTATCTGTACTTCTTTGTTTCTCCAGTGTCAGGATCAAACACGGGGTCTCCTTCTAAGCCAAGAACATCCTCTTCCTTTTGACCGAATTCCACATAGTCCGTAATGTCTGCAAACGCAATCTTCATATATTCCATTAGAACTCGCTGAGCATTCAAACCCACCTCGTCGATCATAGATTCTTTATGCTGCCGAATGATGTTTTGAATTTCAACTTTCTTCAACAGAGCGAAACCAATCTGATAAGCAGTTTTCTTACTGTATCCCGCCGCAATGGCTGACCTCGTTGCATTGAAGTCTCGAAGATACTCATACGTGAAAATCCTCTGCTTAGGCGTTAATCCATCTTCATCAGGAATCTCCGGCTCAGGTTCTTCAACAACTACTGGAGCGCTCTGAACTTTTTTGGAACGTTCCATATTATCAGAGCGTTCCAGTGTTTTTTTCGGAACGTTCCGTATTTCTGGAGTAGCGACCTTTAGCTCTTTAGAGAGCGCATCAACTGTAAGCGGGGTAGCATATACCTCTCTTGGCTTATCACCTTGATATGTACCGATGAGTTTGCGCCGCTCCATTTCATCAATTAATCGAGCTGCTCTGCTATATCCTATTCTCATTCTCCGCTGTAACAAAGAAACCGAGGCTTGTTTGGCCTCGGCTACAATTTGGACAGCTTTTAGAAAAAGCTCATCCGAATATGATGTTGGTTCTTCATCTTCATTTAGAGCTTCTTTATTATAAGGCGCTCCATTTTCATTGGAACGTCCCATATGTTCCGCTTCTCCAGCAATTAAATTCTCCCACTTATCTTTTGCCTTCCATCCTCTTACCGTACCTTCAGATACACTAAGTTGAGAGGCTATATCTGTGAGACGTATGTTGCCGGAACTGGCTTTGTATAAATCGAATGCTTCATCCCGTTTCGGATCTCTCTTTCGTCCCATATCTTATTATTCACCCCTTTTGATAATGTATCTAAAGCTAAGGAAAAGTTTCCTGAACAAAATAAAAAAGCCGCTATTCTGCAGCTTTCTTTTGTCTTTCTTCATATTCTCTTCGATAGTCCCAAGATATCGTCAAAGACTTTTTATACCAATTTCGTCCGAAGAATTCCCAGTAACCCTCTTGAATATGATATTCATTTTTCATTTCTGTCCAATGCAAATAATTCATACCAAGGGGGAACCATATAAACCCTGTTAAAAATAATGGTACAACTACATAGAAAATTAGTACATCCCTTATCTTCTTCTTCACTCAAATTCATCTCCTATATTGTTCCATACGATTGTATCGACATTAAGGATGCAGAATTTTATATAACATTACAGCCTTTCATTCAAAATTAAAAAGAGCAGCGATTTTACGCTGCTCCTATTGTAGTGATCGGTAATTTATAACATGCGGTTACCGCAAATCCGCCATACCTGGAATAGGCCTTCAATGGACATCCTTCTTGCTTCGGGTTTATATTACCCTCTGAGTCCTTGTCTCAAATTTAGTTTTAGTTTTGGAACAATTACAGAAGTTGACCAGCTAGTGCTTTAAGGCCGCTTGGTACAGCAATTTGTTTGCCATCATGTTCATTGCCGTTTACATAAGCTGTGTCTTTGTCTACATAGTAAACTACACCTTCGCCGCCGATAACCGGAAAACCACTTTCGTCGTAATCCAAATTTGTACCCACATACTTGCCATGCTTAACTGCTTCATCTTCCAATGGATGTAGATGGAGAATTTTTTCCTTGTCCAAGTAAGCGTAACTATGTGCCATGTTTATTGCCTCCTAGAATGGATTTAATTTGTTCCTGAATAAAGTGTAAATCCTTTCTACTCCGTACCTACTACGGATTTACATAGTTCCTACTGTCAGCAGAAACCAAAGTATTAGGCTGAGTGTCTTTATTCCATGCGACCTTTCGAATTGTCATACCCCTAGACTCCATAAAATAAGTTTTAGACTGGCCTTAGAAATTGGAACAGCGACTACCAAGGACGAGGAAATAAAGTCCTAGACTGTCGCTGTTCCATTAAACTAACGTTTCCCGTTAGCTGAGTGAAGGGCAGCCGCGCGGCTGCCCCTTCGATGTTGAACTAACGTCTCCGTTAGTTCAATAAATTTGTTGTCTGTTTTTATTGAGTGTCTTCGTCGCTTTTGTACTCTAAAATATCACCTGGCTGACAATCCAAATTCTTACATATCGCTTCTAATGTTGAAAAACGAACCGCTTTTGCTTTCCCATTTTTCAGAATGGAAAGATTCGCCATAGTAATTCCAACCCTCTCCGCAAGCTCCGTTACGCTCATTTTTCGTTTTGCTAACATCACATCAATATTGATGATAATCGCCATGTTATTCACCTCAGATCGTTAAATCATTTTCTGATTTTATATTTATAGCTTCCTGTAAAAGTCTTTGGAGAACAGCAGCAAAAACGGCGATCACCATAGAAGCGAAAATAATGACCAATCCGGTGACTGTGATAACTGGAGGGTCAACTCTCCTCGCCATGAGATAGTAGAGTGGCATACCTAGCAGGTACAAGGTACTGATTGTGATGGCACAGTATTTTATATTCTTTAAAGCCTTTACGGATAATTCCGAGAACGCTTTGTTCTTATCAATATAGCTTAAAAGTTTAAAAGCTTGATACAGAGCAAAGTAAAAAGGTATCGCTGCCGCGTACATATCGATTAAAACGAGAGATTTCATATAAGCGATATCTGGATACAATTCTCCAGCAAAATTCCCGATCTTAGGCACTAAAAATATGCACAAAGCAAGAATTGGGATTCCAATAAGAATAACAGCTACCTTCAAGAGTGTTGTTCTCCGTTTCATTAAGAGCACCTCGCTAATTTAATTGTAAAACGACTTTAACACATAATTTATTGTTTTACAATAAATTAACATCGTTTTTTATTGTATTTTTATTGTTAATTGAATATCCTTTTTATTTTAAGCAAAAAAATAATAAGCATTTCTCATTACAAAGAAATGCTCTTACTTTAAAATGTTAAATTTAAAACTTGTTCAACAAAACTGCCTGTTAGCTTAATGAAGCATCGTCAAGACTATTACTTTATTTTTCAGTCTAGAACTTTATTTTCTTCTGATACCTACAATAAAGACCGCAAAGGCTTAAGCCCTTACGGTCTAATTTACTTCTGGCATCCTGAGTCCAATTTCACCTTCCCGGTTACGACCTCTCCCGTAGTCTATAACCACAAGATCCAAAGTGCGGTTTATTTTCAGACTGTTTGCTATATTGGCAATGGCTCTGCGCCGCTTGTCCGCAAAAGTAGTTTCTGAAATACTCGGAATATCACGGCGATAACCGTTTTTCATGTACTGTTGAGCTTTGAGATATTTCATGCCATCTAGAAACAACAGTTTGGCAATCAATCCTTCATGCTTGTCGCGCATATTGTTTACTGCAAATTTAACGTTATTTGTGATGAATTTATAAAATTTATAGTTTACATGACGCTGATCCTTGAGGATAACCGTATTAGCTGTCACATCTGCCGTTAATTCTTGCCCAGTTACCCGTTTAGCAACCGATCCTTCAGCCGCGAGTATATCATAGGCCGACATTCCATTTTCAATCTGTTGGAGAGAATATTCATAATTTTTTATCACATCGACTAGATCAGCGTATTTGCCCAGCAACCATTTTGTTTTTCGAATATCATCTTGTTCAAGATCATCGAAAAAATTTACCTGGATTATCTTCTGAGTATCGGTAGAATCATCTTCTTTGCTTCGTATAATTACAGACTGTTCGTTATCCATATTTGTTCACTCCTTGCAAAACTAAATGTATCCGGCATAATCTGCTAAATCAACATATACCTATCTATACTGACTACACCCACATATAACAGTACTGCTGCTAATATAGAGGTATAGGCTCTTATCATGGGGTGTTCTCCCTTGAACTGTTCAACCATTCCACAATTTGATCGTAAAGCGGTACTGTTTCACCGTATCCACTATGAAATTCTTTTCCGCACGGATCAAAACGGATTGAAAAGCATCTACCATCTCGCATATCCCAATTAGGACGGACATATTTGATGTATTTGCAGCGACTGCGTGCTTCAGGTGAATCGTAGATTGGCTTCGGTCCGTAGAAATGATGGAAGTTAGTAATTTGATTCATAAGTCCTTCGAAACCCTCTCGCGTCATCGCTAAATTAACACGTTCCTCTGGTTTATCTGTCATATCGAATCCCTCACAATATTCTTAGGATCAAAATAATCTGTCTTGTATCCTACTCCGTAAGGCCATACAAAATTATGGTTTACGCCTATTCGTTTACCTGATTTTGACCAGCCTACAAAGCTGGCATCATGAAGTTTTCGTGTCTTATGCTGGACTTGTTCTCCCTTTTCGAAAATAGGTTTATCTGTCATTGTTGTTCCTCCCCAGCCTCTTTAAGCCTTACAAGACGACC
Organism: Paenibacillus farraposensis; assembly: GCF_020736845.1. Classification (GTDB taxonomy): domain Bacteria; phylum Bacillota; class Bacilli; order Paenibacillales; family Paenibacillaceae; genus Paenibacillus; species Paenibacillus farraposensis. The sequence continues at coordinate 84,077 of NZ_JAFFQR010000095.1, forward strand.
TGTAGAGTCTGTAACGATATCTGGATCACCATATCCCCATTCAGCGGCCTGCTGAGCTCTTTCCTTGAGCTGATCTACAGACAATGGCTCGTACCATTCAGACATCAACACACATTTATCTCCTGCATAGAATCTATGGACTATCACTGTCTTTGCCATCTATATATCCTCCCTTAGTGGGTGTAGGTCCTGACTGGATAATGTCATATAAGCAGCTTCTGCCCTCTCTCTTGGCGTTGCTGTCATCAACCATGTGACACCTATGGGGTCCATACAACAATCGCTACTCCAGAAAATACATGCGTCCACAATAGTAGTTAGTTTGTTTACATACCCCTCTGCATCTACCTCTATAGCCTTTGCCTGTACCTCCAGAGAGGCGGCAGGGTCATTGCAGTAGTTTGGTGTTAATTTATCCGCAGGAAAGCCTGTAAGCTCCGCTAAAGCTACGTTAAGCTGCTGGTTTGTCATATCCAACATATCTATCATCCTTCCCTGTATTGGTTTAATCCTCGTCAATGCGCTCATAATCAGTGCATTCAGCTTCCATGTCTGCTGGCGAATCTGTGCTTTCGTCGAACCCGCTGGAGTTGGTAATTCCGTACGGTTTTAGGTCATAGAGGAAATCGCTCACTCCTCCAAAATTCTGTTCTGCCTTATTCAAAGCTTTTTCTAGCTGCTCATCTGTCATTTCGTCAGGAATTTCTACTACGATTTCACGTTCATATTTCAATGTCTCCATAACAGTCAGTAATACCTTTTTCATATCTATCATCCTTCCACGCCTGTAGCGTATTGTATTGGTGGTTACACTCCAAGAGGGTGTTCTTTATACGTTCTATTTCAACACAATTCAGCTACCGCTTCATTTAACATGTTGTTCACCTCTATTAAATCTGATAAAATTAAATTCAAAAAATTAGGAGTTAAAACATGAACTTTTTAACAGGACTTCTTATGTGTATTCCGCTTTATGCTGCATTCAGAGCTTTTATAATCACTCGTGATCCAGAAGCAAAAAAAAGAATCCCAAAAACGACACTAAAAGCTCTAACTTTTTTTGCTTACTTTACATTTATAGTTTTGGGATTTTTTGTAATTACGGAAGGTATAGAATACCTCTCCCAGTTATAATTGAATTGGTAGTTGCAAGTAGTTTATAACTCTGAAGGAATTTAGAGTATGGGGGGGTAAAGGCTGTTATGCCTCAACCCTCTTCAAATATTCCGTAGCAAATCCGCCGCTGTAGCCTTCCAGGTTTATCACTTCTGAACCACACAAGTCCCAAGGCTCAGATTTTACGGTCCAGACCTTGTCCTTGTACTTTTCCTTACGGGCTTCATAGCAGGTGTGCATTACAACCTGATCACCAGGCTTTAACGGTTCCTGAGCATTCACTTCACTCACGGCCCATCTTGCGAAATCACCGGAATAGCATGACTTTTCCTTGCCTTCCTTACCGCTCCGGTCGATGGGTGTGTAGAATACGTCTCCGATCGGCCCAGACCCATCAACGCCGCATACTCTGAATTTGTTAACCCGTCTCATAAGTCCGCTCTTGCCGATAAATGTTTTGTCTGGATCAATGCTTGATGGTCTAATCATGTGATATCTCTCCTTCAAAGGTAGTAGGGGGTGTATCCCCCTTAAAATAGTGATGGCTGTATAATAGCTGTATACCGTGTTGCTATATCTACATTTGCTGCTGACATCTCAATTACAGTACATTGACGATTGTTTTCATAGGCAACTTTCATGGTCGTTGCCCTACCTCCGAACGGGTCCAGCACCCGCCCTCCTGGTGGAGAACCAGAAAGTATACAAGGCTCGATTAGTTCCTCAGGAAACACAGCGTAGTGAGCTTCTGAGAAGTTGGCAGTTGCAACAGTCCATACAGACCGTTTGTTTCGCGCTTCCCCGCTCCCGACTGCCTTCATTGCCCCGTTTATCTTCGCGCCACCATTCCCCCGGTCGGATCCGCGTTGATTCTCAATATCTTGTGCCAGCCTTGAAATGCTCGATTCCGCCAACGGCTCTTTAATAACTTCATGGTCAAAATAATATCGTTCTGACTTATTCAGTTGAAAAACATATTCATGGGCTTTGGCTGTGCGATCCGTGACACTCTCTGGCATCGGGTTCGGTTTATGCCAGATGTTATCCATCCGTAAGTACCATCCTTCCGCTTGTAAAGCAAAAGCAGCACGCCAAGGGATACCGACTAAATCCTTGTTTTTTAAACCAGATGGAACCTTAGGGATTTTCGTAAGTGCAGCGCCAGGTTCAATTACATAAACCTCTTTTTGAGCCGTTTTATTTTTCCACGCTCCTTTACCACTACCTGCGTAGGTATCCCCCAGGTTTAGCCAAAGCGTCGCGTCTGACCGAAGTAAGCGCCATACTTCCCGAAAGGTGAGCACTATGTGAGCGATGTACATTTCGGGCGTCGGCTCCAGCCCAAGGCATCCGGTCCACTCCGGCACCGTTATGGACGGTAGGCCGGGCATTGGTGTGTAAGTTACCTCTGGCCAATAGGATGGCTCCAGACCGTAATCTCGCAGCCCCCAATATGGAGGGCTGGTTACACATGTATGGAATGATCCGGCTGGAAGCGTAGGCATTACCTCTATGTTGTTGCCTTGTAATATCATCCCTTGTATCCCCCTTATGGAGGGCTGTCCCTCCTAAAATAGCGATAATTCTAATTGTTCGATGCGGTTTATTGCCGCAGTTGCATACTCAGCGTTTATCTCAATGGCTATATAGTTGCGTCCAAGGACCTTAGCTGCCACGGCAGTTGTCCCACTACCAACACAAGGGTCAAATACGGTATCCCCTTCATCCGTGGAGCTTTGGACAAGGTATTTTATTAGCTCTAACGGCTTTTCGGTTGGGTGTATCTTGCTACGTCCTGTAGGGTAATCCCACACGGCTGATTTACAAAGCTGATTAAATTTTGTCTTACGACGTTTAGCAAAAATACAATTTTCCATGCTTGACAGCCACATATGCTGTCCATTTGATGGCGCGGGATTAGTCTTTTTCCAAGCGCACTGGCGTACCATAAAGTCTTTGTGATTATCGAAAAATTGGAATACTGTAGACACCTGTTCTATGCCGCAGAAAATGTATATTGACCCGCTTGTTACTCTTGCGCATTGCTCTAAAAACTCTATTAAGTCAAACGTAACCAAATCAGCATCACCCTTGTCCACCTTGCGCAACTGACCGTCATATTTAGCCCGATCCGATCCGTTTTTTGTTACGGCTCCATAAGGTATATCAGTGACAATCAAGTCAACTCCCTGATCTTTAACGCTTGGAAATATATCCATACAATCAGCATGGATGATTTGGTTAAGCATGCTGTTCCCTCCTTCTTATCCCCTGGGCCTAAATTGTGTTATGTCCTCTCTGCCCTTGGGGGCTATATATTTAATCCTCAAAGCGCTCTCCGTAACCATAAGATGGAGCTGGTTTGCTGAAATTGTTCAAGGCATCGGATATCATGACGCTAAACACGCTCATTTGCTTAGTATCCATAGACTCTAGCAACCGAATTTCTTTGCTTTTTAATGTACGTCCCGCCGCTGTAGTGAGTAATTCCATGACTGGCTTTATAGATTCCAATCGTTCCTGCTTTTGGACTTCTACACGCTTCTGCGCCGCCTGCTTGCGGTTATACTCTTCCCAATCTTGTTCGTCAAACCAGAATCTAGGCCCGTAAATCAAAGAATAGGTCGTTATCCATCCCTGAAGCTCTTCTTCGTTCGTTTGAATCCGATCATGACAGATATCGCAGACACGCATCGCATTTGTCTTTACACCGCGTCCGCTTCTGCCCCTTGGCATAACATGATGGGTTTGAGTAGATTTACGACCACAACCACATTGGCAGAGGCCTTGTGTTTCTTCTATTAATTCAGCAACTACTTCTGGTGGAAATTCCGCTCGATCAGCCCGTGACGGACGCGACTTGTGGTGAGCAAGGATGTCCTTCTTCCATTCCGGAATTGGTTTTTTATCCTTTTTCCGCTGCCCAAGACTACTGTAAGCCTTCTTTTGCTTCACCTTTTTCTCGGGCTTCCAAAATGTTTGATGGGACATTCTCCCTCACCACCTTTCCTTTGTATTTCCTGTGCTTATGCTTATATTTTGAGCCTAAACCGCTACGGCTCCACTACGGATTTTAGGGGTTCAAGCAATCCTGCTTTCTCTAAAACGATATAATGTTTATGTTTTTCTTCCGTTGTTACACGAATTTCATTTATTGTATAGGATGCATAGAAGGCCACGGCCTGCTGGATCTCTATAGGCTCATCTTCGAGCTTATTTAAGTCGAGCTTTTTCACGAACTACTCTCCCTTATACAGCGATTATATTTTTCTTTAAAATCATGTTTCATTTCTGGTGGTAAGGTATTAATAGCATCTTTCCAAATGCCCAATAATTCGTTGTTATGAGAATTATTTTTCTGTATCTCCACGTAACGTTCGGACAGCGCTGTAGTGAACTCATCTGCTTCTTGTTCCGTCATACCACATACCTCCATTACGTTTTTGGTTCCAGTACAATGTTGCTCGTTCGAATACAGTGTTGCACTTTTTATCAATACGATGATTTGTTGTATACTTCTATGGCTTCTCCAACGGACGTAAGATCAAATTGGCTATACATGGATCGGATAAGTTTTTTGGTCTGTTCTTCACTGTACCTCATTTTTCTTGCACCAAGAATGGCGTATCCTAAGCAAGCATTATTACTCCATTCTTCTCCGCCAATTAACCGAGCTTCATTAAATCCTGTTTGGTACACTTGTTTGAAAAGATTCTCTGCTTGATCCAAAATTTTGGTTTGTTCAGCGGTCAAGTCTTTAGAAAGGACTTTCTCTAACTCCCTTCTCATGACTGCTGCTATGCCGTAATTTTTCATATTTATTCCCTCCGTTAAATTCAGGAAAATTTTCCTACGCCGTAATCTCACTAAGTTATATAACTTATATATCTAATATAATCTAGTGTTTGCTGCTTGTCAATACAAGTTATATAACTTATAATCCAAATTGAAAGGATGGTGTGCTATGGCAGTAGATAAGGATAAAAATACGCAAATATTAGTAACCTTTCCTAATGAAATGGTTGAGGACATAAAAGAATTCTGGCACGATAAAAAATTGCGTAATCGCAATGAAGCCATTCGAATGCTTATCTCAAAAGGGTTAGAAAAGCATAAACAAGAGAGATTGGAGCAAGAGGGGGAATAACCTCTATGCTCCTTTTTTTGATTTCTACTTAGATCGGATTAAGGAGCCTTTCAAGTCGTATGATTTCTTTCTGCTGGTACTGAATAAGATCAATCGCTTCTTCCAACGCCATGAGCTTCCAGTCGTAGGCCATATCTGATACCAGATCAATAGTTGTTCCGTACTTCTTTAGACCTTTCTCATTTTGTTTGTCCAGCAATTCTATGATCCGTTGTGTTACTTCAGGACGTTCAATTTCATTTTGAGAGTGCTTCATTTAATCGCCTCCTCCGTTTCCGGTAGAATAAGCATATCTCCGTCATACTTCATCTCTGCCTGATTAGGGTCATTAACTGGCCCCCAATGGTTATTAGCTTTCATGATGTGGACAATATCAGCCGCATATGTTTCATCGGTGTTAACTACCAGATACGTATTAAGTGGAGGCTTGCCGTCCAGAAGCCGCAGCTCCTGCACCTTCCACAGAATACGAGATAGATCACTTTTCTCACGTTCATCAAGGTATTTATTGATATCCTCATTTTTTAACACGGTGAATTTGACTTGCATTCCGACCAGTTCTGACATTTTTCCTCTCTCCTTCTGCTTGTTTTAAAAGTTTATTGATAGCTCGTTTCCGATCCGCTTTTTCTTTCTTGAACTGCTTGATCGGAATGAATTCTCCTCGTTTTTTAATGAGTATATCTATGCGCAAAGTCGGATATTTTGCTTGGAATAGTTTCAGTTTGACACGGAATGTCGATGTCTCCACACCCTTGATATCTACTACTCGCTGAGTACCATCCAGATCAGTCACCAGAAAATCAGCGGTGTAGGTCACTTTTGGTTTTTCCTGCAGGATAAATTTAGGGTGGCAAGTGAAGTCTTTAATTTCTCCGTACTTGCGCTGCTGAAGGAGCTCTTGGTAATACTCTCCCTCTGCTTTGCTATCAAAACGAGTGCCTATTACATCCAGTTTGTACCTTTTTACGATCCATTCCTCGAATAATGTTCCATCCTCTGTGAAAATTACCTTTTTAGCATTATATTTACTCATGAATATTCCGTCCTATACGGCAGCACCACATGGACGCTTTGCTTGTCCTCGCTACTTAAAAAGAAAATAGGCTGCATTTTCCCAGAAAAGATAAGCATTACTTTCTCTCCATCCAAAGCTTTCAAGGCGTCCATTGCATATTTGGCATTCAAAGAGATTGTAAAGTTCTGGCCAGTAAAATTGACAGGAACAATACTCTCACTCGCTTTGCCCGTTTGCTTACCTTTACCTCGAATACTTACTTCCTTTTCGGCAATGTCGAGTCTAATCATATTGCTCTTTTCTTCTTTTGCTAGAGTATAGATAAGTTCAATGGAATCCAAGAATTCCTGTTTATTCACCTCAACTTTTGTAATACCTTCAGGCACAGCACTCATCCGCTGCGTGTCTGGATAGACACCTTCAAGAACACGGGAATAAAATGTGAACCTCTCCGTCCGTGCAAATGCATATACCACTTGGCCATCATCAGACTTTGAGAATCCGAATTCTACATTATCCTTATCTGTTATGATCTTTTGAAGCTCCACAAGACCTCTTGCTTCAATTACAGCATTTCCGAATTCGCCTGATACAATTTCCTTTTCGGTTTTTGATAGCCGATGCCGATTAGTAGCTTGCATTCCTACTTTCCCATCTTTGAGATAAACATTGGCTCCTGTTATGATCGGCATGTCTTTCCCATCAATATTTGCTGCAAAAACAACCTTTTTGAATAATCCCTTCAAGTCTTTTCCTGCGATTTCGATATGCTCATTTTCAACAATCGCAGGAGGAGAAGGGAATTCTTCTGGATCTAATCCAGCCATTTCGATTTCTTTATTCCGTGATGTGATAATTACATTCAAGCTGGCCTTAGATTCAATTCGGACTTCCCCGTTAATTTTCTTGAGCATTTCTAAGAACAATTTAGGCAAAACTACCTTTCCAGTCCGCTCGATTTGAACATGCTCCTCGAAAATATATGACTGTATCGTTGCTCTATCATCAGTTCCTGTCACAGTTAATCCCTCGTGATTGGCTTCAAGCAAGAAACAACCAAGTATCGGCATGATACTTTTCGATGAAATTGCCTTGCTGGCATCTTCCAAAGCCTCAGCTAATAGAGCGCTGTCCACTACTATATTCATAAGGCTTATCCTCCTTTTTCGCATTAGGATTGCACTCCGGGCAAGGTCCCAGCATTACGATGGAGCCTTTGAACTGATATGCCACCTTACTGCCGCTGCAAGTTCTACACATACCCTTAATCCCTCCGTCTATTTCTACCACCCACCGGCAGTATTTTTACAAAAGGCTCAATCCGTTCAATAATCCGCTCCGCCTTCTTCTCATGCTGCTTTCTGTCCATCTCCTTGGCATCCTTTACATTAGCCAAGTGATGTCTCAATTCATTGATGGTCAAATTGGATGTGTAGATTATCGGTAGCCGCTCCATGCGTCGCTGGAGTATTGGCCCTATTACTTCATCCCTTGTCCAAACGGTCAAGGTCTCGGCTCCAATATCATCAAGTATCAGTACAGAAGCCGTTCTGAGAGAGTCAAGCTTATTCTCAACGGTCTCTGTCTTGGAACCAATAGCATCTTTGACTTCCAGCAGAAAATCCGGCACATAGACCATGAGAACATCTACGTCGCATTTGGCAAGTTCTTGAGCAATCGCTCCTGCGATCCGGCTCTTACCTACCCCCATCGGACCATACAGGTACAATCCTTCTGTCGTTTCCCCCGGAACGAACGTGCTACAGAACTTCACTGCCGCCGTAATCGCAGCCAACCGCTGCGGATCAGGTTCAATGTCGTCAAAGGTGGCATCCAGAATGTGCGATGGTATATAGTGGCTCTTGATTCTCTGACCGATGCCTTGCTGCTTCTCGTAGGCCTTTAACAAATTGCATTTCCTTAGCCGGAATACCAACTCGTCCAATTGGGTAGGATTCGGTTCTTCGACGCTCCTATGCCCCTTCTGTTCGTTCTGACAGGCGTTTAAGCCGGGACAAGCGTTGCATGCATCGCAGTATGAAAGGTGCTGCGATATATCCCTGTAGTGCCTTGGACTTGTTAAGTCTGCTGTCCGATCAGGGTACTCCTTTCGTAACCGTTGTACTTCAGGGTGGTTATCGATGCGCTGGATAATTTCAGCTTGGCGTTCAAAAAAACGAGATGGTATTAGTGCCTTTAATTCTTGCCGAAAGCTCTCCATGCTGTTAACCTCCCTGTTTTTGCCTTAGCTCGGCAAGCATTTTTTGTAAATCATCCTCGGTATACTGTTCATCAGGTTGAGGGTCAATGTCTTCAACTGGTTTCTGTTCTTCTGTACCATCTTGCTCCGTAGTTGCTGAGCGAGATTCGTGTAGTGCATAAATTACTTTGGCGCAATATCGCATGCTGCCTATTTCGTGGCGCTTATATTGGGGCTTGAAGTTATCAAAGGCCTGATCTACACCATCCAAAGCTGTTGATAGTGATATTCCGTCTGCTTGGAGTTCAGAAATAGTTAGATCGTCAGCCATTGAGATTTCAAGGCCTTTGCCCCTGCGTTGAAGGTACTTGTTAGCAACGGCGTTGCGGTAATCTACTTCCGCAGATGATATTTCGTCCTGTCCAGAGTCAGTGTCTGTTTCAGGAGTGGCAGGAACGGCACCTTGCCGGGAAGACGGTATCCCCTCATCTTCGGATTTGATTTCAGCCTCGGGCGTTAAACAACAACTACTTTCTTTTTCTTGTTCTAAATCTAGTTCTCTATCTGTTTCGTTACCGCCCGTTACTGTAACGTTACTTGTAGCGTTACCTGTAACATGAGGATCGTTTTCACCTGAATCAAGCTGCTTTTGCTTGTTCCGGTAATTTCGAACCCTCTTTTTAGTTTGTTCCCTGACCTTATCCATTCCATCTACATTCTGATGCTTCTCCCAGTTAGGCAGAAAGAAAGCTCCTTGCTCAGATACTTCCAGCATCCCAAATCTTTCAAAGATGGATAGAGCCATTTTTATAACTGGCAGCGGCCTCTTGATCACTGAAATCAACATGTCCTCTGTATATGGAATAGTTTCGGTCAGCATGATGTAACCGCCCATGTTGGATCTGCCAGTCATAGTCATTAGCTTGAGCCATATAACAATGATCGTGTCAGCTTCGGGCATATCTTCGATGATTTTTATTTTTTCGTCGTCAAACATGCCAGTACTGAGTTTGATCCATTTAATTTCAGCCATTTTCTTCACCTAACCGTACTGTAAACTTGGTCAACCATATCTCCCCCTGACTGATCCATCTGCAAAATTGACCTTCATTTTCAATTTGAGTGCATGAATAGTTTCTCTAAGGCTTAAAAACTCATTTCTGTATTTCATGGACATCCCATACGCCTCTGCTTCAATCATTCGTATCTCAATCGTGTCAAGCTCTGCCCGTTCTTTCTTAGGCCTTGATGCATTTATATAGGCTTTTGCATACTCCATATCCCTTTGAACATGTATCAGTTTATATTGCCTGTCACATTCCCCTGATACTTCTCCAATTAGTTCGTGACATTGTGTAAGCAATTCTATTTTTTTAAGGAGAGCTGCCGGATTATCCTCCGACAACTCACTTGCCAACTCTTTTAATCTATCAATGTCTTTAAAATAAGGTTCAAGTTCCAAACAGGATCACTCCGCTCTAAAATTAGCAATCGCTATTTTCGTAATAGAGGTCTATTTCATCCTCATCAATAACTAATTTAGAACCATGAGCATAAATCTTGAATAAATCCTCTGCGATTCCATGCAAGCCGTACATCATATCTTTTGATTTAATTTCACGATCATCTATTTTCAGGCAAAATAATGTACCATCATCACGAACAAGCATTCCATATTTGCATTGATACTTCCCCTTATTCGGTTCTGGATCAAGGTGAATCCACGTACTATAATCTTTTTCAATATGAAGGGAGAACTCATCACTGTCGTCATATTCATTATCTTCGTTTTCACTTTCTTTCCAGCCGTTGATAAGCTCTGATAGTTTATACTCTGGCTTAACATCAGCAAGCATTCTATCCATCTGTTCCTTCAATTTTTCTACACCCTGTATATGAGTAATCTCATCCAGTTTTTCTTTAATTACTTGCGCGATTAATGTGTTGTAAGACGGTAAATCCAACACGTCAAGATTGATAGAAAAATGTTGTTTTACATGTTCTTTTAATTGCTTCCCAAAATCTCCATAGGAACTAAAAATATCATCAACAATAGATTCAATTGTTTTTTCAAGCTTATTTCTGACGATTTTTTCAACTAACCCCTCACTATGAATATTCGTTAGCGCCTGATTTACCATATTATTCAAATCCATATTATTACACTCCTATTTTCATTTTTTAGAATTCATGATATACTGCCGTTGAAATGTTTCTTAAATGATCGTGTTGGTAGCACGATTGTTTGTAAGGGCTTCTCTGATTTTTCTATTGCGACTACGGCAGTAGTAATTACAGAAAAGTCCTTCTTCTTTTGGTACGGGAAACTTTTGCTCTGGAAATACTTCTTTCCCACAATACTCGCAGATACCTATCCCTTTGCCAGATATTTTGTATCCCGATAGCTTAGGAATCTCAAGCCCCTCGTATTCTTCGTTCTTACCCATAGATTTCTCCAGCTCATGCAACTGAGTTGTAAGCAAGTCTATTTGAGCCTGGATTTCGTTATTCGGTAATCCAAATTTAACAGCGTCAATGCTGTCCTCGTATAATTCCCGCAGTTGTGCTCTCAACGCCCTACTTTCTTTTTGCTTGTCCAACTCTCTCAGCTCCATATCTCCGCTTCAAGTTCGGATAATTTAGCCTTTAACTGTCTTTCTTGTTCCTTCAAAGGTTTCATCTTCTGAATACACACATGATTAGGCCATGGACTATCCGTAATTGCATATTGAGTTTTATAAATTGCCTGAAGCTTTTGTTCAGTAAGTTCTTTTTCTTTTTGGAGAGCAAGTTTTTTCTTATCCTGTTCAGTCAACTCTAGCATCTCAATATCTACTGAATGTTGACAATTTAACCAGCGATGCATGAGTAGTACAGCGGATATAAGTGAATCTGCTGGTTGATCCAAAGTAAATTTTTGACCTTCATCATCTACGACTGGTATTGAGTAGATAACTTGTGTTTGGTCACTCATTTTGATTTCGCCTCACGCCGAATATTACGAACGATAATGGCATGCTGTAATTCATTTTCGAACCAGATACGAGCCAATTCCGGTAGAGTCATAATCATTCACCCCTTAGATATAGTCTTCTGGACGAAAGTCTTTAACGAAGTAAATGGAATCATCAAAATCAATGCGCCGGATGTGACTGTACTTCGCAACTGAGAACAAAACTTTCAACTTACTCCAAATCATGCGGCGATATTTTCCGACCGTTTCGTTAAATTTTCCATCTGTCTCCTTATAACGATCTTTTGTGAGAGTAATGGATCTGATTCTTACTGCGTTCTGTAGCTGATAGCATTCGGCATCTGTGAGCGTAACACTGTCACGAACCTCCTGGACCATCATCTGGACTTCCTCAACCTTTCCAGTAACATCCTCCTGCATCTTCTTCATTCCGTCCCACAAGCCGCGAATGGCAACCCCTTGAGATTCTGTAAGTTGAAGCTGCTTTTCCACCAGCATCATGTAATCCGGTTGTTGATTATTGTTTATCAATGTCATATACTTCTACCACCTTTCTGCCGTTTACGGCTGGTCTAACTTGGTCTATAAAACTTTGCAACATATCAAGGCTTTCCCCCAAGCGCTTTTTCTCACCCATGTTTGCAGCTCCGATTGCACCTAACATGAATGAAGTGATTCCGACCGTTTCAAGAAATCTTTTGACGTGGTTATTCAATTGCAAGGCATTGATATTGGACTCAGAACGAAGCTTCTTCATTTTCAATTCCGCTTGCTGTTCATCGAAGTCATCTGTCTTCTGTAATTTCAAAGCTTCCAACTCTTCTTTCTTCTGTTGGTAGCCAGATTTCAATTGCTCGACTTTTAAACGCTCCAGTTCTAAATCTTCATTGATTTTGTTTTTCCAATATTCATCGCGCAGCTTGAGCTGCGCTTCCGCCTCTTTTTCCTTTTGACGAATGAAAATGCCTGTTTCTTCCTCATGACGCTCTACAGCCGCAGAAACGGCATCCTCAAGTTGATCCGCAGGAATGGCATCTTTGTACTGTCTCTGTAACTCAAGCTTGTCCCGCTCTGCCTGCTCTGCTCTTTCCTCTGCCTCACGCACAGCAGCTTCGAGCCGAGCTTTGGTTTCTACAAATGCCTTGTGAGTGCTAATCAATCCCTCATCAAGCTGCTGGATAATCTCAGGCGTGGCATTTTCAGCGATAAATTTCGCTTTATCATACTGCCGACCAGAACCAAAGCCCGCTTGGTCTGCTACAATGTCCCGTACTTGTCCAGTTGGTTGGTCAGGTAAATTTTCCTTACCGCCAGCCATCCTTTCTCTGGCCTTTAAACGTTCAACTTCCTCCAATCTCCGCGCCCACTCGACTCGCTCACTAAACGTGAATTCCTTGCGATGTTCGTTCTCGCTGATCTCAAGCTGGAGTTGATGTTCAAAATCCTTTATTTCCATGACTCTGACCGTTACTTCTTTCCGGCCAAGAAACTGATGCGCTCTTAGACGACGCTCTCCGGCAATCAACTGATAATCTGGTGTTACTACAATAGGGTTAATAAGTCCGTTTTGTTCTATATCCTGGGCCAATTCTTCAATTCCACCAAAGTCCTTACGTATACGATCGCTGACTTTGATTTGAGTTATATCGATTAGCAAAATGATTCTCCTCTCTAAAGGCTATTGAATAAAAATGTCGAATATTAGTGCTAGAAACATAACTTATAAAGGAGAGTGTTATCTTGGTTATTCGTCCTATTAAAGAGCATCTGGATTTCAAAGTTGATGCATTAAGTAAAATTTCAAGCCTAATAAATCAAGGCGATTGCCGCGTAAGTATCGTGACAACTTTCGGAAAAATAGAAGGTGCTATTGCACCTAAAAAGAAAGACAGTTTCAACGATTTAAATGATCTTATGGGAGTAGCAATCGCAGAATATTCCGCTTACTTGGAAGAACAACAATCGAGTGAAGCGCTACAATATAACTTCATCGTCTTGAACAATGTTGTTGTATCACCATTTTCTGGTTATAACTCCATTGAGTATGAACAATTAGTTGTCTATAGCGATCAGATAGTTGCCTTTAGTTTTTTGAAAGATGGAGTAAAATAAAGGATTTACAATATCCAAAAGTTCTTATCCTATCTTCTGGATGTCTTGGCTTGTAGTCAGAGAAACATTTCCGGATTAATTCAATTATTCTTTCCCAAGGGGCATCCATCGAAGATACCTCTTTGATCATTTTCATATCAGTCATAGAGGGTATCTTGTTCGACAATTCAGCAAAAACATTCAATATCTTTTGTTCCTTGTCATTGAGTCCCACTAAAATCGAATCGGCATTATGAGAGCTATAACCATTGAGTTGAGCGTGTTCTTTAACGTATTCTTTCGCTTGTTCAAGAATGCGCTCTGCTTTCAAGCACGATACTTGATGCTTATTAAGTAAACGAAGAATATCATATGCAAGATCGTCACCTTCTGGATATTCTTGTGTTGTCATGACCGTAATGCGCTTGTTCTTGATTACATCAATATTGGGTGTAGTCATACTGTTTCTCCTTTCTATTTTTTGTTTTCAATCAATCCTTCTTCATACTCCAGAAGCCACTCTCTTTTAATTTTCCAATGCCTTCCCTGTTTATAGGCTTTCAACTTTCCCTGCTTAATTCGGTTAATCACTGTGTACTTACTAACCTTTAGATGCCGAGCTACGTCCAAGACGTCGAGCGTGGGCGGTAAATTCGGCTGTTTAGGATTATCTTCATCTGGACGTTGCAGTGAAAAACCTTGCTCTATTGCTTGGTTAATAGCTTCGGATAGGAATGCAACGATAGTCTGTTCGATAGTAGACATTTCACTTGAGCCTTCCTTTCTCTCTAAGCGGTCTTTGAATCGGATTTTTCAAATAGATAGTCTAATGAGCTGTTCGGGAAAAAGGTCTTCTGGATTGTGAAAGCTTCATCTAGGAGCAAAGGCGATTTCCCAGATAGCTTGCTGGACAGAGTGGCAGGCCGGATACCCAAGATGGGCGCTATGTCCTTTTGCTTTAGACCTTTTCGTGCTAGTTCAGCGGCAAGGTTTGGGTACATTGATCTTAGTTCCTCCTTTCATAAATTAGTTACGACAAATCGTAACTTTTGAGTTGATAATATACGATATATAGTAACGAGTCAATACCTTTTTAACATAAAGTTACAACACGTCGTAATAATTTATTTACAATAGGGTAAGAATGAATTAAAATAGTAAACAACTTACGATATACCGTAAGTTAATTTATGAAAGATGGTGTTTTGATTGAAAAGAGGCGAATACCTTCTACAGATTATTGAAGAAAAAGGCTACACCGTAATGAGCCTGTCAAAAGAATCAGGCGTACCGTATACCACTATCCGGTCAATGATTGAACGTAATTTAGTCAATGCATCAATTGATAATGTTTTGAAAATATGTTCCGTCCTGGGGATAAAGGCAGAAGAATTAGATGGCCGTAAGCCAACTAATGCCGGTAATAATTTGTCTGAAAGCGAAATTTTAACGCTTGCCGCGCACAAAATTGGACATGAAGGGGCCTTAACAGAGGAGCAGCTCGCACAGATTAAACTAGCTATGAAAATTGCTCTCGCAAAAAACGATAAGTGATTACATCGGGAGATGGATGAATGATTAGCTATGAGGAATTAAAGCAAGAGGTTCCGATTATTTTGGATGACCAGGCGACGCTCCCAGTATGGCTAAAGGGGATATTCATTGAATCAAGTACATCTGACATGATACTACTCAACAAAAGCATTGAGTCAAAGCGGGAGCGTAAATGTGTTTTGGCCGAGGAACTAGGGCATTATCACTTAACCGTAGGTAACATAGTAGATCAGTCCATTATTGGGAATCAACAGCAAGAACTACGGGCGAGGCAATGGGGATATGAAAAGCTTGTCCCGCTGTCTGCAATTGTACAGGCATTTCACACTCGGGTTAAAGGACGGTATGAAATCGCGGAGTACTTGGATGTAACCGAGGATTTTTTGAAAGCCAGCATTGACCGTTATCGTAACAAATACGGAATTTACACCACGTGGAATAATTACATAATCTACTTCGATCCGTTAGTGGTCGCTGAAATGTACGAGTAATGTAATCTTGCGCTTTCCAGCCGCAAGGCTGTTTAAATATACCCCAAAACAGAACGTATGTTCTGTAATACCCAGAAGAAAGGAGTCATAGCTGTGAAAAATAAGGAAAAATCCACCAAGAGGAAGTTACCCCCAAATGTCAGAGAACGTGATGGCAAGTATTCTTATCGCTACTACATTCCCACTACCAAATTCGTTGATGGGGAGGAAAAGAAAAGCAGCAAAGAGACAGAGTCGCCCAGGTTTGACACGATTCAGGAGGCAGTTGACTTTGGGATATTAATCGAAGCGAAAAAGATACAGAAAAAGTTGAAATACACAGACGACTTAACGGTAAGTACTTGGAGTAAGACATGGCTTAAGGCGTACATCATCGAGAGCGAGCCTGCGAAAAACACAATCAGGAGCCGCGATTACGGGCTAAGTGTAGTATTGGAGCAATTCGGTGGTTTTGCGCTCAAAGACGTAACAACAAGCCAATATCAGGATTTTTTGTATAGGCTGAAAGAGGAAGGAAAGAGCCGCAACACTATTACTGTAATCCATACGGCAGCATCACTTATGTTTAAACACGCTAAGCGCAATGGCTTGATCGAATTCGATCCGACTGCCGATGCGGTTATTCCCAAAGAGCGAAAAACAGCACGTAAAATCGGAGAAAAAAGACAAGTCCTCCCCAAGTTTCTTGAGAAGGACGAGTTAAAGAAATTTCTTCAATTAGCCAGGTTCATGCTTACAACCAACATGTGGGCTTTCTTCGTTGTGTTGTCCTACACCGGCTTGCGGATCAGCGAGGCCGCAGGTCTTCAATGGGAGGATATTGACATGGAGAAAAGAACGATTGATGTAAACAAACAGATATACGGTACAAGCGTTCTTAAGTATTCCTTTATTCCCCCAAAGAATGAACAGAGTGAACGTATCGTAAGCTTTGGAGACACCGTAGCCAAGGCTCTCAGATTATTGCAGGAGTGGCAAAAGGATGAACGTCTATCCGCAAAAAAA
Source organism: Paenibacillus farraposensis (assembly GCF_020736845.1). Lineage (GTDB taxonomy): Bacteria > Bacillota > Bacilli > Paenibacillales > Paenibacillaceae > Paenibacillus > Paenibacillus farraposensis. The sequence continues at coordinate 100,673 of NZ_JAFFQR010000095.1, forward strand.
TTCAACCCGAAGGATAATTTTGTTTTCTGGTGTCCCACTTTTCCAGGATACCCAGTTCAGGTTACAGGAATGGGCAACTTTATGCGAAAGGTTCTTGGGAAAGCTGAGTTGCCGACAAATCTTACTCCACACAGTTTACGCCACACTCACGTATCATTACTCGCTTCTAATCCGCGAGTTGGACTCCCAGAGATCCAGGCACGAATCGGGCATAAGAGCAATTCGAAAGTTACAGAACTGATCTATCTCCACGTCACAAAGAATAGGCAATTTGAGATTGCTGATGACTTTGAATGGGCAATAAACAATTAGATGCGGGTAATTTGCGGGTAACTCGCTCGAATCCATAACCCCGAAAACTCTTGCCATATAAGGCAATTTGACTATATAACTACCTATTGGCTAAATATATTTAAAATAACAATAATCTTGCGAAAGATTGGAGCCTAGTATATACAACACGATTTCGCTTTGGCCTAAACTCGGCCTGACCCGGAAAATAAATGCTTCAACATGCTCATGACAAAAAGCCGAAAGGGTACCCCTACTGGTACGCTTTCGGCTTATACGCATGCTTGCCTACGGCAAACGGTAAAACGCAAACGGCTCGCCGCTGCGGAAGGAAAGGCTGGCTTGCTCCAGCTTGTCCAGCGTTGGTGCATCCAGATGCACGGAGACACTGAGCAGATTATGCTGCACCTGCTCTACCTGCGTGGCCCCAACAATAACACTAGAAACGGCGGGCCTGTTCATCAGCCAGGCTAATGACAGCGCCGTGGGCGAAGTGCCCAGCTCTTCAGCGATTCCATTTACTTGGTTTCCAAGTTCAATTCGCTCAGGGCTAAGGAAGCGGCTGAAGTTTGGATCGGTTTCGGCTCTGGAGCCGGCAGGTACAGCACCACCTCCAGCATATTTGCCGGTGAGAATGCCTCCGGCAAGCGGGAAGTAGGGAATGATTCCGATTCCTTGATCGAGGCAGAGCGGGAGCAGCTCCATCTCCGGCGTACGGTCGGCGAGGGAGTAGCTGCACTGAATCGAGACATACTTCACCAGATTTTGCGCTTCGCTGATCCCCAGCGCCTTCATCATTTCCCAGGCCGTGTAATTGGAAGCACCGATATAACGCACTTTACCTGCGGAGACCATATCATCAAGTGTGCATAGCGTTTCCTCCAACGGGGTGTAGGGGTCGAATGTGTGAATCTGGTACAGATCGACATAATCAGTCTTCAGACGGCGCAAGCTGCCCTCAAGCTCCTGCATCAGATGATGGCGGGAAGAGCCGCTCCCCCCCGGTCCTTCGTGCTTCGGAAGGCCTGCTTTGGTGGCAAGAACGACAGACTGCCGTCTACCTTCCAGCGCCTGCCCGATAATTCTTTCCGATTCCGAACCAGCATAAATATTGGCGGTATCTATAAAATTAATTCCCTGGTCGAGTGCAGCATGGATGATATTCATCGAAGTCTTCTGGTCAGCTCTTTTACCAAAAGAATTGGTACCAAGGCCAAGTTCGGACACCTGAAGCCTACTGTTTCCCAAGCGATTATATTTCACCCTGTTCATCAGTCCTTTTCCTGTGGATCGTTGTACCTTGGCTGTAAACGGCATTCATACTCTTTGGGAAACTGTACAAATTTAAATAAAACTTGTACAGGCTCTGTTATTCCGCAGGGGCTGTAAAGCTGCGTTTGGCAAACTCACTGTCCAGCATGTAAAAAGCGTTGCTGTCTCGTTCAATACGCTTGAGCTTTTGGATAACCCCATCGAACAGAGCTTCCTCTTCAACTTGTTCATCGATAAACCATTTCAGGAAATGGATCGTTGCATGCTCTCGCGCATCCAGAGCCAAATCGGCCAAATGGTAAAATTTCTGTGTGTTTTGCTGTTCATGCTTGTAGCCGTGCTCAAATACGTCCAACATGGACTCGTAGCTATTTTTAGGCTCAGGTAATGCTGCCAACGTAACTCGCCCTCTGCGGTCATTAATATATTTGTACAGCTTCATCGCATGAAACCGTTCCTCCTCCGCTTGTACCAGGAAGAAGTTTGCGAATCCATCCAGACTTTCACTGGAGCAATAAGCGGCCATCGCCAGATACACATGAGCGGAGTAAAATTCAAAGTTCATTTGCTCATTCAGAGCCTGTACCAAATTGTCATTCATGTCTCAGGTCACCTCGGTCATTATTTGATATGTAGCGTACTTAGTGTAACACAAGAGTGCCTACGGGAATACACGCTGCCTGAGAAATGACAGGGAAAATGACGGTCCAATTGCCGCAAGCCCATAACCGGCCCAAAATAGAAACCAGCAAGCCTCCGGAGGGTCGGAGCTTGCTGGTTCATTTTTACATCTCTGCGATGAAAAAAGTAGGCCACTCTTCACAGAACGATCATACCAATATTAAGGCTGCAAGCCCCAAACGAGCTTACCATTAACATACAAAGGCGCTTTCTCCCATTCTGTATAAGACGATTTGGTCGGATCATAAGAGAAATCGTCACTTTCGTTATAATTGCTCCAATCCGATTTGTTTACACGTGTTTGAATCTCTCCAGTATCCTGTCCTGGCGCCAGACTTCCCGCACCGGGGCCAAAGGAGACTTCCATGTAATAATCCGCACCGGCCACAGGCGTATCCAACTTCACAAACTTGGCTGTGACGTTGCCGCTGCCCATCTGTGCATAGTCACAATGGAATTCCTGTGCTTTATCGCCATCGATCGTGTAATAATACCGCAGCTTGACATTTTGCAAATCGACAGCTTCCTCGCCCTTGTTCACAATACGGAAGCTTGAACGAATGTGATTGTCGCCTGCATTGGTATCGCCCACTCGGTACATTGCCACCAAATCTCCTGTAGCTGGTACAGGTGCTGCAGTTGGAGTGATGCTAACTTCTTGGGAATCCTCACTGGTACCCAAGGAATTTGTTGCACTGACTACATAATAATAGGTTGTATCATTCACTACATTTGTATCCTTGTAAGTGACATCTGTCACCGTTGCTACTGTTTCATAAGGTCCACCGCTTGTAGTGGAACGTTTGAGTGTGTAGCTCTCTGCGCCAAACGTTTTGCTCCAGTTCAGTGTAACTTCAGCATCGCCACCGGTTGCCTTCAGATTCTTCGGAGCTTTAGGAGCCGTTGGTTCAGTAGTTCCGCCGCCATTAATTAGTCGATCATATTCAGCATAAGCAGTTGCCATATCAACTTGGGACCAGAAGCGGTGATAAGTGAATTCAGGCACGCCGTTATCCCATTTCTTCGTTTCTTTGTTCCATGAGTTTTCATATTTATTCTTGACATAGGACCACATAGGGTCCTTCACAATGTTAGGACGGATATCTGCATAGCTGGAATACGTACCGTTGCCGCCCTTGGAAGGATCGGAAGGTACTGTATCTTTGCCAGGAATGGTGTTGCCCTGTCCTGTTTTACCGCTCCAGCCGTTTGGAATGTAGTTTTCTTTGGTAAAGTAGCGGTAGTATTCTTCACGTGTTTCCTTCGTCGCAATACCTACGCCGTCATTATAGTTCCATGCGGCATCCAGCAAGGACTTGGACAGACCCTTCGCTTCTTTGCCCAATTCAGTAAAGTCTCCATTTTCGGCCTTGGTTGCGGCAGCAAAGAAAGTGAGTGCCTTCACATAGCTACCCAATACCCCGACATCTTGTACCGGATTTTTGGTTACTACATGTAGTCCACTGTTGCCTTTATATTTAGCAAAGCCGTTCCATTTATCCGGCTGTCCGCTCCATTCGAGGTTGCTTGGGAGCCAGAATTCGCCTTGGGCTTTCTTGGTAGCGACTTTTACATTTTTGCTGCTCTGAATACGTTTGCCTTGTGCATCCAGATAGTAGCCTTGGGCATCAGTCATAGGGCGTTCATTGACAAATGCATAGTCCTTGGACCATTTAACCCATTTTTCCGTAGCTTGTTTGGCCATCTTGAACTGCTCGGAAGAAGTGTCGCCTTTTTTCGCTAAAATGTAATACAGCTCCGCAACACGCTCCATAGGCCAAGTCTGCATGCCGAACCAGTTGTTGGACGGCGGATCATGATATACAGGAGCTGATACATAAGCCATGTTATAGAAAGTGCTTGTGCCAGCAGGATATGCTTTATAGGCACCATCCCAGCTGTTCGTCGCTCCGCCTGCAATTGCTCCCTCATCGGATTGCAGCCAAGTGTAGAACTCCAGCTGGCGTTGCAGCGAGGTGCCCCAATCCTGTCCTGCAGTTGGTGATTTTGGAACCAAACCGCCATCCTTGTCGGATAATGCGTATGCCGCCACCACGTTCTGGTAGCCTTGGTGCGCATGGCTTGCGCCGATCCGCCATGCCCAGTTGCCTTCTTGGCCGAGGCCGCCGCCCCATGATGTATACCATGCCATCAGGTATTGGCTTGCATCTTTGCCGGAACCGGAAGTCGGGCTTCCGTTGGCAGCACTACCAATTTTTTGGAAGTACTTATCATACATTCCGTAGCGTAAGTAATCGCCCATTTTCTTTGCTTTATTTAAATATACTTCGTTGTCATATCCCAGCTCTTTAGCCCAATACATCGCCTGAACCGCACGAGCATCCGCATCAGTGGCATTCGTATAACGCCATTGTGGAGCAGGATTCTTATCTTCCTTGGTGAAAAGACTCATGAAACCTTGGTTAGGCTTGCCGAACTTCTGATTGTCTTGCGACGGATGCGGGATAGTCTCCCAAACCGATTCCTGTTCTCCGCGCTGGAACGTATTAATATAAGTAGCGGTATGCGACGGATTCAACAGATTGCCAAAACCATACCAGTTGTCCACGTCCAGCAGCCAGTGCATCAGATAAGTTTGATTGTTGCCATAAGTCGATTTCAGCTCTGAATCCAGCGGGTCTTTACCACCGGCATACTGACCGGTCAGACGGGCAGGATACACGTCTGGCTGCGAATACTCCGCTGCATAGGTAGCAGGACTGTTTGGATTGTAGTTGCCCATCGTAGGCTGAGCTTCTTTACCAGGGATAATATATTTCTCCATGTTATCCCAAGCGGATTCCAGATTGCTCCAGTCTCCGGTGTAATGGCCATACAGCACTTCGAGCCACATCCAGTAGCTGTACGCTTCCGAGGTCGTGAGGTGACCATAATCCGGGGCTTCACTAATCAGCGTTTCTACGGAATGATAAGGAATCCCTTCCTTTGAAAAATAACCGCTAGCCGGATCCTTCAACTGCTTGTACATTTGAAGAAAACGTGTCGCCTCTGATGAGACTGCCGAAGCTGTGACCGATTTTACGGCCGATGCCCCGGCAGGGCTAGCTTGAGCTAAGCCCATAGTTAGCGGAAGAACCAAAACGGCCGACATAGCCATTGTGAAAGACTTCCTAAATGCCGATTTCTTGCGTATCATTACATCCATCCTCTCCAAAAATAGGTCTTGACTTTACACAAAGCTTTGCTTTAAAAAAGGACAGCACAAAAAAACAGCATATCACCACACTTTCCCGTATAAAAAAAGGTAGAGGACACGCTGTCGATCATTTATATGCTTCTCATTGGCCCTATGGCAAAAATATACCACAAACGCCATCAAATGAGAGTTGAAAAAATTAGTATCTTTTGGATAATAGTAATGAAAATTGACGAAACCACATGGAATATACTAGTATTTCTCAGAAGGGAGGAACTGAAGTTTGCAAACATTGCTGATTATGGGCTGTATGATGATGTTTTTAGCAGTCGCTCTTGGAGCCTTCGGGGCTCATGCCTTGAAAAAAAGACTTGCCGTGGACATGATGAGCATATTCCAGACCGGAATCCAATACCACATTGCACACGGGCTGGGTCTGCTTCTGCTAGGTGCGGTGGCAGGGAATTTCGTTCATTCTCCCCTGATCGTAGCCGCAGGCTGGGTGATGTTCGCGGGAATCCTTCTGTTCTCGGGCAGCCTGTATGCGCTTAGCTTGTCTGGTATCAAAAAGCTTGGAGCGATCACCCCGTTTGGCGGGCTCGCTTTTTTGGCAAGCTGGGTACTTGTCATCGTAGCGGTTGTACAAGGCTAAGCCCTGACCAACACAAGAGACTTGGAAAGGTAGACGCTTCCAAGTCTCTTAGCAACTTCTGTAATATAAAGGAAAAAATTACTTCGTCTGTACTCCCTGCGCTTTCTGAGCCGCTAACCGATGGCCTTCGATATAGCATCTGGATTCGGCCATTTGATGCTCCTTCGCGGCTTCCATAATGATGTGGGCCCCTGGCTTATACTGCTCCAGCAGTTCCATGTAGAGACCATAGTTCATGTTACCAAACCCCGGCGGTACCGTCTCAATCTCACCTGACGATGATAACCGGCGGTCTTTGGCATGTGCTGCAATAATCCGAGGTCCCAGCAGTCGGAAAGCTTCGCGAATAACCTCATCCTGCTGTGCCAGATTTTCCGTTTTCAGCAGATTCCCGGGATCAATGACCACACCGATTTGGGAAGAAGGTACTTCTTCCAGTAAGGCTGCCAGCTCTGCAGCTGTGCCGACCAAATGATCGTTCGCAGCTTCCAAGCCTACAAATACGCCCCATTGTCCTGCTTCATCTGCCAATTCGCGTACAACCTCTTTGACAACTCTCCAGTCTCGCTCTGTATATGCGCTGCCATCCCTATTGCGCCCGACTTCTGCGGCGACGATGGGTGCCCCCAGCAGACCCGCGTATCGAATCAGTTCTTTGAAGCGCTCTACATTTTCACGCAACAATTGCTCGTCCTGTACAAAAAAATGCAAATAGCACCCGAGCACCGATATGGATACTCCATGCTTGCGAAACTCCTCGGCGATAGACAATGCTAATCCCGGGCTGAACTTGCCCGGTTTATTAAAATTCACATCGCTGATCGCTCTCCACGGAGCCAGCTGCACATGAGTAAAGCCTGCTGCACCTACTTTAGCAGCCAGCTGGCGATATGGCAGCTTGCCAAATAAATGTGCCAATACACCAACAGTCACTACCATCACCTCTTCTTTTTAATGTTGTATTCTGTTTGCCACTGCACTGCGTTCCAAATTCTCATTGATGATCTGTGTAATCCGTTCCATTTCATCATGAATAAAAAAATGTCCCCCATCAAAGGTGAACATACGAAAATCCTGATCCGTATGCTGCGCCCACGCTTCCACATCCTGCAAGGCCAACGTATTATCGGCCAGTCCCGTCAGAGCAGTAACAGGACAATGTAGGGGTGCGGATTTGGCCGTGTACTTATACGTCTCAACGGCTTTAAAATCCGCTCTTAACACCGGCATAAAATAATCGTACAATTCCTGATTATCGAAAATAGCCTCAGAAAGCTGCCCGTACCGCTTCAAATGCGCCCTAAACTGATCTGCGGGCAGATCATGTGACCGCGGGAAATTCCTTGGGATATGCGGTGCCCGTCCACCGGAAACGAACAGATGAGCAGGCTGGTCATATCCGCCGGCTACCAGCTTGTAGTACAACTCGAACGCAATCATCGTCCCCATGCTGTGACCATATATGGCATAACGGTCGCCGGGGACTAACTCCTCTCCGATCTGGTGGAGCAGATCATCGCTCATCTCCTCGATACTATCCTTTAGTCGTTCTCCAGTACGAATCCCTCTGCCCGCCAGCTCCAGCGGAACAAGCTTAATCTGTGGATGCAGCAGCTTCTTCCATTTGAAGCTGACTGATGCCGACCCGCCTGCATATGAAATGAAAAATAATGTAATCAGTGCCATTTTGCAACCTCCTGCCTTACTGAATCCTAACTTTTTCATTTTAGCATAAAAAGGGATATTTACCCATTTCGAATATTTTGCAAATTCAGGAAAAGCAGTCGGGGAAATCAAGCACCTTTTTTTTGAACAGGAAATGTCCTCCTTCAGAAAGAACAGTTTTATGTTTGAATATAATCAAGTGTTGGGTCTTATTTTCAAATTGAGAGGAGTCTGCGCTATGAAGTACGGTTTCTTTGATGATTCCAGTCAGGAATATGTCATCCACACCCTTCACCCCCCCTATACCTGGATTAATTATTTGGGCAGCGAACGATTTTTGGGGCTGATCTCCAATCCGGGCGGCGGCTATGCATTTTACCGGATGCTCGTTTGCGCCGTTTGACAAGGTATCGGTACAACAATATTCCTGTCGATAACGGGGGCGTTATTTTTATATTTATGATAACGGAGATTATTGGACTCCGGGCTGGATGCCGGTTAAGCGAGATCTGGATCAGTATGAATGTCGCCATGGGCTTGGCTATACCTCCATTATGGCAGAACGGAACGGTATTCGCGCTATACAACTGGCTTTTGTCCCCTTGGCTTTTGACGGAGAAGTACATCAAGCCAAGCTTCTCAACACCTCAGCACAGGCTAAAAAGATCAAACTCTTTCCTTTTGTAAAATTTTGTTTCCGGAACGCCTATAACGATATGACCAATTTTCAGCGTAACCTGAACACAGGCGAGGTCGAAGTTCAGGGCTCCGTCATTTATCATACAACGGAATATCGGGAGCTCCGCAACCACTATGCTTTTTTCTCTGCGAACCATCCGCTGGCAGGATTCGATACAGATCGTGAAGCTTTTCTCGGCTCTATTACGGACTGGATCAGCCCCAGATAGTCGTTGCAGGCCAGGCCTCCAACTCGATTGCCAGCGGCTGGTCTCCTATCGCCTCGCATTGTATCGAGGTTATGCTGGCGCCAGGCGAGGAGAAGTGCTATAACTTTGTACTTGGAGTGTTATTGGGGCAGACAAGTGCGTAAGCCTTTAAAAATTAGCTTCAACTTCATCACATAGTATCTTATAATACGAGAATGACTAAAGATACATTAAGTGTGGTGACATCATGACTAAAGCAAAACGGGTTGCTCAACATATGGATTACAAAATAAAGCAAGGCCTCTGGGTGCGCAAAATGTTATTACTTTACTGGGCGATTATTGCAGTACATTTTATCGTCCAGCTTGGGAGCTATCTATTTCTCGACTATCGCGCTACACCTTATGAATTTTGCGTTGGAACCCTTATTGTTCCCACGCTATTCATGTGCGGTTCCAACTTGCTTGCAGAGTTGGCTCATCATAAATACAACAGGTTTTCTTTCGTAATCCTGATTATGGCGAGTACGATTATTTGCTGGATGATTATTCGTTTAAACTATGAAATCCGGATTATTACGGCATTGTGCTTGTTGCCTATTTTCTCATCCGTCTTGTTTTTCAATCGCCGCCTGATATGGCTTTCCTTTGTTTTGCAAGTTGTAGTCTTTTTTTCCTTAGTAGCTATTGACGGTTCCTTTCGTACCTACTTTTCGGACTTTGACATCGTAGCCATTCCGACATTTTTGATTATGTCCACCTTTATTGCTCTCATCATTCAGGCCAGCGGCCGTGATCTGCTAGTGGATTTGTATAAAACACAGCACGCCCAGCAGGAGTTAATGATCAGTAACGCGATTATAAGCAAAATGTCAATGACCGATGGACTGACAAAGCTGTATAATCATTTATCGTTTCAAACGTTTTATGAGAAAGCTCTCGAATATGCCAAGCAAGGTGCCGTTATCCATTTAGCGGTAGTAGATATTGATAATTTCAGGAAAATTAATGACACTTACGGACACCAGTTTGGAGATAAGATTTTGGAGAGCATCTCGCAAATCATTACGGAGCAGATTACAGCCAATGACATTCCAGCCCGATATGGTGGTGAGGAATTTGCTATTCTAATGTTCGAGCATACTTTTGAAGAAGCTTATCAGATTGTCGAGTGCATTCGTCGTGAAGTGGAGAAGATGACCTATGTCGAGAAAATGCAAAGCGTTTCCGTGACCGTAAGCATCGGATTAAAAAGCTATTCGGAAGAAATGAACAAAGATACATTCTTCCAGGGAGCAGATGACTATCTCTATCAAGCCAAGCGTTCCGGAAAAAATAAAATTGTTACTGATCTTAACGATATCGCTTAATGTTAATAGCAATTCATTAGATGAGACTCCGGCATGAGTTTGCCGGAGTTTTTTTAGCATGTAGAGTCTAAAAATCTTCGGAGTTGACAATCCTAAAATTTGAAACTAATATTGTTACACATACATTTGTAATCTACTTACATAAAATTAGTTTTGAGGAGGATTTTTTATGTCAACACTCGTGATTATCGCCCACCCTAATCTTGCAGAGTCTCGCATTAGCAAACGATGGGTGCAAGAGCTCCAAAAGCAGTCCGGCGTGACTGTTCACAGCCTGTATGAAGCATACCCAGATGAGCAGATCAACGTCGCTCACGAGCAGAAGCTGCTGGAGCAGCATGATCGCATTGTTCTGCAATTTCCTTTTTATTGGTATAGCACCCCTTCTCTGTTGAAAAAATGGCTGGATAAGATCTTAACTTACGGCTGGGCTTATGGAAGTGAAGGCGGCAAGCTGCAGGGCAAAGAGCTGTTAATTGCCTTGTCTGCTGCCAGTGTGGAGGAAAACTACCAGCATGACGGGCGGAATAGATACACGATAGAAGAGCTGTTGAGACCTCTCGAGGCTACAAGCCATATGATTGGTACCAAGCTGCTGCCTTATTTTGTACAATATGGCGCCGGAGTTCTGACCGATGAGCAGCTGGAGCAATCGGCACAAAAATACGTGCAAGCGGTTATTTCTTAAGCTTTCTGCCCAAAAAGCCTCTTGGTCGGCAGCTGCCATATTCTGCTCCACTGCAGAAGGCAGCTCCAGCCAAGAGGCTTTACTGTTCAGCTTATATTTACGAAGTGACCAGTGTACTGGACACCTGCGCCATACTTTCTTTAATAATGTTGCAGCCCTTGCGCAGGTTTTCCAAACTTATGGTTAACGCAGGCATAATTTTAATTACCGTGTCGTTACGTCCGGCCCGTTCAATAATGAGACCTTTACTAAAACAGAGAGCAGTTACGTCCTTGGCGAACGCTTCCCCGAGGTGGGACACATCAATTCCCCAGATCAGACCCAAGCCGCGAATGTCTATGAGAGGATCGGCTGACTGAATATGCTCCCGCAAAAATTGTTGGACAAAAACCTCTTTTTCCCTTACCTTTGCCTCCAGCCCTACCGTATCTCTGAACTCCAGTGCGGCCTTGCCAGCAACAAAGGCAAGCTGATTGCCACGGAAGGTGCCATTATGCTCACCAGGTCCCCAGATATCCAGCTCCGGCTTGAGCAGCAGCAGGGACATCGGCAGTCCGTAACCGCTGATGGACTTGGACAAAACAACCATATCTGGAACGATACCTGCCCGCTCAAATGAAAAGAATGAACCAACCCTGCCGCAGCCCACCTGTATATCGTCAATAATCAGCAAAATATCATGATCATCGCACAGCTGCCGCAAATCACGCAGCCATTCCGTATCTGCAATGTTAATCCCGCCCTCTGCCTGGACTGTCTCCATAATGATGGCAGCCGGCTTATCTACTCCGGAATGGGTATCTGTTAAAAGCTGCTCCATATATAAAATGGTATCTAATCCATTGAAGGTACTGTTATAAGGAATAAAGATAACGTTATCGAGAGACACACCAGCACTCTCGCGCATGGCGTTGTTGCTGGTAACTGACAGACTACCTAGCGACATACCGTGGAACGCGCCCATAAAAGCAAAAATCCCATTTCTTTTCTTGACTTTGCGTGCAAGTTTCAATGCCGCTTCTACTGCATTGGTCCCCGTTGGTCCGCAAAATTGCAGCTTATAATTCAAGCCTTTAGGCTGGAGAATACGCTCGGAGAAAGACTCTATGAATTCTTGCTTCGCCGTTGTGTACATATCCAGACCGTGCATAATCCGATCGGAGGTTACATAATCCAGAATCCGGCTTTTCATAAAATCGTTGTTATGCCCATAGTTCAAGGCCCCTGCTCCAGCAAAAAAGTCAATATATCCCTCTCCTTCCTCTGTGTACAGTACATCGTTTTTTGCTTTGTTGAAAACAACCGGAAAGTTTCTGCAATAAGATCTGACATTGGACTCCAGTGCTTCGAATGTGTTCATGAATCTTCGTCCTCCCGCTGACCTGATTTGAAAAAAAATACAAACATGTAGAGCAAAAAAAGTGTAAATATGTAATCTAATGAGAGACAGTCTGAAGCACAATGGAGATGCCACACCAAGAATGCATGAATACGATTACGAGAACGGTTAGAGAGCGAAAAAAATAGTATGCAGATTAGCAGATTGAAAGTGGATTACATTCAGAAGATAAGGGGTGGGGGGCTCTAAGGGGTTGATCAGAGGATGTCACTCCTATGTAATAAAATACCATAAATTTTTTTGAAGTCAATGCATGTCTGGTTTGATTTGTTAATTTTTTGTAATGGTATGGTAAATACTTGCTGCTTATTGTTAAAATAATTCCAAATTGTAGTATTATAGTTTTAAACCTCAAAAAGTGCATTTCCATATCAAATAGATATAAATTCGTGCTCTTTGATTATAGATTTGCCACATTCAATCTAATCTTTGACAGACTGTCCAAAGGGGTTTACTCTATCAGAAAGAACGTGCAAATTTATTAAAGATAAGGAAACATCAATATGTCTAATGTTTTAATTATTGAAGACGACAATATGCTGGGCGACACCCTTTCCCTGTATCTGACAGGAGAAGGTTATCACGTAACCCGGGTGGTTCAAGCCACTGAGGGAATTGCCCAGTTGGATATCGTACAGCCTGATATTATTTTACTGGATCTGCTGCTTCCAGACCTGGACGGCGTGAATCCTTGCCCGCTAATACGCAAGCATACGGATGTGCCACTGATCGTGATTTCTTCAGAAAACAACATCTCAGAGCGCATTCGTACACTTACGTTAGGAGCGGACGATTATCTTTGCAAACCTTTTAGTATGCAGGAGCTAAAAGCACGAATCGAGGCTCTTTTCCGTCGTATTGAAATTACACGGTTACAGGGAAAAGGTCTTGCGCCTGAAGCCGAGCCTGAAACAGACATTGTTTTGGATCTCGCGCGGAGAATGATTACCGTTGATGGACAGATTGTGGAGACAACGTTTTCGGAATTTGAGCTGATGAAGCTTTTTTATCTAAACCAGGGAATTGTATTTAGCAGATATGCCTTGATTCAGGCTCTCCGCGGCACAGACTCCTATATTAATGAGAGGGCTGTAGACGTACATATCAACCATTTGCGCAGGAAAATCGAAAAAGACCCCAAAAATCCAAAATTGATCAGGACCATCTGGGGAATTGGTTATAAATTTATGCAATAACACGCTCAGCTCCAGGGAACCGACGACTTGATTTGGTTAATCTCCTTCTGAACCAGACTCAATGACTCTCGCCAGTCTGGATACAGTTCCCCTGTTGAGGTTGCACGGCTGCGCTTCAGCTGCTTTTCCAGCTCAATAATCTTTGCTAGCAGTCCGGATGCGTACAGATTCCCTGCTCCTCCCTTCAGCGAATGGATTAATCGAAGCGCAGCAGACAACTGTCCTTTATCCATTTTCATCATCACTCTTTTATCGAGATTCTGGTATTCCTGAATCCATTTGTAAAGGGCAAATTGAAAAATATATACCTTCCCATCCATACTTGCGATCGCCTGTTCCGCTTGAATACCGTGCAGTTGTTGCAGCCACGTTAAGTGAATCCAGCTGTTCAGCACTTTTGCGGCATTCAGTTCATGAACAGGCTTGAGCAGTACAGCATTTATCCCGGCACGAAGGCAATCTTCCAGTTTATGCTGAGCAGCATCAGCGGTAAAGGCGATAATGGGAAGCCTGTTAAATGCTTTCTTTCGGCGAATATGCCTGGCTGTCTCAAAACCATCCAGTTCCGGCATATTCAGATCAAGCATTACCAAATCCCAGGCACGCAGCTCCAGTGATTCTAACAGCTCCCTTCCGTTGGCAACCATCGTTACTTCAAAACTGCGTTCTATCAAAAACTCGGCAATCACCATCCGGTTGATTTCATTATCCTCCGCTATGAGGATTTGAAACCTCTGTACTACAGCCTCTCCTTCGTCACGAGGGCCCATCAACGTATGTGTATCCACTGTATGCCCATTTATGGAGACTGGCTTCTCCTCCTCCAGCCTCGATCCAATAACTTCCAGCAAAGCTTCCCGGGTCACCGGCTTGGACAAGAACGCATCGACACTGCTATCCGCGTCCCCAGCCGCGATTTCGTCCATCTGAAACACGGTTGTAAGTCCAATGACCCGAGTGATCTGTCTGTCCAGTAGTTGAAGCCATTGTCGCCATGACTCCAACCCTCTAATTCCATTCATCCCCATGTCGACGATTACCCAATCGTAATGTTCACCATTGTGAACAGCATCCACACATTCCCGGAAGGATGATACCGTGTATGTTTCAATTCCCATGCTTTGTAATATTTCATTCAGACTATATTTCAACAGCTCGTGCTGTACAACCATTAAGGCTTTGCCGTTGAATTGTTGTGTTATCCGCGTACTTTCCGCGTGTCCTTTCCCGATATCCAGCTCAAGATTAAAGTAAAATCGACTGTATTCGCCCAGCCGGCTCTCCACCTCTACACTCCCGCCTATCGCTTCAGCCAAATGCTTGCTAATGGCCAAGCCCAGCCCGGAGCCTCCATATCGGCGGCTGGTTGATGCATTCACTTGTGTAAAAGGAACAAACAGCTTGTCCACCGACGACTCGGGAATACCTATGCCAGTATCCTCTACAATAAAGGAAACTCCTATCCGTTCGTTCTGCTGACTCAGCATTCGTACCTGTAACAATACATGCCCCCGATCCGTAAACTTGACAGCATTGGTCAAAAGGTTTAACAGTACCTGCTCTATCCGGAATGGATCGCCTTTAACACTTTTGGGTAATAGAGGGTCCGTTATAAAAATAACCTCAATTTCTTTCTTTTCCAGCAAAGTCCCCACCGTATCTGCAAGATGCCGGAGCATTTTTTCCGGTTCAAATTCCAGTCTCTCCAGTTGCAAACGGCCTGCTTCCATTTTGGAAAAATCCAGTACGTTATTGAGCATGGAGGAAAGGGTACGCGAGGAGGCAAGCAGCTTGTGGAGATAGTCTTTTTGGACCACAGTCAGCTCTGTCTTGTTCAACAGCTTGGACAGACCGATGATTCCATTCAGCGGCGTGCGAATTTCGTGGCTCATATGAGCCAAAAAAACGCTTTTGGCATGATTAGCCTCGTCCATTTCTTTTCTTTTGTGCTCGGAAGCTTTGTACTCTGTAATATCCATGACGTGCCCGATGACATGCCGGGTAACTCCGGCTGCCCTGACCGGATGCAAGGTAACTAAAGCCGAATATTCCCAAAACTCCAGCTCAAATACCGTCTGGTCACCGAACCATGCCTGTTTGTAATATTCATCAAGCTGCTCCAGCGTTTCAGCAGACAGCTCAAAAATATTCCCCAGCCGCTCTACTGGCTTTCTTCGATTGTAGCTGACCTGCATATCCAGACCCATGCGTTTCAGCAAGTCTCCTCCTAGCAGCCTGTAATAAAAAACGTCACCGCTTCTCTCCAGTTTGAAGGTAAAACCGGGTTGAACCCGAAGCACATTCAGGAGATCATGGTTTTGCTCCCGAAAACGTTGTTCATCTGTATCCTTGATGAGCCAAACGCGCACAATCATAGCAATGAACAACAGCCCAATTCCCAGCTCCAGTACACAAGTTATGCGCATTCTATGGTTTATACCAACATATAAAAACAGAATTCCGGCCACCCCATAAAAAACACGCGTGATCGTCTGCCGAATGGGCTGAGTAATCAGATGAAGCCGCACGGATGTAACAGGTGGCTGAAAAATTAAAATGATTAATAATATTACAATGGTGTACAGCACCAAGTCTCGAACCAATTGTGTCCCTCCTGTAATCTTTCCCGCTTTGCAAACCAGATTGAAAATATGAAAAAACTCAGGACAGATTCCTTATGCCTTAAGGCTTAAAGAACTGTCCCGAGTATTCATTGTACTATAGATTCCATTGGGGGCAAATTCGTTTTAATATTTGAAACGACTGACCATGACCTTCAAATCAGCTGCCATTCTGGATAGCTGCTGAGCGGAAGCTGATATTTCCTCCATGGAAGCCAACTGCTCTTGCGAGGAAGCGGCAACTTCCTCAGATGTAGCAGCATTACCGGTTGCAATCGTTGCCAGTTCGTTGGCTGTCGCTGCAATCTCCTGTACACTGGCTGATATCTGTTGTGCAATTGCTGCGACCTCCTCCACCTGAGGCGTCGTCTCTTGAATGCCTTCCATCGCGTGTCCCAGCTTGACAATGGTCGCTTCGGAAATCTGCAGTCCATCCCGTACATCCGTTGTGACTTGATTCATTGTCTCCACTGTAGTTTCGGTTTCATGCTGAATCTCACCGATCAATAGGGCAATCTGTGTAGCAGAAGCCTGTGATTGCTCTGCAAGCTTGCGCACTTCATCAGCAACGATAGCAAAACCCCTGCCATGATCACCTGCTCTGGCTGCCTCAATCGCTGCATTCAAGGCTAACAGGTTCGTCTGATTAGATATTTCACCGATAACCTTCGTAATTTCACCGATTTCTTGGGAACGAGCTTGCAAGGTCTGAATCATCTGATTAGACCGCTCCACCGATTGGTAAATGGAATTCATCTGTTCACCTGTCTGCTCAACGGACTTCCGTCCTTCCTCTGCTTGTATTGCGGACCGTCTGGCCAAATCCGCTACCGAAACAGAACGTTCCGCGATTTGCGCAACCCCTTGTGCAATTTCATCAAGCGCCACCGAATTATTTTCCAGACCTGTAGTCTGCTTTTCCGCTCCGCTGGCAATTTCCTGGATAGCCTGGGACACCTGCTCGCTTGCAGCACTGGTTTGTTCTGCGCTTACCGTTAATTCGTTCGAAGATCTGGCAACATGATCTGCGCTGTCCCCTACGTTCCGAATAACCGAACGCAGGTTATCCTGCATGTTCCGGAAAGCCCGTCCCAATTCACCAATCTCATCTTCACTTTTTACCTGAATGTCCTGCGTCAGGTCTCCACCGCTCACATTCACTGCTTGTTCCTTCAATTTTATAATAGGCTTAATGATGGAACGAATCAAGAAATAGACAATGATGATACCCGCTACAAGACACCCGGCAATCGTAAGCAAGGTGCTGATCAGAATCGGCCGTGTCGCTTCATCCACTTCAGATAAGTACAGCGTTCCTCCTATCTTCCAGCCTGTCAGCTTGTTGGTCGCAAAAATCATATATTTCATCTGTCCTTGATACTCATACTCGTATTTACCACTGTCTGCCTGATACATACGTGATTCATGATCTGTCGCTTTGGTACCCGCTGCGATCGTCGGATGGACAATATAAGTCTGGTTGCTATCCAGCAATATAGCATAACCGTCACGGCCTACATTAATATTATTCAGCGTCTCTTTAATATCGCTAATCTTCAGATCAATGCCAATAACACCCGAACCATCTGGTGTGGCCCTGGACACCGTGACTGTCATTTGCTTGGAGGATGCAGAGAGATAGGGCGGGCTGATCACTGTTTTGCCTTGCTCCTTATTGGCTTCCTCATACCAAGATCTCACACGAGGATCATAGTTATCGGGTAATTCCTTCTGCGGATAGGCAGTAAATTTACCTTCCTTTGAGCCATAATAAATGGATTCTGTTTCAGGATGGAGTTCAATATATTGCTTGAAAAAATCCTCCAGCTCTGCTGCTTGTTCCTCTGTCTCTACTCGAGTGCCCTTTAGTTTGTCAGCAAAATATTCTGCGTCGTGTACCTTAGGTTTAATTGCACTATCAATAACATAATTAGAACGGATGATAGCCTGCTCGGCGCTATATTCAATCTGGTTGCGAATCTGCTTGCTGGAGTTCACATACGACAACCCCCCCACAATCAAGGATGGTATGATCAAAAAAGCGATAAAGGCTACTATCAGCTTCATTTTGAAATTTTTGCCGAGCTTTCCTCCCACGAGCCATTTTCTCGAAAACTTCTTCATCATTCAACATCTCCATTTCATCACCTAGATACCTGTATATTGTGAACTGCTTCACCTTTGTCTGCGTTGCGCTCCCGACCAATTTCTTTTCCTGCTCTTTATCATCTTCCTCCTAAAAGGCTTCGACATAAAAAGATATCAACACAATACTAAATAGGTCTATGTACTTAGTTTTGAATACAGCAAGACTCCCAGGGACCGAATCTTTAATTTAATATACATAAAAAATATTAGAAAATTTACGCTATAAATGTTAAGAAAATGTTAGTTTCAACTCATAATGCTTACCTCTTAACATGCAATAATCCCCTTAAAGGTGGCATCATCAGGTCACTTTTCAAAAATCACCCTGTTCCACCCTCAAGAGGATTAAGTTTGTTTTTATGTCAGATCAGTTAATTTATAAATAATCAACATAAGTATTCCAAGTCCCGTTATCAGTGGTTACGATCAGTTTAACCTCTTATTGCCGGTTGTATGGGTAATATTAGATAAATCACTCCTTTTACAAATTCAGTATATTCCAACATAATCGATCAGACTTCGCATTGTAATCTGAAATAAATGCATTAATTGTTGAGAATTCTGGGCTCACCAAGAAATCAAAATGGGCATATGCTAATGCATTCTTGTTAGAAAAAAGGAGGAGAAATAATGGCGTATACTCATGATCCGCATTCGACTCATATGTGTATTCATTATCCGCAACCGTCTTATATGCACAATTTAAAACAGGAAACATTATCGGTAGTTGAGCCTTGGGTAAGAAACGGTTTGTGGGAAGCGCAGACCATTTCTACGGAACATGCTTTAAGAGAGGCAGCAGCCGTTTCCTACCTCATAGGAAGAGGATATCAACCGCAACATGCTCATCAAATTGTAGAATCGTGGTGGCATCGTTAATAAAATAAAAATGGTTCAGCGATCATGCATACCAAGCGTGGTCGCTTTTTTTGATAATCGCTATTCCTGTTCTACAAAAAGCAATGTTACGCCATCGCGACCGATATCGTTGTTCAAAGAAAAAGCCATCTCTCCACTGCAACCTGTGGAAGGATGACTTTGAAATAGCGGTGCACTGACTTACCCAAAGAACGAATTGCAAGCAATCAAAATAATGATAATCCACTTAAAATCGTACTGAACTGACCTAATGTGAAAGAGCCGATGCGAATCGCCAACATTTTTTTCCCCAGGGTTACACCAAGCCAGATCGTGATATAACCGCCGCCTGCCGCAGTTAGAGAGATCGCAATTGGTGACAGTCCCATCATACCTGCACCAATCCCATTTGTAACGGCATTAGCGGCAAGTGCAACCCCCAGCACCGCTGCCTCAAGGTTTCCTATAGAACCTGATTTGTCTTTATCCACGGTTTCGGGATTTTGTAGAATTCCTTCGAGTGATCCGCTTGACGCAGTCTCCCCGGCTTCTTCACTGTTCTGGTTGGATTCCTGGTTCTTACGCGGTACAGCCAGCAGAATGATGCGGGTACCGACAATGAATAGCAATAACGCTCCGATCAGGACGGGTAATATGCCTGGAAGTACCTCCGCAATCCACAGACCGGAAATGATCCCTGACATGCTAAGGATGAAGCAGATGACCGCAATAATTAAATTTGATAAATGGTTAATACGAATCCCTCGAATCCCATAAGATATTCCAACCCCCAAATTATCCAGACTAGATGATACGGCGAATCCAAAAATTAAAATCCAAGTAACCATCTTATATCACTCCTTGTTGTCTGTTTACAATCATACTATTGAGCATATTGCAATTAGGTGCCCATCCATCTAAAAAAATGTTGAGATCCCCTCAACATTCTGAATCAACATCAACATAAGGTAAGGTGAACTGCAAATGTCCGATGAGAAGAGAAACGCCACACTGGGCGAGACACTGGTCTCCTTGCTGAAAGAACATTCTTTGTCTATGCGCAAGCTAAGCGCCGCTACCGGCATAGATACGGCCACGATATCGCGAATCGTTAACGGGAAGCAACGAGCCAAGCCTGAACATCTCGAGGCTTTTGCCCTTCATCTTGATGTTCCCTCCGCTCCACTCTTCCAAGCCGCTGGTTATGGCGCCCCCACTGTTCCCATTTTTCATAACCAGCCGAACGATATCTACTCCTCCATCAACAGCATTAAAGAAATCCTTCAATCCTCCAACCTCATGGACCACCAGTTTACTGCCGAGCAGGTTCAGAAAGAACTGAGCAAATACGAGCCCTATGTCCTAACCGAAGAAGGAGCGCGGATTATCCACAATGACTTTCCCAGTAAAGTAAAAAGCGTTAACGGAGCGGGACCATTCATTGAGGAGCTCAAGCGGATGTATCAGCTCTACAGCAGTGATGACATCACCACGGAGGAGCGTTCGATCCTCGGCAGCGGTTTGTTATACTTCGTCTCCGCTACAGATATCATTCCCGATTATGTATTTCCCTTAGGCTATCTGGACGATGCAATCGCCGTACAAATCGTACTGGATCGCCTCCAGGATACGCGGAACAACAAGCCCCAGCCTTGACCTGTAATAAATTAGTGTAAAATTGATAGTAGAATAAACTTTGTCATGATCAGCAAAAAGAGGATGTCTACCTTTGCAGAAAAGAGTTCTGCACTGGGGACAGCCTCACATAGCTATGCCTTAGTTTCGATAGTTTTTCCTATCAAATATTTCTAAAATCATCAAAGCTCCCATTTTGTACCCAGAAATATAATCCGAAGCGGAAAATATGGAAATTAGAACATCATTAAAATCAGATCGTTCTTCAACTAATTTATAATATTGTTCTGATAATCTTGTTTTTAGAGTTTCCATAGAAGCAGATATCTTCTGATGGGTTAGTTCAAGTTCAGGATTTTTCGGTTTGACTCGTTCACTTGGATACCATTTGCCATAATATAAATCCTCCAAAATGCTCATATTCATCTTCTCCTTCTTTATAAAGATTTGGCGTAAATTTCGGATTGGTAGATGCATTTTGTTCTCCAAAACTAGAATATCCTTTTGGAATATCAATATTGATTTTTAGAGAATATTTCACTAGGAATAATTGAGAAACTAATAGCTAATTCCCACCAAACAAGCTCAGATTATTTATTAAATAGAACGAACCAAAAAAAGCCCTACCCCGCAGGATAGAGCTCTAAAACACGTGAAGAAAATCAAGCACCCATCGTAAATAATACCACCGCCTGGTTGCCGGTTTTGGTCTGATTGCCATAGGCAGTACTGGACGGGGTAGTGACATCTCTGCTTGGTAAGAAGAACTCTAAATATAACCAACAGCATCACACGATGGGGTTAGACGAGAAATGTTTAAGATGAAAATCCACCCAAATCAATCACAAGTCACTTTATTGCTATTAGCTTGTAAATTGAACAATCTACTTACTTTTTAAGTTCACTACTCTTTCAAAATGAATAAAGGTTTTTTTGTTGATGTCGTATAAATAAACACTATTAGGAATTTGTAGTTATCAGTATGCTCAGCAAGAACAAGTTGCGAAGGAGTTAATGAATATAGTACATTTAAATATCTTTTTTCAATATCTTCTGGAGTTGGAGAAAGAACGTAATTCCATTTTCTCTTTTTTTGTCCTATTAAATATAAGTGTGAGTTTAGCAGTATGTATGCTACCCCAAAAAACATAAAAATACAATTAATTATATTACCAATTCTTTCCGTTTTATTCCCATACAATATATTACATAGCATTATAGAATAAACTACCATATTCAACAGGACAACTAAAAAAATTTAAAACGGTAGATTTCTGTTCAGAAAGATTGAAATAGTCTTTTCCTTTCCCTTCTTTTATCCATTTTATTAAACATATGCAAAGAATAAAAACTAGACCTATAAAATATATTAAAAATAAAAAATCAGAAATAAACACTATATATTTCAGTTTTTTTATTTTTTCGTAAAATGTTGCAATGAGAAAACCGTAAAAAATAAAAACGATAAGGAACAAAAGAAATACACAAATACTTTGTAAGGCTTTTTGATGTTTAGGTACAAAGATTTTATCAAAATGATTTGAGGTTAGTGTTTTAAAAACAAAATTAATAACATATAAAATAGTTGTACTTAATAACAATTTCAAAATTATTTCCATACTATAATCCCCTAATAAATAAACTGATATAGATTACAAAAAAATCTTGGTTTTACATTATTGTTGATGTACATCGCTGTTGAACTCAAAAAAAGTCCTTGCTTTGTTACAGAGTAAATAAAATTTACAATGATCAAAAAGCAAAGTTAAATTCCCCCTGATAATTAAATTACTATTTCAATTTAAAAAGAAGAAACTCCAATTCTCCCCTCTCAAGATGTCTCCATTGCCCACGTTCCAGATGATCCAAGGTAATATTCATAATTCGAACGCGCTCCAGCTTTAGCACTCTGTATCCCAAAGCCTTGCACATTCTGCGAATTTGCAAGTTCAGCCCCTGCGTCAAAATGATGCGGAACTCGTATTCGCTCGTACGATCAACCTTGCACGGTTTGGTAATGACGTTCAATATTTCAACACCGCGAGACATGGCCTGCGTAAATTCATCTGTAACAGGCTTGTCTACCGTCACCACATATTCCTTCTCATGACCATGCTCGGAACGCATCATTTGATTGACAATACTTCCATCGTTCGTCAATAAAATGAGTCCTTCTGACGCTTTATCCAGCCTGCCGATGGCAAAGATGCGTGTAGGATAATTGATATAACTAATAATATTGCCAGTCACCTGTTCCGCTGCCGTACACACAATGCCGATAGGCTTATTCAGCGCCAAATATACGGGTTCACTCCGGTTAGCCGGAATAGCTTCCCCATCGATCAGCACGATATCCAGTGGCTCTACATGAGCCCCTGCTTCACAAACCTTGCCATTAATCGTAATTCTCCCCGCGGCAATCAACCTGTTCGTTTCCCGGCGTGAGTAGAATCCCGTTTCACTTATATACTTGTTAATTCGCATGATTCACCTATTTTACGTCGTAGTATGAGATATATGGATAAATACAAAATATACATACCTGGCTTACTTACTTCTGCCGCTACCTTTGTTCCCACTTGATTTGGCGGCAACGCCACCTTTTGCAGCGCCTGCCGCTGTACTTCCCGGTACGCTTGTAGAGGCGCTTTTTCTCCTTACAGGCTTCGCTGTTTTATTCCAGCGTGTCCAGCCCTTACTGCCTGTACCTCTGCCGGTTCCGCCGCCCTTGCTTTTTGCCCCCATATGATCACTCCAATAGTCGTCGTTAAGATGTAACTACGCTATCATACCATTACTTCAAGCATAATGCCTGCTTGTTATGAAATTGGTTCCATATTTCAAATGCTGACCTCAGTGTGCCAAATAAAGGAGCGCATAAATACGTAAAAGCCCACACATGTTATTGTAGGCCGCAAAAAAGCTTTCTTTTCACCACTTGAACGGCTAATTTCCTCTAGAAAAGAAGGCTGTGCTCTCCAATCTTCAGGGGCCGCCGGACCCTACGGATTACCATCAATTGATGGGAAGACTGCATGCGGCAAAAGCCAAGCTTCCGAAAATTTATCAGGAAACGGTTGCCTGTCCTTTTATCAAAGTACTGGAAGAGCTTGGACAACAGGGCTTCACTGAAATTTTACTGCAAGTCCCGAACCGAAATAATACGGCTAGACTCATGTTGGATATCGCTCAGAGCATTTTACAAAACGGAGAAGGCTACAATGCCCTGGCGTCCGATGCTTTTCAGGAGATTGTGAGTGACCTGTATGACGGTTTTCTTGGCGCAAAAGATCGCGAGGGAATAAAAGAACTGGAACTCAGCATTATTCCGGCACTTATTAAATGGGGAGAGCCGGAAAATGGCCCGTATACTTGGCCCGCTGACGCCACAGCCGTATTTAAAGTGCAAGCAGCTATTGTCAGTCTTCCTCCTGCACATGCAACCAACGGATTGCTGGCTTGGTCAGTATCAAAATTAACGGAAATGCAATCGATCCTGAAACGTCAAAACGCTCTGCCCGCATTGTGGCTGAAGCTATCATGAAAACCAGACTCAGAAGCCTTGAGGATCACAGTCTGGATGAAATCCAAAACTGGAGAAACGAGGATGAGAGCATCGCTGCATTTTTACGAACCCTGCTGCAAACCACCGGTTCGCTTACCGATGAGCACCGCTCCGGCTTCTATGCCGCGCATGTGGTAGCTGCTGCTATTACCGAGGGACTTTCTCACGAAGCGGATCTGCAGGTTATAGTTAATCGGATGATGTCGCTGTTAAAGCTGATGCACGACATCAATCCTGCTTGGGGGCCACTTTTCGTACAGCATCCTGGCGATATTTCACGTCATCTGCTCTATCACCCAGCCACTCCAAATCTGATTTCCCTCTAGGCAATCCACAATGATAACCCGCAAAATCGTTTGCTTAAAGACAAGCAGCCTTTTTGCGGGTTTTTCTCTTGTCCCTGAACTTGTACCTGAACCCGTGGTATTTTTGCTTGCGCACAGGTTAATAATGAGAAGTGAGAATTTAGCCTGTTAAGAAATCAGCCATAAAGGAGTGCAGCAGATGTCTGTTGATGTTTATCTTAACTTTAATGGAAACTGTCGTGAGGCAGCGGAGTTCTACGCAGAGGTTTTTGGGACAGAGAAACCAAAAATCATGACGTTCGGTGAAACACCGTCCAACCCCGATTATCCTTTACCGGAAGAAGCGAAAAATTTGGTCATGCACACACGGCTCAACATTGATGGAAGTAACGTGATGTTTTCAGATGTTTTTCCCGGCATGCCTTTTGTTGCTGGAAATAACATCAGCCTCGCCTTCGTCAATAAGGATGAGGAGAGAATCAGATCGGTCTTTCAAAAATTAAAAGAAGGCGGGACCGTAAAAATGGAGCTCCAAGAAACATTCTGGAGCAAATGCTACGGAAGTCTGAAAGATAAATTTGGGATTGAATGGCAATTTAATTATGATAACGGAATGACCGATGGTTAGTCTTTAATACGACGAATAAGCCCTTACAAGCTATTCTGATTGAATGCTTTGTGAGGGCTTATTCTCAGTCGTTTCCTATATTGATATCCAAAATAGAATTAAATACTTCCTGCGGTAGTGATGGATGTGAATCATCCATTCAACCAGTAGTGATGGGTAAAGCCGTGTTAGACTTTTCATGGAGTCGTCACCTTTCGGTTCGTTTGTAGGGGTACAAACATTTTACCGGGTTGACGACTCTTTTTGTACCATTTTGTGGTTAATCAACAGGCCTGCCTGAGAAAAGAATAACATTTTTTGATTCAATAAAACCATCATACTTACTGTACAATCCTAATAGAAGTTTGATAATTGTTGACTTTCCCAAGTCGTTGACTCCTTGAATAACTACAGTCTCCCCTCTCTAACCCTCTCTTTCGTCTTTAATTCACGGCTTTGTTTCGCCTCATGCTTCTACCAGGTTAACCCACAGTATACGCCGCCATCCATAGATCCCGCCTTAAAATAAAATTTTCCGCCTTATTCAATTCTTCCTACCCTTCCAAAAAGCTTCTTTTCCACGGCTTTGGATAGCTTTCCCCAGTTATAGCATTGCCATATACAACGAAAACCATCGTATAGGGCTCACGCCTTTTTTTATATTTCCGTGTTATGTGCCGTTACCGCGTCAAAAACTGGTTCATAATCTATTTTCGAAAATACCCAAGAACGGAGAGATGAGATGAAGCTATGTGTTTTAGGATTAGGTTATATCGGATTACCAACAGCTGTTATATTCGCCAATTCTGGAATAAATGTGCACGGAGTCGATGTGAATTCAACTGTGATCGATATGATACGGTCAAAACGGGTTCATTTGCACGAATCTGGCTTGGAAAAAGCCTTGGAGGATGCGATCGACTCAGGGAGCTTCACAGTTTCGATGCAGCCACAGGAAGCGGATGCCTTTATTATAGCCGTACCGACGCCCATTACCTCCGGCAAGACGGCTGATTTGTCGCAAGTTGTCAAGGCTGCGGAAATGCTTGTCCCCATTTTGAAGGAAGGAGATTTGGTCGTTCTCGAATCTACGGTGCCCCCCAAAACGGTGGAATCGGTACTGCTTCCTGTACTCAAACAAACGAATCTGGCCATTGGCGAACAATTGTTTGTTTGCTACTCTCCCGAGCGGGTGATGCCAGGCAGGTTGTTTCACGAATTGAAGCATAATGACCGCATTATTGGAGGAATAACCCCACTTTCTGCTCAAAAGTGCGCGGAACTGTACGAACAGATTGTAGAGGGGACCATTCATATTACCGATACCATAACCGCCGAAATGGTCAAATTGATGGAGAATACGTACCGTGACGTCAATATCGCATTGGCGAATGAACTGGCACGAATTGCGGAAGAGATTGGATTTGACGTTTGGGAAGCGATCCAATTGGCTAACTCGCATCCGAGAGTTCATATTCATTCACCCGGTTCTGGTGTCGGGGGTCACTGTATCGCTGTGGATCCATGGTTTATTTTCGAAAAAGCGCCGAAGGCAACCCGATTGATTGAGCTGTCGCGGATAACGAACGACAGTGTTCCTCAGTTGGTCTCAAATCGGATCCGTGAAATGGTAAGTAATATCCATAAGCCTGTCATCACCCTGCTCGGTGTCGCATTTAAAGGGGATATAGACGACATCAGAGAGAGTCCTTCCCTTGTCGTAATGAACGAGCTTCGCAAAAACGGTTATCAGCTTAAAATTTACGATCCCTATGTCAACCAAGACATGACGGATAAAGTGCCCACATTGCATGAAGCCGTGACGGGATCCGATTGTATCGTTCTGCTTACCGACCATACGATATTCAAAGATATTGATTTCGACCTGATCGGAAGGTTAATGCGATCACGGCGGATCATCGATACCCGAAATCTGGTGAATCTTAACCGGCTACGGCTTTCGGGATTTATATGCGAAAAAATCGGCACGCCGCTTGCGCGCTATGATACCGCACAACCAGGTGAGAGAAGGTGAGTCTATTCGATACGAATGAACAAAGAGCGAATCGTAAACAACTGCGGATAATGATCATGGAAAGGATTAGACGTTTCAAGCCGTATAGGTTAAGCGGTTGCGGTCGGCCTAACATCCGTGTGGCCTGTATCATGGATGCGTTCAGCTATGCCTGTTTCAAATACGAATGCAAGTTGATGCATCTGAATGTCTCAACTTGGAGGCGGCAAATCCAATATTTTAAACCGAATCTGTTATTAGTAGAATCCGCCTGGCAAGGGCTTGACAGATCATGGCGGCGCCAGCTTTACGATATCGGCGGAAAGCGGGACGTGGTAATACGGGAAATCATCAGGTTTTGCAGGAAAAACGGAATACCAACGGTGTTTTGGAACAAGGAGGACTCCCCCAACTACAAGCACTTCATCTCTACCGCTAAGTTATTCGATTACGTATTTACTACCGACGCAAACTGTATCAAACGGTATAGGCGGGATCTGGGGCACGACCGGATCGACGTACTCCCTTTTGCAGCTCAGCCCGTGCTCCATAATCCCGTTGATACCAGCTATCATTCAAAGGAAAACGTGGCTTTCGCAGGAACCTGGTATCGAACCAAATACCCCCATAGACCAAAGGATATGTCGTTGATTCTGGGTCCAGCGCGGAGCCTTAACCTGCATATCTTTGATCGAAAACGCAATTACAGAATCAACAATGTTTATAAGTTTCCAAAAATATATCGACCTTATATTGTAGGCTCATTGCCCTATGAGGAGATGGTAGAGGCATATAAGCTGTATAAGGTATTTTTAAACGTAAACTCTGTGAAGGACAGCCCGACGATGTTTTCGAGAAGAGTTTTTGAAATACTTGCTGCAGGAACGAATGTAATCAGCACTTACTCCCTCGGAATCGAAACTATGTTTTCCGGAATTGTGCCGATCGCGGGATCGGTCGATGAGACGAATGCTCTCCTGCACAGCCTGCTTCATAACGCCCATTATAGCGAGCGGCTCAGTTTGTTGGGGCTACGGGAAGTACATTTAAAGCATTTGTACAGACACAGGTTCGATCAAATCCTTAAAACGCTCGGGATCGCGGCATCCCCGCATAAGGGAGTGGCTATCATCGCCTGCCAGGATCAATATGCTTATCTGGATGGGCTGCTCAACAGTTTCCATAACCAGGCTTTGGAGCATAAGGAGCTGATCCTTTTGTTTGATGAGACCGCCATATCCGAAAAGCAAGTAAAGGAATTGCAATCCAAGCCAAACGTCGTACTACATCTGTTTTCCGAGGAGACCCCTTTTGACGAGCGCATCGGTTTGGCCATTCGCCATACCGGTTACGATTTCGTCGCTCTGATGAATGGAACGGATTATTATGCCGCACATTTCCTGACCGACCTGATGCATGCCTTTCATTATACGGATGCCACTATCGTCGGCAAGCTGACCCGATATTTATACCTGGAAACCCGGAAACAACTGATGCTCGTATCCCCGGATAAAGAGAACCAATATGTCGAGCGGCTAAGCGGGGAAGCAATGATCATAAAAAAGCAGGTTTTATCCGAAATTTCGCTACGCGGCAGGACGAATGAGGAGTTTGAACGTTTTTTCTCGGACTGTCGGAGCAATGGTATGAAAATGTTCGCAGCGGATAAATTCAATTACATCCGTATTGTTAAGAAAAGTGACGAGTCTTCCTTGTCCGGGGACGAGGTGGATATCAAAACAACTACGGCTGTAAGCTGTAGCGGTGATCATTTAGCATACGCCACAGTATAGGCCAATGCTAACGAAAGGATGTGAGTAACATTTAGGATGACTAAACATGGAAAACGCCCATTTGACCCGGGTACGAGTTCGAATGATTATCCTGCAATCACTTCGGAAGAATGGGACACAAATAAATTACTCGAGATTGCATCCGTTATGAGTAAAGCTCCCGCAGCCAAGAGGCAGTCAATGTGGGAGCTTGTCAGCCAATCTTTGTTGAAATCCGGATCATACCTGCCAATCACCCATGAAACTGATAGGTTGTTAACCGATCTATTCTCCGGAAAACATGCTTGGGCATGCTTGCGAATGCGCTGGCTGGTCGAACGGGGTGAACTGGAAGAAGTTCAGCGGAAATTGCATAATTACTCAGCCCTTCAGAAGGTAAAAATCCTCCTCTATCTAGCGAAAATCTGCTGTCAATACAATGATTTTCTTACTGCATTAAACTATGCGAAACAGGCTTATCGCATCGACGCTAATAATGTGCAAGTGTACAGACGGCTTGCGAGTATCCACCATCGGCTCGGCAACATTACGAAGCGGCTCTTTTTTCTGAAACGGATTAATGAGCGATTTGGCCGCCTCTATGACAATGAATTAGCAAATGCGCATGACGAAATCCAGCATTTGCACAAACAATGGGAATTAAATGTTGATTGGGGCCGAATCGTTCATGGCTCTACGATTGTCCACGTATGGAACAAATCCTTACCCACAATAAACGGTTACACCATGAGAAATGCGGAAATCATTAAACATCAGAAGGAAATGGGACTGGAAGTCGTCGGCGTTACAAAACTGGAATGGCCTCCGGCTGGCCATCGAGATTCAGTCCATTTCTGCCTCAACGGGATTGACATGTATCGCCTGTACGATGCAAACCATACGGAGTTGAACAAGGTTCCGATGAGCCAATATTTCCGGTTATATGCCCATCGGTTCGCCAAACTGCTCGAGTCTCTCAAGCCGGGCATTATTCATGCGGCATCGAATTTTCAAAACGCTCTTCCTCCGCTTATGGTCGCCCGTAAGTTCGGAATCCAGTCCGTTTATGAAGTGAGAGGCATGTGGCATTATACCCAGTCTTCAAAAATAAGAGGATTTGAGCATTCGGAGCGGTACCACCTGCACGAAGCTTATGAATTGACCTGCTGCCGACTTGCGGATCGGGTCGTTGTCATTAGCGATGGTTTAAAGAAGCATCTGATTGATCTCGGCATCCCTTCGGAGAAAATGACAGTTATTTATAACGGAGTAAATGTCAACAATTTTCAACCGCAGCTGCCATGTCCCGAGTTGCAAGAGACCTTTAGCCTCGAGGGAAAACTGGTTGTTGGATTTGTCGGTACCCTGGAGAAGTATGAGGGACTGGACTATCTGCTTCACGCCCTAGCTATCCTGAAAGGGCAGCGAAGCGATATAAAGCTGATTATCGTCGGAGACGGACCCGCCTTGCCCGATTTGCATAGACTGTCAGTGTCACTTGGTCTGAAAAGGGAAGTCTCATTTGTCGGTGCGGTGCCCCATGAACAGGTTAGGAGGTTTTACTCGGTCATGGATATTCTGCCGTTTCCGCGCACGCGGGCGAAGGTTTGCGAACTGGTTACACCCCTGAAACCATATGAAGCGATGGCGATGGGGAAAACCGTAATGGTGAGCGATATACCAGCCTTACGAGAGATGGTGTCGAACGCTCACACCGGCCTGATATTTCAGCCGGAAGATGCTGCGTCGCTTGCGGAGGCGATAGCCAGTGCCGAGCAGCATCCCTACTTGGGAAGGAATGCGAGGGAATGGGTGATGCAAGAAAGGGACTGGAGCAACCTTTCACGCGGATATGTTGACGTCTATAACGAATTAGGACACCGGAAATAAGCAATCAACGAAAAAGGAGAGGAGTTTCTTTGGAAATATCGGGTATCAATTCGAGTTTGCCCGTCGTTACCGTAAGTTATCGACCTGATAATCATACCTGTGAGGCACAAGAAAACCGTGAAGACTATATCGTTGACTATTTATACGACTACGTAGGCCGTAGCCAGCCGCTCGAAACACCTGCTGGTTGGCTGGATCTGAGAAATCAAACCTACGAAAGCTTCATTGTAAAAACAAAACGCACATACAAGAGTACAAGGTCCGCGGAGTATGCAGCTCGCAAGTCGTTAAGTAAAGGGTTCTATGTAAAGCCCTTTGTGAGAAGACTGTTTACTCCAGATATCATCTCGATTACTCATTCCAAGGAAATCCGCAGCGGGGGCCCGAGGAGTGGGTTTCTTCTTGAAACATTGGAGGATATCGGGGGGCCGCCACAGCAATATTATCACTTTCGGATGCCAGATTGTCCATTTCATTACTCCATTTTTTGGGGAGCTTTTATGGATGCGCCGGGTCACACACAGGGAGAAATAGTAACGAACGAACGGCTTGTCGGATTCATCCATTTGCGACGGACGGGTAACGTCGCCCTATACACGCAAATACTCGGACATGGCGATTATTTGGTGGACGGGATTATGTTCCATCTCCATTTGCATATCGTGAAATGGATCTTGGACCAGAACAATCCTTACGGTCAAGGATTGGAGCATTTGGTATATGGCCGTTACTATGACGGCGGGGAAGGCCGGATTACATGGCGGAAAAAAACGGGTTTCGAACCCGCCTATCTTGTTCATTCCGATTGAAGGGAGAAATAAATGAAAAAGCCAGACCAAACGGAGAAAAAGCTTACGATATTTATTACGATTGATACGGAAGACGCATATTTCAATCCCCCCCGGCTGATCACCGGGGAGGGATTGCCGGAGCAGCCGGGAATCGGAAAAATAATGGATGTCATGGATCATTACCGGGTGAAAGGAAATTTTTTTCTGGATGTATACGATGTTAAGTACGATTCTGCCCTGCTCCAAAAGATTGCCCGGAATATTCATCTTAGGGGCCATGAAGTAGAGCTGCATACCCATCCGTTCGGAAGGCTTCCGTTTTACAGCAAGCCGATCTATGAGTACCCGCTACGGGAGCAAATTAATATTTTGGAGTACGGAAAACATTTCATCGCGGAGCAAACGGGATCATGTCCGATTGCGCATAGAGGGGGATCTTATGCAGTTGACGAAAACACGCTTTACGCTTTATCGGAGATCGGCATACCGATCGATTCCTCGGTCTTTTATCAGCACCCCAATAATCATTTGGAACAAATCCCGACCACGAATAAGACAATTTCCTATTATAACATCATCGAGATTCCGGTCACCTATGTCAAAATTATATCGAAAACCGGGGAACGTCTGAAATCCAAATTCGATCTGGATTGGTTATCTTATGATGAATTAGTGAAGGTCATCCAGCTGGCGAAAGCCCACGGGCTCAGAAAGATGACCCTTTTTTTGCACAGCTTTTCATTTATCAACAAGAAAACCAAGCCTGCTGGTGCTGCTGAGGATCCCTCGGCTCTGTTCAGGGATAAATCATCGGGTGGAACGGTGTACTGTGAAATCTACGGAACCGACTATCCGGATATTTCTTCCTTCGAAAAGCTGCTTCACTACATGACGAGCGATCCCGAAATTGAAGTGACCACGTTTAAAGATTGGTACGCAAAACATAAGAACGAACCTCCGGGTGAAGATTATGTACCGGTCATCGACAGACTTTTGTGATTATACTCTTTCAAGTGCAAAAAGATGACGTTTCCCCTCCTAAAGCCAAACGCTTTTGAGGAGGGGATCTTCTCGTTTTCACGGATAAAGTATCGAAAGGGGGACAGTTGTGTTCTGGAAATAAGTCAAACGTAAGCGAAGATAAACGTGTGTAGAAAAAAACGAGGCCGCCCTCAAACAGAATGATCTGTTTTTGGGACAGCCCCGTAATCCGGTCGGTCAAGAGAGTTTATTTAAGTTGTAATACTACAGAAGATGGATTCTTGTTGCTTCTGGATACTTTAATACCTGAACCGCCCTTATTTTGAGTAATTTCAAAAACAATCTTTCCAACTACTTTCGACACGTCTATTCTATAGACTTTTTGTGTTCCGGGCTCCAGGGTATCCTTAAGTGTAAGTTGGTCATCAACATACACGGGTAATGATTCTTTTTCCGACGAATTTTTATCGTATGCATTGAGGTTAAATTGACGACTAAATTTTTCGTTACTGTTTCTTATTTCCACATACAGACTATCGCTATCTTTCTTCGCAGGAAGTGTACAGCGCGAGATGTTTGTTTGTGACATACAATCCTCCTCAATCTTTTAATTTTTTACTCATTTCTGAGAGAATTAATAGCATTAAGGATAGCTTTACGATTATCGTTTCCTCCTTGCAACAATCCGTTCAGTGTATTAGTCAGGCTTGAGATCAGACCATCTATTTTACTTGGATCCTGGTTTCCTTTTAAGGCTTCCAATATAGTAAGTGTAGATAAAGTCATAGCGACATATGCACCACTATTATCACTGTAGTTGATCACGGTATTGTTTCCGTTCGTAAAGGTATTGTGCCCGGAGTCAGCTCTCGAATCCGCATCGGCTGTCGCTTCGGCATCGGCATCCGCATCGGCATCCGCGTCGGCATCCGCATCGGCTTTCGCTTCCGCATCGGCGTCAGCATCCGCATCCGCGTCGGCATCCGCATCGGCATCCGCATCCGCATCGGCATCGGCTTTCGCTTCCGCGTCGGCATCCGCGTCGGCATCCGCATCGGCTTTCGCTTCCGCATCGGCGTCAGCATCCGCATCCGCGTCGGCATCCGCATCGGCATCCGCATCCGCATCGGCTTTCGCTTCCGCGTCGGCATCCGCATCCGCATCGGCTTTCGCTTCCGCATCGGCGTCAGCATCCGCATCCGCGTCGGCATCCGCATCGGCAT
>NZ_JAFFQR010000095.1:134349-152889 GCF_020736845.1 Paenibacillus farraposensis
CGCGTCGGCATCGGCATCCGCGTCGGCATCGGCATCCGCATCGGCTTTCGCTTCCGCATCAGCGTCAGCATCGGCATCGGCATCGGCATCAGCGTCGGCATCCGCATCGGCATCCGCTTCCGCGTCGGCATCCGCATCGGCATCGGCATCCGCGTCGGCGTCGGCATCCGCGTCGGCATCGGCTTTCGCTTCCGCATCAGCGTCAGCATCGGCATCGGCATCGGCATCCGCTTCCGCATCCGCATCCGCGTCGGCATCGGCATCGGCATCGGCATCGGCTTTCGCTTCCGCATCAGCGTCAGCATCGGCATCCGCATCCGCATCCGCATCCGCTTCCGCGTCGGCATCAGCATCGGCATCGGCATCCGCATCCGCGTCGGCATCCGCATCCGCGTCGGCATCCGCATCCGCATCGGCATCCGCTTCCGCATCAGCGTCGGCGTCGGCATCCGCGTCGGCATCCGCATCCGCGTCGGCATCGGCATCCGCATCCGCATCGGCATCCGCATCCGCATCCGCATCCGCGTCGGCATCCGCTTCCGCATCCGCATCCGCGTCGGCATCGGCATCCGCGTCGGCATCCGCATCCGCATCGGCTTTCGCTTCCGCATCAGCGTCAGCATCGGCATCGGCTTTCGCTTCGGCATCCGCGTCAGCATCAGCATCGGCGTCAGCATCGGCTTTCGCGTCAGCGTCAGCATCCGCGTCGGCATCCGCATCCGCATCTGCATCGGCATCAGCATCGGCATCAGCATCGGCATCAGCATCGGCATCCGCGTCAGCATCTGCATCAGCGTCGGCGTCGGCGTCAGCATCGGCTTTCGCTTCCGCATCGGCGTCAGCATCCGCGTCGGCATCCGCATCCGCATCAGCATCAGCGTCGGCATCCGCATCCGCATCAGCATCCGCGTCGGCATCCGCATCAGCGTCGGCATCGGCTTTCGCTTCCGCATCAGCGTCAGCATCGGCGTCAGCATCAGCGTCGGCATCGGCATCGGCTTTCGCTTCCGCATCGGCGTCAGCATCCGCGTCGGCATCCGCATCCGCATCAGCATCTGCATCCGCATCCGCATCCGCATCCGCATCCGCATCCGCGTCGGCATCCGCATCCGCATCCGCATCTGCATCGGCATCAGCATCTGCATCGGCATCGGCATCTGCATCGGCATCTGCATCCGCGTCGGCGTCGGCGTCAGCATCGGCTTTCGCTTCCGCATCGGCATCCGCATCCGCATCGGCTTTCGCTTCCGCATCGGCATCGGCATCCGCGTCGGCATCCGCATCCGCATCAGCATCCGCATCAGCATCCGCATCTGCATCAGCGTCAGCATCGGCATCAGCGTCGGCGTCAGCATCGGCTTTCGCTTCCGCATCGGCATCCGCATCCGCATCGGCTTTCGCTTCCGCATCGGCGTCAGCATCCGCGTCGGCATCCGCATCCGCATCCGCATCAGCATCCGCATCCGCATCCGCATCAGCATCGGCATCGGCTTTCGCTTCCGCATCGGCATCCGCATCGGCTTTCGCTTCCGCATCGGCTTTCGCTTCCGCATCGGCGTCAGCATCCGCGTCGGCATCCGCATCCGCGTCAGCGTCAGCATCGGCTTTCGCTTCCGCATCCGCGTCGGCATCTGCATCCGCATCGGCGTCAGCATCCGCGTCAGCGTCAGCATCGGCTTTCGCTTCCGCATCCGCGTCGGCATCCGCGTCGGCATCCGCATCCGCATCCGCGTCAGCATCCGCATCCGCATCGGCATCGGCGTCAGCATCCGCGTCGGCATCCGCATCCGCGTCGGCATCCGCGTCGGCATCCGCGTCAGCTTTCGCTTCCGCATCCGCGTCGGCATCTGCATCCGCATCGGCGTCAGCATCCGCGTCAGCATCCGCGTCAGCATCCGCGTCAGCATCCGCGTCGGCATCCGCATCAGCATCGGCGTCAGCATCCGCGTCAGCATCCGCGTCGGCATCCGCATCAGCGTCAGCGTCAGCATCGGCTTTCGCTTCCGCATCAGCGTCAGCATCGGCATCGGCGTCAGCATCCGCGTCGGCGTCAGCATCCGCGTCGGCATCCGCATCCGCGTCAGCGTCAGCATCGGCTTTCGCTTCCGCATCAGCGTCGGCATCCGCGTCGGCATCCGCGTCAGCTTTCGCTTCCGCATCCGCGTCAGCATCCGCATCCGCATCGGCATCGGCATCGGCTTTCGCTTCCGCATCGGCTTTCGCTTCCGCATCGGCTTTCGCTTCCGCATCCGCGTCGGCATCCGCGTCGGCATCCGCTTCCGCATCCGCGTCGGCATCCGCATCAGCATCGGCGTCAGCATCCGCGTCGGCATCCGCATCAGCGTCAGCGTCAGCATCGGCTTTCGCTTCCGCATCCGCGTCGGCATCTGCATCCGCATCCGCATCGGCATCGGCTTTCGCTTCCGCATCAGCGTCGGCATCCGCGTCAGCATCGGCATCGGCTTTCGCTTCCGCGTCGGCATTGGCATTGGCATCAGCATCCGCGTCGGCATCCGCTTCCGCATCAGCGTCGGCATCCGCGTCAGCATCCGCGTCAGCATCCGCATCCGCATCGGCATCCGCATCGGCTTTCGCTTCCGCGTCAGCATCCGCATCCGCGTCAGCATCGGCATCGGCATCGGCGTCGGCATCGGCGTCGGCTTTCGCTTCTGCATCCGCGTCAGCATCGGCTTTCGCATTAGCTATCGCATTCACAGTAGGATCCTCACTTGCATCTTCACAGTTGTTTAACGAAACATCCTTATCCAATTCGTTTTTATAATCCTCATTTTTATCCACTATAGTTAGCCTCCTTTCTATTACAGAATCATTATATTAAGCGGCACCTCTGCTAGTTCAGGGCGAAGTCATTAATGTATAGCGGAATTTGTTAAGCTAATATAGAACTAATGATTAAGGTCTTGAGGACTGGGCGTTCTTAGAGGATTATCCTAACTTGTACTGAAAAAGCCCAGTAAAAAGGCAAATAAATAAAGCTCAAGCGAGTATTCTTTGCCAAAAAGGGTTCCCAGCAGTTTGGCATGATGGATACGGCCGGCTATCGTATTTGAAGATATAAGCTGCATTCGGCGAGAAATTATAATCTGGAATAGGGAGATCGGATGTTGCTCATTTATTCAAAAAACAAGAATAATTGGTTGATATACGTCTGCGATTCCCAAACTGAGTTCAACAGTTTAGAGGCCCATTTTAGACATATAAAAAATCCAAAAACCAGTAATATCAAGGGATTTGGCGATTTCGGTCTAGAAAAACGACATTATATCTTAGGCACACGTTTACAGTCATTACCTTTTTAGCTCGAACCCCTCACCAACCTAGATATAATTGACCGGGAATTTAGGATATAAAGTACTCGCAGGCAGATACCCTTACAGAAACGGTATGCCGGCATCTGTACCTGAACGCTGTTTGTTAAGCACTAACGCTGCATGATAAGCGGTGAGGTAAATATCTGCAGACTAAATAAAATATTGTCCCGACAACGGTCACAATGCAGTCCCACCTATTCGTATGTTCAAATATTTGTTGCTCAAATCGATTTTTGATTTATCCGATGTTGATGTCGTAGAACGCTCAAAATACATATGTCTTTTAAATATTCTTTGGACATGCTCATTCAGAAGACCGTTGAGATTGCACTGAAGAAGGAATTAATTACAAGTGAAATGAAAAGGAAATTCCCGCCGAAAACGACGACGAATGAATTAGAAGACGAAATGGATTACTGTCGTAAAGTCATTGAAACGGTTTCGATTCTTCTTTCTTTGGATATAAAACACATATCGCAATGAATAAAGAACGCATTATTACAGCTGCCGTAATTACGACGGGAGAAAAAAGCGATGGGAAACAACTTCAAGCCTTAATTGAAAAAAGTCGTGAAACGGGGATAGAAATCGATATTGTGAGATTGGGGATACGGCTTATTCAGAAAAGGATAATATTCAGTATGCGAACCAAAACGAATTACAACTAATGGCTAAATTAAATCCCAATATTACACAAGGAATTCGAAAAAAAGAGGACGAATTCGAACTCAATAAAGATGCTGGAATGTATGTATGTAAAGCATGTCCATGGAGAGAGGGTTGTTATAAAGTAGGAGCGAAAAGTGAAACCTATTCGGTCACGATTAAATCAAATGAACATACAGTACAAGAGGCATTTCAAAATAGTGAACTCAAACATAGACACGGGTATGATGTAGCTTCATCCGCGGGTCTAATTGGCATGCAAATGCAGGGTGCCATGGCAATATTCACAGTTAATCTCAAACGAATTATGACGCTCCTAAAGTTATAAAATAAATAGAATAAGGCGCCATTTCGTTCAAAAACCGGACAAAATGGCACCTTTTTAATTTAGAGAAGCACTTACAAATTTTAAAAACATAACTTTTTTAGTCCACGATGAATTCAGGTGCCATCTCTTCGATGGGTCATTTCTTTTTTAGGTATTACAATTCGTCTTAACCATAATGCCATCATTTATCTTTGTCATCATCATTGTCAACAGCATCTGCATCGGTTACATCCTCTGCATCCTCTGTATTTGCAGCAGCATTACGATTTTGCCTCTTTAATGAAGCCTCTTCGTCACGTTGTTGTTTCTTAACCAAAGCCTCTTCGTCACGCTGTTGTTTCTTAGCCAAAGCCTCCTCGTCACGTTGTTGTTTCTTAGCCAAAGCCTCTTCGTCACGTTGTTGTTTCTCATCCAGAGTTTGGTCGTTGTTTTGTTCATCACTCATAAGAAGATCACTCCTTTTTTTATTCAATCTGTATCAATATATGTTAAGAAAAAAAATTGAGACCGGGAATGAATAAAATTCAGCTTGAATTTTTCAAGGTTAAGCCAGACCCGTATGGTTACCTACACAGAGTGCGCGGCGATCTGTTATTCGAACTCTCTGAATTAAAACCGTACGTCAGCAAGCCCTAAGTAACAATCCTGTCCATACAGGCCTGTTGATTAACTACAAAATGGTAAAAAAAGAGTCGTCAATCCGGTAAAATGTTTGTACCCCTACAAACGAACCGAAAAGGTGACGACTCCATGAAAAAGTCTAACACGATTTTACCCATCCTTCATTTGCTTCAATCCAACTGTTCTCCGCACTCATCGTCTTTGTGCTGCTCAAATGGCTATTTGATGGGGCATAGCAAGCGTTCCCTCGTCATGCTGACCTTTCTTTTGTTCGATTTACCCGCTTGCTGCTATAGTCATAAATCTTTGTCCATTAGCATGAAAAAAGACGTTAACCCAGCATATTTTGCATGAGTTAGCGCCTTTCCATTCATCGTGCATTTAACCAGCTTTCGACAGCAAGTAAAGGAAATAAGGGGTAACCAGTATAGTGATAATGATACCGGTCGGAATATCAGCACCAAAGCTAATGGTTCGAGTAAGTGTGTCGGCGATCACAATGACCAGTGCACCTACCAATGCCGTCGTCGGCAGCAGCAGCTTATGATTGGGACCTACCAGCCTGCGGCCAGATGGGGGCTGACCATCCCCACAAAAAAGAAATTTCCGCCAAGTGCCACGTGTGGGAATTTACGTACAAGCTCAAAAAGCAAAATTGAACATAAAAATAGACCATCACTCCTTAAGACTTAAGAACAGCGGTCTTCCTGTTTAGAAGGAGCTTTTACTTACTCACGGTAACTCGACAAATACCATTTCGGTATATAGGCTTGAAAGTAATCATACGCCTCCAAAACCTCTTCAGCTTGATGGATCATATTGTCTACTTCTTTTTTTCCAAACGGAATTGCCCAGTGGATAGAGGAGAGTTGGTTGCTTGCAATATACAAAGCCATTAATTTAAAGAATAAATCAGGTACATCGTTATTAGAATAACCGTGAATACGACCTGAAGCAAACAAGGGACTTAAACCTGCGCACCAAGTAATACGATTGAATTCCTCCCAAGGGTCTCCATAATCCACTCTATTAAAATCAATGATACCCAATTCACCAGATCGCGTAATCACCATATTACCCACATGATAATCACCATGCTGAAATGTCTGGGGACGATGATCTAAAAGATGGCGGTTTTGCTCAATAAAGCGAATGGTTTGATCTGCTCCCTTAAAAGGAAGATTGCTTCCCATATAGTTGCTAATATATCTATTGATCTTGGTATTATAATATTCGGCCCATGGCGCTTGATCTTGCTTCGCAGGGATTTCATGCATTTTTCTTAATATTTCTCCTGCCCGAAACCCGAATCGGTACTGGTCTGCAGCATTTAACGCGGGAATGACTTGCTCCGCTTCCTTCCCATTGATCCAGGTAAATAAGGAGTATACAGACTGTTCGTTGTTGCAAATCCCATAATCGAGCGGCCGGGACATTAAAATGTCCTCTATATGATCCAGCTTTTTTACGGCTTCAGACTCACGTTGCTTTCTTTCAAATTGGGTTATGTCCGAAATCTTCAGAAGTAATTCTTTGCCGTCGTTGGTCTGAACATAGTATTTCTTATCTTTAGACCAGCCTTTATGAATCTCTTCCACATTGCTCCACGTCCTGGAGCCCGGAATTTCACTAAAGATTTGATTCACATGACACCTCCCACTGTTTTCCCTGTTACTTCCATAGTTTATCTTTGAGCTGACAAGAAAATCAATGCTTACTAAGATACCGCGTGTCCCATAAAAAAGGCTGAAAAGACATGCTGTCTCATCAACCTTGTTCGCAAGCGAGTTAACCTGATCATACTAACTACTTTGTATAGTCAAATTAATAGCAGTAAGAAAACTCATTTTTAAATGCATCTACCCTTTGAATCGTTTTTAAAATATTGCGTCCTTCGCGGGTGCCATCAATAATACGACGAGCTTACTTGCTATCCCCGATATTAACAACTTCCACTTGATGTTCTTTACCATATTCGAGCAAGCTGTCCATCAGCGGACTGTATGAGCGCATACCCAAGCATACGAATCCAAAATCAAAAGGAATCTCAAATTCCTGTTCTCCATGCTTTACTTTGAAGCGATCGCTGCACACTTCTGTCAAAGCCTTTTCCGTATGGACGTTCACTTCCCGCTCCTCTACCATTTTCATCATGGAAATCCGGGTAATCATATCCAGGTCCTTGCCCAGTAACGGCATCATCTCAATGATCGAAACCTCCTGTGCTCCACGTTCTGCATAATATTCGACGACATCCAGTCCTACAGCTCCTCCACCAACTACAGCAATGCGTTTACCTTCAAATTCCTGGAATTTCTCCATATTGTGCAAAAGATCAAAGATGGAGAACACTTTCGTGCCTGGCTTGCCCAGTTGCTCATGCAGACCTGCAATTGGCGGAAGCAGCGGTTTGGCCCCCGTTGCATTGACAATAATATCAGGCTTCAAAGCAGCAATCATAGCCAGATCAGCCCGGGTCCCTGTGACAATGTTCAGATTGGTTAGCTGTTTGGTCCGCTGAATCAGATAGTCAGGGAAATCATTGATGCGTGTTTTGTCAGGCAAGCGGGCAATATCACGAGCCAAACCGCCCAGCTCTGCTTTTTCTTCGAAGAGGGTTACTTTGCAGCCTACTTCAGCCGCTGTACATGCTGCTTCCATTCCGGCGGTACCACCACCAATAACAACCACCTAAATATTGTTTTTAACTCGTTGTTTCCGGTATTCTGATTCTTTGAATAGATCAGGATTTACCGTACAGCAAATCGGTTTACTTTTGGAAATCCGGTGGTCGGCACAACCGATGTTGCAGGAAATGCATTTTCTAAGCAAATGTTCGTAGCCGTTCTGTACTTTAAGCACCCAATTAGGTTCTGCGATCAGCCCTCTCCCCATCGCCAGAAGATCAGCGTCCCCTCTCTCCAAAATATCCTGGGCAATCTGCGGACTCCGAATATTACCAGAGGTCATCGTGACCTTCCCGAATTTTTCTTTTACCGCTTTGGCCATATACGCGCCAACCATCCGGCAGGTTCATCCCGTCAATCTGGAACTGGATAGAATCATTCAGAGCGGCAGAAACGTTCAGAATATCTACCTCATCATTTAAATACTCCAGTATCTCGAGTGTATCTTCCAGTGTGTTGCCGCCTTCTGTAAACTCCTCCGCACTAAAGCGCAAACATATAGGGAAGAATGGGCCAACCACCAAACGAATTTCATCAATCACTAATCTGGTAAAACGCGCACGGTTTTCTGCACTGCCACCAAATTCATCCGTACGCTTGTTATACATGGGGGACAGGAACTGACTCAGCAGGTAGGAATGGCCTGCATGAATTTCAACGCAGTCAAATCCGGCCCGTTGCGCTCTTCCTGCTGCTTCTCCGTACTTGCGTACAATGGTGTAAATTTCTTCTTTTTCCAAAGGCCATGGAATTGCTCCGCCCTTTTTAGAAGGAATATTAGAAGAAGATACAGGCTGAACTCCGTTCAATCGTCCGGCATAAGCGGAAGCACCTGCATGGTTAATTTGTACTGAAACACACGCTCCATAAGAGTGTAAGGCTTCCGTTAATCTAAACAGTCCGGGAATAAACTGACGTTATCCATACGCAGCTGGGTTGTGCCGTTCGTCCCCATCGGAAAATCCAGACAAACATTTTCTACGGTGATCAGGCCGGTTCCCCCCTTGGCCCGTTGCACGTAATAGTCAATATGATCCTGAACAAAACTTCCGTCCATGGCGGCAAAGTTCGTTCCCATTGGGGGCATTACAATCCGGTTTTTCAACGTCATACGCCGTATGGTCAGAGGTTCAAAGATAGCAGGATAGTGGTTCATTGTTCTTCCTCCTTGCGAGTTTGCAAAATCATCTTCAAGCTTTTGTTAAAGTATTCTCATTTGTGATTTTTTTCACTTTAAAGAATATCGAGATATTTTGAATACGATCATTCCTTATGACTTGATTTTATATCATCCAATTCATAAATTCTAATGCTATTTTATGTACTAAATCATAGTTTCAGTCTATAGATAATTGGAACTAGACACAAAAAAGGAACAAACCAATGAGGAATGTTCCTTTTGTGCAGACAAAGATTATACTTCTATTTCTATTCCACTACAATTTCAATTCACCATCATAGGTAGCAATCATTTTGTACAGTTCTGGACGACGGTCGCGGAAAATCCCCCATTCAATCCGTCCCACTTCCAGCTCATCCAGATCGAATTCGGCAGTAAGCACTTCCTCATCGGTTCGACCAGCTTCTGCTATCTTGTTGCCTTGAGGCCCTGCAATAAAGGAGGAGCCATAAAACGTGATACTGGAGTCCTCATCCGTTTCTGTTCCGATCCGGTTGGAGGCAATAACCGGGATCAGATTAGCAGCAGCATGACCCAGCATGCAGGTTTGCCAGTGATCCTTGGAGTCAATAGCGGAATCCTGCGGCTCCGAGCCAATAGCTGTTGGATAGAACAAAATTTCTGCGCCCATCAGCGCCATAGAGCGGGCTGCTTCAGGGTACCATTGATCCCAGCATACACCGACTCCAATTTTGGCATAACGTGTATTCCATACTTTAAAACCGGTATCGCCCGGATTAAAGTAAAATTTCTCTTCATAACCAGGGCCGTCCGGGATGTGGCTTTTGCGGTATTTACCCAACACTTCACCGTCTGCATCAATGACGGCCAAACTGTTGTAGCGCGCGTAGTTTTTCTTTTCATAAAAACTGATTGGCAGCACGACCTGCAATTCCTTGGCAATCTTTTTGAAATGCTTAACCGCCTTGTTGTGCTCCAGTTCGGTTGCATATGAGTAATAATCCGACTTTTCCTTCTGGCAGAAATACGGTGTCTCAAACAATTCCTGCAGCAAAATAATTTGCGCGCCTTGCGCTGCCGCTTCCCGTACCAGCTTTTCTGCTCTGCTAATATTTTCTTCGATATTGGTCGTGCAGCTCATTTGGGTTGCTGCCACTTTTACTTTTCTCACTTTAGTCCTCCTCTTGGATGTCGTATCGTTTTAACGTTGTGCAGCAGGCATCTGCTGAGTCGTACAATGCACGTTGCCGCCTTCACGGATAACCGCCATGCCGTCTACAGTGCGGATTGTGCGGTCCGGGAATACTTTTGCCAGCACCTGCCGGGCTGCAAGATCGCTCTCAGCGGCAGTACCGCCGAACACCGGCAAAATAATACCACCGTTCACAAAGTAAAAGTTGATATAGCTCAGTGTCAATCGGCTGTCTTCATAGTCTACCCGCGGGGGCTGGCCGATCTGAATCACTTCCAGCTTGCGGCCCTTGGCATCCGTGGCCTGCTCCAGAATACGCAGATTCTCCCGTGTAATTGCATAATTCTCATCCTCAGGATCATCGCATACCTGCATTATGACTTTGCCGGGAGCTGCGAAGCAGGCAATATTGTCCACATGGCCGTCCGTTTCGTCACCACTGAGTCCACGCTTTAGCCAGATGATTTTCTCGGCCCCTGTATACTCACACACGTAGCGTTCAATTTCTTCTCGGCTTAGCTCGGGATTGCGGTTCGGATTCAACAAGCATTCCTCGGTGGTGATAAGTGTACCTTCGCCGTCTACATGCAGTGAGCCGCCTTCCATTACTAG
This sequence comes from Paenibacillus farraposensis, assembly GCF_020736845.1. Lineage (GTDB taxonomy): Bacteria > Bacillota > Bacilli > Paenibacillales > Paenibacillaceae > Paenibacillus > Paenibacillus farraposensis. The sequence continues at coordinate 144,929 of NZ_JAFFQR010000095.1, forward strand.
CGGCGCATCAAACCGCGGTACGCCAAGCTTATCCAATATTTGCGGTGCTACCTGGTCATCCAGATCCCATGGAGCGTACTTGCCGCCCCAGGCGTTAAACTTCCAGTTCACACCCGCCAACTGGCCGTGCTCGTTCGTGAGAAAAGTGGGACCGTTGTCGCGCAGCCACGCATCGCTGTGCTTAATTGGCAGCAGTTCTACCCTCTCCCCGAGTTCAAGCGCGCGAACGCTCTCCAGATCCTCTGGATTTACAACCACGGTAACGGGTTCAAATTCTGCCATAGCGCGTACAATTCCGGCGTAGCCCTTGCATACATCGGCATGCATATCCGGGTAAACCATGGAAGACTGTACGGGCCAGGAAATATACGTACGTTCATGCGGCGCCCATTCAGGCGGCATCTTATAATGTGAATCCTTATTTGGCATGTATTAAAACACTCTTTCTTTTTCATAATACGGAGTCTTGAAGACTCCGCTCCTATCATACAATAATATGATCTTTGTCTCAATCAGAGCTGAAAAGTTTCGAGTGTTTTCATTCGAATGGAAGTAAATCACTTCGAAAAAGAAATGGCTTTAACTGTCTTCCCCGCAAAATCCTTCACTGTAAATTGTGTGCCTTCCAGTACAGCATAAGATGGCGGATAGTTTTCTTTCGGCAATGAGATTGAGCCAGGGTTTAGTACAAATACTCCATTCTCCACGTCTGCCACCGGAATATGGGTATGTCCCTGAATGAATACGTTCCCCGCTTCCAGTGGAGGTAAATTCCCGATGCTGAATCCATGTCCGTGTGTAACATAAATCCGCCGTCCTTCATGGTATAACACTGCGTAATCACCCATCATTGGAAACTCAAGCAGCATCTGATCTACTTCTGCGTCACAATTTCCGCGGACAGACACCGCAATATGAGACTTGTACTGATTCAGCAAAGCAGCCACTTCTGCCGGATGATAGCCTTCCGGCAGCTGATTACGCGGCCCGTGATACATATAATCTCCGAGCAGGACCAGTTGGTCAGCCTTCTCCTCCCTGAATTTTTCCAGCGCCAATTGCAGCCAGTGCAGCGATCCGTGGATATCTGATATACACATCAATTTCATGATTGTCCATTCCTTTCTGAAAAATGCTCTATTTAAATATATACTCCTGACCGTATCATATCCCTTCTGGCAATTACGCGTCAGTAACAAAATTATCAGCGAAAAAGCACACAGGTGCCGGTCAGCATTTGGTTTGTATTATGTACTTTTCATACGAAAAAACCTAACGACCGCTCCCAGCATAAAGGGAAGCGGTCGCTGTATAACCGTCGTTTTCGCGGCGGATTAGGAAATTAACGTCGCAGGCTTTCACCGTTCGTGGCAATCACTTCTTTGTACCAGTGGAACGATTTTTTTCGGTATCTTTCAAGAGTACCGCTGCTATCATCGTGACGGTCTACATAAATGTAGCCGTAGCGTTTTTTAAGCTGAGCGGTTGATGCACTAACAAGGTCGATGCAGCCCCAGGATGTATAGCCCATCACCTCTACGCCGTCGGCAATCGCTTCTCCGACTTGAACCAGATGGTCATTCAGGTAGTTGATCCGGTAGTCATCTTCAACGGTTTTTTCACCTTTATCATTAGTAATGAGCTCGTCAACGGCACCCAAGCCATTTTCAACGATAAAAAGTGGTTTTTGGAAACGGTCATAGAATGTATTCAGTACATAGCGCAGACCTTGCGGATCGATTTGCCAGCCCCATTCACTTGCTTCCAGATGTGGATTGCTGACACCGCCGAGGATGTTGCCTTCCCCTTTGACTTTTTTGGATTCATCAGCTGTCTCACAAGTACTCATGTAATAGCTGAACGAAATAAAATCAACGGTATGCTTCAGATCTTCAGCATCCCCTGGTTCAAAATGAATCGAGATTCCTTTTTCTTTAAAGAAACGTTTCATGTAACCCGGGTATTGACCCCGTGCATGGATATCAGCAAATGCCATGTTTCTGTGATCAAATTCCATCGCAGCGATCACATCGTCCGGGTTAGGTGTCAGCGGATAAGTAGGCATGCTCAGCACCATACAGCCGATTTTGAAATCAGGATTAATTTGGTGACCGATTTTTACCGCTCTTGCACTCGCAACCAGCTCATGGTGAATGGCTTGATACAAGTCTTGTTCGCTAAGCTGATCTTTAGGGGTGCTAATCCCGCCGCTCATGAATGGAGCTTCGAGAATAGAGTTGATTTCATTAAAAGTCAACCAGTATTTTACTTTTTCTTTGTAACGCTTAAATACAGTCGTAGCATAACGCTCATAAAAATCAACCAGCTTGCGGTTTACCCAGCCGTCGTATTCTCTGGACAGATGTAAAGGTGTCTCATAGTGAGATAATGTAACAAGTGGCTCGATGCCATATTTATGTAGTTCATCGAACAGATCATCATAAAATTGCAGGCCCTTTTCGTTAGGCTCCAGTTCGTCGCCTTTAGGAAAAATCCGCGACCAGGCAATGGAAGTCCGGAACACCTTGAAGCCCATTTCTGCAAAAAGTTTAATATCTTCTTTATAATGGTGGTAAAAATCAATACCGATCAATTTCATATTATCTTCTGTTGGCACATCGGTAATAGGCCCCCAGCCACCGCGAGGGGTTACATCCTGAATGGACCAGCCTTTTCCGTCTTCTTGATAAGCGCCTTCGAGCTGATTCGCAGCAACTGCTCCGCCCCACAGGAAATCTTCTGGAAACTGTACTCATGTTTCTCCACCTTTCCTTTATGCTAATGTATTTTAAAGTACTCTATTTGAATCTTAAGTTTTGTAACGCGTTTCATGTCAAGTATTTTTTTAGCTTCAATACTAACTCTGCTATGAACCATGCTTTCCGGCGATACAGGCTTCTATTTCATCAGAATGACCATCTCCCTGTCTGCCCATCCACCTATTCCCTTAAATCATTGTGCTATACTATTTATATCGAGTCCATTTTCAGTGTGCCATTTCTGAAGTACAATCATGTGAATTACGGGGATTCAAAGGATTGCCACAGTAGGTTTGGAGAAAGGAAGATATGGGATGAGTGCCAGTAAAACAAACGCGATGCGTATATTGGACGGACAACACTTAGACTACAATATTTTAGGTTATGATTATCAAGATGGAAAAATAGACGGTATGAACGTAGCCGAAAAGATTAACAGAGCGCCGGAAATGGTTTTCAAAACTTTGGTTGCACACAGCAAACAAAATTTGTTTGTTTTTGTGATTCCTGTACATAAAGAGCTTGACCTTAAAAAGGCTGCCAGGTCCGCGGGGGAGAAAAAAATCGAAATGCTTCCGGTCAAAGACCTGCAAAAGCATACCGGATATATTCGGGGTGGCTGCTCGCCAGTTGGAATGAAAAAGCTTTATCCCACTTTTATTGATCAGCCCGCATTAGAGCTAGAAACCATCGTGGTCAGCGCCGGGAGAATTGGGACCCAACTGGAGTTAAATCCGCAGGATTTGGCACAAATCACCCAGGCACAGTTTGCAGAGCTGACGCACACAGCATAAAACTCGCCACATGCGCATAACATCATTATGCGCATTTTTTCTTATCCTAGCTTCAATCTGGAGAGGAAGATTAAATCATGCATAATGATTACTTGAAAAATGGCAGAGTTCCACAGCCCATTCGAAGCGATGGCGCCGGGGGCATCGACAAGGGCCCCCGTGATGTAATGAGGGATTTGCAAAATCCCGATATGCTAGTCCCACCCGTAACGGATAATGGACTTATTCCGAACATGCGGTTTTCTTTTTCAGACACCCATATGCAGCTTAATGATGGCGGGTGGTCAAGAGAAATAACAGCAAGGGATTTGCCTATCGCCAAGACCCTTGCCGGAGTAAATATGAGCTTGACGCCCGGAGGCGTACGCGAGCTCCACTGGCATCAGCAAGCGGAATGGTCTTATATGCTGCTGGGAAGTGCACGCATTACCGCTGTCGACCAAAATGGGCATAATTTTATTGCTGATGTCGGCCCGGGCGATCTCTGGTACTTTCCCCCCGGCATTCCGCATTCTATACAAGGTCTTGAGCATGGGTGCGAATTTTTACTAGTTTTTGACGATGGCAACTTCTCGGATTTAAACACGCTATCCATCTCTGATTGGTTCGCACATACGCCCAAGGATGTACTATCTGCAAATTTCGGTGTTCCAGAAGCCGATTTTAGAGCGATTCCCCATGAACAGGTATACATCTATCAAGATTGCGTTCCCGGTCCTCTTCAAAGTCAGGCGGTTCCCTCTCCATATGGTACGGTGCCTCAATCCTTCAAGCATCAATTGCTAGCCCAGCCCCCGCTTAAAACGCCGGGTGGCAGCGTACGAATCGTCGACTCCTCCAATTTTCCGATCTCCAAAACGATCGCGGCTGCTCTTGTCGAGATTGAGCCCGGAGCCATGCGGGAAATGCACTGGCACCCCAATAATGACGAATGGCAATACTATCTGGCCGGGCAAGGACGGATGACTGTTTTTGGTGGTAATGGCGCAGCCCGTACGTTTGATTTCAGAGCCGGGGATGTTGGGTACGTGCCTTTTGCTTACGGTCATTACATTCAAAATACAGGCTCCAGCACACTTTGGTTTCTTGAGATATTTAAAAGTGACCGTTTTGCAGATGTTTCCTTGAACCAGTGGATGGCCCTCACACCAACAGAACTGGTTCAGAGCAATTTACATGTAGGCACCGATGTGACCTCCAAATTGCGCAAGGTAAAATGGCCTGTCGTCAAGTATCCCGGGGTATCTTTTTACCCGAAGGGTAACCCCTGAATATCCTCATTCATTTCTCACAGCTTTCTAATGCGGGTTTAATGATCTCCGGAACGCAGGTTAATCATTGGTACCGATTCGTTATCCATAGCTACTTTTTATAAAAAGATATAGGCCTTCGACTTTAGCCGAGCCTATATCTTTTTTAACATCCCGTTACTTCCACCGAAAATAATCCAGGTAGATAGGACCTTGGACTCTATCACAATATTTTCACATTATATATAGTAAATTATTGAAAATAATAAACAAATGCCTTATAATCACAAAAAACAACCTCTTTTAACAATTATAATCAGTCTGTCCAGTCAAATTTGTGTTTAGGTTTCTATTACTCTCACATTCTTAAATTCATACTATGCTCGCGTTATTATTCTATTATTAGGGAGTGGCTGTAATTATGTTTAAAAATGAGACTTTGACAAGCTCACTACAGGAGCGCAAACAGACCGTAATCAATGATGTAGCCGCATTGGGTTATCCTTACAATGAGTACGATCAGGGGCGAAAGGTCGGTGGTTATGCGGCTATGGCGCAATTTTCAAAAGGTGATATCAGCACTGGACTTGCCTACGTCAACATTCATTTGGAGCGGAACAAAGACATGTTCTGGGGAATTAACGTAATGGAAGCTTATATGAAGTTTAAAAAGTATTATACACCTGAATTAAAGAATAAATTAAAAGCAAAAATGCTCAGTTTTAATATTTTAAATGCCGATGGGACGGCTCTGCTGGGAAATACAGAAAATCAACGGCTCATGTACGCCGCAGTCGGGGTCGTCGGAGCGGAAGAATGGCCAGATTATCCGGTGAATTATGCTACCATCTCTAGAAACTATCTGCTGTCCGAGCTTCCCACAATTACAAAACAGGGGTACTTTGAATACGACTCTCCAACCTATTTTATCCATCATGTAGGACCGCTATTGTTCATTACCGAACACCTGAAAGATGCGACATTGCGGAATATGGCCAAACTGACGTTGGAGTGGTATTTTGCCAGTATCGTAGGAGAGTGGCTGCATGGGTACTGGGTGACCAGTCAGGCCAGAACATATAATGCGCAGCAAGAGCCGGGATATACACTTGATGAAAGTGCAGTACTGCTATGGATGCTGTTTGGAGACAGTCGTAAGCCGATATATCTCGGCAATGAAACCAATCTGAAATTTACTACGATCCCATTTGCGCTTGCGGACTACGAGTTACCAGACATTTTCAAGCGTATAGCAACAGCCCGTTCTACTACTTACACGCATAAGGAACGGATGCCTAGGAACAGTAACAGACCGTATAAGACAAGCTACATCACCCCGGATTATGCCGTATTCAGTCAAAAGGACAATCGGCTTGCACACAACCAGCTTCATCGTTGGGGCATCAAATGGGTAGGGAATACATACAATGACGAACCAAATACGTTCTTCATGAAGCAACATTACAGTGAGGCGATAAACTTGAATCCGTCCACCTCGGAATATTGGATGGGCGGAACGAATATGGAGGAAGTACTTCAGGACGAGGGCGCACTCATTGCAGTATACAATATCACAAATTCAAATACATGGATCGACGGCCCTGTTTCATATAACGGAATTAAAGCAACGATCGAACAGGACCCATTCAGCAGGAACGGCTGGATATTCTTTCACACAGGTAAAATGCTGATGGCTGTCAGAACAGCACAACCTTACGATTGGCCTTATGACACGGAATCGTGGAAATATGGAGGTTATCAACGGGCGTTGCGGAGTGACGGGGCAAAGAATGCAGTAATCGTTGAAACAGCACCTCTCATCGACTATGCAGGAGGTTCTTGCATTAGAGAGCTTAACTGCTTTGCTGAGGCTGTACTGACGAAAACTGTAGTGGATTTTAGCGGTGTTAACAATACGAATCCCCGGGTCTATTACAAAGGATTAACAGGTAAAGAGATGGAAATCGTATACGCCACCTCACGTAAAATTCAGGGTGAAGAAGTTAATTATGCGAATTGGCCTCTGCTGGATGATCCGTGGATGCATCAGAACTATAATGGAAACAAACTCGATTTGGTTCATGGCAGAGAGAGACGGACTTATGATTTCGACAACTGGAAGGTAACATCAAACATTATGTAAGTGTCTGTCTCCAACTAACAAGGGCGTCGCAACCAGACTTTCAGAATCTGTTTGAGGCGCCCATGTTTATTTTATCCAAGGACAATCCAAGGGGTTTACTCCGCCCCAGCTTAACGGATTATTCCAAAACGTAGGAAATAGTCATTTCAACAGGTTTATAAGAAAAGGCTGCCGTACCATCTATCTCCGGTAGAACTTGAAATGTTGTTCCAAAGACCTGTGCTGTCCATTTACCGCGTGCTTCCTGATCTAGAAAACTTGCTCTCTCAGTCATTCCACTGGGCTTCCATGCGATAGTAGCAGATTTGCCGCTAGGAGAGGATACATTCAACTTAGAAAAAACAACCGCCCCCAGCAGATTTTTATTGTTGTTGTTGATAATTCCTCTTCCTGGATCAATCTCAATCGACTTTACCTTGGCATTAAGAGGCAATGATGTAAACCGGAAGCTAACCTGATCGGAAAAACCGCTTTTGCCGGGGGCTAATGCCAACCATAGACTTTGACTTGCTCTCACTGTTCTACTGCTGGAAGCATTGGGAGCGGCACTTAACTGTACATCCACTGTCTGTGTATAGACAGGTTCACCAGTCACATTGGTGGATACCTTAACATTCGGCTCCGCTGCAAGTGCAGTCACGGACATTGTGGCGCTCATGGATACCGCCAGTAACATTGCACCTAAACGTTTTTTAACGGATTGTCAAGCCAAGTGCGACAGCTCCTCTGAAAAGGATTCGTGAGCGGTTTTCCACCCCAAACATTTTCGGGGTCTATGATTAATCAGGTGGAGAGTTTCTCCAAGGCTTCATCCGTAATTTGACCCAAATCCGTTCCTTTAGGAAAGAACTCTCGCAAGAGGCCATTGGCGTTCTCGTTCGAACCCCGTTGCCAGGAGGAATAAGGATCTGCAAAATACACCTGTACTCCATGAGTGGCTTTCAGGCTAGCATAACAGGCAAATTCTTTACCACGGTCAACCGTAGCGGTTTGGAACACCTTTGCAGGATACTGC
>NZ_JAFFQR010000095.1:153075-189465 GCF_020736845.1 Paenibacillus farraposensis
CGTTTCCCGAGACCGTACCTCTTTTGGGCGCTGGGAGATGGGACGGCCTACCGCAAATTTGCCACGAGTCTCCGCAGGTTTCTGACGCTTGCCTTTGTGCCGCAGGACGGTAAGTAGGCCCTTCACCAAAAGACCTGTATACAGCCAGCGATAGATCGTTTTAAAGCATACGATTGCTTGTCCCTCCTGACACAACCGCTCTACGATCTGCTCGGGAGACCAGGTCGCCTGAAGCTTCTCTTCGATGACCTTGGCCAACTCCGGTGTCCACTTTCCTGTGGGAATGGAAGACTTTCGACGCTGGATATAGCTCTCCTGAGAGCGTTCAGCATGGTAAGGCTCTTGTGCTGCATTTCGACGGAGTTCCCGGCTAATGGTGGCGTGGTGTCTACCCAGTTTCTTGGCAATATCTCTGGCACTTTTCCCCTGCTGGTGGAGGATTTCTAGCTTGCTTCGCTCGGTTATGCTAAGATGAGTGTAGCTCATGGTGGATTCTCCTTTTGCGAATGGGGTGTGAGAACTTTCATTCTACACGAATCCGGCCATGGGCCATTTGTTTATTTATTTCCAGCAGATGTCGCACTTCATATTACAATCCGTCATCTTCCTGTTTAGAACTTATGCAAGTACAAACGACTATTTTTGTATTACCTCTGGATGTTTACTCCGTAGTCAATAAGTGTTATACCGACTTGATTAGTTTTACTATATACAAATCCATCTGCAGCTAATAGTCCTAATACTTTGCAAACATCCTCTAATAACATAAAAACTCACTCCTTGTATCGTTATATCCATACAAAAAGTGAGTTTAAGCAAGATGCCCTTCTAATCTTGGACAGGAAAAACGTACATCACAATAAATATCATCAAGCAACTTAACGTATACCATCGCTGATTGAGAAATAGGATGATTTACGAATTTATTTCCATGCTTAGACTAGATATGAAGACTTCAAAACACCGAGGTTAAAAGATTTTTACGATTATTCCCCGGAATCTACGTTGTGGTAAACCTGTTGAACATCCTCCAAGTCCTCTAATGCATCAATCAATTTATCAAATTGTACCTGTGCATCTTCAGGGAGTGTAATGTCATTTTGGGCAAGCATGGTAAGCTCGGCCACGGTAAACTCAGTTACTCCTGCCTGCTTGAAGGCTTCCTGTACAGCATGGAATTGATCCGGCTCCGCATAGACGATAATGGCTTCATCTTCTTCGATGATGTCACGTACCTCTACATCAGCCTCCATCAGCAACTCCAGCACTTCATCTGCGGTTTTACCCACCACACCGATGACAGCAGTGGAATCAAACATGTAGGCTACAGATCCGCTAACACCCAGGCTGCCGCCGTTTTTGGTGAAGGCAGAACGCACATCCGATGCCGTACGGTTTACGTTGTTGGTCAGTGCATCTACAATAATCATGGAACCGTTCGGTCCGAAGCCTTCATAGCGGAGCTCTACATAGTTTTCATCACCAGCACCTTTTGCTTTTTCAATAGCACGGTCAATGATCGCTTTCGGCACATTGTACGTTTTTGCACGTTCTAGTACGACTTTTAGCATCCGATTAGATTCTGGATCAGGCTCGCCTTGTTTGGCTGCTACGTAAATTTCTACGCCGAATTTAGCATATATACGACTCGTATTAGCATCCTTGGATGCCTTCTTTTCTTTAATATTATTCCACTTACGTCCCATAATATCCCGCTCTCTTTCTATATGAATATACACAACGGTATTCATTATATCCTTGTATATTATATCTCCTAAAGGACACATGGACAAGTTCAAACGAGAGTATCCCCTAATATGTTAGCCAACCTGGGCTATCTGTCATCATGAATAAATATTGCTCTTTCATCGCTACACGGTAACCTAGTTCCCAATCTTCCCCTCCAAATCCTTCAAAACTATCATCAAATTCACCGATATACCTAAACAATCGTCTGGATATCGACACATTGTTGGTATTCAGATTCAACCATGCATAATGAAAATTTGTAAATAGCGGCTCCATCTGCTTCTTCAATATAATGGGGTGGATAAAGCATCTCAGCGTCCGTAGAGATGAACATCCTGCCCGCGGCCACTCCAGATCCTGCATGACGAAACTCGTGACCTCCCAAGTTGAGTGAAGGAAATATGCGTCTGGATTTCTTTGGAGAGCATTCCTTATAAAAGCAGCCGTTAATATACAGACGAATTGTATTCTCTTCATATACTACAGAAGCGTGCTGCCAGTCCGAAAAATCGTAAGGAATGACCATACGTGCCAGCAAATAATGAACGGAATGCTCATATATGGATATACCATTCCTACCTATAGATATACCCGTTCCAGCTTCACCGGGCGGATAGAACTGTGGGATACACTAGCTGCTCATCTCCTTGAAAATGAAATGTAACATTCTCGTACACAGTTTTCACCCCATTAGAGTTAGTAGGAAAAATTTCTAAATTGTTTTTTTTAGATGATAGTCCACACCAATGCTAGCTCATCTCCATATACTTAAAACTATCTAACAGGAACAGGAGATGAACATTACTTTGAAAAAGGCTTTGATTACTGGGATCACTGGTCAAGACGGCTCATACCTTGCTGAGCTTCTTTTAGACAAGGGATATGAAGTCCATGGTATGATCCGTAGAAACAGTTCCTTTAACACAGAAAGAATTGATCATCTGCTGGACGATCAACTCCATGCTCGCTCGCCTTTTGTTTTGCATTACGGGGATCTTACGGATCATGGAGCTATGTGCAGGATTCTGAACAAAATTGAGCCATGCGAAATATATAATCTCGGTGCTCAGAGCCATGTCAGAGTATCTTTTGATATTCCGGAATTCACAGGTGATGTTGATGCTCTTGGAACGGTGAGATTGCTGGAGAGCATACGAGATGTCAATCCTTCCATCCGTTTCTATCAGGCTTCTTCCAGTGAGCTATATGGTCTTGTTCAGGAAATTCCACAAAGCGAAAGAACTCCCTTCTATCCTCGCAGCCCGTACGCCGTAGCAAAACTTTATGCTTACTGGATCACCGTCAACTACAGAGAAGCTTATAACCTCTTTGCCTGCAACGGTATCCTCTTTAACCATGAGTCTCCTCGGCGCGGCAAAACATTCGTAACCCGAAAAATCACGACAGGTCTCGCCAATATTTTAAAAGGTAAGCAGGATCAGCTTGTTCTGGGCAATCTGGATGCCAAACGTGACTGGGGATTTGCGGGTGACTATGTAGAAGCCATGTGGAGAATGCTTCAGCTTGATCAGCCGGAGGACTTCGTTATCGCAACCGGTGAAACTCACACGGTCAGAGAATTCTGCGAGCATGCGTTTCAGCATGCCGGAATTCCTCTCTCGTGGACCGGGGAAGGTATGGATGAGAAGGGAATCGACTCCAGAACCGGAAAAGTGCTTATCAGTGTAAATGAAAAATATTTTCGGCCGAGTGAAGTGGATTTGCTGCTTGGAGATTCAACAAAAGCATGCACCAAACTGGGCTGGCAACCTAAAGTGTCCTTTAAAGAACTTGTTGAAATGATGGTTGAGGCTGATCAAAGCATATAAACGAAGACTCTCAAGAAGGAGGCCTTTTACTTGGATAGGAACAGTAGAATTTATGTGGCAGGCCACCAAGGGCTGGTTGGATCTGCATTAGTCAGAAACCTGAAGAACAAAGGATACAAGAACTTGATTGTAAAGACACAGCAAGAACTGGACCTTACCAATCAGACCGCGGTGGATTATTTCTTCGAAACAGCTGAAATTGACTATGTTTTTCTGGCAGCAGCCAAAGTAGGTGGAATCGGTGCAAATTGTGCTTTTCCAGCGGATTTTATTCTGGAGAATCAACTTATTCAATGCAACGTGATTGCAAACTCATACAAGCATCGAGTTAAAAAGCTTTTATTCTTGGGTAGTTCCTGCATCTATCCTAAGCTGTGTCCCCAACCCATCAAGGAAGAATACCTGCTGACAGGGCCGTTAGAAAAGACAAATGAAGCTTATGCACTGGCCAAAATATCCGGACTCAAAATGTGCCAATATTTTAATCACCAATATGGCACTAACAATATCAGTGTCATGCCAACTAATTTGTACGGTCCGAATGACCGGTTTGATGCGGAACATTCCCACGTCGTACCCGCCATGATCGTTAAAATGGACACGGCAAAATCGACGAACAGCGAAACGGTGGAGTTATGGGGAACGGGAAAACCGCGGCGGGAGTTTTTATACGTCGACGATATGGCTGATGCCTGTATATTCCTGATGGAAGAGTATAATGGGACGGAGCACCTTAATATAGGAACCGGCAAAGATATTTCAATCAAAGAACTCGCCTATATGATAAAGGACATCGTCGGGTATGAAGGAAAGCTGATTTTTAATAAAAGCAATCTGGATGGAACGCCGCGCAAGCTGCTTGATGTCAGCAAAATAGAAAGACTGGGCTGGAAGGCCAAAATGCAGTTTGAAGAAGGTCTGCGTAATGCTTATCAATACTACCTTGAATATGTAAAGAAAAACACTTAGTTTCTGTTTCTCGATTTTCAAAAAAACAAGGGTGATTATATGAACTACTATGCTGTCATTATGGCCGGTGGTGCTGGATTGCGTCTCTGGCCGCTCTCCAGAGAAAACAAACCGAAGCAATTTTTATGTATTGATGGAAACCGCACGATGCTGGAGCAAACCTTTGAACGTATCATTGAACTTGTTCCTCCTGAACGTTTCTTTGTCATTACAAATTCAAAATATTCCGAAATGACCAAAAATGTGTTCAAAAATCTGATTCCGCCAGAAAATATTTTACTTGAGCCTATCCGCAAAAATACAGCTGCATGTATTTCTTATGCAGCTCTATGGTTAAAACACCGCTTTGGGAACGGTAATGTCTGCTTCGTACCGGCAGATAGCTTTGTTCTCAATAAGGAAGAATATCTTCGCTCAATCCGTCAAGCATATACTGAAGCAGAAAAAGAAGCAGGTCTGGTCATCATTGGTGTTAATCCTACCTACCCCTCCACCGGTTATGGCTATATCAAGATCACCCCTGCTGATTCAGCCGACGCAATACACAGCTTCAATGTTCTTGAATTCAAGGAAAAGCCGGATTTGGCTACTGCACAAACCTATGTGGAGTCAGGACACTATCTCTGGAACAGCGGAATGGTAGCTGGTACACTGGACAGCTTTACTGAAGAAATTAATCAGCATCTTCCCGAACATTTCTCCATGCTCTCATCTGCACTGGAAGAATACGACACCCCCAATTATCCCAATAAATTAAAGCAAGCATATAGCGGCCTTCCTGACCTATCCTTCGATAACGGGGTCTTAGAGAAAAGTGGAAAACAGCTTAGGAGCATCAAAGGTCGATTCGATTGGAATGACATTGGAAGCCTGGATGCCCTTGAAAAGGTTTTAGGATTGGATGAAGCTAACAATGCAGTTCATGCTTCTTTTCATGGAATAGATACCCGCGATTCCATCATATTTAGTAATGATCACACGCTCATCACCACAATCGGACTTTCGAATTTGATTATTATTAAAACCGGCGATGTTATTCTAGTTTGTCCTAAAGATAAGGCACAAGAAATAAAGGCTGTCGTCCAACAACTTAAAGGTACAATCTATGGGGATCGGACTTAAGCTCCTCTTCTAATCGAATTTTGGAGGTGACAAGACATTGCGTTTTTTACTCATTAAAGGGTACAGTCATAGTATTTTGATGGATATTCGGCAATTGCTAAATTATATCGTTGTCGCTGATTTGAGTAACCGGGTCCCTGTTGTACACTGGGGCAGCAGCAGCTTCTATAACGGTAAAATTTATAATAATGCGTTTAATATGTACTTTGAACCCGTGTCGGATTACACAATCGAAGATCTTATGAAGCCGGAATACAGCTTTTTCCCTAGTGTTTGGAACTATGAAAATTTGCTTATCCCTGATCCGGGACTGGCAAGCTTCACGGATAGAAGCATTGGAGAAATACTGGAAAGCGAGGCAGATGTTGTAGTCTGTGATCTATACCCCAATAAAATGCCAGTGCAGGAACTTATAGGTGAACAGCACCCTTTATATGGCATGGAAGCCAGACAGATGTACCGTTATCTGATCAAAAAGTATTTAAAACTGAAACCTGACATCACTCGCAAAATCTCTCAGTTTTTTTACACCCATTCTCTCCATGAAGGCCCGACGCTGGCCTTACATGTCCGTGGGGAAGTTGCCTTGGATGAAATTACAAGTCGTTTCAGTTACAGCTCCTACAATAGTAAGTTCAAAATAAAATATAAACCATTTCGGAATACCAATGATACTCTTTTACTCCATCAGCCTTACCGCATTCACAAGGTCGGCAGGGATATGACCTCAAATAAGATTTATCATAAGGAGATCCAGTTCATGCTGGGGAAATACAGCATTAAAAAGCTATTTCTCATGACGGATTCAACCAAAATCATTGAGGAATATAAGCAGTTGTATGGCACGATGCTTGTTCATACCGATGCTCCTCGGCAGGATGATGATGAATTGGTCCCCTATCTTGAGACTCACATGCATCGCCGGCAAAATGGTATTGATGCCATCTTGGAAGCCTATATTGCAGCAAATTGCAGCTTCTTTCTCGGAGACGGTCACTCTGAAATATCTCATGGCGTGACTTATCTTAAGGACTGGCCCAATACAAATTTTAAGTTAATGTACTGGGTTTCCGAAACTTCTGACATTGCGAAATTCAACGAAGTGAAAACGATTGTCTATCCCCAAAATGAATTTGTGGGAAAAGCCAGACAGATGCAATTAGAGTTGTCCCGGATATGGAATCGTTTTAAAGGCCGTTAGGAGGCAAAAAGTGCAGACAGGAGGTGTACATTCCATGACCCGGCCGCGTTTTTTACTGATAAAAACCTGGGGGTGGGGTTTCTGGTCCGATATGGACCATTTAACTGGACAGCTGCTTGTAGCTGAATTAACGGGCCGTATCCCGGTAGTTTATTGGAGCCCACACAGTCTTTACAGCGAATCCCTTAATACCAATGCCTTTGAGTTGTATTATGAACCGGTTTCCAATTACAGCATCCATGACCTCTTACAGCCAGATTACAGCTTTTTCCCTCCCATCTGGAATGCAAGTAATGCTTTAGTGGAGGACCTGGATAAAACGGCCAGGCTACACCGAGGAATCGGGGAGCTGATGGCCAGCAAGGCGGATGTTGCCGTGAGTGATGTGCATTTTTACTCAAAGCCCCTGCTAAGTTACATTCCAAAAGGCCATTGGGCTTACGGCTTGACTGCCGTACAAATATACAGACAGCTGATCCGTAAATATTTACGGCTTAAGCCGGACATTGAAGCAGAGATTGAAGAGTTTTATCATGCACATCTAGCAGATCATCATCCCCTGTTAGGCGTGCATATCCGAGCCAGTGACAAAGTGCGTGAGGTAGAGAATCTGAAGCAGTTGAACAGACAATATGATAAGGAAATTCGTGAAACTTTGAAGAAAGGCGACATAGCCCGTCTGTTCTTAATCACGGACAGTGAGGATGTCATCCACAACTTTACCAAGCGTTACGGTCCTATTATTGCCTACACCGAATGTACCAGAGCATCCAGTTATTCAGCGAACGAGGCCCCTCATCTGCAAAACTATATAGAGAAAAGAAGGAAAGGAATTGAAATTATCAAAGATACCTACTTGGCCACCAAATGTGATTATTTTATAGGTAATGGCTATTCTAATGTCTCTTTCTTTGTGAACAGGTTAAGAGATTGGCCTGAAAGCCACATCAAGCTATTTTATCGAACTCTTAAACAGGACAAAAAAATTACTCGTAAAAGAGCAGCGGCAGAGTGGGCTACAAAGGAGTACAGGGCCAATCAGCATCGGCTGCAATATCCTAGTCTATACAGGGGTGATCCTTCAAAATGAATGGCGACCGTTATCTTTTAATCAAACCTTGGGGTTACAGCATCTGGGCTGATGTGGATCATATTATCGGCCAACTCTTGCTCTCCGAAATCGCCAACAGAACTCCGGTAGTCTATTGGGGGATAGAAAGTCTTTATTCTGAATCGATAACCAATAATTCTTTCGAGCTGTTCTTTGAGCCCATTAATGATATTTCTCCACAATCCCTCGTTCGCTCCGATTATACGTATTATCCGTCAATCTGGGGCACTCATAATTTATTTATAGAAGACCCAGATAAACTGAAATGGGAACATCGTGATTTACAGGATATGATTTCCTCAGATGCTAATGTGCTCGTTAGTGATGTGTATTACCATATCAGCGTCATTGCAACAGGGATACCGTCTCGTCATCCTTTATATGGAAAAACTCCTCATCAGCTATATCGGTATCTTTTCGATAAGTACATTAAAGTCCATCCCAGAATCAAGGAAATGGTCAAAAAATTTATTTATACTAATCCCAGCTTTCGAGATGAAAAGCCAATTTTAGGAGTCCACATTCGCTCCAATAGCATCGTAAACGAAATAGGCCAGATTTATGATCTTAATGAACTTTATCATCCAACAATCTGGAATTTTATGCACAATTTCGAATGCCGCCATATCTTCCTTGTCACAGACCACGAAAAACTCGTTCGACAATTCAAAAAAATATATGATAAGTATGACACTTTAATTGTCAGCGACAGTAAAAAACAATTTTTTAGAGGAAAAGTTCACCCAAACCGTTCTAATTTTCCAAATCAGAGACATAAAGGAATCGAACTAATTCAGGATACCTCTGACATCATTAAGGATACTCTTCTTGCTCTTCAGTGTGATTATTTCATCGGCAATGGTTATTCCAGTTTCTCCAATACCGTACTGCGGATGAAAGACTGGCCCGAGAAAAATATAAAACTTCTTTACTAGGGCGTGTCTTCAAACTCAAGCAAGCCACACCATAATGGATGTCAAGACCAAAAACGCCTTGAATGTACAGCTAATTTATCATAGCGAGTCACCAGGCGACGTAAATTTATTTGAAAATGGATATAGCGAATAGACCATCCGACATTACTTTCTACACAAAAAGCATTTAACAAAAATAGAACTAGCTGCAATATAAAGCAGCTAGTTCTGTTCTTAATTCTTACGTTTTTATGGGGCTCTACGTTAAAAGAGATGTTTTACCGTCGGTCCTTCATCAGATAACGGCATCTAACCGGTAACGGTTTTTCATAGTCCGCTACCAGGGAAACGTTCATTCGGGGCGAGAAACCTTTCAGTCCATAAGTTTCTTCTCTGTACAGCGAGTATTGAACCTTTGATCCTTGGTCTAGCAGGAGTTCATCTAGAAATATGAGTGATATTTTGATTTCAAAATAATTAAATTTTTCTGATTGCCGTATTTCGTGACAAGCGGCCAGATTTTAGGGCGGGTACGCCTTCGAAAACCGATAACAAAGCGGACAAAGCGGGGCGACATATCCCAAATCCGGACGTTTTCCTCCTCTGCTCCTTTGGGCAGCTCCCTGGAAAATAAAAAGCGATTAAGCGAACGTATCATTACTCCTGTCACCGCTTCAATCGTACTGACATCCATCACGATGATCGCATCAGAGCGTTGGAGCCGCTCAGCAAAATAATGATCATGATAATTCCCTTCGATGATCCATTCTTCCTTTTCGAGCACTTCGCCCAACTGTCCCAGAAATTGCTGGTCCGTACTTCGCTTCCACTCCGGTCCCCAATAGAAATCATCCAACGAAATATACGGCAAACATGCCTGCTTGGAAAGACGTTTGGCCAACGAAGTTTTGCCGCTTCCCGGCGAACCGATCACAATAATACGCTTGGCATGCTGCACAGCAAGCATACGGTCATCCGGCCTTTGACGCAAGGACAGCATTGGATGGACCAATCGATAAAGCAAACCTGCTACCAGAGATCCTCCCTTTAAAACCAAATAAAGGAGGAACAGCGGCAAAAAAACGATAGCGTATTTTACACTGTTCATCAGGCGGCCTCCTCCAAATCATACTGTTGTCTTTTCTTTATTTATGTATCTTTCCCCCTAAAATACATACCCTTAAAAAACACAAACCTTTGTGGTTCTATACCGTATAGCTCCTTAAACTTAGCATGAAGCTTTGTTAGAGAAATTGTATCTGAAACCGTCCGATCTGTCTGTATGGTCAAAGCGACACAGCTGATTCCGAATTGACATACTTGCTCCATAAGGTATCCTTGGATGATTCCATATATCATCCCGGCAATAAAAGCATCATGTGCACCCGTAACATCAATAACCTCCTGAACCGGGTGCATGGAAATATGTCCAAAAGACCCATCCTGCGAAGCAAAGAAAATACGGTCAGCTTCCCGTATAACAATCACATTTTGAACCCCCAAATGATGAAAAACCCGGGTTGCCTCCAGCAATTGCTGATCATTCACTATTTCTATTCCCAAATAGGATTGGGCTTCCAACTGGTTGCATACCAGCCAGCCTACGCCATTTAAATTCCGAGGGAGTCTTCTCATTTTCGAGGCTGATACTGAAGAAACGACAAGTGGGATTTGTTGTTCATGACATAGCCGTATGATGGATGCAATTACGTTCTTCGAGAAATTCGTATCCAACAGCACCAATCGTGATAAAGTGATTAAGGGAATGTTTTCAAGGATGGTTGAAGGACAAATCTGGTCATAAATTTCCATTTCTGCTGTCGCTATAATCAGCTCACCACGCTCGTCCAGCAAAGCCGTATAAATTCCGGTTGACGCTTCTCCCTGGACTTGCAGAGGAATCAATTTCATATAAAGTTTAGACTGTTCGACAATAAATTCACCTTCGGCATCATCCCCAACTGCGGTTAACAGGCTGACCTGCTGGCTTAGTCTCCCTAAATTTTCGGCAACATTGCGAGCCACCCCGCCGCAGGATTGTTTCCTGGTACTGCCCGGGTTGGAAGTATGAAGCTGAAATGTGCCTTCAATCATAATTTTACGGTCAAGATTAGCACCACCGATACATAGTATTTGTTGTCTGGAAGGCCTGGGCTCTTCTAGTTCATTATTGCGGCTTTGTTTTAGTTTCATTATGAGACTCCTTTCGCGAGTCTGATCGCGCGGGAATATGGGTATAGCAATAGGTACTACATAAAATTAACATGTTCCAAATGTCGAATTCCCAAGAATAATGTCGAATTCGTAAAATATCCTTAAAATGCATTCCCTTCCCCGCAACAAAAAAATCACCCTATCGTAAAAGCCTCCATCGAATTACGATCAGTGTGATTTGTTAGATACGAATTGTAGCCTATGCTACATAAAATAATCAGGATTTTGTCAACTCCTCTGATTTTAAACTAAATAAGGCCGCACCATGAGGAGGTAAATCTGCGGATAATTCTTGATCCAAAGTGTCTAAATCCATACGCTTCCATAGGTCTCTAGAACTATTCCAACCTTCAATACCAAGCTCTTTTAGGGATACCCTAACCTTTGAGGCTTCATCTCCAGCATTAAACAAAGCCGCATATACATGACCTTCCTCGTTATGCGAAGCCCAGACGATATGACCAGCCTGTCTATAAACCTGCCGTGCATCCAGACCCTTGCGGTGGACAGCCAGCACTTCTTCATTCGTCAGCAGAGATAGCGTCCATGCATTATTATCCCGCATTTCTCCCCCAAACATCAGCGGAGAACGGAAAATGCACCACAAGGTCATCATGGTCAGCTGCTCATCTTTTGTGAAGCGTGTCCAGCGATCATGGCTGCCGGACTCTACCGAATCTACCGAACGGATACCCAGATGACCCAGCGGTAGCATGTCGCAATCCGGCCAGTGGCCCGGACCCACATGTTCGGCCCATTTCTCACAGCGCTCAAACATCCCGTATAATAAAGGCCACACATCCCAAAAATCGTCAGTCATACGCCACATATTAGCATTAGCCATGAGCTCTGATGCATACTCCAGCGGTGCAGGACCGGGAGACAGGCTCAATACCATTGGGCGTCCGCACCTGGCAATAGCCCGGCGAATGAATTCAATTTCTGCCAAATGAATACTATAGAGACGGGACGCTGCAATATCATCGACTTTGACAAAATCGACACCCCATTCCGCATACAGTTCAAACAAAGAGTTGTAGTACTCCTGCGCGCCTTCTTTGGAGGCATCTACTCCATACATATCTGTATTCCAAGGACAAATGGAGTTGGGATGAGCAATTTGTCTGGCGGTTGCCTTCGTTCCAAGAATCGGCGTATCCTGATGCACCGCTTGCCGGGGAATCCCTCTCATGATATGGATGCCGAATTTTAAGCCGAGACTATGCACATATTCCGCCAGTGCTTGAAAACCGTGTCCGCCTGCGGCAGACGGAAAACGATTGACCGCAGGAATAAGACGTGAAAACGAATCCATCTCCAACGGAACAAACGGACGATACTGCGAAGATACTGCCCCCGATTCGTACCACTGAATATCCACCACCACATATTCCCAGCCGTATTTCTTCAGATGCTCTGCCATATATTGAGCATTTCCCCGTACTTCCTCTTCCCGTACCGCTGCACCATAGCAATCCCAGCTATTCCACCCCATAGGGGGTGTATGCGCTATTATATGATGTTGCATCTCGATTCACCCTTTCACCTTGTGGAAAAAGTTCACATCATCAGTACGATACTATTATAATGTAAACCTTTACTTTTGTCGTTTGAATCCTCTCCATCTTTTACAATTCCACTTTTTATACATTTATGTTGACTAACTTAAAGAATGTGATACATTTAATAAGTTCTAAAAAAACTTTGACTTGAATCAGAGGGTGATTTTACATGTGTGAACAGGCTTATCGAATTTTGTTGTTTTACCAATATGTTAATATTGAAGACCCTGCCACCTTTACGGCCGAGCACCTGGCTTACTGTAAGGAACTAGGCATCAAGGGAAGAATCCTGATCGCCGCCGAAGGTATTAACGGAACTTTGTCTGGCACAGTAGAGCAAACGGAGCAATACATGCGTGATTTGCGTTCCAATCCGAAATTTCACGATATCGTTTTTAAAATAGATGAGTATGACGGTCATGCGTTCAAAAAAATATTTGTACGCCATCGTCAGGAGCTTGTTACGCTGCGTTTGGAGGATGAACTGGACCCGAATGTCATTAGCGGCAAGCGTTTATCACCAAAGGAATTTTACGAGCAGCTTCAAGCTGAAGATGTAGTTATACTGGACGGTCGCAACGACTATGAATATGACATCGGTCATTTCCGTGGAGCCATTCGCCCGGAAGTCGAGTCGTTCCGTGAATTTCCGCAGTGGATTCGCGACAATATGAATCAGTTTAAGGACAAGAAAATCCTGACGTACTGCACCGGAGGGATTCGTTGCGAGAAGCTGTCCGGTCTTCTGATCAAAGAAGGTTTTCACGATGTAGCCCAGCTCGATGGCGGCATTGTGACCTACGGCCAGGACCCGGAAGTGCAAGGACGTTTGTTTGACGGTAAATGCTATGTGTTTGACGAACGCATCTCGGTTCCAATCAACCATACTGATGAAGACGTTGTTGTCGGCAAGTGTTTTCATTGCGATACACCAAACGATTATTATATCAACTGTCCAGTGTGCAATCTCCAGCATATCGTATGTCCAGACTGCGAAGAACAGCATCAGCACTATTGCTCGGATGAGTGCCGGACCAAAGCGTCTTCGGAAAATAAAGTATTAGAATGACGCTAAAAATGAGGCAGCGGCGTATTAGGACTTGAAAAATAAAGTCTTCGTACGCCGCTGTTTTTATGTTACTATTGTTGTCTAGATGATTTCTTTGCGCTTGAACAAATAAATATATAAGATAATACCGGTAACGGCGCACAACGCCGCACATAAACCTATAATTCCGTATCCAGCCTGAAGCCCGCGAAGCAGCCCAACCTGTGAATTTTCACCGAAAAGGCTCTTGACGATTTCGATTACTCCCCCGATCAGATAATTGCCGATCACGCTGCCTAATCCCATAAGTGTTACTGTAATTGTAATAGCCGTGTCACTTTCCTTCGGGTATCTTCTGGCTATAAAAGCCATCACCGTCGGATAGATCATTGCAATACCTACACCAGCTGCAGCAAATAAAAAGACAAGCCGTTCTCCGCCCAAAATTGCGGCAAACGTACAGACGGCTGAAAATCCGGAAAAGAGGATTAACGATAATGTAAACCCGATTTTATCCGTTAACGGGCCTAGCAAAAGCCGGGCAAGCGTAAAGCATAGAAAAAAGGCAGATAGTATCCCTGAAGCCGTAATCGAGTCCCAGTTGTAAGCCTTTTCTAAAAAATTGACAAGCCAGCCGCCGACGGCCAATTCCGATACGACACCAAAAGAAAGAATGAAGACCATGAACCATAGAACCGGGTCTGCCAGCAAGACTTTTAAAGGAACACGCTCCTCATACTGAATATCATCCCCTGGAAAAGTGCTGAACAACGCAAAAATGATCGGCAATATGGACAGTAAAAGCATAATGAGATACATTCCGCGCCAGTCCAGTGTATAACCATTGACCGTAACTTCCATCAGACCTGTCGCGATGAGCGGGGCGACCGTCGAGCTAAGGCCGTAGAAACCATGAGCCAAATTCATCATCGTTCCTGTATTTTTCACAAAGATACGCGCGCCAAGAATGGCCAGTCCGATCTCCAACATCCCGTTTCCGATGTACATCAGAAAGTAGGAAGCTGAAAACATCGGAAAGTAGCGCGAAAAGAAAATGAATATTCCTGAGACAGCCATTGCCGCAAGTGCTGTAATCGTTACCAGCTTAATTCCCCATTTTCTGGTTAAATAGGCCGTAAACGAGCAAGCAATCAAATAACCAAGGGCGTTCAGGGACAATAAGGTGCCGAGCTGAGATTCATTCAGCATAAAATCATATTGTATGCGTGGGATTGCCGGTCCTTTAATGTTTTCCGAAAACCCGAAAATGATAAAGCCTAAAAATAGGGTAGCCAATTGCATGGCATATATCTTGTTGAATTTGCCTGTACGCATCTTCACTCTTTGACTTCTCCTCATGTGTTATCTTTTTTCAATGATTATGAAGTTAATATTATGTAGCTTCATAGTGTATACCTATGACCTTAATCATCTTTTTATCTTGGACGAGTTAAAAAAACGCGTCTTATAATGAAAAGGTCATTACAGAAAAAGGATGGGGATTCTCATGATTCAAATCGTACTATCGACGCTGCTATCCGTTATCGTTCCGCTGTCCATTCCGGTTATCGCCGGGTTTTTGCTCGGCAAGTTCATGAAGCTGGAAACCAAACCGCTATCGACGCTATACTTATACTTTTTGAGTCCTGCGATGATTCTCGACACACTGCTCAAAGCACAGCTATCCCTGCATGATGTAGCGCAGACAGCCGCCTTTTCGATATTGAATCTGCTGCTGCTATGGGGGATCGCCCAATTGGCGGGGAAAATATTTAACCTCAGCACCCCCGAAACAGCCGGGCTTACCTTAATCTCCACATTAACCAATAGTGCGAATTATGGGCTGCCGCTTATTTTATTGGCCTTTGGCCAGCTTGGATTGGATAAAGCCTCTGTCTATGTTGTCATTCAGATGATACTGGTCAATACCATTGGAGTTTATTTTGCAGCCCGCTCTGAATTTTCCGTTCAAAGCGCCGTTAAGTCGGTATTCTCACTTCCTGCAATCTATGCAGCGCTGCTCGCTCTGGGACTTCGGCTGCTGGAGTGGCATTTGCCCGCTGGCATTCAATCAGGCGTCTCAATGATTGCTGCGGCCTATTCGCCCGTCGTGTTGGCGATCCTTGGTACTCAAATGGCTTATGTAAAAATATTCAAACTGGAGCCCTCTATTCAAAAAGCCAGCTATGCAGGCCTGGCTATCAGGCTGCTGCTCTCTCCGCTTGCAGCCTGTCTTGCCTTGCTGATGCTTGGAATATCAGGCCTTTTGTTCTCGGTTCTCTTCATTCTGGCCTCCATGCCAGTTGCAGTGAATGCAGTCATATTGGCCGAAAAATTCAACGCCTCGCCCAAACTCGTCTCCACCTGCATCCTGTGGAGCACAATTGCTTCATTTCTGATTTTGCCCGTTCTGATCATGGCCGTAGCACAATAGCCTGAAAAAAGGCTCTCTATCCCATAGAGAGCCATGCGCGATCCTGTCTCCATTCTACATGCACAGGTGTTTCAAAGAAATCGCTTAGCGTATCACTGCTAAGAATCTCTCTGGTTTTACCTTTGGCAAAAACAGTCCCCCGGCGAATCAGAATCGTATGCGTGTACATCGGTAAAATTTCTTCGATATGGTGTGTAACGTACAATAAATTCGGTGAACCTGGCGATTCGGACAGCTGATGGATGCTATTCAATAATGATTCCCGGGAAAAGAAGTCCAGCCCGTTACACGCCTCGTCCAGAATCAACAGCTTGGGTGAGGCCATTAACGCCCGGGCAATCAGCAAATACAATTTTATTTATTCTTTCGTATAAGGATAGCACAGGGTGCCAATTGATCAACCGAAAAGAAGCCACGAATAATAACCCGCTTTCAGCTACCCATTCGGACGGGAGTGAAAAGCGGGCTGCTTCGTAATGTTATAATTCCGTTGTATTATGACTTGGATTTTGGAGCAATGAAGATCGATTTATGAGGCAGTCTTTTTGCTATTTCCCGAGGAAGACTCAGATTGGTTGCCAATACATCAACAGGGTTCCCGGCTAGCCACTCGCTCAGATCAATAGCTTCGTAATGTCCACTGTTAAACCCGATTAAAATACGACATACGTCTGGTCCGGTATTTTTGATATAATGCCCGGCTCCCATCGGTACATACCCAACATCCCCAGCTTCAAACTGTTCTGTCACTGCATTTCCTTCAGCAAGAAAAACAGTCATTTCAGCGTTGCCATCCAAATAATATTGCCATTCGTCGGCATTGGGATGCCAGTGCATTTCTCTCAGTCCGCCCGGTTCCAGTTCAATCACAGAGCCTGCCATCGTCGTGGAAATCGGAAAATCTTCTACCGTAACTGTCCGCTGTGTCCCTCCGCCTGGTGCCAGTCTCGGCTGCTTGGCCAATAATGGATAGCGATGCTTGGCGATCAGCTCGGAAGAAGTGCGAGCAAATGCATCAGAAGATTCGTTGGAAGGTACCGGTCCTTTGGCGAAATAGGCTTCCTTATCCGGCAAAAGAGCCAGTTCGTCGGCTGCAAGCCCCAAATTCTGCATGACGACCTCTTTAGGAGTCTGAGCGATGAAATCCGTTATACTGAAGGTGTGGTCCTCTGAAAAATCTCCATTATCAAAAATAAGTATAAAATGACACTCTCCTGGACCCAGACCCTGGATGGAATGGCCATAGCCCCGAGGGAAATACCACACATCACCAGGATTAAAAATATCGACATATGAAGATCCGTCTGGATGGATAACCGTTGTTCGGCAGGAGCCGCTAACCACATAAGCCCATTCAGCCGCGTTAGCATGCCAGTGAAGCTCACGCATCCCCCCCGGCTCCAGACGCATGGAAACACCCGCTAATCCCTCCGATACCGGAAAATCACGAACCGAAGCACCGCGGGTAATTCCACCCGGTCCTGTTCTTGGCTCCTTTTTCTCCAGTGCATACTTAAATGATTTCATAGCTCATTCCTCCTTAAAATCATTCCATATGTCTATATTTACTTATTTTGACAAATCTATTATACACCTTTAATGTAAATAAAATCAAATGCATCATTCTTTATCAACAGGATGCTTGATTTGATCCTTATACTCATCGAAATATATATTTCCATTAGAACTGATTACAGCATAATTTATATTTTCAATAGATAGCCCCTTCTTTTTGATTTGTGAGTGCAACCACTCTTTTGTTATGTGATTCTCCTTCAAATTTGCTTCAATGATGTCTCCGTCCATAATCAATTCAATAGGAAAAGCCGGCTCAGATTGGTTGTTCAAATGCAAATCCTTTCTGGTTGCAGGCTGACTCTCCGGCTTGGGCAATACGGAGATGCTTCCATTCAGTTCAAGTACGGCATACTGAACATCTTGAATATTAAAAATATTTTTTCCTCTTAGCTCCTGATTCAGAGTATCCAGTGTAATTCTAAGTTTTCTCATATTGCTCTCCATAATTTTTCCTTCCTGAATTAACACGGTTGGTTTTCCCGAAAACCAATTTCGCAGTTTCTGGTTCTTCATGGAAAGAAACATCAGCAAGCAAGCAATCCCAGTAAATGTAAGCAAAGATGTCACTAAAATCTTTATACTTATTGTGTTATTAAAGGCAAGATTTGCAGTAATGGACCCCAATGTAATGACAGCTACAAAATCATGGTAGGTCAATTGTGCAATTGTCGATTTACCCAATATACGTGCTATAAGCATCATGAGGGTAAATGCAGATATTGATCTTAACATCGTTTCCAATAATTCCATATACAAAGACCTCAGTTCTGATTGTTTTCACGTAGTTTTTCCAACTTTTACTTTTTTTATTACATACAATTCGAGAAGGCAGGGTTTTGCCGGTCAGTCTAACAGGACAAATCAAAAGGATGAATCTATACAGCATTCATCCTTTGGTTTCCTGACTTATGAATTTTTTGCTTTTTTGGGGACTTTAACTTTACTTTTATCTTTGTCTTTATTTATACTTTTGTCCGGAGCTGTCATTTTCCTTTTTTCATTAGCCAGCCGCCAATATCTTAGTACTTTACGGTACATCGACTTATCTTTTAGCTGATTAAAAATAAACGGATCAGGTTTCGTATTCACCTCAAGAATCCATGGGGTAAAGCTCCGATCCAATCCGATATCCACTCCAATTTGCCGAAAATTCGGATATGTTTTTTGCAGTTGTGTGGCTATGGTAATGCCCAGCGTGTTCAGTTTCTTGATCAGTTCGGCCTGCTTGCTTGGGGATAAATGGGATTTTAGCAACTCCTCCAATGCCATCGGCTTGCCGCCGTTATGATAATTGGTTACGATTTTACGAGGATGACCGAGCCGGCCAATAATTCCGGTAGCTTCCCATGTCCCTTTGGCATTGCGCTGCACCATGACCCGGATATCAGAATAACGCTTCTGGTGACGCAGCAAATGAACTCCCTTTTGAATGAGATAGCTTTGATCCCCCACTTGCTTCGATATACTCTTATACAGTGCCTCTACGTTTTTGAACTCCCAGCGCTTTTCCCCGTATTGATAGGCAAAACGCTGGCTTTCATCCTGCTCTGCCCTCATTACACCTTTACCGAATGTACCTGAATCAGGTTTTACATAGACCATCTTGTACTTCTCCAGCATGGACGTCAAACTGACTTTGTTATATTTTCGGGTCTCCGGTATAAAAGGCTTGATGCCCTGATGCCGGAGCAGTACTTGGGTTTTACGCCACTTGCTACGAATAGCATGTGCTCGTGAAGTTTTCATTTCCCCTTCTCCTCTCTCTTTCAAAGGCAGAACGCTCCTGTTATATAGATCAATTCATCATATGATGCCAACTCCCCATCCGAAAGCTGCATTAGCCCACCTGCTTAGAAATATTCAACTGGCCTTGCCCGGTCGAAATTGCCTGTCCAGGCATACGATAATGTAAGATACGGGCACGTACATTTCCATGTATAGGGAGTGAATAACTTTGTCAGCGCAATCGGATGGATCACAGAAGGAATCTCTTATAATGGATGTTCTGATTCCTGCAATTGATAAAGATATGGGCACATTGCCGCTAGTGATTGACAGTCTGCGCCGTTACGTGCAGCACCGAATCGGGACGATTTATATCGTTTCACCGAAAAGCGATCGCATTCGCCGGCTATGTGCAAACAAGAAATGTACATTTATCGATGAAAAGACGGTGCTACCTATCACTAAAAAACACATTCGTTACGGTACAGCGCGCTGGGACCGCTCTGGCTGGCTGTATCAGCAATTGCTCAAAATGAACGGTGATAAAATTAGCAAAGCGCCTTTCTTTCTCGTCATTGATGCGGATACGATTTTGATTCGTCCCCATGTGTTTCGAAAGAATGGCAAAACGATATTTTATTATCGGAGCTGGAGTCAGCCCGAGTATTTCCGCACCTACCACAAGCTGATGGGGGTAAAAGCTCCCTCGCCCAAGTCCTTTGTAACTCACTATATGCTGTTTGAGAAAGCACAGCTTACCCGGCTTAAGCAGGTTATAGAAACCCGCCATGGAAAACCCTGGTTTCATGCGATTATCCAAAGCATAAACCGGAAGAAACAGTTTGGTTTCTCCGAGTATGAGACCTATGCCAACTATCTGTACAGCAAGCAGCCTGCCCGGATGATTTTACGCAAGTCCCTTAATAAAGCGCTTCATAGCCGGGCTTCATCTCTGTCGCAAAAAAAATTAGATAGCTTGGCTAAAAACCATCGTTCTTTATCCTTCCATCAACGCAAGGTGTATCAGCGAGCTCCAATAACCAAGCTCAAAGCATTGTAAAATCGTTTGACATCAAGAAAATTCCGTAAAATGATACGCTCTGACATAGAGCTGTATCGAAGGAGGAAGCGTCTGTGCAACTCGTATTGTTATGCGGCGGGTCTGGAAAACGGCTGTGGCCGTTGTCCAACGATATCCGCTCAAAGCTGTTTCTCAGGCTGCTGCCTGCTCCTGACGGGCAAAAGGAATCTATGCTCGGCCGGGTGTGCCGGCAGCTTGCAGCAGCCGGACTGGATTCCTCTGCCCTGCTGCTGACTCACCGGAGTCAGGTAAATCTGGTCTTGCGCCATACAGAAGGTCGTCTGCCCGTTCTTGGCGAACCTGCCAAACGGGGGACCTTCACCGCTGCTGCGCTGGCTGCCGTCCATTTTCAGGTCAAGGGCGCGGGGCTGGACGAAATTGTTTGTATCGCGCCGGCGGATATGTTTGCCGGCGCGGATTTTTTTCATCGTGTAGCGGAACTCTCCGATCTGTTGCTGGATAGTGGAGCCGATCTGGCCATGCTTGGGACAAGACCTAAGCATCCCTCTGACCAGTACGGCTATATCGTTCCGGGACAGCAAACAGGAAAGGAGGGAAAAGCCTCCTATGCGTCCGTTGCCCGCTTCACAGAAAAACCGGATCGCACGCGGGCACAGCAGCTGATCAGCCAAGGTGCGCTCTGGAACTGTGGCATTTATGCTTTTAAGCTGCGATATATGCTGGCCTGCATGAAACGCAGTGGTTTGCCGCTGAACGACAAGGCATTATGTGCAATGTATGACAGCCTTCCTGTTCGCAGCTTTGACGAGGAGGTTGCGGAGCGTGCCGAACGCGCTGTCGTCCTGCCCTACGAGGGTGAATGGCGCGACATCGGCAACTGGCAGACATTAACCGAGCAGCTTGACAGCCGAGTGATCGGGCGCGGACAGATTAGCGAATCCGCTCATGGCACGCATATCGTCAATGAGCTGCCTTATCCGTTCCATGTGATTGGCGTGGAGGATATTATTGCTGCTGCCAGTCCAGACGGCATCCTTGTTGCTGCCAAAAGCCATGCCCACTCGATCAAGGAGAAGCTGAAGACAGTTCAGCCATACCCTATGCATGGTGAAGCCTCCTGGGGCAGCTACCGGGTGCTGGACGAATTTGAGCATCGAAGTTTAGGCGATATTTTAGTCGCACGCCTGACGGTGCTGCCAGATCATTGTTTGAACGGCCGTTCTCACGGCAGTGGACTTAAAGTGTGGACGATCGTTTCCGGCCGGGGGGAGATCATGCTGAACGGAGAACGCTTTATGGCGGCAAGCGGTTCGGTTTTTCGTATCCCGGTCGATACGCATCACACGATCCGGGCCGATCTGGAGAGGCCCGTGGAGCTGATCGAGGTTCGGCTGGGAGAAAGCTTGGTAAACGCCTTCTATAAACCCGAGTCCTGACAGGATATAAATAAAACCCAAGCCTCACGATGACTTGTGCGAAGCACACCAAAAAATCGCCTCCAGAGCAAGAAGAAAAAACTTGCTCTGGAGGCGATTTTTTTATCATATTCAATTTTGCCAAGTTGCATCTCTAACCTGGACAGATAAATATGCTTGTCTGAGTTGCCGCCGTACGGGAGAGCCTGGAAGCTCATGCAGCCATGTTAAGGAGTGGTTCAGACTTTGGGCGCTCTCTTTCCCTGTTCTTGCCGCTGAATCATTTTACGGTAAAGTCTCACATATTTATCGGTCATCTGCCGGTTTGTAAATCTTTGCGTGACATATTGGCGAAGCTTGGCTGGTGACGGGTAGTTTTTTTGCTGTACCTTTTTCGCCATTTGGCTAACGGATTTGCATATAAGCTGGGGAAAGCCTGAAAGCACCTCGGGAACAGAACCGTTGGGTAAAGCCAGAACCGGTGTTCCACAAGCCATCGCCTCCACCATTATAAGTCCGAAAGGCTCTTCCCATAGTGTCGGAAACAGCAAACATTCCGCATGCTTGAGCAACTGCTGCTTTCGTTGTCCTCCAACTGCTCCTACATAGCTGATTTTCGGATTGCGCTGAATTCGCTTTTGAATCTCCTGGCGAAAAAATACAGGTGCCTTGATCGGACCCGCTATAAGCAGTCTTTTTCCGGTTTGTTCTGCCACCTGAATGGCTTGCAATACCCCTTTATTTCGAATAATCCTGCCCATGAACAGCAAATAGCCATGCTTCTCGCTACTGAACTCGTATTCATGCATGTTGATGCCGTTATAGACATAATATCCTTTTCCCCCACCCATGAGCTGGCGTGCCCGCTTACTGACATACACCGGGTTTTTACCGTGTTTCTTCACAGGAAGATGAACTGTGCATAATGACGGACAAGGCAGCTTCCTGCGCCTCAGAGCGGAGCGAAAGGTATGATCATGAATAATCTGTGTACCGGCCGGCATATGCCGAAGTACATACTGCGGAATCTGATGGTGCTTCAATCCCTTGGGATAGGGAATTAGCCGCGCACTGCTCCTGCTCCCGCGGGCGGCAAATAAAGTTACATGATGTCCTCGTCTTACCAGTTCCTCCGTTAATTCATACACGACCTTTTCCGTTCCACCTTTGATGGAGGGTACAGGCTGTGCATTGGGATAGTTGGAAATGACCTGGACAATGGATAGATGTTGGCTACTGGGCATTTTAATTTGCTTTGAAGCCATTGGAATTCCCCTTCCTGACCGGAAATACGGTGTGATCTTTACAATATGAACGGGAATCTGAGCCTAATCCCGTACAAGTTATCAGCTGTAGTATATTGGTATGTTTATTTTGCATGATTGCTTGTGCGAAACGTCTGCAAGTCACTTTTTGTCATACATCCTCAGAGAAATATGGGGGAGATGGGTATTTTGTCAACCCAAAATTCGAACAAAAATTCTCATCGTTTTCTAATAAATGAGGGGAAACCATTGGGGTAACAGGATTGTAACTATTGGTGGTAAATTCCGGATATTTTATTTGTGTTATTGTCAATTCAGGACATCAACACAACATAAAATAACGGAGGGATATATATGAATCGTACTTCTAAAAAATTGTGGGTGGGCATTTGCTTTACGATGACTTTGGCATTCGGCGCAGGAAGCTTTGTAACTGGACCTAATACCACTTATGCCGCATCTGCGAGCACAGCCGATCAGATTATTTCCACAGGCTCCCAATTTATGGGCGTACCCTATCAGTTTGGAGCTCAGGCCGGCAACACTAGCTCTTTTGATTGCTCTTCATTTACTCAATATGTATTTGGACAAAATGGAATCAAGCTTCCACGTTCGTCAAGAGAGCAATCAACTGTTGGCACGTTTGTACCACGTAGTCAGCTGCAAAAAGGCGATCTGGTCTTTTTCTACTCCCCTATTCACCATGTAGCTATTTATATGGGGGATGGCAAGCTGCTGCATACCTTCGGTAAAGGCGGCGTAACCATAACCAACCTGAACTCAGGCTGGTGGAATTCCCACTATGCTACAGCACGCCGTGTCCTTTAAGACAAGGCATAGATAAAGGTTCTCATTTATCCATGGGGACTCTTTAATATAAACCAAAGAGGGCTGTTCCGCGAGTAGATAGGTCTACCGGGGGGACAGCCCTTCCTGTTGTCTTCGGGGCAGCGTGACAATCACTTCCGTTCCTTCTCCTTCTACACTATCTATACGGATCGTCCCTTGGTGGACGTCCGTAATAGCCTTGGCAATCGGCAGCCCAAGCCCGGTTCCTCCGGTTTTACGGTGACGAGAGCTATCCACCCGATAAAATCGCTCAAAGACTCGCTTGACCTCTCCCTCTGGTATTCCGATTCCGTAGTCCTTGACCCGGATGTGCACATCCTTTTCATCTGTGGACAACAGAATCTCGATTGGATCTGAGCTGTACTTTAAAGCATTATCGAGCAAAATTACAAGCAACTGCTTGATTTTGACAAGATTGGCATCAAACCAGATTTCTTTTTCATCTGTAAAAATCGTTATTTGACGATCATGCACAGGCTTGAGATGAGCAATGATCTGCCCGCAACAGCCGATCAACTCTATGCGTTCATATGGCTCCGGCTCTTCCTGCTGTGAGGACGCCAAAGTCAGCAGCTGTCGTGTCATGGTGCGCATCCGCTGCGTTTCTTCATAGATGGATTCAAGGGATTCCTTATAAATTTCTTCGTCACGCGTGCCCCACCGCCGCAGCATGTTGGCGTAGCCCTCAATGATCATTAAGGTTGTATTCAGCTCATGCGAAGCATCGGAAACGAATTGCTGCTGGCTTTGAAAGCTTTCTTCCAATCTATCCACCATTCGATTGAACGTGGCAGTCATTTGCGACAATTCATCCTGATTATGACTGCGGGCAGGGATTTTTTTGAATTTAAGACTTCTCTCAATTTCCTGCATGGTTTGGATACTGCTCAATATCGGTAACAAGATGGCATTCGCCAAGATTGTGCTGCCTACCAGACTAAGCAGCATAGCTCCGGTAGTTGAAGTAACCAGAATCGTATCTAAAATATCAACATTGCTTTGGAGCGCATCCCATTTTTCTATGATCTCCAGCGTTCCCATCTGATGGCCTTCAGGTGAAAGCACCGGGAGATGAAGTACAAGGATTTTATGACCCTGTACATCTGTCAGCTGCGAGCTTTGAGAAAGATTAAAGCGGATATCATCCAGCTTGAAACGGGATTGACGACTAACTTCATACAAAAAACGGGATTGCTGATCAAAAAACCTCAGGATGGTATCATCTGAGAGTTCATCTTTTAACTTTGGTCCCCATGCATTTTTGAGAATCATCGCGGGGCCGGCTTCAGTAATGATTTCGGTCCATTTATTTTGCAATTCTTCTCTTTCATTGCGGGTAGCGATTTTGATAAACAAGAGATGGGCGGTGACGTCGACGAACAGAAGAATGACCATCACTAGAATCGAACTGAGCAGAGTGATTTTGGTCCGCAGCTTCAATGATCTTCCTCCCGGATGCAGTACCCTACGCCACGTACGGTTTTAATCAGTTTTTTTTTGAAGCCATGATCGATTTTTTTTCGAACATATCGGATATACACATCAACGACATTCGTATCACCCACAAAATCAAACCCCCATACGTCCTGAATCATTTGGTCCCGCTGCAAAACTTTATTTTTGTGCTCCATGAGGTAGTGAAGCAGGTCAAATTCTTTGGGCGTCATTTCAATTCGCTTTCCTTCCCGGATCACAGCGCGTGTCTTCGGTTCCAGCATCAGGCTATCGACCTGTAGAACCGCCGGCTTCTCGTCTTCTTGTACAGAGATGGTTTTGGATTCCGATTGATGCCTCATACTGGCCCGCATTCGCGCTAATAACTCCTCGATTTCAAAAGGCTTCGTAATGTAATCATTCGCACCTTCATCCAGACCGGAAACCTTGTCAGTGGTTTTGTTACGTGCAGTGACCATAATTACGGGGGTATGATTGTCCATTTTTCGAAACTGCCTCAGCACCTCAACCCCGTTTATCTCCGGCAGCATCACATCTAAAATGATAATATCCCATGTGTGTGCCAACGCTTTCTCCAATCCTTCTTTGCCCGTCTTAGCAATTTCAACCTTATATCCCTCATGGGATAATTCCAATTGGAGCAATCTGGATATCTTTTCTTCGTCATCAATAATCAATACCGTTTTTTTCACAACACAATCACCTATTTTCAATAGAAAAACTCAATGAGAATTTGGGTCACTCTATAATGTCATTTTGCAGTTCATTTTTTGATATTAAGGAGCAATTTATTCATGTTGTGCGGGAATGACTATAGGGCATCGCAATGATAACCTTATTACCCGCTCAGGGCTAATCATGCTGTCGATTTGGTGCGGAGGCGGTAGCGTCGCTCTTCATACCGCTGATATAACCAAATACAGGCCGCTATCCAGCAGCCGCTCATAAAATAGCCGCCTAGCACATCGCTCGGATAATGCACGCCCAAATAGATGCGGCTTATGCCTATCGCTAAAATAAACAGGCTGCTGAGCACGATCAGCAGGATACGTCCTAATGCGGAAGGAATATGCTTCCACAATAAAAATGTCAGCGCCGCATACATGCTAAAAGCCGTCATCGAATGCCCGCTTGGAAAGCTGTAGCCATTCGCCTCAATAATACGGTTAATTTCGGGACGCGCTCGGTGAAAGAGCAGCTTTAAGACCGTATTCAGCAGCACCGAACCCAGTACCGCAATAGCTAAAAACAACAATTCTTGGCGGTGTCTCAATACTCGGTGCAGCACGAACATGGCAATTAGAATGATGAACACAACCGGAATTCCGCTGCCGATTATAGTGAAAAATTTCATTAGACGAGTCATTACTGGGGATTGCAGCCGCTCAATATCTGAAATGATTTTATCGTCAAAATGCCGCACCTGATGGTCGCTGACCCATAATGCGATTAGACTGAACCCGAGCGCACATACGATACAGGCGATCAGCGCCATGGAAATGGGCAGCTTTGCCGATGTTTGCTTCATGTTTTGTTGGCCCTCCGTGATGTTTGTAACCTGCATTGCATTCACCTTAATATTTTCACCAAAAAAATCAGCTTTTATCGTAAAGCATGATCAGTTCTTTAGCAAATGAATACGGGATGAGCCTGAGACTTTACCGCTGCAATCACATTTTGCGTTATCAGCATAAAAAATGCCGTTCAAGCCTGATAACGGCTGGGAACGGCATCCTGTTATTACATATGTCCTACTGTAACACAATTCGATATGAAGCAATCATCTTCTTTTAGGTTGATGTGGCTTCCCCAAGCTTGGGCTTGCGCTCTGCTTCCTCGGTTGGATAACGTTTGCGGAACCATAGCGACTGAAGCAGCAAAAAGGTGCCGCCCACTGTCCAGTATAATGGCATGGCTGCAGGCGCATTAAAGGAAAAGACCGCCATCATGATCGGTGAAAGATATCCCATGATGGCCATTTGCTTGCGCTGCTCTGCCGTCATGTGAAGCTGGGACAGTTTGGCCTGTGCCAGATAGACGACCGCGACGATGATTGCCAAAATCCAGTCCGGCTGGCCAAGCCGGAACCATAAGAAGGAGTGCGAAGCCAGCTCAGGTGTTAACCGGATGGCAGTGTACATCCCGCTCAGTATCGGGAGCTGAATAATAATAGGCAAGCAACCGATATTGAGCGGATTGAATTGATGCTCTTTGTAAAGTGCCATCATTTCCTGCTGCATACTTTGCTGACTCGCCGCATCCTTTTTATTTTCGTACTTCTTCTTAATTCGGTCCAGGTCGGGCTGCATGGCGCTCATCTTGCGCTTCATCCCCTGCTGGGCTCGTGTTTGCCGCATCATTAGCGGTAATAATGCGAGACGGACAATTAACGTTAGTGTCATGATCGCCAGGCCAAAGCTTCCATCAAACCATCGTGCCAATTGCTGGATGAGCCAGGATAGCGGAAACACTACATAATGATTAAAAAATCCGGGTGTTTGTGCATTAATCTCTCCAGCATTCGCACCGCAGCCAGACAGCAGCATGACTACCGCCAACACCACCATCATTCCTAATATCCGTTCCTTTTTACCCCAAAAGGTGAATCCCTTGAATCGTATCATTTGTTCCTCCTCGTTGATTGACTGTACTATCGTTCAACGAGGAAAAACAATCTGATGTATCTTCATCCGGTGCTTCCTTGCGCCGGATATGGCGTGCCAGCCGAATAGGCATGTCCTGCCCACGGGCAGACATCGGCATCAGCGACGAAGCATGCGGCCATACGGACCCGCCTCCTACCCAGCATTCCGGCACATCGCCGTGCAAATGAGTGAGATACGTGTAGGTTACTGTACACAGCAGGCCGATGGTAAATAAATAGGGGAGCAAGTCCTGAAGCTCAAACAAGGGATTCACCTCCTTCGGTTCGTTGCTACGATTATAGCACGAAAGCGGAATAGCGACTAATCTTTACTTCAAGATTCAGACAGGTTCACAAGCAACTGAATTTCGTGTTTGGGCGCCATAAAAGTTAAACAGCAAACGCAACATGAAAATTTTGGTTTTATTTACAGTCTAATCAATGGAAGTTTCGTGTAAAGTCTAACTCTCCATTAACTTGAAAAGGAGTAAGCACGTATGAAAAAAATGATGCATCGCTCACTGACAACAGGATTGGCGGTAACCAGCATTGGGCTGTCCCTGATCAGCAGTGAATTCGCTCCGACGGCAAGTGCTGAACCATCAGCCGTTTCGATGAGCAACGGAGCTTATAGCACCGCAATCCAAGCACCTGTGATCAAGCCTTCCTGGTCTTTTCCCGTTATCCCAATCGATAGAAATCAGTATTCAGAGCAGGCGGTTGCAGTAGCGGAAAACGGTAAGGTGTTCGCAATTGATTCGAACCACAGACTGGTTGCCCTAGAGGGCAGCTCGGGCCAGAAATTGTGGCAATATGGTGGTCAGCTTACCCCTGTTTTGATTCATAGCAATGGCACCATCTACGGAATGACACAAAGCGGCTCCATCTATGCCGTTACAGCATCAGGCAAAAAAATATGGACCACTTCGTTAGGATTTGCGAAGGCAGATCATATTTATCGAATCGGCTCTACCGTATATATCACTCAATCTGAGCAAACGGCTGCTGTCGATGCTGCCAGCGGCAAGCTCAAATGGAAAATTAGTGAGAATAAGGACTCTTACCATGGTCTGAACAACCTAATGGAGACTGATGGTGTCCTTATCCGCAATTATAACGTTCAGGGCAGCCTGACCTTTGAACAGATCAATGCCTATGACGCTAAAACCGGCAAAAAGCTTTGGGAAAGCTTCAGAACTTCCTTTCCACTGACCGTTAAAGACGGGGTGGTCTACTCTCTTGCCAATACCTTTATGATTGATGACGATCCGGTAAACCGAAAAGTTACGATAGCACGGTACGACCTCAAGACAGGTGAATCCAAAGGAGATCGTCAGTACCGATGGACCGAAGCTGAAAATAAAGATGGCACTTTCCAATCTGGAGGCATATATGGCTCTGCTTTTTTGTACGGTAAAGACCTTTATGTCTTTCAGGGAAAGACACTGGCTTCCTATGACTTCTGGAACTACAAAGCAGACAGCAAACCTGCTCACAAGTGGTCGCAAGGAGACTACGAACAACTTTTTCCTTTATCGTCCATTCATGAAGGCCGCCTGTTCTATCAAGATTTTAGAACAGGCGGACTAATTGCCATGAAGCTGGCCTCCGGGCAATTCATCCATTACGATTACGGTGATAATCCGACCGTTCAAGCTGACGTGTTTGGCAAAGGTGTGTACGTCGGACAATCAGATGGCGTATTTCACGGCTATGACCTGATGACCCTAAAGCCCGTGTTTAGTGTCAACACAGGCTCACGTTCCTTCGGTCCAATACTCAAATCCGGCGGGATGATATTTATTCAAAGCGGCCCATCGTCTGCTTGCCGTCAAGCTGCCTGCATCTCTAAAATAAATCCAAAGATTTCAAGAAGAATCTAAGCTGGAACGGCACAAACTTAACGAATAGCCAGCATGCGATTCAGCGCCAGTACAGCCTCCTGTCTGACCTGATCATCCACACGAATCACACCGATCGGCTCTCCCTGATCCATTTGCTCCAATGCCCATAACAAATGGGGAAGATCGATCCGATTCATGGTCAGGCAGGGACACATGTCCGGATTAAGCGATTCAATCTGCTGTTCAGGGTACTGCTGTTTGATGCGCTGCACGAGATTCATCTCTGTGCCTACAGCCCAGCGGGTTCCCGGCTCGGCCGAACGGATCGTATCGATGATGAATTTTGTAGAGCCCGCGCAATCTGCGAGCTGTACGACCTCATAAGAGCATTCGGGGTGAACGATGACCCGGATGTTTTTATCGCGCTCACGAATGCTGCGAATATGATCCACCGTAAATTTTTCATGCACAGAGCAATGCCCTTTCCATAAAATAATTTTCACCGATGCCGGGTCTCGTTCCGTCTCCAGCTGATCTGTCACCGGATTCCACACGGCCATTTCATCCAGCGGAATTCCAAGATCATAGGCAGTATTGCGGCCCAAATGCTGATCGGGCAAAAACAAAATACGTTCCTTTTGTTTCAGCGCCCATTCCAGCACTTGCTTGGCATTCGAGGAAGTCACGGTAGCTCCACCATGCCGTCCTACAAAGGCTTTGATCTCTGCGGTAGAATTCACATAGGTTAACGGAATAATCGTGTCACCCAAGCATTTCTGCAAATGCTGCCAAGCCCGCTCTGTCTGCTCCAGATTCGCCATGTCTGCCATTGAGCAGCCTGCGCGCATATCCGGCAGTATGACCGTTTGCCGATGGTCAGTCAGCATATCCGCTGTCTCAGCCATAAAATGAACGCCGCAAAACACGATAAACTCTGCTTCCTGATGTTGTGCTGCCATTTGAGCAAGCTGCAGAGAATCCCCTGTTATATCGGCAAACTGAATCACTTCATCCTTCTGATAGTGATGGCCCGGAATGAGCAGCTTTCGTCCCCATTTCTGTTTCAGATCGGCAACGCGGCGCTCCATATCTGCAACTTTCAGTGTCTTATATTGCTCTGGCATCAGCCCTCGATTTCCCTGTAAAGCGTCAAGTATAGACATTTCAATCCCTCCATGATCACTGCGGCTGTCTGTCTTTTGTTTATACAGACAACCGTCGTATTACACTTTCATTTACAAGTGTCTTGACACCTATATTTACACATGCCTACAATAATCTCAAGGCTTTTTATGTGAAATTATTGTGCAGACAGGAGGAATCGCTGTGATTTATCTGGACTATGCCGCTTCCACACCGATGTGTGAAGAAGCTTTGGATATGTATAACACATTAAATAAGGAAATGTTCGGCAATTCCAGCAGCCTTCATGATGCAGGCGGCCAAGCTGCTTATGTACTGGATTACAGTAGACAGCAAATAGCGAATATGATCGGTGGGCATAAGGAAGGCGTCTATTTTACATCAGGGGGAACGGAATCCAATATGCTGGTTGTGCAGTCGATCCTGAACGGATTGCCACAGCACAAAAAACATTGGGTTATGAGCGCACTGGAGCATCACTCCATGTACAATCTTGCCGCTCTATTAGAACGGCAGGGCTATGAGTTGACGATTGTTCAGCCGGACAAGGACGGACGAATAACCGCAGATACCCTTTTGCCCCATCTCAAAGAAACCACCGGGCTCGTATCCGTGCAGCACGCCAATTCGGAAACCGGGCTGGTTCAGGATCTCGCTGCCTTGTCTCCCCTGCTTCGGGATCGTGGTATTTTACTGCACAGTGATGCGGTACAGACCTTTGGTAACATTCCCATGGATGTGACAGCCATGGGTGTGGATGCCCTCTCCGTATCAAGCCATAAAGTGTACGGCCCGAAAGGGGTGGGTGCCGCTTATCTCAAGCCGGGAACCCCGTGGCGTCCCGTGTACCCCGATACACTGCATGAAAGCGGGTTTCGTCCCGGAACGGTTAACGTTCCCGGTATTGCAGCATTTGTTGCAGCAGCAGAAATGATGTTCGAACACATGGAGCTGCACCAGGAGCGGTATGCGGTGTTAAGGCAATACTTGCTTGCCCAATTGCGGGAAAGATCCATTCCGCTGCGTTTGGCCGTACAGGAAAACCGCACAGAAGCTGTGCTCCATCATATCGTGGGATGTTTTTTTCACGGTTACGAGGGACAATATGTTATGCTGGAATGTAACCGCCGCGGTGTCTGCATTTCTACCGGCAGCGCATGTGCCGCAGGACACCACAAACCTGCGCCTGCAATTCAAGCGCTTGGAGCCTCTGACCGTGAAACATTGCAATTTATCCGGATTTCTTTTGGAAGAACAACGACCATTGAGGAGTTGAATGTACTGGTAGATATTTTGGCAGACTTGGCGCATCGACAAGAAAGGAGCATATCCCATTGAGTGAATCTGCAAAATGGTCAGGTACGGAGCGCCGCGAGCAACTGCTGCTGTGGCTCAGAAACGAATCACCGCTGACCGGGAACGAGCTGGCACGCAGAGCCTCCGTCTCCAGACAAGTAATTGTACAGGATATTTCCCTGTTAAAAGCAAGCCAACAGCCTATTCTTGCAACGAGCCAAGGGTACATTTACATGGAGCCTGCGGGGCAGACTGCTCCCCTGGTCACACGTATCATCGTATGCAATCACCGACCTGAACAGGCAGAAGAGGAATTAAAGCTAATTGTAGATCATGGTGTAAGTGTACAGGATGTTATCGTGGAGCATCCGGTGTACGGTGATCTGACGGCTCCGATACGAGTCGGAAATCGCAATGAAGTGGAGGATTTTATCTGCAAAATCAACTCCACGCAAGCCGCCTATTTGTCCCAGTTGACCGGAGGCATCCATCTTCATACCCTGCACGCCTCGAATGAAGCTAAAATTAACAATGCCTGTGCTGCATTGGAACAAGCCGGCTTTCTGATGACGGACTAGCATATATCGTTATAGCAGTCATAATGAACACACTGCTCAGCATATGGAGCGCATCCGCGCTCCGTACCGCTGTAGTGGCAGCGAGAAACAAAAAAGCCCGGCCCCTTTATAAAGGGAATCGGGAATAAACTAAGTGAGCTTAATTTCGAGTAGCTCATATTTAATTACAGCTATGGGTGCATCTACCTCAATAATGCTTCCCACTTCTTTTCCCAAAAGCGCCTTGCCTAAAGGGCTCTCATACGAAATTTTATTTTCCTGGACATCTGCCTCGGCGGGGCTTACAATTTTGTACTCCACCTTTTCCGAAAATTCGATATCATTGAGAATGACGGTTGAACCCACACTAACCGTTTTAAGGTCCAGATTGCTTTCATCCACAATCCGGGCTTTGGTCAACATTTTTTCCAATGTCAAAATTCGTGTTTCCATGAACGCTTGATCGTCCTTGGCCGAATGATATTCACTATTTTCCTTCAAGTCCCCGTAGCTGATCGCCAGCTTGAGACGCTCGGCCAGCTCCTTGCGTTTTACAGTCTTCAGTTCCTTGAGCTCTTCCTCCAGCTTGGCTAAGCCCTCTTTGGTTAACAACACTTCTTCATTTGACATTTTTATCCACAACTCCTATTTCGTTTGCTTTATTGTAGTTTACTCTATATTGAACGAACATGCGAAAATAATTTACATTGCAATAGGAGTCCGGCATACTCACTTCAGGGTTATTCTTACAGTAACCAATGCTTTCTTTTCGCATACTATAAGATTATATCGCAGTTGATGAGCACGTGCAGTGCCACTGTCCTTGTCCCAAACTTTCTTCATGCCAGGCAAGAACAGTTTAGGTGGGAGGAAGATTCAATGGCTTCCTTAGGAAAGAATGGAAATGGAAATCGCAGGTCCAAATCATCCCCTAACTCTAACGGACAAAAAAAAAGCGGGTTAAACACCAACTCGGCTATCTTCTCTGCTCTGCATGGAAAAAATGTGGAGGTCGTGGTAGCGGCCCTGTTGTTAACAGGAAAGCTGCACGTCGATTCC
This sequence comes from Paenibacillus farraposensis, assembly GCF_020736845.1. Taxonomy (GTDB): domain Bacteria; phylum Bacillota; class Bacilli; order Paenibacillales; family Paenibacillaceae; genus Paenibacillus; species Paenibacillus farraposensis. The sequence continues at coordinate 187,101 of NZ_JAFFQR010000095.1, forward strand.
GTTACTCTATACAGACAAGCAACTCTGCTTGTAGGATTAACGGGAAAATTCAAAACATTAGCATCGAACTCTACCAGTGTCGACAACATGGTGAAATTTTTAAATGACAACGGAAATATGACGCTGGATCAAGTCATACAAGCCTTTCAAAAGAAAATGAATAAGTAATACACCGATGATGAAAGGGGTTATTTGCGGTGAGTGAGTTTACGGCAGGCGAGTTTGACGGGGAGCATTTTGCAGAGTTTATCATTCTCACCATTCTGATTGTTTTATTTTTCTTTGGCTCCACCGATATAGATACGCTCTCGACTCAGCCAACTTCATCTTCATCTAAATCCTCCTCCTAAATGGGCAGGTCCCCGTTCCCGGGGGCTTTTATGATTACATACCGGATTCGGGATGTGAAGCGATATGTTAAACGAAAAAACAACAGCCTGAAAGTAAAAAAGAGCAGCTATTAGACTTCGTGAAGTCAATAGATGCTCTTGCTATTTAACGCTCCTTCACTTCTACAGTAATCGTTTTGCTCGAGTTCTTTTCCTGAGTTATTGACCAGTTCGGCCCAATACTCACAGGTGCCCGGCTTTCGGTCTTGAATGTTTGCAGCTGCACTTTGAGCCTGAGTAGTTTTGACCGCCAGCTCTTGCGTGTCGATCAGCTCGCCATTTGCCATCCCGGTTTGATTCGTACGGTCAGGTTTTTGTAGGCAAGCCCCTTGCTGTCCGATCAGGATTCTGACAGATTATAAATTAACGAATGCCGGGCATATCATCGACCATTAGCTTTGAAGAGCCATAGGCTATATTTTGCCCTATGTTTCGGGCTATGCTTTGTATTGCGGCACGGATACGTTTTGCATTTTCCTCAACAAAACCAGGTTCCAGCAGTTCATAATGACTGCCGATCAAGTTATGCTCTTCATAGCTTCCTTGTGAAGCGTCTTTCCATAACAGCCGATTATCTCCGGTCCCCTTCACCGTTTCCGATCCGGCGGCAACAAAACCGTGAATATTGGCCTGAACGGTCTCTGTGTTCACAAGCTGGTTGCCATATACCGCGTAGGCAAGCATTTTACGCTGGTACGTGTCATTCAACAGCTCACGGTAGGACTCGGGAACCTGTTCCAGCATGGCATGAATTTCGTGCTCTGTTTCTTCGACTGTGAAGGGCAGAGCTTCCGTCCTTCTGACCGAATCAAGCATCAAAATGTCGGATACAGCATGGCCTTGACCTTCCAACGCAACGGCAACCTTGTGCGCCAGATTGCCACCTATGGAATAGCCAAGCAGCACATACGAACCTTGCGCTTGCGTGCTGACGATCAAATCAACATACCGTGCCAGCATTTCCTGCTCATTCGCAGCATCATCTACGAATTCCAATCCATACACGACTGCAACCTGATCCAATTGTTTGGCAAGTTCCGCGAACGACAGTCCATATCCAAGCATGGGCGGAAAGCAGAAGATAGAGACAGGACCATGTTCATTCAACCGAATGATGGGACTATCCGCCTTGTATTCCAGATCGGATTTCAATAAGGCGAGCGCCTGCTCTTCTATGGTCGGAAACTCCAGCACACTACGAATGGGAAGCTCGATGTCTGTAGCAAGGTGAATTTTGCGCACCAGCTCCAGCACTTTCAAGGAATGTCCCCCCAACGTGAAAAAGTCATCGTGGATACCCACCTGCGGGATTTCAAGTACTTCCTGCCAAATGTCTGCCAGCAACTGCTCCACATCGGTTCGCGGTGCCACATATTTTGCACCCGTGTGCAACGCTTTGTCCGGTACAGGTAACGCTTTGCGGTCGACTTTGCCGTTGGTCGTCAGCGGAATATGATCCAGCTGTACAAAAGCGGATGGAATCATATAGCCTGGCAGGGTGGACAGCAATGCACTTCGAATCTCACGGATGGTCAGCTGTTCATCGGCAGTGAAGTAAGCACATAATTGCTGCTGTCCTGCTCCATCTTGCAAAGCGATAACAACGCTATCCCGTACGGACGGTACACTTGCCAGCCGCGCCTCCACCTCACCCAGTTCGATCCGGTAGCCCCGGATTTTCACCTGATGATCGATCCGGCCCAGATATTCGATGTTCCCGTCCGGCATCCATCTCGCCAAATCGCCTGTACGGTACATCCGCTCATAGCCTGCTTCACCACCGGCAAACGGATCGGCGACGAATTTTTCCGCCGTCAGTTCCGGTCGGTTCAGATACCCGCGGGCTACGCCCACACCGCCGATGCACAGCTCGCCTGCAACCCCGATCGGCTGCAACCGCTCCGTGCCTTCCTTCACGATGTACAGACGGATGTTCTGAATCGGTTTTCCGATCGGAATCACCGCATATTCCTCTC
>NZ_JAFFQR010000095.1:189698-197292 GCF_020736845.1 Paenibacillus farraposensis
TAGCATCGCTGGCACGAAGTGCATCGTGGTGACTCCATCACGGGCAATCGCATCGACAATGTCCTCCGGATCCTTTTCCCCGCCAACGGGCAGCAGGCTCACCTTCGAGCCAACCATCGACCACCAGAACAGCTCCCATACCGACACGTCGAAGGTGAAGGTGGTCTTTTGCAGGATCGTATCCTCTGCGCTCAGGCCGTAACGGTCATGCATCCACAAAATCCGGTTCAGAACTGAATGATGCTCCACCATCACGCCCTTCGATTTTCCGGTCGAACCGGAGGTGTAGATGATATAGGCTACATGGTGCGGCCCGCTCAGCGGCTCCAGATTCGAGCCGTCTTCGTGGTAGATGTCCTGGCCATCCTGCTCTGGACGATCCAGATCCAGCACCAGCACCTTGCCGTCAAAGCTCAAGGATGCCTGCTCAGCCACACGCGCTTGCGTCAGCACCAGCTTCGCTCCCGAGTCCTCCAGCATGAAGCGGATGCGATCTGCTGGATAGTCTGGATCGATCGGCACGTAGGCTCCGCCTGCCTTGAGGATCGCATAGATGCCTACGATCATCTCCAGCGAGCGCTGCGCCAGAATGCCTACTGGCTGATCCGGCTCGACGCCTTCCGCGCGCAAGGTGCGTGCGAGACGGTTGGCTCTCTCGTTCAGTTCACGGTAGGTTAAAGATTGATGGCCCCAAAATACGGCAATATGATCCGGCGTGCGCTCAGCCTGCTCCTCAAACAGCTTTTGGATCGTCTGATGGTGTGGATATGCAGAGGCAGTATTATTAAATTTTCCTGTAATCTGTTGTTTCTCCGCCGCTGTAACCAGTTCCAGCTCTTCCACGCAAACATTCGGGTCAAGCAAAATTTGCTCCAGCAAACGTACAAAATGTCCATACAGACGTTCAATGCCTGCTTGATCAAAGCAGAGCGCGTTATACATAAAACGAATCTTGATGACTTCTCCCGGCATAACGACAACGCCCAGATCGTAGTTGGTCTGCTCTGCAGCCACCACGTTGGAGATCGTGAATGTACCCTGCCCGTCATTTCCCAGCTCCTCGACCTGCTCATCCACCGGATAATTTTCAAACACCATAATATGGTTAATTAAATCCTGTTTCTGGTCGGTTAATGCCTGAATTTCAAATAGTGGATACGTATCATACGCATGAGAAGCCAGCGCCTGCTCCTGCATGTTCTTCATGACTTCTGCAAATGATTCCCCTGGCTCGGTACGGACACGAACGGGAATCGTATTAATGAACAAGCCGATGATGTTCTCGACCCCGATAATATCCGATGGACGGCCTGAGACGACACTGCCAAATACGACATCATTGTGGTTGTTATATTTTTGCAGCACAATCCCCCATACGGTTTGTAATAACGTATTCATGGTCACCTGATACCGCTTGGCCGTCTCCTCTACCCGAAGGGCCAGCTCATGCTCCAAATCCGTCACCCAATCGCTGGCTGTGTAGCCTTCACTCTTGCGACCGGTTTTTACTGCAGGTAGCGCTGTTGGCTGCTCATACCCGGATAAATAGCTTCTCCAGTAGTCGGCTGACGCCTCGCGATCCTGTGCTTCCAGCCACTCAATAAAGCTGCTGTACGGCACTGCCTGTGCCAGCTCTGGCACTTTGCCCACCTGAAGTGCTGCATAGCTCTCAAACACTTCTTTATTCACAAGGGACAGACACCAGCCATCCATCACAATATGATGGAAACTCCACACAAAATGGTAACTGTCTTCCCCGGTGCGCAAAACCGCTACACGCAGCAGAACATCCTGGCGCAGATCAAAGCCCCGTGCTTTATCTTCCAGCTTGAAGCTCTTCAGCCGGGCGTCCCTTGTTTCCACATCCAGCTCGCGTAAATCTTCGTAATAAAAGCCGCAGTCCCGGCTTCGATACACTACCTGCAACGGCTCCGTATCCCGGCCAAAATAAAAATGTGTACGCAGCGCCTCATGCCGCCGAACCAGCATATTCAGGCTGTCTGCAAAAGCCCGAATGTCCAGCTGGCCTTGCATATCATAAGAAACCTGCTCAAAATACGCGTCATTAGCGGCTGCTTGACTGTCGAGCTGGCTGTGAAACAGCATCCCTTTTTGCATCGGGGTCAGTGTATATATATTGTCGATCTTACCCGCAGTACCCATTTCAGATAACAGGCTGTCCAAGCCCTCTACACTCATTTCTTTATAGGAAATATCACTTGGGGTCAGCTCCGGGTGTTCTTTATTGGTGCAATGCGTCAAAATTTCACGCAAACTCGCTTCCAGTAATTTCGCCAATCGCTCTATCGTCTCTGGCCGATAGCTAGTACGGCTATAGCTAATCGTCAGCCCCAACTGGCCTCCCGAAATGATGCCGCCAAAATCCAGCGTATACGTCCGAGCCATAGACGGGCTAAGCGGCATACCCCCACTGAAAGGGGATGACTGCAGATCATTTCCCTTCATGTCCTGATCGAACTGTCCCAAATAGTTAAAGCTGATTTCGGGATCTGCCGCAAAAATGGCTGGAGATGCCGCCTGTCCCTGAAGATCAGCTAAGTATTTCAATACGCCGCACCCGATTCCTTTTTGCGGGATGCCGCGCATTCCTTCCTTTACATGCTTAATTCGCTGCGAAAGAGACAGCTCTTCTGCCATATCAAGCAAAACGGGATATTGGCTTGTAAACCATCCTACCGTCCGGGTAATGTCCACCTCTGGTAAAATCGATTCCCGGCCATGCCCCTCCAGATGAATCAGGAAACGCCCATTTCCGCACCACGCTTGCAATGCCATCCCCACAGCCGTCAGCAGCAGGTCGTTAACCTCTGTGCGGTAGGTGCGGTTTGCCTGTTTGAGCAGCTGCTCTGTCTCTTCATTGGTCCATACGGCGGTCACCGACTCGCTGTCGCCAATGAGCGGCTTTTCGTGCTCGTTATGCCCGTAATCCTGCGGTAAAGGAGCCAGCTCCGCTTGTGCAAGCTTCTCCCAATACGCACGCTCACGTTCGATGGCTGGACTGTCAGCATAAGCATGCAGCTGCTCGGCCCACGTTTGGAACGAATCCGTTTTATGAGGCAGCTGAATCACCTGTTCACCCTTGGAGGCTTGCTCATAAGCAGTTGTCAAATCCTCGAATAAAATACGCCATGATACCCCATCCACCACCAAATGGTGAATCACGACCAGCAAATGATCTCCATCCGGACAACGGAACAGCCCGAGCCTCATGAGCGGGCCTTCACTCAAAGAAATGCCGGATTGAATGTCATTGCACTTCGTTTCAATAACCTTCGCCACATCCTTCCCGCTTGCAGGGAAGTTCCTATAATCAAAACTCTCCAGATGGTACGTTTCGCCTTCCCCTACACTGCGGTTCCATGCGATATACTCATTCTCCGATGCACGAAAAACCATACGCAATGCATCATGATGAGCAGTAATTTGGTCCAGCGCTTGACGGAGTACCTGTTCATCATAGCCCTCCTGCCGGTAAAGCATGACCGATTGGTTAAAATAGTGCGGCTCCGTCGTAGGCTGCTCAAAAAACCAGCGCTGAATCGGGGTAAGCAAAACATGCCCTGTTATTTCTCCCTGCTCCGCCAGCCGGTTCACTGGCTGAATATGTGTGCATAGTCCGGCAATCGTCGGGTATTTGAACAGATCCTTCATTTCCAGCCTGTATCCAGCCTGAAACAGACGGGATGACACTTGAATGGCCTTGATGGAGTCGCCGCCCAAATGGAAAAAGTTATCCTGTATTCCAACTCGCCGGATCCCCAGAATTGCCCTCCAAGCCGCAGCCAGTGCATGCTGAACTTCCGTTTCAGGCGCCACATAATCCATGCCTGTATCCACATTGTGCTCAGGTGCAGGCAATGCTCTGCGGTCTACTTTGCCGTTAGACGTCAGCGGCAATGAGGCAAGCTGCACAAAGTAGGAAGGCACCATGTAGCCAGGCAAATCCTGTGACAAAACATGACGCAAGCCGCTGGCACTCAGTCCGCTGTCAGTTACGAAATATGCGCACAGCTGTTTTTGCCCGTTATCGTCCTGGCGTACGGTAACAATGGACCCCTTCACACCGGCAATAGCGGACAATCGGGTCTCAATTTCACCCAGCTCAATGCGGTAGCCGCGAATTTTGACCTGTTCATCCATACGTCCCTTATACTCCAAAACCCCATCTGCGCGCCAACGCGCCAAATCCCCTGTACGATAGCAGAGCTCTCCAGAGCGGAATGGACTGGCTATAAACTTTTCTGCCGTTAGCTCCGGACGGTTCAGGTATCCACGCGCCACACCGTCGCCACCGACGATCAGTTCCCCCCATGCCCCGACAGGCTGCAGCTTCAATGAACGATTGACCACATACGCAGTCGAATGATGAAGCGGACGCCCGATAGGGATAGCCTGGGTTTGCCGTTCCGGGATGTCGTAGGAGGTGGAAAAAGTCGTGTTCTCTGTCGGTCCGTAAGCATTGATCAACCGCAGCTGCGGGTACTCCTTCAACACGCGATTGACGTGTGGTACGGACAATACATCACCACCTACGAGCAGTTCCCTCAGGGACGCAAATAAGCCAATGTCTTGCTGTGAATGCTGATTGAATAAAGCCGAGGTCATGAACATGGTAGTAATGCGGTACTTGTCAATCGCCTGTTTGAGCTTGGCGGTATCCAAAATCGTGTCATGACTCACCAGGTACAGCTGACCACCGTTCAGCAGCGTTCCCCAGATTTCAAACGTGGAGGCATCGAACACAACTGCACCTATTTGCAGCATACGCGTATTTTCATCAAGCGTGGCATAGCTTTGGTTTTTCACCAACCGCACGACATTACGGTGCTCGATCATAACCCCCTTCGGCTTGCCTGTTGTACCAGAGGTATATATGACATGCGCAAGATCTGAAGAAGATCCCTCCGTTGAGATCACAGCAGAGTCATCCGCATGCACATTAAGTTCAGGTTCGCTGTTCCATCTTGGATCATCACTCAAAGCGATAACCGGAATACCCGGTTCAAAAAGAACCTGCTCACGTCGCTGTGCCAGTAACAGCTGAGCGCCGGAATCCTCTAGCAAATAACGGATACGCTCCTCAGGATAATCGGCATCCATCGGAACGTAGGCCCCTCCAGCCTTCAAAATCGCCAGCATACCGACGATCAGTTCAATGGAGCGCTCAGCCATAATCCCTACCCGCTGTATTTCCGGCTCGGAGCCGCGCCGTATCCCTTGAGAAGCGAGTATGCGTGCCAGACGGTTGGAACGTTCATTCAGCTCGCGGTAGGTAAGCCGTGTGTCCGCAAAGGTGATGGCCACCCGATCCGGCGATTGTGCGGCTTGTTCCTCGAACAACACATGCACAGACTGATCACACGGATATGGATAGTCTGCTGCTGTATCGTTAAATTGCTCTACAATCTGCTCTTTTTCCTGGGGCGAAACGATTTCAATCGCGGAAAGAACAATATCCGGCTGTTCTATAACTGCATCGACAAGCTGCTGCAAATGTGACGCCAATCGTTCGATGGTCTTCCGCTTATACAGCCGGGTTCCATATTGAAGACCACAGGCAATTTGCTCACCATCCTCCTGCGCGAACAAGCTCAAATCAAACTTGGCCGCTGTTTGTTCATTCGGATAGGGTGTCAATTGCAGCCCTTCCAGCTGCTGCTCCTTTTGCTCCAGATTTTGCAGAGCAAACATGGTATCAAATAGCGGATTGCGGCTTAAATCCCGATCCACACCCAGCTTGTCTACCACTTCTTCAAACGGGTAGTCCTGATGCTCAAAAGCCTTCAATGCATTGTCCTTGACCTCCAGGACATAATCGCGAAATGTTTTCCCGCCTTCCGGGTAATTACGCATAGCCAATGTATTTACAAACATTCCGATCAGATGGCCAAGATCAGCATGAGACCGGCCGGCAATGGGCGAACCGACGATAATATCCTCCTGTCCGCTATAATGGCTGAGCAAAGCTGTATACGCAGCCAACAGCACCATATACAATGTCGATTCTGTCTGTACTGCAATTCTTTTTAGTCCTTCGCTTTGCCGTGGATTGAGTGTAAATTCCAGCAAATCTCCTGCAAAGCTTCGCACCGCCGGACGCGGATAATCGGTCGGTATATCCAGCACGGGCAGCTCACCCGAGAAGGTATTCAGCCAGTAGCTTTCTTGCTTCCGGTAGTGTTCGCTTTGCTGCTGCTTCTGTTGCCAAGCGGCGTAGTCCTTGTACTGAATACGCAGTGGCGGCAGCGTGTCGCCTGCATATAAGCGGGCGAAATCCTGAATCAGTACGTTGATAGAGGTACCGTCTGAAATAATGTGATGCATATCCAGCAGCAAAATATGATGCTCTGGGCCGGTTTCAATCAGGCCCGTCCGGAACAGCGGAGCCTGCGCAAGCTCAAACGGCCGGGCAAAATCATGTACCAGTTGATCCGTGTGCTTACGGTCGGCTTCATCGGCCTGGAGCAGTTCGATATGAAATGGGACTTCGTCATGCACTCGCTGTACTGGTTCACCGTTCATGGTCTCAAAGCTAGTACGCAATGTTTCATGACGGGCAATAAGCTGGCGGAACGCTTTTTCCAGTGCTCTATGATCGAGTGAACCTGTCAGTGTCAGGGCGCCGGGGATGTTATAGCTAACTCCCGCTCCGTCAAGCTGACTCAGGATATACATCCGTTTTTGCGCCGAGGATACCGCATAATACGGCTTATTCTCAGCAACAGGGATCGATTCATAGGCGGTTTGATCCAGCGCTGCAATAGCCTGTGCAAGCAGTTCAATCGTCGGGTGCTCAAACAAATCCTTCAACTGCACATTTTTATGCAATTTCTTATGGATGAGCGATATGACATGTGTCGCCCGCAGGGAATGGCCGCCTGCTTCAAAAAAGTTATCCTTTCTCCCAATGCGCTCAAGCTCCAGCACCTCTTGCCAGATATTTGCCAGCTGTACTTCCAATGGAGTTTGAGGGGGTATAAATGCTGTGCCTGAGTTTACACATCCCTCCGGCTGCGGCAGCGCCCGGCGGTCCACCTTGCCGCTCTGCGTCAGCGGCAATTGCTCCAGCTGTATAAAATACGACGGCACCATGTAGCCCGGCAGTACCTGGCTCAGCGCGCTTCGCAGCTCGTTTGCCGCTACATCCGCATGGGTCACCACATAGGCGCACAGCTGCTTCTGTCCCTGCTCGTCCTCACGTGCGATCACGACGGCTTCTCGCACTGCTTCCAGCTTCAGCAGCTGCGCTTCCACCTCGCCCAGCTCGATCCGGTACCCCCGGATTTTGACCTGGGCGTCGATCCGGCCCTTGTATTCCAGCGTCCCGTCCGCATTCCAGCGCACCAGGTCGCCTGTGCGATAGCAGCGTTCTCCGCTGCGAAACGGGCTGTCGATGAACTTTTCAGCCGTCAGGTCAGGACGGTCGCGATACCCGCGCGCCACCCCGTCACCGCCGACGATCAGCTCTCCCCACGCCCCGACAGGCTGCAACTGCATCGAGCCGTCCACGACATATGCCGTCGAGTTATGGATCGGACGGCCAATCGGCACCGATTCCGTTTGCAATCCGGTA
>NZ_JAFFQR010000095.1:197379-201917 GCF_020736845.1 Paenibacillus farraposensis
CGGCCCATAGCCATTTATGATCCGCAGGGACGGATAAGCCTCCAGCACCCGGTTAATATGCGGTACGGACATCACATCCCCGCCGACCACTAGCTCCCGTATTCCCTCGAACAGCTCCAGATCCTGCTGGGACAGCTGGTTAAAGAGCGGCGCCGTCAGCCACATCGTGGTAATGCCATGGCTGCGCACGGCTTCCTTCAGCTTCGGCGCGTCCAAAATGACGTCCTGGCTCACCAGCACCAGCTGACCGCCGTTCAAGAGCGCTCCCCATATTTCAAAGGTGGACGCATCAAAGACAACGGCACCGGTCTGCAAAATGCGCGTGTCGGCATCCAGTTGCGTATAGTTTGTATTTTTCACCAGACGCACGACATTGCGATGCTCCACCATCACCCCTTTGGGCTGGCCCGTTGTCCCTGAGGTGTACATCATGTAGGCCAAACGATCAGCAGCGGTCGCCTTCGGTTGTTCTCCAACTGCGTGAGCATACTGTATCTGTTCTGTTTGTTCTGCTTGTTCTGCTTGTTTTAATTGCACAGCTTCTGATGGAGTGGTTATGGGTTGATTGGTTTCCTTTTCATAAATTGCGGAATCGTTCAGATCGAGCACAGTTCCCTTAAAATCGGCGGGCCGAAGCTCCATTCGTTGCACCAGCAGCATTTGCGCTTCCGAATCCTCCAGTAAATAGCGTACGCGCTCGTCCGGGTAATCGCAGTCAATCGGCACATACACTCCACCTGCTTTGAGAATTGCAAGCATGCCGACGATCATTTCAATTGAGCGTTCAGCCATAATGCCAACCGTCTGCTCGGTACAGATCCCGTGTTTGCGCAGGGTATGAGCCAGACGGTTAGCCTTTTCGTTCAATTCTCCATAGGTCAGGCTGTCTTGTCCGTATACCACCGCCGCCTGCTGCGGTGTCTGCTTCGCCTGTTCCTCAAACAACGCATGAATGGACGAATGACGCGGATAATCCGCAGCTGTATCGTTGAAAGTATGGACCAATTGCTGCACTTCTTGCTCCGACAGGACTTGTAGTGCGGAAATTGCCAGCTCTGGCTGATGCAGAACAATGCTATACAACCGCAACAACTGCTCGACAAAGCGTCTAATCGCCGCCTCGTTATAACGGTCGCTGTTATACTTTACGCTCAGAGAAACCGCTGCTTGTTCCCATTGAAATTGAAAATCAAGCCCGGATTGTGCATCATTCAAAAAATCAGAAATATGGATATTTTGCAGTGACACCGTAGTGTGAATAAGAGCTTTGCCATCCTCGCTACGTGGAATTTCCAGCCCCTCGGTATAGCTCCAAAAAGGAATATTCTGGTGCTCAATCGCTTCACTGACAGAGGTTTTGATTTGAGACAGCAAGGCTTTAAAGGTCGTTGCAGCATCCAGCGTGCTTTTTAGTAAAAGGAGATGATTCATCGGCTTCGTTGCACTATTGTCAGACTTGGCTACCGGAATGCCCAGCAGCACACGTTCCTCACCCGTGTATTTATGTAATAGGATTTCTACTCCAGCAAGCAGAACCATAAACACTGCCCATGGAGAGCCACCTGTTATAGAGGATATTCGCCGGGAAATTTCAGATGGAAATGTGAGCGTGTACGTATGGAAATTTGAACTCGTTGCAGCTGTATCCTTGGACACGGAGTTGGTGTATGGCAGGCAGATGATATGATCCTCAGATTCCAGCTTATGACTCCAGTAATTTTTTTCCTTCTCAAATAAGGCTTTCAATTAACATCCCTCCTGCTTCATGGGGCCTGTACCCCGGTTGGAATGGTGCTTTGATGCATAGATAAGCGTTGAACCTTCAAAAATAATACTTTGCAGGCAAGGGCAGCGGACCAGCCGCCGCCTCTGCACAAGCAAAGTGAAATCATTGCATTTTGGAACACGAATTTAGAAAACAAAGTCGATGGAATCCGGTGAAAAGCCTTCCGGCTTCTCGTCAGATCTCACCTGAATATCGCTTAACAGCAAATCGGGGTTGGCTCCTACCTGTGCCAGAATCGCTATAAAATCTTCCGTTAATCGTTCGATAGCGTCTGCCCCAAACAGCTTTGTGCAATATTCAAAGGAACCTTTGATTTCCCCGTCTTCGTCACTCATGGACAAGGTCAAATCAAATTTGGAAATACGATGCTCCTGAACATACGGACTGAAGGACAAGGTCTCAAGCTTCGCTGCCTGCGACTCGGTATTTTGCAGTACAAACATGGTGTCAAACAACGGGTTGCGGCTTGCATCCCGCGCTACATCGAGCTTTTCCACCAACTCCTCAAGTGGATAATCCTGATGCTCAAAGGCCTGCAGCGTGCGATCTCTGACTTCCAACAAGTAGTTGTGGAACGTTTGGCTGCCCTTTGGCTGATGCCGGATCGCTAGCGTATTGACGAACATTCCGACCAGCGGCTCCAGCTCAGGCAGCAGCCGGCCTGCTACCGGAGTACCGATGATCAAATCATCCTGACCGCTGTATTTGGACAACAGAACGGTGTAGGCACTCAAAAGGACCATGTACAGCGTGCTTCCGGTCTGAGCCACAATTCGGCGCAGCTGCCCGGATACATTCGGATCAACTGTAAATTCATACAGCGCACCCTCGAAGCTGCGGACAGCAGGCCTTGGATAAGCAATCGGCAGATCCAGTACCGGCAATTCTCCAGCTAGATGCTCCAGCCAGAAGTGTTCCCGGCGTTGGTATGGCTCGCGCTGCATTTCCTGCTGCTGCCACACGGCATAATCCTTGTACTGAATTTGCAATGGCTCCAATTCCTGCCCCTCGTACAGCTGAACCAGTTCCTGCACGATATTGTTAGACGATACTCCATCCGAAATGATATGGTGCATGTCGTACATCAAAAGGTGGCGCTCTGGTCCGGTTTGAATGAGGCGAACACGCAGCAGTGGTGCCTGCCGAAGATCAAAGCTGCGTACAAATGACTCGATATGCGCTTCGGCTTCGGATTCATCTGCCTGCAGGCGCTCTACGGCAAACTCAACCTGATCGTAAACCAGCTGGACGACCTCGCCTTCCGCCATCTCAAAGGACGTCCGCAGCGTTTCATGACGGGCGATTAACTGACGGAACGCATCCTCCAGTCGATCTGCCTGAAGCAGGCCTTCTACCGTTAACACACCCGGCATGTTGTAGCTGACATCCCCGCCTTCCAGATGGCTCAAGATGTATATCCGTTTTTGAGCCGAAGATACCGGGTAGTACGCCTGCTTAGCCGCAACAGGTATCACCGTATAGGTATCTGTGCCGTGCGCAGCGATGAGCTGGGCTTGCTGCTCAATGGTAAAGTGCTGGAACACCTCGCGCAGTGTAATCCGGCTATCCAGTTCCTGATAGATTTTCGCCACCAGCGTCGTTGCGCGCAGGGAGTGCCCGCCCATGTCGAAGAAAGAATCGGTGACTCCGACGCTGGACAGCTTCAATACTTCCTGCCAGATTTGAGCAAGCTTGGCCTCCAGCGGCGTCCGCGGTGCAACGTACTCCACGCCTCCTTCGAGACGCGCTTCCGGCGCAGGCAGCGCTCTGCGGTCGATTTTTCCGTTCGGGCTCAGCGGCATCTGCTCCAGCTGTACAAAATACGACGGCACCATATAGCTTGGCAGCTCCCGGCCCAGCTCACTTCTCAGCTCGCCGGCACCCATCTCCTGCCCGGCCACGTAGTACGCCACCATGTGTTTTTGTCCCGTTTCATCCGCTCGTGCCATGACGACAGCTTCTCGTACAGACTCCACTTTCAGCAGTTGCGATTCGACCTCGCCCAGCTCGATCCGGTAGCCCCGGATTTTCACCTGATGATCGATCCGGCCCAGATATTCGATGTTCCCGTCCGGCATCCATCTCGCCAAATCGCCTGTACGGTACATCCGCTCATAGCCTGCTTCGCCACCGGCAAACGGATCGGCGACGAATTTTTCCGCCGTCAGTTCCGGTCGGTTCAGATACCCACGGGCTACGCCCACACCGCCGATGCACAGCTCGCCTGCAACCCCGATCGGCTGCAGCCGCTCCGTTCCTTCCTTCACGATGTACAGACGGATGTTCTGAATCGGTTTTCCGATCGGAATCACCGCATATTCCTCTCCTGGCTCGCAGTCGAAGTACGATACGTCCACGGTCGCCTCTGTCGGTCCGTACAGGTTGATCAGCTTCGCTCCAGCCAGGCTGGGCACAAGCCGCTGGAACCGGGCCACATGCTGCGGCGGCAACGCTTCGCCGCTGGCAAATACGTGGCGCAGCGTGCCCAGCTTCGCCTGCATCACTTCCCGTGGCTGCTGCTCCACATATTCCAGGAACGCATGCAGCATGGCTGGCACGAAGTGCATCGTGGTGACTCCATCACGGGCAATCGTATCGACAATGTCCTCCGGATTCTTTTCCCCGCCGACTGACAGCAGGCTCACCTTCGAGCCAACCATCGACCACCAGAACAGCTCCCACACCGACACGTCGAAGGTGAAGGTGGTCTTTTGCAGAATCGTGTCCTCCGCGCCCAAGCCGTAACGGTCAT
>NZ_JAFFQR010000096.1 GCF_020736845.1 Paenibacillus farraposensis
TACAGGAAAGACTTGGGCATGGAGGCATCCAAATAACAGCTGACGTCTATGCACATATCTCAAAAAAAATAGAGATGAATAGCATCAAGAAATATGAATCTTTTACCGAAAGTCTACTTCAATAATTATTTTTTTGTGGGGAATTTGTGGGGAAAACTAGGTAGTGCTAAAAAACTGATGGATTACCCACAAAAGCAAAAATCCCTCAGCGCTTAGAGCGCCAAGGGATTTCCCATTTTAATACA
>NZ_JAFFQR010000097.1 GCF_020736845.1 Paenibacillus farraposensis
TCAGGGGTAGGGGAGCGTTGAATGCGGGTTGAAGGTGTACCGGAAGGAGCGCTGGACTGCATTCAAGTGAGAATGCCGGTATGAGTAACGAAAAGATCTGTGAGAATCAGATCCGCCGAAAGCCTAAGGGTTCCTGAGGAAGGTTCGTCCGCTCAGGGTAAGTCGGGACCTAAGGCGAGGCCGATAGGCGTAGTCGAAGGACAACAGGTAGAAATTCCTGTACCACCGTAATCCGTTATGAGCGATGGGGTGACGCAGTAGGGTAGTGACGCGGACTGATGGATGTCCGTCCAAGCAGTGAGGCTGGTGTGTAGGCAAATCCGCACATCGTAAGGCTGGGCTGTGATGGGGAGCGAAAATTGCAGTAGCGAAGGTCATGATCTCAGACTGCCAAGAAAAGCCTCTAGCCAGGAGAAGGTGCCCGTACCGCAAACCGACACAGGTAGGCGAGAAGAGAATTCTAAGGCGCGCGGAAGAACTCTCGTTAAGGAACTCGGCAAAATGACCCCGTAACTTCGGGAGAAGGGGTGCCTCGGTAGGGTGAATAGCCCGAGGGGGCCGCAGTGAAAAGGCCCAAGCGACTGTTTAGCAAAAACACAGGTCTGTGCGAAGCCGCAAGGCGAAGTATACGGGCTGACGCCTGCCCGGTGCTGGAAGGTTAAGGGGAGTGGTTAGCTCTTT
>NZ_JAFFQR010000098.1 GCF_020736845.1 Paenibacillus farraposensis
CTTCCGATTTGCTCTCCACCTGTCGCTCCATCAATCACATCCAGCCCTTCGTAGTCCTTGCCAATCTGCTCCAGCATCTGAGGAACGGTCATTTTGGTATATTGAAAAGAGCGGGTACGCTGCTGAATATCCATCCGGTAGGTATGGGAAATCGCCTCCACTTCCAGATAGTACACGTCCCGTACGACCTTTACTTCGACCGATAGGGCAATCCCGCTGAACAGCGGCTTGCTTTCACC
>NZ_JAFFQR010000099.1 GCF_020736845.1 Paenibacillus farraposensis
GGCTTCGGCTGCTCTGCCATGTAACGATCGTAGTTCGCCCTCCAGCGTTTCCTCAGTTCGGATGGAATCTGATGGTATGCCCGCTCTAACTCATTAGCAGACTGGGCCATACGTCGGACATAAGAAGCTATATCTTTGTGTCGCACGGGCAAAAAAAGCTCATTCCTACTCATGGTTCAAGTTGGAAAGAGCTTTTGAAAGTTTATCAAGTGTTTGAATTGTTTAGT
>NZ_JAFFQR010000100.1 GCF_020736845.1 Paenibacillus farraposensis
CGCTACGACGACCGTCTCCTGCACAGCCTCCACTTTCAACAGCTGCGTTTCCACTTCACCGAGTTCGATCCGGTAGCCGCGTATTTTCACCTGATGGTCGATCCGTCCCAAATATTCGATATTCCCGTCCGCCTGCCAGCGAACCAGGTCTCCTGTTCGGTACATCCGCTCTCCCGGCGAAAAAGGACTGTCCACGAATTTCTCCGCCGTCAGCTCAGGTCGGTTGAGATACCCTCGCCCGACCCCGTCTCCCGCGATGCACAGCTCGCCCGGCAC
>NZ_JAFFQR010000101.1:0-80612 GCF_020736845.1 Paenibacillus farraposensis
CCGTTAAGCCCTCCAGCGCCGATGGTACTTGGACCGCAGGGTCCTGGGAGAGTAGGACGTTGCCAAGCAACAAGTAAAAAGGATCATGATCTCGATGAGATTGTGGTCCTCTTTTACATATACGTATATTTTAGAAATACCCTTACAAAAGGAAGGTAACATTTTTGTTACGGAATGTAAGGGCAAACCCTGTATAATAGGTATTGAATCCCATACACACACGCTGCATTATTGCAGAATTATGCAACTTCCTATCGTGGAATTTGTATAGTCAATCAGGCTGGTAAGGAGGGAAGATCATGCGGCGGAATAAATGGCTTGCTCTATTGGTGCTATTCAGTGTCGCTGTCGCGATTCTTACCGGGTGCGTGGAAGAGGAACCTTCTTGGACATCATTTGAGGGTGCGGCTAACGAAAAGACGTTTCCGGTTCCCAAAGAAGCTAGTAAAACGGATCGGGCCAGCAGTAATTCGGATATGGACTATGTCCGCTATGCCCTGCCAGCGCTAAAGGAAAGTGATAGCTTGCCTGCTCCTTATCTGGAGGAGATTGCAGCTTGGGGCTGGACAGAGGAACCGAGTTTATCAACTTCTAATCAGAAGGTATTCCAGAAAAATAAACATATGGTGCATTTGTCTGTTCATGATGGTTCTTTTACTGTGTTGGTTCCGAAAGATGGAAAGGCTGCTGTAAAGAGCAAAAGTGTAGACCTTAATTAATAGGGCATGTTTTTTACAAGGATGTGCAAGGGCATGCATCCCAGGATTTGTCGGAGGCCATTCTTAGCTCGAAAACATAACAGATGGAATGCTGTATATAATGTTAGATGAAAGAGATCAGGTTAGGAAGCACTCAAAACTGCTGTTGAAGTAGAGGAGTGGATTCCTTTTATATAGTTATGTACAGGTGCAATTTTCTTTGTTGATGAGGATGCAGATGAGGGGACCGACTCCACGAAAGAGTATAGGCAGTTCTTGATGTTAGTGTAAAAAAAGGAGCAACCATATTAGGGTTGCTCCTTTTTACATAGATCATTAGGGATAAGACGGGTTTGGGAATTATATCCATATGATTAGATGAATAGCAAGATTTACTGTTGATAATAGGAGGCCTCTTCATCGGTGAATTTCAACATGCCGTCTTTTCTCTCGCCTGTAAGCCGGCTCAGAATGTATAGACGCGGCCCAATAAGCCAAAGATGCCAGAAAAGCAAGGATACGGTAAAGGCTGGCGGAGACCAAAATATGAATACAGCTGACAAGCAGATACCGATCCAGAGTGTATGTATGTGTACACGACGAAAGATACCGTAGCTTATGTACTGGTCTGTCATATAACCCAGCCAAGGCAGCTTGCGGTGAAATGTCCAACGTTTGCGGAAAGCTGTTCCGCGGCCGATGAATAGGACAGAACGGGAAATTACGAAGTGTACCCATAGGGTCAAGAAAAAGGCCAGGGCAAACAAAAATATGCTGGTCCAGGAAAAGGCAAGAAGCAAGAAGAGAAGCATAATGACAGACAGTGAGATGTGGCTCCATATCAGCTGACGCGGTATACTGATTTTTTTAATAAGCTTGTAGTGATAGTAGGTAGCTTTGGTTCCGGTTTCCTCTACCATGCAAACAGTCCTTTCATTAATCTACTGCACCACAAGTGGCTCGCTGTCCCCAGTCGGAGAGAGGGACGATGCTTTGCTCATGCCACTTTAAATAATTCCCCAGTCGTTTGTAAAAGTGCAGAATGATCGACATCTAGTGTTAGTTAGCCCATTCTCTAATTTAGAGGAAAAGTTATGCTAATAAAAGGTACCAGGCTCCCATGAAAGGGTATCCATACATAGGAGCTTTTCTTTTTATATCGGCATAGGCGGCTGTTTTTTAAACATACGGCGCGTACAAACACCATAAGGGCCCAGAGAGAATATATATAGGGTATGTCGTAAAGTTGGGCTATGAAAAGGTTTAAAATAGTAGACAGTGACCCATACTAATAGTAAAAGAAACAAGGTGGGATGGATATGCATGAACAAAACGGCTACCGCTGCATTATATGCAGCCAGCACAAGCATGAAGGCATTTTTATCGTCTCTGAGTTTATCTGCGATGCATGTGAAGCTGAAATGGTGCACACAGATGCAACAGACGCCAAATATCATTTTTTTATCGATCAACTGAAGCAGATTTGGGTTCAGAAAAATGCATAATAATCCTTTATCAGCTCGTCTCTGAAGGATTGGCATTCCAAGGTCTGTCGATACGGGCCTTTTTTCTGCGTGTAAAAGTAGGATTCCGTTTGATTTTACGATAAAATAGGGTAGATATAAAGCTTTGTTTCGGAAGGATTGCAGAATGATGGGGAAAAAGGCGGCACATGCACCATTAATGGAGGCTCTGATACGTTACCGGGATCAGGGTAATGCTTCTTTTCATGTACCGGGTCATAAGAATGGACAAGTATATAAGGATGAAGATATCGCGTCTCTTCTGCAAGAAGTGATGTCCATTGATGGGACGGAAATTACAGGACTAGATGATTTGCATCACCCTGAAGACGTGATTCGTGAAGGACAGGAGCTGGCTGCGAAATGTTTTGGTGCGGAGGAGAGCTTCTGGCTGGTTGGAGGAAGCACGGCCGGTAATTTGGCTATGATTTTGACTGTATGTACAAATCCGGGAGATTTACTGCTGGTACAGCGAAATGTACATAAGTCTGTATTGAATGGCCTTATGCTGTCAGGAGCTGCTGCGGTGTTCCTGGAGCCCGAAATAGATACGCTTAGCGGGCTGGCGGTTGCTCCATCAGCGGAGACGGTAAAAGCTGCGCTAAAGGCCTATCCCTCGGCCAAAGGAGTGCTGCTTGCGCTTCCTAACTACTATGGGATGGGATATGACCTGAAGTCAACAGCTGATGTCTGCCATGCAGCCTGTGTGCCGCTATTGGTAGACGAGGCGCACGGCGCTCATTACGGGCTGCATCCTCGTTTGCCAGCCTCTGCGCTCTCTTGTGAAGCTGATGTTGTCGTTCAATCGACACATAAAATGCTTTCAGCCATGACCATGGGAGCCATGCTACATGTGCAAGGCGAGCGAATCCATCGGGAGCTGCTGCGTCAACGGTTAGCTATGGTACAAAGCTCAAGCCCTTCGTATCCAATCATGGCCTCGCTGGATTTGGCTAGACAGCATATCGACGTTCACGGGGAGGATGCTTTTACGGAGGGATTGGCGGCGGCAGATGCTTTTAGAAAGGGGCTGGAGCAGCTTCCACGCTTCCGCTTGGTAGAGCCAGTACCGCAATCGGAACGAAGAAATAACGTTTCAGAGGCTGTCTCGAAAGATCTAGATGAGAGCAGGGAGAAGAGCAGCGGATATTCGACACAGGATCCTTTTAAAATGGTGCTGTATGATACGTTGGGTGTATTAGATGGCTTTGGACTCAAGCATGAGATGGAGGCTTACGGCTGTATTCCTGAGATGAGTGACGAGAAGCACGTTGTTTTACTGTTTACGTTGGGCTCTATGGTTAAGGATGCGAATCACCTGTTACAGGCACTTGTGCATATAAATAATGATATGAGGTTTAAAAAGGCGGCTGTTGATCCAGGTTCTGCTGGAATGGAGCCGCATGTCCCGGATTCGGATTTTTCCACGTGGAACAATAATGGCATGAACGCTTTCTCTAATCCGGTGCAGTTTGGGCTTCAACCGATTCAACCAGATCAGATCGAGGTCGTGCCTGTAGAGGGCTCGGCCGGCAGGGTAGCTGCGGAAATGATTATCCCGTATCCTCCAGGTATTCCTTTGCTATATGCAGGAGAGACCATCACAGAGGAGCACGCGCTGCGGATGACACGTCTATGTAAGCTGGGAGCCAAGTGGCAAGGAGTAGCAGATGAAAGTATGCTTACGATTCGGGTATATCGTTTAAAATAAAGATTAGATGGACAAGAGACTTAACAAATACAAGAGATTGAAAAAAAGAAGCATACGAGCCTGTGGTAACTTTTATTTTTCAGGCTGGAAAGCAGGGAATGATATGAATCGCAAAGGTATTTTTATTACGCTGGAGGGGGGAGATGGCTCCGGTAAAACAACTATGATCGAGCGGCTGGCCAAGTTTATGGAGGAAGAAGGCTATCCGGTCGTCACGACGCGGGAGCCGGGCGGCATTGAAATTTCTGAGAAGATTCGTTCTATCATTTTAGACCCAGCCCATACCAGTATGGACCCCCGGACAGAGGCGCTTTTATATGCGGCGGCCCGGCGTCAGCATTTGGTGGAGAAAGTGAAACCGGCCATTGAACAGGGGGCAATCGTATTATGTGATCGTTTTGTGGATAGCAGCCTGGTCTATCAAGGATTTGCAAGAGGAATCGGCATAGAAGAGGTTGCCTCAATTAATCGTTTTGCGGTCGATGATTGGGAGCCGGATGCTACATTTTATCTCGATATCGAACCCGAGCTGGGATTGGCAAGAATTAATGCCTCACGGGGAGAGGGAATGGATCGCCTCGATATGGAAAGTATATCGTTTCACCATAAGGTGAGAGAGGCCTATCTGGAGCTGGCCCGTCAATTTCCGGAGCGAATTACGGTTGTCGATGCATCTCCTGTGCCGGAACAGGTAGAGCATGTATTGAAGGATTTGCTGAAAAAGCGTTTCATTCAAAATTTTAACGTGTAATTGCCGAAGGATATACGGTAAAATTGGGTTAGGGAAGCTTGTCCCTAATATGGCTTGAAGGAGGATACAGGATGAAGCTGATTATTGCGATTGTACAGGATAAGGATAGTAACAGATTATCCAGCGGACTGGTAAAAGCTAATTTCCGTGCTACCAAATTGGCGAGCACAGGGGGATTTCTGCGTGCAGGTAATACGACGTTTATGATCGGTGTTGATGACAATCAGGTAGATGCTTTGATGAATGTCATTCGCAGCAGTTGCAAGGTTCGTGAACAGCTGGTCACGCCCGTTACCCCTATGAGTGGTACGACGGACTCCTATCTGCCGTTGCCTGTTGAAGTGCAGGTGGGTGGAGCTACGGTATTTGTGATGCCTGTAGACCGTTTCGAGCATTTCTGAATCTACACAATAGGACCTATTCTGCCGATATGATAGGGAAATGCTGTTTCTTGCCCGCATGATGGGGGTGAGGACAGATCCACTACAACGGCCGCGCCAAAGCGCAGTCCCTGGAAAGCCGATCGGACCCCCAAGTTCCTGCATTGAACTGTAAGAGGGGAGAAAGTGGAAGCATCCGGGGAGAAAGCAGGTTTATATGAAAATAAATCCGGGCTATCGCCCTTTACAAAGCACATTGTCTACAAATGAAATGAACACGAAGCCGGTTCAGGCCAAGAGTTTTTCCGATGTTATGCAGCAAAATGGGGAGCAAGCATCACAGCAGGAATTGAACCGGCGTTTTAAGGAAATTCAAATGCAGGGAGATCGTCTTGCACGCTCAATGACGATTCGTGAGCTGAAGGCCTATAAGATGCTGGTCAAACGTTTTCTGGAGGATACGGTTCGTCGAGGTGTGTCCATGAAGGATACGAAGGGCTGGGATCGCCGGGGGCGCAGCAAGCGTTATAAGCTGATTGATCAGGTGGATGAGATATTGCTCAAGATGGCGGATGAGCTGCTTGAGACCGAGCAGGGCAAGATTGAGCTTTTGCAGGGAGTCGGTGAAATAAGGGGTTTGCTGATTAATCTCTCGTTTTAATGTCGACTTATGTTATAGATGAATACAACGGGCTGTTGCCACGAAGAATAATCTGCTTGCTAACCATGCTGGCAGATTATTTTTGACTATGAAGTGCATGTGGACAGACGCAGGTGTCAAGATGAAAAACAGCAACAAAGTTGCCCGGTGAAACAACGATTTGCCGATGATTGACAGTTGTTTTTAGTGGAGAAAGTGAGGAATTATGTCATTCCAACAGATAATGGGGCAGGATATAGCCAAAAAAATGCTGCAAAGCGCGCTGCGAAATCATACGGTCAGCCATGCATATGTTTTTAGCGGACCGCCAGGAAGTGGGCAAATGAAGATGGCCCAGACCTTTGCCAAGGCTTTATTTTGTGAGCAACGGACGGATGATGCGTGTGGAGAGTGTTTGTCGTGTCGTAAGGTAGAGCACGGGAATCACCCGGATTTGCATATTGTAGAGCCGGATGGAGCTTCGATTAAAATTGACCAAATTCGCGGGTTGCAACGTTTATTCTCTTACAAATCGGAAAACTCCAATCCGAAGGTATATATCGTTCAGCAAGCGGATACCATGACAGTGCAAGCTGCAAACAGCCTGCTTAAGTTTCTGGAGGAGCCTCAGCTGCCGGTGGTCGGCATACTCATTTCCCAAAATGGACAGGCGTTGCTGCCTACGATCCAATCGCGGACGCAGATGGTTCCTTTCCATGCTTTACACCCGGAAGTGATGATGCAGGAGCTGATTGGGGAAGGCTATACGACAGCCCTTGTCCGTTCGGTGGTTCATATCGCTTCGGGACTGGAAGCATGTAGAGAAATTCTCCAGCAGAATTGGTTTGCAGAAATTAGAAACGTAGTGTTACAATTAGTGAAGGAGTCCATGAGCCGGGGGAGTTCTTCCATTATACTGGCTCAACAGAAGATTTTTAAAACTGGACTTTCTGAACACCTGGATACTCTGTTTCATCTGTTTCATTTGTGGTTTAGAGATATGCTTCATTTCCGTTACGGAAGGCACGAAAGCATTGTTTTCATAGATCATTTGGAGTCCGTCTCCAAATTGGCAATCACCCGCAGCACGGAACAATGGGTCTCTTATATGGATTTGGCGGCGAACTGCAGGAAGAAGCTGCGTTTTAACGTCAATGGACAATTATGCGTGGAGCAGCTTCTGGTTGGCTTGTCCGATACAAGCGGTTCAATCACCGTCTAACAGGAAGGCGCGCTTGTTCCACTCTGCACAACCGCGACGCCAGGTTCCCGGTTTGTGCGACAGTGAGACTTCAATTGCGGCCATTCGTACAATGTCGGCTTCAAATGAGGTTTAGTGGCATACAAGGGGGTTAATTTTTGTATAGTGTAGTGGGTGTCCGTTTCAAGAAGGCGGGCAAGACTTATTATTTCGATCCGCTGGATCTTCCAGTGGAGAAAGAAAACTGCGTCATTGTAGAGACCGCGCGCGGTATTGAATATGGCAAGGTTGTGGTGGGCAAAAAAGAAGTCAATGACTCCGATGTTGTCCTGCCGTTAAAGAAAGTGATTCGTATTGCCGGAGATGATGACGCTCTTGTTGTAGAAGAGAATAAATTGGCGGCCAAAGATGCATTCGGTACGTGTTTAAATAAAATTAAAGACCATGGCCTTAAAATGAAACTGGTTGATGTGGAATTTACATTTGACCGCAATAAGATCATTTTTTATTTTACGGCAGAGGGCCGGGTGGATTTTCGAGAACTTGTAAAGGATTTGGCCAGTATCTTTCGTACACGGATTGAGCTGCGGCAGATCGGGGTACGGGATGAGGCTAAAATGCTTGGCGGAATCGGACCATGTGGACGTATTTTGTGCTGTTCCTCATGGCTGGGAGATTTTGACCCGGTATCTATCAAGATGGCGAAGGATCAGAGCTTGTCGCTGAATCCGACAAAGATTTCCGGGTTGTGCGGAAGATTGATGTGCTGTCTCAAGTTCGAACATGATAACTACGAGAGCGTAAAGGAAGAACTCCCACAGGTGGGTAAGCTAGTGATCACCTCTATGGGAGAAGGTAAAGTTGTAGGCGTAAATACAGGTCATCGTATGGTGCATGTTCAATTGTTTGAGATCGGCAAGGTCAAGGAACTTCCAATGGACGATGTAGTCGTCAAGTAAACCATTAGGTTGCTTCGGGGTGGAAACTTGGATAAATTAAATGTTTTTGCGCGTATTCACGAAATGGAAACCCAAATGGGACAGTTGTATAGCGATCTGGGTGAATTGAAGCTGGCAATAAAAGAGCTGCTAGAGGAAAATCAACGACTAACGATTGAAAACGAACAGGTGCGCAAGATGCTTAAGCGTGAAACCTCTGGAGAAGAAAGGCCGGCAAGCAAGCCGAAGCTCCCTCCTCCCATCGTCATTAAGAATGAAGAGGAAACGGGCGAGGTCGTGGGCGAAGGCTACGACAATCTGGCAAGGCTGTATCATGAAGGATTTCATATATGCAACGTGTATTACGGACATTTGCGCACGGAAGGCGATTGCCTCTTCTGTCTGTCTTTTTTGAATAAATAAAAACAAGCCGTAGGAGTAAGATGCCTACGGCTTTTTTGTAAGGAAGTATGAATAAAGAGGGATTCTGGTTAAAAGAGATAGGAGAGCATTATGTACGAAAATGAAAAAAATTCTGAACGAATTGATGATCTGCTTACACATCATCTGCGTATTATTCAAAGTGACGAGGTGTTCAGCTTCTCAATGGATGCGGTCTTGCTGGCACGGTTTGCCGGTATTCCGCAGCGGGGAAAGATTTTGGACCTCTGCACCGGCAATGGGGTTGTTCCTTTGCTGCTCACGACGCGAACCCAAGCAAATATTGAAGGAATTGAGATTCAGCCGCGCCTGGCGGATATGGCCAGACGGAGTGTCAGCCTGAATGGATTGGAGGGAAAAATTCAGATTCGGGAAGGCGATCTGCGTGAACTGGTTCAAATTACGGGTCACAGCGCTTATGATGCCATTACGGTGAATCCTCCCTATATGCCTTTAAACGGCAGTGATTTGAAGGTCAACCCTCACCAGGCCATTGCTCGTCATGAAATTAGCTGTACACTGGAAGAGGTTATACAGGCGTGTACCCGGTTGGTTCGCAACGGAGGCAAAGTGTCCATGGTTCATCGGCCGCAGCGGTTGGGTGAGATTATATCTCTGATGCGTGCGCACAGTCTGGAGCCGAAGCGAATTCGTTTTGTTCACCCACGGGCTCATATGGAGGCCAATATGGTACTGATCGAAGCGTTGCGTGACGGTAAGCCAGATGTCCGTCTGTTGCCACCGCTCATTGTATATCAGGAAGATGGGAATTATACTCAGGAAATAAGGGATATCTATGGGGAAGTAAGCAAGGAGGATTCAGTGTGAAAGCAGCTGTACAAAAAAGCTTTAATGCCAGCGAGGAAGAACGGGGCAAGCTGTATCTGGTGGCAACACCGATTGGGAATTTGGACGATATGACCTTCAGGGCGATTAATACCTTAAAATCGTGCAGTATTATAGCGGCAGAGGACACGCGGCAGACACGCAAATTACTGACACATTTTGATATCACGCCGGACATGCTCTTCAGTTATCATGAGCATAATAAGGCTGCTAGCGGGCCTGAATTAATCAGGTATATAATAGAAGGAA
This sequence comes from Paenibacillus farraposensis, assembly GCF_020736845.1. Classification (GTDB taxonomy): domain Bacteria; phylum Bacillota; class Bacilli; order Paenibacillales; family Paenibacillaceae; genus Paenibacillus; species Paenibacillus farraposensis. Next base: position 9,379 of record NZ_JAFFQR010000101.1, read on the forward strand.
AAAATTTGGCGTTGGTCAGTGATGCAGGTTTACCAGCCATTTCGGACCCCGGGTCAGATTTGGTCAAGCTGGCGCTGGAAGCGGGAATTAGCGTCATTCCTATCCCGGGAGCGAATGCAGCTTTGTCCGCGTTAATTGCCTCTGGGCTGGATACGGAGAGGTTCACCTTCGTCGGATTTCCGCCACGGGATAAAAAGGACCTGGAGAAGCTGCTGCAATCGTTTCAAGCATCTCACGGCACGATCCTTTTTTATGAATCGCCGCATCGTATTGTGAAGACGCTGACGGTGTTAAAGGAAACTTTGGGATCGCGGAGAGTGGTGCTTGCGCGCGAGCTGACCAAGCTGCATGAGGAATGGGTAAGGGGATCAGTCGAGCAATGCCTTGCAAAACTGGAGGAGCATCCACCGATTGGCGAATATTGTGTGGTGGTTGAGGGAAAGAACGAAGCGGAGGAAGAGCAGGAGCGTCAGGCATGGTGGCAGTCCTTATCCTTGGAGGACCACGTCGCTCACTACGAAGCAGAGGGCCTTACACGCAAGGAGGCGATGAAGCGCACAGCGACAGACCGCTCGATTTCCAAGAGGGATGTATATAACGCACTGCTGTGAATACCTGTCCACACAAAAAAGGGCCTTCCAACGGTTGGGTTCAAACCGTGGAAGGCAACAAGGAGTATATATGAAAAAGGTTAGAATTAACAATCTCTGATAAGTCTATTATATACTAAAAATCTCAGTTTGTCACAGGTGTTGGAATTTCAGAAATGCAATCTTGGCAAACAATTTTCCCTTTGAAGTAAATTACGTTCTCAGCATTACCGCAGAAGATACAAGCAGGCTCGTATTTTTTAAGCATGATTCGCTCGCCATCAACGTAAATTTCCAAAGCGTCTTTCTCTCCGATTCCCAGAGTACGACGCAATTCGATTGGAATAACGACACGTCCGAGTTCATCAACTTTTCTTACAATACCTGTGGATTTCATCATAATAAATCAGGCTCCTCTCGCCATTTAAAATAAGTTAAGTGTCATGATTCGACAAAATTTTCTCTTTTCTGATAATTACTATACCAACGATTCCCAAAACAGTCAACCTTAAAAATGTAGTAACAGACCGATTATGCAAAAATATTTAGATTAAAGAGCTTGATGTGTGTGAATTTTTATTTTTAACTTGTTTTATTCACATTTGTCGATTTGGAAATGTATAAAAACTATAATTCGACATTTTGCGACAAATAATGTCGAATGAGGGAAAACGTTTAGGATTTTATTGTATTTTAACCCATTATTCCGAATATTAAAGGAGCTGATATCTTGCACCAGTCACTCAGTGAAGAAAAAGTTTTTAAGGATCCGGTACATAACTATATCCATGTTCAGGATGCTGTAATTTGGCGGTTGATCAATACGCCGGAGTTCCAACGTTTACGACGCATCCGGCAGTTGGGCACATCGTATCTCACGTTCCATGGAGCAGAGCATAGCCGTTTTTCGCATTCATTGGGCGTCTACGAAATTACGCGGCGTATTATTTCCCAATTTGAGCATGGCGATTTTCCCGATTGGCCCAAGGAGGAAAGGCTGGTTGCTTTGTGCGCCGCTCTGCTGCATGATGTGGGGCACGGTCCATTTTCCCACTCTATTGAGGAAGCTTTCCATATGAACCATGAGGACTGGACGTGCCGCATTGTACTGGGCGATACCAAAATTAATGCTGTGCTCCGGCAGGTCGATGAGGAGCTTCCGCAAAAGGTAACTGCAGTTATTGCCAAGACGTATGACAAGCCAATCGTTGTCAATCTGGTAACAAGTCCGCTGGATGCCGACCGTATGGATTATCTGCTGCGGGATGCTCATTCGACAGGTGTCAATTATGGAACCATTGATCTGGATCGTATTTTACGGCTGCTGCGCCCTCATAATGGAAGAATCGTCGTAAAGGAGTCAGGCATGCATGCGGTTGAGGATTATTTGATGTCACGCTATCAGATGTACTGGCAAATTTATTTCCATCCTGTAACACGCAGTTCGGAAATCCTTTTACGGAAAATTTTCAAGCGGGCGAAGGAACTGTTTAAAAACGGATATGAGTTTGGTTTTCTGTTGGACCCGCTTCCGGATCTTCTGAAGGGAGACCTCACGGTAGAGCAATATTTGATGCTGGATGAGTCTCTAATTCAGACGGTATTCGGCCAGTGGAAACGGGAAAAGGATGGCATTTTAAGCGATTTGAGTGCTCGTTTTATGGATCGTAAATTGTATAAATATGTAGAGATCGAAACGATGGATACCGATACGATTGACAGCATTCGAAGAGCTTTGGCTGAGGCTGGTTTGCACCCGGAATACGATCTTGAAATTGATTTTCCGACAGATCTTCCTTATGATGTGTTTCGGAAGGGCGGGTCGACCGACAACCAGATTTTGCTGCTTGGACGTCAGGGTGAGGTGAAAGAGATTTCTGAAGTTTCGGAAATTGTGCGCTCGATTAGTGGCATTCACCGCGGCAAGTATCATATGTATTATCCCCAAAATAAATGGAATGCGGTAAAAGACAGGCTGCCTGCCGAAATAAGGAATTATTTTGTCAAACAATAGACAATTGTATAACAATGAAAGTAAAAAAAGGAGATAAGAACCTTGGATTTATTCGACACTCATACTCACTTGGATGCGCCGCAATTTGACGAAGACCGTGAAGAAGTTATAGCACGCGCTGTCGAATCCGGAGTAACCCGGATGATTAATATCGGATTTAATCGTGAGACGATTCCATCTACGATGAAATTGGCCGAGACGTATGATTTTATTTATGCGGCAGTCGGATGGCATCCTGTGGACGCCATTACAATGCAGGAGGGCGATCTAGAGTGGATTGCATCGTTATGCAGTCACAAAAAAGTTGTAGCCATTGGGGAGATTGGTCTGGATTATTATTGGGATACATCCCCGAAGGATGTACAGCACCGAGTGCTTCGAAGCCAGATTGGTCTGGCTCGGGAGCTGAACATGCCTATTGTGATTCATAACCGGGATGCCCATGAAGATATGATTAAGATTTTACGTGAGGAAAAAGCGAGTGAGGTAGGTGGAGTCATGCACTCCTTCTCAGGAAGCTGGGAGACAGCCAAAATGGTGCTGGGTATGGGCTTTCACGTTTCCTTCGGCGGGCCGATTACGTTCAAAAATGCAAAGCAGCCTAAAGAGGTGCTCGCGCAGGTTCCACTGGATCGCTTGCTCATTGAAACGGACGCACCTTATCTGACACCTCACCCATTTCGTGGCAAACGAAACGAGTCTGCACATGTGAGGCTGGTGGCAGAGGCTGCTGCCCAAATCAAGGGGATTACGGTGGAGGAAATGGTAGCCATAACGACCCAAAATGCATTGGAACGATTTAACATTCGGTGAAAAAGAGAAGAAACCAATCAAAATAAAGAGATAGACGGAGCTAATCATAAATTTGATACAGAAAACTAGAGAATATTACATTTTTTTAACCGAATATTTTAAAAAATGTACTTGAAACCTGCTTTACAACATGCATAGAAACAGGATATCATCTTTTCAGTGAATTGTTGCTGGAATGTAAACACCAACAACTCATTTCATGAACCAGTCTCGCTGAGTCCCAAACAGGGAACGGGGGAACCGGTATGGCTTACTGCAAGTCCGGCACAAGAGGACGAAGGGGTTTGTCTCTTTCGCCAGTCGGCTCGACCGCAACACTTTCCCGAATGGGATAGATCAGGTGGAGAAGCCATATTTCGATTTCTTTCTGGGTCTTCGGGGTGAATGTAAAGGCAACCGCCATGAGCGGCTGACCCAAACTAGGGCGACTCTCTACGTCCGAACCCGACAGCTAACCCCGTAAGCGTAACAAGAGAGAAGCCATCTCGTGCATGATTTTTCCGCATATTCACTACATGCCGGAAGCCACGAAAGAGCTCTCTAGTCTCTTTCTCTGGCTTTTTTTGTTTGTGAATAAAAGGAAATCTGTCATCATACTGTGGTTAAACAGAGGAGGACAGCATGTCGCGAAGACGGGTACATGGTGCAGGACAGCCGTAGTATGGGCTTGTCTTGTAGAAAATCTGTTATAGTCACGTCAAACCTCATCTATGTCTTACTCTAGACGGCGGGCTATGTAAGGAGGACGGAGGAAATGGGCATTTTCCGAAAAAAGGAGACCCATGAGTCACGCTCATCCAGCATGTCTTACGTATTACGTTGGAAGAAGGAGAATGTGCGCCAGGCTGGTTTGGTTGCCATTTTTCTAATTGCACTAACGATTATGATTTCAATTCTGATGTACACCCAATCCAAGAAACAGGTCTTTTTTGTCATCGACGGTAAGGCATCTGCGGTAGAAACCCGGGAATCCAAGCTCCAAAATTTGCTCAATGAGCATTCGATTTCACTACAGCCGCATGATACAATTTCCATGCCGGTGAACGGAGCAATAAAGGATGGGGATCGCGTAATCATCAAGCGTGCCAATCAAGTCAAAGTTACCTCAGGCAATGAGACGAAAAAGTTGTACACAACAGAAAATACAGTAGAGGGTGCTATCCGCACTTCGGGCTATAAATTATCGTCAAATGACAAGGTTTACCCTGCGCTTGGTGCTTCTGTTTCGTCTAACATGCACATAAAAATCGTACGTGTGAAGAAGCAGCAAGTCGAACAGAAAAAACAGGTGCCTTATCAGGTCATCAAAACGTCCGATCCGAGTCTTTATAAAGGCGACAATCGGGTCCTCCAAAGCGGGAAATCGGGCGTTGTCGTTCAGCGTGTCCAGAAGATATACCATGACGGAAAATTGGTATCCAAGCAGCTGATCAACAAGGAAGTCACGCAGAAGCGTGTGGATAAGGTAATTGCGATAGGAACAAAGAAAAAGCCGGTCGTTCTGGCTGCTTCTGTCAGTCCAGATACCGCCAAGGCAACGCGAGTGAGTTCGGGCAATGCAGTTCGTAAAGCTGGTGTGAATTTTAAATACAGCAAAGTATTGCAGAACTTCTCCATGACGGCGTATTCCTCACAAGAGGCGGGTATCGGCACACGTACCGCTTCCGGTACACGTGTCACGGAAGGACGGACCATTGCTGTCGATCCAAGCATAATTCCAATCGGCTGGTGGGTGTATATTGAGGGGGTAGGCTTCCGCCGGGCGGAGGATACCGGTGGCGCTATTAAAGGCCACAAAATCGATGTGTATTATGAGAGTTTGAGCCGGGCTAATCAATTTGGCCGCAAGTATGGTAAAACCGTGTATGTAATCGGACCGGTAAAGCCTGAAATCAACTAAAACGGGTTGTGTATATTCAGGACAATGCGATAGTATTAACATCATAGTAATGCCATGCTAAGAAGAGGATATCCTCTTCTTATTTTGTTTTCAAAAACAGGGAAAGATAAATATAGCTTGCTGTGTAGCGGTGGAGGGAAATGCAAATGATCAAGGAAGTGATCGTAGTAGAGGGCCGGGATGATACGGTAGCTATTCGCCGTGCTGTCGAAGCGGATACAATCGAAACGGGCGGCTCTGCCATTAATAAAATGACGCTGCGTAAAATTGCATTGGCGCAGGAGCGGCGGGGGGTCATTATTTTGACCGACCCCGATCATGCAGGGGAGCGCATCCGCAAAATTATCGCGTCCAAGGTACCCGGCTGCAAGCAGGCCTTTATTCCAGAGGCGGAAGCGACGCGTAAAGGAGATATTGGGGTGGAAAATGCCTCCCCGGAGGCCATCAGACAGGCTCTCGCACGGGTACATACAACGGTGGAAGGGGCCGATCCGCTGATTGAGTGGGCCGATCTGATTGACGCCGGACTTATCACCCACCCGAATGCTGCAGCACGCCGTATGGCGCTCGGCAATGTGCTGGGGATTGGCTATTGTAACGGAAAGCAGCTGCATAAACGGCTCGCTGTATTCCAGATCAGCCGTGAGGAATTTGCCGGTGCGCTGGCACAAATCGAAAGTGAAGGATTGTGATACCGTATGACAGGGATTCAAGATATAGCAACACCGCGGCGCACGAAGGAGATTATTCAGCGACACGGTTTTTCGTTCAAAAAGAGTTTGGGACAAAATTTTCTCATTGATCAAAATATTCTGAACAAGATTGTGAGTGCTGCCGGATTGGATCACACCAAGGGTGCGCTCGAAATCGGTCCAGGAATTGGTGCGTTGACCGAAAAGCTGGCGCAATCAGCCAAGGTCGTTACTGCCGTTGAGATTGATCAGCGGCTGCTGCCTATTCTCGAAGAAGTGCTGGCTCCTTATGAGCATGTGAAGGTGCGTCACGGGGATGTGTTGAAATTGGACCTGAACGAGGTGTTCGCCTCCGATTTTGCAGAGGTCAGTAAAGTGAGTGTCGTCGCTAACCTGCCGTATTACGTGACTACACCGATTTTGATGAGGCTGCTGGAGGACAGGCTCCCCCTTGAGAATATCGTCGTCATGATCCAAAAGGAAGTGGCTGAGCGTATGGCTGCATCTCCTGGGACGAAGGACTATGGCAGCCTGAGCATTGCGGTGCAGTATTATAGCGAGCCTGAGCTGGTCTGCACTGTGCCGAATACGGTATTTATTCCCCAGCCAAATGTAGATTCGGCTGTGATTCGTCTGCGTGTGCGGGAGACTCCTCCGGTAGAGGTCAGGGATGAGAAGCACTTCTTTGAAGTGATTCATGCTGCTTTTGCCCAGCGCCGCAAAACGATCTCCAATAATTTGAAAAGCCGCTTCTTCACCAAAGAGAACAGGGGCATGCTGGAGCCGTTGCTGGATCAAGCCGGCATTGAACCCTCTCGCAGGGGCGAAACGCTAAGCATCGAGGAATTTGCGCGTCTTAGCGCCGTCCTGCTGGAGGCTGGGATTTCCTAAGTTGGAACCAAACTGTGCATTCACCCATACGATATAGGAGGGGTGATACAGTGTGATGATTTTAGGAGACTTGGTCGTTCGAAAATCGTATGGCGGAGATGTCACGTTTCGCATTGAGGACATCCAGCGGGATAAAGCGATCATTAAGGGGACGGAATTTCGACTGCTCGCCGACTCCCCGGTGGACGATCTGGTCAAGGTGCCTGCGGACCAGGTTAGCGGTAAGGCTCAGCAGGCCCATATTAAGGCTGGCGAGTCTCTTCATCTGCTGCAGCAGGCAAGGCAGCGGCAAGCTGCCCGGAGTCAGGCCGCTCTGATCGGAGAGTGGAGTGATCCAGTGGAGTCGACGTACTTTGAAATGCCCGGGAGGGTGCTTCATCTGGATGGAGACCCCGGTTACTTGAAAAAGTGTCTCAGCCTATACGAGCAGCTCCGTGTTCCCGCAGAGGGACACCATGTTCATGAATCGGCGATGGCCGATACGTTGTACCGGCTGCTTCCTCGCATCCGTCCGGATATCGTAGTCATTACCGGACACGATGGTGTATTAAAGCAGCCGCAACCTTATGACTTATATAGTCTGAAAAGCTATAAAAATTCGCAAAATTTTGTGGCGGCGATTCAGGTGGCGAGACAATATGAACGTCATCTGGATTCGCTGACGATTGTAGCCGGTGCATGCCAGTCCCACTTTGAGGCACTGCTGCGAGCGGGAGCGAACTTTGCCAGTTCCCCGGGGCGAATCCTGATTCACGCGCTGGACCCGGTTTACGTGGCTGCCAAGGCGGCCTTTACGTCCATTCGAGATACGATCAATATGGGTGACCTGTTTCACCAGACGATCAGCGGCAGCCGCGGAGTGGGTGGCATCGAGACGCGGGGAAGTTATCGTATCGGCCTGCCGAAGCTTGAAAATTTGTCAACTCTTAAAGTAACACCTTCCGCCATCTAAAATTTCAGCGCGCTAAATAGAAAATATCTAAAGCCTAAAGCCTCTGATTTCAGGGGCCTTTTGTCATTTTATACAAATCATTTCTGTTCGAAAAAAAATAATTGACAACTTATTTTTCGTGTTGATATAATATTTAGCTTGATTTGACAATCCCTCTAAAATTCGTTATAATGGACAAGGAAAGAGGTGGTCGTTAGGCAATGGCTAAAAATACGCTGTTGGAGATCAAACGCAGTCTCGACGCACATGTAGGGCAAAAAATTTTGCTGCGGGCTAACGGCGGACGCCGTAAGACCGTCGAACGAACTGGTGTCTTAGAAGAAACGTACCCTTCTGTTTTTATCGTCAAGCTGGATCAGGAGCAACAAACGTTTAAACGTGTCTCCTATAGCTATGCTGACATTCTTACCGAGTCGGTGGAAGTCACTGTATATGATCCCGACTCCCGTGCAGGTGTAGTCGAGTATTTTGAAACACCTTAAAGGTTTTACGTAATTTATACCAGCGTTGCAGGTTTAGCGGCGGCTTCGTCATTCCAAATGACGGGGCCGTTTTGTATATGCAGAGCGGGATGAAGCATGATATTCTGCACATACTAAGGCTTGGGAATGATCTTCCTTATTCCATTGCCGAAGGAGGCGTATGCATGAGCCGAAGAAGACGGAGTGTCATGTCAGAGGAGCTGAAGTACGAGCTGGCCAAAGATCTCGGGTTTTACGATACGATCAAGGAAGAGGGCTGGGGAGGCATTAAGGCCAAAGACGCGGGCAATATGGTCAAGCGGGCTATTCAGCTTGCGGAGCAGGCGGCTTCCCGCAAATCATAACCATCAATGGTGCTATGAAAAGGCGGGGATATCCGGTGTATACCGGGTAGTCTCCGCTTTTTTGTACCTCATGACTTGATAGGCCGAGTCTGATATAATATGTTAAGCTGTCTTGAGGGAAAAGTTGAAGGTGGGTGAACGCCTTGAAAATATACGAAAAAGCACCGGCGAAAATCAATTTAATGCTTGATGTTTTACATAAGCGGAATGACGGATATCACGAGGTCGAAATGATCATGACGATGGTCGATCTGTCCGACCGTTTGACGATGTCCGAGTTACCGCGTGACACCATTATTATTTCAAGCCAAGCCGGGTACATACCGTTGGATGAAAAGAATTTGGCCTTTCAGGCGGCACGTCTGATCAAGGAACGTTATAACGTGTCTAGGGGCGTGCATATCCATTTGGATAAGCATATCCCGGTAGCGGCAGGATTGGCGGGCGGGAGCAGTGACGCCGCCGCAGCATTGCGCGGATTGAATAGGCTGTGGAAGCTTGGTATTTCGGATGCGGAATTGAGAGCGCTGGGTGCTGAGCTGGGCTCAGATGTGCCTTTCTGTATTACAGGGGGTACAGCTTTAGCGAGCGGTCGCGGAGAATTGCTCAAGCCGCTGCCGAACCCGCCCCAATGCTGGGTGATTCTTGCCAAGCCGCCGATTAATGTATCGACTGCAGAAGTGTATGGACGTGTCAAAGCCGATCAGATCACGCGTCACCCGTCTGCCCAGCAGATGGAGAGTGCGATCCGGAACGCCTCGTTTACCGAGGTGTGCAGCACACTGGGGAACGTACTGGAGGAGGTAACGCTGAAGCTCTATCCGGAAGTGGAGCATCTCAAAAACTCCATGATTCGGTTGGGAGCGGATGGTGTACTGATGTCAGGCAGCGGACCTACCGTGTTTGGACTGGTATCGAAGGAGGCGAAGGTGCCGCGGATTTACAACGGCCTGAGAGGTTTTTGTAAAGATGTGTATGCAGTACGACTTTTGACCTGATTTTAATTATTTTTTGCTGATTATAGTGGTAATTGTTGTACAAATACGTACGAAGATGATATATTTACTATTAAATATTCGGATTTTACTATATCACTTACATTCCGCCAGCAACCGGCCAGTCCGCCGGTGCTTTCTTGTACAAAGCGGGCGGCAGGATAATAGATCGCGAGGAATTGTTGTGAAGAAACTTAAAAGAAGCTCACGATTGGTGGAAATGACGCAATTTTTGTTGTCACAGCCGCATACGCTGGTGCCTCTTACTCATTTTGCGGATCGCTATGGGGCGGCCAAGTCATCTATAAGCGAGGATCTGGCCATTATCAAGGAAGTATTCGAGGATGAGGGGATTGGCGAGCTTCTGACGCTTGCAGGAGCGGCAGGGGGCGTCAAGCTCATCCCTAAGCTCTCCAGAGCGCGCGCGCTTGCGTTTGCGAACGATCTGTGTACGCAATTGGAGCAGCCTGATCGCATATTGCCGGGAGGATATCTGTATCTGTCTGATTTGTTGGGCCAACCGGCCATGATGAACGAAGCTGGCAAAATATTTGCAACTGCTTTTGCCAACCGCCAGATTGATGTGGTGATGACGGTAGAGACCAAGGGGATTCCACTCGCCTATGCGACCGGAGCGCAATTGAATTTGCCTGTTGTTCTTGTACGGCGTGACCATCAGGTGACCGAAGGCTCGGCTGTAAGTATTAACTATGTTTCAGGATCGCAAAAGAGCCTGCATACGATGTCCTTATCCAGACGTGCGCTGCGCGAGAAATCGCGTGTGCTTATCGTAGATGATTTTATGAAGGCAGGCGGAACGATTCAGGGAATGGTCGATCTACTGACCGAGTTTGATGCCGAGGTAGCTGGAGTAGGTGTATTGGTAGAATCGGGCGAGGTGGAGAACGAGGAGCGCCTGTTGCACGATTATATTTCACTGGCTAATCTGACTGCGGTCGATTCTCGCAGCAAACAAATTATAGTCAGGCTGGGGAATTATTTTGATGACTTGACAGGGCAATAAATTGTCACAATTCATCACAAAATACCTAAAATTGTCGAAAAGGAAGCTTTTCAAAAAAATTCCCTGAATTTAGGATACAAATTGTCCAAAAAAAGAAGGAATTCGAATTGCTGTGTGGAATATTACACCAAGCCCTATTTGGAAAAAGGTGGTGAAACACACATGCAAATTACGGATGTTAGACTTCGCCGAGTAAACTCTGATGGAAGAATGAAGGCGATTGCATCCATTACGATTGATAACGAGTTTGTTGTTCATGACATCCGAGTTATCGACGGTAATAACGGAATGTTCGTAGCTATGCCTAGCAAACGAACTCCGGATGGAGAGTTTCGCGATATCGCTCACCCGATATCTTCAGGAACCCGTGAGAAGATCCAGGCTGCTGTTCTGACTGAGTACGAACGCGCAGCCGTGGATGAAGAAGTCGCTATTGAAGAAGGCGCTTAATTCGCCTAAAGCAGGATTGGGGTATAAAAGAAAAAGAGGGCCACTAACTGTGGCTCTCTTTTCTTTTTGGCTGGAATGAGATATATTCTTTAGTGAGTTAACAGTCAGTTTTAAGGCAACTTGGAGTCATCCGGGCTGCCGAAGCGGCTTTTTCATAAGACAGGGACTGGGCAAGCTATACGTCCCGGGGATGAATGTCCAGCACAAGCTGGCCTGAAAAAATAGCCATTAACCAAAGGTTCGCCGTTATTTTTCAGGAGGATTGTGAAAAGTTAAGCAAAATCTGATCTGGGAATTAACGTTTTAGCCAAGGGTAACTGTTATTTTCAGGATAGGAGGTTGGACTTGTTGGAAAGGTTGGCAGTCATCCTTGCCGCAGGGCAGGGAAAACGTATGAAATCCAAATTATATAAAGTTCTGCATCCGGTGTGCGGAAAACCGATGGTTGGCCATGTGCTCGACACGGTTCGTGAAATCGGGGTATCACGCAGTGTAGTTGTCGTGGGCCACGGTGCGGAGGCGGTACAGGCTTACCTGGGACCTACAGCAGAATACGCGCTTCAGGCAGAGCAGTTGGGAACAGGCCATGCCGTCAAGCAGGCGAAGGACCTGCTTGGCCAGGAGAAAGGCACGACCATCGTCATCTGTGGAGACACTCCGTTGATCACGGCAGAGACACTGGAGGGTCTGGCACAGTTGCACGAGAGTCGCGGGGCGGCGGCTACGATTTTGACCGCTGAGATGGATGACCCGAAAGGATATGGACGAGTTATCCGTGATACCTCAGGAGCTGTGCTCAAAATCGTAGAGCAGAAGGATTGCTCACCTGAGGAGGATGCGGTTCGGGAGATCAACACGGGAACGTACTGTTTTGACAATGCCAAGCTGTTCGCAGCGCTGGACAAGGTAACGAACACCAATGCACAGCAGGAATACTACCTGACAGATGTCATTGGTATTTTGCATGGCCAAGGTGAGCAGATCGAGGCGTATTTGACCAAGGATGTGTCGGAATCTATCGGTGTGAACGACAGAGTCGCTTTGTCGGTGGCAGAAGGCTATATGCGCGAGCGTATTGTTCGCAAGCATATGTTGAATGGTGTCACTGTTATTGATCCGTCCTCTACCTACATCGGGAGCGGTGTTGTCATTGGTGCTGATACGGTGCTGTACCCCAACACATGGCTGCATGGTCAAACGCAAATTGGCGAAGATTGCGTCATTGGTCCGCAGGCTGAAATTCACAATACGATTGTTCGTTCGGGCGCAACGGTAAAACACTCGGTGTTGGACGAAGCGGAAGTGGGAAGCGGTACGTCTGTAGGACCGTTTGCTTATCTGCGACCAGGTGCGAAACTTGGCGAACATGTGAAGATCGGTGATTTTGTTGAGGTGAAGAATGCGACCATCGGGGATCACTCCAAGGTGTCTCATTTGAGCTATGTTGGTGATGCCAAGGTGGGATCGAATGTAAATATTGGCTGCGGGGCAATAACGGTTAATTATGATGGATATAATAAATCCATTACAGATATTAAAGATGATGCCTTTATTGGCAGCAATGTGAATCTGATCGCCCCGGTTAAGATTGGGAAAGGTGCTTATGTCGTAGCAGGCTCCACCGTAACACATGATGTCCCTGATAATGATTTGGCCATTTCCAGACCACGTCAGGAAAACAAAGCCGGATATGCGGACAAAATCCGCGCACGTGCCAAAGCGAAGAAAAAAAGATCCGAATAACCTAATCAGCAAGCTGTTGAATCTGTAATGAATGAACCAGCACGGAGGGTTTCTATTAATGACTTATTGCGATTCCAAACTCAAAATATTTACTTGTAACTCCAATCCGAAGTTAGCCCACCAGATTGCGGACTACATCGGAATCCCAATGGGGGAATCCCATACCACATCGTTTAGTGACGGTGAAATTCAGGTTAAGCTGTCGGAAAGCGTTCGTGGCTGCCATGTGTACGTTGTGCAGTCGACTTGTCTACCAGTTAACGATAATTTGATGGAGCTGCTGGTTATGATTGACGCACTTAAACGTGCTTCTGCCAAAAGCATCAACGTCGTTATGCCATATTACGGTTATGCTCGTCAGGATCGTAAAGCCCGTTCGCGTGATCCGATTACAGCGAAGCTTGTCGCCAACCTAATTGAAAAGGCGGGAGCTCACCGCGTAATCAGTATGGACTTGCATGCCATGCAGATTCAGGGATTCTTTGATATTCCAGTAGATCATATGTTGGGAGCTCCAATTCTGGCTCAATATTTCCGTTCCAAGCAAATTGAGAACCCGATTGTAGTTTCACCCGATCATGGCGGGGTTGTTCGTGCACGCAAGCTGGCAGATTTCCTGAATGCGCCTCTCGCTATCATTGATAAGCGTCGTCCAGAGCCAAATGTCAGTGAAGTCATGAACATCATCGGGAACATCGAAGGGAAAACGGCTATTTTAATTGATGATATCATTGATACAGCCGGAACGATTGTATTGGGCGCAAATGCGCTTAAAGAAGGCGGCGTAAAGGATGTGTATGCCTGCTGTACGCATCCCGTGCTATCCGGCCCTGCGATGGAAAGACTGGAGAATTCACCATTAAAAGAGGTGGTCGTAACGGATACCATTCCGATCGTTCACCCGAATCCGACAAGCAAGCTGAAGATTTTGTCTGTGGCCCCGTTAATGGGAGAAGCCATTATCCGTGTGCATGAGGAATTGTCGATCAGCAAACTGTTTGAAATCGAATAAGCGCTGGCTCATTAAAGAAGGGGTTGCTTTTTCCATATGGAAAAGGTAACCCCTATCACATGTCAGGCTAAAAGCCTGCACGAGATATAAAAGTAAAACGTTGACGATTGTATAGCGTGTCCTCTATTTCGACAAAATGCTCATTAAAACGTACAATGATGCCAATCTGGATATGTACATTCCCGTCATAGACCTGGACAGGAACGGAATGTTTTAAATGATATAGAAAATGGCTGTCATATAAGAGGATATCACCCTGTTTGAGCATACCGACACGCACCTTCCTGTTCAATATTACTATTTTACCAAAAAATAAAGACTCCGAAAGAGGGGAGCCAAGGTTTATGAAGTGGATTGTAGGTTTGGGGAACCCGGGTCCCCAATACGAGAAAACAAGACATAATGTGGGGTTCATGGCACTTGATGCCCTTGCCTCACGTCATAACATTCAGATTAATCAAAGCAAATGCAAGGCTCTGATTGGAGAGGGACACATCGGCGGCGTGAAAACGGTGCTGATCAAACCGATGACCTATATGAATCTCTCTGGCGAGTCTTTGCGTGCTTATATGGACTACTACAAGGCGGACCTTGAGGATTTGATCGTCGTGTACGATGATCTGGATACAGAGGTCGGTAGAATTAGATTGCGTTATCAAGGCAGCGCAGGCGGTCATAACGGGATTAAATCAATCATTCAGCATACAGGGACACAGTCGTTCAACCGGGTTCGTATGGGCATTTCCCGCCCTGAGCCTGGATATGCTATTGTCGATTACGTTCTGGGGAACTTTCCTAAGAAGGAAAAAGATTTGCTGAACGGAATGATAGAAGATGCGTGCAACGCTTTGGAATATAGCCTGAATCATCCTTTTGAACGGACGATGGCCGAATTCAATAAGTGAGTTTACGCAGAGGCAGACGGGCTTAAATGAAAGATTGTTGGACATACTGAAAGGTATAGAAAACTTTCAGGAGGCATATACATTACATGATTGTCAATTATGTATGCAGACATTGTCGAACTTTCTTGGGACGCATTGATTCGGCGGCAATAACCGAAGAAAGGTTAGGCTTCCATTCCTTGACCCCTGCCGAGCGTAGAGATATAATAGCGTATAATTCGGGCGGCGAAGTAACCGTCAAAGTTATTTGCGAGCATTGCAGTCAGGCACTGGAAAATAACCCTGAGCTGAGCTTGCTCGCAAATCCGCTCCAATAACAGGTATTCAACTGGTCAGATAGTACCAGCTTGAGAGGTGAAGTGGCATTTTCCGCTTATGGGGCCTTGGCAGCATTGCTGAGGCTTCTTTTTCGGTTTACATGTAACTATTTATAAGCATAAAGGGGTGCCTTTTTTGTTACAAGCACTTATTCAGGCTTTTACGAAGGATGCTGATTACGCATCCATTGCAGCAGGCATATCTTCGGGCATGAAGGAACAGCTGATATCGGGCCTGTCCGGCTCTTCCAGACAGGTACTGATGGCCGCGCTAGCTGAAGATACTGGACGACCGTTAATGGTCATGACGCACAATATGTTTTCCGCGCAAAAAATAGCAGATGATTTGCAAGAAGCGCTTTCGCCTGATCAGGTTTTATTATACCCTGCTAATGAACTGGTAGCTGCTGAAGCAGCGATATCCAGCCCAGAGACACTATCCCAACGAATTGATGTATTAATACGATGCACCCAGGGGTTTCGTGGGGTTGTTGTTGTGCCGTTTTCTGGTGTCCGTCGTTTACTGCCGATTCCAGAAACGTGGCGTGAGGCTCATGCCGAGCTGAAAGAAGGCGAGACGATTCAACTGGAGTCGTTTTTGCTACACATGGTTGAAATGGGATATCAGCGTGTAGAACGTGTAGAGTCACGTGGCGAGATGAGTGTACGCGGAGGAATTATTGATTTCTATCCGATGACAACCCGTTGGGGCTACCGTGTCGAGCTGTTCGATGATGAAATTGACTCCATCCGTATGTTTGATCCGCTAGATCAGCGTTCAATAGAGAAGGTGCAGAGCGTTACCATAACGCCGTGCAAGGAAGTTATTGCGAGCAATCAACGTATGGATCAGGCTGCGGATGCCGCTGCGATTCTGCTAGAAGAGCAACTGGGCAAAATGACCGACCGTCAAGCCAAGCAGCATCTGAAGGAAGAGATCCATCGAGAGATTGAGCTTCTGCGGGAGCACGTATATTTTGACGAAATCTATAAATATATCTCCCTGCTGTATCCTGAGCGCAAAACATTGGCCGATTATATGCCGGAGGACACGATCCTGGTAATAGACGAACCAGCGAGAATGCTGGAAACGGCCAAGCAACTGGAACGGGATGAGTCTGAATGGAATTTGCACTTGCTTCAGAACGGTAAAACATTACCGCAGCTAGAACTATCGGATAACTCGGACAATCTGTTGTACAATCGGAGATTTCAGACATTGTTCATGTCCATCTTCCTCCGTCAGGTGCCTCATACCCATCCGCAGAATATTTTGAATTTTATTTGCCGTGGTATGCAGGATTTTCATGGTCAAATGAACGTACTCAAGGCAGAAATGGAACGTTGGCGCAAGGCAGGCACACAGGTGATGATGCTGGCCAGCGGAGATGAACGGCTGGATCGGATGCGGCGGGTGCTTGAGGACTACGGGATTGAAGAGCCTGCCATGGCTATTGGCAATCTGCAGAGCGGCTTTGAGATGCCTTCCATTCATTTGGCGGTCATTACCGAAGGGGAAATGTTCTCCCAGAAGCAGCGCAAAGCGCGTAAGCACGGCCGCCATATGGACAATGCCGAGCGGATTAAGAGCTATAGCGAGCTGAAGGTGGGCGATTATGTCGTACACCAGAATCACGGGATCGGGAAGTACATGGGGATTGGTACGCTGGAAGTTGGCGGTATCCATAAGGATTACATGCACATTCTCTATGCAGGTGGCGATAAGCTGTCTGTACCGATTGAACAGATTGATCTAATTCAGAAGTATGTTGGCTCGGAGGACAAAGAGCCCAAAATTTACAAGCTGGGCGGCAATGAGTGGACACGGGTTAAAAGCAAGGTACGCAGCTCGGTTCAGGACATTGCCGATGATTTGATCAAGCTGTATGCAGAGCGCCAGTCGGCGCCGGGGTTTGCTTTTGAAAAGGATTCGCCGGAGCAGCAGGAATTTGAGGATATGTTCCCGTATGAAGAGACGCGTGATCAGGTGCGGGCCATTGAAGAAATTAAAAAGGACATGGAGCAGAGCCGTCCGATGGATCGCTTACTGTGCGGCGATGTAGGCTACGGCAAGACCGAGGTCGCCATTCGCGCTGCGTTCAAGTCTGCGATTGAAGGCAAGCAGGTAGCGGTGCTGGTACCGACGACGATTTTGGCACAGCAGCACTATGAGACGTTCCGTGAACGTTTTTCTGGATATCCGTTCAACATTCAGGTATTGAGCCGTTTTCGCTCGCGCAAAGAGCAGAACGAGACGACCAAGGGGGTCCGACAAGGTACGGTTGATATTGTGATTGGTACCCATCGTCTACTTTCACAGGACCTCGTGTTTAAGGATCTGGGGCTGTTGATTGTCGATGAAGAGCAGCGATTCGGCGTAACACACAAGGAAAAGCTGAAAAAGCTGAAGACGAACGTAGACGTATTGACATTAACGGCTACGCCTATTCCGCGTACGCTGCATATGTCCATGCTGGGTGTGCGTGACCTGTCGGTCATTGAGACACCGCCGGAAAACCGTTTCCCGGTGCAGACTTATGTGGTTGAACACAGCCAGACGCTGGTACGCGAGGCTATTGAACGTGAGATGGCACGTGGTGGACAGGTGTACTACCTTTACAATCGTGTGCAGGGCATTCAGGAAATGGCTGCAGAGATCAACGCGCTTGTGCCGGATGCCAAGGTGGGTGTGGGTCACGGGCAGATGTCCGAAACCGAGCTGGAGAAGACCATTTTGGACTTCCTGGATGGAGAATATGATGTATTGGTCAGCACCAGCATTATCGAAACCGGAGTCGATATCCCGAACGTGAATACGCTTATAGTGCATGATGCCGATAAAATGGGGCTATCCCAGCTTTATCAGCTTCGTGGTCGTGTAGGCCGTTCCAACCGGATTGCCTATGCGTATTTCACATACCAGCGGGATAAGGTGCTGACTGAAGTGGCGGAGAAGCGCCTTCAATCCATCAAGGAGTTTACGGAGCTGGGCTCCGGATTCAAGATTGCAATGCGCGACTTGTCCATTCGCGGAGCGGGTAATTTGCTGGGTGCAGAGCAGCACGGATTCATCGCATCCGTCGGTTTTGATCTTTATTCGCAAATGCTGGCAGAAGAAATTAACAAACGTAAGGTCAGTATGCTTGGGGAAAAAGACATATCGAATCGGAATTGGAGCACGTCGATTGATTTGAGTGTCGATGCTTACCTGCCCGGAGACTATATCTATGATAGTATTCAGAAGATTGAGATTTATAAAAAGGTTGCGGCAATCAGTACCTTTGACGAGGCTGTCGAGCTGGAGGATGAACTGGTCGACCGGTTTGGCGATCTGCCGGAGGCTGTACGTCATCTGCTGGCCGTGGCTCGTCTTAAGATATATGGACGTATGTACGGTATCGAGTCCATTGTCCAGCGGGATGACAACATGGTGTTGAAGTTCCAGGAAGGACTCCAGCAGGCGATACAACCTGCCAAATTCGCCGAAATTGGCAATCGCTTTGAAAGACGTGTACAATTTGAACAGGGAACTTCTATGAGCGCACATATAAAGGGTAGAGGTCTAAATGATGCACAGCTGCTAGAACTACTGGAGGAATTTTTGAGTGCATTGAAACAAGCATTCACATTGAAGGAGGAACTGCAAGATGTCTCAACTAAGTAAAAGGAAGCCTTGGAGAATGCTCTCCTTGGGAATTGCAGCGTTGCTGGCCATATCCGTGCTGGCCGCATGTACGAAGCAAGCTAATGAGAGTAAGGTCAACGAGGAGCCGAAAGACAGTAGTAAGGCTGTCGTGACCTATACGGGTGGAACTATTACGGAAAATGAATTCAACCAGGAAATCAGCATGATGAAATTCCTGTACCCGGAATACGAGGCTGCGTTAGCTTCGGATCAGGTACGGGAGCAAATTGCCAAGCAGGAAGTGGTGTACAAGCTTCTGGCTGCCAAAGCAGACGACAAAGCCAAGGAACAGGGCGCCAAGCAAGGGAAAGAACAGCTCGAACAGTATAAAAAGTCGGTTGGAGAAGATAAGTTCAAGAAGTTTTTAAGTGATCAAAAGCTGACTGAACAAGGTGTACAGGATTACTTTACACGCGTCATGACCGTCATCAACAGTGAAACCAATAAAGTAACAGACGATCAGCTCAAGCAGGAATTTGAGAAAAATAAAGATCAATTCACGACAGCAACGGTCCGCCATGTGTTGATTAATTTCGAAGATCCAAAAACAAAGAAACCGCGCAAAAAAGAAGATGCCCTCAAACTGGCCAAAGAAGTGAAGGCGAAGCTGGACGGAGGGGCGGATTTTGCGACGATTGCCAAGAAATATTCAGAAGACCCAGGCTCTGCGTCGAATGGGGGGCTGTATGAGAATGCATCCGTTGCACAATGGGTACCTGCTTTTAAAAAGGCAGCCGAAACCCAGCCGATTAACAAAATCGGTGATCCGGTGGAAACGGAATACGGATATCACATCATCAAGGTGGAATCCCGCAATGAGCCAACGTTCGACAAACTCAAGGACAATGAAAAGGCTGCCCTGAGAAACAAACTGGCCGGGGAAAGTATCCAAAACTTTACCGAAAATGATTTGGCAAAGCTTAATTTGAAATTCAATCTGCCGAAGGCACCTGCTGCAAAAGAGAAAAGCGGCACGACTCCGGGCGCAGGTAGCGGGGCTGCGCCAAGCGGAACAACAGGCAGCACCAGTGATACCCAAGCTGGAACCGCTAAAGGCGGGGCTGCAAACCAAGGCAAATAACTGAACATGCATAAGGAATTGGGAACAGATGAATACTATGGTCAGATATCACCATAAGCACCATGACCGTGACGTTCTTCGTGACTGCTTCCAGGGGAGTGGAAGTGTCGTTCGATACCGTCAGTAGTTTTACTAAATTCTTCTTTGGAAAGTGGGGCAACATGTGAAATGAAAGCTACTGGTATAGTTCGCCGGATTGATGACCTTGGGCGTGTAGTTATTCCAAAGGAAATTCGCCGCACCTTGAGAATTCGCGAAGGAGATCCGCTCGAGATTTTTGTGGATCGTGACGGAGAAGTCATTTTGAAAAAGTATTCACCTATAGGTGAGCTTGGTGATTTCGCCAAAGAATATGCTGAGTCCCTGTTTGAGAGTACAGGCCATATTACGATGATTTCCGATCGGGACACCATTATTACGGTGGCTGGAGGCTCCAAAAAAGAGTTTTTGGACAAACCAATCGGCAGCATTATCGAAAATAGTATGGACAACCGCAAAACGGTGCTGGAAACATCCAGCGGCTCCTACGAGCTAACCCGTGACCACGAAGAAACAATCTCGTCCTTTGTGACGGCTCCCATTGTTTCAGGTGGGGATCCTATTGGTTCCGTTATTTTACTGAACAAGGATGAGAGTGTAAAAATGTCCGAAATGGAGGTCAAAATGGCTGAAACGGCCGCTGGCTTCCTGGGCAAACAAATGGAACAATAATACCGTTTCATCCCTGTATAGCGCACAGGATGGCGAAAGCCGTTCTTCGCTGTACAGGGCTTTTTTTCTTTCCGGGGGAAGAGGCGGTATAATAGGAATCATAAGAGATGCATATTTCAGGTAGGAGTGGAGACGGGGAATGCAGGAGAATCGCACCGCTGCGCGGTTGCTACGGGGGGCTGTCATTTTGACATTGGCGGCGGTAGCGAGCAAGCTGATCGGTACATTGCAAAAGATTCCGCTACAAAATATCGGCGGCGACGGTGTGTTTGGTATTTACAATACGGTCTATCCTTTTTATACACTGTTCATTACCATTGCGACTGCTGGATTTCCGGCAGCGGTATCGAAATTTGTAGCTGAGTATGAGGCGGTGGGGAACAGGGCAGCAGGACAGCGTGTAGCCCGGCTGTCTTCGCTCGTATTGGGCATTTTTGGTTTGATTCTGGGAGTGCTCATGTATACGTGTGCGCCGCTGATCGGTTTGTGGATCGATAATGCTCATGTCATTCTGTCGGTGAAGGCGGCGGCATTTGCCTTTTTGTTCGTGCCGGTTATGGCAGGGCTGAGAGGGTATTTTCAAGGCTTGCAAAATATGATCCCGACCGCTGTCTCTCAGGTGATGGAACAGGCGGTACGGGTAAGTGTGATGATCATCTTGCTGCTGTTCATGCTGTCACACGGAGCGGGAGCGGATATGATTGCCGCCGGAGCTGTGTTTGGCTCAGCTGCTGGCGGTGCAGCGGGTCTGATCGTCATGCTGCTATTCTGGCGTAACCACAGGCAGAAGCTCAAACGGCAGGAGAGGCTCTCTGAGCAGGCTTCCCAGGCCATTAGGCAGGCTGTGGGAGGAACGACAGATGATTTGGCTAGCAGCGGCCGCGCGGTCATATCAGGGGTGTTGGAAATTGCTGCCGGGACAGCACAGGAGCAGGCTGGTGAAGCTCACCGAACGGAGAGCTACGGTTCTTTGCTAAAGGAATTGCTGCGTTATGCCTTGCCTGTCTGCCTTGGAGCGCTGGCCGTTCCGTTAATTAACCTGGTGGACACGTTCACTGTCCCTCGCTTATTAAAGCAGGAGGGCCTGGACGATACGGCGGTGATGGTCGCCTTCGGCATCTATAACCGCGGTCTTCCGCTGGTACAGCTAGTCATGATGTTCGCCACGACTCTGTCGGCATTGTTCATCCCATCGCTGGCCGAGGCCCGGGTGACCGGCGGCACGGAGCTGGCTCGTCGCCAGTGCGAGCAATCACTGCGCTGGTTTTGGCTGCTGGGACTGGCCGCGGCGACAGGCCTGATCGTGCTGGCCGTCCCCATTAATGTGCTGCTGTATGCGGACGATACCGGCAGCGTGGTTATGCGCTGGATGGCGCTGACCGCCGTAGGCGGCACGCTCAGCATCATCTCGGCAGCGCTGCTGCAAGGGCTTGGCGCAGTTCGCGCGCCAGCTCTGGCGATGCTTGCCGCCGCCGTCGCCAAGGCGCTGCTGAACTGGCTGCTTGTGCCGCAGCTGGGCACGGCGGGAGCCGCCATCGCAGGAGCCGCCGCCTATCTGCTGGCGGCGGCGATCAACATCGCGCTGCTGGCCCGCCTCGTAGGGCTGCGCAGGAGCTGGTCCGCCAGCGTGCTCAAGCCGGCGGCCCTGCTGATCGCCCTGGCCTGTGCGGCAGCAGCGGCGTCGTGGGGCACTGGCGCTGTGCTGAGTGCCTTGGGCTCTGCTGCCGGGAGCCGTGCCACGGCAGCGGCGGAAAGCCTGCTGGGCGTAGCTGCAGGCGCCGTGGTATTCGTGATCGGCCTCGCTCGCTTGAGGCTGATCACGGAAACCGAGCTTGCCGCGGTGCCCAAGCTCGGACGGCCACTCGCAGCCGCGCTGCGCAGGCTGCGCGTACTGGCGTAGCCTTGGCTGTTCGGGGTAAGAACGAATGGCCATTTTATGAGCCTGCACAACTTTGTGGTATATTAAATGCCGAAGCAAAGGAAGCGGAAGCAGGATTGCCAGAAGCAGGATGCCGCCAGAAGTAGTATGCTAAAGGTGTATTTGGGCGCATGGGCCTGTTTTTTTGCGAAACGGAGGATTGGATATGAGCGTAACATTAACGGTCGTCGGCCTGGGCTCGGGAGATCCGGATCAGCTTACGATCGGGATATTGAACAAAATGCGGAGCGCTTCAGCGCTGTACCTGCGCACAAAGGAGCATCCGGCGGTTAAGGTGCTGGATGAGTTTGGAGTGGCATTTGAGTCGTTTGACACGGTGTATGAGACAAGGGGTTCTTTTCCAGAAGTATACGAGGAAATTACCAGTCAATTGATTGCAACGGCGGTTAAGGCGACAGATGGAAGCGAAATTGTCTATGCAGTTCCAGGTCACCCGATGGTGGCGGAAGCCGCGGTGCAGCTTCTTAAGGAGCGTTGTCCTGCCCAGGGCGTTGAACTGAACATTCTGGGCGGCGAAAGTTTCCTGGATGAAGCTTTTGTGCGACTTGGTTTTGATCCGATAGAGGGTTTCCAGTTGCTGGATGCAAGCACGCTGGAAGCCAGTTGGCTTCAACCGCAATTACACACGTTAATCGGACAAGTGTATGACACCTTTACTGCTTCCGATGTGAAGCTATGCCTGATGGAACGTTATCCTGACGATTATGAAGTGTATGTTGGCCATGCCCTTGGCGTGGAAGGCGAGGAAGCGGTGCATAAGGTGCCTCTGTACGAGCTGGACAGGGTGGAGGGTTACGGAAACCTGTCTCTGGTGTACATACCTCGTAGCGAGGATGAGACGCTTAAGCGGCGGTCTTTTGACCGTCTCCACGAAATTGTCGATATTTTACGCAGTCCGGAAGGGTGTCCATGGGATCGTGAGCAGACCCACCAGTCCATCCGCAAAAACTTGATCGAAGAAACGTATGAAGTTATCGAAACGATAGATGAGGATGACCCCGAGCATATGAAGGAGGAGCTGGGCGATTTGCTGCTGCAAATTTTGCTGCATGCCCAGATGGAAGAGGAAGTTGGAACCTTCAATGTGTATGACGTGATCGAAGGATTGAATGATAAGCTCATTTTCCGTCATCCGCACGTATTTGGCAACAACCAGGCGAATGACGCGGAAGAGGCGCTGCAAAATTGGGAGCAAATGAAAGCGGAGGAAAAACGGCTCAAAGGAACAGCGTCTGTGCAGCCTTCTGTACTTGACGGTGTTCCGCGTGATCTCCCTGCGCTTATGAAATCGTACAAGCTTCAGAAAAAAGCAGCAAAAGTAGGCTTTAACTGGGATGGCATTGAAGGTGTATTTGACAAACTGGATGAAGAAGTGGCTGAATTAAAGGAGGCCGTCCGCGAAGGACATTCCCTGGAGGCACAGTTGCTGGAGCTGGGTGATGTGTTATTCGTTGCTGTGAATGCCGCTCGATTTATGGGAGTAGATCCCGAGGAGGCGCTGTCTGCTGTCAATCGAAAATTTGTCAGCCGATTCCAGTATATTGAGCAGAGATTGCGCGAGCAGGGGCGTCGTCCCGAGGATAGCAGCGTAGAAGAAATGGAAATCTACTGGCAGGAGGCAAAAAAGCAGCTTGACGGAGCTGATGGCACGTCCTTGTGAACATTAAGTCGGTTAGGAAGCATGCCTGGTTTGTGGAGACTTGCCAATGGGGAGCGTTTTGTAGTAGGATGTTGGCTTAACTGGGGTCCAATAAAAAAAGCCTGTCATTGCAGGATTTTTTGGGACAAGCCAGAATAACTTGTAGTAATTCTGAAAATAACTGTAGCTTATAGGGATACGTGTTACAGTTGGATTCAGAAGAGGCTTCGGCCAAAGCTTGACCTCACGTCTGATCCATATGTGGACATGCAGCGTGATGATTATTTTTTGACATTTGGGAGGCTTTTATCTTATGAACAAAACAGATCTGATCAACAATATTTCCAGCAAAAGCGGTTTGAGCAAACGTGACGTTGAAGCTGTATTGAATGGTGTTCTTGGTGAAATTACAGAAGCACTCGCTAGCGGTGACAAAGTGCAGCTGATCGGCTTTGGAACTTTCGAAACACGCAAGCGTTCCAGCCGTACAGGCCGCAACCCGCAAACTGGCCACACGATTGAAATTCCAGAATCGACCGTTCCTGCTTTTAAAGCCGGTAATAAGCTTAAAGAAGCCGTTAACTAATGCGTCTTGATAAATTCTTGAAAGTCTCGCGGCTGATTAAGCGGCGTACCGTAGCCAAGGACGTCTCCGAACAGGGCAGAGTGCTGGTGAATGGGCGCGAAGCCAAGCCGAGCAGTGCGGTCAAAGCAGGCGATGAAATCACCGTCCAATTTGGCCAGAAGCTGGTGACTGTGCGAGTGGAACGGCTCGCCGACACTACACGCAAGGACGAGGCTGCAAGTATGTACACTTTGGTGAAAGAAGAGCCTATTGCCAGGGAAACTGGTTTGAACTGGTAAGCAGGCTAACGGATTTTCTCATCAAGCTGTACATGAAAGCACTCCTTCATCATCCTATGAAGGGGTGCTTTTTTACTTATAATGAGGAGCTTCCTGCTTCAAGGCATGCTGATATAGAGCAAAAGCAGTTCTAAATCGTATCATCCCCCTCATAAGCTAAGAACAGAAGGAGGGGTACATGCCATGATTGAACAAGGGAAGCCCAAACACCATGATTTGCACATGCAAAGCCGAAAGCAGCTTGATATTTCAGGCGTCAGCAATGTGGAGAGCTTTGACAGCGAAGAGTTTCTGCTTCAGACTGAGCTGGGTCATCTCACCATTCGCGGACAGCATTTACATATCAAAAACCTCAGTCTGGAAGAGGGGTTGTTGTCCATTGAAGGTCAGATTCATTCCCTCGTCTACCTGGAGCCAGGGGCCCAGGCCAAAAATGGAAAAAGCCTGTTCGGCAAGCTCTTCAGATGAATCCTCACACACAATGGTTGACATTGATGTGGATGCTGCTGTCGGGCATGGCAATGGGAGTGGTATTTGACAGCTACCGGGTACTGTCCATCCGCTTTCATTTTGTCCGCTGGAGCATTCATATGTTAGACGTACTGTATTGGGTGGCCTCGGCGCTGTTTATTTTCCGTGTGCTGTACGCGAGCAATCGCGGTGAGCTGCGGTTTTATGTCTTTTTAGGACTACTTTTGGGGGTTTGTCTCTATTTTTGGGCCTTTAGTGTTACAACCCAACGTTTTGTGGTAATGTTATTAGAGATCGTCCGCAGACTAGCGCTGATCGTAAACAGCATCCTGCGCATCCTGATTATTCATCCGGTGTTGCTGCTGTATCGGCTGGTATGCAGGCTGATTAGATGGACGTTGGCACTTATCGTGTTTTTGGGAAGGATGCTGATCTATATCCTGATGCCGGTTTGGAAGCCGATTCTATGGATGGTCGGTCCGCTTAAAGCGCGCTTTAAGATTCCGGCGTCACTCGTACAGCTGGGCGTTAGATTGAAAAACACAGCAAAAAGATGGTTTGGAAGGAGGTAGTATCATGCGTAATTCGTCTGTAGATCGCCATTCATCTCCTACGTCCAAGTCCTACGCGGGCGGGCGCAGGCGAATCATGATTTGGTTGCTATCGCTTGCCGCCTTTGGTAGTTGGGCCATTTTCACCTTTTTTTCTCAAGGAATGACTATGGCTGATCGAAATGAACAGCTCATCCAGAAGGAAAAACAGAAGCAAGCTGCTATACAAACAGAACAACAGCTTCAGACTGAAGTGAATCGTCTTAAAGACCCTGAGTATATTGGAGAAATTGCCAGAAGCAAGTACGGTCTCTATAAACCGGAAGAAACGCCGATTATCGGAGATCAGAAATAGGATCATAGTCGGGTCATTGCTTAGTTGACCTTAGTTCCGCCATTTTGTATAATCAAATCACCACAGCGGGATTTTCTTGCGAAAAATCGGTTGTATATTTTAAGGGAGGATCATTTTATTCTATGGCAATTGAAGTGGGCACCAAGTTAGAAGGCAAAGTGACAGGCATCACGCATTTTGGAGCATTTGTGGATTTGTCTGGAGGTGTCACGGGTCTCGTTCACATCTCGGAAATCGCCGATAACTACGTGAAGGATGTTAACGATCACCTGAAGATTAACGATATCGTGACGGTGAAAGTCATTAATGTTGACAAAGATGGCAAAATTGGACTTTCCATTAAGCAAACAATTGACAAGCCAGCAAGTGAAGCCCGTCCACCAAGAGCTCCAAGACCGGAGCGCACAGGGGGAACAGGTGGAGGAGACCGTTTCGGCGGTGGGGGTTCAGGCCCAAGTCAGGGACGTGGTGGTTTCAACCGCGATCGTGGAGGCCGTTCTTTCAAGCCTGCACCGAGTAAAACTTCATTTGAGGATAAAATGTCACGCTTCCTGAAAGATAGTGAGGAACGCATTTCGTCGCTGAAAAAGAACACCGAGGGTAAACGCGGAGGGCGCGGCGCGAAGCGGGTTTAGTTCACTTTGACAACCGTATCAACCATACACGGAAACCGTACAGTCGAAAGACTGCTACGGTTTTTTTGCGTTTTACCGACAACACATGAGGCATGCAAGCGCTATGGAGGGGGATTGAGGCCGCCGAAATACTACGAGCCTATGATGAGAATTATGATTTGTTGAACAATCGAGGAGCAATTGAACTGGAAAGTGCATGTTTTTTTTGTCGTGTTCACATATTCGTCCGACAAACTCCAACGGTTTTCCGTCTATCTTCTGTGCAAATCGCTAGTTTGGACGTAGTCATGGACGACAGGGAGAGGCTGTGCAAGTGAAGAATTAACGTAACTTCCATCTGCTTCCATACGCTTGTGGCCTGATCTTCAGGCCGCTGCTCTGTCCTTTCGCACAGAACGTTTTTTTGTCGGAAATTTCTTGGAATAAGGCGTGAGGTTCTGACAAACTTTCTCAATCATTCCGGTTTAAGATGGGAGCATCAAATTGATGAGGGGTGCCTGACGCATGATGGAGAAATGGAACGTAGTACAATTTCCGGGGTTGAAATCTAGAAAGTCCAGATCCAAAGAACGTACGAAAGGTTGGCCTTCCAGACTCAAGAAGCGGCTGGATTCACATAAAGCGGTGCAATGGGTAATGGCGCAAAAATGGATGCTGCTATTGTCGGCTATGGGGCTTTTGCTGGGACGTGCCACGATTTTGGACGAGCTCTCTCCTTTTGCCCTCGCTTACTTTGCGGTCATCACATTCCTGCGCCGTGATCTGATGCTGCCTGTAGCTCTTTCCGTATTGGCAGGCAGTGTGTTGGCTCCATATCCATCGCTGTTCATGATTGGCGGCGAGCTGGTTGTATTTTATTTCTTGCTCCGCGGGCTGCGTGCCTTTGATCGTCTGGAATTAAGCTACGCTCCGCTGATGGTGTTCCTGTCTGTGTTCATGGTCAATTTATTTAGCGCCGTGATGGCTCCGTCCTTCACATGGTATGAACTTGTCATTGTGGGAACCGATGCGGTTCTCAGCTTTATGCTTACGCTGGTGTTCACGCAGGCAATTCCATTGTTTACGTACCGAAAAAAGACAAGCCAGCTCAAGAATGAGGAAATTTTGTGCCTTATTATTTTACTGGCTTCTGTTATGACAGGAGCGGTCGGATGGGCCGTCCATGCACTATCGGTCGATCATATTCTGTCAAGGTATTTGGTGCTGGTGTTTGCTTTGGTAGGAGGCGCTTCACTAGGTGCCTCGGTTGGCGTGATTACCGGTTTGATTTTAAGCTTGGCCAATATGTCGGCGATTGTGCAGATGAGCTTGCTTGCTTTTGCAGGTTTGCTGGCAGGGATGCTGCGTGAAGGCCGAAAAGGTGCTGTTGCACTCGGAATGCTGTTGGGCTCTTCCATTTTGACGATCTATCTGGATGGGACCGGAGATGTGCTGACATCGACTTGGGAGAGCTGCACGGCCATTCTATTATTTATATTGACTCCAAAAAGTTTCTTTAAAGCGGTTTCTACCTATGTTCCCGGCACGCAGGACCACGCCAAGTCCCAGCACGAGTATGCCAAAAGGGTTCGTGACCTCACCGCAGAACGGGTAGCGAAGTTTTCCCGCGTATTCAGCCAGCTATCCCGCAGCTTCCATCAGATATCCGCGGGTGAAGGCGCGAAGCCGGACGGTGAAATTGAGCATTTTATGAGCGCTGTAGCGGAAGGGACGTGTGCCTCCTGCTTCAAATGTGAGCAGTGCTGGGATGGGAAGTTTATGCAAACTCATCAGTATATGACGGAAATGATGAGCGTCATTGAGGAAAACCCGGATCTGCAGCCGGAGCAGATGCCGTCGCAATGGAACAAGGTATGCGCCAAGACAAGCGCTGTACTGCAGGTGATGAAGCAGCAGTATAACCTCTATCAGCATAATATGCAGTGGAAGCGCCAAGTATACGACAGCCGTCAGCTTGTTGCTGAACAGCTATCGGGTGTATCACAAATTATGGACGATTTGGCGCGGGAAATTCAGCGGGAAGGGCAGACGATGCACCGGCAGGAGGAGCAAATACGGGAAGCGCTGGAGCGGCTCGGTCTGTCTATCCATTCGATTGAGATTATTAATCTGGATGCAGGCCAGGTCGAAATCGAGATTGTCCATGCCTATACAAGGGGATTCGATGAATGTCGGAAAATCATTGCGCCATTGCTGTCGGACATATTGGACGAGCATATTGCCGTGATATGTGAAACGGCGGCAGATCACCACCAGGGTCTGGCTACCGTCACGTTTGGCTCTGCCAAGACGTATGAGGTTGCCACAGGAGTAGCAAGCGCGGCCAAAGGAGGGGATTTTCTCTCAGGAGACAGCTATAGCACGATGGAGATAGGGAACGGGACCTTTGCTGTCTCCCTGAGCGATGGCATGGGAAATGGAGAACGTGCACAGCAAGAGAGCAGCGCAGCCCTTCATATTTTAGAGGAATTGCTGCAATCGGGTATGGACGAAAAGCTGGCCATCAAGTCGGTCAATTCCGTCCTGATGCTGCGATCACCAGAGGAAATGTATGCCACCGTCGATATGGCGCTGATTGACCAGTATACAGCCCGAACAACCTTCATGAAGATTGGGTCTACGCCAAGCTTTATTAAAAGAGGGGAGGAGGTCATTCCTGTATCCGCCAGTAATTTGCCCATTGGCATTATACAGGATATTGAGGTTGATTTGGTGTCGTTTCAGTTGCAGCCAGGCGATATTCTCATCATGATTACCGATGGTATCTACGATTCGCCGGGTTATGCGGTCAACAAGGAAATATGGATGAAACGCATGATTCAGGAAATTGAAAGTGATGATCCGCAGGAGCTGGCCGACTGCTTGCTGGAACGGGTTATCCGTTACCAGCAAAATCAAATCTATGACGATATGACAGTGGTCGTTAGCAAAATCGATCATTACCGTCCGGAGTGGGCAACCCTTCATGTACCGGGAATGAGCTGGCTGGAGCGTCCACGGACGGTGAGCTAGACTAACATTGCCCGGGAAATTTCTTTCTCGTTTTTAAAAATCCGCATTCTTCGTTTGAATCGTTCCGGAATAGGCAAAGATGGAATCTATCGGAATAGATTAAGAGGAAGCGGAGGTCAAAAAGCAATGAAGCAAATTTTGATCATTACAGACGGATGTTCCAATGTAGGTGTCAGCCCGGTCATCGCGGCTGCTCAGGCCTTACAGGAGGGCATTACAGTGAACGTTGCGGGAGTCATAGATTATGGGACAATTGGCGAGCTTGGCAGTACGGAGATTCGGGAAATTGCCAAAGCAGGGGGAGGGTTCAGCCAAATCGTAGGCACAAAGCAGTTGGCGCAGACCATGCAGATGATGACACGTAAAACGGTGGTTCAAACCATTCAGCAGGCGGTTAATAGAGAGCTAACGCATATATTGGGCGAGGGCGGCGCCCGGCATATCGGTGAGCTGCCTCCCGCAAAACGAGCTCAGGTAGTTGAGGTGATGGACGAGCTGGCAGAGACCAGCGCTTTGGAAATTGCTTTGCTCATTGATGCTAGTGCGAGCATGAGGCCCAAGCTGCCTGCTGTAGAAGACAGCATTCGCGACCTGCTGCTTAGTCTACAGTCTAGGAGTGGACTTAGCCGTATATCTGTATTTCATTTTCCGGGGGGGCAAATGGGAGCAGATGCGGTTATGGATATCGGTTGGACTTCTGAGCTTAGCCAGATCAAATCCCTATTCGGACGTCTGCGGATGAAGGGAGCGACGCCGACGGGGCCAGCCATTTTACAAGTGATTGATTATTACCGATATGTTACACTAGAAGAACAGAAAGATATGGAAGAATACTATAATAAAGGAGAAGGGATGCTCGGTGACTACGTCGTCTGATCCCGTTCTTGCACCCGGAACGGTCATCAAGGGCAAGTGGAAGCGGAGCAGCTATGTCATTCAGCGCTTGTTGGGCCGGGGAGCGAACGGAACCGTATACTTGGTAAAAGAAGCGCAGGCTGATCGGCAATTTGCCTTGAAAATGGGAAGAAACACGCTGGATATGCAGTCGGAGATTAATGTGCTGACTACATTACAGTCTCAAGGGACCAAGGCTGTATTTCAGAAAAACGGGAATCCTCCCTTTTTGTTTGAAGTAGACGATGTAGTGTTGCACAGCGGGGAAATCCCCTTTTACGTCATGCGATATGTCAAGGGTGACCCGCTTCATCGTTTTGTGGCAGCCAAAGGGGCGGAATGGTACGGTGTAGCGGGGACCGGTATCCTTAATCGTCTGGCGGAGCTGCATCAGGCGGGATGGGTGTTTGGCGATGTGAAGCCGCAAAATATTTTGGTCAATGCCTATGGAGAAGCCGAATTGATTGATTATGGTGGAGTATCTCTTGCAGGCAGGAGTGTGAAACAATATACAGAATGGTATGACAGAGGTTTCTGGAATGCTGGCAACCGAAATGCCGATCCCCAGTATGACCTGTTCGCCTTTGCTCTTCTAACAATTCATATATTGGAGGGGGAATTGTTAAAGGCGGCTGCGAGCAGGCTGCCGCAGCTGCGCAATACGGCAGAATTGACGGTCATTATCCGCCGCAGCCGTGTATTGCGTCCCTATGCGGAGTGGCTGCTTGCCGCAGTACACGGGGGTTTTTCCGATACTCGTGCAGCGGCTCGATCCTGGTCGCGTCTGGCTTCTGCACATGTCAGGCAATCGTCGGCCAAACGAGGGAATCCGCGCTGGCTGGGATATGCTTTTACGGTCTCGCTTTTGCTGCTGGCTGGGGCGCTCTGGTTGGCGCTACGGTAGCAGCATGACTTACATAAGATAACAGATGATCATTTTTTACGGTCGGGAGAAAAGAGGGTCGTAAATGGGAACAACCAAACCGACCGGTGTTGTACAGGAAGTGCTCGCCCTCGCGCGGGAGCATTCACTGTGGAGCCCCGGAGACTGCATTGTGGTTGCTGTATCCGGTGGGCCGGATTCGGTGGCCCTTTTGCACATTTTACATAAAATATCCGTTACACATATGCCTTTACAACTCATCTGCGCTCATGTTCATCACGGATTCAGGCCAGAGGAATCGGATGCCGAGGCTGAAGAGGTACATAGCATAGCCCAAAAGCTTGGGCTTCCGTTTGAAATGATTCGAGTTGATGTACCCGTCTATATGAAGAAAAGCGGAAAAGGCCCACAGGAAGCAGCCCGCGATCTACGCTATGCCTTTCTGCATGAAACGGCTGCAAAATGGGGAGCGCAGCATATTGCAATGGCCCACCATGGAGACGATCAGGCCGAAACGGTCCTCCTGCATCTTCTCCGCGGCAGCGGTCCGGCGGGCCTGGCGGGTATGCGATTGGCACGAAGGGAAAAAAATGTGCAACTCATTCGCCCGTTGCTACGTATGTACAAGGCTGACCTGATTGAGTTTTGCAACTTTTATGGCCTTTCCTATGTGACGGACAGCACGAATTTAACAACCAAATACCGCCGCAACGCTATCCGCATGGATGTGCTTCCTTTTTTGGGGCAATATAATGAGCAACTGGCACTATCCCTCAACCGGCTGGCGGAAACGATGGCTGAAGAAAATGATTTTATGGAGGAATCTACACTGGCAGTCTACGAGAAATTGGTCCGCCTGGATAACGGTAGGCACATGTTTTCTGTGGCTTCCTACCGCAAGCTGCCGGTTGCTTTACAACGGAGGTTGATTAAACTAATATTAAATTATCTGCCTTCGGACAGTGATAATTTTGATTTTCGTAAAATTGAGACCGTTCGGCTGAGACTTCTTCAGGAACAACCGTCTACGTGGAGTTTGGACTTGGGCGGTGGTGCGGTTGGAGTGCGTGAATATGACCAAGCGGGTTTGTTTGACCAATCGCAAGGATTTGCGGGCGAATGGTGCTACGGACTAAACGTATTGCCTATGTCTGGCGAGCTAGAATTGCCTGAGGCAGGTGGTGTACTTCGGTGGCGCAAAACCTCCTATTCGGATGGATTCTATCCGGCGAATGAGGAGGAAGCGTGGTTTGACGCAGATGAATTGAAGCTGCCGTTAGTCGTACGATCACGATTACCTGGAGATGCCATGCATGTTATGGGATTAAACGGAAGGAAAAAGGTGAAAGATATTTTCATTGATGGAAAAATTCCTCCTTCGCTGCGTTCCGTTATTCCCATTGTTTGTGACCGCTCTGGAGCTATTCTCTGGATTCCGGGCGTGCGGCGTTCCGTACATGCCGCTGTGCACAAGCACACGTCTTCGGTTATATACATGTCATGGCAAAGACGGGATATTCCAGGCCACCGATAATCGCGCAGGGACGGCTTTCATAGTTAAACTTAGGAGGTTTACACCGTTGCAAAATGATATTCTGGAAGTATTGATCAGCGAAGAAGAGATTCAGAGTAAAATCAAGGAATTGGGTGCACAGCTCAGCGTAAAATATGAAGGGAAGAATCCATTGGTGATCTGCGTGCTGAAGGGCGCGTTTATCTTTATGGCTGATTTGGTTAAATCCATCACAGTGCCGCTAGAGCTTGATTTCATGGCTGTATCAAGTTATGGAGTGTCCACGAAGTCCTCGGGAGTTGTTAAAATCATTAAAGATTTGGACGCATCCGTTGAAGGACGTGACGTTCTGATTGTCGAAGATATTATCGACAGCGGCCTGACGCTAACGCATATGATTGAACTGCTCAAGAATCGTAATGCGAAATCGGTATGTGTCGTAACCTTGTTCGACAAGCCTGCACGCCGGGCCGTTAATCTGGAAGCGGATTATACCGGATTTACGCTGCCGGATGCATTTGTTGTCGGCTATGGTCTGGATTATGCCGAGCACTACCGGAACCTCCCATACATAGGGATTTTGAAGCCGGAAATCTACACCAGCTAATCTCAGCCTCCGGTCCTAGGACTAAATAAGACCCTTTGTTGAGAAGGACTTATAGGCTATGGTAAAATAACTAAAGTGTCTCGAGAGGAGGTAGGGGATGAATCGGTTCATCCGGAATTCTGGTTTTTATTTGATTCTTTTTTTAGTTGTGGTGGGTATCGTTCAGTTTGTTAACAACAGTAACGAAGCCTCCGATCTCCCTAGATATGACCAATTACGGCAAGAGGTTAAAGCTAATAATATCTCTAAAGTAACGGTCCAATTTGACGGTTACGCCTATCTGGTAACCGGTGCATATAAGAAGCAGCCGGCTACTGCTAAATCCAATAATTTTTCCGTCTATATTCCGCCAACGGATCAAGCGCTAAGCGAACTGGTTAACGCCAGCGAAGCGAACGGGTTCGAATACGTACAGAAGAAGATGGAAGGCGAAAGCATCTGGCTGACGTTTTTGACTTCTATTATTCCTTTGGTGATCATGTTCCTGCTGTTCTTCTTCCTGTTTAATCAGGCACAGGGTGGCGGCGGTAAAGTTATGAACTTCGGCAAGAGCAAAGCCCGTCTTTATAACGAAGAGAAGAAGAAGGTTACCTTCGAGGACGTGGCAGGGGCTGACGAAGAGAAACAAGAGCTTGTCGAAGTTGTAGAATTTTTAAAGGACCCGCGCAAGTTCGCAGCTGTGGGCGCCCGTATTCCAAAAGGGGTTCTGTTGGTAGGCCCACCGGGAACGGGTAAAACACTCTTGGCCAGAGCTGTTGCAGGTGAAGCAGGAGTACCGTTTTTCAGCATTTCGGGTTCTGATTTTGTAGAAATGTTCGTTGGTGTCGGTGCTTCCCGTGTTCGCGATTTGTTCGAAAACGCGAAGAAGAACGCGCCATGTATTATTTTCATTGACGAGATTGATGCCGTTGGGCGTCAACGTGGCGCCGGATTGGGCGGCGGCCACGATGAACGTGAGCAGACGCTTAATCAATTGCTCGTAGAGATGGATGGATTTGGTGCGAATGAAGGCATCATTATCGTAGCTGCTACGAACCGTCCGGATATTCTGGACCCGGCATTGCTGCGTCCGGGACGTTTTGACCGTCAAATTACGGTTGATCGTCCAGACGTTAAAGGCCGCGAGGCTGTACTGCATGTACACGCACGCAACAAACCTTTGACGAAGGATGTTAAATTGGATGTAATTGCAAAACGCACAACAGGATTCACAGGTGCTGATCTGGAGAACCTGCTGAACGAAGCTGCCTTGCTGGCAGCCCGTCGCAACCGCAGAGATATTACGATGCGGGAGGTAGATGAAGCCATCGACCGTGTAATCGTAGGTACAGAAAAACGCAGCCGCGTAATCAGCGACCGCGAGAAACGAATTGTTGCTTACCATGAAGCAGGCCACACGATTATTGGTTACTTCCTGGAGAACGCCGATATGGTTCACAAGGTAACGATCATTCCGCGTGGACGTGCTGGCGGATATGTCATCATGCTTCCTAAGGAAGATCGCATGCTGACTACCAAGCAAGAGTTGCTGGACAAAATTACGGGATTACTGGGTGGACGTGTATCCGAGGAACTGTTTATCGGTGAAATCGGTACAGGAGCCTACAGTGACTTCCAGCAAGCAACAAGCATTGCGCGCAGCATGATTGTAGAATATGGTATGAGTGAGAAGCTTGGTCCAATGCAGTTCGGCACTTCCCAAGGCCAGGTATTCCTTGGACGGGATATCGGTCATGAGCAGAACTACAGTGATCAAATCGCTTATGAGATTGATCAGGAGATGAATCGCTTCATCACTGACTCCTATGAGCGTGCCAAAGAACTTCTGACCAAGCATTCCAAAGAGGTTCATCTGATCGCTCAAACCCTGCTGCAGGAAGAGACCTTGGAACTTGAGCAAATTAAACGTTTGATCGAGACCGGTTCTTTGGACGGCAGCACGAATGAGGGAGAAGGAACACCGGAAATTGGTGAGCCTGTGATCGACAACATTGGAGACGTTCGTATACGTATTCAAGGCAAGGATGATGAGCCTAAAAATACTACGGATCAACCGAATGATATCCCTAATCTGCAAAAGCCAGAGGATGATAACAATTCGGGCAATGCTGGTGGCACTCCACCGACAACAACCTGATCGTCAGGTAATAGTTAAATAAATGGATGATAAGCTCCGGGGAACCAGTAACATTGGTTTTCCGGAGCTTTTTAAAATATGGGATATTATGGATGGAGTGATTTGACAGACCGAGGAACGTTGTGTACATTTATTTTAAATAAACGGCTGCTCTATTCTTAACCTATTCAAGGCAATAGCCGTGCAAGTGACTTTCTATTTTTGAACTTATACCGTGAGCGCATACTGTACAATCTATGGTGTGCGCTATTCTCTGTGAAATCAGGTGAAGGCATGATTCCAAGATATATAGTTGATTTTGATGCTTCAGAATTGACGCAATTGGAAGCTGACGTGTTAATTATCGGCTCGGGCATTGCAGGGTTATATACGGCGATTAAGGCCGCGGAGAATCGGAGCGTGTTGCTGATCACCAAGAAGGCCTTGATGGAAAGCAACACGCGTTATGCGCAAGGTGGCATCGCTGCTGTCACATCGGGCGAGGATACACCTGCTTCTCATATGCAGGACACCTTCATTGCTGGTGCGGGCCTATGTGAACCAGAGGCCGTGCGGGCGCTTGTTCATGAGGGGCCTGATGGCATACAGGAGCTAATACGATTGGGGACGGCATTTGACCGGGAGAATGGCGAACTTGCCCTGACACGGGAAGGCGCACATAGTCATCGGCGCATTTTGCATGCCAACGGAGATGCTACCGGGTATGAAGTGGTTCGTGCATTGTCTGAGCAGGTTGTAGCCCATCCCGCTATTCAAGTGTGGGAAGAGAGTATGGTCATCGATCTGCTGACTGAGCATGGCGAATGTATCGGGGCTCTCGTCCAAAAGCCGGATGGTGAAAGATGGTATGTGACTGCTAACGCCACGATTTTATGCTCGGGAGGAAGCGGGCAATTATTTCGCTATACGACCAACCCCGATATCGCAACCGGTGATGGGACTGCTATGGCATATCGTGCAGGAGCGGCTGTACGGGATATGGAGTTCATTCAGTTCCATCCGACGGCGTTGTGCCATCCGGGTGCCCCGCGGTTTCTGATATCCGAAGCCGTGCGTGGAGAAGGGGCTGTGTTGCGCAATATTCACGGAGAACGATTCATGGAGCAATATGATTCCCGGCAGGAGCTCGCACCCAGAGATATTGTAGCCCGTGCGATCGTTCATGAAATGGAACGTACACAAGCTGCATTTGTATATCTGGATATTACACATGAGCCGTCTGAGCGGGTTAAGCAGCGTTTTCCAACGATCTATCGGACATGCCTATCCTTCGGTTTGGATATGACGACAGACTGGATTCCGATTGCACCAGCCGCGCATTATATGATGGGCGGCGTTCAGACCAATTTGTACGGGGAAAGCACGATTGCGCGCTTGTTCGCCTGCGGCGAAGTTTCTTCCACAGGCGTTCATGGAGCTAACCGTTTGGCGAGCAATTCATTATCTGAAGCGATCGTATTCGGCAGCAGAATTGCCCAGCGGCTGCATTCATTGCCACCGCTAGCTGGCCGTACCTTAATAGCATATAATGATAACCGTGCAGAGCTTCGGTCTTTG
This sequence comes from Paenibacillus farraposensis, assembly GCF_020736845.1. Lineage (GTDB taxonomy): Bacteria > Bacillota > Bacilli > Paenibacillales > Paenibacillaceae > Paenibacillus > Paenibacillus farraposensis. The sequence goes on from NZ_JAFFQR010000101.1 coordinate 47,037, forward strand.
TCGGTCGTGGAGGAGCGGCGCAAGCTGCAAAAAACCATGGTTCGTTATGCGGGGGTTCACCGGCATGGCGAAGGGTTACAAGCAGCGTTAGATGCGCTGCATGCCCAGCTGTCTGTTTTTAAGGCTGTGATTACCAGCCAGGAAGAGATGGAATTTGCCAATTTGCTCACCTGTGCTTTGTTAGTGACAGACGGTGCCCTATTACGTGAGGAGAGCCGAGGGGCCCATTATCGTGAGGATTTCCCGAAGACAAATGATAGCGTATGGCACAAGCATGTTCAGCAGCGGCGCGAGCAAGGCATAACGGAGGAGTGTGTTCATGACATTTAATAGTGAGCATTATGGAGAGTTTAGCGGATATCAGGAGGAACTGTTGGCACAGATTCGCAGCTGGCTGCGTGAAGATACCGGTTCAGGCGATGTGACCACGCGCTGGACCATTGAGCAGGGACACCAGTCCAAGGCTGTCATTCATGCCAAGGAGCCCGGCATTGTTGCAGGCTTACCTGTGGCCGCCCTCGTATTCCAGATCGTTGATCCTTCCTTGTCGTTCACTCCGCTGGTGACTGATGGACAGGCGATCGATAAGGGAAGCATTCTGGCTGAAGTCAATGGAAGTACCCACGCGATTTTAACCGGGGAGCGACTGGCCCTCAATTTGCTCCAACGGATGTCCGGCATTGCAACGCGGACGCAATCTTTTGTAGAGCGATTGCATGGACTGCCTACCCGGCTGGTGGACACACGTAAAACAACACCAGGACATCGGCTGCTGGAGAAATACGCGGTTCGTGTAGGCGGCGGCTCGAATCATCGCTTTGGCCTCTACGATGCTGTTATGATTAAGGATAACCATATCAAGGGTGCGGGCGGTATTGCACAGGCGGTAAGCCGGGCGCGTGCCCATATTCCGCACACTATGACCATTGAAGTAGAAACAGAAAATATGGACCAGGTTCAGCAAGCTCTCGATGCCGGGGCGGATATTATTATGCTGGATAACATGTCCATTGAGAATATGAAGGAAGCCGTTCGTTACATTCGTGAACGGGCTCCCCATGCCAAAACGGAAGCCTCAGGCAATGTATCGCTGGATACGGTGCGTGCGATGGCTGAGAGCGGTGTAGATGTAATTTCTGTAGGCAGGCTGACATATTCTTTTGATAATCTGGATATCAGCCTTGACCTTAACGCGAAGAAAGCTAGGTGACACCCATTGATTCTTGTAGTGGATGTAGGTAATACCAATATTGTTCTGGGGATGTACAAGGAAAGCGAGCTGCTGCATCATTACCGGATCAGTACCTCCCGACAGACAACCGCTGATGAATACGGCGTACTTATACATAATCTTTTTGGTATGGGTGGCGTATTAAAGGATGACATTCAAGGGGTTATTATTTCCTCAGTTGTTCCGCCGTTAATTCGTGTAATGGAGGAAATGTGCGACAAATACATAGGCAGAACGCCGTTAATCGTCGGACCGGGAATCAAAACCGGTCTTAACCTGCGCTATGAAAATCCGCGTGAAGTAGGGGCAGACCGAATTGTGAACGCAGTAGCTGCTGTTGAGCAGTTTGGCGGGCCGCTGGTTGTGGTGGATTTTGGCACAGCAACGACGTTTGATTGTATTGATGATAAGGGAAACTATTTGGGTGGAGTGATCGTGCCGGGTATCGGAATTTCAACCGAGGCACTGTATCAACGGGCTTCCAAGCTGCCTCGCATTGAGCTGGAGAAACCGAGGAAGATCATTGGGCGCAATACCGTTCATGCCATGCAAGCCGGGATTATATTCGGTTACGCGGGGCAAGTAGACGGCATTGTGAGGCGTATTAAGGAAGAAATGCAGGCGGAGCCTACCGTGATTGCAACCGGAGGCCTGGCTGAGCTCATCGCGTCAGAGACAGAGAGCATTCAGAAGGTGCTGCCGATGTTGACGCTCGAAGGCCTGCGAATCATTTACCAACGTAACGCTGAATAAAAAAGTGGATATAAGCTGCCGCTAAGGCCAGCCGATGATATTATCGGTTTGGATTGGCGGCGTTTTTCGTCAATACTGAAATGTGTTACGATTTTGAACGATTCGCGTGAATTGTCAGCGCAGGTTGTGTATATAGAGAAATCATGTTTAGTTGTGCCGAAACACAAACAAAATGAAGCAGCATAGCTGCCCTGGATAATAAGGAGGATATCAATATGGAACAGAAACAGGATCGGCTTATTCGTGGAACAGCCATGGATGGAAGGGTTAGAGCTTTTGCTGTTCGGACAACACAACTCGTAGAAGAATTGCGGAGAAGACATGATACTTACCCTACTGCCACCGCTGCTTTGGGGCGTACACTCACGGCAGGTGCGATGATGGGCTCGATGCTAAAAGGCAAAGAGCGACTGACCATCCAAGTGAAAGGTGACGGCCCGATTGGGCAGATCGTCGTTGATGCCAATGCTTCAGGCGAGGTGCGAGGCTATGTTACCGAACCGCATGTACATTTGCCAAGCAATAGCATGGGCAAGCTGGATGTTGCAGGTGCAGTAGGTACAGAAGGCTTCATTCATATTATCAAGGATTTGGGGTTAAAAGAACCCTATCGCGGTAGTATTCCGATTATTTCTGGTGAACTGGGTGAGGACTTTACCTATTATTTTGCCAAATCGGAGCAGACACCATCGGCAGTGGGCTTAGGTGTTTTGGTGGATACGGACAACTCCGTTATTGTGGCAGGCGGTTTCATTGTTCAGCTGCTTCCGGGCTTGAATGATGACGAGATTACCGCTATTGAAAATGCAGTTGGTTCCATTCCCCCAGTTACAGCTCTGCTGGATCAAGGATTGGAGCTTGATGAAATGCTGCGTTGGATGCTGCCGGATGTTCGGATTCTCGACGAGACGGATATTCATTTTCAATGTGAATGCTCACGGGAACGTGTAGAGAAAACATTAATCAGCTTGGGGCAAAGTGAATTAGAACAGTTGATTGAGGAGGAGGGGCAAGCCGAAGTTGTATGCCACTTCTGTAATGAGGCTTATCAGTTTAACAAGGAAGCCTTGCAAAGTCTGTTAGATCAGGCCAAAACTTAACCGGACGGGCGGGTGGAAGCGATGACTACACGGGAGAAAGGGTTATGGGCAGCTGTCATTATCCTGACCGTTAGCGTCGCCGCCTTGGGTGGTTTGATCATGCTTCGGGGGCTATCAAAGCCGGGTGATATAATCAAGGATGACGACGATCATACTGTGGCGGAGATCGGTCAGGAAGGCATATCTGAGGAACAATGGGTTGCGGAACTGAAGAAGCGATATGGAGCCAATACGCTGTTGCAAATGCTGAATCGTAAGGCCGTACAAGCTGAAACTAAGCGTCTTGGGATTCAAGTTACCCAAGGAGATTTACAGCAGGTGCTAGAGCAAGACAGTAAAGGGTATGCCTCAGAACAAGCTTATTTTGAGGAAATGCAGCAGCAGTTTGGTTTGGGTCCGGTTGATTTGCGGAATGAAGCGAAATACCGGATTGGGTTGGAGAAAATAGCCACGCAGGGCATTCAAATTGGAGAAGCCGAGGTTGATCGGTATTGGAAGGAGCATCCCGAAGAATTTGCTGCTGGCAAGCAGATCAAGCTGGCAGTTCTTTATGTGGCAAAAGCCGAGGAAGCAGAAGGGATGCTGGCGCGGGTCAAACAAGGAGAACAGTTTGATGCGCTGATTCAAGAACATTCAGGGCAGCACCTGGGGAATAATACCGGCGGACAGCTGGGATGGGTAGATGAGTATGACCCCTTTCAACCGGAGGCGATTATGAAGGCAGCGAGAGAATTAACCCCTGGGGATGTGGCGGGTCCCATAGCTGTTAACGATGGCTATGCTGTTATTTTTGTGGACGATATTCGTCTGAAGGCTCCCCCGGATAAAGAAGAGATTCGACAGCAAATCCGCCGCTCTCTTGCGCTTGCACAAGCAGCTCCTTTGGAAGAGGTTGAGAAAAGCCTGCGTGATAAATATGGAGCTCGTATTTTATCCGAACAGGATAAACCCTCGGCTTCATTATGAACATGGCGAATAGTGAGTTGGATGAAGGAAGCACGGTGCTGAGGACAAGGATCGGCAGCAACGTGGTTTCGATCGCTTGTATTGACAATGGAATTGAAGATTGTTATGATTAGCGTATAAAACCAACCATTTTTATCGGAAATCAAATAACCACTGTAAAAACAAGAATGATCTACATGTGATTTCGCATTTTTTTAACATAACATCACAGTCAGGGAGGAACTATTATGGCCAAAGTCGTTAATAACATTACCGAGCTTATCGGGGGAACCCCTCTTGTACGCCTTAATCGGATTGTACCGGAAGACAGTGCGGAAATTTATGTGAAGCTGGAATATCAGAACCCCGGCTCCAGTGTAAAAGACCGTATCGCAATTAGTATGGTGGAGGAAGCTGAACGTGAAGGGCTGCTCAAACCAGGCGGTACAATCATTGAAGCGACTAGCGGTAATACAGGAATCGGCTTGGCTATGGTTGCTGCTGCCAAAGGCTATAAGGCGGTGATTGTTATGCCGGAAACGATGAGTATTGAGCGTCGAAACCTGCTGCGCGCTTATGGAGCTGAACTTGTGTTGACGCCAGGATCGGAAGGCATGAATGGCTCCGTTAAGAAAATGGAAGAGCTGCTGAGTGAAAATCCGGATTATTTTGCTGCAGAGCAGTTCAAAAACAAAGCGAACATCAAAATTCACCGTGAAACAACAGGCCCAGAGATTGTGGAAGCCATTCGTTCTATCGGTGGGACTTTGGATGCTTTTGTAGCGGGTGTGGGAACAGGCGGAACCATCTCTGGTGCCGGAGAAGTGCTCAAGAAAGAATTCCCGGAGATCAAAATTGCCGCTGTAGAGCCGGCTTCTTCTCCGCTGTTGGCTGGCGGTAAGCCAGGGCCTCACAAACTTCAGGGACTCGGTGCCAACTTTATTCCTGAAATTTTGAACCGTGGCATCTATGATGAGATTATTCATGTAGAGAACGATGAAGCTTTTGAGGTAGCTCGTAAAGTAGCCAAGGAAGAAGGCATTTTGTCTGGTATTTCCTCTGGTGCTGCTGTACATGCGGCTTTGAAGCTGGCTAAGCGATTGGGCAAGGGCAAACGAATTGTTGTCATTATCCCAAGTAATGGTGAACGTTACCTGAGTACACCACTATATAATTTCGAGCTGTAATTACGTTGAAATTGTGTATACTATAGTAAGGAATCCCTCATTTCCCTGTTGTCAGGGGGTGGGGGTTTCTTTTTAAGGAGAGAATATCGACTTTTCGCAAAGGATGGAAGGGGATGCACACACGGATGGAATCGACAGCTAGAGTGACGCCGGCACAATGGCAGGTTTGGCAGGAGGAAGGCTGGAGCATACTCCCTTATATTGCCGAGTATCCGTTACCCGCGGGCGGTTTGCCGTTATCATGGCGAAAGGCATGGGAGGATTCATCACCATATGCCTTTTTGCTGGAGAGCGGTAAAGGCGGGAGATATACCTACCTGGGCTTAAATCCGGTTGCCGTATTGGAAGGCAAGGGAGAGCATGCGGTTTGGACGGATTTACAAAATGGGAATCATGGCGATCTATATGGTCAACCGCTGGCGGTTATAAATGACTGGATTGCTCCCTACCGTTCGCCGCATGTACCTAACCTGCCTTTTTTCACAGGAGGATTAGCGGGGTATCTGAGCTACGATGTGGCTCGCTCGCTGGAGCGTCTGCCCATTCAAGCTGCAGATGATACAGACATACCTGATTATGTGTGGATGCGGGTAAATGAGCTTTGGATCTATGATCACGAAAAATCGTGCGTGTATTGTGCGGTTCATCTGCCGGCTTCTGTTCACGCGCAAGCCAATTGCCAGACCGATCATGCTGATCATGTTGTACACGATGAACAAAACTCCATACTTCGCGAGCATTATGCAGAAGCTGTCCGACGGGCAGAGCGGATGCGGATTCAGTGGAATGAAATCATGGATGCCGGAAAAACAGATCCAGCCTATTCTCATCGTTGTGCAAAACTTGCCGAAGCGGAGCTGGCGGCGGCTGTCCATCATGAATCTGAAGGCTGGGAAGCGGCATTCAACCAGGCCGATTTTGAGCATGCCGTGAAGCGTGTGCAGGCATATATTGCGCAGGGTGACGTATTTCAGGTTAACCTGTCGATTCGCCAGCAGCGCAAGCTCGCAGCCCGCCCTGAAGATATATATGAATGGCTTCGTCTGCTCAACCCATCTCCTTATATGGGGATGCTGCGCATGCCGGATTTGCAGATTGTCAGCGGCTCGCCGGAGCTGCTGGTGAAGCTGGAGAATGGACGCGTCAGTGCACGGCCTATCGCAGGCACAAGAAGAAGAGGGCTGACGCCGGACGAAGATGCCGCTATGGCTGCCGAACTGTTGTCGAGTGAAAAAGAACGTGCCGAGCATATTATGCTCGTCGATCTGGAGCGCAACGATATCGGACGGATTGCCGAATATGGCTCGGTACATGTACCTGAGCTGCTGACTGTGGAGTATTATTCGCATGTCATGCACCTGGTTTCCCAGGTTGAGGGGACATTGGCTTCTGGCCGTTCGGCCATAGATGTGATTGCCGCTACCTTTCCGGGTGGGACCATTACCGGAGCACCGAAGGTACGCACCATGGAAATTATTGAAGAATTGGAACCTGTCCGGCGAGGTCCATATACCGGGTCTCTTGGATGGATTGACTATAACGGCAATATGGAATTAAATATTATAATAAGAACACTGGCTGTCAAAGGAAGCACCGCCTACTTACAGACAGGTGCGGGCATCGTTATTGATTCAGATCCGTACAGGGAGTATCGGGAATGCCGGAACAAGGCCAGAGCTGTCATAAAGGCAGTCCAATGTGGTGAAGAAGAAGCCGCTGCGAACAGGAGCGGTATCATAGGAGGGTGAGCCGTATGATTTTGGTGATTGATAATTATGATTCGTTTACGTACAATCTTGTTCAATATTTGGGTGAACTTGGTGAAGAAGTGACCGTAAAGCGGAACGATGAGATTGATGTGAAAGGCATAGAAGAGCTGGCACCAGAGCATATATTGATCTCGCCGGGTCCATGCACGCCGAGCGAGGCGGGAATATCGCTGGATGTGATTCGTCATTTTAAAGGTCGTATTCCGATCTTCGGTGTATGTCTCGGCCACCAGGCCATCGGACAGGCATTTGGCGGGAAGGTTATCCGGGCTGAACGGCTCATGCACGGTAAAACATCTCCGATTCTCCATCATAATACATCGGTATTCGAAGGCTTGCCATCACCGTTCACGGCCACCCGTTATCATTCGTTGCTGGTGGAGCGCGAGAGCCTGCCTGAATGTCTGGAAATTACCGCTGAAACCGCAGAAGGTGAAATTATGGGGTTGCGGCATAAGGAATTTGCTGTTGAAGGAGTTCAGTTCCATCCTGAATCTATTATTACCGATTATGGGCATCAACTGTTGCGAAATTTCCTTAAACGTAAGGTAGGCGTCTGATTCATGAAATATATCGGAGTTAACGGCGTCCTCACGGAAGCCGCAAAGGCCGTGATTCACGTAAGTGATCACGGTTTTTTATACGGAATGGGCTTGTTTGAAACGTTCCGCACCTACAAGGGTGTTCCATTTCTGCTCGATCGGCATCTACATAGACTGGCAGAGGGCTGCCGAATGCTGGGTATTCCTTTTCAGCCGGATGAGGAGCAGCTTACCAGCCAAATCCAAAGTCTGATGGCGGCAAATGGGCTGGACGAAGCCTATATCCGGTATACCGTATCAGCAGGTGAAGAGGTGCTGGGCTTGCCGACCGGTGATTATACGCGGCCCAACCATATTCTGTTCGCCAAGCCGCTGCCCTCTGCAAATCCGCGAGCCGGGGAATCGAATTCCCCATCGGCGCTACAGCTGCTGCGAACCCCAAGAAACACGCCAGAGGGTGAGGTTCGCTTAAAATCACTCCACTTTATGAACAATATTATTGCGAAGCGGGAGCTTCAGCAGTATGCCGCAGCCGTTCAATATAAGGCCGAAGGAATGATGCTCACGGCCAATGGTTTTCTGGCGGAGGGAATGGTCAGCAACCTGTTTTTTGTGCGACATCATACGTTGTGCACGCCTGACCTGTCGACTGGCATTCTGCCGGGCATTACACGCGGGCTTATTTTGGAGCTGGCAGAAGCGCGAGGCATTCCCTATGAGCAAGGTTTGTATCGTTGGGACGAGCTGCAGCGGGCTGATGAAATTTTTATAACCAACTCTATTCAGGAAATACGACCTGTCCATCTGCTGCTGGAGCCGGAAGGAGCGGCCTATCACGTATCCGGTTCCTTGGCACAGACCGGGTCTATAACAGGTTTGCTGCTGCACGATTATAGACAGAAAGCAGGGATCAAGTGAACATACCAACTCTTTATCAACGCAGTTATCGTATGGGGGAGGCCCAGCTTACGCTCGGACATGCCACACAGATCATGGGCATACTGAATGTGACCCCGGATTCATTTTCCGATGGGGGATTACATCAAAGCCCGGAGATTGCTGTTTTACACGCTTTAAAGCTGGTTGAGGACGGGGCCGATATAATTGACGTTGGCGGAGAATCTACCCGTCCGGGTCATGATCCGGTAGGTGTGGAGGAGGAGCTGGACCGGGTTATCCCGGTGATTCAGGCGATCCATCGTATCGCACCGCACATTCCGCTATCAGTAGACACTTACAAAGCCGAGGTGGCCCGGCAGGCACTTGAAGCGGGCGCCCACATCATTAATGATGTGTGGGGGTTTAAGGCAGACCCCGACATGGCGAGTGTCGCTGCCGAATTCGATTGTCCAGTCATTTTGATGCATAATCGTCATGACCGCAACTATACCGATTTGGTATCCGATATGCTGGCCGATTTGAAAGAAAGCGTCCAATTGGCGCTGGATGCGGGTGTACGTGAGGAACAGATTATTTTAGACCCGGGTATCGGTTTTGCCAAGGATTACGATGAAAATATTCATGTCATGACTTCTCTTGATGCATTGGCTCAGCTTGGTTATCCGCTGTTACTGGCTACATCGCGCAAAAGATTCATCCGTACAGCACTGGATTTGCCTGCACATGATGTGGTAGAGGGCACAGCGGCTACGGTTGCTTTTGGTATTGCGCAAGGGTGCCAGATTGTGCGCGTACACGATGTGGCACAAATCAAACGCACGGTGCGTATGTGTGATGCGATGGTGTACGGGTCTAAAAATGCACTGAGTTATGGCGGGTAAAGCCGCTTCACGAATCCTTTGATCCTACGATCGCTGTTGCAAAGGCGAACGCTCCGCTTCTTCGGATTCAATCCGGGAGTGGTGGCGTGGGAAGCACCATCCGACTGTGCAGTGGCACGATCTGAACTTTTAAGTTGAGCTTTTTTTAGAAAAAAAACAGAAAAACAGGGGGCTATCCACGATGGATAAAATGGTTTTGCATCGCATGGAGTATTACGGATATCATGGTGTTTTTCCCGAAGAACGCAAGCTGGGACAGCGTTTTTACATTGATTTGGAGCTGGAGCTTGATCTGCGTGAGGCAGGCGAGCAGGATGCATTGGACAAAACGGTAAATTATGCTGAGGTGCACTACACCGTTAAAAATATTGTAGAAAAGGAATCTTACCAATTGATTGAAGCTTTGGGCGAACGTATTGCATCTTCCCTACTTGACACTTATACTAGTATAGATGCACTGACTGTTAAAGTTACAAAGCCGCATCCACCATTTGATATTCATTTTGAAGGTGTGACGATTGAGCTTTATCGCGCAAGAAAGTAGGAACGTACATGAACGCACATTCGACCTCTGAGGCATCAGAGGCTTATATTGCTTTAGGGGCTAATTTAGGGGAGCGTGAGCAGACCCTATATGAAGCCATCACGGGGCTGGACGAACATCCGTGTATATGGGTGCTGCGCTGTTCCAGCCTGTACGAGACAGAGCCTGTCGGATATCTGGATCAGCCTTCTTTTTTAAATATGACAGTAGCCGTATCTACAACACTTGCTCCCGGGGAGCTTCTGGCTTTTATGCTGGAGGTGGAGAGTCGTCTGGGCAGAGTAAGGCATATTCCAAATGGTCCGCGCACGATTGATCTGGACTTGTTATGGATGGAAGCCGCAGAGCTGGCTACACCGGATTTGGAGCTTCCGCATCCCCGCATGTTGGAGCGCGCTTTTGTGCTTGTGCCATTGGCTGACATCGTTCCGAGCCAAGATCCATCCGGACTGTACAGTATCGTTCATACTGCATTGAATTCAATGGATGGAAAGGATGGCATACAGTTTTGGAAAACATGCAGCTGGCGCAACGACTCCGGGCCTTCCGAAAGCTTAAAGGAATGACACAGCAGGAATTGGCTAAGCGAACCGGCATATCATTGGCCGTATTGGGTGCTGTGGAGCGAGGTAATCGCACAGTAGACCCTGATATGCTGGGCATGATTGCCCAGACGCTTGGAATTGAAGTCCGGGAACTAACGGAATGACGATAAGTTACGATATATATAAAGGAATAAAGGAGTGAACAGATATGTTGAAAATCGGCGATATTAAAATGAAAAACCAAGTCGTACTGGCTCCGATGGCGGGCGTGTGTAACCCTGCTTTTCGCCTGATTGCCAAGGAATTCGGCACAGGTTTGGTATGTGCGGAAATGGTTAGCGATAAGGCGATTATTCACGGCAACAAACGTACGCGCGAAATGCTGTTTGTAGATGAGCGTGAGAAGCCGCTTAGCCTGCAAATTTTCGGGGGAGACCGTGAATCGCTGGTGGAAGCGGCCAAGGTCGTGGATCAGGAGACGAACGCGGACATTATTGACATTAATATGGGCTGTCCTGTTCCCAAGGTGACCAAATGTGATGCAGGCGCACGATGGCTGCTGGACCCTAACAAGATTTATGAAATGGTATCTGCTGTTGTAGAATCCGTAAGCAAGCCGGTTACGGTGAAAATGCGTATCGGTTGGGATAGCGAGCATATCTATGCCGTAGAGAATGCCCGCGCTGTAGAGCGTGCCGGAGGCCAGGCCGTTAGTGTGCATGGCCGCACACGGGAGCAGCTGTATACGGGGCATGCGAACTGGGATATTATAAAAGAGGTTAAAGAAGCAGTTTCCATTCCTGTAATTGGAAATGGCGATGTGGCATCACCGGAAGATGCCCGCCGCATGCTGGATTTGACGAATTGTGATGGCGTGATGATCGGACGCGGCGCTCTGGGTAACCCGTGGATGCTGTACCGTACGATTGAATACTTGGAGACTGGCAAGCTGTTGCCTGATCCTTCACCGGAAGAAAAAATCCGTATTGCCACTTTACACATGGACCGGCTGGTAGCCTTAAAAGGTGAAGCAGTAGCTGTCCGTGAAATGCGCAAGCATCTGGCTTGGTATCTTAAAGGACTTAAAGGCTCTGCGCGCATCAAGGATGTTATTATGGAAGAAACCAAACGTGATGATATGGTACGTATTTTGGATCAATTTGTATCTCAATTACACGCAGTAGAAAACGATGAATCTTCAGCAAGCGCTGCTTCTCCCATCGCTGTTGTGCAATAATGAAGCCGTTTCTGCCTTTGTGCGCGATTGACTTTTCCAAATGCTTGCCCTATAATCGTTCAGTATAAAATCTTGATATATACTTCAAATTGTATGCAGCTCTTAAGACAACAGCAGGAAATGTTCTCATTCCCTCAGAGTGGCATATTATGTTTTGAAAGCGTGCATTCCAATGCACTTTTAAACTTTTCCCATGACAGGAGAATCGGTTAAGATGAGCGATAAAGAAGTCATTCTGACACAGGAAGGCCTTAGAAAGCTCGAGGATGAGCTTGAGAACTTAAAGTCTGTCAAACGCCGTGAAGTGGCGGAACGGATTAAGGTAGCCATCGGATACGGGGATATCAGTGAAAACTCCGAGTATGAGGATGCGAAGAATGAGCAGGCTTTTATTGAAGGCCGCATCATTACACTGGAAAAAATGCTGCGCAACGCCCGCATTATCAATAGCGATGAAATTGACACCGATGTTGTGGGAGTAGGTGCAACCGTGACCGTTGAAGATTTGGAGTTTGGAGATATAACAGAATATGCAATTGTCGGTTCCGCTGAGTCGGACCCGCTTCAGAACAAAATTTCTAATGAGAGTCCGGTTGGCAAGGCAATCCTCGGCAAGAAAAAAGGAACTGTTGTGGATGTAACCGTTCCAGCAGGTGTTATTCAATATAAAATTGTGGATATCAAGAAATAATACACGGACTTTGGAATTCAATGTAAAAGCTTCCTTGTGGAAGCTTTTTTTTCTCTACACCCGGACGGACCCTGGCCCGTCTACTCAAAATGAAGGAGCTGATTAAGCACCATGTCGGATGAAACTACTAATCAGGGACCACAGGAAAATCGCGAGGAATTAAGTGAATTGCTGCAAATTCGCCGCGCCAAATTGGACGAGCTTCGCTCACTGGGCATTGATCCCTTTGGCCGTAAATACATACGTTCAGCTGAAGCGGGCGTACTGCTAAGCAAGTATGACAGTCTGACCAAGGAAGAACTGGAAGAAAAGAATATCGAAGTTAGCATTGCGGGCCGTATCATGGCAAAACGGGTCATGGGTAAAGCCAGCTTTGCTCATATCCAGGATCTTAGCGGGCGCATTCAAATTTATGTTCGTCAGGACAGTGTACCTGAAGCGAAGTATAAAGCATTCGGTATTTTGGACCTGGGCGATATTGTTGGTGTAAAAGGTGTTCTGTTCAAGACTAAAACGGGAGAAACTACGATTAAGGCACTGGACATTGAGGTTTTGTCTAAATCTCTGTACCCATTACCGGAGAAATACCATGGTCTGAAGGATGTTGAATTACGTTACCGTCAGCGCTACGTTGATCTGGTGATGAACCCGGAAGTACAAAAAACGTTCATTACACGTTCCCGTATTATTCAATCGATGCGCCGTTATTTGGACTCGCTCGGTTATTTGGAGGTCGAAACTCCAACATTACATGCCATTGCTGGCGGAGCGGCGGCGAAGCCGTTTATTACGCACCATAACGCATTGGACATGCAGCTTTATATGCGTATTGCCATTGAGCTTCATCTCAAACGGCTGATTGTTGGCGGAATGGAGAAAGTATACGAGATCGGGCGTGTTTACCGTAATGAAGGTATCTCCACACGCCACAACCCAGAGTTTACAATGATTGAACTATATGAAGCGTATGCCGACTATCAGGATATCATGAATTTAACAGAAAATATGATCGCTCACATTGCGCAGGAAGTGCTTGGCACACAACATATCCAATATCAAGGTCATGAGGTGGATTTGACGCCACAGTGGCGCAGAGTTTCGATGGTGGATGCTGTTAAGGAAGTAACAGGTGTCGATTTTGGCGCACAATTGACGGATGAAGAAGCTCATCGCCTTGCAAAAGAGCATAACGTGAAGGTAGAGCCGCATATGACCTTTGGTCATATTCTGAACGCTTTCTTTGAAGAATTCGTAGAACAAACACTCATTCAACCGACTTTTATTACAGGACATCCGGTTGAAATTTCGCCGCTGGCGAAGAAAAATGAGCAAGATCCGCGCTTTACGGATCGCTTTGAGCTGTTCGTAGTCGCTCGTGAGCATGCGAATGCATTTACCGAGCTGAATGATCCGATTGACCAACGCCAGCGCTTTGAAGCTCAATTGCTGGAACGCGAGCATGGCAATGATGAGGCTCATGAAATGGATGATGATTTTATCCGCGCATTGGAATATGGCATGCCGCCGACAGGTGGACTGGGTATCGGCATCGATCGATTGGTTATGCTGCTGACCGATGCGCCTTCCATTCGTGATGTGCTGCTCTTCCCACATATGCGTAACGTACAGTAGAATAACATAACATTATGAATATAGAGGATCAGCCGGGCTTCCACGGATGGAGAGAATACGTCCAATGAAACGCAGCGTCAAGCTTGCCCGGTTGGCATCGCCCCCTTTTATATTGGTTATCGGATATTTGCTGATTATTGCATTCGGCACCTTGCTGCTGATGCTTCCTATCTCCAATCATAGTGGACATGCTCCGCATTGGATTGATTCCCTGTTTACGTCCGTATCGGCTGCTTGTGTCACCGGATTAGTCGTGGTGGACGTGAATTCAACCTATACGGTGTTTGGAGAAACCGTCATCCTGGTGCTGATGCAGCTGGGCGGGCTGGGTTTTATGACCTTGGCGACCTTGTTTGCATTATTGATGGGGCGGCGCTTGTCGTTGAAGGATCGGCTGCTGCTTAAGGAAGCGATTAATGCCGACAGCATGGAAGGGATCGCGCGAATTATTCGCAAGGTGCTGATTTTCTCTTTTACCATTCAGGCCATAGCTGCTATCGTTCTGGCTTTGCGGTGGATGAGGGAAATGCCCGTGGGACAAGCGATATACTATGGAATTTTCCACTCGGTATCTCTTTTTAATAACGGGGGATTTGATCTGTTCGGCAGCAGCTTCCAGCAATATGCCGGAGACTTTGTGTTCAATATGATTGCATCTGTCCTTGTTATCTCAGGCGGGCTGGGTTTTCTGGTCCTAAGCGATCTGTTCGATTTTCGCCGTATCCGGAGACTGACGCTTCACTCCAAAATGGTGCTAAGTGTGTCAGGCGCGCTTATTGTGCTCGGGGCACTCGTCCTGTTTATTTTTGAGTTTACGAATGTTCGCACCCTGGGTTCACTGGATTGGGAGGGCAAGGTGTATGCTTCTGTCTTTCAATCCGTATCTACAAGATCTTCAGGGACAAGTACCGTAGATATCAGCGGCCTGAGACAGGCCAGCCAGTTTTTTATCATGCTGCTGATGATTATTGGGGCTTCACCAGGCTCCACCGGGGGTGGGATTAAGACAACCACATTTCTGCTGATGATAGGTGCCTTGCTGGCCGTCATGCGCGGACAGAAGGAAATTGTGTTCTTCCGCCACAGGGTTCCCAGAGATATCATGATGCGGGCGCTGACTATTATTATACTGGCGCTATTTATTTTCTCGATTGTTGTGATGCTGCTGTTGATGACAGAGGATGCACCATTCCTCGCTCTAGCGTTTGAGGCAGCGTCCGCCATCGGAACGGTAGGATTGTCTGTAGGAGTAACGCCAGGACTATCTGATGCAGGCAAGCTGATTATTTGTGTGACGATGTTTATTGGCCGAATCGGACCGCTTACGATTGCCTATGCCATTCGTCCGCGTTCGACCAAGACGTTGTACCGTCGTCCCGAAGGGCATATTGTAATTGGATAACTTATTGTACAAAAAGATGTATCTGTGCCGATGGGCATGGGTGCATCTTTTTTTATTTCATATCATCAACACCAGATCGGCAGCATATCATGAAAAGTACCCCACTTGAGAATAAGCAACCCTTAAACAGGTATCTTTTTGCAGAAAAAAGGATATTTCGCTTCCTTTTATGTAATTTTAGACAAAATACTAGGAATTTTATGTATGATATTGTATAATCTTGGGCGTGAAAGGGGGGAGCTGAGGTAATTACCAAACTCTAAATTGAAAGGAATCATTCATTATGTATTTGTTTATTATTTTTGCTGAAGTTTTGTTCTGGGTTTTTGTTGTTTTAGGGTTGATCGCAAGATATATGTTTGGCAAGAAGAAATTAGGCGGCCTTCTTTTGCTGTGTACTCCAGTCATTGATATCCTGCTACTGATTGCGGTGTTCATCACGGTGGGCAGCGGGATGGAGATTACGACCGCTACTGGCTTGGCGGCCTGCTATCTCGGTATCACGGTAGCATTTGGCCATAGGATGATTAAATGGGCGGATGTGCGGTTCTCTTATTGGTTCGGCAAGGGGCCGAAGCCTAAACCCAAATATGGTGCTGCGCATGCCAAAGAGGAACGGACAGTTTGGATGCTTCACCTCTTGGGTTGGGCCATTGGTAACGCTTTCTTACTTGCCATCATTGTGTATGTAGGTGATCCACAGCGTACGGCTTCCTTGGTTGGGCTTATGAGAACATGGGCAGCCGTTCTGGTAATCGACTTTATTGTCTCCTTTAGCTATACTTTGGCTCCTAGGAAAAAATAAGAGATAGCCAAAAAGAGATCAGGTTTCATTCCTGGATAAAAATAAGGGACAATCACTCAGGATGTTCGAATCGGGAGGGACGTTGAGGGTGAAAAATGAAGTTATCACTTCCGTTAGTTAGTAAACCTGTTGCTATTGCAGAGATATTTATAGAATATGCAGATTATATATTGGACCCGCTTTGACAGTCACCTCATGTAGCCTTCCATTTTTTTGCTCCTATCGTTTCCTTCCGATTTGAACACAGACAAATAGAATCAGCACGGTTATGATTACGGCCGTCTTTGCGCGAGTTACATAGGGTCCAAGCGCATATTTTTGCTAGGTTTGGCAGGACAAGCTATCGCATAAAACGCGCTTGAATTTTCGAAGAAATGGGGTTCGTTGATTACAGTCGAACGCATTCGACAAATAGCGTTTTTTAATCTTTATGAAGTTTCAATGAATCCTTGTGTTTGACAAAAATGACGATTGTTTAATTTTGGCAACCAACATGATAATAATGCCAGAAAACATTACATATGTCTATGAATGTAGACATAAAAAACAAATATCTCATTTGTTGAAAAATGTAAAAAAAGAAAGGTGGTTTATGTGGCAGTACTACTGAGCGGTAAGAACATTTTGATTATGGGCGTGGCTAATAACAGGAGTATTGCCTGGGGGACAGCCCAATCTTTAGCTGCTGAAGGGGCAAACCTCATTTTTACCTACGAAAATGAGAGAGTTGCGGATCGGGTGCTAAAGCTCGTCGAAACGATTCCGGGGTCTATGGCCTTTCCCTGCAATGTACAGAGCGATGAAGAGCTTGATGCACTGGCGGATTTCCTGAAGGAGAAGGTTGGCGTCCTGCATGGTTATTTTCATAGTGTTGCCTATGCGAAGGCTGAGGACTTGGATGGCCTGTTCGTCGACACCTCTCGTGAAGGATTCTCCATTGCCCAAGATATCAGCGCCTACTCTCTGGCTGCGGTTTCCAGACGGATTTACCCGCTGATGACGGAGGGCGGGAGTATTGTCACCATGACGTAT
Source organism: Paenibacillus farraposensis (assembly GCF_020736845.1). Lineage (GTDB taxonomy): Bacteria > Bacillota > Bacilli > Paenibacillales > Paenibacillaceae > Paenibacillus > Paenibacillus farraposensis. Next base: position 64,233 of record NZ_JAFFQR010000101.1, read on the forward strand.
ATTGGCGCTGAACGAGCGATCCAAAATTACAATGTTATGGGTGTGGCAAAGGCTTCATTGGAAGCCAGCATGCGCTATTTGTCGAACGATTTGGGGACTTATGGCATTCGTGTCAATGCAATTTCAGCTGGCCCCATACGGACCTTGGCCGCCTATGGTATTAAGGATTTTAGCACGATGCTCAAGCATATTGAAGAGATTACGCCTTTACGCAAGACGGTTGATACGTCCGAAGTCGGAGATACCGCGTTGTTCTTATTTTCCCATTTATCAAGAGGCATTACGGGTGAAGTTATTCATGTGGATGCCGGTTACCATATTACGGGGATGTAGTAAGGAGGGAAGGCTGTGCTTGTTACGCATACGGATTGCCGTATCATCTCGCCTGAAGGAATGATGACCAAGGAGCGCCTGGAGCGGGACGTTGCGATCTTCTCCCGAATGCTGGCTCTCAGAGGAATTCCGGAAGATGGCAGAGTGATACTGAAAGCGTCCAATTCTTATTGGTTTGTTGTGTCTCTGTTCTCCTTGTGCAATATCGCCGTTTCGGTGACTGTAGTGGACGAGCAGACTGTGCTGGATGAGGTAGCCCAAATTTATGATGAAGCGGGTGCCTGCTGCATCCTCACCGATTGCGATTTAGAACTTCCTCATGCTCTTGTTATTCTGATTCAAGATCTTATTCAAGAAGAAGCAGCACACCCGCATTGGGTGGGAGAGCCGGCAATTGAAGCCCTCGACTTCACCAAATGGTGCGAGAGGACGGACGCCCTCATTCTGTATTCTTCAGGTACGACGGGAAAACCCAAGGGAATCGTGAAAGCTGGTGCGACTTTTATGGAGAATATCAAGCATTCGATACACACCATGAACTACTTACCGTCTGACCATATGCTCCCCATAGTGCCTTTCTCTCATTTTTATGGAATTTCACTTATCTTCTCCTGGTGGTTAACCTCATGTTCCCTCATCATTTGCAATCCTAAAAACCTCTGGAGTGTTTTTGCCAGTATTACGAAAGATCAAGCTACAATCGTTGATGCTAATCCCTCTGCTTTTTACACTTTGTTACGTATGTTAAGCCGAAAGCCAAAACAACTGGAAATGATCAGGAGTTCCCCGGTGCGCATGTGGTGCGTAGGCGGCTCCCCACTTACCCAAGATCTCGAAGAGAAATTTAACAACATATTTCGACAGCCCCTGCTGAATGGTTACGGCCTTTCTGAGCTGGGCAACGTTGCTCTGGGGACGCTAGAGTGTCCGAAAGGCTGCGGCAGACCGTTACCAAATGTGGACCTGAAAATACGAGATGCTGCCGGCAACCAGCAGGCCGAAGGCAATGTAGGCGAAGTGTGGATACGCAGTGCCGGATGTATGGAAGGTTACCTGAATCGTCCAGACCTGACGCAATCCGTGCTACAGGATGGCTGGTTCAAGACGGGCGATCTGGGCTATCTGGACGAGGAAATCCTGTATGTCATTGGCCGAAGCGGCAAGACGGTCAACCGGATGGGGTATATGGTCTCACCGGTCTATATCGAAGACCGAATAGGCTCGATAGGTTACCGATCCTGCGTGATCGCCCTGGAGGACGAGGCCAAAGGGACATTGCTGGTTGCATTCATCGAAAGCGAATCCGCGCAGGTCCTGCCCGTGCTCCGCAAAGAGATGAATCGGGTGCTGCCTTCGTACATGTTCCCGGATCTTCTGCTTCCGCTCGCTCGATTTCCTTTGAATCGCAATGGAAAAGTAGATCGGCTGGAGATGGAACGCATTGCCCTGCAGAAAGCTGCTTCTCGCAAAGGGTAAGTGTTGAAAGCTCCAGACTCTGTCTGGTTTATAAAAGTGTAGTCTTTCGGAAAGACAAGATATTTACCAAAAACCGATGAAGGAAAGGGAGAATTCACCATGAGTATGAATTCGGAACTGGAAAAAAACACGTTATTTTTGAAAAGGCATGAATCTATTCAGAAATGCCTTAATTATTTGATTGAAAATCGGCAGGAAGTGATGGATATTCTCACGCAATTTTCATCCTATCGGGCCGCCAATGCAGAAATGGATTCCACGATCTCCACACTTCAGGGCGCTTTGCAAGAAGTGCAAACCTATCAGCCAGACTGGCAACGGTCTATGGCTGTATTCATGCCTTCTAACGTCGTTTTATACTCCTATGCATTATACCTTTTGATTCCGTCCCTCTACGTTGAAAATATAGACTTTCGCCCTTCCTCTCATGTAAACGAGTATGTCAGCTTACTGCATGAAAAGCTCCAGGCTGTACATGGATTACCCATCTATAATCGTAAAGTCAGCCAGAAGGTGTTCATGGAAAATTCCGTGATCCCCGCTGATATTGTAGTGTTCACCGGGAGCTATACCAACGCGGAGAAGATCAAAAAACAAATCCGTAAGGAGCAGCTCTACATTTTCTATGGACAAGGAATCAATCCTTTCATCATCGGACCCGATGCCGATCTCGAATTAGCGGTTACCGATGTAATCCGAATGAGATTGTACAACTCTGGACAGGATTGCCTGGGACCCGACATCATTCTGGTGCATCAGGATGTGAGGGAGAGCTTTAAAGATTTGCTGATTAAGCGGCTTGACCAACTCGTGTTTGGAGGAAACAATGACCCGAACGCAAACTATTCACCTATTTTCTATAAAGATACGCTGTATTCGGTTTCTGAATACTTTAATACGAACGATAAGTTTATTATTTACGGCGGCGGCATTGATTTCCGTACGAAAAAGATGGAGCCAACGGTTATATATAGCGAATTGGATGAGAATTTGGAAATTATCGAGTATTTTTCACCAGTCTTCAATGTGGTTATCTATCGTGACGACGAGCAGCTGACCAAACGTATTTCCTCCAGTTATTTTAGCGAACGTGCAATGGGCTGCAGCCTGTACGGGTCTGAGCATCTGGCGGACGTCCTTCGAAAGAAGCACACATTGACCATTAATCAGACGCTTGAGGATGTAGATCAGGGTAATAAACCCTTTGGTGGCTATGGCACGATGTCGAACTATATTTATCACGATTACAAGCTCGTATCGAAGCCGATTTTGATTTCTGAAATCGTCGCAGAATACTTGTCGGAAAAGAGGAGTTTGGTATGACTGTAAGCTTATCTCCCTGGGATGCCATTATTGGCTACTTAAAATCGGCTGGGGTCCGGCATCTCTTTGGACTACCAAGTGATGATCTCCAAATCATATCATCACTCCCCCCGTCCGGTATGGATTTCATTCTATGCAAAGACCAGCGTAATGCTGTGTTTATGGCAGCAGGCTATGCGCTCACAACCAACCAGATGTCCGTCTGTGTTGTGGGTAAAGGGCCAGCACTCAGCAATACACTCACGGGGCTATTGGAAGCGAAGAACCTTGGTGCGCCAGTTCTGCTTTTGGCACTTGGCACCGGAGGAGACAAGCTGGGGACCCGTTCCTTTCAGGAAGCAGACCAAATCTCACTTGTGAAGCCGCTCGTAAAATGGGCTTATCGTGTTGAGCATGTGGAACGACTGGTATGGGCGATGGAGCGGGCAGCTTTTTTGGCCATCAATGGAGCCCCAGGTCCGGTCTACATTGAACTGCCCGAAAACCTGATGGATCAGTCTGTGCCGATTGGGTTTCAGTCGGCTCCGCCCGAAAGGCTTTCATGCTCTCCGTCTCTACGGGAGCTGGATGCGGCATGGGGAATCATAGAGACGGCCCGCAAGCCCCTCATTCTAGTCGGAGGCGGGATGAAGTCAGCGACCAGCAATGTAATAGAGCGGTTCGCTAATCAGCATGGAGCGGCCTTGTTCGCAACCGCCTCGGGACGGAGTGTAGTTGATGAAGACCATGAACTTTTTTGTGGTGTTGCCGGGCTCTACACGGATATCAGCTTGAGACGAATCTGGGAGGAATCCGATGTCGTGATCACGCTGGGCAGCCGCCTCGAAGAAACAGCTACGTTCGAGTGGGATCTTCTTCTGCAGGATACACCTTTAATTCAGGTCAATGTCGAGCTGGAGGATTTTGCACATGAATACAGGGGTGTCAAGGTGCTGGGAGATGGATATGCCGCAGTAGAGCAATGGCTTGAACGGCGGGGACAGGAGCCTGACGGAGTATGGCTTGAGACGATCAGAAGCTGTAAAGAGAAGGCTTTTTCTCAACGGGCCGTTTATCTGGAAAAGTTGAAAAAGGCCCCTGGAATCCACGTGCCGGAGCTGTTGGAAATGATTCAGACAGAGCTGCCTGAAAATCTGGTGCTTCTTCAAGAGAATGGATTGCAGGATATGTGGTCCTACTTTTATCCATATTTTCGTTTTGCCGCAGGTTCTCTTTCGATTGTTCCCAGTGACCAAACGAGCCTTGGATTCGGTGCGGCCGCTGCTTTGGGGGCAAGTGTGGCAACTGAATGTCCAGTAGTGGCACTTGTCGGTGATGGCGCGTTCAATCTGTTCTCCCCGGATTTTATTACGGCGGTACAGTACCGGATACCGGTAATCTATCTCGTGCTGAATAATGGCGGCTATGGCTGGTTGCAAAATCAGATGAATTACAAGCACCTCTCAGGGCAGTCCTTCCCGTTTGTTTCAGAGGCCGCCAAGACAGGAATTCAAATTCCCCAGTATGAGTTTGTCGAAAGCCTTGTGATCCGGAGCAAGGAGGAGGCCCGGGGACAGCTTCAGCTTGCTTGGGAAAAGTATCAGGAGAACAAGCTTGTGGTCATCGAGGTATATGCTGACCTTGCAGATGTGCATGAGAAAATCAGTCATGTATATGGCGACTTTCCTCTCTATGATCAACAGGCTTCCAAGAATTAATTTCAGTGAAGGACGTGAGTACAGTGAGAAGACGTGTTGTAGTAACAGGACAGGGAGTCGTAACGCCGGTCGGTCATAATCTTGCCGATTTCTGGAATTCGCTGTTGGAAGGAAAGAGTGGAATTGGACCTGTCACTGTATTTGATGTAGCCAATATACCGACCAAAATCGGGGCACAGGTTACGGGGTTTGATCCATTGCAGTATATGAGCAAGAAGGAAGCGCAAAAAGTTGCACAGTTCACTCAATTTGCCTTGGCGGCTGCCCGGCAGGCAGTCGAGCAATCCAAACTAGTGATTGATGAGCGGAATGCAAGACGCGTGGGGGTTATTGTCGGCTCTGGAGCAGGCGGCCTCGACGTAGTAGAGGAGAACTACAGAAAGCTAATCGAACTTGGTCCCAAAAGGGTTTCACCATATTTTGTTTCCTCCATGATGATTAATTCTGCGCCCGGCGAAATCTCCATTGCGATCGGAGCCAAGGGGCCTTCGTTTGCTGTGGTCACAGCTTGTGCTACCGGAAGTAATGCCATCGGTGAAGCATTGCGTACGATCCAGTATGGCACGGCTGATGTCGTGGTTGCCGGAGGGGCAGAAGCGAATTTTAGTCAGCTCGATTTGGCCTCTTTTGCGAATATCCATGCGCTCTCCAGACGAAATGAAGAGCCACAGAAGGCCAGCCGCCCGTTTGATGTGGACCGCGATGGATTCGTCATCGGCGGAGGAGCAGGGGTCTTGGTGCTGGAGGAGCTGGAGCATGCATTGAACCGGGGAGCTACCATTTTGGCCGAAGTTGTGGGTTACGGCTGCACAACCGATGCCTATCATATTACGGCTCCTGATCCTTCGGGCTCCGGTCCGGCAGAAGCCATCAGCATCGCCCTGCAGGATGGCGGCTTGACACCGCAGGACATCGACTATGTCAATGCCCATGGTACGAGTACGCCATTCAATGACCGTATGGAGATCAATGCGATTCAGAGCGTATTCGGAGAGCATGCTCCCCGCCTGGCGATATCATCTATCAAATCGATGACAGGCCATTTAATGGGTGGTGCAGGGGCAGTTGAATTGATCGCAACTGTACAGAGCTTGATCCATAACAAGGTGCCACCGACACTCAATTGCGACAATCCTGAAGCCCCTGAGCTGAATTTTGTGCCGCACGTATACCAGGAACGCGAAGTCCGTGCAGCGATTAGTAATTCGTTTGGCTTCGGCGGCCATAACGTTTGTCTGGCTGTACGCAAATGGCAGGAGGAATAACATCGTGAATGTTGACGACATACGTATTCTCGATGTACTTCCTCACCGTTATCCGTTCATTATGATCGATAAGGTAACGGGTTTTGAGCATTCAAAATGGGCCAGAGGATACAAGAATGTAACCTGGAACGATTGGTTTATTTCCGAAGCGAATCCGTTTATGCCCTATATGATGGTCGTTGAAGCATTGGCGCAGTTAGGCGGCTTTGCGACTATGGACGAAACGGGTATCTCCTATTTGAGCTCATTGAATCAGGTCGAGATGCACGAATGGGCTCAGCCTGGAGATCGGCTGGATCTTTATTTTGAAGTAACGAAGAGGAAAAGAGGTTTTCTCATCGGCAAAGGTTTGGCTACTGTAGGAGATCGGATTATTGTCAAGGCAGAAGAAATCGTATCGTTCACTCCGAAACAAGTATAACGTGAACCTGCATTAAGGAAATAGGGTCATCGCAATCACAAGAAGGGAAGAGGAATAGGTTATGAATAACAACGTACAGCGATTTTTTCCTTTAACGAATGCGCAACAGCGGATTTGGTACACTGAGTTGCTTTACCCGAATACGTCCGTATCACTACTCCTGGGGACGGTAAAGTTTAAAGGAAAAATGAACATAGATGCCTTAAAGCGCTCCATCAATATGGTCATTAAGCAATACGATGCTTTTCGCATTCGTATCACGGCCGAGAACGGCATTCCCCGGCAATACGTGGTTCCTTTTGAGGACAAGGAGTTCACTTGCCTGGACGCAGCCGATTTCAAAAGTATAGATGAATTGAAAGCCTGGTTGGAGCGTCATAACCAAACGCCTCTTGAACTGCTCAACAATGAGCTTTTTCATTTTTTGTTTATTAGAATCAGCGATGACGAGTTTTGGCTGAGTGTTAAAATGCATCACATTATTTCAGACGGCATTTCCATGGTTCTTTTCGGAAACCAGTTAACGGAATATTACATTGATATCATTCGGGGAATAGAATCCCAACTGGGCAAAGAATATTCTTATATCGAATATATCCAAACGGAAGAAGCCTATGTACAGTCTGAGCGGTTTGCAAAGGACAAGGAGTTCTGGAACGATAAATTTGCCGGGCTGCCCGACGTGACCGGATTGAAACCGTATGATCCGCTGCTGTTGAGCACGACTGCCCAAAGAGCGCATTTTACAGTAGACGGCAGCTTGTACAAGGGAATAAAACAATTTTGCCAAGATCATAAAGTCAGCTTGTTTCAATTTTTTATGGCGGCAATGTACATTTATATGCACAAAGCGACGGGCGAGCAGGATATCGCAATCGGCACCTCTTTTGCCAACCGTTCAACCAAGAAAGAAAAAAATACGGTGGGTATGTTCGTCAGCACAATAGCAGCCAGGTCTTTTGTTGACCCTGACGCTGATTTGACGAGCTTTTTGCAGAGTGTGGCCAAGGAGCAAGCCGCGATTTTACGGCATCAAAAGTATCCATATAATCAATTGATTCAGGATTTAAGGGAAACCTACCGCAGCAAGGATATCCAGCGGCTGTTCGGCATTTCGATGGAATATCGTCCGGTAAGCTGGGTAGATTTGGATGACGTTCGCATTCATACGGATTATGATTTTGGCGGCGATGAAGTCAATGATCTGGTGCTTCATATTGCTGAGTTGCTGGATGAAGATCAATTGGTGCTGCATGTCGATTACCGTTCCCGCCTGTTCGATGCAGGTGAGATTGCGAGAATCATTCGACATCTCCTGGTTATAACGGAACATATGACCGAAAATCCCGAACAAAAAATATCGGAGATATCTCTGATCAATGAACAGGAAAAAAACGAAATTTTGACCGTATTCAATGATACGAAGGCTGATTATCCAAAGGATAAAACGATCTATCAGATGTTCGAGGAGCAAGCGGAGCGGACACCTGAGCAGATGGCGGTTGTGTTCGGGGAAAGCCGGCTCACGTACCGTGAACTGAACGAGCGGGCAAACCGTTTGGCCCGCACACTGCGGAAGCAGGGCGTACAGGCCGATCAACTCGTCGGGTTGATGGCCGAGCGTTCGCTGGACATGATGGTGGGTATTTTCGCCATCTTAAAAGCTGGAGGAGCCTACGTGCCGATTGATCCGGACTACCCGGAAGAGCGCATCCGCTACATGCTGGAGGATTCGGGGGCGAAGCTGCTCCTGCTGCCAAGCCATTTGCAGGATCGCGTGCACTTTGCAGGAAGTGTCATGCTGCTGGACGATCCGGCCATTTACGACGAGGACGGCGCGAATTTGGAGAGCATCAACGCACCGGCCGACCTTGCTTACGTGATCTATACGTCGGGAACGACGGGCAAGCCGAAAGGCGTCATGATCGAGCATCGGTCGGTGATTAACCGCCTGACCTGGATGCAGGAGGCGTATCCGCTGGATGCGGGAGATATGATACTGCAAAAAACGGCGATCACGTTTGACGTTTCCGTATGGGAGCTGTTCTGGTGGTCGTTCGTGGGAGCGAGCATGTGCCTGCTTCCAGTCGGCGGGGAGAAAGACCCGGAAGTGATAGTAGAGACAATCGCTGCACAAAAGGTCAGCACGATGCATTTCGTACCGGCGATGCTAAACGCCTTCCTGGAGCACATCGAGCGTCAAGGAGAGCCAGCGCAAAGCAAGCTGGCTTCGCTGAAGCAAGTGTTTGCCAGCGGGGAAGCACTAACGCCGAATGCGGCGGCGCGGTTCCAGCAATACGTCGCGCCGGTCAGCCAGGCGAAGCTGGTGAATTTGTACGGACCGACGGAAGCGACGGTGGACGTATCGTACTTTAACTTGCGAGCGGACGAAACGTACCGAACGGTTCTGATCGGCAAGCCGATCTCGAATATACGGCTGTATGTCGTCAGCGAGGGCGGAAAGCTGCAGCCGATTGGCGTGCCGGGCGAGCTGTGCATCGCGGGAGACGGGGTCGGGCGAGGGTATCTCAACCGACCTGAGCTGACGGCGGAGAAATTCGTGGACAGTCCTTTTTCGCCGGGAGAGCGGATGTACCGAACAGGAGACCTGGTTCGCTGGCAGGCGGACGGGAATATCGAATATTTGGGACGGATCGACCATCAGGTGAAAATACGCGGCTACCGGATCGAACTCGGTGAAGTGGAAACGCAGCTGTTGAAAGTGGAGGCTGTGCAGGAGACGGTCGTCGTAGCGAGGGAAGACGAAAGCGGTCAGAAGCAACTGTGCGCATACTTTACGGCGAATGCAGAGCTGACGGCAAGCGAACTGCGCGGAGCGCTGGCGCAGGAGCTTCCGAGTTATATGATCCCGTCGTACTTCGTACAGCTTGAGCATATGCCGCTGAGCCCGAATGGCAAAATTGATCGCAAGGCGCTACCTGCGCCGGAAGAACATATGAATACCGGACAGGAGTACGTAGCGCCCCGAAGCGAGCGGGAAGCACAGCTTGTGCGAATATGGCAGGAAGTGCTGGGACTGCAAACCGTCGGGATCAAGGACAACTTCTTTGAGATCGGAGGACATTCCTTGCGGGCCACAATCGTAACGGCCCGGATTCAAAAAGAAATGAATGTCGGTATATCCCTGCGGGAAGTGTTTCAAGCGCCGACCATTGAGCAAATGGCACAGTTGCTGGACGGAAGGGAGCATATTGACTATGCATCCATACCAAATGTCGAGGGACAAGCGTATTATCCTGTCTCTTCGGCTCAAAAGCGGCTGTACTTGCTGAGCCAGCTCGAAGGCGGGGAAACCAGCTATAACATGCCGGGCGTGCTGATGGTAGAAGGGAGTCTGGATCGCTCGCGAGCAGAAGAGGCATTCCGTCAATTGATCCGTCGACACGAGACGCTGAGAACGAGCTTTGACGTGGTGAACGGTGAACCGGTGCAGCGCGTGCAACCGGAGGTTCCCTTTGCGGTAGAGTACATTCAAGCCAAGGAGGAGGAAGCGCCAGCTCACATTCGCCGTTTTGTACGGGCATTCGACCTTCGGCAGGCGCCGCTTCTGCGAGTGGGATTGATCGAACTGGAAGCGGAGCGTCATCTTTTGTTGTTCGATATGCATCATATTGTTTCCGACGGCGCGTCCATCAACATCTTGGTTGAAGAATTCAACCGGTTTTATGAAGGGGAGGAACTGCCGAAGCTGCGGATTCAATACAAGGACTATGCGGCTTGGCAGCTGGCTGAGGCTCGCAGCGAACGGCTGAGCAAGCAGGCAGCGTACTGGCTGGATGTCTATCGCGACGAGCTGCCTGTGCTCGAGTTGCCGACGGATTATGCGAGACCGCCCGTACAAAGCTTCGCGGGAAGCTCGATTGAATTTGTTATTAATCAACGACAAACCCATGCTTTACAGCAGCTTGCCGCCCAAACCGGTTCCACCTTGTTTATGGTGCTGCTCTCCGCTTACACTGCTTTGCTGCACAAATATACAAGGCAGGAAGACATTATCGTGGGGACCCCGATCGCCGGAAGACCGCACGCCGATCTAGAGGGCATGATCGGAATGTTTGTCAATACGCTCGCGCTCCGAAACTTCCCGGCTGCAGACAAGACTTTTTATCAGTATGTGCTGGAAGTCAAGGAATCGGCGTTAAAAGCGTATGAAAATCAGGATTTTCCGTTCGAAGAACTGGTCGAGAAGCTTGATCTCAGACGAGATTTAAGCCGCAATCCGATATTTGACACCTTATTTGTTTTGCAAAACACAGAACAAGGGGATCAGGAAATCGACGGACTGCAGTTTAAACCTTATGCTCATCCTCATCAGACGGCGAAATTCGACTTGACGTTGCATGTAACCGAGAACGAGGAAGAACTGGCATGCAGTCTGGAGTATGCGACTGCGCTGTTCCAACGGGAAACCGTGGAACGGATGACGAAGCACCTAGTGCAATTGATTGACGTTATTCTGGAGAAACCCGAGACAAAGCTATCGTCGATCGAGATCATTACGCCGCAGGAAAAGGTGCGGATCGTGGAGCAATTCAATGCGACGGCAGCGGATTATCCGCGTGAGAAGACGATTTATCAGTTGTTTGAGGAGCAAGCGGCAGGATCGTTGGCGCATGTGGCCGTCGTATGCGAAGACGCGCGTCTGACATACCGCGAACTGAACGAGCGGGCAAACCGGCTGGCGCGGACACTCCGCGACAAGGGTGTCGTTCGGGATCAGCCTGTGGCGATTGCCGCCCATCGGTCGATCGAGCTGGTCGTTGGCGTTTTGGCGATCCTCAAGGCCGGCGGAGCCTACGTGCCGATTGACCCGGATTATCCGGCGGAGCGCATCGGATATATGCTGGAGGATTCGGGAGCGAAGCTCTTACTCATCCGGCGGGACGATGTGGCTGATATCGGCTTTGCCGGGAGCGTCATCGATCTGGACGATGACGCGGCATATGCCGAAGACGGATCGAATCTCGGCTTGACCGGCGCTCCTGGTGATCTGGCTTATGTAATTTATACGTCGGGAACGACAGGCAGACCGAAAGGCGTTATGGTTGAACACCGGAACGTCGTGCGCCTGGTGAAGTCTACGGACTATGCCCAATTGGATGAAACGACGCGAATTTTGCAAACAGGCGCAGTGGTGTTTGACGCGTCTACATTCGAGATTTGGGGAGCGCTGCTGAACGGCGGCCAGCTCTATCTGGCCAGCAACGATGTCATTCTGGACGCCCGTAAGCTTAGACAGGCTATCGAACAATACGGCATTACAACCATGTGGCTGACCTCTCCGCTGTTCAACCAACTGTCGCAGCAGGACAGCAAGCTGTTTGGCGCGATCAAGACGCTGATCGTCGGGGGCGACATGCTATCAGCCCCGCATATCAACCGGGTGCTGCGGGACAATCCGGGCCTCGACATCGTGAACGGTTATGGCCCGACGGAAAATACGACGTTCTCGACGACCTATGCGATTCCCGGCGAACTCACGGAATCGGCGCCCATCGGTCGGCCGATCCGCAACTCGACGGCTTATGTCGTGGACAGCTCGATGAAGCTGCTGCCAATTGGGGCATGGGGCGAGCTGATTGTCGGCGGGGATGGTGTCGCGCGCGGATATTTGAACCGTCCGGAACTGACGGTGGAGAAATTTGTTCAGGACCCGGTAAAGCCAGGAGAGATCTGTTACCGGACAGGTGATTTGGTTCGTTGGCGTGCTGACGGAAACCTTGAGATCAAGGGACGGATTGATGAGCAGGTGAAAATCCGCGGTTTCCGCATTGAGCTGGGCGAAGTGGAGGCTCAGCTTGCCAAGATAGAATCGATTCGGGAAGCCGTCGTGATTGCGCGGGCGGACGAAAGCGAACAAAAACAGCTTTGCGCCTATTTTGCGGCCAGTAACCGGCTGAGCGCAGGCGAGATCAGAAGCGCGCTGGCAAAAGAACTGCCCAATTACATGATTCCATCCTACTTTGTCCAACTGGAGCAGCTTCCGCTGACGGCCAACGGGAAGGTGGATCGCAGAGCGCTGCCGGCTCCCGAGGAGAACGTTCACACGGGAACCGAGTACGCTGCACCGCGGACAGCCGTGGAGCAGGCTCTGGCTTCCGTTTGGCAAAGCGTGCTCGGTGTACGCAATATCGGCATTCACGACAGCTTCTTCGATCTTGGGGGCGATTCGATCAAATCGATCCAGGTGTCTTCAAGGCTGTTCCAAGCAGGCTACAAGCTGGAAATGAAAGATATGTTCAAGCATCCGACCATTGCGGGACTGAGCCCGTATGTCCAAATGGTCAGTCGCATAGCGGAGCAAGGGGAAGTCAGTGGCGCGACCAAGTTGCTCCCGGTTCAGCGCTGGTTTTTCGAGCAGCATTCCGTAAGTCCGCATCACTTTAACCAGGCTGTCATGCTGTATCGGGAGGATGGTTTTGAGGAAGCGGTGCTTCATCAAACGATGAAGAAGATCGCCGAACATCACGATGCACTGCGACTGGTGTTCCGCCAGACGGAACACGGATATGAGGCGTGGAACCGCGGCATGGCGGAAGGCGAACTGTATACTTTGGAAATTGTCGATTTCAAAGAGCAGGTTGCTCCCGAGGCAGCCATCCATGCGAAAGCAAGCGAAATCCAACGCGGCATCGACCTGATTCATGGACCTTTGATGAAGCTGGGGTTGTTCCGGTGCGCGGAAGGGGATCATCTGCTGATTGTCATTCACCATTTGGCCGTAGACGGTGTGTCGTGGCGAATTTTGTTCGAAGATATCGCGACAGGCTACGAGCAGGCGGTAAACGGCCAGGAGATTCAGCTCCCGCAAAAAACGGATTCCTACCGGACATGGGCACAGCAGTTGTCGCTGTACGCGGAAAGTCCGGCGATGGAACATGAGCGGGCTTATTGGGAACAGCTCGGGCAAATAGTAGCAGAGCCGCTGCCGAAGGATGAGGTGCAGACCTGTCCGCTGGTTTTAGACAGCGAAACCATCACGATTCAATGGACCGAAGAGGAAACGGAGCTGCTGCTCAAGCAGGCGAACCGCGCTTATAATACGGAGACGAACGACTTGCTTTTAACGGCACTGGGGCTGGCTGTTCAGGCCTGGAGCGGTATCGGGCGAGTGCTGGTCAATCTGGAAGGACACGGTCGGGAGCCGATTATCCCGGATATCGACATCACCCGCACCGTAGGCTGGTTCACAAGTCAATTCCCGGTTGCCTTGGAGATCGGAAGTAACAACGACCTGTCAGGCCAAATTAAGCGGATCAAGGAAAGTATGCGCAGCATTCCGCATAAAGGCATTGGCTTCGGCCTCCTGAAATATGGGTCTGCAAATCTGGAACGTGTTATACGTGAGCTCAAGCCGGAAATCAGCTTTAATTACTTGGGCCAATTCGATCAAGACTTGGACAACAGTTCGTTGCAGCTATCTCCTTATTCGACAGGCGGCGCGATAAGTGAACATGCTGTGCAAGCTTATACTTTGGATATGAACGGGATGATTTCCGAAGGAACGCTATCGCTTGCCATCACTTACAGTAGCAAACAATACCGCAAAGAAACGGTGGAGCGGCTATCCGAGCTCATCCGGACATCCTTGCAAAAAGTCATCCGGCACTGCACAAGCAAAGAAACGGCCGAATTGACGCCAAGCGACATATTGCTGAAGGGATTGACTATAGAACAGCTCGATCAACTGGCATCGCATCACCGGCACGTCGGCGAAATCGAAAATGTGTACAAGCTGACGCCGATGCAAAAAGGCATGTTTTTCCACAGTCTGCTGGAGCCGCATTCACTTTCGTACTTCGAACAAGCGACGTTCGAATGGCATGGTCACTTTGATGCGCAAAGCTTTGCGCAAAGCCTGGATGCTTTGGTGCAAAGACATGCTGCGCTCCGCACCAATTTTTATAACGGATGGGGCGACCCGGTACAAATCGTTTATCGAACCAAACGCAGTGAATTCAATTATGAAGACCTGCGCGGGATGGAGCAATTACAGCGTGAGGCGTATATCCGGAATTATATAGATGATGACAGAAACAGAGGGTTTGATTTGACGCAGGACCCGCTGCTCCGCGTTTCCGTTCTACACAAGGGCGAAGCGGATTATCTGCTTATGTGGAGCTTTCATCATATCATTATGGACGGCTGGTGCGTGCCTCTCATTACACAAGAGGTGTTCGAAACCTATTTTGCGATCAGCCAGCAGAGAGAACCTGAGTTTCTCCCAGCCTTGCCGTACAGTCGTTATATCGAATGGCTGGATCGGCAGGATGATCAGGCGGCAGCCGAATACTGGAGCGACTATTTGGCAGATTACGAACAGCATACGCAGATTCCTCAAGCGAAAGCCCAAAACAAGCCGGAAGCCTACGTTTCAAAACAGATCGTTTGCGAGCTGGGCAAGGATCTGACCGGGCGAATCGAACAGGCGGCAAAACGGTATCAGGTGACAGTCAGCACTTTGATGCAGACTGTTTGGGGAATCGTGCTTCAAAAATACAATAGCAGCAGGGACGTTGTTTTCGGCAGCGTTGTTTCGGGAAGACCTGCGGAAATACCGGGAATTGAAAGCATGATCGGACTGTTTATCAACACGATTCCAGTACGTGTGCGGTCAGACGAAACCATCAGTTTCGCAGATATGGTCAAACGGCAGCAGCAACAGTACCTGGCTTCCCATGCCTACGATACGTACCCTCTTTATGAGATCCAGACGCAAACCGGACAACAGCATTTGATCACACATATCATGGTATTTGAAAACTATCCCGTAGAACAGCAAATCGAGCTGTTGGGCGGGGAGCAGGCAGCTTTTGAGATTACGGACGCTGAGCTGTTTGAGCAGACGAACTATGATTTCAATCTGATTGTTTTGCCGGGCGAAGAATTTAAAATCGTATTCCGCTATAACGAGCTCGTCTATGAGCAGTCTGGCATCGAACAGATTCAGGGACATCTGATTCATATGCTGGAACAGGTGGTAAGCCGCCCGAACATTCGTGTGAACGAGCTGAAGCTGGCGACGCCGCAAGAGGAGGCGCAGATGCTGCTCCTCGGAGGCAGTGCGACAACCGCTTATCCTAAGGAGAAGACGATTCATCAGTTGTTTGAGGAGCAAGCGGCACGGTCATTGGCGCAGGTGGCCGTCGTGTACGAAGACGCGCGTCTGACATACCGCGAACTGAACGAGCGGGCAAACCGGCTGGCGCGGACACTCCGCGACAAGGGTGTCGTTCGGGATCAGCCTGTGGCGATTGCCGCCCATCGGTCGATCGAGCTGGTCGTTGGCGTTTTGGCGATCCTCAAGGCCGGCGGAGCCTACGTGCCGATTGACCCGGATTATCCGGCGGAGCGCATCGGATATATGCTGGAGGATTCGGGAGCGAAGCTCCTGCTCATCCGGCGGGACGACGTAGCCGATATCGGCTTTGCCGGGAGCGTCATCGATCTGGACGATGACGCGGCATATGCCGAAGACGGATCGAATCTCGGCTTGACCGGCGCTTCGGGCGATCTGGCTTATGTGATTTATACGTCGGGAACGACAGGCAGGCCGAAAGGCGTTATGGTTGAACACCAGAATGTGGTGCGTTTGGTGAAGAATACGGACTATGTCCAATTGGATGAAACGACGCGAATTTTACAAACAGGCGCAGTGGTGTTCGACGCGTCCACATTCGAGATTTGGGGAGCGCTGCTGAACGGCGGCCAGCTCTATCTGGCCAGCAACGATGTCATTCTGGACGCCTGGGAGCTTAAGCAAGCTATCGAACGATACGGCATTACAACCATGTGGCTGACCTCTCCGCTGTTCAACCAACTGTCGCAGCAGGACAGCAAGCTG
>NZ_JAFFQR010000101.1:80622-99410 GCF_020736845.1 Paenibacillus farraposensis
ACGATCAAGACGCTGATCGTCGGGGGCGACATGCTATCGGTGCCGCATATCAACCGGGTGCTGCGGGACAATCCGGGCCTCGGCATCGTGAACGGTTACGGCCCGACGGAAAATACGACGTTCTCGACGACCTATGCGATTCCCGGCGAACTCACGGAATCGGTGCCCATCGGTCGGCCGATCTGCAACTCGACGGCTTATGTCGTGGACAGCTCGATGAAGCTGCTGCCGATTGGGGCATGGGGTGAGCTGATCGTCGGCGGAGATGGCGTCGCGCGCGGGTATTTGAACCGTCCGGAACTGACGATGGAGAAATTTGTTCAAGACCCGGTAAAGCCGGGAGAGATCTGTTACCGGACAGGTGATTTGGTTCGTTGGCGTGCTGACGGAAACCTTGAGATCAAGGGACGTATTGATGAGCAGGTGAAGATTCGTGGCTATCGAATCGAGCTGGGCGAGGTGGAGGCGCACCTTTTACAGGTCGAGTCCGTACAGGAAGCCGTTGTCATTGCACGCGAGGACCAGACTGGACAAAAGCAGCTGGCAGCCTATTTCGCTGCGGATAAAATGCTGCCCGCCAGCGAGCTTAAAGCTGCGCTTGCGCAGGAGCTTCCGACTTACATGCTTCCGGCCTATTTTGTTCAAGTAGATCGGCTGCCGCTGACCCCCAACGGGAAAGTTGATCGCAAAGCACTGCCGGCGCCGCAGGAAATCGAAACAGCCGGTTCGCGGCATGAGGCGCCGAGAACGCCGATAGAAGCGAGTCTGGCGAACATTTGGCAGGAAGTGCTGGGGCTGAAAAGTGTTGGGATTAAAGACAACTTCTTTGATATCGGAGGACACTCTTTGCGGGCTACGCTTCTCGTGTCCCGTATTCACAAAGAGCTGAACGGCCATATCGCGCTCCGGGAGGTGTTTCAATTCCCGACCATCGAACAGATGGCCGAAATAATCGAAAGCCGGGATCAGGCGGCTTATGCTTCCATTCCGGTCGTCGGGGAACGAAGCTACTACCCGGTATCTTCGGCACAGAAGCGTTTATACGTGCTCAGCCAGATCGAAGGCGGAGAAATCAGCTACAATATGCCGGGCGTTATGACAGTGGAAGGGGAACTGGACCGCACGCGGCTGGAAGCTGCGTTCCGCCAGCTGATACGTCGGCACGAGACGCTGAGAACGAGCTTCGATGTCGTGGACGGCGAGCCGGTGCAGAAGGTGCACGAGGAAGTGTCTTTTGCGGTGGAATATGCAGAGGTCCGGGAAGAAGAAGCGAGAGAACACGTTCGTGAGTTTATTCGTCCGTTCGATCTCCGGCAGGCTCCACTTCTGCGAGTCGGACTGCTCCGGTTGCAGAAAGATCGCCATTTGCTGTTGTTCGACATGCATCATATCGTCTCCGACGGTGCGTCGATGAACATTTTGGTTGAGGAGTTCATCCAGCTGTACGAAGGCGCCGAACTGCCAGAACTGCGGATTCAGTACAAAGATTATGCAGTATGGCAGCAACTGGAGGTGCAAAGCGAACGGATCGGCAAGCAGGAAGCCTATTGGCTGGATACATTCCGCGGGGAGCTTCCGGTGCTCGATCTTCCGACAGACGGGGTTAGACCGGCGCTGCAAAGCTTCGAAGGGGATCAGATTGAATTCGTGATCGATGCCTCCAGAAGCGAGGCTTTAAAACGGCTTGCGGCAAGCACCGGATCGACCTTGTATATGGTGTTGCTGTCCGCATATACGACGCTCCTGCACAAATATACCGGCCAGGAGGATGTGATTGTCGGTACCCCGATTGCAGGCAGACCCCATGGGGAGCTGGAAGGTCTGATCGGGATGTTTGTCGGCACACTTGCCCTCCGCAATTATCCGTCTGGTGAGAAAACGTTCCTTGACTATTTGCAGGAAGTCAAAGAAACCTCACTGCAGGCATACGAGCATCAGGACTATCCGCTTGAGGAATTGGTTGCGAAGCTCAATGTGAAGCGGGATTTGAGCCGCAACCCGTTGTTCGATACGATGTTTGCCCTGCACAATTTGGAGCAAGGGCAGCGGGAAATTGCTGGTCTGCAGTTCAAGCCTTACCCGCATGAGCATAGGTCCGCCAAATTTGATCTGATGTTCAATGTGACCGAGCAGGGAAGCGAGCTTGCGTACAGTCTCGAATATGCCAGTGTACTGTTTAAGCGGGAAACGGCCGAACGGATTGCGAATCATTTTGTGCAGGTGATCGATGCGGTGGCGAATGCGCCTGAGACGAAGCTGTCGGAGATTGCGATCATCACGGCAACGGAGCAAGCGCAGATTCTGGAGCAATTCAATGCGACCGCGGCTGACTATCCGAAGGATAAGACGATCCATCAGATGTTCGAGGAGCAAGTGGAGCGGACGCCGGAGCAGACGGCGGTTGTGCTCGGAGAAAGCCGGCTTACGTACCGCGAGCTGAACGAGCGGGCAAACCGTTTGGCTCGCACGCTGCGGAAGCAGGGCGTACAGGCCGACCAACGCGTCGGCTTGATGGCCGAACGTTCGCTGGACATGATGGTCGGCATTTTCGCCATATTAAAGGCTGGAGGAGCTTACGTGCCAATCGATCCGGACTATCCGGAAGAGCGTATCCGCTACATGCTGGAGGATTCAGGTGCGAAGCTGCTCCTGCTGCAAGGCCATTTGCAGGATCGCATCAGCTTCGCGGGCCGGACTTTGAAGCTGGACGAAGCTCAAGCGTACGTGGAGGACGGTTCGAATCTGGCGCCGATCGCCGGGCCTCGGGACATGGCGTATGTCATTTATACGTCAGGATCAACCGGCAAGCCGAAAGGCGTCATGGTCGAACACGGGTCGGTGATCAACCGCTTAACATGGATGCAGAGGGTATATCCATTTGATGCGGGAGAAACAATTCTGCAAAAAACGGCGATCACGTTCGACGTTTCCGTATGGGAATTGTTCGGATGGTCATCCGTAGGAGCGAGCTTGTGCCTGCTTCCAGTCGGCGGGGAGAAAGATCCGGAAGTGATTCTGGAGACGATCGACGTGCAAAGAATCAGCAGGATTCATTTTGTACCGGCGATGTTAAACGTCTTCCTGGAATACATCGAGCGTCAAGGAGAACCAGCGCAAAGCAAGCTGGCCTCATTGAAGCAAGTGTCTACGAGTGGGGAAGCATTGACGCCGATCGCAGCGGCGCGGTTCCAGCAATACGTCGCGCCGGTCAGCCAGGCGAAGCTGGTGAATTTGTATGGACCGACGGAGGCGACGGTCGAAGTTTCGTACTTTAACTTGCAAGCGGACGAAACATACCGAACAGTTCCGATCGGTAAGCCGATCTCGAATATACGGCTGTATATCGTCAGCGAAGGGGGAAAGCTGCAACCGATTGGCGTGCCGGGCGAACTGTGCATCGCGGGAGACGGAGTCGCGCGTGGATATCTAAATCGGCCCGAGCTGACAGCGGAGAAATTCGTGGATGACCCGTTTGTGCCGGAAGAGCGGATGTACCGGACGGGAGACCTGGTCCGCTGGCAGGCAGACGGTAACATCGAATATTTGGGACGGATCGACCATCAGGTAAAAATACGCGGCTACCGGATCGAACTCGGTGAAGTGGAAACGCAGCTGTTGAAGGTTAAGGCTGTGCAGGAAGCGGTTGTCGTAGCGCGGGAAGACGAAAGCGGTCAGAAGCAGATGTGCGCGTACTTTACGGCGAATGCAGAGCTGACGGCAAGCGAACTTCGTGGAGCCCTAGCGCAGGAGCTTCCGGGCTATATGATCCCGTCACACTTCGTGCAGCTTGAGCATATGCCACTAAGCCCGAACGGAAAGATTGATCGCAAAGCGCTGCCTGCGCCTGAAAGCAACTTATCGGCCGGAACCGCTTATGTGGCTCCACGGACAGCGGTAGAGCAAGCACTGGCTGCTGTTTGGCAGGGCGCGCTTGGTGTCAGCAGGGTCGGCATTTACGACAACTTCTTCGATCTTGGGGGCGATTCGATCAAGTCGATTCAGGTGTCTTCAAGACTGTTGCAAGCCGGCTACAAAATGGACATGAAACATTTGTTCAAGTATCCGACCATTGCCGAGCTCAGCCCGTATGTGCAAACCGCCGAACGCATTGCCGATCAAGGGGAAGTGACGGGCGAGACGCCGCTGCTCCCGATCCAGCACTGGTTCTTTGAACAGGCGCCGGTTGACCTGCATCACTTTAATCACGCGGTCATGCTATATCGGGCAGAAGGCTTTGAACTGGGGGCGCTGCGTCAGACGATGACCAAGATTGCCGAGCACCACGATGCGCTGCGGCTCGTGTTCCGTCAGTCGGATCGTGGATACGAAGCGTGGAATCGCGGCATCAGCGAGGGTGAGCTGTACACGCTCGACATCGCGGACTTCCGAGGCGAGGCCGACTGTGCAGCCGCCATCGAAGCAAAAGCAAGCGACATTCAGCGCAGCATAAACCTGAACGAAGGGCCGCTGCTGAAGCTGGGACTGTTCCACTGTGCGGACGGCGACCATTTGCTGATCGTCATTCACCATCTGGCGGTGGACGGGGTATCCTGGCGGATATTGTTCGAGGATATCGCCACAGGCTATGAGCAGGCGGCAAGTGGTCAGGAAATCCGGCTGCCGCATAAAACAGACTCGTTCCGCACATGGGCGCAACAATTGCCACAGTATGCGGCAAGTCCGGCGATGGAAAGTGAGCGGGAGTACTGGCGGCAGATCGTGCAGACGGCAGCAGCGACTGAACCGCTGCCGAAAGACGAAACGCACGATAACCCGACCCGAATCGAGGGCGAAACGGTCACCGTGCAATGGAGCGAGGAGGAGACCTCGCTGCTGCTGAAACAGGCCAACCACGCCTACAATACAGAAGTAAACGACTTGCTGCTGACCGCTTTGGGTATGGCGGTTCATGCCTGGACAGGAACCGAGCAAGTACTGGTAAGCCTGGAAGGGCATGGACGGGAACCGATCATTCCGGATACCGACATCACCCGAACCGTAGGCTGGTTTACAAGCCAATATCCGGTTGTGCTGGAGGTCGGGGCCGAACAAGACGTTTCGCGTAGCATCAAGCGTGTGAAGGAAGGGCTTCGCCGCATTCCGAATAAAGGCATCGGGTATGGCATTTTGACCTATCTGTCCGGCAACGGCGAGAACGAGGATCATGCTCTGCGTCTCCAGCCGGAAATCAGCTTCAACTATCTGGGGCAGTTCGATCAGGACTTGGATAGCAATAAGCTGCAAATTTCGCCTTATCCGGTCGGAGCTTCCATGAGCGAGAAGATGGCGCAGCGCTATACGCTGGATATCAACGGCATGATTTCGCTGGGTGTCTTGTCGCTGACCATTGATTACAATGGGCGGCAATACCGCAAAGAAACAGTGGAGAAACTTTCTGATCTCCTCCGTACGAGTCTCCGGGAAGTGATCCTGCACTGCGCGGATAAAGACCAAACGGAGCTGACGCCGAGCGATCTGCTGCTTTCGGATCTCAGCATGGAGGAACTGGAGCAGCTTGTGCAGCAAACCGCGCATATCGGCGAGGTCGAAAATGTGTACAAGCTCACATCGATGCAAAAAGGCATGCTGTTCCACAGTCAACTGGAGCCGGGTTCGACAGCTTATTTCGAGCAAGCGGTGTTCAGCCTTCAGGGAAGCTTGGACGTTGATGTCTTTGTCCAAAGCCTGGATGCCCTCGTGCAACGGCACGACGTGCTGCGTACCAGCTTTTACAGCGGGCTGGCTGAGCCCGTACAGGTCGTCTATCGGCACAAGTCTTGCGGATTTTACTACGAAGATCTACGCGAACTGGAGGAAGCCGCGCGCGAGACGTATGCTCAGGCGTTCAGTGTTAACGATATGACGGCAGGATTCGATTTAGCACAGGATGCGCTGTTGCGTGTTTCGGTTTTGCGAACCGGGGAACAAACGTACCGATTCTATTGGAGTTTCCATCACATCATCATGGATGGCTGGTGCGTGCCGATCATGATGCAGGAGGTATTCGAGCATTATGCTGCAATCCAGGAGCAGCGGGAACCGGAGCTTTCCGTCGTCCTGCCGTACAGTCAATATATCGAATGGCTGGATCGGCAAAACCCGGAAGAAGCGGCCACATACTGGAGCAAGTACCTGGAGGGCTACGAACAGCAAACGCAGCTGCCGCAGGAGATTCAGGAGAACCCGCAAAGCAGAACAGAGGGCTATGTGCCGGAAGAATTCGTTTGCGACTTGGGCGAGGAACTAACTCACCGGATGCAATTAATTTCCAAACAATATCAAGTAACAATCAATACGTTGATGCAAACCGCTTGGGGCCTTGTTCTGCAAAGGTACAACAGCAGTAGGGACGTTGTTTTCGGCAGCGTCGTATCCGGAAGACCTGCGGAAATAACTGGAATCGAAACGATGATCGGTCTGTTTATCAATACGATCCCGGTTCGCGTTCGTGCTGACGAAGGCGCCGCTTTTGCAGATGTGCTGAAGGCAACCCAGGAGCAGGCTCTGGCATCGAACGCTTACGATACGTATCCGCTCTATGAAATTCAGGCGCGAACCGAACAGAAGCAAAGCTTGATTTCCCATATTATGGTGTTTGAAAACTATCCTATGGAACAGCAAATCGAGCAATCGGCCAGCACTGATGAGGATGATTTTGAAATTACGAACGTCAGTATGTTCGATCAAACGAGTTACGATTTCAATCTGATCGTCATCCCGGGCGAAGCTGTTCGGATTAGCTTCCGATACAATAGCCTTGTATACAAGCAAGCGAGTGTTGAGCGAATGCAAGGACATTTCGTGCATGTGCTGGAGCAAATTACAGCAAATCCAAACTTGCTTGTGAGTGAGCTTGAAGTGGCTACCCGGGAAGAAATGATGCAGATTCTGAAGCAATTCAACGCGACCGCGGCTGATTATCCGAAGGATAAAACGATCCATCAGATGTTCGAGGAGCAAGCGGAGCGGACACCAGAACAGACGGCGGTTGTGTTTGGGGAAAGCCGGCTTACGTACCGCGAGCTGAACGAGCGGGCAAACCGGCTGGCGCGCACCTTGCGGGCCGAAGGCGTGCAGGCCGATCAACTCGTCGGGTTGATGGCCGAGCGTTCGCTGGACATGATGGTGGGCATTTTCGCCATCTTAAAAGCTGGAGGAGCCTACGTGCCGATCGCTCCAGACTACCCGGAAGAGCGCATCCGCTACATGCTGGAGGATTCGGGGGCGAAGCTGCTCCTGTTGCCAAGCCATTTGCAGGATCGCATCAGCTTCGCGGGCCGAACTTTGAAGCTGGACGAAACGCAAGCGTACGTGAAGGACGGATCGAATCTGGCACCGATCGCCGGGCCTCGGGACATCGCGTATGTCATTTATACGTCGGGATCAACGGGCAAGCCGAAGGGCGTTATGATCGAACACAGGTCAGTGATCAACCGCCTGACCTGGATGCAGGAGGCGTACCCGTTGGATGCGGGAGATATGATACTGCAAAAAACGGCGATCACGTTCGACGTTTCCGTATGGGAGCTGTTCTGGTGGTCGTTCGTCGGAGCGAGCATGTGCCTGCTTCCAGTCGGCGGGGAGAAAGACCCGGAAGTGATTGTGGAGACGATCGCCGCGCAAAAGGTCAGTACGATGCATTTCGTACCGGCGATGCTGAGCGCCTTCCTGGAGCATATCGAGCATCAAGGAGAGTCAGCGCAGAGCAAGCTGGCTTCGCTGAAGCAAGTGTTTGCCAGCGGGGAAGCATTAACGCCGAATGCGGCGGCGCGGTTCCAGCAATACGTCGCGCCGGTCAGCCAGGCGAAGCTGGTGAATTTGTACGGACCGACGGAAGCGACGGTGGACGTTTCGTATTTTAACTTGCGAGCGGACGAAACGTACCGTACAGTGCCGATCGGCAAGCCGATCTCGAATATACAGCTGTATGTCGTCAGCGAGGGCGGAAAGCTGCAGCCGATTGGTGTGCCGGGCGAGCTGTGCATCGCGGGAGACGGGGTCGGGCGAGGGTATCTCAACCGACCTGAGCTGACGGCGGAGAAATTCGTGGACAGTCCTTTTTCGCCGGGAGAGCGGATGTACCGAACAGGAGACCTGGTTCGCTGGCAGGCGGACGGGAATATCGAATATTTGGGACGGATCGACCATCAGGTGAAAATACGCGGCTACCGGATCGAACTCGGTGAAGTGGAAACGCAGCTGTTGAAAGTGGAGGCTGTGCAGGAGACGGTCGTCGTAGCGCGGGAAGACGAAAGCGGTCAGAAGCAAATGTGTGCATACTTTACGGCGAATGCAGAGCTGACGGGAAGCGAGCTCCGTGGAGCGCTGGCGCAGGAGCTTCCGGGGTATATGATCCCGTCATACTTCGTGCAGCTTGCGCATATGCCGCTTAGTCCGAACGGAAAGATTGATCGTAAAGCGCTGCCTGTTCCCGAACGCAATTTATTGGCAGGCGGGAAGTACGAGGCGCCAACAACGCCTATGGAAACGCGTCTGGCGCAGATTTGGAAGGACGTCCTTGGCGTGGGGCGTGTAGGGATCAAGGACAACTTCTTTGAAATCGGAGGACACTCTTTGCGTGCCACGCTTCTGATTGCCCGCATCCAGAAAGAGATGAACGGTCTTCTTTCCTTGCGGGAAGTGTTCCAGTATCCTACCATCGCAGAGATGGCCGAGCTCATGGCAAGCCGGGATCAAGCGGCTTATGCTTCTATCCCGGCCACCGAAGAACGAAGCTATTACCCGGCATCTTCGGCACAGAAACGATTGTATGTGCTGAGCCAGCTCGAAGGCGGAGAAATCAGCTACAATATGCCGGGCGTTATGATGGTAGAAGGGAAACTGGACCGCACGCGGCTGGAAGCAGCGTTCCGCAGGCTAATAAGTCGGCACGAGACGTTGAGAACGAGCTTCGATGTCGTGAACGGCGAACCGGTGCAGCGAGTGCATGAGGAAGTGCCTTTTGCAGTGGAATATGCCGAGGCTCGGGAAGAAGAAGCAAAAGTCCGCATTCGAGACTTTATTCGCCCGTTCGATTTGCAGCAGGCGCCGCTTCTGCGGGCCGGATTGATCAAGCTGCAGCAAGATCGCCATCTGTTGCTGTTTGATATGCATCATATCATCTCCGATGGTACTTCGATGGGCGTGTTGACCGAGGAGTTTATTCAGATGTACGAGGGAAGCGAGCTGCCGGAGCTGCGGATTCAATACAAAGATTATGCGGTATGGCAGCAAAGGGAGATGCAAAGCGAGCGGATTGACAAGCAGGAAGCCTACTGGCTGGACGTATTCCGCGGCGAGCTTCCGATTCTTGATTTGCCGATCGACGAAACTCGTCCGGCGGAGCGAAGCTTTGCAGGAAAACAGGTTGATTTTGTGATCGACGCCTTCAGAAGCGAGGCTTTAAAACGGCTTGCTGCGCAAAGCGGATCGACCTTGTATATGGTGCTGCTGTCTGCATATACAGCGTTTCTTTATAAATACACAGGTCAAGAGGATATTATCGTCGGCACCCCGATTGCGGGAAGACCGCACAGTGATCTGGAAGGCCTAATCGGGATGTTTGTCGGCACGCTTGCGCTCCGAAATTATCCGTCTGGCGAGAAAACAATTCTTGACTATTTGCAGGAAGTCAAAGAAACGGCACTTCAAGCATACGAGCATCAGGACTATCCATTCGAGGAATTGGTTGCGAAGCTCAATATGAATCGGGATATGAGCCGAAATCCGCTGTTCGATACGATGTTTGTGCTGCAAAATACGGAGCAGAGCGAACGCGAGATTGCCGGATTGCAATTCAAGCCGTATGTATATGAGAACCCAACCGCCAAATTCGATCTGACGCTTCTTATAGCGGAGCAAGGAGAGGAACTCGTCTGCAGTCTTGAGTACGCCAGCGCGCTGTTCAAGCGGGAAACGGTCGAACAGATAGCGAACCATTTCATGCAGGTGATCGACGCGGTGGTGAACGCTCCTGAGATGAAGCTTTCGGAGATTGCGATCATCACGGCAGCGGAGCAAGCGCAGATTCTGGAGCAATTCAACACTACTGCGGCTGACTACCCGATGGATAAACCGATTCATCAGATGTTCGAGGAGCAAGTGGAGCGGACGCCGGAGCAGACGGCGATGGTGTTCGGGGAAAGCCGGCTAACGTATCGCGAGCTAAACGATCGGGTGAACCAGCTGGCGCATGTGTTGCGCGCCGAAGGCGTTCGGTCGGAGCAATTCGTCGGCCTGATGGTCGAACGTTCGCTGGAAATGGTGATCGGGATTTTCGGAATTTTGAAGGCCGGTGGCGCTTATGTGCCGATTGACCCGGAATATCCGGAAGAGCGGATTCATTATATTTTAAAGGACTCGGGTGCAAAGTTGCTGCTGACGCAAAGTCATTTACGGCGGGAAAAACCTGACCTGGCGGGCTTCGAAGGAAAGATGGTGGATTTGGACAGCAGCCAGGCATACGCGGAAGACCGTTCCAATCCGGGCATCACGGTCAAGCCGAAGGATCTGATGTATCTCATTTATACTTCTGGTACTACAGGACTGCCTAAGGGAACCATGATTACGCAGCAAGGCTTGGTCAACTATATTTGGTGGGCGAAAAAAGTGTATGTAGGCGAGGAAAAGCTTGATTTTCCGCTGTACTCGTCGATCTCTTTCGATTTGACGCTTACGTCAATATTTACGCCGCTTATCACAGGCAATACAATCTTCATTTACGAAGGAGCGGACAAGGGGACATTAATCCAGGAGATCATTGAGGACAATCAGGTGGACATTCTTAAGCTGACGCCGACGCATTTGAGCCTGATCAAAGACATGAAGATACCCGACCATTCCAGAATTCGAAAAATGATTGTAGGTGGAGAAAATCTCAGCACTCATTTGGCGAAAAGCATCTCTGATTTGTTTGGCGGAAACATCGAAATTTTCAATGAATACGGGCCGACCGAAACGGTAGTCGGATGCATGATTTACCTCTACGATCCTGTGAGGGATACGAAGGATTCCGTACCGATTGGGGTTCCGGCCGACAACGTGTACATTTATTTACTCGATTCGCAGCGCAATTTGGTGCCGCCGGGCGTACCCGGAGAGATGTACATTGCCGGAGACGGAGTCGCCCTGGGCTATCTGAATCGCCCTGAGCTGACGGCGGAGAAATTCGTGGACAACCCGTTTGCTCCAGGTGGGCGGATGTATCGGACAGGGGATTTGGCCCGCTGGCAGGCGGACGGAAACATCGAATATTTGGGACGAATCGACGAGCAAGTGAAAATACGCGGCTACCGAATCGAGCTAGGCGAGGTGGAAGCGCAGCTGATGAAAGTGGACGCTGTACAAGAAGCCGTTGTAACGGCTCGTGCGGATGAGGACGGGCAGAAGTACCTATGCGCGTATTTAGTCACGGACCGTTCGTTGACGGCAAGCGAGCTCCGTGGAGCGCTGGCGCAGGAGCTGCCAAGCTATATGATTCCGTCGTACTTCGTGCAGCTTGAGCGGTTGCCGTATACGCCTAACGGGAAAATTGACCGAAAAGCGCTGCCTGTGCCCGAAAGAAGCATGCCGACCGGAACTGCCTATGAGGCTCCGCGGACAGCGGTAGAGCAAGCGCTGACCGCCGTTTGGCAGGGCGTGCTCGGTGTCGGGAAAATCGGTATTCGCGACAACTTCTTTGACCTTGGGGGCGATTCGATCAAGTCGATCCAGGTGTCTTCGAGAATGCTGCAAGCCGGCTACAAGCTGGATATGAAACATTTGTTCAAGTGTCCGACCATCGCCGAGCTCAGCCCGCATGCGCAAATCGTCGGCCGCATCGCCGATCAAGGGGAAGTAACAGGCGAAACGCCGCTGCTCCCGATTCAGCGCTGGTTCTTCGAGCAGACGCCTGTTGATCCGCATCACTATAACCATGCGATCATGCTGTATCGGGCAGAAGGCTTTGAGCTGACGGCGCTGCGCCGAACGATGGACAAAATTGCCGAGCACCACGATGCGCTGCGGCTCGTGTTCCGTCAGACAGACCGTGGATACGAAGCGTGGAACCGCGGCGCCGGCGAGGGCGAGCTGTACACACTCGACATCGCGGACTTCCGAGGCGAGGCCGACTGCGCGTCCGCTATCGAAGCGAAAGCAAGCGACATTCAGCGCAGCATAAATCTTAGCGAAGGGCCGCTGCTGAGGCTGGGACTGTTCCACTGCGCGGACGGCGACCATTTGCTGATCGTCATTCACCATCTGGCGGTGGACGGGGTATCCTGGCGGATATTGTTCGAGGATATCGCCACAGGCTATGAGCAGGCGGCAAGCGGTCAAGAAATCCGGCTGCCGCATAAAACAGACTCGTTCCGCACATGGGCGCAGCAGTTGCCACAGTATGCGGCAAGTCCAGCGATGGAAAGCGAGCGGGAGTACTGGCGGCAGATCGTACAGACGGCAGCAGCCACTGAACCGCTGCCGAAGGATTTTGTTCACCCTGTAGCCCTGGTTCGCGACAGCGAAACGGTAGTAGCTGGGTGGAGCGAGGAGGAGACCTTGCTGCTGCTGAAGCAGGCTAACCACGCTTACAACACGGAAGTAAACGATTTGCTGCTGACCGCTTTGGGCATGGCAGTTCATGCCTGGACGGGAACGGAGCAAGTGCTGGTAAATCTGGAAGGGCACGGACGGGAACCGATCATTCCGGATACTGACATTACCCGGACTGTAGGCTGGTTTACGAGCCAGTATCCGGTTGTGCTGGAGATGGGGGCCGAACAAGACGTTTCGCGTCGCATCAAGCGCGTCAAGGAAGGGCTTCGCCGCATTCCGAATAAAGGCATCGGGTACGGGATTTTGGCCCACTTGTCCGATGACGGCGGAAACGGTGATGATTCCTTGCAACTTAAGCCGGAAATCAGCTTCAACTATCTGGGGCAGTTCGACCAGGATTTGGACAGTAATAAGCTGCACATTTCGCCTTATTCAACCGGCGTCGCGATTAGCGAGAACAGCACGCGAAATTATGTACTGGACATCAACGGTATGATTTCGGAAGATACGTTGAAGCTGGCCATCAGCTATTGCGGAAATCACTACCGCAAGGAGACGATGGAGAAGCTGGCTGAGCTGATTCAGAACAGCCTTCGGGCAATCATCCTACACTGCGCGGGTAAAGAGCAGTCGGAACTGACGCCGAGCGATCTGCTGCTTTCGGATCTCAGCATGGAGGAACTGGAGCAGCTTGTGCAGCAAACCCGGCATGTCGGCGAGATCGAAAATGTGTATAAGCTTGCGCCGATGCAAAAGGGCATGCTGTTCCTGAGTCTGCTGGAGTCGAATTCGGATTCTTACTTCGAACAATCGACTTTTGGCATTCAAGGAAGTCTGGACATCCAAGTATTCTCCCAGAGTCTGGATGCCTTAATGCAGCGCCATGACGCACTGCGCACCAATTTTTATAATGGTTTGGCCGAACCTGTACAAATTGTATTCCGCAACAAGCAAGGTGAATTTTATTATGAGGATTTGCGCGGTATGGATCAGGCGCAGCGCGATGCGTATGCGGAAAGCTTTAACGCCCGAGATCGGGCGAAAGGATTTGATCTGACCCAGGATGCGCTGCTGCGCATCTCGATCCTCCGTACCGGCGAAGAAAACTACAACCTGATCTGGAGCTTCCATCATATTATTATCGATGGCTGGTGCGTGCCGCTTCTGATGCAAGAAATATTCGAGCACTATACGGCGATTCTGCAGCAAAGGCAACCAGAGCTTCCCCCAGTGCCGTCCTACAGCACCTATATCGAGTGGCTGGATCGTCAGGATGCCGGGAAAGCTGCCGATTATTGGAGCAAGTACTTGGAAGACTATGAGCAGCAAACGCTATTGCCGCAAGGGAAAGCCCAAGGCAAAGTCGAAGGGTATAGCCTGGAATATCTTGTCTGCGATCTTGGCGAGGATATGGCCAAGCAGATTGAGTTATTGGCCAAGCAGCATCAAGTAACGGTTAGCATGCTGATGCAGGCCGTATGGGGAATTCTATTACAACGGTACAATAACAGCCGGGATGTCGTTTTCGGAAACGTAGTATCGGGAAGACCTGCAGAAATACCGGGTATTGAGAATATGGTCGGCCTGTTCATCAATACAATTCCCGTTCGGGTTCAAACCGGGGAAGAGGAGACCTTCGCGCAATTGCTGAAAAAGCTGCAAGAGCAGTATTTGGCCTCCCATTCTTACGATACGTATCCGCTTTATGAAATCCAGGCGCTAACCGGACAAAAGCAAAGCTTGATCAACCACGTCATGGTATTTGAAAACTATCCGGTGGAAGAGCGGCTCGGCCAGTTGAGACAAGACGATTCGGATGAGATGGAGATTACCGTTATCGAAGCGTTCGAACAAACGAACTATGATTTTGTTCTGACCATTGAGCCGGGTGCACAGCTCGAGCTTCATATGAGATACAACGCGCTCGTGTTTGAAGCGGAAACCATTCGTCGGCTCCAGGGACATTTGGTTCGTCTGCTTGAACAAGTGCTCGATAACCCGCACATCCCGGTCAGCGATCTGGACATGATCACGGGGCAAGAGAAGGCGCAGATTATCGAAGTGTGGGGAGATACAGCAGCTCCTTATCCACGTGAGAAGACCCTTCACAGCATATTTGAGGAAAAGGCTGCGCTCACACCGGATCATACAGCACTTATTTACGGTGAAACGGAGCTTACCTACGGAGAGCTTCATCAGCAGGCGAACCGCCTTGCACGTACGCTGCGTGCTCAAGGGGTCAGACCGGACCAGCCGGTCGGCATCATGGTTGAGCGCTCGCTTGAGATGATCATTGGCATCCATGCCATTCTCAAAGCGGGTGGGGCTTATGTACCGATTGATCCGGAGTTCCCGGAAGATCGTATTCGCCACATGCTGGAGGATTCGGGTGCAAAGCTGCTGCTGACGAAGAACCATCTCAAAGATCGCTTTCCGTTTGCTGGCACGATCGTGACATTGGATGATCCGCAGGCGTATCATGTGGATGCCTCCAATCTGGAGCCAATCGCGGGGCCGGAGCATCTGGCGTATATCATTTACACGTCAGGATCAACGGGCAAGCCAAAAGGTGTAATGATTGAGCATCGCTCCGCCGTCCATACGTTGAGCCAGTTGGAAGCGGAATACCCGATGTTGGCCGGTGACCGATTCCTGCTCAAAACGACATTCACCTTTGACTTCTCCGTACCGGAGCTGTTCTGCTGGTTCTTTGGGCAAGGCACCCTCGTGATCTTGCCGCAGGGTGCGGACAAAGATCCGGTGACACTGCTGGAGGCCGTGGATGCAAATCGGATCACGCATCTCAACCTGGTGCCGTCGATGCTTAGTGTTCTCGTTCAATACTTGAAAGAGAGCGGCACCCAAGGGTTCCTTACATTGAAATATCTGTTTGCCTGCGGCGAGACGCTGCCTGTCAAGCTTGTGGAAGAGTACTACAAAGTATCTCCATACGCAGTGCTGGAGAACATCTACGGCCCTACAGAAGCAGCCGTATATGCAACCCGGTATACAACGAGTCTTGAGACTGTTTCTCTAATGCATGTACCTATCGGTAAACCATACGCTAACGTCCAAGTATGGATAATGGATAGTGCTTCCCAGTTATCGCCTGTAGGTGTGCCGGGAGAGCTCTGCATTGCAGGCGAAGGGGTAGCGCGAGGATACTTTAACCAGCCGGACCTGACAGCAGAGAAGTTCATTCCTCATCCGTATAAACCGGGAGAACGAATTTACCGGACGGGCGACTTGGCGCGCTGGCTGCCAGACGGGAATATTGAGTATTTGGGACGGATCGATCACCAAGTAAAAATCAGGGGTTACCGCATTGAGCTGGGAGAAGTAGAAGCGCAAGTCCTAAAAGTACCATCTGTGCAGGAAGCGGTTGTTCTTGCTCTGGCTGATGCAACGGGAAGTACTCAGCTTTGCGCGTACTTCGTGGCTGAAGAGTCGCTTACAGCGGGTGTGTTGCGCGAGGCATTAGCCGGTGAGCTGCCGGGCTACATGATTCCGTCTGCTTTTGTACAGCTGCCACAAATGCCGCTGAATCCGAACGGCAAGCTGGATCGCAAAGCGCTGCCGGCACCGGAAGCACTTCTGCGGAGCACTGCGGAGTATATCCCGCCGCGTACACCGACAGAAGTGGAATTGGCGCAGATTTGGTCCGAGGTACTCGGCGTGGAGGAAATCGGAGTCAAAGATCATTTCTTCGAGCTTGGCGGCCATTCCCTGAAAGTATTGGGATTGATCCAGAAGATCTCGACTAGTATGGGTGTACAGCTCCCGCTTCAACTCGTGTTCAATCTTCCGACTGTAGAGGAACTGGCACTCGAAATTTCCAAGCTGCGGGCAAAAGCTGCGCATGAGGAAGAAGAGATGGAAATCCTCCGCTTCCCAGGAAAAGGAACGATTAAACTGTTTTGCTTCCCGCCTCGGGTTGGCTATTCACTGGGGTACTATGAGATGGCCAGGGAGCTGGAAGAACATTGCGAAGTATACGGGTTCGAATTCATCGGTGATCGTGTTCAGGGTCAAGAGATGCTGGATCGATATGTGGATGCCGTCATAGGTATTCAAGCAGAGGGACCGTATGTCTTCTTGGGCTATTCCCTCGGAGGAAATCTGGCTTTTGAGGTGGCCAAAGCCATGGAAAGTCGAGGCCACCACGTCAGCGACCTTATTATGGTTGATGCTATGAGAGAGACATCTAAGGATGAATCGACGCCGGAGCAGCTTGAAGAGATCGTTGAGATGGTAATGGACAGCATCGGGGATCAGTACAAATCGTTCCTGGCCGATCCATCGGACAGGGAACGAGTCAAAGACAAAATGCTGGTCTACTCCATCTACCGAAATGAGCTCATTAACGCAGGTGAGGTTCAGGCCAATATCCATGCCTTGATTGCAGAAGACGATACCATAGGTCCGGTGACATCATCCGATAAACTGCAATGGCAACAAGCGACGCTTGGCCAATACGAAGAATATGGAGTTATCGGTACGCATGATGTACTGCTTGAATCCGGGTATGTCAGCGAGAATGCTAAAGTGCTGAGACAGATACTCGGCAAGATCACAGCAGCAGCATCTAAAAACAAGCCCATTTTGTCTTAACATCAACCGACAAGAAGAATAAGTGTTGGGCAATAGAAACGCCCGGGTTCCTTTAAGATAGGAGGAATCCGGGCGTTTTTTTTATTTTTATAACCATTAATATATAGGGCCTCTAATCATCAGTAATGGTTTTAGAAAAGCTTAAATTGTGATTGCGTATATTGGATATTAATTCACGGATAACTTGGATAACAAGCTCTGGTTGATTGTGGACAATCATATGGTCGCTCCTTTTGGCAACAATAAATTTACTGTTTGTAGAGATATTGAGCATCTCACGCTGCCCAATCTGCCAGCTTTGCTCGATTCGATCATTTCCGCTTTTACTAATACCGAATGGAGTCAGATCTTGTTGGATACCTCTGGCAATCACACGTACGGGGAGGCCTCCAAGGTGTTGTCCACGTATGGCATCTTCGGTAGTGCCCGCCAGCTTCCCCTCATCAGCAACAGAGCGAAAGTATTTGGGGGAAGCGACAATACTAACAAAAGCTTGCCTATCTTGATGCTTGACACGACCAGCTAGCATAAAATCAGGAAACAGACGAAAAACCCCTGATCTTTCTAGGAGAATAGATATTTCCGTAGAAGGGGCGACCTTGGGTCGTTCCTTGGCATAAATCTTGTTGGTCCGGCGAGCGTCGTTTTCAGGTCTGGCATCCACCAGGACTAGTCCTGCCACCTCGTCTCTATACGTTTGTGCGTACAGCCTAGAATACATTCCTCCAAGGGAATGGCCTACGAGGATATAAGGAGCACGGATGCCTGCATTCTTTAAGGCAACATGAAGCTCTTGAACGATGTTTTCTCCGGTTCGTTGGGTAGCAGCCTCTTCACTCCAGGCATAGCCTGCTCGATCATAGGAGACAACGGTAGCGAATGATGATAGCCTTTCGGGAACATCCCTCCAGGACAGGCTGCTTTCCCCACTCCCTGACTCAAGCAGTATTGTTGGAGATCCGCTACCAAGCTTGTGAATATGAAGACGATAGCCCCCGGCATCAATCATCTTCCCTGGAGGAGGATACTGTAATTGATCCTGTTTGGATGAAATCCATTCATATACGAATCCAGAGATAACGATAAGCAGTAAGCAGGAGATGAAGAAACACACAATTTTCGTCCATGTTCGCCTTTGCTGCTTCATAAGAAATCTACTCCTTCTAAATC
Source organism: Paenibacillus farraposensis (assembly GCF_020736845.1). Taxonomy (GTDB): domain Bacteria; phylum Bacillota; class Bacilli; order Paenibacillales; family Paenibacillaceae; genus Paenibacillus; species Paenibacillus farraposensis. The sequence goes on from NZ_JAFFQR010000101.1 coordinate 98,938, forward strand.
TATTGTTATAAAAAAATATCAACTAATGTTATATGAAACAAAATGGTTTCATGTGACCATCAAAATAAGGTTCAGCATCAATCGTCTGTCCTCTATCATATTTACCCATCCTTTCTTTTGTGAAATCATCAATATGTAAGAAAAAATTGTACATGGGGATAAGTAAGCCGTTAATAGTTAAAACAATAAAATAATTTATAAAAAAGGTTGCATTATGATATCTAGTATGATATATTCTAATTCCGGCCAAGAAATACGATGTTGCGAGTGAGTCTAAAAAAAGGATTTTAAAAAAAAGCTTGCAAGGTTGGTTCGGATGTGATATGATATAAGAGTTGATGACGCGATGAGCTGATTCAACAAAAAAAGTTTGATCTTTGAAAACTGAACAACGAGTGAGTATGGATTTTGTTCGCAAAATCCATTATGAGATTTATAATCTCGTCAGATTCAACATGAGCTAATCGCTCTTT
>NZ_JAFFQR010000102.1:0-2397 GCF_020736845.1 Paenibacillus farraposensis
ATTCCACTTGGAGCTGTTGTAATTATCTCTCTCTTTGATTATGTGATTAAGTTCGATTTCTTCAAAAAAATAAATAGAAAAAAGGAAAGAATGAATGGAATATAAAAATGGTAGAATCAAAAATTGCTAAAACATTTAGTGAAAATGATAAAGTATGGCTCATTTCGATTACGGAATGCATCCAAAGCATATTTCGCATGAACAGCTTCTGTCCTCATTGCGGGTCAGCCTCCTTCTCTGTCCCCTCATTGTGTGAGTAACTTCGTCTAAATATGTATCGACAGACCAGTGAATTCATCCCGGACTGCCTTACAGTTCATAAAAACAAATATTTTAAATAAATCACCAATTTTTGCTGATGAATGCATCACGTCCTGATTGTTTGCGTTCCTCCTTATAGTGCTTGGCATTCTTGTGGTAATTTTGATGGTACTCTTCAGCCGGATAAAATACCGATGCCGGGAGGATTTCCGTTACAATTGGCTTATCAAAACGTCCGCTTTGCGCAAGCTGCTCCTTGGACTTTTGCGCAAGCTTCCGCTGCTGCTCCGTATGATAAAAAATGGCAGGCTTATACTGTGTCCCCCGATCCTGAAACTGGCCCTCTTCATCCGTAGGGTCTGTTTGCGGCCAATACAATTCCAGCAGCTTTTCATACGGAAACTGTTCGGGATCAAAAGTAATCTGCACCACTTCATAGTGACCGGTCAGTCCTGTTTTTACCTGTTCATAGGTCGGATCAGGAATCGTTCCTTGGTATAGCCTGAGACTATGCCATGAATGCCTGGCAGTTCCTCAAAGGGAGTCACCATACACCAAAAGCATCCACTTGCAAAAGTAGCTTTTTCCATTTTCCAACCAACCTTTCCATTGCTTCATCTTAGTGCATTAAATTTTTATCATATCTGAAAACGAAACCTTATAAAAGAGCGAAAGCGAAATTTTCTACATATACTTCCCAAGAGGGCATTTCATTCGACTGGGGTTTTCCTCCTTATACAACAAAAATGCTGACATCTACACAACTTGATGTCAGCAGGCAAAAAAATCAGCAGCGTTAATTGGGCTGCAAGGATACCACTGCAACGTCCGTAACCGTCAGCAGAATGAGGATAGCGTCTTACCCTTCTACTACATCTGCTTGCAGATCCGTTGCAATTTCAATCATCTTAGGCACGACAGCCTCATTGGAAATAGCTACATACACATCCCCCATGTAATGGCGAAAAGGGATATCTACGCCAGCATAGTTCCACATAAAAAAATCTCCCTCGACCGACATGGTGCTTTCAGGACCTTGTATGGTCAGCACTCGTGAGTACGAAAAATCAGGCTGGGATGCAAAGTAATCCTTGCACTCATCCAGGGAAATAGATTGCTCAACAGGACTTTCCTGCATGGAACGGGTGATTCGAAAACGCTGTTTCATTGATCTGCCTCCATACTATGTTTAAGAAATCTGGCCCTCATACCTTATAATGTCCACAGACCGATGTCAACGCAATTGGTACCATATGGGATTTTATTATAAATTTTTTAAATCGGCTTTATTGCACACCAAAGCCCCTCTACCGAATCTTCTTCTAGTTTGCTACGTTAAGCATTCTAGAATAAATCTAGCTTTGGGGCTTTAAGCACGTATCCAAATGAAACTAAATAACCAGCTGCCAGTTGGCTTTTGTCGACCTAGCTTTGCCTTTATGATCGTATAAATCGTACTTGTTAAGAATAGTAGAAGTGTACCCTATTAGTGGAGTCATTCTGTCGCTTCTACTCTACTTCAGTGAGTTCTGGTTGTGCTCTTACTGATAGAGATAGAGTTACCTAGCTGCGATGAAGCCAAAGGAAGAACAGGGGGAGCAACTATTATGTATATAAGATTGTTTGCACACACCTTGTCGTTGAAAGGAACCAAGTTCCCGAACGGGGGGAAATCGATATGGATCGGTTACACTTAGTTGGACAGAAAAAATAAGGGCTAGTAGAATGAAAACATTAGAATTAGGAGCGGATCTACTATGCCAAGACAAAGACGTACATTTACAGCAGATTTTAAGAGACAAATGGTTCAGTTATACGAAACGGAAAGCCGAGAGCAGCCATTGCGAGAGAGTATGAGCTTAGCCCATCGGCTCTAGATCGCTGGATCAAGCAGGCTCAAACCTCAGGTTCATTCGCTGAAAAAGATAACCGAACCGCAGAAGAGAATGAGCTCCTTGCGCTCCGTAAAGAAAATGAGCGACTCAAGATGGAGAATGATATTTTAAAGCAAGCCGCGCTGATCATGGGACGAAAGTAAAAATCATTAAGCAAAACAGTGATAAATACTCGGTATCAGCATTGTGTGAAGTCCTGCAAATCGCTAGAAGCACGTTCTACTATGAAGCGAAAGAAAAA
>NZ_JAFFQR010000102.1:2407-8659 GCF_020736845.1 Paenibacillus farraposensis
TGTAACCGAAGCGGTTGTGGATATCTTCCACAAAAACCGAAAAGCCTATGACACGCGCAAAATCAAAATCAAGCTCCATGAGCGCGGATTCGTGGTGTCCAGACGTCGAATTGGCCGGATTATGAAAGAACATGGACTCGTTTCAACCTACACGGTGGCACAATATAAGCCCTATAAAACCGCCTGTAATGAAGCGGCTACAGCCAATACACTGAACCGCGAGTTCACCCAAACGGAAAGCAAACGCTTCGTTGTCAGCGATCTAACTTATGTGAAAGTTCAGCACAAGTGGCACTACATTTGCGTACTGATCGACTTATTTAATCGTGAAATCATTGGCCATAGTGCAGGTCCCAACAAAGATGCTGCTCTGATTTCCCGTGCCTTTGCCACGGTAGAGGGCGATTTGAGCGACATTCAGTGGTTTCATACGGATCGTGGGAGCGAATTTAAGAACCAGACCATAGACGAACTGTTAGAGACCTTTGATATTGGCCGTTCCCTAAGTATGAAAGGCTGTCCCTACGACAATGCCGTGGCCGAAGCCACCTACAAAGTAATGAAAACAGAATTCGTAAACCAAATGGATTTCCAGAGTCTTTATTATCTAAAACTAGAACTATATGATTATGTGAACTGGTTCAACAAGCATCGTATTCACGGCACATTAAGATACATGACGCCAGTTCAGTACAAAACTGCAGCCCTTAAAAAAGTTGTCTGATTTACTGTTGACAGTCCATGTTCTAAAACTATCAGATTGATGTGTAATAATGAATTCATATTCACACCAATAGACCAAATCAACGCAGTAGCCTATAATCCGCCTGTTGATCTCCAGCCAAGCTATCTGGTCACGTCAAAAGACCACCATAGCAGGAGAATTATTCTTTTACGAACATACGCTTGTATGTCAAGTGTAAAAGAGATATAATGAAAGCATATTCCTTATACTTTATACTCCCATCCGCTGGAGACAAAGGTAAGTGTAGTGCCCTCGATCCTGCTGACTTTCCATCTGGAAAGGAAGAGTGAGGTTAAAGCAGGCTAAAATGTTTGTATTCCCCACACTCTCATTTGCCAGAGACGAGGGAGAGAGTACCGAAAGGACTCTGGAAAAGATTTGTTAGGGTAATTTGTTTAAATGAATAATGCTTATTCAAAGCCGATTTTTGCATGAGTTTCTCATGCGAAGATCGGCTTTTTTGCGTTTCAAAAAAGTGAAGGGATGGTATAATGGAGACAATCATTTGGTTCTTGAAAGATGAAGAAGAAAATGTTCCAGTTAAGCTTTGCTTGCAACAACTGGTTCGACGGGCAGAGACTGATGCAATCTTTGCACAATTGGTGGAACTTATTTTTCAGGCTCTTGAGGTTTTGGAGAAGTGGGGAATTTTTCATTCTATGAATGAGTTTTTCACAACTCCAATTAGTGGGAATTCCTTGTACAGCATTAGAATTGTAAAAGAGCTGAGGAATCACCCACCCTTGCTTGAGTTTCGTGTGAACTGGCGAGGGGCAGGAGCATTTCGAGCCGTGTTTTTTGAATATCATTTCAACGATATTCAAGTGCTCGTGTTTACTCAAGCGACAATAAAGACTCACACCTTCTCACAGGAATTCGAAAAGCTCATTAAAAAGTCGGAAGCACAATACATTGCTTTTATGGAATCTCCAGAGAAATACATTTTTTTAAAAGGAGATGAAGCTGATGAGTAAGTACAGCAATTTGAAAAAGGATTTTGAAGAGATGAAGAAACTGGTCAGGGAACTTCCCGGAGCTGCAGACTATTTGGACGGCCCCGAAGTTGCTGTAGGTCAGATGATCTTAGCAAGACAACTGGAGCTGGGATACAATCAACAGCAGCTTGCTGATTTGGCGGGAGTTTCTCTTGAAGACGTTACGGTCATTCAAGCAGGAATGACACATCCAAATTTCGGATACACTGTTCAGCCGGATTCTTTGGCTAAAATCTTCAAAGCATTAAAAATTGTTGGAGTGCGCCCTATCGTTGATGAAGAGGCTGCTACTTCCATGACACACTAAGTCGAAAAAATTGAATTCTGTTACTTCAAAGCCGATTTTTTGCATGGATATTCCATGCAGAGAACGGCTTTTTTGCGTTTTATTAAAAATTGAGAGGATGAATAGCGATGTTCAAACTATTTAAAAAGCCCGAAAGAACAGTTCAAGAAGAAGTCATATCATTTCTCCAGCAAGAGAAGGAACGTCGTAAAAAGGCCGAAGCCTTCCTACGCATGATGCTGGATGTCATCCCTTATGTCATGGAAGAGGTTTGGGGCTTGTCAGATAACAAAATTGCCATTGGTGATACTGTCCTATTCAGAGTAGATACGAAAGTGTTTTATGTGCTGAAAAATAAAAGCACTAATCTGGATGTGCTGATATTACGAGGCCAGGCATTCTGGCAAAGCGTGCAGGAAATTATGAACTTTGCTCATGATCTGCGAAAGCAGCAGAGGTGATTAAGCAGAGCCGATTCCACCAAGCGGACATTATCTTTGTTACAGATGGTGAAGCTCATGTGAATGGTCAATTTATTGATTATTGGAATGAGTTGAAAAAGGAGAAGGGCTTCTCAGTCCTTTCCATGTTGCTTGGCACGGAGTCAATCCAAGGAGTGCAGGGGTTCTCAGACCGAATTGTTAAAGCTTCTTCTTTTGAAGATGAATCTGTATATCAAGCTTTTGAAATTTAATGATGAACAGGACAGAATCTTGCTGTCCTGTTTCTTTATTTTAAGGAGGATTTATTCATGAAAAGATCAAGTATTCAGCGAACAACAAAAAGCCTTTTGAATATGCGGGAGCGTATTCGTTTTGATCTTCCTTTTCAGCGCAACAGCGTGTGGAAAAATGATCGTCGCTCATATCTTGTAGACTCGGTCATTCGGGATCGCTACATTCCAAACATTCTCGTTTGGGATAACGGCGATGGGTACATTTGGGTCATTGATGGAAGGCAGCGCTGGGAGTCAATTTTCTTCTTTGCCGATGGTAAGTACAAGCTGAGCAAAGGAACTGCGGATTTTAATGGAGAGGCCATTGCTGGCAAGCGATACGATGAATTATCTTCTGAAGCACAATTTGAATTCCTCACCTACAACTTCACGGTGACGGAATTTCGTGAATGTAGCTTTGAAGAAGTGGAGGAAATGTTCTACAGGGTAAATCAGTCGGTGCCGCTAACTTCTACAGAGTAGACCAAAGTCAAAGTGAGTCCTGCTGTCCGTGAAACGGTACAGGAGCTGGGGCAGCATTTGTTCTTTGAGAAGATCGCTTTTACTAAAGCGGATCGCAATCGCTATGTGGATGAGCAACTGATCTGGCAGTTTATTGCCTCAGCTTCCAATCAGGACATTGATTTTCGGGGAGCTAGTTTGAATCAGTTCATCTCGAACTTGGATGAGGTCCCAGCCTCGGTAACAGAGTTAATTGAACACAAGATTGACTTTATGGATGCTGCATTCCGTAATTGGGACCATGCCCAACGGAAGGTCCTGAAAAAGGTCCATGTTGGAAGCCTGTTTCAAGTGTTGGATTATGCGCTTGAACACTCCTGGTCTGAGGATCAGTTTGGAGCATGGTCTGAGTCGTTCCTGATTGATCGCTACTCTGTTGATAGCCCATATGGTCAGCTTTGTCAAAAAGGGGCTACTAGTAAAGGATTTGTTGCTAAGCGATTTGGTTTGATGTTGAAGGATATGGAGCAGTTTCCGTTGCAGATGGAATTGCCCAAGCCATGATTCAGGGAAAAAGTGAATGGAAGAGAGGAGAGTTGTAACATGGAGACGTGTACGACTCTATTTTCCTAAAGCATGAATTTCTGTTAGTTGGGGAACAGTTTCAAATCTAAAGATGAATACCAATTAATAGGCAAAAGTCTAAATAGTATTCCAGAAAATAATAGATTGTCTGCATCTATTCACTATATTGATGCAGATGATAATAATATAGAAAATTTCCTGACACGTCAAAATACGAAAAAATAAACCGAGTCCATCTCGGTTTACCAGAGTGTCGAGAAGGTCCGGCGGACTTTCCGACACTTTTTTTATTTGGGGAGCCACTCAACTTTTAAAACAGAAATCGATTTAAAACGATCTGAAACCCACTTTTAATTGGAGAAAAATGAGTTAATTTCAGAAATAAACATTGAAAATAACGCATGGGATGGTTCTTTCTGTAAACAAAATCTCTATTCTGACCGACATATATAAGATGGGCTATTGTTAAATATCCCCTCTTAATTTCAAATTTTGAAAATAAACTTTCATCTTTTTAAGAAGAAAGGGACTATCCCAATGAATTATATGGACGAGCATATTCTAAGTCTCAAACACAAGCTTAATCATGATGTTGCATCTAATAGCGTAAATACGAACCTATCTCAAACCGCTGTACCTAATCAGGCCAACTCCGTTGCTGAAAAAAACACGGTGTTGCGGATAGGTGATGAACTGATCCCGTTGGAATGGAGAGCGATTCTGGACAGACAAATGGAGATTAGCGTTCCGAAATCTTTTAGCCTGATGCCGCTGGAGCAAGCCAAATTTAAATATCCTTCGGAACATCGCCCTGAGGTGATTTATACCTCTTTGGACGGGACGGTGAATATCACCTTTAATCGGACGGAAACCGTTTTAGCTGTGGACGAGCTTTCCGAGTTTGTGCAGCAAATGGCAGATGTTTTGCGGTCTGTACAACCGATTCGTAACTGGATGGGTACTGAAGTGATCGTGAATCGTTCCGGTCTGTCCATCGGGGTGATCCGTTTTGTAGCCGCAGGCGTGGATACGAATTTGTACAACGAAATATTGCTGTTTGTCTATGAGGGACAGGTGGCGATGGGCACGTTTAATTGTATGGAATCGGATAGGGAAGAATGGCTGTCTGTGGCAGAAAATACAGTGCAATCGCTCCATATCGTTCCGTTTCCTTCAGATTCCCCATTTGAGAAAGGAGTAGGTTCGCGATGAGTCTAGGATACGATCAAATTCAAATTCATCCTTACGACCAAATCGATCTGGAACAACTTGTCCTCACGAAGAAAATCAATGAGCATACCCGGCTTTATTTTACAGGTGTGATTCCGGAGGACCTGCAAGACAGCTATGTGGAAACGACGGAAAAGAACACCGTCATCCAGGTGAGCCAACGGGACGAATCTGGTGAAAGCAAGCCGCTGTTCAGCGGGATTGCCCTATCGGTCGAAGTAAAGGTCGTACGGGACGTGTACTATCTGGAAGTGGAGGCGATTTCCCATACCTACCGGATGGATATTCAGCAGCGTACCCGCTCTTTTCAATATACCAAAATGACCGTTCCTCAGATGCTGGAGCAGATTGGCAAGGACTACGAAGGGCTGGATGTGATTGATGGAGCGACAGGTGGAGAGCAAATCGGAAGACTTGCCATCCAGTATCAGGAGACGGACTGGGCGTTCTTGAGACGCATGGCCTCACGGTATCATACGAGTCTGATGCCTGTGGCCCGTTTTGACAGTCCCAAGTTTTATTTTGGTATTGAAGACAGCCCGGCACAGGTGGTACTGGATCATACCCGTTATACCGTACGCAAGCAGTTGCTGCCTTTTCGTTATTTTCAGGAAAACGAGCAGACCAAGGTGACGGAAAATGACTTTATTTTCTATGAGGTAGAAACGGACGAGGTGCTGGATTTGGGAGCTCAGATGACTTTTCAGGGACACAGCTTGTATGTAGTGGAAGCCTATACCGAAATGAGGCAAGGGCTGCTGCGGCATCAATATATGCTTGCCTCGTACAAAGGCTTACGGCAAAAAAGCTACTACCAGGAAAAGCTGGCGGGAGCCTCGCTAAGCGGCGTTGTACTGGACGTCCGTCAGGATCAGGTACGTATCCATCTCGATTGTGATAAAGAGCAGGATGCAAGCAAAGCCCATTGGTTCAACTACTCGACGGTGTATAGTGCTGGGGGCCATACCGGCTGGTACGTAATGCCGGAAAAAGGTGATTCGGTTTCCGTTTATTTCCCCGGCAGCCGGGAAGAAGACGGTGTGGCAGGCGGCGCAGTAAGACGGGCGGATCGCAAGAGCAGGCACAACCATTTTTCCAATCCGCATATGAAAATATGGCGTACCCCGCACGGCAAGGAAATTCGGCTGGGACCGGATGAACTGGTCGTTACGGGCAAGGACGGTGCGATTTATATCAAGCTGGACGATAAAGAAGGCATCCATATCACGAGCAG
>NZ_JAFFQR010000102.1:8832-9688 GCF_020736845.1 Paenibacillus farraposensis
CCGTAAAGGCCATATTGGCTACATTACCTATTCCATGCTGCGTACCACATGGCTTGAGCAACAGCCTGTTTATCTCGTCGAGGCTGCGGATGCCTTATGGATGCTGGATGCCAAGCCCATTTCGCTGGAGTATGATGCTAGCTGGATTTTTTCCTATTGGACCCATTTACGTGAACAAATTTTGGCCGAAGCCTTGAAGCAGCAGGTATCGCTGTCCGAGCTTCAATGGGAACAGATCATGCTGGTAGCAGCCGGATATCTTCATACGATGATCGTTAGCCTGATTCGGGAGGCAATGAAACAAGCAGTTGGTTTACCAGAGTTTCGGGCGCTGGAGCGTGAAGAAGCATTTGAGATTCGCGTCGGAGAGTATATGGATCACAGTGTGTCGGTGTACCGGGAAGAACGCAGGGCAATGGATGCTAGTGTCATAAAATCCTGGCTGGAGGAAAAAGAAGCATACGCCTACAGCTATCAAGCGTTGACCCAAGTCGATCTATCCAGCGGAGATTACAGCTCTCTGGATTTTCGCCATACCGCCTTTCGCCAAATCAAAATGGAGCATAGTCGTTTGCATAGCTGCATTCTCGCAGGAACCGTGTGGCAAGAAGCCCAGCTAGATGGAATTGACCTTTCGTACAGTCTGCTTCATGGAGCTGATTTCAGCGGTTGTTCCCTGCATGGGGCTGTTCTGGACGCTGTCTCAGGGAATCGCGCATATGGTTCAGATGAATGGCTGGATTGGGAGCCATTCGGATGGGATGGAGTCAATTTTACAGGAGCGAGTTTACAGGGAACCAGCTTTCAAAGCGCTCAGCTTCAAGGCGCTGTTTTCCAGGACTGCTCGCTGCAAAGA
>NZ_JAFFQR010000102.1:9825-10510 GCF_020736845.1 Paenibacillus farraposensis
ACGCCTGCTTTGCGGGAGCCGACCTTACTGGCGCTGCGTTTACAGGCGCTTGCTTAGCAGGAACTGATTTTACAGGAGCGAAGGTCAGCCGCGTACATTTTACAAGAGAACAACTGAATGAAGCTATTGGCTTGTCTGCTGTGGCAATGCCTTCTCCCTCCCCATCTTCCCTGATAGCTTCACAGGCAACAGATACCGTAAGTAAAGGAGGCGGGATGTAATGAGATATTTTCGGCTTATGGTGGACGAGCGCATCAAGCATCGGGTGGAGCCTGCTTCCCTGTCTCCGTTGCAGGTGGAAGATATCCTTTCGGATCACAACAACAATATGCAGACGGAAGACACTCCCCTGTTTTTAGCTGTACATACGGATTCACGAACCGTCTATCCGGATTTCCTCGAGTTCCCTTTGCCGCTGGTTTCCGATGCAATGAAAGCAATGCTGGAAAAATATATGCCGGGATTGGAATGGAAAGCTGCTATACTTACCGATTTTCAGCAAGCCAGGCAGGATGTGTATTGGGTGCTGCGTCCTCCGGCGGTAGATTGTCTATCTGCCCAAACCGAGTGGTATCCCGGTCATACCTTGAAGCATTTGGTTCTCAGGCGAGAGAAAATCGAATCGCCCATCTTTCGGATCGCCGGCTTATTGGAAGCCCATATCTATATTGATCTGGCTGTGGCG
>NZ_JAFFQR010000103.1 GCF_020736845.1 Paenibacillus farraposensis
AATGAAACCAATCAAAATAATGGCAAAAACCGCAATATTGGCAGCAATGACCGCTCTATTACTACCATACGGTGCGCTTGCTTCTGCAAGTGAAGCACCAAGCCCGTTATCTTCTACAATACAAGCCGAAACAGGAAAATGGGAAAAAACAGATGAAATAACATCTGAAAATGGACAAGTTTATAAATATACAGATCCAACTAATGTTGGAGATGATGTTTATTACTATTATGTCAATTATGACAATCTAATGCAAGAAAAAGGTAATAAAGGTTTGATC
>NZ_JAFFQR010000104.1 GCF_020736845.1 Paenibacillus farraposensis
GACGGCATATCATTTGTTTTTATAAAGGCAACACAGGGCAAGACGTTTCGCTCCAAGACGTTCCTCCAATTTGTGGAGGACGCAAAAGCAGCTGGTCTGCTGATAGGTGCATACCATTATGTGGACGATTCGGCTACTACACCGGAAGCGGCCCGACAGGAAGCAGCAAACTTTGTATCTGCAATTAAGGACGCTGGAGGCATTCAGG
>NZ_JAFFQR010000105.1:0-149900 GCF_020736845.1 Paenibacillus farraposensis
GCATCCGATATAAGGCGGAATGAGTGGACGAATGAAACACTGGATCAGCTGAGAAGCCGGGAGGGCGCAGAATTGCCCGCGGAACTGAAATCCCGCTTCCGCATTACAGTTACACCTATGTGGCAAAAGAGGTTTGACAGTGTATATACCAATTAGAGGTTTTTGTCGTTGGACCTACGGTACTTTAGTCGCTAATCATTTTAAATTATGATATAATATAAGGCATTGCAATTATTTGATGCACGAGAAAGTCATGGCTCGGAGGCTTAGGATGAAACCGTATCGCGTACCCCAATTAGCAAAGAAATATGTGGAATACGACATGATTCAGCAACATACGGAAATGCCGACTTTTCCCGACAGTCGTACCCGTTTGCTATTTATGTTTTTGAACCGGAATGTGCAGGAGCTGCATGCCAGCGAGGGAGAACTGTACGCATTGGTTACCTCACTTGTACAGATGGGGCTGGATACGCATGATATGATCGATACTTTATCCGGTATACGGAGCCCGGAAGAGATGCGTTCCAGACAGCTGAAAGTGTTAGCCGGGGATTATTTTAGCAGCCGCTTTTATCAGCTGCTTGCGATGGCAGGCCGCATCACGGCCATTTCAAAGCTGAGTGAGGCCGTATGTGAGGTCAATGCCGGCAAGATGAGCCTGTATGGGAAAATGAAGCATTTCCAACTGGATGCGGCTCAGTATTTATGTCAGATGGTCCGTTTTAAAAAGGAGCTTTTTTTATCGCTGACCTCACTTGTAGCAGAACAGGATCAGGATGTTTGGGAACAGCTTCTCAACGAATTTGCTCTTTGTGATATGCTGCTGGAGGAATGGGATAAGCGGTTAGAACCGGACAAGTCCCGTTTTGGATATATGTTTTGGTATGTTTATGGTAACGGGGATCGGAATGAGCAGGCTATGCTTTCAGAGGACGGTACTGATGCTAAAGCATGGCGTATGCTTGTTCTAAAATATAAGGCTGAGGATGCATTACTGGACAAGCTCCGTACGGCTGTTTTAAATATCCAGCAAGTCCTGTCAGCTAATCAAAATACGGGGGACGAGGAATTTGAACGCATGCTGGAACCTTTCCTGAAGCTGCTGAATAGTCCACACCCAATTGTGAGGGAAAGTTAGGTGAACGTCATGGGAGCTAGCGACACCAAGCCGAAAGAGCAGTTCGTTCATGGGGTATTTGAAAGCATAGCAAGCAAATACGACTTGATGAACGATTTACTGAGCTTTCGCAGACATAAGGCTTGGCGAAAATTTACAATGAAAAAGATGAATATGCATCGTGGCGACACGGCACTTGATCTGTGCTGTGGCACATGCGACTGGACACTTGCGATGGCGCATGCAAGTGAAACGGGTCACATCATAGGACTGGACTTTAGTCAGAACATGCTTAATGTAGGCGAGCGCAAGATTAAAGCAGAGGGTCGTGAAAAGCAAATCAAGCTTGTTCAGGGCAATGCGATGGACCTGCCTTTTGCAGACAATTCATTTGATTATGCGACGATTGGTTTTGGTCTGCGCAATGTGCCGGATCTGCGCCGTGTGCTGCAGGAAATGCAGCGAGTTGTCAAACCTGGCGGGCAAATCTTATGCTTGGACCTGTCCAAGCCTACCTGGCAGCCGTTCAAGGGGATTTATTACACATATTTTCAACACATCTTGCCCATGCTCGGCAAATTGTTCGCCAAACATTATGAGCAATACAAATGGCTCCCTGATTCGTTGGCGCTTTTTCCGGGAAGAGATGAGCTGGCTGACATCTTCCGTGAAACCGGACTAAAAGATGTACAGGCTTATTCTCTCACCGGAGGCATCGCGGCATTACATATTGGAATCAAGGAGAGTCAGCATGTTTAAGAAAATTGCAATTTTTCTGGAAATGATTAAAATTGAACATACATTATTTGCGCTCCCATTTGCATTTATGGGAGCTGTATTGGGGTCGGTTGTTGTCACAGGCGGCCTCCCTTCTTGGCCGCAGGTGGGCTGGATTTTGCTGGCTATGGTTGGCGCACGTAGTGCGGCCTTTGGCTTTAATCGCATGATTGACCGGGTAATTGACGGGAAAAATCCGCGTACAGCAGGAAGAGCTATTCCGGCAGGACTGCTCAAATCAAGCGAAGTGATTGTCTTCATTATCGTCAGCTTGTTGTTATTATTCTGGGCATCATTCAAATTAAGTCCGCTGGCGTTCAAGCTGTTCCCGCTGGCCTTTTTTATGCTTGTTTTTTATTCTTATACCAAACGTTTCACCTGGCTTTGCCATATTGTACTGGGGCTAACGATTGGTTTAGCGCCGCTGGGTGCGTGGGTTGCGGTAACAGGACAGATCGATTGGATCTCGATAGTGTTGTACCTCACCATTGCATTTTGGACGGCAGGCTTTGATGTGATTTATGCTTGTCAGGACGTTGATTTCGATCAGCGCGAGGGGGTTTATTCCATCCCTGCCCGCTTTGGAGTAGCCGGTGCACTCAACATTGCCCGCGCATTTCACGTAATGACGGCAGTCGGATTTATTGCCCTGTTCTTTATTGCAGATTTAAGCTGGTGGTATCTGGCGGGCATGCTGATTTCGTACATTATTTTATTTTATGAGCATTATATTGTATCTCCAAAAGATCTGAGTCGTTTACAGACGGCGTTCTTTACGATGAACGGTGCGCTTAGCATTGTCGTATTTGTGTTTACATTGGTTGATTTGGTGGTGCGTTAATACTAATGAATCTGAATCAGGAGAGCAGTCATCAAGGCAAACGGATTGTTATCGGCATTACAGGCGCGAGCGGAAGCATCTATGGTGTACGGCTGGTTGAAACATTGTTGGACATGCATTATACAGTTCACCTGATTGTTTCCAATGCCGGCTGGCGGGTACTGAAAGAGGAATTGGGCTGGAACGTGACTGACCGGGAGGGGGCTTTGAATGAACAATTCGGAGGCCGTCCCGGTTCTCTTGTATACCACCCATTCACAGATATCGGGGCTTCGATCGCAAGCGGCTCCTATCTGGTGGATGCGATGATTATTATGCCATGCTCCATGGGAACGTTGTCTGCGTTAGCCCAAGGTTCGTCCGATAATTTGATGGCGCGTGCAGCGGACGTCATGATGAAGGAAGGCCGTCCGCTGATCCTCGTGCCTCGTGAAACACCGCTTCATGCCATTCATCTGGAAAATATGCTCAAGCTGGCGAGGCTTGGCGTCAAAATGATTCCGGCCATGCCGGCCTTTTACTTTCATCCGCAGACGCTGGATGATATTGTATTGTTCCTCGTAGGCAAAGTGTTAGATAGCTTGCGTGTTGAACATCAACTGTTTACGAGATGGGGGGATTCCGATGTCAACACCGGACACCGAGACAATCACAATCGGAAAAATTAAATATACGAATGCTTGGCCCATTTTTCATTATTTTAATCCTTCAGAGCTTGTCCACCCGGTAGAGATGATCTCTAAAGTTCCGGCTGAATTGAATCGCGGCATGCTGAACGGGAGCCTGGATGTCAGCGCGATGTCGTCCTTTGCGTATGCATCAGGCTCTGAGGAGATGCTGTTGCTGCCGGACTTATCCGTCAGTGCGGACGGTCCTGTGCAATCCATTTTACTATTTTCACACAAGCCGCTGGATGAGATCAAAAACGGAACGATTGCATTGACGAATACGTCTGCTACATCCGTGAATTTGTTAAAAATTCTGATGCAAAAGGCGTGGGAAGGACAGCCATCTTATTTTGACTGTGAACCGGATTTGGACCTGATGCTGGAACAGGCAGATGCAGGGCTGCTGATTGGAGATCACGCAATCAAGGCCTCCTGGCGGCAAGAAGGTCTGTATGTAACCGATCTTGGCGAAGAGTGGAAACGCTGGACGGGGTATAGCATGACCTTTGCCGTATGGGCTGTCCGTCGCGCCGTTGCTGCTCAGAACCCGGATGCAGTGGCTGAAATTACAGCTGCGTTCTGTGCAAGCAAGCAGCGCAGCTTGGCTGACCTGACGCCTGTTGTCTCTGAGGCTTGCAGCGAAATTGGCGGTCTGCCAGATTATTGGGAGCGCTACTTCACCAATCTATGTTATGATTTTGGAGAGAAAGAACAAAGAGGCTTAGAGCTTTATTTTCAGTATGCGCATGAACTGGGGCTGCTTGATCGACGAGTGAAGCCGCTTCTCTGGAGTGACAATACGCTGACACGGGTGAAGGAATGAAACGATTGGATTTGTTCGGTTTATTAAAAAAGGATATGAACTTCATAGAGGAAGAGCTGTACCGCAGCATCGACAGCAAGGAGCCGTTAATTAATGATACGTCGCTCCATCTGCTCAAAGCGGGAGGCAAGCGTTTGCGTCCGGTATTTGTTTTGCTGGGAGGGAAGTTCGGAGAATATGACCTGAACAAGCTCAAACGCATAGCGGTACCACTCGAATTGATTCATTCAGCTTCGCTCGTTCACGATGACGTGATTGACGATGCTGAAATGAGACGTGGCCAGCCCACCGTGAAGTCCAAATGGGACAATCGGGTGGCGATGTACACGGGAGACTACATATATGCACGTGCACTGTCAATGGTTGCCGAATTGCCAAGTCCCGACATTCACCGGGTACTGTCCAAGGCACTGGTGCAGATGTCTATTGGTGAAATGGAACAAATCCGCGATTTTTTTAATGTGGATCAAAGTGTGCGTAATTATTTGCTGCGCATACGCCGCAAAACAGCATTGCTGATTGCGGTTAGCTGTCAGTTGGGCGCTATGGCTGCGGGAGCCAGGGGAAAAATCAATTCCCTGCTGTACAGCTTTGGCTATAACGCAGGTATGGCTTTTCAAATTCAGGATGACCTGCTCGATCTTTGCGGCACCGAAAAAAAGCTGGGCAAGCCGCCAGGCAGCGATATGAGACAGGGCAATATTACGCTTCCGGTAATTTATGCGCTCAAGCAGCCTGAGCTGCGCGATGATCTGCTGGCTGAAATCGGTCGCATCCAGGACGGGGATGGGCAAGGAGATGCCCGTAAAGCGGTGGATATGATCAAAAAAAGTGAAGGAATCGCTAAAGCGGAAATTCTTGCTGACCGATATATTAAGAAAGCGCTAAAGGCGCTGGACTTACTGCCAGATGTCAAAACGAAAAAGACGCTCCGCGATATCGCTCATTTTGTGACACGCCGCTCCTACTAAAGTTGTGTTTTGAGCTAGCTGTGAAAAAATTCTTTAACCGTTTCCATGCTTTCTGTTACAATACAGATTGTTGCTGTATAAATACATTAAGATTGAATTGGGAGTGAGCCGATGGATCGCACGTTTTTGATGGTTAAACCGGATGGAGTGCAACGCGGACTGATTGGACGCATTATCAGCCGCCTGGAAGACAAAGGCTTCAAAATGACGGCTGGCAAGCTCGTACAGGTATCTAGAGAACAGGCGCAGCGGCATTATGCAGAGCATGCGGGCAAGCCCTTTTTTGAAGAGCTTGTAGGTTTTATCACATCAGGTCCTGTATTTGCCATGGTTTGGGAAGGGGACAATATCGTTACGCTTTCCCGCCTGTTGATTGGCAAAACTCAAGTAACAGAGGCTCAGCCGGGCACGATCCGGGGAGACTTTGCTGCACATACGCCGTTTAACCTCATACACGGTTCGGATTCATTGGAGAGTGCGGAACGTGAGATTGCGAATTTTTTCATCCCAGAAGAGCTGGTTCGGTATGAGAAAAGCATATCGACCTGGGTGTAAGTCTAATCTCGTTGAAGAAGGATGGTAGCATGACAGATATGGAACTGGGTCAGACGGACCCCGATTACACGGCGTTTATCCGCAAAATCAAGGACAGCACAGGTATTGATCTTGCACAATATAAAGAAGCACAGATGAAAAGGCGGTTAACGACACTTCGCAATAAAAACGGGTTTCCCAGTTTTGTTTCTTTTTATGATGCCATGATGAGGGAAAAACCTCTGTTCTATGAGTTTCTGGATCGCATGACGATCAATGTTTCTGAATTTTGGCGCAATCCTAATCGTTGGGAAGTGCTGCGGGATACGATTCTGCCGCAGCTGCTTGCAGGCAAGCAGAAGCTCAAGCTGTGGAGTGCGGCTTGCTCGACTGGCGAGGAGCCTTACAGTTTGGCGATGATTCTCGACGGCAAAGAGATCTTGGGAAATTGCTCGATTACGGCTACGGACATCGATGATGGCGCATTGGCTAAAGCCAAGGAGGGCAGATATTTGGAGCGCTCGCTCAAGGATGTGCCTGAGCAGGTGGCTAGCAAATATTTTAAGCCGGATGGTGCGATGTTCCGGGTGGATGACCGGCTGAAACAGGCTGTAAAATTTCAAAAACAAAATTTGCTGCTGGATCGGTTTGAAGATAACTATGACCTCATTATCTGCCGCAATGTTATGATTTATTTCACTGAAGAGGCCAAGCATAAGCTGTACCAGAAGTTTGCAGCCAGTCTTCGTCCTGGCGGTGTACTGTTTGTGGGAAGTACAGAGCAAATTTTTTCTCCCAACCAATATGATCTGGAATCAACGGAAACCTTTTTTTACCGCAAAAAAGCATAGGTCAGACATAGCATGTGAATGGCCTGCTGATCGGAAACGCACGTCCCTTGGCTTTGTCTGAGGGGCGTGTTTTGTTTATTTGCATCCCGGTGGCTTTTCTTGTCAAAGAAAGGTGCGTATACTATAATGAAGCACAGTTAAAGATTTTAGCGATGCACAGTTTAACAGTTTAAAGGGGGAACGCGTCATGAGTTTACGTTATTTAACCGCGGGGGAAACGCATGGTCCCCAGCTAACTGCAATTGTAGAGGGTATGCCGAGCAACTTGAAATTGGATTTTGAGGAGCTGAATTTTCAGCTGCACCGTCGTCAGAAAGGGTATGGACGGGGTCGGCGCATGCAGATTGAAAAGGATACGGCCAGCATTGTCGGAGGCGTGCGTCACGGTTATACCACGGGTGCCCCCATTGCTCTCGTAGTGGAAAATAAAGATTGGAAACACTGGCAGAACATTATGAATATTGAGCCGATCGAAGGCAGTGACGAAGAAAAGCGCCGCGTTCACCGTCCGCGCCCGGGGCATGCTGACTTGAACGGGGGATTGAAATACAACCTGAAGGACCTTCGCAACGTACTGGAGCGCTCCAGTGCACGTGAAACTGCGATTCGTGTCGCATGTGGCGGTTTGGCCCGTCAATTGCTAGCCGAGTTCGGAATCAAGGTGGCTGGTCAGGTCATCCGCATTGGGGAAATCGAGGCTCCTTACCGTGATTTGCCGATTGATGAGCTGATTGCCGTGACGGAAGCCTCTTCGGTAAGAGTGACCGATCCGGAAACCGAAAAGAAAATGGAAGCGTACATTGACCTGATCAAGCAGGAAGGCGATTCGGTCGGCGGGGTAGTGGAATGTATCGTGGAAGGTGTCCCGATTGGTCTGGGCAGTCATGTACAGTATGACCGGAAGCTGGATGCGCGCATTGCTCAGGGAGTCATGTCGATTAATGCTTTTAAAGGCGTGGAAATCGGTATCGGCTTTGAAGCGGGAGAACTGCGCGGTTCACAGGTGCATGATGAGATTCTGTATGATGAGGAACGTGGATATTACCGTCGGACCAATCGTTTGGGTGGTTTTGAGGGTGGCATGACCAATGGAATGCCTGTTGTCGTTCGTGGTGTCATGAAGCCGATTCCGACTTTGTATAAACCGCTGCAAAGCGTTGACATTGATACCAAGGAATCGTTCACTGCACAGGTTGAGCGTTCGGATGCATGTGCAGTACCGGCGGCAAGTGTGGTTATGGAGCATGTTGTAGCCTGGGAAATCGCGAAGGCTTTGCTTGAAAAATTCGGCGGGGATTCGATTGAAGAGATCCGTGCGAATATAGCATCCTACGAAGAACAACTGGGTCGGTATTAAGATGAGTACGCTGACGGTACAACTTGGAGAGCGTTCCTATCCCATTCATATCGGGCGTGGATTGCTGCACCGGGCCGGAGCGCTTTTGAAGGAACGGGCAGTAACGTCCAGAAGTCCATTGTTGATTGTTTCTGACGAGCATACAGCGAAACTCTACCTGGCGACATTGGAGAACAGTCTACAGGAATCGGGATACAAGACAGTATCTTTTGTGGTCAAGCCGGGTGAAACGTCCAAATCGCTGGCTGTATTTGAGCAGGTCATAACAGCAGCCATCAAGGGTGGATTGGATCGCCATTCTGCCGTTATCGCACTTGGCGGTGGTGTAGTGGGCGACCTGGCCGGTTTTGTGGCAGCCTCGTTTATGAGAGGCGTCAAGTTTGTCCAGATTCCTACCACGATCCTTGCCCATGATAGCAGCGTGGGTGGCAAGGTTGGCATCAATCATCCTTTGGCCAAAAATATGATTGGGGCCTTTCATCAGCCGGAACTCGTGCTGTATGACGTAGATACGTTGTCTACATTGCCTCCGCGCGAGGTATCCGCCGGGCTGGCTGAAATGATCAAGCATGGTTTGATCTGGGATGCTGATTTTGCCCATTGGTGCCATGATCATGCGGTAGATTTGCTGGCGCTAGACCCGGCAGCTCTGGAGTACGGGCTGAAGAAGGGTTGTTCTGTAAAAGCCGAAGTGGTCTCACGCGATGAACGGGAAAATGATTTGCGCGCTATTTTAAATCTCGGTCATACGATTGGTCATGCGATTGAAGCAATCGCAGGATACGGTGAATTTTTACACGGAGAAGCGATTTCGATTGGGATGGTCGGCTCTGCGCTTTTAGGTGTGAAGCTAGGGGCAGCCCCCTCTTTGGTAGAAGAAACCAGAGATATGCTGTCTTCACTGCGGCTGCCGACCTCCCTTCCAGCACATCTGGATACGGATCGGCTGCTGGAGGCGATGATGCATGACAAAAAGTTTAAAGAAGGCAGCATTACTTTTGTAGTCCCGCGCAGTATCGGATACGTGGAGGTTGTAAAGGATATTCCCATCTCTGACATAAGGCAAGTCATTGAACAGTTAAAAGAGGAGGCGTAAAGATGTACAATCGTGGAATTCGTGGAGCGACGACCGTAGCGAATAATGAAGAAAACGAAATTTTGGAAGCGACCAGCCAACTGTTGGATGAGATCGTATCCTACAACGAAATTCAGCCTGAGGACATTAGCAATGTCTGGATTACGGTCACTCATGACCTGGATGCTGCATTCCCGGCCAAGGCGATCCGCCAGCTTGACGGATGGGATATGGTTCCGCTGATGTGTGCATTGGAAATTCCTGTTGCAGGCAGCTTGCCCAAATGTATCCGTTTGATGGTACAGGTGAACACCCATAAATCCCAACGGGAAATCAAGCATGTATATTTGAACGGAGCGCAGGCGCTAAGACCGGACCTGGCTTCCAAAGGGTAGTACTGCCCTTTTTTTAAGTTGCTGGTTGCCAAAGTAACATCTGATGAGATATAGTGTGTGTAGCAGAGTTGAGTAGAGTTAGCCAGAGCCAGTTGAGATGAGAAGAGTGCAGTCCGAGCCAATTCCATATGAGATTACAGAGACCGACGGCGACAAGTGAGCTGGTGTCATGAAAAGATTTATCTTCGACAGCGGAGCTTATTTGAGTTAGCCTGAGGTTCATGCAGAGGGATAAGTGTATACTTTGCCCGTTTGTTGTAATCTTTTTACATATGGTCGCATTCTTATAATTTCAATAAACTGACAGCCTCTACCTTCCAGGTAGAGGCTTTTTTGTATTCTCTCCTTTGGGTCTGCGCCAAATTGGAAAGGAAGTGATCTCATGTTAACGCCGCATGTGGAGCAAGTGATAACGATGGCGAATGAATTTAACCTGATTCCTGTGTACAAAAAAGTGCTGGCCGATATGGAGACGCCGATTCGGATTTTTCGTCGGTATGCGGAGCGGAATCGAGCCTTTCTGCTGGAGAGTGTAGAGGGGGGCGCGCAGTGGGCCCGCTATTCCTTCATCGGAACGGACCCTTTTCTGATGGTGTCGGGTAAAAAAGGCCGTTTGATTATGGAGCAGCATGGCAAGCGGCACATATTAAACGACAAGCCGCTTGAAGCGCTCAAGGCGCTGCTTCGCAAATACCGCAGTCCCAAACTGAAAGAAATGCCTCCGTTTACAGGCGGAGCGATCGGATTTTTTGGATATGATCTGCTTCAGTACTATGAAAGGCTGCCGGAGCATTCGGTCGATGACCTGAATATGGATGATATTCGTTTTATGTTTTGCGATCAGGTGATTGTTTTTGATCATGTGAAGCAGCAGATTTTGCTGGTTGGCAATGTTCATGTAGGCGAAGGGTTCCGCGATGAGGACATTCGGGCGGCCTATGCTGAGGTGGAACGCAAGCTGGAAGAAACAGCGCAAAATTTGCGCAAGCAGGCACCTCCAGAAAGAACGGGATCGGCTTTCATTCCGGATGATGTAGAGCTGGGCGAGATTCAATCCAATGTGACGAAGGAACAGTTTATCGCAAATGTGGAGCAGGCGAAGGAATATATTCGCTCAGGAGATATTTTCCAGGTGGTGTTGTCCCAGCGTTTTCACATTGATACTGAGGCTTCTCCACTCCAGGTATACCGCGTACTGCGCACGATGAACCCGTCGCCATACATGTATTATTTGAAAATGGATGACGAGATCATTGTAGGTACTTCGCCGGAGGCGCTCGTCAAGGTAGAAAACCATCGGGTAGAAACCCGCCCTATTGCAGGGACGAGGCCGCGCGGTGCAACGGAGGCAGAGGATGCAGCGCTTGCCGAAGAATTGCTGAAGGATGAAAAAGAACGTGCCGAGCATCTGATGCTGGTCGATTTGGGAAGAAATGATCTGGGCCGTGTATCCCAGTTTGGTACGGTCAAATGCGATACGTTTATGGAGATCGAACGCTATTCCCATGTCATGCACATTGTGTCCAACGTGTCGGGTCAACTGCGTGAGGATAAAGATTTCTTTGATGCTTTCCTGTCTTGCTTGCCGGCGGGCACCGTATCGGGGGCTCCGAAGCTGCGTGCGATGGAGATTATTGCCGAGCTGGAGCGGGAGGCGCGCGGACCTTATGCAGGAGCTATCGGATATTTGGGATTTTCGGGCAATATGGATGCTTGTATTACGATTCGTACAATCGTGTTCAAAAAGAACCGGGCCTATGTTCAGGCCGGTGCGGGGATTGTATGGGACTCGGTTCCCGAAAGCGAGTATCAGGAGACGGTGAACAAGGCCAAGGCATTGCTGAAAGCCATTCGCACGGCGGAAGCAATGTTCCCGGCAACGACACAGCCCTACAATAGCGTCATCAACCAAGATTACTTGTACACTCCCTAAGCAGGCATCGGGCAAGTAAAACTGCTTGGCGGGAGCCAGAATAGACAAAAATCTGATTTAGAGGAGGAGAGGACGATGGAAGGACATAACACGATGCAAGCGGGAATAAGCCGGGTTATTAAGGGACAGCATCTCTCGCGTGTGGAGGCCCGCAGCGTAATGGAACTGATTATGAGCGGCAGTGCCACACAGGCGCAGATTGGCGGGCTGCTGACGGCCCTTCGCATCAAAGGGGAGACGGTCGACGAAATCACCGGCTTTGCCGAGGCTATGCGCGGTTACGACAGTCCCGTGCATGCTGAAGAAGGGGAGACTCGTCTGCTGGACACATGCGGGACCGGTGGCTCGGGGATTCACAAGTTTAATATCTCTACCATATCTGCGATCATCGCTGCTTCGGCATCTGTGCGGGTGGCGAAGCACGGCAACCGTTCGGCAAGCGGCCGTGCCGGGAGTGCAGATGTGCTGGAGGCACTCGGAGTCAACATTCACCTGACGAGTGACCAGGCCTGGTCATGTCTGGACCGGATCGGCATCTGCTTTTTGTTCGCGCAGCTATACCACCCGTCGATGAAGCATGCCGCCGTCCCGCGCCGCGAGCTTGGGGTGCGGACGGTGTTCAATATGCTGGGGCCGTTGACGAACCCGGCTAGAGCGGATCGACAGCTGCTGGGCATTTACGACGCCGGGAAAACGGAAGTGATTGCCGAGGTGCTGAATCGTCTCGGCTCCAAACGAGCCATGGTTGTCAGCAGTCTGGACGGACTGGATGAAATCAGTATTTCGGCTCCGACGCGAGTCTCCGAGCTGAAGGACGGCAAGGTTCACACGTTTGAGCTCCAGCCGTCGGATCTGGGCTTGCAGATCCATCGTCTCGATCAGGTGCTGGGCGGTGATGCTCAGGTTAACGCCGACATTATACGGCGTATTCTGAACGGAGAGCGTGGAGCTTACCGGGATGTCGTACTGGCGAATGCTGGTGCGTGCATTTATGTTGCCGGCGTAGCAGCCAGCTTGACGGACGGAGTAGCACGGGCGGCAGAAGCTATAGACTCTGGCTTGGCACTTTCCAAGCTGGATCAATTAATACAAGCGACGGGAGGATATCAATATGTATCTTGATCAAATTGTGGTGACGAAGCGTCAGGAAGTGGAGCAGCTCAAGGAGCACTTTAATATTAGTGAAGCGCAGCGGCTCATTGCCAATCTACCTGCGACTAGAGGATTTGAGGATGCGATAGCTGTACGCCGCAACCGTCCGCTCGGGCTGATCGCTGAGGTGAAGAAGGCTTCTCCGTCTAAGGGACTGATTCGACCGGATTTCCATCCGGTGGACATTGCGCGAGCCTATGAGCAGGCAGGAGCCGATTGCATTTCGGTACTGACGGATGTGACGTATTTTCAGGGCAGTCCCGAATATTTGCAGCAAATTCGTGAGCAGGTGAACATTCCGCTGCTGCGAAAGGATTTTATCATCGATGAACGGCAAATTTATGAAGCACGTCTGCTGGGAGGCGATGCGGTGCTGCTGATTGCGGCTATACTGGAGCCGCGTGTTTTGGGATCGTTTTTACAGATCGCCAGGGACCTAGGACTGGACGCACTGGTGGAGGTGCATGACAGTGAGGAGCTGAAAGGGGTACTGGATTTGGGCACAGCAACCTTGATTGGGGTCAACAATCGCAATTTGCGAACGTTCGAGACCCGCCTCCAAACGACGGAAGAGCTGATTGCACTGGTTCCCAAAGAAGTTACGTTCATTAGTGAAAGCGGCATAGGCGGGCCGGAGGATGTAATATACCTGCACTCGGTAGGCGCACACGGTATCCTGGTAGGAGAGCACCTGATGCGTAAGGATGATGTGGGCCAAGCGGTAGCGGACTTAATGAACGGGGTTACGGCATGAATAAAACGGGCATAAAAATTTGTGGACTTCAAAGCGTTGAAGTGCTAAAATCTATGATAAACTTACCGGCCGATTATATAGGTTTTGTGTTTGACGGCAGTAAGCGCCGCATTGATGGTGCGCAGGCTGGAGAGCTGCTCCGCGTGTTGGATGAATGGGCCCCGGGCAGCAGACCGCGCAGCGTAGGCGTATTTGTGAACCCTGATGATGAACGATTAATTGATGTGATGAGGCAGGCTCCACTGGATGTCATTCAGCTGCATGGACAGGAAAGCCCGCAGCGCTGCAGCGAGATCAGGGAGCGTTTTGGCGTACAGGTATTCAAGGCATGGTCTGTAGACGGTCAACAACAGATGATGAAGGGACTGATGGAACGCCCGGTGGACGAACTGGAGGCCTATTTCGGAACGATTGACGCACTGCTGCTGGATACATATGACCCTGTGTATGTCGGCGGCTCCGGTAAAACGTTCGCGTGGGCTCGAATTCCGGCCTACCTGGCTCGGACCCGCCAACATGGAATTCCTTTGTTTGTAGCCGGTGGACTGACTGCTGAAAATGTTGAAAAGCTGGTTATCGAGTACCATCCTGAAGGGGTGGATGTATCCAGCGGCGTAGAGACAAATGGAGTCAAGGACATTTCAAAAATCACGGCATTCGTAGAAAGGGTGAAGCGGGCATGACACAATTACCTGATAATAACGGACGTTTTGGGACATTTGGCGGGCGTTTCGTACCGGAAACGCTGATGAACGCACTTATTGAATTAGAGGAATCCTACCGGAAGTATGCGGATGATCCGGAATTTAAAGCAGAGCTGAACGAACTGCTAAAGGATTATTCCGGCCGGGAAACTCCGCTTTATTATGCAGAGCGTTTGAGCAAGCATTTGGGCGAGGCTAAAATTTATTTGAAACGCGAAGATTTGAATCATACTGGTGCCCACAAAATCAATAATGCATTGGCACAAGGCTTGCTGGCAAAGCGTATGGGCAAACAGAAGGTCATTGCCGAAACAGGTGCAGGACAGCATGGTGTCGCGACAGCGACGGTAGCGGCGCTGCTCGGACTGGAATGCAAGGTGTTCATGGGGGAAGAGGATACGGTCCGCCAGCAGCTAAACGTATTTCGGATGCAGCTGTTGGGGGCAGAGGTCGTTCCGGTGACATCGGGTACACGTACACTCAAGGATGCCGGAAATGAAGCCCTTCGTTACTGGGTGAGCCATGTTCATGATACGTTTTATATTTTGGGCTCGGCTGTTGGCCCGCATCCATATCCGATGATGGTGCGCGACTTCCAGCGTGTGATTGGCGATGAAACGCGCCGTCAGATTTTGGAAAAGGAAGGTAGACTTCCGAATGTCGTCGTGGCTGCGATCGGTGGCGGAAGCAATGCCATCGGCATGTTCTACCCTTTTATTGAGGATCAGGGGGTTGCCTTGATCGGTGTAGAGGCTGCTGGCAAAGGCGTAGAAACCGAATTCCATGCGGCAACGATGAGCAAGGGAACCAAAGGGGTTTTCCAGGGTTCCATGAGCTATCTGCTTCAGGATGAATTCGGACAAGTGCAGCCTGCGCATTCGATTTCGGCCGGACTGGATTATCCGGGTGTTGGGCCGGAGCATTCGTATCTCAAAGATATCGAGCGGGCCCAATATGTCCCGATCACAGATCAGGAAGCGCTCGATGCACTACAGCTTCTCTGCCGCACAGAAGGCATACTTCCTGCATTAGAGTCGGCACATGCCGTTGCACAGGTCGTCAAGCTTGCACCTGCACTGACGGCAGATGATATGATCGTGATCTGTTTGTCCGGGCGCGGGGACAAAGACGTGGATTCCATTATCAAGTATCTGGGAGGAAATCCGTCATGAATTTAATTGATCAGGCGTTTGAGCGCCTTAAAAATGAAGGCAAAACGGCATTAATTCCTTTTCTGACGGTGGGCGACCCCGATGTGGATACCACGATAGCAATTATCCGCCAGCTGGAGTCGGCTGGGGCCGACATATTGGAGCTGGGCGTCCCGTATTCCGACCCGCTGGCTGACGGCCCTGTAATTCAGCGCGCATCTGAGCGTGCGCTCAAACGGCAAATCTCGATCCGCACTTGTATGGAGACGGCTTCTCTGGCGAGGGCGGCAGGTTCAAGCCTGCCTTTTATTTTGTTTACGTATTACAATCCTGTACTGCAGATGGGGATGGATGCTTTTTTTGCTGGCCTGCAGCAGCACGGTATCAGCGGTCTGATTATTCCGGACCTTCCGCTTGAGGAAGCGGAGGAACTGGGAGTGAGGGCGGCAGAGGCAGGAGTGCATCTCATCCCGCTGGTGGCACCAACTTCTGAGCTGCGGATTGAGCGGATTGTCCGCCATGCCCGCGGATTTGTATACTGTGTATCCTCGCTTGGTGTAACCGGGGAGAGAGCTTCCTTTTATGAAGGGATAGAGGACTTCATTTCGCAGGTCAAACGCCATACCGGCATTCCGGTAGCGATCGGTTTTGGAATTTCGAATCGCGAGCAGGTCGTCCGGTTTTCCGACATTTGTGATGGAGTTGTAGTCGGCAGCGCCATTGTGCGTCAGGTGGAGGAAGCCATTCCGCTATTGGAGAATTCTGCGCGCAGAGAAGAAGGGCTTTTGCAAATTCGTGATTTTGTGGCACAATTAAAGCCATAATTGGAGTCATATAGAAAGTAGTTTAGTTCTGATTGGATAGAGGAGGTAGGGGCATGCAGCCTAAACCGCATATTGTACATTTGCCGGTATATCAGCCAGGCAAACCGATTGAAGATGTAAAACGCGAGCTGGGGCTTGATGAAGTGATCAAGCTCGCATCGAATGAAAATCCGTATGGCAGTTCTCCCAAAGTATTGCAGGCCATTCAGCAGGAGTTTACTAACATTAGCATCTATCCTGACGGCAGTGCGGTAGCTTTGACGCAGGCGCTGGCCAAACAGACGGGCTTGAATGAGGATCAGTTTATTTACGGCTGCGGCTCTGATGAAATTATTGCGTTGATTACACGTGCGTTTCTCCTGCCCGGGGAAGAAAGCATCATGGCCGATCAGACATTTTCCGTATACAAAAGCAACGTGGAAATTGAGGGCGCGGTTGCTGTTGAGGTGCCATTGCGCGATGGTGTGCATGATTTGGATGCAATGCTGGCTCAAATCAATGACCGCACGAAAATCATCTGGATTTGCAATCCGAATAACCCGACAGGCACGATTGTATCTGAGGCTGATTTGATTGCATTTTTGAATCAAGTACCAAAGCATGTGATGGTCGTGCTGGATGAGGCATATGCCGAGTTTGTGACGGATCGCTCGTATCCGGACGGTATTCGTTTATTGTCAGCGTATGAGAATCTGGTTGTGCTGCGTACGTTCTCCAAAATCTATGGTTTGGCTTCGCTGCGTATCGGATACGGTATGGCAACTAAGTCAACCATTCGCTTGATCAATCAGGTCCGTGAGCCGTTCAATACTTCACGGGTGGCACAGGCTGCGGCGATTGCGGCGTTAGAGGATCAGGAGTTTGTTCGTGAATGTCGGGAGCGCAACGAAGAGGGTAGAGCTTATTTGCAAACTGAGTTTAAGCGCCTTGGACTGAAGTTTTTTCCGGCACATGGCAATTTTATCATGCTGGATGTGCGTCGTCCTTCCAGTGAAGTGTTTGAAGAACTGCTTCGCAAAGGTGTGATCATTCGCGCTGGTCATCATAAATATCCGACATATATCAGGGTGTCGGTTGGGTCTCAGCCGCAAAATGAGTTGTTTATCCGTGCGCTGGAACAGATCCCGAGGGCGGAAGCGGCGGATGTAGGCCTATAATTTCCGCAGATAGGATATGATAATGAATGAAGATAGCTATTTTTGGTGTGGGGCTGATTGGCGGGTCCCTCGCGCTTTGCTTTAAAGGGAAGCCGGGCATTACCGTTGTCGGTCATGCTCATCTTCCTGAACTGATGGAGCCGATGTTAAGCCGTGGTGTCGTGGATACCGCAACGGTTTCGGTTGAAGAGGCGGCAGAGGATGCCGATTTTATTTTTTTATGCGTACCTGTTGGTTTACTGGAGCACTATCTGGAGCTGTTAAGCAAGCTGCCGCTCAATCCGGGCTGTATTATTACCGATGTAGGCAGCACCAAATCGCCCATTGCCAAAAAAGCATCCGAGATTTCTTTACACAACGCTTATTTTATCGGCGGCCATCCAATGGCTGGCTCGGAGCGTTCCGGCGTGAAGGCGGCTTCTGCGTTGCTGTTTGAGAATGCGTATTATGTGCTTTCTCCGGCAGAGGGTGTGCCAGAGAAAGCATGCCGCTCGCTGGAACAGCTGTTGAAATATACAGGGGCACAGGTTGTCCGCGTTGAACCTGACATGCATGATGATATTGTCGGAGCGATCAGCCATCTGCCGCACATTATTGCAGTGGCGCTGGTGAATCAGGTGCGAAAGCACAATGATGAAAATCCATTGTATCGTACATTGGCTGCGGGCGGATTCCGTGATATTACCCGGATCGCCTCCAGTGATCCGATTGTGTGGCGCGACATTTTGCTGAGCAATCGTGAAGTTATACTGGACTTGCTGGAAGAATGGAACGGGCAGATTGAGCGTTTTACTCATTTATTGCGAACACGAGACGGTGAGGGAATCACTGATGAGTTTTTGATGGCTGGAAATTTCCGCAGTGAGCTGCCAGAGCGTCGCAAAGGAGTCATCGTCTCTACGTTTGACCTGTATATTGATGTACCGGATACCCCGGGGATTATTGGACGCATTGCGATGGAACTGGGGAACCACAGCGTGAACCTGAGCAATATGCAAATTATCGAAAGCCGGGAGGATGTTCCAGGCATTATGCGGCTTTCCTTCCGTCAGGAGCGGGATTGGGAACGTGCCAAGACCCTGCTTGATTCGATAGGCTATAAAGTGGTAGTGTAAGGCATCGGGAAAGTGGGTGTCCGTTAAGGAGGCCGCTCCGCGATTCATTTGACCTTACGATCGCTGTTGCCTGCGGATTTTCTGAATATATGCTCAAAAGGGAAAATCCGCAGGCGAAGGCGAACGCTTTGCTTCTCCAGATTCAAAGTCGAATCATTCTATGCACTATTTAGTTATGACTATCTTTCTGTACATACCGTTGAACATTATAGGTACATCCTCTTTGATCCGCAATTTTAGTTTTTGTTTTTCATACAGTTCTTCAAAATTCAACCCTATATCGGTTCCTAACACCTTAATAACGGGCCTTATCGTTTTTTTAAATAATGAGGGCTCTTTTCCTTTAGGAGAAAACTTATCGAATATGATAAGTTCCCCGTCTTTTTTCAAAACTCGCACCATTTCATCGAAGCATTTATTTGCGTCAGGTACTACCGAGAGAATTAGACTTCCTGCTACTATATCAAATTGCTCATCCATAAAATTCATTTGTTGAGCATCCATTTCTAAAAATTGTATGGAGGTATTGGCAAATTTCTTTTTTGCTTTGTTAAGCATTTCAGTTGAATAATCTATGGCGGTAATATCCAGCCCGTGGTGATTTATCAATTCTAAATCTGCTCCAGTTCCTACACCTACAAAAAGTATTTTTTGCGCGCTATGGAATGACTTTTCTTGAAATATGATCTTTCTAGAATTGAGAAAGCTGCCTGAATTGAAAAACTTATCATAAAATGGAGACCAAATCTTATATATTGCTTTGTTCCACTTATTATTCATTTCTTGCCTCCTACTATTGAAAAAATTTATTATATAATATTGTGTTTTAATAGAATAATCAAATAATTGGTGAATTATTGAAAGTTGGAGTTTATCACCACATGTGGGGCAACTGAATAGCCAAAGAGGAGTAATTGAAAACAAAAAAAGACCATCCGGGCAAAGGCCACGGATGGTAGCTACTTTTGTGAAGTAGCTGAGTAGGATAGGAGTGGAGAGAAACCATACTGTACTTTTATTATATGTATCCGTTTTCATTTTGTCAATCTTTTTTAAAGCGTTTTCTTTTTACTAATTATTCAAGCTATGTATCATAAATGGAACGGATCAGTGAATAGGACCTTGTCCGCTTTAACTTGAAAAGACTCAAAATCAATTAAAAAGTCGTATATTTGAATCTATTTCCAGCGTTGGGCAGTCATGGATGGAAATCATGGGGATTTTAGACTTTTTTACTGAGGGCCATTTTGTGGTACAATAAGTAAGTCCATTTGGGACCATGCATATCGTTGGATAGCACCGTTAATGCTGGCAGTACATAAGGTAAGAAAATAACAAATGTTTCATGATGCTGTTTCATCATTTGCGCAGAGGGCGCAACTTTCTTGAACCTGTTCGGTATATATAGACAGAATCGGACGGGAGAACAGCACATGTATGGGCGAGGAGGGTCTCACTCGGATGATGACAGATTCCCAGATGATTCAGGAAATCAAACAAGGTAATGTTGAGGTTTATTCAGAATTAATGAGGCGGCACCAACGTAAAATTTTAGCCTTTGTTTATCATATGCTGAAAAGTTCAAACCTGGAAATGATTGCAGAGGACTTATGCTCGGAGACGTTTTATAAAGCGTACCGGAGCCTCCATTCTTTCCGTGAGGTAGATGCATCGTTCTCCACATGGCTATATACGATTGCACGCAATACGGTGCTCAGCGAGCTTCGTAAGCACCGTAGCGGTCAGGTTCCATTGGAGGAGAGCGGTTTTGTTCCGGTAGCACCATCGGATGCGATTCCAGAACAGGCTGTCCTTCGCGGCGAGAAGGTAGAGATGGTCCGTGAAGCAATCAACAGATTGCCAGAAAAGCAGAGATCTGCGCTGATTTTGCGTGAATATGAGCAATTGGACTATCAGGAGATTGCTACGATTTTAGGGCAGACGGTCAGTGCGGTCAAGTCTTTGCTTTTCCGGGCAAGAACCAGTGTGAAGACGCAGTTGGAGCCTTATTTTTTTGAGCCTCTATATGAGGAAAACGAAGGGATGAGCAGCCAATGAAATCCAGGGACGCTGAGGATTTGTTCGCTACAGGCAAAAATGTATCGAAACAGGACTCGGAACGCAGACGGGCCAAAGGCTCGTCTGACGAGTCGGAGCTTGGTTCGGAAGCAGACGAGTGGAATTTATCAAAAGAAAATCGATCCGCTATCCGTGATATTTCTTTTCAAATATCAGATGAACAGGTAGAGGCGATGAATCGCAGGGTCATGGATCGGATTTATGAGGAGTCCCCGTGGCTTGTTCCCGGCGAGCATCGACGTGCGCGTGTGAACCCGACAGCCCGTAAATATATGTCTGTATGGATCGCCGGTTTTTTGGCCGTATTTTTGTGCAGTTTTTTGTTTTTGAACTGGAATGGAAGCTCCTCTCAGGAAAATTCCCCTCAAGCAGCACCTGTCATGGATACGGGTATTTTACCGACAGGATTGCTGAAAACTACAAGTACATCTCCACAATATCAATATCACATTAAAGATATGAGTACTGGCATTATGGAACCGCTGGTTGCAAATATTGTTCCGACTTACCCGCAATACTGGATCTTGTTGTCCATATCGGCACTTGCGCTTGCCTTGTTTTCTCTGGGCTGGATTCATCGGGCAAGAAAGGTTAGAAATTAGCAGCATAGTCGGACTCCGATACAGATTCATTACAATGCCTGAATAACAAAATAGCGGAGGAAACGACACATGCTTATTGGTTTGATCAGACATGGATTGACAGACTGGAATGCAGTGGGTAAAATACAAGGCCACAGTGATATTCCGTTGAATGAGGAAGGACGCCGGCAGGCACGATTACTCGCAGAACGGTTAAAGAGGGAGCCTTATTATTGGGACGGGCTTATTACAAGCAGCCTCTCCAGAGCCAAAGAGACCGGGGAGATCATTGCTTCTGCTCTGCATCTTCCGTTACTGGAGCCAGATGATCGCTTAAGAGAGCGGGCCTATGGTCAGGTCGAGGGGATGACGCAAGCCCAACGTGAAGCAAAATGGGGAGTCGACTGGCATTTGCTTGATCTGGGTCAGGAGAGCGATGAAGACCTGCAGCTGCGTGCATTGGCTTTTATGGAAGCCATGTGGGCAGAAAATCAGGACAAGCACCTGTTGGTCGTTTCCCACGGCGGATTTTTGGCTCATTTGTACAAGGCTCTGTATCGGGAAAAATATACAGAACGAATCGGAAATTTGTCATTGAGCATACTTCAGCGTGAGGACGCCGATTGGATACCGCTTTTGTATAATTGTACGAACCATTTGCAGGAAAAAAGTGGATGTAACTCTAAAAGATAAAGAAAGACCACGAGCTTCTACCCAGCGTAGAAACGTGGTCTTTTTGTTTTTTAAATTATACCTTTACAAAAAAAGAGGTTTAGAGTCTGGGTATTCCGTCAAAGCTGTGGGTACAACAGGTAAGAATCATTTCCGGATAACAGTCCAGTGGCGAGGCGATGGAATAATGAATCTGGCGGATATGCTGACATTTGCGGATATTATGCACTTGAATAGAATTGCGGTGTATTACGATTGTAACTGTAAGCCCAATTCCAAGCATGAGCTGATCCAGGGTATTTTGACAAAGCTTGGCAGTAGCAGTTTTTTTGAGACACAGGTCAGGGAGCTGAGATTGTCAGAGGTAAGGTTTTTGAATGCGCTGCTGTTTGATGATCGGCCCTACTTCAGTATGGAGGATTTGATTGCGATTGCCAAACAGTCGGTTGAGGAGGACGGAAATTCGGGTGAGCGGCCACGGGACATCGTGACCCGCCTGCGTTCTAGCGGTTGGCTGTTCAACGGTTCTACGCACAGTACGAGGTATTTATACCAAATTCCGCTGGATATGAAGGAGCGCTTCCGCCGTGTTATGGTGCATGATCTCCAGAACGGAATGACCCGGGTGGGTGAACCGCCATCGTATCGGGAAGAAGGACATCTGCTGGCGGAGGATTTACGACTTTTCCTGCAATATGTGGAGCAGCATGAGGTTCCGCTCAATCCCGAAGGAGCCTGGTACCGTCGCAATCAGCAGCAGTTGATGGAGCATTTTCATATTCCGGAGCCACTGCTGGGCAAGGGAGGATGGCGTTTCGGATACGGTCCCTCTTTTAAGTTTTATCCGGATCGAATGGCACTGCTATATGATTATGCCCGTCACTCCAGGTACATTGAGGAGAAGGGGGATCGGGTTGTGCTGACAGCAAAGGGGGAAGAGCACAGAGAGCATACCATTGAGGATGAGATGATACAGCTATTCAGGTTTTGGTTAAGGTTGTATAAAGGGGCTGTTCCCAATCTGCTCTCGTTAGTCTACTGGATTGGAGAATGTGCCAGGCCATGGACGTCCTCGGAATCGCTGTTCATGCATATCGGCCCGCTGATCCGGCCGTTTTACTATGATAATCCCCGTTCGGTTTTTGATCAGAGGATCATCCGAATGATGCTGCATCTGGGCATGCTTCGCCAGGGTGAGCACTCGACGGGACCCTCTGTACAGATGTCGGCCTGGGGGCTGAAACTGGCGGGGGAATGCCGCATTGGGCGGAACGGCTCAGGTATAAGGCTCCATTGACAAGCAGTACGCATGTTGATAGAATTTCACCCAAAATGAGAGGGTGAAGCTGATGTTGATTCACTATAACGGAAACATACCGCAGCTCCATTCATCTGTCTATGTGGCAGAAGGAGCTAAAATTGTCGGAAAGGTAACGATCGGCCAGGATTCCTCCATATGGTTTAATGCCGTACTGCGTGGAGATCTGGCGCCTGTCATCATCGGTGAACGCTGCAATATTCAGGATGGTGCCGTGGGACATGTGAACACAGGCCAGCCTCTGGTATTGGCGGATGATGTCTCGGTGGGGCATGCTGCGATTATTCATGGCTGTACAGTAGGCAAAGGCACTTTAATCGGTATGGGGGCCATTGTACTCAACGGAGCGGAGCTCGGTGAATATGCTTTAGTAGGAGCAGGGTCGGTCGTTACGGAAAATACTAAAATACCACCCTATACTCTTTCTCTCGGTACACCTGCCAAAGTGGTGCGCGAATTGACAGAAGCAGATCTGCAGCGAATGTCGCGAACGGCACTCAGCTATGTGGCGAAAGGAAAAGAATATAGGATCTCTTAAACTCATGTTGGAGGTGCATCCTATGGATAAAATGAAGGTTACTTATGAGGTAATGTTGGGCCTGTCTGCTGAAATGGTTTTGGACGAGGCATTACGTAAACACCGGAGTGAAAAGCTCTACAAGGATATTGATGAGGCGCTGGCCTCCGGAGATGAAGTAGCTTTTCGTCATCTTACGGATGAGCTGAAAGCGATGAGTTGAAACGATTTTTAGGCTTTCAGCCAGACATTTCAAACCAATCGTCAGTTCAAGATGATACTTATAAAACCTGACCGTAGCGCCGGCCAGGTTTTTTTGGATATGATAGAATTTATAAATTTTCAGCGGAGCTGAACCATTCGATAATCGCAAGCAAAATATTCGCTAAGCAAGGTCTGACTTCCGTCAAAGTATGTCGATCGGCGTTTTTCTTATATCCTTGGATATGATATAGTCTTGGTAGGATGGAGCTTGCAAGGGTCTGTCGTATGAACGGAGGATGAAGGACGTGTCATTGTCTTATTGGTGGAGCCGGTCGTTCTTGACGAGCCGGCCTTTTTTGTGGCTGCTTTATTGGTGTAATCTGGCTGGAACCGTGTATGGATATATATGGTATAAAGGACAACTGGAATATACACTAAACGATCACCCGCTGTGGCAAATTGTGTTTGTGCCTGATAGTCCGACAGCCAGCTTGTTTTTTACGATTTCGATTCTATTTTTGCTTTATCCTCCGCGGCGCAAGAGCTTAAGGGCCATTCGTCAGCTTATGGAAGCGCTAGCCGTGGTCACAAGTGTCAAGTATGGCATCTGGGCCTCGGCTATTATTTTTTGGGGTGTCGCACAGGGGGGGCATATAGTATGGCAGGATTGGATGCTGGTGGCTTCTCATACAGCTATGGCCGTCGAAGCGTTGCTGTTCGTGCGTTTTTTTACCTGCAAATGGATCGCTTGGGGATTGGCCGCTGTGTGGACACTGCTAAATGATACAATGGATTATACATTTAGCATTTATCCGTACCTTCCGAAGACATTAATAGATGATGTACCGCGAGTGCGTGCTTTTACCTATATGCTGACCCTTTTCAGTATCATAGCAGCATGGCTTGCCATGAATGTGCGCAATCGAAAATACAAGCAGTTCTAGTCCTGGTGTCCTTGCCATACAGTAAGGTGAGGAGGGATGTCCCATGATTTGGGGTCAGGTAGTTCGTATTACGTTACGTGTTGTTTCAAGTGTTGTGTTCGCTGTGGTTCTGCTGCTGTCCGTCTGCGTCCCTCCAGGTATAGCGGAAGCACGTGACCAGCCTAAGGCCGCCAATCCTGCAAAAGAAATTGAAGGAATGGATCATGCAGCTGCGGTACTGTACCGGGACGTCATGGATGGGAATATTGAAAAAGCGCGCGCGGATGTAGCTGAGGTGAGCCGATGGTTCAGCATGGGTCAGGTACAGACAGCGCTGTCTGTAGAGGCTATTCATGCCTTATCCGGCAGCATCCTTGAGGTGCAGCAGGCTACACAGTCCGTGCAAGCCTCGCCGGATGAGTGGGTAAAGGCTGCGGCCAGTTTGCGGCTTGCGACAGATGCACTTGCACATCGGAATCAGCCGTTATGGCAGCAGTATTATAAAATTTTAAAAGAGGATGTTAGCGGTCTGAACTCCCAGTTTGCCAAAGGAAACATGAAAGGCTTTGCAGCCGGGGCGGCAGTGCTGGAAGATCATTATGAGACGATTCGTACAGCAGCATTGATCCATGGCAAGTCAACTGAGGTCGTACGGACCGATTCATGGATATCCTATATCAAAGGATTGGGACAGCAGCAGAACGTAGACGCCTCAGCGATCAGAGGGGCATTGGAGCAGGGCAACCTGACGTTTAACGCTTTGTTTGGGCGTGAGAAAGACGCCACCGCACTGGCGCCATTTATCCCACAAGAAAGTGAACGCCGGGCGGAATTGGCCATCGGAATAATGGTTCTGCTGGCGCTGACGTATGCAGGCTATCGTAAATACCGGACCGGGTTCTATGGATAACGCTGAACATGAACAACTGACTAGTTCGAACATTTCAACATTCACAGCCTAAGCTATGTAGCCGTTCTCTGCACATTGGTCCTCGCCCGGAATTCCGGGCTATTCCTCTTTGAACCCTTCTCCGTGCACATCATGCACATCCTGAATGATAATGAAGGCCCGTGGATCGACAGATTTCACAATCTGATGCAAGCGTCGTATTTCCTGACGAGGCACAACACAGTAGGCCACATGTTTGGCCTGCTTGGAAAATGCGCCTACAGCCGGAATAATTGTCACCCCCCGATCCATATCTCTAGTTATCATATCGGCAATATCCATGGTATGATCGCTGATAATCATGAAAGCTCTGGCGGAATAAGCCCCTTCTTGTATAAAATCAATCACCTTGGAGGCGATGAATACGGCGACCAGTGTATAGAGAATTTTTTCCTTTGGTATGTACAGCAAGGCAGCGCCGATAATGATAATGTCTATCACCAGCAGAATTCTTCCCATACTCCAGCCGAACTTTCGGTTTAAAATTCGAGCTACAATATCAGAGCCGCCAGTGGTGCCGCCAAAACGGAACACAATACCCAACCCGGCCCCAAGCGTAACCCCGGCATATAATGAAGAAAGTATAAAATCATGTTCGGTCTGAAACGTTCCCATCCATCCCATATCAATCATTTTTTCAAACAGCCATAAGAAAAAGGTGAGCGACCCGATTCCTACCCCTGTATATATAATCTGCTTGCTGCCAAGCCCTTTCCATCCAATTAAAAATAATGGAATATTCAGAAGCAACGTGGAAAGAGAGGGGGGAATCGAAAAAGCATAATTGAGCAGCAGGGTAATCCCTGTAATGCCGCCTTCCATCAGTTTGCTGGGTATAATGAAATACAGTAAACCGAATGCGTAGATGGCGGTTCCGAGCAGAATGGGTAAAATCAGTTTAAGCTGTTCCACGAACTTGGATATCTTCATATAATCCCTCGCACTGGCAGTTTGGTAAGGAACGGTTTCTTGTTTTACGTAATTCACGGCTCCTTATGTTTAGTATACCTTTTTATTAAAAAAAATTTGTTTTAAAATGTGCTTTACGATAACATATGAATAAACCTGCACATAGGGGGATTGTGTGTTACATGAAAAAATCGTTAGACGATATTCAGCATGAGGTAGATCAGTATATATCCCAATTCAAGGAAGGATATTTCAGTCCCTTGGCGATGCTCGCCCGGATGTCCGAGGAAGTTGGAGAATTGGCGAGAGAAGTGAATCACTCCTTTGGCGAGAAACCGAAAAAAACGGACGAAGCCGACAATTCCATTGAACTGGAGCTGGGGGACATCTTGTTCATCACGGTTTGTTTTGCGAATTCGCTGGGGATCAATTTGACCGAGGCTCATAACAAGGTCATGCATAAATTTAACACGCGAGATGCGAATCGCTGGACCAAAAAGAACACCGATTAGCGTTTTGTACATATGCTGTACCAAACCGGTTCCCCGGAGGTGCAGTGTCATGAAGGCGGAGGAATACGTTCAGAAAGCGTATCAATGCATTTTACAGAATGATTTTGAGCAGGCCGTGAAATGGTTTGAAAAAGCGATTTCTGCCCAGCCTGATCATGCGGAACATTATTTCCGGTGTTCAGTTACCTATGCCCGCAGCGGGCGTTTGGAGCAAGCGTTAGCCTATGCCAAGCATGCGGTTCGTCTGGCTCCGGATCAGGATGAATATGTGCTTCATCTGCATGCGCAGAAAGCCAGGCAACTTACAGAGAAAGCCAGAAAGATGCTGGATGTCGACAAAACTACACCACAACTGCATCAGGATGCGATTTTGCTGCTGAAACGGGCGATTGCTCTTGATCCGCTATGCGGTGATGCATTTATGCTGCTCGCATTGATTTATGATGAATTGAATGAATATAAGCTGGCTGTACAGGCTGCGCATGAAGCGGCCTCATTGTTTCCCAACAATGTACAGCTTGCCAATCTCATGAAGAAGTTATGCCAACAGATGAATGAACAAATCTAGCATGAATTGATGCATAAGGAGTTGTTGGGATATGTCAGAGCCAATAAAAGTAGCTGTCGTAGGAGCAGCAGGGCGCATGGGCCGTGAGGTTGTCAAATTGGTTCTTCAGGATGAGGAACTACAGCTTGTGGCCGCAGTGAACAGAACGCACGCCGGCAGTGATGCCGGCCTTCTCGTCGGACTGCCGGAAGCGGGTATCGCCATTGTCGAGAATGTGGAGCAGGCTTTGCTGGATAGCAGGCCGGATGTCATGGTCGATTTTACGGGACCGCACTTTGCGTATGCAAATACAGCGCTTGCGATCAAGCATGGAGTACGTCCGGTTATCGGAACCACGGGGTTTACACCTGAACAGATTAATGAATTGGACAAGCAGTGCCGGGAACAACAAATTGGCGGGCTGATTGCGCCTAACTTCTCCATTGGAGTTATTTTGATGATGCGGTTTGCGGCCCAGGCGGCAAAATATTTTCCGCATTTGGAAATTATCGAATATCACGGTGACCAAAAACTGGACGCGCCATCAGGTACCGCCATTAAGACTGCAGAACTGATCGCTGAACAGCGGGAGGAATTGCGACAAGGCAATCCGGAGGAGGAAGAGACCCTGGAAGGATCACGCGGTGGCTACTATCAGGGCTTTCGAATTCACAGTGTCCGGCTTCCCGGCGTATTTGCACAGCAGGAAGTGGTATTCGGAGGATTTGGACAATCCCTCAAAATCCGTCAGGACTCTTATGAGCGGGCAGGCTATATGCCAGGCGTCAAAATCGGTATTCAAAAGGTGATGGAGCAACTGGGACTTGTATACGGGTTTGAGCATTACATTGATTGAGAATAAGCGAATAAAATGACGAATGGTACTATAGAATGAGGCAGGAGGAATCTTGAATGTTAAAGATTGCATTTATAGCGCATGATCGCAAAAAGGATGAGATGGTTAATTTTATAACGGCATATGAGCATGTGTTTACGGATCATCAATTGTATTCAACAGGTACGACAGGTCTGCGCATTATGGAGCAAACCAAGCTTCAAATTCACCGTTTCATGTCAGGTCCGCTTGGGGGAGACCAGCAAATCGGGGCCATGGTTGCGCAAGACGATATGGATATGATTATATTTTTGCGTGATCCGTTAATGGCACAGCCCCATGAACCGGATATTAGCGCGTTGCTGCGGCTATGTGATGTGCAAGGGATTCCTCTGGCAACGAATGTTGCCACTGCTGAAATCCTGGTCAAGGCGCTGGATCGCGGCGATTTTGCCTGGCGTGAGTTGGTACATAAATATAAACCGGGTCTTGACCAGCTGGGTGATGTGAAATGACGCTGGATATATTGATTTTTGGAGCCCATGCTGATGATGCCGAGATCGGTATGGGAGGCACGATTGCCAAGCATACAGCCGCCGGTTTCAAGGTGGGCGTGTGCGATTTGACGCGGGCGGAAATGTCCTCGAATGGGGATGTGGATACTCGTATGGCAGAAGCTGAACAAGCTTCAAAAGTGCTGGGCCTTGCTGTGCGGACGAATCTGGGGCTGCCTGACCGTGGATTATATGTGACGCCAGAGCATGTAGCTGCAGTTACAGCAGAGATTCGGCGCCATAAGCCAAAAGTTGTATTTGCACCTTACTGGGAGGATCGGCATCCGGATCATGTCATGTGCAGCAAGCTGGTGGAGGAAGCGGTATTTAACGCCAAGCTGCGACGTTTTATGCCGGAGCAGCCTGCGGTGCAGGTGGAGCTATATTTTTATTTTATTAATGATATCGGCAGAACGGACTTGATCGTCGACATTACCGGGCATTATGAGGCCAAGGAGCAATCATTGTTGAGCTATGTCTCGCAATTCCAGGCCGTACCGGGGAAGGATACGGTATCTACGCCGTTAAATCAGGGTTATGTGGAACGTGTCAAAGCCCGAGACTCTTTGCTTGGTCAGCGCAAACTGATTTCATATGCAGAGGGCTTTGCGTCCAAAACGCCTCATGTGGTTAATCTATTCACCTAGGACTAATAAAATTTTCACTATTTAAATGCACAGCATCCTTCATACAACAGAAGGAGATGTGCACTGTATTCGGTGTATCATATCATGAAGGTTATTTCCGTTGAACGGAAGGGGGCAGCTTAACTTGACTGACAAATTAAAGATTGGAATTACCTGTTATCCATCGCTCGGTGGCTCCGGCGTAGTGGCGACAGAGCTGGGCAAGCTGCTGGCCGAGAAGGGACATGAGGTCCATTTTATTGCCAACAGTATTCCGTTCAGATTAGGAGGGGCATTCCAAAAAAATATTTTTTATCATGAGGTTGAAGTTAACGACTATTACGTATTCAGATATCCGCCCTATGATTTGTCACTGGCGACCAAAATGGCCCAGGTTGCACAAATGAAAAATTTAGATGTGCTTCATGTTCATTATGCCGTGCCACACGCGGTATGCGCTTATTTGGCCAAGGAAATGGTAGGCGATCACCTCAAGGTAGTAACTACGTTGCATGGTACAGACATTACGGTGCTGGCGCAGGATGAATCGCTAAAGGACCTGATCCGGCTGGCTATTAACAAAAGCGATGCTGTGACCGCAGTTTCCAAGGATTTGATTTGCGAAACCATTGATGCACTGGAGATTACACGGCCTATTGATTTGACCTATAACTTTGTAGATAAGCGTGTGTATTATCCGAGGGATGCGGCTGCACTGCGGAAAGATTTTGCCCAGCCTGATGAAAAGATCTTGATGCATATTTCCAATTTCCGCCCTGTCAAGCGGGTGGGGGACGTACTGGATATCTTTGAACGAGTGCAGGAAAAAATACCTGCGAAGCTGCTGCTGGTCGGGGAAGGCCCGGACCTTCCGAAAATCCGCTGTAAAATCGAAAGCCTGGGCTTACAGGATAAGGTGTTCTTTTTGGGCAAGCAGGATGAGATTGCACAAGTCATTTCCATGGCGGATGTACTGCTGCTTCCTTCGGAAAAAGAAAGCTTTGGGCTGGTCGCCCTCGAAGCCATGGCCTGTGGAGTGCCGACGGTTGGTTCCCAGGCGGGCGGTGTACCGGAACTCGTTATTCATGGAACGACGGGTTATCTTGCTGAAATTGGCAATACCGAGGCAATGGCTCAATATGCAGTCGAACTGTTATCCGATGAAGCGATGGCAGAGCGTTTCCGTGAAGCCTGTCTGACACGTGCCCGTACTGTTTTCTGTGATAAGCTGATTAGTCGTCAATATGAAGAGATATATTACCGTGTGTTGGGACGCGAGGTGCCGGATCTTAAACCGATCAGCGTTTAAGGAGGCGGACTCGCGTCCGTTTTTTGTAATGAATACTTGCAAAGGGGGAAACCCTGTGAACACAAATACCTGGCAATATGCTGATCCAGAGATGGCTCTCCTTGGCAGAGAGGTCATACATACCCTTACGGCTGCCGGTCATGAGGCTTACTGGGTTGGCGGATGCGTGCGGGATGAGCTGTTAGGCCGTGCTATTCACGACATGGATTTGACCACTTCGGCTGAGCCAGATCAAGTTATAGCACTGTTTCCTCATGTGATTCCGACCGGGATTCAGCATGGGACGGTTACGGTCATGCAGGGCGGCCATGCGTTTGAGGTGACCACATTTCGTACGGAAAGCGGCTATGCCGATCACCGCCGTCCAACGGAAGTTGCTTTCGTGAAGGACATCCGGGAGGACCTGATGCGGCGCGATTTTACCATGAACGCGATAGCGATGGATGAGTATGGAGGGCGAGTGGACCCGTTTGGAGGCGAAGCTGATTTGCGCGCTGCCCTTGTCCGTTGCGTGGGACGGGCTGAGGAACGGTTTGAGGAGGACGGATTGCGGATGCTGCGCTGTATCCGTTTTGCCTCTGTTTTCCAGTTTCGTATCGCTTTCAACACCTGGAAAGGGATGATAGGGCGCAGAGAAGGACTTCGCTATATAGCGATGGAACGCGTGCGGGTCGAGCTGGAAAAGATGCTGTCCGGACCGGATCCGCTGCGTGGTCTGGAAATGCTGAGCCGCAGCGGCTTGCTGGCGTGTACCAAGGCTCCGGTTCCCTGGCAGCAATGTGAAGGGGATGCGCTTCACGGGATCGTGAGGTTGCCGGATGAGCTGCGCTT
This sequence comes from Paenibacillus farraposensis, assembly GCF_020736845.1. Classification (GTDB taxonomy): domain Bacteria; phylum Bacillota; class Bacilli; order Paenibacillales; family Paenibacillaceae; genus Paenibacillus; species Paenibacillus farraposensis. Next base: position 31,569 of record NZ_JAFFQR010000105.1, read on the forward strand.
AGGGCTGCTATTGCTGGCTTGCAGATTGGCCCCAGAGGAGGCGGACGAGCTGTTAAGAGCCTGGACTTTCTCCAACGCTGTACGTCAGCGGCTGGTTCATCTGTTGGCATGGGAGAGCGCGCTAATCGGCTTTGCTGTTGCGATAGCTGATCACTCCGCTTCCAAGAAAGAGGATGACCGTCACGATGACTTGCTGCGTCGCAGCTGGATTCAACTGTTAATCAAGCTGGGGCCGGATACTGCTGCAGATTGGCTGAAGCTTTATAAAGCGCTGCCCGCTTCGTTTCGTGGATTGTCGCCGGAGGTAGCCAAGGATGTGGCAAGGATGGCAGAACAGGCCAATGTATGGACGAAGCAGGCTGCAGTGATTCGTATCAAAGATTTAAATATTACTGGAAATATACTGGTTCAAGCGATGAATCGACCGGGCGGGCCATGGCTGGGGAAAACGATGGAACAGCTTGTACTAGCCGCCGCCTGCGGAGATATTCCGAATGAAACGGAAGCATTGCTTGAGGAAGCGAAACGGGTGATAAGTCGTGAATAACCATGAAAAATTGTTAAGCATATTGGAAGAGGGAGCATCCGATTATATATCCGGGGAGGAAATCAGCCGTCGTCTCTCGGTTAGCCGCACGGCCATATGGAAGCAGATTAACAAGCTGCGCGAGTTGGGCTACACCATTGAAGCCTCCTCGCGTCGCGGCTATCGTTTGGCGTCCCGGCCGGATCGCCTGGAAGTCTCCAAGCTGGCACGTGCATTAAATTCAAAATCGTTTGGCCAGCGTATCGTTGTACTGGATTCGACGGTTTCTACACAGCAGGATGCCATGCGTTTGGCAGAAGAGGGGGCGCCGGAGGGGACCGTCGTGATCGCGGAGGAACAGACGGCTGGGCGGGGACGCTTTGGGCGCAGATGGTTTTCACCTCGCGGCAAAGGCATCTGGATGAGCATAGTGCTGCGTCCGACCCAGCCGCTGGCCTTCACCCCCCAACTAACGCTGCTTACAGGTGTGGCCATGTGCAGGGCTATTCGCCGGCTGACCGATGTCGAGGTTGGCATCAAATGGCCCAATGATCTGCTTATTCATGGCCGTAAGGTGTCCGGCATTTTGCTGGAATCGGCGACCGAGGATCAACGGGTCCGCTATTGCATTGCAGGTCTTGGCATCGATGTAAATTTAAACCCTGAGGATTACTCTCCAGAGTTATTGAAGGTGGGAACATCCTTGAAAATAGAGACCGGGCGCGAGATTGAACGTACTGCACTGATTGCCGCGGTGCTGGAAGAGATGGAGCAGCTGTGCAAGTTATATGCGGAGCAGGGGTTTCAGCCGATAGCCATGCTTTGGGAAGCGTTATCTGTAACGATAAACCGCAGCGTACAAGTGCATACCGGACAAGATATCCCCGTAGAGGGTACAGCTGTCGGTTTGGACCCTTCCGGGGCCTTGGTGATCGAAACGGATCAGGGGGAGCGAATTCAGGTCATTTCCGGGGATGTGCAATTGTAAAAGCAGCTTTAGCTGTGATTAACAGCGACAATTCTTCCGATTCTTGTGTAAAACTTCAAGTGTAAAAGCGGATGATTTTTGTTATACTTTGCAGGAGGCGGCATCGGACGGTCCGAGCTGCACTCCAAGGGCACATGCTCTACTTTAGAAGATTATAAACCCATCATAACTTCATTTGAAGGTTACGTTGGATTCTGCTCTGAGCCGAACAGGACCGAGACAGAAGGGACGATCTCAAAGTGAGTGTCTTTTTTGGCTGTTCGGACCTTTTGATGACGCAGATGTACACGCGTTCATAAGCAGATGTACACGCGTTCATAAAAGGTTATTTTTTGTGCCCAAAAAAGGTGGAAGGGAGCATTGGCAATGGCAGGAAAACAAGCACTGAATATTGTGAAAATGAAGAAAATGAAGCAGGAGGGCATTCCGCTTAGTATGCTGACTGCCTATGATTATCCTTCAGCTAAACTAGCTGAAGAGGCGGGAATTGACATGATTCTCGTCGGTGACTCGCTGGGGAACGTGGTGCTTGGTTATGATTCGACTATTCCTGTAACTTTGGATGATATCGTGTACCATTCCCGGGCGGTGGCAAGAGGCGCGGAACATACATTTATCGTAGCGGACATGCCTTTTATGACATATCATGGCAGCGTGGCAGAAAGCCTTCAGGGTATCCGCCGTCTGATGCAGGAAGGACATGTGCATGCTGTTAAGCTGGAGGGCGGAGCGGAAATTGCCGACGTTGTGAAAGCGACTGTCCAGGCAGGTGTCCCTGTACTGGGGCACATCGGCCTTACCCCGCAGGCGGTTAACCAGATTGGCGGCTATCGCATCCAGGGTAAAGACGAAGCGGATGCACGCCGCCTGATGGCGGATGCCAAAGCGCTGGAAGAGGCAGGTGCCTTTGCCGTTGTGCTCGAACTGGTGACTGAGGAAGTAGCAGCGGCGATTTCCAGAGAGCTCTCCATTCCGACGATTGGAATTGGTGCCGGACGCGGATGCGACGGGCAAGTGCTGGTCTTTCACGACCTGATTCAATATGCATCGCCTTATTACAGCAAGCGTTTTGTGAAAACCTATGCCGATGTAGGCGGCTTGATCCGTAGCAGCATTGAGCAATATGTGAGCGATGTGAAGGGACGGGCCTTTCCGGCTGAAGAGCATGTGTTCAGTGCGGATGACCGTGTCGTAGAAGCGCTGTATGGCAAGGCTAAAGGCCAGGTAGAGGAACAAGCTAAGGAAAAGGTGGAATCCCGGTCATGATCATCGTAAGAGAAGTGGCTCAGCTGCGGCAGGCTATTGCTGAACGCCGGCAGCTTGGCACATGCGGAGCAAAAGAGGTACACGGTGCAACTATACAGCAGCATACAGTCGGGTTTGTACCGACGATGGGGTATTTGCATGAAGGCCATGCGAGCTTGATGCAAAAGGCGCGTGAAATGGCAGACACAGTGGTGCTCAGCATTTTCGTCAACCCGATTCAATTTGGACCTAATGAGGATCTGGACAGCTATCCTCGGGATGAAGCACGTGATCTAGAGGTCGCGCGGCGCGAAGGCGTGGATATTGTATTTTTGCCAACTGTAGCAGAAATGTACCCGCAGCCGACCCGAACCAAAATTCACGTATCGGCCTTGACCGAACGCTTGTGCGGTGCTTCTCGTCCAGGGCATTTTGATGGTGTGACCACAGTGGTAGCCAAGCTGTTTAACATGGTTAATCCTGATCTGGCCTTCTTTGGCATGAAGGACGCGCAGCAGGTTGCCGTGCTCCAGCAAATGGTGACCGATCTCAATATGAATGTGACCATTGTACCTTGCCCTATTGTTAGAGAGGCTGACGGTCTGGCCCTGAGCTCGCGCAATGTGTATTTGAGTGCGGAACAGCGGGAGCAGGCGCTGGTGCTGTCCCGGTCACTGTTCAAGGTACGTGAAGTGAGCGAGGATGGTGCCCGAAATACGTTTACGATCCATCAGATCCGTCAGATGGTGGAGTCCACCATCGCTTCCTCGCCTTTGGCGGACATTGACTACATCGAAATCTTAACGTTTCCCGGCTTGGAGCCCCTGCTTCCCGAGCAGCGGCTAAGTGATGTTAAAGAGGACATCATTGTAGCGCTGGCGGTGAAATTTGGGAATACCCGCCTGATTGACAATATAAGGTTACAGAAAGCGGAGGTGCTTTCCCATGTTTAGAACCATGATGAAATCGAAAATTCACCGGGCGACGGTGACCGAGGCCAATCTTAACTATGTGGGGAGTATTACGATTGATGAAGGTTTGATGGAGGCAGCCGATCTGTTGGAAAATGAAAAGGTTCAAATTGTAAATAACAATAACGGAGCCCGGCTGGAGACCTATGTTATTCCTGGGCCGCGCGACAGCGGCGTCATTTGCCTTAACGGTGCGGCAGCGCGTTTGGTACAGCCGGGGGATACGGTCATTATTATTTCCTACGCATCGATGCCGAATGAAGAGGCAAAAACATACAAACCGACCGTGGTATTCGTGGATGAGCATAATAAACCGGCTCAGATGGCGAACAAGGAAGTACATGCTACGATCATGTAATGAATGGGAGTGCGGATGAAACCTGCCCTTTAGGCGAAAAATGTGATTGTATTAATCCATCTTTCGTAAGGGCGGGATGCACATGTTCCAGCATGTATTCGCAGAAATGAACAGCATGTTAGATGATATCGTGAAGCATTACCCATCAGCCCATGGCTCCCGCAAGCAGGAGCTGCTACAGCATTGGAGTTTGCTGCGGAAAATGAGCGACAGAATTATGGATGAATGGCTGGCCTTTGAAGAAAAAATGGTTTGCCTGCGGGCAGCCGGATTTTCCGCAGAGTCCAGCATGTCTGACACCGAGCTATCTAAACAGGGACTGCCTGAAAAAGAGCTGCCAGCTTATAGCCGAGGGCAAGGGTACTACCGACTGCTCATGTACCCTGAGGCAATCCAGCAATTCGAGCAGGTATTGCAGCGTTTTCCAGAAAGCTGGCATAGTTGTATGTATTTGGGGATGTCGTATTCTCAACTGGGGAATACAGCGGAGGCAGTACGCCATTTTGAGCAGGTGCTTGACCTGACTGAGCAGCGGGCACTCAAAGCGGTCATTTATAATGCGCTCGGCTGTCTGATGGCAAAACAGGCGGACGTGAAGACAGCGCAAAAATGCTTTGCTCTCGCACACCAGTTCGATCCTGCGATGCCCGAGCCCTTGCACAATATGGAAGCCTGTTTGTCCGGTATCGAAATGCTTCGATACGACTGCTCACTGATGGCTTGGATGTAGTTGTCAGACACCGGATAGACGATGCATGCCCACCTCCTAGGCGGTGTGTGTGTCGTCTTTTTTGGCTGTCTTAATTTCCAAAAAGGCGATCTTCTGCTATGCTGTTATACAGAGTTCATATTTTTTGTATGTGTTAAAAGAAAGGATTAAGCTCGAATGAAATTTGCGGTATTGGATTTTGAAACAACAGGCACCCAGTCCGCGGATGACATCATTCAAGTCGGACTTGCGATTATAGATCATGATAACAGCATTTCCCGTGTTTACGGTTCTTATGTGAATCTTGGCAGATCCATTCCGCCTTTTATTACCGGGTTGACCGGAATTACGGACGATGACGTCAAGGATGCTCCTGCACTCGAAGAGATGATGATGGAGCTTGTACCTATGCTAGATGATGTGGTTCTGGTCGGTCATAATGTGGCCTTTGATTTTAATTTTTTGCAGAACGCTTTGGAACGCTGCGGATACCTGCCGTTTAGCGGCAGAATTCTGGATACGATAGATTTTCTGAAAATCATGTTTCCATCGCTTTCGTCATACCAGCTAGGCTTTGTTTCCTCTGAGTTCGGGCTGGCCCACGACCGCCCCCATCAAGCAGACAGCGACGCGCTCGCTACAGCTGAGGTGTTTTTGAAGTGTCTGGACGAGCTTCGCGCGCTGCCTTTAATCACGATTGAGCGGCTGAGCGATTTGTTTGCAGAGGAAGACAGTGACCTTGGCTGGTTTCTTGACGGGATACGTGAGGAGAAAGAGCTTGATCCCATTCAGGATCTGGAGGGGCATCAGTTTTATCGTCAGCTTGCACTGAAGATAGAAGATTGGACAGAGATGGCTGCTCCGCGCAGAGAAGATGACCCGAGTCCGCTATCAGGTGTGTCCTTTGAAGATTACATGGAGGATGTGCGAAAGCGATTGCGTTCATCCTTAAGCCAATATGAGGAGCGCGAGGCGCAGGTACAAATGATAGAGGGTGTTAACCAGGCGCTGAGTGAAGACAAGCATTTGCTGATTGAGGCGGGGACAGGAACGGGGAAATCGTTAGGCTATATGCTTCCATCACTGTATCACAGTGTAAAATATGGACAGCGGGTCACAGTAAGCACGCATACCATCAACCTGCAGGAGCAGTTGCGCGAGCGTGATATTCCGATGCTGATGAAGGTGATTCCGTTCCCGTTTCGGGCTGCCATTTTTAAGGGGCGTGGACATTATTTGTGTCTGCGCAAGTTTGAACATAAAATAAATAGAAGAGACTTCGCAACACCAAAGGAAGACTTAATTACGGCAGCTCAGATGATCGTCTGGCTGACGCTGACGGAAACCGGTGATGATGAAGAATTGAATCTGAGCAGCCGCGGCGGAGATTTTTGGGAAACGGTGGCTAGTGATTCCGAATCCTGTCTTGGCCGCTCCTGCCCGTGGTTCCGCAAATGCTTTTACCATCGCGCACGTCATGAGGCGGGAATATCCGATGTGGTTATTACCAATCACTCCAAGCTGTTTACGGACGTCAAAGCAAGCCATCAGCTTTTGCCAAGCTATGAGCATCTGATCATTGATGAAGCACACCATTTGGAGGAAGTCGCTGGCAAGCATCTGGGCATGCACATGAAATATTTCACACTCGTTCATACGTTGACGCGGCTGTTCAAAGACAGCAAGAATGGACAGCTTCCTTCACTGCGTCAGCAGCTGGTGAAATCCGGGCACGAGAAATCGGCGGATTGGGCTTCGACGATCGATCAGCTATATCCGCTTGTGCTGGAAGTCAAGGAGACATGGGATATGCTCAGCGACAAGCTGTTTGGGATGCTGCCGGAGCGAAGTGATGCGACACCGGGGGAAACGGGGCAGTTTTCTTCCCGTCTCAAGCCGTCAGCCAAGCCTGCCAAGTGGGATCAAGCGGCTGCACTTGAGAATCAGATATATGTCACGCTAAGCGACATTTTGCGCAAGGGCGACAAGCTGATGCTGGACGTAAAAGAAGAATTTGAAGATTATGCGGCTGACAGTCTCATTACGGATATTACGGGTTTGCTCAAGGATTTGGCGGGTGTCAGGGAGAATTTGCGCTTTTTTATGCGTCTTGATGATGAGACAACCGTATACTGGCTTGAAGCGAGTGGGCAATTCCGCAGTAAATCATTGCAATTTTATGCAGTGCCTGTTGATGTGAGCCGCCAGCTGAAAGAAATGTTTTTTGACAAAAAAAGAAGCATTATTCTGACTTCAGCCACCTTATCGGTCGATAAATCGTTTCAGTACATGACCGATCAGCTCGGCTTGCAGGAAGCCGCAGAGGCAGGGCGGCTGATGACTTCGCAGCTCCCGTCGCCGTTTAAGTACAGGGATCAGGTGCTGCTGGTCATTCCCCGGGATTTCCCGAGTGTAAAGGGCAGTGTTGGGGACGCTCATTTTGTAGATATGCTCGTTAGCTCGTTAAGTGCAACTGCTCAGGCGACCCGGGGGAGAATGCTCGTTTTGTTTACCTCCTACCGGATGCTGAGGCAAGTGTATGAGCCGCTCAAAGAGGCGTTATCCTCCAGCGATATCACAGTGCTGGGACAGGGGGTTGACAGCGGGAGCCGCAGCAAGCTGACCCGGCGCTTTCAAGAGGCCAAAGCTTCCGTATTGCTTGGAACCAGCAGCTTCTGGGAGGGGGTTGATATTCCAGGCAAGGCGCTGACATGTCTGGCGATCGTCCGTCTGCCGTTTCAACCGCCGAATCATCCATTGCTGGAGGCGAAAAGCGAGCTGCTGCAGCAGCAGAAGAAAAATCCATTTATGAAGCTGTCTGTCCCACAGGCAGTCATTCGCTTCAAACAGGGATTCGGGCGTTTGGTACGTACAGCGAGCGACCACGGGGTCGTTATCGTTTATGATACACGTGTGATCGAATCCTTTTACGGAAAGCATTTTTTGTACTCGTTGCCGGGACCCAAAATGGAGCATATGCCGACGGAGCAAATGGTGCCCCGCATCTCTGAATGGCTCCAAGCCGACCCGGAGACTGACACTTAAAAGGCGGACACGAAGACATATCGGTTAGATTAGGGGGAGCAGTATGAAATCAGAAAAAATCTCTGAGGCCGTTGTACGGAGGTTGCCCGTATATTTACGTTATCTGAATGCACTGAACAAAAGGGAAGTGGCTACGGTCTCTTCCCAGGATCTGGGGCATAGGCTGAACCTCAATCCGGCCCAAATCCGCAAGGATCTCGCGTATTTTGGCGAATTCGGTCGTAAGGGGATCGGCTATGATGTGACTTATCTTATTGAAAAAATACGCCATATCCTGAAAATTGACCAGCAAATCAACGTTGTCTTGGTCGGAGCAGGTAATCTGGGCCAGGCTCTTTCGAATTACAATGCTTACCTGAAAGACAATATGAAAATTGTAGCCGTATTCGATGCTCTTCCGGAAAAGGCCGGAACAAGCATTAATACCCTGGTCGTTCAGCCAATGGATCAATTGGAATCAACGGTGAAGAAAAAAAATATCCGGATCGGGATTATTACCGTACCGGATTTTGAAGCGCAGCAAGTGGCTGACAAGCTGATTGAGAGTGGAATTGAAGCGATCTTGAACTTTGCACCGATCATTCTGAAAACCCCGGAGAACATCCGGGTCCATACAACAGATTTTACAACCGATTTGCTAAGCCTCGCTTATTATTTAGAGGATGGAAGGGAAGAGACAGAAGATGACAGTGAATAAATGGATCATTAAAAACGGCTCCTTTGCTGTAAACGGACCTGAAGTTGGGATCATCCACGGTTATATGATTGTGGAGGATAGCCGGATAACCTATATTGGCGAGACCCTGCCTGCGGGAGAAGAAGAGACAGAAGCATTTGACGGTAAAGGGTTGCTCTTTTTACCTGGCCTGGTTAATACGCATGGCCATGCGGCGATGTCGCTGCTGCGCGGGTATGGCGATGATCTGGCACTTCAGGTATGGCTTCAGGAGAAAATGTGGCCGATGGAAGCCAAGTTTACCGCTTCAGATGTGTACTGGGGCACATCACTGTCTGTGCTGGAAATGCTGAAAGGCGGCACAACGACCTTCCTGGACATGTACGACCATATGGATGAGGTAGCTCGTGTAGTAGAAGAGTCAGGTATCCGTGCCAGTCTGATGCGAGGAGCGATTGGACTCTGCTCGGAGGAGGAGCAGCGAATCAAGCTGGCTGAGGCGGTGGCTTTTGCGCGTAACTGGCATGGCAAGGCGGATGGACGCATTACAACGATGATGTCTCCGCATGCGCCATACACATGTCCGCCTGCATTTATCGAAAAATTTGTTCAGGCTGCGCATGATTTGGATTTACCGCTTCACACCCACATGTCCGAGACCATTGCTGAAGTTGAACAAAATGTAAGCGAATATGGTCTGCGCCCGGTTGCGCATCTGGATAAGCTCGGCTTTTTCTCCCGTCCTTCGCTTGTTGCCCATGCTGTTCATTTGAACGACGAGGAAATAGCCTTGCTGGCTGAACGCGGTGTGGCGGTTTCCCATAATCCGGGCAGCAATTTGAAGCTGGCAAGTGGTGTAGCAAGAGTGCCTGAACTGCTCCGTGCGGGGGTTACCGTATCGCTGGGTACAGATGGTCCTGCCAGCAACAACAATCTGGATATGTTCGAGGAAATGCGCCTGGCTGCGCTGATTCACAAGGGTGTATCCGGTGATCCTACTGCGATCCCTGCGCATGAAGCGCTTCGTCTGGCAACTGAGTACGGGACAAAGTCAATTGGTTTAAAAGAAGTTGGGGCGCTGGCAGCAGGCAATAAAGCTGACTTTATTGCGCTGGATTTGAATCAGGCGCATTTTCTGCCGCGTACGGACCTCATTTCCCATGCCGTATACTCTGCAAGCGCCAAAGATGTGACTCATGTCTGGGTAAATGGTCGTCAGGTCGTGAAAAACGGTGAGTGTTTGACGATGGACGAGGAGCGTATCCAACATGAGGCACAAGCCGCCTTTGAAGGGCTGCTGTCGCGCTAATTCAGGTGTCACATCCCCTTAGAGAGGAAGCTCGGGTTTGAAAAACAAGAAAAAATGGATAGCGGTCGCCATACTGGCCGTCATACTGATCCTGGTCAGCATGTTCTGGTATTATTCTTACGTTACTCAAGACCAGGTGGCTGAGAGAAATGCCGCTATCATTAAGGCCAAACAATCAGGTGGTCTGGTCAGCACGACTCGAACATGGAAGTCCGTCTGGAATCAGGTATATTGGGTAGTGCAAGGGAAAAATGCCCAGAATGAAAACATCATGGTGTGGGTTCCCTTCCAAAGAGTGGAGGGACAGCCTAATGTACCTGTCTCCGATAATAGCGGTGTTCATACGGAGCTGCTGAAAAATGGAGTCGACGAGCAAAAAATGACGGCCATCATTCAGCAGCAGCTTCCGGATGCCGATATTGTGAGTCTCCGGCCGAGCGTGTTTAATGGTGAATATGTATGGCAGCTGTTTTACGATGATGGAAGCCACCATTACTACACCTTTTACCGTTTCTCAGACGGGGGAACGACGGGTGTCAAATACGCGCTGCCAAACGACTGAGCTGCAGAATAGGCTATGAAGTATGCGTTGCTGGTATCACGGGTGGTAAGGCCATAAAAGATGTGTCGTTTGAATAGAGTATGAGACAAAACAGACGTAAACACGATTTTCGTATTTGCGTCTGTTTTTTGTTTTGTATTGGTGATCAGAAGCGGCGCGAACTGGACTTGATAAAAGTGAAAAATAAGTTAAATATGAAAGTCTATTACATAGATTATCCTGTTTTTTTCTAAAAATGCTCTAATTATAGATGCAGACTAACGTAACCTATAATTTTGTGTCTATGTTATCATGACACGTTTACTCAAAAGGAGATTCATGAACTGGGGAAAATAGATGGGAAAGTCGATGTCTCCAGTTGCGATCAGGTTTTCGCCGCTGTTTGTTTCCTTCCTGGCAGGTCCGGATTCCGATTACATCACTTAACAATCTCCTTTGATCGACGGCGGCATGATGTTCCTGTAAAGGACTATGTTATTAATGATGAGGTATAAAGCTCTTATATATGCGGTTCAGGTGCTGTTTACAAATTTTTGCTGCAGCCAATTCGCTTATAAAAGCAGGAATAGCCGAAAGAATGTAAAGTGATCCGAAATAAGCTAAAATAAATCCAGAGATTCGAATTAATAAGAAAAAGACGTAAATACGATGAAATTCGTATTTACGTCTTTTTTTGACATCGTTGCAAAGCCGGGCTGAAAGCCAGCGAAGCATCTTTGCTTGCTCAATTCTCCTACTATGGAAAATTCATCTTGATGGCGGGCAGCAGCGAGGGGGAATTGAAGCTGGAGAAGTGGAGCGTTCGCCTTTGCCATGGGATTCTAACCTTTGAATGTTTGATACCATTAAGAGAATCCCATGGCAACAGCGATCGTAAGCTCAAATCCTACACGCAGCGTCTCACCCTCCGCACCCATAACCAATGATTTTGCCTTATCACAACTCCTCCATACATTGCCTTCGATATTCGCTATACGATATGATATACTATATTCCTGAGTGATAGACAAATATGATAGAAAAAGGCTTGCTGTTTGCAGCAAGATCAAGATCATAAAGTCTGGTTGTTGTCGACATTCGTCCCGTTTCTTCTTGGTTTTACATTTTGAGAGGAGGATGTTATTTGAAGTTGCGTGCAGTTCCTATCGTTGTTGCAGCAGTTTTGACTGCATCGCTGTTGTTTGGGGGATGGTTCATTTACCGTCAGGTTACAATGCAATCTCCTCTGGAAAAATTGGTATCTCAATATCCCGGCGTGACAAGCGCTCAAATAGATATTAAGCCTGAACAGGTTGTGCTGAAACTGGATCTCAAGCCACAGGCGGATGTGGCCGGATTGGTTAATACGGTTAAGCAACAAGGACAATCTATTATCGGCAGCCGCACGATTAAGCTGGACATTGCTGACCATTCCAATTCAGCCCTGAATCAGTGGTGGTCTGAGGCCATGTTTCCGGTAGCGGAAGCAATGGAAAACAAAAAATATACCCAAATTTCGTCTACTGTGAAGCAGATGAAAAAGACAAAGACGAGTATCAAGGCTGAAACCGATATGGATTCGAACAATGTCTATATCCGGCTCAGCGAAGGAAATGCGACAAAGTTTATCGTTTTGCCGCGTCAATCGCAGCAAATGGGGGTATGGCCTAATGCCTAGATGGATCAAGGAAGCACTGATTGGCATTGTACCGGTAACCGTCATATTTCTCATCTATGTCGGGGTGAACATTATTCCTCTGTTGATCGCAGGCGTGGTGATCGGCGGCTTGGTGATGCTTATGCAAGCGCGCGGCGGCTTGGCTGTCGGTGCCGGGCAAGAGCGTAAACGTAAAAAAAATGGACCGGACAAGCTGACTTTTGAAGAAATCGGCGGACAAGAAAGCGCCAAGCAGGAGCTGCGCGAGGCCATGGACTTTTTGAATCGGCATGATGAAATTTCAAAATTTGGCATCCGTCCGATAAAGGGCATTTTGCTTACAGGCCCTCCGGGAACCGGAAAAACGCTGATGGCGAAGGCAGCCGCGCATTATACCAATTCTGTATTTGTCGGCGCCTCAGGCAGTGAGTTTGTTGAAATGTATGTTGGTGTGGGTGCAGGCCGCGTCCGTGAGCTATTCCGCGAGGCGCGCACCCGTGCCGCCAAGGAAAAGAAGGAAAATGCGATTATTTTTATTGATGAGATTGATGTGATCGGCGGTAAGCGCGAGGGCGGACAGCAGCGTGAATATGATCAGACCCTGAATCAGCTGCTGACAGAAATGGACGGCATCTATTCAACGGATACACCGCGTATTTTGCTCATTGCGGCTACCAACCGCAAAGAAATGCTGGATAGTGCCTTGACGCGTCCCGGGCGCTTTGACCGTCATATTCAAGTGGATTTGCCCGATAAGAAGGGACGACTGCATATTCTTGGAATTCATGCTAAAAATAAACCGATTCAGGAAGATGCGAGTCTGGACAAGATCGCTGAGGAATCCTATGGCTTTTCCGGCGCTCAGCTGGAAAGCGTCATGAACGAAGCGGCAATCTATGCGATGAGAGAGGGACAGGACATGATTGCGCAGAAGCATTTGTCGCTGGCCATCGATAAGGTGATGATGGGCGAGAAAACGGACCGTGAATCGACGCTGGAAGAGAAAAAGCGTGTAGCCATTCACGAATTGGGACATGCTATTATGGCCGAAATTGTCCGTCCCGGCAGCGTGAACCAGGTTGCGCTCAGCCCTCGCGGAAAGGCGCTCGGCTATGTGCGGCACAATCCCCAGCAAGAGCATTATCTGTACACCAAGCAGTTTCTGGAGGAGCAGATTATGATCTCCCTCGCTGGTGCTGTAGCGGAAGAAATGTACTATGGCGGCCGCAGTACAGGCTCAAGTAACGATTTTGAGCAGGCGCTGAACATCGTTCATACAATGATGACCTCCGGTTTGACCTCACTTGGCATTATTAATATGGACATGGTAACAAAAGAAGAGCTTATGCGTGAAAACAGCCAGATTATGGATGACCTGCATACCCGAACTTTGGAGCTGCTTGAGAAGCATCGCCCGGTGTTCGACAATTCTCTTGACATCCTGATGAGAGAGGAAACACTTTCCGGAGACCAATTTAGGTGTCAATTTAGTGAAAATGCTCTTTTACCAGCATAATTTTTTATGCTGGTTATTTTTTTTTACTTTTTGTCTGTGCTAAGATATTATTATCTATTGGGACATCAAAATGTATTTTTCGACAAAGAAAGATACAATATATGAGGGTGACCAAGAAAGGGTGGAGTAAAGAACGATGCAATTTAAAAAAATCGGCGTCATCGGCGGCGGCACCATGGGACAAGGTATTTCTGAAATGCTAGCGTCCAAAGGAATTGATGTGCTGCTGGTAGAGCAGACACCAGAGAAACTAGACTACGCCTATAATATGATTGAAACGAGTCTGGACAAACAACTGGAAAAGTGGGCAATCACACAAGCGGAGAAAAAATTGATTTTATCCCGTATTCAAAAAGTATCCCATATGGCGGAGCTTGGCAGTTGTGATATGGTTATTGAGACCATTACAGAAGACCTGGAACAAAAAAAATCTGTTTTCCAAGAACTGGACCATGTGTGTCCGAGCAACATTATTCTTGCAAGTAACACATCTACGCTAAGCCTAACCGAGCTCGCTAGCTCAACCAAGTATCCAGAGCGTGTTATTGGCATTCACTTTGTTTATCCGGTATCCCGCATTGATCTCGTGGAAATTATTCGTGGTTTGAAAACTTCTAACGAAACGTTTGAAAGTACAAAAATGTTTGTTGAAGAAGTAGTAGAGAAAAAAGGGGTTATGATTTATGAATCCCCGGGCTTCGTAACAAGCCGTATCATTTGCTTGTTGATCAATGAAGCTGCACACGTGCTGCAAGAGGGTGTAGCTTCCGCTGAAGATATCGATGATGCGATGCGAATTGGCTACAGCTTTCAGAACGGTCCTTTGGAAATGGCTGACCGCTTTGGTCTGGATTCCGTTTTGGCCGCTCTGGAGCGCATGTTCCGCGAATTCGGCGAATTGAAATATCGTCCGTCCATCGTCCTGAAGAAAATGGTGCGTGCAGGTAATCTGGGCTTAAAATCGGGCGAAGGCTTCTTCAAGTACGATAAGGATGGTGACCGGATATGAAGATTCTCGTAATCAACGCAGGCAGTTCTTCCCTGAAATACCAACTGTATGATATGACAGATGAGTCCGTTTTGGCGAAAGGTCTGGTCGAGCGTATCGGTATGGACTCCTCCATCCTTACGCACAAGCCAACGGGCAAAGAAGAATATACTGAGGTAAGCGAAATTCTGGAGCATACCACAGCTATTCGTAAAGTGTTGAATGCCCTTACAGATGCGGAACATGGTGTAATTTCCAGCATTAGTGAAATTGAGGCTGTGGGTCACCGCGTCGTTCATGGAGGCGAAATCTTTAAGCAGTCAGCGCTTATAACGCCTGAAGCGAAAAGTGAAATCCGCCGTCTGTTCGACCTTGCGCCACTGCATAACCCGCCTTCCATGATGGGGATTAAAGCCGCAGAAGCGAATATGCCGAATGTGCCGCAGACTGTAATATTTGATACCTCGTTCCATCAAACGATGCCAGAGAAAGCTTATATGTACGCCATTCCACGGGTGTTGTACAATAAGTACAAGGTACGTCGTTACGGTGCTCATGGTACTTCCCATGATTTTGTTAGTAAGGAAGCTGCCAAATTCCTGGGTCGTCCACTGGAAGATTTGAAGACCATTACTTGCCATATCGGTAATGGCGGTAGTATAACTGCAGTTAAAGGCGGTGTGTCCGTAGATACTTCTATGGGCATGACTCCACTGGAAGGCCTTATGATGGGTACACGCAGTGGTGATTTGGACCCTGCAATCGTGCCTTATGTTATGAACAAAGAAGAATTGACAGTCAATGAGGTCAACTCGATGCTGAACAAGCACAGTGGACTGCTGGCGATTTCTGGCATCAGCAGTGATATGCGTGAAATCGAAGCAGGTATGGAAAAAGGCGAAGCTAATTCTACATTGGCATTCGAAATGTATGAATACCGTCTGCGTAAATACATTGGCTCGTATGCTGCCGCCATGAACGGGGTAGATGTGATTGTATTTACAGCAGGTGTAGGTGAGAACTCGTCCGTGCTGCGTAAGAGAGTGTTGGAGCAACTGACTTTCCTGGGTATCGAGCTTGATGATTCACTGAACGCTATTCGTTCTGGTGAGCCTCGCCGGATTACAACGGCAAATTCCAAGGTCGAAGTACTAGTGATTCCAACGAATGAAGAACTGGTTATTGCCCGTGACACGTTCCGTTTGGTACAATAGTTTAACCGGAAAAAATTAAACTTTATGCATACGGCCATATTTTAGTATGTATGCATCAACCAGTGAGAACAAACAGCCTGACCTTAGGGAAGGGCTGTTTGATTTTCGGTTAAGAGGAGAGACAGTTATGACGATTAAAAGTACGATTGCCCAAGTAGGCCGCCATGTAGGGGAAACGGTTACAATCGGCGCTTGGGTAAACAATAAGCGATCTAGCGGCAAAATCCAGTTCCTGCAGCTGCGCGATGGCAGCGGGTATATCCAAGGCGTTATCGTGAAGAGCGAAGTGTCTGAGGATATTTGGAATGACGCCAAATCCCTGACTCAAGAAAGTTCTCTGTATGTTACCGGAGTTGTACGTGAAGAACCGCGCAGCCAGTCGGGCTTTGAATTAACGGTCACAGGCATTGAAATTATTCATTTGACCGAAAACTACCCTATTACTCCAAAGGAGCACGGTATTGATTTCCTGATGGACCACCGTCACTTATGGTTGCGTTCCTCTAAGCAGCGTGCGATTCTGGTTATACGGGCAGAGATTATTCGTGCTGTACAAGAATTTTTTAACAGCAACGGCTTTACGAAGGTGGACCCGCCGATTTTGACTCCGTCTTCCGCTGAAGGCACAACCGAGTTGTTCCACATCAAATATTTTGACGAAGATGCGTATTTGACCCAAAGTGGACAATTGTATATGGAAGCGGCAGCGATGGCTCTTGGCAAGGTCTACTCCTTTGGCCCGACGTTCCGTGCAGAAAAATCCAAAACACGCCGTCACCTGATTGAGTTCTGGATGATTGAGCCGGAAATGGCTTTTGTGGATCATGAGGAATCTTTGCGTATTCAGGAGCAGTTTGTAAGCCATATCGTACAGTCTGTTCTGAAAAACTGTGCGAAGGAGCTTGAAACGATTGGACGCGATGTTTCGAAGCTGGAGCAAATTCAAGGCGAATTCCCGCGCGTCACGTATGATGAGGCCATTGCATTCCTGCAAGGTGAAGGCTTTGATATCCCTTGGGGGGAAGACTTTGGTGCTCCTCATGAAACGGCTATTGCCGAAAAATACAACAAGCCTGTATTCATTACACATTGGCCGGCTCACATTAAGGCCTTTTATATGAAGCCTGATCCGGCTCGCCCAGAGGTTGTTCTGTGCGCTGATATGATCGCTCCCGAAGGCTACGGCGAAATTATCGGGGGTTCCCAGCGGATTGATGATCCTGCCTTGATGGAAGAGCGTTTTAACGAGCATAATCTGCCGCGTGAAGCTTACCAATGGTATATGGACCTGCGCACGTATGGCAGCGTTCCACATTCCGGCTTTGGACTGGGACTGGAGCGTACAGTAGCATGGATTTGTGGACTTGATCATGTGCGTGAAACGATTCCATTCCCACGTATGCTGTATCGTCTGTACCCGTAACCCATGAACGGATCATTCGACAAGACATCTGCGGCTGGGTGGGCAGAGGGAGCAGCCTTTGCTATGGAAGCCGGAATGGTCCAGATTCCCTATGCCTTGCTCAAGCATTATCGGACGCTTCGGCTGACCGACGGTGAAATGCTGCTGCTTATGCAATTGCTTGCTTTCAAGCAAGCGGAGCGCAATGAATTTCCGACATGGGAGCAATTACAGGCTCGTCTGGGATGCACGGCGAACGAGATCGGGCTTTATTTCAGCAAGCTTATGAAAGAAGGCTTTCTGCGGATTGATTCTGTGGAAGACCGCAGCTCATCCGTACAATTTGAACGCTACAACTTGGCGGGACTGTATCATAAACTGGCGGAATGTATGATTGCCGAGCGTACGGAGGCGGGCGATGAAGACGAATTTTTGTTCGCCGGGAAACCGGAGATTCCGAATGGAATCATGGAACCTCCACATGCCGAAGAACGAAATTTGTTCACGATTTTTGAAAAAGAGTTTGGCCGGCCGCTGTCACCGATGGAATACGAGACGATCAACAGTTGGATGGATCAGGACCGCTATCCTGAAGAGCTGATTTTGCTGGCTTTGAAGGAAGCGGTGTTTGCAGGAAAAGTACACTTCCGCTATATTGACCGCATATTGCTGGAGTGGAGTCGAAATCGTGTCCGCAATGCGCAGGATGCAAAAGAATACGCCCAGCGATTCCGCGGTGGCGGACGCAGCTAATGCATGGGTCTCCCGCCTTTTGAGCAGTAGACTTGTGTACTGGGCTTTGATGATAGGGGCTGTCCCGTAAGTAGTTTTCTATGAAGGGGACACCTAAACTTCTGAAAAGGGTACAAAATGAAAGCAAAACAGCGATTACTCCGTCACTTTGGATTCGCTGTTTTGCTTTTTTTGTTTATTGCTGTTTGACACTTCACAGCCTATTGTTAAATATTTTTTCGAAATATTGCAGGGGGAGGACATTCCCTGACGTCTATAGTATTGGGAAGGGGGAGAGCGTCATTGAAATAGAGAGAATCATTGATCGAATTCGGTCCGGTGACCGGCATGCGTTCCGTGAGATCGTAGAACTGTACAGCAGGCATGTATTTCATATAACCTATTCGGTATTGCATGACAGCAAAGAAGCGGAAGATGCCGCGCAGGAAGCGTTCGTTCAGGTATATAAGTCTCTCCCCCAGTACCGTAACGAAGGCTTTAAAACATGGCTGAGTCGAATTGCGCTCCATAAAGCGCTGGATATTAAGCGCAAACAGGACAGGCGACCCTCAGAGCTCGTAGACGTTGCACAAGCGCTCGTACAGTTCCCTTCCCAGGAAGAGGATGTGCTGTCGCGTCTGATCCGTGAGGAACGCAATGTAGAAATATCGGAAAGAATCGCCCGGCTGCCTGAGCAGCATCGGGATATTATTCGAGCCTATTATATGCAGGGCAAGACCTATGATCAAATTGCAGAAGAGACGCAGGTAGCTTTAAAAACGGTAGAATCCAGACTTTACCGCGCGCGGCAATGGATACGAAATCACTGGAAGGAGGAGGAATGGCAATGACTTGCCACCAGGATAAACCGTGGATGCAAGGGCAGTCGAATGATTGGCATGCTTATATTACTGGAACTTGCACGTTAGAAGAGTCAGGCCGGCTGGAAAAACTTCTGCTGAAAGACGAACAGGCGCTGGATGCATATCTGGCTGCACTGGAGCAATTAGAGCCGACATTACAAGATTATTCTGTCCGGATAAATACGGAGCGCTTCACAGATCAGGTTATGGCCGCTCTTCCTGATATCGAAGCAGAACCATGTCCAGTCATGTTCAAAAAACGCCGCTGGTTTGAGAAGCCTGTGTTTCACTATGTTATTGCGGCGAGCTTAACATTGATCCTGCTGTCCAGTGGAGCTTTTGATAAAATTATGCTGCAAAACAACGGGAAGCCGATTCCTCCGAAAGAACGCGTCTCATACAGTGATGAGGTCATGAGAGCTACGACATCCTGGCTCGACAAATTGAAACCTTAAAATCAGACTTAGCTAAAACCCAAAGATTGGAAAGGAAGTGTGGTTGTGCCTTATACGGAACCAAGCAGACTGCTGGCATTTTTGCTGAACATTATTCCCGGTGTAGGACACTATTACTGGAAGCGTAAAGCCAGTGCGTTTGTATACACGATTTTGTTTTTTGGATGTCTGGCGGGAGGATTTGTTTTTGCGGTAGTAGTGAGCAACGAAGGGCCTTTTTTGGCAAGTATTTTTGTGGCCTTTCCGATCTGGGGATTGAGTATGCTGCATATCTTAATCAGTTTATTGCGTAATAAAGCTCATGCAGTTGCTCCATATCCTCTACATGCAGGTCCGAACCCATATGGCTTCCATGCTCAAGGTGCGCCTTATGGAAGTGAAGGATTGGCGGGAGAAGCGCCGGAAGGCATGACGAATGCAAATACAGATGTACCGGGAGCAGGAGTAGGCTATGGTACAAGTTATAACCCTTATGAGCAAGGCCTCTACGGCATGGCAGGCTCGCCTGCTTATCGAAAAGGATCGGACAATGAACGTTTCTTCACGATTTTGCTGTCGTTCATTCCCGGCTTGGGACACCTTCACCTGGGATTGATGCAGCGTGGCTTGTCTTTTCTGATGTCCTTCTTCGGCTTTGGAGTGATTCTTGTCTTTATTACCAGTGTTACAAACGAATCTGGATTTATGGCGTTTGCGGGCGTGCTGCCGATTATTTGGCTATATTGTATGTTTGATGCGGTACAGCTTGTACACCGCAAGCAGGCGGGAGAAGTACTGCATGACCGGACTTTGTTTGAGGAACTGGAGCATGGAAGAGTCGAGGGGCGGCGCAGCAAAATGCTGGCAACCATTTTATCGGTATTTCCCGGCGCCGGACATATGTATCTTGGTCTGCAAAAGCGGGGACTTCAGCTCATGCTGCTGTTTTTAGGAGGAATCTATGTACTGGACGTACTGCATCTTTCACTCTTTTTATTCCTGATTCCAGTCGTCTGGTTTTACAGCTTTTTCGATGCATTGCAGCAAGTAAGCCGCTATGGTCAGGAACCACTGATCGACAAACCTGTGATCGGCATGTTTGCACAATACCATCGCTGGGTAGGGCTGGGATTGCTGGCGCTGGGCGCTTATTATATTCTGATCAACGTACTTGTTCCCACACTGGATCGTCTGTTCCCGGAGGGGCAAATATACACGATCGTTGACACGTATTTACGAACGATTATTGTTTCCTTCTTGTTAATTGGCGGTGGTATTTGGATGATGATCGGTAATTCCAAATCTAAACGGGGAAAGGGGAAACAATAGAATGGATACTGAAATTTCAAAGAGTGAGGCTCCCATGAAGGGAGTCCATCATTCTTATAGCGACGGGACAGGTTCTATTGGCTTTTCTGATCCCTCATCCAATAAGAAGGGCTCCCACAAGACGTCAAATGCTTCAGCAGGAGTATGGAAGGTCGGAAGGCTATCAATGGGACTTTTTCTCGTCCTGTTAGGGGGTGTAACGTTTGCCTCCAAGTTTTGGGGAGCCGGCATCCTGGAGCAGGTTTTAACCTGGTGGCCTGTCGTTTTTGTTTTACTGGGATTGGAAATTCTGATGTATACAGCGTGGAAAGGGACACGTGAGCGCATTCGTTATGATTTGTTCAGTATGTTCATTACGGCCGTATTGTTTTTTTTCTGTATCGGATTTGCTTTGGTCAGTTCACTGGGGCTTACTTCGCAAGTGAAGGAAATGATGGGCTCAGTGCAGGAAACAAGGCTTCTCCCTGATTGGCATGAGAAAATGCCTGCTGGCGTGACCAAGGTCATCGTACAGGGAGAAAATCCGTATGCGGTCAAAATTGACACAACGACCTCACCGGAGGTGCATGTGTTCGGAAGTTATGTATACACAGGCAACGAGAACGAATTCAAAGGACAAGAGCTATACCAGACGAAGCAAATTGGAGATACGTTATATGTGCTGCTCAGCCAAATTCCGACACGTTTTATGCAGGATCGACAGCAGCTTGACGTTACGATTGCGGTTCCCAAGGGAATTGCGGTTACTGTACGCGATAGCCAAGGGAATATCATCGGAGAATAGAGGCAGCTTTCTGGGAGCTTCTGGCTCCAGCTTTACATTCTGCATCATTCACGCGATACTTTAAAGGAGAAGTCCTTGTGATTCATTCAGTGTATGGGATTTCAGGCAGAGCTACGACCAAGTGAATTGAATGCAACATGAATGTAGCCTGGAAAGAGAGGAAAACTATGATACCATTGAATCCTGATACGCTTACAGAGCGCGAAAATTATAAACTGTTAAGCGGAAGCATTATCCCTAGGCCGATAGCCTTTGTAACGACATTGAGCAGTAAAGGAGTACTGAATGGAGCCCCGTTCAGTTATTTTTCCATCGTAGCCTCCGAGCCGCCGCTTCTGTCCGTATCCGTACAACGTGTGGACGGAGTGTCCAAAGATACAGCGCGCAATGCGATGGAGCAAAAAGCTTTTGTCGTACATATCACAGATGAGGACAATGTAGGCGCAGTGAATGTGACAGCTTCCCGACTGTCGCCAGACGAGAGTGAAATTAAGCTGGCAGGACTGACGCCGATCCCAAGTACAAAAATTGCGGTTCCGGGTGTGAGCGAAGCGAAAATACGGATGGAATGTGTTCTGGAGCGGGCAATACCGCTGGGAGGCACCGAAAGCGAACCAGCCTGTGATCTGCTGATCGGGCGTGTGGTACAGTATCACTTATCCGAGGAAGCGTATCAGAACACATATATAATTGCCAAGAATCTACGGCCGGTGAGTCGGTTGGCCGGGAATGACTATGCAAAGCTGGGAGAACAGTTCAGGCTGGAGCGTCCCCAATAGGGCATTGTTATTTTACAGCATAAAGTGTCTAGTGAATACTCTATCCCGCATAAATAGTTAGATAAGCTTATAAGAATAAAAAGGCAGTCTGGGGCTTTATTTTCAAGCCCATGGCTGCCTTTTTGATTACAGAAAAGCTACTCGCGTAATTCTTTCAACTCATAATTGCAAGTAGTTATATGAGGAAGGATCAGCCCAAGCGAGGGATCGGGAGCGTAGTTTAAGATCATGTACGGTGAGCCGTTTCACAAGTGATGGTACACAAGATAGGAAAGAAATTGTACTTGATAGTAGCTATTAGCGCTTTCCGTTACTCCAAAGGATTAGCTTTAAGGATTAGTTGTCACTAGCGAAGTTTGAGTTAAAAATCCCTCGGCTCCAGGATCGATAATATAGTTTTTTACAATGACGTAAAGGACCAAATAACATACTGATTCCGACCAATAGTCGGTAACGTGATCTGGTGTTATTCAATAGATCGTAACCTCCTGTTTTTTCTTCTTGACAAGATGCTATTCTCCCCGGGGTCAGCGCTCTTGTCAACTAAATGCAGAGGCTTAGGCTTCCAATGTCTTCAAAAAAGCAGATATATGATCTTTAATGTAATGCATATGCCGATTGTCAGCTTCCAGTTTGCTCAACATAATCCCGCCTTCAAGCGCGGCCATAAGAAAAGAGGCTGCGCCATCTTGATCGATGCTTGATTTGAATTCCCCATTCGTTATGCCCTCATGCAAGATGTTCTTGATAAATGATATAAAGTCGCGCATGCGATTCTGGGTTTTCTCGCGCAGCAATGGATGCCCATCATCGTACTCAATGGCCGCGTTCATCACGGGGCAGCCTCCCACAAATGGAGGAGAGGCAACCACGTTGCTGTACACTTCAAACATACTGATCAGTTTTTCCATAGCAGATTGCCGAGAACTGACAGCTGCTACAAATTGCTCGAATACAGTATCGGCGGCATATTCAAAGGCTTCCATCGCAATTTCATCCTTATTGACGAAATGTTTATAGATGCCCCCTTTCTGAATTCCCGTAGCATTTATGATTTCGTTGAGAGAGACACCAGCATATCCTTGAAGGTTAAAAAGCTCGGCTGATTTGCAAATGATGTGTCTTCGGGTTTGCTCACCTTTTTTCATATCCTTCACCTCCAGTTTGCATCATTCACTGAAATGGGAGTGATGTTTCGCTGCTTCGATAATCGGAATCAATTTCGTATCGTTTTTTTTCTGAAGTTGGTAAGTAAAATGCTCGATCATTTTTTGATTAATCCCAAGGCGCGGATAGTCTTCGATGATCTGCTGGACAAGATCCTTTGGAAAAAGATCGACCCGAAAACCTGCATCAACCATAACCCCTAAATGTACCAGAGCAATCTCAGGTTGGTTTTTTTCTGCTTCGACGGTGGCGTGCAGTTCGACTGCTTTTTGCACGATTTCCGCTTTTTCGATTGGATAACCGTGTTGAACCAAGAAATGGCAAGCCGCCTCTCCGCCCTCGATTTCAAAAGTACGCTCTCTGTCTGCAAATGGTTCGGTCAAGCCCAAGTCATGCATGATGGCACCGAGATATAGCAATTCCATGTCAATGTTCAGATCATTCTTCTGAGCGATCATATATCCAAAAGCATATGTTCTCATCAAATGATTGAATAGTGTTTGGGTTGAAAGTTCTCGCACATAATGAGTGGCATCAACCGACAGCTTGCTTTCTGGAACAATAAACAGTGAAGTCATGTATTACTCTCCTTTGTGTTAGAAAATGTGTGCTTCTATGCTAACATAAAAAGATACCGTTCGGTATCTTTTTATGTTAGCATAGTTCTATTTCGTTTTCAATAGTTGAGTTGCGTCGTCTATTATATCGCTGGCTTCCACAAATGCTTGCTTACGGAATCTAAGATATCGTAGACCGCGGGCTTCATGTTATTTGGATGATTAAAAATGACAACCAGCGGTACCTCCTTGAAGGAATTGTATTTGGCGTCTCCTCGACTGGAAGGAAAGAACTCCGACATCCTTCGTTCCATCCGGACTGAATTGGTTCCGGGCATTCCTGTTCTCGTTGTATTCATTCGGCATCGTACGAAGAAGAATGAATGGCTCGCGATTCTCTCAACCGACCTGAGCTTAACAGTAGAGGAAGTCATTCGTATCTACTCCATGCGTTGGGACATAGAAGTCTTCTTTAAGTGCGCTAAATCCTTGTTACGCTTGCAAAAGGAGTTTCAAGGTTTGAACAATCTGACAGCACAGCAAGCCTAGCGGATAAGGGTGTATCCAGATGGAGAGCGGTTTACTGTCAAGAAATTTTGGAATATCGCATCCAGCATGTGCGCGATCACCTAGCCGAGATTAAGCGGGTGAAGGAGGCGTATCGGCAGAGTCGCTAAAAGATTTGGTAGGAAGCTTACAAGAAACTCCGTTTCGGAATACATCAGGGGGCGGAGATTAACCCATGCTGTTTATGACTTATTTTACCCCAACCTCAGAAATGTAGAGATCGCAATCAAATATCAATTTGCTTCTCAAGAGTCTGTTACTCGTGCATTTCAGCAAATGTTTTCTATCACCCCGGGGCAATTCCGCAAGCAAACTGATATGAATGACACGTTGTTCAGGGCAATGGAGAAGAAGGCATTGGATGAAGTTAGACTACGGGCAATTACTCAGCGGGGTAGCTCTTGACCCCGTTATCATCATAGAGGGAAGACCTCAATTGGTTGGCATGAGATGCGAGACTTCATTCTCACGCAATCAGAAGGCTTTGGGATTCCTTTAGACAACGCATATCAGAAATCGATAGAAAGCGTGAACCTGAGTCTATATATTATGCTCTCATTGAACTTACGGAAGATAAATGGGAAGTCTCTTATACCACCAGTTAAAATGTTTGAGGAAAAAGTAAAACCGGATGCTGTTTCAATAAACGAGCATTCGTTGGGCGGGTAATGCAGAAGTATTATATTTGTATTGCAGTCATCAAACATCTATCTGGTCTTACTGTTACATGCTATGCGGTGAGCCTTATCATAAGCCGCAACTTACTGAAATAGCAAGGTAACAGATAAACCAAGCATTAATATTGCATTTACCGCCATGATTGGTTTATGCTTGGCACGAACAAGATGGGCATGAATAGCGCCTAGCATTAGAACAATAAATAGAGCGGCTGCGTAGTCCTTGTTCCCCGGAACCCAGATCGTTGTTATCATGATCAAGACACCTATCAATTCTCCAGCGGCGACAACAAACATTGCCCACATGGGGTAATTGTATTGGTTCCAGTGACGAACCATTGAAGGAGTCTGAAAAAACTTTAACGAAGCGGATACGGAAAACATAACGATTAATATGAATTGAAATAGGATGACCCAAGTTTGTTCCATCTGACGTTCGCTCCTTTGTTTTACCCAGTTATATGTCTGCTTCCAAAGATAGTCTAAATGAAGTAAACCATTGGTGTATGTAGTCTAGAATACAAAGTGAAAAGGAAGAGGTATTTGGAAACTATTAAATATTTATCCAGAATTGATTTGTTTAGTGGACTTAGCGAAGAGGAGTTAAGGCGCCTGGACGTTGCAACACCGATTTGTACACATGAAAAGGGAGCCGTAGTTGCATCTCCTCATTTGGAGGCAAAGGTATTGTACCTTGTGAAATCAGGAAAGGTTCGTATTTATAAATTGACAGAAGAGGGGAAGGAACTGACACTTGATATTCTAAGAACAGGGCATGTTTTTGGAGAAATGACATCCTTTAAAACCAGGTCTCATATGTACGCCGTGACGATGGAAGAATCCATCATTTGCGAGATAGACCGGCAACAATTCCGCGAGATCATCAGTAAAAAATCAGAACTTGCTTTAAAATATATTGATATCGTAACAGCAAGGTTATCAGAGGTCGAGGAAATGCTCGAGTATATGGCTTATGGAAGCGTGCGAAAGCGGCTTCTGTTTTTGCTGAATAAGCTTTTGGGTAAATTCGGGTCGAATCACTTAGTTGATTCGGAGTGGGTACAATTGGAGATTGCTATCACGCATCAGGAACTAGCAAGTATGACGGGGAGTCTAAGAGAGACCGTAACTTCAATATTAAATCAGTTGGTTTCAGAAGGTTTAGTACGTAAAGAGGGTATAAGAAGAAATTATTGGATTCACCAAAGACGTTTACAAGATGCGCTTTCTACATGTAGCTAAAAAACAGAAATTATCTTCAATCGTCCAAAGATTTTTTCGTCAGGTGAATTTTTTATGAAAAACCTGCTTCCAGAAGTAGAAGATAAGCAAGGACTTATGCCAGCATTGGTTTTTAGGACATCATTTCAAAGAACGGACTTCAAAGAAAGTGATATTTCTGCTGGAAAAAGAAGTAATTCATACGTATGTACCGTATTTACTTTTACCTTATGGAAAATCTATTCAAGTAATTGAACCAATAAGTTTGAAGCAAAAACTTGTTGAAGTTCTATATAAGTTAATTAATGATTATCAAGTTTGAAAACTTTACTGACGGAAGATGTCAGTAAAGTTTTTTTATAATAGGGTATATCATTAATCAATTCCGCCAGCTTCGGTAACCATTGGATGACCGTGAATGACCGCCCCTGGCGTTGACCACAACGTCAGTACCAAAGTCACGTACAATTAACGGTACCAGGCCGGGGTGAATTTCTGCGGAGGGTACAGGCATGCTGGCCTTCAGCGTCGGCTCCGGGGGGATCAGCTCATCTCGGATTGCCATGTTTTCCTCCCGCGGCATCGTCACCGAGCCGTAAGGAGAAGGGAAGAGCACGAGGTCGGCGCCAGCCAGCCGCATAAGCTGACCGAGCAGTACGGACGCCGAGATACCATAATGCGGCGACGGATAAACAGCACCCGCCAATGAAGGGGGGGCTGCAACCGGGACGAAGACGGCAGGATCGCTGCCAAGCTCATGCAGCGCATCGTAGCCGCAGGCCAGCACATTGAACAGCAGTGCGTTCGCACCTGCATCGATGGCTTTGAGGGCCTGCGCCTTGAGCTGCGAGGTCGGTCCAGTTAAATTCGCTGCATACAGCAGCTTTTGCCGGTTTCACGCTCAGCCGACTCGGCGGCTTTAATACAGGCTTCGACACGTTTTTCAATCGGTGTCAGTGCATTTTCGAACAAAATTCCGTCGTCCTTGATCAGATCAACGCCACCGAGAGCCTGGCGGGTAAATTGCCCGCTCAGCTCGTCCAGATTCAAACCGAACACCGATTTGAAAATGCTCATGAGCAGAGGACGGTCATACACGCCGAGACGCTCGCGCAAGCCACCAATGCCAAATTTCGGTCCGGAAATGCAGAACGGAATGCTTCCGAGAAGCCCAGCTTCGTCAGCTTGATTCGGCCCCATCATGAACTTCCACAGATTGAACCCGTGCCCAGATGCTTTTTGCATCCCGTCCCGCCTGGCTTGTGGAAGCTCGGTCCAGCTGCCTACCGTCATGCCGATGGCAATAGATTGGGCCTTTTTATAAAATCGGCTTTGTCATCGTATACCCGGTAGTCGCCAAGCAATAGCTCACTCAATGCCCTCCTTTAGTACAGCTCCCATCTCACGGGATCGTTCGGTACAACGCTGCACCGCTGCAATCACGGTTTCATAGAAATCGCCTTTGTCCAGTGTCTCCAATGCGGCTATCGTCGAGCCATTAGGCGACATGATTTTGTGGCGCAGGGCAGAGGGTTCCTCTCCGGTCTGCTGTACCATACGTGCCGCCCCAAGCGCGGTTTGGACTGTCAGCTCGTGCGCTTGCTCAGGGGTCAAGCCACCACGAATCCCACCCGCAATCATGGCTTCCATCAAGTAGTAAATATAGGCAGGGCCGCTTCCGGAGATTCCGGTCAAAATATCCATTTTCTCTTCTTCGATAACAGTCACCGTACCTACAGACTCGAACATGGTGAGCACATTCTTACGCTGGACTTCGCTGATTTCCTTGGAAAAGCTGATGCCTGTTGCTCCCAGCCCAATCGAGCTGGAGGTGTTCGGCATCGTCCGTGCGATGGGCTGATTGCGGCCAAGCAGCGTTTGTATGGTACGAATGGACAGTCCGGCGATTAACGAAATGATCAGCTGATCATCTGACAGGAGCGGACCGAGCTGTCCAAGTGCTCCAGCAGCATCCTTGGGCTTCATGGCAAGTACGATAACCGGAGAACGGCGCAGCAGCTCGGTTTTCGCGGCTTCCTCTGTTTGGAACAACACCCCGTATTGCTGCTGGAGCTCTTCAAGGCGCGCCTGATTACTGCGGTTGATGACGGTAATACCGCCACGTTGGACGACGGAACGAGCCGTCATCCCGCGAATGATAGCCTCTGCCATTGAGCCTGCTCCGAAAAACGTAATTTGCTCGTTAATTAAAGCCTTCGTTTGTGATTCACACATGGTTTCTTAACCTCCAAGGATACGGTTTATTTATAATATTATTTCCTGATTTGCCCGGCCCCGTACACGCGATATTTGGTTGAAGTCAGCGCAGGCAGGCCCATAGGACCGCGGGCATGTAATTTTTGCGTGCTAATCCCGATTTCAGCGCCAAACCCGAATTCAAAACCATCGGTAAAGCGGGTAGAGGCATTGTGATAGACAGCTGCCGCATCCACTTCCTGAAGGAAACGCTCGGCATGGGCTTGGTCCTCGGTGACAATACACTCCGAATGCATCGTACCGTAACGGGCGATATGCTCAAGTGCCTGGTCCAGATGGTCTACCACCTTGACGTTCATAATGTAATCATTATACTCGGTACCGAAATCCTCTTCTGTGGCTGGAACAGCCCAAGGAACCAGTACACGTGTCTGTGCACAGCCGCGCAGTTCGACCCCGGCCTCACGAAAGCGCTCAGCCAGGCTCGGCAGGTGTGTTTGCGCATAATCGGCGTGAACAAGCAGCGTTTCCATAGAGTTGCATACAGAGGGTCTTTGCACTTTGGCGTTCAGTGTAATGGCCTGAGCCATCTGTGGATCCGCGGTTGCGTCCAAAAAGGTGTGGCACACGCCAGCCCCGGTTTCAATGACAGGTACGGTTGCGTTTTGAACCACATTTTGAATCAGCGAGCGTCCCCCGCGTGGGATGATTACATCCAGCAGACCGTTCAAGGTGAGCATTTCGTTGACGGAGGCACGGTCTGAATCCTCAATCAGTTGAATCGCCTCGCGCGGTACCGCCGTTGTGTCCAGCGCCTGCTGGAGCACCTCAATGATTTTACGGTTGGAGGAGAGGGCCGCCGAGCCACCGCGCAGCACAACCGGATTGCCTGTTTTCAAACACAGGCCCGCCGCATCCACCGTTACATTCGGACGCGCTTCATAAATGATGCCGATGACACCCAGCGGCACACGTATCTTCTCAATCCGCAGGCCGTTTGGACGTTCGATATGCTCCAGTGTGTCGCCGACCGGATCAGGCAGCTCCGCAATTTGACGCAAGCCTTCAGCAATAGCCTCGATCCGGTCTTCCGTCAGCTTGAGGCGGTCGAGCAGCGATTCCGATGTCCCCAGTTCACGGCCTCGCTCTAGATCATCACGATTGGCTGCAATTAGCTCTTCCGTATGGCTAACCAGTGCCTCAGCCATAGCGAGCAATGCTTCATTTTTTTGTGCTGTAGTCAGCCGATTCATGGCTCTGGCACTTTTTTTGGCAAGCGCTGCCTTGGTCCGTACTTCACTGAATTGATTTTCCTCTGTTGTCGCTGTGTTTGTCGTTAATTCACTCATTTTACGGCCTCCCTACATGCATAATGTAATCCATTCATCCCTGTGAATTACCTCAAGCCGGTGAATGGGGCCAATTTTGCCCACAACCTCGCCGCTGGGTAATCCTTGTACCATTCGCAGCTGTTCATCGTCATAATTGACGATGCCGCGTCCCAACACCTTATTTTCCGGTCCCAGTACCTCAACGACATCCCCGGCATGAAAGCTGCCCTCCACACGCCGGACGCCAACCGGAAGCAGACTGTGTCCACCGTTAACCAACGCCTCTTCGGCCCCTTGGTCTACATGCACCGCCCCCAGGGGGGTGGACATAAATCCAAGCCATTGCTTTTTCATCGGCAGGGAAGAGAGGTGGGTGTCAAAATAAGTTCCCGGTCCATGCCCTTCGACGGCTGCGTCCAGATCGCCGTTTGCGCTGACACGTCCGACATACACAGGCACACCGCCGCGCGTAGCAACTTTGGCAGCTTCGATCTTGGATCGCATGCCGCCGGTTCCTACCGCTGACCCGGAGCCTCCGGCGAGTGCATAAATCTCTTCCGTAATTTCGTCAATGTGCTCAAAACGGACAGCATTTGGATGCTTGCGCGGGTCTGCCGTATATACGCCATCGGTATCCGTAATGATGATCAAATGCTGGGCTTTGACCAGATTGGCGACCAGTGCAGACAGCATATCGTTATCGCCGAATTTCAATTCGTCAATCGATACGGTGTCATTTTCGTTAAAAATCGGAATGATCTGCTGGCGCAGCAGCTCTTCGACGGTCATTCCGGCATTGTTCATCCGTTTGCGGCTTAAAAAGTCACTACGGGTCAGCAGAATCTGCGCACTCACCAGGCCAAAATCTTTAAAAGCCTGCTGATAGGCCTGCATGAGAAGAGCTTGGCCTACGGCCGCTGCCGCCTGCTTTTCATGCAGCAGCTTGGGGCGAAACGGGTACCCGATTTCCCGGAACCCGGCGGCTACTGCGCCTGATGTGACCAGCAGCACTTCATGGCCTTTTGCACGCAGCAAGCTGATTTCCCGGGCAAAAAAGGCGATTGCCTCCCGGTTCAAGCCACCTTCCACTCCAGTCAGGGAACTGCTTCCGATTTTAATGACGATACGTGTTGACAAGACGTCCACTTCCTTAATCTGTGCTCTTTTTGTAATACAAAAAAAACTTCCATCCTTTGTATGCAAAGGACGAAAGTTTAGCTTCCGCGGTACCACCTTCATTGATGATTCATGATCATCCAACTTTAAACCTGTTAACGGTAGGGACCGCCTGATTGCGCAGGGCGCTCGGGGATAGGAATTGGGAGAGAATCCAGGTAAATTCTTGCAGCCTATCGGAATTTACTCTCTGAACAGGACGGGCCTCTCTTAATAGTCCCTTCAATGCGCTAAATGATATTGGTTACAGAATACCACGAAAGAGTCGAGTTTGGCAAAGAAGTTGTAGCTGGAAAATACGGCTTAACGGAACAGATTCAGCCTGCCGATCCGTTCAGCTGCTTCAAACAGCCTGGCTTCCGAGCTTAGCAGCCCCGCCCGCACATATCCTTCGCCTTCGCTGCCGAAGCCGATCCCCGGAGCGACAGCTACCTTGGCCTCACGCAGCAGCAAATCGGCAAAGGCGGCTGAAGTATAGCCGGGCGGCACAGGCAGCCAGCTAAAGAAGGAGCCCTTCGGGGGACTCGCCTTCCACCGATATGCTCAAGCGTATCATAAAAAGCGTTGCGGCGCGACTCATAGCGAGCCACCAGCTCGTCTACGCAATCCTGTGGGGACGTCAAAGCTGCCGCCGCTGCCGACTGAATGCCGCCGAACAAGCTGACATAAATATAATCCTGCAACAGGTTAATCATAGAAATAATTTCGGCATTGCCAAGCGCAAAGCCGACGCGCCAGCCTGCCATATTATAGGTTTTGGACAGGGTATAGAACTCAATGCCCACGTCCTTGGCCCCCTCGGCCTGCAGGAAGCTGACCGGACGTTCGCCGTCGAAGCCGATTGCACCATAGGCAAAATCGCTGGCAACCACAATACCGTTGCGCTGTGCGAATTCGACCGTTTCCTGATAGAAGGAAAGCGGGGCCGTTGCCGAGGTCGGATTGTTCGGATAGTTAAGGAATATCAGCTTGGCACGGCGGCGGTCCTCTTCAGAGATGGCTTCGTAATCGGGTAGAAAACGGTTGTCTTCCTTCAATGGGAGAAAAGACATCTCCGCTTTAGCCAAGGCGACACCTGACCAGTAATCTGGATAGCCGGGGTCAGGCACAAGGCATACATCGCCAGGATTGAGCAGGATTTGCGGCAATTGCACCAAACCTGTTTTTCCGCCAAACAAAAATGGCGACCTCGGTTTCCGGGTCAAGCGTCACCCCATAATCCGAGCGATAGCGCTGGATTACAGCTTCCTTGAGAAAGGCGTAGCCGCGAAACGGCGAATACTTATGATATAGCGGATTGTTCGCTGATTCCTGCAAAGCTTTTACAATATGAGGTGGGGTGGGTGTATCCGGATTTCCTTGCCTGAGATTAATGACATCATGCCCTGCCGCAATTTCACGGTTTACTTGTTGTACAAGTGTGGCAAAAAATGGTGTAGGCAGCTGTTTCATCACGTCAGCAGTGGGAATGGAAAAATGACTCATGCATTCACACGACCTTTTGGAATCGTTAATTTAAGCTGTCTATGTAGCTTTTCAAGTTATGCTTATACCGTTTTGAGGATAAATTTATCATGATTTTACCGAGTTGTATAGGAGGAATTGAATCTGTACGGTTGCATGTCGAAGCTTGGTCGGGCTATGATGGGAGAAAATGCCGGATCACAATCAACATAAACTTAGGGCCTATAGGGAGGATGAACGATGTTGACGAATCACAAAGCACATCCGTTTAATGTTGCACTTGTACAGGCTCATATTGAACTGGGAAATCCAGCGGTAAATCGCAATCATATGCGCACTTTAATGGAGCAGGCAGTAACAGGCGCACAGAAGCCGGACCTGATTGTCCTGCCGGAAATGTGGAATACGGGCTATGCTTTGGATCATATTCAAGAGCTGGCGGACGAGGGAGGGGCTGAGACCCGGGCATGGATTGCGCCATTCGCCGCCACTCATCAGGTGAACGTGGTCGCCGGGTCCATCGCAGAGAAAAAAAGCGATGGTCATGTGTACAACACGATGCTCGTTTTTGACCAGACCGGAGCCGAGGTTGCTTCCTACTCCAAAATCCATTTGTTTCGTCTTATGGAGGAGGAAAAATATTTGCACCCTGGTGGGGAAAAGGTGTTGTTCACGCTGGACGGCGGGATTCAGGCCGGGGCCTCGATCTGCTACGATATCCGTTTTCCCGAGCTGGCCCGCAGTCTGGCCTTGTCCGGGGCCAATCTGCTGATTGTACCTGCGGAATGGCCTCATCCCCGGCTCCATCATTGGCGTACCCTGCTGACTGCGCGCGCCATTGAAAATCAAATGTATGTCATTGCCTGCAACCGGGTAGGCCGCAGCGGAGATGCCGATTTCTTCGGACATTCGCTCATCATTGATCCGTGGGGGGAGATTATAGCCGAGGGCGGAGAACAGGAGGAAATTATCACGGGAGGGCTGGAGCCGGCCCTGGTACAGGATGTGCGCGGGCGTATCCCGGTGTTCGAGGATCGTCGCCCTTCTATGTATGACCGATAAACGTCGTTCTGTTTAGCCGTCCTGTATATTTCCTCTCAGTTGCCCAGGCTGTAGCAGGGAAGTATTGTAGAGTATTATAGAGGCCATTTTTCCACCGCAAATCCATTCAATAGATAGGGGCGTAGCCCCGGGACCGCCTTCTTCTCTGGCTTTGGCCGGGGAGAAAAACGGTTCTTTTCGTGTTCACAGCTACTTTTGTGAAAGCTGCTTGACCGTTTCCCGGAAAGTTTCAATAAAAGCTTCGGCCGCTTTGGACAGATAACGTCCGTTACGGTACGCAATAGCCAGGGTGCGGCTGGGTGTCGGTTCGGCCAAGGGCAGTAAGGCCGGAACAAACTCGCTGCTGGCGGCCCGAGCGATAAAACGAGGAACGAGCGTGACCCCCATCCCTGTCGCTACGAGCGATTGCAGGGTTTCCATGTTGGTGCTCTCAAACACCACATGGGGCTCAAAGCCCGCCTGATGGCACAAATCCATCGTCAGCTTGCGAAAGCCTTGCCCTTTTTTCAAGACGACAAAAGGCTCGTCTTTCAGCTCTTCCATACGTACTGGCTGGGGCTGGCCACCGTTTTTACGCAGGGCCAAGGGATGACCCGGGGGAACAGCGAGATCAATCCATTCTTCACCGATCGGCACATAGGAAAGCGAAGGTTCGACCAATGGAAGGGACAACAGACTGAGATCGGTATCTCCACTGGCGGTTTTTTTCTCCAGATTCATGGAAGAATCCTCGACCAGCACGATTTCAATGTCTGGATGCGCCTTCTTGAATTCAGGCAATACGTGCGGCAGTAAATGCGAGCCTGTAATCGGCATACTGCCAACGACGACCTTCCCTTTGCGGAGCTGGGAAATATCGTCCATTTCCTGGCGAAGCTGCTCGACTGCATCGACGATTTTTTTGGCCTTTTCCACAAAGCTTGCACCTGCATGCGTTAATTCTACGGTGCTGGTATTGCGTTGAAACAACAGAACACCGAGCTCTTTTTCCAATT
This sequence comes from Paenibacillus farraposensis, assembly GCF_020736845.1. Taxonomy (GTDB): domain Bacteria; phylum Bacillota; class Bacilli; order Paenibacillales; family Paenibacillaceae; genus Paenibacillus; species Paenibacillus farraposensis. The sequence goes on from NZ_JAFFQR010000105.1 coordinate 66,069, forward strand.
TGGATAATTGCTGGCTCAGCGAAGGCTGGGCAATGTGCAGCTTTTCTGCCGCGCGTGAAAAGTTTTTTTCCGCTGCAATTTGCAGGGCATACTGAAGCTGTCTGAATTCCATCGATTTTGACCCCTTATCTTATAAGCTTTACCTATTACGTCATAGATCGATTATACATTATTCGAATCAAATTCCCAATCCCTAGCCTGGCAGAAATGACAACCCAAGCCATTGGTGTATTGTTCAAAAACGAAAAAGGTTTCTTTCTGATGGTGGAAGGCAGTAAAGTGGACTGGGCAGCACATGCAAACGATCCAACGGGTATTAATAGCGACGTGCTTTCGTTTGACGATGCAGTGAAGGGTTGCTATGGACGCGGTTGATTTGATCCAATAAAATAAACAGAACGATCCACAAGCTGTTTCTTCCCTAAAAGGAGGAGACAGCTTTTTTGGCCTCTTTTTGTGTTACTTGCCTGTGCAGCGTTAATTATGTATTTTTTGAGGCAGAGGGTAGAGCTGGAATGTGGAAAATGAGATATTTTGTGAAACAAATCACGTTATATCTCCACTGATGTTGCTAAAATTATACATGTACGGTACAACCTGCTGACGAAGTGAAGTCCAGATGGACGAGGGAAGAAGGGATGAGTCACGGACGAATTATTATTGCGTCTGGCTGACGGCAAGGCATGGACGCATACGGAAATGACGGCGCTGCTGGCGCGTCTGGATGAAGAGCCGATGCTGCGGACTCAATTACGCAAGCTGGCCGCCCGCACTAAAATGGAGCGTTACGGCAAGGGTGTTTTTTTACGGGGATTAATTGAATTTTCCAGTATATGTCGACAGGACTGTATGTACTGTGGCCTGCGTGCTTCCAACAAACATGCAGACCGCTACCGTTTGAGACCGGAAGAAATTCTGGCCTGCTGCGCGGAAGGATATGAACTGGGCTATCGAACTTTTGTGCTACAAAGCGGTGAGGACGTCTGGTTTACGACAGCCCGGCTGTCGAAACTGATTCGGGAAATTAAAAGCCGTTTTGCGGATGTGGCGGTGACACTGTCCATTGGCGAACGGGATGATGAAACGTATGAGCGGTTATTCGAGGCGGGAGCAGACCGGTTTTTGCTGCGTCATGAGACAGCTTCCCCTCGTTTGTACGCCAAGCTGCATCCGACAATGACGATAGAAAGCAGGCGCAGTCGTCTGCTGGCACTGCAGCGAATCGGCTTCCAGATTGGGGCCGGATGTATGGTTGGGCTGCCGGGACAGACCAACAGCGAGCTGGCAGACGATCTGGTTTATCTGCACAGCCTGAACCCGGATATGATCGGCATTGGCCCTTTTTTACCACATAGCAACACGCCGCTCAGAGATGCCACTCAGGGAAGCATGGAAAAGGCGCTGGATATGATTTCATTGTCCCGCCTGGTCGCTCCGGATGCACTTATTCCGGCGTCTACGGCGATGGGGACCATTCACCCTCAAGGCAGGGAAAAGGCGCTTCAGGCCGGGGCGAATGTGGTGATGCCCAATTTATCCCCGCTGGCGGTAAGGCCCAAGTATGCGATTTACGAAAATAAAATATGCCTGGGTGATGAGTCTGCCCAATGCCGTCATTGCCTGGAGCTACGCATTCGAGGAGCAGGGTTTGAGGTGGATATGGGCCGGGGAGACAGCTTGAGGGTTCAGCGACAGTTCATGAGACAGGAAACTTTGTAAGACGAATGACGGAAACATTGCAGTAACCATAAAAAAGGAGATGGGTATACGTGAGTGGAGTACGGGAGAAACTGTCGGCGGATTTTATTAATGAAGCAGAGATTATGGCGGCCGTGGAGCAGGGGAAGCAAGAGGCACAGGATCGAAAGCGAATATTGGAAATTTTGGAAAAAGGCAGAGCCTGCCGGGGGCTGAATGCAAGTGAAGCGGCGGCTCTTTTGCATGTAGATGATCCCGAGCTGCTGGAAGAGATGTTCAGATCATCACGAGCGGTTAAAGAGCAGATTTACGGCAATCGGATTGTGCTGTTCGCTCCTTTATATGTAAGCAACTACTGCGTTAATAACTGCGAATACTGTGGCTACAAGCATACGAATGACAGCTTTACCCGCAGCCGCCTGACACCGGAGGAACTGGCCGAGGAGGTTCGGGTGCTGCAGGAAATGGGGCACAAACGGCTTGCACTGGAAGCAGGGGAGGACCCGGCCCATTGTTCTATTGATTATATCGTCGATTGTCTCCGTCAGATCTACGATATAAAGGTGGACAACGGGAGCATCCGGCGGGTTAATGTTAATATTGCCGCAACGACGGAGGAGGATTACCGCAAGCTTGTGGAGGTCGGGATCGGTACGTATATTTTATTCCAGGAAACGTATCATCGTGAAAGCTATCGCAAATATCATCTGCAAGGACCCAAACGGGACTATGATTGGCATACCACTGCCATGGACCGGGCCATGCGCGCAGGCATAGATGATGTGGGGATCGGTGTGTTGTACGGTTTGTACGATTTCCGCTATGAAACCATCGCGATGCTCAAGCATGCTGAGCACCTGGAGGAAGTGTTTGGCTGCGGCCCGCACACGGTATCGGTTCCGCGGCTACGTCCGGCTGAAAATGTGGACCCGGAATGCTATCCGTATTTGGTGAGTGACGAGGATTTTATGAAAATTGTGGCGGTTCTTCGGCTGGCTGTACCTTATGCGGGAATGATCCTGTCTACACGCGAGGAGTCGGAATTCAGGGACCGGGTCATTGGTTTGGGTGTATCCCAAATCAGTGCTGGTTCCGCTACCGGTGTTGGGGCATATGCAAGACAAGAGACGAATGACAAGCCGCAGTTTGAGGTCGGGGATCATCGTTCTCCGGTCGAAATTATTAAAAGTCTGTGTCGCGGCGGATATATGCCGAGCTACTGTACAGCCTGCTACCGTGAGGGAAGAACCGGAGATCGCTTTATGGAGCTTGCCAAATCCGGGCAGATTCACAATGTGTGCCAGCCGAATTCGCTGCTGACCTTTCAGGAATATCTGCTGGATTATGGGGACGAGGAAGCGCGTGAGCTGGGAGCAGCTGCGCTGCGGGAGAATCTGGAGCGTATACCGCGTGAATCGACGCGCCGTTTGACACTTGACAGGCTGGAACGGCTGGAAGCGGGCGAGCGGGATTTGTATTTTTAGCAATTTCATTATAATTGAAATAATAGGACGGAAAGCAAGAAGCAGCCGCGTTGGGCGCCAACGCGGCTGCTTTATGTGTATATAGGGAAATGAGAAAACATTATTTCAGGACTTTTCAAGTATAGCAGCTAGCACCAGTGGCCTGCTCCCATGCCAGCATAGCGGATGGAAAGCATTCAATGGCACGTGGGAAGACCCCCTGTACATAAGCAATAAAAACGCCATAGTTCACAATAGGTACCCCTGCGGCTTTCGCTTCCGAGAGCCGATGAAGCATCGTACGCCGATTGAGCATGCAGGCTCCACAATGAATAACCAAAGCATATTCGCTCAGATCGTCAGGAAAGCTGGGACCGGATGCATGCTCGATGATGAGGCGTTTACCTATCGTTTGACGGAGCCAGCGGGGAATTTTTACACGGCCGATATCATCCGACTGGCACTGATGCGTACAGGCCTCGGCAATGAGTACCCGGTCTCCGTCCTTGAGATGCTCAATGGCTCTTGCTCCTCGCACCAGTTCGTCAAGATCACCTTTATGTCGGGCGAACAGGATGGAAAAGGAGGTAAGCGGCACATCTTTAGGTGTATCTGCCGCTACTTTCATAAAAACCTGCGAATCGGTAATGATCAAACGAGGCTTCTGTCCCAATCGTTCCAATGTTAACCGTAATTCATGCTCTTTGGTTACGACTGCGATGGCGTCACTCTCCAGCGTATCGCGGATCGTTTGCTGCTGCGGGAGGATCAATCGTCCCTTCGGGGCAGCTTTGTCGATGGGAACGACCAATACGACAACATCTCCAGGTGACAGCAGATCACCGACAATGCGGAAACGATCCTCATTTTGGGGGAGGGTACCGGTGATGGCCTTTTTCAGCTCCGTATCTCCCCAAAGCATGGAAGCGCTAAAAGGAATCAGGGTGAGATCCAGCTTAGCCTCCAGCGCTATGATCATTTGATCAGATTCACTCAGGGTATCTACTTTGTTTAATACCCCGATGACGGGAATCTTTTTGGTGCGGAGCTTGTCGAGCAGTTCAAGCTCGAAGGAACTGACTCCAGCCGTGGCGTCGACAACCAGCAGAGCCAAATCCGTACTGTTCAGTATTTGTAGCGTTTTGTCACGTCGCAGCGCCCCGATCTCACCTTCATCGTCCAGTCCGGCGGTATCCACCAGAACAATAGGTCCCGCAGGGAGCAGCTCCATCGGCTTAAAAACCGGGTCCGTGGTTGTTCCCCCTATAGGAGATACCACGGCTACGGACTGGCCGGTCAGGGCGTTCAAAATGCTGGACTTGCCTGCGTTGCGGCGGCCGAGCAGGACGATATGCGGCCGGTTGCTGCGAGGGGTATCATTCATTCCCATAGTGAGTTCCTTCTTCCTGCCCCGGAATTCCGGGCTTGGTTACGGTATAGGGATGGCACAATTGGTCAATACGCGAGCGTGTCAGCAGGCCGCGAGCTTCTGCAATATCCTGTGGCGTGCAACCCTGGGCTATGGCAGCTGAAGCAATGGAGGCAGCTTCATCATAACCAAGCTCCGCGACCAGCGCGGAGGCCATCACAGCGGAGTTGCTCAGATTGGCAGTGCAGCGTGCTTCATCTATGGCCAGGCCGCGTACACACCGCTCCTCGAACAGTCGAACGGCATTGCTGAGAATGTGCAGTGATTCCAGCAGGGATTCGGCAATAAGGGGCAGGAACGCGTTCAGCTCTAGCTGTCCGGAGGCAGCGGCCAGCGTAATAGCAGCATCTTCTGCTATTACGCGCATTGCTGTTAATCCGGCCATTTCGGCCATTACCGGATTCACCTTGCCAGGCATGATCGACGAGCCGGCCTGGACCGGAGGCAGTGTGTATTCACCGATACCGCCAAAAGGGCCAGAGGCCAGCAAGCGAAAATCGCCAGATATTTTGAGCAGGTTTACAGCGGCGGATTTGAGCAGGCCCGATACCTCTACGAAGACATCCATATTCTGAATCGGGTCCATCGGGTGGTCGCTGCGACACAGCCCCAAGCCCGTCTCGTCCGCCAGCTGTTCTACCATTCGATAGCTGTAAGCGCGAGGCGCATTCATACCTGTGCCAATGGCCGTGCCGCCAATCGGGATTTCCCGCAGCCGTTCTTCGGCTTTGTAGAGCCGCCAGCGGTCACGTGCGATGGCTTTGGCGTAGGCGCCGAAGCCTTGCCCGGCCATCATGGGCAGGGCATCCATCAGCTGTGTGCGGCCCAGCTTGAGCAGGTCGGCATATTCCGTTTCTTTTTGCTGCAAAGTCGCCTGTAACGAAGACATGGCATCGCATAAGGGCCGAAGCAGCCGGATCGCCGCAATTCTGAGCGCTGTGGGATAGACATCATTCGTGGACTGGCAGCAGTTGACATCATCCAGCGGGTGCACTAGCTCATATTGTCCGGGCTGGCCTCCAAGCTGCATGATAGCCAAATTCGCAATGACTTCATTCACATTCATATGGGTGCTGGTGCCTGCGCCGCCTTGCAGGGCATCAATGGTGAACATATCATCGTGCCGTCCGGCAAGCAACTCGTTGCAGGCTTTTATTATGGCAGCTGCACGTTGGGCGGACAGCCGCTTCTGCTCACCGTTCACTTGCGCGGCTGCCTTTTTTACCAATACAAGTGCATGAATCAGCTTCCGGTTCACGGGCCTGCCGCTGACCGGAAAATTGTTCATGGCGCGTGCACTGTGAATCCCGTACAAGGCATACGCAGGAACTTCCATGTGTCCTAACGCATCCCGTTCGGTACGTGTATCTTTGGTCTGATGAGAAGACGGAATCATAGACCCGTCGCCGGAATGCGCGTCATATGCAGCAGCTGACGTGCACTTGCAGCCCGTTTTTCCTCAACCCGGGCATGAATCAGATCTGGATCGACCAGCTTGAGCGCTTGGGTTGGACATTTTCCGATACAGGCCGGACCGCCGTCCACCCCTTCACACAGATCACATTTGCTGGCAATCATCCGTTCTTTGGGCTGCAAACGTCCTGACAAATTGGTGTACAGCCCGTTTTGCACGACAGGCTGCCCGTCTCTATATTGGGGGACCATCGTAATTGCGCCATATGGGCAGGCAATCATACAGGTTTTACAACCGATGCAGGTTTCGCTGTTAATGAGAATACAGCCGTCTGCGTTCGTAATCGACCCGTTCGGACAAGCGTTGGCGCATGGGGCATCCTCGCAGTGACGGCATTGAACAGGTGCTGTGACTCCATATGATTTGATCACTTTCAGGCGAGGGTGAAAATGAAACTCATCATCCGGCGAAATAAAAGGGTTATCCGGCGAATGTGCGATTACGCATGCGATTTCACAGGTACGGCAGCCGATACATTGATCGGGATCAGCTAAAACAAAGCGATTCATACAAACTCGACTCCTCTCTAACATAACGACAAAATATATTTTGGTTGACTGGATTTATGTGTTTTACATACTAGTGAAGTGAATAATCGTTATTCCCTTCGGTGGAGGCATCCCTGCTGAGGCTTTGCCTGCCGGGTCCCCGTTTATGAAAGGTCGTGTGCAGCAGATGGTGGGATACATGCCCAAGCGGCTCACCCAGAAATTCATCGTAAAGTTTGATGATAAAAGGATTCTCATGTGATTTGCGCACCTGAGATGCAGCATCATGTCCATAAATGGACGATTTGCGGGCACGATAAGCCTCCATTTTGTGTTTTTCCAACATGAGCTTGGGTTGCCCTCCTCCGCTGATACATCCGGCTGGACAGCCCATGACCTCGATAAAATGATAGTCACATTCACCCGCCTGCACACGATCCAGCAGCTGGTACGCATGTTGCAGGCCGGCGACGACCGCCACCTTGAGCTGCAGCTCGCCCACCTGAACCTCTGCTACCCGAATGCCTTCCTCGCCACGTACAAAATCAAGCTGGAGCTTCGGCAGCTTCTCATTTGTCAGCAGCTCGTAGCCTGTACGGATGGCAGCCTCCATAACTCCTCCGGTTACACCAAAAATAGTGCCCGCTCCGGAATATTGTCCTAACGGTGAATCGAATTCTTCATCAGGCAGGCTCATAAAATCAATACCGCGCTGCTTAATCCAGTATGCAAGTTCACGCGTCGTCAATACCGCATCCACATCACGGTAACCGTCGGATTCCATTTCAGGGCGGTCGCATTCAAATTGTTTGCAGGTACATGGCATGATCGCGACGCTATAAATATTTGCAGGCTCTACCGCGTCCAGCTGTGCACCATAGGTTTTGACCAGCGCGCCCACCATTTGCATCGGCGATTTGCAACTGGACAGATGGTCCAGCAGATCGGGATATTCAATCTCGGCAAAACGAACCCACGCCGGACAGCAAGAAGTGAACATCGGCAGCGGTCCTCCCTCGGTTACGCGGCGAATCAACTCGGTGCCTTCCTCCATGATGGTCACGTCAGCGCCGAAGTTCGTGTCATATACCCGATCAAAGCCGAGGCGGCGAAGGGCAGCGGCCATTTTGCCCGGCGTCAGGGTGCCGAACGGCATGCCGAATTCCTCCGCGAGCGACACGCGAATGGCTGGAGCGCACTGGACGATCCGCAACTGCCCAGATTTGTTCATCATGTTCGTTACCTTGTTCAGACTATAGCTATAATAGGCTGCGAACAGCGGTTCACCGATGTCGGCAGGCATGTCGCGCTCACGCAAACGTGTGTGCCGTCTGACGGCGGCTTCCTGTGGAGATGAATCTGCCCAATCTGATGCATATACGCTGCATATTTGTACACATTGACCGCAAAAAACGCAGCGGTCAGCGTTCACGGTTTGCGGTTCTCCCGGCAATCCCTCTATGGCACCTACCGGACAAACTCCCGCACAGCGTCTGCAACCAGTGCATAACGTAGGGTCGATATGAATGACAGGGTCTGTATGATCAGTCGTCTCCATACAAGGAGGGGACGAGCTCTTGTCTTTTGTCGTTGACATGGCTTTCTACCTTTCTGCGGCTGATTTTGGCCTTACAAGCGTGGGAAATAGACTTCCCGACGACGCGCTGGAGACGGATCGGATACGCCTTTGGCCAGCCGTAGCACATGATTCGGACAGGCCTCTACACATGCAGGCTGTCCGTCAGCTGTTTCTGCGCACAAATCGCATTTGCTGGCAGCGGTGCGGGGGAGGGCGGTCCGATTTACCTGGCGAGTCAAGCCGGCTTGCGTTACAACGCGTCCTGCCCGGTAGACCGGAGCCACCTCGATGGCCCCGAAGGGACAGGCCAAAACACAGGAGGTACAGCCGATGCAGCGCTCCTCGTCAATCATGACCACGCCGTCCTCCTGACGAATGGCCTGAACCGGACAGGCATGCGCACAAGGGGCATTTTCACAATGCCTGCATTGCACAGGCACATATGCATTTCCGGTGCGTACCACATATACCTTGGGTACGACGGGCACGCTGACGGTTCCGACCGATGCGCCTGTACCGCCCGCCTGGCTGTGAACGGCGAAGCAGGCCAGTTCACAGGCTTTGCAGCCAATACAGTGCCCGGCGTCTGCGACTACGAAGGAGGAGGCGACAGCGTTTGTTCTGTCGGCTGCTCCCATTCTGCCCGTCGAACGGTTCAGCGTGTTTCGTGCGCCGCTCATCTTGTCACCTTATCAGCCAAAACGGCTTCATGGACATTCATCTGTCTGCGAATCCGCTGGTACGATTCATGTACATCACGTTCGGCCTGCGCTTGGTCGGCAATCCGTTCCAGCCGGATGGCGCAATATTTTAATTCCGGGGTTTTGGATACCGGATCGAGAAAATCAGCGGTCAGCTCGTTACATGCTCCAACCCACCAGTGATAGGTCATGTAGGTCGCACCTTGCTGTACGCGGTCACTGACTTGTGCCCGTGCCATAATGTGTCCCCGGCGGGAGGAGATCGCGACAATTTCGCCATCGAGAATGTTCAGATCGGCTGCGTCTTGCAGGCTAATCTGAATAAAGCCCGGTTCATCAGCCAGCTGGCGCAGCGCACGGCAATTGCCGGTCATGGTGCGCACGGAATAATGTCCTACCTCGCGAACGGTAGATAAGACAAGCGGGAACTTGGCATCCGGCTGTTCTTGAGGTGGACGCCATTCGCAGGCGAACAGACGGCCTTTGCCGCTAGGCGTGGAAAATTGATTGCCTTTGTACAAATACGGAGTGCCAGGATGATCCTCTGTAGGACAGGGCCATTGCACGTCGCCTTGCTCCTCCATTTTTTGGTAGCTAGCACCAGCGAATAAGGGGCAGAGGCTTCGCATTTCATCCCAAATTTCCTCTGTGTTTGCATAGGACATCGGGTAGCCCATGGCAGTAGCCACTTCGCTAATAATGGCCCAGTCTGGTTTGACATCGCCCTGCGGCTCCACGGCCTTGCGGATGCGCTGAAAGCCGCGGTCTGCCGAAGAATATACACCGTCATGCTCGCCCCAGGCGGTAGAAGGGAGGATGACATCGGCGTGCAGCGCCGTTTTGTTCATGAAGATATCCTGTACCACGACAAATTCCAGTTGTTCTAACGCTTCACGCAGCTCGGCGGCGTTCGGATCACTTTGCACAGGGTCCTCGCCAAAAATATAGTAAGCCTTCAGCTTGTTCTCCTTCAGGATGAGGTGCGGCACCTCTGTAAGGGAATATCCTTTTTTACGCGGCAACTGCTCGACACCCCATGCTTTTTCAAACTTTTTGCGAACCGCAGTATCCGTAACATCCTGATAACCAGGATACACATTCGGCAATGCACCCATGTCACAGGAGCCCTGCACATTGTTTTGTCCACGCACGGGTCCGACGCCTACATTCGGCTTGCCCAGATTTCCAGTCAACAGGGCAAGGGAAGCGAGTCCCTTTACCACGTCAACGGCCTGTGAAAATTGACATACGCCCATTCCGTACAGAATTGTAGCGGTCGGGGCCTTGGCATATTCCCTCATTGCCGCCCGGATGTCAGCCGCCTTGACTCCCGTAATGCCTTCCGCATATTCGGGAGTATATTTTTGAATGCTGTCCACATATTCGGCAAAGCCCTCAGTATTGGCTTCTACATACCGTTTGTCATACAGTTCTTCATGTACAAGCACATGACCAAAAGCGTTAACCAAAGCCATATTCGAGCCGCCTTTTAGAGGCAGCCACATATCTGAAATGCGTCCGGTTTCAGTCATGCGCGGATCACATACAATAATTTTGGCCCCTCTTTGCTTGGCAGCTACAATGCGTCTGGCGACGATCGGATGCGTTTCAGGTGCATTATAGCCAAACACGAAAATAAGATCAGAATGCTCAATTTCAGGAATCGAGTTGGACATGGCTCCATCTCCGAGAGAGTAAGTCAAGCCTGCCACGGAAGGGCCATGACATACACGGGCACAATGGTCAATATTGTTCGTGCCAATGACCGCCCGCATGAACTTTTGCATGACATAATTGGCTTCGTTTCCCGGACCGCGCGCCGAGCCCGTTCCCATGATGGAGTCAGGTCCGTATTTCTCCTTGATTGCCGACAGCCGTTCGGCTGTATATTGAATGGCTTCCTCCCATTCCACTTCCTCCATAACTCCATTCTTTCGAATCATGGGCTTGCGCAAGCGGGCAGTCAGAATCTGCGGATCATTCAGAAAATCCCATCCATAGTGTCCTTTCAGGCACATTGTACCTTCATTTGTACGACCATTAGCCGGCTCTGCGCCAACTACCTGTCCATTGTCTACCAGCAAATGAAGATTACAGCCGCTTCCGCAGTAGGGACATACCGTTAATACCTTGTCTGCCATGTGTAGAGCACCTCTTTTTTATATGAAATAGATGAAACTCGTAATACGAAAAAAAGCCAATACAAAAAATACCGCTTTACGCTGTATCCTGTACTGGCTTATCCGCGGGCGAGGAGACAAGCCCCTTCCTGCTAATCCAACCGGTGTATGTGTTCTAGTTCAAGAGTAATGATAATGTGTCCTTCTCCACGAACGGAGGGACAGACCTCCCAGGTGTAAATGAAGGGACTGCCAATTGTTTTTTCCGCTTCGCTCATAAACTCCTTTTCCAGATAAGGCCGAAGGACGTTCCAATATTCCTTGACCTTCTCCTCGGCCCCTTCATGAACAAGAATTTCGGACAGGTTGGACAAGGTGCCGCGAATTTCTACCGTAATCCGGAGCGGTGAATCCAGTGAAACCTTGACGTTATCCGGTCCTTTGCCCCGATAATGCTTAACAATGCATACAGCTAGCTTCCTTATGCGCTCACGGTATTCCCATTCGGTATTCAACATCTGGACACTCCGCTTCGAATCAAAATAAAAGCGTACTTGCCGCGCATGCCGGACAGCCGGTGCGGCTTATGCTGAAAAGGGATGTAACCGTCCCGTCCACTTCGTGGTCTGCCCAGCACGGCGTATCACACTTTTATGTTAGAACAGGTTGACCCGGAAAGATGTGAAATTCATTACACCTAACCAAAATTTTACTTAGAGATGTTTTATAATCAAAAAGATTTACAAAATATCTCGATTTTATCAGTCTTATAACAACACATACGGAAGGAGCATGATGTAATTCGAAAGCATCGATGGCATCCTACTGGTACGCTGGTGGGGTGTTTATTTGTTTGCCGGAATGCCCTACCACAGAATATGTTTATACATATATTAAAGAGTAGAACAAGTAAAGGAGGTTAAGGCCATGAGTGGATATGAAGGTACAGGTGCATACGGCGGCGGTATGTGGACTTCTACAGCGGCAATTTTGGTGCTCTTTATCCTCTTGGTTATCATCACTAAAGCATTTTGGGTTTAATTTTGTGAAAAGAACGGCTGATTCCTACCGCTCTACTTGACTCATTTTGCCATAATAGCCCGTTGCACTTATTGGAATAACCAAAAGCCCAGCCAACCTTTAATGGCCGGCTGGGGAATATTTTTAAACTCTTTTCGTATAAAATGCGGCTTGAAAAAAGATTTCCATCTTCAAATCAAGCTTTAGCTTTATCACATACGCTACATAAATTGCAAAGCTCTGTTAACCTTGATTGGTCGGCAGAACTTTTTTTATTTTTGTAATCTTAATAGTGAACATATGTCTGTATATGATAATTTATATAGAGGAGTGATCGATAGGTTATTAGACACCAAACGTAAACAAGAAGACCGAGATCGTAATAGTAGAGAATAGATTTTGCAGCCTTATAGGTCAAGGCTATCACTTCTATAGATATCATATCTTAGACCAATCAGATATGTCGTGGTATATTGTTGACATCCAAGAGAGAACTGTAGAGCTTCTCTCCACTAGGTTCGAAAACACAGGGGTGAATATTGATGAGTAAAAAGACCATGTTCGAGAAAATTTGGGATAACCACGTCATCTATCAGGAAGCGGGAAAGCCGAGCATTTTGTACATTGATCTTCACTTGGTACATGAGGTAACCTCGCCGCAGGCGTTTGAGGGACTTCGTCTGAGCGGGCGCCAGGTGCGCCGTCCAGAGCTTACGTTTGCGACGATGGATCATAACGTACCGACAAAAGATCGCTACAATATTACGGACCCGATTTCCAAGCAGCAGATTGATACATTGACTCAAAATTGCCGGGATTTCGGTGTTACATTGTATGATCTGGATACGATTGATCAAGGTGTCGTTCACGTGATGGGACCTGAGCTTGGTCTGACTCACCCGGGGAAAACGATTGTTTGTGGTGACAGCCATACGTCCACACACGGCGCATTCGGGGCGCTTGCGTTTGGGATCGGAACAAGCGAGGTTGAGCATGTACTGGCGACGCAATGTCTTCAGCAGGCCAAGGCCAAAACGATGGAAGTTCGTTTTGTCGGTTGCCGCAAACCGGGTGTAACAGCAAAGGACATGATTCTGGGCGTTATTGCTAAATATGGTACTGATTTCGCTACAGGCTATGTTATTGAGTACACAGGTGAGTCCATCCGTGAATTGAGCATGGAAGAGCGCATGACGGTGTGCAATATGTCCATAGAAGGCGGAGCTAGAGCCGGCATGATCGCACCAGATGAAACGACCTTCAATTACTTGCGTGGACGTGAGCATGTACCGCAAGGAGCTGCTTTTGAGCAGGTAGTTGCTGAGTGGAAAAAGCTTGTAACAGATGAAGGCGCTGAGTTTGACACCGTGCTGGAGTTTGATGTAGATACTTTAATTCCGCAAGTGACTTGGGGCACCAGCCCGGGCATGGGTACAGATATTTCTTCGAACGTACCGATTCCGGCAGAATTGCCGACGGAAAATGAACGCAAAGCGGCTGAAAAAGCGCTTGAATATATGGATTTGAAGCCAGGCACTCCGATGACGGAGATTGCGATTGATTATGTGTTTATCGGTTCCTGCACAAACGGGCGGATTGAAGATTTGCGTGCTGCAGCCGAGGTTGCCAGAGGCTACCAGGTATCCGACAGAGTAACGGCAATCGTCGTACCAGGTTCGGGTCGTGTGAAAATTCAGGCTGAGCAGGAAGGGCTGGACGTTATTTTCAAGGAAGCCGGTTTTGAGTGGCGTGAAGCGGGATGCAGCATGTGTCTTGCGATGAATCCGGACGTACTTCAACCGGGACAGCGCTGTGCATCGACCTCTAACCGCAACTTTGAAGGTCGTCAGGGACGCGGAGGGCGAACTCACCTCGTATCCCCGGCAATGGCAGCCGCTGCGGCGATTCATGGACATTTTGTTGATGTACGGGATTGGAAATTCAAGCAGGAAGCAGTAGTCCGCTAGGATACGGGGAGGAATTTGTCATGGAAGCATTCACAACTTTAAAAGGAATTGTAGCTCCTGTGGATCGGGTAAACGTAGATACGGACGCTATTATTCCCAAGCAATTTTTGAAACGAATCGAACGCACAGGCTTTGGACAGTTTTTGTTCTACGAGTGGCGTTTTGATGAGGCGGGAAATATGAATCCTGAATTTGAACCGAACAAGCCTCGCTATGCAGGGGCATCTGTACTGATCTCTCGTGCCAACTTTGGCTGCGGCTCCTCTCGTGAGCATGCGCCGTGGGCGATTATGGACTATGGATTTCGCTGTGTCATCGCACCGTCTTTTGCCGATATCTTCTATAATAACTGCTTTAAAAATGGTATTTTGCCGATCAAGCTGTCTGAGGAGCAGGTAGAGGATTTATTCCAGCGCACAGCACAGAATGATAGCTACCAGTTGAACGTTGACCTCAATGAAAAAACAATTACAGACGATTATGGTCTGCAGATTGATTTTGATCTGGATGAGCATCGTCGCCAATTCCTGCTGCAAGGCTTGGATGACATTGGGTTGACGCTCCAGCACGAGGCTGAAATTCTGGCGTATGAGCAAAAGCGTGCTGCGAAGCAAGGTGCATAACCTCATTTGAACGACAAGCCCGTATCGGTAATTATATTGCCTGCGGGCTTTTGTTATATGAAGATAAATTGGCAAATAAGGGGTTGACGGCTCGACTGTGCATGGTATTGTAAATGTAGTAAGTAGAAAGATTATCCCTGTTCAAGAGCGTAAAATTACATACATAAGTTAGGGGAATGAGGATGAAGAAATACAGTTGGGTGATATGGGCGGCGATTTTGATCTGGTCGTGGCCGTCCTTCCCTCATGCGAATGCGGCTGGAGCAGACTTGTTTCTGGATGGTAAAAGAGTGGAGGCACCGGCGGATGCCAGGCCTGAAATGATCAATGGCAAGGTGATGGTACCGCTTCGGGTGGTTGGGGAGCAGCTTGGATATCAATTCAAGTGGGAGCCGCAAGCATATAAAATTTCAATTCAAAAAAACAGCACGGACATGTCCATGTACATAGGCCGCACGTCGGCTGATGTGAATGGAAAAACCGTTAGTCTGGATGCGCCTCCAATGCTTCGCGGCAATTCTACCATAGTTCCGCTGCGTTTTGTAGGCGAACAGATGGGCTTAAAAGTAGATTGGAATAATCAGAGCAAATCCGTAAATCTCAGTCAAAAGGCAGCAGCTCCACAGCAAAAGACTTCTGCCACTGCAACAACGACAACAAAAACCAAAACCAATGAAGCAGACAAGCATACTGCAACTGCAGCACCGTCCAAGCAGCAGAATACAGAGCAGCCCCAAGCAAATAGGCTGCTTGTGCACAACATAGCTTTTGCCGATGAAGTGCTAAAGATTTCTTTGAACCAACATGCAGATCCTAAAGTATCGCCAATGACAGGACCTGACCGCATTGTTGTGGATTTGCCAGGAGCAGCGCTGGCCCCTGAGTTTTCCCGCTCATTCCCCGTTCGCAGCGATGGTACTCGGGCATTGACGAATAGTAAGAGCGAAGACGTACAGGAAATCCGATTTGCTCCCTCTGATGAAACAAAAGGGGGTGTTCGTGTCGTCATTGCTTTGAATCAAGCACGGGATTACAAGCTTTCATCCAATAGCAAGGGTGAGATCACTCTCCAATTGCGTGAACGAAGTCAGAATCCGGTGGTCACACCGACCTATGTTGAAGGAAAGCGGATTGTCGTCATCGATCCCGGACATGGCGGCAAAGACCCTGGATCAGGCAGTATAGCTGGACGACACGAGAAGGAATTCACACTGGCTGTAGCATTGAAGGTTCAGCAGCTTTTGCAAGCCGACCCTGACATCCAGATTGTAATGACCCGCGATCGTGATACGTATCCGACGCTCGATGAGCGTGCCCAGCTTGCTAATGATCAACAGGCGGGCGTGTTTGTTTCCATTCATGGCAACAGCATGCCAGCCTCCAATAATGGAAAAGCCAATGGCTCTGAAACCTATTATGCTCGTCAGGAAAGCTCAAGCCTGGCGGCAATAATGCACAAACATCTTGTAGCGGCTACGGGCTTCAAGGATAACGGCATAAAGGTCGCCAACCATTTGGTAACAAGAAAATCACAAATGCCGGCTGTACTGCTGGAATGCGGCTATCTAAGCAATCCGTCTGATGAAGGAGCTATGTTCACGGAAGAAACACAGGAGAGAATAGCAGCAGGGATAGTCGATGGATTAAAAGAGTATTTTGCGACGGAAACGGAAACAACGGAACCGCTGAACTAGAACCGCTAGAAAAAAACTGTTTTCCACCTTTATGGGAATTTATGAAGGTGAAAAGCAGTTTTTTATGTTTTAAGCTTTGACTTTTGACGGGGAGCAAAGGAACTACACTTTGAGTCAAAATTCGACAAAAATAGTTCTTTGGTACGTATATTTCTGATATGATGGAATATATTCGCAACTTTTGGTGTGGAGTAACGTCTAAAAGGTTGTCTGATATTACATAAGCACGTATATCAGGTCGCCGCACCGGAGCATGTGGCAAAAAAATTATGAATGGAAGGGTGACGAATGAGGAAATTTGGTTTTTTGTTGTTATTATTTGTCTTCATGTGGGCGGTTCCGGGTTATGGACATGCGGCTTCGAGTGGCACACAAATCTATCTCGACGATCAACAGTTAAGTGTCCCTAGCGGTGCTAAGGCACAAGTAATTGGCGGAAGTACAATGGTTCCGCTACGCGTAATTTCTGAAAATTTAGGATATGACGTGACATGGAAGCAGCAGGCGCGAACCATAACGATTGAGAAGGACGGTACCTCAATCCGAATGATAATCGGAAGTAAGACGGCGACTGTCAATGGAAGTGACATTAGTCTGGATGCTTCGCCTCTGCTGCGTTCCAATTATGCCCTTGTACCGCTTCGCTTTATCGGGGAGCAAATGGGACTGGACGTAAAATGGGACAGCAGCTCCAAGTCCGTAAAATTATATACCCGCAGCAGCGGGTCTGGAAACGGGGAGTTTACACCTCCGAAATCCGGGAATAACAGAACAAACACAGGTAATGTAACTGCACCGGTTAATAATGTGAGTACAGGTGTTACGCCAGTGCAGGAAATCAGTTTCAGCCAAAATCGCTTAACCATTACCACTGCGGGCACCGTCAACCCTAAAGCGTTTACGATGACAGGTCCTGATCGGGTTGTTGTGGATTTGCCAGCAACTGCGTTTGCTGATCATTTTGGCGACCAGCAGAAGCTGGACAGCACCTTGAATGGCTCGCTGGACATTCAGAATGAAGCAGATGTGTCGGGTATCCGTTATTCCTTGTTCCAAAAGGAACCTTCTACGGTTCGTGTTGTTATTGATTTGAAACATCCGATGAAGTACTCTGCATATAATGATGATTCCAATCATATCTTTGTCGATCTGGCGTCCAAGGATTCCGTCTATACGACACCTGACGCAACGCTACCGGATGGCTCAAACGATGATTCACAGACGCAACCTAACAGTAATGGCAAAAAGATCGTTGTTATTGATGCCGGTCATGGAGCAAAAGATTCTGGAGCAGTCGGAATTTCGAGAAAAAATTACGAAAAGGCCTTCAATCTGGCCATGGCTTTGAAAGTGGAAAGCATCTTAAAGCAGAACCCCAAACTTCAGGTTGTGCTGACACGCAGTGACGACACCTTCCTGGAGCTTAAACAACGTGTAAAAGTAGCTGAGAATCTCAATGCTGATGTGTTTGTGTCCATCCATGCTAACAGCAGCGGCAGTTCAGCTTCCAACGGTACAGAAACGTATTACCAGCGGAGTGCAAGCAAAGCGTTCGCCAACGTAATGCATAAGTACTTTGCTCCTGCGACGGGTCTGGCAGACCGGGGCATTCGTTATGGCAATTTCCATGTTATTCGGGAAACGACTATGCCAGCCGTATTGCTTGAGGTAGGATATTTGAGTAATGCAAAAGAGGAAGCCACACTGTTTGATGAAGATTTCCAAAACCGGGTAGCTCAAGGGATTGCAGATGGCATCACAGCGTATCTTGGTGTAAAATAAATCTTCAACAAATCGCTTGCGAGCGTCAAGCAAGGAGGGGGACTTATGAATAAGAAAATCGTAATTGCAGGTCTGCTGGCATTGTTTGTCATAGCAGGCGCGGGTTGTGCCTCCAAGCAGACTGCAGCTCCGACAGCTCCGGCTCAGGAAACACAAACGCCTGCTGCGCCCAACACTACGCCTGGGCAAACAACCCCTGATTCAACTGCTCAGTCGGCTGAACATAACGGGGCGACTCAGGCTCCCGCATCCCCGTCAACAGAAACTGCAAACACCAAGACGGGAACAGAAAAATCAGGAGACCATCAAACAGAGCAGATCACGGTTTATTACACCGATACGCAAGAGAATGGCCTGAAAGAAGAGAAAAAGGAAATTACCTATCCGAGTGAGCTGGAAAAATACCAAAAGGCGTTTGAAGCTTTGCAAAAGAGCGGCAATTCCGCTTTGGTTCCATTGTGGTCTGATAAAATTTCCGTGCATAAGATCAAATTGGACAACGGAGCATTAACCATAGATATTTCTCTGCCGGACGAAGCACGTTTGGGTGCAGGCGGCGAGGAATTGGCGATTGATGCTTTGAAGAAAATGATGTTCCAGTTCAAAGAGATCAAAACACTGGATCTGCTTGTGGATGGACAGGCTCCTGAATCTTTAATGGGACATGTAGATTTGGAACATCCGATGAGCCGTTAACAGACCTGAACATTTGAAGATTTCTCGGAAATTTACACACTTTTCACGTGCAATTTGTGACAGATAATGATAATATAGGAGTGTATTTCTCGCCTATGCAGGCAGTCATGCACAAATAGTATTCGTTTCTTTCCGGATGATTATTTAGAGTGACCGTCTTGATGCGGGTTATCCCGTATCAGGACGTTTTTTTTGGCAGGAGGTAGGATTCCGTGAATGCAGCAACCGCACGTCATATATTGGACACCATCGGCACGATGTTTCCGGATGCCCAATGTGAGTTGAACCATGACAATGCTTTTGAATTAACGATTGCCGTGTTATTGTCAGCTCAATGCTCTGATCAGATGGTCAATAAAGTAACGGCAGACCTGTTTCAAAAATACAAGTCACCCGAGGATTATTTGGCTGTTCCCCTTGCGGAGCTGGAGCAGGATATTCGCAGAATCGGCTTGTACCGAAACAAGGCCAAGCATATTCATAACCTGTGCCGTATATTGATAGACCAGTACGGGGGAGAAGTACCGTCTGAGCATGATCAGCTGGTCAAGCTTCCCGGTGTGGGACGCAAAACGGCTAATGTCGTCGTATCTGTTGCATTTAACGTGCCGGCTATTGCAGTGGACACGCATGTAGAGCGCGTATCCAAGCGGCTGTGCCTTGCAGGATGGGATGATTCGGTGCTTGAAGTGGAAAAAAAGCTGATGAAAAGAGTACCTAAAGATGAATGGTCTTTGACCCACCACAGGCTTATTTTTTTCGGTCGCTACCATTGTAAAGCGCAAAACCCTCAATGTCAGATATGTCCGTTGCTCGATGTATGCAGGGAAGGCAAGAAACGTATGAAAACGTCCATTATCAGGAAAGATAAGGAACGTAAAGCTTAAAGACCCAGAGAGCTTGCAGAGGGTTTAACCATTTATGTGTAGAAAAGGATGAAGAGTAATGAAGTGCATTTCGGTATATACAGACAATTTTGAGGCGTTTTCTGATATTTTCGAGCAAATTGTATCAACAGAGTTTGCTGAAAATGAAGAGCGCGATCTGGAGGGAATCACGGTCAGCCATTCTGGTGATGTACCTGAGCACTATCTGGAACGCATGTCACAAAAGCCGGAAGTGGTCGTAATGAAGGACAAAGCCCGCGGAATTACGATTTTGCAGCATGGTCAAGTGTTTGAAATTTTGCTGCCGGTGCTTGAGGCAGCAGCAAATTAAGTTCAAGGGGTGGACATGCGCTGCATGGTCCGGTGGGTGCGGTTCGGCTGGTCTGACCAGCCTGAAGACGCATGATCTACACGAGTTCCCGATGTTCTAAAAGGCGTATGTACGTGATGAACAAGCTTATCCGTTGTTTACATATCTTGTTTCATATGTGCTTTTCAAGGTTTTGATGAGACATATTCGGTTGCCCAAATACTTATTCCTTTAATCCCGGGAGCGTGGTCAAACGCTTTGAGGCGGCAACGGACCTTATGGAAATGGAACAGGATATTGAAGCTTTGCTGTAATGAGAGTCTCTAAACAGAGCGTATGACCAAACATATCTTTAAACGAAAAAAGCGTTCTCCAAGTCGGACATTGGCAGAGCGCTTTTTCGTTTTTAATTGTGATGATTCTCACAGTGGCTCAAGAATGCTACAATAAAGCTGTTTGATGCTTTCAAGAGACAAGGAGTGGAACCGTAGCTTATGATGCAAACGATTACAGAAGATGCCGGCAAGTGGTCGGGCACGATAGAACAGATACGGAATAATTTGCGTAATGCCGGGGATGAGGCGGGAGCAAAGGCTTTTGCTGATCTACTGGAGAAAGCGAATGCGAACGAGCTGACCATTGCCTTTTGCGGGCATTTCTCGGCCGGTAAATCAAGCTTGATTAACAGCCTGTGCGGTAAAACGGTGTTGCCTTCCGGGCCGGTACCTACAAGCGCAAATGTAGTGTCCATCCGGTATGGACATTCGAAAGCATTCATTCATCCGGTCCGAACATCGGAAAACCCGGAGCCAAAGGTGCTGGAAACCTCTCTGGCCGAGCTGGCTGAATATTGCAAAAATGGCGGGGCCTATGAATCGGTTCAGGTATGGGAGGATATCCCCATGTTATCCGGGGGCGGAGTGCTGCTGGATACACCAGGCGTAGATTCCACTGACCAGGGACATGCGCTTGCGACGCATTCCGCTTTACATTGGGCAGATATCGTATTTTATGTGATGGATTACAACCATGTCCAATCTGAAAACAACTTGTCTTTTGCCAAAAGTTTATCGGATTGGGGCAAGCCATTATACTTGATCATCAATCAAATCGACAAACATCGGGAGCGGGAGCTTTCATTTGCACAATACCGCAATGAGGTGGAGACCAGCTTTCATGCGTGGCAGGTCCAATACGCAGATATCCTGTTTACTACCCTGAAAGAGCCGGATCACCCTTTGAACCAGCGGCCGCAGCTGCCGTTGTTGATCGAACAATTACTGCAGCGGAAAACGGAGCTGCTTGCTTATAGCCTGGTATCCTCGATGCAGCATTTGGTAGAGCAGCATGTAGCGTCCCAGCAGGCAGCGGAAGAAGAGGCATTGAGCACGCTGCTGGAAGAGGCAGGCGGGGCAGAAGCGATTTCGCGTCTGGCGATGGAGCAGGAAGCTCTGCAGCAAGAGGATGAACATTGGCGAATGCTGCCGGAACAGGAGCATAAGCGGCTGCGGCAAGAGGTGGATCGTCTGCTGGAGCACGCGCATTTGACGCCTGCGGAGCTGCGCGAAGCAGCGGGCGAATATCTGGAGAGCCGCAAGCCTGGCTTCAAAGCCGGGCTGTGGTTCAGTGGAGGAAAGACGGAGCGGGAAAAAGAGCGGCGCTTGCAGCGGCTGGCACAGATGCTGACCGACCAGGTGGAGGGACAATTGCTTCCCCACGTGCGGGAGCTGCTGAGAAGCTGGGGCGAGAGCTATGGATTGTGGTCGGCTAGGGCAGAGGAGGAGCTGGATGGCATTCGTCCGGTAACAAATTGGCAGTTGATTGAGCAAACGGTGAAGGAAACGGCGTTATCGCCAGAATACACGTTGAACTATTGTAAAGACCTCCGTGCCGCAGTGACGGCGGATTGCCGCCGCAAGGCGCTGGCGCTGCTTGAGCGCCTGCTGGCCCGGCTTACGGAGCAGGCCGGGGAGCATCGCGCGGCGCTTGCGCCGGCCAGGCATGCCCTGCTGGTGCAGGCGGATGCGGCAGGCCGCTACAGCACACGGGTGCGCGCTGCGGCAGCCCACGCCACCGCACTGCGCAGCCTGCTCCCGCAGGCCTCCGTGCCTGCCGCGTTGCCCCGCGCGGTTGCAGCCGCAGCCGACACCACGGCCCGGCCGGCGTCAGCCGCGCCTGCAAGTGCCGCACGCCTATCCGCCGCTGGCACACGCGCCGCATCGGCGTTGCCGCGTGCGGGCACAGAGGCAGCACAGCCTGCCGCCGGGGGGCGCCGCGCGCGGCTGGATGAAGCAGCGGCTCGGCTGAAAAAAGCCGCTGCCCTGGTGAACCCGTACCCGGCCATGCAGGCAACGGTACGGGATTTGTATGCCCGCGCGGCTGCGCTGGAAGGCGGGCAATTTACATTGGCGCTGTTCGGAGCGTTCAGTGCCGGGAAGTCCAGCTTCGCCAATGCTTTGCTGGGCGAAGCGGTGTTGCCCGTATCGCCGCATCCGACGACAGCGGCGATTAACCGGATTATGGCGCCTGCAAGCCAGGAGCGCCATGCAACCGCTGACGTCCACATGAAATCAGTGGACGCATTGCGGGACGATCTTCAATATTCGTTCCGGTTATTGGGATTGGGCGAACCGGAAGAAACGGGCTGGCAGAATGCCGTGCATGAGCTGTCCCCGGAAGGAATTCACCCTGCTGGCAGGCCGCATTATAGCTTTTTGAAGGCCGCTGCGGCCGGATGGGAGGAAGCCGAACACCTGCTGGGTCAACAGCTTCACGTCAATCTGGAACAGTATCGGGATTTTGTTGCGTCCGAGCGCAAGTCATGCTTTGTGGAACATATCGACCTTTATTATGATTGCGCACTGACCCGCCAGGGCATCGTATTGGTCGACACGCCTGGAGCGGATTCTGTGAACGCACGGCACACAGGTGTGACCTTTAATTATATGAAGCATGCCGACGCTCTTGTATTTATTACGTATTACAACCATGCGTTTACGCAAGGAGACCGCCAATTTTTGAACCAGCTTGGCCGTGTTAAAGAGGCGCTCGCGCTGGAACAGACCTTTTTTATCGTCAATGCCTCAGATCTGGCTTCATCCGAAGAAGAACTGCAATCCGTAACCCGGCATGTACAGGAACAATTGCAGGCGAACGGTATACGTAAACCGCGTATTTATCCGCTGTCCAGTATGCTGGCATTGGAAGCAGCCGAACAGGGAGAGCCTTCGCTGCGTGCGGCTTCCCGTTTTGACGGGTTTGAACAGGATTTTTCGGCATTCGCGGCTGAAGAATTGGCGGGATTGTCCATTACTTCTGCCATGCAGGAGCTGGGCCGGCTGCGCAACCGGATAGAACAGCATGCTGCGGATGCCCGGTATAGCGTGGAAGAACGCGCAATCCGATTAGAGCGATTACAACGCATTCGCAGCGAATTGGAGCATTTACTCCACAGCGTGTCTGTCAGCAGCGGCACAGCCGTCTTATCAGGTGAAACTGATGAATTGCTGTATCATGTGCGTCAACGGCTGGCTTACCGGACTGGAGAGTTTACGGCTGAAGCCTTTCACCCGTCAGTTTTGCGTGAAGGTGCAGGGGATCTTCGCTCAGCCTTTGCCTCTTGCGGTCGTGAGTTGATGCGTTTGATTGAACTGGAGCTGTCCCAGGAACTATTGGCAACCACACTCAGGCTGGAAAAAACAGGCCAAGCCTTGGTACACAAGGCTGTACAGCGATGTGTGCAAGAGATGAACGAAAGGCTGGGCGGATTGGATTGCACAGCTCCTGAAGCCAGAGCATGGGCTGTACCTGAACTGATCGGAATTTCGCTGCAGGATTCCGTTGCCTGGAAGGAGTATTGGAGTACCTTCAAAAATCCGAAAGCATTTTTTGAAGGGACAGGCCGGATGAATTTGCAATCCAGACTGGAACCGATGCTGCGCGAGAAAGTTGCAGAAGCGGTGGAACTGCAGCGGGAACGAATGTCTTCCTTTTATGCTGCACGGATGCAGGAGGAGCTGGCATGGCAGACGGCACAGCTTCGGGAGCAAATGCAGGAAACGCTTGACGGTATAGAGCATGCACTCACAGGTGACGAGCAGCCGCAGGTCTGGGAAGAGCTGGCAGCCCTTATTGCGAACCTGGAGCAGGTAAAAACGCTGGCGTAACGCCATCAACATGATTATGTATGTAACTCTATACACGATTGCTGGATGCTTCAGGACACCGGGCTTGCGGGACAACCCGGTGTTTTGTGCATGTTCCAAAAGAAAAGGAATATGGAGGAAAGAGCCATATTCAATGACAAGAAAGCGATTTAATTTGTATAATCACCCGCTAATTGCGAACTTGTCTGAAAATGGTCTATTATCCTCTCTGCCGCCTTGGAAAGCGAATGGTAAACTTCACTAAGCCATATAACAACGTCGTGCAACAATGGAGGGACTTGACATGGAAGTGCTCAGGCATCTGCAGGTTTTTTTTCATGAGAGGAGATATTATCTGTTTCTGTCCATTCTATGCCTTGCGATAGCGACAGCCCTGGGACTGGTGTATCCGAACCTGCTTCAAAGGCTCATTGATAACGCTATCATTCCCGGTGACTTCGAGCGAGTCCCGGTGCTGGCTCTGACTGTGCTGGGTGTCGTGATCATCAAAGCATTTATGCAGTTTCTGCATGTTTTTTTTGGCGGACGGCTGGGCAACTATTTGGCGTACCAGCTCCGTAATGCCTGTTACGAAAAGCTGCAATTTCTGTCCTTCAGATATTATGATACTGCCAAAACAGGGGATTTAATGTCACGGCTGACAGGCGATCTGGAGGCTATTCGCAATTTCATTGGGTTTGGTTTTGCCCAACTCCTCAACGTAATACTGATGGTCGTATTCAATTCGATCATGATGCTGTATATCAACTGGCAGCTCACCCTCTTTACGATGATCAGCATGCCTTTGCTGCTCTTCGTCACCTTTAAGTTCGAATCCCGGATTCATCCCACCTTTCAGGAAATGCGGCTTGCGCTCAGCGCCTTGACGACAGCAGTACAGCGGGTGTGCGCACCGTCAAATCCTTTGCGCGCGAAGCTTATGAGGTTGAAAAGTTTTCATTACGGAATGAACGGTATAAACGGAATCAGATTGAGGCTGCTTCCTTGTGGAGCCTTTTCTTCCCCGCCATGGAGCTGATTGCTTCGGTCAGCGTGGTCCTTTTGCTGGGTATGGGGGGATACCTGGTCATTATGAAGGCGATGACTTTGAGGCAGCTTGTTGCTTTTTTAGTTTGATTTGCTATATTATCGGGCCGATCTGGAGCATTGGCTTTCATATTAATAACTATACGCCGACTACATAAATCAGGCTCCAGACAGTGTATCCGAAAGGCAGGCGAGACCATGAATGTTCCCGCAGAAAAAGCTGATCCGTTAAAAAAGCCGACGAATCAACGTTTTGTATATCAGGATGATGAAGCGATCGACAAACCATTTAACTGGCCAGAGTTCAAACGTTTGCTTGCCTACATGAAGCCTTATGCGACTTCATCATTCACCTGCCGGACGGCTATGAGACAGAGGTGGAGGAGCGGGGCGGCATGCTGTCTATGGGCCAGCGTCAGCTTCTGTCCTTTTCCCGGGCTTTGCTGGCTGATCCGCGAATTCTTACTTTGGATGAAGCGACAGCCAGCATTGATACCGAAACGGAGCTGAAAATTCAGGACGCTCTTCAGGTCCTGCTGAAAGACAGAACGTCTTTTATGGTCGCTCACCGTTTGTCTACCATTCGGAATGCGGATCATATTATCGTATTGGATCACGGGCAGATTCAGGAAAGTGGTAATCATGAACAATTGATGAAAAAACATGGAATATATCGGGGGTTGGTGGAAGCATAGTTCAGATTTTTGTAAAAAAAAGATCAAAAAATCGCGTTTTTTGTAAATTTTCGTGCCGAGCACTATTGCATTCTTGCAGCTAAACCCTGAAAATAAAGATGAAAAAAGAACAGAGCAATATCGTCAGAGGGGGAAGAGTTCAAGATGTGGGGTGCTCCTTTTTCTGCCAACGCTAAGAAAATGCTGCTCCTGGGCAGTGGCGAATTGGGGAAAGAAGTCATTATTGAAGCTCAGCGGCTTGGCGTGGAGTGCATTGCAGTAGACCGGTATGAACTGGCTCCGGCAATGCAGGTGGCCCATCGTTCTCATTGTCTGGATATGCAGGATGCTGAGGCGTTGAAGACACTGATTCGTAAGGAAAAGCCCGACATAATTGTACCTGAAATCGAAGCTATTGCTACGGGTGCTTTGGAAGAATTGGAGCAAGAGGGATTTCACGTAGTACCAACAGCCCGGGCCGCTCGTCTTACGATGGACCGGGAGGGCATTCGCAGACTTGCCGCCGAGAAGCTACAGCTTCCGACTGCTGCCTACCGCTTTGCAGATGATTTGGAGCAGTTGCGGTCGGCGATTCATGAGCTTGGCACACCCTGTGTAGTCAAGCCACTGATGAGTTCGTCGGGTAAAGGGCAGTCTGTATGCCGGATACCTGAGGATGCAGAATCCTGCTGGAAAACAGCGCTGGAAGGCGCGCGTGCCAAAACAACACGAGTCATTGTAGAAGCTTTTGTCCCCTTTGAGAGTGAAATTACATTATTGACCGTCAGATCGGTATCAGGTACGACTTTTTGCCCACCGATCGGCCATATTCAGCAAGACGGGGATTATGTCGAATCCTGGCAGCCCCATGGCATGACGGACAAGCAGCTTTCAGAGGCACAGAACATTGCCCGTGCGATTACGGATGAATTGGGTGGTTATGGTTTGTTTGGCGTGGAGCTGTTTTTAACAGCTGATAGCGTCATATTCAGTGAAGTATCGCCTCGGCCGCATGATACCGGGATGGTCACAATGATTACACAGGATTTGTCGGAATTTGCACTTCATGTACGGGCAATTCTCGGTTTTCCGGTGCCGTCAGTCACACTGCTGACCCCAGGGGCTTCAGCTACCTTGAAGGCAGGACTGGCTGCACGAGATTTCAAAGTAAGCGGTATAGATGATGCGTTGTTGCTGCCCCGGACACAGGTGCGAGTGTTCGGGAAGCCTGAAACCAAGCCGGGACGCCGGATGGCTGTAGCGCTTAGCGCTGCAGGAGATGTGGAGACAGCACGGAAGACGGCCAAGAAAGCTGCTATTATGCTGAAAGTGGAGGTAAATCATGTCTAACAATATGATGATTCCAGTACTGACCATTCGTTTAGTTGAGCTTGACGATTGCGAAGCCGTAACTGGATTACTAAGAGAAGTCGGATATCCGATGACTTGTGGTGTAATGAAAGAAGTTATGGGAACCACGCAGGAGGATAGTCAAGCCAATATGATGGTTGCAGAAATGGATGGTCGTGTTGTCGGTGTAATCGGCATGCATACGGCTCAAAGTTTGGCTTATCCCGAACCTGCTGTACAAATCACCATGCTGGTCGTGAGTGGGGAGTGTCGCGGCGAGGGCATTGGCAAACGTCTGGTGGCTAGTGGTGAAGAATGGGGGCGTGCGCAAGGATGCTACCAATTGTTCATTACCGGAGCGAATAACCGCATCAAACAAGTAGAGGCACATGCCTTCTACAACCGGATCGGTTTTGAAAAACAAGGCTATCGTTTCAGTAAAAAGCTTAAATAAAAAGCCCGGATAAAATCAAAGTTATATATCAAAGCCTTATTTTTCATATTTCCATCGATCAGTCCCGTGCTGGCTATTGCCAGACGGGACTATTTTTTTACCAACTTTTACACCATTGTTCCTGCTAGAAAACATGATATACTGCTAGAGTAAAGATTACAAAGTTGTAACCGGCATGTGTACAGAGAACATGCACTCAACAAATTATTTATACAACAAGGAGATGACGAAATGAAGAATATGTTGAAAAAAACACTGGTGATGGGTAGTTTGGGCGCCGTTTTATCCGCAGGATTCATCGTTCCGGCATCAGCTTCACCAGCTGACGATTTGTCGGCGCAATTGCAACAATGGCTGCAAAATAGCGGATATAGCGTTCAATTGTCCAATGGGATGACGACAATAACGAAGAACACAACTACAAAGAACGCAACTACGGATTGTTTCGGACAGGGCAATGCTAACACTCAAACAGCAAATCCTTTCGCAGGCAAGCAAGGAAGCAAACAGGGGAACCAAAATGCTTCACAGTCTGCTCACAAGCAGCAAAATCAAGCTCAGAACACCAAGACTAATGCAGGTCAGTCCGCAGGATCGGATGCACAGCAAAGCAAGTCTCAATTTGCAGCAGAGGTTGTAAAGCTGGTAAACAACGAACGCAGCAAAAACGGTCTGAAGCCGCTAACTTCCGACGCAAAACTTACGGAAGTAGCTTTGGCTAAAGCGAAGGATATGAGCACTAACAATTACTTTTCTCACACATCGCCGACCTATGGCTCGCCATTTGATATGATGAAGAAATTCGGTGTAAGTTATACGTACGCAGGTGAAAATATTGCAATGGGTCAAAAAACCCCACAAGAAGTAATGAACGCCTGGATGAACAGCCAAGGACACCGTGAAAATATTCTGAAGCCAGAATATACGCAAATTGGTGTGGCGTACTACAATGGATATTGGGTACAAGAATTCACACGTAACTAAAAAGATAGCAAAGACCGCATCGGGTCCTGGAATAGGAAGGGACAATGCGTTAAACTTAAGGCCTGCTGACACATTCAGCGGGCCTTTTATGTTATTTCTTTATCCGATGGTATCCAACTCTTGCTTCATGCCAAAACAGGCATCAAATCGGGGGGCCATTTGCCATCCTTTTTACATACATGCTTCATGGCTTCCGGAGCGGTTTATTTGCAAAATGATAAGAGAAGCTTTATGTTTATTTCACTAAGCTATCAGGAGGGAACACGAGTGAATTCATCAAAATGGATTTGGCGGTCTGTCGGCTCTGTGTCCATCGCCGCCACACTGTTATTATTATTCGGATTTGTTGCCGCAGTGCGAAGCATCATGGCTCCAGAGCCGATGGTTAGCACTCAACCTATAAATACCGGTTCATCACAGACACAATCGGCGCCAGCTGCCCCGACTCAGACGGGAGAGTTTCGCGTGGCTGCCATTGGAGATTCGCTGGCCAAAGGAACGGGGGATGACTCTGGCAGCGGGTTTGTACGCCGAGCGGTGGACTTGCTAAATGAACAGGAAGGCCATCAGGCACGGCTTATCAATAATCTGGGGATTAATGGACTGACGACACAAGGATTATTAACCAAGTTGGATGAGCCTGGTGTGGCCTATGTTTTGAAAAAGGCAAACGTTATTATTGTCTCCATTGGAGGCAATGATTTATTTCAGGGAGCACAGGCTGCTGAGACCGGTAAAGAGCCGCCTACACTCAGCGATTTACGCAAAGCATTGCCGGATGCCTCCAAACGATTGCAAAAAGTACTGACCAAAGTCGGAAAAATCAATCCGAAAGCTAAAATCATCTATGTTGGCCTGTATAACCCATTCAGTGATCTGCATGGAGTGAAAATTCCCGGCAATCTCATTGTAACCGAATGGAATCTGGCTGCAATGGCGGTTACCAATCAAAACAGTAATATGACGCTGGTTCCAACTTTCGATCTATTCCAGCAAAATCTTCCGGTTTATTTGTCATCTGATCATTTTCATCCCAACGGACAGGGGTATCAGGCGATCGCTGAACGGATAGCGCAAGGGTTTGCTGTTACAGCTACAGGGGATCCCAATCATGCGGATGATAAGCAGCAATCCACAAGCAGACAACCCGCTGAAGGCAAGAAGGGAGGCAATAAATCATGAGCATTCAATCTGCTGACAAGGCTGAAGCTGAAGCGGTAAAGGATTCAACATCTACGAATGCAGCATCCAGCTTTCATGCCGATAACCAGACCGAAAGTGCAGATCGGGACGATAGCATCAAGGAAACAGTCCTCTCTGTTCAGCATGTCAAGAAACGGATCAAACGTAAAATGATTATTCATGATGTAACGTTTGACGTCCGGGCGGGTGAAATTTTTGGATTTCTCGGCCCGAATGGTGCCGGAAAAACGACGACGATCCGTATGCTGGTAGACTTAATTAAGCCTACGGAAGGGACGATTACGGTGTGCGGCCACAATGTGAACCGTGATCCCGAGCAGGCCTTACAGCATATTGGCTCTATCGTGGAAAATCCGGAGGTGTACGGCTACCTGACAGGTTGGGAGAACCTGGAGCATTTTGCCCGTATGCAGCCAGGCATAGATGAGCATCGCATTCGCGAGGTGGTGGAGCTCGTTCGGCTCGAGCGCCGTATCCACGACAAGGTAAGCACGTATTCGCTGGGCATGCGCCAGCGTCTGGGCATAGCCCAAGCTTTGCTTGGCAGACCGAAGCTGCTCATTCTGGACGAGCCGACGAATGGCCTTGACCCGAAGGGGATTAAGGAAATGAGAGCATTTATCCGTCTGCTGGCTTCCGAGGGCATGGCCGTGTTTGTTTCCAGTCACTTGCTCAGCGAAATCCAGCTGTTATGTGATCGTGTGGCCATTATAAGCCGGGGCAAGGTGCTGGCTGTCGGCGGTGTACGGGAATTGGTCGAAACCCATTCGAGGCTGGCTGTGTGGCAACTGGAGCCACATGATCAAGGACTTGCCCTATTGCAAAAATCGCCGTATGTGCAAATCATTACAAATGCGGACGAGGCAGTGGATGACAGCATTGTGGCAGCCAGCGGAGACGAGGCCATTTTTACAGAAATGGATGAAGAACATATTGCGGAGCTGGTCGCACAAATGACAGCTTCCGGCATTTCCGTTAAAGGTGTGACCAAAATCAACCCGACATTGGAACAGCTATTCCTGAAAATGACAGAAGGTGAGATACTTGAATAACATTTTTCCGCTTATCCAAAATGAAACTCTAAAAATTATCAAGAAGAAACGATTTTATGTCATTTTACTTGTTTTGCTTGTGTTAGTGCCGATTTTTACGTACGCTCAATTGAAGGTGGCGCAAAATAATCGTGAAAAATTCGGAAGTGACTGGCGGCTGGAGCTGCGTCAGGCGATTACGGATAACCAAAACTCGCTCGGCAGCGACCGGGTTCCCGAGGAATGGAAAACCTATCGGCGGGTTTTTGTCCAGCAGATGCAGTATTATCTGGAAAACGACGTGAATCCGAATGAGCCGAGTGGTGTCACCTTTACCAGAGAATTTATGGATAATTCCATCAATCTGTTTATTCCGCTGCTGATTATGGGAATTGCCTCCGATCTGGTCTCAGGAGAACGGACGACGGGCACGATAAAAATGCTGCTGACCCGTCCTGTCAGGCGATGGAAAATATTGCTGAGCAAGCTGCTGACCCTATATATGTTCGTGTCACTCATTATTTTAAGTGTATTCGTGATTAGCTACCTGATCTCAGGCTTGTTTTTTGGGTTCCGCGGTTTTAACGTGCCTGTATTTACCGGCTTCCAAATTATCGGCTCGGCGGTGGATGTGTCTGCGGTTCATGCGATTCCGCAATGGTATTATCTCATTTTGCAAGCCGGATTGATCTGGTTTGTCAGTCTCGTGGTAGCATCGCTGGCATTTATGGTTTCCGTGCTGGTACGCAGTACAGCGGCAAGCATCGTAGTCATGATGGCTGCGCTTATTTCGGGCACCATATTGACAAACATGGCCTCATCTTGGCAGAGCGCTAAATATTTATTTATGGTTAACCTCGAATTAACCGATTATTTATCTGGGAGCCCTGCACCGATAGAGGGGATGACATTGCCCTTTTCTTTAATTGTACTGGGCATCTGGGGGGCAGCAGCGTTGATTGTTTCATTCGCCGTCTTTACGAAACGGGATATATTGAATTAAAATGGACAAGGTAAAAGAAAACATCTGTTTGCATTTTTGGTGAATATCATCAAGAATAAGGCAAAACACGGTTATGATTAGACAAAGGGGGAGCATGAATGGTCGACAAAATCGACTTGTCTGCGGAAGCATCCGACACTCGAAACGGAGCTTTAGAATATGGCGCGGACGACATTCAAGTGCTCGAAGGGCTTGTGGCAGTTCGCAAACGGCCGGGCATGTACATTGGGAGTACCAGTTCTTCGGGGCTGCATCATTTGGTATGGGAAATTGTAGATAACGCGGTGGATGAGCATCTCGCCAAGTTTTGCTCGCGCATTGATATTACAATTCATAAGGACGGCTCCGCTACGGTAACAGACAATGGGCGGGGTATCCCAACGGGAATGCACAAAATGGGAGTACCTACGCCTCAGGTTGTATTCACTATTTTGCACGCTGGAGGCAAGTTCGGTGGTTCGGGATATAAGAAGTCCGGCGGCCTGCACGGTGTGGGGGCGTCCGTAACGAATGCTCTTTCGGAATGGCTTGAAGTGGAAATTTACCGGGACGGCAAGATTCACCGTCAACGGTTTGAATATTGGCAGGACAAGAAGGGCGTAGAGCATGTCGGGGAACCGACCACAGGCCTTGAAGTGCTGGGCAATACCAACAAAACAGGCACGAAAATTACATTCAAACCAGACGTTCGCGTTTTCCAGGGAGGCATTCACTTTAACTATGATACGCTGGCTGAGCGTCTTCAGGAAATTGCTTTTCTGAATTCGGGACTTCGTATTGGGCTTAAAGATGAACGCAGCGGGAAGTCGGATGAATATTATTATGAGGGCGGAGCAAGCCAGTTTGTCGCTTTTCTGAATGAGGGTAAGGATGTACTGCATGATGTTATTCACTTTAATGCAGAAAAAGAAGACATTGAAGTAGAAATTGCCATTCAGTATAATGCGGGGTATACAGAGACGATTGCTTCGTTTGTTAACTCGATTCCGACACGCGGCGGAGGGACGCATGAGACCGGATTCAAAACCGCCTACACGCGTGTCATGAATGAATATGCGCGCCGAACGGCGATGTTAAAGGAAAAGGATAAGAACCTCGAGGGCAATGATCTGCGTGAAGGCATGATGGCTGTGATCAGTGTCAAGATGGCTGAGGTTGAATTTGTCGGTCAGACAAAGGATCAGCTGGGTAGCGCATCGGCACGGAGTACAGTGGATGCCATCGTATCTGAGCAGATGCAGCGGTTTCTGGAAGAAAATCCGCAGATCGCACAAACCTTGATCAGGAAAGCCATTCAGGCCTCCAAGGCTAGGGAAGCTGCACGCAAGGCGCGGGACGAAATGCGTTCGGGCAAGAAACGCAGTGAAAGCTCCAATTTGAATGGCAAGCTGTCGCCTGCACAATCCAAGGATTTTACACGGAGTGAGTTGTTTATTGTGGAAGGTGATTCTGCCGGGGGCTCGGCCAAACAGGG
Source organism: Paenibacillus farraposensis (assembly GCF_020736845.1). GTDB lineage: Bacteria > Bacillota > Bacilli > Paenibacillales > Paenibacillaceae > Paenibacillus > Paenibacillus farraposensis. Next base: position 99,365 of record NZ_JAFFQR010000105.1, read on the forward strand.
ACGGGATTCCAAAATCCAGGCCATTTTGCCGTTAAAGGGCAAGCCAATGAATCCAGAGAAATCCAGACTGGCGGACATTATGAAAAATGATGAGTACCGTGCGATTACAGCAGCGATCGGGGCGGGGGTAGGAACAGAGTTTTCGCTGGAGGACAGCAATTATTCCAAAATCATTATTATGACCGATGCAGATACGGATGGCGCACACATTCAAGTATTGCTTCTGACGTTCTTTTATCGGTATATGAAAGAGCTGATTGATGCAGGACGCGTCTATATTGCTCAGCCGCCGCTATATAAAATAACCCGCAAATCGGGTAAGCTCGAAACGGTGCGTTATGCTTGGAACGATGAGCAGCTTGAAAATTATTTAAAAGAGTTCGGGCGGAATTTTGAGCTTCAACGCTATAAAGGACTTGGCGAGATGAACCCCGAGCAGTTATGGGAAACGACAATGAATCCCGAATCACGCACCCTGTTGCGCGTTCAGATTGAGGATGCTGCCAAGGCTGAACGCCGTGTATCCACATTGATGGGCGACAAGGTGGACCCGCGCAAGCGCTGGATCGTGGAAAACGTGGATTTCACGGAATATGTAGAGTAGTGCTATTAAATGAGGTGTAGACATGAGCTTATCGGAGCAATTTTTGCCAGCTTTTCTGGAGGAAGTGGTCGGTGACCGGTTCGGTCGATATTCCAAATATATTATTCAGGATCGGGCGATCCCTGATGTGCGGGACGGATTAAAGCCGGTACAACGCCGTATCCTGTATGCGATGTACGATTCAGGCAATACGCCTGATAAAGCATATCGTAAATCCGCCAAAACGGTCGGAGATGTTATGGGTAATTACCATCCTCACGGCGACTCTTCGATCTACGAGGGTATGGTTCGGATGGCGCAGCCCTGGAAAATGAGCCACGTTCTGGTGGACGGTCACGGCAATTGGGGATCACAGGATGATGATCCGGCGGCGGCCATGCGTTATACGGAGGCGCGCCTGTCTCCAATCGCACTCGAACTTCTGCGTGATATCGAGAAGCGGACGGTTTTGTTCAAGGACAACTTTGATAACTCGGCCAAGGAACCTGTAGTTCTCCCATCCCGTTATCCGAATCTGCTGGTGAACGGCTCCAGCGGGATTTCGGCAGGATTTGCGACGGAGATTCCAACGCATAGCCTGCGCGAGGTTATTGATGCCACCATTGCAGTGATGGAAAAGCCTGAGATTGAGCTGGAAGAGATCATGACCTTTATCAAAGGCCCGGATTTCCCGACAGGCGGACTCATTATGGGTGGTGAAGGCATCAAGGAAGCTTACAGAACAGGCAAAGGACGGATTTATATCCGTTCCAAAACGGAGATTCAGTCTTTGCGTGGAGGCAAGCAGCAGCTGGTCATTACAGAGATTCCATACCAGGTTGTCAAATCAAGGCTCGTAACCGCCATGGAAAATATCCGTCTGGAGAAGAAGGTAGAAGGGATTGCCGAGGTCCGTGACGAGAGTGGGCGTAACGGCTTGCGTATTGTTGTTGAGCTGAAGAAGGAAGCTGATGCGGAAGGGATTTTGGCCTATCTGCTGAAAAAAACCGATCTTCAGGTGGCCTACAACTTCAATATGGTAGCCATCGTGAACAAAGCGCCGCACCAGCTTGGATTAAAATCCATTTTGGAAGCGTATATTGCACACCAGCGCGAGGTGATCACAAACCGTATCAAGTTTGAACTGGAAAAGGCGGAGGACCGCGCCCATGTACTGGAAGGTTTGGTCAAGGCGCTAAACATTCTGGATGAGGTCATCGCAGCTATCAAAGCTTCCAAAAATCGCCAGGATGCGCAAAATAATCTGCAATGGATGTTTGGCTTTACGGAACGTCAGGCGGATTCGATCTTGACCTTGCAATTGTATCGCCTTACGAACCTGGAAATTACCACACTTGAAAAAGAACTGGGTGACATTCAGAAAAAAATCACCCAATACCGTTCCATTCTGGAAAGCGACCGCAAGCTAATTAGTCTGATTCGCAAGGAACTGCTGGAAATTCGTGAAAAGTACGGCATCGACCGTCGTTCGGAGATCCAGGGTGAGGTAGAAGAGATCAAGGTCAATCTGGAGGTCATGGTTGCGGCCGAGGATGTACTGCTGACCCTCTCAAAAGATGGCTATGTGAAACGTACAAGTATGCTGTCGTTTACTCGTTCCGGGGGAGAACGTTCAAGTGCCGGTGTAAAAGAAGGGGACTACATCACCCAATTCCTTGATGTGAATACACTGGATGTGCTGCTCGTCTTCACCCAGCGCGGACAATACTTTTTATTGCCTGTGCATCAGGTACCGGAGTATAAATGGAAAGAACCGGGCACTCCGATTGTCAACGTCATTTCGCTATCGAAAGAAGATCGTATCGTCAGTGTAATTCCGATCAAAAACATCGAGGAAATCGGCAAAAGTCTGGTGTTCGTGACCAAGAAAGGGCAAGTCAAGCGAACAGAGCTGAAAGAATATGCAACCAAACGCTCCAGCGCTGTAGCAGCCTGCAAGGTAGCAGTAGATGATGAGGTATTGTCAGTAACGTTGAGCGATGGCAGCCAAGATATTATGCTAATTACCCGTGCAGGAATGAGCATACGCTTCAAGGAGCAAGAGGTAAATGCGATGGGCCGCGTCTCGGCGGGTGTCAAAGGGATGCAGCTGGCGGAAGGCGATGAAATTGTTGCAGCGCTATGGGTAGCAGAGGATGAAGGAGAAGTGCTGGTGCTGACTGAATCCGGTTATGGGAAGCGTTCGCTATTGCTGGATTATCCGTCTCAGGGAAGAGGCGGCAAAGGGATTATTACCTTCGAATTCAAGGAAGGCAAGCGGGTGCGGTCAAACGGCACTCGAATCGTGGCTGCCTTCTACTGCCGTGAAGCTATTCAATTCCAGGTCATCACTGCCGAAGGACAAATGCTGTCGTTCCATTCGGAAAAAGTCCCATTGATGGACCGCAAGGATACGGGCAAGCTGCTGGCCCCTGTGGAAAAGAAAGACGAAATTGTGAATGTACTGCCGCATAGTGAGCCACAGACTTCACCATCAGAAGAATAATTGAAAAGTCAAGCGCTTATTAGCTCGAAAAAGCGAGGTCCTCACGTGCCAATCCGGCACGAATGAGGACCTTTTTGCCGTCATGCTGTCGAACCTTGAAGAGCCTCCAACACCGGAGTGAGACTTCCTTCCCCTTTTCAATCCTTCCCTCAAAAACAGCAGGAAACCAAAGGGAAATGGCGAAAATTTAATGTGATGAAATACAATTCGGACGGGTGCCGATGCGGTAACTTTGTTGTTTTACCGATCTTGTTATTCAAAGGAGTGAGGCAAAATGCAAACGACCGAATTTGCGAAAATCTGGTCCAGAATGGCTAAGGATTACAAGGTTCATATGGAGCAGCAGTTGGCTCCATCACTAACTGAGGCTCAGCTTACGGTGCTGGAAGTTCTGAACGAATACGGCCGCATGAAGCCGTCTCAACTGATCCCGTATCTCGCCACCAGCCCTGCGGCGGTTACGATGTTATTGGATCGGATGGAGCGTAATCGCCTGATCACCCGTTTTAGAGACGTAAAGGACCGTAGAATTGTATGGATTGTAATATCGGATCAAGGCAGGGAAGAGGCAGAACGCGGTTTGCGAATCCGGGATGCTTTTTTAGGCTCTGTACTAAACCGGATTTCTCAGCATAATCAGCATCTGCTCGTTTATTTGTTGGGGAAAATTACAACGAAAACGAAGACGTCAGTATCAGCCAATGAAGCTGAGGGGGACAAGGAACAGTTAGAGCAGGCAGAATAATCCCGCCTCTTTATAGCAATACGAACACGCGGATAGATGTGCCTATCAGGGTTCTGGATATTCATAAGCAAATAATTATGAAATTGACATCGAAGGGAATGAATTCACTTGAGCAGTCCTCAAACGACACTCCGGAATAATTTACGCAGGGTACCGATAGCCACACTGTTAAGCGTGACAGCCCTGATTTTAGCGTTTTTCATCAAAAATACGAATGCTTAAAACACCCAACCTCGTCAGCAGCTGGTAGGCAGCAAAAAGGGGCAGACCGCAGTTTCCTCGTCATAAGAACGGAGGAGTTCCATCATTTCTTGCACAAAAGAAGAACCCGGTAATGCATGTTGTCTTGACACATGCACTGCGGGTTCTTTTTGTATTGTATGACGGCGATATTGTCCATTCGATACAGCCGGGCGGAGCAGCTCAATGGAGAGTTTTAAGCATGCTCTCATACAGCGACACGGGCCACCCGCTCCATGGAAATTGGGCGGGTGGCAGCGAATGGAAGCTCATATCCTCCTTGCTGATCGGATGCGGTGCTCCGGCAAGCAGAGACCAAAGAGCGAGCTGCTGACCGGCACGGCTCAGGCTGCCGCCATATTTTTGATCCCCGTAGAGCGGACAGCCAATCGCCTGCATCTGCACACGAATCTGGTGCGAGCGACCGGTGTGCAGTTTAATCTGCACCAGGCTGAGCCCATCTTTTTGCCCAAGCACGCGATACTCCAAAATAGCTTCCTTGGCGCCAGCCGTGCCGGGGCGGACGGCCCGGACGGTGTTCGTGCGGCTATCCTTTAGCAGGTAATGGGTCAGACGGCCTTGCGGGGCCGCGGGAATTCCGTTCAGGACCGCTGTATACATTTTGCGGAAATGGCGACCCCGAACCGACTCTGACAGCCGCGAAGCAGCTTTGGACGTCTTGGCAAAAATCATGGCTCCGCCTACAGGCCGATCCAGTCTGTGGACCAGACCCAAAAAGACGTTGCCAGGCTTATTGTGCCTGATTTTAAGGTCTTCCTTGAGCAACGACAGCAGATCAGGGTCCCCGCTGGCATCCTCTTGCGTCGGAACATTGACGGGCTTTACAACCGCCAGAACATGATTATCCTCGTACAAAACAGGAATGTTCGGTTCTGCATGCCCGTGTGAGGTCATTTCATCTGGAATCATCAGGGAAATTAAGCCTCCCAGCGTCCGAGAATACCGCAAGGTAAATTCAGTCCCGAGCGTGTGATCGGCAATCCGATTTCACCAGCGCTAATTTGCCCGCCGTACTTTCGTTGCATGGTCATGCTCAGCATGTTATGCAGCACGGTGGGGGAAATACCGGTGGTATAGGAGTTGATTAGCATAAACAACGGTTGATCCGAGACAACACTCATGCAAGATTCGAGAAACGGGTACAGGCTTTCTTCCAGCTTCCATGTTTCTCCGTTTGGTCCGCGTCCGTAAGAAGGAGGGTCCATAATAATCGCATCATAGCGATTTCCTCTGCGCTGTTCCCGTTGCACGAACTTGAACACATCGTCTGTAATAAAACGTACCGGACGGTCGGCCAAGCCGGACAAATGTACATTTTCCTTCGCCCACTGTACCATGCCTTTGGCGGCATCCACGTGCACTACGCTGGCTCCGGCATACGCTGCGGCTGTAGTGGCCCCTCCTGTGTAGGCAAACAGGTTCAATACGGAAATTGGTCTGCCTGCACCTTTGATTTTATCCATCATCCAGCTCCAGTTTGCTGCCTGTTCCGGAAAAAGACCGGTATGCTTGAAGCTGGTCGGTTTAATGTGGAATTTAAGCGGTCCGTAGCTGATCGCCCAGCGCTCGGGGATCGGCTTCTTCATATCCCATTGGCCGCCCCCGGAAGAGCTGCGGTGGTAATGCCCATGAACATTGCGCCATTCGGCTGTTTCCTGGGCCAAAGGCCATATAATTTGCGGATCGGGACGACGCAGGACTATATCCCCCCAGCGCTCCAGCTTTTCGCCACCGCCTGTATCCATAACTTCATAGTCTTTCCATCCTTGTGCTACATACATGTACTATCCATCCTTCAGAAGTCAATTCAGGATTCCGGCAGCACGCTGCACAAAAATCCCCATATGGATCTATTGTACAACAAACCTTAACAACAATCGAATGATTCCATCAAAGTGGCAGGAGGTGGACAAGGCGAAAATATTTTTTTCAGATGTACTTGTAATTAGAGCGCTTCCATATTAAAATGAAGTCAATCCTACTTGTACGTACAACTATCCATTTTTCAGTAGAATAATGAAAAATGGAATAGATTGTACGTACATAACATTTCTATTTATTACACAGCTGCAATTATACTTATTTCCTGACAGGAGGAATTTTGAATTATGAAACCGTTTAAATTTTGGTTTGCTATAGGAAGCCAGCATTTGTATGGACCGGAAACGCTAGAACAGGTACAAGAGCATGCCCGCAAAATTGTGGAAGGATTGAATCGCAGCAGTCATTTGCCGTTTGAAGTTGTATTGAAACCTGTCCTGACGAATTCCGACGCAATCCGTCGTTTGATTATCAATGCGAATGGGGATGACCTGTGTGCAGGGATCATGACCTGGATGCATACATTTTCACCAGCAAAGATGTGGATTGCCGGCTTGACGCGTTTGGCGAAGCCTTTGCTGCATCTGCACACCCAATTTAATCGTGACATCCCTTGGGATAGCATTGATATGGATTTTATGAACCTGAATCAATCCGCACATGGTGACCGCGAATTTGGCTTTATCGGTGCACGCTTGGATGTAACACGCAAAGTCGTTGTTGGATATTGGGAAGAAGAAGGTGTTCAAAAACGTATCGGCAGCTGGATGTCTACTGCGGCTGCTTATAGCGAAAGCCAGAACCTCAAAGTAGCACGCTTTGGCGATAATATGCGCGAAGTAGCCGTTACCGATGGCAACAAAGTAACCGCTCAAGCTCAATTAGGCTGGTCGATCAATGGCTATGGTGTGGGCGATTTGGTCGAAATCGTAAATAACGTGACTGAAGGCGAAATCAGTGCATTATTCGAAGAATACAATGAGCTGTATGAATTGTCCGCAGCGGCGAAGCAGCCGGGAGCTGTTCGGGACTCCATTCTGGAACAGGCGCGTATTGAAATAGGCATGAAGAAGTTTTTGAAGGATGGGGACTTCGGCGCTTTTACAACAACATTTGAAGATCTGCATGGATTGAAGCAGCTGCCTGGTCTGGCTGTTCAACGTTTGATGGCTCAAGGCTATGGCTTTGGCGGCGAGGGTGACTGGAAAACAGCAGCATTGACACGCTTGATGAAGCTGATGGCCAACAATGTGGACACTTCCTTTATGGAGGACTACACTTACCATCTGGAGTCAGGCAATGAACTGATTATGGGTTCACATATGTTAGAGGTATGTCCGACCATCGCTGTAAATAAACCGCGCATTGATGTTCAGCCGCTGGGTATCGGCGGCAAAGCCGATCCTGCCCGTCTTATTTTTGCAGGCAAACCGGGCAATGCGCTCGTGGCATCCATTATTGAGCTGAAAGGACGTTTTCGTCTGATTATTAACCAAATCCAGGCGGTAGAAAATAAACACAACATGCCTAAGCTGCCTGTAGCCAGTATTTTGTGGAAACCTGAGCCTTCGCTCGAAGTATCCGCCGAAGCATGGATTCATGCTGGAGGAGCACATCATACGGTATTGTCCTATGCCGTTACTACCGAACAATTGCTGGATTACGCTGAACTGACAGGCATCGAAGCTGTGGTCATTGATAACAACACGAATATCCGCCAGTTCCGCCAGGAACTGCAATGGAATGAATTGTACTGGAGAAATAAATAAGCAGGCTTTGCATAAAAGCTGCTTAGTCATGGACTGGATCAGTGAACAGCCGCAGGATATGCGGCTGTTTTTTGTATGCTTTTTGACATCATAAGAAGCGGCTTTAAAATTTATATTTGACAATGATAATCATTATCAAATATGATTTGGATCATAGGGAATGAAAGCATCCCATATTTCAAAATAAAGGTGAGGGATGAACTTGGGTAAAATCTTGATTGCTTATGCCAGTTTGACCGGTAATACTGAGGAAATCGCGGAATTGATCGCCGAGGGCGTTCGCCAGGCAGGGCATGAGGCGGAGCTAAAGGCTTCTTATGATTGCAACGCAGCAGATCTGCTCGAATACGATGGATTTCTGCTGGGTGTATATACTTGGGGAGACGGAGAGCTTCCTGACGAGTTTTTAGATTTTTACGAGGAACTCGACGAGCTTGATCTGTCTGGTAAAAAGACTGCTGTATTTGGCAGTGGTGACACTTCTTATGAGCAGTTCTGTGGGGCCGTTGATTTGGTCGAGGAAAAAGTCAAAGAACGAGGCGCCTTCGTTATTCAGGAGAGCTTGAAGATCGAATTCAGCCCAATGGAAGATGAAAAGGAGAATTGCCGAGCCTACGGAAGACAATTTGCACAGGCTGGTATTGGAGTGTCTTGAGAAGAGAGTGAGGGATAGGTATGCGGGGTAGCAATAGCTTAAGCGGTTTTCCTCTTCTGCAAGACTATCAGCTTGAGGAGATGTGGAGAAGGCCGCAGCCGGGCCATCCGTCACTGGCAGCACGCGGACGTGAGGGCTGGAATTGGCGGCAGCGGGTTCAATATGCCGTTGGTCACGCGCTAAATGAATACTTTGGAATGGAAGTAGAGGTACGGCGGGAAGTCCCCGTTCAATACGTACTGGAGAAATGGTGGCCCCGGCAACCAAACAGCTTTGAATCGTTGTTTCATTATTGGGATGTCAAAAATAAAGTGACAGGTGAGTTGTCTAAAATCTGTGCCTTTAATAAGGACTTATTGGTACCGGTGATGTTGTACGAACAATTTTGCACGTCCGTGCCTGAGCTCAAGGTCGATATTTCGCTTATTGTGCAGGCGGCCTGGCAGCTATCTGCCGGAGCTGACTCCCTTCTGATTCAAAAGTATATCGTCGACTATAATCCTAACGTTATTCATACATTTCAGCATTTGACGAATGTATTCTGTCACTATGCATTTGGAGCTCTCCCTCAGCTTATTGAAGTATACTGTCTGCTGGAAGGCAAGAAGATTTCTTTTATTCCAGGGCCTTCTTCTTTACGACAATCCCTGGATTATGTACAGCTTTTGCGGGATTCCAGCGAAGATGTTCATGGGAGAACAGAGCGATGCCGTTGTGGCGGTTGCATAGAGCAGCAGCTATCCCAGGATAGCAGTACCACGAGGGACAAAAAGGGGGAGCAGGAGGCGAAGAGCCGTAAAGAACGGTTATTCGGACCGCTGCTTTTTTCTTAGTGTATTTGAGGAATCCTTTACATTTAACGCTGTTTTTGATGTTATGACCTTGGAAACAAGGTCTTTTTTTGCGAAAAAAATTTATGAAAAAAATGAAAATTTGTATTGCCTGAATAGATAAATATATCTATAATGTTTCAATGTACGATAGGTATATGAAAATATTTAAATATGAAGAAGACAGTTTGTGAGCATGAGTTAGCTTGTTCTCGGCATACATAAAATAAATCCTGTCTTTTTTGCATGGTATTTGCCATGCGTTTATTTACGTTCTAAATTTGGTTTAATGGTCTAATATTTCAATTTTAAAATATTAGCGTTGAATAATAAAAATTTTTTTGGACAACAGGGGTGGAACAAGTGAGTAAGAAAACTGTATTGCCAATCCTCATCGTGCTGTTCATTTTGAGCGGTGGAGCTATTGGTTATTATTATTGGTATCAGGCCACACACTTTGTTAAAAGCGACGATGCGCGCATTCAAGCCGATCAGTATAAGGTGATGCCGCAAATCTCCGGAGAAATCAGCCACATTGATGTGGAAGAAGGCGATGTGCTGCAGCGCAATGAACCGATTGCCGAGCAGGATGTGTCTGGACTGGATGCCAGTATGATTAGTAAATCTGTACTGCGTGCGCCGATCAACGGAACGGTCATCAAGATTTATGCAAAGGAGCATGAAATCGGAACACCGGGCAGTGCTGTTGCGACGATGGTTGATATGAACAACCTGTACGTATCCACGAATATTGAAGAAACCGATATTGACCGGATTAAACCGGGACAGCTTGTTGACATTACGCTTGATGCGGCAGGAGATCAGACGATTCAAGGTAAGGTTCGCAAAGTAGGCGAAGCTTCGAATGCCGTATTTTCACTCGTTCCGGCAGTGAACACCAGCGGCAACTTTAATAAGGTAACTCAACGTGTGCCTGTCGAAATTGCTGTGAACAAGCCGAAGGGCCTGAAGCTGATCCCGGGAACGAACGTGGAAGTAAAAATCCATACATCTTAAAAAAGGAGGGGTCCATGTGGCTGCCAATGAAACTGCTGCTGCTCCTTCGACAGATTCCTCCAAAGAACGCTGGCTTGCCTTTTTCGCTATCGTTTTAGGCGCCTTTGTCGCCATTCTGAACAACAGTCTGATCAATGTCGCCATTCCCCGATTGACGACGGATTTAGGATCAACGACGACACGGATTCAGTGGGTTATTACAGGTTACACGCTTGCATCCGGTGTTATCGTCCCGATTACCGGATATATGGAGCAGCGTATCGGATATAAAAAGTTTTTGATTCTTGCGCTCAGCGTGTTCTCGCTGGGGACAGGAGTATGTATTTTTGCATGGAGTGATTCTTCCCTGATCGCGGCCCGTGTGCTCGCTGGTCTGGGCGGCGGGGTTATTATGCCGCTGAGTATGACGATTATTTACAAAATCATGCCGCGTGAACAAATCGGCATGTCACTGGGGATATGGGGGATCGCCGCAATGGCGGCGCCAGCGATTGGACCTACACTGAGCGGATACTTAATTGAGTGGTTTAACTGGCGTTTCTTGTTTATTGTCAGTCTGCCTGTTGCCTTATTTGCCATTTTAATGGTGATTCTTCTAATCAAGGAGCCGCCGAAAGTAAAGCCAAAGCCATTTGATGTGCCGGGCTTTTTGCTGGCTGCAACTTGTGCTGGAACGCTTTTGTATGCTTTGACGAACGGGCAGCGTGACGGCTGGACTTCTTTTGGAATCATATCGCTTCTATTCATTGCTTTCTGGGCACTTGTCTTTCTCATTTATGTAGAGAGCGGCAAGGATAATGCAGTAATTGAGATTTCATTATTCAAGAATTTCAAATATACGATTAGTGTTATTGCCTCCAGTCTGGTCATGATGGGGATGTATGGCGGAACGTTCTTGACACCGTTGTTTTTGCAAAATATTCAGCGTGTGTCCCCGATTGATACCGGTATTATCCTCATCCCACAGGCCATTGCCATGGCGGTCATGATGCCTGTTGCCGGGCGGCTGTTCGATAAGTTCGGCATTGTGCCTCTGGGTCTGGTCGGTCTGACATTAACCAGCTTTATGACCTATCACCTTCATCAGCTTACGCCAGATACTCCGCATGCCTGGTTGGAGACCGTAATGGCATTACGGGGGGTGGGAATTGGTATTTGTATGATGCCATTGTCCACGGTCGGCATGAACGCTGTTCACCCGAGCAAGGTGGCGAATGCGTCTACAGCATCCAATCTGGTACGTACCGTGGCTGCATCGATGGCGATTGCGGTATTGACCGCGATTATGCAAAGCCGGTCGGCAGCTCATGCCCAACAAATTTCGGAGTCCATTACACAAGACTCGGCTCATGTGCTACAAGCGACATTGGGCAGCTCATGGATGTCATCCATCAGTAGTTTAATCACACTGGATGCCACATCAAGAGGCATCGGGGATACGTTCCTCATTTCATCCATACCGCTGTTTTGCACGATTCCGCTAATCTTTTTGTTTATTCAGGGGAAGCGAGCAAAGACACAGCCGGAAGCTGAATAAAGAACTACCAAATATCGACTGGATGGCTTACATTATTTCCACGGACAGAAAGAAAGGGAATTATCATGAAAATATTGAGAGTAGAAAGTACATTAGCGGCTTTGGTCCTCGGCGGCGCAGTGTTAGCGGGCTGCTCCAGTAATAGCGGCGCGGCGCAGGACATGGTTGTTCCGGTCAAGATCACGCAAGCCCAGCAGGGCATGATCGGACAGGGTAACATTTATACAGGTACAGTCACCCCTTCGGAGACGGTAAATATCGTACCTAAAGCAGGCGGTAAAGTGATGGAGCTGCCTGTGGATATTGGCTCAGTGGTCAAAAAAGGCCAAGTGTTGTTCAAACTTGATGACAAGGATATGCAGAACAATGTTGCAAAAGCTCGTGCAGCTGCAGCAGCAGCGGCAGCCGGAGTAAGCAGCGCTCAAGCATCCCATGAATCATCCATGGTCCAAGCCAATTCTGGCCTGGTACAGTCCAAGAGCGGCGTGATTCAATCGCAAAGCGCAATCAATCAGGCGCAGGGCGCTATTAATCAGGCCACTACAGCAGTAGAACAGGCGACACATGGTGTCTCCTCGGCTGCCAACACCGTGAAGCAAACAGGGCAAGCTTTGGCGGATGCACAAAAAAATGTGGCACGTACACAAAGCCTGTTTGATGCAGGTGCAAGCACCCAAGCTCAATTGGAACAAGCCAAAACAGCTGTCGTGAACGCGGAAGCAGCCTATAAAAATGCGCAAAATGCGCAGGCTAACGCACAGGATCAGCTGGTAGCTGCGCAAAAGGCACTCACCACCGCCCACAACAGCTATGATACAGCGAAAAGCAGCTACAGCAATGCCAACAACGGTTACAGCAATGCCCAAGGTCAAGTTAAGGTGGCTCAAAATACTGCGGTTATTGAGTCCAGCCAGCAAGCGCTCAAACAGGCACAGCTGAATGTAAATATCGCACAGGATGCACTAAACGATACTGTAATTACATCACCGATCGACGGTATTGTAGGTACCAAAAATGCAGAGGTCGGCGAAATGGTTTCTGCTCAGGCTCCTGCGCTGGTTATCGCCAATCTGAGTACAGTAAATACGCTGATCTATGTTCCGGCTGAACAGATTAACAATGTTAAAGTAGGAGACAAGGTACAGGTTCGTGTCGCAGCATCCAATATTGTAACAACAGGTACGGTAAAAAATGTAAGCCCGTTAGACGCCAGCGGCAAAGGTTATCCTGTGAAAATCTCGGTCACGAACCCGGATATGAAGCTGAAATCCGGTATGCTGGCTGATATCAGCTTTGTCGCTGCCAATGCACAAGAGGGCATTGTTATTCCTACTGCAGCCGTTCAAAAGGATCAAGGCAAAGAATATGTCTATGTTGTTAATGGAGACCATGCCAAACGCAAGGAAGTAAAAACCGTTCAAACGACAGGCTCCCAAACGCTGGTTACCAGTGGTTTGAGCGATGAAGAGAATGTAATTGTGAATAATCTGGCGTTGCTGTCCGATAACTCACCGATTACAATCAGCCAATAATGTGGTTCAGCATCTACTAAAATAATGAAGCATCATGTGCAGGACAGACCGTAGCAGCCTATGGGTCTGTCCTGTTTTATTTTATTGCACATATATTTTTTACATAGTTTGATGTCGGAAAGAGGCTATTTTTGGCGAACTTTGGTATGATAGGATAGACTAAACCGGAAATAGATCGTTTACTAGATCGAAATTTATTCATTCTCAAATAAATGATCGGGGGAATTGGACTGTGGAAGTTAAATTAGTCGTGGATTTTGATGCTTATGAGGATGGGCAAACGATGGCTAAATTGGTTGAGGAGCTGGCAGCCAAGCCGGAGTGCGCAGAAATCACGGATTTGATTATTGGGGATTGGGGCGGAGCCTATGAAAATTCGCCTGAGGATTTTATCCCGGTGCTGGTAAAGCATAAAGATCAATTTCCGAAGCTGCGCAAGCTGTTTATCGGCGATATGGAATATGACGAGTGTGAGGTATCATGGATTAATCAAACGAATCTGTCTCCGCTGTTAGAAGCGTTTCCAACATTGGAATCCTTTTATGTCAAGGGAAGTCAGGATTTGAGCTTGGAGCCGCTTCGCCATAGCCGCTTACAGGAGCTGGTCATTATTTGCGGCGGTCTGCCGGCCAGCGTCCTTCACCAAATCCACAATGCCGAATTGCCTGAATTGCGCAAGCTGGAGCTGTATTTGGGGGTGGATGAATACGGTTTTGACGGCAGCCTGAAGGATGTTTTACCATTCCTCGACCATAATCCGTTTCCCAAGCTTACATATCTGGGGTTAAAAGATAGTGAATTGCAGGATGAAATCGCGATTGCAGCAGCGAATGCCCCTGTGATCCAACAATTGGAAGTGCTTGATCTGTCCCAAGGGACTTTATCAGATAAGGGAGCAGAGGCACTTTTGTCTAGTGAAAGCATTAAAGGATTGAAGCATCTGGATTTGAACTATCATTATATGTCCAATGAAATGATGCAGCGCTGGAAAAGCACCGGACGATCTGTAAATGTGGACGATCAGCAGAAAGCAGATGAGGAAGATGATTGGCGCTATCCATCGTTGACTGAGTAATTTTACCCGAGAAGATGCATCAGTAACAGATGATGTTCAAATAAAGCGGTTTAAAGTGAGGCGGCTTTTATGGTTGAAATATCCTACACTAGTGCCAGTGAGCCGTTGATTTTATTCGGAAATCCGGGAAACCGTCGAACCACGGGGCTGCAGGAGGCACGTGCGGCATTGAAGCTGGCGCCGGCGGTGGAGGTTTCCTGCAGGGATGTGCTGGCAGCCATTCGGAAGAAATACAGTCTGGGTGAGCTGCTGGCCCGATTGGCTGCTCAGTCTGCGCCAGATCGCGTGGATGGCAGTGTCCATGGGCAAGACAGCATCATTCGGTTGCTGGCAGGGCAAGCGGATTGTAGTCCGCTGCTTCGTCTGGATGCACCGGGCGAAAACTTTGAGATAGAGCGTGAGCTGATCGCTCTGGGCGCGCCGGATGCTGAGGGGGATGATTCGCTCTTGCTATGGCCGGAGCGGACACAGGGCATAGGTATTTCAGCGGCAGAAGCACGGCGTCTGCAAGAGCAGCATGGCCGTATTTGGCACCCGGGACAATGGTTCCGGGGTTATTGCCGTCTGCTGGCCTGGCTGCGCCGGGAAGCGGCTCTGCTATGGCCCTTGTCACGCTGGATGAATGATCCGGCGGAAGTGGCCGTGATGTTCGATAAGCGGCGCTGCAGCCTCGTATTGGACAAGGCGGGGATCAGGGTTCCGCCAGCGTTGTCACCATCAGGTGCAGCATTTGGCGACACTGCCGATTTGCACACGGCCATGAGGGAGAGCGGGTTTCACCGCATATTTGTAAAACTATTTTGCGGTTCCGGCGCATCTGGCGTCATGGCCTACCAGATACATCCGCGGACACAAGCCGAGCTGGCTGTAACGACGATTGGCACAGAAATCGTACAGGGACAGCGCGTGTATTACAATGCTGGACGCTTGCGCCGCTATACAGATAAGCAGGATATTCATGCCATTCTGAACTGGCTTTGTATGGAAGGCATCCACGCGGAACGCTGGATTCCCAAAGCGACGCTGAACGGACGCGTCTATGACGTTCGTCAGCTCGTGTGCGGAGGAGAGGCTTGCCATGCGGTATTGCGTTTGAGCCGCAGTCCCATTACAAACCTGCATCTAAGGAATGAGCGGCTTTTACTGGAGGAAGCCGGCTTGCCGCCGGATACGGTGCAATCCATACAGCTTACTGCGGAAGCGGCCATGAGTGCTTTTCCTGCCTCTATGGTAGCTGGGCTGGACGTACTGGTTCCGGCTCATGGCGGTCGTCCCTACGTGCTGGATGTAAATCCGTTCGGTGACTTGCTATACCGGGTGAAGCATCAAGGCAGGAATCCGTATGAATGGGAAATGCTGCATCTCTAGCCGTGGAAGTACAGTTTGGAAAGGAAAGACGGATAATGACTGATATGAACCAAATTGTCGGCTCTCATGATATTGTCATGATTACACTCGATACGTTGCGATATGATGTAGCAAAGCTGGAGGAAGAGAATTGTCCGAATTTATGCGGCTCCGGGCCATGGGAAAAACGCCATACACCCGGCAGCTTTACTTATGCTGCACATCATGCTTTTTTTGGCGGATTTTTACCGACTCCGGCGAATACGGTTAAAAGTTCTCATATCCGGCTGTTTCATACGAAGGATACAGGACTACGCACACATCCGGACACCTGGCTGTTTGATGCTCCGGATATCGTGTCCGGGCTGGCGAATGAGGGCTATCGGACCATCTGCATCGGGGGTGTTATTTTTTTCACGAAGAAAAATAAGCTGGCCAAGGTGCTGCCGGGGTATTTTCAGGAAAGCTACTGGCGTATGACGTTTGGCGTTACGAATCCCCGTTCGACAGAGCATCAGGTGAATCATGCCTTGAAGCTGCTGGAGAAGGCAGATCCTGCACAACGTTTGTTTTTGTTTTTGAATGTATCAGCCATCCACGGGCCTAATCATTATTTTGTGAAGGATGCCGTCAAGGATTCGGTAGAGTCTCAACGCGCGGCCTTGCGGTATGTGGATCAGGAGCTTGGCAGCTTGTTCGATGCTTTACGGAATCGGGGCAACACGTTTTGTATGGCTTTTTCCGATCACGGTACGGCATACGGAGAGGATGGCTACGAAGGGCATCGGCTGGCCCATGAGGTTGTATGGAATGTGCCTTATCGCGAATTTATTTTGTAAGGCTAATTTATTTTGTAAAGCTAAAGAAATATGAACTGCACTGGTAAAAGGATCAGAAATGATTCCAGCGCGAGGAGGGAGCAGAAATGAAAGCCATGATTGACCCTGCCCACTGGGCACGCACGATCCGTGAAGCTCCCTACCGCTCCTATTTGTACTCTTATCCGCACAAAACGGCTTATCGTGCATTTGATAGACCACTTTCATTGCAGGAGTTGTGGGAGAAGGAGGAACTGGAGAGCTATTTTTTGTATATGCATATTCCATTTTGCGCGGCTCGCTGCGGATTTTGCAATCTGTTCACCTTGCCGGACAAGCGGCTGGATGTACACAAGGAGTATGTCGATGCGCTTGCAAGACAAGCCCGGCAATGGGCGCCCATTATGGGCGGACGGCCCTTTTCGCGTTTTGCCATCGGCGGCGGTACACCAACCCTGCTGGAGGCCCCATTGGTCGAACGCCTGTTTGATATTGCCGAGAATGTGCTGGGGCTGGATTCCAGACATGCTTCTATTTCGGTGGAGACTTCTCCTGATACGGTGACCGAGGATCGGCTGGAGGTGCTCAAGCTCCGCGGAACAGACCGTGTCAGCATGGGAATTCAGAGCTTTGTCGAATCAGAGAGCGCTGCCATCTATCGGCCACAAAAGCCCAAGCTTGTGCGTGAAGCACTCGCACGACTGGTAGAATACAATTTTCCTCTGCTGAACGTGGATTTGATCTATGGTCTGCCTGGCCAAACGGTGGACACCTGGCTGTATTCTCTGGAGGAAGCCCTGTCTTTCTCACCGGGGGAAATTTTTCTGTATCCGTTATACGTTCGGGAAAATACGATTTTAAAGCCAGGTTATACCGGACTGGAGCATGATATTCGTCTAAGCTTGTACGAAGCGGCACGCGAAAGACTCAAGCAGGCAGGTTATATCCAATATTCCATGCGCCGTTTTGCTAAAGATGATGCTGCGCCAGGCAAGGAGCTTTTGCCATATAGCTGTCAGGAAGAAGGCATGGCTGGCCTGGGTTGCGGTGCACGCTCTTATACGCGCAATGTCCATTATGCCAGCCGGTATGGTGTCAGCGCAGCAGCTACACGCAGTATTATCGCAGACTACGTGGCTGCGGAGCGTCATGATCTGGCTGACTACGGCTTTATTTTAAATGAGGACGAGCGCAAACGGCGCTTTATTTTGAAGGCGCTGCTGCACCGGGAAGGTTTAAAGCTGTCTGCCTACGCTGAGCGCTTTGGTGTATCCCTCCCGGAAGATTTTGCTGGAATGCCGCTGCTGCTGGAATCCGGTATGGCAATCATTCAGGAAGGCACGCTTCGGCTCACGGAGGAAGGAATGGCCTATTCTGACGCGATCGGGGACTGGATGATCTCTACAGCAGTACGCGAACGCATGGAAGGGTATGTAGGATCATGAAAGCAACCCTATACTACCGTGGTTCGTTAACTTCATGCAACTATGCTTGTCCTTACTGCCCGTTCAGCAAAAATGTGGATAGCCGGGCGACGCTGAACAAGGACCGGGCGCAGCTGGAGCGTTTTGCCGTTTGGGTGCGAGAGCAGGGGGCTTTGGGACATCGGCTGTCCATCTTTTTTAATCCGTATGGAGAAGCTCTGATCCATTCCTGGTATCGCAGCACCATGATTGAGCTGTCTCATATGGAGCATGTAGAAAAAGTAGCGGTGCAGACGAATCTATCGACTAAGCTCGATTGGACGCAGGAGCTGAACAAACAGACCGCTGCGATGTGGGCTACATATCACCCGGGAGAGACGAAAGAGCAGGCTTTTATCTCACAGGCCATGAAGTTGTATGAGCTTGGTATTCAGTACAGCGTTGGTACGGTCGGATTAAGACAGGCATTCCCGGCGATTCGTTCTTTAAGATCACAGCTTCCAAAGGATGTTTATTTGTGGATTAACGCCTACAAGGATCGACCCCATTATTATTCCAACGATGAGGTGGCTGAGCTGACTGCAATCGATCCTTATTTTCATTGGAATCTGCAGGATTACAGCAGTCAAGGGCGGGCATGCCGGGCTGGAGAGGATGTAT
Organism: Paenibacillus farraposensis; assembly: GCF_020736845.1. GTDB lineage: Bacteria > Bacillota > Bacilli > Paenibacillales > Paenibacillaceae > Paenibacillus > Paenibacillus farraposensis. The sequence goes on from NZ_JAFFQR010000105.1 coordinate 117,945, forward strand.
TTTATGTCCAGGGTGATGGACGGGTAAAGCATTGCTATCAGGATCGACGTGTGATTGGACACCTATACAGAGACGGTCTCGAAGGTCTGAGCACCAAGCGCCCGTGCCGGATGGAAAAATGCGGCTGCTATATCGGTTATATCCATATGGAAGAGCAGCCGTTTCGGGAAATGTACGGTAACGGTTTGCTCGAAAGGGTGCCGCATGCACAGGTAACTTCGGGTTCATACGTTTAGTGTTCATGCAATTAAAAAAGAACCGACCCTTGCATCAAGCGAAGGTCGGTTCTGCTGTCAGATCTGGACAATAGCCGTAATTTCTTCATCCAGATCCAATTGGACTTGCTCGCGATAAGCGCGAATATCATATTCGGAGTGCAGGTATCGCAGGATAGCTTCAATCATATTCGCCTCTACCAAATACTGACTGCGGCCTTGTACATGAACTTCTGCTGTAAATCCTGTATCCTCTTCCCAGCTTAGTTCCACCACCACATCAGTAGGCTGAACGCCTTTGCGTTCAGCCATATGCAAACAAATGGCATTAACAATTTCATCCATGCTCAAAATCATAGCTTAGTAACGTCCTCCACGGGAATCGTCAGGTCTGCGGCGATTTTTAATTGCGCGATAGATGCCTACACCAATCATAATCAGGACGTATATGGCAAGAACGTTAATGGCCAGGCCGAGCAAGCTGCCGAGTGCGCCCATGTTGCCGAACAATCCGCCAAAGAGCATACCTGCTAACCCGCCGATCATCATGCCTTTGAGGAAGCCGCCACCACCGCCAAGGAATCCACCGGTTCTGTTAGCATTGCCCGTAGCTGCGCCGGATTTGGTTCCACTGTCAGACTTATTGATGCCGCTGCTGTCACTCGCCTTGTTTGGTGTAGTTTGATATGATCTTGGACCGGATTTAAATCCGCCGCCTCGTCTTGCATCAGCTGTAGATGGTGTAACCATGGCAATCAGCAACGTAAAAGCCATCATCAGCATCATCATATTTTTCAATGTAAATGTTTTCTTCATGTAAATATAATCCCCCTCAGTAATGTGGTTTGATATAGGTCAACAACCGCTTACCCGTAATACGAAACGAATGGAAAAGGGTTTCAAAAAAATTTAAGTTTTTAAAAATTTAATTACCTCAATACTTGAATTCTATGTCTATCCTGACCAAAGCATTCAGCCTTATGGTTTAAGGCTGAACGGATTGGTGTCCGATCTGATGTCCCCGGCAAGCAGCATGCGAAGAACAAGCTGACACCATTCCAAGCCCGCCTTGGCGTTCATAAGCCCTTTTTGGACTAAAATGTAGTCGCCAAAGTTTTTGCTGCCAAAATGCAAATCTTCTGCAGGAATGTCCTTTAATATATTCTCCAGATGCTGGATTTTCTCGATGAAATGGCGTTTGCGTTCCTCCAGCATGCGGTTGGCACTGCTTTTGTCCGTCAGCCAAAGACAGAACAGTCGCAGGCTTAATTCATCACGTGTAACGGGAGCAGCCAGCGATTCCTGGGACCATTGCTGAAGCATATGGATTCCCTTATCGGTAATGGTATACATTTTTTTATCAGGCTTGTCGGACTGCTGAATCCAACGGGAAGCTAACAGTCCCTTGTTCTCCATGCGAGATAGCAGCGGATAAATCTGGCTGTGCTTGGCCTGCCAAAAAGGCTGAATGCGCAGCATCAGGTCATATCCGGAGGATTCCTCTCTGGCGAGAAGCCCCAACAGGCCATACGATAGTAAATTCATCAATCTTATCTCCTTCGTCCATTATAGTAACGGTTGTAACAGCTCTGCGGCAGCTATTCTGCAACTTCATAAGAAGTCTACACTGAAACTGTATGGTTTGACAACTTTCAGACAGGTCATTCATAGGAAAGCCACAAATGGCTATTCATCATCTGGACGAATACATTCTTTTTGCATAAAAAAAGTAGTTTAAGACCGTATATACGATCTTAAACTACTTTGGGTTTCAGTCCTGCTTTCGTTGTTTATCCCATTCAAGTGGAAAGCTTATTGCTGATTTCCATCAACGATCAGCGTCAGCTCTCCGGTGCCCGGATGTATGACCATCCCGTGAACAGGTGTATTGGGTGGGAGAAGAGGGTGGTTTTTAATCAGTTTCACAGTACTTCTGACCCCTTCCTCGATATTGTCAAAACCTTTCAGCCATTTGTTCAGCTTGATTCCCGAGTGCTCCAGCGTATTCAGCACTTCCTGTGAAATTCCGCGCTCAAGCATTTCATTGATCATATGGTCGGCATCCAGCGCGGCCATCCCGCACTCGTAATGGCCCACGATTACAACCTCGTCTGCTCCCAGCTCATACAGGGCGACCAACACACTACGCATGACACTTCCAAAAGGCTGGGAAATAATCGCGCCCGCATTTTTGATAATTTTGACATCGCCATTGCGCAGGTTCATGGCTTTGGGGAGTAACTCGGTTAGCCGAGTGTCCATACAAGTAATTATGACCATCTTTTTGTTAGGGAACCTACCCGTTCTATAGGCTTCGTATTCTTTGTTTTCTACGAAAACGCGATTGTATTCCAAAATTTCTTTGATGTTATTCACGATTATTCCCTCCAAATACTTATTATTTTTTAATAATGATTAGCGATAGACCAGTATGGAAGAAGCCTAATTCCGGTCAGCACAGGCCGTAAATCAGGCTTTACTTCACATCGGTATGTATGGTCTGACGTCTTTTAAATGTTTATCAGAAGCAGACCGTGCAGTTGTGTGTTGATTATACTTTTTAATATCATTATCATCAAGTATAAGCGTTGTAAAGTTTTATCCATTTTTAGTTAAAGAGGTGACCTTAATTATGGAGCAACAGACGTTGGATCAATTGGCGGCATTAAAGGAACTTTCCCGTAAAATCAGCAGTTATGGCGAAGCAGTAGGGCTGCTGCATTGGGATTTGCGTACAGGTGCTCCACGTAAAGGTGTTGACCTTCGTTCGGAGACGCTGGGCATGCTGTCCACTGAAATGTTCAAGCTGATGATCTCGGATGAAATGGGGCAATTGCTGCAATATTTTGCCGCAGAGGATAAGTTGAAGCAGCTGGAAGACAATGATCGCAGACTGGTGAAGGAATGCCGCAAAGATTATGACCTGAATCGTTCCGTTCCGGCAGATCGCTATCGGGAATATAGTGTTCTTGCAGCGCAGGCGGAGAGCAAATGGGAGGAAGCGAAGGAACATAGCGATTTTGCCGGATTTGAACCGTTTCTGTCCAAAATTGTGGATATGAAGCGGGAGTTCATCGGCTACTGGGGGATCAAGGACACGGAATATGATACGCTTTTGGATCAATATGAGCCGGGTATGACCGTTGAGAAGCTGGACGCAGTGTTTGATCGGCTTAAAAAACGTCTTGTGCCGCTGTTGTCCAAAATTCAGGCTTCACCTAGCCAGCCGGATAAAAGCTTTCTGGTCGGTGTGTTTGATGTAAAACAGCAGGAGAAGTTCAGCCTGTTTATTTTGGGGCAGATGGGTTATGATTTTGCCGCAGGACGTTTGGATGAAAGTGTGCATCCTTTTGCGACCGGATTAAATCCGGGTGATGTACGCATAACAACACATTATTTGCAAGATGATGTGACCAGTGCTATCTTCAGCTCATTGCATGAAGGCGGTCATGCGCTGTATGAGCAAAATATGGCTCCTGAACTGGCAGGTTCACTCCTGTCCGGAGGAACCTCAATGGGGATTCATGAATCCCAGTCTCGTCTGTGGGAAAACATGATTGGACGCAGTCGCGCATTCTGGGATCGATATTACGATGAGCTGCAAAAGCATTTTCCGGATCGCTTGTCCAAGGTTACGGCAGAGCAATTTTACCGGGCTGTTAACCGTGTGGAAAATTCCTTAATTCGTATTGAAGCGGATGAGCTGACATATAATTTACATATCATTATCCGCTATGAAATTGAAAAAATGCTGTTTAATGAAAAGCTGGATGTGAAACGTCTTCCAGAGGTGTGGAATGCGAAGTATCAGGAATATTTGGGGCTTGTTCCGCCCAATGACGGACTGGGTGTACTTCAGGACGTCCACTGGTCCGGCGGTGACTTCGGCTATTTTGCTTCTTATTCGCTCGGCAATATGTATGCAGCGCAAATTTTGGCGACGCTGCGCAAGGAGCTGCCGAACCTGGATGAGCTGATCGCTGCCGGAGAGCTTGAGCCGATCAAGCAGTGGTTGACCGAACGGATTTACCGCTTTGGCAAGAGCCGGACGCCATCCGAACTGATTGTAGCGATTACAGGCGAGGAGCTGAACCCGGATTATCTTGCCGACTATCTGGAACAAAAATACACATCCGTATACGAACTGTAATGTGAATGTCTGTGCATCTACCCCGCGTTCCTGGCGAACGCGGGTTTTTTTAGATTATAGAATGGTTCAGCGGAGCTAAACGATTTTATAATGGCAAGAAAAACTTCCGCTAAACGCGGTCGGCCTTCCGTGAAAGTACGCCGGTAGATGTTTTTCTTATGTACGATTAACCATTATATAGGCAGGTGCATAACAATATATGAAGTCAATGATGTAAAAAGGTGGGGAGGGAACAAAGATGAAAACCGGCGCTCGCTGCAAAGCTGTGATGGCTGCGGCACTGCTCGGATTGCTGCTGCTCAGCGGGTGCGCACCCAAAGGGGAGCAGATGACTGAGGTAAGACTGGGTGAGGTAGCCCGCACGGTCTTTTATGCGCCGCAGTATGTAGCCTTAGGTCAGGGGATGTTTGCTCAGGAGGGACTGGATGTCCAGCTGGTGACGATCCCCGGTGGTGATAAGGCAATGACGGCATTGCTGTCCAATCAGGCGGATATCGCACTGATTGGTGCGGAAACATCCATTTATGTGTATCAGCAAGGGGCAGAGGACCCTGTTATTAATTTTGCCCTACTGACACAGAAGGACGGAACGTTTCTGTTTGCTCGTCAAGCACAGGCCAGCTTTGGCTGGGAACAGCTGCAAGCGCGAAATTTTTTAGGGCAGCGCAAGGGTGGAATGCCGCAAATGTCGCTGGAATTTGCGCTGCGCAAGCATGGCATTGATCCTCACAAGGATTTGAAGCTGATTCAAAATATTGATTTTGCCAATATTGCCTCTGCCTTTGGCTCCGGTACAGGGGATTATGTTCAGTTATTTGAGCCCCAGGCCTCTATTTTTGAAAAGGAAGGCCGTGGAAGTGTAGTTGCCTCCATTGGTGTGGAGAGCGGCGAGCTGCCATACACGGTATATATGGCCAAACAAAGTTATCTGAACACCAATGCAGGTACCGCGCAAAAATTTACAAACGCTGTATACCGGGCACAGCAGTGGATTGCTACACATTCACCTGAGCAGATTGCCGAAGCGATTGCGCCCTATTTCAAGGATACAGAAGCGGCGATTCTGACGAGCAGTATCAAGCGTTACAAGGAACAGGGCACTTATGCTTTGAACCCGGTCATTGAAGCTAAGGAATGGGAAAATTTGCAGGCGGTCATGAGCTCGGCGGGAGAATTGAAAAGCCCGGTTGCACTGGATAAGCTGGTGAATTCGAGCTTTGCACAGCAGGCGATTACATCACATGCTACTGAAAGCGCCGACTCGCCTGCAAAAGCAAGTACGACCGGGGATACGACTGCAGGTGCCGGCACTGGAGGTTCATCATGATCGGGAACCGGGGCTGTACCCCTTTAGATGCAACCATCCCGATGGTGAGGCTGGAGCAGGTAACGCATGTGTATGTAACGGATCGCGAAGCTTCCCTGGCGGTTGAGAATATCAATTTTTCGGTGGCGGCAGGGGAGTTCGTCAGCTTGGTCGGTCCGAGCGGTTGCGGCAAAACGACGATTCTGTCCATGATCGCCGGGCTGCTGCGTCCAGCAGCAGGGCAGGTATTGCTGCAAGGCCGGTCCGTAAGCGGCCCGAGCCCGGAGGTCGGCTATATGCTGCAGCAGGACTATCTGTTTCCGTGGCGGACGATTATGGATAACGCCTTGCTGGGCCTGGAGCTGGGCAAGCGGGTGGATGAGGCTACACGCGAACGGACACGGCTGCTGCTGGATAGCATGGGTCTGGGAGGGAAGGAGCATCAGCATCCGTCCCAGTTGTCCGGGGGAATGCGCCAGCGTGTGGCGCTGGTGAGAACGCTGGCAACCAATCCGGGGCTGCTGCTGCTGGATGAGCCGTTCTCTGCGCTGGATTATCAGACCAAGCTGCAGCTGGAAGACCTGATTGCCGAAACCCTGCGTGTGCGGGGCAAGACGGCTATTTTGGTGACACACGATTTGGCTGAGGCGATTGCGGTCAGCGACCGGGTCATCGTGCTGGGTCGTAACCCGGGCCATATCCGGCGCACCTTCGATATTCCGGAATCCATTCGGGAAGCTCAGCCTTTTTATGCGCGCGAGCAAGCGGGCTTTAATGAGCTTTTTCATGAAATATGGGGTGAATTGGAGGCTTCGGGAGCAAAGGAGTGAGTTATACCATGGGGGACGAAGCTCAGCTGCTTGAGCAGCGCTGGATACAAGAATTGCATCGGGAGTATCAGCGTGACAGGCGTTCTCAGCAGCGGTTGGTAATAGGTGTACAGATAGCTATTTTATTGCTTTTATTTGTATTATGGGAAATTGCGGGCCGATTAAAATGGATTGATGTGCTGTTGTTCAGCTATCCGAGCAAAATATTTGCTCAGATTGGCAAGGATGTGGTCAGTGGCGAGCTATGGGGGCATGTCGGTGTTACGGTTGGGGAGACCGTGGCCGGTTTCTTACTTGGAACGCTGCTTGGCACACTGCTGGCTGTACTTATTTGGTGGTCACCGTTTTTGTCAAAGGTGCTAGACCCTTATATGGTTGTGTTCAACAGTATGCCGAAGGTGGCACTGGGTCCGATTTTTATCGTTATGTTTGGAGCAGGATTTACTGCGATCCTCATGACAACCCTCTCGATTACCGTCATCATTACGACACTGGTTGTATACAACAGCTTTCAGGAAGTCGATAAGAATCTGATCAAGGTGGTTCGAACGTTTGGCGGATCACGGCGCGATACGTTCCAAAAGGTGATTTTACCTGCATCCTTTCCTGCTATCGTCTCTACGCTGAAGGTGAATGTCGGCATGGCATGGGTTGGCGTAATTGTCGGTGAATTTCTGGTCGCCAAAAACGGGCTTGGCTACCTGATTATTTATGGTTTTCAGGTATTCAATTTTACGCTGGTGATGTCCAGTCTGCTGATCATTGCCGTCGTAGCTGCACTGATGTACCAGGCGGTCGTATATGTGGAGCAGCGTCTGTTGGCTGGTCGTCCTCAACGCTAAAAATAAACCGCGGGGCATTTGTTTAATACGTTAAAATAAAGTACCATGAAAATGAAATTACTTAAAATTTATGAAAACGGGCATTTTGCATAAATCCAAAGTGCGATTTTGAGCATTAGGAATCGAATGATGCAAAATACGAAACAGATTTTCAGCTAGAGGGGACAGAATTTTTTCATGGGCTTTCGAACAATTAAAACGGCTATTGCTGCACTAATGGCTGTACTCATTGCAGACGGTATTGGCATTCATGGAGCTACCTCGGCAGGGCTTTTGGCTATTTTGGGGGTGGATATCACACGCAAGAGAAGTCTCCGTACCATTTCGGCGAGATTTTTTGCATCGGTCGTGGGGCTTCTTTTTGCCTGTGTTTTATTTGTTGTTTTCGGATTCCATGATTGGGTCCTGGCATTATATATTTTGACGGCGTTCCCGGTCATTGTGCGGGCGGGCTTTAAGGAAGGGATTGTCACGGGATCGGTTGTCGTATTCCGTGTATTCAGCGGCGGTATCATTGATATGGAGGTGCTTCTGACTCAGCTGGCTTTGTTAGTGATTGGGCTGGGCTCTGCCATGGTCGTCAATTTGGCTTATATGCCACGCTCCGATAATACGATGCAGCAAATTCGGCAGGAGGTTGATCGGACGTTTTCCGTCATATTCCGAAGCATGGCCAATACGCTGCGCAGTCCGGCTTACATATGGGATGGCAAGGAAGTTATCGAAGCGAACAGCATCATTGCCAAGGGGGTAACCGAAGCGGGGCGTTCATTGGAAAATCAGATGCTCCGTCCCCAGGAAGGATGGAATGTATATTTTTACATGCGTAGGGAGCAGTTGGATTCGATTCAAAATATGATGCAGTTGATTGCGCAAATGTATCAGCATATGCCGCAGGCCAAGCTTCTGGCGGAGCTGTTTGACCAGCTTAGCCATGATGTTTTGGCCGGACATTATACGGGCCAGACCGAGAAGCTGCTGGAACAGGTTCGTGAGGAATTTAGAGGAATGGAGCTTCCCGCGACACGGTCGGAATTCGAGATCCGTTCGGCACTATTGCAGCTTATGCATGAGCTGTATCAGTATTTGAAAATTGCCAAAAAGGACAAGGCCCCTACTCCGGTGAAGAACTAGAGTAAAGGCCTTGAACAGCCGCTTTTTAATCGCATTGGCAAAAAAATTATGCTGACAGATGCCGGACGGCGTCTGCTTCCCTATGCGCAGGAAATTTCCAAGATGAATGCTATGGCCAAGGATGCGCTTTGTTCAGAGACGGAGCTAACGGGCACGCTGAGAATTTGAGCACCAGAGTCGCTGGCTGCTTTTCGATTGCCAGAGCTGATACGAGAGTATAGAGAGTGGTATTCCAAGGTTAAAATGGTGCTCAAACCCGGCGAATGCTGGGAATTGCGCGATATGGTCCGTTCTGGCGAACTGGATTTGGCTTTTTGCTTCAGCCTGAGACGGAAGACAGGGAGCTGTATGTGGCGACGCTCATCCATGAACCGATGGCATTGGTCGCACCGCTCAAGCATCCGCTGGTTGCTTATACAAGGGTAGAGCCCGGCGACCTCAAGGATGAAACCATTTTGAATACAGAGTCCGGCTGCACTTACCGTATACGGTTTGAGCAGTATTTGAATAGACATGGTATTTTTGCAGACCCGAGTCTGGAGTTTTGGAGAATTTAAGCGATCAAGCAATGTGTCATGACTGGTTTGGGGATTGCGCTGCTTCCTCTGATTACGGTACAAAATGAGCTGCGTGAAGGAAAAATGGCACGCCTGGCGTGGGATGACAGTGAGCAGCAGGTGACTACCCAGATCGCTTATCACACGAAAAAGTGGAAATCTCCGGCACTTAGTGAATTTTTACAGATATTAGAGCAGCATGTGGCACATTGGCGTGAATGAGTTCAAGCCATTGCAGCATATGCTTATACAAATAATATTTTTTCCTTTTCGCCTATTCACTCAACATTCGCCCACAACCTGCATACATATGTATGGAATGATTGATTGTATGGAGGAGGTTCAAGAATGGCATTAGGTCATAAAAATCGTAGAGAGATTATTACTAAAGCGATCTGTGGAAAAGGTCGCAGATTCTCTACCGTAACCCATACCGTAACTCCGCCCAATAGTCCGACCAGTATTTTGGGGGCATGGATTATTAACCACCAGTATGAAGCTGTGGCGGCCGGGGACGGCATTGAGGTCGTCGGGACGTATGACATCAATATTTGGTACTCATACGATAAAAACTCGCAGACCGATGTGGCTAAGGAAACGGTGTCGTATGTAGAACATGTGCCGCTTTCGTATCTTGATCCAAAGCATCGGGCATCTACAGTGGAAGTATCCGCCGAAGCTACACAAGAGCCGAGCTGCGTGGAGGCGAGTGTAACTTCTGGGGGCGGCAGCGTAATGATCCGGGTCGAGCGGGAATTTGCGGTGGAGCTGGTAGCGGAAACGAAGATTGTAGTGGAAGTATTCCCGTATGGCAGCAGTGAGGATTTTGACAAGGATTATGATTTTGGAGCGGAAGAGGGGGACTATGAGGAGCTCGACCCCGACCTCATTGACGACGAGCTCTGATGGGAGTACCCAAAAAGAGGGCCGCTTTACTCTTTGCGCCGGCTGATTTTCGCGCAGGGGGCAAAGGCCCTCTTTTTTTATGGCGATGCGGACCTGATCCATACGTCATCTTACGTGCAATTCGTAGGGAGGGATATGTGATGCAGCAGCCGGGACAGGCGCTCAGACGTTTTAGACAGATGACAAATGAGGAGAAAAAGCGTAGACTTGAGCGCTCGGGTATATCGGTTCGTTGGATGGATGACAGTATAGCAGATTTTGCGATAGGCTATGCCGTGGAAATCTATCAACTGCAGGTGCTGGAAATTCGAAGACGTACCATTGAAAGGCGTTCTGACGTCCGTACATACGATCCGCCTGCATTGGATTGTCATTCACAGCTCTATACCCGGATGGAGCGGCTGGCTGTGCGTACGCTGTACACGCTTGGTTTGGACAGCGGTGAGGTGGTGCTGACTCTGCTGGGAGAGCGCAGCTGTCAGGTACGCGATATCGCGGCACAGCCATGGCTTAACGATAGACGTTTGGGGGCGTTGTACGAAGCTGCGGCGCGAAAAGAAGAGGTGCAGGAGGAAGAGACTCTGACGGAGCGGGGGACAACTGAACTGCTGATCGGGATGGACCCCGAATTTCTGCTGGTTCGGATGCCTGAGGGGAGGATTGTTCCCGCCTCAAAGTATTTGGGCCGCATCGGCGTGGCAGGCTGCGATGCCGTATCGCGCCGGGGGCGAACGCTCTATCCCGTGGCTGAACTGCGTCCTGCACCGGGTGGCGATCCGGTCCGTTTGCTCAAGCATTTGCGGCAAGCTTTTGCCATAGCAGCCCGGCGTATTCCTGACCAGACGCTCATCTGGCAGGCAGGCGGGATGCCGCAACCCGGTTTTCCGCTGGGCGGACATCTGCATTTCAGCGGGATTCCACTGAACGGGCCGCTGCTGCGGACGCTGGACAACTATTTGGCGCTGCCTTTGGCGCTGCTGGAAGATAAGCGCGCGGCCAAACGCCGGCCCCATTACGGCAATTTGGGTGATTTTCGTCGTCAATCGTATGGTGGCTTTGAATATCGAACCCTGCCCAGCTTTCTAGTCTCACCTCAACTGGCGAAAGGCGTGATAGGAATGGCGTTTCTTATCGCAACTCAATATCTGCGTTTGCAGTGTAGCCCGCTAGATGGGGAGAAGATTCATCAAGCCTTTTATGAAGGGAATCGAAGTGTGCTTAAGGAGTGTATAGAGCCCCTTGTTACGGATATCGTTTCACTGGAGGTGTATCCGCAATATGAAGCTTATGTCGGGCCTTTGCTGGAAAGTCTCCGCAAGGGGAAGCAGTGGGATGAATCACGGGATCTGCGCCGGTTCTGGAAGCTTTCGTAAATGTTGCTGGTGACACTAAGAAGGATGCTTCATGTTATCGACTTTTATTTTTGCTATAATGTAAAGTAATACAAGTTTTAACGGAACAATCTGTGGAGGTTGTGAATAATGGCGAAATATACACCGATGATCGAGCAATATTTATCCATAAAAGAGCAGGCTAAAGATGCATTTTTGTTTTTCCGCCTGGGAGATTTTTACGAAATGTTTTTTGATGATGCTATTCTGGCATCTAGGGAGCTGGAAATTACACTTACTGGTCGCGAAGGTGGTGGCACGGAAAAAATTCCGATGTGCGGCGTGCCTTACCATTCGGCGGAAAATTACATACAGCGCCTTATTGAGAAGGGATATAAGGTGGCCATTTGTGAACAAATGGAAGACCCCTCAACCACGAAGGGAATGGTGCGGCGGGATATTGTCCGCGTTGTGACACCGGGTACAGTCATGGAAGGCAAAGTGCTGGGTGACAAGTCTAACAATTACATGGTCTGCGTTACGGAAACGGATGGGATGCTGGCACTGGCGGCATGCGACTTGTCAACAGGTGAGCTGTATGTGACCTCTGTACCGGATTCGAAAGAATGGCTGCTGGATGAAATCAACATTTATGAGCCGTCCGAAATGTTAGGGGACGGTCATCTGCTCGATTTTGTGACATCCCGTATGTCTCCTGTTGGACGGCGTATTGTGTATACGGCTTGGGACAAATCCAAGGATGATCTTGTGCGGGAGCAATTTGGCGAAGCTGCGTGGGCGAGACTTACAGAGGAACGCAGGCTGTGTGTATCGCGTCTGATTTCTTATTTAAATGAAACGCAAAAAAGATCGCTCGGCCAGTTAACCCAAATCTCGGTGTATGAGCCGAATCATTTTATGATCCTGGACCCGTTTACCCGCCGGAATCTGGAGCTGGTAGAGACAGTTCGCGAACGCTCCAAGAAAGGCTCGCTGCTGTGGCTGCTGGACCGGACGGAGACATCGATGGGAGCGCGTCTGCTGCGTCGCTGGATCGACAAGCCGCTGCTGAACAGCAATATGATCGAAGAACGGCTGGAGGCGGTGGACAAATTATACCACCAGTTCATTTTCCGTGAAGATGTGCGTGCCCAGCTAAAAGAGATTTACGATCTGGAGCGACTGGTGGGGCGAATTGCCTTTGGCAGCGCCAATGCACGCGATCTGATTGCCCTAAAGCTGTCGTTGGCCCGGATTCCTGGCTTGCGCAAGCTGTGCGCGGAGTCGCCTTCACAGACGCTGAGACGGATTGCACAAAACCTGGATAGCTGTGCAGATTTGTGCGCATTGATCGATGAGGCGGTGGCGGAGGAGCCGCCGATTTCCGTAAGAGACGGGGGAATTATCAAGGAAGGCTATCATCAGCGCCTGGACGAGCTGCGCGAGGCGAGTGTGAACGGCAAACGCTGGATTGCCGAACTGGAGGCTAAGGAACGTGCAGCAACCGGCATCCGGTCGCTCAAAATCGGATACAACAAAGTGTTTGGTTATTACATCGAAGTGACCAAATCCAATTTGAGCTCATTGCCGGAAGGGCGGTATGAACGCAAACAGACACTGGCCAATGCAGAACGGTATATTACACCCGAGCTGAAGGAAAAGGAATCATTGATTTTGGAAGCCGAGGATAAAATGGTCGATCTGGAGTACATGCTGTTCTCTGAACTTCGCAGTAAACTGAACGCTGAAATTCAACGTTTGCAAAAGCTGGCAGAGCAGGTGGCCGAAATTGACGTATATCAGTCCATGGCATCCGTTAGCGCGGAGCGCGGCTTCGTGAAGCCTGAACTGACAACAGGATACGATTTTGTGATTGAGCAGGGGCGGCATCCCGTTGTGGAAGCTGTAATGAAAGATGGCAGCTTTATCGCCAACGCTACCGCACTTGAAGAGGCAGATGCACATATTTTGCTGATCACCGGCCCGAATATGGCGGGTAAAAGCACGTATATGCGTCAGGTTGCGCTGATTGCCATTATGGCTCAAATCGGTTGCTTCGTTCCGGCTGCACGTGCCAAAGTGCCGATGCTGGATCGCATTTTCACACGTATCGGTGCGGCGGATGATCTTATCGGCGGGCAGAGTACATTTATGGTGGAGATGGCTGATATCCAGGTGATGACAGAAAAGGCAACACCACAAAGCTTGATCATTATTGATGAACTGGGACGTGGTACGTCCACCAGCGAAGGCATGGCGATTGCGCAGGCCGTCATTGAATTTGTCCATGACACTATCGGCTGCAAAGCGCTGGTATCTACGCATTTCCATGAGCTGGCTCATTTGGAACAAACGCTGTCCTCGCTGCGGAATTACTCCATGGCAGTACAGGAAAGCGGTGACAAGGTGAATTTTCTGCGCAAGCTCATACAGGGGGCAGCCAGCAGCAGCTATGGCATTTATTGTGCCCGGCTGGCAGGCTTGCCAAGCAACATTATTGAACGTGCAAATGGACTGCTGCATGGATTTGAGCATGCGGCAGCTCAGGTAACGGCAGGCACTGAAACAGCAGCGGGTGCGAAGCAACAAGCAGCTCATCATGCATATTCGGGGATAGATGCTGATTCTTCTTTGAACGGGAGCCATTCAGGCCAGATGTTGCGAGAAAAAGGGGGAGCTCCAGCCGGGCAAGCCCAGACTTTATCGCAGCAAGCTATGCTTGTAAAAGAGGCTACTGTACAAGCTGGGGAAGACTCCCCTGTGTTAGAGCGGGAAGCAGCCGAAGTGATCCAGCTGTCTATTTTCGGAGAGCAGGAGCTTGCCCCGGTCAAGCCTCCGTCAGAGATGGCCGAAACGAATCCGCTTGTACGGCAAATTTTACGAAAGGTGAAAAATGCGGATGTCATGAACATGACCCCCTTGCAGGCCATGCAGCTGCTAAATGAATTGAAAAACAAGGCCAACGGCCTGTAATAACATACATGACGGGATTAATTTTTCTGTTTCATCACAACTTAAAGTCAGGAGGAGGCTAAAAGGATGTCTAAAATTCGGGTGCTGGATGAGCATATTGCGAACCAGATTGCTGCCGGCGAGGTTGTGGAGCGTCCGTCCTCCGTCGTGAAAGAACTGGTGGAAAATGCGATTGATGCAGGCGGTACGCGTGTGGATGTATGGGTTGAAGAAGGCGGACTGCAAAGTATCCGGGTTACGGATAACGGAAGCGGCATTGAGTCTGAAGACGTGGAAACGGCATTCTATCGACACGCGACTAGTAAAATTGGACATGGCCGCGACCTGTTTCAGATTACAAGCCTCGGTTTTCGAGGGGAGGCGCTGCCGAGTATCGCCGCTGTATCCAAGGTGGAACTGCTTACGGCAGCCGGAGATGACGGGCGTGCTCGTAAATTGGTCATTGAAGGCGGCAAGCTGGTGCTTCACGAGGATGCAGCCGCTCGGAAGGGCACGGATTTTACCGTGCGGGAGCTGTTTTATAATACCCCGGCACGGTTGAAATATATGAAAACGATCCAGACGGAGCTGGGACATATTTCCGATGTCCTGTACCGGATGGCGCTCTCGTACCCTGAAATTGCCTTTACCTTGCGGCACAACGGCAATTCATTGCTTCAAACGCTGGGCAATGGCGACTTGCTGCAGGTAATTGCTGCTATTTACGGAACTTCTGCGGCGAAATCCATGCTGCCGCTGGAAGGAGAGAGCCTCGATTACCGTATTAGCGGCTTTGTCAGTCGGCCGGAGTGGACCAGATCGAACCGGAATGCGATCTCGACCGTCGTGAACGGCCGCTTTGTGCGCAGCTTCGGGCTGAATCAGGCGCTGCTTAAGGCATATCATACTTTGCTGCCGATCAATCGTTTTCCGCTGGCAGTGATCCGGCTGGAGATGCATCCTTCTTTAGTGGATGTTAACGTGCATCCCGCCAAGCTTGAGGTGAGGTTCAGCAAGGAAGCCGAGTTGTTTCAACTGGTTGAGGATTCGATCAAAGCTGTGTTGGGACAGCAGGTGCTGATTCCGAATGTAGTCAAGCGCGAAATCGGCGGCAAGGATAGTGGCTCGTTCATACAGGAGCAGTTCTATTTTTCGAAGGGACATGATACTGGATATAGCACGGGAAATGAGCCGGAAGACAGGGTTTCTTCCGGTAAAGAACAGGGGCAGGCACAGCCGCTTTCCGATTCGTTACTAAAGAGAGGGGAACTGGGCCAATCCAATCGCTTGAGCGGGAATGAAGCCAATCGTAAGGCTAGTCCGGTGGGTCAGCAGCGGCCGTATAAGGAAGGCGTTTCTGCTGTGAACCGGGCAGGCGCTCCTTCAGGTGCGAGCATCAGCGACGAGGAATTGAATGCCAATTTTGTGGCTGAGAACGATGGGCAGAAGCTGCAAGGGAATGAAGCGGCAATGAACGCATCTTGCGAATGCAGCGAAGGAGTTCAGGAAACGGCCGCTTCTGCTGTCTATCGCGCTACTGCGCCTCCGAGTACAGGAAACGCGATGGACTCGCGCTATTTGGCAGACGAGAAGCAGCGTCAGCCACGGCTGAATGCCGGGCAACTGTCAGCGGTGGCTGGTGAAGCCCCCTCGCTGCCGGCTTTTCCTGAGTTGAACTTGATTGGTCAGCATCACGGAACTTACCTGATTGCGCAGAACGAGCAGGGCTTGTATTTAATTGATCAGCATGCTGCCCATGAGCGGGTCAATTACGAATTTTATTATGAAAAATTCGGCAATCCCGAGGCTGTATCGCAGGAACTGCTCCTGCCGATTACACTGGATTTCACGCCTTCCGAGACAGAAAAATTGAAAACGAGACTACACTGGTTTGAACAGGCAGGGGTGTATTTGGAGCATTTTGGTGGTCAAACCTTCCGTGTCAGTTCGTATCCTTACTGGCTTCCCAAAGGGGAGGAAGCGGATGTTATTGAGGAAATGGCCGGATGGGTGCTGGAGGAAAAAGCGATTGATCTTGCCAAGCTCCGCGAGGCAGCCTCCATTATGTGCTCTTGCCGCGCTTCGATTAAAGCCAACCAGAAGCTGACTGATCGACAGGCGGTTGTATTGCTGGAACGATTGGCAGCCTGCAAACAACCATACACTTGCCCCCATGGGCGGCCCATTGTCGTTTCCTTTTCCGTGTATGATTTGGAAAAAATGTTTAAAAGAGTAATGTAAGGGAGTATAAATGAATATGTTGCAGGATCGGGAAAGCCATTTAGAAGAAAGACAGGCGAAGCTTCGTGAGAAACAAGCGGAGTTACTGATAACGACGGGAGACTCCCCTGTGCCTGAGATTGTGCGGCGGGCGCAGCTGCTTGCTGCCGAGCTGGGTGTAATGTACGCCCCCCGTCGTGGGACATCAGTTGCAAAGCTGCTTGCTGCTTACGGAGTGCATCAGGCACTGGTACTGGTGCAGGGCGGAGCGAGGCTGATAAGCCAAGCCCAACCAGCGATGGTTTTTCACCCGAGTATGGGCTTCATTCGTGCCAAGCGGGTATTAAAGGGTGAACCTGACCCGATGCTGACTGCCGCCAGACTCGTTCCGGGTGATATCGTGTTGGACTGTACCGCAGGGCTCGGAACGGATTCGCTTTTGTTTGCTATTGGAACGGGAAGTTCAGGACAAGTAACGGCTGTGGAAAGCTCTTTCCCCGTCTATGCTTTGATCAGGGACGGAATGAGGCATTACCGCTCCGGTAATTCTGCGGTGGATAAAGCCTTTTCCAGCATTGATGTTCGTTTTGGCCATCATCTGGACTATTTGCGCAGCTTGCCGGATCGCAGTGCAGATATTATTTATTTTGACCCGATGTTTCGCGATCCGCTGCTTGATTCCAGTGCAATCAGCCCATTGAGAGGGTTGGCCAATCCAGACGCGCTAGATCAGGAAAGCATTGTCCAAGCCAAGCGAATTGCACGGAAAACAATCGTATTGAAGGAGAAACGGGGCAGCGGGGAATTTGCCCGTCTCGGCTTCCGTGTGGAGCAACGGGGCACAACGAAAACAGTGTACGGAGTGATTGATATTGACAGCGGCACCTAAGCCTAAACTACTTGTTCTTGTTGGCCCGACTGCAGTCGGCAAGACGAAGCTAAGCATTGAGATGGCACGACAATTTGACGCGGAAATTATTTCCGGTGATTCCATGCAGGTGTACCGTCATATGGACATTGGAACAGCCAAAATTTCCAAGCAGGAAATGCAGGGAATCAAGCACCATTTGATTGATATTCATGAGCCTGAATACCCATATTCAGTAGCTGCATTTCAGGAAGATTGCCGTCGTCTCATACCGGAAATACATGCCAGGGGGAAATTGCCTTTTATCGTAGGCGGAACGGGGTTATATGTGGAATCTGTCTGCTATGAATACCGGTTTTCCGAGGTGGGTGCTGATGAAGCATTTCGTCAGGAACAGCTGGACTATGCAGAGCAGTATGGGGCCGAAGCGCTTCATTCGCGGCTGAAGGCGGTTGATCCTGAAAGTGCGCTTCGCTTGCATCCGAATGACCTTCGCCGGGTCGTTCGAGCATTGGAAATTTACCATGTTAGCGGAACGACACTTAGCTCGCAATTAGCCAGTCAAAAAAAGGAATCTCCATACCAACTGTGCATTGTAGGTTTGACAATGGATAGGCAAATGCTTTATAAACGTATTGAAGACCGAATCGACGGGATGCTCGATCAAGGGCTTGTTGCTGAGGTAGCCTCCTTAATGGAACGGGGAGTGCGAAGCGATGCCATCTCCATGCAAGGTCTAGGCTATAAAGAGATATCCTCCTACCTCCGGGGAGAGGTGTCTTTGGAAGAAGCGGTGACTTGGCTAAAACGGGATACGCGTCATTTTGCGAAGCGACAGCTCTCGTGGTTTCGCCATATGAAGGATATCCAGTGGGTAGATGTCACTGATCTTGGAAATTTTTCTGCTCATGCAGCCCAAATACATGAAATGATAGCAGGAAAGTTCCAGACAGACCTTGAATATACTTCAAAACAATCCAAATGATTATTGGGGGTACGGCTAAAATGAACAAGTCTATTAATATCCAGGATACGTTTCTGAATCAATTGCGTAAGGATTCTATACCTGTTACGGTATACCTTATCAATGGATTCCAGGTACGGGGAACGATTAAGGCATTTGACAACTTCACAATTGTTATCGACTCTGATGGGAAACAGCAGCTGATCTACAAGCATGCGATCTCTACTTTTACACCACAACGCAATGTATCGCTTGTTCAGCAACAGGATAACATCAGCGATAACTGATTAGGACCTGACAGTCGCCGGGGTAGATGAAACTTTTCAAGCGTCCGTCTCGTCTAACTGTATAGGAATGTGACCGGAGCAACCTGAAAAGGGTTGTTCTTTTCATTCCGCAATTGATTTCATGCTGCCGCTAGCAAGGCGCATATTCGTCAACATATGATTATTCGCGAAAGGGAGTCAGGGGAATGCCAAACGATTCATTGTCCAGATCCGGCAATCGCAATAGAAGCACACCTAAAGAAAAGCCGAAGGGCAAGAAAAAGAAAATTACAGGTAAGCGAATTGGGTGGACGCTGTTTATTACAGCGGCGTTAGCCATATTTTGCGCACTTGCCGGATACTTGTTTGTCATGGTTAACGGAGAAAAGATTTACCAAGCGAACAAGGATAAAATTACAGTAAATGAGACGTCGAAGGTTTACGATCGCAACGGTGTGCTCATGGGTGAGCTGTCCGTACAAAAAAGCGATCCTGTTACAAGTAAGGAAATTCCGGATTTGCTCAAAAAAGCTTTTGTGGCGACTGAGGATAAACGGTTTTATGAACATCAGGGTGTGGATATTTGGTCCATTGGTCGGGCGGCTGTGAAGGATGTTATAGCCCGTTCAGCAGTGGAGGGGGGCAGTACGCTGACCCAGCAGCTGGCCAAAAACCTGTTTTTGTCGCGTGACAAAACCTTTTTCCGTAAAGCAACCGAGGTCTCAATTGCGATGGCTTTGGAACGGAATTTGAATAAAGATCAGATTATTACGCTGTATCTGAACCGGATTTGGTTTGGACGCTCGTATTCTGGGATTAAAGCAGCATCAGAGGGCTATTTTGGAGTGAGTGATCTAAACAAATTAAAGTTGTGGCAGATCGCTACATTAGCGGCCATTCCCAAAGGTCCTTCCAAATATAACCCGATCAGTAATCCGGAGAACTCGAAGGCCCGGCGTGCCGTCGTACTTCAGCTGATGTTTGAGCAGGGGATAATTGGCAAGCAAGAGATGGAAGAGGCCAAGGCTGTGAATTACGATTACAAGCAACCGGAAAAAGTTCAAAAGTATCAGAATTTTATGGAATATGTCATGGAAGAGGCAGAGCAAGCCCTGCCAGGCGTTAGTGGAAATGACCTGATTATTGGCGGTTATAAAATTCATACGACTATGGATGCCCAGGCTCAAAATGCACTGGATCAGGCGATGGCAGATGATGACATGTTCGAAAAAAGTCCGGACGACCAGCAAGTCCAGGCTTCTATGGTTATTATTAACAACCAGACAGGCGGAATTGCCGCCATGTCACCTGGACGGGATTACAAAAAGGGAACCTTTAACCGGGCAACTCAAAGCCGCAGACAGCCAGGTTCGGCCTTTAAGCCGATTGCAGCTTATGCACCGGCTCTTGAATCCGGTAAATTTACGATGGATACCCCTTTAAGCAACGAACGGCAAAGCTTTAACGGCTATAGCCCGAAAAACTTGCATGGATATTCTTCAACGATCAGCATGCTCGATGCGATTACGAATTCCGAAAATATCCCGCCAGTATGGCTGTTGAACCAAATTGGCGTTGAAAAAGGGGTTCAATTCGCGGAGAGTCTGGGTATTCCGATGGATAAAAATGATCACTCGCTTGCGATCGCCTTGGGTGGATTAAGCAAAGGGACCAATACCCTTGAGATGGCACAGGCCTACAGTGCTTTTGCCAACAAGGGACAATTCCAAAAGGCTTATTCTATAAAGCAAATTAACAATAGTGAGGATCAAGTGGTTTACACTCACGAAGAGCAGTCTAAGCCTGTAATGAGTGAGAAGACGGCTTATGAAATGACACTGATGATGCAAAACGTGGTCAATAGCGGCACAGGCCGCAAAGCACGTATTGACTGGCCGGTAGCAGGCAAGACGGGCACGACCCAAAGTGGAATCCGCGGCAACAGCGGAAACAGGGACATCTGGTTTGTTGGGTATACACCGGAGTATACCGGAGCCGTATGGATGGGATACGACAAGCCTGACAGCAAGCATATGCTGAGGAACTACAGCGGACAGTCTGCAGCCTTTTTCGGCAGAGTCATGGGCGATGCGCTCAAGGGACACCCGGTTACGCAATTTTCCCAGCCGAAGGGATATGAACCACCGGTAGAAAAGAAACCGGCCGAGCCAGTTCAGACTGCTGCTCCAAGCGGTCTGAAAGGATCTTATAATCAGGATACTCAAATTGTATCCCTGTCCTGGACTGCGGCAGCAGGAGATAATGTACAGTACCGCGTGTATCGTAAAGGGGCTTCCGATGCAGGCTATACGCCGATTATGGAGGCGATGAACGGCACGAGCGCTGAAGATACGTCTCCTGTGGCAGGAAATGCGTATGATTATTATGTCGTCGCTTATGGAGCGGATGGTAAAGAATCCGCCCCTTCCAATACGATTCATATCGAAGTGCCGGCAGACACTGCACCGGTAGATCCACAGCAGGGAACCGATCCTAGCCAGGATGGAACCTTACCGGAAAACGGTGGGACTACAGACGGTCAAAACGGCACAGATCAAGGAAATACAACCCCGGGCGGTGTGAATAACGATACGGGCTCGGGGCAGGTTCCGGTGACTCCTGGGGATACCGGTGGAAATGGCGCCGGAGGTGTGTGGAACAATAACGGAAACGGTAACGGAAATAATGCCAATCAGGGAAATGGTCAGAGTACCATACCGGATACAGGCAGCCCTGACCAGAATACAATGGTGAATCCGGAGAGTACGGATACATCTACAGGAGCTCCGCTGGATGGAGGCCTGGAGAACAACTCCAATGGCCGTTCAAATTCCAATCGTGGACACCGCAACTAGAATTAGCAAGCTTTGATTGAAGTAAGACGACTTGTTTCAAGCTAAAGGTATTTTTGGGCCTTACTATGGTCCGAAAATACCTTTTTTGTTGTTATGACAGTATCTTTTTTGAGTGTACAGTTTAAATATGGTAAGCTGGGTTTACCAATGTTGGAGAGGAACATCATTATGAAGCGCAAATTCGGAGACCGGGCCAACTGGCGTAGAATCACGAATCGCAAGTTTACTTGCCGGTATGTAGAAAGTGACGCGTTTACAGGATATGTGACCCTGTATACCATTTTGAGTCTCAAGGATCCATTATGGAAAAGCTACGGTGGTCATACGTTTTGCATAGCCGATAAAGGTTATTCCTGGCTGCAGTACTATCCCAAGGGTGAGCATTATGTGGTGACTGCCATGTTTGACAATCGCGAGCAGATCGTGGAATGGTATATTGATACCTGTCGGAATCAGGGCGTGACCGATCAGGGGGTCCCCTGGTTTGACGATTTGTATTTGGATGTCGTGGTGCTCAAAAACGGAGAAATTTTCTTGGTGGATGAGGATGAGCTAGAGGAAGCGCTACAGCGCGGGCATATCTCAAAGCAAGAGGCAGAATTGGCTAACCGTACAGCGGCTGATGTGCTACATCGGATTGATGCCCACATGTTCCCCTATTTTAAAATGTCGTTGAAACACCGGGCAGAATGGTTTCACAACGGTGACTTCAAGAGGGAGCGATGAACGTTTTGCAGCGGATTGGCAATATTGGGCCAAAGCGCCCCCAGTCTCAAAAAAGGCCAAGTCCTGCAGGTAAGAGATTTGTCATCCCCAAGCGGCTCACATTGTGCTTGCTTATCGTTTTCTTGACCGGATTGGTATGGTCAGGCATCCGAGTCTGGAACATGAATACTGCTGCCTCTACCACTCCGCTTCGGCCGGCACAAATCGGCATCGTATTAGGCGCTTCTATGTGGGGAGCAGAGCCAAGCCCTGGATTAAAGGAAAGGCTGGAAGAAGCCTTGCGGCTGTATCGTAATGGAACCGTAAAGCGTTTGATTGTGAGTGGAGGGCTGGATAAGCCCGATTTTCCGTATACGGAAGCTGAGGGGATGCAACGCTATTTAATAGACCGGGGCATCCCTGCCCAGCATATTATATTGGAAAACCAAGCGACCAGCACCTATGAAAACCTGCTGTACAGCCAGCAAATTATGAAAGAGCATGGATGGACATCGTCCATAATCATTACACATAGCTATCATGGCCCTCGCGCGCTAGAGATTGCCCAGTTTTTGGATTTCGATCATCCCCAGATGGCTCTGACGGAATCCAACGTGCTGAATATGCCGCTTCATCAATCAAGAGAGATTTTGGCTTACGCTAAATGGACGCTGCAGCGATGGTGGATCAGTGCTCAAATTGCGGTGACTTGAAGCGGGAAAGGTGCTTTGTCTGCATTTCCGCTCTTTTTGTGCTAATAAGGACATGCCGGGCCGAATACATTAGTAGGGTAAGCTGTGCCTGAAGAAATGTTGAGGTGATGGATGTATGAACGGACGGGGAATCGCCGCGGGCAAGCGGTCGGAGGAGAGACCTTCCAGACAAATCAATGTCGTGCTGCGTAGCCCGGAGCCGATTGCTTCGGTGACTGTGGACGAGAAGGAAGCAGCTGATTCAACCAAGCCGCAGGCCCTACCGCAGTATCTCAGTCTTTATCAGGAAATTCAGAAAGAACTCGATCATCTCGTTGGCTTGGATAACATTAAAGATCTTGTATTTGAAGTATATGCCTTTTTGCAGATCGCCCGTATGCGCACGGATGCGGGTTTGTTGAGCAATGCTCATGTGTATCACATGATTTTCAAAGGGAATCCAGGTACGGGGAAGACGACGGTAGCTCGCATTATCGCTAAAATGCTGCAAAAAATGGGGGTGCTGAGTAAAGGCCATCTGATTGAAGTGGAGAGAGCTGATCTGGTAGGTGAGTATATTGGACACACAGCTCAAAAAACACGGGACCTGGTCAAGAAGTCTCTCGGCGGAGTGCTGTTTATCGATGAGGCTTACAGTTTGGCACGCGGAGGAGAAAAGGATTTCGGCAAAGAAGCGATTGACACCTTGGTAAAGTCTATGGAAGATCAGAAAAATCAATTTATTTTGATCCTTGCCGGATATTCAGGGGAAATGGACTTTTTTTTGCGCACGAATCCCGGTTTGCCTTCCCGC
The DNA here is from genome assembly GCF_020736845.1 of Paenibacillus farraposensis. Classification (GTDB taxonomy): domain Bacteria; phylum Bacillota; class Bacilli; order Paenibacillales; family Paenibacillaceae; genus Paenibacillus; species Paenibacillus farraposensis. Next base: position 141,552 of record NZ_JAFFQR010000105.1, read on the forward strand.
TTTCCGATTCAGTTGGATTTTCCTGACTATACCGTTGATCAGCTTATCCAAATTTCCGAGATGATGGCCAAGGAGCGGGATTATATTCTGATGCCCCAGTCCATACTCAAAATGAAAGAGCATTTGCTGAACGAACGCAATAGCAGTCTTCATGCATTCAGTAATGCGCGTTATGTGCGTAACGTGATTGAAAAAGCAATTCGGCACCAGGCTGTCAGGCTGCTCAATCAATACAAGAGCGGGCAGCCCGGCAAACAGGAATTGATGACGCTGCGTCCGGAGGATTTGAAATTGGACAAAAGATAGGCGATAATAGGAATCTGAATCACATCGAATGACATGATTTCGAACGGGACCGGCCTGAATATCAGGTCGGTCTCTGTTCGAGGGTTGATATGAACATAAAGGAGCAAACAGTATGGCGAATTCCACATATGATACACAAACCGAAATACTGGACAAGGCCGTATTGGTCAGTCTGATTACGGATGAAGTCAAACGCTCTGGCATCAATACAGAATATTCGCTGGATGAGCTGGTGAAGCTGGCTGAGACGGCGGGAGTTGAAGTGCTGAGCGTCATGACTCAGAATAGAGAGACAAAGGACTCCAAATGGTTTATTGGTAAAGGCAAAGTAGAGGAATTGCGTGCAGTTGCCGAGGAATTGGGAGCGAATACGGCTATTTTTGACCAGGAGCTGTCGGGGGCTCAGGTACGAAATCTCGAAGAAAGCCTGGACCTCAAAATTATTGACCGGACACAGCTCATTCTGGACATTTTTGCCCAGCGCGCGAAAACACGTGAAGGTATAATTCAGGTCGAGCTGGCACAGCTGTCATATTTGCTTCCGCGCCTATCCGGACATGGTAAAAACCTGTCACGGCTCGGAGGCGGGATCGGAACGCGCGGTCCTGGTGAAAGCAAGCTGGAAACAGACCGTCGTCATATTCGTGACCGAATCAGCGATCTGAAACGCCAGTTGGAAGAGGTGACCCGGCACCGGTATTTGCACAGGGAGCGCAGACAAAAAAGTGGAGTTGTACAAGTAGCGTTAGTCGGTTATACCAATGCAGGCAAATCGACGCTGTTAAAGCAACTGACGGCGGCCGATGTATATATTGAAAACCAGCTGTTTGCAACGCTCGATCCGACCTCCAGAACGATGGAATTGCCGAGTGGCAAAGAAGTCATCCTCACAGATACGGTCGGATTTATTCAAAATCTGCCTCATGATTTGGTAGCTTCTTTCCGCGCTACTTTGGAGGAAGCGAATGAAGCCCATCTGATTTTGCATGTGGTGGACGCTTCCTCGGACATGCGCGACGAACAGATGAAAGTTGTGGAGACGATCTTGCAGCAGCTCGGTGCCGCGGATAAGCCTCAGATTGTATTGTTTAACAAAAAAGACGCTTGCACCCCTGAGCAATTGGAAATGCTTCCTTCCGGGGAAGGTTATTTGAAAATCAGCTCATTCGATGAAGCCGATTTGTTGCGCATCCGTGAGCTGGTTCAGGAGCATTTGAGCGGTGATACATTAAGATTCCGCCTTCCTGCCGAACGCGGCGACCTGACATCTGTGCTGTACCGAATTGGGGATGTGCTGCTAACAGAGTATGATGGCAATGATGTCATATATGAGGTGGAAATCCAAAAAGGCGAGTATGAAAAATATGGGCATGTGCTGAGCGAGTTCACAGAATCTTAACATCCGATAATGCTTTTAGGTCAATGAAATGATAAAGCTCATCGTCTAAAGCGAACAAAAATATAACATCAATAGCCTATGGCTGCGTAAGAGAGAGGGTCAAGCAGGGGAAATGGTAGTTTTCAGTCCAGAAATTCAACAAATTCAGGAAAAAGTAGAACAGAAAATACAGGAACGCATACGTCATATAGATCATATTGTAGACGCCAATCAGTGGAAGGTTATCCAGTCCTTCCAGCGGAAGCGGGTAAGCGATTTTCATTTTGCAGGTTCGACGGGATATGCTTACAATGACCGGGGACGTGAGGTGCTGGAAGAGGTCTATGCCGATGTATTCGGTGCGGAGGCAGCGTTGGTGCGTCCGCATTTTGCCTCGGGCACCCATACGATCGCTACCGCATTATTCGGTGTGATGCGTCCAGGAGACGAGCTATTGTACATCACCGGGCGGCCTTATGATACGCTGCACAAGGTGATTGGCAAGCCTGGAGATGGGACAGGATCACTGCAGGATTTTGGCGTTACTTATAGAGAAACAGCATTGACAGCAGAAGGCAAAGCCGACTGGGAAGCTGTAGAAGCCGCAATCCATGCGAGCACCAAGGTGATCGGTATTCAGCGTTCCCGCGGTTATGATTGGAGAGCCTCCTTTAGTGTAGCGGATATTGAGGAAATGACAGCGCGCGTCAAGGCAATAAAACCTGACGTCATCGTCTTTGTGGACAATTGCTATGGTGAGTTTACCGAAAAGCTGGAGCCTACTCAGGTCGGTGTCGACTTGATGGCAGGTTCATTGATTAAAAATCCAGGTGGCGGTATTGCTGAAACGGGTGGTTACATTTGTGGTAAACAAAAGTATGTAGAACTGGCAGCCTATCGTTTGACAGCGCCTGGAATTGGCGGAGAAGTAGGGGCCATGTTGGGAACTACGCGAGGTATTTTTCAGGGCCTATTCCTTGCTCCAACATTGGTTGGACAGGCGGTAAAAGGCAGTGTGTTTGCAGCTGCGGTTTTTGAGGAAATGGGTTTTGATACCAATCCAGCCTGGTATGAAGACCGTACGGATCTGATTCAGGCCATCTCTTTTAGCGGGCCAGAGCACCTCATTGCTTTTGTGCAGGGAATTCAGCGAGCAGCGGCTGTGGACAGTCATGTAGTGCCTGAGCCGTGGGATATGCCAGGCTACGAGCATCCGGTTATCATGGCTGCGGGTACTTTTATACAAGGGGGAAGCCTGGAATTATCGGCAGATGCTCCAATTCGTGAACCCTACATTGGTTACATGCAAGGGGGCTTAACTTACTCTCATGTGAAATATGGAGTGCTTATGGCCCTGCAAACGATGAAAGAACGCAAATTATTGTGAGTTTTTCTCACATGTCATTGACACTTTGTATCAGCTAAATGTACAATAAGGTGCATAATAGATCACTGGAAGGTTGATGACAAATGGGCGACGAAATTCGCAGAAATATGGCCTTATTTCCAATAGGTATTGTCATGAAGCTAACGGACTTGTCAGCACGTCAGATTCGTTATTATGAACAGCATAACTTGATAGTTCCGGCCCGTACATCGGGTAACCAGCGTCTTTTTTCCTTTAATGATGTAGAGCGTTTGCTTGAAATCAAGGCCTTAATTGAAAAGGGTGTGAACATTGCGGGCATTAAGCAAGTGATGAATCCGGTTACCAAAGAATCGGAGGAGGCTACAGTTATTACCGCAGATACGGAAGTCAAACGCCGTGAAATGTCCGATACCCAGCTTCATCGCTTGCTGAAACAACAGCTGGTGGCAGGTAAAAGACCGGGTCAGGTGTCCCTGATCCAAGGCGAATTATCACGGTTTTTCAATAAAAGATAGACATTGCTGTACTTTTTGGACTCATCATGTAAGAAATTAACGGAATAGCTGATTTGTACACAGTTGCTACAGAAAGGGAGAGGTTAATGTGAGTTATACTAGAGAAGATATTATGCGAATTGCGAAAGAAGAAAATGTTCGCTTTATTCGTTTGCAGTTTACCGATTTGCTTGGCACAATTAAAAACGTTGAAATTCCAGTCAGCCAGTTAGAAAAAGCATTGGACAACAAAATGATGTTTGACGGTTCTTCCATTGAAGGGTATGTCCGGATCGAAGAGTCTGACATGTACTTATACCCGGATTTGGACACATGGGTTGTATTCCCTTGGGTAACTTCGGATCGTGTAGCCCGTTTGATTTGCGATATTTACAAGCCGGACGGCTCTCCATTTGCAGGTGACCCGCGCGGTATTTTGAAGCGTGTGCTTAAGGAAGCGGAAGAAATGGGATACACTTCGATGAATGTTGGTCCTGAACCGGAATTCTTCCTGTTTAAAACAGATGAAAAAGGGGAGCCAACCACAGAACTGAATGACCAAGGCGGATATTTTGACCTGGCACCGATGGATCTGGGTGAAAACTGCCGTCGCGAAATTGTTCTTAAGCTTGAAGAAATGGGCTTTGAAATTGAAGCATCCCATCATGAGGTTGCTCCTGGCCAGCATGAGATTGACTTTAAATATGCAGATGCGATCAAAGCGGCGGATCAGATTCAAACATTCAAGCTCGTTGTTAAGACGATCGCACGCCAGCATGGTCTGCACGCCACCTTTATGCCAAAACCTTTGTTTGGTGTGAATGGCTCCGGTATGCACTGTAACCAGTCATTATTCAAGGGCAATGAAAATGTATTTTATGATGAGACAGATGAACTCGGATTGAGTGATATTGCTCGCCACTATATGGCTGGTATTCTCAAGCACGCACGTGCCATGGCTGCAATCACGAATCCAACGGTAAATTCGTATAAACGTCTCGTACCTGGTTATGAGGCACCTTGTTATGTTGCATGGTCTGCAAGCAACCGCAGCCCGATGATTCGGATTCCTGCATCTCGTGGGCTGAGTACTCGTGTCGAAGTTCGCAACCCAGACCCGGCTGCCAACCCTTATCTGGCCTTGGCTGTTATGCTGAGAGCTGGTTTGGATGGTATCAAACGTGAGCTGCCTCTTCCAGCTCCAATTGATCGTAATATCTATGTTATGTCCGAGGAAGAGCGGATCGAGGAAGGCATTCCAAGCCTGCCTGCAGACTTGAAGGAAGCTTTGTCTGAGCTCATTCGAAGTGAAGTGATCTCTGAAGCACTGGGCGACCATGCCCTAGCTTACTTCTACGAGCTTAAGGAAATTGAATGGGATATGTATCGCACACAGGTTCACCAGTGGGAACGTGATCAATATCTGACGTTGTATTAAAATGGGAAATCCCTTGGCGCTCTAAGCGCTGAGGGATTTTTGCTTTTGTGGGTAATCCATCAGTTTTTTAGCACTACCTAGTTTTCCCCACAAATTCCCCACAAAAAAATAATTATTGAAGTAGACTTTCGGTAAAAGATTCATATTTCTTGATGCTATTCATCTCTATTTTTTTTGAGATATGTGCATAGACGTCAGCTGTTATTTGGATGCCTCCATGCCCAAGTCTTTCCTGTATATACTTCATGGTAGCTCCAGCTTCAAGCAACAGGACCGTATGAGTATGTCGTAAAGAATGGATAGGAAGAGACGGTAATTTTGCCCGCTTTAAAATCCGGGAAAAAGCATTGAAAAGCGTGGATTTAGGGATTAGCCTACCATCTGTTCGACACATTACCAAATTCAGATCATGCCTATACATTTCATTCAAGATAAGTTTGTTTTGATCTATAACATTCATATGATGTCTAAAATCCGCTATAATAGTATTGCTGAGTTGTAGTATTCTCTCAGAATTATCATTCTTCGTGTCCCCGGACAGTTCCTCATGGGCTTCGGGAAAATCAAAATCTAAAGTTTTTTTAACGACCACGGTTTTATTTTTCAATTCAATATCTGACCACTTCAACGCGGCTGCTTCACCTTTACGCATACCTGTCTCGATCAAAAACTTGAAGAAAAACCAGTAAACGGCAACTCGCTTGCTGAGAATGCGATTGTTGATGGAAAGGCGCATGTACCTTTGAGAGCTGTGTCCGATTCTTTAGGAGCTGGTTTAAAGGTGGACGGAAAAACAATTCAAATTACTACTAATTCAAGTACATCTTCAAGTGCATCTTCTGATGTAAATGTTGTACCAGGCTCTACTTCAGTGGATGATAGTAACAATAAGTTTGAACAAAAACTGGTGGATAGAAAAAAAGAATTGGAACAAACAATTGCTACAACGCAAAAAGGGATTGAGGATCAGTTGGTGAATCTTCAAATTGCACAAAAAAGCCGAGAAAAAGTATCTGATGAACGCTTTTTGTCTATCGGGGATCAAAAGATTCAAGGATATAAAGACCAAATCACTCAGCTTGAGAGTATTATAGAAAAATCAAAAAAGAGATTGAAGAGATTGATAAAACTCTTTCCAGCAAACAAAAAAATTAGAAAAGGTGATTTATCGTGATGCTATATGAATTCTTTAGGTACTTTGGTGGAGCCGCTGCGTTGCTCGGTTCGCTTGGAGGTTTCTTTCTTTGGAGACAAGAAGACGAACTTATACTCGGTGTAAAGGACTGAAATATGAAACCAAGAAAGATTTAGCTGAGACAGCGGAAGTCTTTGCTAAATATAAGACTGAACTAGAAGAAATAAATAAAGCTATAGCGGCATTGAAATAAAATCAGTATTACCAAGGTATTAAATAAAATACAACAGAGATATATAGAAAGACCTCTCCGTACTGGAGAGGTCTTTACTCTTATTTATACACATACATCCCAAGCCCCAATAATCATAATTATAATCCCTTGGATGTTGTATAAGGTGTTTTGAGCGTTCAATCCAGAAATTAAGCTCCTCAGTCTTAGCGAAGGTGCTCACCTTTTCTAATAGTACGGATAATTCTTTTATACCTTCCTCTTCTCCAGATTCAACAACATCACCAGTGAAAACATAAAGACTACTTAGAAAAAAAGGAATGTGTTTGCATTTTTCGTCATCGACAAAGTTGCATATCATGGGTATGTTTTCAAAGCTATTCACAGCTAGTTCCCAATCCTGGTCCGGTATTTTCATATCGCTGTATGCCCATATTCTAATTTCCTTTTGGTTTGGGTTCCAAGCATGTTGGACATCTCTCCACATTCTTATCCACCCTTTTCAATTGAGTTCTCATTCTCCGATAGTGCAATAATGATTGCCACCTTAAAAGAAAAAGGTAAATTCACTGCCTTAAATAAATAAGAATATTGTAGACACTATGTGCAATCGTTGGAGCCCATATCGAAGAAGTCTTTTTATATATAAATCCAAGAATGTATCCTACGAGAAATATGGTCACATAGTTAAGAAGTGAATATCCTGAAATAATACCTATTGGAAAGTGTACCCCCATAAAAAGTATGGCTTGTATAAAGTTATTTCCTTTTACCTGATGGTCTCTTAGTTTATTCATAATGAATCCTCGGAACACCACTTCTTCAGAAAATGCCGCTAATGGTGTAATGATCCATCTGATTCCTATGTCAAATCTAAAACCATTAAAGATAGTAACCTCGATTACTACCAATAATAATCCAATAATTCCACCAGTAAATACTCCCTTGATAATATTTTGTTTTAGTTTTATGTAGTCAATGATTTGTCGCAGCCTTACTCGATCGATATATACGAAATAAATGACTACCAGCCCGATCCAAAAAAACAGTTTTATTAAGAATGATATCAAATAAAGATTCAAATCAGATATTTTTGGATGGAATGTTAGTTCCTTAATTGTCCAGCCCATGTAAAAAAACAATATAAAGAGAATAAGTTTACTTTTAGTCATTTTGTTGTTTCCTTTAATAAATTTCTTTGATATTACCATAAATTGTTCTGTAACTCCAATATCCGTAGTGATTTTAGATTGGCGTTTATTGGGGATAAATAGAACAATGTTTCCCTTTAAAATCCGCAGCGTTATAGTAACAAAACCAATTTAAGATACAAGTATGAAAGCCTCGTAGACAATATAATTGTTTGTGCAAGCACCGCTAAAGGACAGATCGCGATAGGAAATGACGAAGACACATCAATATCAACTGCAGATATTGAAGATAACAAGATAGAACTCAACAATATAAACAGTGCAGGAATCTACCTAGTTGGTGATCCAACAAACAAGTTTGAAAACATATCTATCTCCAGCAATATCGTAACAGGTAAGATGCGAGCAGCAATTTTTGTCGGCAGCTCTACGATGCCAAGCACATTTGCCAATTTCAAAAATGTTCTGGTATCGGAAAATACCATTGATATGGATATCAGAGACTCCACTAGCGCTCATTACATTTCTGCTATCCGTGTAAGAAATGGCATTAGCGCTGCTATTTGTAACAATACCGTACGCTTTGCCTGCCAAGGAGGTGGTTATGCAGAGGCTAAAATCATAAGAGCCGATAGCTTTAAGGACATTTTGATAAGCGCAAATCAAATTATAATGTCGGATTCCAATTTTCGAACAGACGCACAGTTATACGGGGTCCAACTCGAAATGGATTCAGCTATAACAAACAGCCTTTATTGCAAAGCGAAGATAATCTTAAATATGGTGCTTGGCACGGGATACCGATGGGGGATATCAGAGCGCGGAGGGGTTAATGTTTCAAACTTC
>NZ_JAFFQR010000105.1:150178-161300 GCF_020736845.1 Paenibacillus farraposensis
CGAAATTTGTAGGCACAGTAATGAGCAAGTCAGTTACAGGAAATGATGCGAATGGTCGTGTAATTAACACTTTAACCATCAACACGGGTAATGCTGGCTGTAACATGGCAATTAATCCAACAGACCACGCAGGTATAATCAGGTCCAGTGGATATTTAATGTTGCGTATTGGAGTATAAATTCCCCAATATAATTGACTTTACTTCCCAACTAATTGTAAGGTATTAACATCTAGTGTTAGTGAGGGAGGTTGTTAGAAGAATGAGGAAGAAATTTACTCTGTTTTTTATTGTCACTGTTTTTATTTTCACTATCGGAATTTCATATGCGTTCGGAAAAAGTTATATTGATTTTAAAGCTGGTAATTTTTCTAGTACTGTGCTCGGCAAGTTGGATAAAGAAACCAAAAACACAGTCACAGCAGATAAGTTTGGTGCCACCGGGGACGGGACAGATCAGACGAAAGCTATCCAGTCTGCCCTCAATTACCTTGAAAGCATAGGAGGCGGTAAACTCGTCCTTGGCAAAGGGACGTATCTGCTAAGCCTAGCAAAAAGTGCACATAACAAGGCATGTTTAATGATTCCGGCTGGAGTAACTATTGAGGGTTCTGGTATGGGTGTCACCATCCTTAAACGCCTTGATAGCGAGCGGAATCAAGACGGTATACTGCTAGTTAATAAAGGTTACGACACTAAGGGAGGTTATAAAGCTGCGGGTAACATCGTATTACGGAATTTTACGATTACGGACGGCGCTGTAACCGCAACACCGAGGACTTACGGGGATTTAATTGCACTAGGACATGCTGACAATGTGTTAATTGAACGTGTCCAATCGTTAAATCACGATCAACATTTTGCGGACATTTGTGGCTCTCGAAATATAATCATAAGAAATTGTGTTGGTTACAATCTACAAGATACCTACGGGTCGGCTACGGTACAAGTTGATCGCGCAAAAAATCTAGGCATTTGGGGCCTGCTACTGGATGGCACAAATCCTGAGAATATAAAGGTGTCAAATAATAGGATAACATCTATGTCTGAGTTGGTTTTGCAACTTGGGCATGATCAATCCAACGTTAAGGATTTGAAATTAGTGAACAACACGATTACTTGTACGAATAAAGCTAAAAGCCAAGTTGCAATAGGTAATGATGAGGATACTTCAATATCAAGGACTGAAATTAAAGGTAATATAATAGAACTTAACAATACTGATAGTGTTGGTATACGCTTAGTAAGCGATCCTAAGAACAAGTTTAAAGACATTTCGATCTCCAACAATACTATAAGTGGAAAGATGCGAGCTGCAATTTTCATTGGCAGTTCTATAATGTCGAGTTAAATTATTTTTTTATTACACGCCCTTTATGGCGTGTTTTTTTATGCCCTCGGAGTGGTCGGGGGCTTATTTGTTTTGGAATAATTAAGAGAATATTTAACGGAATAATTTACAAGGTTTTTGACAAAGGGCAGGAAAATTGTCCTGACCTATAGAGATGGGGGAAAAAGTATGCATGAGAAAGTCGATCAGGTGGTTAAGGGCCTGTCCGCGGGGGCCATGATCGGTTATTTTTTCGGGGGCTGGACAACGATGTTGACGCTACTATGGTGGATAGTCGTTATCGACTTCGCACTGGCTGGGCAGCAGCTTGGATAAATGGTGAGCTAAAAAGCAGGAAAGGATTTTACGGCATAGCTCGTAAGGTAGCAATATTTCTAATGGTTACAATAGCTCACTTGATTGATCGTATTCTTGGGGATGCACACTATTTCCGAGATGCGGTCATTTTCTTTTATTTGGCGAATGAACTGTTATCCGTTATTGAAAATGTAGGCCGCATGGGTGTACCTATGCCGGACGTGCTCAGAAATGCTGTTAAGATTTTTGAGTCTCGTTCTCAAGCTCCTAAAAATCCGAGTATGCCAGACCTGGAGCCACAAAATAAAGATCAGGATATATAAGGAGGAATTACATTGCAAGCACGTAAAAAGGGAAATGCCCAGGGAATCGACGTATCACATCATCAAGGCGATATTGATTTCAAAAAGGTTGCTGCTGACGGCATATCATTTGTTTTTATAAAGGCAACACAGGGCAAGACGTTTCGCTCCAAGACGTTCCTCCAATTTGTGGAGGACGCAAAAGCAGCTGGTCTGCTGATAGGTGCATACCATTATGTGGACGATTCGGCTACTACACCGGAAGCGGCCCGACAGGAAGCAGCAAACTTTGTATCTGCAATTAAGGACGCTGGAGGCATTCAGGCTTTCGATCTACCGCCTGTTATGGATTATGAGTCCAATAAGTCGGGCCTGAGCAAAGCGGCAATTACTACCGTAGCCAAAGCGTTTTTGCAGGAAGTTGAGCAACTTACTGGCGTGCAGCCTATTGTGTACACATACCCATCGTTTATCGGTAATTTCAGCGGACTAAACAATTACCCGCTATGGGTCGCGCGTTATAGCTCCACACAGGTTCCACCAGATGCGTCCGGCTGGACAAGTTGGGACTTTTGGCAATACAGTGACGGCAGCACTGGTGGGATGCTTCCAAGTGGTACACGCAAGGTATCAGGTATTGCCGGTCCAGTTGATTTAAATGAGTTTAACGGCACAGTGGACGAACTGCAGACGCGGTTCAAAAAGAAAGGGGAAAGTACAGTGATAGAAAAGCAAAGAGACATTAACAAGGTTAGCCCGTGGGCAGAGGATGTATGGACTGAGATGACCGAAAACGGGTATTTTGATGGTACTCGCCCGGGCCACCAATTACCCGGGAAGAGGCTGCTGCTGCTCTTAGTCGTTTACGTAAAAACATTCTCAAGGGGGATAAGTAATCATGCAAACTATAATCGAAACCGTACAACCATATGTAAGTACCATTGCAACAGCAGTCGTAGGTGTACTCACAGCCGTTATTCTTGCTGGACTGAATACAGTTAAGGTAAAAGTAAATACATGGCTGGAGGCCCGTACAACGGCAGCACAGAGAGAAGTAATTCACAAGATAGCAGGAGAAGGCTTTGCATTTGCTCAGACAGCATTTAAGCAGGCCGGGGGAGAGCGTAAACTTCAGGAGGCATTGCAGTATGCTACACTTCGATTAGCGGAGCAAGGTATTACAGTATCAGCTGTAGAAATTCGATCCGCGATAGAAAAAGCATATCTGGATTATAAGGCTAAGACAAAGGCAGTATCCATCGCTGAAACACAGCCAAACGAGGATGTAGCGCAGGCTGCAGCTAAGGAAGCTGTATCTTCTCTGGCTGCTAAGGTATCGGAGATACTTACACAGGCTACAGGATCAGATGCTACGGAAAGCACGGTGCCTAAATCGTTGCAAGAAACCGCTCCAGCAGAACGGGCAACTGTAACGGGTTTAGCTGTGGAATGAATGACTAGATTTATATAGGTATATTGTATATAATAATATATATATGGGGAACATACGTTCTATGAAAGAACATTTGTTCCAATTGCCAATCGTTCCATAATCAGGGATCATAGAACTATGACAATAGTATAAATTTCCTAGGTTACAGGACGGAGGCAATTGAAGATGGCAAGAAAGTTTCATTATTATAATGTCGTAATAACGTTAAACGGAACCGCAACTACTTTATATTTTTCTGATTTTCTTGAAGCGGTTATGAATATTGATTGGCCCAATCGTCTTAGAAAGATTAAATTTCACCCTACTGCCTTGTTTCATGTTAAGATGCCACATCATGATTTGGATCAGACCTGCAGAGTAGCTTGCGTCGGAAAGTATAGACAGTCAATAAAACCATATGCTGGTGATATTAATTCTGATCAAGCGAGTATGATTGACAAAGATATCATTGAAATGGTTACTTTGGTTACGGTGCCAATGGTAAGGACTGTACTAGTAGAGTTTAATTATTTTGGAGTCAAAGTACAGGATATTGAAGATTATCTTAATTCATTTTTCCCTATGGATAATCCAAGGAAACAATGGGCGGTTAGTTTCCTGCCAGTTGACTCTGAACTTAGTTTAGCTGACATTAGAAGATCTAATGACATCAAAAGCGTAACTTTAAAAATGAATGCTGAAGATGAAGATTTTGCTGCGACGTTACTTCGCTCTCAAAATCCATCACAAAGTAGCTCTGTGTTTGGTGGATTAATGAATCTAGCTGGTACAATTAATGAGGAAACTGACGCGCCCATAGTGGAGCTTAGTTTTGGAAAGGGCCGTAAAAGAAAAGTTGATTTAGATAGTGTGGAGATTTTAAGGCTCATTGATCTACTGCAAATCAATGAGAACGATTCAATCTTATCTTGTAAAGTAAAGTATAAAACTCCGCAAAGCAAAAAAACTCAAGAACTGGAACTAAAAAATATAGGCATTAAAAGCGATTCAGTTCTCGAAGGAGACAAAGCTAATCATGGTTGGGAATTCATAGGAGATAAAATTTTAGAGCGTTATATAGAAAAAGGTAGACAGGGCTCTATTGCAATCCGAAGAATGCCCTATGATGAAGAAGCGAATATGCCTGTTTTGGTGCCTTTGCCAGGGGAAAAATATTTTGTACCAATTCAGCAAGGTCAAAGAGATGAAGATGAACAGTCAGCTTAATAATTAGTTATGAAGCTATGAGAGTGAAGTGATTTTAATGAGAACATCTCGTTGGGCCGATCGATTTGGATGGTTTCTTGAAAAAGGGCTAATTTGGATTGTATGCTCCCTTTTTGTTTTGATATTTCTAGGTAACAAGCTATTAATTCTTTTTAATATGAGTTATGGGCTTTATTCACTGGAAAATTTTCTTTATCATAGTTATGACTTGATTATAGAACCTAATATCGGAACGATTACAACGATTGCTTCAATCTTTGTGGGCATCTATATTACGGTTTTATCTGTACTTGGTAGTATTAAAGCTAATTCAGTTATGGCGTTACTGAGTGATAATCTTTTGAAAAAGATTATTAAATATGTTATTACTGGATTGATTGCTTCTTTTGTTGTTGTTTTTTACTCCTTTTTCGCCATTTTGATTACTAATGAGTTTATAAAATCGTTTTTTTTCTTCTTATTTGTTTTTTACATGCTTCTTACATCTTTAAGGCTCGGTATTAACTTATCTGTAATTTATAGCGTTGATTTGCACAAAATTTCTGAGAATATTGAAAAAGAGAAAGATGAAGCAGAAAAGTATAAACGTGTGATGTCTAGACTGGAAAAATATTTAGATGATCGAGAGGCAGAACGGTTTAGACAAAGGTAGCTAAAAAGGATGTGACACCCTACTGGCTAAGCCGGTGGGGTGTTTTTGTTTACCTAGAAGTCCATTCCCTAAACAATACCTCGCATAGGCTGTGGAGTAAACAAAGGAGGCGTACGTGTGAGGGGAATAGAAATAGGTTGCGAAGAAACTGCCGGGAAAGTTTGGACATCGATAACTGTGGTCTTGGCATTGTTCATTTTATTGGTAATCATTTTAATTCTTTTATAAAGATTCTTAGGCTCCACCGTCATTTTTGCAAATTGTCGCTTAGCCCTGTCAATTTTTTTAATGACACATACTGTACACCGTATCTAAAAAAAAAAGGAGGAGTTCATGTGAGTGAATGTGGGCATGAGCATAAGGCCAAACATTTTTGTCCTTTCACATCGACGGGGGCAATTTTGGTACTCTTTATTCTGTTGGTTATCATCATTAAAGCCTGTTGGGTTTAATTTTTAAAGCATCGCGGCAGTAACGCCTAATCATTGTTTCGGTATAAAAGGCTCTACTGGTATGTAACCGGTAGAGCCATTGTAATGTTTACCTGTATGCCCTGTCCTCTGACGAATTTGTGCATATATTTATGTTGTACTACAAATAAAGGAGGTTCAAGCCATGAGTGGATATGAAGGTGTAGCAGGTTATGGTGGATACGGTGGACATAACTCTATAGGTGCAATCTTGGTGTTGTTTATTCTGTTGGTTATCATTACTAAAGCATTGTGGGTTTAATTTTGTGAAAAGAACTAAACACTCGAATAACAAAAAACCCAGCCAACCTTAAATGGTCGGCTGGGGAATATTTTTAGGCTCTTTTCGTAAAGACTGTTGCTAAAAGATATCAAAGGGAGCAATGCCTTTGCCCTGCTGAAAAAATTAGTGTTTTCTCTTTTTAACATTTACGTTGAACAGATTGGCAGCCAGCGCATTGCCTTGTGCACGGGCAGACGCTTTTTGTTTTGACCGGATCGAAATGCTATTTCTTTTTACATGGTGTTTTCTTCTACTCATAGGAATCACCTCCTTTCATAGGAAATGAAGGTGCGGATGGTTTTAGTGGTGCTTTTTGCGTTTGGATATTTTGATGTTCAGTGCATTGGTTGCCAGCGCATTACCATTTCTTGTTCTGGCATTTGCAGCCTGAAAAATTTTAACGACCAAGAATTTGTTTTTACCGACACGATGTTTGAACGTTTTTACTCTTGTTTTGATCATCTGCATCCCCCCTTGCTAAGGTATACTTTATTTATATGTCAGTGGCGATAGCGATGTATAAGCATGAATCTATTAACAGCAAAAAGAAACTATTACCTAATAGATAGATTTCTATGTCCCATATAAAAGATATTAAACTCAACATATCGTCATATTAAAAGGCTCTGATCGTGATCAGAAGATCGTTATGCCAATGGGAGATGCAGACAGAAACTTTATAGAATATTAAAACACCGGATTGCTCCGGAGTTTTTTTATTGAAGGATTTTTTAAATTTCACCGAAATACCTATTCTGAGGTGATCAACATGAACTTACATATTGTGTTTACAAAATCACCCAAACCAATTATACTGATAACAACACATACGGAAGCACCGTTGTGCAATCCGAAAGCATTGGTGACACCCTACTGGCTAAGCTGGTGGGGTGTTTTTACGTTTAGGGGGAATTAAGTTGAAGAAAGGTCTAATTTTAGAGATAGTAATGGTAGTTATCATCACATTATCCTGGAATATATGGAGATTGGGGCATGAACAAAAACCAAATGTGGTCCCAGTAACGAAAGTAACACAAGTTTCTGCAGAAGCAGGCAAAGAAATTATTAGGCTGGTGTTTCCGTCAGATAAGTATCCAGAAACAGCCCAGCATATTAAAGAAGCTATAGCAGCAGGGAAGTCGCCCGCATGCACGATTGACCGCGAAGGGGCCGAGCATAATCGCGAGTTGTCCCTCAAAGACGTGCCTACGCGCAAGGGTAAAGCTCCTGATGAGTGGCCTATGGCGATGTGTGCAGAAGGTGGAGTGGGTGCAGATATTAAGTACATAAGTCCAAAGGATAGTCGTGGAGCTGAATCCTGGGTGAGTGACCAGCTGTACGTATTTAAAGATGGGACTCGAATAGAGTTTGTCGTTAAATAACAAAAAATCCCCGCTAACCTTAACTGGTCGGCAGGGAATTTTTATTTATTTCAAATTATGCATTGACAGGTTCAGGGCGCTTTACTTGTAGCGGTGGAGGAATAAGCCAACCCTTTTCTTTGTTCATTTGAAGTATTCGTACGCCTAAAGCCGTCTTGGTTAGGTGATACTTAGCGAATAAAGCACCAATGTCTTCTCTGACCGATTGACCCATAGCTTGACTGCAGGAAGCCAGCCCGATAGAGGTATCTGATGAAATTTTAGCAGCTATTTCGGGATCAGTAAACCTAGCACCTGCGGGAATATCTTCAAGTTTCACAGGTGGTCTTTCTGGCATGACCGGAGCTGGGGCAATTCCATTATCAGTGAGCAATGTATCGCATTCTTTGATCTCCAGTTTGGCCTGATCGATAAGATCATCAAGTATTTTTTTTAGTTCCTTGTCTCCAGCGTGGTTTAAAAATGCTTGGTAAAAGGAAACGCTGCCCTTTGCTAATGCAGAGAACATCCATACACTATAAATTTCTCCATAGTGCATAGGCTCATTTTTAGGATTACCGCTTAGAATACCCATTGTAATTACCACTCCTTCGTTTTCTTATTTTGTACGTGTTTATTGTGCCCAACAGTGAAAATTTAATGTAAGACCAGTCACCAAAGTGGTGTAGCAGGATCATGGGTAAGTCACAAGCTGGATAAATATAAAGATGGGACCCGAGTAGAGTTTATCGTTAAATAGCAAATCCCCGCCGACCATTAAAGGTTAGCGGGGATTTTTTCTGTTTTTGAACGAAATGTACTTATCACCCTAATCTATTCGATTACATTGCTGCTATAAAAGGTTCCTGTTTTAAATATACGTTTACTCCAATAAATCATTACCAGCAAACCTAGTAGTGAATTACTAAAACACACACTAAGAATTCCTTACCGTAACGCTACGATAGGAATGCAGCAGAAAGCATATTTTTTATAAGACAAGAAACGATGGCGTATCGGCAAAATTATTTCTATAATCCAATCGAAATTTGTATCTCCATTAGGCTAACCCCCATATACTGCGTATGATCAATAATCTAGGGAGGATAACACTAAATGAAAGAAGAAATAAGACAACTGCCACCGTTTTCTTTGCCAACGTCAACCATTCAACCGGACTTTCAGCTTTCTTATCCGTATTCACCCATATACCCCTGCCCATCAGTTCCTTCTCCATCATTCCCTACAGTTAATGAGGCTTTAGCTAAGGCAAACTCTGTTGTTCCAGGAATATTACAAATGGCTCACCAGTTAAAAAGTCCAGAAGACATTGACCCGGTCACTACGTCCCTTGGTTTATCGCCTCAATTATTCAATTTCCAAATGGCCACCCGAGTCACTACACCTATAGGGAAGGCACTACATGTCCCGGTACAGATTAGCAAACGGGAGGGCGGTCGAAAATCATTATATTACCTGAATCCTGGCGAAGAGGTTTTAGCTGGCGTCTACGTGATTGATGATAATATCTTTTATAGGTTCGTGCGGAGGATGTCAGGGGAGGTTATCCCAGCTCAGACTGGTGATTGCTTTGCCGAACGGATTGCAACTCGTGATGGTAAAACCTTGGTAATGGAAACAGGAAGGTTAGAAGTACTCGACCCCAGATTGGGCATTGGGTTATTATACCCTGAACAACAACCATCAGTAATAGCGGCGCGGCGGGGCATCAGTATATGGATATTCTGGAGCTTTATCAAAATTGATTGGTAGGTTTGGGAACAGATAAAAAAGGAAACAACTGTGCTGATCGATCTGAACTGTAACCCTCATGGAGACTGCTGCAAAAGTTGAAAGAACAACTTTACTCCCCAAAAAACGGGCCTTCAGGATTGATTCTAAGGCTCGTTTCGAGGTTGCTGCTCATAGCGGCTAGTTTTTTGTTTATTGTTACTGTGCCTGTTCAATCGCATAGTCATCAGGTTGTCCAGGATGTCGTTGGAGGTGCCTAAGCGCAAATAGGAGCGGAACGAAAAAGGCTTTGAAATAATACACTCCTAAAACGGCTCTAATTATGAACCAACAGGTCATCACGGGGAATCTGAGAATAAAATGCTCTCAGGTTCAAGATCACAGTAGACCCTAGAAAATCAACTATTATCAAGAGGTTAGATGGTTATTCCGTCTAGCCTTTTTGACTTGTACTTGGCTTCAAAATGTATTATTGAATTAGGAAGGATTTATGTGTAAAGAGTGGGAATAACAAGCATATTGACAGGAAGTCAAATAATTTTAATCCCTATGCTAAAACACAAGCCAATATCGCTCAGGAACTTGGTATCACGAAGCAGCAGCTACATAATTATAAAAAACTTCTTACACTCATTCCTTTACAGGATATGGTTGAGGGTCACAATTTGAAAGCAAGGACGGTAAGCCTTTAGACATAGGTAGAAAGGATAGTCCTTCGCATAACAATTAGGAATCAGGGTCATTTTCCATAAATTTGAATAGTGTTATTATGTCATAACGAACTCAAATCAGAGGTATTTTATGATAACCATTAAAGTGACGCCTGAGCAACTTATGAGTGTTTCCAAGCAATTCGAACAGGCACAACAATTAGTAACACAAATGAATAGTAATTTAGTACAACAAATTTCATCTATGGGGCAATTGTGGGAAGGACTGACTAAAGAACATTTTTACTATTCCTTCCAGACCTCTCAGAAGAATATGGCTGACTTTGTTACCCTGACAGATTCTATTGCAAAAGAATTGCGTCATCATGCGGATAAATTTAGATTAGCTGATCTGATGGAAGCAGGTAGTATTGACGAAAGTTGTTTCCCACCTCCACCGAATTCATGTGCTGTTCCTGCTCCAGATACACGGAATGCGTTCCAGAAATCAGTTGATAGCTTAACTGAAATAGGCCAGGATTTTGTAGACGCTGCTGAGGAAAGGTATGAAAAACGCTATGATTCAGTAGGAGGGTTTTTAGACTATTGGACATTCGGTATTCCTAAGGGTATGTATGAAGGTTACGTGGAACGGGCAGCTAAACAAAATGATTCATGGAATGACATGCTCAATTTCGGTACATTTGGAGTAACGGGCATGATTCAGGGAGCATTTAACCCTAGCAACGCTTGGTCAAAGGAACACTGGGCTAATATGATCGGTACAGCTGGGTTGTTTGGAGGAGTCAGCTCAGTAATTAAACCTAAAATTGGTTTGAAATCATCTATTAAGTATGAGATTCCGAAGAATAATACGAATTCTAATTTACTGAATTCAATAGAATCTGAACCTAAAACAGAAGTACAAACAGGTGGGAGAAACGATCTTTCAATTGATGAATATTTTCGTAGAGAAGCTGAAGCAGATGAGATGTATGATCAAATCAGAGCTTCAGATAGTGATGTAAGAGCAATAGCCGAAAATTCTGGAATGAAGGAAAGTAGAGTTCAAAGAATCAAAGAACACGTTTTCATAAACGAACACATAAAGTCAAGTGGTTATGGTAGATTTCACTCTGATTACGAAATAGCTCAAGCATGGGATAGATTACAAAAAGGGGTACAAACAGAAAAAGATATGGATTTGCTTAACCATGAATTGTTTGAATCTAGATTTGAGGGTATATTTAAAACAGACTATGAGACTGCTCATAACGCTGCGGTAAGGTCGGGTCGTCCATGGGAAATAGAGTAGAGGAGATTTTATAATGGGAGCATTTGTTTTA
>NZ_JAFFQR010000105.1:161310-166176 GCF_020736845.1 Paenibacillus farraposensis
GAAAGAAAATGAAGATGAGAGAGTAGTTATTTATAGATATGGTCCAAACGAACACACTATGGGGAAAATTCAATTAAACAAGGATACTAAGCTGTTCTCTGAAATCGAACCTTTACCAGATTCAAGTCATTCAAACAAATTTTATTTTGATAGGGCTGCACAGCGGATGGCACGTTGCTTCGTTAAAGAAGGTGGTATATTTCCCGATAAGATGACATTTGAATCATAAAGTAACTTCAAGAATACGAACCGAGCTTGCTCCTTTAACGATAAAATGGGAGTGAGCTTTTTTGTGTAATTAACCTATCTGAATAAAGAGGGATGATATTTACATACACCTTGCTTCAAACGAAGGCGCGTCAAATTTAACTCACCATGCTCCAATATCAACCATGGCAAAATGTCCATCTGAAAGATGCTGCTGATGCAATTGGCGAATACGAATGGGATAGTATCAATCTGCTAACCTTATGGTCGGCAGAGCTTTTTTTGTGTTAGCTATAAGTTCAGAATCACACGTACAAAAACACGTACAAAATTATTGACACGTATCATAATACGTGTTATTATAAATACATAAGGAAGAGGTGCTATGAAAGGTTATTCATCAAGAGAATTGATGAAAATAATAAAAGCGGATGGCTGGTACTACATAAGAGCTTCGGGTGATCATTACCAGTTCAAACACCCGACGAAGCCCGGCAAGGTTACGATACCACATCCTAACAAAGACTTGCCGAAAAAGACAATTGAAAGTATTCTCAAACAGGCGGGGCTTAAATAGCTCCTCCTAAAGGAGGTTTATATATGGAAATTAAAAGCCGTTACGTATATCCGGCTATATTCGATTACGCAGACGATGGCATTTCGGTCAGTTTCCCAGACTTACCCGGGGCATTTACATGTGGAGATACCGATGGAGAAGCGTTATATATGGCCAAAGATTGCCTTGCGCTACATCTATACGGAATGGAAGTGGATGGTGATGTTATTCCAGAACCTTCTCGTGTTCCTGATGTTGAGACAGAGCCTAACCAGTCCGTGGTGCTAGTTGACGTATGGATGCCGCCATTCCGCGATAAGATGGCAAATAAAGCTGTCAAGAAGACACTGACTATACCGCAATGGCTCGATGATCTGGCTGCGGAGAATAAGGTTAATTACTCACATATTCTGCAGGATGCGCTGAAGGAATATCTCGGCGTAAGCGAACGTAAGAAATAACAAGTTAAGCCTCGGAGCAATCCGGGGTTTATTTTTTTGTATGCTGGCAAAATAAAATCTTGTACAGAACATATGTTCGGTTTATAATTTCTACATAATACACCTAGGAGGTAACACCATGGGTAAAAAGCTTGAAGGTAATGGATTTTGGGAGAGCAGCCGCATTATTATCCCAGAACATAGAGAGGGGATATTGCGTCTTATGAAAGAGGAACAGCGGCGCAGCAAGCCGGAACTTGATGACCAGGAAACGCGCTTGATCGAGAGAGCACTTATAGACTCATACAATCGCCGTACAGAGGTCACGGTTGCTGTATTTGATCCGTTCGACGATACGACTATGACAGGCGTGGTCACTTCCGTAAACACAGCTAGACGTGAAGTGAAGCTGTCTCGCGGCGAGGATGATTTTAGTTGGATTAAGTTAGAGGATATTATATCGGTAAATGTGTAAAATCACCTTGATTACCCAATACACCGCTATATAATTAAGATAACTTAAATATAGGGTGGTGTATGGTGTTAACCAATTTGTTCTATATAATTATGGGGGTCTTTGATGCACTTGCTATTCTTGTGTTCCCTTTAGCTTTGTACATGCTCCCCATAAAAAACTATAAGTATAAGATTATCCTTTTTGCTGTAGTTATTTCTCTTGTATCCTTTTTAATGAGGATTGTACTAAACATACCTAGATTGGACTTACCTTTGCAGTACGCACTATTTTCAATTTTTTTTCGTGTAGGGTTAAAAATAAAATTGCACTTGTCTGCTTTTGTATTGGGAGCTGCCATAAGTGCTTATGCTACTATACAAATGGCTATTTTTTATGTGTATAACTTCTTTGACATAATGCAATTAAACGTTCTAAAGGAGAATGCTACACTTCAAGTATTTCTGTTACAAGGGTCATCAATACTTATTATTTACCTCATTGCAGCGCTTTTAAAGTTATATGTCACAGGGTTTTCTTTCATAGTCGCCCCACCACATGATTTCATTTGGAGGGAAGACTATAACACTAAAGAAAATAAATTGGTCTTAATAAGCACTTTGTTTTCGATGGTAACGATAAGTTTGGGAGTAATACTTTTGTATTATTTAAATCCGCTTGCAATATTGCTGGTGTCTATATTCACTTTTGCCCTTTCTTATATCTTCTCCAAAAGGAGTGATGAAGAGGATGCTAGAAAGGCTATCGAGGCGTATCGCGAACGAATTAAAAAGAGTTGATCCGGATGGACCCGGCAGTGTTGAGGTGTTGGCCTACGCAATAGGTATAAAACTTAATTGGTATTCGGGGTTAATTCTAACGATCCTGTTTGGGTGGTTACTAGGTGATGTCATTAACGCCCTCTTGGCTTTTTTTAGTTTTGTCGTGCTTAGAAAGTTCTCGGGAGGATTGCATTTTCGATCTTTAACAGTTTGTGCTATTTTTTCGGCTGCACTTTTCGCAGCAATTCCTTTGATACATTTGGGACATGATGGCATGTTACTTCTTACGGCCATATCAACAGCAATTGTTCTTTGTATGGCCCCTCGCAAATCTAAGGACCTTAATCCTTCGGGATTAGATCCGTATTTAAAATGGATTTCCATAGCTATTGTTCTAACTAATTTTATTATCCAATCCCCTATAATTGCTCTTTCTTTTACTGCTCAGGCTGTTCTGTTGTTACCCTGGAAGGGAGGTGAGCAACAATGAAAAAGAGTATCGCGCGTCTTGTATCTAAATTGTTAGTTAACGATGCAGGAAAATCTTCCAGATCAGAAAAAACATTAGTAGGCGCAATGCCTGTACCACAAGAATTAAAAAAGAAATGAACATACCTATATGGAAAACAGACAAATTTTTGCACCCGAGATACTTTCAAGTGGGGACTTTGGAAATAGGTATTCATTTTTTGAAAATGACTTAGTGTGTGTAGAGAGATGGATACCGAAGTCCAATTATGAAATACCCTTCTTCATTACAACAGATGGAAACTTCACCGCTCCTACAACACACGGGGAATTCGCTGATGGATTCCCCGATTTTATTAGCTTGGACTCAGGGAACTTGGTTAATTTAAAAAATGTCTCCAGATCAGAAACAGGCGAATATGGTGGTAAGGTTTATTTTAGAGGCGATAAACATACCAGCGTTAATAAACTCAATTCGGTTGTATTGACCGAATTAATGGAAGCCGCAAATAAGCGTCCAGATGATCAGCGTTTCATTATCGGTACGTGTAATTCTAAAGCCGGACTTTATCCCACTAAAGATATCTTTTTTTTAGATATGTGGGACCCCAAAAAGAATTATCATGTGCCGCGTTTATATCATGCTGGCGGATTTTATGTGGTTGCTCTTACCATGCGTCACTGCCAAGGAGCATTCCCCTATCTTTACCCGGCCACTCCAAGCCACCTCATAAATGTATCCAAGGTAGCTGGGTTTGATGAACACAGTTTTGGCATCACAGTGACTTTTAAAGACACGGATTATACGTGTCCAATATCCAAACCAAAGCACAGGGCATTAAAGAAAATATTAAGAAAATGACTAAACCCGGCCTATAGTCGGGTTTTATTATCATATCTTATCTTTATTGTCAATATCAATCTACCCTAGGATAGCGCAAATCGAATCGACATCATACGACATTTTTCCCCTTTACGTCATAACATGATAGTTGATATAAAAGGGGTAAGAGATTCAAAAAAATAGAATAACAAGAACACAAGTTCCTGTTACGGGGAAGGATGTGAAAAAAACGCCTCCCAAAGAGAGGCGCCTAAATGTGGGTTGGCTATCCTGGCAGGGATGCCAAATGAGTCCCACAGGAAAAAATGTTCATCGTGAGTATACAGGATAAAGAATCAACAGTAAAGAAACAGACATAAGGAGTGTATCAATGCAGACACACAGATTGAAGATTAAATGGGACATAAAAAAAGAGAATGCTGAAATTTATATCTTATCCATGCTTCAAGTATTAGGGATTACCCTGCCCATCGTTGTAATAGTAGAAGCTCCTTCGTGGATTCATGAATTCACTTTCGTAAAGTAGTATGCAAAACGGGGCAGAATGATTCACATCTGCCCCGTACACCGGCCTTAAAGTCATCCCCCTAAACGTCCCCCGAACGTCCCCCAACTCATGAAAAACTATGAAAGATTACGAACAATGATCTGATGAAATGTTCTGTAAATCGTTATCCTAATAAACAAAAAGATGAAATGATAAATTCGCACATAAATCGCACACAGGTTCACCAGTGGGAACGTAATCAATATCTGACGCTGTATTAAAATGGGAAATCCCTTGGCGCTCTAAGCGCTGAGGGATTTTTGCTTTTGTGGGTAATCCATCAGTTTTTTAGCACTACCTAGTTTTCCCCACAAATTCCCCACAAAAAAATAATTATTGAAGTAGACTTTCGGTAAAAGATTCATATTTCTTGATGCTATTCATCTCTATTTTTTTTGAGATATGTGCATAGACGTCAGCTGTTATTTGGATGCCTCCATGCCCAAGTCTTTCCTGTACATACTTCATGGTAGCTCCAGCTTCAAGCAACAGGACCGCATGAGTATGTCGTAAAGAATGGATAGGAAGAGACGGTAATTTTGCCCGCTTTAAAATCCGGGAAAAAGCA
>NZ_JAFFQR010000105.1:166361-174773 GCF_020736845.1 Paenibacillus farraposensis
TTAAGATCCGCTACAACAGTATTGCTGAGCTGTAGTATTCTCTCAGAATTATCATTCTTCGTGTCCCCGAACAGTTCCTCATGGGCTTCGGGAAAATCAAAATCTAAAGTTTTTTTAACGACCACGGTTTTATTTTTCAATTCAATATCTGACCACTTCAACGCGGCTGCTTCACCTTTACGCATACCTGTCTCGATCAAAAACTTGAAGAAAAACCAGTAAACGGCAACTCGCTTGCTGAGAATGCGATTGTTGATGGAAAGGCGCATGTACCTTTGAGAGCTGTGTCCGATTCTTTAGGAGCTGGTTTAAAGGTGGACGGAAAAACAATTCAAATTACTACTAATTCAAGTACATCTTCAAGTGCATCTTCTGATGTAAATGTTGTACCAGGCTCTACTTCAGTGGATGATAGTAACAATAAGTTTGAACAAAAACTGGTGGATAGAAAAAAAGAATTGGAACAAACAATTGCTACAACGCAAAAAGGGATTGAGGATCAGTTGGTGAATCTTCAAATTGCACAAAAAAGCCGAGAAAAAGTATCTGATGAACGCTTTTTGTCTATCGGGGATCAAAAGATTCAAGGATATAAAGACCAAATCACTCTAGCTTAAGAGTATTATAGAAAAATCTAAAAAAGAGATTGAAGAGATTGATAAAACTCTTTTCAGCAAACAAAAAAATTAGAAAAGGTGATTTATCGTGATGCTATATGAATTCTTTAGGTACTTTGGTGGAGCCGCTGCGTTGTTCGGTTCGCTTGGAGGTTTCTTTCTTTGGAGACAAGAAGACGTACTCGGTGTGATCGTTATAGTATTGTCCATAGTTGCTGGCTTGTTCTTTATCGGATTTGGCGCATTACTAGAATCGGTTCATAAGATTCAAATGCATATAACAGGAGAAAAAACATCTGAACCGGTTGCACAGCAACCTAAAATTTCTATGCCCGGTGTAAAGGACTGAGGTATGGTACCAAGGAGATTTAGCTGAGACAGAGGAAGCCTTGGGCTAAATATAAAACTGAACTAGAAGAAATAAATAAGGCTATATCTTCACTTAAATAAAATCCGTAGTAACCTAGTAACAAACAAATTATATACTGTATACACAAAAGCCCTTCTTAAACAGAGGGCTTTTACTTTTGTATAAAGGAGATGCGTATCACATGGATTCTGAGCATATAGAAAAAGAGATTTATTCTATATTTGTAAAGCATGGTGTAAGTTACGACAAGGCACTGGCTATTTTGAGCATAGTGAAAAATGATCTTGAATGCGATTCAATGAGCAACCAGTTAAACCAAAAGAGGAAATCCGAGTATGACTACATTCTATACGATTGTGACAATATTCGCTTTCGGCTTTGGAAGCGGCTTACTGTATGCGTATTTGAAAGTGAGAGAGCTATTCAAAAGAACGGGGTGGAGAAAGTGAAAAGAGATATTGGAATGATCATCACAATTTTGGCTTCTGCAATTTCAGTTTTATCTCTTGTGGAATTTCATTTTATTGGGTTCCTGCTACTTATCTCCTTATCGCTGTCAATTTATGCTTATGTTAATTTTAATGATGAAGTCGAGATATTGGGATATACAATAGATGAAATGAGAAAAGACCTCAATTATTTATAATATTAACTTTGAGCTTTATTGTGGCGTACGTTGTTTGGATTTTGATATTTAGCATTTCCTGATCGAGCGGAACCATAATCTTTTTAATTTTTATGATGGCCCCTGGTGCAACTGAAATTCCATTCTCATAAATATTTTTGGGCCATTCATCATTGTTTAGGTAACCCCGAAAATCAAATGAAGAATCATGTGAAATAGTACTTATTGTTGTGTTGCGTAGGGATTTATTGAAAATGGTTAACTCAACAGATAAACAGTCTTCGAATGCTTCGTCAATTTGATTAGCATTCTCATCATATATTGGAGTTCCATACTGATGGGGTGCAACCTCTGTGGTGACTCGTAAAGGTCTACGTTCTTGATAAAATCGCAATGCAGTAAATATAAATGCGATAATGCCCATCACCGAAGATATGTAGAAATAAATCTCTTTGAAAATGATAACCACCTCTTATGTTTCGTTAAAACTGGATATTCGACACTATTGTCGAATTTTCCTCTTAAATATCCGTAGTGATTAAGCAATAAATACCAAATACAATATAAGTAGACAAAAAGCCTCTCCGATAAATGCGGAAAGGCTTTTTGTCTAAGCCAGATGTTTCGTTTTAATTGATTCTAAAATTAAACATGGAACCCATGCGATTATTAATTGTGACATTAAGTATGCCCACCTTAGGAGCGTTAGCTAGGTTAACAGTAAGAGAGAAAAGCCATCCTCCATCGTTAGTAGGGCGTTTTGATATGTTGGTAATACTAATTCGGGAACCATTTACATCAACAAGGATATTATTGTAATTAAGTTGTCCTTGAGTTCGCACAGCAATGACTCCAGTGCTACCGGATTGTGTAACGCTTAAGATTTGAACATCACTTATGGGTCTTGCTGGACCTGCTGAAGCTGTTGAAGGGATGACTAAAAGGACGAATGCTAGAAGAAATGAAACACCGAAGCCGAATATCTTTTTCATGAGAAAATTCCACCTTATTGATCGGATTTGGTGGTAGTCCGAGATGCGGCAGGGGAAATAGGTGCCCATCCTCCTTTTATGATGTTTTCTGCTGATGAGGGCTACCAAAGTATACCTAAGATCTAGCCGATGCATGTTCATGGTTGAATGAAAGTGTGAGGAGTAAGCAGGGGCTAAATACCTAATTTATTATACATTTAGAAATTAACAATATCAACCAACATATAATATAAATCTCATATTTTTGAATTATACAAAAATAAGACAAATATTTTGCTTAAAGGAGGTGATGAAATCTGTGGCAAAAATAAGATCTACATTGGATATACAACTGGATCTAACAAGGCCAGTTGAAGAATTGACAGAGGTTATTTCTGCTGTAATTGCTTCACGACCAGCACGCCGGAAAGAAATACTTGAAAGTTTGGATTTAGCGGTAGGAAATGCTTTAGCAGAGATACAGTCCCAAGAAGAAAAAGATCAGAAAGCAAACGATGATAGCTCAGGAAAAGTTTCCTGAACGGAGAGACAGGGGGAAGAAGGATGCAAGATCCACAAATTGAAACGTTGCAACGTATCACAAGGGTCGAAACTAAAATCGATAACATTGAAGAAAAGCTTGATTCAGCGATTGATGTCCGAGATATGGCGATTTCGGCGGCGCAGTCTGCGAAGTCAGCACACCATAGGCTAGATAAGATTGAGGATGGTCAGAAATGGTTGTGGCGATCTATTAGCGCACTATTATTACAGCTGTGATTGCAGCGTTATTTGCGTTGTTGAAAACCTCGGGGGTGTAATATTGTTTAATCCAAATAAATATACAATAGAACGGCGCTACATAGACAAGCGCCACAACGTAAGACCGGGTACTCGCCTAACAAGCGGGAATCCGGTCTTTTTAGTTGCACACGACACGGATAATCCTGGGGCATCTGCTGACAACCATTATGATTATTTCAACAACTTGGTTGATCGTTCAGCTTCGGCCCAAACGTTTATTGACGATAAAAAGATTCTTGAAATAATCCCAGCTGGTACTGGACCCGATCCAGCCGAAAAAGCTTGGCACGTCTTGTACAATGTCACCACAGATAACGAACTGTACGGCGACGACGCGAACGATATAGCCCTTGGGGTAGAGCTATGCTTTGGCGGCAAAATCAACACATTGGAGGCATACAAACGCTTTGTATGGTATCTAGCTTATTGCTGCGATAAATGGAGTATTAACCCGCACACACACATTCCGAGCCACAAGCAGCTTGACCCAGCCCGTAAGCGTGACGTGGACCAAGCTCTAGCGACGATTGGCAAGACACTCAAAGATTTGATCTATGACGTGGAATCGGAGCTTAAAGGCGCTTCTGTGGCTCCTGCTGCGTCGGACTTCACAGCGCTACCTGCGTCCGTCGTCCAGGCACTTATAGATAATTACGTTTCTCCGGCTTGGTTCGCAAGTCAAAAAGGCGATCAAGAGGGAAAGACGCATTTTCATAACCTGGCTAACAACTTGCGTGCAGCTGCGGCATTGAACGAAGAGGGGCAGCCGCTTGTTGGAGCGGTGAAGCTGTTTAAATCCAATGCGCAAGAGATTATCTTCCGCTGGCTCCAACCGGCTTGGTTTAAAGTGAAGCAGGCAGGAGACAAGGAGCAAATGAAACATTTTAACAATCTGGCGAATTATCTGCGGCGTGCTGCAGGTTTGCCAAAACAATAATAAGGGGGATTTATCATGCAACCAATTATAGACAGTATCCAACCATATGTAAGTACCGTTGTAACAGCGGCTGTAGGTGTACTCACAACCATCGTGTTGGCTGGATTGAACAATGTTAAGGTAAAAGTAAATACATGGCTAGAGGCACGTACAGCGGTGGCACAGAGGGAAGTAATCCATAAGATAGCAGGAGAAGGCTTTGCCTTTGCTCAAACAGCATTTAAAGAAGCTGGGGGCGAGCGTAAGCTTCAAGAAGCTTTACACGCTGAGACTTGCCGAACAAGGCATTACAGTGTCGGTCGTAGAGCTTCAAGCCGCGATTGAGAAGGCATATTTGGAGTATAAGGCCAAAACAAAAGCGGTACTAAATACTGTTTCTGTTCAGGTGCAATCTGAACCTGGGCCTATTTCAGCGCCGATAGAAGCTGTTCAAACGCCTGTAACTACGGAGTAAGGTTTAAGCAAATACCCTACCGCTTTTGCTGGTAGGGTAGCTTTTTTAATAATATATATCGTCTTCTGTTGTATCATACGACTTTTTGAAATTAATTTTTTTCTTTTTTATATATATTATTATTGCTAAAAAGGACAAGGGAATTGGAACATAGGTTCCATAGGCATTTATAAGTTCTTTAGAGAAAGGTGTAAAAGACAACACTATAAAAGAAACTACACAAAATAATAAATAGAATAATAATAGGCCTACTAATAAATTTATAAGTTGAAATATGTTAACTAAAAGGCCCTCTTTATTTAGGTACCAACCAAGAAAAGAAAAAAGAGAGCCGAACAGGGCAGCGAGTGACAATCTTATAATGTAACTTAGCCATACTATATCAGTATACGAACTGATATAAATTCCTAAAGCTCCTCCAACAACAGCACCAAAAATTCCAACTATTGTAGTAAGTGATAAACCGTTCATATTTGCAGTTCCTTTCTCAAACAATCAATCTTTTTTATATCTAAAGATTACAATGTTTTTGATATAGTTTATCAGGCCTAGGAAATTCTTTCTATATATATTTACAATATAGACCAAATGAATTACACTGTAACAACACATACGGAAGCACCGTTGTGCAATCCGAAAGCATCGGTGACACCCTACTGGCTAAGCTGGTGGGGTGTTTTTGTTTACCTAGAAGTCCATTCCCTAAACAATGCCTCGCATAACCTGTGGAGTAAACAAGGGAGGCGTTACGTGTGAGGGGGACTGAAAGAGGTTGCGGAAATACTGACGGGAAAGTTTGGACGTCGATAAGTGTTATCTTGGCACTGTTTATTTTGTTGGTAATTATGTTGACATTAATTCTTTTATAAAGATTTTTAGGCTCTACCGGTTTATCCGATATGAGCCTTTGTTTTGTCTACCAATATGCCCTGTCATAGAACGTATTTATACATATATTAAAATGTACCACAAATAAAGGAGGTTAAAGCCATGGGTGCATATGAAGGTGCAGGCACAGGCGCATATGGCGGCGGTATGGGGACTTCTACAGCTGCAATTTTGGTGCTCTTTATCCTGTTGGTTATCATTACTAAATCACTTTGGGTTTAATTTTGTGAAAAGAACTAAACACTCGAATAACAAAAAGCCCAGCCAACCTTAAATGGTCGGCTGGGGAATATTTTTAGGCTCTTTTCGTAAAGACTGTTGCTAAAAGATATGAAAGGGAGCAATGCCTTTACCCCGCTGAAAACATTAGTGTTTTCTCTTTTTAACATTTACGTTGAACAGATTAGCAGCCAGCGCATTGCCTTGTGCACGTGCAGACGCTTTTTGATTTGACCGGATCGAAATGCTATTTCTTTTTACATGGTGTCTTCTTCTACTCATGGAAATCACCTCCCTTCATAGGAAATGAAGGTGCGGATGGTCTTAGTGGTGCTTTTTGCGTTTGGATATTTTGATGTTCAGTGCATTGGTTGCCAGCGCATTACCATTTCTTGTTCTGGCATTTGCAGCCTGAAAAATTTTAACGACCAAGAATTTGTTTTTACCGACACGATGTTTGAACGTTTTTACTCTTGTTTTGATCATCTGCATCCCCCCTTGCTAAGGTATACTTTATTTATATGTCAGTGGCGATAGCGATGTATAAGCATGAATCTATTAACAGCAAAAAGAAACTATTACCTAACAGATAGATTCCTATATCCCATATAAACGATATTAAACTCAAAATATCGTCATATTTAGAAGGCTGGGACCGTGATCAAAAGATGATCATGCCTACAGGAGATGCGGAACAATATTTTAGAGAATATTAAAACCCGGATTACTCCGGGGTTATTTTATTGAAGGATTTCTCAAACTATTCACCGAATACTTATGGCTGAGGTGATCAGCATGAACCATACATATAAAGTGTTGAAATCGGATGTTGAACTATTTGCAGCATCATTAAACCAGGTAAGAGTATATGTGGTACAGCCGTTGAGCGAGGAACTGGCAACGGTAGTGGACTATGGAGGAGCAATTGAAAGATTTTCGCCTGAGTCAGTTAAAATATCAGGAAAGTATTATATGTGAGGGCAGTTTGAGTTTAGAGTAAGTATGTAGTGCTTTATACAGATGTAAATATATGCCTTAGTTACCCCGATATAATATACGCAATGAGTTGTAAAAAAGGCGGGGATTCTAGTTATGGTCTTAGTGGGTTTTGTAGCTGTGCTTTTTATTATGTTCTTCTCGCTTTGGATATCGGCTAGGCGGGATAGAAGAGCACCGAAAGTAATTCGTCGAGCAATAGTTCTTGATAAACGTGTTAGATTAGAAAATGATTCACCTTCAGAGGATTATTTTTTTACTTGTGAGTATGAAAATGGGGAAAGAGAAGAGATAGAAGTAGATGAAAGTGAGTATGGGATTATTGTTGTTGGAGATACAATCAATGTAATAAGACAACGTAAACTGTTAACAGTAGAAAGAGTTATTTAATAGACTCCACATAAAAAACTCTGCTAGCCTTATGGTCGGCAATGTTTTTTCGTTGATCGTTTTGTATTTAGAGTAGATGTGAAAAAGGACTCCACTGGTATTTAGCCAGATGGAGTCTTTTTTATATCCAATAAAGAGTAAATATGAAAATATGTGGATTATATTTATAGATCAGCAAGTTTATGTTTAGACACAATTCCTCAATTAAATTATTCTTAGTTCTATTAAACATATTGGAGGATTATCTTAATGAAAAAAGCATGTATAACCATTTTATTTCTAGTTCTTTTATCTCTTCCCTTATCGAATGTTTTTGCAGCCGAAGCAGAGTATTCAGGAAATTTAATTCCAAAAATGATAACTAACACTTCGCCATCTGGAGTAGTAAGCACAAGTAATGAATTTTCAGATGCAAATAGAGCTTTCGACGGAGATTTTGCTACTATTTCTAGCGCGTGGACATCAAGTGCAACTGCTGCTTGGCTAAGATATGACTTTTCCAACCCTGTAGTTATTGAGCAATATGTTATATATCCACAGACGACAGCAACTGACCGAGCCCCTAAAGATTGGACTTTCGAAGGCTCAAATGATGGGGTTACTTGGAATGTGCTAGACACTCAGTCAAATATCACTGGATGGGTAGATAACACTCCCAAAAAATTCTCTTTTTCTAATTCTAATTCATATAAGAATTATAGAATTAATATTACAGCTAACAATGGAAGTCAGTATCTAGCCCTTAGCGAATTAGAGATGATGTCTAAAGTATCGAGCTCCACTCCTAACACAGGAGCATGCACTTCTAATTCAGTAGCATCTTCCGGAGTGGCAAGTGCAAGTAATGAATATTCATATGCATCTGAGGCTTTCGACAAAAATTTTACGACTATAGCTAGTTCGTGGACATCAAGTACAACTGCTGCTTGGCTAAGATATGACTTTCCTAATCCTATCGTAATAGGCCAATATGTTATATATCCACAGAATACGGCAACTGACCGAGCCCCTAAAGATTGGACTTTCGAAGGCTCAAATGATGGGGTTACTTGGAATGTGCTGGACACTCAATCAAATATCACTGGATGGGTAGATAACACTCCCAAAAAATTCTCTTTTTCTAATTCTAATTCATATAAGA
>NZ_JAFFQR010000105.1:174893-179502 GCF_020736845.1 Paenibacillus farraposensis
TAGCTCCACTCCTAACTCAGAAGCATGCACTCCTAATTCAGGAGGATCCACTCCTAATCCAGGGACAAATGAACCGGTTCCAAGCGGAGAGCGTGCCATTCTAAAGGTCACGATGACAACGGGTTTGGAGAAAGAATTTGATCTGAGCATTAAAGAGGTGAACGATTTCGTTTCCTGGTACGAAACAAAACAAGCCGGATCTGGAACCGCATCCTATGCAATCAATAAACACAATAATAACAAAGGACCATTTAGTAGCCGTAAGGATTACATGTTGTATGATCGGATTTTGACATTCGAAGTGAGTGAATACTCAAATTAGAGTACTCTTACAAATAGACTCTATAGTCGCAGGAGGGTAAAATTGTGTCTAAAAAAATAATCTCTACTATTTTGTTTTTTTTACTCTTTAGTACTGTATTACTGCCATCTATAATACATGCGTCAATGCTCAACAAAACTGTAGAGGGGATGCTTGGATTCTCACCACCAGAAGGAACTACTGTTAAAGCAAGTAGTGAATATACGGCTCAATATGCAGCAAAAAATTCAATTGATGGATCAATGGAAAATTACTGGAATGCAGGTACATTCAAAGGGAATATCGAATTAACCTTCCCTAATCCGGTAAAATTTAATTTTGTCCACATTACCACTAACTCACAGCCAGTAAGGACAGTTTCATACACTATTTATGGACTGACAGATGGAAAATGGGAGCCAATAAGTGGAC
Organism: Paenibacillus farraposensis; assembly: GCF_020736845.1. Taxonomy (GTDB): domain Bacteria; phylum Bacillota; class Bacilli; order Paenibacillales; family Paenibacillaceae; genus Paenibacillus; species Paenibacillus farraposensis. The sequence goes on from NZ_JAFFQR010000105.1 coordinate 175,627, forward strand.
AAATAACTCAAGCTTTAAAATCTACATTTACTACACCTCCACCTATTAAAGTTAAGGAGGGAATTTATGAGGCTATAAGGATTGATGGTGATGGCGGTGAATCTTGGCTAGCTATAGGCGAAGTCACCTTGGGGACATTCGAGACGATAAATCTTACAGGTCAGCCACAGAATGCATCTGCTAAATTGAACTGGAATACAATTAAAGAAGCTACGAACTACAAAATTAATTATGGAACCCAACCCAATAAATATACAGATTCAATTTCTGTAGAAAAAGACGCGGCTGGTAACTATGTCATTCCAAATTTGACGAACGGGACGACTTACTATTTTCAAGTAGTAGCTATTTTTAATGGAGTCGAGACGGTTATTTCTAATGAAGCGTCTGCCACTCCACAAGGAGGGGGCGGTCAAACTGACCCTGAGCAACCTTCTGGTGACCGTGCAATTTTGGTAGTCACCATGACAACCGGCTTGGAGAAAGAGTTTGACCTAAGCATGAAAGAGGTCAATGATTTTATCTCATGGTACGAAGGCAAGCAGGCCGGTTCTGGATCGGCTTCATATGCCATTAATAAACACGATAACAATAAAGGACCATTCAGTAGCCGTAAGGACTACATGCTGTATGATCGTATCCTGACGTTTGAAGTAAGTGAATACTCTAAATAAAACAAAAAGCCCCGCTAACCTTAATTGGTCGGCTGGGCTTTTTTCGTTAACCATTTTGAATTTAGAGTAGATGTAAAAAAGGACTCCGCTGGTATGTGACCGGTATGGAGTCCTTTTAATTTATTCCTGATCACTTCTCGTAAAAACTTTTCCAATGAAGATGTATATGATTAATGCAATAATCACAGCCAGACCATAGTCGATAATAAACTTAATGAGATTTTCTAATGTGAAAAATCCAGTTCCTGTGTTATATTGAAAAAATTCTAGCCTCCCGTAAGTTAGATTCCCGATAATATTGCCGATGAGCAGCGCGATGATAAATCTCCAAATTTTTTTCATCAAATACCTCCTAAAAAATAATTATTCAAAATAGAACTTGCAACAAAATCGACTATAGTTTACCATAAATAGTACAACTATTACATCAATGGTAAATGCATATAAAAAACAATGAGGAGCTGAAGTGATGAAAAAAGTATGGATAACCTCACTAATGGCCGCAACTTTACTATCAGGTGTGATTGCGGTACCAGCCTCAATGTACGCATTGCCTTCTACAGACTCTAGTAGTGTTTCAAGTAGTGCTAAGGGTTCTCTTAATAAATCTGAATTACAAGATATCGAAGGTATCGCCGAATATTTCAATTTATCTGAGCAGGAAAAAAATGATTTTATTAAAGCCATTCAAAATAAAGAAGACCGTGGAGAGTATCAAACACAAGGGAAATTGAGTTGGGCAGTAAAAGCTTTAAAAGCAGGATTTGATAAACTTCCAGCTTCGGTTAAAGCTTTTATTGGAGTAGAGGGTTTCTTGCAGATTCTTGGCGTTGTTGATAACTTTACCGGAGCTATTGAAGATGCAATATATGCAGGAGCTTTGCAAGTAACTGGGAATGAAACTGCTGCCTGGTGGATTACTAAAGCTTTAATGTTACTTTTATAGGTTATTCAACAATAAGATGAATGGTGTAGATTTTTCTTAAACTAAAAGCTCTGCTAACCTTATGGTCGGCAGAGCTTTTTTTTAAAATTATATTGGTTCTATATCTTTTGATTCTGTCTTTTTGTAGTTAGCTTCATCTTGTTTCAACTGTTCGTGTAGAGCCTCGATTTTTTGCCATATAGCCAGTTCTTCAGGAACGAAACCACGATTATATTTTAAACGCTCTTGCATATCGTCCCGCGATATGAGCATTTCCCAAGGTGTTAACTCTAAATTGTAGGGTCCCATAACCGCACCTTCCTATTTAAACAATTTACCAAGCACTTTAAATATATCAAACGTTGACCGATTATATACCTTATTGTAAGCCGCCTTACGTGGATCGCGTATCCATTCCCAGCCCCAAGGCATCTTTAACCCAGAGCGGTGTACAATCTGCCGTTTGAGGCTGGTACGAACTGTTATACGCTTGTTTAGGATGGGTTTGCGAGGGCCGTATTTCATAATTAATCCCCCCAAATGTAAAGGCGTGTTACCTCTTTTCTAAAGGATTAATACCGAGACTCCGCTTCAATCCTTCCTGTAGCACCTGAGAGAAATTAAGGTGTTGCTGTTCCGCTTGATCATTAAGCCATTTAGGGACAGTCAGTGTCTTTTTAACGGCCTTACTCTCCATAGCCTCTCGAACTACAGGCATATAGACTTGAACGTCACACGCAGCCTCTGTCGCTTCTCGTTGTGCCAAAATAACATCAAGCGGGGAGGGATCAGGAATAGGATCGGTGTCTTGTTCCATAACATACATAAAACCCTCCAACGCTTCACGAGCTGCAGCATACGCTTCTTCGGCAGTGTCTCCAAATGTAAGGCAACCAGGGAGATCTGGAAAACGAACAGATATACCATCCTCAGCGTGGTCGAGCAATGCCCAGTAGCGATAAACATCTTTTTTACTCACTATAATTAACCTCCTTTGGGGAGGGCTGTTCAGCCCTTAATCCCCGCCGTTTTTAAGATACTTGCTTGTGTCTTCGGAGGAAAGCTTTTCTTAGGATGTGGAACGGTAACCTTACCGATTTTTGTCGGATGCTTGAAGTAATGGTGACTGCCATGTACCCCTATTATGTACCATCCGTCCTCTTCTAACAGTTTGATTAATTCTCTCGAACTGTATGATTTTAAATGACTACCCTCCTTACATTTATTATTTTACACGTATATTAAATACGTGTCAACGTATAAATTACACGTATTTAGAAGCGGAGAATAAAACTATTGTATAGAACGTATGTTCGCTATATAATTTCTACATAACACATCAGGAGGCTACATACATGTCAAAAAAGTTAGCGGGCAATGGGTTTTGGGAAAGCAGCCGCATTATCATACCAGAACATAGAGAGGGTATATTGCGCCTAATGAGAGAAGAACAGCGGCGTAGAAAGCCAGAGCTGGACGAGCAGGAAACGCACTTGATCGAGAGGGCGCTTATAGACTCTTACAATCGTCGTACGGAGGTCACTGTTACCGTATTTGATCCGTTTGACGATATAACTATGACAGGCGTGGTCACTTCCGTAAACACTGCTAGATGTGAAGTGAAGCTGTCTCGCGGGGAAGATAATTATAGTTGGGTTAAGCTGGAGGATATTATGCCCGTAAATTTGTAATTCCTCTTGCTTACGCAATACACCGCTATATAATTAAGATAATGGATTGTCAACAGTAAATCAGACAGCTTTTTTAAGGGCCTCTTGGCGGTACTGAACAGGTGCCATGTATCCCAGTGTTCCGTGAATGCGATGCTTATTAAACCAGTTGACGTAATCTTATAGTTCGATCTCCAAATGATGAAGGCTCTGAAATTCCATCTGGTTTACGAACTCGGTTTTCATGACCTTGTAGGTGGCTTCCGCTACGGCATTGTCATAGGGACAGCCTTTCATGCTCAGTGAACGACCGATCTTAAAAGTTTCCAGAAGCTCGTTCATCTTTTCATTTTTAAATTCACTGCCACGGTCTGTATGAAACCACTGAATTTGATGCAGATCACCCTGTACTGTGGCAAAGGCGCGAGAAATCAGAGCAGCGTCCTTATTCGGACCTGCACTATGACCGATCATCTCTCGATTGAACAGGTCAACGAGTACCCAAATGTAGTGCCACTGGTGCTGAACCTTCACATAGGTCAGGTCGCTGACAACGAAGCGCCTGGTTTCGGTTTGGTCAAATTTACGATTCAGGATGTTGGCTGTA
>NZ_JAFFQR010000105.1:179512-406427 GCF_020736845.1 Paenibacillus farraposensis
AATGCGGCTTTGTGTGGCTTATACTGTGCCACCGTGTACGTGGAAGCCAGTCCTTGTTCTTTCATGATCCGGCCAATTCGGCGTCTGGATACCACGAATCCGCGTTCATGGAGCATGACCTTGATCTTGCGTGTGCCGTAGGCTTTTGGAAGATATCCACAACCGCTTCGGTCATATCGTCTTCATCGACCCGTTCCCTGGCTTCATAGTAGAACGTACTTCTTGCCATTTGTAGGACGCCGCACACTGCTGATAGGTTCGCCGTTGTTGTTTTGGCATTGTAGAGATCCGCTCCCTTAACAGGATAGTTTATTCTACAAGCCCTCATTTTTATTGTCCAACTAAGTGTAGCCGATCCACTAACGTTTCCCGTTAGTTGACGATTATTTTCACTTTGGAAAACTATAGATATCCCCTGATGGATTTATAATCGCCAAAACTTGGTGATCCTCCCACTTTCCGTTGATCTTTACGTTGCTTCGAGAGATGCCTTCTTTGTGAAAGTCAGCCTTTTCGAGCACGCGGATTGATCCTGGATTCCGAGGAGAGACCTCCCCAACGATCCGGTGAAACTTTACTCATCGAAAGCGTAGCGAACCACCTGCTTCACGGCCTCCGTCATATAGCCACCGTTATAAGCCTGATCTAAGCTGTATCCAATCATACAGCTCTGAAGAGGCCCTCTCTCGACAAAAAACAGATTAACATCACCAATAATTTGACCGTTATCCTTGTTGCACACCACAAAGCGATATTTCTTATCCGCTTCCCTGTCAGTCTTACTATTTATTATTGCTTGGAGTTGATGCTCCTCCGTACAGTGCTCCTCTAGATTGCTTGGCGAAAGTTTCTCAAACAACTCCCGATTACGTTTCTACATGGCTGTTAATTCTGCGGCGTCCGCCTCCGCAGAGAACCGGACGTATACTCGCTGCTCTGATATCTGTACCATCCTTCATTACTATGATATTGGGAGAATTAAATCACAGGATGAAGATTCGGTAATGATTTGATGAGTGGTGTATTCGCCTGACGCCCAGTCTATAACTTTTTTTAGTCTACGAAAAAAAGTAATTGAAGACTCAGATTTTAGAAAGATTCTGAGCGTGGTTCATCTGAGTGCGCTATTTTTATGGCTTTCCACCTTATATTGAGTGAAAAGAAAAGGGGGAGACAAGTGGACAAGTCGGAGTTTTATAAATTTGGCGCTGCTTTTGGTGGAAGCGCAGTAACGTATCTTTTTGGAGGATGGTCCTTTGCTCTAGCTGCACTCCTTACATTTACAATCATTGATTATGTGACTGGACTTTTTGCAGCGTGGGTAGAGGGTAGAAGGGGAATGGGGCCTGGTTTAAAAAGCAAAATTGGTCTTATTGGTATTTCCCGCAAGGTTTTTATCTTTGCGATGGTAGCCGTTGGTCACATTGTGGACGGCATTTTGGGAGATAGCCATTTGTTTCGAGACACGGTGGCCTACTTCTATCTGTCTAACGAATTGCTTTCAATTGTGGAAAACGGGAATAGGGTGGGTGCGCCGATTCCGCCAATTATCCGCCAGGCGTTAGAAGTTTTAAAAAGCAAAGGCGGCAATCAGAAAGGGGAGAAAGAGGATGCAGGCAAGGGAACAAGGTAACGCCCAGGGAATCGACGTATCACATCATCAAGGCGCTATTGATTTTAAAAAGGTGGCTGCTGACGGCATATCATTTGTTTTTATAAAGGCAACACAGGGCAAGTCATTTCGCTCCAAGACGTTTCTACAATTTGTTAGGGACGCAAAAGCAGCTAGTCTGCTGATAGGTGCATACCATTATGTGGACGATTCAGCAACTACACCGGAAGCGGCCCGACAGGAAGCAACAAACTTTGTAAGTGCAATGAAGGACGCTGGAGGCATGCAGGCTTTCGATTTGCCGCCTGTTATGGATTATGAGTCCAATCAGTCCGGCCTGAGTAAAGCGGCGATTACAGTCGTAGCCAAAGCGTTTTTGCAGGAAGTAGAGCGCCTTACTGGTGTTCGGCCTATTGTGTACACCTACCCATCATTCATCGGTAATTTTACTGGTTTGTCAGATTATTCGTTATGGATTGCGCGTTATAGCGCCTCGCAGGTTCCACCGGATGCATCCGGCTGGACAAGCTGGGACTTTTGGCAGTACAGCGACGGCAGCACTGGTGGGATGCTTCCAAGTGGTACACGCAAGGTGTCAGGTATTGCCGGGCCAGTCGATTTAAACGAGTTTAATGGTACAGTGGACGAACTTCGGACGCAGTTCAATAAGAAGGGGGAAAGTACAGTGATAGAAAAGCAAAGAGACATTAACAAGGTCAGCCCGTGGGCGGCGGATGTATGGGCTGAGATGACCGAAAACGGATATTTTGATGGAACCCGTCCGGGCGCACCGATTACCCGGGAAGAGGCTGCTGCTGCTCTTAGTCGTTTACGTAAAAACATTCTCAAGGGGGATAAGTAATTATGGAGATCATGAATCAAGTTTTAGCCTTTGCTTCGGTTTTGGCGGTGGTAGTTATTTCTTTGGTGCAACTGGTGAAGAAGACAATTAATTTGCCTGTAAATGTAGTGCCTGCTGTGGGTGTAGTAATCGGCCTGCTGATTGGTTGGGTGGCTTCACCGTTTACTGATTTGGATACTACCTTGCGTCTGTGGGCTGGTGGACTGGCCGGGCTTTCAGCGACAGGGCTGTTTGAACTGGCGTTTAAGGATCGACCAGGGACGACGAAAGAGGATAAAGCTGCTTAAGAATGAGTGATTACCCTATCGGCTTCGGCTGGTAGGGTATTTTGAAGATTGTTTGGGATTTAGATTTGATTGATATGTAATATAAAAGCCTAAAGGAAGGCTTCTGCATTTTTACGCTGGATATGGCAACTCGCTTTAATTGTAAATGTAACTAATAATGCAGTCAAGGTTACGGTCCGACATTAGTAACAAACCAATTATTCAACTTCTGGTTTAGTTGCTTATGAAGTCAAACTCAGCCGTTTTTTGATTGGCTGCTTTTTCTCCAGCTATATAGGATGCGACCAATGACTAACGCACATCCAACAATCAGGACTGTTGTATGCCACGTCCATGCCTGTAGCCCACTAAGGAATACAGGGACGATACCGATAACGACTGCAACAAGAAGTCCTACAATTGTTACTATATCTGGAGCTTTGCTGTCCCCTCCTCTACTTTTCTTGAAGATGTTAAACAGCAATCCGCCAGCAAGGATTAAAACAAGGACAACAAATAAATAGACATTCACTCAATCACTCCCTAAACTTATCAACCTATACACAATGACTTGCCAGCGGTTATTGAGGTACATGTAAACCGCTAGCTGCCCATAAATTCAGTAAATAGAAGACAAGAAGGACACCCACTATAATTCCAATTATGCTTAATATTTTCTTTTTCATTTCTTATTAATTAAACACCCAATCTTCAAGTGATCCGTATTTGTTGCCGTATACCGTAAAGCTATTGGTGGCTAGTACTAGACCAAACTTAGGGTGAACAAAGGAGGTGGTGAAGACTGATCTTTGTGTCGCAAGACCACTTGAATTAACGTACCCCTTGTCATCCTTTATGTCCATTCTGCCCATTGGAATCAAATACTTGTCTAGTACACCACCGCCATTAAGCACTTCCGTAACTCGCCGATTGGATGGTGTTCCCTCAACACGATATTCGACTCTTTCCGTTATGTGTACAACTTCAATACCCATAATCGTAGAAATTGCACGTTGATGTACGGCATAATCTTTCGCTTGGGGAGACACTACCCTGCTAAGGTCAACAGTATTCTCCGTTCTCACTGTTATGTCTCCCCCATTTAGCGATATCTTGTCCCCTTTGCTCGTAGCGATTGCGTTCATCATTGACTTATTGATTTCAGGATTATTAATGTATTGGACAAACTTTTCTTGATCCGCTTGAGACAGATCAGAAAACTTCTGTGCAGCGTCTTCGGCATCGGACTGTCCTTTGAGCCAATTAATGTAGTCTTGTGGCGTATTAATCTCGGTTGCCTGTGAATTGGAGGTAGTTTGTTCAATGGAGGATTCGATTGATTGTGCAGAAGCAGCCAGCGGAGCTACTGCGGTAAGCGCTAATAGCTAATACACCTGTAAGGATAATTGCTGTGTTTTTAAACTTTAACAAAAACAACACGTCCTTTTCCTTTAAATTAGTATACTGGTGCATATCCATGCTGCTAAACCATTATACCATATAAAAAGGAAATGTCTGTATAAATATATAAAGGTTTTGGAAAATGGTTCTTTGGTACTGCTTATCCTACTTGGTTCGACAATATACACAAAATATATAATTCATTTGAATATTGCATGGGTATAAATTTCAAAAGTATTGACAACTGTTAAATTATGGACAAAAATAGAATACAATAATATAAAAGTTTTGGAATTTCTGTATGAAGGGTGGATATGACATGAAGCATACACCTACGATTCGGGCAGAATTAGACAGATACCTCCAACAAGAAGGTTTGAACTTAGCACGATTCGGGAAAATTGCAGGCATAAATAGGGGAGCAGTAAGTGCCATTGTATCAGGAAATAAGCCTATATCCATTAACCAACTTGACCAAATTACTGAGGCTATGGACTTACCAGAAGGTCATTTTTACGACTTGTTTATAGAAAACTTCATCATCGACCATCCTCCAAATATGAGACGAATCGAGCCATTTTTGCATCGCTGTGTAGAATTGAACAAGCTGGATACGATCCGCAAAGTGGTGGGAGTCATTATGGACAATCCACTCTATTCATCAAAACTATTTGAAATTGCGGAAGACCTATTCGCGCAGGGTCAACATGAAGCGGCATTGATACTCTATGAGAACGTGGCAGAAGTTGAGAAATATCAGCACTCTGAACGCTTGGCACTCTGTCAATATCGTATATTCACGATTCAGGTTGGAGACGATCAAAGACAAAATCTTAGAGTAGCAACGGTATTTGAAGTTTTTGTTGAGCGCCTGGATGAAATTGACCAACTTGATGCATTGAAGGATTTGGCTAACGTATATAGGTCTTTGCGAAAGTGGGACAAGGTTGACGAAATGGCAAGGAAAATGAGAGGAAAAGCAGAGATCCAATATTCGTTCATCCATAACGAGAAACGCAAGGAGGGAACGAAAGAAAAGAAAACAAGAGGCCCATTATTTGGATACATTGCTTATGCTGACTTATTGTGTGGCAGTGTATGTGAAGCTCAAGGCGATTATCAGCAAGCCCTACAATATACATACGCCTATGCTGATTTAGATTGGGTCTTGGAGACTGACGACGATACTCAACACTGGGTTAACTTGTTCAAAAGTTGGGCAGAAGGTAATACTTACGTATATAAGCTTTTATCGGGAGATATAAGTGTGCTACATGATTATGTTGAATACATTGCCGAAACAGTAGCCTCAAATGAACAAATCTCAAAATTGTTGAATGTTATAATTGCAGCAAACCAATATAGCATAGATGTAGACGATATACTCAAACGATTTGAAACAGAGATTGCGTCTTTTTCACAGCAACCATCATCAGATGATATGTATACGCAACAGGTGATACCGGACTATATCGCGTGGTTTGGTTACGAGTTAGCGTATTATTATTTACATCGGGGTGTGTACAATGATGGTTTTAAACATTTGATGTATTCAATGGTAAGTTATCATACACTAAATAATGAGACATACTTTATAAATTGTATGGGTCTGTTTTTACATTTTAAGGATTATGCGGTTCCAGAAACCAAAGCAGAATTCCTAAATCTTATTGAAAAGGTGTGGATGAAGAATGTTGAAAAAAACGGTACTGCTGCTCATAGCGGCTAGCTTTTTGTTTATTGTTAATGTGCCTGATCAAGTTTTTAACCACCATAACATTCAGCCTCAAGTTACCATTGGGGGATTCTAAATCAAAAGCTCTGCTAACCTTATGGTCGACAATGCTTTTTCGTTGATCGTTTTGAATTTAGAGTAGATGTGAAAAAGGACTCAACTGGTATGTAACCAGTGTGGAGTCCTTCGTTGTTATTGTGTTTATCATGGCAAAGAATGAAGCGTCTCTACCAGCATCTTTTGCGTTATACCAAGTAATGAAGACATTCAGTTCTTTTTTACTCAAATGGGAATTCTTTAATAAGTCCTGTGTCCATCGTTACAGTCAGAATGGTGCGGTCGCCTGTAAGTTGTGCTGGTTCCGTTAACTCAGACGAACCAGATGTTGTAGATGTACCTGAATCTTGGTAAAGCAAAAACCCTTCCGGAATCGGATGTTTAAAGGAACTGGCTCCAAAATTAGCAGTAAATGTTTTTTTCTGATGTGTTTGTTCCAATGTCTATTCTAAGGGGTGCACTTCAGAGCCGGTGGGGTGTTTTTTGTTTACCTGCATGCCCTGTCACAGAACGTATTTATACATATAATAAAATGTACCACAAATAAAGGAGGTTAGAGCCATGGGTGAATATGAAGGTACTCGCGGTGTGTGGACTTCTACAGCGGCAATTTTGGTGCTCTTTATTCTCTTGGTTATCATCACTAAAGCATGTTGGGTTTAATCCTGTGAAAAAAATTGTGGGATCATACCACTTTACCTGAGTCAATTGGATGGTAAAAAATTGAACCCAATGAGCGCATAGGCTATTTGGCAGTAGCTACAGTATTCGCTTTTCTTTTGGTTAACTAAGTTCTTACCGAATACTTGCGGGATTCCTGCTATGATCGTTGTTGCGCTTATTGGGCTTTGTTGGCAGAGGATATTTGATGTGATCAACATAAATCATACATATAAGCTTTTACAAAATCACCTATTTCAGTAAATAACAACATCGCTGTAACGATCCAATAAATCAGTGAAAGGCTATCGATTGAATGACATTCAGTCAACTTGATCGGAGGAGATTTCTATCGAAGACAAAAAAGAACGGATCGTGTGTGCCGCCACAGAGGTATTTATTCAAAATGGGATAGAGAAGACAAAAATATCTGATATTGTAAAAGTGGCTGGTATTGCTCAAGGAACAATGATAATCGCAAGCATTAGATGGATGTTTTTCTATTCGAAGGTAACCTCAGTATAAGTAAAATCATAGTATAACGGCCGAAGTGCCGAGTCTAAGCGGACTTCTGTACATACACTAAAGCGTATCATAAAAACGGGGAGGTATTATAAATGGATTGTGTGAAACCTTGTCACAATGTTTTGACTTCTACAGGTTATCCTAGTCTTGTTTATTCTGTTGGTAATTATAACAAAAGCATGTTGGGTATAAGATAACATCATTTTTTTTGCAGTCGAAAAAATGTTTCCTCAACTGTATCCATTTTGCGTCTGGCTTCAACTGTACTACGTCCGCATGAAGTCTGTAGTTCAGATTGAGAGTATGGACATAGGGCTAAGACCTGGATGTCCCTGCTGCCCGTGGCGAATTCGAAAGACGTTTCACGGTTGATGGATGGGACAAGACTGCCATAAGGGTCCTGTCATAAGTGCACTAGTAATTTTACAGTGCTGTCCAGTAATGAGCAGTCACATATTTGTAGTAGAAAATAGGTTGTGTGATCGAAACAGTAATCAACACCGCTAGACGTGAATAAAGGTTATCATGTGAGGAAAGTCCTAGCTGGATTAAGCTGGAGGATATTATAATTGCAGCTTAGAAAAATATTTATCTCACATATAACACAAAAATTTCCAATAATACGGTTAATTGCATTGCCATACGCCGAAAATTGAATATACAATAATAGCAGCCTAGTTTCGAGGATGGTGTTTCATTTGTTATCTGCTTTGTTGTATGTCCTGCTCGGTGTATTTGATGCCCTCGCATCTGTTACTTTGGTTCTGAAGCTTTATAAGCTGCCTCTGTTCGAATACCGGAAAAGAATACTTGTTTATGTAATAGTTATCGCTTTATTCTCTTATTTGATGCGTGTAGTTATCGGGATACCAAAGCTAGATTTGCCATTACAATATATTTTTATGATTTTATTTTTCAGATTTGGGTTGGGTGTAAAAACACATTTGGCAGCCTTCGCAACTGGAGCTGGGTTGACGGTATATATTAACTTACAACTAATTGTATTTATATTTGCCAATTGGTTTGGAATAGCCAGGCCTGAGGTTATACACGACACGGATGGATTCCCCATTTACTTTATTCAATTGTTCTCTACCGCTGTTGTCTTTTTGATTTCATTTGTTATGAGCAAATATAATTTTGGGTTCTCGTTTATCTTACAACCTCCGTATGTTTTTTTGAAAGGAGAAAGTTACCTTTCATCATTAAATAAAATGTTAATTGTAGGTGTGTTAATATCTGCTATAACTATTTCGATAACCCTATATATGCTTTACAATTCTAATGCGATAGGACTCCTTTCAATTTCATTATTTACATTTGGCATATCTTATTTTTTCTCAGAGAAAGGGGATTATAAGGATGCTAGAAGCGGTATCGAGGCGTATCGCGGCAGCGATAAAGAAAGCTGATCCTGACGGGCCCACAAGTGTTGAGGTAATGGAGTATGTGCTTGCAATAAAACTTACCGAATTTTCAGCGATATTTCTTGTTTCAATTATAGGATGGTTTACCGGACATTTTTTCGGTTCTTTATTAGCTCTTGGAAGTCTAATGCTAATTAGAAAATTCTCGGGTGGAATTCATTTTTCCAACCTTACGATTTGTGTTTTTTTTACAACGATATTATGTATAGCCATTCCTTTTATTAACCTAAGCTTGTTTGTGATCTTTATTGCTAATGTTTGCTCATTACTCATATTTATTGTTTATGCACCTAATCATTTTATTTATATCAATAAGACTAAAAATCATAAATACTATAAAGTGATCTGTATTGTTATTTGCGCGTTGAATTTTTTTATACAATCACCAGTAATATGCTTATCTTTGGCGGTACAGTCTGTCAGCATTCTGCCTTTATGGAAAGGAGGTGAACGTAAATGGATATGAAATTGGCTAGAATTTTAAATGTAAAATTGGGTAAATACGCCGAAGAATCTACAAAAACAGAAAAAACAATTTTTGGTGCTAAACCAGTACCAGCAGAGTTAAAGAAAAAAGAAAAGAACTAATTTACACACTATACTAAAGTGTGGAATCCCTTGACGCTCTAAGCGCCGAGGGATTTTCTTTTGAAGGGGCGGTATCTCTGAGCAGTTCCATAAGGAATCTCTTGTGGCAACGTGCATGATATGGCATAAAAAAAGTAGGAAGAAGTCTTCCTACTTTTCGCTGAAAACGATGATTAACGTCTGCGTTGGCTATCATTTACACTAAACAGATTAACAGCAAGTGCATTACCTCTGGCACGTGCAGTTGCTCTTTGATTAGACCGGATGTTTAATCTTCTTCTTAAGATGCGTTTAAAATGTCTTCTTCTCATCATTTCACCTCCCTTCAAAAGATATTGAAGGTACGGTTGGGTCTCATTGGTTTTTATGTCTGCGTTTGCGCTTGGAAATCTTAATATTCAGTGCATTGGTTGCCAGAGCATTTCCGCCTCTTGTTTCAGCGGCTGCAGCTTGAAAGATTTTAACGACCAGATATTTGTTTTTCCCGATGCGATGTTTAAACGTTTTGACTTTATTTCTGATCATCGGAACATCTCCTTTGCTTAGGTCTACCTTATATATATGTCAATACTACTAGTAATGTATAAGCATAAATCTATTAAAAGCAGAAAAAGCGAATACCTATGATTCTAAAATTTCATGAAAAACCGTATGCTCGCCATCCTCTTCAATCCGGCTTTATATTTGGAAGGTGTTACATATAGTAAACAGAGCGAGATGCAATATTTATCTAGAATATAGAAGGGTATATATGCTGAAATATGTACATATAAAATAAAACCGGCTTGCCTGGGGCAGCCGGTTTTGGAGTAGTGGATAGAATAACGGGGAAGAAAGAAAAAAATCAGTGAAAGTCCCGGAAGAGTCCAACGACCTTGCCCAAAATGCTGACATGTGTCAGCCGAAGTGGTTCAAAGGCAGGGTTTTCCGGCTGAAGCCGGATATGATCCTTTTCTTTGTAGAAGGTTTTAACAGTTGCTTCATCTTCATCTGTCATGGCTACAACAATATCACCATTATCGGCGGTTTGTTGCTGACGTACGATAACATAGTCACCGTCAGCAATACCAGCTTCAATCATGCTTTCGCCTACAACAGATAACATAAATATTTTATCTTCACCAACAAAATGTTGGGGAAGAGGGAAATAATCTTCAATATTTTCTGTCGCTGTAATAGGAAGACCAGCAGTTACTTTGCCGACGACGGGAACACGACTAATGGAGTAATTTATCAAGTTGCTATTATCCGCCTCATCTTGGCCAAGTAGCTCAATGGCTCGTGGTTTCGTAGGATCGCGGCGAATAAGTCCTTTCTTCTCTAAACGATCCAAATGACCGTGAACCGTAGAGCTGGAGGCCAATCCGACAGCCTCGCCTATTTCGCGTACAGAAGGGGGGTAGCCCTTTAGACGCACTTCATTGCGGATAAATTCAAGAATGGCCTGCTGGCGGCTCGAAATCTTAGACATACCGTATCAACCCCATTTAGTAACGTTTGGGAAAATTATAACATAGAACCCCCGTTCGTACAAACATAAGTTCTAAATGTAGCGCAAAAATATTTGCGAACCTTTGTTCTCTTTTTTGTTGAATAAAACAAATGTTCGTGTTATATTGTGAACGGATATAAGAACAGACGTTTGGAGGATGCTGCCAATGTTGAAATATAGCACATATCAAAGTATTTTCCCAATGAATTTGGAAACGATGTAGGAAGCTCAAAAGAAAAGACAGCCGGGATTTACGCAGATCATGACCAATACTCTTTTGCTTAAGCTTCTTATTGTAGTAATTGTCGCTTGGATTGCAGGCGCAGGCGTACTTACAGTTTTCGCAGCACCTTCAGTTTCGAAGGTAGAGGCAACTAAGCTGACCGTATAACCCGGGGATACGTTGTGGCAGATTGCATTCAAGTATAAACCGGAACAAATGGATACACGTGTATATATAGAAAGAATTGTACGGATCAATGGACGGAAGATCGGGGAGTGCAGGCAGGCCAGGTGCTTAAACTCCCGCACTTCTGATATAACGATTAGAGCTTGTCAGGGGCGTGATGCAGGAACCTTGACAAGCTCTTTTCTACATGTCAAAGTGTATTATATCTTTGCTTTTATGGAGGGGACACAATTTGGATATAGACAGCTTGGTACAGCGCATCAATGAATTAGCGCGCAAAGCAAAATCCGAGGGCTTGACAGAAGAAGAAACGATAGAGCGCGCCAATCTTCGGGAAATTTATTTAGGCAATATTCGCCGTAATTTTCGGCAACAGCTTGAAACGATCGAATTTGTGGATGATGACACACCGGAGGGAAAACGCGGGCCGAAGCACTGATTCGCTAAAGCTGCTTAGCCCGTATGCCTTTATTTTCGGCATATCTTTTTCGGTATCTATATAGTTTGGCTTTCAGGCAATCGTTTTGATGCAATATATATGGGAAGGGAATTGAGAGATGGCCCGATCATTTGAAAGAAAAGTACGCAAGAACACAGCGCAGCTAAACAACACACGCAAAAAACAAGGCATGAAAACCATTAGTGGTGCAGGTTCTGCAATGGAAATTTTCCGCGGTCGCAATATTACTTCACCTATTATGCTCGCTGGACTTGCCGTATTGTACATGCTTATGAGTTACTTTTTGACCAAGACCGGTATGAGAGGAATGGACTGGCTTGTATTCGGCTTGTACTTGATGCTGGCTGTGATCTTTTTCATTCGTCGTCCTTATTTGAAGGTAGGGAAGGACACGCTTTATATGCTAAAAGGCGGCAGAGAACGCCCAATGACGGCTGAGGATATGAAAATTATCAAAATTGAAAAGGGTTACGTAACGATTGTAAGAAAGGGCAAGGGCGGCAACTTTATTTTAACAAAATCACTGGGACGATATGACACGGATGCCATTGCACAGCGACTTGAGAAGTTTGCGCTATCCAATCAGGTACAGGTGGAGAAAAAATAACTGATTAACCTGTATTTCTGGATGTAAGGCCGCATGGTGTTATATACCATTTGACACGTTGCGGCTACTTGCGTAATAGGGGACATAAGGACTGGAATGCTTGTGAGACGTAGACATGCGGAACGGGCATACATATAACGTGGAAAGAGAGTGGATAATTCAGATGGCCATTCAGGCGGTAATGTTTGATCTTGATGATACGCTTTTATGGGATGAACGTAGTGTAGAAGAGGCATTTGGTGCAGCCTGTCAAACAGGCTCCCGGGCAGCCGGCGTTGATCCGAAGGCTCTAGAGGAAGCAGTTCGCAGGGAAGCACGGGCATTGTATGAGTCCTATGAGACCTTCCGTTTTACTCAGATGATCGGTATTAATCCATTTGAAGGGTTATGGGCAAATTTTACAGCAGGAGAACAGCCTGAATTTCGCCAGTTGGAACAGTTGGCACCTGTCTATCGTAAAGAATCATGGCGCAGAGGTCTTAAGCAGCTTGGAATAGATAATGAGGAGCTGGCGCAAAAGCTGGCCACCCAATTCGCTGCTGAAAGACGCGCACGTCCCCATGTGTATGAAGAAACATTTGAGATTCTGGAACAGCTGAAAGGGAATTACAAGCTGTTATTGTTGACCAATGGTTCCCCTGATCTGCAGCAGGAAAAACTGGATGGAGTACCTCAATTAGCTCCTTTTTTTGATCACATTGTCATTTCCGGTTCATTTGGCAAAGGCAAGCCTGATCCGTCCATTTTCCAGCATGCACTCGGACTCCTGGGTATCAATCCTGAACATGTTTTAATGGTAGGGGATAAGCTGACTACTGATATTCAGGGAGCTCTGTCAGCAGGCGTCCACTCTGTGTGGCTGAATCGCAACGCCAAAACCAATACTACAGAAATCATTCCAGCATTCCAAATCAAGCATTTGTCTGAATTGGTCGCAATTATTCAATCGTTCGCATAAGAAAAAAATTCATTGCTTTTTCCAGAAAAATAAGTATCAAAAACTCCCTTTGCTCGGTGTGCTTGGAGCAGAGGGAGTTGCTTTTTCTACAATAGGAAAAGCTCGTATTATGCCTTCATAAAAGAAGGATCTTCAAACCGCTCGGCAATTCAGCCATTTCCTCGATGAACAAGCGGACGGCAACGATCTTTTGATTTTCCATTAAGGTGAAGAAATGAGGGGTATTTTCGGGCACGGAAATCACATCACCCGGTGAAAGCTCTACATTAAAATAGTCGATTTCTTTGGGATCTTTAATGATGAAAATGCCTTTGCGGCTATGTTAAATCCCAAAAATAGATTTTACCTTCTCTCCAAAACTGAAATTTGTTAATTGGATAAGCATGATGACTGTCAAGCAGCAAGGTGCATAAAACGTATGTTTTTACTTCAATCTATCTAAATGATACAGTTTCTGCTAAACTAGGATTTAACGTTTTGCGGGGGTGAAGAGATTTTGGATAAAGTGAGCTTGCAGGATGCTTTACAACGAAGAATTCTTCTTCTTGACGGAGCTATGGGCACCATGATTCAGCAAGAGAACCTTTCCCCTGAAGATTTTGGCGGAGAAGAGCTGGAAGGCTGCAACGAAATGCTGGTCTTAACGAGACCGGATGTCATTCAAGGGATTCATGAAGCCTACTTGGAGGCCGGGGCGGACCTCATTGAAACAAACACGTTTGGAGCTACATCTGTCGTCTTGGCAGATTATGATATCCCTGAACGCTCCCGTGAGATTAATCTGGCCGCTGCCAAGCTGGCACGCAATGCGGTGGATAAATACTATACGGCGGACAAGCCTCGTTTTGTTGTAGGAGCGATGGGACCGACGACGAAAACGTTGTCTGTAACAGGTGGTGTTACGTTTGAGGAACTGATTGAGAGCTATCAGGAGCAGGCCTTGGCGCTTATTGAAGGCGGCGTGGACGTACTTTTATTGGAGACTTCACAGGATACGCTTAATGTCAAAGCGGGAAGCATCGGAATTCGGCAGGCTTTTGAGCAGACGGGTGTGAAGCTTCCGCTAATGATTTCGGGCACGATTGAGCCTATGGGTACGACGTTGGCAGGGCAAAATATCGAATCCTTTTGTATATCACTGGAACATTTGCATCCGGTATCGATTGGTCTGAACTGTGCTACAGGCCCGGAGTTTATGCGGGATCATATTCGTTCTCTTTCCGAAATGTCCTCTGCCGCCATTAGCTGCTATCCAAATGCGGGCTTGCCTGATGAAAATGGTCAATACCATGAATCACCAGAGTCATTGGCACGCAAGATGGCGGCATTCGCTGAAAAAGGCTGGCTCAACATTGCAGGGGGGTGCTGTGGTACCACACCTGAGCATATTCGGGTAATGAGTAGGCAAATGGCCCAATTTGAGCCGCGTCCGCTGACAGGTCATCATCCTCCTGCAGTATCCGGCATTGAGCCTGTATATATTGAACAAGACAATCGTCCATATATGGTCGGTGAGCGAACGAATGTTCTGGGCTCCCGCAAATTCAAGCGTTTGATCGTGGAAGGCAAATATGAAGAGGCTTCCGAAATCGCCCGTGCCCAAGTAAAAAGCGGGGCGCATGTCATAGATATTTGTGTACAGGACCCGGACCGCGATGAAATGGTGGATATGGAAGCATTTTTAAAGCTGGTGGTAAACAAGATAAAAGTGCCGCTGGTAATTGACACTACGGATATCAAAGTCGTAGATAAAGCGCTGCAATATTCGCAAGGCAAGGCGATTATTAACTCTATTAATTTGGAGGATGGAGAAGAGAAGTTTGAGAAAATGGCTCCGCTTATTCATAAGTACGGTGCGGCTGTTGTAATCGGCACGATTGATGAACGCGGTCAGGCTATTTCGCGTGAGGATAAGCTGGAGGTAGCCAAGCGTTCTTATGATCTGCTGGTAAACCGCTATGGCCTGGCACCGGAGGATCTTATTTTTGATACACTCGTATTTCCAGTTGGTACAGGTGACGAGCAGTACATCGGTTCAGCGAAGGAGACCATTGAGGGCATTCGAATTATTAAAGAAGCCCTTCCCGGGGTTCATACCATCCTGGGTATAAGCAACGTATCCTTTGGTTTGCCGGAAGCCGGGCGTGAAGTTCTCAATTCGGTCTATTTGTACGAATGCACCAAGGCGGGTCTGGACTATGCCATTGTAAACACGGAAAAGCTGGAACGTTATGCATCGATTCCTGAGCATGAGCGGCAGCTTGCCGAAGACCTGATTTACAGAACGAATGACGAGACTTTATCCGCTTTTGTGGTCGCTTTCCGTAACAAAAAAGTAGAGAAAAAAGAAAAGGTATCCAATCTTTCGCTCGAAGAACGGCTGGCTTCTTATGTAGTAGAGGGGAGCAGGGAGGGACTGATTCCAGATCTGGAGCAGGCGCTCGCAAAATATTCTCCACTGGAGATTATTAACGGCCCGTTGATGAAAGGCATGGAAGAAGTAGGACGGCTGTTTAACAACAACGAGCTGATTGTTGCTGAGGTATTGCAAAGCGCTGAAGTGATGAAGGCATCGGTGGCTTATTTGGAACCATTCATGGAGAAAAATGAATCCTCGGTAAAAGGCAAGATTTTGCTGGCCACGGTTAAAGGTGATGTTCATGACATTGGCAAAAATCTGGTGGAGATTATTCTGTCCAATAATGGTTACCAAATCGTGAATCTGGGTATAAAAGTACCACCAGAACGTATTATCGAGGCTTATCGTGAAGAAAAGGCCGATATAATCGGCTTATCCGGCTTGCTTGTTAAATCGGCGCAACAGATGGTGCTGACCGCCCAGGATTTGAAAAATGCCAATATTGATATTCCGATCATGGTCGGCGGAGCGGCATTAACGCGTAAGTTCACTAAAACCCGGATCCGTCCTGAGTATAATGGCCTGGTAGCCTATGCGAAGGATGCGATGGATGGCCTGGATATTGCCAATAAGCTGATGGACCCTGAGTCGCGCAAAAAAATGGAAGCAGATATGGAAGCTGAACGAGAGGCAGAAGCGGCAATCGTCGTGGAAACCAAACAGCTACCCAAGCTTACTCGGGCTGTACGCTCTGACATTGCTCAGGATTTGCCAGTCTATATTCCACCGGACACAGAACGTCATGTACTGCGCAACTATCCGTTAAATTACATTTTGCCTTATGTAAATATGCAGATGCTGATGGGGCATCATCTTGGCTTGCGAGGGAACGTGGAGAAGCTGCTGGCAGAGGGCGATCCCAAAGCGTCCCAGCTCAAGGATACAGTGGATAGCATTATGTTTGAAGCCGTTACTGATGGAATTATCCAGGCACATGCCATGTATCACTTCTTCCCGGCACAATCACAAGGAGATCAAGTTCTGATCTATGATCCGTCGGATATCAGCAAGGTGTTGCACACATTCACCTTTCCGCGTCAGCAAGTAGAGCCTTATCTCTGCTTGGCTGACTTTCTGAAGCCTGTTGAGTCTGGCGTTATGGATTATGTAGGTTTTATGGTTGTGACTGCCGGTCATGGAATACAGCAGCTCTCTACCAAGTGGAGGGAACAAGGAGATTACTTGCGCTCCCATGCGCTTCAAGCGGTAGCGCTCGAAGTGGCAGAGGGGCTGGCCGAGCGGGTTCATCATATGATGAGGGACAACTGGGGCTTCCCGGATCCTGCCGATATGACGATGAAGCAGCGGCATGGTGCCAGATATCAGGGGATACGGGTATCCTTTGGTTATCCGGCCTGTCCGGATCTGGAGGATCAGGGACCGTTGTTCCAGCTGTTGAAACCAGAGGATATTGGCGTTGAGCTAACGGAAGGGTTTATGATGGAACCGGAGGCTTCTGTATCAGCCATGGTGTTCAGCCACCCGCAGGCGCAGTATTTTAACGTCGAAAAGGTTTAAGCACCTTTATCAGATGGGATAGTAAAGACCCTCCGAGCTTCGGAGGTTTTTTGCTGGTCAACAGGAAGAAGGTTAAAGTTATGGAATTTTATTTTCTCGGTACGAATGCAGGGGTGCCTACGATTCAGCGGAATGTAACGTCCATCGCGCTTCGTTTGCTGGAAGAACGAAGAAGCATGTGGTTGTTCGATTGCGGTGAAGGCACTCAACATGAGATACTGCGTTCGCCGCTCAAGCTGAGCAGGCTTGAAAAGATATTTATTACCCATTTGCATGGAGATCATCTTTTTGGTCTCCCGGGCCTGCTGTCAAGCAGAGCATACCAGGGAGGTACGGCACCGCTAACGGTATACGGACCGCCAGGGCTCAAGCAATACATTGAGCTGTCTTTGGGGATCAGCCAATCTCGAATCAATTACCAACTGGATATGGTGGAACATACGGGCGGAGTGCTGTTTGATGATGGGCAATTCCGTGTAGAATCAGCTCTGCTGGATCACCGGATCGACAGCTTCGGCTATCGAATTGTAGAGATGGATAAGCCCGGTAAGCTTAACCAAGAGCTGCTGGAGCGATACGGAATTAAGCCCGGCCCAATCTACGGCAAATTAAAGCGTGGAGAGAGCGTGGAGGTAGAAGGCGGAGTGATTCTCCATCCTCAGGATGTTTTGGGGTCACCGAAAAAAGGGCGCATCATTACTATTCTTGGTGATACACGGCCTTGTCCGAATACGGTAATGCTGGCTCAAGATGCAACCGTTGTCGTTCATGAAGCGACTTTTCAGCATGAGCTGGCGGATACAGCTTACGAGTATCATCATAGTACGGCGCTTCAGGCGGCAGAAGCTGCAAAAGCTGCAGGCGCTGGTCAGCTAATTATGACGCATTTTAGTTCCAGATATAAAGATCAGGAACAGCTTGGGCCGTTGCTGGAAGAAGCGAAAAGCGTATTCCCCAATTCATTGCTTGCAGAGCAGCATGTGCTGTTACCCGTACCCGATATCGGTTAGTTAACGCTTGAAGAGCAGATATATATTCAAGGATGCCGGAGCTTGCTCCGGTACCTTTGTTTTTCGCCCGTAATTATTTTCCGGGAAAGCGCAGGATGCGACAAGAGACGCGAATAGCATTCAATTGGGTGGGGATGAGCCCTGCGCTACCACATATAGAGGCCTTTTATATTTGATTTTCTATATTTCGAATTTGAAGTACTTTATATGTTGAGCAGTGTGAGGAAATACAGGGAATTCTCCTTGAAAGCATCATCCCTTCGATGGGTTTCGACGAGGATGTAAGCTTATCCCTTATGAAAGCGACGTGTTTTTTAGCGAGGGATGGCACTATTTTGCACGGTTTACCGGCAATTCATAGACTTCCTATGCAATTTTGACTTAAGATAGATAAGATGAAATGGAGATGTCAACTTATTTTATGACCTGAATGATTAAGGTGGTTAAATAAGTGGGGGAGGAGTTTACGATGAAATCGATACTGATCGATCTGGATGGTACACTGTATCATGGAAACCGGATGATCCAGGGGGCGGATCAGTTCATATCCCAATTACGTAGAGACCAGATACCTTATGCGTATGTCACAAACAATGCTTCACGTACACCTGAATCGGTGGCAGCGCACTTGGTGGGCATGGGAATTGAAGCGAGCGGTCATGAAGTATGTACTTCGGCATTGGCAGCTGCACAATATGTTGCACAGCAAAGCCCGGGAGCCCGAGTATTTTGTATTGGTGAAACCGGATTACGCCAGGCGCTTGTAGAGGCTGGGCTACAGCTTGTTCAGGAACATCCGGATTATGTGGTGCAGGGGATAGATCGTCAATTTACATATGAAACACTGGCTGCTGCCATGCGCTGGATTCGGGAAGGGGCCATGTTTATTTTGACAAACCCGGATCTGCAATTGCCCTCTCATGACGGGCTAACGCCAGGGGCAGGAACGATTGGCGCTGCGATTGAAGCGGCTTCACAGGTAAAACCAGTGGTCATCGGCAAACCTTCAAGCGTGCTGATGAACTACGCGCTGGATCGTTTGAATATTAGAGCGGATGAAGCTATGGTTGTGGGCGATAATATGCTTACCGATATTGCTGCAGGTGCCGCGGCAGGGTGTAAAACTGCTCTGGTACTGTCAGGTGTGACGACTCATGCCAATATAGAGGAACATATGCGTACCGCAGGGGTAAAACCTGATCTGATATTTGAAAATCTGGATGAACTGCAGGATTGGATCAAGGAAGAATTGAAATGATAACTGATATCATTAATAAATCGTGAGAATTAAAAGCTATGCAGCTACGAAAGGAAAGATGTTAATATGCCGGAACTTCCTGAAATGGAAAACTACAGAATGCTATTGTCAAAACAAATTTTAGACATTCCGATTACTGGAGTCACGGTTAATCGTGAAAAATCCATTAATACTGACGTGCACACATTTGAAAAGCATTTGCTCAGCGCGACGGTTGTATATTTAGAACGCCGTGGCAAGCATTTGATTTTTCATCTAAATACGGGAGGACGGCTTATACTGCACCTGATGCTGGGTGGGTTGCTGTATCTGGGAACAGAAGAGCAGCGTCCGAACCGAACGGTTCAGATTGAATTGGATTTTAGTGGAGTGAAGCTCTATTTTATCGGGCTGCGCTTGGGCTACCTTCACTTGCTAACGGCTAAGGAGACAGAGGAGGCCTTGTCAGATCTTGGACCCGACCCGTTGGACCGCCGCATGACATTGGAAAAGTTCACAGAACGTCTAAAGGGAAGGCGAGGAATTTTGAAAACAACGCTCGTGAACCAACACATTTTTTCGGGTATTGGCAACTGTTATTCGGATGAAATTGCTTATATCGCCGGATTTACACCGGACTCCAAAGTACAAAACATCGTTCAGTCACCTGAAAAAGTGGAAAAGCTGTACCATGCCACGCAATCCGTGCTTCGTGAAGCTACAGCGGAAGGCGGTTATATAGAAATGCCCCTAATGGAAGGAGACACATTAACAGGCGGCTTCGACCGGCAGTGCCGAGTATATGACCGTGAAGGTGAAAAATCCCCAAGTGGCGGGACTATTATAAAGGTTGAGCTGGCAGGGAAAAAAGCATTTTATTGTCCGGTGCACCAGCATGACGCCTGAGTTGCTTATCGGTGCCCATGTGAGTACGCGTGGTGGCTTTTCCAAAGCCGCTATGCGTGCGCGAGAGCAAGGGGGGCGTTCTTTTCAATATTTCCCGAAAAATCCCCGCAGTCTTAGGCTGAAGGAATGGAGTATCAAGGATGCTGCCGATTGTAAAGCTTATTGCTCGAAGCACCAGCTTCAATCGATTGCTCATTCGCCATATCCCGTAAATCCGGCACTTGGAAGTGATCGTGATCGGGAGCTTTATGCGCTGACGGTGGCTTCATTGTGGAACGACCTGGATATTGCTGAAGCCTGCGGGTCACAAGGGATTGTCATTCACTTCGGGCATATGCATTCGTCTGATCCATTAGAAGGCTACCGAAATATTATTGGCTGTCTTGATGATGTGCTCGAGGGCTGGAAGGGAACTGCCAAAATACTAATTGAAAATCAGGCAGGGGACCACGGACCGATGGGAACCACGCTGGAGGAAATGGTACAAATCCGCCAGCTGTGCAAATATTCTGACCACATCGGCTTTTGCCTGGACACCTGTCATGCATATGCAGCAGGACTGTGGAACGGTGGAGCGGACGAGGCGTTGATTGAAAAAGGGGAGCGTCTCGGCTATTGGGCAGCCCTGTGCGGAGTTCATTTGAACGATTCCAAATACCCGTATGGATCCAAAAAAGACAGACATGCGCGTGTTGGGCAGGGCTGCATCGGTTTGGAGGGCATGCGCTGGATGACAGAACAGGAGCCAGTAAGAGGCATTCCGGTTGTCTTGGAAAGTGAAACGGGTGCTGATGGAACACATCGGGAAGACATCCATCAGATTCAAAGCTGGCAGTAAGTCACCTAACAGAGCATGGATCATTTTGAGGCTTGGTAAGCTTATTTCTGTGGGAAAAGGAGGAGAAGCCTATGAATTTGTTTATGGATGATTATCGGCCTTGTCCTCCGGGCTTTAAACTGGCAAGGGACGCGCATGAGTGTTTGTTGCTGCTTCAAGAGTATCCGGTCGCAGTGCTATCGCTGGATTATGATTTGGGTCCGGGCCAGCTCACCGGAAAAGATGTGGCTGCCGTCATTGCTAGTAAGCAATTATATCCGCCTGAAATTTACTTGCATTCCTCCAGTCCGGAAGGTCGCCGTACCATGTATGAGCTGCTTTATGCCCACAAGCCAGAAGGAGTAAGCGTACATAACGGCCCAATTCCCGAGGAACGTATGCGCGTGATCAGAAAAGAGTCAGAAGGATGAGGGAAATAGGACAAAAAGAGGCACGCCGTGCCATATGGGAGGGATGCAAGCTGGCTTGGTTTGTATACACTCCCATGTGTGGAACCTGCACGGCTGCCCGCCGCATGCTGGAGGTAGCGGAGCACTTGCTTCCCAGGGGTACAGTAGTTCAAAGCAATATTAACTATATTCCTGAATTGGTGCAGGATTACCGGATTTCCAGTGTACCTGCGCTTCTTCTGTTTAATGGTCAAAATGAATATCCTGAAATCATCTACAAAATGGAATCTGTGGAACATTTGCTGAACAGGATAAGGAGCGTGATGAAATGATATCCATAAAAAACATCACATTACAGCGGGAAGAAAATAAAATTTTGGACGATGTAAGTCTAGAAATACGAGCAGGCGAACATTGGGCTATTCTGGGACGCAACGGCTCCGGCAAAACAACACTGTTGGAAATGATGACAGGCTACATGTTTCCAAGCCGTGGAACCGTTGAGGTGCTCGGATACACATATGGTCAATGTGACGTGCGGGAAGTTCGCAAGCAGATCGGTTATATTAGCCAGACATTGCTCGAAAAGCTGGCCTTAAAAGATCCGGTGTGGGAAGTGGTTGCAACTGGTGCGTATGCTTTCTTGCGTTTCTATCAGGAGATTCCGGCAGAGACAAAGGAAAAAGCCGTATCACTATTGAAGGGCATGAATTTAGGTGCTCTGATTCATCATCCGCTGGGGACGCTATCTCAAGGAGAGCGCAAAAAGGTCATGCTGGCGCGTTCGCTGATGGCGGAGCCCCGTTTACTAATTATGGACGAGCCTTGTGCCGGGCTGGATCTATTTGAGCGGGAAAAAATGCTGATCGAGATTGATCGGCTTTGCAAACGGAATTTGTCCGTGGTTTACGTAACTCATCACATCGAGGAGATTGTTCCCCTCTTTACGCATGTTGCGTTGATCCGTGATGGCAAGGTCGCAGCAGCGGGACCCAAAAAAGAAGTTTTAACGAAAGAATTGATTATGCACACATATGAAGTCCCGGTTGAGCTGGATTGGGATGAAGAACGTCCCTGGATTCGGGTGCGCACTGGAAAGTAATGTTACTTTGGAGGAACGATACATGAGTACACAAGAACAGAGTGAGGCCGCTTTGTCATCATCAAGATTTATCTGCACCGCTAATCATGGTTTTGCACCTTATGCCCAAGAGGAGCTTAGAAGATTATTTGGGTCCGTGAAAAGCACGATGCTTTTACCCGGTGAAATTTTTCTGGCCACATTACCCGCGGAAGCCAGCGAGGCCGTAGGGATGATTACAGGTCAGCCGCCAATGTTTTTGCGGCATTTGTTCCCTGTACATTTTCAGGAGGAAGGAACAGACTTGGACCAGGTACTGGAACGTCTGGTTGCCTTTATCCGTAATCGTCGGGAACTGATCGATCAACGTGTTTCTTTGCAGGTACGCAAAGGCTCCAGCAGTAGCTGGACTGAAAGCGCGGGGGCACTCAAACAGGCTTTGACTGAGCGATTAAGTGATCTACCCATGGAGCAGACGGTACAAGGGGCCAACGTTATTGTGTCCGTTTTTGCCGATACGGATACGTGGTATGCAGGTCTATCACGGCCTCAGGACAATCTTTCCGATTGGAGCGGAGGTGCGGTTCGTTTTCAGAAGGAAGAAGGACAAATCTCTCGTGCCAAATTCAAGCTGCTTGAAGCAGAAGTCACGTTCGGCATTGATTTTAGCGCTTTTCATCAGGGACTGGACATTGGGGCAGCACCGGGTGGATGGACTTCCTTCTTGCTGGAGCGGGGGCTTAAGGTAACAGCGGTTGACCCGGCAAAGATGGAGCCATCGCTGATGAAATACGCCAATCTGACTTTTTTACGTAAAAATGCAAGTGAAGTCAAATTTAAAGAGAATACGTTCGATTTGCTCGTTTGTGATATGAGCTGGAGTCCGAAGCAGATGGCCAGGCTCGTAACTGATTTAATTTATAGCTTGCGGACTGGGGGCACGGCCATCGTTACGGTCAAACTAATGCATAAAAAGCCTTTGGCGCTCATTCATGATGTGATCGCTTCTTTCGAGCAATCCGGCATGCAGGTTCAGCGGGCTAAGCAGCTATTCCATAACCGGGATGAGATTACCCTGTACATGATCAAGTATGGAAAATAATACTTTACAATGAGTACAGGTATGCTGTATAATAAACCCAAATTGTTCCTCAAAAAATAATAACTACGTTTAAATAAAGGGAAAGCATCCCGCGAAATTTATTTTCATGGTGACATGAAGATTGTGTTTTGCGGCGGCTTTCCCTTTTTTTGCGTTGTTTGGATATAGAAAGGAGGTAGAAGAATGATAGAGAAGCCATCACGGTTAGAATACGGCACCATTGTCGGTGAGCGTTATCGAATTATACGCACATTGGGTACAGGAGGAATGAGCCGTGTGTTTATGGCAGAGGATTTGAAGTTGCCTGGCAAGCAATGGGCGGTGAAGGAATCGGTTGCAGATACTCACATGATGAAGCTTGTAAGGGCAGAGGCAGAGATGCTGATTTCATTAAGCCACCCACGTCTGCCGAGAATTGTTGATTTTTTTGAGCATCTGCGATCCGGTGCAGTATATCTGGTGATGGACTACATTGAAGGAATGACGCTGGAAGCCTATTTGAAGGGCTACCAAGGCCGTATTCCTCAGGAACAGATCATTCCACTCGCTTTGCAGGTATTGGATGTGCTGGATTACTTGCATACCCGGCAAACGCCTGTCATTTACCGCGACCTCAAGCCGACGAATATCATGCTGACCCCGGAAATGGAATTTAAGCTGATCGATTTTGGCATCGCGCGGAGCTACAAGGCTGAACTGGATCAGGATACGGTAAAGCTGGGAACCGTGGGCTTTGCAGCCCCTGAGCAATATGGAGCAGGCCAAACGGATGCTCGCTCAGACTTGTACAGTTTGGGAGCGATATTGTTGTATCTCTGTACCGGAGGCAAATATAGTGAATGGACTGCGGGAGTAGAAGGATATATTCGCGGGGAAGTGACTCGCCATTTGATTCCGGTCATTCGAAAGCTGCTGCGCCAGCATCCTGAGGAACGATTTCAGTCTGCCCGAGAGGTTATTGAAGAGCTGCGGCGCAGTACAGAATTTCAACCTGCTAAGCACGAAGCATCTGTCGGTGGTACTTCGCTGGAATATGCAGGTACAAGAGTAGTGGCTGTGCTCGGTGTGTCTTCCGGTAGCGGTGCTACGCACACGGCAATTGCGGTCAGCCACTATCTGGCTCGAAGATCCCGCTCGGTCGCTTTGGTTGAGCTGCATAGTACAGCCCAAGCGTTCGCCCGGCTTCAAGCAGTGGTTGAGAGAGTATCTTCCGGACAAACGAGTTCAAGCCGACGTTTTGAGGTAGACGGAGTTCATTATTGGCGACAGACATCTCGCGCGGACGTCATTTCTTTGCTGGGAGGCTCCTACAGATTTATCGTACTGGATTTGGGGAGCGCACCAGATAATGAGCGATTGGAAGAATTTCTGAGGGCTGATTACCCGCTGGTCGTTGGTTCAGGAGCCGAATGGAGAATTCAGGAGATAGCCGGATTGGCCCGGTCGTTCCAGCGTCACCCGCAGGATAAATGGAATTACTGCTTGCCGTTGGCCCCCTTGGAGGCGGTTCAAAGGCTCCGTAAGGAGCTGAATCATGACAAAGTATTTGCGCTGCCATACCATTCTGATCCATTTGAAAGAGCCGCAGGGATGGACCAGGTGCTGGACGAACTATTTCGTGGCGTCATTCCGTACACCCGGAAAAAACGCTTCGGATTTCTTAAACGCCAGCGCTAATTTGAAGATATACATCAAAAAAGGCAGGGGAGAAGCTGTGTGTCCAAGCTAAGAAAGAGCAGTAAGCAAAAGCTGTACGCTGGTTGTATCGGCGCGGGTATAGTCGGCATTATTTTTGCAGTTTACCTTATCGCCAATACCCATCAAATGAATGAAGTCAGGAAACAGGCGGAAGTAGACGCAGAACGAAAATGGAAAGTGTACGAACAAGATCAACGCACTGCCAAAAAAGGCTGGGTTGTTGTTCGAGATATATCTTCGGGTGAACGGATTACATCGTTTGATTTGAAGGGGGTTACGGTTCCAGGTTCTCAGGCTCCAGCAAATTTGATGGCAGATAAAAGTGAAGCTTCCGATAGTACAGCCAGGATTGAATTGAAAAAAGGGACTGTGCTTACGTCTGCAATGGTTACCGCTAATGAGGCTACACCTAAAGATTTGCGCAACCGTGAGCTAAAGGTGGTAGTATTGCCAAGCAGCCTGAAGCAGGGAGACGAGGTGGATATCCGCATTCAATTTCCGACAGGCGAGGATTACATTCTATTATCCAAAAAGAAAATTCTCAGGCTGGAAGGCCCCATTGTCTGGGTCACAATGAATGAGCAGGAATTATTATCATTTTCGAGCGCAATTGTGGATGCCTATCTGCATAAAGCATCTATCTATGCGTTGACATATGTCGATCCCCAATTTCAGCCCAAGGCCATCCCGACATATCCACCTAACGCGCAAGTGTTAGCATTAATGAATAGTGATCCGAATTTGATACGCGTGGCTGAACTTAAATTGTCCAAACAGCTGCGGAGTTCGCTTGAAGATGCCATTAATTTGTCAAATAATGTGATTTCAACACCGATTGAAAGGAGTTTAAGTGAGGAAATTGCTGCCCATACGAATATGGTAGAAGATAGTGTATCTGATAGGAATGAGCGTACAGGGATTAAATATGGGAGCGGACAGGATCACAAAGAACAGGCAGAAGTTTTGACGCAGGGCGGAAGCTCTGATCCGTATGTCAATAAATAAATGAAAAGGAACGGGAGTATGAAAACTTGGATATTTGCCGGGCTTTGTGACAAAAGCGATACCATGTTATACATCAGCAGCATATTAGCAGCTTCCGGCCAACAGGTACTACTTGTGGATGCTACGCTGCGGGGACAGTATCGGTATAGTATAGGTATGCTCGACCAACCACTTCCTATTACGCAGTTTAGTGGTTTTGATGTGGCGACTGGTTTTGGATCATGGGCAGATCTGAACATTGGAATGATGGTTGATCAAAAGGTAGAGCTGGCATACGACATTGTTATTTTGGACGTAGAGCTGCCGGATTTTTGTCCAATATCTGTTTGGAAACAAGCTGCACGGCGAATTTGGGTCAGTGATTATAGCCGAATCCTAATGCACAAGGGACGGATGTGGCTTGAGCAATTGTTTGATCAACCTGATTTTCCTAAAGATCTTGTATTTGACAAATTATTTTTACAAGCTGTGGATTGCGGCGTAGAGGAGTCATATTTGTGGGAATATATGAACGATTTCCCTGCTTACTGGAATGGAAATCCGTATGTATTGCCATGGGATGAGGGGCATCTAGCTCTGAAGCTGGAAAATGAGCATAAGCAGCAGCTTCAGCTAAAACCGCTCTCCAGAATGTATAAGAAAGAATTATGCCGTTGTATTGGAGAATGGATGGGCTGGGAATTAAAAGAGAGCCAGCGTGCGCTAAAGCGTGCGGAAAGGAGAAGAGTATGAGCATCATTTTATTTTGGAGTCCTATGAAGGGAGCGAGTGGAAGCAGCTCATTAGCAGCGTCTGTAGCAGTTACGATAGGGAATCTCTATAGAGGAAGATTGTTATTGACCCATTTGGGGCACAGACATACGGGGATTGAAACTGGATTCCCTATACAGGAGCATCGTATGGACGATCCCAGTTTACAGCTTCAGGAAGGGGGCTGGGATGCAGTCGCACGGTTAGTTCTGCGAGGAACATTGTCCAGAGATAATATTAGCAATTATACGACACCTGTTCTTGAGCAGACCCTGGACATGCTTGAGGGAACCTCGGGTTTTGGAGTTGCTCCACCGCTGCTATCCTCAGGACTTGTACGGGCAGTAATGGATACGGCGGACCAATATTATGATTTGACGCTGGTTGATGCAGGAAGTGGAGCAGGCTGGGGATCTGTACAACATGAGGCATGTACGCGAGCCAAACTGGCCGTTCTGTCCTTGACTCAAAATATACGAGAGCTGGATGCTTTTTTTGAATCTGTGTCTCCGCTATCGACTTACTCGGCATTGCCGTTTTTGATGGTGCTCGGAAAATATGATGTTCGTGCTCAAGCAAATGTAGCGAACATCCGCAGGAGATATGGTTACAAGGGGGCTTTGCATACGATCCCTTATAGCACCAAATTTCTGGACGCGTGGAACCGCAGGGATGTGGTAGGGCATGTGCAGCGTAGTGTTCGAAGTGAGAAAGAGCAGCATCTCAAACTTTTTATGCCCATAGGATGGGGGCAGAGCATACGGCAGATCAGCAAAGCTGTTCTGGAGGCGGTAGAGTCTGATCTTCGGCTTAAGGCTTTGGAGAGGAGTGCTTGATGCTGTCTGCTCAAATGATCAACGGGTTCATACTTGCCTGCATTTTGCTGTCTGGTATCATGTTATTTATCGTTAAATATCGAGGGAATCTTCACTTGCGCCATCCAAGCCTTCGGGTCAGCGAAAAGAATGAAGAGGCTACTTTGGAGACTCTGATGGAATATATCAAAAATGCGCTTCATGAACTAAGTCATAGCCAGATGGCGGATGCCGGATTGCATGAAGAAGAATATAGAAGGCGTATCCATCAAAGAGCGGAACTGCGTAGAGCGCTAAAAGACTGCGCCAATGGCAGCAGTGGAGATAAACGTTTTGTTAAAAATTTAATGGCTGAGTTGCTGATTAACGGTTACGGCTTAAACGAAAAGATCGTAGATTCCGTTATGTCCTTTTCCAGACCGGAGCTGTTAAGCGTACAGGATCAATTTGAAATTGTATTTTATCAGTACCAGCAAAAGTTTGGCGCTGATGCCCTGTCACGCTTGCTGGATACTTATGATTTGGCTGAAATGAGGTATTCAGCGCAAGATGAAGAGAATGGGAGCTATCTCGTTACGGAAGAGGATGTTCGCTATATCTACGATTGTGAGCATCGCCCCCTTTCCTTTTTGGAGAAAGTAGATATTATTGTGCAGCGGATTTATCAGGATTACAAAGGCTTCTCCGTCATTGATGATATACGCGATCAGCGAATTGACGGAGTAAGCGGGGGGGTTAGCGGCATGCCGGAAGGCGGAGCTTCGGTATCGGCAGATCGGTCTTCGATTCAGTATACATTAGAAGAAGCCTCCGAATCTGCTGAATACAGTTATAAGAGCGTGTGGATTTTTTATAAAGGCAAAACGATTCATCTTTCGTTCCTTTCCTTTGGCTCAGAGCGTGAGCTTAAAAGGGTGTGCCAAAATATTTACAAGTATAATTATCCGGGACAGCTTTCCGAAGCCAATGGCTATAAGGTAAACGAAATGAAGGATGGGTCACGGGTGGTGGTGGTTCGACCTCCTTTCTCCGAATCGTGGGCGTTCTTTGTCCGTAAATTTGATATTCAAAGCGCATCACTGGAGCAGTTAATTAAGGGCGGAAATGCTGATTTTCCGATCCAACTCCTGTCTTATTTAATGAAGGGTAGCCGGATTACTGCCATTACAGGAGCACAAGGATCAGGTAAGACGACCCTGTTGATGGCGATGGTCAAGCACATTTATGCTTCGTATACGCTTCGTGTACAGGAAATGGCCTTCGAGCTGCATTTGCGTAGCATCTATAGCCGCCGTAATATTCTTACTTTTCGGGAAACAGACCATATTTCCGGGCAGCAAGGACTTGATCTGCAGAAAAAGACGGACGGAACCGTTAATATCCTTGGCGAGGTTGCGAGTGATGAAGTAGCGGCCTGGATGATTCAGATGTCACAGGTTGCCAGTCTATTCACCATTTTTACTCACCATGCCAAAACATTTCGTGATCTCGTGTTCTCACTCCGTAATTCACTGCTCAAAACAGGTGTATTTCAGCATGAGGGTATTGCTGAGGAGCAGGTCGTTCATGTCATTAATTTTGATGTACACCTCAAGCGTGATGCGGAAGGGCGACGATATATTGAACGGATCACTGAATGTGTGCCGCATGACCTGGATCACACGGATAGCGGTTCCAGTTCTTCGGCAACCTATAGCTATCGACATGTTATGGAGCACCGAAATGGATGTTACATGCCGATGGAGCCACTGACAGCCAAAAGCGCAAAGGAAATGTGTGAGCAAATGAATGCCAAGGATGCCCGAGATTTCCGTAGTTTTTTGGCCCGTTATTGGGGGGGACAGTATGAGTCTTAAAGAGCTGCTATTGTGTATTTTACTCATTTCAGGTGGGACCTTTATATTTTTATATCTAGTTTTATGGTGGCTACGTAAAAGCAATTATTATGCAGTCAGTAGTGGGCGAGTTCATTCTATGCGGGAAGGGCGGAAGGGAAAAGCGGTGCTGCAACGACAGCTGCAAGCCTTCTTGCACAAGCTGTATACGCTAGGAATGAGAGTTCCTATCACATGCCAATACATTAACAGTGTGCGTAAGCGTCTATCCGCTTTGCATGCCTACGATGAGTATAAGCTTCGCCTGCAGACGATGAAGATGACACTACTGGTATGGGTTGTTTTTATTAGCAGCGGCGTTGTGCTTTTAATGATGAGATCTGGATTGGAGTTTGCTGTATTAGCCCTTTTATGTGGAGTGGTGATCAACAGTCTCATTTTGGATGTAGCAACGAACCGGATGGAAATAAGACTGCTTGCACAGATGATCGAATTGTTCGCCAATGTACGCCATCATTATCATCAGCATGGCATGGTGGAAGAGGCCCTATCTGAAGCGGTCGATTTGGCGGGGGCTGAGGCTGGAAGGCACGGGCGACTCATTTATGAAGCGCTGACAGCAATTGATCCACATGAAGCATTGGAAAGATACTATGAGTCGGCTCCTAACCGATTTTTAAAAGCCTTTGCTGGCATCTCATATATGGTAATGGAGTTTGGTGACCGGACTGAGGAGGGTGGCTCCATCTATTTGAAGGGGCTTGGCAGTCTCGCATGCGAAATCCAGTTGGAGCTGCTGCGCAGAAATAAACTTGACTATTTGCTCAAAAGTCTGAATGTGATCGCGCTAGCTCCTGTTTTCTTTACGGCGCCTATCGAAAGATGGGCGAGAGGCAGTTTTCCGTCCATGGATGATTTTTATCAGGGGAAATGGGGATATATTACGAAATTGTCTGTCTATCTTGTCATTATCGTCTCTTACTTTCTGCTGCAAAAGCTGCAACAGACAAACGAAACTGGTTATCATGCAGGTAGGGGGCGAATGATCTGGGAGCAAAGGCTATATCGTTCTTCCATCATTCATAATGTGGTGAATGCCTTAATTCCACAGCAGCAAGTATCCTCCTACTACCGGATAGCCCGCCTGCTTAAGGAAAGTGGTGCGGAAATCAAACTGGAGTGGTTGTACATACGGAGAATCACTCTTTTTATTGCAGGATTGGTGCTTAGTATGAGTACGGCATTTTTTTTACATGAAGCTGAGAAAACACATATTCTTTACGCTCCTGTGCAATCGGGCCAAATGTTCGGACGTTTAAATCCCGCAGAGGAAAAGGAAGCTTTGAAGCAGAGTGAAGTTGACCACAAAATCATGCATGCACTGAACATGAGAGCGGAAAGCACGTATGAACAGACGTATGCAGCCCTGGAGCGTGATGCAGGCGGCACAGCCACTGCAGAACAGCTATCTAAACAAACCCGTCGTATCTTGAAAAAGCTGGAAGCGTGGAACGGGGAATACATCAAGTGGTGGGAAATGCTGGTCAGCTTGGCCATCGGGTATACAGGTTATCAAATGCCTGTGCTTCTGTTATATTTGCAGCGGAAAATGCGGCGTTTGGATATGAGGCATGAGGTATACCAGTTCCAAACGGTCATTTCCATTTTGCGGTCCATGGAACGAATGTCTGTCGAGAAAATATTGGAGTGGTTGAATCGGTTTTCGGTTATTTTCAAAAGACCCCTGCAAAAGTGCTTGCTTCATTATGAGCACGGACCAGAAGCTGCTCTTGATTTGTTGAAAGAAGAAGCGCCTTTGCCTGAATTCCAGCTTTTGGTGGACAAGCTCCATTTGTCTTTGGGCAAAATTACGATCCGAGAGGCCTTTGACGATTTGGATTCCCAAATGTCCTACTATTTTGAGCAAAGAAAACAGGAATATGAAAAAATAATCGACAGCAAGGCTATCTGGGGGCGGCTGATTGGTTTTTCCCCGATGTATGGTCTTATCTTTTTATATTTGGTGATCCCATTGATCGGCATGAGCTTTGTTCAAATGGAAAGCTATTATGAGCAAATACAAAAAATTCAATAAACAAATTTTATGTCATCTAACAACGATATAACAAGCAAAGGAGAGAAGTATAATGAATAACGCATCAACTGCCTTAAAGGTAGCTGCCGGTATATTTTTGACCATTGCCCTAATTACAATAGTAGTCATTCTGTTTATTTCAGCCCAGGAGGCAACTAAAACGGCACAAAACAATTTTGCTGATATCCAGACCGAGTTGTCTCAAGCTTCTTTTACGGTGTATGACGGTACAACGATCAGCGGATCGCAGGTGACCAATGCGTTGCGCAAGTTTCAGGGGAAAGATCAATTTGGCATTCTGATTAAAACCGGCAAAAATATGGCAGGTCAGTGGTATGGAAACGCATTGAACATAAGCCCAGACAGTGGGCAGTATGGTGCGGTGAACGGTGGAAGTGATAAGACTGGGAAAATTGCAAATACGCTGAATGAGAAAGAAAATGAATACGTAAATCCAAGCGGTAAATTCAAGGCTGAGATCGTCAAAGACAAATCGAATGTTGTACGCGGGTTGCTTTTTACCCAATCCTGAGCACTACCGTGAAGATATATCATAATGAATGAGGAGATGGGGGTATGTCTGATCATGCTTCAAGCATGCTGCGGCTTGCTGTGTCATTTATCTTGTTCATAACCGCATGTACAGCAACAGCAGACTTGTCCAGTCAGATGGGTACTGCACTAGAATTAAGATCGGAGCAGGAGGAGCATTCCGAGGGAAGGATAAGCCGTATTGCGGAGCCAGGAATGCCGGAACAGATAAAAGGGACTCAGGTTATTCAGGCGATCCGCATAAATCTGCAGGATGGAATTCCGGTTCAAGTCGACAGGATGGAGTATGATGTGTATTTTGATCCGTTTGAACCTGATGTATCGACCCTGAATGCTTCATCTTTATATTCTATGTACTCACAGCGTAATCAGCATGGAGAGGTAACATCTGTACGCTTTGAACAATTGAAGGAGGATTGAAGTGGTTCAATCAATATCCAAGCTGCTGGGGGTCCTGCTTGCTGTATTGCTTTTATACATTGTACCCGCAGCTCAAGCCGCTGAACGGCAGGATGATATATCAGGGTTACATGTGTATCATTCAACGGTACGTTTTGTAGATATGGTAAGGACCAAGGGCTACATTACACCGACGATGTATAACGATTTTATGCGTGAGCTGGAGCTTACAGGCAATACGTACGAAGTTGGCTTGGAGCATATGCACAAAAAATATGTACCGGAATATGCAGATGCTGCGAAACCGGACAGTTTCTTGGGGAATTACGAGACGGTATATGATGGATTTTATAATCCGCAAATCTTGACTGTATTGTTTCCTGGCAATCAGCAGCCAAAGTCAGACCAGACACGCCAATATACCTTGATGGCGGGGGATTATTTTACGGTGCGGCTGCACAATACCAATCGGACACCTGCGGATATATACAAATCATGGCTTCTGATCGGGATAGATGACGGAAAGCCGGCGGTTACAGCTTCATACGGAGGCATGGTTCTGAATGAGGATTACTGATTTTGCAGTTTTATTTATACTGCTATTTTTTCCTTTTGGTGTAATTTATGATTTGCGAATACAAGATCAGCGTGAAGTGCAGCGGTTGGAAATGAAATATACATCAGCTCTTCATACTGCAGTTCAGGATGCAGGTGCCGTGCTGTCACAGAACGAGCGTCAGGAACGGGAGGCCGGATACGGATCAGACAAATTTTTTCGCGTTGATAAAGAAGAAGCACTAAACACGTTCCTGCGCACTCTTTTTCTTAATATAGGTATTGAGGGAGATATGGTAGCACAACGCGCCTTGTTGGATTACATACCTGCCATTGTAATTCTGGATTATGATGGTTATTATACGTTCACCTTGGAAACATATAGGGATGAGAAGGGGGAAGCTGCCTCAGCCCCCCAATGGAGTGAAAAAAAACCATACGCCTATGTCGATTCAGCGGGGAATAGTGTGGGATTCACTTTGGATCAATATGTATATGCGTATGATAAACGTAATCATAGGTGGGTGGAGGGTTTTCAAAAAGAGCTTCAGCATCAGACGGTCATTTCGCTGCTGAATAATCCTGAATCTTTTGAGCAAGTACGACGTTCTACTATTGTTCATAGTGTTCAGAAAGATCTGGCCTATCTTATTAATCGCCATAATCAAAAAGCAGCACGCAATGGCGTGGCCTATACGTTTACACTGCCGCTTATTCCGCAGGAAGAGTGGTATAACACAGTAGATGATGTGGGGCTGATGGCGTTTATCCAAGGTATTCCGGTCGGAGACAGGTTTTACAATAACTATGGGTTGGGTGGTGGAAGAGTCGTAAAAAAACAAGCTATTATTGGCGGCTTAGACTCGGATGCCGGATTGAAGTATTTTTACAGAGATTCCTGCCCGGCCCCCTTTAAAGCAAAAGAGCGTTTCCCGGATGAGAAATCGGCCGCAGCAGCGGGGTACTTTGAATTTAAATGCTATAATAGATTTGAATGATCACTCTCACGAGTGTTTTTCTCTCTTTAATAAGCATATCTACATGAAAAAGCATAAAATTAGCTGTCTTCAATATTCCGATAAGGTTGCCGAGTGTGCTACAATAGGGCTTTGAAAGAAAGAGATTCATATATGAAATAAAAACAGTCGGCCTCGCCGATGACAATAAGGAGCCAAAAACAGCATATGAGCTTATTGACTGTAGAAAATGTATCCCACAACTTTGGGGAGCGCGCATTATTTAAAAATGTTTCCTTTCGTTTGCTTGCAGGCGAACATGTAGGATTGGTAGGAGCTAACGGTGTCGGCAAATCGACACTCATGAACATTTTGACCGGGAAATTGCTTAAAGATGAAGGCAAAGTGGAATGGACTCCACGTGTACGTTATGGTTATCTGGATCAGCATACCAAGCTGACACCGGGTAAAACGGTACGTGATATATTAAAAGATGCATTTCTTCCATTATTGGAACTGGAAAAGGAATTGATGCTAATTACAGACAAAATGGGAGATGCTTCGCCTGAAGAGCTGGAAGTTCTGTTGGAGCAGATGGGGGAAATTCAAGAGCAGCTGGATATAGGTGACTTTTACCTGATTGATGTAAAGGTCGAAGAAATGGCGAACGGATTGGGGCTCTCGGCTATTGGACTGGATCGGGATGTATCCGCACTTAGCGGTGGACAACGGACAAAGGTACTGCTTGCTAAGCTGCTGTTGGAAAAACCTAATGTTCTGCTGCTGGATGAGCCTACCAACTATTTAGATGTAGAGCATATTGAATGGCTCACGCGTTATTTGAAGGATTATCCATATGCATTTATTCTTATTTCGCATGATACTGAGTTTATGAACCAGGTTGTTAATGTTATTTATCACCTTGAATTTTCCAAGCTGACCCGCTATTCAGCGAACTATGAAAAGTTCCTTGAAATGGCGGATCTGAACAAGGCTCAGCATATTGATGCTTATGAGAAACAGCAGGAATATATTAAAAAGCAGGAAGATTTTATTCAGCGCAACAAGGCGCGTGCATCCACATCAGGTCGGGCAAAGAGCCGTGAAAAGCAGCTTGATCGGATTGAACGGATTGATAAGCCTGAAGAAGCTGCCAAGCCAACCTTTCAATTTAAAGAGGCGCGTGCGAGCGGGAAAACGGTATTTGAGGGGATTGAATTTGAAATTGGCTATACCCATGCCCTTTTACCTAAAATGTCTATGACGATTGAACGTGGCGAAAAAATTGCAATTGTAGGCTGCAACGGTGTCGGAAAATCAACATTACTCAAAACCATTCTGGGCAAAATACCACCAATCAGCGGAAAAACCTATCAAGGTGATTTTTTGCAGCCGGCTTATTTTGAGCAGGAAGTAAAGGCAGGAAAAATCACACCGATTGATGATGTATGGAATGAGTTCCCACATTTGAACCAGCACGAAGTGAGAGCGCATTTGGCTCGTTGCGGTTTAAAAAATGAGCATATCACACGTCCTTTATCCGCACTCAGCGGTGGTGAACAGGCCAAAGTACGTCTGTGCAAATTGTTAATGCGGGAAAGCAACTGGGTCCTGTTTGACGAGCCGACCAATCACTTGGATGTTAAAGCAAAGGATGAGCTAAAACGTGCCCTGAAGGAATATAAAGGAACCGTATTGCTTGTATCCCATGAACCGGATTTTTATGAGGATTGGGTAACTAAAACGTGGAATGTGGAAGAATGGTCCAGTAAAGCGAATTAAAATCAATGAAAATCAATGAAAATCCAGTTCTATACTGCTGCAAAAATTGGGGTTTGCAGAATTAGAAAAATATGCTA
Source organism: Paenibacillus farraposensis (assembly GCF_020736845.1). Lineage (GTDB taxonomy): Bacteria > Bacillota > Bacilli > Paenibacillales > Paenibacillaceae > Paenibacillus > Paenibacillus farraposensis. Next base: position 215,591 of record NZ_JAFFQR010000105.1, read on the forward strand.
AGCTATCTTTAGCTGATACAATCAAATAGTCACACTAGGGGAGCCGCCCATGCGGCTGAGACGGAATAAATGGATTTCGGACCCTTTGCACCTGATCTGGGTCATACCAGCGTAGGGAAGTGAGTGCCGTACAGACAAGCTAGCTGCATCCGTACTTTTGTTTGTGCGCGGGACGATATACGTATACGGATATAATCTCCGTTCGATATATGAGACGTTCGTAAGCCACTTCCTCCGGGAAGTGGTTTTTTTGTGTCTCATTCGTTTTTACCCGTCGGACTTTCGTATTCGGATTTACATAGGACCTCCTTTCATTATTGCTGGTACATGTGGCTTGCTCCATAACACGTTCAGCTAATATCTATGCCCGATGTGAGGTGAAGATGAGATTGAATTACACGTAATTACAATGGAAGGTGTTCCCCATGCACATGTGGCTCAAGTGGCTACTGCCATTTGTCCGTATGTTCATTATGTGCACGCACGGTTGAAGCAGCAGACGGCCTCAACATTGCTGGCTTTGATCCGCAGCATGGAGGCTCGGGGAGTTCCTTTGCAGCACATTGCTGTCAATGACCGTGTGGATGTAGCTTTACTTACTCAGGCAGGAGCTGTTCAGCTTCCAGCTGGCGGGTTACCTGTCAGGGATGTAAAAAGCCTGCTTCCAGAGAAGATACGCTGTGGAGTGTCTGTCCATTCCTTGGAAGAGGCACGGAGCGCCGAGCAGGCTGGAGCGGACTATGTACTCTATGGTCATGTATATGAGACCGACTGCAAGCCCGGTGTTACGCCACGGGGTATAGCGCAGCTTGAGTGCATATGCAGGCTGTTGAATATTCCGGTAGTTGCGCTCGGCGGCATACAGCCACATCATATTCCGGAGCTTTATCATGCCGGAGCAAGCGGAATTGCAGTCATGTCCGGTATATGGAAAGCGGAATCGCCAATCGCGGCTGCGATGGAATATAGACGCATGGCAGATTACGTAGTCCACAGGCTGTAGCGAAAGTACGAGAGTAAAAAAATTGAACAAAATGGTAATGGGAGAGGAGAGAGGTTCTAAATGCCAGAAATACACACAAAGGCATCGGCTATAGGACACGCTGAATGCTTGGTTATAGGTGGAGGAGTGATTGGCAGCTCCATAGCTTACCATGCAGCTAGGGAAGGGCACAATACGATCATGCTTGAACGTTTGCTTCCGGGGGAAGGAGCCTCAAAAGCAGCCGTCGGAATGCTGGCAGCGGAGAGTGAGGAATTCACCGACCCGGAGCTGGCGCGTTTTGCCCGCACAAGCCGGGATGCATTCCCAGAGCTTGTGCGGGAGCTGGAGCGCTTGTCAGGGGTTTCCGTAGAATTTCGCACAGAAGGGTTTGTAACTCCTTTTCGTTCGGAGACCGAAGGACATGAACGCTGGAAAGCTGCCAGGACGCAAGAGAATGACCATGCTGAGTGGTGGGATGCCAGAGAGCTGGCCAGGCGGATTCCGGGCTTGGATCGTCAAACAATTGGAGCTATATACCGATCAAAGGAGACACAGCTGGCTCCAGTACAGCTTTGCCGTGCTTATGCAGGAGCTGCTGCTGTGTTGGGAGCCAGCATATGGTCAGGTACTCATGCAAAGCAGTTGGTCGTACAGAATGGCCGGATTCGCGGTGTAGTAACAGACAAGGGCTTTTTCACCTGCAACCAGGTCATTATTGCCGGGGGCTTGGACAGCATGCAGTTGCTAGAGCAGGTTGGCTTTCATTATCCGCTATACCCGGTCAAGGGGGAAGCTATTGCCGTATCCTTAAAGGAGCATCCTTTGGAATATACCATTTATGCCGATGATATTTACCTTGTACCCAAGCAGAATAACGAGCTTTGGATTGGGGCGACAAGTCTTCCGCACCACGATAACGATGAAGTAACTATAGCCGGTTTGACAGGGTTGCTGGCACGTGCTTCTGCTTGGCTGCCGCGTGTCCGTGAAGCTTCTTTTATACGCACGTGGGCGGGCCTGCGTCCCCAGGCAGCAGCGGAACGTCCTTTCATTGGGGCTGTTCCCGGTTTGGAAGGGGTATATGCTGCAGTAGGACATTATCGCAATGGTGTCCTGTTGAGTGATGCTACCGGGCGGGCAATGGCTGCTTTGCTTGCAGGAGCTGGTGCGGTTGAACTTGGAATAAGTGGATTTTCTGCCGAGTGCTTATAAGGAGGAAATTGTATGAAACTGACGATTAACGGTCAGAACATGACCTTTTCCAACCAAATCAATCACGTGAATCAGTTGCTGCAAGAGCTTGATTTAAAGGTAAAAACGGTAGTGGTGGAGCTGAATCGGCACATATTGACCCCGGAGGATCATGCAGAAGCGGTACTCCGGGACGGGGATAGCCTTGAAATTGTACATTTTGTGGGAGGCGGTTGATCATGTTAACCATTGGAAAAGCATCTTTTACATCCAGATTGTTGTTGGGAACGGGAAAATTCTCTGACCTGGATATCCAATCCCGGGCTGTAGAAGCTGCAGAAGCTGAAATATTGACCTTTGCCGTGCGGAGATTAAATCTGGACGAACGAGATAAGCCGCATTTTCTAGATACGCTGGATTTAAACCGGTATACACTTCTTCCTAATACGGCAGGAGCGACGACAGCGGAGGAGGCCATTCGCATTGCGAAATTGGCCAAAGCCTCGGGCCTGTGCGATATGATTAAGGTGGAGGTTATTGGCGATCGCCAAACGCTGCTGCCTGATCCCTTTGAAACATTGAAAGCGAGTGAAAAGCTGCTGGAGGAAGGATTTGTTGTGCTGCCTTATATATCGGATGATGTTATTTTGGCCAAGAGACTGCAAGAGCTGGGAGTACATGCCGTTATGCCCGGAGCCTCACCGATTGGTACAGGACGCGGCCTGCTTAATCCGTTTGCATTGGAGTTAATTATTGAACAGGCAGAGGTCCCGGTCATTGTGGATGCAGGTATTCGCTCGCCCGGTGATGCGGCAATGGCAATGCAACTGGGAGCAGATGCCGTTCTATTGAACACGGCTGTCTCGGGAGCAAAGGACCCTGTGAAAATGGCCGAGGCCATGAAGCTGGCTGTTTGCGCGGGCAGATATGGTTTTGAGGCAGGACTGATTCCCGTCAAACGTTATGCTTCAGCAAGCAGCCCGACAGAAGGCATGATTCAGGCATGATGGCAGCTGAAAAATCCGGGGTAGAAGGAATGAAAAGCGATCGTTATTCCAGGCAGGAAAGATTCGCTCCTTTTGGACGAGCAGGACAACGCCGGCTCGCTTCCTCACATGTACTGATCATAGGCGCTGGAGCGCTCGGTACAGGTATTGCGGAAACGCTGGTCCGTGCAGGCGTAGGTACGGTAAGCATTGTAGACCGGGATTATGTGGAATGGAGCAACTTGCAGCGACAGCAGCTTTTTCAGGAGAGCGACGCCGTGGAGAGATGTCCCAAAGCGGTGGCTGCCCAGCGAAGATTAAGAGACATTAATTCGGAAACGGTCATACACGCCCATGTACTGGACGTCGGGGTAGAGGAGCTGGAAGCGCTGATTCAGGGAGTTGACCTGATGATGGATGCAACCGATAATTTCGAGACCCGCCTGCTCATGAACGACATGGCGCTAAAGCATCATATACCGTGGATTTACGGGGGATGTGTAGGAAGCTATGGGGTAACCTATACCATTTTGCCTGGGCAAACACCATGTCTTCACTGTCTGCTCGGGACCGTTCCGTTTGGAGGAGAAACTTGTGATACAGCCGGAATTATACCGCAGGCCGTACAAATGGTCACAGCTAACCAGACCGCAGAAGCCTTCAAGCTTCTCGGTGGATATCCGAAAGAGCTGAGAGGGAAGCTGCTCTCGTTTGATGTATGGCGTAACGAATACACAGCGATATCCGTTCACAGCTTGAAAAAAGCGGATTGTCCTTCTTGCGGCAATCACCCGACGTACCCTTATTTGTCAGCTTCACATCGGCAGAAAACAGATGTTTTGTGCGGTCGGGACACCGTTCAGATTCGACCTGTCCAACCAACACAGCTGAATCTTAATGAATTAGCAGACAGACTTGCTTCGGTGGAAGCGGGAAAGGTAGAGCAAAATCCGTTTCTGGTCTCCTTGAGCACAGGCATGCTTCGCCTAGTCGTATTTGCAGATGGGAGAGCGTTGATTCACGGAACTAAGGACGTGTCAGAAGCAAAGAGTATATATCACCGTTATTTAGGCTAACTCTAACAAGCAGGAAACCATTCTTCCAGGAATGATTTTCTGCTTTTTTGTTACAATAATATAAATATGCTTTAATGGCTGATCCAAAACAAATGGTTCGTTTCCTAATGTAATGCATGTCCAATTCAGGTGGGTGAAAAGATGAGCCCGTTCATTTTACTTGTAGATGCAAACGAAGTGTCTGATGTATATGTACATTTGTTGGAGCAGGCAGGCTATCAGGTGGCTAACGCCCGTCATATGTCGGAGGGAAGGAACTACGCAGCCGATAGTCCTATAAATATGCTGCTTCTGAACAACAGGGACGAGCAAGCGGATGCATACGGCATGATTCGTATCCTACGGCAAAGCCATTCTCATGTACCGCTGTTTGTATTGACCTCATCGGATGACGAGAACCATATTGTCTCCTGCTTTGAGCAGGGAGCACACGATGTAATGGCACACCCTTTTTCTCACAAAGTGTTTCTAGCCAGAGTGGCTAATTTACTGCGGATTTTTGGTATTGTACATGATGCAGCTGGGGCAATCAAGGCGGGTGATTTACACATCGATCATGCAAGCAGGATGGTGAATAGAGGGGGGCGAAAGCTGGAATTAACTCCAAAGGAATTCGATCTTTTGTTTCATCTTGCTGTACGTCTTAATCAGGTTTGCAGCAGACAGCAAATTTTGAAAGATGTTTGGCAACATGATTATATCGTAGATACGAACGTAGTCGACGTGTATATTAGGCATTTGCGAGTGAAGGTAGATAAAGGGCAGAAATTCAAAATGATTCGTACAGTACGGGGGATTGGCTATTCACTCAGAACACCGCCTCCAGCAGAATAGCATTAGCATTGAGGGATATAAAAAAGCCGGGAACTATTCTTCCCGGCTTACATATTTAAACAAGTTTGATACTTACAGCACGCGACGTGCTTTAATGTAAGTTCTTTTCCAGTTGCCTGAGTTCAGATTGGAAATGGTAACGCCAGGTTTGCCATAAGTGTGCAGAATTTTACCGTTGCCCATATAAACGGCTACATGGGTAATATTGTGTCCGTTAGCACGGCTGCCGCTTGAGAAAAAAACCAAGTCGCCTTTTTTCAGATTGGATTTGGATACAGCTCGTCCGACTTTTGACTGCTGAACAGAAGTACGCGGCAAGTCTACCCCGTGTTTTTTGAAAATATGCTTCATGAAAGAAGAACAGTCAAAATAGCGGGTGGTGCTTGTAGAAGCTCCGAACTGATAAGGAGTTCCCATATATTTTTCACCATAATTAATTATTTTTTGACCTAGTGAAGTCGTAGTAGCAGCCGACGCTTGTGCCGTATTTGTTCCCTCAATTGCAAATGTTCCAAAACCGATCGTGGCTGCAATTCCCGCGATAATTACCTTTTTTATGATATTGTGCCTGTTCATGTTGTAGGTACCTCCAAAAAATGATTGGTGCAAAATTTTGCTGATTTGCTAATTTACTGACAGCGTTGAGTATAACAGCTTTGGAGCCTCCCAATAGTTGGAAAAATAGGCCCGATTGCTTGAGGGACAAGGCTTGCATGGCAATTATTAAAAAACGATTAAAAATTACAAATTGTAAAAAAATAAAACACACTACAAATCTGGTATTTGTGAAAAATGCTATCGTAGCAAGTGTTTTGAGCATCAAAGTAGCCTTTGTGAAGATTACAATAATGTCATAACTAATCCTTGCTTTGAATGACAAGCAATAGCCCGCTTTCGATGGAAATCGTACCCTTCAAAGCGGTTAGCTTATTACTGACAGCCCGCGATTGACCCATCTTGAGGGTGGCATTGTGCAACGGGTACATAAATCCTTCCAGATTTATCCCTGTGACTTCAGCGGTCATAGGAAGCAGCGATGTGTATGTATAGCCCATAGGTTTGATCTCGAGTGTTGATCCGGTGAGCTCGATATAGTTATGTGCGTCCATAATAGCGCAGCTCATACGATGCTGCATCGCGCGTACCAATATTTGAATGTTCGCCAGCGTGTGATCCAATCGCGTGCCAGTTACGCCAAGCATGAGTACATGATCTACCTGCTCGTCCATCGCGATCTCCAAGGCGAGCTCCGTATCTGTCAGGTCCTTATGCACTGGATCACATGCAATCATGCGTTTGCTTGCCGATTCAACCTGTTCTTTTTGCTGCAGTGTTATCGAATCAAAGTCGCCTACAGATACATGTGGTATAATACCGTGCTCAATCAGAAAAAGAGCTCCTTTATCTGCACCTATAATAAAATCTTCAGGTTGTATGTACTGCAAGTCTTCTTCGCCAAGGCGACCGCCGGAAAATACAATGGCGCGCTTTTTCTTCATATCTAACATCCTTTCATCCTTAAGTCCGTCTATGTATCATCAGCTTTTAAGTATAACGTGTTAAATATGGCTTGCACAATTTTGGAGGGCACAGCTACAATGAAACAGAAAAAGACAGTGCAGCGTGCAGCAGGAAGGAGAATGAAATGATTAACGTTTTATTTGTGTGTTTGGGCAATATTTGCCGTTCCCCAATGGGGGAAGCGGTGCTAAGACATAAAGCGCAGGAACGGGGACTAGGAGCGCAAATCAGGGTAGACTCGGCTGGTACAGGTGACTGGCATATCGGAAAACCTCCGCATGAAGGAACGCTAAAACAGCTCAAGCTGCACGGCATCAGCGGGAAGGGCCTAAAGGCGCGGCAAATAGGGGAGCGTGATTTTGAAGCGTTTGATTATATTGTGTGCATGGATGATTCGAATGAACGTAACTTGCGTAAGCTTGCAGGCGGTGCGCACGTTGACATTCTTAAATTTATGGACTTGCTTCCGCAAGAAAAGCTGAGAGAAGTACCTGACCCTTATTACACCGGCAATTTTGCGGAGACTTATCGGTTAATGGACGCAGGATGCGAGGCTCTGCTGGACAAAATCGCAGAGGAAAAGCTATAATGTGAACGACAGAAAGCGGCAATGCTTGCCGTTTTTCATTTCAAACATATTGAAAGCGCAATCATTTTGGGTGAAAGCGAAAAAGAGCATGACAGCCAAATCTGGCCGATCCATGCCCATTTCCTGTAGCTGAAGCTTGGAAGAAGGAGGCTCAGGCGCGTTCCAAAAAATACATGAGCGCGTCAGGCAGCTCGTTTTGCCAAAAGCCCCACAAATGCTTGCCATCCTTTTCACGGTACGAAACCTCTGCGTTCCGTTCGCGCAGCAAATTTGAGCATTGACGGTTAAGCTCTACAAAGTTATAAATGCCGGTATCGCTCTCAAATGCATCCTCCTGTAGGCCGACCGTCATCCACACCCGCAGGCGGGACAGATCTTTCTCACGGGCGATGATCTCCTGCGAAGCCTCATAGTAAGCGCCGGACAGGCTGATGATACGGTTGAAGAGCTGCGGATACAGCAAGGCCAAATGCAGAGACACACTGCCTCCCAGCGAATCGCCAGCCAAAATGCGGGACGATGCATCACTTCTTATAGGATACTTTTGTTCTACATAGGGAATAATCTCTTCTGCAAAACAGGTGGTATACGCCTTGAAACGATCACCAAAGGGGGCGTATTCCTGGGTTCTGATTTTGGTGTTAACTTCGACACCAACAATAATGAAAGGTTCGACGCCTTCATCCAGGATAAGGCGATTGGCATGAGTTGCTATGCGGCCAAAATTGAAAAATTCCTCTCCATCCTGACAGTATACGACTGGGTAACTCAATATTTCATTATAGCCGGGCGGCAAGTATATACGGAGGGTTCTGGTTTCGCCAAGAAAGCGGCTTTCTACTTCGTCTTTAAGGATGGTTCGTTTTAAAAACCGGGAATCCGTCATTTTTCGTCACCTTTCTCGGTTATTATTTTGCATTCGGGTTCACAATAAGTTAAGATTACCCTGATTGCAATAGATGTTTAAAAAATGCTTAAAAGATGCTTAAAAATCCAATCATGTACTAAGCTGTTGTATTATTTTTGTACACCTGTTACATACACAAAAATATGACAAACTCAAAAAAAATAACTAAATCTTTGACGCCGGCAATATAACAGGTGTATAATAATTCTATAACAGCGGAACTTGATATTCAAATTTTTTTGTTGAGGTGAAGAAAATGAGCAAGGTTCCTTATGAAGTGTACACAGAGGAAGTTGAGGCTCTATCCGTGCTTTCTCCGGATGGTGAAATTATCAATAAAGATAAATTGCCTAAACTTACAGATGATCAATTGAAAGAAATTATGTATCGTATGGTATTTACACGTACTTGGGATGACCGTGCTGTTAACTTGGGTCGCCAAGGACGTCTCGGCTTCTACGCTCCGGTATCCGGACAAGAAGCAACCATGGTTGGTAGTGAATTTGCACTCCAAAAAGAAGATTTTGTTGCACCAGGCTACCGCGATATTCCGCAACTCGTTTGGCATGGCCTGCCTTTATACCAAGCTTTCTTGTACTCCCGTGGTCATCAACATGGCGGTCAAGTACCGGATGGCGTTAACGTACTGATGCCGCAAATTATCATCGGCGCGCAAATTCTGCATGCGATGGGTATTGCAATGGGCTACAAACTGAAAAAACAAAAACAAGTCGTCATTACATATACAGGTGACGGCGGTTCTTCCGAAGGAGACTTCTACGAAGGTCTGAACTATGCTGGTGTATACAAGCTGCCAGTTATTTTCTTTGTGCAAAACAATGGCTACGCTATCACGACTCCATTTGCGAAGCAAACAGCTGCCCTTTCCATCGCTCACAAAGCGGTTGCTGCCGGTATTAAAGGCGTGAAAGTTGACGGTATGGATGTGCTTGCCGTTATCAAGGCTGTTCAAGAAGCCGCAGAACGTGGACGCAATGGCGAAGGCGCTACACTCATTGAAGCGGTAACATACCGTTTCCGTCCGCACTCCCTTTCCGACGATGCATCTAAATATCGTACGAAAGAAGAAGAAAGCGAATGGAGCGAGAAAGACCCAATTGCCCGTCTTGCGAAATACCTTGAGAAAAAAGGTCTGTGGACTGAAGAAGATACAGCTCGTGTAAAAGAAGAGGCTAAAGCGAAAGTGAACGAAGAGATCAAAAAAGCCGAGAAAACAGAAAAAATGACAATTCCTGGTCTGATCGACAGCATGTTCGAAGTTACGCCTAAACATTTGGAAGAACAAAAGGCTGATTTTAAATAATTGATCTTGAAAGCGACCGGGTGGCAACCCGATCCGGTCTGTTTTTCAATTGGACCTGAACTGAAACTGATCTGTAATGTTTAAGGAGGAAATGAAGCAATGGCACAAATGAACATGAAAGAAGCTATTCGTGACGCACTTCGCGTAGAGTTGAAACGCGATCCAAATGTCCTGCTCTTCGGTGAAGACGTAGGCCATGTAGGTGGCGTTTTCCGCGCAACAGAAGGTTTGCAAAAAGAGTTTGGCGAAGAGCGTGTATTCGATACTCCGCTGGCGGAATCCGCAATCGGGGGGCTTGCTGTCGGTCTCGGTATCCAAGGCTTTCGCCCTGTAGCTGAGATCCAGTTCGTAGGCTTTATCTTTGAAGCACTCGACCAAATGGCAATTCAAGCATCCCGTATGCGTTACCGTTCCGGTGGACGTTACAATTCTCCAATCGTATTCCGTACACCTTTTGGTGGCGGTGTTAAGGCAGCTGAGCTGCATACCGATTCCCTGGAAGGTCTTTTGGCCCAAACACCTGGTATCAAGGTTGTCGTTCCTTCCAACCCTTATGATGCAAAAGGTCTTATGATCGCGTCTATCCGCGATAACGACCCAGTATTTTTCATGGAGCATTTGAACCTGTACCATGCATTCCGCACTGAAGTTCCTGAGAATGATTACACCATTGAGCTGGGTAAAGCAAACGTGGTTCGTGAAGGCTCCGATGTAACGATCATTACTTACGGTATGATGGTACACACTTCCATCAAGGCTGCTGATGAGCTGGAAAAAACAAAAGGCATCAAAGTGGAAATCATCGATTTGCGTACGATTAGCCCGATTGACATTGATACGATCATTGCTTCTATCCAAAAAACCAATCGTGCTATCGTTGTTCAGGAAGCGCAAAAGAGCGCCGGCGTAGCTGCTGAAGTGATTGCACAAATTAACGAAAAAGCAATTCTCCATCTGGAAGCGCCAGTTCTGCGTGTAGCTGGTCCAGATACCGTTTATCCTTTTGCTCAAATTGAAGATACTTGGTTGCCAACGCCAACGCGTATCATTGATGCGGTTAATAAAGTATTGGAATTTTAATTAAAGCACACCGTAAATTTGGGAGGTTTTAAACGTGGCAAAATTTGAATATAGATTTCCGGAGCTGGGTGAAGGTCTTCATGAAGGCGAAATCATCAAGATGCACATCAAGCCCGGCGACAAAGTAACAGATGACGACATCATCATGGAAGTACAAAACGACAAGGCTGTAGTTGAAGTACCTTGTCCAGTCAATGGTACAGTACAAGAAGTATTTGCCAAAGATGGTGACGTTTTTAACGTTGGTCAAGTCGTGGCTATTATTGATGCAGAAGGTGAACTTCCTGAGCAAGAAGGTGCACCGGAAGCACCGGCTGCTGCTAGCCCTGAGCCAAGTGCTGCAGCGGGTGGAGCTGCAGGTGCAGCCAGATTTGAATATAAATTCCCAGAACTGGGTGAAGGTCTTCACGAAGGCGAAATCATCAAGATGCACATCAAAACCGGCGACAAAGTAACTGATGAAGATATCATCATGGAAGTACAAAACGACAAGGCTGTGGTTGAAGTTCCATGTCCAGTTAATGGTACGATTCAAGAAGTATTCGCCAAAGACGGAGACATCTTTAAAGTAGGTCAAGTTGTGGCTGTCATTGCTGCCGAAGGCGAGCTTCCTGAACAAGAAGACGCACCGGCGGCTGCTAAGCAAGAACAGGGTGCTGCACAAGGTGGAGCTGCCACCAAACCGGCTGCAACTCCAGCTGCATCGAACAAAGACGTGCTGGCTACACCTAGCGTGCGCAAATTTGCTCGTGAGCAAGGTGTAAACATCGCTCAAGTGAGTGGTACCGGTAAAAACGGCAAAATCACCAAAGAAGATGTAGAAGCCTTCAAAAATGGCGGTGGCCAAGCGGCTGCACCAGCAGCAAAAGAAGCTGCAAAAGCACAAGAGCCTGCTAAAAAAGAAGCGAAAGCTGCAGCACCAGCCGCACCAGTCGCAGATCCGCGTGCTGAGGAAGAGCGCGTACCATTTAAAGGTATCCGTAAGGCTATCTCCAATGCCATGGTTAAATCGGCTTACACAGCTCCGCACGTTACAATTATGGACGAAGTGGATGTAACCGATCTGGTTGCTTTCCGTACTCGCTTGAAACCAATTGCTGAGAAGAAAGGTACTAAAGTAACATACCTGCCATTCATCGTTAAAGCTTTGGTTGCTGCTTCCCGTCAATTCCCGGCTCTGAATGCCTCGATCGACGAAGAAGCTAACGAAATTGTCTACAAAAAGTACTACAACATCGGTATCGCTACAGATACAGACAACGGTCTGATCGTTCCTGTTATCAAAGATGCTGACCGTAAGAGCATCTGGATGATCGCTGATTCCATTCGTGATCTGGCTGTACGCGGCCGTGATGGAAAATTGGCTGCCAACGAAATGAGAGGAAGCACAATCTCCATCACGAACATCGGTTCCGCTGGCGGTATGTTCTTTACGCCAATCATCAACTTCCCTGAAGTTGCGATTTTGGGTACAGGTCGCATCAGCGAAAAAGCAGTTGTGAAAAACGGCGAAATTGTTGCCGCTCCAGTAATGGCTCTTTCCCTGAGCTTTGACCACCGTATTATTGACGGTGCAACTGCGCAAAACTTTATGAACTATATTAAACAGCTGCTCGCTAATCCTGAGCTGCTTGTTATGGAGGTGTAATCAATGGTAGTAGGAGACGCTTCTCTGGATATTGACACATTGGTTATCGGTGCGGGTCCTGGCGGCTATGTAGCTGCCATCCGTGCTGCACAACTGGGACAAAGCGTATTGATCGTTGACAAATCCGAGCTAGGCGGTGTCTGCCTGAACCGTGGATGTATTCCATCCAAAGCTTTGATCTCTGCAGCTCATCAATACGAAGCAGCTAAACATGGCGAGACTTTCGGTATTACGGCTGAGAATGTAAAAGTAGACTTTGCTAAAACACAAGAATTTAAAAACGGTGTTGTTAAGAAAATGACAGGCGGCGTAAGCGGCTTGCTCAAAGGCAACAAAGTCGAAGTTTTCAACGGCGAGTGCATGTTTATCAATGAAAACGAAGCGCGTGTATTCAACGAACATGAATCACCACGCTACCGTTTTAAAAATGCAATTATTGCAACAGGCTCCCGCCCTATCGAATTGAAGCCATTCCCGTTTGGCGGACGCATTCTGTCTTCTACTGAAGCGTTGAACCTGCCTGAAATTCCGAAAAGCCTGATCGTTATCGGTGGTGGATATATTGGTGCAGAGCTTGGACAAATGTACTCCAAATTCGGTTCCAAGGTAACCATCATTGAAGGTATGGATACCGTTCTTCCTGGCTTTGATAAAGACATGACTTCCATCGTTGCGAAAAGCATGAAGAAAACAGGCATCGAAATCTTCACTGGCGCTAAAGCGGAAAGTGCGGAACAAACAGACAAAGACGTAACAGTGAAATTCTCTGTTAACGGCGAAAGCAAAGAAGTAACTGCTGAGTACCTGCTTGTAACTGTTGGACGTCGTCCAAATACAGATGGAGAACTGGGTCTGGATTTGATCGGTGTAGAACTGGATGAACGCGGATTGGTGAAAGTTGACCACCAAGGACGCACTAGCATCCCTCACATCTTCGCAATCGGCGATATTGTTCCTGGTCTCGCTCTGGCTCACAAAGCTTCTTACGAAGGCAAAGTGGCCGCTGAAGTAATTGCAGGAGAGCCTTCTGTTGTAGACTACAAATGTATTCCGGCTGTTGTGTTCACAGATCCAGAATGCTCCAGCGTAGGTTACACAGAAGCTCAAGCCAAAGAAAAGGGCTATAATGTCAAAGTTGGCAAGTTCTCTTATGGAGCAAATGGCCGTGCCGTTTCCCTGAACGCTGCTGAAGGCTTTGTAAAAATCGTAGCTGACGCAGATACGGGTCTGGTACTGGGTACGCAAATCGTAGGTCTGGAAGCTTCCAACCTGATTGCCGAACTGGGTCTGGCGATTGAAATGGGTGCTACACTCGAAGATATCTCCCTGACTATTCATGCTCACCCTACACTGGGCGAACTCGTGATGGAAGCAGCGGAAGTCGTAATGGGCCACCCAATCCACGCATTGGTGCCACGTCGCTAATCCCGTTTCATTATCTCGTTTTTGCTTTTCATACGTGTTCAACAGAGGCAAGGAGCGCAATGCGTTCTTTGCCTCTTTTGTATGCATTAGGATTTTCTAGGACGATCATGAAAATTCACACAGTGCATGGTCAATGAAGCATCGTCCATGATACACTAAATATAATGTGTGAAAGTGGCTTTTCAAGGTCGGAATCTGGCGCTGCCAGATGTTTATCTATGCTTAAAGGAGAGAAACAAAGTGCGCAACTATTTGGAATTGCTGGAGGATATATTAGAGAATGGTGTGAAAAAAGAGGACCGTACAGGAACGGGGACGCTATCCGTTTTTGGCAGACAGCTCCGGTTTGACCTGTCTAAAGGCTTCCCTTTGGTGACCACCAAAAGAGTACATTTGAAATCGGTGATTCATGAGTTACTGTGGTTTTTACGGGGGGAAACCAATATTTCTTACCTCAAGGAGAACGGGGTTACGATATGGGATGAATGGGCGGACGAACAGGGGAATTTGGGTCCTGTATACGGATCGCAATGGCGCTCGTGGGAAACAGCCGACGGGCAGCATATTGACCAGATTGCCAATGTCATCGAGGCGATTAAAAATAACCCGGACTCACGCCGTCACATCGTTAGCGCCTGGAATGTGGCTCACATTGAATCAATGAAGCTACCGCCTTGTCATTTTGTATTTCAATTCTACGTCGCTGGAGGAAAGCTTTCCTGCATGCTAACCATGCGCTCGGTGGATACCTTTCTTGGATTGCCATTCAATATCGCAAGTTATGCATTGTTAACGCATATGGTTGCACAACAATGTAACCTGGAGCCGGGTGAATTTATTTGGTCAGGGGGTGATGTGCATATTTATTCAAATCATATGCAACAAGTGCACACACAGCTGGAGCGTGAACCTTACCCGTTGCCTCAACTGAAGATTTTGCGCAAGCCAGACTCTATTTTTGATTACACTTACGAGGATTTTGTCTTTGAAAATTACGAGTATCATCCAACGATCAAGGCGCCTGTCGCCATCTGATTAGAGGGGAGTGGATAGCATGGGGATTTCGATGATATGGGCCATGGCCCAAAATGGTGTGATTGGCCGTGACAACAGTCTTCCTTGGCGTCTCCCAAGGGACATGGCTTTTTTCAAGGAGCAGACGCTGGGCAAAACCGTACTCATGGGGCGCAAGACATGGGAATCCTTTGGAGGAAAAAGTCTGCCCAACCGGCGCAACGTGGTTTTGACCCGGGATCGGCACTACGAAGCCGAGGGTGCGGAAGTGATCCATTCACTCGAGGAAGGGTTCCGATTGGCAGCGGAAGAGGAACTGATGGTCATCGGCGGAGCAGAAATATATTCACTCTTTTGGGCATATGCTGACCGGCTGATCGTGACCCGAATTGAGGAGACGTTTGCAGGGGACACAACGTTCCCTGAGCTGGACTGGAGTGACTGGCATGTCGTCAGTGAGACTCCAGGCATCAAGGATGACAGAAATCCGTATGACTATCGCTTTGTTATTTACGAGAGAACAACGTAAGGTTAGTGTACAATGGATCACACCCATTTGAAAAATCTATGAACCATATAAAAAATCCTTTTGGCTGTTGATGCAGAAAGTTGCATAAGTTTTCATTACTTTTGCGCTGTATTGTGATACAATAAATCAAATTCAACGAGAGTAGACCCTTTCATGATACAAACAGACCAATTCGAATTGACTCAAATTCTGAATGGATGAACGGGGTTCATAAGCGAAGAGATGGGGGAACGTAACATGTCTACACCAACTGGATTTATGGAATATACACGACAAATTCCTGCGGACCGTGACCCGGTAGAGCGTATTAAGGATTGGGAAGAATTCCATAGGCATATGTCTGAAGAAGAACTGCGTACCCAAGGGGCGCGCTGTATGGACTGCGGAACTCCTTATTGTCATACGGGGATGGATCTCATGGGAGCAACTTTAGGCTGCCCGGTTCATAACCTTATTCCGGAATGGAATAATCTCGTATATCGCGGTTTGTGGAAGGAAGCGCTGGATCGGCTGCACAAAACGAATAACTTTCCGGAATTCACAGGCCGTGTCTGTCCTGCGCCGTGTGAAGGCTCCTGTACCGTTGGCCTGATCGGGCAGTCTGTAACCATTAAGACGATCGAGGAAGCTATTATTGAAAAAGGTTTTGAGGAGGGCTGGGTTGTCCCTGATCCGCCAGACAAGCGTACAGGCAAGCGAGTAGCTATTGTCGGCTCAGGTCCGGCAGGCTTAGCTGCTGCTGCCCAGCTTAACAAAGCAGGACACAGTGTGACTGTGTATGAGCGCGCGGACCGTGTGGGTGGATTGCTGATGTATGGAATCCCTTCCATGAAGCTGGATAAGAAGGTGGTACAGCGTCGTGTAGATTTGCTGGCGGCTGAGGGCATCCAGTTCATTACCAATACGGAGATTGGCAAGGACATTCCTGCTGAGCAGTTGATCGCTGAGTATGATGCGGTTGTATTATGTGGTGGTGCGACCAAGCCGAGAGAATTTAATATTGAAGGCAGCGATTTGAATGGGATTCATTATGCAATGGACTATTTGAATGGCACCATCAAGAGCTACCTGGATTCCAAGCTACAAGATGGCAACTATTTATCTGCCGAGGGCAAGGATGTTATTGTAATCGGTGGTGGTGATACCGGTTCGGACTGTGTAGCTACTTCTTTGCGTCACGGCTGTCGGAGTGTCACTCAATTTGGTACACATGCCAAAGCTCCGATGGAACGTGATCCGATTGCCAACCCTTGGCCACAATTTCCTAATGTGTATACACTTGACTATGCACAGGAGGAAGCAAAGGCGTTATTCGGGGAAGATCCGCGTGAATTCTCCATCATGACGACTAAATTTGTAGGTGATGAGAACGGCAATTTGAAAGAGCTGCACACCATCCAAATTCAACGTATTGTCGATGAAACAGGGCGTAAAATCTATCAACCGATTCCGGGGACAGAACGCGTATTTCCGGCACAGCTTGCATTCATTGCCATTGGATTTGATGGTCCTGAACAAACGATAATAGAAGAAATCGGTTTGGAAACGGACCGTCGCTCCAACGTAAAAGCGTGCTGTGGCCAATATGTTACAAATGTGGATAAGGTTTTTGCTGCAGGTGATATGCGTCGCGGGCAAAGTCTCGTCGTGTGGGCTATTAATGAAGGCCGGGAAGCTGCGCGTGAGGTCGACAAATACCTCATGGGTGCTACCGTTTTAGTGTAAATAAAAGCTCAATCATTACGATCAAGTCAAAGCTCCATCTTCGGATGGGGCTTTGCTGCGTTTGTCAGGTGATAATGAGCTGAAACACAGGAATATAACTGGCCACACCCAAAATGGGAATAGAAAAATGCTTCTTCCCAAGTTTCGTAAATCATGAACTGAGAGAACAAGGCTATCTATGATATAATACACGTATAGTGTTGAAGCGTCAGACTTAATGAATTTACACGGGAGCTTTCGTGGAAAGAAAGCTCCTTTTGCATGAGGCCATGCAACCTGTGTTTCCCGTACATCCCATATATGTATAAGTCGTGGTAGGAAAACAGAAGGCCGTCAGGAAGGAATGGAATATGAATGAAAACGTTAATTATTGCTGAAAAACCGGATATGGGGCGAACGATTGCCGCTGTTATGGAGCCGCGGGCTAAAAATAACCGCACCTATTTGGAGGGGGAGAAGTATATTATAACCTGGGCAATCGGTCATTTGCTGGGACTGGCTGAGCCGGATGCATATGATGCCAGGTACAAACGATGGAATATTCAGGATCTTCCGATTATCCCCGAGCAATTCAAAATCGTGCCGAATCCCAAAACAAAAGATCAGCTGAAAATGATTGGTGAGCTGGCCATACGCTGCAATGCCATCGTGAATGCTTGTGATGCCGGGCGGGAAGGGCAGTATATTTTTGCGTTGATTCAACAGCAGTTGAAGCTCCGTCAGCCGGTCAAGCGGCTGTGGATTTCAGATTTGACCGCGGAAAGTATTGCTTCAGGCTTCGAACGATTACGGGATGCTTCAGAGTTTGAATTTTTGACTCAGGCTGCACGGGCACGAAGTGAAGCAGATTGGCTGATTGGCATGAACGCCTCCAGAGCCTTCACAACACGACATAACACGCTGCTGTCGGTAGGACGGGTACAGACCCCTGTACTGGCATTGATTCATGATCGGGAAAAGGAAATTGAGGCGTTTCAGTCCCAAACTTTTTATGATGTATGGGCGGAATTTAAGCAAGACAAGTCCAAATACAAAGGGACGTGGCAGGGAGATCGGCTGACCAAACCGGAAGAAGCCGAGGCGATCGCTGCGGCGGTTCGCGGCAAAACAGGCAGTATTACCAAATATGATACGAAGCAGACGAAGGAGTATCCTTTTAAGCTGCATGATTTGACGCTGCTTCAACGCGAAGCGAATGCCAAGTACGGTTATTCGGCCAAAAAAACATTGGATATCGCACAGGCCCTTTATGAGCGCCATAAGGTCATTTCATATCCGCGTACCAACTCTAACTATGTAACAGAACAAAATATAGACGGCATGCACAAAGCGCTGCGTATGCTAGGTACAGGCCCATATGCCGAGCTGGCACAGCAAGCCAATCCTAATTTGGTCCATAAACAGAATAAGTCGGTCTGCAATCCGTCGCGTGTTGAAGACCACCATGCTATTTTGCCGACCTTAAAAAGACCAGGAACGCTGAGCAAGGAGGAGCAAAATATTTATGACCTGATTATTCGCAGATTTTTGTCTCATTTTTTTCCGCCTGCTGAATATAAAATGCACACTGTGATGACCCAGGTGGACAAGCACTTATTCAAAACCAGTATTAAGGAGCTTCTATCCTTGGGCTGGAAGGTGGTTTTGAGCAAGGCTGACCAGGATAAAGGCAAAAAGAGCAAAGCGTCCAAGAAGGAGGAAGAAGAGGAGACAGAGGAGTGGACGGACAAGCAGTTCGAGATCGACGCTGGGCTACAGGTGGATTGTACTCGCGCCGAGATGAAAGAAAAGGTGACTCAGCCACCGAAAAGCTATACCGAGGGCACACTGCTAAAAGCGATGGAAAGTGCAGGCAAGCAGATGGAGAATGAGGAATTACGCGAGGCCATGAAGGATGCCGGATTAGGTACCCCTGCGACCCGTGCCGCCACCATTGAACGATTGAAGAAGGTCGGCTACATAGAAATGAAGGGGAAAAAAATCCTCATTACGGATAAGGGCAAAATGGCAATTGAGCTGATCCGTCATGCAGGGGTTGATCTGCTGGCCTCGCCGGAGATGACGGGCCAATGGGAACGCCGCCTGCACCAAATTTCCAAGGGCGAGGCCCTTCAGGAGAAGTTTATGGACAATGTTAAAAGATTTACGTTGTCCATCATTGACAAGGTGAAGCAGCAGCCACCGGCTCCGGCCAATGCTTTTGGCGAGGAAGCGAAGGGGAAGCGTGCGGGTGGCAAGGGAAGTGCTCGCGGTGCAGGTGCGAGTGGACGGACTGGCGCTAAAGGGACAGGGCGCGCTCTGTCAGAAAGCGGCAGCAGCGCCGCAAGCGCAACGCTGGAGCGCACCGCGGACGCGACAGGTTCAGCTGCGGGAGCAGTACGCGGCTCGTCTAGCGGTGGGCCAGGCGCTTCACCGGGCCAACGGCAGGCTCTGGGGAGCTGCCCGCGCCCTAATTGCGGCGGAAGTATTATTGAAGGCCGCAAAGGATATGGGTGCAGCCATTACAAGCAGGGCTGCAGCTTTGTCGTCTGGAAGGAATATGCGGGCAAGCAGATTACGGAGACGATGCTCAAGTCACTGTTGACGAAGGGACAGACACAGCTGCTATCTTTTAAGCGTAAAGATGGATCGACCGTCAAAGCACGAATTATTCTGAATGAACCAGATACAGGACAGCTTCGTGTTCGTGAGGAGAATATATAAAAGGTATGTGACATAAATTCGACAGCTTGAAAAAGGCGGCCTTTTTTTGGCTGTTATTAGATGACTTCTGAATTCACCAGCAGTCATCTTTTTTATGCCCATTGGTGCCAAATGGAGCTGCAGCACATGATGCTACATCCTAAAAATCCTTATTTAATATACACTAAATTAATATTACATTAAACATTTTCCAGTCTCCAACCAATACAATTGATAAGGGTTATCGTTTATAACGAAAACGCAATTTTTTCTAGAAAAATTTTACAGGAGTTGATGAAACAACATGAAAGAGAATCCCGCAACCCGTTTTACCAAGAACGGTTACTTTTTGTTTTACATCTTTGAACAAAGGGATGTCCCGTCATTTTTATGACTTTTAGGACAGCCCCGTTTGGTTTCCCTCGATGCTCATGATTACAAGGTGGACTTCTTTGAGGGTCTACTTGGAGGAGAGCCTATCGGCTTTCTATCAGAGGGTTCGTTTCTGTTGATGCATTTGTATGCTTTCGTGTATCACTCGTGGCACTTCTGTGAGCTTCTGTATCGTATACATCATGGAATTCACGTTTTTTTGCAGTTCGACCATATTATAAATCCATTCCTTGGGCTGCTTGAGATATACCGCATGAATACCTGCCGCAAGAGCTGGAGATACATCGGTACGCAGAGAGTTGCCGATCATCCAGGTGATGCTCCGGTCCAGTCGATTCGTCTGAATGATTTCCTCCAGTGCTTCGACATTTTTATGCTGGCGAATGTAGATACGATCATCAAAATAATTGGTCAGCTTCATTTGATCAATTTTTCTTTTCTGAATGACCTGTTCACCGCCGGTGTAGAGATATAGGGAATGTCCCGCTTTTTTGAGCGAGTTTAATGTTTCAACCATTCCCGGATACGGTTCGACTTCGTGCTCGTACACACTTCGGCCAAGCGAGTGAAGCTCCTGCTCGTCCCGTATATCGATATGGCGTCCGAATTGCTTCGAGAAAAAGCGGTACGTATCTATCAGGGATTGTGGGAAATGCTCGCTGGCAAAGCCGATCTGATGAACTCCAGCCACATCAATCTCGATTTGTTTCTCACGAATTGTATTTTTCGTTAGATGATAGTCTGCAAACCATTCCTGAAGCAGATCGAAGAAGTGACTGAGAATCAGGTCAAAATATTTGTTGCAGTAGATTAAAGTGTCATCAAGATCAAATAAAATGTGCTGCTTCGGATACGGCATGCTACATACTCCTTCCAAAACCAAAGCTTTAACGGCGTTCCGTATAACGTATGGCGATCCGTTTAACTAAAGGTGCAGTTTAAATTATAGTCCAATATAGGATTCCAAAAATACCTGTAAATCAGCCGCTCCGTCCGGACGGATGCTGAATTTTTCCTTGTGATAGCGTCCGATATGAATGCGAAGCAGACCAGCCACTCGTAAAATCATCATATCAGACATGAGTGTGTCTTCCAATCGGCTCAAATCATGGCGCATCTCCTCCAGAGATTTAGGGCCTTGGGCTACATAACGCAAAATACGCAGTCGTTGCGGATCATTGACCGCCCGGGTGAGCCGCAGCAGGAGGGTAGGCGGTTCTTCCTCGCTGTCCTCGGGTATGTCAACCGGATACTGGATCAGCAGCATGCGCGAATAAAAACAGTATGAATTAATCGGGCGATTGTGCACGACCGGAAACAGGACAACCGTATCCAGATCTTCCATATGCGGAACGATTAATCCGGCGGTTGCGTATTCAACCAATGCCTCCGGCTCCATCTTGTTCAGAAGCATACGCTTTTCTGCAGCGTCTTCCTCTGCCAGCACGCGCAGTTCTCCTTCCAAAGCCCGAAAATAATCACGATACCATAATTTGAGTAGGGGGGCGTACACTTTACGTATGCGTAAAGATTCTTCAAAGGTTAAAAAAGGAATATGCGGAACAAGCTGTTCGAACATGTGTTGATCCGGGCCATGCTCCATATAAGAGATGTAGTCGGATATTTCATCCGATTCAGGTCGAAGCAAAGCCCAGACATAGAGTGCGTCATAATCGCCAAAAGGGCAATCCTGGGCTGCAGCAAGCTCGGCACGAACCTCGGGTTGCAGGCGAGCATCCACCTTGTCGATCCATTCATGGCCCAGGTCCATCTCGTGTACCCATTTTTTAGTTACATATGCCATGAAGCTGCCGAGTAATTCGTAAATTGGAGAAGTGTCTATTTTAATTTGATAACTCATGGAATCAAATGCCTCCTATTCTGTCTTCGAGCCCAGAGCATAACGAATCAAGTCCGTCCATAAAAAACATGAGCATTCTGAAATTGCTCGCTTATTTATTATGGCTTGTTCTGCCGGGCATTGTCCACTATAATATAAATTAGTGCGTTGTGACGTGAACGGGTCCGGATTGAACATACGTGTCTCCTTAATATACAGAGACAGATTACATATCAGACAAGCTCTCTTTCCGTAAAATCGTCATCCTGGATGACGATTTTTTTTCTTTACCTATTTCTTTACCTAAATGTGCAAAAAGATATGCAAGCAGCAGCCTTACTATGTTAGTGCCCGGCTGCTTTTTCAAAACAGCCAGCATGCATATGGACAAGAATTATTATTGATTATGGTATCAAATGCAAATCATTTCATAATATGCATTTTTGATGTTTTATTTTTTATTTATTTGATCAGGGGGGCTTTCATGTCGTCTTCGTTGCGTGTGCATTATTTTATTTTAATTGAAGTTATTATCGTCGCGTCTTGCACAAAGATTCCGGCGCAGCTATAAGTGGGCATGCTGCCGCTAGGCATATTGAGTGACCGATGGGGACGCAAGAAGGTGCTTATGAGCGTAGGTGTAGCAGGCGGCCTGGTAGGTTTTTTTTCCAAAAAGAGAGTATTGGCTGCTTAAACTTGGGTTTGCATAGTATTTGTTTCATATTTGCTATAAACTATAGGCAGTACTGATGGCGGACAAAGGGGAATCACATAGATGATTAAAATTCAGAAGCTGACCAAGCAAGTGGGGCCTGAACGGATCCTGTTGCTTCGAGGGATTGATGCTGAAATTCATCAGGGCGAACTCATTGCCATAGTAGGACCAAGCGGTGGCGGCAAGACGACGCTGCTTCGTTGCCTTGCTTTGCAAGAGCCGTGGCAAGAGGGCAGTTTGATTGTCGACGGCAGTAATGTGCTGAAATCCGGTTGGACGGGCAAAATGAAAATAAAGCGGGAATGGGCATACCTGGAGCAAAATCCGCATCTAAATATGAATCGGACCGCGCTCAAAAATGTGCTTATCGGCAGATCCGGTCAAACTCCATTGTGGAGAATGGTGACTGGCATGGTGCGTACAGATGATTATATGGGAGCGATGGACGTACTGGAGGAGCTGGGGCTCTTGGATAAGGCGCATGACAAATGCGACAAGCTCAGCGGCGGCGAACGGCAGCGAGTAGCGACAGCACGTGCCCTTGTTCATGGAGCCAGGGTTATTTTGGCCGATGAGCCGGTAAATGGACTTGATCCGGCTTCAGCGGCACATGTCATGGAAACTTTCCGCAAGCTGTGTTCTGATGAGCGGGTGACGGTCCTTACGGTACTGCCGCTGGAAATGGCCGAACGCTTTGCGTCCCGAATATGGGGTTTGAACCATGGCGAGCTGGTGTTTGATATTCAGGGCAGACGGTTGACACAAGCAGAAAAGAACAAATTGTGAGGGGACGGCAAGAAAAGTGAAAATAATGCTGTTGAGAATGTTGGCTGGCTGCTGCTCCTTATGGCTCCTTGCCGGAGTTTTGAGCGGCTGTACTGTCATTAGCGACCCGATTTCGCTGATGCAGACACCGACGATGTCTGACGAGAAGCAGCAGCTGAATGGTGCAGTGATAACACAACTAGGGGCAGTGCAGCCGCTCAGGCCGAATGACCCGGATGATCCGACACCTATCCGGACGGGGGATTTGAACAATGATGGAACGGACGAAGCTGTACTCTTTTATGAAACGCCGGATGAGAGCGTAAAAATACACGGTGCCTTGTTTGAGGACCAGGGCGGAACGTGGGTAAAAAAGCTGACGTTTGATGGAGAAGGCACCGTCCTGGAATCATTTAAGCTCGTGGACCTGACGAATGACGGTACGCTTGATATTGTTGCGGGTTTTTCGAGCGGAGATAGTAGTGATAACGGAGAACAGAAGGGGCTGATCGTGTATTCCTACACAGGAGGAACCCTGGAGAAAATATATGCTACAGGCTATACGGACTTTGTCGTAGACGATTTTAATCATAAAAAGATGGATTTGAACGGGGATAATCTGAATGATTTGACGATTATTTTGCTTCGTCGCAATGAATTTTTTACGGTCAAAACATATCAGTTTAGCGGGGGAACCTTTAAGGAAATCGGATCGCTGGATTTGGACAGTCAGGCCTTAAGTATCTATAATGTCGTTGCTGGCAAGGTAGCCGAGAACAGGCAGGGCATCATTATTGACACCAAAATTGCCCAGACCACGACCGTTTCCAATGTCATTGTGATGGAACACGGCAAGCTCAAGAAGCTTAATCTTATGGATGTTACCTTTAAGGATGCGACCATTACCAGTGGTGATGTGGATGGTGACGGCATTCTGGAATTTGGCAATTTAGAAAAGCCTAAAGGCTGGAGCAACAAGCCGCTGGATGAGGTTCCGTATTTTGTATCGTTCTATCAGTGGGATGGGGCGAAAGGAACGATTTTCAAGCAGCAGCAGTATCGAGATTCGAATGAACAGGTTTATTTCAGGCTGCCGAAAGAGCTGCACGGAAAGGTCACGATTGATCCGAAAGTTTCAAGGAAGGACAGCTATTTGCGGTTCAATCTGGTTGATACGGATAAAACGGTCGCGGAAATCAAATATTTCTCGCTGTCACAATGGGAACGAAACAACGAAGGTTATAGCCAGCTATGGCGAACAAATGCACAAGTGATTGGCATTAAGCGATCCAGTGAGCTGGAACCACATAAACCGATTAAAAACATGATGGGGGAAGGGCAGGTAGAGTAGCGTGAGTAAAGTATTAATTATGGAAGACGAGGAATCCATCCGCAGTTTTATCGTCATTAATTTAAAACGAAACGGTTTTGAAGTGCTGGAGGCATCGGAAGGGCATGAGGCACTGAATATTTTGAACACGGTGCGGGATATTGATATCGCACTGCTTGATGTGATGGTGCCCGGGATGGATGGCTTCGAGGTCTGCCGGAGAATTCGGGAAACAAATGAGCGCATCGGCATTATTTTTCTTACAGCCAAGGTACAGGAACAGGATAAAGTGTACGCCTTGTCTGTGGGGGCCGATGATCATGTGAGCAAGCCTTTTAGTCCGACGGAGCTGATTGCACGTATTCAGTCGCTGCTGCGCAGGGTGAATGTACACCGTGAAACGGCAGCCAAGGTGTCCTTCCAGTCCGGCCCGTTTTCACTGGATTTAATCTCCAAGCAATTTAAAAAAAACGGGCAGCTGATCGAGCTGACACCGACAGAGTTTTCGCTGATTCAATTTTTTCTGGAAAAAGAAAACACGCCGCTCAGCCGGGATGTTTTGCTTGACCATGTATGGGGCAAGGAATATATGGGCGATCCGAAAATTGTGGATGTGAACATCCGGCGTCTTCGTCAAAAAATTGAAAACAATCCTTCCGAGCCTGCTTTTTTACAAACAGTGTGGGGACATGGATATAAATGGAAAGGTCAGTCTCAATGATCAAAAAGGGGATTCGCAGGCAGATTGTGCTTCACTATTTTTTTGTAGTGTTTCTGGCGCTTCTGTTAGTAGAAGTCATTTTTATGATTCTCATCCGGTCGTATTATTACGATTCCATCTACAAACACATTGAAAACCGCATCCAATCGGTAAGTGAATTTGCATCCAAATTCAAGGAACCGGAACAATCACTGCAATCGTATTTGCTGAATACATTCTCCCTGAGTGATACGGAACTGCAACTGCTTGATGAACAGGGGAATGTTATTGATAACTCGACGAATTTTGCTGCAGACCGAAGTGTGCAGACGAGTGATGTGACACAAGCGATAGCCGGAGATACAGGCAAATGGATCGGAAAACAGCCGGGTACGGGGCAGCAGGTGATGGCGGTATCCAAAAAGCTGGACAATATTGTCGGAGATCAGGTATACATTATCCGATATACGACTTCGCTGGAATTGGTCAACGACAAGCTGTTCACCATTTCGGTGTTTTCCGTGGGAATTATGGCCGCTGTACTGATTATCGTGTTTGTAGTAAGTACAGGTCTTGCCAATTCCATTGTCAAACCCATTAACAATATCCGTGATGTATCTGCTCAGATGGCGCAGGGACGGTTTGACGCACGCATCAAGGGCGATTATCGCTATGAGCTGGGCGAGCTGGCTTCGACCCTGAACTATATGGCGCAGGAAATTGTCAGAACGAATCAAATCAAGGATGATTTTATTTCATCCATTTCCCATGAACTGCGCACCCCGCTTACTTCCATCAAAGGTTGGAGTGAAACGTTGAATTCCGGCGGATATGACCCGGAAGAGACGAAGATTGGGATGCAGATTATTTCTAAGGAGACGGATCGGTTGATCGGTTTGGTCGAGGAAATTCTTGATTTTTCCAAGCTGGAGCAAAACGCCATGAAGCTCGTCATGGGAACGTTGGATCTGCGGGAGCTGCTGCAGGAAATTATGCTGAACGTATGGGCCAAGGCAGAAATGAAGCAGATTAAGCTCCAACTGGATTCGGAGGAGACGCCATATCTCGTCCACGGCGATGGTAATCGTCTGAAACAGGTGTTCTTGAACATTGTCGATAATGCCATCAAATTTTCGCATGAAAGCACTATTATTTTTCTCTCCCTGCAACGGGTTGGGGATAACATTGAAATATCCGTCCAGGATACAGGGATTGGAATTAGTGAGGAAAATCTGTCCAGAGTGAGAGACCGCTTTTTCCAGGTGGACCATCAAAATGGGGGGACTGGATTGGGGCTGGCGATTTCACAGCAGTTTGTTGAACTTCACCATGGACAGATGCTTATCACAAGTAAATTGGGGGCAGGAACGACGATTACCGTTTCACTGCCTGCCCTGCAGGCGGACCAGTCCAATGAACCACCGCAGCTTACGGAGAGCCAGGATGTATAACTAGGCAGATTACCGCTTTAATAAAAACAGCCAGTCCTTCATAATGATGAGGGCTGGCTGTTTTTTTACTTTTGGGGTAGTGTTATGAAGTAAAGCCTTCCGCACGCAAGCGAGTATTACGCTCGTAAGCTTCTTTCAGCATGCGGGCGGTTTGCGGGCGTACCGCCATTTTGCCGAATACCGTCTCATTAGGCCCGATGACTGTAATTTCGCTCGGACTGCCTTTGATGACGGCACCATCACGAATTACAGCACCTTCGCCGATAATCGCATGCTCAATATACACGTTGCGCCCGATGCGTGTGTCAGGCATGACGATACTTTCCTTGATGGATGAGCCTTTACCTATCTCTGCACCACAAAAAACAACAGAGCGTTCGATTTGGCCTTCAATCTGGCAAGAATCATGCAGCAGGCTGCCGAGCGGCTGCGCCTTGCGATTATGGGTCTTATGTGCGCTTAGCCTTGAGCGGCGTTCCCGCGTATACATAGGCCAATCCGTACGTTGAAGATCGATAGCGCAATTCTCTTGCAGCAGATCCATGTGGGAATCCCACAGGCTTTTAACGGTGCCTACGTCCTTCCAATAGCCCTGAAATTCATACACATACAATGATTCTTGATCCGCCAGCATTTTGGGAATGATGTCTTTACCAAAATCATGACTGGATTGGGTATCCAGTGCGTCCTGCAGCAGATAGCCTTTCAAGTAATCCCATTTGAAAAGATAAATTCCCATCGAAGCCAAATTACTTTCCGGTTTTTCCGGCTTCTCGGCAAATTCTGTAACTCGCAAATCGGTATCTGTACTCATCACACCAAAGCGGTGAGCCTCATCCCAGGGAACCTCCATCACAGAAATGGTAGCCGCTGCGCCTTTACCCTTATGGTAGCCCAGCATTTCACGATAATTCATGAAGTAAATATGGTCACCTGATAAAATAAGTACATGCTCCGGATTTTGACTGTCGATATATTCGATATTTTTATGAATAGCGTCTGCCGTCCCCAAATATTCAGCGTTGCTTGTATTGTATGACGGAAGCAGCGTGATTCCTTTGTCATCCGTTTTGGTCAGCCCCCAGGGTGTCCCGTCTCCAATATGCTCATGTAAGGATTCAGCTTCATATTGCGTCAGCACACCCACAGTGTCAATGTCTGAATTTACGCAATTGCTGAGAGGAAAATCGATGATCCGGTAATGACCGCCAAAAGGTACGGCGGGTTTGGCAATCGTTGATGTAAGGGGAGCAAGACGGCGTCCCTCTCCGCCTGCCAGCAGCATGGCAATGCATTCTTTATTAAACATTTCGTTTCCCTCCCGATTTAGTCGTCTGTTGTAGTACATACATAAACGGTATGGGGTGCTCTTGAAACCATCAGGTGCATCAGATCCCCCAAAAACCAAGTTTATTTTTTTCATAGTCATTTTTCTGTTCATTGTGGCTAGAATGGGGTAATAACTCAGGTTACCTTTGACCGAAAAGCGAATGCATTTCCGAATCATACATTTCGTATGATACAAACATATAAGGGTGGTGACGTGATGACTGAGCAAGCTCTTCCGCAACAGGCTGTATCACCGGAAGAAATTTATTTGTTTCATGAAGGAACGCTTTATTACAGCTACCGATCTTTGGGTTCCCACCTTACTGTGGAGAACGGAGAACAGGGCGTCCGTTTTACGGTCTGGGCTCCTCATGCTCTCCATGTCGGGCTTGCTACAGATTGTAACAACTGGAATGGGGAACAAGATTCTTTATATAGGATTCCCAAATCCGGTTTTTGGAGTCGTTTTTTTCCGAAGATATCCCAAGGAACTTTTTACAAATATGAAATTACGGGGGCCAACGGTGAACGTTTTCTGAAAGCAGACCCGTACGCGGTTCGTGCTGAAGTCAGACCGGCAACGGCTTCTGTAGTCGCTTCGTTGGACGGGTATGCCTGGAAAGACGCAGCTTGGCGCCGAAAACGCAGAGCGCCTTACGGAAAGCCTCTTCATATATACGAGCTTCATCTGGGAACCTGGAGGCAAAAAGAAGACGGCACGTTTTATACATACAGGGAAATGGCTGAGCTTCTCGTGCCTTATGTAACCGAAATGGGGTATACACATATTGAGCTGATGCCGCTGAGCGAGCATCCCTATGACCTCTCTTGGGGTTATCAGCTGACAGGTTACTTTGCGCTGACGAGCCGTTACGGTGAACCACATGATTTTATGTACTTGGTGGACCGTTGTCATCAGGCAGGAATTGGCGTACTTATGGATTGGGTTCCCGCTCATTTTGCCAAGGATGCGCATGGACTCAGGCTATTTGACGGATCACCACTGTTTGAATATACGGACCCGTTAATTGCTGAAAAGCCTGGCTGGGGCACACTTACATTTGATTACAGCAAGCCGGAGGTACGTTCTTTTTTAATCTCGAGTGCGTTGTTCTGGATGGATGTGTACCATATTGACGGTCTGCGCGTGGATGCAGTGACGAGCATGCTGCGGCTTGATTTCGAAAAGCAGGATGGACAATACCATCTAAACTCCAATGGAGGTATTGAAAATGAAGAGGCCATCGCCTTCCTCCAACAGCTGAATCAGACCGTATTCCATTATTATCCCTATGCGCTCATGATGGCGGAAGAATCCAGTGCCTGGCCGAAGGTGACCTCACCGGTAAGCGATGGGGGACTCGGCTTTAATTACAAATGGAACATGGGCTGGATGAACGATACGCTGGATTATGTTCAGACCGATTTCTGCCATCGGCCAGAGCGCCATAATCTGCTGACGTTTCCCATAGCTTATGCATACAGCGAAAATTTTACACTGCCGTTGTCGCATGATGAGGTCGTACATGGTAAAAAGTCACTGCTTAATAAAATGCCAGGCACCTATGAGCAAAAATTTTCCGGGCTGCGAGCGCTTCTTGGGTACCAAATCACCTCGCCGGGTAAAAAGCTCTTGTTTATGGGCGGTGAATTTGGTCAATTTATTGAATGGAAGGATCAGGATCAGCTCGACTGGTTTTTGCTGGATTATGATAGTCACCGGTCGCTGCATTCCTATACAAAAGTGCTGAATCATTTGTATATTCAGGAAAAGGCATTATGGGAGCTCGATCATTCGTGGGACGGCTATCAGTGGATTGAAGCGGAGGATCGCGGACAGAGCGTAATTACGTATCTGCGTAAAGGGAAAAAGCCGGGAGATACGCTGGTTATTCTGATTAACTTTCAGCCTGTACAAAGAGAACATTATCGAATTGGACTGCAAAAGGCCGGAAGTTATATGGAGGTGCTCAACAGTGACCATAGAGACTTTGGGGGGAGTGGTCAGTTAAACTCCGGATTGCTGCGGACCGCAAAAACTCCTTGCCACGGACAGCCTTACAGCCTGGAGGTGACCATTCCGCCCCTGAGCATCGTTATACTCAAGAAGGCGCCCCGGAGGTCCAAAAAAAGCAGATTAACTACATAGGGAGGACACACATATGAACATTTTGTTTGCGGCCGCAGAGGCCCATCCATTGATCAAAACAGGTGGATTGGCTGATGTGATTGGCGCACTGCCGAAGGCGCTTCGTCAGGCAGGGTGTGACGTCCGAATCATATTGCCTAAATACAAGGGGATTTCGGATACGTACAAGAATGCTGTGCGTCCTGTAACGGTAAAACGTGTGGCCGTAGGCTGGCGCGATCAGTATTGTGGAGTAGAGGAACTGACATTGGACAGAATCAGGGTGTATTTGATAGATAACGAATATTACTTCGGTCGTGACGGAATTTATGGCTATCTGGATGATGGCGAACGCTTCTCCTTTTTTAACCGGGCCATTTTGGACCTACTTCCTGAGCTGGATTTCCGGCCGGATATTCTGCATTGTCATGACTGGCATACGGCCATGGTTCCGCTTCTTTTGCATTCCGATTATCGCCATTTGCCCTTTTACAGCGACATCCGCACCGTGTTCACCATTCACAATTTGCTGTATCAGGGTGATTTTCCATATGAGGTGTTAACGGAGTTGCTGAACCTGAATGGGAGCTATTTTACCCCCGAGGGTGTGGAGTATTATGGCAGATTGAATTTTATGAAAGGGGGACTGACTTACTCGGATCATATTACAACCGTGAGCCCAACCTATGCCGAGGAGATTCAGACGGAATTTTACGGATACGGACTGGAGGGACTACTTCGCAAGCTGGGAGGACAGGGACGCTTGACAGGCATTGTCAATGGCATTGATACCAAAAGCTATAATCCCGCTGCGGACAATCATATTTATACGAAGTACCGTACCAGTCTGACAAAGAAGAAGGAAAACAAAATAGGCCTGCAGAAAGAGCTGGGGCTGCCGGTTCGTCCGGATGTGCCTTTAATGGCCATGGTAACCCGGCTTGTCGATATGAAGGGACTGGATCTGGTAACGAGGGTGCTTGACGAGATCTTATATTATGATGATATCCAGTTTGTCTTGCTGGGTACAGGAGACGAGGCTTTTGAGCACTGGTTCCGGGAAGCGGCGGGACGTTATCCCCTGAACATGTCGGCGCAGCTCACCTTCAACGAGCCTTTATCACGAAAAATATATGCTGCAAGCGATATGTATTTGATGCCGTCGAGGTTTGAGCCTTGCGGAATCAGTCAGCTGCTGGCACTTCGTTATGGATGTATTCCCATTGTACGGGAAACAGGTGGGTTGAATGATACCGTGCATGCTTACAACGAGGCCACGGGTAAAGGAAACGGCTTTAGCTTTACGAATTATAACGCGCATGACATGCTGCATACGATTCGTCGTGCCGTTGATTTTTACCGCCAGCCTGAGCATTGGTCCAAGCTTGCACAAACGGCTTTTGCAGGAGACTATAGCTGGGATGTGTCAGCTCAGGCGTATATGAATATTTACCGTTCACTGACAAAAACCAATGGATGCTGAATGGAAAAAAGGGCATTCCTCTAGCTAAGCGCTGGCAAGGAAATGTCCTTTTGTTTTGTGATTCAGTCGCCCCCGCTACCACAGTTGCTGCCGCAACGAGGAATTGCTGCTGTATGAGCTGTTGCTACATGAAAAACTGCTGCTGCAGGAGGATGGGCTGTCTGAATCACCTGAATCATCGTAAGAAGAGTCTCCATCATAAGAACTGTCGCAAGAAGACTGATAATATGAATCGGATGTATCCCAGTTCGAGCAACCACTTGCATGAGCTGCATCCGGATGAGCTGGCGAATGCCGCATTGCCTTCAGCAGCCAGATGCATGTGCAAGGCAAACGCCCGTTTTTTCCGAAATATTGCCCGATAAAAAAACAAAAAAATGACAAGGACGATGATGATAACGATAACGAACGTTCCAAGGTTATTAATGTGATCCATAATGGCTGCTGCTTTTTGGAAAGAAGACGGAATAAAGCTTTTTAAGCTCTGTTTTTCAGCAGAGCGAATTCTTCTTTAATCTGTGCCAGCAGCATTCCTTCCATCGCCCGGTCCTGCATCGCCATATCCCGGAATTCAGGTGTATGCAAGGCGTGCTTCTCGTCAATAACTTGAATGTAGGGGGGGATCGCAGGACAATGGAGTGACACATTACCGATATCCATGGAGCCGTGATCTTCAACCTCCAATATGTCCGCCTGCGCAATACCGGCCTGCATCCAATTTGCAGTAAAAATATCGGAAGCACGCGGTCGTCACCATTTCGTCATAAGAAGTTTCATAATTGGAGGTTTCCAGGCGACATCCGGCTTGCAAAGCCGCTCCTTCAGCAATTTGATTCACGCGCCGCGTCAGTGGGTTTAGCTCATAACGTGTTGCGGCCCGTACATAAAATTGGGCAGAGGCATAATCAGGAATAATGTTCGCTGCCTGTCCGCCCTGATTGATAATGCCGTGAATACGCACTGTATTTTTCACCTGTTGGCGATACGCATTGATTCCGCCTGAACGTTTGGATCACTGCATCCAGTGCATTAACACCTTCATGCGGGCTGACGGCCGCGTGAGCAGACTTCCCGAAGAATTCAATTGTACCGCATCCATGGCCAGCGATTTGCCGGATTTTTCATAATGGTCCAACGGGTGCGTCATAAGCGCTATGTCACAATCATCAAACAAACCGGCAACTGCCATAGGAACCTTTGCCCCCTGGTTTCTTCGGCAGGTGTGCCATATACCCGAATTTCCCTCCGATCTCATCAATAACTGACTTGAGGCCTACGGTTGCTCCGGTGCTCATCACACAGATCAGATGGTGTCCGCAGGCGTGCCCAAGACCTTTCAGGGCGTCATACTCCGCCAGAAAAGCGACCACCGGTCCGGGCTTGACTCCTTTGTAGCTTGCAATAAAGGCTGTTTCGATGCCCAAGACAGGCGCCTGAACCTCAAATCCGTGAAAGGCGAGCTCTTCTTTTAAACGGGCAGAAGCCAGAAATTCCTCATTTCCAAGTTCAGGATTGGCACCGATATATAACGAAATGTCCTTAAAGCGCTGGGCATGCTCCTCAATGGCTTGTTAAATTTTCTGTTTAAAATCCATGTGAAACCCGCCTCAGGTATAGCCTATAATGTAGGTACTGCGTAAGGTATGATGAAATTGTACTATAACATTCATTGCATAATCATGCATATTCATTTATAATGGCACAATCTTATTTATTATAAAGAATTTAAGGGGAGAAAAAAAGATTGAAAAAGCTATATCGTTTTACCGCCCTGGTTTTGACGGCGGTTATCCTGCTGCTGGCTGGCCTTCCCATGCTCACGGCATACGGAACGGAAGCCAAGCCGCAGAAAAAACTGGTAGTCGGCATGAGTGCCGATTTTCCGCCGTATGAGTTTCATAAAGACATTAACGACAAGGATACCATTGTTGGGTTCGATGTTGAAATCGCCAAGGAAATTGCCAAGGATCTGGGTGCGGAGATGGTTCCCGATGACATGAGCTTTGACTCCTTGCTGCCTGCCCTGCAAAGTGGACGCGTAGACCTGGTGTTGTCCGGTATGACGCCAACGGATGAACGTAGAAAAAGCATTGATTTTTCAGACATATACTACCACTCCAAACAGGTCATTATGGTACGGCCCGAGGATAAAGACAAATATCCGACGATGGCTTCACTGAAAGGCGAAAAGCTCGGCGCGCAAAAAGGCACGATCCAGGAAGAAATTGCACAAAAAGTGCCTAATGCCACTGTAACCTCGCTGGATAAAATATCCGATCTGGTACTCCAGCTTCGGACCAATCGTATCAACGCAGTTGTCATTGAGGATACCGTTGCCAAAGGATACACACTGGACGGTACTGTAACGCTGGCCAAGGCAGTCCCAGATGATAAGGGAGCAGAGACAGCTGTAGGTATTCGCAAGGGAAATACTGAACTGCTTGCCTCTGTAAATAAAACACTGGCCCGTCTGAAAGCAGACGGATCCATTGAGAAATTTTCGACGGCAGCGAGCGCACTGAATGCCGATCGTCAGGTTTCCTCCAATTCCATTGTGGATATATTTTTGAAATACCGCAGCTTTTACGTCACAGGCATCGGCTACACGCTGTTGCTGTCTGCGCTCGGGGTATTGTTTGGATTTATCATTGGTCTGATTATATCCTTGCTGCGTATGTGCGGTGTACGTATTATTGAATGGCTGGGTACTGCTTACGTAGAGATACTGCGGGGTACTCCGATGCTGGTACAGCTTATGATCATTCACTACGGGATTGCTTTGACGCTGGGTGTCAATTTTACGCCACTTCAGTCCGGTATACTTACACTGTCTTTGAACAGTTCGGCATATCTGGCCGAAATTTTCCGCGCAGGTATCCAGGGGGTAGACCGTGGACAGATGGAGGCTGCCCGCTCTTTGGGGATGGGACGAGGCAAAGCCATGCGCCATGTCATCTTACCGCAGGCCTTTAAGTCTATTCTGCCTGCGATCGGTAATGAATTTGTTACGATTATTAAGGAATCCTCCATCATTTCTACCATCGGAATGGTGGATATTATGTATCAGGCTCAGGTTATTAAGAACATTACCTACGAAGGATTAAGCCCGTTCTTAATCGCAGGCGCTTTTTATTTTGTAATGACATTCAGCTTGTCCAAGCTGCTGGGTTTATGGGAAAGGAAGTTGAGAGCCAGTGATCACCGTTAAACAACTGCGTAAATCGTTCGGCAAAAATGAAATTTTAAAAGGCATTGACATTGATATTGCCAAAGGGGAAGTTGTCGTCGTCATCGGTCCAAGTGGTTCGGGGAAAAGTACGTTTTTGCGTTGCCTCAATCTGCTGGAGCAGCCGACAGACGGGGAAATATTGTTTGAGGGTCAGTCGATAACAGCCCGCGGTCATAATATTAATGCAACGCGCGAGAAAATGGGCATGGTGTTTCAGCATTTTAACCTGTTCCCGCATAAAACCGTGCTGCAAAACCTGACACTTGCACCAACACAAGTAAAAGGCCAATCCAGCAAGGAAGCAGAGAAAATTGCATTGGAGCTCTTGCGTACCGTGGGGCTCGAAGATAAGAAGAATGCCTACCCGAACCAGCTATCCGGCGGGCAGAAGCAGCGGATTGCGATTGCGCGTGCTTTGGCGATGCAGCCGCATGTCATGCTGTTCGATGAGCCGACCTCTGCTTTGGACCCTGAGATGGTCGGAGAGGTGCTGGACGTGATGAAGAAGCTCGCTGAAGGCGGCATGACGATGGTCATTGTGACGCATGAAATGGGTTTTGCGCGCGAGGTAGGGGATCGGATTATTTTTATGGATAACGGACTGATCATCGAGCAGGGTACACCTGAACAGGTCTTTGGTACACCAAGCCATGACCGTACCCGCGATTTTCTTGCCAAAGTATTGTAAATCATCTTTTTGTAGGCTATAAAGTAGTAAGCCCTGCCACGGTTGATATTAGCCGGGAGGGCTTATTATTTTGTCATCATTTTCGCGTGTTTTCGTAACAGATACCGATTTCATGGTGACAAAATTGTAATAAATATAGTATAATATTCGAGGTTTCCAACATTTTCATGCAGATGAGGTTACAAATTTGTGATATTATGCAGTAAGCCAAAACTTGCCGGGACAGCATGAGGCGATGACAGACGCCAAAGGCTTGGATTATAACCATGGGAAGTGCGGGGGATGT
Organism: Paenibacillus farraposensis; assembly: GCF_020736845.1. Taxonomy (GTDB): domain Bacteria; phylum Bacillota; class Bacilli; order Paenibacillales; family Paenibacillaceae; genus Paenibacillus; species Paenibacillus farraposensis. The sequence continues at coordinate 251,444 of NZ_JAFFQR010000105.1, forward strand.
AACAACGGCAGTCTTTCCGATTTGTCATAAGGACGAATGACGGAAGATGCCTAGGGGTGAATTGCACAAGCATAGGGCTTCTCCTGAGCCCGAATCCGACAGCTAACCTCGCAGGCATAACAAAGGAGGTACATATCTTTTGAAACATTTTAAGCGTTTTGGACAAACTATGAAATTTGCGGTGCTTGCCGCAGCAATTACAGGACTGGCACAGACAGGCGGAGTAGCAGATGCCGCTTCACTGCATACTGCCCAGGAAGGGGATACCTTCTCCTTGCTTGCTCAACGTTATGGAGTATCAGTAGATGAATTGACAAAGGCGAACCCGGATATTGCTCCCAAGAACATATATGCAGGTCTACAAATCAAGGTGCCTGGCGATAAAAGTGTGAAGGCTGCTTCCGATTCAGAGCCACAGCTTCTGACTGAGAAAGCATCGGCGAATGAGGAGCAAACAATTGAAGCATGGGGCAAAACATTCAACTACAGCAAAATAGTTAACGTTAAAGCTTCAGCGTATTCTGCCGCAATGGATGAAAATGGAAAGTGGGGCGCGGTGGACTACTACGGCAATCCGCTTAAGCTAGGTACGATTGCGGTAGACCCGAACATTATTCCAATGGGAACGAAGGTGCTGGTGACAGGATATTCGCACCCTGGCCTGCCGGTTCATTCTTTTGTAGCCGTCGCCCGCGATCAAGGCAGTGCTATTATAGGCAAGCGGATTGATATTTTCATTCCTGGCAGCAAATCATTTGTGAATGAATTTGGCTTTCAAAATGTGAAATTGTACGTGCTTGATTAATAGCCATATACAGGTATAAGTATAAAATAACATAATATATATTATGTAAACTTGATGACTATATTGTGCAACTTAATAAAACCGGACCTATTTTAATTTGGTTCGACGCTAAAAAAGCTGTCTTTGACGAGCAGAATGTATCTGCTGGAAAGACAGCTTTTTTCGATTGACGTTTGGCGCCGGGTCTTCAATATCACCTTATCTTCGTTCCGATGTATGCAGTAGCCGGGGGACTGTCACGAATTGGTAGCCCCTGGCTTTCAAGGATCGAATTAAACCCGGAAGGGCCTGAACTGTGCCGCGCAGGTTGGAACTTTGACCTCCGCCTGCATGCATCAAAATAATGGACCCAGGCCCGGTAGCAGGGATCACATTGCGCTGGATTTGCGTTTTACTTAGTCCCTTCCAGTCGAGGGAGTCGACGTTCCAATTGACAATCATATAGCCGTGTCGACGTGCCCACTGAATCTGAGGCTCCGTGATTTCGCCATAAGGTGGGCGAATCAGTTTGGGACGGAAGCCGGCGCTCGTCTGTAAAATGCGTTCGGTTTTTGTAATCTGTCTGCGAAAGCGTTCTGGCGTAGCCTTCCTGAAATCCGGATGGGTATAGGAATGGTTCCCGATCGCGTGCCCCTCACGGACAATCCGGCGAATGATTCCCGGGTGCTTTTCCGCGCGACGACCGACGATAAAAAAGGTGGCTTTGATCCCATTCGCACGTAGTATATCCAAAACCTGAGGCGTGTACCTGGAATCAGGTACATCATCAAAGGTTAAGGCAATTTGGCGGGTATGCGGGCCGCACATTTTGAAAATGTCCGCATGCTTTTTTCGCAGCATTGATAATGTAGGAGCGGTCCTGTCTTTTTCTTGATGTACAGAAGATGCCACAGCCGCCTCCTTGTGATAGGGCATTCCCATGTCGGGAGGCACACCTGTATGAACAGGAAAACCCGAAAATGCTAACAACAGTGCCATACTTGGTAGCACTCCTCTGTACGGCATATGTATTCCCCCTTTCCGTCCAGTAGTACGTGATACCTAGTGGTGCTTTCAGCTATTATGCACCTGTCCCATTAAAATTATGCCGTGACCAGATTGGGCCCTTACACGATAAAGACAGCACGCGGTGAAACGGAGGGAAGTGAACATAATAAAGCTAAACGTACATTTCTCTATTGTCTGACCGAAAATAAGGGCATTTTCGAGGTTTTCGCCCAATAACGGAATTCGGTATACTGTGGCTGCTGGTGTATAATAGGGATGCAGTTCATGAATTGTACAGACATGGAATTGAAGGAAGGATGGATAAAAGTGACCGACTTGTTTACTCCTTATCAATTAAAGGGCCTGGCTTTAAGAAATCGGATTGTCATGCCCCCAATGTGCCAATACAGCGTGGAGGCCAAGGATGGAAAGCCAACAGATTGGCATGATGTCCATTATGTCAGCCGGGCAATAGGCGGTACTGGGCTCATTATTGTGGAAATGACAGCGGTTCACCCGGAAGGACGCATTACGGATCGTGATTTGGGTATTTGGAGTGATGACCATATTCCCGCATATCGTAAAATCGTGGAGGCAGTCCACAAATACGGTGCCAAAATTGGAATACAATTAGGTCATGCCGGTCGCAAGGCTGAAGATGCTGAGCAGCCTGTGGCACCATCCCCGATTCCCTTTAGCGAACGCTTTAAAAAGCCGCATGCCTTGACAACAGCTGAAGCCAGAGAATTGGTTCAGGCTTACCAAGAAGGAGCGCGGCGCGCCGTGGAAGCCGGTTTTGACACAGTAGAGATTCATGGCGCTCATGGTTATCTGATCCATCAATTTCATTCGCCTTTAACTAATTTCAGAGAAGATGAGTATGGACAGGATTTGTCTTTGTTCGGCGTTGAGGTCATCCGTGCCGTTAAAGAAGTGCTTCCTGCTGATATGCCCGTGATTATGCGATTATCGGCCAAAGAGTACGTTGAAGATGGCTATGATGTGGATTACATATCACGTATAGGGGAACGCTATCGTGATGCGGGTGTGGATCTTTTCCATATTTCTTCCGGTGGTGAAGGACCGATAGGCTCTAACGGAGGTCCGTCTGCGCGTGCCGGCTACCAGGTGGATTTGGCTCATCATATCCGGGAAAAGCTGAATGTGCCCGTAATTGCGGTTGGCTTGCTGGATGACTTCGAGGACGCCAATCGAGTTATTCGCCAGAAAGAAGCCGATTTGGTAGCGATAGGCCGTGCTATGCTGCGTGACCCCTATTGGGCGCTGCATGCATCGCGGGAATTGAAAGTACAGGCGGATATTCCAGTGCCATACTTACGCGGCTTTTAGAATTTTTGAAACCCTCATTGCAAAACTTGCGTAAACATGTGTACAGAGCTTAAAATTTAAGCATTCAACTCTAGGAGGAACTTCACATGTCTATTTTCAAACGATTAAGAGATCTTACGATGTCCAACATTAACGCGATTATCGACAAGGCCGAGGATCCGGTTAAAATGACGGATCAATACATTCGTGATATGCAAGAGGATCTGGAGGATGCCGAGAAAGCGGTAGCGGCCCAAATTGCCATTGAAAAGAGATTCAAGCAGCAATATGAAGAACAGGCTGCATTGGTGCAAAAACGCGAAGAGCAGGCTCACACGGCAGCAAAAGCCCAAAATGTTGATCTGGCACGTCGCGCATTGGAAGAAAAGAAAGCTGCCGAGCAAAAAATGAACGAGTTCAAGGCTGGTTACGATCAGAATAAAGCGGCTGCCGACAACCTGCGCGGCAAGCTGGAAGAAATGCGTAAACAGCTGACAGAAATGAAGAACAAGCGCGAGACACTGGTTGCACGCTATAATGCAGCCAAAGCGCAAACTGAAATTAACAAAGCAATGAGTGGTTTTAGCTCGGATACGGCAACTGCCGGACTGAAGCGTATGGAGGAAAAAATGCTGCAAGCAGAAGCGCGGGCTGAAGCGAGCAACGAGATGAACTCCAAGGAAAAATCGCTGGATGAGGAGTTCAAGGAGTTGGATAAGAAAAGCGCCGTGGACGATGAGCTGGCTGCTTTGTTGAAGCAATACGAAAATAAATAAGACATGTAATCATTGCCATTAGCGTAATGGTTAAGGAAGCGAAGGAGAAACGGGTTCTCCTTCGCTTTTCCCTGCCCTGAAGGTGTAAATCAAGGTCAAGCAGATATGGAGGATGGTATAGAATGCATTTTTTAGAAACGATGAAGGCAATGCTTGTTTGGACTGGCGCGGGTGCCGTGTTGTTGTTCGTGTTGATGTATATTGATTCTTTATTTACGAAGTATAAGGATTTTGCTGAAGTGAAGGCCGGAAATATGGCCGTGACGTTACGGATAATTATGAAGCTGATTGCACAGGGCTATATTTTGTCAGGTTCCATTGCTACAGCTAACAATTTGGTGGAGGCGCTTGTGTATTCTGTAATTGCCTTTGTCATCCTGTTTATTTTGGAAATGATCGTGCGGTTGCTACTACGGTACTGGGCCCAGTTTGATCTGGATAAAGGCACACAGGAAGGTAAAATTGGTTTCGGTCTGTTCGCAGGGACGCTGCATCTGGTAGGCGCTTTTATTATTACAGCCTGCTTCTAGGCTAAGAAAGGCAGGAAAATGATCATGAGTGTGTGGAAACGAGTTTCAAATCTATTTGCCAAGCCAGAGCCGCCTAAGGTGGAGAAAAGTATGCTGCACTTAAATCCGGGTGATATTTGCGAAGTGTCGCTTGTCACCTATGAAGTGGTAGGCCGAGTACATAACCGTGCCCGGAATGCCGTTGTTTTAACGCTTCAGGATGGCAATCAGGTCAGCTACCTTCACATCGAGGAACGGGAAACACTCCAATTCGGATTGTACCAGGCTATTGATGGAAGGTTAGACAACCCGGAGGAAGTACCGACGATTCTAGAACTGGATGATACAACGTATCATTTGGAGGAGCAATATTTTGGACACGTTACTGTTATGGGACGTGCTCCTTTCCGTCAGGGTGGAGAACAGCATGTTTGGCAATACCAGTCGGATGATTATCATCTGTTGCGGGTGGAGTGGCAGGACGGCCGTTTTATGCTATATGAAGGTGAAGAAGTGATTACCGGAGACGTTAAGGTTATTCGGGCAAGCTAGGAGAGGGTTACACATGAGCAAACGCACCTGGCAGTATGCATTAAAGATCATTGTGGCGCTGAGCTTGTTCGTATCCGTGTTAAGCGGCTGCGGCGCGCCAAATGTGAAAGATACGTACCCGTTGGAATCGGTGAGTGGTAGCGGAAACTCGACCTCGTACGTGTACCGGGCCGCTGGAAAAACGGTTCCAGAAGTAGCGCAGGAATTAAAGGAACAGCGTACACCGGAACAGATGTCGCCACAGAGCAATGAGCGCATGTTCCTAGTATACAGCGATGAATGGTACCATCTGCAGCAAGACCCGGCCAAAAAAGAAGATACACTAATTGAAGTCGACAGCAAAAAGTATGTCGAGCAAAATTATAGCTCCAGCTTTCTCAAAGGTTATTTAACGGCAACTGTACTGGACGCGCTATTTAACTCGCTGCGCGGCTCAGGCTCTTATCGGGGCTATACGAGCAGAGATGTATACCGGCCTTCTCAAGGGCAATTCCACGCCCCTACGGTACAGGAAAAGAAAGCTATTCCCCCAATTACCGTGGAGCGTAAAGGCGTGGTTACTCGCAGAGGAAAGGGGACGGGTTCCAGTGTCGGATCAGGCGGAGGTTTGTTCGACAGAGGGAGCAGTTCACCAAGCAGAGGTTCCATTTCGCGTGATCAGGGCAGTGGCGGCTCCATATTTGGCTCGCCCCGCAATTCTTACAGCGGGCCCAAGACACGTAGTGGCCGAGGCACAATCAGCCGGCGAAGCCGACGATGACGCACAAATCAAAGTTCGCCTAAACCGCTCGGGAATCCAATCCCGGGCGTTTTTTTGTCCATGTTTTCGAGGATGATTTGCCAGAAAACGGTTTTAGGGTTATAACAGAAAGAGGAACTTAGAAGAACGGAGTGAGGATATGAACCAGACAGCATTTAACTCAGGAAAATTTCAGCGTAAAGCGGTTCAGGTGAAGGAAGCACAGAACAGAATAGCCAGCTATGTCCAACAGGGAATCCAAGAGGAGGTAAGCCTGGAGCAGGCGCATGGACGCTATTTGGCAATGGACTTGACAGCACCGCATCCGTATCCGCGTTTTCGCCGCTCTGGTATGGATGGTTATGCGATTCTTGGTTCGGACACCGAAGTCTGCTCATCCGGGCAGGAGATCTGGTTGCGCGTAGTGGACGAAATTCCATGTGGCTCCGTATCGGACAAGCGGATAGAGACGGGATTGGCGGCCCGTATTATGACGGGAGCGCAATTGCCCGAAGGAGCCGACACCGTTGTTATGCTAGAGGCAACACAGCTGCGTGAGGAAGATGGTCAGACATACGTCGGCTTGAAGAAGCGTATGGAGATTGGCAAAAATGTGACACTGATCGGCCATGAGATTCAGCAAGGTCAGCTCCTGCTCAGCAAAGGAACCTGCCTGGGAGCGGGACAAATTTCGATTTTGGCGACCTTTGGTGTACATCGGGTACCTGTCTACAAGAAGCCCCGGGTGGCCATTTTCTCCACAGGCTCGGAATTGCTTACAGTGGATGAACCGTTACAACCGGGGAAAATTCGAAACAGCAATACATATATGCTGGCTTCCCAAATCAGGGAAGCAGGTGGAGAACCCTTCATCCTGCAAGCCATTCACGATGATCTGGACCTTGCCCGAACTTCTGTACGTGAAGCAATAGTATCCTATGATATCGTCGTTACGAGTGGCGGCGTATCAGTAGGAGATTATGATATTATGGGTGACCTTGTACGTCAGGAGGGCGTAAATATGCTGTTCAACAAGGTCACGATGCGTCCAGGAAGCGTGACAACAGCCGCTGTCATAGACGGCAAGCTGTTATTTGCACTTTCGGGCAATCCCGGCGCATGCTTTGTAGGCTGTGAGCTGTTTGTGCGGCCTACGATTCAAATGATGCTATCTTCGCAGCAACCGTATTTACAAACCTGGACAGTACGGCTGGGAGCAGATTATACAAAGGTAAACAGCTTTACACGTTTTGTGCGCAGCTCTTTGGAAATACGCGACGGACAAGTATATGCAATTCCTGCGCGAGTGGATGAATCCAGTGCGATGGTGACGATTAAGGACAGTGACTGTCTGATCGTGGTTCCTCCAACAACAGAAGGGTTATGCGCGGGCGAAGAAGTGCGTGTATTGGTGCTCCAAGGCGGACAGGTGAAGTGAATACCCGGCAGCCGTTTGTATGCCAAGTCGTCGGTTACAAAAATACGGGGAAAACGACCTTTCTCGGAGGTTTGATTCGTTATTTACGCGAGTCTGGGCTGCGCGTGGCGGTCGTTAAGCATGATGGACATGAGTTTGAGATGGATCATGAGGGGACAGATACATACAAGCATCGGCAAGCGGGCGCTGAAGGCGTAGCGATCGTTTCTGCGGGAAGAACAGCCATTTTAGAAGAGCAGAGCCGACCTGTCGCCCAACTGATCGGGTACTTCCAGGCATATGACTGTATATTGCTCGAAGGCTTTAAGCAGGAGCATTACCCTAAACTGGTAATGATACGTGAACAAACAGATGCCCATCTTGCCGCTACGCTGTCTAATGTTCAGGGAGTCGCGGTGTGGAATCATCAAATGGAATGGGCTCAAGCTCACTATGTTGACAAAATGATGCAGATTTTCTCTGCCGATTCCAGCGACCAGGCAGGTCGCTGGCTGATCGGGTTGCTTCAGCAGCAAAGGGGTTATATGCCGAATAACCAGGATTGAGGCATTAGCCCGAAGATTCCGCTTGAGGCTCCAGGCGTCGCTCAATCGCTTGAGACATGGTTTTATCAGTCAAATGGGCATAGACTTCGGTTGTCTCAGTCGAAGCGTGCCCAAGCTGCTCTTTTGTTTTGTAGATATCATTTTGCAGATAATAGTCAGTAGCAAAGGAATGGCGAAGCTTGTGAACGGTCAGGTAGGGCTTGCCGAATCGTTTGGCGTATTTGATAATCATCGCCTGAATAGCTCTTTTGGTCATCCGTTTGCCCTCCGTACTGCCATTGGGACGTGTGACAAAGAGAGCTTTTTCTTTTTTTGGAGTACGGTAACGGGTATGCCTCAGGGACAAATACTGGGCGAGATCATCTCTGGATTGCTCGCGGAAATACACAGGTGTTTTAAAGGTTTCATCGTTATTGCCCTTGCGGTACACGTATAACGATTTATTGTTTAAATCCAGATCATCTATATTCAAATTGACGATTTCGGATACGCGCAGACCAGAGTTCAGAATGAGACTGGCGATGCAAGCGTCCCGTTCCTTGTTCAGCTCATAGGAGTATAGCGCCTGCTTGTTGTCGGCCAAATCTTGTCCGTAGCCTTCATAAATATAGCCAACAAATTCAAGCAGCTCTTCCTCTTCCAATATTTTGCCCTTCAGCTTGGCGGCCGTATCTTTGGGTTTATGTACGCGTTTGATTTCAACTTTGGCCATAACGTTGCGTTTGAGCAGCGGATAAAAGTGTTCATCCTCAGCAATCTGGCTTAGGTAATGAAAGAGGGAACGGAGAGACGATAGCTTGCGTGAAATTGTAATGCGGGAGTTGGAGCCTTCCCGTTTAGTAGACAGGAACAAACGATAGCCTGTAATGCTATCCATATGAAGTGTCTCTAATTCCTCCAGCGTAACCTGGGCGTTCGTTTCACCGCCAGACAAGCTTTCTGAGCGAAGCCAGGAAAAAAAAGCCTCATAATCCCGTACATACTCCAGCAATGTGGAAGGGGAAAGGTCAGGCAGCTTGTATTCAATAAATTGCTGCACATACCATGGTAGATCCGGCATCTTTTCATCCAGTCTGCGCCGGTCGATTGATTTTTGTATATTCATTGGGTTCCACCTCGTCCGGTCATAGTATATATGTATTTTAACATATTTTGAACAGCAAAAGATGGTATGCAATCGAAGTAAAGAACGCACTAAATCGCCAAGAAGGGGTGAGAGCATGGGGTTTCATATCAAATCGGAATATAAGCTATCCATTAAAAGTGTACCAGAGTCGCAAAAGGACATTATTATGCAGCTAATGCAATTTTATTTATATGATTTTACAGCCTATCTGCGCATTGATGTTACTGCGAATGGTACCTTCCCGGATTACCCGGATTTGTATCAATACTGGACAAGCGGTGAACAGAAACTCCCTTTTTTAATATGGAGACAGGATATTCCCGTAGGCTTCGCGCTGGTTGATCGAATGTCCAGCAACCGGGAAGCCGACTACTATATGGCCGAGTTTTTTGTGCTTCGTCCTTATCGGCATAATGGGGTTGGAACCTGGGCAGCTCATGAGCTGTTTAGACGTTTTGCCGGGCGGTGGAAAGTGACACAAATGAGTACGAATAGGCCGGCTCAAGCCTTCTGGCGCAAGGTGATTGATAACTATACGAATGGGGAATACAGGGAACAGATACATCCGGTACGAGGAAATACAAGTCAATTTTTCAATACATGAAAAATTCACAATAGATAAAAAACTTTCTCGCCTACTATCCCTCCTTATAAAATACTAACCACTTCTTACAAGATAAAGAAAAATGAACCGAACATACGTTCTGTTTTTTTGAAAAAAAATACTTCTGCCATCAGACAAAAGTATGTTCAATCCTATTTTTGAGTTGGCCCATTTTGTCAAACCATATACCTGGAAGCTGAAATGAGCAGCGTCATGGTAATGACATTCACAATCGTAGAAAGCAGGACTGTTTGCGCGGCAAAGTCCGGTTCATTTTTATATTCTTCCGCTAAAATACTTGTATTAACACCAGTAGGCATACCAGATGCAATGAGCAGCGCCTGAGCCGGAAGTCCTTTCAGACCAAGCAGTGACACAAGCAGAAAACCGACGATCGGACCTGCGATCAGGCGCAGCACCATGCTGATATACACGGCTGTGCGGCGCAATCGGAAGGGGTACTGCACAATTTGTGCCCCCAAAGTAAGCAGGGCAACAGCAACCATCGACTGGCTGATATAATTCAAAGGCTCTGTTAGCAAATGCGGCAATGGACTATGTAAAATATTCAGCAGTAAGCCAAGCGAAAGCGCATACGGAACAGGCATTTTCAAGAAATTCATTAAAATCTTTCGGGTATTGGCCTTGCCATTTTGTACAACAAAAGTGCCGTATGTAAACGTAACAAAGCTTTGAAAGGTCATAATCAGAGCTTGAACAGAAATGGCCAGCGGATCACCTTTGAATACCAATTGATTGATAGGCAGGCCATAATTCCCTGAATTATCCAGCATGACGCTGTTTGTAAAGGCTCCACGCATGCCGGGACTGTATTTCAGAAAGCGGGCGACACTTGTGCTGATTATGTACAGAATGGCTATGTATAGGGCATAAAAAAGCGAAACTTCACCCATAAGTATTAAGGATATTTCCGAGTTATACAGACCTGTAAACACAACCGCAGGAGTGATATAGTAAAAATTGATTTTGGCTAAAGTGTACAAATCGAGCCGGAAATAATACTGCATGATACATCCCAAGCCTATGAGTACAAAAATAGGTAAAACGACTTCCAAAAGAATGGTGCCGAACATATCTGTTTCATCTTCTTTCTATTGTGCGGATATAAAGGCTGATTCCTAAAAATGCACGTGTAGCTTTTATTATACTGTGGAATAGAGGTCAACGTATAATAAAATTTATCATTAAGATTTGATATTTATTTTCAAGTGGGCTAATATTTCATGCCCACCAGCTAAAAAGGGGTTAATACTTAGCTTACATAAACCGTTAATATTTGTAGGACATATGAGCCTGTCTTTAACTACGAAGGAGGAATCACATCATGAGAAACACATGGACAGCTTTACTAGCGGGTGTACTGGTCTTGGGATTGACAGCAGGAACTGTTGCAGCCAAGCAGGGACGCGGAAATGATCAAGAGAGCAAACAGGAAGCAAGGGCATCTTTAAAAGCCGAGAATGAAAAGAACAGGGAAGAGGCAAGCAAGCTGCATGATAAAGGCGATGATTCGTCCGAAAACCAAAAGGATCGCGCATCCGACAAAAAGGATGAAATCCGCAAAAAAGACAAACCCGCTGTCATTGGTGAAACTGCATCTGCTGCAGTAACAGTAACGGATGATACATATGGGGAGTCCAAAGACCCTAATGGTCACGAGGGACACCGCGGATACAAGGGTCTGCTTAAAGCAGTGGAACATACGAAGGATAAGCCGGCAGGAGCTGTTATTGCGAATCACCTGCTTACGAAATACCCGGATCGGCTGACCCCGGAGCAGATTGCTGAACTTGAATCGATCCGGGATTCCAGAAAAGCACTGGTTCAGGCAGCTGAGCTACTGGAACAAAACGGAAATGTAACCGATGCCGTTTACATGCAGCAGGAGGTGGTATTGGCTGATGTATCTGATCTGGACAGCTACAAAAAACTGGGTGAGTTCTCCAAAAAGGCCGGACGGCAGCCAGGGATGAAGCTGTTCGTGAACGGTGAGGAATACGATGCCAAGCCGATGAACCTTAAAGGTACCACTTTTGTACCATTTAGAACAGCTTCCGAAGCTCTGGATGCGAAGGTTTTCTGGAACCCGAAAGAAAAAGCTGTTACTGTCACACGTAACGGTGTATCCGTTAAATTATTTGTTAACAATCCCACAGCATACATTAACGGCCAGCCGTATTCGATTGAGCAGCCAGCATCTATAGTCGATGGGACGACGATGGTACCCGTAAGGGTAATCGTTGAGGCCTTAGGAGCAAATGTTAAATGGGAACCTGAGAGCCAATCCGTTGTTGTTTACGAGCAGCCTACAACGTAACGTGCTGTAGGCCAACAGAATTTTGTAAATCAGAAAGGATTTTGACTAAATAGTCAAGATCCTTTTTTGCTGAGTTATTCGCATTAGGCACCGGCCATGTGTACAATAAAAGAAGAATACAGAGAAAAGGGACTGGCATAGATGGATTTAGGATTGACCGTTTCGCGAAGCGCTGCCGTATATGAAAAAACAACAAAGCGGCAGAATTTTAAATATTGCCTCTTCTTCAGTCAAGCAGCCGATTCCTGGCCTGATTATCTCGAATACACTGCGAACCGGGGTGGCTGGACTGGCAAAGACTTTGTCTATGGTATTAGCCCCTTACAACATTCTGGTATATACTGTGGCACCAGGGAGGATTGCAACGGATCGTGTTCGCAGCCTGACGAGCATCGGCAGAGAAAACCCGGCAAACGGCGGACCAGGTTCGCAGGCAAGCAGAAGAGGGCATTCCATTAGGACGATACGGAGAGCCCGAGGAGTTTGGCAAAGTCGTTGCTTTTCTGGCATCTGATGCTTCATCCTATCTTGCAGGTAGTACCATTCTTGTCGATGGTGGAATGATCAAATCGTTATAAAACATAAAAAAGCGTGCCAGTATCGACTTAATCGACCACTGGCACGTTTGTTTGGAGAGCCATTCTGGGTAAAATGGCGCTCAGATGAGTTAATCAATTTTCAATTTATTAATTTATTACTTTTCCCGTCGCGGAATTTTACAACCGTCGTCGGTACACGCACCAGTTGCATCATTATCGGCAGGACTTGCGCTTACCATTGTAAACGGGGAGCGTTCGTTCCATGCTTTTTGTAGAGCATCATGAAACACAGCATCCGGCTGAGCGCCTGATACCGCAAATTTTCGGTCAAATACAAAGAACGGTACGCCCCGAACACCCAGCTCCGCGCCTTCGGCTTCATCGGCTCTAACTTCGTCCATAAAACGGTCACTCGCCAATATAGCAGCAGCTTCTTCCTGATCCAAGCCAACCTCAGCCGCCAATGCCGCCAGCACTTCATGATCGCCCGTATGCTTGCCTTCTATGAAAACAGCTTGAAATATCCGCTCGCTTAGTTCCAGCATTTTTCCTTGAGATTGGGCCCAAAGCGTCAGTCGGTGAGCATCAAGCGAATTGGTCGGCACCATGGCATGAATGTTATACTCCAAGCCTGCAGAGCGTGCATTTTCATTCATACGGTCATTCATCGCCTGTGCCTCTTGCAGACTGACGCCATATTTCGCTGACAGCTCTTCATTAATGGTTTTACCACTATCCTTTACAGCATCCGGGTTCAGCTCAAAGCTTTTAAACGTTAGTTTTACTTCATCACGATGCGGGAATTGCTGCAATACTTGTTCCAAACGGCGTTTGCCAATATAACAGAACGGGCACATATAGTCAGACCAAACTTCGATATTCATAAGGAAAAGCCTCCATGTGTACATTTTTTATGCGTAACCGGAAAGGGCCTGCTCACGTTCAGAACGCGCATCAAAAGTTGGAACTTCACTGGTTACAATATGGATTATAAGGCCAAAGCAGTTAAGGTGCAAATTTTTAATGCTTGTCAAAAAAGAAATGCTGTGATATTTTATATCTGTAATCGGTTACACATTGGAGTTGAAATAACATTATGACGACAATTAAACAAGTGGCAAGCTATGCAGGTGTTTCTGTAGCGACGGTATCCAGAGTTATTAATGAAACCGGATATGTGCATGAGGACACACGCCGGAAGGTTGAAGAGGCTGTTAAGCAGCTGAATTATAAACCTAATGAAGTTGCTCGCTCTTTGTATAAAAAGAAATCCAGATTAATCGGTCTGCTTCTGCCGGATATTACGAATCCGTACTTTCCCTTGCTAGCCCGCGGGGTAGAGGATCGAATGCAGGAAAATGACTTTCGGATTATTTTTGGCAACAGTGATGAAGATCGCCAAAAAGAGCTGGATTACATGGACACGTTTATACAAAATAATGTCGTTGGTGTTATCTCATCTACGAATAATCCTGACACCGACTGCTACGCTAATCTGAAAATTCCTGTCGTTTTCCTTGACCGGACTTCCAGTGACAGCCTTTCCGTATATGCAGATGGGACCCATGGCGGGCGATTGGCTGCTCAGGAAATGATTGCCCGTGGCAGCAGACAAATTACAGTCTTGCAGGGACCCGCACATATTCGTCCGGCACAGGACCGTTTTCGCGGGGCGGTTGAAGAGCTGCAGCGATTGAACATTACCTATCATGTCGTCGCGACCACTTCCTTTTCTTTCAAGGAGGCGGAGTCGTGGGCCAAAGAGCTGTTCAGCAAGCATCCCGATACGGATGGAGTTATCGCCAGTAACGATATTGTAGCAACCGCGGTAATGCATGAGGCACATCGATTAGGAAAGAAAATCCCGGAAGATGTTCAGATTATCGGGTTTGACGATATACCATTAAGCAGCTTGTTATTCCCGCCGTTGTCAACGATTCGCCAGCCTGCTTATGAAATGGGCTGGGAAGCGGCAGGTCTGCTAATTCAACTGATCGAGCAGTCGCAAGCAGCAAAGTCTAGCATGCGCCAGCTTCATTCAAGCATACAGTTGCCCGTCAAATTTATTGAACGGGAGACGACGAGAAAGGTGGATTTTCATGGCTAAAATTTCGATTATCGGAAGCAGTTCAATGGATCTTGTAGTTACTTCATCCAAGCGCCCTGGTGCAGGGGAAACCGTACTGGGTGAAAGCTTTAAAACGGTGCCAGGGGGCAAAGGCGCCAACCAGGCAGTCGCCGCGGCCCGTCTCGGAGCGGATGTAACGATGATTGGGCGTGTAGGAGATGATCATTTTGGACAACAGATTTTACGGAATTTCGAAGAAAATCATGTCCATATCAGCCATGTGAAACCGGTTACACATATGGAGAGCGGTACAGCGCATATTGTGCTGGCTGAGGGCGATAACAGTATCGTCGTGGTTAAGGCAGCTAATAATGAAGTGACACCCGCTTATGTGGAAGAGGCGCTCGATGTCATCCGCAGCTCGGATATGGTGCTGGTTCAACAGGAAATACCGGCGGAAACAGTCATTTATGTAAGCGAAATGTGTGCAAAGTACCACATACCGTTCTTGCTTAATCCTGCTCCGGCACGTGAAGTGGAAGCGAGCGTGATTGAGAATGCGACATACATCACGCCGAATGAGCATGAAGCCGCCATCATGTTTAAGGACATGAGCCTTCAAGAGGCCTTGCGCAAATATCCGAACAAGCTGTTTGTTACTGAGGGCAGCAATGGTGTACGGTTCTTCGACGGAGAACAGGAAGTTGTGGTTCCTACTTATAAAGTAGAGGCCGTTGATACCACAGGGGCAGGGGATACATTTAACGCTGCATTTGCGGTGGCATTGGCTGAAGGTAAGTCCCTGGCAGACAGTGTGAAATTCGCTAACCGGGCTGCCTCATTGTCTGTTACCAAATTTGGAGCCCAGGGTGGCATGCCGACCCGTCGTGAAGTGGAGGAGCAATTATAATATGAAAAAACACGGAATCCTGAACAGTTATATATCTAAAATACTGTCGGATCTTGGCCACACGGATTATATTGTAGTGGCCGATGTCGGTCTGCCTGTTCCTGAAGGCGTTCCTAAAATTGATTTGGCACTTAAGCTGGGCGTTCCCTCTTTTCAGGACGTCGTGGATGTAATTGCTGCAGATATGGTGATCGAAAAGGTAACGTTGGCTGAAGAAATCAAACAAGAAAATGAACAGGCATGGCAGTATATGACCCGCACGTTTTCAGGAGAGCAATCAGCCGTTATTGAGTTTTGCTCGCATGAGCAATTCAAGAAGCTGACCCGGCATGCCAAGGCTGTTATCCGAACAGGAGAAGCAAAGCCGTTTGCCAATTGCATTTTGCAGGCTGGAGTCTGCTTTTGACTTCATTTTACTTTGGAATTCTACTTTCGATCAGTCCATTTTGGACAAGTTATTTTTGAATAAAAAGGAGGGAGCAGCATGCAGATACAAATGAAGGGAATTTACAAAGCCTTTGGAACCAACCAGGTGCTGAGTGGAGTGGATTTTGATCTCCGTGAAGGAGAAGTACATGCCCTCATGGGTGAAAATGGTGCAGGCAAATCAACATTGATGAATATTTTAATCGGGCTGCATCGGAGAGATGAGGGAACGATCATCATCGACGGACAGGAAACGTATTTTAACAGCCCCAAAGAGGCGGAGCAAAAGGGAATTGCTTTTATACATCAGGAGCTGAATGTGTGGCCGGAGATGACAGTGCTGGAAAATCTGTTTATCGGTAAGGAAATGACATCCAAATGGGGATTCCTGGACAGTTCCAAAATGAAAGCGTTAGCAAATGAACAATTCGATAAGCTTGCAGTTAAACTTCCTTTGAATGGTGAGGCAGGTGATTGCTCCGTAGGCCAGCAGCAGATGATTGAAATCGCCAAAGCATTGATGACAGATGCAAAAGTAATTGTCATGGATGAGCCGACAGCCGCTTTAACCGAACGGGAAATTCAAAAGCTGTTCGAGGTGATTGCTTCCTTGAAAAAGGACGGAGTTTCGATTGTGTATATCTCGCACCGGATGGAGGAAATATTTGCGATTTGTGACCGGATTACCGTGATGCGTGACGGTAAAACAGTGGATACGCAAGCGATCCCGGATACCAATTTTGATGAGGTTGTACGTAAAATGGTCGGAAGAGAGCTGACTGAACGCTATCCGGAAAGAACGTCTGCTTTGGGAGAAGTGGTATTGGAGGTCAAAAACGCCTCTCATAAAGGTCTGTTTGAAAATGTGAATTTTACGGTACGATCCGGGGAAATTGTGGGATTCTCAGGCTTGATGGGCTCGGGACGAACCGAGATTATGCGGGCGCTTTTTGGACTGGATGCTTTAGACAGCGGTGAAATACTTCTTCGTGGAAAAAAGGTGTCTATTCGCAAACCGGATGATGCAGTAAAGCTGGGAATTGGGTTTATTACTGAAGACCGTAAAGATGAGGGCCTGGTGCTGGATTTTTCGATCCGGGAAAACATGGTGCTACCGAATTTGTTCAGCTTTACATCAAAAGGATTGATCTCAGGCAAAAAAGAGCTGGATTTTGTCAATGCATTAATCAAGCGCTTACAAATTAAAACCCAATCGGGGGAAACGCCTGTTCGCAGCCTGTCAGGTGGAAATCAGCAAAAGGTAGTCATTGCCAAATGGGTGGGCATTGGACCGAATGTTCTCATCCTGGACGAACCAACGAGAGGCGTCGATGTGGGGGCTAAACGCGAAATTTACCAGTTGATGAACGAGCTGACCGAACGCGGAGTCGCAATTATCATGGTATCCTCGGAACTTCCCGAGGTACTCGGCATGAGCGACCGTATCTTCGTGGTGCATGAGGGAAAGATCAGCGGAGAGCTGAGCAGAGAAGAAGCCACACAAGAAAACATAATGACGCTAGCTACAGGAGGACAGTAATATGACAACTATGAATGAAGCAAAAGGTGGCAAAGGCTTTTCAATGTCACAAATCACACAGAAGCTTGGTCCGTTGCTGGGACTCATTATTTTGGTGATCATCGTCTCCGTCTTGAATCCCAGCTTTTTAGAACCGCTTAATATTCTGAATTTGCTGCGCCAGGTATCCATTAATGCACTGATTGCGTTTGGTATGACCTTTGTTATTCTTACAGGTGGCATTGATTTGTCGGTCGGATCGATATTAGCTTTATCCAGTGCGTTTGTTGCAAACATGATGCTGGCCGGGTTTGATCCAATACTGGCGATTATTATTGGCTGTGCGCTCGGTGGTGTGATGGGGATGGTCAACGGCTTGATGATCACCAAAGGCAAAATGGCTCCGTTCATTGCCACACTTGCTACTATGACCATTTTTAGAGGATTGACACTCGTTTACACCAACGGCAACCCTATTACAGGACTCGGAGATAATCTGGTATTTCAATTGTTTGGCCGTGGCTATCAGTTCGGTATTCCGGTTCCGGCGATTACGATGCTCATTACCTTTGCTGTCCTGTGGATCATTTTGCATAAAACGCCGTTCGGACGCAAAACGTATGCCATCGGGGGGAATGAGAAAGCTTCTATCGTATCCGGTATTAAAGTGCCGCGCGTAAAAATTTGGATTTATTCTCTCGCTGGATTGCTGTCCGCATTGGCGGGTGCGATCTTGACTTCACGTTTGGACTCTGCGCAACCGACAGCAGGCACCTCTTATGAACTGGATGCCATTGCAGCCGTCGTATTGGGTGGAACAAGCCTGTCAGGAGGACGCGGGCGGATCGTAGGTACATTGATTGGCGTACTTATTATCGGTACGTTAAACAATGGCCTAAATTTGCTGGGTGTTAACTCTTTTTCTCAAATGGTGGTAAAAGGGATCGTAATCGCCATTGCAGTATTGATTGACCGTAAGAAATCCGCATAAACCACCTAATCTGCACAGAAGGAGACCATATATATGAAAAAGCTTACATTAATCATGACGACTTTGTTGCTCCTGCTCATGACAGGCTGCTCCCTGGAACCGCCGGAATGGGCGAAGCCTAAAGAGGCTGCGAACTTGAAGGACATTAAAATCGGCTTGTCGATTTCTACGATGAATAATCCATTTTTCGTATCTCTCAAGGATGGAGTCGTTGCAGAGGCCAAAAAACAAGGAATTCAAGTCATTGTCGCCGATGCACAAAATGATTCGGCAAAACAAAGCAACGATGTAGAAGATTTGATGCAGCAGGGTGTGAATGCCCTCCTGATCAACCCGACGGATTCGTCTGCGATTTCCACGACGATAGAATCCGCAAATACTTCGAACATCCCGGTCATTACGCTGGATCGTTCGGCTGACAAAGGGGATGTAAAAACGCTGGTCGCTTCTGACAACGTGGAGGGCGGACGGATGGCAGCCAGATACTTGGTGGAACACGCCGGCAAAGGAGCCAAGGTGATCGAGCTGGAAGGTGTGCCGGGTGCATCTGCTACCCGCGAACGGGGAAAAGGCTTTCATGAAGTGGCCGATAAGGAACTGAAAGTGATTGCCAAGCAAGCGGCCGACTTTGACCGAACCAAAGGTTTGAATGTAATGGAAAATCTGCTGCAAGGCAATCCGGATGTTCAGGCAGTATTTGCCCACAATGATGAAATGGCACTGGGGGCTATCCAGGCAATCGAAAGTTCAGGCAAGAATATTCCAGTTATCGGCTTTGACGGCAACGAGGATGCGCTTCAATCGATTAAGGAGGGCAAACTGACAGCCACGGTGGCTCAACAGCCCGAGCTGATAGGACAATTGGCTGTTCAGGCAGCCAAAGATGTGCTCCAGGGGAAAACGGTGAAAAAATCAATTCCCGCCAAGCTGAAGTTAGTGGACCAAACGAAAGAGCAATCGAAATAAAAGGGCGCAGGGTTGCCCGCTATAGTTAAAAGCAGGACTGATGCAGGAAGGTGCATCAGTCCTTTTTCATTTTTATATTGAAATTAACATTGAAGCCGTTGCTTCATTAATTTGCAATAGTAAAGATTGTGTGATAATAATTCTCATTATTATAATTTTTATGATCATACTTTCTCGTCAATACTGGATTTGGCAATAACCTGCACATTATTCAACAGTTAGGGTGGACATACTCATGAAATTATCAGAATCATCCTGTGATATAAAACCATCAAATCATTTGGGAAATCCGCTTGCCCCGGATTTTGGATGGTGTATTAATCGGTGTTTGTTTTGCTGCCGCAGGAGCAATTATACAGGGAATGACCCGAAATCCACTGGCTGACTCGGGTTTGCTTGGCCTGAATTCGGGAGCCAGCCTGGCCATGGCGGTTTGCTTTGCTCTTTATCCCGGCTCTTCCTTTTTACAATTGATGCTGTACTCCTTTGTCAGTGCGGCCTTGGCTGTAGTGATGGTATATGGTACAAGCTCCTTGTCCAAGTCTGGCATTACACCAGTGCGGCTTGTATTGGCGGGTGCAGCTGTGACGGCATTGCTGTCTTCCTTGGGCGATACGATCAGCTTGTATTTAATGTCGAGCAAAATTTGGCCTTCTGGTATGCTGGGGATTAATGCGGGGGCCGGGCTAAATGCTGTTTGTATTGCTGTTCCCATCCATGCAAACTGCGAATTCATTATTTTTGCTGCCCGGGCTTTGCGCTGATAGGATCAGGAGCAGCCGCTATTCTAATCTATGCGCTTTCGTACAAAAGGGCGAAGGGATTTCACCGACAAGACAAGACTATTGCTGAGTGGTATTGGTATAGCGGCAGGCATCAGTGCGACAATGATCATCATAACTCTTAAGCTGACCCCTGAAAGCTACACGTTTGTAGCAAATTGGCTGGCTGGAAGCATATGGGGATCGAATTGGAAATTCGTCATGGCGCTGTTGCCTTGGCTAATCATATTACTTCCCTTCGTATACTACAAGATTAATGTAATGAATGTGCTAAGCCTGGGAGACCAGACAGCATCCGGGTTAGGTAACTCGTGGTCATTATTGGTGCACCATACTTCCTGTATCTGCTGAGCCGTTCCAAGGGCTGACACGACAAATAACCTTCAACTCCACTAAGGAAGGAAGTGGGGCTGGAGATTATTTTTATTTTGTGATTGAGCGGCATTTCATCTCAACGGGAGGTATTCAAAGCATGAGCGGTTTGATGGAGCTCTCTGATCATTTTGTGCAACGTATAATTCTCCTGGCGTGTCATACCATGTTGATTTTCCTGAACTAGCAGTTGATGGATGTTTCGTTTCAGAATTTCACTTCGACGTTCCAGCATTTCCGTACTCATAAATACATGAACACTCCCTCTGTTATGGATAACCCTACAATTTTGAAATGATTAAAGACTGGATATAAGGTGTAGCCTTTTGGCTTCTTTAAGTATACCGTGCTGGATGATCTAGGGAAAACGGAGTAAAACAGCAAAATGCTTTTTCTCATCACGCTTGTCGTGCCAACGGCTACTCACCCCATGGGTTCTTAGATATGCTGCCTAATGCTAGTGATAACAGGGGATTAGGCGTAATTAGCCTATTCGGATATTCATCGGCTGTCTGTTGTAATAATATGGAATTAATCAAATTCTGCCGGGGCACGGACTGCGGCTGAGAATCGTTTAAACCGCGCTATATGCGGTTTTTTGGCATGTATCGAGGGAGTTTGACATATGAAAAAGCATGAAACTCAAATAATTATTTCAACATATGAAAAATTGTAAATAGAGAAAAAAAGATGGAATAAGCGGGAAATGGAGCGATTTAACAGCAGTCAAGCGTATAAATTTGATAGGTAATATTACATATTCTTGAATTTTTACACAAGGAAATTGGAGAAAAATGACGAATGCATTAAATGAGATGCACAATGTAAGCCCTTATTTGGAAAGGAAAGGCTTCTTGTGGTGATTTCTTTTTACTATTTTATTGCATGATTGGAGGTGGAGCCAGAAAAAGTCAGTTTGCGTTGAGGCTGTAACGAGATGAAACGGAGGACCGAATTGGCAAGTTTTTGACAGCAGGTATGACGTATGTTTAAACAAAAAGGGAGGATGGCATTCATTGAAAAAGGCAAAAAACAAATTAGGCGTTGCGTGTCTGGCGCTTATGATCGCAGGGGCTTCCTGGCCTGGGATGGCAGCGCAGGTGCATGCGGCACCAAGTGATGAGTACAGCTGGAAGAGTGTAGTTACAGGCGGAGGCGGAGGGTTTGTGCCCGGTATTATTTTTAATGAAAAGGAAAAGGATCTGATATATGCCCGCACAGATATCGGTGGGGCTTACCGCTGGGATGCCGCCAAAGAGAGTTGGATTCCGCTGACGGATTTCGTCGGCTGGGATGACTGGAACAAAAATGGGGTAGACGCGCTGGCTACCGACCCCGTCGATCCCAATCGCGTATATATTGCCACAGGTACGTATACCAATTCCTGGGACAAGGAAAATGGGCAAATTATGCGTTCGACCGATCGGGGTAATACGTGGAAGACAACTAAGCTTCCTTTTAAAGTAGGAGGGAACATGCCAGGACGTTCGATGGGTGAACGGCTGATGATTGACCCGAATAAGAACAATATCTTGTTCTTCGGGGCACGCAGCGGCAACGGTTTGTGGAGAAGTGATGATTACGGGGTGACCTGGAGCAAGGTGAACAGCTTCCCGAATCCCGGCAACTATGTGCAAGACCCTTCAAATGAGTATACAAGTGATAACATAGGTTTGGCCTGGATTACGTTTGATAAAAAAACAGGTTCTTCCGACAAAGCGACTCAGACGATTTATGTAGGCGTCGCCGATAAAAAAGAAAGTGTGTACCGCAGTACGGACGGCGGGAAGACCTGGTCTGCTGTAGCGGGACAACCAACAGGTTATTTGCCGCACCATGGCGTACTGTCCTCGGACGGAAATCTGTACATCACGTATAGCGATGGAGCAGGTCCATATGATGGGACAAAAGGTGAAGTGTGGAAATTGAATGCGGCCAGCGGTCAATGGACCAACATAAGTCCTGTCGCCAGTAGCAGTTCAGACAATTATTTTGGATATGGCGGATTGGCGGTGGATGCGCAGAAGCCGGGTACTCTGATGGTGTCTACGCTGAATTCCTGGTGGCCGGATGCACAAATTTATCGCAGCAACGACAGCGGGGCAACCTGGAGCCCTATTTGGGAATTCGAATATTATCCAAATCGCAAGATGAGATACAATCAGGATATTACAGCCGCGCCTTGGCTGACCTTTAATACGATTCCTGCTCCGCCTGAGGTATCTCCGAAGCTTGGCTGGATGATTGGGGATCTTGAGATTGACCCATTCAACTCAGATCGTATGATGTATGGTACGGGGGCTACAATTTATGGCACCAAAAATCTGACCAACTGGGATAAAGGTGGGAAGATAGACATTTCGGTGGCAGCCAAGGGTATAGAGGAAACGGCCATTCTGGATTTGGTGAGTCCTCCAAGCGGTGCACCTTTGGTGAGCGCAGTCGGTGATGTCTCCGGTTTTAGACATGACGACTTATTCAAGGTCCCGGCTAAAATGCTGGATAATCCAACCTTTGCAAGCAGCGAAAGCATAGATTATTCAGAAGCGAATCCCGGCTTTATGGCACGGGTTGGCAAGGCGGATTACAAAAAAGATCCAAATGCCAAATCCATCGGATTCTCTCATGATGGTGGAGCGAACTGGTATAAAGCCAACAGCGAGCCTTCCGGCACAGCAGGAGGAGGCAGCATTGCTGTAGCTGCTGATGGCAATGGCTTACTCTGGAGCACATCGGACAAAGGGGTATATTACTCCAAGACAACCGGTAATTCGTGGACAGCGAGCACAGGTGTTCCGGCAAATGCCAAGATCGTCTCTGACCGGGTGAACCCGAACAAATACTACGCATTTGCGGCTGGAAAAGTATATGCGAGCACCGATGGAGGGGCTTCCTTTAAGGCATCTGCGGCAAATGGATTGCCAACCCAAGGCAATGCGGATATTGGTGCTGTCCGCGGTGTGGAAGGAGACGTATGGTTAGCTGGAGGCTCCGAGGATGTAGGGTCGTACGGCCTGTGGCATTCCAAGGATTCCGGCGCTACCTTCACCAAGCTGGATAATGTCGAGCAAGCAGACTTTGTCGGCTTCGGCAAAGCGGCTCCGAATCGCACAAATGCGGCCGTATTCATCGTCGGTAAAATCGATGGTGTACGTGGATTTTACCGCTCAGATGATAGCGGCGCGAACTGGGTGCGCATTAATGATGACGAACACCAGTATGCACGCGTGACGACGATTATCGGCGACCCTCGGGTCTATGGACGTGCGTATCTGGGAACCAATGGACGCGGAATACTCGTGGCAGACCGTTTGGGCGGTGAAGAAGCTCCGGCTCAGTCCACGATTACTCCTACGGCTGCAACCTATGGGCCGGACGGCAGCTATAATGATATTTCTGTTAAACTTACACTAAATGGCAATACGTTGGATGAAATCCAGCAGGGCAGCACGGTATTAAAGAAAGGTGAGGATTATAAACTTGACGGTGACAAGGTAACCCTTACCAGCAAGTATTTGTCCACGCTCCCTAAAGGAAACACATCCTTGACGTTCCATTTCAATGTAGGTGGCGATGCTCAATTTGTCGTTACAGTGAAGGGCAACACACCTAGTGACCCGGGAACGGATCCTGGAACTGATCCAGGGAAAGACCCAGGTACTGACCCAGGAAAGGACCCAGGGACTGAGCCTGGAACAGAGCAGGGAGTTCTGAAGATACAGGCATACAATGGAAATTTAATGGACACAACAAATACAATCAATCCTAGAATTAAAATCTTTAACACAGGCAATTCTCGCGTTTCATTAGTGGATGTGACGCTGCGCTATTACTTTACCGTGAACGGGGAGAAAGACCTGAATTTCTTCACAGATTGGTCTAACTACGGTGCATCCAATGTATTCGCCAGCTTTAAAAAATTGTCTCATCCCAAAGCGGGGGCGGATATTTACGCGGAAATCGGCTTTAGATCTACAGCAGGTTATTTAGAGCCTGGTCAAAGTGTTGAGTTGCAAACCCGGATATCCAAGGTGGATTGGACCAATTACTCGCAATTCGATGATTATTCCTTTGACGGTGCCTCAAACAATATGAAGGATTCAACCAAAATAACCGCTTATTTATCTGGCAGTAAACAGTGGGGAATTGAACCGTAAACTGCAAGCTCTGCTTTAGTTCAATGTTCGCAAAAAAGCCAGCCACTCTGAATGAGTGAGCTGGTCTTTTGCGGTCCAAAAAAAGGGTTGAACAATTACCTGCTTAAATACTTGCTTGTAAGTGAATGTGTTGCGCTTAAAAGCTGTTTTGGAATGCCTTCGAATATGACTTTACCGCCATTGCTACCGCCTTCGGGACCCATATCTATGATCCAGTCGGCGTTTCTGATGACATCTAGGTTATGTTCGATCACAATGACCGTATTTCCGGTATCTACAAGGCGATTCATGATAGCCAGCAGATGGGAGATATCCGACATGTACAGTCCGGTCGTCGGCTCGTTCATGACATAGATGCTTCCATTTTCATGCAGTTCGCTGGCCAGCTTGATGCGTTGGCACTCACCGCTCGATCGTGTGCTGAGCGGCTGACCGAGTGTCAGATAATCCAGCCCAACGTCACTCATGGCCTGCAGCTTGCGCACAACCTCTTTGATATCAAAGAAAGAGAGAGCTTGTTCAACGGTCATCTCCAGAACATCAGCGATCGATTTATCGCCTAGTTTGTAGGTCAGCACCTCTTCTTTGAAGCGTTTGCCGCCGCATATTTCGCAGGTTGTTTTTATCGTCCCGAACATCCCCATTGCTGGCGTAGCCTCCCAATTTCCTCCTCCCCATTATTGTTTCAAGTGAAACTTATTCAGGTTCCAATCTTTGTAAATAACTGACTCCCAATTGGACACCAATTAATGACCATTTAAATATAGGACACCATTTGGTGTCGTATAAACTATGATTTTGACAATTGCCTCCTTGACTACATGTTAAAAAGCCTCAGTGCGATATTCCCTTTACACAAATTCGAAGGCCCCAAAACGGTTATTCAATAATATGATCGTTTGGCTATGCAAAGAGAAAGGGGGCAAAGATCGCATCATCCAAAGCGCTGATCTACCTGCCTGCTGACGGACCAGGGTCATGAGCAAAATACCGCATTGTTGCGGTTCTTTTTTGTTTTTCAGAAACGAATTAGGATTAGAAGCTGGACAAGGCTGGCGGGCTTTATTTATACTTAAAAAGCGCCCCAAATAACTGCGTATAATATAAATTATACGCAATTTAGGTTTAAAACGACTTTCATAATCCCTTTTGCATAGTCTTTGTCGATTGGATTGTCTATAAAAAGGGGGCGAAAACTGGCGTTTTGCATCATATTTCAGGATATGAAGTAAAGAGGAGGGAATCAGGGTGAGCAAGGAGCAACGCCATAGGAATCCAGACACGATGGATGAAACGGATGAAATATACACTGAGGAGATCGAAGCTTTTTTAATCTGGATGAAGGATGCGGGCTATACCATACATACACAAAAAAACTATTTGGGAGATGTAAAGCAGTTTTTACGCACGCTGCGGGAAAAACCACTTCATCAGGTCAAAAAAATTCATGTGATGTCGTACCTGTCTCAAGCTCGGGAAAGTGGGGCTGGCGAGCGTACCCGGAATCGGAAACATGCGGCGGTGAACAGCTTTTTCAAAGCACTGCAGGAATTTGAATTGAGCAGCACAAACCCGGCGTCTGGAATCAAGAAAGCAAAGACCGTAAAAAATCGAATGCCTGTCTATCTGGATGAAAATGATATCCGGCCATTTTTGCTTGCGGTGGAAGGAAAATATGCCAATCGCAATACGGCTATTTTTCTGCTTATGGTTTATATGGGCTTGCGAGTAGGGGAGGTCCATGCTTTGAATATCGCGGATTATAGCCGGGAACGGCGCACCTTGGATGTGTTTGGTAAAGGACGCAAATGGCGTACGCTTCCAGTACCGGAAGCCGCATGTGATATTATAGACCGCGCCTTGGAGGAGCGATTAACGCCGTGGATAGGCAAGGAGGATGCGATGTTTGTATCGCAAAAAGGCCGCCGGCTGGCGGTGCGCTCTATTCAGCAGATTGCAACAGAAACATTTGAGCGTTTCCAGCAGAATAAGGGTGCGGCAGGCCGAGTGGCATACTCCAGCCATAAGCTGCGGCATACGTTTGCAACGATGCTTTTGCGAAAAGGGGCCGATCTGCGTACGGTGCAGGAGCTGTTGGGACATTCATCTATCCAGACGACTACTGTGTATACGCATGTCACGGATCGGGAAAAGGAAAAAGCGATGGACAGACTGGATATTCAGGTGCCGATGATATAATCATGAGAAACAATCATAAACGAATAGGGGTACAGCCGAGATACATGTAAAATCGGGCCACATACTGGATTCAATTTCCAGATGGGACCCGATTTTTATACTGGTATCTCTTCTTCATATTCTTTGAGCCATAAGCGAATGGAAAGCAGCACCAAAAAAGCCATGAACATGTTCGCTGTTTTTTCATAGCGGGTGGCCAGGCGTCGATAGTTTTTTACTTTGTTGAAAAAAGCATTTAATTCAGTGTCGCTCTTTATACGTCTCCGAATCTAAGCGAACGCTTTACCCTCCGATTGCGTTTGGAAAGTACCCCAACCATTGAAAGGACTTTAACATGAGTATGAGGCTGAGTACGGGAACTACTCCTTTGGCCACACGATGAGCAAATTGATTTTCTTCTGGAGTAACGGTGTAGACATTACGTAATTCTTTCAAAGTAGATTTCTTTTGAATCTCGGATATGCTGTACGTTCTATAGAGGCCAAACTAACCTACTCTCTTTACGTGATTTTATTGTTGTTTTTTCAAATAACGATATATTGTCGGTCTGGATATCTTTAGCGTTTTGCAACATCGTCAACTGAATGCTTTGAATCATTAAGTAAGGAAATAGCCATAGCTACTTTTTTATCATCCATTATTTTAGGGCGACCACCTTTTGACCTCTTGCTCTTGCGGCATTTAATCCAGTATTTGTTCTCTCACAAATAATTTCTCTTTCAAATTCAGCCAGTGCACCAAAAACATGAAATATTAACTTTCCTCCGGAAGTTGTCGTATCTATGCTTTCCTGTAATGATTTAAAACCAATCCCTTTTTTATGGAGTGAAGTGACCGCTTCAATTAAATGTTTAAGTGATCTCCTAAGTCGATCCAGCTTCTAGACAAACTAGTGATTTCTCCCTCTCGCATATAGGCAATTGCTTCATCCAGTCCAATTCTGGATGATTTTGATCCACTGGCAACGTCTTCATATATTATTTGGCAACCGATTTTCAATAGAGTATCTTGCCACTCCATTGTCTTCAAATATACTTTAAGTGTCTCATAACTTTAGTCAGTAATGATATTTTGATTTTGATATAGGTTTTGTAACAGGAATATGAATAAATATCGTAACTTTTGTGAGGGGGATTTCATATCAAAAATGGTCGTTTTTGGTACTTTTTAGCAGAGATTTTCATTAAATATCTAAAAATTCTAATCGACATTATTATCATCATGTTGACAATAATGCAGAGTACTGTTATCGTGGTTATTGTCAACATGGTGACAATAATCAAAGGAGCATTTTATGGACTATTCTCAAGCGCTTAGAGAGCTGTATTTCATGCAGCAGACTTACGCAAATTTTTTTACCGTGACAAATAAGTTGCAAATGCAAGGCGACACCTATTTTGAGAAACTAACATCACGACAGTACATGATCATGCTGGCCATAGCCCATTTGTCAGAGGATGAAACAACGCTTATTAACATTTCCAGGAAAATGGAAACTAGCAAACAAAGTGCCCAAAAGCTGATTGCCAACCTGGAGAGTAAAGGATATCTCGTATCGATGCCAAACAAACGGGATAAACGGGCGATTAACGTTGCGATCACCGAATCTGGTAGAAAGGTGATGGTGGAATGTGGCGAGAAGGCAGTAAGACTGATGGCAGATACTTTTCAAGAATTCACAACGGAAGAATTGGAAATATTATGGACTTTATTAAAAAAACTCCATAGTAAAGACAATGAAAATCAGCCTGGATTTGAAGAAGATGTCAATTATAAATTTGACGATCTTCAAGGTTTTCAAGAGGTGCAAATCCGTGCGTTAGATCATTTTATAGCACGCAGAAAGCATTTATAAGTGCGATTATTTTAAGGAGGTTTCACCAAATGAAATTACATATTAAACCCATTGTTGCGCTTGTTGACGAAAAAATTGATATTACTGTCACAGAGTTGGAGCCAAGAGCAAAGCTGAAAATTATCGCATCCATGCATTTTCCATGGGCTGTAAGTGAAAAGTATGAATCATTCGCTTGGTTTACAGCAGATTCAAACGGTCATGTTGATTTATCGAAGCAGAAACCTGATTCCGGAACATATGACTATATCGATCCTATGGGGCTTATTGCATCACTGCGGAAAATTCATAGTGAGGGAGGCAACATCGCTCATAATATATCCATCGACGAGAATATATTTATCGATATCGTATGTGAATCTGAACAAGAACGAGAATGTGTAAGAATAGAGCGTATGTTCAAGCTGCCCGAATTGAAGAGGCAACTGATTACGGATGAATTTAAGGGCGAACTGTTTTACACAGCAAACGCTAAGCACCAGACGATTATCATGTTGGGCGGATCTGATGGACAACTAAGCGCTCTTTCGCTAATGGCAGGACCACTGGCGTCCAGAGGCTTTAACGTTTTAACCGTTGGATATTTTAATGAAGAAGGATTGCCTAAAAAGCTTGAAGAAATTCCTCTTGAATATTTCGAAAAGGTGTTTGATTGGGTTAAGAACAATCCATTAACCCAGGGGAGTAAAATCTATGTACACGGCACATCGAAAGGAGGAGAATTGGCGTTACTGCTGGCTTCGAGATACAACGTCATCTCTAAAGTGGCAGTTTCTGCGCCCCATGCATATTGTTTCCAAGCCTTAGACGGCCTTATGGCTGGCAGAAACGTTTCATCATGGTCGAATGGAGGAAAATCATTGCCATTTATACCCGTTGATAATAACATTTTTTATGAGCATCAGCGCAATTGTGCAGAAAAGAATATATCTTTTGGATTGGCTACCACATATAATGAGAGCGTGGAAAGGGCAAGAAATAGAGAAGATGCTCGAATTAGAATAGAGAATGCCCATGCAAATCTATTGCTGATTGCGGGTCACCAAGATAATGTTTGGAATACTTACGATGCATGCATAGAAATAATGAGTATTCTCAAAAAGACCAATTATAAGTACAGATATGAACTCTTGGATTACAAGGATTTAGGTCACTCACTACCAATACCGTATATTATCCCCTTGAGCGAAACATTGAACATAAAAATGGGATTAGGCATGTTTACCTGCGGCGGTACATTAAAAGGGAATTCTTACGGTCAATTCGATTCTTGGCAGAAGACAATAGAATTTTTCATGAATTAATTATAGACAAAAAATGTCTTATTTATAATTACCAAAAGTCACATCATATGGATATGTAAAATAAAGGAATGAAATGAAACATAATAATTATTATGTTAACCTAAGTTTTATTATAAACTTAGATAATGAATCTTAAATATAAAATGTAGAATCTGCAAGCGGGCTGCTTTTTACAGCATCCAGCTTGCAGATTTTTAATTATGCATCCCGTCTAGGACAGCTTCTGTTTAGTCAGACTATACGACTGTATTTGCATTAATCTTCCGGGGGCGTTTCAATGATCAAACCCGGGACATGTTTACGGCCTAGAATCTTCCGTTTTTTGCGGTTTTCCTTGGTTTCTAAAACAATGTCCAGATCATAGTCATCAGGATACAATTCAGTTGCGGCAATGTGAAGGACGAGCCTCTTTTTGTTAATGGTCAGCTTTTGGCCTTTGATCAGAATCCCTACATTCCCTCGTTCATCCTCCGTTTTACATACGATTCCAGTTCGATTAAGGTAGCCTACAAAAACACTATCGCCAAGCGCAAGTGGTCTGCTTAGGGCAGGGCATTTTGGTTCCTTCTGTTTGGTGACCGAAGGGTCTAGAACCGTTTTCTCATCATCAAGGCCGGGAGGAATAACGAACGATTCCTGTGTGTTCAGAGACGTCCGGCCAGCGGAAATGGCCTGAGAACGCTCAATAATACGATTCCACATCCCCAGCTTTAAGGCAATAGCGTATGCGTAGCTTTCCCCGGCCTCACCGATTCGAAGGCGGTACAAGGGCTGTAGCGTTTCAGTGTCGAACTCCATGCGGGCATTTTGAAATCCGGGTGTATGTTCGGCAAAATGCTTGATTTCACTGAAGTGTGTTGTAGCCACTACCGTTGCCTTGCGGCGGTGGAACTCTTCCAGCAGGGCGATAGACAGACCCACACCTTCTCCCGGATCTGTGCCGGAGGCCATTTCGTCAATCAGAATTAAGGTGGAACTGCCCGCTGCTTCCAAAATGCTGATCATGTTGCGCACATGCGCTGAAAAGGTACTCAATGCATGTTCTATGCTTTGTCCGTCACCGATGTCCACCTCGATATTTTCGAATACAGCCATGCGGCTGCCCTCCAACACAGGGACCAGCAGTCCGGATTGCACCATTAAAGTTAAAAGGCCAACACTTTTGAGGGCCATTGTTTTTCCGCCTGTATTTGGTCCGGTAATAATGAGCGAGGAATAGCCTTTGCCGATTACAAAATCAAGTGGAACCATGGTATGCGCCATTAACGGGTGGCGCGCGCCCCGGATCTCTATAATCCCGTCCAGGTTAAGCTCGACAGGAACAGCATCCAGAGTCATGGCATATTTGGCTTTGGCTAATAAAAAATCAAGCACACCCACCGTCTCCGTGTTAATATTGAGCTCCCGGTTGTATGATTCAGCAAGTGCTGTCAGTTCTCCTAGCACTTTCATTTCTTCTTTTGATTCTTCTGCCATGTTGGCACTCTGATCAAATTGCAGACTGACAATTTCGGCAGGCTCAACGTAAACCGTTTGTCCGCTTCCTGATTCATCCAATACGCTGCCTTTCACCTGCTTGCGAAATTCTTTTTTGATGGGAAGCACATAGCGTCCTCCGCGCTGACTGATCATATTTTCCTGCATGATGGATCGATGGCGGCTGGTGAGAGCATCGAGCTTCCGCTTTATGCGTTCTTCAGTGACTGCTATTTTTTTGCGAATTTTAGCCAGCTCTTTACTAGCGTTATCCGCCACTCGTCCTGCATAAATACATTTTTCGATTTCAGAAAGTAGAGGCTCCATAACGTACATGGAAGAAGCATATGCACTTACAGTTGGAGCGACATCTGCTTTGGAGTTCATGTATTTTATGAACTGGCTGCAGCTTCTTATAAACTGGGCCAAGTGTGCAAAATCGCGTTCGCTGAACAAATATCCGGTCCCCAGCAAATGAAGAATGTGCTCCATTCCTTCCAGGGAGGGGATCGGAACGCTTGCTCCGTGGCGTATTAACTGTAAAGCTTCGTTCGTTTCATTCAAGCGAATCCGAATGGTACGAATGTCTGTCATAGGAGTCATGGAAGCGGCATGACGCTTACCGAGGTAAGAAAAGGCACATTGGGATACGCTGGTTCTGATCCGGTCGTATTCCAAGCGCTGCATTGTAGCTTTGTTCATTAAAATCTCTCCTTTAATTGTGGCTCAAAATTTTTGGATTCTTGCTGCAAAAGAAAAAAAGGCGGAGAATGAACAAATCGTTCATTCTCCGCCCGCAAGGAAAGAGGGGAGTTATCGTCCAATAGACCTGTTATTCAGCTTTTGCAGTTCCAATTTTAAGGTTTTCCATCATGCACGCATCAGTTCATGTGAAAGTTATTCAGCATGGTGAATGGAAGAGGTATAAAAAGGAATTTTACAAATCTGAAAACAAAAAAACCGCGCTGAACACAGCACGGAATAAGGTCTAGATGAAAATAATCCCGAAGGCGATTCATGATATCCGCTGTTCTTAACTAATATCAGGGTAAAAGCACAGCAACAAACAAACCTGCTCCCGAAAGGTACAAGTGCCTGATGGTCTTCCCTGAATATGCAATTGCTTAGTTAAGAACACTCACCGACATCAAAATCTCTCCCTTGATTGAAGATATACCCACACTATACGATTAGACAGGCTCTAAAGTCAAGGTTAACAATGAGCAAAACCTAAAGCGAGAAAAAATATGCAGACAGCATGGAAAATAAGCAACACATAATTATACGTAATATATATTATGTTAACTTAAATTTTTCACTCTGGGAGAGCATAGGATTTCTCAGATACAATCATTAAGAAAACCACCCCCGGGAGGATGGCAAATCATATCTCTAGGGGGCGGTTCTTGTGCTGTTATTCATCGGCTATGACAGCTTGTACAGACTGTCTTTCACGAAGCAATGGTAATAATAGTATCACTCCGACTAAAAACAAGCCGGCGCTCATGGTATAAACGGTGTCCAGGGAGAATTCGCGTTTGAATGTTCCGCCGATACTCATACCGACGACCATCATCCCGGAGAACAGGGGAGAGAGGGCACCACCGACGCGGCCGATAAAAGCAGCTTCTGCATTTTTCATCATCATGGTAGTGATACCAATATGAATGCAAGGATAAAATAAGCCGCTGAATACTTGTAATGCCATTGTCAGCACAATATTGTGCGACCATCCGACGCCAAAGGCTGACAGTGCACTGGCCAAAAGTCCAGTCACCAGCAGCATTTGAGGCTGCACTTTTTTGGTAACACCCATAATCATGCTGCCCCCTATCAGCATAGCCACTCCGCCCGCCATTAACGGCCATTGCAGAAATTCCTTTTTCTGTCCAAGGTTCTCTAAGACGACAAAAATCATTAAAGGCTGAATAAGTCCGACGGCCAGCCCAATGACGGTAAATGTTCCCCCAAGCGTGCGAAGTGTACGGTTATTCCATACATAACGTATTCCTTCTTTAAGTTCTTGAATGAAATGAGTTGGATAATCAACTATCTCAAGCTCTTGTTCATCTTGTGGAATTCGAGTCAGTACAAGCGCTGAGATAAGAAACACTATTCCTGTTATAGACAATGAAACAGAAATTCCAAAGTGTTGATAAATAAATGTACCGATAACAGGGCCTATAACCATAAATAAAGACATGAGCGACTGAAAAAGGGCCATGACTCCCTGAAGCTGCTCTGGTTCCACATGCAGTTTAAGCAATTTCATCGCAGATGGTTGAGAAAACTGAGATAGAATTGCAGAGAAAAAAGTAGACAGTAATAATACTTGCCATGAGCCGTACCACAACGCCAATAACACGATGAAAATGGAAGCAGCCGATAACAGATCACAGCTGATCATGGTTCGTTTGGGTCGCCAGCGATCCGCAAATGTGCCCCCAATGATGGCAAACAGAAAAATGGGTGCATATTCTGCTACCGAAATGAGCGATACATACATGGGATCATTATGAGTCAGGTCGGTCACATACAACAGGATGGCAAAATTTCGCACCCAAATGCCTAAATTGAGCAGCGCATTGGAGGCGATGATGGCCCTTATATATGGATTTTTAAACAACAGATAACTCTCCTTTTCTCCTCTCTCAGGATCATATCCTTGAAAGTAGTTCGTTATATTAAATAAACAAAACTTAATTTTGTCTATCTAATAATAGATAATATAATGAAACGTCATCGTTAAGTCAATTGTTTTTTTATAATCGGGAAGAGCTGGCTTTACAAAAATTGATTTGATGAACGGCACTTTAAGAGGCTAAGGTGAAATTAAATGAATGGAAAAATTACGTTAAAATGATATTCGTATCAAATTAATATTTAAGTTTTCATAATATTTATTATGTAAACTTAAATATGCAGCTTAACGGTGTAAATTTGAACTCGGATGTACCTTTTAAATCTGTAATGATATAATTACGCGTACATGCCTGAAAAGGAGCGTAAAGAACGTAAATGAACTTTCAAGTGGATTTTTTATCTTTTTTTGTGATTCAGGTAGACGGAAAAGAAGGACAAGGCGGCAAGTCCTACAAGCATTATGCTACGATGGATGACTATGATTATGACGAAAGTGATGTTAAAAAATTTCTGGACGGGGAATTTACCCGAATCAGCAAACGGAAGGTCGAGAAAAATCCAAGCACTGAGCAGGCTCCGACCAAAATCGGCCGTTTTATCGTTGAACCTGAGCATGATCTAAGCAGCAATCCGAATTTCAATATGTTTGCCCGGCTGCGAGCGGCAGAGGATAAGGAAGATTTTAAAAATGCATGCGACGATCTGGTGCGTATGTATCTGGATACAAGCGCAGTACGCGGTGGGGCGTTGATCATTGTACAGGCTACCTTAAATACACACTCGGATGACCCGTTTATTTTTGTGCTCAAATGCGATTTTGAACCCAAAATTGCCCGGATATCGGAAAGCAGTCTGGTCAGCGAAGTTGAAATGGCCATTTCCGCGCGTAATATGAAATCCATTATGTATCCTTACATGCTGGAGGAGGGGATGCATGATGAATGGGAGCTTAAAATTCACCAGTCCTCACACGCCCGGTATTTTGAGGATTTTCTGAAATTTGTAACCTATGAGCAATCCATGCCGGAGATCGTTAATGAGCATGTCCTTGGCTTTGTGCAAAATTATGTAGAATCCAAGTGGCCCGATGCTGCCAATGAGGAAAGACAGCAAGAAGAGCGCGAATTGGAGCTTTGGGCGGCTAGTGAAAAACGGGATTTGCAAGAAAAATGGGAGCCTCTCCAGGTCGTAGAGGCTGCGCAGCAGATTGTAGAGCTAAAGCCGGAAATTGAAGTTCGCTTCAAGCTGGATGATGCGGCTATACGCGGGCTGCTGTCCGACTTCGGGGCCAAGCTGCATATCACAAAGCTGCATGATAGATATGCGCTTATCATTGAAGGCGACGCTTTTACATTTGAAAAGGGCTTTTCGCCGATTGAGCTGCTTCAACCGGAATCGTTTGCAACGGTGGCGGAGCGGCTGCAAGAGAAACACCAGCAAGATGCTGAAGCTGCGAGTGAAGATACGCCGCCCTGGTAATTCATGAACAGAGTCTAGTGTCTTTAGACAAGTTGAATTCATAAATAAATGTTGAAGAACTGGCCTCCCAGCTGGTGTTTCCGCCGGGAGGCCAGTTTTTATTTCCCTTTTATTTGAACTATAACTGTAGTTTACTGATTTGCTCTTTAAGCTTGTCAGCAGATTGCAATAGTCTTGTCCGCTCCTCGTCATTGAGTGGAAGGTCCAAAATTTCGCGTACCCCGTTGTGATCCACGATACTTGGCACACCCAAATATACGTCAGATACTCCGTTATAATCTTCCAGTAAGGTGGACACATTAAGTACAGACCCTTCGTCTCCGAGAATAGCAGCTACGATCCGGTCCAGAGCCAGTCCAATGGCGTAAGAAGTTGCGCCTTTGGCATCTATAATTTCATAGGCTGCATTTTTTGTGCTTTCGAAAATTTCATTTTTCGTGTTTTCGTCCAGATCTAGCGGAGTTCCTGCAACGTTGGCGGTACTCCATACAGGCAGCTCGGAGTCACCATGTTCACCGATAATATGAGCATGGATACTGCGCGGGTCAATGCCTTTTTGCTTACCGATCAAATAACGGAAGCGCGCGCTGTCCAATAGCGTACCTGAGCCGATTACCCTGCTTGAAGGCCAGCCGCTGCGTTTCCAGGATATGTAGGAAAGAATATCGACCGGATTGGTAGCAATCACCAAAATGCCGTGTGTGTTTACCTTTACAATATTATCAATAATGCCTTCAAAAATTTCAGCATTACGCTTGAGCAGATCTATACGTGTCTCTCCCGGTTTTTGCGAAGCACCCGCCGTAACGATAATGATATCTGCATCACGGCAATCTTCATAATCCCCGGCCCACACTTTGACACCACCGAGAAAAGGGAGCCCATGATTCATATCGAGCATTTCCCCCTTCGCCTTTTTGGGGTTGATATCAATAAAGACAAGTTCTGACATGCGTTGGCGCAGCAGCAGGGTATAACCGGTCGTAGTGCCGACCGCTCCCATGCCGACAATGGCCACTCTGCTTCGTTTGTAAGGTTTTAAGCTCATAAAATCCGCATCTCCTTCTAGGTTGTATGCTTTTTTATTTTGAGAATTTATTCAAATTTTATCTTTCCAACTTAGTTTACCGTATATGTGCGCTTGATTGCAAAGAAAATATGACATTTCCCCTTGACTTTACAGGAGGACTCGCTAATAATTAATCGAACGATAACATGCACTAAAGCGTTGCAGCAACGATTTACGTATGAAATTATGGAAAGAGGATTATGTAAATGGACTTATTTCGCAAAAAAACAGAGCTACTTTCACATGAGGAAAATGGCTCTACAGGAAGCTTGAAGAGAACAATGAACGCTTTTGATCTTACTATGCTGGGTGTAGGCTGTATTATCGGTACGGGGATTTTTGTCATTACTGGCAAAGCGGCAGCAGAAAATGCCGGTCCCGGATTAATGCTTTCTTTTGTAATCGCAGGGATTGCCTGTGTACTGGCTGCCTTGTGCTATGCAGAGCTCTCATCTACCGTTCCCGCAGCGGGTAGCGCTTATGCATACAGTTATTTTGTTTTTGGAGAAGTTCTGGCCTGGGTGCTGGGCTGGGACTTAATTCTGGAATATGGTGTGGCGGCCGCCTCAGTGAGCAGTGGCTGGTCTGCTTACTTTCAAGGCTTGCTGGCAGGGTTCGACATCCATTTGCCGCTTGCACTAACCGCAGCCTACGATTCGGCTAAGGGAACCATTATTGATCTGCCTGCCGTGTGCATTATTATGCTTATCACGCTATTACTGGGTCTTGGGGCGCGGGAAACCGTTCGGTTTAATTTTTTGATGGTTTGTGTCAAAGTCGGGATTGTGTTGCTATTTATTGCAATCGGCATCTTTTATGTTAAGCCGGTCAACTGGACGCCATTTTTGCCTTTTGGATTTTCCGGTGTTTTTAGTGCAGCAGCGATCGTATTTTTCGCTTATCTGGGATTCGATGCAATCTCAACTGCGGCTGAAGAGGTACGCAATCCACAACGGACCATGCCAATCGGCATCATTTCTTCGTTGGCGATTTGTACGGTACTCTATATAGCGGTTTCTATCGTACTAACAGGAATGGTGCCTTATACACAGCTGGGGGTAAGCGACCCTGTTGCGTTTGCCCTACGCTATATTCATCAGAATTTTGTCGCCGGATTAATTTCAGTCGGTGCGATTGCGGGGATGACTACCGTTTTACTGGTGCTGTTGTATGGTCAAACACGATTAATTTTCTCAATATCCCGCGACGGGCTTTTACCGGTATTTTTGTCTACAGTAAATTCCAAAACTCAAACACCGATCCGAAGCACCTGGTTGGTCGGAAGTATCATCGCCTTGGCTAGTGGATTGTTTCCGTTACATGCACTGACCAATCTGACGAGTATTGGGACTCTGTTCGCTTTTGCGGTGGTATCGGTGGGAGTGATCGTACTCCGAAAAAAACGACCGGATTTGAAAAGGGGATTTGTCGTACCATGGGTTCCGGTGATTCCCATTTTAAGTGCGCTCGTGTGTATCGGTCTGATGCTTCAGCTCCATATCAGCACCTGGATCGGATTCATATTGTGGCTTCTGCTTGGGTTGTTGATTTATTTCTTTTATGGATACCACCAAAGTTTGTTGAATCGTAAATCTTAATTCAATTTGTATGAAACAAGCCGGCATTCTGCACTTTGGTGCAGAACCGGTTTTTTTGTCACAAGCGCGAAAAGTGTCACATTAGGGCGTTTATGTTATAATTTTGTTTCAGATAAGCTTTTGGCACGGGATACCGCATGCCATCGAGGGAGGATTTTATATGAGACGGCGCTGGCGTGCGCTCCTGGGGGGAGTAATGCTATTAACAGGCTGCCTGTTGACAGCCTGTTCATCCGAAGCTCCACCAGCTGTAACGAAACCCCTGGTTGAAGAACCCGACGATCAGGGACAAACTATTACAATTAATCCACCGGTAGCTCCAAAGCTGGGTGATCCAAACGCCAAATATATAGTTCAGACACGAATCGCGGATTTTCATTTGATCAATAGCAATGAAGGCTTCGTTTGGGGAGTGACCCGAAATGAGTTTCGGCTCTATTATACGCATGATGGCGGAGAGACCTGGAATAATATCTCTCCTTCCGAAAACGTCCAATTTCAAGACAAGCTCGAATATGGAAAGGATATCAGCTTTTCTGATTCCCATCATGGTTGGGTTGTTCGGCAAAACTTGGAGAAAACGGCGACGGTTATACTTCGAACGGCTGATGGAGGGCAGAGCTGGGATGTGTCAGCGCTTCCAAATGGGGAACACGTGAGTTCGATTCAATATGTGAATCCGATGACGGGCTGGATCATGGCCTATGTAGACCTGAATGAGCAGGATCAACAAAAACTGTTATATCACACCACTAATGGGGGAGCCACCTGGAAAAAGGTTGCACAGAGTTCGAGCATGGTATCTCAAGAATCAGGCTCGGGGTTGCCCGATCAGGGCAGTCTGGCAGGAATGGGTTTTTCCTACAGTAATCAAGGCTTTGTAGCGATCAATCTCGATAGCAGTGTAAAGCTGTATAGGAGTTCGAATCAAGGGAAAATCTGGACCCCGGTAGCCAATCGAATGCAGGGCTGCCCGCAGGCCAAAGCAGAAGCCCAGCAGTCCCTTAAGGGCAACAGTTCCTCGTATTGGGTTCCGGTTCTCTGTTATGGGGATCACGGCACACAGTATAACGGGCTGTTTACTGCTGATGCAGGCACACGATGGAATAGTATGTCTTTGGGTCTGAGCAGCAGCAGTAAGTCAATTCTCCCTGGGCGTACTTTTCTTAATGAAAAGGAAGGCTGGATTATAAACCAAAATGGAATGAGCCGCACACTGGATGGGGGAAAGACGTGGACAAGCCTCTCGGGCAACAGAGTGCTGGCTTCGAAGCTAAAAGATTACCCTCGGGCGGTCAAGCTTCGTTTTGCTTCATCTTCTGTAGGCTGGCTGCTTCTCGAACGTTTGGATGATAAGAAATCGCTATTATTGAAAACGACAGACGGCGGTGTAAACTGGAGAATTTTATAGCTTTTGAAAGGTAATGGCCCCGGGCTTTTTTCCTCATCTTGCAGCTTATAAAGAGGCATGCAGACATGAGAAAATTAGCGCGGGGCGTTCTATTTTAAAAAATTTAAATTTTTTACGACATTATGTGAAAATAATCACAATCTAGTGAATGACGCGCTGATATACTGAACCTATAAACAACAATAGGAGTGATAATCATGAGAGCGAATCAAGATCATATGTTAACCCAATACTACCTTCAATTTTGTTACACTTGCCAGGATGCCTACGGCTGCACGACTGAAGAGGACTGCAAGCTGTGCGCAGAGCGCTACGCAGAAACTGAGGATTGTGACGTTCTCGATGAGACGCAACGTTATCTCCAGCTTGTACATGCTTAAATCAATGTACCATTCTGATATCGCCATATCTTGAGCCTCCCGGATCATTCCGTGGAGGCTCTTGGCGTTCTTAAGGGTAATGATCAAATTTGGGCAGGCAGCTACATATACTGTTACAGAAAGCTTGGGTCAGGTGAGATGCCCGGCGATTTCCCTGTGGAATGCCTGGCGGAGAGGAGTGCGCGAGCATGGGATTTGAGTCATTATGGATGTTCGATTGGCTGGGTACGGTACTGCCCGTATTTTTCGCGGTTGTGCTGGGCATTGTCGTGTTGTCTGCGGGCAAGGAAGTCATGGAGTGGAGCCGAAATAAAAAGCAGCCTGTATTGACGGTCAGTTCCCGGATTACGGCCAGAAGGACACATCTCCAGCAAAGGCGGCAGGAGGAGCAAGGGACTCGTCCCTACACTTTCTATTATGTAACCTTCGAGGTGGAGAGTGGCGACCGGATGGAGTTTAAGGTAACCGGGGAAGAATACGGTCAATGTGCGGAGGGGGATGAAGGACGGCTTACCTTTCAGGGTACACGGTATATCGGGTTTGAACGGCTTAATCGCTATAGCTTGGAACAAGTTAAACTGTGATCAGAGTCTCTTCCCCTTATGATGATTTGCAGCCTTCTGCGATGCAACAAGGCAGGGGGCTGCGGATGTTTCTTGAACAGCACATTTTGGTACCGTCCCGGGATCCTGAATAAGAGAATGGTAGATTCGTTCAATTTCTTGTTTATCCGCAGATCGACTACAAAGCTGAAATTTCCAGCGGAGGCAAAGCTGTCTACGAAAGATGCCATTATCCCAATATGCCATTGCACGAAAGTGATGGACAAATCTTCATCTCCGATTGGATAGAACCAGCGGAAATGGAGTTTTTACTCCATTATCTTCATCAATTTGGCTCCTTTTTGCTGGATATCCATCCTCATTCCATTAAACAGGATTTTGTTGAGCAGCTGGAGTAAATGAAAATCAGAATGAGCAGCGATTAATGCTTGTTTTATCTGCCAGTAAATTTATGGGAGGCACCGAAGTGGAGCGCTAAGAGCCCCGAATGAGGGGCTATTTTTTTTTCAAAGCTGTCACCTATTGGGCATTTGTACCATACGATACGGTATGTGATGAAGAGCGAGGAGGGGACGCGGTGGCAGTAATCAATGTCAACTCAGGGGATGTAAGGACGCTCGCCAGACTAATGCGGGCGGAAGCCGAAGGAGAAGGAGAGCTGGGAATGCTCATGGTCGGCAATGTTGGTGTGAACCGGATTCTAGGCAATTGTCTGGACTTCCGGGGGGTACGTCTTATGAATGATATGGTGTTTCAAAGCCCCGGCGGATTTGAAGCCGTTCAGAAGGGGTATTTTTATCAGAGAGCTCGTGATCGGGATGTTCGACTTGCCAGACGTGTAATTAATGGTGAGAAAATACGTCCCGCATCGAATGCATTATGGTTTTTCAGACCTTCCGGAGAGTGTCCGGATACCTGGTATAACCAGGTCAATTCCGGGCGCTACAAAGCGCACTGCTTTTTTATGCCTTCCGTACAGGATTGTCCTAATGTTTTTTAAGCGTCTTCCAATTGCTTAATGATCTAAAACTATTTTAGGAGGAATTTACATGATTACACAGCAAACCTATCGTCCTGCATCTTATTGTTCCGGTAACGGGTATCCCGAATGGCCAAGGGGGATGTCACCGACGGGAGCCATGCAACCCATGTACCCGATGCAACCCATGCAATCCATGCAGCCTATGACTGGCTTTCCGCCACAAGTCACCAGCGGCAGCGCCATGACACCTACGGGAACGGTGGTACAGGTTCAGGCTCCGGTATATGAGCAATCATACATTGAAAATATTTTACGCTTGAACCTGGGTAAAACAGGAACTTTTTATATGACCTACGAAAATAACCGGGAATGGAACGCCAAAATATTTAAGGGCGTTCTGGAAGCGGCTGGTCGTGACCATATTATTATTAGTGAGCCAGCTACAGGCAAGCGAATCATCTTACTTATGGTAAACCTGGATTATGCTACTTTTAATGAGCCTTTGGTATATCAATATCCCGGCGTCATGGGGAGTCCGGGTACCTCCCCGGTTCGCTGATGCCTTCATATATATGAGAATACATCCTCTGCCGCGGCGGGGGATGTATTTTATTTATTGTCTTTCTCAAATATAGTTGCTTTCCTTGTGGTAAGAGGCGAAAAATGAAGTTTTTTGACTTACATGATAGGGTGAGCTGTTTTTTCTGACATGGCTTGCGGTTTGACTGTATAGAGTATAGTTATATAATTAAATATAAGCTGATGAATGATTTAATCAATCATGCGGAATAAGGCTAATGGAAGCCGGAAGAGGTGAATATGTTGGGAAGTTGACGCTGGTTATGATGTGTTATCGTTCTGTCTATGATGAAAATATCCGAAGGAGGTGCGCCTGTCTGCCGTAATGACGGCTGATGGGGAGCATATTGAGTGACCCTTTACCGAGTATATTTAACTTAATTATTGTTTTTGCATTAGTATTATTAAATGGTTTTTTTGTATCTGCGGAATTTGCCATGGTCAAGATTAGAGGCAGCCGTATTGAAACACTGGTGGAGGCGGGCAACAAAAAGGCCGTATACGCCGCGAAAATGTTACACAATTTGGACGCATACCTGTCAGCCTGCCAGTTGGGCATTACGCTGGCATCGCTGGGACTGGGATGGATCGGTGAGCCGGCCATCGCGCACTTGATCGAACCCGTATTTACCGCCGTCGGCCTGGGAGCAGTATATGTGCATGGAGCTGCCGTGGTTATTGCATTTATTGTCATTACGATTTTGCATATTGTGCTGGGTGAATTGGCCCCTAAAACGATAGCTATTCGTAAATCTGAAACCATAACGCTGTATTCGGCCATGCTGATGACTTGGTTTTACAAGCTAATGTACCCGTTCATCTGGGTACTTAATGGTATGGCGAACAGCCTGTTGCGTTTGTTCCGTATGGAGCCGGTATCCGAACATGATGATTCCGCGCATACGGGAGATGAAATACGCATTCTGATGAAAGAAAGTAATAAGAGCGGACTAATTGATAATACGGAATTGGCGCTTGTTGATAATATATTTGATTTTGCCGACACGACCGCCAGGGAAATTATGATTCCGCGAACCGAGATGATCTGTTTGTACAGCAATGAGTCCAGAGAAGAAAATCTCGCAATTGCAACGGAAAGCATGAGAACCCGTTATCCGATCTGCGCCGAAGATAAGGACCATATCATTGGCTTTATTCATATTAAGGACCTTCTGCGGGCGAACACACTGGATACCCGTACGATGATTCGCCCAATTCTGGCTGTTCCTGAATCAACTCAAATTAGTGATCTGCTCAAGCGCATGCAGCGTAGCAAGACGCAAATTGCGATCCTGATTGATGAATATGGCGGGACATCAGGGATGGTAACGCTGGAAGACATTATGGAAGAAATCGTGGGTGAAATTCAGGATGAGTTCGACCAGGAACGTCCTAGCTGTGAGCAGATTAATGACGAGGAATTTTCCATTGACGGTATGTTATTAATTGATGAAGTGAACGATCGCTTTGGACTGGAACTCGATCATGAGGATTATGATACGGTGGGGGGCTGGCTATATTCACATGTTGAGGTTATTCCTCCACAGCCGGGTCAGTCTGTCGTGTTTGAAGGATGTATGTTCGTTGTAGAGGAAGTTGAAAACAAGCGGATTTCACGTATACGGCTGATAAAGCAGCCCATCATCGTGGAGGAAGCAGGAGTCTCATAGTGAAATAAACCTAGGAAGCGACCTTGAGTGATGAGGTCGCTTTTTCATTTATCTTCTTTACAAGAACGATATGAATTGATATGATGTTCGTATTATTGTCAACCATATTAAGTGTAATTAGGTTGACAATAATGTTGGAATTCAATCATCCTGACACATTATTGCTTCTGCATGATCAAATTGAGGGAGGTACAAAGTATGAAATTATTGAATGAGACGTTGGATTGGTGCTCGTTGGCCGAGCAAGCAATCCACGGGAATAAGCTGCCGCTAAAGGAAGGAATCGCGATACTTGAAGCGAGCGATGAGGAACTCCTGCCGATTATGCAAGCTGCATTTCAGATACGGCATCATTTTTACGGTAAAAAGGTTAAGCTTAACATGATCATGAATGCCAAAAGCGGTCTGTGCCCGGAGGATTGTGGTTATTGCTCACAATCTATTGTATCTACGGCGCCTGTCAGCAAGTACAGTATGCTGGACAAGGAGTCTTTGCTGGCTGGGGCGAATGAAGCGTTAGCCCGGAAAGCAGGAACGTATTGTATTGTCGCCTCTGGCAAAGGACCGACGGAACGGGAGCTGGACCAGGTAATTGAGGCTGTGCAGGAGATTACCCGGACGATGCCGCTCAAAATTTGCGCTTGTCTGGGGATTCTCAAGGAAGATCAGGCCCGGAGGCTGGCAGAGGCTGGTGTGCATCGCTATAACCATAATTTAAATACAAGCAGAACTAACTACCCGTCCATTACCAGTACACATACATATGATCAACGCATTGAAACCGTAAAAACAACTCAATCCTACGGGATGTCTCCATGCTCTGGCGTTATTATCGGTATGGGGGAAACAAATGAGGAAATCGTTGAAATGGCCTATGCCTTACGGGAGCTTGATGCGGATTCGATTCCGGTTAACTTCCTGAATCCGATTCCCGGAACCCCGCTGGAAGGAGCACAACGTGTATCCCCGATCCGAGCGTTAAAGGTGTTGGCATTGTTCCGGTTCATCTGTCCCTCCAAAGAAATACGTGTCGCTGGCGGCCGGGAGTTGAATTTACGCTCGCTACAGCCTCTGTCTCTCTATGCGGCCAATTCGATTTTTGTAGGAGATTATTTGACGACAGAAGGGCAAGAAGTTACGGCTGATCATCAAATGATTGAAGATCTCGGGTTTGAAATTGAGATGTGTGCCCTTTCAACTGATAATAAAAGTTGTTCAAACTTGGAAGGAGCGATGAGCGATGAGTGAA
Organism: Paenibacillus farraposensis; assembly: GCF_020736845.1. Lineage (GTDB taxonomy): Bacteria > Bacillota > Bacilli > Paenibacillales > Paenibacillaceae > Paenibacillus > Paenibacillus farraposensis. The sequence continues at coordinate 296,379 of NZ_JAFFQR010000105.1, forward strand.
AAAGTGTTTATTAGTCCAGGTAAATATGTTAAACCATTAGGCCATACTCCCCTGGTGATTGCACATTAGCTGGTTTGGGATATTGCAGCAGGCCAGGTCGTAAAAAGTCTGGAGCAGGCCGGGATTACAGCGGTAAAGGTTGTGTTTAACGGAGAAGCGTCCAAAAATGAAGTGAACCGTATTGCTGATCAAGAACGCAGTAGTAATGTCGATATTGTCATCGGTGTAGGTGGCGGCAAGACGCTGGATACCGCCAAAGCCGTTAGTGAGGCACTCGGTTCCTTACCGAGCGGCTTGGCTTTGAAAGCGGTGGCTTGGCAGGCCCGCATGCGATTCACAATGGTTTTACCGTGCTGGAAGGTGACATTCACCATCTGACGCATGGTCAGAAAGTAGCTTTTGGCACTTGGTACAGCTTGCGCCGGAGAAAAGACCTCTGACCGAGGTGGAACATTTGCTGTTATAGCCGAGGACGGGCTTGATGCGATTTTTTAACGGTGGACCAATATTCACAGGCCTATGAAGCTAAAATTGAATATAAAAAATAACCCTAAAAAAACAAACCTTTACAATATAAATGATGTGAAAAGGCCGCTGATAAGCGGTCTCTTTTTTTCCATTATTTAACTTGTGGCTTATGTTATGATTTTATTGATACATAATCAGGAAATGCCGGAAGTGTCTCAGTGGCTTACCTAAAACTTGAGAGGAGTATAACAATGGCAAAATGGAATGTAGAGGATGACGGGACTCAATATAGTATTGAGTACAAGCGTAGTTTGAATGGCGGCAAAATCATTGTGAACGGGAGTGAGCAGAGAGTTAAAAGCCAAAATGCATTTTTGATTTTGATTGATTTTCCAATTAAACTGAATCATAAAGCTGTGAATGTTGTGGTCATCGGCAACAAAGCAGATTTGGCCGTAGATGGTGTATACCTCGGGTCCAATCAACCTTATGTGCCAGTGAGCAAAGTTCCCGGCTGGAGTTGGGCTTTTGTCACACTCAGCTTTGCTATTGGATGGCTATTCGCGGGAATCTTGGGTATATGCTTAGGAATCTTGGGCAGTATGTTTTATGTGAAATCATCTTTATCCATGCATCAAACAACCAATCGAAGAGTTGTAAGCTGCCTTATTGTCTTCTTCATCATCAGCGTGGTACAAATTGCTTTTGGAATTGCCGTAAATCATTGGATCCATACGTTATAGTATTAAATGTGAAATCATCTGTTGCGAAAGCAAGAAGGCTCCCCCGCATGAAGCGGCGAGAGCCTTTTTTGTTGCGTTAGATCGCCCAGTTTCCTTTACGGAAGATAGGCTCCTCAGTACCGTCCTCGGTAATGCCGTTAATGTCCATTTCGCCTGAGCCGATCATAAAATCCACGTGTGTCAGACTGAAATTCAGACCGCTTGCAGCCAGCTCCTCTTGAGTCATGTTCTTGCCGCCCTTAATATTAAATGCATAAGCATTACCAATCGCCAGATGGTTGGATGCATTTTCATCAAACAGCGTATTATAGAACAAAATATTTTTATCAGAGATCGGTGATTTGTGAGGCACAAGAGCAACCTCGCCCAGATAATGGGCTCCTTCATCCATTTCTACGAGATGCTGAAGGGTCTCCAAACCTGTTTCAGCCTGAATATTGACAATACGTCCATTTTCAAAGGTCAATGAGAAGTTGTCGATAATGTTTCCGCTGTAGCTAAGCGGCTTGGTGCTGCTGACTTTGCCGTTGACGCCTGTTTTGAGCGGAGCTGTAAATACTTCCTCGGTAGGCATGTTGGCTACGAAGCTATGTCCCTGCTGGTTGACACTTTCGGCAGCTACCCAGAGATGATCTTTGGCCAATTCGATCGTAAGGTCGGTTCCTGGAGCCAAATAATGAAGTTTTTTAAAGCGTTTGGCGTTCAAAATATCAGATTTGCTGGAAAGGGTTTTCAAATGTTCTTTCCAGGCTTCCACGGGATTGTCCAGATCCACACGCACGGTGCTGAAAATAGCATCCCACAGCTTATCTATTTGCTCGGAAGCAGGCAGATCAGGGAATACTTTGGCTGCCCACTCTGCAGAAGGATAAGCTACCAGGCACCAACTGAATTTGTCGGCCATTTGATATTTGCGGTATTGACGCAATTCATGTGACCGCACCCGCTGTGCAGCAGTGATTCGGCTGGACGGGATGCCTTTGAGCAAGTCCGGATTTTCGGCAATAATATGGAGCACTGCCGCGCCATGTTCGACCTCTTCAGTCATTTCGGCTGCATACCATTTGGGAGGGATATCAAACGTTTCATCCGGAGCCAGTTCATACTGTAAACGGGTAATGGTTTCATCGCTCCATTTTACTTTAACCAGTTTGGCTCCGGCAGTATAGGCGGATTTGACAATCAGCCGTACGAGATCGGCGGACAAGACGGGAGCATGAACGATAAGCGTTTGCCCAGGCTGAACGTTAATGCCTACCCGAACGGCTAATTCGGCATATTTTTGCAAATTTTGTTCAAAATCTGACATGTTACTTTCCTCCATTTCATGAAAAAGCCTTAAATCGGCTTGGGTCGGGTTGCACATTTTTTTGCAAATTCTACACACAGCTTATATATTGTACAATGTAACGAAAAGGTTCACAAATCACTTTTGGTAAATTTTAGTAAAATGAAAGGACTGATTAATGAATGACAGAGCAAAATTTAGCTCAGGGAGAGAAGGAAGTACATATTCAACAGGCACAAATGACGAGAGATGAAAATGGTGTTTATTTAGGCCAAGTCGTATTTGGTGTAGATGGACATCAGTCTGTATATGAAATTTCATTCCACAGTAAAAAGGGAAAGGAGTGGGACTACAGTCTCCATTTTGCGGGCGACCCGCGGATCGAGGAAGAAATGCTGGAGATGGACAGCTGGATTGAGGAAAATGATGATTTGTTCGATTATTTGCTGGATGCAGCCTGGAGCAAATTACCTGAATGATGGAAACAGGTCTATTTTGATGACCAGCCGATTATATTTAGCAGTGTCCGCATAATCTGCTGACATGGGGGAAGCCTATGAATTAAGAATGACAGGAAATTCCATGTGAATAGGAGGGTGACGCTTTGGCAAATCATCTGTTCACCGAAGGAATGACGGCAAATGAAGAGGCTGCTCCCGATCTCTTGATCTTACGGACGCTGTTTGTAAATATGTGTTTTATCGGAGTGCCGGGAAATCGCTCATGGGTGCTGGTGGATACGGGGATGACGGGATTTACAGACTCGATTATACGCCTGGCTGAACAACGGTTTACCGGTCCTCCGGTTGCTATTGTGCTTACCCACGGTCATTTTGATCATGTAGGCTCGGTTATTGAGCTTGTACAGTATTGGGGCACCCCAGTCTATGCACATCCGCTGGAATTGCCTTATTTGACGGGAATGAAGGATTACCAAAAATCTGATCTCGGTGTGGGTCGAAGTTTGTTGTCGGGTATTTCTTTTCTGTGCCCCAATGATGCTATCGATCTGGATGATCGCATCGCGCCCTTGCCTCTGGATGGCAGTGTCCCTGGTGCCCCAGGCTGGAAGTGGCTGCATACGCCAGGACATACGCCTGGTCATGTCTCGCTTTTTCATGAGGGAAGACGGTTGCTGGCGGCTGGGGACGCTTTTATTACCGTGAAGCAGGAATCGGCGCTGGCTGTAATTTTACAGGAAAAAGAAATTCACGGACCGCCTGCCTATTTTACGACCGATTGGCAGGCTGCGCAGCGCTCAGTGGCCATGCTGGCAGGATTGAAGCCTGAGATTGCGGTTACAGGGCATGGTCATTACATGCATGGAATGGAGCTAAGAAATCAGCTGGAGCGGCTGGCCGCAGATTTTGAGCACATAGCGGTACCCAAACAGGGGCGGTATGCGTAATAATGTGTGAAGTGCGATGCCTTGCGGGGCATCGTTTTTTGTGTTGACGTGGAATTTTTTTGCTGAGCATGATATAGTCAAACCAAAAGAAAAACGCTTTCATTAACCATCGTCATTTCATCAAGGAGGATTTTTGATGACACAACAGCATGCTGCAATTGGTGACCTTTATTACGGAATCCCCGCCATTCGTCTTAAATTTGGACGATATGAAGCGGTAGCCTTGCCGGGAAACGGTGCAAATCTAATTTCTTTTCGTGACAATGAAATTGGTTATTCTTTTTTGCGTGAGCCGGATGCTGACAGCATAGGAGCTTTTAAACAGAACCCGTCGGTCTACGGAGTTCCTTTTTTGTTCCCTCCGAATCGGTATGAGGACGGGAAATTCCTGTGGAATGGAGTTACATATGAGCTGCCGGTTAATGAAGAGGCGACCCATAATCATCTGCACGGCTTTTTGCACACGGTTCGGTGGGAAGTTGAGGACTATAGCTCCGGGGAGCAGGGCAGCTATGTGGTAATGAATCAGCATGTCAGGGAAGGGCACCCCATGTTCCGGTACTTGCCGTTCACCTTCACGATGAAGCTGACGTACACGCTGGACGAATTTGGCCTGCATCAGCGTTATGTGATTCATAACGAGGATGATCAACCTATCCCTAACTTGTTTGCCTTTCACACAGCGATTCGAATTCCGTTCATACCGAATAGCTCGCCTGAGGACTACAAAATCAAGGTCACGATCGGAGAGCGTCGTGAGTTGACGAAGCGGTTGCTGGCCACAGGACAGTTCCAGCCTTTATCACCGGAAGAGGAACTGCTGAAGACAACGGGAGTTAGCCCCTATTTTGCCGCTATGGACAATCATTACACGGCAGCTCCGCAAAATGGACGCAATTACATGGAACTGACACACAGTAAAACAGGGGCTACCCTCGTATATGATGTAGGCACTGCTTATAAGCATTGGATGATCTGGAACAACAAAGCGAACAAGGAATTTATCTGTCCTGAACCGCAAATGAACATGATCAACGCACCTAATCGCACGGATTTGCCTGCTGAAGACATCGGTTTAATTGCGCTGGCACCGGGTCATATTTTTGAAACAACCAGCCGTCTGTATTGTGTTATACCACCCAACATGAAATCGTAAAATAGATGATACAAAAATAAGCCTGTACCGTGTTGAGAACGGTTACCAGGCTTATTTTTGTAGAGCAGCCCAAAGGAAAACAGTTGCAGGGTACGAAGCAGTCGTGATACAAAACATCAGATGATCATATGAATTTAATAATCTATAAACCCGCTTTTTGAGCATCTCCTAAAACTCTATTAGCTGATTTGAAGAACAGACGGGTGCTGGTATTCTTCCCTCTTTAGCCTTATCGTAAAAAACGCTTACAAAATAATGATTACTTTTGAAAATTAATGTATAATAGACAAAGAAGATTACTATATTTTGTCTGAATTACATAAGCCAAGAGGAGGAAATGAATTGAACTACCGCATCGAAAAGGATACATTGGGCGAAATCAAGGTACCGGCAGACCGCCTGTGGGGGGCACAGACACAGCGAAGCAAGGAGAATTTCCCGATTGGCTCGGAGAAAATGCCATTAGAGGTTATTCAGGCGTTTGCGGTGCTCAAAAAGAGTGCGGCGATCAGCAATTATAAGCTGGGCAAGCTGTCACAGGAAAAGCAGGACGCCATTATTTACGCAGCAGATGAAATTCTTGCTGGACGAGTCGATGACCATTTTCCGCTGGTTGTATGGCAGACAGGGAGCGGTACACAGTCCAATATGAATGTGAACGAAGTGATTGCTCATCTGGGGAACCAATGGCTGCAAGAGCAGGGCAAAGATACGAAGCTGCACCCCAACGATGATGTGAATATGTCGCAAAGCTCCAATGATACGTTTCCGACGGCGCTTCATGTGGCGGGCGTCATTGCAGTCGAGGAGCGCTTGCTGCCTGCCATCGACAAGCTGAAAGAAACGTTCCAGCAAAAAGCAGAGCAATTTAAGGATATTATCAAGATCGGCCGGACTCATCTACAGGATGCCACGCCGCTCACATTGGGTCAGGAAATCAGTGGCTGGCATGCCATGCTGGACAAGAGCAAGCGAATGATCATCGACACGACTCAATACATGAAGGAACTGGCGATTGGCGGTACAGCTGTAGGTACCGGAATTAACGCTCATCCTGAGTTCGGTGCCCGTACCTCTACCGAAATTTCCACTATTACAGGAAAGACGTTCACTTCGGCACCCAACAAATTCCATGCGCTCACCAGCCATGATGAAGTTGTAGCCGTGCACGGGTCAATCAAAGCGCTTGCCGCCGATCTGATGAAGATCGCCAATGATGTCCGCTGGCTGGCAAGTGGTCCACGCAGCGGCTTGGGCGAAATTACGATTCCTGCTAACGAGCCGGGAAGCTCGATCATGCCGGGCAAGGTAAATCCGACCCAGAGCGAGGCGCTGACAATGGTCGTTACGCAGGTTATGGGGAATGACGCAGCGATCGGCTTTGCTGCCAGTCAGGGGAATTTTGAGCTGAACGTGTTTAAGCCGGTTATTATTTATAATTTCCTACAATCCGTGAATCTGCTAGCCGATTCCATGGTGGCTTTTAATGATAACTGTGCGATTGGCATCGAGCCAAACCTGGCTAAGATCGAGCATAATTTGAACAATTCGCTGATGCTCGTAACAGCATTGAATCCGTATATCGGATACGAAAATGCCGCTAAAATCGCCAAACTTGCACATGCGGAAGGCCTGTCTCTAAAAGAAGCGGCTCTTCGCAGCGGCCTGCTGACCGAGGAACAGTTCGACCAATATGTCGTACCGGCGCAAATGATTCAGCCTAAAGCATAAAATGCGGCTTTATCACAGCTTAAGCCTATAAGAAATTAACAATCCAGCTCATGGAGTGCTATTTTTAGCACACCGTGAGCTGGATTTTTTGATTTCTAAATATTTTTTATCCAGCGATTAGTATTCTGCATGATTTGAGGGGATATAAATAGAAGATGCTCAGTCAGTTTATTTATTTTGATAATGCCTTTATTACGCAACTCGTCGGCATTCTCGCACTTATTGTGATCTTGTTCGAAGGCGAAATGCAGACGAAATTAACAGATATTAAACCGGTTATTCGTCCTGCGTTGTCGTTATCCACGCTTGGGGTTATCTTTACGACTGTCGTCATTGGCGTCTGCGCCAAATTTATTTTACACGTAAGCTGAATGGAATCCATGCTGTCAACGGATTTGGCAGCGGTGTTTTGGGTACATATTTTATTGTTTTTATGGGAAATGGGGTTTGATCTGGTCCTTGGTTTTGTGCTCGGACGCCTGGAGGTATATGTAATGGCCACCGTGCTGGGGAGTCCGACTTAACCTACAAGGCTCCATCATTCATTTTAATAATGGCTTGTTCGCGATGAGCAGATCATTGCTCCAAGAGGCACAACTGTGCTTGTGCCGGGTGATACGCGGTAGGTGCTTAGTCCCAAAATTCAAACGACAGCAAATAAAAAAGCTGTTCATGCTGCTTGAGCCCGAGGCAGTAACGTAAAAACGGTACGATAAAGCAGTCCTTCACATTCATGTGGAGGACTTTTTTTGTTATTTTACAGCATAATGAATCTGTTAAAAAATTGACACTATCATTTTACAAAATTAGATTATGATAATGTCGATAGATGTTGCTGTTTAATGGAAAACAGCGAGTTTTGAAAAGCGAAGTCACCATAACAGGAGAGATGTTGAATGAAACCGGAAGTTTTGCCACAGCGGGCAGCAACACGTAGGTCAAAAAATAAAAAGAAGAAACGGAAAGGCAAATTCCGCCGCTTTGTGCTGCGACTTTTTTTAGTCTTCCTGCTAGCGGGGATAGGGGGAGCGGCGTGGTTATTTTTAACACCTTCTGGCAAGGACATGCGCTATTTGGCTGCAGACACGTTAATTACGACTCAACATCGCCACTGGGCAAAGTATTTTATCGGTGAAGCAGAGGCGCAAAAACGTGTGGCTGAGTATTCGGCCCGTTTTGAGCAGATGGGCGAGGAGAAGGACAGACATACGATTAATCTGTCTGATCTAGTTCCGACCAGGATGAAGCAGCCGCTGGTTGAAGTGGAAGAAGTGTCGGGCCGGAATTATCATGGTTACGTGATGACAGTGCGTGACCCTACTAAGATTAGGCTCGGAATTCCTGCCAAGGTTGGCAGGGGGGAACGGGTATCCAGCATGGTTGGGCGTTTGGGAGCCATTGCTGGCGTAAATGGTGGCGGCTTTGCCGATCCTAACTGGGACGGAAATGGCTTCAAGCCGATTGGCGTTGTTATCTCTCAGGGGCAGATTTACTACAACGACATGGGGAAAAATGCTTCTGTTCAAATCGTAGGTATTGATAAGCAGGGGAAGATGATAGCCGGGCACTATTCACTGTCTGAACTGTCCAAAATGAATGTGCAAGAAGCGGTTACCTTTCAGCCACGCTTAATCGTGAATGGGAAAGGTCTAATCCGCAATGCCAATGAAGGATGGGGGATTGCGCCCCGTACCGCGATGGGACAAAGGGCCGACGGCGCGATTATTTTCGTGACTGTTGACGGGCGTCAGCCTGGTTATAGCATTGGCGCTAATTTGTACGATATGCAAAATATTTTGCTAAAGCACGGGGCAGTAATTGGTGCTAATCTGGATGGTGGGTCATCGACCGTGCTCGTTAAGGATCGTGCTATTATCAATAAGCCTTCTTCTGAATACGGCGAGCGGTATTTGCCGACAGCGTTTCTCGTATTTGAGCACCCGGAAACCGTCAATATTCCGAATATCTGGGCAGGTCTGAATCCTGAGGACATTGATGCAGCCAAAAAGCGATAATTCAGGAATGCTGCTGCAAGGAGTTGTCGAAGCTGCCGGACAAGCAGACAATGCGACTCCTTCAACTGATTCGATACAATTTACAAATATAGTGGTAAACGAACAGTCACTAAACTCAAAGACCAAACCTATGCTGATCAATGGCAAGCTTATGGTCCTGCTTAAATATTTTGCCGAAGCAGTGGGTGCAACTTATCATTGGGATGTTAAAAAAAGCTTGTCACGTTAAAAAAATGGGCAGAACCCGTGCAGCTCAAAGAACGATCACATAAAAGCCAGCAACTGCTTACCTATGAGATACTAGGTAAAGAGCTTTATATACCGCTGAGAGATGTCTCGGTTGAATTGGGTTATACGCTGGAAAAGACCAACACAGAGATACAGGTACAGCCGCCGATCCATGGTAAAATAAAAGACCAAATATACAAAGGAGATCTAGTGACAGCGGTGAAGCGTTAATCCGTTTAGACAGTCGTTCTGTTCATCCTTATATCGAAGCTCATTTTCCCAACACCGAGCTCCTGTCTAATGTCCATATGTTCCCTCAAGGCGAAGCATTGCGCTATTTTACAGTGAACAGGGATGTACTAAGTTTGGTTGAAGTGAAGGATAGTTTTCCGCTTGTTACCTATCAAGGGTATGTGGGAGCACCTTTTGGTAAAGAGTTTACGATGGAATACGATCCGTTGGAGCTTTTTTTGAAAAACAAAGCCCAAAATCAGTGGGGTATTTATCCGAAATTAAATATACCGCTAATCTATAAATTCACGACTGGGTGGGGAGATAGCAGCAGGACTTTTTTTTGGCGCATCACTGTGGATCTCAAAGATGAGCTGTTGGGTACTGCAGGTGATCCGATTACTGGCCTCCCCGCTGATACCAAACAAATTATGAAAACCTTCAGGCTGCCGTGGGAATCCCGAACTGATATCCAGCGGCCAATGGAATAAGTTTACAGTCGCACTAATACTAAAAGCGCGTATCGTGGAAGTAAAAAGATCACTTCACAGTACACGCTTTTTTTTAATAAAATTTGCGATTTATACGGTGCTGTGCTTCAGCCTGAATTAAGCGTCATTTTCGGCTTCGAGAAACACGGCAATCAGGATGCGGGCGTTGCTTTCCCCTACATTTTTGGCATAGTGGGGGATGGCTGCCCTCCAGCTAAAGGAATCACCCGCTTCGAGAATAGCTGAGTCCTCACCCTGTTCTACATATACTGTACCCTCCAAAATATAATGAATCTCATCTCCCGCATGCGCATGCTCATCTTCTGTTGACGAGCCTGGCGGCATGTCCACCAGCATCATTTTAACGTTCCCTTGTCCACCTAGATGATCGACCTGAAAATTGTTTTTACCATACACCGTTTTACGGCGCTCGTCCTTGCGAATCACCTGCATCCGCTCTTCTTCCTTAAGAAGCAGAAAAGCGAGCGGGACGTTAAGCGCATTCGCGATGCTGTCGAGTGTAGCAATGGAAGGGGAGGTTTTATTGTTCTCCACCTGACTCATAAACCCTTGGGATAGTCCGGTCCGCTCACATATTTGCTGAATGGATAAATTTTTACGTTTACGTGCAGCCCTTATGTTGCATCCTATACCCATAAAGTATTCCTCCTTCATGAAAATATACTATATACTAATTTAATATTTATCATATCAAATATTTTGTTGACAGACTATACTTCCTTGTGCTAAATTCACATTACAAATTAATTATTTCTATTACTAATATTAGGATTTTGGATTTATACGTATGTGCTGGAGCGTAGCTTGAGTCTGTACTATTTTTTTAAGCAAATTATTAGTAATATAAATTAATTATTTATATGACTTGAGGAAGAGAAAAAACAATTAGACTGGAGAGGTAAATATGAGCACAGCAAGCAAAAACATATCTACAATGATGCGGGTAACGCTGGGGATTCTGTTTCTTGCACACGGAATTGCCAAATTCCAAATGGGGTTGGGTAATGTTGCAGGCTGGTTTTCCAGCATTGGCGTTCCGGGATTTTTTGGCTATGTCGTTGCGGTCATTGAGCTGGTTGGCGGAATTGCATTAATCCTCGGATTGTTTACTCGTTATGTGTCTGGAATTTTTGTGATTATGTTGATCGGTGCGATTTTTACAGCAAAATTGTCCGGCGGGTTGATGGGGAATGGTCAAGGTGCCGGCTATGAACTGGACATTGCTTTTATCCTGGTAGCTCTGCATCTGGCATTTGCACCAACGACTCGCTTGTCTCTGGATTTTTTGTTCAACCGTCGTACGTCAGCAGAACAATAATTTTGGGATAGTCCGCTCCTCCAATCCATGAAGAAAGAGGGAAATCTTATGACAGCACATATTCATGACAACACGACCATTGGGCAGGTTTCATTAAAGGTTAGCAACCTTGAGCGCTCGATTCGATTTTTGTACTGAAGTCGTTGGCTTCCAGTTGCTGCGTCAAACGGCGGATACTGCTGAATTAACGGTGGGTGGAAAGTATGCCTTGCACCATTTTGCCATTCTTTTACCAAATCGTGTAGCTCTGGGTCTGACTCTACACAATCTGCTGGCCCATGAGATTGAAATCGGACAGGGGGATCATGATGTAAGTGAAGCACTAACGAGATGGTGCCAAGTTTGTAGCTGACCCGTTCCGAATTCAAATTAAACTGGTCAACGGTCGGCATGCTTAATATATGACTAGAAACACATCAAACAGGGGATTCCCAAAGGCCATCAGCCAGGAATCCCCTGATTCGTATACTAGAACAAGCTCCAATCCAAATCCCTGGACATGGTTTCCAGCAAATGTACACCGGCTGTACTGTTGCCCATACGGTTCAAGGAGGGTCCCACAAGTCCAATGCCATATCGTCCGGGCACCATCGTCATAATACCGCCGGATACGCCGCTTTTGGCGGGCAGTCCGACTTGAATGGCGAACTCACCAGAGGCGTCATACATGCCGCATGTTGTCATAAACGTTTTGGCGATTTGGACATAGCGGCGGGGGATCAGTGGCATGCCTGTAATCGGATCATGGCCGTTGTAGGCGAGTACGATTCCCATGCGTGCCAAATCCGTACAGTTCATTTTGATAGCGCAATGTCTGAAATAAACTTCCAGCACGTCCTCAACATGACCTCTTAGAATTCCTTTTTCCATTAGAAAATAAGCAAGAGAGCGGTTCAGATGGCCTGTAGCAGATTCCGAATCGTAGACATCCTGATCATATTCCAGCGTGTCATTGCAGGCAAGCAGACGGAAAAATTGCAGGATGCGGGCAAACCTTTCCTTCGGACTGCTTCCACGAATGAGAGAAGAGACAGCGATGGCTCCAGCGTTAATAAGCGGGTTAAACGGAATGCCCGGCTCGACCAGTTCCAGCTTCAACATCGAATTAAAACGATCACCCGTAGGCTCCATGCCGACCTTGGAAAAGACAACGTCCTCTCCATTATCCATCAAGGCCAGAATAAGCGTAAATACCTTTGAGATGCTTTGCATCGTAAATTGGAGCTCCGTATCTCCGGCTACCACGGTCTCACCCGCACCGTTCATCACAACAACACCCAGCGCGTCGGTTGGCGCTTTGGACAATTCAGGAATATACGCCGCTACCTTGCCGTGTACATACTCATGACGGCTGTGTTCTACCCATTCCGGCAGTTTGGTTTGTAGTCTCTGCCACTCCGATGTCATTTCTTTTCCTCCAGTCGAGTAACCATCCTGTGGTCTTGTTATTGTAGAGTAAGCAATGATAGCTATACACATATTTTAAAGAAATTTTTGGCCGAAAGACAAGCACTAAAGCAAACCAATCCTCTCTGTCATCTGATGTCATTTCTTCTCCTCCAGTCAAATACCCAACCTCATGTAATATCGGGAGTATAGTTTATCCCCTATGGCCTTCATTCACTTCATTCAGTAATCACTTCTAATTTCCACACATACTTTCGTTTTAGCATTAGCTCATATGAAAGCTTTCAATTTTTTAGCCATGTCCTCTTGTAAAAAGCTTTGAAAAAAGATGTTTAAGCAAGCCCTATTCAATATGAACGTTAATGGGAAAAGGAGATGAAGCTGAGCATGCTGCATGGTACATTAGCGGATTATCCGCGTGAGAAAACAATTCAGCAATTGTTTGAGGAGCAGGTTGAGCACACTCCGGAGCAAGTGGCAGTCGTATTTGGAGACAAGCAGTTGACGTATGCGGATTTGAATAAGCAGGCTAACCAGCTTGCACATGTTCTGCGTGCCAACGGTGTAGAGGCAGAGAAGCCTATCGGTATTATAGCCGAGTGCTCACTAGAAATGATCATCGGGATTTTCGCGATCTTAAAAGCGGGGGGAGCCTATGTACCGATTGACCTGGAATACCCCAAGGAACGTATACAGTATATGCTAGCAGATTGTGGCGCAAAGCTTCTGCTAACCCGATCGCCATTCCACCAACAGTCGGGGCTCGACGGTCTTGTACTGGATTTGACGGACAAGCGAAATTACGGGAAGGAGACGGGGAATCTCACAGCAGTTCGTGGCTCAGATTCGCTAGCTTGCCTGATGTATACGTCGGGCTCAACGGGAAAACCCAAGGGGAACCTGACGATGCATTACAATATTACACGTGTTGTTAAAAAGACGAATTATATTCAATTCGACAGAAATGATCGAATATTACAAGTGTCCAGTTTTTCGTTCGATGGTTCTACATTTGGCATATACGGAGCTCTGCTTAACGGAGCCACACTCGTTTTGGTCCCACAAGATCAAATCATGAATGCACGTAAGCTATCGAGCGTGCTGCGAACACAGCAGATCACCAAATGTTTCATCACGACAGCGCTTTTTAATGCGGTGGTGGATATGGACCCCGATTGCTTTGCCACACTTGAAACTTTGTTATTTGGCGGTGAAAAGGTGTCAGTCAGCCATGTGCGCAGGGCATTTGCCCGTATGGGCCCCGGACGTTTAATTCATGTCTACGGGCCGACCGAGAGCACGGTGTTTGCTACGTATTACCGGATTGATCAGTTGGACGAAAGGGCCAATACCGTACCGATTGGTAAAGCAATCAGCAATACGTCAGTTTACGTTATGGATCATGAACAGCAGCTTCTGCCACAAGGAGTTGCAGGTGAGCTTTGCATTGCTGGCGATGGATTAGTTAAAGGGTATTTGAATCATCCAGAGCTGACAGAAGAGAGGTTTATTCAGTTGCCATGGGTGCCGGGAGGCAGACTGTACCGAACCGGAGATTGGGTAAGAGAACGGGCGGATGGAAATCTCGAATATATCGGACGGATCGATAGTCAAGTGAAATTAAGAGGCTACCGAATTGAGCCTGAGGAAGTAGAGTCCCATCTATTCAAAATCAATCAAATACAAGAAGCGGCTGTGATCGTGTGTGAAGATGAAAAGGGGCAGAAGCAACTGGGTGCGTACTTTACGGCGACCAGAAAGCTGACAGCCGATGAGATTAAATACGCTCTCTCAGCCGAACTGCCGAATTACATGATTCCGTCTTTTTTTAGGCAATTAGAGCAGATGCCACTGACACTGAACGGAAAGCTGGATCGCCAAGCACTGCTGGGTCTTGAAGTAAAAATGCAAAGTGCAGCAGCATACGTGCCCCCTGAGCCTGGGCTGGAAACCAGACTAATGGAAATCTGGCAGGATGTGCTGGGTATTCAGCAGTTCAGTGTTTTGGACAGCTTCTTTGACCTTGGTGGACATTCTATTCATGCACTTACGCTGATGACGAGAATGGAGCGGACAGGATATCACGCCACTTTAACAGATATTTACCACTATAAAACGATCCGGGCGCTCACGGCATATCTTTATGCTGCTCAGAATGGAGAAGGGTCCAAGAAGGAGCTGGCCAGCATAGTAACTAAACAACAATTGATTTCTTGGCTGCACCGGGAAACAGATGGAGTTTATGAGTTGGTGAAATATCAAGTGAGGGATTTTCTTCGTGAAGTTAGAGATATTCAGGTGCTGTATTCCAGCTCTGTGGCTGACGTTATCCATATCATGCGACTCATGGACGGGAAAGTCGCCACAGAATTACTTCCGCACTACATTGTACCACTGCACCAAAAAGCTAAATTGGATAATGTATACTGGACCATCGATGAAGAGGAATTTTTCCAGCACCTGGGCTTGAAAAGCATAGATTCAGATATGGCGGCAAGGTTCCGCACACAGCTGGAAGACGATTATTTGCGAAGAGATCAATGGATGAAAACAGGGCAAGTGGCACAAGAATATCCGCTGAGCGGTATTCAACAAATGCAAATTTCGTTTGATACACCGCCAAGTTTAGGCATATTCAGGCTGGACGAGTATACAAATTATGATTTTTTGGATCAGGCGTATGCTCAATTTGTACAAAGTCAGGGATTGCTGAGAAGCGTTCCTGTTCAAAGGGATGAATGGACTTATTGGCGTGAATACGTACTGCCTGCCGCTGGCGTACCAAAACTCAACATAATCGACGTGTCGGATCGCAATCCCAGCGGCTCCTTTGCGGAAATGATACATGATTATATGACAAACACCCGATACACCGGAGAACATACTTTGTTTCACATGTTTGTGCTGAAACGAAATTTGCGTGAGCACTATGTCATCACACTTTATCATCATGCCATATGCGATCGGGTAACCTCGGAAGTAGCCGAACGACAGATGATTGCTTGCTATAGGAGTCTGCTTCAACATCAATCCCTTCCTACAGATGAAGTGAAACCCTACGTGGAGTATGTGAAACAAATCCAAAATGGGCCCAAAGGAATTACAGAACAAGAATTGGTATCCGCCTTTCAGTTGGAAGCGTTCCAGAAAAGCAAGCAGGACATCTTACTACGTCCAAAGCTTCGAACGAGCACAGAAGCCTACCTTTTTAGCGTGAGTATCCCGACTGAGAACCCATCTTTGGAGTTTGCGCTTTCAGTGTATACAAAGGGCTTGCAAACTTATTTAGGCATGGATAAGCTGCCCTTGTTATTTTTATATGATGGAAGAAGGTACGACGAGGCAGAATATTATAACACGGTCGGTGAGTTTATTGATTTTGTGCCCATGCTGATGGATACGAAGCAGCAGCCAGCTGAAATGGTGGAATCTGTTAGAAACAGGCTGGGTTTATTAAAACGCCATACGATCAATTTTATGAATCTACTTACAAGTCCTGATTACAATTCCCAATGGAAACGGACCAAAAAGCTTGTACAGTTTGGGAAATGGTACGAGCAACTGGATTTATTCATGTTTAACTATTTGGGAAACAGCGCCAAAGAAGGCTTGAAGTATAGCCATTTTTACGATGATACGGTCCTGAAGCAACCGAATCCGCTGCCGATCTATTCCCTGTTTAATTGTATTGCTTCAGCTTATACAGACGGCCTTATTTTTTTAATGCGATGCAGCTACGAGATCGAGGTAGAACAGGTCAGGGCTGCTTTTTATCAAGCTGCCGGTACAGCATCCCGGATAAAGGGGGTCCAGTAAAATGATCGAAGCTTCTATTACACCCATTCAAGGTCTATCTGACATGCCAGACAATAGACGATGTTACTTGCCTTTATTTTCTGATCACAGGAGAAATCCTGGACATCCCGAAGACGAAAGCCAAGTCGTTTACAACATCCATTTGGGGACAAAACAGGTCAAAGCGATCATGGCATTTGTACAGCAGCAGTTAGGTATGCCTCCGTTTATAACAGCCGTATGGTCCGTACTGTTATCTCATTACACCAATCAGTATGCTTTGCCTGTTGTATACTCCATGTTATCAGACAAAGAGGGGGAAGAAGGCCGTCTGGACTATTCGCTTCTGTTCCAGATCCAGGAGGAAGACGACCTCTTCTCCTTGATGCAAAGGATAAAGCTGGAATGGGATAAAAGGCAGCAAACCAGTATTGATCCCCCATCAGGAACGGATGAAGATTTTTTCAATGTGGGTATCGTCGAAACGGGTAGTGACTTTTCATCTCAAGGTTCGAATATGAAAGAGTTTGCACCTTTATTTGGTATAGATCAGCTAGAGCTTGCGCTCTGCTACCGTTATGGTCCGGATGCCTTGGAATGCGCCATACAATATGATGGCAGACATTTCAGCCAAAGACAGATCATTAGACTCGCAGGTCATTTTCAGAACCTGTTGGCAAATGCACTCCGTTTTCCAGAGAAAGCGATACTATACCATCCCATGCTAACCAAGAGAGAATACAAGCAGATGCAGCAATGGAATGCTACGAAACAAGCGTATCCTTTGGACAAAACCGTAGTCCAAATGGTAGAGGAACAAGCTGTCAAAACACCCGATACGATTGCACTGGAATTTGGAGAGAAGAAGCTGACCTACGCGGAGTTAAATCACCGTGCCAATCAAATCAGCCGTGTGATTTTGGATACGTATTTGCAACAGGCGCAGGGCGTTTTGCCGCCTGGCACATTGATTGCTATCGTCATGGACAGAAGTGCAGATACGATCCCGTCGATGTTAGGGGTCATGAAGGCCGGAGCTGCTTATCTACCAGTCGACCCTAACTATCCTGGAGAACGGATTCGATTTATTTTAGAAGATGCACAGGCCCAAATGATCATTACGCATAGCCAGCTCGTTGCCAGGCTGGATCCATATATTTCTTGTATGGAGATGGAAGCCCACTCGATTATTTGTGTGGATGAATGCTTGATGCAACAACGTGATGCATGCATCGAAAATTTGAAAGTCAGGGTTAATCCGAACGATCTGGCTTATGTCATCTATACGTCCGGTTCTACTGGAAATCCGAAAGGCCCTCTCATTGAACATGCCGGACTTGTAGCCTTGATCCCTTACCTTATTGAAAAGTTTGGTATTACCCCAGACTCAAGAGTCATGCAATTCGCATCCATCAGTTTCGATGCCTCGGTCTACGAATGGATCGGAACGTTGACAGCAGGCGCAACGCTTGTTGTGCTGTCGGATGAGGAACTGCCTCCTTATGCGGATATTTCAGATGTTCTTGAGGAGAAGAACATTCACATCGCCATGCTGACACCATCTGTACTGCGAACGATGAAGCAAAGAGAATTACCTAATTTGCGTACTATTGTATCCGCAGGTGAGCCCTGTACGTCGGATACTGTAGACTACTGGGGAAAAAGCAGACTATTTGTGAACGCTTATGGGCCAACCGAAGTGACAGTTGTTTGTTCCACTTCAGTATGCAAGCCAGGGAAAGAAATTACGATTGGCAAACCCGTCTATAACAAACGGTTGTTTGTATTGAATCCGTTTGGCAATCCTGTACCAGTCGGGGTTCCCGGCGAACTATGGGTGGGCGGCATAGGGCTTGCCCGAGGATATCTGAATCACGAGGAGTTGACTCGGGAACGCTTCGTTCACAAAGAGATTAACATGGGCAGTGAGTATTCAGTACAGCGAGAGCGGCTATACAAAACCGGAGATATCGTGAAGTGGACAGCGGACGGTGAACTGATATTTATCGGTCGCAATGACGAACAGATCAAGATCAGGGGCTATCGTATCGAACTAGGGGAAATAGAACATCGGCTCCGCCAGCATCCCGATATCCGTCAATGTGTTGTTCGAGCCTGGAAGGACGAAGCCTACCACAAACTGGTAGCATATTATACGGCCGCAAAAAAGCTGGAAGAGGCTGAGCTGGCGCAGCATTTAAACGCTGCTTTACCTGCTTATATGGTTCCTTCTTATTTTTGTCATATGGATTCAATTCCGGTAAATACGAATGGGAAAATCGATCATAAAGCTCTGCCCGATCCGAAGGGCACCTGGCTTCTCCATGACGATGAAGCTGCGGAAGCAGGCGAGGACGATTTCGAAAAGCGTATGCTCTGGATTTGGAGGTACATTTTAAAAAGAAGGGATATTGGTGTTAACGACCATTTTTATGCGGCAGGGGGAGATTCAATTCTTGCCATTCAGGTCGTATCTATGGCCAGAGACCACGGCATCATGCTTACTCCAAGGCAAGTCGCGGAGCATCCGACGATTAAAGATTTAGCTGCTGTCGTTACTTGGACAGACCGTACAAGAGAGGAAGAGCTTATCGTTGATCTGGCTGGCGAATTTGGTCTAACGCCGATACAATACTGGTTTTTCGAACAACAGTTCGAAGATCCACATGATTTCAATCAGTCCCAGCTGTTTTTACTCCGTGATGTTGATCCGGCAAAGCTGGAAACTGCCATCAACCAATTGATCCGATTACATCCAGAGCTTGCAATGGAAATTACATGCGGGGAACACGGATATTCACAGCGCTATCGAGCGGATATTTCCCTTTGCCTTGCCAGCTACACGATTCAACAAATCGACTGTCTCGAAAGCGAAATTTTAAGCATATGCGATACATGGAACAGACAACTAAATTATGAGACAGGCACGATGATTTATGCAGGAATAATCCAAGGTCATCCTGATGGTAAAGCCCGTTTATTTATGACCATTCATCATTTGGTTATCGATGGAGTGTCTTGGCGAATATTAGTGCAGGAATTGTATCAATTGTATCACGGTCCAGAGCTGTCTCCTGCTCCAAATCCGTACAAAAAGTGGTATTACGCATTGATGAATTATTCTATCCATGAAGAGACTTTAAGTCATCTGGAGCACTGGCAAAATGTACAACACCAAAGTGCAGCATTTGTATTGCCAGTAGACCATCGCCCAGAACATAAAAAGAGCGGCGAGTCTTCGGAAATCGTTACAATGCTTACACCGAACGATACGCAGCTGCTTTTGCACCATTGCTCTCAGGCTTATCATACCGAGATCAATGACTTGCTGCTTACGGCCTGGTCATTGGCGCTCTCTGCATGGTCTGGGCAGCAGGAGATTGCGTTTCGGTTAGAAGGTCATGGACGTGAACACGTTGTATCCGATATGGATTTGACCAGAACCATCGGTTGGTTCACCTCGATGTTTCCGGTATGCATTCAGGTTTCGGATACTTGCTCCTTGGGAGCGATGATTAAATCTGTCAAAGAGCAGCTGCGCAGAATTCCTCACCGCGGCATATCCTACGGTGCTTTGAAATACTGCCATCCGAACGAAGACATTCGTTCCAAGTTGGCAGGTTCAGAGCCTCAGGCCCTGTTTAATTATTTAGGACAATTCGATCAGGCGAATAGAAATGGACAAAACCAGTGGTTAGGTTTTACGAGTGACGCAGCACAGGACCACAGCTCACCGCTGAATCACGGAACAAACCTATTGGAACTCAACTGTTCCATTGTTCACGGACAACTGCATTTGTTCATGAAATATAGCAAACGTCACTATACAGAATCGAGCATTAAGCAGTTGATGGATGCTTTTATATCACATCTGCTTACGATCATCGAGCATTGCAGCCGGACTGAACACGAGGAGTTTACACCGAGTGACTTTCCATTCGTTACATTAAATCAACAAGAGCTGGATCAGATCGTAAACACCTATCATATGCAATATGGTCTGGATAAAATGCTGTATCTAAGCCCTTTACAGGAAGGACTGCTGTTTCATTATTTAGATCATCCCGCTTCCGATCAATACTTCGTGCAGGTCTGCTGGAAATATTATGGAAGACCAGAGACAACCCGTTACCAGGAAGCATGGGACCGCGTCATTGCCGAAAATGACTGCTTGCGAACATGTTACATTTGGGAAGAGCTGGTCAAGCCCATACAATGTGTGATTCGAAAAGCAGAATTAGACTGGGTGTTGCTGGATTTTACAGCAGAACAACCAGAGCGGCAGCATGAGTACATCGAACAATGGATGACACTGGATCGTGAGCGCCGTTTTGATCTGAGACTGCCTGCGTACCGCATAACACTGATTCAGACTAGCCCGGAAGAATGGACAATCATCTGGAGCTACCATCATATTTTGCTGGATGGCTGGAGCCTGCCGTTACTGCTGAATCGGGTTCATGAGCTTTATGATTGCAGCCTGCAAAACAAGATGCCTCAGCATAACTTGACTCGCTCTTTTGAAGCTTTTATCCGCTGGCAGAACGATAAGGATCAGACGGAGGCCGAATCATTCTGGAAGCCTTATTTGGCTGATGTAACGGAGTCAACCCTTCTGCCGATCGAAAAGGGCAGCATACTTCCCGATGCCCATCAACCGATAGAGAAACAGCGGATCAAAACTCTTCATATGGATTCAAGCTTAACCAAGCGTATCGCTGCTTTTGTACAGCAGACACAAGTTTCGCTAAATACTCTGGTGCAGTTTGCATGGGGCAAAGTGCTACAGGTCTATCATGATGCAGATACAACCATATTTGGCATGGTCGTATCCGGGAGGGGATCGGATCTTTCAAAAGCGGATCGCATTACAGGTATGCTGATTAATACCCTGCCCTTGGTTATGCATTGGAATGTAGAGGAAACCATCACTGAATATGTAGGGAAGCTGCACCAAACCATTCAGAAGCTGAATGACTATAGCTATGTGAGTCTGAATGAGCTGAAGGGCTGGAGCGCTATTCAAGGACATAACATATTTTACAGCATTGTAGCATTCGAGAATTATTTGAATGACTACCGGCAACCCGCAAGTGAACTGAAGATGTCGGCTATGGAGGAGCGTGAGAAGACCAATTATCCCATGACCATCACCATTGCCAGCGATGGAGAACAGGTCACCATCAAGTTTATTTACGATGCGGATCGCTTGAAACAGGACACCGTTCACCGACTGGCAGAGCATCTGCTAAATACCTTGCAATATGTGCTGGACAATCCGCATCACTCCGTCGGACGCATTTGCTTTATGAGCAAGTCTGAATATGATCGAGTCGTCTACGATTGGAACGATACGTATACAGCGTATCCCAGAGACCGGACTATTGTTGACTTGTTCCAGGAACAAGTGGAGCTTCGGACTTTACAGCCTGCCGTCATTGCGCACAACCAGATTATGACTTACCACACCCTCAACCAAATGTCTCAGCGCATGGCCAATAGGCTAACGGCAGAAGTAGACTGTGACGGGAAGTTTATCGGAGTGTACTTACCGCGCTCTTCCGAATTTATGGTCTCCATCTTGGCGATCCTGAAGGCGGGATATGCCTATGTTCCCATAGACCCCACTTTTCCGGCAGACAGAACCCGTGAATTGATCTTAGACGCCAGACTGGATACCATCATTACCTCGCAGGAAGGAGCGAAAAGTATTTTCGAGGCCTGTAAGGGAATCCATTTAAAACTGATATATACAGAGCATTTTGACCCAACTGGAGTTACAAAGGAAGACAAGGACAATATAATTGCTCCCCATGACCTCGCTTACCTGATGTATACATCAGGCTCGACGGGAAAACCAAAAGGGGTTATGGTAGAACATCGCAATGTCATCCGCTTGGTCAAAAACGCCCGCTACTTCCCGTTTTCCTCTGATATGAGGTTGCTCTATACAGGTTCGCCCGTCTTTGACGCTTCTACATTTGAAATTTGGGGGACGCTGCTGAATGGAGGCCAATTGTTTGTCGTTTCACAGGATGATCTTTTAAATATTCATACGCTGGAGCTGCAAATGAAAGAGTGGAACATTAATACATTATGGCTAAGTTCTGCACTGTGCAATCAATGGATTGAAGAAAATGAAGCGATGTTTGCCGGGCTCGAATGGCTGACCGTAGGCGGGGAAGTTTTGTCCGTTAAGCATATAAATCGTATCCGGCTCGCCTACCCGAAGCTTTCCATCCTCAATCTATATGGTCCAACAGAGAACACTACATTTTCGACGAGCTACCGGATCGAAGAGCCTTTTGAACACGATATTCCCATTGGTAAGCCGATCAGCAATTCAACTTGCTATATTCTGGATAAACGGGGTCGTGTTCAGCCTGTCGGGGCAGTCGGAGAGTTATATGTAGGAGGAGACGGGGTAACAAGAGGGTATTGGCTGCAAAAGCAGCTGACACAGTATGCGTTTATTCCCAATCCACATCCTTCTGTCAGAGATCGTGAAAGAGGGACCAACCTGGTTCTCTACCGTACAGGAGATCGGGCGAGATGGCTGCCAGACGGTAATATCGAGTATGTTGGACGGGTTGACAATCAGGTGAAACTGCGCGGCTATCGAATCGAACCCGGAGAAGTGGAGTGCCGTCTTAGCAGCTACCCTGTTGTAAAAGAATGCCTGGTTGTGGCCCGGGAGATACACGGTGATTTACGACTGATTGCATACTATACAGCGGAAGAGGAAGAACACGAGGATCAGCTTCATGCTTTTATGGCTGACGGTCTTCCATCTTACATGCTGCCATTTCGTTACGTCTGGCTAAGGTTATTCCCATTAACGCCTAACGGGAAAGTTGATCGTAAAAAGCTTCCTGTGCCGGTAATTGATAGCAGGAAACAAGAATTCAATCCTGAAGCCAAAACCGAACTGGAACAAATCATAGTAGAGATCTGGAGCAAGGTACTGAAGCTTGAACACATCCGCAAGGATGCAGATTTTCATGCGTTGGGAGGACATTCACTTCATGCGCTGCGTATAGCCAGCCTGCTGCAAAAAAGCGGCTATTCGATGACAGTCAGCCAAATATTTCGCGAACAGACCATTGAACGATTGGCCCTTTCATTAAGCAGGGGACTGGATACACCCACTGTACTTGACCCGGGTAAGCATGCGTCATCTGTTCAGTTCATGAGAAAAGCATACCCGGACGATGGATTTCCGCTGTCTGCTGTTCAAAAACGTTTTTTCCAAAGAGATCTGGCGAATCGCAATATGTTTAATGTGCCTTACCTGGCTTTGCTCAAGAAATATATCTCCAGAGAAATGCTGAACGCGTCGCTTGAGGTTCTAATGAACAAGCATGCGTCACTACGGCTGTCATTTGCCCAACTGGATGATGAATGGTATCAGTATGAGCAGAAGCTAAGGGCAGCACAGGTTGTTTCTTACGTGGATTTACAAGCTATTTCAGGATTACATGACGCTTATATTTCAGAATACTGCGCGAAGGTTCAGCATGAATTTGACATCGAGGATGGCCCTTTATGGAAAGTGGTGCTGTTCGATCACTATGGTGAACAAAGACGACAGGTGATACTGCTCCTGTTCCATCATTTAATTTTTGATGGCATATCCATACACATTTTTGTAGAAGATTTGAGCCAGCTTCTCTTGCACGGAATGGGGGGCGATTTGGCATTAAAAAGGGAGGAAAGCAGCAGCTATCGGGATTGGTGCATGGCGTTGACACAATATGCAGCGAAAGGCATTTCTTCTGATGCAGCAACCTTTTGGAGAAAGGTGGTAGAAGGCGGTGAGTCATTACAGGTCGACAGGGAATCGGAGATACAGCCTCTTCATCGCCACATGACAACCATAACGCATGATGTGCTTGAGGGAGAAGAGCATATCCGTCTTTTAAAAGCATGGGCTGTAAAGCAGCATACTACACCCTTTAGCATCATATTAGCGGCAATGTCACAGGCTTGTTTCCAATTAAAAAAGCAAGCAGATTTGCTGCTGCATGTGATGTCTTATCAACGCGAGTCTTTTTTGCAGGGGATGGTTATTGACCGTACAATCGGTTTTTTTGCCGGAGCTTACCCCATTCGCATTCAGATTCCGGAAGAAGAACTGCCGCAAAATGGGGGGATTCTACTGGAGCATGTCAAGCATACGCTGCAACATATTCCATCTGAAGGAATGGATTATTTTATTTTGCGCCATATGATACAGGAAATTCACCCCGATTCGGAGCTGCTGGAAGACGGAACACACATGCTTTTCCATTATCAATCGGAGGAAATGAGTGGGACGGCGAATGATTTTTATGAGCCTTTGATCCTTCCTTACGGAAATACGAATGCGGAAAACAATCCCTCCGCTTACAAGCTGAATATGACGGCAAGTCTTAAACGAGACAGATTAAGTTTAACCTGCTATTACAGTTCACTGCACTATGAAGACCAGACAATCGCAGGGCTTGTACGTTTAATATCTATGCATCTGAGCCAAAGCATTGGTGTACGTCCATATACGATGATAGAAGAGGAGAGCTTCCGGCTATGAAAATATATGAATGTTGTCCTTTTTTTAATGAAAATCGGATTGCAGATATTAAAATCAAAGAAAACGGCCGCTGGATTGACGAGCTGCACGTGATCGAAGCCAACAAGACGTTTAGCTATGCGGACAAGCCTAGCAACTTTAAAGCAGAATATCTGGGTCCCAAGGTCATTCATCATCCATTTCATGCAGATCATTTGTTTCGTGCGCCTGAGAAGCATTCATTATATTTTGATGTCAATAGCTGTGGTGCGGATAACTTTGACTGCTGGTACTGGCGTCTGCTCAGCTATAACAGCGCGTTTTACAATGAGGCGTGCCAAAGAAACAGTAGTACCTCTATCTTGCGGGAGCAGGTGGAGGACGATGATGTAATCATTTTGGCTGACTTCGATGAGATCATTGATAGCCGGATGGCTGATCGGATTGTTTCGGAAGTAAAGAAACACCAGATTATTACGATTAAAATGCACTATTCTGTATTCTTCCTGAATCTTTTTTGCCAATCGAACCATGGTGCTCCTCACTGGAGCTATCGTGTGTTCGTCATGACGGGCCGATACTTCAAAAGTATGCCGTTCTCACCCGACTATCTGAGGAAGAAGGGAATTGCTGAAGCGCTGTATCAGGACATTTATTGCCTGGAAGAACCGGCTGGGTTCCATCATTCATGGCTGGAATATCAGAAAACTGCGCTTCCCAAGCTGCAGGCCTTTGCCGCCAATGTAGAGGATAAAAGTATACTGAATGCAGATTATATTGATCAATGTTTAAATGATAAAAAGCTCTACTATATCGATACCGAGCTTTATGTTGATAACACAAAAGTGTTTTTGAGCAGTCTGCAGGAACTTGAAACAGAAGATCTTTGGTATAAGTGAAGCAAGCTTTACTTGCCGTCCGAGAAACCCGGTTCATATAAAACTTGGGTTTCTCTTTTTCTTCATTAGAAAATGGAGCGGCTCATATCCTTAATCTTTTTTAATACAGATTTTATGGAGATAAGTTGACGAAGCTATATTTATATATTACTATATTGATATTAACATTTTGTTTTTATCACGACGGTAAGATTAAAATACCAACATAGGCTATAATCGCTTTTTTGCTTTTGAAGGCGACAATAATCATATACGAACAGGCAGGTGACGCTGGTGACCGAATTATCAAAATACGATCCGCATGATATGACGGAAGAACAATTTCTGGCCGCATATGATGCGAGTCAATACGAGCGTCCATCCGTAACGGTGGATATGCTGCTTTTTACTGTAATGGATCAGCTTCAGCATAATTATCGCAAGCTGCCGGAGAAGACACTCCAGCTTCTTTTGATTCAAAGAGGGGAGCATCCTTTTATCGGACAATGGGCGCTCCCCGGCGGTTTTGTAGGCATGGATGAAAGCCTGGAAGAAGCTGCAAGGCGCGAGCTTAAAACCGAAACCAATGTGGATCAAATTTATATGGAGCAGCTATATACGTGGGGAGATGTAGCACGTGATCCGCGTACACGGGTTATCAGTTGCGCTTACATGGCGCTTGTAGACCATGATTCCCTGGAGGTACAGGCCGGGGACGATGCCGCGGATGCGCGGTGGTTTGAGCTGGATTACAGTGTAGCTCAGGAGACGCGGACGAATCAGCCTGAAGGCTGCACTTGGGAACAAGTCATTGATGTTACCCTGAAGCATAAGGACATTCGGCTGATGGCCAAGGTAAAAGTGACTGAAATTCTCAAGGGGAAAACCATTGAAATCAAGCGCGAGGTCATGGAATCACAGGGGATTGCTTTTGACCATGCCAAAATTATTGCGTACGGCATTGAGCGTCTGCGCAGCAAAATTGAGTATACCGATATTGCATTTCATTTGATGCCATCCCTCTTTACATTGAGTGAGCTTCAACAAGTGTATGAAATTATTTTGGGCAAGGAGCTGCTGGCTGCTGCCTTTCGCCGCAAAATAGCAGATCTCGTGGACGAGACGAATGAATATCGCAAAGCGGCTGGGCATCGTCCGTCCAAGCTGTATCGGTTCAAGCCCCGATCTCGTTTTACGTAACATAAGGTGATATGAAAAGAGGTAGTAACGTGGAAAAGTTTACATTTTTTTATCGCAGTCATTCGCCATTTTCGCAGTGGTATCCTTCTGATTATATCGTAGATGGGCTGAAATTTAACTGTGCGGAGCAATATATGATGTTCAAAAAAGCGCAGCTTTTTGGAGATGAAGAGGCTGCTCTGAAAATTATGCAGACTCCCACCCCTCGGGAGCAAAAAGCCCGCGGTCGTGGTGTGCGAGGATTTGATCAATCCTTGTGGGAGGCAAATTGTCGACAGTTTGTGTATGACGGCAACTACGCTAAATTTACGCAAAATCCTAACCTGCTCAAGCATCTCCTTAAAACGAAGGGAACCCTGCTAGTGGAGGCTAGTCCGACCGATACCATTTGGGGAGTGGGGCTGGCTGAAAACGATGCCCGCATACAGAACCGTAAGTTATGGCGCGGTACGAACTGGCTTGGCCAAATCCTGACGAAATTACGTGAGGATTTATTGTAAAAGGAGGAATCATCATCATGACGAGTACAATGAACTGGCAGAGCAACCGGAATGCCCGATCACATATGGCACAGGAAACGCTATCGATTGTGGAGAACGGATATTACACCAATTCCCAACAAGTACAAGTGAATATAGCAAAAGAAGTGGACAACGCAATCACAGGTTCGAAGCTATATACACCTTCTCAGCTGGTGGCTGTAAGACAAGAGACCGAGCAAAGGATAAAGGACGCACGGTTGTCTTACTCACACCTTGACGAACAGGCGATAAACGCAAAGATACAAATTACGGGAGAAAGCACGTTACAGGCGGCATGTAGGCTCCGGCTTGAGGAGCAGCTGAACCGCGTAGCGTGTTTGAATTTTGCATCAGCCAAAAACCCGGGCGGCGGATTTCTTGGAGGCAGCCAGGCCCAAGAGGAAAGCTTGGCTCGTTCGTCAGCCCTGTATCCTTGCATTTCACAAATGGAAGAGATGTACCAGCATAACCGGAAGCTGCGAAGCTGTTTTTATTCAGATTACATGATTTATTCGCCCGAAGTTCCTGTATTTCGGGATGATCAGGGAGCATTGCTGGAAGCGCCGTATCAAGTCGATTTTCTGACTGCACCTGCTGTGAATGCCGGAGTCGTACGAGAACGTGAGCCGGAGCAGGTGGATCGGATCGGGGAAGTGATGCTGGAGCGTATCCGTTACATTCTTGGGATGGCAAAGCAAAACAAGGTAGAGCATCTTATATTGGGAGCTTACGGTTGCGGAGTGTTCCGCAATAAACCGGAGGAGGTCGCAGGCTGGTTCAAGCAGGTGCTTGTCAATGAAGCCTATGGTATGCTGTTTGACCGGATTGTTTTTGCCGTGCTGGATCATACAGCAGGGCAGCGTACTTTGAACAGCTTTAAAGAACTCCTTTCCTGAAGCCGGCAGCCATGCTACAAAAAATACTTACATGAATACCTCATGAAATGAAAAGGAGAATATTGCATGAATCCATCCTCCAACATTACCTGGCATAGATCAGATGTTGACCAGCAAGCGCGCCAGCTTTTGAACGGACATAAAAGCCCGGTGCTTTGGTTTACGGGGCTGTCAGGCTCGGGAAAATCAACGATCGCCTCCACACTGGAAAAAGCGCTATATGCGCGAGGCATACGCACCTTTATATTGGACGGGGATAATGTTCGGCATGGATTAAATCGCAATCTCGGTTTCCTGCCTGCGGATCGCAAGGAAAATATCCGTCGTATTGCCGAGGCGTCAAAGCTTATGGCACAAGCGGGAATTGTAACGATTTGCGCCACCATTTCCCCTTATCGTGAGGATCGTAACATGGTAAAGGAAATTTTACAGCAGGAAGGCTGCTATGAAATCTTTATACAGTGCAGTCTGGAGGAATGCGAGCGGCGCGATCCCAAAGGGATGTACAAGAAAGCGCGGGCTGGAGAAATTCGCCATTTTACAGGAATTGATGCACCTTATGAAGCCCCCTTGGGACCTGATCTCATCGTATGCACAGAGGACCAGGAGATCGCCGGATCGGTTCAAGAAATTTTGGATTTTCTCGACAGGGAACAGCTGCTTGTATAATTTTATGATTAATTTTAGATGAATATGGTCTGAAGAAAAATAAACATTTCGCTAACGGACATTGAAATTGAAGTATGCAGTTATAAATAAAATATAAAATTACGCTGTGGCAAGCCGTACGGGCTTGCTTTTTTTATGTGTGATTTTAAACTAATTCTAAATCCTAAATTATAATTATTATAAAAAAGTATTGATTTTTGTTTGTGCACAATTTATAGTGAAAGGCACATAGTCAACCAATTCATTCAAGAGGTGATTTCAATTATGAGTAAACAACCAAACAACCTGACGACCAGCTGGGGCGCTCCAGTTGGAGATAATCAGCATTCGATCACTGCAGGCTCGCGTGGCCCCACATTGGTTCAGGATGTGCATTTGCTGGAAAAGCTGGCGCATTTTAACCGGGAGCGTGTGCCGGAGCGCGTTGTTCATGCCAAAGGTGCAGGGGCGCACGGATATTTTGAAGTTACGAATGATTTGTCTGCTTATACCAAAGCAAGCTTCTTGTCCGAGGTAGGCAAGCGTACGCCGATGTTTATCCGTTTTTCTACCGTTGCGGGTGAGCTAGGCTCGTCCGATACCGTACGCGATCCGCGCGGATTTGCCGTGAAGTTTTACACAGAGGAAGGCAATTATGATCTTGTCGGCAATAATACACCTGTCTTTTTTATTCGGGATGCCATTAAATTCCCGGACTTTATTCATACGCAAAAACGTCATCCCCAAACTCATCTGAAAAACCCGAATGCGGTGTGGGATTTCTGGTCCTTATCTCCTGAATCACTTCATCAGGTAACGATCCTCATGTCTGACCGCGGTATTCCGCTTACACTCAGACATATGCACGGCTTCGGTAGTCACACGTTCAAGTGGGTGAATGCCGAGGGGCAGGCTGTATGGATAAAATATCATTTTAAAACAGAGCAGGGCATACAAAATCTCGATGTCGACTTGGCTGCAAAAATGGCCAGTGAAAATCCGGATTATCATATAGAAGATTTGTTTCAGGCGATTGCGAAGGGTAATTTTCCTGCATGGAAGCTTTACGTGCAGATTATGCCGCTAGAGGATGCAAACACATACCGTTTTGATCCATTTGATGTGACCAAGGTGTGGTCGCAAAAGGATTACCCGCTGATCGAGGTAGGACGTATGGTTCTGAATCGTAACCCTGAAAACTATTTTGCAGAAGTAGAGCAGGCGACGTTCTCTCCGGGCTCATTTGTGCCCGGCATTGAAGCCTCACCGGATAAAATGCTACAAGGACGCCTGTTTGCTTACGGAGACGCCCATCGCTATCGTGTAGGTGCAAACCACAATCTGCTGCCGATCAACCGTCCGCATGCGGAAGTGCACAACTACCAGCGTGATGGTGCGTTGCGCAGTGACAATAATGGCGGTGGATCTGTCTATTACGAACCCAACAGTCTCGGTGGACCTAAAGAATCACCGAAGCACAAAATCGCTCCATTTGAAGTGTCCGGCGAAGCGCAAAGTGTAGCCTACGATCACGATGATCACTACACGCAGCCGGGAGATCTGTACCGTTTGCTCAGTGAGGAGGAGCGTGCGCGTCTGGTCCAAAATATTGTGGGTGCAATGAAGCCAGTAGAAAGTGACGAAATCAAGCTGCGTCAGATCGGACATTTCTACAAGGCTGACCCTGAATACGGACGCCGTGTAGCCGAAGGACTGGGATTGACAGTTCCTCAAGGTGAATAGATATACAAACTCCTGACTTTCGCGAACGGAACGTTGCTCCAATCGCTGTTGTCTCCAGTTATATTAAGCGGTATAAATCTGGAGACAAAAGCGACCACTACCGCTTTTCCGCAAATCATTTTCCGTCCTCTCCGCTGCTTTAAGGTGTACCAGTCTTACAAACCGAAGGAAAGATTCTAAAACTAGAAAAGCCGCAAATCTCAAATAATACGAGGTTTTGCGGCTTATTTTGGTGCGTTTTGGTGTTTACAAATATAATGATGTAAAACAGCATAGAGCAAGCAGAGAGGACGGAGCGTACTGTAGAAGCGGACAACGTTCGCAAGAATGATCCGTCCGTGTAGCTGCCGTAGAAACAAGTACCGGCACGTTCGTCAGCACAATAGCTGCTAAACTCTCTTTAACCGAGGCAAATAGATCACAAGAAATAAAGATCGTCCCAAAGCAAACACGATAAAAGACAGCCATAAGCCATGGTTGCCATAGTGAGGAACGCACCAAAAAAGAACGGCCAAAAAGAAGAGCAGCGAAATCAGCATGGAATTTCGGATCGGATACGTTACCGTCATCCCTGTAAACACACCGTAGAATACCAGACCCAGCCCGGCAGCCAGCGGAAAGGCGACAAGCCAGCCATTGTATGGGCCTGTTAGGCTGATCACCGTGGCATTGTCCGTGAACAATCGGATCAACGGCTCCTTCAGTGCTAAATACAGTCCGCCTGATACCACGCTGGTGAGCAGTGTCCAGAACCAGGACAAGTGAATCACTCTTTGCAGCATGTTCCGATCTTCGGCACCACGGGCTTGGCCCGCCATGATGCTGCTGGCATTAGCAAATCCGTCAAAAAAATAAGCCATAATATAGTGGATTTGCAGCAAAATTGCATTTGCTGCAAGCTGATCGGTTCCAAAGCTCGCGCTGCGCGAGGTAAACAGATTAAACATCGTTAGCAGACAGGCTGTACGAATCATGAGATCAAGGTTCGTGGCCATAACACTTTTTAGCTCCGAGACTCCAAACCAGCCCTGCCAATCCTTCTTCCCATGTTGCAGCCATTCTCTCCACATCCGGGAACGAAGTACAAGTATAAAACCGAGCACACAAGCGAGAACCTCTGCGATGAGTGTGGAGCCTGCCACACCGACTACGTCCCATTGCATGATTTGTGTGAACGCAAGGGCTAAAACCATATTGGTCACATTCATCGTAATTTGCAGAAATAAGGTAGCCTTCACGCGGGCTAGCCCCATTAGCCAGCCGAGCAATACATAGTTTACCAGCGTAAGCGGCGCTCCCCAAATACGAATATTAAAATAAATCGCTGCCTGCGCAGCCACATCCTGAGCCGGATGGATTAACTGCAGAGAGGCAAGCAGAATCGGCTTTTGCAGTATGATGAATACCCCGCTGATCAGTAACGCAATGGCGAGCGGACGCATCAGAGCGGCGATGCTTTGCTCGTTATTCTGGGCCCCTGCCGCCTGTGCTGTAAATGCCGATGTGCTGACGCGCAGAAAGCCAAACATCCAATATAAAGTATTAAAAATAAGTGTGCCCACAGCCACACCGCCCAAATAGGAGGCATGACTCAGATGACCGATTACCGCCGTATCCACCGCACCGAGCAGCGGGGTTGTAATCGTTGAAAGTATTAATGGAATGGCTAAAGCTAGATAGGCTCGGTGGGAAGGCAGCATGTTGAAAAAACCTCCAGTATAAAGATTGTGTATATGGATGGCGATCTGGCTGAAAGAGCGCTTCCTTGGTAAAATTCTCAAGTACACAGCCATCTTTCATGACCATGATTCGGTCACTCATAAAGTGCACGGCCGCCAGATCATGGGATATGAACAGATAAGCCACTCCCAGTTCATGTTGTAAATCCTTGAACAGATTTAAAACGGTGGCCTGTGTAGTTACATCCAAACTTGCCGTTGGCTCGTCAAGCACGATAAAATCCGGCTCTGTGCTGTTCGCGCACGCAATAGTCACGCGAGTGGAACAAGACTGCGACGGAACATATGTCTGAAAAAGATGCGAACCGGACTGATTCCACGGGCTTGCGCTGCTTTGATAAAATCTTGCCCTGAGCTTTCAATCAGGCTGGAGCGGATCATTCGTACATAAACAGCCGTCATCGCTAGTCCCAAGGTAAGAGAAGGGAGCACCAGATGAAAAATACTTTTGGCTTGGGGTGCTTTGGCTGCAGATGAAGAAGGTGAAACGGATGGAGCTGAAGAGCAGGCCGCCATCATTACGGCTATGGCAGTAGGTATGAAAAGTTTATAATATGAGCGCTTACATAACGAGTACTTCCTCCTTAATGGTAATAGTAATTTTTACATTTACTTCAGAAGCACATCGTAACCAAATAGAGGAGGTTTGTAAATATATAATTGTATGAATATG
The DNA here is from genome assembly GCF_020736845.1 of Paenibacillus farraposensis. Lineage (GTDB taxonomy): Bacteria > Bacillota > Bacilli > Paenibacillales > Paenibacillaceae > Paenibacillus > Paenibacillus farraposensis. The sequence goes on from NZ_JAFFQR010000105.1 coordinate 329,525, forward strand.
TATATATGGATTTGCCGATTAATGCATCGGAGCTTTGAGCCAAGACCATTGATAATTCCACCAGGCAGAAGCACCAAACCTGCCGCCAGTGCGGACAGAGCCAGCTCTTTTTGCAAAAAGAGCGGCAGAATTAACATCGTAGAAAGGATGGTCATCATACACAGGGAGATCATCACAACTCCGATGACGAACATCGGATGCTTGAAAACACGCAATTCCGCAGCTCATAACTTGACTCAATCACCGAAAATCTCTGAATTCTACGTAGATTACCAGTACCAGATGATGAAAAGTATGGTAAAATGAAATGAATTTGATTTTGCATGAAAAGGAAGGAGGAAAGCAAGTGGTCAAGGCGAAAGTGCCCAAACGTCCTACCCGGGATGAATTTGTACTGGAGGAAATCGGGAATCAGCTTGTAGAAGCGCAGCAGGAGCAATCCGAAGTTGTACTGACCGTATGGGGACATGAAGAAACCACCCGCGGACTGATTGTTAAAATGGACCCTAGAACAGGGAAAGTTCATGTAGAGAATCATGGTGAGACAGTTAAAGTTCCTTTTATGGACATTATGAGTGTCAATTACCCAAGAGATTAGTCCCCAATTACATAATTTGGATGGATCATCTACTTGGCTGTGGCGGGATAAATCAACCGGAACCGCCGGGATGAGCCGTCAGATGACGATTACGAAAAGTCTGGAAAATCCGGAAAATCCGGAAAATCCGGTGAAGCCTTTTACATTTGGATATACAAAAAAACAACCGAGTGGGTTCAACAGCCCTCGGTTGTTTTTTTGTATATAAGTCGCATGAGAGAGAAAGAAGCCTCATACATGCTTATGTAGCCTTTATTGGAGGGGTGTTGCTCTCACGTCCCTCGGCTTTTTTTAGCACCTTGCGATCAAAGATGAAAGGCCCGAACGGCAGCAGCGAGGCAATCAAGGCCATAAGCCCTTGCAGAATCGTTATTTTCCGTAAAATCAGCATGACTACAATTGCCATCACATAAGCGATGAATAGGACTCCATGAATCATACCTACCCAGCTTACCATTTGCGGCATCCCGGCTGCGTATTTAAGGGGCATGGCAATACATACGAGTAGCAAATATGAGATTGCTTCAATATTTCCAATGGTACCAAACAACTTAAATGCATTTTTGAACATGATAGACCTCCCTTCTCATATTACTTAAAATTTAATATATCCTACAAACGGATGTTATAAAATAGCAAAAAGTTACGATATATCGAACATTTACAGCACATCTATATAGCATGTGTGAAATTTCACTTAACCTCAAAACATGAGTGGCTCTAAACATTTCCCAAGTAAATTCCGATAACATTTAAATGTGCATGTAACCATTATGGCATAAATTTTTAAAGCTGAATTGCATCAGGAGGGGTTTGTCAGCTTACTAATTAATGATGGTAGATAATAAAATTTTTATACTGTTATCAAGGAGAGCATAAACCATGAACAAAAAGCGTTTGCGCCAATGGATGGTTCCGTTAGCAACGGCTACATTGATGTTGAATACAGGATATGGCGTCTGGGGGGGAACGGATGCGCTGGTCAGCCGAGCGGTTGCTTCAAGTGCTGCACCAGCAGAGGTTAGCAATCTGACCGCAGTTCCGCTAGATACATCAAGAGTGAATTTGTCCTGGACCAACCCGCTGGACATCAATTTTGACCATGTCAAAGTAATCGGTGTCAGTAACGATGTGTATGTAGATAACATTAGAAGCAACTCTTATACGTTGGCTGGCTTACGGCCGGATACAACATATACCTTTCAGGTCAAGACGGTGAATAAGAGTGGAGATGATTCTCAAGGCACTACAGTGCAAGCTAGAACGGCTTCCACTGATACCCCTGCAGACAAGACACCTCCGGGGGAAGTAAGCGGACTGAGCGTGACGAATTTGGGATATAACGCTTTCACCGTTAATTACATAATGCCCAAGGATGCCGACTTGAGCCAAGCAATTATTTATTTAAATGGTAGAGAAGTACAGCGAACAACGGGCACATCCTATACGTTCAGTGGATTAATTGCTTCCACTAACTATAACGTATTGATCAAGACCATGGACAAAACCGGCAACATATCCGCAGGGACCAGTACAGCAGTGACCACTCCAGCGCTCACCGTCGATACAGTGCCGGAAGTGACCGGAGCTTCAGTGACATCGGTTAATAACTATAGCGTCACTGTTTCCTGGACGAGACCTAGCGAAATTAGTACGGTCAGTTTATATCGGGATGGAACACTGATCACAGACTCGACAGGAACGTCTTACACATTCAATAATCTTTCATCAGGAACGTCGTATTCGTTTACGATTAAATCCAAGCGCAGCACAGGTGCTCTGTCCTCCGGTGTGAGGCTGACGGCTACAACGAACAGCACATCCTCCAATTCGTCGGAAGTATCCAATCTTAGAGTGGATAGCAAGGGTGATACCTGGATCAAAATCAACTACGATAAGCCGAGTTCGGCTGAAAAAGTGAAAATCTATGTAGATAATGATTATAAGGGGACTACATCCTCTGAATCCTACAGAATTTCGAATTTGCGTGAAGGACGCTGGTATGAGATCAAAGTCGTGACCGTCAATAGCAGTGGTAGAGAGTCCAGCGGGGTAAAGGTGTCGGAACGTACAGATGGTTATTCATCATCATCATCGTCGTCATCCTATTCCTCGAACTATGAGAAAGCAAGTGACTTGATGCGCATTGCAGAGAACACTCTGAATGCGTCCGACTGGCGGTCTGCCAGAGATGCAATCAGTGATCTGCCGAGCGGGTCAGGTAAAAACAATTTGCTGGATCGGCTGGAAGCTATTCGCAATCGAGCGATTGGTACCGGTAGTTCATCGTCCGGGACGAGCTCGAACACATTAACTTCCAGTACAACGTCTCCAAATTATAATAATGGGGTTGCCGCTTATTCAACTTCATTTACCCTTACACCAGGGTCCAGATCGGCTTATATCGATGGCCGTGCTACGACAATAGCTCAGGCTCCGCGAATCATAAATGGAGTAACCATGGTTCCGCTGCGCTTTATCGGTGAACATGTGGGTTATCAGGTAAACTATGAAAAAGCGGGCAAAAAGATCATTCTGAATCGCCCTGATGACGGCAAACAAGTGGTTCTTCAAGTCAAGAATTCCACCCTTGCCGTGTTCGAATTAAACAATTCCCGGAATTACTCGACGAACATCACAGCGCCAGTTATCGTTAACGGCTCTACACTGGTTCCACTGCGAGTGATTAGCGAGCTTTCGGGTTACCAGGTAAACTATAACGCTGCATCCAAACAAATTACGATTAAAAAATAAAGGCTTTTGTAAGCTGAACTCTGTTTCAGGAAACCCGGGCTTATTTTAATAACCCTGGGTTTCTTTTTTTTGGAAGGTGCTATTTATTTCCTCCACACCATTCGGCTTAAAGCTCATTTCATTTTGTCCGAACGTACACTTGACCTCGCCCGTGTGTGCGTTTTTTTAACTGAAATAACAACTCGGCTTTTTAGATGTTAGAATTGCTATGCAGTTTTAGGAAGCAGATACAGGCGAGGAGCCTGGTAAAACTCCGCTTCGAATGAACAGGACCAGTGACATACTGAAACAAAGCACAGTAAACAGACTTACGGAAATAAATCCCCCCATGTGCGCATACAAAATCCCTGCAGTGAAAGAGCCAAAGGTCGTTCCAAAATACATGGAGGAGTTGGCAAGGGATGAGATGGTTCCACGTGCTGTGCCAGACAGGGTCTGAAGCAAGCTCATCATAAGCGGAAAAATCATCCCGAGAATGAGGAAGATCAAAAAATATGTAATTTCAACATAGGTTACACTAGACAAGTATGGAAGCAGTAAATAGAGCAGGACGATGAGGAATACGCCATATTTCAAAGAATGACGAGGGCCTATTTTGTTCACCAGACTGCTGCCGAAAAAGCTGCTGATCGTATTTCCCAACCCTAGAAACAGAATTACGCTGCCAATACTCGCAGCATTAAGGCTGAATTTGTCGGAAAGCCAAATGCCAATAAAAGAGAATGCCGCAAAATTTCCAAGTTGAAAGAGGAAATAGGCAGCAAAAGCAATCCTGGATGTTGAGCTGTCCAGTAAAGAACGGTATCTGCTCCCAATCGAGACTGGTTTATGCTGTAGCTGCATAGCTGGCATGGAAGGCAATAGAATGGAAGCCAGTATAACGAGCATAAAGGTGCAGCTTCCAATCATGATAAATGGTGTCTGCCATTGGGTGGCCGCAAGATAGCTGCCGATAGGCACGCCCAGCATCTGGGAAATGGCCAAGCCTGCGGTGACAACTCCCATCGCTTTTAAAATTTGATGGGATTGAACCAGCTGCGGGATGGCAGCCCAGACTTGAGGCGAGGCAAAAGCGGCGCTAACACCAGCCAGAAAACGGAAAGCAAACATAGTCCAAAAATCAGTCGCAAAGCCACATAGCGATGTAAATACACCGAAACTAAGCAAGCCCCATAGCAGCACCTTTTTGCGATTCCATCCGTCTGACAGAGGCCCTGCAATCAAGGCGAATACTGCATAACCCAGTGCATAAGCCGAAACGATCCACCCTGACTGTTCAACAGAAATGCCGAAATCATCACGGAGCATCGGTAAAAGCGGTGATACAATAAACGTATCAGTTCCGATGAAAAACATGACAAAGAAAAACAAGATGATATTTTTGTTCAAAGCAGATACCTCCCTATATTCGTAAGTTCGATTATTTTCAAACAATAGAAATATAGCACCGCTTATGCTATAATGCAACTATAATTCTTTAATCCGGCAGGTGAATGTTCTTGAGAACCATGTACCATCCCAATGTCAATGAAATAAACCTATCCACGGTTTTATATGCGCTCAGTGATCAGATTCGACTTAATATTATTAAAATTTTGAGTGAAAAGGGGGAGCAATCCTGTAGCTCGCTAGATATTTCTGCTCCAAAGTCAACCTTGTCTCATCATTTCAAGGTTCTTCGGGAATCAGGAGTCATTCATACGAGATTAGAGGGAACCCAGCGATTCATTTCCATACGATATGACGATTTGAATTTACGCTTTCCGGGTTTGCTGTCGGCTGTACTGCAAGGAATAGAGCAATAACAAAAGAAATAAAGCAAGTTTTTATGGAAATCAAGATCATTCCACTAAAAACAAAACACAAAGAGAAAGAATATCTGTTTTGGGGAGTAATGCGGTTAATGTGGAGGTTGATATTAATGACTTTTACCATGACATACATAGGACCGAAGCACAAAAACACCAGGGAATCATCTATTTGGAAAAGAGTAATGATTGGAATGACTGATGAATTATAAGCAAGGCAGACCGGAGAATCGGCCTGCCTTGTCATCATTTTATCGTTACGGACTACAGCCGTGATCAACGGGGAATTGCCTTAAGGCGAAAGGTAGAGCTGGCAAAATCACCTGCCAGATCCGAAACCACAAGCCCGATTCGCATGAGACGGTCACCTCCAAAGGTTTCGCCGCCAAACGCTATACGGAAAGGGGACGCGCCGTTTGCCGGCAGGGGATTGCCCATATGGCCGGCCGTGTTGCCTGTTGCACCAGTTTCAATGATATACTTTTTCTCCGCGTCAAGTCCTCTAAGCGTTAATCTCCGTATGGGTCCGTTCGGCTCAGCCAGCACGCGGAAGTAAGCGACAAAAGCTTCGGACTGATCCTCGCTAACAAACATCCAGGCCGTATCGCCCCGGCCCTCAAACGGGCTCTGAAGCCGATACATATCTCCCTGCTGTACAAGGGAGCGAATTTCCTTGTACTGGGCAATTTGTTTGGCAGCGAGCTCCTTTTCTTCTTTTGTAAATGCAGTAAGGTCAAGCTCATAACCAAAGTTGCCGCTCATGGCAACGTCGCCGCGAATAGCAAGGGAGGTGATTCGTTTCACCTGATGGTTCGGCACACTTGATACGTGTGCACCCATAGTGCTGGCCGGATACACGATGCTTGTTCCATACTGAATAGCCAATCTTTCAATCGCATCGGTATCGTCACTGGTCCATGTTTGTGGCATATAGTAGAGCATTCCGGGATCGAACCGTCCGCCGCCGCCGGAGCAGCTTTCGAACAAGATGTCAGGAAACCGGGAGACCAGACGTTCCAGCAGATTGTAAAGACCAAGCATATAACGGTGTGCGGTTTCCTTTTGCCGTTCGCCAGGAGCTGTCGCCGAAGCAATCTCTGTCATATTACGGTTCATATCCCACTTGACATAAGTAATTGGAGCAAGCGAGAAAACGGAGCTAAGCGTATCGTACAAGTAATTGCAAACTTCCTTGCGGGAGAGATCAAGCACCAACTGGGATCGGCCTTCCGTCCGCCGTCGGCCTTCGGCATGCAGACACCAATCGGGATGCTTGCGGTATAATTCACTATCAGGAGATACCATTTCCGGCTCTACCCACAAGCCGAACTTCAATCCTTGTTGATTCACCCGTTTGGCCAGATCGGCAAGACCTCCAGGCAGCTTGCGGCGGTCCTCAAACCAGTCCCCAAGCGAATTGTCATCGTTGTCGCGTTTGCCAAACCAACCGTCATCCAGCACAAAGAGCTCGATACCAAGCGGTCCCGCTTCCTTGGCAATCGCTTCGATTTTATCGGCGTCGAAGTCGAAATAAGTGGCTTCCCAATTGTTTACGAGAATAGGGCGCTCTTTGTCACGGTAAACGCCCCGGCACAGACGTGTACGATAGAGTCGATGATAGGTGCGCGACATGCCTCCAAGACCTTCTCCGGAGTAGACCAGTACGGCTTCAGGAGTCTGGAATGATTGCTCCGGTTCAAGCCGCCATGAGAAATCAAACGGATTGATTCCGATACTTACTCGAGTCTGGTCGAACTGTTCTACTTCCGCCTGTGCGACGAAATTGCTGCTGTAAACCAGACTGAAGCCGTACACATCTCCGCGATCTTCACTCGCATCAGAACGAAGCAGTGCCAGAAATGGATTCATCTGGTGACTGCTCGAGCCCCGGCGGCTTTCCAGCCGAATAGCACCCGGTCCGAGTTCGCGGCGCTGAATATGCCTTTCCCGCACCCAGGCCCCGGACAGGTAGAGAGCTTGATAGTTGGAATCTGCGAAATCGACAGAAGCACTCATCGCTTGCTCAATATTTATGACAGCGCTTCCTTTATGCTCAAAAAGGGTAGACCGGACAATAGCGCTGTGATTCGCAAATACAGTATAGAGCAGTGTAACCTTAAGTCTCGAGTATTGGTCTTCAAGGATCAAAAACAGGGTTGCCGCTTCATCATCCGATTCGGTATAGACGGCAGGAAGTCCTTCGAGCTTGGGTTTACCTGGTTCAATGCGGTAGCCGCTATATTTTAGCTCCGTGATCCGGCTTCCGTCCGCAAGTGCAACCTGATAGGCCGGCTGACGAAAGTCGCTTGTTCCATACTGTGGATATTCCTGGGGAAGCGTGTCGAGAGAAATCGTGCGGTTGGATGGAACGGGATTGGGAGAGAAGGAGCAGCGCTCTCTGAACTCTAGTACATTGGCCAGGTTTTCGTCATGTTGAAGCTGAGCTCCCCAGTAGACATGTGCAGGATATCCTTCTACAAGCTGGATTATATAGCTGCAATCCTTGGACTGCAGGTGGAACAAGCCAAGCGTCCCGTTTACATGAATGTTCATGATATTCACTCCTTGGGGGTTCATCGTATGGATTGTTTTACGTAATGTTACTCGTTTGCGCGCGAGCTCTCCCGTATGACAAGCTTAGTCCCGATCACGCTATGGGCAGGTGGTTCGCGTCCCTCAAACCGTTCAGCGAGCAGTTGAACGGCGGCCTTGCCCATCTGTTCAGGGTAGGCGCGTACCGTGGTAAGCGGAGGCTGTACGAAAGCCGCCATCTCAATATCGTCAAAGCCAACGACAGCCATTCCCTCCGGCACCTGGACCCCATGTCCATGAAGGGCACGGAGAGCTCCAATGGCGAGCGGGTCGCTTGCAGCGAAACAGGCCGTCGGCCGCTCCTGCCCGGTAAGGAGCTCGGACATCATCCGATATCCATCCGCGGTACTCCAAGCACCTATCCGAACAAATTGAGGATTGTACAACCCCCGTTCTCGCATGAACCGTTCAAAGTAATGCGCCCGCCGTTCTCCGTCGCTTTTGCCGCCGATAAACCCGATTTGTCGGTGGCCAAGCTCGAACAGATGCCCAAGCGCCTGATCAACAGCTTGCCGAAAATGAACGCGAACAGAATCGTATTCGAGCTGTTCATGGTACTGGTCGACAAGGACAATCGTGTTCTTGTCGGGATGCAGCTTGATCAGCTCTTCAGGCTCCACGCCGCCCACAACAATCAGACCGTCCGTCTTCTGCAAGGTAGTGATGGAAGAACGTCCTCGCAAAGTCTGACCCAGCGTCAGGCCAAGCTCTTCACAGCGCAGTTCGATTCCACGGCGGATCGAGGCATAATATGGATCATCCCGTTCCTCTTCAATAGAACACCAGAGCAGGAGAGAGACCGTTTTCCCGGCACGTTCTGTGTTCTGCTTTAATTGTCTTAACCGGGAAGGCTTGTACCCAAGCTGTTTAGCAATCGAAAAAATTCGGTTCTTGGTGTCCGGGCTCACGGACAGAGACAGATCATTATTTAAAACCCTTGAAACGGTTGCAGCAGACACACCCGCTTCGCGGGCAATGTCCTTAATGGTTGCCAAAGAGCTCACACCTTTTAGTTAATAATTTTACTAAAATTCGATTTCATACTAGCACATCCGGATGATCTTTTCAAGACACAGGTAGAACGGGCATGACGGTTGGTTTCTGCCGTTTAATGATAAAAAAGCAATTGAATCAGCGGAGTTTTTCACGATCATGATGAATAATTTGTTCAATGGTGCTGAAAGAAGTAGCTGAGCGGAAAAAGGCGACTCCTGCTCAAATTGCGCTCGCTTGAGTGCTTGGCCAAAAATCGTGATTGTTCCGATTCCGGGTACAACAGCTGAGTCGTCTGGAAGAAAACCTCGGAGCGGCTCATGTGGAGTTGACACTGGAAGATTTGCGAGCGATTGAGTCCGCAGCTTCGAAAATTATACTGGTGGGGGATCGCTATCCGGAAGAGCTGGAAAAAAGAGTCCGGAATTGGGACTGCAGATGGGCTTGTGTTCTCACACCATCTCCGGTTGGAGCCCTGCCAGGCAACCAAGAGAACACACTGGGTATCGGGTTGCCGATAGGTACTAAGGTTTGAGAAAGATTCAAGATTTCAGAGAAAAGGAAATACCATCAGACGAGAAACTAAATAATTAGTCGCCTTTTGAATTTCGACAACTGGTTACCTAAACTTGAAAGGTGTCTTTAACCTTGTCTCACAAACCTAGGTCAGTCCCGTTCCCTACGGGAAGAAACACATTTTTCCCGAAATTTAGGAAGTAAAATCTCACTTCGGGGAATTATTCATAAATACACAAAATAATGAAGAAATTGCGAAAGAAACAAACAGTTCTATTGACCCTATTCCGGTTTTAAGGAAGTGTATTACAATTATTTACAGTAGATAATTTATTTTATTGTGTTGTAAATCCAAAATTGGAAATATGAAAGAGGGTAATCTGGACAAATTACCGATATAACACCAAGTAAAAACCAGATTTGAATTGCAGATGTATGGAAAGCTGAGGAGAGATGGAAATGAAATCCCATGTAAAAAAGTCAATCTGCTCATTGTTAGCATTGGCAACAGCGTTGCCGATCATAATGCTAACAGTGCCAGCGCCCGTTCAGGTGTCAGCGGCAAGCGATGTAACCGTTGATTTATCAGCCGAAAAGCAAGTCATTCGCGGTTTTGGAGGCATGAACCATTCAGGTTGGGCTGGAGATTTGACACCGGCTCAAAGGGAAACCGCTTTTGGCAATGGCAACAATCAGTTAGGGCTTACTGTACTAAGAATTCCTATTGACGAAAATAAAAATAATTGGAAAAGGGAAGTAGCAACAGCAAAAAAGGCGATTGAAAACGGCGCCATCGTGTTTGCTACGCCGTGGAATCCTCCAAGTGACATGGTTGAGAGCTTCACGCTCGGAACAAACTCAGGTACTGGCACTACATATGAAGCGGAAACAGGTACCACAACTAATGCAAAAGTGGAGCGTACGAATTCGGGCTACACCGGTACCGGATATGTCAAGTTTCAAAATACAACCAATTCTGCTGTCCAATTCAATACAATTCCCATTGGCAGTACAGGAATGAAAAATCTGAAAATTCGCTATGCCCTGCTAAATGGAACAAGCAAGCTGGACGTCTATGTGAACGGGGCGAGAGCACAGAGCAATGTTCCTTTTGAAGCTACCGGCAGTTGGAGCACTTGGGGCGAAAAATCAATCCAGGTATCGATGGCTAATGGAACCAACACGTTGAAATTGGTCACGACAGGGACAGAGACCCCGATTATTGATAACATCAATATTACTGCTTATGTTGAGTCCAAAACGGCAAAACGCCTCAGATACGATAAGTATGATGCTTATGCCAAGTATTTAAATGAATTCGACTCCTTTATGAAAAACAATGGTGTAAATCTATATGCTATTTCTGTTCAAAACGAGCCAGATTATGCACATGATTGGACATGGTGGTCTGCCGATGAAATTCTTCGCTTTATGAAAGAAAATGCTGGCTCTATCAATAACCGAGTAATGGCACCGGAATCATTTTCTTATGTCAAAGCAATGTCAGACAAGATATTGAATGATCCACAGGCCCTTGCAAATATGGATATTCTGGGAGCGCATACTTATGGTACGAGATTCAGCGATTTCTCTTATCCGCTGTTCAAGCAAAAAGGAGCTGGCAAAGAGCTCTGGATGACAGAAGTCTACTATCCGAACAGTGAAGCCAACTCAGCAGATCGCTGGCCTGAGGCACTGGATGTCTCCTATCACATTCACAATGCGGTGGTAGAGGGAGACTTCCAGGCATACGTATGGTGGTACATCCGCAGACAATACAGCCCGATGAATGAAGACAGTACAATCAGTAAACGTGGTTATAATATGGCTCACTTCTCGAAATTTGTTCGTCCTGGATATGTAAGAGTAGATGCAACGAAGAACCCTGCTGCCAACATTTACACCTCTGCCTATAAAGGTGACAACAAGGTCGTCATTGTGGCAATCAACAAAAGTGCTTCCCCAGTAAGCCAAAACTTTACACTGAAAAACGGAACAGCATCCACAGTCTCCTCCTGGGTAACAGATGGAACCAGAAATCTGGCAGCCGGACCAAAAATGAATGTGACAGGCAGTTCCTTTACGGCTCAGCTTCCTGCGCAAAGTGTAACTACTTTTGTAGCTGAATTAGGCAAGAATAACAATATCGTCAATACCAATGCCGGTACCTCTTATGAAGCTGAGAAGGATACCACGTTGGTTAACTCCGTAGTAGAGAGCACTTATTCGGAAAATAATAATTTTCAATTTGTTAACTTTAACACCATGTCCGATGCATCCATTCAGTGGAACAGCATTAACTGTGCTTTTACAGGCTCCAAAAATGTGAAATTCAGATATGCGCTGGACAAAGGTACACGATACCTGGATGTGTATGTGAATGGAGCAAAAGTAATGAGCGATGCGCCTTTCGAAGCCGTTGGTAGTTGGGGAACCTGGGGTGAAACTACAGTCCAGCTACCATTCAAGAGTGGAGTCAATACCTTAAAAGTAGTAACTACGGGTACTGAAGGACCTAATATTGATAAAATCACTGTATCAGCCCAATAACCTAATATAAGCAAAAGCTATAAAGAATGAACTGTACCCTGTCAATCAGACACGAGAAGAACCATGTCTACTTGGCGGGGTATTTTCATTGGTTTTTCTGACTCAAGGAAGATAAATTGATGTGGAAGAAATGTAGTTTGTTTTTATTAGTTCTAGCAGCTGTGTGAAGTTGCATTTCTGGATTGTCTGTGTCTGCCGCCAGTTCTACAATTGCCAAGCAAATAGGAAATTCTAACCCATTTATAGACCATCATTTAGGATCGGATTCCTTTGCACTGACTTAATAACGGAAGTGTCTACAAGGAAAGCTCACAATCATGTTTTTACAAATTCACTAGCAATGTATTTGGAATATTTTGATATCCAAGGTATATTATGGTTTTATAGAAACACACAGAAAAAATATGTTCTCAGTTTAATTATCTAGGGCCTGTACGCAAATTGTACAACTCGTAAAAATCTAGTAAAATAAGGAACATGAGACAAAGATACGAGTTAACGGATGAAGAATGGAATATACTTGAACCGCTGTTGCCCCCAGCCCGGAAAAAACAAGGAGGACGTCCGCCTAAGGATCGGCGTCAGATGCTGAATGCAGTGCTTTGGGTGGCTCGAACCAGAGCACCCTGGCGCGATTTGCCGAGTCACTATGGCCCATGGTCTTCCGCCTACAGTTTTTTCTGGCGGATGCAAAAAGCAGGCATTTGGGATGAGATTCTGAAGCATGTCGCCATGGAACCGGATGGGGAGCAAGTCATGGTCGATGCCACCATCGTCCGCGCCCATCAACATGGAGCGGGCGCAATGTAACAACAAGTTTATACCTTTCAAGAAGAATGATACCAGAAACATGGAGTTCAGAATATTAGGCTTATTCCAACAATAGTTATATAAGAAAAGGGGTAAACTTGTTGTCACTGTACATTTGAAGCTTATACCGGATTCTCTGGACTGCATACCAACCTTGGAACTGACCGTATGCTCCTCCATAAGAGAGCTTCTGGCCACGGAGTTGATTATCAGGGCATCATCCATTCGTCAATATACGCAACTATCAAAAATCCGTTGAACGTAGACCCATAAGGAGGATCACGATATGTCTAATCGTCTTCGCATCGGAATGGTAGGCTACAAATTTATGGGCAAGGCTCACAGCAACGCTTACCGTAGCCTACCCATGTTCTTTCCAGATGCCCCGCTACAGCCAGAGATGTCCGTTATCTGTGGACGCAACGAACAGGGGGTTCAGGCGGCTGCCCGTCAGTTCGGGTGGGCCGAGTGTGTTACAAATTGGCGTGATCTAGTGAAACGCACCGATATTGATCTGATTGACATTAACGCCCCGAGCAATGCCCATAAGGAAATTGTCGTTGAAGCTGCACTCCATGGCAAGCATCTGTTTTGTGAGAAACCGCTTGCACTCTCGCTAGCGGATTCTCGTGAAATGCTGGAGGTAGCAGAGAAAGCGGGAGTCAGACATATGATCGGCTTCAACTACCGTTTTTCTCCGGCTGTACAGCTGGCGAAGCAGTTGGTTGAGAGCGGTCGCCTGGGGAAGATCTATCATTTTCGTGCCTTTTTCCTTCAAGACTGGATCATGGACCCGTCCTTCCCTCTGGTATGGAGGCTGCAAAAAGAAGTGGCAGGTTCTGGCTCTCATGGTGATCTTGGTGCCCATTTGATTGATCTCGCCCGATTCCTGGTCGGCGAGTTCCATGAAGTGATTGGCATGAGTGAGACGTTCATCAAACAGCGCCCGCTGGCTTTAGAGATGAGTGGACTGAGCTCCAAGCGGAGCAGCGAAGCAAATGCACCCATGGGAGATGTGACAGTCGATGATGCCACGCTGTTCCTGGCACGCTTCGTCGGAGGCGCACTGGGCAGCTTCGAGGCCACACGGTTTGCTGCCGGACATCGAAGCACAAATTCATTCGAGATTAACGGTAGTTTAGGCAGTGTGCGGTTTGACTTTGAACGGATGAACGAACTGGAAGTGTATTTTACACAAGATGAGGAGGACGTCCAGGGTTTTCGCCGCGTGCTCGCCACCGATCCGGCACACAAGTACTCTGGAGCCTGGTGGCCTGCGGGACATACAATTGGATTCGAGCATACCTTCACCCACGAGATGCTTGAGATGTTGAGTGCCATCTCCGAAGGACGGCAACCTTCGCCAAACTTCCACGATGGTGTCGCTTGTCAGGTTGTGCTTGAAGCGGTAGAACGATCCATAGAGGAACGCCGCTGGGTATCCATTGAAGAAATGTAGTATAACAATACATTCTGAAAGGTGAGTGGATTACAGATGCGCAAGGCACTGATTGTATGGGGTGGATGGAACGGACATGAGCCGGAGCAGGTAGCGGCCATTTTTGAACGTATTTTGAAGGAAGAGCGGTTCGAGGTAGAGGTATCTAATAGCCTTGAAGCCTACCAGGATGCGGAGAAACTGTTGAACCTGGACCTCATTGTTCCAATGTGGACTATGGGACAGATTGAGCAGGAACTGGTCAATAATGTCTCAGCAGCGGTTCAAAGCGGCGTAGGTCTGGCAGGCTGCCATGGTGGTATGTGCGATGCTTTCCGGAACAACGTGGATTGGCAGTTCATGACAGGCGGGCAATGGGTAGCACATCCCGGCAATGACGGAGTGGAATACATGGTAAACATGAAACGCGGCTCCAGCCCGTTGCTGGAACATATTGAGGATTTTCAAATCAAAAGCGAGCAGTATTACCTCCACGTAGACCCGGCAGTTGAAGTACTGGCAACCACACGCTTCCCAGTTGTACCTGGACCGCATTCAGCCAATGGACCGGTGGATATGCCCGTTGTATGGACGAAACGGTGGGGGAATGGCCATGTTTTTTATAATTCGCTGGGACATCACGCGGATATTATAGATATGCCTCAAGTGACGGAGATGATGCACAGCGGATTCCTGTGGGCTGCGGCAGGGAAACAGGCAGTGACCACCCGTAGAAGCTCCATGGCAGAGGCATATACAGGCATGGCGGACAGCCAGCAGCGGTAGTAAGGTATCCAATTCAATAAAGGAATGCCATTATCCATTTTTCTGAAAGTGAAGGGAGACCGGGTATGAACAAAATGAAGGTAGGCATTATTGGATGTGGAAAAATCAGTGGAATTTACATGGAAAATTGCCATCGTTTCGACATACTGGAGCTGTCCGCAGTAGCGGATCTGGACCAAAGTCGGGCAGAGGAACAGGCGGTAGCATACAATGTTCCGAATGTATATTCGGTAGGTGAGATTTTGGCTGATCCGGAGATTGAACTCATCATTAATTTGACTATTCCGGCCGTTCATGCGGACGTATGTTTTAGAGTCCTTGAGGCAGGCAAGCATGTCTATGTGGAGAAGCCACTGGCCGTCACCCGAGAGCAGGGCAAGGCTGTTTTGGATCTTGCTCGTCAAAAGGGACTGCTTGTCGGTTGTGCACCGGAAACCTTTTTTGGTTCGGGTATACAGACGTCATTAAAGCTGATTGAGGACGGAGTCATTGGGAATCCGGTAGCCGCTACGGCTTTTATGATGAGTCGTGGACATGAGCATTGGCATCCTGATCCTGAATTTTATTATGCTTTTGGCGGCGGACCCATGTTTGATATGGGCCCATATTATTTGACGGCGTTGGTTCAATTGCTGGGACCGATTTCCACCATCTCCGGCATGACAAGCAAGGCGAGGAACCAACGAACGATTATGAGCGAGAAAAAGAGAGGTCAAACCATTCCAGTCGATATTCCAACCCATGTGGCCGGATTGCTGCGCTTCGAGCAGGGGGCTGTTGGTACCCTAATTACCAGCTTTGACATCTTTGGTGGAAGCGCTCTCCCACCGATCGAGGTATATGGTACTCATGGTACGCTGCAGGTGCCTGACCCGAATACATTCGGCGGACCAGTTCGCTACAGGCTGCTAGGCGAGCAAAGTTGGACAGAGGTACCGTTGCTATCGGGCTACCAGGAGAATACAAGGGGCAGCGGTGTTGCCGATATGGCGTACGCTGTTCGCAGCGGACGCCCTCATCGCGCTAGCGGTGAGCTGGCCTACCATGTGCTGGAGGCGATGTGGGGTTTCCACGATTCCTCCGATCAGCAGACCTTCTATTCGATGCAGAGCACATGCCTGCGCCCGGCGGCTTTACCTGAAAACCTGCCTTTGTATACGTTAGATGCGTAAACTCATGCCATCTTGATGCTGATTGAATGTTCTTCTCTCTTATAAAGAAGACTCTAGTTCCGCTGTGACCGGGGTACTGGAGTCTTTTCTAAAACATCACATCCAATTTAACTGGAAACTGATTCAGCAAGGAATCGAAAACGGGGAATTCAAGGCAGATCACGTGGAGCAGCTTGCCGTTATAATCGAAAGCACTATTATTGGTCTTAGCCGGCTGTCAAGCGGACTAGACAGGGGCGCATTGCTGCTGCTGTATGTTTAATATTTTTCAAGTTTTTGTTCCGATCTATACAACAGTCAGTTTGAACATACATCCTAAAAGTAACAGTTTCTATTTTTAAAAAAGGAAATTAGCCATTAACAGCATATCAGGGTACAATAAAAAGTGTCTGGATGATCGCCACAAAAAGCGTCCAGACACTTTTTTTTCAGCATACGTCCAAGAGGTAAACGATCGCATGGCTGTGATACTAGCTCACATTTCCATTGGTCATTAATTGAGTAGTGTTTCGATTGTTCCTTGTCTTTAGTCAGATCCGTCTATACTAAGGGCATAGCAACACATATTTATATAAATAAAGGAGGACAAAAGATGATAAAGAAGAGAATGGAATGGGAGGAAGGGAACTGGATTAATTCACCTCTATATGCACGGAAAGAAGGAGATTTCCTTAAGGTTGCGCCTGAAAAGGGAAGAGACTTCTGGAAAAAAACTTTATATGGTTTTGAATTTGAGGACGGATCCGCTTTATTGTCGGATTGGAATAACAAATCGGCGGTGGAGGTGTCGTTTCAACTGGCATCATTTACGGAACTTTATGATCAAGCAGGTATTTTGTTGTATCAGGGGCCGGAGCAATGGATTAAAGCAGGAATTGAAATCAATGACGGCATTCCCCAACTTTCCACAGTCGTAACCGATGGCTATTCTGACTGGTCGCTCGCAGCTGTGCCGGAGTGGGTCGGTAAAGAAGTCACCCTGCGCGCCTCCATCATCAAGGATGCTGTGATTATCCGCGCACGGACGGAGCATCACGCATGGCGAACGATTCGTGTGGCGCGTTTCCCACACACCAGCGGAAATCAGGCTGGTCCCTATACCTGTTCGCCAACCAGAGAGGGCTTTGAGGTTACCTTTACTCGCTGGCACTTTACAGAGCGGGATCAAGACCTTCATAGTGACCCCCCGGTGGAATAAACGAATAGACAGCGCCAAAGGATAACTAGATACTTTGTGTGTTTTATCCGGCTATCTTTATCACACCTTCGTTCCTGAATTCGAAGTGAGCCGGGTATTTATTGAGGTAAAAGCCGGAACTAATGAGAATGGCGAGAGCGGGAAGTCACTACTTGACAGAATAAGATACATACTTAGAAAATTTCGCTTACGTCATCTCTAAGTTCATTTTTTTCCGTAGCAGACATGAGGTTGAAAAATAATTGAAAAGCTGAGAAGCGGGGAATAGACTGGTACTTGTTCGATTCAACAAAACCGATGCGATGTAAAGCACGCCTCTTAGAGTACACACAGGGTAGTGTAAATGACATACTCCAGTGTGTATTCCAAGGGGCATTAATATTGTATAACTCCTCATTCATTTTAAAGATCTGGCGGTTTAATTTTTGTTTATAAAGAAGATATGCCTCCCGGCACATTACGACCTTTGCTCGTGACAGACAGCTATTCCTCGAATGGCAAGCTCTCTTTAATCGCCCACAGGTCATCATAGCTGAAAATACAGTGATCCGCTCTGGACAAATCCTGCTGGCCCGAGCCTGGGTTGTGCAAACCGATGCAGCGCATGCCTGCACTCTTGGCTGCATGAACACCGTTCCGTGAATCCTCAATCACAATGCAGTGGGCCGGCGCTTGGCCAAGCAGTTCGGTGGCATGTAGGAAGATGTCCGGTGCCGGTTTGCCTTGGGGTACCTCTTCTCCGGAGATTCGAATATCAAAGTAACGGTCAAGTCCTGTTTTTTCCATAATGAGATCAATTAGCGACCGCGGGGAGGAAGAGGCCACCGCAATCGGAATCCCTTTTTCCTGCAGCCAGTCCAGCCATCGTTCCAGTCCATCGATTGCCACAAGGCCCTCATGTGATGTTATGGTCTGCATTACATTTTTCCGGTGATAGGAAAGCGCCTCTTCCAATGTACAAGTAAGTTGATGTCTGTCCATCACTTGACGCCACATGGATTCGAGTGTCACTCCTACATAGGTGTGGTGCTCTTCTTCCGTCATGGGCGCACCAAAATGGGCAAAGGAGCTGCGCTCAACCTCAAAATAAATCGGTTCGCTGTCTACCAACACCCCGTCCATATCGAAGATAACCGCCTTGATCGGAACGGACGCTGAAATATCTTCTGTGCATTCATGGTTCGTCTGTGAAACATGATGAATGCTCGTCATGTCCATTCTCCCCCCCTTGTAAGTATCCGGATTTTAGTTGCATGAGCCATTCGATTGCAATACAACCTTGATTGCCTGTGAAGAAGGCTGAAGTGTCCGCTCATTGATGTTGCATCCAAGCGTCATAAAGGCTTCACGGTAGTCATCCAGCGGATACGAGTGAGTAATGATTTTTTTAGCGGGAATGATCTGCTGCTCAATCAGGTAATGCGCTGTGGAGAATGTACCCAGGGAGTCAATCGAGCCGATAATTTTAAGGCTGCGGTCAACTACCTCTTTCGGATTCAACGAGCTTGTCCCATCTCTTAGCCCCACTAGCATCAAATATCCGCCACTCGCAAGCTGGCTTAGTACCTGGGTGCCGACCACGCCTGTGGTATCCACAATCATGTCTACCTGATCTTTTAACGGTGCGAGTTCATGTATGGCCGATTCCAGTGTGGAGTGTACAGACCATCGTTCAGGGGCAACGGAATGCGCTATGGCTAGTCGTTGCTCCGAGATGTCGACAAGGCAGCCAGTTACGCCTTTTGACGCAAGAGCATAGCTGTACAGAATCCCGATCGGACCTGCACCCAGAATAACGGTTGTAAAATTGGGCAGCAGGTGAACTTGGTTGATTCCGGTCAGCATGCAACTCAGCGGTTCGGTGAGCGTTGCCTCTTCGTAGCTGATATGGTCCTTCAGCTTGTACAGGAAACGGTCCTCGGTCACATAATAATCGGTGAATGTACCGTCAGCGCTGACTCCGGTCTCCGTTACGGATTTGTATGTGCAATGGTTCTGTCTTCCTGTCCGACACATTTCGCATTGGCCGCAGTAGTATGTTGGGTCAATCACCACCCGATCCCCAGGCTGCAGTGAACTGACGGCTGATCCAACAGCGATCACTTCCCCCGCTGATTCGTGGCCCAAGATAGTGGACGGCACGGCATGATATTTGCCACTGATGATGCCTAAATCCGTACCGCAAACGCCTGTCGCCCGGATCCGGACGAGTACATCGTTATCTTTTTTAATCTCCGGGATAGGTCTTTCCTCAAGGGCTACATCCCAAGCTGATTTGTATACCAGTGCAAGCATGAATAAGTCCTCCTTTTTGCCTATTGGCAGATAGTTAGTGAAGGGTAGTCAGAACCGCGTCAAGCCGTTTAACAATTTCGACAATCTCATCTTCTGTAGCCGTGAGAGAAGGTCTCACTTTGACCACATTGCCATAACCGTAACGGGAACCTCTAAGAATTAATTGCTGTTCGTCAAATGCACGATTGATAATCACATTGCTTTTTACTGCATCCGGGGCATCGTTCTCGTCTACAATTTCTAGTCCCCAC
This sequence comes from Paenibacillus farraposensis, assembly GCF_020736845.1. GTDB lineage: Bacteria > Bacillota > Bacilli > Paenibacillales > Paenibacillaceae > Paenibacillus > Paenibacillus farraposensis. The sequence goes on from NZ_JAFFQR010000105.1 coordinate 349,286, forward strand.
ATCAGTCCGACGCCACGAGCCTCACCAATGCAATCGTGTTTGTCGGCCATCTCCGTCAGCAGGGATCCGAGCAGGTTTCCTTTGGACCGGACGGCTTCCAGAAATCCGGGCTCGGTTACAACCTCCAGCGTGGATTTGGCTGCCGTGACCGAGATCAGATTGCTGCCCGAGGTAAAGGAATGCTCGTGCTTCTCCAGGACATCGAGACGAGACTGCATCAAGACCGCCGCAACCGGGACACCAATGCCGCCCAGACCTTTGGCGAGAGTAATAATATCCGGTCGGATGTCAAACAGCTCACTTGCGAACATGTAGCCTGTCCGCCCAATCCCGGTCTGTACTTCATCAGCAATTAGAATCATTCTGTGCTTGTCACATAGCTGACGGAGGCGCTTGAAATATCCTTCTGGTGGGATGATATTACCTCCATTGCCCAGAATGGGTTCAATAATCATGCAGGCTACGGAGCCTGAGCTTGCATATTCAATGGCGTTCGATATGGCTTCAATACAATGATGGCCACACTTGTCTGGTGAAGAATTAAAGGGGCAGCGATAGCAGTAGGGAGCAGGCACATGCAGAGAATTTGCCGCAGTTGAGTTAGGAAAATTCTTGCGACGAAAGGCATTACCGGAAATGCCTGTTGCGAACTGGGTCTGTCCATGATGTGACAGATGCAGACTGATTATATCAGTTGCTCCGGTGTATTTCTGGGCCAGTTTCACAGCACATTCGTTCGCTGTGGAGCCGGTAATATCTCTCATCCATCCGGCGTCGATGCCGTTCGGGGCATACTGGACTAGATGATCTAGGACTTCTTCGACATAAGGCTCTGTAAAGGATGAAGACATGTGGGCAAGATCGGCGACTTGCTCCTGTACTTTACTGACGACATGAGGGTGGTTATAACCGAGCGACAGGTTGAAGGTCCCGGATACGCCATCCAAATACTCCTTACCCGAATCGTCAATCAGAGTAATGCCTTTTCCATATCTGAAACGTTCTTTGGTCAACGTATGCACGATACTTCCCCTCCATATCAGAATGTTCATTCTTATTAAGTCATTATTATTTAGTATACCGCCCTATTACAGCATAACGCTGCTGAACTCACCTCCCCAAAATTAGAACTTACCTTCCTTGCCCTCATGGACAAGGGAGCACAATCTGGTGCTTCTTCGATTTCACAGATATAAGAGATACCCGCAGCAACAGAATCAGCTCGAAAAGCAAAAATGCGATAGGCCTCACCTCCCCTAAGAACTAAAACAATATCATCCTTCCTTGCCCTGTTGGACAAGGGAGTCAACTACTCGGCTACCCCGATTATTCCACAGATGCGTAAGAATAAGCGCCAGCAGCAAAATCAGAGTAAACCCTCCTAAAATCCAGAGACTAGCCGTCACTGGCCATTCGCTCATGCTCCAGCCTATTACATATTGAAGCACCGAGCCGCCAATACCGCCCGACGCAATCAGGATACTGGTCGTCCGCTCGGTCATTCCCGGAATCAGCACGTTGGCATAGACGAGCGCGATACAGAAGAGTCCAGACATGAATATACCTGTACCAAAAATTAGAAGGTATGTAGCCCATTGGTTGGATATAAATACCATGGCAACTAAGAAACAGAAAGTGCCGATTGCACTCCATAGCAGGAAAGGAATATATCCTGCAGACTCTGCAATCCTTCCTGAGAACATACGACCAATGATCATTGCAATCCAAAGCACGCTGACACCCAGCGAGGCTACGGATCCCTGAAGCTGTAGCATCTCTGTCAGAATAGAAGGTAGGAAGTTCATGAGCCCCAGTTCAAGACCCATATAAACAAAGAAGAATATAATGAAGATTCCTAGCAATACACGATGTTGGCCTGCGTAACGGGCTTTTTCAACTGAACGTTCAGTAGTTCGGATGTCTGCTTGGGTAAGGTGAGAGGAGGCGGAAGCAGGCATGGTAAGCCAAAATAGCACTAGGATAAAAGTGAGAAGGGCGATGGTGTAAAAGATTAGATTCCACATTCCAAGCCAGATATACAGGCTTACGATCGCTGGAATAAGCAGTGCGCCAAGTGCAAAATAGACATCCAGCTTAGACATGGCTACGGCTTTTTGCTCTTCCGTGAACTCAATGGTAAACGCTCCGATGGACGACTCAATGATGCCTGAGCCGAAGCCCACCCAGATGACCATTACGATGATCCAATTCCACGAGGGTAGTACACCCAGGATAGTGCACGCTGCCACGATACTGCCCAGGGCAATGGATAGCATAGACTTGCGACCCATGTGCAGAGCCATGAAGGGGCTGAGCAGAACCCCGACAAGAAACCCGAAAAACTGCAGGAACAGCAGTAATCCACCATCACTGTACCCGCGTCCATAGTGAGGCAGTAAAGTCGGCAGTAATGGCCCAAGTACCACGCTAGTGATGCCGATTAACAGATAGAAAGCACAACTTAAAGCGAATAGTCTCTTCAAGGCCTGTCCCTCCAGTAGGTCATTTTTTTTATATGAGTAGTATATATATTTTTGTATATGTTTATGATACCTTTCGGCTGATTCTCTGCAAAGAAAGCTATTCTCGTAGAAGGAGACTCCGGGGAACTAGTAATTCAGAAAGTCATATATGCGCTTGAATTCAGGTAAGCTTCCAATTCAAGATGAGATCGATGTTATTTCTGTTCATTTTTTTTAAAGACTGTATCAAGTATTTCGTAAGAAAAGAGGGAAATTTTGTGTCATTGGTCAAGATGAAGGAGAGCTCTCAACCAGTTTTATAATTAAATAAAATTCCATTTTTGTTTATTATAGTATAAAAGACATAAGTATGATAAAATGTGCGCGCGACAGTACATGGAGCTAAACAAATTAATGTTCCAAATTAGATTAAAATAGAATTGATGTTACAAAAAAAAGTATTTCTAGAAGTTCATATTCACAAAATCCGTATTTTGTACATATGTTAATATCAGTACTATAAAACAGGACAAATAAAAACACGCCCTATCTCGGACGTGTCTTATCAAGGGGAAATCTCTAAGGTGTACTAAATAATATACCCACTTGTTATATAGATTACAGTACATAATTACCAAAAAGTTCAAAGAAACTCCTAAAACTTATAAAGTGTTACTCTGAATCTACTATATTGAAATAGCCTTCTATTTCATGGTCTATTCCTAAAAAGTTAGCTCCAACAGCAAAAAAAGCCCTTTTACAATTGAAATGTGTTTATCTACATATTCTCTTTCCCAAATACAAGCCACAGTTTCAAAGGTTACCTTCCCCTTTTCTCTGAAAATATTCTCTGTTTTCTGGTCCGCTCGATTTCTGAGTCGGTTGATCATTTTTCTTGTAGCTATAAAAGGTTTATTTAGATCGATTGGTTTCTTTTTATTTAATTATCCATTTTAATTGGAAAAATGGTAAATTATATTATCTTGATTTAATATATAGTTTTGTACATAATAGATTTGTGTCATAAATGCCAAAAAAAGGAGGATAGTGTTTTTTTATGTAATTGCAACAACAAAAATTTGAGGGAGATGAATGGATTTGAAGTTCAAGAGCATATGCTCGTTGGCTGTTGTAAGTATGCTTTCATTCACGTTACATACATAGATCAAACGGGCAAAGTGTTTGTAAACAAGGAAAGTTTAAGGAAGGAAGTTATTCCCCTAGAACCGGTAAGTCAGGTTACATACAAGGGTTCGGAGCCTTCCCTCCCATCCGCAAGTCTGGTTACGTACCAAAAATCGGGATCTTCCAGCCTGTCCGTAACTCAGAATACTTATAAAGATTCAACGGGACAAATTTATATTTTTCCTGTATTACAACCTAAACCGGATTGTATGGTAGGAAATCATTCAATATCTACACCAATGGACTTTAGCACTAACGCTGCAAGTTTCCCCGTATGCCGGGACCTGAGAAATGGGGCATATCGTGGAGTATATTCACATATAGGATATGCATGGGCAACGACCCGAATTCATCTACCGAGTAAAAAAGAAATTTACGAGAATCCGTCTAAATACACTAGTAGTACAGGATACGTCTATATGGGCGGTTGGGGAAATACGAATAATGCTGTAGATGCAGGTTTACAGCATAGCCCAAAGTTTAATGACTGGGCCCCCTTCTTGCTGATCGAGGGTAATGGTGGTCGCTTAACGTTTACCCCAAGATTTGAAGGAGATCAGGACATTCAAATGAAATTTTATGTTCCATCTGATGGTGTTGTTGCTTTAGTTATTTCTGGTCATGATATTAGCGGTACGAAAGTTACAAAAACCTTCACCGGGCCAGCTCCAGGTTGGACTTCTACTGGTAACGGTAACCTCATAAAACGAATGACAAGTATGGCCCAAATTCAAGATCACGAGAATTACAGAGATGGTTCCTACATCAAAAATGTTGCTTGGTATGGTTCTTAGTTCAGAAGATAATATTCCATGGCGAGGTTCCCAAACCTATGGATTTTGTTCATCCCCACGAAATAAAGTGTTTATAGATTTCGTTCATGCAGGAAGAGAAACGATTGATAATATCTTAGAATAAATTTTATCGGAGGGGCTTTACCTCTCCTTTTAAGGAGGAAACTTATGGAAAAGATGCTGTTCAAGATTTTGATTTTAAGTGTGATGATTTTTTGCTTTTCTCAAGAAGTTCTTACTGGAAAATTATCAGCTGAGAGTATAGCTCCTAGCACGACAATTCTAAAAATTAATAACTATTATGTTTTATTTACGACGCCCCAAGCCCCTTATATTGATAAGAACAACCGCTTCATGGTACCTTTGCGATCTATTAACGATTTATTGGGGGGGCACACGTCGTATGACCCGGCTTCCAAAACGGCTACTATACAGTTTGGTTCGCATCAGGTTAAGTTCAAAATAAACTCAACAGAGATTGTTACGGATTCAAGTACGTCCATGATGGATACCTTTCCAGTGCTTAATAAAAATGCAATGTTTGTTCCTTTGGGGGTGCTTACGACGCAACTAATAATACATCAGGAGTGGGATCAACAAAATAAACTGTACTCTCTTTCGGGGAAGGAATTAATGAAGACACCTATGATGGAGAACGTTGAGGATTTGGATAAAGTACCGGTAGACAATGAGAATGCTTTCCATTTGTTATCGTACAAATTAACCTTGGAGAAGGAAAAGGTTAATTTAACTTTCACAGCTAAAAATATAACGGGCAAGAAACTTGATGAGGGTATTGAAGACTTAAATACCACTTTTATTTTTAATAATGGTAGCACAGCAATTGAAGATCGAAATCGTAAACGGCCAAGTATAGAAAAGGATGAAATCGTTACACGTAGTAAGGACATACCATACCCAGGCACAATCGAAAATAAAAAAATCATAAGGGAGAAACTGGAGTATATCCTTTTTAAGGGAAGAACTCTTAAACGATAAGCTGATATACCAGACGATATCGTTTTTCTTGTAAGAGATACATAGTAATGGGTAAGAATACAGTTAAGTATGATCAAACACTACGCCGTACTTGGCTTGGTGTCGAATCAGCAAAAACCAAAAAGCCCCTGATCCGCATATCTCACGGATCAGGGGCTTCAACAAATATCTCAAAACCTATTGAATCTACTGGCAAAACACACGGTTTTCGTTATCGGGGCTGGAGTTCGTTGAACTAACGTATCCGTTAGTTGAAGGATACACCGTTACATTTGAAGCCTTTATCGAACCTAACATTCATGTTGGAATTAATGCGATAAGAAGATCTCTTTCGCAACTTTAATAGCATTCAGCACTTTAGGAAATCCCGTATATGGGGAACAGTGTAACAATGCCTCAATAGCTTCTTGTCTTGTTAACCCTACACGAATTGCAGCATTGAGATGTACATGCAACTGCGGCTCGCATCCACCTTGAGCAGTTAAGGCTCCTAATGTTACGAGTTGACGTAGTTTGGGATTTAATCCTGGGCGGCTATAGACTTCACCGAAAGTAAATTCGATGATTTGTTCAGCTAGTAGAGGAGCAATATCAGCAAGGGAATCAACAACCGCTTCGCCATGTTTGCCGTCGATTTCCTGAAGTTTTGCCAAGCCTCTTTCTCGTCGTTCTTCTACATTTTGTAGTAGCTCGTCCTCGATATTTACTTCGATATTTTGTTCAGCAAAAAGTTGTTTTGCAACACCAACAGCATTTAAAACACGAGGAAAACCACAAAACGGAATACAATGGGTTGCAATTTCTATAATTTCGTTCGGCGTAATCCCAACTTTTAAGCCGAAGTTCATGTGCCATTTGAGTTGATTTGGAGTATCACCTAATGAGATTAACGCAGAGATTGCGATCATTTCTCTTTGTTGATAGGTTAGTACGGGATTACTAAAAAGTTGCCCGAAAAATTCAATAATGTATCTACTGATGTGCGGGGATACATCACTTAAACCATTAATGACTTCCTGAATACCTGCTTCATTAGTTTCTTGAAATAGTTTTTTTCCAATTTCATATGGTGAGTTCATTGCTCAACAGCTACCTCCAGTTGCGGGTTCTCTAATTCCCATTGACGGTAAATCTCTATTTTTTCGTTAATGACTTTATAATGTTCTTGAAGCCTCTCGATCTGTTCCGCTAACTTGTTCTTATGGACTTCCAACAGAATTCTCCTTTCTTTGGTCGTAGCGGAACCTTGTCTTCTCAAGTCAGCGATCTGTTGCATTTGTCGAATGGTCATTCCTGTTGAAGCCTTACCAAAAAACGAATCCATGCTAAATCGTTTGCAGAATATTGGCGGCGACCGTTCGAACCCCTCTCTATTGCATGAATCAGACCGTTTTTTTCGTAGTAGCGCAAGGTGTATGCAGTGATGCCGGTAAGGTTGGAAATGTCTTGGATGCTTAAATATTTGTCCATAGTCACATCTTACATCTTAGAGCGCACTCTAAGTCAATAGTGACACGCTAAAACGATGCAAAGAAGCTTCTGTCAGCTTCGCTGGTACTACCCCTAGAAGGCACAAATAAGCCATGTTTAAGAAAGTTGTGTCACCGTATCCTTCAACGGGTCAAACTTCGTGTCATTTTAATATCCAAACTTATCCATATTATTAACTGCAGTTCTCATTTCTTCATCAGACAAAAATGTATAGATCATGGTTGTTTAGTATAGACGAATGCCCTAACTGATTCTTTCACTCATTGACTGCTGGACTAGGTCGTTATAAAGAAGCTTTGTATCATTCCCCTCTTCAACAGTTAATCGAAACACTTTTTCACTTAATCAATCTACTTTTTTTACCTCTAAATTTTTATCGAATATCATAGCTTTTTGTTCTTTCCTTTCAAAAATAGGCCAATCTAAACTATTTTCATGATTAGGTGTGCCGTTTTTAATAAAGCTAAGGAAATACTCCTGAATTTGGTTGGATAAACTCTGTGCTTCTTCGCGATTGACACCCTCAAGCATCGGAGCGTTTTCCCACTTATCGAAATTCCCAAAAACAAATGGTAAATCCATACAATGACAAGCTAAAATGTAAGGTTTAGGTGATTGATAGTTGAAATTAAATACATAAGTGTTACTATCAACATCATTTAAATCAGTCATCAAATCATAGGTTGGAAACTTAAAAAGAGCATTTGAACTTGACTCCACTATTTCCAAATAGTTATCTTCGTGTTTCAAGCTAGTATGATGGAGAAATGCTGCATTTTCTTCAGCTGTTAATCCCGCCATAACATTTACTTTACTACCAGAGATTCGAACTGCTTCACTAATAATATTCCCTTTTAATAATATGCCGTCTATAATGGGGAAAAAGGTAGTGGGGATAAGCTCCTGTGTTCTGCGTTGTATTTCTTTTGCTACTTCTCCTTGTGCAGCTAATATTTGTTCAACAGGCACATCAACAAGCTTATCTTTATCCCTTTCGTCAATGCTTAGATTTTCTAATATTAAATGAGACAATTCAATTGATTCATTTTTATTAAGAGGATTAACGCCACCAGGCAAACTAAATAAAGCTGTACGATTAAACATTCCCTTTACTTCTTCACATGCCATTAATGCAACAGAATACCACGCACCTGCTGATTGTCCAGCTACAGTGATTTGGTCGGGATCTCCGCCAAAACATTCAATGTTTTTCCTTACCCAATACAAAGCAGCAATTAAATCTTTTAATGCTAAGTTGCCTTCAGATATACCAGGTAAAAATAGATTACCTAAAGTGCCTAGTCGGTAATTCACTGTAACGACTACGACATCGCCGTTTGCAGCCAGTTGACTACCGTTGTACCATGGTAAAGAACCCCCTCCTGTCAAAAAGCCTCCTCCATGAATCCAAAAAACAACAGGTCGTTTTTCATCTGTACCTTTTGTCCATATGTTCAAACGGAAAGCATCCTCGCTCTGATTATGTTCTTCTTTCTTTGTCCCCATGACAGAAGCAAGACGATTGTTTAGTTGAGGAAAAATTGGCCCTGGTTTTGTTGCATCCCGTATTCCATTCCATTTCAGAGGTTCCCCAACTTTCATAAATCTACCTTTATCAGCACCATAGGGAATATCATAAAATGCTAAAGTTCCTTTTTCTTCAGTTCCAACCAACTTACCTTGTTCACAGTCAGCCCTCAATTTATTATTTTCCATTTGAAAATTCTCCTTTTTTGATTATCTTGTGGCTATTCCGTTCATAAAATGGCGTATTAAACCATTAACGAAGTTTGTATCTATATTTTCCCTATACATAAAAATCTTTAAATATATCGGACTAAATAACATATCTAAGGCTATGTCTAAATCAATTTCAGATTGAATGATTCCTGCATGAATACCCATCTCCAGAATACTTTTTGCTTCCAATCTTCTTGGTTCAAAAAAATGAACATGGAATTTCTTTAAAAGATCCTCGTTTTCTACGATTGCTGAAATCAAAGCTCTTCCTAACGTACTATCAAGAACTCTAGAGAGTTCAATGATTACTTGGCGAAAATTTTCTTCTACTGATAATAATGGATTAAATTTTACACTTAAATCTGTAACATCTAAATAAATGCTTAATAATAGTTCCTCCTTATTTTTCCACCACCTATATATTGTTGCCTTGCTAGCTCCTGCATCTTTTGCAATCCCTTCAATCGTTAGGTTCGCAAAACTGGAATGTTCAAGTAACTTAATAGTTGAGCTTATAATGGCTGCCTTAGATGATTCATTCCTTGGTTTTCCAACTGAGCGTTTACCCTCTTTGGTATGTGTGTTCATTTCTATCTCCTTTCATAATCAATTATAAAACGAAACGTATCGTTTCTAAACAAATTATAAACACCTATACATCAGCAGCACAAATATCTTGGAGGATGCCACCAGGATATTTTGGACAAATTGATTCCAATTTATTGATTAAAAAAACAGCACATACCTATTCATAAAGTCTTTGGTTACGCCTACTCTCAATAACTCCAACCAATATATCCGCCAGCAACCATGATTCCACTTCCATAGCAAGATGATGAAACACAGCGAAATCATGGTGCTTGCCCTCTTTGATTCGGCCCTCAGCTCCCGCGCTACGTGGGTTGCGTGAGACAAACGTCGGGAACGTAGAACGCCTTGGCCGGGGCGCTCTTACCCGGCCGTAAACACTTTAGATTGACATGAGTAGCATGGGCCTGTTTCCTTACTCTTGTCCTTCTTGCTCTAGTGCTCATTGATCGAGAATCCAGCCTTCAGGGCTCGAAACTCGAAGCGCCTCATGAAAAAAGGATGCTCCTGGATTGCTCCAAAAACACCCTTCTTCTTTATTTTACTCCTATACTACAACTGGCTTGACGACAGGCTACTGTATACACATCGTTAGTATGGGGTCCTCACAATTACCCCCAGAGAATAATACCAGTATCGCCGCCCGAATTGCTTCAAGAATCTTACGGTTTGCCGGGTGGTTCGGATTATCTATTACGCCTTCCCACGGGTCTTTTATACCCCCAAGAGTTACATATCACTTGAGGGGTTTCCGTTCTTCTAAACTGTTCGATGGCCCAATCATATGCTGCAACAATCGGGTCCCCCCTGCCTCATCTATACCCTCTCTTTCAAAATATTCGCGTGTCGGTCTGTTGGCAAAATTGAACAAGCGCTCATGACACATGTGGTTACGCACCGGCGAGTACATGAACGCTCAGTATGGCTTATTGATCATCTATAACAATATAAGTTGTTCTTACTGGCCCATGAACCCCGACGACAAGGTTCATTTCGATATCGGCACTGTTGGAAGGACCGGAAATAAAATTCACGCATACCGGTATTTCCTCCTCTTTTAAATTCCGTTCATGAATCGTCTTCACGGCTTGTGTAAGTCTTGGCACAATACTACTTTTGGGAACCAAGGCAATATACGATTCGGGCAAAAGACTAACGGGCCTTCCTTTGATCCCATCGTTAAATAACACGACGGTTCCGGATTCGGCAAGTGTGATGTCACTGAAGGTAATCCCAATGTCTGCATTTTTGGCAAAGGCGATACATTCCTCTTTATCCCTCGAGTCCCATTTTCGACATTGAGACATGTTGTTTAAATATTCCTTAATTCCGAATTGGTCAAACCGTTCATCATTAGCATAAATGACAGAATTGGCTTTCCAAGCCTGAATTACGGCGTGCAAGGTATCAACAAGCTGACTTGTAGTAGTTCGTTTGACATCTGTATGAATGTCTCTACATTGATCCTCTAATTTCAAGACCAGTTGATCTTGTGTGAATCCCTCAAAAACACGCCACTGTGGAGATAACTTCCACTCCGGTCTATGAACCGTATCCGGACGTTTTCTGCCAAGCTTGTCCGAAAGCTTAGCTAAAAAAGTATCGCGATTTGGGATATTCATTTATTTTCCATCCTTTCTCTGCTTCTCGAACCATTCCCGAAATGATTGTTTTGGCGGAACCGGAAGATCCTTGACATGGGTCCAGGCTTTTAATGGCCCTATTCCGTGCTTAATCATCCGTCCGTCTTTTGTCAAAGGCTGTAACGCATATGGTGCGGTTTTCGTTGCAAAAGAGAACAATCCGGAATGGTTAGCCACTTTTTCAAATCCCTTCATGGCAATTTTCCAAGACAGCGGACCTCTGTTTTCATCTTCAGCAATACGGCGTCGATGTCTAATCAGGAGTTCATGTAAAGGGATTTTAACGGGACATGCTTCCGTACAAGCACCGCAAAGGCTTGAGGCAAAAGGTAAATCTTGGTAGTCGTCATACCCGCCCAATAATGGCGTTAATACCGCTCCGATGGGGCCGGGATAGATCGAACCGTAGGCATGCCCGCCGATATGACGATAGACTGGGCAGACATTAATACAAGCTGCGCAGCGAATGCATTGCAGCGCGCTTTGAAACTCCGTACCTAAGATATCCGAACGGCCATTATCCACTATGACCAGATGGAACTCTTCGGGGCCGTCCATTCCGCCGGGTTCCGTCAATCCCGTTATATAACTTGTTAATTTCTGGCCAACTGCACTTCTGCACAGAAGAGTGACTAGAACATCAAGTTCCTCCCAAGTTGGAACAATTCGTTCCATCCCCATCACGGTCACGAGTGTTTTAGGCAAAGTAGTAACCATTCGCGCATTGCCTTCATTAGCCACAATGGAGATAGATCCTGATTCCGCTACAGCAAAATTACATCCTGTAATTCCTACATCAGCTTGAAAGAAATCCTCACGCAGATGCTTACGTGCAAATCTTGTAAGCTCTTCAGGTTTAGAGGTACCGGTATATCCTAATTTTTCATGGAATAATTTACATATACTTTCTTTATCTTTATGCAAAGAGGGGACAACAATGTGAGAAGGGCGTTCATTGTCTGCTGTTTGCAATATAAATTCTGCAAGATCTGTCTCTAATACCTCGCAACCTGCTTCCTTTATCGCTTCGTTCAAGCTAATTTCTTCGGTGACCATTGATTTGGACTTCACGACTTTTTTGGCATTTTTCCTTGTAATAATACCTTTTACATATTCTCTGGCATCTTCAGCGGTTTCTGCGAAAAATACAGATCCGCCATGCTTCGCAATGTTTTCGCTTAGCTGAAACAAATAATAGTCGAGGTTATCCAGCGTATGCTGACGAATGGCTTCACCTAACGAACGCCATTGTTCCCAATTCCCGAGACTTTCCGAAGCTTTTAACTTTTTGCTTCTGAGCCCGTCTTGTGCCTTCGAAACAGCGTTGCGCATGAAGGAATCTTGAATCCCCTCTTCGGTTCTTTTATGAAACGATGCATCACCGATCTTGATTCCCATGGTTACAGCCCTCCCTTATTTTCTTCCTGAGTTTAAAACCTGAGCAATATGTTTCACCTCAATGGGAATTCCTTTGCGATTTAATCGGCCATTAATATTCATCAAACAGCTGCAATCCATCCCGATTAATAGTTCCGCCTCTGTGTCTGTAATATGCTTTACCTTTTCATCCACCATTTGTTCAGAGATCTCAGGCATTTTTACGGAGAAGGTACCGCCAAACCCGCAACAATCATAGCTATGGGATAAAGGAACGACTTCCAATCCTTTTACATGCTTTAACAGCTTTTGAGGGGGTTCCTTAATTCCCATTAACCGATTCATATGGCAAGATGTATGGACGGTTGCTTTCTTGTGAAGTTCTGCACCCAAATCTACTTTCTCTAATACTTCAACTACAAATTGCGTAAATTCATACGTTTTATTCGCAAGTTCTTTCGCCTTGCGCTTCCACTCTTCCTCATTGTCCGTGAAAAGATGCGGAAACTCGTGAACCATCATTACGCAAGATCCTGATGGAGCTACTACATATTCAGCGCCAGCAAAGGTTTCAATCATGTGTTTCGCTGCTGTTTTGGTTTCTTTATGATAGCCACTGTTATAAGCTGGCTGACCACAGCAGGTTTGCTGTTTTGGGAAATCAACATCGCAACCTAAATCCTCAAGAATTTCAACTACGTCTTTTCCTACTTCCGGATAAAAGAGATCTGCGAGACAAGTAATAAATAATGAAACTTTCATGTTTGAACTCCTCCTGGTATTCCCACTTTACTGAATGATATGACCGCATTATCAAATACTATGCAACTTCGAAAATAATTAGCGCTAGGTTTAAAATTAGGATTGATTACCACCTATTGAAAACACATCTTCTTCCAACTCATAGAAATTATTAACAATAATTACTGTAACTCTGATCCATAAAGTTGTAAAATACATAAAATGTCATATACTAAGATGTAATACAACTAAATTGCAAGCTTTTGGAGGAATCTAAGTGGAACTTAGACATCTTAGATATTTTATTGCTGTAGCGGAAGAGCTGCATTTCGGTAGGGCGGCATCCCGGCTGCACATGACGCAGTCGCCACTGAGTCATCAAATCAAAGAGCTGGAAGATGAGTTGGGTGCTCAGTTATTTCATCGAACGAAACGTTCTGTTCAGCTCACGAATGCCGGTAAAGTTTTTTTGAGAGGAGTACACACTGTTTTTGAGGAAATTGACGCCATGGTGGACGCTGCTCAAAAGGCGTATCGGGGAGAAGTGGGGCGTTTGAATGTCGGGTTTGTAGGGTCGGCTATTTATGACATTCTTCCGGCAATGTTACCGGTTTATCGAAATAAATATCCGGAAGTTGAAGTAGAACTAAAAGAAATGTCAACGCCTGAACAAATTGAAGCACTCATACACCAAGAAATCGATGTGGGACTTTTGCGTCCACCCATCAACAATCCGTTATTGTCCAGTGAGATTATACAGACCCTGGACTGCGTCTTAGCGCTTCCCAGATCGCATCCGCTAGCGAAAGCTGAAAGCATTTATCCTACTGATCTCAAAAATGAGTCATTCGTATTGATCTCCAAGGAAATTTTTCCTCGCCTTTATTCCGATTTTATTAATGTCTGCAACACAGCCGCTTTCAAACCTAATGTTAAGCAGGAAGCCAAAGAGTATCAAACCGCAATCGGGTTAGTCTCTGCAGGCATGGGCATAAGTATTGTACCGACAACTGCCCGTACGCTGCAGGCGCGGGATGTGGTATATCGGGAAATATCAGGCGCAACACTTAAAATCGACATGGCACTCGCGTGGCGTAACACGTCACGTATGGATTTAATTCAACGATTCGTTCGATTAGCCAGAGACGTTGTGGGATGATCCCAGATGAAGATATAGTTTATTGTTATTGCCGTATTCCGCTATTTGCGAAGACTGCTTTTTTTCTCCAAGAATACGCAAGCTTAGAAAATTGTAATTGAGCAGATAGGGGTACAGCCGAGATACATGTAAAGTCGGGCCACATACTGGATTTAAACTCCAGATGAGACCCGATTTTTATACTGGTATCTCTTTTGTGATGCTCCCTAAAGAATTCATTGAATACATGTAAACAATGTGCAGAACCTAATATTTCAAGGTTTTTTCACGTTCGAGTATAAATAATGTCAGCGACGCTTGGTACTACCCGTCATAGCACATCAAAAACCATAAAAAAGTTGTCGCTGTAGAATTCTCAGCGACAACTGCTCCGTAGGTATATCCATCACCATGTACAGAATTATTTGTAACTTGTATCTCCCATGCTTTTCTGTGCAACTCCGGTACGATAGGCCGCTTCAATCACGGCATCTCTAACTTTACTTACTACTTCCTGATTGAATACGCTCGGAATAATATACGTTTCGCTCAGTTCGTCATCTGTAATAACGGAGGCGATTGCTTGTGCGGCTGCAAGCTTCATGGCTTCGTTGATTTCGCTCGCCCTGCAATCCAATGCGCCACGGAAAATACCCGGGAAGCAAAGCACATTGTTGATCTGATTGGGAACATCGGATCTTCCGGTTGCCAAGACCTTAACGTAAGGTTTGGCCAACTCCGGGTCAATCTCCGGAATCGGGTTCGCCATGGCAAAGACGATTGGGTCCTTCGCCATAGATCGAACATCATCTACTTTTAGAATGTTGGGAGCTGATACGCCAATAAAAACATCCGCATTCTTAATGACTTCGGACAAGTTACCGGCTTCTAGGTTCGGATTCGTCATCTGAGCAAATGCAGTCCAATGGGGATTGTCATAATGTGCCTCCCGATGAATAGCGCCATTACGGTCCACCCCGATTAGATTCCTCACGCCAGCGGAGAGCAACATTTTCGAACAAGCGATACCCGCTGCACCGATGCCATTGACAACGACCTTAATCTCCGACATTTGCTTGCCGGTAATTTTGAGTGCATTCAATAAACCTGCTAACAAGGCAACGGCTGTTCCGTGCTGATCATCGTGAAAAACCGGGATATCTAACTCCTGTTTCAAACGCTCCTCAATTTCGAAGCAACGCGGTGCCGAAATATCCTCGAGATTGATGCCACCGAATGCCGGAGCCATTGCTTTAATGGTTCGGACCATTTCGTCAGGGTCTTTCATGTCCAGGCAAATCGGAAAAGCGTCCACGTCTGCGAATTGCTTGAACAACATAGCCTTGCCTTCCATCACCGGCATAGCCGCCAATGGTCCGATATCACCTAGCCCCAGAACGGCCGTTCCATCGGTAACTACCGCAATCGTATTGCGTTTGATCGTCAGCGAGTAGGCTCTGCTCGGCTGTTCCGCAATCGCCGTACATACGCCAGCGACACCGGGGGTATACACTCGTGACAAGTCGTCACGGTT
This sequence comes from Paenibacillus farraposensis, assembly GCF_020736845.1. GTDB lineage: Bacteria > Bacillota > Bacilli > Paenibacillales > Paenibacillaceae > Paenibacillus > Paenibacillus farraposensis. The sequence goes on from NZ_JAFFQR010000105.1 coordinate 364,978, forward strand.
CTTCACCGATACTTTAGAGGCAATTTCAATCTTCCCGCCCAAATGTGCAAGGAAAGTCCGGTCTGAGACGTGAATTATTTTGACACCGCCTAGCTTCTGAAGCGACTCGCTGATCAATTGGCTGTGTGCTTGATCGAATACGTTCACAGCGATATCGTGGATGATGCTTGTGTGATCGGACGAGATGGCATCAATCCCCACAATATCTCCGCCTGTTTTTTCAATTATTGCAGCGATATCGCTGAGGGGGGTTCGTCCTTTTTCTTTTTGAATCCGAAATATCATATAAGTACTGGCACCGCTTGACACTGACATCTTTTGTCACTCTCCCTTTGCTTTCGTTAAACGTTTATTGCACGCTGCCCCTTAGTTCTTTTCCAGTAATTCTGCTCCTGCAATACCCGGATTCGTCATCTCATATGGGTTAAGAATGATCTCAAGCTCCTCTTCCGTTAAAACGTTATAAAGAAGGCACAGCTCGCGTACCGGACGTCCCGTCAAAATCGCCTCACGTGCGATTCTCGCGACTGTCTCATAGCCTAAGTGCGGGTTGAGCGCCGTTATAACCCCTACACTTTTCTCCACATACTCTTTACAGCGCTCTACGTTTGCTTCGATTTCCTCCAAACAATACACCCTGAAAACGTTGAACACCTGATTCATCATGCTGAGCGATTGCAGCAAATTGAACACGAGCACAGGCTCCATAACATTTAGTTCAAGCTGCCCTGCTTCGGAGGCCAGACAAATGGTATGGTCATTGCCGATGACCTGAAACGCCACTTGGTTCACTACCTCCGCCATAACCGGATTGACCTTGCCCGGCATAATGGACGAACCGGGTTGGCGTGCCGGCAAATTCAATTCCCCCAGCCCGGTGCGAGGTCCGGAGGCAAGCAAACGAAGGTCATTGGCAATCTTCGACATATTGATCATGCACACTTTTAAAGCGGCGGATACCTCAGTGTAAGCATCCGTATTTTGCGTCCCGTCCACCAGGTGCGTGGCATTGCAAAGCGGCAATCCGCTGAGCTCGGCAAGATATTCCACGACCCGTTTAATGTATCGGGGATCGGCATTTAAACCCGTACCGACAGCTGTTGCGCCCATGTTAACCTCGTACAAATGGCCGCGAGTCTGACTGATCCTCTTGATATCACGTTCCAGCACTCTGCTGTAGGCCTCAAACTCCTGCCCAAGACGAATCGGCACGCCATCTTGTAGATGAGTACGACCCATTTTGATAATCCCGTCGAACTGTACTGCTTTAGTCTGAAATGCTGCGAGCATTTCCTTCATCGTGACAATCAGCTTATCAATCAAAGAAAGTGTTGCAATATGAATCGCTGTGGGAAAAGCATCGTTGGTTGATTGGGCCATATTCACATGTGTGTTGGGGCTCACTTTGAAATAATCCCCCTTGGTTCCCCCCAGCAGCTCGATCGCCCGGTTGGCGATAACCTCGTTGGTATTCATGTTGATGGATGTGCCTGCTCCGCCTTGAATAGGATCAACTATAAATTGGTCATGCCATTTACCGTCCATGATTTCTTGTGCTGCCAATACGATCGCATTCCCGATATGTTGATTCAATTGCCCAATCTCCATATTAGCCAACGCTGCCGCCTTTTTAACCGTAGCCATAGCACAAATTAACGATTCATGGATACGATAGCCTGTGATTGGAAAATTTTCCAATGCTCTAGCAGTTTGTATACCGTAGTAGGCTTGAGATGGAACTTCTTTTTCTCCAAGAAAATCTTTTTCTTTACGATATTCATTCATGAGTTTTTAGCTCCCTTACTTCTAGTTTTAAAGTTTCATTCACAACACATGCTCCCGGTAGGCAACATCTACAACCTTCTTGGCTAAAATATAAGTTGGATCTATTACTTTCATCCCGTCTACTTCACCCAAAACAATTGGAATCTCTGTGCAAGCTGCAACAACGGCCTCCGTTCCTTTGGCAATCATCGTGTGAAATGCGTTCATCAATAAACGTCTGCCTTTTTCGATATGTCCCGCTTTTACTGAATAAATACCTTCCATTACGATAGCTTGTGTAATCTCATCAGGCTCCAACACAGTAATACCTTTTTCATGGAGAGCGTTTTGATAAAGCAATGTTTTCAATGTACCGTCAGTCGCTAACAATGAGACACGTCTTATACCGGCCTCGCCTATGAAACTTGCCGTTTCTTTGGGCATATTAACAATCGGAGTCCGAACCGTTCCTTGAATGTCTTTTAGATAATAATGTGCAGTATTACAAGCAATTACAATCAAATCCGCACCGGCATCCTCCAATCTCTTGGCAGATTGTTTCATAAAGGGGAGGGGATCATTGCCTTTACCCATTATGGCTGCTGTACGATCCGGAATCTGAGGATAATTATCAACGATCATATGAATATGATCCTGATCATTTTGAGCTGGGGTTAGCCGAATAATTTTGCCCATCAAATCGACTGTTGCAAGTGGTCCCATCCCTCCCATAATCCCAACGGTTTTTATCATGAAGATATACCTCCACTTTTTTCTAATGCACATTAAAAGTATACCTCTTGAGTGGAAAGAAGTGTATATTAACGGAATTTATTCAAATATAGAAATTCTATATATCTAACAGAAACAATTGAAAAAAAGGATAGTGTAATTATTCTAAAGTATCTGATTTTCCATGATCAAACTGACCTTCCCATTTGGAAATAACGACTGAAGCTAAGCCGTTACCTACCACGTTAACAACGGTTCTCGCCATATCGAGAATACGGTCGATTCCAGCAATCAGCGCAACACCTTCAACAGGAAGGCCTACGGAATTTACGGTAGCTAGCAGAACAACCAGGGAAGCGCCTGAAACACCAGCCATCCCTTTGGAGGTTAACATTAATACCACCACTATGCTGATCTGTTGCATGATCGGTAAATTGATACCATACATTTGTACAATAAATAGAGTAGCCAGCGATTGATACAGTGCAGAGCCGGTCAAATTAAAAGTATATCCGGTAGGAACGACAAAGGATACTATCGATTTTGGGCATCCAAATTGTTCCATCTTAAGCATCAGTTTCGGTAGAACAGCTTCCGAGCTTGCGGTCGAGAAAGCCAGAATAATTTCATCCTTCAATAATTTTAAAATTTTCACAATGCTGGTGCCGCACATTTTTGATACTATGCCTAATACGACAAGCACAAACAAAACCATAGACAAATAGAGTATAATTATCAGTTTGCCAAGCGGTATTAAAGAGGAAACGCCAAATTTAGCAACTGTAACACCAATCAAAGCAAACACACCGATAGGGGCCAATTTCATAATCTGGTTGGTCATCCAGAACATCGCTTCAGAGACGGCTTCCAAAAAATGAATCACCGGTTTACCCTTTTCACCAATTACAGAAATACCGACCCCAAACAGTACAGAGAAGAAAATGATGGCTAGCAAATCGCCGTTACCCATAGCTTGAACGATGTTTGTCGGAACGATATTAACGAACGTGTCAGCCATACTGTGACTAGCGTTTTCTGCGGTATTTACATATTGGTGTATATCAGTTTTGGCCAGATGCGACATATCAATGCCTAATCCTGGTTTGAAAATATTTCCCGCGAACAAACCTACAACTATTGCTATAGTAGTTATAATTTCAAAATACAAAATCGTTTTAAAGCCTATCTTTCCCAATTTTTTCATATCTCCAGAGCCCGCTATGCCTACTACTAGAGAAGAAATGACAATAGGCAAAACAATCATTTTAATCAGACGGATAAATACATCACCAATCGGCTTCAAAATGTCCATTACTAGAGGATTTCCGTAGAAAATGGCACCCACTATAATCCCTAGAGCTAGTCCGATGAATATTTGCCATGCTAGTCCCAACTTTTTCATCTTTAACCTTCATCCCCTATTCTTATTCTGAGATTGCGGCCAGAAAAATGTAAGTGTTTACATTTATTTAGACCTTCAATATATTCTAAGGTATAGTATACCATATAGAAAATTAAAGGTATTTTATTTCTATATAGGATAAATCTATATAGAAATAAAATAATAGACAGTCGTTATATTTTCATCAATTGAACTAGTTATAGTCAGCTATTTTTTATAAAGTACTCTATATATGGAGGTTTATTGTTTCCCTTTGTGTAGATAAAATCAATTTTTACATCGAATCTCCCGGATGAGACCAATGGCACACGGAATAACTGCCCGCTTTCCAGTTCTTTCTTCACACAATGCTCCGGTAAAAAGCTGATTCCCATCCCATTTACCACTAAATTTTTTGCAGCCTCCATACTATCGACTTCAAGAACCACATTCGGCTTTATATTTTTGGATTCAAACAAGCCATAAATCATAAGCCAGTCTACCGATCCATAATCAAAAAATATGAGCGGTTCTTCACTTACTTCTTCAATTGTTACCGGACTATTGAGTAAAAGAGGATGGTTGATAGGGACAAACAATCCGATTGGATCATGACGAAATATAACAGACTCAATTTGAGGATGTGTAACTGTTCGAACCATTCCGAAATCCACCTCGTTATTAAGAACCTTGTCTAATATATCATTAGAATGTCCGGTTAGAATTTTGATGTTCACATTGGGGAATTTAGTTTTAAAAGCGGGAAGAATTTCAGGGATAATGAAATTCGCGATTGAGGTAGCACATCCAATTTTCAATTTATCAAGTGTAAGTATTGGTTGGTGCAACTTTAATTTGGCTTCCTGATAAGATTGTAAAATGTTTTGTGCATATGGTAAAAACGACTTTCCCTTTTCATTTATTGAGATTTGCTTGCCTGAACGATGAAATAATTCCGCATTAAGCTCACGTTCCAGGGAATGAATACGGGCAGTTACAGAAGGCTGAGTAAGATAAAGTGCCTCAGCTGCTTTTACAAAACTCCCTAAATGGACAGCATAGACGAATGCCTCAATATTTTCTATATTCAAACACAATGACCACCCTTCTTCTCAATCTAATCTTTTTTAAATATACTCTTATTAAATGCTTTAGTCACATTCACACTGCTATGCTAATATAGCATATCCATCTCTTTCATTTCTCGCGCAATCATTTTAATTTTTTACCAAAAATTTATCAAGTATAGATTTCAGGTCGAGATTACATATAAGATTCCACTGGAGAAATATCATGCCAAAGGGGCCGTTCCTAAGCCATCTTCATGACTTTTGGGTCAGCCCCTTTTTTTGTTTCATTTTGGGGTAATACCAGCGTAGCTGAACCACCCGCAAATACATGGATAAAATGCAAGAACCCTCCGCGTCTGTAGAGTTCTTTTTATATGTAATAAATATACCAATTACAGTAGATACTGAACAAAATTATAGATAATCCCTGTATTTGGATAGTATAAACCATTATGATCAAAACTTTAACTTAAAATATCATTAGGAAAATCAACAAATGATCAAATCGCAACGAATTAATCAGGTTAAAGAATACGTTTTCGAGCATGAATCGGTTTCACTGGAAGAACTGGTGAAGCATTTTGGGTATCCAAGAATACAATCCGTAGAGATATTCAGCCTCTTGTTGATCCCGCAATTGATCTGTCCGTCAAATTCATTGCACAACTTAATACAAATAAAATCTATCCACTACCATACTTGTATGGTAGTGTGGTTGTAGGGAGGTGAATATATGGATGAAAGTATGTATCGCCACAGCGAATCGGCCGGAAATTCCGTCTATGCCCTGCTGAAAGAGCAGATTATCAGCCTTGAACTTCCACCCGGAACCGCCTTGTCCGAGAAAGAGACGTCTGTCCGCTTTCAGGTCAGCCGAACTCCGGTCCGCGAAAGCTTTGTCAGGCTTGCCCAGGAAGGGTTAGTGCTGGTTTTCCCGCAACGAGGTACAAGAGTATCTCTGATCGATACCAAGCTTGTTGAGGAAGCTCGCTTTATGCGTGAGCAACTTGAATGCGCTGTGATACGTCTTGCCTGCGCGGACTTTTCTGCCAGTTGGCTTGCTAAATTGGAAGCAAACCTTGTACAGCAGCGTGAAAGCATTGAGCGGCATGAAGGCCGGCGAATGTTGGACCTGGATGATGCGTTCCACCGAATCCTGTTCGAAGGCTGCGGGAAGCTCGCAACGTGGAGCGTTATGCAGCAGTTGAATGTCCATTTTAACCGGGTACGCATGCTGCGGCTCGATACGAATCCTCATTGGAACCATCTTTATGATCAACACAGCCGGATGGTGGAAGTCATACGCGGTAAGGCGACGGACGAGGCGGAACGCATCATGCATGAGCATTTGAATCTGGGTGTAGCGGATCTAAATGTCCTTCGGGAGCAGTACCCTGAATATTTTAAGTAGGTTTCAGATAAGGAAAGGCGGTGCAGAAATGCGAATGATATTCCGCTGGTTCGGAGAAGGCAATGATACGATTTCTCTGAAACAAATCAGACAAATTCCAGGTGTAGAGGGCATTGTGTGGGCGCTGCATGATGTTCCAGCAGGAGAGGAATGGCCTTTGGAGCGCATTTTGGATATTCAGAAACAGGCCGATCAGGCCCGACTTCATCTTGATGTGGTGGAAAGCGTCAATGTACATGAAGATATCAAACTGGGGAGACCTACACGCGACCTCTATATCAGGAATTACATTCGGACCATTGAGAAGCTGGCCCAAGTTGGCGTTAAGGTCATCTGTTACAATTTTATGCCGATATTCGATTGGTTACGGACTGATCTGCATAAAACGACCGAGGACGGGGCAACCGCGCTTTTTTTTGAAAAGGCCAAAATTCATGGCATTGACCCGTTTGAGCTGGTACGCCAGATCAATGAGAACAGCGCGTTTACAATGCCCGGTTGGGAGCCGGAGCGCCTCGAACATCTAACAGCGCTGTTTGAAGCCTATAAAGGTGTTACTGAAGAGGATCTATGGGAAAATCTGCACTACTTCCTGAACGCCATCATTCCTGTTGCGGAACAAAACGGAATCCAGATGGCCATTCATCCCGACGACCCGCCATGGTCCATCTTCGGGCTGCCACGCATCATTACGAGCCAGGGCAATCTGCGCAAATTTCTAGCTCTGCACGACAGTCCGGCAAACGGCATCGCTTTATGCAGCGGCTCGCTTGGCGCTAATCCAGATAACGACATCGTTGCTATGATTCGCGAATTTGCCCACCGCATTCCGTTCGCCCATATCCGCAACGTAAAGAGATTCGAAAATGGTGACTTCATCGAAACCTCCCACCGGACGCAGGACGGGAGCGTCGATATCACTGGTATTGTCAAAGCATACCACGAAGTGGGATTTACCGGTTACGCCAGGCCGGATCACGGCCGCCATATCTGGGATGAGCAGTGCAGACCAGGCTACGGGCTATATGACAGAGCGCTCGGTATCATGTATTTATGGGGCTTGTGGGATGCGTATGAGCGGAATGCGGGCTTATCTTCCAACGAAAAGAGGGATGTAAATTGACTACTCTTCCCCTGCATCCAGCTTTGTCTGGAAAAACAGCTGTGGTAACCGGCGGCTCCGGCGTGCTATGCAGCGTCATGGCCAAGGAGCTTGCCCGCCAGGGTGTCAGGGTCGCCATCTTGAACCGTACTGCTAAAAAGGGCGATTTGATAGCAAAGGAGATCTGTGAGAGCGGTGGAGAATCCATCGCAATTGCTTGCGACGTGACCAATGCCGACAGCATGAAGCAGGCCGAGGAAACGGTCCGCCGCCTGCTCGGTCCATGCGATATTCTGATCAATGGAGCAGGCGGCAACCACCCCGGCGCTAATACGAGTCTGGAGACGTTCCATCCTGAAGATCTGAACCAGACTGGAATCACTACCTTTTTCGATCTCAGTGTGCCCGGTTTCCGCAATGTGCTTGATTTAAATTTTATCGGGACTCTAATCCCGACACAGGTTTTTTCCAAAGGCATGATCGGTCGGCCTGGTGCCGTGGTCCTTAACATCTCCTCCATGAGCGCTCCCAGTCCGATGACCAAGGTTCCCGCCTACAGCGCTGCCAAAGCCGCCATCAACAACTTCACCCAGTGGCTGGCCGTACATCTGGCCGAATCTGGCATTCGGGTGAATGCCATTGCTCCCGGTTTTTTCCTGACAGAGCAGAACAGGCAACTACTCACCAACGAGGACGGCTCGCTTACCGAACGCTCGGCCAGGATTATTGCCCACACCCCAATGCATCGGTTCGGCAAGCCTGAAGACCTGCTTGGCACGCTGCTTTGGTTGACCGATGAAACCGCGTCCGGTTTTGTTACAGGTACAGTCGTTCCGGTAGATGGTGGATTCATGGCCTATTCAGGGGTATAAGCCCTTCATTTCCAGCCCTTGCCCTTCCTGTGAAGTGGCAAGGGCATTATTGTGTCAATGACATCTTTCCCCTTTTCTATCCAGATTGGTGCGTACTCGAAAAATAAAAAAAGATCTTAAGCAGTGTTTCTGTTCCGCTAAGATCTCTAAATTTGTGTCTCCCCACTCCTATAAGAGCTTTGTGCTATTCTCTCTTAATTTATCTGTTTCTTTTTTTCTTCAAATCCTCGGCAAGCTGAAGAGTTCGATTTTTGTTTAACGGATAGATCAGAGTAATAATTAAAAACACAATCAGCATAATGATCGCTGGTGCCAGTGTACCCAGCATATAGATTCCATGCAGTCTTTTCTGTTCCTGAACCTCAATATTGACATTGTAGCCTAGAAGACCGATGGCTCCACCCCAACTCCTCCGGCGACCGCTTGGCCAACCTTGCGGGAAAATGAATAAACAGAATAGATGGTTCCATCCTCCCTTAAGCCTGTTAAAGATTCATGATAATCAATAATATCCGTTACAAAGGCCCAGATCATTAAATTTAAGAAAGCACAACCAAACATACCGATAGCTGAAATGGCCACAAACTGATTTGCTGTAATATCCGGTAAAAGTAGAGCATTCCGTATACTATAACGGTCAGAAGCAGTCCCGTTGAGGTAATCTCTTTCTTACCAAATCTTGCAACTAGAGGTTTGACTAAGGGAATGGCTATGAGAACGGTTACTACCTGCATTACACCTACCAGACTCAATGCTGAAGCGCTCGTTGCGCCGGATGGCAGACCTTGTGAATGTGGTAATGAAGGCTGCTGGGAAAAATACGCTTCGGAGGCGTCTGTGCTATCCACTTTGGCAAAGCAAAAGAAGCTGTTTTATGTTACCTATGAGAAGGTTCTTAACTGGATTTACAGTGAGGATGAAGAGGTTCTGGGAACGATGGGACAATTTATTAATTATCTCTCAATCGGGATTAACAACATAATAAATATTTTCAATCCTGAGACGATCCTTGCCTGTATTAGACTTGTCTCATAATTTTGAAAAATCATCTACCGAGTTTACAAAAAAATAGTCTGCCAGGCGGCGAGCCGTTAGTTTCTCCGTTATGGCCCCCATGGCGGCCACATATGTTCATTTTTCAGCAGAATCAGGAGTAAGCCTATGCACTTCCGCATAGGCCTACCAGATTGTTGAATATTTTATGTTTACGAGCTCTTTTAATGGCTTATAAAGTGGCCATGTCAATCACGAACCGATAACGCACATCGTTGTGCAGCATACGGTCATATGCTTCATCCACTTGATCGGCACGGATTACCTCTATTCTAGGAACAATAGCATACTGAGCAGCAAAATCGAGCATCTCTTGTGTTTCCTGAATTCCGCCAACATTTGAAGACGCAATGCTGCGACGTCCTGCGTATAGGGAGAAAATATTGTAGTGTTCTGGGTTGTTTGGCAGTCCAATATTTACAAGTGATCCATCTACTTCAAGCAGGGATAGATAAGTATCAATATCAATATTTGCAGATACTGTGTTTATGATGATGTCAAAGTGACCAGCCAATTCTTTAAATATTGCAGGGTCACTGGTAGTATAGAAATGATCTGCGCCAAAGCTTATGGCCTCATCTTTTTTACTCGTACTTGTACTCAAGACTGTGACTTCAGCGCCTAAGGCATGAGCAAATTGAACGGCCAAATGGCCGAGACCGCCCATCCCCAGAATGGCAACTTTCTTACCAGGACTTGCGTTCCAGTGTTTTAACGGAGAGTAAGTGGTGATACCGGCACATAATAGCGGGCTTGCTACAGCCAGATCCAAGCTATCTGGGATATGAACAACAAAATGTTCTTTTACAACAATTTTTTGGCTATATCCGCCGTAAGTAAGATTTCCATCGTAGTCTGTTGAATTAAATACTATAACTACGCCTTTTGTACAAAATTGCTCTTCACCTCTTAGGCAGAATTTGCATTCTCCGCAAGAGTTAACAAAGCAACCAACACCAACTCGATCCCCAACAGCGAATTTTGTAACTTCTGTTCCTATTGCTGTCACGATCCCTGCAATTTCATGACCTGGTACCATTGGATAAACCCCGCTGCCAAAATCATTGCGGGCAATGTGAATATCTGAGCGACAAATCCCGCAATACTTAATATCGATCAAAATGTCGTCAGGCCGTAATTCTCTCCGCTCAATAATTGTCTTTTCAAAAGGTGCTTTTGCGTTTGGAACGCTTAGAACATGGGTTGTACACATAGGTTTCCTCTGCTCCTTTGCCTTTGAAAATGAGGCAGCTGGTCAAAGAAAAAAGCACACTGATCGATGTTTCTCTTGTCCAACCGTCTGTATCCATTATATTACCAGTTGTTAAATGCACTAAAATTGTAAATTTAACAACAAAGAGATTTAAAGGTAACAGAAGGCGTAAATTTGTGACAAAACGCCCCGCCTCTTACCCTGATTAAAACGCAATGCCCCACAAGAGGGTCACTTTTTTCAAAGTGTCCTTCTTATGGGGCACAGTTCAGATCAGGTAGCGGGCATTTCGTTGAAGAATGTGATGTCGTCTATAGGCAATCGAGTCGTCCGATGGCCCGGCTGTGCCGCTTGGCCGAGTGCAATCAGCATGATCGGAATGTACCGGTCGCTGATACCGAACGCTTGCTTAAGCTCGACCGCATTATAGCCGCCCATCGGGACGGTATCGTAACCGTGAGCACGCGCAACCAGCATAAGCTGCTGGGATACAATACCACCGTCGATATGGATGACTTTGTGCAGGCTTTCTTCTGGCATCGAAGCATACACATTAATCGATCTTTCCACTAACGATTTAGCGGTATCTTGGTCCATATAACCGCGTTTTACGGATTCACCGAAAACTTCATCGAGCCTCTTATATCCCTCCGTATCACCAAGCACAACGATCACCGCTGCAGACTCAGTAACCTGAGATTGATTGTAGGCGATCGATTGCAGCTTCGCTTTCAATTCCTCTGTCTCAATAACCAGGAAACGCCAAGGCTGAGCGTTACTGGAGGAAGGCGCAAGTGTCGCTTCCTTCAGCAGATCCTTAATTTCCTCGTGAGACAGGCGAACCGACTTGTCATAAACACGCACAGAACGGCGCTCGCGGATGACATCGGCGAATAAAGCGGAACTCTGACCAGTAGTTGACATGATAAATCCTCCCTTGGATAAATACTGTTAATGATTCAGCACAGTTAAATTCAGGCTAAACAACCCAATTTAAAGCTCAATGCCGGAATGCGAAGCAGATGTTTGTAAATGAAATCGGTAGTAAGATCACCAAATTGCTTCTGCGTACGGGTTTAACTGTGTCCATTTTAACATAGTTAAACCCAAATAAATACGCCATTCGCGGCTCGTTCTAAACTGTTGTTTATATTGCACAGTATAAATTCTAAGTAAGCCGCTGTCAATTGTCTTTTTCCAGATTCATCTACAGCTTTGCTTCCAGTTGTTTGGCGAGATCAGCAATTGTGTATTTGCTTAATACTCCGCGCATACTGTCATCCATTTCTTGGGTGATATCCTCAAGCGCAGATTTCATACATTTACCAAGCGGATGCGTGCCGACTGTCCCGGTAATACCGAAGGAAAGTCTGCTGTCTGCACGAAATACATCATAGACATCAACCAGCCGAATGGACTCTGCCGGTTTCCTAAGGCGGTACCCGCCGTCACGGCCTTCCCGGGTCCCGATAAACCCTTCCTTGGCGAGAACGGAAAGTACTCGGCGCAGCAGGGAAGGTTCCGACTGAAGATCCCTGGCGAGCTCAATACTTGGACAAGCAGTGCTTACGTCCTCCTGTGACAATATAACAAGCGCTTGAACAGCCAGTCCAAACCACTTTGGATGCTGAGTCGGTGTACAATATTCCTTCCTCAACCTTTGCTCTCTCCTTCCAGCTTACTCTTAACTATTATGAGTAAATTGTACCGAATTCCCCGATATGCTGCAATAGATGAGCTTAATGGACAGTAGAAAGATGTAAACAACGAAGATATTTTCAATAATCTATTCCATAAGACTGGCGGATATATCGAAATGGGTTCCGGGCAACATCAATATGTAGAGGAAAAGAGCATTCTGACCCTTCCAGGCGGCAAATATGCCTGTTTTATCACAAGCGTGTCACAGAATAGGGCTGACTTTTCACCGCTTGTCTACTGGATTGATGAGCATGATTATAAAGCTGCTTTTATCATAGCAGATGAAACTGGATGACAGCTTTATGCCTAACACAGTCCACCCTCATTTCTTTTAATGATTTTGTCGATTAGATTTTCTTTTGTAATGTCAGTAGTTCTATTTTCAATTATGCATAAATTTTCAAATGGGATTTCTCTTGCAGTCTTTTCAAGAACACTGTCTAAGTTTTCAAAAGTTATGATTTCGGTTGACAAAACACCTATGACGAAATAGTATATCTAGCTTGTCTATTTATCATTTACCTCCCATCGAATTGAAGTTGCCTCATAATAACTCTTTGAAGAAGATGAAAAATGGATTCTGCTTCTCTTTCGGAAAATTCCGCTAATGCGACACTATTCGAATGATCATTTTCTCTTTTTATAAAAGTAAATACATTTTTCCCCTTTTCTATTGGAGATATCTTTTTTTGTTATGCTCATCATCTTTCTTTTCAATAAGCCATTCATTTCAAGTTTTTTTATGGCACGAGCTGCGGTTGTTCGGTCTACTTTAATCATTTCAGCTAACTTTTCTTGGATGCTTCCTGGGTTTTCACATATTCGGACAAGATACAAATACTGCCCTCTTGTAAGGTCATATTCTTTAAATACTATATTGCTTATAGAATCTAGTGCTCTGGCAATCATTCCAATTTCACGCAGAATTTCCTTCAATATTTTGTTGCAATTACAACAAAATAAAAAATGATCATCCGATACTTCGCATACTTGCTACAGCAAAGACGCCACCCAGCGGGGTAGCGCCTACCGTTATAGTGAGACGAACGGCAATTTCACCCCCGATTCGTCAATATGATGCTTTCTCGTATAAATACGCAGGCAATGCCTCCACGAACGGCGACCAATCACCTGTCGTGTAAAGACGAAGTCGGTGCATGGCTCGTGTACATGCGGTATACAGAAGCTTGCGATCGTTTTCCCGGCTGTAAGCTTGAGATGAAGCCTCATAAATCAGAACTGCATCGAATTCTATCCCCTTGGCGAGATATACGGGAATAACCATCACTCCTTTCTCAAAGGTGACCGTCTCCTTCGTAATGAGGTGCAGTGCTTCGCTTCCTTGTATCCGTAATGATTCAAAGGCTGTGCGGCTTTCGGCCGCAGTCTTCGTAATGACGGCAATAGAGTCGAAGCCTTCGGCTTTAAATGCTGCGATGTCCTTCAGCATCCGCGCGTCACGCTTCTCCCCGCCTTCTAACCTAGCAAGAAGGGGCTTTGGCCCGCTCCTTTCAAAGGGTGCGATTTCCGACTCATCAGAGAGCAGTACTTTCGTAAATTCCACAATCTCCCGAGTTGAACGATAACTGCGCACAAGGCAGATCAAGCTTGTTTCAGCTTCGCCATAAAGAAGAACCAGCGGTGATTCGGCCCCTTGCAGCTTTGTAGCCTGCGTGAAGATCGCCTGCCCGAAATCGCCGAGTACAGTCATGCGGGCACGAGGAAATAGTTTTTTGAGATACTCATATTGAAACGGCGAATAATCCTGCCCCTCATCGACGAAAACATGCCGAATCTCTGTGTTCGTCCGAACGCCTTCGATCAGTTCTTTTAAATACAAATACGGAGTCGCATCCTCATAGAATAATTCGAGCCGATCCAGCTTTTCTTTGGTTTGCTTGCAGATTTCAGGCCATAGAACAGGGAGCTTGGTCTCATTTGTCTTCTCCAGATAAGCAGCTTCATCGCCAAACAATTGGGCGTATAGACCTTGGACATCGATAAACGAAAATTTCCTCACGCTTTGTCTTAGCGGTTTGAAGCTCGTCTTCACGATCCTTTGCCTGAGCAAATCTTCCTCTCGCTTGGCAAAGTCAAAGTCGCCTTCATCTTCCCGGCGCTTATTGCTTTTTTTCTCGTTAACTACGGCGTAATGCTCGGCAATGTCAAAAACTTCTCTTTCCTTGTGCAGCATGGTGAAAACTTCCGCATATTGCTCGCTTTCTAGATACTGTAGCTCCTCCTCTACCCAGTCCGCCCTGCGCTCCTTGCGTTCCAGTAGCGACAGTTCCTTCAGAAGCCATTTCTGCAGAAGATCGACACGATTGGCCAGGCGCAAGGAGGGGTCGTAACTGTAAAATTGTGATCTCATTTGCTCCGCAGTGATCAGATCACGGTCCCGAAACCGAATGCCGTTGAAAAGCATGCCTTCGCGCCCCAGCCACTGCGCATAGTTCTGCAGAGCTCTCAAGAAAGCCTCGGACGCCTTGTATTTAATCCCCTGAAGGCGAGCCTCATAATTTGGAGTTGCTTGTGCGGTCAGCACATATTCGATCTGATCGAAGGGGTCCTCCAGACGCAAGGATGAACCAAGCCAATATTCGAGATATTCCTGTAAAGTCGTTTGCTGCATATTCTCCTCGCCGAGCTCGGGAAGGACAGAGGATACATAACTGTTAAAAATCGGATTCGGCGAGAAAAGAACGATCTGGTCAGCCTTAAGTGAATCGCGGTTTTTATACAACAAGTAGGCCACACGTTGCAAAGCCGCGGAGGTCTTCCCGCTGCCAGCCGCCCCCTGTACGATAAGCAGCCGGCTATGATCGTTTCGGATGAGGGCGTTTTGCTCCTTCTGGATGGTTGATACGATACTCTTCATTTGCGAGTCCGCGCCTTTGGCTAGCATTTGCTGGAGCAGCTCGTCGCCAATCGTTACGTTCGCATCAAACATATTACGGATTTGTCCACTCTGAATCTGATACTGCCGTTTCAGCTCCATTGTACCTGTGATCTGCCCGACCGGGGTGACGTAAGAAGCCTCACCGGGGGAATGGTCGTAGTAGAGACTCGCGATGGGCGTTCGCCAATCATACACCAGGAAGCTCAATCCATCTTCGTCGATGAAGGAAGATACGCCGATATATATCTGCTCGCTCTGGTTCAGGCCGTCCTCTAGGAAATCGACGCGCCCGAAATAAGGAGAAGGTAACATCCGATTCAAGCTCTTCAATTGTTGCGTCAGAAGCCGATGACGGCGCTCTCGTTCAGATAACACCGCGGCCTGTTGTTTAATCGTATAGAATGTTTCTTCAAATTCTTCGTCCGAGCTCGTGTTGACCGTAACCTCTTCCCAGAATCGCCTGCGAATCTCAGCAGCCTGATCGCGCAGCCCGGTAACCTCCGGTTCCAGCTCCTCGATCCTCGCTTTCAGCTTTTTCCTAACCTGATCCAGCCGTTCTTGTTCTGCCTGCCGTTCCTTCGCTTCCATATTTTACTGAACACACTCCTTTTCAGTCTGGATAAAAAAAGCATTGACAAATCAGAGGTCACTGGTGTAAAATAAAATTAGGAATAGTAAGGAAAATACCAGTTTTAACATGATTTTTTCAATTGCGCTATCAATTATAACATAGGGTATTTTTTGTATTCAAATATTTTTTGTGTCCCTTGGCTTATTGGCCAAGTTTTTTTATTTTCACGTAAAATATGAACTCACTTGAACTGGAGACTACCGACCCTTAGTTGAATCAGATCAACGGTCTTTGATGAGTCAGAATCGAATCGACATCCTTTTAAATTATAACGAAAGAAGACTGCCGATAAATTTCACCGACAGTCCTTCTTTTCAAAGCAGTATACTTCTCAAAATCCTATTCGCTGGACAATTCCTTAAGCGATTTGATTTTACCATGGGGATGCTGTTCTTGCTTTCTTGAATTCCAGGCCGCTTCTTTCCTTCTCTTCTGGTGAGCCATAACAGATATCCTCCTTTGAGATTTGTGATGTATACCACTTCCTTAAGTTGTCATGTCTTGGCTCTGTTCATTCATAAAACTAAAGATGTAGGAATCGATATCCTGCTCTGTTGGTTTTAGTTTTCTGCCATCTGACTAATTGGGAAATTTATCTATTCCACTACTTTCTAAGCGTACCACATAAAGCGAAAAACTGCCGAGACGTAGAAAAATCATCATATCGAAAAACATAGGATAAACGTCCTGCTTAGTGAGGTGGGATGTCTCCAAGCGTAGAAACAAGCTGGCGGTATTTCTCCAGCTTGTTCATGTCAGCTACTAAATCTCCTCTGATACCCAAATGGGGACAAAATAGATGCTTAGATCTCTTCTAAGCTTCTTGCTAATGATGTTCAACATAACACTGGATGCCTAGTCTATCAATCTGTATTGTGATATGTTTGATCTCGTATTGTTCTTTCAACAACCTCTGTGCCTGTTCCATTACAACACTGCTGTACTTTGAATCTCGAATGACAATATGGCAGCTCAGCAATGGAACATCTGATGATAACGCCCATACATGAAGATCGTGCACTTCAACAACATGCTCAATCTCAAGCAGGGATTGCTTAATTTGACCTGTGTCCATATTTAGCGGCGTACCTTCCATCAGAATATGAATGGAGTCCCGTGTCACCCGATAAGCACTGATAATCACCAGAATCGCCACCAATATACTGGCAATCGGATCAGCTAAATTCCAGCCAAAGAACATAATCAACAATGCAGCCACAATTGCACCTACAGAGCCTAACATATCCCCAAGGACATGCAGAAAAGCACTGCGAATATTGAGATTTTCAGATGTATCTCCCCTCATAAGGATAAAAGCAGCAGCTATATTGATGAGCAGGCCAAGCACAGCGATTGTCAACATTCCTGAAGTCATGATTCCAGGTGGGTTAGAAAGCCGTTCGAATGCTTCCCAGAAAATATAAATCGATATCAGGGCAAGCGCTAAGCCATTAATAAAAGCGGCCAGTACTTCAAATCGTTTGTATCCAAATGTCTTTGACTTGCTCGCTTGCCGTTGTCCCCAGGTCATTGCCAAATAACTTAAACCTAACGCTCCTGCATCACTCAACATATGCCCCGCATCTGATAACAGTGCCAGGCTGTTAGTCAGTAACCCGCCAATAAATTCAATGATCATATAACCAGCAATTAAAAAGAATGATAGCTTCAAAGCATTTTTGTTCGCTCCATGTCCATGAGAATGCCCATGACTATGGGAGTTCCCATATCCGTGAACATGTGAATGATTACTGCCATTAGAATGATTGTGTTCACTTATCTTACTCATCTACCTGCGCCTCTCTTCTATAAGATTCTAATAATCCATCAATAAAAAATCAATATATGAGCATTTGTTCATGTGTATTATATGTAATCCAAATGTAATTTGCAAGAATAATATGAATCCCACGTGTGTGACACCGTTTATTTGCATTATACAGACAAGTCCGATCTGCTGGCTCAGACGATTCAGCCATAATAAAAGAAGCTGATGCCGGTTGATTACCGACGTCAGCTTGCTGATTAGGGAATATTCCAATTGAAAATAACTCCAACCGATTTAACTATGTTTTGTAGGAGATAGATTATTCCACTGTTACATTGGATGACCTCTTTAAATGAAGGCGCCATCCGTTTTTTCACCTCAATGCGGTCAAAAAGAAGCTGCTATTAATGCAGCTTCCTCCATCCAGTATGGACAGTGGCATGCCCAGTCAGGTACGTATCTTCTGGCCGATGAAAGTCCGGGAATTGCAGATTTAAAGCTAAGCCTCAATGGATGTTAGATGCTTTCTTGATTTTATTGTAGGAACAGAGGTAGATATATCAGTCTTTTCAATTGAAGCAATCGGCCTGTTAGCTTAATGGCGTAGCCAGTCTAATACTCTTTTTTCTTTGGACAGCCACCGTAAACGACGCCCATACTGGGCATACAATGATAAAAAGACAGCCTGTCACTTCAGAAGCACTACATGTCATTTTGCCCTATCATGCTAGCCCTTTTGAATCTTCCGGAATAGATGGCAAGCTGCTCTTTCATTTAAATACTCCATCCCTCTACCAACTGTCGAATGCTCAGAAACCTTTGGTACATCCTCTTCTGTTCGGCTCTTTTTTTCTATCCTCAAGCTTTTTACCTTAGTATCAGCCATTCGATTTGCATAGAGCTACTAACATACTACGCCCTACTGTTTAAGTCGAAATCTTTTCTTTGACACTACTCGTCGTGTAACACTCAGCAATAGTATTCTCGCCGAGGGGCTGTATAATTCCGTTCATGAGAAGGGCCTCATTCCATGGGCACGCTCGTTCATGATTATGTCCAGGATGTGGCAGTCATCGGAAACCTTTATGCCCATAACATGGAACGCAACCCGTGGTTCAAAGCATTATCGATTGGGCGTAATTGTTAACAATGTCATTTATAATCCGGGAAAATGCTATTCGGCTCGGATTCGTAGAAAAGGAATGGGCGAATACGGGGACCAAGCCGGAAGATCCTAAAGTCAGTATCGTCGGGAATTACATGCGCATGGAGTAGATACGATTAAAGGGTTAGGGATGATCGGAATGAACATTAAAAGCGGCTGGGCTTATCTCAAAGATAATCTTGCTTATGACCGTAATGGCAAGTCAGTCCCACTGAATTTTGGCGGAATCAAGTAGCTTGACAATCCGCCTGTTTGGGTTGAAGAACTTAAAGCACTAGCTGCCTCAGCAGTGGTGAAGCAGGTCACTGAGCATGCAGGAGCAAGACCGAAGGACCGGGATACAACAGATCAACGAATTATCTCCGATTTTCTGGCTGATCGAGGAAAGATAATTGATAATCAGAAAGACGTAGGAGGATACCCGAATGTTCCAGCAACCCACCGCGCTTTAAGTGTACCTGACCACAACATTGATGAATGGTTGTATCAATTTTCGGTTGAGCTGGAGTAGTCCTTAATGCTCTTCAACAATATCTAGCGCAGCTAGGATTCTGGCTTGACTACATCCCAAGATTATAGGTTTCTGGTGTCCTATGAAAATAAGCTGTTAGACTAAGTTAAATATATTGGGCTATAAGCAGATTCGGGTTATTGCGTTGAAGTCGTAATTATCATTGGAGGATACAACACAATCCTGTACTAGTAGTTACCACAAAGCGGACGATATTTATTCCCAACAAGGTGAAGATCATCTGCTTTTTTTGCAATAACAGCGCTACTTCATCTTTAGATAGGTTCACTTCCCCGCTCGTTCTTTTGGTTATTTTTGTGCTTAATCAATCTTCGCCATAGACCAAGAAAAGCGCACAATCTTTCAAAATAAGATTGTGCGCTTTGTATTCAACTGCAACTGATTAAGCCAGATGCCTTACGTTACGGTTCAATACCCCAAACGAGCGTCCCGTTCTGATACAAGGTCACGTGGTCCCAGTTCGTAAACGAGGTCTTCGTCGGATCGAACGAATAGTCGTCGGCTTCGTTGTAGTTCGTCCAGTCGTTCTTGTTGATCCGGGTCTGGATTTCGCCAGTGTTGCCGCCTGCTGTGATGCTGCCCGCGTTGGCACCGAATGCTATTTCCAGATAAGCATCTGCGCCAGCTTTCGCGGTCGGCGTCTTAACAAGCTTACCGCTAAGATTGCTGCAGCCAACCTGCGCCCAGTCGCAGTTAAACGTCTGCGGCTTGTCCCCGTCGATCGTGTACCAGTAGCGGATCGTCAGTTCTGACAAAGGTACCGCGGTTGAACCGGTGTTGACGATATTGAATTGCGGCTTGAATTGGTTGTCGCCTGCGTTTGTATCTCCGGCTCTGTACTGGAGTGCAAGTGCTCCCGGTTTGACGTCTACCGTAGCCTGCGGCGTCACACTTCCCTGATCTGAATTCTCGCTCTCGCCGGCACTATTCGCCGCGCTTACCACGTAGTAATACGTTGTGTCGTTCGTCAGTCCCGTGTCGACGTAGGTTGCCGAGGCAACGGTGGCTATTGTCGTATACGGACCACCGCTGGTCGTCGCACGTTTCACACTATAGCTCGTCGCCCAGCTCGACGTGTTCCAGCTTACCGTAGCCTGCGCGTTCCCCGCCGTTGTCTTCAAATCCTTCGGCACCGGCGGCACGATCGGGGATCTGCTTCCGCCGTCCGGTTCATTCCCGTATACTTTTACACCGTTCAAGTATACCGGAACATAAGGAGAGATCGCGGCCCTGCTCGTAATACCCGTATGGCTCCAATCGTTCGTCGGATCCCAGTGACTCTTGTAGTTGCGATCCTGCTTGGCAATCAAGCCAAATTGAAAATCACGGTCACCATATAATGGGGAGTCGGCCCAATCAAATTGGTAATAATAAGTGCCTGCAGCCGCATCGACCGCAAAAGGACCGGTCACCTTAACGGGAACACCGCTGATCGTCTTTTGTTCATCATAATAGATTTCCAAAGATACGTCGTTAATGCTTTGTCCAGCAGCCAGCAATTCGCTGATCGAGAAGTAATATCTCGCGGCCATTCCCGTTTCGAAGTGCGGAGGATGAACAGATTCATTGTGAACGGTGAGTGTAACCTGCGAACGTTCAGCATTTTCCTGCTCCAGCTTGGTTTCCGCATAATATTCGTCCGTTTTCTCTTCTTTTGGCGGAAAATCCGCCAACGGCTGTTGCCCCTGGCCATATTGCAGATAAAGCCCGGCCAATGCCCCGACAAGGCCTGCGTTATAGTCAATCGCCACTTCATTGTATACATAGTCGGTCGTCACATCATTATGGACATCGTCCGAATCCGGGCCGCCTACAAGAGCTCCCCAGAGAACGTGCCGATGCTCTGCCGGAGTGGTCATGTTGTTCGTTTTGGAGCCATGGGCCGCACGATGATGTGGATGTTTAGCCGATTGCTGCGGAGTTGGAAATCCAACGATATAGGAATACCCCATCGGGTTGTCCCCCATGATATAGTCCATTTGGCTTTTCGCCCAATCCGCAAAGTCGGTCCGACCCGTATATTTGCTGTACACGAGCGCGCAAAGCTGGGCAGCCGCATTATACCGGGCGGACCCCCACGTGCTAATAGCCCCGAATCCATCGGGACTCTGCTTCAGATAGGTCTTATCGCTAGGGTCCTTGTGCTGGATTTTACCACCGGACCAGTATTCCAGATTCCAACGGGCAAAATAATCAAAGTCCGGATTGTCTGGAAACAAGGTGGCTAATTTCATGAAAACGCCGCCCCATACGGTATCCCAACTGTGTACCCAGATGTTTTGCCAGCTATCGGAAGTACTTCTGATGATTTTTTTCATATATCCGGTATACATGCCGTCCGGTCCCGTAGCGTTGATATCGTGGATATAGTTCATATCGCTCGTCGCAGCATAAAGCCAGACCGCCGCCCAAGACAAATCGTCTTCGTCGAAGCTCGAATTGTAAAACCCGTCCGAGTTGCCGAGCCCCCTATTGGTTTGGGCAAAACGGTAAAGTGCCTTCGCGTTCTCCAGACACGTCGATGCATACTCGGCATCGTCGTTCTTCATATTTAACGACATAATTGCAAGCGCTGCGGCCGCCTCCGCCGCTTGATCGCTGGCCGGCGTTTCCGCTGTGGCGAAAGTAGCCGGACGGGGATACTTCGCCGAGTCTTGTAATTCCGGCGGCCCCCAGTATGTGTGATCCACCGTGCCGTTGCCCACCATGTAGTTAAACGCGATCACCTTACCGCTGCTGTCGCGAAAAGTCGATCTTAACAAATAGTCTGAAAACCATTTTAACTCTTCCAGCATGTGCTCTTCTTGCCCGGTCTGGCGGAACGCATCGCGAAACTCGTAAAATCCCCATCCCAAAGTCGACGCAGTATAGGATTGGGGCAACCCAAACTTGACATGGTCGCCAGCATCGTGAAAACCTCCGCTGACATCCACAGACCCATTGCCATCAGGGTCCAGAACCGCTTTATTACTGTTGATAAAATTGGCTGACATATTCGTCATGTTAGTGGTCGTCCCGTTGATTCCCAGAGGAATATGCGAATCCGAAAGCTCGGAGTCCCCCCGCCATTCCAAGTGTCCGCCCGTTATGCCCTGGCCGGACTTCTCTGCATCATAAAAATACAGTGATTTTTGCAGGGCCTCCGCATAGTTATACTTGGCGGCACCCGCCGCTTTTGCGGGCACGGCCAAAAAAGACACCGAACTTAATGTCATGGCCGTTGCAAGCGCCGCGACTCCGCATGTTCGGAAAACGCCCAGGAAGCGTTTGCTGGTCTTCATGTATCATCACTCCTTTGGTCAAATTGTTTCGTTCTCTCGTAACTCAGCACTACAACCGTAACGCGCCAAGACAAACCAAACCTATCGTTCGCACTTCCTTAAGGGTACGAATCTACTTTATCGGACGAACGTACCGTTCCGACACAAATTTCCGCGGCCTTCATATGTGGAACACCAGTTTTCGTGTGCATGTGACATTTACTTTACCGGCCCTTATTTCATCCCCCTTTGTACACGAACATTGTTTCTCTCCCCTCTCCCAAGATAATTAAATTTAAATAAAATTTACCAAAAATATGCCTTGCTTGTTCATTATAACTAAGATAATTTGAAAATGATGTAAGATTTTGTCGAATAAAAGGTGTGATTTTTTAAGCTATTTTTAATAAATAAGGCGAAGCTGCTATTGTGGTGGAAACGAGGGAAGAACCGGTAGGTATACTCATCCACAGACAAACCGTATTGTTTCAGCATAATTGGTTATCTCCTCGAACACCGCAGCCTTGGGTAACACGATTGTCTTCATTTCTCGTGTAATCAGTGACTGGTATGCATATCACTTAAGTAATAGCAACTGGAGCAGGTAGGACATCTCCATACGCCCGTCCTTCCGAAGCTGACCGGTAACGAGCGGCCAGATCTCATCGGCAAGACTGTGCTCGGCTGGGCCTACCGACATACTCATATAGCAAAACTCCCGCGCACAGCCCAGAATTTTCTCTACACTTTCCCATTATCAAGAACCGGGCACATAGAGACAAATACGAGGTCAAAAGCTTTTTCCCATCCTTTAGCTTGAATGTCGATGTTCTCAAACGGTTGGGATACCACCTCTACGTTCCCGTTTGTAATACGTGCAATATGTTTTTTCATCAGCTCAACTAGAGGTAGAGAAGGTTCTACGACTGTCACATTCGCTCCCCGCTCGGCAAAGGGGATAGTGAACCCAACAGACGCGGCGCCAACATCCAAAATGGAAATTCCTTCAAAGGCAATCCCCTGATCCTCCAACCAATTCATAATTTGCTTGGCTCATCGTCTGCCTTCATCACTAAAGACCTCTTTGTCAAACGCTGGGGCTTTCTGATCAAACGCATGCGCCGCATCAATGCAGCCCTCTTCATTTTTGTTCACCGATATATGCGAATCTTCCTTCCAGGCTTTTTCCCAAATCTCTGCATTAAAAAAATCATTACCCATCAATTCCAACTACTGTTATAAGGATTTTATAGATTCTTAATATCTTTTATAGTTTCAAAAAAATTGCATCCCGTCCGTGGTTAAAACGTAATCAAGCAAAGAGGCTGTGCCTTCAATGGCATAATGGTATCACGAAATGAAATGTCCCTCCCCCATTCCCGCTTTGACCAATTGGTCAAAATCCTGGATAGATACGTAGGCGAAACCGCCTGTCGCTCTGCCAACTGCTGAACACCGACAAATTTGTTGTGACAAGAAAAAGCACGGTGTGAAGGGCATCGTTTGTCGCTTTTGAAAACATCATTGCATATGTCACCACACCATTCTTACGCCCTCCGGTGGATACAAGATTAGTTTTCCTTAGGTATACTCTATCCTAATAAATTCACTGGCTTCGAAATTCAATATGAAAGTGTCGCTTCTTTCCACTTCCTTTAGGTAAAAATTTATGTAGAAAATGTTAAAAAAAATGAGCAGGTGGGATACTAAATCCCCCTGCTCATTTTAGCGATGGTATTTATATTATTATAAAAATAGCGTGATCTCCCCAGCGCCGCAAAAACCGCCGTCACCCGGACACTTCAGCAAGAACTCGCTACGACTTCTCTACGCACCGCGTTTCCTCCTCCACACTTGTAAAAGAGATGCTCCCGCGGATTCTCGTAAAATCCTCGCAGCTGAAAATCAGGATCAGCGATATCAGATACTTCCGATTGCGTTCCAGCGTCTTTTTACTGACGTTGATCTCTTTGGTCATTGCTTTCAAGGGAAGCTTTTTTTTTTGAAAAAGGTCGTTCAGCCACTCCTGGTTATTACAAAAATGGCGGGCAATCCGCACCAGCATTTGCCGGGTATCCCGATGGCTTGGCATGATATCTTCCAGTTCCCGAAGGCAAACACCGAATTCCTGGAGTCTTTCATCGTAGCTGCACAATTCCCCTGACAGCGCCGCAGCTCGTTCCTGTCTTTCAAAAGCATCCAGCGACCTTATCTTATCTGCAATGTACAGCATTTCCTCTTCGTCTTTCCAATCAGCTTCGTTTTGGGCAATTTTCACTTTTTTCCGAAAATCATCGATCAATCGTCTGCGGATCATAAGAAAAGCAAAATTATTAAATGTTTTTCCATACTCCATATGGTATCGATCGACAGCTTCATTGAAAGCGATCAAACCTATACTTGCTTCATCATCACTCCATCCAATTTGGCGCTTGCAGACGTGTTTAACAACCTTCAATATAAAGGGTCGGTATTGAACAATCAGAGCCGACCGTGCCTGCTCATCGCCATTGCGAATCTGCGGCAAGTATTCTTCAGATAAGTTGTTCATCTGGCAACCACTTTCCAATTTGTAATCACTTCATTTTTTGCATTATGCTGGGTTTACGTCCATCATAATAATGCTATGAAGCTTCGGGTTTACCTTAATTCGCTGTCGGTTCGGTTCCCCAAACAAGTTTGCCATTATAATACAACGTAACTTTCGTATGATCAGCAAAAGAAGTTTGTGTGCCTTTATACGAGTAATCGTCACTTTCGTTATAATTCGACCAGTCTGTCTTATTAATACGGGTTTGAATTTCGCCCGTGCTGGCTCCAGGTGCTAACACGCCTGCATCCGGATTGAAGCTGACTTCCAAATAATAATCAGCACCGGTTGCTGCTTTATCCATTTTAACCAGCTTGCCGTTCAGCTTCGAGCAGCCCAGCATTGCATAGTCGCAGTTGAATATCTGTGCGCGGTCGCCGTCGATCGTGTAGTAGTAGCGAATTTTCAGCTCGTTGATCGGTACGGAGGTTGTACCTTTGTTTAAAATTTGGAAATGCGGCTTAAAGTGATTGTCGTTCACATTTGTATCCGCTGCGCGATACTGGAGCACCAGCCCCGTTGTCGGCTGCTGAGCATCCGCTTTCGGCGTTGCACTAGCTGTGTTCGAAACCGTTTGGCCTGCATCGTTCTTCGCTACGATTTGGTAGTAGTACGTCGTGCCTGCCGTTACGTCTGTGTCCGTATAGCTGTTTCCGTATACATTGCTCGCTACTGTCGCGAACGCGCCGTTTTCAGCCGTTGAACGCTTCACTTCATAGCTTTCCGCATTCGCCGACGCTGTCCAGCTCAGCTTTACTTTCGCCGTTTCGCCAGCTTCAGCTTTCAGCGTAAAGCTTTCAGGAACATCTACAGGAGGTACATGCGGCTCAGGCGTTCCATTGCCGGCAGTTAACACGATGTGATAAGCCGTCAAAGGCGGTACTGTATAGGTAAAGTGATTGCCTGAAATTTGCGTGATTGGTGCTGCTTGCTTAATTTGCGAGCTATTTTCGTCGAAGCCCCATACTTTACCGGAACTGTAAGTCGTATCACCGGAAAGATCGAATTGGGCGTCGAATGCGCTGTCCATGCTTTTATTCATGACAATAATGTGCAGTTCATTGGATGCATCCGTTACGGAAGCATGAACTGAGCTATTGACAATATCCGACGTTTGTGCATTAACGCTGATATCGCCAAAAGTAGAGCGTTTTCCGTCATAATTGCGGTAAAGTTTGTAAGCGGCGCTAACGTAGTTGTTGACACCATCCTTTAACTTCCAGTAGTCTGCCATATATACGTCGTTTTTGCCCAAAATGCCAAGCACATCGGTCATAGCAATACCGCCGGAAATATCATTTTCGCCGCCGTAGCTAAACTCGGTCAAAGCCAGCTTTGTTCCTGGATAATATTTGTCCACCGACTGCTTCATTCGAGGCAGCAAGGGCAAGAATTCACTGTTCCATTGAGCGATCCAGCTATCTTCCTTGTAGGTTGGATCCCACAAAGTACGAGGCGCCTGCATTCTGGCTTTCTTTGTTTCGTCGTTGCCTACCTCATTCGTAATTCGTATACCTCCGCCCATCGCTTCGGGATACCAGTGAAAATCGAAAACATCCAGCAATCTCTTGCCTTCGGCTTCGGAACTGCGGCGCATTTGATCCAGGTAATAGTCCACGTACCAACTGTAGCTGCCTTTTACAGAGTTCCAGTCAGTTGCGGATTGCAGATCTTTATAGGCGGCAAAACCGTAAAGAACCGGGCCAAAAATTTCGGCACCTGCGTCAACTGCTTTAACGGCTTTGGATAAACTTACCGACCGGTCTACCAACTCTTTCGCTCCGACATTTTCACTATGAATGCGCGGATGCGTATTCGACCAGAGAGCTGGTTCGTTGTCGAGCGAGTATCCTTTCACGCCCGTCTTGGTTGAAGCAGTGCCGTACTTGTTCACCAAAAAGTTGACGAATTCGTCTACATAAACCTTATTGTCATTCAGATCAGGCTGCAGTTGGAACGGCGCTTTCTTGGCATTTACGACCTGATTCCAACGAGCGGAAGGGGCCTTTTCGCTTTCCTGTACACTTCCGTTTCCATCCTTGGCCACATAACCGGCCATCGGCAGCGTGACTAAAGAATAGGAGCCAAGCTTCTGCGATTGATCATGAAACGAAGTTGCCACCGCTCCCGGCTTTTCGCATTCAGCTTTTGTCAGGCCGCCATTAGTGCATAAATAGTTATCGCTGGATTGCTGCCAATCGCTTCCTGCATTGGACATATTGTTTTCCCAGTTGTAACCGGTCATCCGATTGCCACCAAGTCGTCTAGCAGCCATATTTTCATCGCCTGCCAAGTCCTGATTCGTACCGTAAATATAAGGACTAATAGGCTTACGATCCTTGGATGTATCAACTTTAATGGTAACGGTCTTTGCCGTTTGACCGTGAACTATACTTGAAGACGGTAATCCCCCTCCTACTATGATCGTGCATGCCATAAAGATCGGCAGCCATTTGGAACGTTTAGATAAAATGCCAGTCCTACTATTTCTTGCCTTCATGCCGCTTTCCTCCTTTAAATTTGATAAGAGCGGCACCCATACGGGTGCCGCTTGCCGCTCCGTCAGGCTTTAAGGCATCTGACTCCGAACGAGCTTATCGTTCTGGTACAGCGTCACCTTACTCCAATCCGCAAATTAATTCTTTGTAGGATCATAGGAGTATTCATCTGCCACATTGTAGGTCGTCCAGTCGTTTTGTTGATACGCGCTTGAATTTCGCCAGTCGAAGCTCCAAGTATCCGGCTGACTACACACTCTTCTCCGTGCGAAATCCAGAAATAGCCCGGATCGTCAACCGTCGCAACAGCCGATTCACACCGCCCTGATTCATTTGCTTGGATCGAGGCAGTATTCTTCGCTAACCGTTACCGGCTTCTTGTTCACAAATGTGTAATCGTACAGCTCTGCTATGCGTTCTATTAACCTAGCCTGCATTTCGAACCCTTAGTCTAGATGGAAGCCCATATACACGGGAACTTTCAGATAAGCCATATCATAGAACTTGCATAGCCGCTACTACGTTTTGGTAATCTTGGTGAACATGGCGCGCCTCCGGATAAGTCCTCTAAAGCCGCGTCTGACTGGACCAAAATATGGCAAATATAATGGTTTACCTGCATATCTTTCTGCAAAATTGTTCTAGCAATGTCACCGCCTTTCTTTGAAACTGGACAAACTTCGACAGGTTATCTATTTATACGCAGGAAAATATTGTTTTCTGTCCGTCCAACTTCATATTTTTACATTTTATTACTCTTTCCCTCCCTAGTTAAGAATGATATATGTCGAATTGTGAGGTTATGATATAACTTTAACACAAAGGTGCATTGAAATTTTTTATTCTAGTTTCAATAGAATAGGAAAAATTCCCTTAAAATCCACAACGAGTAGTGTATCGAAAAAAGCTCACGCCTATATCACTTTACCGAACCCGCTAGGGATTAGTTCCTAATTTACAGCGTGATAAAAATAAAAATCGTATTTTTAACGGGGAGTCTATTAATTGGCTTATTCGTGCGAAAAATTTACAGAGCTATTCCCGCAGCCTCTCCACATTGGTCATCCGCTAAGCTTTTATAGATGGCTTCCCTTACCGGACAATGTTAGTTCAACACACGTCGAGAATCACCTTCTGAACAAAGGGATTCATGTGTTTCACTCAGATCCTTTTCTAAGCGGGGCCAGTACACAAGACAACTACTTGGGAATAGCTCTTTCGTCTACACTTTCTTGGGAGGAATTAAAAAGAGGATTGGAGATTTTGAAGGAAAATCTCCAGTTTTAAACACGGAGAGCAAATCGGTCATCTACTCGATCATTTTGATAAGTTGCTAACAAGCTCGTCCAAAAACAAAAATAATTTCTCATTCATTTCCTTAAAGTTATTATTCATTAGCTGTTCTGGCTGCCGAACAAAAACGTGATCAGAAAACTCGGAAAGTTCTGCTGCCGAATGCTCGATTAGAAGCTCCATCAGTTCATTATTAAACTCCATATGGCATTGGAAACCATAGACCAGTTCCTGATATTGGATAATCTGCCGCGGACAACCCTCACTATAGGCTATGATGCTGCAATCTTCAGTTAATCCAGGCATATCATTGTGCCAATGCCCAACAAGGAGGGTATCCCCGAAATGAGAGAATTTGCGATTCCGCTTGCCTTCTTCTGTCAGAGTTATAGGAAAGCAGCCTATTTCCTTGTTGGGACTATGTTCAAATGGTGCACCCAGAGCTTCCCCGATGAGTTGTGCTCCCAAACAAATGCCCAATACAGCTTTTCCAGCTTTTATACACCGATCTATCAGATTGATTTCTGCCGTAGCATCAAAATGACTGCATTCTTCAGTCGTTGTACTCGGACTTTGCGGGCCGCCCAGCACAACCAATAGATCCATTTCCTCAACGGCAAGCGGAAGTGCCTCACCTGCGTAAACTTTTGAATACCCGGTGCTGAAGCCTCTAGCCTCAGCCCATGTCTTAAGCGCGCCTGGCCCCTCAAATAATTCATGGACAATAAAATGAATATGCATCTTTTTCACTCCTCGAATCACTCTGTTCCTACCCGTATCATGGCTGCCATTTAGCGTACGATTCAGTATAATGCGAAGACAATGAGCGTTCAATTGCATATTTATTATGATTTTGATAGGAAGATCCAATGGCTAACCTCAGTTTATTTATGGAATTTCTGCTTACTTTTATTTCTGTTTCCCATTATACTTATATCATGCGTGATGAAGAATAATAGCCGGAACAAATATAACATCACATCACGATATACAAACATGTATGGAAGGACTATCTATGTTAAGAGATATGATTGCGAATTTCGCCTTGTTAACGGCGTTCTTTTTTCTCTTCAACCATTTATTCCGGCGCTACTTAATGGAAGACCATCGTACCTTGCGATTTAAGCTGCTGATCGGGATCACGCACGGCTGTTGTGCTCTCCTTCTTCTGCTGTTCAGTTATCAAATAAATGAAACATCCTTTATCGATTTCCGCCATATCGTTGTCATCAGTTCCGCTTATTTTGGGGGGCTGACCGCTTCTTTAGTGACTGCTCTATTCTTTGTGTTGGGCCGGATAACATTAGTGGGGACCTTTACATCTTCGCCTGCCAGCATGACGCCATTATTATCGATTACATTAGCTGCCATCGGCAGTGGGATCATTATGCAGGTTGTTAAATGTTATAGGCACCGCTGGTTGCTCTCGGTATTACTGAGTATGACGATCATTACGATCCTGTCGCTCACGAGGGGCATTAAAAAGGATACCTTCTCCTATTTAGCGCTTGTCGGTTTGGGCGGACTCTTCGCAGCATCGTTAATTGCCTTCTTTTCTACAACGAATCAACTAACTAAACAATTAGAGTACAGCGAGCGAAAATACCGTTCCCTACATGCACTTCAAGAAGCGATTTTTGAATCCGCAGTAGGTACAGCTATTATAGCCATCGGTTGGGAGGGACAGCTCACGCATGCCAATAAGGGAACAGAGAAAATGCTTGGCTACCGCGCGGACGAGCTGGTTGGCAAGGAATCTCCGCTGATCTTTCTTGACCCGAATGAAGTC
The DNA here is from genome assembly GCF_020736845.1 of Paenibacillus farraposensis. Lineage (GTDB taxonomy): Bacteria > Bacillota > Bacilli > Paenibacillales > Paenibacillaceae > Paenibacillus > Paenibacillus farraposensis. The sequence continues at coordinate 395,702 of NZ_JAFFQR010000105.1, forward strand.
GAGGTTTATGGGAAAGAGCTGTCCCAAAAAACAGGTAAAACCATACAAGGATTAGATGTGTTTTTTTACGGCGCAGCAGAACATGTATCTGAAGGAAGAGAATGGTCATGTATTCGGAAGGATGGTGCCCGAATAACGGTATTGCTAACATTGTCGCCGCTTTTACTGGACGGGAAAACGGTTGGAGTCATTGGGATTGCTACGGATATTTCCGAAAGAAAGAAAATGGAAGAGCAATTGAAGCAGCTTTCCTTGTTGGATGGACTAACCAAAATTGCAAACCGCCGTTTTTTTGATGAAATGCTTAAGCAGGAATGGAAAAAAGCAGCGCAAAATAAGAAAGAATTGTCGCTCATTTTCTTTGATATTGATCATTTTAAAGCTTACAACGATCTATACGGACACCAGGCCGGGGACGATTGCTTGCGCAAAGTGACGGCTATCGCTAAAAAAACCATCAATCATACATCAGCTACAATTGCCCGTTACGGAGGGGAAGAATTTACGATTATCCTGCCGGATACAAATGCCAAGCGAGCAGCACAACTTGCCGAAAATCTGAGATCGGCCATAGAAAACACCGCAATCTTTCATAACGGAACACGCATGAAAAGTGTGGTCACGGTTAGTATTGGTGTCGCAACCTGCTATCCTGATGGCAACAATGTCCCAGAGGAACTGATCACAAAAGCAGACGAAGCGCTTTACTACGCCAAGGGTCATGGACGTAATCGCATGATTAATTACAAGGAGCTGCCAAAGATGGCAGGGATACTTAGGCATGATCGGTACTCCTGATACTCCATGCTCAACTATGTAGATAATACCTTGGGACTGTATATCACAAAAGAGACAAGGCTTTTTCCGAATGAACTATCTGCTGGGATCAACACATCTGAAGCACGAATTAGGTATCATCGGATGCTTCGTAATTACAATTAAAGAGCTGGCAGCCAAAGCTGGCATATCAGAGGTAGCACTTAGCAGAATCGAGAGAGATATTAATCCCGCGAAGTCTAAAACGCTCCGCGATCTATCTGAGTTGCTGAGGCAGCCGATATCTTATCTTGGTTGCTTTGAGGAGATGCCTTAGGGCACTATTAGGGAGAAAATTAAAAAGGCTAGGCATTATCGTGGCCTGACCAAAACTGAATTAAGCGCACGAATGAAGGTTGATGCAAAGACCATATTCATTCAAATTAAACTAGTGATATCTTCCAACATCAAATCGACTGTATTGGTTTGATCTCCTATACCTTCACTAGAAATAAATCTAGTATCGATTTGATCTGAAAATGAATTAGTCTTTAACCCAAAAGATCTTATAACTCCGTAACTTATATGGCTATCTCTAATAATATTAATATATACAGTCTTAAAATGATATAGAAATAACTTCGAATCATTTCCTCGTGATGGAATTCCCTACCCCGATGGACTCAATAAGGATTCAACCTGCACTAATAAGACAATTTTCATCAAAAAGAAAGCCGGTTTCCTGTGCTAAGGATTACGGGCTTTCTTTTTGGTTTCTGTATCAACTATCGTATCCGTCGGAATATGCTTGCCACCCTTCCGAATGCCGAATACATAACAAACTAAATACTCGCCCATACGTCCTTGGCATATCGCCCGTCGTTTTGAAGCTTTTCCAGCCACTTTTGAGCTTCTTGTTTACTTACCGCGTGAACTTCTTGATATGCTTCTTGTAAACACGCCTCTACATCTGGAGCCATCCTACTTCCATCGCCGCAAATATATAGTCTCCCACCCTGATCCAAAAGTCTAATGATTTCCTCCGAGTTAGCCTTCATCAAATGTTGAACGTATGTTTTTGGTGTACCATCTTTTCGGGAATATGCCGTGTGTATCGTAACAATGCCCTGTCGCTGAATATGCTCCATTTCCTCACGATAAATGTGGTCCAGTTCATTTCGGCAGCCAAAATAAAGATGTGCCTCCCCCAGTGGTTTACCTTCATTTTTCAAGGCTTGACGGGCCTCTAGAAACCCTCTGAACGGGGCGAATCCAGTACCGGGTCCGACCATGATCATAGGTGTTTCTGAATTTTCCGGCAAATGAAATCCGGAATCAGGTGTATTCACGAACACCATAACAGAATCTCCAGACTTGCGGCTCGCCAAATAATTGGAGGCAACGCCGCGGTACTCGCCAAGCCCACTATAGGCAGGACCCCTAACGACTTCAACAGTAATGCTAACCGAATCACTTTGCACCTTCGAAGAACTGGAGATGGAATAGTAACGCGGTCTAAGCGGTGGAAGCAGTTCAACAAATCTTTCAAACGGAAGCTCACAAGCGATATACCGCTCTAATAGATCCAGCATCGTCAAACGTTTCTGCAGCACATTTTCCTTATAAGCATCCTCCTGTAAAAGAGCTTCCAACTCTTTTTTATGAGGAGGACACACTGTGAATGCTGCAAGTTCACGAAGCTGCGCACGAGTAGTCGCTTCTTGTAGTTCAATGCAGTGACTCAACAAATCGTGCACGCTGATCGGACGATCAACCGGCAAGTGGACAGCACTGCGGCCGCTAGCGCTAATAACAACATAATCGCCGCTATTCAGTCCGTAACGCCTAAGTACACGCTCAATCAACACAGGGTCGTTTTCTGGAATGATTCCCAGGTGATCACCCTCCTGATAAGTCACGCCATGCGGCAGCGTAATCTCAATATGACGCGTGCTTCGATCGCTGCCTTCACCCTGCAGTTCTCTGTTCTCCGTCATTGAGGCCAAAAACGCATTATAGTTAGTTGCGACAGGAGTTCCCTTTAGTCCGCTGACGAACTGTATACTCAGCGTGTTCCGTTCCCGCTGCGAAACATCGCTGGTCTTGAGACCTAGCGAACTAAGCAATTCAGCCCACAGATTCTCACCCCACGCCTCAACCTGTTGTTCAAAATCTCCACTTGCATCCGCTTCTCCACGGATTGCAACACGTGTTGCCCCTTTAGCCTTTAGCTGATCGTCTATAAATCGTGGTACGTGCTGGTACGTGCTGGCCCAATTATGGTCGCCGCATCCGAATACCGAATATCTGACACCATTCAGTTCCCCGGGATCTACTTTTTCTAGCCATTGTACAAACTCACGAGCATTACTCGGCGGCTTTCCATTATACGAGGCTGATACAATAATGACATGCCCCTCTTTGGGCAGTTTGCCGACACTGTCGTTCAATGGCTTGACTTCGCTAAGGAATCCCTGAAATCGAGCTGTTTCCGCAAGATCCCGTGCTATACCTTCCGCAGTCCCCATATTTGACCCATAAAGTACGAGAAGAGGTGTGTTATGAGCTTCAATCACTGGCATTCCTGTCGGTTTTTCTTGTTTCACCGGTTCCGCTATTGGCATTGCAGTGAAACTTAAATGAGTCTGCGTTCCACGGGGGCGAACCCTCATCGTGAAATCTTCTGGCTTTAAGGTTAAGGTTTCCTTCACTTTAAGCTGATAATTCGTATGATCGATAATTTCAAATTGTCTGAGCACCATACCAAGAACAAGAGTTGCTTCGTGAAGTGCAAATTGCTGTCCAATACATGCACGCTGGCCATTTCCGAAAGGCTTATAGGCATGGTGAGGAATTTGGCCAGGATCCACGAATCTTTCCGGACGGAATTCCTCTACATCATCCCCCCACACTTCGGTATCACGATGAAGTTTTGGGATGAGAACAGTTACCGTCTCCCCTTTCTTTATAGGGTATTTATCGGCTAAGACCATATCCTCCTCTGCATACAAGGAAAAAGTTGGGGCAGTTGGCCAAAGTCTCAGGGCTTCGTTCAAGATCATTCGAATATATTTTAATTCCCGTACTTGCGAATAACTTGGAATCGGTTCTTTCAGAACGCGATCCACTTCTTCATAAGCCTTCTTTAATTTATCCGGATTTTTCAACAGGTAATACAAAGCGAAGGACAGTAACCCACTCGTGGTTTCATGCCCAGCAATCAGAAACGTAATAATTTGGTACCTTATGTTCTCATCATCCAATTTTTCGCCTGTTGCAGGGTCTACACCGTTTAACATATGTGCAAGTAAATCGTCTTTACCTTGCTGATCGGCAGCTTTCCTTTCTGCAATGATTTTATCTACCAAAGAAAACATGGTTTGAATGTCATGCTTGAATTGACGCTTCGTAACTACCATTAACTTATCTTGAATACCAAGACGTTGCAGTTGGCTCATGGCCTCACCCAGTACCCGAACCATGCATATAATGAATGGATGCGGCTGCTCCCGGTAAAAGCTGTTAAAGCGGTAATTGAATCCACATAAACCAATGGTATCTAAAGTAAGACGAGTCATGTCTTCTGGAACATCTACACTCTCATCCGGGTTTAATCGCGTCCATTTTTGAATGAGTTGTACTGCAATGTCCACCATCATGCCATGATATCCGCGCAATGCGGTTTGACTGAAGCTTGGTAGTAAAATATTGTGTGCCTTCTGCCAATTTGGTTCTTGTGTTCCAGCTGTGAACAAGCCGTCACCTAATAAGGGACGAATCTTCCTTAAGGATGGAGATATATTTTTATCAAAACGCGATTCATCGCAAGCATCGGCAACGAGATCGTGTCCGGAAATAAATATGATGCTTCCCGAGGGAAGATCCGTACGAAAAATAGGTCCATATTCATCAGCGTGCTTCATGAATGATTGTACGAGCCGGTCCTTATCAATTAGAGGCAAATTGCCGAGTGGACCAAAAGTTTTAGGTTGTGGAATAGTTGTCATATACAAAACCTCCATTGGTGGTTTTATTTTGTAAAAACTCTTAATTGTTATTCAACGATAGAAGTGAATATTCATTCCTATCGGATTGTGTTTAATCTCAATGGACACATAATTGATTACATTAATTAAAAGTAAACGTTTTAATTAATGTCTCTTCAAAACACTAGTAGATCAAAAGCAATCTTATTATATTCAATTGTCATCTTGAAAGGTTGAATGGGATGTGTTAGGATAAAGTCGATTTTTAGTAAAAACATTAACTAAAAAGGCGTGAACTCTTTTGGCAACTATTAAAGACATTGCCCGCGAAGCGGGTGTGTCTGCCGCAACAGTCTCAAGGGTTTTAAATAACGATCTGTCACTGTCTGTGAGCCCAGACACCATTCACGCCAGTTGATTAGTCATAACAGTATCTTCAGGAAAATATTGGTGATCGAACCTTCCAGGTGTAGTTATAACAGAAACCCCAGAAGATCTTTTGAAAGCTCTGGAGAATCAGGGGGTTAAGCACAAGATCGTTAAGTTCGAAGAACTTGGTGAACCTATGCCGTTCAATCCCCGTACCGGCGAAACCAAACCAATTGAAAAGAGCTATTAGGGATCGGCATGCCGATCTCTTTTACTTTTCGTAACCGAACCATATGTCCTATGTTTCTCGATATAAGTGTTGTTGGCTTTCCCAATCTCCGACTACTACGGTACCTCTGCCAGTTTTTTAAAACATAATTCATTTTTCACCATAATTAACCATCTGTCAATATATTATGCAACTAATGTAAGAATTCAATTTTTGACATGATAAGAAAAAACACTTTCCGCTAACTTTTGTTGTCAACGGAAAGTGTGATTCTCTGGATTGTCAACACTAAACTAGACAATTTTTTTGTGGTGCCTCTGCTTGAACTCAGCCGGACTCAAGTAATCCAGAAAACCGTGAATCCGAATATGGTTAAACCAGTGTACATAGTCATGTAATTCTGTGGTTAGCTCAGCAAGACTTTCAAAATGACGTTTCTTTACAAACTCCGTTTTGAAAATTTTAAAAGTGGCTTCTGCAACGGGATTGTCATAAGGACAGCCTTTCATGCTCAAAGAACGCTCAATCTGAAAAGCCTCCAGCGCATCGTCAATGAGCTTATTCTTGAATTTATTACCTCAGTCGGTATGGAAGAGCTGAATGTCATTCAGGTTGCCCTTAATTGAATTCAAAGCACGGTAAACCAGCTTGGCATCCATGTGGGGGACTGCACTGTAGCCGATAATCTCGTGGTTAAACAGATCTACAAAGAAGCATACGTAGTTCCAATATGAACATACTCGGACGTATGTCAGATCCGCTTACGACGACAGATAACTCCTGCTCTTGTTCAAATTTGCGGTCAAGTACATTCGCTTGCTTGGCTTCATTGCATCTCGTGGGATGAGGGTTGTACTGAGCGACCGTATACGAGGAAACCAACACGTATTCCTTCATAATCGGTTGTCTTTCTCTTTGATGGACCCAGATGTGGAACTCTGTTTCACCCATTTATCCAACGATGAAGGATTCAAATCGTATTCTTGAATGATATCTTTTCGTGCTTTGCCACTTTGATAGAGCTGAACCATCTGTGCTTTAAATTCAGCGCTAAAGGTACGTCTTTCTTTTTTAGTCATGATCCGTTAGTTTCTTCTAGGTTGGTCTGTAGTCTACTAAATTAGACCACAATTTTTCTGTCTAGAAGAGTGTAGCCGATCCAATATCGAAAGCTACATCACACCACACTAATAAAATTTCATTAGCGTAATCTCGAATTTGTTCGAGCCAATGACGAAAGTAAACAAGAGATTTCGGGTAGGCTTCAATCCTCAGCGTATTCTTACGAGTTTTTGGGGCAAAGACCAACTTGTAGGAGATATGCATGAAGTGTTCTCCCGTATTGATTCTGATTCGATATTGAAATCCTCTGTCCCCCACCGTCATTCTGACCCCGTAGAAATGACAGATTCGTTTGTGGAACTCGTTGAAGAAGTCCCAATATACGTCTGTAAAGTCAATGACAATGCGGTCAATGGATATAGTGACCCCTTTCATGTGCCGCCCCCTCCCGAATTTTTCCATGAATTTCGGGCTTAATTAGAGGGCAGGTGGCTAGCCATTAACACATGACCTTCCCGTTGAGAAATGTTCAGTTAAGTCCTGACAATATTAGTGGTCGGACTATCTTACAATTTAGTTGCGACGCTCTCGACACTATATCCATCGGGGTATCTATTCGCAAAGTTGCATTTAATTTTGAACAAACCCGCAAGAAAACGATGATAACAACAAACAGGTCAATCATGGTGGTATCTGACCACAATCAACCTGTTTGTTGTAACGGAAAACCATTATTTAGGGGATGAAATTCAAGCATTTATGTGCGTACAACCGAAATGAAGAAATCTTATACGGGTATTACAAGGGTTATATGTGTTATTTGTTGAATGATGGGTTCATTCAGCACTGGGTAGCCCTCACCAATAAAAGAAACCTTGAAAGACACAAAGCCCATCAAGGTTAAAACAAATTTTACTCCTCATATTCCCAATGAAAATATCTTGATAATAATATTGCAACCTCTATCCATGAATCACCTCGGCATTTATCAAGTAGCCGGTTTACCTGAGATTGAATAGCACCTATATTGTAATCTTTCATGATAAAGATTCCCCGTCCAATTTCTACATTATTTCCGTCAAGATATTGTTCCAGTCTCTTTGGACTTATGACACGAAAGGAAAAAGTATCAGCACCTTCTGAATTATATGGCCCGATATCTATTTGTACATCAACAGCAAAATCTTCGATATCATCCCCCCACTCTTCGCTAATAACAGTAAATGAGACTAATTGTGGTTTAATCATTCTATTCCTCCATTATATCAACGTGAACGTTTTTGACTTCTTTTTTTCCATTAGTTCGTTCATTAAGGGTATTCTCCGTAAAGTTAGCCCTTACTCTGCCTTCCTTCGGTTTATATTGTAACCTAAATGCCCTTAACGCGTCCTGACTGCTGTAACCAATTATCTCACCATTTCCGTTAGTTATTGGCTTTGCACCAGGTCCAACCCACGCTTTCCCTGCTTCCATAGCATCGGCTCTCGTAGCGCCCCCCATTGTTGACAACCCCTTAGGTGCATTTTTTGCTCCTAGAACCATGTCAGTTGAACTCATGTTATAAACATAATTTGGGTTATAATACTTTGTACCAGATTGGTTAAGATCACCCATCCCTCAGTTTCAGGAAGCTTCTCGTTCGGTTTGCTTGGTTTTGAAGATGTAGTTTCACAGCCACTTGATGTGTGGTGTAGCACACCTAAAGATGCAAAATTACACAGCCACCAGAGACTACATTGAAAAATACTCTGAGCTAGGTTGGTTTAACGGGTTGGATAAGGATGGACTTGAGGTTGTAGAGAATTTTAAACTTTTAGCCAAGCTGAACCAATACGAATTAACAATGTTTGAAGGAAACAAGCATATTATTCCCGAGTATATAAGGTTCTTGGGAATTTCCCCAGAAGATGACTGGCTTCCAGCCCATGTCTCAATCGTTGAAGCAGCCCTACAGTATGGGTGGGACATTGACAATGAGTTAGCCGCCATGAGTCAGTATAGTGCTGCTTTTCCCGAACTGGAGGATTACGGAAACATTTTTCAGTTCATTGATTACTCTTATCATTTAGCGTTATACCATCTAAGAAAAGACAAGTTTGTCGATGCATTAAATTGCTTGTTGCAGGCATTGGAATCCTCCATTAAAATAGAAAATGGTAAATACTTCAAACGGTGTATAGCTCTATTCGAGGCGTTTAGAGGTTTTGCTACCCCGTCTCAGCTTGACAGTTACGCCCTGCTATTTAAAAAAATTCTGGAAGGGGAACTGAAAAATGAAAAAGGTATTTCTTACTTTGACAATCGTATTAAGTTTAATCATCCTCACACCACCCATTAATGCGGTAACTGGCCAAATCACTCCTAATAGTCACGGAATATTCTAATCATAAATATTACTGTAATTAACGACTTCTTAAAGGAGTCGTTAATTTATTTAGAGCAAGATGTCGAGTTCTGTAGAATAAGCAGTTCCAAAGAATCAATTTCCATTTTTATTATATCTTAATACAAAAAAATTCCTTTTTAAGTGGTATAATGTTTAAGTATTCCATATCATGGAAAAGGAAGTGTCTGTATTGAAAATGAAGAAGACAGCAATTATCCTTACAAGTGTCTTAGCTCTCACTGTGGTAGCGCCTGTTGCAGCATTTGCCACTCCATCAGTTGACAGCAACGGTTCAAGCAGTACATTAGAACAAAAAGGGCAACCGACAGTGATTAATGCTGACGAAATTGCCGCAGCAGCAGCAAAGATTGAACCTTACATCATCTTAGGGGAAGACGGGCTTTACACACTGGATACAAAAGCCAAGGACGTTGTTGGCGAAGAAAAGTATGATAAACTTGCGAAGGCTTTTGAACAAATAAATACCGAAATCAAAGCAGGATATTTAAGTACAGCGACTGGAGATATCACAGTAACCGCAAAAGGAAATAGCCATTACAATAACCAATTCAGCACAAATGCTTTTAGTAATGTTTATCCATGGGGTGTTGCTATAACCCTATCTCACTCAGAAACACAAAACCAGATAGCAGCTATGGAAGCGTCTGGCTCTGCCGCTGGATTTCTATCCCTGCTTTTATCCACTATTCCGGGTGGGCAAGGCCCAGCACTAGGCGGGGCGATTTTCGGGGCAGGAGCAGGGCTTCTTGCACAAGTCCTTAAGATCCAAGATAAAGGCAGAGGAATTACGGTTAACCTGATGTGGACAGGATGGTCCATCACAAGTAATTAATGTCTCTCTTCAGCAGCCCCTAACGGCACAGGAGATGTACATAATCAAAAAGGGAGCTGGTATTTATTTATAATTCATTTACTTCAATTTTTTTTGCTGCATTGACTGCAATTGCCCTCATATTGCTTCCTAAGTTGGAAGCAAGAGTGAGCAAAAAAACAATGCTAAACGTAAGGATTGCAATAACAGAAACAGTCCTGCTTATAGGAGTCATTCTGTATATATTTGACCCTCAGTGGTGGATTATTGTTGCTTTTACATTGTATTTTTGTGTACTTCTTATGATGTTTTTGAGACGTAATAAATCACGTTGACCTTAGTAAATAAAATTTTTTTGAGCGCCATACTCAGCGTCTAAAAGCAAGACCTTTCTTTATAAACACAATAAACACCCTACCAGCTAAATGCCAGTAGGGTGTTTATTTATTTTGTAACTGTAGCCGTATTAGTCTTACCATCCCAAGATACGGTAGCACCCTGCATACCATCAGTGACAGTCACTGGTTACATCAACAGCACACCGTACGAACCCAGTCACAGCAAGGCATTTCAACCGCAATGTACCCTGCAATGAACCCACAAAATCGAGTAGGAGGCTACCCATTAATTGAGCAGCCGACCTCTCACACCACCGTACGTACCGTTCGGTATACGGCGGTTCAACCGTTTAAGTGCAGTTGGCGAAGACGCTCGTACTGTGCAGGGAAGTCATAATATCCTGCCTGTGCAAGCTTTTCGTTTGTAACAGAGCGTTGTAATATCGCGTTTCCGGCGATACGCCAGTAACCCAGCCGGGTTGGATTGTCAACAGTAAATCAGACAACTTTTTTAAGGGCTGCATGACGATAGTGAACTGGGATCATGTACTCCAGGGTTCCATGGATTCGATGATGGTTATACCAATTCACATAATCAAACAGCTCCAGTTCCAGATGACGAAGGCTCTGAAAATTCATCTGATACACAAACTCTGTCTTCATGACTTTGAACGTAGCTTCTGCCACAGCGTTATCGTAGGGACAGCCTTTCATGCTCAGAGAACGACCGATCTCAAAGGTTTCCAGAAGCTCGTCCATCTTTTCAT
>NZ_JAFFQR010000105.1:406505-413212 GCF_020736845.1 Paenibacillus farraposensis
GATGTCGCGTAAATCGCCCTCCACCGTCGCAAAAGCGCGAGAAATCAGAGCAGCGTCCTTCCGAGGACCTGCACTATGACCGATGATCTCTCGATTAAACAGGTCCACCAGCACGCAAATATAGTGCCATTGGTTCTGGACTTTCACATAGGTCAGGTCACTGACAACGAAGCGTTTGCTTTCCGTTTGGGTGAACTCGCGGTTCAGTGTATTGGCTGTAGCCGCTTCATTACAGGCGATTTTATGGGGCTTATATTGTGCCACCGTGTAGGTTGAAACGAGTCCATGTTCTTACATGATTCGACCGATCCGCCACCTGGAGACGACGAATCCGCGCTCATGGAGCTTGACTTTGATCTTGCGCGTGCCATAGGCTTTTCGGTTCTTGTGGAAGATATCCACAACCGCTTCGGTTACATCGTCTTCGGTTGCCTGTTCTTTGGCTTCGTAGTAAAACGTACTTCTTGCGATTTGCAGGACGTCACACATTACTGATACCGAGTATTTATCACGATTGTTCTGGATGATAGCTACTTTCGTGCCATGATCAGCGCGGCTTACTTTAGAATATCGACCTCCATTTTGAGGCGTTGGTTTTCTTTGCGTAAAGCAATGAGTTCATTCTCTTCCGCAGAGCGATTGTCCTTCTCGGAAAAGGAACCTGTTGTCTGAGCCTGTTTGATCCAGCGATCCAGAGCTGAGGCTGTGAGCCCATATTCCTCCACAAGGGCTGCTCTGGTTTTGCCGTTCTCGTATAACTGAACCATTTGTTTTTTGAACTCTGTTGTAAAGGTACGTCGTTGATTTGGCATTGTAGATAATCCGCTCCTTAGCGTAATAGGTTTATTCTACAAGCCCTCGTTTTTGTTGTCCAACTAAGTGTAGCCGATCCATCCACAACGGGGACCGCAAGGTGGGCTCCCAACTAAGGAAGCAGTTGTCGCAGAGATTCCTCTGTGATGGCTGCTTTTTCTGTTATAGTCACAGTTGCAAGCAGCGTAGCACTGGAGTTGGGAAATGACGTAACTATCGATGTATTATCGGCGAAGCTAGAGGTTTTTGCACTCCTTCGTCCGGGTCACGATTGCCGCAGCGGTTAGTGACGTACTTGAGCTTTTTCCTTCCGCTATGCTTAACGTTTCCCATCATGGAGTAGTAGGTGCCGATGGTTTTTCGGCATTCCCCACGTACAATCAAGCCCCTCAGCAGATACGCCCCGGGCTAGTGCTTGTTGCCATCCATCTTCTCCTGCAAGCTGGAACGCTTCCTTCGAAATGAACTCAGGCAGGATTTGCAGCCTTTCTCGGCGAGTTCCGAAAATGTATGCAAATGATAAATACTGGTTATTATAATTATCAAAGTTAATTAAAGATTTGTGAGGTAGCCTATGCCACTCTTTAAAAGGATTTTTCACGGAGCCTTTTGGAAGCAATCGCATAATAACAAACCTATACAAGATTTCTTACCGTCGCAGCAAGCCGATGACTCAATAAAAGAGCATTTGGAAGAAAACGAAATGAATATCAAAGTGATTTTCGCAAATTGTCCGGATGTTATATTCAGAGCCTTTAAAATCAAGGGGGTCCAACAAGCGCTGCTCGTCTACCTCGACGGATTAAGCGATACGGATTTGTTGGATACACATGTATTGTTGCCCTTAATGCAGATGAAAGAGACTGAAGAAACTAGCATTGAACTGCTTCTCGAAGAAAAGCTGTCCATTGCTGATCTTACAATTGTTTCCATGATGCATAAAGCCGTTTCTGAAATTTTATCGGGAAATCCCGTATTATTCTTCGATCATGAACCGCGGGCAGTGGTTTTAGGACTGGCAAAATGGGAGAAACGCTCGATTGAAGAACCGCAATCGGAATCTGTCGTAAGGGGTCCGCGCGAAGGGTTTACAGAAAGCATAAGTGTTAATATGATGCTGCTTCGCCGTCGAATAAAGACTCCGAACCTCAAATTTCAGCCGTTCAAACTGGGGACTGAAACGCAGACTCAAATTTTTTTAGCGTACCATAAAGGAATCGCAGAACCAAACTTGATTGAAGAAGTCACGAATCGGCTTCGTAAAATCAATTTAGACGCTGTATTGGAGAGCTCGTATATTGAGGAATTAATTGAAGATAACCCCTATTCCCCATTTCCGCAAATTCTAGAGACCGAAAGAGCTGATGTTGTTTGCGCCTCCTTACTTGAGGGACGTGTAGCGATTCTTATCGACGGAACGCCTTTTGTTCTGATTGCTCCAATTACCGTATTCTCCTTAATACAATCGGCGGAGGATTATTATTCCCGGTGGTTTGTTGGCTCCATCGTACGTATCTTGCGTTACGTTTTTATAGCGTTATCTCTTTTATTGCCGTCCATATACGTTGCAATCGTCACGTTTCACCCACAAATGCTGCCGCTGTCTTTATTGTTCAGTTTTTCATCATCCCGGGAGTTAGTTCCGTTTCCAACCATTGTAGAAGCGTTAATGATGGAAATCGCATTCGAAGCGCTCCGTGAAGCAGGCATTCGATTGCCCAAGCAGATAGGCGCTGCCGTTAGTATTGTCGGGGCGATCGTGATCGGTGATGCGGCGGTTCGGGCCGGCCTCGTCTCTGCACCGATGGTCATCGTGGTTGCCATTACGGGTGTTGCTAGCTTTGTCATTCCCCATTATTCGATCGGGTTGACTCTTCGGGTGCTTCGTTTTCCCATCATGATTCTCGCCGGATTTCTTGGGATCGTCGGAGTCATGCTGGGAATTATGGCGATTCTTCTCCATTTATGCACACTGCGATCGTTTGGCGTACCCTACTTGTCAGGTATCGCGCCGACCATTAGAGAGGATCTTAAAGACCAGTTGATTCGAGCACCTTGGTGGGCCATGAATAAAAGGCCGCACTTGACTGGAGACATCCGTACATTCAGACATGCCTCGCCGAAACCGGGTCCAACTCCACAGGATGATGATTCAAAATAAAAGGGAGGCCATTATGGAAAAAGGAAAAATATCAGCATATCAAATGTCGCTGATCATGTACCCCGCAGTTTTGGCAACAGTGCTTCTTTCGATTCCTGCACTCGTTGGCAAACTAGCGGAACGGGATATGTGGATCTCACCCATTTGGGCATCCGTTCTAGGCTATTTTACCGTTTGGATATCCTTTCGGCTGCATAATCAGTATCCCGGGGCTACATTGATCCAAATGATGGAGCAAATATTCGGAACCTTACTAGGAAAATTTATCGGTCTGCTGTATTTACTCTTTTTAACCTTCAATCTGGGCATCATGATACGGGAGTATACGGAACTTACTGTAGGCAGAGCTCTGTCCCTGACTCCTATGCCCGTAATCATCGGCAGTCTGCTTATCATTTGCGCGTTTACCGTACGCAGCGGATTGGAGGTTATAGGCCGGATGGCGCAAATTTGTGTTATACCTATAATCTTTTTCCTTATATTATTGACACTTATGATCAGTCCGGATTGGGATATTGAGCGTATGTTGCCGATTTTTGCCAATGGGTTACAACCTTCGGTTAATGGGGCATTGATTGTGCAGGGATGGTTTTCAGAATTTAGCCTGCTTTTGTTTATGTTACCCTACGTAAAAGACCCGGATAAAGCGAAGAAATGGGCAAATATTTCTGTACTGGCCGTGACTTTAACTATGTGTTTGGTTAATTTGACAACTCTTCTCGTATTCGGAAGCATTACAGGTAAAGTGGTCGATCCTTTGATGTCTACTATAGCGTATATTAGTATTGCAGATTTCTTCCAATCTATGGAGCCCGTTGGTATCGGCATTTGGGTGAGCGGATCTTGTATTAAAATCGCTATATTCGGATATGTTTTGTCTTTAGGTATCGCACAGTGGCTGAAATTGTCCGATTATCGTCCGATTGTGCTTCCACTTTATTTCACGCTCGTATTTCTTGCCCAGTTGGTTGTAAAAAATAGAATTGAATTGAACCATTTTTTAGCTACATTGTTTCCTTATTATTTAACTACATTCCAAACCGCCATCCCTTTGCTTATGTTGATCGTCTCCTTTTTTCTGACAAGAAAACATGCTATGAGAGTGAAACGATGAATTCGATTAGGTACATCATTCTCCTTACGTCGATATTCCTTACCCTCATTTTTCTTACGGGCTGCTGGAATTCCAATGAACTTAATCAATTGGCTATCGTTACGGGGGGAGGTATAGACAAAGCTGACGACAATAGAATTCGATTTACTGTCCAAATCCACGTTCCATCTTCCAAAAAAGATTCAAATGAATCACTCGGCAGCACGTCCATTCTCTGGGCCGACGGGGTTAACACCGCCGATGCTTTATCCAAGCTTCAAATTAAAAGCCCGAGAAAGCTGTTTTTTGGGCAGATGTACGTATTCATCATCAACGAGAAGTTTGCTAAAGAAAACGGCGTCCGCGATCAGCTCGATTTTCTTGCACGGGTCCCGGACACCCGGCTTCGCAATAAATTGTTTATCAGCGAAGATTCCGTAGATCAAATATTGTCTTCCAAAACCGAGCTAGAAAAGAGCAGCGTGGAGACACTGAGTGGAATTTCTAAAAAGCTGGTTGTGCCGGCCATTGATTTAAATTACTTCTTGCAGATGCAGGAGGATAAGGGACAATCCGCTGTCATACCCAAAATTCGCATGATGGAACCAGATCAGAAAGCAAGTAATTCTATGACCCCCGCAATAGTCGGCACTTCTATTTTAAAAAAAGATCGCATAGTAGGTGAGATTGATGTCGAAACGACTCGCGGTCTTATGTGGTTTCGCAATAAAATCGAAAACCCGATGATAACGATTGTCCTAGACGATGAAAAAGGTTCTGTGTCTTTTAAAACTCTCCATGCCCGGACAGAATTACTGCCTCGGATTGAAAACGGCGAATGGAAGATGACCGTAAAGACATTATCGTCTGTCGATGTGGTTCAAAATGCAACAAATCTGCAAATCCCTAAACCGGATGTCACCGAAATGCTTGAAAAGAAATTGAAGGAAGATTTACAAAAACGTCTGGAGCAGGTCGTTAAGCAAAGTCAACAGAAATTTAAAACAGATGTACTCGGATATGCCGAGGCTATCTACAGGAAATATCCAAAACAGTGGTATGCAAAAAAAGATCACTGGGATGAAATTTTCCCCGAGATCGAGACGGAATACGATCTCAACGTAAAAATTCTCAAACCGGGCGAATACGTCCGCCACCGGCAATGAAAGGGCAGTGATGAAATGAAATGGGTTCAGATTGCCAATGTTACTTGGATTCTCGCTTTAATTGTGCTTTACGAATGGCCTAAAATCGACAAGACCTTGAAAAGGGAAAAAAGAGCGTTTATTATCCTATGCGTGATCGCTTATGGTTTCTCTTTTCTACTTGTGCTTTTCCCTGACCTTTACAGTCCTGTAAAGGTCTTATTGACCCTGCATAAATCGTAGCTTACGAAAAAAATACAGAAAAAAAGGTATAGTCTCCTCAGTTTTCTTGAGTGACTGTACCCTTTGAGCATCAAAGGGACTTTTTCAGTGGTCTCGTATTGAACCGATCAGGGGTTCAATATGGTTTTAAGCCTGACCGAATGCTTTCTCCGGTTAGGCTTTTGTATGTTATGCTATTAAGTAGGAAGTAAGTATTTTTCGGAGGTGGTTAGATGCGTTGGGAAGAAGTTAGGGAACAGTTTCCTGATGAGTGGGTGGTGTGTATGATCAAGCTAAGCTTTCGTGTGTAATTGTTTTAAAAGCACTTAATGGGTGGTGAGAAAATGGGGTGAAGTCAAAATATTTTGTATTAGTTTCTCAAGAGTACGGCTACCTATGGGATAACGAAAATCCCTTCAGTTGTTGAATAATCCCCTAATTAGTTTTTCAATGCAAGATATTGTTAGCCGTTATTACAAACGGCTGAATACTTTCGAAAACCGCCTCAGGGAAAATGAATTAGAGTTAATCGTAGCTCAATGGATAAATGATCTGGTGAGAACTGGATTGTCAACAGTAAATCAAACAACTTTTTTAAGGGCTGTATGACGATAGTGAACTGGGGTCATGTACTCCAGGGTTCCATGGATTCGATGATGATTATACCAATTCACATAATCAAACAGCTCCAGTTCCAGATGACGAAGGCTCTGAAAATTCATCTGATACACAAACTCTGTCTTCATGACTTTGAACGTAGCTTCTGCCACAGCGTTATCGTAGGGGCAGCCTTTCATACTGAGAGAACGTCCAATGTGAAAGGTTTTCAGCAGTTCATCCATGCTTTGATTTTTAAACTCACTCCCCCGATCTGTGCGAAACCACTGGATGTCGCGTAAATCGCCCTCCACCGTCGCAAAAGCGCGAGCAACCAGAGCAGCGTCCTTCCGAGGACCTGCACTATGACCGATGATCTCTCGATTGAACAGGTCAACGAGTACACAAATGTAGTGCCACTGGTGCTGAGCCTTCACATAGGTCAGGTCGCTGACGACGAAGCGTTTGCTTTCCATTTGGGTGAACTCGCGGTTCAGTGTATTGGCTGTAGCCGCTTCATTACAGGCGTTTTTATAGGGCTTATATTGTGCCACCGTGTAGGTTGAAACGAGTCCATGTTCTTTCATGATTCGACCGATCCGCCGTCTGGAGACGACGAATCCGCGCTCATGGAGCTTGACTTTGATCTTGCGCGTGCCATAGGCTTTTCGGTTCT
>NZ_JAFFQR010000105.1:413309-415319 GCF_020736845.1 Paenibacillus farraposensis
GTTCGGTTGGCTGTTCTTTGGCTTCGTAGTAAAACGTACTTCTTGCGATTCGTAGGACGTCGCACATGGCTGATACTGAGTATTTATCACGATTGTTCTGGATGATAGCTACTTTCGTTCCATGATCAGCGCGGCTTGCTTTAAAATGTCATTCTCCAAAAGTAGTTGCTTGTTCTGTTTTCGAAGTTCGATCAGTTCTAATTCCTCTGGAGTCCAGTTGTCTTTCTCTTTGAAGGACCCAGATGTGGAACTCTGTTTCACCCATTTATCCAACGATGAAGGATTCAAATCGTATTCTTGAATGATATCTTTTCGTGCTTTGCCACTTTGATAGAGCTGAACCATCTGTGCTTTAAATTCAGCGCTAAAGGTACGTCTTTCTTTTTTAGTCATGATCCGTTAGTTTCTTCTAGGTTGGTCTGTAGTCTACTATATTAGACCACAATTTTTCTGTCTAGAAGAGTGTAGCCGATCCAATATCGAAAGCTACATCACACCGCACTAATAAAATTTCATTAGCGTAATCTCGAATTTGTTCGAGCCAATGACGAAAGTAAACAAGAGATTTCTCCCGAATTTTTTCATGAATTTCGGGCTTAATTAGAGGGCAGGTGGCTAGCCTTTAACACATGACCTCCCTGTTAAGAAATGTTCAGTTAAGTCCTAACAATATTTGTAGTCGTCTTAACCCCGCAATAAGATGCGATCAATTCCTTTCACCGTAACTATCGTTATAGATACTTAAATAGTTGCGATTTTTTTAAAAAAACCGGAAGAAAACGAAGATAACAAAAAGCAGGTCAATCATGGTGGTATCTGACCATAATCAACCTGCTAGATGTATCGGAATAGCGTTATTAGGATATAAAATTAAAGCATTTGATGTGCGTACAACCGAAATGAAGAAATCTTTATACGAGTATTACAAGGGTTATATGTGTTATTGGTTGAATGATGGGTTCATTCGGCACTGGGTAGCCCCACCATTATTTTGTTGCAATTACTAATCCACCTTCAAACCTAAAATATACTCTACTCTAGATTTTGCGGAATCACTTGTTTCTCTGATTTTGTATTCCCCTCTATCATCAATTAACTTTTTACATATTTGAATGTCTCTCGTCAGCATTTCAATGTCATTTTTATCGATATGCTCTTCAAATTTACTATTTTCCAAATAACTATTCAGTTTAGAATATATAAAATCAGCAATTTCTTTGTATTTCAAACTCTCTATTGCAATAGAAACAAAATATAGTGTTTTAGTAAACAAACTATCGTTTACTATTCTCCAATCTTCTTCGAGAATTTTTGCTGAAACCTGTGCTACATTTAATCCATCTTCCTCAATATATTCCTCAAAGTCTAACACTATAGATGATTTTATTGATTCATAACTTGCCAAGTTCATTTCCATCACTCCTTATTTCATACTTTTAGAATAGACATTCAACTCAATATTCGGGAACTTTCGTCTGAATTCCATGATTAGATTGGAACAACTTTGACACGCATCTAGTTCTGTAAACAAATCAATTCGCCCTTTAACATTAGGGTCTTTTATTTGAGAAGCAATATCTTCGAGAATTTTTGCCTCCGTGTCATTAAATCTTGGAAATTCATCATCGACATAACTTTTCAATGACTTATCAACTTTAGAATAACTGAAATCCCCTACATTACTACCAACGCTATCAGCAGAATGAATCTGGCTGTGTGCTTGAAATTTTTTTTTAATACCAGGAATACTCACATCTGCCACTGCGACATTTCCACTACTTAACTTTCTTAGTTTTCTATCAAGTTTATCTCTCTGTGTTTTTGAAAGATTTTTATATTCGTCGGAATTTCTTGTTTTTTCTATTTCTCTGTTAATATCACCTCTTACATTTTGAGTCTTCTCATGTAGGCTGTCTATTTTACGATTAGGTAATTTAGTATTACCCGTCCCCTAAGGAGAAAACGATCTTAGTCCGTATCGTCTACGTTACCTAAATCAAAATTTATGTA
>NZ_JAFFQR010000106.1 GCF_020736845.1 Paenibacillus farraposensis
GAGTGATTTGGTCTTTATATCCTTGAATCTTTTGATCCCCGATAGACAAAAAGCGTTCATCAGATACTTTTTCTCGGCTTTTTTGTGCAATTTGAAGATTCACCAACTGATCCTCAATCCCTTTTTGCGTTGTAGCAATTGTTTGTTCCAATTCTTTTTTTCTATCCACCAGTTTTTGTTCAAACTTATTGTTACTATCATCCACTGAAGTAGAGCCTGGTACAACATTTACATCAGAAGATGCACTTGAAGATGTACTTGAATTAGTAGTAATTTGAATTGTTTTTCCGTCCACCTTTAAACCAGCTCCTAAAGAATCGGACACAGCTCTCAAAGGTACATGCGCCTTTCCATCAACAATCGCATTCTCAGCAAGCGAGTTGCCGTTTACTGGTTTTTCTTCAAGTTTTTGATCGAGACAGGTATGCGTAAAGGTGAAGCAGCCGCGTTGAAGTGGTCAGATATTGAATTGAAAAATAAAACCGTGGTCGTTAAAAAAACTTTAGATTTTGATTTTCCCGAAGCCCATGAGGAACTGT
>NZ_JAFFQR010000107.1 GCF_020736845.1 Paenibacillus farraposensis
GGCTTCACCGTTTACTGATTTGGATACTACCTTGCGTCTGTGGGCTGGTGGACTGGCCGGGCTTTCAGCGACAGGGCTGTTTGAACTGGCGTTTAAGGATAGACCCGGAATGACCAAAGGTAATAAAGCTGCTTAAAATAAGTAAACACCCTATCGGCTTGGCTGTTAGGTGTTTTGACGATTTTTCTGGATTTAGATTTGATATCTATTACAAAAGCCTTCCATAACGGAAGGCTTCCAAAACTTACGGTCTAACATTGGTTACAAGTTGAAAATACGCGACGATGCCAAAGAAAACTATAATCAAAACAATTCCCAAAACGGTAAAGCCAACTATCTTCCCAACCTTTTTGTTTTTCTTGTCCATGTTACCTCCTTGATGTTACAGTATCTCTGAAATCAGTCTGCCCTCCCTTCCCTGAGTATCTCCAGATAATGTGTGTTTAATCGTTCCGTAAGTCAT
>NZ_JAFFQR010000108.1 GCF_020736845.1 Paenibacillus farraposensis
GCGGCGTATCGCCGGGATTACCGTCTGAGCCAGTTCCCGGTACGGCTGCTGCAACTGGCGAGCTTCTCCTTCGACGTGTTCGTCGGCGATATCGCACGGGCGCTCTATAACGGCGGCACGATGGTCATCTGCCCGAAAGATGACCGGATTGATCCGAGCCGTCTGCATGGCTGGATTCGCGATTACCAGATTACCGTGTTCGAATCGACACCAGCCCTGATCGTACCGTTTATGCAGCATGTGTACGAACACGGACTGGACATGAGCAGTCTGGAATTGCTGATCACCAGCTCGGACAGCTGCAGCGTCACGGACTACCGGGTGCTGCAGGAACGGTTTGGC
>NZ_JAFFQR010000019.1:0-33472 GCF_020736845.1 Paenibacillus farraposensis
TTGGGCCGGATAAATAATATATCATACTTTGGCGATTCATACTACTGGTAAATAATAACTCATAGATGATCTTTTGAATTTTTGAACCATTACATCACAGCCTATCTTACGGCCAGATGAATAATATATCATTTAGGTTTGCTGATTACTACATGTAAGTTATACCAATTGATAAGTGACTTATCAAAATCATTTCTTTTACTATACTCCTCATACTTTCGAATTTTTTCTTCATTAATACGTACTGTTAATCTTTGGCCAAATCTACTGCAGCCGAAAGATGCTTTTTATGTACAGCAGTTAGGATTTTATGATGTTTTTGGTAGCTTCAGTTCCAAAAGCTGTGATTAATATTGAAACGTTCCAATAATTATTTACGAACATTTTGGAACTTAAAATAGACTAATTTAGAACCGTTCCTAAAAGTATGCTTTTAGGAACGCCGCATTTCTCAATAATTGAAACAAATTCAATACACAACAATAAGCAGCTCCTGCAGATGCAGGAGCTGCTTTTCTGTTAGCATTGTTAGGTAAAAATAAAGTTTTAGACTGACACTGTTGTCATTCAACTAACGTTTTCCGTAGCAGAATGCTCGCTAACCGTAACAACATTAGACGTACCTTTTTCGTGTATTGTTCTCTCCACCCTAGAGTCCTCACTCTTGTCCCCGATGGGGTTAGATTTGATTTCACATAACAGCTATCTTCCCCTACCTGAATAAATAATATTCCTTAACTGGATGACCTGACTTTTAAGCTCTTTCTCTCTCTCCAAAAAGTAGAGCGAGGCTTGCAGCAACGGGAAGTTCGGTTCCGCTTTACGAGTTTCATTCTGGATAAAACGGTAAACCTCTTTCAACTCCGAACGATGTTTTGCGCCGGATGGAAGAACATTAAGGGCCGAATCCATCTCTCGAAACAGCTCGGTAAGGAACTGCTCTCTCTCCCCTTGGCGGTCCTCGAGCCCCCAGCTTAAATACCTCTCGAACGAAGCCTGTTTCAACAGAGGCTTCAGGTTAGAGGCCATCATATGCTTAACGAGCACATTGAGCTTATCCAAAATGAACCTTGCCGTTTCCTCAAGCGATAGAGACTTTTCTTCATAAACGATCCAAAATAAGTACTCCTTCAAAATCGCACGATAGATGGAAACCAAATCCCACAGGAACGGATAAATTTCTTCGCCATAAACCCGTGTCAAGCACTCTTTATGCCATCGGATGAGCCGCCCTCTAACCTTGTGTCTAAGCGGCTGGAACTTGGGATCCTGTTGGATGGGGAGCTCCGTGAATTCGACCAGAATATGCTTGTATTCCATAAAATAACGGAATCGCAGAATGATCTGCTGCAGAAACTGCTCTTCTGGCGAGAGTTCGGGAAAGCGTTTCAGTTCATCGACTTGATCAAAATAGGCGTTATGGCATTGATCAAACACCTCGCTGAAGAGGTCTTCCTTAGAAGGGAAATATTTATAGACTGATCCTTTGGCAATACCGCAATCCTCGGCAATATCCTGTATCGTCGTCGAAAGAAACCCATGTTCCTTAAAAAGCTTCATCGACGATTTTAAAACCTCTTCTTTTGTCACACTCATAAGAAAAATTTCCCCCTTGACTATTTATGAATGATAGTACAAAATACGAAACATGAAGTCAAATGACTATATGTTCGCGTAATTAAACATACGGTCAAATCGAAGAGATGAGGAGAACACACAGAATGGAACGATTATGGGATCCACAAAAAACAGCGTTGGTTGTTATTGACTTGCAAAAGTGGATAGGAAATCAATACGCCCCTTATTCTGCTGAGCAGGTAGTGTCTAACGCCGCAGCCTTGGCAGATACTTTCCGTGAGCAAGGCTCAATGGTTGCACTGGTCCGGGTATCTAGTAAAGATTTGAAGGATATCCCGCGTCCTAAGTTGGATTCGCCTGGACCACCCCTTAATCTGCCTGAAGGATGGGATCAAATCATCCCGGAAATGCGGGTCACCGAGACAGACCATATCATTACGAAGAAGCAATGGGGGGCTTTTTACGGAACGGAGCTCGACCTTCAGTTGCGCCGCCGGGGAATTGATACCATCGTCTTATGCGGCATCGCTACTGAGTTGGGCGTTGATACGACTGCGCGGGAAGCGTTTATGCATGGATATCAACTGATTTTGGCGATTGATGCGATGACTGGTTTTTCCGAAACCGGGCATGATTACGTAAAAAATTTCATTTTTCCACGCATCGGGCGTACCCGGACAACACAGGAAATCCTCTCTGCCCTTTCAGGCAACTGTTTATGATTGAAAAAATGACTTTCCCATTCCCCGTGTATTATTTGACCGAATACACGAAGAACGCCACAGCTTGAAACTCGCTTTGCGTTTGCTGGGAATCTCATCTGGCCATACTTAAAGGACGATTATGTGTTCTCAGGGTGCACATATTGGGGTACCGCCACATGCCCATCAAGCTAACAAAGTAAATTATTAGATACAAAATGATCCTTGTTTCAAAACTAGCAAGTGATAGAAAAGTAGGCATGCTAAAGAAGCCTATTAAAACGCGATTTTTTCGCTAGGCAGCTTGTCTATGCTTCACCGTCGTTTTATACACAATCCCTAGAATATCAAAGACGGTCATCTTCTTATATCTATAACATTTACGACCGTTCTTTTTAAGCAGCTGATAAAGGCGATGCAGAATTTTCAAAAGTTCCTCTGTTCCAACGGCTATCGCTTGAAACAGTAATGGAAAATAGTCTTTAATCATATAAATCGCTTTGTATTCACTCAGCTCCTGCTTTTTCTTTTCAAGCAGAAGCTGTCGCATTTGAAACATCGTAGAAGAACAGAGGAGAATGCCGATGAGTTGTCCATATAAATGGCACTCTAGGCGTTCTCTTTTAATATTTTTACATTCATCAATTTCAAAGAATGACTTCCACGTTTTAAACAAAATCTCAATCTGCCAACGAAGTGAATACAATGAATGCACGTAGTTCGTCGGTACTTCTTCTAGCGACGTGTTCGTGATATATACATTCATGCCCATTAAACGTTTACTTTTATCCTTCATGACAATGCCTTTTTTCTTTTCACGTATCGCCTGGTTTTTCAGGCGTGTTTGCGTTTGATCATCGGTTAAACGATGGATAATGACACGTGCTGACAGCTTATGATTTTGGCCAATGTATGCCTCGGGGATTTCCATCGTTTCACCAGGGATTAGACTAGACATCATTTGTATCATATCAAGCTGGATGTATTCTGTTTGCTTTTTTAACGTGCCATTGTTGAAGTATTCTGGCTCAGGGTTCTTGATATAAATGCGTGTATTCAGCTTCAACCGCGAGATATAGTAAGCCTCTTTATCATGAAAGGTTTGTAAGTCTCCTAAATCGAAGTAACCAAGATCACGTAAACACAAATCGCCCGCCTCTACGGTTTCAAGGCAGATGGTACCGTATGTTTTATCATTATTTTTTCCTGGTCCAAGCTGCACGTTAAGAAATTGACCACTAAGTAAATCATATTCCAATTTGGATTTTCACGCCTGCCGTATTACTACTCCCACCTGAACCTTGATAGTTAGTGGCGAAATGATCAGGCAGTTGAAACACCGTCGCATCTAAAATACGGATACGATTGAAAGTAGAGATCATGTGTACAGAAAGCGAGTGATTTGAACAGAGTTTTTGTGTGAGAAGAGAAGTAAAGACTTCTCGAAGAAATGCGACAGCCGCTGGATTAAAGCGTTGATTCAGTCCTTCTGAACTCATCAGTACCCCAGTGGAAGCCTCTAACTGACTGCACAATTGTGTAAGTGATGTGCTAGCTATTTCTTGACTGAGCCATACGCAAAGGGCAATGAGTTCGTTTGCTTGATACTTACTAGATCGCTGTACAAAGCCAACTTGTTTGGCGATATCTTGTAGGACTACTGGAGATAAAAAGTATTGTAGCTCTTGTGCGAAAAGAATCAGTTCATTTGAAATGATAGGATTCATCAAAAACGCCATTTTTTTATATATTTCTACAAAAAGAATAGCGTTTTTTTCGTTATATAGATACAAATTCGTCTTAACTTGATGGCGATGTGGTGGGACCCCATATAAAGTTTCTGGGACTGTTCACTTATGTGAGTTAGAAGTATGCCCAGAATTGGCGGTAAGTCTACTTGACCTTTATTTTATTGTCCAGTTAAGTGTAGCCGATTCATTATAAGGATTTTTTTCTTAGGCTAGCAAAAAACCGTTTAAAATACTCTTCTAATGCCACTTCACCCAACTTAGGCTTAAAATTCAAATCCTGTCTTGATGTAGTAAGGTCATAGTGTCTATTTATTCCACCATAATATAATTCTACTTGACTTCTAAGTAGTGATGGCTGAGTATTCTTTTCCTTTGCTTCAAATTCAAGTTTATCAGCTAAATTTAACAACTGTTCTTTAGTATATTTTTGTGGTATCTCAAGATTAGGAATAAATTTTTTTGCAATTTTAATGATATCATCTGAAGTTACAGGCTCTTCATTAGCCAAGATATATCTTGTACCCCTTACACCTTTTTCCGCTGCAGCAATCATACCTTTCACAACATCAGTTACATCTATTGGCGTCATTTCACTTATATAGTTAACTTTCATCTTTCCTAAAAGAATACTATCGAAGGCCAGTATGGTTGGAGTTTTCTTTAAAAACTCTCCACCAATCATTGCACCAGGAAGAACGCTAACCATATCCAAATCATATTTTTCTGCCAGCTCCCAAGCTGTTCTTTCAGCTCGTGCTTTTGAATCAAAGTATGCATTTCCATGACTGTTTTCAAGCCATGTAGTTTCATCAATTTTACCCTTTAAGTTTGTCTTGTCCAATGACAATGCTGCTACGGAGCTTACATATACTATTTTTCTTACATTTGCTTCTTTAGCAGCCTCCATTATATTTTGAGTTGCCTCAACATTAGGAATAATTATCTCTTTTTCAGGATCTTGTGCCCAATGTTTAAATACAGCAGCTACTTGATATAAGGTATTCACTCCATCAAGTGCTTTATGAAGTGAGTCTTTATCCCTCAAATCGGCGTAGACGATCTCACAATCAAGGCCTATAAATGGTTCTTTGTCATTTAAATCTCGTACACTTGCTCTAACAGTTTCTCCTCTTTTTAATAATTCCCTTACCAAGTTGTTACCCAAATGACCATTTGCACCTGTTACCAAGGAAATTTTCTTCATAAATAAATCCTCCTAAATCAGTGATTACACCAGTTATCATAATGCGATAATAGCCTGTTGTAATTGACATATGTAAATTGCAATAAAAAAACACCAAATACTTTTATTTGATGTTTCCTAAAAACGTTTATTCTATTTTCATACTTCTCTTAATTCTACTAAGTGAGCTTGCTCTAATTCCAATATAAGAAGCAATATATGATTGATTTATTCTACTTTCTAAAGAAGAATACTCTCTTTTAAACTCCATGTACCTTTCCAGTGCATCTTTCATAAGTAACGCCTGTTCTCGATTTAGCATACCAACAAGAATCTTCTGAATATAATTAGTGAATATAACCTTCATTTGATTAGTTTTCTTCATACCTTGGTCTATGGAATTATACGGAATAACTACGCAAATGCTGTCTTGCAGGCTTTCTACACTAAATCTAGCTTCTTCAACTCTTAATAAACCCTCTGCACAGGCAAATTCCGTTTCAGCTGCAAAACATTTTGTCACATCATTCCCTGCAGCATCTATATAATATCCTCTCATAATTCCTTTATGAATATAATACAGTGAAGAAACTCTTTGCCCCTGCCTTAAAACAATTGTACCCTTTGGTACCATCTTTATATCAGCTGTTGAATTAAATAAGTATTTTAAATCTTCTTCCAACTCCAGCTTCAAACCAGCTTCAATATAATCACTCGGCTTATTAAGCATAATTCCTCACCTCTCTAAACATATAAGGCATATCCTTTATCCACAATTTACTATTATAGCATTTAACCATATCAAGCAACATAATAGATTTACTTAAAATTCAATACAATCAACGATTAGCACTTATTGGGGTAGCAACACACATCCATCAACTTAAGAAATTGGCTGTTACCCAAAACGAAAAAATGAATTTAATTTTCATAAATAACTATCAAGAGATAAAAATTTCGTTTTGGGGGTACTTCAAAATATTAGCTTGATGGGCATGGGGTAGTACCAGCGAAGCTGATACCACCCGCAAAGTAGATGGAATGTTTTTCAATACGAAGCGCGTTTTCCCTTCCATAAATTTGAAGTTACCAAAGCGGTTATCAAATATATTGCGAAGCAGATTGAAGTGCAGCCGGAACTATACGCACAATATGATTGGGCCGGGCGATCCATCACGTACCACCGGCCCCAAATTAGGGACTTCTTCGGTTATCGTGAGGATACAGTACAAGATGCTGAAGATGTAACCGATTGGCTCTGTACTCATGAACTATTCCATGGTCATGATTTCGAATATTTAGTGGATACGGTATACAGACGGTTCCGAGAGATGAAGATTGTCCCGCCTACGCCAGATCGCATCGAGCGGCTGATAAAAACCTCCATTCGCACCTACGAAGGACAGTTTTTCCAGGCCACCCTTGAAAAGCTCCCAGTTGCTTCTTTAGCCAAGCTGGATGCACTCGTGGACCGCATTGCATTTCTTGATGATGAAGATCTAGAAGGGGCAAGGAGCTTCGATGTAATCCTTGTCAGAAGAAAATAATGTTTTAGACTGAAAAATAAAGTATTAGACCGGGAAAATAAAGTTGTAGACTGAGAAAATAAAGTCCTAGACTGTCGAGGGCATTAAACTAGCGGGTAGAATAAGTCCAATATGTGGTATTATTTAAATGGCAAAATCTACTTATGGAGGTCATAGGAATTGTCCAATCCAAATCTTATATTTCCTGAAATAGAGACAGACAGGTTGAAACTCGCCATTCTTACCTTAGACGACATTGAAGCCGTCTTTAAGCATTTTTCAGATGAGAATGTAACAAGATTTATGGATATAAGCCCATGCAGAGATAGAAACGAAGCTGAAGAAATCATAAGATTTCACATAGAAGATACGGGGTGTCGCTGGGGGATTTTTAGCAAGAGTGATGCCCAGTTTATCCGGAACTTGTGGCTTCCATTGCTGGTTTCAAGGTGAACAACCTAGAGCTGAAATTGGATTTGATTTAGCAAGAGGATATTGGGGAAAAGGAATTATGCAAGAAGCATTGAAGCCTGTAATAGATTTTGGCTTCAAATATATGAGGCTAGACATAATTGAAGCTACTGTCGAGCAAGAAAATGACAGATCAATAAACTTGCAACGAAAACTAAACTTTGAAAGAGAAACAGAATTAAGAGGCCAGTTGATCTATTATTTCTTACTTCGAGAACGTTAGGGATTATGCTAACGAGAAACGTTAGTTAAATGAAACAGCGACAGTCTAGGACTTTATTTTCTCGTCCTTTGCTGTCGCTGTTTCTATTTCTGAGGTCAGTCTAAAACTTATTTTATGGAGTCTGTCGGTATGAAATTCGAAAAGCCGCGTGGAATAAAGACATTCAGTCTAATACTTAATTTTCTGCTGACAATAGGCGAACTAAAAAAGATGAGACAAATCAATTAATCGAAGAAGATAGCGATCAAGCTGAAATGTCGGGAAAACGTCGATAATCTCCTCGTCTTCCTATTCACGAGTCGCCATTGAAATACTCGAGAAACCCAAGGTCTTTGAATGACCTGGGTTTCTCGAGTATTCCATTCAGGGGTTGTAATCATCCCTACACACACGACTTTCCAGTTGTTTTATTAATGTACCGTATCGATTTGTAACCACAAGCTTCTCTTTCTTCAATCAGCACCACGCCGATCCACTGTACCGATCAAACCAAAAAAGCCGCTAGAATAGCGACTTTCAAAGGGAATTGTTATTAATACTCGACATTTTCAGCAAACTCTTGCGATATAAACTTATTTTTCGAACAAACTTCCACCATTGCTCTTAATCACATCTTTGTACCAATAAAACGATTTTTTACGATAGCGTTCTAATGTTCCTGTGCCGTCATCATGACGATCCACATAGATAAAACCATATCGTTTTTTCAGTTGCGCCGTTGTTGCACTAACAAGGTCTATACAGCCCCAAGTTGTGTAGCCCATCAGCTCAACACCATCTTGAATCGCCTCAACCACTTGAATTAAATGCTGCTTGAGATAATCAATTCGATAATCATCTTCAACTGTTTTTTCTCCGTTTTTATCTGTAATCAATTGATCTATCGCACCTAATCCATTCTCCACAATAAACAATGGTTTCTGATAACGATCATACAAGACATTCATAATGTATCTCAAGCCTTGAGGATCGATTTGCCAGCCCCACTCGCTCGCTTTCAGATGTGGATTAGGTACGCCACCCATAAGGTTGCCTTCTCCCTTAATTTGCTTGGCTGGATCTGCAGTTTCACAGCTGCTCTGATAGTAACTGAATGAGATAAAATCAACAGTGTGTTTGAGGATCTCTTCATCTCCAGGTTCAAAGTGGATGTTTATTCCATTTTCTTTCAAGTACCGCTTGATATAGCTTGGGTAAGATCCGCGTGCATGTACATCAGCAAAAAACGTATTTTTATGGTCAGCATTCATAACTTGGATGACATCCTTAGGATCAGGAGTCAGTGGATAAATTGGCATTGCAATGACCATACAACCTATTTTGAAATCTGGATTGATTTCATGTCCAACTTTCACGGCCAGTGCACTTGCAACAAATTCGTGGTGAACTGCTTGATACAAATCTTGTTTACTCAGTTTTTCCTTCGGTGTGCTGATGCCGCCACTAATAAACGGCTGCTCCAAAATAGAGTTGATCTCATTAAATGTCAGCCAGTATTTAACTTTATTTTTGTATCTATTAAAAATAGTCCGGACATATCGCTCATAGAATCCAATCATCTTACGGTTAACCCAGCCATCATATTCTCTGGATAGGTGTAACGGAGTTTCATAATGAGAAATAGTAACCAAAGGCTCAATGCCATATTTGAGGCACTCGTCAAACAGATTATCGTAAAATTGAAGCCCTTTTTCGTTTGGCTCAAGCTCATCGCCCTTCGAGAATATTCTGGACCAAGCGATTGAAGTTCTAATCAGTGTTTTGCAAGCGTTGAGAGACAAGCTCCGCTGTAAGGAAATATGGGCGGTAGGTGCGAATCGATATCGGAACCCGGATGATGACCTCCCCACCGATTTTGAGGAACGTCGTGAGGAAAACTACAAGGCCTTAAAGCAACCATTGGACGCCGTTGACTTTATTGAGACGCTGAAGCAAGCGATGAAGGATGGATTGGAGAAGCTGGATCGCGGGCTTTCCAAAAACGAAAAAGTCCGGATTACTGAGAAAGGGAATGGTTGGATCAGTTTGTCACCTTTAGAGCCACAAACAGAACCCGTTAATTTATCCCACGTCAAGTCAGAGTTACAACGGCGGTGGCCCATGACGAGCCTACTGGATATCCTGAAGGAGACGGATCTCCGCGTCAGGTTCATCGAACAATTCAAGACGGTAGCTTCGCGAGAAACGTTAGATCGAGAAAGGCTACAAAAGAGACTTATCCTGGCTCTATACGGGCTTGGGACCAATATAGGATTGAAACGCGTGAGTGCTGGTGAGCATGGAGAAAGCTACAAAGACTTGCTCTATGTCCGGAGAAAATTCATCCATAAAGATAACCTTCGCAACGCCATTTCTGAAGTCGTTAATGCGATATTTCGCGTGCGGATGCAGGAAATTTGGGGCAACGCCACAACATCCTGTGCATCGGATTCCAAAAAATTCGGCGCGTGGGATCAAAACTTAATGACAGAATGGCATATTCGGTACCGTGGTCGTGGCGTGATGATTTATTGGCATGTTGAGAAACACTCGACCTGCATCTACTCGCAGCTCAAGCCATGTTCCTCGTCCGAGGTAGCTGCTATGATGGAAGGATTACTCCGGCATTGCACAGAGATGGAAGTCGAGAAGAATTACGTGGACTCCCATGGCCAGAGCGAGGTTGCATTCGCATTTTGCCACCTGTTAGGATACCATCTCATGCCGCGCCTTAAAGCTAGTCATTCACAAAAGCTGTATAGACCGGAACCAGGCATGACCGATGCTTATCAGAATTTACAGCCGGTACTGACTCGTCCGATCAATTGGGAGCTGATTCGGCAGCTGTACGACCAAATGATGAAGTATGCTACTGCTTTACGCCTGGGTACCGCTGAAACGGAAGCCATCTTGAAGCGTTTTACACGCAATAATTTAAAACATCCAACCTATCAAGATTTGGGCGAACTTGGCAAAGCAGTCAAGACGATATTCCTATGTGATTATCTTCATTCAGAGGATCTGCGCAAGGAGATCAATTCAGGCTTGAATGTTGTGGAGAACTGGAACTCGGCAAACAGTTTCATTTTTTACGGAAAAGGCGGAAAAATTGCTACCAACCGGTTATAGGACCAGGAGATGGCCGTACTGTCGCTTCACCTGGATCGGATTGTACCATTCCCTCATTCGTTCAAGGAAATGTTGGCCATGCATGCTGATTCCATGAAAAAGAAGCAAGCGGTGTACCTTTTCGAATCATCATGGAAGAAGAATATACTGATCGGGGAATCCGCAAAATCCTAGCCAAATATTCGGAAGTTGCCGGCATGACTCAAAATCTGTCTCCACACAAGTTGCGACATTTTCTCTTAACCTGGCTAAAAAAACAAGGCATTGATGATGCGCTCATACAACCGTATTCAGGTCATGAAAGCCGGAAGTCTTTAGAAGTCTATTCCAAGCTTGCAATTACTGATGCTCAGGAGGAATACAACGAGGTTATCAATAGATTCCCCATTTAATAACATCTACTTTGCGGGTGGAGTCAGCTTCGCTGGTACTACCCCAAATTAAAGCTCTATCACTATTAGAATCACCTGAACTAAACTTTAACAAGTATGAATTCGTTCGGGTTACCCCTTAACCGACCCGGCTGCAATCCCTTCTACAATCCGGTCACTCATGATGAGGAACACAAGCAAAATGGGCAAAATGCTGATCATCAGCGTAGCTCCGATCGCTCCCCAGTCGGTCGTATATTGTCCAATAAAGTTCTGGACGCCAACGGTCAGTGTTTTGTTTTCGTCCGAGCTGATGAACGTATTGACGAAAATAAACTCATTCCAGTTATAGATCATGTTAATAATGGATGTCGTCGCCATAACCGGAGTCGTCATGGGCAGCACAATCCGGAAAAACATCCGGTTGACAGTGCAGCCGTCCATAACAGCCGCTTCTTCCACTTCACGGGGCAAGGCGTAATAGAATCCCAGCAGGATCATCATCGTTGTGGGCAGGTTAAAAGCGACATACGACAGGATGATGGACAGCGGCGTGTCTGTCAGATGCAGCTTAAGGAACATACTGAACAGCGGAATCAAGGTTGCATGGACCGGAATCATGAGTCCGACCATAAAGAGTCCAAGGACCACCCGGCTGCCTTTCCAGCGCATACGTGTAATGGCAAACGTCACAAAGCTGGCCAGCAGCACCGTCAGCGCCACGGATATTACGGTAATCCATGCACTATTAAAAAAATACCGCCCGATATTGCCGCTGGTCCACACATTCACATAGTTTTCCCAATGCGGCTGGGACGGGAGTGCAAACGGCGGAAGGTTAAACACTTCCTGATTATTTTTAAGCGAGAAAAGCATCAGCCACAGCAGCGGTAAAAGCTGTGTCACCGCCAGGATGATCAAAAGTATATACAAAGCGGTATAGCCGGCCCGAGTTAACAGTCTGCTGCGGGTAGCGACTCCAAGCGGATAGCTGGCGGCTGCCTGGGTTTTCATGTATGTACCTCCCCCTTCCTGTCTTTGTTGTCGATTATTTATTCGCATGACCCTATTATGAATATTCGATCGTGTCACCGGAAGCGGTAGCCTTGCGAATCAGCCATGTAGCGACCAGGCAGATGAACAGCAGGGCAAAGGCTGTAGCGCTGCCATATCCGAAATCAAAGCTGCGGAACGCCTGGTGGTACATGTAAGAAGCCATCACTTCACTGGCTCCATTTGGCCCACCGTCCGTCATGACGTAAATCAGGTCAAAATATTTGAGCGAGCCGACAATGGACAACACGATCGTTACGTTAATCACCTCGCGCAGCAGGGGCAATTTGATACGAGTTGCAATCTGCCAGGCACTGGCCCCGTCGATCCGGGCAGCTTCTACCAGCGTTTCGGGAATGTTTTTCAGCCCAGCGTAATAGATCAGAATATAAAAACCTGCATATTGCCAAATAATCGGGATGAACAGGGCAGGCAGCACCAAAGACGGTTGTGCCAGCCATTCAGGCGGATTGTGAACTCCAACCGACACCAGCAAGGCATTCAGCACGCCGTTCGTCGGATGATACATTTTGAGCCACAATTGCGCGATAGCTACAGAAGACAGCAGCATGGGAATCAGATAAATTTTCCGCAGCAGATTCGCTCCCTTGATTTTTCCTGACAAAATCATCGCAATGGCCAGATAACCGATCAGACTGACGCCCGAAAACAAGGCCAGCAGTAGCGAATGCCAGGCACTTTGCCAGAACGCCGTGTCTGTGAACAAATGCTGATAGTTGCCCAGCCCGACAAAAGCCATGGGGCCGATTCCATTCCACTGATTCAGGCCGTAATAGCCGGTCAGCACTATGGGTACATAAATCACAGCGAGCAGCAACAGCAGGGAAGGCAGCACATATAGAGCGATGACAAGCTTATTGGACATGACCTTTTCCACGGCCGGACCTCCTTGCGTGATCAATTTTAATTTCCCTTTTCAATGGCAGCCTTATGCTGATCGGCAAATTGTTGCGGTGTCACCGCTTTGCCAAACAACGCCTGAATCATATTCAAATGTACCTGCGCCGCACTCGGCTTCATCTGTACATCGGCGAATAATGTAATGCTGCTGGCTTGATTTAGCCCATTCAGCAAGTCGACATACAACTTGGGCAGGTTTCCTTTGGAGGTGTCCACTTTCGTCGCCGGAATAACTCCCGCCTGCGTTACCGATTGCTCACCCCACTTAACGACAAAATATTCAACAAAAGCTTTGGCCTCTTCTTTAAGCTTGGAATTCTCCGATACGAACAAGCCTACTCCCGGCCCTCCTACCCAGCCGTTTACGTTGCCCTTGCCGCCTGCAACCATCGGAAATTTAAAAAAGCCAATTTGATCTTTAAATGCTTGCGGGATTGCAGGGTTGGTCGTAAAATTCGGCAATTCCCAAGTACCCATTAAATACATAGCCGCCTTGGCGTTCATAAACTCGGATTTTCCTTCGTCATTGGACAGGCCGTTAAATCCCTTGTTAAAAGCATTCATGTCCACGAGTGTCTGGATTTCGGAAGCCGCCTGAATCAAGCCAGGGTCATCGAAAGATCCTGAGCCATCAATCGCTTTTTTCAGCGTATCGTTACCCGCTATACGATCTGCCAGATACATGTACCAGAGCGAGCCAGTCCAGCGATCTTTATTGCCCAGTGCAATTGGTGCGACACCATGATCCGTAAGTGTTTTCACAATTTGCTTCAATTCGTCATATGTCGCGGGCACTTTCAGGTTGTATTTTTGGAATATGGCTTTGTTGTAGTAGATGGGTGAAATGTTTAATTCGATGGGCAGCGCATACGTTTTTCCATTCAGCGCATAAGCTTCGGTCGTTCCTGGTACGAATTTGTTCTTCAGTCTGGAGCCATTCAACAGGTCATCCATCGGCGTAAATAATCCGCCCTTAACATAAGGCTCCATAAAGCCTGCTGCCCAGGTGATGCCGATATCGGGCAATTCATTGGAAGCCGACAGCACTTTGAGCTTGTTTTTATATTGTTCATTTTCCAGCACTTCCTGCTGAATAACGACATTCGGGTGATCCTTTTGGTATTGGGCTATAATCTGGCTCACAAGCTTGCTCTGTTGTGCCGAGCTTCCCTCTGGCCACAGGTGCATCATTTTGAGTGTAATCTTTCCCTCTTTTCCATCGGAACCATCCTGGCCATCCTTACCGGCGCCGCAGCCGGATAGCACCAGCATCAATGACAGCAGCAGGATCAACCCACCAACCCATTTTCGATGTGAGCGCTTACGTTCAAAATACTCGTTGGACATCGTTAGACCTCCATTGTTGTAATTGTATTTTTTGTAACCGTTATCATTCGTAAGTTTAGCACTTCTTTCCTGTCGCCAACAGGGTACGTTTATTGGGTATAATTCTACTTTTATTGGGTTGTGTACCGCAATGTGTTGTAACTGCCTATGCTGTCAATTAATAATTCCCGGCCCTTTACGCATCTGCTGCCTGTAGCGGCTGGGACTTATTCCCTCAGCTGTTTTGAACACTTTGATAAAATATTTATCGGTTCGGTAGCCTGAACGCTCTCCGATTTGTGCAATTGTAAGCTGGGTATGCAGCAAAAGCTCCTTGGCCCGTTGCATTCGCAGCCGGTGCAGATATTCGCTGAAGGACAAGCCGCTTTGCTGCTTGAACAAAACACTGAAATAGCTTGCATTCAGGTGTGAATGCGCGGCAGTCTGGGCCATCGTAATGGGTTCGTGAAGATGCTCAGCCATATAGTTGAAAGCACGCCGTACCGGTTCGCTAAGAGTAGCGGTTTGATGGTCAAGCTCTAACAGGACAGGGTCAGCCAGCTTTTCAAGCTTCTCGTACCGCTGCCATTCCGCTTCCAGCCGGAGCGCTTCGTCTACCGCATTCAGCAGTTCCTGCTTATCAATCGGCTTGAGCAAATAATTGACGGCTCCCAGACGGAGAGCCTGCTGGACATAATCAAACTCGGCATACCCCGAGATGACAATGATCGCTGGCCGATGTGAATCCCGTTCGAGAGAGCGGATTAAATCCAGTCCGCTGAATTCCGGCAACCGGACATCCGTAATGAGCAGATGGACGGTCTCCGCCCGCAGTGTATTTAAGGCTTCCAAGCCATTACCCGATGTCACAATCCGGTATTTCCCGGCTGCCCATTGCTCCAGTGTCTGGTGTATTCCCTGACGTGTTCGCTGCTCATCATCTACAATTACAATGGTTTTGGATGAAACACTCATTCCTACCGCCCTCCGTATTCATCAGGAATTTCAAAAGCGACCACCGTTCCTTCCTGCACCACACTATGCACCATTAAGCCGTCGCCGTCCGTTGCATCAGACGCGCGGTTATAATAGAGGACAAGCCTGCGCTGCACATTCGCTAGTCCCATACCGGTCCCCTTGCTCTGGACGGTCGATCCTCCCGTTAGTGCTGCACGCACAGCTGCAAGTTCCTCCAGTGTCATTCCGGGCCCGTCATCTATGACGGCGATCTGTATCCACCCCGGTCTTGCCGAAGGAGTGACACGGATTTCAACGTGTCCGTTGCCCATGCGATTTTCGACGCCGTGCAAAATGGCGTTCTCTAAAATGGGCTGGATGAGCAGCTTTGGAAGCGGAATTGGCGCTGCCCCTGGAAGCATATGGATTTGCCAGCTCAGACGTTCACCGAGACGCATCTTCATCAGTTCCAGATAACGGCGGACTTGTGCTATTTCTTCCCCCAGTGTCACCCACGAGTCATGGTGAGCCGGTTCGATAATATACCGAAACAGTCGTGACATCGACACCATCAGCCCGGCCAGCTCCTCCTCTCCCTTTTCCCGCAGCGACCAATTGAAAGCATCCAGCGTATTAAAGAGAAAATGCGGGTTAATCTGCGCCTGCAGCGCTCTAAGCTCGGTTTGGCTTTGCAAAACCTCCTTCTCGCAAATGACGCAAATCAATTCATTGATATCAACGATCATCGAGTTGTACTCTGCATTCAGTTCCTGCAGCTCGGCCGCTGCGGCGGGTTCCGGATTCAGGGCCAATGCCCCTTCCCGTGAACGGCGCATCGCCTGAATCAAATGGTCTATCGGTTTGGTAATCAACGTCGACAGCATAAAGGACATAAGCAGGAATAACACCGCACCCAGAGACGCAGAGATGATCAGTGTTGTCCTTAAAACCGAAATTCCGTCTGTGACGACGCTAACCGGAATCAGGATCAGCAGCGACCAGCCGGTCCGCTCCGATTGCTGCACTGCCTTCACATATTCCCGCTCTCCGATATGAACCGTCTGCGTCTTGCTGTGCAGTACAGCTGACAAATCCGTCTGGTTCACAGGTTCACCTGACAGCAGCTGGCCCTGGCGATCTACAAGCAGCATCGTTTCACCCGCCTCTTCCTGGACCGCCGCTGCATCATTCAGCCCGAAATAGCTTCGCTCCATGCGGGTAATCAGATATCCTCCGCGTGAAAACCAGCGGTCCACCAGGCTCACCTGCCGAATCGCCAGCAGCGATCGGGGGTCCTCGGGATCAATGCCGATCCAGACTAATCTTCCTTTCATCTGATTCGCCTCCCGGATGTCCGCTTGTCCGATACGCTCCTCCAGACTGCCCTCCCTAATCGGAAACAACATCTCCCCTTTGGTGGTATACAGCTCCAGCGATCCGACACTCGGCATATAAGTTTGATAGCTGTGCATCACTTGCAGCAGGGACTGGCGCTGCCGAAATGACACCTTCCCTCCGTTGCGCTCTTCCAGCAAAATATGCTGAACGGCCGGATGATTGGCCACCTGCTCCGTCAGGCTGTCCATCTGGCCGATTAATGCATCCAGCCTCCCGCTTGCTTGGACCGCGGTCTGACCAATATGACGCTCGGCACTGTTTTTCAACAGGTGAGAAACATTCAGGTAAATGAACATCCCCGCCACACTCATCATCATGAGCATCACCAGTATAAATCCGATAAAAATCTGATTACGCAGCGTGTTAAATGGTTGAAATCTCGAACGCATATGCCCTCTCCTCCTGGTTTATCACGGTAAAATGAGTAATGATAACGCTCTCCATTTCTCCATTCTATCGCATCATTCCCTTTACGGCTTCTCAACTGGTGGTTGAATATTTTAAAAAATCAAATATGAAGTTATTGTTCCTGCCAACGAGCTCCAATAAAATTGGATTATATGAAGGAGCGTGAATATGTATGAGAGAGAAATTAGCCAGAAATATAAGCATATATCGTAAAGAAAGAGGACTTACACAAGAAGAGCTCGCACAAATACTTGGGCTCTCATTTCAAGCAGTATCCAAGTGGGAAAATGCTCAGACCATGCCTGATATTTCGTTACTCCCCCAGTTATCAAGAACCCTGGAGGTAAGCATCGACAAACTGCTCGGATATGTATCACAGGACAAACCGATTACCATTTATGAGGAAGAATATAAAACACCCGAGTATTACTGGGGGACTGAACCTAATAAAGTTTGCTATCAGGTTTTACAATGGATGCCGCCCAATACACACTTGAAATTGCTGGATATTGGCTGTGGCGAGGGAAAAGATGCCGTGTTTTTTGCTAGAAACGGATATAATGTGGCTGCATTTGATGTTTCAGACGCAGGTGTGGAAAAAACCAAAAGACTTGCTGAAAAAATCGGAGTTCATGTTGACGTGTTTAAGGCAGACATTTTAGATTACCGTCTGGATACGCATTTTGATATTATCTTTTCAAGTGGTGTTCTACACTACATAAAACCGGACTTTCGCAAAGAAATATTGGATAACTATAAGCAGTATACAAAACAAAACGGCTTGCATGTCTTGAATGTGTTTGTACATAAGCCGTTTATTGCGCCACCGCCCGAAAAAGAGACTAACGCTCATAACTGGTATTCTGGCGAGCTGCTTACACATTATCACGACTGGTTCATTCAAGATAGCTCGGAAGTTATTTTCGACTGTAACTCATCAGGTATTGCTCATAAGCATGCCATGACCAAAATAATTGCCAAAAAAATCACCTCGTTAGGCTAAAGATACGAAAGATAACCAAGGGACGGTCCATAAACCGTCCTTCCTTTTTATATGAATATTATGAATTTTATGAACTTGTTTAATGGAATATTTGAACATAAAATGAAATTGTAATCTGTTATAAATATATTTTAATAAAGGAGGAAGCAAAAATCATGAAAAGAAAAAGCATGAAGAAGCCATTTCTCGTTATTGCCTCTCTCGTAATGGGCTTCACCTTGTATGGCTACACCTCTGTTTCGGCAGATGCAGCCAGTGTGAAAGGATATTATCACACCCAGGGAAACAAAATTGTGGACGAGTCCGGGAAGGAGGCAGTATTTAATGGCTTGAACTGGTTTGGTCTGGAAACTCCGAATTACACTCTGCATGGACTGTGGAGCCGTTCGATGGACGACGTGCTGGACCAGGTAAAGAAAGAAGGCTACAATCTGATCCGTCTGCCATACAGTAATCAGTTGTTCGATTCCAATTCCCGCCCAGACAGTATTGATTATAACAAAAATCCTGATCTGGTTGGATTAACTCCGGTTCAAATTATGGACAAGCTGATCGAAAAAGCCGGAAAACGCGGTATTCAGGTTATCCTTGACCGCCACCGTCCAGACTCCGGCGGGCAATCCGAGCTGTGGTACACATCCAAGTACCCGGAATCCCGTTGGATCAGCGACTGGAAAATGTTGGCCAAACGTTATAAAGACAACCCTACCGTCATCGGTGCAGATTTGCACAACGAGCCACACGGCCAGGCAAGCTGGGGTACAGGCAACATTTCCACAGACTGGCGTCTTGCGGCACAGCGCGCAGGGAATGCAATTCTGTCCGTAAATCCGAATTGGTTGATTTTGGTAGAAGGTGTGGACCATAATGTCCAAGGCAACAATAGCCAATACTGGTGGGGCGGCAACCTGACTGGTGTAGCCAAGTACCCTGTCGTGCTGGACGTACCGAACCGCGTTGTATATTCTCCGCATGATTACGGCCCTGGTGTGTCTTCGCAGCCATGGTTCAACGAATCGAGCTTCCCGTCCAATCTGCCGGCCATCTGGGATAAAACCTGGGGTTACATCAGCAAGCAAAACATAGCTCCGGTGCTGGTTGGTGAATTCGGCGGCCGTAATGTTGATTTGTCTTCTACTGAGGGTAAATGGCAAAATGCACTCGTAGACTATATTGGCGCCAACAACTTGTACTTTACGTACTGGGACCTGAATCCGAATAGTGGTGACACGGGTGGACTGCTGCTGGACGACTGGGTTACCTGGAATCGTCCTAAGCAGGATATGCTAAGCCGCATTATGAAGCCTGTTACGTTCGTAACAGGACAAGCGAAAGCTGCCGCTGAATAAATCTATCGTTCCTCTAGGTCGCTTATGCTTTTTTGCTAGTTAAAAAAACCGCTTTTTCACTTTCTAGCTCAGATCTTGCTGAGCCTAAGAAGATGTGGAGAAGCGGCTTTTTTTGGAGTAGCCCAGCTTTACACATTGAAAATACCCACAACGAATGGGCCATTCTGTAAACTAAATCTCTCTTTTAACCGATAAATACATATGTTGGATTTAGAAATAATAATATATACTCCAATCTTTGAAGAAGGGACTCACCATGAACGTAAACATAGCCAGAAAGGAAGTTTGTATGTGATTATTTGGAAGGGTTTTGGTATTTTGAATATCGTTATTCCAGGGGTTATATTCATTGTTGTCAGTGCTATATTATCCTCTCTAGGGCTTAACTCAATAGATTCCCGACTGCCACTGGCTTTTGTGTTCATTGTATCGGGAGTTATTATCTGGCATCTGGGGAAAGCGCTCAACGCCAAATCAGGCAAAGTGCTGGTAGATATGGAGACGGGGGAACACTATCGAATGGGAACCGAGCACAGCCTGTTTTTCATCCCGATGCATTATTGGGGCCCTGTCGGTCTAGTATTAGGATTTATTTTAACAGTTGCAACGATATTTACATAACATGGATTGCAAATCATGAGCTATTTCTTGATCAAGGTGTACCTGCAAAGATAATATAAAGACACGTTACCTGATTTTTCGATGAATAATCTGTATAAAAGACCACAATGCGAGCGAGCCGCCCTATTGTGGTCTATTTCCTAAACGTAAGGGCTATTCAATTCCCTCATCATCAACCAATAATGAACAAGTGCCTCTTTCTTGAGAGGGTTCTTTATAATCACCCCACAGCCTCGTTTTACCACATCCAATTGTAGGAGCATCAAAGATAACCCCTAAATGACTAGTTTCATTTTGTCCTCTATTAAATTCAGTTCATGCATCGCCCCAACTGCTCCACCTTGCTCAGCCAATCATTGCGCTGTTGCTCCGTCTTCTTATTCATGAGATCAATGGCGGTAGAACGCACGGTCTTGATACCGCATAGACGGAGCGTGGAATCCTTCATCATGCGATGCCCTGGCTGTCCCTGAAAAAATCGGTAATACCAGTGCGGTCCATCCATCGTTGATAGGAGATGGGCCGTTCTGCCTTTTAAGAGCTGATCCGGCAGAGGTTTGCCTGTTTGATATTTAAACGCAAAGCCCGGCATAAAAACACGGTCAATGAAACCTTTCATTAAGGCAGGCAGGCTGCCCCACCAGATCGGAAAAATGAAAACAAGATGCTCTGCCCATTTAATCCATTCCTGAGCTTGAATCAGGTCGGGCTCCAGCGGCAATTTATCACGATATCCACCTGATAGATTCGGATTAAAACCCAGCGCGGACAGCTGCAGCAATCGCACCTCAGCCCCCGCAGCCTCCGCTCCTTTTACGTAGGATTGAGCGAGCGCTTCTCCATAACTGCCGACAACCGGATTTCCTTGGATAACCAATATTCTTTTAGACATACAAGCCACTTCCCACCCTCATTATATGATTTTAGTTAGAAAATACTAACCTTTCATTTTAAAAGAAAAGGCCTATTGACCTTTACTTAATAAAGCGGTTAAACGTTGCTTCACCTCGGCTGCAAATGGAGTCAGTTCCTGCGGAAGCTCACCTTCCAGACTGGACACGGACAAGCGTGTAATGGCTCCAATGATGAGCACACCGGATAGCCGTGCATCCTGCTCGGGCAATTCTCCGTGCTCGATCCCCTGCTCAATGAATTCCGTTAACGCCTCCAGCGGCTGACGTACATTCTGGCTTTGACTTGCCTGAATATACAGCTCATGATGCTGCGACAGTAAAAGCAGACCACACTGATCCTCATCATGCATTCCTACTACTTCATCTACCAATTGATGAAAACGACTGACAAAGCTTCCGCTCTGCTTGCGATAAAAGTCAATTAATGTGGTGTAGCTGCTGCAATACTGTCCGAATACTTCCATTGCCATTGCATCTTTACTCTTAAAATGCTTGTATATCGCGGCATCTGTCACACCAGCAGCCTCTCCGATTTGTTTGACAGAAATTCCGTCAACCCCGTTGGTTGCAAATAAGCGCATTGCAGCCTGTAAAATATCCTTCTTCTTGCTATCTATATGGGTTTTCTTGTTCATAAGCTTATAGTAAGTGATGACTAACCAAATTGCAATTCATATGTAGGCAGATTTGTTCCCTACTACGAAAGGACGCACAAGCCATTCATACCTTGCTTTTAAAACGACCGTTGGGCGGGCTGCACAATCCGTTCTGGCCTAGACTGGCAGCCGATCGCATTGGAGGGCCTGCGCCGTAAAACAACGATGTCAGGCACTGTGTCGCACACTAAATTGAACAATTTCCACAATAATCGGTGTGCCGGAGAGAATAGACTCCCCTTGACTGAGGTGAATCGTCAGCGATGCAAGTGTCAGGCTGTATAATGTGCTTTCTTGTATCATGCCGTTAATATACAGATTGGCATAGCTGTTGGGTCCGACATAAAACCGCTGGAAATCCTCGTGTACACCATCCGCCGAGAACTGGTCCGCCCTGATCGTAACTGAGGATTCAATATCATCGGGTGCAGTATAAAAATACCGCTCCGACGTGGGTATAATTTCAATATCCGAAATGTCAGGTGCCGGGCCTGAAGGACCTGTTACACCTTGGGGTCCTGTCGGGCCGGTTATGCCCTGCGCTCCGGTGGGACCTCGTAAGCCTGTTGAGCCTGGTATACCCTGCAATCCTGCAGGACCGGGCACCCCCTGTGCCCCCTAGCCCATTGGACCCGGTATTCCCTGGGCCCCCTGTAAGCCTGCTAGACCTGGTATTCCTTGGGCTCCCTGCACCCCTGCTGGGCCTGGTAGGCCCTGCGCTCCGGTTATGCCTAAAATACATCGGACTCCTGCCAGGCAGGTTTGGCATTGTTTTCCTGATATCTTTTTGGTCCATCGCTTAACTGCCAAACTCCTTTTCTTCAGATGCTTTCCAGGCGTATGGCAATATCGTCGTTGTATGTTTAGGATTAGATACTTTTGGACACGGAACCCCGTTTTCCTTCTTCTGGACGGGTGCCTTGTTTTACATTTCGTACGACACATACAATGGATGCTCCGCTTTCTATGCCTCCTTAATGATAAAACGCGTCGCCTCATAACCAGCCGCCTACACCTCCTTTACTCCTGCTTATGTATTGTATGCACATTCCCCATTAGGGTTTTAGGCATTTGCAACACTCCGATTCCAGGGATTCGCTTCCAGCCATATTTATAGCAAAATTGTGCTTTCCTCGCTCACCCTTTTAATAATAGATAGGTTCATGTGCCGTTTCCGAATAGAGCAAAAAATCATTTATTAATTAAGAGCCGACGCATGGCTCATGCTGAAAAGAAAGGAGGTAAAAACCATGCCAATCGTAAAGCCTGTGTTTACAGTAACAGCTACAGCCCCTGTTGCATCGGGCGGTGCTATTACCACCACCATAAGCCCAACCTCAACTCGCTTTTTCTCAACAATTACAGCCGGATGATCGGAGCAACGAATACAACCATTCCTGCTGCAAGCTTTGTAGATGACTCCAATAATGCCGTTACTACTCTGCCAACATTAGCGGCTACTGATACTTCTAGTTATTACGTTAACGGACTTGTTCAGCAAAGCTCCCTATTCACCTTAAGCTCAGCAAGCCTGGTCATTAGCTCGACTGATATTTCAGTAGGTGTTCCGGTTATTGTTGAAATATCTCATTTTAGTGGTACAGCTTCCACGATCACAACGCAGCCTACCATCTCTGCTCCTACCATTACGATTACCAGTTAAGATATTTCACCGTTTAGGTTCGATCTGAATAAGCACTCCATAACGCTGTACGCCCCCGCCCGAATGAGTTAAAAAGGACCGATTCAGATATAAAATATCGGAATCGGTCCTTTATGCACACTATCATTGTATAATCGTATTCAAGCGCTCCGGTACCGCATGATTAAGGCAAAATAGCAAAAGAGCGCAACTGGAAACCCGGGAGAATCCTGAATGCTCGGAACGATATTAAAGGCATTCCTTTATTGAACATTCACATTCCATTTACTGATATTCATAGA
This sequence comes from Paenibacillus farraposensis, assembly GCF_020736845.1. Classification (GTDB taxonomy): domain Bacteria; phylum Bacillota; class Bacilli; order Paenibacillales; family Paenibacillaceae; genus Paenibacillus; species Paenibacillus farraposensis. The sequence goes on from NZ_JAFFQR010000019.1 coordinate 23,463, forward strand.
GCCGCTGCCACCGAAAATTTCAGTGCCAAACTCCACGCTACTCATAAATTTGGCATTACTCATCCATTTTTTCGTATAAATGATGTAGTCTGTAAAATTTTTGATATTAAACGATGCACTGTTCGTGTTCTTTTTTCTCACAAAGGAGAAGACATTCCAGCCCTTGCCGTTCCCCGCATCGATCCAGCCTTTGTACAAATCCCAGTCGCTTCCTGCAAGCGAAACCGTCTCCACATAACTTCCAGCCGGACCGGCTTTCGTATTATCCAGCCATATCATTAGCTCATCGGTTGGAGCCGAGTCCGAACTCGCTTTGTCTGTTTCATGGAACCACACATCATAAGCAGCATTGTATGTCCCGTTAGCCTTAATGGAATAGTTCACACTGGTGTTAATATTTTTATTATCCCATAGGCGTACAGGTAATCCGCTGCCTGGCGTATAACCCGCGGTCCAATGCCATCCACTGACAATGGAAGGATAGCCTTTGACGGATGAGGTGTTGCTCGGCCAATTCCAGCTCCAGCCCATATTTTTGTCATTGTTATGGAAAATGCTTTGTGTCCACCCTTGAACCTGCCCTTGGCCCCATACATTATTAAATAAATAGTACTTATTATTGGCAAAATTAATTTTGTCTGATGGGGTGGAAGAGGATGCTGCCGAAGCCATCATAGCAGGTACAAACAGCAGGACTGCCAAAGCAGTTAACCAGAACTTGTAATAAAATGATCGTTTTCTTAACATGTTTTTCTCTCCTTTTGAATTATTGGATGAGACTCTAAATTTTGAAAGCACTTACATTTTGGATCATAACATGTATTTCTCTTTTTTTCCAGTATCTTTCTACAAAAAAGTGCTGTACATATCCCATAATTTATTCCCGTTTTGTGCTATTGCCAGCACTTTTATTATATCATTTTCGATTATTACTGGAAAAAAGTAGGCGTCGCTGTATTATATATAAATTCATCATAAATTTTATGATGTAACTTTTATTATATTAACAAATACTGGAACGCGAAGTATGATAGAAAATGTAGAAACCACAGGAGCACCCGGGACTCGCTTCGTATGTCTACGCCATCCATCTCATACACGGAGGTAATTTATGAAAAAGAGATTTTCACTCGGAATCGCAGCAGCCTTGCTGTTCACTACTCTGACTCCTCTTGGTGCACCTGCCCATGCAGCCAGCGATATTGGTAAAGAAACGCTTGGCAGCAAAGACGGTTGGGCAGCCTTTTCTACAGGCACAACAGGCGGGGCCGCAGCCTCCTCTTCTAATATTTTCACGGTAACGAATCGCCAACAATTGGTAGATGCTTTGGGCAAAAGCAGCAATACTACACCTAAAATCATTTATGTCAAAGGCACAATCAATGCCAATGTCGATGACAATAACAAGCCGCTCGGATTGAATGATTATAAGGACCCTAAATATGATTTTGACGCGTATCTCAAAGCATATGACCCGTCCACATGGGGGAAAAAGCCTCCTTCCGGCACATTGGAACAGGCGCGTGAAGCTTCACAAAAAAATCAGGCCAGTCGTGTCGTGATTCAAATTCCATCCAATACAACGATTGTTGGTCTCGGTAGCAATGCCGTCATCAACGGTGCAAATTTTCAACTGAAAAAAGGGACGGACAACGTTATTATCCGCAATATTGAATTTCAGGATGCCTACGATTATTTCCCACAGTGGGACCCAACCGACGGCAGTACAGGCAACTGGAATTCAGAATATGACAACATTACAATTAGCGGCGCCACTCATGTATGGATAGACCACAATTCCTTCAATGATGGATCTCACCCGGATAGCCAAAACGGCACCTTTTTCGGTCGGGATTACCAGCATCATGATGGGGCTCTCGATATGGTTAACCAAGCTGATCTGGTGACTGCTTCTTACAACCACTTTAGCAACCATGATAAAACCACACTTATTGGCAACAGCGACAGCAAAAAAGCCGATGAAGGGACTTTGCGTGTAACCATGCATCACAATTATTATGAAAATACAATACAACGCACACCACGCGTACGCTATGGACAAGTCCATGTGTACAACAATTACTACACAGGTGATGTCAAACGCTCGGAATATCCTGTGCTGTATGTATGGGGTGCAGGCAAATCCTCCAAAATCTTTGCCGAAAACAATGTCATTGACGTTGCTGGTTTATCTGCATCTGAAATCGTAGCTGCCTTGGGCGGAAAAGCTCTGTCAGACACTGGCACACTCCTGAATGGACAAGCCGTAAATGCTGGCTCCAGTGCGGGTCTTAGTTCTTCTGTAGGCTGGAAACCATCGCTGTACGACAAGATTTCTCCATCCGCCAGCGTGAAAGCCGAAGTCACTTCTCAGGCCGGTTCCGGTAAACTGTAAACACAGCTTCGCTAGCAGACGAGCAATCACAGGGTTCTCGCAATCTGCGGCTATACAGCAAAAAAAGGGTGTTCCCCTCGTAGATCATTCCACGGAGAGAACAGCCCTTTTTATTTATTTAAACGCCACTCATCAAACACCGTATTGTTCCACCAAAACCGGCTTTTCAAATACATTATCTAGCTTGCGAAGCTTGGCCTTTACCGCTTCTGGCGGCTCAACCGCAGGTGCATCCGGATGCAGCAGCCATGATTTCACAAAGTGTGTATCGGATACTTGAAAGAGTGGAGGCTCTTTCTCAAAATCAATCTTCATGGCATAAGCACTGCGGGCTGCAAAAGCGTCCCCTACTGGGGGATGCAGCAGATCCGGAGGGGTTCCCGGAATGGCTGCCAGCTTCTGACCATGGCTGTCCAAACTAGGCATGGAAGCGAGAAGTCCCCAAGTATATGGATGTTTCGGGTTATAGAAAATTTCATTAACCGTGCCCGTTTCCACAATTTGTCCGGCATACATAACAGCAACGCGATCTGCCATTTTTGCTACAACGCCGAGGTCATGGGTAATAAAGATGATGGAAGTGTCGATCTTCTTCTGCAGATCCTTCATCAGTTCCAGAATTTGAGCTTGAATCGTTACGTCCAGCGCAGTCGTCGGCTCATCGGCGATCAGAAGTTTGGGATTAGCAGCCAGTGCCATCGCAATCACGACACGTTGACGCATACCGCCACTGAATTCATGCGGATATTGGTTATAACGCTGCTCAGGATGCGGAATGCCTACCAGCTTAAGCAGCTCAATGCCGCGCGTGCGGGCTGCTTCCTTGGTGATTTTTTCATGCTTGAAAAGCACTTCCGTGATCTGTTTGCCGACTTTCATCGTCGGATTAAGCGAGGTCATTGGGTCCTGGGAAATCAGACCAATTTCCTTACCGCGAATTTTTTGCATCTGCTTTTCCGTCTTGTTAATCAGCTCTTCACCGTCAAACAAAATCTGACCCTTTTGATAAATACCAGGAGGGGTCGGAATCAGCTTTATCACTGCCTGTGAGGTTACACTTTTGCCTGAGCCGGATTCGCCGACAATGGCCAGCGTCTCTCCTTTATTGACATGAAAGTTTACGCCACGAATAGCCTGCACTAGTCCCTGACGGGTTTTGAAAGATATCGTTAAGTCCTTCACTTCCAAAAGGTGGTTCATCTCATCACTCTCTCATTTTTATTCATGATTGTTATTGACCACTATCTAAATAAACGACGTTCAAGAGTCAAGATATATACGAATAATTTTACTCAGTTTAGTACCTGCCAGTCAAGCAATATCTAAAATAGGCCTAAAAACCTAACATGTTTTGTGATATTTATGGAATGTTTATTCTTATAACACACGCTGTATATAGCTGAACCGCGCGCCACCCAATGGCGAACGTGTACAGACCAATTCACCGCCCAGCCTGGAGGCAATTTGCCGGCAAATCGACAGCCCCAGACCCGTGACCCCGTTCGAGCCCGCATAAAATCTTCTGAATACCTCAGCGGCCTCCTGCTCGGTCAGCCCTTCCCCGTCATCATCCACATGCATAACCCATACGACCTCCGGTGTGGTTCCCGTCTCCAAGTGGATGACAACTTCCGTTGATGTATGGCGAACAGCGTTTTGCAGCAAATTCAATATCATGCGGAACAATTGCTCGCCCGGAGCGGCCACATGCAGGTCCTCCCCCATGATACGAAGCGAAACAGAGCGTTCAGCAGCCACCGGCATCAACAAATGAACAGCATCCTCAGCCATGCTTCGAAGATCAATCAGGGAGACAGGCCATTCTTCATTCACCCCCTCCAGCCTCGATAGCTGCAGCAGCTTTTCTACCATATCAATTAAGCGCTGGGACTGCACATTAATAATGCTGAGCCCCTCCTCCTGCGATACTACTTGATCCTGTATGGCATATACGTAGCCTTGAATAGACATTAACGGTGTCCTTAGCTCGTGAGATACATTTTGCAAAAATTCGATTTGATCGTGATGATGTCGCTGAATACGGGCGGACATGGAATGAAAGGTACCAATCAGCTCGCCGATTTCGCTCTGATCTGCCTGTGGAAACTCACTATCGTGCGGTTGATCTGGCTCATAGTTGCCTACAGCTTCCTTCAATCGCTTGAGGGGGCGCACCAGACGTGAAACGACCATCAGCCCAATGACGAGAATCACCAGAAAGCTCGCCACGATGGACAGTAATGTGGTTCTCATAAGCGGCACATACAGTGCTCTTAAAGAAGACAACGGCGAGTATACAAAAATTCGAAAAGGTTGTCCGGGCAATTCTTCATTGATAAACAATATCTTCTTCCCTTGAAGCACAGCAACCCCTTCACGCGCGGCAGCCAGATCATGAGCAGACGGATGAACGGATGCAAAAAATCCCTGGCGGATCAACAGCACGCTCTCGATCCTTTTGCCCTTCATTCCAGAGACGCTGGAGTCGATGATGCGGTTATTTGTATCTATAATAAAGTAGTCGGCAGACAAAAGCATGCCTTTAATAACATAGTTCAATTCTGCATTATCCAGCCGGTCAAAGCCTCCGTCGCTCATAATATGCACGGCCTTGCGCGCCTGCTCATGAAGCTTGGATTTCGCCTGGTTTACCAGAATGTCGTCAATAAGCCTGATGAACAAAATCACCGTAATACAGACGGTAATAAGCATCGCAATGGACAGAGACAGCAGTATTTTAGCTCTCATCGTACGCATGGCTACTTCTCCTGAACCGTTGCTTTATAACCGAATCCCCATACGGTATTAATAACGAGTGTAGAATGGTATTCCACCAGCTTTTTACGAATCCGTTTGACCAGATCGTCCACGACCCGTACATCACCTATGAAATCATAGCTCCACACCTGCTGAATCAGATGCTCCCTGCCAAAAGGCCTTTCCAAATGATTCGACAGAAACAGCAGCAGATCAAACTCACGCGAGGTCAAATTTAATTCTCGTCCGTCCACCGTGACCTTGCGATAATCCGCAAAAATACTCAGATTGCCCGCACGGCATACTTCTCCGTCTTCTACTACTTTCTTGTTGTCCGATGCCGATGTTCCGGCCTTGCTCAGCCGCAGCATCGCTTTGACTCTGCCCACCAGCTCCCGCGGATTAAAGGGTTTGGTCAAAAAATCGCTGCATCCCAGCTCCAGCCCGTGTATACGGTCACTTTCTTCACCACGCGCGGAAATCATAATAATCGGCATTTCCGTAAATTCACGCAGTTGGGTCAGCAGGGAAAGTCCATCGATCCCGGGCATCATGATATCAAGAACGAGGCAGTCCGGCCGGTCAGTACGAACATGCTCTATCAGAGTTTTGCCGCTGGAGAAGGAAGTGACCTCATAAGATTCCTTTTTTAAATATTCAGATATTAATTGCAAAATGAATACGTCGTCGTCCACTACTACTATTTTTGTCATGGCTTTAACCCCTTGCCGTTGTTCTGGATGTTCCATCCTCTTTATAAGCTTAACAGAAGTCCCGCAAAATAGACAAAAGACGGGTACCGTTCCCGGTCCCGTCTTTTCTTATCATCAATTGCTGCTGTATATGCCAGGCGAGCTGAAAACTGACCGCACTCCAGCCTTATTTCTTGGTTGTTACTGTTTAGCCGCTGCTTTTGGAGCAGTTTTCACGGCTGTTTTTGGAGCAGTTTTTACAGGTGCTGCTTTTTTAATCGGAGCTTTGTGAGCCACTTTTTTAGCTACTACATGATGCGCACGAGTTTTGTGAGTCACTTTTTTAGCTGCTGCATGGTGCGCACGAGTTTTATGAGCTTTCGCTTTATGTTTAATAGCATGATGCTTAACTGTGCGGTGTTTCGCTTTCACGGTTTTTACTTTGTGGCTTGCCGCTTTTTTGGCAACTGCTTTTTTGGCAGGAGCTTTCTTCGCTTCTGTAGTTGCTTTATGAGCTGTCACAGCTTTTTTAACGGGTGCTTTCACCACAGGTTTTTTCGTTACAGGCGCTTTGGCTGGTGTTTTGGCAGTTGGTGCTGTAGCTACAGGAGCTTTAGTAGCTGGTGCAGTTGTGGCTGGAGTCGTTGGTGCTGTAGCGGCGAATGCGCTGCTAGCTCCTCCCAGTACGCTTACTACGGTCAATACGGCTGCTGCATTTTTAGTCCATTTTTTCATGATTGAATCACCTCTCCTTTAAAGTATCTTAAGCTTATCAGGAGATTTCGGGATAATTGTGGAGTAAATGTGTGAAAAGTATATGAAAAAAAACATGCAGCTCTGTGTCTAAAAATACCTGAACTGCATGCTGAACGATACACAAAACGTTCTTCCCTAACCGATGGCAATCCAGGAAACGATGCCGTAGTTATGCGAGGTTTCGTTCCACTTGGTTACAACGATCACCGCTCCACTGGCCGTCTGCGATTTTAATGTCGCATGAAAAAGAGGATGGTTGGTCATAGCTACAAGTGTGTAGTCCGGGTTCGCAAAAGGCTCACTGAATACAATCGTAACCTCCGTTTCGCCTTCACTGCCCTTCAAAAGAAACGGCGCTCTGCCGAACTGCTGCAATACGGGCTGGCTCGCACAAGTACGGACAGGAGTGATGCTCAGATGCTCCGGCTTTACTGCACTCCGTTCCAGTTCACGCGAACCTACAGAGCCTTCCGCCAGATGACGGCCTTCGATACTCCCTTCGCCCAAGTGACGGCTTTGTACCGCCGTGTCCTGTAAATGCTCTGATCCTACAGCATCCAAACTTAGAACCTCGCTATCGACGGCCCGAGCTTTCAGATGGCTGCGAGATACGCTGTCGGCCTGAAGTCTGTCGCCACTGATCCCTTCCTCCGGCAAAAGCCCCGAGAGGTGAATATCTGTAGATAGCTGGGCCAGTGTCACCGCTCCCGGCTTCAGGTGATGCGTATCAATGGCCTCCTCCACAATGTGCCAGCCGTCAATGGACTCCTCAGCCACATGCCGGGATTGGATCGCTCCATTCGCGATCTTGCTGGTCGTAATCGCTCCTTCTTGCAAGGCATCCTCCGACACCGCCTGCCAGCCTACATGCTGCGGCTGAATTGCCCCTGCTTGCAGATGCCCCGACTGAACGGACTCCGGTGCGATATGTCTAGATTGCACCGCCCCCTCGGCCAGCGCTGATTCCTGTACCGATGCGTCAGCCAGATGCCGGGTCTGTACCGCCTGCTCGGTCAGATGGACAGAGCTTACGCTGGCTTCTGCCAAATTCGATGCACGCACCGCCCGAAGTGCAAGCTTCTCAGCATTGACACTCCCAGCCTGAAGCGCGTGAACGGATACACTTCCTGGCGCAATATGCCGGGTCATCACTGCCGAAGCCTGCAAATGGACGGAGGTGACGGCTTCCGGTGCCAAATGGATGGACTGGATAGCCTCTTCTGCCACATGGTTTTCTTGCACAGCTTCGTCCGTAATGTGCCAAGGCTGTACCGAATGGGCTGACAGCTTGCTAGACGTCACGCTCTCTTCCCCCAGCTTGTCGGACGTGACAGATTCATCCTGCAGGGCATGAGACGCTACCGCATGCGGGGCAATATGCTCTTCTTGAATGGTCCCGCTTTGCAGATGGTGCGGCTGAACGGATTCCGCTGCAATATGCACAGACTTCACGGCCCCTTCTGCCAGCGCTCTGTCCTGTACCGCGCCTGCTGCCAAATGGCGGGTGTGTACGGACTGCGCAGACAAATGTGAAGGGCCGACGCTGTTTTCCGCCAGATTCGTCGCTTGCACCGCGTATGCCGCCAGTTTTTCCGATGTGATGCTCTCCGCCTGGAGCGCAAGACCGGATACACTGTCCGGGGCCAGATGCTTCGCAAACACCGAGGAAGCCTCCAGATGAACGGAAGTAACGGCTCCGGCTGCCAAGTGTGCCGAATCCACAGCTGCCACTGCCAGGTGATTGCTTTGTATAGCTTCATTCATAATATGCCCAGATTGTACCGAGTGGGCCGACAGCTTGCTGGACGTCACGCTCTCTTCCCCCAGCTTGTCGGACGTGACAGACTCATCTTGCAGAGCATGAGACGCTACCGCATGCGGGGCAATATGCTCTTCTTGAATGGTCCCGCTTTGCAGATGGTGCGGCTGAACGGATTCCGCTGCAATATGCACAGACTTCACGGCCCCTTCTGCCAGCGCTCTGTCCTGTACCGCGCCTGCTGCCAAATGGCGGGTGTGTACGGACTGTGCAGACAAATGTGAAGGGCCGACGCTGCCTTCCGCCAGATTCGTCGCTTGCACCGCGTGTGTCGCCAGTTTTTCGGAAGTGATACTCTCCGATTGAAGCGCACGACCGGATACACTGTCTGGAGCCAGATGTCTCGCAAGCACCGAAGAAGCCTCCAGATGAACGGAGGTAACGGCTCCGGCTGCCAAGTGTGCCGAATCCACAGCCGCCACTGCCAGGTGATTGCTTTGTATAGCTTCATTCATAATATGCCCAGATTGTACCGAATGGGCCGACAGCTTGCTGGACGTCACGCTCTCTTCCCCCAGCTTGTCGGACGTGACAGACTCATCTTGCAGAGCATGAGACGCTACCGCATGCGGGGCAATATGCTCTCCCTGAATGACTCCACTTTGCAAGTGCTCTGATTGAATGGATTCCGGCGCAAGGTGGACAGACTTTACAGCGCCCTCCGCCAATGCGGTTTCCTGTACCGCGCCCGCTGCCAAATGACGGCTATGCACGACATGCACAGACAGATGTCCGGGTTCGACGCTGTTTTCCGCCAGGTTAGCAGCTTGCACGGCCCGAGCGGCTAGCTTCTCAGAGGTGACACTTTCTGATTGAAGCGCATGGCCAGAGACACTATCCGGAGCCAGGTGTTTGGTCTGAACCGATGCAGATTGCAAATGGGCGGAGGTAACGGCTTCCGGGGCCAAATGGATGGACTGGATAGCCTCTTCTGCCACATGGCTTTCTTGCACAGCTTCGTCCGTAATGTGCCAAGGCTGTACCGAATGGGCTGACAGCTTGCTAGACGTCACGCTCTCTTCCCCCAGCTTGTCGGACGTGACAGATTCATCCTGCAGGGCATGAGACGCTACCGCATGCGGGGCAATATGCTCTCCCTGAATGACTCCACTTTGCAAGTGCTCTGATTGAATGGATTCCGGCGCAAGGTGGACAGACTTTACAGCGCCCTCCGCCAATGCGGTTTCCTGTACCGCGCCCGCTGCCAAATGACGGCTATGCACGACATGCACAGACAGATGTCCGGGTTCGACGCTGTTTTCCGCCAGGTTAGCAGCTTGCACGGCCCGAGCAGCTAGCTTCTCAGAGGTGACACTTTCTGATTGAAGCGCATAGCCAGAGACACTATCCGGGGCCAGGTGTTTGGTCTGAACCGATGCAGATTGCAAATGGACGGAGGTAACGGCTTCCGGGGCCAAATGGATGGACTGGATAGCCTCTTCTGCCACATGGTTTTCTTGCACAGCTTCGTCCGTAATGTGCCAAGGCTGTACCGAATGGGCTGACAGCTTGCTAGACGTTACGCTCTCTTCCCCCAGCTTGTCGGATGTTACAGATTCATCCTGCAGGGCATGAGACGCTACCGCATGCG
>NZ_JAFFQR010000019.1:33498-206394 GCF_020736845.1 Paenibacillus farraposensis
TGGGGCAATATGCTCTTCTTGAATGGTCTCGCTTTGCAGATGGTGCGGCTGAACGGACTCCGCTGCAATATGCACAGACTTTACAGCCCCTTCTGCCAGCGCACTGTCCTGTACCGCGCCTGCTGCCAAATGGCGGGTGTGTACGGACTGTGCAGACAAATGTGAAGGGCCGACACTGCCTTCTGCAAGATTCGTCGCTTGCACCGCGTTTACGGCCAGTTTTTCGGAAGTGATACTCTCCGATTGAAGCGCACGACCGGATACACTGTCTGGAGCCAGATGTCTCGCAAGCACCGAAGAAGCCTCCAGATGAACGGAGGTAACGGCTCCGGCTGCCAAATGTGCCGAATCCACGGCTGCCACGGCTAGATGACTGCTCTGTACTGCTTCATCTGCAATATGCACAGATTGCACGGAATGAGCCGATAGCTTGGTGGAGGTTACACTTTCCGCCGCCAGTTTGGCGGAAGTAATAGCTTCATCCTGTAAGGCTGGAGTCGCTATCGCCTGTGGGGCAATATGCTCTCCCTGAATGGCCCCGCTCTGCAAATGTTCCGATTGGATGGATTCCGGTGTGATATGCACGGATTTAACTGCGCCCTCTGCCAGCACTCTGTCCTCTACCGCGCCCGTTGCCAGGTGCCGGGTTTGTACGGCCTGCACGGACAGATGTGAAGGGTCGATACTGCCCTCCGCGAGGTTCGCCGCTTGCACCGAACGCGCTGCCAGCTTTTCTGAGGTGATACTTTCCGCCTGGATTGCACGTCCGGACACGCTATCCTGGGCCAGATGTCTCGTAAGCACCGAGGAAGCCTGCAAATGAACCGAGGTGACCGCTCCAGAAGCGAGATGTGCCGAATCCACAGCCGCCACTGCCAGATGGTTGCTTTGTACTGATTCATCCGCAATATGCTCGGGCTGCACCGAATGGGTAGCCAACTTGGTGGAAGTTACACTGCCCTCCGCCAGTTTGGGAGAAGTAATGGCTTCATCCTGTAAGGCCGGAGTCGCTATCGCCTGTGGAGCAATATGCTCTCCTTGAATGGTCCCGCTTTGCAAGTGCTCCGATTGGATAGACTCCGGTGCGATATGCGCAGATTTAACTGCACCCTCTGCCAGTGCGGTTTCCTGCACCGCACCTGCTGCCAAATGACGGGTGTTTACGGCCTTTGCAGCCAGTTGTGCAGGGCCGACGCTATTTTCCGCCAGGTTAGAAGCTTGCACGGCCCGGGCCGCTAACTTCTCTGAAGTAACACTTTCCGACTGAAGCGCATGGCCGGATACGCTATCCGGGGCCAGATGTTTGGTCTGGACCGATGCAGAGTGCAGATGATCGGAGGTGACGGATTCTGGAGCGAGATGTTTCGCCTCAACCGCTTCTACAGCCAGATGGTTACTCTGCACCGCTTTATCCGTAATGTGCCACGGCTGCACAGAGCGTGCTGACAGCTTGGAGGAAGTCACACTGCCTTCTGCCAATTTAGGAGCCGTAATTGCCAAATCATTAATTTTGTCCGTCGCCACACTTTCCGGCGATAGTTTCAGTGAAGTGACGGCATGATCCTGCAAATGATGAGAGTATACCGCTCCATTCGCCAGATGCCCGGTTTGAACCGCACCTTCACCCAATATATCTGCGGTAACGGACTGTCCCTGCAAAGATGAGGTTCCTACACTGCCCTCTGCAAGATGTTCGCTCAGTACCGAACTATGGGCCAGATGAGTCGAATTGACGGATTGGGCCTGCAATGCCTTTCCACCCACACTGTTGGTGGCCAGATGATTTTCACGGATCATCCCGGGTGCGATGTGTACGTGTGTAATGGCTTGTGACGCAATTTTATTTCCCGTTACTGCTCCTGTGCCAATTTTAATTTCCGTCACCGCTTCTTCAGCGATTTTGTCAGACCTAATAGCGCCCGGAGCAATATGGTTTTCCTTGATAACCTGATTTGCCACATGATGATCGAGAATTGCGCTTTTCCCTATTTTCTCGCTCGTCACAGACCCTGATTGCAGATGCTGCTCCGTCACGGCCTCGGCTACAATATGATACTTGCGAATAATTTCAGACTGCAGATGTAATGAGGAGACCGCCTCCGGGGCAATCTGGGGCCCTTTAATAGCTGACGCAGCAATATGTCTGGTAAAAACCGCCTCATCGGCAATTTTGTGTGGCAGAATGCTCTGATCCGATATTTTGGATGAAGTCACAGACTGATCAACAATTTGCAGTGAGCCTACTGACTGATCCGCCAGCTTATTAGACTGAATACTCCGGTCCGCCAGATGCCGGGCTGTCACTTCACCTGTGCCAATCTGCTCTTCTCCAATCGCACCGGGACTCAGATGCTTTCTTTCAATCGCTTCTGCCTGAATATGCTCACTGGTGATCGCCTCATGCTCCAGATGGCGTCCACTGACGGCACCTTCCTCCAGCTGTTCCTTGCCCACAATTCCAGCGGCAAGCTGATGACGGTTGATTGAACCGGGAGACAGATGGCGGGCGTGAACGGCATGATCAGTCAGGTGTGAACTCTCGATACTGCCAGCCTGAATTTTAGAACCATCCACAGCCCCGTCCCGCAGTTTGGAGGTGGTCACAGACTGTTCTCCGAGCTTGGAGCTGTCGACGGCTTCATTCGCTAAATTGTTCGATTGAATCGTACCGCTGCGAATTTTATCAGTGGTAACCACCTGATCCTGAAGCATCTCTGAAGACACAATCCAGTTTTTGAAATGACGGCTCTCAATCGAGCCATTGGCAATATGATCACCGCTGATAATCTTATCGGCCAGCTTTTCCGGGGTGATGCTGCCATCACGAAGCTTCTCGCCGCCAATGGAGCGATCCCGCAATTTGCTGCCTGCTACCGATGCATCCGACAGATGCTCCACTGTAATGGAATCAGGAGCAATCTTTGAAGAAGTCACCGCGCCGTCAGCTATTTTAATCGTTTGAACGGCATAATCGGCTAGATATTCCGTTTGGATACTCTCCTGTTTCAGCTTGCTGTGATCGATAGAAGCTGGAGCAATCTTCTCACCTGTCACAGCGAAGTCACTCAGATCATCTGTATAAATAAAAGCCTGGCTTACATGGGGCGCCTTTTTACTGTTCAAAATTTCCTCGACATCAATTGGATCAGGCTGAGGCTCCGGCTCGTTTGCTTCCTCTATGGAAACCTGCGTTTCCTCTGCACTTGCATTTTCAACCTCTGGCTCGTGCACATTCTGGACTTCAGGCTTGATAACAGCCTGTTCTTCCAACTCCTCTGCTACTGGGGGAGGCGGAGAAGCAACTTGATGTAGTCTTGCTTCTGTCTCCCTCTCCACAGGTACCGGCTTCGAGCGCTGTATCATACTTAATTCATTCAATTCCGGGTCAATTACACTATAGAGCGGCTTTTTGATTTTGGTGGTTTTACGACTCTTGTTCTTCAAGCAGCTCTCTCCCTTCTCATATTTATCGTTACAGCATCATATGCAGCCCCTTGGGCACTTGCCACCCTCCTTAGGACCCCACTTTTTATCAAAAAATATAGATACTCATTGAGCATTTTAGCGTCATCGGATATCTGTCTTACAGGCCCCACTGAAATCGGCGTTTGAAAAAAAATTGTTAAAAGTTAAAATAGTAGGGTGGAGATTGCTACGAGAAGAGAGGAATTACATAAACATGATTATCAAACCAAGAACACGCGGCTTTATCTGTACCACTGCTCATCCGGTGGGCTGTACCCGACATGTTCAGGAGCAAATTGACTATGTGCAGGCCCGTCCTGCTGTTCAGGGGCCACGTAACGTGCTTGTGATCGGGGCATCTGCCGGATATGGATTGGCCTCCCGCATTACTGCCTCATTCGGAGCACGGGCCAATACAATTGGTGTGTATCGCCCTAGTAATGCTACAGCCACACGTACCGCTTCAGCAGGATGGTATAATTCTGCTGCATTTGAAAAGGCTGCTCAAGAAGCAGGGCTTAAATCTTTAAGCGTGACGGGAGATGCCTTTTCGGATGAGATCAAAGCCAAAACGGTGGAAGTTATTCGCGAAGAGCTGGGCCAAGTCGATCTGGTCATTTACAGTGTCGCTTCCAGTCGCCGTAAGAATCCCCGCACAGGTGAAACGTTCAATTCTGTACTCAAACCGATTGGTAAACCCTATACAAATAAAACAGTTAACTTCCACACTGGTGAAATCAGCAGCGTTACACTGGAACCCGCGACGGAAGAGGAAGTGCAGGCAACTGTAGAGGTTATGGGCGGTGAAGACTGGAAATTATGGATTGACGCCCTGCGTGAAGGTGGTGTGCTGGCAGATACTGCAACGACCTTCTCTTTTTCGTACATTGGCTCAGATATTACGCAGCCCATATATAGAGAAGGCAGTATCGGAAGCGCAAAAGATCACCTGGAGACGACGGCGCAACAGCTGAACGATCAACTGAAAGCCACAGGCGGACGCGCCTTCGTGGCCGTCACCAAAGGACTCGTTACCCAATCCAGCTCTGCCATTCCTGTCGTTCCTCTGTATATTTCCGCTTTATACAAGGTAATGAAGGAAAAGGGGCTGCATGAAGGGTGTATAGAACAATGCTACCGCTTGTTTGCCGAGCGTCTGTATGCTCCGGAAACTCCTCTAGACGAAGAGGGGCGTGTTCGTATGGATGATTGGGAACTGCGTGAAGACGTACAGGCAGAGGTCGCAAACATATGGAATGAGCTGACAACAAGCAATATCTATGAACTGTCTGATCTTGAAGGTTATCGTCGCCAGTTTTTCCAACTGTTTGGCTTTGAGTTCGAGGGTGTGGACTACGAGGCTGATATTGATCCTATCGTAAATATTCCTAATATTCGCTAACACCTATTTTTAGCCTGTGATGCTATGGAAAAAGACAAAAAGCTGTTCTCCGGACAGAAGCATTGTGCTCTGTGCGAAGGACAGCTTTTTAATGAAATAGAGACACTGTGCCCACTCCAAACTGCAGCATGGAGCAAACATTGCAATTTTAAATTTCATTTGATATTGTAAAAATAAGCATAGCAAAAACCCTCTTTCTTAACAAGAGGGTGGGCACAGTTGGACAAGTCCTACCTTGACCAACCATGGCTATATTGCTTAGCCCATCACAACCATATAAGGAGGTGAACAACGTGGCAAAAGACGTGCTGTGTGAAGTCAACTCTTGTACGTATTGGGCTCAAGATAATAAATGCAGCGCAAGCTCCATTTACATCGTTAGCAACAAGCCTTCAGACACTCACAAGTCCGAAGAAACAGACTGCAAAACTTTTGAAGCAAAATAACGCTCGTATTCCAAGCCAAACTCTAGTAGACAATGAAGGAGCCCCTGCCCGGGTTCCTTCTTTCTTCTGATATTTTAACAAGAATGATAATTATTATCAAGCTCTTTTTCCAGCCATGGATTGATTCCGACAAAAACAAAAAAAAGCGCCGCTCTGAACGGTTCGCTTCTTGTGCTTGATTTTTTGCAATTGTTCCTGCTTGGTCGGCTTCATTCGCACATGCTGTGATATATCAGCATAGTGCCCATTCGTTTTATAGCTCTGCTTCATCGCAAGCAACCAAGTGAATCAAAAGCACGTTATTATCATTAAATTTCTGATAAAATATCCCCATCGCCACTTGAAGCCGCAATCACAAAAACAACAATGAAGAAAATGATGATTAGTGCGTATATCATTGTCCCGATAATGCTACATACCAGTCCGGCAATCGCCATACCTCTGCCTTGCTCACCATGACGATTAATTTCCTTCAAAGAAAGGCTGGACAAAATAATGCCAACAATTCCGATAATAAACCCAAGATAGGGAATGACAACAGACAAAATGCCGAGTACCATCGAAGCAACAGCCTTGTTGTTTGTGGGTGGGACCATTGGGTGCGGATTAAATGGGGCGTTATAACCGTTGTTCTCCTGAAAAGAATCGGAAGACTGAGGCTCCCTGTAAAAATCACTCATCTGTCTAATTCAACTCCAATATGTAAAATAGCAATATGTACTTTTTAAGAGTACCACAATCTTACAAATTAGGACAGTACTTATTTTTAAAAATGATGTTTATTTTTTAAGACAATACCATTATCATCAAAGTTCACAATACATTTTACCTAATGTGTTGTACTTCATTGTCGAGACCATTGGCCTTTGGAAAATAATATAAATCACTATAATATTCTCATTTTAGTATTAGGAAATACGTTATTATATGGAAGAAATCAATATACTACATAAATGCAAAGTCGTATTAATTATGAAAAATATTGAATGCCGCTTTAATGATCTTATTATTATTGGATGTAACAAGCTATGGGGCAGTAGCTGATTTATTAGGCACTGCCAAAACGGCAAAGGCTGAAGGTGTTGAAAGCGATGTCAATACAGAAATTACGAAGAATTCAGACGAATACAAACAAAGATACAACTGGAACCGTAAATAGGGCTTTTGTTGAAGGCAACTTGGCCAACCTCGAAAGTATCCCTTTCATTTTGCATGGATAAATTTGGATTGAAGGATATCGGAACTTCTCCTAATCGAGGAATAACCGGAAAATATAAAACGAACATTTACATTGCAAGCACTGGACTGAAAGAGATCACCGAAGATTGGGCTTATATGTCAATAGACAGAGATGCATTGGGTTACATTGTCATGATGCCGGCAGCGATGCGTGTAGACCCGCCAAGTTGGTTAGTTCCTCATGAATTAGGCCATGTATTTACCTACCATAACGGAGGAGAAGTTCCTTATGAGTGGTATGAAGCGGTAGCTAACTTCTTGCGTAATGAATATTTGGGTAGTGACTACTACAGTTATGGCGGAAGAGTATATGGTCCAGACTCTGACTTTTTTGCCCCCTTTATACTCAATTCAGAATCACATTTTCCACATACAAAGAATTGGTACGATGCATGGCCTATTCTCCTCTATATTCATGAAAATCCAGATCACATCAACGGCCTTGGACATCAAGCAATGTTGAATTTATTGTCTTACGGCCAATAAGATACGACCTACTTTAAATCTATGGAAAAGGTAACTGGAGTTTCTATTAAAGAAATACTGGGTGGAATGGCAAGAAGGATGGTAACTATGGACTTCAAGAGTCCACAATATTAGTTTGAAGCATTTAAATGAACTTTTGAATACACCGACAATTATAATAAGATACATACAACACTCGTAAATGGTAAAGACGGCTGGATGACCGTACCTCAAAAAAAGGCTCCACAACAGACAGGTTACAACATTGTTCCTTTAAATGCTGAGTTGAGCAAAGCTTCCGTCATAGTAGTTTCCAAGGAACAAGCAAAACCAGAGGCACTGATTGGAGAGCTAGCATTGTTACCGTAACGCATTGGGGAGATACCCGATATTCTACAATGTGAAATAAAGGGAAAAATTCTGTGAATTTGCAAGGAGACGAAAAAGCTGTTTATTGGGTTGTTTCCGCAACACCAGATGAAATTAAACATTTTAATATTGAAGAAGATAGGGAAACTTATCCTTATTAAGTAAAAGTAACAAAGTGATTGTAGATCATAGAGTTTGCTAAAAAAAAGTGAATAAATGCCTGGACAATAGCACTGGTGTCAAATACCAGTGCTATTGTTGTTGGTACGAATAGCACTTCATATAAGGATTGTGCATACAGTATTTTACCTGTTACAGATTAAATGCGTTCTATTAAAGCGCGTTCTATGAGAGCATTCTGCAAGGAGGATAGAGCTATGTTATATCGTGCAGCACCCCGCAGAAAAGGCTCACTCCACAAACGTTTAAAAGCGGATACGCTCAGAAAAGTATCCGTAGCCATGCTGCCCTTTTACAAGGCAATTGCGAGCCGTCGTACTTTTGCTATTCACTGGTCAGAAGCAGTCATTCAGGGCAACCTGGAATGACGATTCCACCGGGAACAGTACAGTTTACATTTGAGACGAGGGTTCATCGCGCCATCGCCAAAGCTGTTTTTCCGCTGTATCGGGAATTCGCACATAATCGTAGCTTTGCGTCTGCTCTAGCTAAAGCAATCAACAGGCAAGACGAGCGTGCGGCTACGGTGATGATCCGCAGCATGATCCCATCCTTTGCGCTGAAATCCGTACAGATTGAGGATCATGGCTTCGCCTTGCTTTTTAAGTATCCTTTCAGTACATATCCATATTGCCATCTGCTCATTCGGGAGTCCAATTAAACACTTAAATAGTCCCTACGAGCGTCTTTGCTTGAGCTCTTCAATGAGTTCTTTTCCCAATTGTATGGCCATATCTGTCAGCACCCGGATTTCGTCCTTGGTGATATGGTCCATGTGCGCCCCGCAGCAAATCGCAAAGTTGCCTGCGAACTCTTTACGCAAGCGAACGGCAATTTCTTCGGTAATATAAAATTCCTTGTGGGATTGCAGTTGCACCGTTTGCATCGGCTCCAGTCTGGCCCCGGCTGTAATCGTTCCCAGATGGGGCTCATCCCCGCCTGAAACAAGCACGACAATATCCTCCCCCATGAAGTAAGCATCCAGTACAAGACGGATACGTCCGGTTTCTTTTTGCAAATGAATCATATGTCCCTCTCCCGTGTAAAATTTATATTTTGTGAATGTATTCACTTTATACTCTTCTATTTATTGTATCGCTCCCTGAACGATTCGACAATTAAAAATGGCCCACAGCAGCCTCCATAAACGGTGGCTGCTGTGGGCCTGTATCACTATTTTAAAAGAAACATTCGACTCCGGTTGACGCTGTTAACGGATCGTAATCGTATGCACCGCCTTACCAGTTGCACCATCATTATCCGTCACCGTTAGCTCTACGGTATACATTCCGGCTGTGGTGAATTTATGCTTCACCTTGGAACCGATGGCAGTATCGCCATCGCCAAAATCCCAGCGGTAGCTGATAATTTCACCGTCTGCATCACGTGAAGCTTTTGCGTTAAATTTTACATTTTTGTTCTTCTTGGCTGAATCATTAGCCTGAATAATGGCTACCGGCTTTTCATTGGATGCAGGCGGATTTGGATCAGGGTCCTGTCCCCCACCGTTCGTTACATATAATCTTCCCGGTGCTTCCGTCCTCACTTCATTTCCTGCTGCATCTCTTACCCGGATTGCGATAACTCCACCTTCCATGTTCAGCGAAGATGGAGTGAAATAAGTGCCTTCATAGTGACCTGACGACGTTTCGTTTAACGGAATTTCGTTCTGCGCCAAGGTGGACAAATTGAAGGGCAGCTCCACATGGAAGGACGCCTCCAAGCCGGATGCACTATCGAAGGATACTCGTACCGGCCCCCCTGGAGTGATGCGCACATCCTCTGCAGGGCTGATGTTTTCCAGCTTTGGCAGGACTGTATCGACATACACCGAACGGGTAACGGTCGTTACATTATTGGCAAGATCCTTAGCCGTCACCGTAATCTGATTATCTCCTTCGTTGATGAGCAATCGTTTGTTGAAGCTGCCGTCACTTCCAAATTCGGCCGGCTCACCGTTAATTGTCAATTCGGAAAGGTACTCATCATACACCGTACCGATGACACTGACAACCCCCGTATTCGTACGAGCTCCTTCTGCCGGGGAAGTCAAGATCAGCCCCGGTTTGGTCTGGTCGAGCGTCACAACCACCGGCTCGGAACGATCCGTCAGCTTGCCGTATACCGCCGCTTGAACGCTTAGCGGATTGGCTCCAGGCTGAAGATCGACTGCCAGGCTGAACTGGCGATCCTTTACCTTGGTTGTGCCGGCCAGTTCATTGCCGTTAAAGAGCTGGATATCAGCGCCTTCTGCTGGAGAAGTACCTGTTACCGTAATCTTTTCCTCCTGAGTATAGGTGGCCTTCGTAGGGATTGTAATCGTTGGCGCATTGACTGGATATCTGACGATCGCCCGGATCATGTAATTGCCTTCACTTTCAGGTGATTGACTCCATGTACCGCTTACGCCCTGCCAGCTGCGATGGGCATTCGGTCCACTCTCGTCGGAAGCAAGACCCGGCGACTGTGTGCCTGCTGCAGGCTGTGTATAGACAATGTAGAAGTCACCTTGAACCGTCACCGGCTCCGGGAATTGCACTGTCGTCCACTGTGTCTCATCCCGTACAGCCGTCCCGTCAAATGGACCAGCTAATAGACGTCCTGGTGCGCCTCCTGTACCGGAGGCATCATATACGGCGTATTGGAATGCCGTTCCACCCGGATTCGGGAAGGCAGCGTTCCAGAACAGAAGCGATGCGCCTGTCACTTGAGCTACTTCGGACTCGAGTGTCATCCGGACTGCCCAGGAGTTGCCTGCCGCATTAAAGGCTCTGGCATTTTCCCCTGTGCCATCATCATATGCGATGCCTCCCTGGAAGCCAATGAAAGGCTTCAATGTGACGTTCGCTTCCACGCTGCCGTTCGGAGGGACCATAACGGATACGCTGTCACTATAATAATTGTTGGCTGAGATGGATAATGTATATGTTCCTTCCAGCACATCCAGTGTAAATTCTCCACCTGCATTCGTCTCTACCGGAGCAATACGCGCATCCTCCAGCACCAGCACTTTTGCTTTCTCGATAAGCTCACCGGTTTGCTTGTCCATAATGACCCCGTGAATAGTACCGTGAGGTACGGCTTGAAGACTAAAGTTTGCTCTGATTACTTTATTATTCTCAATCGTAACCTGCTTTGTTTGAGGCACGTAGCCATAGGCTTCGGCCTTCAGCGTATAGTTACCTGCCACGTGAATGAAGCTGTATTTACCCGTCGTCGGATCGGTCTTCACCGAACGCCCGGTTTCCAGTACAGTGACGGTGGCGCTGGCTGGAAGACTGTCAAGACCGACACGTCCACTGTCCACCGTTGTTTCCGCTGGCTTCACTTTTTCCTGGAATTCACTCTTTTCGGTGCTTGTAATTTTGTACAGCGGGAATTGTTCTTCCGCTTTTTCCAGCTTGGTATTTGACTCAGGCACAACATCTTTGGTCACTGTCGAAGCCGGAATCCCCAGCACACGGAAATCGTCAATGTACCAACCGTATTTGTTCACACTATTGTCCGACTTCAAGCGAAAGCGGAATTGAACATCGCTGCCAGCAAGGCTGTCCAGATTATAATAGACCGGAGTCCATTTTTTTCCATTTGTGCTATGCGAAAATTTGCCCAGCTCCGCCCAGGTTCCGCCATTGTTTTTGGATACTTCTACATACCCAAAGTCATAGCCGCTCTCAATTTCAAACCAATGGTTGAAGGCCAGGGTAGCGTTCTGTACGCCCTTCAAGCTGATTTTTGGAGAAACGAGTGAAAAGTCCGCCCCATTCTCATAGTCTCCATCAAGATCCGTCGCCCAGACGTTCGGTTTGGATACCGCGCTCTCAGGCCCAACTTTCGGAACGCCGCGCTCCCATTCATCCTTGGTACCGGAATGAGTCCAGCCATTATCCGAGCTGCCGTCAAAATGATCGCTGTACAGTGTATCCGGCACGTCTACTTTCAGCGACACCTCATTCGACTTGGCTCCTTCGTTGCCGCTATAATCCTCAGCCGCCACTGCATAATGATAAGTCGAGCCGGTGGCGGTAATCGTATCGGTGAAGGTCAGTCCAGAGGTCGTACCGATGGAAGTATAATTTTTACCGGATTGGGTGGAACGGTACACCTTGTATTGCTTCACATCTTCATCAGACGGAGCATTCCAGACTAGCGCTACGTTGCCGACACGATCCGCTTCGGCAGTCAAATGACTTGGCGCGGCAGGTGCAACGGTGTCCGGCTCCTGAATCGACAGGTCGTCGATATACCAGCCATCTTTTACAATTGTATTGTCACTTGTAAAGTTAAACAGGAGATATACCTTTTGACCTGCGAATGCCCGCAGATCCAGATACTGTGTTTTCCAGCCGTTGCTGGCACCGGTAAACGATAATACCTGCTCGAATGCATTTTGGCTATTCGTGGTTGCTACATACACTTTGCCGAAATCAGAATTATTTTCAAGATCGTACCAATGCTTGAAGCTAACCAGAGCCCCTTTCTGGCTCTCGGTCAAGTCAATCGGAGGCACCATGAAATAACTGTTGGAGTTGGCCTGGTAATGACCATCGAGATTGGTAGCGATGACCTTTGTACCCGAATGTGCGCTTCCAGGGCCGCTGGTCGGGGTTCCCCATTTCCAGACACTACCCTGGCCGCCGATATTAATACCGGTAATGTCTTTTTCAAAATCCTGTGCATAGCCTGGTTTAACGCCCTTGGAGACTTGAATCTTATATACTTCCGTTTCAAAACCGTTATTACCATAATCATTTACACGAATATAGTATTCCAGACCTGCGCTATCCACCAAAAAAGTCGGGATGGACGCTTGGTATGTACCGTCTTTGCTGTCGCCGGAGGTCCGTTCCAACGGAATGTATACATAGTTTGACGTACCTGCTGTTTTGGCAAATGCCTCGACGGTGGTCACGCCAACATTATCCGTTACGTGAGCGGTCAAATGTACATCTATACCTTCGAATACCGCTGAAGGCGGTGTATGCTCGAGAACAGGTGCTTCCAGATCGTCTCCACCTGTTACAACCTTGCCGGATACAGAACCTAGACCCTGAATGACCGAACCAACCGCATCCAGCGCATTAATGACACCATGTCCATAGCCATTGTTGGGTGAAGTAGGATAAGTGCTATCCGTGCGTGGTGTAGCTGTGTTCATCAAAGTTTCCTCAAGCTGGTCTACGGTAAGAGAATGATTCGCTTGCAGCAACAGTGCTGCAAGACCCGCAACATGAGGACCTGCCATGGAAGTACCATTATATCCGCCTTTATAGCCGCCACCGGCTACGGATGATCGGATATTTACTCCCGGTGCGGAAACTTCGGGCTTGATCTCACCGTAAGGTGAGGGTCCCAGCAATGAAAAGCTGCCCAGTTTATCATTGATATCGGTTGCACCGGTGGCAAAGGATTCTGGATAATTCGCCGGACTCGCTACCGACCCAGGCCCACCCGGATTGGAAAGTGTGGTGTTACCTGCAGAAAATTCGGGAAATATTTGGGCATCACGCCATGCCTGCACCACAGGCCGGAACCATTCATCCAGACCGGGTCCACCTCCCCACGAGTTGTTCACGACATCCGGTGCAAGCTCGGGATGCAGATTGCCTTGGGCATCTTTTGGCGCAAGCAGCCATTGACCGCCATCCAGTATAATCGCATCCGTCGTTTCCGGATTAAAAATCCGAACCGCGATCCACTTGGCTCCGGGTGCAACACCAATTCGGTTCGTTCCATTTTCCTCGGAGCCGACCATCGTGCCCATCGTATGCGTACCGTGGGAATCGCTCTCCTGATCGACCGGGAGCGCCGCATGACTATGCGGATCGTACCAGCTCAACTCAGGATTCACAATATGGCCCGCCGCATCCAAACCACGCCATTTGCGATGGAGAGCCGGGTGAGTGTAATCTACGCCTGTATCGAGGTTGGCGACGACGATTCCGGTTCCGTCAATTCCTTTTTCCCAAACCTGCGGCGCGTTAATATGGGAGATATTCCATTCCACTGTAGACGGGTCTATAGCGTTTTTATCTGTATCGCCGGGCTTTGCCGACGTTTTTCCATCGTCCTTCTTCGGCTCTACAGCCTTCTCTGCCGTTTCAGACTTTGCTGTTTGGGCTGTCGCTTTTTCAGCCGTTTGGGTGCCTGTCCCCCCTGGCTGCTTGTCAATCGTTACCTTTTGCAGATAACGTGTTTCATTTGGCAAAATTTTATCCACTTCAGGCAGCTGCGAGATATGATCCAGCACCTCCTTGGTGCTTGTGACAGCCATTGCATTCACAATAAAGTAGCTTTTATATTCCTTCACTCCACCGTTCTTTGATTGTTCATCCAAATAATTTTCCAGCCCGTACTGGGTTCTGGAAGCCGTTTCGCGTAAAGAACTGATCACATGGCTGCGTACAGCCATTTTGGCAGCAGAGGGTGTTATTTTCTCAAGTGAAGCCTTTTGCAGAGCATTTTTGGAAACCTTGTTGGTATCCACCTGCTCCTTAAATTTAACCAAATAGGTAACATAGTTGTTTTCCTCAAACTGCTTCGTTAGTTTCGGAGATACTTTCGCGGTCGTAACCTTGTGCGAAGCTGATTTCAGCTCCAGCTTGGAGCCATCCGGTGTGTTATTCGCCAAAGCAGGTTGTACAAAAGAAAAGGCCATAAGCAAAGATAGTCCGATAGATAGCGGTTTCTTAAATCGTTTAGGCTTAATCATTTACTTTTCCGCTCCTTTTACTAGGTTTAATATTTCCGGAATAACCTGTACGAGAGTAAAACCTCATACCCGACACACCAAACACACGGACTACGCAGCACGATGTAGCCAGCGATCACCTCCTTCATAGAATATAGAGGCACACAAGTATTGGGTTGTTCATAGATAGATGTATTTTCATAGGTAAGTCGACGAGCCAAATAGCAAGTGATGAAGTTCAGCAGACACCAAGGAGAACAAGCAGGAGTCATTCGAAGAGAAAGATTGTTAGATCATTACAATATATATTAAAAATTGTTATATAAATATATAATATGGATAGTATAAAGTTATCAAAACAGATATACAAGTAGTTTTTTTGCATTTTTCTTGAAATTCTATGACTCTTATACTCTATTATGTACGAAAACCCCTTTATAGCGGCTGCGTAAACAATGCGTTACATGTTTAGAAGGTGCATGCAATCTCTGAATGAGCCGCTCAAAGGGATTTTCGAAGTCTTTTTATTCCTGTCTGATCATGCTAGTTAAGTACTGAATTCACCGCAGCGAGCGCGTCGATCAGGCCGTGTCCGTAGCCATTGTTTGGTGAAGTCCGGTACTGGCTGTCTGTCAGCGGCGTCGCTGTATTTGAAATAACGTCCTCCAGTTGATCCACGGTCAAGGATGGCTTGGCCTGAAGCAACAATGCCACCAATCCGACTGTGTGCGGGCCTGCCATGGAGGTACCGTTCCATCCACCCTCATAGGACCCGCCAGGTACAGAGGAACGAATGTTTACACCCGGAGCCGAAATTTCCGGCTTCACTTCCCCATAAGGAGAGGGGCCACGCAGGGAGAAGCTGGCCAGCTTATTGTTAATGTCGGTCGCCCCGGTGGCATAGGCTTCCGGCAGGTTTGCCGGATTGGCTACAGACCCGGCTCCGCCCGGATTGGTCCATGTTGTGTTGCCTGCAGAGAACTCAGGGAAAATCTGAGCCGCTCTCCATGCCTTCGTGACTGGACGATACCATTCATCCAGGCCAGGTCCGCCGCCCCAGGAGTTGTTCACCACATCCGGTGCAAGCTCAGGGTGCTTTTTGCCGTTTTTATCTACAGGGGCAAGAATCCACTGTCCACCGTCCAGCAAGATCGAATCTGTAGTGTCTGGATTGAATACCCGAACGGCAATCCATTTGGCACCGGGAGCAACACCGACTTCATTCGTACCGTTGCTGTCCGAGCCAGCGATCGTGCCCATCGTATGGGTTCCATGCCCATCTGAGTCTGTCGGCAGTGATGCGCCGTTAACCGCATCATACCAGCTCAGTTCCGGATTAACGACTTGACCGGAAGCATTCAAGCCACGCCATTTTCTTTTCAGCGCCGGGTGAGTGTACTCTACGCCAGTATCGAGATTGGCAACAACCACCCCTTTGCCATCAATGCCTTTGGCCCATACCTGCGGCGCTTTGACCTTGGAAATATTCCATTCGACCCGACTAGGCGTGACAGCATTCTTATTTACGGATTCTTTCACAGATACAGGCTGGGCATCCTTGTCTATTTCAACCTTTTGCAGCTCCCGTTTTTCATCCGGTAAAATTTTATCCACCTCAGGCAGTGTGGCAAGATTATCCAGTACTTCTTTTGTACTTGTTACCGCCAATGCGTTGACGATAAAGTAGCTTTTATACTTTTTAACGTTGCCGTTGTTGATTTCCTTTTCCAAGTATTCTTGCACAGGCTGTTGTGTTTTTTCTGCTGTATCCATGAGTGAGTTCACCACTGTTGCTCGTACAGACAGCTTAGCAGCAACGGGGGAAATCTGCTCTGCAGAAGCCTTTTGAAAAGCATGCTTGGCAACCGACTCCGTGTCTACCTGATCTTTCAATTTAACCAGATAGGTGACATACTCGCTGTTGTTGAATTGCTGATTCAGCTTGGCTGACACCTTGGCGGAAATCGTCGAGGCTCCTGCCAAGAAGGTTGTGCCGGAATCTCCGTACACCGGAGAAATCAGAGAAAAAGCAAGAAGAGCAGTAAAACTGGCCGACAGTGTCTTTTTAATACTTTTCGACTTAATCAATACTTTACATCTCCCTTTACTTGGTTTTTTGATTTTCAAGGACAACCTTACGGGCAGCAGCGTCAAAAGCTCACAAAATAGCCTCTTGTACTCACCTCCTTAAAAAAGCATAGCTTCCGGGGTGAAAATCCACAGGTCATTATTCTAAGGTGAACAACCCTTGGTGCAGATCGCAGGGAATGACAAGCAAATATGAATAAAATGATCAAGCTCTGAAGAAAGTAAGAGAAAAAATGAAGAAAAGGTAGGTTAAAAGAAACTAGAAGTGATCGAGGAGATTATGATCTGTATATTAAAATACAATTTTAAACAAAACAATGATACATATGGTATCTTTTGAAACTAGTATAGTGTCATAAAATCAGATATTCAAGCATTTTTTTTGAATTTTATTCCTTTTTTTCTTTAAGACAGAAAAAACTCTTCCATTTTCGAAGCAAATACGAGTCTTGATTGCCCGCTTTGTATTGGAAAATAGAAGAGATTTTTTTTGAAAGTTAGCAGCAAATACAGAAGAATACGATCTGCTGCTATTTTATAGATACGGGAACCGGAACGGCTTCATCCGCAAAGGAAGATTTGGAGGCCGCAGCTGGTCCATGTCCCCCCATTCCCTCCTGCTGTTCTTGCAGTCTGCCACAGAGGGCGGCACATTCCCGAAAAGCCATTTGCCTGCATCCAACGCATTGGTTCTGATTCACCAGCGCAATGGCTGCCGTAATCGCTTCTCCGGTATGTTTGAAAAAGTGTGCTTGTCCAATCATGTCATAGCATCCGGTTTTTTGTAGCAGTTCCTGCAGTTGAGGCTGAAGTCCCGATACAAGTACCGTGCCGCCAAACCGTCGGTATTTCTGGATTAATGCGGTAAAATTCGCCTCTCCGGTCATATCCATAAAGGGGACTTTGCCCATCCGCAATAACAAAACCCCTTGCTGCTGGTCGGTCCAGCGCCCTACCCCTGAATTTTCCAACACTGAAGCTGCTCCGAAAAACAGAGGGCCCTCCACAGTGTAAATGGCCACCTGTGGGCAATCACGCTGCTCTGTGACCATATGTGCACCAACTTTTTCATGTTTTACAGAGGGATCAGGAAGCACCTTATTCACCGAAAGTGTACTGCTCATGCGTTTGACGAACAGCACAACCGCTAAAACCAGCCCCACCTCAACAGCAGTTGTCAGCGTCGTAAAAACCGTCAGCAGAAAGGTAACCACCAGCACAATCGAATCCGCTGTCCGCGCCTTTAGAATATGTGCAAAATGCTTGCGTTCACTCATATTCCATGCCACCACCATCAACACCGGGGCCATGCTAGCGAGCGGAATGTTGGATGCATGTGAAGCAAAAAGCAACAGAATGAGCAACACCACCCCCCCATGCACAATACCTGACATGGGGGAAACAGCACCGTTGCGGATATTGGTAGCGGTGCGGGCAATTGCCCCCGTCGCAGGAATGCCGCCGAATAACGGCGTGAGCAAATTGGCAATTCCTTGTCCAACCAATTCGCGATTGCTGTTATGCCGTGCACCAGTCATACCATCAGCTACCACAGCGGAAAGCAGAGATTCAATCGCTCCCAGCATCGCAATGACGAGTGCTGGCGGCAGCAGCTTCACGATCAATTCCCAAGACATCGCAGGAATGTGGAGTTCAGGTAAAGAGGCCGGAATGTCTCCATAAGCAGAGCCAATCGTAGCTACCTGCCCTGGAAAAAGCCAGGAGGCTGCCAATGTTGACAAAAGCAGCCCGACCAGTGAACCGGGTACTTTGGGCCATTTTTTAGGCACCCAAATCAGCGCGGCCAGACAGATGCATGCCGTCAGTATGCTATACACATTCAGCGTAGGCAAGCGGCGGATCAGCTCTGCCATGGAGGGCAAAAAGGTTTCATGCCGCTCTACCCCGCGCAAGCCGAGAAAGCTGGCGATCTGGCCGCTGAAAATCGTTACGGCAATCCCCGCGGTAAAGCCAATCGTTACCGGTTTGGGAATAAACCTGATCAGTGCCCCCAGCCTCAGCAAGCCCATTATAATGAGCATAATCCCTGCCATAAAACCGGCTATGAGTAAATTTTCATAACCGTATTGCATGACAATAGCCAGCAAAATGGGGATAAACGCGCCTGTAGGTCCTCCGATCTGGAATTTGGACCCTCCCAGCAGTGAAACCAAAATGCCCGCCACGATCGTTGTGTACAGCCCATATTCCGGCTTTACCCCTGATGCAATGGCAAACGCCATACCGAGCGGAATCGCTACAATTGCTACAATACTTCCGGAAATCAGATCCTTTCGCAAAGCTCCTGCGTTATAGCCTTCGAACCTTCCCATCCACTTCATCCCTGTAACCCTTCTTTTCTGTAGTAACATTACTTCTCGTTACGTATACCTTCCAGCAACGAGATCGCCTCGACCAAATGATTGTCAAAAATCCGCCGCGCCACCGCAAGCAACTCCGTCAAAAGCGGGTCGCGTAGAGAGTACACGACCGTCGTACCTTCCTTGAAGCTATTCACCAAATTTTTGGCCCGTAAAATGGCCAATTGCTGCGATACAGCGGAACCTTCGGAACCGAGAGCAGTCTGCAACTCGTTCACATTCCGCTCTCCTTCACTCAGCACCTCCAAAATACGGATGCGCAGAGGGTGAGCCAATGCTTTGAAAAAGTCGGCCTTAAACTTCTGGAGATCTCCTTCCATGCTTGCTCCATCCCCTCATAAAAATTGTACTGTTACGATTAACAATATCTGAATATTTGAATATCTAGCACAATAGCAGTTTCAGTTCAATTGAACTATGAAATTACTCACACTTCACGATGAGTAAAGCCGCATCTTTCCATTTTCCTGCGCTTAGGGTTGACAGCTTCCACACCTTTCCATTAACATTATAATTAACTTTTAGAAAGGGGGCCGACAGACATGACTGTGCTTTACACAAGAACGGTAGACAAACAGCATGATATAACCACATATTTGAATTTTCGTCTCATCGGCCCCGTTCGGGCGACATGATGGGTGATATCACGCTGTCTTGATGGCGTGATGAACCAGGCTTTTTTGTTTTTAACGCGATTGGAAGAACAGGTTATTATACGTATTTATGATGTACGGATCGTAAAATGTAATGACACTTTCGGTGCAAAAGCTGTAGACGACAAGTCTGCGGCTTTTTTGTTTTTTCAAATCATTTGGTGCAAGACTTTATCCATTTACATGAAGAAGGGAATTCCCCATTATATGAATACTCAACATACTCACAACTCGTCCTTCCAGGAAGGACCTTACAGCCATGTGATGAAGCTTCCGGCTGGTGATTTGACCGTGTATGCTTCTCCCCAGTTGTTCTCCTCGTTCGATTACAAAGTGTTCGAGATGGCTAATAACAATTTGCAAATCCCCGGGATCCGCTATATGGGATACACACCGGATGTACATGTAGGGGTCGGAACCTGCATCGGTACGACTGCTGTATGGGGAATGGAGGACGGCTATGTATCTCCCTCCATTGTTGGTAGCGATATTGGCTGCGGCATGCGCGTACACCTGACCAATCTGCACAAGGATGTCCTAAAGGCAACCAAGCTGCGTCGTAAGCTGGTCAAGGTCATCGACAAATACTTGCCGATGGAAGCCCACCAGCGCGGGCATTATTCCGATATTCGGCTGGAGCATATTGTACGCAAGGGACTGCATGGCCTGCCGAATAAATATATTCCAGACAGCTATACACCTAAAAAATCCACCTCGCTCACTCATGTCGAGCACAGCAAGTTCTCATTTGACGAGGAGGTGCTGAATCTCGTCGAAGACCGCACGTGGCACCGGGCTCATCGACAGCTCGGTACGCTGGGCGGCGGCAATCATTTCGTCGAAATCCAGGCGATTGAGATTGCGGAAGAAAACCGGGAAACAGCCGAAGCATGGGGCATGTTTGACGGTCAGGTGGCCGTGATGATCCATTCCGGATCACGGGCTTGGGGCGGAGCGGTCAGCCAGGCCAGTTCGTCTGCCATGGCCAAGGCAATGGCGCGCCTCGGACTCGGTTCCTCCGATCCGCGACTGGTATTCGCGCCGCTGGATCATCCCGAGGCAGTACATTATGTCCATATGATGTACTCTGCGCTGAACTATGCCGTGGTGAATCGGCATTTAATCGCTTATTCCGTACGGGAAGCCTTCCGCGACGTCTTTGGTACAAAATGCGAGCTGCGCACCTTGTACGATCTGATGCACAATTATGCTTGGGAGGAATCCCATCCGGACCAGGGCAGCGTGTTCGTGCATCGTAAAGGCGCTACGCGTGCTCTCCCGGCAGGTCACCCCGATAATCCGCGGCCCTATCAGGCAACCGGACATCCGGCCCTGATTCCCGGCTCTATGGGGACAGCCTCCTATATTATGGTCGGCATGCCCGGCGGACAGGATAACTACCACTCCATATGCCATGGAGCAGGCCGCATTCGTTCACGCTCTGCGACCAAACGTCTCGTCAGTGTGGATGATTTTGCCGGAGCACTGGGTATAGGAACAGACGATGAGATTGTGGTCAATCAGGCATCACTGGAAAGCATTCTCGACGAATCTCCGCAAGCCTACAAAAATGTAGATGATATTATTGAAAGTGTCACCGGGGCAGGACTCGCAGCAGTTGTTGCCAAGTGCAAGCCGCTGGCCGCCCTGAAAGGAGCCAAATAACTGGAGTTTAGATACACCAGCGATTTATGAATTTGATGAACGTACAGATGGACGCATTATCGGCTATGCCGCGTATGCCCGTCTAATCGATGGCATCCGTGAAGTCCTGTATAACCGTTATGGCATAAAATACGAGTTGTACGCCAGCGCTGATCCCAATGTTGAATATTGGGACTTATTGCAGGAGCATTCGTTCAGGAAATCCCGAGCTGGAGCATGTTGCCCGGGTGTTTGACCGTTTGGAGGAACGCACCATCCAATATGATGATGACGGAAGACCCCGGAATACGGCGTACATCTGTCGCTGCGCGACAATGTGTTTGCCTATCCGAAGTGGGGCATTGCGCCGGCGCGCGTTCCCTTTTTCCGCGAGAATGGCGTGTATAATGAGGATTACGTATTTGCGACAGGCGATCAGGAGCTGCAAAGCTTTCTCGCGGGAGTACGGGGACGCGAACGCAAGCGAATTATAAACCGGGCAGGCCGTTTTGAACGTATGGAAAGACCGATATCGAGCAGATTATTAAAGACATGCGGGACGACTGGATAAAAGCCGCAAGCAGGATTAGCTAAAAAGTGCAGCCGAAGGGCGCGTTGGATTCTTCTGATGAAAAAAAGGCAGCTACCAGTACGGGACTTTATTTTTTAGTGCCCGGCTGTAGCTGCCTACTTTTCTTTATTCCGCTTCCCCGCTCAAATGATTCAAAAACTGGATAGCCCGCGGATGAGTCGGATGCTCCAGAACGTCTTGTGGCGAACCTTGCTCAACGATCACACCCTGATCCATTAAAATAACATGGTCCGCAACCTCGGCTGCAAATTTCATTTCATGGGTGACAATGACCATCGTCATCCCTTCAGCAGCCAGCTGCTTCATGACCTTGAGCACTTCGCCGACCAATTCAGGGTCAAGGGCAGAGGTCGGCTCATCAAACAACAGTACTTCCGGGTCGACCGCCATTGCCCGGGCAATACCGACCCGTTGCTGCTGCCCTCCCGACAACTGATGCGGATAGGATTCTGCTTTATCTGCGAGCCCCACCTTGTTAAGCAATTCCAGTGCACGTTTGCGCGCCTCGTCCTTATTCTTTTTCTGAACCGTGACTTGGCCCTCCATCACATTTTGCGCTGCTGTCATATGCGGGAACAGGTTATAGGATTGGAATACCATACCTGTCCGCTTGCGCAGTGCCAGCATACTTTCTTGCCGGATCTTCGTTCCCTTGACAAAGCTCAGTGCAATATCGCCTACATGAAGCTCGCCCTGGTCTGGAACCTCCAACAGATTGAGACAGCGCAAAAGCGTTGTTTTGCCAGAACCGGACGGGCCTATGATTACAAGCACCTTCCCTTTATCCAGCGTCACGTTAACACCCTTCAGTACTTCCAGCGAGCCGAACGATTTGTGTATATTCCGAATTTGGATCACCGGTACAATCTCCTTTATCTAACGGAAAAACGGCTCAGACGCTTTTCCAGGTAATTTTGCAGCACAGTCAATATGGTGCTAAACAGCAGATAGATCACTCCTGCCTCGGTGTACACTAATAACGGTTCATATGTGTCGGCTACAATCTGGTTAGCCGTTCTGAACATTTCCACATAAGTGATGGTCGCCGCCAGTGAAGTGTCCTTCACCAAGCTGATAAACGAATTGGCGAGCGGAGGAACGGACACACGGGCCGCCTGCGGGAGCACGATACGCCGCAACACCTGCCAGCGCGTCATTCCCAGGGAGTACCCCGCCTCCCATTGACCCTCCTGAATGGATAGGATAGCCGCGCGCATAATTTCGGAGCCGTAGGCCCCCACGCTGAGCGTAAACCCGATTACCGAAGCAATGAACGGGTCCAGCGTAATCCCGACTGAAGGTAAACCGAAGAAAATAATATACAATTGCACAAGCAGCGGCGTTCCCCGAATCACCCATACATAGAAGCCGGAAATCAGCTTGAATATTCTCCATTTGGATAACCGGGCTAACGCTGTAATCAGCGCCAGTACGAGACCCAAAGCAAAGGAGATCAGGGTAAGCGGAATCGTAAAAGAAACCCCTGCTTTTAGCAGAGGCAATAATGAATCCATCATGATTTGTATCTGGCGTTCATCCATTGTACAGACATCCTTTAAAAAGATAGGTTGGTGAAAATCTGGCTCGGCTCAGCGAGTCATCGGTCATTCCTTATTATTTGGATACATCGGCTCCAAAATATTTCTCGGAAATTTTCAGGTACGTACCGTCCGCCTTCATGTCAGCCAGCGCTTTGTTGACTTCTTTGATCAAATCTTCGCTGCCTTTATTGAAAACTGCTGCACTATGTGAAGCGTCAGAAGACTCATCCACCTTTTTGATAGGAGCGTCAGGCTTTTGCTTTTTCAAATCAAGATAGGATAATCCGTCATTGACGGTCGCATCCACCCGTTTGGAGGTCAGCAGATCAATCGCTTGGTTAAATCCATCTGTTGCTACAATTTCCGCACCGTTGTTTTTTGCAATTTGAGTCAGGTTGCTAGTCAGGGATTGCCCGGCCTTTTTACCTTTTAGATCAGCAAATTTTTTGATGTCATTATTATCTTCGCTAACGATCAGAACTGCCTTGGAGACAATGTACGGATCGGAAAAATCGTACTTTTGCTTGCGATCATCGTTAATAGACACTTCGTTGAACACTGTGTCAAACCGCTTGGAGTTCAAGCCCGCGAACATGCCGTCCCATTGCGTCTCGATAAACTCCGGTTGCACACCCAGACGTTTACTTACTTCTGTCGCAATATCGACATCAAAGCCTGTCAGTTTGCCAGCAGCATCGTGATACGTAAAAGGAGCATAGGTGCCTTCCGTGCCGATTCTCAGCTTGCCGCTCGCCTTTACAGATGCAAGCGTAGCTACCGCAGTTGTATCTGCTTTTCCGCTGTTAGCTTCATTGCCTCCGGCCGGTGCATTACTCGTATTAGCGCCTTTATTATTGTTGCCGCAGGCCGAGATCAGCAGAGCCATCACGATAAGTACCAACGGCAAAAAATTAATTTTTTTCATATCAACCACACTCTTTTCCTTTTTCTTGATAACCTAGCAGGTTGCTGCTCATTGATAGTACCTCATTCATTCTGGCGCGTCAATGCTTTATCCAATAATCCCTATGCAAAAGGTAAGTTATATCCGATTTGAAGTCCAAAGACTTATTCTAGGTTGACGTATTCATAAGCAAGCTATTCATTTTCACGGCGACCCAGCCACTTTCTCTGTACCTTTATACTAGAGTTTTCGTATAATAAGTTTCAATACTGGATCGCTATGCTGGGAAGCTTAGTTACGACCATCATTTTGCCACTAGTCATCTATTCGACAGGCTCGACCACGATCATGGGACTGGCGATGGGGTCTATATGCTGCCTAACGTACTTATTTTGCCCTTCGCAGGGATGATCGTCGACAGAATTGACCGAATTCGTCTGCTTCTGTTCACAAACATCGCCCGTTTCGGACTCATGTCCGTTGCTTTTTCCTTCATTAACATTTGTTATTCAGGCATCATTGCGGTACTCATTTCATGGCTGTTCAAGGTTCACCACAGCTATAGTCCGGTCTGTACGTTGTCGTCATGGCAAGCAGCGGCGTTGGCGCCATACTGGGGGCCTTTGTGTATGGGGCGCGCAAGCATTGGAAGCATCGTGGTCTGCTCGCCTACCTGGGAGCATTGACCAGCGGGCTTGCTCTACTGCTGTTATCTATCGTCACTTGGATGCCCGGACTGATCATGCGCATGATGCTCGAAGGCTTTGGCATTATGATATTTGCAATTATCTAGGAAACCAGCCTTCAGGAATTAGTGCCTGCCGAATCTTTTAGCCGGGTAGCCAGTCTAAATCAGATGCTTTCCTTTGCCCTTTTGCCTATAGGTTATCTGGCCGTCGGTGCTGCCGCTGACAAGTTTGGAGGTATATTTACCATTGGCATGTTTGCATCCATCGGTATGTGCATTGTGCTGGGCGTATTATGTATCCCTCATATTAGACGCTTTCAATAAGAAACAGACACCCTTTGGTAAAAATAAAAAACTGCTCCCACAGGCTCATTGCGAACCTTGCGGAGGCAGCCTTTTAGTTGATCCGTGCGCCTCATAAAGAGGCAGTTTATTCAATGATTCGTAAAGCTACCCTCTGCTTCGTCCAACGGAACGGAAGATCAAGCTTACGATAACGACCAGCACAATCGCACCAATTAATGCAGGAACGATGTAGAACGAACCGATTACAGGACCCCAGTTTCCCAGAACTAAACTGCCCAACCATCCACCTATAAAACCGGCGATGATATTGCCAATTACGCCGCCCGGAACATCACGGCCCGCGATAATTCCTGCCAGCCAACCGATAATACCGCCAACAATCAATGCCCATAACCAACTCATTTTACGTCACCTCGTTTAAGTTTTTATTGTTGTGTTATATTATTAACCACTTGTGCTCTTTTGAACACATAAAGCACAACTGGTTAATATTTACATCAACTGGCACGCTGATTTAGGGGCTTGATACTATCCTACAGGCCTACCCGGCGATATATGCCCCTTTTTGAAAAATGTGTCTAAAAAACGGTTTGCCTTGTATTCCTGCTTTTTTTGTGCCATCCTCACATTATGGCTTCATTGAAGTCACTTCATGCATGGGGAACAAAAATAACAGAACATAAGGAGTGACTTCTATGGAATGCCGAGTCGGGTGTGCCGCTTGCTGTATTGCTATTACGATCTCATCCCCTATTCCCGGTATGCCAGATGGAAAGCCAGCCGGCGTACCTTGCCCTCAGCTCACATCGGATTACCGTTGCCGATTGTTCGGCAAGCCAGAGCGACCAGCCGTATGCAGTGGATTCCACGCTGATGAGGATACATGTGGAAACACTAACGAAAAGGCATTTGAGCTACTAAGAGAGCTGGAGAAGTCCACTTTACCGGATAAAGTTTAAAGAGAATTTTATTTGAGTTTTTGCTGTATAAAAAAGAGCACTACGCATCAAACTGCGTAATGCTCTTTTGGGTTGGCAGCAGGCTGTCTTGCTCTTGCAGGCAAAATCCACGATGCCGTTCGCCAAATGCACTTTCAATGTTACGATGCAGCTCGCTGTTCGGCTGCCGAGTCTCCTGTCCATTTACGCACCCATACCCAATCCATAAGGATCAGACCAAACGGAATGAAGGATGCAAACATAATAAATAAAGGCCGCCGGATGGGCCAATGCAATGCTGTTTTGCCATAGATCAATGCGACAAGAAGGAGCAGAAAGCTCACCCGGTATATATTGCCAATCACCATAACCGCCTGGGTCAAACCTGAAGCTTGCAGCGGCTGGTGAGTGAATAGTATCGCCAAATACGCTAGCGCTTGAATCCAGAGCATGAGGCGGACACGCCCCAAAGGTGTTCTTAGCACAAATTCGTTCCCCTCTCCAAAGCAAGGATATTCTCTCATCCTGCATTACTCTTCATTATATCGAAAAGTGGCCTGAACTCCAACCTCCTCATTTTAGGTTTTGACCAAATCAGTTGTGTTTGATACAGTTGTGTATGAGGTGATTGCAAAATGCTTAAACTGGGCATACTGGACCAGTCCCATATTCCTGAAGGCGGTACCGCTTATGATGCATTATCCAATACAACCGATTTAGCGCGTGAAGCTGATCAACTGGGATACAGCCGTTATTGGGCATCTGAGCATCATGCGTCTAAAACACTCGCGCACTCCAGTCCCGAAGTGCTGATTGCGCATCTGGCTGCTCATACCTCACGTATTCGTGTTGGTTCAGGCGGCATTATGCTGCCTCACTACAGCGCGTATAAAGTTTCCGAAAATTTCCGGCTGCTGGAGGCGCTCCATCCGGGACGCATCGATCTGGGATTAGGGCGCGCTCCTGGCGGCTTGCCGCTGGCTACTCGCGCTCTGCAAGAGGGCAAGTACCAAGCGGTCGAACAATATCCGCAGCAGATTCTCGATTTGATCGATTACTTACATGATTCCGTGCCTGACAATCATCGTTTTGCCGGGCTTCATGCCTCTCCGATCATCCCGACGGTTCCCGAAATGTGGCTGCTTGGGTCCAGCGGAGAAAGTGCCAAATTGGCCGCGATGATGGGGGCTTCCTTTGCCTTTGCCCAATTTTTCGGCACGCCGGGCGGTGTAGAAGCTACCGCGCGTTACCATGAGCAATTTCAGCCTTCTATCCTGGGGGATAAGCCCCGTTCCATGGCCGCAGTCACTGTAGTCTGCGCCGAAACGGAAGAAGAAGCCGAGCAATTGGCGTCCAGTGCCAGCTTATATTTCCTTTTGCTCATGCAGGGCAAAGAAATGAGCTCTCTCCCGTCAGTAAAAACAGCAATGTCCTATCCATACACGGAGTATGATCGCGAACGGCTGCGTCAATCTGCTGCTTGGCGTGTGGTTGGTACTCCTGAGCAATGTAAGGAGCAGTTGCTGAGATTGGCTGAACAGTATCGTACCGATGAACTGCTGGTTGTCTCCTCCATTCATGACTTTGATAAGCGTATCCAGTCCTACCGTCTGCTGGCCCAAGCTTTCCATTTGGCATAGACGCAGTTGGCGGATTCGGAGCTTTCCTATACATAAAAACCCCCGCCTGTCTGTATGGCAGTACGGGGGTTCGTTGTTGAGGAATGGTTCATTGGGACCCTATCTTCTGCACTATGGGAGTAATAGAAGTACCACGAAAGTCGAGTGGGACATGGTACTTTAGTAGTATATATATTGGAACCAAAGTGTCCAAGTTTATCCCCTAAAGTTCCAGTACCCATATACCAAAGGCGCATACTCTATACTTCAAATCGCCAAATCATCGCAGCCTGAAGTCCCATATTCTTTAGTTCCAAAGTAATTTAAGATAGCTTGACCTCTAAGGTTGTATACCCCATACCAGCTTGCCCTGATTGTATACAGTAGCATGGTCCCAATCTGCGAATGCAGTTTGGTCCGCACCATACGAATAATCGTTGGCCTCATCAAAATTGCTCCAGTTCACAGCATGGATGCGGGATTTTATTTCTCCGCTTTCCTCACCGGGCTGAATACTTCCTGCTGCATCTGTGAAAGAAATTTCCACATATTTATCAGCCTTGGCCTTCGGATTAGGCAAGGTTACAAAAGTCGCTGTTACCTTTCCATTGCCAATCTTGGCCCAGTCTAAGAAAAACTGCTGTGCTTGTTTGCTTTCATCTGTGTAATAGTAGCGAATTTTCAAATCACTCAGCTTCACAGCTGCTTTGCCTGTGTTTTTGATATTAAATACAGGCCGGATTGCGTTATCCTTATTATTCGTATCAGCGGTACGATATTGCAGTACAATCCCGCTCCCGTCACCATGGTTGCTGGTGTCTTCCAAAATTGCCTGTTTCACAAATTTTCCGGAAGCTGACAATTGTGAGTCAGGCCATCCGCCCTTACGGTCAGCCTCAGGCAGGAGCGCAGCAGAGACTTCCTCTTTGTCGGCTAGCGACCAGTTTGCCCAACTGATTCCGCGGCTGGCCATAAAATCGGTCCATACCTTGGATTCGTTCAGGAACGGGCCACCGTCCCCCGAAGCATCGCTTGTCCCCCATTCGGTAACAAATACGCCCACGCCTTTATTCAGCGCATTATCGATCCGGTCACGCAAATATTGTCCATGTGTGCCCGCATAAAAATGCACAGTGTACATAGTATTTTTGTCTGGCAGTGGATTGTTTGCCGCATCATGTACATCCTGGCTCCATGTGCCTGTTCCTGCAATAATAATATTGTCCGGGTCCTTGGCACGAATGACCTGGGATACCTCTAAGGCATATGGCCGAATTTGGTTGTCCCAGTTCACTTTACCATTCGGCTCATTGGCAAGCTCATAAATTACGTTGGGCAAATGGCCATACTGAGTGGCAAATTCATTAAAGAAGGCTTTAGCTTCATTTTTATAAATGTTCGGATCGCCATCCGATAGAATGTGCCAGTCAATAATGACGTACAAGCCCAGTTTCTGTGCCGCTTCAATCGCTTCCTTCACTTTATCCTTTAATGAAGGATTGGAGATATAACCGTCTTCTTTAGTGTACAATGCAACCCGGAACAAGGAAATGCCCCAATCGTCCCGCAACCATTTCATAGAATCCTCATTGATCAGATCTCCATACCATTGAACTCCATGAGAGCTAATTCCTTTGAGCTGCACGGGCTTCCCGTTTTTATCTACCAGCTTCCCGTTCTTCACTGAAAGTTGTCCATAACGTTCCACAGGAGTCGTTCCAGCAGCTTCTGTCATTTGTGTGTTCCAGTTAAATCCGTTTGTTAACGTTAACAGCAATACCGCAGTTAACATCACTGCAACTTTCTTGGCGATCCTTGGCAGGACCCATTGCCTTTTCATCATTTACACATTCCTTTCTCTTATTAAAGTGTTATCAGTACGTTGTTCTCTGCTCTTTTGCTCCTTCCTTTATATCTAAAAGGATCAGGTCCAAATTCGATGCTACTTACCTGTATATGGATGATACTACTATTATAGTTAATTCCATGTTATATTTCGACTTTATAGTTGAAAATGAATAAAAAGTCACGGTTCTAGGATAATTATGAATTATTTGTTATCATAGCGGGACAAAGGACTTATTTAATCAGTGCGAAATTTGACGAATTTTAGCCGAAATACAAGAAGCTCTTACAGCTTTTATCATTTTTAATCTGAGGATTTCGCAAAATCCTCAACCTAAAAAAAAAAGACTGCAACCCGATGCCCTTGGCTCGGTATAGCAGTCTTGTATATAATCGTATATGTTTTAAATTTCCCTTACCCCTGAGCGGCTGCCTGAGGTGCGTTGGTCGTCTGATCTTTCTTCATATCGCCGCCATCCGTTGCTTGCTCTGTAAGTACAGTCTCAGATGAATTGCCCATGACCTTGTCTATGAGTTGCAACCAAGGTTCTTCACTGCCTCCACAGCTCTCAATATCACCGAGCAAGGAGTCTAGCGTGGTTCCTTCTTCCGGTAAATCAATAACTAAACTGTCTTCGTCAACTTGGATGGTACAGCAGGTTTTCATTGTAAATCCCTCGCTTAATTCTTATTTGAGCATGCACAAAGCAAACTAACTCAGATGGGATACCCCCATAGATTCAGGATAAGCACTTGAATCCGTCTGAAATTATAATCCTATTGCTCATCAATTGCAATGAACAAACCTTGAACTTTTGCAGAAAAAGCGAGGTTTTATATAAAATTTTCAAAAAATAGTTAGATGCTTGTAACAATCCGATCCACTAAGCCATACACTACTGCCTCTTCAGCCGTAAGGAAGTGGTCTCTGTCCGTATCTTTTTCCACCCGTTCCAGCGGCAATCCTGTATGGTCGGCCAAAATACGGTTGAGCTGTTGTCGGCTTTTGATCAGACGCTCGGCATAGATCAGTACATCGGAAGCCTGTCCCTTGGCTCCCCCCAGCGGCTGGTGGATCATAATCTCACTGTTGGGTAATGCCATTCGCTTGCCTTTTGTGCCCCCGGTCAGTAAAATCGTGCCAAAGCTCGCTGCCATGCCTGTGCAGATCGTCGATATATCATTTTTCACAATGCTTCGCATGCTTCAACAACTGCTGAATCTCTTCGCTAATCTGAAAATCGGTACATCCTGATCGCTGCAACTCTTCCGCCTGTTCACGCAATTGCCTTGCTTGCTGAAAGTAACCACGAATTTCATCCATAAGCTGTTCGTATGCTGCCCGAGCCTGGGCAATAGACCTCACTTCTTTTTCTGCTTCCTGTGCTAGTTTCTGGTTCTTCAACCCCTCTGCCACTACCTGTTCACGTTTTGCCATTCGTTTCGTCCTCCTTTGGTTTTGTGCATGCAAAAAAGCTCATTCCTACTCATGGTTCAAGTTGGAAAGAGCTTTTGAAAGTTTATCAAGTGTTTGAATTGTTTAGTGTTTGGTTTGTTGGTTATATTGTACGACCCTGCTACTAAGATGTAAACATTTTATTCTTCAGCGTCTTCATATAAATTATCAAGAAACTCAAAAATATCATTCGCAAGAAAGTACATATTACTCATATCCTCGGAGTCTTCAGGCTCTTCCTCATGATCCCAAAAATAAATAGTTTCATTGTAGGGCTCTTTTGTTCCTAAGCATATGACGTTACCACCAGGGTCATGAATAAAGTATTTTCAGATGCGTTCGTTCCAAATTTGTTATTACCATCTTCTCTGCCTTCACCGTTCGGTTAAAGGCATCGTAACGTACAAAAAATAGTTTATATTAAACCAGTTACTTTCCTCTATACTAAAAAACTGTAGAACAGGAAATTCCTGAACTACAGTTTTCTTCCTTATAAATGTGTATACAATTATTCATTAAATCTTAATTCATCAATTAATTCTTCCAGACTTGAATGTATTTCTTCATATGTTGCTCTTTCATAATCTTCAAGATAAACTTTTCCATTTGAATTATCAATAACTAATAATAAACCATTAGATTCTATGCCGATAGGAATATACCGAAGCTCTCCCCCATGTTCTTGACGGTAATCTATTATTTTTTTTATGAACCTAGTAGGCTCAATATTAGGTATCACAGGATTTAAATTAACATTGTACTCCTTAATCCAGCCAGACAATTGAAAAAAATAATAAGAGTTAAAATATGCTTTTACCGACTCGTTCAAACTGAAATTAAGCTTTTGCTCAATTACTTTAAAATCGTATATTTCCTCTTTATCCACTGGAAGCCATGAAACATAGCCCTCTTCATCCTTTTCTCCTACGTATAACTTATTCCCAGCCTCTTCAATCCAAGATGTTTGAGGTAACGTTTCATTGAACTCTTTCCACTTGTATATATATCTATTAAAATATTCACTCATCGAGTCTTTTAACATTTAACTATTCTCCTTTATCTAGCAGTCTCTGTAACATTTCTGCATAAGCTGAGTCATTCCCCCAAACACCCGCACGCTTCTCTCCATTGTGTATTCCTCCAGAACCAGGATGCAATGGTACTGGAACAGGAACAGCCTGTCCTCCACCTCCT
This sequence comes from Paenibacillus farraposensis, assembly GCF_020736845.1. Taxonomy (GTDB): domain Bacteria; phylum Bacillota; class Bacilli; order Paenibacillales; family Paenibacillaceae; genus Paenibacillus; species Paenibacillus farraposensis. The sequence continues at coordinate 65,605 of NZ_JAFFQR010000019.1, forward strand.
ATATGGTGATGAATTAATCCTTCACTTCGTAGTCCTTTCAAATCATATTGAGGAAAGTATGTTCTAAATATATCATCATTTTTAGGCATGGTTGTAAATGGATCTTTACCTTCAATTATTTTTCTATTTTTATCACTGAATGCTTCAGGATGTCTCTCCATTAATTCTTTCCAAAAATATTTATTGTCCCTTAACCATCCTTCAGAATTTGTATCACGCTTTCCTTTTCCTACAAAAGGCATTTCCACCACTAGTCGTGGATCGGCAGTATATATTACATCCAGCTTATCTAAATCCGCATTACGATAAGTTCTAATTGGATGATCCGGGTTTAAATCAGCATCATAACGATTCCCTTTCCACTCACACATGTACCCACTCGGGTCCACGTAGTGGATGGGGTTATTCCCTACATACGCGTATAGATTCAGTCCGTCTCCGCGGTACGTATCTTCCTGCGTAAAGCGGGCAATGGCCGGGTTGTAGAAACGAGCTCGCAGGTAATACTGCTGCGTTACACTGTCCCACGCCTCTCCCGCATAGCGGAAGCGGTTCTCGATCTGCTCTGCCATCGACAGCGTATTCCCGAATGCATCATATTCGTAGCTATTCTGAATTCCGCCCTTACGGTCGGTCAGATGCAGGACATCTCCATGGATGTTATTTACATAATAAGACGGATTCCCTACCTCGTCCACCCGAGCTAGCAGTTCATGTCCTCGTACAAACGAGGCCTGGACTCGGGCTTCCTCATCTAGCTCGTTCACCATATACCAGCCGTCATACACAAATCGACGATGGGTTCCGTTCTCCTCGACTCCATTTCGCAGTCCTTCCGGATCATACAGGTGGCGGATATAGCTACCGTCCGACTTCTCTGCCTTCACCGTTCGGTTAAAGGCATCGTAGGCATATGAGATACTTTCCTGTCCGCTTCGCTCTCGCAGCAGGTTCCCCTGCGCATCATATTCGTAACGCGTCTGCTGTCCTCGCGATCCCGCTTCCTGATCCGAACCTTCACCCAGCGCTTCTTCCAAAACCGACAGCAGGCGATTACGGGAATCGTACGTATAGCTCGCTTTGTGGTCGTTCCACATCCGACTTAACCGATTTCCCACCGCATCATACGATAAACGTTCCATACCCCATCCCGGGTATTCTGCTTCCACCAGTTGCCCTATGGCATCGTAGCGATACTTTGTTCGTTTTCCGTTTTCGTCCCGGGCGATCTGGTGACCGTTGTTATCATATTCATAACGGTGCTGTAGGAGCGGACTTCCGTCTGGCGATTGCGCTAACAGCTTCGAGACATTTCCGTCCTCATCATAGCCGTATGCCATCTCAATACCGTTACCATATAGAATGGAAGCCACACGGTTACCGTGTACGTATCCATACTTCGCCAGCAGTTCTTGATCCTGTCGGATCTCGGAGACACGCCCAACCAGATCATAGCGGTATACCGTAGTCCGTCCCCCCGCATCGGTCTGAGCAATCCGGTTGCCTTCTACATCATACTCATAAGCCAGTATTTTACGGCCCGGACTACGATCTTCTGCCATGTTGTTACTCATCAGGCTGGCAAACGCTGCGCTCATATTCCCGCTGTTGTTCATATATTTGCCCGTCAGCAAACCATCTTCATTGTACGTATAATCATATCGCGTATACTCGTTTGCCGCCGTTTGCAGCAGACCGTCTTCCCGGTACACATAAGTTTCTTCCATGCCACTCGACATCTCACGCCGCTTGATCAACTGGTCATTGAAGTTATATGCATACTCGATGACTTTGCCGTTACGGTCCGTTTGCCGGGCCAAGCGGCCTTCGGTGTCATACTGGTACAGCATCTTCTGCTGGCCCGGGTCTTGTATAGCAGACAGCTTGCCCAAGCTGTTGTAGTCATACTGCGTCGTTTGACCGTTTCCGTCCGTCGAGCTGACGATATTCCCCGCATAGTCGTAGCTGTATTGCTCCGTGCTGCCGTCCGCTTTGTGAAGGGCCGTGATCTTGCCCCAGCCGTCTACGGTATGGCGGGTTAGATGGCCTTCACCATCCCGAATGCCTGTAATGTTGCCTGCCGCATCATAAATATATTCTTGTTTTACGATGCCTTGTCCTGCCTTGGCTGGTGCCAGCACTTGCTTCACTCGGCCACCAAGGGTGTACGTATATTCGACTCCAACACCGCCATCCATTTTGCTGGCCAGTTCACCGAACTCATTATAGCGGCTGCGCTCCATGATCTGCCCATACGGATCAGCCACCTCAATTAACCGGTTCAGGCGGTCATAGGTGAAGGTCATTCCCGGTCCGTCATCGACAGCCGGATCATACTGATTCGGCGTGACTTGCTTCACGATATTGCCTGTCTTGTCATAGAACAGACGGGTCGTACCCCCGCGTTTCCCGATCATGCGGATACGCCGATTCATCGGGTCATACATATAGGTTACCTTGCTACCATTCGTATCCGTCTCTTCGATCACATTCCCCGTGCGGTCGTATTTCAAATAGACGCTGCTGGCCCGGGCATCTTTACCCTCCCGGCGGCTGATCTGAACCATTCGATCTACGGCATCGTAGCTGATCTCGGTTTGATGCCCTTCCGGGGTCACGATCTCGACTACATTGCCGTTACGGTCATAACCGTATGAAGTGACAGCATCCACCAAACCCGGTACGCGATCGGTCAGATCTTCCGCACTCAGCACTTCCACGCGCCGTTGCAGCCATCCGGCTTTGTTATATTCGTAGCGGATGAACCGATCCTTTTGCTCGTTCAGTTTCTGTCTTTCCGACGTTTTCTGGTTCAGACAATCGTACGTATAGCGTATTTCCGCTCCAGTATCATCCGCAATGGCAATTACCCGATGATTACGGTCATAGCTGTAATGAACGCTTTGATAGTTCTCCGCATAACCCGTCTCACTGACATACTCCTGTGTCCGTTTCTCTTCCAGCAGATTTCCGGCTAGATCATAACGGTACAAGGTCAGGCGATACCGAATGGGACCCGTGCTGACAGTTTCTCCCGAGCTTTCTTCCCCGGCTTCCTCCACAGGCTCACGCTTTTCAATTAACCATCCTGCCGTATTATATACATAAAGCGTTCCAAAACGTTCACTATCGTTCGCTCCACGAGCATAGCCTTTGGCATCAATGGCTTTGGCCACACGCCCTGCATGATCATACACGAACCGGCGGCTGACATGACCTTCTGCGTCGGTGATTTGAATCAAACGATTCATGGCATCATATACATACTCAGTGCCCGGCCCATCATCAATCATCGGATCATAATGTTCCGGTGAGATCATTTTGCTCAAATTCCCGACAGCATCGTATTTCATACGAGCGATACCGCCGTCCGGATACATCGCCTTGGTCCTGCGTCCCCGGTGGTCGTACTCGTACTCTGTTCCGGGCCCATCATCTTCCGCGTGGTTATAGTGATTCGGTTCAATCTCTTTTAAAATGTTATCGTTGATATCATACCGGATACGGGATACGTTCTGAGCCAGGTCCGTCATCCGGACCAGACGATCCATCGCATCGTAACGATATTCGGTGCCTTTGCCATTATCTATACGGGCGACATAATCGTTAGGAAGCACTTTTTTGACCAAATTGCCCATCTTATCATAGAACATCAACGTGGTGTTGCCTTCGGCATCTACGATCCGTGTACGCTTGTTCAAATGGTTATATTCGAACTCTACCGTGCCATAGTCCGTGGTAATGCTCATCATCCGCGCGGCCTCATCAAACGTGTATCGGTACTCATTGCCTTCGGCATCTCGTACCCGGGTTGGCGAGTCCGTGTGGCCTGTCTCATACGAATAAACTGTCGTATGACCGAGTGCATCCGTGCTGCTCAATACTCGGCCGTGTGAATCATACGTATAAGAAATGACCGCCTGATTTCCGTCTCCAACGCTGGACTTTTCTTCGATCAGTCTTCCCACAGCGTCATATGTGAACCATTTCTCTATTACGCCGTTAACTGCGATCTGGGTCACGTTATGATCCTGGTCGTATTGACGCTCAGTACGTGTTCCGTCTGGACGTATTTCTTCCAGCAGGCTGCCATAGCGATCATACACCCACTGTGTCGTATGCCCCCCGGTGTCGGTATGACTTGATTTATTTTGGTACGCATCATACGTAAAGGACTCGCGAGTTCCATCACTGTAGATCGTATCCGTCACCAGATCATCGGCATTGTATTCAAATTTCTCTACGGCTCCTGTCGCGTGATACGTAAAAGTAGTTCTCCGCTCCGCATCGTCGTATTCGATATCCGTAACCTGATCGTCTGCGTCCCACTGCCTGATGACCCGGCCATGATGATCATATTGATTTCGGACATACTTATGTCCGTTTTGGTCGGTAATCGTATCTATATACCCTTGGCTGTCATATTCGTATGTGGTGGTTCCACTATTCGGATATGTAACCCGGGTCAGCCAATCCCCCTTGTACTCATACATTACCGTTCTGCCAATGTTATCGGTAATCTGCTGCAGCTTGCCAGCTTCATACGTGAATTTGATTTCTTTTTCGCCTGGCGTGGTCAACTTGTACAGTCCATCATGGTTATAGTGAAGCACGGTCTGGTTCCCGGAACGATCGGTTATACGTAACAGACGACCTTCGAAATCGTACACGTATGCATTACGTTGCAGATCCTGTAATACATACTCCCGCGTTCCGATGTTCTCCGTAAGAGCATATTCCTGCTTGCCTCCCTTCTCGTTAACCCATTGATCATCCTGAAGAATAAAGCTTTCATAGTGTCCGTCTGTACATATGACCAGAATATGATCCTCCACCCGTTGGAGCGAGCTTTCATAGGTAAAAGTAAACCCTTTGCCCGTTGCCCCTGCTACCGGATGAATGGAGTTATACGTACGAACCATCTCAATCGGCGGGCCGATATCATACACTACCAAATCTGTCGCCGTAAAATAAAATCTGCCTTTAACAACATCTACCGGATCTGCGCGTGTAACGAGATTGCCGAGGCTGGATATCGCAGACTTTTTTAAATTGTCGATCGTTAGCGATTCCTTCACATTCCCATGCTTTCGATAGTCATCCGCCATAGAGCCTGCCATATCACCTGCCACTGAGGACAGATAAGAGCCGATCTTTCTATTACCTGCAAAAGAAAATGCTCCTGCTACAAAGCTTCGGGTCAAGTTCGATTTAAGATCTGTTTGTCCGGTATTCATCACATCCTGAACCGTTCCCGCCGCAGCTCCACCTGCTACTAGACGTAAATAGATATTAAGAGCGCCTGTACCGCATTTTACTCCCGTCATAAATTTCCCGGCTACAGTTGCACTGATAAATCCATTACTAAAGCTGCTCATATAGTGTCCAATCAGCGTCTCGCCTGGACGGGCATTTGGATCAAATATAGCCGTAATCCCTGTATTAATTCCGCCACCTATGGAAGGGACGACGAGAGCACTTGCACCTCCAGTGAGAAACGCTACTCCAGCCACTGAAACCGTTACGGCCCCTTACTTAACCACATCGTATAACTCTTGGTTCCCTCCCAGAACAGTATCTCGCATGAAGTTATACGATTGAGAGAGATCACCTGCTCTGGCCTTGGCGATATCCTGCTGTCCCTCACTGAGTTCACTGGAAGCGACTACCATCGTCGTAGCTCCTGCAGCGAGTGTGACACTGGCAGCAGCAGCCACAACTAAAGGAGCAGCTGCACCCGCTGTTAGAACAGTTGCCGCAACTCCCACAGCCACTGCTCCAATAATCATGGCTATTTGTCCAAAACCTACTTTTTGCCTGCCTGCCTCCAACTTATTCACGAGGGCCTGACGTTTAGCTGCCGCATTATTATTTACCTGTTCCATCACCTGCTGATCCTGAGCAATCAGAGCACTGTCATCGTATTGTACTGCTGGAGCTTTACCAGGTTTGCCCTCATAAAAGATCGTGGCAGCTTGAGCATTGCTTGTGTCCTCGATCAAGATCACCTGTTCCGGATTTACTCCTTCTACCGGACTACGAGAAATAGCTACAAGTTCACCAGCTGTCAATTGAATTTGCTTTGGGGCTGGCATTTCACCAGCTAGATCAATAATAAAATCCGTGGTGGCCTTAACACACATATCCGTATCAGAGAGGATTTCAACCATTCCGTCGCCTGTAAGCTGGAGCTTAATGCTTTCCTGACTATTAGCCGCAAATACAACATCCTGACCCGTTAACCTCATTTCCTTATCCGAGTCATTCGTTAATGACTTAACAACAGGATCGGAAGATTTCTGGCTGTATTTGCTTTGTTCAGCCCCTCTTCGAACAGAGCTTATCGCAATAGCTCCTGTTTCCAAAGCCGTTGGGAAATGAAGCTTGACCGGAGAGCCCGGCTTGGGCATCATGTAGGCACTTTGATTGTCCATACCCGTGGAATAGGGGAACCAGCAAGTACCTGCATCGTCATTTGTGGAGTCAATATCCAAATGCAGTTTGATCTGATTACGGGTTATCTGTGTAATCCGCCCCTCCAAAGAAAGCCCCTGAATAGCAGCGTTCACTATTTTTTTGGTTTTGATAGTACTTCGCGAAGTTAACGTATATGTATATAGCAGTTCCCCTTTGACAACAGATGCTGCTATTTCGCATACAACATACGCCTTATGCTGAAAATCAACTTGTGCTCCCAGTCCTAATGCCGCTCTGCTCTCCACTGTAAACAAAGTATGATCAGCCGCGTATTCCATCTGGGAAGATGATTTAAAACGGCTTTGCATCGTATAGGAATCATTCTCCAACTTAGCCGTCTCCTGCCCCTCTGGTATACCCAGTATAAGTGACGGAGTCTCTTCGGACATAACCGGAATCACGACGGTATGTAAATGAGAGGCTATACGCTTGATGAATTGCCAATCCGTCTCTTCATATTGTAAAAGTAACTGCCCTGTCTTGATATTTCCTATCGTTTGATCCGAGCAATGTGCTCCAGGATAATCTTCTAATAGGTTGTCTACAATTTGCCCGTACGTTTTTTGCTTGTTTTGAAACGATCGCTTTTTCCACTCCAAATCCAACTGGTACGTGAATGATATAGCTTCGATCTCTAGATAATTCACACCCTGCACATGCTGCACAACCGCTTGTTTGATGATTCCTTTAAAAATTGATTTTTCCTTTTTTTCATCTATCGGATGGGCTTTAAAAAGTGAAACCTTGTCATCAACACTCATTCTCTGCAGGCTCTCGCTATGATGTTCAGGGATAACGGCTTTAAAACGAAGAACCGCATGTTCATTTATTTCTTGGAATAAGCTTAATTGTTCTACCCTCTGAATGTTATACGGGAAATCAAGTATTAATCCGGCATAAAAAATTTCCATATCGAGTTACCTCCCTTCTTTCATGGCTTAACTTATTTACGTTGTCCATTATCAATGATGGTAATATTGCCGCCAAACAAGCAAGAATTGCAGCAACTGCTTAACATTGCATCCGTGGGGCCCACTTTGACATCCTCTTTTCCAAAATCCCAAGGTCTGACTATTTTAGGAGTACACATAGCCACACATTCTGGCGGGGGGAGCTGCTCAAGAGGAATATCTTCTTCTTTCATAAATAGAGAGTTAAACCAGCCAACATCCTGTTTTGGAGCCTTTACGGCTTCTTCTACCTTTTTCATTTCAGCTTGTACTGCCGGGTTGTTGAGGCTCTTGCACACCCCAAAGGGACGAACATTTCGCTCAGGAAAAAAGTCATGAATATTCAGTTGGGGCTGTTCATGAATGTATTCTCCATGACTCGCAGGTACGATGATTCTCGCTGGCCTTGACCCCTGGTCACAAAATGCGAAGGCACCGTGTACCACAAAACTCTTGTCGCCACTCATAGCGTCAGCCTCCCACTGTAGGTTTCTACCTTCTCTATTTTCATTCCAAACAGTTCCCTCCTTAATATGCTTTCGGTTATTTCCAGATTGATAACAAGCATCGTCTCATCAATGCCTTTAATGCGAAAAACAGCATGTCCACGTGCCTTCTCTAAATCAATAACAATATGCTGTATTCTTCCTGCCTTATCAAAAACGGTTTGATCTGATAAACAGTCCAATCGATCAACAAGCATCAACCAGTAGGTGCTCTGTGATTCCATTTTTATATTTGTTAATACAGCACACTTAAAAATCACATGCTCGTCATACATAGAAATTACTTTTTTTAGCGTGTCGGATACGAGCAGTACCGGACGTTCAATAAAATCCGGACAGACATGGTCTTCATCTCCGTTCACGAATACAACTGTCAGATCTTTAATAGCTTCTGCTTGATCCGTTGTTACCTCCAACGTAGAGTTGGCTGCCTTTAATCCCTCAAATGTGATCAGGTGATCCTCAAGACTTTTATCCTGTGAAATGATAAAATATTCCATACTTCCCTCCTTGACACACCACTTAATTGTGTCTAGTGACTCCGAAAATTCAGACATTAGAACATACTTGTATACTGTCAAGCTGCTGTCCATTTAACTTCAATATTTTAATATCTTTTTGAAGGAACATAGCACCTTCCAGATTGGCCTGGGAAAAATCCGTCTCTTTTAACAAAGCCCCTTTGAAATTAGCACCTCTCAAGTCCGCTCCCTTGAAACTCACCTCTTTTAAATTGGCTCCAGCAAAGTTCGTTTCCATGAACGGGGGAATATGAAATTCCTTTTCTGTGGGTACTACAAAACTTCCCTGAACCTCTTCCAGTTGGGCTCTGGATAGATTGGCCCCTCTAAAATCCGCACCATGGATTAAGCTGTAATCCAAGTTGGCCTCTTGTAGATTCGCATTACGGAAATCTGCACCGATGAGCGGGCATCCTACCAAATAGCTTCCTACCAATGAAGTTTTGGAAAAATGGCAGTAGCATAAGTTAACTAGCTTAAAATACATATGGCTAAGATCTAGATTCCTAAAACTTTCATGTGCATATTGATCATTTTCATTAGGATCAAGTCTGCTTCTAACCTCCGTACTTTGCTGCTCTTTAGAGTTGAATTTATATACAAGCTCATTAAAATCCTTATACTCGCCCACGCGAATATACACCTCGTCGTCCTTGCCCAACGCTATAAATTCCTCTGTCTCTACTGCATCTTTCATGACATGTCTTATTAAGTTAGCCATGTAATTTACATAAAGCGATGCTTCTTCTCTCTTAATTTGAGATATATCAGCAGAATAAATTTTATTGACATACTTTTTACTATCTTGTGTAAGCTGACGCTCAAAGTTATCCAGAAAGTTAAATACCCAGCTGGCATCATATTCCTTTGCGCATTCTACCGGGTCCATATAGCCTTGATGATCATAAAAATAGATCCGGCAACTTGCATCATGATTAATTACACGATGTCTGAAAAAAGTAAAATGTATATGCTGAATCTTTCCCTTATCACATTTCTTCTGCAAGTTGAGAGCTTGTGTACAACTATCCTTAAAAACAGAAAGAATTTGTCTCGCAAGTTCATCACGATTGTTTACCAAGTATTCGTGTAAGGCTGCAATCTGCTCTATACGATATTTTAGGACACTGTTTTCTCTTAAATGTAATAAAGCTTCATGACGTTTCACCATAAAGGTTGACCTCCCTTGCTACTCCGGGTTGACAAGAAGATTAGTTCGTGAATACTTCGGTACCTGCAAGCCTGGCGTTTCCTGCCTGATCCAGCGTGATCTTCCCCCCCTTATCACTTCCAATTACAATTTCATCTGTGGCGGTCATCATTAATGTCTTTTCAGCTCTTATTTTTACGTTTTCTTTAGAATGAAGTGATACTTCTTTTTGTCCGATGATTGTGACTGCACCACTAGCCTCCAATTTCACAATCGCCTGTCCTCCGTTAGCGGAAATCTCCACATGATCCGGCGTGAGCTTAACTTCCATTCCTGCTGGATTTCGGAAATATCGTACATTCGGGTCAGACATTCGGTCCCCTGAAGAATTGCCACCTCCACCTGATGCGTTTCCTCCCCCACCGGAAGTGCTCCCATGCTTTGCAGCATCCTCCGAATACGAATTAACTGAACTGATGGCAAAAGCCGCATCTTCCCATTGGCTCGGTAAATTCACTCGTACGCTATCTCCCTTTTCCGGCATGCAGTACCAGCCGCTTCCATCCTCTGAAGCGTATACTGTTGAATATGGAAACCAGTAGGCAGTTCCTTCATCCTGATGATTATCAATTTCCAAATGAACTTTTACTGTATCCCGCTTGATCGCCAGTACCCTTCCCCCTATGGAAGCACCACGTATCCGTTCGTTATAAGGTTTGGCACGATTGATGCCTAAGCGGCTTGCTAGCGTATAGCGGTGAACGATTAATCCCTTTTCCATGGTTGATATACTTTTCTGGATAAAATAGGTTCTATCTTGGAAACGAATAGCATCGCCTAGGTTTAATATTTTATGAGTTTCTATCTCGTAATACACAAAATCCGTCTCATGAACGTCTGCCTGATGATTTTTGGAATGTACCAAATATTCTGACAAATTCTTATGGACGGTATAATTAAAGTTTTCCAGGCGTTCAGTTGCTTCATCATCAGGAATGCCAAAGAATGTTTTTATGCTTTTAAATTTCCCTACTGGCATGAGCACCGTGTTCACACGGGCAGCCATCCGTTTTAAAAAGGCCCAGTCAGTTTCGTGATATTGAAGGACAAAATTCCCAATGCTCTCATCACGGTCAGCGGAATATATAACATCATAATCATCGTATCCCCTGCCTACTTCCTTAACCAGGCGTGAATAGACAAGCGACGCATTCTGGTAAGATCTGGTCTTTACTTGCATGTCCAATAAATAAGAGTAGGTATAGGCCTCCGCTTTAAGGTAATACACATCAAGCACTTTCCGAATTTCCATCATGCTGATTAATCCGCAAAATAGCTCTTTCCGTCCACCGTCCTCCAAAACCTGGTATACTTCCACCGGTGTCTGGGCTTGAATGGAGTGAACATATTTATCCTTTTGCTCTTCGGTGATCGTACCGGTAAAGGAAAGCTTGCCGTGTTCATTCACCTGATGAATCATTTTTAACTCTTTTAGCTTCACCTGCTCAAAAGGACTTATTTTGACGTTGTCATAAGCAAGAATAGGGGTACTCATTTGCTGTCCACCTCCAGTGAAGAAATCATGCCTTCGGCAATCCACTTCCATAAGTTTCGTTGCCGATCACTACCGTTCACATTAATAATGAGCTGATGGTTACCTTTTTCTACAAAGCATAAATAATTGAACACTACTCCATTAGCCACGTTACTGGTGAACAGACAATAATGAGGCTCTAATGCGTCATGATTAACCGTACCGTCCTCGGCCCAGTGGATTGGCATCTCCATCGCATGAAATTGTTGAAGCATGGAATTTTTCATGTGCTTCATAGAAAATTTTTCTTTTGACTCTATCCAATTAAAAATAACGTTAATTTCATGTTCGTCATTGCAAAAAACCATATGCTCATCCGTTTCAAGGGTGCAGACAAAAAAATCGGTTGGGAAGTTTATACTTAAACCTGTCTTCATTACATTCAACCTTCCAAATTCCAATTGGATGGCATCATTGTCCAAGCTCCCTCTCTTTACTCCTTTAATGATATCTTCAGTCTTCCATTGCTGCTCTTCTTCGTGCTCTGTATCATTCATCGAAGGGTTAGCAGAAGGTTCATTCGGAATCTGTTGGTTCCGCTGCTCTTTTTCCAGCTTGGCAATTTCCTCGTCCAAATATTTCATTGATTCACACTCCTCTATCTGATTTTCTAATCCACAATCATCCGCCCGCCTCCGCTGCCTTGCCAGCGGCCTGCTGCTCGTTTTCCCCGTCCGGCTCCCTCCAGGATCAGCACCAGCTGCCTATGGAGCTGAGCAGAAGAATAATCTCTGTATTCCGCACCATTTCGGTTTGCGATGTAATGCTGAATAGACTCCCTGTCCACGGCTTCCAGGTTCAGGCACATCAACGCAAACATACAGTCCATCGGATCGGATGTACCGCTTTTAAGCAGCTCGGATGCAAAGTACCGCATCGTCTCCGGGCGCAATGTACTCTGCTTCAGGCCCGCAAATGGAGCATGGATATCACTCCATGTATTGAATTCGGTTGCTATGTCGGCAAAATCCTGATAATCCGAGCGAAGCACGGCTCCATCCTTGAGCTTGAATCTGCCCAGCTCCAGCTCATCCAATCCGATCTCGGCCTCGTCCTCCAGCACAATATCTGCATGATGAGCGGTGAAATCCGGGCGATCTGTTTGTTCCAAAAAGAGCAGCTTCAACACTGACAGCCTCCCGGTGGCTGTATACGGCACTTCCTGTTCCTGCTCTAGCAGATACAGTCTGCCCTTATGCTTCACAATGCCTCTGCCTACGATCAGCGTGTGTTCCCCGACAGTCACATTCATTCCGGTAATGATGCCATCCGAATAATCCTGATACCGGATATCCAGAAAACTGCGGGGGTAGTCCCGCAGGTTCTCCAGCATCTCGGTTTTGAGAATACGGCCTTTCTCAAACTTCGGCACGATATGGGTTAACATGTGTTTTCCTCCTCTCCGTGCCGATTTCGGCACAAGTGTCGCCCGGCACCTCAGTACCGGCATTGCGGCCACAACGTAATGCGCCAGCCGGTTCGCTCTGCGCCGTCATTACTGTTTTGTCTGCTCTTCTTTATTTAGAGATATAGACAACCGATTTACGCCGGGCGCAGGAGCCGGGACAGGCATCTCTGTCAGCGGTGGATTTTGCTTAATATACTCCGAGTAGTTCAGCCATTTTTTGTTTACCACATAGGTATGAGCGATTTTGTCATGCAGTGCCTGCTTCTTAGCCGTGAATGCCACCATGATGTAACCGACAAATATAGTGACTAAGCCAATGATTTTACTCCAGTAGCGGGCGTTGGCCCGTCCAAAAGATATTTTTTCATTATTTTTATCCACAACGACAATCCCCGCAGCCAGCTTGCCGACCGTTCCTCTGCATGTTGACGATTCCATGATGGTGTGGTATAGCCAATCCAATAGAAGAGGGCTAAAAAGAGTAGTAGCTCCCAAAATTCTCAACGACTCATCGTCTAAGTGTGAACCATACTCCAAAAACGTCGGCATTTTTAAGAACACAGAGATAAACCCTATCGCCACAAACAGCAACGTAGTAAATAAACGAATAATTACAAATAAAATGGTATAATCTAGCAAGTTAGCTAAACATCTTTTCCAAAAACCAGCGTACATCCTGCTGCTCCTCCTGCTTAAAGCCTGCTGTTCATCAGAATCTTTGAATCTGTGTGCCAACCTAATGGATATCACACCATATTACTGCTTTATCTACTCTTCTTTATTCAGAGGTATGGACAGTCGATTCACACCGGGTGCAGCAGCCGGGACAGGCGTCTCTGCCAGCGGTGGATTTTGCTTCATATATTCCGAGTAGTCCAGCCAATTTTTGTTCACCACATAGGTATGAGCGATTTTGTCATGCAGGTTTATATATCTACTTTTACATCCCGGTCCCCTGCCGAGCCTGCTCACGAAGGATATAATTCAGCTCGCGCTTGTCTATTACATAGGTACCTGCAATCAGATCGTGGAGAGCCTGTTTTTTAGCCGTAAAGGCGGTCATAATAAAGCCGATGAACAAAATGATGACCGATAGAAGCTTACTCCAGTAACGGGCGCTGGCACGGCCAAAGCTGAGCTTCTGGTTAAACTCATCTACCACAATGATCCCGAGAGCCAGCTTGCCTACCGTGGCTTTGCATTTGGACGATTCCATGATGGCGTAATACAGCCATATAACACCTAAATACAATAAATCCTGTACAACGATTCTCGCCGTAGATATCGGTGTCTCGGCGGCTTTGATCACTGTCGCCGTTGAAAGCCCCCCATCCCCAACTGCATGTATCACGATCAAGATCAAACCGATAATCGAAAATACGAACCACAAAATAAGACTGTCGATAATATGGGACAAAACCCGTTTCCAAAAACCTGCGTATAACATACTATTCCCTCCAGATATTGTATTCTCATATTCCACAGCCTGTCCTACTTCGTACCGTCAAAGAAATCCAGCTCGGAAAGATCGTTTTCAAAGGCAAAAAAACGTTTGGGCCCCAGATACAGCACTTCATCCCGGCGAGTAATTGGTACTACATAAAAACCCCAACGGCTGTCGCCGGCAAAAACAAAATATTTGGTCTCTTCATTACGAATGGAGTCGGTATCATCCTGCGGGATATCCCGCCCGTACAGAACGGCAATTTCCTCATAAGGCATAGGTTCAAAGGCTTCCGGCCGGCTGCGGTACACATGGCGCTGACGCAGCTTGCCACCGCCTGCCGTCAGGAAAAACTCTACCTCTGCCGCATGTGACGGCCTGGAAATGGAGCCACGTACCCGGCTGCTCTCCAAGCTGGCAATCAGCTCTTTCTCACGCCCTGTATGCGTCCAGGCGCTAACGGTGTACGGAATCGCCGGAATATGATTGGTAATAACAGGCTCAATCGTGCCCATTTTTTTGGCATTCAGGTAACGGATAGCTCCGCGCAGGCAGGCCATTTTCAGCTCAGGCACCCTGCTCAGGTCTTCCGCTTTCTGCCGGAATTCAATGCTGCGCCCTGGCACAAATTCCTTCAGTGCTTCACGAAATACGTCAATCCGGCAGGACTGCCCGGTCAGCTTGATAATGGAATAATCCTGCAAGCGTCCCTCTTGATAAAAATCATCCAGAAACTTGCGCACAATATTGTAGATATCCGCCTTAAGAAGCTGCTGTATTTCCCGGATGTTAAACACCACATCAGGCAAGCCGTATTCATCTCGGAAGCGTCCGTTTTCGATGACTGATACCAGCCAGCGGTCCATCACCGCAATGTTCAAGTCACTGTCGGCAGATAGTACCTGTTCGGACTCGAAGCGGCTGCGCAATATGCCTGTACGCAGAAAAAATTCCTTTTTCATATTTTCTGCCGCACTCCATAATAGATGGAAGTTACTCAGCACCCGCTGATATTCTTCCCGTGTCGCATGCTCGTACCGTTTGAACGCCGTAGGCAAAATAGCCTCTGCCTCACGATAGCGCTCCTCCAGCCGGGCATAAACAGCATCTATGCCAAACTCATCGACATGACGGTACAAATCCCCTGAAGGGACGCCGATCAAGGCATCAATATCGGTATCAGGCAGTCTGGTTTCGGCTGCATAATAACCGGCAAATACAATTTTCATAAACTGCATAATCCGGTATGTCAGATTATTTCCTCCGAAATTGGTATCCCCATTTTCATATGTCGTGTGGATATCGAGCTTGTAAGCAATACGTCCATCCTCAATCCGGAACCGGCAGGATGACAAATCCGTCGTGCCTCCACCGCAATCAATGACAAGTGCCTGATATTCCTCACCGTCTGCAAAAGTTCCCCGCTCCATCTGGTCTGCCAGCGTGTTGTACAGCACGGCCAGACCTTCATCCAGCGCATCCTCCACTTCAATCCGGTAGTCTGGCAAAATGTCACTAAACATCTCAATAAACTGCGGCTGCAGCTTGACAGGAGCAGAAAAGTGCAGATTGCGAAACCGGCACTTGAATTGCTGCTCAGCGGTACCTATCACATAGCGGATAAAAGCCGCTAGAATATCGCTGCGGGAAGCCGTAGCTGTATTTCCCTCGGCATCCATTAATTCCTCGATTCGCTTATAATCGTTGACCCAGCGCTTGATGCCCCGAAGCACGGTCGCACGGCTGCCCGCCACGTCGGTTCCGCGTAGTGCTTCCTCCCCGAATACATACACAATGTGCTCCGGATTAGAGCAGTCTGCAACACGAATAGCGGTCGGCAACACTTCGATCCAATCACCTTCCGTACCTGACGGGCCGGGGAATGACACATAATTGATTGCATTCAGCGTTACCGTGCTGCTCATGCCTGTATCCGGGGCCGTCACGTAGGAACTGTCCAAATAAGCACCTGCCGTTGTATTCGAGGTGCCAAAATCGATGGCCAGTACGGCATCGGTTGTTTCAGTGCCCCGAATGATCAGCTCTGCCACCGCAACCCGGTGACCCTGCATCTTCAATGGCAGCATCGGCTTATCACCATAATAATGGTTATAAAAATATTCTGATTCCTGTCTTCGCAGAAATAACAGGCTATAGTTATGATTGGCCGTCTCTCGCAGTTCAGCGTCCCAATGCCGCGATAAATAATATACGCCTGTCCGTCCCTCATCCTTCAGCAAATTCAAAATACCGCACAGTTCTCCCGCCGCATTCACCAGCAGCACATTAGAGGAGCTGAGCCAAGGCAAATCAGATTCGATTCGGTAGTTGTCCATGCGACCTGTCTGCACACCCTGATACAGCGTGATTTTGGCAGGAACCCGGATGCCGCCGCTCTCCAGCCGGCGGTCATTCCAATTTCGCTTCAGTGCTGATTCAATACGTTCAAAGCCGCCGGGGTTCGGTCTTGTGATAAGCAGGTACTCCTCTGAGCTCCGAAACCGCAAAATGACGCGAATGAGCTCTTCACGTGCCAGACGATTGGCAAAGCCCTCGACCAGACGCTCCTTGTCGCATATCCCGCGCAGCTGGAAGGTCGTCATTTGCTCCAGTTCCGCACGTGTGTATTTTGCCATGAAGCGGGTGCTTTTTCGATCGGTGAGCGGGTCAAGCAACCTGTATGTATAGGGTCCGTTCATCGTTCACATGTCCTTTCTTAGCCTTTTAACCTTCAATAGAGGGCGATAGCATCTATTTTCATCGTAGGGTCTGCCTCCAAAATGCCGAAATGACTGGTCCAATACAGCTCAGTCGTAAAACGTGCCGGAAGAAACAAATCCAGAATTAAATCCACTTTCATCCGTGACAGTTGCGTCTCCTCCTGGCCGATATAAATGAGCAGTTCATCCTTTTCCTCGCAATTGGCATAAATGATCGAGCGATGAAAAACACGCCGCATTGTTTCTTTTAACAGATGTACAGCCTCCCCTGTCTCATACAGGCGCAGCAATCCTTCAGCAATCGCATCCTGTTCCCCACGGTTTAACTGTTCAAAGCTTTCCTTCACCTTCAAGCCAAAAATGCCGTCAGCAATGTCGCGCTGAACAAAACGAATGTGATACTCGCGCCGATTCATCCCTTGATACAAATCAATTTCCGCCAGAAAATGCATCATGATATCAAACAGCGATTCCCTCAGCTCCAGACCCTCTTCAGCATCCGGTGGAAACAGGTCCCGAAAAATAGAATAAAAGCGGTAGTATGGATTGATCTCCACCACCTGCTCCAGCTGGGAAGTATTCAAATCGACCAGACTAAGCTCCATATAGGGAGAATAGCTGACAGCAGGCACGAAGTGGAATGTATTGACATCCATCTCGTGTTCCCGCGCGCGCATGAGCAAATCCCAGACGTAGTTCACACCCATTCTCCTTCACATTTGTACTCCGGAAAATACATTTGCACTTCCGACACCAGAAAGCTCATCAGGTCGGATAAAATATAAGCAGGCAAGGCTGACGAAGCATCCTCAGAGGCACGTCTGAACCCCAGCCGCATGATCTGCTTGCCTTCCTCTGTCCGCACATTATCGCTGACAAACGGATTTAGCGGATACGTCTGGACTCCGGAGATCAGATTGCTCGCTTCGTTTCTGCCTGCTCCTCCCCAGATGTCCACACGCTCCAGCTCCAGTCCTCGTGCTGCTTCAAACGAGTTTACGATCCGCGTGATCTCCGCTTTGGCCCGGACAATGACGGCCTGCTTGCCTGCATAGCGACCCAAAAAGCTGTC
This sequence comes from Paenibacillus farraposensis, assembly GCF_020736845.1. Classification (GTDB taxonomy): domain Bacteria; phylum Bacillota; class Bacilli; order Paenibacillales; family Paenibacillaceae; genus Paenibacillus; species Paenibacillus farraposensis. Next base: position 83,447 of record NZ_JAFFQR010000019.1, read on the forward strand.
CTGCCGCCGATTGGACAACACCGGATACGATTGCCGACTAAGTCTTGTCGAGACTGGCTTCGTAACCTTCAACACGTTCCATTCACCGGATTTGTCCCGCGGTGTGACAATCGTCAGTTCCTCTTCCGTACGCTTGATGTACCGGATATCTCCTTCCGTTCCATCGATCAGATAACCATGCTCAGGCCCTGTTTTACGCAAAGGCAGCACTTGCTCATAGTTCACGCGATCCATAGCGGGTATCGGAAAACCGCTGTTCTTTAGAGATAGCCGTTCAATGTTCCAAAGCGGAAAAACATCGCCCTTTTTAAAAGCATCGAACTCCTCCAAGGAGATCGTAATTTCATGAATTTCCTCATATTCTGCAGGCTCACCATCTCCACCAATTAATACACAGTCGACGAATTTATAGGCGTACGGGTGATTAATCGTTTTCCACGGCATGCCATTTTGCAAAAACATATGATACAGTTTTTCAATCTCCAAAATATAGGAACGATTGTGTTCCAGCCGAAAACGTATGGGATAATTTCCGGTTTCCGTTGCCAGCACTCCTGCAAAAATCCGCTTGCTGCGCACCAGCGCTTCAATTCGTTCGGTCTCCATCTCCAAAAAGAGGGTGAACAGCGGCATCGCTCCCCCTTCGCGAACCACCTCCGCCACGCGGCTGATGTCCACCTTTTTTACCTCTGTATCGGACAATAACACCGGGTATAAAAATTCATGAATCGGATCATAGTCCTCGCGTGATGTCAATGACACGTACACGTCAAACTTTTCTTCCGTATTCTCTATTTCCTCAAATACCCGCCGTTCTAGCTGGCGGGTCATCTCTTCCTGATATTCGACGAGGTTCATAAACACCCCCGCCATCATATTTTTTAATAAACGTCTCTGCTCCAGATCATCCATTTTGCTCAAACGGTCCTGCACTAGTTCTTTCACGGCATTTCACTCCTTTCCGGCTCCAGCATGCATTCATTGAACATGAAAACCTTAGCTTCCATTCACAGCAGTCTGATCCTGACTTGCCGAACCGGACGCTCCCGCTGCTTTAGAAGCAGAATCAGCTGCTCCTTGCTCCTTGCTGTTAGCCGACTTGGCTGAAGAGGCGTTTCCATCGCCTGTACTGCTGCTTTTCGAAGGCGAAAGAGAGGCTGCGGACGAGGAGGCCTCCTTCTTCACGGCCCCAGTCTCTGCTGACCCCGTCGCCGCAGCCTTTGGCTGCGAAGCAGCAGCAGGGGTTGCGGCTGCGGAGGCCGGGCTTGTACCTGTTGCGTTCTCTGCATTCATATCGTTCAGCGCTCCGTCAGACAAACCCAATCCGGCTGGAGGCTGATTGTTTTTCTGCTGCTCCGCACTCTGCTTCTCCTCGGCCTTCGCGATGCTCCGCTCCATGGCCAGAACGCTTTCGAGCTTATCGATCTCCTGATAAATCTCCTCCGCCCCGCTATAGGCATCAATGGCTCCTTCATAATCGAGATCCTTCATTAGCCGGTCCCCTTTGGCCTGCAGCTTGCCGGCTTGTATCTCCTTAAGCTGCTGCTGGATGGCTGCCAATTTGTCATTGGTCCCGGCAATCTTCTTTTCCAGCTCCTTTTGCGCGGATGTGTACCCGGATTCCAGCGCAGCCTTGCTGGCTTTCTTGTACAGCTTGAGCGCATTCGTGTAATCGCCGCCCTGAAATTTCAAATCTCCGTCCTTCATCCAGCTCGCGGTCTCGGCATAGCTGTCCAACTGCCCGATTTTATGCTCAATATCCTTTACATTAAACGGCGGATAAAGTCCGGCAGTTTTCCGCGCTTTCTCGTAGCTGGCTTCGGCTTTCGCAAAGTCCACCTTTTCCACATAACCGTCTCCGTCAACAATCAGTTGAGCCACTTTTTGCTCGCCTGTATATAATCGCTTGTGAATTTTATCGTTGATTTTAACGGCAGCGTTTTTTGCCTCGCTGTAGGATTTGAGTGCCTTCGCATAATCCCCTGCTCTGGCGTAATCATCTGCAGCCTGCGCTGATTCAACCATCGCTTCCAGTGCTGCCGCCTTATTTGCAGCCATGCGCGCCAGCGTAATCCATGCTCCCGTGCCCATAACAATAAAGACAAGCAACCCAATCAAGATCCGTTTGATCAGCTTGCGACGGTCTTTAGGTTTTTCCTGAAATACTTTGTTAACATAAACGGCTGCGGCTGTATAATTGTTCACCGCTTTGCGCTGCTTGCTCAGCAGCACCTCTTCCAGCGTATCTGTCAGCATAACCGGGTCCTTCGCTTCCTCCAGCGCTCCGAGCATCTCCGCCAGCTCGACGCCCTCCCACATCCCGGCTGTGGCAAGCAGCAGGACATCTCCATCTGCCAGCTGTGTCTTTTTGGTATAATGGGCATGGACCCCATTCGGATTTCCCAGGTACTCCAGCAGATTGCCCCGTTCCTCGTGAGTGCTGGTCGCTTCGTCCGGAATGCGTCCGTCATCCGCCAATGACTGTGCCAAGCTATGATCCTTGCTGCGAAAATTAAGCCGTCCATTGCGAAAATGATATAGCCGCACATTACCGCATGATACGTATACCATTTTGTTGTAGTTGGTCACTACCATCAACAGACTGGCCTTGAGCCGAACGCGGCGGCTTTCGAATTGCAGCCATTCCTGCGCTTCACGCAGATCTCTCATCAGGCGCCGTTTGGACATGGAGGGCTTCTCCATGAAGTTTTCCAGCACCGTTTTGACAACCATTTCCGCGCTGCGCAGCTCCTGATCCGAATCCAGACCGTCTGCGAGGACATAACAGGCCATGTCGTCCGTCTCCATAAATGCAAAATAGTCCCGGTTGTCTATGTAAGAGCCCGCTTCCGACACAAAGGCGGTACTAAAATCGCTGTTGTCCTTGCGCATCGCTACCCCCGTCTTTCTGGTTTCATCCTATCGCCAAAATAATAACCGTCGCATTATCCTGACTTTTAAAGCCTTTATTATGAATGGCGTCGATCATCGTATCCGCCATTTCCTGCGGCGTGCCGCCTTGACGCATGATCTCTTCGAGCTCAATCTCTGTCAACGCCTCCTGAATCCCGTCGCTGCACAACAAAACATGATCACCCGCATACAGGCGAATCGGGGCAGCGCCCAGCTCCATGCTCTCAAAGCCCTCATAACCCAAATAATTGACCAGCTGATTGCGTACAGGACTCGTTTTGGCTTCCTCCGAGGTCATGTGTCCGGCCAGCACCTGTTCCTCCAGCAATGTTTCTGCCGTATGCTTGGAGTTGACCGTCTTGAAATGGCCATTGCGGTAAATCATAATCAGACTATCGCCTACCGCTCCGTAATACAGCTGATAGCCGCGCACAATGACCGCCGCCAGCGTCGTTCCTCCGCCCTGCCCATTCAGGTTTTGCAAGATGCCGCGGTTGCTCTGGGCTGCCGCCCCTGCAAAATATGCATTCAGATTCGAGGCATCCTCCAGCTTGGCAAACGCCTTTGTAAAGGTCGTTACAGCCAATGTACTGGACATGCGTCCATTCTCCAGTCCGCTGATGCCGTCTGCGACAACAGCGAGCGTACCGACAGGTGTCGTCATACTCGCAAAATAATCATCCTGCTCGCTTCGACTTCCAATCGTTTGACCATTCCCGATCTCAATTCCACTCACGGTTCGGCCGCCGAAGCTTCGTGTCAGTCGCATACGGATGATGAGAAGAACAGCGAATAGCACCGCAGCTCCGCAAACAACAACATAAGGCTGCATATCGTTACCTCCCTGTACCATTGCCCACTTCCGTTCTAGTTTTCGTTATCCCATTCAAAATGGGCGCCGCACAACGGGATAAAGATAAACTTGCTGCGTCCTAACTGAATTACGTCATAAGCAGCCAGCTCTACCGGCGAATATACCGCTTCATTATTATGGTATGCCAAGCCTGATGAATCCCCTGGCAGCAAAAAGAAGTTGCGTTTCTTCGGGTCATACACAATGACCGCATGATTTCTGCGGGATATCGTGTTGTCCCCGATAATGCGGACATGCATTTCCTCAGCGCGTCCGATAAAGTTTTTCTCCGCCATAATGCGATAATCCTGACCCACCTGTGCTCCTTCAATACAGACCAGCCATCCAGTTACCGGGTGAATCCCCACCGTTTCGCCCAAATACGGCATCGTTTTGTCATCATCTGCTACGGCATTTGTTCTCGCCGCCGTCTCCACGCTCTTGGGCGCGGCTGTATTTACTACCGTATTACAATAAGGACACGTATTTCCGTGCTTGCGTGTACTGAACATGTGTCCGTTCGGGCATCTTGTCAAACTCATCGTCGTTTCTTTCCCCCATTGTCATGATTGTCTTGCCAGCGAACTATGGATTATGCAAAATCCGCAGTTATTTAACAAGCAGCCTCGTATTAGCGATGTATAACAAATCACCTGAGTAAATACGGTGAGGCTCGCCGCTTTCCAGCTTTTTTGTCACGCTTTCCTTGGCAGGACGCAAACCCGTCCCGTTTCCGGAATCCACATCCTCCACAAACCAGTCGCTGTCCACCCGGTTCAGCACCGCATGCTCTGCACTTATCAGAGATGCATAGTCGGTATGCGCCAGATCAATATCCGCCTCAGAGCGGGACGTTGTTTTGCCGATCAAGAGTGAGGTTTCACCTTCGATATACCATTCCTTAATGGACTCGCCTTCCTCATCAATCAGCACCAGTTTGGCAATCCGATCGTGCTGTGCCTCCGACTTTGCCACGGGTACCACGGACACCAGATTGCGCAGCATGTATACAAGCACGCCGATTCCAATACCTATCGCGACCACGGTTTTCAAACCGCTGTAGCCTGTACGATTAAATACATAAAAGGCGATCGCCAGCATCAGCCCGAACATGGCAACATCTATGATGAACACCCGTCTGTTCTGCGCCGTTTTCACTGCTTGCTTCCCCCGTTTCCATCCTGAAATCTTCACTTTTTACGAATACCAAAAAACTGGTTAAACATTGCTGAGGTATCCGTCGGATCGCCGGACTTTTTCGTGTTCTTCCCAGGCGAGCCCTCCTTCGTTTTCGGGTGAAAGCCGAAAAATTGCTCAAAATTGCTGCCAATGTCAGCCGGATTAAAGCCTTTGGCTGCCCTGCGCGCACCTCCGGAATTTGCAGCAGCTCCTCTGCCTCGCTCTTGCTGCTGTCCGCCAGCTCCCTCAGCTTTTCGGATGAGCTCGGCATCGTATGCCTGCCGCAATGCTTCGTCACGCAAGGTATTATAAGCCTCGTGAATCAGCTTGAACTTGCGCGTGGCCTCCTCGCTTCCCTGGTTGGTATCAGGATGATACTTTTTGGCCAGTTTGCGGTAAGCCTGCTTAATTTCTGTCTCCGAAGCATCCCGGCTGACACCGAGCAGCTCATAGTAGTTGGTCATGATATGCTGTTCCCCTCTCCGAAAAAAATAAATATTAAGAGACCCGATAGGCCTCTTAATATTTATCCACCCTGCGTTTTAAGCGCGGGGCGAGTGTGTGATCAAGCTACGCCTGACGTTAAGCGATCAAACTTAAACCGGATATCCGCCGTCGATCGTAGCCAGTTCGGTTTTGTCTTTCTTTTGTTTGATGTAGAGTGTAAACCCACCCACACCTTCTGTGTCGCCGAAGTGCTCTGTGTAGTCAACAACGAACGCGTTCGGGAAGTAGATTTTACGCACCACTTGATCAGCTGCGATAACTTCCAGTGTTACTTTGCGGTAGCTGTCTGCTTTTTCAGCAGGAACGAGGGACCACAAAGCCAGTTTCAGCGTGTCATCCGCGCTGTCACCGTCTACGGCTGTGATGATTTTACCAGTGATGCGCAGCGTGGAGCCTACATCTGTGGAGCGTGCATTGGAGTCGTCTGGTGTATCGGTGTCGTAAATAACCGTTTGGATGTTATCCAAGCCCAGCTCGATTGTTTCTTGTCCTTCTACTTTCAGTTTGAATCCCATGTGTGTTGCCTCCTTGAATTGGGGTAATATGATAGCGGGAGAAGCAGAGCTTCTCCGCAATTTATGTGTAAAGGCGGTTCTGGATAGAAACGCCTCTAACATCTTTCGCAGCGCTCGGATCATGCTTTGACCGAGCTGGTTCCTTTAGTAATCATGACTTCCAGGTTCTTCACATTGCCGTTGAAGACCAGATCGATATGGCACATATTGCTTTTCTCATCAATGATGAAACTCATATCGTCCCCGTCCTGAATGATCGAGTTAACAGATCCTCTGCTGCCCAGCCACTTGCTCTTCTGGCTGCTCGGATTGTTACTGAAGAAGCGGACGATATTTTCGTGCTTGAAGTCCCCTGTCTGGTAACGCAAAATACGTTCAATGTACGTGCTAACCAGCGTCTTGTAGATGGAGTCAAAGCCATCTTCGGACATCGCCATGCTTCTCGCCTTGTAGACGGTAATCCGGCGGATATCCTTTTCCTGGAGCTGAGCATTCTCTGACGAGAATACAAAACCGAAGTTTTTGCGGTTAATGGCATCCTTGATCGTGTTGGTGAAACCGGTGATTTCCTTGGCCATCGTCGTCACTGTGCGCAGACTGTTGTCTCCCGCTTCGATGTCGAAGCGTACGCCAGGGTAGTTTTTGTTGACCGTTTTGAAGGTCTCACGCAGATACTCCGGACATTGATAAGCAGCGACCAAACCAGCGGCAACGTAGGCTGCCCCCACATAAACGCCCTCGATCCACAGTTTGAGAATATCCTCTTTTTCCTTGGAGAGCTGTACACCGCTTTCAGTTTGCAGCATTTTGCTGTCGATAATGACACCCGATTTATCCTTTGGAATAATCGTAAAGTTCGGTACACAAGGAATCGCAAATTCGCTGTATTCTCGGCGAACGAGAGTGGAGCACTTGTCGATATATTTGTCAATTCCAGCTGTCGCCATGCTGTTGAAGGTTGTTTCTTCACCGGATTCAAAATTAAAGAACATTTGAATTTTGTAATCCTTCACGACCTGCAGCAGCATCGAAAGAGATTCCATGGAATTTCCACCCTGCTTAACCACCTTCTCGTTGCCCTTGAAGCGTTCTCGTGTAACCTTAACCTTACCGGCCGCTTCCAGCTCAATAGATGGGACGATACCAAACCAGATCGTGTCGCTGAATTCATTTTTAGCATTGACCGTGTTCAGGTACGTTTCCAGACGCGGGATGTTGCTGCTTTTTACCAGCATGTCCAGCTTGTTGTTGGCCACCAGCATTGTCGGCAGCATTCCCTTGCTCTTTGTTGCATATTGATCAAAGAACATTTTCACACCAAGGATTTTTTCCACAAGCGGCTTGACAGCCTTTACGAAATCGTCCTTCGCATTTTTATAGAACTCCAGATACGTGTTGTAGTTCTGCACTTCAACTGCTGTATCCACTTTAGTCTGAACAGCTGGCAGCGGCACAAATGTACGAACCACCAAATCCTTCACATAATCGGAAGGCGTATCTGTGATGGAGTTATAATCTTGCTCGAACACCTGAGACAGATCGCCGGTGCTATTTTCATCCAGCAGCATCAGCTCGGTGCCTTCGCTCTTCGGCGCTTCGATAATTTTCAATTCGCCGCTTTCTCCAATAGAAAGCATCCCCACCTGGATCAGCTCACCGGAGTTCTCCTCTTGAGCGCCACCTAGCAGAAGACGGGTTTTAATATCCTCAATTGCCAGTGGCAGCATAGCCATCACATTGTTGTAGTTCTGGCTCGCTTCCTCAAACATGGCATTCAGCTTGTCGCCCATGTCGAGTTTCTTTGGATCGCCATCATCCAGCTTCTCGTATTCACCGTACATATAATGAATCTCTTTGCGGACCTGGCGAATATCATCCATAACCTTTTTCGGAGAAATCATATCCAGCAGATTTTCAAACTTGAAATCCACATTGGTGATGCCTTGACTGCGCTTGGTATCAATGAGCGTAAACAACATTTTCAGAAAATCATTGCTTTGATTAATACGAATTTCAGAAATGCTGTCCTCATCGATCCCCTCCGGCTTTTTAAGGGTATAGACCACTTTTTGGTTAGCCGCATTAAAAAACGAATACACGGTCGGTGAAAACTTGTCCAAAAATTCATCAAAGCTGCGCACCAGAAGGTGCTCATTAATTTCCTTGATCTTCTCGTCACTCAAGCTGTCAATACCTTTTACATCACCTACTATGGTGATCAGGTCCAGCTTTTCCGGGTTAATTTCTTCAAAAAGCATGGTCCGGTTCGTTTGATAAATGATTTCCATCGCTGTCGGCAAACGAATAAAAGATGAGTATAGGTCCATGCTCCATGTACGGACACAGGGTGTCCAATTAAGAGTAGACGGCTGCTCATTATTAGTTCATTTGCCTCCTCCCCCCTACATAACATTCAGATTGGCTAAAGGATTCGGCTTATACCGTATTCACGGCACAGGCATGTAACCTCGAAAATCAGTCCGAAGCGTGATTTAACCTTGAACGGCAAAAAATTTAAATAGAGATTTAATTTAAATTTAAATTTAAAGAGTCAGATAACACAGAAATCTTAATGTATTGATTTCGCATTCCTAACTTCAATCCCAATTTTTGCCGCTGATACGAAAGCTATCATACAAAGCAATCTTTAGTTTTGTCAATTTCTGTAGCCCCAGATTTAAACAGGGTATTTTGACTCATTTTATGCGTAAATACGTAATTTTTATGATATGTTAGACCTGTTTCTACAGGGAAATATTCACAAATTATACTTTGTTGCCGATAGAAACCCAATTAGATATTTTTAATAAGCGTAAATGTATCAAATTCATGGCTAATGTGAGGTTTTGCAGCGATTTTGATCCTTTATCCCTTCTATCCCAAGGATTAGGAGAGCCAGAACACCCGCATCGGCCTCGTCGATGGAGGAGCTTATGTTTAGAACAAGGAAACTAGGGATCATCATTTTTATGACTTTCGCACTATTTTTTCAAACAGGCTTATATGGGGGCATTTTCACTGTAAATCAGGCGAATGCAGCATCTTCGGGGACTGCTCCGATTGAAGGTTATGATGCTGTTTTTGTACTGGATACCAGTTATTCTATGAGGGACACCGATCCCGAGGGCATTGCCGCCGAAGTGATCAATATGTTTATGGATCTGAGTGATGCAGACCGTACACGCGTCGGCTTCGTCGCCTACAATCATCACATCGTCGCTTCCAAATCGCTGACCTCGATTGCCGTAGCTGCGCAAAAATCGCAAATTCAGCAGGAAATCAGAACGCTAAACCGTTCCGGTTATACCGATCTGGGGCTTGGATTGCGCAAGGGCTCGGAATTGCTTGCAGCCGGAGCATCCAAGGGACGTCAGCCTTTTATGATCCTGCTGTCCGATGGTGAGACAGACTTTGGCGCCTCCTCCGGTTCCCGAACGAAGGGGGATTCCAGCAACGATGTCGCTTCTGTCATCCAATCTGCAAAGACCAGGGGATATCCGGTGTATACCATCGGTCTGAATCATGACGGTACGGTGAATCGGCAAGAGCTGGAGCGGATTGCTTCTCAAACGGGGGGAGCTTCTTTTATTACAAGTAGTGCCGAGGATCTGCCTGAGATTTTGAACCGTATTTTCGCCAGTCAAATTCGTTCCAAGCTCGTGCCGGTTGCTGCCATTACGACCACGGGCGCGATGCAGGAATTAACAGTCAACCTGCCAGACTCCAGTATGGAGGAGGCAAATTTGGTGCTTTTGTCCGATCATCCTCTTCAGGAAACACAGCTGTATGCCAACTCGGAAAATGTGCGCAGGTACAAGTCGAGCCGCTATGCGATTTTCAAAATTGAGCATCCTCAGGCAGGCAAGCTAAAGTTGAAGCTGCGGGGTATACGCGGAGATTTGGTCAAAATCAATTTGCTCGGCAGCTATCGGCTGGAAGCCGAAGCTGCCATGGGAGGGAAAGAGGGAGCAGCAGCCCCCGGCAACAAGCCGGTGCAACTGCTGAAGGGTCAAGCCATACCGTTTCAGGCCCAGCTCCTGTTGCCGGACGGCGGGCGGCTGACAGATGAAGCCGTATATACGTCTCTCCAGGCTCATATTATTATTACTCCTGCACGGGGTGGCATAGTCAAAAAGGTGCCAATGACCTATAAGGATGGAGCTTTCCATACCGAATATGCGTTCCCGCAAACAGGGGATTATACGTGGCAGCTATCGCTGGACAGCCCGCAATGGTACCGTAAGGGAAGTGTACATAAGGTTCACGCAGCCAATGCAGCACCGCAGGTCTTAAAAGACCTGACCATTCGTCTGATGAAAGAAGACGGTGATGCCCGCCGAAATTTATCGGATTTTTTCGCCGATCCGAATCATGACAAGCTGACCTACAAGCTGAATGCAGGAGCCGCTGGCGAGGCGGCCAGCGCTCAGATCAACGGTGGCGAGCTGCTGTTATCCGAGCTTCATACGGGTGACTCCGAGTTGAAGATTACCGCTACCGATCCGGAAGGAGCATCCAGCAGTGCTACGCTGAACGTTTCCGTGCAGTCCCGGTATACCGTCATAAAATGGACGGTCGCTATCAGTATCGTGGCGGCGGCGCTTCTGTACTGGTTTTTGCGGCCCAAACCGCAGTTTGCAGGCAGACTCGAAGGATATTTCCTCGCCACGGCCAGTGGACAGGAGATTCCGGTAAAATCCTGGCCGCTTACCTCCTTCCCGGGCCGAAAGGTTAGCTTGCAGGAATTGTTCCGTACGCTGGACGTTCATGAACCGCTGCCAGAAGCAGAGCGAATCCTGTTTTTCGCAGGTAAAAAGGGCAGTCTGGTTGTCAAACATGATACACGCTGCGCCCTGCAGCACGGAAAAGTCAGAATGACTCGCAATAAAAAAGCGGTAATGGAGTACGGTGACAAGCTGTACATCACGTTCGAGGACGGTGTAACTGAAGTCGAGCTGCGCTACAAAGCGATTAAGCCCAATACCTCCGTATACACCGACCATATTCAAGCTCCGGCAGGATAACTTCATTGTCGAGCAAATAATAAGAGAAACGTTTGTCGGCGTACTTTCACGGATGTCAGACCGCGCTTAGGGGAAGTTTTGCTTGCGATGATAGAATGGCTCAGCTCCGCTGAAAATTAATAGTTTCTATAATCTAAAAAAGGGAGGCTCCCACTCTTACGGTTAACGAACCGTAAGGGTGGAGTGCTTCCCTTTTTTTATCCAATATTCCGCACGCAGTGCTGCCTTGAACCATCTGAGCGAGCGGCAGCGCTTGTTCGCCTGTACCTCCAGACCGCGCCGAATGACATACGGCAGCAGGGAAAGCCCTGCATTTTCGATCCGAATCCGGTCAGTCCGATCTGCAAACAGTCTGCCCGGCACATCCGGTGGAGGTGACCCTTTTCGGCAATAATAGAGCGTGGCGGCCAAGCTATAGATATCCGATACAGGCCCCTGCTGCGAGCGGTTAGAATAGAACTCCAGCGGAGAGTAGCCTGCCGTCGTGAAGATCGGATGCTCTTTGCCTTCAAAATGTACAGCCGAGCCGAAATCAAGCAGCTTGGTACACCCGTTTTCCCCAATCATAATATTACCAGGCTTAATATCCCGATGAATAATACCCTTGTCGTGAATGTACTCTATGGCATCAATTAAAGACAACAGTCCATGGCACAAAAAGGCAGGATCGGACATGAGCCCAGACCCTTCTTTCATCACCCTGTCCAGCGTCTTGCCTGCACAATATTCCATCACCAGATAAGCGGTTCCATTTTCCTCAAAATGATCTATATAACCAACGATCCCCGGGTGACTCAGCTCCTTGAGCATTTGCCCTTCACGTAAAAAATAATGCATAAACTCCATATATTTGGATTGCATAGACGCACCGCAGGTTACTGTTTTTCGGTCCGATCCCCGCAATGCCAATGCACTCGGAAAAAACTCCTTCACAATGACCTTTTCCCGATTATCCAACAGCCTTGCCGTATACACGATGGCCAGCTCACTGCGGGACAAGGCGCTCCGAATTTGATATGTATTTCGCAGCTTCGTATTGCGAGCAAGCAGATTGCCACTTGTATTTACGATCATGACTCGTCCTCCTGTCAGGTTCTTCGCTTATATCTTTGTATATATCGGCTTATTCCACTTCTTTTTATTATACTGTAAAAAAGATTGATGGAAAAACAAATAGCCTGCCAGCATTTCCCATATAGGAATGATGACAGGTCTTTTGGCATTCATCTGGTCCTTTTTTCTCAGGGCCTGTTTAACCCAGTTTTGTTTCAGGCTTTATGCTGCGTACGGAAAGGTTATGTTTTTTCCGTTGACTCCGCGAATTGCCTTGACCCGGCGTACGGATCGTAAGCGCAATCAGGAACGATACAACACACAGCACGGCAATGGTAGTGAAGGTCGGAATAAAGCCGCCGAGCAAGGCTGCGATAAAAGATCCCGCCAGTGCACCAAGCCCAAAGCCCTGATACACGATACCATAGTTTTTGCTTTGATTTTTCAGTCCAAAGAAATCAGCTACGATGGCCGGAAAGACGGTAATGTTGCCGCCGAAGCAGAAGGCGATTCCTGCTACGCAGGCAAAGAACAAACCATAGTTCAGAGGTACCAGACTAAGCACCGTAACCGCTGCCGCTGTTGCCAGCAATGCACCCGCTACCACTTTCAGACGGCCCACCTTATCTGATAGTGCACCTAAAATAATCCGGCCTGCTGTGTTGAAAATAGCGACCATAGCGACCGCATTGGCGGCTGTAGCCACATCCAGGCCCGCCATCCGTACGCCGATATCCTTAACGACCCCAATCAGGTACAAACCACTCATACAAGCGGTGAAGAACATCACGAACAGCAGATAGGCCTGCTTGGTGCGCAGCATCTCTTTCACGGTGTAGTCCCGCTGCGGCATGTCCGCGTTTTGTGTTGAAGGATTGCTCACGACTACCGCCTCCCGCACCAGGAAAGAACCAACTGCGATCATGATGAGCACGATAATCCCCCAAACAAGAAATGCCTGTGATACACCAACGGACTGAATCAGCGAACCGTTAATATATTTGAAAATAAGACTGCCTGTTCCATATGCCCCAACCGAAATACCGGAAATAAGTCCTTTTTTCTCAGGGAACCATTTGATCAGATTCGACAATGATGTTATATAGGCCGTACCGTCCGCAAAGCCTACGACAACCCCCGCCAAAATGTACAGCAGAGACAAGGAGGTTACCTGCGAACTGAGCATTAACCCTGCGCCTAGCAGGACACCCGCACCTAAAATCAGACGGCGCAGCCCCCATTTATCCTGCAGCTTGCCTGCAAATAATGTAGCAATCGCCAGCGCAAAGCTGGTAATCGAAAATGTAATGGCGACCGAGCTGAGATTCCAGCCAAAGCGGTCCACCAGCGGTTGATTAAACAAACTCCAGGTATAAATCGTTCCTAGTCCCATCTGGACAATGATCGTTCCCAGCACGACCAGCAGTCGGTTTCCGCTGTTTGTTTTCATAGCAATCTCCTCTTTCATTCCGGCTCTATAGCATCCAGTTGTTGTTATGATGACCGGGAATCCGGTATACACCTGCATCTTTGAAGGAGCAAGTCTATTCAGGATTCTCTCTACATGGAACATTATAACGTCGTATTTCAGCCAGAATTCATTTGAGGAATGAAATGCACATATAGCGGAATGAAATGCCTTTATATTCGCATAATTTGCCGAAATTCCTTGGCTTTGCTGCGGCTTACCGGAATCTCCACGTCCAGACCGCGCAATCGCAGGAGATACGTATGATTGAACCAGGGCACAATTTCACGAATCTGCGACAGGTTCACCGTGTAGGAACGGTGACAACGGAAAAAATCATGCTGCGGCAAGCGCGCATGAAATTCCGAAATGCTCATCGGCATCGTATATTCCTCATTTTTTGTAAATACACGGGTTACCTTTTCCTGCGCACAGGCATAGTAAATATCGTTCGCATCGGTCACGATGATTTTGTCGTTTTTCAACAGGTTGATGCGGCTTGAAGCGTTGACCGTGCTTGGATCGGCAGCTCGAGGCTGTGTGAGCAGGGTCGTATCCTGTAACTGGGCATTCCGCTGCTCATAGGCCTGTTCCAGCTTGCGCAGCATGGCGGCAATCCGTTTTTCATCATAGGGCTTGAGAATGTAGTCGAATGCCTCCAGTTCAAAAGCCTGTGCCGCGTGCTCTTTATAGGCGGTCGTAAAAATAATATAAGGCTTCCTGGCAAATTTGCTAATATTCTGAGCCAGCAGCATCCCGTCCAGCGAAGGAATGTTAATGTCGAGAAAGATGGCGTCCGTCTCCTGCTCCTGCAAAAACCGGAATACATCCAATCCGTCCTCGAAGCTATTCGTCACCTCAATGCTGCTGTGGGTCTCAATAAGATACTCCAGCTCTTCGCGTGCCGGAATTTCGTCCTCTACAATGATGGCCTTCATGACTTCTCCTTTGGTATGTCAAAATAAACTTCGGTGCCCGGCTCATGCTTGAGAATAACAACTCCTTCACCGTACATGAGCTTGAGTCGCCTATGAACATTATATAAACCTATTTGTTTGGCCGGAACACGATCATGATACAGATTATCTACAACCTCGTCGCGTATACCCACCCCGGTATCTGCCACGGAAATCCGTACCTTTTCCCCCCGATCCTGTACAGAAATCGTCACTGTACCTGGCCCCTTTTTTTTCAGTATTCCGTGATTAATCGCATTTTCAACCAGCGGCTGGATAATCAGGCTTGGAATACGTACAGACACCTCATCCATCACATATTCCACCTGAAGCCGATTGCCAAAGCGCGCTTTTTCAATTTCCACATAATCGGACACCTGCTGCAGCTCCTTGTGGATTTCGATCAGCTCGTCGTTGAGCTCCAGATTATAGCGTAGATAGCCTGACAAATTAATGATCAGCTCGCGCGCCTTATCCGGCTTGGTGCGTGTCGTGGAGGCGATCGCGTTCAGCGCATTGAACAGAAAGTGGGGGTTGATTTTCGTCTGCAATGCCTTCAATTCTGCTTTGTTCGCTGCCTCCTTAATTTGCTCTACACGCGACACTTCCATCAACGTGGAAATGATTTGAGACAGGCCGATCGCCATCGTCTGCAGCGGATAGGTGATTTTATATGCTTTGCGGTAGTAAATTTTCAGCGTTCCGGTTACCTCGCCCCGCTCCTCCAGCGGAATAATAAGCAGGGATTGGATCTGGGGCGTTTTGTCATCGGCAATATGATTGCGAATGGTGATTTTACCGCTTCGAATCGTCGCTTTGGTTACATCGCTAATAATCTCGTCACCGATGTGATAACGTTCCTCACCAAAGCCGACATAGGCCAGTACATTTCGAATATCGGTAATCGCAACGGCGTCGGCTTTGATATCCTCCTTGATAATTGAACAAATGGTACGCAGGGATTCCGCATTAATGGAGCGGAAATAAGGCAGCGTCTTATTGGCAATATCCAGTGCCAGCTTGGCCTGTCTGGCTGCGATATTTTCCTTTTCCCCCTCAACGCTTTGAATTAACAGGACGATGAGACCGATACTGACTTCCCCGATAATCATCGGCAGCCCAATCTTGGACACAATGTCCAGTCCCAGCTCGTACGGTTGCGCCATCAGCAGAATCAGCAGCATCGTTAACGCTTCACAAATCATTCCTGCGGCAATACCCACCAGCCATCGCTTGGAACGATCAACGCGGCGGCCAATGTAGCCTGACACCACACCAGCCAAAATACTGGTAATCAGACATGGAATGGAGGTCACTCCCCCGATATCAATCAGATAACGATGGATCCCCGATATAATCCCTGTAATGATCCCCACCCACGGTCCGAACAAAATACCGCCCGACATAATGGCAATGATACGAACATTAACCAGCGAGCCTTCAACCTCAATCCCGGTGTACGTGCCGAACAATGCAAACATACAAAATATCATCGTTAACAGTGTCAGCTCACCTGGAGAATGGCTGCGCTTTTGCAGTGTTTCCTTAAACTGTGGGACACGGGTAATAAAAAATAAACAAATCAGCAACAGCGCTGCGCGCTCAAACAGCTGCATCAGCATTTCCAACAAGGCGTTCACATGCGTTCCTCCCACATAAAATACCATTCAGCAAGCCTTCTTTTCCTATTCGGCTATTCAGATATTTCAATATGAATCATGCCATTTGGGGCATGGATGCTTGCTTTCCGTCGCCCTCTAATCAACATTTAAACTGCCACAAATTATACCACCATCTTCCAAGTAAATATAGCAAAACCGGGGAATACCGCTTGATCACGATACCCCCCGGCTTATTTAGCCCTATGATGCTGTTGTTCGGTTATTTGCTTTTGCCGCTCCGGTAGGGCTACCGTTCTCATTCCGTACCTCTACCAGCTCTTTCAACTGCACAATCAGCGCCTCCAGCTCAGTAAATCCACCCACCATGTTGGAGGTTATGCTTCGTTGCTCCTCTACCCCGGCCAAAATTTGCTCTGAAGCTGCACTTGCTTGTTCCGTTAGACTTGCAAATTCAGTCATCTCTTGAACGACCTGGGATGAAAATTGCTGCATACTATTCGTGCTGGCTTCCACATCCACAGCCTGCAGCAGCACTTTATTGGCATTTTGCAGGATATCCTCCAGTACAACTTCGGTGGAATGTGCCGACTCCATACTTTGCTGCAATCGTTGCTGCCCAATTTCAAATTGACTTACGACAGAATCCATCTGTGTTCTCAATTGGGTCAAAATACCTTCCATCGCTACCGAGGTATCCCCTACCATTTCAGCCAAATGACGTACCTCGCCAGCCACAATGGCGAATCCTTTGCCATGCTCTCCTGCTCTGGCAGCTTCAATAGATGCATTCAAGGACAGCAAATTAGTCTGTTTCGAAATTCGAGTAATATCGTTAAGCATGGCAGACATGTTATCACTTTGTGTTTTAAACTTATCCACTTCTTCTTTGGTATGGCTCATGACCTGACTCAAATCCGTAATTTGCGACGTTAATGCAAGCAATTGACTGCTACCTTTTCCCCCGGCATTTTTTGTATCTTCCGATAGCTGCTTCAATTCCCGGGAATGATCGGCTACATAACGAACATGCTGGTCAGATTTGGACAAATTATCCGTTATCTCCGTGATATTCGAAGCTTGCATTTCTACCCCTTTGGCAACCTCCTGAAAACCGAGGGCCACTTCATTCGTCACACTCCCCGTAGCATCCACCTGATTTCTAAATCGTTCAGTAAAGCTGTACAATCCGGCCACCGCTTGTCTAACCTGATCCAGCAGAAACTCAATATGCTGTCTCGAATCACTAATAGCCTGATTTTGCTCCTCACTTTTCTGAAACTGCTTTTGATTCAGCACGGATACTACTAACAGCAGTGAACCAATTAATGCAGCAAGAAAAAACTCATTAACATAGCGTAGCGATCCGACAGAAGGAAGAATCGCAGGCGTACCGATTGTAATTTGCACAAAAATATTAATTATGTTTATGCTTATAGCCACCAGGAAATAACGGTAAGGCGGGTACAGCAAAAGCAAGGAGGACATTAAGATCGTAAAACTCACATCCACACTCGACAAGCTATACTCTACACATCTAAATACAATGGAAACCGTAATAATCCACGGAATTACACGGATTGCTTTCTTTCTCACATTCAGCACCGTCAGAGATACAATGATAACTAATCCTATAACACTAGGTACCAGCATCGAAGGATCAGTTAATGCCGGGACAAATCCGCTTAAGGTCAGCACCCAAAAAATAATAATCACAAGTTTGTTTCTTTGCCACACCAATTCATTCATTCTGTCCATATTGTGTACACGCTCCCTGGATGTATAGTAGGTATTTTTATTAAGCAAAAATTGTAAAAATGTAAATACCCTACTTTAATATATCGTCAAGTCCGAACGCATATTGAATTGATGAGTGAAAGTGTATTAATGCAAAAAAATCGCCCCCCCCCTGACAGGGAGCGATTTGACGTCTATATAAGGATTATCTATTTTGGAAAACCAGCATCAGGCTTCCTTGTTTTCGGAGGTTCCTCCGGTGCCTTCCCGGATATGCTTGGCTTCCCCAGTTTCCTGATCCTGTTCCATCAAACAGGAAACCTGAGCAGATTCCTCCTGATCATGGAGTACCATCATCGACCAGCGCGAAACGGTCACACGCTGACCTGCCACTTCATACCGTGTCTCGTTTCCGGCTCCGTGTGCATCCACGACAACATGCCAGCGGTCCGATTCTGCCGGCAGCAATACCGTTTGCTCCGTATCCGAACCGTTATAAATCACCATAATATGATTCCAGGCATCGCCGTTCGCATGGTGCCTCAGCGCAAAGGCTACTACATGCCCGCTGCTCTGCAGCACTTCCATATGCTGCTCTACCAGTTCACGCTCCTCCATCCGGAAAGCCGGATGACTGCGTCGCAAAGCGATTAACCCTTTATAGTAATCAAACACCGGACGAAACCTGGCCTTATTTTCCCAGCGGATGGCATTCACTACATCCGCGCTGCGATAGCTGTTATGGTCTCCATATTTGGAGCGCAACAGCTCATCGCCTGCATGGATAAAGGGAATGCCCTGGGAGGTTAGCACCATGCCGTTCGCCAATAAGGATTTACGCACCGTTTCGTTTTCCAGCAGGTCCTGTTTAGCAAGTTCCCGGTATGGATCTGCTTCAGCAATCGCTTGTTCGGCTGTTCTCCCATCGCGCGGCTTTCCCTTCTCCCATTGCGGAAAACCACAATACTCGCGCAAATGCCGTACCGTCAAAATTTTATCCCACAGGTTGAGATTGTCATGTGCGGTTACATAATTAATGCTCTCCGAAGGCTGGGATGTAAAATCATGAATGGCCCCAAAAGCGCCCTTCAGCACCTGCTCCTCCTGGTCCCATGCCCCCGTGGCAAAGCCGCTCGCAGTACCGTCGCTATCACCTTTAATCGCAGAACGGTAGTTGTCGTTAAAAACAGCAAAGCCCTTGTCGCGCTGCGTTCCTTTTAACGTAAGCAACGGCTGCGGAGACTCTCCTCCCGTCCAGGGCTCACCATAGATGAGCAGATCGGGGCGCACCTCAGCACGCAGCTCTTGTGTAAGCTGTACTACGGTCGGTGTATCGATCAGCCCCATCAGATCAAATCGAAAGCCGTCGATATGATATTCCTCCGCCCAATAGCGCAGTGAATCCTTGATATACTTGCGAACCATCGGGCGTTCGGTTGCCACCTCATTGCCTACCCCCGAGCCATTGGAGAGCTGTCCCTGCTCATCCGTCCGGTAATAATAGCCTGGTACGACAGGCTCAAACGGTCCCTTTTCCACCGAATACGTATGGTTGTATACGACGTCCAGAATGACACCCATGCCAGCCGTATGCAGAGACTGCACCAGCTGTTTCAGTTCTCGAATACGTGTCCCCGGGTCGGCCGGATTCGATGAATACGATCCCTCCGGCACATTATAATGCTGCGGATCATATCCCCAGTTATATTTGGTTTCTGATGCGGCCAAATCATTCACCGTATGGAAATCAGCAACTGGAAGCAAATGGATATGTGTAATTCCCAGTTCCAGCAAATGATCCAGCCCGATGGAATTACCCGCCGTATCCTTCAAGCCCGAATACGTAAAGGCGGCAAACCTTCCCTGTACGTCTGAAAAGTCTTTTTCCCCTGTATTAAAATGTGGGGCCATTGAAAAATCACGCACATGCAGTTCATAGATAATGGCATCCGTGGGCCGCTCCAGCGCAGGGCCTGTGTCCTCTTTCCATCCGTCCGGGTTGGTGTGAGCCAAATCAATGATAGCCGTACGCTGTCCGTTGGCTGACACCGCTGTCGCATACGGATCGGCGGCATAATGAACGGTGCCGTCCGCCCATTCCAGCCTGTACATGTAATAGTATCTATTCCAGTCCCCTTCTAGCTCTGCGGACCATACACCCCGATTATCACAGCACATCGGAAATTCCCGGCCGCCGTCATGCTCCTGAACGATCCCGTCCTGATCATACACCCCCGCGTCGTCATACAGCACTACACGAACCTGCTCCGCAGGCGGTGCCCATACCTTAAACAGACTGCCTGCAGGTGTATAAGTCAGACCCAAATCATCGCCTTCATACGTTGGATATGTTGTGTGCTCAAGCTGCTTGAAATCAGACATTCCTGTTCACCACCCATTTCTGTACATCGGCTTTCACAGCCTCTGTTCATCCATCATTTATGATGTTTATGACTTGTCAATATACCTCAGGATTTTAGAAAATTTTCACCTAATAGGCTATCAACATAAGACAAGCTTGAAAAGTTGGATCACACGCTCACTCCATTTTATGACAAAACCATGAACAGGCTACAGCATCCGCCCTCAGGACATTCTGCGATGATCCATTTGAAAAATGTGATCGGCAATCCGCATGGTGGAGCTTCGGTGTGAAACGAGGACAATGGTTTTATCCTGCTGCTGTTCCTTTAACGATTTTAAAATAATGGCTTCGTTTAGACTGTCCAAATTGCTGGTAGGCTTATCGAGCAATAAGAGAGGCCCATCATGGACAAAAGCTCTGGCCAGTCCTAACCACTGGCGTTCACCGCCGGACAGCCTGTCCCCCAGCTCTCCGACGCGGGTATTATACCCGCGAAGCAGCAGCTTAAGCAGCGTTGACTTGTCAGGGCCGCTTTTCCCCTGAATGCCTATAATCCGGTGATGCGGTTCCTTATAAATAAATGGCATCACTACCTTTGCTCAAAATTTATACTAAATGACAGCGCTATCTCCATCAACGAAATGAAAACGTACTTTCGTCATGAACGTTGATGACAACATTTAAATTTAAATTAACGATAAGGCATAATACCCTATATAATAATTCTTCTTAATATTGGCTTGTAACCATAAAAATCAGCCGGAAATCCATAATGTCATTTGTACTGCTCTTACAAGGGGACAAGCCTTTAAATAGAAGAAAACACACGTAATTACGCCTGCTCAAAAAGACAACAAAAATAGCCGCAATGTCAAAACATTGCGACTATTTGATATAAGTACGAGCGAATAAATGACGCTCTTATTCAATTTAAAATCAGCGCAGCAATTCACAAAATTCAACACAGCAACTTACAAAATAAAGAGCGAAACCCGTAACTCGACACGAAATGACTTTATTATTGCCCATCGCCAGTTAATTTCTCGTACTCATCCGCAGACAATAGCTTGGCCAGAGCTTCCTCCACATCGTTGCCGGTCTCAACCTCGATCATCCAGCCTTTTTCGTAGGGAGACTCGTTGACCAACTCAGGCGTAGTTTCCAACGTTTCGTTCACCTTTAATACGATTCCCGTCACCGGAGCATACAAATCGGACACCGTCTTCACTGATTCAATGGTACCTACCTCCACTCCTTGTTCAATCGTTGCTCCTTCCTGAGGCAGCTCCACAAAAACAATGTCACCCAGTTGATGCTGTGCAAAATCTGTAATACCGATTCGAACCTTTCCATCCTCTATACGTTCAACCCACTCATGCTCCTCCGTGTACCAAAGCTGCTGTTTCACTTCACTCATCGTGCCTCCCGCCTCGCTTCCAAATGAAATGTAATCAACTTCTGCTCACCTAGTTTTAGACAGGTTAAGATTATGACAACAAAAACATCTATGTCAATAATACTAACAAAAATACTTCATATCACTTTAAAAAACGTGGTAAATAAAAAAATGACTAGGTGTAACAAACGCTTACATATCCTTATTTATGTATTAAATGTTTTTAAAATTGATTTTCATGACATTTTTATTGACATTTTGAATACATTTGCGTATTAATGGGTTATAGCCAATGTTTGTAGAAACGCCCCCACAACTGCAAACGCGGATGAACGCAGAGGGAGAGACTACCAGGATTCGCTGGCGCGCGGTGTAATGATCGGTTTGCCACCTGTTGGCATTCAGCGCCATCCGACGCCGTGTGCCCCTTTATGAGACAGAGGTCATGCGAATCGGATCATATTGTTATCTGTATCCATCGGGAACATACAATATTCCCAAAGGTAGCGCCGAAGGAGTAAACCTGTACGACAGGCGAATCTCTCAGGCAAAAGGACCTCTGCCGGACGCATCTCTGGAGAGCATTCGCGATGAGGCGAATCACCCAAGAGGAAACCTGGTGCACACCGGGGTAACTTTCAGGTATCAAGGACAGAGCTGAAAAAAGAGTATGGACTGCCGTCTATACGTTTTTTTCGGGCTGTCTTTTTTTGTTAGCCGATTACACCGGATAGGAGTGGAAAAATGACTAACTTGCGAAGAACATCGCTGTATTCTTCTTACGGGACACTGCCCGGAGTCCGTTGCATCGACTTTGGCGGTTGGGAGCTTCCTGTACAGTTCAGCGGCATTCAAAAGGAGCATGAAGCCGTCCGGCAGCTTGCGGGATTGTTCGATGTATCCCATATGGGCGAGTTTTTGGTTGAGGGCGGAGAAGCCCAAGCTTTTCTGCAACAGGTAACGACGAACGATGTCAGACAGTTGGAGCCGGGCCAGGCCCAATACTCGCTCCTGTGTTACCCCGATGGAGGTGTGGTTGATGACCTGCTTGTTTACTGCAAGGGAACGGAGCGCTACATGCTTGTTGTCAATGCCTCCAACATCGACAAGGATTGGGATTGGCTCATTCGCCATGCGCCTGCATCCGTTCATCTGCAAAATGTGTCTGATGACATCGCGTTGCTGGCGCTGCAAGGACCGGAAGCTGCACATATACTCGCAGCCGTGACAGATACGGACATGGCCAATCTGCCCTCCTTCCGGTTTCGTGAGAACGTGCAGCTGTTCGGAGCGAAAGCACTCGTGTCCCGTACCGGATATACGGGCGAGGATGGTTTTGAAATGTATCTGCCTGCTGCGGAAGCACCCGCTGTTTGGGAAGGATTGCTTCGCTCCGGCGAGCCGCACGGTCTCGTTCCTGCCGGACTTGGTGCCCGGGATACGCTGCGCTTTGAGGCGCGGCTGCCGCTGTACGGACAGGAGCTGTCTGCTACGATTTCACCGCTCGAAGCTGGCCTGGGCTTTTTCGTCAAGCTGGGCAAAGGTGATTTTATCGGCCGGGGAGCACTGCAACGCCAAAAAGAGCAAGGTATCCCCCGCAAGCTGGTCGGACTGGAATTGCTGGATCGCGGTATTCCGCGCGCCCATTATCCCGTATTTGCGGAAGGAAGGCACATCGGTGAGGTTACGACCGGTACCCAGTCACCAACCTTGAAGCGTAACCTGGGCCTTGCTCTGGTGGACAGCCGTTTTAGTGCCTTATTCACACCGCTGGAGGTCGAGATCCGTGGCAAAAGGCTGCGTGCCGAGGTGGTAGCGACACCTTTTTATAAACGTTCACACTGATTTAAGCTCCCTGAGTCTATCCATGATTATTCCTCATTCCAATTTCACATTGCTTTCCACGGAAGGAGCCAGGACCTATGAAGAAGCATCGCTATCTTCCCATGACCGAACTGGACCAAGCCGAAATGTTGCGTGTGGTCGGCGTATCGTCCATCGACGATTTATTCAGTGATATTCCAGAGGCCGTCCGGTATCAAGGGGAACTCCCCCTTTCTTCCCGACTTGACGAAAGAGCCTTGACCCGCCACTTATCCGAACTGGCTGGGCGCAACGTCAATACAGACACACACGCCAGCTTTCTTGGGGCGGGAATATATGATCATCATATTCCATCGGTTATCCAGCATATCACTTCACGTTCGGAATTTTACACGGCCTACACTCCCTATCAACCGGAGATCAGCCAGGGCGAACTGCAAGCCATCTTCGAGTTTCAGTCGTATATCTGCGAATTAACAGGTATGACTGTAGCCAATGCCAGCATGTACGATGGAGCGACTGCGCTGGCAGAGGCGGGGTCACTGGCCGCCTCTGCCACCCGCCGTACACAGCTTATCGTATCGCGAACCGTCCATCCGGAGGCACGTCAGGTATTGGCTGCCTATGCCCGCGGGCTCGGCCTGGACATCGTGGAAATTGGCTATTCGGACGGTGTCACGGATGTGCAGGCCTTGGCAGCGGCCGTATCTGAACAGACGGCGGCTATCTTGGTCCAAAACCCCAACTTTTTCGGAGCCGTGGAAAATGTGCAGCCGATGGCTGACCTGATCCATGCGCACAAGGGGCTTATGGTCGTCAGCGCCAATCCGCTGGCGCTTGGCTTGCTGGAAACGCCCGGTAAGCAGGGCGCAGACATTGTCGTAGGAGACGCGCAGCCGCTTGGCATCTCTTCCTCCCTCGGCGGTCCAACCTGCGGCTACTTTGCCGTTTCTCAGGCGCACATGCGCCGTATCCCCGGCCGGATTGTAGGCCAAACGACAGACCGCAATGGCAAACGCGGCTTCGTGCTGACCTTGCAGGCACGGGAGCAGCATATCCGCCGTGAAAAAGCCACGTCCAACATTTGCTCCAATCAAGCGTTGCTGGCTTTATCTGCATCTGTGTACATGTCTGTCATGGGTAGACAGGGCATCCGGGAGGTAGCCGAGCTGAATTTGCATAAAAGCCGCTATGCATTGGAACAATTGCTGAGCCTGCAGGGCGTAACCGCCTCCTTTAACGCACCTGTCTTTAACGAGTTTGCCCTTAAGCTGCCTGCCGGTACAGATATGAACAAGCTCCAGTCCGGTCTGCTTGCTGCGGGATTTATCGGCGGCTACCACCTGGGTCGGGATTATAAGGAATTGAACGGCCACATGCTGATTGCCGTGACAGAGCAGAGAACAAAAGAGGAGATTGACCAATTTGTACACACCATGGGGGGATTGCTATGACACACACCGGACAGGATCAGAAGCAAGGGCTGTTGATAGAGCATGACCAAGCACTCATTTTTGAATTGAGCCGTCCGGGCCGTGTCGCCTATTCCCTTCCCGAATGCGACGTTCCCCGGCGCCCGGTGGCAGAGCTTTTGCCGGATTATGCGCTGCGCAGCGAGCCTGCGGCGTTGCCGGAGGTATACGAAGTAGATGTTATTCGGCATTATATCGCCCTCTCCCGGCGCAATTTTGGCGTAGACAACGGATTTTATCCGCTTGGCTCCTGTACGATGAAATACAACCCAAAGGTAAACGAGGATATCGCCCGTTATGCAGGCTTCGCCAAAATTCATCCGTATCAGCCTGAGGATAGCATCCAGGGTGCCATGGAGCTGCTGCATACGCTCCAAAACGATCTGGCCGCGTTAATCGGCATGGATGCCGTCACCCTTCAGCCCGCAGCAGGCGCCCATGGCGAGTGGACCGGGCTGATGATGATCCGCTCATACCACGAAGCTCGTGGTGAGCGGCGTACCAAAGTACTCGTGCCGGATTCCTCGCACGGAACGAACCCCGCCAGCGCAACCGTTGCGGGCTTCGAAACGGTCACCCTCCCCTCCACCCCGCAGGGGCTGGTGGATCTGAACGCGCTCCGTCAAGCCGTAGGCAGCGACACCGCTGCGCTCATGCTGACCAACCCGAACACACTGGGTCTGTTCGAGAAGCAAATCGCTGACATTGCCGCGATTGTGCATGAAGCCGGAGGCCTGCTCTACTATGACGGCGCGAATTCCAACGCCATCATGGGAATTACCCGCCCCGGAGATATGGGGTTCGATGTGGTGCATCTTAATTTGCACAAAACGATGAGTACCCCGCATGGCGGAGGCGGGCCTGGTGCAGGACCCGTCGGCGTGAAGCAGCGGCTCATTCCCTATCTGCCCAAGCCGCTTGTCGTACGTGATCCGCAGGGGAGGTACCGTTGGAACCGGGAGCAGGGCGATTCGATTGGGCGGGTCAAAGCCTTTTACGGTAATTTCGGCATTCTCGTCCGAGCCTACGCCTATATCCGCAGCTATGGCCCTGACGGCTTGAAGCGGGTATCTGAATGTGCCGTGCTGAATGCGAATTATATGATGCATCGGCTGGCTCCGTATTTCGACCTCCCCTTTCCGGGACATTGCAAACACGAATTCGTGATGTCTGGTCGGAATCTGAGGAAATTTGGAGTGCGAACGCTGGATGTTGCCAAACGCTTGCTTGATTTTGGCTATCATCCGCCTACGATTTACTTTCCGCTGAATGTAGAGGAATGTATCATGATCGAGCCGACGGAAACGGAAAGCAAGGAAACGCTCGATGCTTTTATTGACACTATGATTCAAATTGCGCGAGAGGCGAAGGAGAGCCCTGAATTGGTGCTTAATGCACCATACTCCACTCCTGTCACGCGTTTGGACGAAACCACTGCTGCTCGCAAACCTGTACTGAACTGCTCGTGCAGCTAAACGCGACTTAATGTAAAGCACGCAAAAAAAGCCGGTATCTGTCAGATACCGGCTGCTGTATGTACACAGCAATTTTTTGTTAAAAAAAGATAATGTGATATCCTGCCCTTAGCCTTCAATGCTTTTAACCAATTCAACAACCTGCTCGGCTGTTTGCATGTCCAAAGCTTTTGCAGCCAGTTTCTCCATGTCCGCACGGGACAGCTTGGAGATTTGGCTGCGTGCTGGCAGAATGGAAGTTGCGCTCATGCTGAACTCATCAAGTCCAAGACCCAGCAGCAACGGAATTGCTGTTGCATCCCCTGCCATTTCGCCGCACATACCTGCCCAGCGTCCTTCACGGTGAGCTGCATCAATAACCATTTTCACCAGACGCAGAATGGATGGATTGTATGGTTGATACAAGTAAGATACCCGTTCGTTCATGCGGTCTGCTGCCATAGTGTATTGAATCAGATCGTTTGTACCGATACTGAAGAAATCTACTTCTTTAGCAAATTGGTCAGCCAATACTGCTGTAGAGGGAATTTCTACCATAATGCCGAGCTGAATGTCTTCAGATACGGTTACACCTTCGGCCTTCAGCTTTTCCTTTTCCTCCATCAAAACAGCTTTGGCTTCACGGAATTCGTTCAGCGTAGCGATCATCGGGAACATGATACGCAGGTTGCCGTGTACACTTGCCCGCAGCAAAGCACGCAGTTGAGTACGGAAAATATCCTGACGATCCAGACACAGACGAATCGCACGGAAGCCGAGGAACGGATTCATTTCTTTCGGCAGCTCCAGATAAGGAAGCTCCTTGTCGCCACCGATGTCCAGCGTACGAACGACTACCGGTTTGCCTTCCATTTTTTCCAGAACGGTTTTGTATGCTGTATACTGTACTTCTTCAGATGGAAGCTTATCGCGTCCCATATACAAGAATTCTGTACGATACAAGCCCACGCCTTCGCCACCGTTATCCAGAACACCAGTTACGTCGTTAGGCGTACCGATGTTGGCAGCCAATTCGACATGAACACCATCGACAGAAACTGTAGCTTCACCGCGCAGCTTGCGCCACTCTTCGCGCTGCTTGTCGTATGCCGCTTGTTTTGCACGGTATTCTGCAACGATCTCTTCAGAAGGATTCACGAATACGTGTCCATCTAGACCATCAACGATGATCAGATCGCCGCTTTTAGCTTGGGACAATATATTTTTGGTTCCTACAACCGCAGGAATTTCAAGAGAGCGAGCCATGATAGCCGAATGCGAAGTACGTCCGCCGATATTCGTTGCAAAACCTTTGACAAATTCACGATTCAGCTGAGCTGTGTCGGAAGGTGTCAAATCTTCTGCAAGCACAATCGTTTCTTCGGCAATTTCTGCAGGGCTGACAAAATGAACACCAAGCAGATGATTAAGCACCCGTTTGGTTACATCACGCATGTCAGACGCGCGTTCTTGCAAATATGCACTTTTCATGTTTTCAAACATGGAAATAAACTGTGTAGCTACTTCATTCAAAGCATAGTCAGCATTAAGCTGCTCGTCTTTGATTTTGGCTTTTACTGGATCGATCAATTCCGGATCATTCAGGATCAACAGGTGAGAAGCAAAAATTTCTGCTTTTTTCTCGCCCAGTTCCCTCAATGTTTTCTCCTTAATCGTTTCCAATTCGGTTTGAGATTCTGCTAAAGCCGCATCCAATCTTGCAATTTCAGCTTCAACATCACCAACTGCGCGTCTCTCTACAGCGTAATTCGGATGCTCCAAGATAAACGCCCGGGCAATGGCGATGCCTGCCGAAGCGGCAATCCCGGAGACCTTAAGCATGAATTTCGCCCAGCCCTTCATTAACGATTACATTTTCAAGAGCTTTCAAAGCTTCAGCAGCTTCAGCGCCTTCACAAATAATATTGATAGTATCACCTTGCTCCAGACCAAGTGACAGTACACCCAGGATGGATTTCAAAGTTACTTTTTTACCGTTAGCTTCAGCAAAGGATTCAGCACCGCTGAATTTGTTGGCTGTATTTACCAGCGCAGTTGCAGGACGTGCATGGATACCGTCTTCGTCTGTAATTCTAAAAGTTGTTTGCATAGAACTATTCCTCCCACTTTTCCAAAGATAATATTTGTTTACACGCAGTATGGATACGTGCAGTGAAACCGGGCAATGATCAGACGACCTAAGCCGCCTAATCATTAAACCGAAACACATAGAGCTTATTTTATCGTAATTATACCATCTTCGCCAGCCTTCAATACTCCTGTTTTGTTTAAAGTTACGGTAGAGCCTTCTGGAAGATTGGTGAAAATGACTGGTGAAATGATGGATTTAGCGTTCGCTTTCACGTATTCCAGATCTATTTTCATGATCGGCTGACCAGCTGACACAAGATCGCCTTCGTTCACTAAAACGTCAAATCCTTGTCCTTTCAGCTTCACTGTGTTCACTCCGATATGAACAAGCACTTCTTTGCCGCCATCGGATTGAATACCAACCGCATGCTTGCTTGGGAATACATTAAATACTTTACCATAAACAGGGGAGACAATCGTTCCATCATTTGGCACGACCGCAAAACCGTCTCCTGTCATACGCTCTGCAAATACCGGATCGGGAACGGTCGAAATATCAACCAGTTCGCCATTAACAGGCATCACGATATCTTCTACAACAATCGTCTGCTTTTGTGCTCCGGCTTCCTTTTCCTCTTGTGGAGCTGGTTGTGAAGGAGTAGGTGCCGGCGTGCGTCCCGCCATGATATCAGCCATTTGTGTTTTAATCGTATCGGAACGTGTACCGAAAATCGCCTGAACGTTATTGCCGACTTCAAGAACACCCGATGCGCCAAGCTGTTTCAAGCGGGCTTTGTCTACATTCGACTTCTCATTGACCTCAATCCGAAGACGTGTAATACATGCATCCAAATGCTTGATATTGGATGAACCGCCGAAAGCGGCCAAAATGTTGTGCGGAAGATCGTCACTAGCACCGGCTGCTGTACCCCCCACATTTTCAGTTACTTCTTCACGTCCTGGTGTTTTCAGGTTGAACTTGCGGATGATGAAGCGGAATCCGAAGTAGTAAATAACCGCCAAAATCAGACCGACGATGATTACATACCACCAAGGAGTACGGGTTGGAATAATCCCGAAAATCAGGAAGTCAATAAATCCGCCAGAGAACGTCATACCGATTTTGACATTCAAAAGTTGCATCGTCATAAATGACAGACCTGCAAAAATACAGTGAACTGCGAACAACAGTGGAGCCACGAACAGGAAGGAGAACTCCAGCGGCTCCGTAATACCTGTCAGGAACGAAGTCAAAGCGGCTGAACCCATAATACCTGCTACATATTTTTTGTGTTCAGGTCTTGCTTCATGGTACATCGCAAGCGCAGCGGCTGGCAGACCGAACATCATAAACGGGAATTTACCCACCTGGAACGTACTTGCCGTCAAAGTCACTCCGTCACGAAGCTGGTTAAAGAAAATTTGCTGGTCACCATGAATCGTTTGACCCGCTTTATTCACATATTCTCCGAACTCAAACCAAAACGGTGAGTACCAGATATGATGCAAACCGAATGGAATCAGCGCGCGTTCAATGACCCCAAAAATGAATGCGGCCAATGTCGGATTGGAATCAACCATGAAGTGAGATACGGCGTTCAGTCCGTGCTGTACGGGAGGCCATACAATGACCAACAGTAGTCCAATCACCAACGAGGATAATGCCGTTGCAATCGGAACGAAGCGCTTACCTGCGAAAAAGCCCAAATATGAAGGCAACTCAATTTTGAAAAAGCGGTTGTACATGGCTGCGGCTAGAATACCGATGATAATCCCGCCGAATACCCCTGTTTGAAGCGTTGGAATGCCGAGCACGTTTGCATAACCAGGAATTTTTTGGGCAATCAGACCCGGTGTGACACCAACGGCTGTCCCCAGTGTAATATTCATTACGAGGTAACCGATGATCGCAGCCAAACCGGCTACACCTTCGCCGCCTGCCAAACCAACGGCTACACCGACGGCAAACAACAGTGCCAGATTATCAAAAACGATTTGTCCGGCATTCATCATGATCGTCGCAGTTGATTGAACCCAGCCTGTATTTAATGCAGGAATGTACTGGAGAAAATCAGGGTTGACCAGCATGTTGCCGATTCCCAATAAAAGTCCCGCAGCTGGCAAAATAGCTACAGGGAGCATTAAAGCTTTACCGACACGCTGTAAAACGCCGAAAAGCTTTTTAAACATACGTCACACTTCCTTCTCTGAAAAATTAGCATACAGAAGCAAAACAACAAAAAAGGCATGAGCCGAATTAAGTAAGTTTGAATGCAACCTTGGGATATAGCTTACCCCAGTAGGCTGTAAACAATCATAACTTAAAACAACTCATGCCTGATCGAATCAGTAACACGTTACTATGTTCAATTGTTGTCTTGCTTATTACAACGTTGATTATAGCACCCTGTTAACAGTGAGGCAATACTTTTTTATTTCCCGGGTCATGATTACTCTCCCTGCTCTTTGCGTTGGGACAATCGCTGCAGATGCATCGTCAAGTAGCTGACCTCAGCCGGATACACAGGCTTCCGAAGCCTTTTCTCCATAATTTTTGTGAGCTTCCAGGCCAGCATGTACATTTCCGGATACTCCTCATTTAAAAGCTTGTCCAAACGATTAATCTCCTGCACAATTTCACCCCGGCGCACCCGTTCAATGGCGAATCTCAGATGAGTCAGCAGGCGGGAATAATCGAGGGACAGGAGAGGAATACGATAATCAAGAGTAGTCTCGACTACTTGAACCATATCCGCTATCAGACGTGAATCCTTCCTAACCTCGGAAATATGCTGGTTGGTCATGGCACTATAAATATGCAGGGCCACAAATCCGATCTCATCTTCTCCCAAATCCACGTCCATCTTTTCCCTGATCATTGATACAGCCTGTTCGGCCATCTTGTATTCCTGGGGATAGATTTCCCTGGTTTCATACAGAAACGGATTATGAATCGTGATCCCCTGTTTCTGACGGTTGATCGAAAAGGCGATGTGGTCGGTTAAAGCAATCAATATGTGCTCATTCAGAGGCTTCTTCGCTTGAAGCTGAACAAGGTGAAGAACCTCACCGATGACCTCAATGAGCTTTTCATCCAGCTCAGGCAGCAATCGCTTGTATTGCTCCTGCTCTTCATGGCTTTTTAATATAAACAATTTTTCTACTGAATCCAACGTTATAAGATCACCGGGCCTGCGATTGAAACCGATTCCTTTTCCAATCACGACAACCTCACTATGCTCGGGATGCATCCCTATAATCACATTGTTGTTCAGCGCTTTTGCCACTTGTAGGCTGCTCACATCCGCACCTCTTTTTATCAGAACCTTGATCCTAAGAATTATAGCATGTAGTTCAGAGGAATCCACGTTAAAGTACCAAATATTCCGTTAAAGGTCAATAAAAAGAAAACGCTTTTCATCACAATTACTGGGAAAAGCTGTGATGAAAAGCGGGCTTTCAGTTGTAGTTCAGGGTATCTGCTCCCGAAAAACTTACAGCTATTCTTGGTTTGTTGGTGCTACCTCCACTGGGGCATGAATGTGCAGCATTTCCGCTTCTTCGGAGAAAGGTACAGCATCAAGGCCATTTTTCCCCGTGGTTAGTCCCTTAATTAACTGCTCCACATCGATACCGGATACGCTTTTAAGCATCTCGGGAGCTGTAGCCATCAACTCCGTGACATAATTGCTAACACGTGCTGCTCCTTCCCCTTTGCCTGTATCAACCACCGTCAGTTTGTCGATGGACGCAATCGGCTCGGCTATGCGGCCAGCCAGATCAGGCAGCATTTTGACGATAATATCAAGCACGGCTGCCTCTCCAAACTTCTGGAACGCCTCCGCCAGTTTTTCCTTGGCCTCGGCCTCGGCCAAACCACGCAATCGGATGACGTCCGCCTCCGCTGTACCTTTGGCACGCTCCGCATCCGCTTCTGCTTGCCCGTTCAGGCGCTTTTGTTCAGCTGATGCTTTGGCCTGTGTCTCAATCGAGTATTGCAGCGATTCCGCCTCACGCATTTTACGCGATTTATCCGCTTCCGCTGCTTGTTCTACCGCATACCGATCTGCTTCCGCTTTCTTTTTCACTTCCGCATCATATTGCTTTTCACGAACCTGAATTTCCTTGGCTTGAAGATCAATTTCCCGCTCCTTGCGAACCAGTTCGACCTTCATCTGCTCTTCGACAGCTGTCTGCTTGGCACGAGCCTCCTGAATATGATAAGCCTGATCTGCATCGGCCTTGGCTGTATCCTGCTCTTTCTTGAACGCAGCCACTTTCAGTTCCTTCTCCTTGGCGGCCTCGGCAATATTGGTATCCCGCAGCAGCTCGGCCTTCTGGCCTTCCTGTTCGGCCAGCGCCTTCTGAATGCGGGCATCGCGCACAGCTTCCGCCTCGGCAATCTCTGCATCCCGTTTGACCGCCGCAATTCTCGGCTTGCCGAGCGCATCCAGATACCCATGTTTGTCACGCACATCTTTGATCGTGAATGATACAATCTGCAAGCCCATCTTTTTCAGATCGCGGGCAGCTACGCCCTGTACTTCCTGGGCAAACCGGTCCCGGTTGCGGTACACTTCCTCCACTGTCATCGAGCCGAGGATTGCACGCAAATGCCCCTCCAGCACTTCCTGCGCCTCTCCCCTCAGAGCCTCCAGCGGCTTGCCGATAAATTGCTCCGCTGCTGTCGCCACATCCTCAATGGAACTGCCAACTTTAATAATCGCTACACCATCAGCAATTACCGGAACCCCTTGCTCTGTGTACACTTCCGGTGTAGTAACGTCAAGTTTGTGGGACAAAAGAGAAATAAATTCTGACTGCTGAAAAACAGGCCAAATGAACGCTCCGCCGCCGCGCACAATTTTGATTTTGCGGCCAGATTCATCTTCGGAAATATTTTTGTTTCCCAAAAAAGAACCCGTCACGATCATTCCTTCATCCGGTCCAACCGTTTTGTAGCGGGCCCAGAAGGCGAGCCCCAATATGACAATAACGATGACAACAATCCCAGGGACCAGCACAACATCCTGCAAATTCGGCACTCCCGTTCACACTCCCTTCAAGTTAGCTGAATGCGCCGTCTATGTGTCCAGATACGCTACACGTACGACGCCCTCTGCGACCTCCACCACGACGATACGGGTCCCCGCAGCCAGCGGATTGTGATCAAAGCTCGATGCTGTATGTATGGTGTTGCCTGCACCTAAGCGGATCATAACCTCCCCGTAACCAACCTCAGGTACCGGAATGGTGACCTCGCCGATCCTGCCAGTAAGCTCACTCATGGAGAAGCCGCTAGACACCTCCGAGTTCGACATTGGCTTGATAAACGCAAAAAATACAAGTATTCCAATGACCAGGGCAACACCAAGAGCAAACACAACGATCCACCCTGTGCTTAGCCCTGTATATTTTGTCAATAATACCCCAGCCCCGCCAAAAGCAGTTATGGACCCAAGCAAAACGACTGGCCTGAACCAATCAAGGCCCGGCAGCTCCAATGCACCATCCAGCCAGCTGCCGAGTACATCCCCGATGAGTACACTGATCACTGTAAAGATAGCGCCTCCTGCCAATATCCACCAAAATATGGTTTCCATGCGGCTCCTCCTTCCATGTACCTTTTCAGTCTTGGTTTCCAGCCTATAACTATGTTTACGTATTCAGCCTGAAAAAGTTTCAAATTTTTCCTCTGCCCCCTGGAATAAAGCCAAAAAAGCACGTCTATACGTCAAATGACGTATAGACGTGCTTAAAGCGCTCCGAAGCCGATTTACAGGGAAGCCTTGTAAATTTCTACGACATCTTCGCGGTTGAGCTTGTTAAAGCCACCGAAAGGACCGAATTTTACAGCTTTATCAGCCATAACATCGATTTTGGAAGCATCGATATCGTAATCTGCCAGGCGGCTAGGCGCACCTATGGAGTTCCAGAAATCACGCAAGGCCTGAATGCCTTCCAGCCCTACTTCTTCATCACTCTTGCCTTTCGGATTCACATGGAATACATTTACAGCCAGTTGCTTGAAGCGTTCAGGTTTTACATGCAGATTGTGTTTCATCCAGTTCGGGAACAGAATAGCCAGGCCGCCGCCATGCGGAATGTCATAAACCGCAGACACAGCATGCTCAATATTATGAGTGGCCCAGTCACCTGTCAGCCCCATGTTCAGGAAACCATTCAGCGCCATTGTGCCACAATACATGATCGTTTCACGCAGCTCATAGTTTTCCAGATCGTTAACCAGCCCTGGAGCTGTATCAATGACTGTACGCAAAATCGTTTCGCACCAGCCAAGTTGAACTGGCGTATTCGATTCCAAATGGAAATAATGCTCCAGCGTATGTGACATCATATCCACAATTCCATAAACGGTTTGGTCTCGCGGCAGAGAAAAGGTGTTCACTGGATCGAGGATGGAAAATGCAGGGAATGCATATACGCTGCCCCAGCCCAATTTTTCCTGTGTTTTTTCGTTCGTAATAACAGAACCTGCGTTCATTTCGGAACCTGTAGCCGCCATCGTCAGAACGGTACCTAATGGCAGGGCCGCCTTTGCCGTCGCTTTGCGCTCCGCAAAATCCCACATGTCTCCATCGTATTTTGCACCGACAGCGATGGCTTTGGAGCAGTCCAGCACACTACCGCCACCCACAGCCAATACGAGGTCGATTTGATGTGTTCTGCACAATTCCACACCTTTATGTACGGTAGACAAGCGAGGATTGGGTTCCACACCAGCCAGTTCAGTTACCTCGGCACCGATTTCACCAAGCAAGCTCATTACATTATCGTACAAACCGCTGCGCTTAATGCTGCCGCCGCCATATACAAGCAATACACGTTTACCGTATTTAGGAACTTCACGCTTGAGAGCCTCCAATTGCCCTTTACCGAAGATCAATTGTGTTGGATTATAAAATTCAAATGCTTTCATCGCAAACGCTCGCCTCCAATATATTTAAAGTTTAATGTTAAGAAACTACTCTATTATAACCTTTTCAGTCACAGTAAACAAATTGGATTGGTTGGCAGAAAAAAACCACACTCCTGAAGGAGTATGGTTCCATGTCATATCTTGGGAGGGTTCTCGTACTATATTATGCATCACACAAGCTATTTTATTCTCCCAAGGTAAATCCCAATTGTTTCATAAAACGGCCAAAGGCCTCGAGGCCGGACGGATTCCGTTTATATACACCCGCATGCTCGAGAATTTCGCTGAATTTCAGGCCAACTTCATTTTGTACGGTACGGACAGCCGTCTCCTTGTCAGACAAGTAGCCAAATCGTGCGTTTAACTGATAAATCCAGTCTGCATGCTTATACAGTGGATGTTCTTCCTCCTGCATGGCCGCAGCCAGTTCATCGTTCCCACACAATATATCTGCAATTCCATCCAGTTCATCTTTAAGCCGCCCCGGTAAAATGGCAAGTCCCATCACTTCGATCAGGCCGATATTTTCCTTCTTGATGTGGTGCATCTCACGATGAGGATGAAAAATACCTTCCGGATATTCATCACTTGTGCGATTGTTGCGCAGCACTAGATCCATTTGATATCTTCCTTGGGCATCCCGGCGCACAATTGGCGTTACCGTGTTATGCGGAATCGTTTCCCCTTCCTGCTCTGTATGAGAGAGGACATCGGCCGCAGGATCGCTGTAAGCTTTCCAGGCTTCAAAAGCTGCATTTCCCACTTCCAGCAGCGCCTCGGCATCCGTTGACGCAAAACGGATCACCGACATCGGCCAGTTCACAATGCCAGCCGTAACTTGCGGGAACGCCTTATTATAATACACGCTGTCCACGCCTGCTTTTTCAATCGGGAATGTATGGCGTCCGCCTTGAAAGTGATCATGAGTCAGAATCGATCCGCCGACAATCGGCAGATCCGCATTGGAGCCGATAAAATAATGCGGAAACGCTTTCGTAAAGGCCAGCAACTGCCGCAGCGTATCTTTCGTCAGCTTCATCGGCACATGATCATGATGAAATACGATGCAATGCTCGTTGTAATATACATAAGGCGAGTACTGAAAAAACCACGGCTCTCCGTTCAGCTCCACCGGAATGATGCGTAAATTTTGACGCGAAGGGTGGTTTACCCTTCCGGCATAGCCGACGTTCTCACGGCATAATTGACACTTGGGATAAACCGGCGGCGGAAGCAGCGTCGCCATCGCAATTTCCTTCGGACTTTTCTCCGGCTTGGACAAATTAATGGTAATTTCCATATCCCCGTAAGGTGTCGGCTGATTCCAGTACACATTGCTGGCAACCCGGTCCATTCGAATATAGTTCGAGTCAATAGAGAGCCGGTAAAAAGCATTTGTCGCCGCCTCTATGCCACGTTCAGCCTTCGTTTGATGGAAGTCACGGATGACCTCAGAAGGTCTCGCCATCAGCAAGCCCATGATTTTGGAGTCCAGCAAATCACGGTACGTATCTGTGTTTTCAGGGATAAGCCCTATGGCAAAGCCATAATCAATCAATACATTAAGCACAGGCTGGAGAACTTCAGGGGCGGTCACGCCCCCTGCCTCCCCACCTGTGTAAGGCTCCGAGAAGCCGAACTGATCGAGCAGCAAATTACGGCTGTAATCCGTATCGTGTAAACTGATCAGGCCCCGGTCCTGCGCGAATGCAACCAATTGCTCCACCGCATATAGAGCTGCTTGCTGCATCGTTTCATCCATGTTGCGGGCCAGATGTGGGCTATGCTCCCGGTCCTGGCTCTTGGCTGCAGATTGATTCTCGCTCATATGTCATCGTCTCCTGTCTACTCGTCACCGTAACCTTGAGGATGAGACTGGTGCCAGCCCCATGCTCCGCGAATAATATCCTCCAGCCGGGTCCGTGTCGGGTTCCAGCCGAGTACGGAACGAGCCTTGTCAGAAGATGCAACCAATATCGCAGGATCACCCGCGCGGCGTGGTTCAACCACAACCGGGATGTCAAGTCCAGTGACCTTGCGTGCCGTCTCAATAACTTCCCTCACGGAGAAGCCCTGTCCATTCCCCAGGTTGAATACATTGCTGTCATTGCCTTCGCGCAAGTAGTTGACTGCACGCACATGGGCATCTGCCAGATCGCTTACATGAATATAATCACGGACACATGTTCCGTCAGGTGTCGCATAATCCTCGCCAAACACTGCGATGTGCGGACGCTGTTTCAGTGCTGTTTGCAGCACCAGCGGGATCAGATGGCTCTCCGGACGGTGATCTTCACCGATTTTGCCGCTCTCGTGTGCGCCAGCCGCATTAAAATATCGCAAGGACACATATTTAATGCCCAATACTTTATCAAACCACGACATCATGCGCTCCATCATCAGCTTTGTTTCACCATACACGTTGGTTGGCTCTGTACGGTCACCCTCTTCAATCGGCACCTTTTCCGGTTCGCCATAGGTTGCGGCGGTGGAGGAGAACACGATTCGGCGTACTCCCGCTTCCTTCATGGCCTCCAGCAGGCTCAGCGTGCCAAACACGTTGTTGTCATAATATTTCCCGGGATTTTGCATACTTTCCCCAACCAGCGAGTTAGCTGCAAAATGGATGACCGCGTCGATGCTATTTTCGGAAAACAGTTTGGACAGCAGTGCTCTGTCTCGCAAATCCCCTTCATACAGCTTGCCTCCAAGCAGCGCTGCCTTGTGCCCAGTCTGCAAATTGTCCAGCACAACCACTTCTTCCCCTCGATCCAACAGTTCTGATACGGTATGTGAACCGATATATCCTGCTCCGCCTGTGACTAGAATGGCCATGTTATTCGTCCTCCTTCAGTTCTTTAACTCCGTCTCCCGCCTTACATACATAAAAGCTGGCTTCCAGCCCTGTACGGGTCTGATAAGCTTCGCCGACTTCCTTCACAAAACGTTCCACATCATCCTCATGAACCAGGGAAACCGTACAGCCACCAAATCCGGCTCCCGTCATACGCGAACCCAACGTACCAGGTATGAGCCGTGCCTCCTCGACCATGACATCCAGCTCCGTGCAGCTAACCTCATACAAATCGCGCAATGAATCATGCGAAGCATTCATCAACTGCCCAAAAGCGGCGAGGTCATTGGCCGCCAGAGCATCGACCGAGGCCAGCACACGAGCGTTTTCCTTGATTACATGCTGTGCCCGGCGGCGCACCGTTTCATCCGCGATGTGATACTGAAGCTCGCCAAAACGGGCCTCATCCAGGTGAGCGAGGTATTCCAACGCCGGCTCCTGCTGCTGCAAAATGGACAGCGCTTCGGTACACTGGCTGCGGCGCTCGTTATAAGCTGAATCCACCAACCCGCGGCGCTTATTCGTGTTGCCGATCACCAGCTTATAGGCACCGGTGCGGAACGGTACTTTACGGTACTCCAGCGTATCGCACATCAGCAAAATGGCATGATCAGCCGCGCCGTTCGCCACCGCGAACTGGTCCATAATTCCGCAGTTAACGCCAACGAAATTGTTTTCGGCGCGCTGGGACAACAATGCAATCTCGACCGTGTCCGTTGTCTGTTTTTCGGTCGCGAGGAACGCGTATCCGGTCACCACCTCAATGGAGGCAGAGGAGGATAAGCCGGCACCGTTCGGTATTTCTCCGTGATAGAGCAGGTCGTATCCGCTGGACGGATAAACTCCCTTTTCAGCCAGCTCCACCAGCACGCCAACCGGATAGTCGACCCACTCACCAGTTTTATTTTGACCTATTTCTCCGCGTGGGATGGATGCTTCATACGAAAGGTTTGTCGAAGCAAAATGAATTTCATCATCATTACGCGCACGAAGGATCAGCGTTGTACCGAATTCCAGTGCAGCCGGAAGTACATAGCCCCCGTTATAATCGATATGTTCTCCAATCAGATTGACACGCCCCGGTGCATGAAATATCCGCAGTTCATGACTGTTTTGACCATATTTCTCAATAAAATGTTTCTTTAACTCAGCAGAGTTCATATCCGCATCCACCTCATTCACGTTAGTAAAGGTCCCCCTGACTTCCCTGTGACAATCATAATCAGGTGTACGCTTCTTATGAATTCAGTATAAATGAAAGCGTCACACAGTGTAATGCATCCATGTGTTGAAGGTATGGATAAATGTGACTTTGATATGTACAATATAAGTATAACGCATTCGCTAAACTATTCACAAATGCAGGAAGGGTGACCCTATTTTGCGAGCGCATTCATATAGTTATGCTGTCGCCTCCAATCCGGTACTGTATGAAAATAGCCCGCTGCACGTGCTCTTTGCAGGGGAAAGCCAGACCAAATCAGGTCATGCCGTGGGACCGAAGCTCTATGATTACTATCTGCTTCATTTCGTGGAATCGGGGAAAGGTATTTTTCGAACGGAGCAGCATACGTACCAGCTTGAAAAAAACGATTTTTTTCTAATTCATCCCGGCCAGCTTGTGAGCTATACCTCTGATGAAAAAGAACCGTGGCGCTATCGCTGGTCTGCTTTTACAGGATACCTGACCGAGCAGGTGGTGCAGGAAGCCGGACTGCGTGTTCATCAGCCGGTCTTTCATGCTTCCGATCATAATCCCATTCCTGGTTATCTGGAACAAATGCAGCTGGACTTCTACACCAGAAAATCCAGCTCCCATCTTTCAGCATTAGGCCATCTATATCTGATCATGGGTGAAGCAGGCAATCATCTAAGTGACTGGTCTGATCCGTCAGGGGCGGATTCGCAAATTCGGCGCACCGTTAAGCAGATGGTTCAATACATGTCTACTCAGTACGCACACCCTGTTTCCATTGAACAAATGTCAGAAGGGCTTGGGTATAATCGTGCTTACTTGTCCCGGATTTTCAAAAAGGAGACGGGCGTCTCCCCTGTCACCTATCTGCTCAAGCTGCGGATCGACAAATCTCGTCAGCTGTTGCGCGAGCGTCCCGATCTGTCCGTAGAGCAGGTAGCCGCCTCGGTCGGATTAACCGACGCTTTATATTTTTCACGCCAATTCAAGCGCTTCTGTGGACAGTCACCAACCGAGTACCGAAACAGGGTCAAGCAATATCCACAGCCCTGAGACAGGATGCAGCGATTTGCATAGGCCCCCTGCTTCTGACCGTTGATCGGACTTTTTGGGCAACGAAGGCTGCGACAGGTTCATTAGTATCGTTCACAGTTACGACTTAGGTTGGCTGGCAAACGTAACAGAAACGGAGGGGAGAGGAAGGCTGAAGAAATGGTAGCTGGTCACTTAAATTCACTCTATACAGCAGCCTTGAAATTCTTCCAAAACCTTGGATTTGTCTATCATGAATCTTTTCCAGGTGATCCTCTCCCCAATAGCATAACTGGTCTAGCGCGGGTTTTAATCCCCAGCCGTAGCGCGTTAACTCATACTCCACTTTAGGAGGAATCTCATTATAAACCTTGCGTGTAACGATCTCATCCTTTTCCAGGCCTCTGAGCTGAGTGGTCAGTATTTTTTGAGTAATGCCAGGCGTTAACCGACAAGCTCAGACGTTCGTTTCCGTCCTGTCATCAAATGGTAAATAATCAAAGGCTTCCATTTTCCTCCCATTACTTCTACAAGCCGCTTCCACTCCAACTTGATACTTCTTTTGATGCCAAGGATCATTAACAAACAGCCCGCATCCTTTAACGCTGCGGGCTGTCTCATCCTATTTGAATAAAAAAATACAACTGGTGCCGATGATTGAGGTAGATCTATATGTCTTTAGGCTGTGCCGCCTTCCTGAGCATTCCCGGTATGCAAAATGGAATCAATCCGGTCCAGCTCCTCCTGTGAAAAGTCCAGCTTGGACAAAGCTGCAACGTTCTCTTCAATTTGGCTTACACGGCTCGCTCCAATCAGGACGGAGGTCAGACGGCCACCACGTAGAGCCCAGGCCAGCGAAAATTGAGCCAGACTTTGCCCGCGTGCAGCTGCCATCTGATTCAGCACACGCACCTTGCGAAGCGTTTCAGGTGTCACATGGCCCTCATTCAAGAAAACAGATGTACTCGCCGCACGTGAATCCTCGGGAATGCCGTTCAGATATTTATTGGTCAGCAATCCCTGAGCCAGCGGGCAAAAGGCAATGCTGCCTACTCCGTTTTCGTCAAGCACGTCCTGTAATCCGTGTTCAATCCATCGTTCGAGCAGTGAATATTTCGGCTGATGAATCAGAAGCGGTGTTCCCAGCTCCTTCAAAATACGCGCCGCTTCTGCCGTCTGCTCTGCGCTGTAGTTAGATACGCCCACATACAGCGCTTTGCCGGAGCGAACGATATGGTCCAGCACCTGCATCGTTTCTTCCAGCGGTGTATCAGGGTCAAAGCGGTGAGAATAAAAGATGTCGACATAGTCCAGCCCCATCCGCTTCAGACTCTGATCGAGACTGGAAATCAGATACTTGCGTGAGCCCCATTCCCCATAAGGTCCGGGCCACATATGGTAGCCTGCTTTGGTCGAAATGACCAGTTCATCTCGATATGGTCTCAGATCACCAGCCAACACATGTCCAAAAAACTCCTCTGCCGAGCCTGCAGGGGGGCCGTAGTTATTCGCCAAGTCAAAATGCGTAATCCCCAAATCAAAGGAGCGTGTAATCATGCTGCGGCCATTCTCCGCGTTGTTGATGCCGCCAAAATTGTGCCACAGCCCCAACGAAATGGCTGGCAGTTTAAGGCCTGATCTCCCTGTACGGTTATATTTCATGCTTTCATAACGATTGTCATCAGCCAAATAAACCATGCTATCCCTGCCTCTCTCGGAACATTGTTATGTCCGTTCCAGCAATATCATAGCGCTTTTATCCGGCCGTTGACAAGAAAACGATTACAATCCTAACTGATCACCGATGTTCTCCATCACTTTTCCGATAGGCTCCGTGATCAGGAGGTCTGCCTTATGGTCATACGAGGTGGGGTCGGCATTCAGCAGAACCGTATGTTTACCGTGAAAATAAGTGATCAGACCTGCTGCAGGATGCACTGTCAACGATGTGCCTCCGATTAACAGCAGATCGGCCTGCGAAATGGCCCGAACGGACTTGATTAGGATATGCTGATCCAGCTCCTCCTCATATAAAACAACATCCGGTTTGATGATGCCCCCATCTATCGGACATTTGGGAACAGTCTCCTTGCTGTCCATTACCTCACTCAGACTGTAAAAGCGCCCGCACTTCATGCAATGGTTGCGATGCACTGAGCCATGAAGCTCAAGTACATTGACACTGCCTGCAGCCTGATGCAATCCGTCAATGTTTTGCGTCACCACCGCTTTAAGAGAGCCTTGTTGTTCCAATGACGCAAGAAAACGGTGGCAGTCGTTTGGCTCTGCATGAGGATGCAGCATTTTGCTGCGATAAAAGCCGAAGAACACTTCAGGATGCTTTACAAAAAAAGAACGGCTCAGCATAATCTCAGGAGAATAGGGCAGTTTTTCCTCGCTCTGATACAAGCCAGCCGCTGAACGGAAATCGGGAATACCGCTTTCCGTTGATGTCCCCGCTCCGCCGAAAAAAACAATATTTTGCGATTCCTGTATCCATTCAGCCAGCATCTTTACTTTGTCCATGTTTGACGCACCTCCAGTTCTTCATATGTGCGGATAACAATGTCAGCGTCCAGTAAATGATCCGAACGTTCCGGCTGCGGTGCAAATCCAATGGACAACCCTACCCCGGCACGCTTGCCCATCTCCATATCTCCGTTGCTGTCTCCGATAACAACCACATCCGATGGCGACAGTCCCAGCAAAGTGCAGGCTTTTTCAGCCATTTCCGGGTCAGGCTTGCCGTACGTAACCCTGTCGTGTCCAATGACCTCGTCAAAATACGATGTCAGCCCCATCCACTCCAAATGCTCCTGCGCGGCCTCTGTACTGTCAGAGGTCACAACTGCCAGCTTCACTCCGGCGCGGCGGCTTTGCTCCAGCAATGCCCTCAGCCCTGGAAACCCCTTGACGGCCCGGTGTCTGCGAATATCAGCCATCGCCGTATTATTAAAATCACGGACAAGCCACACGGCTTCATTCCACGGCACGCCGGCTGCATACAGCTGCCAAGCCAGCACGCCCGTGCTTTCATCCACCGTCCCCATGGCCAGCGGACCGGCAGGATCATAGCCAATCACGTGCCCCTGCCGGTCGTGAACGGTACCTAGAACGTTACTTTTCTCCACGGTAAAACCGGTACCCGCCAAGGCAAGATGCTGTTCCATCATATCCAGTATAGAACGAGCCCAGGGGCCCCACAACTGAATAAAATCCAGCAGCGTGCCATCCTTATCCAATAAAATACCGCGGCAAGGGTACCGCTTCCCCTGCACGATCAGCTCTGACATGCAGTTTGCCTCCCTTTATTGGTTTTTAGGAGTAGAATCCACACTCTCTTTCATCCAGTCCTGCAAAGCCTCCACCGACTGATTCCATTGCTCCGCGGCACTAATTTGGGCGGTGTTATCTCCCTTTTGAGCTCCGTAGCTCCCGAACTGGGCATGATTCCCGCCCTCAACTGTAAAATACAACGTATCGGCTGGTAAGTAAGCTCTGCCGCTCTGAACCTGATCCATATTTATAATTCCATCATCACTTCCCAAAAGAGAAATGACAGGCAGATTTTTATTTTTTAAATCGCCCTTGCTATCCGGGTAGGAAGCGAGAAAAAATACGCCCTTGATCTGTCCGGCATGTGCAGTGGCGTAACGGGCTGCCATGACACCACCCAGCGAATGGCCTCCGATAACAAAGCTTTCTTTCGGATAAGCCTTGAGCACTTCACCCGCCAAATTCGGAGAAGTTAATGGCAGGTTCAGCGGCATTTTTACAATAACTGCATGATGCCCCTTTTCCGCCAGACGTCTTGCCAATGGAGCGTAGCTTTCGGGCTTCAC
This sequence comes from Paenibacillus farraposensis, assembly GCF_020736845.1. GTDB lineage: Bacteria > Bacillota > Bacilli > Paenibacillales > Paenibacillaceae > Paenibacillus > Paenibacillus farraposensis. Next base: position 127,736 of record NZ_JAFFQR010000019.1, read on the forward strand.
CAATGTCCCCGGATACAAAATAACACCAGCGCCGCTTGGTTTGGCAGGCTCAAAACCGATCCAATGCTCTTGCTCATTTACCTTTACGGCATCAGCTTCTTCTGCTAATGCAGCTTCCGCCGTCTCATCAGGCTGATAAGGTGTAAATACCTTCCATGCTCCCCAGCCTGCAATCAGCACAATGACAATCAAAATACCCAGCAGTATTTTCCAAATTTTTCGCGGGCCTCGTGTTCCATAGGAATTGTATGATCTTCTTGTTCTTCTTCTCATGTTAAGTGTTCCTTTCATTTTCATGCCTCGTGTTTCGTAAAATGAATGTAAAAGATACGGCTGCTCAGCGCCTAACTATAACCTTGTTAGGGTAACATCGTTGTACATGCAGGGTCAAATCAGCAGACATTTCCAGCTGTTAGCCTGTCTTTTTATGCTGTTCAAGCTTTTGCCACACAAAAAGGACATGATAGCGCTTACAATTGTGAAATAAATCACAATCAAAAAACCCATTGTATCGTACCTTGTTCCTGTAAAGAATTATTTTTTAAATAATTTATACGGCCAAAGGCCGTTCGGAGGGAAACACATGACGACAAGCCATGATGCACAAGGGGAAAGTTTTTTTCTCAATTTGCGATTTATGTTGATCATATGTGTATTTGCTGGGAATGCTCTGGAGCCCCTGACCAGCTCACTTCATATCGCTGAGCAATGGTTCAGATGGATATTTATGTTCCATATTCCGCTGTTTGTGCTTGTCACGGGGTATTTTGCCAAATCCTCTCTGACCGGATCGGCAGGCCGTAAGGTCCTGCTCCAGATTGGCATGCAATATCTAATTTTCCAATCACTTTATTCAGTTTTGGATGTCGCACTCTTTCACGTTCCACGAATCCATCATTCTTTTTTCGCACCTTACCTGCTGCTCTGGTTCCTTGCCAGCCATATCTGCTGGAGACTGTTGATGCTGGCTTTGCAGGGAGTGCCGCCTGTCCTCCAATTGGGCATATCTGTACTGCTGGGTATTCTTGTCGGATACCTTCCCGTGGAAGGGATATGGCTAAGCGTATGCAGAACCTTTGTTTTTTTTCCTTATTTTATAGCAGGGTATCACTTGAACTATGCTGATGTTCGGCGCTTCTTTACCGTTCCGGTCCGGGTGACCGCTGGGGCTGTATCCGTTCTGCTCTTGGTGTTGGCAGGAACGTCGTATTTCGGCATCCCGGCAGGCTGGCTGTACGGCAGCATGACCTATGGAGAGCTGGGCCACGCCGAATGGTACGCAGGGATTTACCGCATCGGGATGTATGGCGTTCAATTGCTGGCATCCATGGCGTTTCTGAGCTTTGTCCCAGCAATCACAGGGCGTATCACCGAAATGGGACGGCGGACATTGTACGTCTTCCTGCTCCATGGTTTGATCGTCCGCACCGTTGTTGCAAAGGGAGTTTATGAATATATCCATAACCCGGCGGAGGTCATTTTAATTGTCGTGTGTGCAGCAGGTCTGTGCTGTTTGTTGACCATGCCTTGGGTTCGGGCAGCCACTCGGCCTCTGATCGAGCCGCAAGTAGATTGGATGCTGAAACCGGCTCCGTATCCTTTTAGGTGATCTGCATTATTTTTCAGCTTCCCTTTTACCGGCAAAAACTCGTATAGAACAAGCTTGAGCCCACCCGTTATATGGCGGAGTGGGCTCAGCATTTTGCAAATTCAAATTTCTATCTTACCAAGGTGCAATACACAGGCGAATATAGCGGAATCTGGACTGTATACGGTTGATTACAGATCACTTTTAGTCATCTCTCAAACTCTTCATATATGTAGAAAAATGCTCATATCTATGATAGACTCTTTAGAAAACATCTGCGCTATTTACGGCGTCTATTGGACGCCATATCATTTTATACTTTGGGGGGAAACCAGCATCATGACAGCAAAGACGAAAATGCGTTCCGATATGATTAAAAAAGGCTTTGACCGCGCTCCTCACCGCAGCTTGCTGCGCGCAGCGGGCGTTAAGGAAGAGGATTTTGACAAACCTTTTATTGCGGTATGCAACTCGTATATTGACATTGTACCGGGTCACGTCCACTTGCAGGAATTCGGCAAAATTGTCAAACAGGCCATTCGTGACGCAGGCGGTGTACCTTTCGAATTTAACACCATCGGCGTAGATGACGGCATTGCCATGGGGCATATTGGCATGCGTTATTCTTTGCCAAGCCGCGAAATTATCGCTGACTCGCTGGAAACAGTCGTTTCCGCTCACTGGTTTGATGGCATGGTGTGCATTCCTAACTGTGATAAAATTACCCCCGGCATGATGATGGGTGCACTGCGTGTTAACATTCCGACGATTTTCGTCAGCGGCGGTCCTATGAAAGCTGGTAAAGACAAAAATGGACGCTCCATCTCCCTGACCTCTGTCTTCGAAGGTGTAGGTGCATTCCAGGCAGGCAAAATTGACGACCAAAGCCTGCTCGAACTGGAACAATACGGCTGTCCAACCTGTGGTTCCTGCTCAGGAATGTTCACGGCCAATTCCATGAACTGTCTGGCGGAAGCGCTGGGCCTGGCTATGCCGGGTAACGGCACGATTCTCGCAGTGGCAGAAGAACGCAAAGAATTCGTCAAACAATCTGCACGCCAATTGATGGAACTGATCAAGCTGGATCTTAAACCGCGTGATATCGTAACTAAAGAGGCCATTGATAATGCATTTGCGCTGGACATGGCCATGGGCGGTTCCACGAATACAGTATTGCATACTTTGGCGCTGGCTCATGAAGCTGAAGTGGATTACCCGATTGAACGGATTAATGAAGTCGCAAACCGCGTACCTCATTTGTCCAAACTGGCACCGGCTTCCGACTATCACATTGAGGATGTTCATAATGCAGGCGGCGTAAGTGCAGTGCTGAATGAACTGTTGAAAAAGCCGGGCGCACTACATGGCGACTGTATTACGGTCACCGGAAAAACCCTGCGTGAAAACGTGAAAGGACAGGAAATTCTCGACACGAATGTTATCCACAAGCTGGACAACCCTTATTCCGAACGCGGCGGACTGGCTGTACTATTCGGTAATCTGGCGCCGCACGGTTCCATTATTAAAGTCGGTGCAGTTGATCCTGCTGTTGGCGGTTATCACAAAGGTCCTGCCATCTGCTTTGATTCACAGGAAGATGCACTGGCCGGTATTGCCAACGGAAAAATCAAAGAAGGACACGTTGTTGTCATCCGTTATGAAGGTCCTAAGGGTGGACCGGGTATGCCTGAAATGCTCGCTCCAACCTCGCAAATCGTGGGCATGGGGCTTGGCGCCAAGGTTGGTCTGATAACAGACGGGCGCTTCTCAGGCGCTTCCCGTGGTATCTCCATCGGCCACATTTCCCCTGAAGCCGCAGAGGGCGGTCCGATTGCTTTTGTAGAGGACGGCGATATCATCGAGCTGGATCTGAACAATCGTAAAATCGAGCTGCAAATTTCGGACGAGGAATTTGAGCTTCGCCGTGCCAACTGGAAAGGCTTCGAGCCTAAGGTGAAAACCGGGTACCTGGCACGCTACTCCAAGCTGGTAACGAACGCAAGTAACGGCGGAATTATGAAAATCTAATTCTTTGCTAACTTATGCCTGATGAACAGCCAAAAATCCTCCCGCTCCCTTGATCACAAGGGGTGGGAAGATTTTTGGCTGTTTATGTTAGATTAACTGCTCGGATCCTGTGTCCGCTGCTTGTGAAGCTCTAGCTGTTGTCTGAATGGAGTTAACCTCTTCTTTTACTTCACGATGAAGCATGGGTGCAACGTCTCCCTGATGGGTTGGATCGCAGACTTGATCTGTCCGGTTGGGGTCCCCTTGTTGGAAGCGATCCAACAAAGTATCAATAGGCATCAAGATCAGCTTGGGTACGATTGCGTCTTTTTTTACGCTCAACGGCTCTGGACCCGAGGGATGGATGACACTGAATAGCAGCTTTAAATATAAGGTGGACGCTCTCTTGTGCAGTCCTTTGGGGAGCTCGCGAACCTGAAAGCCCAGCTTTTCCGACCCGCGGTTAATCATACTCACTCCATAGATGGCCTTGACATCATTCATTCTGGAATCATGTACAAGCTGATCGGCCAGATCGGGTAGCTGCTGCTTCACGATTCGGATTAATTGAATAGCCAAATGAACGACAGACTTTGCCGTCGAGCCTAATCGATACAGCATTTGATTATCAAAATGCAGCTCAATTATAGGGTCTCCTTTTTTTAGCCACCTGTCATTCTCCATATTTACATTCGGCCCATGATAGGTGCCGCGACGATAATAAAAAATGGTATTTTCCTTTCTTACGGGACGAAGACGGAACAAAGTGTGGAACAGCCTCTCATAGAACAGCCAGCCGAATACCAGCGTTCGTTTGAACCAGTCCGTATCTGGGGTCTCGACAGCATTTGAAATATGGACAGGCTGATGACCAAACAGTGTATCGACCCTTACACTGCGCATTTGCCGTTCCTGAGCGGCCGTCAGAAGCTCCTCTAACGCGATTAGCATATTTTGCGGGGCTTCTTCGTCCGCTCCCAATGTCGTACCGCAGTCATGGAGCAGCATGACCTCGCCACCCCTCAGCTTTTTGAGCATCCGCTCCGCCAACTGCTTCGCACCGATGCTCGCCTTCCAGTCCCCGAACATGGAGGACCATAATACAATTCGACGACCATTCGATTTGGATATATCAAAGAAATTCACAATTCCCCATGGCGGACGGTAAAAGGTCGTTCCCTCTCCGGTTACCCGGCGAATGACAGCCTCTGTTTGTGCAATTTGCCTTCTGACCGTAACAGGTCGCATGAGCCAATTGGATTTGTGCACATAATTATGAATGCCAATTAAATGGCCTTCTTCATGCATGCGCTGCAAAAGCTCAGGGTGCTTTTCAGCATTCAGGCCAACGACAAAAAAAGTAGCCTTGGCATCAAAACGCTTCAGTAAATCAAGCAGCTGCGGTGTATACACCGGATCAGGACCATCATCAAAGGTGAGCGCATATTCTTGCTCACTTTTGCCGCGCCGAAATACTCTGAACCCAAACAAACGACTGAGAAGCGCTGGAATAAAAGCATAAAAAGTTGAAATGTAAAACATCCATAACAGCAAAATCTTCACGTTTTGTCCCCACTTTTCTATTCTGAACTCCCAAGTAGACTTCCTGGGGAAAACTGACTTACTTCAGGATTTTGCAAAATTCGATTCCAGTCGTTCTAAAGTGCAATATATAGACGAACTAGATCATTTCGATCTATATATTCTTCATTGAAAGTCGCTTATTGGATTTTTGCAAAATCCTCACTTATATGTTATCACAAAGATGTAAGCATGCGGACATTTTGCTGTTGTAAGATCAGCACCCAGGGCCAATTTAGTGTACAATAGGTAAAAATCTTAAAGGAGTCGTTGTTTTTATATGCTTCCATTGTATAAAAAATATTGGCGCACCGTTTTTGATATCGGTCTGATTGTATTAACCGTGTATTTAGTTATGTTTGTATCCAGCAAGCTGTATCAGCTCGCGGCACCGGTGTTTCTATCGTTCGTCGTGTTCTGGTGCATTGAGCCTGCAGCCCGTTATTTTCACCGTAAAGGGATGAAGAAACCCTTCGCTTCCGCCCTCTCCGTACTGCTATTCATCATTCTTTTGCTGGCTATTTTTTTCGGATTGGGTTTAATCCTGGTTACGCAGTTTACGAAGGTGGCGCAGAATCTTCCACATTATACCCAGATTATCCAAACGGAATTCACGCGGTTCCTTCATCTTTCCCAAGAAAAAATTGCTGCTTTGCCTCCAGACGTTATCGACCGTGTCAATGAATATTTTGCAACCGCGACTGCGATTGCTACCAAATGGGCGCAGCTGGGTTTATCCTTTTTCATACAATTTCTCAGCTCCTTCACCGTTTTTATGGGCAACTTTGCTGTTGCCATCGTCCTGGCGTTCTTTTTAAGTATGGAGATTAATCTCTGGAAGGGAATTGCCCGCAGCAAGACGCCCAAAACATTAAAAACTGCTTACCTTTTTCTGAAAAACCACGTACTGAAAGCGATCTCCGCCTTTCTGAAGGCTCAGGCGCTGCTGGTAGGGATTACCTTTATTCTTGTATTTATAGGTTTACTCATTTTGCAAGTGGATAATGCCCTGTCGCTGGCTCTCGTGGCTGCTTTGTTTGATATTCTCCCTTTGCTGGGCGTACCTGTTATATTTATTCCGTGGGCGGTGTATTTGTTCATAACAGGCAATAGCGGCTTGGCAATAGGGCTGCTGATTGTCATGGCTGTCGCGGTTATTGTACGCCAGCTGGCAGAGCCTAAAATTACCGGAAATTCCATCGGTGTTTCGTCCGCCTATCTCATGCTTTCCTTTGCCATTATATCGCTTTCTATCTTCGGATTGGCCGGATTAATTCTGTCGCCGATTCTGATTATTTTGCTCAAGGAGCTGTGGCAGCAAGGCTATCTGCAGCAATGGATTCGGTTTCCGAAGGAAGAATTTGACGAGCCCCCGTTTATTGTCAAAATTCAGGAGGAAGATCGCGGCACTGCTCGTGAAACGGAGGAGAATTGAGCCAGCAAATCCATCACCTGTCCGAACAGGGCAGTCGCCTGGCTAGCAGAATGCTTGGAAGCATTTTGCACCAGAACGGCAACGGCATAGCGTGGTCGCTCTACCGGACCATAACCGATAAACCATTGGTGATTGACAGGCCGCCCATCCTTTAAAGCCTGGGCTGTGCCTGATTTTCCAGCCAGGTGCCATGATTTGTCACGCAAGGATGCACCTGTTCCGTGGGCCACGACTTCTTTCATCGCCTCCCGGAGTAAACGAGCCGTAGAGGGATGAATCGGATGTCCCCCCCGGGGGATGGACGAGGCATGAGCAGGTAGCTCCAGCAGGGTCCCTCCATCTGCGTAGCTGATGCGATTCACAAGGCGTGGAGCATGGACCTGGCCATCGTGCAGCAAGGTGACGATGAGATTGGCAGCCTGAAGCGGGGTAACCAGCACGTCGCGCTGGCCGATCGCTGTCTGTACACGTACACCCGGGTCTGCCGCATGCGTATGGGGACCGAAGACGGCTCCCTCTTCCTCATGATCCAGCGGCCTGAATCGCGGAAGCCCTGCAAGATTTCGCTCCTCCCAGCCTACGGTTCGGCTCACCCCCAGCGCGGAAGCTGTCGCCTGAATCTGTTCAGGCGACAACCGTTCGCCGAGATGAGCAAACACGCTATTACAGGACACGGCAAGCCCTTCCTCCAGATTCAGAGCACCGTGTCCTTCTTTTTTCCAGCAAGCCAAACCGTACTTGCCATAGGCTCCATAGCAATGGAATTGCTCCTTCGGTTGCACAACACCCGATTCAAGTGCTGCCGCAGCCGTAACCAGCTTAAAAATGGAACCGGGTGTTACCGCCTTGAGCGCGCGATTAGACCAGCCTGTTGTCCGCTGCGGATCAACACGAGCGGGATTATAAAAAGGACGAGACACCATCGCCAGCACATCCGCGTTGCCGACATCGAGCACCACCACCGCACCTTCTGCCAGGTGATTGGTGACTGTAAGCTTTTCAAGCTGCTCCTGCAATGTAAGGTCGATCGTCGTCTGCACCTGTAGCGGATAGTGAGCATTGGATGGAACACTGACTCGCAGCGGTGCATAAGCCAGCGGACGACGCCGGGCATCCACAAACCGGGAGACGAACGTTTCACCGATACCACTCAGCAGCGGCTCCAGCGTTCTTTCCAGCCCGGCTGCCCCGATCGGCAGTGCGCCAACTCGGTCGGCGCGTTCGTACAGAAAACCAAGCCATTGCCTGCCATTTGGCAAATCCGCATAACGTTTCGCATAGGGCATTAGCTCGATGAGCGAAGGCGCCAGTTTCAGCAACTTGTCCGCGTTATTTCGACTAATCTGGACGGGTTCTCCGCGCCTATCCCGCCATATTAGCGGAGATTGCAGCTCTTTCCATCGCGTCAGCAGCTGCTTTTTACTCGTCTGCAGCAGGCTGGCAAGCTCCTCGCCATGCAAGGCCGCTTTGCCATCTACGTCGGGAAAAAGCACTGGCGCCCATACGATGCCGCCAGTCAGCGGCTGTCCATGTCGGTCCGTAAACTGTCCACGTCCAGAGTCAATCGCAATTCCCTCCTGCCGCTGACGTATAGACATTTCATTCAGCGAATGTCCCCCGTAAGCAGACATATGTATACCCGCCGTCCCCTGAATCCAGGCCAGCCGGAATAGTAAAATAAGCAGCATTCCCATGATTCCCAAGGCCAAATATGCAATTCGACGTTTTCGAATAAAGCTGTTGCCACGCCTCGGCACACGCATCCTTCTCTCATCTTTTTCCAGTAGTATGTCCTGTAGTGAACAAAGAAAACCCACTCCACGTTAACACATGGAATAGGTTTCCTGTCACATTTACACCGTAAAGCGTGAAAGCTGCTCCTTTAGCTTCACCGATACTCCTTCCAGCTTTTCGGACAAGCCTACCAGCTGGCTACCGATATTCGCCTGCCCCGTGCTGAGAGAAGCAACTTCCTGCGAGGTGGCCGAGGATTCCTCAGCTACTGCACTTACATTGGCCATCGCTTCAGATAAGGTTGTCTGCGATTGGCTCAATTCCTGAATAGATGAAGTGACTGTTTCCAATCGAAGTGCAAACTCTCCCATTTGCTGCTGAACCGACTGGAAAATATCCGTCGTCTCCTGTACGGCTCCCATCTGCTGCCGGAACAGCGGATATACCTCGGATAACGCCTGAACCGTTTCATTCATCTCATTGATAATGTTGTTGATAATACCTGAGGCCGTATGAATGGCTTGACGGGATTGTTCGGCCAACTGGCGAACCTCATTTGCTACCACCATAAAGCCTTGCCCAGCCGTTCCCGCCCTTGCCGCTTCAATCGTCGCATTCAATGATAGAATATTCGTTTGTTTGGCAATATCCTGCAACACGTCCAGCACCTTAAAGACATCGGAGGTTGTCTGCTTCAGCTCATCTACCTTGCCTACCAGTGCATGCGTCGTTTCTTCCGTCACCCGAGTTTTGCTTAACAGGTTTTTCAGCTGAATTGTACCTCTTTCACTGGATTGTTCAACCTCCTGTGCAGCCAGACTCATTTCGTGATTAGAAGCCATCACCACATCCATTTGCTGGGCTATATTCCCGGTTAACTCACTGCCACGTTCAGCCTCGGTTGCCAAGCTGGTTGAACCGTGAGCAATTTCTTCAGTTGCGGTAGCAATTTCCTTGGCTGAAGTGGCCGTCTTCTTCGAAGCATCACTCAGCTCTGCCGCTGTATTCAGCACCTCCTGGGCCGAGGCGTTCGTCTGCTCTACCAGCAATGTAATCTGCTCCATCATCATGTCAAAGCTTTCAGACAGCTGACCGATTTCGTCCTGGGCCTTATAGTTCGTTCGGATTTTCAGGTTGCCTTTGGCTCCTTCGTTCATTAAATTTTTCAGATGGGTCAACGGGCGCGCTACGAGGCGTACGATCCACAGGCCAATGAATAATGCAATGAGTGCCGCTACCGCAGCAAATATCCAGGTCGTCGTTAAAATCCCTCTAGCGTCCTTAACCAGTTCAGATACAGGTATTACACCTACGAGAATCCATTTGGAAGTTCCAAGCGTATTATGAACCGTAAGTACATTTTGGACTTTGCCGTCTGCTTCCTGCTCCATAAATTGATTGCCTTCGATCCCTTCAAGCTCGGAAATGTAATCCAGCTTTTTCTTTCCTCCTGCCAAGCTATCTATGTTAGAGCCTATAAATTCACCCTTGTCTGTCACAAGGCTGATCATACTGCCTGAGCCCAAATCAACACTTTTCAACTCGTCCTCCACCACACTGGACTTTAAATCCATAACCAGAACGTAAGTCTCTCCGAGCCCGGACATACTGTTCATGGAGCGGGCCAGACGAAAGGTCTTGCTTCCATTGTCATTTACCTGTGTAGGCAGCCAGACAATTCCTTTGTTCTTCAAAATATCCTTAAACCATGCTTCCTGCCGGACACCCTTTTGTGTACCTGTGCCCATCGCAGCTAAACTGGATTCTTCCGGGTACAAGTACAATGAATCAATCGCTTTATTCGTGAAAGCAAGATTCGTTAGCTTCTTGTTTACTTCACCCATAGCAACAAAAGATTCAAAAGAGTTCTTTTCTTGCTTCGCCACCTTTTGCAGTTGATCACTTAACTCTGTATCAAAAAACACCTGTGTCGAGGTATCTTGAAAGCGCTCTAAAATAATATCAAGCTTTTCCGAGGTTTGCTGAACGGTTTGCTGATAAGCGGTAGCCGCATTTTGCTCAATCGTACTTTTCGCCCTGTAGTAAGAGATCATCCCCAGGCTGACCACAAATAACATTATTGCCGCAAAAAAGATCAGGAACAGCTTCATTCCGACCGAACGAATCGGATTATAATTTTTGACCAGATGCATGAAATCCTTGCTGTACTTTTCCGGCTTAAGTAAACGCTTTAAATTATATGCGCTTTTACGGGTGGCTTTGGCTACCCAGGGAATAACTTTCGAGGATATCCTGGCTGTCTGTTCTCCTTTATTCGCTGTGCTGCCCTTCATGCCTTTCATGAGTTTTATTTTCTTCGGTTGTCTGTTTGATGTCTTCCCTTCTTTTTTCCGAAAACCCATTCCTCTCACCTGCCGCCATATAATTAGTTTCCTGTTCCACGTCATCTGTTATGTATCTATTATCTATATAATGTCTATCGGAACTATTCGACAAGGAGTGTAGCTTTCCTTTGCGAAATGACTAAATTTCGTAAAACTTTTTTCCTGGAAAAGTATTCAAAAAAAAGCCCCTCCAACCGAAAGGAGAGACTTTTGTTCTTCTTGTCCGAGACTTGGGGCCTATTCACTTCTTTTTACGCATCATATCAAAATAGGAAACAGGCTGATCAACCTTCATTTTAATCCGTTGAAGCGGGTGACGCGCAGCGTCCAGCTCATTGCCTTCCTCATCCCAGATCGTTCCGACCTTTTGCTTGAAAAATGTTCCGTTCGGGCCAAAAAATTCAATTTCATGCCCTGGCTTAAAATGATTGCGTTGTTGAATGGTAGCCATGCCGCTCGCAGCATCATAGTCCATAACCAGTCCGGCAAAATCATAAGGAGCTGCTTTCTCTTCCGGCTCGTAAATATGATCTTCATGATCCGGTGTATCGTAGAAAAAGCCTGTATTCAGCGGACGATTAGCCGCCTTGTTAATTTCTTCGATCCATTCCGGTTTGAGCACATAATTTTCAGGATCAGCCATATAGGAATCAATCGCTTGACGATAGACGTTCACGACCGTAGCCACATAATGAATTGATTTCATGCGTCCTTCCACTTTAAAGCTGTCTACACCCACATCAATCAAATCGGGAATGTTTTCAATCATACACAGGTCCTTGGAACCCATAGAAAAAGCGTTATCGCCTTCTTCAAACAGTGGAAGCTGGTTAATGCCCAGCTGGAATTGTCTCAGCACATTGCTGTCCTGTGCCTCTTCTTCAGATATCCACGCCTCGCCCGGGCGCGCATCCTCGAACAGATCGTATTTCCAGCGGCAAGACTGGCAGCAGCCCCCGCGATTGGAATCCCGGTCCGTAAAGTGATTGGATAGCACACAACGACCGGAAAATGAAGAACACATAGCCCCATGGACAAAAGCTTCAATCTCAATGTCCACATGCTTTTTAATTTCCTCAATTTCCTCCAGGCTGGTCTCACGCCCCAAGACAACACGCGGCAGTCCTTCGTCCTTCCAGAATTTTACCGCTTGCCAGTTCAAGGTGGACTGCTGTGTACTCAAATGCACTTCCAATCCCGGAACAGTACGCAGTGCAACGGACACAATCGCCGGATCAGCAACGATAACTGCATGAATTCCTGCCTCGTACAGATTACGCAGATATTCCTCGATTCCGGCAATATCTTCATTGTGGGCATAGATGTTGGTAGCTACAAGCACCTTAGCGCCATATTTGTTGGCAAATTCCACACCTTCCCGCATTTCCTCAAAACTGAAATTGTCGGCGTTAGAACGCAGACCGTATTTTTGTCCTCCAATATAGACAGCATCCGCGCCATAGTGAACCGCAAACTTCAGCTTTTCCAGATTTCCGGCAGGAGCGAGCAGCTCCGGCTTATCCAGACGATTACGCTTGCCTTTATATTTTCTCGTTGTGGTCAACGTTCCCACGACGTTCCCCCCTTATACATTCATATGATTATTAATAAACCTGCTCTTTATAGAAAAATCCGAAGGATAGCTCCCGTTCAGGGTCTTGCAGACGGCGAACCTCATCGAGCCAGCTTTCATCATAAGCATAAGCTTCCGGATCGGCTGTATAGGTGTCAATTGCTTTACGATACGCACGAACGACTGCCTCATTGTAAGCCGTAGGTTTTAACAGCCCTTCGATCTTAAAGCTGTGGACACCCGCCTCCATCAGAAAATGCAGGTCCTCCATAATGCAGAAATCATCCGAGCTCATAATATGAGTCCCGTTCATATCCTCATAAATAGGGAACTTCTCTTCCTTACGCTCAGCTTCAATCAGGAACAAGCCGCGCTCCTTGCCCAGATCGCCTTCTACCGGGCGTCCCTGATGCAGCATATAGCTTTGCACAAGCTTGCGCTTGGAATGGTAAATATTGGTCATGCCATGTACCTGAACCTGTGCCTCAATGTTTAGCTTGGGAACCATTTCCGTAATTTCGTCCATACTGAGCTCACGAGCCAGAATAATGCGTGAAGCCCCTTTCTCGCCCCAATAGTTGGCAGTTGCGAAGTTGGTAGAAATCATTTCCCCGTTCCAAAACAGCTTCAGATGAGGTGCATACTCCTTCACTGTCATGAGTACCGACGGGTCATTAAACTCGATCGCATCAATTCCACATTCAGCGAGTGTCTGCACATATTCAGGAAGGAGCGGCAACAGCTCATTTGTCATCAAATTAGTCATGGATACATAAACCTGCGCCGCATGCTTCCGCGCAATTGCTACAACCTCACGGATTTGATCCGGTGTAAAATGTCCCGGCAGCCTCATGCCAAAGCGGTCATCTCCAATAAGCAATGCATCCGCTCCGGCCTCCAGCATACGGCGGGCATCCTCCGGAGAGCTGGCGGTTACCAGCAGTTCGGGTTTGTAAGCCATAGGCTCACCTCCTATTTTGTGTTGCGGTTACTTAGCCGAATATTATGCAAATGTTCTTTATACGTCGCGGCAAACAAATGTTCATGTGTTCCGTCTTTTTTGGTCACATAAAACAAATAATCCGTAGTTGCCGGCTGTAATGCCGCCTCTACTGATTTCAAACTTGGACTTGCAATCGGTCCTGGCGGGAGTCCCTGATGCAAATAAGTATTAAAAGGATTGTCTGCAGCCAAATCCTTATAATACAGCCGTTCCTTTTGCTTATCCAGCATATATTGAATGGTGGCGTCAATTTCCAGCTTCTTGTCCTGCTTAAGCCGATTATAAATGACTCCAGCTACGACGGGCCGTTCATGATCCACAACCACCTCGCGCTCCACCAGAGAAGCAACGGTCAGCAGTTGATGCAGCGTTTCACTTCGCTGCTTCAGCTTGGCATCCAAGCCGGGTATGGTATTCAGACGTTTTTGCGTCTGCTCCAGCATCGCCTGAATCATATCTTTGGTTGTGCTGCCTTTTTTCAGCTCATAAGTTTCCGGGAAGAGATAACCTTCCAGCGCATAACGAAGCCCCGCCTGTTTTGGAATATCTCGCACCAGCGGGACGTCAAAAGCGGATGGATCGTTGGCCAGTTCCAAAAATTGCTTTCGGTCCGCCAGCCCTTCCTTTTGCAGCTTATCAGCCATTTGTCTGATCGTAAAACCTTCCGGGATTGTAAAACGAATCATTTCCTCCCTGACAACATCCCCGGCCGATAGCTTGGCAATCAGCTGATCAAAGGTTGCACCTGGCTGTGCCTCATAATTCCCGGCCTGAAGTGCATTTCCTTGCTGTTTGAATTTTACATAAGCCTTAAACACAAGCGCATTACGTATAAGTCCCTTTTGCTCCAAGGTATCTGCAATCGCAGAGGTCCCTGTTCCCTTAACGACCGTAAATGCAACAGGCTGCGTTTTCGGCTGAACAGGCTGCATCGCGTTCCAAATATAAAAAGCTGCTCCTCCTGCTATGATGACAAGCAGCAAAAGCAGTGTGCCCATCCTTGTCCTTCGCTTCACATCCACCCAACTCCTTCACAGCCAAAAAGGGCGGACAGGTCCGCCCTTTCAGGTTTGATCTCCTCATTATCCAGACCTACAGCTCCGGCAGCGTACATTCATCGTACAGCTCGGAAATGTCTTCCCATTCATCATCATCTTCGATGGTGGTAATGGAGATTTCGCCATCTATGGATGAGGTTACATGATATATCTCATGTTCGCCTTCAGCAGCTCCGGGTCGACGCAATACAACATACCGTTGCTTGCCTACCTGGAATTCCGCTTCCAGTTCCATGCGTACCGCATGGCCTTGTTCATCCTGCAACTCTACATCGTTGTCGAACGCTTCCTTTAAATCAGAGGTCCATCTCAGGTCTTCACGTGAATAATTCGTCATTTCCTGTCTTCCTCTTCTTCTACAAATGTATTAAAGGTCTCTTCAACGATTTCCCATTCCGCATCGTCTTGGATCACAAACAATTTAATATCATCGCCTTCTTCCTCATAACGGAAGGCGTAAACATCTGATTCATCAGCTTCAGGATCCACTGGCGCAACCATCATGTACTTCGCTTCGGAACCGTCTACCTCAAACTTCATAATGACCTCAAACTCTTCCTCGTTGCCCTCATCATCGGCAATATAAATGATTTCCGGCTCTTCTTCCATACCCACTTGATTTTCAGCCATTACGATATCCCCCTTCACCTTGTACTATGTGCGTCCAAATAGTTTTGCAAGATCAGGCTTGCTGCCAGTTTATCGACCACCTGCTTGCGTTTTTTTCGGCTGACGTCGGCTTCCAGAAGCGCACGCTCTGCCGAACGCGTCGTCAGCCGTTCATCCCAAAGGTGAACGGGTAGTCCCAGCAACTCCTTGAGCTGGTTCGCAAACTCAATGCAAATCTCGCCGCGTGGACCCACGGTTCCGTTCATATTTTTCGGCAGACCTACAACCACTTCGCCGATCTCAAGGTCACGGATCAAATCTGCGATTTTACCGAGCTCACTATTGTCACCACGTCGTTCTATGACTTCCAATCCTTGGGCGGTCCAGCCAAAGGCATCACTTACGGCGACCCCGATTCGGCGGTCCCCGTAATCCAATCCCATTACTTTCATCCCTGTCTCCTAACGGTGCTTGGCCAAATAGAAACGTACCAGCTCTTCAATCAGTTCATCGCGTTCTTTTTTGCGTACCAGGCTTCTGGCATTATTATGCCGCGGCACATAAGCCGGATCGCCTGACAACAAATACCCCACAATCTGATTGATCGGATTGTATTCTTTTTCGACCAATGCATCATATACGGTCAACAAAATTTCCTGGGCAGAGGCTTCCTTCTCATCCGCCTTAACATTAAATTTGACCGTTTTGTCCATGGAATCCATTGTTGACACCTCGCTTCCACAAAACATGTGTACATGTTTATGCCAGCTTATTCTTATCTATCATACCATAAGCAAAGCCCTTCAAGGAAATGTCTTATTTCATTTTCTTCCTAAAATCCGCTAAAAAGCTCGAACCTTATCCTTGAGCAGCTGCCGATACCAGTTCACGGGCACGTTGAAGCGCCTCGTCCAGCTTGCTGGCATCCCTGCCTCCGGCTTGCGCCATATCTGGACGTCCACCGCCGCCGCCGCCGCATACGGCAGCAATTTCCTTTACAAGCTTGCCTGCATGGAGCCCAGCCTTGGTCAGCTCTGCCGGTACAGCTACGACAAAATTGACTTTGTCGTCCATAGCAGCGCCAAGCACCAGTACAGCAGCCGGCAGCTTGCCTTTCAGCTCATCGGCAATCGCACGCAGCGCGTCCATGCTGGAAGCCTGTACGCGTGTAGCGAGCAACTGCACTCCACCAGCTTGCACGACCTGATCCGTCAGTTGGCCCGCTTCAATAGCGCTCAGCTTGCTTTGCAGCGATTCATTTTCACGACTGAGGTCTTTAATTTGCTGCTGCAAGGATTCAATGCGCTTTGGCACCTCGGACAGCTTGGATTTAACAAGACCGGCCGCCACCTTTAACAACTCCAGTTGACCTTCCATATATTCAAAGCCAAAACGTCCGGTTACCGCTTCAATGCGACGCACACCTGATCCGATACCGCTCTCGCTGACAAGCTTGAACAGCCCGATTTGTGAGGTATTGCTGACATGACAGCCGCCACACAGCTCAATGCTGTAATCGCCCACCTTCACGACACGCACGATATCTCCGTATTTTTCACCAAACAGCGCCATTGCTCCCATGGCCTTGGCTTCATCAATCGGTTTCAAATCAATATTGACATCCAGCTGATTCCAGATCGCACGGTTAACCCGCAATTCAATATCCGCCAGTTCCTCTGCTGTAATGCTTCCGAAATGGGAGAAGTCAAAACGCAGACGTCCTGATTCTACCAAAGAACCTGCCTGATTGACATGGTCGCCCAGCACTTCCTTGAGCGCTTTGTGCAGCAAATGTGTAGCCGTATGATTTTTCTCTATATCCCCGCGCGAGGCCTGGTCTACTTCTGCTTTCACCATATCGCCAACGTGCAGCTCACCAGACTCTATGACGACCTGATGCACATGCTGACCCTGTGGCGCCTTGAACAGTCCTTCAACCTTGGCAGTCACCATACCGCCGCGCAGCAAGCCCTGGTCGCTGACTTGACCGCCGCTTTCGGCATAGAAAGGAGTCACATCTAAAACGATCTGACAGGACTGCCCTTCACTAACCTTGTCCACCAGCACATCTTCATATATAATCGCCACAACTTTAGACTCAGTTACGAGGTCATTATAACCAACAAAATCACTTTTAACCGCCAATTCGGATAATGCTCCGCCCTGAATCTTCATGCTCGCATTGTCCTGATGAGCGTCACGCGCACGTTTGCGTTGCTCCTGCATCGCCTGATCAAAGCCCTCACGGTCTACTTTCAAGTCTTGCTCGTCCGCATAATCCTCGGTAAGGTCGAACGGGAAGCCGTACGTATCATACAGCTTGAATGCGTCCGCACCGCTGATGATATTGCGGCCTTCAGCCTTGGCCTGAGCACTGATATCGGCCAAAATAGCGAGTCCGTCTGTCAGTGTTTCGTGGAAACGCTCCTCTTCCGTTTTGATCACCTTCACGATGAAATCGCGCTTGTCCACCACCTCAGGGTAGTACACGCCCATGATATCCCCAACCGTTTCCACCAGTTCAAACATAAATGGACGGTTCATCCCCAGCATTTTTCCGTAACGTACAGCACGGCGCAGCAAACGGCGAATAACATAACCCCGTCCTTCATTGGAAGGCAGCACACCATCGCCAATCGCAAAAGCTACGGTACGAACATGGTCAGCAATAACCTTGAGGGCCACATCGCTGTCCACATTTTCGTTGTACTTGACTCCTGCCATCGCAGCCGTTTTTTGGATCAGCGGCTGGAAAAGATCAGTATCAAAATTGGAATCTACATTTTGCAAAATGGATGCGAAACGCTCCAGACCGGCTCCGGTATCAATATTTTTGTTTGGAAGCGGCGTGTAGCTGCCATCTTTATTATGGTTGAATTGCGAGAATACAAGGTTCCATACTTCCAGATAACGCTCGTTTTCTCCACCCGGATACATTTCAGGGTCTGTCATGTCGCTGCCGTAGGCTTCACCGCGATCATAAAAGATTTCCGTGCATGGTCCGCAAGGGCCTTCACCGATATCCCAGAAGTTATCTTCCAATTTGATAATACGTTCAGCGGGAAGTCCAATCTTTTCGTTCCACAGTTTGTACGCTTCTTCATCTTCAGGATACACGGTAACAGCCAGACGCTCCGGATCAAAGCCAATCCATTTAGGATCAGTCAGAAACTCCCATGCCCACGTAATGGCCTCTTCTTTAAAATAGTCGCCAATGGAAAAGTTGCCCAGCATTTCGAAAAAAGTGTGGTGACGGCGCGTTTTGCCGACATTTTCAATGTCATTCGTACGAATACATTTTTGCGAATTGGCGATACGTGGATTTTCAGGCTTTACACGTCCGTCAAAATAAGGCTTAAGCGGCGCCATACCTGCATTAATCCACAGCAAGGAAGGATCTTTATGAGGAACAAGCGGTGCGCTTGGTTCAATCACATGTCTCTTGCTTCCAAAAAATTCCAGCCATTTGGAGCGGATTTCACTAGCTTTCATATAAGTAGCCTCCTAGTTTATGGTGTCACTTGTTCTTGGCATAGACCATAAAAACAGAAAAACGCCCCTGAACGGATCAGGGACGATTGTATCGCGGTACCACCCTGGTTATCGCCGTCCCCTCTGTACAAAATGCCTCATGCGCAAGCGCATATTCAGGCATCTGTTTGATGGACGAGATCGCCTTGTTTTCACTGGTAACGGGAGCATCCCGGTGGGTTCAGCCTGCACTCCGAAATGAGCCTTCCCTACTGGATAAACACATTTAAACATACTCATTTTAGTATATCTGTGTCATTTAGCCGTGTCAACGCGATTTCCGACAGGAGCCATGTGGAGAAGATACAAAATCAGATCGTTTTACGCTTCACATAATAAGCAAAAAAATGCTGGAGCGCCACCTTCAATACTGCCATTACAGGCACAGCCAAAATCAGACCGGTAATTCCCGCTATTTCCCCACCCACCAGCAGGGCGAATATGATTGAGATCGGATGCAAATGCAGAGTTCGTCCAACCACCTGAGGTGAAATGACATTACTTTCCAGCACTTGAATACAGGTGTTAACGACAGCGACCAGCAACACCATTTTTAATGAAACGGTAGAAGCCATAACGACTGCCGGAGCAGCACCCAAAAAAGGACCCAAATAAGGAACGATATTAAAAATCGCCACCACTCCTGCCAGCAGCAGCGCATAAGGCATGCCAATGAGCACATATCCGATGTAAGCCATCACGCCAATAATGACACATACCAGCAGTTGTCCCCTGACGTAGTTGCCAAGGGCCTGATCAATCTCCTTAAGCACGGTTACAATCGCTTTGCGGCGGGAACGCGGGAGATAAGATACAATCGTTCGCTCAAACACTTCAAAATCCTTTAAAATATAAAAAATGAGAAACGGCACAATGAACACATTGAACAGCATGTTGATCATTCCACCGATGTTGTCCATAAAGTTGGAAATCCCCGTGGCCATCCGGTTTTCCAGCTGGAAAAACCATTGGTTCATACCGGTTCGTACCCCTAGCGGCAAAATGCCGTTATCCATATTCGACATGATTCCCTGTGCGTGCATGGTCAGCTCGGGCAGATGCTCATTCAGCTCATCCAGCTGCTCAATGAACATCGGGATCAGATTCATCAAAATGACAACGAGGCTGGCCAAAAATACAGCATAAATAAGCAGCACAGCCACACTTCGAGGCACCTTGCGACCGCCAAGCATATTGACAATTGGATTCAGCACATAGGAAATAATCATCGCTACCGCAAATGGAGCAATGATCGTTTTTAGAAAATCATACAGATGAAAAAACAAAGGTCTCAGCAGCCAGATAAAATATAAAATGACAAGTCCCAGCAGCGTCCATATCCCGTACCGGAACAGCCTATTCTTCGTTAATTGCTCCATACTGTGCCCCCTTACCGGACTAGCCTTATTTAAGTATATGCTTGTATCTATGCTTTAATCCTTCCCCCGAGTCTTGGATTTACCATTAACAAAATCATGCCATCTGTCGATATAAGTACAAAGAACTAAAGATTTTCACATTTCTGAATCAC
This sequence comes from Paenibacillus farraposensis, assembly GCF_020736845.1. GTDB lineage: Bacteria > Bacillota > Bacilli > Paenibacillales > Paenibacillaceae > Paenibacillus > Paenibacillus farraposensis. The sequence goes on from NZ_JAFFQR010000019.1 coordinate 147,731, forward strand.
CGGAGGTCGTTACATGAACTTGAAAATGAAACTTATTCTCTTTTTTACTTGCATTGTGGTCGTAGCGGCTGGACCTTTATCTGTCATTAGCATGACAAGCATTAAAAATCAGGCTAACCATGATATCCAAGAACTAATGAGCAGCAAAGCCTCCGAAACCGTCAACCAACTCGACGGATGGACGCGCGGGAACTCCCAAATTATCGAAACACTATCAGCAGAACTCCAATCGAGTGACATTCCTTCGGATGCCAAGGTAACATCCCTGAAAACGGCATTCCAACACTATAAGGATCAAAACATTTCCAATATTTATGCAGGCTTTGAGGATGGAACCTACTGGGATGGCTCAGGCTGGTTTGAAGCAGGCTATGATCCTCGTACCCGTCCGTGGTACAAGGATACCATAGCCAAAGGGGATATCTATTATTCCTCCCCGTATATTGATGCGGCCAGCAGCAATTTCACCGTCTCAATTGCCCACCCTCTCAAGGATTCCAACGGCTCCATCATCGGGGTGGTCAGCGAGGATATTTTGTTAAACGATATGACCAAAATCATTAAAGACATTAATCTGAACGGATTGGGCTATGCATTTTTGATTGACCAAAATGGAGTTGTCGTCGCCCATCCAGATAACAAGCTGGCTGGCAAAAATCTCAAGGACACGCCTGAACTGGGTTCATCTACTGCAACGCTGCTGAGCGCTTCTTCGGGTAAAGCAGATTACAGCTACAATGGCAGTGACCGTCAGCTTTACTTTAAAAAGATGCCTAGTACAGGCTGGATTGTAGGATTGTCGATTTCAAAAGATATTGCTTTTCAGGAGTATTACTCTACTCGCAACCAACTGATCATTGCCGTTGCCATTATTTTCGTCGTTGCCATGCTGCTGGCGGTCTGGGCAGCAAACAGCTTTATCAAGCCGATTCTGAAGCTGCAAATGAATGTCAAACGAGTCGCTGAAGGGGATATGACAACACGCGTAGATATTAAGGGCAAAGATGAAATCGCCAGCCTGGGTACGGATTTTAATCTCATGTCGGATAATCTCTCTAACCTGCTGCGCAAGGTAGCAGATACAGCTGCCGATGTCAGCTCAGCTTCGCATGATATGCACCAGCACGCCAAAGATACGGGAACGATCGCGTCACAAATCTCCAGCGCCGTTCAGGAACTGGCCCAGGGAGCAAGCGATCAGGCTGAGGCCGTGTATTCCGGTTCGGAGAAGCTGACACACATGACAGACTCCATCAACCAGATAGGCGAAAGTGTCAAACGAACCCAAACTGCCGTGTTCGAGACCGATTCTGCCGTGCTGGCAGGCTATGAAACAGCAGAACGTCAAGCGAAGCTGGCGGCAGAATCCAGACAAACAACGACTGCGGCTGGAGAGGCGGTTGACTCGCTCACGCTAAAAACGCAGGACATTGAGCGGTTGGCCGGGGCCATCCACGATATCGCCGCACAAACCAATCTGTTGGCTCTCAATGCTTCAATCGAAGCAGCACGGGCCGGGGAGCACGGACGAGGTTTTGCCGTCGTCGCGGGGGAAGTACGAAAGCTGGCTGAACAAGCGGGCAGTTCCAGTGACAGCATTATGAATAAGCTGGAAGAGATCAAGCTTGCGGGAGTACGAAGTGCAGAGGAAATGAAGAAGGCTCTTGCAGTAACTGTGGAACAGGAGCAGGCTGCTATCGCAACGAGACAGGCATTTGAATCCATCCGGGGAGCTTCACAGCATATGCTTACTCAAATTGAGGACGTCTCCGCTGCGTCAGATCATCTGCGTGTGAATGCCGGACATATTTCTGACGTCATCTCCAGCGTTGTTGCCGTCTCTGAACAAAGCGCAGCTTCTACCGAGGAAGTAGCTTCCTCCGTGCAGGAACAGGGCCATGCCATGAACAATATTGCCACCCTTTCCGCCAAACTCGATTCGCACGCAGATCTGCTGCTGGAAGAGGTCAAACGCTTTAAACTGTAGCATGGGTTATCCCTGTAAAACTGTGGTTATAAAAGAAGGTGACTCCCGGGCCAATAAGAGCCGCGGGGAGTCACCCTCTTCGTTATATTTATCAAGCCTTATCTGCCCATTCGTTATATTGCAAGCCATGGGTAGAGGCTGCTCCATCGTAAACAGCCTGTCCGCTCCATGTGCAAAGCTTAAGAAGAAGCATGAATCTGCGGCAATTCCTGTTGCACCATCTCATCTCCAAAGAACAGGTCATCCAACGAGCTGAGCGTTCCATCCTCTTCTACTTGGTAGACGGACATCTTTTCACCATTTACCTGAAGTTCGATAAAGCATCCCCAGCAATAAAATTGATGGGAACCAATTTTGCCGATATCTTTGGAATTACAATTCGGACATCTCAATAAACTCACCCTATCTATTAACAGAATATATGGCTTTTTCCAGACGCTGCTCGCTTAACGGGGGTACCATAACAGCATTTTCCCCGATGGACATATCTTCGGTGCAGGGCAGCCATTTCCGCCCTTCTATAATATCCGATACAAAACCATCGCTGATTTCCAAGCCTATTATGTTATTGCCCATTTCCTTGTTAAAATAAACATCCGAGATGTGCCCGAGCATAAGCCCTTCCTCTGTCAGCACGGATAAATCCTTCAGTTTACCGGGCCCAAGCAAGTACGTATGTTGTATCTCACCGACCTCCATTTTACGTACAGCCTGCTGATTACGGATCATGATCGCATCTTCACCATACGCAACGATGTCATTCCAAGCAACAACCTTCACTTGAGAAGAAAAAAGACCTTTGCCTTCCAGCTCGATCCCCGTAATTCTCCAATCAGCAGTCACCATAAAATCATGTATTTTACCAATCTGCTTCCCGTTCTCCACATCAAAAACGGCAAGCCCGATCATATCCTGAAGCTTCATAATTAGGGTACCTCCTCATTCTGCAAATCAGAACGAAGGTGCGGTCCTGTTCGTACATGCCTGTCAGACCTTGCTTCCGTTCATGCAATGAAATGGAAAACCGCCCTCCCTTCCTTGTAAATGCGGAGATAATCCTAGTACCTAGTACGCAGCCGCTTCCAGATGGTTTCAATTTTCCGGGCCGTGTATTCCATTTCTTCCATAGTATTACCCAAACCGAAGCTAAAACGAATCGCTGATTTCAAAACATCTTCAGGAAGATTCATCGCCTGCAGTACATGCGACAGCTCCAGAGATCCGGACGTGCAAGCAGAGCCGCTGGCCGCTGCAATTCCTTCCATGTCGAGATTCATCAGCATGGTTTCTGTACCGATGGCCGGAAAGCTAACATTCAGGACATTGGGGAGAGAATGCTCTGGATCACCATTGATCACAAAAGCATCGCTTCCCAACGTGTCTTCCAATGCTTTAAGCAAAGTCTCGCGAAGCTTTGCATCATGAGTCCAGCGCTCCTCTATTGAAGCATTGGCCAGTGTCGCAGCTTTTGCCAGACCGGCAATTCCCGCGATGTTTTCGGTACCGGCGCGGCGTTTTTTCTCTTGGAGTCCTCCATGCAATAGCGGCTGAAGGCGTGTACCCTGACGAACATACAGCGCTCCCATCCCTTGCGGACCATTAATCTTGTGACCCGATAAACTAAGCAAATCAATCGGAAGGCTCTGGCAATCGATGTGAACATGGCCGAAAGCTTGTACTCCATCTATATGGAACACAATACCATGTTCTCTTGCAATCTGCCCTACTTCATGAATCGGCTGGATCACACCCACCTCATTGTTGGCATACATCATGCTGATCAAAAACGTATCGGGCCGAATGGCAGTCTTTATATCCGCAGGGTTCACACGCCCTTTGCTGTTGACCGGAACGTAAGTTACCTCATATCCCGCTTTTTCAAGTTCATCGCAAGCATGGAGCACCGCATGATGCTCGATCGCGGTTGTAATGATGTGCCCGGAAGTACGACCATCTGCCGTAGCTGTCCCGAACAGGGCCAGATTATCGCTTTCTGTCCCACCGCTCGTAAATATGATTTCTTCAGGCTTACAGCCTAAAGAGGCCGCAACGGCATCCCGCGCACCACTGACAATGCGCTTGGCATCCCGGCCAAAGGCATGAACGCTCGAAGCGTTGCCGAATTGGCCGGTCATAATGTCCATCATAGTCTGCGCAACCTCAGGATGCATAGGAGTCGATGCGGCATGATCCAGATAAATTCTGCTCATGTTCATCCACCTCAAATATAAAACATCTTGTTCTTAGTATTGCCGAAGTTCAATTGTATACTTTTTTTGAACATAGTGCACTTGATGACTTAGTGGGGCTCATCAGCCACTTCCTTCAATTGTATATTGAGGCATACAAAGTAGCAATAATAAATCTTGCCGATCTTGGGCGATGGGAATTATCCTGCGTGCTCGTTCTGGGATTTTACCGTTTCATGTAGTGATTAAGTCTGCTACTCTAATTTCATGTTGGATAAGCTCAGACGTCCAAACGCCCCCTATCTATTAAACAAGAAAAAAACACCCCACCAGCGTAGCAGTAGAGTGTTACCGATACTATCGGATTGCACAACAGGATTTTCAATGAATAGATGCGAATCATTTTCTTTATTTATTAACTTTAAATGTAAAACATGTAGTTATCCAATTCATCCTGTTCCTGATATGTGATCAAGTCCCTCAGGGTAGTGGAATCCAGCACTTCTGCAATGCTGTCACGAATTCGCAGCCAAAGCTGGCGTTTGGCCGGATCATCTTCCTCCGTAAAATCGACCGGAGAAATCGGGCCTTCGAGTACACGAATGATATCTCCTGCGGTTACTCCTGCCGGTTCATTCGCAAGAATATAACCGCCATAAGCACCACGGATACTTTTTACCAAACCTGCATTACGCAAAGGTGCAATAAGCTGTTCCAGATAATGCTCGGAAAGCTGATTTTTTTCGGCAATACTTTTCAAAGAAGTTGGACCTTCGCCAAACTTGGCAGCAAGCTCCATCATAATGGTTAGGCCATAACGGCCTTTCGTCGATATTTTCAATTGTGCCACCTCACTTATAGTAACAATTCCGTTAAACACGCGGAATAATTGGTGATATAAACCTCTCTATTCCGATCTTAACCCTCCGCTTATGTTAACATATTAGGGCAAGTAAAGGGAAACATTACAGTTACGATCTTAGTAAAAGTTGCTTTCCAGTGATTTGGAACGGCTTTAACCCGTTTTATACAGCTTTCTTTCGCCGTACGCCTTGTCGTTAGTTTGTCCAAACATCGTATCTTAATATCGTTTGTGTTACAATAGGTGGGTTCTACAATATACTGAAAGAATTGGGTGATGACCATGGCAAAAGCCAATCATGAAACCCGTGTCGTCGTCGGAATGTCCGGTGGCGTCGATTCATCCGTTACCGCGCTGCTGCTAAAGGATCAGGGCTATGACGTAATCGGCATCTTCATGAAAAACTGGGATGACACGGATGAATTTGGCCATTGTACGGCTGAAGAGGATGCGGAAGACGTTCGCCGCGTCTGTGAACAGATCGACATTCCTTACTATACCGTCAATTTTGAAAAAGAGTACTTTGATAAAGTATTCTCCTATTTTCTTGATGAATATAAAGCTGGACGTACCCCTAACCCGGATGTCATGTGCAACCGTGAAATTAAATTCGGCGAGTTTCTGAATAAGGCGCTGGATTTGGGAGCAGATTATGTTGCTACTGGACATTATGCACGGGTTGTGGAAGAAGACGGCCGCTTTTCTTTGCTACGAGGTGTGGATAGCAACAAGGATCAGACCTACTTCCTGAATGCGTTAAGCCAAAAACAGCTGTCCCGTGCCATGTTCCCGATCGGCCATTTGCCGAAGCCGGAAGTTCGCAAAATTGCGGAATCTGCCGGACTATTCACGGCCAAGAAGAAAGACAGCACGGGCGTATGCTTTATCGGCGAACGTAATTTCAAGGAGTTTCTAAGCGGCTATCTGCCAGCAAAAGGCGGAGACATGGTAGATATCGCTACCGGTGAAGTCAAAGGACGTCACGACGGATTGATGTACTATACACTGGGTCAACGACAAGGCTTGGGCATTGGCGGTTCAGGTTCAGGCGAACCGTGGTTCGTAGCCGATAAGGATCTGGAGAAAAATATTTTGTATGTGGTACAGGGGGATCGTCACCACAGCCTGTATTCCACCGGTCTGATTGCAACTGATGTAAACTGGATTGAAGGCGCAGATGCACGTCCGACCAGTGAATTCCGCTGCACAGCCAAGTTCCGCTACCGCCAGCCCGACCAGCAAGTTACCCTGCGATGGCTTGAGGATGGAACCGTACACGTCGTATTCGATGTACATCAAAAAGCCATTACCCCAGGACAAGCTGTCGTGTTTTATGATGGGGAACGGTGCCTCGGCGGCGGAACCATTGATAAGGTTGAAAAGCTTCAGCCTGAAATGGTTTAAATGAATGACTCGTTTGCGTTAGCGCAGCAAGAATTAAAAAAGTCGTCTCTCCGGATTTGGAGGAGACGACTTTTTTATAAAGACAGATTGTCAAGCCAAGTGCGACAGCTCCTCTGAAAAGGATTCGTGAGCGGTTTTCCACCCCAAACATTTTCGGGGTCTATGATTAATCAGGGGGAGAGCTTTCTCCAAGGCTTCGTCCGTAAGTTGAGCGAAATCCGTTCCTTTAGGAAAGAACTCTCGCAAGAGGCCATTGGCGTTCTCGTTCGAACCCCGTTGCCAGGAGGAATAAGGATCTGCAAAATACACCTGTACGCCATGAGTGGCTTCCAGGCTAGCACAACAGGCAAATTCTTTACCACGGTCAACCGTAGCGGTTTGGAACACCTTTGCAGGATACTGCCCAGACCGCTACACCAAAAGCAATCTCCATGGACAAAGCCGTACGGTCAGGCATTCGAATGGCGGTGTACAGGCGCGTTTTGCGCTCGATGAACGTGGCCACGCAAATGGGGTGTGAGAACTTTCATTCTACACGAATCCGGCCATGGGCCATTTGTTTATTTATTTCCAGCAGGTGTGCACTTCATTTACAATCTGTCTTTTCCAATTCATAAATTTCTCTAAAATAATCTAGCCTCTCATGACCTTCAAGCAAATGATATGGTTTTTGATAACCCTCCCATTTGGGTATATGATGAAGACAAGATATCATACTTCAATTGAAAAGGAGCGTGCCTTTATGTCTGATTCATTAGGAATGCTGACACCGGGTAAAAAAGTTTCTTTGAAAGAGTGGGACCCCAAAAATACGGCGGGGATCAAGGATAAAGAAGAAGTCCGGGAGGAAACGGATCAATTGAAGGAGCGCTTCGCGGAATTGCAAAGTAAATTATTTACGGAAAAGAAACAAGCCGTTTTGTTTGTGTTTCAGGGGATGGATTCCAGCGGAAAAGATGGTGTGATCAGGCAGGTATTCACGAACCTGAATCCGGCAGGGGTGACTGTCCATAGCTTTAAATCACCTACGGCTGAGGAATTAAGTCATGATTTTCTGTGGCGTGCCCACAGTGTAATTCCGGGACGTGGATACATCGCAGCATTCAACCGTTCTTATTACGAGGACGTACTGATTACACGTGTTCACGGTCAGGTATCCGATAAGCAGGCCAAACGGAATATGAAACATATCAAACATTTTGAACAGTTGCTGCTGGATAGTGGTGTAAAGGTAGTGAAAATCTTTTTACATATTTCCAAACAGTTCCAGATGGAAAAGCTGATTGACCGGATCGAGAAGCCCCACAAGAACTGGAAACTTGATCCAAGTGATTTGCAGGAGCGAAAATTTTGGAAGCAATATAAGCAATATTATGAGGACGTGCTGGAGCTGAGCACAACCAAGCAAGCTCCCTGGTATATTGTTCCTTCGGATCACCGTTGGTACAGGGATTATACCGTTTTGCGAATTGCGGTCCAAACGCTGGAGGATATGAAGCTGTCCGATCCTGATCCAAGGCCAGAACTGGAAGCCCTCTTGCCTCAGCTGTATAAAGAACGGGATAAAAATTAGCTTCTTAAGCGCTGCGCTAAATCCACATTTGGTGAAACATGCCTCATAAAAAAGCTTTCGAAACCGACCTCGGCCGAAAATGCCACAGTCTGGATTCGGAGGCTTTTTTTCCTTTTGCAGTCTGCATGCGGGGAATTATAAGTATATTAACTGAGTCTATATCCGATAGCCGCGGCAGCAACTCCTATTACCAAAGAAGCGAATACATACGCAGCCATGCGCCGGTATTCTCCACGCTCCATCAATTGAAGCGATTCATAGCCGAATGTTGAAAAGGTCGTGTAGCCGCCGCAAAAGCCTGTTCCTAGCAGCATCCAGAGTGCAGGTGACAAATGGTGCTGTGTAAATTCGCCATACAGCCAGCCCAGCAGTAATGAACCACTCACGTTAATGATCCACGTGCCCCACGGAAATGCGGTGCCCAACCTCTTGCCGGCCCACAGGCCAAGCCCATATCTTGCCAGTGTACCTGCAACCCCGCCTGCCGCTGCCCACCAGATCATAATCGTTCCTCTTTGGGCGTAGCCTGCGTCATCTTTGTACCTAGACGGATACCTGCCCACGTCAAAAACAGACCGCCGCCTACGCTAAACAGCAGGTACAACACAGCCGTCAGCATACGATCATGAACGGTGAGGCGTACAGCATCGACTGCAAAGGTGGAAAACGTAGTGAAGCCACCTGTAAAGCCCGTCCCGATGGCCAGTCGCAGGCGGGGCCTGATCCGCCAGGACCGCAAGGTAACCGTAAAGAACCAGCCCAAGAACAGGCAGCCGACCCAATTGATCAGCATCACGCCAAGTGGAAAATCCGCCCCGGCCGCAGGCAGCAGTGATTGCGCGCCGTAGCGGGCAGAGGTCCCGAGCGCTCCGCCTGCCGCAACGAATAGCATGTCTTTCATTTTTTTATCCCCTTTTTCACTCATGCAGAATCACGGTGTCATCATATCCAATCCATATACGCCGCACGTCTGTCTACAGCATGCATCCTATGACTGTGCTTCACGCCACCGCTGGTTTTGTTTGATTTTTGACTCGTTCCCCTGCTCAGTAGCCTGGTAAAAGATCTGGTCTGCTATCGAATCAGGCAAATATTGCTGTTTCACATAATGGTTCGGATAATTGTGCGGGTATTGATACCCAACATGTCCGAGCTTTTCCGAGCCTTTGTAATGTGCATCGCGCAAATGCAGCGGCACCTCGGCCGATTTGATATCGTCCATCGCCGACATAGCCCGTGAAATGGCCGTGTATACAGCATTCGATTTCGGACTTTCCACAGCGAACAAAATGGCTTGGGCAATGTTCAGCCTGGCTTCGGGCCAGCCGTTATTGCGATAGGCTTCAAGCGCGCTTACCGCCTGTACCATCGCCTGCGGATTCGCCAGGCCAATATCCTCGCTGCTCGCCGCAATGAGGCGGCGAATAAAGGTCATCGGGTCCATGCCAAGCTTCTCCACGGCGTACAGGAACCAGAACAACGCCGCGTCGCTGGAGCCGCGAATGCTTTTGTGAAAGGCAGACAGCACGTCATACTGCGTGGACTCGTCTGCCTTGACAGTCGGGCGGCGGATGGATTCCTCCGCGACTTCCAGCGTCACGTGAACCGTGCCGTCTGCCAGCGGAGGTGTCGTGAGCGCCGCCAGCTCCAGCGCGTTCAAGGCACGGCGGATATCGCCGTTGGCCATGGACGCGATGTGATCCAGCGCAGCTTCGTCCACCTGAAGCCGCATATAGCCAAGCCCCTTGTCCGCATCGCCCAAGGCGCGGCGCATTGCAGCCAGCGAATGCTCCTGCGTCAGCGCTTCAAGCTGAAACAACGTAGAACGGCTCATCAAGGCGCCGTTCACGTAGTGAAAGGGATTTTCGGTCGTGGCGCCGATGAACACGATCGTTCCCTTTTCCACCGCAGGCAGCAGTGCATCCTGACGTGAGCTGTTGAAGCGATGTACCTCGTCGAGAAACAAAATCGTTTTTTTGCCGTACATGGATTTATTCATTTGTGCACGGTCAATGACTTCTCTTACGTCCTTCACAGATGCATCTACCGCATTCAGGCGGACGAAATCACCTTGTGTATGCTGTGAGATGATATGTGCCAGCGTTGTTTTGCCGCACCCCGGCGGTCCATACAGCAGAATAGAAGAAACCTGATCCGCCTCTATAGCTCTGCGCAGCAGCTTGCCCGGACCGATGACGTGCTCCTGTCCAATATATTCATCCAGCGAGGTAGGACGCAGGCGATCCGCAAGCAAACGGTTGCTTGGCGTCGACTCCTGAGAATATGAAAACAAGTCCATTTTATTCACTTCCTTATGGTTATATGGACGAATACCGCTTGGAAAGCATTGTTGATCATATTCGACCACACAGTTAAAAAAACTGAAAATTCACATCATCAATTGAATTGAAACGCTATGAACCGCCTCTTATTCTACCATACCCGCAAACAAGTTGCAGATTGCATGGTCATGGTACAAGCTCCACTTCTACAAGTCTCCCCACATAACAAGAAAGAACAGCCCTGGACAAAATGAATTCCGCGGCTGTTCTCAGACTAGCATACTTTCCATAGTATCCACCACAATGGTGAACCGAAATCTTATGTTATAGCACAACTGATTTTTTACAGCGTGTCCCTCTTACTCCGGCTGCCTCCGCACATAACTTGGAAGCTCATCGGCATACATGAGCCACAGCTCATGGAGCGCACGGGTACATCCCACATACAACAGCTTGGCATCCCATGCCAGTTCCCCATAATGCTTATGGTCGGCGTCCGCTACAACGACTGCGTCGAACTCCAGCCCTTTGGAGAGATACACAGGCAGAACGGACAAGCCGCCTTCATATTGCTTTTTGCCGCCATCAATCAAATGGACATCCAGCCCTGCGCTTATGAAAACTTCATGTAATTTCACAGCTTCTTTCAAGGTACGTGTCAGTACAGACACAGTCCGATAGTTCTTGGCAGAAAGCTCTCTGAGAGCAGTAAGCAAATGCTGTTCACGCCCCGCTGTGTCATAAGGCACGGTACGCACCGGATCGCCGCTGCGAAATACCGGAACTGCTGTGATGTCGCCGCGAACCCCCTGCTCCAAAATCGTATTTGCAAATTCTATAATTTCCAAGGTTGATCTATAACTTCGGGTAAGTGCAAAATAAGCCGTATGTTCCGGTGCAAAAAGAGAGCTCATTTCCTCCCATGCATGTACGCCGCGGTATTCATGAATCCCCTGCGACAAATCGCCCAAAATCGTGAACGAATGCCCTTTTACGAACAAATCCAGCAATGCGATATGAAAAGGTGAAAAATCCTGCGCTTCATCAATCACCACATGGTCAAAACGTTGCGACGCTTCTACCTCATGAATCAATACATGAAGATAGACCAAAGCAGTCAAATCCTCTTCGCGGATCACCTGTTTTCGAAGGTCCGACTGTGTGGTCTTGAAAATCGCTGCCGGCAAAGAAGCCTTCATTTCCGCGGCTGTCTCTGCAGGCAATCCTTTGCTTGTCTGAAAAAGCTGCTTGTAAAGCGTGAGTGCGTCGTATTGAGGCCATTTTTTAGCATATGCCTTTTCACGGGTCCCTGCTTTTTTCTTGCGTTCCTTGAGCGCAGCCGCCGAAGGCGACTTTTTCAGCTCCATTTCAATCCAGCGATGGACTCTTGCAAGCACACGCTCCTTCCGCTTCGCGAGCGGGTATGGCTTGTATTCCTCATTGAACCAATTCATAATCTCAGTTCGCGGCAGCACCGCCCCGTCCCATGGAGAAAAATCGCCGTCCGGCACCGATATGGGCTCCAGCCGTTCCACAAAAGTTTGAAGCAGCTTCATAAAGTGAATCGAACCCTTGAATCGTCCCGGCGCCTCATCCATAGATTCCGTTCTCAGGTGGTCGCCCTCAAACCAATAGGATAAGGTTTCGGCAGGGTCTGCCAGAGGCAGATCGAGCCCCAGCAACTGGAGTGCCCAGTCTGCAAATGTGCTTTGCTGAATATTTCCGACCCCCAGCTCTGGAAGCACATCTGAAATATAATCGAGAAACATATGGTTTGGTGCAAAAATGACCATCTTGTCCGCCGACACTTGATCCTTATACTGATAAAGCAAAAATGCGAGACGATGCAGCGCTACCGTCGTCTTGCCACTTCCAGCCACCCCTTGAATAACGAGGGCTGTATTTTTAGCCGCTCGGATGATCTGATCCTGCTCGGCCTGAATGGTAGATACGATATCCCGCAGACGATTATCCTTGTTCTCTCCCAAACGATACACGAGAAATTCATCGGAGACAGCAGGCTCGTCGCTCTCACGATTGTACGTATCGGCGACCCGTTCCAGCATTCTTTTACGGATGACCACGTTGCGCTTCAGATATACCAGACCCTCAATCGTTCCCTCGGGAGCCTCGTACGAAGCGGTTTCTTCTCCACCTGTAAACGAATAAAACAAGCTGGCAATCGGTGCACGCCAATCAATCACAAGCGGATACGCCGACGTTTCTTCCCGCTCTACGCCGACTTTACCGATATACAGCTGTTTGCGCTGCCCTCTTCCACGCTCGTCAAAATCCATGCGGCCAAAATATGGCTCCTGTGCGCTTTTGGCCAATGCCTGACGTTTTTCCTCACGTGCGGATTCCAGCACCTGCTCGGTAAAATCATGCCCGGTGTATACCGGCGTATTGCGAAGCCGTTCTAATCTTCGATCAATTTCCTCCATAGCAAGCGACAGCTTGTGCTGTTCTTCTTGATAGGCACTTTGAAACTCATTTTTCATTTCAGTTACCTCCTAAGAGTATCAAGTCTCGATTTCTGCATCTCTTCACTTGCTTCGACACAAAAAAGAAAAATAATCATAACATATATATCCATAAAAATCCAACCCTATTTTCTTAAATGCGCCTGTTTTCACATATGAAAAAACCCAAATTTCCCTCTCTCCGGTTCAGCGAAGTTTACATACTTTTCAAGTGAACGATGTGGTTGCCTTGACATAAAAAAAACCTTACAGCAGCAGGTTTTACGAATTAACCTGTCTGTCGTAAGGGGAACATATCACTTCGGGGCAGCCCTTTTCGTTTAATTAGGCCAGGGATGAACCACATTACCGTTATATTGCAGGTGGCGCCAGACATAAATATTCCAACATGATTGTCACTGCCAATAAATCAGCGGAGCCGCCAGGACTAACATTTCTTTGCACAAAGTCATCGTTCATCTGATGAATCATGGCGACACCTCTATCTGACAAGATACCACCTGCCTCTAGCGCCTGTTTGGCATATTGCTGGACATAGGTTAGCATCTCCCGATCGTGTCTGCCAACGACATTCGTATCTTCGTTGACAGACATCAGTTGTAACAGGGTTTGAACACAGATATCATTCACATGATATCGTTGCGATGACTTCAACTCACGATAGACGGGCAGAGCATACGCTCGCACGGTGGGAAAACCTGCTTCCACCTCGCCACGTATGCCCGTCATGCCCCACTCTTTATACAATCGTTCGCCGACCGTTAAGCCTGTTGATTTTTTCAGGGATGCAAGCTCACTCGCACATAAACCTTTGGTCATCTGAGCAATGGTCTCACCAATGACTTGTTCATCCAGCCTGCTAGGAGTTGCTTGTGCTGTACAACAATACGCGGCGGCGGCACACATAATTCCTAGTGAAAAAATAAGACCTTTATGTGTGTTCACACCGCCTGTTGCGGCGAACATAGCCTGTTCGGCTTCCTGTCCCAAGGGTCGCAGATTCGCAAATAGTACACGGAGATCCACTCCATGAAAGGAACCTCCCGCTTTTGCACATTTTTCAAAATAGCCGGAAAGTGCAGCCGCACTAGACATAAACGTAAAGAAGTCCATATCCCTGTGAGCGCCACGATTAAACCGGTCTACCAGTCCCGGCTTGGGGCTGGCGGAAACCTCTGTTAGCAGCGCAAGAACAGCCTGTTGACCAAGGCTTTTACTTAATAGGCTAGTTGCAATCATACATACTAACAACCTTTTTCTCTGGATTTTTTAATTGATGATGAACGATCATGCTCGTTTGACTACTTGATGTGGTTTTGCGTATAACTGTCCACTAGTGCTTCGATAGCTCCCAGCAATTCGGGAAGTGCATGCGCTCTACTCCGTCCACATGCATGCGCAGCCTGCTCGCACATGAGACATTTTCGCTTGTCCAAGCCCAGTTCATCTCTGGAGATTGCCCTTCCATTGGGTCCAATTACATCCAGATCCAGCAGTCTTCCCAGTGGATGCCCATCTTCAATCGCAATGACCAGCTTTTTCAATGTTCGCGCGTCAGCATGAACGGCAACATATGCTTCTGAACCTGTTGGCAGATTATACGTTTCACTGTGCAGCGCTGTCATTTGGTTCACTGCCAGTTGACTCGTCAAGATTCGATAACCTTCATGAAAAACGTATTTACTAGTTGGAGTGGACTTCTGTGGTCCCGGGATATTGATCGTCATACTGATCAGAGGTAACGCGTACCTGTCGATCAGTTGTTTTTGTCTACCTGCCCGGTTTTCGCGTGCCTGTAGCATTTCCTCAAGGGTAACCTCATACGAATACATGTTATGATATCTCACTGATACGCCTGATGATTTCCCCAGCTTCCACGGACAATAAAAACTGATAGGTCGTGTCCGGTACAAACTGTTTCACTTTATCCATTTGACCCAGATGGATATATTTGCGGACCGCAGAGGCGCTGATTGCGTCCCCTTCCCATCGCAGTCGCGGTATTTCCTCTACCTCAATTCCAACGGAAGGCAACAATTTTTTCATGATCGTGTTATACCTGCGGGTCAAGACACAGCTTGGCTCCTCACCGATATATCGTTTTTGAATATTTAGCAACGGAGCTATATACTGGCTAAATATTTTTAAATCCAGTGATATATACGTACTTGCTGCCTCTTCATCATTTTTGAGAAAGTAGGAAGGAAACGTTGCGCTCGAGATGATATAGTCTTTGCCTTTGTGCAAGACCACATTGTCCAAGTGTCTTACGCCTTCTTCCACTAGTCTGTACCTGACATCTGATGAAAAAATGGATCGGTCCTCCCAGACTACAAAAAGATGGACCTTTTCCCAAGCTGCCGCTGCATGCTCGATTAAGTGCAAATGTCCAAGTGTAAATGGATTACAGTTCATGACAATCGCAGCCGAAGGTACGAGATCGCCCGATTCCTGCAAAAGTTCTTGCTGATACTGCCGCACACCATCCCATCGGTTTTCCAACAAGACAGCCTTGGCAGATTCCTCCACGATTGGATAAAAGCCGAGAGTTTTGAAAATGTGTTTATTTACTGGTTTGGTATAAATAAACAGGTGATCCCTTCCTCGCCTGTATTCCTCACTCACTAAATGGCTAACGATTTGTGCCGATAGCCCCTGATCTTTATAAGCATCATCTACAGCAATGCACTTCAGTACACTGCCTGAAAAGGAACCCGTAGCGGCAATGTCGCTGCCATCTACAATTTCCATCGTATATTCCATTTGATCGTCTATTCCAAGACCTTGGCGCTTGAGGAAATCGCGAAGCTCTCTTTGAGCGTCTTTAGAGCTTGGATTTAAAATCTCTTCACGCAAATGTTCCATCCACATAGCCATCATAATCACCGTTTTCCTCGATGTCTTTATTTTCTTACTACACCGCTTTGTTCTGCGACGATTTTTACTGCTTTGCTAACCGCTGCACTTACTCTTTTGTCAATTGCATCTGGAACGATATAGGTATCATCAAGCTCCTCGTCTGTTACCAAAGCTGCGATGCTTCGGGCTGCCGCTAATTTCATTTCCATTGTGATGTCTGTGGCCTTGGCATCAAACGCGCCTCTGAAAATACCGGGGAATGCCAGCAGGTTATTGATTTGGTTGTGAAAATCCGATCTGCCGGTGGCAACAATTCTTGCTCCGCCTTTGTGTGCTTCCTCCGGCAAAATTTCTGGAATCGGATTGGCAAGGGCAAAAATGATGCTTTCAGTACTCATGGCTTGCACCATTTCTTTTGTCATTACATCTGCAACCGATAAGCCGATAAAGATATCCTTGCCTTTTAGGACTTCTGCAAGGCTGCCTGTTTCCTTATCACGATTCGTCAGCTTGGCGATTTGCTGCTGAGGTTCATTGAGAGAAGTGTCGCCTTCGACCAAGGCGCCATTCATATCGCACAGAACCATATGCTTCACTCCTGCAGCAAGCAATAGCTTGGCGGTGGCAATACCCGAAGCTCCTGCTCCATTGATGAGGATGTGCACCTCCTCCATTTTTTTGCCCACAAGCTTCAAGGCATTAAATAACCCTGCAAGCACAGCAACTGCCGTTCCATGCTGATCATCATGATAAACCGGAATGTTCAGTTTTTCTTTTAATTTGTCCTCGATATAAAAGCATTCCGGCGCCTTGATGTCTTCAAGATGAATGCCTCCAAAACCCGGGGCGATCACTTCAACCGTGCGCACAAACTCGTCTGGATCGGTGCTGTCGATACAGATAGGGAACGCATTCACCCCGCCAAATTCTTTGAGCAACAAAGCCTTGCCCTCAATGACAGGCAGCCCTGCCTCTGGGCCAATATCCCCCAGACCCAGCACGGCTGTCCCATTCGTCAGAATTGCCACGCTGCTCCCTTTAATCGTATATTCATAGGCTTTGCTCTTATCTTTGGCGATTTCCTTGCATGGCTCGGCAACGCCAGGTGTATAAGCTATCGCTAAATCCTGTTTACTTACGACCGGTACGGTCCCAGTAACCTCCAGCTTACCGTTTCTTGCGCGGTGTGCCTGTAAGGCGGCTTCTTTTATACTCATAAGTTTGTTTGTACTGAGCAGCTGCCCAATACTTCCTCCTTTTGGTTTATAATTTTAGCGTCCTTGTTTCACTTGACGAATGACATCAATTACGGAACCATCACGATATTTGATTACACCCACAATTTTATCTTCCCATTGAATCGGCTCTGGTTTGCCGACAATCCGCGTAGCCTTCTCTTGCAACTCTTCGATCGTAAAGACAGGAAGCTTGGCGGCTTTGAAGCTAGCCAGGAGATCCTGGCGGAGAGGGTTTACCGCGATGCCTTGATCGGTAACCAGTACGTCAACCGTATGACCTGGCGTGATAATGGTATTTACACGATCAAGAATGGCAGGCATTCTTCCGCGAATTAGCGGGGCGACGATGATGGATACCGCAGCGCCTGCAGCAGTGTCGCAGTGTCCACCGGAAGCTCCGCGGATAATCCCATCGGATCCGGTAATTACGTTCACATTAAAATTCAGATCAATCTCCAGCGCACTTAGCACAACAACATCCAGTTGGTGAGCAGCGCAACCTATATTTTCAGGGCTTGCATAATATTCCGCACTAACTTGTTGATGGAATTTGTTCTTTCTCAGCGATTCTACGGCATGCAGGTCGAAGCTCTGCACGTCCAAAAGCTTTTTAATCAATCCTTCTTCATGCAGGTCAACGATTTGTTGGGTAATCCCCCCCAGCGCAAAGCTTGCTTTGATATTGGCGGCAAGCATTTTTTCCCGCAGAAATCGGGTAGTGGCAAGCGCAGCACCACCGGAGCCGGTTTGCAATGAGAATCCATCCACGAAATATCCGGATGCTTCAATCACATCTGCCGCGTTTTTGGCAATTAACAGTTCCTTCGGATTCTTGGTATAACGGGTAGCTCCTGAGACAATCCCTTTCTGATCACCGATGCGATCCACGACGACCACATAATCCACCTGCGTTTCAGCAATGGCGAATGGAGTGTTCGGATAGAAGACCAAATTGTCCGTGATCATCACAACATTGCGCGCATACTGTGCATCTACCATCGCATAACCCAGGGAGCCGCATGCCGATGGAGCTTCGTTTACGCTGGAAGTTCCGTTTGCATTGCCATATGCATCACAAGAAGGGGCGCCCAAAAAGGCTACGTCAATCGGGCATTCCCCTGATGCAATCGCCCTTGCGCGACCACCGTGAGAGTTAATCGTCACCGGAATATCAAACAATCCGTAGGAATATGCCTGAGCCAGCTCGCCTCTAAGACCACTGGTCTCGATTCTGCGAATGACGCCGTTTCGTACATGCTCTACCAACGGCGCATGAATATCCGTCAAGGAGCTGGCTGCCAGAACAAGATCACGAATACCCATTTTGGCGATTTGATCCATAACCATATTTAAGATAAAGTCCCCGTTGCGGAAATGGTGGTGGAACGAGATCGTCATCCCATTACGCAAGCCTGTAGCTTCAATGGCTTTCTCTACCGAATCCATGATTTTGTTTTTGGCAGGATTTCGCTGGCGGTCTTTTAACCGCTCTGTATTTTTAAATTGCCCGTAAGTCGATTTGCAATCAAAGGGAGTTATCGCATCAAGTCCCTCAATAACTAGAGGAATTTCTCTCCCAGCACCGTTTAGCATAACATCCACCTTACTCTACGTTTATTTTTGCCGCTTCCGCCAGGTCAAGTATTCTACGTGCACGTTCTACAATCGGACGGTCAATCATTTTACCGTCGAGACTGATTACCCCTGAGCCTTTGGCCTCCGCTTCGAGACTGGCCTCAATGATCCGCTTTGATTTTTTGATCTCTGCTTCTGTTGGTGTATAGATGCGGTTTACAATCTCGATCTGACGTGGGTTAATAATGGATTTGCCATCAAAGCCCAGCTGTTTGATCAGTTTCACCTCGCTCGCAAAGCCCTCCTCATTATTTACATCCGAGTAGACCGTATCGACAGCAGCAATGCCAGCAGCTCTTGCCGCAAATAATATAAGGCTTCGTGCTGTCAACAGCTCAATGCCTTCTGGCGAGCGCGTTGTCTTCAGGTCTGTGACAAAATCCTCCGCTCCAATGGCAATGCCGATAAGTCGCTTGCTGGCAATCGCAATTTGCGCCGCATTCAATGCGCCCTTGCCGCTCTCAACCGCTGCAAAAAGCTTGATTGTCCCGTGCTCCATGCCGATCTTTTGTTCAATTTCGGTAATCAATTCATCCGCCTCAATCACGTCATCAGCCGTCTCCGTTTTCGGCAATCGAATGGCAGTTGGCTTCGCTCGTACAATCGCTTCAAAATCGTCTCTGCCATACGGCGTATTGAGCGGGTTTACCCTGACCAGCACCTCGGTTCCCCCGAAATCAAAGGTTTTCAAAGCCTGGTAAACCAGCAAACGTGCCGCATCTTTTTCGTATAATGAAACGGAATCCTCCAGGTCGATCATAATCGAATCTGCCCCATAAATATGGGCGTCCCGGATCATCCCCGGGTTATTCCCTGGAACATACAACATGGTCCTTCTCAGTTTCTGCATCTATTCCGCCTCCCATGGCCGGCAGCCGCCCTCGACCACTCTGCTTACGGCTGTCATTACTCTAGCCTTAATGGCGCAATCCAGTGCGCCTTTATCATTCGCGCGGACATATGCATGTTCAATGCCCATTCCTTGTAATGTTTCGAAAATCACTTTGCGAATCTGGTTGCCAAACTGGTTCTCTACGGTACTTATCAACTCGATTTCAATACCTTTCGTCCCGTTCGGCTCAATGGAAATCGTGATATCGCTTGATTCCAGTGTACCGGCCATACCTACTTGCTGAATAATCAATGTCTACACCTCTTTTGCCAATTGGATGGGAGATACTCTCCATCTTCAGGATTGCAGAACCTTATAAATCATTTGTGCCATATCTGAACCTGCTGCAGGCTTACACATGTATTCATCAATGATCAATCTCTCCTTGTATGCCACCACATGATCCTCGACATAACCGGTAATCAGGATGATCTTCATACTTGGGTTGATTACCTTGATACGTTCAGCCAATTCCGTACCCGTCAGATAAGGCATTGTCTGATCCGTAATGACCAGATCATAATGGTTGGGAGACTTCTCAAACCGCTGCAATGCTTCCACACTGTCTGATTCTGTCTCAACGTGGAAACCATACGATTCCAGTCCTTTTCTCATCACTTTCAACACACGCTGTTTATCATCGACCAAAAGAATGCGCTTTTGTTCAGTAAACACAGGGTTCATATTCATCTCGGTCTCTTTTGCTACAAACGCCGTTTTCGGCAGGTACACCGTAAACGTACTCCCCTTGCCCAGTTGCGAATCCACGGTAATAAATCCTTGATGTTTTTCGAGAATGCTTTGGACGATATACAATCCAAGCCCCGTACCCTCTCCTGCCGGTTTGGTTGTGAAAAAAGGATCAAAGATTTTCTGCAAGGTGTCGTCACTCATCCCTCTCCCCGTATCGGAGACAGATAAAGTAACGTAATCGCTGACTTCCAAGACGTTCTCGCGGATTTTTTTTACCTCTTGCAAGGGAATGGAATCCAATATGATTTTTAGTTCGCCACCAGTTGTTTTCATTGCTTGATAGGCATTGTTGCACAGGTTCATAATGACTTGATGGATCTGTACTTTATTTGCAAAAATAACGGCTGAATCTACCCGTTTGTTGAACACAGCATTCACTTTGGGCGAAAGGAAGGATTTTATGAGTCCCAGTGCCTCTTCGACTTGCTCTTCAACTTTGACCGGAGCATTTTTCTTGACCTTTCCACTCTCCAGCCGACTCAATAGCAGGATTTCCTCGATTATCACTCTTGCTTTCTCCGAGGCATCATAAATCTCACTGACGTAATCATAAATTTCTTCAGTAGGTTCTATACTGCTAAGCATGATTTCTGCATAACCTCTGATAGGAGTTAGAAAATTATTGAAATCATGGGCAATTTCCCCTGATAGCGTGCCGATCAACTGCAGCTTCTGCGAGTGCTGCAATTGTAGATCCTTTTTTCTCAGCAGCTCATTTTTGTTATGCAGTTCCCGCAAATACCTCGTCTCGTATTCCAGCGCCTCTTTATTTTTCTTCGTCCTCATGATGATATAAACGGCACAAGCCAACGTCAGGACGATCATTGAAAAAATCTCAATAGTTTTAATTCGATTTTGTGCAATCGGTTCTCTCACATCATCGTAGTTCATGGCGGCGGCAACCACCCAAAACGAGTCACCGAGATGAACACGGGAAAATGCCTCAATCTTTTTCGTCTTGGTATAAAATTCGTCGCCCCACCAGTACGAATGGTAGAAAGCTGAGCCTTGTTCCTGGGTGAGCTGCATTTTGAACAGTTTTTCCAGATCGCGGTAATCAAGCCCCGGGTGTTTGGCTTTCATCGCTGATAGCGATAACCCGATATTTTCTTCGCTCGGGTGCATGAGATAGTGGCCTTGCTGATCCTTGACGTGGATATAACCCTTGGTCCCCACCCGAATCGGCTTCAACAGCTTCTCATACACAGCGTTCAGATTTACCACACTGATCAGCGCACCTTGAAGTTTCCCATCGAGATAAACAGGCTGAAACAGATGCACAATATAATGGCCTTGCTTCTCCAGCTTGGCACTTGCGATAAACGGTTTTTTTTCTCGCAGCACCCTTTGAATATCATCCTTGATTAATTCATAGGCTTTCATCGCATCCGTACGATTGCGCTTGGGAAAAGTGTGTATCACTCTCCCTTTCAGGTTCACCTGGCTAATCCGATAGATACTATCTCTTTTGGCGGTATAATAAGCAGATAGGTCTTCGGCAATCACAGCTTCATTCTTATTGGCTATGGCGAGCGCCATCTGCCGGTTGCCTGCCAATATTTGCAGCGTGTGCATTTGTTCGTCGAAAAAGGATTCAATAGACGTGCTATTTAGCTTGGCAATCGTTAGCAATTGCTGCTGCTGCTGTTCAATTACGGTACGCTCTCCGTCCATATACGAGCCGTAGGCCATCCACAGCAGAACTAGAAAAGAAATCGGAAGAGCTAGCATCGTGATGAATGAAAAATGGCTTCGATAATGAAACAGTATCTCTCGTTGAAATCTCATCCTGTTTTACCATCTCCATCGGCTAGTAGCCCATCATTCCCTAGCCCTAGTGCTAGGGCTAGTCTGCTTCCGATTATATCAGTCATCCACGTGCGTCTACTAAATGGTGTCTCAAGACAACTTTATTGTAATGACAAGATCTTAAAGTATCCTGTCAAATTATTAATTTTTTTTAAGATTTCACTGCCCTAGTGTGTAAGATATCGCAGCAGGAAAATAGCGAGTGTTACCGTTGCTGCACCACCGAGACGTGTGGATACCTGGGCAAATGGCATGAGTACCATTCTATCGGCTGCAGAAAGAATCGCAACATCCCCTGTTCCGCCTTGGCTGCATCGGGTAGAAGTAATAATCGCAGCTTCAACCGGATACATTTTCATCCATTTACCAGCAAAATATCCACTCACAACCACGGTCAATACAGTTACAAAAATGGTGATGAAATACGCAGGGCTAATTACAGAAATCAGTGCCTCCCATGGTGTTTTAGCCACACCTACCGCAAGCAGGAGCGGGTACGTTACGGCGATCACAAAGAAACGTTGCATCTGTTGCGCTCCGTCTTCAAGGAATTTGGGCAACCAGCCAAAATATTTGGCCAGAAATGCCGCAAAGAGCATCACAATCGGACCAGGCAGACCAACTAGCTCAGCGGCCAAGGTACCTACCATGAAGAATGCGATAGCTAAAATGGCTCCGGCAGCCATTTGGTAAAGATCAAGCGGTTTTTTGTTTTTATCTTCTGCAAGTCCTAAAACATCGCTATCTCCTGTTTTGAGCAGCGTGCCGTTGCCGGTAAGTTTTGGTTTTCTATCCCCCAGTTTTTTCATCAAGCCGGACAGGATAATAGCACAGAGGCTACCCAACATGACCGCAGGAATAACCATGGCAAATTGTTCACCTTGGGTCGAACCTAAAATTTGGGCGTAGCCGATAGAGAGTGGAATCGCCCCTTCACCAACGCCTCCCGCCATGATAGGGATAAGGATGTAAAACAAGGTATCATACGCAGGGATTCCCAAAGCCACACCTGTAAGCAAACCGACGCCTGTTCCGAGAAGGGAGCCGATCGTCAAAGGGACAGCCAATCTCACGACCGCTTTTATCATGAGTTCCCGGTTCATGCCAAGGATACTGCCAGCGATAACAATTGCGATGTACACATACAGGAAATTTGTATTATCCATAAAGATAGTAACGGAATCAATTGCTGACTGCGGGAGAAGATGAGCATACACCATGTAAGAAGGGACAAACGTTGCCATAATGGCAGCACCGCCGATATCCTTTAGAATCGGAATTCGCTTTCCGATTTCCGCCAGAATAAAGCCATACAATACCATGACAGATACAGCCCCAGGCATATCACTTTCGAGCTTTCCAGAGTTCATCAGCAAGTAGATAACAGCCATAAACGGGATGTACAGACCTACAGGAATGACCCCTCCAATCTTGTAATTCAACACCTTTTGCCATTTGGACTCTGTTCGTGGCTGTAGCTTAAGCTCTGCGGCTTCTTGTAGATGATTAGTAACCACTTGATCGCCTCCTAGATGATCAATCTGCGTTTTATCCTCGAACCAATCGCTAGCACAGGTGTTTACAAGACTTTGTAGTAAAACGTTTTCATTAGATGATTCGGGATAACTAAATTGTAAAAAGAAGATCTTAAAGTATTCTGAGTAATCCTTAAATGTTTTTAAGAACCACATGAAAAATGTAAGTGCTTTTAACGTATTTGAGATAGTCAGGCATTGTGATGCCGACCTCCAAAGTTATGTATTTTCCCTTTTATGACTTGATTTGTAGCAATATCGTAGTACAATAGTTTTATGACTACTCAAACAAAAATAAATGATGAGCTCAGAGTCAAAATGTTTAAGGCGTTAGCTGATGAAACAAGATTGGACATCATACGAGCTCTTTACACCAGTAAGAAGGAGATGAATTGTGGAGAAGTAGGACACATTTGCGATACTACGAAATCGAATACATCGTATCACTTGCGTACTTTAAAGGAGGCGAAATTGATCAAGGTACGAAAAGAAGCTCAAGCGAAGTATATGAGCATCGATTTGGAGGCATTTCAAACTTACTTACCCGGATTTCTGGATACGTTGTAGAAAGAAATTCTTTTTTTCTTCATTAGTTCAATATTTGTTGAACTATGGAACTAACTGCAAAGGGTGAATAGAATGATCAAATTAACTGCTTTATTCTTCCTCATCATGTTTGTTATCGGTACGGATACGTTTTTGATTTCTCCGCTCATCCCCACTCTTCAGAACTTGTTTCATATCCCGACTGAATATTCCGGTTGGATGGTGGGGTCTTATGCTTTAGGTTATGCCATTTTTGCACTGATTGCTGGACCGCTTTCCGATGGATGGGATCGCAAAAAAGTAATGCTTTCCGGCATGGTCTGCTTCTCGGTTTCAACCATGTTATGCGGCTTTGCCACAGGTTTTTGGTCGATGTTCTTCTTCCGTTTTTTAGCCGGAGTCAGCGCAGCATTTACGGCGCCTCAAGTCTGGGCCTCGATCCCTGCTCTGTTTCCAACGTCAAAAATCGCCAAAGTATCAGGAATCGTCATGGCAGGCTTGGCTGCTTCCCAAGCGTTCGGCATCCCTATTGGAAGTCTGCTTGCCTCAACCCATTGGTATTATCCTTTTTTTACAATTGGTGCATGTGCATTATTGGTAGCGGTATTCATCTTCTATGCTTTGCCCGAAATGAAACCGAATCAAGGGCAAAAAACCAGGACTCCGATTTTCAGCAGATACATCCCATTATTGAATAGCCGAATGGCGAGAAAGGCTTTCCTCGCTCATTTCTTATTTCAATGCGGATTCTTTGCTGCCTTTTCTTTCATTGGAAAATGGGTGACGGATCGCTTTCATCTTTCAATTGATCAAGCGGGGTACGTGATGTTTTTTCTTGGTCTCGGGAATATAGTCGGGAGCTTCGGCGGTGCCTATGTGATCAAAACGTTAAACCGTTTCAATACGCTGGTTGTGGGCTTTCTTGTCTCTATCGCATGTTTTATTGTTTTGCCTCACTTGCCATCGATTGCGGCTTTCGAAAGTGTTTACTTTTTCATATTCGTTAACATGGGAATCACTTTTCCGCTAATATTGGGAATGCTGAATTCATTAAACCCGACCATCCGCGGCACGATCTCCAGCTTGGCCAATTCAATCATGTACGCTGCGACAACGATCGGTTCTTGGATCGCAGGCCTGGTTTACGCGACTTTTAACGGTTTTTCCGCCGTGGGCATTTTTGCAGCTATTTGCTTTGCCGGTTCGTTGCTATCTTTTATATTAAGTGGTATTTTGACTAGTCACTCGAAAACAAAAAAGGAACTTGCATCATAAATGCATAGAAGAAATTCAAATGGATACTTACGTACTGGAAGAAAACCTCCCAATGTTCAAAAAGCCCCCCGGGTCCATCGGCGCGCTTTCAAGAGAACGTATGCAATTGGATCGTGTATACTAATCTATCTATCAACAGAAAAACGATACCCGATTCCCCAGACAGTTTTGATGTATTTCGGATTCGTGGGATTTTCCTCTATTTTGGTCCGCAGGTGTCTGATATAGACCATAATCGTATTATTATCAACAACTGTATCTTTCCATATGTTTTGATAGAGCTGTTCTTTCGAGAAGACCTGATTGGGGTGCTCCATAAAAAATTTCATGAGTTGTAATTCTTTTGATGATAATGCGATTTCCTGATTATTTTTTTGAAACGTATAGGTATGATGATTGAATAGAAATGGTCCCAACGCAATTCGTGAGGCTTGTTGTGTAGATTCCTGAAGCTGGCGGTATCTTTTAATCTGGTTCTTTACCAGAGCACAAAGCACAGGAGGACTAAATGGCTTGGTAATATAGGCATCTGCCCCAAGTCCAAGTCCAATGATCTGATCTGTGTCTTCTTTTTTCCCGCTCAGAAAAATGATTGGCGTATGAATGCCCATATTACGCGTTTGACCAAGCACATCATAGCCATCAATATTTTCCATCATAATGTCCAGGAGGACGAGATCGAATGGCTCCTCGCTAATCATCCGCATGGCTTCCATGCCGTTTTCAGCCTGAAACACAACCATTCCATCGGCTTCAAGAACCGTTTTAATCAATTTCCTGATGGCGTTTTCATCGTCAACGACCAATACTCTAGGCTTGCTCATTCTTGACCCCATTCCTTTCTATCCCACGATACAGCCGCTTGCGAAAATGTCATATTTTAGTCTAGCACCATTTTAGCCAGCTCTATATGCTGTATGTCATACCGCTTCAAAAAGCTCCCTGATTCCTTGTTAAATATCATTATACAACCTCTTTTTCAAGATTTTAGAAAAATGAAAAACATTCTACCCTTGATCTTCCCTGTCCTTTCATAAAAGTATGGGCCTTTGCCTCTGAATTCCACCCTTGTTCCCATTACAATCAGAGGAATTCAGAGGCAACAGCGATCGGAGGATCAAATCACACGCGAAGCGGCCACTAATGCTCCATACTCTTCTCTCTCATCTCTACAAACTGCTTTTGAGCCAGCTCGCGGTACACCTGATGGGACTCTAATAATTCGGCATGAGTTCCTGCACCCGTCACTCTGCCCTTGTCCAGCACGATAATTTGATCAGAGTGTACGACCGTAGACAACCGGTGGGCGATGACAATCGTCGTTCGTCCTTCCATCAAATTCGCCAGTGCCTTCTGCACCTCATGCTCGGATGAGCTGTCCAAACTAGAGGTGGCCTCATCCAGCATGAGAATGTCCGGGCTGCGAAGAAGCGCACGCGCAATGGCAATCCGTTGGCGCTGACCGCCGGACAGCTTCATGCCCCGTTCCCCTACCTCGGTATCATAGCCTTGAGGTAAATTCATTATAAACGTGTCCGCATACGCCATCCGGGCCGCCTCTCGTACCTCTTCCAAATCAGCTTCCCGTCCCAAACCATATGTGATATTATCTCTGACCGTTCCGGTCATCATCGAGCTTTCCTGCGACACATAACCGATTTTGGAGCGCCAGGAGGATAATGTATAGGATGATATCGGTTCATCTCCATAACAGATTTCTCCGTTATTCGGCACATAAAAGCGCTCCAACAATGAAAACAGGGTGGATTTGCCGCTTCCGCTCGGACCTACGAACGCTGTTGTACGGTTAGCCGGAATGACCAAATTGGCACGATGAAGAACCTCTTCACCTTCAACATAGGAAAAAGCAACATCACGCAGCACAATATCCCTGCTCTCCTTTGCCGCTTCCTGTTTCAATTCCAGTGGTTCCTCTTCATGATCCAAAATCGTCTGGATTCGCTCCGTAGCTCCAACTACCTTTTGCAAACGTGAATACAGGGTCGTGAATTGTGCCATTGGGGTAATCACCTGAAACAGCAGCAAAATAAAAGCTACTAAATCCCCGGCAGTCAGCACGCCCGATGCCACTCGTACGCCGCCTACCCCCAAGATAACGACCAGCACCGCTGTCATCAGGAAGGTCGACATTGGCCCGATAAGAGCCAAAATACGGGATTCCTGCAGACCAAAGCGGAACATCCGGTAGATGCGGTCCTCACCGGCCTTTGCTTCTCTGCTTTCCGTTCCGTAGGCCTTCACCAGCCTGATTTCGCCGATAACCTGACTCAGCACTGAGGTCAGATCAGCCATCTCATCCTGCTGCTTTTTAGAGATACGATACATTTTCCTCCCGACCGGGAACAAAATCAGAACTGTTAGCGGAACAATGGCCATAATAATGAGCGTCATAACCCAATCCAGATAAAATAGCAGTGCAATACCACCAATAATCGCAATCACATTCGAAACCAGATTGACCAAATACTCTGTAATAAGGTTCATAATCAAGCTCGTATCATTGGTGACACGACTCATCGTATCTCCTGACCGATTCCGGTCAAAGTACGGAATGGGAAGAGATAAAATTTTATACCATAGACGTTTACGCAAATTAGCGACAATTTTGTGCCCGGCAAAGTTCAGCATATAAATCGAAACCGCCGAAGCCACAGCTTGAAGGACAAAAGCGCCGATGAGTCCAACAATGACCATCCGGTTCAGTGAAGAAAAGGTCAAACCGTCGATCAGTCCCTTGGTCATCATCGGTACAATTAAACCGGCCATCGTCTGAACCAGAGTCAGGATCAGGGCAATGGTGAGAATGGCTTTGGGCGGATGTGCACTTGCAATCAATTTGATAAACTTGCCCATGCCAGCTTTATCGGGTCTTTTGCTTGAATTTTCCTCCTTCCAGTCCTGTTGTTCACTTTCCTGTAAATGATGCTCATTCCCCATAACTATCAACCTCACTTCCGTTCTGGTCATACACTTATCCAAATAACAACACCCGCGCGCTGCGCGGGTATAAACAGTACATCCTATCTTTGAGTTTACTACACCAGAGAATGAAGCACAAAATTAGCCACAAACAGTACAGAAATGATATACAGTGCAACAGGCACTTCCTTGCCTCGTCCTGCGGCTAGCTTGGCCATGGGATATGCAATAAATCCAAAAGCCATCCCATCTACAATACTGTAGGTAAAGGGCATCATCACCATAATCAGAAATGCAGGAAACGCCTCGGTAAAATCGCTAAAATCCATCTCACGCACGTTTTGCACCATAAGTCCGCCGATAATGATGAGCACCGGGGCAATGGCACTATCGGGAATGTAAGCCAGCAGCGGGATACAGAAAAACGTCGCCCCGAATAATATAGCCGTTACCAGCGGTGTCATGCCCGAGCGTCCGCCCGCTGCAATGCCAGCCGTCGATTCTGCCGCAGCTACAGCCGGGCTGCTGCCTAAAATGCCGGCCAAAATATTGGTTACAGCCAGCACACGCAAGCTATTTTTAAAGGTTTCCGGTCGGCCAATCATGCTGGTCTGCGCAGTAATCATACCAATATTTTCAAACAGTACAATCAACAGCAGGAGAAAAACAGCGATCCAGAAGGCCACCGACACGATGCCTGATATGGAAAGCTCTCCAAACAATTGGCCATACTGGCGCACAGTTTCAGAGGTTCGCACCGTGCTTGCCTGCTCAACAGCTCCCAATATGTAAGCAAGTCCGGTTCCTGCCAGAATGCTGATCAAGAGCCCGCCCTGGACGTTGCGGACGAACAGCACAATAGCGAGCAGCAACGTTGCACAAGCCGTGATCACCTTGGGATCATTAAAATGACCGATGGCTACAAAAGTCGTTTGATGGGCAATCACGATACCGCTTTTTTGCAGTCCGATAAAGGTTAAAAACAAGCCGATGCCTACTGTGATTCCATGCTGTAAATTATGGGGAATGGCCTGACTGATCAGCTTGTACAAAGATGTAAATGCGACAAGGGCGAATAAAATCCCTGTGATGCTTACCACCATCAATGCTTCCTGCCAGTTCAGCTTCATCGAGTGTACAAGTGTATAAGTGAAAAAGGCATTGATTCCCATCCCTGGCACAACGACTATTGGAGATTTTCCGCCAAAAGCCATCAGCAGGCAGCCAATAATGGATGTAAGCAGTGTCCCGAGCATCGCCCCTTGCAGAGGAATACCGGCATCTGCCAAAATGGTCGCATTGACCATCACAATATACACAACGGAAAAATAAGAAATGGCACCGGCGGCCAATTCCTTTTTCCAATGATGCTCGGGTTTGAAACCGAGACTTCTGGACCATAGTCCACTCTTCATACCAAAACCCTCCAGCAAGTTGTTCAATCTGGTTGCAGCAGGCTGCGCTATTCAAAACAAAAAGAGCTGTAGCAGGCTGTGACACCGCGGATATGATGTACAGAACTACACGCCAGCCTGCTCCAACAGATCCTTGACGGCCACACTGACCATGATCAGACCTGCTACCGGAGGTACAAAAGCATTGCTCGCAGGCGGCTGCTTCGCCTTCCGGATTTCCGGTGCATTTGCAGGTACGATTTTTTTCGTAATGTCTTCGCGCGGCTTCATGGGCTCCTCATCGGAGAATACGACCTTGACACCTTTAGTAATGCCTTCCTTCCGCAGCTTGGTGCGAATAACACGGGCAATCGGGTCCATTCTCGTCTGGGAAATATCCGCCACTTGAAAACGACTCGGGTCCATTTTGTTGGCGGCACCCATACTGGAGATCATTGGGATTCCACGTTTCAGACATTCCTTGATCAAGTGAATTTTGTACATAATGGTATCCGAGGCATCCAATACATAATCCAGATCGTATTTAAACAGCTCTTCATAGGTTTCTTCTGTATAAAACATGTTAAGCGCAATTGCTTCACATTCAGGATTAATCAGTTTCACACGCTCTACCATCAGATCGGCCTTTTTTTGACCCACCGTTGTCGTCAGCGCATGAATCTGGCGGTTAATGTTGGTAATATCTACAACATCCTTATCAATCAAAATAATACGTCCGACACCCGACCGGGCCAGTGCTTCCACTGCGATCGAGCCGACTCCGCCAATCCCCAACACGGCCACCGTACTTTTTTTCATCACTTCCAGACCCTCAGAACCGATGGCCAGCTCCGTTCTTGAAAATTGATGCAGCATGTGGTACATCCTCCCTTACTGATTTTAACTCCAGGCTTAAATTCTTGGCATACAAACCACGAACCCATTATCCAAAAAGGGTAACGGGTTCATGGCATTTTATAAGCTATTTTACAAGCCAATGGATGGACTTGCCAAGCCGCAACCTTTGCCTTATGTCTTAATCTTTAGGCGCAACAGGCTTCGGAGCAAGACGGATATGAAGCTGTTCCAATTGAGCCTGATCCACTTCGGATGGTGCATCCATCAGCGGGTCTGTTGCACTGGCTGTTTTCGGGAATGCAATCGTTTCACGTAGGTTTGTGCGACCTGCAAGCAGCATGACCAGACGGTCAAAACCGAAGGCAATACCACCGTGTGGAGGCGTGCCATATTCGAACGCATCCAGCAGATAGCCGAATTTATCTTTCACTTCTTCCGGCGGCAGGTTGAGCGCCTTGAACATTTTCTCCTGAACTTCACGTTTGTAAATCCGCATCGAGCCGCCACCCACTTCGTAGCCGTTCAGCACGATGTCATAGGCCTGAGCACGAACTTGGCCCGGATCGGTGTCCAAGAGGGCCAGGTCTTCGTCCTTCGGACGTGTGAACGGATGGTGTTCCGCTACATAACGTTTTTGTTCTTCGTCATAGCCCAAAAGCGGGAAGTCTACGACCCATGCAAATTTGAATGTGTTATCGTCGATCAGTCCCAAATGACGGCCAATTTTCAGACGAAGCGCGCCTAATACATCAGCAACCACTTTTTTGTTATCCGCCGAGAAGAGCAACAGGTCGCCTTCTTCCGCTCCCGTGCGCTCCTTGAGTGCTTCGATTTCCTCTGGTGCAAAGAATTTAACGATCGGCCCCTTGAATTCGCCTTCCTTCACTTGAATCCAGGCCAGGCCTTTGGCTCCATAGCGTGCTGCATATGGTCCCAGGTCATCAATGTCCTTGCGGCTCCATGTGCCACAACCTTTGGCATTGAGAACTTTTACCTCCCCGCCTTTTTCAATTACGGAAGCAAACACTTTGACACCACTGGATGCCACGATATCACTAACTTGAATCAGCTCAAGACCAAAACGCAGGTCTGGTTTGTCCGAGCCGTACTTGTCCATTGCTTCTGCATGGGTGATTCGTTGGAATGGTGTTTCCAGTTCTACACCGATTGTTTCCTTAAACAGTCTGACCATAAGACGCTCCATCATAGGCAGCAGGTCATCCTGTTGCATAAAGGAGGTCTCAATGTCGACCTGCGTAAATTCAGGTTGACGGTCAGCACGCAAGTCTTCATCACGGAAACAACGAGCAATTTGATAGTAGCGTTCCAGGCCGCCCACCATCAGCAATTGCTTGTACAATTGCGGCGATTGCGGCAAGGCGAAAAACTCGCCTTCATGCACCCGGCTAGGCACCAAATAGTCACGCGCGCCCTCCGGCGAGCTTTTCGTCAGGATTGGTG
This sequence comes from Paenibacillus farraposensis, assembly GCF_020736845.1. Taxonomy (GTDB): domain Bacteria; phylum Bacillota; class Bacilli; order Paenibacillales; family Paenibacillaceae; genus Paenibacillus; species Paenibacillus farraposensis. The sequence goes on from NZ_JAFFQR010000019.1 coordinate 179,706, forward strand.
TTTCCACCTCGATGAATTCTTCACCGTCCAGGAAGTCACGGAACACCTTAGCCGCTTTGGAACGCAATTTCAATGTCTGATGCATCTCAGGACGACGCAGGTCCAGATAACGGTATTTCAAACGCAGCGATTCGTCTACCTCTACGCCATCTTCAATGAAGAATGGTGGTGTTTTGGACGCATTCAATACTTCGATTTCAGTGACGCGCACTTCAATTTCACCTGTAGGCAGGTTCGGGTTGATCGTTTCGGCATCACGCTTGACAACGGTACCGGTAACCTCAAGCACATATTCACTGCGAACACGGTCCGCAATTTGCAGTGCATCACCGGAATAGGCCGGATTAAACACGGTTTGCACAATACCGCTGCGGTCACGCAGGTCGATAAAAAGTACGCCTCCCAAGTCACGACGGGTCTGTACCCAACCGTTCAATGTAACTGTTTCTCCGATATGCGCATCGGTTAATGCGCCGCATTGATGACTCCTTTTCATCCTACACACTCCTGTTTCATGTTTTAATGGTTCATGCTATGTGAGCAATCGAAGGAAACAGCCTCCGATTGTTGTTGCATCTCTTCTTTAGCCCAGCTCTTCCACCAATTGATCCAGCTTAACGGTTCGCTGCTCGCCGGTTTCCATATTCTTGAGTGCAATTTCGCCTTGTGCCAGCTCATCTTCGCCCAGAATCGCAGTATATCTTGCTTTAAAGCGATCCGCTGATTTCATCTGTGCCTTCATTTTACGGCCCAGATAATCTCGCTCCGCGGAAAATCCGGCTTGACGCAGCTTGAACAGCTGTTTGGTCACTTCCGTTTCTGCTGCTTCACCCAAAGCCACCATATAGACATCGAGCGGCTTGGCTTCATTCAGCTGAATACCCTGATGCTCCAGAATCAGATGAATACGCTCCAGGCCAATGCCGAAGCCGATTCCCGGCTGATCCGGTCCGCCCAGCTCTCCGACCAATCCGTTGTAGCGGCCGCCCCCGCCAATCGTGTCAATGGCGCCAATCCCTTCGGCTTTGAATTCGAACGCTGTCAGCGTATAATAATCCAGCCCTCGCACGAGACGCGGGTTAACAGTATACTCCACACCCATGGCATCCAGGTTTTGCTTCACTTTTTCAAAGTGTGTGCGCGACTCCTCATCCAGACTATCCAAAATCGAAGGCGCACCGCCAAACTTGTCCTGATCATCCTTGCTATCCAGCACCCGCAGCGGATTACGATCAATCCGCGCTTGGCTCTCCTTGGTCAGCGTGTCCTTAATTGGCAACAGGAAGTCGACCAGATGTTGACGATAGGCCGCGCGGCTGGCAGCATTGCCGACGGAGTTAATCTCCACCTTTACCCCTTTCAAGCCCAGCTCACGGCAGAATTGGTACCCGAAAGCGATAACTTCTGCATCCAGCGCCGGATCAACCGCCCCAAATGCTTCAATGCCAAATTGGTGAAACTGGCGCTGGCGTCCAGCCTGTGGACGTTCATACCGAAACATCGGGCCAATATAATACAGCTTGGTCAGATCCGGTTCACCATACAGTTTGTTCTCCACATAAGAGCGGACAACCCCCGCGGTTCCTTCCGGACGCAGCGTCATGCTGCGTTTGCCTTTATCCTCAAAAGTATACATTTCCTTTTCCACCACGTCGGTCGTTTCCCCCACACCACGAACGAACAAATTGGTTTGCTCAAACATCGGTGTACGGATCTCACGATAATTAAAGCGGCGGCTGATTTCACGGGCTTTTTCCTCGACAGCCTGCCATTTTTCTACATTGCCCGGCAGCAAATCCTGCGTCCCCGTCGGTTTTTGAAAGGTCATTAACGTATCCCCCCATCTGAATATGTCTTAAAAAAAACAAAAAATCCCTCGCCCTGTTAAAGATTAACAGGGACGAGGGATTGTCGTTTACAAATCACCCGTGGTACCACCCACATTCCGGAGTGTGTCGGGACAACAGCGCAAAAACGCTTAGGTACCCGTCAATCTTACACTGACTCCGCTCATACGTATAACGCCCGTAATGCGCAGTACGGCTATTATGCAGGGCTATCCGCTCTTGGCACAGTCACATGTGCTCTGTGGCAGATCCTCCTCAATTGTTCGCCGCCTGTTCTCGGGGAGGTCATTCGTCCGCTCATCAAGGGAATTTTTACAGCCTGGAAATTCCTCTCTGCGCTTGTGGGTTCGGAGTACTTGGTCCCGTCATCAAATCATTTTTCATTATTTTATGATTTTAATGAACTGCTTCGACAAAGTCAAGACATTCCCTTTAGAATGAACAATAAACAAGTCCTATATACAGAAAAAAACCTACGGAAACGGTCCGCAGGTTCAAAAGATATATCAAAAGGGGGTCATGCTGTTATTATAAACAACGAATATTAAGGAAAGATGTTTTGAATATTACATTTATATTACAGGGCACCTGCATTTCAGAATCCTCAACCTGGTAGCCAACAAAAATGCAATTTTACTCATAATTGTTCAGATCTCCTTTCCGTACCGTTTTCCTCAAGACGAGCTTTAAGTAACGTTTGTGACAAGTTTTCATTTGTCTGCCATGCTTTGTTATTACCCGCTTGATCTGTTTTTATAACCATAGATAGCAGCGAACGAGAAAAGGAGCCACTCGGCTCCTTCGCTGTCTTGCTGTTAAATGTTATTTACGGCCTAATTATGCCTACGCTCCGGTATCGTTTCATTAGCCATTCAATCCGTTGTATCAGGCCTTACCTGCGAGGTAAAGGACCACGTCCCGGTTTGTTCATAGCCGCTGAAGCATGCTGTAATAACGTATCTCCAGTGCGGGTAAGGCTGATCGCCTCCTGAATACTGCCGGGGAAAAGCAGCTCAACGCTTCGATAACCGTTCATTTTTGGGGGTTGACGCATCGCTTCGTCTCTCCTGTCATCCTAAGCCTGTCCATCTGGCTCATACCAGCTAGGATGAAATTATCGTCCCCCTGAACGGATATTTTATGCTCCCAGTATCAACACCATCCCCACGAATATAGCTACGAACGCTCGCTATCCAGAATCAGTGTCACCGGGCCCCAGTTCGTCAATGAAACATCCATCATGGCCCCAAAAATTCCCGTCTCGACCTCCAAGCCCTTGGCTCGAAGCTGGCTATTGAAAAAATCGTACAGGTTCTCTGCTTCCTCAGGCTTGGCCGCTCCCATAAAGTTAGGTCTTCTCCCCTTACGACAGTCACCATACAACGTAAACTGGGATACAGATAAGATAGAACCGCCAACATCCAGCACACTCTCGTTCATTTTACCTTCAGCATCTTCAAATATACGTAATCCCGCTGTTTTATCCGCCAAATAAACGGCATCCGCCGCCGTATCTCCCTGACCAATACCGACCAGCAGCATTAATCCGGCTCCGATCTTGCCGACCACCTTTTGATTAACCGTTACTTGAGCGTCTTTGCAGCGCTGAATAATGATCTTCATGTCTATCCGCTGTCTCCTTTAACCTTCCCCTTTAAAAGGCGCTTATAGCCGCAGCACGGCCCCTTTGGGAACCTGTGGGGTCCTTATACCCATAACATACGCTGCATAAGCCATTTAGCCTGCTGTAATGCTTAAAAGGTTATTGCATAATCCGATGCACGGTGTACACATCTTTTACCCGCTTGATTCGTTCGACAACCGAATGCAAATGATCTGTATTGCGTATTAGAATCGTGATGTGAATCATGGCCATTTTATTTTTATCCGTACGACCTGTAACGGCCGAGAAGCTGGTTTTGTTCTCGGATATAGCCTGAAGCACCTCGTTCAGCAAGCCATTGCGGTCATGGCCTGTAATTTCAATATCGACGCTATAATTAACCTCTGCCGCTTCTTCCCACTTGACCTCTATCACACGAGCCTGATCTTCATCCGTACCCGAAGGAATATTCGGGCAATCCGTCCGGTGAACCGATACGCCGCGGCCACGTGTTACATAACCGATGATGTCATCTCCCGGCACAGGATTACAACATCGCGCAAAACGTACGAGTAAATTATCGACACCTCTGATACTAACGCCATTGGTCGGTACTTTTTTCCGTTCGCCCTGCGGTCTGTATTCCTTCACCTCGGTCGTCAGCTCAATCAGCCGTGCCTCTTCCTGCTCCTTGCGCAGCTTCTCTGTCAGACGCGTGCAGACCTGCGCTGCAGTTATACCGCCAAAGCCAATCGCAGACAGCATATCCCCAATATCATTAAAAGAGAATTTGGCTGCTGCTTCCTGAAGCTTGTCGTCGCTCATCCATACCGAAGGCTCGATATCACGCTTTCTCAGCTCGCGTTCCAGACTCTCGCGCCCTTTTTCGATATTCTCCTCGCGCTTTTCCTTCTTAAACCATTGCTTGATTTTACTGCGCGCGTGAGAGGACTGAGCAATTTTGAGCCAGTCCTGACTAGGTCCGTAAGAATGCTTGGACGTCATAATTTCGACGATGTCACCGGTTTTAAGGCGATAATCCAGCGGCACAATCCTTCCGTTCACCTTGGAGCCAATCGTCCGGTTCCCAACTTCGGTATGAATACGGAAAGCAAAGTCGAGCGGAACCGATCCGGCAGGCAGCTCAATAACCTCCCCTTTTGGAGTGAACACAAACACAAGATCAGAGAAAAAGTCCATTTTGAGCGATTCCACAAATTCCGATGCGTCCTTCGCCTCATTTTGCAGCTCCAGAATCTCCCGAAAAAAAGTGATTTTATCTTCAATATTCGTATTGTTTGCTCCGTTGCCTTCCTTATATGCCCAATGGGCCGCAATCCCGAATTCAGCAGTGCGATGCATATCCACTGTGCGAATTTGTACTTCGGTAGGCTCCCCGTTGGGACCCACCACTGTCGTATGAAGGGATTGATACATATTCGCCTTGGGCATGGCGATATAATCCTTAAACCGCCCTGGCATTGGCTTCCACAATGTATGGATAATTCCCAGAGTGGCATAACAATCCTTTATGTTATCCACAATAATTCGAATGGCTAGCAAATCATAGATTTCATTGAATTGCTTGTTCTTTGTCGTCATCTTTCTAAACACACTGTAAATGTGTTTGGGACGCCCGGAAAGATCAGCCTGAATGCCCATCTCTTCCAGCTTTTCTCTGATACGCACGATAACATTATCAATAAATTGCTCCCGCTCAGCCCGTTTCTTATGCATCAAATTGGCGATGCGATAATACTGTTGAGGATTCAGATAGCGTAGAGCAATATCTTCCATTTCCCATTTAATCGCTGAAATACCCAAACGATTCGCAATCGGGCAGAAAATCTCCAGCGTTTCGTAAGCGATTCGCCGCTGACTTTCCTCCGACTGATACTTCAAGGTGCGCATGTTATGCAGGCGATCCGCCAGCTTAATTACGATGACACGAATGTCCTGTGCCATGGCAATAAACATTTTTCGATAATTTTCGTTCTGCTGTTCTTCCTTGGAACGGAACTGGATACGCTCCAGTTTCGTTAGACCATCGACAAGCATTGCACATGTATCGCCAAAATGCTCGCGAATCTGCGCCAAAGACACCGTCGTATCCTCCACAACATCATGTAAAAGAGCGGCGATAATGGAGATGGTATCCATCTGCATATTAACGACGATATCAGCAACCGCAAGCGGATGCAGAATATAAGGTTCACCGGACTTGCGAGTCTGCCCGGAATGGGCCTGCTCGGCAAAATCATAGGCATCCCTGATGCGGATAAGATCTGCTTCTCTGGTATAGGCCCCGGCCTTTTTAAGTAATTGCTCTATCCCCATTCTGCTCTATTCCGTGTCCTTTCTATGCAAAATGGAACCCGCCGATCATGTCGCGCAAAGGTTCCCTTTTAAAAGTGATTTTCTATAATTATGACGGTTACCACGTCACACGTCAACTATTACAGGCTTGGCATTGTCAGCTTCTTCCTTCGCACATGTGTCAATAAATCGGGAATGTTGACAAAAGGAAACGAATTATATTGAAAAATTTACGAAAAGTAATTAATGTATATAAGAATAATTGAAAGAACTAAGGAGTGAACTGCGTTGCAACGCGAAATTCAAGTTAATGAAAAGCTTCCGGCAGGCCCCGGTTTCCTGCTCAGCATACAGCATTTGTTTGCCATGTTTGGCAGCACCGTGCTGGTACCGAATATTTTCGGTGTCGATCCCGGCATGATTTTACTGATGAACGGTATCGGAACATTGTTGTACATATGGATCTGCCGCGGCAAAATTCCCGCCTATCTCGGCTCCAGCTTCGCTTTTATCGCTCCCGTCAGCCTCGTGCTTAAAAGCAATCCCGGCAGCAACGGCTACGCAATGGTGCTTGGGGCTTTCATCGTTACAGGTATGATTTTTTGCCTCGTCGGACTGGTGATCAAATATGCCGGAACCCGCTGGCTGGATGTTGTATTTCCACCCGCTGTCATGGGCTCTATTGTGGCCTTGATCGGTCTGGAGCTCGTTCCGGTTGCAGCAGGCATGGCAGGTATTATCAATGCAGATCCTACTAAAACGTGGACTCCTGATCCCAAAACCATTACGCTTTCCATGGTCACACTCGCAGTTACAGTTCTGGGTGCCGTACTGTTTCGCGGTTTTGCCAAAATCATTCATATTTTGATCGGTATCGTGGTAGGCTATGTGCTTGCTTATTTTATGGGGTTGGTCAATACACAGGCCATTGCAGACGCTCCTTTATTCGGACATCCTACAATTACCACTCCAGTATTCAACAGCTCGGCTATGCTGACGATTCTTCCTGTTGCTCTAGTTGTCATCGTAGAGCATATTGGTCATTTGCTCGTAACCAGCAACATTGTCGGCCGTGAGCTGTCCAAAGATCCCGGCCTGCATCGTTCTCTGCTGGGTAACGGTATTTCTACCGTGCTTTCCGGCTTTGTCGGCTCTACACCCAATACAACCTATGGTGAAAACATCGGTGTCATGGCATTAACGAAAGTATACTCCGTGTGGGTCATTGGCGGAGCCGCTGTCATTGCCATCCTGCTCTCCTTCTCGGGCACCTTCTCAGCCATTGTTTCCAACATCCCGTCTCCTGTTATGGGTGGCGTATCCTTGCTGTTATTCGGTGTTATTGCTGCGTCTGGCCTCAGAATTTTCGTTGAGCAAAAGGTGGACTTCGCCAAGCCGACCAATATGCTGCTCGCTACCGTCGTACTTATTGTCGGAATCAGCGGCGCTACGCTCAGCTGGGGCGCTGTTACCCTGAAAGGCATGGCGCTGGCAACAATCGTTGGGATTATCCTCAGCCTGTTCTTCAAGCTGATTGAAGTGCTTGGCTGGTCCAACGATAAAACACAGGAACCTTTGACGGAAAAAACACCGGATTGATCGCTGTCTCTTTACATTAAAACGCCGACTCATGAGGTACAGGTCAACTCGCACTTGCCTAAACAGCCAAGCGTGTTGATTCATGACCTCTATGAAGTGGCGTTTTTTTTCGAGTGCTTCCACATTCATCCCGTTGGTTCACGGCTCCCCTGCTTTGAAATACCGGATTCCAGATGACAGCATGGCTCCGTAAAGTTCATTTCTTTACTGCGTGCTATAGTCTCTGTATACCACAATCCTCAATGCTCATTCCCGTCACTAATGTTCTGCACTTTTAATCAGCATCGAAACGAGTAAAATATGCCGATCCACATTAGCTGTGATATCCGCTTTAACTCTCGCCAGAGATTCTAGAGCATTTTGCTTAATTTCCGCATCCATTTTTTTGTTTGATTTATCAACATTTTATTATGTAATATACATTCCCAGTCAAATCATGTTAAACAAAATAGTCCGGTGGAGCAACTCTTTAATTAAAGAGATGTTCCATCGGACTATTTAGGCATCCACATTAATATTTCCCGGGAAAACCCGGCCTCAACAGCTTAATATTTAATCAGCGTGAACACATCTACATCAGGCAGTTTCGCCCGGCCGTTGAGTTCAGACAGTTCTATAAGAAAAGCAGCTCCTGCCACATTTCCGCCAAGCTGACGCACCAGGTTTACGGATGTAGCAATGGTTCCACCCGTAGCGAGCAGGTCATCCGCAATCAGAACATTTTGCCCCGGCTTAATAGCATCCTTGTGCATAGCCAGCATGTCCTTGCCATACTCCAAGCCGTATGCTTCCTCAATCGTTTCCCCAGGCAGCTTTCCGCTTTTGCGAATAGGAATAAAGCCAACACCAAGAGCGTAGGCTAGAGGTGCGCCTACAACAAACCCGCGCGCTTCGGGACCTGCAATCAAATCAATGTTCAACTCGGATACAAGTTCCTTCATATCGTTGATTGCCTTGCGGTACAGGTCGCCATTTTTCATCAAGGTCGTAATGTCCTTAAAACTAATCCCTGGTTGTGGAAAATCGGGAATCACCCGAATATATTCTTTGTAGTCCAACTTAGTTCCTCCTACTGTAAACTTCTAGATTAGTATATCCACCCTACAACATAAGCTTGAGGCCATTACTTAAGATGCGCCCATCATAAGCGACATAATCCAACTCGTCATCTGGAGTGTATCCGCATCCAGCAAATAACTTTCCATTTCAACCAGATTATACAGTTCCTGATAGCGCGGAGAAGTCGTCAAATCACGCTTGGGCGGATTGGGCATAAAACAAAATTGTCCTTCTGCACGCGTTATAAACTCAAGCTCCTCAAAGATGTCCAGCACTTTGGATAACATACGTACTGAACAGGAGCACTGCCGACTAAGAGCCGGCAGCATTGCTTTTTCATCCACAGGCTGCGTTCCTACTCGGGAAAGCACAACATAAATACGCTTGAACAGCTCCCTGTCCGGGATAACGAGCCGGCCGGCACGTTCACTAACCGAATGCAGGAGAAATACATTTTCTACATTCTCAAAGGTAGACCATACTGCCTGCAGCTGCCCGGGTGTCTCCGGAGGCTCCAGCACGAACAGTGACTTGACAGATTGCTGTGCTTCCCTTTGACCGTTCGCGGGAGTAATACTGCCATCTTTATCGTATAGCCAAAAGGAATCAGTGCTCACGGAACCCGCTGGAGCCAACCTGGAGTCAGGATGTGCCAATATCGCAACATCGCTTTTTCTCTCCTCTACACGCGGATGGAAGATGTTCAGTCCCCGTTCCAGCTCAGCGATCGGATTCGATACTCCGCGATAATCGAAAATTTGCGGAGCCTGTACACGAATATCCTGCATCATCAATTGGAGCGAGCGTTTACCGTTCCACTCGTTAATTGACAGTTCGCCCAGCAAATCCAGCTCTGTCTGTTCCTGTAGAAAATCAGCCAAATCGCCGCGCCGGAAGGCAACCGCATCCAGTGACAATCCGTTCTGCTCCAACAAGAGCTTCACATGATTTTTCTCGCGTCCCATTTTTCGAGCCTCGCGTAATTGAAGACCCTCTAATATGAAACGTGGAGAAGGGTTCCCCATGCCAAAAGGCTGCAGCAGCTCCAGTTCCTCAACCGCCCGTAAGGACACCTCGTCCAGACGACAGACCATATCTGCCTCGGCTACCGGGATGAGGTCTTCGGGCGTCAGAATTGAATTGGCATACCGGTTAAGCCGCTCCTCGAACCATTCCAGATTGTCACGAGCCAGCGTCATACCTGCAGCCGAAGGATGGCCGCCAAAATGCTCCATCAGCTCTTGGCTGTCTCTAAGAGCACTGTAAATGTCCAATGCTGGAATCGAACGGGCGGAGCCCTTGCACATACCTGTCTCGGCATCTATGCCAAGAATAATGGTTGGACGATAATAGCGATCCAACAGCTTGGATGCCACAATTCCGACAACACCTACGTTCCAGTCTTCACCCGCCAAAACAATAACGGAGGGAAGTACGCCTCCATTCAGCTTGGCTGCCAACTGCTGCTCAGCCTGCTCCACAATTCGATCGACTACCTGTTGGCGCTCACGGTTAAGCAGATCAAGCGCATGTGCAAGCTGATCCGCTTCTTCGTCTTGTTGAGTCGTCAGCAGAGACACAGCTCGTCCCGCATGATCCAGACGCCCACTGGCATTAATCCGCGGAGCCAGGGCAAATGCGATGTTGACCGAAGTCACGGTAGACATATCCACACCTGCTACACTGAGCAAGGCCCGAATCCCAGGAAACGCAGAGCTTCTCATGGATTGAAGCCCTCTGCGCACCATCGCGCGATTCTCACCATGTAACGGCATCAGATCTGCTACTGTACCAATAGCGGCGATTTCAAACCATTCCTCAGGTACCTCATCCAGCAGCGCCTGTGCCAGCTTCAGAGCAACACCGACACCTGCAAGGCCTTTGAACGGGTATGTACAACCGGGCAGCTTCGGATTAATCAAGGTGTACGCCTTGGGTAGCACAGCAGGCGGCTCATGGTGATCGGTCACAATCACATCAATGCCTAAGGAAGTCGCATAAGCAATTTGCTCCACTGCACTAATTCCGGTATCCACCGTAATGACCAGCGTAACTCCCTGCTGATGAGCCCAATCCAGGGCATGATTGTGAAGCCCATATCCCTCGTTCGAACGGTGGGGAATATAAATGTCATAAGAAGCCTTGAGGAAACGCATAAGCTGAATCATCAATGATGTACTGGATACTCCGTCCGCATCATAATCGCCATAGATTAAAATATGCTCGTTGCTCTCCAGAGCTTTACGAATTCTCAGCATGGCCTCTTTCATACCAAGAAGCAGATAAGGGTCGTGTATATCATTCACACTTCCGTACAAAAAGCGGTTTGCTTCCCCGGCCGTAGTGACGCCCCGGTTCACTAAAAGCCGGGACAACAATGGTGAAATCCCCAGCTCTTCTGTTAACGGCTGAGCCGCTGCCAGATTCGTATCCGGGGTCTTCCATCTATACTGCGAATGAAGCAATCCTGTTCACCTTTCTTTCAGCGTCACCCCGCATTATTGCAGCAATGACGACACATCATTATCCGGCAGTTCATGATTAGTTTTGTAAGGATACCCGGCTTGGTAGGAAATGAACTGCATCTGTACATGGGTTACCTGTGGAAAACGGGACATCAGTAAATTTTTAGCCCGATCGGCAATTTCTTGCGCTTCCTGTACCGTAATCCGGGGGTTCACACTAATCGTTACATCAAGCATTACGAAATGACCTGCTTTCTGGGCATGGAAATGCTCAATCGTTACAATACCATACACCCGTTGTATCGTCTCCATAAAACACTGGGAGTCTTCCTCTCGCAGGGGCTTCGCCGGTGCCTGATAAGCGGTATTCATCACCATCAGGTAACCTTTGCGCATTACCATACAGGCTACCAGCAAAGCTGCGGTTGGGTCAAGATACAACAACGCCGGCCATTCCATTGCTTTACCGGTCATTGCACCGATCATGCCGATCAATGCAATCAGCGACGCATAAAGCGAGTAGCGTTCATGATTAGCGTACATACCTGCTTCTGCTTTATGGCCATGTTTAATCGAATAGCGGTATTGAAACTGAAATAGTACTTCTCTCAGCACCAAAGCAACAAAAACAGTCGTTAATGCATACAAACTGGGAGCCTGCGGTTCCAGACTACTTAATGAGCGGACAGCCGAGATCGCTAGCTGTAGACCGCTCATCAGCACCAAAATAGCCAGCACCACAGAAATGACAGCTCGAACCTTTTCACCATTTCGCAGCCGTGCCAGCATCCCGTGTCCTGTACCATCTTTGGAAAGCAGGTCTTGCAAACGGAAGGCACTATCTGCAGCCGTGTACAGTGCGTCCCCGAGCAGTGCTTTACTGTTTGCCGCATAACCGACAGTCCCCTTTAGTACAGCAAGTGCGAGACTACCTACAATCCCGCTCCACGCTGTAGTTTCTAATGATCGGCTGCGTTCGCTATTCACAACGTTTCCCCCTCAGTCCTGAACTGACCCATTCCCGGTAAAGCTTCATCAATCTTGCCGAATCTCTTAAAATCATCATTCATGGGCCACTAACAGCCACACTCAAGGCAAATCTCAAAACCTTAGAAAACCGCGCCCAAGCAGACGCGGCTTTCTCTTTTCATTATACTACTGATATTTGCGTAACTTAAGACTTTGCCGTTTTGGCTGCGCCACCGCCAGCTGTCGGAGATTTTTGCTTGCCCTTCAAAGCTACCCACAGTGGGCTGGCAATGAAAATGGAGGAATAAGCACCGAACAGCAAACCGATCACCATCGCAAGCGAGAACATCCGAATTGACTCGCCGCCAAAAATGAACAAACATACAGAGGCAATAAACACAGTAAACACAGTTGCAAGTGATCGCGTCATCGTCTGTGCGATACTGTGATCGACAACCTGCTCCAAGTCAGCTCTGGACTTTTTCTTCGCAAATCGCAGATTTTCCCGGATCCGGTCAAAAATAACGACGGTGTCATTGATGGAGAAACCAACAATCGTCAGAATAGCCGTAATAAAGGTCAAGTTCACCTCAAGACGGAAAATGGAGAAAATGCTAATGACAAGAAACGCATCATGCAACAACGAAATAATGGCTGCAATCGCAAAACGCCATTCAAAACGAATCGAAATATAGACCGCGATGGCCACAGAGGCCAGCAAAATCGCCAATATCGCATTCCGTTCGAGCTCTTTCGCCATTTCCGTATCTACCGTATTAACCTCAAATGAAGCATTGGGATCAAGCTCTTTATTGAAAGAGATTTTAAAATCATTCACTTGCTGATCAGTCAACACCTGTGAAAAGCGAATACCAAAACGCTCTTTACCCGGTGTATAGTCGACATCTTTGCCGATTCCTTTTTTGTCCAGCAAAGATTGAATCTGTTGCTGTGTAACGACCTTGGTCAAATTGACATCCACGTTGGAACCGGAACGGAAATCAACTCCGTAATTCAAACCGAATATCGACAAGCTCAAAATACCAAGCAGTGTGATAATGATTGAGAAAGTGTAAAACCACTTGCTCATCTTGATATATTTCAAGTCCCAATTAAAGCGCACTGATATCACTCTCCTTCACACCAAAATACTTGGGCTTCTTCACAGCATCCGCTTTAACCAGCAGATTGAGCAAGAAGCGGGAGAAGAAGATATTCGTTAAAATACTGGTGACAATGTCAACGATGAGCACCAGAGCAAATCCTCGAACGGAGCCCGTCCCCAGACCAAACATGACCGCTGCCGCGATAACTGTCGTTATATTGGCATCCATAACAGTGCGGAACGAGGCCTTGCTGCCTGCGATGACAGAGGAACGAATGGTTTTGCCTGACTTGATTTCTTCTTTAATCCGTTCATACGTAATGATATTGGCATCGACGGCCATCCCGATCCCGAGCACGAAGGCTGCGATCCCCGGAAGCGTAAGCACGAAACCGCCCAAATAAAAGATAGCAAGCACCAGCCAAGTATGAACGATGAGACAGAAGCTGGCAATCAGTCCTGGTACACGGAACATCGCAATCATGAACACCAGAATAATGACTGAGCCGATTAAACCGGCACGGATCGTCTGATTCAGTGACAGCTGACCCAGCGTAGCGCCTACACTCTGGGAATATTTTTCCGTCAGTTTGAGCGGAAGTGCCCCCAGGTTAATCGTGTCGGCCAGCTTGTTCGCTTCTTCACGAGTGTAGCTGCCTGTGATCGACGCACTGCCATCCGTCAGTTCACTGCGTACCGTAGGTGCAGAGAGTAATTCATCATCCAGAAAAATAGCCAATTCTTTGTTAAGAAGCCGTTTTGTAATCTCTGCAAATTTGGCTTTGTCCTTCACTTTGATGCTAATTTCAGGTTTGTTCAGCTGGTCGTAGCCGACAACAGCGCCATTCTCTACAAAATCATCGCCGCGGAGCTCAATTTTGCTGTATTGCCCTGGCTTTTTTGCATCCGCTGCCGTTGCACTGCGGAATGTCAGCTCAGCAGGCTTTTTCAGCATGGAGCGGACCTCTGCCTCATTAGAGACACCGGCAAGCCGTACACGAATACGGTTGCTTCCCTCCGTTGTTACTTCCGGTTCAGTCGTACCGAGCTCGTTAATCCGTCTCTCCAGACTTTGCGCAGTTTGAATGAGAGACTGTTTGGTTACACTTTGCCCTGCTTCCAAAGGCTGGGCTTCATATAAAATTTCAAAGCCTCCCTTTAAATCGAGGCCTAGTTTTAAACTGTTCAGTAGGCCCGGGCTCGTCCCGACCATAACACCAGTTGTTATGAGCACGACCACGATGAAACTTAGAATTCTTTTCATTCCGTTCCATGTTCCCCTTTCATTCTCAATATTCCTATTATAGCTACCCCTCAAAAAGCAGTCAATTTGAACACAAAAAAAGGCTCCCTTCTATTCGAAAGTGGAGCCCCGCAATGCGGACATTGTCAAATAGTTCATAAAACTCGTCGCTTTAAGGGAAAGTATATCGTTAACGAGCTTGTGCAGTGGAGGAATGCCCTCCTTTTCATATTTATAGCTGACGCAATTCCACACGTCTCTACTTGTGACATGTTCATAGCCTACGAGAACCAGCTCGTCCGCCTTGCTTTGACATAGCATCTCTATAGCGTCATCCCAATCCTGCTCATCCAGCTCTTCCATACCCACGGTGGTCGTTCCTCCCTCCCGGCGACTCCCTTTCCACAAATCAGCAATTAGCGGGGTTATTGACTGCTTTTATAGAACACTTCTATCCTGATTCTGGAAAATCCTTCTTTTTCGTTGAAATTAGCTGTAATTCAACAATATATGCATTCAATTCGCTCGTCAATAGCAGAATTCACCACTTCTCTCCCGCCGCCTGAATTGCCCTGATTGGATCAGAAAAGCTTGTCATGAATATGGACAGGTTCGGCATATCTTCTAAAGTAACGCATAGACGCTGAATTACATTTTGGGGAAGAGGGAGTTGCGATTGAAAAAGCAGACATTCATCCATGGAGCAATTATTTTATTGGCAGCGGGAATCATCAATCGGCTACTGGGCTTTATTCCGCGAATCGCACTCCCGCGTATTATCGGGCCCGAAGGAGTTGGCTTATATCAACAGGGGTATCCCTTTTTTATCGTACTGGTAACTTTGATTACCGGAGGAATTCCACTGGCGGTAGCCAAGCTTGTGGCCGAAGCCGAAACTGCGGGACAACCTGAAATGTCACGTCGTATTTTATACACCAGCCTGCGGTTCACCGTTGTCCTGAGTCTGCTCGCGATGGTGCTTTGCCTTGTGTTCGCCCCGTGGATCACAAACCACATTCTGACTGACAGTCGTGTGTATTATACATTTATTAGCATGAGTCCAATGATTGTCATCGTTGCTGTTTCCTCTGCATTTAGGGGCTATTTTCAGGGAAAACAAAATATGATCCCCTCTGCGAGCTCTTCGATTGCCGAGACCGTTATGCGCATATTTTGCGTCATTTGGTTTGCATACTTGCTGCTTCCATATGGTGTTGCCTACGCTGCTGCGGGAGCCATGCTCGGTGCATTGGCAGGTGAACTGATTGGGATGGTTGTGCTTCTATGGCAATACGCCATGAACCAGCGAAATGACTCTATGCTTCCTGCACCGAAGACACCTTTCGCCTCTAAGGCTCATTCCGGGGGGATGTCCGTTTTGTCACGTCTTATGTCTATATCCGTTCCCGTAACGGCAGGGAGGCTTGTCGGTTCTTTATCCTATTTGCTTGAGTCTATTTTGTGTATGCGCAGCCTCTCTGCAGCAGGTGTTGCTACTGGAATCGCAACCGCACAGTATGGAGCCATGCAGGGTATGGTCATTCCGGTGTTATTACTGCCGGGTGTCCTCACCAGCTCATTGGCCGTGTCACTCGTTCCTTCCTTATCTGAAGCCGCTGCCAAGGGACACATGACAGCCATTCACAAACGTTTGCATCAATCCATTCGACTTGCTTTGGTTGCAGGAGCCCCTTTCGCCGTTATCATGTACGTGCTGGCAGAGCCTTTATGTCTATTACTCTACAACAATGGCGATATTGCAGGCATGCTTAAACTTATGGCGCCTTTCGCGCTTTTTATGTACATCCAGGCTCCGCTCCAGGCATCACTTCAAGCGCTGGATCGTCCCGGAAGTGCTTTATTCAATACCTTTGTCGGAGCCGCTATCAAGATTGTGCTTATTGTTTGGCTGGCCTCTCAGCCTCAGTATGGTATTTATGGGGCTGTTATCGCCATTTGTATCAACAATGCCATTGTTACCCTTTTGCACGGCTTCAGTGTAAGCAGACTGCTGCATTTTCGCGTGCGTTTGCTTGATTTCTGGAAGACCGGAGCTGGCATGATCATTATGGCAGCTGCAGTATTGTATGTCTACAGACATCTTGTGATGTTCGATCCTATCTGGCTTCAATTTATTTTTGCCTCAGGGGTGGGAATTATACTGTACCTCTTTCTAATGACTTCAATCAAAATGATTGACTGGGACGACCTTACACGCATTCCCATCCTGAGAAGGTGGTTTAAGACCAAAGAAATCTAATCCGAGGAACAGACCGGCGGCGTAATATACACTTGACCTTTATGGTTGACCGTGCATAAGAAGACATCTTTAAAATCTTTGTGTCCCTTCGCTTGAATCTGATTTTTAAGCCAAAACCGGTTCATATCCATCCGTTCCAAATTTCGATCCAGCACCTTGCCGTCCATAATTAATGGAATGGGCAGGCCCTCATATCTAAATTTCCCGCCGATTTGGGGTGTCGGATGAACTTTATTCACCTGTTGCTCATTGTGTATCAATTCTTTTTGACTTAGATCCTGTTTCATGGTTCCCTGCTCAGCAGCAATATCTTCATCATCCTTGCTTATCACCGTGAGCTTGCCTGTAGTTTCCAAAATAACATACTCCACTTCATCCAGACTTTCTATATTTTGCTCACGAAGTTGTAACAACAAATCATCCAGATTGTAGCGTTGCTTAACCATCTCGTCCTTATATAATTGTCCATTGGAGTACAGTACACTGGGCCGGCCATCAAACAACAGGCGCAAGCGCCGGCTTTTAAGACTGAAATAGGACATTCCAATCTGTAAAATTAACAGCACCCCTAAAGGAACTAATCCTTCATACAGCGGACGTTTAATATCCTCCAGACTAAATACCGCAATTTCCGCAATCATAATGGAGATGACGAGATCAAAAATGGACAATTTTCCGATCTCTCGTTTACCCATCAAGCGCATCACTAAATATACGATAAAATACATGAGCAGCGTTCGAAAAATATGAGTATAAATATCGTGACTCAATACATTCGCCTCCTCCCCTGTACTTTGTGACAAAATGTGAGTTGTTCATGTACCGTATTCTGACCGTTCCTCACTTGACTCATTCCAAAAACAAATGGCTAATTTATTGAAATAAAGAGAAAGACTGCTTGCGACGTGGTACTAAGCTGTGAGGCTTGGCCATAGAATGATAATAATTCAAACCTTGGTACAGGAGGAATTATCCATGGAGCTTATTCGTCGCTGGTGCTCATTTCGTCTGGCCCATCCCATTTTTTCAGGCTTGTTTTATGCTTTTGCATGGATGCTGCTTGGTGCATTGCTTCTTTCCCTGCTGTTATGGCTGACGCAGTTGCAGGAACAGGACTTATCCCTGTATACGTACATCGTTCACGCATTCGCAATACTGTCTGGCGGCTTTGTCGCTGGCAAAAGATCCACGAACAAAGGTTGGTATCAAGGCGGCATTACAGGCATCCTGTATGGACTAATTGTTCTTTTGGTCGGTTTTCTGGCACTGGATGCGGGCATGAATGGCCAGGACCTGCTGCACTTAGGAATTGCCTTTGTCATAGGTGCGGGGGGCGGAATGTTCGGAATTAACCTGAGCAAATAATCACAATGCAAGGTGTGGCCCATGTAACAAAGCAGCACAAAAAAACCGAGCCTCCTAAAGGCTCGGTTTTCACATGGTAATAGACACCATCTTATGGCTTGGCAACAGCTTCCTCAGATGCTGTCTCTTTTACAATGGCATTGCTAATGGCACTTCGATCAAAAGTCAGCTTAGTTACATCATTTACACGCAAAACGACTACATCGTCTGTAATCTCCACAATTGTACCGTGAAGACCCCCGATTGTTATTACTTTGTCACCCTTTTTCAAAGCTTGAAGCATCGCTTGACGCTGTTTTTGTTTTTTTTGATTCGGACGAATCAGCAAGAAATAAAAGATTACAAACATCAGAGCCAGTGGCCAGATCATTTGGAACAGCCCTCCATTTCCTCCACCGGGTGCAGCCGCAGCTGTAGCAAATTGAAACACGTAAAATCCCCCTTTAGTATACTCTCACCTAAAACTTAAAAGCCTTTAGCATTATCATGAAGACCATACTGCTCAAAAAATTCATCGCGGAAATCAAGCAGCCTGTCATCCATAATCGCTTGTCTGACATTACGCATCAGCTGGATTAGGAAATGCAGGTTATGATACGTTGTCAGTCTTAGCCCGAAGGTTTCGTCTGCCTTGATCAAATGCCGCAAGTATGCACGTGAATAATTGCGACAAGTGTAGCAATCACAAGCAGGGTCAAGCGGACCAAAGTCCCTGGCATAGTTGGCATTACGAACAACAAGACGGCCTTGGCTTGTCATCGTTGTGCCGTTGCGGGCAATGCGTGTTGGAAGTACACAATCAAACATATCCACGCCACGGATAGCGCCTTCAATCAAGGCGTCCGGCGAGCCTACGCCCATCAAATAACGCGGCTTGTTGGCAGGAAGCAGAGGAACCGTATATTCCAGCACTTCATACATCAGGTGCTTGGGTTCACCTACACTCAGTCCACCAATAGCATACCCCGGGAAATCCATGGAAGTCAAATCCGCCGCACTTTGCTTGCGCAGATCTTCATGCATGCCTCCCTGTACAATAGCGAAGAGTCCTTGGTCATGAGGACGTGCATGTGCCTTCAGACAACGCTCAGCCCAACGGCTGGTGCGTTCCAGCGACTTCTTCACATATTCATACTCAGCCGGAAATGGCGGACATTCATCGAAGGCCATCATAATATCCGAACCGAGTGAATTTTGGACGTCCATCGCCACTTCTGGTGAAAGAAACTTCTTATCTCCATTTAGGTGAGAGCGAAAATGAACGCCTTCCTCCGTAATCTTACGCATTTCGCTTAAGGAAAACACCTGAAATCCACCGCTGTCCGTCAAAATGGGACGATCCCAGTTCATAAACTTGTGCAGCCCGCCTGCTTCACGAATAATATCATGACCGGGACGAAGAAACAGATGATACGTATTGCTCAAAATAATTTGAGCATCCATTTCCTTCAATTCCTCAGGACTCATCGTTTTAACGGTAGCTTGTGTCCCTACGGGCATAAAGGTCGGTGTCTCTATCACTCCGTGAGGTGTATGAACACGCCCGAGGCGTGCCCCCGATTGCTTGCAGGTTTTAATGTGCTCGTATCTTATTGCTGGTGCCATATTTTCTCTACCATCCTTAATTAATAAATGAACATCGCGTCCCCGAAGCTAAAAAACCGATATTGACGGTCAATCGCCTCCTGGTAAGCATGCATAATATTATCTCTGCCCGCCAAGGCACTAACCAGCATAACCAGCGTGGATTTAGGCAAATGGAAATTCGTAATCATTGCATCCACCACACGGAATTCATAACCTGGATAAATAAAAATCTGTGTCCAGCCGCTGCTAGCTTGTAAAGGTCCACCTGCGAATGCATGGCCCACCGTCTCCAGCGTTCGGCAACTGGTTGTCCCTACGGCGACAATTCTTCCGCCCCGCGCTTTGGTTTGATTCAGCACATCCGCTGTTTCCTGCGACAATGAGTAATATTCTTCGTGCATTACATGCTCTTCAATCGTATCGACGGACATCGGTCTGAACGTCCCCAAGCCGACGTGAAGTGTGATAAAGGCAATGGAAACGCCCTTCTCCCTAATTTGGTCTAGCAATTGTTCTGTAAAATGCAATCCTGCCGTTGGAGCCGCAGCAGAGCCTTCATGCCTGGCATAAACGGTCTGATAACGCTCGCGATCATCTAGCTGCTTCTTGATATAGGGTGGAAGTGGCATTTGTCCAAGACGGTCCAGAATCTCTTGAAAAATACCTTCATAAGAAAATGAAAGCACTCTTCCTCCCATATCACCTTCTTCCTCAATGACGGCTTTCAGTTCCTCACCGAAGATGATTACAGCTCCCTTTTTCAGCTTTTTACCAGGTTTCACCAATGCTTCCCATCGGTCCCCCTCCAATTGCTTAAGCAGCAACACCTCAGCCTTGGCTCCAGTGTCTTCCTTGATGCCAAACAAGCGCGCAGGAATCACTCGCGTATCATTCAGTACCAGCGTATCCCCTGGATTAAGATATTGCACAATATCCGAAAAGGTATGATGTCCCACTTCACCGTTATGCTTGTTCAACGTCAGCAATCGGGAAGCGCTCCGCTCCAGCAAGGGCGTCTGTGCAATTAATGTTTCGGGTAATTCAAAATCATAGTCGTTTACGTTCATATATTGGTCAGTCCTTAACTATATCCACATTTTTGTAATAGTGTTGCAAAATTTTCTTGTAATCATACCCCTGCTCGGCCAAACCGTTGGCTCCCCATTGCGACAGGCCCAGTCCGTGACCGTTCCCTTTGCCTGAAAAAATAAAGCTTTGCGTTTTATCAATGACGCGTGCATGGCGATCTCCATTCATAACAATCAGCCCGTTGTCGCTGAAAGTGTCGCTCCCGGATGCTGACAGTACCTGCGTTCCTTGCGCGCCGCTTACGTGAGATGTAGCCCCATCAGCGCCTAGTACAGTATAACTGTCGGTACTCGCAATATCAAACAATGTGCTGGGCAATCCCCCCATTGCTGAGCGATACATATCAGGATATTTTACCTTTAAAGGCGACCCGTTGGCCTCAACCTCAAGCACACGCCCTGAGGGACCACGTTTGATAACGTCCAGATAATTAATTGAGGATGGCACAGTTCCCGTTACCTTCCCTTGCAGGGATTTAGCAATCTGTGCTGATGTAAAAGGTCCCCGCACCCATGCATAGTCTCCGGATTGAGGCACCTTCTCCAACACAATCATCTCTTCACCCGGTTGAACCTTGGCTATTGGTGCAACGGTTGATTGGATTTGTGGAATAGGCCGCACATTGGTGTTTTCCGCAGTTACTGTGATTTTGTCTAACCCTGACTCTGTAACACCCTCCAGCTCCTTGGCATTATCCTCACGAATGTAACCCGTCTTACCGCTGGAGAGAAGTACATGATACCACTGCTGTGCGCCTTTTTGCGCTGAAGCATCTCCCGAACTGTCTACACTGGCGAATACTTCACCACTACTGTTCCATACCTCGGAGGCATCTGCGGTTACACCGCCAGCATTTGATGAAAATACGGCTTCGACCACTTTGCCACCACTTTTAATGACTTCACCAGCCGTCGCATCTACAGCCTCGCTGACATTCGCATGCTCCGAGCTTTTGCCGTTGTAAGCCTGGCTCAATGTCCCATCCACTACATTACCGATCTGAAACCGATTGCCTTGGGCAAGTGCATAGCTGCGAGCCGCCACCGCCTGAGCCTTGAGGGCTTCAACCGGCCATGAGGAATAGACCTCAGCTCCTACCACGGAATACAAATACTGCTCCAACGGTACTTCATTAACAAGCGCCAGCTGCCCTGACGTCATGCTAACCTCCATATCGCCACGATATGTACGCTGTGATCTTTCAACCACTTGAATTCCATTGTTGCCGCCGTTGACCGTCACCTTGCTGTTGTCAGATCCACTCAGCATGTAATGGGACATCGCCTGCGAGCCTGTTGTTACACCTGCTTCTTGTCTGATTATGAGCCCGGTTTGAGCACTGACTTTAGTTAAATTAAGTTTAGGCTGCTTGTTTTCCAACTCTGATTTCAAAGCCGCCAGCTTATTGTCATTGCTTTCTTCTCCAACCCACACAGCATACTGACCTCTGGATTGAATCACAGTAAAAGCATCAAAGCCTGCAGCCGCGATGGTTGCACGAACGAGGTTTGCCTCCTGCTCGCTTCCATAGCTTCCCACAGACCAGTGCATGTTTCCCTTAACCTCAGCCTGCGCTCCGGTTACGGAAGAAATTCGCTGCACTGCAGCTTGTGCTGTCTGTTCACTTGCATAGCTTCCCGCATACACCTGATAAACAGAGCTGCCGTTTTTTGAACCTATAAAAACGGTTGGTTTATCATTAGTCTTTTGCAATGCTTGGGCCGCTTTTATCGCTGTGGCTTCATTGCCTTCAAGAACCTTCACACGATAGCTGTCTACACTAAAACGAGCTGTATTGTCCGGTAGCCCCAACCAAGCCTGAAAGCTCCCCCCGCTGTTCTGTCCGACACTTAGCCCTCCTGATGATTTCAAGGTTACAGCGGGAACTGTAGCTTTATATTTGCTGCCTAAATCTGCAAAGATCACTACACGAATATCCTCTTGAGCGGCGGCAGCATGAACACCTAAAGACCAAGGCAGACAAGCTGTAGCCAATACCATAATTACTGCTGCCCGTTTGGTCCGGCTCGCCCATGTACCGAAAATGGTTTTTCGGTTCAATGCTTTTTCATTCATTTCTGGCTCCCCCAATCTAGCTGTCCAGCATTCTTATTGCATGATTTAACGGGATTTCGACCCTCGTCTGTCCCTTTAAATACATCGGCGGGGCAATCCAAACATTGAACCCGCACCAATATTACTCACAACTCCTTTTGCATTTAAAAAGGTTACTCTCTTTTCAGTCATCGTGGATCTGTTGGCATAGGGATTCCAAGGTGGGCATATGCCGCCGGAGTCACCGTCCGTCCCCGAGGTGTCCTTTGTAAAAGCCCAATTTGAAGCAAATATGGCTCATACACATCCTCAATCGTCTGGCTCTCTTCACCGATCGTTGCCGCAATCGTATCCAATCCCACCGGTCCGCCCCGGAATGAATGGATCATCGATTTAAGCATTTTATGATCAATTTCATCCAGTCCGAGCGGGTCTATCTGAAGTCGCTTCAGCGCCTCCGCGGCCAGTTCTGAATGAATAATACCGTCTCCGGCAACTTGAGCAAAATCACGCACCCTCTTTAGCAATCGGTTTGCAATCCGGGGTGTCCCCCGTGAACGCAATGCGATTTCTTCCGCTGCATCCCCCACAATCTCAATCTCCATAATATCTGCGTTTCGAGATACGATGTAGGCCAGCTCGTCTGTCGTATAAAACTCTAACCGACTGATAACACCAAAACGATCACGCAGCGGCGCAGAAAGCAGCCCAGCGCGTGTAGTAGCCCCTATAAGGGTAAAGGGTGGCAAATCCAGGCGAACCGATCGCGCACTCGGGCCTTTACCAATCATAATGTCCAGTGCAAAATCCTCCATCGCCGGGTACATGACTTCCTCCACCGTCCGATGAAGGCGATGGATTTCATCAATGAACAAAACATCACCTTCTTGGAGATTGGTCAGCAGCGCCGCCAAATCTCCGGGTCTTTCAATCGCAGGCCCTGAAGTGGTACGCAAATTTACTCCCAGTTCATTGGCAATAATGTTGGCGAGGGTCGTCTTACCCAATCCAGGTGGACCGTATAACAGTACATGATCCAGCGCTTCTTTGCGCATTTTGGCCGCTTCAATGTATATTTTCAAATTATCCTTAACCTGATTCTGCCCGATATATTCATTAAGATAACGGGGGCGAAGGCTTAGCTCCGCCGACTGGTCTTCCATCATCAAATTGGCGGAAATAATCCGATCTTCCATTTTCCATCGCTCCTCTTTACACCAGACTTCTGTTAACGGACATCAGCGTCCTATCCGGCAAACAACAGCTGCAAAGCCCGTTTCATCAAAATATCGGCAGAATCGTCAGGTTTTGTATCCTTCTTCATTCTGCTCCATACCTTATCCAGCTCTGCATCTGTATAACCAAGTGCCTTGAGCGCCTCACGCGCCTCGGCCCAATATGAACCTTCGCCCTCTTCCGTGACAGGCTCTGCAAACAACCCGGTCGCCATCCCCAGCGAGCCGATCCCGTCCAGCTTGTCTTTCAAATCCAAAATCATGCGCTGAGCCGTCTTTTTACCGATGCCCGGTAATTTGGTGAGAAATGTGATATTTTCCTGATAAATCGCCGTTACCACATGAGCAGGCGTACCGCCTCCCAAAATGCCAAGTGCCACACGCGGTCCAATGCCAGATACATCAATCAGTTTTCGGAATAACTGCTGTTCCTCACGGGTTGCAAACCCGAACAACGAAATCGCATCCTCCCTTACATGATGGTGAATGTAAATGACCACAGGCCCTTTTGTTTTGGCAAAAGCGTAAGGATTAGGACAGAACACCCGATAGCCTACTCCCTGCACATCCAAAACGACATATTCATTTTCCTGATGAACCACAGAACCACGCAAGAAATCTATCATTTTCGCAATACCTCATTTAATTTTGAATTTAGTCCATAGGAATGCGCATGACAAATAGCCACCGCCAAAGCATCCGCTACATCATCCGGCTTAGGCACTGCTTGAAGCTTTAGAAACATTCTAACCATTTCCTGTACCTGCTTCTTCTCCGCCTTGCCATATCCTACAATAGCCTGCTTAACCTGCATTGGCGTGTATTCTCCTATGGGGAGATTACGCTGCTTGGCAGCCAATACCAACACACCACGCGCCTGACTTACTGACATAGCAGTTGTAACGTTGCGATTAAAAAAAAGCTTTTCCAGCGCTACCGTATCAGGCTTATATTTATCGATTAATTGCAGCATGCCTTCATACACATGAAGCAGCCGTTCTTCTTCCGGTGTATGGGCCTCTGTCTGGATGCACCCGTACTGCACAGGAACCACCTTATTGCCAATCTTGTCCACAAATCCGAAGCCCACAATAGCAATACCCGGATCAATTCCTAGAAAACGCAAAAAAATCTCTCCCCTACCGCTAAACCATGGCGTTAACTATCCATAAGCAACTTCATACTTAATGCATTTATGGCTAAATTCATACAAAGCGAACATATGTGTCGTTCACTCCATTATAACAAAACTTTGCATCTAATAGAGGAAAAAATTTAACCCTGGCTGAAAACATAAAAAAAGAGACGTTGCAAGCATTACCTCATCAGTAATACTTTACGTCTCCTTGTCTCTCATCAATAGTGATGCTTTAATACTCTCTGTGTTCGTTCCACCGCAAAATCACTGAAGGTAGAGATTACACTATTGTACTCATTCATATCCTGTACACGGATTCCCTGCTGAAGCTGTTCATATACTCCTTCTGGCAAAGCCGTCTCCATAGAGTCCACGTCCAACTGAAAAAAAGTTCGTATCACTTTCTCCTTTTTGGGAGGTCCCTCAAATAAAGTGAGCTGTCCATCTTCACTTAACCCCATGTAACCGCGCTCTTTACATGCTTCTGATAAATCTTCCACCCTCCGCTCCAGCCACACCTCTCCCTTATTATTCAGACGTCCCTTCCAGTCAGGATGTTGCTTCATTAAATTTTCCAGCTGCTGCGAGTTTAGCGTCCCTAAGGAAAGGGTTTCCGTGCCGCACACGTAGCTGGTCAACAGCCGGGTGTTCCGGCTTATACCCGAAGCACGAATAGTTTGCAATACTTGCATCTGTGAGGAGCGATCTTCAGCTGGGGTTGTGTATGAAGATTCCTCCATATCAACTTGGGCCATAACGGCAGTAGCGAGTGGCTGTGACAGTATAGCCTGCATATGACGTGAAAACAGGATGCCCGCTCCTGCAAGCAAACAAGCCATTCCAAAAATGGTACAGGCCCATATCATTTTTCTCCCTTGTTTCCAACGCCGCTTCATTTGTTTTTTCCAACTTAATCGCTTCACAATAATCCCTTCCGTCCCACTTTTTTGTGTTAGTGTGACCTGGCGATTACTGAATTATACAAAATATATAAATACAAAAAAAAGCCGCTATTACAGCGACTTTCCTTTTTAAATCGGGATGACACGATTTGAACATGCGACCCCCTGGTCCCAAACCAGGTGCTCTACCAAGCTGAGCTACATCCCGAAATAGATGCCGGTGAGAGGACTCGAACCTCCACGGTTTCCCTCACGATTTTGAGTCGCGCGCGTCTGCCAATTCCGCCACACCGGCTTATGAAGTTAATGGCGCGCCCTGAGAGATTCGAACTCCCGGCCTTTTGATTCGTAGTCAAACGCTCTATCCAGCTGAGCTAAGGGCGCAAATATGGAGCGGACGACGGGAATCGAACCCGCGACCCTCGCCTTGGCAAGGCGATGCTCTACCGCTGAGCCACGTCCGCAATATACGATATTATAACATATCATTTCATGAATGGTGAGCCATGAAGGACTCGAACCTTCGACACCCTGATTAAAAGTCAGGTGCTCTACCAACTGAGCTAATGGCTCCCAACAGGGTATATAAATGGCGGAACTGACGGGATTCGAACCCGCGATCTCCTGCGTGACAGGCAGGCATGTTAGGCCTCTACACCATAGTTACAGAGGCATTTCCATTGGGAAATAATTGCGGAGGCAGGATTTGAACCTGCGACCTTCGGGTTATGAGCCCGACGAGCTACCGAACTGCTCCACCCCGCGACATTAAAAGTAATATGAATGGTGGAGGCTGAGGGGATCGAACCCCCGACCCTCTGCTTGTAAGGCAGATGCTCTCCCAGCTGAGCT
>NZ_JAFFQR010000109.1 GCF_020736845.1 Paenibacillus farraposensis
GTATTTCTAAAAGCTACAAATGAGGAAATTGGTAATTCCGTGAAGGTAAGAGGACATGTTTACCACAATTAAGATTAGGATGCAAGGAGATCTGGAGCTTTGCTCTTCAGGTCTTCTTGCTACTTTGTTTTCTATGGAGGTTGAAAATGGTTTTGCTAAAAGATAGTTCTACCAAAGAAGCAATTCGAGAGCAATATGAACAAATTTGGAGTGAACTTTTAAATAAAGATGAGGAAAAAGCAGAACATGTTTTAAAGAAATTGGAATATGAGTT
>NZ_JAFFQR010000110.1 GCF_020736845.1 Paenibacillus farraposensis
CCTACGTTCCCCTTCATGTCGAGTATACATTGCTTACATAAAAGTGAACCTTTGAAATAGTTTAACTCATGGATTGAATTGCACAATTTACAGGAAGTCCCGTTACTATACTTTCCTAATCCCATAAAACCTCTCTCAACGTCCATATAAAATTCTAAAGGCTCGCTATTATCAATTCCCATTGAGTTCCGGATTTCTATGGGAATAACAATTCGGCCTAATTTATCTAAGGGACGTATTATACCTGTTCTCTTCAATGCTATATCCTCCTGCATCAGAATTATAGAGACCCACCTAGATTAATTTTCTAAATACCCTTGCAATTTTTGTGTATATAACCCAATGATCTCCT
>NZ_JAFFQR010000020.1 GCF_020736845.1 Paenibacillus farraposensis
CCTTTTGATTCGTAGTCAAACGCTCTATCCAGCTGAGCTAAGGGCGCAAATATGGAGCGGACGACGGGAATCGAACCCGCGACCCTCGCCTTGGCAAGGCGATGCTCTACCGCTGAGCCACGTCCGCAAAAACAAGATGCGCGTGGAGGGACTTGAACCCCCACGTCAAAGACGCTAGATCCTAAGTCTAGTGCGTCTGCCAATTCCGCCACACGCGCATACAAGGATAATGGTGAGCCATGAAGGACTCGAACCTTCGACACCCTGATTAAAAGTCAGGTGCTCTACCAACTGAGCT
>NZ_JAFFQR010000111.1 GCF_020736845.1 Paenibacillus farraposensis
TTCCCGTCGTCCGCTCCATATTTGCGCCCTTAGCTCAGCTGGATAGAGCGTTTGACTACGAATCAAAAGGCCGGGAGTTCGAATCTCTCAGGGCGCGCCATTAACTTCATAAGCCGGTGTGGCGGAATTGGCAGACGCGCGCGACTCAAAATCGTGAGGGAAACCGTGGAGGTTCGAGTCCTCTCACCGGCATCTATTTCGGGATGTAGCTCAGCTTGGTAGAGCACCTGGTTTGGGACCAGGGG
>NZ_JAFFQR010000112.1:0-403232 GCF_020736845.1 Paenibacillus farraposensis
CCTCTTCGACATTCACCTTTTCAGCAACCGTATCTCGGATAGCCGTGATCACCATTTGCAGCAGCTCATTAATTTCCACCTGGCTTTGCTGAAACTCCGTTACAATCGGAATTCCGTCGAGCTCTTCCTGCAGTTCCTGAAGCTCGGCCTCGATTTGGGCGATCATTTTTTGATTCTTCAAGGATTCAAACGCTACAATTTCCTTTTGCTTTTTCTTCATCGCTGCAATCAGTTGCTGGATGCGCTGATGATTCCGAATCTTTTCTTCGGCTCTCCGAAAAATCTGCACTTCCCCACTGTTGCCCAAAATATCTGCCAGCTCTTTAGCTTTTGCCAATATCATATCGCGATTGACCAAATGATCATGCGGGCGCGCCGCTGATTGAAGTCCTGTTTCTTGCAACCGCTCCTCTGTCACTGTCCATCGCTCCTTTTTTCTTACTTGGACGGTATGCACGCGTTACTTGCACTCATTCGCATACAGCCGGTCAGAATATTTTTTATCCATTTACCGCAACTGCCGTTTGAACAAGCTCACCCTTGATGTAGAAGGTCATCGGCTCTGTAATTTTCACTTGGACAAATGAACCAATCAGATCCTTGGAGCCTTCAAAATGCACAAGCTTATTGGAACGGGTTCGTCCGGAAAGCACCTCGCTGTTATTTTTGCTTTCACCTTCCACCAATACCTCAACAACCTCGCCCTTCAGCCTGCTATTAAAGCGAAGACTGTTTTCATTCACGACTTGATTCAGGCGCTGAAGACGCTCTTTTTTGACTTCCATAGGTACATTATCCTCCATAGAAGCCGCTGGTGTACCTTCACGTGGTGAATAGATGAATGTGTAGGCGAAATCGTATCCGACTTCGCGCACAAGGGATAGTGTATCTTCAAACTGTTCGTCTGTCTCACCCGGAAAACCTACAATGATATCCGTTGTCAAAGAGACATTCGGAACAGCCGCTTTGATCTTCGCTGCCAGTTCTAGAACACGCTCACGAGTATATTTTCGGTTCATTTTCTTCAATATATCCGTATTACCTGATTGTACAGGCAGATGAATATGCTCCACCAGGTTGCCGCCCTTACCAAGCACCTCAACCAAATGGTCGTCAAAATCACGCGGATGTGATGTCGTAAAACGTACACGCGGGATGTTGATCTTGCGCATATCATCCATCAGATCTCCGAACCTGTAGTTCATATCCTTCAGATCCTTGCCGTAAGCATTGACATTCTGCCCCAGCAAGGTAATCTCTTTAAAGCCTTGACGAGCCAAATCCCGTACCTCGGCAATCACATCCT
Organism: Paenibacillus farraposensis; assembly: GCF_020736845.1. Taxonomy (GTDB): domain Bacteria; phylum Bacillota; class Bacilli; order Paenibacillales; family Paenibacillaceae; genus Paenibacillus; species Paenibacillus farraposensis. The sequence continues at coordinate 1,307 of NZ_JAFFQR010000112.1, forward strand.
CAGGGCGGCGGCTTCTTTCCTTACCACGTGTAAAGGGGACGATGCAATAAGTGCAAAATTTATCACAACCGTACATGATATTGACCCAAGCCCGCATGCCTTCACGCTTCTTCGGCAGGTTTTCGATAATGTCGCCTTCCTTGGACCACACCTCAACCACCATTTCTTTACTAAAGAGTGCTTCCTTGATAAGTTGAGGCAAGCGGTGAATATTATGGGTTCCGAAAATCATATCGACAAAACCGTGTTTTTGCATAATCCGGTTAACGACATTCTCTTCCTGCGACATACAGCCACATACGCCAAGCAGCATACCCGGCTTTTCTGTTTTGAGATGCTTGAGATGACCCAACTCGCCAAACACCTTATCCTCTGCGTTTTCACGGATTGCACAGGTATTCAGGAGGATGATGTCTGCTTCCTTGCGATCCTCAGTTGCCCGGTAACCCATTTGCTCCAGCAAGCCTTTGATAGTTTCGGTATCATGCTCATTCATCTGGCAACCAAATGTATAAACGATATAATGTTTTCCTTCACCGATATGCTTTAGCTCGTCCGGAACTGCATTATCATATAATACTTGTACGTCTTCTTTACCGCGCTGCTTTTCTTTTCTATGGTTCGGCTCCGCCATAATATTGATTTCACGTCCGCGAATGCGGATTTTTTTGCTATGCTCATCTTGAGAAATAATCTTTGCATCCGAGAAATCAAAATATTTGGAGTAATCTTTTGTTTCCTTCGCCATTCCTTGGTCACTCCTTACACCATCTATTTCACGCCATCTGCGTTTTTGCTATATCCTTATGCACGGGTAAATTCTTTTACGCCTGTGTCCATTAAAATCCTTTGAAAAAGGCATTACACTAAATTATAGCATGATTTATACAGCATCGCCATAGATCAGCTGCAGACGTCAGATCGCTGCCGTGTGAACGCATAATCTTGTATGTATAAGTTAAGCTATATGGATTCTCATATGTAAAAAGCCCGACTCTCTTGGGTAAGAATCGGGCTCTCTAAGCCTAAGCTAACGGCATCAAATACGAATATTAGTCAACGATTTCAGCGCTGTCACCGTTTTTCACGCCGGCTGCGTTCGCTTCGTCCGTATCAATGTGCATATCCAGAGCAAAGGAATCAGATACACGTGCAATAACATTCTCAAATACAACACCACGTTCGCCGCCAACACGTACTTTCAGTAGCTGCTTGTCCTTAATATCCCATTTAGCAGCGTCGGATGTATGGAAATGAATATGGCGGGCAGCAACAATTACGCCCTCTTTCAGTTCCACTTCTCCGGCTGGTCCTTTTACCGTAATTCCTGGTGTACCTTCAATACTGCCAGATTCGCGCACAGGTGCTTTTACACCAATTGCAAAGGAATCTGTACTGGAGATTTCGAGCTGGGAAGCTGGGCGAGCTGGTCCTAAAATACGAACCTTATCAAATTGGCCCTTGGAGCCAATTACAGCTACCGTTTCATTTGCAGCAAATTGTCCTGGCTGAGACAAAGGTTTAAATTCAGTCAATTGATAGCCTGCTCCAAACAAAATTTCAATGTGCTCTTGAGTCAGGTGAATATGACGTGCGGAAACGCCGACAGGTACGATTTTATTCATCGTAAGGTCACTCCTTTTTCTCTATACAATACTTTACACACCTAGCTATTATACTCCTATTTCGCCAAGAAAGAAAAGGAAAGCGACACAAAGTTCCTATTTTCGCCGTATTTAGTCTAGCGTTTTGTTCTATATTTGTCGGCGGGAATCCAATCATTCAGGAAGAGCTTTTAGAGGGCAGATTAGTTTGCAAATAATGGAGCGCATTTTCTCCCAGCCAACCTTTGACCATCTCCTCAGAATAATGCTTTAATAGCAACTCTGCAAAAGCGGGATATTTCCCCGGGTGCTCCAATCCCTCTACATGATGTTCGATCCCGTCAAAATCGGAGCCGAACATCAAATGCCGTGCACCACCCAAGGCACAAATATGTTCAATATGCAGCAGCAGATCCTCCGCGGTCACCGTCCCCTGCTCCTTGATAAACATCGTAACGAAGGTCAGGCCAATCCGCCCGTTACGTGAGATCAGTGCACGAACCTGATCATCCTGCAGATTGCGCGGATGTGAGCATACGGTAAAAGCATTGGAATGCGAGGCAATGGGCGGTAAAGCTGCCTGCTCCAGCACCTCCCAAAACCCCCGTACAGACAAATGCGACACATCCAGCAGCAATCCCAGCTCATTACAGCGCTTGACCAACTCATGCCCTTTACGGGTCAGGCCGCCCCCTCTTTGTTCCATAATGCCATCGGCCGCCCAGTTTGCATAATTCCAGGTTAATCCCATTAACCGTATTCCCATGGCATAACACAATTCTGCATACAATGGATTCCCTTCGAGCGCGTCAGCCCCCTCCAATGAGAGCAAAGCCCAGGGCGAGCGGGTTTGATGCATCCCGCTACCATCCGTACGTGGCAGCTTATCTGGTGCTTCATCTTTATTTTCCAAGTCTTCCCGCCACAGCAATGGTCTGAGTCCACCTGAGGAAGAGAGGATATGCTGCCTGAACAGCTCAATTTGCCGAACTACATGCTCAAATCTTGGCGTACCCAATACCTGTGATATATATATTGCGAACGTTTGCAGCTGCACATGGCCTTCAAGCAAGCTCTCCTTTGTGACATCAAGCGAAAGATGACTGAAATCTACCTGCGAATTAAGCTGCATTTTACTCAATACATCACAATGAAAATCCACAACTGGCCGTTTTGCTTTTAGCTTATCGTTCATACCCTTACCTCCATTTATAACTTGAAGCAGTGGCAATCCGTAATGCAAAAAAACCCGTTTACGCATCGTAAACAGGCTCAGCAACTTCCATTTATTATCTTGGCTCTACAATCAATTTAATTGCAGTACGATCTTCTCCGTCAATAACAATGTCTGTAAAAGCAGGAATACAAATCAAATCCACTCCGCTTGGTGCGACAAATCCCCGGGCAATGGCAACCGCTTTAATGGCTTGGTTTAGTGCACCCGCTCCAATCGCCTGCAATTCTGCGTTCCCGCGCTCACGCAATACGCCTGCAAGGGCACCAGCAACTGAATTGGGATTGGATTTTGCTGATACTTTTAATACATCCATAGTAAGTACCTCCCCTGGGAATGATGATGGCTTGATTCCACTATTAGATGTTATTCGAGAATCAGCAAAAAATTCCTGCTTTTTGGTGGCCCTTTTCCTTATTGTTTCCTTAAATAGCTTGCAAAAAGGTTAATCCATCCGCCATTCATCTTCTTTAAGCCTGATTTTCTGAATTTTACGGGCTTTTCCATCGTGGTCATCCAGTTCTACACTGATGGCATGAAAGTGCCATTTGCCCATGTCTACTTGAAAACGCACCGGCAGCTGTGTCTTGAATTTCTGAAGCACAGCCTCTTTTTGCATACCGAGCACACCCTCATAGGGGCCTACCATTCCTGCATCTGTCTGATACGCCGTTCCTTGCGGCAAAATGGTATCATCATTACTTTGTACATGTGTATGTGTACCCACTACAATGGAAGCACGTCCATCCAAATGCCAGCCCATCGCGATTTTCTCCGAGGTTGCTTCGGCATGAAAATCGACCAGTATATGCTTATGTTTCTTGCGCAGCTCATCTACAATTTCATCTGCTGCACGGAAAGGGCAGTCAATTGCCGGTAAAAAGGTTCTGCCTTGCAAATTAACGATGGCCAGCTCTTTTCCTCCACCTTTTACAACGGTATATCCGCGTCCCGGCGTTCCAGGTGGAAAGTTAGCCGGACGTATAATACGCGGCTCGTCATCTATAAAATCAAATATTTCCTTATTGTCCCATGTATGGTTCCCCATCGTAATCCCATGAACGCCCCAATCAAAAAACTCTCTGGCGATGGTTGCGGTAATCCCTCTTCCCGCAGCCGCATTTTCTCCGTTAACAATAATAACGTGCGGGTTATATTTTGATTTTAACGAAGGCAGATTTTCCTTCAGTGCCTTTCTCCCTACGCTGCCGACGATGTCTCCAATAAATAATACGTTGATAAGAAGCCCTCCCTAGTCTGCCTTACATAATAAAAGTGGCCCTACAAGCAGCGGCCACTTTTCAATAAAATGCTTTTATTTTGCGTATTCTACCGCGCGGGTCTCGCGAATAACGGTAACCTTGATATGTCCAGGATAGTCTAGTTCATTTTCAATCGTTTTCGTAATATCGCGGGCCAGTCGGAATGCTTCCGCATCATCAATTTTCTCTGGCTGTACCATGACGCGAACTTCACGTCCGGCTTGAATCGCGTATGATTTTTCAACACCTTCAAAAGACTCGGATATGCGTTCCAGCTTCTCAAGACGACGGATATACGTCTCAAGCGTTTCACGCCGCGCTCCCGGTCTTGCGGCTGACAGAGCATCTGCTGCCCCGACCAGCATGGCGATCACTGAAGTCGCTTCGCAGTCGCCGTGATGTGAAGCAATGCTGTTGATGACGACCGGGTGTTCCTTGTATTTCTTCGCCAGTTCCACGCCAATTTCAACGTGTGATCCTTCCACTTCGTGATCCAGCGCCTTCCCGATGTCATGCAGCAATCCTGCCCGTCTTGCCAATACAACGTCCTCGCCCAGTTCTCCGGCCATCAGACCTGCCAAGTATGCAACTTCCATCGAGTGCTTTAAAACGTTTTGTCCGTAACTTGTACGGAACTTGAGCCGTCCCAAAATTTTGATTAGATCCGGATGCAGGCTATGCACGCCTACCTCAAAGGTGGCTTGCTCGCCATATTCGCGAATTCGTTCGTCCACTTCTTTACGGGATTTCTCAACCATCTCTTCAATACGAGCCGGATGTATCCGTCCGTCCGCTACGAGCTTCTCAAGCGCAGTACGCGCAATCTCTCTACGAATCGGATCAAATCCGGACAAAATAACAGCTTCCGGCGTATCATCAATAATGAGATCAATTCCCGTAAGGGTTTCAAGCGCACGGATATTGCGGCCTTCACGCCCAATAATCCGCCCTTTCATTTCTTCGTTCGGCAACGTGACAACAGAAACCGTCGTTTCTGCTACATGGTCTGCCGCACAGCGTTGGATGGCCAGTGTGATGATCTCGCGAGACTTTTTGTCTGCCTCTTCTTTGGCCTGCTGCTCAATTTCCTTAATCATCTGAGCTGTTTCGTGGCGAACCTCCTGCTCGACGTTGGTCAAAATAATGCTCCTTGCATCCTCCATCGTCAGGTTGGATATACGCTCCAGCTCAGTAACCTGGCTCTTGTAAATCAACTCAATTTGCTGTTGGGTTTCATCGATTCGTTTCTCTTTGTTAACCACTTGTTCTTCTTTGCGTTCCAGCGATTCCAATTTTTTATCCAGCGATTCTTCTTTTTGCAGCAATCTTCGTTCTTGTCGTTGAATTTCATTACGACGTTCACGAGTTTCTTTTTCAGCTTCGGCACGAATGCGGTGAATTTCATCTTTCGCTTCCAATACCGTTTCCTTCTTCAGTGCTTCCGCTTCTTTTTTCGCGTTCTCCACGATTTGCGCAGCAGCTTCTTCCGCACTGGAGATTTTAGCTTCTGCAATAGATTTGCGAATAAAATAACCAACCCCGAACCCAAAGAATAACGCGGCTACAGCAACGAGAACGAACCAGATCGCAGTCACCATACTGTTCACCTCCCCGTTGGTTCCTCCAAGGCATTCCTTGGGACTTTTTTCATTTGTCATTTACTTTAATCGTCAAACTAAGATAACGACACAAGGTCGCTGCATTTCATATGCACATGCTTTCACATGTACAATTCCGCCTAGCATAGCGGCATCACTTGTTATTTGGCGATGAGAACTTACTGTGGATTCCGCTTTTTTGGAAGGAAAAAGGGCATTCCACAAGTATCGTTTCATGTATATTTTATTATTTGACAAATGGCATTGTCAAGGGAATGCAAACTTTAGTAGACTACCATGCAGTTTCCATGAATAACCTGCCCGGGTCCGATCATCCCCAATGAATGGCCGACCGTGAACAACCATTTTATTCATCCCACTGCGATAACTCATCGTCATCATAAGCTCCGTTTTGCTCGGCCGCAGTGAGATGATTAACCACTCGGCGTGTCATATCATTCGAGTATCCGCGTCTCATCAGAAAAGGATACGTTTTCCTTTTTTTCTCTGTCACGTCACCACGTACTTGCTTCCACTTCTTACGTCCGATAACCAACGCGCTCTCCCATTCCTCGTTATCGGTGATCTCTCCTAAAGCTTCCCCGATAGAGGCTTTAGAGATGCCCTTTTGACGAAGCTCCTGCCTGACCCACACTTTCCCCCTACGTTGGCCCGTTACACGCTGTCTCGCCCACTGGCGTGCGTACAAATCATCATCTACGAGCCGTTCGCTTTCGAGTCGCATCAACACTTCATCTATCACAGCCTGATCCAGTTCCTTTTGCACTAATCGCTGCGCTATTTCCTGGCGTGTACGCGGCTTTCGCCCCAAATAGTAGAGCGCATACACATACCCCTGCTGCTTTTCATCTGCCAGAACGACGGCTTCCAATTCCGCTTTGTCGAACGACGTTCCTTTGAACATATTGTACTTGATCATTACATCTTCCAAGACAGACAGTGAATACGGGCCAAAATGAATGATGTATCTTCCGCGTTTGCGCCCCTGTCCCTGCTCCACTTTTGTAATCACTAATTCTTCATGATCCGGGAAGTGAGAAATCCCTTGCTGCTTATTTTCTTCCGAGGCATATTCTTCTTCATTATGGAATTGCAATGTGCTTCCCCTCACTTTGAAAATTCACGAAAGCAAGCTGAGAACGCCTGCTGCGCAATAGTTGGATTCCGCTGAAAAGTTGTGCGATAAAGTCATGTACGATGCAAAAAAGGCCCTGCACAACCGTGCAGGGCATCAGAATTATGCTATTCAAACGTAATATGCGATATACCTCTGACCCCAGTCTACATCCCAGAGCAGAAGAAGAGATTCAGTCAAGCTTATTCGAGCTCCAGCAATTCCTGTTCTTCCTTGGCTTCCTGAGCCAACTGTTCTTCTGTCGGTGGAGCTACTGTCGTAATTAAATTGCTGGCCAATCGAATTTTCTGCTCGATTGTAACAGCAATGTTCGGATTTTCCTTTAAAAATTGCTTCGCGTTTTCCCGTCCCTGACCAAGGCGCTCACCTTCGTAGGAATACCAGGCTCCACTCTTGTCGACAATGTCATGCTCCGTACCGATGTCGATCAAGCTGCCTTCTTTGGAAATGCCCTCACCGTACATAATATCCACTTCAGCTTGACGGAAAGGAGGAGCCACTTTATTCTTCACGACTTTAATGCGGGTACGGTTCCCTACAATGTCGTTCCCCATTTTCAAACTTTCAACACGGCGAACATCCAAGCGTACTGTAGAGTAAAACTTCAATGCACGCCCACCTGGTGTTGTTTCGGGGTTCCCGAACATAACACCTACCTTTTCACGCAACTGGTTAATAAAGATAGCGATAGTTTTCGATTTATTAATCGCACCAGACAGCTTGCGCAATGCCTGTGACATCAAACGCGCTTGAAGGCCGACATGGGAATCCCCCATTTCACCTTCAATCTCTGCCTTCGGTACAAGTGCTGCGACAGAGTCAATGACGATAATGTCTACTGCTCCACTACGTACGAGAGCTTCAGCAATCTCAAGTGCCTGTTCTCCTGTATCTGGTTGCGATAGCAACAACTCATCGATATTGACACCCAGCTTGCTCGCATACGATGGATCAAGTGCATGCTCGGCATCGATAAAGGCAGCCTGTCCGCCTGTTTTTTGCACCTCTGCGATAGCATGAAGAGCTACTGTCGTTTTACCGGATGATTCCGGTCCATAAACTTCAACAATCCGGCCTCTTGGAAAGCCGCCCGTTCCTAATGCAATATCCAAAGCAATTGAACCACTGGGAATTGTTTCCACCTGCATATGTGTAGACTCACCCAGCTTCATGATAGAACCTTTACCGAATTGCTTTTCTATTTGACGGAGCGCCATATCCAGCGCAGCACGACGATCTGACAATAAACTCACATCCTTTATTGTTTGTACTTTAATAATACCTTGTTTTAACACACTTGCCAAGCATTTTTTCGAACATACATTCGTTTTTTTAACCCAGTCACTTCTCTTCTATAATTACATCAGCCTCTTAAAATAAAAAAAGAACCGAAGGCAAAAGGCTTTGCAACGGTTCTTCCGATGATATGATTATATCATGAATGCTCTATCAAAAACAACTCTGCGATTCGTTCCCTCTGCATACTCAGGAAAGCTTCTCGTTTTCCACCACCTGGCGCCACAATCTGTATAAGATTGCTTTGACAGAGCGCAGACGGATCGTTTCACGGTTTCCGCTCAGCTTCAGCTCGTAGATTTCCGTCTCCTTGTCGCGTTCAGCAATACCGATGTATACCAAGCCAACAGGCTTGCGTTCGGAAAATCCGGGTCCGGCCACACCTGTAACGGAAAGACCGAAGTCGCTGTCCATAACCATTCTGACCTGCTCAGCAAGGACAAGAGCCACTTCCTTACTCACTGCACCGGGCGCCTGATCCCCTTCCAGATAATCCCGGGGAACATTAAGCAGCTTCATCTTCATTTCGTTGGAATAACACACAATGCCACCTTGGAACATAGCAGAGCTACCCGGTACGGAAGTAATGTGCTCCATCAGCATCCCGCCTGTACAGCTTTCCGCCGCACTGACAGTTAGTCCGCGTTTGGACATAAGGTCCACAATAACCTCCTCCAGCGTAACATCCTCGCTTGCATACATATACTCGGAAAGACGCTGCTGAATTTCCGCCTCCGTAGCTGCCAGCTTGATTAATGCTTCGCTTTCACTGGCCGCCTTGGTAGATATGCGGATCGCGACTTCCCCTTCCTTGGCATAAGGAGCAATCGTCGGGTCTGTCTGGGATTGAATCAGATCAAGGAGCCGGGTTTCAAGCGCAGACTCACCAATCCCTGCAAATTTTAGCATTTTCGAGTAAATCGCCAATTCTTTGCCACCCAGTGCCTGCTGCAGCAGCCAAGACTTTGCTTGATTTTCAAACATCGGTTTAAGCTCTTTGGGCGGCCCGGGCAAAACTACATAAAACTTGCCATCCTGCGCAATGGCGTCTCCTATAGCCAATCCTGTCTCATTTTCCAGCGGGGTCGCCCCTTCAATCGAAAGAGCCTGACGACGGTTGTTCTCGGTCATTTCTACCCCGCGGTTACGGAAAAATTGTTCGAGCTTGTCCATCGCAAGACGATTCAGGTGCAATTCGCGCCCCAATACAGCAGCTATCGCATCCTTCGTCAAATCATCCTGAGTCGGCCCCAAACCACCGGAAAACAAAATAATATCTGCACGCTTCTGAGCCAATCGCACCGCTTCCTGAAGCCGATCCATGTTATCGCCAACTACAGTCTGAAAATATACATCAATTCCGATTGCAGCCAACTCTTGTGACAGGTATTGAGCATTGGTATTCACGATTTGTCCTAGCAATAATTCTGTCCCTACTGCGATGATTTCAGCCTTCATTGTCTTTTCCTCCTGTACTGCGAATGTGGTTGGAATGATGTAAAGAAACAGCAATAAGTTCCGCCCTATTGCTGTTTCCATAGAATGTATCCTGTTAAACTTTGGAGGAACTCAGCAAATGAATATTCTTCACAAAGTAGTCTATACCCGAATAAATGGTAACCAATGCAGCCGTCCACACCACGATCAAGTCGAACGGAATACCCAGAAAAACAAACGGGAAATTATTAATGAGCAGTGCTACAATGGCAACAATCTGAATGATTGTCTTTAATTTGCCCCAATTGCTTGCTGCGACCACCGAGCCGTCCAGTAAGGCAATCTGACGCAGACCCGTCACTGCAAACTCGCGGCTGACAATCACTACGACGATCCACGAATCAATCTTGCCCATTTCCACCAAAGAAACCAAAATAGCGGTTACCAAAAGCTTATCAGCAAGGGGGTCCAACAGCTTGCCCAAATTGGTGACCATATTATTTTTACGGGCCAAGTACCCGTCAAGACCGTCCGTGCTGGCTGCAATGAGGAAAATGATAGCCGCGACCAGCTGATTGTACGGCAGCTCGAAAGCTCCAATCTCAATCGGTGGCGGATAAAAATCAAAATTCACCAGCAAAGCCAGCATCATCACCGGAATAAGGCAAATCCGCGTAATTGTAATTCTGTTGGGTAAATTCACAACACACTCTCCCCTGATTATCGTACTTGATTGCAACTGGCAGTTCCCGGATTGATTTCAATCCTATGTAAATCGCTTCTGACGAGCGCTACACCTGAATTGTCTGCATTTTCGTTACAAGTATAATATGGTGCAAAACGCATGTCAAAATAACCTGCCCACATCAAGCAACGCTTTATTCCTATACCATGCAAAAGGGAAAACGGCTTTATTTCATGTTCGTAAATTGGAGCTCCAGTGGCAAATCCGCTTTACGCAGCAGTTGAATGATGGCTTGCAAATCATCCCTGCTTTTTCCGGTCACGCGAATTTGATCACCTTGAATTTGACTTTTAACTTTTAACTTGGAGTCCCGAATCAGAATGTTGATTTTTTTGGCATTATCCTGATCAATTCCCTGCTTAAGCGTAAGACGCTGGCGTACTGTACCCATAGAGGCTGGTTCCAGCTTACCAAATTCCACATTTTTTAGAGACAATCCCCGCTTGACCATTTTAGATTGTAAAATATCAATCACCGCATTCAGCTTGTATTCGTCTTCCGATGCAATTGTAAGCGCATCTTTCTCAAGCTTCAGGCTACTTTTACTCCCCTTAAAATCAAACCGTGTTTCAATTTCACGCTCCGTCTGATGAACTGCATTCGTTAACTCCTGCATATCCATTTTGGAGACGATATCAAATGAATTTTCCGAAGCCATCGTTTCACTTCCCTTTCCACAACAAAGTTCAATAACTAATTATAGGCTAGTCATTTACAAAAATCCAATAATCCGTTCATTAAAAAGGCGTTCCTGCCGGTTTCCCTGACAAAAACGCCTTTATTTCAATTTCTAGATTCTACATGTCTAATTGTAGGTACGGGTTGAAGTCCGAAACATATCCAAAACTCCAAGCAAAATGTGAGCGAGACCAAAACCAAGTATGCCATAGCCCCAAGCGCTCGGTGTCAGATAATAGCCAAGCAGACTAACAATGATTCCGAGTCCGGTCACGATCCAGCTAACGGTCATAACATATACACCTCACTTTGCGGAAATAAAATGACTGACCATCCAAGAATTACAGTCATATTATCTACTCGCATGCAGGTGTTTATTCGCCGGTCGTAGTTGTAGAGTCTGTACCGCTTTGAGCTGAGTTCGTATTACTACCTGTCGTCGTATCCGCGGGTGAACCCGTCACCCCGGCACTCGTCCCGGTAGAGGAAGCTTCTCCTGGCTGAATCAGTACGCGAGTCGTTGATTTGTTATCGGTTATCGGCTGACCAGCTACGGAAATATCTGTAGCAGAAGATCGTCCTGATTTGATATATAAGCCTTCCGGACCAATATCAAACGACATGGCGTCTCCGCTTTTAGTCATACCATAGCTCAGCTTTTCACCACGGGAGTTTTGTCCCTTGTATACTTCAAGCCAGCTTTCACCCGTTGCTTTAATATCAACCTTGACCGTAGCCCCGGTTGCACTGGAGACCTTGAAAATCGTCGTTTTGCCTTGCTTGCCGTCCTGTACCACAGTTACACCTTGTTGTGGTGCAGCCGTATCGGGCTGCTGGCCAGTCCCTGGTGAAGTTCCATCGGGAATACCTGTTCCTGTCCCCCCTGGCTGAGTCTGTCCCGTTTGTCCTGCATCAGGGGTCTGCCCGCCACCACCATTAGGAGCCGTCGTTTGGGCGCTATTATCCGGTTGAGCTGGTGTTGTGGTCCCTGGTTGCGTCGTAGTTCCACCTTTTGCAGTATCAGGGGTAGATGACGAGTCTGGTGCTGTGCTTGGTGTTGTCATCGGTGTTGTGTCTTCTGCTGTTTTAGGAGCTGAATGATTGTTGCTTACCCAGTAAGCATAAATAACCCCAACAATAAGAACTAGAAAAAGCCACATTAACGCAGTAGGCAACCATTTAAGATTCCCTATTGTAGCGGGACGGCTGGAACGTTTCTGTGTGACAGGCTCCATAATCGCCTCCGGTTCAGGTTCAGGCACATTGCTATGATGTCCCTCCAGAATCTCATCGGGGTTCAAACCAACCGTTTCGGCGTACGTTTTAATAAAAGCTTTGACATAAAAGCTTCCCGGCAGCACTTTGTAATCGCCTGTCTCAATGGCTTCCAAATAACGTTTACGTATCTTCGTCATTTCCTGAACATCGTCAAGGCTCAATCCTTTTTGCAGCCGGGCCTCCTTTAATTGCTGACCCAGTTCTGGCATGTCATCATCTCCTTGTGTGATTACGCTTATTTAAAGATCTTCAGTATAACTGGCTGTAAAGGTATCATAGATAATTTCCTCAGCCGGATTATTGCGAAGCTCAATAATAATATTGAAATCATCATAGCTGTATCCCGATTCACGCACAAATACATCAGGATGCTCAATTACTTTGGTGCTCGGCATGCTCATAATTTCCTGCAGCAAATGATAATGTCTTTCATTAGAGCGAATTGTACTCACAATCCCGTCAATAATAAACACATTGTTGGGGTTCATTTCTTCTTCTGAAAGCTGACTGCGCACCGTCTGCCGCAAAAGTGTCGAGGATACAAAGGTCCAGCGCTTCATGGCACACACGCTGCTGGCAATAATGGATTCGGTTTTACCTACACGCGGCATTCCGCGAAGACCAATGATCTGATTACCATCCCTTTTTAATACTTCACCCAAAAAATCGACCAGCAACCCAAGCTCATCCCGTGTAAAACGGAATGTTTTACGATCATCCGAATCCCGGTCAATGTAACGGCCATGTCTTACCGCCAATATATCGACCAGTCTCGGAGCACGCAGGGCCGTGACAGTAATGTTGCTGGCTTTTTTTAACGTATCGCCGAGAATACGTATTTTCTCATCGTCGTCCGTCTCCAGCAGCATCCCCCGTCTTTCACCTTCAACACCGTTGATCGTTAATATATTAACCCCCAGAACACCAAGCATGGAAGCAATGTCCCCTAGCAGTCCAGGTCGATTTTTATGTATCTTGTACTCCATGTACCACTGTTTTGTTTCCTCTGTCACGTCAGCACCTCATTCACATTCAAAACCACCAGAAATACCAAATCAAAGCATTATTGTATCATAAAATACCAGCATACGACAAAAGCCAATTATTGAGAGCCTGAAAGTTCTTGTTGATGATTGTATGTCTCAATCACGTTTATGATATATAAATTACAATGGAATTACAAGAACAGCTCTGTAACCATTACAGAAAAGCCCCACAAAAGGGGGCTTTTCTTGTAAATTCCTGCTTATACGTTGCTTTTGGCTAATTTGACCATTAACCGGGCGATGGTGTGACGCTCACTTTCATCGGCAACTTCCCACAGTTCTTTCAGAGCGCGGTTAGAATGGTTGGCTGGATCGACTTTCTCATCCAGAAAATCGCCGATTTCATAAGCAAGCTCGGCAATGGTATCCTGACTGATTCCCAGTTTCTCCGCTTGCTCTACACGCTGCCCGAGGAACTTTTTCCAAACATCAAAATCCTTGACAACTGTTGACATGCTTAAATCCTCCTTAGATGATTCAGATTTAAAATCAACAATTGTAATATTCTCTTCTCAGACGCTTACTATACTGGTGGATTCGTCCAAGCGCTATCTTCCTCAGGTCACCCATCCTCCATTGGGACTTATGACCTGCCCATTAATATAACCTGACTCAGGAAGCGCAAGAAAATAGACCAAGGAGGAAATTTCATCAGGTCGGGCCAACCGCCCGGCAGGGATTTCCTCTTGCAGACTGGTAATTTCCCCCTCATCCAAATGATCGAGCATCGATGTATCCACTGCACCCGGAGCCACAGCATTCACCGTCACACCGGACGGTGCAACCTCTTGAGCCAGCGCCTTAGTAAAAGCGTTAATGCCTCCTTTGGTGGTGGAATACAGCACCTCACATGAGGCGCCACATATGCCCCACACGGATGAAACATTTATAATGCGGCCATAGCGCTGAGAAATCATATGCGGCATAAAAGCCTGCGAGCACAAAAAGGTTCCTTTCACATTAACGGCCATCACATCGTCCCATTCCTCTTCGGAAACATCCGACAGCAGTCCATAATGCGATAATCCGGCATTATTCACAAGAATGTCCGGCTTCATTCCGTGATTTTCAAGCTTTTCCCGCATACGTTCAATCTGCTCCTTGCTGCGCAGATCTGCTGACACTGTCATCACCTTGCCCGAATAAACCATACAACGGCGGGCAACCTCATTCGCTTTTTCATGGGATTTCATGTAGTGGATGACCACATTCATTCCTACAGATGCAAATCGCTCGGCAATTGCCGCCCCAATTCCCCCGCTTGCACCTGTAATTAGCACGGTCATGTCGCCAATAGCTTTTAAAGCTCCGTCCCTGGTACTCATCGGTTCCCTCTCCCTGGGCATTACGGACTCACCACCAAAGATATTGCTAATTGATCCCACTGGATATGATCATTCAGACGGCGATTGATATCCTCCAGCGTAATGCTTTCATAAACCGGAAGCAATTGAAAAAAATCGCTATCCCGAAAGCGATGTCTTGTAAATTCATGCGCGATATTTTCGGGTGAGTTAAGTGTACGCAAATAACCGCCGATTTTCTTTTTGCGCGCCCGTTCAAAATGCTCTACCGAAAAGCCCTGCTGCTGGATTGACTCCACCTCTTCACGTATTCGTGCCAGCAGCCGATCCGGATCTTTGGTATCCCCGCCGATTGCAGAGAAGGCATACTGTGACGTACAGTTGTACTCATGGCCAAAACTGTCTGAAATCAAACCTTCATCGTAAAGTTTTTGATACAGCTGTGTAC
Source organism: Paenibacillus farraposensis (assembly GCF_020736845.1). GTDB lineage: Bacteria > Bacillota > Bacilli > Paenibacillales > Paenibacillaceae > Paenibacillus > Paenibacillus farraposensis. The sequence goes on from NZ_JAFFQR010000112.1 coordinate 16,393, forward strand.
TGGAACCAAAAAGGAGCTCAAGCATCAGCTTGCTTTCCAGATCATGACGAAGCAATTGTTCACCTGTCAGGCCCACCCTGGCCTCTTTGAATCCAAACAGCAGCTTTGGCAGAGAAACCGCCAGCTTTACCTCACGACGTGGTTCTGCAACCGCGGCAGGCTCCCTATCAAAAATCCGCTCGATCTCTCCCTGCGGCTTATATTCCTTTTTCGCCTGATTGTTCCGCACCAGTTCCATTACTTCCGCCGCATCAACCCCACCGACCACAAAAAGAATCATGTTGCTCGGGTGGTAGAAAGCTTCATAGCAACGATAAAGCGTTTCCTTTGTAATCGTGCTGATGGATTGAACCGTACCTGCGATATCAATATGCACCGGATGAACCTTGTATAGTGCTTCAATCAGTCCAAAGTAGCTCCGCCAGTCCGGGTTGTCCTCATACATATTAATTTCCTGGCCAATGATGCCTTTTTCCTTTTCTACATTTTCATCTGTAAAATAAGGATGCTGCACAAAATTGATCAGAGTCGTCAAGTTTTCCTGAATACGCTCAGTTGCGGAAAACAGATATACAGTCTGATCAAAGCTCGTAAATGCGTTCGCTGAAGCCCCATTGGAAGAAAAAGTAGCAAAAATATCGCCTTCAGGCTCTTCAAACATTTTATGCTCCAAAAAATGGGCAATCCCGTCTGGTACCTTGATCGGCTGTTGGCCTTCCACACGGAAATGATTATCAACGGAGCCGTATTTGGTTGCAAATGTGGCGTACGTCTTCTGAAAACCCGGTTTGGGTAATACATAAACATGCAAGCCGTTATCCATTACTTCATAGTACAACGTTTCCTGCACACGTTCATAAAGTATGCGCTCCACCCGCTATTCCCCCTTCTGGTCTCTCAAGAAATAAATAGTGTCCAGTCGGAACGTCCGGGCGGCATCCTGAACATCCTGCACCTTGACAGCTTCCACCTGGCTCAGCAGCTCATCTACCGTCCGTTCTTTGCCGGAAAGCTGTCTGTTAAAATCATAGGCGATCATTTCAAAAGCGGAATCCTGCATTTCCTTTAGCAAGTTGCGAATCATCGCCTGCGTTTGCGTCATTTCCAGTTCGGTAATCGCTCCATTTTGCGTATCTTCCAATTGCTTGCGAATAATACTAACCGCTTTTTCATAATTAGGAATTTCAATCCCGGATTGAATCGTGCCAATGCCTTTATGCCCGTCATACCGCGATGAGGCATAATAGGCCAAGCTTTCCTTCTCCCGCACGTTGACGAACAGCTTGGAATGCGGATATCCGCCCAAAATTCCATTGTACATCAGGGCAGAAGCATAACGATCATCACCATACGTAATGGGGGTACGCAAACCCATGTTGAGCTTGCCCTGATTCACATCAAGCCGCTCAACCACCGTTTGGACATCACGCTCCACGGATTTGGGCTGCTCGGGAACATACCCTGCTTCCGCTGAACGGTTTAGCTGAAAATAACGGTCAACGTATTTCTCTATTTCATCCAGTGTCGTATCGCCCACAACGTATAAATCCATGCTGGCATGGTTTAGCCAGTCTCCATAAGCCTGATATAGACCCTGTGCATCTATGTTTTCCAAATCAGAGCGTTGACCGAGAGGATGCAGACGATAAGGCTCATCTTTACACATTTCCTCCATGCAGCGCTCAGCGGCATAACGCATTTTATCGTTAACGATGGATTCCAGCTTCTTTCTTACATTTTCTCGCTCCTGCTGGACATAGTCGGTTCGAAAAGTACCATTTTCCATGGCAGGCCTTGTTAATACTTCTCCGAGAAAAGCAAAGGAACGGTCCAGCAAGCTGTCCGGGCTGCTTACAAAGCTGTCATTAATCGTATCCATGCGAAATTGTACGATCTGATAATCTCCGCGTTTATAGATGTCGAATCCAAAGCCCGCCCCGTACAATTGCTCCAATTGTTCTCTGAATTGTGTCGTTTGGGGGAAAGATTCTGTACCTCTTCGCAATACGAAAGGTATCAGTCCGACTCGGGTTACGGTTTCCTCTCGAAGTGGAGTACCTGCATACAATGATATGGCAAACGTCTTAAAGCGTTTGGTCGGCAGCACATGAATCCTTAATTGTCTGCGCGTGCCACGCTCGAAACCTGTTATATTCAAGTCCAAAACTCCTTTGTGGCGTCAATTTCGTCCAGCCATTTTATTCACATGAACTGCTCTAGATCATTCTCCTGTAAAGAGGTAAAGTGTACCAATCTTTATTCTAACGATGCAAAAGCCAAGAAGCAACCGAAAGACAAGCTTCCGGCTGCTTCGACGGTTTACATGCAAAAAATATGCTGACCAATCGTCTTTACCTGCGGACGGCTCCAAATCCATTTGGCGGTGGCTGTTTTTGGGTTAAAATAATAGAGACAACCTCCGCTTGGGTCCCAGCCGTTTAATGCCTGACGCACTGCCTTCTGTGCAGTTTCATTCGGGGTGAGCCAGATTTGACCATCTGCTACAGCTGTAAAGGCCCCTGGTTGAAAAATTACCCCGGACGGTGTGTTTGGAAAATCGGGTGATTTGACCCGGTTCAAAATAACTGCCGCCACGGCAACTTGACCTTCAAACGGCTCGCCACGGGATTCACCATAGACCGCATTGGCCATAATTTTAAGATCATTTTCAGATAGCCCCATCGTGTTGGCCGATCCCATCGTTTCATCTGTTTGATCATTATTGGCCGCTGTCTGTTCTTGTGCGGAAGCTTGATTTTTACGGTGCAAAGGGGTTTCCGTCGGTTTCCAGTGAGGAGTAGCGTTTACCAGCTTCAGCTTTGTTTTCGCTCCAACCACTCCATCCGGAGTCATGCCAAATTCCTTTTGAAATCCTTTGACAGCCTTTAACGTACTGCTGCCAAACTGACTGTCCACCTGCGCGCCGAAAAAGCCGAGCAGCTTCAAGCGTGATTGCAGCTCATAAACATCCTGACCATATGAACCAAACTCAATCGCCTCTGAGCTAAATGTCGGCTGAGAAGGCTGCGCCGATTGTACTTTCTGCTGTGCACTGAGCGGCTCAGCTTGCCGGTGTGCAGAATCATTTTTAAAAAGCCCTGTGTACGTAATCGCCGAGGCTACAAGAATACCTGTGCAAATCCAGATCATTGTCTTTTTCATATGCTGCGCTCTACCTTTCTTTTGTGGGATTAACAGGATGGCTACGTTTATTATGACAAGCTCTGCTTGAAGCTATTCACCCTTTTAATCTTCTTTGAGCAGGCAGGCGTTACTTCGGGAAAAAAGCACAAAAAAACGCTGTCTGTACGAATGGAGCGGCGAATTGAAGCCCCGAATGTGCAAACAGCGATTTCATGTAGTTCTGGATAAAAGCTAATGATTATGAGCTAGCTTTATTTTGCTGATATTGCTCTATTGAAATAAGCACCTCGCGAGGTTTGCTGCCCTCATAAGGACCAATCACTCCGCGAGCCTCCATGGAATCAATCAGCCGGGCAGCGCGTGTATAACCGATCCTCATCCGTCGCTGCAGGAGAGATACCGAGGCCTGCTTGGCCTCGAGAATGATGGTAACGGCCTGATCATACAGCTCATCCAGCATTTCATCTGCATCAGCCGATACCTCTTCCACCTCCGGTACCAGTGTTTCATCATACTGCGCTTCACCTTGTTCACGCACATAGTTCACGATGTTCTCCACTTCCTGATCACTCATGAACGCCCCCTGAACACGAACCGGCTTGGAAGCTCCCATTGGCATGAACAGCATATCCCCGCGTCCGAGCAGTTTCTCAGCTCCTCCCATATCCAATATGGTACGGGAATCCACCTGCGAAGAGACACCAAAGGCAATACGTGAAGGAATATTGGCTTTAATGACCCCAGTGATTACGTCAACCGAAGGTCTCTGCGTTGCAATGATCAGATGAATACCTGCGGCACGTGCCATTTGGGCAAGGCGTGCAATGGCATCCTCCACATCTCCCGCAGCCACCATCATCAGATCCGCCAGCTCGTCCACAATGACGACAATGTAAGGCAAAAAGGCAGCCGGATTATCCTTCATCAAATTGTTGTAGCCTTCAACGTTACGAGTTCCTGATTTGGAAAATAACTCATAGCGTTTTTCCATTTCAACCACGACTTTTTTCAACGCAAGTGAGGCACGCTTTGGATCAGTCACGACTGGAGCCAACAAATGCGGAATTCCGTTGTACACGTTCAACTCCACCATTTTGGGATCGACCATCAGGAATTTAACCTCATCCGGCTTTGCCTTGTACAGGATACTTGTGATAATCCCGTTAATACACACGGATTTACCAGAGCCCGTTGCACCGGCGACGAGCAAATGGGGCATCTTGGCTAAATTCCCGACAATGGTCTGCCCTGCAATATCACGTCCGAATGCAATGGACAAATTGGAAGCTGACTCCTGGAAAACGGTCGTTTCCATAACTTCACGCATGGTAACGATGGAAACTTCATTGTTCGGGACCTCAATTCCGATAGCGGATTTACCGGGGATCGGAGCTTCCATACGGATATCTTTTGCAGCAAGTGCAAGCGCAATGTCATCCGTCAGGCTCACAATCCGGCTAACCTTCACACCAATGTCCGGCTGAATTTCATAACGCGTTACGGCAGGCCCACGGACAACCTCCAGCACTTTCGCCCGCACACCAAAGCTTTCCAGCGTTGCCTCCAGCTTGCGTGCTGTCTGCATATAATCCTTTTGCCCCATGCCTTTGCCTGCGCTTTGCGGTTTGGCAAGCAAACGAAACGACGGGAGCTTATACGGCTTGGGTGGCGGTGAAGCAGGAACGGCTGCACCGGAGCCTTCCGTCTCTTCACCTGTCAACCCGGTTGCAGTCGTCTGAACGTGCCCTTCAATTCTTTCGACCGTACCCTGCGTCACGTCTACATTGTCCATATCTGTTCGCAAAGCGGCCTCCGTGAGGTTACTTTCCGAGAAGCTAGCATCCAGCGGTTCATGATAAGCCTCGCCCGTCTGCTCTGTTCCTACCCCAGACTCCTCCGATCCAGCTTCCGATTTTCTTTCCTCATGCTTCACTTGTTCAAAGAAGTCCCGAATAATCGGTGACCTTTTCACCGGAGTTGAAGCTTCCTCCTCTGCATGTTCGACCACATCAGCTCGCTCTTCCCCCTGGTTTTCATATCCCCACCTAGGTAGTGCAGCCTCGGCTTCATATGGAAGCCCCTGCTCCTCCTCATCCCCATGGGCGGAAAATAGTTCCTTGTCCGTTTTATCTGATTTTTTGAGGCCAAACAACTGAAAGAAAATCGGTTGCTTGCGCGCCGACGGCTGTCTTTCATCAAAGTCATCATCCATATCCTCCTCATAGGCAGGAATGGGCTCGGATTTGACTTTTCTATTGCCTTTGCCAGAAGCCGAAAGTGGAGTCGCTTTTCCATTCCACTTTTTCCGCACGCTCCCCCCTGCTGTCAGCAGCTTGGTCCGTACAATCCGCACCAGATCCACATAAGACAGCTGGGTCAGCAGCATGAAGCAAATCACAAACATCACAATCATAATCAGCTTGGCCCCAGTAAGTCCAAACAGCCACAACAAAACGATAAGCTGCAATGCGCCCACGTACCCGCCGCTGATATCCTTGCTCAGCATTGAGGTATGACCTTCCCTGTCAGGCGACAGCAGTTGCTCACGCATATCTATATGTATTTGGCTCATCACCCCGCCCGGCTGAAGCGCATGAATTGGCCCCAAACGCTGCTCCATAGACGAAATAGAACTCATAAGTGTAAAGGCAAATACCAGCAGCAGCAATCCCGTTTTACGTGAGTTCCACTGGTTCGGCCATTTTCGATGAATCATCACCATCAGACCGTAATAAATACCGATCAATGGGATAACAAAAAAGAATTTTCCCAGTACGAGTCCGAACATTTTAGATAGCGATCGACCTACTGCCGCTTCACCCGACAACGCAATGACTGCCAATGTAATCAGCACAATGCCGTAAATTTCATATTTAAGAACTCCGCCAAACACGGCTTTCTTTTTCTTTTTTCTTCTTCTGGACATACAAGGTCACCCCCCAGAAGAATATTATACCACGTCATCGGGTATCCGCACATATGTTCTTTTCCTGCAATAAACGACCGATTTTCGTCCTATTCGACACCTTCTACGACCACTCGATCACTTGTCCTGGTTCATAACGCGGATTCAGGTAGGCTTCCAGCGGACATTCCAGCAATCGGACAATGATTCCACGACGGCTTTCAAGCGGCTGAACCTGCATAAGCAGACCATCCACCCGAACCTCTGCAAGCGCTTCTGGCTCCTTCCACATCCCCTCCCACACCATTTCCATTGGCATTACCGTATATAGGGTCATTGGGGCAGCTCCTTATCACGCTCACCTGAAATCGTCTCGGCAGGACTACCTGCAGCATTAGGTGGAAAAGGAGTTAACGGAGCCTGCTGCTGAGCCCCTGGCAGCCCGTTTTGCTGGCGGCGTGTCTCAATGATGGCATTCAACTGTTTCATTGCCTCTCCAATGCCACCAACCGCATCTATCAAGCCATATTTTACTGCATCAGCTCCACCAACTGCTGTGCCGATATCGCGGTTTAGCTCCCCGGTTTTGAACATGAGTTCCTTGAACTTCTCTTCTGTGATCCGGGAATGGGAAACGACAAACCGCACGACGCGCTCCTGCATTTTTTCCATGTATTCAAATGTTTGCGGGACCCCAATGACCAGGCCGCTCATCCGAATGGGGTGAATGGTCATTGTTGCACTCTCTGCAATATAGGAATAAGTGGATGACACGGCAATAGGTACACCGATGCTATGGCCCCCGCCAATGACGATGGTCACCGTTGGTTTACTCATGGAGGCGATCATTTCTGCAATAGCCAGTCCTGCTTCTACATCACCGCCAACTGTATTCAGCAATATCATTAAGCCTTCAATCCGGGGATTTTGCTCTGCTGCTACCAGTTGAGGAATAATGTGCTCATATTTGGTTGTTTTGTTTTGCGGCGGTAAAATCAGATGTCCTTCAATTTGACCGATAATCGTCATGCAGAAAACATTGGATTCACTCCCCGGCATGGAGGTTTGTCCCAGCTGCTGCAAGGCCTCCATAGCAGGTAAAGCAGGTCTTTGCCCCACTTCGGGTTGATCCGGAGTTGCTGTTTCCTCGTTGCCAGATGACAGGTTACTATATGGTTTCATATGGGTGATCTTCCTTTCGCTTTACGCATCTATGTGACCCGTATTCACCCTCTAGTATGGGATGGCCATGGAATATTTTATACTCATCCCCATGCTTTTCCTCAGCAGCAAAATCAAAAAAAGCCTCTCCTCCCGCGGAAACCGTCCAATATTTCCAAAGGGAAGAGAGGCGACTGTGTGCCTGTGACTACGTTTTTAATTCAGGTTTTCTAACAAATTTCAATTGGCTCACACTTCCATTATAATTGGCAGGATCATCGGTCTGCGACGAGTTTGCTCGTACAAGAAGCGACCCAGTGCATCCTTGACATTTGTTTTGAGAGAAGCCCATTCATTTACATTTTCACTCATGAGCTTGTGCAGCGTACTTGAGACAATACGATTAGCTTCATCCAGCAAACCTTCCGATTCACGGACATATACGAAACCACGGGAAATGATATCAGGTCCTGATTTAATCGTACCGTCTTGCTTGCTCAGCGTAACCACGACGACCAGAATACCGTCCTGTGACAGCAATTTGCGGTCACGCAATACGATATTACCTACATCCCCTACACCCAGTCCGTCGATTAGAACGTTGCCTGCTGTAACTTTACCAGCTCTGCGCGCACTGCCATTCTGAATTTCAATCACTTCACCGATGTCTGTAATGAAGATGTTTTCAGAATCGATGCCAACTCCTTCGGCCAGAAGGGCATGACGTCGTTGCATTCTAAACTCACCATGGATAGGCAAGAAGAATTTAGGTTTCATCAGGTTCAACATCAGCTTGAGTTCTTCCTGACTTCCGTGTCCGGAAACATGGATACCCGGATTAGCTGCGCTGTAGTATACATTGGCGCCTAAACGGAACAATTCATCAATCGTGCGGCCTACATATTTTTCATTGCCAGGTACCGGCGTAGCTGCGATAATGACCGAATCGCCTGGAAGAATATCCACTTTACGGTGGGTGGAACGAGCCATCCTAGTCAAAGCGGACATAGGCTCGCCCTGACTGCCTGTGCAGAGAATAACGACGCGATCTGCTGACATCTTGCCAACTTCTTCAGGCTCGATCAGCATTCCGTCTGGAATCTCCAGATAACCCAGATCAGCAGCGATTCCTACGACATTCACCATGCTGCGGCCGATAACTGTTACCTTGCGCCCTGTCGCTTCCGCAGCATTGATAACCTGCTGAATGCGGTGTACGTTGGAGGCAAAAGTTGCTACGACCACACGCTGTCTCGACTTGCGGAAAATATCCTCCAGCACGATGCCAACGCTCTTTTCCGAAGGTGTAAAGCCCGGCTTTTCCGCATTGGTACTGTCTGACAAAAGAGCCAGTACGCCACGCGCACCGATTTCAGCCATACGCTGTAAATCCGCATACTGTCCATTTACCGGAGTATGATCGAACTTGAAGTCACCTGTATGAACAACTGCGCCTTCAGGAGTATCAATGCAGATCCCTACCGAATCCGGAATACTGTGATTCGTTTTGAAGAATGTTACCTTCAGCGTGGAACCCAGTTTGATTTCAGAGTCAGCATTGATCAAAATACGTTTGGTTTCGCCAAGCAGATTCGCTTCCTTCAGCTTGTTCTCCACCAACCCCAGCGTCAATTTGGTACCATATACAGGCACATTCAAATGTTTCAGCACGTAAGGCAAACCACCGATATGGTCCTCATGACCATGAGTCAGCACAATGCCTCTTACTTTGTCGCGGTTCTCTGTAAGGTAGGAAATATCAGGAATAACGATATCAATGCCAAGCATGTCCTCTTCCGGAAATTTCAAGCCGGAGTCCACCACGACAATGTCATTGCCGTATTGAACGACATACATATTTTTCCCGATTTCACCGACGCCGCCCAAAGCGAAAATCATCAATTTATCGTTGTTTGTTTTTTTAGACAAATGAATCTAAACCTCCTATGGTAGTTGGACGTCGTACCTTGATTTGTTTATTTAATTTTCAAAAAAATACCGCACCCAGTCACTTGACCCCATTATACATGATTAAAATACGAAAAAACAAGTCATCCTGTCGTCACGCTAGGTTTCCCCTTGCCAACTTAAACAATTAATCCCTGTCTGTTTGGCTATATTCTAGATCATAGGACAGCAAAAAAGGACGTTCGTATAGAACGCCCTTCATGGGTAAAGATGTCGTCAGGTCGTAAATCAATTCAATAGCTGCTTGATAAATTCCGCTTCGTCCTCGGTAGGAGGAATAAGCGGCAACCGAACCGAACCTACTTTTACATTCCGCAGTTCCAGCGCGTATTTTACAGCCACTGGATTGGGCAACGGATGAGGACAGCTAAACAAGCCCTTGAAAATCGGGAACAATTGCTGATGCAGCTTGGCTGCCTCCTGCGCACGTCCTTCCACAAGCGCATCAATCATTTGCTTCATTTCTGTCCCTACTACATGGCTGGCTACGCTAATAATACCATATGCGCCTACAGCCATCGCAGGCAATCCGGAAGCATCATCCCCGGAATAAACCACAAAGCCTTCCGGAGCTGCTGCAGCAATCTGTGTGACCTGCGCGAGTGATGCACATTCTTTGGTTCCCACAATATTCGGAATTTGCGCAAGCCGCAGTGTTGTTTCAGCTGTCAGATTCGCTGCAGTGCGGCTTGGAACATTGTAAAGGATAACCGGAAGGGATGTAGAATTGGCAATGCTTGCAAAATGCTGATACATCCCTTCCTGATTCGGTTTATTATAATAAGGTACTACCAATAACACACCGTCTGCCCCTGCCTGCTCCGCTTCGCGGGTCAAATGAATGGAATGACGTGTATTATTACTTCCGGTTCCGGCAATGATTTTGCATCGTCCGGCTGCTTTTTCTGCAACAAATGCAAATAGCTTGATTTTTTCCTCATCACTCAACGTAGGGGACTCGCCTGTTGTCCCTGATACAACAAGTGACTCTGAATGTTGTTCTTCTATTAAATAATCAATCAACGAGGACAATGCAGTCCAGTCAATCTCTCCTTGCTGATCAAAAGGTGTCACCATTGCGGTAATCAGTCTGCCGAAGTTCACCATGCTGCCTCCTTTTTTTCCAAAGTCCAAGCACGGACATGCGCCTACTGATGGAGTTCAAATTTATTATGCAGTGCACGTACAGCCTGCACCATATCATCTTTTTTTACAAGCACCCATATGGTCGTGTTGGAATCGGCTGATTGAAGAATCTGTACATTTGATTCTGCCAATGCCTCTACAATCGTCGCCATAATGCCCGGTACCCCGTTGATACCGCCACCTATAACCGAAACCTTAGCGCACCCGGCCAGAATCTTAGGCTCCAGGCCCAAACCGTTCAATACTTCAACCGCTTTGCCTCCATCATGATCGAATACGGTGTAAACCGCCCCGGACGGAGTGACATTAATGAAATCGACACTGATTCCATTCCCGGCCATGGATTTGAATACTTGCAGCTGCAAATGTTCCAAACCTGGCTTGAATTCTACTGTAATTTGAGTGACATTGCCCACATACGCAATACCGGTCACGAAACGGTCTACGATGTCTGCCTCCACATCCTTAAAGCCTTCAGGGTGTGTAACCAGCGTACCTTCCCCATCGGAGAAGGTGGAGCGAACACGAACCGGTATATTCGCCTGCATCGCGATTTCAACAGCACGCGGATGAATAACCTTTGCTCCCTGATGAGCCATATTGCAAATTTCCGTATAGCTAACATGTGAAAGCGGCTTGGCATTTTCTACAATGCGCGGGTCAGCAGTCAATATGCCGTTTACGTCCGTATAAATATCAACGATATCCGCATGCAGAGCAGCACCCAAAGCAGTAGCTGATGTATCGCTGCCTCCCCGGCCTAGCGTAGTCAAATCACCTTGTGCTGTCTGTCCCTGAAAGCCTGTCACAATCACAACCCGGCCTCGGTTCAGTTCTTCTACAATACGATCCGGCTTTATATCCAAAATACGAGCATTGCCGTATTGATCATCCGTAATAAAACCTGCCTGTGCCCCAGTCAGCACCGTGGCAGGAATACCTTCGTTCTCCATTAGGCTGCACAATGTAGCAGCAGAAATGATTTCACCGCAGCACAGCAGTAAATCCCGTTCGCGCTTCGGAAGACTGTCGCCGTTAGACGCTGCCCAGTCAAGCAGCGTGTCCGTAGCATAAGGCTCTCCTTTCCGCCCCATTGCCGACACCACAACAACCAGTTGAACATTTTGTTCCAGTTCACGCTTCACATGTCCCAGCACCAGTTGTCGAGCTTCAGGTGTGGACAGCGAGGTTCCCCCAAATTTTTGTACTAAAATACCCATCATTTTTCCCCCATCTTACTCCCTGCCTTGGGAACGTTACTCCGCATTTGCAGCAATAATCTCGGCGATTTGCACCGCGTTCCATGCCGCTCCCTTGAGCAGATTGTCGGATACAACCCACAAATTCAATCCACGGCTATTGCTCAAATCACGGCGTACACGCCCTACGAATACGTCAGGTTTTCCCGCAGCTTCGGATGCGAGCGGATAGAGCTGGGCAGCAGGATCGTCTACCAGCGTTACTCCGGGTGCCGAAGCCAGCAGGTTGCGCACTTCCTCCAGATCATAATCTTTTTTAAGCTCTACATAGACAGATTCTGAATGACCATATACGACAGGAATACGTACACACGTTGCTGTTACATCAACAGATTCGTCACCTAATATTTTTTTCGTTTCACGTACCATTTTCATTTCTTCCAGGGTATAACCGTTGTCCTGGAATTTATCAATTTGCGGGATTGCATTGAAAGCGATCTGATGCTTCACCGGCAACGAACCTACCGGCAGCAGGTCAGGCTTAACTTCTTCACCGCTAAGAATGGCTGCGCTTTGACGATTCAGCTCATCGATGGCACGGCTTCCGGCACCGGATACGGCCTGATATGTGGATACAATAATACGGGAAATGCCATACTTATCATATAATGGTTTCAAAGCAGCTACCATCTGGATGGTGGAACAGTTCGGATTGGCAATGATACCCTGATGTTCAGCAATTTTGTCGCTGTTCACCTCAGGTACTACAAGAGGAGCTGTCGGTTCCATTCGGAATGCATTCGTGTTGTCAATGCAAACTGCCCCATGACGAACAGCATGTGGCGCCAGTTCCTTACTTACGTCTCCACCTGCACTAAACAAGGCAATGTCGATTCCTTCAAAGCTGTCAGGGGTGGCAATCTCTACTGGAATTTGCTGGCCTTTAAAGCTAATTAACGTGCCGGCAGAACGAGGCGAAGAAAGAAATTTGATTTTGTCCACAGGAAAATCTCTGCTTCCCAGCAGATTTACGATTTGTTCTCCTACAGCGCCTGTCGCTCCAACGACAGCTACATTAAACTTTCTATTGCTCATCTAGTGTATCTCCCCTTCTCGACTAAAAAAACCTTTTTTATTCTGAAAGCATCCACCGCCAGCAAGAAATTAGATCCGATGCATGATCGAATCATCTTCTAGGGCGAGGGATGCTCAGCAGTTGACTATCAGTACTTCATGGGGTCTTACGTTCCACAATCATGGGCTGAAGCTGTCTGCCCTGCATGGCTTCGTATGCAGCCTCAGGAATCAGTTCCATATTAGCCACAAGCGAGTTCGGCTTTTTAAATGGATTGTCCTGCCCGAACGGCACAAAAAAGATGTTTTTGGCCACTAGTAACTTGGCGATATTGGCAGCATTCAGGCCCAGTCCATCATTGGTAGATACGGCCAAAAGAAGCGGACCACCATTGCGAAGTTGCGCCTTGGCAGCCATTAAAACCGGACTGTCGGTCATCGCATGCGCCAGTTTGCTCATCGAATTTCCCGTCAAGGGTGCAATTACCAGCACATCGAGCATTTTGGAGGGTCCCAGTGGTTCAGCCTCCACAATTGTAGAAATGATATCATTCCCTGTTATATCTTTCAACTGTTTTTGCCAACTGTGCGAAGTGCCAAAGCGGGTATCCGTTGTTAGTACCGTATTGGATATAATGGGAATAACCTTAGCGCCTTCATTAACAAAGCGCTGTATAACAGGCATTACCTCTTCAAATGTGCAATGTGAGCCTGTAATTGCATAACCTACTGTTTTCCCTTGCCAACTCATCGTGCATCCCCCCGCTCAGGATTATCTTCCATTAACAACTGCACCAGCGTATTCGCTATAATGGCACCAGCAGTTTTGGGAGCAACAATACCGGGAAGTCCGGGGGCAAGCATAGCCGTGATTCCACGTTTTTCTGCATAGCGGAAGTCACATCCGCCCGGGGCGGAAGCCAGATCAATAATCACGGTACTCAGTGGCAACTTAGACAGGATTTGCGCTGTGATAATCATAGAGGGTATCGTATTAAAAATCAAGTCAACTCCCTGTGTCTCACCCGCTAAATCCCTTGTCATAAAAGGCTTCCACCCCATTTCTACCGCTCTTGCCGCATCCTCTGCCCGCCGCACTCCAACCTTCACTATTCCTCCCAATCCCTGCAGTGCCCTTGCCATGGTAAATCCAGTCCGCCCCATTCCCAGAACCATACAATTGGCACCATGAATTGTGAAATCTGTATGCTGAATGGCCATCACCAATGCGCCTTCGGCCGTAGGTATGGAGTTGTATATGGCCACATCGTCTCTTTTGAGCAGTTCCACCAGCTTCAGGTCGTGTCTGATACAAATTTCTTTTAAGTATGTCCGCGCCATTCCTGTATACACGACACAATGCGGTGGAAGCGCGGCGGCATGCTCATTCAAAAATTGGAGCTTTTGCGTACTGAAAAGTGCACTCACATTCCCTTCCTCATCGCATCCCACAACTGGCAAAAACAATGCGTCTGACGATTCCAGCAGCTTGGCTGACAATGTCTCATGAGATACTCCCTTGAGTGGTACTTCCAGTTTGTCAAAGCCGACTACACTGACGGTGGCATCCATTTCCACACATTTGCGAATGACTTCAAGTTGCCTTGCATCGCCACCCAAAACAACGATGCGTATTCCTGTTAGCATCCGGATCACTCCTTTCCGAGACACGATATGTTTTAGTCTATGCACTCGCCCGGAAAAGAGTGAAAAAACAAAAAAGCTGCCCCTTAGAAAGGACAGCTCTAATATACTTTTGATTAAATCTCAAAACTGGCAATTGCGTTGCAATCAAAAAAGAATTACAGACTCATCGCCCTGTATGGCCAAAGCCCCCAGCACCACGTACAGTTTCAGACAAATGATCTACCTGCTTCAGCTCCACCTCAGGCACAGCCTGAAATACCATTTGCGCAATCCGTTCATTACGTGTAATTGTGAATGATTCCTCACCCAAATTAATAAGCAGTACCTTAATCTCCCCACGGTAATCCGCATCAATCGTCCCCGGTGTGTTCAGACAGGTAATACCATGCTTGAGAGCCAGTCCACTACGCGGACGGATCTGTGCCTCCAGCCCCGCCGGCATCGCTATTGCAAATCCGGTTGGCACGAGGCAGCGTTTGCCCGGTTCCAGTACCAGCTCCTCCTCTACCGCTGCATACAAATCGAACCCCGATGCAAGTTCTGACATTTTACGAGGCAGCTCAATATCTTCGTTGCCCTCTAGTCTCTTAATTTCCACGTAAGTTAACAAAATAGTCCCTCCTCATATTTCTAACCGCTGAATCGCTGGCTCCGACCATCGACAGGGCAAACGGCTGTGAAAACATCCGGTCCAGCACTTGGTTTACATCGTCGGACGTCACTCGCTCAATGTGTTCGATCATTTGATCCAGCGTATAATGCTGGCCCAGCATCAACTCATTTTTTCCAAGCCGGTTCATTCGGCTGCCTGTACCTTCCAGGCTTAGTATCAAGCTTCCTTTTAGCTGCTCCTTGCCTTTATGAAGCTCATTGGCGTCCAATCCATGGATAGCGACATCCCTTAGCAGCTCCAATGTCAAATCCAACACTTCCTTCGTCTGCTTGGGCGCCGTACCTGCATAGATCGTGAACAAACCGCTATCTGCATGCGAGCTATGATAGGAATAAACCGAATAAGCCAGTCCGCGCTTTTCTCGAACTTCTTGAAACAAACGTGAGCTCATGCCGCCGCCGATCGCGTTGTTCAGCAGGACCATAGCATACTGGAGATCGTCGCCAGTTGCAAATCCAGGCAGGGATAAGCAAATGTGATTTTGCTCCGTTGCTTTCTCGTAGTACAGCAGCTCACCGTTAAACGCAGGCATTGTCAAAGGCGAATCGGTTCCATGATTATCAAAATGTCCAAAATGCCGTTCCAGCAATTCGATAAGACGCTCGTCCACATTCCCGGCCACACTAATAACGGTATTATCTATGGTATAATGTTCCTTCATGTATTGACTGAGATGTGAGCTGTCCATCGCCAGCAGATGTCCTTCGGTTCCGAGAATTGGGTAGGCCAGTGGATGTTCACCATAGGCTGCCTGCGATACCAGATCATGCACCATATCATCCGGTGTGTCCTCGTACATGGAGATTTCCTCAAGGATCACATTTTTCTCTCTTGCCAGTTCATCACGCTCCAATTTGGAATGAAAGAACATATCAGACAACACATCAACCGCAATCGGCAGATGCTCATCCAGCACTTTGGCATAATAACAGGTATATTCCTTCGAAGTGAAAGCATTGACATTTCCTCCGATGGCATCGAATTGCTCAGCAATTTCCTTGGCGCTAAAACGCTCTGTTCCTTTGAAAAGCATATGTTCAATAAAATGAGAAATACCGCTATTGTTCGGTGTTTCATTGCGGGATCCGGTTTTAACCCAGATGCCAAACGAAACAGAACGCACGGTTGGAATTTTTTCAATGACCACCCTTAGGCCGTTTTTGAGTTGAATTCTTTCCACGATTGGCCCTCCTAAACTAAATTGCATACTTAGCCATAATGTTCAATCCTAACAGAAAAAAGCCATTCACTCAACCGGAACAGGAAGCTGCCGGTCAGGTGAGAGCGTCTGACTGACAGTTCCTGGCGCGAGCCCCTTACTCCGAATGGCACGAATCATGCCTTTGAGCGCCGCGGATGAGGAATCGGTCGGGTGCATCAATATCAGGGAGCCTGATTCAACCTTGCTGCTGATTTTTTGAACTACCGAGTCCGGTGCCGGATGCTTCCAATCTACGGTGTCCAATGTCCACAGTACTGTTTTGAGCCCGAGTTCTGCAGCCAGATCAACGGTTTGCTGATTAAAATCACCTGACGGCGGGGCAAACCAGCTGTTTTTCACACCCAAAGTTTCGTGAAGGAGCTTTTCCGTCTTTTCAATTTCTTGGGTGGCCCTTGCCCGGCTCAGACGGCTCATATCGGGGTGAGAGTAGGCATGATTGGAAAGCTCATGTCCTCTTTTTTGAATCTCCTTGGCGAGCTCAGGATTTTTTTTCAGCCAGCTTCCATCCAGAAAAAACGTAGCCTTGACCTTTTCTTCATCCAGCGTGTTCAGGATCGGCACGATATACTCGTTTCCCCAGGCCACATTGACCATGAAGGATACCATCGGCTTTTCGGGATTTCCCCTGTAAATCGGTACATTCCCAAGCTGGTTCAAATGCACTTTGGGTGCTAATTGCCGATATACATACTGGATTGGGCGGTCTGGGGCCGCAACCGCTTTGCGGTAGGTCGCATCCAGATCAACCTCCAGTCCGTTATACCCCGGAATAGCCTTCCATACTCTGTCGACTCTGGCATCCACTGGTTCACGCCGCTGCCGGGCTGCTTCAGTACGCAGTCGCTGCATAAGCGCATTTTCAGGTAATGCCGCAACCGCCATCGTTGTTGCAGCCTCAGGCTCACTGGCGCCTGAACCTTGCACGTCGCGTAATTGATCAATGTAATCACGAACTCCACTAAATTGCCCGATGATCAGCGTGATGGCCAAGCTGGCTACAATCCACACCGCTCTCTTTGCCCTTCTCATGTTCCATTCATCCTCCCGCCCGTTTGTCCACATTGTATGCGGGGAGGACAAGAACTATGACGCACAGGCCTCTATGAAGCCCACTTTGCCACAGCTAGTGTGTATGTATGAAAAAAGAGCCAGAAACGTAGCTCTGCCTCTTTCCAAAAGCTTAAATAATACTGTTCAATCCCGTGTTCTGAAATCGTAACAGAACTGCTGATGCTGCAGACCGCGTTATCCGATATTAGGACTTCGCAGGCACCTCAGCAGTTAGAACCGCCTTGCGGGACAAGTTGACACGGCCTTGCTGATCGATTTCCGTTACTTTTACTGTAATCGTATCTCCAATAGCAACGACATCTTCAACTTTGGCTACACGCTCTGTAGACAGTTGGGAAATATGAACCAGACCGTCCTTGCCCGGTAAGATTTCGACGAATGCGCCGAACTTCTCAATCCGCTTCACCGTACCGATGTAAATCTCACCGACTACAACCTCTTTGACGATCCCTTCAATAATAGAGCGTGCCTTTTCATTCATCTCTTGGTTCGTCGAAGCAATGAACACACGACCATCTTGTTCGATATCAATCTTCACGCCGGTTTCTTCGATGATTTTATTGATGACTTTACCGCCTGCACCAATAACATCACGGATTTTGTCCGGGTTAATGTTCAACGTCATAATTTTTGGAGCGTACGGAGACAACTGCTCGCGCGGCTTCTGGATGGCTTCCATCATCTTGCCGAGAATGAACATACGTCCCTCTCTGGCTTGATTAAGCGCATCCTGCAAAATTTTACGGTCAATACCGTCAATTTTAATGTCCATTTGGATGGCAGTTACACCTTCTGCTGTGCCAGCCACTTTAAAGTCCATATCGCCCAGATGGTCTTCCATCCCTTGGATATCCGTTAACACGGAAACATGCTCTCCGTCCTTGATCAATCCCATGGCCACACCTGCAACCGGAGCCTTGATTGGTACACCTGCATCCATCATAGCCAGTGTGCTGGCACAGATACTTGCTTGGGACGTTGAACCGTTCGATTCCAGTACCTCGGAAACCAGACGAATGGTATATGGAAATTCCGCTTCGGAAGGAATTACTTTGGAAAGCGCGCGCTCACCAAGGGCACCGTGTCCGATCTCACGCCGACCCGGCGCACGCAAAGGACGAGCTTCGCCTACGCTGAATGGAGGGAAATTGTAATGGTGCATAAAGCGTTTCGTTTCTTCCAGATCGATACCGTCCAAAATTTGCACGTCACCCAATGCGCCAAGTGTACAAACGCTAAGCGCTTGCGTTTGACCGCGTGTGAACAAGCCCGAACCGTGGGTACGCGGCAAAATACCGGTGTCGCTTTCAATTGGACGAATCTCGTCAAGCTTACGACCGTCAGGACGCACTTTGTCATGCGTTATCAGACGACGAACTTCCTCTTTAACGATATCATAGAGAACTTCGCTAACATCTTTCAACAGCTCAGGCGTCTCTATGTATTGCGCTTCAAAATGGGCGACTGTCTCTTCATTGATTGCATCAATTGCATCTTGGCGGGCATGTTTTTCTGCAATTTTTACAGCTTCCACCAAACGTTCGGCTGCATATGCACGTACCTCACTGTTTACCTTTTCATCCACAGCATGCAGCTTAACCTGCATTTTCTCTTTACCTGCGACTTGAACCAGCTGTTCAATGACTGCCACAATATTCTTGATCTCATCGTGACCGAACATAATCGCTTCAAGCATGACTTCCTCTGGAATTTCATCGCCTTCCGCTTCTACCATCATGATGGCATCTTTCGTTCCGGCAACAACCAGATACAAATCGCTTGCATTTTGCTGTGCAATATCCGGGTTAATTACGAATTGCCCGTTCACACGGCCTACAGCAACTCCGCCAATCGGCCCGTTAAAAGGCACATCCGAAATACTAAGTGCAGCCGAGGTGCCGATCATTGATGCAATCTCCGGTTCACAATCCTGATCGACACTCATCACCAGGTTCAATACCTGTACATCATTCCGGAAGCCTTCCGGAAACAATGGACGAATCGGCCGGTCAGTCAAGCGGCTGGACAAAATCGCTTTTTGACTCGGACGTCCTTCACGTTTAATAAATCCACCTGGAATTTTCCCGACAGCATACAATCTTTCCTCATAGTTTACGGTCAGCGGAAAAAAGTCCAGATCTTTGGGTTCACGGGAAGCAGTCACGGTACAAAGCACAACTGTTTCTCCGTAGCTTACTTTAACTGCCGCATTGGCCTGTTTCGCAAGACGTCCTGTTTCCAGCACCAGCTTTCTTCCGCCGAGCTGCATTTCTACACGTTGCTCCATGGTATCCCTCCATTTCATTTCATTGTAAAAGTTCTATACATATCCAGTATTTCCTGCGCAGGTCTTATTCATAAGAAAATCACAGGCAAACCAGAAGATGTAATTCAAAAAAAGATTCTCATTTCAAAAAAGAACCCGGCTGCTGTCCGCCGTCGCCTTAGCAGGGACAAGCGGTGAACAACCAGGCTTCTTTTCTCATTGCATGTCTGAAAATTAACGGCGCAGTCCGAGACGCTCGATCAACGCACTGTAACGTTGAACATCAGTCTTCTTCAGGTAAGCCAAAAGTTTACGACGCTGACCGACCATTTTCAACAACCCGCGGCGGGAGTGATGGTCTTTCTTGTGCGAACGAAAGTGACTTTGCAAGTTGACGATGTTTTCAGTAAGGATAGCGATTTGTACCTCTGGAGATCCTGTATCGGATTCATGAGTTTTGTACTCCTCGATCAATTGCTGTTTACGCTCTTGAGTCAATGCCATCCTGTTCACCTCCTTCATTATAATCGCCATTAGCCTCGTAGCCGCCGGTGAAAGCGGGCAACCAAGCTAAGGTTCATCGTTGTTTACACAACATAAGTCAGTATAACACAGCGCCTGTCTTATGTAAATAATTTAGCCTAACAGCTTTCTAGCCGTCTGTGCGTCATTGCCGATTTGGCTAATCAGCTCGTCCACGGAAGAAAATTTTCGTTCAGGACGGATATAATGATGAAGCTCAACAAGCACAGGCTCCCCATAAATCTGCTGATTAAAATCAAACAGATGCACTTCAAACGACGGACTCAGCACGCCTTCATGAAAAGTAGGCTTAACCCCCACATTCATTACACCGTTTATCCACCGATTATCTACAAGTGCGCGAACAGCATACACACCTTTGACCGGAATGACGTAAGTATCATCCAGCTTGAGATTAGCGGTAGGAAATCCAATCGTACGCCCCCGCTTTTCTCCATCCACTACAGTTCCCCGGATACGGTAGGGACGCCCCAACCAGCGGGAGGCATGCGTTAGCTCGCCAGTCTGCAAAGCACGGCGGATGCCGGAGCTGCTGACCTTTTCCCCATCCAGTTCAAACGGTGGTACGGTGTGCACAGCCATCAGTTCTCCACCAAGCTTGCGCAATGTATCCTCATGCCCCGCCCCCCGGTAGCCAAACCGAAAATCAAAGCCCACAACTGCTGTTTGAATTTGTAACGGTAGCAGTACATCAGTAATGAACGCCTCCGGGCTGACCTTGGAAAAATCCTCGTTAAAACTCATAATATAAAGTACATCTATACCCATATCAGCCAAAATCGCCTGCTTGTCCGCAAGCGGTGTTAAGTAGCCTTCATAGTCACCCTTTTTCATGACTTCCTTCGGATGAGGATGAAATGTCATAACAGATACCGGGATTTTTTGTTCCCGGGCAAGTGCAACAGCTTGGTATATGACGCTTGCGTGACCCAGATGAAGACCGTCGAACTGACCAATCGCCGTGACTTGTGGACGTCCCCATTGCTGCAAAAGCTCATCACTCAATGGATAAGATAACGAAACGGTAATCATATTCATTCACCTGCATTTCACATCATTTGACTAACTTCGTCAAAATTATAGCACAATTCAAGATAAGAAAAACGTCTATCGACGAATACTTTCACGGAAGCCAGACCGCGCCTAGCGGAGTTTTTCTTGCGATTACAGAATGATTCAGCTCTGCTGAAAATTATAAATTCTATCATCTTAAAAAAACTTTAATTGGAGTGATCGCACCGGATTCATCTCGTCCGTATATGCCCAAAAACGTTCCATCCGTTTTATACAAACGGAAGGGACGGCTATCAGCTACAGGCGGTGAAACCACACTGAGCGATAGACGTTGGCCTTGCAGAGCTGCGGCTGCTTTGGCCTCAGCCACCGTATGTTTAGGCATATAATCAATCGCCTGATCGATTGCTATAAGCCGCTCTCCCAGGCTGCCATCCGCAACGCAGCGCTCTATTTCTTCGAACGTCAGACAGCGTTCCGCAGGTATTCCCGCAGACATGGTTCGCTCCAGCTTGACCATCGTTGAGGGATATCCCAATGCACGACCAATATCTACACACAGTGTTCGGATATATGTCCCCTTGGAGCATAAGGCACGAAAGGAAATATCCACATACGATCCTGTCTGCGCGAATCCTGTCATCTCCAGCTCATAAATGTCCACTTCGCGGCTTTTGCGCTCCACGGTTTTGCCTTCCCGAGCCAGTTCGTACAGGCGTTTTCCATTTACTTTGAGTGCGGAGTACATCGGCGGTACCTGCGAGATTGTTCCAACAAACTGCCCCAGTATCGCTTTGGCCTCTCCCTCCGACACCTTTACCGGGCCCTCACTCTCTTCAGTAACTGTCCCCGTTAGGTCTTCAGTATCGGTCGCAATGCCTAATCTCAGCGTAGCCTGGTACTCCTTCGGCCGCTCCTGCAAATATTCTACCACCCGGGTAGCACGTCCCAGACACAGGGGCAGTACCCCGGTTACCTGGGGGTCAAGCGTTCCGGTGTGCCCGATCCGCTTCATCCCCAATAAACGGCGAGCCTTCGCCACCACATCATGGGAAGTAAATCCAGCGGGTTTATAGACGGGCAAAATACCTTCCCACGTTGCCTGTACCTTTTTCATCGGGTTCATAGCTCTGCTTTCACCCGCCCTACAACGGTTTCAATGATGTCCTCCAGTTTACCCTCCAGCTTGCAGCCCGCGGCACGAACATGTCCCCCGCCCCCAAACGATTGGGCTAATGCAGCTACGTCAACCTGACCTGCCGATCTCATGCTGGCTTTAACCGCTTGTTCATTGATCACTTTAAAAAGTATGCCTACTTCAACACCACGAATATTTCTTGGATAATTAACAATCCCTTCCAAGTCCTCATTAACAGCTCCGCACTCATTCATATCATCAG
Organism: Paenibacillus farraposensis; assembly: GCF_020736845.1. Classification (GTDB taxonomy): domain Bacteria; phylum Bacillota; class Bacilli; order Paenibacillales; family Paenibacillaceae; genus Paenibacillus; species Paenibacillus farraposensis. Next base: position 38,826 of record NZ_JAFFQR010000112.1, read on the forward strand.
GTGTCACAATCACCCAGGCGACTTTACCGTCGTCCGACATCGTGAGTGTTTGCAGTGCCCTCGTCAGCATTTTCATTTGCGGAAATGTCATTTCTTCCAGTATTTTTTCGGACAAGGCTGGACCATCTACACCGTAAGTGAGCAACTGTGACACAATAGACATCACCTTTGGCGAAGTGTTGGAATACCGGAAGCCTCCTGTATCCGTCAGTAATCCTGTATATACGGAAGTAGCTACTTCAACGTCCCAGCTTACTGCGAAACTTTCCAGCAAATCAAAAAGAATTTCCGCTGTTGCCGCTGCGTCCGGCTTGATCACATTCACCTTGCCATACGCATCATTCGTCGGATGATGATCAATATTCAGAATAACCGCATCTTCCGCAAAAAATTGTTCTGTCAGGCCCACGCGGCGATAATCTGCACAGTCTACGCAAATGATGCAGTTGTATTTCCGTTCTGGCGGTTGCTGGCTCATATCCATAATCTCATCGGCATGCCACAAAAAATCCATGCGTTTGGGGATGGGTCCCTCATTCAACATGGTATATTTCTTCCCCAGACATGAGAGAAGCCAGCCCACCGTTACGGTGGAGCTGACTGCGTCTCCGTCCGGCTGTACATGCGATACGATCAGGTAATCATCATGCTCCAGAATAAATTCCTTCGCTTGTTGAAGCGCCTGTTCATAGGTATGCATTCGCCGTCTCCTTTACATTCAGTTCATCGTTCTTTCGATACACAAGAATTCCTATTTTTCGTCCTTGTCAATATCGCTCAACAGCTTTTCAATCCGGCTGCCGTAAGCAATGGATTCGTCAATTTTGAAAATCAGCTCAGGAATATGGCGTAGCCGTATCCGTTTGCCAAGCTCAGAACGAAGATAACCGTTCGCTTTGTCCAATGCTTTCAAGGAAGAAGTTTTTTGCTCTTCGTCCCCTAACACACTCAAATATACCTTCGCTTGGGACAAATCGTTTGTGACATCAACACCTGTAACCGTAATAAAGCCGATACGGGGGTCTTTTAAATCTGTCTGTATAAGTTGGCTCAGTTCTTTCTTAATCTGCTCCCCAACGCGACCTGTACGTATTTTAGCCATGGATGCTCACCTCTCTGCCGTTAGCGCTCCACTGTTTCCATGACGAACGCTTCAATAATGTCGGATTCCTTAATATCATTATAGCCATCAAGGGTAATACCACATTCATAGCCTTGGGCAACTTCTTTGGCGTCGTCCTTGAAGCGTTTCAGTGAGTCGATTTTACCTTCAAAAATGACGATTCCGTCGCGAATCAGACGTGCCTCTGCTGAACGTGCAATTTTGCCGGACGTCACCATACAACCAGCAATCGTCCCGACTTTAGTAACTTTAAACACGTTGCGAACTTCAGCGTGTCCGATCACATTTTCTTTATATTCAGGGTCCAGCATGCCTTTCATAGCCTGCTCGATTTCTTCAATGACATTGTAAATGACACGATGCAGACGAATGTCCACTTTTTCAGCTTCGGCTGTAGATTTTGCCTGATTATCAGGACGAACGTTAAAGCCAATTACGATAGCATTGGAAGCTGCAGCCAAAATAATATCGGACTCGGTGATGGCACCTGCACCACTATGAATAATTTTGACGCGCACACCTTCAACTTCAATCTTGTTCAAGGAGCCTTTCAGGGCTTCTACGGAACCTTGCACATCACCTTTGATGATGACATTCAGGTCCTTCATCTCACCATCCTTGATGTGCTGGAACAGGTCATCCAGCGTTACGCGGGTGTTGCTGCCCAGATCGGACTGACGCTGCGTGATCGCACGCTTCTCAGCGATAGCACGAGCTTTGCGCTCATCCTCAAACACCATGAACGGATCGCCAGCGAGCGGCACTTCTGTCAAACCAGTAATTTCAACTGGTGTAGAAGGTCCCGCTTCCTTGAGACGACGACCTTTGTCGTTGACCATAGCACGTACACGTCCAAAGCAGTTGCCCGCGACGAACGCATCGCCGACTTTCAGCGTACCATTTTGAACGAGAACACGGGCTACAGAACCGCGGCCTTTATCCAGCTCAGCCTCGATGATTGTACCGCGCGCACGTTTGTCCGGATTCGCTTTGTACTCATTCACTTCAGCTACGAGCAGAATCATTTCAAGCAGATCTTCCAGGCCCATTCTTTGCTTCGCTGAAACGTTGACGAAAATAGTATCTCCGCCCCACTCTTCAGGCACCAATTCATATTCCGTCAGTTCCTGCTTCACTTTATCCGGGTTCGCATCCGGTTTGTCAATCTTGTTCACAGCCACGATAATAGGCAGGCCTGCTGCTTTCGCATGGCTGATCGCTTCGACTGTCTGGGGCATAACACCGTCGTCAGCCGCCACCACAATAATCGTCATATCTGTGACTTGAGCACCACGAGCACGCATTGCAGTAAAGGCCTCGTGACCCGGTGTATCCAGGAAAGTGATTTTTTTACCGTTGATCTCAACTTGGTATGCACCGATATGCTGTGTAATGCCGCCGGCTTCGCCACCTGTTACATTCGTGGAGCGAATCGCATCCAGCAAAGTGGTTTTACCATGATCGACGTGACCCATGATTGTGACAACTGGCGGACGTGTTTTCAGATCTGCCGGATCATCATTCTCTTCAACCGTTTCAAAACGATCCTCTTCGACCGGAATCTTCACTTCCACCTCAACGCCAAAGTCACCAGCCAGCAAAAGAATGGTATCCATATCCAGTTCCTGGTTGATTGTTGCCATTGTTCCGAGCATAATCAGCTTTTTGATCACTTCTGACGCGTCTTTGTGAAGCAGCTTTGCTGTTTCACCTACGGTCATCTCACCACGCACAATAATTTTCTTAGGCGTGTTGTCGATTTTCTCACGACGCTCCTGTTGTTGTGGAGCTTTACCGCGATTGTTGAATTTCCCGCCACGATTGTTGCCACCGCGGTTATTGCCGCCGCGACCACCGTTACCACCGCGTCCTCCGCCTTGACGGCTATCTTCGAAACGGCCTTGGCCGGAGCGGTTATTACCAGAGTTAAAGTTGCTGCCTGAACGGTTGCCACCGCCATTACGGCTGGCATTGCTGCTTCCCGTAGATGAAGATGTTTTTAGTGCCGTTCCGCCCTGACTTCCTTGAGAACGTGAACCTGTGTGGCTGCTGGAACGCTGTTGTCCCCCTTGCTGCTGGCCACCTGGTCTATTGGTACCTTGTTGACTGCGGTTTTGTCCGCCCTGCTGACTACCTTGCGCTTTAGGAGCGCTGCTTCGATTATTGTTTTGGTTGTTGTTTGTCCTATTCATACTTACCTGCTTTTCCTGTTGATTTTTGGTTTGCCCAGTTGAACGATTACTGTTCTGACTTGAACCGGTCTGGCTTGAATTAGCCTGAGCCGAGCTTGCTTGTGCCGTGTCTGCTCCACCTTGCTTGGCCGCAGCACTCGATTTAATACTCTTAAAAAAATTTTCCACTTTACCTACGGCATCATATTCTATGACGCTCATGTGGTTGTTCACGGGAATATCCAGCCGTTTAAGAATGGTGATAATTTCCTTGCTGCTCATGTTCAACGATTTGGCGTATTCGTATACCCGCACTTTGTCTTTGCTTTCTTGTTTACTCAATATACTCCACCTCCGACATTATCCCCGCATGTTTTACGATCAGTTTCGCGAATCCTTGATCCGTTACAGCCAGCACCACCCGTTCAGGTTTGCCGATACTGCTTCCCAAGCTTTCCCGGTCAAATCCTATCAATAAGGGGATTTTGTACGTTCCGCATTTGTCACGGAATTTCTTTTGAGTATTCATTGAAGCATCTTTCGCAAGAATGACCAGCTTGGCTTCTGAGGACCTGATCGCTTTATAAACGATCTCATCACCTGTTAGCAGCTTACCAGCTCTCATGGCAAGGCCCATTCCAGACAGCGCCTTATTCATCCTGCACGCTGCCTTGTGCCGCCAGGAATTCTTCCTCGACGGCAGCAAAATCGCGACTTAGCTGCTCATAGATATCAGGATGTACCGAGTGCTTCAAAGCTCGGTCCAGTGCCTTGCTCTTTTGAGCCAGCTTGAAGCAGGCGGCTTTGCCGCACAAGTAAGCACCGCGCCCTGACTTTTTGCCGGTCAAGTCAATCAACACTTCGTCCTCAGGGGTTTTGACGACACGGATTAGCTGCTTCTTTGGCATCATTTCATGACAGGCCACACATTTTCGCAAAGGTATCTTTCTCTGTTTCATGCATTACCCCCCCTAAACTCCGCTTAATCTATAGAAACGGAATCCTGATGCATTTCATCGGTGGATGTTCTTGGTCTGCCAAGCTCTTCCTCCGCCTGTGTTTCACTCTTAATATCAATTTTCCAGCCAGTAAGCTTCGCCGCAAGCCGAGCGTTCTGACCTTTAATGCCGATAGCTAAAGAAAGCTGATAGTCAGGCACAATGACACGCGCCATTTTTTCCTCTTCAAACACTTGTACCTCAAGCACTTTGGAAGGACTCAGCGCATTGGCTACGTATTCGTCAACGTTATCGGAATAGCGCACGATGTCGATTTTTTCTCCACGCAGCTCATTTACAATCGTTTGTACGCGTGTTCCTCTCGGTCCTACACAGGAGCCAACCGGATCAACCTCTTCATTACGGGAATAAACCGCGATTTTGGAACGGAAGCCTGCTTCACGTGCTACAGAACGAATCTCTACAACACCGTCAAAAATTTCAGGAACTTCAAGTTCAAACAACCGCTTAAGCAGACCTGGATGAGAGCGGGACAGCATGATTTGCGGTCCTTTGGTGGTATTCTCTACCTTAGTAATATAAGCCTTGATTCGATCCAGATGGTTAAACTTCTCATTTGGCATCAGCTCGCTCAACGGGAGAACGGCTTCTACTTTACCCAAATCAATATAAATATTACGCGGGTCCTGGCGCTGTACAGTTCCTGTTACAATGTCTTCTTCCTTGTCCACAAACTTGTTGTAGATGAGTCCGCGTTCGGCCTCGCGGATGCGCTGGGTCACGACCTGCTTCGCTGTTTGTGCGGCAATCCGGCCAAAATCACGTGGTGTAACTTCAATTTCTGCAATATCCTCCAATTGGAAATGCGGATTAATTTCACGAGCTGCCGGCAGTGAAATCTCAGTGCGGGGATCCAGTACCTCCTCAACAATCAGCTTGCGTGCATATACTTTAATAACGCCCGAGTTGCGGTTCATATCAACACGCACATTCTGTGCGGTGTTGAAATTCCGTTTGTAGCTGGAAATCAAGGCTGCTTCAATCGCCTCAAACAGCACATCCTTGCTGATCCCCTTTTCCCTCTCCAACTCGTTCATTGCTTCAATAAAATCCATACTCATGGATTACTGCTCCCCCTTTCAAATGATGGCACCTGTGTCCCGGTCAGCACACGAGGTTAAAAACATGAAGTTATATCAAACAGCAACAGCCAAATCCAAAATTAAAATATGATCGCGAGCCTTGCGCCAGCCACCTTCTCATAAGGTATGGTATGCTTCTTTTGCCCGCTTTGAACAGTGAGTTCTCCATCTTCAAAAGAAAGCAGACGACCTTCAAATTCCTTCAGACCGTTGATCGGCTCGTATGTAGTAACAAATACATTTTTACCCACCGCTTTAGTTACGTCCTCCGCTTTTTTTAGCGGTCTTTCCGCGCCTGGTGAAGATACCTCAAGAAAATATGCTGTAGAAACAGGGTCATTTTCGTCCAGCTTTTGGCTCAGATATTCACTGATCATACTACAATCGTCCAGATCAATTCCTCCGTCTTTGTCTACAAAAACGCGAAGAAACCAATTGCTGCCCTCTTTGACATACTCGACATCAACCAGTTCAAAGCCATGCTCATCGAGAAAAGGCTGGGCCATTTCTTCCACTGCTGATTTGATCTTTGGTGTGCTCAAAGATTATAACCTCCAAAAGTAAACTTTCCTGGACTGAAAAAAGACGCCCATTACCATGGACAATGCTTCTTCACCACAGGTATTTTCATTTGCTGTGATGTTCATTTCAGGCTCACTGCAAATAAACCGGCGTACCGGTTTCAGCCTAAAAATAACGTCTTCACGTTGTAACTGTATATCAAACAGTAAAGAGTGGGTTTCCCCACTCTTTTAGCAACGGTTTTATCTCCATGATTACCAAAAAAATTATAACATAACCGTAGTAGTGTGACAAGTGCCAGAGCTTGACTACTGTGGTTCAGATTAAAACAGAGACAGCTGGTTGCTCTCCGGCAGACCTCGGAAGCATCCCATCTGGGACAGCATTTCGACAATTGTTTTACTGGCCTTTGATTTCTGTTGGAAATCCTCTACAGATAAAAATTCACCCTGTTCACGGGCTGCCGCGATGTTGCGCGCCGCGTTCTCACCAATTCCCTGAAGAGCTCCGAATGGTGGGATGAGTGAATCCCCATCCACTTTAAAGCGTGTAGCTTCGGAGCGGTACAAGTCAATGGATTTGAAGCTGAAGCCGCGAGCAGTCATTTCCAATGCCATTTCCAGGATTGGCAGCATCACTTTTTCCTTTTGCGAGGCCTGGAAGCCGAGCTGCTCGATCTCGACAATTTTCTTTCCAATTGCATCATATCCCTGACAGCACAGCTCAATATCAAAATCAGCTGCCCGGACCGAGAAATATGTCGCATAATATTCAATCGGATGATACAGCTTGAAATACGCTGTCCGCACCGCTGAAATAACATAGGCTGCAGCATGCGCCTTCGGAAACATGTACTGGATTTTCAGGCAGGAATCAATGTACCACTGCGGCACCTTGCATTTTTTCATTTCCTCAATCCATTCGTCACTAAGCCCCTTACCTTTACGCACGCTTTCCGTTATTTTAAAGGCCAGACCTGCGTCCATCCCCGCCTTGTAAATCAAATACAGCATGATATCATCCCGGCAACCAATGACAGTCTTGATGTTACAGGTATTATTTTTGATCAGTTCCTGTGCATTGCCCAGCCATACGCCTGTACCGTGAGACAAGCCGGAAATTTGCAATAAATCCGCAAAAGAGCTCGGCTGCGACTCTACCAGCATCTGGCGGACAAACTTCGTTCCCATCTCTGGTATGCCATAGGTTGCGACAGGTGTGCGGATTTGCTGCGGTGTTACCCCGAGCGCTTCGGTGGAGTTGAACATGCTCATCACCTTGGGATCATTCATCGGGATCGTCGTAGGGTCAACCCCGGTCAAATCCTGCAGCATTCTCATCATGGTCGGATCATCATGGCCCAGAATATCGAGTTTGAGCAAATTCGCATCAAAGGCGTGATAATCAAAATGCGTCGTTTTCCATTCTGAGCTCGTATCATCTGCCGGGTATTGCACCGGAGTAATGTCTTCGACCTCGATATAATCGGGAACAACAACAATCCCGCCCGGATGCTGTCCTGTACTGCGTTTTACACCTGTACAGCCGGAGGCCAGCCTGTTCAGTTCGGCTCCACGCCATTTTTTATGATGAGCCTCTTCATATTTTTTGGCAAAACCAAAGGCCGTTTTCTCGGCAACCGTACCGATGGTTCCTGCGCGAAATACACTTTTCTCACCAAACAGCACCTTCGTATAGTTATGCGCAACAGGCTGATATTCCCCGGAGAAGTTCAAATCAATATCGGGAACTTTATCTCCTTTAAACCCGAGAAACGTCTCAAATGGGATGTCTTGTCCTTCACCCTTGAGCTTGCCGCCGCATTTCGGACAGTTTTTGTCTGGCAGGTCAAATCCGCTTGGCACACTGCCGTCCAAAAACCATTCACTGTGCTTGCACTCCGGATTCACGCAAATGTAATGCGCAGGCAGAGGGTTAACCTCGGAAATGCCAAGAAAAGTAGCTACAACAGATGATCCGACAGAGCCCCGCGAGCCTACCAGGTATCCGTCCTGATTAGACTTTTTAACCAGACGTTCGGAAATGAGATAGTTCGCGGAGAACCCGTATTTGATAATTGGTTCCAATTCTTTTTCCAGGCGGGCTACCACCACCTCGGGCAAGGACTCCCCATAGATGGATTGTGCTGTCTCATAGCATTTGTTGCGAATTTCCTCGTCTGCCCCGTCCAGCAACGGTGTAAACAGCTTGTCAGGGAACAGTTCCAGTTCCTCAAACCGATCCGCGAGCTCATTGGTATTCGTAACAACGACCTCATAGGCCTTTTCCTCACCCAAAAATTCAAACTCTGCCAGCATTTCATCCGTTGTACGCAAATGGGCATCCGGTTTACGAATATCTTTGAGCGGGCTAAACCCCGTAATACCGTGTATCGTAATATCACGGTACAGCTTATCGCGAGTATCCAGATAATGAACATTGCCTGTGGCAATAACCGGCTTATCCAGCCGCTGCCCGATTTCGCATACTTTGCGCAAGGCCGTTTTCAGCGCATCTGGTCCGTTTACCAGTTGCTTTTCCACCAGATGCATATACATGGTTAAAGGCTGAATCTCCAGCACATCATAAAACTGTGCAATCTCCTCGGCTTCTTCCTCGGATTTGTTCAGTACTGCCTCGAAAAATTCCCCTTTTTCGCAGCCGGAAATGATAAGCAATCCGTCTCTCATTTCCGACAATTTGGATTTGGGAATACAAGGTACACGCTTGAAGTAGTCTGTATGCGACATGGAAACCAGTTTGTACAGATTTTTTTTGCCAATGGGATTCAGGGCATAAATACAGCAATGGAAAGGACGAGTGTTCGATAAATCCTTGCCCACATAGTCATTCAAGCGGTCGAGCATTTTTAATCCCTTCATTTGTTCCGCATCGCTTAGCAATCCGTTCAATACTCCTGCGAGTGCAACGGTATCATCAATAGCCCGGTGATGGCTTTCAAGGGCAACCTTATATTTAGCCGTCAATGTATTCAAACGGTGATTTTTCAATGTCGGGAACAACAAACGGGCCAGTTCCAGCGTATCGAGTACCGGATTGGTCATTTCAGGCAAGCCCATTCCTCGAAGCGTTGCCTGGATAAAGCCGACGTCAAATCGTGCATTATGGGCAACCAATACAGCATCGCCGGCAAAGGCAACGAATTCTTTTAGAACTGGCTCCACATCCGGTGCATCCTTGACCATCTCATCGTTGATATTCGTCAGCTGCTGAATGTTGTAGGGAATACGCTCATGCGGATTAACAAAGGTAGCATAACGGTCTATTTCTTTGCCTTCATGCATTTTGACAGCTGCGATTTCAATGATTTTATTTTGTGTGACTGACAAACCGGTGGTTTCAATATCAAAAACGACATAAGTCGCTGCTTTCAGATCTAAAGACTGTGGCTGCATTACAACCTCAACTGCATCATTAACCACATTGGCCTCAATACCGTAGATCATTTTAATTCCGTTTTTCTTGGCTGCTTTAGCAGCTTCAGGATAGCACTGCACAACGCCATGATCGGTAACCGCAATCGCTTTGTGTCCCCATTTGGCGGCTGTTTGGATATATTGGTCAATCGAGGTTACTGCATCCATCGCGCTCATCTTCGTATGCAGATGGAACTCAACCCGCTTTTCCTCTGCATGATCCTTACGTGTAGGCGGTGCCTGCACTTCAACCAGATCGGAGGGAATCATAACCAGTTCAGGAATTTGCATAAAACGATCATATTCAACTCGGCCACGGACCTTTACCCATTTTCCGTTAGCCAGCAGGCTAAGCACTTTTAGATCTTCTTTGGTTTTTGCAAACATTTTCATCTGCAGCGAATCACTAAAGTCCGTCAAATAAAACGTAAACAATGTACTACCATTGCGCAGTTCCTTACTATCAAGTCCGAAGATCGTACCCTGTAATGTGACTTTCTTCTCCTCATCCTGAATATCTTGCATCGGAACAGGCGGCTCCTTGATCTCGTATCCGAATTGGAGATGGACGGCTCCCTCTTCTTCATCCACAGGCGGCATTTCAGCTTCCATACTTTCCATCATCTTCTGAATCACTTCGCGTTCTTCCTGCATCTTCTTCTCTTGGAATTGCTGCAAGGCCTCCTGGTTGCTTTCGCCTACCTGGATTTTAACGCGCATGGAGAGCCCAAAATATTTATCATAAAACTTGATAATTGCTTGATCGATCTGCTTTTTGCGCGCCAGTTCCAGCGACATACTATCGCTCATCGTCAGCAACAGCAGCCCATCTTCCCACTCCTGCACAGCCCGATTCATCCAACCGTTTACAGAAGGGATTTCACGGTGCACCCACTCCAGAAAAAGCTTCCAGTATTCACCGATGATGTCACCTGCTTGAACCTGCTCACTATAATGAAAACGAAACGTAATTTTTGCGATATGATTCATCTTTTCCTGTACCTGAATGCAAAACGTACGATACACTTGAGCAGGAACCAGCATCTCCTTGGCAATGACAATATTCCAATCCTTATTCGTACGGCTAATTTCCACCTGCTCAATCCAACCGTCCAAAAAATAAGGTTCAACCACTCCCGCTGGCATTATGACCTGTTTCATCAACAGTTCCAGCCGCTTTCTCTTCTCTTCAGCGCCGCCCATGGCTCTCCCCCGTTCCTAATGATGCTAGCCTATCTATTGTATACATGCTTCCATCTACACGCTGAAAACATGAAAAGCTTCTGCGTCAAAAATATCTCCGACCGCAAAAGCTTTTCGTAGCCCTCCTCATTCCTCTGTAACCACTGCATACAACCTGCGGGGCATAGCCACGTACAGATACTGCTCGCAGAGAAAATGATGTGAGTATAATGGGTAGTGCTTTGCTTCCTAAATTAGTACGCCCGTGCGAACACTACAGTATGCTTGGCAGGTTTGCCACAGCACAGACATGTGGTCTTTTGCTCGGCTGCTTTGAATGGGATGTTACGGCTTGTAGCGCCCGTTACTTCTTTGACTTTATCTTCACATTCCTCAGATCCGCACCAGCCTGCCAGAGTAAAGCCGCGTTTTTCTTCCATAAGCACCTTCATTTCATCCAGCGTATCCACAGAATAGAAGTGATCTTCCATAAAGCTCTTCGCTCGATCATACATTTCCAGTTGTACCTGTGCTAGCATGGCCTGGACTTCCTCAACCAGGTTGTCCTGCTGTACGACCTTTTTTTCGCCGCTAATACGGGACACAAGTACACAGACACCATTTTCCATATCACGAGGTCCGATTTCCAAACGTACCGGGACACCGCGCATTTCATATTCATTAAATTTCCAGCCTGGGCTTACATCGCTGCGGTCATCCATTGTCACACGTACACCTGCTTGCTTCAGTTCAGTGAACAGTTCATCTGCACGCGCGATCACTGCATCACGCTTCTTAGGCGGCCCAATCGGAACCATAATGACTTGCGTAGGTGCCACTTTAGGGGGCAGAGCCAGACCGCGATCATCCCCATGGACCATAATCAGTGCACCAATCAGGCGCGTACTTGTCCCCCATGAAGTGGTATGCGCGTATTCCAGGCTATTTTCACGACTCAAATATTTGATGTCAAATGCAACCGCAAAATTGGTCCCCATATAGTGGGAAGTCCCGGCTTGTACCGCACGCCCATCCTTCATCATCGCTTCCAGTGAGAAGGTATCCTTCGCACCTGCAAATTTTTCAGATGGTGTTTTTTGCCCGGTAATAACCGGAATCGCGAGAACCTCTTCAATAACCTCGCGGTATACTTCAAGCATTTTCATCGTTTCTTCGCGTGCTTCATCCTCGGTTTCATGAGCCGTGTGACCTTCTTGCCACAAAAATTCACTCGTACGCAAGAAAGGCAATGTACGTTTTTCCCAGCGCACCACGTTAGCCCATTGATTAATAAGTACAGGCAGGTCCCGATAAGACTGAATCCATTTGGAATACATATGTCCAATCATGGTTTCTGAAGTCGGACGGATCGCGAGCCGCTCTTCCAGCTTTTCTCCACCAGCCTCGGTTACCCAAGGAAGCTCAGGGTTAAATCCTTCCACATGCTCCTTTTCTTTTTGGAAAAAGCTTTCTGGAATGAACATCGGGAAATAGGCATTACGGTGCCCCGTTTCCCTGAAACGCACGTCCATCGCTTCCTTGATGTGCTCCCAAATTTCAAATCCTTCTGGGCGGAATACAATACACCCGCGAACCGGGGAATAATCCATCAGTTCCGCTTTTTTAATAACATCAATGTACCATCGGGAAAAATCTTCGCTCTGTGGCGTAATCTCCTCGACAAACTGTTTATCGTTCGACATAGAAATGCATGTCCTCCCATACAGACCGTTTTTATATAAGTCCGCCTCTAAATTAACCATTAATTAAGCGTAAAATATCGTTGTACGTGACCGCGATCATCAGCAGGAACAGCATGGCAAAGCCAACAAAATGGACCATTCCCTCTCTGCCCGGATCAACGGGACGTCCTCTTACCGCCTCCACACCGAGGAATACAAGTCTGCTACCATCCAGCGCTGGAATCGGCAGCAAATTGAATATCCCCAGATAAAGACTCATGATAGCAGTCCAATACGTTAACTGCACAATGCCCTGCTTGGCAATCTGTCCTGTCACCTCAAAAGTGCGTACCGGACCTCCCAGGTCATTAATGGAGAAGCGTTGAATGAGTTGGCCAAATCCTTGGAAGATCATATCGGTCGTTCGTACCATGGATTGTCCGGCAAATTTAAACGTCTCCCCAACACCCGCTTGGCGTGTTGGAAGTTCTGGCACGATGCCTACTTTACCGCCCTTTTGCCCTTCCATTGCACGAGGCGTTATGGTAAGATCAAACGTTTGGTTATCCCGGCGAACCTTCCACTTCATCGGCTTGTCTTGAGAATCGGCAATCAGCTTGATCAAATTTTCAACATTCGCACCAATGGCAATTCCGTTTACCGATTCAATGATATCCCCCTTATGCAAATCAGCCTCGGCAGCAGGCATCCCCGCTGTAATATCACTAATTTGAACATAAGTCGGGTTCTCCACTTGTATCCCAACCATCTGGATATGCAAAGCAAAGAGAATAAAGGCAAGAATAAAATTCATCAGCGGTCCGGCAAAAATAGCCAGTGCGCGCTGTCCCACCGTTTTACTGCCATACTGTCGATCCTTCGGCGCAATTTGGGTGGATTGTCCCTTGGCTATCATCATCGCTTGCGGGTGTACAGTGTATTGCTGTTCTTCGCCATCGACATCCAACTTTACAGTCAGCGCCTCTACCAGATCGATATCCAACACTTCGCCACGTACTACATTTTTACGGTTATCCAGTTGATCCAGATAAATGGTTTTAACGATGCCGTCCGTTACGCGTACAGCAACTGTTTGTCCGGTTTCAATTTCATTGACTTCCGGATCTTCTCCCGCCATACGGGCGAAACCGCCGAAAGGCAGCAAACGCAGCGTAAATCGCGTCTCGTTTCTTTTATAAGAAAACAGTTTTGGACCGAAACCGATCGCAAACTCCCGTACCAGAATCCCGGCGCGTTTGGCAAAATAATAATGCCCCCATTCATGCACCGTCACTATGACGAAAAACATGAGCACCGTCATCAACACTATTTGAATCGTTTCCAATCGTTTCCGTTCTCCTTTCAATGAGATCGAGTTTGTCTTCCTAGATTATCATTATTCTCCAATCCTGTACAAGAGAATCACATTTCACCTCTCGAGTCCCAAGGTCAGCCTTATAGTCTGGCAGCTATGCTGCGCGTCTCATGGTCACAGGCTTCAATGGCAGACAGATCAGGGTTAGCGATATTGACATGTTGCTCCAACACATGTTCAATAATAGCCTCGATATGCAGAAAAGGAATCTCTCCACGCAGAAAACGAGCAACAGCAATCTCATTAGCTGCATTAAATGCGGTTGGTGCTGTACCACCTATTTTACCACATTCGAAGGCAAGCCTTAAACAAGGAAAACGATCAAAGTCCATTTCCCTAAAATGGATTGCCCCCACTTCAGCCAGCGACAGCGGCTTCACCGGGGACTTCATCCGCTCTGGGTATGTTAAAGCATACTGAATAGGGACTCTCATGTCTGGATTCCCCAATTGGGCAACGATACTCGTATCCTGGAACTCCACATAGGAATGAATGATGCTTTCCGGATGAAGCAACACGTGGATGTGCTCATAATCAAGCCCGAACAGCCAATGAGCTTCTATAACCTCCAGCCCTTTGTTCACCATTGTTGCTGAGTCAATCGTAATTTTGGCGCCCATCGACCAATTGGGATGCTTGAGTGCATCTTCCACCGTAACTTCTCGAAGCTGCTCTCTGGTCAAATCTCTAAAAGAACCGCCTGATGCCGTCAGGGTGATATGCGCCACATCTTTCATGCGCTCACCATTCAGGCATTGGAAAACAGCTGAATGCTCACTGTCAATCGGCAGCAACGGCACTCCTTTCGCCCGAGCCCGCTCTGTGACCAGATGTCCGGCCGTAACCAGTGTTTCCTTATTGGCCAAACCGATTTGCTTTCCAGCCTCAATCGCGGCCAGCGTGGAGTGCAATCCGACACTGCCCATTACAGCCGTCACAACCATATCCGCCTCTGTGTTGGCAGCCAGTTCAACAAGTCCTTCATTTCCCCAATGCAGTTCGATATCGGATGACAATAAAGGCCGAATTTCTTCCGCCAGTTGTTTAGTACCGACAGATACTTTTTTAGGTTTATAAAGTTGCGCCTGTTCAGCGAGCAGCTTTATGTTGGCCCCCCCCGCTAAAGCCTCAACAACAAACTGGTCCGGGTGCATGGATACCACATCCAGCGTTTGTGTCCCAATCGACCCGGTTGAACCAAGTACCGTAATTCTTTTCATGATGCACCTTCCTATCCTGAAAATCATGGTTTCATCCTTCTAATGGCGCAATATAGGCAACATAGAGATGAATCCTGAACATAAATGATAATCACCAGGTAATTTTATGGAAGCAGCATCAGCATATGTACAAATGGAAAAACGACAATCCAGCTGTCGCAGCGGTCTAATATACCACCGTGTCCTGGCAGCAGATTACCGGAATCTTTGATGCCGTACACTCGTTTGTACGCAGATTGTACCAAATCACCCAGCTGCCCTACAACAGCACAGGACAAGCCAATACCAAAGGCTTTAGTCCACGGCAACAGCCCGCCTGACAATCCGGCGAATACTAAAGCTACAGCCAGCGCCAAAACAATGCCGCCAATGGAGCCTTCGACCGTTTTATTCGGGCTAATCGCAGGCCATAGCTTCGTCTTCCCTGCCATTTTACCTACAAAATAGGCCCCGGCATCACTTGCCCAGATACAAGCCAGTAATAAAAAAGTCCATAACAGCCCATGTTCCATATGACGTGATTCCGCAATGTACGAAAATCCAAAACCTATATATACAGTACCAAGAAATAGCATTGCTACCGTTTGAATAGGGATCTTGTTTTTCGTTCCTACCGTAATGACCATAAAAGCGATCATGATTAGCCAAAGCATGCTGGCAAAGGGCAATGGTGAGTGCAAGCCCAGAGGCTGATACGGGAATACAAAAGCTAATATGCCCACGTAGCCAAGTAATGCCGTCCTCCCGACAGGAGATACCTGCGTCATTCGTGCGAACTCATAAAATCCGATTAGGGCCATCACCAAAACAAGCAAATGGTAGGCCAAGCCGCCCCACAGGACCATTGCCAAAAAGAATACGCCTGCCAGAATACCGGTAATTAATCTCTGTCTCAACGGCTTTCATCCTCCATTTACTTTAGTCCGCCATATCGTCGTGATCTTTGCTGATATTCGCTCACTGCTTCGTATAAGTGCTCTTTCTTAAATTCAGGCCAATAAATATCCGTAAACCATAGCTCACTGTAAGCAAGCTGCCAAAGCATAAAATTACTGAGTCTAAGTTCACCACTTGTTCGAATCAGTAAATCAGGGTCTGGCATACCGCTGGAAAGCAACGTGTTCCCGATCATATCAGGCGTTATATCTTCTGGTTTAAGCTCTCCGTTTTCTATTTGACGGCCGAGCGCTTGCATGCATTCCGTGATCTCCAGACGACTGCCATAATTTAATGCAAAATTAAGAACAAGCCCGGTATTATGCTCGGTTCGGTGAATGGCCTCAGTCAATGCTTCAACGGTATAGGAAGGTAAATGCTCCTTGTTTCCCATCATCCGCACCTGCACATTTTTTTCAATCAGTTCATCCAGCTCAATAGCCAGAAACTCCTGTGGCAGCCGCATCAGAAAGTCGACTTCTTCCTTTGGGCGTGTCCAATTTTCCGTTGAAAAAGCAAATAGAGTCAAATACTTAATGCCCAGTTCATCCGCCGCAATTGCCGTGCGTTTCACTGCCTTCATTCCATTTTGATGCCCTACAATCCGCGGCATTCCAATCCGTTTGGCCCATCTGCCGTTTCCATCCATGATGACAGCAACATGCTTCGGAATATTGTCCTTTGAAATGGCCGGTGTTTGCTGTTTTTGTTCCCCGTTCCACCAAGACCGAACCCGTTTGATCATTCCAGTTCCTCCAGCATTCTCTGAAAATGTGCCTCAGGCTTGAAAAGAGACAAACCCCACCGTAAGGGAGGGGCTGCCATTCTTTTAGACTTCCATAATTTCTTTTTCTTTTGCAGCTAACACTTTATCCACTTCAGTGATAAATTTATCAGTCGTTTTCTGGATATCTTCCTGATGTTTACGGGATTCGTCCTCGGAAATATCAGTTTTCTCCATTTTTTTGATATCGTCATTAGCATCACGACGGATGTTACGAATGGCGATCTTTGCTTCTTCACCATTCTTTTTCGTCATCTTTACCAATTCGGTTCTGCGTTCCTCAGTTAAAGCAGGAATGGTCAGACGGATGGTATTTCCATCATTTGATGGTGTCAAACCCAGATCGGATTTTTGAATAGCGCGTTCGATATCGGCCAGGGAGGATTTGTCCCAAGGCTGAATCATCAAGGTCCGGCTGTCAGGCGTATTTACGTTTGCCAGCTGGTTGACCGGAGTCATTGCACCGTAATACTCAACTTGCACACGATCCAGCAAAGCTGGTGTTGCCCGTCCGGCACGCAAGGACGAAAGATCACGTTGCAATGCCTGGATTGCTTTTTTCATGCGCTCTTCTGCACTCTTTTTCACGGATTGTGGCATTAATTTACACTCCCTTTGACGATCGTACCAATTTTCTCGCCCAGTACGACACGTTTAATGTTACCTTGCTCTGTAATAGCAAAGACAATCAACGGAATATTGTTATCCATGCACAACGAGGAAGCTGTAGAATCCATGACACCGAGGTTTTTGTTGAGCACATCCAGATACGTAAGCTGCTCATATTTCTCGGCTGTACTATCTTTAAACGGATCGGCCGAATAGACGCCGTCCACTTTATTTTTGGCCATCAGAATCACTTCGGCTTCAATTTCAGCAGCTCGCAGCGCAGCCGTGGTGTCTGTTGAAAAGAACGGATTGCCTGTACCTGCCGCAAAAATAACGACCCGGCCTTTTTCCAGATGGCGAATAGCTCTCCGGCGGATATAGGGTTCCGCAATTTGTTGCATCGCAATGGATGTCTGCACACGGGTAGGTACTTTAATTTGTTCTAAAGCATCCTGCAAAGCCAGTGAGTTCATCACCGTTGCCAGCATCCCCATGTAATCGGCCGTTGCCCGGTCAATCCCGTTGGCACTACCGGCGATACCACGCCAAATATTGCCGCCTCCACATACGATAGCAACCTCTACGCCCAGTTCTACAACGTCTTTAACTTGCTGAGCAATCGATGCAATCGTTTCTGCATCGATACCGTAGCCGTTCGTTCCTGACAGCGACTCCCCACTAACTTTCAGGACAACGCGCTTAAACACAGGTTTTTCCAAATGATCACCCTTCAATATCATTTTATTTTTTGTAACAGGATAGGTGTCCTGTTGCAAGAAAAGGAACACTGATGTGTTCCATTTCCGTTTTTTTGTATATGCAATTACCGTTCGCTGGTAATTATTGTTTCACTTGCGACATAACTTCTTCGTAGAAGTTATCTTCTTTTTTCTCCAGACCTTCACCCAGCTCAAAACGAACAAAGCGACGTACGGAGATGTTTTCACCAATCGTGCTGATTTTTTCGTTGATGAGCGTAGAGATTGTTTTATCTGGATCTTTGATGAAAGATTGCTCCAACAAGCAGAATTCTTCATAGAATTTGCCGATGCGGCCTTCAACCATTTTTTCAACGATTTTTTCTGGTTTACCTTCGTTCAACGCTTGTGCTTTCAGAATTTCTTTTTCTTTTTCAAGCTCATCCTGTGGCACTTCTTCGCGACGAACATAACGAGGGTTCGATGCAGCGATATGCATTGCGATATCACGCACAAAATCTTTGAACTGGTCTGTTTTAGCTACGAAGTCTGTTTCGCAGTTCACTTCTACCAGTACGCCGATACGGCCGCCAGCATGAATGTAAGATTCAACAACGCCTTCAGTAGCAATACGGCCCGCTTTGTTGGCTGCAGCTGCGAGTCCTTTTTCGCGCAGAACTTCAACCGCTTTTGTCAAATCACCATTTGCTTCTTCAAGCGCTTTTTTGCAATCCAGCATTCCTGCGCCTGTTTTTTCACGAAGCTCTTTTACTGCGCTAGCATTAACTGCCATATTATTTCCCTCCAAATTTGGTTTCAGTAGTATAAACAAGTTTTATTCCTTAAAAAAAGGGTAGTGAGAGGTTATCCACCTACCAACCACCCTTTTCATTTAATTCATATAATTCATATAGGTATTTCCTGACGGAATTATTATGCTGTAGTTTCTTCGCCTTGGTTAGCTTCCATCACTGCATCAGCCATTTTACCAGTCAGCAATTTAACAGCGCGAATCGCGTCATCATTACCTGGGATCACATAGTCGATTTCATCTGGATCGCAGTTTGTATCAACGATACCTACAATTGGGATACCCAATTTACGTGCTTCAGCAACCGCGATACGTTCTTTACGTGGATCAATGATGAACAGAGCGCTTGGAAGGCCCTTCATGTTTTTGATACCGCCCAAGAATTTTTCAAGACGATCTTTTTCTTTGCGAAGGATGATAACTTCTTTTTTAGGAAGAACTGCGAATGTGCCGTCCTCTTCCCAAGTTTCCAACTGTTTCAAGCGGTCAATACGCTTTTGAATGGTTTGGAAGTTAGTCAGCGTTCCACCCAACCAACGTTGGTTGATGTAGAATTGACCAGCGCGTTCTGCTTCTTCTTTAACAGAATCTTGCGCTTGTTTCTTAGTGCCTACGAACAGGATTGTACCGTTCTCAGCTGCAATGCTTTTTACAAAGTTGTAGGCTTCCTCAACTTTTTTCACTGTCTTTTGCAAGTCAATGATGTAAATACCGTTTCTTTCAGTGAAGATATAACGATCCATTTTCGGGTTCCAGCGACGTGTTTGGTGACCAAAGTGAACCCCAGCTTCCAAAAGCTGTTTCATGGAGATTACTGCCATCTTCACGCACCTCCTAAGTTTGGTTTTTTGTGTGTCCTCCGCCGACATCATTTTTCATCAAGACTTTTCAGTTGAAAAGCACCCTTCATGAAATTAACCGACGTGCGTTTTTAACACCGTCAATTAATATACCATAACATTTGCATCGTTGCAACCAGCTTTTCGACATCGTTGAATCCATGCAAATTATGGCAGATCGCTTCCTTCTGGCAAGCATTTTGCGCAAATAAAAAGTCGTCCACTTGCCAGTTCGGTCAGTTGGACGACTTCTTTGTAATTTTGGTAATAATAGAACCAAAATCCTCACCTTTAGCAAATTCGTAAGTACCGGTACGGATTTTGGAATTAATTCTTTGAGCTTTAGCTGCCGCCTCGAATGCATCGGCATCCGAAACAACACCCGCCTTTTGCAGCCCGGATGCCACACTTCTTAAACTACTCCCCGATGCAATACTATATTGGATCTGCGGAGCAGCAGGCTGCTTGGGGATACCTGGAGCAGATGCAGCACCAGATTTTTTCGCAAGCGGCTTATCCGGATTTTTCGGTATAGACGTGCTGGACGCAGGTTTGGAAGCATTCGAGGGTGCGCTGTTCGCCGGTGTCTTTGGTGCTGATGGCGT
Organism: Paenibacillus farraposensis; assembly: GCF_020736845.1. Classification (GTDB taxonomy): domain Bacteria; phylum Bacillota; class Bacilli; order Paenibacillales; family Paenibacillaceae; genus Paenibacillus; species Paenibacillus farraposensis. The sequence continues at coordinate 58,921 of NZ_JAFFQR010000112.1, forward strand.
TTGAGCCGGCTTGGCCTTTTGGGGCGCAGTCGGTGTTTTTCTACCTTCCTTGATCACCTTATTCCGCCATTCCTCTTCTGTCATCCTCGGATCAGAACTGTCGCTGATCTGAAGATTTAACCTAGCGGCCGCCTGTTCCAATTGCTCACGAGTCATTTTTTTCGGGTCAATTGGAGATTGCTGTGATTGTCCCTGACCGATCATGGCCAATTGCAACAGCAGCGCACCTGTTATAAGCCCAGTACCCATACCCAACATAAATGAACGATTTTTGATCATCTCAGATCCTCCCGTTCTTCCAGTTGCAATATGAGCTTTACCTCGCCCCGCTGGATGCCTAATTGCTTGGCTATGTAATCCACCGATTTCCCCTGCTCATGCAGCGCAAACAGCTCCTGATAACGATCGCGGATAGATTCCGTCTTCTGTTCAGTTTCAGTCTCTTGCAACACTGCCTGCTCATCCCCGGTTACGAGGAGAGCGTCCGAATGAGCATGCTCCTCTTGTGCGGGCCTCGCGGACGGCGGCCGATAGAACTGGCCATACGCAGCCGCAGCCTGTTGTGGAATCCCTGCATAGCCTACATTTTCATTTGTAGACTCCGCTTGTGTAGAGGCAACGGCAAATGCAGCCTGCCGCTCAAGCTCTACAATACGGTTCCGAAGCTCGGCTACCTGCTCCTGTAATGCAACCTGCTTAGCCGCATGTTCCTGCTTCATGCCGGATACAAGCTCAATCAGCTCGTTATTGTCGCTTTCAATATCGGCCATATATTGCTCCAGTGTGGCCTCGACCTTTTGGACGACTGCCTCTTCTGTTCCGCGGCCCGGCTGACGTTTAGGCAGCAGCAAGGCGTAGACAACAGCTGCAGCGCCCAGCAGAACGATATAAATCCATGGTTGGTCCACTCCCCATCGTCTCCTTTAATAATGCTTCTCCGCCTGTCGTATCAGAGCGAAAAGTCAATATGGTGCCCCTTGTACGGATGCTCTGCCGGATGCTCCTTAGGTAGCTCATTCTCACCAGACCGGGAGCGGCTTGGCTGTGACGGTTTCCTGCCTTGCTCTCCTGTTTGCCGCTCACCGACAAATGTTTCCGCAGACTCATCTACCCCGCTGCTTCTCTGACGCATATTTTCCGTTTCCAACGCGGCTTTTTGCCCTAGCAACGCCTGATCATTCATCGGCCGCTGCAGGAACTCATTTTGGTATTTACCCGCTTCACTGGTACGAGGTACGGCAATTTGCAATTCAACAGCTTTCAAGCTCATTGGACCACGTCCTTTCCGATTGAGCATCTGTATCTGTCTTCGAGGAATACAATGTTGAGTTATGATCTGTATATCAAAGTTAAACGTAAGCGGACATGCTGATGTCTCCCTCATGATAATAAAACGCCATTCTATCCACTGAATCTTTAATATATTTCGTATATCTGCCGATAACTATTTTAGAGCCGCCGTAAATTGTATTTTTCACTTCTACCCGTGCCTGGCTCGTATCTTCCAATGTTCGTTCAATTTCAAGCATTCTGGATTTGGTCTCCAAAAGCTCTTGTTCGTTCGATTTTTTAGTAGATGTCAGCTTGATCCGCATCGCCATTCTTTCAGGCGCAAGCTGTCCAGAGGCCGCCAGCTGATCCAAGATGGCAAGAGCCTTATTGGTTTTATCCTGACTGTCAGTCTGCTGCTTCAAACGCGCTCGCAGTTCTGTCAGCTCATCACGCAGTTCCGGAAGTACGCCCACTTCGATCGTGGTAGCTGTGGACATCGTGTTACCAATCGTACGCGCCACTACCTTTTCGCCAGCTTGTATATTGCCGCCTACGATGAGTCCTTTGGTTCTCTCGCAGATTACATTCCGGCTCGCCTTAAGCCTGGAATGCATAATACTCTGGGATACAAGTATATCACCTCCCGCTATGACGTTACCATCCTGTATAAAGGAGCATTTGACGTTTTGTGCTGCTTTTACATAGCCTTTGTGGTATCCAATAATACCCCCGCTGATCTCCACCGAACCTTCCGCTTCCAGTTCAGCACCTTCCACACCACCGACGACACGGATGTCGCCAGCCGCTCGAATACGAAACCCTGTCAAAACATTTCCACGAATGACGACGGTTCCAACAAAATCAATGTTTCCGATACTGTAATCCACGTCCCCTTTCACTTCATATACAGGGAATACATTAAGTTTGCCTTTTTCAGTTGTTGTCACCAATCCATCAATAGCCGCATACATCGCAATGCCTTCAGGATGAACCACTACATTTTTACCAACCTTGAAGCGCGCCTCCTTACCCGGAAGAAAAGGAATTTCCTCTCCGGTTACAGCAATCCCCGGAACACCAGGTACAGGTTCAACCCGTTCGGCAATCAGTTGTCCACGCCTTACATTTTTCAAACGGGTTAATTCTTTATAGTTCACCCGTCCATCAACGGTTTCAAGAGGCTTATGTTCATCTTCCCCGGTTACAATATCAGCCAGATTAATTTTTCCATTTTTTCCATGAATCGGTTGCTTTCCCTGAGCTATCAATAATTTGGTAAAGAAATAATCTTCCGGACATGCCGCAAAAGTATGAATCGCATCAGTAATCAAACCATAGGATATTTTTTGGTTGCGCAAATAACGTTCTAGTTCTTCCACAGAACAGGCAAAGCCTTCTTCACGCTTGGCAAATTCTAAGTAGGCGGTTTGTTTGTCAGGTGAAACAACCACTTTTAAAAATTGGTCCAAAGCAAATTGCTTCTCCATAAGGGGTGCTCCTTCCGTCTAACTGATACTGTAACCTCCCGTATGTTAATCTTTACGCATTAACAAATCCCGTTGTTTATCCAATGTCGCTCTCAAACGTAGTATTGCTTTGGAATGCAACTGCGAAATTCTTGAAGGAGAAAGCGACATGACCTCAGCAATCTCGCTGAGTGACAAGTCCTCGTAATACAATAAAGAAACAACGATACGCTCTTTTTCAGTCAATTTGTCAATGCCTTGTGCAAGCGCATCGCGGAGTGTAAATTCATTGACTTTATGATCCGGATTTTTTGCCTTTTCGTCCACCAGCAGGGAAAGCCGTGTTTCCGACTCTTCCTCGCGGATCGGGTCCTCTAGTGAAACGATCGACATCACGGCGACTTCCTGAATCATATTTTGAAATTCTTTTTCAGAGACGTCTAAATAATGGCTCATCTCTTTATCGCTTACCGTACGCAAATATCTCTGTTCCAAGTGCTGGTAGGCATCTTCAATTTTCTTTGCTTTTTCCCTTACCGAACGAGGAACCCAATCTCCTTGACGAAGACCATCCAAAATCGCTCCGCGAACACGCCAAGAAGCATAAGTCTCAAACTGTAAACCACGTTCATAGTCAAACTTTTCCAAAGCATCAATCAAGCCCATAACACCGTTACTCGCCAGATCGTCTTTGGATACATTTTTAGGTAAGCCTACTGCAAGCCGACCTGACACATACTCCACAATATGAAGATACTTTTCAATTAACTGCTTTTTTGCTTCCTTGTCACCGTGTTCTTTCCATTGCTCCCACAGCTCCGAATGGTTTAAATGAGCGGCTTTTCGCTCGTTCATCGGCTTCACCCTCCTTATTTGTCTGTCAGGTGACGAACGGCCTTGGCCAATTCTTCAGGGTTCTTGTTGGAAACCAGCTTAGGCGGGTTTAAAGGTGCAAAACCGTTATCTCCCACGTCCGTCTGCTCTGGTTTCGGTTTCAGCAAATCATTCAGATTCTCATTTTCGTCTGGTGTCGTCAAGTCCAGATTTTCTCCCACGCCATCCACTTGAGAGCTTGCCCGGCTTTGGGCGTTCCCCAGATCTGGCCGCGCTACAACACCAAGTGTCCAGCGCAGCACAAATGCAAGCAGGAACCAAAAAACAAAGGCGATCAAGCCACGAATTAAGCTCGTGGTCAGCAGATTGCTGCCAACGGACAACACAAAAGTCAGAATGAATCCGACTACTCCAGACCAAAGATTAATGCGTAAGCTGCCAAATAACATGATTATAATTCCTTTACACCTTTTTGTACGCTTCGAATGTTCAAAACGCCAGTTTCACTATCCAACTCAATCGTACGTCCGTAATTACCGCCCGTATCCTCTGCCACCAAAGGAATACCGAGATGTACGAGCATTTCCTTGCATGATTCTACATTACGCGGGCCAATCCTCATGGTATCTCCGCTTCCGGCGAAGGCAAACATCTGCGCTCCGCCTGCCATTTTGGCAATCAATCTGCGGCGTTCGGCTCCCAATTTCAGCATCCGCTCCAATAGCTCGGGCAGGGCTGTATCCGCGTATTTGGCAATGTTCAGTTGTCCTTCACGTGCAATGTCCGAGGACGGTAGCATCACGTGTGCCATACCTGCCAGTTTCAAATGCGGATCATAGAGGGTCAATCCGACGCAGGAGCCAAGTCCTGTCGTGCGAATCAAATTCGGGCTGCTGGTTACATTCAAGTCAGCCATGCCGACCTTAATAATGCTTTTATCCTCAATCATCGTTCAACGGGACTCCTAACGACCTAAATATTTTCTCGAACGAGTCTGGATCAGGAATCAGGAAAAATTGACCTTCAATCTGATTCTGCCCTTCCAAAAACGATGTGTCAATCAATAAAGCCGCATCCCCCATTTGCCCAAATTGCAGCAGGCCGTAGCTTAGGATGGCTCCCGCCATATCCATAGCCAGCGCAGGAACTGTCGGATACATAGACAAACGTGTGAAATCGGCCAGTGAGGACAGGTATGAGCCTGCTAAAATATTACCGATCTCGGATAAGGCTGAATGCTCCATTTCGTTAAAGCTGTCCTCGTCATCAGAAGGAATGCTCGCCAAACGGGAAAGAAGACTTTTGGCTGCCTGAGGCTGCAATATAAAAAACAGATTGCCGGGTGCTTCCCCTTCGACTCTAAAAAACACTGCAACAACAAGTTGTTCATAGCCGCCGACTTTTTCGGCAATTTCCTCAAAGGGTAGCATTTGTACTTTAGGCACACCCATGTCAATCGGTTTATTGAGAAGCCGGGAAAGCGCTGTAGCAGCGTTTCCCGAGCCAATGTTGCCAACTTCTTTCAAAACATCTAGCTTGAAGTCTTCGAGATTTCTAAGATTTTCCATAAAATTAATCCTCTAAGCCTTCCAGTTGGTTCATTTCGCTTCGATTGAGGACTTCGGACAAGTTCAGCATGATCAACAGGCGCTCTTCACCAATTTTAGCCACTCCGCGAAGGTATTTAGCCTTGACTCCGCCGATCACTTCAGGAGGTGTCTCAATGTTATCGGTATTCAGGTCGATAACGTCATTCGCTGAATCGACGATAAAGCCGACTTGCATCTCACCGACTGCAACGATAATGATCCGGGTTTGATCCGTATATTCAGCCTCAGGCAATCCAAAACGGCCGCGGAGGTCAATAACCGGAATGACTACGCCTCTCATGTTGAATACGCCTTTAACAAAATCATATGTTCTTGGGACCCGTGTAATCGGCATCATGCGTTCGATCGATTGGACTTTTTCTACTTCAACACCGTATTCTTCTTTACCAAGCTTAAATACGATAACTTTAATTTCTTCTCCCATGTCTAAAAACCCTCCTTATTGATGTCAGCAATCTCACATTTTCTTTCATTTTTAATGAAGACATTATTTAATGAAAACATTCGGGTCGATGATCAAAGCAACCTGACCGTCACCCAGAATTGTGGCGCCTGAAATTCCTTGGATGGCCGGAAGATACTTGCCCAAATTTTTAAGGACAATTTCACTTTGTCCCAAAAAGTCCTGCACAGAAAGAGCTGCCAGACGGTCTCCCTTACGGATGACCACAACTTCTGTCTCTTCTTCTTCATCCTCATTGAAGTCCGGCACCTCAAATAGCTGACTCAAGGAGATAAGCGGGATATGGGAATCGCGGAAAGCGATCATTTTATTACCATGTACCGAACGAATTTGTGTCCGTTTGACGATCGCAGTCTCCACAATGGAGGACAGTGGAATGGCGTATTTTTCAGAACCGATCTGTATCATCATAGCTGCAATAATGGACAGGGTTAGCGGCAATTGTACAGAGAAATTGGTGCCTTTGCCGAGTGTAGAATGAACGGTAACATTGCCGCCCAAAGCGGTAATTTTGGATTTAACCACATCCAGACCGACACCCCGACCGGATACGTCTGAAATGACCGCAGCTGTGCTGAAACCTGGAGCAAACAATACCTGATAGGCTTCCTCGTCAGTCATGACGGCTGCCTGATCTTCTGTTAAAATTCCTTTGGAAATAGCACTGTTTAGAACCTTCTCACGATTAATGCCATTGCCGTCATCTTCGATTTCGATAAACACGTTGTTTCCGCTATGGAAGGCACGCAATTGTACCGTTCCTGTCTCCGGTTTGCCAGCCGCAATACGGTCAGCTACTGGCTCGATACCATGGTCCACGGAGTTACGAAGCAAATGCACCAGAGGGTCGCCGATTTCATCGATAACAGTACGGTCCATTTCGGTATCTGCGCCAGTGATAACCAGCTCCAGTTTTTTATCTAGCGATTTGGCCAGATCTCGTACCATACGCGGAAAACGATTGAAGACCGTATCCACCGGAACCATCCGCAATTTAAGCACGACGTTTTGCAAATCGCTGCTCACTCGGCTCATATGCTCCACCGTCTCGGTGAGAGCCGGATTGGAAGCCTCGCTCGCCAGTTGCTCCAACCGCACACGGTCAATGAGCAGCTCGCTGAATAAATTCATCAGCACGTCCAGACGTTCAATATCTACACGAATGGTACGATTATGCGTAGGTGCAGCCGCTTTGGCTGCTGGTGCTTTACCCGCCGCCGGCTTAGCGGCAGAGGCCGCAGCTGAAGACTGCGGCTGGGATGGAGCGGGATGCCCTGCGGTAACAGATGCCTCCTGCACCACAGCAGCCTCTGCCAGTCCAGCAGTAACTTCGCTCATTTGTCTAAGCGATTCCTGATCCAACTTTACTACGGAGACAGTGTCGATTTCAGAAATACCCGCGATTTCCTTTTCCAGCTCCCCGACTTCTTTCTGCGTTATGTAATATAACGAGAAGCTTTGATCGAATTTCTCTTGTTCAATATCTTGTACTGATGGATAGGATTTGACAATTTCACCGGAGTTTTCCAAGGTGTTGAAGACCATAAAAGCACGTGCTGCCTTCAGTTGGCTGTCTGAACTGATGGTTACCTGTATATAGTGAACACGATGTCCCTCGGAAATGGATTGTTCCAGTACAGAATATTGAAATTGATCCAGCACAAGCCCCGTACTATCGCTGCTGTCCGCATTTTTGGATGAAGAGTCCTCAGAAACAGCACCCCTACCGGACTTTTGGAAATCACCGCTCACAATGGATTGCAGTGAAGCTACAATGGAGGAAACATCCGCTTTTCCATCGCCGCCCTCTGTAATGTTCTGCACCATGGACTCCAGAGCATCCAATCCTTTGAATAAGGTATCGAATATAAATTCATGCATCGCCAACTTGTTGTTACGTACCAGGTCAAGAACGTTTTCCATTTGGTGAGTAAGCGATGCAAGGTCTTCAAACCCCATCGTTGCAGCCATTCCCTTGAGGGTATGGGCAGAACGGAAAATCACCTGAACGATGCCGAGATCGGTAGGGTTACTTTCCAATTGAAGCATATTTTCGTTAAGAGATTGCAGATGATCATTCGACTCATCAATAAACATGTTTAAATATTGGTTCATGTCCATTGAGAGACACCTCCTCCATGAGTTACACTCCGATTATTTCACAACCTGTACAAGCTTGGGGGCGATCTCCTGCATCGGCAGAAGGTGACGCACACATTTTAACTCCACTGCTGAGCGGGGCATTCCGTACACTACACAGGTTTCCTCATTTTCGGCAAATGTAGATTGTACCCCGGCATCATAAAGCTTTTTCATCATTTTGGCTCCATCGCTTCCCATACCAGTTAACAACACCAGATGCCTTTCCAGCGATGTTAATGAGAGCAAGGATTCAAACATCGTATCAACCGAAGGACGGTGACCATTACGTGCCTCTTCCATCTTCAGGGACACGGTGTATTTGCTGCCCGCTCCTGATACAATTCTTAACTGATATCCCCCTGGAGCGATGTAAGCAGTACCAGTCTCCAGCGTCATTCCCTGCTCTGCCTCCACTACCCGAAGTGGACTGAGCGTATTCAGACGCTGTGCCAACGAGCGAGTGAAGTTGGGCGGCATGTGCTGAACGATGACGATGGGAGCCGGGAAATCTCCCGGAATACGCTCCAGCAGCGTCTTGAGCGCCCGTGGGCCGCCTGTAGAACAGCCAACTGCGACGAGCTTGCGAAAATTGGACGTATGCAGACCCTTTTTATGAGACAGTTCTTTGGGTGTAGTCGAAACCGCAGGTGCCGTTACCGGAGTCGCAGCGGCTGCAGGAGTGGAAGAAGCCGATGAAGTTACGGTCTTCCGTGTCTCCGGCTTGACGAGCCCTGCCTTGTCCATACTGTGCAGCGATTTGGCAGCAGTCGTACCGGAAATATTCAGCTGCCCCGGCGTTCGTGCCGTTCCCTTCGAAGGTTCCGGCTTCGGCTGCGCAGCAGGTGTCTTCCCTGGCTTGCCCGGCTGAGCCGAGGATGAAGCTTTGTGCTCACCTGCCACAGATGAGCCTGACTGCTGCCGTTTTGTTTCTGGCTTGGCCGCGGCCTGGGCGGACTTGCCGGCACCTCGCTTTGGTTGCGCCGATGCAACAGGTGGCGGAGTCATGCGAGCCTTCTCTGCCAATGCTTCCGTGCGTTTTTGTGCCGCCGGTTCCGCTGAAGAGGTCGCGGACGGTGTTTTTTCCGCTTGCTCCAGCGCCGCTTTGCGCTCATTAGCTTCCTTGCGCTCCATGCGGCTGCGTACGGCTTGCATAGCAGCATGCATCTGCTCCAGCAGCTCCTTACTCACCTGCTCAATGTCTTGCGCATGGGTAATGGAAGGCTTTCTTATGAAATCGAAAGCTCCTGCTTCCAAAGCCATGATCGTCTCCTTCATCCCTTGTTCATTAATGCCAGACAGCATAATAACAGGCAACGGATGTGCTGCCATAATCAGCGGCAATGCTTCAAGCCCATTCATTTCAGGCATTTCGACATCCATAGTAACCAGATCGGGCTGCAGTTCCTTCACTTTCTCTACAGCCTCTTTGCCATTGGCGGCAGTACCTACGATGTTGAACGACTTATCCCTTACAATTAAATCTGAAATAATTTTGCGCATGAAGGCCGAATCATCTACAACCAGCACCCGGTAAGCACACATGTTAAACACCTCTGTTTTCTCTCATCAAAATCAATGCATCGAACGCCGCAGCCATTTTTGCATAAAACCCTTAATTCCGCTGGGTGTACCTGATTGCGGGGCCTGTGGCATTGCTGCAAAACGGTGTGCCAGATTCAATACATCTCTGGAAGCCGCACATCCCGGGAAAGCAACCCAAAAAGGTACTTGTCTTTTGACCGCCTGTATGACATGACGATCATCACTGATATGCCCGAGCAACGGGATCTCGATCTCCAAAAAGCGTCTCGCAACAAGTGCGATCTTATCGGCAGCTTGACGAGCCTCATTATCGTTATCGGCACGATTGACGATAATTTTGAATACCGTATCCTTCTGCACCCCACTCACGACTTTGATTAGCGCATAAGCATCTGTTAAGGACGTCGGTTCCGGTGTGGTTACAACCAAGCATTCATCAGCAGAGGCGATGAATTTAAGACTTTCCTTAGACAAACCTGCACCCGTGTCAAACAAAACATAATCCATATTTGCCGCCATTATCTCCACTTCATTGGCAAAATAATTCAGATCATCATCTGACAGCGAAAACAGCTCACTTAAACCCGAACCTCCAGCAATATAAGGCAAACCACCTACACCATACTGAATAATTTCGTCTATTGATTTTTCCCGTTTTAGCAGGTGAAGAAGATTATATTGTGAATTGACCCCCATCAGGACATCAATATTGGCCATACCAATATCAGCATCAAATACAAGTACCCGTCGACCAAGGGATTGCAGGGCCAGAGCAAAGTTGAGCGTGAAATTGGATTTGCCTACTCCGCCTTTGCCGCTGGTGACCGTTACAATTTTCGCTTGGCGATCACGTGGGGGCAATCGGAATTTATTCAAGGCTAAAACCATTTGTCTAAGTGATTGAGCTTGGTCACTCATAACGAATCTCCGTTATCCCCTGATGATGATTTGGTTCCGAGCAGCATGTTTGTCACCATTTCTACGTCTGGATGAAGAAGGTCGTCAGGAACATTTTGTCCATTCGTGATATAAGCCAGCTGCATCGGAAAATGATGCAACAGATTAAACACTCCGCCACAACTGCCTGTCTCATCCATCTTTGTGAATACCACCTTGCCAAGACCGAACTTGCTAAAATGGCCGGTGATATTGAGCATATCCTTGCTTTTGGACGTCATGCTGAGCACCAGATACGTCTCACTTTCCTCAATAGGTGAAAGCAGGCTTTGCAATTCGGAAACCAACAGCTCATTCCGATAGTTTCGTCCCGCAGTATCCATGAGGATCAGGTCACAATGGTCCAGACGCTGAATGGCTCTCTGGACATCTCCAGGAGATTGCACAACCTCAAGCGGTACATTCAGTATCGCAGCATATGTACGCAATTGCTCGACGGCTGAAATGCGATACGTATCCGAAGTAATAAACCCAACCTTCCGATTATGCTTAAACAACTGCTCGGCTGCCAGTTTGGCAATGGTTGTCGTTTTCCCCCCCCCTGTGGGACCTGCCACATACACAATTTTGGTATCTCTGGAGATGCCCTTGTCCAGCCTTGTCCGAATAAATTCGCTTACTTCTTCGCGAAGGGCCTGCTCCCAATCAAATGACTCCGGAGCAAAAGGATGTACACTGCGGCGCTCATATACCCGCTCCAGCCAATACTCCAGCAGCTCACGTTCAACTTCCTGATCCAGCAAATGCTCACACATTTCATGCAGTGGCTCAGGCCAAGCATTTTCTAATGAAGAGTTCCGGGAAAAGCGAGCCATCATGGCTTTCATTTCCCGCAGCTCATTGAGCATGGTCTGACTTTCTTCTGTCTGGCTGTCAGCAGTGCCGATCATGGCTGCCACCCCTGTTTCAACTGGTTGCCTCAATTGCTCACCGGATGTCTTCAGATTTGAAAGTAAAGATTCCTTTTTGAGTACTTGAGAATGCTCAATTGCTGAAGCAGCTTGTTTTATACCAGCTGTTACAACAGCCGATCCCTCTCCGGTGGCGCTCGTCATTTGCGTCACTTGTCGGTAAGCTTCTGGGGCGGCTTGTCTGGGAACCACTGGCGCAGACGGCATCTCCGTCTGCTTAGGCTCCTTCCCCATAGGAAAAAGTTGTTGTGGCGGGGTTTCCATCTGCTGAAGCTTTTGAGATTGTTTCTCTTCTATCGCAGCGATCACTTCGATTTTCTTTTTAGTGAACATCCCCATAAACCCGCCGACCTTGATTTCTTTCGTGCTTAAAATGACGGCATCCGTCCCCAGGTTACCCCTGATCTGCAGCATAGCTTCCGGTATCGTATCCACTACGTATCGCTTAACTCTCATAAGTTCACCACCCCGACACTTTGAATTTCAACGTTCGGCTCCAGCTCACTATAGGAGAGTACCGGGACATCCTGCATGGTCCGTTCCATCACCTGCCGCAAATACATTCGAATCGTCGGTGACGTTAATACGATTGGCTGCTGACCGGATTGAATGAGACGATTGATTTGCTCCATCATCTTCTGATACACGGTTTGCGTTGACACCGGATCAAGAGCTAAATAACTACCTTGCTCCGACTGTTGTACACTTTCGGCAATTTTTTTCTCCAGTCCCGGCCCTACGGTAATGACACGCAGTGTCTCACCTTGCTGGGCAAACTGCTGTGTAATCTGACGGGACAGCGCCTGACGTACGTATTCTGTCAGTACATCAGGATCTTTGGTATAGGTACCGTAATCAGCCAGCGTTTCGAAAATGGTCACCAAATCGCGAATGGAGATTTTTTCTTTCAACAGCTTGGCCAATACCTTCTGTACATCTCCAATGGTCAGCACCGAAGGAATAAGATCGTCGACCAGCACCGGATAATTCTCCTTGAGATTATCGACGAGCGACCGCGTTTCCTGTCTGCCAAGCAGCTCATGAGCATGCTTCTTGATCGTTTCTGTCAGGTGAGTAGCGACGACTGAAGGCGGATCAACAACGGTATAGCCTGATAGTTCGGCAACATCCTTGGTATTCTCATCAATCCAGAGCGCAGGCAGTCCGAAGGCAGGTTCTGTCGTTTCGATCCCTGAAATCGAATCATCGTCAAATCCCGGACTCATGGCAAGGTAATGGTTCAACAACAGCTCTCCGCCGCCTACCGTGTTGCCTTTGATTTTAATTACATATTCGTTAGGCTTGAGCTGAATATTATCCCGTATGCGAATGACTGGTACAACCAGCCCCAACTCCAAGGCGCATTGACGGCGAATCATAATAATCCGGTCCAGCAAATCCCCGCCTTGCTGCGTATCAGCCAGCGGAATCAGGCCGTACCCGAATTCAAATTCAATTGGATCAACTTGAAGCAAATTAATGACACTTTCCGGACTGCGTACCTCTTCAATCTGTTGTTCCTCCTCCAGCTGTTCATCGGCTATCTGCTTGCGTGTCATATTGCCCTGCATTCTTCGGGCTGCGAAAAATAGCAGAACCGCCAGCGGGAGCGTTGTAATGATATGAATTGGTGTGAAAAAGCCTAATAGTGCAATCGTGACAGCTACAATATAGATCAGTTTTGGATAAGAGAAAAGCTGTCCAGTCAAGTCCTCTGCCAGATTTCCATCCGACGTGGCACGTGTAACAATCAAGCCTGACGCTGTAGATATAAGCAGTGCAGGAATCTGGCTTACCAGTCCGTCACCGATGGTGAGAACAGAATAAGTTGACAGCGCCTCTTGAAATCCTTTTCCCTGAATGGCGATACCGATGATAAAACCGCCGACCAGGTTAATGATCAAAATGATGATACTGGCGATGGCATCCCCTTTAACAAATTTACTGGCACCATCCATCGCTCCGTAAAAATCCGCTTCCTGTTCGATTTTACCGCGTCGTTCACGGGCTTGCTGCTCGTTGATCAGACCTGCGTTCAGATCTGCATCAATACTCATTTGTTTCCCCGGCATCGCGTCCAGTGTAAACCGTGCGCCTACCTCAGCAACCCGCTCCGAGCCCTTGGTGATCACAATAAACTGTACGACCACGAGAATGAGGAAGACTACAAAACCGACTGCAATTTGTCCGCCTGCTATCCAGCTGCCGAAAGTTGCAACAACTTCCCCTGCGTGCCCCTCGCCTAAAATGAGCTTGGTTGTAGAAATGTTAAGCGCCAAACGAAACAATGTCGTGATAAGCAGCAATGAAGGAAAGATCGAGAATTGCAAAGCTTCCTTCGTGTTCATAGAAACCAGCAGAATCATCAATGCAATAGATATGTTGATGACAAGTAGAATATCGAGCAGCCATGAAGGGATCGGGAGAATCATCATAAGAACGATGCCGATGACGCCTGCAAGGACAGTTATTTCTTTCATTTTCATGGGTCTCTAGGCCTCCGATCCCTTTATTTCACTTTACCTTTTAATTTATATACATACGCCAGCACTTCAGCGACGGCCTGGAACAGGTCAGCTGGTATCGCATCCCCGATTTCGGCTCTTTGAAACAGCGCCCGCGCCAGCGGCTTGTTTTCCATCGTTATAACGCCGTGTTGCTTGGCTATTTCCTTAATTCGGAGCGCTACGTAATCTTGCCCTTTCGCAATAATCTGAGGGGCTTCCATCTCCGCACCGTCATATTTCAAAGCCACAGCAAAGTGCGTAGGGTTGGTAATGATGACATCTGCATTAGGAACCTCCTGCATCATGCGCTGCATGGCCATCCGGCGCTGCCGCTCGCGGATTTTTCCTTTGATCAGGGGGTCACCCTCCATTTTCTTGTACTCATCCTTGATATCCTGTTTGGACATCCTCAGATTTTTCTCAAATTCAAAGCGTTGATACAAATAATCCAGTACCGCTAAAATGAACAGCACCACACCGATTTTAAGCCCAAGCTCCATCGTTAATGAAGCCGTAAAGCTCAGCATTTGATCGCCGGACATTTCAGCCAGTTTGGGCAGGTCGGCCTTCGTTTTCCAGAGCACGCTGTACACCAGATAACCAATCACGGTCATCTTTAACACAGATTTCAGGAATTCAACCAATGACCTCATGGAAAAGATATTTTTGAAGCCTTTAATCGGATCAATCTTGCTAAACTTGGGCATGATGCCCTCTCCGGTCAATAAAAAACCGATCTGCATGTAATTCGCCGCTACCCCGATGACAATAGCTCCTATAAAAATAGGTGCCAGCATAATTATGATTTGCACACCATATTCACCCATCATGAGCAGCGTTGAATTTGGAGTTACCTCTGTAGAAAGCCGGTTCATAAAAATATCCTGAAACAAGCGGACCGCATGTTCCTTGAAATATCCGCCAAAAACCATAAGACAAAAAAACGTAACCAGCAGGACACCTGCGGCGGGCAGCTCCATGCTTTTGGCAACCTGCCCTTTTTGTCTTGCATCCTGCTTTTTTTTGGGTGTAGCTTTTTCCGTTTTTTCCCCTGAGAATAACTGCAGGTTCATAGCATATCTAAATGTCAAACTACGTTCCTCCAGACCAGACATTAGGGACGATGGCCCATAACATCTAACAAGTTGCGCATGAATTCGAACATCATGGAAAACAATTTTTCGAATATAAAAGCAAAACTCGGCATAAGAAGCAGCAACATAAACAGTCCCACAATAATCTTAAGCGGTACACCAATGACAAAAATGTTAAACTGAGGTGCTGTTTTGGCTAAAAAGCCGAGTCCGACATCCGTCAAAAAGGTAGCCACGACGATAGGAGCGGCAATTTGGAAGGCCAGCAAAAAGGATTCCGCAAAGGAGCGAACCAGGAATTCAGACACACTGCCACCATACAGCTTTACAAAAAAATCATTAGTCAGCGGTATCCAATCATAGCTGTATAAGATTGCGTTAAGCAAATGATGATGCCCATTGATACTTAGAAAGAACAATACAGCTACGGCAAACTTGAAATTTCCCGTTAAAGGCGTTGAAGCCCCTGTCATAGGATCAAACACACTGGCCATCCCGAATCCGACCTGCAAATCTATAAATGAACCTGCAGTTTGGATCGCTGTTATGAACAGATATGCAGTAAACCCCAACAACAACCCGATCAACACTTCACGACCCACCAACAGCACATACGCTGCATCAGTCGGCACCTGCTGATGTGTACCGTAGGTAAGATACACGACCAAAGCAATAAATCCTGAAATTCCGATCTTAAAGATATTAGGTACCCCTCGGGTTGAAAAAATAGGCGCTACTACAAAAAATGAGGTAATCCGACAAAAAATCAGCAAAAAAACAGGAAAACTCTCTACCAACATGTTCATAACTTTCAGCCTAACCTATATATTTGTACAAATTGTCCAGAATGTTATACGTAAAGTCCACCAGTGTGGTCAATATCCAGGGTCCGCACAAAAGCAATGCCAGCAATACGGCGACAATCTTCGGAACAAAGGCCAGTGTCTGCTCCTGAATTTGGGTTGTTGCCTGAAAAATGCTGATAATCAAACCCACGACTAGCCCCATAATCAGCATCGGAGCGCTCACCTTGAGTGCAATGTTCACCGCTTGTCCAGCCAGGGAAATAATAAACTCCGAAGTCATTGCCGTCCTCCTCGATTGCTGTCCTTGCAGAAAATATTCATGTGTTAAAGCTCAAAAGCAATGATTTGACGACCAAATACCAGCCATCTACTAGCACAAACAGCAGTATTTTAAAAGGAAGTGAAATCATTACAGGCGGCAGCATCATCATCCCCATAGCCATGAGTGTACTCGACACCACAATGTCTATTACTAAAAATGGGATGAAAATCATAAATCCCATCTGAAATGCCGTTTTCAGCTCACTGATTGCATAAGCCGGGACCATCACCGTTAGCGGAATATCCTGATAATTTTTAGGTTTTTCCATCTTGGTGTACTTCATAAAGAGCAGCAGATCCTTCTCACGTGTATGAGAGAACATAAAGGTTTTGATCGGTACCGATGCCTTGTCCAGCGCCTGAGACTGTGTAATTTCCCCTTTAAGATATGGCTGAAGTGCAGTTTCATTCATGGCCGAGAACGTCGGTGCCATAATGAATAAAGTGAGAAACAAAGCCAGTCCGACAAGCACCTGATTTGGCGGCATCTGCTGTGTTCCCAGCGATGTTCGCACAAAGCCAAGCACGATCACAATTCGTGTAAAACTTGTCATAAGCACAAGCAACGCCGGCGCTACACTAATGACCGTAATAAGTAAAATAATAGACAGCGAGGTGGCACCGGGCTGTCCTTTATCCGAATTGCCGACTTGAATACCAATGTTCGGAATCGGTTCTGCAGAGGCCGCCGTCACCGAAATAAAGCTGAATAAGACAAGCAGCAAACATGCTAGTATAATCTTTTTTCTCATGAATCTCCCGACCGATCTGTAATATTCTCCTCATTGCGCAGCTTTTCAATCTTTTCCTTGCGATTCGGCATCAGCCGAAGCTTGGCTTCAAACATCTCGTGAAAAGATGCCTCCTCTTCAGGTTGCTGCTGTACCGCGTTGTTCCGGCGAAGCTTATCCGCAATTTTAGCGATTAGCGGGGCAATTGGGCCGCGCTGCAGAGAAGCTTCCTGCTCGAGTGCGGCCAATATTTGCTCCACTTCTTCAGGATCGGATACTTTGTCAACAAGCCGGATATCCTCTCCCACACCAATGAGGTACACACTGCTACCAACTTCAACAAGCTGAAGGGATTTATTGGGGCCCAGCCCCACGCCTCCCAGTATGCGAACGGAGCGGTTGCTAAACCAGCTCTGATTTCTTTTGCTCAAAAACCGTATCAAGTACACGATCAGTACGATGATCAAGATTAGCACGAAAAGGACCCAGGCGATGTTACCTATATTGCTGGATGTACTCAATGCGTCAGAGGCACCCTGTTTTGTACCCATACCGGATGCGCCTTAGACACCCAGCGTTTTGTTGATCGCTTCGATAACCCGATCCGATTGGAAAGGCTTAACGATAAAATCTTTTGCACCAGCTTGAATGGCATCAATAACCATTGCTTGCTGTCCCATCGCAGAACACATGATCACCTTTGCGTTGGCGTCAATTTGTTTGATTTCCTTCAGAGCGGCAATGCCGTCCATTTCAGGCATCGTAATATCCATCGTAATCAGGTCCGGACGAAGCTCCTTAAATTTTTCAATCGCCTGTGATCCGTCCTGAGCCTCTCCTACAACTTCAAATCCATTTTTGGACAGGATGTCCCGAATCATCATTCTCATAAATGCAGCATCGTCCACGATCAAAATACGGTTTGCCATCTGAAATAAATCCTCCCTAAAATTATGCTATTATTGTAATTTTTGAATACGGTCCCATTGGCTTACAATATCTGTTACCCGCACACCAAAGTTCTCGTCGATTACGACAACCTCGCCCTTGGCAATCAGTTTGTTGTTAACCAGAATGTCCACCGGCTCCCCGGCAAGTTTGTCCAGTTCAATAATTGAACCTTGCGAGAGCTCCAGAATATCTTTAATTTGCTTTTGGGTCCTTCCTAATTCTACGGTGACTCTAAGGGGAATGTCCATCAATAAATTCAAATTGTTTTCATCCACATGTGAAAATGCACCCGACTGCAAGTTAGAAAATTGTACAGGCTGTACATTTACATTACGTCCCGGTAATGCACCGTAGTGATTAGGCGTTCCATAAGGAGCTTGCGGCGGCATACCTGCTGATGCTCCGTAACCATAGCCTGGAGCGCCTTGCTGCCCATATCCCGGGTCTTGAGGATATGCTGGCGGCTGCTGTCCGTAGCCTGCATTTTGCGGTGCCTGAGCGGCTACCGGTGGCTGCTGGTAGGCTGAAGCAGGCGGTTGCTGCGAAGCCTTGGCTTGTTGCGACATTTCCGGAGCTGCTGTTGCTGCTGTTGCTGCTGTCTGCTCAGCAGACGTTTGTGACTTTTCGTCATCTTCTCCGCTATTCATCAGAGTGGCTACCATCTTTTTGGCAAAGTTTACAGGCAGCAGTTGCATCAGTGTAGAGTCAATGAGTTCTCCAATCAATAAACGGAAGGAAACGGTAATAAGCGTCTCTTCATCTGGCAAACTGGATACACCGTCGCCGTGCATCGGATCTAAAATATCAATTCCCGGCGGTGAGATATTTACAAAACGGTTAAATATGGTAGACATTGAGGTTGCCGATGATCCCATCATCTGGTTCATCGCTTCCTGTACGGCACTGATATGAATTTCATTTAAATCTTCATCCGCCGGATTTCCTTCACCACCAAGCATCAAGTCCGCTATAACCTGTGCATCGCGCTTTCTGATTACGAGCGAGTTAATGCCTTCAAATCCATCGACATAATTCACATGTACTGCTACGTGCGGCTTTGGAAATGCGATTTCAAATTCGGAACGGGTAATAATTGAAACTTCCGGTGTCGTAATGTCCACCTTTTGACCTAGCAATGTGGAAAGAGCCGTTGCTGCGCTGCCGAACGTTATATTACCGATTTCCCCAAGAGCATCCTGCTCCAGGGAAGTCAAAAAATCGTCAACGTTCTTGCCTGCGGGAGTAGAATCCGTCCCCGCTTCAGACTGATTCAGCAAGGCATCAATTTCCTCCTGGGACAAATAGTCTTTACTCGTCAATTTCTTCAACTCCTTCGTTGACAATTTCATCAATTTGTACGGCAACACGATCTCTCACCATGCCGGGGCTTCCTGTAAACTTCAATCTTTCGCCTATCCGGATGGCTAGTCCTTCCTTGACAGGTTTGTTCAATGAAATGACGTCCCCCACCGAAAGGCCAAGAAACTCAGCCACATTTATACGGGATTCACCCAGTTCAGCAATAATCGGAAGCTCTGCTTTGGTGACCCGTAATCTCAAGGCGTCGATCTCTTCAGGCGCCCTTGATTTCTTTTGAGATGTAAACCACTGGTGCGTGGACAGTCTGGCCATAATAGGCTCCAAAACCACATGCGGGATACAGAGATTAATCATCCCTGTGGTATCTCCAATTTTGGTACTGAGCGAAATCAGCGCAATCGTTTCATTCGGCGAAACAATCTGCATAAACTGCGGATTGGTTTCCATCGTCTCCAGTCGCGGCTCAATGTCTAATACCGTTTTCCAGGCCTCTTGCAGGCTATCAAAGGTACGACTAAAAATCCGCTCCATGATTGTCGTCTCGATTTCCGTCAACGCTGTAACCTTGGTTGGGGCCGAGCCTGTTCCCCCGAGAAGCCTGTCCAGCATGGCATAAGCTATATTCGGGTGCACCTCAAGCACCATTCGGCCCTCTAGCGGTTCCGCTTCAAAAATGTTCAGAATGGTCATTTTCGGAATGGAGCGAATGAATTCATCATAAGGAAGCTGCTCCACCTGTACGACATTAATTTGGACAAATGTACGGAGCTGAGCTGAAAAATAAGTGGTCAGAAACCTCGCAAAATTTTCGTGTATTCGCGTCAGACTCCGAATGTGATCCTTGGAAAAACGAAGCGCTCTTTTGAAGTCATAAGCGCGAACTTTCTTTTGGGTATCTTCCTTTTTAAGTTCTTCTGCATCCATTTCACCGGACGAAAGAGCTGCTAAAAGGGCATCAATTTCCCCTTGAGACAGTACATCCACCAATGTTATTCACCCCCCTTACGTGATCCCGACAAGTTCACCTGTCATCAAATGCTTGCCAGTAAAAAGTCTGTAATTTTGGTGTTCCCCAGGTGACCTTCAGGGAGCGACTTGTTGATGAGATCCGTCAGCTTGTCACTGAATTGACTCCGGCCTCTAGCCGATCTGAGCTCATCCGGTTTGGTGTCTGCAAGTAACTGAATAACAATCGGTTTAATGCTAATATCTTTAATTTTTTCAAAAGCTTCTTTTGCTTTGGCATCGTTCAATTGGAAAGAAAGATTCATCTGTACAATGTAATCGGCGTCCGCTAAATTCGTTTTGATACCAGTGATTTCAGAACTTACTTCCACCATTTCTTCTGCTGACAATCTTGGAAGCTGTTCTGTTTCAGCGGCTTGCGCTTTCGGAGTGGCTTCCGACTTCTTCCCGCTAAGCGCTGGTATAAGTACAAAGGCCGCGCCTGCAATCAAAGTAATCGCGAGCAAAATTGTAATGAGCCATGGCAGCATCTTTTTCATTCGTCTTCCTCCATTTGTTGCACTTTTATCGTGGCGGCATGAATGCCGATTTCACGGCTGTAGCCCTTGACCAAGGAGACGACATCTGCCGCTTTTTCCAATACAATCAACCGTTTGCCCGTTACCAAAGTAACGTATGTATCCGGCGTTTCCTCCACAGTCTCAATGAGCAGCGCATTAAGCCACATAGGCGAACCGTTCAGCCGCGTTAACGGGATCATCGTAATACCAACCTCCTGATAGATGCGGAGGAGTCTCTACTCCTCCGCGTTTAAATGAGATTATCGTTTCAAGTTTACAACTTCCTGAAGCACTTCATCCGAAGTCGTAATGATACGCGAGTTCGCCTGGAAACCACGCTGAGCCACGATCATTTCGGTAAATTCGCCAGTCAGATCAACGTTGGACATCTCCAGCTGACCAGCGACGATGGCGCCTGTGCCATTTTCTGTACTGTTTGCTTCCATAGGAGTAACTGCACCTTCTTCACCGGAGTTAACGGTTGCTCGGTACAAGCTCCCCCCGATCTTTTCCAAACCCTCAGGATTGATGACTTTAGTTACCCCGATTTTAGTTTGATTGTCTACAGTGCCATCTGACAACTGCTGGACAATCGTTCCATCCGGAGAAATAGAAAATGAGGTAGTTGAAGAGTTCAACTGAATGGGAGCCCCCCCGCTTGAATCTGCGACGAGTAACCCGTCTGATGTAACCAACTGTCGATTTGCGTCAACATGAAAATCTCCAGCCCGGGTCAAATATGGAACGTCTTGGTCCCCTGTCATTTTGACCAGAAAAAAACCATCACCATTAATTCGCAAGTCCGTTGGATTGTTCGTTGTCATGGCACTTCCGGGCAAATGAAGCGTGTCAATTGAGCCTACAGTCGACCCTAATCCAACTTGCTTAGCGTTAGTACCCCCGGTCGCGTCTCCAGGTGCACTAGCCCCCTTACTTGTTTGACTCAAAATATCCTTGAACATCACCCGGCTGGACTTGAAGCCTGTTGTATTTACGTTAGCAATATTGTTACCGATAACGTCCAGCTTCGTTTGGAAGCCCTTCATGCCCGATACACCTGAATACATTGATCTCAACATTGAGTATAAATCCTCCTCTGTTTGGTTGCTTCGTTGAACCGCATCAGTCGATCCGCGGCTTTTTCATGGCTTTCCTGTTCGGGCCAGCCACTTCGTATATGTTTTTTTATGAAATAATTACGGCACTGTCGATCTGCGTAAATACATTATCCTCCATGGATTGCTTATCCATTGCAGTAACTACTGTCCGGTTAGGTACACTTACAATCAACGCCATATCCTGCATTAAAATCAAAGATTCCTTGGCACCTTTGGCAGCCGCTTTATCGACAGCGGAGTTGATCTTCTCCATCTGGTCACTTCTCAACTCTATTCCGCGCTGCTCCAGCCGCTTGACTGCATGATTGCTCAGCTTGAGTACCTGTTCCTGCAGCACCTGATCGAATGGTTTGACATCCTTCGACACTGAAGTTGTCCGGTTCTGCGAGATTGCTGTCGGAGGAACATTGGCGGGAAAAAGACGTCCAACCGTTATTTTGCCATTCATGAATTCTCACCGCTTCTAGTAGAGGAAGAAGGCGTAGTATCTGACGTTTTTGTTGCGGAAGCCGCTGAGTTAGCCTGGCTTACCGATGTAACATCTTTTAATGCTACCTCGGACGCTCCCATTTTGGCATACTGCACACCGTCGCGAATAACGATGGAATCTACGATTCCACTTTTTGTCGTACCTGCGGCTGCTTCGCCTGTCAGTGGGTCTTTTTTACCTGCCTCAATCCAGCTCACTTCTTTTCCTATCAATCCGGAAGCTGTACCCAAAGACTGTCCCAATGCATTCAACTGCGTAGAAATGTTCATCAGTTGTTCTACCGAAGAAAACTGGGCCATTTGAGCGATAAATTCTTTATCCTCCAACGGCTGCATCGGGTCCTGATTTTGCAGCTGGGTGATCAGGATTTTCAAGAATTCATCCTTCCCCATCGTTTTGGTACCCTTGGCACTGGCAGTTTTGACATTATTCACATTGTAATTCGGCCAGACGTTAGTGGTGGATACATTGTTGTCTGTCGTTGCCACCTGTGTTCTCACCTCCATCGTTACGCTTGTGCTGTAAAGGAGCCTGTTGGGTTCACATCATCTGCGCGTTGTTCTGCTGTCCAGTTGCGCAGTTCTTCTGCCATTTCAGCTACCTTCAAAGCATCCTCGCTCTCTTCTCTGCCTCGGGCTTTGGAACGCTGGTTCGATTGCTGCTGCTGATTACTGCCGGAGCCGCGGCCATCCTGATACATATGGGAAGAAAGCGATTCATTTTGCGTTACTTCCACCTTATCCACCTGGATTCCCTGGCTTTGCAGGCTGGCACGAAGCTGTGACATTTGCTGTTCCAGCAAATCCTTCGCACCGCGATGTTCGGTCATAAACTGAGCAACCAGATGACCGTTCTGCATCGTCAGCTTAACCTCCAGCTGGCCCAGATGCTCTGGACGAAGCATGATCGTCGCTTCCGATAAACCGGTATGCTTGACAATATCAAGCTTCTGCACTACAAATTCCGTCATTTCCTTGGCAAATTGTCGGACATGCACAACAGGTTGAGCCGGAGCCGAAGGTACTGTTCCTTGAGTCTGTACCGAAAGCTGTCCTGCAGTCGTAATCATCGGAGCCGGATTGTCAGATGCTGCCGGATCCGTTTGTTCAGCTGCAGTTTGTTCAGCTGCATCTACGAATGTAGCGGTTTCATCCGCGGCAGTCGCCTTCACTGCGGATTGAACATGCAGATTAGTCGCCGAACGCTGTCCTTCTGAGCCTTGTTGGCTTGTTCCGCCTTGACTCGTTTGCTGCTCAGGAGCAACAGCCTGTTTGTCTGTCGAAGCTACAGCTAACGTCTGAGTGCCGTTTGTCCGATTCGCAGCAGGCTGAGCCGTTTTTGAATCTCCGCCATCAGCTAGCTCCACTGCTTTCATGACACCCGCCCACTGCTCATCGGAAATAGCGCCAGTATCAGCCGTTACGCTTTGAAGCGATTGTAGCAGCTGTGTCACCTGGGATTTTTGTTCTCCCGAGGCCTGCTCTGCTACATTGGCAAGCTGTGACAAAGCGTCCTGTAATGCAAATCGAAGCGTAGCCGGATTCGCCGCCAAAGCTGTTAAACCTGTTGCCGCTGTCGTTGCTCCATCGACTGTCTGCCCATCGGTTCCACCGCCTTGCAAAAACTGCTGAACTTGGTGAATCCATGATTGCAATGCAGCAAGCAGGGCAGGATCGGCAGCGATCTGATCATCCAGCTGCTCAAGATTTTGCAGCAAAGGCGCCAATGTCTCGACAAGCGGCTCGGTTGGAACTTCGCTAGATTCACCAGCTGCAATAAGCGGAAGCACCATTACTAACGGGGTAGGGGTTGGGGTAGCATTAGCATCTGCGCTGGTTGAGCCCGTTTGTCCGCCTGTCATCATTTGCGTAAGTGTCTGATTAAAAACACCGTTAGCTGCTTCAGCAGCCGCTGTATTTGTCGTTGATGCTGTCGTCGCACTGCCAGCTGTTTGACCTGAACTAAGTGATAAACTTTGAGAAATAAGGGTCATTTAAGTTTCACCTCCCTTCATTACTTACTGCCCATCAGCTTGTTCAAAATTTTTGCGGTCTGACCCGCATCTTTGGCAGACATATTTTGCAGTAAAGAAGCACGTGTGGAATCATCTACTGTGTTTAATATGTTCAGTGCCTTGTCCGGGCTGATTTTGTAGGTTTGTAAAATAAGCTCGGCACCGCTTTTCTTGTCCATGGAAGCAAATGTACTGCTGATTTGAGTATTTTGCAGGCTTTTACTCGTTGTTCCTGCTGTGCTAGCCTGATCCTTTTTCAGACGAGATTGCAATGCCGCTACTGACAAGTCCGTCGATGGCGTTACGTTTTTCAGAGCCATTGTAATATCGGCTGCCTTTTTAGTATCCATCTTTTGCAGGATTTTCGCACTGTTTGCAGGGTCCATATAGCTTAAGAGCTGTACGGTTTCTTCCGTAGTCAGGTTTTCCATAATGGGTGCCGCTTTGCTGGCTGTCATTCCTTCATACATGGAAGAAAGTTCTTTCGCCTGCTTTACATAAGGATCTTCAGTCGTTGTTCCATCTGCAGATTGGGTACCTGTCTGTCCCTGCTGCCCCGTCTGCGGCTGCTGTGTCTGCCCCGTCTGCAGCGTATTGACCTGATTCTGTAGCTCTGCAACCTTTTTATCCTGGGCCGTCTTGGCCTCAGCAGCCTTTTTGAGCTCCTCTGTCTGTTTTGCCAAATCTGTCTTTAATTGCTCAATCGTTGCTTCAGAACTTTTAGACTGGGCCTTCTGATCCGCCTCTTTCATCTGATCGGCTTTATCTTTCGATTCAGGAATCCAATTTTTCACAACCGGGATTTTGCTCCCTAATGAAATCATTTCACTTCTGAAATCCATGTTGAAGAGTGTAAGCAGGACTCCGACCAGAACGATTGTGAACACAATCGGGATCAGGAAAAACATAAACCGTTCAAAGCCGCCGCCTGACTCTTTTTCTAAATCCATATCCAGTTCATTATCTGCTAACTTCTGTGCCATCGTCTTCCTCCTCAGGCAGCTGATATGCGTATCCTATGACTTTCCGCTTACCGGGCTCTCATGGCAAATCGCACGGAAGCCATTTCATCCAGCTCGTTCTGCTCGTGCAGGAGCATTTCCTGTTGGAATTTCACGTTGGCCTTCTCTCTTGCTTTCAGCCAAACTTGTTCATCCAGCATTTTATCGGTCAAAACGGTTTGTTTGTTTTGCACATTTTGCTGCGCATATTGAACATCTTTATGCTTGCGTGTAATACATTGGTCCAGATGATTAACATACGCTTGTAATTCCTGAATGGTAGAGAGTGAAGCGCAAGATTCGGCAGCCTTTTGAATGGCTGTTATGACCCGATTCCTTTCGCCAACAAGCTGTATCAATGTCTGCTCTTCAGCCTGCAATTGTCCAACAGCACTGGAAAGCATCCACTCGGCCTGTGATTTTTCGTTCGTTTTCAAGTCTACAACTTTCTGAAAGGAATACTGAAATCTCATCGTTCAACCTTCATCTCCTCGTAAATTCAGAAATCAAACGTTCCCGTACCTCATCCAGCTCCGTCTTTTCATCTGTTCGTTGTCTGGTAAAATCCCATATATCCCGTATGCGCTCTATAGATTCGTCAATTTCTGCATTTGACCCCTGCTGATAGGCCCCGATGTTAATCAGGTCCTCCGAATCTTTGTAAATGGCCATCAAGCGCTTGATGTTCTCAGCTGCTTCAGTCTGATCCCGTGGTGCAATGTCCTTCATGACCCGGCTAATGCTCGCTAACACATCAATTGCGGGAAAATGCCCTTTGTTCGCAATCCCCCGGTTCAATACAATGTGTCCATCCAAAATACCTCGCACCGCATCTGCTATAGGCTCGTTCATGTCATCACCATCAACCAGCACTGTATAAAATGCGGTTATGGAGCCAGTAGGCCCGGTCCCTGCCCGCTCCAGGAGCTTCGGAAGACTGGCAAATACGGAAGGGGTATACCCTCTCATTGCCGGCGGCTCTCCGATGGCCAGTCCTACTTCACGCTGTGCCATGGCATACCGGGTAACGGAGTCCATCATCAGCATGACGTTCAACCCGCGGTCCCGAAAATACTCTGCGATCGTCGTCGCAATGAGCGCACCCTTAATGCGGATCAATGCAGGCTGGTCGGAGGTAGCCACGATAACTACAGAACGCTCGAGTCCCTCCGGACCCAGGTCCCGCTCGATAAAGTCCAGCACCTCGCGTCCCCGTTCTCCGATGAGCGCAATTACGTTCACATCGGCTTCCGTATTGCGGGCAATCATGCCCATCAGCGTACTCTTGCCTACACCGGAGCCTGCAAAAATACCGACCCGTTGTCCTTTGCCGATGGTAAGCAATCCGTCAATAGCCCGTACCCCGATACTGATCGGCTCCTGCACACGCGGACGATTCAGCGGATTGGAAGGAATATTGAAGGTCGAATACCTTGCCATTCTTGATGGAATCAACGAGCCATCCAGCGGCTGGCCCAGACCATCCAGTACTTTGCCTAACAGCTCTGAGCCGACCTGAACATTTAATGGCTTCCCTGTCCCCACAACATCACAGCCGGGGCCAATGGACTGTAGTTCCCCAAGCGGCATCAGAAGCACTTTGTTGTCTCTGAAGCCTACAACCTCCGCTTGCAGCGGCTTGGCCGTTTTGCCTGGATAAATGTAGCAAACGTCCCCGATGCTGGCGTCTGGACCTTCCGATTCCACCATCAAACCGATAACCTGTGTAACCTTGCCGTTTATCCGAACCGGGTCCAGCTGTCGCAAATGATCCATGTAGCGCTGTGTATTAAGCCCCTTCATGTCTTCGCTCCTCATTCTCATGTGCCAGACGCAGCAGTTCTTTTTTGATTTCCGTCAGTTGTGTATCAATCCGTGCATCCACGCTTCCAAAGGAAGAGCGGATAACACATCCGCGATCCTTCACGGTGCCATCAGGGATGATTTGCAGCTCTGCCTGTGAATCGACAGCCAGTGACAATTCTTCGCGCGCGCCTTGTACAAATGCAAAATGCTGTGGCGACACACATAATGTAATCGTTCCCTTTTCCCGCTTACGAGCCAGATTTTTGCGAATAAGCTCAATTGTATATTCCGGCTCAAGACTAAGCTGCTTTTCAATGATTTTCTCAGCAATTGCGCTGCTCAGCTCGACCAAAAACGGCTCAGCCTCCTGAATAAGCTGTTCTTTAATATCATAGGCCTGACGCAGAATTTCCTGTGCTTCCTCCATCATCTGCTCCGATTTGGTCTGGAGCTCGGCCTCAGCCAATTTTTGGCCTTCTTCATAGCCTTGCTGGAACCCGTCAGCTTTTAACGACTCGGTTAACTGATCGTCGTTTTCCCGTCGCTCCTGCCACCAGGCTTCAATCTGCTGCTGTGCTTCCTGGAGCATCCGCTCGGCTTCTTCAGCGGCCTCACGAACCTGCCGCTCCGCAAAATCTTTGGCATCATTCAGCATTTCATCCCGGAGTCGCTCTGCCTCATGGTCTCGTTGGGGCTCCGGCTCCGTAAATTCCGTGTTGACCTCTTCGTCCGTCGTTTCCGGTTCATACGTATGCGCCACATCAATGGTTTTCAAAGCTCCAACAGGCACATATTGGAAAGATTTGATCAAGTTAGACAATGATGTCATCTCCTCCGCCACGTGCGATTATAATCTCACCGGCCTCTTCCAATCTCCGGATCGTCGCTACGATACGTGTCTGTGCTTCTTCCACATCACGCAGCCGCACCGGTCCCATGTACTCCATTTCCTCTTTGAAGGTCTCTGCCATACGTTTCGACATATTCCGGAAAATTACATCGCGTACTTCCTCGCTGGACACTTTAAGCGCCAATTGCAAATCCGAATTGTCGATATCGCGAATAATGCGCTGGATGGAACGATTGTCGATATTGACAATATCCTCGAATACAAACATTCTCTTTTTAATTTCCTCAGCCAGTTCAGGGTCCTGAATTTCAAGCGAGTCGAGAATAGTACGCTCGGTTCCGCGGTCTACGCCGTTCAGAATCTGAACAATCGACTCGATACCGCCTGCATTTGTATAATCTTGTGTTACGGTTGCCGACAGCTTCTGCTCCAGCACACGTTCCACTTGTGAAATGACTTCCGGGGATGTGCTGTCCATGACAGCAACACGCCGGGCCACATCTGCCTGCTTCTCCTGAGGCAGGGACGACAGAATGGTCGACGCCTGCTCGAATTGCAGGTACGAAAGCACGAGCGCAATCGTCTGCGGATTCTCATTTTGGATAAAGTTCAAAATCTGGTTTGGATCAGCCTTGCGGGCAAAATCGAATGGTCTTACCTGCAGCGTTGCCGTCAGGCGGTTAATAACTTCAACCGCTTTTTGTGATCCAAGCGCTTTTTCCAGTATTTCTTTCGCGTAGTTGATACCACCTTGGGAAATGTACTCCTGAGCCAGACAAATTTGATGAAACTCGGCCATAATGGAGTCTTTTTCCGCGGCATCGACCTTCCGTACATTGGCAATTTCCAATGTAAGTTGCTCGATCTCATCATCACGCAAATGTTTGAATATTTGAGCAGATACTTCTGGTCCCATTGTAATTAGAAGAATAGCTGCTTTCTGTCTTCCCGTTAAACTTTGACCGCTTCCCTTTGCCAATGAATTCACCTCTATTCGTCAGCCAGCCATGTACGAAGCAGATTGACGAATTCGTCGGGTTTCTTTTTCGCCAGACTTTCAAGCTGTTTACGCACTTGACTTTCATTTGTCACACTTTCCATGGTTATAGACGGGAACTCCGTCGGCGTTGGCATGAGCTCCAAATCTTCTTCCAGCTCTTCTTCCTGTTTACGACGATTGCGTACGATTAGGAAGATTGCGCCTGCCAACAATGCCAGAACAGCAGCTCC
Source organism: Paenibacillus farraposensis (assembly GCF_020736845.1). GTDB lineage: Bacteria > Bacillota > Bacilli > Paenibacillales > Paenibacillaceae > Paenibacillus > Paenibacillus farraposensis. The sequence goes on from NZ_JAFFQR010000112.1 coordinate 87,883, forward strand.
GATGCCCCATACCCAAGGGTTCGATGCCGAGAAGAACGTGTTGGTGTTCGCTGGCGCCGGGACAGGTTGAGAGAACACTGAAACTTTTTTAGCCAAATCAGCGTCTGTAATAGTAGTACCGGAATTGGCCAACGAAGCTCTTACGATATTAACCAAAATATTTTGAATAGCTGCCTGAGTTGCTGTATCCAACGTTTGTTGTCCTGTTGGTGGTACAACTGCCACATTAATGGTTAAATCTTTTACAGTATACGGACTTTGAATAATATCCTTCGCAATTCGGTTAACTTCGTAGTTAATTGTGCTTGAGCTCTTATCTGAGCTGCTGTTGCCGGAATTGGATCCTCCAGGGTAACCTGGAATATCCTGGGTCCCTGTTCCTGCAACTCCTCCGGTCTGTCCACTACTGCCCGTATAGCTTTCCTGAATTTGTTGGGCACTGATTTCAATACCCTTCATTTTCGCTTGGTCAACAGGTGTAACCAATTGTTCTTTGGAGGTTACTTTATCGAAATTTAGCTGGGACATAACCAGTACATTTACCTTGTCTTCCCCAACAATTTTCGACAAAAATTGTTGAACATTATTCCTAACATCGCTCTCGAACTTCTTCTGCAGAGCCATGTTTTCCTGAACACCACTGGAGAGTCCTCCTTGGCCGCCCTTGGCTGTTGGAATCAACTCATATTCCTTGTTGGTGATCGTAATGTTCTCCACTGGCAAGTTCGGCACAGCCGTTTTTACCAGATTAAAGTAACCGTCGATGGCTTGTTGATTAGGTGTAAAGCCTGGTTCGAATTCCATTTGTACGGAAGCAGAAGCTTTATCCTTTTCTTCAAGTCCGGCAAAAATGTTTTCCTTCGGCATATTAATGACAACTTTGGCGCTTTGGACACCATCCATCCGTTCCAAAAGCTGCTGCACTTCGCCGTTCAATGCGTTATTGTATTTTACATTGAACTCGTTCTCCGTCATGCCGATGGCTGAGGAGGACTGCTCAAAAGCGCTCATGCCGATGGAACCCTTTTGAATCAGGCCTTGAGACCCAACATCTACCTTTACCTTATCCGCATTTGCGGTTGGGACTGAGATTTGTGTCCCGCCAGCATTGAGCTGATACGGTATCCCGGCTGAATCGAGATATTTAATGACTCCGGCAGCATCGCTGGCATTTAAATCACGGAAAGCCACTTCATACTCGGTTTTAGTAAACTGCATCGTTAGTACTACAATTGCAATAATAATGAATGCTAATGTCGAAACAAGCAGTACCTTCTGTTTTTTGCTGAAATTATTCCAATACCCGGAAATCTTATCCCGATATTGGGCGATTCTCTCGTTCACTCTGTCACCCCATCCGAAACTTTGCTAGACCCTCTTTACATCTGTGTGCGCATGATCTCCTGATAGGCTTCGATTGCTTTGTTTCGGACCTGAGCAGTAAGCTGCAGGGAAAGCAGCGCTTGTTGGGAAGCGATCATGACCTGATCCGCATCTACTTTGCCTGCCATGAATTGATCGGACATCTGGTGTGTAGCAGCTTCCTGTTGTCCAACTTCATTGAGAGCATCCTTTAGAAAAGAACCGAAATCCTTTAAAGATTCGGAAGGTGTCGATTTCGTCAACTCATTGTTAGGTGACTGAATCTGCTGTATTGCTGGTGTCTGTACATTAAACATGGCGTTTTGAATCATGCTTTACTCTCCTTATTCAGTTTAGTTAGTATCCCTGAAACTTAGCGACCGATTTCAAGCGCTTTGGAAACCATCGCCTTTGATGCATTCAGAGCTGTTACATTGGCTTCGTACGAGCGTGTTGTAGAAATCATGTCTACCATTTCTTTCATAATGTCTACATTAGGCATATATACATATCCATCTTTATCTGCATCTGGATGCCCCGGATTGTACACAGGCTTCAAAGGTGACGGATCTTCCTGAATTTGTGCAACCTTAACGCCAGCGGCACCCGTACTATTTCCTTCCATTTGAGCCTTCAAAACATCAGTAAAACTAGACTGATTTGGCTCCAAAACAACCGTTTTTCTCCGATATGGAATTGCTTGTCCATTCTCCACTTTGGCCCGGGTTGTCTCTGCATTGGCAATGTTACTTGATATAACATCCATCCGCAGGCGCTGGGCTGTAAGTGCAGAGGCACTAATATCAAAGGCGTTGTTAATCTTCACCTAGTCCTATCTCCCCTCAACCGCTGTTTTCATCATTTTGATGCGATCATTAATTTCTTGAATGTAGGTATTATATCTCAGTTGATTTTCAGCTATAAGACTCATTTCCCTGTCGATATCTACGTTGTTCATATTATTGTTCATGACTGAGTACTCATCTTTGGTGACCGTGGCATCCGGAATGGAGTTCACAGGTCCTATCTGAAAATGTCTTGCATTGGTAACTTTCCCACGTAGTGGTGTTACATCACCATCCATTTGCTGCTGAAGCAGTTCTTCAAATGAAACCTCCGAACGTTTAAAATACGGGGTATCATTATTGGAAATGTTATCGGCTAGTACACGTTGTCGCATATTCGCGGCCTGTACGCCTGCCTGAAGCTTTTGAAAGCTCATATCACCCAGTAGATTCATTTGCTCTCCCCTTCTAGCGTCTACTCCAAAGTAAGATTCAATAAAGCAAGATTTTTCACTTTTTTTCGACAATTAAATTTCATAATTATACATTTCTCTTAGGTCTTAAGTAGAAAATAATTGCTTTCTGTCATATATTCTAAGTTTCGTAGAGTTGGGACCTAATTACAATAAGAAAAAAGCCCTATCTTTTTAAAAAAAGAGGGCTTTAGATGCATAAAATGTTAATTTTTTCAGATTTATTTTAAGGATATGAACGATTTTCTAGCACTTTGCACCTGCAAAAGATTACACGTCCTACTTTTGGAATAGACAGTAAAATCATCAACTTAATTTTTGCCTAGGTCTATTTGAGGGTGCAAGATAGTGTTATTCTGGATCACATCCCCTATTTTTTTAGAAGCCTTATTCATAAAATATACTGACTAAGGTCCCTGTTTTGGGCAATATCACCCAGCTTCTCACGTACATATTCGGGAGTAATAATCATGCGATCCAAAGTAAGCTCAGGCGCTTCGAATGACAAATCCTCCAGCAGCTTCTCTAAGATGGTGTGCAAACGACGTGCCCCGATATTTTCCGTGTTCCGGTTTACAGACTCGGCAATGCTCGCAATCTCACGGATCGCATCGTCCGAAAATTCGACTTCGATATCTTCGGTGCGAAGCAGCTCCGTATACTGCTTGGTCAGTGCATTTTTAGGTTCCGTTAATATCGACACAAACTCATCCAGGGTCAAGCTGCTCAGTTCGACACGGATGGGAAAACGACCTTGGAGTTCAGGGATTAGGTCAGACGGCTTGGCGACATGAAAAGCTCCTGCAGCAATAAACAGAATATAATCCGTTCTTACCGGACCATATTTGGTCATAATGGTAGAGCCCTCGACGATAGGCAAAATATCGCGCTGGACGCCCTCTCTCGATACGTCAGGACCACCGCCCTTCCCCTGGCTGGCAATCTTGTCTATTTCATCGATGAAAATAATCCCTGACTGTTCGGCACGTTTCACTGACTCCTGAATTACGTCATCCATGTCGATCAGCTTGGCTGCCTCATCCTGAATCAGAACTTTACGGGCCTCTTTCACGGATAGCTTGCGCTTTTTAGTCCGCTTGGGCAGAAAACTTCCGAACATCTCCTGCATATTCATACCCATTTGTTCATTCCCCTGCCCGGTAAACATGTCGAGCATATTGGGTGCAGTATCCTCTACATCAATCTCTATGATCTCATCTTCAAGCTTGCCGGACAGCAGATCAAATTTGACCTTGCGTCGTTTCTCTACCAGGGAGGCGTCTTGCTGTGCCGGTTCTTCTTCTACCGTAGTTCCCTGGTTATTGCCGAATAACATTTCAAAAGGATTCCGCTGCGATTTGTTTGACTTCTCGGCAGGCACAAGGATGCTGACGATCCGTTCGTTGGCCATGTCCTCTGCTTTATCCTTTACATTCTCTGTTCGCTCTGCCTTAACGATGCGAATGGAGGTTTCCATCAGATCACGCACCATGGACTCCACGTCACGGCCAACGTAACCCACTTCAGTGAATTTGGTCGCTTCAATCTTGACAAAGGGAGCCCCTACGAGCCGTGCAAGTCTGCGTGCAATTTCAGTTTTACCTACACCAGTGGGCCCAATCATCAAAATATTTTTAGGGACAATCTCATCCCGGATCTCTTCCGCCAGCTTGCTGCGCCGATAACGGTTGCGCAGGGCAACAGCGACAGATTTCTTAGCCTGCTTTTGTCCGACAATATATTTATCCAGCTCGGATACAATTTGTCTGGGCGTCAACGATTGATTTTTCATTTTGCACTCCTCCACCCTTGAATTCTCAGAGCCGATTTACACTTCTTCCACAATAATCTGATTATTCGTATAGACACATATTTCAGAGGCGACCTCTAAAGCCTCCCGCGCCATGTCCTTGGCATCCATATCAGAGCCATGACGCTTGAACGCACGGGCAGCCGCCAATGCGAAATTACCACCTGAACCAATCGCAAGCACATCATCGTCAGGCTCGATAATTTCCCCGCCTCCGGAAATGAGCAGCATTCCGGACGAGTTCATTACAATCATGAGCGCCTCCAGCTTGCGCAAAACACGATCCTGTCGCCAGTCCTTGGCCAGTTCCACAGCCGCCCGCTGCAGATTGCCGTGATGTTCCTCCAGCTTGTTTTCAAATTTTTCAAACAAGGTGATGGCATCCGCCACCGAACCCGCGAACCCCGCAACGACCTGCCCACGATACAATCTGCGCACTTTCTTGGCAGTCTGTTTCATAACGACACTATTGCCAAACGTTACCTGTCCATCACCCGCAATAGCTCCTTTGCCATTGTGGCGTACAGCGCAGATGGTGGTAGCATGAAAGGACATATCCATTAACGTGCTCCTCCTTTTCCTTCATCTCTATGCCTGTACTTCGGCTGGCATAACTCCCGTTTCATTGATGTAACGGCGCAAGCTTTCCAGCGCACGATTCGCAAGCGCTTCGTTCTTTTCCTTTTTATTGCGAATTCGTGTCTCCAGTTTGGGCAGCAGACCGAAGTTGGCATTCATTGGCTGAAAATGTTTAAAATCAGCAGTCGTAATATACCGCGCCATGCTGCCAAGTGTCGTTTCCGCAGGGAATACAAACATCTCCTGCCCGCGTGCCGCGCGTGCTGCATTCATTCCCGCCAGCAAACCTGAGGCCGCTGATTCTACATAACCCTCGACGCCAGTCATTTGCCCGGCAAAGAACAAATTGCTGCTCCCTTTAAACTGATAGGTTGGACGAAGCTGCTGAGGGGAATTGATGAAAGTGTTACGATGCATCACACCGTAACGTACAAACTCTGCCTTTTCGAGACCCGGTATCATCGAAAATACTCGCTTTTGCTCCCCCCATTTGAGGTGTGTCTGGAAACCAACCAAATTATACAGCGTACCGGCAGCGTTATCCTGACGAAGCTGAACAACTGCATGCGGCAGCTCACCGGTATGTGGATTTACGAGTCCGACAGGCTTCATGGGCCCAAACAATGCCGTCTGTTTCCCGCGCTGCATCATGACCTCGATCGGCATACAGCCCTCAAAATAAATTTCTTTTTCAAATTCCTTAACTTGCGCCACCTCAGCCGTAATCAAAGCCTCATAAAAAGCGTCAAATTCCGCTTCGTTCATCGGACAATTCAAGTAAGCCGCTTCTCCCTTGTCATAACGGGAAGCCAGATAAACCTTGCTCATGTCGATGGAATCCTTCTCAACAATCGGGGCTGCCGCATCGTAGAAGTAAAAATACTCCTCTCCCATCAGCGCTTTGATCTGTTCTGACAAAGCGGGAGAAGTCAGCGGCCCCGTTGCAATGACCACAATGCCATCCTGCGGAATGGTCTGAAGCTCTTCATTAACGACCTCGATCAGCGGATGCTGATGAAGCGTGTCTGTAATATGACCGGAAAACCCGTCGCGGTCCACTGCCAATGCTCCACCTGCTGGAACAGCATGATGATCCGCTGCGCTCAAAATCAAGGAGTTCAGCATTCTCATTTCTTCCTTCAGGACGCCTACGGCATTCGTCAGGCCGTTAGCCCGCAAGGAGTTGCTGCACACCAGCTCGGCAAATTTATCTGTATGATGTGCCGGTGTTTTTACAACCGGTCTCATTTCGTATAACTTAACAGGTACTCCACGGCTTGCAATTTGCCAGGCAGCTTCGCTGCCCGCCAAACCTGCTCCGATGACTGTTACCTTTTGGCTCTCACTCACGTTTAAATCCCCCTGCCATTGTTGTTCTTAGGAAGTCTCTACACCCTCATCGCTTTCTTCAAGCATTTCGCTGTGATCACAGACGGTACAGTTGAGCTTTGTTCCCTGTTTGGTGCGTTTCTCAACCATCAGGCTGCCGCAGCTTGGACAAGGCTTGTTGGACGGTTTATCCCAGGATACAAAATCACATTCCGGATAGCGGTCGCAACCGTAAAAAACACGTCCTTTTTTACTCCGTCGTTCAACGACATGGCCCTCACCGCATGTAGGACAAGGAATGCCGATATCCTTGACAATCGGTTTGGTATTGCGGCAATCCGGGAAGGCAGAGCAAGCCAGGAATTTACCAAAGCGGCCTAGCTTATATACCATCGGGCTGCCGCATTTATCGCAAATGACATCCGATACTTCATCCTTGATCTCGATTTCTTTCATTTCCTCCTCGGCTACTTCGAGGCGCTTCTCAAATGATTCATAAAAGTCGCTCAAGACCTGAACCCAATTGCCTTCTCCCTCTTCTACATGATCAAGATCATCTTCCATATTGGCCGTAAATTCCACATTCAGAATTTCAGGAAAGAACTCCTCCATCTGTTCAATGACCAATTCTCCCAGCTCGGTAGGGAAGAACTTCTTATCCTCAATGGCGACGTAACCACGCTTTTGAATGGTTTCCAGCGTCGGTGCATAGGTACTTGGACGCCCTATACCCAATTCCTCCAGCGTCTTTACAAGACGTGCTTCCGTATACCGAGGAGGCGGTTGTGTAAAATGCTGCTTGGGCTCAACCGATTCCTTTTTCAGCTTATCGCCTGGCTGAAGTGGCGGCAGCAGCTTATCTTCCTCGGTTTTACCATCATCATTCCCCTCTACATACACTTTCATGAAGCCTGGGAAACGAACCTTGGAACCGGCTGCCCGGAAAATCGTTTCACCCGCTTCAATATCAACGGATAGGGTATCCATAATAGCAGAAGCCATCTGGCTGGCCATAAAACGTTCCCATACCAATTTGTACAACCGGAACTGATCCCGACTCATAAACGGCTTCACGGTGTCCGGATTACGCAAGGCAGAGGTTGGACGAATCGCTTCATGCGCATCCTGAGCATTAGTCGATTTTTTCGAATATTGACGAGGACTTTCAGGTACATAATCTTCGCCGTATTTTTGGATAATGAGTTCTTTTGCTTCCTCCTGGGCCGAAGCAGCGATTCGTGTGGAATCTGTACGCATATATGTAATCAGACCCACTGTTCCTTCTTTGCCCAGGTCCACGCCTTCGTATAATTGCTGGGCTACAGACATCGTTTTGGACGCGCGGAAATTAAGCTTTCGGGCCGCTTCTTGCTGCAAGGAGCTGGTAGTAAATGGTGAAGAAGGATTGCGCAAACGCTCTTTCTCCTTCACATCGCGGACCTTGAAAGATGATTTGCCGATCGCCTTCAGCACTTCCTGTACGTCAGCTTCGCTGGAGAGCTCTTTCTTCTCGCCGCGCAGCTGATGGAATTTGGCTTCAAAGGTGCTGTCCTTAATGGCGAGTTTGGCTGTGATCGTCCAGTATTCTTCCGGTATAAAATCATTGATCTCCGCTTCGCGGTCCAAAATAATCTTCACCGCAACGGACTGCACACGCCCTGCGGACAAACCTTTTTTCACCTTTTTCCAGAGCAGCGGACTGATTTTATAACCCACAAGCCGATCCAGAATCCGTCTCGCCTGTTGGGCATTGACCAGATCCATATTGATTTTGCGTGGTGTTTTAAAAGCATCCTTAACAGCCTGCTTTGTAATTTCATTAAATACAACACGGCAATCTGCTGTATCATCCAGTTCCAGAGCATGTGCCAGATGCCAAGCGATAGCCTCACCTTCGCGATCCGGGTCAGCCGCCAGATATACTTTTTTTACTTTTTTACGGGCATCTTTTAATTCTTTTAGAATTGAGCCTTTACCTCGAATGGTAATGTATTTGGGATTAAAATCATTTTCGACCTCAACACCGATCTGACTCTTTGGTAAATCCCTGATATGACCCATGGAAGCCTTGACGATATATTTGCTGCCTAAGTATTTGCCGATCGTCTTCGCCTTGGAAGGCGATTCCACGATGACGAGTGAATCCGCCATAGGCTCTTCCTCCTCTCGATTATTACATGAATAGAATTGTCTTCCTGAAATGTGGTGAGCTATAGTTCGTAGAGGAGCTGCACGATGGATTTGACCTTACAATCGCTGTTATAACGGAATTCTTAGATTTTATAAAACCTTCGATAAGGTTAGAATTCCATTGCAAAGGCGAACGCTGTCGCTTTTCCAGATTCAAATCCAACGCTTCACTAGTACGAGCTATAAATCCAACACATTTCAGGAAGCAGGGAGGGAATAGGAATCCGCGATGCATATGAAAACCGTCTTCCCTCCACCTGACGATTAAAATTGAATTGGTGCAATTACCAATTTAAGGACTTTGCAAAATCAACTATTAAATAAGCTTGTATTTTGTGCCCGCCAGCTGGGCGATCCTTTTTTTTATGATTAACGATAACAGAACTGCGTGTAAAAGTCCAAAATCCCATGCAGTGGCTTCAAGCAGTTCATCCAATGTCATGGTTCCCTGCTCCAACAGCAGCACGATACGATTCTCCTCAGAGGTCTCATGCTCTGGCGTGCTGGGGACCACCTTCGCATCGCGACTCTGCTCTCTATTGTATGAAGAAACATCCCTTGTACGCAAATCGGCGGTATACTCCTCAATAATGTCCGAAGCTTCAGTGACCGTTTTGGCCCCTTGCTTAATCAAATTCAGTGTGCCTCTGCTCTTCGGTGAAGTAATCGGTCCGGGAACTGCAAACACATCCCGATTTGCCTCCAGAGCAGCATCGGCTGTAATGAGTGAGCCGCTTCTGGCATCTGCTTCGACGACAAGCGTCCCTCTCGTCAGACCGGCAATAATCCGGTTGCGCTGCGGAAACATCCCCGGATGTGACCTCGTTCCTGGTGGATACTCCGATACGATCAAGCCTTTGCTTGCCATCTCAGCAAATAAAAACGCATTTTGAGGAGGATAAATTTGGTCAATCGCCGTTCCGAGCACGCCAATCGTCTTCCCTCCCCGGCGCAGCGCTGTTTCGTGGCAAATACTGTCGATTCCTTTCGCTAATCCACTAACCACTGTAATTCCTGCATGACACAATCCCTCTGTTAGTATCTCCGCTGCTCTGCGTCCATAAGCAGTAGGAACGCGAGTTCCTACCATCGCTACCGCACATGTATGCAAAAGTGATTTATCCCCTTTTGTATACATTACCCAAGGAGGGTCAACCGTTTCCTTCATTAATAGGGGATAATCCTCGTCCACATAAGTTATCGTTCCAATATCGCCGGTTTGAGATCGCCGATATCGCTCATGAACCCATTCTTCGTCGTAACACTGTGCCGCAATGCGAGCCTGAGCAGGACTTAATCCGATGTCAATCCATTTCTGCTCACTAAATTGCAGCAGCTCATGCAGTCGATAATCACTCGACCAAATACGCTGAATTGTTTTTCTTCCGATTCCCTCTAATTCATGTAAACCTAACAAAAGCCATCTTTCTTCCAAACTGCGGTTCCCCCATTCACGGGAGAGAGAACCCTCCCTTATTTTGTGGCACATTGAATCATTTTGCAAGCGTTTCCCTGATAAGCCTGTCCCAATGCAAAAAAAAGCAACCCTTTCATCCCCTGTTTTCGAAGACGAAAAGGTTGCTTACCTTTCTTTTATTATACACGAGCAGGCAACAAATTTCGATTTGTTTTACAACCCATATATAATGAAGAAACACGATTTAATGTGTTGTACACAAATTCAGAATCCCGCGTTCTTCGAGCACACTGACAAGCGTCGAGCCCATTTCGGAAGGAGTCGGCGCCACCTTGATCCCGCAAGCTTCAAGTGTAGCAATTTTCTCCTTCGCTGTTCCTTTCCCACCGGAAATAATGGCGCCTGCATGCCCCATTCGTTTGCCTGGAGGTGCAGTCACACCTCCGATAAAACCTACCACCGGTTTGGTCATATGGTCTCGAATCCACTCGGCAGCTTCCTCCTCGGCTGTACCACCGATCTCCCCAATCATAATAACGGCATGAGTATTGGGGTCCTGATTGAAACGCTGCAAAATATCAATGAATTCCGATCCTTTAACCGGATCACCGCCAATACCAACCGCAGAAGATTGTCCTATGCCCCGGGTTGTCAACTGATGCACCGCTTCATAAGTCAACGTACCACTACGTGAAACAACACCTACATGACCTGGCAGATGAATGTACCCTGGCATAATGCCGATTTTACATTCACCTGGTGTTATAACCCCCGGACAGTTCGGACCGATCAGCACGGTCTTTTTACCTTCCATAAAACGTTTGACCTTAACCATATCCAGCACCGGAATGCCTTCGGTAATACAAATGACAAGATCCAGATCCGCATCCACAGCTTCCAAAATGGAATCTGCTGCAAACGCTGGCGGCACATAAATCACGCTTGCTGTTGCACCAGTAGCTTCCTTAGCTTCACTCACTGTATTAAACACAGGCAGCTTGACCTGCTGACCATTCTCCAGCGTAATTTCCACCTCGGTGCCGCCTTTACCCGGAGAAGTGCCGCCTACCATCTGTGTGCCATAATCAAGTGCACCCTTGGCGTGAAACAACGCCGTTTTTCCCGTAATCCCCTGTGTAATCACCTTTGTATACTTATCGACCAAAATACTCACGATCTTCACATCCCCTATCGTTTATTCGGCATATCGGAATGCAAACAGGCTATTGAACAAGTTCGACGATTTTTTGGGCACCATCCGCCATCGAATCCGCTGCCACGATATTCAACCCGGATTCCGCTAAAATCTGTTTGCCTAACCCGACATTCGTCCCTTCAAGACGGACAACAAGCGGACGAGTCAGCCCCAATTGCTTGGCAGCCTCCACTACGCCATTTGCAATGATGTCACACTGCATAATCCCGCCGAAAATGTTCACGAAAATACCCTTTACCTTCGGATCGGCCAAAATGATTTTAAACGCTTCAGTTACCTTTTCAGTCGTCGCGCCGCCCCCTACGTCCAGGAAGTTGGCCGGATCACCACCGTAATATTTGATAATATCCATCGTTGCCATCGCCAAGCCCGCACCATTGACCATACAGCCAATGTTACCGTCCAGAGCGATATAGCTCAGATCGTATTTGGACGCCTCAATCTCCTTTGCATCCTCTTCATCCAGATCGCGCAGTTCCAAGAGATCCTTATGACGGAACAACGCGTTAGAGTCAAAATTCAGTTTGGCATCCAGCGCCAATACATTTCCATCACCTGTAACGACCAGGGGATTGATCTCTGCAATCGAACAATCCTTGTCCACAAAAGCCTCGTACAATGCCAGCATAAATTTGACCGCTTTGTTTACCAGCTCATTAGGAATGTTAATGTCATAAGCCAGCTTGCGGGCCTGATACACTTGCAGCCCAATCGCCGGATCAACGACCGCTTTAAAAATCTTCTCCGGAGTAGCCGCAGCCACCTCTTCGATCTCCGTACCGCCTTCTTCTGAGGCCATCATTACGATACGTCCGGTTGCACGATCTACAACAACACCGACATAATATTCTTTGCGAATATCGCAGCCTTCCTCTATCAAAAGACGTTTGACCTCTTTGCCTTCAGGTCCGGTCTGATGCGTCACCAGCACCTTACCCAAAATTTCAGAGGCATAAGTTCGCACCTCATCCAAGCTTTTGGCTACTTTCACGCCGCCTGCTTTACCGCGGCCACCAGCATGAATTTGCGCCTTTACCACCGTAACAGCGCTTCCAAGCGATGTTGCCGCAGCAACGGCTTCTTCCACCGTATAGGCAACCTTGCCGTTCGGTACAGCCACTCCATACTGCTTTAATACTTCTTTACCTTGATATTCATGGATATTCATTTTGGAATCCTCCTATCAACATGACTGCAACAAGGGCGGTTCACAAGGAAATCTATACTAAACCTACATCATTGTAACATGTTTTTAAAACGCTTTCCTTATAATTTAACGTCATGAATTACAGTATTTTGATATCATTATCATTCCCAAAATCGAATGTTTGGATATTAATGGATATTGTTTTCTAATACAAAGGGGAGTTAAAAATGTGAACAAAAAAAGCACCTCTGCAACACGGGATTACCCCATCCGCAAAAAGAGGCGCTTCATTTCATTAGACATAGACCTTCTTTCAGCCAAAAAAACTCATGCAATGAGATTGTTGAACGTAGCTGAATATCCGATTATGATTTCTCAACCTGTACATTCGCTTGATGGACACGGTCCAGCAGATTATTGAACTGCAGCAGGAGCGAACCAAATTGTTCGCGGGTCATGCTCGTTTTTTCCCGAATACAGCTTGGTACAGATAGAGCCTTCTCTCGCAACGCACTGCCCTCGTCTGTCAAAGATATCAGCACTTTACGCTCATCCTGAGTCGAACGCTTGCGATCAATCAGTCCGGCGTTCTGTAATCTTTTCAATAGAGGCGTCAATGTTCCGGAGTCCAAGTACAACGCTTCACCCAGTTCCTTCACTGTACATTCTTTGCGCTCCCAAAGCACGATCATCACCAGATATTGTGAGTAAGTCACACCAAGCTTATCCAGGTAGGGCTGATACAGCTTCGTAATCTCTCTGGAGCACGCATATATGGCAAAGCATAACTGATTATCAAGTTTTAACGCTGCATCTTCATTGTGATTATGGTCCATGTTGTCAGATCACCTACTTTCGTCCCTATTTTAGCACATTATATAGCAAATTACATCCTAATTGCACAAAATCCTTTACAATTCATAATTATTTTGTTAAATTAAATTGTGTAAAATATATATTAAACGAGAGGCAGTGATTAAATTATGATGACCATTCAACAAAAAATGTATGAAACAACAGTAAAAGCGGTTGGCGGACGCAATGGTTATATCGAGTCTTCCTCCCCTGAACTTCGTTTGAATGTTGATACTCCAAAAGAAATGGGCGGTGCCGGCGGTGCAGGTACGAATCCCGAGCAATTGTTCGCAGCAGGGTATTCCGCCTGCTTTGACAGTGCTTTAAATATGGTTGCCCGTATGCAACGTGTTAAGCACGAAGGTACTGAAGTAACAGCTACAGTCCAATTCGGCAAGGTGGAAGACGGCGGCTTCGGAATTGGAGTAAATCTCGATGTACTGGTAAAAGGCGTAGATCATGAGACAGCAATAAAGCTGGTAGAAGGCGCACATGAGCAATGTCCTTACTCACGCGCTACCCGTGGAAATATTGAAGTCAAGCTGAACGTCTTGTAAAATGGCGTTTCTTCCATCAAGTAACATGGTAGATGATGTATAAATGTATATACGAAAGTGATATACTCATAGTATAATCACATTGTCATAATCTTTTTTTCTTCTCCAGAACTTTGCGTCTGGAGCTTTTTTTTGCCTTGATCTTCTTCCAATCTGGCCTGCAAATTGTTATATACATAAAATATGCGCAACACTTGCAATCTACATTAGTCTCCAGAAAAACTGATATTTATCTTATCCATATTTCGATATTGAATAGCCTCGGCAACATGCGAGGCCTTGATTTTTTCCGAACCGTTTAAGTCCGCAATCGTGCGAGACAGCTTGAGAATCCGATCATATGCACGCATGCTCACCGCAAGTGCATCCATCGTCTGATTGAGCAGCTCAGCCGCGCTTGGTTCCAGTACCGCATATTTGCGCAGCATCTGACCGGACAATTCACTATTCCATGAAAAAGAAAGCTTCGCGTATCTGTGAATTTGTATCGCTTGAGCAGCCAGCACCTGGCTCCGCATTTCAGCGGACGACAGTGATTCTTTTTCCTCCCGCCAATCCTTCGGTTGCGATACTTCAAGCTGTAAATCAATCCGATCCAGCAGCGGACCGGAAATACGTGACCGGTAGCGGGTTACCGCCGCTGGTGAACAGATACAGCGCTGCTGCCCCGAGTCATTGCCAAAAAAACCACAGTGACATGGATTCAGAGAGGCAGCAAGTAAAAAATGGGCCGGATACTTAAATACAGCACGTGAACGGCTGATCGTAACATTGCGGTCCTCCAACGGCTGACGCAGCACCTCCAGCACATGGCGGCTAAACTCAGGCAGCTCATCGAGAAATAGTATCCCCCGGTGGGCAAGGCTGATTTCTCCCGGCTTGGGAATGCCTCCTCCCCCCACCAATCCAGCAGCAGAAATGGTATGATGCGGGGAACGAAAGGGGCGAATGTTCATCAGGTGGGGCGATGATTCCTTCCATTTCCCGGCCGCACTATATATTTTGGTCACTTCTAGTGCTTCAGTTTCAGTCAAGGGCGGCAGAATGGACGGCAGCCTGCGAATAAGCATCGTTTTTCCGGCACCTGGCGGGCCCATAAGAATGATATTATGCATGCCAGCCGCAGCGATAACCAGTGCGCGTTTGGCGTGCATCTGACCAAGCACATCGCTATAATCCTCTATGCTGCTGATTGCCTCTTTAGCCTCACACAACGGTACATGCTCTGCCTGAGTTAAATGGTCATAGGAATGGATGAGGACCTGTTGTCTAACCCTAGGCTTGTGTTGTCTAGAGTTTGCAGTGTGATTCACAACTGCTTGAGCAGCCTCATCTATCGTCAAGTTATCGGCTTCGTTCATGGTCTGTCCGTCGAATGGATGCGGTGCAGAATCAGAACTCCAATCGGTTGCTTGACCGTCAACAGTGCATATTGCATGATCTTTAGCCGGGATGAGATCTGTCAGATGACGAATAACGTAACTACGTATCCCCGTAATTAGACGAGCCTCGCTCGCATTTTCCTCAGGAAGCAGCACCGAATGGAACCCTTCCCGCTTGGCCAGATCAACCATAGACAGCACTCCGTTTACAGGCCGAATGCTGCCGTCCAGCGCCAGCTCACCAATAAACAGCGTCCGTTCTCCATCAGGCAGAACAACTTGTCCACTGGTGGTCAGCAGCCCTAAAGCGATAGCAAGATCAAAAGACGAGCCTTCCTTGCGCAGATCAGCAGGGGCTAAATTAATCGTTACACGCTGGGATGGGTATTTAAAGCCGCAGTTTTTAATTGCTGCTCGCACACGTTCCACTGCCTCCCGGATCGCCGAATCCGGCAATCCGATGATTGCAGTCTGAGGCAATCCATTGGACAAATCCGTCTCAACCTCAATCAAAACGCCATCTATTCCATACAGACAAGCTCCATGCAATTTTCCATACATACAAAAAAGCACCTCTCCTCATACTGAAATGTCTCCCGATAGGAATCATTGCATATATGAAAAAAGGTGCTTCCATATTTTCATTCATCGCAAATGTAATGTTCAAAAAAATAAAGTTCTAAATATTGCTGTTATATGACTTATTTGAGAATATCTCACAACCAGTTATTTGTCAAATAGAGTTAGCTTATCAGCTGCCGATGTACGTGGTCTTGGTTCAGGGATCACCTCGGGATAGCCTGCATATATCATTCCAATTACCTTTTCTCCCGGCTTAATTCCCAGGTGCTCGCGGAATTTGGGCGAATACAAAAATGGCTTTGTCACCCAAAACGTTCCAATGCCTTTACTCCATGCAGCGAGCATAAAGTTTTGCACAAGCGCGCTGACTGCTGCAAAATCCTCATCCCAAACCGCTTGGCGTGGATCTTCTTCTAGCACGACCAGAAGCTGAATCGGGTTGTGCAAAATACCGCTCTCAAACTTGTTGTCCTTGCCTACATCGGCTGCGACAGCTTCTGCAAGCTTGTACCGCCCCTCGCCAGCAAACAACAAAAAACGCCATGGCTCACGCATTTTATGATTAGGAGCCCATACAGCGACGTCCAGCAGTTCTTTGATCGTGTCTACCGGAATGGGATCAGCTTTGAATTTTTTGATCGTTCGGCGGTCCTGAATGACATCTATGACATGTTCACTAAAGGTTTGCTTTGTCACGTATATCCTCCTTAACAGGTACAGCTTTTCAGATGTACATGATTTATTGAAAATGATAACCATTTTCAATAAAATATACCTTTAGTTTTTCTTTCTGTCAACTGTAATGTCAACTTTACATATGGAAATCCAGTCCGCTTGTTAACCTTTGAACGGCTCCCACTTTTTTTAGAACGCATCGATGAAATGTTCCGTAACAACAGCCGCTTCGCCGGTCAGCTGTACAGCAAGCATATCAAAACGGATTGGAGCATCTCCAATCCCGTTCATATGCAAATATACAGCGGCTGTTTGGCGAACCTGGGTTATTTTGCGCGCTGTGACCGATTCTGCTGGTGTTCCATATTTGGAGCCGCTTCGACTGCGTACTTCAATAAACACGAATGTACCCTTCTGTTTGGCAACCAAATCCAGTTCACCGCTGCGGCAGCGCCAATTACGCGCTAAAATATGATAACCCCGTTCTTCCAAATACAGAGCCGCTGCCTGTTCGCCCATCGTTCCTTTTGCTTTCCGTTGATCCCTGCCCGGAGTCTTCATTTCATTGCTCATCACCTGTCATCCCTTGATGCAAGCCTATCCATTTGATAAATATAGGTAAGCACCTCTGCTACCAATTGATAGAGCTCCGCAGGGATTTGTTCGTCCAAATCAAGCTTGGACAGTACTTCAACCAGCGCGGCATCCTCCTGAACAGGAACACCATGCTCTCTGGCCTTTTCTAAAATGCTATCCGCAACCCGGCCGGTTCCCTTGGCAACGACAATCGGTGCTTCATTCTCACCGGGCGTATATTTAAGGGCGACCGCCTTCCTCATGGAGGGAGAAGGAGCTTCCGACGGATCTTTCATATTTTAAGATCGACTCCTTTATAAGACTGAGGTACATAGCTTTGCACCTCAGAAGAGACGGGGCCTTCCGGCTCAGTCCTTACGGGCATAGGCTCGGTACGAAGTGATAGAAGCTGATACCCTAGTGACTCCAGTGCCGCCTGAATGGATTCACGTCCACTGGTTAGCAGCGAAGCCGCCCATTCCTGATCGTTATGGAGCTTGAGACTTACAATCCGGTCTACCACTTGTACATCCACTAATGTCGGTCCAAGCCCTTTCATGTCCAGATCAAACCAAAGGCGACAGTTGGATGCATCCAGTTCCCCCCGTTTGCCGCGGCGAGATTGAATCTGGATCGTAGCCGTTTCACGCCCGTCCGGCCCGACAAACGGAATAAACAGATGCACTTGCGCAAAAGGCGCCGTTCGGTCTGTATTTAGCAGCAACTGCTGACCCGTCAGGTGCTGTACGACCTGCTGGGCCGCCTCCTTCAAGGCGGGCGGCACATCATCGCTGCTCAGCAGTTGGAGCAGCGCTCCTTTTACGGTGTCTGTGTCTGCTGACACCGTACCGCCTGCCGCAGCCGCTAGCCCCGGCAACGGCTGCGGTGCCTCCTCCGGCTGCGCCGAACGCACAGCCGTCCCTTGCACGGCTGCGCGGTGTACCTGTTGCTCGTGCTCTGCACCGAGCAGCTTGAGCACGCGGCCCACCCACGGCGCCTCCGCAGGAGTGAGCTGCGTGCTTGGCGCTCCAGATGCCGCTGGCTGCGAAGCAGCGGTATCTGGAGCCCGCATCGCGCTCGCCGTGGCTTGCTGCGCTTCGGCCACGGGCCGCTCCGGCGCATCCGTGCCCAGCGCTGGCGGAACGGCTGCGCGCAGCTCTTGCAGCAGCGTGTGCAGCCGCTGGAGCGGCGGCTCGTGCGCAGCCGTGTTGCCTGCCGCGGATTGCGGCACAGGGCCGCCAGTCGGCTGTGTCGCAGCGCGTTCTGTTGCGTCAGCGGTTGCCGCTGGCTTCGCCCCGGCAGGCTCTGCCGTTGCTGCCGCTGGACTACCGGCGGCATCTTTAGGCTGCGTGCCTGCCGTGCCGACTGGCTGCGCCTGCTCCGCTTTGGCGCGGGAAGGACCGCTTGACGCATCAGCGCCCGATTCAGGCATATGGGAGGCAGCGTCCGAAGTTGCTGCCGCTCCGCGCCCATTGGCTGTCTCCGCTGCATCTGGCGCAGTCCCTTGAGCTCCAGATGCAGCTCCGGTCTGAGCCTTTGGCTCTGCGGCCATGGCATTTGCTTCACTCTCCGCGGCAGCAACCAGATTGGCTGCTTGAGTCCCTTTCAGCAATTCCTTGCCGCCTGTTGCTTGTCCGGCTTCTGCCTGCTTTGCAGTAGCCGAGACATCCTTGGACAATACAGGAGCCTGAGGGGCTTCCGCTGCACCTACTACCCTAGTGGTGGAGGCACCAGCTGAGGCGGAGCCAGATAATACCTGATCAGTTACCTTAGCAGCTATTGCTTCTCCCTTGGTCCGGGCTGTAGAAGAGACTCCCTGTCCTTGCTGCTTTAATACTGCTTCAAGTTCCTGCTGCAGCGTTGACAACAAGTCATTTAAAGAGGGACCAAACATCGCTTGCCGTAAGCCATTTATGCTTTCAGCCGTTAAGGGAAGCCCGCGCTGAAAAGCAACGGCTGCCGCCTGCACGAATGTTCCTATTGGTATATTGCCGGATTGCTTCGCCAAAGCATTCTGCAAAGATGCTGCATTTTCCGATGTCAACGGCACACCATTCTTTTGCATAGCCTGAATAAGTGCTCTGTTCTGAGCTGTATCCGGCAGTCCCACCGATTCCAATATATCGGCAAGAGCAACGGTTTGCTGTGGTCCTTGAGTTGCATCGTTCAAAGGCTTAAGCACCGTCATGCCACTGGAGGAAGTGGGTTGTACCTGAAATGTTGCAGTCTGTCCGGGCTGAAGAGGGGTCTCCAGCTTGGCTCTGACTTGGGAACCTTGTATTTGCAGCACAGCCTCACCGCCGTCCTCGGACACCTTTAATACGACGCCTCTTACGACTTGACCTGGCTGCATATCGAGCTTTTTGACCTCGCCCGCCTTCACATCACCAAGTAATCCACGAAATACGGATCCGATGTTCATATCGCCCCTCCTTTCTTCGTCCCTTTTTCAAAGGGCCTATTTATTGGGTATACATTATATCGGCATAGTCCGGTTTGATAATAAGGTTTTACAGATCAAACAGCGTCGGCTGCTCTGTCAGCAAATTGCCCAAAAAGCTGCGTCTGTGCATCTCTGTCGGTCCCAGTGCCAAAATTTGTTCCCTGTGCAGCTTGGTAGCGTAGCCTTTATGTATGCTAATTCCGTATTCAGGATACTTTGCATCCCATTCGCCTTTGCATAGCCGATCACGAGTAACCTTGGCGATAATAGAAGCCGCGGCGATAGATTGGCTGTTCGCATCTCCCTTAATGATAGATAGCTGCGGAACAGGTACATCTACCTTTTCGGCATCCACCAGAATATAATCGGGAGATACAGATAAAGCCTTAACAGCCTGCTTCATCGCCAAACGAGCTGCTTGTTTAATGTTGATCTCATCAATCGTCCGCGCATCCACATAGCCAACTCCAACAGCAATCGCCTTCTCCATAATCAGCTCGTAGTATGTTTCTCTCTTTTTGTCGGTCAGTTTTTTGGAGTCATCCACGCCTTCCAGCACTTCACCTACCGGTAAAATAACTGCTGCAGCCACAACATCCCCGAACAAACACCCTCGGCCTACCTCATCAACACCAGCAATTCGCTCACAGGATTGCTCCCAGCATTTTTTTTCATAGTGAAGCATGTCCTTCACCACTACCTCTTTGTTTTCCATATCCCATACCTGCCCATCCTATGTAGTTTAAGGCTTCCTTCATGCCGCACTCTTTGGATAAAATTCAGCTTACCACAGACCTACACCGTCCAAAACCTTTTTCTGTCTGCCTTTACATACCAAAAAAAACATAACAAAAAACCTTCCTCCTCTCCAGAGAGATGGGGAAGGTTCTTCCTTGCCGCAATATGCGATGTTCTGCGCCAGGTACGCTTACGACAATCAGTAAGGAGCCTCTAGGCTGAAGCGTCCCAGCTTTCCCGCACGCAGTTCACGCAAAATTATTTTGGACGCTTTTTCAAGATCTACACGTCCACCGCTAACAATACAGCCACGTTTACGTCCGATGGCTTCCATAACGTTAACAACTTCATCAGGATTTTCGATGTCTTCAGGACGTTCGGTAAGATCGAAACGCTCTGCCAGGGCCTCCCAATAATATTGGACAAAATATTTGGTCGCGAAAAAAGCAATATCCTCGACATTCAGAATTTCTTCCTTGATCGCACCCGTAACTGCCAGGCGGTAACCAACATTCTGATCCTCAAATCTAGGCCACAAAATCCCCGGTGTATCCAGCAACTCAATGTCTCCAGTCTTGATCCACTGCTGTGCCTTCGTTACCCCCGGACGATCACCTGTCGCTGCAATATTACGTCCTGCCATTCGGTTGATCAGTGTTGATTTGCCGACATTCGGAATACCGACAATCAAGGCACGGATCGGACGGGGATTCATTCCTTTGGATATTTGCCGATCTATCTTTTCCTTAAGCAGCAGCTTGGCCTGAACCGGAATTTCCTTCATTCCTGTCCCTGTCGTGGCATCAACCTGAAAGGCTGTATGCCCCTGCTCCTTAAAGTAGGCAATCCACTGTTGCGATACTGCCGGGTCCGCCAAATCCGCCTTGTTCATCACAATCATTCTCGGCTTTCCCTGCAAAATATCATCAATCATTGGATTTCGACTGGAAAGTGGCAATCGAGCATCAATCAGCTCAATCACCAAATCGATCAGCTTTAATTTTGCTTCAATTTGGCGGCGCGCTTTGGTCATATGACCAGGAAACCATTGAATCGTCACCGTCATCACCTCATTGATCGTAACTTCTGTCCTTAGCATTAGGCTTCTAGTTAGTAATTACGCTGCATTTTAGTTATTTGAGTGGTTAATCCACTGCATATCTTTCGCCGGCCAGAAAATAACGTCGGCCCGGCCCACAACTTCCTTTAAATCAATATACCCAATCATTCGGCTATCTGTACTATTGGAACGGTTATCTCCCATAACAAAAATATGCCCAACCGGAACTTTTCCATCCTTAAACTTTTCATTCGGGAAATTTGTGAACTTGTTGTAGAGCTCGCCATTTTGATGCGCTTCTTCCAAAGGAGCTTTGAGATAAGGCTCCTGAATCGGCTTGCCATTCACTGTAACCGTGTCACCTTCTACCTTGACCGTATCACCCGCAACGGCAATGACACGCTTGATGAAATCCCTTCCTTCCTCCGGCACATGGAACACAATCACTTCGCCCGGTTTAGGGTCGCGGAAATCATACAAAATCTCATTTACAATGACGCGTTCTCCGGTATGGAAGTTAGGCTGCATCGATGGTCCATCCACAATAAACGGCTTAAAGAGAAGCCAACGAATTAAAAAGACAAGCACTAACGCAATTATGATGGCCTTTAGCCACTCAAAAATCTCCCTTTTTGGTTTACGCTTGGGCGTACCATCCTGATCGGGTGGCTGCACAGCCCCTTGTCCTACTTCATTCTTCATAGCTCACTGTCCTCTCTTTACGGTCATTAATCCACAGTTCCCTATGTACGTAGAAAAAGCGAAAGGAGCTTGTAAACAAGCCCCTTTCGTTTCGTTGTATTAACGACGAATTTCTTTAATTCTCGCTGCTTTACCGCGCAGTTCACGAAGATAATAAAGCTTCGCACGACGCACTTTACCACGGCGAGCCACTTCGATTTTATCGATTTTTGGGGAATGAAGCGGGAAAGTTCTTTCCACACCTACACCGTAAGAAATTTTACGAACTGTAAAAGTCTCACTGATTCCACCACCACGGCGTTTAATAACTACACCTTCAAACAACTGGATACGCTCACGAGTTCCCTCAATAACCTTCACGTGTACTTTCAAAGTATCACCAGGACGAAAGTTAGGCAGATCTTTACGCAGTTGTTCTTCAGTGATCGCTTGGACGATATTCATCTATGACTCCCTCCTTCCGTACAGGTGTTCATGCTTCTTCTGGAAACACATCTATTTCCTTCATCATCCACAGAGGACCACCGTATTACACACAACAGATTCATTGTATCATGGAGGTTACCGTAATGCAACAACAAAAGGGATTTGACCAAACATTTTATTTAATTGACTTCATTATAAAACACGTCACTACCTGCTTTCAAATCTGCTCTAGGCTAAAGCGCTTTAACACTTGTCTCCCGGACCGTCCGGTTGGCGTTGCTCTTCAATCCAGGCGCGTTCCTTGTCTGTCAGTTCGGCCTTCTCCAGCAGATCAGGCCGGCGTTCCAATGTACGGCGCAATGCTTCCTGTCTTCTCCAGGCATCAATATTCACGTGGTGCCCTGACAGCAGCACATCAGGTACTTTCCAGCCCCGGAATTCGGCAGGACGGGTATAATGGGGATACTCTAGCAGCCCCGTGCTAAACGAGTCTGTAATGGCACTGGTTTCATTACCCAGCACACCCGGCAGCAAGCGTGTCACACTATCAATAACGACCATGGCAGGCAGCTCCCCGCCAGTCAGTACATAATCGCCGATAGAGAGCTCATCTGTCACCAAA
The DNA here is from genome assembly GCF_020736845.1 of Paenibacillus farraposensis. Classification (GTDB taxonomy): domain Bacteria; phylum Bacillota; class Bacilli; order Paenibacillales; family Paenibacillaceae; genus Paenibacillus; species Paenibacillus farraposensis. The sequence goes on from NZ_JAFFQR010000112.1 coordinate 110,809, forward strand.
TGCTCCCGAATCCGCTCGTCATAACCTTCGTAATGTCCACATATAAAAATAAGATGGTCCTCTTTGGCCAGCTCTTCCGCTTTCTGTTGCGTAAAAGTCTCACCCTGTGGACACATCAAAATAATCCGCGGCGCTTTCAAATCAGCATTTCCTTTGTTCTTTTCATGATGGACGACTTTATCGACAGCCTCTAATGCAGGCCGCTCTGAATCATCCAACAATGCTTCCACTGCAGCAAAAATGGGGTCCGGCTTCAACACCATGCCGCCCCCGCCACCATAGGGCGTATCATCTACCTGTCCATGCTTGTTTCCGGCATACTGGCGAAAATTAATCGCTTGCAGCGATACAATTCCCTTATCTCTTGCTTTTCCCAGAATACTTGCATTAAATACACCATCAAACATTTCAGGAAATAGAGTCAGCACATCCACCCGCATTTTATAGCAACCCTTCCATTAACCGCACCGTTACCCGCTTTTCACGCACGTTTACATCCAGAATAACACTTTCTATATACGGCAATAACAGTTCCTTGCCATTAGGCATTTTGACCACCCATACATCATTGGCGCCCGGAGTCAAAATTTCTTTGACCACACCAAGCTTATCTCCGTCTTCAGTCATTGCTTCCAGGCCAATGACTTCATGAAAATAGAATTCATTTTCTTCTAGCTCGCCTAGCCGTTCAGCAGATACCTTCAACATCGAACCTTTGTATTTTTCAACATCGTTGATATTGTGATATTCCTTGAATTTAACGATAACCATATTTTTGTGAAGACGCGCTGTTTCCACGGTAACGGGAACCGGTGCTTTATCATCCGACGAAACAATCAATAACTCGCTACCTTTAGCAAAACGATCCTCAAGAAAATCAGTCGTCGTTAATATTTTAAGCTCGCCGCGAATTCCATGCGTATTCACAATTTTTCCGACATTAAACAATTGCTGCATCGTGTTCCTCCCACACGTAATCGGTTCCGCTCTACATCATCTTCATCATGTACGAAAAAGGGCTAGGACATACATCCTAACCCACTTTCGTATATCTTTAAGATATGATGTCTACGGTAACCCGTTTATCCATCTTAACGGCTGCTGATGCAACCACAGTGCGAAGCGCCTTGGCGATACGTCCCTGCTTGCCGATGATTTTGCCTACATCATCAGGATGCACACTAAGCTCATACACAACAAGCCGATCCTTCTCCAAGGTCTTCACAGTTACATCTTCCGGATGATCTACTAAAGCCTTAGCAATGATTATCACTAATTCTTCCATAATTGACCCTCCGCATCAGCACCTTATTTCTGTTGTCTAAGCTCATGAAACTTTTTCATCACGCCCGCTTTGCTAAGCAAGTTGCGAACTGTGTCGGATGCTTGTGCACCATCTTGCAACCATTTCAGCGCTTTATCTTCATCAATTTTTACAACCGCTGGTACTGCGATAGGGTTGTAGTAACCGATTTCTTCGATAAAACGACCGTCACGCGGGGAACGGGAATCAGATACCACGACGCGATAGAAAGGAGCTTTATGTGCACCCATACGTTTCAGACGAATACGAACTGCCACGAAAATTCACCTCCTTCAAAAAATAGACTATAGATTGTTATCCATCATTCCTAAAGCCTCAGAACCTTAACGGAATGGAAACTTCAAGCCTTTGCCCATATTCTTCAACTGCTTAAGAGCCTTGTTTTTACCACCCTTAGGCCCCATCATATCCGAGAATTGCTTCATCATACGGCGCATTTCGTCGAATTGCTTAATCAGGCGGTTTACCTCAGCCAGCGATGTCCCGCTGCCAGCAGCAATCCGTTTGCGGCGACTATGATTAATCATGTCCGGGTTTTGCTTTTCCTGTGTAGTCATTGAATGAACGATAGCCTCAATACGGCCCATCTGTTTATCATCCACTTTGACATCTTTCATTTGCTTCATGTTGCCCATACCGGGAATCATATCAAGAATCTGATCGATCGGACCCAGCTTTTTAACCTGATCCATCTGATCCAGAAAATCCTCGAAAGTGAACTCGGCATTGCGCATTTTCCGTTCCATTTCCTTCGCCTTGTCAGCGTCGATATTGGATTGCGCTTTTTCAATCAGGGACAACATGTCGCCCATGCCCAAAATCCGTGAAGCCATTCGTTCTGGATGGAACGGCTCCATGGCATCCAGCTTTTCACCCAGCGTAGCAAACTTGATCGGACATCCCGTCACAGCCTTGACCGACAGAGCCGCACCGCCACGGGTATCGCCATCAAGCTTTGTCAATACGACCCCTGTCAGCTCCAGGCTGCTGTTAAAGTGTTCAGCAACGTTAACCGCGTCCTGACCCGTCATGCTGTCGACAACCAGCAAAACTTCGTCCGGATTGACATTTGCATGAATCTGGCGAAGCTCTTCCATAAGCTCTTCATCAACGTGCAGACGGCCGGCGGTATCGATAATAACGTAATCATTGCCATTATCCTTGGCGTGCTGCAAGCCCTGCTTTGCAATCTCCACCGGGCTTGTCTGATCTCCGAGTGTAAATACAGGAGCCTTGATCTGCTCCCCAAGAATCTGGAGCTGCTTGATCGCAGCCGGTCTATAAATATCACCAGCTACCAGCAACGGGCGATGATTCTGCTTTTGCAGGAGCTTCGCCAGTTTACCGGACGTGGTCGTTTTACCTGCGCCTTGCAGACCCACCATCATAATGACCGTAGGCGGCTTGTTGGCCTTGGCAAGCTTGGCCTGGCTGCCACCCATCAACTCGGTCAGTTCCTTGTTCACGATGTCGATAATGACCATGCCCGGGGTAAAGCTATCCATGACTTCCTTACCAACGGATTTCTCTTTCACCTTGGCAATAAAGTCCTTTACAACCTTGAAGTTAACGTCCGCTTCAAGCAAAGCCAAACGCACTTCACGCATTGCCTGAGCTACATCATCCTCAGACACTTTGCCTTTGCCGCGCAATTTGCTGAATACATTTTGCAAGCGTGTCGATAATCCTTCAAATGCCATACTTTCGCACCTCCTTGTCTACTAAGGATATTTATATACTAATCTATAAGACCTACAATTCCTGCAGGCGATTTACAATTTGATGAACATGCTGCACAGTGCCTTCATGAGCTTCGCCCATCTTACCGAATGCCTCATGCAAAGCCGTATCCAGTTCTTTTAAATCTTGGACTCTGCGTTCATGCTTACTGAGCAATCCAAGCTTTTCCTCATACATTTCCAGTACTTGTTCAGCACGTTTAATATGTTCATACACTGCCTGACGGCTAATTTCAAATTCCGAAGCAATTTCTCCCAGTGAAAAATCATCATGGAAGTAATATTTCAAAAACATCTGTTGCTTCTTCGTAAGCAGAGGTTCATAAAAGTCAAACAGTCGGTTTATCCGGTTCGTCTTTTCCAGCCGATTCTCCTGACTCATCACCTATACCTCCATCGTCAAGGAAAAACACTTTACAGTTCTTTTCAACGTTCCTTATCATACATAAAAGAAAAGAAGATGTCAAGCGTTATCCCTTGTCATACAAAAAAAGCCGATCCACAGCCCTTAAACGGAAGTACGGATCGACTTTTGCCATCTGTTTCTTATACTCTGACTGGAGTAAGATACAGTAAAATAGCGAGAAAATGAAGTATGCTGCCTGCCAAAACAAACAGATGCCAGACCGCATGATGATACGGAAATGCCCGCCACACATAAAAGATCGTGCCCAACGTATACATGATACCGCCCACGAACAATAACATCATCCCGCCGGCTGGCACCACTGTCATTAGAGGATTCCACGCAATGATGATAAGCCAGCCCATCACAACATAAAACACGGTAGACATGAACAGAAAGCGTTTGGTGAAGAACGCCTTGAACAGCACACCGGCCAAAGCGATTCCCCAGATTACCCCAAACAACGTCCAGCCCAAAATTCCTCGCAATGCAACGAGCAGAAACGGGGTGTAGGTTCCTGCAATGAACAGGTAAATGCAGGAATGGTCGAATATTTCGAACAAGTCCTTCGCTTTCCCTTCACGCAGGCTATGAAGCAATGTGGAATTGGTGTACAACAATAGCATCGTAATCCCGTAAATCGTAAAGCTGACGACATGCCAAGCAGTCCCTTTTATACTGGCAAAAACAATGAGCAGCACAAGCGCCGCTACGCTTAAAACGACGCCAATTCCATGTGTAACTGCGTTGGCCACTTCTTCCCGCCGGGAATAAGTATAGGTGTTCACCATCGGTTCTTCACCTGGCTTTCTGTAAATTTGGTATACACGAAAAATATCTCTGGCATCGATAGACCCGTTGCTCTCATTATATCGCTCTATGATCTTGGACAGCAAACACGATCCAACTTAGACCAAACCTTTATAAGGCCATATGATCCAGAGGATTGTCGAACTTTACGGTAAGTCCTGCGCAGGCCTGAATCAGTGTAGTTCTTCCTCGCCGTCAGCAGCTCCTTCGCCAGCCTCTTCCTGAATCAGGCCTGCAAACAGTGCATGGACGAACTGCTCAGAATCAAACGGCTGAAGGTCTTCCATTTTTTCACCTAGGCCTACCAGTTTAACCGGCAAATTCAGTTCTTGACGGATTGCCACAACAATCCCGCCCTTTGCCGTACCATCCAACTTCGTCAATACCAGCCCGGTTACCCCGCTTTTCTCTCCAAACAGCTTGGCCTGGTTCAGTGCATTTTGTCCGGTCGTGGCATCAAGTACCAGCAGTACTTCATGAGGAGCGTCCGGAATTTCACGCTTGATAACACGGAAAATTTTGTTCAGTTCCTCCATCAGATTGCTTTTATTCTGAAGACGTCCTGCAGTATCACACAGCAAAACATCTACTTGACGCTGCTTGGCTGCCTGTACCGCATCATACATGACCGCAGCCGGATCGGAGCCGGATTGCTGCTTAATGACCTCTACACCTGCACGTTGGCCCCATACCTCCAGCTGTTCAATCGCCCCTGCACGGAATGTATCTCCGGCAGCAAGCATCACTTTTTTACCCTCTTGTTTAAAACGGTGAGCCAACTTGCCGATCGTTGTTGTTTTGCCGACACCATTAACCCCGACAAATAGAATGACTGTAATCCCGTTAGAGCTCATTTGGAGCTGATTGTTGTCATTCCCCCGCAGCAGTTCGGACAGCTTTTCCGACAATACAGGCTGAAGCTCGGATGCGTCCTCGATCTTGCGTTTTTTCACTTCTGCCCGCAGATCATCAATCAGGTTCATCACCGTATTGACACCTACATCCGCTCCGATCAGAATTTCTTCCAGCTCCTCATAAAACTCCTCGTCGATCTTTTTGCGGCGAATCATCAAATCCGTTACTTTTTCAACAAAGCCTTTTCTTGTTTTTTCCAACCCGTCCCTGAACTGTTTTGTAACGGATTCCGTTTTGCTCGCAATACTTTCCTTTAATTTTCTAAAGAAGCTCATAGATTCCCTCCGTTGATCTGAAAGTATGTTCTTTTTATATCAGGCAATTTCATATATCAAGCAATTTCAGCTTCATCATCATCCAGCTTGACAGAGACGAGTTTGGAAACCCCGCCTTCCTCCATCGTAACCCCATACAGCACGTCAGCTTCTTCCATTGTTCCCTTACGGTGTGTAACTACTATGAACTGTGTCTGCTCCGAAAACTCCCGCAAATACTGGGCAAAACGCACTACGTTGGCTTCATCTAATGCAGCCTCGACTTCATCCAGCACACAGAATGGAACAGGCTTCACATGTAAAATGGCAAACAGCAGCGCCATCGCCGTTAACGCCCGCTCACCACCTGACAGCAACTGCAAGTTCTGCAGTTTTTTGCCTGGCGGCTGAGCTACGATGTCAATTCCCGTCTCCAGCAAGCGTTCCGGGTCAAGCAGCACCAGATCAGCACGTCCGCCTCCGAACAGCTTGGAGAACACCGTACCGAATTCACGACGAATGGCATCGAACGTGAATTTGAAGCGTTTGGACATTTCATCATCCATCTCACGAATAACCTGATAGAGCGTGGTTTTAGCCTCCACCAAATCAGACTTTTGCTCATCGAGAAACGTATAACGTTCATGTACACGCTGGTATTCTTCAATAGCACCCAGGTTCACCTCACCCAGTTCGGAAATACCGCGTTTGAGCTTTTGCACCTCGGCCTGTGTGCCTTCAATATCTTCCGGTACCGGATAGCGCTGCTTGGCCAGCTCATAGCTGAGTTCGTAATCATCACTTAACTTTTTGAGAATGTTTCCCAGCTCTACATCAAGCCGGTTTACTCCAATTTCCGTTTGGCGCAGCTGCTCTTCTACCGATTTAAGCTGAATTCGCTGCTCTTTGGTCTCATTCTCGGCCATTTCCAGCTTTTTGGACAAGCTGCTGCGTGCAGCCCGCTTGAATTCCAGCTGCTGCGAGGCTTCTTCCTTTTTCAATCGGTATTGATTGAGATTTTCAATCTGCTTTACGCTTTCCTGCTCATTGGTCAGCAGATCAGCTTCGATGGAAGCAAGCAAGGTCTTGTTTTGTCTCGAATCCTTGCCGAGGGTATCATAGTCTCCACGCAATCTGCGCAGCTGCTCTTCCAATGAAAAGCGCTCCTGCTCCAGCTTGCCTTCCCTAACCTTAAGATTGGTAAGCTCTCCCTGCAGCTGTTCTTTGGCAGATTCGTTGGCTTTACGAGCAAATTGGGCAGCCTGGATAGCTTGATGGGTCTTTTTCTCTTCCTCTTCCAGTGCAGCCAGCTTTGCCAACGCTTCTTCACGTGCAGCTTCCAGCTCTTTTATCTCTTGGTCGAAGCCCTTTTTCTCCTGACCCGACGCAGCCACCTGCTCCTGCACATGACGCAGCTCATGCTCCAGCTGTTTGAGCTCCATGGCCATCTGCTGCTCTTCGCCACGCTTCACATCTCCAGCCTGGCGGAGCTCATCCAAACGAACCTGAGTCTCCTCCAATTGGCGTTTGGTATCCACCGCGCTCTGACGCAGCCTCGCAATTTGCTGTTCCGTATCCAAAATGTCTTGGTCCAGCTGATCCAACTGGCGTTTACGTCCCAGCAGATTGGCATTTTTCTTAAACTGGCTTCCACCAGTCATGGAGCCGCCTGCATTGACGACGTCGCCTTCCAGCGTCACGACACGATATCGGTATTGGCAGCGGGCCGCAATACGATTCGCATCCTCCAGTGTGCGGGCAATCACCACATTTCCCAGGAGACTCCCTACAATTCCGGCATAGCGATCATCATACTGAACGAGGTCCGCACCGATTCCGACAAAGCCCTCGGCACTTTCCGCAATTTGACGCTCTCCGGTACCAAGCTGACGGGGACGAATGACATCCATAGGCAAAAATGTAGCTCTACCCAATTGGCGCTGCTTCAAAAAGCTGATCGCCTGTCTGGATACCGCTTCATTTTCCATGACGATATGCTGTACCGAAGCACCCAAAGCAGTTTCCATTGCCTGCTCCAAATGCTCAGGCACCCGAATCAGCTCCGCCACCGCTCCGTGCACACCGTGCAGGGTCTGTTTCCGTGCAGCCTTTAAAACTTCCTTGACCCCGAGCATAAAGCCGTCAAAGTCATCCTGCATCTCCTTCATCGTATCTCGCCGTGAAATTTGAGCCTCGCGCTTTTGCTCCCATTTACGAATGGTGCCTTGGCTTTCTTCCGCCAGCTTTTGCAGTGCATGATACTTTTCACTTCCCTGTATATATCCATTGCGTAGGCTGCTAATTTCCTGTCCCAGCTTTTGAATGGCGACTTCCAGTCCCTTTTTGCGCTGTTCCAGCTCAGCTTTTTGTGCTTCCCATTTCCCGGATTCATCACTTACACGTGTCACGCGCCGCTCCAGCGCTTCCTTCTGCTGGTCAGTATAACGGATTTCGTTGCGCGCCTGTGCCATCTGATTCATGAGCTCCAGCAGGTTGCCTTTAAGACTTTCCTCCTGCTCCTGACTGATCCCGTCTGTAACACCGATCAGCTTGGCCTCTTCATCAGATAGCCGCGCACGCAGCTCTTCAAGCTCTACGATTAACACAGACAGCTTTTCATTCAGCTGATCCAGTTCATCTTTGCGCTCAGAATGCCTTGTTTCACTCGTGCTGAGTGATAATATCAGTTGTTCCCGGTTAGCCTCCAGATTGCGTGTGCGCTCTTTCAGCAATTCAACGTAGCCTTCGCTCTTTTCTGTATTTTCACTGTACTGCAGCAAATCATTCTGCAAGTGCTCGACTTGCTCCTCTAGCTGGCGGAGCTCATTGCGATCGCTTTCCAGCATCGCATCATGACGAGATACCACTGTAGAGAGCTGAAGCTGCTCTTGCTGCAGTAGAGCCAGCTTGGAGGTTGCATCGGTCCACGAAGTGTGAATCTGTTCGATTTGATGGACGTACATCGATATCTCTTTTGCTTTCAGTTCTCCACGCAGCTCTTTGTAATGAATCGCTTTCTCGGATTGCTCCTTAAGCGGTCCGATTTGATCCTCCAGCTCACTCACCAAATCATGAATACGCAGCAAATTCTGTTCCGTTTCGTCGAGCTTTCGAACCGCCTCTTTTTTGCGCGATTTATATTTTACGATACCTGATGCTTCCTCAAAAATACCTCGGCGATCCTCGGAGCGGGTACTCAAAATCTCTTCAATACGCCCCTGTCCGATAATCGAATAAGCTTCTTTACCAATACCTGTATCCATAAACAGCTCGGTAATATCCCGGAGTCTGCATGATTGTCGGTTAATGAAATATTCACTATCACCACTTCGGTGGACACGGCGAGTTACCGTGACCTCACCAAAATCCAGAGGCAGCGCCTGATCTTCATTATCCAGCGTAAGCGATACTTCACCATAATTGACGGCCTTGCGAGCGTCGCTGCCAGCAAAAATAATATCCTCCATTTTGCCGCCACGCAGTGATTTGGCGCTCTGTTCGCCCAGCACCCAGCGAATACCGTCGGAAATATTGCTTTTTCCGCTTCCGTTGGGGCCAACGACAGCTGTAATGCCGCGGACAAATTCCATTTCCGTTTTATCTGCAAACGATTTGAAGCCCGCCAGCTCAATGCGCTTTAAAAACATGCTCAATCTCACCTCTAACATTTCAAATATGCTTGTACAACACCGTTTATCTGATAGACATGAATTATCCCTATTGTAGCATAAGAATCCCTTGGATAAAGCGCGGCACCTACGTTCAACGCCACAGTAACCAAACCACGAAAAAAGAGCAAAACGCAGTCCATTCGCCCTTGCGGACCGGGACTCCCCCGCGGACTGCCCTTTGCTCTTACTTTGTGTCCCCTGCTCGCGCAAGCCCGTCCGGGCCGCTCAGGTACCGATTACGATTCCTCCAGCTTCAAACGGTTTAAAGCTACCGCCGCCGCTTGCTGCTCAGCTTCTTTTTTGGAGCGTCCTGTCCCTGCCCCCAGCCGTTCGCTGTCCATATATACCTCGGCTACAAACTCGCGCTCATGGGCAGGTCCGCGCTCCTCCACAATCCTGTACTCAAGCATCCCCATGTTGTGATGCTGCGTTAATTCCTGAAGCTCTGTTTTGAAATCGCTCATCTGGAGCTTACCGTTTAACACAATTTGAGGAAAAATATAACGTTCCAGAAACGACCGGACGGCCTCCAGGCCCTGATCCAAATAAAGCGCGCCTACGAACGCTTCGAATACGTCAGCGAGCAAAGCTGGACGAGTGCGCCCACCCGTCAGCTCTTCACCTTTTCCAAGCAGTACATATTGCCCGAACTCAAGCCCGACAGCAAACTTCACCAGAGAAGGCTCGCAGACAATAGCTGCACGCAGCTTGGTCAGTTCGCCTTCGGGCCGGTTAGGGTACTGATTGTACAAATGCTCGGATACAGTCAGCTCCAGAACAGCGTCACCTAAAAATTCAAGCCGCTCATTGTCTGCATGCTGGCTAAACCGATGTTCGTTTACGTAGGAAGCGTGCGTAAAGGCCTGCTTCAGAAGCTGCCGGTTGTTGAATTGAATATGAAGTTTCTGCTGTAATTGCTTCAAATCTCCACTCAACGGACTGACCCCTTACGCTTCATATTTTTTTAGAATAATCGTAGCATTGTGACCGCCAAAACCAAAGGAATTGGACATGACCACATTCAGTTCCGCTTTTCTTGGCTGGTTAGGCACATAATCAAGATCGCATTCCGGATCCTGGTTGTCCAGATTGATCGTCGGCGGAATCGTCTGATGCTGAAGAGCAAGACTACAGATTACGGCTTCAACGCCGCCTGCTGCACCCAACAGGTGCCCTGTCATCGATTTGGTTGAGCTGATTGCTACCTTATAAGCATGCTCTCCAAGCGTTTTCTTGACTGCTTCTGTCTCCGATTTATCACCGACTGGAGTTGATGTACCGTGTGCATTGATATAATCAATTTCTTCAGGATTCAATCCGGCATCGCGGATTGCCATTCTGATACAGCGCGCCGCACCCTCCGGATCAGGCTCTGTCATATGATGGGCATCGCCTGACAAACCGTAGCCAATCACTTCGCCGTAAATGCGGGCACCACGCTTCAGAGCATGATCCAGCGATTCCAGGATCAGAACACCAGAGCCTTCACCCATCACGAATCCGTCTCTATCCGTATCAAAAGGACGACTTGCCTTCTCTGGCTCATCGTTACGTGTGGACATCGCCCGCATAGAGCAGAATCCAGCCATGCCGATCGGACGAATCGTTGCCTCAGCTCCGCCGCAGATCATGACGTCAGCATCACCACGCTGAATTATACGAAAGGAATCACCAATGGCATGGCTGCCTGTAGCACAAGCCGTTACTGGCGATGCATTAGGTCCTTTGGCACCGAGTGTAATGGACACTTGACCAGAGCCCATATTGGCAATCATCATCGGGATAAAGAAAGGGCTTACGCGTTTAGGTCCCTTTTCAATTAATGTATGATGCTGATCCTCCCAAGTACCCAATCCGCCAATACCGGAGCCTACAGATACGCCAACACGATCAGCTTCCGCATTTTCTCCGATAACAATTCCGCTGTCTTTAAGCGCCATTTTACTGGCTGCAACCGCAAACTGTACAAAACGGTCCATTTTGCGTGCATCCTTACGGTCAATATAATCCTCTGGATTAAAATCCTTAACAGAAGCGGCTATTTTCGTAGGGTATTCAGTGGTATCAAAAGATTCGATTGCACTGACGCCAGACTTCCCAGCCATCAGATTATCCCACAGTGTGTTCAAATCCTGTCCTAGCGAAGTGATTACACCCATTCCTGTTATAACAACCCGTTGTTTCAAGATAATCACCTCAATGTCTACTGCAATTGTATTTTTAAGCCGCACGCTCTTGTGCGAAAAAATAATATAGAATCAACTAAAGTTAGTAATGCCACATAATCTTTAGCCTTTGAACAAGTGACGCTGAGTCAAGCTCAAAAGAACGCGACAATTCCGTCTTTAGTTCAATCTGTATAATTAGGAGAAAGTCCCGCCTGTGACAGAACGGGACTTTTGCTGACATGAATTAGGTATGAGATTGTATGTAATTTACAACTTCACCTACAGTTGTAATTTTCTCTGCATCTTCATCAGAGATTTCCATATCAAACTCATCTTCCAATTCCATAACCAATTCAACTACATCGAGAGAATCAGCGCCTAAATCATCTTTAAAAGATGCTTCAAGTGTAACTTCGGCTTCGTCGGCTCCCAAACGGTCAACGACAATGCGTTTTACGCGCTCCAATACATCGGACATCCGGCTCACCTCCTCCTTTGGTATTATACGAAAATTACAATTAAAATGCCATAGAAGAGAGTGATCATTCATTTACTCTTCATCACGGCATGCGGATTGGCCACACGTCGCTACATGTACATGCCGCCATCCACATGCAAAGTCTGGCCCGTCATGTATGAGGAAGCGTCCGAGGCCAAGAAAAGCACCACGTTCGCAATTTCCTCAGGCCGTCCGAGACGGGCCAGCGGAATACCGCCAAGCATGCTATCACGCAAATCGTCAGACAGGACCTGCGTCATGTCCGTATCGATGAATCCGGGTGCTACACAGTTGACTGTAATGCCTCTTGAAGCAAGCTCTTTTGCAGAGGATTTGGTCAGACCTATCACTCCGGCTTTAGCAGCTACATAGTTTGCTTGACCTGCATTGCCAAGGACACCGACAACGGAAGAGATATTGATGATCCGACCGAAACGCTGCTTCATCATAGGACGTGTTACGGCCTTGAGGCAATTAAACACGCCTTTCAGATTCGTTTCGATCACCTGATCGAATTCTTCTTCCTTCATACGCATGATTAAATTATCTCTTGTTATTCCAGCATTATTCACCAGGATATCAATCTTTCCCCAAGCGTCAGCAACATCCTTGATTAACCGATCCGCCTCATCAGCACGACCGACATTAGCCTGAACCGTAATAGCCTCCACGCCCTTGGCCCGAATCTGCTCTGCTACCTCAGCCGCAGCCGCTTCGTTGCCAGCATAATTTACCGCCACATTAGCGCCTGCTTCGGCCAGCGCCAACGCGATACTACGGCCAATTCCGCGCGATGCTCCAGTAACCAGCGCCGTTTTTCCACTTAATGGCTTAGACATCATAGTACCTCCTTGCAAGTATGATAGGCAACTACTGTTGCTTTTAGCGGGCCTCCAGGGCCTCTGTTACGGAAGCAAACGATTCCAGGCTGTTTATATTATACAGCTTAACCGTTTTGTCGATTTTTTTAACCAATCCGGTTAAAACACTTCCAGGTCCGAACTCAATAAAGGTGTCAACTCCCTGTTCCAGCAGCCATGCCACACTGTCTTCCCATAGCACCGGGGAATAGACCTGATCCACCAGCAGCTGGCGAATTTCGCTACCCTCATGCACAGGTTTTGCCGTTACATTCGCCACAACCGGAACTTGAGCTTCCAAGAAGGTCACAGCCTCCAGCTTGCCGGAGAGCTTGGTTGCCGCTTCTTTCATCAATGAGGAGTGAAACGGACCGCTGACCTCCAAAGTAATAGCCCGCTTGCCGCCTGCTTCCTTCACGCGTTCAGCCACCGCAGCTACGCCTTCCTTCGTGCCGGATACAACGATTTGTCCGGGGCAGTTGATATTGGCCAGTTCAACCAGATGACCAGCCTCCGTAATATCACGGCATAATGCTGCCAGCGCTTCACGGTCAGCTCCCAGCACAGCAGCCATTCCGCCTTGTCCATCAGGTATGTCCTGCTCCATGAACTCGCCACGTGCACGTACAATCTCAACCGCGTCCCCGAATGCGAGAACACCGGAAGCCACCAGCGCACTGTATTCCCCAAGGCTGTGCCCAGCCACATAATCAGGGCGGATTCCTGTCTCCTTGAACGCTTCATGCAGCGCAATGCTCGCCGTTAGCAGCGCAGGCTGCGTATTTGAAGTCTGCTTCAAGGCCGTGTCCGGTCCTTCAAAAATCAATGTACTTAGCGCGAAACCCAACCGCTCATCCGCTTGACGGAATATCTCTTTTGCAGCTGGAATCGCTTCATAAGCGTCTTTAGCCATACCTACAGCTTGTGAGCCTTGCCCGGGAAAGATAAATACCGTTTTACCCATCTTGTATACACCTCTTTTGTATCCAATGCTTATTCTGTAAAATACCAGAAATTCGGTATTCTATCAAATCCGCCGATTTTTTTACCAGACAAGAACCGACGCGCCCCAGGTCAATCCGCCGCCAAAGCCCACCATCAGTACCCGGTCGCCTTCCTTCATACGACCTTCTTCTGCCGCTTCCACCAGAGCAAGAGGGATTGACGCTGCAGACGTATTTGCATATTTATTAACATTAATGACTACCTTTTCTTCCGGCAAATCCAGACGCTGCATCGCCGATTGGATAATGCGAATATTGGCTTGATGCGGAACGAACAGATCAATGTCATCCTTGGTCAATCCTGCTTTTTCCAGCACATCCACCGTTGCTGTTCCCATCACACGGACCGCAAACTTGAACACTTCGCGTCCGTTCATGTAAATATAATGCTGTCTATTTTCCACTGTTTCCGCACTCGCAGGCAAGCGCGAACCGCCAGCTTCCAGTTTGAGCAAGCTGCCTCCCGCACCTTCGGCACCAAGATCAAAGGATTGAAATCCTCTTCCTTCAGGTACTTCACCAATCACAACAGCTCCTGCACCATCTCCGAAAAGAACACAGGTATTGCGGTCGGTATAATCTGTAATTCGGGAAAGACAGTCAACTCCAATGATTAACGCATTATTATACATCCCTGTTTTAATGAAGCTCGTTGCCGTCGCCAGCCCGTATACAAAACCTGAGCATGCTGCAGACAAATCAAAAGCCGCCGCACCTTTTGCTCCCAACTTGTCCTGAAGAATACAGGCCGTTGACGGAAATGCCATATCCGGTGTAATTGTAGCTACAATAATCAGATCCAAATCCTCTGCCGTCATACCAGCAGACTTCAACGCCTTAATCGCCGCTTCGTAAGCCAAATCTGATGTAGCCTGCTCTGGGGCTGCAATATGGCGTTCCTGTATCCCTGTACGGCTGACGATCCATTCATCACTTGTCTCTACGATTGCTTCCAGATCTTTATTGGTCAGAATTTTCTCAGGAACATATTTCCCCGTTCCGATAACCCCAACCGGCCGTAATTTATTCATATCGTCACTCACTTCCTGCTAATTTCCTTAGATATACTTTCCACCAGCTGGTTTTGCAAAGCCGTACGCGCCTGTCTTACAGCATTTTTGATGGCAATGCCGTCAGACGAACCGTGGCTTTTCAAGACGAGCCCGCTCAGCCCCAGCAAGGGAGCTCCGCCATGCTCTTTGTAATCCAGCTTATCTTTCAGACCGCGAAGCTCCGGCATAATCAACGCCGCTGCCAGCTTGGTCTTAAGAGATTTGGTGAACTGTTCTTTCAGGAGGGAAAATATCGTTCCGGCCGTACCCTCCAGTGATTTTAGCATGATGTTTCCGGCAAATCCGTCGCACACCAGCACATCGCAATTTCCTGTTAATACATCTCTAGATTCAACATTCCCGACAAAATGAACAGGCAACTGCTCAATAAGCGGAAACGCCATTTTTGTCAATTCATTGCCTTTCCCGGCCTCGGTCCCGACATTCAGCAGACCTACCCTCGGAGAAGCCAGACCGTGAACTTTCTGACGATACAAGCTCCCCATCAATGCATACTGGGCAAGATGCTCGGGCTTGGCATCCATATTGGCTCCCAGATCCAGCGCCAGAATACCCTGATTATCAATCGTCGGTATCATCGGCGCAAGAGCCGGACGTTCAATACCTTCCATTCTCCCAACCACCAGCAACCCTGTGGTCATTAGAGCGCCTGTATTCCCTGCAGATATCATCGCATCCGCTTCGCCTTCTCTGACCATTCGACCGGCTACGACCATCGAGGCATCCTTTTTGCGCCGCACTGCCTTTACCGGCTCATCCTGCGCATCAATCATTTCGGATGCATGACGAATACCGAGATTCGCAGGCAGCGTTCTGCCGTTCAGAACCGATTCAATTCGTTCACGGTCACCAACCAGCGTAATGTCTGTATCCTTCCATTCCGCCGCCGCAGATAGCGCACCCTCTACCGTCGCCTCAGGAGCATGATCTCCCCCCATGGCATCAATGGCGATCCGCATGCTGACTTCCTCCTTCGCTATACTCTTCCTCCGTGGAGCGATAAATGACAAAGTTTCCTTGGAACACCATTTCCTCTCCTACGTAGGCAAACACCTCGACTTTGGCCTTCCCTTTTTGATTGGGATTTGAGCGTACATATGCCTTGGCAATACACTTTTCGCCCAAATGAACCGGACGGACAAAGCGAATATCCGCTGAGGCGGTCAATGCTATCTCATCATTAATCACGGCTACGGCCAATGAGTTGGCCTGAGCAAAGACGTAATGTCCCCGGGCAATGCCAGTTCGTGAAAAAACGTGTTCCTCTTTGATTTCGAAAATGGAAATCCCGCTTCGATCCAGTTGGAGATCAACTATATCCCCGATCACCTCATGCAAAGGCAAGGAACGAACCTGATCATAGGAGCGCTCAGCCATCAGTTTCAAACGCTCCCGCAACTCAGGGATTCCCAGCTCCATCCGGTCCAGCCGAATCGTCTGAATGCTTACCTTCAGCTGTCTCGTCAATTCCTGATCCGTCACGAACGGATTCTCATCAATTAATTGAGTCAGCCGCTGCTGTCTCTGTCTCTTCGGCAAACGTTCGATGTCGGTGACGCCTCCTTCCCTACAATAAACTTTCCTGCAAAAAACTGCCGTTCAGCCTACTCCTGGCTGCTTCACGTTCTAACGATGAAAGCTTTGAGCCGATTTGTCAACTTGTATGTATAAAGGAACCCCTTTAGCCCTTCTTTCTTAGAACCTGGTACTAAAACAGTATATAGCATGCTGACATAAAAAGAAAGCATGCAAATAAAAAAAGTGGTGCCTCACTGGAGTGAAGCACCACTTTCCCTGCGAGGATTCCAAAGAATCCGCTTATCGGAAATTATTGAGAGATGATCTCTCTAGCTTTGTACGTTCCGCAAACTTTGCACACATGGTGAGCAAGTTTCAATTCGCCGCATTCGGAGCATTTCACCATACCTGGTACTGCCAGTTTAAAGTGAGTACGACGTTTGTCGCGACGAGTTTTGGATGTTCTCCGTTGAGGTACTGCCATTATTCCCACCTCCTTAACCAGATCAACCCCGTATAACGGGTGTGACTTCTTATCTCATTCAAGACTGAGGATAACTTGCCGGAAGCAGTTACCTCACAGCCGGTGAATCAAGACCTGCAATATCCACACATGAGACTGTAGCTCTCCCATACCAACGGATGATGATTTTTTCAGAATTGAACCCAATTCTCATTTAAAAAAATCCTTAAGTCCTGCCAGACGCGGATCAATCTTATCTGTATCGCCATTATCACTGTCGTCAGAGCCGATGCTCCAGTTTTGCCCGGCTGCTGGTGTGATCCCCTGGCAGTCCTCGCTGCACACAGGCGCAAACGGCACATTCAATACAAACAGTTCTTTGCAATACGGTGCAATGTCAAAGGAATCCTCTGTCACTGCGATAAATTCGCCATCTTCATCTTCCTCTTCATTGCTTGAAAAGGTCTGCTTGAACCGTTCACGGAATTCGATCTTCAAATCCTCATGCATCGGATTCAGACAGCGGGAGCACAGCATGTCCAGCCCTGCGGCCAGCGTGCCTTCCACGCTCATCGAGCCTTGACCCAGACTAACGGCGACCAAATCAGTCTCCAGCGGGGAAACAGCCGTAACATCAGCACGGTCATCCACCAATTCACTCACATCAAGAGATTCACGGATAGACAACGGACCGTCACTTGCTGCTACTTTGCGAAAAAATAGTTGCATCACTATCACTCCAAACAAACAAAAATTATTATACCGACTGATCGAGTCGTTTGTCAACACCTTTCACTTTACACCCCAGCCAAATCCATTGGCCTTCCAATGGTACAGCAAGTTTTAGGCAGAAGCAAAATACACTGTATGAACCATGTAGTTGTAAGTATTCGTACCCGCTCCACTCTTCGTGTACAATAATGCGAGTATAAAGCTTTTGAGCTCAGGTCTCAACGCCCTTGTTCAATCCAATAATAAAAAGCAACGTAGCTCCCTGAAAAAAGTATTCGCTGCCGATCATGGCCCTTATTTTCAGAGCAGCTACTGGATCAGCTATAAAAAGGAGCGACATCCCGTCTTGAAAACACTTGGAGTTATTGTAGAGTATAATCCGCTGCATAACGGACATGTTCATCACTGGAAGGAGTCTCTGCGCATCACTGGAGCAGATCGTACGGTAGCCGTGATGAGCGGTCCTTTCCTCCAGCGGGGTGAACCCGCGATTACGGACAAATGGTCCCGCGCCGAAATGTCACTCGCCATGGGCGTGGACCTGGTTTTGGAGCTGCCTGTGGCCTATGCCGTCCAGCCGGCAGAATGGTTTGCCCACGGGGCGGTCGCCCTGCTCCGCGCCACGGGCGTCGTCGACGCGCTCTGCTTCGGCAGCGAGAGCGGAGACATCGCTCCGCTGCGCGCGCTAGCCCGCGTGCTGGCGGCAGAGCCGGCCGAGTTAAAGGCCGGCATCGCACAGCGCCTGCGCAGTGGCGCAAGCTATCCCTCCGCCTATGCGGGCGCCGCAGCCGCGCTTGTGGCCGAAGGAGCGGACGTCGCAGCGCTCGCCGCCCTTATGCAGCAGCCCAACAATACGCTCGGGCTGCATTACCTGATTGCGCTGGAACGGCTGGGCAGCTCCATTCAGCCCTTTACGGTAGTCCGCACCGGATCGGGCTACCATGAAGCTGCAGCCCCCGCGGACGGGGGCATCGCCAGCGCCACAGCCATCCGCCGTCTGCTGCAAGACGGCGGGCCGGAGGCCGCGTCGCCGTATGTACCTGCGGCGACGCTGGAAATTTTGCGGCGCGAGTGGCAAGCCGGGCGCGCGCCGCTGCAATGGGAAGCGTTCAGCCAGCCGCTGCTGAACGCCCTGATCGCGCGCAGCCCGCAGCAGCTGGCGGAGCTGCATGAGGTCACCGAAGGGCTGGAGCATCGGCTGCGGCAATCCCTGTACACGCTGCCCCAGCCCTCGGTCGAGGCATTGCTTGCCGCCGTCAAGACAAGGCGATATACCCGCACGAAGCTTCAGCGTATGTTCGCACATATTTTGCTGAATCATGCCAAAGCCGATATGACCCCGGCTGAGCTGGCAAAAGGGCCCGGTTATATCCGTGTGCTCGGCTTCAACGCGTTCGGACGCGAATTACTGGCGCGGATGAAGCAGACAGCAGCCCTTCCGGTCTGGGTTAAGCCAACCGCCGGATCACACCCCCATCTAGACTGGGATACGGCCGCTGCCGCCATACACGCAACCGGGATGCCGCGTCCTGCCATCCGCGAAATGTATGCCGATTACTTGCGGCCGCCTGTTATGGTTTGATGGGCAGCTTTTCCAGATAGCCCAGTGCATCGCCAAGTTTGCGAACCGGAACAACCTTCATCCGGGTTCCGATTTGATCTGCTTTGGCCTTGGCTTCTTTATAATTATCCACCGGGACGAAAAACAATTCTGCCCCCTGACGGTCAGCGGCGACAATTTTATACTTTGCACCACCGATCGCCCCCACCTGACCGTCCTTATCAATAGTACCCGTACCGGCGATCCGGTATCCCTTACTCAAGTCGCCTGGTGTCAACTGGTTATAAATTTCCAGCGTGAACATTAAGCCGGCCGAAGGTCCGCCAACATCTGTGGATGAAAAATGAATGGTTTGACGTCCATCCTTTGGCTCTACTTTTTGCACAGTGGCAATGCTGACGCCAAAGCCGGGGCGTTGTTTGCCCGTCTCGCTGTCCGTAATGGTCGTTAACGGAGCTTGCACCGTCAGCAGCTTGCCATTGCGCTTGAGCTTTACTTTGACTTTTGTCCCCGCCTGCTCATGCTCCAAAGCACGCCGAATCGAGTTATTATTGGCCAGCCTCGTACCGTTCAACTCCAAAATTTCATCTCCGGGCTCAAACACGCTATTTGTTCGGGGGACCTTAAACACATATACATAATCCGGTACAATCCGATACGGTACATGTGCGCGGGTGTAGGCAGCCTCCATGGCAGACGACTGGGAATCCCCCATATACCAGACCTGTTCTGCCGCATATTCGTCCTCACTTCTTCCGTGCAGACGATCCTCCTTGCGCTGAATCTCCGAATTGCTATCCAGCTTGGACAAGGCCAGCATGATGACATTGGCATAACGTGCCGCAACTGTCGTCATCATAAAGGTCCCCCGTTCATCGCGATCACCTTCACGGACCGTGACCATCGGCTTGATCTCGTTTGCCCCGCCTGGTCCATAGATTAGATAAGGGGTTGGCATGTAGACCAGCACATAAACCACGGCGGTCAGCATCAAGACATAACCGATTAAAAAAAGAGCACTTTTCCGGCTGATTCGCTTCATCATTTCTCCCCCTTGCACCCTGATTTTACTATTTTCCGCACATCAACTCTGCTTGCCTGTCTGTTCTCAAGCCTGTTGGAAAAGCATACATTGTTACGACAACGTATTGATAAGAGGTGAACCCTTTGATGCAAAAGGAAGCCCATACCACTCCCTATTGGACAACCCTGCTGCTTGGCCTTGGAGCCATCCTGCTCGTATTGGCTGTTGTCACCTCACCAGAAGAGGTGTTTCAAGCCTCTGTCCAAGGGCTTAAGCTATGGTGGACTATTATTTTCCCGGCTATGCTCCCTTTTTTAATGTTATCTGAAATGCTCGTCGCCTTTGGTCTCGTCCATGGGCTGGGTGTCCTGCTGGAGCCATTCATGCGCTACTGGTTCCGGCTGCCTGGACGAAGCGGCTGGGTGCTGGCTCTGGGCCTGACCGCCGGATTCCCGGCAGCTGCGGAGGCGGTTCGCCAATGGGCGCAGCGGGAGGACATGACCAGGCTTCAGCTTCGACGACTGACAGCCATCGCCCACTTCTGCAATCCAATCACCATCCTGCTCGTCATCGGAATAGGATTGCTGCACAATGCTGCGGCAGGCGGAATATTGCTTGCTGTTCACTGGATCTCCGGGCTGCTGGCAGGCTGGATCATTGCCAGACTGCCGGCAGCGTCAGAGGAACCGCAAAAACGGGAAACGCCGGCAGCCTTTCGGCGCACTTCTGTTTCCCGTACTTCCGCCACCCTGATTCAATCCCCATGGGATGCTACACGCTCTGCCAGAGAACGGGACGGCCGCAGTATCGGAAAACTGCTGGGCGAAACCGTGTCTCACGCTGTGCAGACGCTTATGGTAACAGGTGGCTTTATAATTTTCTTTTCCGTTCTGATTCGGCTAATATCCATTTATTCAGGCCAAGGAGCATATTCGTTTATATGGCCCGCCTGGATGGAAATCCATCTGGGCTCCTATGAAATCAGCCGTTTGCCGTACGATCTGCGCACACAAGTGGCGCTGATCAGCGCTGTGTTGGGCTGGGGCGGCTTATGCGGCTGGTTCCAAATTACCGCCGTCACCAGACCATCCGACAAAGGCATCACCTTCACCCTGGCGCGCGTGCTTCACGGGGTCATCGCCTTTGCGCTTACTTTGGCGGCGTGGACACCTCTTCATCGTATAGCCAGCAATACGATTCCGGCTTACATCAACGACAGTTCAGCTTCCTTTTTTGCAGAAAACGGATATGACTCAACCACACACTCTGTCATGACAGAAGGCACTACTCTTTTAACACAATTGGAGGGTGTGTCTATATATCCCTGGCAGCTGACCATCATGTCTGCCTCCCTGCTGGCTGCCATTGTGCTTGTACTGCTGGTTATTTCCTTTATGACTTCATGGTGGAGCCGCCGCGCTTCGCATTGACCTTGGAGCGCAGTGCGGCTTCGACCTCAGGGGCAACCAAATCTACGACCTCGCCCTCAAAATGGGCAATTTCCTTCACCATACTGGAGCTCAGGTATGAATAGACCGGATTGGTCATCATAAAGATCGTTTCCGCATCCGGGTTCAGCTTATGATTTGTAGAAGCCAATTGCAGTTCATATTCAAAATCTGTCACCGACCGTATCCCTCTAACAATGACCTGAGCTCCTTTTTGACGCACATAATTGGCTGTCAGATCGCGGAAGCTGTCGACCTCAATGTTGGGAATATCGCGGGTTACGGTTCGCAATAGCTCCATTCGCTCCTCAAGAGAGAACAGCGGATTTTTACTAATATTGTTAAGGACCGCGACAATCAGCAGATCAAATTGTTTGGCCGCTCTTTGAATAATATCCTGATGCCCCATCGTCACGGGATCAAAAGTCCCTGGATATACGGCAATACGTGGTTTAAGCTTAATCATGATGGTCCTCCCCGTCTGATTCGGTGATGCCGGATTCGATCATTCCGGCTTCTGTATACACTTCGGCGCCTGACAAAGCATCCGCAGTAAATTGATAGATGGATAACGCCGTTTCGCCATAGACTGTTTTTTTGACCTGCTCGAACGGCCCGAAGCTTTCCGGATAGGTATGGCCGGATTCATATTCCAGCACGATGACAGCACCTGAACGAAGCAAGTTCAATTCAGCCATACGGCTCATCAATTCATCTCCGTGTTTGAGACGATAGGGCGGGTCGAGAAAAACAGCATCAAAAAAAACGCCACGTTTGGCGAGCGCCTTGAGCGCTCTTCCGGCATCGTTGCGGAACACTTCAGCTTGTTCTGCCAAGCCGGTTTTTCGCAAATTTTCTTTAATGACATCAATGCTTTTCGATTCCATATCAATAAAAACAGCCTTGTCCATCCCCCGGCTAAGCGCCTCTATGCCCAGGCCACCGCTGCCAGCGAACAGATCAAGTGCGACTCCCCCATCAAAATAAGGACCTATCATGCTAAATAGCGCTTCCTTGACCTTATCCGTAGTCGGCCGCGTCCCTGTGCCGGGAACTGCCTTTAACGGCCTTCCTTTGGCACTACCCGATACCACTCTCACGCTGAAACTCACCTATTTTCTATATGTGTTCATAACCATATAAAGATTATGTCGTTATCGTACCACAAGCACCGCCGTTTGAAAAACGTAGGATAGGGCAGGTATAAAAAACCGTTACCTGGGCATCATTAGGATATCGGCATTCAACCAATGTCGTAGACAACCGCGGAGAAGACTTACGTTTCCCCATAAGCTCTTCGTCCGGTTTCTCCTCTCCCATTCGGGCGCTTCTCTCATGGAGCGCCTGATTTTTTTTGGACATCATTTTTTAGACATAAAAAAGAAGCTGCCAGGCAGCAGCTTTATGTATTATTTTTTTCTATTTTAGAGTGATACTCATTTAAGCAGTTCCTCAGGGGGATCACCCTGATAAAGAATGTAAAAGCCACAGAGGTCACCAGCTTATCCGATGCAGTCTCAAGTTATGGCTTAAGCCATACTTTCCTTGACGGAATCTCCCTGAGGACGCACAGGCTTCATACGGGAAACAAGTTTTTTCCCCAAAAGGATACCAGGCTGCTCAATCCACAAGTAGGTAAGCCAGGATAGCCCAGCCGTTAATAGCAGCGTCATCATGAACATCATGATGAGGTTGACGATTGGGGCAAAGGGGAAATTCATTTGAGTGATCAGACCAAGAACCAGCATATGCGTCAAATACATGCTGTAGCTGAGACGGCCGATCCATGACCATACCCGATTAAGCATCCATCCCGGCTGCCAGTAATACAAAGCATACGCTCCCAGCAGCAGCCCTCCCCCTATGAGGTAATCCGTCATACCTCCCCAAAGCGCAAATAGTACTGAAACAAGCAGTACTCCTCCACTGATCCGATCTATACTTTTCCAATGCTGCTCGTTCCTCCAGAGAAAAAACAATATTATACCGAGCGCAAAAACAGGCAATTGATTCGGGAACCATAAATAAAGATAATGCCCCCACAAGAAATGATCGCTAATCCATGAATATGTAGCAAACCCTTTGTTCAGCGCAAAGCTCAGCACAACTATAATCAAAACAAACCAGGCAGCATGCCGAACCGATCGAATCAGCTTACATAATACAGGAACCAACAGATAAAACATGCACTCCACAGCTATGGACCACTCCACACCGATAATACTGTTCATCCAGTACGGGTTGAGACCATTCAAAAACAGAATATGAGCTGCGATATTAGCAATCGTGACTGTATCCTGATCCCCCAACCAAAATCGGGGTCCTGTCCCGTTTACCATTAAATAAATCCCGAGCATAATGTAATACAAAGGAGCAATCCGAAAAAAACGGCGCAGCAGATAAGCCGAAGTTGTTTCTCTCCTGTCCTGCGAACGCCTGCTCAGAGACAGAAACAGCGTAAAAGCGCTGGCCAGATAAAATAAAGCAACTCCTTTAGCCCCCATATTTAAGCCCTTTTGTATCCATCCGCTTATTCCGTCCACGTGCTGGCTGACATGCACAAGCAAAACCCCGATAATGGCCAGTGCCCTTAGCGTATCAACAAATTGCAGCTTTTCATGTTCCATTTCCCCCAAAGCTTTGGGCATTGTATCCCTCCATAATTATTCTTTTCGATACATTTTGTATCTATAATACACAAAACGTATCATTAAAGTAAATATATCCGTATATAAAAAAACATCCTTCAGCCGCATGACATACGGCCAAAAGATGTTCATTTTGTTAAGCTATATCGGATGTAATGGAGCGTAGACCAATGACAGCCCACTTTATTTGTTTAAATGAAATGGAACCGTCGTGACGATAATGTCTTTGTAATTGATCAGATAAGCTCTCATCAGCAGACTGGTCTGGTTATGCAAAATATTTTCCCACCAGTGCTTGGTAATGAATTGCGGAATGAGGACGGTAATGTGATCCTCGTCTGCTTTTTTCCATTCCACCGTGTCGATAAACTTGCGAAGCGGATTAATGATGCTGCGGTAACGGGATTTGAGCACCACCAGACGTATACCTACATCCCACTCTTCCCATTTCTGCTCCATTTTGCGAATCGCTTCATCATCCATTCCAACATATACAGCAACGACATTATCTGATAACGTTTTGGCATAACTGATGGTGTTCATGACGACCCGTGTAATGCCTGCCACCGGGATAATAATCGTATTGCCTTTGATCATCGGCTTATCCTTGGTAATGTCAATACGCAGTTGTTCAGCCGTATTTTTATAATGCCTACTGATCTTCATGAAGAAATACATCACTACAGGCAAGAAGATGAATATGAACCACACCTGGCTAAACTTGGTAAAAATAAAGATAAGCGTAATCGACAGCGTGGTCAGCATCCCGATTGTGTTAATGACAAGTTTGACAACCCAGCCAGACGGTTTGAGCCGAATCCAGCGAATCATCATCCCAAGCTGTGAGAGCGTAAACGGGATAAATACCCCTACAGCATAGAGCGGAATCAGATTTTGTGTTTTCCCGCCAAATATAATGACCAGCAAGGCAGAGAAGATACTTAAAAACAGAATACCGTTGGAATATCCAAGTCGATCTCCGCGAACCATGAACATATGCGGCATGTATTTGTCCTTAGCCAGCATAAAAGCAAGTAATGGAAAGGCTGAATAGGCTGTATTCGCCGCCAAAAACAAGATGAGTGCCGTCACTCCCTGAATAATGTAATAGATTATTCCACGTCCGAAGGTGGCATTCGCAATTTGCGAGACGACCGTTTCATTCGGATTCGGACGAATGCCGTACCAATAAGCCAGCAAACTGATTCCGATAAACATACACCCGAGAATCAAGCCCATCATCATCAATGTGGTTGCCGCATTTTTGGCAGCAGGCTGGCGAAAATTCGGAATGGCATTCGAGACCGCTTCTACCCCGGTTAGCGCTGAACAACCCGAACTGAATGCCTTCAGCAAAAGGAACAGGCTGACGTTGGACACCGTAGCTCCAAATTGGGGGGCTGCAGCATGGGCCCCCCCTGTAATGTAATGAATAACACCGCTAATAATCAGAACAAAAATGGCAACAACAAATAAATAAATCGGTAAAGCCAGCACCGAGGCAGATTCCGTCACCCCGCGCAGGTTCATAATGGTCAAGAAGATAATCATGATCAGTGCAATTGAGATTCGATGATCGTGCAACGATGGGAACGCCGATGTAATGGCATCTGTACCCGCAGACGAGCTGACCGCAACGGTCAGAATGTAGTCGACCAACAGCGAGCCGCCTGCAATCAAACTCGGGGCTCTGCCCAAATTATCCTGAGCGACGATATAGGCGCCACCACCACCTGGATAGGAAAAAATAGTCTGGCGGTAAGACAGGATCAGAATAACCAGCAATCCCAATACCGCGATGGATATAGGTATGGAATACCATAAGGCAGCAAATCCCGCTGTGATCAAAACGAGCAAAATCTGCTCGGTCCCGTAAGCTACAGAGGACAATGCATCTGATGACAAAATAGCTAACGCCTTGAGCTTGTTTAGCTTCTCCTCTTCAAGAGCCGTCGACTTTCGCGGGCGGCCGATCAGTATTCTTTTGACTTTACTTAGCATTTCGTTTACTCCTTCTTAGATGGGGGTTTTGCACAAGAACTTTGGATCGCATGTTTATTATGTCACCTGCACATCAGATTAATGAAACAAATGAACTATTATTTTATACTCCCTCATCCTAAAAAAAACAATAAGGAATGTACCCTAAAGTGAGCATTCCCAAGTAAGAAAGAGCTTTTCAATAAAATACCCTTATGTATACAGTATTTTGAACTTTTCCGGGGTAATTCCTTCAGAACGGCGAAAAGTTGCCACAAAATGACTGGCATCCCGGAAGCCAACCCGTTCCGAAACTTCCTTGACCGTTAAATTAGGGTACTCTGTCATCATTTCCTTTGCCTTGCGGAGCCGAATCACAATCAGGTAAGCATAAGAGGTCACACCAAACGCCTGCTTGAACAGTGTATTTAAATGGCGAGCACTTACATTCATCATGACCGCCATATCTCCAAGCCCTATATCCGGACTGGCGTAATTTTGCTCCATAAACGCCAGAACAGGTGCCAAGCGCTCCACATTATGCGAAAGGGAAGGCATCGAGCTATATTGTCCATGTTTGCGCAATAGCGTCAAAAAGCGGTACAGATTGGCTGAAGCATCCAAGCCGGATAAATCCCGTTCACTAACGATGGAATGCAGCATATGCTCCCCAAAGGTGTGCAGCTCGCTATCCCGGTCCCAATGATACCCGCGCGTATGCTTCAATCCGAGAGCGGTCAATGCTCCAGCGGCGATGGGTCCGTCAAATGTGATGTATAACGTGCGCCATACTCTTGTCGCCCGTCTGTACATATGGGATTCGCCCGGCAGCAGCAGAACCCCGGACTGCTCGCCCAGAAGGAATGTTCCCTCTTTAAATGTAAATATTCCTTCACCGGACACCGTCTGAATCCAGTGAAAGCAGGGATATCCTTTCGGGCGGGACACATCCTCCTGCCTGCTGTTAAGTCCGATGCTTTCAATAAAAAGGGGTAAAGAATGCTCACGCGTAGTCAGGAAAAATCGCCAATGATGGGGAGTCAAAATCATAAAAAAACCTCCGGTGCATGCGTGTATGTACTTCCTCTATAGTTCCATATTGTTATATCCAAATTCATTTTATTATATATAAAAGAAGCTCTCTGTATTATAAGATAGGATTATTCTTATATATAGAGGTGATTCGCATGATAAGCGACAAACTTCCTAAAGTATTTTATGGTGGAGATTACAATCCCGAACAATGGGACAAGGCCACACATCAGGAGGATTTACGGATGTTCAGGCTGGCAGGGATTGATATCGCCACAATCAACGTATTTTCATGGGCCAAAATTCAGCCGGACGAAATCACATATCATTTTGAATGGCTGGATGAACTGATTAACAGCCTTTATGAAAACGGTATCTTCGTTTGCCTTGCTACCAGCACTGCGGCCCATCCCGCCTGGATGGCTAAGCGTTATCCGGACATTCTTCGGGTCGATGCAGACGGACGCAAGCGGAAATTCGGCGGGCGCCACAATTCCTGCCCGAACAGCCCCACCTATCGCAAATATGCCGAGCATATAGCTGACCGGCTGGCGGAACGATACAAGGATCATCCGGCGGTTCTCGTATGGCACGTGTCCAATGAATATGGCGGAGATTGCTATTGCGACAACTGCGCCTCCGCATTCCGGGTGTGGCTCAAGCAAAAATACGGTACGCTGGATGAACTAAACCGGGTGTGGAATACCTCCTTCTGGGGACACACCTTCTATGACTGGGATGAAATTGTGCCTCCAAACAATCTGAGCGAGCATTGGGGCGAAAATCACTCCACTTTTCAGGGGATATCCCTCGATTATGCGCGTTTCAATTCAGACGGTATGCTCGATTGCTATTTGCTGGAATATAACGCAATCAAAAAGCACATCCCCCATGCTGTGGTAACGACCAATCTGATGGGCTTTTTCAAGCAGCTGGACTACTTCAAATGGGCCAGGCACATGGATATTGTGTCTTGGGACAGCTATCCGCAGACCCATACTCCTGTAAGCTACACCGCAATGGCACACGATTTAATGCGCGGTCTAAAGGATGGGCAGCCCTTCATGCTGATGGAGCAAACACCGAGCCAGCAAAACTGGCAGGCGTATAATTCACTCAAACGGCCTGGCATCATGCGGTTATGGAGCTACCAAGCCGTAGCGCATGGCGCGGACACAGTCATGTTCTTCCAGCTTCGCCGCTCGATTGGTGCTTGTGAGAAATTTCACGGGGCCGTGATTGAGCATGTCGGACACGAAAACACCCGTGTATTTCGCGAGGTGGCACAGCTTGGCAAAGAGCTTGGCGCATTAGGCGACAGATTCCTTGACACAACCGTCGATGCCAAAGTAGCCATTTTATTTGATTGGGATAATTGGTGGGCACTGGAAAAATCAAGCGGCCCGTCTGTTGCATTGAATTATGTCGATCAGGTGCATAAGTATTATGCTACCCTTTTTCGGCGTAATGTACAGGTAGATCTGGTTTCCACAGCAACGAATTTCCAGAAATATGATCTCATTATCGCGCCTGTACTCTACATGGTCAAGCCGGGTGTTGCAAAAAAGCTGGAACAATTCACAGAGCGAGGCGGCACCTTTGTTACCACCTTTTTCAGCGGCATCGTCAATGAAAACGATCTGGTCACAACTGGAGGATATCCAGGTCATTTGCGTAATCTGCTCGGCATTTGGGTAGAAGAAATTGACGCACTTCTGCCAGAATCACATAATCGTATTATGATGAAAGAAAAAGTAGGCGCATTGGATGGGCAATATAAATGCGGCATGCTCTGCGATCTGCTGCACAGCGAAGATGCAGAGGTGCTGGCTGAATACGGGGATGATTTCTACCAGGGTATGCCTGTGCTGACGCGCAATCGTTGGGGTCAAGGTGAGGCGTGGTATGTCGCCTCAGACCCTGAGGAAGCCTTCATTGACGGCCTGCTCGGCTACATTTGTGAGGAAAAAGGGATTTCGTCTCTACTGCACGCTCCTGCGGGGGTGGAAGCAACTGTCCGGTCCAAAGACGGAAGATCGTATCTATTCATCCTGAATCATAACGCCCAGACACAGCCTATTCATCTGAATCACCATAAAGGAAATGAGCTGCTCAGCGGCCAATTCCTGGAGGGAGATATCTCCATCGAAGGCTACGGCATTCTTGTGCTGGAGCTATCATAGCAGCACATTACTGACTTATACAGTTCGACTGACTGTATGAGCGCAATCAAGTCGCTAGACAAATGTAATTTGTACAACAGCCTATTTTTACACAAAGATAGACTGCTGCCCAGGAATTGCAGGACAAATATCCATGCCTCCCCTAGATGAATGGAGTAGTATACAATAAACCATATGGAGGTGTTTGTATTGGGTCGTCCTCAACTGAAACAAAAAAAAGGCCGTAAAAAAAATGTTTTCATCCGTGCTGTGTTCGAGGATCATTTTCCGAAAAAAAAGGGCCGTCCGAAACGAAAATCCCTTAGGAAGGACATTATCGTCAAAAAGCAGCTGGTCCGTGTAAATATTACTCCTGACACATTGGAAAGGGCAGAGGACACGGTCAAACCTGGCTTCATACAACAATTCGGTTATATTTACAGCCTGAGACCTCAAACCGTTCCGATTGAAGCGGATGTCATGTTGGATACGAACGGTATACTTACGTCTGGAATTACTCATGTCCCCGGGACTGCACAGATTACTGTCGCCGACGCAGGGATCTATGAAGTTCACTTTTCTGTGTCAGGTATAGAACCTAACCAATTCGCCATCTACATTAATGGCGCTCTGGCAGAAGGAACTATATACGGCTCAGGAGCTGACACGCAGCAGAATACAGGGCAAGCCATCGTTTCTCTGGCCTGCGGTGATATGCTTACCCTGCGAAATCATAGTTCATCCACTATGGTTATCTTGCAAACATCAGCCGGAGGGGTTCAGGTCAACGTAAACGCTTCTGTCCTCATTAGAAAATTGATATAGTCTGGGGCCTTTGAAAGCCATAGCCTACAAATAAAATGGGTTTATCCCACTCCCGTTTGAGCAGGATAAACCCTGGATTGCGTAGACCGCCATCATCATGGCAATGAATGATTGTATATCGTCTTACGTTTTATAGCACTGATTTTACAGTGTCTTCAACTTGTTTCGGCATCCCTTTATAGGCACTTTCGTCAAGATGTCCGATACCTCCCAAGAGTAAATGACCAACGGATTCAATTCCAACAAAATCAAAAATTCCCGTATCGGAAGTGATTTTCAGCGTACAGATCGCGTACAACGACTTCATCGCCTTTTTCCTTCAAAACATTTACAACTGTTTTCAGTATGGGATGATTAAAGCTTTCAGCATTAGAGTGAGCGTAGACGATAAGGTGTTTCATTTCTTCCCTCCAAAGCTGCGCAAAGGCGACCTGCTGTTCTTCAGCGCACGCGGACTGGAGATCGGCCATGTCTATCTATGCAGGGAACAATAAATTGCTGCATACATTTCCCAAAGAACGCGGCGTTCATTTTGACACGTTTGACGATAAATGGCAGAAACGTTTCGTAACCGCGCAGGCTGTTTTAGGACGAACCGGATAGCCAATAACAGCAGGCTATTCCATGGCCCGTAATAGTCAGGCAGATCCCCCCATGGTGTTCCTTATCGTGCTACCCCGCCCCCCCTTACTGGCTGTCCAATCTCATTCATGGTACAAGAAAAGCCAAACGACACAGGAGATTGGTATCCCATTCCCTTCAAATATCATCATGCTAATGACCCTTGAATTGACCCTATGCTATAATGTGGAAAGTATGGAATGGTTACATGTACAGGAGGATTGGGAGCAGTATGATTGGGAAATTTTTGATTTTCTCTTTATTGTGGAGCTTGCTCGGCAACCCGTTACTGGCGCTGATCGTGCTGCTGATTGTGATCTATATATTGGATCACAGCTTTGTGGGTGTACTGCCCAGCGTTAGCAAGCCATGGAAAAGACGACGCAGCGCCGCACGACTGAGACAGCAAATTGCGCTAAATACCAATGATGTGACGGCCAAGTTTGATTTGGCTCGTATTTGGATCGAAGGCAAGAAATATCATCAGGCGCTGGAGGTTTTATTGGAAATTCAATCCCGTTATGAAGATTCCGCCGATTATTGGAATGCACGGGGAACGGCTGAAGTACACACAGGCCATCTGGAGGACGGAGAGCAGCATTTGCTGAAAGCACTGGACATTAACCCGCGGGTGCAATATGGCGAACCCTATTTGCATTTAGCCGCAGCCTTCAAGGAACGCGACGCAAACAAGGCACTGCACTATCTGCAGCAGTTTCAGGACATTCAGTCTTCTTCCAGTGAAGGCTATTATCTCGCAGGCTTGATGTACCGGACGCTGGGGCGCAAGGATGAGGCCATGGCAGCCTTTAACCAGTCGATTGCCGTCTATCGTTCGCTGCCCAAATACCGCAAACGAAGTGAGCGCAAGTGGGCTGTGCGCAGCTTTTTCCGTAAACGAATCAGCTAACCGGCTTATATTGAAATACGAATTACCGATTTTTTTACGACCTTTCTCTTCTTTTGAGAAAGGTCGTTTTTACGTTTGTTCATTATACACCTTCATAGGTCTGAATCAGTTCCTTTCCATAACTGAATTTGGGTATTTTCGGATAAAAAGCTGTTGACATGCTAAATCGGGTCATACCAATTCCCTCCGGGCTACACTTGGGAAATCGGCGGAGAGCTTTTCAGAACAATATGACATCTTGGCAGAATTGGGATCACTATATGTTGCCGTCATATTTTTAATCTTTATCTGAGAGAGGCTGTAATTGCGGCAACCAAAGCGCGTTTTCGTCCTATATTGCTTACATCGGTAACGGCCATCTTCAGCCTGCTTCCGATCACGATCCTGACCATGTTTGTTGTACCATCCTTGTATATGGTTATCGCACGCTGGAAATTAAAAGGGAAAAGTAGGAAATCGGGGGTACAATGAAAAAAATAACGAGTTAGGATATCATTTATGCTGCCCTTTCCCTATTTTCGGAAAAGGGATACGATGCCACCTCGCCATCGATCGTCTTGAACATCATCTTTCTAACCTGATCGTTGAATTCTTAATTGAGGCTTATGGGCCATCTATACGCGGCTATGCGTACGATATCGTTTTTGTCGTTAAAAGTATCATTATTAATGCCTTCCGAATGAGCAACTCAGAGCTGTCCCAAACGGAGCACCAAGCACTGGCTGAATTTATCGTCAGTATCGAGGATCATTAAATGAAGCTACCCGGCATGAATATGTGCAAATCCTAAGCAGACTACAGGGGGAGTTATCGGAACAAAACGTGGGCATAGCCCACGTGAAAGCCCTGCTTCTATTTTTGGAGCAGATACCCGAGCTACAGAAAGACTGCACCAAGCTGAAGGCTATTTTGGAAGTTTAGCATGCCGAAATGTATGAAAAAGGTTCATGATGGTCAGTTCTTCTACTGCCCTCATGAACTTTTTTCATAGATCAGCCTATAGCCAATCAAAAAACGCTCACGCTCATCGTAATGGCGCATACCCAAGCTGATTCAATTCTTCTGCAATCACGCGATAGCCATGACTGTTGGGATGCACCCGATCCAGCGAAAGCAGAGCCCGTTCATTCCCCTCAAAAGCGGGATAAATATTCGCTACCCGGTAATTCGGTCCGCCTAACGAATCAAGAAACGAGTTATACTGGCGCACATATAGCCCCCCTTCCCTGACTCCTGGAAAAGGATTATATAAGCCCACCATTCGTATGATAAATGGCTCACGCTGACCATGCTTTATCCGATACAGGGCATGTACAATTTGCCGCACATGCTCTTTGGTATGCTTCAGCGCTTGTGAAACGGAAGAGCCTGACGACCCGGAGCCTCTAGCAAGAGCGCTGACATATGGCCGCAGATCATTCCCGCCGATCGTTACTGTTATGAGTTCAGCTCGGCCAATTGCCGACCGAAAAAGCGAGTTGCTGTGAATCAACGACAGCAGCTCCTGCGATGTCAATCCGTTGATCCCCAAATTCTCGTAACTGACTGGCTTACGAAGATATCTTTCCGCCATCCGCCGATAAATGGGGGCGAAACCGTCGCCGAGCAGCGCCCCTGCGCCTGTCGTTAAAGAATCCCCGATCGCTGTGTAGTGGTATGCCAATGAAACCCACCTCCCTCCGACATAATATATCTTATGTGGAAAAAGAGAGACAGGACCCGGAGATTCGCTTATTCTTCATCTATTTCATATATACAATGAAATTGCCCGTCACCTGGCAAATCCTCCGATCCGTACACGGCGAATCCCACGTTGCGAAAGAAATCCGCTCCTTCTGCATCTGTTGCGGTCGTAAGCCGTTTCGGGTTGCGCTCCTTAATAAGCGTAAGCAGCATGCCTCTGCCGTACCCGCGATGGCGATTTTCGGGCAGCACGGCCAAGTGGTGCAGCACAATCGTTCCATCCTCCTGCTCCTCAAATCCGACAATGCCGACGATAAGTCCTTCATCCTCCACACCGAACAGCTTCCAATCATCCGAGGTTTGATAGATTCGCAATGCTTCCTCTCCCCGTTCAGGACGATCCAGCATGGCGTAGGTCAGCAGTTCCAGTACCTCTTCCCGCTCCAGACTTGTTTTTACATTTTTAAACATTGTATGTTGCCTCCTTATATCCTGAAATCCTCGCCGCATTTGGGCTAATCCTTGTATCAGGCAGCGATCCTGCCGGTATTAGTCATTAATTCTCCACTATGAGCAACGGCCAGTTATCCAGCCACTGCTTCTCAAATATACGATGGCGAAAAGCCGTCGTGTGACGAAACAACGGGCTTTGCCGTACCCGCATATCCAGCAGGTCATTCAATCCATGCGGACAAATGACCTCCATTTGATCCTCATCATTCAATCTAATAGCTACTGCTGTAGCTGTCTCTGGCCAGCGGCTCATGGCATCCTCTATGGAGGAGTACGGTGCTTCCCCGTTGCGGATATGCATCCGCGCCTGGTTTTTGACCGACCAGTTGCGCCCGGCCTGCTTACGGTTCAAGAATAGCTCCAGATGCTCATCCCGTTCCTCCAGCGTATTTTTGGGATCGAAATAGATGACATCTATATCATTGAGAGGGGTAGCGATGGTATAGCCGTGCAGCTTATCCCACACCCGATTTCGTACATAGCCTGCGGCAATGCAGCTTTGAGGCAGCCCCAAGGCCCGTACGATGCGCAAGTCTTCAAATACCTGTGGATCATTCATCATTTGAATAACCCGCAGCTTATCTTCTTCCGGCTTCATCCTGCATTCAGCTCCTTATTTTATGATGACAATGGCTGTACAGGCTCTTGCGCCTGAGCTGCAAAGCTGCCTGTACGCTGCGCAAGACGGCGGCGGGCTATCAGCAGGAACGGCAACCCAATCACGACCGACAGCGCAACCGGAACAAACACAGCAAGCGGTGCTGTCTGGCCATAAGTATCCAGCAGCCAGCCACCAAACAAAGGAGCCAATACACTTCCCAAATTATTAAAGCCAATCGTACCGAAGTAGGTTCCTTTATATTGAGCATCTGCAATCTGATCTATTAGCACGTCCAGCATCGTGAACAATAACACTTCACCTATCGTAAACAGCACCATATCCAGTATAAATAACCAGCCCGAGTCTAGCACACTGCACAGCGGCAGGCTGACTGCAATACACAGATTTCCTGCGATCAAGGAATTCAACGGCGAAAAACGGCTCGCCAGCCGTACCAGCGGATACTGAAAAGCCAATACGCTAATCGCGTTGACTGTTAGCAAATATGTAAACCACCGGGTTCCTTCCTTAAAGGACAACGCTAAAAATTGAGGCATGGTCGAATCGAAATGAGCGTAACCCATCACGCAAAATACCGTTCCCAGCAGAATTGGCATAAATACAGGATCACGGCTGGCCGTGCGAAATGCATCTCCCATCCGTAGCGGAGCTTCTCCCACCGCTGTACCTGTGTGCAAATCCGATGCATACCGGGCAAATTGAATCAACAGCAACACCCTTCAATTGTTCCTCCTCGGGGCAATGTGACGATTAGACAATTATACCTGATTTGCGTATCTGTATTAACCCTGCTCCCCTAAAATACGACCCTAAAAAAATAAAATACCGGAAATCCGGTATTTTATCCAAAAGCATATTGCAGTTGAACCTTGCAGCTTATTTGTCGTTACTCTTTCCTTCAGCCGTTAACCCAAGCTTTTTTAGCAAATGAATGGCCTGCTGCTTCTCTTCCGAAGATAAACCACTCACCGTCTCCATAATAACCCGATGATGCTGCGGAAATATTTGTTCAAAGAAATAACGCCCTTCGTCGGTCAATTCTGCATAAATCACGCGCCGGTCATCTTGGGATGCACGTCGGGTAAGCAAGTTTTTTTTCTGAAGCTTGTCTACGACATACGTTATATTTCCACTGGAGATAAGCACCTTTTCTCCAATTTTTTGCAAAGGCTGCGGTCCTCGATAATACAACAGATCAAGTACACCAAATTCTGTTGTATTCAACCCATGACTATGTATATCACGATTCGTGCGGGACGTGACCGAATTGTAAGCACGAGCAAGCACGACGAACAAATTAAGCGCCAATTCTTGATCATCTGATTTTACCAACATATTAACAGCCTCCGTTAGTCATATCTTCATTCAAAGATATCTTAATTGCATGCTTCTGTCAAGTTTACGTATTTTTCCACCCTATTCTTTTGAGATCTATTAATGAAGAAATTACAAGTTAAGATGTAATCGTCATCATTTATTATGTAAAAAAGCCCGCTCTACACCAGACACCAGTTTACGTGGCACCAGGATGAAGAGCAGGACTTGTTATGATTCAATCCCTAACCTTTTTCGTAAACATATATAGCTAGCTCGGCCACATAATACGCCTGCGATATTCAGTATGATATCATCCACATCCATCGTACCTGCGCCGAGCAGCATTTGGGATACTTCCAGAATAACCAGCGCGGCTGCCACCGTTAACAGCAGTTTCCCCAACCTGCGCATGGACACCCAAATGATCGGCAAAAGAAGGCCAAAAGGAATAAATATGCCAATATTCCCGAGCAAATTAACCCCCCATACCCGGAAAGGGGACGATTGCATTGCCCGCCAATATTGCCTGATTGTATCCAGCGGAACGATATTATACGAATACGGAGGCCCCGGTCTTAAGGTTCGCCCAAACCCGAGAAACATCCAGTATAGTAGTAGCGCTGTATATAAAATCAATAACACAAATGCCACTTGACGAAGCAGTCGGGTATCCCGCATTACTTGTTGCGGATATCGATCTGTCCATTGGCTCGTGCGATTATGACTTGATCCGCCATATTAATGAACAATCCGTTATCGACCACCCCCGGAATTTGATTCAACCGAATTTCCAGCTCTTGCGGGTGTTCAATCGTTCCATAGCGGCAATCGGCAATATAATTACCGTTGTCTGTCAGGAAACGCTCGCCGTCTTTTATGCGCCATTCCGCCTCGCAGCCTGTCTTCCGCAATGCTTCCAGCGTCCATTCACTGGCAAAAGGTACGACTTCGACAGGTAGAGGAAATGCGCCCAGTTTTTTTACATCCTTGGACTCATCCACAATAATGATTAATCGGTCGCTGTTGCTCTCCACAATTTTCTCTCTTAGCAGAGCTCCGCCCCCGCCCTTCACCAGAACCAGTTCCTCATTTACCTCATCGGCCCCGTCGATGGTAATGTCAAGCCTTCCAATCTGATCGAACGGAATGATAGGAATGCCCAGCTCTCTGGCCAGATCCTCCGAGGCTTGGGATGTAGCTACAGCCTGTATATATAAACCTTGCGCTACACGCTCACCGATTTTTTGAATAGCCCAATACGCTGTCGAGCCTGTGCCAAGTCCTACTTTCATGCCATCCTGAATAGCCTCCACTGCTTTTTCGGCCGCTTTTTGCTTCAAATTCATTATCATCTCTCCCGCTATATAAGCTAGTATTGACTCATCATTCATTTTATATGAAAACGTTTTATAATGACAGATGCAGCTTTTTGCCATAACAAAGGCTGTTCTCATCGTGTTCATATTCGCCAAATCGTTCAATTGGCTCATAACCCTGCTTGGTATAGAGAGCAATGGCTTCCGGCTGAGCCGCACCAGTCTCCAGCTTCTTATGATTCCGCGTTTTCGCGCTGCATCCACATACACAACAGCAAAAATCATTTTTTTCACTTTCAACCTTTACAATCGTAAACCCGGGCATCCTCCCATTCCTCTTCTTGGCATATGGATATATTGACTCATTTCGCAAATAATTCACCTAAACCGCGACAAACAAAGCATTTGCAGTTCCAAATATGAAAAATGTCCCAAATTGAGTAGTGCAATTGACTCTATTATAAAGTATGATGATTACTGTTGAAAGCCGCTTATGCACTAAAATCACTTGAATTTCAAATCAAATCATAAATTGGAATATATTGAAATACACACAGCGTTTACCTATTAAAATTAATTTTTTATGGTCTAAAGTATTCATTTCAAGCGCTTTTTGTACGAAATATATATAGGGATATATTCCTTGACCCTTAAAGGACCAAATATCTAATGCATAAAATTCAAGGGTCTATATCTCTATTTTGTTTGTAAGGGGGACTTGATTTATCTCATGTGATAAGAAGTTCAACACCATATACAAAATATAATAATACAACTAGGGAGTGGAACATTTGAAAAAGTGGAGTGGCTTATCATTCTTCACCAAGAACCTATTATTATCCTTTTTCAACATCGTATTAATCGGGCTAGTCCTCATTGTGTCCAGCTATCTAATCCAACGTACGATTTTGATCGACCAATTACACGGGCAAGTCGAGAAAATCACATTGAAGTGGGCTCAAGGCATTAACGCAAATGACGTATCCCAAGCAGTTCAGGAAAAAAATTATGATGGTCCCGTTCAAACCAAATTGCGTGCCTACTTAGATAATATTACCGCAACAAATCCGAACATTCCTCATGCCTATATTTTCGGTACAGAGCTTGAAGGCGGTGATCAGACATCCATCATTGCGATGCCAACCGATCTAAGAGAATCGTTTGAGAAAGAAAAAAAGGGTGTTGGCGCGATGTACCAGCAGCCCAATGTCGTGGCAGTAGGTCTGGCAGATATGCTGGACAGCGGCAAACCAACATTCACCAGCTTCTATGATGACTCTTTTGGTACATGGACCACTTTGATGTCACCCATTAAAGATTCAAGTGGCAAAATCTTTGCATATTTTGCTGTCGATGCAGATGCAAGAGCCGTACCTTCCGGATTGACCAAGCTGATCATTAGCGGCGCTACGATTCTGTTCATTTTCCTGTTAATCTGTCTGGGGCTTCAATATTGGGTAGTAAGACGCACGCTGACGCCTATTAAGCAACTGATGTACGGTATCAGTGAAGTAAGCAGAGGAAACCTGGATGTACAAATTCATGCAGGCCAGGATGATTTGGGACTGGTGAATCAAAACTTCAATGACATGGTAAGCCATATTAACAGCATCATGACCAAAGTGAAGCAAACAACAGATGAAGTGAATGAATCAGCGAAGGAACTGCTCGCAATCTGCGAACAAAACGGAGTTAATTCCAACATCATTAATCAGAATATCAGCGAAATCACGGATAACATCCGCGCGCAAGAAAAGGCAACGGGAGATAGCGCAAGATCCATGTCGGAAATGGCTTCAGTCATCCAAAATATCGCAGCCAGCTCTGCAACTGTTGCCGAAGAAGCAAATTCGGTAAAAAAGCGTTCTTACGAAGGTAATGAGATTGTAGGCAAGGTTTCTGCACAGATGCATTTAATTACAGAGTCTGTCGCGAATACATCCCGTATCATCAAGCTGCTGGATAGCCGTTCGCAAGAAATTGGCAACATTATCAATACGATTTCAGGCATTTCCAGCCAGACGAACCTGCTGGCCTTGAATGCTTCAATAGAAGCAGCGCGTGTCGGTGAGGAAGGCAAAGGCTTTGCCGTCGTTGCCAGTGAAGTTCGCAAGCTGGCCGAGCAATCAGCGGAATCAACCAAACAAATCACATCCCTGATTGAAGAAATCCAAAACGAGATTGGTCAAGCCGTGACTTCCATGGACAAAGGTACTGTTGAAGTCGAGAATGGGATCGCCGTGGCTGGACAAGCTGGTGAGCTGTTCAACGATATTTTGCAGGCAACAAAAAATGTTGCACTGAAAATTCAGGAAGTATCCAGTGCTACAGAGGAGATTTCCGCAGGGACACAAGAGATGACCGCAACCGCAGACGACCTCTCCTCCACCGTGAGCAAAACAGCTAACAACAGCATTCATATTGCGCAAACGGTTAACGAACAAAAGGTTTCTCTGGAATCCATCATTGATTCGTCCCATAAATTGACATCCATGTCTGAAGAGCTTCAGGAAATTACTTCTTTCTTCAAAATTAAGAACGCCAACCGAACTAGATTATAACAACCATTATCGGCGCCAAAGGCTATTTTTAGTAATTCGTCAGTATGCCTCCCTCCTGTTCATGCATTTGAAGGGATGGGAGGCATTGCTGACTTTACAATATAATAAGTCAAACATTCAGGAGGTAAGCGTAATGACTTCTTTGCTACAAAACAGCACACAAACAGCGCCATCCCCGTTCCTGGTGCCCTTGGATTTTGCACGTGTACAACGCAAACATGTATTCTCTACTTATCAAGTAGAGCTGGAAGCGTCCATCTCGGAGCAGCTGAACCAGCACAAAGCTGCGGAAGACACGCAGGTGTTGCTATTGTCGGCGTATGCTGCCTGGTTGTATCGTCTGTCCGCAGAAGAGGAAGTATCTTTTTCTACTTTTGTACCTCACTCCGGCATGTTGACAGTTTCACTAACGCTTGAAAAAGAAACGACTTTCCATGAACTGGAAGTCCTGTTTCAGGAAATGCTTCGCAAGCCTGACGCTTATCTGGCAGAGCCACAAGCGGATACATCATTCTCGGCAAACCTGCCTGCAGACCGTGGTGCAGAATCCCGTATTATGGACTGGGCTGTCAGCCAATACAATGGAGCTTATCAAATGCAGATACGGTATGATGATTCACTCCTTTCGGAAACAACGATTGTCCGGTACGCAGAATATTTTGAAACCCTTCTGCGCGGAGCACTAACCAGCAACCATGCTACTGTTAATTCCATTGATATTTTGTCTGATGCGGACCGGGCTGCTCATGAAGCCTTAAATAACACAGCCGTACAATACCCTGAGCATCAAACCATTCACGGAATGTTTGAGGAGGCTGCTTCACAATATCCTGATCGTCCGGCTATCGCTTCGCACGCCGGAGAATATACATACCGTGAGCTGAACGAACGTGCTAACCAGGTCGCACGTGTGTTGCTG
This sequence comes from Paenibacillus farraposensis, assembly GCF_020736845.1. Lineage (GTDB taxonomy): Bacteria > Bacillota > Bacilli > Paenibacillales > Paenibacillaceae > Paenibacillus > Paenibacillus farraposensis. Next base: position 151,387 of record NZ_JAFFQR010000112.1, read on the forward strand.
TCCAAGGGCCTTGCAAAAGGCGAATTCGTGACCATCTTCATGGAGCGAAGCCTGGAAACCGTCATTTCCCTGCTCGGCATTCTGAAGGCGGGGGGTGTATATGTCCCTGTCGACCCGGCCCACCCTGCTGAACGGAGCAGCTACATTGTTGAGGATACACGCTCTCCCTTTGTCCTGACGACTTCCGTACTCGCCGAACAGGCGGCTGAACTGTGCGGTTCCATTGATACCGTAAAAGAAATCTTGGCCATTAACGGACCGCTCGCAGGCTATGCTGCAAGCAATCCGAACGTTAATGTGGGGCCGGATGATCTCGCTTATGTTATTTATACCTCCGGCTCGACAGGCAAGCCCAAAGGCGCCCTCATCGCTCACCGTGGTGTCGTGAATCTGGGAGCTGTTGTACAACGTGATTGTGATATTACACCTCAGGATGTGCTGACCCAATTCGCGACCTACAGCTTCGATGCATCCGTTTGGGATACAATTGGAGCCTTGTTCTACGGTGCAAAGCTGTACCTGCTGTCTCCCGAAGAACGTGTGTCGGTTGAAGAATTCGCTGAAGCCATTGCACGTACCGGAACGACGATCATTACGATTTTGCCGACGGTCTTCTTCAATCAGCTCTCTACGTACTTGTCTGACGAAGGCTACCGCAAACTTGCCAAAGTACGGATTGTCACCGTAGCAGGTGAAGCACTGTACGGCTCGCAAGTTCGAGCGTTCCAGAGAAAATTCGGTACAGATACAGACATTGTGAATGTATATGGACCGACGGAGTGCACGGTTGCGACGACGACCCACCGTGTTCGCGGTGCTGTGCCTGAGCATGTCGTCAACATTCCAATCGGCAAACCGATTTATAATTACAAAGTCTACATCGTCAACGATGATAACAAGCTGTGCCCTGTCAATATACCTGGTGAAGTGTGCATCGCTACCCCTGCGCTGGCTCATGGCTATCTGCATCAGCCGGAGCGTACAGCACAATCATTTGTGGACAACCCTTTTATTCCGGGTGAAAAAATGTACCGCTCGGGTGATATTGCCAAGCTGCTGCCGGACGGCACGATTGAATATGTAAGCCGGAAGGACTCCCAGCTCAAAATTCGGGGAAACCGGATCGAAATTGGAGAAATTGAAGACCATTTTGCCAAATATCCGGGCGTTCAGGATGTGGCTGTCGTGGCCGTCAAGGACCACACGGAGCAAAATATGCTAGTAGGCTATTTCACCACTTCGGACGGGCAATCCATCCCGCAGGACATCATTCAATCTTATATCGGAAACAAGCTGCCTTCTTATTTTGTACCAAGCCATGTCGTGCATCTGGAAACCATGCCGATTTCGCCGACTGGCAAGATTGACCGGAAAAAGCTGGCCTTACGTCCGCTTCCTGAGGTATCTGACCTTTCATTTCGCGGGGAGCCTGTCCGGGAAGGAACCGAAACACTCATTGCAGAAGCATGGACACAAGTGCTTGGTAAAAACAACATCGGCGCAACCGATGATTTCTTCCTGGTCGGAGGCGATTCGCTTCGTGTCATTCATGTGCTGGCTATTTTGAAGCCGCGTTATGGGGCGCTGCGTATCGGGGACTTTTTCCGTTACAAAACGATTCGTGAGCTTGCGCAATACGTGGAGCAATTAGGTACGGAACAAGCACTACAACGCAAACCGCTCGCCATTCCTCAAGAAAAAACAGACTTGAACGAGCATCCGATTGAACTATCCGGCCATTCGGTCATGGCTGAAGTGCGCGACATGCGTGTGATTCTGTTGACCGGATCTACCGGCTATCTTGGCTCACACATTCTGTATGATCTGCTTCATCGGACAGAAGCAAAAGTATACGCGATCGTGCGCCCTTCTAAGAATGGCCCGTCTGGGATCGAGCGTATTCAGTCTGTCATGGCAGGATATTTCGGACCAGGTATCTCCGGCTTGATCGAGGAACGAGTCAAAGCTGTGTACGGAGATCTGGAGCAGCCGGATCTTGGCCTCTCTTCCGCAGACCGTCATATGCTGGAGCGCCAAATCGATGGTATCATTCACAGCGCCGCCGATGTTCGCCATTTTGGTGATTCTGCAGCCTTTAATCGTACCAATGTGACGGGAACGCTGGAGCTGCTGAAAATTGCCCAGGCGAAGCCAGGAGTATCCTTCCACCATGTATCAACGATGGGCATACCGGAGGATCTTGCCAACGAGGGGAAATGGGAATCCGTACTGGATATGTCTTCCTTCCCGGATGAGCTGAGCGTGGACAACCTGTACACGAACAGTAAGCTGGCGGCAGAAAAGCTGTTGTTCCAGGCAGCCCAGCTAGGTACACCTGTCTCCATCTATCGTGCGGGTAATTTGACAGCCCACTCGGCGAACGGACGCTTCCAGCGCAATATCGACAGCAATGCCTACTATCGAATGATGAAAGCGATGCTGCTGCTCGGGAAGGCACCACAGGCCGATTGGCATACAGACTTTACACCGATTGACTATGCCAGCCGCGCGATTGTAGAGCTGTCCGTTCATCAAAAAAGCACAAACCGTATTTTCCATATCTGCAACCCGCATCCACTGCCGTATGATGAACTGATTGCTATGGTCAACCAGCTTGACTATGCCGTGGAAACCCTGCCTTTTGACGATTACAGCACTTGGCTGCTGAACCCGTCATCCGGTATTCAGGAGGATGCGCTTCATCTTGCTATGGGACAGCTCGAAGGCGACGGAGCCAAAGATTCTGCTTATCGGTACGGATGCACTGTAACCGCGTCAATACTGGAGCAGACGGGCGTTCAATGCCCGGCAACCGACCTGAAGTTTATTCGGAACCTGATCCAGCACGCCGTTGAGATCGGTTATTTCCCGGCTTCATCCAAAATATCGGCAAAAGCAACACAGAGGTAACAAAGTTGTGATATTTCCCCCGCGTGGGTTAGATATGATAGACTATATTTTGCTAGTTTTAAATTTAGTATTAGCCTCTATTCTCAGAATTTTTTGCATGCGGGGGATGTCATTCACATGAAACACATTTTTTTTAAAAGAGCGCTACTGATCATAGGCTTGATGGCTGTTTTAGGAATTTTGGTGTATGAAGCACGTACCATATATCACACGCCTGTAGCCAAAGGAACTCACCGTACACGCACGGCGCATGCAGACCGGCTGGTACGCCATCTGTTCTCACTTACACCTACGCCGGATAAAGTATATTATCAGAACAAAGTCATTGTCCTCATGTATCATGAGGTGACCAAGGCCCCGCCTGATCCTGGTGCTCTCAAGCTAACTAATTTTACAAAGCAACTGGACGAAATGAAAGCGAACGGCTTCCGCTGGATCACAATGAAAGAATATACGGACTTTATTTTGCATAAAGCCAAGGTCCCCGATAATGCGGTGCTTATGACATTTGACGACGGTTATGAATCCTTTTATACGGATACCTTCCCGGTGCTGAAAAAGTACCGTGTACCGGCGACCAATTTTCTCATCACGTCCACCATCAGCAATCCCAAGCATATTGGGATTCGAAAGCTGACATGGGACCAAATTAAACAAATGCATGCCGAGGGAATTGATTTTTACAGTCATACCAATGACCAACATGCATACGGGTACACCAACACAGCACACACCAAGCAAAAGCCGTTGCTGATGGGTCCGGTGTACTCGAAAAAGCTGGGGCGGATGGAAACCGAGCAAGAGTTTAAGCAGCGGGTATACACCGATCTGGACACGTCTGACAAGAAGCTGTTCAAGCATCTGCATAATGACCGGAACGTTCTTGCCTTCCCTTACGGCGGATATACCGAGGAAACGCTGAAGATTTGCCGTTCCCTGGGCATTAACGTCACGTTCACGGTGAAGCGTGGCATTAATTCACCTGGACAATTGAACGGCTATCGCGTCAATGCAGGCGGAATTCACAATATTCCGGAAGTTCTGGTGCAATATATGAAGGAGGGTGCTCCCCTTCGGCCATTGCCTTTTGCTCAAGGGCCTAACCAAGCATTATAGACGTAATCGGCTCATATGAAAAAAAGAACCTTTAAACCATGCAAGCTGCGGTTTAAAGGTTCTTTGTCGTTTATAAGACAAGGCTCAAAGCCAAATGCGAATCACCGCGATAACAGCCAAATGTACCGGGTAAAAGCTGCGCCACAACCAGCGCGGAACCCGGCTATTAAATCCACTCTCTCCTGCAAAGCATACGATCAGAATGCTGGACAGCAGGCTGAAATGCTGAAGATTGGCATGGTGCGCCAGATCATACACCACGTTCAAAGCAAAATGGGCCGCAATGATCATATATGAACGTGTGTAGCGATAAATAAGGACAAGCAGCAGGCCATAGGCTCCGTAATCCATCTGGCTAAGCTCCATCATCAGGGCTGTGAGGACATATAAGCCTGTAATTGCCGCTACACGCTTCATACGGGACGCAGCGGCCAGTGCCAGCAACGATGTCAGCAGTGTCCAGATCACATTCAGTCTATGTACATCCAACGCCAGCATATAAGGCAGTTGGGAAACCAGGGCTAGTCCCAGCAGACGAAGCATATAGCCCCGCATATTACGAGTACGGGTATACCCTAGATACAGCGCGTACATATAGATGGGAAAAGCTAGCCTGCCGGCAATTCTCCAGGCTGGATCGGTCGGAAAAAACACCAGTCCGACATGGTCAATCAGCATTGTCAGCATGGCCAACCAGTACATATAAGGCCCCCTTATGTTAGTTTTAAGGTACATAGCAAATCCTTGCGGATAAGCAATTCCTATGAGCTCCTGTCTCTACCCTGTGACCATCAGCGTATGTATTTTGTTGAAACAGTATCAGGACCGCATCATAGACGTAATATGGGGTAATATATATTATAGATAAGCATGGATCAGCGCACTTCAGCAGTAACCGACAATTCATCAAATTTTAATCATAGATTAGCTTGTTTTCAAATTTAAAATGTGTCACAATTAACAATGTGATACATACTAATTATATGTTTAACGTGTGCAATAAGCTACATTTAAATGCGCCTATGTACATTGTGCTTGATATGTATTATGTACAAAAACCCTGAGGAGGAGATCAAATGAAATTTTTCTTGGATACTGGTAACATTGAAGAAATCAAACGTATTGAACGTTTGGGTCTGGTTGACGGTGTAACAACAAACCCTTCGCTGATCGCCAAGGAAGGCCGAGTGTTCAAGGAAGTCATTCAGGAGATTTGCAGCATCGTCAAAGGCCCTGTAAGCGCTGAGGTTATTGGCCTGAAGGCTGAAGATATGCTCAAGGAAGCTTATGACATTGCGAAGTGGGCACCTAACGTTGTTATCAAGCTGCCTATGACCGAGGATGGCTTGTACGCTTGCAACGAGCTGACCAAGAACGGAATCAAAACGAATGTCACACTGATTTTCTCCGCGGCACAAGGTTTGATGGCTGCCAAAGCTGGCGCTACCTTTATCAGCCCATTCGTAGGCCGTCTGGATGATATCGCTGTTGACGGCATGAAGCTGATTCGTGAGCTGAGACAAATTTTGGACATTCATGGTCTGAAATCCGAAATTATTGCAGCCTCCATCCGCAACATCAAGCATGTGGAAGATGCTGCTCTGGCTGGCGCGCACATCTCTACTATTCCAGGTTCCCTGCTTCCTTCCCTGTGGAAACATCCACTTACAGATATCGGTATTGAACGCTTCCTGAAGGACTGGGAAACTGTACCCAAGGCTTAATACGCCCCTGATGACACAAACATATTCAACATATTTCCAAACAGTCCGTAATTCACGGGCTGTTTTTTGCTTTCCCCTCTTCCGCATATTTCCTCTCTTTCGCAAAAGTCGAAAGCGCATGTGTCCCTTAAGGGATAACAAAAAAGCATCCGTTCCCATCGTTTCATGGATTCGGGTGCTTTTACTTTGGACATATATCCGCTTTTATTTCACAGGCGTTTTGCGTCTTGGCTTGGGAAAAAGCGGCTTTTGCCGCCTTCTTTCTGCCAGCACCTCATCGCTTGCAAATGATGAACGGGTGGGTCATATTGCCGTTTCATCCTGCTCCGGTTTAACCGCAAACAGCATCAACAGAGCGGCGACTCCTCCCACTCCGGCCATCATGCCAAAAAGCAGGGCATGTCCGCTGCTCCCCAGCAACAGAGATACAACCGGAGGACCTAGCGACACTCCAACAAAACGCATGCTGCTGTACAAAGCGGTAATCGTTCCACGCTCTGCTTTTTCAATTCCTTTTGTAATCAAAGCATCCAGACAAGGCAGTGCCAGTCCGATTCCCCCGCCCCCTAATGCAAACAAGCCGATCACCACATAAATATGCTCAACCAATCCAAGAATACCAACGCTGATCGTCAATATGGCCAAACCGCCAAAACCAATCCATTTCATGCGCTTTTTATGCTTGCCTATAAACTTGCCCCCCAAATACGAGCATAGACAAAGAGAAATCAGCGGGATGGCCAGCACAAAGCCTTTCCAGACTCCATGAAGGTTGTAGCGGCTTTCCAATATCTCGGACAAGTAGAACTGAATGCCAAAAATGACGAACATACAAATACCGCCCATGGCGAAAATGGCATATAGCCAGCGTCCATTATCGGCAAGCACCTGCTTTACATTTTCAGCAAACTCTCGAAACGTAATCGGCTGGTTTTTGCGCTTGGGCACATGGATCAGCCAAAGCACCAACACAAGCGAAATCAGACAGAATCCCGGAATAACCACCAGTGGTAAAAACCACAGAACTGCTCCGAGCGCAGCACCAAGTATCGGGCTTAACACTTTTCCGAATGTATTATAGGTCTCGACCACACCCAGATTTTTACTGGCCTCATTCTCGTCCTCATACAAATCACCCACAAGCGGGATGACGATTGGAAAAGCGCCTGCCGCTCCGGCGCCTTGAAGCAGGCGACCGCCAATAATCGTCCAATACGCTGCCAAATCTTGAAGCAGCCATGCTCCCGCTGCAGAAATCCCCCCTCCGATGACCGTCAAAATGAGACAGGGAACAATCACCGCTTTACGACCATACCGGTCAGAGAGATAGCCTGCAATCGGTATCAATAGAATAGCGATCACCGCATACACGGTAATCAGCAAGCTAATTCGAAAAGAGCTAACATGCAGCTTGCGTCCAATATCCGGCAAAACAGGAATCAACATGGAATTACCGAGCGTCATCATAAGCGGGATGGAACCTAATGCAAGCAGATTCCCTTTATGTTGTCGCATCCCGTTACCACCTTTACAAAAGTAATAATACCTGTGCACATGCTTTGAACAGGTATTATTGTGTGTACATAAGTATGAATTTATGCGGTTACACCTTAAACCCTCCGACCCTTGCATTCAGAAGCTGCGACATATCCGCCAGCGTATGAATAGATGAGGAAATATCCTCCATTGAAGACAGCTGCTCCTCAGCTGCTGCGCTGATACTTTGCGTCCCTCCTGCCGTCTGCTCCGCAACCTCACGAATGCGCTCTACGGCCTCCACCATTCGCTCGGATCCGTCGGACATCTGTTCCACAGACCGATTTACACTATGAATCTGCCCGCTGACCTGTTGAATCGAGCTTCCAATCTGGCGAAATGCTGTTTCAGCGGACTGCATCACCTTTACACCGGACTGCACTTCAACCGTTCCGCTCTGCATTGTGGCTGCCACATTTCCTACATGATCCTGAATATTTTGTACAAATTGTGTAATTTCCGCTGCCGAGGCCGTTACCTGCTCAGCCAATGTTCTGACCTCTGAGGCTACCACAGCAAATCCTTTGCCCTGCTCTCCCGCCCTTGCTGCTTCAATGGATGCGTTAAGTGCGAGCATTCCTGTCTGTTTGGCAATTCCGGTAATGACCGAACCAATCATTCCAATCTGCTCGGCCTGTTCACTCAGCAAACGTACAGCACGTGCAGAGCTGTCTACGCTCTCACTGACTTTTTCCATCTGGCGCATGGCCTGACCTATTGATTGTTCTCCCGCTGCCGCCTCTTTAGTAACCGTATCAGACAACTCATACACCTGCTGGCTTGTCAGTGCAATATGCTCCAGTTCATGGGCAAGCTCCTTCACGGTATCTGTGGTTCGTGTAATATCATCGACCTGGTGCTCCATCCCAGACGCAAGCTCTTCCATGATCCCGGTAGTATGGCGACTGGCCTGGCTCATTTCCGCCGTACTTACGCTAACGCGTTCAGCAGTTATGGATAATGTACGCGCCGTATCCTGAGCATCGACGATAATATTGCGAAATCCTTCAATCAACTGATTGTAAGAGCCGGCAATCATGCCGATCTCGTCTTTGGATGCAATATCGAGCCGGCTGCGCAAATCCCCTCCGCCTTTCGACATTTCCAACAACTGCTCATGCATGTGGTGCAATGGACGAATGGAACGAATCAAAATGATGGATTGAGCGATACTGTAAATAATGACCAAAAAACCCACGATGCTCGTAATCAAGGTGGTGTTTTTCATTGTTTGATGTGCCTGTTGTATTTTGGACACCACCATCTCCTCTTGCTCTTTGACAAATGCCAGCATCTTGACATCAAGCTGCTTGCGCAACACCCGTTCGTTTTCAAAATCACCCAGCAAATCAGAGAACGGCGGGAAGTTGTCCTTCGTACTCCGGTATCCGGCTGTACTCATCAAACGATGCACCTGATTCAAATAGCTGTTGATCCCTGTTTTGAGATCAGCCATCTTTTTCTTCACGTCCCCACTGTTCGTATTAAGCAAAGCCTCCGTCTCTTGCAACAGCTTTATAGTTTCACTTTGCTTACTTTCAATTTCATGCCCGAAATATTCGTCCCGGGTCAGCAAATATCCCCGTTCATCATTGGAAATTCCGTTCAAAAGAAATTGAAGCGACTTGGAATTATAGGATATCGTTTCCTCACGGTTCATAATATCCTTGTATTCGTTCTCACTATGAACGCTTAAAATGTAATTGGTCAGCAGCATGGCCGCAATCACACCTGGAATCAGAAGCGCGCTAATAATCATCTTGGTCTTGATCGTTAAATTCATGAATCGGTCCTCCAATTATGTCTGATTAAAATGTCCAACTTATAATATATCGTTTAATTCCGCAGTTTTCTGAAGCCTTTAAGAAGGATCCGCATGAAAAGTTTGGAAACATACCGCTTATTCATGAACTGAACAATTGTCTGAGGATTGCAATCCTCGAAAGCGTGATATTACGATTAAGCATCTGCTAACGATGTCGGGCCGGTTTTAGCTGGACAGAATTTGGCGGACAAAATTCTTTTCCGGCCATGAGCAAAACGTCGGACTGGGTGCAATTTGTATGCCTCTGGACAAACGGTGGCTCAATTTGCAGAGCAGCAATTATTCCAGCCGCTTGGTATTACAAGCTAGCTCAAATTCGGGCGGCTGTATCTAAATGAAGGCGGGTGGAAAGAACGGCAGTTGATCCAAAAGGAGACGATCCGCTCTTTCATCCATCCATTCCTTCCGGCCGCCAAGCCGCAAAAAGCATTTTACGGCTGGCACTGGTGGAGCTCTTCCTTTTTATACGAAACAGGAAATAACACGGAAACGGATTATTATTACGCACTTGGCTTTGGCGGTCAATATATTGTGGTCATTCCGTCGTTTGACATGGTCGTCGTTGTTACGGCTGATCGATTCAAAAAGAAACAGCCACCTGTCGATATTTTTCCGCCAGTATGTAATACCGCTGCTGCTTCAGCCGTAAACCTGCATCAAAAAGGACCTGCCTCTGTAATCAGGCAAGCCCTTTTCCGCAATACAACGCGATATCAAAACCAATTTCCAGCTATGTGCATGTGCAACCGCCTTACCTAGCCCAAGTGAATGACAAGCTGCTGCTGTCCGGTGGAGGCTGGTGTAATAATTACACCCTGTTCCCCTGACTGGCTGGTGCCGCCTTGCACTTGAACAGCCTCGTGGATGCCGCGCAACACTAACGACCAAGGCTGAACGGTACCCTCTGCCTTCACCGTAATGACCGACTCCTTGCGGCTGGCGGTGACCGTCAGTTCTTCCTGGCCTGACGTATTTACGATAGCGGTTCGAGCCTGCTGTCCCTCACCGAGCTCAAATAAATGCAGTGCCACTTGGTCCGCATAATCATAATCCGGACGGCTGTCCTCATGACCGATCGCAAGCAGCGTATTCGGCTTCACAAGCACAGGCAGGGTCATAAAATCATGATGCTCGCTGGTCCAGCGTCCTCCCGTTACACGTTCATTCGTTAACAGGTTCGTCCATTGGCCGTCTGGTACGTAATACCGCACATCTCCTTGTTTATTGAAGATTGGTGCCACCAGAATTGAATCTCCGAGCATATACTGCAGATCCAGTGTTGCACAGGTTGGGTCCTGCGGGAATTCCAACACCATGGCGCGCATCATCGGCAATCCCTTGACCGAGGACTCCACAGCCGACGAGTACAGGTATGGCATCAATGAGCATTTAAGCTTCGTGAAGCTGCGCACCACATCAACCGATTCTTCATCGAACAGCCAAGGCACGCGATACGATTCATTTCCGTGCAGACGACTGTGGGACGATAAAAGTCCGAATTGTACCCACCGTTTGTACACATCCGGCGCGGCCGTTGATTCAAACCCGCTAATATCATGGCTCCAGAAGCCAAAGCCGCTCAAGCCGAGCGATAAGCCACCCCGCAGTGATTCTGCCATTGACTCATACGTCGATGAGCAGTCGCCACCCCAGTGGACCGGAAACTGCTGTCCTCCGGCTGTAGCAGAGCGGGCAAATAACGCCGCTTCGTTTTTACCCAACTTTTCCTCCAGCACCTCAAATACAGCCTTGTTGTACAAATAGGTGTAATAGTTATGCATTTTCACCGGGTCCGAGCCGTCATAATAGACGACATCCGTAGGAATACGTTCGCCAAAATCGGTTTTGAAGCAATCCACGCCCTGATCCACCAGCACCTTCAGCTTGTCCTGATACCAGGCCACAGCCGCCGGATTCGTAAAATCAACCAGTCCCATCCCTGCTTGCCACATATCCAACTGCCACACACTGCCGTCGCCGGTTTTGACCAGATATCCGTTCTTCATGCCTTCATCGAACAGGATGGATTTTTCCGCAATATACGGATTGATCCATGCACATATTTTGAGGCCTTTTGCTTTTAATCTTTTCAGCATGGCTTCCGGGTCCGGGAACATATCCCGATCCCACTGGAAATCACACCATTGGTATTCCTTCATCCAGAAGCAGTCAAAATGGAACACCGAGAGCGGCAAATCGCGCTCAGCCATTCCGTCCACAAAATGGTTCACCGTCGCCTCATCATAATCGGTCGTAAACGAGGTGGTCAGCCACAAACCGAAGGTCCAGGCTGGCGGCAAAGCAGGTTTGCCTGTCAGCTTGGTATAATTATCCAGGACCTCTTTAGGATCCGCTCCGCCGATCATAAAATACTCCAATGACTCGCCGGAGACGCTAAACTGCACCTTTGATACATTTTCCGATGCAATCTCATACGATACCTTTTCCGAGTGGTTTACAAATACGCCGTACCCTTTGTTGGACAAATAAAATGGAATATTTTTGTACGCCTGCTCACTGCTGGTGCCGCCGTCTTCATTCCAGATATCGACCACTTGCCCATTTTTCACGAACGGAGTAAAGCGCTCCCCAAGGCCATAGATATACTCCCCGATTCCAAGTTCCAGCTGTTCCCGAAAAAAAGGCTCATCTTGCGGGTCTGTAATGTATCCGGCACCTCGATATCCGCTGCCTGTGATTTTACGATCCTTCACATAAAAGCCTACGTCCCAACCCTTTCCACGTGCTACCCGCACGCTCAAATCTCCGCTTGTCAGCACTGCTGCTTCCTCACCCACAGTTATGTCTACTTCTGTCGGCAGCGTATGAATGTCAAAATCCGGTCCATGATGCACCCGCCCCTTATGATGGTACAGACGCACCTGAATGACATTCGGCATAGGCGAGCTGTAGGTCGCTTTGAGCAGCGCTCCATTAAGTGTATCTCCTTTATGCTCGATCCGGTGGGTGGCCGCATATACCGTCATGGAAGCATCGTCCGTCACAATATCACGGATTTCAACCGGATTTTGTATTTGATAGCCCTTTCGAACCAGCCAATAGCCATCTGTGAATTTCATCTGTTTTTTCCTCCGTCTCCATCTTTATATTCGTGGCTCCAAATCGCTTGTTGGATTTTTTCGAAATCCTTACTATAATAATATTGATTTATGTAAGGGTTTACTTCTTTTATTTTGACGTATTGTATCAATATTTTGATATTTTCATGATAAATCCATGAACAGAACAGGAGGGCTGGAATTGAAAAGGGAAATGCTGCGGGAAAACCGCATACACGGCAATCCGATGTATCCGGTCAGTGTATATCCGAGCGTAGAACAGTTAAACGGAAACAGTGTGCTGGAGTCCCATTGGCATGAGGAGATGGAGTTTATTGTCGTGGAGCAGGGCAGCGCTGTATTTCAAACAGATATGGTATATACGGAGGTTCATGAAGACGAGGCCCTTTTTGTCAATAGCGGTGAGCTTCACGCCGGATATTTGAAAAACAGTCCGCGCTGCGTATTTTCTGCTGTGGTATTTCACCCTGACTTGTTGCACAGCCGTACACAGGATACAGTGCAGACACAGTTCATTGACCCCTTTATCAGTAAAAAGCTCGTCCCTCCCCCCCACATTCGCGGGGTAAAGCCCTGGGAACAGGAGGTGCTGACTGCGTTGCGGCGCATCATCTCCAGCCATGAGCAAAATACACCTGCCCGTGAGCTGACGACCAAAGCACAGCTTTACAGCATGATCGCCAGCTTATATCCGCATATGAGGCCAGCTAACGGAGAGGATGTCATCATGGCAGGTCAACGCAATAAGGTTGAACGGATCAAAAAAGCGCTGGCGTACATCAACACTCATGCCCATGAACCTATTCGCTTGCGGGAGATCGCCGATGAAATCGGGATGAGTGAAGGGTATTTTTGCCGTTTCTTCAAGCAGATGGTGCAGAAAAGTCCGGTTGAATACATCAATTATCAACGGGTTCAAAAGGCTTGCAGACTGCTTGAGCAAAGCGACCGCAAGGTGGTCGATATTGCACTGGACGTTGGCTTTGACAATTTGAGCTATTTTATCGCGACCTTTAAAAAATGGAATGGTCTGACCCCTTCGCAATACCGCAAGCAGCACGAAACGGATCAGGCATTTACAGTAGCCCCCTATGTAACGGACATGAATGAAGTCAGCGCAAAAAGGTAAAAGGTGAATTTAAAAGTTACCTATCGTGCCACTCCGCAGACAGATGGTGCTTCCCATCGCCCCCGGATTTCTTGAATTAAACATATAATCAGGGGAGAAATCCGGGGTATTTGAGAAGAAAAGCATGATAACGCTCCTTAGCAGAAAGATACAATAATTCGCGTTCCCGTTCCTCTTTTCGAATATAAAGTCTTTCTACACTTTTGCGCACGAATCTTTCCCACATATGGCTTGTATTCATAAGCTCCCCCAATACGATTTAGGGAATTTCAATGACAACCGAATCTTCCATAGCTTCGATCGTAAAGGTTGAGGCTTCACCTGTCCAAATCTTCCTCGGTAATCGAGGCTTGATAAGGAATCAAAGATAACCTTTTATAAAGAAAACAGGGGCTATCCCTCAGATCTTAACAGACCATGTTGGGACAACCCCCGCAAAGCGTATTCGATCAGGCTTCCGCAGCATCCTCTTCCACGAAAAGAGACACTTTGCGGATGCCGTCCGCTCCAATTACGGCCAGCCCCTGGTCGGACAAGCGGATTTCGGGGATGACGACGAGCGCGAGCAGCGACAGTGTCATCAGCGCGTTGTTCAGCATGCAGCCGGATTGCTGAAGAGCCCGACTGATGCTCTCGGACTGCGCAGCCACCTCAGCAAACGGGGCTGGCGACATCAGCCCCGCGATCGGCAGCGGGAAGCGCGTCTCGCCCGAGGCGGATACGACGACCACGCCGCCACGCAAGTCGACAGCCTGCTTCGCCGCCCGGGTCATAAGCTCGTCATCATTGCCAATGACAAGCAGGTTGTGGCTGTCATGCGCCACGGTCATGGCTATCGCGGCCGGCTCGGTGAAGCCAACGCCGGTCACAAGTGCCACCGCGTGGTCGCCGCTGGCGTGATGCCGCTCGAAAACGGCTATTTTGCACAAATCCTGTGCAGGATCTGCCTGGACTTCCCCTCCTTGAACGGGAACGGTCATCCGTACTTCCTTCGTATCCACGTGGTTTTCCGTAACACGAATCACCCGTACAGGTACATTTCCCTCCAAGACTGGAGCTGTAATGCGGAAATCCGCAGTACTCAGCTCGCGCCCCAGACGGACCGTATCCATCACTTCCGCAGGGTACACAAAGCTCTCCCAATCAGCAACCATCTGGCGGTGCTCGGCTACGAGCTGACCCGCTGCGATGGTGGCCGTAACGTTCACTTCGGCCAGTCGGCCATCCAGCAAAATAATATCAGCAATCGCCCCCGGGACGATCGAGCCGACGTCCCGGGCTACGCCGAAGCGCTCTGCCGTATTCAGCGTAGCCATCTGAAACGCAGTCACCGGCCTAACGCCCTGCGCGATGGCGTGACGTACAACAAAATCCATCTGCCCCTCATGGAGCAGGGATTCCGCGCTGCGATCATCCGTCACCAGCATCATGCGGCGCGTATCAAGCCCCATTTCCGTGCTGGCGCGAATCGTCTCGGCTACATCATGCCATGCGGAGCCCTGCCGCATTTTGGCATACATGCCGAGCCGGATACGCTCGGCCACATCCTCGGGCGTGACACATTCGTGATCGCCCGTAATTCCCGCGGCTGCATAGACCGGCAGCCGCCAATCATCTGAGGCCCATGTAAAATGGCCGTCCGCCACCTTGCCCGCGCGCAGCGTGGCCTGAATTTCCCCGATCATCACATCGTCTCCATAGACGACGCCCGGGAAATTCATGACCTCGCCCAGCCCGATCATATCCGGGCCCCAGCTTAAGGCCTCAGCGACTTCCGCCGGGCCGAAGGAGGCACCTGTCGTTTCCAGCTCCGGTCCGGTGGACGGCACGCATGAAGCCACCTGCATGTAGGCAGCCAGCGGTGTCGTGCGGGCTTCGTCCAGCATCAGACGAAGCCCTTTTAGACCGAGCACATTGGAAATTTCATGCGGGTCAAAAAAGCCGCCCGTCACGCCAAGTGGCAGTACAGCCTTTGCGAACTCGGTTACGGTAAGCTGCGTGCTTTCGATGTGGCAGTGTCCGTCCAGCAATCCGGGAGCCATATAACGGCCTTCTGCTTCAATGATTACGGTGCCCTCACCGATCGTATGACTGACGTCCCGGCCCACATATGCGATACGAGAACCTTGCACAGCAATAGACATGTCCGGTAACAGCTCGCCCGATACTACATTGACCAGCGTTCCTCCGCGGATAACCAGCGTTGCCTTGCGCTCCCCTCTAGCTGTAGCTACCAGCTCAGGTACACAGTCCGCCAGCAGCGGGCGTTGAAATACACTCTTCATGTCCATTACGTTTGCAACCTCCGTTTTTGCTTCTTGCCAGTTTTGCTTATTTGCTTATGTTACTGGAATACGCCCAATAATTCCAGTCAGTGCTGGATGAGGCCAGGCTTCGCGTCGTATTTTACAGGATTTATCCTGACAAATGACCAACAACCTTCCTTACAGAACGGGCTCACTTGCCTTTTTCCAACGTATAGATATACGTGCTCGATTCCTGTGAGCTTACAAAAGGCGTAATCTCGCCCAGTGTATAGACATGCAGCAAATGCATCGCCCGTGTACAGGCGGTATAGAACAGCTTGCGTTCACTCTCACGCCGATATTGCTCTGCCGAGCCGTCATAGATCAGAACGGCATCAAACTCCACGCCTTTCGCCAGATAGGCCGGGATGATATGAATCCCCTTTTCAAAGGCAGGGGTTGTTTTCTTGATCCATTTTGGCTTCGCTGGCAGCATTCCTTCCAGCGCTTCGTAGGCTGCTGCACTTTCATCCGCATTTTTGCAGATTACCGCGATGGATTCGTAGCCCTCCGCCAACAATTCAGCGATATTCCCGGCAATCCGTTGATGCAATTTTTCACGTGTTGGCACCTCGGTTACACGAGGTTTTTCCCCCTTTCGGTTGAACGGGATGATATGCTCGCCCCCAACCACCATCCCCCGTGTGAACTCCACAATTTCCTGTGTGGAGCGATAGCTGCGTGTCAGGGAAATCAGCTCGGTTTGTTCTGTTCCATACAGATCATACAATGGCTCTGCATCCTGCAGCACCGAGGCGTGGGCATAAATCGCCTGATTAAAATCGCCCAATGCCGTCATTTTGGCCTGTGGAAACAAATGTTTGAAAAAAGTCAGCTGGAAAGCTGAATAGTCCTGCGCCTCATCGATAAACACGTGACGGATGTTGCTGTTGGAACGGAAGCCCAGCATCAGCTCACGCAGGTATAAAAAAGGCGTCACATCCTCATACGCCAGCTCCCCGGCCTGGATTCGCCCCAGCGTTTGCCGGCTAATCTCGTGCCATTCGCGCGGCAGCTCTGTATGCTCTGCCAGTTGGCTTAACAGCGTCTCATTCAGGAACAGCTCACTGTATAGACGGGTGGTATCCACAAAGCGAAGCGCCTTGATCCATTTGCGTAAAGGCTTCAAGCGGTCACTGACCACCATGCGCGCCAATATTTCCCGCTCGCGTGTAAAGTCGTCGAACGTATCGCCCTTGTTCTTCGATTTGCGGCGCATGCGATGATATGCCCGCTGATAATCCTCCGGCTCCATCAAATCCATCTGCTGATCCACCCAAGGGGCGGAGCATTCTTCCTTGCCGAAGCGGGCCAGCTCCTTGAGCATCCAGTCCCTCAACAGCTCCAGCCGATTTGCCAGTCGTACCGCAGGGTCAAATTCATAAAACCTGCGGATCATTTGCTCTGCCGTAATCACCTCGCGCCCCTGAAAGCGAACGGGCTTAAAACGCATGCCCTCCTGTTCCAAATATGCCTTGTAGCCTGTAATTACATGCAAAAACGTCTTGGAAGACTTAAAGCGGATACCTTCCAATCTGGCTTCATATCCGGGCTGTGACGATGCCGAAAGCACATATTCGAGCTGCTCAAAGGGATCTTCCAGCTGAAACTCCCGGCCCAATCGCCGCTCTAAGTATTCCTGAAAAGTAGCCTGCTGCATATTTTCCTCAC
This sequence comes from Paenibacillus farraposensis, assembly GCF_020736845.1. Taxonomy (GTDB): domain Bacteria; phylum Bacillota; class Bacilli; order Paenibacillales; family Paenibacillaceae; genus Paenibacillus; species Paenibacillus farraposensis. The sequence goes on from NZ_JAFFQR010000112.1 coordinate 168,684, forward strand.
CCAGTTCAGGCAATACCGTCGAAACATAGCTGTTAAACATCGGATTGGGCGAAAACAGCACAACCTGATCCGCACTCAAGCGATCACGGTACTTATACAGCAGGTACGCCACTCGCTGAAGCGCAGCGGATGTTTTACCGCTCCCGGCCGCTCCCTGCACAATCAGCATTCGGCTTCGATCATCACGGATGATGCGATTCTGCTCCTTTTGAATGGTGGCGACGATACTCTTCATTTGGGCATCCGAGCTGCGGCTGAGTACCGCCTGAAGAAGCTCGTCTCCAATCGTTACCCCTGTATCGAACATAAAACGAATCTGTCCATGGCGAATCGAGAATTGACGCTTGAGCGTCAGCTCTCCTTCTATTTCCCCTCCCGGGGTCTTGTAAGCAGCGGGGCCCGGCATATGATCATAGTAAAGATTGGAAATAGTCGCGCGCCAGTCGTAGATCAAAAACTCCTCGTCCTGCTGATCCAGCAGGGAAGCAATCCCCAGATAAATACGTTCCGCGTCCTGACCTTGCTCAGCAAAATCAATACGTGCAAAATACGGGGATTCAAGCAGCTTTCTCAATCGGCCTAACGCCTCAGTAGAATGCTTGTGTCTGCGCTCCCGTTCAGACAAAATCTCAGACTGCTGGCGCAAGCTGGTGGACGTCTCGCCCACATCATCCGCTTCACTGAAATTGATCGTTACCTCATCCCAGAAACCTTTACGCATATCTACGACATCTCCGCGCACAGAGCCAACCTCGCTCTCCAGCCTCCGAATACGTCCGCTGATTACTGCGGTCACATCTTCTACTCTTTGTTGCTCCTCATTCCATTGCTGCTCGGTAGTCACTGATACCACTCCTGTTCGTTTCCTCCTGCTGCTCCGCGCAGGGCTCCCTTGCGTCAAACTATGCATGATTATGGACCCGGGCGCCTGCGATCCGCCTGATCCAATAAAAATTGACTTTTCCTTTGAAGTATGTTATCCTTTAAAAAGGAATGTAGTAGGCAATCTAAAAATCATGTTTTTATCCTTAAACATAGCATTCTCTATTGTAGCAAGTTCAGTCCCTGTTCGCAACCAGCGGGCTTTTTTTGTACATTCTCTTTGCTGTATGTTGTTCTTGTACGCATTAATACGCACTGATACGCACGATATAGTCTTTTCTTCGATACCTGGATTCATTACATAATAAAGCGACCGTCATCTAATGGATGCCTACGGTCGCTTTTCATTTTGGGTTTATTCTATTTGCTCTCTTCTACAGGATGAATATGATCGGCCAGCCTGCTCAGCCGCTCCAGCTGATGACCATAGTCGTACATGGCCGCAGCGACAATGGAGAGACGCAGCATTCCCTCCTGGCAATGGTCAAAACGTGTAATCGCATGCTTCATAAATTCATCGTTCGCCTGCTGGAACAGTTCACACTCGTCCTCGTTCGGTTTGAGCTTATTTTCGAATTTCAGTAATGCATGCTCGTGGAACCGGATCAGCAGTTCCAGATGATCATCAAAAAACCTATCGGTTCCATCTGGTCGTACAGACTGAAAGTAGTGCTTTTCCACCGCATCCAGTACCTCGCCGCCTTTGTGCAAGCTTTCGAGCATTTGCTTGTATACCACCATCTGTCTTGTCTGACTGAACCGGGAGCGCTTAAGCTTCTTCTGCTCTTCCTCGAACAAATGGTACTTATCTGACAGCGACTTAATCGCACCCTCCAGCTTCCCTTTTTCCTCTCTAAAGACAGATTCTTTAATTTCATCGGAAATAGCAGTACGCAGCAATAAGGACATGCTGTTAAAAACAATTTGAATCTGACTGATAAACTGCTGTTTTGGTTTCGGGGGAAACACCGTAATATTAATAACAAAAGCAGAAATGATCCCGATTAAGGTAAGCACAAAACGGGTCACCGCAAATTTCCAGTCCCCTGACGCCTCCATTACCGAAACAACGGTAACCAGTGTTAATCCAACCGTATCTGCCATATTTAGTTTCAAACATATCATAAGGACCAGTACACATACCAATCCGACCGCAATCGGTTCATTTGAAAATACCATTCCGCCCAGCAACGCCATAATTGCCCCTAGTGTGCTTGTTTGGAGTTGATCCAGAAAATAACGCCACGACCTGTATATCGACGGCTGCATGGCAAAAATAGCGGCTATCGCTGCTCCCGCAGGCGAATGGGTGTTCAAAAGCATACTCAGAAAAAGGGCGAGCGTCACCGCGATTCCCGTTTTTAACACCCGTGCTCCAAAAGCCAAAGCCATCCCTCCTCCTTACCCTTCAAATTTATTCATACCGAATTACTATAATGAAAATACAAGACAAAGTCCATGCCTTATTATTACCCAGAACCATCGGAGATAAGGAATATTTACAAAATCTGTACGGCTGTGGCTGATCCCAGCCATTCGCAGGTCAGCTTTTACAAAAACCGGCAAGCGCGCAAACAAAATCATGGCACCATGAAAGCCGGAGCCTCCAAGCGGACTCCCCTGAAATGGCAAGCGGTACAGCCGTGGTCGGTGCCAATGAAGGCGGGGTCAAAGATAATCTAATTCACAGGACAACGGGTCAATTGTGCCCTGCTGGAGACGCTGCCGCTTCGCAGAAGCTGTACAGATTTTGTACGAGGATGCCCCGCTGCGCCGCTCCATGATCATACGGGCAGAGCCTACAGTCTGGAGCAGACATGGGATCGTATTTTTGAGCGGCTGCTGGACGGCTATATGGATACAGCTACCCTCAGCTCAACATCCGCCCCATGACACGGATGTAACCCTTAAAAGCTGCGGTTTACTAATGCTTAAGCTGCTTAAGCAGCTTGTTATGTACCCCGCTCAACCATATCACGGCTGTCAGGGCACCGAGCAACGCGAGCAGCATATCCCATTGGGTATCCCACACATCACCCTGTGTCCCCAAAAAAGCTTCTGCTGCCGTTCCCGTTGCCTTGGCTACCGCGAACTCAATCAGTTCGTATGCAGCACTGATCGCAAGACACACACTAACCGTGAGGAACGTAAGCCAGCCGCCGCTTCCCAAGGTCGTTTTACGCAGCAGCACTTCCCTGACAATGAGCGCAGGCACAAAGCCTTGGGCAAAATGCCCGAGCCGATCATAATAATTGCGCTCCAGTTCGAATGTATCACGAATCCAGTTGAACAGCGGCATTTCAGCATAAGTATAGTGTCCGCCGATAATCAAAATCAGTGCATGCAGCCAGATCAGGGTGTACACCAGGTTGGTAAACCGGAACCGCCGGTAAATAGCGACCAGCAGCCCGGCTCCCAATACAGCCGGGAGAACCTCCAGTATCCAGGTAAAATAATCCGCCGGACGAATCCAGGACCAAATGAGTGCAAGCACCAGCAATACAAGTAAAACAAGCGGATAGCGATCATTTTTGCAGCTTATCTTTGCCTGACTGATACGTCATCCCTCCTTACAGCCGAAGGTCTACCCTTCTTCCGTTACGATATGTTTGACTCGACCAACCTGTCCGTCTGTCAAACGCACTTTGATCCCGTGCGGATGGCGCGGAGAATTGGTCAAAATATCCTTGACTATTCCTCGCGTCAGCTTGCCGGTAGGCTGATCCTTTTTAAGTACAATGTCGACTTGAAGACCAGCGCGGATTTCAGATCGATTTTGTCCGTTCATGGGAGCTGTTCCTCCTTTGCTTTACATTTTAAAATATCCATAGCAACAGCTAGCCGTATTAACATTACCGGCTGCGCCAGTCGTTCCGGCAGATGTTGCCCATCCAGATGATGCTCATCGCGGACATATAGCTGACCAGCAATATGACGAAAATCAGTCCGCTAAACTCTACAAAGTGAGCCCGCTGCAAGGAGTCCACCCAGATGGAAGACACCTGTGCATACAATTGAGAAGGCGCGGACACAATATCCCATGTATTTCCTCGAAAAAAGCGGCCGATGTATATACCCAGACTGCTCAACAAAAGAACCACCACTACAAACAGCCAGCTAACAAGCCCGCCGCGTGCGCGCTGTACTAGCTGCCGTATGGACTCGAGCGATACAAAGCCCATCGTCAACCCAAGGAAAGCGACCAGCAGCATCCCTAATACATGTTCCCAGAAATAGGGATTTCCCCAGAAGTGTGGCTCCTCAAGGTATGGATATTGGGCGAATACATGCAGCAAATCTGTAATTAAATAGGGGGTGTTGGGATAAAACAAGAGCCAAGCCACCCCCGTCACCCAAAGCAACAGCGTCCTCGTTCCTCTTCTCCAGGAACAAAGAATGACATCCAGCAGCAGGGTCAGAATCATGGGAATCCAGGCCAGCATCATATTCCACCATATAAAAAAGTAAGGGTGCCCTCCTGAGGGCAACCGCACGTTAATGATCCATAAAGTGCTGATCACTGAGCATACGGCCAATACGATAAAAACATACCCTTTTGCAGGATAATTTAACGATCTTAAACGGGCGTACATGTATGTAATTTCCTCCTTTGCAACCGTCCAGCTTTCCTGACGTTCCAATTACACCTGTTCTGGACAGTGTACACTACAATGACTTCAAGCTCAATGGAATCGCTCTACCTCCGTATATATGAAAACACAAATATACTTCAGGCTTCAAGCTCAGGCAAAAGCGACATCCAGCATCGTGTCATTTCATTCACCAGCCTGTACTCTCCGCAGTAAAACTCCCCTCACGTCCAAAAACAAACTGATCTGCGTCATGCAATCTGCCGGACCCTCTGAGCGAAAACAAGCCTCTATACACCCTTCTCACGCCCCACATCGGCCCGTAGATCGTGCCGCTGTTCATGGGTTAACGGCCGTTTGTAATGCGAGAGCAGATACCAAGGACTGACCTCCTCCTGCGAGGCGGGTGGCAAATCCGAAGCCGCTACAGGGCCATAGTAGCCTTTGGCCTGATGACCTGCCAGTGTCCAGCCCGTTTCGTGGGCTGTCAGTTCCTGCATCGGTACAAACCCGGGCGAGAAATAGGAGGCAGCCTGTACTGCCAGCAACCGTGTATCTCCATGCTGCAGTGACAGGAACGATGAGGTCTCAGTATGCCGATCTCACCCCGTTCAATCATCGGCTCAATCGTCATCAGCATTTCCCGGGTAATGTTATAATTCAGCTCCACCCGGCTAAGCCGAGCTCGCGAATTTCCTTAATAAGCTCTCGACCGACGATATACTTTTTCATATACAAAATACCTTTGCAGCCACGGATAAACGAGCAGAATCGAAACCGTGGAGAAAATGACACTCGCCGCCTTCAATCCTTCAGACGTAATTCTTACTCCCCTGGCTCCCTCAGTTTGGCCAGCTCGGATTGCATGTTATTTTAAACCGACAGTGCAACTGTAGCTGCAAGCAGCAGACGCAGTTTCTTCAATGTTCCTCCGGCCTTACTTCCTCTCATTCCTGAACACCCCTTTGTCTGCTTTTTCCCGTTCATCGCCACTTCATTTATAAAAAGGATTTGGCGACATATTATGCATTGGCATGAGTCCGACCCCGTTGATCCGGGATGTGCCTTAGTATGCATGACCGCAGGAAAACTGACAATAAACTAGTTTTCCGTTTATCGGGTTTTATATATATGCCAGCCAAGTAATATGATAACGCTGTAGTGTGTGATGGTGGGAGTCCGGGAGATCGAGAAGAGTAAGTACGGACGATTATAGAAAAAAAGCTGCTAAGGAAAAATCCGCTTAGCAGCTTTTTAGAATTAATGACTCTTTGTTTTAAGTAAAGTAAGCGCTACCTGAATATCTTCCGTTTCCGGAAATATTCAGAATTAGTTTTCCATTCAGATGTTGAGGATTAACTTCCCAAATGCCAAAACTAGTCTTTATAGAAGATGTAGCACGGATTCCCCTGGGGTCGTCTGGACTTTGGTTAACACCTACGACTTCACTGTCTAAGTTCCATAAGCTCCAGGATGGAACATAGAAGCCAGTGGAAGGAACTGAGTTATACCAAGTAATTGAACTTCCGTTAGATCGATATTCTTGATCCATAGTATATGTCCATAAAAGCAGATTGTCTCCTGTTACAGCGCTATATGCTTTGAGGGATACTGTGGCCCAGCTAGTAGAAACAGCAGTAGCAAAAGAAGCCTTGGAAGATAATTGATCAATGTTAGCACTTAATTGTATGTAGCTTCCATCTTCAAAAGTGTGTGTGGCAGTGGGATGGGTTTCATCAATTGTTAATCCGTCTGCTAAAGCTTCTTTTAACTTAGCAGGGTCATTTGCATCAACACTTTGTGATCGTTGTTGAAGATCAGCGTTAGTCGGGTTTTCGATGTCGGATGCAAAGGTGGGGGTTGAAAATGAGAGAAGCAGAATCATAGAACAGAGAGAAGAGAGAAATTTTTTCACCATTTTTTCCTTCAATTTAGTATAATTTGTTACATAGCCATTATAAATGAATAACTTGGAAGTTGAAAGCCTTTTCTATGTGTTTATTTACAAAAAGCGAGGTAATTTCATTTTATGGGTAATAAAGTTAGAAAAAAAGATTATATCATTTTCTTTTTAGTTGTGTCGCTAGGATTAGTTCTGAATATCATCGACTCATCAGAAGCTATGTATATGGCCATAATTAAGATATTGCTAATTGCTCTTCTTGCTAGTTTTGTACTCGGATCAATTACTAATTTACTCTTCAAGAAAAAGAGTGGCTCCAAATGATCTACTCCTCAACTCCAGAGTGATCCATCAAACATCCAAAATTTTTTTGAGAGACGAGTCATGTGCTGGAAGCTTCAGGCCGATCCGGTCTGAAGCTTTCTTTGTTTCGTCTACCAGGTCCACTTTGAAGTTTGAGCCTTGAGAGGACCCGGGAGATACCTATAATAATTTTGTGATCTGAGATATTCGGCCTTGGGGCACGACAAGCCATTCAGCATATTCGCTCTGCTTGGCTTTTGGATGTTCACGCATGAGTTCCTGCGGATTTTAAGCATTTGTAATGTAGCCGATGGACTTTGTGTTTTTTCCGTAGGTTCAAGATATGGACATAAATATGGCATTTGAACCCCTGTGCCGCAATAAACTAAATTCCGGCTCATAAACCGGCTTGCTCTACCCGCCCAAAGGTGATTGAATTGGCATAACCAATCTGTGTCGCAATATGCTGACCGTCTCCGTGGTATTGCACAGCATTTGCTGGGCGTGATTCATACGAAGCCATGTCAAAAAATCAACAAACTTCATGTCGAATTCAGTTTTAAACAGATGACTGACATATTTGAATGATACATCAAAACGTTCACTCTAGTGATTTAGGGATAAATCCGCCTTGTATCCAATCTGCCAGTGATCGCACTGTCAGTGTACCTGGTGAAACAGTTTCAAACGTTGAGGTGTCGTTGTTCAGGGCCATAAATTCCACGATTTTCGGAATACCTGGTGCCAGGTCCAGATGGTTATCGCTGAAAATGCCCTCCCGCTCAGCCGACAGCCACACATGTCTGGCAAGCACATCCGAGTAAAGCATAAAGCTGCTGCCCCTGCTTTCCTGCACCTCCGTTACTTTAATATTCGCTGGCGGTAAATCCAACTCTTTTGTATCTGCAAAATAAACCTCACAGGAGGCCACCTGCTCGCCATGTTGTGTCAGATGTGCAACCAGCATATGCTCCGCACGGCCTAGGCCAGACAACCATTGCTCGGTTGGCAGTATATGTACGATTCCTGCGCCGCCTGCTTGCTGCTCTACCTGAATCTCCTCTTCACGGATCAATTGACGATCGCGAATATGCAAAAGCAGCAGCCGCAGCGTACCTGCAACCGGCTTCAGCGTATCATTGACGAGATGCAGCTCCTTATCCCCCTGCTCTGTATCTGTCACGCTTAACAGCACGTCGGCAAAGCTGCGCTTCGCCGCATATTGAAGAGCCTTCCAACGGCCAAAATAGTCCATACTCGACCAGGATGCGACAGGCCAGCAATCATTCATTTGCCAATATAATGTCCCCATACAATAAGGCTTGTGACGACGATGCGACTCTATGGCCATTTTCATCGCTTCTGCCTGTAAAATTTGGCTCATAGAAAGAAAACATATAAAATCCTTGGGTTCGCGCATATACCGTTTCATATATTCTGTAATCAAGCGGTTACCTGCCCCGTTCTTCTGATGAGCCAGCATAACCGGAGATTCCAGTCCCAAATCCTTCTCCTCTGCATAAGCACGCACAGACTTGTATTCAGGAAAAGACTGAAAACCGTATTCACTCATAAAACGTCCCACACGTATATGATAATTCTCAAACGGCTCCGATGCGTGCCACACCCCCCAGTAGTGAACATCTCCTGCCTTTGAGGACGGATGTGCATGCTGGTTTCGATCCCCGGTCAGGCCGATGAGCGGGGAGGAGGGCCAATAAGCCGTTTCCGGGGTCCAGGTTCGCACCGCCTCCGGTAAGATCTGGTGAAACAGCGTTTCATAATCAGCCCACAAGCGTTCCCGCTGCTCAGACGTGTAATCTTTTTTCCAGCCCCAGCCTCCGTTCTCCTCATAATGCGCCCATGCCGAATCAATCTCATTATTGCCACACCATAACGCAATGCAGGGATGATTCCGCAGCCGTTTGATGTTGTCTTCTGCCTCCTGTGCCACATTCTCAAAAAAAGCCTCATCCCCCGGATACATGCTGCATGCGAACATAAAATCTTGCCACACCAGCAAGCCGTTTTCATCACATAGCTCGTAAAATACATCTTGCTCATAAATACCGCCGCCCCAAACCCGCAGCATATTCATATGAGAAGCGGCCGCGCTGGCAATTTCATGCCGATATCGTTCCTTCGTAACCTCGGTGGCAAAGCTGTCATTCGGAATATGGTTAGCTCCCTTTACAAACACCGGAACTCCGTTCAGCTCAAAGTAAAAGCTCTCTCCCTCCGCATCCCGTTCACGTACAAGCCGGATCGAACGCAAGCCTGTTTTCACCTTTTTGTCTGCAATGACAGCGCCTTGCCCCCGCTCTATAAGTTCGGCTGTAAATGTATATAGATGCGGCTCTCCCAGCCCTCTGCACCACCACAGCTTCGGCCTACTCATATCCAGTTCCAGCTCCACTGTTTGCTTTCCCTTCAGCAGTTCGACAAATTTGGACCACACCTTGCTTTCCGTGGATATGCGCAGCTCGGACTCGGCCTCCTCACCCGCATTTTCGATTTCTATTATCGCCGTAAGTCTGGCCTCTTCAGGATGGACTTCATCCTGTCGAATAAACAAATCTCTCATGACCATACCAGACCAGGCCTCGATCCGCCCCTCTCTCCAAATGCCGCTCGTCACCAATCTCGGTCCCCAATCCCAGCCATAATGATAGGGGGCCTTGCGAGCGAAAACGCTTACCTTTTTATCGGCCAAGCCACCAGCTTCGGACTGATCATTTGGTGCGGGAAGCGCATAGCCCAACCCCTCCAGCTTGGGAACATCCTCCGCAACCGGGGAGCGGAAATAAATTTCCAGCCGATTTTCTCCTATTTGAACAAATGGCTTCACATCCCGTCTCCATTGCCGAAACATATTATTGGCCGACAACACATGCTGCCCATTCACTTTTACGTCCGCATAGGTGTCCAGCCCCTCCAGCACCAATTCGAGACATTGGTATTGCAGCTGTTTGGCATAGATTTCAAAGCGGGCTTCATATATCCAATCCTGCTTATCTATCCACTGTACCTCCGCCTCGTTCATACCGGCAAACGGATCAGGAATCTGGCCAAGCCGTAATAGATCGGTATGTACACAACCCGGCACTTTCGCATTAAACCACTCATTACTTTGCGCTTCCCTAAATCTCCAGCAATCCAGCCCTATCACATTGAACATTGTCACAAGCCTCCCTAGTAAAGGATGATTGGGAACATCTGGGTTTCTCTTTGAACATAACAAAAATAACATTAAGCTAACAAAATAATCAAATCGTTTTTTTCTCAGTGCGATTTTCCCACAGGCAAAAAAAGTCGCTTATGCCCCCTAAACAGGCTAAAAGCGACCTCTTCATCTCTAACACATATTCGGCGTAGTTTCCATGATAGCCGGATATTAGCTATATCGGATTGGATGCTCATGCCTATCATTCTCCCAATATGATCCGCGGAGCGTAGCCTTCCCGTATAACCAGCTCGGCGTGCAGCAGCTTTTTTTCGACAGGCGAATCCGGGTTGGTTATACGCCATAACAATTGATCAACCGCACGCATTCCCAGCAGTTCCTTATCCACTCGAACCGTGGCATAAATCGGCATTTGTTCGTTCGTATCGTCAAAACCGGTCACCCCGCAGCGCCTGGGCACGTCTATTCCCTTCCGTTTCAGCATATCCACCGTTTGGGCAGCCGTCACATCATTCGCGCATACAAACACCTCTGGCAGCTCATCCTCAGTCAGCCTGTCCAGTTTCTCAGCCAAAGCTTGTACTCCCCCGTGAAGAAGAGTCTTGTTCTGCTGTAATTCCACCCCGCTCATTTCCAGTGTTGAGCGAAAAGCTTCCCACCGTTCATAGAAGCTGTAAGCGTCATCAATGCAACCAACAAATTGAAAGCGTGTATAACCTCTGCACAACAAGTCCTTCGTTAATTCACTCATGCATGTGCGGTTGTCTATTAATACCGTATCGCTTAAAAACGCAGAATCCCAATGATCGACCATGACGACTGGAATATCCATCCGATAAATATTCAGCAGCAGCGACGTGGTAATCGACCCGACTGTGATAATCCCCTTGATCGCTTCCGGATTCAACAACGAAAACATATCTTCAGTCGAGGGCTCCGTTAACGTGATCATATCCATACCCTTGCGTTTCAGACGTTCAGAGATCCCCTCAAACACAGGCCCCCAGTATTTGGATTCTCTATTCTGGTGTCGTATATTAGGAAATAATACCAGTACATTGCCCGACCATGTTCTGGCATCCATGTCCCGGGGCTCTAGCCCAGCCACTTTTGCATGATTGCGAAAATAGCCCATCTGGGCAGCCAACTTGACCAGCACCGTCCTCGTCTCCTCGCTTACACCGGGCTTGCCGGACAATGCACGCGAAACGGCGAACTTTGAAACCCCCGCCGCGTCCGCAATTTCCTGCAATGTTACTTTTCCACGCATCTTCTCACCCAACCCTATTTGGAATCTTGTTCTACCTCAATCTTATAAATACAGGAGTGATACCCATAAACTGGTACCATCGTAGCATACTTTGTTTTAAATCATCAAACGATAGATTTGCACAAATCCGCATCATCACCAAAATATGTTTGTATAATAAAAAACAAACCACATAACAGTCCTAGTATAATTCACTTGACATAACTTCATTTATTTCCTATAATTTACTATTGTAAGCACTCGCATTGTGTGAATCATACATATTGAGGGGGATTTGTAAATGTTTAAAAACAGGTCGGTACACCGAAGTTCCATCCTGCTTCTGGCCTTGTTTCTGCTCGTAACAACGGGTTGTGCGAGCGGAACAGGCAGTACGGCAGTCAAAGATGACCCTGATGACACCAGCCCCATTACCTTAACTTTCTTTGGCGGTGACCCTAATTCCAACTGGAACAACATGAAAGACGCTGTTGGACAGGAAATCATCAAAAAAACAGGCGTTACACTAAATGCCGAACATGCTGTCAACGGTCGTGGCGAGGAAAAATTTGCATTAATGGTCGCCAGCGGAGAATATCCTGACCTCGTGTATCCCAAAGGAGAGGTTGGAAAAATGGTCGATGCCGGAGCACTCATTGACTTAACCGACCTGATTGACAAATACGGGCCTAATATTAAAAAGGTGTACGGAGACTATTTTAACCGTATCAAATATAGCAGTGAAGATCCTGGCATATATACGATCCCGACCAATCTGGGCGTGGATCACCTCGCATTTGATGCCCAAGCCGGCTTTGAAATCCAGCATCAGGCACTTAAAAAGCTCGGTTACCCCAAAATTCGCACTGTCCAGGATTTTGAAAAAGCACTCAAGGATTATGTCGTCAAATATCCGACCACCAACGGCCAGCCGACCATTCCCCTCTCACTTGATGCCGAAGATTGGAAAATTCAGATTACCGTGACGAATCCTGCTGTGACCGCCACAGGCGGACCGGACGACGGCGAGTATTATATTGATCCCAAAACACACCAAGCCATCCTTCACTACAAACGTCCAGAAGAACGGGAATATTTCCGTTGGCTCAATCATATGAACAACGAAGGACTGCTGGACAAGGATACTTTCGTACAAAAAAGTGATCAGTACAAAGCCAAGATCGCCTCAGGGCGGGTCATTGGACTTATTGATCAGGAATGGAACTATCAGGATGCCGAAAACGCACTCAAGGCAGCGGGTAATGATGAATTTACCTACGCCCATTTTCCGGTCACTTTAAATGAAAAATATAAAGATCATTCCCTCCAGCCGATCGGCTTCGATTCTGCATACGGAATCGGCATTACAACTTCGTGCAAAAATCCGGTACGGGCCATCAAATTTCTGGATTTCCTGGCCTCCGATGAAGGACAAATTTTGCGCAACTGGGGAATTGAAGGCCAGCATTATAATATAGAAAACGGCAAACGGGTTGTTCCGGCTGCTGTACAGCAGCGTAAAAACACTGATAATGCTTCTTTTAGCAGAGAGTCAGGTATCGGTTTGTACTGGATTTGGGGACCTCATTACGGAGATGGTATCAAGGACCCTTCAGGCAATTATTATACGACCAATTTTCCTGAGATGATTGCTGAAAATTACAGTCAAGCCGAAAAAGAATCCCTTCAGGCTTATAAAGCCCGGACGTGGAAGGACTTATTCCCGAACGAAAAGGATTTTCCGGTAAAGGAGTGGGGTGCTGCCTACAATATGCCTATTCCGACCAATACCAACTACAATGTCATTTTTCAGAAGTCACAGGACATTGTACGCAAGCGTATTCCTGAGGCTATACTCGCCAAACCGGATCAGTTCGATACCGTCTACGACCGCATGCTTCAGGAGCTAAACCAGGCGGGTGTACCGAAGGCTGAAAAAGTCTATACGAGCCTGATCCAAAATCGCCTGAAGCAATGGTACGGTAAGAAATAACACTCCTATAAGCTGAACTAAAGTTATCTATTGTGCCACTACGCAGTCGGATGGTGCTTCCCATCGCCACCGCTCCCGGATTTCTGGAATAAAGCCTCTGATAAGGGTAGAAATCCGGGGAAGTGATGCTTCCGAAGCGAGCTTTCCTACGGAAAGCTTTGAAAGCGACCGCTTCGCTTGTACAACACCATTCCGACTACTTCATTTTTATGTTTTTTTCAAGCCCAGCTTATAGTTCGAGTTTCTACTATTATATGAAAGACTACAAGGCGGACAGTCCGATGCTGTCCGCCCGGTTTAAAATATTAATGTGCCTTCACGCTCAAGATTCCGCCGCTTGCTCTGCGGCCTCGTATTCACTGCGCAAAATTCCCAGCTGGATGATGTCATAGTATTGGTCTTCTCTGAACAGCCTTTCCCGCAGCCGCCCTTCCTCCTTGAAGCCGCAAGCCAGGTAGCATCGATAGGCACGTTCATTGAACGCATATACCTCCAGCTCCAGCCGATGCAGATTCAGAGAATGAAATACAAATTTTTGCAGCAGCCGAATCGCTTCTCGTCCGTAGCCCTTACCCAGGTCACTTTCACGCCCGATCACAATACCAAGTGCAGCATGGCGATTCACCCCATTTATTTTGAATAAATCCAGTTGCCCGATATAATCCAGCGTGTCTTTATGCGCAATGATAAAGCCCTTGATCTCGGAGCTGCCGTCGATCATCATCTGTACAAACGATTCTGTATTGGATTGTGAATGCGGATAGATAAAAACATCGCTTAAACCATGTGTAATTTCCGGGTCATTAACCCATTTTCGTATCTTAGGTATATCCTCCAAACGGTATTCTCTCAATACAATTCGTTCCCCAATGATATGCGGCATTGTCATCTTCCTCCCGGTTATGTATGTTTGTCAGAAATTCCACTTCCTCATCAACACACGATTACGCTTCCATAACTCTCACAAACTCCTATAATGAAGCTCCCCGCGATCCCCAACCACAGTCATACCGAAGTCCGTATCCCTCACCTCCAGCTCCTTGTGTTCACCCCCGTCAAATTCAAAAGTGATATAATATCTACTTCATCCTTACTCTAGTAAAATGAAGATTTTCCATACTATTGCCCATTGACAAATGGTACATCTTTGGTGTCAAAAACTCCATTACTTTTTTAACAAACTTACGAAAAAAAAGTTCTTTCGCTCTTTCCCGCACCCTGCTTGGACTTACGCCCAATCTCGTCCCTCTCCCCCCCTTTGGACTGATTGACAAAACTATATATAGATATAAAATAGAAAATGTGCTCTAAATATAGTGTGAAAAACGTATTCTCACCCGATATCTTGAAGATACAGGTATAAGAGTACATGTAAATATTGAGTTCATAATTATAAATGGCACAGCCATCAAGGGACTACACACCACGATGAGCTTGGGGAATGCTGTTTTCTTTTTTTGCTAATTGTTAAGGAGGATGCCTACAATGCTGATTGCTTATGATTCCAAGACCGGCAATGTAAAAAGATTTATCGGAAAGCTCAAACTTCCGGCGGTTCAGATCCAGGAGCAAATGACTATAGATGAACCTTACGTACTCATTACATATACAACAGGGTTTGGTCAGATACCTGAGAGGGTATCTTCCTTTTTGCAAAAAAACGCGAAAAACCTTGTCGGTGTAGCTGCAAGCGGCAACCGGAACTGGGGCGATTTCTTTGCAAAAAGCGCAGATTTGATCGCTGATCACTATAATGTCCCCATTATTAGTAAATTTGAATTATCTGGAACGTTCGGAGATGTAGAGCGTTTCAAACAGGAGGTGAGCCGGGTTGCGGCATATTGAATTAAACAACATGTTGATGAAACGCGATACAGACGGCTTTTTCCAGTTGGAAAAGGATCAAGAGGCTGTACAGGAATTTATGAAGGAAGTTCAGGAACGAAGCTTGAAGTTTGCTGATACAGAGGCTCAAGTGCTGTATATGATTGAAAATGATTATTACGAGAATTTCTATAACAGCTACACAGCGGATGAAATTAAAGATATTTTCCATATTACCCATAGCTATCAGTTTAAATTTCCTTCCTATATGGCAGCATCCAAGTTCTATACCGATTATGCATTGAAAACCAATGACCGCAAGGTCTATCTGGAGCACTATCCTGATCGGGTAGCGGCTGTCGCCCTGCATTTGGGACGGGGAAACGTCGATACGGCTCGTTTGCTGGCCCGCTCAATGATGGAGCAGCGCCTCCAGCCAGCCACACCAACCTTCCTGAATGCAGGCAAAAGCCGCCGTGGAGAGCTGGTATCCTGCTTCCTGCTCGAAATGGACGACTCGCTCAATTCCATCAACTACGTGCTGAACACATGCATGCAGTTGTCAAAAATCGGTGGCGGTGTCGCAGTCAACCTGTCGAAGCTGCGGTCGCGCGGCGAAGCGATCAAAGGCGTAGAAGGTGCAGCCAAAGGCATTATGCCTGTGCTGAAGCTGATGGAAGACGGCTTCTCCTACGCGGATCAAATGGGACAGCGTAAGGGCTCTGGCGCGGCGTACTACAACATTTTCGGTTGGGATGTACTGGAGTTCCTGGATAGTAAAAAAATCAATGCGGACGAAAGAGTGCGTCTCAAAACCCTCTCCATCGGATTGCTTGTGCCGAATCGCTTTTACAAGCTGGCTCAGGATAATGAACCCTTGCATGTATTTGCTCCATACAGTGTGTACAAGGCTTATGGAACGCATCTGGACGACATGGATCTGGACGAAATGTACGATACGTTGCTCGCCGATGATCGGGTAAAGAAAAAAATAGCGATGAGCGCACGTGACATGCTGACGAAAATTGCCATGATCCAGTTGGAATCCGGATATCCATACATTATGAACAAAAGTAACGCCAATCAGGCACATGCCCTTAAAAACGTGGGTCAAATCAAGATGTCGAATCTGTGCACGGAAATATTCCAGTTGCAGGAAACCTCTGAAATTGCAAATTATGGCCAGCAAGATACCATCCGTCGCGATGTCAGCTGCAATCTGGCTTCTCTTAACATTGTCAATGTCATGGAGCATGGCAAAATCCGCGAATCCGTTCATGAGGGCATGATTGCACTCACCTCGGTTAGCGATATGACGCAAGTTGCTAATGCACCAGGGGTTGCCAAAGCGAATCGTGAAATGCATTCCGTGGGTCTGGGCGTCATGAATTTGCACGGTTACCTTGCCAAAAATAAAATCGCGTATGAAAGCAATGAAGCGAAGGATTTTGTCCGCACCTTCTTTATGACCATGAACTACCATTCCATAGAGAAAAGTATGGAAATCGCCAAAGCGACCGGACAAAGCTTTTACGGGTTCGAGGAATCGGATTATGGGACAGGCGTGTATTTTGAACGTTACCTGAATACAGATTACCGTCCGACTACCGCACGTGTACAAGCGCTGTTCAGCGGTATTTATGTTCCGACTCCGGCCGATTGGGACAAGCTGAAAGCCGATGTCATGAAAAATGGTCTGTACCACGCCTATCGTATGGCGATTGCGCCGACGGCCAGCATTTCGTATATTCAAAATGCGACCTCCAGCGTGATGCCGATTGTTGAACAGATTGAAACACGTACTTATGCCAATTCAACGACATACTATCCAATGCCTTATTTGCAAAGGGATAATGTGTTCTTTTATAAATCTGCATACCAAATGGATCAGTTCAAAGTCATCGACCTGATTGCCGAAATCCAGCCTCACGTGGACCAGGGAATTTCGACCGTGCTGCATGTGAACAGTGACGTGACAACACGCCAGCTAGCCCGCTCCTACCTGTATGCTGCACATAAAGGACTAAAATCGTTGTACTACACACGTACCAAAAAGCTGTCTGTGGAGGAGTGCCTTACCTGCTCAATCTAAAGCAGGATATATATGATAGAGATTAAAAATCTATGATATAAAAATGCTTTTCATTTCGAAGCTGTATCCAGCGTGAGGTTCAGCCCATTTCGGGATAGATCACAGTCATGCGGATGCAGCTTCCGTATGTCAAGCATACGATGATTCGCCTGCATCATTTCATTGTGATTCCGGGAATCTCGCAAGCTGAAGGGAGAATGCTAAACTATGACAGGTATACAAGCTGTAAACTGGAATCGCTCGGACGATGATTTCACACTCATGTTCTGGAATCAGAACATCATGCAATTTTGGACGGACGACGAAATTCCGCTGTCTGACGATAAAATGACCTGGGTGACCCTCAGTGATACTGAAAAAGAAGCCTACATGAAGGTGCTGGGCGGCTTGACACTGCTGGATACCATTCAAGGCGGGGTAGGTATGCCGCAAATTATGGAGCATGTGGATGGGCTTCAGCGTAAAGCCGTACTCAGCTTCATGGCGATGATGGAGCAAATTCATGCCAAGTCGTACAGCAGCATTTTTACCACACTGGCTTCTACAGAAGAAATTGACGGCGTGTTTCGCTGGGTAGAAGAAAATTCGTATCTGCAGACCAAAGCGGAAACCATTCGGCAATATTATATGAACATCCACACTCCAAAAGACCTGTATCTCGCGATGGCGGCCTCGGTACTGCTGGAAAGCTATTTATTTTATAGCGGCTTCTTCTATCCTCTCTACCTGGCAGGCCAGGGCAAGCTGACATGCAGCGGAGAAATTATAGACCTGATCTTGCGGGATGAAAGCATTCACGGTGTATATGTTGGTGTGCTGGCACAGGAGATTTATGCAGAACTGGACGAGGAAGAGCAACGCGATCTCTACCAGACGCTGGTAGGCTTGCTGCGCTATCTGCACAACAACGAAGAACAATACACGGAGCAAATTTACGCTCCTATCGGATTAGTTGATGATGTGAAAGTCTTTTTACGCTATAATGCCAACAAAGCCATGATGAACCTGGGCTTCGATCCGCTGTTTGAAGACGAAGAGGTGAACCCGATCGTATTCAACGGCATCAGCACTCACACCAAGCAGCATGACTTTTTTTCCAAAAAAGGAAACGGGTATGTACGTGCAATGAATGTAGAGCCGCTGACAGATGATGATTTTAATTTTGACGAATAAAAAACGGCTCAACATTCCTTCGTGAACATGGAAAAATAGCATACACGCAAAAAACGGCCAGATCGCCAAGATAGCTTGATCTGACCGTTTTCCATTTTTAAGGTCGAGCTTCCGTGAAAATTTGGAATGTGATCCCAAACTTGTCCGTTACATTCCCGTAGGCCGGACTAAAGTGGGTTTCTTGCAAGGGCATGCCTACCTGTCCCCCTTGCTGTAGAGCATCAAACATTTTTTGGGCTTGCTCCACACTGTCGGTTGTAATGCAGATGCTCACCTGGTTTCCGCTGCTAAACGGCGACCCGGGAAAGGTATCGGAAAACATAAGCTCGGTCTCACCGACTTTAAGGGTAGCATGTCCGATACGTCCTTTGACCTCTTCCGGAATCGGAAAATCCGGGTTTTCCGGCATTTCGCCAAAGGTTTGAACAAAAAGCTGTTGCGCATCCAATGCTTTTTCATAAAATTCGATCGCTTCTTTTGCATTTCCATCCATGGTGATGTAAGGAATTAAACGTTTTGACATCTTCAACACAGCTCCTTTATTGTCATTCACTAGGCACTCCACCTGTATTATATGCAAAACTTGTTAAGAAAAACAGAGCTGTCCGGTTAACGCTAATTCCAGTCCTATTGCGGCTTCTCAATCACGATCAGACAGGTACTGTCTGGCAAAGGAACCGGTTGCCCCTGTTCATCCGTCAACTCAATACGCCCGGACAACGCATCGGTATACCCCTCTTGTAAATAGTGGCGGCTCACCCGTATCATCGCCTGTGGTCCAAGTGTGCTGCGAATGCATTCCTCATACTGAGAGGGAGTAAAATAACCTCGCAGCAGCCATTCCATCCCATCCTGCTCCAGAACCCGGATACGTCTGCGCTGTTCTGCCGGTTCGGTCATGATGCCATCACGAATAATGATCCGCCCGCCGGGTGCCAGCACACGATAGGCGCTCTGCAAAGCAGTCGCCACCGTTTGCGGATTGAACCGGGTTCCATCTCGTTCGATGTAAGAATACAGCTCGTGGAGTATGGAAGAAAAAATGACGGTGTCCATGCTTTCCGCCTCCACAAATTCCTCTAATCGAAGCGCGTCCCCTTTGATCACATCCCAGCGGTGCCCCTCCGAATGCTTTTTCCGTTTTAGTGCCTCAATTACATTCACAGAGATATCAAGACCCAGCGGCTTGGCATCCGGCCTTTCCTGTTCGATCAGATCCAGCAGCACGCCCCCGCCAGGTCCAATATCCAGTATGCGGGTTCCGATGATGTAATCCAGAATGACTCTTTTGTAATCTGTGGTCCGGTTCATCTCTGTAAGATACGTCTCCTCATTGTGAAAACGATCATAAACATCACGCCGTAATCCGAACAGATCGAACAGCAGCAGCACCGCTTTGTCATACAGAGGCGTTTTTTCGGCTTCAATACAAAAGTCAATCAGCTTCTCGGCCGCAGATGAAAAGGCAAAATTGAAAAAAACGGTGCTAGGCAGCTCCTCCTTATGCTCTACAATCACACTCAAATGCGGGTTATGTTCGCGCTTTCCTTTTAAAACATCCTGCCAGGCCAGCGCACCTAAATATTGTTCAATCATTCGTTTTTTGTATACATTAATCTTCTTGACACCACGATAGTCATAATACATCGTGTTCATGAGAGATTCAAAGCTGATATGACGGACCGCAGCTGGCTGCTCCTGCCCTGTACTATCTCTCAATGTGAGCAAAAATACCTTAACCATCTCTTGAAGCGAAAAATCCTGCAAAGCCGACTCAACATACCAAAGCGTGCGATTCTCCAGCGGAGCAAGCGCCTTTTCTACATTCAGCTCACGCTCCAGCTCTGCGTATCCCTGTTCAAACGGCTCCCCTTCACGAATAGAAACGGATCGCAGTCGCTTGAGCCGCTCTTTTACGCCCCACACCACAGGCACGTTATCCCATGCAATCCAGCCGATCAACTGCTCTACCTCACCACGAACCTGCTCCCATAGATCAGGGTCCACCCCGGCGATAATACATTCGTTCAGAGCACGTAAAACAAGCTCCAGTTCCTCGGAGCTTAGCCAGCCCTTGCGGGTAATTTCCAGCAAAGCCCGATTTTCCGAAAAAGGAATTTCGCCCCGTATATACTGCCCGATTAGTCCATGCGTCTCAATCAAAATCCGGATCATGCTGTTGCGCGGGTACGCTGGGAACTCTGCTTGAGCCTGTCTGACATATAGCTGGGAGGAGCCAATATTATGCACAAATAAATTAATCCCCTCCTGCTGCCAGCGCAGCCGTTCACGGCCTGTGCCCCCTTTGGACGTCTCAGACCATACCAGCACATTCTCCAGCAGCTCCTTAATCCAGAAAGACAATGGGAGTCCGTCCAATATAAGCAACGTACGCTCCACATAATCCAGTACAGGATTGGAATCCTTTAGCTCTCCTATGGAACGGAAGCGTTCCAGATTGACAATACGCTCTTCAGCCGAAACGAGGATCTTCAGCCAAGTCGGAGCATCCCAGACCAGATCATTTTCTTTCCGATAGTTAGCAATGGCTTTTAACGATTGCAGCATTTTTCTCACCTCGTGTGATTCGGATTCGGTATGCACATGAGACTTTGGAAAAAAACGTTAGGATTTGTCTTGTTTAAGCTACACTTTACCATACTTTTGCTGCTTCTATCCCGTGGAAAATATTAAACATTTTTATCAATCCAGCTTTTTTCATACTTCTCCTAAAAGAAAAAAAAGACATCCTCCAGCTTTAAGCTCAGAGCATGTCCTATTATCCTTGTTATGCGCAGTAAAATTATACGTCTGTTATACCATCTGGCACTGGAATACCAAAATCAGGTGTTCCATCCTTATTCCAGTTCAACGGCTGAACGCGTGTATGGCGATTCGGATCATACAGCGGGTCGCCTGTAATTTCCTTATAATTGCGGGCGTGATATATGAGAACATCACTACCGTCGGACGCTACTGTAAAGCTGTTGTGACCTGGCCCGAATTGGCCTGTTTCCTCATTGGTACAGAATACCGGCACAGGCGACTTCGTCCACGATTTCGGATCGAGTAAATCCGCATTCTCATCCGCCGTCAGCAGACCCATACAATAATTGTGGTCAGTGGCGCTGGCCGAATAGCTGATAAAGATACGTCCGTTCCGTTTCAGAACCGCCGCTCCCTCATTCACCTTAAAGCCGATGACCTCCCAGTCATATTCCGGGGTAGAGATCATCACTTGCTCGCCGCGAAGCGTCCACGGGTTACTCATTTCAGAGATATACAGATTGGAATTTCCGACAATGTCCGGGTCCTTCTGAGCCCATACATAGTACAGCACCCCATGATGCTGGAAAGTTGTCGCATCAAGTGCGAACGATTCCCAACGGGTTTTGATCTGTCCCTTCTCCACCCATGCTCCTTCCAGCGGGTTGGCAGAATCATTTTCCAGTACAAACATCCGGTGATCGAACAGACCTTCCTTCGTTTCGGTTGTACGAGCTGCTGCAAAATAAATGTACCATTTTCCGTTAATATAATGAATTTCCGGTGCCCAAATGTTTGCGCTTAATGGACCTGTTTCATATTTGTGCCACACGGCTACAGGTTTTGCTGTTCTCAAGTCTTGAATGGTTCGTGCCCGCCGCACCTCAATGCGGTCATACTCCGGCACAGATCCGGTAAAATAATAGTATCCGTCACTATGCTTGTAAATCCAAGGGTCTGCCCGCTGCTCAATGACCGGATTCATAAAAGATACTGGTTGATTCATGGTTCTTCTCTCCTCTATGTGTAATATGTGATTTGCAAGCTGAACTTAAGATTCACATGAAGCACCACCACGCAGACGGATGGTGCTTACCATCGCTGTTGCCCCCGAATTTCCTGAATGTACTATTAAGGGAGAAAATTCCGAGGCAAAGGCGACCGCTCCGCTTGTCCAGCACCATTCCGCCTGCTCCGTTTTCCATATGTATTTTCTAAAGTTCAGCTCTATTTTGGGGTTTGTTATTGCTGATACGCCGCCCCAAATTGAAATTCCCTTATGATTCATGCCTGTAAAAACGAGCGTCTGGCGACACGATCTTGTTGCCAATCTCGTATTGAGGCAAATAACCGGTGTCTGCCATATCATGTCCATTCACATCCATGTAAGGTCCCATAATCGAAACCGAGCGGGCAACAAGCACATTGTAATCCTCAAACAGAGAATCATAAGAGACGAACAAATAATATTTACGGAAGACCGGATTGTACACAATGTAAGGCCCTTCCACAGCACCGTCCTCCGTTGCCCTGTCCATAACTGTTCTTCTCCCCCTTCCTCTATGGATTCCATCTTGTGATCGACTGGTTTCGTTCCTCGGTGTCTTCCATGTATCCACTACCCTTTGACACCAGAGATCGCAACCGATTCAATAATTTGTTTCTGGAAGATAAGGAATATCATCAATACGGGTAACAACGCAATAATGGAAGCTGCCATAATGAGCGGATAGTCCGTCTGAATGGCGTAAGTCGCATTAAAATTCGCTATAACCAGCTGCAATGTCTGCTTTTCCGGTGAGTTCAGGTAAATAATCGGCGCCAAGTAATCATTCCAGATGCCCATGAACCACAAAATAAGCTGGGCCGCAACTGCCGGCTTAATGAGCGGGAACGTAATGGACGAGTAGAGCCGGAAATAAGAGCTTCCGTCAATTTTGGCTGCTTCGATAATGGCATTCGGTACACTAAGCAAATACTGCCGCAGGAAAAAGATCATAACTACATTCCCGAACAAACCGGGAACAATCAGAGGCAACAGTGTATCTACCCAACCGAGCTTGGAAAACATCATAAACTGTGGAATCATCACGGTTGGATAGGGAATCATCATGGAGGCGATAAGTGCAAGAAACAGTTTGTTTCTATGTGGAAATCTCAGCTTTGCAAAGGCAAAGGCAGCCACACTGGAGGTAAAGGTGCCGACAATCGTAACACTTACAGCGACGATTACGCTGTTCTTGATCCCACTTAACAAAGGTCCTGCTTCCCAAATTTCCTTGTACTTATCAAACTGGAATACCTCTGGTATCCATACCGGCGGAAGAGCAAAAACATCCTGTTTTTCCTTCACCGAAGTAGACAGCATCCACAGCAGCGGCACAATCATCGCAATCGCTCCAATCGCCAGCACAATAAAAATGATCGTATTGGTAAGTTTCGTTCTTTGACTATGGGACATAAATCAGACTCACTCCTTTCCGCGAAAATCAATCTCCATCAAAAGAAGATTTTTCATTCATTTTGAATTGAATCAAAGTTACGATAAAAATGAAGATGCCGAGAATCATAGCCATCGCGGAAGCATATCCCATTTGCAGGTTTTTAAATGCCTTATCCCAAATGTAGAAAACGATGGAGGCGGATGAATATTCCGGACCACCTGTAGGCGTCATAATGTTCATTTCAGTAAAGATTTGCGAGCCGCCAATGATATTGGTTACGACCAGGAAAAAGGTTACCGGTTTTACCATTGGCCAGGTAATGTCGCGGAACATTTGGAATCCGCTCGCTCCATCCAGCTCTGCTGCTTCATAATAAGAGCGGGATACGCTTTGCAGGGCTGCCAAATACAGGAGCATTGTGTAGCCAAGACCTTTCCACACCGTCATCAGGATCAAGGCAGGCTTAACTGTATCCTTATCCATCAGCCAGTTGGGACCTTTAATACCGAATAAATCGAGGAATTGGTTCACCAGACCGTAGTCTCCGTTATATGCCCAGTTCCACATAATAGAAACGGCCGCCAAAGAAGAAATAACCGGGATATAGTAGATTACACGAAAGGTTGTCGTACCTGGAATGCCGCGGTTCAGCCCCAATGCCAGCAGCAAAGCTAACACAAGGCCAATCGGAATACCGAGCATTAGAAAAAGCGTATTATACATCGATTTATAAAACAGTTCATCGGTAAATAAATCTCTGAAATTATCGAAGCCAACGAAGTTCATTTGTCCTAATCCGTCCCAGTCTGTAAAAGAGCCGTAAAACGAATAGACAAACGGGAACAACGTAAAGATTAGCAAACCGAGAATAGGAGGAAGGATAAATAAATATCCATATATCTTCTCTTTGCGATAGAGATTAGATTTGGTTATCACAGGGCTCACCTCTGTTTCTGATTTGGAATAAAGATGATGCCAGCAGCATGATATCAGCCGCTAACACCATCCTTTATCCGTTATCTACATTTTATTTCTGTGATTTTTTCTCTTGCTCCACCGCTTTATCCAGCAGTTTCTGCATCTTTGGCTGTTCCTGCTTCACATAATCGACTGCTGTAATTTTACCGTCCAGCACAGGCTGAATGTCTGTGAAGAAAATATCGTACCATTCCGCGTTATACGTATAGTTACCTGGCAATGCACGCCCATAATCTTTTACAATATCAATAAATTCCTGTTTATTGTTAGGTTTGGTTTTGGTATCCTTCACCCACTCGTCTGCCATATCCAGCAGATTCGGAATTTGCACCTTTGCGTTAACGAGCTGCTTCATACCTTCTTTGGAAGTCGTCAAATAGTTAACCAATTCGGCTGCTTCATCCGGATATCTGGTTTTAGAAGAAACACCGATCCCCAAAGAGCCAATCCATGTTGCTGGTTTGCCAGTCGAGCCAACCGGGTAAGGCATTAAATCATATTCAAAAGGCAGCTTTTCAAATGTACTCATATCCCAAGGACCGACAGGGAAAAATGCCATTTCGCCCTTCATCCAGCGCTGATATGTGTCCAGCGTTTGTGATTGCTCGATACCAGGCGTAATTTTATATTTGTTTTGCATATCGGCAAAAAACTGAAGCGCTTCCGCAAATTTCGGATCATCAATCGTTACCTTCGTTTTGCTCGCGTCTAGCCAGTCCGCTCCATTGCTCCATACAAAAGCCTGCAATGCCCACTGAACGTTAAACCCTGTACCGTACTGATCCGGTTTTCCATCACCATTGGTGTCTTGGGTCAACTGCTGGCTGACCTTGATAAACTCATCCCATGTATATGGTTTATCCTTGTCAGGTACGGGAAGGCCTGCTTTTTCGAACATGGTTTTGTTGTAGCCAAGTGCGAATGGCCCCACGTCCTTCGGCATACCGTAGATATTGCCTTGACCAGCCATTTTACCGTCATAGCGGTATAAATCCACACCATATTTCCAAATGTTATCCAGATTTATATCCTTGCTCTTCTCAATGTAAGGTGTCAGATCCTTCAGCACGCCGCTATTGACATATGCTTTCAAATCTCCAGGGGCAAAATAGAAGACATCCGGAAGACTATTACCTGTAATGGCAGCTCTAAGCTTTGTCGCATACTGATCTGCTGACGTCACGACCATTTTAACCTTCACGCCAGGATGCTCCTCTTCAAATTTCTTGATCACATCCCTGTAAGCCTTCTGCTCATCCGTTCCACCACGGAACATGAACGTCAATTCCTTGCTGCCATCACTGCTGGAGCTGCCTCCCCCACAGCCAGCCAGTGCAGCAACCATCAACAACAGAACAACCATTGCTAGCGCAAAACCTTTTTTCTTTCTCAACTCGACCCCTCCTAAAAATTAAATGAAACCGCATACAATAAGCGCTAAAATAATCTTACACAACCCGGCTTTATCTTTACTTGTGCGGCATAAACCGTTGTTCATTGACACTGTGATTATCATCCCTCTCATGCACCATATAATTAACATTTTACTTTATCAATAATGAATTAGTTTACAAACAAAATATAGCATGCTCTTCTACGATTCGTCAATGCATTTATAAACCCTTTTAAATAAATATAAAACATTGGATTGAAGCGTACCAAAGCTAAAATGAGATCGTATTCACGTCTATTTTCGTTTTTATACAGCAACAAAATAACTTAAGTAAGATATGTTCATAAAAATAAGGTTGTTTTTGACATTTTATTTTAACATAAATTAAAGTAAGAATTATAAGCGCTTACATTACATTTTTTGTAGATAAGAAAGATCTATAGATATGATTTATATTAATGACTTAATGTCTGGATTAGATATTTTCAAAGCACTAGGCTCCAAAATTCGTATTCAAATCCTCGAATTACTTAAATTCAATTCTCCGCAGAGCTGGGCTCGGAAGCACCGGGATATTGCGAGGAATATCCTTCCGATATTTATTTTCATATCAATGGCATCCCGATTGGACACTGGACCAGCACCGGAGATTCTGGGGACGTGCCGGGGGTTCTGAATCCCGACTGGTGGCCTCCGCATTTGAATCAGTACGGGGTGATCAAATTAATTCGCATCAACCAGCATGGCAGCTTCATTGGCGGATGCCGCATATCAGAGGTCACAATAAACGATATTGGCCTTAACTATAAAAGTCATATTACACTACGCTTATCCGTATCCGATCAGTCGAAAAACAAAGGCGGGCTCACCATTTTCGGCAAAGGATTCGGCAATTTAAGTCAGGACTTGCTTGTGCGTGTGCTTTATCATGTGCACGGGGAAGACACCTGTAGCGGCTTTTTATAAAAAAAGACTTGCCATCTTGAAATGTTGTGCTTATAATTACACCTAACTTGATACGGCAACAAATTTCAATGACGAGAACGAGTAAGCTACATACACAGCGGATTTGCAGAGAGTTGGGGCAGGTGAAAGCCAACATTCCGAGGGTAGCCGAACGCCATCTCCGAGAAGCGGGCTGAACCAGCAGTAAGCTCTGCCGCCTTTCCAGCGTTAACCGGAACACGTATTGATGGATACGTGGACAGAGTGTCATTTCGCATGGAATGAAACTAGGGTGGTAACACGGGTATATACTCGTCCCTTTTACAGGGGCGGGTTTTTTTGTTTTTTATAAGGAGGAAATCAACATGACGAACGTATCGACAGCATCATTTATAACTGATTTTTTAACTCCGGCAGTAAGGGAAATGCCGCCTTCAGGCATTCGCAAGTTTTTTGAATATCGTACGGGTCGAAAAGATATCGTCTCACTTGGCGTCGGTGAACCGGACTTTGTGACCCCTGAACACGTTAGACAGGCCTGTATCACAGCTCTCGAAAATGGAAAAACCTCATACACACCAAATGCCGGTCTTCCCGAGCTTCGTGAGGAAATTGCCGGATATCTCAATAACAGCTTTAACACGTCCTACAACCCGGTGAATGAAATCATGGTAACCATCGGCAGCAGTGAAGCGCTGGATTTGGCGCTGCGTGCCCTGATTGCAGAGCACGATGAAATACTCATTCCGGCTCCATGTTACATTTCATATGCGCCTATTACGTTCCTGAACGGAGGGCATACCGTAACGGTCGAAACCTCTGCTGACCGGCAGTTCAAGCTGACAGCCGAAGCGCTCAAGGCCAAGCTGACCCCACGATCCAAGGTGCTTATTCTCTGTTACCCGAACAATCCGACAGGCGGGATTATGACCTATGAGGATTGGCTACCTATCGCTCGCCTGGTTGAGGAGCATAATCTGGTCGTCATATCCGACGAGATTTATGCTGAACTGACCTACGGGCAGCAACATACAAGCTTCGCTGCTCTGCCGGGAATGAAGGAGCGGACACTGCTCATCAGCGGCTTTTCCAAAGCATTTGCAATGACTGGCTGGAGGGTCGGTTATGTTTGCGGCCCGCAAGAGCTCATTGCTGCCATGCTGAAGATTCATCAATATACCGCCATGTGTGCTCCTATTATCGGACAAATTGCAGCCATTGAATCCCTGCGCAACGGGCTGGAGGAAAAAGACCGCATGATGGAATCCTACAATCTGCGCAGAACATGGTTTGTTGAAGGCCTGCGTCAGACAGGCCTTCCATGTCATGAACCGAGCGGTGCCTTCTACGCTTTTCCTTCCATTGCGCACACAGGGTTAAGCTCAGAGCAGTTTGCCAAGCGGTTGCTGGAAGAAGAAGGAGTTATTACGGTTCCCGGTTCCACATTCGGACCGGGAGGCGAGGGCTTTATCCGCTGCTCGTACGCATCGTCGCGAGAACAGCTGGAAATCGCTTTGGAGCGCATCGGCGTATTCTTGAAACGCCTCTAACCAGCGTAAAGGCAGGACTTGCTGAGGCGAAACATCAGGCAGCAGCCGTGCTTTTTTTACCGATACATGCACGGTGTCTTACGCTACTGATGTTTCTCACAGGTTCTGATTAAAAAAGACTGGCTAAATAGAAAGACAGGTTATGCATGATTTTTGCGGCTGCCATATGCATAAAGAAAGCCGAGTCCTCCTATGACCAGAGCTGCAATAAAGATTAGCACCAGGTTGCTGTAATGAAACGCGTTTGCCTTGGTCACAGTCGGAAGCAGAGGGGAAGCAAGCCATGGTTTTGTCATCAAGCCGCCAACCGTGGCCACTCCAATCCCTTCGGCCAGAAAGCAGGCAAAATTCAACAAGCCCATGCCCGAACCGGATTCCTCGGTACTCAAGGCTCCAGCTACGCTGGCGGATATGACAGTTTTCACAAACGAAAGTCCGCCGAATGTCAGAACCATGGTACCCGAAACAAGCCATGGCGTTTGATCCGGAAACAATGAGACAATCAAAAAGCTGGTGCCGATCATGCATAAGCCGAGCAGCATCGTGAATGCCGTCCCTGATTTATCGACCAATATACCGCCGATGATTCCGAACAGAACCACACTGACTGTCCCGGGAAACAGGACGCCGATTCCGATCAGACTTGTCGCCAATTGATGGACCTCTTTCATCATATATGGAACCATGGATACATAACCAGCGACTGTTCCTAACAGCAGGCTGCCTGCCCCTTAACGATTCGTCACCACAACATTTATCACTTGATCGCAATGTAAATCAAAACAGGTTCATCCGGGCCACCATATACTTCAAAATCACCAGTATAGGTCCGCTCCGCTTGTCCCGTTACCGCCCACTGCCAGATGGTCTGCCACACACCGATAACAGAAGCGGGCTCTTTTGATGCCTGAAAAACGGCATAACGCGCTGCCGGAATGACAAGCTCCTCCAGATCGTCAGGAGTCTGGAAATCCACAGCCGCTTCCTTTCCGATAAAAAAAGTATAGTCCCCCAAGGCTCCATTTTCATAATCGGTATAACAACCATAGACGGAAGCTTGTCCTTCATGACCTCTGATCCGGCCAGGCACATCTTCACTCCAAAAACGCCCCCACATCTTGGGAATGATCCCGCCGGATGTTTGTTCATTGAGATTGTTCGTACGTGCTTTCAGCCCGACCAAACGAATAGCTCCCCGACATTCCTCCCGAATCGGCCCTTCCCCATGAAGCCGCGTATCCGCTGAAGAACGCCACCGCTTCAAGTTCGGCAGGTAATTGCGCAGCATCGTATCCGCCTCTTCTGCCTGCATCCCCTCCCTTACGAGGATAGGCACACACTGCTGAATCATTTCCTCCATGGTCAAATCAGGTTGTACAAATACACCTTCCTTGTAACAATATTTGCAATACTCATCTGTTTTGGCATGCTGTGCATCTGTTCCATATTGCTCCTCATGCTCCAGCGGCATACCGCAGCTTTGACATATTTTATCCATTTCTGTTAAGCTCCCTTCGCTAACTGATATCTGATATGCAACCAGTATAACGAAACAAACCTGACAGCTATCCGTCAGGTTTCGCTTGCTTTAATCCAGCATGTCCTTATATTTTCTGGTTATCCTCATAATTAGACGCAATACGCAACGCCATCTCCCGAATCTTGGCTCGCAAATGGGCTGGTTCTCTGACAATCACATCGGGTCCCAGGCTTAGAATAAATCCGTACACCCACGTATCTTCGGGAAACGGGACTGAAACCGTATAGATTCCTTCCTCCTGCTCGTTTAATGCTTCCACACCAAACCAGTCCTCCGCCAGATGCCTGGATTTGCGGTTAAATTGTAATATAAACGGCTGTACGGCTCTGGACGCTGCCGTCCGGCCCTCATTCCATGGCAGCACCTCATAGGAAAGATCTCTGCGGGTAAAAGCCGTCTCGGTCACTACAGGATTACTCATACGGGATAGCTTGAACAGACGGAACTGCTCCCTGCCGCGACAATAAGCGTACATAAACCATTGTTGCCCCTTCAAAACGAGCGTATGCGGTTCGACATTCCGCTCCGTGAGTGCTCCTTCCGCATTTCGATAGGTAAAAGCGATCGTATGTGCTTGGCTTATCGCTTCTTTTACCTTGATCAATTTGCTTTCCTGCGCAGCCTGATTTCCCCAGCCGGAGTGATCAACGATGAACTGAGTGGTGCGGACACGAAATTGCTCTTTTTCAGATGCTGGAACGATACTTTCAAATTTGTTAAGCAACTGCGACACATTCGGACCGCCGAGCGATGAGGACAAGCTCTGCAGCCCCATGACAATATCCTTGATATCATGATCTGTCAGTATACTGCGGTCCAGACGGTACCCTTCCATCAGGCCGATTCCTCCACCTGCTCCCTGAAAGGTCACCACCGGGACACCTGCCATGCTGATTGCTTCAATATCCCTATAGATCGTCCGGATCGAAACTTCATACAAATCGGCAAGTTCCTTCGCCTGTATTCTATTTTTTTGCAGCAGCAAAATGACGATAGAAAGCAATCGGTCAATTTTCATTTTTCCAAGCCTTTCATTAAATTGAACACAATTTTTGTGCGCTAAATAAATATTTACATTAATGCCCGCTACGCGAACGGATCATTCCTTCGATCGCTGTTGCCTCTGAATTTCCTGAACTATTTTTTAAAGGGTGAAAATCCAAAAGCAAAGGCGAACGCTTACGCTTCTCCTGAACGATTCCGTCCTCTTCGCTACTTTTCAGCTATAGCATTACTATACTAATAGCAAAACTTAACTTCAGCATAATATAAAATCTATTACATCTATGGAGTTCTCATAGAATTTCAAATATTTTTGATCTTCTTATTTTCGAATCTAAATCTACATGTAATGAAATTCCTTGATCCTTTAAATATTGTTCTTTACAAGCTTTTATTATTTTATCCCCAACTTTAGTGAATTTCTCTATCGCCAATTGATTAATATTATTAGTCATCATTTGGACAATAGCATATTTTATTATTCCCGTTACATCCTGTCTTCCTGATAACCGCTTTAACCAATACGTTACATAGTCAGTCTTAACCAAAAGTTCACAGCCTTCAAACTGTATAAATAATTCATTCACTTTAGCTAACTTTTCTCTCAATTCCATATAACTATTAAATTGGACAATCAAGCGTTTAGGCAATCTTATACATAATTCATCAATTTTAAATGAACCAAACGTACTGTTATAACTACTTACTTGAATTTTAATTATTTCACGATAAGGAATTCCAGTTAATAGTATTAGTTTGATAATTAAACTTGGTATTCAGTCCCTTTACAAACTCATTTATATTTTTATCAGTCACATCCTTCGATTTTAAATAATCGTAAAAAATCATCAAGTCTTTATAATATCCTATGGATTTTTGGACTGATCCATTTCTTTAAAGAGTAAGAACTCTGTTACAGTTTCTTTAAAATTCATCTTTATACTCCTTTATTTTTATGTCATTGAACTATTTTAACTGATTTACCACAATCTTCATAGAAATATTTTCCTTCATATTACTCTATCTCTTATCTAAAATGAATGTTGTTTCTCGAAATAAAAAACCTCAAGAATTCCATCCAGTTGGATAGAATGCCTGAGGTTTTAATCACTCTTTACACTTATGGCTCATAGCGCTTCATCACTATGGCCGCATTATGACCGCCGAAGCCGAAGGAATTGGATAACCCGATATTTAATGACGCCTTGCGCGCTTGGTGAGGCACATAATCCAGATCACAAGCCGGGTCTGGGTTGTCCAGGTGCATCGTGGGCGGTATAATGCCTTCCCGCAGGCTTTGTACTAGCGCAATCGCTTCGACGCCACCCGCAGCTCCCAGCATATGGCCTAACATGGACTTATTCGCGGTAATCGGAATTTGGTAGGCATAGTCGCCAAACAACTTGTGGATTGCAAGGGTCTCAGCTTTATCCCCCGGCAACGTACTCGTTGCATGGGCGCTGATCACGTCCACCTCTTCCGGAGTGATACGTGCAGAATGGAGGGCCGCTTTCATCGCCAGATAAGCTCCAGTTCCATCAGGATGCGGCGCAACCACATGATAGGCATCCGAGCTGGCTCCATAACCGATGATTTCCCCGTAAATTTCCGCACCTCGCCCGATGGCATGCTCCAATGATTCCAACACCAGTATGCCTGCCCCCTCACTCATGACAAAGCCGTCCCGGTTCTGGTCGAACGGCCGGCTCGCAATCGCGGGCTCCTCATTGCGTGTTGACAGGGCAGTCGCATTGGAAAAGCTGGCCAAGGCTAACCGGGTAACCGCTGCTTCTGCTCCACCGGCAAATATGATATCTGCATCCCCTGTACGGATGGTCCGAAACGCTTCTCCTATCGCGGTATTTCCGATAGAGCAAGCTGTAACGGGAGAAAGCGTAGGGCCCATCGTTCCAAACGCGATGCTTATTTGAGCAGCAGCCATATTCGTGATCATCATCGGCACCAGTGTTGGGCTAACTCTGCCCGGACCACGGTTAAGCATCACTTCTACATTGTCTACCAACGTGTCCAAACCGCCGACTCCTGATCCCACATAGACCCCGACGCGCTCCAGATTGATATGATCCAGATCCAAAGCCGAATCCTTCAGCGCTTGCTCTGCCGCATACAATGCAAACTGAGTAAACCGATCCATTCGTCTGGCATCCTTACGCCCCCATCGCTGTTCTGCGTCAAAATCCTGTACCAGCCCGGCGATTTGTGACTTCAAATCAGACACTTCGAATGTATCAATTTTACGTATACCTGAATTGCCTTTCAGCAAATTGTTCCAGAGCGTGTCCACTTCATTGCCCAGTGGCGAAACGACACCCATACCTGTAATCACTACTCTTTGCATAAGTTATTCATTCCTCCTGCTCGATAACTGACTTACAATCCTCATTTTACCCTTGATTTATCCTATTACAAGTTTTTATTTATCCTGGTAT
The DNA here is from genome assembly GCF_020736845.1 of Paenibacillus farraposensis. Lineage (GTDB taxonomy): Bacteria > Bacillota > Bacilli > Paenibacillales > Paenibacillaceae > Paenibacillus > Paenibacillus farraposensis. The sequence goes on from NZ_JAFFQR010000112.1 coordinate 201,945, forward strand.
AATCAACACTACTATCGAGAGTGTTGCACATGCTCAATTCTCGTTGACCTATGAATGGAGTGAAAATATCTATGAAAACGGAAGGACGCCTCGAGGCATTATCAGTTTTCCTTAAAACCAAAAGAGCCCGTATACACCCGCATATGGCTGGCCTTCCTCATGGATCGCGCCGCAGAACACCCGGCTTGCGCAGAGAAGAAGTTGCCCAGCTGGCTGGTGTGAGTACAACCTGGTACACCTGGCTGGAGCAGGGACGGGATATCAAGGTGTCCCCCTCCGTATTGGACGCCATTGCTGCCGCCTTGCAGCTAAACACGGATGAGCGCAAATATTTGTATGATTTGGCGCTTGAGGCCGGGTTCCACAGCCCGCCTGCTCCTGCAGAACAAGCGGTCATTTCCCCCTCATTGCAAAAGATCGTGCAGGAGCTGCGATACTGCCCTGCTATAATCTCAGATCGGCGCTGCCATATTGTCGGCTGGAATGCCGCTGCAGCTCATGTTTTTATGGATTTTGCCGAGCTGCCGCATGAGCAGCGCAATATGATTGAACTGCTCTTTACCAAAAAGGAGTTTAAAAGCCTGGCGGTGAATTGGGAGCATTTTGTAAAAGGGTTTCTTGCTATTTTCCGTGCATATTACGGACAATACGTAGCAGACCCCTGGTATGCACAATTTATACAAAATATGAGCCAGGTCTACCCTGAATTTAACGAGCTTTGGAATCAGAGTGAAGTAAGCTCCGCCCCGGAGGTGCTCATTGAATTTCGTCATGCCAAGGTCGGCAAAATGTTGTTTGACCTAACCTCCCTGCAGGTACAGGGGGGCGCCGAGCTACGCTGCAGCATTTACACACCCAACGCGCAATCCACTACGGAAAGCAAACTCCAAAAGCTAATGGAGGGCAGCTAAACGATTTCATCCCTCTTGTTATGAAGTTATCATTTTCCGTCCATACTACATCTACGATCTGCGCAAAATAGATGCCATAGATGTGACAGAGCCAAGAGCTTCAACTGCGCTACTACCAGGAGGGAGGGATCATCATGAAAGCCAAATCGGCAAGTTCCCCGTACACACAAAATCAAGCGCCATTGCCTGTTCCCGTGCAATTTGACCGCAGCTGGCAGGACGAGCTGGACCAACGCCTGCACAAGGGAGGCCCCTGGGGAGATTGGAATCTGTATCAGCTGGCGATCGAGGCGGAAAAAGCCAAGCTGGTGCCGAGCTTTGATGAGCTTCAATGTCTGCAGCATTTGCAAGACCTCACTCCATTGCCCCATCAGCTGGATACGGCTCGAAAGGTACTGTTTCAAATGTCTGGACGAGCCATTCTTGCCGATGAGGTCGGCCTGGGCAAAACGATTGAAGCCGGAATGATCCTCAAGGAATATCTGGTTCGCGGACTGGCTGCCAAAGTGCTCATTCTTGTTCCCGCTTCTCTCGTTTTGCAATGGGTGCGTGAGCTGAACAGCAAATTCGGCATTCCTGCTATCGCCCAGAAAAAGGCACATTCCTGGTCGTCCGAGGTTGTCGTAGCCTCGATGGACACCGCCAAGCGGGAGCCGCATAGCAGCATCCTGCTGGATACCGATTATGATCTGCTCATTATCGACGAAGCTCACAAGCTGAAAAATAAAAAAACATCCAACTACCAGTTCATTATGAAGCTGCGCAAAAAATATTGTTTGCTCCTGACGGCAACTCCTGTCCAAAATGATCTGTCAGAGCTGTTTAACCTCATCACCCTGCTCAAGCCCGGCCAACTGGGAAGACAAGGCGATTTTGCAGCCAATTTCGTTGTAGATAAGCGTCTGCCTAAAAATGAAGATCAGCTCAAGGACGAGCTGTCAAAAGTCATGATCCGTAATCGGCGCGGGGAAGGCCCGGTTCAATTCACCAAACGAAAAGTTTCTAACATTCATTTGGAGCTTTCCCCGGAAGAGCAAGCGCTGTATGATGGAGTGACCTCTTTTGTCAAAGAGCAATATCAGGCAAATGGCGGAAATTTAAGCAGCATGTTGTCACTCGTTACCCTTCAGCGGGAAGTGTGCAGCAGCCGGGATGCCGTATTCGTCACGCTCGTTAATTTGACCAAAAAGATGGCGCCGGACTCACCACTGCGAGATCGCGTCTGGGATTTGGTTGCAAATATTAAGGCGATCAAGGCCAACTCCAAAGCAGAAAAAGCGCTTGAACTGATCCGTCAGATGAACGAAAAAGTGATCATTTTCACTGAATACCGGGCTACACAAGAGTACCTGCTGAACTATTTCCGTGACCGTGGATTATCTGCTGTTCCTTACCGGGGCGGTATGAACCGGGGCCGCAAGGATTGGATGATGGATCTGTTCCGTGGACGCATTCAAGTCATGATCGCTACCGAAGCGGGCGGTGAAGGCATCAACCTGCAATTTTGCCACCATATGATCAATTTTGATTTGCCGTGGAACCCCATGCGGGTGGAGCAGCGGATCGGACGGGTGCATCGGCTTGGACAGAAGCATGATGTTCATATTTTCAACCTGTCCACCACCGGAACCATTGAGGAGCATATCCTTAATCTCTTGCATGAAAAGATTAATATGTTCGAGCTGGTCATTGGCGGACTGGACATCATTCTTGAGAAATTCGAGAAAAAAGAATCGATAGAAAAAAGCCTGTACAAAATCATGCTTGAATCCAGCAGCGATGATGAGATCCGCCGGAAAATGAAAGAGCTCGGGCACTCACTGGATTCGATCAAGCAGGAAATGGAGCAAGCTCCTGCAGCCAAAGCCCGGCGCAGTGTGAAAGGAGGTCGCTAATTTGAGCATGAATTCCCGGCAAATTCAGCGTTTTGTCCTCACATATCTGGAAGCTACCGGATGCAGCGTCATCGAGAGATCACCCTGCCATGTAACCGTCAAGCTTTCGCCCGAAGCGGATAAAGCCTTGACAAACCGGCCCTATTACTGGGGCTATGTAGAGCGTACTGGTGTTCCGGCGCAAACGATGTCCTTCACGTTCATTTTTGAAAGGGAAACCTACCGGGCAGAACAAGAACGTTTGTCCAATCAGGCTCCGCCAGTCCCGGCAGCCGGTAATCCCGCTCAAGACCAGGTAATGGGCCGGTACTTCGGCCATGTTCCAGCTTCACCGCAACTCGGGCCTGGGCGGATTCTGCAAGAGGAGCTGCAGTATGGAAGCCGTCGCCTGCATCAAATTTTTGAAGCCGCACGGGACGGGGGAAAATATGTGTATTTGTTCGAACAACCTGATGCCCGGCAATTGTCCGCCCGTTCTCCCGCCGTCTATGAAGCCTGGCTCGGTGTCTGTTATAAAGTTGAATTTGCCTGTGACTTGAAGCGAGAGGAACTTCATTGGCTGGGTATTTCACTCAAAAGCGGTACGATCGTGTCCGACTTTGGCGACATGCTTGAAGCCCGGCAGCTAAGTCCGCTATTGGCGGGCAATATGCATGTCCAGCCTGCCAGGCTGACTGTTCCCGAGGCTTCAGCTGCACTTGAGAGCTACCTCACCGACCAGCTTCGGCAGCAAGATTATAGCTGGGCTGAACAGGCAAGGGAACGGCTGCGGGAGGAACTGGAGGTCATTGATCACTACTATGAGGATTTAATCAAGGAGCAGAGAGATAACGAGGAAGAGGGAAAAAAAGAAGTCATACTGGAACAGCATCAAACCCGCCGTAAAGAAATGGTATGGCAATATGAGCCCAAGGTACTCGTATCCGCCATTAATTGCGGGATATTTCACCTGCGGTAACCAATATCTCTTGTTCCTTCGCAGGCTAGCCGCAGAAGTATCGTCAGCTTGTAACATGGTGCTTCAGACTGGACCGGTTTTTCGCTACTTGAACGACAAGCTTGGCTGAGCCTGTCCCTATTTATCGACAGCAAAAAACGAACATGGTCAAAAGCTTTGCACCGACAAGGTGCAGCAGTCTTTTTACCGGACAAGCTGTATGCTGGATAAAAAAATGCCTCCGCCGGGGCAAGCAAGCCGGCAGAAAGGTGGATTGCATTGATGAACAATCATTCCGGGCACCATAGCGTGGGTATGTTCGCAGCAGTTTTGATCGGTCTATCCGCAGTCTGTCCGTTCAATTCTATTCATGCTGCTCCCTCAGCCGCCCAGAGCAACAATTTAGGTTCAAACATCTTTTACCAGGCAAGCTCTGGCGTTTCCCCAGTGGAATCCACGAGTCCAGCCCAGGAACAAAAGCAGACTGAAACGGGGCCGAGCAACTCATCCCTTCATCCAGGCGGCACTTCTGCAGGTTCCCCTGTTCAAGAGCAAGGTGTGCCTTCGGGGTTAAAACAGGCCGCAGACGGCATGATACAATCCTTATCGTCGCAGCCTCCTTTTGCTGAGTGGAAAGATGCCGAGCTTAGCTACCACCCTCTTGGACCTGGAACCCATAGTTGGCTTGTTCAAGTCAACCGTGCAGGACAATCGATTGGCTACTTGGTTATTGGAACAGATACTAATGGCGTTTATCAACTCAACGAATACGGGAGCGGTTCAGGGGGACCTTACAGTATGGACGTACTTCGCCAATCTCTTCAATCTCTCTCAGAAACCGAACTTTCATCTACCGACAAGCTGCAAATCACACCTATGTACGAGGAACCGCTATTAGCCTACTGGCTGGTACGTTCCTCTACAGGCAGCCAAATATGTATTGATGCTATGACCGGCGATCCGTTACCGTTAGAAGTAGCTGATGGGAGCTGGAAGCATAAGCTTCACCATAACACCCCCCCTTTAACAATCGACTTTTTAGGTACACAAGCACAATCAGTTGCTTTCACGGCAGCCCCTTTTGATCCCTATGACGATCTTGGATGGCTTCAGCCCAAGCAAAAGCTCTCCATTCATAGCGCAGACCAATTTATAGACACCCTGCGTACATCACCGCGAATTATATTTTCTGCCACAGGTATCAACTTTGTTTTTGGCGGGCCCTTATCTATTAACGGATACCAATCCTGGATCTCTCCTGATGATTCGTCACATCCCATTTTATATGCCTTATCCCAGCACGATGGGCTCTCCCGATTTGTACCACTCAAGCAGTTATTGTCGTCAGGCGAATTCTATGGTTTGGACTTTTAGCCAATCATTTACCTTCATAAGAAATGATCACTTCAACATAAAAAGAGGCCTCAAACGGCATCCCCTATTGCCTCTTGTGGTCTCTTTGATTGGATTCAATATCGTTCCCTTCGTCCTCTGCGTGCGGATTTAATCCACATTTTAAGAGCGAGCGGCAGCATACCAAACCATTTGTTCAGCCACGGCTCCCTGGCCTTTTTTTGGCTGCGCCGTACATCGCGCGGTGTTTCGATATACTGAACTATCCGCTGCGTAATGTATGTCACCAACTCGTCACCCTTCGCCATTTTATAGCCTCCTTCATCTGCCCCTTCCCATTTCCATTCAAGTGAGTTGGAAATAACGGATTTACGTGTTAAGTGCAGATATACCTAGCTTGCTCATTTTCCAACAGGTCTAACCCCTTTCGGAATAACTATGCATAGTTGCCCATAAATGGAACATACTATTTCCAATGTCATCGTTGCCCGATACGAATGATTATAATGAGGCAGCAACACTGCGATCAATGAATTCACTGGAGGAATAGAACGTGCAAAACCAAAAATGGGACCGGATATGGCTGATAACGTTCGGATTAAGTGTATCTTTGCTTTGCAGTTCTGTATTTTCAACCCATATTTATGCAGCCGCTCAGCCCAGTCAAAAGAGCACTAAACCAAACAAGACCTCTGAGGGTCAATCGAACGTACATTTACCTTATCATGCATTTGCCAAGCCCGTTGTCCTGATTGATGTCGGTCATGGCGGTGTGGATGGAGGAACAAGTCACAAAGGCCTCTTGGAAAAGGATATCAACCTTGCCATCGGTCAAAAACTGTACCTGATTTTGCGCTCGCAGGGTTATCCAGCGGTCTTGAATCGGGACAAGGATTATGCCCTGAGTGACGATAACCGCTGGCATCAATCCAAATCAAGACATCTGAAAGACCTGGCCCAGCGCAAAAGCCTCACGGAACAGCTTCCTACCTCCCTGGTGGTAAGCCTGCATGTAAACTGGGCCAAGCGTGCTGACAAACGAGGGCCAATTGTTTTGTATCAGGATGAAGGCGGCAGTTATCTGTTAGCAGAGCGGATTCAACATTCATTAAACCGCTTGTTTTATACAAACAAAGAAACGATTTACGGAAAACCCTTTTATCTTCTCAACATGATCAAGTATCCCGCTGTAATTGTAGAAACAGGATTTATCAGTAATGAACAAGACAGGGCTATGCTATCAGCGGATCGCGGGCAGAAAAAGATTGCTGAAGCTATAGCTGAAGGTATTATCGCACATTTGACGCTATGGTAGTGTTGGCAAGAGGGTTCCCTTCCAGCCCCATACAGAATGCACCAAATCGCTAATCCCCACAAATTTGGCATGATCTTTTAGCGTAGGAACCGACGATTGAAGGGCAGATGACGTGTACATACCTGCAACTCCGACATGTCCAATCGTTATGCAGGTGTCGTGCTTGTCCAGCCATTCAACCACCTTCGTGATTTGCCGGTTCACATGGGCGAGCGTATGGGTGCCATCGAGAAAAATATCATTGCGCACCGGAGGCAATCCCTTTTCCGCGGCAAGTTCCGGTACGACTGACCAATAATTTGTACGACTATCGACAAAAAACAATCCATGCTCCTTACAAACATCAAGAACAATGGACATAATGCGCTTGTCTGAAGTGACTTTGGAACCCATGTGATTGTTCATTCCTATCGCATACGGAACCTCTTTTATGGCTGCTGTCACCTTGGCTCGTATTTCGTCATCCGTCATATTGGCCTTGATCGCTCCGGGGCCAAGCCATTCCGGCTTTCCATGCTTAGGCTCCATTGGCAGATGAATGAGCACATCGTGACCGCGCTTATGCGCTGCTATGGCATCCTGCTTGGTTGTAGGCAGGAATGGCATTACAGCCACCGTGATTTTGACGGGTAGTTGTAAAATTTGCTCCGTCCCTTTCATGTTATTTCCCAGATCGTCAATAATAACGGCAACCATCTTTTGCCGCTGTTCCTGCTTGTTTGGTGCCTTTGCAGGATCAGATCCCATGCTCCAGGCATTTCCGCACATCACGAACATCAGACAGACCGTAATACAACTCACAGCCATTTTTCGCAGTATAGGGCCTGGAGAATAACTATGCGTATACGTTGGCTCATTCCGGTTACGAAATGCGTCCAAAGCCTTTTTAATCATATTTCTCATGAACAGCTTCCGTCGTTTTCTCATGTGGGTCAGCCTCCTTCTCTGTCCCTTCATTGTGTGAGTATCCTCGTCTAAATATGTATTCGGCGGACCAGTGAATTCATCCCGATCTGCCTCAAGTCCATAAAATCAAACAATTAAATTTTGGTAAATAAAAAAAGCTCCCAAATCTCCATTTAGGAAATTCAAGAGCTTAATCGTAAGTATCGTGCAGCCCGAGAGAACTCGAACCTTCACGTGGATTAGTCTATATGGCTCTGTAGCTTCTTTGTTATTTCAGTCCCCATTTCTCCTTAAAGGCTTTTTTTGTTCCTATGACCTTCATACCGCAATGGCTTTCAAATGTGGTGAAACGATCAGTTCAGCCTCTGTTGCCATTTGAACATCTTTCACCGATAAACCCGGAGCAATCTCTTTCAGCACCAGTCCTTTACCCTGAATAACATCGATGACGGCCTTTTCGGTTACGATGGTGTTTACAACATTTACAGCGGTCAGGGGCAGCTTGCATTGTTTCAGTATTTTCGGTGCCCCATTTTTGTTTACGTGCTCCATGGCTACAATCACTCTTTTGGCTCCGACCACCAAATCCATGGCTCCCCCCATGCCCGGCACCTTTTTCCCCGGGATCATCCAGTTTGCAAGGTTGCCTTTCTCATCGACCTCTAAAGCGCCCAAAACAGTAATATCTACATGCCCTCCGCGGATAATGGAAAATGAAAGGGCACTGTCAAGAAAGCAGGCTCCTTTTACAGTTGTAACGTAGTTGCCGCCTGAATCGATACACTCGAGCTTTTCCTTTCCCGGAGCCGCTTTGGGGCCAACGCCAACGATTCCGTTCTCCGCATGCAGCATAATATTAATGTTGTCCGGGATATAATCCACCGCCATTGTAGGCATTCCAATACCCAGGTTGACAACTTCACCATTTTTAAATTCCTGGGCTATTCTTCTAATAATAAATTCTCTGTTATTCATTGTCTCCACCCACCTTTACAATCGCGTCAACAAATATTCCGGGAACATTGATATGATTAGGGTCAATTTCCCCTGTCTTTACGTATTCGTCTGTCTGAGCAACTACATACTCTGCCGCTGTAGCCATAACCAAATTGAAGTTGCGTGAAGAGCCATTGATGACCAGATTCCCTGCTTCATCAGCCTTATGGGCTCTGATTAGCGCCACATCCGCTTTGAGCGGCAGTTCGAGCAAATATTCTCTTTCGTCAATTTCTATTTTCTTTTTTCCTTCTTCTACAATGGTGCCTACACCTACAGGTGTTAAAATACCGCCCAGACCGGCACCTCCTGCGCGTATTTTTTCAGCGAGCGTGCCTTGCGGGAAAAGTTGAACATCCGCTTCTTTCGTCATAAGCAGCCTACCCGTTTCCGGATTGGAGCCAATATAGGATGCTAATATCCGCTTTACTCTGCCGCTTTTTACAAGGTTATAGATAGGTAATTCCGGTGTGCCTGTGTCGTTGGAAATAATCGTAAGATTGCCGGCAGAATTTGTCTCGACAAACGCACGCACCAGTTCCCCCGGAAAGCCTCCTGCCAAAAAACCTCCGACCATCACCGTGTCTCCATCCTTGACCTTCTTCACTGCTTCTTCAGCAGAGATTACTTTGTTATTCATGGTTCCGTCTCCTTTTATATATTTTTAGGAAAGCAAGCTTTATTGGAGATAATCATAGAGGACTCTTCCATATGGAAGCGTTAAATCGGCAATAAAATGTTTTCCGCCAATATAAGATTTAACCGGCAAATCGGCCACAGGAGCGTTGACATGGGGAATCAGGCTTAATCTGGCAGGCCCTGACCAGGCTCCTTTTACAGTAATGTTTTCAAGATTATACGCCACTAACTGAGCAATCTTTGGGGTACCATCAACATCAGGAATCAATTTTAAATTAACCTGCGTTTTTGCGATGGATTTAGCCGTTTCCTGTTCATCAAGAATGTTATATTTAAAAGGCATCGTTCCCATGGCCACCAAGGCGTTATTATAAAGTAATGTACCTGTCAGCGTCTCCGTTTCCTCAACGCTCAGGCGGGGCCTCGCCCATTTTTTCGGAAATCCCCAAATTTCACGTCCCCCAAGAATAGCAGGCGCGTTATCCAAATACATTTGGGCCACAAAATTACATGGTTCTCCATGAAAAGTACACGGAATGACAATACCGCTTTCCTCATAGCTTCCTAAACCGGATGAATCAGGCATCTTGATCCATTCATAGGAAACAGTATTGCTTCCATCCGGCTCAAGAGGTTCCGGGACCGCCTGTCTAATCGCAGCGGGATCAGATTCATAGGTAACTATAAAAAATTCCCGGTTGATGAAGCGGCATGGCGGGCGTCCATAACTGGCGCTGGCCGCCGGCATGGATTGGAGTGAAAGTACATCTTTTTGATTCATAGCGATCTCCCTTCCTTGTATGAGGCAGTTCAAAAAGTCATCACTTCGGTGCGAAAAACCTTGTTCTTTTGAACAGCACTTTAAATGAGTGCATTTTCAACCAGCATCGCTATTCCCATTCCCGTTCCGATGCATAACGAAGCTATGCCGTAACGGGAAGATCTTCGCACCATTTCATGAACCAACGTAACCAAAATCCTAGCACCGCTTGCACCAACAGGATGCCCGATCGCGATCGCGCCGCCATTGACATTCGCCTTCTCCGGATTGACCCCAAGCTCTTTCATTACCGCTATTGCTTGTGCGGCGAATGCTTCATTAATTTCAAAAAGATCAATGTCATCAATGGACATTCCCTGTTGCTTAAGAAGTGTCGAAATGGCTTTCACCGGTCCCATTCCCATATATGCAGGGTCAACACCTACAAGTGAATAACCCTTGATATATGCCAATGGCTTTAACTCATGCTCCTTGCATTTGTCTTCCGACACTACAAGCATAGCCGCTGCACCATCATTGATCCCCGAAGCATTTCCGGCGGTAACCGTTCCGTTCTCCTTAAACGCAGTTTTTAAAGTAGCAAGTTTTTCTTTCGTTGTATTTCCTCTTATGTGTTCGTCCTCTGTGAAATAAATCGTTTCTTTTTTGTTTTTGATCATGACCGGAACAATCTGCCCTTCAAAAACCTTCTTGTTTTTTGCATCTAAAGCCTTTATTTGGCTTTCATAGGCAAATTCATCTTGCTCAAGTCTTGAAATTCCATATTTTTCGGCAACATTTTCTGCGGTAATTCCCATATGGTAATTGTTGATCGGACACGTAAGGCCGTCGGCCACGAGACAGTCTACCAATTCACCATTGCCAAGCTTGTAGCCGTTTCTTGCATTCCTTAACAGATAAGGTGCGTTCGACATGCTCTCCATGCCTCCGGCCAAGACGATGTCCCCTTGTTCCGCCAATATCGAATTGTAGGCTAAAGCGACGGCATGAAGTCCAGAACCGCAAACCGTGTTTATCGTTGTTTCGGGTACATCGATGGGAATACCGGCTTTTAGGGCCGCCTGTCTGGCAGGATTTTGGCCATTGCCCGCCTGAAGAACATTTCCCAAATAAATCTGATCAATTAAAGCAGGCTCTAATTTACTTTGCTGAAGGCATGCTGTCATCACGGTTGCTCCCAGTTCAGGAGCGCTTAGGGGCGCAAGGGATTTGTTAAAAGAGCCAACCGCCGTTCTCAACGGGCTTACTAAAGCTACTTTTTTCATAAAAACTCACATTCCTTTCGCTGTGTTCAAAACACAATACATCCATGATTGCACTTCAATTCGTAATTTCTGCTCTTAACGTACGACACGCGAGCGACTACAAAATACATTTACATGCGAGCATATCACGGTGCCTAAGACGGTGAGTGTGACGGTTCGATCGCCTTCTTTCCCTCTTTCTCCCATTGGGAATAAAAAACAGTTTTATCATAGTTCCAATACCGTTTTTGCTCAATGCTCAAAAAAATACATATTTTTTTATACTGATATGTATAAAGCTATATAACCTAAAATAAACAGCTCATTCTAATGTTTTCTGTTAATTTCTTTATTTTTCTGAAAACCATAATCAAAAATTCAATTTATTGTTAAATACAGACTTCTAATCAACATGTGAGAAAGACGAGCCTCATCGTTAATTTTTCCCATTTCCCTCCTCATTTCGCCCTTCTTTTCTTCATAAAAGCCTCTAACTCATCACTGGGAAATTAAAAATTGTACCCAAAATTTCCCAAAGTGGTTTCTCCTTTAAATATTTATTGATCTTCGTCATGGTTCAATATAACTTGCGATCTCAAGAAATCTCGGAAGAATTCTATAAAACTCCGACTCTATTCATACGTCGTAAAGATACTTATGAAACTGTAGCTATATCCGAATTTATCCGGATTTCAAGACAGAGGTTCAATCTTACTTAACCTGCCATCGAAAGTAATCGGCAATATCCTACATTTTGGAGCAGTGTCAACATCTCTCGAATAATAACAACCAAAAGTAAAGGGGCTGTCCCATAAGTCATGAAAATGACGGGGACAGCCCTTTTAAACGCCGACACAGTTGTACCAGCTTGCTGCTTGCTAACGGTGTCAGTTTAAAGGAAATACAGGATGGTTGGAGCATAGCCATTATTCCACCACCGCCACCATTTATGTTCATCTTGAATACAGTTTAAAGCTTTCCTCAGCTCAAGTGATCAGCAATACCTTGCAAATTCCGATTATGCAAAAAGCTCCTGAATCTCCTCGGGAGGAAACTCAAGAGCTTGTTCATTGTTAGGTTGGTGCGGTCGAGAGGACTCGAACCTCCACGGGGGGTTAGCCCACACGGACCTGAACCGTGCGCGTCTGCCAATTCCGCCACGACCGCATGTATTTTGCCAATATCTTAGAAAGATAACTTTCTTAGCGACAAGATAGATCATACCACTCTCGTATCAAGATGTCAAATCTTTTTTATTTTTTAATTCTCGCTTGATAATTCAGGAATAATAGATTAGAACAGGAACATAAGTTCTCAGGAACGTAGGTTCTATATTCATTCAGCCAGATATGCGTTATCACCCTATTCCCCTAAGGCGGTGAATGGTTATAATCTCTTCTGTTATTGCTCAGAATGAATTGTCGCTTGTAAAAAGTTATCTGCTGCTTTCCTTTATTCAAAAAGTACTTGAGCGGGACAGTCTGATTCTTGAAGAAAGCGGTGCCACCTATATAAATAAAGGAAATAATAAGCAGTTCAGTATGGCTATGCCTGCATTCCGCAAGGAAATGTATGAACGAATGCGTGCATATCTGGGACTCCCAACCTCTATACCTCATACCGCTACCTTTCCTTTACCTGAAAAACATCGCCCCGATTTTCCAGACAGCCACTTAGCCATCAAACCTCTCCGGTTCGCTGAACGGAATCTGGTTACACCTTCCCCAGCCTATAAACGTAATTCGCTTCGCCCCGCTGCTACTGCCACAAACGGAAGCGCATAATCCCCGTATAACCCGCAACCGCAAGAAGCTTCCACAAGCACCAACCGTGTGCCCGGAAGCTTCTCTACATCAATGTTACTTAGGACTGCCCTTCCTACCCGCTACGAACGGTATCTATAAATCATTCGCTTTATTGTAGCGCCTTCTGTACTCGGGTAACCCCTTGACTAAGTGCATGTCCTCCGCCTACCGCTGCCGCCACAGCAATGGTCTCCATGATCTCCTGATCACTGGCTCCTTTAGACCGGGCCTCGTCCACATGATAAAATGTGCATACCTCATTGTTGGCAAATAAACCAATGCCGAGTGCAATCAGTTGCTTGGTTTTCTCATCCAGACTACCGGCTTGAAAGCACTCTCCGGTAAAACGATGATAGGCATGAACGACCTCCGGCAGCGTATCTTCCAAATGGCTGATTTGATCCTTGTATGCATGTACTTTTTCACTCATAACCGTCATTGACACAGCACGTCCTCTCATGTTGAAGTTATTCCTCTTTACTGTGTCCGGTTTAGAGTTTCTGTATGCCTGCTGAGGCACCAAAATTATGATATCCACCCCTAGTTAAGGGGTATCCCCCTAATCATCTAGTTCTACCGGATTGTGACGTGGCTCACTGAAAGGCTGATATGTATAACTGCGATCCAGTTTGACCACACGCCGATTCTGGCGGCGGATGAGCACTTGCTTATCATCCCAGGCCAAGACAATACCAATGACATCATTGGACTCCAAGCCATCCCGTACGACACGCACTTTCTCGCCAGAAAGCCGATAAGCATCCAATTCTTCATCTAAAATCATACTTCTCCCCCTTTCACACCCTCTTTAGGTATCAATCGTCTTCAAATATATACATTAAAAAGCTTAAAAAGAGACCTAAACGAATCAATTAGGTCTCTTCTCACTTACTTCTTATATGGATTGCCAACAGAGCGACAAATTATCCCGACTGATTTACACTGTGATCGTGTTCTTTTGTATCGTTCTTCTCGTACCAGAAGTCCAGCACTTGTGCAGACAACACTCGCTGCTCTACATACTCCACTTGGTGGGCAGTAAATTCTTCTTTCCAAGAGAAGGACAATTCATCGCATAGGTTAACCAACGTCAGCAACTCAGACCAGGCCACATAGCGTTTATACCAAAAAAACTGAGGATGTTCAATCATATAGGGATACAAATCATCGAATTCCGTATGCTTACAATCCAAAGCGCGTTCAAAATGTACTTTAGCCGCTGCCAGTTTTTCCAGAAAAAACTGTTCGGTCAAATGTTCTTGCCCCATGTTGCTGCCTCCTCTCCCAAAACCTTATCTACATTATAAGCGAAATTGAGGTTCATGCAAAGGTATTATTACAAATAGGGGGCAGGAACCGTCGAATTGTTACTATTCAGCAAATTCGATCTTACCCTCAGCGAGCGATGAGATTTTGACCAATGACTCTACACGAATGCCCTGTTCACGAATCGTTCTCGCTCCAGCTTGAAAGCATTTTTCCACTGCGACGCCAAATCCGACGAGCTCGGCTCCCGAACGCTGAATGATTTTAACCACGCCCCGCGCGGCATCGCCATTAGCGATAATATCATCAATGAATAACACACGATCATGCTCATGAATAAATTGGCGGGATAGTATAATATCCGTGACAATCCCTTTCGTGAACGAAGGTACGCGCTCACACAAGGCGTCCGAGTCAGCCAATAAAGTCTTTTTACGCCGGGCAAATACCAACGGGACTCCCAGTTCCAGCGCTGTCGCAAAACCGACGGCAATGCCTGAAGATTCCACGGTCACTATTCTGGTGATCTTTTCTTCCCGGAAACGGGCTGCGAACTCTCGTCCCATTTCCATCGTTAGTTCCGGATCAACCTGGTGGTTAAGCAAACTATCCAGCTTCAACACCTGATCTGACGCAATCACACCTTCATTTAAAATTCGTTTCTTCAATACTTCCATTCCATGACCTCCCAAGGCATTCCTATGCGGTAAAAGTACCATACTTCACCAGTCGCTTTCAAGCTAAAGTCTGCTTTGCAAACGGTCACGTCACATTTTTTTTACGCTTGTTCCAGAACCATGCGGTAATTCCCCCCAAAATGATCAAAAGAATGACGACTAAACCTATCCGATGCGTCACCTTCTCCATCAGCCTTGCCACCTGTTCCCAGTGCATGCCCACCGCATGTCCAATTCCCAGAAAAGTCCCACACCACAGCAGCGCTCCTGCGGATGCATAACTGATATAGCGAAAAACACTTAGACGAGTTGTACCTGCCAGATATGAGGACACATGTCTCAAGCCGGGGACAAAATACCCGAACAGAATCCCCCAGGTACCGTAGCGTCCGAACCAATTTTCGGAATAGGCAATCCTGGAGGGGGTAAGCCTCACCCATTTACCATATCGGTTCAGCAGCGGCTTGCCCAGCAGACGGCCGAGCGTGTAGCTAAGCATCATACCTGTCATACTTCCAGAAAATGTAACTACCAGCGCGACAATAAAATTGTAGTGTCCCTGAGACACGAGTCCACCGAAGGCGATCATCAGCACTTCGTCAGGGATCGGTATGCCAGCTACTCCAAGAGCAAGCAAGCCGAACATTGCCAAATATCCGTATTCCAGTATCCATGCGAGGATTTGACCCATAAATTACGCTCCCGTCAAGCTATTCATTGATTTCACTATAGTTATTTCAGTTTCATCCAGTCATGTCCCATTTCAGTTGAACATAGTTTGTATTATATGCTCGGTGTAGCGTCATTCAAGCAAGATGAGGGGGACAGGAAATGAAACGAAATATTCATGTTTTGCAAATTGCTTTTACATACATCGGCACAATCGTTGGTGCCGGATTCGCTACCGGACAAGAAATATTACAATTCTTTACTCAGTATGGACGTTGGGCTACACTCACGATTATGTTGTCCACACTCGTATTTATATGGCTGGGTACAAGAATGATGCTAATGGCTCATGATATTTCAGCTCAATCCTACGAGGATCTGAACAAGCACCTGTTTGGCTCCAATGCCGGAAAATGGATCAGCTGGTTCACGCTCATTGTATTGATCGGCGTGAACAGTGTCATGCTGGCGGGATCCGGCTCTGTTTTTGTAGAGCAACTGCATCTGCACTACCAAACCGGACTGCTCATTACACTGATTGGAACTTACCTGCTGCTAAATAAAGGCATTAAAGCGATTCTCCATATGAATACCATTGTTGTCCCGCTGATGATCACGATATCCATTCTGCTTGTTCACAGCACCCTCTCTATGCCCAACCCGCATAGTTTTATTACGAATACCACGGATCACAGTGCATTGCGAACATGGATTTCCCCAATTTTGTACACGTCCTTTAATCTGGCTATGGCCCAGGTCGTGCTTGTCCCCCTGGGGAGCCAAACCTACTCCCGCAACACCATCCGTTGGGGCGGCGTTTTGGGTGGAATTGGTGTCGGCTTTATGCTGATGGCTGCGCATTTTGTCATGTCAGCGCAAATGCCGGGTATTCAGCAATTTGAAATTCCGATGGGCAGTATTGCCTATCGGCTAGGCGCCCTCGTCGAAATTATTTACATTTTACTTATTTTCATGGAAATCTTCAGTACTTTTGTGGCTGATATTTATGGACTCAGTCTACAAATTCGCCAGCATGTCCAAGTTTCACCCAAGCTGGTCACATTATTCATTATGCTCACATGTTTTCTAATCAGTCAGTTCGGCTTTAGTTCGCTGTTATCCGTTCTCTACCCTATTTTCGGAGTACTCAGCCTGATATGGGTCAGCAAACTGATTATGGCAGGACGCGGAAAACCCATCCGCTCCTCACGTCCTCATTCCAGCTTCCGGTATCCTAACTCCAAATCAGGCGATACACGCCATGGTTAATGCGGAAACTTCAGATACATTTTCTTAAGTTCATTAACCGCTCTACTCAAGGAATAGTTTGATTTAGCCTTGTCGCAAGCAGATCTAGCCAGCTCATAACGGTAGGCAGGATCTGCAATAACCTTTTCCAGTGCGTCTGCCAGTGCCTTCGGATTATCAGGCGGCACGAGCAGACCATTAACCCCATCCTCAATTTGCTCCGATATTCCCCCCACCTCTGTACCGACCAATGCCAGGCAGCTTAACGCTGCTTCGGCAAAGACGGATCCAAAAGCCTCCGCCCGTGAAGGCAGAACAAACACATCAAAGAAAGGCATAAACTCTTCCGGATGAAGGGTATAACCATAAAAAATCGTCTCATGGTAAATATCCAGCTGACGCGCCATCTCTTCCAGCTCCGGGCGAATCGGACCGTCCCCGATAATATGAAGTACATAGTTCTGATTTCTCTTCTTCAGTTCAGCACAGGCCTTCAATAAAATATCCAGTCCTTTGGCCGGAACGAGGCGACAGACGGTGATCAGCTGTGCCACTTCATTTTCGTGAGGGATGGGCTTGAAGCGCTTCTCATCATAACCATTCGGAATGACCGAAATATCTTGCGGATTCTGTACATACGGTGTTAAATAATGCTGGAAAGAATGAGATACCGCGATCAGGCGATCCGCCTTATGCTCCATTTCCCGATACAGCGACACCAGGAATTGGTGCTCAGGCCCGCCTTCCTCTATTTTACCGTTTAGAATGAGCTCCTTTTCATAAGATGAGTGAATCGTCTGTACGAGCGGTGTGTCCGGAAAGACGCTTTTCATGGCGATCCCGGCAATCGGGTGATGAGCATGAATGAGATCAAAGGACTTCTGAATACGAAGCCGGGTCCACCACAAATAGTCACGGTATGTCTGGATATATTTTTGAACTACTGGATATTGTTCATATTGCCTCCAGTCAAAGGTATCGAATAGTACCTTGTCTCTCCCTTTGTTACGAATCCGCTTAGGGATTGAGAACAGCTCCATTTCCCAACGGGGAGACATAAATCGCTCTTGCAAATACGGAACCATGGATGAAACACCGCCCGGTTGCTCGGGTGGGAAAAAGAGAGCCTGTAGCAATTTCATGACTTGCTTCCCCTTTCAAGCATTGTACTGCCCGGAACACTGCTGTATGTATAGGTTTCCGGAAATTCTGAAAGATGTTATATTGAAAATAAATGTTAGGCTCAAAAGAAAATTATAACATTTTAAATCGAATCAATCTTGTCTATTGTATCGGAACGATATCTCCCGTTCAATAGATAAACTATCTAGACAGATGGAGTCGGTGACGGTGACGTTGTTGTCCTTAAGGGGAACATGGGGATTCCCATCTTTGGCCGAGGCCGTAAGTGCAGCCTGCGGTTTGTATATTATACTCATGATGGCGCTTATGTGCGTAATCATTTATAGCAGACAGCGAAAAAAAGCCTATCTTCTTTTTTCAGTTGCCGCTATCTTTATTATGACATATGAAGCCATGAATCTCTATTCGGCATGTGGAGGTCAGGTGCAGTTGCATTGGATTGTGTGGAAAAACACACTGGAGGCGTCTGCCTTCATGCTCATCAACGCAGCCGTACTTCAGCTTTACCGGAAGCTCAAACGTGCGGGAGTATGGGCTCTGCTGGTGCTGGGCGCGTTATTGATATTGCCGGTTCTTGCCTGGGCTGCGAGCTTACTGCCCGCCTGGATCAGCACAGCGAAGCTGGTGGAATTTACGCTGTTTTATCGAGCATTGGTGCTTATACTAAGCGCCGTATTCATTCTCCCGCGAATCGGACAGCCCAAGAAATATTCAGCCAGTCTACTTCTGTATTTGCTCTGGCTTGCCTATCTGTGGCTGGGAGGTGACATCCCTGCTGGAGAAGGTATGGAAAATACAGTGCTGTGGATGTCATTTTTGCCTTTGCTGTATTACACCACGCTGTTTATCATCCTGTTTGAACGGATTGTGGAGCTGCTGCAAAGGATTTACCGTTCTTCCATCACAGATGGCCTGACGGGGCTGTACAACCGCAAATACTTTTCGGGACGATTGCGGCGATACATGGAGCAGGGAATACGTGTATCCGTCATTTTTTGTGATATCGATAATTTCAAAAAGCTGAATGATACACAGGGACACGCCCGTGCCGATGAAGTACTGAAGCAGGTCGCTCAGATTATGGAGGATGAGCTGGATGAAATCGGACTGACCGGACGTTACGGCGGCGAGGAACTGGTCGCGATGGTTGTAGATCGACGGGCCAAGGTCGAGCAACTTGCAGAACGTATTCGTGAACGGGTCGCCGAGGAAAGCATTGTAACCATCAGTGTCGGCTACAGTACAGTCAAGAAGGAAATGACTCCGGAGGAACTGGTCAATCAGGCCGATGAGGCGATGTACATCTCCAAAACTACCGGTAAAAACAAGGTTACAGCTTATAAAGCGGCAGAAGTAAAAAAAAGCCGGACCGCACGCGCACAATAATTCGCGCCCGCCATCCATTATCTGTGAATATAAAATGACGCACAGTGAGCTCTTATAAGAGCCTGTGCGTCACTCATTTTATCGCCATTAAGTCTCTGACGTTGCAGATTCCATATCCCGCCCGATCCATGCCAATTCCTCTTGGGTCAGCTCACGATAACTACCGAGCGGCAGCTGTTCATCCAGCCTTAATGGGCCCATGGCCGTTCTTTTTAAATAGGTTACCCTTTTACCGACCGCCTCGAACATCCGCTTCACCTGATGAAATTTCCCTTCATGGATCACCAGGGAAATATAAGAAATCACTTCTTTATCCGCCTGCTGCGGATATTCGTGCCGAAGGATGGTCAGTTGGGCTGGAAGCGTAACATAACCGTCATCCAGCTCCACTCCTGCAGCAAAGTGATGGACATCCTCTTCCGTAACATGTCCCGATACGACAGCCTCGTACGTTTTGGGTACATGACGCCGTGGGGACAACAGTTCATGCGCCAGCTTGCCGTCGTTGGTCAGCAGCAACAGCCCTTCTGTATCTTTATCCAGTCTCCCTACCGGAAAAGGCTCAAAATGTCGCTCCTCTGCACTAAGCAAATCCAGCACCGTTCGTTCCCGCAGATCCTCGGTGGCAGATATGACACCTGGCGGCTTGTGCAGCATGATATAAATATGCTCCCGAAAATCAACACGTTCCCCATTCACTTCAATCTGATCATGGTAAGGATGCACCTGCAGGCCGCTATCTTTGACGGTTTGACCGTTCACGGTGATCGTCCCTTGTTTCACCTGCTTCTTGATATCGCTCCGGGAACCATATCCCATATGGGTTAACACCTTGTCCAGACGCTGCGTCTGTCTGCCCTTTCCACTCATGCTGATGTCCACCTCCAGCCTGATGGATATTCATTTTTGAGGATGCCGTCCTGCCATTTCCCCCATCCGACAGCATATCCGTCAATGCATATCAGAGCATAACCTTTGGGCTGTGCCCCATTTTGCAGTGTGATTCGCTGAACCGGGATAGATAAGGTCTCACCCTTTAGATAACGGATAGCCTCAGCATCCGAACTGGAGAGGTTTATGCTTCTTACCGCCTCAGATGGCCGCAAAGCTGCCGCCAGCGGATGCGATGGGACAAATCGACCGTTCTTGTCCGTTCCCATATACCAGCCCGCGCGCACCACTTTAAGGCCTTTCAAACGATGTGAGGCCAGCGGCGACTGATAGATGTGATCTCCATAGGCGACCGTGTATCCAGTAAGCGACACCTGCAGTTGCTCTTGTACAAACTGACGATAAGATTCCGTTACATCATGCGATGTACGTGCAGCCGATTTTGCGGTCTCTTTGCCAGCACGGAATTTACTACCCTCAAAGCCGCGTGCGCTCGCTCCTTTACCTAACTTCCCGTCTGTTCCTTTTTTACTTCGTGTTGGCTCGGCAGCGTCATATCTGCTCAGTTTGCTGCGGGTTAACGATCCCCCGGCAGACGAATACCGATTTGTAGGCGAACGTTTCGCACCTATATTCAAAGCCTTTTCAGCCTTATCGGCGGATTGAATTGAAGCCCCGGCTCCCCAAAGATCTGCTGCCGTAGCGACACGATTGCCCTTATGCTGCAATACCGCGATAAAATGCCCCTCGCCCTCTATAAGGTGCGGCCAAAGACGGGCTGTTCCACGCAGTTCAGGGTGGGCTGCCGCAACCGCTTCACTCACCCATTCCGGGTGCCCTGGTGCAAAACCCGCTTCCTCAGGCACAGGCATAACCTCAAAATCAGGATGCGCCACCAGAAATTCCGCGATCATCCCCTCATTTTCCTCCGGTGCGAAGGTGCAGGTCGAATAAACAATCCTGCCCCCTTCCCCCAGCATCGAAGCCGCTACACGTAAAATGTCACGCTGCATGACCACACATTTTTCTACGGAATGCGTTTCCCATTGCTTGATCATGTTCTCATCCTTGCGAAACATGCCTTCTCCCGAGCATGGCGCGTCAATTAAAATCTTGTCAAAAAAATGGGGAAAAGCATCGGCGATGCGCTCCGGACTTTCATTCAGGATCACGGCATTACGCACCCCGCATAATTCCACATTTTTGGCCAACGGCTTGGTTCGTTCCGCATTAATATCATTCGTTACCAAAACGCCGCTACCTTGCAGCTTGGCAGCGATTTGGGTCGACTTCCCTCCCGGTGCAGCACACAAGTCCAATACAGCTTCACCCGGAGCTACATTCAGAAGCTCTACAGGAGACATGGCACTGGGTTCCTGTATATAATACAAACCGGCAAAATAGTAAGGATGCAAGCCAGGCTTCATACCGTATGGAATATAAAAGCCAGTGCTGCACCATGGAATCGGCCGCAGCTCCAATGGCAAAATCGCCTTGAACGCCTCCA
This sequence comes from Paenibacillus farraposensis, assembly GCF_020736845.1. Classification (GTDB taxonomy): domain Bacteria; phylum Bacillota; class Bacilli; order Paenibacillales; family Paenibacillaceae; genus Paenibacillus; species Paenibacillus farraposensis. Next base: position 223,514 of record NZ_JAFFQR010000112.1, read on the forward strand.
CCGGAATTTTTAACGTGTTGACACGTAATCCCGCATGAGGCGTATGATCATAAGCAGCCATAAAAGCTTCAAATTCATCACCGAGCAGTTGCTCCATGCGCTTCGCAAATGCTGTAGGGAGCTGTACACTCATAATCGCAATCATCCTGTCCTGTTAAAATAAAATTTATTGTACCATAATCAGCCCGTGATACCGCAATATTCATGTAATTTGCAAACTTTCACTACAGTCTGTAATGTTGTATAATAATGAGATTCCTAGTTACATATTTTGAAATTTGATAGGAGAGATTACATTGAACGCTCAAAAATCCAACAAAAAAAAGCTTATCCCTGTCATCGGCTTTTTTGTTGTACTGGCCATTTTATTGGGAGTGCTGTTCGCTTTGAATTCCGGAACTAAAAATAAGCTGTATGGCGTACCCACAGCTTCTTTAAAGCCTGCCACTCAAGAACTGCTGAATGATCCAAACTATCAGCAAATTATTAAGCCAGAGGATCTGCAGAGCAAAATTGACAAAAAGGAAAGTTTTTTTGTTTATCATTTCGCATCCGACTGTGTTCATTGCCGCGCCACTACTCCTCAACTGATGCCTTTGAGCAAGCAGGAGAATATCACAATGCATGAGTTTAATCTGCGCGAGTATGAAGACGGCTGGAACAAGTACAACATTGAATATACGCCTACGCTAGTCTATTACGAAAAAGGCGTGGAAAAGGATCGTATGGTCGGCGGCTTGAAGGAGAACCCTTCTGATAACGGCTTTACGCTTGACGATTTCAAAGCTTTTTTTGAGAAATACAAAAAGAACGTAACCTCCTAAAGGACCGTTCGTTCATTTCGGAACGATAAAGCAGCCCGATCCTCCTGCAAATGGATCGGGCTGCTTGCTTATTTCGGCGCGCTTCGAATTACGTCGCGTCCTTCGTCCCAGGCGAAAAGCCGCCAGCAGCCTGTCTGCGCCTGATTGAAGCTTCCAGCGCCTGCTGGCGCTGCGCATGCTTCTCCCCACGCCGGGGGCCCCTCTGCTGCGGGATATTGGCCGGAATGGACGACGACGCATCCTTCACCGCCTGGCGCAACCCGGGCTCGACGATTTCAATCGTCAAATCCCGATAAATCAGCGGCTGGTGCCCACGATGTTCCACACCAGCGCCAACAAACTCGGCGAGCTGGCGGGCATAAGCACGCGCCTCGTTCACCAGCTTTGCCAAATTAATGCCGAGCGCGTGCGGAGGAGCATGCTCCAGCCTATGTACCGCACTGTCAAGCATCATATGCCCGCCACGATAGTTGCCATTGCGAAAATGATACAGCCCTACAGCTACTTGCAGCAGTCCTTTATATACAGGGTCACGGTCCAGCTTAAGCCATAGCTCTTCCAGTGCCTCATGACATTCAAAATAATCCCGATCCCGATTGAAGTATACCAGGTAAGCCACGTATAACGGTTCATAGGAAGGGTTCACCATTTACTATTCATCCCTGTCTTCTTCCTTGTTAGAGGACTCCAGCATTTGTTTAACCTCATCGTGAAGCTGCTTGATTCCTTCCATGTCATGCTGCTCCCACAGCTCATTGAACCTGCGCTGTGCATCGATCGTTTCGCTGATTTTATGGTAAAAATACAAGCGGTGCATTCCCGTTAGCACTTTGGAAATGATATTGGCCTCATCCTCAAATTTTCTCTGCGCTTCCAGAATTTCCAGGCGAATAGAGGACATCTCATTATCTAATACAAAGGCTGCCTCAGCTGCCTTTTTCAACCGTGTCCGTATTTCATCCGGCAGGCTTTCACGATACTTATAGCTTAGCGAATGCTCAATGGTGGCCCAGAAGTTCATAGCCAGTGTACGAATCTGAATTTCTGCCAGTACAATTTTCAACCCCAATGCTGTCTGCACCGGATATTCCACAATCATATGAAAGCTACGATACCCGCTATTTTTATAGTTGGTGATATAGTCCTTTTCATACAACACGGTCAAATCCTTGCGTTCTCGAATATACTCGGCTACCCGCCGGATATCCTCCACAAATTGACACATAATACGGATACCAGCAATGTCCTCAATTCCCGTCTCCAGCTGATCGGAAGGAACCTGCAATCTCTTGGCTTTATTCAGAATGCTTGATATTTTTTTAACCCGTCCGGTTACGAATTCGATAGGAGCGTATTCCTCGCGCTTTTTCAGCTCCGCGCGCATTGTTTTGAACTTGACCTTAAGCTCCTCCACCGCCTGATCGTAAGGCAGTAAAAATGTTCCCCAGTCTCTACCGTCCATCCCCGTACCTCCTGTCTCTTCCGACACCACATTTTTTATCTGTGATCTGCACCAACAGCCTCGGTTATATGTCTAAAGCCGTCCTTTCGAAGCAGTTCACGCAGACCGGCATGTAATGCCCGGTTCACTTCCGGCCCTTCGTAGATCAATGATGTATAAATTTCAATCAGGCTCGCGCCTGCTTTAATTTTGTCATAAGCATCACAACTGGTGAAAATGCCGCCCGATCCGATAATAGGCAGTTTCCCCTCCGTCTGGCGGTATACCCGTCCGATGACCTCTGTGGAACGGTCACGTAGCGGCTTACCGCTCAGTCCTCCCGTTTCGCTCGCATTTCGGTGCGTCAGGCCAGCCCGGGATATCGTTGTATTGGTCGCAATGATCCCGTCCACTCCGCTGGCAGCAATCGCATCGGTCATATATTCCAGTTCCTCATCCGACACGTCAGGCGCAATTTTAACAAGCACAGATTTGACTGCGCCATACTTGGCCGCCTGCACTTTGATCTCTGCCCGAACCGCTTCCAGCAATGATTTCAGCTCACTGCCGTGCTGAAGCTTTCGTAAATCCGGTGTATTCGGTGAGCTAATATTCACCACAAAGAAGTCCGCATACGGATATAATGTGGAAATACACTTTTCATAATCCTTGTGTGCATCCTCATTGGGTGTAATTTTGTTTTTGCCAATATTAACAGCGACCGGAACAGGCCGATGCTTGAGTGCAGCCAATCGTTCGGCCATACTCTCCGCACCCAGGTTGTTAAAGCCCATCCGATTGACCAATGCCTCATCCGGAGGCAGCCGGAACAAGCGAGGTCGGTCATTTCCGGGCTGTCCCACAGGTGTCACCGTGCCTACCTCCATAAAGCCAAACCCGATCGAGGAAAAACCGGCAACCGCTTCGGCGTTTTTATCCAATCCTGCAGCCAGTCCAATTGGGTTGGGAAAATGAATGCCAAACAGATCGACGGCAAGATCCTCCGTTTCCTTGACTCCGTACATCCCCCGCAGCATTGCTGCCCCGCCGGGAAGCGACCCTGCATGCTTTAAACCATCAATGACTACATGATGAGCCGTCTCCGGGCTCATTTTGAAAAAAACAGGTTTCACAATCCTTCGATACAACACGTTTCATCCACTCCGTTCTATGCCTTGCGCAGTCCTTAAAAAACACCACTACAAAATAGTTTAGCTTTTTCCATTCCAAAAAGAAAGTAATTTGCGAGGTTCGGCATCAGAACAATTCAGCTGTCATGGATATGTCATTGAAAATGTATAATCAAACCATTTACAATGGACATTAGTAAGACAGGCTTTTAGCCCGTCAGAAAAGAGGGATTGCTGATGAAGACCAAGCGTAGGACGCCCAGTCTGCAAAAGAAAAAGGACGAGGTGAACAAGAAGGCGATTGTATGGACCGCCGTCAGCTTTGTTCTCCTCATCGTTGTCATTGCACTGGTCATTGTATTGGCACAAGCGGGGACCCGTTAACAGCAAGCAGCTACCGCTTCAAGGAGGCTAATTTAGCCAGTGATAGGTTTTGCGGGGATTCATCTGATCATGCTTCGGCTCACTCGCAAATCGGGTACCGGGCACAAGCACCTGATCAGGCAATCCCCCGTTACCAATAACTACTTCGGTACCTGAAGGTACGAGAGCAAACAATTCCTCTACATCCTTCTTGCCCATACGGACGCAACCCAACGATTCGTTTTTGCCGATGCTGTTTGGCTCGTTTGTACCATGGATAGCGTAATTCGTTGCAGACAGCTGCATTCCACGGCTGCCAAACTCACCGTTCGATTTGCCGTTCGGATTAACCACTTTATCAGTAATTACAAATTTCCCTTCCGGTGTCCTTTCCCCGCCTAATCCGACAGGATAATTGCGGATTAGCACGTTGCCGCTCACCAGTCCGAGCCTGTGCCTGGATTTGTCTACTACAATCCGCAGCGGCTGGCCCAGATAAGGCCGTCCATGCAGTGACGATGCCAGCAAAGGACTGTTTTCAGCCGCGGAGCCGGTTTGCTCTTCTGCCTCCTGTCCCGGAGAAGCAAGCAAATTGCGCATAGGCATAAAAGCCTTCTTTATCCCTCCCGTCGTACCGTACATGGTGTTATCGGGAAAATCTCGGGTCAGCTCATCCAGACTCCGGGGAAGACGTTGATGCTGCGAACGAAAAGCACGCATGGAGCTATTCATAACAGCCAGTTCTTCCTGGCCGGCGGCCCATTCCAGACCTGCCTTGCGAAGCTTTTCCCTGTCAGACGGCTTGCAAGCGCACGCAGCGGCGTCATAAGACTGAACAGCTAATCCGCCGTTACCTTGGTTCTGTACACGAAGCAAGGGCTGCATTCCTTCTCTCCAAAGTAACCATGATCCGCTTTGCTCCATGCCCAGCACAGTGGTTTTGAACGGCAGACGATTGGTCTTTGCCAGCATTTCAGCAAGCGCCGTGCCAGCTCCACTCCCTTTTCGGGCTTGGGCCGTAAACACGCCATTAGCATTCGTCATGTCGATCGGAGCTGTCTCCTTTGGATCAGCACTCGACACTTCCACGCTACTATCGACTGCGGAACGCCCGGTTTCGGATGCAACGAATGCGTTCTCGTTTGAATGCTTCGGCGCGTTGGCTGAGGGGACCCACATGAGCAAAATTACCATAAGCGCAGTTAACAGATAACGTCTTCGGGCCGATCGCCGCTCCCTCTCCTTGGACATCTGAACCAGTTTTTCCTGATATTCCATCCATACGTCTGCCGGAATCTGTTTATGCTCGAAGGCTTCGAACACTTCCCCCGCGCGATTGAAGCAATAATTTGCTTTACCCTCCTGACCGCTGCTTTCATACTCTTTACCGAGTAAATACCAGGCCATTTTATTATCAGGATGCTTTTTTACATACGATTTAAGATGCGGCGAACGGTCCATTATATCCTCCTGATCGTGTAATCTTGCATACTTGCCTATTATGTAATATCGGTCAAAACGGGCCAGATGGACAGCACATAAGAAAAACGTCTATCGACGTATTTTCACGGAAGCCAGACAGCGCAAGCGGAAGTTTTTCTTGCGATTATAGAATAGTACAGCCTCGCTGAACCCATTCTATAATTTTAAAAAAACAGCATCGACAGCATACTTTCACCGATATACGGCGAAGGTAGCTGTCGATGCTGTTCCGATCCAAGAGACCTGTACTTAACCTTCTTTATTGAACGGCTCGTCCGCCACTTTGATGGAATCTGTGGGGCAGCCATCGCAAGCATCCTGCATATCATCATACAGGTCTTCCGAGATTGCCTTGATGCCTTGGTTTCCATCTCCCTCAAAGATCACTTCAGCCAAACCTTCATCATCATAATCATAAATGTCCGGTGCTGTAGCGCCGCAGGCTCCGCAAGCAATGCATGTATCTTTTTCTACCCAGGTGTATTTAGCCATAACTGTTCTCTTCCTCCTATACAATCAAACAAACCAGCTTTTGTATTCTATTCACATATTAATACAAACACAAAATTATTACAAATTATTTTCCTTTATCCTTAACGCAAAAAACACTTATAGTACGAGCTTTCGAGACTTTTTATCCATTCACCAGGGACTCATTCCGGAGCTGGCAAATTGTCCCTTTGCAGCGAGGTTCCGCGCAGCTTGGAATTGCGCAGAAGCACAGAAGGATCATCCCCCAGCATCGCGGCTGTCACAATGGCATTTTCACCAAATTTGTCGCGCAGCGCATCCATTGCTTTCAATAAACTTTCTTTCTTGGGCTGGTCCTGATAATCAAAAAGATCCAGCTGAACGGCCGCTTCCTCCTTCGGAATGAGCTGCTGCAGCGTAATACCCAGCAAGCGTACAGGCTTGCCCTCCCCCCAGTGGCGGCGATACAGCGCACATGCTTCCTTATATATGTCTTCAGCGCTTTCCGTAGGGGTGCTTCTCATCTGAGAACGGGTAAAGGTCTTCATTTCCGGCGTCCGGATCGTCAGCTGAATGCCACCTGCCAACATTCCATGTCGTCGAAGCCTCCGGGCTACCTGATCGCTAATATTAAGAAGTACCCGCTGAGCATCTTCCAGCTCCACCGCATCCATAGGCAGGGTAGTCGTGTGACCGATGGACTTGTTGGGCTCCCGTTCTGTGCTGACTGGGGAATGATTAACTCCGTTAGCCGCCAATTTGAGCCACGATCCAGTCACGCCAAATACGCCAATTAGCATGTGTTCATCCGCCTTGGCCAATTGCCCGATGGTGCGAATGTTCATTTGTCGAAGCTTATCTGCCGTTTTGTGCCCCACTCCAAACAACTGACTGCAAGGAAGATTCCATAAAACGCCAGGTACATCACGCAGCCGTAAAACCGATATCCCACGCGGTTTTTTCAGATCAGAGGCCATTTTCGCCAACAGCTTGTTGGGCGCCACTCCGATCGAGCAGGGCAAGCCCAGCTCATCATTTATTCTGCGCTGGATTTCCTCCGCAATTTCCAAAGGTGTTCCAAACTGCTTGGAGCCTGTAATGTCAAGATAACATTCATCAATTGAAGTTGCTTCCAACATAGGCGTATACGAATATGCAATGCTCATAAATGCTTTGGAATAGCGGCGGTACAGGTGAAAATCAGGCTGTATAACGATCAGCTGCGGACAAATGCGGCGGGCCTGCTGGACAACCATCCCTGTTGAAATCCCCAAGCGCCGGGCTTCGTAGGAACAGGTTACAATTACACCTCTGCGCAGCTCACTGCTGCCGGCCACGGCAGTAGGCAATCCCGTATATTTTTCCGGCTCCTCCGCTGCATGGACGGAACAATAAAAAGCATTCATATCTACATGCAAAATAACTCGTCCATCGGCCGGATAATAAGCACTGACATCTTTCACGCTCAACCCTTCTTTTAACTGTAAAATTCGCCCGCTCTCACGGGAATATGCCCCTTGGTTTTATTTTTGATTCTAGATACTATCCCTATTTTACATGAGATTAAAGACTTTGCGGCCACAAAATGATAATTATATATTACATTTAAAGTCATAAGTTGATATAATCGAGAATCATACGAGCAAGGCAAGCTGACGCTTTTCTGTTTTTAAGCGTTAATCAATTAAATAGATCTGCTTAAAAGAGCAAAGTTTCATTAATCTGAGCAATCCGCAAAGGAGGAGTCCCTCATGTCCACCTCTATTTCGATTTTTGATACAACGCTGCGAGACGGTACTCAAGGAGAAGGAATTAGCTTGTCTGCTGACGACAAATTGAAAATCGCCAAAAAACTCGATGATCTTGGTGTTCATTATATTGAAGGCGGGATTCCCGGGAGCAACAGCAAAGATATCGAATTTTTCAAACGGGTGCAAGAGCTTGGACTTAAGGCCAAAATTGTCGCCTTCGGCAGTACGCGCCGAAAAGACAGCATCGCAGCACAGGATGTCAATCTGCAGCGGATTCTGGAATCCGGTGCCCAGGCTGCTACACTGGTAGGTAAATCATGGGATTTCCATGTACACACTGCTTTGCAGACGACATTGGAGGAAAATTTGTCCATGATTTATGATTCCATCGCCTTTTTAAAACAAGGAGGCATGGAGGTTATTTTTGATGCCGAGCACTTTTTTGACGGGTATAAAAACAACCCCGATTATGCGCTCGCCGTCTTGAAAAAAGCGGAAGAAGCGGGTGCGGACTGGCTCGTGATGTGCGATACAAACGGCGGCACCATGCCGCATGAGGTACATGAGATTGTCTCTACACTCCATAGCCAACTGACTAGATCACAGCTGGGTATTCATACGCACAATGACTGTGAATTGGCTGTAGCCAACACGCTTAGTGCAGTTCAGGCAGGCGCAAGACAGGTGCAGGGTACCATCAACGGATATGGTGAACGATGTGGCAATGCCAATCTGTGCTCTGTCATTCCGAATTTGCAGCTCAAGCTCGGCTACGACTTCCTGGGTGATATCAAGCTAAAGCAGCTCTACAATACAGCCCGCTTTGTTAGCGAAATTGCGAACGTCAATATGCCTGTGAACCAGCCTTACATCGGCAATGCCGCTTTTGCCCATAAAGGCGGTATCCATGTATCAGCTATTATGCGGGACTCGCGAACTTATGAGCATATCGCTCCTGAACTCGTAGGGAACAAGCAGCGGGTACTGGTTTCCGAGCTGGCTGGACAAAGCAACGTTGTGTCCAAGGCCCAGGAACTGGGCATCTCCCTCGATCCTTCCAGTGAAGAAGCGCGTGGCGTTATTGGCCGCATCAAGGAACTGGAGCATCAGGGTTACCAGTTTGAAGGAGCCGATGCTTCGCTGGAATTGCTCATTCGTGAAGCCGGCGGTGAAATAAAGGAAATGTTCTCCTTTGAGTCCTTCAAGGTGCTGGTGGAAAAAGCCGCAGACCGCCCGGTTGTATCCGAAGCATTCTTGAAGCTGAATGTGGCAGGGACGAGTGTTTATACCGCTGCTGAAGGAAACGGCCCTGTCAATGCGCTCGATAATGCACTTCGCAAGGCACTTTCCCAATATTTCCCTGCTTTGCAGGATATGCATCTGGCAGACTACAAGGTACGTGTACTGGATGAAAAAGATGCCACTGCCGCCAAAGTGCGGGTACTTATAGAATCCAAAAATTTTGAAGATGTCTGGAGTAACGTAGGCGTATCCGAAAATGTTATTGAAGCTAGCTGGGAAGCTCTCTTGGATAGTTTCCGTTATGCGCTGCTCGAAGTGCCGGCTCCTAAAAATGAGCAGACAGAGCCTACTCACCAGGGATTAGTTAACCATTAATCAGGTGACGGCATGATTTTAGAAGGTGTCTTTATGGGTTCTTGGACCTCAAAGACACCTTCTTTTTTTGCAGCATCTGTAATTTACGTTCCAATTCCTGCTCATTTAACATACCGATGATGATTTCGTGTACCTGTCCATGAGGATCAACCAATACATGTGTCGGAAAAGCAGCTCCCCCAAACCGTTCAAACAACGCTCCTTGCTCATCAAGCAATATTGGAAATTGCAGCCCCAAAGAGCGGGAGAACTTCCGCACATCCTCCAATCGGTCATAGCGAGTTACATTGATCCCATACACATCCACATCATGTTTGTACTTGCGATACAGCTCATTCAGCATCGGCGCTTCCACACGGCACGGATCACACCATGAAGCCCAGAAGCTGATAACAAGTGCTTTATTGCGTGTCTCCCCTACATCATAGGACTTATCATCCAAACCTTTTAGAATCATGGCTGGAAGCCGTTGACCGGGTGTTATCCTTGGGGTCGCCTTTATCTCACCTGAATCAACCTCCTCTGCGAATACCTTCGCTTCAATCCCCTCCTCATGTGTATAGTCATCCTGTAACAGTACATTTTTATCGGGCACGCTTGATGCATAGGCCATGCTGGTAGTAATTCCCCATACTACTGCTCCCGCAAGCAGCAAAGTCACTTTTATAATCAAACCCAATTTTTTCACCCTTTAATCACCTGTCTTTCCTTCCGGTCCTCTTGAACCTCCCCATAGGATACCCAGCCTGCTCCCGACTCTAACCCTCCGTATCTGCGATGTGCACAAAAAAAACAGCAAACCCGCGCATGATCGCGAACCTGCTGTTTTGAGTGCAATCTGAAGCTTGATGCCTTGTACCCTGTCAGGCATGACTTAGATGTGCATAAATATCAGCCAAATTAGTTACGTTACGTTTAAGCATTTCCTGCACATATGCCACCCACAGCTTGGCTGTCATTTTAGCGTCCTCCAGCGCATGATGCCGCCCCTCAATCAGAATGCATTGATGGGTCAGCAATTCATCGAGGCTATACGTCTGGTGCTGCTGTGGCTCCAGCCACTTGGCAAGCATCATCGTATCCAGAACACGGTGCGTCAGCTGAACTTTGGACGTTTTCCATAAAGCGGCATTCAAAAAGGCCTTATCATGCGCGCTGGCATGCGCTACAAGCACACGACCACCTACAAAGGACATAAAATCGTGCAGTCCATTCATCAGCGGCGGAGCCTTGTCGGTCATTTCCCGGGTAATCCCGGTTAGCTCTGTAATATGCTCGGGAATCACTGTACGCGGATTGACGAGCGTATAAAACTGCTCTTTTTCCATAATCGTATCCCCAACTACCCGAATCGCTCCGAATGATAAAATCTCATCTCCATGCTGTGCAGAAAATCCCGTCGTCTCCAGATCAAAAACAACCGTCTCCAAACGCTCCAGCGGGGTCCGCAATACTTCAGAGCGCCGTTGCTCCCGGGTTAAGGAGCGAATAAACGCCATCTGCTGAGCCGTAGGAGCTCCCATTACAGAAGCGATGGCAGACGGCACTCCCCCTCTGCGAAGAGCGCCCCAAAAGCCGCCCCCCTGCGCCGGTTTTTTCATGATCTTCTCCCTTCCATGAATCGAAGCTGTCTTTGCAACGCACGATGGAGCCGCCGCACCGTTGAAAGAGCCTCGCGCAGCTCATGCCAGCCCTTGCCTTGCTTCAATGGCTTGACAGCCAGATAGCTGTTGCTGACCAGCAATCCGTCCCTCTCCTGCACTGGAGTAGCCATACGCAGCCGAAGCGCAGTCCGAAAAGCCCGCTCGCAGGCATCCAGCAAAGGAAGCGGTGCAGCCTCCAATAGCGCCAGGTGCCTGAGCCTTTTCAGCGTAGAGGTTTCCTCCACTCCGTGCTGCAACGCGAGAAACCGCACTACATTTACCAGCGGAATATACAACCCGTATTTCACATCAAAATCGCCCGCATGCTCTCCGAAGCGCTCGGTAACAATCTGACCTAAAATGTTAAGTGTCGCTTTATGCCTCACTGTGTTCCTGAGTACCGCTAAAGGCAAATCGGGGTGTTTTCGGAACAACTCATAAAAGCTGCATTTCCATTCAGAGGATAATTGTGCATCACCGGCAATATGCCGCATGTCAGACGAGATGATCAGATAACGGATCGGCTCCCAGGCAAAATCATCCGACCATTTCGTCAACTGATCCCGCCAATCAGACAATGTGCGGCGCCACAACAGCTCCGAACACATCACTTTCCCCTCGCATTTGGGATATCCCAGATACTCCAGCATCGCAGACAGTCTGCAACCAAGCTCTCTAAAATACAATTCCTTATCCGCAGATGCAACATCGCTGATGATCATACCGTTATCCTGGTCACTCCACAGAGTCGATTCCAAGCGCCCCATGCTTCCGAAGGCTATAAATGCATAAGGGACGGGAGGGAGGCCGAAGCCATCCTCAACCATCCCTTTTTCGCATATTTGTACAGCTTTGGCCGCGATGCGGTCATGCATTTCATTCGCCGTTTGCAACCAGTCTGATAACGGATCGGAGGCTCGGGAAGCCAACAGCCATTTTTGAGAATCGACCCTGGCCTGCCTTAGCGATTCAGGCGTGTCTGCATGATCAATCTCTCCGGCGGAACTCGCCCACGGGGCCACATTTTGCAGTTCCATATAACCATCTCCTCCGCTCTTCATACTGGCTCTCTATAATTTACATCTTAGTTTGCAATTCCAGAACGCTTTTCAGCCTCGGCAACCAGCTTCATTTGTTCCGGATAGCCGTACGTACCGTGTTCACTGATGTCCAGTCCCATCGTTTCTTCCTCTTCTGTAACGCGAATACCCATAATCGCTTTCATTCCACCCAGAATAATGAATGAAATGACGAACACAAAGGCAAATGTACCAACCAGACCGAGCAGTTGCACTCCCAGTTGCGTAAGTCCGCCACCATAGAATAGCCCTGCTTGACCTACACCTGTTACTTTTACAAGCTCAGGAGTAGCGAACAACCCTGTCGATACTGCACCCCACATCCCTGCAATACCATGTACAGAAAAAGCATACACCGGATCATCTACTCTTGCGCGCTCAAACCATTGTGCTGTAAAGAAAGTGACGATCCCTGCTACTGCACCGATAACCAGCGCTGCCCAAGGAGCTACAAAGGCACATGAACCTGTAATAGCCACCAAAGCTGCCAGCACGCCATTCAGCATCGCAGGAATATCTGCTTTTCCATATACCATCCAGGATACGAGCAAAGCGAAAACCCCGCCCGCCGCAGCTGCAATATTTGTAGTCAACGCCACATATCCGAAAAATCCGTCATTCATAGCCGATACCGCACTGCCCGGGTTAAATCCAAACCAGCCAAACCAGAGAATAATAACACCCAGAATAGAATACACCTGATTATGACCTGGAATGCTATTTGGCTTACCTTCCTTATTAAACTTGCCCAAACGCGGTTTGAGCAGCAATGTAGCGACGAGCGCTGCCGTGGCGCCTGTCAGATGGACTACCGTTGAACCGGCATAATCCTGCATACCCAGTTTACCAAGCCATCCTCCGCCCCATACCCAGTGAGCTACAACCGGATAGATCACGATAGAGAACAAAATCCCGAAAATAATGTATACACTTAATTTTGCACGCTCTGCCATTCCTCCACATGCGATCGAAAGAGATACCGAAGCAAAAGCAAAATGAAACAAAAACATAATGGTAACCGGTACATCCAGAGCTGAAAGAGAATCAAACGATGCTCCAGCATCGGTCCCGCTCATGAAGAAACCCGTCAATCCCATAAATCCGTTGCCGCCATCGTTGCCAAAGCCGAGTCCAAATCCTAGAGCCCAGAAGGACAAAGCCGCAACACCTGTGGTAAGGATCGTTTTACCAGCAACATGCCCCGCATTCTTCATTCGTGTCGAGCCGGCCTCCAGCAATGCAAACCCCGCTTGCATGAAGAACACAAGGATAAATGCCAAGAAGGTAAATACCGTGTTTAAGCCTGCTTGAAGCTGAATATTTGTCGGACCGTCAGCAGCGAATGCACCCACCGGAAAAGCCAGTACCGTCACCATGGCCAATAATGCAACTAACCACTTTTTTCTCATGAAGTCCACTCCCTCGGATGTTATATTTCTTTACATAATATGAAAATCTTATTGTCATTATAAGCAGAACACATAAATGTTGACAAGATTTTTTTTTATTATGTTAAAAAAAGTTGGCCACGAGCCTTTCATGTCATATTTACTTACCAAAAAGGTAGTATGTTTTGGCTCTAGAAAAAGCATGACGTTTGACTGTATGGTTAAAAATCATGTAAAATATACTTATTAAACACTCGGTCTGCAGACGATATATTGAAGGTTGAATGAAGAACGCGAGGTGAGGGCAGATGGGGATACGAAGCTGTATCGAATTGGCGAACTAGCCAAGGCCGCGGGTGTCAGCGAACGAACCATTGATTACTATACAAAGCTCGGTTTGATCACACCTGAAGAACGATCATTGAAAAATTATCGGCTTTATAATGATGAAACCTTAAAAAGACTTGAACGTATTAACCAAATGAAACAAGAGAAGTATAGCCTTGAGGAAATCAGACAGACATTGATTAAATGGAACTCGGTTGCAGGCGACGATCAAGTCACCGACAAGCTGACAAGTCTGGAGATGCATATGCAGCGCCTGGCGCGTGAACTCCATGAGCTGCAGCCTCTACTGAGGCAACTCAAGCCCGTTCAAGCGCGTAAATTGCTTACTGGCATACTCCCGCAAAGCGCCGCTTGTATCGAAGCTCTAAAGTATTTGCTGGAGCATAGTTCTATGATGTGATTCCCGGGCTGTATAATGAAACAATAATGGAGGGTTGCTATATGATGGGGTTGTATATATTAATCATTCTTGCGTTCGTTTTGTCCTTATGGGCGCAATTTCGTGTAAAAGGTACTTTTAACAGGTGGTCTGATGTGCCCAATGAAAATGGTATGACAGGTTATGACGCCGCCCGGCACATGCTGGATCGCAACGGTTTGCATGACGTTCCTATTGAACCGGTACCCGGTGCATTGTCGGATCATTATGATCCGATCCATCGAGTTGTACGCCTGTCCGAGCCGGTGTATTATGAAAAATCCATTTCCGCGGTCGCTGTAGCTTGTCACGAGGTCGGCCATGCGATTCAGCATAAAGAGCATTATCCTATGCTGACTTTGCGTCATCGCATTTTCCCGCTCGTCAACTTTGCATCAGGTATTGCACCGTTTCTGCTGATTATCGGTTTGTTGTTCAGCTTCACGAACCTGATCGGTCTAGGCATCATCTTTTTCTCGGCTACCGTTGCTTTTCAATTAATTACATTGCCGGTCGAATTTAATGCATCCAACCGTGCCCGTGATATTATGGTTTCCGAAGGCTTTATCCACAGGGATGAGGAACGAGGTGTTGCCAAAGTATTGAACGCCGCTGCATTGACCTATGTGGCCGCCGCTCTCGTTTCCTTGCTCGAACTGATCCGGTTGATTGGAATTTTTAACAGCCGCGACTAATCCATTTATTACAAAAAAAGGCTGTTCCCTCATCATTGTGGTGGTAGAGGAACAGCCTTTTTTCTATCTATGCCAATGCCATATATTAGCTCCCGTTCATTCTATCTTCATACTTCCTTTTGCAGCAACTGCACTGCTCTGAAGACCAAAATATTGCAGCAAAAAAGTACGAAACGATTTGGCTACCAACGGAAGCTTGTCATCTCTGCGGTGAATTAGGCCAATCGTTCTCGTTACCTCCGGATCAACGATTGACACCCTTGCCGGCTGAAGCGGATTGGTCTGAAATAAAGCCATTTCAGGCAAAAGACTGACCCCCATACCGGCTGCAACCAATCCGCGAATCGTATCCGTCTCTTCGCCTTCAAAGGCGATATCCGGTGTAAATCCGGCCTCTAGACAAGCCTGCCAAACAATCGGACGAAGTGAATATCCGTCTCTGAACAGGATAAACTTTTCCCCTTTAAGCTGATCCAACCTGATATGTTCAGCTGTAGCCAGAGAATGATTAGGCGGCAGGACCGCGAACAGCTCCTCGGTCAGTACCACATCCCCCTCAACATGATCATGACGCTCTGGAAAAGGAGATACAAAAGCCAAATCCACCTCACCCGCTGATACGTCACGAATCAAGCTTGGATACATCCCCTGTTTAAATCGGAATTTAACATTGGGATACTTCTTTCGAAACTCAGCTACCACCGTAGGAATAAGATGAATCCCCAAGCTGTGTGGAAAGCCAATACGAATTTCGCCTCTTTCCGGGTCCAAAAACTCATGCACTTCCAAAACAGCCTGTTCCAAATCCTTCATAATCGATTCAACCCGTTTGCAAAATAGCTGTCCCACCGGTGTAAGCTGCAAATTGCGGCCTTTTTGCATAAAAAGGTTAACCCCCAGCTCCTCTTCCAGCTGATGAATTTGCCGACTAACCGCTGATTGCGCCACATGCAGCTCCTCAGCTGCCTGAGTGACATGTTCTTTTTGCGCTACTTTCATAAAGTATTGCAACTGTCGTAATTCCACTCCGATATTCGCTCCAATCTGTTTTTCAACATCCGGAAGAAGATGTTCTTGGGCACCTTCTTCTTATTCCCCTGCTGACTTAGGTAAAGCTTTCTTTAGTGACGTTTGCGTTGACTTGTTAATCTAATCATCAATCCATACAGGAAAAATCCACTGAGCAAGCCGCCAAAGTGAGCGGTCCAGTTAATGTTCGCTACAGCGAAAGAAAACAGGATACCAAACCCGAGCAGTGTATACAGCGTTTTGCGCGAGGCGTCATCCATGAGTGCTCGTTGAAACAGGGCAACGTACAAAAACGCACCATAAATACCATATATCGCCCCTGAGGCTCCTACAGAGATGGTCGTTTCGGCTAGCATATTGTAATGTGCGATGGACATTACGTTTCCTACGACACCTGTGACCAGATACAGCAGCACATAGCGAAGAGATCCCAGCAAGCGCTCCAACGGTGGAGCAAAAACGAGAATCGCAAAGGAGTTAAACAAAAGATGATCGAAACCCGCGTGTAAAAAGATGGCTGACACATAACGCCATAACTGATCCGAGAAAGGCGTCTCATTGATCAGAGCACCGTACCGGATCAGCGTTAAGCTATTCTGCGATCCCCCCTGTACCGTGAGCACAATAAACATCGCAATATTGATGAGCAAAATCAGACAGGTTACCGGGTAAAAACGCAAATAACTTTTCCAGTTCTCATAACGTAAAAAAATCAAGGCAATCCTTCCTTCATTGGTGTCTCCACCTTATT
The DNA here is from genome assembly GCF_020736845.1 of Paenibacillus farraposensis. Lineage (GTDB taxonomy): Bacteria > Bacillota > Bacilli > Paenibacillales > Paenibacillaceae > Paenibacillus > Paenibacillus farraposensis. The sequence continues at coordinate 239,944 of NZ_JAFFQR010000112.1, forward strand.
CAAATTGGACAATGTCTTTTATAAAAGATTATAATAGATTTCGGCAACGATAACCAATGCTAAAAACCAAGGAGGCTATTACATATGGCACAAGAACGAACCGGAGCTGCTACTTTTAAAGGCAATTCTTTGACGCTCATCGGTCCTGAGCTGAAAATTGGAGATCAGGCGCCTGATTTCAAATTGCAGAAAAACTTGCTGGAATCAGCCACACTTCAAGACTTTGCAGGCAAAGTCAAACTAATCAGTGTAGTTCCTTCTTTGGATACAGGCGTGTGCGACGCGCAAACTCGCCGTTTCAACCAGGAGGCGGGTTCCTTTGGCGACCAAGTCGTAGTGCTGACGGTCAGCGTGGACCTTCCGTTCGCTCAAGCACGCTGGTGCGGAGCTGCGGGTATTGACCGCGTATTGACACTGTCCGACTACAAGGATCATTCCTTCGGCGAAGCTTATGGGGTATTTATCAAGGAATTCCACTTGGACCATCGGGCTATTTTTGTTATTGACCAAAATGACAAAATCACTTACGTAGAATACTTGAGCGAAATGTCCGAGCATCCTGACTATGATCAAGCGATTGCAGCAGTGAAAAAACTCGTCTAAATGAAGGACGAATAGTAAAAAAGCGAGTGAAGGGCGGCCTTCCTCGCTTTTTTTGAACATGACATGCTTCAACACTCTCACACTTCTACAATCACTGTATGACCTTATAAGCGGATAACTTTTTATCAATCATAGCGAACAGCTGCAAAATGATGCGATAGTTCGCACCCAGGTCCCCCAGCGATCCGCGTGACGCGGAATAAATATCCACAGCACTCCGAACTGGTGAAACAGACAGTACAGAAACTGTAATGTCCATAGTTCTGCCGAACGCCGTTCGCTTCTCTAACGTAATCTCACCTACGGATGCTACCTCATGAAGTACCTTGTAGCCAGGAATCTTTTTTAAGATGGATAAAACCTCTTCCCAAGCCTTGTCTTTCGATAAGTTATAATAGCGTGTCTTCATTTGGGGGTCCTTGGCCCGGTCGCTTGTACCTTCTTGGCTGCGGACAATCCCTACCAGAGTCCTTTTCAACGACAAGACATTTCCTCCTTCACGATCATCGTTGCCATCATATGGCACATCGGTTTGGCTTTTGCTGCAAGCGCTTTATAAAATACGATAAGCAACCAAAAGTGAGCCGATCATACCTGTGGTATGCGATTGAGTACCTTATGTCTTAGTTTAACATTGTTGTATGCAAAAACACCCTGTTTCTACATAAGGCAGAACCAGAGTGTGTTCATTCCATTATGGAATACCCGCCATGCCGTCCGACCATAGCGTCTTCTGAACCTGCTTTAGCAGGTGGGTGACCGCAGAACAAACTTTTGAAGTCCCCTTGTCAGGAATTGACAGGGCTTTTCAGCTATTTATCGTATAAGTCTCCCTAGACATTGTCATTGGTTCAAAACAACAAATGACCGTAACGCACATCGCAGGATGTGACTTTATTATAACGCCTCTCCCTCAAAAAGTAAATGCTAAGGGAAATCTGTTTTATTTTTAGGAGTTATCACTTTTTTTGTCTTCAGAGCCTTCCTTCTCCTCATTTTTCCGTTTCATCTTTTCCATCTGATCCTGCATTTTGAGGAATGTTCCGTAAAAATTAAAGAAAGCAAACCAGGCAATTACGCTGCCGATAAAAAATAGAAACAGCACGGGATATTTGACCCCAATAAATATAACAACCGCGCTGCCAAGCATGGTGGAAAATACACGGAATGGTCTGATTAGCGTCAGTAAAACCGCATTTTTAATCATTTGACCGATAGACATATGGTAATGAGCGATCATTGAAAAGAAGTTAAACATCGACACAAGCAAAATAATGATGAGAATAAGCATGATAACGCCTACGATCTGCAGATTGCTAAACTGTGCCATATATACGGTATAGTCCACATACATGATAACAAGCAGTAACGTATAAAAAATGCCCCCGATCAGGCTCTGCTTATAATTCTCCTTGTATCCTTTAAAAAAAGTCCGAAACACACCGGTATCCGTATCACCCATTACCCATTTGCGAACAACCGTGAACATAGCCGATGTGGCTGGAAACAGAGTAAGCGGTGTCAAAAAAGCCAATGCCCAGTTCATTTGCAAGGATTCATTAGCCAAATTCTGATTCATGACAAATAGCTTGAGTATGAGACAAAATATAAAAGGCGACGAACATAACACCCATAATAAATTGGTAGCCGCCAGTCGGGTAATCCATTCCGTCAGGCGATAAATACCACCCATAGCTCCTTTAAACTCCAATGCTAGTCTCTCCCTCCGTAACCCTTAGCCATTCCAAGACTCATGATGTTGCTATGCCTATAATACCGACTGTTGACTATATCATACCGTATATCCTCCCTGGTACGCCAGTGAAATCCCAGGCTGCTCGTCACAACAGGTTCTTTTGCCAAGAAGGGAGTTATTAAGCTAACTTCGTTCCGATTCCTTTGTTTCTCCACTTTTTTGATCTCTAATATCTTCAACAAGAGCATATTCATTCCAAACAATGAAACCCTCGCTCGGCTTGTTAAAATCATTTAGATTAGAGTGCGTCATTTTTTTAATCATCTCGATCTCCCTTTATTCCTGCAGATTAAGTAAGAAGAAACGCTGCTTGGCGAAGATAAAGCCAAATGAAAAGCCGAAGTGAGTACTCGCTTCGGCTTTTCATTATATAATTTTTTACTCGGAAGAGGAATCTTCACGTCTTGCAGGACGACGAATTTCTCCATTGTTGCTTGAACGTGGTTTGCGATCTCCATTGTAGCGGCTTCCGGAATCGCGGTTGTAGCCGCCTTCTTTGCCACGGTTATAACCGCCATATCCACCTTTACCGCCACTGCCGCCGGAACGATTGGAATTATATCCGTTGCTGCGACCATAGTTGGACGGCTTGCGGCCACCGGAACGAACGTCTGGCTTGCGGCGTTTTGCGCGGATTGGATCTTCCGGAGTCAGCTCAATGGAAGCTTCTCTCTTCTCGCCAGTCATCAACTTCAGAGCTGCGGACAGAAGTTGTACGGAATCATATTGCTCCAGCATTTGAATAGCCAGACCTTTATACTCGTTCAACTCGCCTTTTTCCACAACCTCCAGGAGACGTTCTGCAATGATACGTTGTTTGCCTTCAAGCGCTTCAGCCAATGTTGGAAGCGGCTTGCGTGGAATGCGGTGACGGGTTACACGTTCGATGAAATGCAAATGATCAATTTCACGAGGCGTTACGAAAGACCAAGCTTCCCCTTCTTTACCAGCACGTCCAGTACGTCCGATCCGGTGAACATAGCTTTCCGGGTCTTGCGGCAGGTCAAAGTTCACAACGTGAGTAACGCCGGAAACGTCCAAACCACGAGCAGCTACGTCCGTTGCTACCAGCACATCAATGCTTCCATCGCGGAATTTACGCATAACAGCATCACGTTGATTTTGAGACAAGTCACCATGCAGACCATCGGCAGAATATCCGCGTTTTTGCAGGGCTTCAGCCAGCTCATCTACCCGACGCTTGGTACGGCCGAATACGATGGCGAGTTCTGGGGATTCCATGTCGATCAGACGGCTCAATGCTTCGAATTTTTGCCGCTCAGGAACTTCGATATAGGCCTGTTCAATCAGTGGAGCGCTAACTTGCTTAGGAATAACCGAAACATGCTCAGGATCTTTGAGGAATTGTTCAGCCAATCTTTTAATATTAGGAGGCATTGTAGCTGAGAAAAGCATCGTTTGACGCTCGTCCGGAACTTGCTTCAGAATGGATTGGATATCCTCCATGAAGCCCATATCCAGCATTTCATCCGCTTCATCCAAAACAACCGTGTTTACATCTTCCAGCTTAATCGTTTTGCGGTTAATATGGTCGAGCAAGCGACCTGGTGTACCAATGATGATTTGAGGTTTCTTTTTCAAAGCGCGAATCTGGCGCACGATATCTTGACCGCCATAGATCGGCAAAGTGCGAAGGCCCTTAAAGCGGGACAGTTTTTCGATTTCTTCAGCCACCTGAATCGCAAGCTCACGGGTCGGAGCCATAATCAGCGCTCTAATTTTTTCGTCGTTTCTGGCAATTTTACTGATCAGCGGAATGCCAAAAGCGGCGGTTTTACCAGTACCTGTCTGGGCTTGACCAATCATGTCTTTACCTTGCAACGCGATTGGAATGGATTTGGCTTGTATTGGGGTAGCTTCTTCAAAACCAAGCTCCGTAATCGCCTGAATTACTTTAGGTTCAAGATCAAATTCTGCAAATGTCGTCAAATTTATTCATACTCCTTCATAATGGTGGATGTGGTGGACAATCCACAATGTTGTCTGTATTCTTAAGTAGCGATATTATTGTATAAGTTTTCCCCATACAGTGGCAGTTTATTTGGGCTTATAACTGCGACAGACTGTAATAAACCCGGGGAACCCTATCTGATACATCTTAAACGCATTTACCATTTTCATTTTAAAACAGTTTAAATTTTAAATGTTTCTCTAGACACAGGTCCCTACTCAAGAATATCCACATCGCATTATAGCATAGAACATTTCATGAATACCAGCAAGTTGCTTCCCCCAAAATTTAAATGAGGTGAAAAAAAGTTGTTAAAAATAGTGTTAAACTGCTTTACTGTCATTCTTGGAGCCGCTGCCATAGCTTGCGGTTTTAATCTGTTTCTCGTGCCGCATCACATGTTGAGCGGCGGGGTAGCCGGACTTTCCATGTTAATCGGCTATTTCACAACATTCAATATCAGCACCATGTATCTTGTCATCAATATCCCGATGCTTATTGCAGGCTGGTTTATCTTGGGCAAGCGTTTTATTAGCCTGAGCATTTTATCCGTTGTCGCTACAACATGGATTTTGACCTTGATTCCAGTGCAATCTGTCGTATCGGACACACTGCTGGCGTCCGTCTTTGGCGGGGTGCTGATCGGTGTTGGAGCTGGAATTTCCTTTCGGGTGGGAGGGTCTACCGGGGGTTTTGACATTATCGGCTCCATCGTTACCCGTTATCGTGATTTCCCTGTAGGAACTGTACTCGTCGGCTTGAATGGGCTGGTCATTCTCGCGGCAGGATATTTGAACAAGGATTGGAATATTGCGCTGGCATCGATGTTAACCATTTTCGTGACTGGCAAAGTACTGGATCAAATTTACGTAAGTCATACGAAAATTACGGTTTACATCGTTACAGAACACACCGATAAGCTGTTAAAACGGATGTTGGCTACACCACGTGGTGTCAGTAAAATCAAAATTGAAGGTGCATTCTCACATATGGAAAAGGATATGCTAATGACTGTGACGACACGCTACGAGCTAGTGGAGTTAAAACGAATCATTAAGCAAGTGGACCCGTCTGCTTTCGTTAACATTGTAGAAACAGTTGGAGTCATGGGCTCCTTCCGCCGAAGATAAGCGTGCATCCAAGTGTCAAAATACAGTTTCTGTGGTACACTATAGATGGCTGTTCCTTCAGTCTGTTTAAGACCAGCTTTACCTGCTATTTCACAGGCACTTTGCTTTTCCGATTCGTAATGAATGATTCTTTTGGAATGATTCCGAGCAGGAAAGGGTGATTTTTGTGGAAATGGAAACGGTAAAACTGTCCGATATTGTCTTAAGATGGTATCCGGAAATGCTCCCTTCTCTCAAACAGAATGAGCTGAACTCAATGATTGTCCTTCGGGATGGTATGTCCATACTTAAGCAGGCGGATGCGCTAGAAATTATTCAGTACAGTATTTGTGAGCATCAGAATAATCATTTTCTCCAATAAATTTCTTTACCCCGTGCCGCTTTTTCCGGTTGCCTTCACAGCCGCGAAGAAGCGGCATTATTTATGTGCAGAAACAGATTCATCGCGCGAACCTTGGGTTAATCATATAAGAGTTAGAATGACGGATACAGTCTTTTTTGTTGCTGTTCAAATACTACGGTATCCCTTACAATAATACTTGACATGTTATGATATATCCTGTGATATATCTTCATGATCATTTTTTAGTAAATGAGGAAACAAAATGCAATTAACACTTTCAATAGGCCAGAAGTGGAGACAGTTTTTTTACATTTTACTGCCCATTCTGATTACACAGCTCGCGTTATCCGCCATGACTTTCTTTGATACCAATATGTCCGGGCACTTTTCCCCTGCCGATCTGGCCGGTGTAGCCATCGGTGTAAGTCTGTGGATTCCCGTGCAAACAGGTCTCAATGGCATATTGATGGCAATCACGCCGATTGTGTCCCAGTTGGTCGGGGCACAGCACAAAGATAAAGTTTCCTACTATGTCATTCAAGCGCTTTGGCTCTCTCTCGTACTGTCCATCCTTGTTCTTATTGCAGGCATTTTTCTCATCAATCCAATTCTGAACAGCATGAAATTGGAGCCGAGAGTTCATAATGTGGCTTTTTACTATCTCTTTTCGATGGCATTTGGCATTATTCCATTATTCGCCTACACTGTACTGCGAAGCTTTATGGATGCCTTGGGACAAACCCGCTTTACCATGATGATCACGCTCATATCCCTCCCCATCAATATCCTGTTGAACTACTTGCTTATTTACGGGAATTGGGGTTTTCCCCGTCTGGGGGGTGTGGGTTCCGGGGCGGCAACCGCCACCACCTATTGGATCATTATGCTAATTGCTGGCATCACTGCGCATCGGGGAAAGAAATTTGCCGAATACCGAATTTTCAGCAAAATTTACGGAATCGCGGCCAGTGCCTGGAAAGAGCTTATCCATATTGGCGTGCCGATTGGATTTGCTATATTTTTCGAGACTGCCATTTTCTCTGCCGTCACTCTCTTGATGAGCAGTTATAATACGGTTACCATCGCCGCTCATCAGGCGGCCATGAACTTTGCGAGCACGCTGTATATGCTCCCGCTCAGCATTTGTATGGCACTAACGATTCTGGTCGGCTATGAAACAGGGGCCAAGCGTTCGCGTGATGCCAAAACCTATAGCGTCATGGGGATCGGCAGCGCAGTGGGGCTGTCATTGATTACAGCTATTGGCCTGCTCATCTGGGGAGAACAGGTGGCTCGCCTTTATTCCAACGATCCGCAAGTGATTCAGTTGACTCAGCATTTTCTAATCTATGCGATTTTCTTTCAAATCTCTGACGCCATTGCCACGCCTACTCAAGGAGCGCTACGCGGGTACAAAGATGTCAATCCGGCCTTTCTGCTCACATTCCTGTCCTATTGGGTCATCGGCCTTCCCGTAGGGTATGTGCTTGCACGTTGGACGTCCTGGGGACCCTACGGCTATTGGATCGGTTTGATTACAGGTTTGGCAGTAGGCGCTATTTTGTTTCTCTGGCGTCTGATGCTGGTACAACGCCATTTTACTGTAAAAAAACAACACACAGAGGCTGTCTAGCCTTTGCGTGTTTCAATTACATATGCTGTGCCTGCACTTATTCTTTTTTTCTCTACAATCGCTACCTCATTCAGCTTGGGGGGATACAGAAAATGCCTCTCCACATGCTGATCGATCTCTTTAAATGCCTGTTCTTCATTTTCAGCGGCAAGAATGACCGTCAAAGCTCCTTCCGAGCTGTCCACTTCGATTTTGAACAAATACATGTACCATTGCCTCCTCATAGCTTCAATGCTAAAAAAATAGCGGATGACTCGGGTCATCCGCATAATATTACGATGTTCCAATATTAGAACCGATCTTCGATACGTAAAGGCTACTATTATTGGGACAAACGCAATGCCAGCTCGTAGAGTTCCATATTGAATTCTTTTTTTGTACTTACAACTTTACCAATGTCTGTAGCTACCAATTTACCATCAATGATTCCGCAAGCTTTGTCAGTTACGCCCTCGATCAACTGGCGAACAGCAAAGTCACCCAAACGGCTCGCCAGGTTGCGGTCAAACGCGGTTGGTGTACCGCCACGCTGGATATGTCCAAGTACCGTAACTCGCGGCTCATAATCCGGGCATTTTTCCTGGATCACCCGTGCTACATTTTCACCTTTGCCTACGCCTTCTGCAACGATAACGATACTATGGCGTTTGCCATGCTTAAAGTTTTGTTTCATCCGTTCCGCTACTTCTTCCAGGTCAAATTCTACCTCAGGCAGCAAAATAGTTTCCGCACCGGAAGCCAGCCCTGCATGCAAAGCAATATCACCGCAATGGCGCCCCATAACTTCCACAATGGATGAACGTTCGTGGGATGACATGGTGTCACGCAGCTTGTTGACCGCGTCCACTACGATACTAACCGCTGTATCAAAACCGATGGTGTAGTCTGTAAAGGAAATGTCATTGTCAATCGTACCCGGAAGGCACATGGTTTTAATGCCTTGCTTGGTCAGCTTGTTAGCCCCTTGGTAGGAACCGTCCCCACCGATAACGACTACGCCGTCAATTCCACGTTTGCGCAAAATTTCCGCGCCTTTCTTTTGGCCTTCCTCGGTCGTAAACTCCAGGCAGCGGGCAGATTGTAGCACCGTTCCCCCACGTTGGATAATATCTCCGACGCTTCTCAGATCCATCGGAAAAATGTCATCGTTCAAAAGGCCTTGGTAGCCGCGTTGAATCCCGAATACTTCCAGTCCGAAATACAAACCGCTACGCACGACCGCACGAACTGCTGCATTCATCCCTTGTGAATCTCCACCACTTGTTAATATTGCAATTTTCTTAACTGATGTCATGAATGATGACCTCCTCAAAAATGTCATATAAGCCTTCTTATCCATCGACTGTTCAACAAGAAAAACAAACGCATGAGTGGACTGTTTTTCATTAAACGTCTCGAAACAGCGCGGACATCCTGCTGCTCGCTAACTTTGGGGTCGGATAAATATAAAGCCAGCAATCCCTCGATAATCATCCGGTGAAAAGAACTGGCAGGGACATCTGCAATATCAGCCCTCGCCTGATTCACAACGTAAGCGATCCGGTCCAGCATCATGTCGGCATCTTTATAATAATTGCAAAAGTTAAGATCTCCGCCCTTCCGGTCTTCGTCTTGATCGATTAGATAATCCAGCAAAATATGAAGACTGCACACATGTGGAAAATATGATGCATGTATTGAGGCAGCTCCCGCATCTGTGAGACGCCGGTCGCTTGCAGCAAGAAACAGCATAAAGACCCCCAGGGTTGAACCGGTAGCCGCAGCAAATTCGTTCCAGCGTAGCTCCGGCGTACGGTCTTTATGCAGCGACCACCAGTCCAAAAGCGCTTGTTCCCGCAGCTCGGGTTTAATATGCTTGTATACTTGCAAATCCGTGTATAATCCCGCTAAATCCTGAACGTAAGGCATTGCCGCCTCATAGCCGGGAAGCCTGCTTACACAAGACTGACAGGTTGTCACCAGCTTGGTTAAATAACCACCATCCTCCTGTTCACGACGCAACTGATAATAGTTCACCGGCTTAGCCGCAGGATTAACCGCATCCAGCATAGACTGATGCAGCAGCCTGAAATCATCCGGGTCCATGGACGTACTGCGATCACACAGGTTGTCCAGATAATCGCTAATGGTCTGGTACGCCACGATCAGCGGAATCAGCGTCTGCCGGGCAGACATATTGGCTGCGGCATAGACCGCGCCGCCTACGCAGTGAAACGTCTTTTCCGCTATACTCGCAAGTGCCTGCCCTCTTAATTCAGGGTCCGGGATCAGCTTCGCCTTGCTCTTCCAGTTGCTCAATTCTTGTTTCGTTTCAGGGAGAATATGCTTGTACATTCGGCTCATTAGACCTATGGGGCCTCTCGGTACTTGATAACGTCCTTGCTCAACATAACTCAAATGACGGTGCCTCCACATTGTTGTCTACGTAATTATACCTATCCAAACCATATTCATTATAATATGATCGTCCTTTTAGCACAAATGAACAACCTCACTTTTTTCATTAATATCCAAGAAAACTGGGCTATTTTCACAAAAGACTTTTCTCCTAATATGTTTAACTCGCCAAAATAGCATAAATGTCCTACTGATGCCTCATCCTTTGCTGGCATCATACTTTTGAGGCCATCTCCCATACTCATCAACTTCCATTTCAAGGAATAGTAGTAAAAGAACGACTGTCACCACAGAAATAACAAAACCAACCGGAAAGCTCCACCATAATGGCATCCAGACCATACTGATCAACAAACGCATAGGCCAGTGGGATTCGAATCCATCCCCCCGGTTAAACATATAAATAATTACTTCAGCTCCGCCAGTCAGTACAAAATTATACGCAATTCCAATCCAGGTTGTTCTGCGAACACGCTCCCAATGCCCGGCCCCGATATTTTGTGCAGCAAAGGAAGATACAGCCGCTCCTAGCACCATTGCCGGCACCTGCACATAGCTGGACAAATTATTAGCTGCCGTATAAGCCGCTGCTGCACTCATTTTATCAACTCTCCAATTTAAAATGATACCCGCTTGGTTTATTACGTAGGATACCCTGATCCAAATCAACCTTTCTCATAACATAAACGTTTTTTACGCAAAAAAGCGCAGTTCCTTAAATTTAAGGAACTGCGCTTTCAATTCATCGTTTAACCGTAATATATAAGACATCCGTAAAACGGAACAATTCTTACAATTCAGTTACACTTACAGTTTGATTACGTTAGCTGCTTGTGGTCCACGGTTACCTTCGGTAATTTCGAACTCAACCGCTTGACCTTCTTCCAAAGTTTTGAAGCCTTCGCCTTGGATTGCGGAGAAGTGTACAAATACGTCTTCGCCACCATCCACTTGGATGAAGCCATAACCTTTTTCTGCGTTAAACCATTTAACTGTACCTTTCAAGTGAACAACCTCCTAAAAATACCGCCATCTATGGCGAATATCCATATTATACTTCATGCTTTTTCACAATGCAATTGATGTTTTTAACGAATTTTTAAGCTGGAATGATTTGCTTTTGCGGCGGAAACTGCGGTATCATGAACCAAAACATCTATATATCGGAGATATGCATATGATGAAAAAACACGAAATATATAAAAAAGACAAATGGAACATGATGACTGTCGAGGTGCAGGGCCGTTACATTGTTTTAAGGGAAATATCCGACGATTGGGGCGAGGAAGCTCACACCTTTTTGAGCCGTCCGGCGCTGATGAAGTGGGCCCAAAACCGGTTTCCCAAGCAGTCCTTTCAAGATAATGAGGAAGAGTGGGAGCGGATCATAAACGCTTTCAAACAGGTATAACCGATTCATGGTATCCAACAGCTACCTGATCTTCATTATCTTGGCCTTCACGCTGGGCGGAGTGCTAATTATGAAACGTGGCACGATACCGGCTCCTCTCAAAAAGTGGATGGCCCTCACTGCTGTGATCATGGTTTGCCTTGCCTTTTATCTTATTGTATACAGCTTGCTAAATATAGGTTCCAACCCACAGTAGGAAATTTATACTTTCGGGGATGAGAGGTCATACTAAGGCATAACAAGCCATGGTATAAGGAGGACATGCTGTTCTATGCATTCCGTAAAACCTTTTGTCCTGCTGCTTGCAGTAAGCGTGACGGTTTCTTCGTTGTGGCATCCGTCTCTTACCGCCGCAGCTCTACCCCACATTATGTTCGATCAGAGGAGGTCCCCTATGAGTAAAATTGTAAAACGCGCTGATGTACCAGCGGAAAATACATGGAAACTGGAAGACCTGTTTCCCGACCTCAAGGCTTGGGATCAAGAATATGAGGAAGTCAGACAGTTAGCCAAAAAGGCTGCCCAATTTCAAGGGAAGCTTCATTCAGCCGAAGCTATAGGCAACTGCTTCAAACTGGAGGATGAACTGTCGCTCAAGGCTGAGCGGGTCTATGTATACGCCCATCTGCATCATGATGAGGATACGGCTGAACCTACATACCAAGGGCTTTCACAAAAAGCCAAAAAATTAGGCGTTGAGGTTAGCGAGTCGCTTTCTTTTGTGACCCCGGAAATTTTGGCGCTGCCGGACCAGCAGCTGGATGCCTTCATTGATGATCCCAAGCTGGCGGATTACCGGTTTACTCTTCAAGAAATGAAGCGGGAAAAAGCGCATGTTTTGGGCAAAACAGAAGAAGCCATCCTCGCTCAGGTCGGCAATCTAGCTCAGGCACCGCAAACGATTTTTGGTATGCTGAACAACGCTGATTTGAAATTCCCTAAAATCAAGGATGAAAACGGCAAAGAGGTTGAGCTGACCCATGGCAGCTATATTCAATTTCTCGAAAGTCCGTATCGTGAAGTCCGTGAGCGTGCTTTTAAAGCGGTCTATGACACGTATGCCAAAAATAAAAACACGATTGCCTCTACACTGAGCGCCAATGTGAATAAAAATATTTTTTATTCTCGTGTTCGCAAGTATCCTTCCGTATTGGAAATGTCACTATATGGCGACAATATTCCGAAGGAAGTGTATACGAATCTCATTGATACCATTCATGAAAGCTTGCCCCTGCTGCATCGCTATATCAAGCTGCGCAAAAAGCTGTTAGGTGTGGATGAGCTTCATATGTATGATTTGTTCGCTCCGCTTGTGGACGAATACAAAATGGACATTGCGTATGAAGATGCCAAAAAGCAAACGAAGGAAGGCCTTAAGCCGCTGGGCAAGGATTATCTGGCTTCACTGCAAAAAGGCTATGATGAGCGCTGGATTGACGTTTATGAAAATGAAAATAAACGCACAGGCGCTTATAGCTGGGGGGCCTATGGCACTCACCCTTATGTGCTCCTGAACCATAAAAACAACCTGAACAGCATGTTTACACTTGCTCACGAAATGGGGCATGCGCTGCATTCATACTATTCAGACAACGCTCTGAAATACCGGGATGCACAGTACACCATTTTCCTGGCTGAAGTGGCATCCACGACCAACGAAGCGCTACTGATGGATTATCTGCTGAACAAGTCTACCGATCCAAAAGAGAAAATGTACCTCCTCACCTACTATGCGGACCAATTCCGTACAACGGTATTCCGTCAGACCATGTTTGCGGAATTTGAGAAGATTGTACATGAACGCGCAGAACAGGGCGAATCCCTTACACCGCAGCTTTTATCAGAGATTTACTATGATCTGAATGTGAAATATCACGGGCCAGGCATGAAGGTAGACAAAGACATTGAAATGGAGTGGGCGCGTATTCCCCATTTTTATAACAGCTTTTATGTCTACAAATATGCTACCGGCTTCTCGGCAGCAACCAGCTTTTCAAAACAAATTCTCGAAGAAGGCCAGCCAGCTGTTGACCGGTACCTGGGCTTCTTGAAGAGCGGCGGCAGCGATTATTCCATTAATATTTTGAAGAAAGCTGGCGTTGATATGTCCTCTCCGCAGCCAATTCGTGAAGCGATGAGCGTATTCGAAGAGGTCATTACGGAAATGGAAAAGCTGACGAAAGGAAAATAGAACCGTATACGTCTACAAACCGGCATTGAAGCGATGCACGGATATATCCCTTGTCCATCACGGGCAAGGGATTTTATAATGTACCGTATGAAAGGAACGGGAGGAGGTGGCAATTTGAAAACACAATGGTCTTTGATCGCTGCTCTTGTTATCGCTTTGTTAACGGCTGTATTTGCTGTCATAAACGTGAATTCGGTCCAAGTAAACCTGCTGTTTAGCACGGTGAGTATCCCTTTGATTTTACTTATTCTCGGCTGCACTCTTTTAGGTGGGCTGATCGTCGGTTCAATCGGTATCTTTCGCCAATATAAGCTGCAGAGGGAGATTAAACGTCTGACTACCCAGCTTCAAAACCTTCAGGAAGAGCATACCTCCACGATGGAAGCCTATGGGCATATGACCTATGATACACCTGATTCATCAGGTACATTAACTACAGTCGACAACGTTACAGAGCAACCGTCCTCTTACCCTGATCGGTTGTCCAAATGAGGAGGAGCAACAAATGACGATTCAATTGAATGAAAATTACATGATGGACTTTCTGTATCAGCTGCTGAATACACCCAGCCCCAGCGGGTATACTCATCATGTCATGGAACTGATCCGCAAGGAAGCCGAAAGCCTCGGCGTTCCAATCGAATGGAATGCCAAGGGAGGCGCCATCTTAACTCTAGAAGGCCAGGAAAACGGCCATACGCTTGCACTGAGCGCGCATGTAGATACATTGGGTGCCATGGTACGCTCCATTACCAATCAGGGCACCTTGCGTCTGACATCCGTCGGCGGCTTCATGATGAACAGTATTGAGAACGAATACTGTCTTATTCATACCAGAAGCGGACAGACGTTTACTGGCACCATCCTGTCCAGCCATCCATCCGTGCATGTCTATGACGATGCACGAAGTTTTGAGCGCAAAGAAAGCCATATGGAAATACGGATTGACGAGCTTGTTGAATCAAAGGAAGAAGTGCTTCAGCTTGGCATTGCGGCAGGCGATTTTATTTCGTTTGATGCCCGTCCGGTCGTAACACCGAGCGGTTTCATCAAATCACGGCACCTGGATGATAAAGCCAGTGTGGCTGCGCTCATGGGTTTGCTGGAATCCGCCGTACATGAAGACTGGAAGCCGCGGCATACCGTTAAACTGCTCATTTCCAACTATGAGGAAGTAGGACATGGAGCGGCATACATACCTGAAGGAATCACCGAGATGATCGCTGTTGATATGGGCTGCATAGGTGAAGATTTGAACTGCAAGGAGACGGACGTGTCGATCTGCGCCAAGGATTCCTCCGGGCCCTATGATTATCATATAACGACCTGTCTGATTGAGCTGGCCAAAGAACTTCAGATTCCGTATGCGGTCGATATTTATCCGCACTATGGCTCGGACGCCTCGGCTGCGCTAAAAGCAGGCAACAACATCCGCGCTGCACTGATCGGCCCCGGTATACATGCCTCCCATGCCATGGAGCGTACACATAAGCAGGCTGTGGTGAACACCGCCCGTCTGCTTGCCGCTTATGTGACAGTTTAGATACAAGCCTGTTACGAACAGGGAACAGGGCTGTTCACGAAAAAGCAAGTCTCCCGGGTTTGACGGTGACTTGCTTTTATTAGTCTGAGCCGACCAGAAAAACAGATTTCTGCACAATGTGTACTGCATCCTTTATGAATGCTCAGGATTTGCTTTGTTCAATTTTTTCGGCCAGCTCGTTCAGATAGGTCCAGCGTTCCATTTGATACTCCAGGTGCTCTTCGGCCTTCGCCTGCTCCATCATGAGCTCCTGCAGACGAGCCGAATCACTGAAAGCCTCCTCCATCTGTCGCTGGATGTCGGCCAACCGTTCTTCGGCTTGTTCAATCAGATCATCAATCTGCTCAAATTCCCGCTGTTCCTTAAAAGAAAATTTAAGCTTGGTTTTGCCTGTTTCCTTGACCGGATTTGAAGCACCCGCTGATTTAGATGTGACAGAACGAACCGAAGAAGCTGTAGCTTGCGAAGCAGATGAACCCGCAGCGGTGGTCGGAGCATTTTTGCCGATCCATTCTGCATACTCACTGTAGTTGCCCACATGCACACGTACCTGACCTTCGCCTTCGAATGCGAGTATCTTATCCACCGTCCGGTCCAGAAAGTACCGGTCATGAGATACGATGAAAGATACACCTGGAAATTCATCCAGATAGTCTTCCAGTACGGAAAGGGTCTGGATATCCAGATCATTTGTAGGCTCATCCAGCAACAGCACGTTGGGTGCGGACATCAGGACACGCAGCAGATACAAGCGTCGTTTTTCCCCGCCGGACAATCGGGAAATTACCGTCCATTGCGCGTTTGGCGGAAACAGAAAACGCTCCAGCATTTGCGCAGCCGTAATCGTGCTTCCATCTGCTGTACGAATCACTTCAGCCTCTTCCTTGATGTACTCAATGACACGCAGGGATTCGTTCATTTCCTGATGCTCCTGAGTAAAATAACCGAGTTTTACGGTCGGTCCCAGCACAATACTGCCGGAATCCGGCTCTACACGCTGGGCAATCATTTGGAGCAGGGTAGATTTTCCGCTGCCGTTGGGGCCCAGTATACCGACACGATCCCCAGGAACCGCGATGTAGCTCAAATCCTGTATCAGCTTGCGGGAACCGATGGATTTGGACAGATGTTCCAGCTCCAAAATCTTTTTGCCGAGTCGGGCAGAGGCTACAGACATATCCACTGTTCCCGAGCGAGCTTCCGGCTGCTGATCCCTGAGCTGCTCATAACGCTCAATACGCGCTTTCTGCTTGGTCGAGCGAGCCTTTGCCCCCCGACGAATCCAGGCCAGCTCATTTCGCAGCAGGTTCTTTCTTTTTTGTTCTGATGACGCTTCCCGTTCCTCGCGTTCTGCCTTCAACTCCAAAAAACGGGTATAATTAGCCTCATACCGGAAAAGTCGGCCATGATCCAGCTCCAGCATCACATTCGCTACGCGATCCAGAAAATAACGGTCATGCGTGATCATTAATAACGCGCCACGTCTTTTTTGTAAATATTGCTCCAGCCATTCCACGGATTCATTATCAATATGGTTGGTAGGCTCATCGAGAATAAGCAGCTCGCAGGGTTGAATCAATGCCGCCGCCAAAGCCACCCGTTTGCGCTGACCGCCGGACAAAACGCCCATACGTTCCTCAAACTGGGTGATTCCCAGCCGGGTAAGTATATTTTTGGCTTCACTCTCCAACTGCCATGCCTGAAACGTATCCATTTGCTGGCTGGCCTTTAACAGACGGCTTTGAAGCTCCCCGCTGCCCGGGTTCATCTCCAACAGCTCCATGATTTCCATGTATTCGCGCACGGCCTTCATTTCCGGCTGATTGCCGTTAAAAATATGCTGAAGCACCTTCATCTCAGGATCAAACTCCGGATTTTGCGCCAAATACTGAATACGTACATCATTGTTCACAGCAATATTGCCGTCATCTGGTGGCTCCAGACCGGAAATTACTCGTAAAAACGTTGATTTACCGGTACCGTTTACCCCGACAACTCCGATTTTTTCACGTTCATCCATACCAAAGGAGGCATCTTTAAACAATATTTTTTCGCCATAGCTTTTCGTTATATGTTCAACGGTCATAATATTCATATGGATTCCCTACTCTTCCCCAATTTTGTGTTGTGTCCTGTACATTTTAACACAGACACAGCCAATGCTTAAAAAACCGTTACCGAACGAAATCAATACGGTTTTTGGCTGCAAGCTATTAAAAGAACAAACCTGCCAGGGCAACCAGTCCTCCGAGAATGGAACTAATGCTATTCACCCGATCATTACTCATCCAATGCCAGCCACGCACATAGACCGTCGCTTGTCCACAATGCGAGTCTACTTCAACTTCCCGTCCACAAACCGTACAGGAACGCATCCACTGTATCGTCGCACCCAGATAGGAATCAGCAAAAGCCCCTGCGCTGCCAGAAACCCCTCCAATGAATGCCCATAGCCATAGCGGCAAGCCTGGCGTTCCGATGGCATACCCAAATGCCCATGCGCCGATTCCGATCAATGCACCTCCAGCTAAGGCGGCTATTGTTCCCATTACAGATACGCCACCAGAGGTTCCGGGTGCCAGCACCTTCCCATTAAGCACTGAGCGTGGCGGCTTACGGCTCAGGCTGCCTAATTCTGTCGCCCACGTATCAGAGGTGACTGTTGCCATGACTCCAACAAATGCCAGCTGCCAGGAGACATGGGGCCATAGCGCATACCCTAAGCATAGCAGCATCCCTATTCCTCCATTGGCCCAGACCTGGCCTGCATCCCGATTGCCTGTTTTGGCATACGATTTTTCCAGCTCTGCCTTGCTCTCCTTTTTGAACCTCGACAGAAGAGTTGATGTGATAAAGAATAGAAGCAAGGTGCCAAACCAGAACAGATTCCCCGCCCCATAATACACGGTTCCCATCACTACAGCTGCAACAAAGCCGGATAAGGTTAAGGATTTTTTATAAAAAGCAGCCCCCGCCACCACAGCAGCGCAAAGCAACCCGATGATCCAATCCATGAAATCCCCCCGTTCGCGAATCAAATCCCCATATTTCAATTCTTTATATTATTGTACAACGCTCCACGCTGATATAAAAACCGCGCCCCATGCTTGACACAGGACACGGCTCTTGTGGCCTTACAATTCATACCTACAGGAATCGCCTTTTACTGCCCGGTTACAAAAAAAATCCGGTTTTAATCAATCTTCATTGATGTCATCACAGACGGTTTAGGCGATGGTACAGCTTCCCTGGCAATCATTTCCCCAAAACAGCTCGAAGCGATCCCCGCTCGTTATAGGACCGACACCTGCCGGAGTGCCTGTAAAAATGATATCTCCCTCACCTAGCCCATAATGGGCCGCTATGAATTCCACGATGTGCTGGATCGAAAAAATCATATCCCTGATATGACCGCGTTGCACTTCGTGTCCGTTTTTGAGCAAGGTAAAATCCTGCTGCTCCAGCATGTCCAAGCTCGTCAAGGGAAGAAAAGGCGTCACAGGAGCAGACGATTTGAAGCCCTTGGCTGCAGTCCAGGGATGGCCTTTTTTCTTAAGGGCACTTTGTACATCACGCAGGGTAAAATCAATGCCGAGTGCAAAAGCATTCAAACACGTATCCGCAGACATCCCCGGCTCGTAATTACGTCCAACAGATACAACCAGTTCAGTCTCAAAATGAATATCACCTTTGCCCTGAGGAAGCTCCAGCGTAGCACCATCGAGCGGCACCACCGCATGAGAAGGCTTCATAAAAATCATCGGTTCCGCAGGAACATCATTTCCCAATTCCTCTGCATGCAGCTTATAATTGCGTCCGACACAGTAAACATTACGAATTTCTACGCTCATTATCACCGCCATCCTCTCGGCATATGTAGTCCATATGATTTAACGAAAACGAATAAGTTTACGTATATAGTGCCACATGCGGCGCTTGGAAAGCAAAAAAGCCTGCTCCCAGCGATCCGGCCAGTTCGTACAAATCATTAAGTCAGGGTGCAGCGCAGACAATCTCCGCATAATACGACAATCGTCCACCGTCCATGCCATGACCGTAATTCCGCGTCCAGTCAGGTCCCTCAATAGGTAACGATCCAAATGAGGATAGCCGATGGATAAAAAAGAGCATTGCAGCTTCTCCAGTTGCTTTGCCAGATCATCCGGGCGCGCATCGATAATCAGGCCGGTGCGAATCTCAGGGTTCAGCTCTTTGGTACGGCGTAATGCGGAACGATCAAAGGAGGTCAATACCACCTCATTCTGCATCTCCCGCATCATAATTTCACGTAGTACGGCTTTCTCCAGACCTGGATACATATCGCCCGTTGTTTTCAGCTCAATGTTGAGTGATACACGACCGTGGCACAGATCAAGCACCTGTGCGAGAGTTGGAATTTTCTCTCCGAGGCATTCTGCGTTTTTCCAGCTGCCTGCATCAAGCTGTTGCAGCTCTTTCCAGTCCGAATCCTTTATCCGTCCCGTCCCATTCGTCGTTCGCTCCAGCGTAAAATCATGAATGACTACCGGAACACCATCCTTTGACACCTGTACATCCAGCTCAATCCAGTGGACAAACGATTGCTCCAGTGCAAGCCTAAAAGCTGCCAGTGTGTTTTCGGGAGCAATTCCTGAAAAACCACGGTGAGCCACACACAAATGTTTCATACCCGTGATGACCTCCATCCATTAAGGGGTTCGTCATACGACCGTTGCCGTCATTTCCCGTACCGAAAACTTTTGAGCTTTTAATGAGCGCTTACTGTCCCATTCACGCCTATCGAAACATGTTTCGGGGACAGGGCTGCTACTCTCTGCAAAATGTTACTGGCCTCCGCACCCTGCAATGGGATCGGCTGACCCAGCTCCGCCCGGCACGGAATCAGCTTCATATCACAGGCTCCGTGCCGGGTACAAGTAGCCTGGAATATTGCTGTATCCCAAGTGGCTGGGACCGTTGATTTAGAAAAAATAAAATTGCCTGTGCTGTATGCGATCCATTTGCCTTTATATTGCTCCATGCCTTGAAGCACATGCGGATGCCCCCCTATTACAAGATCAGCCCCCGCATCAATAAAAGCGTGCGACAGCTCGGTTTGATGCGGCTCCAGGACAGCGGCGCGTTCCTTCCCCCAATGGGCAATAACAACCACCAGATCTGCTTGCATTCGTGCCTGGCGGATGGACTTCACGATAGCGGCCGAATCATACGCCCCTGCAACACCTGGCTGCTTGGCGCCTGCATTCCAGTTGGCCTCAGGGATGACACGTGTAGCGCCTAGCAGCGCAATTTTAATGCCTTTACGTTCAAAATAATGCGGTGCATATGCTTCTTGTGCATTACGTCCCGCTCCAGCGTGCGCTATCCCCTGTCCATCCAGATATTTCAGTGTATCCATCAATCCGCCTATACCCTGATCCAAAATATGATTGTTGGCCAAATTGACAGCATCTATCCCTGCCACTGCTAAAGCAGTTAACGCTTTGGGAGAAGATTTGTACACGTACGTTTTATTTAACGCACCGACACCACCCGTTGTCACCGGTGTTTCCAGATTGGCAATCGTCAAATCGTCTTTACGAAACAGGTTCCCGAGATATTGATATGGAAAATCGAATCCGTTTTTTTCCAACCGCTGCTCGACTTTACCGGAAAACTGCACATCCCCTGCAAAGTGGAGCGTAACTGTAGGTGACGTTTCACCGTTCGCCTTAGTTTTATCCATTTCTTCCGTTGTGCTTGGATCGGTAGACGGTTCGCTTCCCGAGGTATTCTTGCTTGCAGTGTCCCGCCAAGACTGCCCGCCTTTTCCATTGGATGAATCCGATGCTGGAGAATCACCTTCAGGGGCTTGGTTATCAAGTGATGCCTTGAAACGATGATCTGGCTCTGTAACAGGATCAGCAGGTTGCCTTGTTCCAGCATCAGCAGCACGCTCATCCGGCTTGGTGCCTTCGTTCAGCTGATTATTTGCCAAGGCTGTGACATTCTTGCTCACCGAGGCCGAAGACCGCTCTTTTCCGGGAGATTCCGGTTGAACGTTTTGCTCTGATTGCAGAAGCTCCGCATTATCGGCAAGAGTGCTGCTATTGCTGCGTTCAAATATGTAATAATAACCGAAAAGACCTATGATCATAAGCAGCAGGACAAGATTCATCAGGATCCAAGCCTTGCCTATTTTAGCTTTTCCCGCTTTCTTCCGACCTGCATTTTTCTGTGGTTTGGGAGGATGCATTTTTCACTCCTTCTATGCTATACCATCTGCATGACTTCCTTTTGCTGGTGATTGTTCACCTTCTTCATTATATATCAAATTTCAATATACATAGAACCCCTCGTCTAAAATACGAAGGGTTCATCATCAAACATTTACACTTGTACACTGACCGCTTCCTGCTCTGCCGCTTGCACGGCTTTCGCAGCCCATTCCTTGGCCTGACGAATGCAATCCGGTAAGCCAATCGCATCATAACCAGCACCCAGAACATACACTCCCGGCATGCCGGTACGCAGCTCTTCCCGCAAACTGGCTATAGCCTGCGGATGCCCTACCGGGTATTGCGGCATAGAATTGCGAAGACGTGTAATTTCCGTGAACAGCGGAGTTGCGGCAATTCCCATCATCTCTTTCAAATCCTGACGCACCAGCGCAATCAGATCATCATCCGCCAGCTCTACGATTTCTTCGGCCCCTGCGCGTCCCACATAGCAGCGCAGCAGCACCTTATCATCCGGACTCGTATGCAGCCACTTGGCAGAAGTCCACGTGCATGCTGTCACGCTGCGTCCCTCTTTGCGAGGAACCAGAAATCCGGAACCGTCAAACACGGTCTCAATATCCTTTTTGTCGAAAGCCATGACCACATTGGCCACGGATACATATTTTACAGCTTCCAATGCAGCCACATTCACATGCTCTCGCAAGAGTGGTGCAGCAGCAAAATTCGGAGTCGTTACAAATAGATCATTCGCCTCCAGCGCCTCTCCGTTATCGAGCATAACACGGTATGCGCTCTCGTCACTTTCCGGGTTCTTTGTGAATCCGGTAACCGCGATTCCTGTCCGCAAATCACAGTCATGCAAATCATTCAGCAGTGCATGCACCAAACTTTGCAGACCTTGACGGAAGGTTAAAAATACGCTTTTTTTCGTGCCCGTATGTGTTTCCGCCGGTTTTCGTCCAGTCATCATCCCATGAATGAGGCTTCCATATTGCTGCTCAATTTCAGCAAATTGCGGGAAGGTCGCCTGCAAACTTAGCGTCTTCATGTTGGCGGCGTAGATGCCAGCCAACAGCGGCTCGGTCATATTCTCCAGCACTTCCTTGCCTAGCCGGCGCTCAATAAAATCACCCAACGACTCGTCACCTTGTTCGCGACGGGGAGGAATTACAAAATCCATCATAGCCCGTAATTTCCCGCCCAAAGAGATCAATCCGCTTCGCAAAAATGGTGCCAGCTCCGTCGGAATGCCCAATACCAGACCGGGAGGCATCGGATGAAGCTGTCCTTCATGCAAAATGTACGTCTTTTTGGCGTCAGGGTTCGTGCTGACCAGCTCATGATCCAGCTCCAGCTCTTTTGCCAAATCGATCATAGCCGTTTTACGAGCCAGAAAGGAATCTGGCCCCTTTTCAATCACAAACCCGTCTTTATGCAGTGTTTCAATTTTGCCACCCAGCACAGGAGCTTTCTCCACCAGCGTAATTTGTGGTGTGTAGCCAGCTTCCTTGTACATTTTCCGTGTGTAAAAAGCTGCACTCAGGCCAGTCAAACCGCCGCCTACAATCACAATCCTGCGTAATTTTTGCTTCATTATTTCCTCATCCCTTTTTCCACTGGTCTATGATGACATCACTAAGCGTCTCCATATACAGTGGATCACTGTTAAGCGAGTCGATGCGCTGAAAACGCATATCCAGTTCCTTCGCTAAAGCCTGTGCTTCAATATCAAGATCATACAGTACCTCTAAGTGATCGGATACAAAGCCAACTGGCGCAGCAAGCACATACTCTACCTGCTCTTCCTTGAGACTGTGCATGGTATCCAAAATGTCAGGTCCCAGCCATGGCTCTGCTGTACGACCGGCACTTTGCCACGTGAACTGCCAGTTGGTAATTCCCGCTTTGTCCGCAACAGCCTGCGAAGTAGCCATTAATTGGTCCACATAGGGATCGCCCATGGCCAAAATCCGTTCAGGCAAGCTGTGTGCGCTAAACAGTACACGAACCTCGTCCCGCTTGGCCCCGACTTCTTCAAAAAGCGCAAGCTTTGCGTTCACACGCTCGGTGAGCGTCTTGATCAGCTTTGGATGAAGATGATAGCTCTCTACAAACGAGATGCTCAAACCCAGTTCCTGCGCCTTGGCCTGTGCACGCTTAATGTAAGTGCCTACGCTCATAACGGAATAATGCGGAGCCAGTATAACCCCCACCGCTGTACGAATGCCATCTTGCACCATCGCTTCCACACCGTCCTCAATAAACGGCTTGGCATGTTTGAGTCCCTGATAACAGACAAATTCAATGTCCGGGTTGCGATTTTCCCGATTTAATGTTGCTTGCAGGCTTTGAACCTGACGATCCGTATTCTGTCGCAGTGGAAAAACACCGCCCGCAATCGCTTCATAACGGTCCCTTAATTCCTTTAGCTGCTCCGGCGAAGGGGCATGACCGCGACGAATATGCGTATAATAGGCTTCCACTTGATC
Organism: Paenibacillus farraposensis; assembly: GCF_020736845.1. Classification (GTDB taxonomy): domain Bacteria; phylum Bacillota; class Bacilli; order Paenibacillales; family Paenibacillaceae; genus Paenibacillus; species Paenibacillus farraposensis. The sequence continues at coordinate 263,633 of NZ_JAFFQR010000112.1, forward strand.
CAGACTCTCCGGCGTCCCGTAGGACATGACCAGTACACCCACTTTGGTTTTCATTAGCAGATTCACCTCTTGATTCATTCTAATGTATTAGCTCTTGGTCAAAACAGAACGGGAATATTCATGTACATATTCGGTAAGCTCTCTTAACTTATCTAGTGATGCTTCAGGAAATAGACCATGCCCCAGATTAAAAATATATCCCGGCTTCAGCATTCCTTCATCTATAATGTTTTTGGCATACTGCTTGATGACATCTATTGGAGCGGTGAGCACATACGGGTCCAGGTTTCCCTGTACACCAAAACCATCCCCGAGACGGCGACGTCCTTCAGATATACTTACCCGCCAGTCCAGTCCAATAACATCCGCTTGTAGCCCGTTCAAGTACGGGAGCAGTTCACCGGAGCTTACACCCGGAAAATAAATTTTAGGGACATTCAGGTCGGACAACGCTTGGAAAATACGCTTGATGACTGGCAACACAAAAGTTTGGAAATCATAAGGTGAAAGTGCACCTACCCAGCTGTCAAACAATTGAAATGCTTTGCCGCCGTTGGCAATATGGGCACGCACGTATGTAATCACCATCTCTCCCAGCTTATCCATCAGACGGTGCCAAAGTTCAGGCTCCCCATACATCATCGCCTTGGTGCGAATATATCCTTTGGAGGGTCTCCCTTCTATTAAATAGCTCGCAATTGTAAAAGGTGCTCCAGCGAATGTAATTAACGGTACGTTCAGCTCACGGTCCAGGATACGAATCGTTTCCAAAATATGTCCGAGATCACGTTCCACATCAATCGGGTGCAGCCTGTCTACATCTGCAGCTGACCGGATCGGATGATCAATCACCGGACCAATATTTTTGACAATATCAAAGTCAACCCCGAGCGAAGCTACCGGGTTCATAATATCAGAATATAAAATAGCAGCGTCTACCCCGAGCTTGCGCACAGGCATCAAAGTCACTTCTGCGGCCAACTCGGGCTGACGGCAAATTTCAAGCAATGTGTATTTTTCTTTAATTTTGCGATACTCAGGGTCATACCTTCCGGCCTGCCGCATGTACCATACGGGAATATGATCCACGGCCTGCTGGCGGCAAGCGCGGATAAAGGTATCATTGTAGGTCATGACTTCAGCCTCCAGTTCGAATCATAAATACTATGTTTTATTATGCCCTTTTTCAAGGGCCGTAACAACCGCCGCTCTCGAACAAAACATGACAAACCGATGACATTTGGATAAAGTTTCAATGAAGTGTGCTATACTAAAGGAATGGCTTTTTAAGGCTCCGGGAAAATCTATACCAAACAAGCATTTTTACAACAGAATAAGAATGGCAGAAAGGAAGTGAGCTCACATTGAAATCGTGGGAGACATGGAAAATCAATCTCATTGTGCTTTGGTTCGGCCAGTTTCTTGTCAACGCGGGTATTACAATGATCACTCCATTCCTCGCCCTGTATCTGGCTCATGACCTTCAAGTAAAGGGAGAGCACGATATCGGTCTATGGGCCGGAGTTATTTTTGGCGCCAATTTTTTGACCTCATTTATATTCCAGCCTTTGTGGGGCAAGCTGGCTGATCGATATGGCCGCAAAGTCATGCTGCTCCGCTCGGGCTTTGGCATGGCGCTGGTCATCGGATGTATGGGTCTGGTCACCCATCCATGGCAGCTGCTTGCACTTCGTCTGTTGAACGGTGTTATTTCGGGCTTTAATCCGGCCTCCATCTCCCTGGTATCGGGTACCACACCCAAGGAGCGAACAGGATTCGCTATGGGCATTATACAATCCGGTCAGATGGCCGGCACGATTCTCGGCCCGCTACTGGGTGGATTTTTGGCTGACCTGGTCGGGTTCAGACCGATTTTTTACATTACAGGCGCTCTTGTTTTCCTTGCCTCTTTAATGGCAATGTTTCTGGTTAAGGAAAATTTCAGCAAGGAAGAAGCCGCACGAACTCCGCAAATTTCAGTGCTTGCCGGACTTAAAGAGCTAAGTCAAACGCCACAGCTTCCGGCTTTGTTCACCGTAACGTTCCTGCTTCAGTTTGCCATGATCAGCACGGTATCTCTGCTGCCCCTGTATGTGCAAAAACTGTATGGCACGGCTGAAGGAATTGCTCTGATTGCCGGTTTCGTGACAGCCATTACCGGCGTATCCAATATGGTAGCTGCACCGTTGCTGGGAAGATTGAGCGACAAGATCGGAGCACACAAAATTTTGACCATCTCACTGCTCGGAACGGCAGTCATGCTCATTCCGCAGGCTTTTGTCAATCAAGTTTGGCAACTTGTTAGTATCCGCTTTTTTATGGGTGTATTTATGGGCGGTTTGCTTCCAAGTGTAAATGCACTGATTCGCACGTATACACCGGAAGGTATGGAAAGCCGCGCATTCGGCTTTAACACCAGCTCACTGGCGCTCGGCAATATGCTGGGTGCTGTCGTTGGCGGAGTCCTGTCCGGATTTATCGGCATCGAAGGGCTGTTCATCATGTCAGGTGTTCTGCTGATTGTCAACATATTCTGGGTACGTATGAAACTTTCTAATCATAAGACATCGCATGGTTTTTTCAGATAAATCACCTTCTGGTAGGGCTGGCATTCGGTAATAGACAAGAACCTCCGCTCCACTATTTATTCAGTGGACAAGGAGGTTCTTTTTATAGGGCTATGAAGCTTAGGCTGCGTGCTATTTTACTCTCGCCAGAGCTAGACCATCGTAAGCCGGCAAAAGCGTGCTGACCAGCCGCGGGTCTGTCGCTATCATTTCGTTAAAGCGTCTCATCGCCTGCACGGCAGGTCCGTTCTTGTCGGTATTCAGCGTCCGTCCGCGAAGAAAGCAATTGTCCCCGGCAATAATGGCACCCGGCTTCGCTAGAGCAATCGCATATTCCAAATATACCGGGTAATTTTCCTTATCCGCATCGATGAAAAAAAAGTCAAAGGCGCGTCCTTCTTCCTGAAGCGCCTTCAGGCTGTCCACGGCAGGTCCAACGCGATATTCGACACGGTCACCGTAACCGTTGTCCTCCATATGCTTATGCGCAAGCAGCGCATATGTTTTTTTTAGCTCCAATGACACAATTCGTCCCTCTGCTCCGAGTCCACGGGCCATACATAATCCGCTGTATCCGCCCAGTGCACCAATTTCCAATACCTGCTCGGCCCCGGATACCTCAATTAAAAAAGTAAGCAGTTTGCCATATGGATGGGCAACCGACACCTCCGGCATGCCTTCTGCAACAATGGCCGCCCTGATGTTTCGCAACGCTTCATCTTCCTGTACCAGCTGGTCTACATAGTGTTCAGGTGTCATATTCGGTGTAATTTCCACGTTTCATCTCTCCTTCTTTGATTTCATCATAACGCAGGTTGGACGCTGGTGTCCTTCTTAAATGATTTGTCTCTTCGTGTACAATGGCCTATACTATAGGGATTGAACCAAGCTTACATGATTATGGGGACGGAGTGAATACGTTTAATGACTCAACTGCAACTAATTGCTACTGCGCCGATGGGACTTGAAGCCGTCGTGGCTCGGGAACTCAGAGTACTCGGTTACGAGAATTTGACTGTTGAAAATGGCCGCGTCGTTTTTTCCGGAGATTATATCGATATATGCCGATGCAACCTCTGGCTTCGCTCATCGGATCGCGTTCTTATTAAAATGGGTGAATTTGCTGCGACTACCTTCGATGAGTTGTTCGAAGGCACCAAAGCTTTGCCATGGCAGGACTGGATTCCTGCAGATGGCGAGTTTCCCGTAGAAGGCCGTTCACACAAATCACAGCTTAGTAGCGTACCAGCTTGCCAGGGAATCGTCAAGAAGGCGATTGTCGAAAAGCTCAAGGAAACCTACAACACCCATTGGTTTGCCGAAGACGGACCTCGTTACGTCATTGAGGTCATTCTGTTAAATGACCGTGCATTGCTGACGCTTGATACGACCGGGCCAGGGCTGCACAAACGCGGCTACCGCAAGCTAGTTACAGAGGCCCCTCTCAAAGAGACGCTGGCTTCCGCGCTTATTCAGCTTAGCCGCTGGAGCCCGGATCGCCCTTTCTACGATCCGTGCTGTGGTTCCGGTACTTTTTTGGTCGAAGCCGCCATGCAGGCCTGGAATATTGCGCCAGGTCTGAGACGCACCTTTCATTCGGAAAGCTGGCCTGTCCTCGGCAAACCATTATGGAATCAAGCCCGCGATGAGGCAATGGATATGACTCGCGATGATATTCCTTTTGAGATCGCGGGCAGCGATATTGACCCAAGTGCCATCCAAGTGGCCGAAGCGGCTGTGAAGGCAGCAGGCTTCGCTAAAGACATCTCACTGAAGGTGATGCCTGCAAGCAAGATCAGACTCGAAGGCCAGTATGGTGTGATGATTACCAATCCGCCTTATGGCGAAAGACTGAGCGAGCAATCCGAGGTGGAAAAGCTGATCCGTTCACTCGCACGCACAGCAGCGGAAATGAAGACATGGTCCTTCTTTGCCATCAGCTCTACCAAGCAATTCGAGCATTATTGGGGGCGCAAGGCCGATAAGCGCCGCAAGCTGTTTAACGGCCGGATCGAATGCCAATACTATCAGTATCTGGGCCCTCTGCCTCCGCGCCGGAAAGACACTTCTTCGTCGCAGTCCTGATAGAGGAAGTACAGGCCAGGAAACGAACTCCCTGTTCGTCTCCTGGCCTGCTTTGTGCTGCTCAGCATCATAAAGATATGACGATGTATGTACTTCCGAAAGGAAGATACTGTATTTTCTTGACTTAAACATTGAAATGCGCCGGATGAGCGCTATAATAGTTAAAGGCATTTCGGTTTTAGCATGACGTTATCTATAGTTTATACTAGCCGAACATTCTGCCGGAGGAGGTAAAGTGTTGGTTATTCGCACGACCGGTGCACGTCGCACTGGGAACATGTTCAGCAGATTACTGCTGTCCCGATATTTCGGGTTAATTCTGTTTTTAGCACTGATGATTGGCAAGCTCGCACTGATTCACTATAACCTGCATGCCCAAAATATTGACATGAATTCGCTGGATTATGTCATCGCTCTTGGTTCGCTCCTGCTTGTGAGTTTCTGGACCTTGTGGTTGCCGCGCCGGGGACGTCTGGTTGCACTTGTGGTGCTTGATATTTTGCTCACGGCACTCATTTATGCCGATATGGTTTATTATCGGTATTTTCAGGATTTCATCACCATTCCTGTCTTGCTTCAAGCCGGACAAGTTGACTCCTTGGGCAGTAGTATCGCATCCCTGATGTATTGGTGGGATATTTTATTTTTTGCAGACTGGATTTTATTCATTCCATATGTATTATTCGTGGCTTCACTGCGGCGTCGGCATACAGCAACGGATACTTACATGGAAGCGTCCCGAAACTCGTTCACCAAGAGATTCCTGCTTCGCTTCTCCAAAGGCGCGTTAGCCTTCCTGATCGGATATATCTTTACCTTTGGACCGATTAGATATTACACCTCCACATGGGCAACCGGCATATTTGTCGGCAATTGGTGGTCGATGGCCTTGTACAACGTAACCGGACTGATCGGGTTTCATGGATATGACATCTACCGCTATAGTCAGGACCATTTTGGCTCTCAGTCTACGTTGGCTCAAGCCGAATCCGAAAAGGACAAGGAATGGTTTATCCAGCATCAGCAGCTGCTTCAGGTGAAAAATGACCTATCCGGCAAATATAAAGGCAAAAATGTGATGGTCATTCAAGCTGAAGCGTTTATGAACTTTTTTATCGGCAAACAGATCAATGGTCAAGCGATTACGCCCAATTTTGACAAGCTGATGAAAGAGAGCATGTATTTTAGCAACTATTTTCATCAGACTGCACAGGGCCGTACTTCGGACGCAGACTTCTCTACACATGCTTCACTGCATCCGCTTCCTACGGGCTCGGTATTTATCCGTTATGCGGACCATAAATTCGATACGCTGCCTTCCATATTAAAGGATAGCGGTTATAGTCCAAATGCCTTTCACGTGTACGACAGCAGCTTCTGGAACCGCTACACGATGTATAAGGCGATGAACTATGACAAGTTCTACAGTAAAAAAGATTTTGAAATCGATGAGCCGCTCGGCTGGTCATTGGGAGACAAATCCTTTTTCCGTCAAACGCTCAATGATCTTACCACAGAAATCAAGCAGCCGTTCTATGCCTATATGGTTGGCATTTCAAGCCATCATCCATACAACCTGTCTCCTGACGCAGTAGATCTGCATGTTGGCGAGTTTGAGGGTACAATGTTCGGAGACTATTTGAAATCCGTCCATTACGTAGATGAAGCTCTGGGCGAGCTGGTAAATCAGATGAAGAAGGACGGTTTGTGGGACAATACAATCCTGATGTTCTACGGGGACCATGATAATTCCATTAAAGACAAGGCCCTGTATGAAAAGTTCTTGGGCAAGTCTCTCACAGATCTCGACATGCAGAAGATCATGAACCAGGTACCGTTGCTGGTGCATCTTCCTGACGGTAGTCATGCGGGAACGTACACAGAGCCGGCAGGTCAGCTGGATTTGACGCCTTCTGTCATGCATCTGCTCGGGATTTCCACCAAACCGTATCATTTTATGGGTAACGATCTCTTTAGCGGAAAGCCTCGTATGGTCGTGCTGCGCAGCGGTGCTTTCACAGATGGCCAAGTGTACTACATTCCCTCTGAGGACGGCACGTTCTCCAAGGGAACCTGTTACAACCTGTCCACAGGCCAGCCAACAGATGTGAACGCTTGCGGACCAGGGTATACCGAAGCTCTCAAACGGTTAAACATTTCCGATCAAGTTATCACGTACGATCTCATTCGCCAATGGGAATCGCAATCCAAATAAAAAACAAAAGAAAGCCCGATTCATCAGCCAGTAAGTGCTGTTGAATCGGGCTTTTTGATTACGCAGCTTACAGAACTGCGCTCGTTGGTATTGACAAATGCCTAGGGACGCAACGCCTTTTTCGCTTGGTCAAGTCGCTCTAACTCTTCACCAAGCATTTCCTCGGCAACTTCTACTGCATCCTCACCAAGGCTATCCTTTGCCTGCTCTATAGCATTCTCTGCATGAGTGCGCGATTGCTCAGCCTGCTCAATTAGCTGCTCAGCCGGATGTGACAATGCCTGAGACACGGCATTGTGAAGTTTGTCCACCGAGTTTTGCGTCTGCGCCTCGACACTAGGATTGTCGAGCTTGGAATCATACTGGGCCATGAGTCACTCCTCCTTCTGGGCAGTGTTCTACATCCATTAGCATGGATCAGAAGGAGGGAAACTATGCACAAAGTTATGAATACACCGCACCGGAAGCTATTTTATAAAACGCGCAGCCTTCTCCAAGACCTCGTCCTCTGTAGGTGCACTCACATAACGTCCGTTCACATACACAAATGCCCGTTTGCCACATGGACCGCAATACGATTTGCAGCCGATTTTAATCTCGGCATCCGGTGCCATCTTTTGCAGTTTGGGCAAGATCGTTTTTAGACGAATATGATTGCACTCATCACATACGCGAATATCATTGGCCATCTGTTATCCCTCCGTGCTTCGGCTTAGTGGTCGCCGTGATTGCCTTTGGAAGGGTTAGTAATGACAAATCCTTCTTCGGGAAAGTACAAATAATCAATTTTCACACCATCCAGCAACGGCTGGCCGGTTTCCAAAATAACATCAATGCCTTTATCTGTGGAAACTACAGTATCGGTTTCTTTGGGCGTGTCCAAATCCAGCCCGTAATGAGCATGATCTCCATGTGCATGAGTAATGACAACGCGCAGACTCTTGCCTTGGTTCTCTGCCTTGTCCAGTTCAAGCTTTAATACTTTAGCCGCGTTACGAGTAATTTTGCAGTTCATCAAGCTTCTCTCCTTCATATTATAATAATAAAATGTGGTTCATTGAAATACATATGACACCACATATCTTGGCAGGCAAAATCAACAACTACAAATAAACAGCTTCTTCCTCGAAGAGAAGAGTTAGAATGGATAACAAATCCACTTTCAGCGTAGCAAAAGGCAATATTCCTATTGTAAAGAAAATCGTAAAAAATCGCAATCACGAAAATCATAGCTTGATAGCTTTTACACACGTTCGTGCTGTTTTTCAAGCAGTTCCGGATACTTTCGTTCAGCACGGGTTACAAACCAATTCATGAGCAGCAGCGTCACCCCGATGTCATCAATCGGCATAAAGGGCATGACATCAGGCAGCACCCAATAGAGCAGTACAGGAACAGCAAAAAGTAGTTTTTCACTCCAAGGAATCCTCGAAGAGGTAATCAATCGGGGCATACGCCGAAATACGTACGACCATTGACGGAGAGACAGTAGTCTTTTCCACTTCACAGTTGTTCACTCCATTTCGATTTCTCCTATGCATATATCCCCTGTTACAAGGATAGATAAAGAGGAACACTTGTAAAAAACGTGTTCCTCCTTGATACGTACACATGAATCATTTCGTTTCAACAGGCCTAGACTTACCATGATAACACTGCTGCCATCAACATGCCTACTTCTGCTGTAATGTCATCAAAATCACGCATGGGCAGCGGGTTTACGCCCAGACCGACTTCAACGGTAAAACCCGGTTTGCCAAACCGCTGGATGAACCAATCCTTGAAGCCTGCATCGCTCCCTCTGAGCTTTACCGCCCGGTATCCTGTAGCGGAAGCTAGCCGTAAGGCCAAATCCCTGCTCTCCTTGGGCTCCAGATCCCGATAATTCCAATAGATTTCCTGTCCTTGACTGTGTATGGATAACACCATATCAAACTGCTCACGCTCCGTGAGATCGGCAAGTGCCTTGGACTCTGGCTCAGATAAAGGTGCAGGCCCTGAATAGTCACGCCGTGAAGGACCTATTTTACCGCGTCTGCGCACTTCCTCTTCCCAATATGCCGGAAACTGATCGTTGAGATCGACGCCGCGAATATTCGCCTTCCAGCCACGATAATCAGCACGTCCTTCATTCCACGCTCTGAGATCATGATACAGTGGATGGGTCGGGAGCACTCCCTGCTGCACCAGCTCTACCCCATCCGGGTTGACCATCGGAACCACCCATAACGAGGTACGCTCCAGCAAATCCTGGGGCGAACCGCCATACACCCATGATGAAATCCCGGCTTGTTCCGATCGCTCACTCCGGAATTCCCGTCTCCCTTGTTTCGCGGTAGCGCTGATTCCTTGTGCATATTGCTCTATAAAACGCAGCAAACAAGGCGTTGTCAGCCATTCATTCGCATGCACAGAGGCATTGGCGTGAATTTTCCTCTTTCCACTTCCAATCCGTACATAAGGGATATCCTTCCCCATGACACTCGTGCCGATGCTCCCAATCTCAATAAACGGATATTTGTAGGCCAAAGCGAGAAGATCTTCCTTCAAATCCTCATACCCGTATTCTCCACGCAAATGTACAATCTGATCCCGATGGCCATCAGGAATAACAATTGTTTTTCCGCGCACAAAATCATGCTCATCAAGTCCGGGATTGGCCAGCTGCAGTTCATCAAGCCCCACACTAAACTGCTTGGCAATCTGCCTTGCATACTCACCGGGCTGTATAACGTATTGTCGAACCGTTGACGGCCGAATATGTAGCACTTGACCACAAATCAGATAGGGCTGAGCCGCGGCCCATGGATTATCTGCGATCAAAGTATCCGCCGTTAATTGAAAATCCGAGGCGACCCGGTGTAATGTATCCCCTTTTTGAACGATATATTTTCTCATCCTCTACGCCCCTTCCATCTGCCTTAATGCATGTTATGCAGAGGCGGCGTGTCTTGATGAAGCCAAAAGCAAAACAACCGGCTTCTTTTGCCCAATGGCAAAAAAGACGGCTGTCTCGTCAATCCAGATTGGTGACCTGCCAGACGACAGGCGTTTGTCGAATTTGCTCCCCGAGCCACTGGCTGGCAATGCGCTGAAACATTTGCGGATCACCGGAGCAAAAAAGCTGATGTACCGGCGTTTCATCCCCTGTCGCCAGCCTGCCTTTGTTATACAAAATGGTGCTCGTCTCACGAGCCGTTTCATCTGCCGAGCTTATTAGCTTTACTGCAGGGCCCATCACTTCCTGAATGGTTTCCTTTAAAAAAGGATAATGCGTACAACCCAGAATCAGGCAATCCATCGAATACGCCTGAATGGGCTGCAGTGCCTCTTTCACAACCCTGGTTGTCGTCTCTGAATGGAACAGTCCTTGTTCCACCAAGGGAACAAGCGCAGGACAAGCGTGACTCACCACATCTACATAGGGAGACAACTGCTTGAGCGCGGTCGTATAGGCTCCGCTTCGTATGGTACCGATCGTCCCAATCACCCCGACATGTCCGGTGGCGGTGGCGCTGATTGCAGCACGAGCACCGGGATGGATAACTCCGATTACCGGAATGGACACCTTTTGGCTAATAAAGTCCAATGCCGCAGCTGTTGCCGTATTACAAGCAATAATAATGACCTTCGGGTCAAACTGGATCAGAAAATCAACCATCTGCTCTGTGAATTTCTTAACCTCTTCCGATGGTCGGGGACCATACGGGGTGCGCGCAGTATCTCCAAAATAAATGATTTTTTCCCGCGGAAGCTGACGCATGATTTCTTTGACAACCGTCAGACCTCCTACACCGGAATCCAATATTGCAATTGCTTGCCGCACGTACACACCGCTTCCTTTTTTGTTTAAATATAAATTGTTCCCTCATGGAAAGTTATCGCTGCTACATACCTTATGTGGAATTCATGAAAAAGGTACCCCAAAAGATTACCTTAAAACGATAAAGCGATCAATAAAAAAGACTTCACCCCAAAGGGAGAAGCCACGAATTCAAAGGATATTCATCAACTGAAACAGCCTATGGACCATTACAGATGATCTTCTTTTGGATCTTCTTGCACAGGAGCGGATGAGACGCTCGCATCAGGAATAATTTCGTCCTTTTTACGCAACTTGCCAATTTCATGAATGACAGCAGTGGCTGCCTCCTTAATCTTGTCAGTATACTCAGTTGAGGTGTCTGTAATCTTACCCACAAGCTCCTGCCCCTTATCGCTCACGTGACGCGCCTGATCTGTAATATCCTGACGCAGCTCGCGGCCTGACTTGGGGGCAAATAACAACGCAACCAGCGAACCAGCAAGACTGCCTGCCAATGCGCCACGGATAAAGCTTTTGTAGTTTTCCTTCATCATCATCTCTCCCTTGTGCCCGGGCGAATGCCCATCTGTTAGTGCATTATAAGCAGAGAGAGCTTGTCATGATACTGAGAACAAGCCAGAAAAGCTTTTACTTTTTTCGTGAGCGGATTCGGTACAAGCAAGAGCGGCCTCCATCTGCCAGGCAATCCTCACGGACTACCTCGGCATCAAGCAATTCCTCGAACATTTGCTGCTCACATTCACAAGCCTTGCGGTAGTGGCCTGCAATTTGAGAAATCGGACAATTGTATTCCACAAGAGAATAACTTCCATCCTCTTCCTCGCGCCAATCTGCCATATAACCGGAAGCATTCTGGATGCCTGAAAGCTTTTCCACGCGTGAAGCCAGTGTAGTTTCATTTTCCATATGGGGGGCGTACCGCTTCATCATTTTGCGTTTTCTGCCATCAAATAGAGAGTGAACGGCTTCTATTCCCTGCTCCTCATCCAGTTCCTCTAACAATTCCAGCAGCAGATGATCATAATTACGGGGAAACTGCTCGCTTCCCTGCTCACTCAAGCTGTACAAAAACGTCGGACGTCCCATCGCCTGTCTGACAATCGTAGCAACAATCAGTCCATCTTGCTCCATTAATTTGAGATGCCTGCGCACCCCCATTTCGGTAATGCCCAATTGAGCTGCCAAGCTTCCGACGCCCACAGGCCCCTGGGTTTTCAATAGTGTCAAGATCATGCGCCTGGTGGGCATTTCGGGTACAATATACTTATCCGTCACTTTTGCCTTTACACTCCCTCGGGCTGCGGACCCAATTCCTTATTTAAATAATCATGCACGCTGGATACGAAATGTTCCAGCAGCTCAGGCAGCTTCAATGTGAGCGGATGAAGGCTTGTACGATCCCAATGGAAATACTCCTGTACTAAAGGTTTGCGCAAGGATACCAGCTCTAATAGCGAACGGGATACGTCATCATCCAGTACGCCTTCTTCGTGAATGATACCGATAATATCCTCATAGCTGCTGGCGTCGCGCATAATAAATCCGTCAATGATATAGCTTCCTACGTCCGTTACCGTCTCAATCGCCAGATGAAGGCAGCGCTCCTGCACCAGCCCCTGCAACAAATCGCCGTTCCAGGCACCAGATATACGGCGGAGTGCTGCGGCAATGTCGGGAACGGCTTCTAGGCGAAGCTCAATTTGTTCCCGGTTAACATAATACAAGTTACTGCACCTCCAGTCATTGATCTAGACTTCATAATCAACTGCGATAGATACATCCTTCACTTCATTCATATGTGCAATGATTTCCTGATGCACAGGGTGTACCTGATACGTTTGCAAGTCCTCCAGCGTCTCGACAACAGCCGTAAGGGAAATATCAAAGGATCGTTCCGAACGAATCACATCCGTACCTATTTCGAGTGACAGCAGCTCGCCTATTTTGCCATTCATGCTGCGCAAAATGGATGCCGTATGCTCAATACTTTCAGGGGAGCGGTCTTTCAATTTGAATAATACGATATGTTTAATCATGCGTATAGGCTCCTTATCTTAAAAATGTCCTCTTGAAAATTTTATCATAACGCCCCACATACGGAAAGAAACTTTGCAATTCTAACGGTCTTTTCCGCCATCTTTCCCATCGGACCCCTTGTCCTTCAGCAGGGCAAAAAAATTCTTGAGCTTCGGCGGAAGCGGCAGCCCCAATCGCGAGCAGTTTTCCGTAATAGAGATCAGCTCATTGGATAAATAAAAATACGTTGCTGCTCCTTTCATGATTTCCGTCCCCATCAGGAGATCCATGTGATGTGCCAAAGAAATCACCATCAGCATCAAAGCTTTTCTCATCAAACCCCAAAAACCGACTTTGCTGCTCAGACCTTGTCCGGTCTTTATTGCTGCGGCCACTCCTGTCACATAATCAACAGCCATAGCAAACGTGAACAGCACCATCAGCTGATTCCAGCCGCCAAAAGCAAACGTAATGATAGCTCCTGTGGTAGCACAAAATATACTAAACATACTTGGGTTAATATTCATGCCTGCTCCTCCTCTCAGGGCGGTTACTGTAATATATGCAGCGGCGCTGCAACCCGTAAAGTCGTATGACCTGAACATGGATGCCAATTCATAGATTCATATAACCAAGTCGGGAGTAGTCTGTAAGCACAGCAAAAAACCGTGGAATTTATCCACGGTTCTCCCCATTCATTCTATTCAATTAACGATGATCGTTCCAAAAATTAAGCGGGGTCATATTATTATTCAACGGCTCGAAGGAGTAGCCTTCTTTTCGCAAAGCCGCCATGATTTGCGGAAGCACCTTGATCGTAGATGGTTTATCGTGCATCAGAACAACCGGTGTTCTGCCTTGCTTTTTCAATCTTTGAATGTCGCTTAGAACCGTCTTTACAAAATGCTCGGGATTTTTGGTATACCGCCAATCGTTGGAATCTATGTTCCAGTCCCAAATATGGTAGCCTGCACCCGTCAGTTGATCGCGGTAGGCTTTCTTCAAATACGGTTTACTGCCATAAGGCGTACGAATTAAAGAAGTGCGTTTGCCAGTTGCCTGGAATAAAATCTCGTTATCCTGATTCATTTCTGCAAGTGCTGCTGCAGGGGATGCATAGATTTTCTTCACCTCATGACTCATTCCATGCAAGCCCAAGCCGTGCCCCTCTTCTACCATTCTCTTCATCACTGCGCTATGTTGGCGAATTTCCGGTCCCAGCATAAAAAAAGTAGCCTTGGCATTATATTTGTCCAGAATATCCAGCAGCTGCGAAGTATGCGCAGTAGGACCATCATCGAAGCTTAAATAAATCGTACGGCTGGATGATCCTGTATTGCCTGGGTTACTTGGTTTGACAGTTGCGTGCTGCTTGATATTCGCCGCGAATTTATTCACGAATTGTGCATCAGACAGGCTTGCATTTGCGTTTTGAATGCGATACAGATTGCTTGACGGAGTGGTAATGGCAAATCCGAACGCGTCTGTCAAAGTGTGGACAGGGACCATCGTGCGTCCTCCACGTTCAAAAACATCCCCCTCGGTCAAATTCAGTGAAAAGCTGCGGTTATGTCCTGTCAATGTCAGTATGCTTCCGCTAGTTGAAGCAGAAATACCCATCTTTTGCCCTAATATAACGACAGGTACATACAACTTGTCATTTTTCATCACTGACTGAACTGTGTTCGAATCTAGCAGCACATCATTGACCCCCAGCAAAGGAGCCTTCGCTTGCGCACCCGCCGTATTCGTATGTATACCCAGCAAGCCCAAACAACAGATTGCCATCAAGCATACTGCCATCCATTTTACTTTAAAGAGTTTCATTCATTACACCATCCTGTGCTGTATTTTATAATTGTGGGAGCTATTTCTAGCTTGTCTATGAAGTTATACAGACATGGCGATATAGACATGACAATATAAACATTCACTCAACATTAGAACATAAGCGCATCTCGACCAACTGAACTCCAACGTCTTTTTGTCCCCCATATATATTAATAGATTACCAGACTATAGTAAGTAAACATAGAAAAACAATTTGACAACAATCTCGCAATTCCTTTTGCCCAAGAGGTTACAAAGTTGTAAATAAATATCTAGTGGATGGAAGCCGAACTGATAAGAGGTAAGCTCATTCGGGGATAGCTGCCCGTTTTCATTCGGCACTGAGTGGGTAAGACATATAAACACCAGTTATTCTTTTATTAATAAACCTTGTTACATCAATCGGATATATTCCTCATTTAATCGATATATTTTCACCACATTTTCTAGACCTTGTATAAGAAGTTTTTTATTCCTCATTTCGACTATTTCCGAGTTAGTGTACTCCTAGATCAACATAATTGGTTACATATCTCGAACAAAACCTAAATACGAATTGTATAATCAACGTTAATGCCTTTAAAGGCATCAGTAACCGTGCAATAGGAAATCTGATTCAGTAGAACAGAAATATGATTCAATAGAACAGAAATATGATTCAATAGAACAGGCAGAAAAAATCCTTGAAGAATATTGAGATGAAAATACTGAGGATAAAGATGCAGGGTATAGATTAGTCATAAGGGAAGGTATTTAGGTGGTATGGATGAGGTTCTGGTAAGTAAGCTGCATGAACCCCATTCCTTGCACCTCGTTCCTCTGCCCCTGCTGCAACAGGCATGCACAGCAAAGCGTTAAATGCCAAAATGGTTGTAAAAAACCATACCATTACCTTTTTACAAAGCATCTAACTATTAACCCTCTTTTTTCTCGTTGCAAAAATAACATGTTGAGCTGAAAAACCATTTTTCTCTCTAAAAATCTTACAATCACGGCAGAAGAACATATTACCTCCATTTCCATAAAAAACGTCACATTTTAATATATATGTACCTTAAACTTCCATTTTTATAGGCCAAATGGACCTTGTTTTCCATAAACCGGTTAAGCCCATAGGATTAAAAGAAAATCGGGAGAAGAGTCACTTGCAAAGCCCTTTCGGGTATAGTAGTATGTGTTTAAAAAAATCGGAGGGTATATGCCTACACAACAAGACAAACATTCCATTCAGGCGTGGTCTCTGATCAATCGCAAATATTTGGGAAAAGGCGTGCGTGTCAAACGTTTTCGCAAACCAACACGCTGTCAGGTGCGTAATCGCGTTTTGCTTGCCGTTCTGATGGCTAATGACATTAAACTGTCCCAACTTGCCGAGGAACTGTCCATTTCCTCCCGCAGCGTCAGCGCGTGGGTATATGAGGGCCGCATTCCTGGCAACACCAATCTGGAGAAGACGTGTAATACTCTTGGTTATCCGCACCATATCCTGTTTAATGAAGAGGTTATTCGCCGCTCACCGCTCATCTGTCAACCAGCACCGTCCCGTTTTATGAAACGGACTGTAACTCGTTCTCCGGTCAAAAATCGGATTTTGGCGGGTCTATGCATGGTTCATGATATTTCGGTGACCGATGTCAGTCATTGGATTGGCGTTCATCCCGGCACATTCCGGAAATGGTTGCACCAAGGTACCGTTCCTTCCCAAACCTTCCAGGATCAGGCGGAACAGTTTTTCCGCATTCCAAAGTCCATTTTGTTTGCTGATGCCATGCTGAAAAAGTAAGAATGTCCGTTACAACGAACGACGGTAATTTGCTTGAAAGTCTTTGAAAGGAACGCATTACCATATTTCATGCAACTTTCACATCATGCAATCTACAGAATATAAAAAGCACAGCCTGCCGGTTTTCCCGGCTGCTGTGCTTTTTTAGATGCGTTAGACCCTTAAAAGCTTCCTGCTTATATTTTTTCGCTTCCTTAAGAATGAGTGCTTGCCGCTTCAGTGGAACGTCCGGCTTCTTCCTTAATGGCCTTCAACTTTTTCATGACCGGGTTGCCTCCACGCCCAAAGTAGTCGTGAAGACGGCTGTATTCCTCGTACAGCTTATCATATACAGCCGCGTTCTCAGGGATCGGCTTGAAGCTTTCATCCCGTACGCGTGCCATATGACGCGCTGCTTCGACGATATCGTCATATCCCCCGGCTTCGGCTCCCGCAGCCACTGCTGCGAACATTGCAGCGCCCAGCGCAGGCGTTTGGGTAGAGGCGGCCACCTTAATCTCACGTCCGGTTACATCGGCATAAATTTGCATCAACAAACGGTTTTTCTGCGGCAATCCACCACACGCGTACAATACGTCTACCGGCACGCCGTTTTGATGGAATGCATCGACAATTTTACGTGTTCCGAAGGCTGTCGCTTCCAGCAATGTACGATACACTTCCTCTGGCTTCGTCAACAGCGTATACCCGACAATCAGGCCCGTCAGGTTGGTGTCAACCAGCACAGAGCGATTGCCGTTCCACCAGTCCAAGGCTAGCAATCCGGTTTCACCCGGTTTATATTCAGCCGCTTTACGCTCTAGCCATGCGTGGACATCTACACCTTCCGCAGCAGCTTGCTCCTTCACCTCAGCCGGCACAGCGTTCTCCACGAACCAGGCGAAAATATCTCCTACCGCTGATTGTCCAGCCTCATATCCGTAGTAGCCCGGGATAATTCCGTTTTCTACAACACCGCACATACCTTCTACTTCTTTTTCTTCCTCACCAAGCAACATATGGCAGATCGAAGTTCCCATTGCCATAACCAGCTTGCCTGGTGTAACGACGCCTACCGCCGGAACAGCCGCATGGGCATCCACATTGCCTACCGCTACCGCTGTTCCCGGATTCAGGCCAAGCTTGGCAGCCATTTCTTCTGTCAATCCACCCGCCCGGCTGCCCAGGTCATAAATCTCTCCGCGCAGCTTCGTATCTGTCAGATTTTCCAGACGCGGATCAAGCGCCTTAAAAAATTCACGGTCCGGATAGCCATCACGGTGATGGTAAATGGACTTGTAGCCGGCTGTACACTGATTGCGTTTCAGTTCTCCACAGAGCTGAGAAATAACCCAGTCGGTTGCTTCTACGAAACGATCAGTTAGGTCATAAATGTCCGGTGCCTCATTCAGAATTTGCCAGATTTTTGCGATCATCCATTCGGAAGAAATTTTCCCTCCATAACGGGGCTGAAATGCCTCTCCGCGCTGCGAAGCAATTTCATTCAATCGATCCGCTTCATCCTGTGCTGCATGATGCTTCCACAGCTTTACCCAACTGTGCGGGTTATCCTTCAGTTTCTCGTCAAAGCACAGCGGTTGACCTTGTGCGTCGATCGGCAGCATCGTACAAGCCGTAAAATCAATTCCGATCCCGATGATATCGTCTGGAGAAATCCCCGTTTCCTTCATAACAGCAGGCACCGAAGTCGTCAGCACTTCAATATAATCAGCCGGATGCTCCAGCGCCCAGTCCATTTCCAGCTTGCGTCCGCTGCCCGGCAGCACTTCATCAATAACCCCGTGGCGATAAGGTGTTACATGTGTAGCAATTTCGGCTCCGTTAGACAGATCAACGATGACCGCACGCCCGGACTCCGTGCCATAATCGACACCAATGGTATACTTGCTCATTTGTGGGCCTCCTCCTTTTTCGTTTGACCATAATAAGCATTTGCCCCATGCTTGCGCAGAAAATGCTTATCCAGCAGCGCCTGATCCATTGAGGTTAATTCCGGATTCAGGATGAAGGAACGGTACGCCATTTTGGCGACTTCCTCCAGCACAACCGCATTATGGACGGCATCATTGGCATTTTTACCCCAAGTGAACGGCGCGTGTTGATTCACGAGCACACCTGGAATGTCGGTCGGGCTAATATCCTTAAAGGTCTCAATAATTACATATCCAGTCTCCAGTTCATATTCCCCGGCAATTTCCTCCGCAGTCATCGCACGCGTACATGGAACGGTTCCATAAAAATAGTCACCCTGAGTTGTACCCAAGGCCGGAATCGCCCGTCCTGCTTGCGCCCAGCTTGTAGCCCAGGAGGAGTGGGTATGCACAATTCCTCCAATTTGCGGGAAAGCACGGTACAATGCCAAATGTGTAGGCGTATCTGACGAAGGGCGAAGGTCGCCCTCAACAATGTCACCCTGAAGATTAAGCACAACAAGCTGCTCTGCTTTCAGTTCTTCATAGGCCACACCGCTTGGCTTGATAACAACTAATCCCAGCTCACGGTCGATACCGCTTACATTACCCCAAGTAAAAGTAACCAGACCATGCTTGGGAAGCGCCAGATTGGCCTTCCATACTTCTTTTTTCAATTGTTCCAACATGTATAAGACACTCCTTTTACTCTTATTTCTGAAATCTGCAGTGGAAGTGACTGAACCCGGCTTCAAATAGAAAATGACAGGAGGGCTATAACGACCCTTTATTTTTGGTTCCGCTTTCATTATACACTTGTACGTACAACTTAACCAGTCTTTTTTTATCTCTTGTTTCGATCAATTTCCACCCTTATTTTCAGAAAAACATAGCAAAAACAGCCTATTTTCTGCAATCCAGAAAACAGGCTGTTCAGTGTGGAGAGAAGCATGCTGAGTCATAATAGCCGCTTTGAAGCGGTAAGCTTACTAACTTGTCTTTACATGTTTATAAACCAAGTTAACGGATATTCTATTTTTCGTTCCCTAGGCATTTTCCGGAGCTGGCCCCGTGGATTCGCGAACAATAAGCTCAGGCGGTATGATCCACTGGCGATCCTCTTCGCGATAGCCCTTCTCTTCAATCATCGACAGTATGGTATCGGCAGCACGCAGCCCGAGTTCTTCCTTGGGATGCCGAAGGGTCGTTAGCTTGGTTTCCGTTGCTGTCGCCAAAAATGAATCATCAAACCCAACCAGCGACAGATCATTGGGAATGCTCAGTCCGGCTGAACGTACAATATCCAGTAGTCGAACGGCCAGCTCATCATTATACGTCACCCATCCGGTCGGACGTTCATCTCCCTCCATCGCCAGCAGCTCTGATGCCCGTTGCAACGGAAGTTCATTTTTTTCTTCCGTCCGGTAAGTCGTTACTGCATTCGGGTGCAAGGTCACCCCATATTTGCGGTGAGCCGCCACAAATCCTTTCATACGCAAAATTCCCTGCATATCGTCGGTCTTGAAATAACCGGCCAACCGTCGGTGACCCAGCTTGATCAAATGCTCAGCCGCCAAAAAACCACCCTGTTCATCATCTACACGCAGACAAGGCGCATCCATTTCCTCATAACGTGCATTGATCATCAAATAAGGAATTTGGCGGTTTTCCAAAGTCAAGTAATAGTTCAGATTGGGATTGCGCTCCCCGCTTTTGGTCGGTTCAATAATAATACCGCTCAATGGCTGGCTCAGCAGCATTTCCAGACACTGACGTTCCTGCTCTGGATCATTACCGGTGCTTGACAATAGCAGCTTGTAGCCTTGACGGCTTAGTTTGGATTCAATCCCTTGTACAATAGAGGGGAAAATATAATCCGATATATAAGTCGTAACAATCCCGATCGTCCGTGGATCTTCGGTCTCTTTGCTGTCCCGTGTCGCGACAAAGGTCCCCTTGCCCTGCATTCGATACAGCCAGCCTTCCTGTACCAGTTCTCCCAATGCTTGACGCACCGTCTGCCGGCTAACCGCAAATTGCTCAGACATTTCATGTTCAGATGGAAGCTGGCTCTGGGGTTCCAGCTTGGATGAATGAATCCATGATAAAATTTCCTGTTTTACTTGTATATATTTGGGCGTCATAAGTTCCTCCGTACTTGCAATATCGTGTACCCGTTCGTATTCCACGATTATAGCATATCGTTGATTTGTACATACAAATGTTACAGGAACAGGATATCGTTGTAGCGCCGGAGGCATAAACTCATTGCCAATCCCTTCCTTTGTTGCACATGCTTAGCCAAATATCCAAACGACATCCATGAAGACTGCGCATTACGAACGAAGCAATTGATGTTCATTCATATATTTGAGTCCTGTATAGCGGTCACGCAAAGTATGAGCCGTACGCAAAGCACGGGCAAGCTGGTCCTCCGTAACTCCAAGCTCGGCAATGGTTGACGGGCCTCCGACCTGAGCCAGCCACGCCCGCATCTGTTCCGATGCAGGTAAAGTCCGATATACGTTAAAAGCTTCCACATCCTGACTGGCAGCCAATTCCCTGTACAAGTCAGACAGCAAAGCGGAAGCTACGCCCACTTTAGCGCCATGCAATACTTGCTTGCGTCCCTCTGCAATAAAATCCATTTCAATGCGGTGAGAAATATGGTGCTCTCCCCCTGACGCCGGACGCGAATGATCGATCATCAGCATCGAAATGCCGGATGCAATCAGCGCGTTCATCAGCACCTCGACGCCTGCCTTGCTGCCTGCCGCGATCTCATCGACATGCTCTACACAAGCATGCAAAGCCTCTTCAGTGATTCGGTTAGCTACAGGTGAAAACGGCTCATTTCCCAAATCCCTGGATACATGCCAGTCTGCTAATGAGGTGAATTTACCGAGCATATCGCCAAAGCCTGCGGCAGTCATCGTCTGTGGCGCACTCGCCAGCACGGACAAATCCGCAAAGATCGCCTCTGGTGGAACCGCCTGAAATGTCTGCTTGCTGCCGTCTACAATCAGGGGTGCACCTGCCGAGGTAAAACCATCCACGGAAGCGGCCGTCGGTATGGACAAGAACGGGCGATTCATTTTATAGCATACAAAGCGAACCAGATCATGAATCGTGCCAGAGCCCACAGCCAGTACAGCCTGACTCTTGTCCGTCACACCCAGCAGTACCTTCATAATGTAGGTTTCATCAGCAATAACATCTCCCACAGCATTGGGAGGCAGCCGAACGATATCAACCGTCAACCCTGCCTCACGGATCAGCTTAGCCACCTTTTGGCCTGCCGCTGCCGAAGTATGTTTATCCTCTACCAAGGTTACATGATGATACCCCTGCTGGTTCAGATAAGGAGCGACGGCTTCAAGCGCTCCATCTCGCACTTCGATAAACAATTCTACCTTTCGATGGGGGTGATCTGCGTTGCTTGCCTGTGCCTCTTCGCTCCACTGCTTGATCTGCTCATTCATATTGATTTCATCAGCCTCCTGAAAAGGAATAATTTACACAAGAATGACCCATAATAAAATCTAAAGATTCAGTTTGAAAACGATTACTACTCCAATTGTACGCACAAGTTCATGTTCAAGTCCAGAAAAAAGTACAAGTTGCGATTGAATTCATGGGCTGGAAAGGAAAATAATAATGAAATTCAGCACGGACATCGCCTGCGCGCTCGGATTGCTGGCAGGTACGACCTTTGGCAGCGGTGTTGCTTTTGGGTTTGGCTGGCAAGCATATCGAGCTCTGACATCTGTCACCGTCTTTGGGATTGCCGGAATTATCATCACCATCGTCGTTTTCCGTTTGCTTCACCGTAAGCCGCCTTCTACGTCCAATTCCCGATAAAATCAAGTGGAGGGGGAGGAGTAGCTCGCAAAATTGCATCTGTCTGCATACATAAAAAACGGATCTCACATCGTTACCAAAATAGATTCCTGTTGTTCGTCCTCATGTGGACTACTCCCTGACCGAGCGTATTTTTCCTCTAGCATGAAATTCAGAAAAGACGTCCGGGCAGTGCTAGCTTCCTCACCGGCCGCACATCCGGCCGGATTACAAGGAAACAGGAAGCAGCCCAAATAGGGTCTGCTTCCTGTTTCCTTCTCACCCAAACCGCTTTTAATCTGCCGTCTTGCTGGAAGCTCCGTAATCCTCAATATGAATATCCGTACTAACGCGGATCGGAATTGTACTGAAGGTCGTGTCCCAGTCCTTTTTGACCTTGGCCCATACCTTGGGGTGCTGGATTCGCAGAGCTTCTCCAAACCCTCCAACATCTGTCTTAAGCTTGTGCAGCTTGGCAATCGTTTGTTCGGCTAAAGAGTTGGCTTTTTCCTGAAAGATGCTTTCTTCATAGCCAAGGAGACGATTGTTTTCCAAATCTTCATTGGGATTGGCATTTTCCGAAATGTGTCCTTCCGAGGTCATTCTTACGTTAAAGAAGATATCGTTCCCCCGTACAATCGCCTTGATGTCGCTTTTCACCGATTTAATTTCATACACCATACGTTTATGAAATTTGGGATCTATAGCTTTCAGGACACCTCCATTCAGCTCACCCTTAATCCACAAGAGTCCCTCCAACTCGGACTCATCTAAAAAACCGGCGTATTTCTGCGTCTTCCCCTTAATAATTCCCGCACCCGCAAGCTTGATTTCCTTTTCTGCCGTGATGACATTAGGCAATAAAAAGCTGCTTTTACCTTGCAGCGGTCCGATCACCTTCACCAGTGATACCGGTTTTGGCAGACGCGCATTCCGTTTACGGTTGACAAAGATTTCCCTCAATACAAAGGCCGGTGTCTGACCGGGAAAGGTCTCCTTCAGCGCATCGCTCGCTTGTCCCGTACTGATCAGCAGTTGAACACTGGGACGAATGTCATTATCCCCCATAAAAAAATCCAACAGCTCACCCAACGGAACCTTACTCAGTAGACTGGAACTGATAATAACGGTCTTCAAATGGTGGCCAATGGGTGGACGACTGGTACTCAATGAGACTTCTCTCAGTAGCTCAAAAACGGAATCACCGGTTTCCGTGATATTAAAAAATTTTTTGCCTTGCGTAGGGCCTCCCCCGCCACCGGAGCCCTTGCCTTCTTCAGGCACTATAAATTGAAAGGTCACATTGATCAGATCTTTTTTCGGATAGTCCCCTCCTTCCGCATCTATTTTTTCTTCTTGAGGCGTTTTTTGCGCCACATCCAAGGCAATCCCGGCCTCCAGGTTCAAATCCTCCACCGGAAAGCTGCTCCAGCAGCCTGAAAGCGTACAACACAGCAGGAGAGCCGCCATTCCGCGGCATCCGAAATGAAGTCTGCTCATTGGTTTCCCCCTCTCCATCGGGAAATAAGCAGCAGCGGCAGCGGCAGTATTCCAAATAAAACAATAGCTCCATTCCCGACCATCCCTCCGAATGAGAATACTTCATTAAGGTTTGTAGGAATCTGGGATAGCACATATATGAGTGGAATCAGAATAAACAGAGTTTTGGAATAGGACACATTCAAAATTTGCGAGATGCCCACGGAAGCGATGTATAAGGCAATGCTGAACGTGGCGAAAATTTGCATAATCCAGATTGACAGTAGGAGGGATTCGAAGCGTTCCAATACCAAAAAATCCACTTCAAAGCAGCGGGCCAAATCAATAAACGGCCAGGTCCGGGTTACCACGCCTTCCACTGTAAAAACGCCGATACACAAAAAAACGGTGGTTACATAAAACAAAGTCGCGATCCCGGTGCCCCAGGCAACCACCTTTGTCGCTTTTTCCGGCTTCTCCATGAAACAAGTAATGATGAGCAGACACTCGCTCCCTGTAAAGGTAGGCGTGGTGCTTTTCAAAGCCTTGAACACCGGCATCACGCCCTCAGCCAAGACGGGACGCAGATGATTCAGCTCAAAAACATTCAAGCTTAGCAGGCAGATCAATACAAAAATAAACGCCGAAATCGGAAGAATAATTTGGCACATTCTTCCTATAGCCATAATTCCTCCCATACAAAGATACAGGGATACCCAAATAAAAGGGGCTGAAATCGCCCAGGCCGGTGTGCCTTCCAACAGAAAGAACGAAGTGATTTCCTCCACGGAGCGGGTTTCATACCCGGCCAAGGCTATAAAATAGACGACGATCAGTAAACCGATCACCTTGCCGACCGCTTTTCCCGTGATCTTCTGCACATATTGATAGAAAGTCATGTTTGGATACTTTTGGCTCATTTTAGCCATAATCCAACCGGCCACAAAGGCTATCGCGCCTCCGATCAGAACAGATATCCAGGCATCAGCCGTTCGGGATTCCTCCACTGCTGTACGGGGAAGCGAGAGCAGGCCCGAAGCCAGAATAGCACAAGTGAGAACGCCTACGGTTTGCAGCGTTGTCAGCTTTTCAGCTTTTACCTTTTTCATAATGGTCCCTCCTTTGCTGGATTTCAGCCTTTTCGCCTAGGCTGTTTGGGCTTTGTCAGAAAAGGCCGGTGTTTCATAAACTGTAACGGCGCCCGAATGAAGTAATCCTTCCAGTCCCTCATCGATTGGGGAGTCGTCAAACTAAGGTATGACACGCCAAAGCTCTTCAATTTAATCATGTGAATAGTCAGCATCTGGAAGAACATGATCACTCCATACAGACCAAAGGTGGCTGCGGAAAACATCGCTGCAAAACGAAGCATACGGATAGGAATCCCAGCACTGTATACAGGTGAGGCAAAGGAGGAAATGGCCGTAACTGCCACGATAATGACGAGAATGGGGCTGACAATCCCGGCATTTACAGCTGCCTGTCCAATAATAAGGCCGCCGACAATGCCCATTGCAGGGCCGAAAGGTTTAGGCAGCCGTAAACCCGATTCCCGTAGAATTTCAATGGAAATTTCCATAATTAGAGCCTCAATGAGCGTAGAGAAAGGGACCCCCTGTCTGGAGCTGATAATGGAAATGACCAGCTTGGTCGGAATCAGGCCGGGATGAAACGAAATAAAGGAAATATACAGCGCTGGCCCGAATAAAGCAATTGCAGTCGCCATAAAACGAAGAAAACGAATAAGGGAGCCGGGAACCCAGCGTTCATAGTAATCCTCCGGAGATTGAAGCATCATCTCATAAGTTACGGGCATAATGAGCGCAAATGGAGTGCCGTCCAGCAAAATCGCAACCCGTCCCTCCAGTAAAGCTGCCATCACCCGATCCGGTCTCTCCGTATTTTGAATTTGCAGAAATGGACTGAGAAAATTATCTTCAATGAGCTGCTCTACATAGCCCGATTCCAGCACCTCATCCACGTCGATGGTTTTTACTCTCCGTTTTACCTCATCCACAAGCTCAGAATCGGCAATGTCCCTGAAATATACCACCATAAGCTTCTTCTCCACTCTCTTCCCAACCATGAAGGACTGCATGACCAATTCCGTACTTTCTCCATGTCTGCGCAGCATCGCAGTATTATCGCTGAGTGTCTCTGTGAAGCCGATTCGCGGCCCCCGCAATACCGATTCTGACACCGGCTCTTCCACGCCCCGGGTGTTTCCCCTGGGTGTACCGAGGACGAGTACGCCAGGCATGCCCTGAATCAAGAGAATGATAGAACCGAACAACAGCTTTTTCAATGAGTATCGAACATCCATCGTATTCTCCGTCTCCGATACCAGCATAATCTGATGAAGAATCATATCCCGGAGCGCTTCCCCTCTCGGAATATCATCGTCCTTCTGCCTGGAGCCTCCCCAATCCATCAGCGGCTTTAAAATGTTCTGGTCCATCGCCACCTTATCTGTTAACCCGTCCACAAAAAAAAGGGTACCCGCAGCATTCAGGTTTTCCAGAAAAATCGGCCGTTCATCCACATCAGCCATATCCGCTGCCGCTTGACTAAGCTTTGCTACGTTCGCCTTATAATCATCCTCGGTATAGGTTTCACTCTCATTCTTCTGCACAGGCGGGTCATCAACCGCCTTCCCCAGGCGGTCACGTTCCTCAAGAAGCTTGATCTGTTCCTTGCGTCTTGTCTCCCTGCCGTCCATCGCCTTGATTTGCCGAACAGCCAGTGAAATGAGTACAGGTACAATCATCAAAAAAAAGGCTTCTATAAGTACTGGCCATCGGGGGATATGGCTCACGATTCCATGCCACATAATCGTTTCTCCTTTGTTCAATCCATTTAAATATATATTTACCGGGATTAGAAAAATAATGCATGCGCTGTTTGGAGCAGAAAGTGCGGTGTAGAGGAGCAGGGACTAGATTTGAAGGATTTTATTATAGGGGTACTCACATGGGGCACAATATTTAAGGGCTCCCCGGAAACCTGGGAGCCCTTAATATTGATATCCACGAAATGGCTAGCATCTCTTTTCTTTTTCAACTGCGTCCGCAAATAATTTCTTTTTGGGTGTTCGTGCTGCTATCGCCAAGTGTTTCAGCAATACCGTTTTTATTTGACTCCTGTTTGTTTGTTAATTGGTATGCACCTCTGGATCGACATCCAATTCATAATCAATCTCATCAAACCCGAATCCAAATAATTGAAGGAAATCGAGACGGTATTGTTCGAGATCGCCCCGTTCAGACACGTTTTCTGTAGTGATCTCGGACCAGGCTGCTTTGACAGCCTCCTGTACATCCTCTCTCATTTCCCAGTTATCCAGACGAATGCGTCCTTCCTCGTCCGTTTCCACAGTTGACCCGCTATACAGCTTCTCGAAGAGACGCTGCGCCTGCTCAATGCATCCCTCATGCAATCCCTTTTCTTTCATGACCTTAAACAGTAAGGAAATATACAGAGGCACAACAGGAATAGCCGAACTCGATTGTGTAACTAAAGCTTTATTCACAGAAACGTAGGCTTTACCCTGATAACGCTCCAGTTGTTTGGTTAACGTATGCGCTGTAGCTTCCAAATCGTTTTTGGCTTGACCAATCGTCCCTTTGCGATAAATGGCCTCCGTGATCTCCGGACCAATATACGAGTAGGCCAGTGTGGTTACTCCATCAGCCAGCAGGTCAGCTTCTTCCAGCGCCTTGAGCCATAAGGACCAATCTTCCCCCCCCATGACCGTAACGGTGTTGTCAATTTCCTCCTGTGTAGCCGGTTCCAGCGTAATTTCCGATACGACACCCGTATTCGTATTCACCGTTTTATTAGTAAACGGCTGTCCGATGGGCTTGAGAACAGAATTGAAGGTTTCACCCGTATCCGGATGCGTCCGCCGCGGTGAGGCGACACTATACACAATCAGGTCTACCTTGCCCAGCTTTTCCTTTACCAGCTTCAACGTCTCCTGCTTAATTTCATGGGAAAAAGCATCTCCATTAATGCTTTCTGCTATGTAGCCAGCTGCTCTGGCCGCTCTTTCAAAGGCCACAGTGTTATACCAGCCTGCTGAAGCCGTACGCCCATCTGCAGCGGGACGTTCATAGGATACACCTATTGTATCAGCTCCCATACCGAAGCTCGCAGCAATACGGGAAGCCAGCCCATAGCCTGTGGATGCACCGATGACGAGTACCTTTTTAGCTCCTTGTATTGCCGTGCTATCTTTGATGTAGTCGATTTGACGATTGACATGAGCTGCACATCCTGCAGGATGCGCAGTCGTACATATGAAACCACGGATTTTCGGTTTAATAATCATTGCAAGGGTCCCCCTGTTTAAGCATTCATTTAATATCAATGGAATGGTTGTCCAGACATAACTATATAGTAAAATAGCTTGCGGCTCAACACAAAACATAGAGCTTGAAGACAACTGATGGGTATGCTGCTATAACAGAATCCCGGAACTGCCAACTCTGCATCTTCATTATGAAAACTCTTGTGATTTTAGCACATCCGAATATTGAAGATTCAAGAGTCAACAGAAGATAAAAACAGGTTCCCGGTGGCATTCTGCCAATCCAAGAACCTGTAATTGTTAAGGTATAATGCGGTCGATTTTGGACGTTTGAGAGAACTCGGAGAGAACGACGACAAAACCAGCCCACTCCGTTGAATTCCCATCTCGAAGCGAGACAGTAACCGGCAAAGACGCAAAACAGGTTACTGTGCCAGGAGCCTGATTTTGATGGACAGAAATTCAGTCCTTAATTATGTCAAAGCTTCCTTTTCCTGAATCGGTCCCCTTCCGACCAAGATCGATCCAAGTCTCAACCAAGTTGCCCCTTCTTCGATCGCGACTTCGAAATCGTTGGACATCCCCATGGAAAGATGCGGCACGGGATAAGCAAAGATTTCTCTTGTATTAAGTTCATCGCGTAATCGTTTTAATTCTCTAAAGACCGGCCTGGTCGCTTCAGCGTCGGATTCGTGTGGAGCCATCGTCATCAGCCCCACCACCCGGATCTGCTTCATCCGCGAAACTTCCTGCGCAAATGAAAATAAAGTTTCCGGGGCAAGTCCTTGTTTGCTTTTCTCCCCCGAAACGTTGACTTGAATAAAACAATTCACGACGACATTGAGACCGGCAGCCTGCTTTTCTATTTCTTTCATCAAGGATAAGCGGTCAAGCGAATGGATATACTCGAATTTGCCGATAACCTCTTTTACTTTATTGGTTTGCAAATGGCCGATAAAGTGCCATGTTCCTCGTGGTTGAAGGACCTCCCATTTGGACTTCGCTTCCTGCGCGCGACTCTCACCGACATGGGTTAAGCCGGACAGCAACACTTGCTCCGTTGCTTTCGCAGTTGTATATTTCGTCACGGCTATGATCTGGATTTCCTCTTCGCTTCTGCCGCATCGCCCGCAGGCTTCGCGGATGCGGTGTTCGACTGTGGACAGACGATCTTGCAGACTCATTGAATCACTCCCACTTTACGAATTGCCTGTTAGTCTTTCCCGAGAATCCGTCTCGGTTCCCGCCAAACGTTTTAGAAACGTATTTCTCCAGTTTTCGGACAATTCTTCCACTTCGAGGATTTGTTTAATGCCCTCGACATGGTCCTTCTCTCGATGCATCATACGATTGGCGAATGAAACCGTAATTGCTTTCGGATGACGATGAAGGAGGGACAGTCCGTCGGCTTTAGAGACAACACCCTCTTCCAGAACGCGGAGGTAGAATCCCGTGTAGCCTGTTTGCTGTACCTTCAAGGGCATGTCCGGTACGCCGTACTTGATGGACAACTTGTAACAAGGCTGTCTCGGCTGGCTAACTTGAACGATTGCTTTGCCAAGCTTAAAGACGTCTCCAATGCAAACGTCGGATTCCAGTAAACCTTTTATCGTTAAATTTTCCCCGAACGCGCCGTAATCGAGCGGTCTCCGCAATTCATTTTCCCAGAACGGATAGTGCTCGTAGGAATAGACGCATACAGCCTTCTCTTTGCCTCCGTGATGAACTAGATCGCCCTGCCCATCCCCTTCAAAGTTTAGATAAGATAAATACAGAGTTTCGTATGTAGCCGACTTGAATATCCCCGTAGAAACGTCCTTCTGATTAAATCGGACCTCCTTGGGCATGCCGACATTAAGTGAAATGATTTCGATAGATGCCATTCGGATCCCCCCTACTCCAAATTTTGATCAACGAGTTCGCCAGATGCGTCTATATACCGCGTTCCTGCATTCGTTCGCCTGCCTGAAGCGAGGAGATTTCAATCCCTTTCATCGGAGTCCCCAGGTTTTTGGAGATATTTGCAATATACCCGAAGTCCGTATAATGGGTCGTCGCTTCAACGATGGCCCGGGCAAACTTTTCCGGCTGATCGGATTTGAATATGCCCGACCCGACAAAAACGCCATCCGCCCCCAAGTGCATCATCAACGCGGCATCGGCCGGTGTAGCAACGCCCCCCGCGGCAAAGTTGACTACAGGCAAGCTGCCGGTTTCTTTGACCTGGAGCAATAAATCGTAAGGCGCGCCGAGTTGCTTAGCCTCGACCATTAATTCGTCTTTGCTCAATCCTTGCACTTTGCGGATTTGGCCCAGCAACATGCGCATATGGCGCACGGCCTCGATGATATTGCCTGTTCCCGGCTCCCCTTTGGTGCGAATCATGGATGCGCCTTCCCCGATCCGACGCAATGCTTCTCCCAAATCCCTTGCCCCGCAAACGAATGGGATCGTAAACACTTGTTTGTCGATATGGAAAATGTCGTCGGCTGGCGTTAATACTTCGCTTTCGTCGATATAGTCTACCCCGAGTGCTTCAAGGACTCTAGCTTCAACATAATGACCGATGCGCGCTTTCGCCATCACGGGTATGGTAACGGCTTTCATCACCTGCTCTACAATAACCGGATCGGCCATCCGGGCGACTCCGCCCGCCGCGCGGATATCCGCCGGCACTTTCTCCAGCGCCATGACCGCGGTGGCTCCAGCGGCTTCCGCGACTTTTGCCTGCTCCGCATTCATCACGTCCATGATGACGCCGCCTTTTTGCATTTCGGCCATTCCTCTTTTGACTCTGTTCGTTCCCATTTCCATTTTACATTCCTCCATGCCTATTTGCGAATTTTCGATTGGTCTCCGATATAATGTGATAGGCTCCTCTTTGTTCACCAGGCAACTCATCGTTCCGGGAGCGATGTTCCGTTCAAATACAACAACACTGTTCCCCTGATCGCTCGTCGACCAATTGCCTAGACAGACCCCGAGCACCAGCTTCCCTTGCTGGA
Organism: Paenibacillus farraposensis; assembly: GCF_020736845.1. Taxonomy (GTDB): domain Bacteria; phylum Bacillota; class Bacilli; order Paenibacillales; family Paenibacillaceae; genus Paenibacillus; species Paenibacillus farraposensis. The sequence goes on from NZ_JAFFQR010000112.1 coordinate 294,498, forward strand.
CGGATAAGCCCCCATCAGACCGCCAAGTATAACGAGAGCCTATCTCATCTTTTCTTTCCCCTGTTCGTATATGACTGAGTGTAATATCGACTTCAACCTAATAACAATTATATTATTTGTATAGAAACCAACAGAAGAGTTCCTTATTTGTAAAAAAATTACAATTTGATATATACTGACTCCTCTTTTATCCGAATCGTTTCTGAAAGTCGATCATAAATTCCTTTAGCGCTTTGCATTGTTCATAAGTAACACCATTATAGATCGAAGCTCGCAGATGACCAGCATCCCGGTGACCTTTCAATCCTACAAAACCGTTACGCTCCGATTCCAGAAGAAAGTGTTTTTCCAACTCCTCGTTAGAAGTTCGAAAAGTAACGTTCATCAAGGATCGACTATCCCGATCAGCCAATCCGCTGTAAAAGCCGTCGCTGTCGTCGATTGCGTAATAGATCAAATCGGCTTTCGCACGATTCCGATTTTCTACCCCGCGCACCCCGCCGTTTGCTTGAATCCATTTCAGCACCAGATTGACGATGTACACCGCGAATACGGGCGGTGTGTGATAGAGAGAGCGGCTATCTGCATGAATCCGATAATTCATAATATCTGGAATAGGCGCAGAGATTCTTTGCAGAAGCTCGCGTCGGGCAATTACAACCGTTACGCCCGAAGGCCCCAGATTTTTTTGTGCGCCAGCATAAATCAGCGCAAAGTCGGAAACATCGATCGATCGGGATAAAATATCGCTGGACATATCCGCGATGAGCGGTATACTGCCCGTGTCCACGAAATTTTTGTATTGAGTGCCTGCAATCGTTTCATTGGAAGTGAGATGAATGTAGGCCGTTCCCGGAGGAACCTTCATGTTATCGAGGGCGGGAAGCTTTCTAAAATTAGAGGATTCAGAGCTTGCCACAATGGCAACTTGTCCAATCTTTTGCGCTTCTGCAATCGCTTTGCCTGCCCATGTGCCGCTATAAACATAACTGGCCACGCTTCCGGCTAGCAAGAAATTCATTGGAACCATGGCAAATTGTGTACTTGCACCGCCTTGCATGAACAAGACCTCGTAATCGAGAGGAATATTCAACAGCTCCTTCAGCAACTGCTGCGTCTCGCCGTTGATCTTCTCGTATTCTTTACTCCTATGCGAGATTTCCAGGATGGATAAGCCGGTCCCCTGTAAGTCAAGGAGTTCCTCCTGTATTTGCAGCAGAACTTCCGAAGGTAAGACTGCCGGGCCTGCATTGAAGTTATAGATTGGTCTCATCTCCATCCTCCCCCCCAGATCAGTTAGATTTTTATAATGATTTTGTATAAAATGATAGGAGATTTCTATCATTTTAACGGAAAGGAATGATCACGATGGAACTGAAGCAATTGGAGTATTTTATGGCCGTATGCCGGGAACTGCACTTTACCCGTGCCGCCGAAAAACTCGGTATCGCTCAACCTTCCCTGAGCCAGCAAATTCGATTACTCGAGCACGAAATAGGAACCCCTCTCTTTGATCGCGTCGGCAAAAAAACATTGATAACCGAAGCGGGAAAAATCTTGTTGGACCATAGCTATAACGTGTTCCATGAACTCTCGCAAGCCAAGGCAGCGATCAGCGAACTTCAAGGTTTAAAACGCGGCACGTTAAAGATAGGCGCGCTTCTAACCGTCGTCAATTACTTACTGCCTCCGACGGTAATTGGGTTCCATCATAGCTATCCCAATGTAGAGCTGTCGGTACTCGGATTGCGGACAGGCGATATTTATGAGGGACTTCTACAAAACAAACTAGATTTAGGAATCGTCTATTTGCCGATGGAGCATGAAGATCTGGCGACGATTCCGCTCTACAAACAGAATCTTGCCCTTGCGGCACCAATAGGTCACCCCATTGCCAAGGAAAGGTTTGTGCACCTCGACGTGTTGAAAGACGTCCCCTCCGTTTTATTGCCAAGCACTTATTATATGCGGCAATTGATTAACGACGCGTGCCGGTCCCTTGATTTCACGCCACACCCGGCATTGGAATTGTCGACGATGGAATCGATCATCAATATGGTTAATAAAGGCGTTGGCGTAACTATTCTGCCTAAAGCATACCTTGACTATATCGCAAATAAGGGAATTCGGACGATCCCGATCCAAAACCCGACGCTGACAACGCAAATTGGCATTGTGTATCGGAAGAACAAATATTTATGCGCGGCAAGCCGCGTGTTTATGGAACAATTAATCGCGACGATCAAAAACGAATATTTTGATTAATACCGTTCAAGCACCGTAGTAAGGATGTCGACTGCTTGGTCGATTTCTTCTTCGGTGATATAAAGATTCGGGATAAATCGGATGACGTTGACGCCAGCAGCCAGTACCACTAAACCCTGCTGAAGCAGTTCTTGAATGATGGGGGTAACAGATACGCGGCATTCAATTCTCAGCAATAAGCCGATCCGACAGCCTTCGTAAGGCATATTCCCCCATCTCTTCGGCACGCGAGCACAAACGCTCCTCCAGGATCGTCTCCAGCGTGGCTAATCCAGCAGCGGCCGCAAGGGGGGGCACCCCCGAACGTCGAGGCGTGTGTACCGGCGGAAAAAGCGTTACGGAGCTTCTTCTTCCCCATCATCGCACCGATCGGGAATCCGCTGGCAAGCCCTTTCGCAAGTGGAACGATATCCGGTTCGATGCCATAGTGCTGGTAGGCAAACAAATTCCCCGTTCGCCCCATTCCCGTCTGGACTTCGTCGATTATAAGGAGCAGACCGTGCTCCCGGCATAAAGCGGAAAGCTCGGCCACGAACCCGGGGTTTGCAGGATAAACTCCCCCCTCTCCTTGCACGAGCTATACCAGGACAGCCGCGGTTCGATCGGTGATTTTGTCTTTTACACCCTCGATTTCGTTATAAGGGGCATACGTAAAACCGACCGGTAGAGGGAAAATCCATCCTTGACTTTATCCTGCCCCGTCGCAGTTAATGTGGCCATCGTTCGCCCATGAAATGACTTTTCGAAAGTGATGATCTCGTATCGATCGTTCCCAAGCACTCGCTGTTGGTATCTTCTGGCGCATTTGATCGCGGCTTCATTTGCCTCCGCCCCGCTGTTGCAAAAGAAAACATGATCCATGCAGGTATGATCAGTAAGCATTTGCGCCAGTTTTTGCTGATTGGGGATATGAAAGAGATTGGAGACATGCCACAATTGCTCAAGTTGTTCTTGAATTCGCTGTTTAACTTTCACAGAGACGTGTCTAAATTGCACACCACGATACCTGACATGCAATCAAGATACTCTTGCCTTGATCGTCCCATACGCGGCTCCCCTCACCTTTCAGCAGCGTTATGGGATATTTCGTGTACGTCGGAAATAAAGGATGGCTCTCCGATACATCCATACTGGATCACTCCCTAAAGTACTCTTTGGTTTTTTGCAAAGCGAACAGCAGCCGATCAACATCCTCTCTGGTATTGTACAAATAAAAGCTGGCCCTAGCCGTAGAACTGACATTGAAATGATTCATTAACGGCTGACAGCAGTGGTGACCCGCGCGGATGGCCACGCCGTAAGTATCAAGTACCGTAGCGACGTCATGGGAATGAATTTGGCCCATATTAAAGGTAACGAGTCCCACTCGTCCTTCCGTCGGGCCATAGATCGTCAAATGCTCCATACGCTTCATTTGTTCTTCCGCATAGCGGGTCAGTTGCCTGTCGTGCTCCGCGATCGCATCTAATCCGATTTGCTCCAGAAAACGGATGGCAGCACTCAGCCCAATTGCACCCGCAATGATCGGGGTTCCCCCTTCAAATTTCCAAGGCGCCTCTTTCCATGACGCATCCTGCAGCCCAACACGATCGATCATTTCTCCTCCGAATTCAATCGGCTCCATTTGCTCAAGGAGGGCTTTTCTCCCATACAGGACGCCGATTCCGGTCGGCGCGCACATCTTATGACCCGAGAAGGCATAGAAGTCGCAATCCATCTCTCGGACGTTGACCTTGAGATGAGGCGCGCTCTGCGCTCCATCGACAACCAGGACGGCTCCTTTCTTGTGGGCGATGTCAGCCATTTGCTTCACCGGATTAGCGATGCCCAGTACATTCGAGACATGCGAGACCGTCACCACTTTCGTACGATTCGTGACTGTCTGCTCTACATCTTCTATTGAAAACGTCCCGTCCGATTTAAGCGGGATATATTTTAATACGGCTCCCGAAGCTTTTGCCGCTTGTTGCCAGGGAATCAGGTTGCTGTGATGCTCCATCTCCGAAAGGACAATCTCATCCCCCTCTGAGCATACCATTCGTGCAAAGCTGCTCGCGACAAGATTTAGGGACGACGTCGCTCCGCGGGTAAAAACGATTTCCCGTTCCGAACTCGCGCCAATAAACCGAGCCACTGCGACTCTCGCGGCCTCATAAGCATCCGTAGCGCGCATGCCTAGTGTGTGAACGCCGCGGTGAACGTTCGCATTGTCCCATTCGTAATATCGCTTCACCGCCTCGATCACCTGAATCGGCTTTTGCGCCGAGGCGGCACTATCCAAATAAACGAGAGGACAATCGTGTATTTTCTGGTCTAAAATCGGAAATAATTCACGGATTTCGGTGGCATTCATGGTCAATCCCCGCTTTCTTTCTTTATCGTATTTAAGGCTTGATAATGGGCCTCTATCGTGTTTTCGATATCTTCGTCTGAGTGCGCGGTCGATACGAACATAACTTCGTAGGGTGTGGGCGCAGTTAAGATTCCGAGGTCCAACATCGCGGCATGGTATTTCTTAAACCGATGCATATTTGATCGTTGCGCGGTTTCATAATTCACAACGTCTTGCTCCGTAAAATAAGGAGAAAGCATGGAGCCTACGCGATTCACTTTTAAGGGCACGCCGATCCTCCTTGCATTTTGCATAAAACCTTCCGCCAGTTTCGCCGTTTTTCGATCCAACTCTTCATAGATTCCGGGCTCTTCGAGCAGGCGCAATGTTCGATACCCGGCCGACATGGCGAGCGGATTGCCCGATAACGTGCCCGCTTGATAGATGGGACCGACGGGAGCGATTTGCTCCATGATTTCGCGTTTGCCGCCGTAAGCGCCGACAGGGAGCCCTCCTCCGATCACTTTGCCGAGACAAGTGAGATCCGGTTCGATTCCGTACAATCCTTGCGCCCCCTGATAGCTTACACGAAATCCCGTCATCACCTCGTCGAAGATCAGGAGGCTTCCGTATTTCGCGGTAATTTCCCTCAGTTCCTGAAGAAACCCCGGCAATGGCGGAACAACGCCCATGTTCCCGGCGACCGGCTCGACCATAACGGCAGCGATTTGTTCGCCATACCGTTCGAATGCAAGCTGGATGCTTTCCAGACTGTTGTAAGGAATCGTGATCGTATTCATGGTAACGTTATCAGGCACTCCCGGGCTGTCCGGCAAACCCAACGTGGCCACGCCTGATCCTGATTTGATCAATAAAGCATCCGCATGTCCGTGGTAGTTCCCTTGGAATTTCACGATTTTTTGCCGCTTGGTGTACCCCCTGGCCAAGCGAATTGCGGTCATGGCGGCTTCCGTACCTGAGTTGACCATGCGGACCATTTCGACGGATGGAAGACTATTGCAAATCTGTACTGCCATCTTCGTTTCGATTTGCGTGGACAAACCGAAACTCGTCCCTCGAATCGCCTCCATTTGAATAGACTCGACCACCTTCGGATGAGCGTGACCCAAAATTAACGGCCCCCATGAGCCGATGTAATCGATATATTCGTTCCCATCGATGTCCCAAACACGAGCCCCCTGACCTCGGCTCACAAATACAGGCGTCGTACCAACGCTAGTAAACGCGCGAACCGGGCTGTTCACCCCACCCGGAATCACCCGATTTGCTTCCAAAAATGCTTCTTGGGCACAAGTCGTGTTACGCTTCATAGCAGCCCCCCCCTAATTCCTGATCATTTCGTTCATGTATAAAGGGAAGCGAGACGTAATGTCTTTCACCTTGGCTCTCATTTGTTCCTTTATGTCTGAACGTTGAGGTTGTTTTAAGGTCTGTGCAATAATGACGGCAATTTCTTTCATTTCCTCAGCTCCCATCCCCCTGGTGGTCGCCGCGGGCGTTCCTAGCCGAATCCCGCTCGTGACGTGAGGACTTGTCGGATCGAAAGGAATCGCGTTCTTATTGACTGTGATTCCGATATCGTCCAGCAATTGCTGGGCCACTTGTCCGGTCAGTCCGATATTGCGCAAATCCAGAAGGATTAGATGATTGTCCGTGCCGCCCGAGACGACTTGTAAACCCTCTTCCATTAACTTTTCCGCGAGCAGCCTGGCGTTCTGAATAACGCGTTGCATATATAGCTTGTACTCAGGCTGGGCGTTCTCGCCGAATGCGACGGCCTTAGCTGCGATGATATGCATAAACGGACCGCCTTGGGTAGTTGGAAATACCGCTTTATCGATCGCTTGCGCCCAGGATTTACGACATAAAATAACTCCTCCTCTTGGCCCACGCAAGGTTTTGTGAGTCGTTGTCGTGACAAAGTGAGCGTGTGGGACAGGATTCGGGTGTAGGCCAGCGGCTACGATTCCTGCAATATGGGCCATATCCACGAGAAATAATGCGCCTACCTCCTCGGCAATTTGGGCAAAGGGCCCAAACTCGATCGTGCGCGGATAAGCGCTTGCCCCTACGACAATCATTCTGGGCTTATGCCGATGAGCAAGCTTTCGAACTTCATCAAAATCAATGCGGAAGGTTTGAGCATTAACCCCATAAGGGACAAAGTTATACATCATTCCGGAAGCGTTCACGGGGCTTCCATGCGTCAAGTGGCCGCCGTGTGCCAGGTTCATACCGAGAATCGTATCTCCGGATTTTACCGAAGCGAAATAAACGGCCATGTTGGCCTGGGCTCCTGAATGAGGCTGAACATTGGCATGCTCTGCGCCGAACAGCTCCTTGACCCTATTCCTGGCCAGATCCTCAACGAGATCTACGTATTCACAACCCCCGTAATACCTTTTTCCGGGATAGCCTTCCGCATATTTGTTGGTCAGAACCGTGCTCATTGTCTCCATGACCGCTCGGCTTACAAAATTCTCAGAAGCGATCATTTCGATTTTATCGTGTTGCCTTTCCAGTTCCTGCCGGATCGCTCCGGCTATTGCAGGATCTTGTTGATCTAAATGATTCATTCCGACGCCCCCTTTAGCTTATCGCTGTTGTCTCAACTATGACTTTAACGTTCCGAGCAGTTAAATCTTTCATGCCTATAATGGGAGGGCCTACTTCCATGTGCGCCGAAAGCATCGGCGACCAAGCGTTGCGCTTATTCAATAACTCCGACCAGTTGGTGCAGAGCATCCAGGGGCGAAATATTGTTCAATTCGATGGACAAGGCATTCTCGCCCAAAAAAGCGCTAAACCCTTTAATTCTATTTCTATTTAGAATAATCTGATCAATGGTATCGTTCAATCTAATAATTATTATCATTTCAATAGGATTAACCTATGGTTTGAAGAATGTAAAGCTACCCAACCCGGATTTTATAGTAAGCTTTATTAGTAGATATTACGAATAAATCCATGTGCATGATCGGTCTCAGGCAAATCATCAATCACGGCAAAAAAGCCATCAATCCGCTTGAACCGCACCGCACAATCATGAGGTGTATACGATGCAACCAAGCAAGAACCAAAAGATTCTCCCCGCAAAACCGGAACGGCAGCGACGTTTCGGGTTCCCGAAAATAAACCGGCGGACAAGGAACAAATGACCGATTTACAAAATCGCCAGGAAGACTATCTTTTTCCCATTGACCATGTCGGTATTTGCAAGGTTCAACACCCGATCCTGGTTTGTTCCAAAATGGAGCCCAAAACCCAAACCAGTGTTGCGACGATTACGCTGACTACGAGTTTGCCTCGGGAGACTTTTTCCACTCGTCCTGAAAAATCATAACTTGCAGCGGATTCGGTTTCACGATCTTCGACACAGTTGTGCCAGCTTGCTGCTTGCTAACGGTGTTAGTTCAAGTGATGAGCAATACCTCACAAATTCCGAGTATGCAAAAAGCTCCTGAACCTCCACCAAAGGAAATTCAAGAGCTCGTTCATTGTTAAGTGGATGCGGTCGAGAGGACTCGAACCTCCACGGGGGGTTAGCCCACACGGACCTGAACCGTGCGCGTCTGCCAATTCCGCCACGACCGCATGCTATTATAAACACCGATGTTTTCGATCACCGTAATTAAGATTATATCTCTCATAGACTATAAAATCAAGAAGTTTTTATATTATATTTTTTATAAATGACCTCTGAAAATATACAAAAAACCTGGATATCAAACACCATATATGGTAAGATGAGCGCATCAGGAAAGGAGGTGCGTCAACATTAGTAATCATATGTTGAACGTATCCCTTACCCGGTCCGCTATTCTCTAATTTTCAGAGTTAACGGAGGCGCGGGATACGGATTAAGGCTTTAGCCAAGCGCCACGGGTAGAAAGACCGTCCACAAGACGGCCTTTTTTTATTTCAGCATATTAGCTATCGAATAAAGTTACATACTGTGAAAAGAGGCGATACCGTGTCTATTAGACCAGCGAGTGTAGAAGAATTCAAGGAGTTGGCAGCCATCTGGCTGGAAGCCTCCATAGAAGCCCATCATTTTATTGCTCCTTCATATTGGACATCACAAGTTACCGCAATGGAGAACAAGTACCTTCCCCTCGCTCAAACCTACGTTATTATGCAGGATGAACATACTATTGGCGGCTTCGTTTCCATGATCGATGGATACTTGGCGGCTCTGTTTATACGTGCTGGCGCTCAGGGGAAGGGATATGGCAAGCTGCTGTTGGATTGGGTCAAACAGCAACATGCTGAGATTCAATTGAAGGTATATCAGTCGAACACGAAAGCATTTAACTTTTATACTAAAAACGGCTTTATCATTCAAGAGGAAGCTATGGATTCCGAAACTGGCGAAAAAGAGTTTATCATGGTTTGGACAAGACAGTAACATAATGAAGCACCTTCAGCCCAATAAAGTAAAAGACTGTGCTTCCGTAGGAATACGGTATAAGCAGAGTCCTTTCTTATATAACTGATGATATATTCTCTCATTTAAGCTCTAAGCCCGTATACCTCAGTATATAAAAGCTGTTTGTACGGAGCAAATTCCTGTTCTGACAGCTCAACTGGGTAACTCATGATTTGCAGCCTCAAGTCAGCCTGTCCTTGTCTTAAAGGAGGCTGTACATATTCAAACTGATTCAGATGAAACCCCAAACGCTCATAAAACCGGATTCTTCGCCGAGTCCATTCATCCACTGGCGGCTCAACCTCCAGTACGACCGGGGTATCAGACTCTGAGATGAACCTGCTCATGAGCTTTTTACCCCGTCCGCCACCACGTATACTCGAGTCCACCGCAATATGCTCTACAAACCGAAAATGCATAAAATCCCAGCCTGCCAAAAATGCGACTATATGGCCTTGTTCATTCTTTTCAGTAATGAGGCGATAGCTGGGACGTTTCAATAAAGCTTTTTGTGAATCAAACGTCCTGCATTCTGATGCTGGAAAAGAAGCTTCCATGATCGCATATATTTTAGAGAAATCGTGTTCATTCATTTTATGATCTCCAGGACTCCTTTCGCCTAATTCCTCCAATAGTACAGGCTATGTCCTGTTGCGGGGAATCTAACTTTTTAGACTTTGTTCAATTCCACAAGCGTCAGCAAAATATGTTCCAGCAGTTCTGGAATATCCTCCATCTGATCTTCGTTAATTTGCCTGGAAAACCGGAGTTCAACCCTGTTATGATATGTAGATGCCTTCCCTCCATAAATTAGACTAAGTGTTTGTACTGGCCGAAGATCAGGCTTCCAAATTTGGATCAGTATATCTTCAATCCGGCTGCATTGCGTCTCAATCTCATGAATCTCCATTTCAAAACGCAGCAGCAATCTACATCCCGGAATCTGATCTTCCAATTCCAAAATCTCTGCTGCCAAATTGCTTAAATCTGCTTTTAAGCGAACTTCTGCCGTCACACCCGGGTGTCCTTTTAGTCTGAACTGTACGCCAAATTCACGCGACATCACCGACATTTCTAATCTATCAATCCGCTGCGTAATTTCAATGCGGGAATCCAGATTATCTAGGTCGTAAACCTCATTTTCCATCGCCACTTTTAAATTATCAAACACCGTCGGATCGAACATGGTTCATTCACCTCTTCCTATCGCCCTGTTTCATTTATCCAATCTGCATTAATCGTTTTCCAATTAAATAAGTATATCATACGTTATATGTATCCAAAAAAATTCAGGCAATTTCCCGATAGAAGGGGTGTACAAAAACCGCGCCCATCTCCAGGGCGCGGCTTTTGGTAGTTCAGTTATTTCATTCATTTGGCTCAGTTTGTTTCACAACGTCTAGATTCTACGACAAACGTGAGCTAAAGTCCTCGTAAGAGAACTGACGGATCACCTTAATGCCTTCTTCGTCGTTATAGCTGGCGATGGCTGGCAGGTTGACACCGTTAAACATGTGGTTTTTGACCATGGTGTAATGGGCCATGTCACAGAATACAAGCTTGTCTCCCGGCTTCAATGGCTCTTTAAAAGAATAGTCCCCAATGATATCTCCGGCCAGGCAAGTAAGCCCGCCGAGTCTGTAAGTGTGTGCATATTCACCTGGCTTACCTGCATCAATGATATTCGGGCGGTAAGGCATAGCCAGCACATCAGGCATATGACATTCAGCCGAAGTATCCAGAATGGCAATATCCATTCCATTTTTCATCGTATCCAGGACAGTAGCAACCAGATATCCGGTATTCAGAGCGATAGCTTCACCTGGCTCCAGATAAACTTGCACACCATATTTATCCTGAAAATATTGAATACAGCGAACCAGGGTGTCCAGATCATAGTCTTCTCTGGTAATATGATGACCACCGCCGAAATTGAGCCATTTCATTTGCTTAATGTATGGCCCGAATTTCTCATCCACGACTTTAATGGTGCGCTCCAGCGTATCTGAATTCTGCTCACACATCGTGTGAAAATGAATACCGTCTACTCCGTCCAGCTCCTCAGGCTTAAAGTTAGCCAGGGTTACACCCATTCTGGAGTTGTTGAAGCAAGGATCATACAACGAAGTTTCGATTTCCGAATATTCCGGATTAACCCGAATTCCGATGTCGATTTTTTTGGAAGTTACGCCTTGCACTCTGCCTTTGAAGCGTCTCAGTTGATCAAAGGAATTGAAGACGATATGGTCCACATACTCCAGCAGCTCATCAAATTCACTGTCCACATAAGCAGGTGCGTATACGTGCACCTCCTTGTTCATTTTTTCGCGACCGAGTCTTGCCTCGAACAATGAACTGGAGGTTACGCCTTTTAAGTATTTTCCAACCAGAGGAAAGGTCGAAAACATCGAAAATCCCTTAAGAGCGAGCAGTATATTGCAGCCTGTTCGCTCTTGAACGGAATTTAGAATCTCAAGGTTTTTGACAAGAAGTCTTTCGTCAACAAGGTAGCAAGGTGATGGAAGTCCGGTTATATCAATATTCATCGCAGACCCCTCAATCAAGCAGCGTTGGCGTAAAGTTCTCTTGCCATGGCAATCCGTGTTTATTCAGTGCTTCCATGAATGGATCTGGATCAAATTCCTCAACATTGTAAACGCCTGGTTTTTTCCAAATGCCTTTAATAATAAGCATAGCGCCGATCATGGCAGGAACACCTGTCGTGTAGGAAATGGCTTGGGAGCCAACCTCTGCAAAACATTCCTCGTGATCACAAACATTGTAAACATAATATGTTTTTGGCTTTCCATCTTTGATGCCCTGGATGATGCAACCAATGTTTGTTTTGCCTTTCGTTCTTGGTCCCAGCGAAGCCGGGTCCGGCAAAATAGCTTTCAGGAATTGCAGTGGAATAATTTGTTGTCCTTCATACTCAATAGGCTCAATGGAAGTCATGCCTACGTTTTGAAGTACGTTCAAATGATTCAGATAATTGTCCGAGAACGTCATCCAGAAGCGGATTTTTTTCACGCCTTTAATGTTCACTGCAAGAGATTCCAGTTCTTCATGGTACAAAAGATATATGTTTTTCGGTCCAATTTCAGGAAGGTCATATACCTTTTTCTCAGAAAGCGGCTCAGTTTCAATCCACTCTCCATTTTCAAAGTAACGGCCCTTCGCCGTAATTTCGCGAATATTGATTTCCGGATTAAAATTAGTTGCAAAAGGATATCCGTGGTCCCCTGCATTCGCATCCACAATATCAATCGTATGAATTTCATCAAAATAGTGCTTTTGGGCATAAGCCGTAAATACTCCAGTTACGCCTGGATCAAAACCGCTGCCCAGCAGAGCTGTAATTCCCGCTTTTTCGAATCTTTCTTTGTAGGCCCATTGCCAGCTGTATTCGAACTTCGGCGTATCCGGCGGTTCATAGTTCGCCGTATCAACGTAATGAACACCTGTCTCAAGGCAAGCATCCATTATCGTCAAATCCTGATAAGGGAGAGCCACATTGATAACTACATCCGGTTGAAAGCTTCGAATCAAGTCAATGACCATGTCGGTGTTGTCAGCATCTAGCTGAGCCGTTTGTATCTTCGTACGGCCTCCACCCAGCTTCTCTTTAAGCGCATCGCATTTCTCAACAGTTCTGCTTGCGATACAAATTTCTTCAAATACATCTGGGTTTTGGCAACATTTATGCACCACAACGCTGGCCACGCCACCGGCGCCAATAATCAATGCTTTTCCCAAAATAAATAACCTCCTTATTCCATACGCTAATCGCTAATCAATCTTGCAAACAAAATGATTATAAAGACATCCTACCAAATAATCAAGAAAAACGATAATTTGCTGTGTCAAAATTCACAGCAGCATGTCACAAAAATTTTACAAATCCCAAAATCAGGTTAACATTGTACTGAATGCAGCAAGTAGTGTCCCCAGTGTTTTCATCATGAGTAAAGCCGCTCCCGATATGGGAACGGCTTTATTCATGGGAAAATGGGCTAAACCATGATTTTGCAAATATCGTTCGTGAATTCAACCGGATCTTGCAGCGGCAAGCCCTCGATCAGCAAAGCCTGATTATACAGCAAAGCCGTATAGAGATTGGCCTTCTCCTTGTCATTGGCAAAAGCCTCTTTCAAAGAGTTAAACACCGCATGGTTTACGTTGATTTCCAGCACTTTATTTGCTTTGACATCAGCGTTATTCGGCATGGCGTTCAAGATTTTTTCCATCTCAATCGTCAATTCACCGTCTGCGGACAGACATACAGGATGCGTCTTCAAGCGCTTGGAGGCTTTGACACTGGTTACCTTGCCTTCCAGCAAGCCCTTCATGTATTCGAACAGCTCTTTATGGTCGTTTTGCTCCGCTTCGGTTTCTTTCTCATTTTCGTCAGCTTCAATTCCCAAATCACCGCTCGATACGGACTTGAATTCCTTCTCTTTGTAGTTTAAGAGCATTTTAATAGCGAACTCATCAATGTCATCGGTGAAGTACAAAATTTCGTAGCCTTTGTCAGCCACCAGCTCGGTCTGCGGCAGCTTTTCAATACGCTCGTTGGACTCTCCGGAAGCATAATAAATATACTTCTGCTCCTCAGGCATACGAGCTACATATTCGTCCAGCGTAACCTGTTTTTTCTCTGTGGAAGAGTAGAACATAAGCAGGTCTTGAAGCGTTTCCTTATGGCGGCCATAATCATTATAGATACCAAATTTCAATTGTCTGCCAAAGGATTTATAAAATTGATCATACTTTTCCCGGTCATTTTTGAGCAGGGTCAACAGCTGGCCTTTAATTTTGCTTTCGATATTTTTGGCAATCAGCTTCAGCTGTCGATCATGCTGCAACATTTCTCTGGAAATGTTGAGCGACAGGCTTTCGGAGTCTACCATACCTTTAACAAAGCTAAAATAATCCGGCAACAGATCAGGACATTTTTCCATAATCAGCACGCCGTTGGCATATAGCTCCAGACCTTTTTCATACTCCTTGGAGTAGTAGTCAAAAGGGATATTTTCAGGAATAAACAAAATAGCCTGGTACACTACCGCGCCGTCCGCACTAACATGGATATGCTGGAGCGGCTTGTCATAGCCATAGCGTTTTTCCGCGTAGAAGTTGTGATAGTCCTCGTCGGTCAGCTCGCTTTTGTTCTTTCTCCAGATGGGAACCATGCTGTTAATACGCTGTTCCTCTTCGTAATCCTCGTACTCGTTATCACTGCCTTCTTTCAAACGTTTGCCTGTAATATCCATTTTGATCGGATAGCGGATAAAATCAGAGTATTTTTTAATCAGTGCCTTCAAACGATACTCGTCCAAATATTCGTCATAGGACTCATCTTCCGTGTTGGCCTTGACTTTCAGAACAATCTCGGTACCGACCTCGTCCTTCTCAGCCGGCTCAATCGTATATCCGTCTGCACCTGTGGATTCCCATTTATAAGCCGCATCGCTGCCCAAGGCTTTGGTAGTCACTGTAACAACATCCGCCACCATGAAAGCCGAATAGAAGCCGACACCGAATTGGCCGATGATATCATGACCATCCTTGGATTCATTTTCATTTTTGAATGCCAGTGAGCCGCTTTTAGCAATGACGCCCAGGTTGTTTTCCAGCTCTTCCTGGGTCATCCCAATCCCGGTATCACGCAGCGTTAGCGTTCTGTTTTCCTTATCAGCAGTGACTTTGATATAGTAATTTTCTTTGTCAAAGACCAGTTGATCATCTGTCAGTGCTTTGTAATAAATTTTGTCAATCGCATCGCTTGCATTGGAGATCAGCTCTCTTAAGAAAATTTCCTTTTGCGTATAAATCGAGTTAATCATCATTTCGAGCAGACGCTTGGACTCAGCCTGAAACTGTTTTTTCTCCATTCTGGTATCTCCTTTCAGATTCGAACCTATGTAAGGCCAGCGGGTATGAGTCATGCAAACGATTCAGTTTTGTTAGCACTCCCATCATTCGAGTGCCAGCCTACCTTTTTTTATAACATTCCTCATTTTTTATGTCAATATCATAGTTATACGTGCAGTAGAATTCCATTTAGTAGAGATACTAGTGCTTAATTTGCTTAAACATGACGTTAAACATTTCAACTGAGGATGGAAACAATCCTTGCACATGGGGAATCAGTTTTTTTCTATCCCGCAGCTCGTTTTCATCCAAATGCCGCAAATCCTCATGAAAGAACCAAACAATAGGATAATCGCCGTCCTTATGTCTGCTGCCAGCATTCAAGCAAACGGGGCCCTGATCGTCCTCTGCAATCGCAAATGGAATATAGCCTGCTGACAGCAAGGGCGACCATTGATGGATCAAATCATAAAACGCCTTTAAGCCTTGACCTACAGGCAGGCGTGGAAATTCTACAAAAGTACAGTCACTCCAGTATACTCCCGGAATAGATTCGTTATCGAATTGTAAAGCTACATAATGATAGGACATGATAAAGCTTTTCAGCAAAGAAGGCAGTTCAATATGGAAGGTTTCCTCCAGTTCCCGGACCTCCTGCTCTGTAATCTGCGAAGGGAGAGGCTTCCACTTGATCCAGCCTTCCTTATCAACAACCCCGTCTCGCATTTCGAAGGGGACATTTTCCACCACATCCATAAACAAAGCTTCATCCATCTGTGCAAATAACTCCTTCATGGATGAGCGCATATCCGCTTTCCTGTCCATGTGCCTGCACCTCTTTCCTCTTTATTAGCACGATGACGATGTGCTGTTATGCTGCATGTGTTTTTAAATTCAGCTTATCAGAATTTGCTTTTATCATCATTTGCGGAATATAAGTATTATATCTGCGGCATATCCTTTTCCTTTCTGTTGCCACTTTGGCGGCCGCTTTCTGTTTCAACCCATTCATTCTGCTCATTTTACTTTCCCCATCCAGCTTATGTATCTAGCTTAACCTCTTCATAATCCAGGTAAGTATACATTTGCAACTCATCAAACCCGATATAAGTACAAGCACCTCGTAAAGTATCAAGAACTACATAAGGAGATTGATTCATTCATGAAGAGAGTTACCACGCTTGTTATGCTGTCCTTGCTGTTACTTGTAACCCCGATCTACGCTGCTGCACCATCGCCTATGCTGGTCTATGTGGATCAGAGCAACCACTCCTTTATCCCGCTTCGGCTCCTAAGCAGCTATGGAGGAATTACGCTCAGCATGACGGCAGCGGACAAAAAGATAGAAATTACGCAGGGCAATACCCGGCTTACATTATTTGTGGGACAAACAACCGCCAAGGTCAATGACCAGCCGGTTCGCATGCCAGATGCTCCTTTTACCAACAACGGCTCTACCTATGTCCCCTTGCAGTTCATCAGCCAGCATTTAAACCTGCAGGTCTCATGGCAAAAGGAGATTTCAGCCGTCCGCATTCAACAAGGCGCAACGTCCGTTACGCTGCCCGTACTCACTGGCAAGCTCCCCGGCAGCACCTCTCCGATCACGACGGCTCATCATACCTTTAAAGTGGGGTCACGCACCTTTTCCGCCAAGGTAGTTACCATCTCTATGCTCCATCCCAAGGTGAGTCTGAATGTAGCCCTGGCAGGCAATACGATTGGCAAGGTGGAAGACTTAAGCAGGATCGCCAAACGCAATCAAGCGATTGTAGCCATCAATGGCACATTTTTTGATGCCTATACCAAAAGTTCCTACAAAATCCCTTACGGCTACCTGGTCAGCCACGGTAAAATGTTAAAGAAAAGCTCTGGCGACCAGCGAACCGTATTCTCCTATGATGCTAATCATTTGGCTGAGCTGATTTCGGGTCCTGCCTTTGAGCAGCGGTTAAGCCAAGGGAACGTTGATGGCGCCCTGCAAGCCGGACCTCGTCTAGTAACGAATGGCCAGGTCACCCTGAATGTCAAAGCTGAAGGCTTTAAGGACCCCAAAATACGAACAGGCGGCGCAGCCAGAAGCGCACTCGGAATTACCCGGGATCATAAGCTGATCCTCCTGACCACAGGCGGAGCCACCATTCCGCAGCTCGCCCAAATAATGAAGCAAGCAGGTGCTTACCAGGCCATGAATCTGGACGGCGGTGCTTCCAGTGGACTGTATTATAATGGTTCTTACCTCACCACACCTGGGCGCCAAATCAGTAATGCCCTTATTGTAAAATATCAGTAGACGGATTAAGGGCTGTCTCTACAAATGCGTAATCTGTGGAGATAGCCTTTTCCATTTTTCCACGTATGTCGCCATCCCTATATACCAAATCACTAAGGAAAATTCCCCCTGTATGTAAAGTATAGCAAGGCTTGCTAGACCAGACAACATGCCAAGGCTACCATCTATCCTGCACCAAAAAGGCCTTCCCTCACATATCTAAATCCCTCCTTACTTAAAGCATTCTCTATGGTATGAA
This sequence comes from Paenibacillus farraposensis, assembly GCF_020736845.1. GTDB lineage: Bacteria > Bacillota > Bacilli > Paenibacillales > Paenibacillaceae > Paenibacillus > Paenibacillus farraposensis. The sequence goes on from NZ_JAFFQR010000112.1 coordinate 311,950, forward strand.
GAAAATCAGGCTTCGTCGCTATACCTCGTGGCTGCAAGTCTAAATGTGCACCTTTTTAATCGTGGGCTTACGCCGAGGATCGCATTGCTAATGTTGGTCGTGTTCATCTTCGTAGTAATTAGTCATAAAAAATCGAGTAGGAGGGAGCGGCTAGCCCCCATTCGGGACATTCATCCTAAAGATGACGCCCATGCCGGGCGTCACAAAAAAGTGGTCAGGAAAAGTTTCCTGACCACTTATAATATCGTAATGCTTGTTCACTTACCTACGGCATTCAGTTTTATTCTATAATTTCCAACTCCAAGATTTGTCCGTCCCAAACATAAAGTGTATAGTTTCCAGGCGGCAACTCGCCTGTAGAAATAGTAACTGGTTTATTTACTTCATCATCCGTAACAATTCTCTTTTTACCCCGGTTTTCTGCTACCAAATCGTTGAAGTCGCTTTCCCAAACGATACTTTGGCTTTCCCAATCAAATGTATTTATCAGATACACTTTTGCAACGTCTGAAAGAGAGAATGTAATATCGCCTCCTTTTTTAACGTTGAATGCCTCACCGCTAGGCTGAATCATTGTGATTCTTACTGTTTTTCTAAATTCTGTGGTATAGTATTCTTTATTTGCCTCGCCATTCCGTGTTACTACAGCATCTGCAACTATTTGGAATTTATATTTCACTCGATCTTCTAAACTTTTTGTGGATACTATAATTTTATTATCCTTTACTTCCACCTCACCATCCTTTTCTGTAAATGGGAGAAACGGACCGTCACCAATTGCCCATTGAACTATATTATTTGTGGTTTTCCCTTTATTAACGGTAATCAAGCGATTATAATTAAAAGAGAATTTATCAAGTTCATTTTCCCATGCCGGATAATGTAAAAATATAGGGTTCTCAACAATTGTCTTATTCTCATCGAATACAGTAATACCTTCATTAACATAGTTATTATTCTTGTCATAAACAGTCAGATTGAATTCGAAATTTCTTGGATATTCATAATTATTAATAGCATATGTTGAAAAACTAACCGTTTTATTAGCCTCAACTTCAATCTTTTGGACCTTTCCACTTTCAACACCTAATTCAAGAGAGGTTATACTTCCAATATCAATATTATTTGAAAAATATGCTACCCCATCACGAGAGCTCGTAAAATAAACGGCCTCTCCAACAGCTACAACTTTTTTAGGAACAGAAATTTCAAAGTCCCCGCTGTTGTTTTCTCGAGTTTGAGGAGTATTATCTTTCTTATCTTTATTTTTGGATTTATCAGATTCATTAGAGTTACTGGAAGAACCCCCGCCGCCACCTGATGATGTTGTCCCCTGTGATCCCAAAGTATTTGTCGAGTTGCCTATTGTGACCTTAACATTACTACTTACCTTGCCGCCATTTGTTACAGTTTTTGGTTTTGTTTGAAAAGAAACATTTTCAGCATTAACTATGGCCTTATCAACAGAACCTAATCCTATTACTTTGGCAGCAGCATGAAGTACCAGCGAGAGAATAGAAGACTCTTTTGCTATATCTATAGTTGTACCCTTAGCGTTGTCAGCTACATTTAACATATCAATCTGCCCATTTGGAATATTTACATTCGTAGCGAATGCTTCAACATTCACAGTGTGGAAATAACCTGTAAGGCTGACATTGGATTTTGTAGGGAGTTCATTTGTTAGAGTAACTCGATTAACACTTGCCCCTTGTGAGACATCTAGGGCTGCGCCCGTCTTGATTTTTATTTCGCTGATAGACGTTGCACCTTCTGCAACCAAACGAACAGTTCCATCCACGTTGTTTACAATGATGCTAACCAGCACAGAATTGTTCAGATGAAGACCATTTTCTCCACCCCCGTAAACGTATGTCTGACCGTGGACTTTAACATTTTTCAGAAACACATCGCCTTTCCCAACAGCTTTACCAATAATTAAGTCACCTGCGATTTCCGTATTTTGAAGCGTTATCCCCGTTGTGTTGATGACAACATTGCCTGCCTGCTTGGCGAGTCCAGTCGAAGGTCCATACGTTCCTGATTCTCCATACCAAGCACCAAAATGATCCACAGCACGATCCAGAATCGTAACCGCCTCAGCACGAGTCAACGATTTTTTGGGTTGAAATGTACCGTTCTGATAACCTTCAATAATACCCGCTGCCACTACAGCATTAACGGCCTTTTGGGACCAATTGTGCAGAGAGGCGCTATCTTTAAAGGTTTTATTGGTATCGGAAGAAGGAATTTGAAGTAATTGGTTTACGGTCACTGCCGCTTCTTCTCTACTTAATCCTTGCGTAGGGCGAAAGCTGCCATCTTCGAATCCTTTCATATACCCAGCATAAACTGCATCCGTAACAGTTGGAGCAAACCAATCGTCTTTATTTACATCGGTAAAAGATACAGCTTGTCCAGGCTGTATTTGAAATGCACGATTTAGCAAAGCAGCCCATTCGCTTCTCGTAATCGGACGATTTGGCTCAAAACGAGCGTTTTCCACACCCGAAACCACTCCACGATGGCTCCATTTTGTAACGTTATCCGTTGCCCAGTGGTTCGCCATATCCCCATAAGGTTGAGAGGTAGTAGAACTGTCCTCCTTTGTTGCATGGTGTGAACTGTCGGCCGCTAATATGGGGCTAGCCCATATGGAAGTCGCCAGCATTCCTGCCGTAAAAATATTAACCCACTTCTTCATCTCTTTTGTCCTCTCATGTATGTTGTGTTAAGCCAAGACTATCTACCCAATATTTTAGGCGTATAGACTCACTTACCTATTATTACAAGATTAATTGAGGATGTCACTACTTTAGAATCCATCAAAGGATATTTATCCCAATTATTTACGAAGATACTACCTTTAATAAGATAGTTCCTTGCTGAATTAACGTTTCCGTTATTCCCAAACATTATGGTGTATTAGATTATTCAGATTTCGACGTCTCTCCCACTCTTCTTGTTCTAAAAGTGGTTTTCTAGGATAAACATCCGTGTATCCTAATGAAATCAAAGCAACAGGGTCAATATGTGGCGGAATATTTAGTATTTCTCGCACGTCTGATTTCTTGTAAAAACTAACCCAACCCATAGCTATTCCTTCGGCATAAGACGCCAGCCACATATTTTGGATACAACAGGCGACGGATAGAATATCTGTTTCAGGAATTGAATTTCGCCCAAGTACATGTCCACCACCTCTTGTGGGGTCACATGTAATACAGATCGTTATAGGCGCTTCTCTGATCCCCTCTAATTTTAGCGAGAGAAATCTTGTCTTTTTTTCATCTTCATAGTGTATGGATAACGCTTGTATTTCTTTATGACATGCATGTGCCAATCGTTCTTTAACCCCTTGAGAGTCAATGACAATAAAATCCCAAGGTTGCATAAAACCAACGGAAGGTGCATGATGACCAGCCATTAATATATTGTTTAACTTATCTTTGGATATGGGTTTTCCATTAAATGATCGAATATCTCTCCTTCCAAAAATGGCCTTAAATATACCTTCTCTTTCAGAATCGTTTAGCAATTTAATTCCTCCCTTAAAACAAAAATCCCAGTATTCAACCTTTAATAAAAACGATTAGCAAAAGGCCCTTTCTGAGTGTGTCAAAAGAAGGACCAAGCTTACAAATTCTAAGCCATTATTCCATTGCTGCTTGAAGAAATGCCTTAATCAAAGGATGTATTATTTTATGAGACACCCTATAAAAAACATAAAAAGCAATTTTTAATCCTGTAAATGAATTATTGTCAATCTAATTTTATCCGCATCTGGAACGATGACATTTCATAATTCCTGTAGGCAGGCAGATTCTCAAACCAAAAAACACGCTCACAAGTGGCGTGCTTTTTATCCTGAAACTCTTCGACCCCGTTCCCCTAAAATCTTACTTCCAAATCTCGTCCGCAATCTCTTTAATGAAAGCAAGCTTTTTCCACTGCTGCTCTTCCGTCAGAATATTGCCCTCTTCTGTTGAAGCGAAGCCGCATTGTGGGCTCAGGCAGATTTGGTTGATATCGACGAATTGACTCGCTTCCTTAATGCGGTTAATGATGGTCTGCTTGTCTTCCAGCTCACCCGTTTTGGAGGAAACGAGACCCAATACCACCTGCTGGTCCTTCAGATGCTTGAGCGGTGTGAAATCGCCAGCACGGTCGGTATCAAATTCGAGATAGTAGCCGTCGATGTTGTCGATACCGAACAGGGTTTCAGCAACAGGCTCATAGCCGCCAGAGGACGCCCAGGTGGAATGGTAGTTGCCTCGACATACGTGAGTTGTAACGACCAAGTCTGCCGGGAGATCGTTCACGGTCTCTTGATTCACGCGGGCGAACAGCTTTTTGGTTTCTTCTATATTTTCATCTGCATGCTGTCTGGCTTCCCAATAGTTTTTATCGCAGAGCATGCCCCATGTGCAATCATCCAGTTGCAGGCTGCGGCAGCCTTCATCGTATAACGCCTGGATGACGGACTTGTAAGCTTGAGCGATATCCGTTACCAGCTTATCCAGATTGCTGTAGTAGGTATCTGTCGTTTCTTTATTTTCTCCGCGTAACAGCTCGGCCAGAAATTGTGCCGGTGCAGGGATCGCTTGGCGGGCAATGGCATCATCACCTGCTGCTTGCTTCAGGAATTTGAAATCTTCAATGAAAGGGTGACGGGAATGGCCGATTTTACCGGACAAGCGTGCGGTTTCAGCCCTGGTCTCTGCGCCTTGGAATTGGTAGCCTTTGGCCAGCTCTGTCTTTTCCACACCATCCAGGCCCCACATAAAATCAAGGTGCCACCAGGAGCGTCTGAATTCGCCATCTGTCACAGCTTTAAGCCCTACGGATTTTTGCTTTTCTACCAGCTTAATAATTTCGTTGTCTTCAATCTTTCTCAGCTCGTCCGCAGAAATTTCGTGATTTTGAAATTGAGCTCTGGCGTCTTTAATGGCTTGCGGACGCAAAAAGCTGCCGACGATATCATGTCTGAACGGAGTCACTTTACGTTGGGATGCATGGTCAAGGATGCTGCTCATTAGGGTTATCTCCTTTTTGCTTCGGTATTGGAGTTCTTGAAAGAAAGATAACATACATTTTCAGTTATAAGGTAACTCCAATAAACTATAGCTAGTTATAGCCTAAAGCTATACCCCCATCTTTTATTCCCCTATCGCCTCATGCAGCGCTTCTATATAAACGGTAGCCAGCTTCGAGAGCGCAACATTTTTATGACAAATCCATCCCACATTAATAGATTCATCACATTCCAAAGGCACGGAAATAATCTCATTCCCATTCAAATCAGCACTGATGACCCCCGTAGAAATGGTATAGCCGTTCAAGCCAATCAGCAGATTAAAAAGGGTCGCCCGGTCATTGACACGAATGTTTTTGGGATGCGACAACGTGCTGAGAATTTCCTCGGAAAAGTGAAAGGAATTATACTCCCCCTGCTCAAAGGACAGGTACGGATAAGGGTGAAGCTGATCAATCGTTACAATGGACTGCCGGGACAACGGATTGTTGGCGCTGATAAAAATATGAGGCTTTGCGATAAACAGGCTGTTAAATTGCAGATTCGCATCCTTTAGCAGCTTGTTTATGACCTTGGTGTTAAATTCGTTGAAGTACAGGATTCCGATCTCACTACGCAAGCTTTTTACATCCTGTATGATTTCATGGGTCTTCGTCTCCCGCAAAGCCAGCTCATATTCATCCTGTCCATATTGATTCACCAAATTGACGAATGCATTTACGGCAAATGCATAGTGCTGTGTTGATACGGCAAAATGCTGTGGCGAAGGCTTGGCATCCAGGTAGCGGCTTTCCAGCAGTTCTGCCTGTTCAACAACCTGACGGGCATAACCAAGAAATTCCACGCCTTCCTTGGACAAAGAGATTCCCTTATTGGTTCGGTCAAAAATGGTGATATGGATTTCTTCCTCCAGATCCCGAATCGCGTTCGACAGACTGGGCTGGGATATAAATAACCGCTTTGCCGCCTCATTCATAGAGCCACGATTGGCAACCTCGATGACATATTTTAATTGCTGTAAGGTCAATTGCTTGATGTCCTCTCGATTTGAGTTTTCTCTATTATATAACACTTGAGCACATGTCTAAAAATAAAAGAAACCACTTTCGAAAAAGTGGCTTATACTCAACCCTCTTTTTCTTTGGAAAATACGTCTTTGGCAACCTGAATAGCTGAAGCTGCCCGGGGCCATCCTACATAAAAGGCAAGTTGTGTCATGACCTCAACCAGTTCTTCCTCGGAAATACCGTTCTGCTTGGCCAAAATCAGATGATAGGGGAGCTGATTCACATGCTCGCCCGCTACCAGAGCGGCAACTGTAATGAGGCTCCGTTCTCTGAGAGACAATGCTTCTCTCCTCCAAACATCCCCAAAAAGGACGTCCTCCGTATAGCTCACAAAAGCGGGTGCAAAATCGCCTAGCATTTCCCGGGCGCTCGATATGATTAGTTTGTGCTTCATTTGTTCAACGCTTCCTTTCCTTCCTAATAGTGCAGTGTGCAGTTTCTAGCTACAAAATCATCTGAGCAAGTCCGTTGCCAAAGGACCAATTTTCAAATTCAGTCTCCACCAGTGTTACAAATACATCATTCGACCTAATCTTACACTCAGTAGATAGGAGCTCGGCTAGCCTGTGGTAAAAACTCTTTTTTTGTTCCGTAGTTCTACCTGATCCCATTGTAATTTGGATATACAACAGCTTGTCTGTTCTGGGTACATTCAAATAATCCGGGCTATAATAAAACTCGCTTTGCTTATGAGCATGAAAAACCTGAAAGTAATCCTTTTCCGGTACCTGAAAATGCTCAATTAGGGCCTTCAAAATACAGTAGCTAATGCAGGGTAGCTCTTGCTCTGTATATTGCTGCTCCATATAACCTATGCGTACAAATGGCATGTTCATCTCTCCAATCCATTGGAATAATATGATTGTACTCTGCCTATCTTCATCTGTATAATTGAAAATAATCATAATTAAATTCATTTTTGTCGATGGAGATGAGTGCGCATGGATCTAAAAGAGCTAACTACATTTCGTACCATTATCGAAGAAGGAACTTTCTCAAAAGCTGCAGCCAAATTAAACTACGCACAGTCTACAGTCACAAACCAAATCCAAAGGCTGGAGAAAGAGCTGGGATTTCAGCTTTTTAAAAGAGGTTGGGATGCGGAATTAACGGCCTCAGGCAAAGTGTATGCAGAAGAGGTGGATGGGCTTATTCAGCATTGGAATTTTGTGCTGGACCAGGCCAAATCTCTGAAAAAGCAGGAAGTCGGCACGCTCCATATCGGTGTGATTGAAACGGTAGCGGCTACCATACTCCCCTTTGTTCTGCAGCGGTTTCGGGAGCATAAGCCGAATATTACGTGCCATTTTACAGTTGGAAACACGGATACACTCTCGAACGCGCTGATGGACCGTACGCTGGATTTTGCAATCTGCGGGGAACCTCACTCGGTTCCCTCCTTACACTTTGAACCGATATATCACGAACAAATTGCTTTTATCGTGTCCCGTAAACATCCCTTGGTGGAAAAAAGTGAGCTTCAGCTGGAGGATTTGTATGAATACCCGCTTATAGCCGGAGGTAAAAGCTGCCTGTACTCTATCCGGCTGGAAAAAGAATTTTCCCGCTTCCCGTCGATGCCTTTTTTGTATACTGTCAGCCAAATTTCGTCTATACCCTCATTCGTAAAAACAATCTCTTCAGTTGGAGTGGTTCTATCGTCATTATCTTTGCCAGACGAACTGGTCGTCATTCCCCTCCAGCTAAAAGACCCTAATATCGCTATTGGACTATTACAGGACATCCAGCATCAGCAGTATATGTCTTCAGCCCAAAAGCTGTTTATGCAGCTGATTAAGGAGCAATGGTTAGCGCAACTGCCCAAGTCTATTTAAACCGGATTTATAGGAGGCTACAAGTCAGCTCCCGAACCCAAATCAACATCAAAAAAAACCGCTAAACATCTCGGTTAACGAGTGTTTAGCGGTTTTGCGTTTAGGAAGACGATGAAGATTTTATGCAGTTATTTTGCTTCGAGCGTTTTTTTCCACAATCCCAGAATGAGCGCGGAAACCACGGAGCCAATTGCCACTGCAAGCAAGAACAGCAAGGCATGATTGGCAAGAGCTGCTACAAAGATACCGCCATGCGGAGCTGGAAGATTGATTTTCCAGAGCTGCGTTAGACCACCAGCAATTGCTGAACCTACGATACAAGAGGTTAGTACGCGCAGCGGGTCAGCAGCTGCGAACGGAATGGCACCTTCTGTAATAAAGGATAAGCCAAGTACATAGTTCGTCAAACCAGACTTGCGCTCTTGCTCGGTAAATTTATTTTTGAAGAACGTCGAAGCGAGTGCGATTGCCAGCGGAGGTACCATACCGCCCGCCATAACAGCTGCCATCATAGCTCCGTTTGTGTTGCCACTGGAAGTAAAGACACCGATAGAAAATGCGTAAGCCGCCTTGTTGAAAGGTCCGCCCATGTCAATCGCCATCATTCCACCCAGAATGAGACCCAGAATGACTGCATTACCCGTACCCAAATTGTTCAGAACATTAACAAGCCATGTATTAATACCGCCGAAAATCGGATCAAACAGATAGAACATAATCGCGCCTGCAATGAGGAGGCCAAATACCGGGTATAACAAGATCGGTTTTAAGCCATCCAGCGCTTTTGGCAGACCTGCCAATGCTTTGCGCAGGAAGATAACCACATAACCAGCAAGGAAACCTGCTGCCAGACCGCCAAGGAAGCCTGCATTTGAGTTTACGGCCATCAGACCACCAACCATACCCGGCATCAATGCCGGACGATCCCCAATACTCATCGCGATAAACCCGGCCAGTATCGGAATCAGGAAGTGGAACGCACCTGTTCCGCCGCCAATCGTTTGCAGCAGCTTGACGATCGGATTCTCTGCTCCCCATACCTGTTCGAACAGGAAGGAAATGGCCAGCAAAATCCCGCCGCCTACAACAAACGGCAACATATGAGAGATACCGTTCATGAGATCCTTGTAAATTTTACTACCGACGCTGGTCTTTTCTGCTCTCGTCTCTTCTGCGTTCCCCTTACCTTCACTACGGTAGATTGGAGCATCGCCGTTGAGCGCTTTGCGAATCAGTTCTTCAGATTTACGAATACCGTCACTTACCGGTCTTTGCAATACAGGCTTACCGTCAAATCTGGCCATTTCAACCTTTTTATCAGCTGCGACGATTACACCCTTGGCACGACGAATTTCATCCGCTGTCAGTACGTTTTGCGCACCCTCCGAGCCATTCGTTTCTACCCGGATATTTACACCCATTTCTGTCGCTTTCTTAATGAGAGCGTCTTCAGCCATAAACGTATGCGCAATACCTGTAGGACAGGCAGTTACCGCAACCACAAACTCGTCTGAATTCGGGTTACCAACGATAACATCCGGCGTTTTCTGTGTTTTGGCAGCCTCTTTCTTCGCCTCTTTTGCTTCTTTAGCTGCCTCTTCTTCCGCTTGCTTGGCATCAAACAGCTCCGACACTTCGTCCGGTGTTTGCGTTTTCATCAGCTTATCGATGAAATTGGTATCAATTAGCAGCCGGGAAAGAGCTGCGAGCGTACGAAGATGCGTGTTAGCTGCTCCTTCTGGAGCTGCAATCATGAAAAACACTTTTGCAGGCTCCCCATCCAGCGATTCGAATTCTACGCCTTTGCTGCTTTTGGCGAAAACCACGGTCGCTTCATTCACAGCTTTGGTCTTGGCATGCGGCATCGCAATGCCGCCACCAATTCCTGTGCTGGATTCTGCTTCGCGTTTGTAAATCATTTCCTTGAACAATGCCCGGTCATTAATGCGGCCACTTGCTTCAAGACTCGCGATGAGTTCTTCAATCGCCCCGTCCTTTGTCGTAGCCTGCAAATCCATGATCATCGTTTCTTTAATCATCAGGTCTGTTATTCTCATTATTCACACTCTCCTAAGTTAGGTCAGCGTGTAGACAAAACACGCATAATAAGCTCATGATGTAGCGGGATTACCAATTTGAAATCGTGACTTGCGGCCGTAATTGTTCAATTTTCTCTCTAGTAGCCAGATCATCGGAGAATGCGGTTGCGCTTCCGGATGCCACTCCTGTACGGAATGCTTCGATCGGATCGCCAAGCAGAGCGAGTGTACCCACGAATCCAGCAATCATAGAATCACCTGCGCCTACTGAGTTTTTAACCGTTCCTGCTGGTACATTTGCGTGATACACTTCCTCTGCCGTAATGAACAATGCACCTTCTCCTGCCATGGAAATCAGTACATTTTTTGCACCTGCTTCCAGCAGTTTACGGCCGTAATTGACGATCTCCTCCTTTGAATTAATGGTTACGCCAAATAGCTCAGCCAGCTCATGGTGATTCGGCTTGACGAGCAGCGGCTTATGGACCAGTGCCTTCATCAGCGCTTCACCTGTGGTGTCGATGACGAATTCAGCCCCGGTTTGCTGGCATACGCGAATCAGCCGATCATAGAAGTCTCCTCCAAGAGACGGCGGGATACTTCCCGACAAGACGACAATGTCATTTTTCTGAAGACCTGATAGTTTCTGTACCAACGCATCCGCCTCATGCTCACGAATCGAAGGTCCCAAGCCGTTAATTTCCGTCTCATCGCCATGCTTAAGCTTAATGTTGATCCGTGTATCGTCTTCGATGATTACAAAATCAGTTCTAATGGATTCTTCCCGCAAAGTATCGTTGATAAACCTGCCTGTGAATCCGCCGAGAAAGCCAATGGCTGTGCTGTCTGCTCCCAATTGGTTAAGTATCCGGGATACATTAATCCCCTTGCCACCCGGCAATTTTAAATCTCGTTTCATCCGGTTCAAATCACCAAGCTTCAAATCGTCAACTTCCACGATGTAATCAATAGAAGGGTTCAGCGTTACTGTATATATCATCGTTATCCCTCGATTATCTTAGTTTTCTGAGCAATGGATCGGCGTGAGCTTTCAGGTACCGATTCGGTAATAAGGATAGCTTCCTTGAGTTCGAACAGTTTGGCGAAGGTAACTTCTCCAATTTTACTGGAATCCGCCAACACATAAGTTTTGCCAGACAGCTGGTGAGCTCGCCGCTTAATCAGCGCCTCTTCAGGATCAGGGGTGGTATACCCCATTTCCACATCTACCCCATTCGTTCCCAGAAAGCACTTGTCGAATCGAAAATTGTCCAAATTCTGTAGGGCAATACTCCCGATTACCGCTTTGGTATGAGTTTTCATCATCCCTCCCAGCAGATAGCTTCTGATTCGCTTGCTTACCAGTGCTTCTACGTGGGATAGACCATTTGTCACGACCGTCACGTCTTTAGCTTCAATGTAAGGAATCATCGCCATCGTTGTTGTTCCCGCATCCAGATAAATACATTCGCCATCCAAAATTTCTTTGGCAGCCATACGGGCGACTACATTTTTTTGTTGAACGTTTTTGAATGTTTTTTCTTCCATGCCAGGTTCCTGACTTTTCTGATTCAGCAAGGTTGCCCCGCCATGAATCCGCTTTAGTAACTGACGGCCTTCAAGATCTATCAAATCACGCCGAATCGTTGACTCAGAGGCTCCCAACAGATCAACTAATTCCTGCAATTTTACAACACCACGTTCTTGTAAGCGCTGTATTATTAACTTGTATCTTTCTTCCGTCAGCATCTTCATTCCTCCAACTGTTCATATCGTACCACAAACTTGATAAAAAACAATCATTTTTCTTCAAAAAGATTCAAAAAAATTCATCCCGACTTCATTTTTTACCAAACGGTGGATTCCTGCTCCAATCATAATGGTTACGTTTACATTGTAAGGAAAGGGCATCCATTTTTTATGTAAATTCTTTCTTCTTGCATAGGAATTCTGCAATAAACATTCATAAACTTTCTGACGTTTAACCAGCAGCACCATTTTATCATTATTGAAAAAATATTGCGCACAATTCATAAACGGCTTCTGCACGTAACAAAAAGGAGAACAAATGAATAGCATCAATTGCGTAAAAACCATATACCTCCCTTTTTCACCCTTCTCAATGTGCCATTTCCATCGTTGTCTTTATCCACGTAGATCAGTTCATATCTCTTCTTATCTCTCCTGTTTCTGCACTGGACAAGGTGAATACTTCCCAAAAGGCGTATAACCCAGTACTTTCACACCGTCTTCAGGATAGCTTTTTTCATCTCTTCTACATACCGCTGAGATAATCAATTCGATATGGATCATGAACAAGACTTTCTTCTTCAAGCGTATCCACTGCACCTAGCCCGTTCTCCACAATAAAAAGCGGAATTTGGTACTTGTGATACAACCAATTCAGCGTAATTCGAAGACCGACCGGGTGCCATCCCCATTCACTGGCTGGCAAAAGCGGATTTTTGTAGCCGCTAATCTCATTTCCTTCACTCCTGTCTTCGTTTGTTGGATCAGCCATAACAACAGTGCCCTCTTTGAGAATCTGCTCATCTTCAGGCGAAGTCTGAATGTCCAGTTCAAGTTGCAGCGTAGGACGTCGGATGAAGAAACATACCTCCTATAACAAACTCAGGATATTATTTCTTTTCCGATTTTGACCGCCTTGGCACTAGGCACCAGTATGTAATGGGTAGCCTGATAACGGTTTCTTTTTGTATTACAGTTTTGAGAAAAGGGTTGTCCCGTCATTTTCATGACTTATGGACAGCCCCTTTTTTCCACACAGTCCAATCATGACCCCATCGTTCCTCATACCAAACATGAGGTACACCGTGTTGAGCTAAATAAGCGTGTGTTCGGTCGCTAATCTGCTTGAGATAGTCCTGGTCGCCGTAGGAGAGCCAGAGCAAGCGTAGAAGTGATGACGCTTCTGATTTCCCGACGTCCATACAGGGTAGCTTGATTCAATAAAGGAATCAAATCTTGAAGCAAATCGAATAGAAATGTCTCGAAAGCTTTTATTTTTTCAGCAGCATGCAGGTCTCCCTCTGCCCTGTCATTCGGCATAGCGCGACCATTAGGAAAAACGACAATCATGGGTTCGAACTTGCCATCATCGTACAAATTATCAAGAATCACCTGTGGAACGGCATAATTATGCCATTCGGTTTCGTCTCCGCCTATCCCGTGCAAAAGATAAGCACGTTATACTTATGTCCCTGGGAATATCCGGGTGGAGTATACACCATCGCTTTACGTGGATTCCCAACCGTTGTCGAGAAATACTGTATCATTTGGATGCTGCCGCGGAGTATATTTTCCCTGTACTTGTCATACCCGTTTTTCGAAATGACGTCCCGCTTACTGGACATAACCAAATCCAAGGATAGTAAACCGTTTGCCCGCATGACCTTCCGCCATTTCGATTTCTATTGTATGCTCCCTAGAATCCTGCTCATTGTATAAAATCACGGCATTGCAGTGAGTCCAATTCACCTTACGCGGATCGGCCACTTTCACCAGCTTTCCATTGACCCGTATATTCGCGCTTCCAAAATCATTGCTTTCAGAATCCTTGAAGACCATAATAAGGCGTTTACTCCGCAGAATCATCTTAAAGCGGTGGTTTCCTGTTTTACTGGTATGCATCCAGTTGTTAGGGAATTGTGGTGTGCCGTATGAATGATCATCCATCTCTACCAGTTGCAGCTCGTTGTCCGTTTCCTTAAAACCACCTGCTTCGATCCAGGCGACCTTCTCGCCATTCAGACGATCCAGCAGTTTTGTACCTACAAAGTCGTTCCCGATCAGCGGTGGCTTTGCATTCGGGTAATACTCCCCGTCAGGGGCGGATTGATCAGTTATATGGAAAAGCTGGCCCAGACAGTCGGCCATGAAGTGATGACCATCATTAGTGGGATGATAGATATCGTAGAAAAATTGCTTTTTGGAGATAACATTCCCCTGAGCCTTGGTCCATTTAAATTGCTCCACTAAGGCATCCTTCACACTGACCATCGGCAGATCATAATGCCATCCGACAGGAGCGAGACGATCTTGAAGATTCCAGTCGTTCTGAAACACGCTAAAGAGCAGGATTACCGCCGGCTTGTTTTCTGCCCCAAGCGCCTGTATTACCAAGCTCTCGTAACAATTTCCTTTGGTCTCATCGTCTGCATCGTTGACAGCAAACTCCACAATCACAATATCCGGCTGGACCTTCCCATCCCGCAGGACATCTCGCTCATAACGAACGATGCCGAGCTCTGAAGGCGTGCCACCTACTCCTGCTTTGATCAAACGAATCGAGTTGTTATTCGTTGGTCCGAACATGCGCTTAAACAGATCATACGAGCGATAAGCGTAACTATTCAGATGAAGAGGTATCGCTCCTGCCCCGTGAGTAATGGAACCACCAATATATGCGATGGTGACCGGCTTGCCGCTTTTGGCTTTTTCAATTGCAGCCTTTAATCTGGTATTATTTCCTTTGTTCAAAAGAGACTTAGCGATTATATTGCGATAGGCTTGTGACTCGAAATCAACCGGGGGTTCATTCGTGGCTTCAGGAACACCGTGCGGATCACGTGGGGCGTTTGGACCTTCTGTTTCATTTGTTGCACCCGATGCAGAATTAGGCATGGATATCATCGTCCTTTCCTCTCCCAAGTTATTAAGAGAGCTTTGAAGATAAAACCACAGCTCGGCTATTTGATTGTGCAATCTGCTCCCTTATGATTAAAGTTTAGCGCTTACATTAGAATCCAGCAACCTGTGAATAAATGTTTTTTAGCCGAATAAAGTAATTATTTTCCTATCATCGGATTTAACTATAGTTTCCCGGGAAAACGCTTCAATTTGTGCAGGAGCTGGCATTACACTCGGTAATATAGAAATCTGTTTCTTGAACTGGGTTATTCAGAACAGGAGATTAGCAGAAAGCTTGAAGAAATCTTCGCCTCCAATCGGTGGGGAGCGGTTCCGAGCCCTATGATTATGTAGAACAAGCAAGAAGAATCCTTCACGCCTTTAATAGCCCTGTTTTATGTAGAGCAATTGAATTTATGCTTTTTTGGAGCTCCAACGAATAAGGGGCAGCCATCCTTCCTGTTATTGTCGCCCAATAGGCAAAAAAAGCCCTGTAAAAGGGCTTAGTCTGCACATGATCAAGTTCCAAAACGTTTACGGTACCCGCACTTCCGGCACAGCTCCTCCACCGCTTCTCTCCTGGAAAACCCGTAATACAAGCGATTGGCACGCTCTCCTTCCACAATATCGGTAAAGGATTGCTCGTGCACGTTCCCCAGATTAATAACACCTTCGCCATCAAGGCAGCATGGGACAACCGTTCCATCCACCAATACTGCCGCCTGGCTGCGAAGCGCATGGCAAAAGCCTTTGCCGTCATCTTCAGGGGCGCTTAGGCTGGGCCATTCGAATTCGTGGTCCTGATTTAAATAAATATTAGGGGCAAGCCTTACCCCGCTCCCCGGAATAACCTTTTCTTCAATTCGGTAGTCCAATCCAAACTCCTGTTCCAGCTGCTCAAGTGTTGCTCGGTTGCGCTGACGCTCCGCATTGGTCAAATTATCTGGCGTCAGGTTCCAGAGACGAAACGAAATAATGATATTATGTTTCACAGCTTCGTGAACAAACGTGAAAATATTACGCAAATATCCTTCCCGGTCCACGGAGCCTTCATGACCGTCAAAACTGTGGAGGGAAAAGTTCATCTGACGCAGCGCTGGCTGTCCGAGCAGCTTATGTCCGATCTTCGGCAGCAAGGTGCCATTAGTCGTTATATTGACCTTTAAGCCTTTCTCATGAGCACTTTCCAGCAACAGATCAATTTTGGGATGGAGCAGCGGCTCTCCTTTGACATGCAGATAAATGTAATCCGTATGCGGCTTGACCTGCTCAAGCACATTCCGAAAGACCTCCGGGTCGATAAATTTTTTGACACGCTGTGTCTGAGGGCAAAAGCTGCAGGCAAGATTGCAGATGCTTGTGATCTCAATGTATACCTTTTTAAAATTTTTCAACATGATTTCCCCATTCTAACCTTCGTCCTGAACATCTTGTTATGCTCTCTAATCTCATGATTATAACGAGTTATCACCGACAGGTAAACTCTTCGGTCTCCCACCTGGTGTGGGCTACAGCTGTTGTCCGTCATCCATTTGCCTGAGGCCGACCATTCCATGATGAATAAACGAATTGAAACCGGGTTGTAAGGCACCCCATTCATCTCGGTCCAGCAGATGAACACAGTTCGTCTGTACGGCAGGAAGCCTGCGGAGACTCGCGCAAGTTTGCCGTAGGCAAGCTGATCTCCCATCAGGATTTGTCTCTATTAGAGGCTCCATATAAGCCCACCATTTTGGGCAAAAATCAGTTTGAGCCATTTGCTCCCATTTTTCTTTATCTTCGATTTCCAAGAAAGCAAATAAGCCCCCGTTTCTTCATCAAGAAATATTGAATAGTTGTGTGCACCGTGCCTTTTTAGCACTTCAGCCTTTCCGGCCAAAGTTTGTCGTGGCGGCGCTTATACTCTTCATAATAGTCAGGAAAGACATGCATAATACTCGCTTTAGGATGAATTTGTTTATCTATTTATCCTATAATGTTACCAGCAAATATTAATATCGGAGTCTTAGAACAACAAAAAAACGGCATTCCTGCCGTTTTTTCTAAAGGATGGACTCTCAGGGACTCGAACCCTGGACCAATTGATTAAGAGTCAACTGCTCTACCAACTGAGCTAAGAGTCCATAATCAAATATTGGTGGAGCCTAGGGGGATCGAACCCCTGACCTCATCGCTGCCAGCGATGCGCTCTCCCAGCTGAGCTAAGGCCCCATTTTAAATATTTCGTTTCAAGCGACTTCTATATCATATAAAATATTTCATCCTTTGTCAATACTTTTATAAAAAAATAATAAACATTCCCCACCATTACCCCGGACACAGTCAGCGATCAATCGCTGGCTGTATCTTTGGATAACAGTGTTTTCAGTTCCTTCATAAACATATTAATGTCCTTGAACTGTCGATAGACGGATGCAAAACGCACGTAAGCGACTTCATCCACAGGGTAGAGCTGTTCCATAACCAGCTCACCGATCTGCTGGCTGTCCACCTCGGTGACAGCCGTGTTGCGGATCATATTTTCCACCTGGGACACGATCAAATCCAGCTGCTCGACCGATACAGGACGCTTCTCGCAGGCACGAATAAGACCGCGCAGCATTTTATCACGGCTAAACTCTTCGCGGCTTCCATCCTTTTTGATCACCATAAGTGGGGTTTCCTCCACCATTTCAAAGGTGGTAAAACGCCTGGCACACTGTTCACATTCACGGCGGCGGCGAATGGACTTGTTATCATTCGCAGGTCGCGAATCCAATACTTTCGTTCCATTATAGGCACAATACGGACATTTCATATCTTATCACTTCCTTTTTCCAATAAATTCACGTTACTTTACAGTAATAATTTTGTCGGAACAGATCATAATAGGTTTACCACGTCGCGAGGAGGTGAACAACAAATGGCACAAGGAAACAATGGCAACTCCAACAACCTGGTAGTCAGCAAAGCCTCCGGCGCTCTGGAGCAAATGAAATATGAAATCGCTCAAGAGCTGGGTATCAGCATTCCTCAAGATGGATACCAAGGTAATATGACTTCCTATGAAAATGGTTCGCTCGGGGGTTATATCACAAAACGCCTCGTAACAATTGCCGAACAACAATTGGCAGGTCAATACCAATAATCTCGGTATCAATGTAGATGTTACAAAAAAAAGTGTAAGGATAGGCTGCACAAATACAGCCTGTCCTACGCTTTTTCATTTTAATGCCAACAGGCTTATATTGTCATTCGTTTGCCACTCAAAATTCATTATAAATTCTTGTATATTGTCTATAGTAGTAAATGACCCGCTGTACATAATGTCGTGTCTCACCAAAAGGAATTTGCTTTATATTCTCTTCCTTTCCGTCCCACACCCCCTTGTTAAGCCACTCTCGAACTTTACCGGGTCCTGCATTGTAAGCCGCTACGATCGCTACCGGATTATCTTGAAATTTGACGGACAGGTTATGCAAATACCAGGTTCCCAGTTCAATGTTGGTCCCAGGCTCATGCTTTACATTGTCGAGCGGTACCTTCGGAACCTGAGCGCTGTCCATAATCCAGTTGGCGGTATCAGGCATAATCTGCATCAGTCCCAATGCGCCTTTATGTGACTGCTTGCTGGTTTTGAAATTCGTTTCTACACGGATAATAGACGCCACTAAAAAAGGGTCCACTTGATACGTCTTCGAATACTGGCGAATTTCATCCTTATACTGAATCGGATAAAACCACGACATCCAGTTGGAGCTAAAAAACAGAACTAAAACAAAACCGACAAACAAAGTGAGCAGGACTCTTTTTTTACGCAGTATCTTCATGCAAGTCCCTTTCGTTGCCAAAACAGATCAATTTGTTGTTTTGTTTCAGCTTGTGTACCACTATTGTCAATGACGATATCGGCCATCCTTCTTTTTTGTTCGATATCCATTTGTGCAGACAATCGAAGCTCTGCCTGCTCCACTGTTAATCCATCTCTAATCATCAAACGTCGAAGCTGAACATTACGCGGTACATACACAACCATAATTTCCTCGTATAAGCTCTCAAGCCCGGACTCGTACAATAACGGGATATCCGCCAAAACAAGCTTGTCCGGCTGCTCCCGTTCGAAAGCTTCCATGCGCAGACGCATTTCCTCACGTATGGCCGGATGGGTAATATCATTAAGCGTCTGACGCTGGACAGGGTCTGCAAATACAATCTCGCCCAGCTTTTTACGATGCAGGGTTCCGTCGCTGTTCACTACAGCTTGTCCAAAATGCTGTATGACCGCCGCCAGCACCGGATGCCCCGGAAGCATAACTTCCCGGGCAATGGCATCTGCGTCGATCAGCAGCGCACCTTTGGCGACCAAAAGAGCCGACACGGTGCTTTTTCCGGACGCAATCCCCCCGGTTAATCCGATATTCATGCTCTTTCACCTCATAACAGCTTCAATATGCCCATCATAATCAGTAGTAATGCAGGTAACACACCCAGCGCCTTCATAAATCGGAATGCCGACAGGAAGAAACCTGCCTTCATCCCTGCGATCAAAAACATCCCGCTGAATAATGTAATAGCCAGCGCGGTAGATAAGGGCTGAAAGCCGAGCATGGCTGCGCCTAAACCTGCTCCAAATGCATCGATGGATAAGGCGATGCCCAGCCAAACGGCTTCCATGGCGGATATACTACCGGAACGGTCCACATCCGCAGCGGACGGGCTTCGCAAAATACGAATAACCAGGCCCCATTTGCGGAGCTCCAGAGAAAATACCGTTCGTTCCTGCGGTACCCCGGAAGAATCCGGATAAGCCGCGACTGTGTCTGCCTCTACTACATCCGTCTTCTCCGCCAGAACAGATCTGCTCACAGAATCAGACTTTTTCTTCAACAGTAAATTCCCAGGAACTCCCGCTGGATCATCCGTCAAATCCTCCTTGCGATGCAGATTTTGAATCAAGGAATAACAGCCGATACCGATCAGGATAACGGCGCCAAAGACAGTCGTATATACAGGAGACAAGACATGAGATAGCAATGCACCCAATTGCATGGATATGCCGATCACCAGACCTGAACAAACTGAAATGATCGCGATTGACAACAATGGAATTTTTAACTTGCGCAGACCATATGTAGCACCGACTCCAAAACTGTCCAAACTTAGCGCAAATGCCAGTAACAGCAGGGCTCCCCAATGATTAGCCACTTCAATTCCCTCCATTGCGAAGGAAAGGGCCTTTAACAGCCCAAGCCCTTCCCTGTATTGGTACTTAGGATAGTATATGAGAGGGATAGGCTTTGGGTGACTGTAACTATTTAACGCAAAGGCTGGCAGACGGGGCAATGATGCGTGCCGCGTCCAGCCACGACAGACTTTTCGATCAATGTGCCACAGTTTGCACAAGGCTTGGCATTACGTCCATAAATTTGCAGTTGATGCTGGAAGCCGCCCGTTTTACCTTGTCCGTTGACGAACGATTTGACGGACGAGCCTCCAACCTGAATCGACGCGCTCAGCGTCGAAACAATAGCTTCATGGAGAACTTTAAATTGACTGTCGGTCAGGGTTTTTGCCGGCTGTGCCGGATGAATACCTGCCTTGAACAATGATTCATCCACATAAATATTCCCGATACCTACAACATATGACTGGTTTAATAGCGCAGCCTTGATCGAAGTCGAACGAGTTCCGACAGCGGCGTGAAGCTTTTCCGGTGTAAAGGACTCGTCCATCGGCTCAATACCGAGCTTGTTCAGCGGCTTTTCCAACAAATCCTGTCCTGCCGGAAATAAGTGCATCGTTCCAAACTGACGCACGTCCTGATAACGCAACTCCGTACCATCATTAAAATGAAAGATGACATGGGTGTGCTTTTCCACAGGATCATCCTGTGAATACAACCCATAGCGCCCTTCCATTCTAAGATGGGAGACCAGCACTAGCCCGTCCAGCAAAATCCGCAGAAATTTCCCGCGTCTCTCTACCCCCGTAATCCGGTGGCCGGCCAGTTCCAGCGCAAAAGCGTGAATATCATCGGGCCGTTGAATGATTCGCGGCAAATTTACGGTCACATGATCTATATGTTTATCAACGATCAGCTCATCAAGTGTTCGCTTAATCGTTTCTACTTCCGGTAATTCCGGCATGATGTCTCACCTCATCCTATATTATAGCGGAAGCAGCGTCAAAATGGGACTATCTACTCATTGTAAAAACTTACTTTGCTTCGTACCAGTTAGAACCATAGCTTACCTCAGCTTTAAGTGGCACAGCCAGCTTTAACGCGGCCTCCATCGTAGCCGGGACAAGCTCCTTCATCGTTTCTATTTCCTCAGGCGGGACCTCGAACACAAGCTCATCATGCACTTGAAGCAGCATACGGCTGCGGAGGTTGCGTTCTCGAAGCGCCGTGTCCATCTGTACCATCGCGAGCTTGATAATATCGGCTGCAGTCCCCTGAATCGGAGTATTCATTGCTGTACGCTCGGCGAACGAACGCAGGTTGAAATTGCTGGCGTTAATTTCTGGCAAATAGCGTCTGCGTTCCAGCAGCGTTTTTACGTAACCGTCCCGCTTCGCATCCTTGACAATATCGTCCATATAACGGCGAACGCCTTGAAATACGTCAAAATACTGGTCAATAAATCGGGCCGCTTCCTTGCGCGTAATATTCAGATTTTGTGACAGGCCATAGTCGCTGATCCCGTATACAATTCCAAAGTTGACCGCCTTGGCAGAACGCCGCATATTGGAGTCCACCTCTTCTGCCGGAACACCGAACACATCGGATGCGGTTTTGGTATGGATATCCATATTGTGGACAAAGGCTTCTTTCAAACGGTCATCATCCGAAATATCAGCCAGCACCCGCAGCTCGATCTGGGAGTAGTCAGCCGCCAGAATAGACCAGCCCGGCTCCGATGGCACAAATACTTTCCGAATTTTTCGCCCTTCCTCAAGCCGTATCGGAATATTTTGTAAATTCGGAAATTGGCTGCTCAAGCGCCCTGTTGCAGCGACCGTTTGCCGGAAATACGTATGCACTTTACCCGTTTTCTCCGAAATTTCCTTAAGCAATCCTTCCACATACGTCGATTGGAGTTTGGCAATTGTGCGGTACTGCAAAATGTTCTGCACAATATCGTGGTATGGCGCCAGCTTTTCCAGCACCTCTGCATCGGTCGAGTAACCGGTTTTCGTCTTCTTAATAACGGGCAGTCCCAGCTTATCAAACAAGATTTCACCAAGCTGCTTGGGTGAATTCAAATTGAACTCTACGCCAGCAATGCTGTAAATCTCACTCACCAGCTTTTCAATCTGGGCTTCAAATTCTTTACCCAAAGCACGCAGGTCCTCTACGTTCACCATAACTCCCTGCTTCTCCATATCGGCCAAAATGCGAGACAACGGCATTTCCAGCTCATGGAACAGCTTGTTCATTTCCGTTCTTTCCAGCTCCGCCTGCTGTACAGGTACCAGCGCTTCGATCACCGCAGCCTTGCGCGCTACATGGTCCGACAGTACATCCACTTCAGGCACTTTATATTTAGCGCCTTTGCCGAATACTTCGTCATCAGGCCGAATGGACGACAGACCATATTTGGCCGCCAGCCCGCTTAACGTCTGATTGGCATCAGTCGGGTCCAGCAGGTATCCGGCTAGCTGCACATCAAATCCGGCTCCGGCAAACTCAATTCCGTGCCAGTGCAGGGCCAAATCCGTACGATGCAGATCATGGCCGCGTTTTTTGCGTTCAGCGTCAGCCAGCCAGTTGCGAACAGGCGCTGCCGCGTCGCTGTGCAGCGCATCCAGCGTCATAAAATACTGCCGCCCCGTTGCGGCAAATATCAATCCTACAATTTCAGCATGATGCGGATTGTCGCCATGAGTCTCCACATGCAGCACATCGACATGATCCAGCATCTCTATCAATTCGCCCATCCGCTGCTCATCCAGTACGGTCACATCAGCCAGGGCTTCCTTTACATCTTTCCCTGTACTGCCAACCTCGCCCGAAAGGGATAAACGTTCCAGCAAGGATTTGAACTCCAGCTTCGCCAACGCAGGTCCGGCCGTTTCTGCCTTCAATCCACCGAAGACGACATCCTCTAACTGTTTATCCAGCGTTACATCGCGATAAATGGTTGCCAATTCCTTGCTCATTCGCGCATCATCAGCATGCGTTTCAACGCGTTCTTTCATTTTGCCTTTCAGCTCGTCCGTATGCGCCAGAACCTCTTCGACTGACCCATATTGGTGCAGCAGTTTTAGCGCTGTTTTTTCCCCTACACCCGGAATTCCAGGAATATTGTCCGACGTATCGCCCATCAGTCCCTTCAGGTCGATAATTTGCAGCGGCTTCAAGCCGTAGCGCTCCTGAATTTGTTCAGGTCCGTACGTCTCTACCTCGGTTACCCCCTTGCGAGTCAAGCCGACAGTGACATGATCGGAAGCCAATTGAAGCATATCCTTATCCCCGGTTACGACCAATACATTGAAGCCCGCTTCGTCTGCTGTTTTGGACAAGGTTCCTATAATATCGTCCGCTTCATAGCCATCCAGTTCGAACTGGGCAATGCCGAAGGCGGCCAACAGCTCTTTCAGCAGCGGAAATTGCTGGGACAGCTCTGGCGGTGTTTTCTCCCGTCCTCCCTTGTAATCCTCATACCCCTTATGACGAAATGTAATTTTTCCGGCATCAAAGGCAACCAGAATATGTGTCGGCTTGTGCTCCTCCAGCAGCCGCAATAGCATGGTTGTAAATCCGTACACCGCGTTCGTTTGCTGTCCGCTTGAATTCGTTAACGGTGGCATTGCAAAAAACGCCCGATAAATAATACTGTTGCCATCTATGAGCATAAGTTTATCCATTTTGCACCTCACAAGTTCATCAATGCATTTGTAACGTTCTTACGTTTTACGCATTTCTCTTTCTATCTTAACACACAAGCCGCCTTTTTCAGAAAAAAACGGCTGCTTCCTACCCCCAATTGCCTCTTGCTTAAAGACAAGTCTGGGTCAGAAACAACCGTTATATTCCCGAACGCTTTACTGATTTAAATCTGGCCGCTCCCCGGTCACGAGATATACGGTGCTTTCACCGATATTCGTAGCATGGTCGCCAATCCGCTCAATATATCGTCCTACGAGCAGCTGCAGCATGGCTTGTGAAGCCTCGGCCGGTTTTTCGACCATAAAGGCATACAAATCACTGATCATACTGCTGTACATAGAATCGACCCGGTCATCCTCCTGGGCCATTTTATAGGCCAAATCGGTATTTTCATCCAAATATGATCGAATGGCATCGTCAATCATTTCTTTCACAACGGCGGCCATGCGAGGAATATCCACCAGCGGCTTTATCATCTGCTGCCCTTCCAGACGCAGCGTGACCTTAGCAATATCGAGTGCCAGATCGCCCATCCGTTCCAAATCACTGGAAATTTTAAATGCAACAATAATCCGGCGTAAATCCTTGGCTACCGGCTGCTGGGTAACGATGAGCTTGGAGCCCATGTCCAGGATATTCTCTTCCAGCGCGTTAAGGGATGCATCATTTTTGACTACTTGCTGAGCCAACTCGGTATTTTGGGTCTGCAAACATTCAATCGCCTGATCGAGCGCCTTCGAAACATGTGCACCCATTTCGCGCAGTACGGCTCTCAGCTCATCCAATCCTTCATCAAAACCTTTTCTACGTATCATTTCGAAGTCACCCCTTCTGGCTGGTTGGCTTTAGCCAAATCGCCCGGAAATATAATCTTCTGTGCGTGAATCCTGAGGTGTGGAGAACATGGTCTCTGTATCTGCCGCCTCTACCACGACGCCATTCAAAAAGAACGCAGTCCGACCGGATACACGTGCCGCTTGATGCATGTTATGCGTCACCATAACGATGGTATACCTGTTACGCAGTTCTTGAACCAGCTCTTCAATCTTGACCGTGGAGATTGGGTCAAGTGCAGATGTGGCCTCATCCATAAGCAAAATATCCGGCTGTACTGCAAGCGCTCTGGCTATGCACAGCCGCTGCTGTTGTCCACCGGACAAGCTGAGGGCTGAACGCTTGAGAAAATCCTTGACCTCTTCCCAAAGTGCCGCCTGTCGCAAGCTTTGCTCGACCAGTTCGTCCAGCTTTTCCTTTTGCCGGATGCCATGCAGACGTGGTCCGTAGGCCACGTTATCGTAAATGGATTTGGGAAACGGGTTAGGCTGCTGAAAAACCATCCCAACCTGCTTGCGCAACGTCTCCACTTCCATCGTATCACCATATATATCCTGACCTGCGATACTCACGATACCTTCAATGCGCGTTCCCGGTATCATATCATTCATCCGGTTCAGCGTACGAAGCAGAGTTGATTTGCCGCAGCCCGATGGACCGATGAAGGCTGTTACCGTTTTTTCAGGAATATCGAGGTTAATATCTTTCAGCGCATGAAATTTCTCATAATATAAATTCAGCTTATCAATCCGGATTACCGAATCATTCATCGATTTATGATCTCCTTCGTGTTGCAGTTATGGTCCTCAAGCATTGCACCTGATTTGCACAATACGAAGATTATATAAGCTGTGTGTAAAATCAGTGTGATGGATTTGTTAACCGTATGTAAAATGCTCATGAATTCAGCATAAGCTCAAGCTCTTTGGCAATTCCGGCTGCGTTCAGGGCTGCTTCCTCTGCAGAACGGAACATTTGGCTGTTTTATCCCTCATAATAATCCCCAAGGGAAAGCTCATTTTTATCAACGACGATGACACAAGGAATATCTTCCTGCATCTTCATCAGGGCTAACAGTTCTTCACAAGACATATCCGTACCAATAATCGGAACTTGCCAGCATGGCACGTAAGCAGTAATCCGTTTGTATGTATCACGTTCAATCACAGCAGTGGAACTCATCTGGGTCTTTGGTTCCGTCATCATCGTTCTGAAGTCCCCTTTTTTTAACTACTTGGAGTGACGGGAACATCATATCGGTCAATTATTGATTGTAACGACCATGTTTGTTAACGGAATGTAAAATCACAAATTGGCCACAAAGTCGCCTTACATTATATTGAAACAAAAAAAAGCGCCCCTCATTTATAACAAATGAGAAGCGCTTCTTTTTTTATTTACAACCAGTTTGTAGCCTACACCGCGAATCGAGTCAATATGAACCGAGTCAGGGTCAAGCTCCAGCTTTTTGCGTAATGAGCTGACATGTACATCCACCGTCCGCTGACCGCCAATGTAGTCAAAGCCCCAAACCGCGTTCATCAGATCATCCCGGGTGAGCACCACGCCCGGCTTGCGGGACAAATAGAGAAGTACCTCGAATTCCTTGGGCCTTAAGCTGATGGACTGGCCTCCAAGAATGACTTCATATTTTTCAGGGTAAATCTCCAGCTCGCCCAGTTGAATTATGGAGCCATCCTTCTGGTCAGGCAGGACGCCTTCATCCCCGCCAGATGTTCTTCGCAGCACAGCTGTCACGCGGGCCAGCAGTTCAGAAACGCCAAACGGCTTCGTAATGTAATCATCCGCACCTGATTTCAGCCCTTGCACAACCTCGGCTTCACCGTTTTTAGCCGTTAAAATAATGATTGGCGTCGTCAGTCCCTGATGTCGCAGTTTGCTCAGAATATCCAGTCCGTTCATACCGGGCAGCATCAAATCCAGCAGGATCAAATCATAAGATTCTCTGGAGGCTTTTTCAAACCCTGCACTGCCATGATCCTCCGTGTCTACTTCGAAACCCTCTTGTATCAAATTGTAGGATAGCAATCTGGCAAGTGTCGGTTCATCCTCAATAACCAGCAAGCGTTGTCCCATAAATATTCTTCATCTCCTGTTTACCTGTTAAAGGTGCATTGGTCAAAATTCCGAAATCTGTGCCATACTCTTGCGATACCCGTACATTTTATCACGACATTGTTAACAGAATGTAAAAATAGTAATAGTTCATTCTTCCTGTTGCAGTAATGGCAATTCAATCGTAAATGTGGTGCCAATACCAAGCTCGCTTTCGACCGAAAGTGTTCCATGATGCAGATCAACCAAGTGCTTGACGATGGACAATCCCAGACCCGTTCCGCCCGAGTTGCGCGAGCGTCCTTTATCTACCCGGTAAAAGCGCTCAAAAATACGCGGCAAATCCTTTTTCGGAATCCCGATGCCTGTATCGCTGACCGTAAATACCACACGCTCCGTATCATGATCGCGTTGCACTGTCACAACCTTGATCTTCACCTTGCCGCCGTCCAGTGTGTAGTTGATGCCATTAGACAACAGGTTCAGAAAAATCTGCTGGAGCTTATCTTCATCTGCTTCCATATATAGTTCATCAGGAATTTCCATATGCAGTGTAATCCGTTTTTTGGCAGCGACATTATTCAGTTTTTCCAGCAATGATTCGATAAACGATGAAACATGAATTGGCGAGCAATCAAGCGAAGACCGCTTGGACTCAATTTGGGATAGCTCCAGAATGTCGCCGATCAGCCGGTTCAGCCGTTCACTTTCATCATAAATAATTTGTAAAAAGGAACGGGATGTTTCCTCATCCTTAACTCCGCCGCCAAGCAGCGTTTCGGCAAATCCCTTGACCGCAGCAATCGGTGTTTTGAGCTCATGAGAAACATTCGCTACAAATTCGCTCCGCATGCTTTCCAAACGGCGAATTGCCGTAATATCCTGCAAAAGAAACAACATACCGCGGTAACCGCCGTCATCCTCGTACATAGGCACACCATCCAGCAAAACCAGCCGTTCCTCGGGATTGTACAAATGCACCTCACCGTGCAGTTTTTCACGGCTTTGTATACTGCCCTCAATCAGCTTCGTCAGCTCATAATGTTTCTTCAACTCGTGGTAGGGTTTATCTGTCACGCGTTTACCCGCCACACCAAGCATCCGCTCAGACTCACGGTTTACAAGCGCAATACGCTCCTCGGCATCAATCATCAGAATTCCACCGGTCATATTACTCATGACGCTCTGGAGCAAATCCTCATTATCACGTATCGTTTTCATTTGGTTTTGGAGACTGTCTGCCATACGGTTAATCGCTTCACCCAACTGCCCTACCTCGTCCCTGCGCTGTACACCCACTCTGGCGTCATAATCCAGTCCGGAAATGCGATTAGCTACACCCGTAATGTGTTCAATGGGTGAAGTGAGGCCGCGGGCGATGCGATAGCTGACCAGCCCGGCAGCGAGAAACAGCAGCACAAGGCCTATTCCAATGGCCATCCAGCCGCGCTGTATGCCCTCCTCTACCGTTTTCAGATTCATGGACAAGCGAATATATCCGTCAAAGCCCTTGTCCGACACCACAGGCTCTGCGACGTACAGCATGTTGCGCTTCAGAGTTTCGCTATAGCGAATCGTACGTCCAATGCCTTCTGTCGAAGCTTGCTGAATTTCTTCACGGGATGCATGGTTTTCCATCTTGCGCGGATCGCTGAGCGAATCGCCGACCACTGTCCCATCCTTGCGAATGAAGGTCACGCGCGATTGGGTCAGACGGGCAATTTCCTTGGCCTTTTCGGAATAATAAGAGATGTAATCTGTGCTGGAAAGAGGGTCTGTATTGACAAAAGGAAATGTAGCGCGAAGCAGGTCGATCTCTCGTCCCATGTTCTCCTCAAGCACCTTCATATTCGAATTTTTAAAAATTTGCCCCATCGTAATTCCAGCAGCCAGAACAGATACACCAATCACAATCAGCATAATGACCGTCAGCCTGAAACGAAACGATTTCATACAATACGCCCATCCTTTGGTAAGTAGAAATTTTTATAATGATGATACGATGTAGTTCAAGTAACATTCTACAGGCTGGCTGTACTTTGTACCACTGCTATAAAAAGAAAAGGTCAGGACATACACTGTCCTAACCTTTAAACTTACCCGTTAACGACTTCACCGCCGTTAATATGAATGACCTGCCCGCTGACATAAGAAGAGTCATCTGAAGCAAGATATACATAGGCTGGCGCCAGTTCTTCCGGTTGGCCCGGACGCTTCATGGGCTGTGTCCCGCCAAACTCGCTGACCGTTTTGGCATCAAACGTGGACGGGATCAGCGGTGTCCAGATTGGACCCGGTGCTACAGCATTGACTCGAATGCCCTGTTCCACCAGATTGAGTGAAAGCGAGCGAGTGAATGATGTAATCGCCCCTTTCGTGGAGGAATAATCGATGAGTGTCTTGTTGCCGACATATGCGGTAATCGACGTTGTATTGACGATGGCGCTCCCTTTCTTCAAATGCGGCAATGCGGCCTGTGTCAGGAAGAACATACCGAAAATATTGGTACGGAAAGTGCGCTCCAACTGTTCTTTGGTGATAGCCTCCAGCTTTTGCTGAGGGTGCTGCTCGGCCGCATTGTTGACGACAATATCGAGCTTACCCAGCTCATGAACCGTCTGCTGGACCGCCTTTTTGGCAAATTGGTCATCTCCGATATCACCCGGGAGCAGCACGCATTTGCGTCCCTCCTGTTCCACCTGGCGCTTCGTTTCTTCCGCATCCTGATGCTCATTCAGATAGATAATGGCTACATCAGCACCTTCTTTGGCATACGTCACGGCTACAGCTCGACCGATTCCGCTGTCTCCGCCAGTAATAATGGCAACTTTACCTGTCAGTTTGCCGGCTGCTTTGTAAGTCGGCTTTTCAAACTGGGGAGCAGGCGACATTTTGGACTCCATCCCCGGTTGCTGTTCTTGATGCTGGGGAGGCATCGTTTGCTGGGCTTGGTTGCTTGTTGTCATACAAATTCTCCTTTCAAAATCAGATATCTTGTTTAGGATGCAACTTTTATGTCCACTCTACTCTTGATTTACCTATCCGCTTTCGGATTAAACGACATGAGTGATGATTATACTGAGATCATTAAAAAATAAGGTATCCCAACAACTTTTGGTCTGCTAGACTATGAATAGCGCCGTGTATACGGATAGCAAAAAAAGAGATTCAGTGAAAATTGCATGAGGGGGTTCATTCAACAAAATGCTGGAAAAAAAAGTGACCTGGCTGGAGCTTTTTTATGACTTGCTCTTTGTGGCCGCTGTTTCCAAAGCCACTTATGTTCTATTGCACGTGGAGCATGGTAGTATTGCAATAGAGCATTTGGTCAAGTTTCTTCTTATTTTTATTCCTATTTGGTGGGCTTGGGTAGGACAAAGCGTATACAACAACCGTTATGGCCAAGATACGACAACACATCGGATCTTCATCATTCTGGAATTATTTTTTGTTCTGATTATGACAGCCAGTCTGGATGCTGATTTTGACGCTAATTATGCACCATTTCTTATCGGATATATCGGGTTAAGGGCTTTAACGGCAATCCAGTATCTCGTATCAGCCCAAAGAGAAAAGGATCATAAGCAGGAGACTGCCCACTTCTTTGGAACCTATTTCTGGCTTGGAATGATCATTTCATGCTGCTCTATCTTTTTCGATTCACCACTTCGCTATGTCATTTTATACGCAGGGATTGTGATTGACATCCTTGTTCCATTAATAGGCCGTAAAAACCTGGTAAAAACGCCTATCCATACAGCCCATTTATTAGAGCGTTTTGCCCTGTTCACCTTGATTTTGCTGGGTGAATCGGTTATCAGCATGCTGTCTGTATTAAAATCCGATAAATTCACACCTTCGTCTATTGGATTCGCGGCCTTAGCCTTTATACTCGTTATTGCGATTTGGTGGCAATACTTTGAAAATGTAGAAAAACGAGTAGATAAGACAAAACAAACAGCCGGACAAACGATTATTTACGGCCATTTGTTCATTTATTTTTCACTCAGCATGATTGCGGCTTCCATACAGCTCTTATTCCTGGAGCAGCTGGCATACCTGTTCATCCTTTGTTTTACTTTTGCCTCTGTCTTCATTTACTTCTTATCCGTCATGCTTGTATTTCATCAGTATCGGTTTCATCATTTGAAGCCAAGTTTCAAAGTAATGCTTTTATTATTAGGTCTGTTATGTATTTTGTTCATCTTCAATCTTGTTATTGTGGCCCCCCCTCACCTTATCGTAGGTGAACTTATGTTGTTTTTTATTGTTTTTGCAAAAGCAACCGCATGATCAGACCAGGGATTCGTGAAATTCCGCTATTGCAGCTCGATATAGCCAAATGGCCTGCGCTTAAGAAGCGCAGGCCATTTTATGGAAACTCAGGATTTCGTAAAATCCCTTAACGCATTAAATAATGTGGCTATACACCATTAAAAATGTAATCAAAATCAGGAAGACAGCAAGCAGGGTACTGAACATCCGCATTTTGCCTGCATATTGAGTCATAGGCTGCTGGTTACGAATGGCTTCCAGCGACAACCGCAACGGTTTGCCCATGGCACCTGCGATCCCGGAAATCGCCAGAAACAACAGCACGACAACAACGATCCAGGCCACGGAATAGGAGTTCCAGGCAACAATCATATACACACCGCTAACAAGCATGAGGATCAGTGCAAATTGAGCCAGACGATTCAATAGCTGAACCGCCGATAGCGTCCCTTCCTGCACGGCAGGGGTCATTCTATCAATTTTGCCCAAGACAAAGGGGAGCAATAAATAGAAGCCCATCGCCAGCGATCCGATCACATGAATAAAAAACATCGTTAACAACCTCCATTCCCTGTATTTCTAACTTATTCATTTTCCATAGAACGGCCATATCCCCATGATAAGACTGTCATTCATTCGTTTGGGCCATTCTTTTCTATGTATCTATCATATCATACGAAATCTATTATACCGGGGAAGTACAGCAAAGCAAAGAAATACGGAGAGGAAAATTTCAGCCATGATGGGGCAAAGACAAAAGAGGGGCCTGCAGCCAATGATATGGCTTTTGGGCCCCCTAACAGGAATTAAAATTTTAAATACGTGCTTAAACGTTGACTACTTTAATTATACTGCGAACCGATTCGGCAGATTGATCCAGTGCAGCTTTTTCTTCGGCTGTCAATTCCAGTTCGAACACCTTTTCGATCCCATTGCCGCCAAGAAGTGTCGGCACACCGAGGAACAAGTCCTGATAGCCATACTCTCCCTCCAGATAGGCAATGACCGGAATGATCCGCTTCTTGTCTTTGACAATCGCTTCAGTCATCTGCGTTAGCGAGGCTGCCGGTGCATAGTATGCACTGCCATTTCCCAGCAGGTTCACAATCTCACCGCCCCCCACACGCGTCCGCTCCACAATCGCGTTGATACGTTCCTGCGAAATCAGGGTTTCGATAGGGATGCCACCGACGCTCGAATAGCGCACCATCGGCACCATATCATCACCGTGGCCGCCCAAAACGAAGCCGCGCACGTCTTCAACGGATACGTTCAGCTCCTGTGCGATAAAGGTACAATACCGCGCTGTATCGAGCACACCCGATTGACCGATGACCCGATTCTTCGGGAAACCAAGCGTATGGTATGCAGTATAGGTCATTGCATCGACCGGATTGCTCAAAATGATGACGATAGAATCCGGTGCATACTTCTTTATGTTATCGCACACGGATTTTACGATCCCTGCGTTGGTATTGACCAAATCGTCACGGCTCATACCGGGCTTGCGCGCAATTCCGGCTGTAATGATAACGATGTCTGAATTGGCTGCATCTTCATAATTGGAAGTACCTGTGACCAGGCTGTCAAAACCCTGTACTGGACCGACCTCTAAAATATCAAGCGCCTTGCCCTTGGTCGGATTCTCAAATTGCGGAATATCGATCAGCACGATATCGCCCAACTCCTTTTGAGCGAGCATCAATGCGGTAGTGGCACCCGTAAAACCGGCGCCAACAATAGATATTTTTTTACGTTGAATGGTCACGTGACATTCCCCTTCCTACAGATTACTAATAATGGTATCTGCAAATTCAGAACATTTCACTTGTGTAGCGCCATCCATCAGACGGGCAAAGTCATAAGTGACGATCTTATTATTAATGGACGTTTCCAGCCCTTTATAAATCAGGTCGGCGGCTTCT
Source organism: Paenibacillus farraposensis (assembly GCF_020736845.1). Lineage (GTDB taxonomy): Bacteria > Bacillota > Bacilli > Paenibacillales > Paenibacillaceae > Paenibacillus > Paenibacillus farraposensis. The sequence goes on from NZ_JAFFQR010000112.1 coordinate 344,558, forward strand.
TTCCAGCCCAAATGCTCAAGCATCATAACACCGGACAAAATCACAGAACCAGGGTTTACTACGTCTTTGTCCGCATATTTTGGCGCTGTGCCATGTGTCGCTTCAAAAATGGCATGCCCAGTAACATAGTTAATATTGGCGCCTGGAGCGATACCAATTCCGCCCACTTGAGCAGCCAAGGCATCGGACAAATAGTCCCCGTTCAGGTTCAAGGTAGCAATAACGTCAAATTCGGACGGACGTGTCAGTACTTGCTGCAGCGCAATGTCAGCAATCGCGTCCTTGATGATGATTTTGCCCGCTTCCTCTGCCGCTTTTTGAGCTGCATTTGCCGCATCCTCACCGTCTTTTTCCTTAATTTGATCATATTGTGCCCAAGTAAATACTTTATCAGCAAACTCTTGCTCAGCTACTTCATAGCCCCAGTTTTTGAACGCACCTTCGGTAAATTTCATGATATTGCCTTTGTGTACGAGCGTTACGCTCTTGCGTCCGTGATCAACAGCATATTGAATCGCTGCACCCACCAGACGTTTTGAACCTTCGGAGGAAACCGGCTTTATCCCGATCCCCGAGGTTTCAGGGAAACGGATTTTATTCACACCCAGCTCTTGCTGGAGGAACTTTATAACCTTTTTCACATCTTCAGAGCCTTCGGCATACTCGATACCTGCATAGATATCTTCTGTATTCTCACGGAAAATAACCATATCTACCAAATCAGGCCGTTTTACCGGAGAAGGCACGCCGTTGAAGTAACGAACAGGCCGCAGGCATACGTACAGATCCAACTCTTGTCGCAATGCCACGTTCAAGGAACGAATGCCACCGCCAATAGGTGTCGTAAGTGGACCTTTAATGGCTACAATATACTCACGGATGGCTTCCAGAGTATCGTTAGGCAGCCACTCACCGTACGAATTGAAAGCTTTCTCACCAGCAAATACTTCATACCATGCAATTTTTTTGGTGCCGTTATATGCTTTATCTACAGCGGCATCCAGTACGCGCTTGGATGCTTTCCAAATATCGCGTCCGGTGCCATCACCTTCGATAAACGGAATAATCGGATGGTTCGGAACCTGTAGTTGACCGTTATCAATCGTAATCTTTTCACCTTCAGTTGGGAGCTCAAACTTTTCAAATTTCACCATAAGTTCCTTTTCCTCCTCAGATATAATTGAGTACAGAGCCAAAAACATGATCGTTATCACAGACAAAAAATGTCTGTCTCTCGCCGCATCTTTATTGTACCTTATTTTTTAAATTCAGGGTATCCATCCTCAATATTCCTCTGACATACGATTAGCGCAGCTCTGGCGACACATATTTTTGATCTATTGGTCCTGTATACTCGGCACGCGGACGGATCAGACGGTTATTTTCGTACTGCTCCAAAATGTGCGCAGTCCACCCGGACACACGGCTCACCGCGAAAATCGGCGTAAACAAGTCTCTCTTGATCCCCAGCTGGGTATAAACGGAAGCAGAATAAAAATCCACATTCGGTTTCAAGCCTTTTTGCCCTGTCACAATTTCCTCAATGCGAACCGACATATCAAACAACATGGTGTCACCGTTCATTTCGCCCAGTTCACGAGACATTTTCTGCAAATGCTTGGCACGCGGATCACCGTTTTTATAAACACGGTGCCCAAAGCCCATAATTTTTTCGTGGTTATCCAGCTTGCCCTGGATATACGAGTCCACCTGATCCAAACCGCCAATTTCCTCCAGCGTTCTGGCAACAGCTTCGTTGGCTCCACCATGCAGCGGCCCTTTTAAAGCGCCAATGGCAGACGTAATCCCTGAATAAATATCCGACAATGTAGCTACCGTTACACGGGCGGCAAAGGTCGAAGCATTTAATTCATGATCAGCATGCAGCACAAGGGCCTGATCGAACGCTTTGATAGCCGTCTCTTCCGGGTCTTTGCCAGTGAGCTGATACAAAAAGTTTTCAGCGATGGAAACACTCTTTTTAGGCGCAATCGGCTCCAAGCCTTCGCGTATACGCGCTATGGCTGCCACAATGGTGGGCAATTGCGCCTGAAGCTTGACGGCTTTGGTCACATTGGACTCTCTCGACATATCCTCCGCCTCAGGATCATACAAAGCGAGAGATGATACGGCTGACCTCAAGGCAGCCATCGTGTTCAAATCCTTCGGGTACAGCTTTAATTGAGTAATGATTTCCTCTGGAACAGCAGCATATTCACTTAATTGGTTGCGCAGCTCCTGCAATTGCGCTTGATCGGGCAATTTTCCAAACCACAGCAAATAAGCTACCTCTTCGAAATCGGCGTTAACTGCCAAATCATCAATGTTATAACCCCGGTACGTGAGAACGCCATCTACGATAGAGCTAATAGAGGAGGTGGTTGCTACAATCCCCTCCAAACCTTTAGTCGCTGTCATCGTTACATCTCTCCTTTGTAAAAACATTGTGAACGGACTTGCAATGTAAACATTTTCAAAAGTAGATTATATCTTTTATAGAGCTAAGTAACGTTAACGCCATATGTCAATATTTAAACCCTCTTTTACTATACTGGATTTTGTCGTTTATGTGAACATTAAGGGCTGTTTCGACACATTTAAATGTTTTATCGCTGTTATAAAGAATTTTTTGAAACCACTTACATTTCTGAAATCCGATTTGCACTTTTTTACATAAGGTCTTGTCTTCCCCCCTCTCCGCATATGTATAGCAGAGTACTTGTTTTGTGGAATAAGATTATAAAGAAAGGAGCCGTGAAAGCTTGAACCGATTAATCCTAAACCGCATATGCCGTGCTCTGTGGGTCGCTATCATCATTACATCGCTGATGCTGGGCATATACGTCCTGTTCCCGCTCGTCTATCCTTTCCTGCTCGCCTGGCTTGTAGCCTATGCCATGAATCCGCTGGTTCGTTTTCTGCGTATAAAGGCCCGCATGCCGCGCTGGATGGCTGTCACGGTCTCATTATTTGTATATTTAGGCGGAATCGCCATTGTTCTATCTGCGGCAATAACAAGAATGGTTCGCGAGGTCATAAAGCTCACTATGACGTTTGACGGGCATATTGAGCATTTTAAAAGCCTGTTCATCGACTGGACCCAAAGCGATCTGATTCAAAACATAATTAACGAAATCAACCATTTCATTCGTAATAATCCGGATTACCAGCATACCATTAACAGCAATATTGACAAAACAACACAAACGGTCAGTTCGGCTGTTACTACGCTGGTCGCCCAATTTTTTAATGGCATTCTGAATTTGCTGACCTCTTTGCCTAATATGGGTGCCGTGCTCATGGTGATCGTCTTAGCCGCTTTTTTTATCAGCAAGGATTGGGACCGGCATAGCCGGCTGCTGGCCAATACGGTTCCTGATACGATTCGCAAGCCGTTATCGGGGATATGGCACGATCTGCTCAAGGCGCTGTTCGGCTATTTGCGCGCCCAATTTATTATCATTTCTATTACCGCATTAACGGTCATTGTCGGACTGTTCATATTGCGTGTGGATTCCGCCTTTACCATCGGTTTAATGATCGGGCTGGTGGACTTGCTGCCTTATTTGGGGATTGGCCTGGTGATGATCCCGTGGATACTGTATGCCTACATGTCGGGGAATTTGGCATTGGGGGTAGGATTATCGGTCCTCTATACCATCCTGTTGGTTGGACGGCAGATTGTGGAGCCCAAGGTGCTAGCCAGCAGCGTGGGATTGAACCCGCTTCCCACCCTTATCGGCATGTTCATCGGGCTCAAGCTGTTTGGTGTTTTGGGGCTGATAATCGGTCCTGTCTCACTCATCGTCGTCGATGCCCTGAATCGCGCGAATGTCATTCAGGACTTGCGCAACTATATACTTGCCGGACGGGTGCGCTAATGAAACAAGCAAAGCCACCGCCCACGTCAAAACTGCCGGAACGTAATACTGCCGTTTTTCATTTTTTTCTCCAGCCACCTCAGTAAAAAGCGGCGGTACAATACACGTGTTAAAGGAAATACCAGCGTAAAACCAATAATATCGGTTATAAACCCGGGAATAAGCAGCAAGCTTCCACCAAAAAAAACACATAATCCATCCAGCATCTTGCGGCCGGGCACTTGTCCCCGGTTCATTTCATGCTTCGCATCGGCAATCACCTTGCGGCCTTCAAATTGCATCATGGCTGCGCCAATCAGGGTCGTCAAAATGATAAGCAGAATCGTTTTACCCGCTCCAATCCAGTGACTTACCCATATGAACCCGTACAACTCTGCCACAGGAATGAGCAGCAACAGCCACAGGCGTTTGCGCATCATCATGGCTTCTCCTCCTCCCTGCCTGTAAATGCAAACCTTAACACGCTGTGCAGCTCGGGCAGTGCCTGATCCAGCCGAACGGGCTTCCATTCGCTATTCACCCAAACGTGGCGTGACGACCCTGTGACGAGCAGTTCTCCCGGCAACGTGTCGGTCTGTGTCCATACCTTTCCGGTATCGTTTTGATGCTGATCAGCTGTTACACGTCGAATCTCATAGGTATAGTTGAGACGAAGTCTGGAGAAATCCGTAATCGCTGTATAGATTGTAATCATATCATCGTATCGGGCCGGGCTCGCATATTTCGCATTGATTTCAACAACTGGCAGCAAAACTCCCCGTTCCTCTATGGTGCGATAGTTAAAGCCTGCCTGACGGATCATCTCGGTGCGCCCGATCTCAAACCAGTTCAAATAGTTGGCATGATACACGACCCCCATCTGGTCTGTTTCCTGATAACGGACACGTAGTTGTGCACCATACCAGCGTAATTCCGTTCGTCTCTCCTCTTTCGTCATACATGTTCTCCTATCTTTGTGCATCTTTATCTCTATTTGCCCCTCTCCATTAAACCATATTTAGAGCCCGGGAACAAAAAAGAGGACCGACCGAACGGTCCGCCCCTACCCAAAGCGCCCCATAATGTACTCCTGGGTCAGCTCATTTTCAGGATTAGTGAAAATATCGTTTGTTTTGCCGTGCTCCACGAGACTGCCGATATAAAAATATGCAGTATAATCGGAAATCCGTGCAGCCTGCTGCATATTATGCGTCACGATTACGATGCGCAGCTCGTTCTTCAATTCGGTAATAAGTTCTTCAATCTTGCCTGTAGACACAGGGTCCAGCGCAGAGGCTGGTTCATCCAGCAGCAAAATTTTCGGTTCAACGGATAGCGCACGCGCAATACAAAGCCGCTGCTGCTGCCCGCCAGACAAGGCCAATGCCGAATCATGCAGACGATCCTTGACCTCCTCCCATAACGCAGCCTTGCGCAGACTGCTTTCCACGATTTCATCAAGCTGCTTCTTTTTGCGCACACCCCGATATTTGGGGCCAAAGGCAATATTATTGTAAATGGATTTATAAAAAGGGTTGGGACGCTGCCACACCATGCCAATTTGCTGGCGCAGCTTGATCACGTCCGTACCCGGCGCAGTCAGGTCCTGTCCATCCATCCAGATATGGCCCTTTGTAGAGGATGACGCAATCTCGTCGTTCATACGGTTAAGTGAACGCAAAAAGGTCGACTTACCGCAGCCGGAAGGCCCGATCAAGGCGGTGACTGTCTGCTCGGGAAAGGCCAGATTCACCTTTTTTACAGCCTCAAAGCTACCATAATAAATACTCAAATCCTCTGTGCTAAACGGATGCGGTGGTTGTCCCGCAAGTTGTTCTGAACGTGTAGACTGAACGGGTGCTGCTGGCGCTGTAGGTTTTGCCGTTCGTGTAATAGCTTGTTCCATCTTCCCAATCCCCTTTCTAATCCATACGTTTGGCAGCTGTTAGTCGGCGGTAAACGGCTCTTCCGAGCCATCTTGCACACAGGTTGAAGACAAGTACGAGCAGTACCAGTACCGCGGAAGCGCCTGCGGCGATATCCTTGGAGTCAGGGGCAATGCCTTCACTGTTGACCTTCCAAATATGCACAGCGAGTGTTTCGGCAGGACGCAACGGATTAATAGGCGATCTGGCATGCAATGGATTCCAGTCGGTAAAGTCAAGCGGCGGTGTACTCATGCCTGCTGTAAACAGCAATGCGGCAGCTTCGCCGAAAATCCGGCCTGCGGCCAAAATGGTGCCCGTAATCAAGCTTGGCAGTGCAGCCGGCAGCAAAATGGAGGTGATGATTTTCCATTTGGACAATCCGAGCGCCAGTCCGGCTTCCTTTTGCTCCTTCGGTACGGCCCGGAAAGCTTGTTCGGTCGTACGAACCATCAGCGGCAGGTTAAATACGGCGAGAGCCAACGCTCCCGACAATAGGGAAAAGCCGAAATTAAACGTATTTACGATAAGTAAAAGTCCAAACAAACCGATGACGATGGACGGGAACGACGACAACACTTCAACGACAAGTCGTATGAAGTCTGTAATTTTTCCCGACTTTGCATAATGAGCCATGTAAATGCCGGCACCCCAGCCAATCGGAATGGTAATGATCAAGGTTAAGATCAGCAAAAATACAGAGTTAAACAGCTGTGGGCCAATGCCCCCACCTGCGCGTAACGTTTGAGGCGCACTGGTCAAAAAGTCAAACGAAATGTGACTTACTCCGCGAGCCAAAATAAATCCCAATAAGCCCACCAGCAGTGCGACAATGAACAAAGCGAAGAAACAGATTACAAATGTAGCAATCTTGTCAGTCGTTTTAGCTTTTATCAAACCCGGTTTCTCCTTTCGAGCAGCCTTACCAGCAGCACAAAGATAAATGTCATGAGCAAAAGAACAAGCGCCATGCTCCACAGAGCATTGTTATACACCGAACCCATGGCTGTATTGCCCATGCTAAGTGTAATAACGCTGGTCAAAGTCGAAGCGGATTCCAGCAAGGAGTGTGGTACGTGCGGTGCATTCCCGATCACCATCTGCACAGCCAATGCTTCCCCAAAAGCACGAGCCATGCCAAGAATAACACCCGTCAACAGAGCCGGCAGCAGTGTCGGAATAATGACGCGTGCAATCGTCTGCCAGCGGGTAGCCCCAAGCGCATAAGAGGATTCCCGCAGCCCTCCCGGCAAGGATGATAATGCATCCGCCATAATACTTGTAATGGTCGGCAAAATCATTACAGACAACACAAGGCAGCCTGCCAGGATACCGATCCCTTGTCCCCCGAATACGTTCCGCAGCAGCGGGACAATTACGGTCAAGCCAACAAAGCCATATACAACCGACGGAATACCGGATAATAGTTCAATGGCAGGCTGAAGGATGCGTTTACCGGATTTCGGCACGATTTCCGTCATAAACAAAGCCGCGCATAGACTAAGCGGACTGGCGATCAAGGCCGCCAAAATGGTTACGGCAAAAGAGCCAGTAATGAATGGAAGCGCGCCGAAGGAAGCGGGCTCACCATCCGGGCTCCATTTGGATTCAAAGAAAAACTCACGCAGACTGACTCCGTTCGCTGCAAATGTCGCTACACCTTTGGAGGCAACAAAATATACGATAGAGATGATGACTGCAACTAAAAAAACGACACAAACCGACGTATACATGCGGCCGGTCCATTCTTCCCAGTAATGTCTTTCTTTCATCACTCGGGAACGTTTATTCTGTTCCATGAATGCCTTCCCTTCAGTTGGTTCCATACTGTAACTCCTTTTAACCGAAGAATAGAGGCCGGACGTCAGTCCGCCTCTTCTTCGTAAATATACTCGCATTTGCTGCATTCATTCGAACAGGATAATTATCCCCTTATTTCGTAATGTTACCATCAGCATCGCGTTTTACTTTCATACCTGATACCGGAATGTATCCCAGGTCTACGACATCGGATTTCTGGATTTCATCAGACAGGATGTAATCCAGGAATGCTTTTACATGTTCCTTTGGCTCGCCTTTGGTGTACATGTGCTCGTAAGCCCATACTGGATACTTGCCTTGTTCTACATTTTCCACGTTGGCTTCAACACTATCGTATTTCAAAGCTGTTACTGTATTGTCGATGTAGGACAGTGCCAGATAGCCGATAGCGCCCGGTGTTTCAGCAACCAGCTTTTTCACAGTACCAGAGGAGTCTTCTTGAATGGACCCCGGAAGGTCTTCTGTTTTTTGTCCCAATGCGTATTTCTCAAATGTGGCACGAGTACCGGAGCTACTTGGGCGGTTTACAATTACGATTTTTTGATCCGCACCACCAACTTCTTTCCAGTTCGTGATTTTACCAGTGAAAATTTGTACCAATTGATCTTTCTTCAGATCTGTTACGCCAACCTTAGGATTTACGACTGTTGACATTGCTACAACTGCTACTTTGTGATCGACAAGCTCATCCGCGCCGCTCTCCAGTTTTTCTTTTGCAAATACGTCAGAGTTGCCGATATCCGCTTGGCCGCCAGAAACCTGGGTCAAGCCAGTACCACTGCCGCCGCCCTGTACTTGAACTGAAATGCCTTTATATTTATCCACAGCCATAAATTTTTGTCCCGCTTGCTCTACCAATGGTTGAAGTGCCGTGGAGCCAACAGCCAGGATGTTACCTGTCAGTTCAGCAGCTGCATTCTTGTCTGTTCCTTTCGCAGCATCTCCTTGTGGTGCAGCATTGTTGCTTGTTCCGCAAGCTGCAAGTGCAAATACCATGGTGAGAGTCATCAGAATGAACGGCCATTTTTTTAACATTTTTTATTGTCCTCCCCTTCGTTAAGTGACGGTTTTTTTATTTATAACCATCAGCACTTTTTCATTGTAGGCTTGGAATGTTAGACGAACGGCGTGGTTTTGTAAAACAAATATAAAATATTGATAGATAAACTATTTTCATGTATATAATTAATCTATAATTGATCTTTCACATATAAGGAGGTCTGTCCCAATCCATGAATATTTTGAAATTGCGTATTTTGATGCTCATCGACAAATTCCATAAGGCAACGGATGTGGCCGAAGCTTTGCAAATCAAACAGCCCACGGTCAGTTTCCATATGAAAAGCTTGGAAAAAGAAATGGGAGTCCCCCTGTTCTCTCTTCAACGAGGCCGAATTATGTTAACGGAAGCCGGAAAAAAAATGCTACCTTACGCCAAGCAGATCATCACCCTGGAGCAGGAAGCAAGACAGGCTGTAGATGAACTCGCAGCAAAATCACAGTGTCAATTGCAACTGGGTGCAGAGTCAATATCAGGCACATATCTTCTGCCCTCTATCATTGCTAAATTTACTCAAAAATACCCGGAATGCCGAATTCAACTGGAGATTCAGCCCGCGGATATAATCAAACAGCTATTCCAGCAGGGCGAATTTGATTTTTTATTTCTCGACGATCAAGCCCCTCTGCCGGAGCATACAGTGGCAGAAATGGTAGTTTCAGATCGGGTTGGGTTGATCAGCAATGCAGGCGTACATGCATCCAAACCAGTGGATACTGACAGGCTTGATATGTTGGCGAAGCATACATGGGTGAGCTACAGCGGGGCGTCTGCGGTTGATTCGTGCTCCGCACAGTTTAAGCCCCATCTGGAAATCAACTCATGGGAGGCTGTGAAGCAAGTAGTAGGCAGCGGGGATGCGCTTGCCTTCTTCCCTGCCTGTGGAATACAGAACGATAATATCAGCGTTCCAACAGTGGAATGGCTTCCTTGTGCTGAGGCTGATGGAAACCGTGACCGTTATCAAATCAACATTGTATATCGACGTAATGCACACCAGAGTATGATCCAACAGGCATTTCTGGCTTTTATACGGCAAGAAGGAGCTCAAATAAAAAACTAGAAGACAAGCAAAAAAGAGCAGTCCTATCATAACAATGTGGATGCTCTGCTTGCTTGTCCCCCTTAAGGTAGGGGCTGTTTGTTATTGTGAAGTGGATAAAATTAGGCTTGTGCAGGAACACAGCTAATTTTGATCAGGTTGGTAGAGCCGGAAGCGCCGAGCGGTATGCCAGCGGTAATCACAACCAAATCGCCCTCTTTTACAAGGCCCGATGCGCGACCGCCTTCCAGCGCATTGTCAAACAGACTGTCTGTTGTGTCAACAATCGGTCTTCCTTGTACTGCATGTACACCCCAGATCAGAGCCAGGCGGCGAACCGTTCTTTCCTGTGTTGTCACAGCGACGATCGGAGCTTCAGGGCGATATTTGGAAATCATACGCGCTGTTGTTCCGCTTTGCGTGGACGTCAGGATCGCTTTGGCATGCAGATCAAGCGCAGAAATGGAAACAGATTGGCTGATTGCCTCTGTAATACTGATTTCTTGCACCGTTCTTTGTTTATTGAACAAATCACGATAGTTCAGAGAAGATTCTGCTTTTTCTGCAATACGGGACATCGTCAGTACAGATTCCACCGGATATTTACCCGCTGCTGTCTCACCAGACAGCATAATTGCGTCTGTTCCGTCAAAAATAGCATTGGCTACGTCACTTGCTTCCGCACGAGTCGGACGTGGGTTGCGCTGCATAGAATCCAGCATTTGTGTTGCCGTAATAACAGGCTTGCCAGCTACGTTACATTTGTTAATCATCAGCTTTTGTGCCAAAGGAACTTCTTCAGCAGGGATTTCCACACCGAGGTCACCACGGGCAACCATCAGGCCATCCGAGACTTCCAAAATTTCGTCCAGGTTGTCAACACCTTGCTGATTTTCGATTTTGGAAATAATTTGAATATGGCCTGCATTGTGCTCGGCGAGCAATTCACGGATTTCCAGTACATCACTTGCTTTACGAACAAAAGAAGCTGCGATGAAATCAACGTCCTGCTCAATACCAAAAATGATGTCGTTAGCATCCTTCTCAGTAATACCAGGCAAAGAGATAGCTACGCCGGGAACGTTAACCCCCTTCTTGCTTTTGATCGTTCCGCCATTAACGATGCGGCATTTGATTTCAGTGCCTGATACTTCAATAACGGTGAGTCCGATCAGACCATCGTCGATCAGAATAGTGGAGCCGGGCTCCACGTCCGATGGAAGATCCATATAGGTAATGGAAATACGGTCTTTCGTACCAAGGATCTCCTCTGTTGTCAGCGTAATGAACTCATCCTGAACAAGCTCGATCGGTTCAACCTCGAGCTTTCCTGTCCGGATTTCCGGCCCCTTTGTATCGAGCAAAATAGCAACGTTTTTGTTAAGCTCCTTACAAGCTTGACGGATATTTTTAATCCGGTTGCCATGCTCCTCGAAATCACCGTGAGAGAAATTCAAGCGGGCTACGTTCATACCAGCCAAAATCAATTTCTTCACATTTTCCAACGACTCACTGGAAGGACCGATAGTACATACAATCTTAGTTTTGCGCATTTGGATTTTTCCTCCATTTTCAAAGGTGCTACTTTATATCTTTTTTCCAACAACTAAATCTACTACACTTTTTCCTATTTGTATAGGAAATTCGTTATATTTATGGTTAACCTTTTCTAGTCTATTACAACATAGGCTCAGATACAGTAGGCTTCAAAAAGGTGTATTGACCTATTTTCCGGAATTTTTGATACCGGTCTTCCCTCAACTCATCGCAACTCATATTCATCAGTTCAGCTAAGTGACGTTCCAGCGTCTCCTTGATTGCAGCAGCAGTCACTTCATAGTTGCGATGCGCGCCCCCTTTCGGCTCTGGCACAATATCCTCAATGACCTCCAGACGCAGAAGGTCACTGGCCGTAATCTTCATCGCTTCAGCCGCCTGATCTGCCTTGGAAGCATCCTTCCATAAGATCGAGGCTGCCCCGTTTGGAGAAATAGCCGAATAGATGGCATGCTCCAGCATCAGTACCCGGTTACCGACCGCAAAAGCAAGCGCACCACCGCTTCCACCCTCGCCGATGACCACACAAATAACAGGCACCGAAAGCTTTGCCATCTCCCGCAAATTGCGGGCAATCGCTTCCGATTGACCTCTCTCCTCTGCTGTATTACCAGGATAAGCACCCTTCGTATCAATAAATGTAATAATAGGGCGCTTAAATTTGTCAGCTTGCTGCATCAGGCGCAGACCTTTCCGGAACCCTTCCGGATGTGCACTGCCGAAAAACCGCGCAATGTTATCCTTTGTGTCCTTGCCGCGCTGCTGACCGATAACGGTCACCGGAATACCATTCAGCTTGGCAATTCCGCCTACAACCGCCAGATCGTCTCCAAACAAGCGGTCGCCGTGCAATTCAATAAAGTCCGTAAACACATGCTCGATCAAATCAAGAGATGTGGGGCGTTGATGATGACGGGCCAGATGCATCTTTTGCGGTGCTGTAATGTTCGCGTATATTTCTTCTTCCATCTGGAGATAACGTTCCTCCAGACGATTAATTTCGTCTGTAAAATCAATCTGCTTATCCTGCCCGAATTGCTTGAGTTCTTCAATCTTCTGTCGCATCTCGACCAGGGGCTTTTCATAAGGCAATTCGCCAGCCATCTATTCCACCCCTTTCACACTGTGTAAATCCAGCAGCTGCCCAAGGGTATCACGCAGTTCCTTGCGGTGTACAACCAAATCCAATTGTCCGTGCTGCAAATTAAATTCGGAAGTTTGAAAATCATCCGGTAGTTTCTGTCTGATGGTCTGTTCAATGACGATACGGCCTGCAAAACCAAATACAGCTCCCGGCTCAGCGATATTAATATCTCCAAGCGTAGCAAAGCTAGCGGATACTCCACCTGTAGTTGGATCCGTGATAACGGAAATATAAAGCAATCCCTGCTCATCCAGACGTGCGAGAGCCGCACTTGTCTTGGCCATCTGCATCAAGCTCAGAATGCTCTCCTGCATACGCGCCCCGCCAGATGTGGAGAAAATAATAAGCGGCAAACGCTTGACAATCGCCTGTTCAATAACACGGGTAATTTTCTCCCCCACGACCGAGCCCATGCTGCCTGTAAAAAAGTCAAAACTCATCACCGCTACGACAACAGGAAGTCCATGAATAAAGCCGTCGCCTGTAACGACAGCCTCTCGCAAGCCGGATTTCAGCGTCTGCTGCTCCAGCTTGCTCGCGTATCCCGGAAAATCCAGCGGATCAACTGAAACCATATCACCATCATATTCCGTAAATGTGTCTTCGTCGAGCACCATGCGTATGCGTTCCATCGCATTAAGACGCATATGGTATCCACATACCGGACACACCTTTAAATTTTTTTCCAGCTCTTTGCTGTATTGAATGCTTCCGCACTTGCCACATTTGGTCATAAGACCTTCGGGAATTTCCCGTTTGGGACGATCCGGCATGTCCGATTGATCGCCGCTCAACGCCCGATTCGAAGGGATCGTCGCGTATTTACGCTTCTTTTGGAATAAATCTTTAAACACAACTACACCTCTCCAGCCGTTTATTTGTCAGCCGTAACCGATACAAGGTCCTCTGCCGTCTGTGCAGCATCTCTATGCATTATGCTCATACACACGTCAACGCCTGTTGCACAACATTACCGCCGATCGTGCGATCCTTTGTTCCATTCATGCTGCTGTATCATTTCCGCCGCTCGTGGACTCAAGGGCGCAAAATCGAATTAAGCACTTCCTGTATTTCTTCGACTTCACCCGAAGGCACAAGTATCTCAAACTGTTGCTTGGACGCGCTAACGGCCCGGGTCTGCACCATGAAACCTTCTTCAGACAGTTTGAGCTTAATCATGTCAGCCAGCTTGGCCGTCGGTGCAATGTAAATCACCGTCCACATGCCTTGTTTCTACCCCCTAAGCCTCAAGTTCTGAGTCCATATAATAGACTCATGATAACATACCTTACTTTTTTCCCGCAACAAAAGCCCTCCTGCTCATTCAAGATCATCTGGAGGGCCTAGAAGCTTTGGCAGCTTTTGTTCATACAGTCCAGTCAAGCATCCAGCGGTGTAGGATAATGCTTGGCGTGAAGGCTCCGATGGGCAATACGCGAGGACGCAGCGGCGGCCAGGCCAGCGACGAGATCATCCAGAAATACGTGAATACCATTGCCTTTTTGGTTCAGTTGCTCGATCATTCCCGTCTTTTCCTTATCCAGATACCCAAAGCTGGTAAGGCCGATCATACCATACACGCTGGTAATCCCAAGAGCAAGTGTCTCGTCCACTCCATACAGCGGCTCGTCTGCCTCCATAATGGCTTGCAGCGGCTCAGGAAGAAGTTTTTTTTCGGCCAGCTCATCAAGCGCAATGCCTGTGAACAACGTATATTGCACCTCGCGCTTTTGCAAAACCGCTTTGACACTGTCCATACATTCTTCCTTGGTCAAATGAGGATAATATTTTTGCTGCAGCTGATAAACAATGTCCGCAATGGACTCAAGGCAAATACCTCTACGATTTAACAGGTTTTCTGCATATTCATAGGACATATTTTCCCTCCTGCCTTCACCGTACAGTTCTATTCTTCCACCGCACGGGACCTCATGTGTGCAGGATACGTGCTGAAGCTCTGTCCCGCCAGTTTTCCAAGTGTATGCGAGAGGGAAGGAAAATGTTCATTAAAGCATGTCCGTCATTTGACTTTTACCGTGCCTTTCCCCAGCATGGACTCCATTTGATCAAAGAGCCGCGGCGAAGGCTTGATGCTGTACGCATCGCTCAAGGCCAGCAAACGCTGGCTGCTCTCATAAAAGAGCACGGTAGGCACCGCACCGGGATGCTCCTGCAGCAGCGCCTTGAGGCTGACCAGCAAGCTGGCGTCCTCCTCGGCCTCGCGGGTGATTTTGACAAACACCCGCTGACGTGCCGCCCGCTCCGGACTGCGCGGAGCCGGAGCTTGCCCGCCCGGAGCCGCTTCGGCGGCGGAGCCTGATGAAGCGCCCGTGGCGGGGCGAGTCGGCTTCGGCTGCGACGGGGATGTTGCGGCTGCCGACGGCACGCGCTGCGCTCCCCCGGCTGGGGAGCCAGCCGCTGGTACGGATGCCCCGGCTGCGGCAAGTGGACGCATCCCGGTGCTACGACGCTTAAGGAGCCGTGCCAGCGAATCTTCGGCTAACGGCGCGGTTTCATCCGCAAGAAGCTTGAAATGCTCGTCCTGCTGCTGCATTTTGGCACGCAGCGCCAGCAGCGCTCCCTTTTCGATCCACTGCTGGCTTCGCTTCCACACCTCAGGGAACAGCACTACCTCACAGCGCTCTACCTGGTCCTCCAGCTCTATAAAGGCCATGGCCTTACCCTGCTTGGTCGTAATTGTCTTGAGTGACACCACCATGCCAACGGTCACAACGACCGTTTCATCCGGCACATCGCCCAGCTCCATCAGACGGTCCGCCTGGCTGTTTTCCAGCAGCGTCTCAAAATCATCCAGCGGATGCCCGGACAGATATAGCCCCAGCAGCTCACGTTCCAGTTCGAGCTGCTGGCCCGCACTGAACTTCGGCACATCGGGATATTCGATATCCCAATTGGGCATTTCCACAAAACCAAACATGTCAATTTGCAGATCATCACGTTCCTTGCGCCATTTAACGGCTGCATCCACCGTTTCGTCCAGCATGGCAAGCAGCTGTGCCCTGTGCCCTGTCAACGAATCAAAGGCCCCTGCCTGAATGAGCGATTCAATGACTCTCTTATTACACACCCGCAAGTCCACACGCCGGCAAAAATCGAGCAGGCTGTCAAACGGCCGTTCCTTGCGAACAGCAAGAATGCTTTCCATCGCCTGTGTGCCGACATTTTTAATCGCGGCCAATCCGAAGCGGATGTTCCCCTGCTGCAACGGGGTAAACAGCACCCCGCTTTCGTTCACATCAGGCGGCAGCACCTCTATATTCATACGACGGCATTCAATTACATATTCTGCCACTTTACGGTGACTTCCCATGACGGCTGTCAGCATCGACGCCATAAATTGTACGCGGTAATGGGCCTTAAGATATGCCGTCTGGAATGCCAGCACGCCATAAGCAGCCGCATGGGCACGCGGGAAACCATAGTCTGCAAAACGGACAATCATGTCGTAAACCCTTTCAGATTCCTCCTCCGTGTACCCCTGCTTGACACTGCCCTTCACAAAATGGCCGCGCTCCAGATCCAGGACTTCGCGCTTTTTCTTGGACACAGCACGGCGCAACAGATCGGCTTCTCCCAGTGAAAAGCCCGCCATGCGCGAAGCAATCTGCATGATTTGCTCCTGATACACGATAATGCCGTACGTATCCTTCAGGATCGGTTCAAGATCGGGATGCGGATAAGTAACCTCAACCTGTCCATGCTTGGCTTGTATAAAGTTAGGAATAAAGCCCATCGGACCGGGACGATACAAAGCCAGTACAGAGATGACATCCTCGAATACACTCGGCTTTAAATCCTTGAGCACCCGGCGTACACCAGCCGACTCAAGCTGGAATACCCCGCCTGTATCTCCTTTGCCCAGCAGATCGTAGGTGTGCGGGTCATTATCAGGGATACGGCTAAAATCAGGCGCTTGCCCGTGTTCTTCTGCAATCCAACGCATACAGCGTTCAATAATAGAGAGCGTACGCAATCCGAGAAAATCCATTTTGAGCAAACCGATCCGCTCCAGATTTTCCATTGAATATTGCGTAAGGGGAACCCCTTCGCTTCCCTCCTGAAGCGGAACCGCATCGGTCAATGGGGTCCGCGAAATAACGACACCCGCAGCATGGGTCGAGGCATGACGGGGCATCCCCTCTACTTTGATCGCCATATCCAGCAGTTCACGTGTCTTGGGCTTCGTTTCGTACAGCGTTCTCAGCTCCGGAGTAATCTCCAGCGCATGGCGGATGTTCATTCCGAGCTGGGCCGGAATCAGCTTCGCTGCCTTGTCCACCTCGCCATACGGTACATTTAACACACGCCCGACGTCACGAACTGCGGCCCTTGCCGCCAGCGTTCCAAAAGTAATAATTTGCGCGACATGCTCGTTTCCGTATTTCTGAACTACATAGTCAATAACCTCGTCGCGCCGTTCGTCACTAAAATCAATATCGATATCCGGCATGCTGATCCGCTCAGGATTCAGAAACCGTTCAAAGAGCAGATTGTATTTCATCGGATCGACATTCGTGATGTTAAGCACATAGGCAACCAAACTGCCTGCCGAGGAACCTCGTCCCGGCCCGGTTGCAATCTTATGCTGATGAGCAAAAGCAATAAAATCCCATACGATCAGAAAATAATCGCTAAAGCCCATACTATCGATCGTATTCAATTCATAGTTCAGCCGTTGATCCAGCTTTTCACGTTCCTCCGGCTGCTCCCATCCGGGATCACTTCCGTAGCGATGCTCCAGCCCCTGCATGCACAGACTGCGCAAATAGGATGACGAAGTCATGCCTTCAGGCAGCGGGCGATATTCAGGCAAAATGGACTGGCCGAATTCCAGTTCCAGTTCACACTGTTCAGCAATACGCACCGTATTGGCAATGGCTTCTTCCACATGCGGAAACAAGCGGATCATATCTTCCTGGCTTTTCATATACAACTGCCGTGTCGGTATGCGCAATCGCTCCTCATCGTCAACCGTCTTGCCTGTCCCGATACAGATCAGAACGTCCTGGACGTCTGCATCCGGCTCGGTCAGATAATGCACGTCATTTGTCGCCACCAGTGGAATATCCAATTCCTTTGCCAGCGCAATCAAAAGAGGGTTTACACGCTTTTGCTCCGACAAACCGTGATCCTGCAGCTCGAGATAAAAATCACCACCAAAGATGCTGCGGTAACGCTCGGCTGCCCGCCTTGCTTCAGCTTCCCGGCCATGAAGCAAATGCTGCGGTACTTCTCCACCCAGGCATGCACTCAGGCATATGATGCCTTCATGATGGGCAGCCAACACTTCCATATCGATGCGCGGCTTGTAGTGATAGCCCTCCAAATGGCCGATGGAGCATAGCTTCATCAGATTTTGATAGCCTGTTTTATTTTTGGCAAGCAAGATCAAATGATATATAGGCTGGTCCTTTCGGCTTCCACGCTCCTTGCGCGAACCTGCTGTAATATAGGCCTCACACCCGATAATCGGCTTAATGCTGTTTTCCACACACGCTCTATAAAAAGGAATAGCGCCATACATGACCCCGTGGTCCGTAAGGGCAAGCGCCTTCATTCCGTAAGCCGAAGCCTGTTTGACCAACTCCGCGGTACGAGCCGCGCCGTCCAGCAGGCTATACTCGCTGTGAACATGCAAATGCACAAATGAACTCATGCGCTTCTCTTCCTTTCACCGCTGGTTTTTCTTCAAACTATTTTATCATATCCGCGTTAGTAGCGCCCATACAATAAAAGTACAGAACCCGGGCAGACAAGCGCGGGCCTGATGTATACACACAAGGAGGAACAGAGCATGAGCACTTTTATATCCAAAGCGATACTCGATTTCTTCATCGCCTTCGGCATCGTGCTCGGGGGAGCCATGCTCGGCGGAATGGGAGCGGTGATAGCTCTTCAGCCGCCTACCCAGACGATGCTGGAGGTTGCCGGAAGAATAAAAATATGGGCGCTTGCCGCTGCTGTAGGAGGGACGATGGACCCAATCCGGGTCATCGAGAGCAATATGATAGATGGCAATCTATCACCTGCCATTAAGCAAGTACTGTATTTGATTTTCGCCTTTTTGGGCGCTCATATGGGCACAGAGCTGGTCAAATGGGTGTGCGGAAACGGACGTCCGTGAGGTGGAAAGATCATGAGAGTGCCTCCCTTCGAGCGTCTTCGCCCTTTTATGCAAATATCCTCGGTTTTTGTACTCGGTATGATTGCCGGGGGGATGGTCTACAATGTCATTTGGCATGTCAGCTTCAATGAGCTGTGGAAAAACAATCAGGATCTTCAATTCCGGCTCCAGCAGGCTCAAGAGGACAACAAAACACTGCGCAAATACAGCAATCGCCAGACCGTTGTCAAGGAAATCAAGCTGATCGCGGAGGAAACGTCGGCTGAAAAAATAGACTCTATTAACCTGAAAGAGCTTCTTCGCCGCGTCATTCGAGATTTGGAGGTGCTGCGCGGCAGAGATATGTTCGAGATTGACTCCGACAGCAAGCTGGTACGCATGCTGCTGAATCAAAAAAAATACACCGTTCGTGACAAGGAATATACGATCCAGGTCAAAACGATGCTTGTGATGGAAGGTGTGCTGCAAATTTGGCTGGAGGCGAAGGAAAAGCTTCCCGAAAGTCACTAAGCCTATTTTTTTCATGCCCCGCTCTTC
This sequence comes from Paenibacillus farraposensis, assembly GCF_020736845.1. Classification (GTDB taxonomy): domain Bacteria; phylum Bacillota; class Bacilli; order Paenibacillales; family Paenibacillaceae; genus Paenibacillus; species Paenibacillus farraposensis. The sequence goes on from NZ_JAFFQR010000112.1 coordinate 363,649, forward strand.
ACTCCAATCCATTGGCGTTTATCCGTGTTCAATGGATTGAAGCGTCATTACCGCCTTGCATACCAATTGGTTTTCCCGTAAAATGGAAATTTCCAACTTGCAGGTGCGGCGACTCATATCAAGCAGCAGCGGACGCAGAACGACTGCATCTTCAATCTGTACCGGCCGGATAAAATAAGTCATCAAATTGTCGAGTACATAATCCTTGCCGCTCATGTCTCTTGCCGCCCGATAACCCGCCTGTGTCATGACGTTAACCAGTACGCCTTCCGAAATCGTACCCAAATGGGTCGCCATCTGCGGAATGATAAAGCCGCGAAAAAATAACGAGCCGTCCTCATTCCGCTCCTCGGCAAACCCGTTCCAAATCAGCTGGTCGAACGTCTCCCCCAGCTGCGGCTGTTTCTGGGCATTACGCAGCGCCTCCAGCACCTCACGCCGTGTGACAGACCCTAACAGTTTGCGGTTGCGGTCTACAACCGGCAAGTAATCCACACCTTCCCACGCCATTATCTGCGCGGCTGAGGCCAACGAAGTCTGATAGGTGACGGTTACCGGATTGCGGATCAGACATTTGTCCATCGTGTGCTCCGGCTGCAGTCCTTCCACATCCTTGCGACTGACGATGCCTATTAAGCGGTTCCATTCATCAACTACAGCAAAATGATGCTGCCCGGTCGTCTTCGAAAGCTCTTCAAATTCGCTAAGCGTGCTGTTGATTTTTAACGTCAGCACCTTTGGTTTACCTGCCGCTATATCCTCAACCAGCATAATTTTCTTTTTGATCAAACGGTCAAATATCGCTCTATTAATCATGGAAGCCACAGTAAAGGTATCATGGCGCGAGGAAATAATCGGCAGACTGATCTGGTCGGCCAGCTGTTTGACTTCCCGGCTCGTACCAAAGCCCCCGGTAATCAGCACGCCCGCTCCCTGCTCCAATGCAAGAGAATGCGCATCCTCCCGGTTACCTACGATCAGTAGGCTGCCTGCGTCAATATAACGGGCCATCGCCTCCTCGCGCATCGCCCCAATGACATATTTATGCAAAGGCTTCTCCAGCCCCTCGCTTCCGCCCAGCACATGTCCTTCTACGATATTCACGACATCTGCAAAGGTCAGCTGCTCGGACAAACCGCGCGGCCGCTTCTCCACCCGAACCGTTCCAATTCGTTCCTTGGTAATAACAATTCCCAGATTCTCCGCTTCCTTCACGGCGCGATAGGCCGTTCCTTCGCTGACGCTCATCTCTTTGGCCAGCCTGCGTACAGAAATTTTGGAGCCTATTTTCAACTGCTCGATATGACGCAATAACTGCTCATGCTTCGTAACTGCTTCATCCAGCCCGTCCAACTCTGTAACACCCCCAACGTTCAATCTGTATCATTCTGTATCATTCCATATCTATTATAGCATATTTACCCATATTTCAAAGGAGCTTCATACTTTATAGCCTATGACGACCGCTTCAAGATTGAATACACCTTCCGGGAAATGAAGCAACTCATTGACGCTTTCGGATATCGGTTCTGGAGCATGTCAATGCCAAGGCTCAAGCGATATCTGCACAGGGGAGAAGCGCCCCTCTTAAAGCAGGTGAACGACGAACAGATTGTTCCATCCAAGCAGGAAAAAGCCCATAACGACGCGGATCTGCTAGCTTATTAAGGTTGAAAACTTTTCACTGTCCAAATCCTTATAACTAGTATTAATTATTTAATACAAATATTGTGACTTCCCTCACATAGTTAATCAATCTTCAGTGATAGAATAAATTTTGAATTTTCCAGTACACTCAAAAAGTGGTAAAATAATCAAAAAAGTGAACAAGGGATTCAGCAAAGAAATCTCACTTGCAAAAACATGCTGGACTTGCGAAGCAAGAGATTATTGCAACGAATGTGATGCCCTTGACTGGAGATGTACTGGTGGCTCTGAATTATGTATAAGAAGTGATTCTGATGGTTAGAAAAAAAGTTTAAAGTATGCTATTGCATCGTAATTATTTATTCCGAGAAATTTCTGATTTCAAAGAGTTTCTCGGAATAACACAATTTTAACACTGATAAAATGAATTGAATTAACATCAAAGTTTAGGGGGAGCGGTTAAGTGGAAAATCTGGGATGAAGAAGTTGTAACAGAAACAATGAAGTTTTTGAAACATGATTTTGAACAATATGTCTATGCATCTGATACTAATACTTTATTTCAAATAGATGAAAATATTTTTACATACTCAAGTGGACAAAAACAAAAGCTTTCTCTTGCCAGAGCTTTATTAGTAGATGCTGAAATTTATTTGTTTGATGAAATAACCTCTGCACTTGATACAGAAAATAAACAAATCGCTTTTGAATTAATACATTACTTAAAAAGTATAAAACAAAAAACCATAATTCTAGCCTGTCATGATGCTATACCTATGGGATTAGTTGATGAGGTTATAAAACTTTCCGATTCTTGAACTCCTTTAAGCCATCATAATATGAATTTTAACGATTTATGATTAACTATATCACAAAGCAGGTGCCTTCATATGAAAATAACAGTTTCAGAATTATCGAAAACATACGATTCCCCCGTCCTCAATGATATCTCTTTTGAGATCAGCACGCACGGAGTGCTTGGTTTATTAGGGGAGAACGGCGCAGGTAAAACGACTCTTATGGAGATCATCGCTACGCTGATCCGTCCCGACAAGGGACGTGTGCAGTATGGCCATCTCCGTGTTGAATAAGACATATATACCATCCGCAAGCAAATCGGATACTTGCCGCAAAAATTTGATTTTTTCCCAAACGTCACGGTAGAAGAGGCTTTGGACTATGTATGCCAGTTAAAGGGGGTACGGCAGCATTCCCAACGAAAGCGTGAGATAGAGCAAAAGCTTGAACAAGTCGGGCTCATAGAACAGCGCAAGAAGCGGTTCCGTGCATTATCCGGCGGCATGAAGCAGCGACTAGGCATTGCCCAAGTCATGATCAGCGATCCCAAGCTGCTTCTTGTGGACGAGCCTACCGTTGGACTTGATCCCCAAGAGCGTGTATCGTTCCGTCAACTGCTCACTACGTTAGCTAGTGATCGTATTATTATCTTGTCTACACATATTGTTGAGGATATCGCGCTCACCGCACAGCATGTACTGGTCTTGCACGCAGGAAAGGTACAGTATATGGGCGATATTCCTGCCTTCATCGCAACCGTAGAAGGAAAGGTCTGGCTGTATCGGGGAGCCATTGTACCGGATGAAATCCAGCGCAGTACGATGATTATCTCCTCGCAAGCCACTGCTGATGGTGTAGAAATTCGTTATCTTGCAGACATACCCGTACCGAATAGCTTTCCTCTGGAAGCTACGCTTGAGCATGCCTATATCTACGCGAATAGAAAGAAGGGGCACTATGAATGAATTTTGGATTCAACTTAGATTCAGTTTGAGATTCCTGCTGAAGCAACAAATCATGGTTATTTGCATGTTATTTTTTTTAACTCTTTTGCCCCTCTCAACCCTTTATTTAGAAAAGACAATCTCATTTGAACTGGATTGGCTTTCCATGCTGCAGCTGCAGATGCTTTTTATGGTGATTCTCGCGCCTGTGCTGGTACAATCCATTTGGAATGGGCGCTTGCGTTCCTTTGAGCGGAGTACGATTGTCTTCTATCTACGCCAACCTACTTTGTATTTTCTGGCGAAAATCGCTGCCGTCTGGCTGCTCATAACTGGATGTATGCTTTTGTTCGATTCAGGGTATTGGCTGCTGGCAGCCCATAAAGCGAGCGGAAGCCTATGCTTGCGCTATGGTTTAACCCGGATTTTATTGGAGAAATGATTCTGCAGCCTTCCTTTATTCTCCTACGCTGCCTGCTGCTCTTGTGGAGTATATTGGCATTGTGGTGGAGTGCCTCCCTGTTCAGGAAACAGGTGATTCCACGATGATCCGTATGTGGCGTATCTGGCTGGCTGTGCTTTGGAACAGCGAACATATCTGGGCCTATTACGTGGGATTGCTACTGCTGTTCCTGTGCAAGATAATTTTTACTGTCGAGGAGGTTCCCATTACCTTTCCTTTGTATGGTCTGTTCATCACGAATCTGACGCTAAGTGTATTAAAGTTGCACAGCAAATATCGTATGAATCACTTTGTCAGCTTATCAGGGCGTCATCCCATGCTTATTGCCCTGCATTACACGCTGTTCAGCCTCGTATGTACACTACCTGCATGCGGGCTACTACTCGTATTAACCAAAACGGTGTATGAGACGACACCAACAGTTCTGCTAGTCATGACCATCCTAGAGTTCACCTGCTTTGCCATTGCTTTCGCTTTTGTTTGTAGCATCTTTCCATTTCGATATGCATTAGCCTGCAGTGTGATTGTCTACTTTCTGTTCATGGTTATGCACGGTTACAGGCTGGAACGCATTCATTATGTCGCTCCTACCCTGAACTTTATGTATCCCGATTTTCCAGATATGAGCAATATAGCCGCCATTACACTATTCAGCATGCTTATGCTTGGCTTTTATTTGTGGCAACACTTTGATTGGCCTACCAAGGCTGGACGCTGGCTGCTGCTCATAAATGCCCTGATCCTGGCTGCCTATCTGCTCATCCCCGTAGGTCAGGCGCTAGAGGATAAGCAATTAGCTCAAGCTCCTTACAGGCAAGCACAGATCGGGGAGCTGTCTTTGCAATATAAAGGCGTATCTGCGATACAAGCACAGCGTTTCGGACAGGCGATTGTAGACATTCTTGCTGTCATACATGCACAAGGGCTGCAACCAGACCTCACTGAAATTCAGATCATTCGGCGCACCAACATTCCAGAAGGCGCTGATCTTGAGCATATTATGAGCTTGGAAGGAACCACACTTATCATTCAGCCCTATTCGAACAAATTCTATGAATTCAACTATGGCTATAACATCATCAGGGATTTGCTTGATCTCACACACGTCGATAATACAATACGTCAGCGCATTATGAATACCGTTGTGCTTGAGGACAGACATCAGTTGTTCACTGGGCGTCCCCACAAAGCCTTGTAGCCATAATCTTGTCACTTCCATACGTAATTCGCCACGCTGTGCGAAAGCCTATACGATCATCCCTGCCCCCTCAGCTCCTACAAAATAAAACATCCGCTAGAGATACTCTCTCTACCGGACATTCCTGCCTCGGACATGGCAAAAAGCGATCCCCCTTTTAATCAAGGGACCGCTTCTTTACCGTGCTTGGAAAATTCACAGCATGCTGCCTTTGTCTGTTTTATTATCCCACTTCATCTGCCACTGCTGCATTTTGGCCCGCCGCACACGATCCAGCATCTTGAGCTTCTCCTCATCAACACCCAGCAAAAAATGGAGGTTAGCCCCGATGATCAGCAGCGCAAAAAGTACCCAAAAGATCCCAAAGCCATTGACCCAGTTCAAACCGCCTGCAAGCGAGATGCGCGGTAATGCAACAAACACCATAGCCAGCGCAATCAGTGTGTACAAACCGTGTTTCCATTTTTTAAGTGAACCCAATCGTACCCCTTCCTCTCCCTGTGACTCTATGTATCTAGTCTATGAGCGGACAGGAAGGAATATGAGACAAACTTACATAGACGAACCGTACAAATGTTGAAGGCTGTCCGAAATAATTTTGTTAACGTCCTCAATGATCACACTCAGGCGGCGCTCAGCGTCGAACAAACGACGGATATTGAGGTTCAGACTGAGGACTTCGAACAGCTTTTCCATCTTTTCCATTTCTTCCTGCGCCGGCATATCGCCGCTCATCATTCGTTGCTGAACTTCCATTTGGCGCTGACGGAAATCATCGAGCATTTGCTTGGCTTCCGGGTCCGCTTCAATCAGCTTCATGGCTGCCGTAATTTCCTCCACCTCTTTGCTTTCCTTTAATGCTTTAGCTAAATCATGGGCTTTGTCATAGATATTCATAATGTTTCATTCCTCCAAACAAGTTCGTGTTTAAGATTTCACATTGTCCGTCAATCACCAAGGGATATATGTCCTCATATGATAAATCAGTGCTATTACAGCCCATTACGTTTCCCGTTACTTTCAAGACATCAAGTTGCTGCCCGGAAGGAGATCCACGATGTCCATCAAAAAAACAACGATTCAAATCATCGGATCGGGCATCTTGCAGGATGATGTACTCATGGTCGGCGAGTCCTTACTCCGCAGATGGAAAATATCCGCAGGCCACCCCGTTCAGCTCGCCTTCGGTTCGTTCCGCCAGGAGGTTACCGTCATTTCGGTGCCCCGCTACAGCGGTCTACGTGTGGGAAGCGTGCTGGCCCGTAAAATGGGTATTCAATCCAATTGTGAGCTGCGAGTAACCTACAGCCGAGGCCGCCGGACACTTCGAGTGGGCCCGCTTATTAGCGTGCTGGTCAGCCGGGACTATCCCGAACAGCCCGATAAGCCCTTCGGGCCAATCACCCTGTTCTGCCATGAACTGGTCGGGGAATGTCGCAGACAAGGAGCATATGTGTATTTCTTCACCCCGGAGCATATCGGACGCCAGCCCGGTCGGGTTCAGGGATGGGTGTACGACGGAAGCTGGAAAAAGGCGGCCATGCCTGTTGGCGATGTCGTCAATAACCGACTTACCTCTCGCAAACTCGAGAACAGAACTAGCGTACAGCATTTCATGAAAGAAGTAAAATCGCAATACGGGACAACTATTTTTAATGAAAAGTTTCTGGATAAGAATGAAGTGTTTGATGCGCTTAAATCTAACGCTTCCCTGCGCAAGTATTTACCCGAGTCTCACTTGCTGCAAACCCTGGCCGTATTCAAAAAAATGTGCACCCAGTATCCCGCCATTTTTCTTAAGCCAGTTCGCGGGAGTCTGGGCAAAGGCATCATGCGGATTAACAAGCAAGCGGACGGTACCTTTACCACGCTGGCTACGACAGCGGGGACACCCCGCAAGAAAACGTATGCCAGTGTCGAGAAGCTGTACAAAAGCCTGGCCGAAAAAATGAAAACAACACGCTTTCAGGTGCAGCAGGGACTCACCCTGATTGATCACGGTAAGCGTCCGGTCGATTTTCGTGCGCTCGTGCAAAAAAATGCAACCGGGGCTTGGACGGTGACCTCCATTGTGGCCCGGATTGCCGGGGGGAGCCACTTTGTATCCAATCTGGCGCGAGGCGGCACGCTGAGTACGGTCAAAGAAGCGCTGGCTAAAACTACATTGCCCGCGGCGATCAAATCGACTGGCCCTCACTTGCTCAAGACAGCAGCCCTGAATATCGCAAGCGGAGTTGAGAAGGCGATCCCCGCCCATTTTGCGGAATTTGGTATTGATCTGGCCATCGACAACACAGGCCGCATCTGGCTGCTGGAGGTCAATTCCAAACCGTCGAAAAATGACAATACTCCATTAAATGATCAGAAAACCCGTCCGTCCGTGAAAAAAATGATTGATTATTGCTGTTATTCAGCCGGTTTCAAATGAATTTCACTCTTCCAGAGTCCGGCTGCCAAAGGAGCTGTTGTCGGTGTCTCTTGTCGTGCCAGGCACGCTGGGCGTGCTCGTTAGCCGGAATCAGACCGCCGTCCCCCCCATAACCGAAGCTGATTTTTGCCGCAGGCTAAGCTTATTGGGCAGGCGTTCCGGTCTCCGTGTATTGGCGTTTACCGCCGAAGGAGTTTCACCTGAAAATCATTCTATACGAGGTTATGCTTATCGTAACGGAGTGTGGGCATCCGGTCGCTTTCCCCTGCCGGATATCGTGTATAACCGCTGTTTCCATGTTCATGAGAGCCAGCATGTGGGACACAAGCTGAAAGACATGGCAAAGCAGAAGTCACGCAAACTCCTCTACTGGTCGCGCAACTTGCCCGGCAAGTGGCAGGTATACCGCGCTCTGCACGCGGTAGATGAGGTGCGTCCCTTTGTCCCGCCTACGGTACCTTACCGAGACACGGGTCAGCTTGCAGAATGGCTGCGCCGCCATTCGAGGCTGTTTATGAAGCCGCAGGCCGGAACACACGGAAAGGGAACGCTGTATCTCCACCTGGCGGAAGGAGAACGAAGACTGCTTGTACGGGGCAGAGACTCCCGAAACCGCCCGTTCCGGCGTTTGTTTTCCGAGCTGGATGCAGGCTTGACTTGGATCAACGGGATAGCACACAAACGCGCCTACATCGTGCAGCCTTATTTGAAATTAACGAGCCAAAGCGGCCATCCCTTCGATGTCCGCGCACTCCTGCAAAAGGACGGCCACGGCCTCTGGTGCCTGACGGGCTTTGCCGTGAGAGAAGGCAGGAAAGGAACTCTGACTTCCAATCTGCACGGTGGAGGCAAAGCGCATCCGGCAGAGCTTTACCTTCGTGAACAATTTGGCGTAGACAGCACACGTCTCATCATGGAGCAGATGCTAAAGCTGTCCCTGACCATTACCGGGGCGCTGGAGGAACGATATGGCCGCCTTGGCGAGCTGGGAATTGATTATGGTATTGATCGGGATGGGAACATCTGGCTATTGGAGGTTAATTCCCGGCCTGGTCGGGCTTCCTTTTTTCAGATCCGCGAGCCGGAGTGTGCTTTTCGGTCGATCAACCGCCCACTCGAGTATGCCCGATATTTAATGACCCAATCCAAAGCGACGGGGCCGCAGGGCGCGGGTGCCTCCCTTGAACATACGGTATAGGAGGATAAACAGATGAGTCTAACGCATTGTAATGTGCATTTCTCGCAGCAGCCCGACAAGGTGGCTTATATATCCACCACCTTGTTGAAAAGCCTTAAATTATCCGGAGCCAAGTCCATTCGCCTGCGACTCGGTAAGGATCAGATTCCCGCCACCATAAAACCGATTCAAAAAACGGGTCGTCATTTATACCTGACCTCCGGCTTGCGTAATGCAATCCGTGTACCCAAAAGCGGGCCCATCAATTTGCGGAATCAGGACGGCGAAGTACAGCTAGGGCCGTTGATTGGAGTGCTGTCTGACGGCACCTCCTCCACCACTCGCCCTTTTGGATCACGCACGACCTTTATTAAGCAACTGCTGAAGGAGGGCAGCAAAAAATCTTATATTTTTGCCTTCACCCCTCGGGATATCAACTGGCAAAATGATACGATTAACGGCTATTTTCTGTCATCCAACGGGGGTTTCACCCGTAAACACGTATCTCTGCCGGATGTAATTTATAATCGTTTACCGAGCCGCCGTGCTGATTTTTCACCCACAATTAATCAGTTGCGCGAACGGTTTTCCCGCAAACGGATTCCTTTTTTTAACTGGAGCTTTTTTAATAAATCAGATATCTATCATCTGCTGGAAAGCAATCCGGAAGTCAACCGCTATGTCCCTGAGTCCTATATGAATCCCAGTTCTGAACGAATCCGAAGCATGCTGGAGCGTCATCAATTTGCTTATTACAAGCCAAGCGGAGGCAGTCTTGGCAAAGGGATCTACCGGCTTTCCCATGTGCCCAAGCAAGGTTATTTTGTAAGGTACCGTAAAAAAAATGGCAATGTATTGCTGCGCTTTAACTCTTTTAACTCTATGCTCCGCATGCTTCACTCCAATCAGGGCCAGACGTTAAAAGGCTACGTCATTCAGCAGGGAATTCAGCTGATCGAGATTGACAATTGCCCGATTGATTTCCGGTTTCACATGCACAAGAACGGCAATAACCAATGGGTCGTCGTCGGAATTGGAGCCAAAAAAGCCGGACGTGGCAGTGTCACGACTCATATTAAAAACGGCGGCTCCCTGATGACACCGGAGCAAGCGCTGGAACGGGTATTTGGAGACCGGGCGGACGAGGTGCTTTCGCGTGCCAAAAATGCAGCGGTTACGCTTGCGGAAGCCATTGAGAACCATCACCAGCATCTGCTGGGTGAAATCGGCTTCGATCTGGGGATTGATCAGCAGGAGAAGGTATGGATGTTTGAAGCCAACTCCAAGCCCGGTCGATCCATTTTCCAGCATCCATCTTTGCGTGCGGAGGGTAAAGCATCCGTGGAGCATATTTTAGACCACTGCCTTTACCTCAGTAAATTCCGCAGAAAAGAGGAACTATGAAAACTCAGGCGGAGCAAAAACCAGTCGTTGCTGTATTGACCGTGCACGACGAGGGGCAATTCTTCAAAGGGAATCAGCGTAACTTTAGGGATATCCTTGAAACAGGAACACGGATGGGCTACCAGGTGTACATCGTTACCGTCAGGGACCTGAAGCTGACAGCTGAAACGGTCAAGGGCTATATCTTCAACAAAAGCCTACAAACGTGGGAGGAGCAAAATTTCCCGCTTCCACAGGTCATTTATAATCGTATCCCTTACCGCAAATATGAGCTAAAACCTTCTGTTCGCACAAAGCTGGAGGAGATTTCACACACTTCTGGCGTCGAGCTGTACAATCCGGGCTTTTTTAACAAGTGGGAATTGTTCAAATGGCTGCGTGCCTCGGAATCCACTCGTCAGCTCGTTCCGGCAACCAAACGGTTAAACAGCCTGTCTTCCTTGGGCAAGATGCTGTCTGCGTATCCCTACCTGTATCTCAAGCCGGAAAATGGCAAGGCCGGAAAGGGGATTATGATTCTCAAATTTCGGCCAGAGCATCTAATGGCCTACAGGCTGACCATTCAGCATGATAAAAAAAGCGTAACCTACAAATCCGTGTCCTTATCCCAGCTGTGGGGACGTATCCGCCGGGAAGCAGCGAATTCACCTTATATCATTCAGCAAGGTATCGAGCTGGCAAACTATCAGAAAAAACCGTTTGACCTGCGTATTCTGATACAAAAAAATGCCCGCGGCTCGTGGAGCGTTACCGGAATTGGTGCCAGACTGGCAGGTAAAGGAAGCATTACAACCCATGTCCCGCGCGGTGGCAGTGTGGAGGACCCGTTTAAACTCCTCTCCTCTATGTTTGGACTGGAGGAAAGCGCGGATTTGATGAACAGAATTAAAGGAACAGCCACTCAGATTGCACGTCAAATCGAGCGTGCCTCCGGCCTCTCTCACGGCGAAATGTCCATGGACTTGGGCGTGGATACGAATGGAACTCTCTGGTTTTTTGAAGCCAATGCCAAACCAATGAAGTTCGACGAGCCGGAAATCCGTCAAAAATCGCTTAGACGCATATTCCAGTACAGCTCCTTTTTGGTCGGACGAATGAAATCATGATCAAGGAAGTGGAATCATGCCGGAAATTAGTGATGTTCAACATTTGCCCACCCGGAGCTGGCTGCTAAGACGACGGCAATTACTGTTTCTCGCCCGCAGTTCAGGCGGCATGCGTATTACTCGCAATGCTCTGCGGCAGTTGGCCGTCTTAACGCCGGAACAATTGGGCAATCCCGGCTCCTCTCTCCTGTGCGCATATGTGCGCACAGAGAAGGGGCTGAGGATTGCAGGGTTTTCCCTCGCTTTGAATTACGGGAAGGATGCATGCATCGTAATCGTTCGTCCGCTTTACCGGGGCCGCAGACTGGGTGCTAGACTGCTGTCCGCCCAGCTCAAACAGCTGCACCACCTGACGTGCAGCGTAGCCGCCGACAATATAGCCAGTCTCAAAACCTGTTTTCGCGCAGGGCTTGTTGCCACTGAAATGACGACTGGACCGACCGGAAAACCCACGCTGATATTTCGCGGAGAGTTAACCGAAGATGAGCAGACGGCAAAGGAAGGTGGAATGCTGTGCCAAAACCTGTCCTAGGCATTATGACTTTGTATTTGAACAATAAGAAGCAACTGGAGGAGCGCGATATATATGAGCTCATGATTACAGAAGGCAGAAAACTGGGGCTGGAAATATTTGTGTTCACTCCTGCAGATGTGCATAAGAGCCACAGACTTCTCCTTGCCCAACTCTATGACCCACACAATGGGAAATGGACTCGAAAATGGCAAAGATTCCCGGATATGATTTTTGATCGCTGCCGGGTACAGCGTAGTGAGCGGTTTCGTCAATTGAAGCAATTTCGGTTGAAGTATACTGACCTGGTCTATTTAAACCGACCGCTCAGCAATAAATGGGCCATCCATCAGCAGCTTTCGAAAAGGGCTGCCTTTCGCCCCCATCTGCCTGCGACCGAGCTGTTCAAAGGATTCCATAGCGTAAAGCGAATGCTCAAGCAAAATTCACTGGTGTACCTCAAACCGATTAACGGCACAGGAGGACGCGGGATTTTGCGTATTGAGCCCGTAAAAAAGCAAGGGGGCCTATATTTAGTTGAAGGTCGCAATCACAAACGCCATATCATTCCCCAGCAGCGGGTCCGGCTGGACCGTCTTGAGCCGCGTCTGCACAATTGGAACATGGATGACTACATTGTTCAGCAAGGCATTCCTGTACAGCTGCCGAATGGCCGGGTCCACGATTACCGCATGCTGGTACAGAAAAATGGCCAAGGAATATGGGAATTAACCGGGTGTGCCGGACGGATTGGGGCGCATCGAAGCGTCACCTCCAACCTCCATGGCGGAGGCAGGGCAGTGCCGATGAATCAACTGCTGGCCCAGTGGATTCAGGCTGAAGATCATAGAGAGAAAATCATCAAGCAGGGGGAAAAGCTCGGTCTGGATATTGCTGCTTATCTGGAGGAAAGCTACGGAGCCTTGTGTGAACTTGCACTTGATTTGGCAATCAGCAAGGACGGTCATATTTACGTGCTGGAGGTCAATCCGAAGCCGGCCCGCGAGGTGTTTTCACGTATTGGCGAAAAGGAGACCTACCGCCGCGCTATAGCCAGACCCATGGAATACGCCTTGTGGGTCTACAACACACAGATTAATCCCAAGCCGCAGATGGATACCAAATCAGAAGATGGAGCAGAGAATAAGGCAAAGGAAGGCTCCGCGTAAAGTGGCTGCCTTCCTTTGTTTTGTTTCTTAAGGTATATGACGCATCAAACGTATTTATAACCAGCAATCAGTGGTGCGTCCTTACTCGGCGTTTTTATACAGCGTAAGCAGTTGCGTGAAGTCCGTAATAATCGCATCGGAACCCTTCAACTCGTCGTTCACGCCAAATCCGGCATAAGCGCAGCCGATAACCGTCTGCCCGTTCTTTTTTCCCGCTTCCACATCAGAGGAGCGGTCTCCGACCATCCATATGTTTGAAATATGATGCTTGCTGAGCAAAATTTTCAGCAAATCCACCTTGGAAAGCGTGCTGTACTCCCCGGCGCTGTACAATCCTTCAAAGATGGGCACCATTTCATAAGCAGCAGCGATCCCCTTTACATAATCCTCCAGTCCGTTACTTGCGACAAACAACCGAACCCCCTGCTCATGTAGGACCTGAAGCGTTTCTTTAACATGCGGATACAGCGCATGATTTCCGTTTTCCAAGCCTTCCAGCTCCAGCTGAAGCAACAGCTCGTCTGCTCTTCTATGGGCTGCTTCGCTGGCCTCCGGCATCACTCTTCTCCAGATTTCATCCAGCAGCATGCCCAAGCTATTCAAAATAAGCTCTTCGGGAGGAGTCTCCCCTTTATAAAGCCCTTCGGTCCGCAGCTTATCAAACAGCTTGTGATACGCAGGAAGCAGCAGCGTCTCTGTCTGAAAAAGGGTTCCGTCCATATCAAATACCATAGCCTCAGGTTTCTTCAACACAGGTGCATTGTTCATGTAGTTATCAGTCATTCCTTTCCTATGTAGGTTTACAACTTCAACCCCTCTCATGATAAGCAATAAGAGAGGTCTGTGTAAACCTCATAGCCCATACCGATAATCAAACATCAGCAGAAGCATCCCGTCATCCCGCAGGCGTCAATGATCAAATGGCTCTTGCGACACAGCAGAGTTCATGTCCCCGTTTTTCGCCTTGAAGTTTGGCCAGCAGCCCCATTTGTTCCGTAAAGTCAAGTTCACCGTACAACGGATGGGCTTGCAGTAAAGCATCCAAATCAGCGGGAAGCTGGCGGGTAAACAAAGACACCGGACGGAAGCCTGCCTTCTCCAGCAGAAGCGCCAGCGTATGCTCCGAATAATGATACAAATGATCTTTCTCCGTAAATATAGGTGAATAAGCTCCGTAAGCCTCATTGGTAAATGAGTTTTTGTTCGGCACTGTAATATACAACGTCCCGTCAGGCTGAAGGTGTTCGCGTAAATCTGCCAAAAAGGCGATCGGATCCGCAATTTGCTCTAGTACATGCCAGCATGCAACGGCCTCGAATGGGTTATCCAAGGATAAGTCCATCTCCTCCTCTGTTGTTGGAGCTTCATTCATTTCCCGTATTTCACTGATTTTTTGCGTTTCCAACGCTTCTTGTGTTAGAGTGATTTTTTTAATTTTATCGCTCCAGTAACCTGCCAATAAATCTACGTCATATTTGTGTTTGGCATAAGCACGCGAGTCAAGAGAAGGCTCAATCCCCACGGCATCCCATCCGCTTTGAAGCGTGGCATGGATAAATTCTCCCGTTCCTGATCCAATTTCGAGCAATCTCCCTTTACCCGGACTGAACATATCCAGCAGCATAACTCCAAAAAGAGCATAGTCCCCGTAGGTTGAAGCCTCAGCACTATCCCGCATGTCAACCCATTTGGCATTATAAATCTCTGCAATCATCTCCTCAGACTGTATACGATCTACATCATGGCGGAAAACCAATCCACAGGACCCGCACCCCAGCAATATAAAATGCTTATATCGATGAAATACGCCTGTTTCAGACGAGCCGCATAATTTGCACTTCACGCCCTGCACTGCTTCTTTTCCCTGCCCTTTTTCCTTCTCATAAAAGGTGTCCTTTGTTTCCTCCAGGATATCCGGCTCCGGATCACTTTCAACCTGAACACTAGCGACCTTGACGACCTCCTCAGTAATAGCGTGATGGATATCTTCGTGCTCAGAGGCCGGTCCGTCCTCTATATTCTTGCTATCCTGATCCACCCAAAGCGTAAGCCGGGGATTGGGGTCCAAAATCGATTCGTATTGTTCTTTCCAGCCATAACGAGCATTCGGGTCCAGGAGTTGATACCGCTCAAGTTTAGCTGCGCGAATAGCAGGTGTATACCATCCCCAATGCTGGATGCGATAGTTGCTGATCTCACTGGGAAGGTCCAGCACATTATCGGGAAATCTCCCGCAATGCAAGGATTGCTCCTTCCATTTATAAGCAAACCCTTCCTTGTATCGAATTAAAAATGGACGATAATACCGATGGGCCTGCCAATATTCATCATCGCGATAATGTGTGGCAGACCACATGTCATACAGCCTGAAGCAAATCGCATCGGCTTTCGTTCCTTCTAACAAAGAGTGCACCCCTTGAGCAAACCGGGATTCGAACATTTCATCAGCATCCATATTCAAAATCCATTCCGGGGAGGAGAATAACGTCTCTCTCCACTGCTGCTTCCGCAATCCTGCTTCATTTGTCAAAGAGGCTGTTTCATTCCGAATCAAACGCAGCGGAATCCCTTTCAAAAGCTCCCGGCACAATTCACCGCTGCCGTCCTGGCTGCCGTCATCAATAATGACCGCTTCATCAATGTATTCCCGGTGACTTCGGAGCACATCTGAGAGCTTCTGCTCCGCCTCATTGTACACCGTCATGCTCAGCGTCAGTTTGGGCCTGGAGACAGGAGGTGTATGAAGCTCACTTTGTCGTGGTCCGGAAAATGCTTGCGGCACGCCAAATGAATCTGCAGTGTACTTGGCAAAGACAGCAGACTCACGGAGATCATCCGGTATAACTGAAGCTTCAGTGAACTCAGGCGTTTCTGATGATGTGGATTGATTGAAGGACGGGGAATGGTCTGGAGAATCCGGGAAATCTGCATGAGCAGCTTTCGAAGTAAAATAGCTTAAAGCAGAAAGTAACTGCTCAGCCTTCACCCGATCCGTTTCCTGATACAGGTGCATGGCCGGATAATGCGTATCTACAAAAAGTGGAAATCCATATGCAGCCGCCCGAATACAAAAATGTCGATCTTCTCCCCAATAGGAAACATTTTTGATTTTACCGAAGTGAACTCCCGCTTCCAGCGCCCGTCTGCGGATCAAGGTGCAGGCGCCCAGACCGCCTACCTCATACAAGCCCGGAACATGTAGCTGATGTAAAAAATGCAGCTCGCGGTGTGCTCGCTCCTCTGCTGATAATACTTCACCTTCTTCGCGGTGAAACAGATTATATTCGTCACTGACCCACACCTGAGGTAGCGGAACCCCCTCCGGATGCCATCGTGTCCAGAAAATCTCGGATACAATATCCTTCTCCGTCTCTACCAGCCTGCACAAGGTCTGGGAATGGAGAACCAGGTCTGAATCGACCAAAAATAGTGCGTCATAATCATGCTGCAGCGCATAATCAATGAGACGATTTTTGAAGCCGGCCACTTTCCAGACGAGAGCAGGCGGCCAATAGTGCGTGTGCTCATTGCTGCGGTTCTCCATTTGCGGCAAGCCTGTCAGCATGGGCAGAACCTGGCCCGGCAGTCGATCGGCAAAATCGATAAGCCACTGGCTGGAGGCCGGGTTATCATTGTCATCGACAAACAAATAATCTGGCGGTACGTCAGGTGCTTTCAAACGTTCCAATGCTTGAAGAAATAAAATCAAAATTTCAGGTTTCTGGTGCACCGGGCTGCCGATAAGTATACGCATGTGTCAACGCCTCCATCCAGTGTAAAATACGTTCCTGACCGCACGCACTAATTCCAAATCTTCATGCCTCCCCCCGTGTGTCAGACCTTGACTTTCTAAATTTATTAAAGTCCGGTTGAATTTATGATCAACATCCAGCCACTGCTCGCTCCATCGGATTGCCACATAATGAGCAAGCCATCCCAATAAAATAGGGATTATACCAACTTTCCACGGAGGGGCAAAAAGCATGGTCACCGTCAGCTTATGCATGACCATCCTACTCATCCGAGCGTTGTATATAACGAGCAGTATTTTGCACGACTAGAACAGGGATGAGGAAAACAGAATCGTTTTCCTCCAAAGAAAAAAGCCTCCTGCAAGCCTTGAGCTTGCCAAGAGACATCAGATATCTATTTCCTCAAAATACTTTCTTCCGGTCCCGTTCCCCCTTTAAAATTTCCACAGACTCGCGGAAACGCAGCGAATGGATGATTTCGCGCTCACGCAAAAACTTCAAGCTATCCTGCAAATCCACATCATCTGTCAGATCAATCAGCCACTGGTATGTAGCTCTCGCCTTTTCCTCTGCCGCAATGTCCTCATACAAATCGGCGATCGGATCGCCTTTGGCCTGAATATAGGTCGCTGTAAAGGGAACTCCACCTGCGTTTTGGTAAAATAACGCACGGTCATGTGCCGCATAATGTTCGCCCAGACCGACCGCTTTCAATTGCTCCACACTCGCATCCTTTGTCAGCTTGTAAATCATCGTCGCAATCATCTCGAGATGGGCAAATTCCTCCGTTCCGATGTCATTCAGTACTCCAATGACCTTATCGGGAATTGTATATCGCTGATTCAGGTAACGCAAAGCTGCGGCGAGCTCCCCATCCGCTCCTCCATACTGCTCCATGAGCAACTTGGCCATGTGAGGATCACATTTACTTACACGTACGGGATATTGCAGCTTTTTTTCATATATCCACATTCATGTTCCTCCTTTATCAAAGGTTGTACCTGCCTATACCTGCCACGGCCAAGGGGACTGATTCCACTCCCAAGGGTATTTGGAATAGGCACGGCCAAAGTTCTGCAAAGGTCCATAGAGGAGCTGATACTCGTTAGCAATCGCAGTTCTTTCTCGTGTGAGCTTATTGAACTGTTCAATGGCCTGCAAATCATCCGGGTGCGTATTGAGATACAAATTCAGCTCCACCAGCACAAAATCCACCGCTTGGAGCTTCTCCAATAACGCATAAAACTGGGCATCCCCCGCTTTGGTATGGGGCGTAAAGCCCGGGGCCGGGTCTCTGGCTTGATTGTAGTCCTGGGCTTGGCTCTGATACTGGTTTTGGCTTTGATACTGGTTTTGGCTTTGATACTGGTTTTGATATTGGTACTGATATGGATTGGAATAGGGACTATGGTATTGATTCTGCTGTTGATGCTGGTTTTCTTGCTCGTGTGGCTGTTGAGACTGGCTGTGGGTCTGACCCTGATTTGGATGTTCCATGTTACTCGCCTCCCCCCTGATTTCTCTTAGGCTGATAAGGGCTGAAAAGCAAAGGCCATAACGTTCCTCTCGTCAGCGCCTCTTCCGGACTGAATTGCGGCAGGCCAGGGGGCTGAAAGGATAAAAACAGATTGGGTGGTAACACATAAGTCTTGCACAGTACGGGCGGGCACGGATCGAACGGACCGACAAACGGTGCAAACTCACCTTGCTGGGGAAATTTCACGGGCCAGGACCTCCTTTGATTGATCCATCTGCTTTACTATTCAACATATGCCGTATCGCCCAAGTCTCGAACAAGAATTTACAGATAAAAAAAAGAACCTTCAAGCCACAGCACGTGGATTCAAAGGCTCCTTCTTTATCCTTCTATAATAACTTACATACCTGTATCGACCCGCATCTATTTTATCGGGATCAGGAGTCGGTAGTAAGCTCATCTTCAATCACAGGTTCAGGCTTGCGGTGAATCTTAACTCTCATAATACGAAGCCTGGTTGCTTCTTCCACCTCAAAGGTCAGGTTATAAAACTCTATTTTCTTTCCCTTCACCGGGCTGCCCTCCAATTCCTTGAACAGCCAGCCGCCGATAGAATCGACCTCGTCATCTTCAATGTTCACACCTGTCAAGTCATTGACATCCTCAATGAGCATACGGCCGTCTACAGAAATGAAGTTTTCTTTCATTTCTACGCTCGGGCGCTCATCCTCAAACTCGTCATAAAGGTCACCGACGATTTCCTCTAATATTTCCTCTGCTGTCAGTAATCCGGCCGTTCCGCCGTACTCATCCACCACAAGTGTCATTTGGGAATGCTTTTTCTGCATAAGACGGAGCACGTGACTCACTTCCATCGACTCCGGTACATTTAAAATAGGACGTACTACCGAGGTTATATCCAGTTCTTCCCCTTGCTCCGCTAAAAGGAGATCCGTAATATGAACAAAGCCAATAATCTGGTCTTTATCCTCAACCGCTACCGGGTAGCGAGAATGCTTGGTATCACTGATGATTTTCACATTTTCCTTGAACGATAAGTTTGTGTACAAACAATCCATATCCGTACGGGGCAGCATAATTTCACGGGCAAGCAAGTCGGAAAAATCGAATATATTATCCATTAGCTTGATTTCATCCTTGTCAATCACACCGCTTTTGGCGCTCTGGTTCATCAATATCCGAATCTCTTCCTCCGAATGCGCCGCTTCAGCTTCACTTGCTGGCTCAATGCCGAAGGTCCGCAGCAGTAAATTCGCAGCCGCATTCAACAACCAGATTACAGGCAAAAAAATCTTGTAAAAGAGCAGCAAAGGAGCTGATAAAAATAGCGCCACTCCTTCGGTTTTCTGAATCGCCAGAGACTTTGGAGCCAGTTCGCCCAATACAATATGCAAAAAGGTAATGACGCAAAATCCGACGACAACAGACACTGTTGTAATCAGTCTACCGTCTGTTACACCGAGGGTATACATGAGCGGCTTAACCAGATATTCGGATACCGCCGGTTCACCGATCCAGCCCAAGCCCAATGAAGCCAACGTAATGCC
Source organism: Paenibacillus farraposensis (assembly GCF_020736845.1). Classification (GTDB taxonomy): domain Bacteria; phylum Bacillota; class Bacilli; order Paenibacillales; family Paenibacillaceae; genus Paenibacillus; species Paenibacillus farraposensis. Next base: position 383,291 of record NZ_JAFFQR010000112.1, read on the forward strand.
TAGTTGGGTGGCGGACAAATACGCATCCAGCTTTTGGTTCACCTTCAGCGCATAGCCTGCCAGGCGATGACCCTCGCTTTGGAGCTGCGTCAATCGGGATTGGCGCATTTTGACCAGCGAAAACTCTGCGGCCACAAATACACCATTGAGAAAGACAAGCAGCAGTACCAAGAGGAGATTCACAACTAGCAATCCCCAATGAAACTCGGTATGACCTTCCAATACGAACTCCCCATTTCTTATAGATAGCATTTGGCATCATAGGACTTGCATAGCTTCATCGTGAAATAATCATGCAAATTAAAGCATTTCAATCTTGAAATGCCGATTGGAAGCCGCGAATGAAATGATGCAGAATGCCTAAAGATCTAATGCTTTTCTTGATTTAAAATCCATGCCCTTGTAATACATATCCGCAACGAGCAGATTCGGTCCGCAGCAAGCAGCAGCATCACAATGACAGTTGACGGTCTGATTAAGCGGGTGCTCATTCAGCCATTCATCGAAGATTTCGTCCAGATCTCGCTCTTGAATGTTTCCAAAAGCAGGGATATCTGCAAAATCCGTCACATATACGCTGCCCGTGAACATATTCACATTAACGCGGTTCCTCCCGTCTGGATCATTACGAACCGTAACATTCCGTTCCTGGCGCAGACGACGAAGCAGCTTGCGGTCTTCCTCCTGGTCAGAGCAAGCAAAGAGAGGCAGCGTACCAAATAACATCCACATATCCTGGTTACGAACATCCAGCAGTTTATGGATAGCATTGCGCATATCATCCAGTGAGAGCACGGGCAGGGCAGAGGCAAAATTGGAAGCGTACATCGGATGAACCTCATGCCGTCGGCAGCCCATTTCATTGATTAACTGATGAATGCCGTCCAGCTTCATGTGTGTCCGATAGTTGATCATGGATTCAGCGGAAATGAACATTCCCATCTCGCTTAGCTTACGGGCATTCTCCACCATTTTCTCATAGAGGCCCACAGCACCCGCGCGAGGAGCCGGACGTCCGGTATTTGCAAAACCCACTTCATAAAAATCGTCCGCATTCAAATAATTAAACGATATATGCATGACATCCAGATAAGGAAGCATCTTCTCATATCTGCGGATATCCAATGTCAGATTGGAGTTAATTTGCGACCGGATGCCGCGCTCCCTGGCGTATTTCAGTAGTGGAACGATCACTTCGTCGACCGTTTTATCAAGCAAGGCAGGTTCTCCGCCCGTAATACTAATGGTCTGCAGATGTTCGACCTCATCCAACCGTCTCAGCATCAAATCTAGCGGAAGGAATGGAGCCTCCTTCGTGACTAGCATGTCGCCAACAGCACAATGCTCACAGCGCATATTGCACAGATGCGTCACGGTCATTTCCACACTCGTCAGCAAATGACGGCCATGTGAACGCAGCGAGACAATCGGGTCCCACGGATCATACGCTGGCGATATTTGGGGAAGTGTGTCGTTTTGTAGAACTGTCATTATGTTTTCACCTTATTTCTGTTATTAACCTAAAAAAACGTATAAATATCATATCATGATGTGTAAAGCGTCTGCATGTTCTCATCCATATTTTTCGCTAATCTACATATATTCCTTCGAGAGGGACAACGCTAGCCCCCAGTGTATTTATAATCATAACTGAAAGGGATATAGACAAATCCACATCGTAAGGTGCTTTCAGCTCCTGTCCATCCCGGTCTCTCACAATCCGAATAACAGGCCTTTGTGGAATTTTGGGATGTATACGTACTACGACACCCTCTTCGCCTGTATTGAGTACCACAGAGAGTCCCAGGGGGTAAATCGCCACACAGTCACGAAAAGCTTCCAGCATCCGCTGCTCATACAGCGTACCTGCACCGGCGTACAGCACCTCCATCGCTTCATAAGGCAGCAAGGCCTGCTTGTATATCCGGCTTGCAGTCATTGCATCGTATGAGTCCACCAGACCGATCCATTTTGCATATTCATGGATTTGGTCCTTCTTCCAACCGTTCGGATATCCGCTGCCGTTGATACGCTCATGATGCTGTAATGCACAGTGAGCTGACAGCAAGGGAATCCCCGGTTCATCTTTAAGGAGCTTGTAGCCGATCACCGTATGAGTCTTCATATGCTCATATTCCTCATCCGTCAATTTGCCCGGCTTATACAGCACTTGAGGAGAAATTTTCATTTTTCCAATATCGTGCAGCATTGAACCTATTCCCAGCTCCATCAGTTGGTTGTTATTGTAGCCGTTGGCTATTCCCAGTACAAGCGAATACAGGCATACGTTTAATGAATGATGATACAAATCTTGATCCGCTGCCCCGATATCCATCAGCATAATGATCGCATCCTCGCGGCTTCCGATATCGTCCAGGATGGATTCCATCACCTTATAAAAAGATTTCCCCAAATAGTTAGGTCTATGATCTACGGAATAGGATGACAACCCCTGAAACTGTTTTTTGATCTCCTGTAACGCCTCGGCTCTGGTCTGTTCATGGATCATTTCAGGAATTACGATATCTTCGGTCACCGCATCCTCAATGTATACATATCCAATACCAACTTGACCTAGACGTTCAATCAATCGCGAAGTAAGCTCAACACCTTCCGAGAGCAGCACCATTCCATTTTCATTGTATATTTTTTTGCCCAGCTTCATGCCGGCTCTCAATAATGTAACAGGTACCAGTCGCAGCTTAATCCTCTCCCGATTATTTTGATACCTGAAGCCACCTAGCAGCAAAACACTCTTCCATCGCGCCCGGACGCTTCAACTCCATTTCAATCAAATCCCGTAAAAATTGTGGAAGCATAAATCGGAGCTCCGATCCGTTAGCAAGCACCTCATAACCTGCTCTGAAAGTGAACATATCCAGCGTACCGACCGTATATTCCTCATGCTCTTCCAATATATAACCCGCTACACGAAGGTCCGTGATCCGGTCATAAGGAGCACGGTCCGGATCATACTGTATCTCCAAACCAGCAACACATATCGTGCCAAGCACTTTACCTCGAAAACCAAACCCCATCATTGGTTTGTTCGCAAATTCAGGCAATAAGGACTGCTCCAGCGCCAGCCGAATATCTCTTCCCCGCAGCTTCATAATACAGGCATTAATCGGCGAAGGGCATAAGGAATGCAGCATGCCTTTGCTGATATCCCCCTCTGGCAGCGGACCGAGCAGTTGCCCCGCATTAACCAGCGCAATGGCTGTTCCTGTAAAGTGCGACACGGATTGTGCCAGCAAATTCCCGAAGGGAGACTCCTGATCATATGCAATCCCCAGTTCCCGATCCGTCACGGCTACCGTGCGCTCCAAGGCACGCTCTGCTTGTCTGCGACGAAGCACGATGGCTGAAGCTACTTTTTCATCTAGCAGCGCAGTATCCACGGGAATTACACCGCCTGACGCAACTCGAAACCGTTCCTGACTACTGCTGCGTGTTAGTGTCACTTTACCCAGCAGCGTCCCAAACTTCCCCGCTCCACATAAAGCTGTGTCACCAATCCAAAGCGGTTTCTCCAGCACATGATGGGTATGGCCTCCAAGAATGACGTCAATTTCAGGAAATTGAGCCGCTAATTTCTCATCGAAAGGCAAACCCAGATGCGACATCACAACCAAAATATCAACCTGTTTTCTCAGTGCTGCGATCTGCTCTCCCAGTACCTCGAACGGATCAAGAGCATCCCAGCCCAGCAACTGATAAAACTCCGTAAAAGGAGCCGTCACGCCAAGCAAACCGACCTTGATTCCTGCTTTGTCCAAAATTAAAGTTGGCTTCATCCACGAAGGACTCTCCCCCGTGGCACTTTCTATCATATTGCCGCATACGACCGGACAGTGAATTCCCGCATAGGCTTGTTCAATGATATCCGGGGTAAAAGTTAGCCCTTCGTTGTTGCCGATCGTAATCGCATCGTATCCTGTTAAATTGATAACATCCACATTTGCCCCACCCAGCGTTCCTTCCGTTGCTGGGGCCATCCGGTCCATGTGGTCTCCTATATCCAGTACGAGCAGCGCATCCCCTAATGCGGCTCTTTGTTCCTCAATCATTGCGGCTATCGAAGGCATACTGCCAAAACGACTATGAATATCGTTCGTATGCAAAATGGTCAACGTTTGCCGAGTCGTCATCTCCATAACCGCCCTCCTCTACTTCATATATCGACTTTGGAGCTTCTAATGTTTAAGCATACCATTTTCTTAAGTATTATGGTACAGGAGTGGATGGAGGCCATACTCGGCAAGTTGGCTTCACTACAAGCTTAGGTCATAAACGCAATGAAAAACATTAACATGACTTTCGTCTACAACTGAGCTGAACAAGTTCCAAGGACCTATTTTACAGGTTGGAATAATAGTAAATTAGTCGTTGTCATCCCATATAATTCTTGATATATTAGGGTTGTTTCGTATTTTCGACAAATTTGGACAACAAGGAGTTATCACATCATGAGAGTTCACGTTACCGATGCCAAGCCAGGAGATCGCCTTACATCCGATACATATAACAGGCACGGTGTGCCAGTCTTGATTCAGGGCACCGAGCTTCAACATGAGGATATTTCCAAACTCATCATGCACGGTGTTGATTATATCGACATTGATGATGGTTCAGCAGGCATCTCGGTTGACTTTGCCCCCGATGTTCCGGCTTCCCCCGAATCCCTCAAACGCGCCATCCCCCTCATAGAGCAGACAATCCACGGGTTTGAGAGCATGTTTCTCGAAGCTTCCGCTACTGGAAAATTTGATGAATCTCGAGTGGATGAGCTACTCGGTCCCCTCATTTCGGAGCTGACTCATCAAAAAGATGTCGTATCTATGCTGTTAATTATGGAACGGGGAGATCACTATACGTATAATCACTCTCTTCAGGTGGGTGTACTATCGTATTACATTGCCACATGGCTGGGATATACAGAAGAAGAGGCTTATATCGCAGGCAAAGCCGGTTATTTGCACGATATGGGCAAGTCCATGATACCAGATGAAATTTTGAATAAGCCTGATAAGCTAACGCCTGAAGAATATCAGGAAATGAAGAAACACACCCTCTATGGCTTTGATATTATTCGCAATTCGACCAGTGATGAGATTTCAGCCATCGTTGCCTTGCAGCATCATGAGCGCGAAGATGGAAGCGGGTACCCCCATGGGCTTCTCAAGGAAGAGATTCATCCTTTCGCCAGTATCACGGCTATTGCCGACGTGTACAGCGCTATGATTTCTGATCGTGTGTATCAGACGAGACAGGAATTGCTCACGGTATTGAACGAGCTGCATAGTATGAGCTTTGGACATCTGAATCCCGAGGCTACTCAGGTATTCATTCGACATATGCTTCCGAATTTTATTAATAAGCAGGTTCTTCTCACTACAGGCCAGACCGGAACGATTGTTCTGAACAATCCGGTGGACTACTTCAGACCACTCGTGAAAATTAGCGAAAATGAGTATATAGATTTGTCCAAAGAACGCCATGTGGCCATCATAGATATCTATCTAGAAACCTGACCTGCAACCGATGTCCGGGGTTACCTCGGTAGAACGAATTCTTCTGCCGAAAGTTCAGGCTGCACGAATGTAAAGAGGCTATCCTTGATCCGCAGGATCTTCCTGTGAAGGATGCCTCTTTTTATGTTATAGATAAATGCAATTCCATCCCTTTACAAGCCATTTCTGGAACGTATTAAACAAGCGGTTGCTGAATCAAAGTTGCAAAATTAAATTGGTGTACATGACCATCATTTAATGTAGTCTGGCCCGTAACAAAATGTACATGTTTACCATTTCCGACCGGAATAGCAGGTCCTGTTCTAATCTTTCTCAGATTATGAAAATGGTTCAAAAAATCAGTTTTCGTTAGATCAATTTCATGGATATGGCTTCTTCCTTGTCGAATTGCCTGCCCGGTTACACCTGCAAAGCGATGATTATGCCGATCTGCACCTTGCTCAGCCAGTTTGGTACTGCCTTCAAATTCATGCACATGCCTTTGTGTTTGTCTAGAAGAGATGCTTTTCTTCTTTACTGCAGTTTTATTCTTCTGCATCCGTTGCATGCCTCCTTAGGATTATGTGACATCACAACATCCTATTAAGCAAACATCTATTTGTGCTAGGTAACTATCCGCAATTCCAACCCTAATTTTATCTCCCCATTTCCTCCCTTCTCCGGTGCCCATCTTCACTTAACTATATTATTTTGGAATGCACTCTTATGATCTCAGACCACGTTTTTTAGGTAGAGCACAAGGTAATCTATATTATGTTAAGGAGTGGGAACGTGGACAGATTACTGCCTAGACAGATGCTTCTAAAAGGATAGAGTCTACAATCGGCAAATGGAGCATACACATTGATTCTTCAAGAGGATGGCAGTCTTGTATTATACAGTCGAGGAATAGTCCTATGGAGCAGTCGTACGAACGGCAGAGCAGTTAACTATGCAATCATGCAAACAGATGGGAATTTTGTTCTTTACAGATATCCAAATCCTGTATGGGCTACAGACACGAATGGCTGGGGCAATGCATTCCCTGTTGTACAGGACGTGGTAATGTCGTTATTTATGGTACAAAAGCAGCATGGGCAACGGGTACCAATAGACTTCACAGCAACTATCAATCCTCTTGATAGCCAATCATGCCATGCTGGTACAAATTAAAAATACGTGTCTGAGCATCTTGGATACACAAACGTCAAGGCCACCACAGACACGTATTTGTAGTTGTAATACAAAATTGAAAACGTTCCCTTACTTCTTATAAACGATATATCCAGTAATAAGAAAAGGGATGAAAGGCATTAACCAATAGAACCTTCCATTTCGAATTTGATCAAGCGATTCATTTCTACCGCATATTCCATCGGCAGCTCTTTGGTGAACGGCTCGATAAAGCCCATAACGATCATTTGCGTCGCTTCTGCTTCGGTCAAGCCACGGCTCATCAGATAGAACAGCTGATCTTCTGATACCTTGGAAACCGTCGCCTCGTGCTCAAGCGTAATATCGTCGTTCATGATTTCATTATAAGGAATCGTATCGGAGGTCGACTGGTTATCCAATATCAACGTATCACACTTGATATTCGATTTTGCACCCTGAGCCTGACGGCCGAATGAAGCCAATCCACGATACGTTACTTTACCGCCATGCTTACTGATCGACTTGGATACAATGGTAGAAGTGGTATCCGGGGCCAAGTGAATCATTTTCGCCCCTGCATCCTGATGCTGGCCTTTGCCCGCAACTGCGATGGACAAGACCATCCCTTTAGCTCCGCGGCCTTTTAGTACAACGGCCGGATACTTCATCGTCAGTTTGGAACCGATGTTGCCATCGACCCATTCCATCGTCGCATTTTCTTCCGCAACCGCACGTTTGGTTACCAGATTGTAGATGTTTGGTGCCCAGTTTTGGATCGTTGTGTAACGAACGCGTGCATTCTTCTTGCAAATGATTTCCACCACAGCGCTATGCAGCGAGTTTGTGCTGTAAATCGGAGCCGTACAGCCCTCTACATAATGCACAAAGCTGTCTTCGTCGGCAATAATAAGCGTGCGCTCAAATTGACCCATATTTTCCGAGTTAATACGGAAGTAGGCCTGCAATGGAATTTCACATTTTACGCCTTTAGGTACATAGATAAAGCTGCCGCCTGACCATACCGCACTGTTCAATGCTGCAAACTTGTTGTCCGCAGGAGGCACAACCGTTGCAAAGTACTCTTTCAGAATTTCAGGATGCTCACGCAACGCCGTATCGGTATCCATGAAAATAACGCCCTGTTCTTCCAGATCCTTTTGCATGCTGTGGTAGACAACCTCGGATTCATATTGTGCGGATACACCAGCCAAAAACTTTTGCTCCGCTTCTGGAATTCCCAGTTTATCAAACGTTTCCTTGATTTCTGCAGGAACCTCTTCCCATGTTTTTCCCTGTTTCTCGGATGGTCGCACATAGTACTGGATATCATCGAAATCCAGCTCATCCATGTCTCCGCCCCATTTAGGCATTGGCATCTTTTCAAACTGCTTCAATGCTTTCAGGCGGAATTCCAGCATCCAGTCCGGTTCACCCTTAATTTTGGAGATTTCCTTTACAATTTCCGGAGTGAGACCCTTACCTGTTTGGAAAATGGACTTGTGTTCGTCACGAAAGCCATATTTGTACTCTTCCATTTCCGGTGCTTTCTTGGCCATGTTTCTCAAACCTCCTCTATTTCTAGTTAAATTATTTATCTTCGCCGATCCCTTTACGCAGCGCATTCCAGGCCAGTGTCGCACATTTAATGCGGGCCGGGAACTTATTAACGCCGGACAAAGCTTCCAGCTCTTCATAATCGTCAAAATCAACAGCTTCCCCCTGCATCAGAGAAGAAAAGCGGCTTGCCATATCAAGCGCCTGCTCAATTGTTTTTCCTTTGACGGCCTCCGTCATCATGGAAGCAGACGACATACTGATCGAGCAGCCTTCGCCTGTAAAACGGGCATCTTCAACCACGCCGTCTTTCGTTTTAAGCTGAAGGGAAATCCGGTCACCACACGTCGGATTGTTTAGATCCACCGTAACCGTATCATCCTCAAAACGTCCGCGATTCCGCGGATTTTTATAATGATCCATAATCACACGCCGGTACAAGTCATCCAGTTGCATCGCCAAAATACTCCTTTGTTTGGATTAAGGCGCTGATCAAAGCGTCGACTTCTTCTTCAGTGTTATAAAGGTAAAAACTCGCTCGTGCCGTGGCACTGGCCTTTAGCCAGCGCATTAACGGCTGACAGCAATGATGCCCTGCACGTACCGCTACCCCTTTGCTGTCCAATACGGTAGCCACATCATGCGGATGCACATCACCCAGATTGAACGTTACAAGTCCCACATGACGGTCAGCAGGCCCGTAAATCGTTAAGCCTTCCACTTCGCGAAGACGTTTGAGAGCATAACTGACCAGACGGCTTTCATGCTGTGCTATGGCGTCCAGACCGATGCCTTCGAGAAAATCAATGGCCGCACCCAAGCCGACAGCTCCGGCAATAATCGGAGTCCCACCTTCGAACTTCCAAGGCAGCTCCTTCCATGTGGATTCATACAATCCCACATCGTCGATCATTTCCCCGCCGAACTCAATGGGCTCCATCTTTTCCAGCAGTGCCTTCTTGCCGTACAATACTCCGATACCTGTAGGAGCACACATTTTATGACCAGAAAAAGCATAGAAATCAGCATCGATATCTTGCACGTCTACTTTCATATGTGGCGCGCTTTGTGCGCCGTCGATGACGATAATTGCGCCTTTGCGATGTGCGATCGCAGCAATTTCTTTAACCGGATTCACAACGCCAAGCACATTGGAGACATGTGCAATAGCCACTATTTTCGTCTTTTCCGTGATGGTATTCTCCACGTCCGCAAGATCAACGCTACCGTCCTCTTGGAGCGGAATGTATTTTAAAGTTGCGCCTGTGGCTTTGGCTACCTGCTGCCACGGAATCAGATTGCTGTGATGCTCCATCGGTGTGATCACAATTTCATCATCCGCTTGGCAGTTGGCTCTTCCATAGGAAGAAGCCACCAGATTCAGCGCCGTTGTTGTTCCTCGCGTGAAAATAATTTCCTGACTGCGCTTTGCATTCAGAAAACGGGCTACCTTTTCACGTGCACCTTCATAAGCATCCGTAGCCCGGCTGCCCAGCGTATGCACACCGCGGTGAACATTCGAATTGTCGTATTCGTAGTAGTGCTTGACGGCCTCGATGACTGCCAGCGGTTTCTGCGAAGTGGCCGCATTATCCAAATAAACCAGCGGATGACCGTTAATCTCCTGATGTAAAATCGGGAATTGCTCACGAATCAATGCAGTATTCATTGGCCTAACTTCCTTTCAACAAGGCTTTGCAGCTGTTGTTGAAGTCCTTCAAGCGGAATTTCAGATACGACTGGTGCCAGGAAGCCATAGATGATCAGACGTTCGGCTTCCGCACGGCTAATCCCGCGGGACATCAAGTAGTACACTTGTTCACGATTAACCTGACCGACCGAAGCTGCATGACCTGCCGTTACATCATCTTCATCAATAAGCAGGATCGGGTTAGCGTCGCCACGTGCTTTTGGACTAAGCATCAGAACACGTTCAGTTTGCTGACCGTCTGCTTTCGTAGCACCTTTTTCAATTTTTGTAATACCGTTAATAATAGAAGATGCTTCCTCGCGCATGACTGCACGTGTAATCATCTGACTGGCGGAATTTTTACCAAAATGCTGGGCCTGTGTCGTATAGTTCAGCTTTTGTGAGCCGGAGCCTACGGCAATGACCTTGGCGTCCGAGTTGGAGCCGTTGCCTTTCAGCACGGACATGGTGTTGCTCGCTGTGTTGCCGTTGTTCATTTCGCCTACAATCCACTCGATGACTGCGTCATTTCCCAGCGAGGCACGGCGGATTGAAATATCCGTTACTTGCTCTCCTAACTGGTGCACCGTCGCATAGCGAACTTTGGCTCCTGCATTGGCAATGACTTCTACTGCACCGTTATGAATAACAGGTGCCGACAAATCTGCAGAGACATAGTTGTCGACGTAAGTTACAGAGCTGTGGTTTTCGGCAATGAGCAACACGTGCGGCGCAAACGTCGCTGTCGCATCATCTGTCAGGAAAACAGCCTGAAGCGGCACATTCAGTTCCACGTTTTTCGGCACGTACGCAAATACTCCACCGTTCCAGAGTGCTGCATGTAGTGCAGACAATGAATTTTCATCAGCCTTCACAACCGTATTCAGATGGGCTTTAACCAGGTCGCCATGTTCCTTAACTGCTGTTTGCAAATCTGTGAAAATGACACCTTGCGCTGCCAATTCCTCGTTCAGCTTTACGTATACCGCGCCAGAGTTGCGCTGGATAATCAGACCGCCCTCCTGCTGTTCTTTAACCAGCTCAGCGATTGCTGCGGGAACCTCTCCCAGGGAAACAACGGGCTCACTGTTTTTATATTGACCGTAATCATGCAAATTCCAACGGTCGATTTTGGTTTTCTCAAATACCGGAAGCTCCAGTTTGCCTGCAAGCTCAAGTGCTTTTTGTCTGTCATCGGCCAGCCAGGTTGGTTCACCGTTGCGTTCAGACAGAACACGCAGTTGCTCGGAATCTACCGGAAGGATTGTTTGTGTACTCATCAGTTTTCCTCCTCGCTTCCGGCTTACGCCTCTTGTCCTACAGTTTCATCAACAATACCCAGCTCTTCCTTGATCCAGTCGTAACCGTCCGCTTCCAGACGCTCAGCAAGCTCAGGACCACCGGATTTAACGATACGTCCTTGCATCATGACATGTACAAAATCTGGTTTAATGTAGTTCAACAGACGTTGATAGTGAGTGATCACGAGGAAGCCGCGGTCTTCAGAACGCATAGCGTTCACGCCGTTAGCCACGATTCTCAAAGCATCGATATCAAGACCGGAGTCGATTTCGTCAAGAATGACAATTTTCGGATCAAGCATCATCATTTGCAGAATTTCATTCCGTTTTTTCTCACCGCCGGAAAAACCTTCGTTCAGGTAACGATGGGCAAATTCAGGATTCATTTCGAGGTCCTTCATTTTGCCTTCCATTTGACGGATAAACTTGATCAGGGAAATCTCTTGCCCTTCTTCACGGCGTGCATTGATTGCACTGCGCAAAAAGTCGGAGTTTGTCACCCCGGCAATTTCACTCGGATATTGCATCGCCAAGAACAATCCTGCGCGTGCGCGCTCATCCACTTCCATGTCCAGCACGTCTTCTCCATCCAAAGTTACTTTGCCATCTGTGACTTCATATTTAGGATGACCCATCAAAGCGGAGGCCAATGTACTTTTACCTGTTCCGTTAGGACCCATGATGGCATGGATTTCTCCACCCTTCATGTCGAGGTTGATCCCCTTCAAAATTTCCTTGCCTTCAATGGTCGCTTTGAGACCTTCAATCTTAAAGTTTGTAGCCATATTCGGAATGCCCTCCAAAATTTGTAGTGTGGTGTCGAAATCAGAAAGTATATTTAGACAGGGGAGCCCCCTGATTTCAAGCCAAGCGATACTTAAAATTTTATTTATAATCATTCTAAACTGATTCTCAATGATTCTCAAGTTATTTTATAATAAATATCTTTATGGGTGCAACCAATAGACACACATTAGATGCTTTTCTTCATAAAATGTTCATTCTGCCAGGCACACAAATGGCCAATCCATCCTTCAGAGAACTTATCGCTGAAGCTAGCGGAGATCGGTCGAAGCCTGGAATGCCGGGCTGGAGTGTTGAAGCCATAGCCATTCAGGCAGAGGATGAGGAGGTATGCCGCCAGATCGGCATTCATGCTTTACCTCTATTCAAGGACAGAATGGGCGTGCTCACTCATTGCAATGCAGGCGGTATTCCTTTTTATGTAGCTTCGCCACTATCTACAATTGATTTACAGACCACATCAGGCGCAGATATTTCAATTGAGAAGCGTTCTGCCGAGGAGGTTACTGAAAGCTTTGGCAAAAGAACAGCCCCGCAGGGTATCAAAGTCTACAACCCGGCTTTTGATATTACCCCTCATGAGTATATTACAGCCATTATTACCGAAAAAGGAATGGTTCAAGCTCCGTTTAACGATAGCTTGACCGCTTTGTTCGCGGATTAATCCGATCAATTTCTCACAGATCATGCAGCTCGTGTAAGGTTTGAACCGATTATCAATAAAGTGTATTTTCTCATAGAAAAACCGGAGCCAAGAGCCCCGGTTTTTTCGCTGGTTGTTCCTTTTCTTGTGTGCAGCATACGTACCTCCAACATCGTTTACACCAGTTTCAAAAGTGCTTCGTATCCCGGCATCCCTGGCTTAATCCCCAGCAACTTGGCCTCTGTCGTCACCGATTCCATCGGCGCTTCCAGCAATTCCTCCAGTGTTTTTACCCCCACAGCTCGTGCGGCAAGAATTTTCCGATCTGCCAGCCGTTCATTGAGCAATCCGACGTCCAGTGCACCACACATGATGTGAACCCTCAAAAAAGCCTTTTATATCAACAGTTTCTAAGCAACAACTCATTTGAGGTCACAAAAAGGTCACAAGAATCACAACATGATCATCTGCTCAAGCTCATCAGCTACCTCTTGTTGCATACTAGGAAGTACATGACTGTACGTATCCAGCGTGACAGATATCTTACTGTGACCTAATCTCTCTGAAATCACTTTGACATTCATTTTCTTTTCCAACAGCATCGTCGCATGGGTATGTCTCATATCATGGAAACGGATATGCGGAAGCTTGGCACTTATAACATCCTTTTTATAAGCCTTGGACAAATTAGCAGGGAACACTGTTTTACCATTTTTTAAATTGAAAATAACAATATCCATATCGACAAAACCGTCTCCAAACTCTCTTTTCCACTTCACTTTGTAAGCTTCATATAGCCTACACTGTTCTTCAAGAATCCCAATCAGTTGATTAGGTATAGATATTTTACGTTCCCCGGTGGTGGTTTTAGCTCCAGATTTGATCCGAGTTCCATAATGAGCAAGCGTTTGTCTGATGGTAATTGTCTTTGATTCAAAATCAATATCCTGCCATCTTAACCCTAAAATCTCCCCTTGCCGCATTCCTGCTAATAAAGCGAGTCCATAAACACAATGATAACGATCTTCTTTGGTACTTTGGAGAAAATGATTCACTTGCTCCAGCGTCCAAATAGACATTTCTTTTTTTATTCGCTTGGGGAGTGTCACTTTTCGCATGGGATTTTCTTTAATGAAGCCATATTCAATCGCCTTATCAAATACTTTTTTGACCATCGTTGTAATGCGATCTATTGTATTCCTCGCAAAATTCTTCTTGTGCAACTCATTCACGAAATTTTGACATTTCAATAAATCAAAATTTTGCAACTTTATTTTCCCGAATTTAGGCTTAATATGATTTTTGAAATACAACTTGTTATTGTAAAGCGTTGTTTCGCCACATTCATGTATCCGGATGTTATCCAGCCAGTAATCCATAAACTCATTGAGTGTAGTGTTATCTTTCCTGATATATTCTTTATTCTTCACATCATTCTGAAGCTCAATCATCTTATTATTTGCTTCACGTTTTGTCTTAAAGCCTTTTCTGCGGATTTGTCGTCTCTTCCCCGTTTCATCATAATAACCAAAAACAAAATCCCATTTTTTCGTCTTCTCATTAACAAAAGGTTCTGCCATTCAAAACTCCCTTCTTGTGACAATAAGAAAGGAGGTCAAGCATGTGACTAAAAGTAATCATACCACATGAAGCCTCCTCGTAACCTACTTGTAATTCGCTATAGACGACCTTTCATCCAGTCTTCGAACACATCTTCATGCACCAGATATCTGGTTCCTAATTTTATGGTGTAAAACTGCTTGGATTTAATTAACTCATATGCCTTATCTCGTCCAATTCCCATCTTACGCATAATCTCCGTCACACCAATCATAACTCTTCCGCTTTCCATCGTTTTAGTCATCACGCTCACCTCAAAATACTCCTATGTATGTTTTAATTTGTCCTATTCCATTCCTTATTTAACTGCTTCATTAATCTTGCCACATTGTTTCTCAACTTCTTATGTATAGACTCTAGCTTGTCTTCTTAGCTTCCAAATTTATAGTCCTTCCCTCTTGTGCTAATCGAAACCATATACGCCCTAGAACAACATTTACGCCTGTGTGAAGCCACTCTATGTTCATGCTCACTCTGCTGGTCACTCTTTAAATACAACAACTGATTGTAAAATGCCAATTTTATAAACTATCCGTTGAAAACTAACCAGAGGAATCCATACATTAAAGCGATTATTCCTATAATACCGAACAAGCAAAAAAGTAAAAGCATAAGAACAAATTTTTTACCTTCCATAATAACCACCTCATTAAAGAATATAAAACAGGTATAAGAAGTCAGCTACAATCCAATCAACTTTACATAATAAAGATACTATAGATTGTTGTATCCAAACATGCTAACCAATCAAGCGCACGCATCCCCCCTATTATCTCTTAGAATTAATGAACTAATTGACTTTGTTCGCATTCAACTGGGAATTTGATATCAGTTAACTTTACCACTATTTCTATCAATTTATTCACAATATTGGCGTCATGATCATCTCGATTTTTATATGAATTATTTATGATTGAAAGGTACGGATAGAGCGCTCTCCCCCTAACATTCATACCATCAATTTTGTACAGTTCAAAATCCACTTTTTCTTGTTGATATGCCTGTTCATAATGACCTAATACGTTACTACCATATTCCCGCATCAGATTCTGCTCCAACATGCTCATAAACTTCTCTGTACAATCAGGTAAAGGAACTTGAACATCTTCTGGCTCAGTTTCATCTGAGTTTTCACGGATATATTTCCAAACTTCATATGTACGATCTTCATAGATAAGCATCGACCAAAGCATATCATAAAATCCTCTGACTTCTTCGTTCGTTAATGAATAGGACTCTGTAATGTCTCTATACTCCTGTTGTTTAAAGTAGTTTACTGAACTAAAATTCATTTTGCTATCATTCAAATTTTTCATTGCTATTTTCTCCTCGTATATGTATTGGTGTAACTCTGAGCTATTTTTGCGGCTCCTACTTTAAGTTTATGACAAAGGTTGCAAATCGTTAAGGTGAGTTATACTTTTTATTTTCTGTGCCTTCACACTGTAATTAGACAAATATCTAATAACTTAATTCAAACAATCTTTTTGCTACTTCTGCAACGGTAACGATTAGAAAACTCCCCTCATCGGGTCGTGTTCTAACATTTACCCCACAGCATACGCTGCGTTGTTAACTCATACACTTTAAACCTTATCCAACGTATCAGATAATCCATGTTCAAACTATATATACGTGTATGGTTATGCAACTCGGTTAAACCGATCTGCACATCTCCCCAATCTCGTCAAGTTTGATCGAAATATAGGCGAAAAAGGCATGTTCTTGACTATAACTCACAAAAATAAATGTGCAAAAAACATAGATAAACATTGAGTTTTTTATCAATCTCGTCAAATTTCTATATATTATATATAAGGAGATTGGATATCTTTAATTAGTATATCCTCGTATGAGGAGAGACAAGGTATTGGAAATGTTTTCTCCAATATCCTTCTCTCGCATAAGTAGTTGAAAGATCATAATCTAATGATGCAGCGGTAATCAATCCGAATCTGTTTTGTGTTTATGTACGTTTGGACGAGAATTAAATCTTTGTTAAAGTGTCTTGCAAAATTAGTGGTGGAAATATTGAATTGCTTGGCTATATCTTTCTTTAGGTATGTTCCCGGTGGCTGACTAAGTAACCAATCCATGATCCTTTCTGTCATTGTTGCTTCTGTGTAGATAGTTCTACATCACCGATTAATTTATGCTTGCTCACGAAATCATCTACAACTAATTGAATTGGTTTAGCTATCTTGATATGTTTCAATTGCTTGGTTACTCCGCTAAAAACCTCTTCTTCATTTGTCACTATATATATTTCTGCTTGAGGTCTAGGATTACGTTGTATCCGTTTCACTGTCTGATACATATCGGATACGATTGTGGATTGCCTAATTTGCTCTAGGTCAGGATTCTTGAAAGATTTAGTTTTCCCATTCTTACGCCTAATCCAATTCTCCAATCATGCTTATCTGTATACTGGCATAAATGTATGACATGGGACTCAAAACGCGAATTAGGCGTACCAACCAAGTAACAACAATCAAATTCGCGCCATGTGTTCTTACCTATCAAATTTCCATACCAGTTAACACTGATAGATTCATCATTATATTCGTCTCCCACAGCAATATCAGTGAATCCAACTTTTCTGAGTTGACGAATAAAGCCCCCTTCATCACCGTTATCAGATAACACGAACTCCTTATGCAACACAATGAGATACCGCTTCCCTAGTTTAAAATTACGCTTAATGAAATTTGTCATTTTCTCAAAATAGCCATTCTCATTAGTTTCAGTGTTCAGCTTCTTATTGATGCTGGTTTTGCTGGTGTTAAATGTAATGTGCGTTATCGTTGAGCCTGAATGGTCTATAATCCTTGACTGCTTATCCAAAACAAATTGGATATTTCCATTTTTCACATTATATAAATGGTCAATCTGTCCGTTAGCGTCTAGTATTATGTTGTTGGCTAGACAAAAAAGTCTGTGCATTTTGTTATATGTACTGAGTGAATAATAGTTGTAATAGCATGTATTTTGATAAAATAATTCTAGTTTTTGTACAACGCCTTTGAGATTATTTATAAGCTGCTAAACCTTTGTCACGGATAATCTCTTCCTTATTTTTGTTTATGACATTACACAACTCATAGACAGGCTCCAAGCTGTTTATTTTGGGATGATACCTTATAATTCCTCTGCTTGAGAGCTTTTTCCCTTCAGTCGTCTTCATTCGTTCACATTCATTAATCTGATTAAGCAAACCACTGACTGCATCATACAACAAGGGATGAAGAGTATGCGGTAAAATAGAAAACAAAGTATCATACTCAGACCTACTGAAACTGACAATATCGAAGTCGATACGTTCATCTATAATCTGTGTGTGTCTGCCCTCTGTGAACCATCGTCTTAATTCATTGTCTTCACACAGCATTTTATAGCGTGAATGCGTAATAATGAGAACATCCGAGTCACGTACAACCTCAAGATTCTGTCTATAATAACTCCAATTCTCAGAGGTTATCCCTATAACATGTTGACCTTTACCTATAATTTTTGCGTTACTGTCTCCAAATCCTTGGTACAACCTGTCTACATTTTTACCTATGTACTGAGTAGAATCTTCAACGTCCTTAGCAAACCGCTTCACTAATAGAAATTTCCTGTATGGCTTCCCACACTAATAATAAGTGTTTGTTTCTGAATTGGCCCAACAGAATATCCAGTAATTTTGTTACTTCCAAGTGCATATTCTGACTTAACATAAACACGATGATCCCCAGCTTGAGGTGTTATCACAGAATTTTTCTCAACGAGCTTTGGATCAACAAATTCAACGCGCGCATTTGGATTACCTTGTGTTTCAAATCTGGTAATTGCAGATGTTGGAACGTCTTGAATAGTGGACTCTGCAATTTCTAAGGTTGTGTTTTGAATGGAATTACCTGAATTTTCCTCTGCAAAAGACTATGGAGCAAAGACGGCTAGAGCAGTTGATAAGATAAAATTACTGCGGTAAGTTTCTTCAAAATCATCATCCTTTTTTCCTTTTTTTAGTACACTATATATATACTGCATAATAATTCTATTTCCTTCTTATTATAGCAACAAAAATATAAAAATGTTATAGTATGGATAGAATTACTAAGAAGTGAGACAAATGAATAAAGATTCCAAAATAATCGTACCCTCAATAATACTTGGTGTTTCTTTTATATTGGGAAGCTATATTAACGCACATTTTAGTTCGAACGGAAAAATTCTTAGCCCTCAGATATCACAAACTTCTTCAAGCGATAGTGTTTTAAACAAAGAAGAAGCAGCAGCATATCTAAAAATTACTGTGACACAACTAGACAATATTATAAAAAGAGATACTGAACAAAAAAAGAAACTATCGGTTTATGACACTTATCAATTTATCCCTTACGCTGACCTAAATGGTCAAATAGTGTTTTCAAAAGATAACTTAAATAAATGGTTAGATTTCATCACACAAAAAGAATAATGTACTCTCCATATTTAAAATGATTTATTAGGGACTAACATTCATCTCATAGATGTCAATTTGTATACTTTACTTACTTCACCTTTATTCACCACTCAAAACGCTTGTTCCTAGCTTGAGTAAAATTATTTGACTCTTGCACTTTCAAAAGTGTGTTGATTACTTCCATATATATAATAATGCACTCCTAAATTTTATTGGTTGAACTTGTTGGTTCTCTCCAATAACCCATTTTAGGAGTGCATTATTTCAAATCCTTTTTCATTTAAATTTTGTTACATTGGTTCATGCCCCACCAATTGTTTCCTGAAGCTGGATTCTCTGGTTATGCGAATGAACGGGTACAGTCAAGATAAACAAAAAGCTACTCGCAACGATTAACAGTGCCATTTTTTTCAACATTCTCCAACCACACCTTTTCAATAAAATTGTAAAATTCCGCTTGGGTTTCAGGGATAGCGTAAGCTCGGAAATGTACGAATAATCCCAAACAGTTTTTAAAGCAAGTCACATTATTTAGTGTATTCGAGCTTTTCGTTGCATAGATTAAATATTTAAAGCCATCACTATGCATCCCTCGATTCAAATAATAATAAGCTAACTCATAACCAAAACGTGCATACTGGTCTGGCACAACTTGTTGGGTATACATATCATTAGATTCTGGTAATTGAGCACATTCTTCAAATTGTAAGAGTACATCATCCACATATATCTGATATTGGTTTGCCGCCATTACTATATTCATCAACTTAGCTACCATTTCCTTTTCCGACGACTTATCAGGTGAAGTTCGAATATAATCCACGTAATCAGGAAGTACACTTATATCTCCTGACAACAGCTTATATACATAAGTATTGCCTTCAGCCCAATTTTGAAATAAGTCGATCCAATGTTTAGCATCTGCGTCAGTCTCTTTGACCCAATCTAAATTAGCATAGGCGTATGTATATTGTAGCGCTTGTTGATAATCGCCTTGGGCTTCACATACACTTGCACACAGTAAATCGGCATAAGTGATGTACACAAACATAGGACGACTTAGCTTTTTTGAGGACTCATCACCCTCTCGACTCTTCTGTTGATGTTTCATCGAATATTGAACTTTCGCTTTAGCTCTCATTTTCTTCGCCATTTCATCAACCTTGTCCCAATTACGCAAAGACCTGTACACGTTTGCCAAATCCTTCAAAGCGT
>NZ_JAFFQR010000112.1:403315-421829 GCF_020736845.1 Paenibacillus farraposensis
TAGGCGCTCAACAAAAGCTTCAAATATCGCTGCTGCCCTGACATTTTGTCTTTGATCATCTCCAATCTGAATCTTGAATATACGATAGTGGCAGATGGCTAGGCGTTCAGAGTGCTGATACTTTTCCGTTTCAGCTACGTTCTCATAGAGCAGCAGAACAGCATCATGTCGCCCCTGTGTGAATAAGGTTTCCGCAATCTCGAATAGTTTTGACGAATAGAGTGGATTGTCCATAATGACTCCTACCACTTTGCGGATCGTATCCAACTTGTTCAATTCTACACAGCGATGCAAAAATGGCTCGATTCGTCTCATATTTGGAGGATGGTCGATGATGAAGTTTTCTATAAACAAGTCGTAAAAATGACCTTCTGGTAAGCCCATAGCCTCAGTAATTTGGTCAAGTTGGTTAATGGATATAGGCTTATTTCCTGACACAATGGCACTTACCGCCCCCCTATTCATGCCTGCAATTTTCCCGAATCGTGCTAAGTTCAAACCCTCTTGTTTTAAGTATCTGTCTAATTCTGCCCGAATCGTAGGTGTCATTTCCATAAATAAACCACCCTTTCAACGTAGCTCGATATATGATGCACAGTTAAAAAAATTATGTAATTGCGAAACAGGTAGTAAAATTATTTTTTTATCGCTCATAATTGTACTATATTTTGGCATAAAATCATATACCTTTCATATATGTACTTAAGATATCTTTTTGGATAGTTTACGATGATTTTATGGTTAAAGGTATCATCATTTTCTTATGTATAATTTATTGTGGAGAATCAGAATACAACTCATCTAATACAAAGTCACCAGATTGAATAGTTATGTTCATAATCATTTGTAATTTATCTATGAATTTACTTAGATTCGATGTATAGCATAAAGCAACCTTCACGATATTCGGGATGGTATCGAGCTAAAAATTGGACTGAGTCGGGGAATGGAAGTGCTAGGGGGATATTTATGGAAGTTAAGTGGTAATTTAATTTTTACCATCCCCCCCCCGTGTAGGAAATTTTCCGTATCGGTATCAATAGAGCCGACAGATTCAGGTAGATACAACATTTCGAATATTTTAACAGTCCCCAAATTCGGAGACGACTCCGATTTTCCAAACTGCTCGTATGCTTGAATCGTTCGCTCATATAACTTGAGTGTGGAGATGGATGTGCTACAGCATTATTTGTAAAAAATAGGTGTCGTTTGGGTGTAAAATATCCCCCCTTACTTTAATTAAATGATAGTATATAGATATTAAAAAAAGAAACCTAGACATAATCATCTAGGCCTGTAAGCGTGTACGTAATGTACACATATATAATTTATCCTACTTGTTGCTGCTGTTCATATTCTTTAACTCTACGATAGAACGTGTTAGGCTTCATTTCTACACGCTTCATTGCTTCAACCGCTGTTATGCCGCCTTCCTTCCATTCCTTATACACTGTAATGAACTCCTCGCTTATTGCCTGTTTAGGACGACCAAACACAACGCCATTGTTCTTAGCTGCTGCTATGCCTTCAGTCTGTCTACCGTTGATCTTTTCACGTTCGCGTTCAGCCATGTAGCTGAGTAGTTCAAGCACAATACTGGATATAACCTTCTCTAAGCCATTATGATATTGTCTAGTATCAAGGATAGGCATATCAAGAATAACAATCTGTGCGCCTATCTCATGCGTTATATCTTGCCATTCACGTTTTATTTCTTCTGCATTCCTTCCAAGTCTGTCCAGTTCCTTGATGAACAATATGTCTCCATGTCTAAGCACACTCTTTAATGCCTGATATTGTGGCCTGTCAAAATTCTTGCCGCTTTGCTTATCAATGAAATAGTCACGTTCCATGATACCCAAGTCTTTCATCGCTTCCAATTGTCTAGCCTCGTTCTGATCTTTAGTCGATACTCTTATGTAACCATAGTGTCTAATCTCACTCATATAGATCATCCTTTGCTATGTCATTGATTATATTATAGCAAAACTATGTCAAAATGTATATCAACATTTATGAAATGTTTCGAAATATTTTATATACTATTTGACATGTGTCATAACAACTTATGACACACGCTAGACTACTATTGCAAAAGGTATACTTTATGACACGGTGTTATAATTGTTCTTCAACTGTGAAGAGGAATAAAAAGGGCGACCATAGTCGTCCTAAAGAAATTTAGCTATCGAATTAATATAGAAAGATACCTTTTCAAACTGATCCTTTCCCTATTAACTACTCAATACCTTCTTCCTTAATATAAGTAGCGTCATATGCAACAATCACTTTGGTTTTATCTGTAGTCTCTGAAACATCATAGACCACTTCATTTTGACTAAAGGGATTCTCAGCCTGAAGTGTTTTTGTTTTTACAAACAATCCATCCTTAGTTTTAATCCTATCAGGATGATTAAGTTGTTCTATAACATCTGCGGGAACTGGCTCGTAAGTAACACTTTCCGATTTTCTGAGGGTATCACTATCAGCATTAACATTACTTGTAATAATTCCAGTGAATGCAACAGCACTCACCGTTAAAACAGCCAACACCCATGTTATTTGTTTAACTTTCATAGCAACTCCTTTAATTATTATTTATTTTGTATATCCGTTTCCAGATATATATTTTGCATCAGAGTGATTTCCAATCAGCAAATACACTGGATTGAACGCGAGATATTCATCATTGCCTGTTATACCTAAGTTAATGTGCGAAAAGTTGATTATGGTGACTATTGATAATAGTGTGAAAAAATTAACTCGATTTTCCTAACTGTGAAAACGCCATCTTATAAGCCACAAACGTAATAATTGCGTAGATAAAACCATATAGAATCCAAGCATCTATATTAACTGCAATGGTTTCTAAATTGGTGGCAATAAATATAAGAGGCAGTAACAAGGCTAGAATTAATCCTAAGTAGATGTTTCCTTTGAAATAGGCGAAACATACTCCGATCAAGATTGCCAGAATGGGGCAAAGTAAAAAAGTAGGGAGGAGGGGATTAAGTTTTGGAAATAACCAATAAATCATAATAATCACTCCTTAAAGTTATTTAGTCAGAAAAAAACGAATCATTTCCTTGTTTGATTTAAATGCTAGAGGAATGACATGTAATTCTTTGCCTGTCAATAAGTCATATTCTCTTATTTCCCTTATTCTATCAGCAGGAGAATTTTTGACATAATCATATAGGACAAAAACAGATCCTGCAAGATAGTGTACTCCAGATATTACTCCTTTCTCATTTTGTATTTTTTCGGAGACGGAATTGCTTTGTTTTAATCTCAACTTTTTAGGATTTTTGTTAAGGTCATTGAAAATAGTAAAATTTAAGTCTTCAGAGAGAATATATAATTTATCGTTGTAAATTTGGCTGTCATAAAACAAAAATGAAGTATCTGACAATGATGTTTCACTTTCTAACTTACCATTTTTAGGGTCAATTATCTGCATTATAGGATGAAATTGTGTATCAGATGTATTGCCATCAAGAAATACTATAAGCTTACCTTTAAATATTTGTAGTGATGCTCCATTTTGGCCTATCGGAAAGTATTCTTTTAAACCTTGCAAACGATTTTCTATAGTGAATTGTTTGATCTTCTTTGATGTTTTTAAATCAATGACATAAATACCTACAGAATTATCATTATTGTTCACATATAAAGTGTATGCCATATTATTGTATTCAACGGTCGATAATAAATATCCACTCAAAAGGATATTTCTATATTTCAAATTTTCTTTATCGAAATAAACCAATTCATTGATGTACTGTGTGGGAGAATAACTCGGATTAATACCCACGTTCATGGAGAAAAATAGATGATTGTCGCTTTCTTTTAAAAATGAAGTTCCGATATTTCTATCTTTTCCATACTTATTAGGCCCAAAAAATGGTTGGAAAATTCCATTTTGATTAAGTATGTAATGTCTATTTTTTCGTTCAGACATTAAATAATAGTCATTCTTTACTTTGGCAAAATAATAAAGTGACTGTGCATTAACTAAGTTTTTTTGTCTAAAATTTTGCCTTTATTGCTGTACTTCACAATTTCTGCACCGTCATCCATTGCATTAGAATAAACAACAGTAAATGTCTCGGAGTTTGTTTTATTTTTCAATGAGTGATGTGTTGCAGTAAACCAAAACGTTGAAATGGCTGCTAATCCAAGTAAAAATAAAGTTGCAAAAATAATTTTTATTCTTTTTTTGAAGAGCATAATGTCCCCCTTAGTGAAATCACTCACAGGAAAAAAATATTTATTTCCTGTGAGTGATTAGGTTTGTTAGTTGCTGTAGTATATTGAAGTATTACTAGATTTAGCTATTTCCATTGGGGTAACAACTGGATCTTTTGTTATATAATCAACATCAATCCCTTGAGTTTTCCAAGCCTTCTATACCAACTGTGAACAATAAAATTTATCTTCTCTCCATGGATCAACAAAATTCCAGTTATAGCGTTTTCCAATTTGATTAGCTGCATATTTTGCAGCTCCCCTATATTGTGAACCCGAAGCCCCTTTAACGCTCATTCCATAAACATTTGAGCGACTTCTCCAATCATTTGTGTGATATTGAACTCCATCATCTGGGAAGGATTCTACCGTTTTACCACTTATTAAGGAAACAATAGCAGCATGACCTGGATATCCGAAATCAATTCCCCACGAACCTGCGTTATAGGCAACCAAAATATCTCCAACTGTTCCTAAACTTGATGCTGCTAACCTAGGACTCTCCAAGCTATCAGGGATGGGCGATTGGCTAGTTTTTTGGTCATTCAATGCCTTCTCTTCCAATTCCCCGCTTTTTATGATACGAATATCATTTTCATTGTGCTTACGGAGTAACTCAATATCATTATCAGTCATTCCAGCAGCTTTCATTTTCTGATAAGAATTGTCATTAACACTGAAGGAAGGTGATGTTTCATCGGCGGCATAAATGTTTGCACTGGGAAGAAGAAGGATACTTAGAGCAAGGCTAGCGGAAAAAGCTAAACTAAGAACTTTTTTCATGAATATACCTCCAAATGGGATTTAATTGATATAAAAGAATACTTGTTCAAAGTTTGTCGACATGTTTATC
Organism: Paenibacillus farraposensis; assembly: GCF_020736845.1. Classification (GTDB taxonomy): domain Bacteria; phylum Bacillota; class Bacilli; order Paenibacillales; family Paenibacillaceae; genus Paenibacillus; species Paenibacillus farraposensis. Next base: position 408,417 of record NZ_JAFFQR010000112.1, read on the forward strand.
CATACTTCATTTTTTGTCCCTCCATATGAGTCAGAGTCTCGTATGTCTATTTTTTTGGAGAGATTATGTATGTGAAAAATTTAATTAGTTAGCTCCATAAGACAAATAGAAATACGAGCTTACGCAATCACCTTCTAAATAAGAAGTAGCAATTGCGAATACATTGTTTATGTCCGGCAGAGTAACCGTCCAATAACAATCAATTTTTTAAAGATATACATATATTAAAAATTAATTAATTTATAGAAACTTTTTTGCATGAATGTTCACAAAAAAAGTGACTAACAAGGCTGGCAAAGACAAAAGCAGATTATAGCAAATCAAAGGAAAATCTACCCACTAGTTGAATAGATCCATTAAAAATGGATACAATTTCACTTTATTATATAAAATTACCTATCAATATATTGAAATTATATCCAGTAATTCTATCAAAGTCAAATTGATCATTTATTTTCAACACATTTATTATCATGTAGTTTTAACGTAATATTCTGATAAGATAGTAATTAATGGTGAATGTATTATGTTGACGCTGTGTCAACCATTATAGGGACATCGCCAACTTTGGTGACACTATAGAGATAACCCGTATCGACACCCTTATCGAAGCTCAATCGTTAAAATTGATCATATGTTCATAAACTCCTTATTACATATAGCTTTTTGGGTCATAGTTGTTCAAAATTGTCTGAGAATATATTTACATCGTGCTGCATCGAAAAATAGCAAAAGAATAGATAAATAAAGGGATTTATAAAGAATTGCTTTGCATCGTGGTTTCAATCGTAGTTATCGGAGAAAAATGTTCAAAAAAGCTTGATACATCAAGGAATTATTTAATTTTTATTAATTAAATTGTAAAAACTAAAATTCGCAAAATCCATTATTTATCTATACTTTCACGCACAGCAAACACGTATCGTGAATCGTAACAAGAATCGCGGAGTGGAAGTGTTATAATTGTTGTTTTGATATTATCAATAACAATAATTACACACTCTATCATGCTTACACACCTGGACCCTAATACAATTTGTCTCAAGATTGAATCATACAAGCAGCTCACGAACAGTCATTTTCATCCACTGTTTTCTGCTCACCTGATTTCAAAGTATGCTCTCTCGTTCGATCTTCTGGTGGCAAAAGCGCTATTTCGTACAACATTGTCACTCCAATTTGACATTCGGATTGTCATCTGCCCCTAGCTCGTTGAAAACTACGATGAATTTATCAGCTTGTTAGCGTTTCCACTCCTCCGAAAATACCAGTATTGTTGTCCCCTCAACACAATTGTATATTTTCAGCCCTTACACGACTATAAACAGATCCTTATTTTTTATGGACTAATTTGATATTATCATGAGGGAAGAGGTGATGGCTGTGAATCGGGGAATCCGTGGCAGCCTGCGAATATAAGTTCCCCAGCGAGCTTCGCAAAGCCCTTCAATATATGGATCAGAATTTAGAACGGCAAATCAGTATCCCTGATACAGCAGCTCATGTCGGATGGTCCCACGAGCATCTCGCCCGGATGTGTACGAAGCACCTCGGCAATAGTCCCACCAGAGAGCTGCTGATTCGTAGAATGGAGCGAGCCTGCCTGCTGCTCACGACGGAATTTTTCACGATCCAGGAAGTCGCAACTGCCGTCGGATTTGGGGATGCGCTGTATTTCTCCCGCTGTTTCTCCCGGATTAAAGGGATGAATGCAACAGCATACAGGGAACGGTACACAGACCCGCGGATGCATCATATCCCTTTTAACGAAATCCCACAGGACATCCCTTATCCGATTAATACGTAAGTGAATATATGATTGGGAATATTCGTATTAATCTAATCATCAGGCAAATTGATTATAGTTTACGGGTACCTCGCCCGGTTTGTTTGTTGTTTAGCTTAGGCCGATCATCAATATTATTGAAATCTTTTTAAAAATCGCTTAAAAACGCTCCTTCACCAAACTTATTAAGTTTCTATCAGCAGTTCTTCTTGTTGCACACTGTATCTGGGACTTACACTTGGAATCATCCTTCTGATTCATCGAATAAACCAGGGGTTTATTCCAATACTTGAAAAGTGTTCAGCGGCTTCATGGGTATGAACCGTGAATTTTTCGCAAAAGAAATAAAGTACTTTATAATGTAGATAAAGAGTGTTATGGAGGGAAACAAATGGCAAGTCATAAATGGGTTTTAATCATTGACGATGAAGATGATTTAGCACGTCTGATGAAGACAGTTTTGCATAAAGAAGGTATTGCAGACGTTGTAACTGCCGGGACAGTTGCAGAGGGTTGGGACAAGTTTCAGGAGTATAATCCTGAGCTTATATTGCTAGATATTATGCTGCCCGATGGAGAAGGATATGATTTATGCAGGAAAATTCGAGAAACATCAAATGCGCCGATCTTATTTATGTCTGCAAAGGATGAGGAAATAAATAAGCTTTTAGGATTGGCGATAGGTGGCGATGATTATATTACTAAACCGTTCAGTCCGAAAGAAGTCGCTTATCGGGTAAAGGCACAACTGAGAAGGGCTGGCTTTACAGAGGAAAAAAGGTTCCGAAAAGTTTGCAAGTTGGCCCCTTTGAGCTTAGCGCCAATGAGACAGAATTAAAAAAGAATGGAGGAGCCCTTGTGCTTACCGCCAAAGAAGTCGGTTTAATGAGCTGTTTTATGCATCACCCCAATCAGATCATAAGTAAAGAGCCGCTACGTAATGACCTATGACTACACTAAAATTTTTAAAGATGTTAATGCTTTTCTCTCCAACAGCTTAGGGAACGACGTTTTAAGAAAATGCCTACTCCCAAAGGCGTTTATGAAGATGTTTTTCGTAATATGAATGAACTATCTGAAAAGCTCGATCGACATGAAGAGGAACGTAAGCGTCTCGACCAAATGCGTGAGGAATGGATTAGCAATGTTTCGCATGACATGAAAACACCACTTGCCTCTAATCAAGGTTATGCAGAATTTATAAACGACAGTGCCACAGATTTAACAGCCCAAGAATTACAGGAATATACATCAATTATCAAGAATAAATCTATGTATATGAAAGATTTGTTAGATGACCTTAATTTAACGATGCGTTTGCGTAATCACTAGCTATCTTCCAATCGGCTAATTATAAATGCAAAAACACCCGAGAGAGGTCACTTTTCCAATGTGTCCATCTTTCGGGTACAGTTCATACATACACTGCAGTAACTGAGATATCCATCCTTCAAATTAGGCTGTACCATTCTGGACCAAGTTCGCGAGCGGTTGATCGTGAACACCCCGTACCCAGATGGCTCAATCCCGAAACATTTCACTGCAGCGAGGAAGTATTATTTTCCTTCTTCAGACGGTTAAAGAGAACATTATACATATCATTTCCGTCATTTAGGGATCGCTTCGTCCGTGAGATAGTTGCTGATCCTGCACCTGTCTCTACTTCGATTTCTCTGTAAGTATTATTATTATATAGCATTTTGGCTACCTGATATCTCTGAAGTATCGTTCTAATTTCATTTAATGTACATAAGTCATCAAAAAATAAATAACACTCTTCTATGTTTTCAAGCATTAAAATCATCTCAAATAATCCATCAAGGTCTTGGCTACGTAGTTTATCTATTATCATGTATCAACCTCCAATTTCATATTATCACACTTCGTTTTTAAATGTTGCTCTTTCGAGATATTCTCTCTTTAATAAGCATTCATGTAATTTTTTCAAGTAATCTACAAATATTTTATATTTTCTCTGGTATGCAGGACATATAAAATTATTTAGAAGTCGCTTTAGCTGTTTTTTTACCACCCATAAATCCAATCAGAATATTAATAACGGGGGCGGCGATACAATAGATAGCAAATGGAAAATAATCCAATGTACTAACACCTAATGTACCCATAATAAATACACCACTAACTCCCCATGGAACAAGCGCATTGACAGCTGCTCCTGCATTGGCCAAAATTGCTGAAAGATTTGTGGGATTCGAGTTAATTTTATCATATTGGGATTTAAAAGCTTTACCAGGTAAAATAATTGACAAATAAGCTTCGCCGAGAAGGATATTTACTCCTATGGAACTTAAAGCAGTCATTAAGGTTAATTTACCTCTTGTACTAGCATATCTTAGAATTTTTGAAATAATCGTCTCAATAATTTTTAACTCCACGAGTAATCCTCCAAGCGCTAAAGCAAGAAGAATAAGTGAAACCGACCACATCATACTTTGAATGCCGCCTCTAGTAAGTAGTACATCCACACTTGCCACACCTGTTTTTGAAATAAATCCATTTTGCATAATATTGGCTATTGAAGTAAAACTAGTATTTGGAGCATAAATATAACAGACACCAATTGCAGTGACAATGCTTAATAACAGAGTAGGAATTGCAGGTATTTTTCTCCAAGCACACAAGAACAATACCAATACTGGAATTAATGTGATAATTGAATTAGGAAATGCAGTGCGTATTGTATTAACTAACTCATCAATATTATTTCCAGTTGAGATACCGCTAGGGTGACCCATCAATCCGAAAAAAATAATTGAAACAATGATCGAAGGAATAGTAACCCACATCATGTTGCGAATATGATCAAACATATCTACTTCAGCAATGGCAGAAGAAAGGTTGGTTGTATCTGATAAAGGGGAAATGTCGTTACCCAAGAAGGCACCTGAAATAATTGCACCAGCAGTGATTGCTGGATTAAATCCCATGATTTGTCCCATCCCGAAGAGGGCAATACCAACAGTTGAAATCGTTGTCAATGAGCTACCAACGGTTACTCCTAAGATCGCGCAAATAATAAAAACGGAGGGTAAAAAAAATGGTGCGGATAAAATCGAGAATCCATAAACCATGATCGTTGGAATTGTCCCTGCTGCTATCCAGACACTAATTAAGGCCCCTATTAGCATAAATATAAGGATAGGAATGATGCCAGGTTGAATTCCGTTTGTTATTCCATTGTGAATAACATCCCACGAAAAACCTTTAACCACTGCAAATAATATAATAATACCAATTGAAAATAAAATAGGAATTTGAGGAGGCAAACTTAAGCCAATAATACAAATTCCTATAATCGCTAAAATTACAGCTAAAAGAAATATGCCTTCTTTTATAGTTACACTTTTTTTCATAATGACACTCCTTATATTCATGACCATCTAAATGAAGTGTAGTCAAGTTAAGACAAATATTAAGACATAAACAATTTTGAATCTTTAACAGTATTTTAAATATTCAAGCATTGATTCGCTTTATTATAGGCTCCATACCAAACAGGTCCAACGAATCTATTAAAAGCAAAACCATACTTGATACTTTCAGTAGTAAAAACTTTTGCTTTTTCTACTGCTGATTTTACGGATAACCCTTTAGCAAGTCCTGCTGTAATAGCTGCAGCAAATGTACATCCAGCTCCGTGATTATAATTCGTATTTATTTTAGCTAATTCAAATAGTGTAAACTCTGAACCATCATAAAGAAGATCGATCGCTTTATGATCTTCTAGAGATTTCCCTCCTTTAATTACAACATATTTTGTTCCAAGCTCGATAATTTTATAAGCAGCTTCTTTCATGTCAGCAACTGTGCTTAACTTTCTCATGCCAGATAATTAGCATGCTTCAAATAAATTTGGCGTTACTATTGTTGCCTTTGGTACAAGTAGATCGCGAATGGCCCGTCCATTTTCAGGTTGTAATTGTTCATTTTCACCTTTACATACCATAACTGGGTCAATCACTACATTTTTTATTTGATGTATGTCGATGGAATTACGTACAATCTGAATTGTATCGATAGATCCAAGCATGCCTGTTTTCATGGCATCTACGGGCTTACCAGAGAAAACAGTTTTTAATTGAGCTTTCACAAGTTCAGAGTCAATAGGTTCTACATGATGACTCCATTTATTATCCGGGTCCATTGTGACAATGGCAGTGATGGCAGTCAGACCAAAAGTTCCATATTCTTCAAATGTTTCCAAATCTGCTTGAAGGCCTGCCCCGCCACTGGAATCAGAACCGGCAATTGATAATACTTTTTTTATAGTCATTTTTTTCACTCCCAAAAAGTCTTCAAAGTTAAAAAATAGAAGAGATGCGCAAACCTTTTAATAAAGTTACGCATCCCAGCTACTCAATTTAATTACTGTTGTTCGTGCAAATAAATAGCTTCAAGTTTTTCTTGAATCGCCTTTTCAATCTTTTCAGCATACTCTGCGAATACTTCTTTATTATGAGCATATGGCGATAATGCACAAGCACGTAAGACCGTTACTTTAGCTTCACGATTCCATTCAGCTTCGCTAAATCCCAGGCTTTGAACAAATGCCATTGGACTGTTACCATAATCAGGTACAGCAAAATCTGTATGAGAAGTAATGAATTTGTTGTTGTATAATCCACCTTTAACATAGGATGCATAATCAAAGAAATCATGATTTAGTTTATTCATTTTTGCCAAATCAGTATTACCTTCTTCATTAAATACATAATCAACCATGTTAAAGTCAGGTTTTGTTAGTGGGTAAATAGTAATTGTTTTATCGCCAACTTTAAATTGTTTGTTTTTCAAGAATTCATAGAAGCGATAAGCTCCTTCAATACTTGCACCAATCAATTTACCATAACCAGTTACGTTTAATGGTAATACTTTATGAGCTGTCCATACTGCTGCTGCAGTTGCACCTGCTTTGGAACCTTCAAGAATATAAGCACCTAGTAATGCCGGGATATCTGCACCTTTTTCGAATACATATGTTGCGAAGTAAGAGATCGCTTCACGCATTCTAATATCTTTAATAACAATTGCACCAGCAGAGTAAGGAATATAACCCATTTTGTGCGGATCAATTGTAATTGTTTCCGCTTGACTCATAGCTTTAAAGGAATTATAAATGTCTTCAGTTAACCATGCATTATTCTCTGTGAAAATATTATATTTAGCATAAACTTCATCAATTTTATCGAAATCAATAAACTGATCATTTTCGTCTAAGAAGATAGCCCGTGCATATCCACCATAAGCAGCATCCACGTGGATATAGAAGTAAATTCCTTCTTTAGCCAATTTTTCACGAAGTTCTACGATTTTGTCGATACGGTCAACTTGTCCTTCTTCAGTTGTACCAATTACACCGACTACACCAAGAATTGGAATGTTTTGTGCAGCGAGTTCACGGATCCTAGCTTCTAATTTAACAATGTCCATACGATATTCATTATCAACATCGATAGCTTCTACACTATCAAGTCCAATACCAATAATGTCAGCAGCTTTTAACCAAGAGTAATGCTTTGTTTGTGGAATTAACCATTTACCTAATTTGCTAAGATTTTTCCCACTACGTGCAGAGTGAGCTTTGATTTCATCCATTTTCTCAGAAGCTTGATCTAGAATATCAAGAATTGATTCTGTAGACATATTCAGTAATTCCCACTCTGATTTACCCTCTACAAATTCAGGAGCTACTTCCTTAATTGCAAGAGGAAGAGACTTAATGTTTCTTGAATACCATAGACCTTCTAAGTTCGCGATGGAACCATCGGCACATATATGTCCCCAGCTTTCCCCTGCTTTATAGTTCATCAGTTTAGCAAATTCATGTCCACATTCTTCTTCCATTTGGGAAGTACCTGGAGATGATTCATAAGCTACATTATTACCATTCCATAACATTGCAGCTGTATAAGCAATAATCGACGGCATTAAAGTTTCGGAATTCATATGACCCCAGAAACGACCTGCCGAGTGCCAAGGCAACGATTCTGTACGAAGCTTAGAAGATAATTCATTAAACACACTACGTACATAATCAGCCGTTTCTTGAAAGCTTTGTGAGCTTTTATCTTGAGGGGTAATAACAGGCATATCCTGTGGCATATAGTTTTGACGCCAGCCCACATGTTCATCTATGATTTTATTTAAGGATTCTTTAAAAATATCGACATTTTCACCTTTACCGCCTAAGAATAATGCTTTCAAGTTGATGTCTGGTAATGGATAATTCATTTTATTTTCCTCCGGTTCAAAGTACTTAATTTCACAAACTTATTTCTCACAACTAATCAGCTAAATCATTTTTTTTCCATTCTGGCTTTTTAAGCTTGTAAATAATAAGAGCGACCGCAATCATTACAAGTGTAGCTGCGACTTGATAGATCATATATCCTGTGTATTGGCTTGGTTTAAGAATAGATGGTGGAATGATACTCACAATAATCGTGATAATAACACTTAATATAGAAAGAAGTGAGACAAACCACATTAATCCATTCCCTTTGTTACCCAATCTAAAAGGTCTATTCAGTTCAGGCATTTTGTAGCGTAAACGAATAGCTGAGATCGCAATTAACAAATAAACAATACAGTATAAAATAGTTGTTGTGATGGTAATAATTAAGAATGCACTATTAACATCTGGAACAACTACGTAAAGAAATGAAACTAATGAAATAACAATTGCTTGGATCATAACAAAAGTAATTGGAATATCCTTTTTTGTTCTCTTTTGGAATAACTTAGGCAAATTCCCTTCATCAGCAACTTTAATCATTGACTTGCTCGGTCCAAGAACCCATGCACTTAACTGCACTAATACACCAATCAAGATCATAGCTGAGACGATATTAACAAATATAGCTGGAACTCCTAAATCGTTGCAGAAAATAACAAAGGGTTGTGTAATATTAGCAAGTTCCATTTTCCCTTGTGGAACAGCATTAGATACGGTCAACCCAGCAATAAGGTTAAGAATTACAAGTGCAATAACCGAAGAAATTACAGCAATTGGATAGTTGCGCTTTGGATTCTCAATATTGTTCGCATGTACGGATGAAATTTCAACCCCTGCGAAAATAAAGATAATTGCTGATAAATAAGCAACAGTACCTAAATCTTTGAAATTCGGAACTAAATCGCTTGCTTTAAAATGGCCTAAATAGTTATCTGGTTGAATCCCGTGTTTCATCATATAGATAAGACCTAATATGATTAGGAAACCAAATGGAATATAAACACCAATCACTGCTCCCCAATTACCGGCGATTTTAACCATATCAAATTTGAGATTTAATAAGGTTACTCCCCAATAGGAGATTAGAATAATCACAAATATAAAGATATTATTGGAAGAAAGATCTGGTTTGTTAATGACATATCCGAGTAAAATACCTACTGTGGAAGCAACCATTACCATTCCGAAGAACATTTGAACCCATAATAACCACGAGGTAACAAATCCCCATTTTTCTCCCATTGCTTTTTTCACCCAAACTTGAGGTCCACCATCTTCTTGAAACCCTGTTGAAAGTTCAGCTGACATCAATGCAATAGGAAGTGCAAATAATATTGCTGCAACAAGCATATAGAAGATTTGAGTCCAACCTGTAACAGCAAGCGATGGTACGCTACGTACCGTACCAAAGAACGCCATCGTAATACCAATCAATCCGAAAAGGGTTAATTTTTTTGAACTGGCCATGATTACATCCTTCTTTCTTCTTTTTCAATTTCCAAATGGTCAGTTTCTTCAATATTGGAAGTATTGAAAAACAAACTATGAAGGGATATTTTATGCATAATATGCAACAATCCCATTGTCAAAAAGCTGCCTTTCTTAATCCTAAATTTATGTTCAACGTTAATCGATTAACTTACAGGCTCAAGATTACGCCTTCTTTATTGTTTTGTCAATTAGTTAATTAACGTTGATTTAACAACTTATTTTTAGGTTTCTGAAAAACTTATTATTTAACGAATTAAAGCTTTTATTGACTTATGGATAAATTCATTAATGGTTTTATGCTTTTATAATTTAAATCATAAAAGAATAGTGGATTAATTGGTTTTGTATAAATGTTGTTTTTATACATCTTTTATACATCTTTTATACATATTTTTTACAATTTTGTTTTAGTAGAAGATTATATGGAATAATTAGTTTCTTACTGCTTGAAAGAATACACAAAAAGAAGAGTGACCTCTTGCGTCACTCTTCGCTATAGAAAGATCATCAGTTATGATGTTCTCCCTTCTTTATTATTTTAAATTGGAAAAGGGGTTGTTCTCTTTAAATCTAAAGCCTGGGTGCCATTCTAACATATTCTCAAATGCACAATTGGCAATTGAATCTTTTACATCGAATCGATCCATGTCTAGATCAAAGGCTTGATCCGATTCTATTTGATCCATTACATCTTTTAATAATTTGCTGTATCCTATTAATCTTCGTGATTCAAGTTGTGGGTTAAAGTTAACAGGAATCTTAGTATTTTCTATATCATGAAGGATAGATAAACCCTGTTCCATTTTAAGAACAATACGATGATCATCCTTTTTAGAACTAACTACTTTCATCTTCACAAATAAGTTATTTTCCCTATTCAATGCCTTACTCCACAAGGAGACCCAGTTATCATGCTTGATATAATATCTACCTTGAAAATAACTTTTGATCATTGGAAGTAAGACATAGATTCTAGGATAATATAGGTCACCTGATTTCACGATATCTAACATTCTAAAATAACCAAGTGAAGCTTGCGCTATACTCTTATACTTAAACAAACGATTAAATCCAATTAATATATGATCTAACTCTTTATTGATATTCTCTTCCGTTACATTATCTAAACCAAGCTCGACTATCAACCAGTTGACAGGTTTCTCTTTATTAACCTGTGTTATCAAGTAATGATTATAATATGCTAATTGTAGCGATCTCTTCCATGATACCAGCAATGGTTATTCCCACCTCCCCCATGAAAATAGCTACGATATGCTATTCCCCTAATTTCACAAGGCTGTAGCTCTTTTTACCTTTACGAATAATGATAAACCGACCATCAAATGTTTTGTCCATGGTCACATCCATGTTTACATCATCCACTCGTTCACCATTCATGGAAATAGCTCCATTTACAATATCTTCTCTTGCCTGACGCTTAGAAGGTTCAATACCTACATCCACTAACCAATCCACAATATTCTTAATTTCTTTTGTAGCTTGGAAAGTAGGCATTTCTTTAAATCCTTGCTCAATTTCATCTGTTGTTAATGATTTAATATCTCCACTGAATAAGGCTTCCGAAATTTTAATTGCTTGTACTAAAGCTTCTTCACTGTGAACGAATCTTGTCATCTCTCCAGCAAGTACTCGTTGTGCTTCACGTTTACCAGGTTCTGTTTTAACTTTATTCTCTAATTCACCAATCACATCTTTAGTTAAGAATGTGAAGAATTTCAGGTATCTAATAACATCACGATCATCTGTATTCACCCAGAATTGGAAGAATTCAAACGGTGTTGTTTTCTTAGGATCTAGCCAGATAGCCCCGCCTGCTGTTTTACCAAATTTTGTACCATCCGCTTTTAGCATTAATGGAATTGTTAACCCGAACGCCTTCGCATTTGGACCTTCTTTTTTACGAATCAAGTCTAGGCCACTTGTAATGTTACCCCATTGATCGGCTCCACCAATTTGTAATTGAACATTTTCTTCTTTAAACAAATGATGAAAGTCCATTGACTGAAGAATTTGGTATGAGAATTCGGTAAATGAAATCCCACTATCTAGACGACTTGCAACAATATCTTTGGCCAGCATCGCATTGACGCTAAAGTTTTTGCCATAATCACGTAAGAAATCGATGATGTTTATTTTATGAGTCCAGTCAAAATTGTTTACCATTGCCAGTTTATTGTCGCTGTCTGTTTCAAATAACTTTTTCATTTGTACTGTTAGCGCGTTAACATTATCTTGCACTTGTTCTAATGTTTGTAGTTGACGTTCTGTTTGACGTCCACTTGGATCACCGATTGTACCTGTTGCTCCACCAATTAAGATAACGGGATGATGTCCAAATAATTGAAAACGTTTCATCATCATGAACGGAATTAAATGTCCGATATGCATGCTGTCACCCGTTGGATCTACACCGCAGTATAAGGCGATCTTTTTCTCACTAACTAATTCGCGTAATCCTTCTGCATCTGTCTGTTGGTTAATCGCGTCGCGCCATTCCAGCTCATCTATAATGTTCATGTTATTCATGGTCACCCAGCTCCTTTGGTTTTAAAATATGGTTAATCTCTTATACGTAAGGCAACGTCAGTCCATAAAAAAAATCGTCCCTATGTCAACTAGACATAGGGACGATTAATTAACCGTGTTACCACCCAAATTGCATAAATAGTGCTGCAGTCACTATTCATACCACTCTTAGCAATGATATCGATTGCCAGTTCGCTTAGTGTTACCTAAGATACTCCAGAGTGTAATTCACAAGACTGTTTGTACTAGGTCGCATCATCCCCTAGTTTTCTGATTAACAGTGACAGCTTGCTACTAATTCCTTCGACGTATACCGTGTATAAGATTAACCATAATATAGACAATAAAAATGAGCTTGTCAATTAACAGTTTCCATATTGGCAAATTCTTCTGAATTAACCGCGATAGTCCCGACCGTAAACGCCTTAAAAAGCTGATCGGCAGTCTGCGTGAGACGTGTGTGAAAAAGCCGCTTGGTCATTAAAATTTGTCTGGATTTTTATGGAAAAATTGTAATAGCTTCAAACTTCCACTGACCATAAAGAAGAGATGTCCTCCCTATAATATGCCGTCTACACATAATAAGGCGCTTATGCTTCCCACATGTTTCTGGTTGACCTAATATTACGAAAAACTATCCTTCGCCCTTGACACAGCCACGTTTAACACTTTAGTGAAATCCTGTGATAAGCGAGCAATCAGTAGTGAACTAAATCGTACTATGGGAGTTTAATGATGGACGAAAAATTCAAAGTTTTACAATAGATATTCCCATGTAAAATATTGTATTATGGCATGTATTCGCCATTCGGGAGAAGATCGTGGAAAGCTAGAATCAGCGCTTATTTTTAAAGACGGATTGTAATATGAAGTGCGACAGCTGCTAAGAGAATAAAAAATGGCCCATGGCTGATTCGTGTTGAATGAAGTTACCACACACCATTCACAGAAAAGAGGTCTTCCCTATGAATCATTTTACAACAGATTTAGTCCAAGCTCTAGTCACCAAACAGGATGTTACTCAGGTTTTCCGTGATCACTTGGAAAAAGCCATGAACCACCTGCTTCAAACGGAGTTAACGGCCTTTCTGGATTACGAAAAGTACGATCGTGCCGGAGTCAATTCAGGGAACTCTCGCAATGGAGCATACTCCCGTACGATTCATACCGAATACGGGGATCTGTGCCTTAGCATCCCAAGGGATCGTAACGGTGAGTTTAAACAGCAGACCGTGGCTCCTTATAAGAGTTCCAATGACACCCTGGAGTCCTTTGTCATCCACATGTTCCAAAAGGGCGTAACGATGACTGAGATTTCAGACCTGCTCGAAAA
>NZ_JAFFQR010000112.1:421902-567414 GCF_020736845.1 Paenibacillus farraposensis
CATGACAAGGGGGATGGTAGAACATGTGGATGCCTTTGCGAAGCGCACGCTAGCTCCGCGCATTTACGGATAGAGACGCCTCAGAATGGACACAGTTAAGTCCTAGTAATCCCAAAAGATAAACAAAGGCTATGCGGACTTGCTCGAAGTTTGCAACGTTCGATGATGCTAATATGTTAATAACTCATGGTCTGATTGTCCTTGTGTGAATGGTGTCTGGTAACTTCATTCTACATGGATCAGATCATGAGTTATTTTTTTACTTCTTTCTAGTTACAATCTGTAAAATAGTAAACAATCCATAATGTAAAATCTCACCTGTTAGCCTGAGCTAATGTTTTGAGACTGATTAACTGACCATCCCAAGTTTGCAGGAAAAGCTTACCCTTTATGAGTCGTCCACATTTATACATTGGTTATCGCTCCATGATTGATTTGATAGAATGTATTGTCATTTTGACGCTACAGTGCTTATTCCAATCAATGATTCAAAACGATGATTTGAACAATAGAATTGAAATGGCTGTGCCGTCAATAATCAGACGTATTATAGTGGTTCCTCGCCTGTTCTATGGTCGTCTTATCGAACACCCTATACAGCCCTTTAATCACTCTCTTTATTTCTACTCTCTCATAGCCTAGTTGTTCCATTGCCATAATCGCATAGCCCATTGCACCATTATTCGACCACTCATGGAATCCGAATATTGAAGACTGTTCATAGCCAGCCTTGTATGCTTTAGCAAGTTGTTTTTCGATATCGTCCAGCATTTTGGTCCAATGGTCCAGCGCTTTGATCACCATTATTTTAGATGGACGAAATGTCCTTCTGCTTCTCAATATCAAGGTACAATCCAATCTGGACAAAAAAGTCTATTTTGAGAAACGGCGTAGATACAAAAAATCCAGTCACCGTCAATATGGGGGCAACTGGATGGTAAAATTGGTGTTTTATATTGTCTTTCTGCAAAAGCTCACTAAAATAGACTTCATTTTTCCAAACTACCTCATATGTTCATTAACCACATCAATTATATCAATTAATAGCTCCCAAACCTCTAGTACCATTTTTTTGATTTCACCTGATGAAGTATACACAATATGGTCTCCAGAAAGAGATTTAGTTATTCTGTATTCTTCTCCCCCCAAGTTAGTCACTGGCCTCTCCTTATCTTTATAAAAGATTACACCTGATGTGGGAGACGAAGGAGGATGATTATGCGTAAAGTCATTTCTAATTCGTCTAAAATCTTTATAGATTGGCTTTTCTATGATTTCTCTTAGGGCAAAGTAAAGCTGTTCATTTGATAATTTTACAGTACTTTCTGTTTCCTTTTGATCCCAACATTTTTTAAAAGATGGCTTATACATGTTCCAATTATATAATCTATTACTAATATGAGATAATACATCTAAAGCAGAAGAAACTTTATAGAAGAAATTATCAACATAATAATCAAAATAAAATTTGAGAAAGTAATCCTTCTGTTCGAAATGAGGAAGTAGGCGAACAGTTCCCTTTCCCTTGACAAGCCACTCATCATCATTAATTCCTTGCTCAAATATATACAATAAATTAATCAGACTAAATTCTGCCTGTGCCACTTTATCAAAAAAAGTTGTAGACCATGTAGAGATATCATAACCTTCTAAAAACGGGATCTTCGATTCGGTTATAGATAATTGATTATCTTTTCTTAAAGGTATTCTTAATTCTTGATCAAGGCGTAAGTAATCATCATACTTTGGATGAATCAAGTTATATAATTCCTCCACTTATTCAACTTCTCCTTTTATTTGAGATAATTGTTCTAATCAAAATATTAGCCTATGTCTCGTTCATTTATTCTTAGAATAACATACACTTCATAATCAACATACTCCTGAGATGCTCTCACGTTCGTTTTAAGGCCAGCATTTAAGTTTATGAATCCATCATCTTCGAAAATCTATTTATACAACCTCCATACCTTGCATCAACTCAAATAACCATTTGATCTGACCTCACAGGAGTAAAATGCACAGTCACATGCTTGTCCCCCTTCAAAAGGTCACAAATGCGGTCACAAAATTCAGTCATTTATAAGATTTTAATAGAATAAATCAGTACAGATCAGTAAATTGAAAATTGCTATGAAAGCTTGTCCCGTTTGACTTTACGGCTTAAACAGCGGAAAATTTTACAAACCTAAATTCGGTACATCTTAGACGCACCACACATGATGTAACCACGGGAGTTAGAGATCGTCAACAGCGTTGTTCTAGGCAGTTTGACCTCAACTCCGATAAATGTATGCTCACCCACTTGTATGGGTTCCATGTGTACCATGGTTTCACATGCACCTCCTCTTTGTTCATCCGGGATATTTTATGCAGTATTTGCCGGGGGGGTATGGACATTCGTCTATATCTGTAACATTTAAGAAGTTCTTTATGTACTGCAAAACAAGCAATAAAAAAGACTAGACGGAAAATTCTACCTAACCCTCTGGTCCAACTTTCACCTTTGAAAATAGCAGGAAACTTATCATACATTTCAACTATAATAATGGCTCTAGGATCACTAATATAGACTTTCCTATTAATGCCTACATTTCCTAGGGCGTGTCTTCAAACTCAAGCAAGCCAGATCATGATGGAAGCCAGCGTCAAAAAGGCCTAGAATGTACACGCCAATTTTATCATAGCGAGTCGCCAGGGGCGACGGTAGTGTTTTACCTTTGTTATAAAAGAATTCAACCCAATGCCGTTCTTTGTAAAGATCCAAGGATTTCCCAAGGCATCGACTACGCCATGAATCTTGGTGCTGAGTCCGCTCGGGAACGTCCGATCGCTTCCTTGGCTGCCCCCCTTTTGCGCCCGATCAATGCTGGTGGACTCGTATAATGGTGGTATCAATCATCACACTTTCTTCATCCGGCTCCTGCGAAATGTGCTTAAGAATCTGATCCCAGATTCCGGCTTTTTACCAGCGCCGGAAACGAGTATACACTGACTTCCAATGAGGACAGCGGTAACCATCTGGAACGATATGAACCAATTTGTGATTTGAAGACACGCATGGGGAATACACTGCAGCGCTTTTCAATTTTAGCATGCTTTGCAGCAGTTCCTCGGATCACCAGGATGTGATCGGACAATCGACTCGCTTGAGAAAATCACATACATGCAATATGAGAATGACGGCGTCAGGATCCTGTTCCTGCGCCGCCATTATGTGTTTGATCACTCCATTCGGTCGAGTATTAAAATATATTTTTAATACCGCCGCCGTCGACTCGCATCGCTGAACCATTAATAGCGGACGATAGCTTGCTGCTTAGGAAGGCAATAAATTCAGCGATTTCTGCTGTTTGTATAGGACGCTGCAGCAGTGAAGTATGTCCATTATCTTTCATGAATCTTTCCCCCGCTTCGTCCAGACCAATCTCGTTTCCATAGGCTGAAAGCATCATACTTTCAACGAGTTCGGTTAACATTAAGCCGGGAAGCACCGTATTAACCGTTACATTCGTTCCTCTTGTCAACTCGGTAAGATTTCGTGAGACACTCAACTGCATCGTTTTGGTCACGCTGTATTGAGGCATTTCAAGCGATGGCAGAAGCGCAGCCCCGCTACTTACAAAAATAATGCGTCCATCATTGCGTTCCAGCATTGATTGAATGTAATGGCGGGATAAACGAATCCCGCTCATGACGTTCACTTCAATAAATCTAAACCATTCCTCATCCGAAATATCCAGAAGGGGCCTCGCTTCAAAAATCCCCATGTTATTAATTAGTATATCTACTTCAGGAAGGTTGGCCAGGAGCTCCCCGCATCCCGATTCATTGCCTAAATCCGCGGCCGCCGACTTGACAACAGCAGATGGATACTGTTGCTGAATTTCTTCAATAGCTGAACGTACTCTTTTCTCATCTCGACCATTAATATACACCGTCGCACCTTCTCGAACCAATACCTTTGCGACAGCTTTACCGAGTCCCTGCGTCGAACCTGTGATCAGTGCCTTTTTTCCTTTCAAGGCTAAATCCACGATAATCCACCTCTATAAAATGTCATTTTACGGATTTGTTACTCAGAGTCAAATTTCGTCTACACTTAACATTTCGGAGTCTTTAATGGTTGGACCATCTGCCAACACATCCCCCGCAAATGGATTCAGCGGGAGGCCTTCCCGAACCTTGATTGGCCAGTCGTGATTAGCCAGTGCCATTCTTGCGATCGAGATCAAATCGCCGCCTTCGTTGAGAACCTGCTCGGCGTCTTCCGGTTCCATAATGCTTCCATTAACGATAACAGGAATCCTTCCGTATTTTTTAGCCAACGCGGCGAGCGTTGGACCACTCTCGCCAAAAGCAGGCGCTTTGGCCACATAGTCCGTCACATGAATATAATCGGCGCCCGAATGAGCTATGCTCTCAAAGATAATCTTCGCATCGGCCTCTCCGTTCGGCCATTTGAAACCGAAGTTGTTCATTTTATATTGCGATATCTCAACACCAACGATAAAGTTATCGCCTGTGCTCGCGCGGATGGCTTGTACCGTTTCAACGATAAACCGCAGACGATTCTCCAATGACCCGCCGTATTCATCCTCGCGATTATTGGTATATTCCGTTAAGAACTGATCATGAAGGAAACCCTTTCCGACATGCAATTCAATGCCGTCGGCACCAGCCTTTTTGGCGTTGGCGGCGGCTCTCGCGAAATTTTGTACAAGCTCCTTAATTTCCTCCACCTTAAGGGCGGTTGAAACTGGGAATTCTCCTCCCGGACCGTAAGCCGGAACCCTTTCTCCCTCCGGTTTATAAGACGAAGGAGCAACCGTTACGTCTTCGTCTTTGTACCACTGCGATAACGCGCCCACATGTGCCAATTGAATAATCATTTTGGCGCCTTTGGCATGAACCGCGTCAATCACCCGTTTCCAGCCTTGAATATGAGATTCATTCGTTATGCCAGGCATATCCAAGGACCCTTTGCTCAACTTGTTATCCATATAGGTCGATTCCGTAATGAGCATAGCGAAGTCCCCTGCTGCGAAGCTCGCGTAATAACGTACCATTCTCTCAGTAGGTCGGCCATCCGGATCAGCGGAAGCTCGCGTCATCGCGGCAAGAACGACCCGGTTTTTCAAAGTCAAATGCCCAAGGTGATAACTGGATAGCAAAGTCCGGTTTCTCGATGTCATTGTAAATTCTCCTTTTTCATTTTATTTGACTGTGAAGTCAAAAATGGGGCAAAAAAATTATTGCATAAATTACTGCATAATTAATCCGAATGCCGTTCTTAAGACGGCTTCTGTTTGTTGATGATCAGCACCTGACTTTTGCAACACTCTAACACCCTGCAGAGCGTTAGACAGGTGCAGAGCGAGTTCCGTCGAAGTGAACTTGGTGGTAAATTGTTCAGCAGCTTGTCCTTCCTCAATTACCTCCTCCAATGCAAGCTGAACATCGTTATGCATTCCTTCGACCTGTTTTGTTACTTCAAGATCGCTTACTCCAAATTCCAAAGCGGTATTCACCATAAGACAGCCCCTCCGGGCATCTTCGCTATCCGCACATAATGAAGCATGTAGAATAGCTTCAATCTTACCTGCAGGCGAATCAGCTCGAGCCATAATTTCTTGAAGGTTCTGAAGATTATGGTTACGATACAGAACCAAAGCTTTTAGAAATAGAGTACGCTTATCCTCGAATACCCCATATAGACTTTGCTTTTTTACTTTCGTCTTTTTCGTGAGGTCTTCGAAAGAAGTGGATCTAAAGCCTTTGGACCAAAACACTTCCATTATCTGAAACAATACCTGATCTATATCAAATTCTCTTGGTCTTGTCATACGGGAATTATATAAGTTTTTGACTGCATAGTCAAGTATGTTGCCTAGTGAATGAACTTCATACCATGGTGGCGTGCTGCCTGCTGAGCGAAAAAAGCAAGGCGGTCGACCAGCAAAATACAACCGGACGATGCTGAACGCGATGCTTTGGATCGCTAGAATCGGCGCACCTTGGCGCGATCTGCCGGAGTATTATGATTCATGGAAAGCGTATATACTCGGTTTCGCCGCTGGCAAATGTCGGGCGTGCGGGATAAGATTCTTGGACATGTTTCAATTGAACCCGACTTCGAAAATGTGATGATCGATGCGACCGTAGTTCGCGTTCATCAGCATGGAGCCGGGGCAAAAGGGGACAGCAATTTCAGGCGATTAGACGCTCCCGAGACGGATTAACGACCAAGATTCAAGCCATTGTTAATGCACTGGGTAACCCTTTGCGGTTTGAATCACGGGCGGACAAAGCCATGATTGTGTTACAGGCTATGTGATGCTGAAATCGATGGAACTTACAGGAACAAACGTTTTGGCAGATCAGGCGTTGATATCAACGCAATCTTGAATCTTCTTCAAGATCAACATGCTAATCCAATAATCGCCTATAAAAAATCGCAGTATTCAGCGTCTATTGTGACTGTGGCTCTATAAAGAACGCCAGGGAGTGGAATGCTTCTTTAATAATATAAAACATATCGCCGAATTATCACACGGTTTGAAAAATTAGCCTGCACTTTTAAGGCTTTTTTGACTTTGGTTTCGAGGTTTGGATGACCTAGGTTTGAAGACAGGCCCTAGTATGTTAAAAGAAAAACCGTCAGGAAAGTTTACCCTGGCGGTCCTTTTGAGTTGGAGGATACCACATTTTATCGAATGAACTCTTCTTGATCCAGATCAAGATTTTTAGCCATTGTCTCCAAATATTCTTCGATTGGCATGGAGTTTCTAAGGGCCACCAGTTGATTGCCGGCCGCGCCGACCACGGTGCGGAATTCCTTGCTCTCCCCCGTCGCCTGGGCGACAATGGCATCCACGATCGTTTGGGGGTCATCCAGAGAGCCGCTGGTTTCCGCGGATTCCATGAACTGCTGCAGCTTCATCATCATATCGTCGTAGTCTTTAATGTTCTCATCTTTGCCCCAGATAATATTTTTCATGAAATGATTTCCTGAAGATCCGCCTTGCTCAATCAATCTGAGCTCAATATTGAACGGGCGCAGTTCGTAATAAAGACCTTCCGTCAATCCCTCCAGAGCGAACTTGGACATGTTGTAGAGCGATCCGAGCGGAACCGCCGTCGTGATCCCCATGAACGAGCTGATATTAATAAACATCCCCCCGCCGTTAACTCGGTAATGCGGTAGAAATTTGCGAATGATATTAATCGGTCCCCGCGTATTGACGGCAAACTGCCAATCGATCGCGTCTTCTGTGGCCAGCTCCAACGGGCCGTATGTGCCTATTCCGGCATTATTGATGACGACGTCGATTTTCCCGAAGGCTGCTATGGCTTGCTCTACGGCCGTCTGAATTTGATCCACTTTGGTAACATCCAGCTTGAAAATTTTAATGTTGTCGTAAGACGTCAGCTCTGTTTCTTTCTCCGGCGTACGCATGGTTGCCGCAACGTTCCAACCCATTTGAGCGAATCGAATCGCCGTTAGCTTGCCCAATCCCGAACTGGTTCCCGTAATAAATACCGTTTTGCTCATCTTAAGCCCTCCAATTTATAGAATGAACATTCATTCTATAATAAAAAGTTCGTTAGATCGAATGTTCATTCTAATATTAAGAGCCCGTTATCTATTTGTCAAATACCGAATTTCCTGGGGAATGATGTCCAGAATCTGGAGAATGGCAACTCCTTATGACGGATCGGGGGTTGCCGTTTTTTCGCTGCAAATCGAGTTCCAACAGGCGCGGATCGCCGTCCAAGCCATCTCCTCCGTCAATTGGAAACGGCCTTGCAGATGTCCCTTGATTAAATAGACGAACGAACCGGTGTGCATCTGCACCAAGGCGGCCGGATTTTCCTTGACGAACAGCCCTCGGTCGATCGCCTCTGCGTACAGCTTGTTCATCGGGCCGCACCAACCGCCTGCGTAAGCCTCTTCCTTCGACTCGGGATAAATGTACGGAGAGAAGGAATACTGCTCGAGGAACCGGAAGCCCTGCGAATACTCCAGGCTCAACCGGACGTAATTGTCCCAAACCCGCTCGAACCGCTGCCGAAAGTCATTCGTATCGTAAAAGCCTTTCAACACGAACTCGCCGTTGAACCTGACGATCGCCTTGTATAGCTCGTTGATGATGGCTTCCTTACTACCGAAATAATGATAGATATTGCCCGTCGAGACGCCTGACTGCTTGGCGATGAGTGCCATCGACGTCGCTTGCAGATCCTTCTCGATCAAGATGCCGAGAGTCGTTTCCAGCACGGCCTGCTGCACTTTGTTGTAGCCCTCGAACACAGATATCCCTCCCAACGCAATTCTTTGCAAAGCAGCTAGATTGAACGATCATTCTAATGATAAACACACGCTTCTTTCCCGTCAAGCGTGACGATTTTAGGACTCGGACGCATAAAAAAAGAAATCCCCCAGCCATTGTCCATGACTTAAGGGACTGTCCCCTACCAATAAGGTTTTCGATTGTTCTCTTACTGACTTCTCTTTGCTTTGTTATTTTTCTCTATATATTGCCAAGTATAATATGAAGCCCAAGATAAGAGAGAGCAACAAATACAAACTTTCTGGATTCCTGAGGCAAATAAATTTAAAGAAGTACTATAAACACCAAAAAAAGAGGAAGGACAATCCAATATTTTCAATTATACTTTTTGAGCATATGTTCGCTACCCACCACCATTTAGATGGCTTCCCGATCGATGAGCAATCAGCAGATGGAGTGATGAGCAAGAGAGCAGGCGCGGAGGCAGAACTGACAAAACTTGCGCATATTATTAACTTGTCATCAATAACACCAACGGATTCCCCTAATCCTGGCTGATTGTCTGAAACCACAATTGCTGTATAGTATCGTAGATGAAGGGCAAGCCAGGTCCATGCTCAATGGTGAACTGTCCAAAGAAGAGATTGTGAATTTTCTTTATACTTATATCACGGGAGCTTTGGTCGCCTTGTGCCAATCTGATAATCAATACGATATCGTAAATATAGAGGAGGAGTCAGCTGACGTGTATGTAAGGGCCTTCAATGAATACGATTATGTCTATTGCAATGTGAGTATCTGATTACAATTTTCGTAAGTTGTAAAATTATAATAATCCATGTTAGAATGACCGAAAGAAAGGGGGAGCCGGGATGGCCGAAGAAACGTTGACCAAAGAACGGATTCTGGACACGGCCGAAAGCGTATTGCGAAAGTTCGGTTTTGCGAAGGCTAATATGTCGGACATCGCCCGCGCTATCGGTGTCAGCCACGCTGCGATTTATCGGTACTTTGAGAATAAAGCCATGCTGCAACAAGCCGTGGTGGAGCGATGGATGAACGGTGTTTTTGAGCCGTTAGCTCAGTCGATGAAGGAAGCGGGCTCGCCAGAAACTCGGTTATATCATTGGTTAAGTGCATTGCGAATGTTTAAGCGTGAACGCGCACGTCAGGATCCGGAATTATTCGCCATGTATGCGAGACTAGTCGCGGATACACCAGGTGCGCTTGAAATCCATATTGAGCACTTACTAGAGCAACTGCAAATACTGATAGAAGACGGAAAGGCAGCGGGCATATTCATTTGCGACAATCCTAGACAAGCAGCCTTGGGGGTGTTCCTGGCCACTACTCGTTTTCATCACGCCGCCTTTGTTTCAGAGTGGGAGGAACCGGAAGCCGATAGCAGATTCGAGGCTATATGGCATATGCTGTTACGTGGCCTGTCTGCTAACCGCTGATGACGAACAGAAAATAATCTGAAAATTAAAATTCGATAACTTGCGAAGTCCCTTTTAGAAGAGGCCTTAAGGTGCTATCCAGAGTAGCATCTTGTGGCCTCTTATTTAATGCCCTCTTGAGCCGATTTCAAGTTACAAAATATATTATTTGAAACATGAAACTCGATATGATAAAATGTATCCAGATTAATTGAGGAGGTTAGATGACATGTATACGGTTATGGGTGTAACAGGACAAGTTGGCGGAGCGACTGCAAGGCACCTGCTAAAAGAAGAGTTACCGGTTAAAGTGGTCTTGCGAGACGAACGAAAGGCACAAGAATGGATCAACTTGGGAGCGAAGATTGCCATTGCAGACTATCGCGATACAGCAGCGCTCCAAACGGCATTTGCCGACGCAGAAGCGGTATTCGTAATGATTCCGCCCAGTTTTTATCCCGACGAGGAATTTTCAGATACATGCGCATATGTTGAGGCAATACGTCTGGCTTTGTCTGCCGCGCAGCCATCGCGCTTTGTTGCTTTGTCATCCATTGGAGCTCAACATACAGAAGGAACAGGCATTATTCATTCGCTTCATATATTAGAGGAACAGCTTAAACGTGTAGCGATTCCATCGGCATTTTTGCGCGCCGCCTGGTTTATGGAAAACGCTGCTTGGGATATTGGTCCAGCGCGTGAGCAGGGACGAATCCAATCGTTCCTTACTCCGCTCAATCGTCTGATTCCGATGATTTCGACAAATGATATCGGAGCAATCGCCGCGGCGACGCTTCAGCAGGTGTGGGAGGGAATTCGTTATCTGGAATTGCAAGGACCGCAACCTTATTCTCCGAATGATATTGCCTCTGTGTTGACCAAACTGCTTGATCGTCGGGTAGAGATAGAGGTTGTTCCCCGATCCGAATGGGCTGAGATTTTTATTGGTCAGGGGGGCATCGCAGCGAATGTACAGGGACGGCTTGAAATGCTTGACGGATTTAATTCAGGCTGGATCGATTTCAAGCGCAAAGGAACTGAAATTGTTACAGGCCAGGTATCCCTGGAAGAGGCGCTCAAATCTACTTTTAAATTGGATAAAATACAATAAATCATCACCTGGAAGCCGTTTATTTAACGCGCTTCCGGGTGATTGTTGAAAAGCTAAGAGTTGCAGAAGTAACCTTGTTCGCAATAACTACTATATGAACGATATCTTTTTGAGGCAGAAGGCCACCCCTATCGGTTCTTCTGTACTACCCACCTGCATATGGAACGAAGGAAACCTACGAATAGGTTTCCTTCGTATTGGATGGCAGACAACATATACTTACGCCCCGTCAATGGCGGTATCCAGCGCCAGCGCTTCCCAGGCTACTGCTTCGTCGATTCTGCCTTGGAAGTTTTGCCGGGTGCCGTAGGTCGCGTCGGCACCTATTGGGAAGTGAACGGGAGGCTCGGAACTCTCCGACATCGCAATGATCGCCTTAACCCCTTTGGCAGGATCTCCGGGCGTCCAAACCATTTCGCTTTTTTCCATCGATTCGTATACAATGTCGTATTCGGGCATTCTGTCGGCGAGTACCATCAAACTGCCGGTGAAGTCCGTAGCGAATTGGCTTGGTTCGACGGCGGTAGTTTTGATTCCGAACGGCTGAAGCTCGCGGGACATGGTCTCAGAGATGCCTTCGACCGCGAACTTCGTCGCCGAGTAGTATCCGACCATCGGTACGCCCATCGTTCCAAGGAAGGACGACATGTTGATATAGTGACCGGAGCGTTGACGCCGGAATATGGGGAGCGTAGCGCGAACCACATGGAGCAAGCCGAACACATTGACTTCGAATTGATGCCGTATTTGCTCGTCCGATGCTTCCTCCAGCATGGCACTTAGCGCGTAGCCAGCATTGTTCACGACGATATCAATCGTGCCGAACGCTTCAACCGCTTCCTTCATCGCTTGTTCAACTTGCGCTTTGTCCGTCACATC
Organism: Paenibacillus farraposensis; assembly: GCF_020736845.1. Classification (GTDB taxonomy): domain Bacteria; phylum Bacillota; class Bacilli; order Paenibacillales; family Paenibacillaceae; genus Paenibacillus; species Paenibacillus farraposensis. The sequence continues at coordinate 433,626 of NZ_JAFFQR010000112.1, forward strand.
CAGAGCGACCAGATGCACTTGTTCGGGAGCTTTGCTTTTCAAATCAGCCAGCGCTTGCGGGTTTCGCGCCGTGGCGACCACCTTATCCCCTTTTTCGATCAACTGTTCAACAAAATGTCTTCCGAAGCCCTTGGAACTTCCTGTAATAAACCATACCTTACTCATCTTAAATGTCCTCCTTAGGGATGAAGTGATGCAATTCGAATCGGATGTAGATGTATCTATGCTTACGAAGACTGAATCGTCGGACGGATAATCATTTCGTTGATTGAAGTGTCGTCCGGCTCGTTGATCGCGTACGCAATCGCATGAGCGATTCGGTCCGGAGAAATGCTAAGGCTGCGAATCCAATCGGACATACCGATGACTTCGGGACTGGTGACGCTATTCAGCAATTCGGTCTTCACGACACCGGGGGAAATATTGGTGGAGCGGATGCCGAACTCGGGGGATTCCTCCTGCCGCAATCCTTCCGAAATTGCTCTTACCGCAAACTTCGTAGCGCTATATACGGCTGTGGTGGGGACGATGATATGGCCGGATATGGAAGAAACATTTATAACATGTCCCGATTTCTGGGCCTTCATGATGGGCAAGACGGCGGCGATGGCATAGAGCACGCCTTTGACGTTAACGTCGATCATGCGGTCCCACTCATCGACCTTCAATTCGTTCAGACGAGAATTCGGCATAATGCCGGCATTGTTCACCAATACGTCAATTCGCCCATAGGTTTCCATAGCCAATTGAGCGAGATTCCGCATATCCTCACGTGAGGTCACGTCGGCTTTTTGAAAAACGGCCTCCCCGCCTGCACCTCTGATTTCATCCGTCAAAAGCCGCAGCTTATCCTCTCTCCGAGCCGCCAATACAACCTTGGCTCCGGATGTCGCCAGCAGCTTCACCGTTGCTTCTCCAATTCCGCTCGAAGCTCCCGTAATGATGATTACCTTCGATTGAAGATTTTTCATGTACACTCACCCTTCTATATCAATTTATTCAATAATAATCAACTTGATAATTAATCAACATGTGTTGATTAATTATCGTATATTCATTATTATATGGGGCAGAGGGTAGAATTCAATGGTTAATCTCATAGGTATTATCGTATAAACGACATCTAATCCAAAGTGTCGATTATCTTGGGGAGGGCATCGAAGATGGTGGACAAGGTAAAAGTAGATCGAAGAGTAATAAAAACAAAAAAGGCAATTCACCAGGCTTTCTTAACACTTTTCTATACGAAGAATATAGAAAGCATCACGATCAATGATATCGCAGACTTGGCGAACGTGAACCGAGGCACCGTATATTTGCATTACAGCGACAAATACGACTTGCTCGATCATTTGATAGCGGAACATATCCAAAACATGATTGGCTTTTGCAATCCAGACAGTGGCGCGCGGATGCGTGACGAGTTAACCCCGCTTTTCGAATATTTAAAAGCAAACATAGCCTTTTTTACGGCTATGTTTGCTACGCATAAGGCAGCTGTATTTCGAAAGCATTTGACAAAAGTCATTTCTGTTAATATGAAAAACAAGTTGGATCGGAATCTGGGAACGAAGACGGAGATCTCCAACGAGCTGAGTGCTCAATTTATGACCTCCGCTTTCATCGGAATGATCGAATGGTGGGTGGAGCAAGGCATGCCGCACTCGTCTGAGTTCATGGCCATTCAGTTAGAGAAGTTATTTGAAAAAAACGAGAAAATTCTTCCCGGTGTCTTAGGGCCTGCACGCAAACTGTACAACTCGTAAGAATCTGGTAGAATAAGGAACAGGAGACGAAGATACGAGTTAACGGATGAAGAATGGAATATACTTGAACCGCTGTTGCCCCCAGCCCGGAAAAAACAAGGAGGACGTCCGCCTAAGGATCGGCGTCAGATGCTGAATGCTGTGCTTTGGGGGGCTCGAACCGGAGCAACCTGGCGCGATTTGCCGAGTCACTATGGTCCATGGTCTTCCGCCTACAGTTTTTTCTGGCGGATGCAAAAAGCAGGCATTGGGGATGACGTTCTGAAGCATGTCGCCCTTGAACCGGATGGGGAGCAAGTCATGGTCGATGCCACTATCGTCCGCGTCCATCAACATGGAGCGGGCGCAAAAGGGGGCAGGAGCGGCAATCCATCGGACGCTCACGGGGAGGATTAACCAACAAAATTCATGCGGGTGGTGGACGCGCTCGGCTACCCACTGCGTTTCGAATTGATGCCGGGACAAGACCACGATTCGATCACCGGCTATCGACTTCTTCGTGAATTGGACTTCTGCCCGGGCGAAGTGTTAGCGGATCGCGCTTACGATACCAATGCTATGTGGAGCTTTTACAAAGCCGAGCTATTACTCCGGTGATCCCATGCAAACGCAATCGGCGGGTAAAGCGTTCGCTAGATTCGGAGACGTATAAAGAGCGACACTTAATTGAATGCTTTTTCAACAAAGTAAAAAACTATCGGCGCCTGGCCACCCGCTATGAAAAAACAGCAAACATGTTCACGGCTTTTTTGGTGCTGCTTTCCATTCGTTTATGGATCAAAATTGGTTTGCGTACAGGCCCTAGTTTCCTTGTCAGACTTCAAACAAATTTTATCATGGCACTTCTCTTTGTGTTCACCCAAATTCAGCTATCTTTATCAATGTGTTCTTGTTGCTAGAGAAGAACACATATTTACCACACGTTTCTTTAAAAACCCTCTACCAATGGAAGAGCTTCAAGTTAGCAACTTAATGGTTCATTCCGTGATTGTTGGGATGGATACCACCTGACCCACTAAGAGTGACTATACCACCCAAGTTAGCTCCACCCAAACTACCGAGCAGAAACAATGCTACCGCCAGCGTACAGAATACCTTTTTCATCTTTAAGTACCCTCCCCAAAATATTTTTGTTCAATCCATCATACTTTTCTTGTTGCTCTTTGGTAGCATGAATCCTAAAAGAAATAAATAATGCATTGAGTTTTTTAAATCCTGTATTATCTCTTAATTTATCGCTCATTCGCAATCCTTTTATGGTTATATTTAATGCATGATGAATGTTTCCATTTTTGAAAAAGTATAAAGCCATATAGTAAAGGTGGTCTATATAATATCGTTTGTTAACATCTGTTTCGTATTCCCCATCTAATGCATCCAAATCAGATTTGAATTCTTCCAGGACCCAATCAATGTTATAGTTATGAACTAATGCTGATTCTAGTATCGTAATTATCCCCGGTAATAATTCTTCGACTTCACTTTGATGTATAAACTGTACGTATTCAGAGAGTGTGTCCGTCTTTCCTTCCAGTAAGTCAAGGACGTATGTATTTGCTCGTGCAAGCATCTTGTAGTAAGCGACTTCTTCTTGTCCTTTTTTGTCTAATCCGTATATCCAGCCTAATTCTGCATATCTTTTGATACAATTTCTAGCTGCCGCATAATCGCCCATCTTCTGTAATGCAATACCCTTGGCTGTCATAGAAAAACCGAAGTAGTAAGCAATGGTTCGTTTTAGGTTAGTTTTGATGTTTGACTGTCCTTTTGCTTGTCTAAGCTGGCCTTCTTCATATAGTTTTTGTATTGATGAATATAGTCTATCTGCAACATGAATCATGGTATCCCATTCTTCGATAGAATACGCTGCTCTCAGCATGTCGGCCAGGGAATCTACATTGTTTATAGATTCTAAAATCGACTTATCAAACATAACTTCCTCCTTAGTTACATTTATACCCAATAATACGATATAATTATACAATGGTCAATTACTTATATAAGCATACCTCTCTTATTATTTCGATATATTTGTATCTATGTGATAAAACAAAAATTCAGTCACCGTTTAACACGGGGGGGGGGGCAACTAGATGGTATGATAAAATTGTTGTTTTAATGGGTAAGTTAGTAGATAGTTTAGTAAGTTTTATGAAAACTACCAACTATAGAGTTATACTTGGCAATATCAGATGGTAACACGAACTCGATTGATGTTTGATCAAGGGTTGCAATGTCGTTTCCTGCTCTGAAATAATACGCCTGCCAAACAAATTTGGAACAATAACTATAAAGGAGAATGAAGTATTCAACTATCTTGTAAAAATTCAAGGTTACAAACTATCTGAAAAGTTGAAACTCAAAATGGGTTCCAAAATTCAGTCATTTATAAGATTTTAATAGAATGAATTTGTGAACGTCAGTCTATATCTGTAACATTTAGGAAGGTCTTTATGTACTGCAAAACAGGCAATAAAAAAAGACTAGATGGAAAATTCCATCTAATCCTCAACTTACTCTTCATCTTCGTTAACCACTTTAATCAGATTCCCGTAGACGGCCCTCATATCCGCAGATGCATGTTCTTTAAAATACGTAAACAACCTCATACATCTAATGGCTTGTATTTTATTATTAACTTCAGCAGACCTTTCCAAACAACTAAACAAAAATGTGAAGCCGTTTGAAAACCTGCCCTTACGCAAAAGATCAGCTTATTTACATACGTATTTACTACTGCCCAGTCCTCATACTTACTTTTCCATTTCAAAGTTTCCTCATCTGTATCCGTTACCCAGCTTAAATCGGCGTAAGCATAAGTGTGCTGAAGTGCTTGCTCATAATCTTTTCTCCCTTCACAAACTTCTGCACGAAGTAAATGTGAGAATGCCCAATATGCAAACAAAGGAAATTTGGGTTTCTTCGAATTATCTTCTTCCATATGATGCCGCTGTTGTTCCAGTTTGTATTGAATTTTAGCCTTGTCTCCCAGAGTTTTGGCGACCATCTCTAATTTGTCCCATTTTCGTAGCGAACGGTATGTATTCGCCAAGTCTTTTAATGCCTCTAATTGATCGATCTCATCCAACCGTTCAACATAAGGCTCGAATTGCACAGCTGCTTCATAGTTTTTCTCTTGATCCTCTCCAAGACGAATCGTAAACAATCGATACTGGCATACTGCCAATCGCTCTGAATGCTGCTTCCTTTCACTCTCGGCAACATTCTCATAAAGGAACACCGCTGCTTCATTGTGGCCCTCTCTGTAAATATTTTCGGCTGCTTCAAAGAGTACCGAAGAATAGATTGGATTAGCCAGCAACAGAAATACAATCCGTTGCAAGCAATCGAGCCGGTCAAGCTCCACGCATCGGTACAAAAAAGGGCTAATTCTTCGCCAGTTTAGCGGTTCTTCTATGATACACTCTTCAATAAAACGTTCATAAAAATAGTCTGGCGGTAATCCCATCCCGGCAGTAATGCGATCCAATTGGTTAACCGATAAAATACGATTTCCAGTAACAATACTGCTAACCGTACCTACATTCAAATCAGTGATGTGTCCAAACTCGGTCATGCTCAAGCCTTTTTGTTGTAGATATTGTTCTAATTCCGCCCTGATCGTCAGTGTGATCTCCATGAATAAACCACCCTTTCAACGTAACTCGGCATTTGATGCATAGTTAAATAAACTATACCGTCTTTTGGAATAAAGTCATATACCTTCCAGTTAAGGTGTTCCTGATGTACATCAAAACAGGCAGCAAAAAAGGGATAGAAAAGAACATCTATCCCGTCCATTGACAGCATAACCTAATGTTTTGCTCCAATAACTGTTTGGCATTACATCATCTTAATTTCTACTAGAGATGATTACATTTCACCATGAAATGTAATCTGATAGCTGTGCCCTTGATTATGAAAATACAAGGGCACAGTCACTATCGCTGCTAACATAAAGCTGCTTGTTAAAAAGGTTAAAAATATTTTACGCTTCATCCTTATCCACCTCGTTCATTAAATTTCTGTACGCTGTCTTCGTCTCAGGTGATGCATACTCCTGATAAAACTCATACAGCCTCATACATTTAATTATATATGATTTATTATTGGCGGATGCAGATTTTTCCAAACAGTTTAATAAAAATTGAAAGCCATCAGAAAATCTTCCTTTAGTCAAATAGTAAACTGCTATTTCCTTTGAAAAATGCATGAAGCGTTCTGTTATAAAGCGTTGAGTATAAAAGCTCTCAACCTTCTGTTCCTCCAAATAGGATGAAATATTCGCCTCGAATTGCTTTAAAATATCATCCACATCAAAATGGTATCGATTAGCCGCCTCAAGGATATTATCAAGCGCGGGAAGAACCTCGTCTTTTCTTGAAGAAATATAAGCTACGTAATTGGGAAGAACGCTCTTATCGCCAGAAAGTAGCTTATTTACGTACGTGTTTACTATCGCCCAGTCTTCATATTTGTTTTTCCATTCCAAAGTTTCTTCATCTGTATCTGTAACCCAGCTTAAATCAGTATATTTTTTAATATGATGAAACGCGCGTTCATAATCTTTTTTTTCGGCACAGGCCTGTGAGCGAAGTAAATGCGAGAATGCCCAATACGCAAACAAAGGAAAATGGGGTTTCTTCGAATTCTCTTTGTTCCCATGATACCGTTGTTGCTCCAAATTATATTGAATTTTGGCCTTGTCTCCCATAGCTTTAGCGAATAATTCTACTTTGTCCCATTTTCTTAACGAACGATATGTATTCGCCAAATCTTTTAACGCCTCTAGCTGATCGATCTCATCTAACCGTTCAACATATATTTCAAATTGTACTGCCGCTTCATAGTTTTTCTCCTGATTGTCTCCTTGTCTTGTTTGGAACAAGCGGTACTGACACTTCGCCAGACGTTCTGAATACTGCTTTTTCTCGCTTACAGCCACATTTTCATAGAGTATAGCCGCCGCCTGATACATTTTCTCATGAAATAGCTCTTCCGCAAGCTCAAATAAGGATTCTGAATAACCAAGCTTATCCATCAATAAAGTTACAACCTCGTGAATGCAGTTCAATTTATTTAATCTCGCACAATTATGTAGGAAAGGACTCATTCGACGCCAATTCGGATTAGCCTCTACTAAAAATTCAGACACATAACGTTCGTAATAATAGCCGACAGGATGTCCCATCACTTTTGTAATTCGATCCAGCTGATCCACTGAAAGAGTGCGATTTCCATTAATAACACTACTCATAGTCCCCGGATTCATTCCTGCCTCTCTGGCCAGGTCGCTTAGAATTAAATCATTGTCTTTCATATGCTTCGTTATCTCTGTGAGTATCGTGGTTGTATTGTACAAAAATAACCACCCCTTATCAGGTACTTGTTAGGATAAAAGCTCATTAAAAGATGGCTATTGCAATCTAACGATTGTATAGCCTTTCCGCATTTATTATACCAGCTTCTGGAACAATATCATATACCTTTCAGATACTTGCTTAAGCTCCCTACTGGGATTATAGATAGAGATTTACTCTATAAAAAATCCTGAAACCACATTCTTGATAGGGGACTACTGTCAAATTATATTAAAAACAAATTATTGCTATTTGGGTAAATGAAGCAAGTATAGCCGTTTGTAGATAGAACGTTAGCTTTATGAAGCGAAAGATGGGCAGAGCATGTTGGTGGTTGCATCCTTCGCGTTCATCGAAGACGCTTAATGAGGGAAATCACTCCCCAGATGAGCAATGCCAAAATCACGCCGACAATGACAATTGTTATAAAGATTGTACTCCAATTGAAATGCATTCATCTTCCCCCCATGCATCATGTAATAGTTATCATTTAGAACACACTTCTACCTCTACTCCCTAGTTTAACTCACTTTTACAATAAAAGGTCGGTTTCCTTTTCTTTGCAACTGCCTTGCATCGTTTGATTTATAGTGGAAGAAGTATTCCAGATGTGAGTGCAGGCAGTGGAGGACAGCTAAAAGGCTGTCCCCTCTCGGAAAACCTGTTCGGGAACAACCTGATCATATGCAGCTTCTTTAAATTGATTTGCTTCGATTGGAACGGTACATCAAGTACAAGAAATACGGCGCACCGATCAAAGCGATCAGCAACCCGGAAGGAATCTCCGTCGGTGCAAGCACCGTCCGTCCAATCGTATCCGCCAGCACCAGCAATACCGCTCCCAATAAGCTCGACAGAATTATGGAACGACGTACATGGTGCCCGATCAACGTGCTTCATCACTTCTCTTATTCACCCCTGTATGTATACGTCGCTTTAGAAAATGATTATCATTATCAGCAAAAGGGTATAGGGGGGAGCGATTTTTGTCAATAAGATGTGTCGTTACAATCCACACAAGAAATAGCCTGGGGAGGGATTTGAATTGTCCACTTGCCCCACATCTGCGTTTTGTTATATTTTTCTACTGCAAATATTTAAAATTTAAACTTCTTGATTTCACTCTCCGCCTCATTTATTCTCTGTATATGCCATAGACACGGAGGCCGCTTGAAGCACATACAGGTGCCTATATTCGGATATAATCCCAAAATGTCTTTGTGCTAGGTCTTTGTAAAGAGCTAATTATTGTAAAGCTCCAACAACAGGGCCTAAGGTACTATGATAGATTTCATTTTAATGATATATTGATAAATACCACTAAAGACTATATACCCAGGGCTTGGGCTGGAGGATGTATGAAAAAGGAATCAAATCAAGACGAAAACAGTTATTTATTTAATGTTGATGTATTAGTTAAAGGTCGCTCAAATGTAGAGGCCCTTCAGTTCTTGCTTAACCTCTTGAGTCAAAACGAAAACATTGCAGATAGCCGGATTCAATCAGGTATCGAATTAGGCAATCTAATCGAAGCTGCTTTGCATCTCAAAAAGCAGTCTACTGCTAACGGCTCAGCGGACGCCGCCGCTAAGCTTGCGGAGAAGTTCTCCAAAAAGAAGTCTGCCACGGTTACGAATAAGCCATCTACCGCTCAAGAGAAGAAACAATCCCACGTACAGCCGAAGCCTGCAACACAACAAGAACTTAACACGTATGAGTGGATTCAACGCTATATACAAGATAATTCGCTTGTACGTTTAATCGTGAATCGCTATGGCGGACAGCGTAGCATTCCCTGCCGCATCATCAATCTGGATCATGATAATAAACTGCTGAGTGTATATCATGTGGATGAGAAGCAAGTGTACTCTTTTAAAATGAACGAAATTGATGAAATCATGACGTAAACACAGGTGACTAACAACACGGGCTAAGCATATAAAAAAGAGAATGGATTGGAAAAGCGTCAGGCCTTTCCTATCGATTCTCTTTTTTATATTGCTGGAATAAAGTCACTCGTCCTCTTTCTTTAGCCCCATCGCAGCCCACGCCAGACAAGCCCAGCCCGCAATAAAACAAACGCCTCCCAGTGGGGTAATGGCACCCAAGATACGGATTCCGGTTAAACTAAGCATATACAAGCTGCCGGAAAACAAAATAATCCCTGTCAACAGCAGACGCGCTGCCCATCTTAAACGCGGGGAGGTCCCCCACTGTCCGGCAGCGAGTGCAATAACCAGCAGGCCAACGGCGTGAATCATATGATATTTTACACCCGTTTCATACACGGCCAAAGCATCTGCGTCGATTCGCGCTTTCACAATATGTGCTCCGAACGCCCCAATGGCTACTGCCAGCAGCATCATTATTGAACCCACAATGATCCATTTGCGTTGCATGTTTGTGTACTCCTCTTCTTCTCATTCTTTCATCCGAACGTTCTCTTATTTTAGCGGATCGGTATAAAGTTTACCAGCCTGTCCGCATGATTTAAAACACATACATCATTTGACGTTTAAACCTTGTCTTATGAAGGGTAATGTGTAAGACGACTTGCTTTTTTGCTTATTTTGTGGAAAATTAGTACCTGTTCGGACTATGTTCAAGGAGTTGAAACCATGAGTTACCAAGATCCTGATTTGCAAAAGCCTGCTGTGTCTGAGGAGCATCCTGTTTTTTCAGAAGTTCCCGTGTCCCAGCCTCCGGTCAAGCTCAAACATTCCGGCCCCGGAATTGCTTCTTTTATGATGTCACTCGTCAGTCTGATCGGATATATTATTCTGGCTGTGATGATCATTAATCTGTTTGCTCATTTCAGCCAATACCAGACAATCAGCCCGAAAGTCGCTCTGCAACAAACGGGAACGCTGCTGCTACCCTTTATTTTTTTAGGCAGCCTGCTGCTGAATTGTAGCGGACTTGTGGTTGGTATCATCGGAATCGCGTTGAGAAACCGTAAAAAAGCCTTTGCTATCGCAGGATTGATCATTAATGCACTCATTATTATAGGCTTTATTGCACTTCTTGCCATCGGCCTTGCCGTTCCGAATAGCACAGCGGATATTGTTCCTTCCTCTGTGCAACCCTTATAATTTTTGCGTGCCCCACAGAGAGGATTCTATGTATGAACAAAATTAAAATTTTTGCGGATAGCACCAGCGACATCCCTGCCGACTGGCGTCAAAAGTACGATATTAGCATAGTACCCTTGTATGCGGTATTCGGTGATGAGGCATTACAGGATGGGGTGACCATTCACCCGGAACCTTTATTTCAGCGTGTAAGCCGCGAGGGACAATTGCCGCGAACCGCCGCACCCTCTCCAGCCGATTTTATTCAAGCCTTTGCTCCCTACATAGAACAAGGAGATGACATACTGTATATCAGCTTGTCTTCCGAGCTATCCTCAACGTACCAGAATGCGCTGCTCGCTGCCTCCGAATTCCCGGAGGGCCGCATCACGGTCTTCGATTCTCTCAATCTGTCGTGCGGCTTTGGCCTGCTCGTCATGAAAGCTGCACGCGCGGCGGCAGAAGGCAGCACGATGGAGCAAATTGTAGATATGCTGACGACAACCCGACCGTTAATAGATACGGAATTTGTTATTGATACACTTGAATACCTGTATAAAGGCGGCAGATGCTCAGGAATGCAAAACCTGATCGGCAGTCTGCTCAAAATTCGTCCGGTTATCAAAGTAATCGACGGAAAAATGACGCCTGCCTACAAAGTCCGCGGCAAACGTGAAAAAGCACTGGAACAGATGCTGCAAAATGCCCTGAACCAGCGGGATCAAATGGATAACGACTTGATCATTGTCGTACATGCTTTGGCGGAGCAGGATGCGCTCATGCTGCAGGCTCGTTTGAAGGAAGAAACGCACGCACAAGAGGTGCTGCTGGGTACAGCCGGGTGCGTCATATCCAGTCATTGCGGACCCCAGACCATCGGTATTATGTATGCTAAAAAAGCATAGCTTCAAAGCTAGCCCGCTGCCCTATAGGTGGCGGGTTTTTTGGTATTTTTCCAGCAATTTAGCAATGAATAACTTTACTATTTTTGATAGTATTATTCGTCGTGTGACGATACGTGCATCGACAATCTATCATAAAAAGAAGGTTATTCGGAATGAATTCCAAACGATCACGTTGGTTAACCCGGCCCACGCTGGCCGCGGCTGCTGCCGTAATGATATTTACTGCATCCGCTTCATACTTAGCTGCCCCCGCAGCAGCTTCCGGTGTAGCGTTCAAGGATATTTTATATAGCTATGCCTATCAGTCTATCATTTCCCTGCATGCCAAGGGGATTTTGACAGGTACACAGCCTGGCTACTTCTCTCCCAAAAAAGCAGTGACGAGAGCCGAATGGGTTACCGTACTGGATCGCATGTTTGGCCTGCAGCCTGTACAAGCGGCCGTTGCCTCCTATCGGGATGTGTCCAAACAGGCATGGTATTACGAATGGATCGAAGCCGCTTCCCAGCTTGATATCGTTCAGGGAAGCACATCCGCCAACTTCCACCCCAACAGCCCTATCACACGGCAAGAAGCGGCCCTGATGATCGCACGTCTTATCCGCTCTTCGGAGGGATCAGAAGAAGCTGTCTCCTCTTTCACAGATGCAGATGAGATTGCAGATTGGGCTCTTGAAGCGGTAATCACCGTGAACCGTTACGGATTTATGAAAGGTGAAAATAATTATTTTCACCCCGCATCATCCCTTACTCGTGAAGAAACTGCGATTATCCTGGAGCGTCTGCTGACGTATTCCACGCAGCATGCCCGGCCAGCCGCTTCCTCCGTCACTTCTATCCGACTAGGGTGGCAATATGATCAAACCGTTCAGCAGTTTGAAAACACCGTGCTGCAGTCCAACATAAACACCCTGTCACCACGCTGGTTTTTTCTGAACAAAACAGGCAGCCTCAGCGACGATACAGATTCGTCACTTCTTGCCTGGTCCAAACAGCATCATAAAAAAATCTGGGCTATGGTCGGCAATCGCTCCAATCTGACAATGACCCATCAAATTTTGTCCAGTGCTTTGCGGAGTAAAACCATAAGCCAGCTGGCTAATGCCGTATCTACGCATGGTTTGAACGGGCTTGTCATTGATTTTGAAAATGTAGACGGGCAGGATCGGGCCAATCTCACATTATTCATCCAGCAATTAAAGGCCAAGCTGAAAAGCCTGAATGCTGTACTCGCCATTTGCGTCTCTCCTGATTACGGCACAGACTGGACAGCCGCTTTTGACTATAAGCAGCTTGGCGCGACTGCAGATTATATGATCCTTATGGGATATGACGAGCATTGGGGAGGCAGTTCGACCCCCGGCTCCGTCTCCTCTTTGCCATGGCTGCGTGAAAGTGTGAGACGATTAGAGCAAACGACCGATCCGCGTAAGGCAATTTTGGCACTGCCTTTATTCACAAGGAATTGGACGCTCAATGCCAGCGGGCAATCGAGCGCTTCCTCTGACATTTCACTGGTTGAGCAAAACCAACTGGTATCCCGTTTCTCTTCCAGACCGGTCTGGAATGAGGATATTCAGCAATATTCCGCGACTTACAAAGATACTAAGCTGCATAAGCTATGGCTGGAGGAAGGACGATCCTTCACTCGGAAATATCGATTGGGGCAGGATGAAGGATTTGCCGGCTTCGCCTACTGGTATCCAGGCGGAGCCAGCCCAGATTTGTGGTCCAGTATAAAAAACGCAGACCGTTTTCAACAGCGTGGCTTGTAAAAGGGGCATTTCCAAGTGGAAGTTTCTATGATTGATATGCAACTTGGCCATTTACAACCGTCATTCGTACCTTAACGTCAAGTAAAGCTTGCGGATTTTCCGATATATCACGGTCAATAACCGTAAAATCAGCGGCTTTGCCTTCAGCCAGCAATCCCCTTTCACCAGCCTCCCCGGCTGCTACTGCGCTTCCTGTAGTAAAGAGCTGAATGGCCTCATGAACATTCAGCTTTTCTGCGGGAAGATAACCCTCATGCATATCTTCTGGCTTGGCACGCGTTACAGCTGCATGCATGCCGAGAAACGGGTTCAGCGGCTCAATCGGCGCGTCACTGCCGCCGGCACATGGAATACCTGCGCCCAGCAGCCTTTTCCAGGCATATAAATATTCGGTCCGCTCTTCTCCCACCCGTTCCAGCACCCATGGGAAGTCGCTTGCGACAAAACGCGGCTGGATGTCCGCAATCAGCGGCAGCTTCGCCATTCTTCGGACCAGTTCAACCGTAAGCACCTGTCCGTGAATCAGGCGATCCGGCAGCCCGCTTTCCTTTGTCAGCGCATGTGTCTCCATTGCGGTCAAAATCATTTGCGCTGCCCCATCGCCTATGGCATGCACAGCCACCGGAAAGCCTGTGGCTCTGGCTGCTGCCACCATCTGATTCAGCTCCGCCTGAGGTTGAATTGCCATTCCGCGGGTATGCGGAGCGTCACTGTATGGCTCGGATAATAATGCGGTTCTCCCGCCAATGGCACCATCGGCAAACATTTTGATCGCACCGATTTTATACCACTCATTTCCGCTGCCCGCACGCAGCCCTTGCACTTTTGCTTCTTCCATATATGGATGATAGATGAGCTGGTGTGTGCGAAAGGCAAGGCCTTCTTCCCTCAGCTCTCTGTAAATTCGCTGCATCGTCTCCACGCTGCCCAAAAAACGCAAATCCTCCGTGTGCGCACCAGTCAGGCCAAGTCGTAGCGCATCGAGACATGCCCGTCGAATCGTCTCCTTTTTAACCGTATAATCCGGCTTGGGCTGTACGCTTGTAAAAGCAAAGGATGCCTCCTCATAAATCAATCCGTTCAATCGTCCTTCAGCATCTCGCCCGTAGGCTCCCGAGGCCGGATCAGGGGTGCTGTCGCTAATACCCGCACGTCGAAATGCCTCTGAATTAGCCAAAAACGTATGAAAGCACGTACGGGTCAAATAGACCGGATGCTGATCTGTTATCGCATCCAGCTCGGCTATACCCGGAATTTCAACAGGAATAAACGCATTTTCATTCCAGTTCAGCCCTAAAATCCACTCTCCCGGCGGTGTTACAGCGACCCGCTTGCGCAGCATCGCCAGCATTTCTTCCTTGGAGGCGGCTGATGTTAGGTCCAGCATCGCCAGCTTCATGCCGTACATGGACAAATGCATATGTGAATCGGCCAAGCCTGGCAGTACATAAGCGTCCTCCCAATCCACAGTTTGGTATTCCTTGCCAGACAACTGTAATTCAAGCTCCCGGGCAGATCCGATCGCCTGAATGCGGCCATGCTGCACAATCATCGAATCTCCTTTGGAAGCCTGCTCCCCGTAGAGCCTGCCATGCTTGAACAAAACGAACGTCAACGCTAGTCATCCCCCTTTTTCAGCAAAACACTTATCCACTTCATCTGATTATGCTTGTATCGCGAGCTTCCGCACTTATTGCATGGATATCGACCAGCTGCACCTCCCGGGCAAAACGGTCATGAGCAGCACAAACAGCCATTTTATAATCTTGATCCAGCTCATACTGTTTGAAATGACAATACTCGGTGGTAAAGCCTTCAGTCGTGAAATCTATGAACGAATGTGCCTTCAGCTCGAATGAAAAAGACTTCAGCGGTAGTGTCAATCCCTGCCCTTCGGCCTTTACAAAGCTTTCCTTGAGCGTCCACAGGTCATAAAAATAAGATAAGCGGCTCTTTGCTTCCTGGCCCATTAACGCATCATACTCTGTGTCCGAAAAGCATACCTTGCCTACCTCAAAATCAATAGGACGAAGCTGTTCAATGTCGATGCCGAGCGGATGATCATCAATGGCGCATACCACCCATTTTCCCGAATGAGACACATTAAAATGGAATGCGGGTGCATTCAACAAGAATGGCTTCCCGAAAGCATTGTATGTAAATTGAAGACTGGTATTAGACACCTTCAATTGCCGACAAGCGAGCCACCTTAACAATACATCGGCGTATAAGCCCCTTAAAGCGTCTTCCCGATGCAGAAAACGCTCCAGCTTCTGCCGCTTTTCCGGTGAAACCTGATTTAACAGCAGCTCATAGTGAACCTCAGCCTCCGGCTTGCTTGTATCAAGCGCGTATATTTCCATGGTCGCCTCCCGTATACCGTAATAGATATCAGCCAATTCGTAACACTCACCGTTCGCTTGAAGTCTGTTACATATGGATGGCGTGTGCCGCGTACATGGTCAATATACTACTCTAGCACTTTCAATTCAATATGGATACAATTGGGATAAGCAGCTCTATGAGGCTGATTTATAAGCCTATAATGTAAGCACTTTAAAAAACACATATGAGGAGGACGAAACAAATGAAATATGATTTTGCCCGCTTGTTGTGTATTATGCTTACTATTTTGCTGACATTGGGCATTTTCCAAATGTTCTCACCCAGGGTGGCTTCAGCAGCATCGGCGAATGTGGTGAATGGCATTCAATTTAAGGATACGGCTGGAAACATCGTCCATGCCCATGGGGGCGGAATGATCAAAGTGGGCGGTTATTATTATTGGTTTGGTGAAAATCGTAATCCGGGTGGCACGTTCAAGGCGGTATCAGCCTACCGTTCCTCTGATTTGAAAAACTGGGAGTTTCGCAAAAACGTGCTAACCAGCAGCTCAGCGGCAGAACTGAATGTGTCGAATATCGAGCGTCCCAAAGTAATATATAATGAAAAAACACGCAAATACGTCCTATGGATGCACAAGGAAAACGGAGTGAATTACAACGAGGCCCGAGTTGCAGTTGCCACCTCCGATACGGTAGACGGCGATTACTCGTATCAGGGCAGCTTCCGCCCGCTGGATCACGATTCCCGCGATATGACGGTATACAACGACAACGGAACGGCTTACCTGATCTCGGCGACGCGCGTGAACGCCGATCTGAACATTTATCGGCTGACACCGGATTTTCTGCAAGTTGAATCGCTGGTGGCAACACTTTGGCCAGGACAATACCGTGAAGCTCCGGCAATGTTCAAAAGAGGAGACGTATACTTCCTGATCACCTCCGGAGCGACCGGCTGGAATCCCAATCAGGCCAAGTATGCTACTGCAACCAGCATTGAAGGAACCTGGAGCAATACGATGAACTTCGGAGACAGTACAACCTACGGCTCGCAATCGGCCTATGTCGTGCCTGTTGAAGGTACACAGACGACGTCGTATCTGTATTTGGGTGACCGCTGGGCAGGAGCGTGGAGCGGCCCTGTGCAAGATTCTCAATATGTGTGGCTGCCGCTACGTTTTCCAACCACGACCTCGCTTGCCATGGACTGGTTCGACAGTATTCAAATCGACACGGCCAGTGGTGTGGTGGAAGGCGTAACCACGCCAATGGTTATTGATCCGGATGCATATTATCAGCTCGTGAGCCGCAAGAGCAACAAGCCGCTGAATATCATTGGCAGCGCAACGACGGATGGCGCGGATGTGGAGCAACGCAGGGATTCGGGAGCAACCAGCCAGCAATGGCAGCTCAAGGATGCGGGCGGTGGATATTATAAAATTGTGAACCGCAACAGCGGGAAGCTGATTGGTGTTGAAAATGGTGCCGCGACCGATGGCGCAGTTATCGAGCAGTGGAGCGACGGAGGCTGGTCCAGCCAGCATTGGCAGCTAGTATCCATAACCGGAGGCTATTACAAGTTAAAAAATCGGGCGACCGGCAAGCTGATCGACATTTCCGAGGGCGCCACGGCCGATGGAGCCAAAGCCATTCAATGGGGCGATAATGGCGGAACCAATCAGCATTTTCGCATCGTTAAGTAGAATAGCTCAGGTTAGACACAAAAGGAGCCGTATTCCTAAGCAGATCGTATTGATGATGACTGCGAAGGAAAACGGCTCTCTTTTACATAAGAAATTTTAATAAAGCTGATGATTTCTAATACATTACTGCTCCCACGGATAACTCGTCGTCAAAAAACCCGCGAGCTGCTTGCTTTCTTCCCTGCGCTGACGCCGGATGGCCGCGCGAGATGGCGCCGTCTGGTGCAATTGCATTTCCTCTTCTGTTTCCGGAATCACCTGTGGCACATTCACTTTACGGTTGTTCTCGTCCAGTGCTACAAAGGTCAGAAAGGCCGTAGCGGCAATTTTGCGCTCACCAGTCATGAGCCCTTCGCGAATCACCTTTACGAACACTTCCATCGAGCTACGGCCTGTCCAGGTAACGAATGCCTCCAGCGTGACGGAATCGCTTGGATGGATAGGCTGCAGAAAATCCACCGAATCCGTAGACGCTGTTACCGTGTTTGTCCGGCACAGCTTGGCAGCAGCGATTGACGCGATATCGTCGATATACGACATCAGCCTGCCTCCGAAGAGTGTGTTATGATTGTTAACATCGTTGGGAAATACACGGGATGTCTTGAAACAGTAGGTTTCTCGGATGTACTTGCTTTCCATGGGTTATCTTTCCTCACTTTTTCTGGTTGCTATCTTTTTATATATGAAACCTGTTTAGGCTATGCTAATCATCCCACTAATCCGTATAATAAATCAATACATAAAAATCCGCATTCTCATCCGAATCATTGCGATAGGTATGTATGTCAGACCCCTGAAACTGTACGGCATCCCCCGCGCTCAGCTTAAGCGCTGTCCCTGCATTTCAAAATACGTTTCCCCGCGGACCATGAGAATCGATTCTTCTCCCAGATGCTTTTCTGCCTGATGTGTAAAACCCGGCTTCAGACTTACCGTGAACACCTCGAATTTTTTTCCGAATGATACGCCTCCATCTCAGTTTAAATTTTGTTTCGGGTTATCTCTTCATTTATCAGCCCATAGAATCACCTCCCTAAAGATGAGAATTATGATTCATCGATTGTGATTGGATAAAATCCCCTTTTTCGATAACCTATTTTCAATATTGTAATTAACTATTCATTTTAGAAAAATAAAAAAAACTTGAAGCGTCCCGTTGCTGCATGCTTCGCATGATAATTTAAATCGAGTTCGATCACATATCGCACTTCCCCGTGAATATACTTAATAACCAACAAGGCCAAACTGTGCCGTGTATCCACTTGGGGGGTGCCTAACAAATGCCGGAATCACGCCAGCCGCATTCATTCATCGTATCGCGCGAAGACTGGTCGCTGCATCGCAAAGGGTACCAGGACCAGCAACGTCATCAGCAAAAGGTCAAGGATGTCATTAAGCAAAATCTGCCTGATCTGATTACGGAAGAAAATATTATTATGTCGGACGGTCAACAGATTATTAAAGTACCGATTCGCAGTCTGGATGAGTATCGCTTCATTTATAACTATCAAAAGCAGAAGCATGTAGGCCAAGGGGATGGCGACAGTCAGGTCGGAGATGTCATCGGACGTGACCTTGCTTCCCGAAAGCCAGGTAAAGGCGAAAAGGCCGGCGACCAGCCGGGATACGATATTGTGGAAACAGAAGTTAGTATAGAAGAACTGGAAGATATGCTGTTCGAAGAGATGGAATTGCCGCACTTGCAGCAAAAAGACAAGGATCAAATCGAGGTTGAATCTATCGTATTTAATGATATACGCAAAAAAGGCATGCAAGCGAACATTGACAAGAAGCGCACCATTTTGGAAAATTTGCGCCGCAACGCCCGCGAAGGCAATCCAGGCATTCATCATATCAGCCCGGATGATCTCCGCTATAAAACATGGGAAGAGAAAACGATCCCCCAATCCAACGCAGTGATCATAGCCATGATGGACACCTCAGGCTCGATGGGATCTTTTGAAAAATATTGCGCCCGCAGCTTTTTTTTCTGGATGACCCGCTTTTTGCGCCGTCAATATGAAAAGGTGGAAATTGTCTTTGTTGCGCATCATACCGAGGCCAAGGAGGTTACAGAGGAAGAATTTTTTACCCGTGGAGAAAGCGGGGGCACCATCTGCTCTTCCGCCTATATCAAGGCACTGGACATTATCGACAAGCGATACCCGCCGTCCAGCTACAATATTTATCCCTTCCATTTCTCGGATGGCGATAATCTGACCTCTGACAATGAACGGTGTGTAAAGCTCATCGAGGAACTGATAAAACGGTGCAATATGTTCGGCTATGGCGAAGTGAATCAATATAACCGCAGCAGTACATTGATGTCAGCCTACAAAAACATTAAAAAGGATCAGTTTATGTATTATGTCATTAAGGAAAAAGGCGAGGTATACGAAGCCTTGCGGACCTTTTTTCGCAAACGTGAAGGGGGAACGGCCGGATGAGCATCGATCAGAAAGAGCTGGAATATGCGATATCAGAAATTATGGAGGTAGCAGATGGCTTCGGGCTCGACTACTATCCGATGCGGTATGAGATTTGTCCGGCGGATATCGTATACACGTTCGGGGCCTATGGGATGCCCACACGTTTCAGCCACTGGAGTTTTGGGAAAGCCTTTCACAAGATGAAGATGCAGTATGATTTTGGTCTCAGCAAAATCTATGAGCTGGTGATCAACTCCAATCCCTGCTATGCCTTCCTGCTCGAGGGAAATTCATTGGTTCAAAATAAACTGATTGTCGCCCATGTGCTGGCGCACTGTGATTTTTTCAAGCATAACGTTCACTTCTCGACTTCCAACCGCAATATGGTCGAGAGTATGTCCGCCACCGCAGAGCGAATCAGCAGCTATGAAATGGAATACGGCTCGCAGGCCGTCGAATCCTTCATTAACGCTGTACTGGCGATACAAGAGCATGTTGATCCACAGTTAATCAAACCAAGGCCTCTGGACAAACAACGCTACATGGAGCTCAAAATCCGGGAACAGAAAGAACCTAAAAAACAACGTCCCCCTGGTCCTTACGATGATCTGTGGTCACTGGACACTGTGAAGCAGCAGCGAAGTTCAACGGAAAGCGAAGGCACTCAGCAAGTACGGCCGTTCCCGCCGGAACCGGAAAAAGACATTGTATGGTTTATTCAGGAATTTTCAGGGGTGCTGGAGGACTGGCAGCGGGATATTATGACAATGCTGCGGGACGAAATGCTGTATTTTTGGCCCCAAATCGAGACCAAAATCATGAATGAAGGCTGGGCCTCCTTTTGGCATCAGCGGATTGTAAGAGAACTGGATTTGACCGGGGATGAAACCGTTGAATTTGCAATGCTGAATGCTTCGGTCGTACAGCCTTCCAGACAAAGCCTAAACCCGTATTATTTGGGGCTTAAAATATTTGAGGATATTGAAAAGCGGTGGGACAATCCAACCCGCGAGGAGCAGGAGCGACAAGGACGCAAGCCGGGCGAAGGACGGGCAAAAATGTTCGAGGTACGGGAGTTTGACTCGGACACCTCTTTTATACGTAATTACATGACCAAGAAGCTGACGGAGGATTTGGATCTGTATGTGTTCGAGAAACGGGGATCGGATTGGAAAATTACCGATAAATCCTGGGAAAACATACGGGACCAGCTTGTGTTTTCACGTGTGAATGGGGGGTCCCCTTATATCGTCGTCGAGGACGGCGATTATCTGCATACAGGCGAGTTAAAGCTAAAGCACCAGTATGAAGGAATTGAACTGGATTTAAAATATATGGAACGTACGCTTCCGTATGTATATCAGCTATGGGGTCGCCCCGTACATTTGGAAACCATGATTGAGGGGAAGCCCGCCTTATTCTCATACGACGGTAAAAAACATCATCGCAAGTTTGTGTAACAAGTATAGACGAAAAAAAATAGCCTATATAAAAAGGCGCATTCCGAAAAAACGGATACGCGCTTTTTTAGGGTTACTTTTCCTTGAATTGAACGACGTAGCTTTGATTCAGCTGTTTTCCGCCTTCCGAAATATTCTGGTACATGGATAAAAACCGAGCCGACGGGCTCCATACCGTAGGACTGTCATAGGATTGGATGTCGGTCGTGACCGGAGTTGTTTTACCTGTGGACTGATCAAACACATACAGCCCTCTCATCCCCTTCTGATCCTCATCATAAATGGAAAAAGCCAGCTTGGACCCGTCGCTGGACCAGCTTCCACGGCTCATCAAAGTACCTTGGCCGATGGTTCCCTTCTCTTTGCCATGTTCATCCAATACAATCATGCGGGCAGGTTCGGATGTGTTCCATTTTCTTTTTTCAATTGCAATCCACTTACCGTCAGACGACACAGCAAAGGAGCTGGCACCATTCGCAATCGTTACAGCTTGCGGGTGGAGCGAGTGAAGCTCCACTTCCTCCGCATTCAATTTGAAATCATATTTATCCAGCACAGACAGCCGCAGCGAATCCTCTACAAGCTCGTACAAGCGTCTCGTTTCTTTGCGGATGCTTTCCCTCGCTTCACGTACGAGCTCAGGATCATCCCCGTACATATCCAGCAAATCGGCGTAAGCCTGGATCGAGGTTAACGGAGTTTTCAGCTGATGGCCAATATTACCGATAAAGGATTTTTGCTGCTGCTCCAGCTCTCTCAAACGCTGAACCGCTTCTTCCAGCCGCAGCTTTTCGTTTTCCAGCGCAGCAATACTCTCCCGGATCACATGACTCATCCGGAGCATTCCTTCATCCAGTCTTCCCAGTTCGTCCTGCCGTCGAAGCAGTCTCGCTTCAGGATAATGCCCTTCCGATATCTGTTCGGAAGCACGAGCCAACTCAATACACCGACAGTAAACAGCAGCAAAGCTGCCAGCACCAGTGGAAGTTTCCATCGTAGGCTCAAGCCTGTGCGTTTGCGAGTGTGCTTCTGCCTGTCAGTGGACGGCAAGCTTGCTTGTTTATCAGATGAATGTGGTTCGTTCACGTTATCTTCTCTGCCTTATAGCCGATACCATACACGGTCTGCAATATCGCCTGATGCGGCCCAAGCTTCTTGCGCAGGCGCTGGATATGGATATCCACCGTCCGTGTTCCGCCCGCATAATCGAAGCCCCACACCTGCTCCAGCAGCTCGTCCCGGGTATACACCCTTCCGGCATGGGACACCAACAGCACCAGCACATCGAACTCCTTGGGAGTCAAATCCAGCGCTGCTGCTCCGATTTCGGCCGTTCGGCTGGACGGACGTATCCGTAACGGGCCCAGTACCGTTTCTGCTCCTTCCGGCGCAGGCGCTCCTTCCCGTTCCAGCCTGCGAACCAATGCCTTAATACGTGCGAGCAGCTCTTTCAAGTCAAACGGCTTGCTCACAAAATCGTCCGCACCCAGTTCCAGGCCCAATACTTTGTCTACGATGTCGTTCTTGGCAGTCAGCAGCAAAATACCGATGCCCTTGCGGGTTTCCAGACGGCGGCACACCTCGTATCCACCCAGCTTGGGCATCATCACATCCAGTAATAGCACATCCGGGTGGAACAAACGCACTTTTTCCAATGCGTCCTCTCCATCAACAGCGGTTTTCACGTAAAAACCTTCCCTTTTTAACGCATAGGCCAGTGCATTGCGAATACTGGGCTCATCGTCCGCTATCAGTATTTTTTTATCCATGTCTTTCCCTCCTTGCCCCAAAGCAAAGCGTTCGGCTGCTTCTATTCCCGCACATCCGGTTTTTGAACGACCCCATCAATATGTACACCCGCAGCAACAGTCCCTCCAAAGGTGTTATTGCTGCCGAAAGCGACATAGATCGTACCGTATACTTTCTCGTCCTCCAACACAACTCCCGTAATTCGGGCCTTATCATTCGTTCCAATACCGAACTCGGCCAGCATTCGGCCAGCACCTTCGCCCAGCATTTCCAGCAGGGGCTTCCCGGCTTCATATATGGGCTCGCCCAATTCCTTTTTATCATCATCGGTTGCTACGAGAAGTGTCTCCCAGGCGGTAAGCCCCAAACATTTTTTGCAATACATTTTTACTGATTTCAATACCTTGTTGACTCAATTTACTTACCTCCTATTTTCAGGATGTATAAGCTGGACTTGATACACTTAGACCATTTCTGATACCAGTCTGCCTGCCCTTCCAATGCTCTTTCTATAATAGGAGCCACATCTGACCGGGGAGCTTGCCCAATCGTAATCATCCCAAGCTTGCGGATCTTGAATCCCTGCCTTCGCTTTATTTTATTGTACGCTCCTGATGACAAAGGGCAAGCCTGCGGCCTGCCCTGTTCTGGATTCGTCGTGGCTTCGGGCACGGCCTGCTGTCTGCAATATTTTCATGGAGCCGAACAATTCGGTGATTTTGGCAAATTCCTGCGGATCATAAAATGGGCACGTTCCGTTCGTGAGTTCCTTGGCAGTTTCAATCGAAAATTTTTACGGCAGTGGCAATATCATAGCCCATGTCAGCAAAAGCAGGGCCTGTAGCTGCGCTAAATCCAGCCAGCAACGCCAGGGCCACGGGCGGAAAACCGATCAGCATTTCTACCGACATATGTGTAACCAATCCACCGATAATGCGATCAGCAGCGAGATGACCAGATAAGCGACAAAACCAAAGCCAAGTGTACGACGAGCTTCTGAAATCGGACGGGTATATTGCGTATCCTGCGAAGAGGATGGCTCGGAAGCCTCTATGGTTGTGACACTCGTCCCTGACATGCCATTCGAAGCTTAAAGGCTCAAACGTTTTCGGGTGACGCTTTTCTTGTTCGTTGTCCATATGACCCTACTGCGGTTCACCATGTTGTATTTCGCCCCTGACGAGCGGTTTAACTTATGTTACTGCAACTTTCCTGCCATAACAATGTTCAACCCAACCAAAAGAAAGTACTATTTATTGTGCATCAGGAATAAAAAACAGAAATAAAGCGTTGTCATTATATGTTTTTCCTCCCCAAATGTCACGAAACATAACACGAAATAAAAATATTTTTCCCCTCCCCGCTTGCTTTAAAGTGTCTTAGCTGTCCGTATATGCTAAAATACTTCCGTATCGGCTATTCGCCTACAGGAGGACATGAACATGAAACAATCCATTCTGATCGTGGAAGACGAAGATAAAATTGCCCGGCTTTTAGAGATCGAGCTTGAATTTGAAGGTTACCGGGTGGTTAAGGAAAAAAATGGAATTGATGGGCTGGAAACGTATTACAAAGGCAAATGGGATCTGATATTGCTGGATATTATGATTCCCGGTCTTAGCGGTACCCAGCTGCTGCAACGGATTCGCAAGAATGATGCAAACATTCCTGTCATTTTGCTAACGGCTAAAAGTTCCATTGCTGATAAGGTGGAGGGGCTTGATTTGGGAGCCAACGACTACATTACCAAACCGTTTGTGATCGAAGAGCTCCTGGCACGTGTACGAGCCGCGCTCAGAGTAGGCGCAACGAAGGACACAGCTTCGCTGATGGCAGACACATGGCTTAGTGCGGGGGATTTACGCCTTCATGAAGGTACCCGTGAGGTGCTTCGGGGGGAGCACAGCGTTGAGCTTACGCCGCGAGAATTTGACTTGCTCGTTCATTTACTGCGACATCAGCGGCAGGTGCTGAGCCGTGACCAATTACTGGAGAACGTATGGGGTATGGATTATGCTGGTGATACCAACGTGGTAGACGTGTATATTCGATATGTACGCAATAAAATCGATCCTACTCGCCAGCTCCCCGAGTTGATCCATACTGTACGGGGTATTGGTTATGTACTGAAGGAATCAGTATGAAGCTGCAAAATAAAATCCATACCTACACCTCATTGCTGCTTGCAGTCTTACTTGTAGCCATTCATTTTTCGGTTTATTTTCTGTTCAGCCAGCTTTCTATCAATAGCCGCAAGGATCAGGTAGAAGCCACAGCGGAGAATATCATTCGCGGTATTCAGCGCGCTCCGGTATCGGTAGCAGCAGAGGATCTTCTTCGAGCCTATGTACCGCTGGATGGAATGCTTCGGCTAATGAATTCGAAGGGAGACTTGCTCTCCCCGATCACCTCTTCTTCGGAGCAATCTCTCAGCTTGATAAAGGGTGCTTATGATGAGACACGACAGGTTCGCATGATTACCCATGAAGACAACCGCTACATTCTTGTTTCCGTCCCCATGATTTGGAGCAATGGCGAGGTTGTCAATCTTCAGGTGACCGAAAGTCTGCAACCGACGATGCAGACACTGCAGGTCCTCAAAATTGTACTTGTAGCTGTCACCGGCATTGCACTCATTCCTGTGGTAATATCGGGAAAACTGCTCGGGCGACTGATTACACGTCCCATTACCTCTATGATTCGCACGATGAAAGAGATTCAACATAGCGGAAAATTCAAACGTCTTCCACTCAACTCCACATCACGCGACGAACTGGTCGAGATGGGAGAAACGTTTAATGCCATGATTGAATTGCTGGAGCGTAACTTTGTCCGGCAAGAACAATTTGTCTCTAATGCATCCCATGAATTAAAAACACCTCTTACCATTATTGAAAGCTATGCCAGTCTGCTAAAACGGCGGGGTATACAGCATCCCAACATCTTCGCCGAGTCTGTTGAAGCTATCCATTCCGAGGCAATACGAATGAAGGATATGGTAGAGCAGCTTCTTCATTTGGCCAAAAACGAGGAACAATGGAATGTTGTGTTGGAGCCTGTACGCCTGACCAAAGTGGCGACCGAATTGAAAACTACATTTGAAAATGCCTTTGCCCGGCAAATCCACCTGGACATACAGGCAGACTGCATCGGCTTTACCGATGCAAATAAACTGAAGCAGCTGCTATTTATTTTTTTGGATAATGCACGCAAATACAGTGACGAGTCAGTGCGTCTAACCATTGATGCCGTAGGCAATATGTCCCAGCCCCGTATTAGAATCACGGATCGTGGAATTGGAATTCCAGAGGATAAGCTATCTAAAGTATTTGACCGCTTCTATCGCGTGGATGAAGCCAGAGGCCGTAAGGAAGGCGGCGCCGGTCTAGGCTTGGCACTGGCTACAGGAATTGCCCAAGCTATTCACGCACAAATTGGACTGGAAAGCACACAGGGAATTGGTACGACAGCAACGATCATCCTCCCTTCCGTTCCAAAATAATAAGCTAAGGAGGGAATAATGATGAAAGCCATTTACGTGTGGATCATTGGGGGTACGGTAGCGGCTATATTGATCACCATTTGCCTTTTACAGTGGCCTTGGGCACGATCGTTGGCAGCTTCGCCCCTGGAAGAAAAAACGGTCATTCAATCCGTATTGCGGCAG
This sequence comes from Paenibacillus farraposensis, assembly GCF_020736845.1. GTDB lineage: Bacteria > Bacillota > Bacilli > Paenibacillales > Paenibacillaceae > Paenibacillus > Paenibacillus farraposensis. The sequence continues at coordinate 459,856 of NZ_JAFFQR010000112.1, forward strand.
TATCCCGGCGAGGTGCTGGAATCCAGACACCTGGATCATTTCTATCTGATCAAGTTGGAACGAACCAAAGGAAAATACGAAATAAAGGTTAACGCCTATGACGGTTTCATCGAATCCATATCGCAGACGCAAGCTTATACAGATACCCGACAGGAGCCCCAGGATCACAATCCTGTTTCCCAGCCAAGTAAGGGGATATCGGATCCAGTCAGCAAGCCTGACCCGGTGTCTTCCGTGATCACAGAAAGAGAAGTAGCCCAGCTTGCTGCCGAGGCGGTTAACGGAACATCCGATGATATCGAGCTTCACCGTAACGAAAAAGGTCTCTATTATCTGGTTGAAGTTAAGATAAAGGATGGACGTGAAGCTGTGGTGCAGGTCAATGCAGTATCGGGCTCTATCGACTCTATCACTTGGGAAAAAGAAAAACAGGACCGCAATGACGAATAAGCTGATTAGCATCCCTATGTTTTTCTCATTGTTTCCTCATGATTTTATTATGTTCCTCTCATGTTCAAGAGATAAGCTGTATTCAAACTTACAGTACAGGGAGGAATTATAAATGAAAAGAAACTATACATTAAGAGTTACGGCAGCCACGGTGCTGCTTGGAGTTACGGTTACGGGTGCATCAGCGAATACCGTTTGGGCTGCCAAATCTACAGATCTTATTGGAGCTGCAACCGCTGCCAATATTGCAAAGAAGGCAGTGGGCAATCATGCGCAAGTTAAAGATGTTGAACTGGAGCGCGAGAACGGAAGGATCTACTATGAAGTGGAGCTCCAACAGGGCAATAAAGATTGGGATATCGATGTAGATGCTTATACTGGAAAAACCATTCGTTCCCATTCTGAGCTTAATGATGACTCAAATGACAAGTCCATCTTCAACAAACCAAGCCACGTCACCATAACGGAAAAGCAGGCTGGACAAATCGCGCTCAAGAACGTACCTGGCACCCTTCTGTCTGCTAAATTGGATAAGGATGACGGTCGGTTCGTTTACGATGTAAAGGTGCTTACCGATGAAGGCACCGTTGAACTCGAAATCCATGCAACATCTGGAGCAATCGTGAATATGGACGAGGATTTTGATGATAACCACTATGATGACGACCATAATGTATCACTCAGGCCATAAATCTGGCTTACATAGTACAAGGTTAACTCAAACGGGACAGCGAACTTTCGCTTTCCCGTTTTTTTGACCTGCTTCAATACACACCGATTACCTCATCATGAATAGACTGATAACTAACAGAGGATGATCTTTTTCTTTTAATCACAAGTCAAGCGAGGTTCTTATGACGAAATCCTATACCAAAGGACAGATTCGCAACATCACCCGTCGTTTTGGCCTGATTCCGTTAAAATCAAGCTTAGTCTCATCCCTATACCGAAAAAATGCAGTAATCCAGGTGAAAACCAAAAAGGGAACTTATGCATTAAAGCCCTTCAACCGTTCTAAGACGGTCCGCTCAAATACGATTAAACAGATGGAGCAGGCTGCAAGCATGGTCAGGCTTTTGAAAAAGAGAAAGTATCACTACATGCCCGAGTGGCTTCCGACACATTCCGGAAAGCTGTGGACTTTACATCAAGGAACGCCGTTTTATGCGAGTCCGTGGATTAAAGGACGGAGATTGGAAAATGCCGAGGATTTTGAAAAGCTTGGGCGGGCACTTGCTGTGCTTCATGCCACACCCGCCAACTTGCATCACATCGGAAGGAGGAGTTTCACTACGTTTCAGCAACTGCGGATATGGAAAAACCAGGACCGTCTATTTCAAAAAAGAATAAAACAAATCGGCGGTCATGACACCAAATACCGCAACTGGTACAACGCGTTCGGCAAAGGCTGCAAACGTTTATCCAGGCAGGCATGGAAGGATTTGCAGGACACCTCCATTATTAAGATGCTTCAGAAGGAAAAGCGTTCCCCCTCTTTGACACACGGTGATATCACGATCCCTAATGTCCTTATTTCAAATAATGGCCAACTCAAAATCATTGATTGGGATCGGGTCAAGGTCGGCTCGGTCTATGCAGATCTGGCGAAGGCCATTATGAATACAACCCAATTCAATCCCAAATTTGTCCAATCCCTGCTGAAGGGATATCAACAACGCAAGCCATTAAAGCGAAATGAACGGAAAATGATTGCAGCCTTGTGTGCACTGCCACGCGAAGCGTGGCACGCCTCCCGCCACCCCAAACGTTCAAGAGACCGTGAAATTCTGGACAATTGGCAGTATTCGTGGCCGCTTCGATTACAAATTATTCACCTTTTGCGGGAATGGGCTCATGCGTAAAAGAAAGCGAGGATTAAAATGTCGATTTTATCGAATGTTGAGCAGATGTATGGGATTAAAATTCGACGTGCTCGTCAAACAAAGGACATATACAAAATTGAGACCGCTAGCGCAACTTATTGTTTAAAACCCTATGATCTCCCGGAAGATGAAATTCGCTTTATTACACGCGTCTTGTCCTTCCTGAATGAACAAGGGTTTACCCGTGCTCAAAAGGTTTATCCGACAGTGCAGCAAACCGATTATATGAACTATGATGGCATCTCTTATACGTTAACCAATTGGGTTGACGGACGAAGACCAAAATTCACAAACAGCATAGATTTTAAAAAGGGAATTTTCACCCTGGCCAAATTCCATTCCAGCGCTGCGGGCTTTCCTGTTACCGAAACTCCGGCAGCCAGAATACGCTACGAAGGCTTGGGAGATGAAATTGCTGGATACAAAAAAATCCTCCGTCCCTGTAGAGGCACTACACATCTCGTAGCACTCTGTGAAGACGTATCAAATTATTTGCAGCAGCCCAAAGTTCGTGAAGCCATCGAATCCGAACACAAAGCCGACGCTTTCATACATGGCGATTACAATCATCCCAATCTGATTAAAGACAGACGGCTCAAAATCCACTTGATCGACTTTGAAAATTGCTCCCTGCATGTCAGAATGAAAGACCTGTCCCATCTTCTCCATCGAAATTGTCTTTGGAACGGGACAAAGATGCTGCGTGCGGTCGATTTCTATCAACGATATCGTCCATTAAGCAATCGTGATTTACATTTGCTTCACGCGCTATTGACCGCCCCCTATCATGTGGTCCGCAACCTCAGAATAGGCGGTATTCGTTCTGCCAAGCGGGTGATTCCTTCATTGGCACATTTGAACAAATACCGACGTGAGCTTAGAGCGCTGCTATAATCCGCCCGATCGGATACGAGCAAAAAAACAGACCTAGCCAAACGGTCTGTTTTTTTGTTCTGCAAGCCATCTGCGTGAAAAATGCATATCACTAAACCGCACATCATGACAAAAAAGAAATAAAGACAAGGTTACGGAGTCCGGGGTATTCTCCATGGTTTAATCTGTTTCTGATTCGGCAAAAACAAGCATTGGAGACGAATGAACTCAGAGGCTGTGTTTGGAAAAAACATGGGTTGCATGGATTATTGTCTTCACTTGCCACAAATTAGCGATTTAGGAGGCTGCCTACATACCGCAATAAATCGTTAGCACTGGCCGCTGTATAGCCATGCTCCTCAATCAAACGCTTAATGACCTCATTCATCCGTTTGAGCTGGTTGGCATCAGGTGTCTTGGTCGAAGTCGTAATCTTTACAATGTCCTTCAAATCTGCAAACAACTTCTTCTCAATAGCCTCGCGCAGTCGATCATGATGATGGTATTCAAACTTCCGCCCCTTGCGCGAATACGAGGAAATCCGGATTAATATTTCTTCGCGGAACGCTTTTTTTGCATTTTCCGACACACCGATCTGCTCCTCAATCGAGCGCATAAGCCGCTCATCCGGGTCCAGCTCCTCATCCGTCAGCGGATCGCGGATTTTAGACCAATTGCAGAAGGCTTCGATGTTATCCAAATAGTTGTCAAACAGCGTCTTGGCTGATTCCTCGAACGAGTACACAAAGGCCTTCTGCACTTCTTTTTTCGCGAGCTCGTCGTACTCCTTACGAGCTACGGAAATGAAATTCAGATAGCGCTCCCGCTCTTCCTTTGTAATGGATGCATGCTGATCCAGACCATCCTTGATTGCTCGTAAAATATCGAGGGCATGAATCGATTCCACATTTTGCTTAATTAATGCACTGGAAATACGATTAATGACGTAGCGCGGGTCTACCCCGGACATGCCCTCTTCCAGAAATTCATTTTGCATTTCCTTCAGATCGGCTTCCTTATATCCTTCGACCTCCTCACCATCATACATGCGCATCTTTTTGACCAAATCCATGCCTTGCTTCTTCGTTTCCTTCAAGCGGGTAAGCACGGAAAAAATGGCAGCTGTTCGCAGCGCGTGAGGAGCGATATGAATATGCCGCATGTCACTTTGCTCAATGAGCTTGGCGTAAATCTTTTCTTCATCTGATACTTTCAGATTATAAGGAATCGGCATTACAATCATCCGCGATTGCAATGCCTCGTTCTTTTTGTTGGCAATAAAACTTTTATATTCCGCCTCATTGGTGTGAGCCACGATCAATTCATCTGCGCTGATGAGCGCAAAGCGTCCGGCCTTGAAATTCCCCTCCTGGGTCAGAGACAGCAAATTCCACAAAAGCTTCTCATCGCATTTCAGCATTTCCTGAAACTCCATCAATCCACGATTCGCTTTATTCAGCTCTCCGTCAAAACGATAAGCGCGCGGATCAGATTCCGAACCATATTCTGTAATTGTGGAAAAATCAATACTGCCTGTCAAATCCGCAATATCCTGCGACTTCGGATCAGAAGGGCTGAATGTGCCTATGCCAATCCGGTTTTCTTCTGATATAAATACCCGTTCCACGCCTACCCTTTCGATATCGCCATCAAACTCCGTGCGCAATCTCATCTGGCAGGCTGGGCAAAGATTTCCTTCAATGCGCACACCGAGCTCCTTTTCAAATTCGGGACGCAGCTCATGGGGAATCAGATGAAGCGGATCTTCGTGCATCGGGCAGCCTTCAATGGCGTACACTGCTCCCTGGTCTGTTCTTGAAAATTTCTCCAGTCCACGCTTCAGCAAAGTGACAAGCGTCGATTTGCCCCCGCTGACGGGTCCCATCAAAAGCAGGATGCGCTTGCGCACATCGAGCCGTCTGGCAGAGGAATGGAAATATTCCTCCACCAGCTTTTCCAGCGCACGATCCAGCCCAAAAATCTCCTGCTCGAAAAATTTATATCGCTTGTGTTCCCCAACCTCTTCTACACCAAAAGATTCAATCATCTTATATACCCGTGCATGAGCGGTCATCGCCGGTGTCGGGTCTTTCTTCAGTATTTCGATATACTCTCTAAAAGTGCCGTTCCAGGCCAGACGATTGGTTTCTGCACGGTACTCCGCTAGGCGTTCAAAAATATTCATGCTCGGTTCCTCCCATGACTGCGTAATGGCTATCTTCCATTCCTGATGGTAATGGCTACACTCGTCACGCCTTTCAGGATATCATGTCATCCCCTAAAAAAGTGTAATACATACCTATGCAGATTGATTTCAGAAGTGACCAGTTTTTTGTGACAGGTCTCCCGGCTTTTTTGGAAAAACCGAAGGGTTAAGCTGTGCTAAAATAACAACAACGACGCGGACCTGACGCATTATGATACAATATAAGTTCGGAATAATGGGATAAAGGAGCGGGAGAAGCAATGGCGGTTCGGCATGAGACAGAGCTGTATGCTCCGATCAAAGCTTTTTTTGAGCGCTTGGGATATGAAATCAAAGGAGAGGTGCGCAACTGCGATTTGGTTGGCATCAAGCCAGAGCAGCAGGAGCCACTGATTGTGGAAATCAAAAAGACGTTTAACCTGTCACTTGTGCTGCAAGGCATGCAGCGTTTGAAGCTAAGCAGCAATGTGTATGTAGCAGTGGAACGAAATCGTGCCAAAAAAGGGGCCGTGAATCAGCGCTGGAGCGAGCTGGTTGGGCTGTGCCGTCAACTGGGACTTGGCATGCTTACCGTTACCCTTTTTAAGACCAAGCCACCGCTCGTAGAAATACTGTGCAAGCCTGCAGGTCCTGGCGTACATGGTCGTAAAACGACAACGATCCGCCTCGGCTCGCGCAAGGAGAGACTGCTGCGGGAATTCTACGCACGCAGCGGTGACCACAACACGGGCGGCAGCACCCGGCGCAAGCTGGTCACGGCCTACCGTGAAAAAGCGCTGCGTGTAGCGGCGGCCTTACAGAGCCTGGAGGAAGCTGCTCCTGCGCAGCTCGCTCGCACAGCTGCCGTCAGCGGAGCGGCGGCCGTCCTGCAGCGCAATTACTACGGCTGGTTTGAGCGCGTATCCCGCGGTCGCTACAGGCTGACCCCGCTCGGCGAAGCCGCCTTGAGCGAGTATGCCGCAGTGCTGCAGGAACAAGGCGCTGGGATGGCCGCAGCACAGGCTGTAGGGCCCGACGAAGGCGGCGTACAGCGCCGGATTGCCGAAGCGCCAGCCCCTTACTCCTCCACCACACCTGCGGATGCGGAAAGTTACTGACATGAAACGGCGGTCTGTCGGTACAGCCTATAGGTGTCAAGCGGTCGTAATCCGCTGTTGCCACAGCTCAATATACCGCCTCTGCGCCTGCTAGCTGCGGGCGGTAAATTCACTGATCGTCTCCCCGATCAGATTCATGCCCATCAGCAGCTGTTCGCGTCCCGGATGGCTAAAATTAAGGCGGATATGGGACGCGCCTTCCTCGCCAACCGCGCACAGCGCTCCTGGCATAAAAGCTACGCCTTTGGGTAGCGCCGCCTTTAATAGCAGTGCGCTATCCAGCCCATCGGGCAGTCGTACCCATACATACATACCGCCGGACGGAATATGGTACGTCACATCCTTCCAAAACGGACGCTTGAGCAGCTCCAAAATGAGTTGAAGCCGTGTTGAGTATTCCTTGTTTAGCATCGCCAAATGCTCGTGCCATTGAAAACGCGAACGGGTCAACAACTGAAACAACAGCCGCTGGTTCATCGTGCTGGACTGCATGTCAGCCAGCTGCTTCAAGGCATACATTCCTTCAATTAGCGGAGCAGGACCAGCTGCCCAGCCCGTGCGGAGCCCGGGAGCAACTGTTTTATTGAATGAACCAATATATAGCACTTGACCACCCTGACCCGCATGATCCAATGCAAACAGCGAAGGATAGGCCTCTGCAAATTTCCGGCTTTGCCCATACGGATGTTGATCATGGGTCTCATGCTTTTGTTTGAAATGCAATTCACCATAAGAATCGTCCTCTACTACCAGCACCTGATGGTGCCTGCACAAATCCAAAATCTCCTGCCGTCTTGCCGCGCTCCATAAGGAGCCGGTCGGGTTCGTAAATGTAGGCGTGGCAAAAAAGAGCTTGGGGCGATAGCGGATCATTAATGCTTCAAGCTTATCAGGAATTACACCCGCCTCATCGGATTCCACAGGAACAACCTGCGCTCCCTGCATAGATAGTACCTGCAAACACCCGGGAGAGGTCGGGTTTTCGACTAACACCGGATCACGCTCATCCACCATTAATCTTACAATCAGGTCAATCGCCTGCTGACTGCCTGTCGTGAGGAGGATTTGTCCTGGAGGGACCCTGACTCCTTTACGCTGTTCCCACTCTCCTGCAAGCCATGCCCGTAAAGGAAAATAACCCTCCGGTTCACCATACTGGAGGGCGTCAGGACCGGAGCCAAACACATCATGAGCTGCTTCTTCCAGCAGCTTTACCGGAAACAGCTCTTGTGCAGGCAATTCTTCAGCCAGGGATATAAAGGAGTGTCTTCTCGCATTTTCCCGGATATGACGCACTGGAGAAGCCAACATTGCAGCCGTTCGTGAAGCAAAGGAATATTGCATGAACATCCTCCTTCTCCTGAAAAATAGGTCACTGCCTCCGGGCTGATATGTCAGGCATACAGCTGCTTCATCTGACGTGCATATAAAGCATAACGTTCAATCGCCTGCGCCCGGCTGGACACGCCTAATTTTGCATAAATTTTACGTAGGTAATTATCGATAGAGCGCCGACTTACTTCGATCTCGATTGCAATTTTGTCATATGTAACGCCTTGTACAATACGTTCCATAATAAAAACTTCGGTTTGTGTCAATTCGTCAAAAGGCTCGGAGGCCACTAGCGGCAGAAACGGCCAGTTTCCACAGCGAATCCAGTCCATCGGCAAAGACGCAAATCCTTCACGCAAACCGTTGATCAAATGGATGAGCTGGTTGGGGGACGCCTGTTTGGATAGCATTCCATTTGCCCCCAGCGAAATCAGCTGCTGAAACAACTTAATATTATCCTCATCCGTCATAATAACAATATGGCTGTCCGGAGACAAGGCCCGCATTTGGGTCAAAAACGGTTCCGCGGTTCCCTCAGGCAACCTGTAATCCATCAAAATAATTTCCGGCTGGATGGAACAAGCCAGTTCCAGACCTTCCGTTCCGGAGGAGGACATTCCTCTGACAAGCAAATCTTGCTGGTCTTCCAAAATAAGCTTTGTTCCCAGCATGCTTGTAGGATGGATATCTATAATGACCACCTGCCATACTTTTCTCATGTCTTAACCTCCTGAGTTTACAAAAAAATACATAGTTAGCTAAAATGGATCTGAAATTAGGGATTTCATATGTAGAAATTGCGCGAATGTGAAGGTATAGGAAGCGAGAACGGCTTAAGGAAATTGTATCCTAGGACTTCCTTCCGACGCAATCTCTTTTTCCAAATATTCTTTATACTCTTCTTACGCTTTTGCGAAATAAATAGGCCCATGATAGAATTGGAACTGCAAAACAAAGGCTGGAAATTTGACTTTACACGGGAGTTGAGAATCACATGCAAGCTTCACCTGAACGCCCGCTTGACGAAGCTCGGCGGAGCCATTCTAGAAAGGGGTTGCCCGTAAAGGCTTTTCTGCTATTTTGGTTCATTCTAATTATGCTAGGTGCACTCGCAACCTATCTGTATAGCAATCATTTGAAGCAGCAAATGCTTAACGAGATGCAAACCCACACAGATCAACAGATTCAAGCGCTCAAATCCGACTATGAAAAGCAGCTTGCGACACTTTCCAAGGAAGTTACCGGCTTGCAGGATAAAGTGCAGTCCTTCAATGAACTGCTAACCTTTACAAAGGACAATGCAAACAACAAAACTGACAACAGCAATAAACTTTATACGCAATTAAACGAAGTAAAGCAGCAGCTGAATACACTTCAGAAAAAAATGGACTTGCTAAAATGAACATAGATACAAAACAAGTGAATCGGTTCTGTATGTTAGTCCTTGCTCCTTTTATCGGTTTGTTGGGGTGTATTTTGTTAGTGCATCCCCCTTTGAACTTTCCCGAGTCCACTATTCCGGAACTGCAAAAAGCTGAAATTTTTTCACAAGTGCAGTCCGTAGACAAGCGGCTTGATGAAGCCAAGCAAACAGCAGCGTACACCTTGTCTACGATTCGCCGGACATCGGAGCTGTATAAGCGAACGACTCAAACGATGAATCAGCTTGTCCAAACAGCCTCAACTCAGTCCCAGCGTCCCGGGATCATTTATGATCGACGCATCACCGCCAAGCTGGGGGTTCCCTATGAGCGTGTGGACAGCCATCGGATTACTCTTGAATTGTTCAAGGTGAATCCCGGGGTCTACCACGGCTACGCCCTGAAGGTTAAACTGAAAGATCCTGCCGCTATGAATATGTCCCTGGGAAGCGACAAATTGGGCGGCTCTGAAACAACAATGCGTGCTGTCTTGAGACACGGTGCTGTCGCCGGCATTAATGCAGGCGGCTTTGCGGATGGGGATGGCAAACGCTACCCGTTAAGCACGACCGTCTTGAACGGTCACTATCTTACCGGCTTTCAATCCAGTTTCAAGGATTTATCCTTCGTCGGATTGAGCCAGAGTGGCAAGCTTATCGGGGGCAAATTTTACAATCAAGGCGCTCTGGATAGCCTGAAGCCTGCTTTTGGGGCTACCTTTGTTCCGGTCCTGCTTCAAAAGGGACAGAAGATGCCTATCCCTGACAAGTGGAAAATCTCACCCAAGCGGGCACCACGTACAGTCATCGGCAGCTATAAAGATGATCAACTGCTCATGATTGTGGTAGACGGTTACAATGAAAGCGGGGGGTCAGGTGCAACGCTCGAAGAACTGCAAGGAAAAATGTACAATCTGGGTATTCAGGATGCTTATAATCTGGATGGGGGCGGTTCCTCGTCGCTCATACTGAATGGTCGAGTCGTCAATAAGCCGTCAGATGGCAACCTTCGTCCGGTCCCTACGCATTTTTTATTCTATAAATGATAGCTTGTAATTATAACCAAATTAAATATAGGCTTGCCGAAGCACAGGCTCAATTAGAAAAAAAGCATCACGAACGAATGTCGTGATGCTTTTACCTCTTTTAAGAGGAATACTGTGTCATTTCTGTCAGACATTGAGCACAAATATAACGTTCTTTGAAATCGTTCACCTGTTCAATGGAGCCACAGAATACACATTTTGGACGATAACGTTCCAAAATAATATGGTCACCCTGAACCAAAATTTCAACAGGATCTCCCTCGTTCATTTGATATCTTTTGCGCAGTGACTTAGGCAAGACAATTCTCCCCAGCTGATCAACTTTACGCACTACACCGGCAGGTTTCATCGTGATCGTACACCTCTCCTATTCAGTAATAACTTACAACTTACCTTCCCTGCGAAAAACTAGGTACAAAGACACTATTCTTAATGTAATATTCGCTGTCTTTTTGTCGAATCCTGCTGATCTCAGGAAATTTTATTACAATTTTTCATAAAATCATGAACCATATCAAAGTATGGCACAGAATGTATATAATATTTTTATCGACCGGCAAGCCAATTATCATTAGCTCTAAAGAGGACTTTACAAATTTACGAAAATAGAACCTTTATCAGAACTCCCCAATTAGGCTCATTTAAGCAAATATCGCGCAACTTTCATTAGCAACTTAGGTCCTGGTCCTATATTCACAAATTATGCTCATTCACCTGGTACTAATTAGGATAAGCCTGGAAAATCCATTTGTCTCAACGCTTCATATACAATAATTGCAGCAGAATTCGACAAGTTTAGTGATCTTACTTGATCTGACATGGGCATTTTCATGCATGTATCCGGATTCGCAGCCAACAGCTCAGGCGGTAGGCCCTTCGTTTCCTTACCAAATACCAGAAAATCTCCATCCTGAAATGAAATATCGCTATAACGCTGCTTCGCTTTGGTTGTTGCATAAAAAAAGCGGCCCTCTTGGTACTTTTCCTGTACCTCGGCAAAAGACTCATGGTATTCAATGTGAACAGCATACCAATAATCAAGTCCGGCCCGTTTTAATGTGGCATCATCGGTACGGAAGCCCAGCGGCTTTACCAGATGCAGATGTGTCCCCGTTGCAGCGCACGTTCTGGCAATATTCCCTGTATTAGCCGGGATTTCCGGCTCAACAAGCACAATATGTAATGGCATCGCATTTCGTTCCCTTCATCATTAAATGTATCTGATAAAAAAACATACACATTTTATTATCTTAACAAAACCGGAGAGATATAATGTAAAACGGCAAAAATACGAATCCCCCACATTAGTAAAGCCTTCCCTATACATGTTCAGGGAAGGCTTTAATTTTACTTTTTCGATTCCATCGAGCGCATCGAAATATATATCCGTAAAATCAACGATTACGTTGCTTGAAGCTATCCATAAACTCTGCTAATGCCTGACAGTTCTCCAGCGGAACCGCATTATAGATCGAAGCGCGAAGCCCTCCTACACTACGATGTCCTTTTAATCCAATAAATCCGGCTTGCTCGGATTCCTTAATAAATTGTTTTTCCAGCTCTTCATTTACGAGACGGAAGGTAACATTCATAATGGAACGATCTCTGCTGTCCACACAACCGCGATAGAATCCTTCACTGCTGTCAATACGGTCGTAGAGCAAAGCAGCTTTCTGTTGATTTACACGCTCAATGGCTTCCAGACCGCCTTCTTCCTGAATCCATCTCAGCACTTCATTCACCATGTAGATGGCAAAGGATGGTGGTGTATTGTAGAGAGAGTTATTTTTTTCGAATGTGCTGTAACGCAGCATCGTAGGAATGTTGGACGGTGAGGATGTCAACAGCTCTTCACGAGCAATGACGACCGTTACACCGGAAGGTCCCAGATTTTTTTGTGCGCCTGCATAGACCATGCCAAATTGAGTAACATCAAACGGCTTGCACAAAATATCACTGGACATGTCGACAATCAACGGTACGGAGCCTGTATCTGGAAATTGCTTGAACTGTGTGCCTTCAATCGTCTCGTTAGACGTCATATGTACATAAGCGGTATGCTCAGGCAATTCCAAAGATTCTACATTCGGAAGACGCATGAACTTATCATCAGCAGAAGATGCAGCAATATGAACATTGCCCAGCAGCTTGGCTTCTTTATATGCTTTGTCCGACCAGCTACCTGTCATGACATAGCTTCCAACCTGTCCTTCACTCAGAAAATTCAACGGCAGCATTGCAAATTGTGAGCTTGCGCCCCCTTGCAGGAACAATACCTTGTAGCCTTTCGGATTGCCCAGCAGAGATAACAGACGTTCCTGTGCCTCATTATGAACGGATTCATACACGGCTCCACGATGAGACATCTCCATAATAGACATCCCTGTTCCCTGAAAATCCACGAATTCAGCTTGCACACGTTCCAGTACTTTGAGCGGTAATGCCGCTGGTCCAGCGTTAAAATTGTAGGCTCTCTTACTCAACACTTTCCCATCCCTTCTCTACTCTTGTGTGGATATTATCGCTATGATAGCAGTATTCATAAATGCGTTCAAGACTTGTATGAAAATGTTTCTGAATTCATTCACGATGTGACAAACCTGTGAATGTTATCATATTTAACATCTTCGCTTTGTGATATGCATTTTCATATTAAAAGGTCCCCGGCTATGAGACCGGAGACCTATCTTGAACAATCAATTAGGCTGATCATTGCTCTTTAAGGCAGCTACCTGCCGATTGTATTAGCAGTCGAAATACAGGCTATATTCGTGCGGATGAACACGGATATTCACCGATTTAGCTTCAGAACGTTTTAACTCTACATAATTATCGATAAAGTCCTTCGTGAATACGCCGCCTTCAGTCAAGAATTCGTAATCAGCTTCCAGAGCGTCCAGAGCCTCATCCAGCGAAGCAGGTACGCTGCGGATTTTACCTTTTTCAGCGTCAGACAGTTCATAGATGTTCGTATCGAGTGGACCATAGCCCAATTCGATTGGGTTCAGTTTACGCTTGATGCCATCCAGACCTGCCATCAGCATCGCCGAGAAGGCCAGATAAGGGTTAGCTGTGGAATCCGGTGTACGGAACTCGATGCGGCAGCCTTTTGGCGTAACAGCCGCTACCGGAATACGTACAGCTGCAGAACGGTTGCCTTTGGAGAATACCAGGTTAACCGGCGCTTCGTAGCCAGGAACCAGACGCTTGAACGAGTTCGTGCTTGGGTTTGTCAAAGCGATCAGCGCAGGTGCATGGTACAGAATACCGCCGATGTAATGAAGAGCCATCTCGCTCAGGTTCGCATAAGCACCTTTTTCGTAGAACAAAGGAGTATCGCCGTCGAAAATGGATTGGTGAACGTGCATGCCGCTTCCGTTGTCTCCGAAGAGCGGTTTCGGCATGAAGGTTGCCACTTTGCCATATTGACGAGCTGTGTTGTGTACAATGTATTTATAAACAAGCAGATTATCCGCTGTTTTCTTCAGTGTATCAAAACGGAAGTTGATTTCCGCTTGGCCTGCTGTTGCTACCTCATGGTGATGGCGCTCAATTCTCAGACCAACTTCTTCAAGCAAACGGCACATTTCACTACGAATGTCCTGTTGGGTGTCTACAGGCGCTACAGGCACGTATCCGCCTTTTACTCCCACTTTAAAGCCCAGGTTGCCGCCTTCTTCCTTACGGTTTGTGTTCCAGGCAGCTTCCTCTGAATCAACGAAGAAAGAGGAACTGTTCATGCCGCTCTCGTAGCGCACATCATCAAAGATAAAAAACTCGGACTCCGGTGCAAAAAATGCTGCTGTACCCACTCCTGCGGATTGCAAAAATTCCTCTGCTTTTTTGGCAATTCCACGTGGATCACGGTCATATTTTTCGCCATCCGGCGTAACAATGTCACACAGAATATTCAGTGTAGGGTGCTGAGTAAAGGGATCGACAAAAGTCGCTTCTGGATCAGGCAGCATAACCATGTCGGATTCCTCAATACCACGATAGCCGGGAATGGAAGAACCGTCGAAAGCAACACCGTTAACAAATGTTTCTTCATCTACTTCGGAAGCTGGCAATGAAATATGGTGAGCACGACCAGACAAATCTACAAAACGAAAATCTACCCACTCAATATTATTTTCCTGAATTGTTTTCAATACGTTTTCAACGGACATGTCTTCTTCCTCCCAATTTTTCCGAACATTAAATCTTATACAACCCTGAAATGTTCATGATCGAATGTTTTTTTCTGTCGTCATTATAAATCTCAAATATGACACGGGTCAATAGCTATGTAAGGTATTTTTTAAACTAATGTCAGATATTCTTACGCCCCTGATAACATTTGAATAGCACAAAAAGCCCGAAGATTCGGGCTTTTGAGCGTTTTTAACTATTACTTCATTGCGGGAAAACTTTTATGCATTAATGTAAATAATTGGATTATGAGACGATACCAGGGGTGTGGAATGTTTTTCCTACTGCAGGAGCCAGCAATTCCAAATCTTTCAGCAAATCGGCAAATTGATCCGGGAACAGGGATTGCACACCATCACCCGTCATCGAGTTGTCAGGGTCTGTATGCATCTCAATAATTAGTCCGTCAGCTCCGGCAGCTACCGAAGCCTTCGTCATCGGAACAACCAGCTCACGCCGTCCTGTGCCGTGGCTTGGGTCGGAGATAACCGGCAAATGGCTCAATTGGTGCAATACAGGGATCGCAGACAAATCCAGCGTATTTCTGGTATAGGATTCAAATGTGCGAATACCGCGTTCACACAGCATAACATTCGGATTTCCACCCGCCAAGATGTACTCGGCAGCATTCAAAAACTCGTCATAAGTCGAGCTGAAGCCGCGTTTAAGCAATACTGGCTTGCCACAGGTTCCCAGCTTGCGCAGCAGATCGAAGTTTTGCATGTTGCGCGTACCTACTTGCAGAATATCTGCATATTCCACACAGATGTCTACATATTCGGGTGTCATGACCTCTGTGATGGTCAGGAGACCATGTTTTTGGCCTGCTTCGGCCATCATGATCAAACCTTCTACACCAGTTCCCTGGAAGCTGTATGGCCCGGTACGCGGCTTAAAAGCACCTCCACGAAGGACTTGTGCGCCCGCAGCTTTAACCCGTGCGGCAATCTCGTCAATCTGCGCGGCAGACTCAACGGCACAAGGGCCACCCATAATCACAAGCTCATCCCCGCCGATATTTACACCTTTAATGGAGATTACTGTATTTTCGGGATGGAAATCACGGCTGGCCAACTTGTAGGACTTCGATATTTTCACTACATTTTCTACACCTTTCATCTGGCGCAAATGTTCAGCCAGCTTGGGCTCCACGTTGCCGATCAATCCGATGATTGTCCGATCCGATCCGCGTGACACATGAGCCTGCAGGCCTTCTTTTTCAATAACTTCAACAATCGCCTGAATATGTTCCTCAGGTGTTTGCACACCAGCGATAACGATCATATTTTTCTTCCTCTCTATAAAACATATTTTATGAATTCTTATTAAACACATTGTACCGCTTAAACGCTTGTTCGCTTTTAAGCTTTTATTCATTAAAGCAACTATACTTGTTTTTACATGACTCGTCAAGGCTCAATACGGATTTTATCCCCATAACTATAAGGAAAAATATCGAATGGTTCAGCTCCACTGAACATTCTAAATTCTATAATCTAAAAAAGCCGCTATCCAGGCATTGATTCCTGAATAGCGACTGTGTTCAACTACTGCTATTCCGTCGTTTTTGACTTCTCCCGTACAGGAGGCAGCAGCTTTGTCATATCAATCGTTCGCTGGATCTCCCATGTATCCGGGTTAGCCGGGTCATACTGCTCCAGATACGTAATGACCTCTTTCGTAATCAGCGTAGGCGTAGAAGCGCCGGATGTCACCGCTACTTTCGTAATGCCCTCCAGCCACTCTCTTTTCAGCTCTGTTACATCGGAAATCCGATAGGCTTTCGTGCCAGCGACCTCGTGGGACACTTGGGCAAGTCTGTTGGAGTTATTGCTGCGTGGATCACCAACGACGATCACCAAATCCGCCTGTCCTGCCTGCTCGGCTACCGCCTCCTGGCGTACTTGGGTTGCCAGACAAATTTCATTGTGTATCTCAGCACCCGGGAATTTCTCCAGCAGCTTCTTCATAATGTGCTTGATGTCCCATTGGCTCATAGTCGTCTGATTGGTAATGAGGATCTTGCCCTCGGGCAGCGCAAGCGTATCAATTTCCTCTTCTTTTTCAATCAGATGAACATGATCCGGCGCTATTCCGATAGCTCCCTCTGGTTCAGGGTGCCCCTTTTTGCCGATATAAATAATCTCGTATCCTTCCGCCGACTTCTCCCGAATCAGATCATGGGTCTTCGTCACATCCGGACAGGTTGCATCCACTGTAGTAAGTCCTTTATCCCGTGCCAGCTTGCGAACCTCAGGCGATACGCCATGGGCGGTAAAAATAACGGTACCGCTCTCCACCTGGCTCAAAATCTCCATACGGTTCGGGCCGTCCAGTGTAATAATCCCTTCTTCTTCAAAGGAATGGGTGACATGGCTGTTATGCACAATCATGCCTAATATATAAATAGGCCGGGGTAAGTCCAGGTTTTTGGCTGCCTGGCGAGCCAATACCATGGCATCGACTACGCCGTAGCAGTACCCCCGGGGTGAAATCCTGAGTACTTCCAAAAATAGCACCCGCTTTCTTTGACACAGTATACCGCTCCAATAACCGGGCAGCTGTGGGCATTCAGCCCTCTACTGGCCAATTCTATGATGTAGTTGCCCTCCTATTATAGCTTATTCCAAAGGTGCGGAAAAGCTGACCGGAAGCCAGATGACAAAGGTCGTTCCTTCACCTTGGCGTGTAACCACTTCCACAGATCCGTGATGCTCATCAATAATCCATTTGGCAATGGACAGCCCCAGACCGATTCCCTCCGTCACGCCGCGTGATTCATCCGCCCGGTAAAAGCGGTCAAAAATAAAGGGAACCTGACTCTTGTCCATCCCGATGCCTGTGTCACTGATCCGCAGACCCACCTGCCCCTGATAAATGATGGCATCAAACCGGACGGTTCCTTCAGGAGTATATTTGAACGCATTATCAATGAAAATGAATAGCATTTGCTGCAGATAATCCTTGCTGCCTTCCATATAAATGCCATTCAGCATCGAAAAGTCGCCCACAATCCATTCGGCGGTCCGCTCTAAAAATTGGGCACGGCGGGCAACCTCATTTACGAGCGGTTCCAGCGCAACGGGAGACTTATCGAATGTTTTCCCCGTATCCGCTCTCGCAAGTGACAGCATATCCCCAACCAGGCGGCTCATACGCTTGCCTTCATCCGCCATGTCACTCAGTGCTTCCATGGACAGCTCACGGATCATCTCTTCATCCATTTTCGGCCGCTCTCCCGGCTCGGTCGTCCACATTTTGAGCAAAAAATCAACGTTGCCACGAATGGTCGTAAGCGGTGTACGCAGCTCATGGGAAGCATCGGCGACAAAACGGCGCTGTGCCCCGTATGCATCCTCCAGTTCCTTGTAAAAAGATTCTGTACGTTCCAGCATATTATTAACCGTGCCGATCAGCCGACCAATTTCATCTGCCGGACCGTCATATTCAATCCGAACACTCAAGTCATTGCTGGATTGAATCTGATTTGCTCCTTCAATCACCTTGACCAGCGGCTTCATCGACTTGCGGGCCAAAAAGAGTCCTGAGGTCGCAGCAGCGAGCAGAGCAACTAACGAGCCGTATATAAGCACACTTTGCAGCCTGTTCATGAGCCGATCCTGCGAGCCCGTGAATTGGCCTATCTGTAGAAAGCCAACCACCAGGCCCAGCTCATCAGATTTGATCGGCTGCTGATAAATCATAAAGGAATCCCCTTTTACGTTTACACGCCGAATCCCCTCATTTTGGACCGCTCCTGCCATTGTAGAGGGCACCGGGAAGGTGATTTTGAGGTCCTTCATATTTTGAGTCGTTTTGGTTACCCCAGATGTGTAATTATAAATTTGTACATATAGCTGTGAGTCATCAATTCCACGTCCCTGCACCAAGCCCAAATCCAGGTTGGGGACTTCAAATAATCCCCCTTTAATGGTAAGCAGCAGCTGTTTATTAATCCGTGGCGCCTGAGTCATAAGCTGACTTTTCACTTCATTATATGTGTAATAATAAACCAGTCCGTAAATAGCCAGTCCAAAAATGACAAGCACTATAGCCAAGATACTTGAATACCAAGCTGTCAGCCGCCACCGAATAGACATATTACACATCACCTCTTAAAATATAGCCGGCTCCCCGAATCGTACGAATGAGCCGTTTGCCGCCATCCTGTTCTGTTTTTTGTCGCAACATGGCAATATATACTTCCAGCACGTTCGATTCACCGCTATAGTCATAGCCCCAAATTTTATCCATAATCAAATCACGTGACAGCACACGCTTCGGGTTTTGCATAAACAAATGGAGCAATTCAAATTCTTTTGCTGTCAGTTCCAAACGTTTGCTGCCACGGAACACTTCACGCGATTCATTATCCAGCTGCAAATCTTCAAAGACAAGCCGATTCCCGCTATTGTCCTGCTGTTCGGTTTTCCGCCGCAAAAGTGCCCGCACACGTGCCAGCAGCTCCTCCAGTGCAAACGGCTTGACAAGGTAATCGTCGGCCCCCAGATCCAGCCCCTTAACCCGGTTTTCCACCTCATCCTTGGCTGTAAGCATCAGGACAGGCACCGTGCTGCCGCCTTCCCGCATACGACGGCATACCTCAAAACCATCCACCTGCGGCATCATTACATCCAGCACGACAACATCAGGCTCAGCTGTCAGCATTTTATTCAATCCTTCTGCTCCGTTGGCGGCCGTCAGCACCTCGTAGCCTTCAAAAGCCAGCCCTCTGCGCAGCATGGACACAATTTTCTCATCATCATCAATAATCAGAATGGTAGAACGCATACACCATCGAACTCCTTTATTATCTTCTTTTCACTCTATTGTAGCAGGAGTAGACGCGCGTAGCACCTTGCCGTCACATACAGCAAGAAACGGAAGGGCTATTCCTTCCGTTTCTTCCTCACATGTTCATTTGTATTTATCAGCTTATTGCTGAAGTGCCGAGTTAAAATCATTTTTGTTGCCTATTTTCACTTGAATGTTCATTTTCTGTCCGGCCCGTTCAATGTTAAGCGTCAGTACTGTACCTACTTTTTGCTTCTGAATGAACTGAATCAGCTCTTGTGAGGTGCTGTAAGGTGTGCCATTGGCACCGATAATCACATCGTAAGGACGCAGATCCGCCTGATAAGCAGGGGATTTATAAATAATATCGCGCACGACCGAGCCTTCGGTCAAAGACGTACCCAATTCCTTGGCTACCTCAGGGCTCAAATTTAACAGGCTTGCACCAATGAAAGGTACAGGTTCTTTCGGAATAGGCTGATTATTTTTCAGCTTATCGACAACTTCCAGAATCGTATTGGACGGAATCGCAAAACCGATCCCCTGTGCGTCTGCACTCACAGCTACGTTCATGCCAATAACCTGGCCTTGCAGGTTCAACAGCGGTCCACCAGAGTTACCTGGATTTATGGACGCATCCGTTTGAATAAGATGCTTGTATTGAGTCGGTTTTCCAGTCGATTCACTATTAATGGTGATGGTACGTTCTTTTGCACTCAGCACCCCGGCTGTTACGGAATGTTCGAAGCCTTCAGGGTTACCGATTGCTACCATCCACTCACCGACTTTAGCCTTGTCGGAATTCCCTAGCGTTACCGTTGGGAAGTTATTTTTACCGTCTATTTTAAGTACCGCCAAGTCAAGGTCTGCATTTTTGCCTAACACCTTAGCCTCATACGGTTTATTAGTTCCTTCTACAGTAACCTGAACTACGCTTGCACCTTCAACAACGTGGTTGTTAGTCAGAACATAACCCGATTTATCAAAAATAAAACCGGAACCAATGCCAAGCGGGGTCAGTTGTCCGCTGTCGCTGTTGCTGCTGTCGTTTCCATTATTGCTGTTTCCATCACTGTCTCCATACTGATTTCCAAAGAAGTATTGATACAGCGGGTCATTAAAATAAGGGCTGCTTTGTCTGCCGCTTGACTGCTTGGCAAGTGTTTCGATTTTGACGACCGCAGGTCCCGCCTTTTCAACAACGGATTGAACATCTGCGGTACCTGAAGGCATCATCGCCGGAACTGCAGTTGGCGCAGAACCTGCCGATCCTGAATTTGTCGTTTCTCCGCTTTCCGCTGCTGCCGAGGTCATCGCCGTCTCCGGTGTAAACATATTGGTTCGGTCAGCCGTGTACATCAAGACCGTAATAACCAGCATCCCGGCTAAAAAAGATAGAAAAATTGTTTTGAACTGCGACTTGGGTTTATTCGGCTTGAATTGCCAGTTGCCTCCATTTCGACCTGAACCGTTCTGCTGCTCAAACTCAGCTCGATGGTAAGAAGGAGGAAGAGATCTTACTGCCTGCGGTGGCGTAATTTCAACGTCCTTCTCCACTGAATATCCCTCTCTGCGTTGCGCGTCGGACTGAACTGAAGAAAAGGGACCGTAGGAATAATAATATGAAGAACCATTTGATTCGTTCGGTCCAGTTGTTCTATCGGTATCAGCCTGATCGTTGTCGTTCCGGCGTCCGGAATGATCATTTTTGAATTCGTCCATTGTATATCTCCTCCCAAACCCTATGCTTCAAGGTGGTGTTGTTTAACTGACTTTATTGTGCACTTCAAACCTTAATTCCACCTTAAAAAAAATTAAAAAGCAGCTAAAACCTTTGACCTATATGTACTTGCCTATTTCTAGTCAATACGAAATGCCCCGGAAAATTCCGAGGCATTGTTGATTGTATATGCTTTTTTATTTCGTGTTGAAGTTTTCATCGAACTTTTGGTTCGGTGTTTGAGCATTGCTTTGAATTTTATTGCGACTGGAGTTTTGTACTTTTTGGGCTACTGCGCTTGTACCTGCTACATCTGTTGCAAATTCTTCACTATACTTCTCATTAGGTGTTTGGTAGTTGTCTTGAATTTTATTTTGTTCAGATTGCTTCACCTTTTGAGAAACGACACCTATCGTACTGTCTTGTGCAAATTCTGCTTTAAACTGATTGCCTGCGCTTGCTTGGGCACCTTGGTTCATGTTTGAGCTTCCACCTTGCTTTGGCATAAATTTCAACCTCCCAATATGTTTTGTGGGATAAGCTTATCCCGCAACATAGTATGCGGAGTCAGAAAGCACAATATTCAAGGATTAAATGGAAGCATCCAGTGTCGCGGTCGGAATTAATTTATGTCTCTCTATCGCCTTTTGGAGCGATTGTATCATCTTTTCCGTACATTTTCCGTTCCCTTTTTTTATAATTTGCACATTCACATCTTTCTTGCCCCATTCGGAGTACACCTGCCGGATTGTTTTAAAATACAAGTCGATTTTATTGCCCTTAATCGCTGAGCCTGTATCTGCTACAATTCCGTAGCCGTAACCTGGAATGTACAAAATGCTGCCCAAAGGAAACGTCTTGGGATCAGCCGCAATCGTAGACAGTGTGTTTTTGTCACGACGCACTTTTACACCCGAATACGTAATACCATAACCGGGATGATTTGGCCGTTTGCCAGTCGATTCATAGCCTGCTGTATATCCTGTTGCCGTGACCGTCATGGTCGTAATGACCTGCTCCTCGGGCGGGGCCAAAACAGGAGTTGATTGCCATCTCTTGTGCTGGACCGGTTCTTTGTGACCGTAAACCTCATTACCGGGCGTGAATAAACAGCTTGCAATGATCACGGTACCCAAACACCGTTTCCATACCAACATGGATCTCATAAAAAACCTCCCCTTGAGGCACAGGCTTTCCAGAAATCCGCTCGATTATACGAACCATTTATTATTTATGAACATCCTGACCTGGATAGAGGCTGCTCAGCTTTACTTTATCTTCAAAAATATGCAGCAACGTTCGCACAATGGGGGTGTGCTCATCATGTGTATGCAATATAATGGAAGCAGGGGAAATCGAAATCAGCGTGCTGACAATTCGATCCTCAACCTCCATTTCCAGCTCCATTCCCGGCATTTCCACGATGATGTCATCTGCATCCGGAGCCGAGATAGGAACCATGGCACTATCGAGAATGGTAAAATCATGCCCGCCTTGATGAAGCACATGCACGAGCGGAACTTTACTTTCCTGAAAAAACACAAAGTGTTTGAGCAGCCCCATAAATTCTTCATACTGCCTGTCTGCCCAAAATTCCTCCATGGCATAGTCAACAATTTCTTCAAGCTCTTTTTTATATGCATGCAGCCTGAATTGAATAAGCCCTTCTAAATTAATGACAGGAAGCTCCTTAAAATCTTTTTCCAAAAGAGTGGTCAGTTTACCGTGGCGCTTTAAACGTCCATTTGGGCCATCGTCGTTTAACAGGCAGCGAATCATGCTGCAAATTCGGGCCGTGTCCTCTTTGTCCAGCAGCGAACAGGCTTTATCGAGAGTTTGATTCAGCAGCTGCCATTCCTTAACCTGGATAATATAATCCGCTATTGCCGAAGACATGATGCCGTATACACAGGGTAAAAAGCTTGCAAAAGCCTCATTGCTTCCTGTGCCCTTGCAGGTCCATGCCACTTTATTTTTCAGCTGTCTGAAAGTGAATCGAAATCCGCGCCGTGACATATGTAGTCCCTTGGTTCTACTCTTGACCACCTCATAAAAACGATCGGCTTCCTGATCTCCGTCTGTTTCGGTCCATACAGTAAAAAGTTCCATTGGCTCACTCCTTTCGATCACTGCTTTCAGTATATGGCGGCCTCCGAAGGGTTATACGAAGTGAACGGCTGGAAACAGGAAGTCACATATATAAGAGAACAAAGGCCGTTCCCCTGATTCATCTTTTGGATTTGCAGCGCTTCAAGGCGATCATTCAAATGACTGACCCACAGACTGAGATGATATATATGAAGCAATGGAAGATGTAGTAAAAACAAAGGATTTTTACGGCAATACGCTTGTACTCCATTACTCATGCTGACTGGCCATATGATAAAATACAAATAAGATGGATACACTAAAAAAGAGTAAAGATGTTGTAGCATCCTCACTCTTTAGCAACAGCCGTTTATTAAGCGTTTTTAATGATTACGAATATTTACGAATATTTACGAATGTATTTTTAATTTTGCATAATAAAATCATGCTCAATATTGCTGGCGCTATCAAAAGTACGAATAATATCATAGCGGGTATTACGCTGCGCCGGAATGTGACCTGTCTCGCGGATCAACTGCAAGATGGACTCGATGTTGACCTTATGCGTTGCGCCTGCGGCGGAAACGACATTTTCCTCAATCATCGTGCTGCCAAAATCATCGCAACCATAGTATAGCGATTTTTTGCCGACTTCCGGCCCCATCGTTACCCACGAAGATTGGATATGCTTGATGTTATCCAATACAAGACGGCTGATCGCAACAGTTTTTAAATATTCCTCCGGCGTCTGACGCTCCTTCTTCAGGTTCGTGTTGTCTGGCTGGAAGGTCCAAGGAATAAAGGCCAAAAATCCTTCAGAATTATATTTGTTTTCAATACATTCATCCTGGGCATCACGAACACGCAGCAAATGCAGCGCACGCTCCTCCATCAACTCACCAAAGCCGATAACCATCGTGGCAGTCGTGTTCATCCCAACCTTGTGAGCCGTTTGCATCACGTCCATCCAATCTCGCCAAGAGCCTTTGAGACGGCTGATTTTACGGCGAGTGCGGTCATCCAAAATTTCTCCGCCTCCACCCGGCAATGAATCCAGTCCAGCCTCATGAATGGCACGAATGGTTTCTTCCATCGAAAGGCCGGATTTTTCCTTCATCTTATGAATTTCTGCTGGCGAGAAGGAGTGCATCGTAATATCGGGAAAACGCTCTTTAATGCCTTTCAGCAAATCTGTATAATAACTGAACGGCAGATTCGGATTTACACCGCCTTGCATCAGAATTTCGGTGCCTCCTACCTCCTGCGTTTCCTTGATCTTCTGAAAGATTACCTCATCTGGCAGAACATAACCTTCCTCAGAACCCGGTCTGCGGTAAAAAGCACAAAAGCGGCAATATACGTCACACACGTTCGTATAGTTAATATTTCGTCCGATGACGAAGGTTTTAATCGGATTCGGATGCATGCGATTCATGACTTTGTTCGCCGCATCGCCGATTTTTTCTACTTCATCTGATTCGAACAAAGCAACCGTATCCTCTAAATTCAGGCGTTCGCCGCGCAGGGCTTTATCTAAAATATGGTCGATTACACTCATGGTGTATCCTCCTTCGCTTTCACAGGGCAACGAAATGAAAGACAGGACTTATGAACGAGAATGCTTTCACAAACCTGCGTTCGAACCCTGCCGTAATGTATGTTCATGACTGGCCTTGTATGTTGTATTTGCTATTTAGCATAGTAAAACCTACTGATAATACTAACATATCTTTAGGTAAGGAACCATACATATTCCCGCTCCTTTCTGCTTTTCACTTGGAAAAAACATGCACCTGCCACGCTAATTGACAATAATTTATGTATACAAGTGAGAAGAAAGAGGATATCAACATGCAATTCTTCACACTGCCCCTCATGTAAATTATACAGGAAAACAGCAGGCTTCCAGGAGCATTGGAAACTTGCTGTTTTCTACAATGTCTATTCCCTCTCTATCAAACGCAAAATGTTGCGGAGATGCTGACGCTCTAGCGCAGAGCCTCGTTCAAATCGATGATCAGGTCGTCAATATCCTCCAGACCTACTGAAAAGCGAAGCAGTCCGTCTGTAATCCCGCGCTCCAGGCGCACACTATGCGGCATAGCCGCATGTGACATCATCGCCGGGTAAGACAAGATACTTTCCACAGCTCCCAAACTCACCGCAACAATCGGAATGCGCACGCGACTCAAAACTTCCTTTGCCCGCTCACCAGAACCAACATCAAACGATAAAACGGCACCGTAGCCGCTGGATTGGCGCTCGTGGACAGAACGCCCCGGATGATTCTCCAGCCCCGGGTAGTATACAGCTTCAATATCGGTCCGCTCGTTCAGCCAGTTCGCAAGCTTAGCCGCGCTCTTTTCACTGTGTGCCATACGAGCTTCCAGCGTCTTCATGCCGCGCATGAGCAGCCATGACTCTTGCGGGGCCAGTACTGTTCCCATTCCGTTTTGGAGCTGCTTGATCTGTCTCCCCAGCGATTCGGTACGTGCAACGGCAAGCCCTGCCAGCACATCACTGTGCCCACCGAGAAACTTGGTCGCACTGTGCAGAACAATGTCGACGCCTTGCTCAATCGGCCGCTGATAATAAGGGGTCATGAATGTATTATCCACCAGCGTCAAAAGCCCTTTCTCCTGAGCCCAGGAGGTTACTGCTGCCACATCGATAATTTTGAGTGTAGGATTGGACGGAGTCTCCATATACACAGCCTTTGTATTTTCCTGCAATGCCTCTTTTACAAGCTTGAGGTCCGTCATATCAACAAAGGTGGTTTCAATATTCATCCGTTTTAGAATGGAGGTCAGCAGTCGATACGTGCCCCCGTATACGTCCTCAGAAACAATCACATGATCTCCAGCGGACAGAAGCATAAGCACCGTTGAAATGGCTGCCATGCCCGATGCAAAGGCAAATCCTCTGGCCCCGCCTTCCAATAAGACAATATAATCTTCCAGCGCTTGACGTGTCGGATTACCGGAACGGCTGTAGTCATGCTGCGGCGGATTTAAGATATCATGATGATGAAAGGTAGAAGCCTGGTAGATAGGGACACTCGACGCTCCTGTAACACTGTCAATTTCAGATCCAAAATGCAGCAGCTTGGTAGCGAATTTCCGCTCCTTTTCCAGAGCCTGCTCAGCTCCGCTCACATCCTCAATCATTACTGTTCCCCTCCTTCAACTTCTTGACGTGCCGCTTCCAGAGCCGAACGCAAATCTTCAATCAAATCGTCTGTATGCTCAATGCCTACGGAGAAACGCAGGAGCCTGTCATCAACCCCAACGGCATCCCGGATTTCTGCCGGGATATCGGCATGTGTCTGCACAGCAGGATAGGTCATCAGTGACTCCACGCCGCCCAGACTTTCGGCAAAAGCAATCAGCTTAATGTGGCGAAGCAGAGGCTCCACATAGCGTGCATCCTTTACTTTAAAGGAGAAAATACCTGTGTTGCCGCTGGATTGCTTGTTTTGTATCTCACGACCGGGATGACCTTCGAGCCCCGGATAAAATACTTCTGCCACTGCAGGGTGGGTCAATAAATAATTAGCCAACACCGTCGCATTATGCTCATGTCGATCCATACGCAGCGCCAGCGTTTTCATCCCCTTCATCAGTTGGTAGCAGTCACTCGGAGAAAGCACAGCTCCTATCGAATTGTGAAGAAAGGAAATTTCGTCTGACAGCTCCTTGCCCTTGGTTACGATCAAACCTGCCAGTACATCGTTATGACCGCCCAAATATTTGGTCGCACTATGTACCACAATATCTGCTCCCAGTTCCAAAGGACGCTGGAAATATGGCGTTAGCAGCGTATTATCTACAATGGTAAGCAGCTTACGTCGTGATGCCCATCTTGCTACCGCCTGAATATCCGTAATCATCATCAGTGGGTTCGTGGGCGTTTCTATAAATACAGCTTTGGTATTCGGTCGACATGACTGCTCGAGTGCCTCAAGATCGTTTGTATCCACATAGTTTGCCGTCACACCAAATTTAGATAAAATGCGCTCCAGCAAACGATATGTCCCGCCATAGAGGTCCAGCGATACAATGAGATGGTCTCCCTGTCCAAACAATGCGAATACCGTTTGCAGCGCCGCCATGCCGGAACTGCATGCAAAGCCGGCATCACCTGATTCCAGCGCTGCGGAAGCCTCCTCCAGTATCTTTCGCGTCGGATTGGTCGTCCGAATGTAATCAAATCCTGTGCTTTGACCCAGACAGGGATGACGAAACGCGGTAGCCTGATAAATCGGATAATTAATAGCCCCGGTTACTGGTTCCTCAACGGAACCGATTTGTGCCAATCTGCTTTCGATTTTCCACTGTTTCTCACTCATATGAATCCTCCTTTTAACTTCCATTGCAGGTGTATGGCAGATGCTGCAAAAATGGATGATCTAATACTATACTGCTGCGCTGCTGCAGGGTGGTACTGCGAGAGGATAAATTTCAAAGCCCCTTTTAAATCTGGGGCCCGATATCATAAGGTGTTTCTTGGTATACATAATAGTTAAGCCAATTCGAAAATAATAAATTGGCATGCGCACGCCAGATTGAAGGCGGTGTGCGTTTGGGATCATCGCCCGGAAAATAATTTTTGGGGACTTCGACCTCCATGCCTTTGGCCACATCTCGATCATATTCCCATTTCAGCGAAAGCGGATCATATTCAGAATGGCCTGTCACAAAAATTTGTTTCCCATCGCGCGTAGCGATGAGGTACACTCCGGCTTCCGCGGATTCGGATAAAACCTCCAATTCGGCAATACGATCAATATCCTCGCGCCGAACCTCCGTATGCCGGGAATGAGGAGCATAAAAAAGCTCATCGAAGCCGCGCAACAACTTTACCTTAGGCTTACTAACGATGTGTGAAAACACACCAAAGCATTTATAATCAAGTCCATATTTGGGAATCCCGAAATGGTGGTATAGAGCTGCTTGCGAGGCCCAGCAAATATGCATGGTCGAAGTAACGTTTGTTTTCGTCCATTCGAAAATTTGCTGGATTTCCTTCCAGTAGTTCACATCTTCAAACTCAAGCTGCTCCACCGGGGCCCCTGTAATGACCATGCCGTCAAAACGGCTGTTTTTGATCTCGTCAAACGTTTTATAAAACATGTTCAAATATTCCTGCGATGTATTTTTGGATACATGAGACTTCATATGTACCAAAGTAACGTCGACTTGCAACGGAGTATTGCCGACCAGGCGTAACAATTGAGTTTCTGTCGTCTCTTTCGTAGGCATCAAATTCAAAATAGCAATGCGTAACGGACGAATATCCTGATGATAAGCCATGCTTTCATCCATTACGAAAATATTCTCGCCCTCCAGTACTTCCTTGGCAGGCAGTGTATCCGGAATTTTAATCGGCATGCAACTCACTCCTTGTTCGGAAATTTTGCGAAAACCGTCTTGTTGAGATACCGGGGCAATAATATAAAAAAACCTTTCTCAGTTTAGAGAAAGGTCATATTTGTATCGATATGCGCCTCTCTCATCTCTCAGGGCAGCGCACGGTGTATAAAGCGCGCGTCCTGCAAGAATTAGCACCGTACGATCAAAATCGCCGGTTGCCGGGTATCATCGGGCTAGTCCCTCCACCTACTCTTGATAAGATTTCGCTAATATTCATTTGGGGTTCACAAAGTACTTTTTGTTCACTTTAATGCATCGGCTGAACTTCGTCAAGATGAGACTAGCAATTTTGTATTCTGATTCACATTTTGTCTTGCTTATCATAGGTTAAATCATCTGTCTCCTTTTGCTGAAGCTCTTATCATTGCTGTTGATTTAACCTGCGATTTTGCGCTTGAAAGGCCGTAGGCCGAGCGTTATACTATACAAGTGCTAACAGGCCGAACAGCGTAGATAGGAGTGTTCCCGGCGATATTGTGGCAACCTAAAATGACCCTAGTGAGGTGAATCCGGAATGGAAGGCGACCCGAGTCCGAATAGGCGGCGATCCCTGAACAACAGCATAGGAATGACTTCAGCTTGCCGAAAGACGGGACGCCAGGCTCAGCATGCTCCAAAAGCCTGCGGCTTTTGACCGGAATGCTCGCTTATCCGAACCGGCTATCTGGCTAACTGAGTCCATTCCTTATGCTAAAGGTACACGTATTTCCGTTACGACGGAGCATAAGGAGTGACATATATGAAAATCCGTTTGGTAAACAACGGGGTTTTTACCCCTGTCGAAGAAATCGAAAAGGTGCTTGCTGCACCGGCGGAGGGTTTTTATTGGATTGATGCTGATGTTGAAGATCTGGCAGTACTACAGCCTTTATTCTCTATGCATGATCTTGCGGTGGAGGACTGTTTGAGTGAAGAAGAGCAGCGTCCGAAGATTGAAATTTACGAAAGCCACTATTTTATTGTTGTAAATAGTATTCGTTTTGATGATGAAGAAATATTTTTGCGGGCATTAAACATTTTTCTCGGCCGTCATTTTATCATTACAGTAACCAAGCAAAAAATCAATGAGCTTCGCAGCCTGAAGCCTTTACTTTGGGAGCAGGAAGTGAGCCAGCCGGACCGTTTTATGTATCTGCTGATCGACTTGATCGTCGATAACTACTTTCTGGTTGGTGATCGGATTGAGGTACGTATTGAAAAGCTGGAAGAAGATATCCTCATGCACACGAAAAAGTCGCATTTGAATGAAATCATCGGCTTACGCAGTGAAATTCTGTGGCTGAAAAAGGTGCTGGGACCGCAAAAAGAGGTTATAAACACCTTGAATAAACGGGATTTGCGACTCATCGACGATCAATTGCAAAAGTATTTTAGCGACATTTATGAAAATGCGGTGAAAATTTCGGAGACTTTCGAAACTTACCGTGACCTGATGGGCAACCTTCGAGAAGCTTATCAATCCAGCATTGCCAACCGTGCCAATGACATTATGCGCGTATTTACAGCAATTACAACTATATTTATGCCATTGACGGTGATCACCGGTATATATGGGATGAACTTCGATAATATGCCTGAGCTGCATACACATTATGGTTATTTTGTTGTTATCGGTGTTATGGTGGCGCTAGGTGTGAGTATGTTCTTTATTTTCCGTAAGAAAGACTGGGTTTGAAAAGAAACGAGTAGCCAAAGCAGCAGCCGTATCTCTGAAGGATATAGCTGCTGTTTTGTTGTATTGCCTATGCTGCCATTCGGCGAATGACCGGGTCCTCCAATGTGCCCTGTTTATCCCACCTGCAGGTCTGACGCCTCCTGATGCCGATAACGGATACGAACCAGACGCAGGCGCTCATAAACCTGATCCAGCCCGGTTTCTGCCGCCTTTTCCTCCCCATATACTTGCAGCATAACGGGTTTGAGGAGCGTATCCCCCAACTCTTCATACGCTGACCAGATCGCTGCCTGTTCTTCCTCGGATACGTCCGCCAATTCCCTGCGAATGAGCTCCTCCATATCTATTCCGTCCCTGTCCAGCTGCTCCATCGCCTCAATCATCTCTTTGCGCTGCAAATCTGCCTTCATTCCGATGTGCTCCAGCGAAAGGCCATCAGAGATACCTTCCAAGATCATTTTGGTCAGGCTGAATTTGTCCAACTCCTGCCTGTACTGGTTTTCTTTTTGTTTGTATATCCATGACAAAAAGGCTTCTTCTTCCAGCTTCTCAGCTACCCAATCCAGCGGGAATGGTGTAGTCCGGTCACTTTGTGTCGTAATGGTCAACAGCTCCTTCCCATATTGCGACACCTTGCCCTGGCCCATGCCAGGTAGTTCCAGCAATTCCTCTTTCGTATGGGGAAGAAACACGCTAATGAGTCGAAGCAGCCGATTCGTAGCTATAAAATAAGGAGCCTTTCGCTCAGCGACTGCCTTTTGCCGTCTCCACATTGTCAATTGCTCATAAACATCATCACGCGGAAATAAATCGCTGTAGCAGTACAGCTTTTGCAGCGTTTGTCCCCGTCCTGCTGTTCTTTCTTTCTCATGAAAAACCCCATGAATTAAGGGCCTGTAGCCCTCAGCCATCTTGAGCGCCAGCTCGTGGCGGTACACATGCAGTAATTCCTGCCACAAGCTGCCTTCATACCACAGATCATCTGTACTTTCATCCGTTCCATGATGCGTGCTCCAGCCAGCACTCCATATCCCTTCATGCTCCCCTATCCATACCTGGGCAAAGCTCTCATCCCCATGTTCATTTTGCTTGGACAAGCGATTTAAAAATACAACCTCCATAGTTTTCCTCCTGTGCATCATTGATTACAGTCCCGCACAACACAAAAACGCAAAAAAGCACCTATCTCGCTTATTCGCAAGAAAGGTGCTTCCCTTTTTGAGCCGTACTATGCTGTTGCCTATATAATAACCGTACCTTGAATCCGCGTCAACCAGAAATTCTCATTATTTCAGCTTTTCTTTTGCCAAAGCAAGCGCGCCGCACAACCCGGCATTATCCCCCAATCCTGGGGCTACGATATATTGATCAATATCTGTAGTCAGACTCGGATGTTGTACGTAACCGTTCAAAAGCTCTTGAAGCTTGCTGCGAATAAGTGGGAACAACTGCTGCTGTTTCATCACGCCTCCACCCATAATAATCTTTTGCGGTGACAAGATTAATACATAGCTCATCAAAGCCTGTGCCAGATAATAAGCTTCCATTTCCCAGGCTGGGTGATTGACTGAGAGCTCATGCCCCTTAACCTTCCATCTTTTTTCCAGCGCAGGCCCCGCCGCCAATCCTTCTAGACAATCGCCATGATAAGGGCAAGTACCTTCATAGGTATCTTCCGGGTGACGGCGTACCAGAATATGTCCCATTTCCGGGTGGGACAATCCATGAACCAGCTTTCCTCCAACCAAAGCTCCTGCACCGATACCTGTACCTATGGTGATATACAGACAGTTGTCCAATCCTTTGGCCGCCCCCCAGATAGATTCACCCAACGCTGCTCCATTCACATCGGTGTCAAATCCCGTCGGAACATCAAAATGCTCTTTCAGCTTGCCAATCAGATTGTAATTTCCCCAATGCGGCTTTGGTGTTGTCGTAATATACCCGTATGTATCACTGCCCTCAATAGGATCAATCGGTCCAAATGACCCTACTCCCAGCGCTTCAATACCCTTCCCTTCAAAAAATGAAATCACATTCTTCATCGTTTCCGCTGGTGTAATGGTTGGAAAGCTTACACGCTCCAGTACCTCTCCCCGTTCATTGCCAATTCCACATACAAATTTGGTACCGCCTGCTTCAATTGCTCCCAATACTGTCATAGCTTGTGTTGTCCCCTTTCATTCGAAGTCCGTTGCCTTTCACTATATTCACCTGAAACGTCCCTAAGGTCAATCCTCATATCGCAATTGTATACAAATCTTTCACAGGATCGATCCATTTCAGTTGATTCCCATGTACACCAAAAAGGACACTAACACACAAACGTTAGCATCCCTTATGTATGCTTAGTCCGAATGATCATGCGAAGCCCGACTGCAGCATTACGACCCCATCGCTACACCCATCAATGCACATAAGCTTTTCATTTCAAGCTGCTCAAACTTGTCGACAATTTGCACATGATTCAGTGACAGCAGACAGCTGTCCAACCCACATGCTACTGGTACCTCACAGTGAATTGTAGCAAGCTTGCGTGAAATATGCAGCATATCCAGATCGCTTTCAATCTTTTTGCGCACCGATGGCGTCAACTGTTCCAAATTATCCAGAATACCTTCAATAGAGTCGTATTCCTGCACCAGCTTGAGCGCCGTTTTCTCACCTATACCGCGTACTCCCGGGTAATTGTCGCTTGCATCCCCCATTAAGCCCTTGAGATCCACGATTTGGCGTGGCTTAAGCCCTTTTTCGGCCAACAGCGTCTCCGGTGTGTATACCATATAGTTGCCGTGGCCTTTTTTCATAATAATGACCCGTGTCCGCTCATCCACCAATTGGAGTAAATCATGATCGCCTGAGAGAATCATTACATCGATATCCTCATGTTGCGTATAATGGCGTGCGAGCGTACCAATACAATCATCCGCTTCAAAGCCTTCTGCTCCAATGTTGGGAATGCCAAGACTGTCCGTTACTTCACGAATCAATGCAAATTGGGGAATCAAATCATCCGGCGCGTCGCCGCGATTTCCCTTGTACGCAGCAAAATGCTCTCCGCGAAAAGTCGTTCCGCCCATGTCCCAGCAGCAAATGACATGCGTAGGATCAAACGTTTGAACCGCATCCCAAAAATATCGAATAAAACCATATATAGCGTTCGTTGGCACCCCGGCTTTTGTGCGACGGATATATCCGTTAGCAGCGGTTGCATAATATGCGCGAAATAGCAGGGCCATGCCGTCAACCAGCATTATGGATTGTTCATTACGGTGTGTCACAGATTGTATTGCTCCCATTCATCATATTATCTAACCCCAACAGTATAACATATGACGAAGCGGAATTGGGCATTATTGAATGCCCCATACCTTCTCAAATGTTTCCTCCTTGAAACCTACCGTTACTTTGTTCCCGTCTGTTACGATCGGACGCTTGATCAATCTTCCATTCGAGGATAACAGCGAAATTTGCTTATCACGGCTCATATCTCCGAGCTTGTCTTTTAAATTCAGCTCCTTATATACCTCACCGCTCGTATTGAAAAATTTTTTCAGTTCCAGCCCGCTTTTGCTGATCAATTGTTCCAGCTCCGCTGAAGTGGGCGGTTGTTCAAAGACAGGAATCAATTCCAGTTCATATCCCTGATTTTGCAGCCATTTTACTGCATTGCGGCAGGTGCCGCATTTGGAATACTGATAAATTTTCAGTTGACTCATTGTTAGGTTAGCCCTCCATTTGGTTTCAACTACTTTTGCAGATTGTATTACGTACACCCCTGCGTTCTCAGCAACCTCTGCATTTGGGCCATATCGTCCGGTAGAGGAGCGTAGAACGTCAGCCGTTCCCCTGTCACAGGATGCATCAGGGACAACTCTGAGGCGTGCAGCGCTTGTCGGGACATTCGGGCATCCAGCTGTTCATATCGCTCCTGATGCGCCGCCTCATCGGGTATAGCCCGGTACATTTTGTCTCCAATCAACGGACAACCGATGTACGTCATATGCACGCGAATTTGGTGCGTACGCCCGGATTCCAGTTTCAGACCGATGCGGCTTCCTTCGCTCCATGCTTCCTCAAGCTTATACAGCGTCAAAGCGGGATAACCGTCTGGAGTTACCATTCTCACATGCGGATGATCCGGATTGCGGTCAATCGGCCCATCCACCCGTCCTTCCTGTTGCTCAGGGCGTCCGTGTACCAGAGCCGTGTAGCGTTTATCTACCGTTCCCGCGATCATCTGCTCGGAGATATGCTGGTGCACATATGGATTTTTAGCCACAACAAGCACACCTGACGTCTCCTGATCCAGACGATGAACAGGCCGGAACCGGAACTTTTCGCCTTTAGCCTGCCAATAATGCACAACCCCGTTGGCCAGTGTGCCTGTATAATGGCCATGAGTCGGATGGACAATGATACCCGCCGCCTTGTTCACAACTAACAGGTGCTCATCCTCATATAAAATATCAAAAGGAATCGGTTCGGGCAAAATATCATCGGAGCTCTCGCGCTCCATCCGAATTTCCACCCGATCTCCTGCCTTTACCTTGACGCTGATATACACGCGTATCCCGTTCAGCATAATCCCCTGCTCTGTCAGCTTGAGTCTGGAGATCAGCTTTCGTGATATATTCATTCTTTTTTGTAAAATCGTCTTCAGCAGCATGCCCTCCTCCTCGGGAGAGATCATGTAGACGATAGGTTCATAGTACAAGCTCATCACAAACTCCTGGCTGCCTCCTTATTTGCGGAACACTTTCTTGCTCCGTACATATTCGACATCGGGTACACCTTGGCGTACATTCGCCGTGCGGGCCACGACAAAGAAATAGTCGGATAGACGGTTCAAATATCGCCGTACTGCAGGATTGATTTCTGTATGCTTACCCAGTGTGACAGCACGGCGTTCTGCACGGCGGCATACGGTACGGCAGACATGAAGCGTAGAAGCCAAGGTGCTGCCACCCGGTATTATAAAACGCTCCACCTTGGGATTTTCCTCCTGGCATGCATCAATCCAGCCTTCCAGCCGCTCTGCCAGCTCGTCCTTCACCTTATATTTGCTTTCATTGATTTTAACAAAAGCCAAATCCGAGCCGCAATCAAACAGCTCCTGCTGTATTTCCTCCAATTGAGCCCGGATATCCGCGAATTTTTCTCCTTCGGCAAAGCTGATGGCTTGGCCTACAAAGCAGTTCAGCTCATCAATTGTGCCGTATGCTTCCACACGGTCATCGTCTTTGGACACCCGACCGCCGATCACCGAGGTTTGCCCTTCATCTCCTGTTCTCGTATAAATTCCCACCGTACCTCATCCCCCTTATCATTCCGTGAGTGCTTTCAGCACCTTGATCGCTTCTTCCTTATTGCTTGTACGTGGCGGTACGGTAGCAAATAATGTGTTGGAGTTGTATTTTAATTCCCTGAACATTTTCATCTGCTCCACAGGAATACCATATAAATGAGTTTCCTGAATTACATCTGTCCCTTCTTCCCCCTGCTTTCTCTGAAATACGCCGCCCTCAAATACACCTCGGGGATACGTTTTTTTGTCAAAGGCATCGTCTAACGGCAGATTCGAGCCATTCTGTCCGTACAGCTTCATATCCTCTTCCGGTAAAAGAAACAGATCATGCTCGCCAGCCGCATATTCAACGACCAGCTTTTGCTGGTTATACAGCGGGCTGACTGAAATTTCGATTTTGGGAGCCTGCTCTCCCAGCTTGTCCTTAAGCTTTTGTGTCAGCTCATCTCGAAGGACTGAAGCATCCCCTTTATCCATAATAAAAATGGAGAAGCTGTCCTTGTCCCGTCCGCCGCATCCAGCCAATAGTACGAGTGTGAGCATTCCGATCAACCAAGGAGAAAGCCTTTTTAGTCCTGCTCGCATATGTACGCCCCCTCTTCCATGCCACTAATATATCATAAGAGGTGAACGCAAAAAAAGAAGGCCTAGCGGCCTTCTCGAACCTTCAACTAACCTGGCACAGTTATATCCTGCATTCTATACCATACAGCTTCATGTATTCATTGATTTTCAAATCGAGCTTACAGCTAATCTCGATAACAAGATCAGAGGTGAAGGACTGCTCTTCCTCAAATAACCGCAGCATCTCATTACGCAGAAGCAAAACTTCATTTTCCAGGGAGATGTCGTGTCCTATGGAACGCGGTATATGATAAGCAATAGATGACATGAGCATTCCTCCTGCAATGGAAAAATGAATTTTGCTGCTTCGAAATAAAATACTTTTTTTATGATTTACCCACGAGTGGTATTCCAAACTATCATGCAGTATGCACATTATGATTCTGAGAATGTTTATGCTTCATTTAGCGCCGTCCTTTTATCTGGAGAAACGGCTTTTTTCGTTTTTCGAATCCGATCCGTGAACCACCGCTCAATGATCCGGTAGGACAGATCCGAGACGATAAGGGACAGGCTCAGCGATAAGACCGCATAGACCCAGAATGTGGGTGCTCCGATCATAGCGCTGAGTTTTGGGGCGAGTATCTTTAAACCAAACATGACCATCGTGTGCCACATGTACAAGCTAAAACTGATACGTCCAAGGTAGTGCATGACTTGGGATCGGAGCAACTGCGCTAATAGTCCGGACTCTTGCACAATACCGATAAACAGCAGAAAGGCCAGCGGAAGCGCGATGATGATAGGCGTATCCAGCGCGTAGTAGCTCCAAAACATCCCCGATAGATATATTATTCCGCTGAAATAAAAGCCCGGACTCCGATCCCAGCTCCTTGATAGGCTGTTCCGGCTGATATAAAAGATCACTCCCACGGCAAAAAACAACATATCCTTACGGTAATACACCAGCACGACACAGAGCGTAACCAGCAGGGCGTAGACTGCATATTTCGCAATTCTAGGGAGCGAGCAACTTCGGGCGGTGGCCCATACTGAGGCAGCAATTAGATAGAACGCTAATTCATAACTTAACGACCAAGCCACGATCTGAGCAATCGGCAGCGGGAAGATCCCCGGCAGCATAAGCGCGTTTGAGAAGAAATGGATAATGTAATCCCTGACACTTATCCCGGTCATCCATTTATACCCAACGAACGGCCCGACAGCAAATATCATCAAATGGATTGTAAGGAATACCGGGTATATCCGGAGGAATCGATTTTTGGCAAACTCCCAGATGGATCCCTTACTGACGAGACTTCCTGTAATTAGATAGCCGCTTATCACAAAAAATAGATTTACGGAAATTGGCCCCGCGTAGTTCAGGAGGAAGATGGAATTTGTTTGTTCCGGGATGTATCCCTCAAGTACCGATGATCCATAAATATGGTACAGGACAATAGATAGGGCCAAAAGTCCTCTGAGGCCCGTTAATGACTTATTTTCGTTTTTCATTCATTTTGGATCGCTTTGATCAGTTTTTCGTTACGTTTGTCCGCCTTGTGGCTACCTACGACCGCGAATGCATGTATAACCCCTAGTATCCAAAATAGACATCGAAGCAGCAGATTTAATAGCGCCTGACCAGGTTTGCCGCATAGTAGCACCGCTCTAGGTGGTAGAAAAGGGGCTATTAAATATCTCATCCGAACACGTCCCTCTATTTGTATATCCTTCCTTCATTAAATATAAAAAAATAATTTTAACCTTCTTTTTTTATTTTTTCTACAAAATGGCCAATCCGATCCAACGCTTCT
Organism: Paenibacillus farraposensis; assembly: GCF_020736845.1. GTDB lineage: Bacteria > Bacillota > Bacilli > Paenibacillales > Paenibacillaceae > Paenibacillus > Paenibacillus farraposensis. Next base: position 497,752 of record NZ_JAFFQR010000112.1, read on the forward strand.
GTCAGCTGGCTGACTGAGGTTGCATAGGAGCAGCGAAGGTAGCCTTCGCCTCCCAATCCGAACACATTCCCCGGCACAGCCGCAACCTTCGCTTCTGTCAAAAGGCGCTGTGCAAATTCATCCGAGCTCATCCCTGTGCTTTGAATGCTAGGGAAAACGTAGAAAGCCCCTCGCGGCTCGTGGCATTCCAGACCAATCTCCCGGAATCCGTCAACCATCAGACGGCGGCGCTGATTATACGCTTCGACCATCCGGTCCTTCTCGCCCAAGCCATTTTGCAGGCCTTCCAGTGCCGCAACTTGTCCCATAGAGGGGGCGCACATGACGGTGTATTGATGAATTTTGAGCATAGCTGCAATCAGATCGGGATGTCCGCACGTATATCCAATACGCCAGCCTGTCATAGCAAAGGCTTTGGAAAAACCGCTGACAAGAATGGTCCGATCCATCATCCCCGGCACAGAAGCAAAGCTGACATGCTTCCCGTCATAATTCAATTCAGCGTAAATTTCATCTGAAATAACGATTAAGTCATGCTTTTCCACGACTTCCGCAATCGGGAGCCAATCTTCATAAGTCATCGTAGCCCCGGTCGGATTGCTCGGATAACATAAAATCAGCACTTTGGATTTAGGCGTAATTTGGGCCTCCAGGGCCTCAGCGGTCAGCTTGAATTCATCTTTGGCAAACGTTTCAATGCCAACCGGAATCCCGCCCCCAATCGAGGTGATTGGAGAATATGAAATATAACATGGCTCTGGAACGAGAATTTCGTCACCGGGTACGATCAACGCACGTAAAGCAAGATCAATCGCCTCGCTGCCGCCAACCGTTACGATAATTTCCTTTTTCGGGTCATAATGGACGTCAAATTGCTCATTCAGATATTCACTAATCGCTTCACGCAATTCTGGTGTTCCCGCATTGGACGTATAGCTGGTAAAGCCCCGCTCTAATGAATAGACGCAGGCTTCCCGCATATGCCAAGGGGTTGTGAAATCCGGTTCGCCTACCCCAAGCGTAATAATATCCTTGTTGCCTCCCACCAAGTCGAAAAACTTGCGGATGCCCGAAGACGGGATTTCGCGCACCAGCGGGGACAAATAGGAACTCATAGCTTTGCTGCTATCGGTAAATGCTTCTGATTTGAGATTCATCCTGATCTTCCTTTACGGCGAAATCATCAGACGATTATCTTCCTGATGGTCTTCAAAGATAATTCCGTCCTGCTTATATTTTTTAAGCGTAAAATTGGTCTTGGTCGATAATACCGAGTCAATCGGTGACAACTTTTCCGATACAAAATTAGCAACCTCACGAAGATTTCGGCCTTCAACTTCCACCAGCAAGTCGTATGCCCCGGACATGAGATAAACGGATTTAACTTGCGGATACAAATAAATCCGTTCGGCAATGCCTTCAAAACCTCTTCCGCGCTCCGGTGTAATCTGTACTTCGATCAAAGCAGTGACCTTCTCGTCATCGACTTTATCCCAATTGACCACAGCGGCGTACTTGACAATCACATGCTGGTCTTCGAGCTCTTTTATTGATCTACGCACATCCTGCTCGTCAACCCCCAGCAAAGTAGCCAGCAAAGTCGGTGTTCTTCTTGCATCTTCTTTTAACAATTCCAGTACTTTTAATTTCAAATCATCCAGTTCTGTCATTCTACATAAGACCTCCATTAAAAGAGATTACTATACATCATACAATACGTACTTTAAACCTGCAAAGAAAAACCGTCCGACCCGGTAAATCCGGCAGACGGACGGCTATTATGGGAATTTGCTTTTAAGGATGGAGTGTCGCGTTTACATATAATAAGGGTTGTGCTGTTGGGAAGGCTGACCCTGCTGCTGCATAGGCTGACCATATCCTCTTACAGAGGACGATTTTTGCTGAATGAACTGCTGGCACTCCTGTTGTTTCTTGCGAGCCTCTTGAATCTGTTTGTCCAAATCGACGCGCAGTGCCTTGGACGAGGCAGAATACATATTGTTCTGACTCATCAGACGGTACAAATCGCCTTGCAGACGAAGCGTATCATTCGTAAGGTCGGTGAACAGCTGGCGTACAGATTGACAATTGGACTCGGTAGTCGCCGTTGTATACTCCCCAACTGTACGTTTCATATCAGTAAGAATGGTATGGAGCAAATCTTGTTCGGGCATAAATGACATATTGTTCTGTGAATACATCCTGTCATACCTCCTTTATTGGTGAATGCTAAGTTACTGCTGCGGTTGCATAGGAGCAAGCTGTTGGTGCTGTTGAAGGGCATTGAAGAGCAAGTTTAAGTGGTGTTCGTGTGTTCTCGCGAACTGCAAGCAGGCTTGTTGAATGGCTGGCTGCTGAATAGACGCTGCTGTCGCCGCACATTGCTTGAGCAAAAGTTCTTCATTAGAAATGGAGTCCACGATGTACTCCAGCTCTTTGCCAGTCAAAGGTTGCATGTTCATAGATTGCATAGTCTGTGCCTCCTTAAATGTTTTGTTGCACACTGGTTATCTTGTCCGTTTCACGAAATACTATGTACGACATATATGAGATACTACATATTGCCTATAAGGAGTGCTATGGTTATGGATCTAATTAGTGGAAATACGTTTTGGCGGAGTACCTTGAAGCAGACGCCGGACTTTCCGCCTTTGGCTGAGGATTTGGATTGTGACGTGCTGATCATCGGAGGCGGGATAAGTGGGTCGCTCTGCGCTTGGCTGTTGGGAGAACGACATGTAGACACCGTGGTTATCGACAAGCGCAAGCTGGTACATGGAAGTTCTTTGGCGAATACCGGATTGCTGAAACATAGCAATGATAAGACCTTGACCTCTTTCATCCATACGTTCGGTGAGGCTAACGGCGTGCTGTTTTACCGTATGTGCAATGATGCTCTGGATCAGTTGGAAAAGCTGGCTACCACACTGGATATCGATCCTTTTTTTATTCGACGGAGCAGCCTGTACTATGCGAGTACACCGGAGGATGTGCAGATTCTACAGGAGGAATACAAACAGCTAACCCAGTTTGGGTTCCCGGTGGAATACTGGGATGAGCCGCAGGTGGCTGCGCGGTTTCCTTTTCGAAGACCAGCGGCATTGTACACCCGCGAGGATGCCGAGGTTAATCCATTTCGGTTTGCCCATGGATTGCTGCAATCCGCGAACCGTCTTGGTGTGCGCTTGTATGAGTATACGGAAGCCAAGCATTTGGAATTTGGCAAAAATGAGATCGTTTGCCATACCAGCGATGGCGCCATTCGGGCGAAAAAAGTCATTTTTGCGACAGGATATGAAACTCAGGAGATTAAAAAAGATCGAGGAGCCATACTTGAAAGCTCTTATGCCATCGTCACCAATCCCGTTGGAAATTCATCTTTGTGGCATGAGCAGTGTCTGATCTGGGAAACCGCACGGCCCTATCTATACATACGCTCGACCCGGGAAGGACGTATCATTATCGGCGGTTTGGATGAACCAGTGCTGGACTCGAACCAGCGTGAAATCAGGCTGCTGCACCAACAGAAAAAGCTGTTGCAAGCATTACAGGAGCATTTTCCCGATGTGCCATTTCGGATTGATTATGCATGGGCTGCCGTGTTTGGCTCCTCTCATGACGGACTGCCGTATATTGGTCCGCATCCGCGTTTCCCGAACTGCTACTTTGTAGAGGGATATGGTGGAAACGGGACGGTTACCAGTATGATAGCCGCGCAACTATTGGCTGATGAACTGACAGGCACACAGCGACCTGAACTGGAGCTTTTTTCACTGACTCGCACGACCAGACCATCATCCGAAACAACCAAGCCGCTGACTTAATCATAGGGAAACGCAAAAAACCTCCTTTCGACATCTATACCGATGCTGGAGGTTTTTTTAATTTGAATTTACAAGGCTATTCGGTTTGCTTCTGCCAGCGTTGCGTTTTGGAATGAGTCGCGTCCTGACTTTCTTTTTGTTCCATTTTTATCACATTTCGCATAAAAAACCATCCGCCTACCGGCACTAATGCAAGTCCAATTAACAGCCAAATGATTGCCCCAGGGGCTTTGCTGATACTTAATACACCCAAAAAAATGAAAGTTCCGGTCAACCGGCCAACCATGAGGCATATCTCGCGTAGTACAACCAGTTCCACTCGCTGATTGGCATCACCTTTACTCGTCCCCATCAGATCAAAGCTTGCCGAGATCATAGGAATCAAGTATAGAGGCATGAACAACGCAGTGCCGGTCCCCATGATCAGCAGGGTGCTGTACTCCATACGCCACAATAATGGTAAAATCACAATGACCAACAGCACGGCACCCAGCAGCATTCCAACCGAGCGGTAGCGTGGCTTGAGCCATTTGCCAGCAGCCCAAAAGCTGAAAAATGAAACCGCCGACGTAATAAATGAAAACTGTGCCAGCTTCCACTCCTGCTTTGTCACTACATACACAAGCAGTGTAATCAGAAAGGCAAAAACACCTTCCCGAATGCCTTGTGCTGCAAGAGCTAAAGACAACGGTCGCCACATACTTCCCTGCTGTGACAATCGCTGCTTGGGCTCCTGCCAATTGTAATTTCCTGTGGGTTTGCGCTTACGAAGAAAGAAACTCAGCACCACCCCTATTACATAAAATGCCAGAGAAATACTAAAGATTACGCGATAACCTGCATCATCCTCCATCCGTGCAATAATCCATCCGGATAGCCAAGGACCCACAATACCAGAAAATGAGCCCAGCAAACCGACCCAGCCGTTAAAATGATCACGGTTTACCCGATCGGTGACCTCAAAAAAAATCACATTAAACGCCAGCCAGAATAAGCCTAGCGCTGCCCCCAACAACATTCCGAGCGGCCATATGTAGTTCACAGCCTGCTTTCCTGTATATAATACGATCAGGTAAAATAAGCCGGACATCGCGGTCCCTACGCGCAGGGCATTCATTTTGTTATGTTCTTTGACCCATTTTCCAGCCACCCAGACCATAATCCCTAGTGCAATCTGTTGGCTGACATTAAACCAGCCGATCATTGCGAAATCCTGCCTGCTTTTCCACAAATACACGTTAAGAAAAGTACCTGACAATGCCGCTGCAAATACAAACAATCCATTCAAGCTTAGTAGCAGAATGGATTGTCCGTTAAGGTTTGATTTCAATGCAGTTCCCCCTAACCGAATCACCAATCAGCTTCATACGAGTCAGTTTGCTTTAAGGTCTCTTTGGTTTAAGATGCCGTATGAAGCTTGACACTATCCGGGGAATTGCTATTTAATTGTTGGAAATATCGCTGAGCTTCTCCAGCATCCGCAGTCGATCATCCTCTGAAAGCGTCTGCTGAACGTGGAAGCAGCTAGGGCACACATAAACATTGAAGACAAACGGCAAATCCAGTACAGGTCTGCCAAGCACTGGAGAGGTCGACGGTTCGAATCCTTCCCGTGTTACCGTTTGTGAGCCCGCATGCAGCATGTATTCTCCACACTGGGAGCATTCAAGCACTTCATCCTGTCTATCAAGTATTTGTTCAGCACCTTGCTCATAAGCCATCAAATCCGCACCGCTTTCTTCAAATTTTTGCAACGTATGCAGCACTGGCAGCTTATGAAGCTCATTATCCTGCAACAATGGAGCAGTCCCAGGATTTTTTCTCTTCGCTTCATCCTCTACTTGATATAAAATATTCTGTTCCTCATCATCACCAAGCTGAATGTTCAGTGTGCGATAGCCCTTTAGTTCTTCCTTCTCATGAGAACGGCCCGATGCGTCGGCAGACACCGCATGATCATGCTCATGTTTTACATATTTGTGCGCATGGTCGGCTGCATGTCTGTGTACAGATGTAGAAGCTGCCTCAGACTCATCTTCATCATCAGCTATGTCCGAATACCCTTTCAGGTCATTATGGCAATAAGGACACTCCTCTTCGGGCCCCAATTCTTCATCCCAAATAATCTCCATGTTGCACCATGGACAAATTGTCATTTCCAAGCTTTATCATCCTTCCGTTCCAAGCGTATACCAAGCTCTAGTATACGGGATGTGTCAAGTTACACTGGCACCAATGACGTAAGATAGCGATATTGAAATAATCATGGAGAATAACCCGACAGCACGGTTATCCTCTTTAATCTCTTGATCAATGGAAAATACCGGTGTCAAAAACTCAAACAGAAAGTACGCTGCAAGCAACAGTAAAAAGCCAACGAACGACCAAATCATCGTATCATACACACTGGATTTGGCTTCCATCGAAAAGCGGAGCACGTTGCAAATGCCGAACATTTTCCCGCCTGTAGCCATCGCCACGGAAATATTGCCGTGCTTGATTTCATCCCAGCATTTATAACGGGTTACCAGCTCAAAGCATGATAGAAATACAATAAGCTCCAGCACCGCCACCGAGAAATAGCCCAGCATCATTCCCAACGGATGTGACAGCAATTCATCAATCGCCATCTTCACTTTATCCCTCCCGTTCTACAGAGCGCTGCCGGCCAAAGCCCAGCAACCCCGAGCTCATTTCAGTTCAGCAACAGTCACGCCTGTGCCGCCTTCATTGTAATTACCGATGCGGTAGCTTTTTACATGCTTATGCTTGCGAAGATATTCCTGAATACCGGTGCGTAATACTCCTGTACCTTTGCCATGAATAATATGCACTTGACCCAGATTGGCCAAAAACGCTTCATCCATGAAACGATCTACCTCTATCAGCGCCTCTTCCACGTTTGCTCCGCGAAGATCCAGCTCGTTTCGCACGTTTTCATCCCGCGTTCGTTTGACACCCGTCACTGGCTTCTGCACCATTGGCGCAGCCGTTTGGGCAGGCTGCAGCAGTTCCACATCGTCCAGACTCACTTTCATTTTCATGATGCCCAGTTGAACGACAGCTTCCTTGCTGCCGGATAGCTCAACCACATGGCCTTTTTTGTTCAGGCTATGAACGGATACTTCATCACCAGGCATAATGGAACGAGTACGTACAGCAACAGAACGTTTGACCGCATTTTTCTTGCGCTGCTTCGGTTCAGCCTCATCCAGCTCTTTACGAGCTGCAATCAGCTTATGCTCCTTAACTGATGCTCCTTCTTCCTGAGCCAGCTTGCGCAAATCTGCAATGATTTTTTCTGCTTCGCTTCGAGCCTTATCCACGAGAACTCTTGCTTCATCCTCGGCTTTCTCCAGCATACGGTCCCGTTGTGATTCCAGCTTTTCCAGCTCTGTCTGGTGACGGCTGCGCAATGCTTCCATTTCTTTGCGGAGCTGCTCTGCTTTTTCCCGCTCCTGCTCGGCTGTCAAACGGTTCTGCTCCAGGGACGCGATCATGTGCTCGACGCGCTGGTCTTCTTCCGTTACCTCACCCCGGGCATAATCTAAAATACGGCTCGGCAAGCCCAATCGCTCAGCAATGGCAAAAGCGTTACTACGCCCGGGTACACCAACCAAAAGGCGGTAGGTCGGGCTTAATGTAGCGACATCAAACTCCATGCTTGCATTAATGATTCCTTTTCGCTCATAGGCATAGGCCTTCAATTCGCTATAGTGAGTCGTCGCAACCATACGACAGCCCAGGGCATGAATATGCTCCAAAATCGCAACCGCCAGGGCTGAACCCTCTGCCGGATCGGTTCCGGCTCCCACCTCATCCAATAATACCAGGCTTTTAGGTGTCATATTTCTCAGAATACTAATGATGTTCGTCATATGGCTGGAGAAGGTACTCAAGTTTTGCTCAATGCTTTGCTCGTCACCAATATCTGCATAGATCGCATCAAATACACATAGCTGGCTTCCATCCTCAACAGGCACAAAGAGTCCTGACATCGCCATCAGGCTTAGCAGACCGATGGTTTTCAGTGTAACGGTTTTCCCGCCTGTGTTCGGTCCCGTAACGATAATGGAGGTATAGGAATTTCCCAGCTCCACATCAATAGGAACGACCTTTTCCAGTGGAATTAAGGGGTGTCTGCCCTTTTTCAGCCTCAAAAACCCGCGGTCATTCATTAAAGGCAAGGCGGCCTTCATCTCGCGAGCGAGGCGCGCTTTGGCAAAAATAAAATCCAGATTGCCTAAAATGTCCACATCATACAGCAGCATATCCGCTTGCTCAGCGACAAGAGCAGTCAATTTCTGTAAAATAACTTCAATTTCACGTTCTTCTCTCAGCCGTGTTTCCCTCAGCTTGTTGTTCATCGCTACAATGGATTCAGGCTCAATAAACAACGTTGCACCAGATCCGGATTGATCATGCACAATTCCACCAAAATAAGAACGGTACTCGGCCTTGACCGGGATTACAAAACGATCTCCACGAATCGTAATTAACTGATCCTGGAGCATTTTGGAGACAGTGGAGGAACGAATCATGGAATCCAGCTTTTCACGAATCCGTACTTCACCTGAGCGCAACTCCCCGCGGATTTGCAAAAGCTCCGCACTGGCAGAATCCAGCACCTCCGCATTTTCATCAATGCAGCCTTTAATCGAGTTCTCCAAACTTCTCTGCTCTGACAGCTGCTCACTCCAAAACAGCAAGGTTGCGACAGGGTTTTCCTCGTGCAGACTTGATACGTACACCTGTATACGGCGCGCAGCCTGTACCGTAGTCCGGACACCAAGCAGCTCATGCGGGCTCAGCGTTCCGCCAATACGAGCACGCTTCACTGCCGGAGTAATGTCCACCACTCCGTTAAATGATGGTACCCCTTTGAGCCGATCAGCGGCGTATGCCTCATCTGTGCCTTTCAGCATGTTCTTAATATGCTCCAAATCACCACTGGGCTGTAATTGAAGAGATATTTGTTGTCCCGCTGCCGTTTGGGCATAGTGACTTAGTTTATTTAGAATTTTTTGGTATTCAAGGGTCTTGAAAATTTTAGAGTCCAACTTCACTACTCCTTTCACGTATATCTATATTATACCGAAAGCCGCAAACTTACGCTATTTGCCAGCTCTGTTTTACACATAAGAAAACACCTTATGCCATACACTATTCTTTGTCTAACCCTGATTTCAAAAAAAGAAGGAGGTTATTCCGTGAACATTCTTGGGCACATCGTGCGTTTCATTGTGGCAGCTCTGGTTCTAATGGTCGTAAGCTGGATCGTTCCCGGATTTAGTGTAGGCGGCTTTTGGAGTGCGCTGATTCTTGCGATTGTCATTGCCTTAATTGGCTATATCATTGAGGCAATATTCGGCCGGCGCGTTTCTCCATTCGGACGCGGTATCGTAGGTTTTCTGGTGAGCGCTCTGGTTATCTGGGTCTCTCAATACATCGTGACCAGTGTGAGTGTTTCTGTTCTGGGCGCATTGCTTGCTGCATTGGTTATCGGGATTATCGACCTGTTCATTCCAGTCTCGACACCTTTTGAAGCTGGTCGAAAGAACACAAAATAATTCCAGTTTGCACCTCAGCAAAGCTGTCCCAAGCAGATTTATTCTGTAGAGGACAGCTTTTTGTTAGGTACTTACGTATAATGAATCCAAATTACACAAATAATCCCCGGTGATAAGCAGCCGGGGATTCGCTTGATATCTATATCCGTATCTACTGATCCTGTTCGATAAGTTCAATCCACTCGTTGTACTCCGTTTGAAGCTTGGCGTATTCTTCCTGCAATTGATGTAATTCCTTCGAAACCTTCTCTGCATTTTCCCGGTCTACATCCTGCTGAACTTGTAGCAGACGAAGCTGATGAGCCGCCAATTCGTATTTTTGGCCCACTTCCTCAAGCTCAGCCTGCAAAGCCAGCCGTGTCTGCTCGGTAGATTGCTGCTCAGCCTTCGCAGCTTCGGCCGCTTTAATGGCCAAACGAACTTCGTCCTGCAATTGCTCCTTCTGCTCAACCGCTACGGCTATTTCCCGTTCCCAAGAGGAAAATTCCTCCTTGCGCGCCGCATCTTCGGCCTCCCAACGTTCCACCTCGGTCTTTAGCTGCTCGTATTTAAGCTGCCACTCCAACAATTCCTCTTCGGTACGCTTCAATTCGCTCTGCCGCTGGCTATCTTCGTGCTGAAGCTTCTTTAGGTTCTGCTCCAAGTGCTCAGCCTGGTTCTTCATGCTGCTATGCTGCTCCTGAAGCGTTTTGTAGGCATGTATCCCTTCTTGCTCACGATCGTTTGCCTGCTCCAGTTCATCCTGAACGTGTACGAGTTCAGATGAAAGCTCCTTGATTTTGGCTTCCAGTTGCAACAGACGCTGCTGTTGTTCCGCAAATTTGGTATTGGCCGCTTTGGCTTCAGCTTCAGCCTGCTGCAATTGCTCCTGCGTGAGTTCCTTCTGCTCACGTGCCTCCTGAATCGAAAGCTCCAGCTCGCCGACAGCCTGCTGGCGCTCCTCAGCAAGTTTCTGCCACGACTTCTCACTTTCAGCCAATGCAGCCAGTTCGCTTTGCAGCTTGCGAGAAGCTACATGTGCCTGCTCCAGCAGCTTCTGCATACGGCGCTGCTCTTCCTCCAGCTTGGCCGCTTGCTGCTGTGCGGCCTTGGCTTCCGCAGCCAAAAGATCATAACGGCCTTGCAGCTCTTCACGCGCAAGCGTATCCGCTTGCTCCCGTTCTGCAGCAGACTGACGCTGCGTTTCCAGCTTCGACTCCAGCTCGGCCTGTTGCTTCTTTAATGCTGCAGCTTGCTCCTGCGCTTCTTCCAAACAGGAACTCAACTCCGCTTTCCCTGCTTGGAGCTTATCCAATTGTTCCTGAAGCTGCTCAATCCGAATCTCTTGCTCGAGCGCAGCTTCCTCGGCTTGTTTCTCCGCTTCCTCGTATTGGAGCTTGTTCTCATTCAACACTTGCTGCGCCTGTTTACGCTCCTGTTCCAGCTGCTCATCCAGAGCGGAGCACTTCGTCTGCCATTCAGTTACCTTTTGGCCATGCTCCTGCTGCAAAGCGGTACGCAGCTTGTTCAATTCTGTGCGCAGACGCTCCTGATAAGCCTTCTCTGCAGCCAAAAGCTTGGCTTCAGCCTGCTTGGCTACTTCAGCCAAATCCTTTTTTGTCTGCTCCTCCGCCTGCCGGATACGAGCATTTGCCGCTTCCTGCTGCTCTTTCAGTTTCCGGGAAGCTTCTTGCCGGGACTCCTCCAATTCACGTTTCGCCTGCTTTTGTTCATGTTCAAGGTCGGCTGCTCTTTTCTCCTGCTGTTCCAGCCTTACCTTTAATTCAGCAATTTGCTTGGCTGATGCGGTTTCGGTCTCCGTCAGCTTTTTTTGGGTCGTCTCCTTCTCTTCCTTCAATTGAATTAGGGACTCCTGCATATCTGAATTTTTCTGCTGTTGCTCTCCCAGGACCGTCTGGAGTTGTGCCAACTCTCCCCGGAGCTCCGCCCGTTCTGCAGTTAATCGGTTCATATGACTCTGAATCTCCTGAATTTGTACAGCCTCTTCAGCCATGTGAACTGCAGCCAGCACGGCAATTCGGGGCATATCCAGACGCGAATGAACTTGCGAAATACTGTGCATGCGTTCGTCCACGTAATTAGCAACCTGTTTCATATAATCGGGATTGCTGCCGACAAGTTTATAAGAAGTACCGTAGATTTCTACAGTGACGCGAGTACGATTCGGTGTAGTCACAATTATGCCCTCCTTCAATACTACTGTATGTTGATTCTAAGATGTATCCGATTCTATGGTATCCCGCCTTCGTGAAGCGTTCAACCCATAGTCCGGCTTCCCCGCAGCGGGTGAATATCAGAGTAGAGAGCTTCCATGATGATAGGCCAAAAAGCCGTATCGAACCTCTGTCACTAAGATTCGATACGGCTTCCTGCATTTCCTGCTACTTTCTCAATTCCGCTCCAAAAGTTTGCTCCAGAGACGTAACGACAGGAGAGTGCGCCGCACTAATCTCTTCATCCGTTAGCGTGTGCTCCCGGTGACGGTAGGTCAGGGAAATCGCCACGCTCTTCTTGTCTTCACCAAGCTTGCTGCCTGTAAATACGTCAAACACCCGTGCATCCTGCAGCAGTTCTCCACCTGCAGCATGAATAACACGAAGCAGCTCGCCTGCCTCAACGTCTTTATCAACCACAAGAGCAATATCGCGTTCCACGGACGGGAAGCGAGCCAGCTCTCTGAACTGGATATGACTATCGGCATGTTCAATGACTTGCTGCAAAGCAATTTCAGCTACATACGTATCGTTCAGCCCATAAGACTGCTGCAGCTCCGGATGGATTTGCCCAATGGTACCGATCCGTTGGGAGTTTCCATTCACATCCAGCCAGATTGAAGCAGAACGTCCCGGATGATAGCTTTGCGGCTGGTCAGCTACATAACGAATGCTTGCACTCAAGCCGAAATAGTCAAACACCGTTTCAAGCGCCCCTTTTATATCAAAGAAATCGACCTTCTCAGCACCGATGTTCCATTGTTTTTCACGGCGTACCCCAGTCAACAGCAAGCTGAGCACCTGAATCTCCTGCGGCTGGCGGGTCAAGGTTTGTTCCTCTGTATAAAATACAGTCCCTATTTCGAAGATCGCCAGATTTTCCTGCTTCCGGTTCATGTTGTACACCGCTGTATCCAGCATCTGCGGGATCACACTTGTACGCAGAACACTGCGGTCTTCGCTCATAGGCATCGACAAACGAACCGGATGGCTGCCTTCTGTCAGCGCATTAAACAAGCCTGTACTTTGCGGGTGTACAAATGAATAACTGATCGTCTCTTGCCAGCCGCCATGAGCCAGCAATTGGCGCAGCGAACGGCGCAATGATTGCGATACCGTCAAAGCCCCCGGTGTTGTCGGCCCTTCAATCGGCGTAGTCGGAATGTTGTCGTAGCCATACAGACGAGCCACCTCTTCGATCAGATCCACATCAATAGTAATATCGCCGCGGCGTGTAGGCACTTCAACTTCAATCACACCTTGCTCCGCATCGCCGCAAGCAAAATGAAGTCTGCTGAAAATCGCTTTGACTTCAAGCAGAGACAGTTCTGTCCCCAAATATCGGTTTATTTTGTCTAACGACAGCTTGATCACGCGATTTTTAGCTTTTGCAGAAGCAGCTTCTACAATGCCTTGGTGCACAGTGCCCCCGGCATAACGTTGAATCAACGCAGCCGCATGATTCAAAGCAGGTATAACCGCACCTGGATCAACCTCTTTTTCAAAACGCAGGCTCGCTTCGGAACGAAGCCCAAGCTGACGGGAGGTTTTGCGAACCGTACCGCCGTCAAACTTTGCAGATTCCAGCGCAATGCTGACTGTCGCATCGGTTACCTCCGAATTGGCCCCGCCCATCACACCTGCCAGTGCAATCGGCTTCACGCCGTCTGTAATCAGCAGCATGTGCGGGTCCAGCTTACGCTCCTGATCATCCAGCGTAATTAAGGTTTCGCCTGCATGTGCAAGCCGGACTTCAATGTTGCCATTTTCCAGCTTATCCGCGTCAAAGGCATGCAACGGCTGGCCGTATTCCAGCATGACATAATTCGTAATATCTACGATGTTGTTGATCGGACGAACCCCTGCCGCCATCAGACGGTTTTGCATCCACAACGGGGAAGCGCCCACTTTTATACCTGTGATATATCGGGCCGCGTAGTGTGTGCACAGCTCAGGGGTATCCACCTTTACAGACAAATGCTCTGCCGCCGCATCGCTGATTTCGACCAGTTCTTTGGCCGGATCAGCCAACGTAATGTCACGTCCCAGGATCGCGCTCACTTCATAAGCCGCTCCACGCATGCTCAGGCAGTCCGAACGGTTGGGGGTCAGATCAAAATCCAGCACCTGATCATCCAGCCCCAGCAGCTTCGTAATCGGCGTACCAATTTCAGCATCCTTCGGCAGCACCAGAATCCCTTCCTGCAATTCCTTTGGCAGCAGCTTGTCATTCATGCCCAGCTCCTTCGCCGAGCAGATCATGCCCATGGATACAACACCACGCAGCTTGGCCTTTTTAATATGAAAATCTCCCGGCAGTTTTGCGCCCACCACGGCAACAGGCACCTTTTGCCCTGCATCCACGTTTTTGGCGCCGCACACGATTTGCAGATCTTCTCCCTGACCCACATCCACAACACACACATTCAGCTTATCCGCATCCGGATGCTTTTCCTTGCTTTTAACATAGCCTACAACAACGCCCGTAATCCCTTGGTTGCGATGTTCGACTCCATCAATTTCAATGCCCGAACGGGTAATTTTTTCTGCCAGCTCCTCCGCGCTTACCTGATCCAGCGATACATAGTCGGACAGCCACTCGAATGATACTTTCATATGGGTTCACTTCCCTTGATATAGTTGTTTATTGACGCGCAAACTGTTTCAGGAACGACAGGTCGCTGGTATAAAAATGGCGAATATCGTCAATGCCATATTTCAGAATGGCGATCCGTTCTACACCCATACCGAATGCAAAACCACTGTATACCTCGGGATCAAAGCCGCCCATTTCCAGTACCTTCGGATGCACCATACCACAGCCTAAAATTTCAATCCACACGCGTTCACCATTTTTCTTTACAAAAGTAACGTCTACCTCAGCACTCGGCTCAGTAAACGGAAAGAAGCTTGGACGCAGACGAATTTCGGTCGATTCCCCGAACATTTCGCGTGCAAATTGCAAGAGAGTTCCTTTCAAGTCACTCATGCGAATGTCTTTTCCAATCACAAGCCCTTCAATTTGGTGGAATTGGAAAGAATGTGTTGCATCGTCATCATCACGACGGAAAACCGCACCTGGACAAATGACCTTAATAGGTGTTTCACCCTTCATTGCCTCCATCGCACGAATCTGCACCGGTGACGTATGAGTACGCATCAATAAATCATCGGTCAAATAAAATGAATCCTGCATATCGCGTGCCGGATGGTTTTTAGGCAGATTCAATGCTTCGAAGTTGTAATAATCCGTCTCTGCCTGCGGACCCTCTGCAACTCGATAACCCATACCTGTAAAAATATCTTCGATCTGCTCAATCACTTTGTTGAGGGGATGAAGTCCACCTTGCGGCAAGGCGCGTCCAGGCAGGGTAACGTCGATTTTTTCTGCCTGCAGACGCTCATTCGTTTCCGCCTTTGTGAACTCATCCTGCTTGCGGTTGACCACTTCTTCAATGGCCTCGCGCACTTCATTGGCTACCTGTCCGACAATCGGGCGTTCTTCCGCACTCAGCTTGCCCATACCGCGCAAAATCTCGGTCAACGCCCCCTTTTTACCCGAATATTTAACCCGCAGCTCAGCCAGTTCCTTGGCCGTTGCCACCTTCTCCAATACTTCCAGTGCTTCTTCCTTCAAGGCTAGCAAATGTTCCTTCATTTGGATGGTTTCGCTCATCGCCTGTTCAGTCCCCTTTCTTCATTTCCAGCTTTTCAGACAACAAAAAAAGGTCCTTTCTCCCGGTAAGGGACGAAAAGACCGTGGTACCACCCTCGTTAAACAATGAAGCCCAGCTCACCTGTTGTTCTGCCTGCCAGCCATACAGGTGCTTATTACGCTACGCATCATCATCTCGCTCTGCACGTTGTAACGGTCGTGAACCGGTATCCTCTACTTGCCCATTCGTCACCACTTGACGCCTGAGATTCAAGGAACTGCTCCGGAGCGAACTTCAACAGCCCAATACTTGTAGAAACGCTCTCAATCCTACGGCGCTTCCTCCCTGTTCAATCGGCCACTGCCTACTCTTCTCCATCAAGACATTTTTAAAATTTCGAACTATTGTTCATTATTATATGCAAACTGCCGCCCTTTGGCAAGCCGAGCCTATGTTTCACTCCTATTGATGCTAGAAAAATCCAACCTATTCAGCCTGGCACGAATACGTCTGATTTCTCTCAGATGGTCATCATGTTCATCCAACATCCCGGTCATGCCCATCAGCTCTGTCAGACGCAGCTCTAATCGCATACGCTCCTCGCGCTGCTCCTGATCTTCCGGCTCCTGCTGACGGCTTCGCTCATCCTCCTGCTTTTCGTCGGCTGTTCCCTCATAGATTTCGAATCCGCCTCCAGGCTTCATATCGAGCAGCCGGGTTGCCGTACACCGTATCAGCTCCCGGTCATGTGAGACCAGTACCATGGCCCCGTCATAGCTGCGCAAAGAATTCTCTACAATTTCACGGGTTTCAATATCAAAGTAATTCGTCGGCTCATCAAGCACCAGTAGATTGGCTCCACTAAAGTACAAGCGTAGAAAAGCTGCTCTGCATTTCTCTCCCATACTAAGCGTCCCGATCCTTTTGAATACATCCTCTTTGGCAAACAGAAAGCAGCCCAGCACTGTTCTCGCTTCCGTTTGTGTCATCGTCGGGAGGGAAAGCAGGCTGTCCAGTAATGTCTGATCCTCCGGAAGCTGCTCCAGCTCCTGTGAAAAATATCCGATGTTCAGCTGTGGATTGGCTGTGATGCTCCCGGTCTGTATCTTCAGCTGACCCGTCAATAACCGAAGCAGCGTAGTCTTGCCGATTCCGTTCGGCCCCCGAACAGCAAGGCGGTCACCACGCGCAATGTTCAGATTAAGCTCCTTCACAATAACACGGTCGCCGTAACTAAAGCCAACCTGCTCGGCACGCAGCAAATATTTAGCCTGAAATCCGCTATCGCTTAATTTCATATGCAAAGACGCAGCTTCACGCGGCTTTTCCACCCGATTGGCCTCTAGCCGCTCCAGTTCCCTCTCCTTTGCATGATAACGGGAAATATTTTTATTAGCCCTGGCCTTATAAAAGCTCTGCGTCACAGCCATCTCAACCTTGGAGGCTGCACGATGCGCTCGATTAAACCATTCATTGTAATTTCGAATCGTCTCTTCCAACGCCTTTCTTGCCAGCTCCTGCTTCCGGTATTGGGTTTCCTGCTCGCGCAATTCCCGCTCCTTTTGCGCTTTATACTCCTGATAGCCGCCTTTATAGCGCTCAATGCCTGTGAATGTCAGCTCAACGATGCTGGTAGCCACCTTATCCAAAAAGGCTCTGTCATGCGATACAAACAGCAGCGTTCCATGATACGTAGACAGCCACTGCTCCAGCCACAGCAAGCTTTCGGCATCCAGATGGTTGGTCGGCTCATCCAGCACCAATAGCTTCGGCTGACTGACCATCAGCCCGGCCAACCGCACTCTCGTCTTCTGCCCGCCACTCAGGTCACCATAGGCAATGGACCACGTCTCCGCAGGCATTCCCATTCGGGTTAGTGCCTTTTCGACCTCTGACTCCCAGGCAAAGCCCTGCAGACGTTCATATTCATTCATGAGCGCGCCGTAACGCTCGAGATGACGATCCGTATCCTTCCCGGCACCGGCCAGGTCCGCTTCAAGCTGCCTCAATGCTTGCTTGAGCCCCCAATGCTGAGGGCTAGCCTGCTGTGCTGCCTCCAGTGCGGTTCGAGATCCATTCACCGTATTCTGCTGTTTTAGCCAGCCCCGCTCTTCCGGTGGCAATTCATGCTCGACCTTACCAGAGGTTGGAGCTTCATCACCCAGTAATATTCGTAATAGCGTCGTTTTGCCCGCTCCATTTCTTCCAAACAGCGCGAGCCGTTCTCCCTCCGCCACATCCAGCGACACATGCTCGAACAAAGAAATTCCGTTCCATTCCTTTACAACATCACGAACACGTAAAATGGTCTTCATACCATCATCATCCTTTCCAGTCCGGCCTTTTCGACCGGAAGCAATAAAAAAAGCCGCAGAAGGCTGCGACTTGCATACGAGGAAATAGAATGACTGCTATGAATTGTTTCAAAATACGCTTATGCAAAAATAAAACCATGAACGAAATAAACGACTCCCGTCCTGGAATAAACGTATACGTCCCAATCTCATTTCAGACACACTTCTCCCCGTTGCAGCTTGCAGCCGCCTGCCAGTAACTGTGCAGTTGAATGGGAAAATTAGTGTGCTTACTTCATCGGACGTATGGTTACCTTCCTTTTCATGGGATACTTGCATGCAGTCAGTATAGCAGATCCAATCGCATTTGCAAATAAAACCGGGGTTATTTTCCAAATACCAAGGTTGTATTAGACGAACCGGCATATTTGGTTACAAACTCTTTGGTATACTCAGGAGTTCGAACCTGGTAGCTGT
The DNA here is from genome assembly GCF_020736845.1 of Paenibacillus farraposensis. Taxonomy (GTDB): domain Bacteria; phylum Bacillota; class Bacilli; order Paenibacillales; family Paenibacillaceae; genus Paenibacillus; species Paenibacillus farraposensis. The sequence continues at coordinate 515,786 of NZ_JAFFQR010000112.1, forward strand.
AGTTCTTGCTTGGATTCCAGCTGGTTACACGCGATTTTTGGTTTTTGATGGCGGGATAACTCCCCACATCTTTAAACTCGCCATTGGCTTTATCATCAAGAATACCACCCTTTTCACTACCTTTGCCAAAGTAGTTGTACTCGGAATAAATTCTTGCATTCGTAGCGATGGTGTAAGCCAGTTGGAAGTTATTAATATAGTTATTTTTAACATGGAAATATCCATATCTCATAAGCCCTGGGCCACGGACAAGCAAGTTTTCAAAATAATTATTGGCAATTGTCATATGAGGCATGCCATCATAATTTTTATTGCCATCATCAGGGTAACCCAGAATGAGACCATATTTATGATTAGCAAACTTCGAATTACTAATGGTTACATAATCAGCCGATTGTCCTATATACAAAAGTTTGTCCAAATCTGAACCATTCGGATTATAATTGTGACCCGCAAAAGTAACATGATCAATCCAATAATTAGTACCCGCAGTAAGATTTAGCTGGATGTCATCGTTGCCGTTAATGTTGGCACTGTGCTCAAAGGTTAAATTTTGAAAGATTACATTTCCTGAGTTAGCTGTTGTTTTGAAATGAATATTGACCAGCTTGTTTTGCGCGTAAGAACCAATAAGCGATTTGTTGGAACCCATGTTGATGACGGTTTTGGAGGAAGCAGAAATATGTTTTTCAATCACCAAAATTTTTGGAGTGGAATCCCCTAACTGATTTTTCAAATCGTTTAGATTGTTGATATAAATAACCTGCCCGTTTTTGCCGCCGGTCGTACTAGGCTTGGAAGCCCCATTTTCATTAGCCTGTCCGGCAAAGCCAGTCAATCCGTTCGTCGATGTATTCGGAAAGTCAGCCTCCGCAAACGAAGATCTTGCCGGAAAGCCGAAGAGCACAAACGTTAAGGCTAAAAAAAGAAAAGAAATTCTCCTCATTACAGTTACACCATCCTTTTTTTGTATTATATTCCATCAACCTGACTATACTCAATTTTCAGGGAATGGTAAATAGTTCTTTTATCTGTTTATTTATAGGATATAAGCGAAAAATTTGGATTTACATTTTGTATAATAGTGTAAAATATGGTTCAGAAGAACGTAAAAAACCAGGATACCCAATGGGCCCCCGGCTAAAGTATGTTCATCTAATTATGAGAAAAACAAAAACCCCTGTTAATACAAGGGTTTTTAACGCCTTAAAACAGAAAGCGGGTGATGGGAATCGAACCCACGCTATCAGCTTGGAAGGCTGAAGTTCTACCATTGAACTACACCCGCATTTTTAAAACATCTCTATTCTTTTGTAGACACGCTCAGACTAATGTCATACAACTGAATCGGGATGTTATCTATTATAACTTACCTGTCTGTAAATTGCAAGTAAACTACATACTATCCTGAGCCAGCCAATTCATAGGCTCGCGCAAAAATAATTTTTCAAAGGCTTCGGCCGGAATGGGACGGCTAAAATAATACCCCTGCCCTTCATGACATTCCTGGGCCTGCAAAAAGTGAAGCTGCTCCTCGTTTTCCACGCCTTCTGCCGTAACCTTCAGCTTCAAATGGTGAGCCATGGAGGCAATGGTAGATACAATGGCCGCATTTTTGCTATCGACCAGTACCTCATTTACAAAGGAACGGTCAATTTTAAGACGATCTATCGGAAGGTTTTTCAAGTAATGCAGCGAGCTGTAGCCTGTACCAAAATCATCGATACTGATTGCAACCCCGATAGCCTTTATATTTCTCAACTGTTCAAAAGCCAGATCCTTGTCAAAGGTCATACTCTCGGTGATCTCCAGTTCCAGATAGCGCGGTTCCAATTCTGTACAGGTCAAAATACCTTGAATAACATCTACCAGTTTTTTTTGCTGAAATTGGCGCATGGATAAATTGACCGATATCGGGATCGGTTGGTATCCGGCCTCCTGCCAGCGTTTATTTTGCAGACACGCCTCCCGTAACACCCACTCCCCCAACGGTACGATCAAGCCGCTTTCTTCAGCTACAGAGATAAACTCTCCCGGCATCACCATCCCGCGATGGGGATGATTCCAACGCACCATCGCTTCCAAGCTGGTCAGCTCGCCGCTTTGCAGGTGAATACGAGGTTGATACACCAACGAAAATTCTTCATTTTCGAGCGCCCGTCTTAGATCATTTTCCAACTGGAGTCTTTCGTGCGCCCGCATTTGCATCACACTGACATACCGCTGAAAGTTTACTCCTTGCTCCTTGGCACTGTGAACAGCAGTATCTGCATGATGAATGAGCTGGTCGCTCTGACTCGCATCGAGCGGATACACAGCAATACCTACGCTCGCCATCACATGATAAGATTCTCCGTTAATATCAAAAGGCTGGTCGAACAGTTTCACCAAATCATCAATACGAGTTCCCATCGCATCGCTATTTTCGTACCCTGTTAAAAGAAATGCAAACTCATCTCCGCCCATGCTAAAGACCTCTTCTCCCTCATGGCTAAAATGCCCTAAACGTTCACCAACCGCATACAGCAAGTAATTCCCTGCCGTATGTCCAAGCGAATCATTAATCGTTTTGAAGCGGTCAATATTCAGCACTAAAAGCGCTACACTCTCATCAGGCTTCAGTGAATTACGCAACAATTTGTCCAGGCGTTGGGAGAGCCGACGACGGTTTGGAAGTCCTGTTATATCATCCGTATAGGCAATGTAATTAAACTCAGATTCTGCTGCCTGCTTTTCATGATAGGGAATCAGAACCATAAGCCGGACCAAACCGTTTAACAGATCATAATATCCCGCCGCATTAATCAAAAGTCCTATCAGATGATTGACATCGCTCAGTTGCCCGGAACACATATAAAACAGCTGGCTTACAACACAAAGCCCCGTTCCACGGCTAATAAGCAGCATGCCATATTCCGCAAGGAGGAGTTCGCGATGTTTCCATACACCGTACACAAAACTAGACACGAACAGAAACATGACCGCCAGATTCAATATCAATCCCAGGCTACCCGATTCATATCCCATACGAAGATCTGGCAGCTCTGCACCATAGACCTTAATAACTCCCAGAATCAGTAGAGCGAAGCCTATACCCACCCACAAAGCAACAGTCTTGTATCCGAATTTTGTTTTTCTGAAGGGAAGAAAGCAAATAAGTAAAAGCATCACCGCAGTAAAGGCGCGGTTTACAAACAAAAGCCATAACGAAACATCCGGAGACAAAGCATAGTCCGTCAGGCTTGCGAAACTAACCGAAACGACATGAATAAGGTAAAGCAGGCCTGATACCAGAAATGTTGGAGCAATAAAAAATCTCTGCCAGGACAACTCCTCTAACAGAACAGACCAGGACTGATAAAAAATAGAAAAACAAATTGAGGCACAGGCAAATCCTACAATTGGATAGAACAAGAAAAAAACATTATGAGAGTATAATTTATTCAAAGTTACATGAAATAATTGAGCCAAAGCAAACAGGACTAACGCAAAAATACCAATACCTATTGTTTTCTTTACTTCCAACCGCATATTCATTCAGCCCCCTGTATATCGGAGTTTCCGCTCATCTAAGACGTTTGACAGCTTTGGAAGCCGTTGTATAAGTCTATAGTATCAAAAAAAATGTTGTATTCTGGTATATAATAGCATTTTATCTGTGAAAGGTGAATCATTTTTTTAGCCTTATATTCACGAATTGTTTTTCGCATTTACGCAAAAAAAAAAAAAAAGAGCTTCCAGCATCAAAAAAGCACACAATCTTTTCAGATCATGCGCTCCAGTCGACCTTCTTCAAAAAAATGATACCTAACTTTACCGCTGTGCAATGTAAAAGAAATTGTAACAGCAGTCCTTTTGCGAAAAAGCATACATACTAAACGACAGGAAGCGTGATTATAAATTGCGTCCCCCTTCCATGCTTACTGTCTACATGGATAAAGCCTCCATGATTTTTAATGATTCGATAGCTCACAGCCAACCCCAAACCAGTTCCGCTTTCTTTGGTTGTAAAAAAGGGATCGAATAAACGTGACAATGTATTGTGATCCATGCCCAATCCGTTATCCTCAATGCAAATGTGGACATAGGAGCCCTCAAGCACGGTATGGATATCGATGCATCCCTCTCGTTCCCTACTAATACTTTCGATGGCATCCAACGAATTTTTTATCATATTTAGCATAACCTGTTTAATCTGTTTTACATCAATAGAAACCCTCATAAGCTTGTCATTTTCATTCAGTGCAATCTGGCAACCCTTCATCAACGCCTCGCTTTCTGTCAGCATCACAACCTCTTTCAGCAATCCCATCACAGATACAGCCGTTTTTTGCGGGGCCGAAGGCTTGGATGAATTCAAAAACTCATAAATAATGTCGTTCGCACGATCGATTTCTGTTAAAATAATCCGGGCATACTCATCCCTGCCCAATTCCATCAAATGCGGCCGCAGCAATTGAATAAAACCCCGAATTGCAGTTAGCGGATTACGGATTTCATGAGCTATGGACGCAGAGATGCGTCCCAGCATCGCCAGCTTGTCATTTTGGTATGCCGTTTGCTCAATCTGCTTGTAATCCGATACATCTTTGACGCTGAACAAAAAATCGCCATCCATCTGATCCCCGTAGGTCACTGTCATCAACCAATGCCGACCATACTCATCAATCAACTCGTGATAGCGTTTTCTATGAAAGATAGTTTCTTTATAAATCCTCAAGATTTTCTTCTTCTTAAATCGACTTAACTCAGGAAGATGCAATATTTGCATCAGGTTGCGACCCGCCAGCGAACTACGCGATAATTCCAGCAATTTTGCCATTTGCACGTTAATAAAGGTCAGTACCCCGTCACTGTCAAACAGCATGATACCACTATCCAGGTTCTCCAGCACATTTTCATACTTGTTATTGGCGATCTGTGTGGGAGGGCAAGCTCCCACGGTATCAAGCAAGGCTTCTTGGAATTCACTGATCATGCCAGGCTTCCCCCTTGTTTCGGAATGATAAACTGGCCGTATCGGACGCATAACATTATTGAAGAAGAGAAAGATATCTATCGACTACCCTTCACTGGTGTAGAAAACAGATTCACAGAATTCCGACCATCTCTTTCCAATTCGAGTCTTATTTTATCATAGACAAGACCAAGGACTCGAGTCAATCGGAAAAAGTGTCGAATCCACATTTTTATCCTGTTTTCTTTCGTCATAATATCTGCGCAACATTGCCAAAACGAAAGAATAAGTTAGGAATAAGCGCCCTACACACCAAAGAAGCTCTCCATTCTAGAGAGCTTCTTTGGTGTATAGGAGGTCAACTGCCGCTCTTATTATGTTGAAGCCGGGATCGTCTTTGGCTCATCACAGCCAGTCTTCGCTTAAGCTCCGCTTGCCATTTTTCATCGTTCATCTGCTTGGCTACCATTAACAAATCAAGGGACATATCAATTTGGCGCTTCACAATTTCAAATGCATCTTCACTCTCACGATTTACACAGTTTTCAAATATCGTATCATCATCTTCCATGACATAATCCTGAAAATCAATTTCGGTTGCCCCGTCTCCATGTGCATATTCAGCCAAAATTTCATATTCATTTTCGACTTTATAATGAACTTCAATGCGACGACATACCGGGCAAAACAGCAAAGGAACATTATGAACTTGGGTACGGTAATGCTTCAGCGTTCCCTTGGTTCCAACCATGCTTGCTCCACAGCAATAACTCATCCGGGCTCAGCCTCCTCTGAACAAAACCTGTTCTGCCTTGTTATCTTCTACACTACCTTATTCGCTTTCGTCTGCCAAAATTCCTCTAGAACATAACAACATTTCCATAATTATTTGTTACTCAATATATGCTACTTCATGCACACAGGCTCGCCCTAATATCTTCCAGCATAGCGCAGGCAAGTAAGCCCCCAATATCGGACAGAAATACCGTTTGTTGGGGGCTTGGTTGTTCAGTATTCAATTGGTGGATCTTATATTACAGATTTTTGTCGCCTGGCTTCCAGTTCATTGGGCACAAGCCACCGGATTGCAGAGCTTGCAGTACACGCAATGTTTCATCAACACTGCGGCCTACATCGTTGTGGTTAACCACTTGATATTTCAATTCGCCTTCTGGATCAATGATGAACAAACCGCGCAATGCAACGCCTTCTTCTTCGATCAGAACGCCATAGTCGCTCGCTGTCTTTTTGGTAATGTCAGAAGCCAACGGGAAGTTCAGCTTGCCCAGACCGTTGTTTTCTTTAGCTGTATTAATCCATGCTTTGTGACTGTGCACAGAGTCTACACTGATACCCAGAATTTCAGTATCCAGCTCTTTGAATTGGTCAGCAGCATCGCTCAATGCCGTAATTTCCGTTGGGCACACAAAAGTGAAATCCAGTGGATAGAAGAAAAATACGAGCCATTTGCCGCGGTAATCGGAAAGCTTCACCGAACCGAATTCCTGACCGTCTCCACTCACTGTTTCCAATGCAAAATCAGGTGCGGGTCTTCCTACCAATCTTTCTGCCATAATATGAAATCCTCCTTTAAATATGTAAGAAAAACACCGGTTGTGTTTTCCTCAATCATCTGTATTGGATGAAACAACTTACTTGATAAATGTTATCATTCGCAGATATCAAAGTCAATATTGTAACCATTACTTTATTATAATTATTTTAAACTAGATGAAAAATTCACAATTTATACACATTTTAAACATATCACATCCTATGATTCACAAGCAGCCCCCCTGATTACTCAGGAGCTGCCGTTCAAACTTGGTTTAAATAAAAAGCCTTCGATATGATTCACTCTATTAACATACTATATAATAGGAAGCTTTTTTTTCAGTACAGGCTAATTCTCAGCTTTTAGCGTATTGCTGCTGCGATCAAATTGCCCATTTGAGCTGTCGAAATGGCTTGGGATTTATCCACCGCAATATCGGCTGTGCGATGTCCTGCGTCCAGCACCTCAGCTACTGCTTTCTCAATAGCATCAGCTGCCTTCTCGTATCCAAAGGTGAGGCGGAACATCAAAGCAACGGACAAAATCGTTGCAATAGGATTCGCCAATCCCTCGCCTGCAATGTCAGGCGCCGAGCCGTGCACCGGCTCGTACAGACCAAAACTGCCTTCCCCAAGTGATGCCGAGGACAACATGCCGATCGACCCGGTCAGCATAGCCGCTTCATCACTTAGAATATCACCAAACATATTTTCCGTTACAATGACGTCAAAGCTGGATGGCCGACGCAGCAATTGCATCGCACAATTATCTACCAGTACATGCTCCAGCTCTACATCCGGATAATCTACAGCGACCCGGTTCACGACCTCCCGCCATAAACGGGAAGTTTCCAGTACGTTAGCTTTATCTACTGAGGCGAGCTTTTTGCGGCGTTTTTGTGCAATCTCAAAGGATTGGCGAACAATCCGCTCTACTTCTGTCACATTATATGCACAAGTATCCACTGCTTCCTCACCTTGAGCACTTTCACGTCTGAATTTTTCGCCGAAGTAGATGCCACCCGTCAGTTCACGCACAACGATCAGGTTAGTTCCTTCCAATACCTCCGGCTTTAACGTAGAGGCATCCTTCAGGCAGTCGAACACGACAGCGGGACGAAGATTCGAAAACAGGCCAAGCTCTTTGCGAATACCCAGCAGGCCTGTTTCAGGACGAAGCTCCTTAGGATTGTTGTCCCATTGAGGCCCACCTACCGCCCCCAGCAATACGGCATCTGCAGATTGACATACAGCCAGTGTCTCTTCTGGCAATGGTGTTCCCTTTTTATCAATGGCGATTCCGCCAAACAGCGCATGCTCCGTTTCAAACGAAAAGCCAAACACTTCTTCCGTACGCTTCAAAATTTTCTCCGCCTCGGCAACCACTTCCGGTCCGATTCCGTCACCAGCTATTACTGCAATCTTTTTTACGTCTGCCATCACGTACACTCCCTTTGTTATCCAGCCATACGGGCGTATTTTTCATAATTTCTTTGTAACATATCTGACTGGGCTTTGACTAAGATATAGAATCTATCAAGTCGATAGGCTTAGCCTATAAGCTGGATTTTTCATGTGAAAAAGCAAAAAACAGGACCGGGAACACCCGATCCTGTAAAATATCAATCCCTTTAAACGATATCCATTTAGGAATTGTAATCTACGCGGTTACTATAGTTCTTACGTTTGTCGATCAAACCGTTCAGTGCATCCACATAAGCCCGGGCGCTTGCTTCCAGAATGTCAGTGCTTACGCCGCGTCCTTGCACAGACAGTCCGTTTTGCGTCAGCACCACATGCACTTCACCCAAAGCGTCCTTACCGTGGGTAACCGACTTGATGGAATAATCCGACAGTGCGACGCTCTCGCCGCTGGCTTGATCAATCGCGTTGTAGATCGCATCGACAGAACCGTTCCCTTCAGCCTCCGTCTCAATAACACGGCCTTCATCATTTACCAAACTTACTTTGGCAGAAGGTGTAGTCTTATTGCCATAGGTCACGAACATCGTCTTCAGCGTGAAGACCTCAGGTGTATCTGCCAGCTTTTCTTCTACTAATGCCAGGATGTCATCATCCGATACTTCCTTCTTCTTGTCAGCCAAATCCTTGAACTGTCCGAAAGCACGGTTCAGCTCCTCCTCGCTTAATTCGTAGCCCAGTTCGATCAAACGCTCGCGGAAGGCATGGCGTCCGGAATGCTTGCCCAGAACCAGCTTGCTTTCCTTCAGACCAATACTTTCCGGTGTCATGATTTCGTAGGTCGTTTTTTCCTTCAGCATGCCATCCTGATGGATACCTGATTCATGTGCAAAAGCATTCGCACCAACAATCGCCTTGTTCCCCGGTACCACCATACCTGTCAAACGGCTAACCAGACGGCTCGTACGTGCAATTTCAGACAACCGCAGAGATGTTTTAGCCTGGAAAAATTCCTGTCTCGTCTCCAGCGCCATTGCAATTTCCTCAATAGCTGTATTACCGGCGCGTTCGCCAATCCCATTAATGGTTCCCTCAATCTGATCTGCTCCATTCAGGATTGCAGACAGTGTATTTGCGGTAGCCATGCCCAAGTCATTGTGGCAATGCGCACTCAACTGAATTTTTTCCACATCAATCACATTTTCCTTGATATGTTTAAAAATATTGCCGTACTCATAAGGCGTCAAGTAGCCCACTGTATCTGGAATATTGACGACAGATGCACCTTCCTGTACAGCCATCGTGACCATTTCAACGACAAAATCAAGCTCTGTACGACCTGCATCTTCCAAAGAAAATTCCACTTTGGGCAAATATTTTAACCCATAACGAATGGCGGAACGGGCGGTCTCCAATACCTGTGCCTTCTCCATCCGCAGCTTATGCTGACGGTGAATCGGAGAGGTTGCCAAAAAGATATGGATACACGGGTCTTGTGCTCCCTTGAGCGCCTCGCGAACTGCATCAATATCCTGCTCTCTTGCACGTGAAAGCCCAATGACTGTTGAATTTTTGACAGCTCTGGCGACCGCATTAACAGCAGCCAAGTCTCCTGGTGAAGCAGCCGGGAATCCGGCTTCCATACGGTCGATGCCCAGCTTTTCCAGCTGATGGGCAATCTCTACTTTCTCACGGGTATTCAAGTTCACGCCTGGTGACTGTTCTCCATCTCTCAACGTTGTGTCAAATATATATATTTTACGCAACGTAACACACCTCCCTCAGGTTAAGACCTTTAAATTACAATGCGGCTCACGCAATAAGCAGGGCCGCATTGAATAATAAGCTTTATAAATGAATCATGTTATCGAGCTCATGATGCAAAAAGAACTTATTTTTTGATCCAGTGCATCATTTCGCGCAATTGTCCCCCTACCACTTCAATCGGATGGTTGGCTTCGTTACGACGAGTAGCCGTCAAGAATGCACGTCCGGATTGGTTTTCAAGGATAAAGTCACGAGCAAATCTACCTTGCTGAATATCAGTCAAAACTTCCTTCATCGCTTTCTTTGTATCTTCGGTTACCACACGTGGTCCTGTTACATAATCACCGTATTCTGCTGTATTGCTGATGGAATCGCGCATAGATGCCAATCCGCCTTCATACATTAGGTCAACAATCAGCTTAAGCTCATGCAAGCATTCAAAGTAAGCCATCTCAGGAGCATAACCTGCTTCAGTCAATGTTTCGAAGCCAGCTTTTACGAGTGCACTCACGCCGCCACACAATACTGCCTGCTCACCGAACAGATCCGTTTCCGTTTCTTCACGGAAGGAGGTTTCGATTACGCCCGCACGTGTACAACCGATGCCTTTTGCGTAAGCAAGACCGATTTCTTTGGCTTGGCCCGTTGCATCCTGCTCAATTGCGATCAGACCGGGTACGCCAAAACCTTCCACATAGGTACGACGTACCATATGTCCTGGGGATTTTGGAGCAACCAACAATACATCGCTATCTTTAGGAGCTACGATTTGTCCAAAATGAACGTTAAAACCATGGGAGAACATAAGAGCTGCGCCTTTTTTCAGATTAGGTTCAATTTCATTTTTGTACACAGAAGCTTGTGTTTCATCTGGCAACAAAATTTGAACCACATCTGCACGGCTTGTTGCATCAGCTACGTTCAGAACTTCAAAGCCGTCGTTTCTTGCGACATCAGCTGACTTGCCTTCACGCAAACCAATAACAACATTCACACCACTGTCACGCAAGTTTTGTGCTTGAGCATGTCCTTGGCTACCGTAACCGATTACGGCAACTGTTTTTCCTTTCAATACGCTAAGCTCTGCATCTCTTTCGTAGTACGTTGTAACTGCCATGGTTAATTTCCTCCTTTTAATTGGACCCTTCATAATGAGCGGGTACTCCAAGAGATTTGGCTTTGCTTCGTCAATTGTATCTGAAAATCCCCTCGAGTCCCCGCTCTTATGCGGGCGGTTCTTTATTGATGTAATGCGCTGTAACCGTAATTCGTTAAAGCTCCATATTAAGCATTGCCACGCACCATGGCTGTGACCCCGGTTCGGGTCAGCTCACGAATGCCGTAAGGCTTCAACGATTCAATCATGGCGTCTATTTTTTCGGTATCGCCAATGACCTGAACGATCAGGCTCGTCGTTCCAACGTCGATTACAGCTGCTCTGAACGTATCCACCACACCCATGATTTCCGGTCGCTGAGGCGGCTCCGCCTTTACCTTGATCATCGCCAATTCACGGGCAACCATCGGCTTGGAGCTAAGATCGATGACCTTGATCACATCAACCAGCTTATACAGCTGCTTTTCAATCTGCTCCAGGTTGTTCTCATCTCCTATAGTCACAATGACCATACGGGATAAACCAGCTTCTTCCGATTGGCCGACGGTTATGCTATCAATGTTAAAGCCACGGCGACCAAACAGACCGGACACACGCTGCAAAACGCCGGGATGATCATTTACCAGTACAGCAATGGTATTTTTAGTCGTCATTTTACTCGTCCCCCATCAACATTTGATCAATGGTCGAACCTTGCGTCACCATCGGATATACATTTTCTTCCTTGTTGACTACAAACTCGACAACGACCGGTCCGGGTGTATCAAGTGCCTCTTGCCAAACCCGGCGTGCCTCTTCCTTGTTCGTAGCACGCAGACCTTTTACACCGTATGCTTCAGCGAGTTTGACAAAATCCGGGCTGCCAGCCAAATCAATGTGACTGTACCGGTTGTTATAAATCAATTCCTGCCATTGGCGAACCATCCCCAGTACCTGATTGTTAATGATTACGATTTTGACCGGGATGTTATTGATAGCACAGATCGCTAACTCCTGCGAACACATTTGCATACCGCCGTCTCCGTTGATCGAGATTACCAATCTGTCGGGATTGGCCACCTGAGCGCCAATCGCTGAAGGAAAACCAAAGCCCATCGTTCCCAGTCCACCAGATGTCACCCACGAGCGCGGCTGATTGAATTTATAATACTGGGCTGCCCACATTTGATGCTGGCCCACATCCGTCGCTACGATTGCGCCACCCTTGGTCGTTTCATCCAGCAGTTCAATAACCCATTGCGGCTTGAGCACGGTATCGGAATCTTTATAAGAATAAGGCTTCTCGTTCTTCCATTGCTGAATTTGCGCTCTCCATGCATCTGCCAGGTTCGCGCGTTTCACATCCTGATTCAGCAATTCCAGTACCGCCTTAACATCGCCTACAATTGGAATATCGGTTGCTACGTTTTTGCCAATTTCAGCAGGGTCGATATCAATGTGGACGATTTTGGCTTGTGGGGCAAATCCATCCAGTTTGCCTGTTACCCGATCGTCAAAGCGAGCACCGATACAGATCAGCAGGTCCGACTGCTGAATAGCCTGATTGGAGGTGTATGTTCCGTGCATTCCCGGCATTCCCATCCAGAGCCCATGTCCGCTCGGGAAACCTCCCAGACCCAATAATGTTGTCGTAATCGGAATTTCCGTTTTACGAACAAATTCATAAAGTGCCTCATGTCCACCGGAGTATACAACTCCGCCACCGGCCAGAATGACCGGACGTTCTGCCTCGGAAATGGCCTGAGCCAGCTTGTCTAGTTGAATTTTATTAGGGAGCACTGTCGGATTATAGCCCCGCATGTTCACAGGTTCTGTTTGTGGAACAAACAGTGTTTGAGCTGCCGAAACATCCTTCGGGATATCGATCAGCACCGGTCCCTTGCGGCCTGTATTAGCAATATGAAATGCCTCATGGATGATCCGCGGCAATTCCTCTACGTCTCTTACCAGGTAGCTGTGCTTCGTAATCGGCATTGTAATTCCCGTAATATCAGCCTCCTGGAAAGCATCCGTTCCAATCAGGGAAGATACAACATTACCCGTGATGACTACCAACGGCACCGAATCCATAAAAGCTGTCGCAATACCAGTTACCAGGTTTGTCGCACCAGGTCCGGAAGTCGCGATGCAGACCCCAACTTTACCGCTTGCCCGTGCGTAACCATCTGCAGCATGAATAGCTCCTTGCTCGTGACGGGTGAGAACATGCTTAAAATCCTTAAAGCCATACATGGCATCATAGATATAAAGCACTGCACCACCAGGGTATCCGAAGACACAATCTACTCCCTCCAGCAACAGGCTACGGAGCAAAATTTCCGAACCTGTAATCACCTCAGGTTTCATCCACTTTTGACGTAATTCATCAGTTGGCCGAACTTCAGGAATTTGTGCACTCATTGGTCATCCTCCTTTACAAAATTTACATACAGCTGACATTTGTAAAAACAAAAAAACCTTCCATCCCTAGAACAGACTTGCTGTTACTGAGGGACGAAAGGCTGTAGCTTCCGTGGTACCACCCGTGTTTGCCCGACATCTCGCGATATCGAACCTTGGCAGGTACAGAAATCACAAAGGATTCCTATATCTGGCGTCTGTAACGTAGACCGTACGATTTTCCCTAATAGGTGATTCAGCGCACCGTTAAATTTCATCGGTCCGAAAGACTTTTCAGGAAAACAGCTCCGAGGTGAGCTCGTTAAAAAGGGATTTTGGTGAAGCTTGCAGCTAATGCTTCACTCTCTGAACAAAAGAGCCCTAATCACTTCGTCCTCTTCATTGCCGTTGAGTTCATGTTATTCTTTCAAATGTTTAGACACATTATATGTCCCCTATCTGGGATAGTCAATACCCTGATTTCATAAAAAATAATGTTTTTCTTTTGAAGCGCCTCAGAGTCGCACGCATGTAATCGGTACCCGCATAGTATAAAAAGACCACATGATAAGACGGGTAAACACCTCCAAAGTCACATCTTGTCTTGTTAGCAGGGGAGAAAAGGAGGCACGCTTATGATCCGCAAACGCATAGCTCAGGATAATGCAACCATTTTCCGACTCATCGAGCAAGAGCTCGTCCCCCTATCACATTTAAGCGTTCAGGAAATGGATCAAATACGCAAAGAATTACCCCGGCGCTTAAACCGGGGCATCACTTTTGTGGCTTGCAGGCCGGATAATGCGCAGGTTGTTGGGTTCATTCATGTTATGCTGCACGGGGAACTGTTATACATTGATTTGATCGCAATTTCTTCGGCTCATCAAGGTAAGCGCTACGGAAAAAAATTGCTGGAGCATGCTGAGCAATACGGGCGAATACGACGCTGCAAGCGAGCCAAAGTCATGGTGGACGAAGACAATATCCGGGGAATCCGCTTTTATCTGCGGCACCAATATCATATACTGCGCTTCGTAGCCCTAAGCCGATGCTACGAACTGGAAAAATCACTATGAAGAGCGGCTTCTTGGGATGCTGATCTTGTTATCCTAAAAAAAACCAGGGGAATATGGATAACCTAATCCAGGATACCCCCCACCAGCATACGGGGCAGGGTCGTATCCATAACCTGGTCCGTAGCCATTATATCCGTAGGCATAAGGAGCCGTGCCGATGGCGAGCAGATCAAATAACACCAGGGGAATAATCGCCTTCGTGTGCATTTTTTTATTGCGGTTTGGCTGAAGAATCAGTCGGTTACCCGAAATGCGGATCAGCTTGCCGCTGACCTGGGAACCATCCTTGCGAGTAGCATAGATGACTTTGCCGACAAGCTTCTCCACCTGCTTTCTGGTTACTGCCTGTTTCATCGTATTTCCTCCTTCTTTCAACGGATGGACAGATTGAACGGCTCCTTGATAGCTCTCCACCACCATAAAATAGACTGGAGCTGACAGGGGCCGAGCGTCCGTCCAATCTGCATAGCACATTCTATTCTGTTCATGCCAGAAGCGTATGTTTAAATGCCTGCACAACCTAAAAAATCCGGTGCCTGCGGATGCAGATACCGGATTTTCAGATGTTTAATTTCAGTTTTAAAGAATACAGTTTTTAGCTGATGATGGCTTATTAACGCTTGCTTGGATCATAAAGCTGACCCAATGCGGCCGGAGCTCGTGACCGGCCTACAGCTGCTACCAGTACAATAATCGTCAAGAGGTATGGCAGCATAAAAATAATTTCCTGGGGAATACTTTGCGACCATGCAAAGAGCTGTACATAGTTGCGAATGGCTTGAGAGAACCCGAAAAACACGGCTGCGCCAAAAGCACCGAGCGGATTCCATTTGCCGAAAATCATAGCGGCAATCGCAATATATCCCTGACCGGAGACCGTATTGTGCGAGAACATATTGGTTGTAGTCAGGGTGATTGTAGCTCCGCCAATCCCAGCTAACGCACCACTGATCATAACACCGATATAACGCAGGCGATTTACCTTGATTCCCACTGTGTCCGCTGCACCCGGATGCTCCCCAACCGAACGCAAACGCAAGCCAAACGGAGTTTTATACAAGACAAAATATCCGATAATAACCAGCAGAATAGCCAGAAAGGTTGTTGGGTAGGCTTGAAAAAACGCTTTTCCTGCGATGGGAATATCTGCAAGATAAGGGATGGATATTTCGTTAAATCCCTGAATACGACCGGTGTCACCGTCACCCTCAAATAAAAGCTTGACCATATACAGCGTACTGCCTGCCGCCAGAAAGTTAATGACAATCCCGCTTATGACTTGATCGGCTTTAAACGTAATAGAGGCTACAGCATGAATCAGCGAAACCGCAATACCGAACACCGCAGCTGACAGCACGCCTACCCAAGCCGCAGCAGTTCCTCCTAGTCCAGCTTGTTCAGCGTAATATCCGCCGACACCAGCCGCAAACGCCCCAAATACCATAAGGCCTTCCAATCCGAGATTCGTTACACCGGATTTTTCTGAAAAAACTCCGCCGAGAGACGCAAATATAATCGCCGTCGCAAAAACGAGCGTCGTATGGATTAATTCACCAAGTGTTAACCAACTCATTTTACAACACCTTCTCTTTCTTCCGCTTGGAGTAGAGCGGCTTCACAACCCAGCGCACAATGCCTTGGGCCGCAATGAAGAAAATAATCGAGCCAATGACCACCCGGATAATTTCCGGCGGTACATCCGCGCTAAAGCTCATCCCTGCGGAACCATACGTAAGCGTTCCAAACAAAACAGAGCCTAACAGCACACCGAACGGATTATTCATCCCGATGAGAGACACGGCGATACCGTCAAAGCCCGTTCCCGGCGATCCTGCCATAACGGATTGGTAATGAAAGACCCCCAACACTTCAAATGCACCCGCCAAACCTGCAAAAACGCCACTAATAAACATCGCTTTTACGATATTGCGATTTACATTCATACCCGCATAACGGGATGCATCCTGATTAAATCCGACAGCCCGAAGCTCGTAGCCCTGTTTTGTTTTCCACATGAAAATATAGAAAAATACCGCCGCCAGCAAAGCAATCACGGTGCCCCAATGAACCCGGGCATTTCCCATCATCTGTGACAGCCAGTCGATGGAGATTGAGGCCGAAGGCTGAATGTCCACAGAACGATTTTCACCTTCCAATAATGCGAACTGATTAATCACCAAGTTGGCCAAATACAGGCCAATCCAGTTCATCATAATGCAGGTAATGACTTCATTTACTCCCCGCTTGGCCTTCAAATAGCCCGCAATCGCAGCCCACAGGCCGCCGAAAACAGCCCCTGCAATGACAGCCAGCGGAGCATGAATTATAGCAGGCAGTCCATGCAGCTTGATGCCCACGATGGAGGCAGCTGTCATACCTACCAGAAACTGACCTTCACCACCAATATTAAATAAGCCGGCGCGAGCCGCAAAAGCAAATGCCAAACCCGTCAAAATCAGTGGGGTCATTTCACGGATAGCCTCGCCAAAATTGTATGAATCTCCGTATACACGGCTAAACAAAGCGGAATAAGCGACAATGGGATCATATCCGCCAATCAGCATTACGACAGCTCCCAGAAGAAGACCCAAAATAATAGAGACCAGTGCCAGCACAAAGGAGTCTTTCGTAAATATTTTCAATAGGTTAGCCATTCTCTGCTCCTTTCTTCACTGCACTTCCTGCCATCATCATTCCCAGCTCCTGGTCATTCGTTTCTTCCGGCAACACTTCCCCCACAATCTTGCCTTCATAAATGACAGCAATCCGGTCGGATACATTCATAATCTCATCCAGCTCAAAAGAGATCAGCAGCACCGCTTTGCCTTGATCCCGCTGAGCAATCAGTTGCTTCTGGACAAACTCAATGGCTCCAACATCCAGCCCCCGTGTAGGCTGTGCTGCAATCAGGAGATCCGGATTTTTATCAATTTCGCGCGCAATAATAGCTTTTTGCTGATTCCCGCCAGACAACGATCTTGCCTTGGTGTGAATATCTGGTGTTCTGACATCGAACTTCTCAATAAGGCTCTTGGCCTGCTTGTTAATAGCATCTTTGTTTAAAAAGCCATTTTTACTGTAAGGTGCCTGGTAATACGTTTCCAGCACCATGTTTTCGCTCATGGAAAAATCGAGTACCAGCCCATGCTTATGGCGGTCCTCTGGTATATGTGAAACACCTGCCTCGGAAATTTTGCGTGGCGACTGATTGGTGATCTCTTGTCCCAGCAATTGAATGCTTCCGCCGTCGATCTTGCGCAAACCTGTCAAAGCTTCGATCAGCTCACTCTGTCCATTTCCATCAACTCCGGCAATCCCCAGAATTTCGCCGGCCTTGACCTTTAAATTCAGCTCATTCAGTACATGAATGCCATCCTTGTTTTTAGATACCACATTGTTCATTTCCATTACAGTTTGACCTGGCTGTGCACGCTGCTTGTCCACTTTAAAGGACACACGGCGACCTACCATTTTCTCTGCCAGCTCATTTGGTGTTGTTGCTGGCGTTTTGACGGTATCAATAACCTGACCGCGACGAATAATGGTTACCGTATCTGCAATTTGCATGATTTCTTTGAGTTTATGCGTGATAAGGATGATTGATTTTCCTTCCGCTACCAAACGTTTCATAATATCCAGCAACTCAGTAATTTCTTGTGGTGTAAGCACTGCTGTAGGCTCATCGAAAATGAGAATGTCTGCACCGCGATAGAGCGTTTTGATAATTTCCACACGCTGCTGCATACCAACGGATATATCCTCAATTTTGGCATTGGGATTCACCTGAAGACCGTATTGCTCAGACAACCGCTGTACTTCAGCGACAGCCTTTTTATAATTGATTTTCAGACCCTTACGCGGCTCCGAGCCCAGAACAATATTTTCGGTAACGGTAAACGGCTGCACGAGCTTAAAGTGCTGATGTACCATGCCGATTCCCAGATCAATCGCCTTATTGGGGCTATCAATCTGTACCGGTTTCCCATCCATTTCAATTGTCCCTTCGTCTGGCTGATACAGTCCGAAAAGAATATTCATAAGCGTAGATTTACCCGCACCATTTTCACCCAAAAGAGCATGAATTTCTCCTTTATGCAGCTTGATGCTGATGGAGTCGTTGGCAACGATGCCGGGAAATCGTTTTGTAATCTTCTTCAATTCAACGACGGGGGTCGCTGCATCCATGAAATCACCCTTATACACTTTATAGTATGTGCTCCAATGAGCTGATTATCTTTATGATTCGTTTAACTCCAGACGTAAGAACAAGGCTAGTCTTGTGAACCAGCCTTGTCGCCACCTTTATATTCTTCACACCAATTATTTCGAAGGAACTTTAATTTCGCCCTTGATAATTTTTTGCTTATATTGCTCTACAAGATCGAGTACATCTTTAGGGACGTTTTTCGTCGATGTATCGGCCAGACCGACTCCGTTATCCTTCAAAGCCAGTGTTTCAACACCACCCTTGAACTTGCCGTCGATAACTTCTTGAGATACACGTTTTACTGCTTCATCTACATGTTTTACCATGGAGGTCAACGTTACTCCGTCACCAAACTCAAGCGATTGGTCTTTATCTACACCGATAACCCATACTTGCTGGCCTTGTTGCTTGCGTGCGAGCGCTTCATTAAATACACCCGTACCCGATCCGCCAGCTGCATGGAAAATAATATCTGCACCAGAGTTGTAGATTGTTGCAGCAGCAGCCTTTCCGAGATCCGGCTTATCGAATGCTCCTGTGTAGTTTACTTCCAATTTTGCATTTGGGTTCACCGCTTTGATTCCTGCTTCGAAGCCTTTCTCAAAACGTTTGATCAGCGGGCTGTCTTGTCCACCCACAAAACCAATTTTGTTTGTTTTGGTAAGTTTACCAGCTACAACCCCCGCCAGGAAGGAGCCTTCATTTTCAGCAAAAACAACCGATTTTACGTTAGGCGCATCCACGACACTATCGATGATCGCCAGATTTTTGTTCGGGTTCTCTTTTGCCACTTTTCCAATTGCATCCGCCAGATTAAAACCAATGCCCCAAGTCAGATTAAAATCACCTTTAACAAATTGGTTCAGGTTAGGAATATAATCTTGATCGGATTTACTTTGCAGGTATTTAACTTTAACGCCTGTATCTTTCTCAACGGCTTGCAGCGCCTCCCAGGCAGATTGGTTAAATGATTTGTCGTTTACTCCGCCCACATCTGTAACCATGCCGATTTGGACATTTGATGGTTTGGCAGAATTGCCTGTGTCCCCACCACTTGCGTTGGACGCTCCTTGATTTTTGTTACCGCAACCTGCGAGAATAACCGAGATCGCCAGCAGCATAACCAAAGACATACTGAACATTTTCTTCATGCTGATACTGTTCCCCCTTAGTGTTAGATCCCTGGACTGTCTTCTTTTCTTTGAAATAACATGCTTATACATGTCGTTTTCTGACGAGACAGATCACACAGAAGACTTACTTTAGAGATTATACAATTATGATCGGCTAAAATCTAGATGATTAATAACCTTGGGTTAATTTTTTTTGAATTTCTACAAATGTAAGCGTTGCATTTTTAAAAAAAACATACATTCTGCCATCACACGTCATATTTATTCGTATTTTGAAGAAAATATACTATTCCGTATCACTGAATAAATACAAAAAAAGGCATCCCTGCACAGCATACTGCTCGGGATACCTCTTGTACCACTTTCGCGGTCTCCACGCTTAAAAATTAAGCGTTGATTTTGCCTTTGGCAACAGTTGCCAAAGAGTTGAACGCATTGATATCGTTGACTGCAAGATCAGCCAGGATTTTGCGGTTAATGTCCACACCAGCCAATTTCAGGCCGTGCATCAGTTTGCTGTAAGACAAACCATTCAAACGAGCTGCTGCATTGATACGCACGATCCACAGTTTGCGGAAATTACGTTTTGTCTGACGACGGTCACGGTATGCGTAAACAAGCGATTTCATTACCTGCTCGTTAGCTGTTTTAAAAATGCGGTGTTTGGAACCAAAATAACCTTTAGCAAGCTTCAATACTTTTTTATGACGACGACGAACGACGAATCCGCCCTTTACTCTTGCCATATTAAAAGACCTCCCAAATAATTTTATGCTTTATTCATTGCCGTGCTATATGCTACTTGAGGTTAGCAAGACCTTGTTTCAGACGTCTAACATCCCCAGGTGCCATCTCAGGGTTAGTACCCAGAACGCGTTTTGCACGTTTGGACTTGTGGGAAAGCAGATGGTTTTTGTAAGCTTTGTAACGCATTACTTTACCAGTACCGGTAATCTTGAAGCGGCCTTTAAGGCTGCTATGTGTTTTCATTTTAGGCATTGAACTTCCTCCTTAATTTATCATTGACTCTTTGGAGCCAATATCATAATCATGCTGCGTCCTTCGAGCTTGGGTTGACGCTCTACGGTACAAAGATCAGCAACTTCCGATTTCACACGTTCTAGAATTTTTTGGCCCACGTTAGCATGGGTAATTTCACGGCCGCGGAAACGAACGGAGCATTTTACCTTATCTCCATCTTTCAGGAACTTCACCACATTGCGAAACTTGGTCTGGTAGTCGTGTTCCTCGATGTTGGAACGGAACCATACCTCTTTGATGTCAACGATCTTCTGGTTCTTACGGGCTTCCTTTTCTTTCTTCTGTTGCTCATAACGGAATTTTCCGTAATCCATAATCCGACACACGGGCGGCTTCGCTTGAGGCGCCACGTTCACGAGATCCAGGTTGGCGTCAATCGCCATTTGCAGAGCTTCACGAGTCGGTGTAATCCCGATTTGTTCCCCGTTCGCACCAACAAGACGTACTTCTCTCACCCGAATCTCATCATTGATCATATGTTCCTTACTAATAACCCTCCACCTCCAGAACCTGTTATATTTGTATTTTTGTGTCTAGACACAAAAAAGGGATGACGACTATGCAGCCGACATCCCTGTCTGATACTCAATTCATCATGAAAGCTCAATTCACAAATCATTGGATCATGACCAGCCAGTAATACCGGACAGGTGAGAAGTCGGACCTTCTGCTTGTTAATCCACACTTTTCAGTTAACATACTCAAGTATCTTATCACGTTACAAATGAGACGTCAATACCTTTCAAAGAAATAATTGACGTCTCCCTTCTCCGGGATATGGATACCCTGCCAACAATTATCCCTGCTTGCTCTGAACCTCTTCCAGACGAACGACACGCGTATGTTGAGTATGGCTCCATTGCTTGTTGTTCTGTGTAAAGAACGCATAGAACGTAATCGGATACCACGATACCAGATAGACCGGGAACAGCAGCAAGTACAAATACACTTTTTTGAACGTGACCTTTTCCAGAACCATCGCAATCAAAAAAGTGGCAATGTTCAGAACAACCGCTATGACACCGGTCCAAGCTGGAAATTGCACATAGATGTTTTCAATGTTCGGTCCGCCAAAGAACGCCATATCGACCCACATCGTTGCGGTCATCAAGAAGGTAAACAACACGATATATACGTTCAGACCGTACAACGCCATATCGAATTTAATCAGGCTTCTATCCTTGATGCTTTGCCACAGCAACGGGAAGAAATAACGGCGAGCGACCGTGAAGTGACCTTGCATCCAGCGCAGACGCTGTCTGGACGAAGCTTTGAATGTCAATGGCTTCTCATCATATACTTTGGCGTCGTAATTAAATCTTGGATATACATTGCGTTGTGTACAGCGCATAGTGAATTCCAAGTCCTCGACGAGACTCGTTGCACCCCAGCCCATTTCCTTGAGCAGATTGGTCTCGAAGCACATGCCTGTACCACCAAGGAAATTAGCCATGTTCAGGTTATGACGCGACAGCTGCCACAGGCGGTTGATATACCAATAGGATACCCCGTATGCCGCTGTGATCCAGGAGTCCTCAGGATTTTTGGTATCAATATATCCCTGAATAACACGGGCGCCTGTGCATAAATCATTGTTCATTTCACGCAAAAAATTGGTATGCGCCAAATTGTCGGCATCAAACATGACAATCGCGTCATATTGGCGCGGCATAGCCCATAATTCCTTGAGCATCCACTCAATGGCGTAGCCCTTACCACGCAAATTCGGATTTGTCCGTTCACAAGCATTCAAACCGTGAGCGCGAACGATGTCCGCCGTCTTATCCGTACAGTTATCACAAATCACGAACACATCGTAAAGTTCCTTCGGATAATCCAGTTGCTTCAAATTCTCCATCAGTGCTCCAACAACCTGCTCTTCATTGTGGGCAGCGACTAAAATGGCAAATGTTTTTTCCGGAGCTGCATGTTCTTTTCTTTTTTTGCGAACCAATCCGAACAAGGAGAATGCAAACTGATAGACTGCGATCACCGCCAGTATAACCTGGAGCGTCACAAAAATAGCGTCTAACATAATCTCTTGTTACCCCCTTTTTATACCCCTTTAAAAATCTTGCGTTTGTTTGTGTTCTCTATCTGTGTAGCGCAAGTTGCGGCGCTTTTATGCGCCTTTTCTGTAGTTTTGACCCGACCCTTGCTTTCTTCATTTGGCTGTGAGCAGCCCCCTTTTGGCTGACACAGGAATGCCATTACGATTTTCGTTGGTTTTCAATCTTTTGTCAAAGCCTTTTAAACCGGTCTCAGCAGCAAAAAACACGACAAACCCTCGTTTAAACCGAGAATGCGGCGCTGAGTCTCCCATTCATAAAGCTTAGGTCTTATTTTCATCCATTTGCTAACTTTTTATTTCTTTAGTCCCTCCTTTATGTGATCCAATTAGCAACCACTTCTATCCACTTTATCTTATTAGACGGATGAACGCAAAGAAAGTTATACAATACAACTTATATTCCTTAAACATTTATGTGTAGAATGGAATCAGGCAAATGGTGATTCTTGAAATGAATAGCGTTTAAAAATATGATGGGAGCAAGAGAAAAATTACTTATGGCCTTGATTCTGTCAAAGTGATTGAAAATATTTGCCGACCGACCTGAAACGGCAACCGGAGGAAACCAAATGCAACGTCTAGTCGTAAAACTTGTAAACCTGGAGCAGCAGTTGTTCAAATGGATTAACGGACGCCTACACAACCGTTTTTTGAATTTTTGGCTTTATTATCTCACACATTTGGGCGGGGCTACTTTTACAATAGCCTCCACGTTACTTATTTGGTGGCTCGCTCCGACTCCATGGAAGGATGCCGGTATGAAGGGGGCCATTGCCCTCGGGGTTAGTCATATCCCTGTAGCGATCGTCAAAAAGCTCTACCCGCGAATTCGCCCTTATTTGGCCTTACCGGGTACGAATACATTTCGCAATCCCCTGTCGGACCATTCTTTTCCATCAGGGCATACAACCGCCATTTTTTCGGCTACCGTTCCCTTTATGCTGCAGTCGCCCCTGCTTGCCCTGCCGCTGCTGCCTGTAGCAATGATTGTAGGTTTTTCGCGGATTTACCTGGGACTCCACTATCCCACAGATGTACTCGCAGGAGCGGTTATCGGAACGTCTGCGGCAATAGGGACGGTTGCATTCTGGCCTTAAAGCCGATATGGTATGATTGAGAACATCCCAGCAGGAACAGGTGAAATGAGAGTGGCTAAAAAACGAGTGTTATTATTATCGGAAGGTTTCGGTGCCGGACATACTCAAGCTGCATACGCGCTCTCTAGCAGCTTGCGAAAGCTTTCTCCGAATGTGCAGACAAAAGTGCTGGAGCTGGGGAGCTTTTTAAATCCAAGAATGGCCCCGCTTATTATTACAGCATACAAGAAGACTGTTGTATCGCAGCCTCGCCTAGTCGGATTGGTTTACCGTCATCACTACAAAAAATCATTAAACCGTCTTACAACGCTCGCTTTGCACCGTCTGTTCTATACACAGACCCGGAACATTCTTCGGCAGCTTCGTCCCGATTTGGTGGTATGTACTCATCCTATCCCAAGCGCGGTGATTTCACGCTTAAAACGCTTAGGCTTACATGTTCCGCTGTGTACTGTCATTACAGACTACGATGCCCATGGAACATGGATTAGTCCTGAAGTTGACCGATACTTTGTATCTACAGCTGAAGTCATGCGCAAGCTGCGCGCGCGCGGAGTGCCTGTCTCGAAAATTCAGGTAACCGGTATTCCAGTTCATCCAAATTTCTGGGAACATCCGGGACACGATGAAATTCGGGAACAGTTCGGACTGAAGCCCATTCCGACCGTACTTGTTATGGGCGGTGGCTGGGGACTGATGAACGATGAAGTCATTCATCGCTCGCTTACCGACTGGAGAGAGAACATTCAATTTATCTTTTGTTTGGGTCACAACGATAAAATTCGCCGTAAAATGCAGCTGGACCCCCGTTTCAACCATCCGAATATTTATATCTTCGGATTCACACGGGAAATCGACAAATTAATGGAGGTATCAAATCTTCTCATTACCAAACCTGGCGGAATGACATGTACCGAGGGGCTGGCCAAAGGGATTCCGATGCTGTTCCACAAACCTCTTCCCGGACAGGAGGAGGAGAACTGTCAATACTTTACGGCTCAAGGCTTCGGAGAACCGATTACTTCGCTGGATGTTGTCGTTAAATGGATGAACCGGTTACTACATGATTTTCCGGAAATCGTTCGCAAGCGACAGGAGCACGTCCACCATGTAGCGCGATATTATCCTCTTCAGAGCGCACAGAGTATTTTGGATATACTGGAACCAAACAGGGTGCTTTCTTAAAAAAGGAAGCACCCCGTTTATTTTATCATATGTTCTCTGCAGGGTTTACTTCCCGTACTTTTCAAGACGCGTTTTTTCGTATTCCTCCAAAGCATCTTTGCCGATCAGCACCTCGACACGATGAATATGCATGCCTTTGCCCATAAATTTTTGCTCATATTCTGTCATGACATGCTCTTCGTTAATCCCCTCTCGATGAAGGTTCAGCGAAATATTCGTCATCTGCAGACCACTGTCGGCAAATGAATTCAGGGAAAACTCGAACAGTGTCTGCGAATCTGTTTTAAAATGAATTTGTCCTCTGCTGTTCAAAAGCTGACGGTACTTGTCCAAAAAGCGCGGATGCGTCAAACGACGGCGCGCATGCTTGGTTTTAGGCCAGGGATCGCTAAAATTCAGATAAATGCGTTCAATTTCTCCAGGCTCAAAAACATTCTCGATCTGCTCAATGTTTGCCAGTGCCAATTTGATATTGGGCGGCGTATCAGCCTCTGTATCGCTCCAGGCCAGACGGGTCTTTTCCGTGGCACGGCGTACCAGCTCATCATACATGTCAAAGCCAATATAGTTAATGTCCGGATTGCGATAGCTCATTTGGCTGATAAATTGTCCCTTGCCCATGCCAAATTCCACATGTATCGGACGATCATTACCGAAAAGCTGCTGCCACTTTCCTTTATACTGCGCCGGATCCAAGATGACCAGGTCCTGTTGTTCTTCCAGGCTTTCCCTTATTCCTTTTCTTCCACGTAAACGCATGTTACTCCTCCATATACTCTGTTATCAAGGAAAAAGGAACTCCACCCCCGCTTGAAGATACGGAAATGAAATTCCTTTTTCAATATATTTGGATTGGGGTCCAACTAATTTAATTGTTCATAGTCTACCTTATCAGCAGGTGAAAAATCAATTGTCTTTTGGCAAGCGGCTCTGATTTTTTGACGTGCGGAAGTTCCAATCTGGCGATCCTGTCCAAAACGGACACCGGTCAGCGCCAACGCCTCATCAAAGGTCAACTCAACAGTAACTTTATCCATACGCGTTTTATCCTGCATATTCATAAAAGACCACCTCACGGGTTATTTAGTAATGGAACCGACGTGCACTTACCCTAAAGCAGGCGATAGAAACAGCATAGCTACACTCCTGAAAAATGGCTCATTTGCAATGGAATTCTTCGTTTCCAGGATCGAAATCAGTTTTTATAACGTATGTCTGGTACCGCTTACAATATAACATATCATGTAACA
Source organism: Paenibacillus farraposensis (assembly GCF_020736845.1). Classification (GTDB taxonomy): domain Bacteria; phylum Bacillota; class Bacilli; order Paenibacillales; family Paenibacillaceae; genus Paenibacillus; species Paenibacillus farraposensis. The sequence continues at coordinate 542,042 of NZ_JAFFQR010000112.1, forward strand.
TTTTTCAATCCTGAACCTATAAAACCCGCACTTCTTACTGCCTTCACGGTCAAGTGATTCCCATCCAAGACTAATTTTTGTTACAATAAGGTGATCGTTAAAAAAAGGAGTACACCTATGAAAACAGATTTGTTGCCTGCTCCTCTCCTATGGGGAGATAAACGTTTCCATACCTGGAATTACGAAATGCGCGAACAATTTCAAGATAAAGTGTTCAAAGTTATGCTGGATGCAGGTTTTACTTGTCCCAACCGCGACGGTTCCATTGCCAAAGGCGGCTGCACTTTTTGCAGTGCACGCGGATCGGGGGATTTTGCCGGACGCCGCCGGGATGATCTGGTCACCCAGTTCAATACGATTCGGGAACGTCAGCATTTAAAATGGCCGAGCGCCAAATATATAGGTTATTTCCAAGCCTACACCAATACGTACGCCCCGGTTGAGGAACTGCGGGAATATTTTGAGGTTATTCTGGAACAGCCGGGAGTTGTAGGTCTGTCCATCGCTACCCGCCCTGATTGCTTGCCCGACGATGTCGTGGATTACCTTGCCGAGTTGAACGAGCGCACGTACCTTTGGGTCGAAATGGGACTGCAAACCGTCCATGAATCTACCTCGGAGCTGATCAATCGTGCTCATGATACTCAATGCTATCTGGATGCGGTGGAAAAGCTGCGCAAGCGCAATATTCGCGTGTGTGCTCATATTATCTACGGTCTGCCGCAGGAAACACATGAAATGATGCTCGATACAGGACGCGCTGTAGCGGCTATGGACGTGCAGGGTATTAAAATCCACCTGCTGCATCTCATGCGCAAAACGCCAATGGTCAAGCAGTATGAGGCAGGCTTGTTGCGGTTCCTGGAAAAGGACGAGTACGTCAAGCTGATCGCCGATACCCTGGAGTTTCTGCCGCCCGAGATGATTGTTCATCGGCTGACCGGAGATGCCCCCCGCGATTTGCTGATAGGTCCTATGTGGTCACTCAAAAAATGGGAAGTGCTTAACGCCATTGATGATGAGCTGAAATCGCGCGATACATGGCAAGGAAAATACTGGAGGCAGCCTTAATGGGATTTCTGTCCGTCTTGAGCTATGCTCATCAATTGGTGGCTGCGCGCGTGCAGCCAGGTGATACCGCGATAGACGCCACCGTCGGCACAGGAGCAGACACGCTGTTTCTGGCTAAGGCCGCTGGCAAGCGCGGACATGTCTACGGCTTCGATATTCAGCAGGAAGCGTTGGAACTTGCCCGGCGGCGGCTGGAAGAAAATACAGCCTCCTCAGTGGCAGAGGTATCCCTGCTGTTACAGGGTCATGAACAGATGAGTGAGGCCATCCCTGGCAAGCTGCATGGCAAGGTGGCTGCGGTGATGTTTAATCTCGGCTATTTTCCGGGCGAAGGCGCCGATCCATCCGTCATCACGCATACGGACAGTACGCTTGTCGCGCTGGAAGCGGCCCTGCAACTGCTTCGGCCACGGGGCATTCTGACTGCCGTATTGTATCCGGGGCACGCCGGAGGCAATGAAGAGGCAGAGGCCGTTGTTCAATGGGCTGCAGCTCTTCCGGTCTCCACCGGTCAAAGCATTATTTACCGTCAATTGCAACGCATGACCTCACCCTATATGGTGGCGGTTGAAAAAAAATAGAATATCGGCTTATCCAGTCGATAGGTACAGGTTATGAGCGGCTTTTTTCCAGCCGCCTTACATATATCATTTTTGAGAATTGCAAGTCTGCTAGGCACTCATTATTCATTTATGGAGGAGAGAATTTATGCTGAAGCCATACCCGCTGCAATTTCAACCTGAATTTAAGGAAAGAGTCTGGGGAGGACGAGCATTAGAGCAATTTGGTCTGACCCCGCCAGAAGGGCATATTGGCGAAGGATGGATGATTGCCGATCATCCGAACGGGATAACAACCGTTATTAATGGCGAGCTCGCAGGCAAAGGCTTGGACGAAATTCGTGAAACCTACGGACAGGAATGGCTTGGAATCAAAGGAGTATCGGAAAAAGGCGGCCGCTTTCCGCTTCTGATCAAGCTACTGGATTGCAATGATGACTTGTCGGTTCAGGTCCACCCGACAGACGATTATGCAGGGCTTCCCGAAGGAGAATTAGGAAAAACCGAAATGTGGTACGTGCTGGATGCCAAGCCGGATGCCAAAATCATTTACGGTTTGAATGAGGGCGTGACACGCGAAAGCCTGCGTGCGGCTCTGGAAAGTGGAAATATCCTCGACAGCTTGCGCCAGGTTCCTGTTGAGGCAGGCGATACATTTTTCATCCCTGCTGGTACCGTCCATGCACTATGCGCAGGTGTTGTCGTTGCTGAAATCCAGCAAAACTCGGATACGACCTACCGGTTATATGACTACAATCGTCCTGGACTGGATGGCAAGCCTCGTGAATTGCATATTGAGGATTCCCTCAATGTGACATCTTACGAAGGTGCAGGCGCAACAACGATGAAAACCGGCGGGTTGCAGCCAGGTGAATGGCTCCAGCTTGCAGCTTGTGAGTATTTTGTCGTGGAAAAGGGTATCGTAGATGGAAGTTGGACACTTTCCACTTCAGATGACAGCTTCACGATTCTCGTCATTTGCGAAGGCAGCGGTACGATGACATGGGACAATAATACTTCGTCCCTCTCCTGTAAGGCTGGAGATTGCTTCCTGCTCCCTGCCAATTTGAGCGGTTACACGTTGAATGACAAAATGACCGTACTTAGATCTTATCTTCCTTAAAGCTTAAAGGGTGTGATGTCTAATCATGCGGGAATACACCTTTACTATCGTTGAAAACGACGGCACCGAGCTTTTTGCCTGCCGCTGGCTGCCTGATCTGCAGATGACCGTAAAGGGAATTGTACAAATTTCACATGGCATGTGCGAGAGATCATGCCGCTACATCCAACTGGCCGAAAGGCTCACAGCATGCGGCTACGGTGTGTATGCCAACGATCATATTGGCCACGGGTACACGGCTGGTGATCCTGATAAGCTCGGTGTGACGGGAGCAGATGCATTCAACCGGATGGCCAACGGCATGCTGGAGCTAGGGGAAATTGTGGCTAAGGAGTTCCCTGATCTGCCGCGTTTTTTGCTGGGCCACAGCATGGGGTCCTTTTTAACCCAGAAAATCATGTATGATGACAGGCATACGTTTCACGGGTTCATGCTGTCGGGAACGAACGGGCCGCGTGGTCTGCTCAAGCTCGGAGAACAGGTTGCCCTGCTGCAAGCCAAGTTCCAGGGAATAGATCACCGAAGCATGCTTCTTAATGCAATGGTCTTTGGCGGATTCAACCGTTCCTTTCGTCCCGTGCGCACAGCGTTCGATTGGCTGTCCCGTGATCCAGAAGAAGTAGATCAATTCGTGAATGATCCATTATGCGGGGCCATCTGCACGACAGGCTTTTTCATTGATTTTTTCAGGTTACTGCAAGAAATCCACTGGCCTGCCTCGTTGGAAAATATTAACCCAAAGCTGCCAGTCTATATATTTGCCGGGGATCGTGATCCGGTAGGATTGTTCGGTAAAGGTGTATTGTCACTAGTAGATATGTATCGTAGCCTGGGACTTCAGGATGTGGAGTATCGTCTCTACCCCGGCGGTCGCCATGAAATGCTGCATGAAACCAACCGCGACGAGGTAGTGAAGGACATCCTAGACTGGCTAGACCGTCATGTTGACGTAAGAGGAACCTCTGGCTCCGTCTTATCCGGTTCATCTGAGACAGAAACATTCTACACATCAGCTTCGTCCCAACCATCCTTATAAAAATAGAAAAAAAAGCCTTCAAATCCACCTTGATGTGGGTTTAAATGGCTTCTTTTTTGTGCATCACCATGCATTCCGTTCTCTCAGGGAGGTAATATGAGCTACATGATGTTTGCCATGCCAGGCATAGATGCCGATATTACGCTCAAGCCGGATCGCCTCTCCCGATTCAGGATGAATAAACGTTCGATGCAACTGATCTTCTCCCAATGATTGCAACACGATGACCCACCGTTCATGCAGCCCTTCCAGCAATTGTAGCGAGGGTTCCAGCGGAAGCTTGCTTGCGTCCGGCATTTCGGCCCAACGTCCCTCATCGTATGGCTTGATTGTAGGTGTATCCTCCGTCAGTGCCAGCTTAAAACGGATATAGCTGTTCATATGGCTGTCTGCCAAATGATGAACGACCTGTCTTATCGTCCAGCCCTCTTCACGATAAGGCGTGTCTAGCTGCTGCTCATTCAATCCCTCGACCGCCTGACGAAGCTGCGAAGGCAGCTCGGCAATGTCGTGAATCCATGTCAGAAGGTGCTCTTCTTTAATGGCATCCGGAACGACGAATGACCCAATCGGGTAGCGCAAATCTTTGTCCAAAGCAGTCTCCGCCCTTCTCTTTTCATTTAGGTGTGTATCAGTTATAAGTCTTCAAGTATAAATGATGCAGGAAAAAAAGCAGACCCGCAAGAGCCTGCTTTTTTCTACACATCATGCCTGAACCAACTGGAGCATGATTATCCCTCAAGCAACAGCGATTCCGGATCTTCCAGCAATTCTTTGACCGTTACCAGGAAACGAACGGCTTCGCTACCATCGATAATCCGATGGTCGTAGGACAAGGCGATGTACATCATCGGACGATTTTCCATACGCTCCTCATCAATGGCAACCGGACGAAGCTGGATTTTGTGCATTCCCAAAATACCTACTTGCGGCGTGTTCAGAATTGGCGTAGACAGCAGGGAGCCAAAAACGCCTCCATTGGTAATGGTGAAGGTTCCGCCTTGCAAATCTGCCAGAGAAAGTGAGTTAGAGCGTGCTTTGCTAGCCAAGTCTGCAATGCTTTTCTCAATCTCGGCAAAGCCGAGACGGTCAGCGTCCCGTACGACAGGCACGACCAAACCTTCCTTGGCAGATACGGCAATCCCGATATCATAGTATTTTTTCAGTACGATATCATCGCCGTTAATTTCGGCATTTACAGTAGGGAATTGCTTGAGAGCGCCAACCACTGCTTTCGTAAAGAAGGACATAAAGCCCAGCCCTACGTCATGCTTCTCCTTGAACTTATCTTTACGACGTTTACGAACATCGAGAATGGCAGTCATATCCACTTCATTAAACGTTGTCAGCATAGCGGCTGTTTGCTGTGCTTCAACAAGGCGCTTGGCAATCGTCGCTCTGCGACGGGACATCCGCTGGCGCTCTACAGGCTTGGTGTACTCCGTTTGGGACGGGGACGAAGCCGCAGGCTTGTTGGAAGCGGGAGACGCAGGCGTAGTCGATGCCGCACGCGCAGCTTCGCTCGTATGTGTTCTAACATCGCCCTGGTAGACACGTCCAAGCGGGTCCTTGCTCTGTACTTGCTCCAGATCAATTCCGCGTTCACGCGCCAGCTTCCGGGCGGATGGAGATGCCGTCTGTCCACCCCCGTCAGTGCTGGACAAGACAGGCTGTGCGGCTTTTTCCGCTGGTGCAGATACCGGTGAAGCTACTGCAGGCGGTGCATCCGGCACTTGGGTCGCTGCTGCTTCTCCGGCACCGGATATTCCTGCATTACCATGGCCGCTGCTGATCAAGCCAACTGCTTCACCGATAGCCACGGTCTCCCCCTCCTGACGAAGGATTTTCTGGATTACGCCCGCTTCTTCTGCACTAATTTCCAGGTTGACCTTATCTGTTTCCAGCTCCAGCAGAACATCCCCCTGTCCTACGGAATCTCCTTCCTTCACAAGCCATTTGGAAATTGTTCCTTCCGTGATGGATTCTCCCATTGCCGGTACTAAAATATCGCTCACAGCCGCTACCTCCCCAATCTAATATTGTTTTTGGAATCCTGCTTCAACGCTGATTGAATAATTCGCTGTTGTTCTAGGCTGTGTACTTGTTGATAACCGCTCGCTGGACTGGAGCGTTCCGGTCTGCCCGCGTAGCGAATTTCCGCTCCTTGTGGCACAACATTGCGCAGACGAGGCTCAATATAGCTCCAGGCCCCCATATTTTTAGGCTCTTCCTGAGCCCATACGAATTCTTTGACAAGCGGGAAGCGGCTGAAAATATTCCGGATTTCCTCTTCCGGGAATGGATACAGCTGTTCTACACGAATGATGTGCAGACGCTCCTCTGCTTCATTTTTCTCCTTCTCCAACGCCTCTTCCAGATCAATCGCAATTTTGCCACTGCACAGTACAATCCGCTCTACACGATCAGGACGTGCACCCAGACCAGGCTGCTCCAGCACAGGACGGAATGCTCCTTTACTGAGCTCGGAAGCAGGTGAAGCAACGCGGCTGTTGCGAATCAGGCTTTTCGGCGACATCAGCACAAGTGGACGCGCCTCCTCACTATCGCTTAATGCAGCCTGACGGCGCAGCAGGTGGAAATACTGGGAGGCGCTGCTCAGGTTGGCGACAGTCCAGTTGTTTTGTGCGGACAACTGGAGGAAACGCTCCAGCCGTGCGCTGGTATGCTCGGGCCCTTGTCCTTCGCTGCCATGCGGCAATAGCATCACCAGACTGGATTTCTGTCTCCACTTGGCGCGTCCAGCCGATATGAACTGGTCGAAGATAACCTGCGCACAGTTCGCAAAATCGCCGAATTGCGCTTCCCAAATGACTAACGTTTCAGGGGAATACACGTTATAGCCATACTCAAAGCCGAGAACCGATGCCTCAGATAAAGGACTATTATGAATACTGAACGAAGCGCGTGCTTCCGGCAGTGTATGCAGCGGGCAGTGCGTCTTGCCGGTTTCAGGCTCATGCAGCACGAGATTGCGATGAGCAAAGGTCGCCCGCTCCGCATCCTGACCCGTCATACGAATCGGCTTGCCATCTGCGAGAATGGTAGCCAAGGCCAGCGTCTCCGCCAAGCTCCAATCTACCTTTTCGCCCTCGTTCAGTGCTGTTTTTCTACGCTGTAAAATTCGATCCAGCTTTGGATATACATGAAAATCCTTTGGCCATTTAAGCAAGTTATCATTAATTTGGCGCAGCTTTTTCAATTCCACCGCAGTGCGGACTACAGCGCCCTTATTTTTTCTTGCCTTAACAGGAGTTATTTCAGGCTCCTCTTCCTGCTGATTTTTTACATGCTCATGCGCTTCCTTCAAGCGGTTTTGCACCTTTTCAATCAGGCCGGCACCGAACGCTTCATCCACAATGCCCTGCGTCATCAAATTTTGAGCATACAATTTGCTCACCGTCGGATGACTCTTCACCTTGCGATACACCAGCGGCTGGGTGGTTTCCGGATCATCAGATTCATTATGACCATAACGGCGATAACCGATCAGATCGATCAGGAAATCCTTTTTGAATCGATTGCGGTATTCACCAGCCATACGAGCTGCTGCGATGCAGGCTTCAGGGTTATCCGCATTCACGTGTACAATCGGAATTTCGTAGCCTTTGGCCAGATCACTGGCATAACGGGTCGAACGTGAATCAACACTCTCTGTCGTAAAGCCCAGGCGATTGTTCACAATAATATGAACCGTGCCACCATTACGGAAGCCGCGCAGATTGGTGAAATTGAGTGATTCTGCCACGATCCCTTCACCCGGGAAAGCCGCATCACCGTGCATAATAATGGTAGCTGCCTTGCTGACATCCAGTTGCGGATAGCCTGCTTGACTGCGATCTTCCTGTGCTGCGCGGGAAAAACCTTGTACGACCGGATTTACATACTCCAGATGGCTTGGATTATTCGCCAGCGTCAGTCGGGCCTGTACGGCTTCCCCATCCTTTACAAAACGATCTGCACCGAGATGGTACTTCACATCACCAGTCCAACCGTAGTTAATTCCGGTAGAGCCCTCCGACGGGTTCAAATCCTTATTCGGTGAATGATGAAATTCAGAGAAAATTTTGCTGTAAGGCTTGCCCAGCACATGAGCCAACACATTCAAACGGCCCCGATGCGCCATCCCCATCAGAACGTTGCTCGCTCCTGCATTTGTCACTAGTCGAATGATTTCGTCGAGCACGGGGACAAGCACATCATTGCCCTCAATAGAGAAGCGCTTCTGCCCAACAAACGTTTTGTGCAAAAACTCTTCGAACTGTTCGACTTCTATCAATCTGCCTAGCAACGCCTTGCGTTCCTGTGTTGTGAGCGGCTTGGAGGACCAGTCGGATTCCGCATAGCTGTTCAGCCAGCGCCGTTCCTCCTCATTGTGAATGTGACTAAATTCATAGGCAATAGGGCCCGTATATGCTGCACGCAACCGTTGAATCGCTTCCCATCCGTTGAGTGTTACAGCAGGAGCGTTATCCCATATTAAAGAGGCTGGAAAAGCCTTTAAGTCCTGTTCAGTCAAGCCGTAGGCTGCTGGATCAAGCAAGCGTGTATCCTGCTCGGCATCCAATCCCAGCGGATCGATTTGGGCGGCCAAATGTCCGTATTCACGGATGTTCCACACCATTCTCCCCGCTGTAACCGCTTTCTGTAATGTGTTTGGATCAAGCTGCCCCTGAGCGCCTATAGGGGGGGACTGTAATTTGTAGTCTATCATGGAAGCAGCCGAGTATTCGGATTGCGGTGGCTCACCCCATTGATCAAACAGCTCGCGGTAAGCCGGATCAACCGCTCCGGGGTCCGCTACATACTTTTCATACTGGTCCTGTACATAACCTAGATTAGGTCCGTAATACGTCTCCCAAGGTACCTTTCTACTACTCTCTTCCATTGTCATCTCGTTCCCTCCGTCAAATTTTGAAATTCATAGCTGGACGGAAATCATTTTCATTTTGTTTTTCATTCATCCTTAAATCAAGTTGTTCACAATATGCTCACATTATATGAAATCCATCATCAAAAGTCGAATTTCACAGTTCTTATTCCTCTTCCATTGTATAAACTTTTCTAGCTGCGAGCATTTCCTTTTTCTCAACATATCCATGCGCAAATGAGATCAATCGGGCTATTCCACCTATGAAAAAAGCACCTGAGGTAGGATATGGTGTCAGTCCCATCCCCCACCCTGGCGCTTTATCATACAATTCACCGATCACCGTATCCATTCCTTTTCCCATATTTCATTCTGCCCCGCATCCAGCTTGCCATACCCGATATTTACACGAATCGCAACAGGGAACAGGAATACAACATCCTGCTGCACAATTCCAATCTGACGACGCAGAAAAACAAGCGTCAGATTGCTAGTATCCAATCCATCAATCTTAATGCTGCGGCTTCGCCTCAGATTATTTCGCGTCAATAAGTCGTCCACCACGTAATTTACTGCGAGCGACAAACCCAGTAGAAACAAAAGCCAATAAGGTCTATAATATTCCAAAAACGGACTCCAAATCATAAAAAAATGCCCGGCAGGCGCAATATTTGCGTCAGCAGGACATTTGAATTGTAATCGGAGTAGCGGGATTCGAACCCACGACCTCACCCACCCCAAGGGTGCGCGCTACCAGGCTGCGCTATACCCCGATAAACCAGTGTATGTAGATCAATGCTGTTATTTATCATTATAATCTGGTCATAAAAACCTGTAAAGGCATCATTTAGTTTGAATGATACGAAAAATATGAGCCCAAAACTGAGATCACAGGAGCTAATCATGCACAGCAAAAAAATAATCATACTCGCAGCCTTACTTCTTTTAATACAGTTAAGCGTTCCTGTATGCTATACCTTTGCACAGCATAACTTTGTCATAGACCGGGAAACGAAAGAAAGATTAATGGAACAGTATGGTTTGGAAGAACCGGAACCCCCTACATCAGAACAGCAACGAGGCTTATTATTCAGAGGTGATTTTGGTTTTAGCCCTTCTGCTGGTGCTGTGATGCTGGAATTGACCATCTTAATTCGCAATCCACTTGTATTCATCAGTCATCAACTGATACACTCGTTGAAATTATAAGTTTTTTCTATTTAAAAAATTCAATGATATAGAATACAAGGATCATTCTTTCGTAGTAGTTGTGGGCTAACCGCTCAATAATCTCCGTGACAACTTGCAAAACCTCTCCTTCTAGTTCCCCTGCCAGTTGTAGATCGTGGGTGCAAAAAAGCACCTGAAATCACCATAAAGGTTTTTCAAGTGCTTTATAAGTTTGTTTTAAGTTGCTCGGGCAGTTACCCTTTGTAGCTTTGATAGTGCCATAGAGTACACTCGTTACAACTGGTTATTGCTAGAGCAAGCGAGAATTAGTCTCGTTTGTAGTTTGATAAATCCCCTTCTCGAAAAAACGGAATTTTTCATCTTTCCTTATTATTTAGTTGCAGGAAAATTATTCTTGATTGGTGGAGTATAATCCCAACTTATCAATTTAATATGGTATTTATCAAGTAATTCATCTGCAAGGATTATTCCATTACTAGTTCCTATGCCGTTTTTTTCAATAAGCAGAGCATCAGGAAAGAAATGCTCATACTTCCTAGAATCCCCCAAATCCCCCATGTAGTAATTTGCACTTCCTGGACTATAGTATATTTCCTTTGTATTATTGACTTTTAGTAACGTTATTTTTTCATTTCCGCTAGCTAATCTTTCCTTCCACTTGCGATATTTCCCTTGACCTTCATTTGAACCAATGCCATCATATTCGCATATTAACGTATCTTGAATAACCTTTCGTTGCCCGTTAATTTCATATTCCAGACGAAAGGGAAATTTCCCATATGTGATTTCAGGCTGAGGAGGATTTGGCTCTAATTGAATTCCTATGAATATTAGAAGCCAAGGTAAAGCAATGAACACTATGATTGCAAATGCCAACAACAACGGAATGCTTAGTAATAACAATGTTTTTTTCACTTTCATTTATACCCCTCCTGCTTCAGAGCCGTCTTTTCTCTGACGAATGCCTTCACTTGTTCTTTACTAAACCGTACCATGTACGTCATACTCTCAACCCGTCTTTCTTTTATTCTAATCGATTACGTTTGAAAATTTACAGAAACTATTTTACAGACTTAGAAAAAACCTTGGAAGGATACTCCCCTCACAAGGCTATTTACCAAATCTAGTTGTCTCCATGTTAATACAGAATGCCTCTGATGCTCTGCCCCGCCAGCTTTAGGCTTCGCTTTTAGTGAGAAACTACACAATATAAAAAAGAGTATGCTTAGAAGATCGGTATACTCTTTCGGTCTTTCTATGTATGTCTTGCAGTTTTATACTTCTTGCTTCGTTGTCGCCTTTCTTTTCTTCATCAACTCTCTATGTCCCGCCAAGCTCAATTTTATTGTCAGAATACGAAGAATAAACCCGTTTAGGCTATATATCTAATCCGATCCAATACGTATAAAGTAAATTAAAAAATTTGTAGATGCATTACATAGGTGATGTATGCTGCTGGTTGAATGATAGAATGATAGCTTTAGTAGTACTGGGTATTGCTCCATCAGAAAAGAATTACCACATGGAGTTGTTACACTCGCATGTGGTAGGAATTAAACTCTATTTTAACATATTCAACCAACTAATGATTTTTTCTTGCATGAATTCTGTTGCCTGATCAGCCAAGTAACATGTATACACATCGTTAATTATATTTATTGTTGTTTCATCTGTTGTTTCAAATAAATTGTCAAGCCCTTCTCTCCATTTTGACCAGTATGTCCAACACCATTTGGCAAAATCAGGATTAGGGAATTCATTCTTTCCCTCACTGAGTAATGTAAGCAACTCTTTTAGGTTTTCACGATTATATTGTATAGCGTCCAAGTTGTTCAAAGAACTATATCTCCTATCTTTTAACAATTTTAGTCAACGTGGAATCCAACCAATAATAGCATTTCGATTAATATACTGAAATACTGAAATTTCTTTGTCGAGCATCGCATAGGCTGCAGCTTTACTATAATCATGTGCAGTAAGAGTCCATAACCCATACGGATTTTTGGCTTCTAGATCTTGTCTGTTAACCAGTCTTTGTAAATCCTTACCGTTAATAGCCCTGTAAATAATATGATCGTTATCTTTGTTTTTTCTATGCTTTCCTTACTTAAATAAGTTAATCCTAAGTACTGGGCTTTACTACGATCAATATCTCTTGGCTCTCACCAAATGGGGAAGCACTCAATAACCCACCTAAAACAATACCAGCAGCCATACCAAAGGGACCACCTTTACTGCACACAAATTGCCGTAATAGTCGTATTGCTGCTGCAATTTCTAAACGTGCCGCCCAATTTATTCGGCACTGGGTGGGGGTAAAAAAAGACCCTGAGGAATTCAGTCCTCAAGGCCATAGTAAATAAGTAAAAGCTATACATTTTTGAGTACTTCATATTTTTTAGCTAGTATCCACCCATTCAAACCATATGAAGAAGATACCACAAAATATACGTATTGTTCTCTTCTTAGCTTTTCTGTTAGTTCCTCGATGTTATAATAATCAATTGGCCAACAAGAATTTTTTTGTTTCTCCAATAATTCACGGTTATCATTGATAAATTGGCTCAACTCATATTTATCGACATCTAAAATTATGCTACCTTCTAAATGTGTTTCAAATAAGTGAGCTAATACATCACTAAAGACTAGTTCAGTAATTGATGAATCTGGATATTGAATAGTACTAATAATAATCTTTTGATTTTTCAAATCAACTTCATAAGAAATTATTTCACTATCGTGAATATTTGACACTTACTTAACCTCCAACTCGTAATTATTACTATTGCCTAGGTTTTTTCTGAGTCCAATCCCACTCATGTCTATGTGGGAAAGTATGAGTTCCATCTGCGTTTGAATGGTCATAATCAATATCTAATTGTGCTCTTCCATCAGACCCATAATATCTTCTTTGTGTTAGAACACCATCCTTATTATATAAATCTACTGAGGTATTTGGTTCACCCTTTGGGTTTAAATTCCTTCCGGTTACAATTTTATGATTCTGATATGGCTCTCCACTTCCCCTTCTTAGTTCAAAAACGTCGCTTGATGATATTCCTTTACTACTATACCTCCCTCTACCAGCAGATCTTTCAGATTCTCCACCAATCATTCCACTAGCAGCTATCTCAAGAACTTCCGCATCTGTCCAATCCTGATATGCACTTAACAGCTGTTCTCTAGCCCAATCAGACTTGCCAGCACTATTCTTATAGGCACTCGTTCCCGTTACCAAGTCATATAAGTAATTGTACTGGTTTGCACCTCCAAAGATAGATTCAAAATCGTATCGTTTCCGTATGAAGTCCTTGTATACCTGATAATACTGATTCTTTTTGGAATAACTCGCTTTGAACCTGGCTTCATTTAGTAATATTCTAAGTTCTTGATAATCAGTGGTTTCAAAAGAGAAGTTTCCGCTCGGGTCAACATACTTCAGCGGAGTAATCTATTTTTAACGAGGTAAGAACCTCTGTTGTTTACGAAATTAGACCGACGAATCGGTAGTAAATATCAATGCGCTGTATACGCTTGCCATCCACCTTCTCAGCATCATATACAACAACCTTATCAATCAGTTCATTCAATATTGGTTTCGTTAATTCCTTCATATCCGTATACTCTCGTACCAGTTCCAAAAATCGAGTCGTATTTTCTCGCTTGCTCTCGGCTTGTTGAAGCTGTTCCTCCAGCAGCTTGAGCCTCTCCTTCAATTGCGCTTGTTCTACTGTAAAATCTCGTGACAACGCCACATATTGCTCGTCTGTGATTTTTCCTAAAGCATTGTCTTCATACAGCTTCCGTTGAATCGTTTGCAGCTCACTTCCCCGCCTAACCAGCTTATCCCGCTCTTTAATTGCTGTTCCCCACTGCTTCTTCTGCTGGCTCTGACTCATGGTCGCCACCATCTCCACAAAGGTGCTTTCCTGCTCCCTGGCAATCCAGGCATGCCGCTGAATATCTGCCAAAACAATCTCGTAAATATCCATGTAGCTAATGTAATGAAAGCTGCAATAGGCTTTGCCGCGCGTTCTGGACTGGTTGCATGCGAAGCTGCCGCGTCCACCTTTACCACCAGCCGTTTTACTACTGCCACCACGAGCAAAGGATAGCCCTTGTCCACAAGTCGAGCATTTCAGCAAACCCGCAAAAATTTGGTGCTTGCCCTCCTTCGTTGGGCGCTTCTTTACGCGAATGACCTTCTGCGCTAAAGCAAAGGTTTCTTCGTCAATGAGCGGCTCATGCGTATGCAGAACCTCAATCCATTCCTCTTCTGGTACCGTGACGGTTTCTTTTCGCTTAAAAGAAGGCTTCGTCGTCTTATGGCTCACCATATGTCCCAGATGCACCTTGTTCTGGAGAATGACCTTGACGGTTGTTGCGCCCCAATCATACGGATACTTGGTGTTGACGACCTTCAAGTAACGCTGATGCTGTTCGGCTAGGTAAGCACGTGGGGTTAAAATGCAGTCTGCTTTTAACAGCCTGCCGATTTTGTAAGGACTGTGACCTTCGACTGCTAATCGAAAAATACGTTGCACAACTACCCCGGTATTTTCATCTGGAACCAGCTTATGCTTGTTCTGTTCGTCCTTCCGATAGCCATAAGGAGCAAAAGCGCCTGTATAGTCCCGTTTAAAGCCCGCTGTCGATAGCCGCTCTTGACCTTTCGACTCGTATCGCGGACAAACCATTCATTGAACAGGTTGCGCAGCTCCATGAAGTCGTCTTCACCTTTGGCAGTGTCAATATTTTCACTGACAGCGATAAAGCGTACCTGATATTCAGGGAAAAACACCTGAATGCACAAGCTGGTTTCAATCTGGTTACGCCCTAAGCGGCTCAAGTCCTTCACCAGTACAATGTCAATGTTGCCGCTCTCAATATCCTGCTTCATACGCTGGAAATCAGGGCGGTCGAAGTTCGTGCCACTCCAGCCATCATCCACATAAATATCCGCTACTTCAAAGCGATGCTCTTTGGCAAAACGCTGGAGCAAAATCTTTTGATTTTCAATGCTCATACTTTCACCACTCTGCTCATCGTCCCAACTGAGACGACAATAAATGGCTGTTCTTGTTCGCTGCTGTTTCTTCATCCTCCATCCTTTCCCAGCAACAAATCGGCTGATTTCAGTATAATGGATTTCCAAGCCAAATTCCTGTTCTTTCCACAAATAGCGTAGCGAGGAACTTCAAACGTTGCTCCTTCAAAATAATGGACAGCTCCACTGAAAAATCAGGGAATCTTGTGGATTCCCAAAAAGTAAGTCCATGTGTCCTAATGCTGCTCGTCTTCCCATTTTCGCAGAACAAGCCGCCTGATTTTGTCCCTGAGCGTGTCCTTGCCGATGTAGCAGCTTTGCACGATGTATATCGTTTTCCCAAGCTGTACCTTGCGTTGCTGCAAGTCTTCTACGGAATGATTGCGAAAACTTATTTCCCTTTGGGTTACTCCAGTAGGAACAGACGGTGAAAACAGCGACAGCCGCTTTTGCTCATCAATCATGCATGCCCTCCTCGCTACGCTATTCAGTTATCCAAAGAACAAGCTACTACTTCGCTTCTCCTTTCTGAAACATTAAATAGACAATTAAATTAATTATATAATTATTGTCTATTTAATTATCATGCTACACTTCACTTGACCTCTTGTCAACGTAAACATATAATCACTTTAAATATTATTTGATTGTCTAAAAAGAGGTGCGACATGAGTTATACCTTTGAAATCTATATTGCCGATGGTCAGGAGCATTTCCTCCACGGCCCTGCTGGTCATATTAAGCATACGCACTATCCATTGTCTCAAAGCGTTCTGGAGTGGATGGAACTTGACGTTAAGCCGATCTACGACATTACAGAGCGCCTGCAAACTGATCTACAGCAACTGGCAACGGAGAAAATAAAACGGCTGGAAAAGCCGATCATGGAAGGGCTGGCTTTGCTGAACAGCTACCATCCGTATTTTGCTTATTTACGCTTAGAATGGACAGAACGCCTAAAGCAAGCGCGGCAACAAGCGTATGTTAATATGGAAAATATGCTTGCTTCTGACGAACTGATACAACTACCTAAAACACTTGAAAAAACACAGAAGCAACTCCGAGTACTTTGGAATGATGTACTGGATGTAGATGTAGCTGATGAGCCGATTCAAGGGAAGCTAAGCAGGTTCTATACAGCTAGTAGCAACAGTTCCCCACGCTTTGCCTTTGGATCATTACAACTTCGCTATGCCCTAATGGAGGAAGGGACATTTACAGAGGTGCTGAAGGTTCGGAGCCTGTTGGATATGCCTGACTTTTTCGTGCGTGAATGTCTTCGCCGTGAGCTGCCTTTTCGAATATGTAAAAATTGTGGTCGCTACTTTGTACTGAGCCGAAACAAAAATGCGGAATATTGTGAGCGTCCATTCGCCATCCCTACAAAAACCTGCAAGGAAATCGGCGCACTGAACCAGTGGGAACGAAAAAAGGCTGATTCGCCAGCGCTCAAAGCATATACAAGGGAATATAAACGACGCTTTGCCTGGATTCGATATGGAAAAACTACAGAAGATATTTTTTATCAGTGGGCTGAGCTTGCGAAGCTCAATCGGGATGCTTGTCTGCGTGGAGAGATCACTGTTGAAGCTTTTTTAGAGTGGTTAAAAATGGACATGTAGCATATAGAAAAATACTGTGGAAATGGTGGGGGTATCAGGGGCACACCCCTGACAAGCGAATTTGGGAGACCAAATTCAGTGCTTGCTACAACACGAGACAGTCGTCTCATGTCGTTTTTGACATTTACCAGCCGAGAAAAAAAGAGAAGCGAACAAGCAGCATTTCGCCTTCAACAGTACCCATTTGAAATTAAATGGACTGAAGTTTACTGCTACATTCGCTTCTCTTATTCAACACATAGTCAACATCTCACTTAATCTCTGTACATCATCATTTCTCTGGCAATCGCTTGCGCATAGGTTTTGTCTTGGAAATGAATCGTAAGCTGATCCTCCAAGTCATTTTGTTGCTTTAAATACTCTCGACTGTACCCCTTAGCAAATTGCTTCAAATCGCCTTGAATGACAAGCTCAGCGAATGTATAGGGTTCCTTTTCCTTCATCCATCTTAAATAGGAACGCGCCTCTGGAAGCATTTCTATTGAATTTTCAATTTCATAGCAGGGATAGTGGTAAATAATCCCCTCCGCACCAATAACGGTTAGTATGTCGGTATTATCATCATAATGGCATGCTCGAATTTGCATCTGGAATCAACTCCTCCCGATTGCTCATGACCTCAATAAGCAGGTTCGCTCCAAGCCTGAAACCGTGAAGAAAGGCAGCTTCCACATGCATACTACTTGCGCTATCGCACAGGTCAAAATATTCCTCAAGTTCACGAAATACTTCCTCACCTAATCGTTCACGCCACTGCACCGTCTGCGCTGACACTTGTCGGCTTACAGAGCGGTATTCCGGCTGAGACGGAACAATGATCTCGTCGGGTTTAATTTGTCCGCGATACAGGGCTTCCAAAATGGTTTTCATGTTCATCCTCCCATTTATTATCATCGCATCGCTTGAATGAGATTCCTGCACATGGTAGGATATTTATGCAGTCTGCTTATTCAAGCGGTTGCGGGATAGGAAGTAGCGATGTTCTTCGTCGGACTCACGCTGCTTCCTTCTTTATTTTTGGAGCTCGTCATACACCTTTTCAATCCCTTTGCGCACAATTGCAGAACGTGACGTATTCAGCTTTTCAGCGGAGGCATCAAGTTTGCTCATTGTTTCCTCATCGACACGAATCTCAATTGTTTTGCTTTTGGGCTTGTCAGATGGAGGACGCCCCATCTTTTTAGAGGACATCTCTTCACCTCGCTTTTTGTCCTGACAATAATATATTATTGTCAGGACAAAAAGTCAATATAATCCTTTATTATCACTCTGCCTTTTTATAAGTTCAACCATAATGGATTGACATGGATTTTTTTAGGAGGTTTATTCCTGCGATTGTCGAATCATTAAATTATATGAACCATTGGGACAGATAATAGCGAAAGGGAGGCTTTAATGTGTATTTAAAGTACCTGCAAATAGTTAATTATAAAAACTTAAAAAATGCTAGGTTTAATTTTTCTCAAGGGGCAAATACAATTATTGGAGAAAATGATTCAGGAAAATCGAATGCGGTAACTGCATTACGACTACTATTAGACGATTCGTATTACTACAATAGTAAACGAATGAAAGAAAGCGACTTTGCCTATGATCTCGGAGAATGGCGAGGACACTGGATCATAATTTCTGTGGTTTTCGTAGATATATCATCCGTTGATAAGCAGACAGAGGTTTGCTCTGAAATTGTACCTGAAGATGAAAATCAAATTTTCCTCAACTCATATATTAATAGCGGTACTGGTGATATTGGAACAGTTACACTTTTTATCCGTCCGCTAAAGTCTGTACGCAAGAAATTGTATGAAGCACAAACAAAGGAAGAATTTGAAGATTTGCTTAAAGAAGTTAAGCTATCGGACTACGAATTTTATTACACCTCGCGTTCCCAAACGGATTTTACAGACCCTACGGTATACAAGACAATAGTAGGTGATTTTGAGACAGGAACTTATAGTAATCCCGATGATGATGACACGGCTATTTTGGGAAGCAAGTTAAACATTACTGATGTTCAGAATCATATTACCGTTATGTTTGTAGATGCTTTGCGGGATGTAGCAAATGAAATGCGAAAACCAAGGAATCCTATCAGAAGAATAGTAGAGGCTATTGAAGCTCAAATCGATCCAACTGACATTGAGAGAATAAAAGATAATATTAATCAATTAAACCTATCAATTTCAGAGGTAAAGGAAATTGGTCAAATAGGCACTCAAATTAACTCCAAACTTATGGATATGATTGGGATGGTATACTCCCCTGAAATCGCATTAGAGTCGCAATTAAATGATGAAATAAATGCTTTATCAAGATATTTATCCATAAAACCTTCTAACCAAAACGATATGGAATTGTTGGGACTTGGCCATCTCAATATGATTTATATGGCTTTAAAACTAGTTGAGTTTAAATTCAACCGTACACGTGAGCTTATTAACATCATGATTATTGAGGAGCCCGAGGCGCATATTCACACTCATATACAAAAAACTCTTTTCGACAACTTGAAGTTAACTAAAGATTATACTCAAGTGATTATGACCACTCATTCAGCCCATCTTTCGGAAGCATCTGAAATCAGTAAAATTAACTTAATTAAAACTAAGGGAGTCGTGTCTCATGTAATGCAACCCATTGAGAAACTTGATGACTTTGGAGAAAATAAGTTACGTTTGAAAAACTTGAAATTATCTGAATGTATTGAGAGGTACTTAGATGCCAAACGTTCGGTACTCTTATTCTCAAAAGGAGTTCTACTTGTCGAAGGTGATGGTGAAGAAATTTTAATACCCACCTTGGTCAAGAAGGGATTAGGCGTTTCCCTAGATGAACTTGGAATTGGGTTAATTAATGTAGGAGGTACAGCATTTGAGTACATTGCATCTTTATTTGATAATGTGAGAATTCAACGGTATTGCTCCATTATTACGGATAGAGATATTCAGGCGGTTGCTGAAGATAGCTCACATTACAGTGAAAATGCCCAAAAAAAAGGAGAAACCAGGAAAACAAAGCTTGATGGTTTATTTTCCACAAATCCGTGGGTATCCACCTTTTATGCTACTAATACCTTTGAAATTGAATTTGCAAAGTATACAAATAATAAATATTTTGTGAAAGACATAATTCAATCCCTTTATACTCAAGAAACGACTATTAATCGACATAAAGAGGCACTAAAAACTGGTGGAAAGGACTGTGCTAATAGTGTTTTAACTTTAGCAAATTCTATTGGCAAGGGATGGTATGCCACGCTACTAGCAAATACGGTAGATGAATCTGTAGAGATTCCCGAGTACATTCAAGATGCAATTGCATATGCGTGTCAAGAGGTAGTTACGATAGACATAAAATTAAAAATGGTAAGGTATTCTCTGACCTTTTATCCAGATAGCAATTTAGCAGCACAGGATATTCTCTCTGATATAACTTGCATTCAAAATTTAAAGGATAAAGAAAATGTCATCGAGAAATATTGCAATACATTCCCAAAAGATCAACCTGCAATATTTATACAAAAAATTGATGAAGTTTTCTTGTGGTGATAACAAATGGACAACAGGCACTTATGGTTCTTAAATGACTTGAACCCCAAACAGAAGCAAATTTGTACATGTGATAAAAACTTAATACTAACAGCTTGCCCAGGTAGTGGTAAGACTAGAACCCTCACATATCGGCTAGCGTATCTAGCAACTATTTATTCAACTTCTAATAAATTGAATTTGGCAATTACATATACTAATCGTGCATCAGAAGAAATAAAGAGTAGACTTTTAAACTTTAATATTGATTTACGGAATGTATGGGCAGGAACCATACATCAGTTCTGCTTAGAATTTATTATTAGACCCTACTCAATGTATTCAAAGCGAATTAGCCGCGGATATCGAATCATTGATGAGTTTGTACAAAATAGATATACCAGCGAAATCTGCAACCAATTACAAATCCGTCTTAGTTTTGGTCAGAATCCGTTTGCATATCCTGCAGTTGTTAAAGAATATAACAAAAGACTGGAAGAAAACAAAGAAATTGATTTTAACATGATATTACAATTGTCACATGATTTGTTGAGTCAGAATAGTTTTATTCGTAAAAATCTATCCAATCTATTGCGGAGCGTACAAGTTGACGAGTACCAGGATACCCATGAACTGCAATATCATATATTAGGCAGTATATTTCGTGAAAATAATGCAATACGTTACTTTTTCATTGGTGATATAAATCAAGCTATATATGGTGGTATTGGGGGGAGAGCCAAAAACAAAGCCGAATTGGACAGTTTATTTGGAACCAACTTCGAGGTAAATCATCTAGACGGATGCTATCGTTCGACCCAAAGAGTTATTAATTTCTATTCAAATTTCCAAATCGCTTCTTCAGTTATTTCTTCAGAATCAGAACTTAGGGATACGAAGGGCATAATAACATATGATAGGCTCACGAATAAAAATGATATCTCCAATAAATTGCTGCAATTATCCATAATCAATTAGAGTCTGGAGTTCTTGAAAATGAAATATGTGTAATTGCACCACAATGGTGGTTACTTTATCCCATTAGCAAAAAATTGCGGGAGTTATTACCAGATGTCAGTTTTGATGCGCCGGATATGACACCTATCAAATATGATCCCATGAATGTTTTTTACTTAATCTCACAAATTAAGTTTACCAAGCCAGGCAGAAATAGTGATTTCCGAAAAAGGATTGCAAACGAAATTATCTCTATTTTATCGAATGATTATAAATTAGCCCTTCCTGACTACGTAGATTGTTATTCTGTTTTGAAATCTATTAATGGGGCAAGAATATGCGAAAAAAACGGAATAGAGACATTTACTAATACGGTTAAATCACTAGTATCACTGTGTAAGATTGATATTGAGCAAGAAACGTATCTGAAAAAAACATATACTGACTTTTTAGATAAGGTTAATGATAGAATTGATAATTATAATTTATCAATTGATATGAATTCTTTTAAAAAATATTTTCAAAAGAAAAAGGGAGTCGTGATTAACTCATATCATGGAGTAAAAGGAGAAGAGTTTACAACAGTCATTGCATTTGGATTGCTAAATGGATATATACCCTATTGGGATTTAGTATATGGTGACGTTAATAAAAGAGCTGTTGAAACATCGAAACTGCTGTATGTTATATGTTCTCGAGCAAAGGAAAATTTGCATTTGATTTCTGAGCAAGGTAGGACTACCCGAAAAGGCGATCCTCTCACACCAACTGATGAATTAGTAAGATGGTGTTCAGAATTTGCTCTTGATTGAAAATGAATTTTAAAAATACGATACAAAAAAAATCAGTACCCCATTTGATCATAAATTTAAGAAGAATCATCGCCCTGTAATTTACTTACTTTTATTTTCTTTTGAATTGCCCTATTTTCTTCGGCTATTAGGCAGTTTCAACACGAGCTACTGTCTCGTGTTGTAGCAAGCACTGAATTGGGATACCCAAATTCTATTTTTAGATGAATACACTAATTCATCCGCATATTCCATCTCCGTGATGAAGCATGTGAGGTACTGCTTACTGTTAGTTAGACATGGAAATTAATAACGATGTGGTCTATTAGCAAAATAAATGAGGGAAATCCCCTTTTTTTGTTTCTATATTTGGATAAATTTCGATATAATCAATATCGAAGGTGCAAAGAATGGCTATAATTCAGAGATCTCTCCATCTATTAGGTATCATGGACAATTTTTATTCTAAAAATTGTCCATGATACCTGTATACTCATTAATTACTAAAAAGCATAAAATTACTTCCATTAACTAAATTCTCAGATTGAGTTTGTAAGCTAACATGTCATGTGTCTTGAAAAGAGGTTTTTCGATGCCAAAATTCTAAACGCTTTACATATTTGCTTAACCATCTAAAAGTTTTTTTACTGGTTTTGGCTAATTTCCTAGAGATCATAGCTCTATTAAAAAGGGGATTCTTAATATGATTAATGAAACTATTACTCGTAGTAGAAGTGAATTTAAGGTAAGCGTATTTGAAAATGAAAATGGTGGTATCACTATAGTTACTTATTCTAAGAAATGGGCATCGTTTATTAGCTGTAAACAAAATGCTTTTGTATCCTTGAGTCCCAAAAAATGGAATGTAACATCTAAAGGAAACTACTCACTTTGGATACCTAAAGAGAATTTAGACTCAAATGTGCTGAATCAATTTGTTGAGTGGCTACATGAAGTCAACTCACATTTATGGTTAAGTTTAAATAAAAATTTAAAAGATGATTTTATAGATGAACTAGATTACTGTGTGGCAGCTGATTGGAACATTTCGTTTGATACAAAGGAACGCACTGAAGTAGGAGAGGCAGAGTATCAAATCAAGTATCAATATCCTAAAGGTAAAATAGATGACGAAACAGCAAAAATTTATGCAGTAACATTAACGAGTGCTGTTATGAAATGCTCTAAATACCTACCGATTATTGATAAAGAGAATTTGCTAATTACTACTATCCCTTCTATTGAAGAAGAGCAAAATAAACTCTCATGGGCTATGGCTAGATTTATTCAGTCCCAGATCGGCGGTTTATTCTTAACAGGAACTTTAACAAAAGAAAAACCAAAAACTAAAACATTATCAGTAAGTGATAAAATAAGTTTATGGAAGGGTATCTACGCTAATAATGATAACATTAATTTGTCCCAAACTGTTGAAGATAAAGATGTAATTATTGTTGA
This sequence comes from Paenibacillus farraposensis, assembly GCF_020736845.1. GTDB lineage: Bacteria > Bacillota > Bacilli > Paenibacillales > Paenibacillaceae > Paenibacillus > Paenibacillus farraposensis. The sequence continues at coordinate 565,313 of NZ_JAFFQR010000112.1, forward strand.
TGATCTTTACCAATCGGGTGCGTCAATCTGGACTTTCGCTGAATTTTTAAAACAACAAGGATGTCGTAATGTTATGGGTTTAGTAGCCGTTAAATCCCAAAGAGACAGTGACAATAAGAATTAAATATAAATTATGGGTTGATTGAGGTGAAAAGTAGTGCGAACACTTACTAATGATGCTTTGGCTACATTGTTATTAACGTCAAATTTGATAAAGCAAAATGAAGTTAAAGCTTTTACTCTTCTTCAATGGAATAAATTAGCTCGTCAAATAAAAGATTCAACATATAAAAGCCCTGCTGAGTTATTTAATAAAACAAGTTTAGCAATGATGAATGATCTATTTTTGGATAAAGAAACTGCTGATAGAATCGTTGTACGACTTGAGAAAGCTGAGCTAATCTTGAAAGAATTAGAAGTGCTAAATTCGCTAGGAATATCTGTTGTTACTAGAGCAGATAGTGACTATCCAAGATTTTTGAGAATGCGATTAAAGGAACAATCACCATCCCATTTTTTTTATTCTGGGAATATTAAAAATTTAACGAAGCAGGCAATAGGTATGGTTGGTTCCAGGAATGCTGATGAAGAAAGTTTGGAGTTTACAAGAAATTTTGTAAATGACGCTTCGAACGAAGGGTTTGCCATTGTTTCAGGAGGGGCGAAGGGTGTTGACATCACTGCACAAGAGGAAGCAATAAAATCGGGAGGTTTTGCTATATCTTATCTACATTCTGATTTAGAAAAATGGGTACGAAAAAAAGAAATCAGAAAACAAATAGATGAGGACCGCTTAATTTTGCTATCTTCCGTAGAACCAAGAGCTAGGTTCCAAGGGTTTAATGCAATGGCCAGAAATAAATATATTTACTGCCAATCAAAAGCTACTGTAGTTGTGGCATCCTCAACATCCGGGGGGACATGGGAGGGTGCTAAAGAGAATATTAAACAAAAATGGGTACCAATATTTGTTCGCGAAGCAAATAAAGCCTTGGAGGGAAATAAGGCGTTACTTGAAGCAAACTCAAATAACCCTTATGTCAGGGCTTTGAAAACTCAGTTGAAATACGATATTAAGGGTCTACTCTTAGAATGTGATTTTGAACATATTAATAATAACCAAACTAAAAAAACAGAAAAAAACAGCAATGATGCATTTAATTTAGTTGAGCCTAGTCTAAAAGAATTAATGCTATCAAACAAATCACATCGTGAAATATGTAATGAATTAAATGTAAATTCAGAACAAGTTAATACGTGGGTGGAAAGAGTAAAAAAAGAGCTAGTAAGGAAAAATAGGAATACCGAGGTTATTCAAGATAAGTTGTTTTAACTTTTGTCCAGCACATTGAGTACGTAGTATAAAAATCCTTTCTGGGAACTCCTGTTGCTAATCACGTAACTTGACGTCTATTGTTAATCAATAGTGACATGAAGCCACTTACTTGATTCTATAGTGCGCGGCGTAGCGGTCCTGCAATGCTAGAATAACGTTTGGGTGGCGAGAAAATCGTTTGCCAAGGATGAAGTAAATGCTTCAAGGCCTTGACAGACGATTTTCCACATTATCTAATGAGAATAAAAGTGACTTTCTAAAGAATACGTCCCCTTTAAATCCTTAAATTTTCGTACTTTGAATGCTATACCTCGTAAAAAACAAACCACTGGATTGTTCGTCACATACGTATAAAGATTCAAACTCAGCGGATTGTCAAGCTCTCCTTCATACGTATCCTATTAATAAACCTTCCACTATCAGGATCATACCATCTGGCGCGCAGGTATTGTAATTCCGTTGTATCATCCAACAGTTCGCCAGAGTAACGGAATGGATTGTGGACTTTTTCTTCCTTGACCTCTTCATTGCCCCAAATATCATATTGATATTGATTCAGCAAGGCTCCAGTGGAATCCCTGATCTCAATAATATCTCCGTGACCATTATAGACCGGATAGGCTTCTGTTTGATCCGCATAGGCTATGGCCTCTAATTTCAGACCGCGAATATAATTGGCTTTTAAAACAGGTTTTCCATTTTCAATCGTAGCTTCTGCTATGATTTGCGCACTGTTTCCATCATAGTAGTATCGGGTATGAATGCC
>NZ_JAFFQR010000112.1:567600-688217 GCF_020736845.1 Paenibacillus farraposensis
AGCATCATACGAATATGCATCCTGATTTTCGCTAGAAGTAACAATCCGATTCAACTTGTCGTAAGTAAAGGAATCCTCTACACCATTTTGATCGGGAGTTTATTTCGAGATAAAAAGAAACCACATGCAAGAGCTTATGCATGTGGTTAAAATAGGATTTATATTTTCAATACATTGTTTATTCAAATCCAAATATGATCAGTCATCTTCATAGAAATCAATTAGATTGATTGTTTATATAAACTCTTCCCATGTATGATAAATATCAAATAATGCATTAGGGTTACGTTGTCCCTTTAAAATTGCATGCATTTTATTCGATACAATCCTGATCACATCCATATCTTTTTTCCTGAATCCAATAATAACAGGGCGATTAACGCTAACATACGACTTAGGTTTAAAAACAACCCCCCAATCCAACCCACTGTGATTACTTTTTACAACCTCTCCTAGATAAATGGCAATATCCAGTGTAAAAGCTTGGGATTCAGTGTCGAGTTTTTTTTCATATATATAGCCCTTCAACCATTCTTCGGTTTCTGAATGCTCTTCTTCTAATTCCGAAACACTTTTACTTTGAATCTGTACATTCCTTAGATACCATTCCCAAATATCTATTAGCGAACGATCACTATAATCCAGATGTATCTGTGAAAATGCACCAAGTTGCTCTAAACGCGAAGGTATTTGTTGTTTAAACCAATTAAAATGTTCTTTAGCTTCCTTATTACTCATTTCTGAATACTCTTTCATCTCAAAAGGTGGTTGCATTAATTTATAATCCATTTTGTTTGACCTCCTATTTATATACTTTCTCAATTATATATTTAATACCGTTTGCATCGAGCATATCTAACAAAGGTTTAGTTGCTCCTACCTTTCCAGTAATGCCACTTTTGTAAAAATGCCAAACCGCTCCTTCAATGTCTCCCGTCCGAATTAGCTCAGCATCTTTTTGAATCTGTTTCTTTACAAATGAAGTTAAAGATGTGTATCCTACCTTACTTTCATGAGCTATCCCATCCTTCATGACATCGATATATCGTCTTCCAAGTGATGTATTAAAAAATACTTGCGTTTGCTTAGAGCCAAGTGATTTCGCTAAGAATTGTTCACCAGCCTTTCCTCCTTCAAATCCCAATTCAATCGCTGTTTGCTTTGTAAATAAACGTGAGACCCTTGATACAAGCGATTTACCTATAGATGTTCCACCTTTAATAATGAAACCATCTACACCTGCACTAATTATGGTATCCATAATAAACTCAGAAGTATAATCTTCTCTTGCATTTGCATCAGCACGGATTAATTCATTATACGACACTATATCTTTGGAGTTATTCGGATCCACATAATATCTTTCTTCATCTAATCGAGCATTCGCCCATTGAGAGTTACCTTTTGATCCGTGTTCCATAACATGCATAAGATAATTGTAATAATTTTGACTAAATACATGGTCTTGTCCACTTGGATCAGTAAATATTAGTGGGTTATTTGTTACATACGTATACAAATTTAAACTTAATGGTTTTTCTGTTTCTCCTTCATATAGATCCTCATTAATAAATCTTCCACTATCAGGATCATACCATCTGGCGCGCAGGTATTGCAGCTCTGTTGTATCATCCCACAGTTCGCCAGAGTAACGGAATGGATTGTGGACTTTTTCTTCCTTGACCTCTTCATTGCCCCAAATATCATATTGATATTGATTTAATAAAGCTCCAGAGGAATCCCTGATCTCAATGATGTCTCCGTGACCATTATAGACCGGATAGGCTTCTGTTTGATCTGCATATGCTATGGCCTCTAATTTCAGACCGCGAATATAATTGGCTTTTAAAACAGGTTTTTCATTTTCAATCGTAGCTTCTGCTATGATTTGCGCACTGTTTCCATCATAGTAGTATCGGGTATGAATGCCATCCTGTATACGGTCTGTCAGTAATCCATCCCCGTTGTATCGGTACTCTACGAGCTTTCCGCCGATCTTGACCTGCGTCAATCGGTTCTGATCGTCAAAGCTGTTCTCCCTCGGCTTTGTATGCGGAGCTCTCTCCGTTTCCATTGTAAGACGATTCCCTCTGGCATCATACGAATATGCATCCTGATTTTCGCTAGAAGTAACAATCCGATTCAACTTGTCGTACGTAAAGGAATCCTCTACACCATTTTGAGTGCGTTTCGTGATATTCTTGCCAGGATCGTAGCTATATTGAAAGCTATTGATTTCCGCATTGGATCGTGTATGCTTCAATTCAACTAACTGAATCCCGTTATATTGATTTTGCTGGCGATAACCATTGGCAGATATCGTTGAGTCCAGCAATCCATTTTTGGTATAGGTATATTCCGAAACAGGCTTATCTTTTGTGTTGCCTACGGTCTTCAATCTGTTCAAAAGATCATACGTATAATCTACTTGCTCGCCAAATGGTCCTGTCATTTCGGTTCGATTTCCATTCGAATCATACTGATTGGAGAGCTTTAGACCATCCGGGTAAGACAAGGTGTTCAGTTGCTCCGTATACGGATCATACGCATAGGATGTTGTACCCGTTTGATCTGTCATGCTTAGGCGTTTGCCTGCAGCATCGTATACATAGCTGACAGTCTCATCTTTACCTACACGCGACTTTAATCGATTACGGCTATCGTATTCAAAAGAAGTGACGTTCCCGTTGCGATCTATTTTTTTGGATAAGTTGCCATTAGCATCAAAATAGCGCTTTTCGATCTGGTCCTTCGCGTCTTTGGTTTGAATCACTCTACCCAGTTCATCATACGACTTCACCTTGGCCTGACCATCCGGATATGTGATCCGAGTGAGATTACCCAGCATATCGTAAGTGTACTTCGTCGTTTCACTGTTGGGCTCTGTCACAGATGTTTGATCACCCAAGGCATTATACGAAAACTGAGTCTCATTTCCATTCGCATCGGTCTGTTTCAAAATCTGATCGCTTACAGCATCGTACTCTATCTTGGAAGTTATTTTCTCGTTACCGTCCATTGCTGATTTTTCTTTGTTTTGCACCAGACGATTCCATTTATCATAGATTTGAATTTGTTCATTAAGCTCACCGTCTCGTTGAGTTACTTGACGTAGAGCATCATCATACTTAACTACTGCTTCTGAACCGTCCGCATAGGCCGTCGAGGTTGTACGGTTCCAAGCGTCATAGCCATAGCGTGTCAGATGCCCAAGTGCATCTTCACTGGACACTAATCTTCCGTTAGCGTCATAAGCTGATTTGGACTTGATCACATAATCGTTACCTTCATACAGCCCTGACTCGACATTCCAGCCCAAAGCATTGTAACGTGTTTTGGTTCGTATCCCCAGCTCATTCGTAACCGTGACGGTGTTCTCAAGATCATCGTAGGCTAAACGGATACTTTTACCGTCCGGGTAGGTTACAGCCTTTACGCGATCAAGAGCATCATATTGATACCCGGTTTTCTGACCCTTCCCATCCAGCGAGGAAGTGATTAAACCAGTTGACTTATCATAATCTGACTGAATGGTTACTGTAGATTTTTCTCCATCAATATTTGTAACCTCTACACTTTGTTTCGTTGGAAAAGCATGGTCGTAACTGCTGCTATATTCCGTTGTTGTAGTCACAGATTTGTTGCCATTCGCAATCGTCTGAACCGTTGTATTTCCGTAAGCATCGATACCCGAATAATTTACTTTTTGTAGTAATTCTCCCCCGGAATGATCCTTGGAGACGATGACCTGCGTTACTTTCCCTTGTGGGTTACGCGTGTACTCTGTTACTCCAGTGCTTTGGGAATCAATCGGTTCCGTAACGGTTTTAATCCTGTGCTTGTCGTCATACGTATACGCAGTTTGCGAACCTTTTTCATCCACTGAGCTTGTAATATTACCGTAATCATCATATTCAGCAGCCGTTGTCAAAACGTCTCCATTTTGATTATTGCTGGACGAAGTACGGGTTGGAACAGGTACGGTATAGGCTTTGCCTGTCACCTGCTTGCCGTATTGATAAGCTGTGCTCTTTTCAGAATCTCCTGCTTTAACCACAGATTGATCCAGATAATACTGTGGTGGTGTGTCTGCACTAATAAACTTTTTATTATAATTGAATGTTGAACGAACTAATCCATTATCTGTTACGGTAGAGAACGAAGTATCTTTTACATAGCTCTCACCCATATCGGAATTATAATGAATCGTTTCCCGATTATAGTTTTCAGTTTGATTGTTTTCATATGTGATTTGATCTACACGTGAGACCGCTCTATATGCCTCGTTTATCGAATTGGAGCCAATATAGCGTTTTACTGGCTGGTCTTCGTAAGTATACAAAGTAGAGGCACCCGTAGGATGAAATACTTTGGTTAACAAAGCGTATGGATTAGAGATTTGTCTTTCAGGATGAGACGCGCTCAAATTAAACTTGGCAGGTGCCAATGTATAGGAGTATGTGGTTTTTCTGCCTTCGGCATCTGTCACTGAATCCAGTAATTCAACACCTTGCTCTGTATGTTTATGATAAACAACAGTCCGGTTTCCTTTAGACAGAGTAACATCTGTAGCCGTATATTGAATATCAATCGAGTTGCCGATTGCATCTTCTACCTTACTAAGCAGTTTGCGTTTATAAGTAGCATTGAGTTCATAATTGAACTTTATCGTATTATGATATGCATCTTCAATTTGTAGCAACTGACCGTCTTTGGAGAAATATTGTTTTTTCGCTCCATCGACAGAAGTTAATACATAAGCTGAGTTCTCCCCATTAACTGTTACTGAAGTGTCGGGGGTGAAAGTCAGTCCCTTCCAGTCGTAATCTTTAAGTTGATCACCCTCAATTTCATAACTTCCCCCATCTCCCAAGTGCATGTACTGCTTGCCCTCTTTGGTTTCTACATAAGGTAAGTTCCAGGACCACCCCTTACCCAGAGGGTTCAATTGATCTTCTAAGGCAGGATAGGTACGGTTTTGAAAAATAAATGAAGGTTGATAGGCTACAATCTCAGCAAAGACGGTAGCATCCGCATCTGCTGCAATATAATATTTATTCCCATCGTCACTCGGAATTTCAGCCCGAGGGTTGCTGTTAATTAAATCTCTATATTTTTCAGCCTCAGCAATAGTTGTGAACAGCGCTGTCTGTCGGCGAACAGCCGTTTCCAGCCCCTCAGAAACAATCGTTTCAATTTGTGGTGAGCCTTCCATGGTGAAGGCTGTTCTTGTCCTTCCGCCTTTTCCGTTACTTATCCACTCGCTATAACCAATGTCACTTGTAAACCCGGGTTTAGTAACGGTTCCGCTATAATCTTGTCTCCATTCCCGGGTATCATATCCTGGTTTTGAAATAGCTCCGCTATAATATTTAGTTCCTGATACATAACATATAGAATTCGCTCTAGAAATATCATAATTCGGACAAGTTGAAGAATACCAAGTATTGTAAGCATAAAGTGTTCCACTAAATCCATTTGCTGAAGAGTGATACATTGAATTACCACAAGTTGTAATGCTATTACCTGAATAGTATCCTTGAGAGTTGTAAGATCCCATACTAAAAAAACTGCACGAATCAACTGCGCCTATAGACTCAGGCTGAGATTCACTTCCAGAAATAACATAAGGTGAACCACTTCGAGATAGAGTCCCTTTAAATCCATGATGATCATACTTTATGGAACTGACAAAATCATTTCTAGATGTACTTCTTCTATAATCTGTTTCTGTTCTGGATTCCGAGGGTGTAGTATAGGTTATTTTTTGTCCCGCCGCTTGACTGGCAGCTTCATAAGTTGTGTATGTGCCTATAACTTTTGTTTCTGGCTGAAGATTATAGGTGTTAACATCAACATTCCCATCACCATTTGTGTCCTCTTGCACCCATCTTTTTTGCTGATAGGTCACCTTGTACGACTTGGTAACAGGTTTCATCATTGCCTTAAAGTAGACATAATAGTTTTGCACAGCAGCACTGTTGTCAACAATTTCAGCGCCTTTGTCAAAAAATTGAGCCCGATTCGTATCATATTGACGCGTCAAAGAAAAACCAAGTCCATTTCTTCCAGGCAGAGTTAAATCTGTATTTTGCAGTGATAAGCTGCCTGATAAAGTGGATATAGATTCTTTATCATCGCCAACAGAATAAGGAGCTTCATTAAAAGATGATTTATTGTATACTGGCGCTTCTTCTCTAATAGGTGGAAGCTTCGGCACATTCGCCATAAGACTTTGCTTCAGGAAATCCGTCTTATATACATCTTCAGTAACTTTATTCACCGAATCAGGTTCATCTTTTTGATAAACATCATCTGTAACGTTATGGGAAATCAGGTTACCTAATGGAGCATCCGATAGCTTATTGTATACATCGCTTGTTACGGCTTGCGATTTGTTCTCTTCTGAAGGGAATAACGAAGCTACAGCTTGTTCATAGCTTATATGATCCTGTTCAGCCAAATATAGTGCCGTATAAATTTGATTTAATGAGTACCCTTTTCTTAATTGTTCTGACAAAAAAGATGATGTGACTCCAAAGCGGGCAGCCATTTGATCCACCGAGTATTGCGAATTGTCATTCCCCGCACCGAACACATTTGGAGGAACAAAGCCGCTAATTATACCGAAAATAAATGTGATTATCATGATCATTGCTATATGACGTCTAGTTGTTCTAAATCGCAAGTTCTTCTCTCCATTCCCGACTTTAAATTAAGTTACTTACCATTTATTTGGAACTGCTAACTTTTATAATCTGTATCAGGTTACCATTAGAGTCATATTGATATTTGAAAACAACCTGACCATCCTGTTCAATATGCTCAAGCCTTCCATTAGCGTCATATATATATTTATACTTTCGGGATAGGCCACTTTTAATGCTATTGCTAAACTCCGAATAGTTACCAGCCGCATCCTTGGCTTTTACTGCGAACTTATATATTTTCTGAGGTTCTAATTGGTCTACTTGAAAGGTTAATTCCTTGGTATTGCCTATCATTTGACCATCACGATAAACATCGTAGCCAACGACTCCAACATCATCTGTAGATGCTTCCCAGGTTAGAGTAATGCTGTTAGGCGAAGGTCTGGAACCTACTAACTTCTTAGGTTTGGAAGGACTTGTTATATCCTTGGGCAAATCATCGATAGCAGGTATACGATCCAATCGATCATTAAGCTGTTGTTTGTCTGTATCATTGAGATGCACTAGTAAAGTACGTGCCATATTAATCTCAGTTTGTAATTTTGAGTTTTCTGCTTGTTCAACTGCCTGTGTTGCCGCCGCCAATTGCTTCGCATATGCAGCTTTTGCATCAATGATTTTCTGTATGGCTACTACCCTTTCAACAAGCTTGCCTCTGTCTGGATCACGCAGCTTGTTTATCAGTTCTACAGCTGCACTTACATCATTTTGTGATTGGGTTGTCTCTGCTTGTGCTATCGCTGCTGTAGTTTTGGCCAGTTGTTCTAAATACTTGGTATCCAAAACTTTTACAGCAAGTTTCTGCGATACAGACTTACCTAACGGGTCTGTAGCTGTTATCGTTATCGTCGATTCCCCCGCGCTCTGTGGTTGCAAATTCAGTATGGAGGTATTCCCTTTTGAGTCCTTAATCAACTGATATGTGACAACCGATGAATTTGAATTTGTAACGGAATACCGAAGCTGCTGCTGATCAGGATCTGTAAAGTATTCCGATAAATTCTTAACTGAAGCTCCCTCATCCATTTCAATCTTGGTGGCCGGAATGCCCTTAATCGCCACTGGTGTTCTATTAATAAAATTCAGCACCGATTCTGTGACTTGCGAAACATTTCCAGCACGATCTGTTGCCCGTGCCTGTATCCGCGTCCCATACTCATTGACATCAATAGGTGAATTGTACGCCTGCCATCCGTTTTGATTGACACGGTATTCCCTTGACACTGCATCAGAAGGATAGTTAATTGTCACTCTGATATTATTTGCTATTTCATTCGCAGGGCTATGATTGAATACTGGCGGCGCAGGCGGTGTTTTATCAATGTTGTTGATCACCAATGAATTTACAGCGCTTATATTCCCGTAATTATCTGTACAACGAGCAAAAATGGTAGTGTTTTGGGACACTTGAAATGGGCTATTATACGGAGTCCACGTACCGTTCGCACCGATTTTATACTCTTTTTTATAATGGTTAGGCACACCATCCAATTGGATAAGAATATTTTGATTTGTCATCCCTGTAATATTAGGACTAATGTGCGGGCTGGCTGGAGTGGTCAAAACAATTCCCGAATATGTAAAAGTTCCCGAACGTTTAGCTCCATCCCTCTCATCTTTATAAAAGTAACCAACCGTTATAGTATCAGAAGATACTGATGCATAGTAAAATTTAACTGATAATGCAAATCCAAGATTTTTGGTATAGATGACTACATTGTTGCGAATGAAATTAACATTAGAATTATCCACCTGCACATGTACAACCGAGCCATCTGACATGGTTACTGTTTCATGTGTAGATGATGGTTCTGTTCTTGGTGTTTGGCTATCCTCTGGTATCCCGATTGATCCACCCCTGTTTGGCGGTGGATAAAATTTTTTGGGGATTCCACCTGAAAATGCTGCTGACGCTATACCTTGAGTTAACCAAGCTATACTCCATGGAGATAACAAAACAAATAAGCTAAGCATTGTTAAAACGAATGGCTTAACTATTTTTCTTCCCTCCTGTTTTCTTACTTCGTTCAAAAGAAATTTCATTTTTGGAATCATCCCCTTGTAGTAGTGATAATACGAAGTTAAATGTACATCAAATTTAATATATATCCCAAGTTCAGCTTACATTTTCCCGTCTACAAAAGGATATATTGTATTTGTGTTTACATATGATAACAATGTCGTATTAAATTTGTACATAGCGAAAATTGTCGAAATAAGAAAAGTAGAGAATTTTTTTTGAAATTCCATAAAATATGTCTAAAACAATAATTTTCTTTTTAAGCATTATATAAATTTATATTACTGAAATCATTATCCACCCACCTCACCCATTGATTTAAAATAAACAAAATGTTATATTGTCTATAAAATAATCATTAATTGAACCGAGGTGTTTACCAAAATGGATCATTCCGAGTTATTCTGGAATGCAGGAGTCGAAGATTTGAAGCGCGGATATATCCGTCAGGGTGAGCAGGTGGTTTGCTTGCTCGACGGACAACGATACGAGCAAGGCATCATCTATCAGGATCAAGGGGTATTTTATGATGCGGAGCGATACATGCGTCTTCATATTGAGCGGACGTACGGTTCAGTATTTGAATATTTGATCTCCCTGGACAAAAAACTGACCGGGCTGACGGATCATCAGAATCGGCTGCTTCAGCTATTTTATCAAGGCATGGGCGATGCGGAGATCCAAAAGGAAACCGGAATTGGCAGCGCATCAACCATACGCAATCACCGCTTTGGACTCAAGGAAAAAGAACGGCAGGCCAAGGTGTTTCTTACATTAATGGAGCTGCTCAAAGAGAAGGACCGCCACGCTCCCGTTATCGTCGAAGTACCTGTACAGGCACGGATGGTAGATGAACGCTACAACATTACAGAAGACGAAAGGCAAAAGGTGCTCAAAAAGTATTTTCCAAACGGTACAGACGGGCGTCTGAAAACCTTTAAAATACAGGAAAAGCACAAGCTAATTGTGCTGCGTGAAATTGCGGGACGTTTCGTAAAGGGACAAACGTATCATGAGAAGGAGATCAATGCCATTTTACAGGAAGTATATGACGATTATGTCACGGTGCGAAGATATATGATTGAATACGGTCTATTGGATCGCAAGCCGGATGGAAGTGAATATTGGTTAAAAGATTATTAATGAGCAGCGTTAATAAATGAGGAGGATTTTACAATGAACCGAAGAAAAGAACTGGTACAGCAATATATGGAGATAAAAACAGAGGCTGGAATCTATTGCATTCGCAATACGGATAATGGAAAAATGTTTGTCGCTGCCACAGCAAATTTGAAGTCACTTAACGGGCGCCGTTTTGAATTGCAAATGGGTGCATCCAAAAATAGACAGCTGCAACAGGAATGGAATGAGTATGGCGAAGATGCGTTTGAATTTGAAGTGCTGGACATTTTGAAGAAAAAGGATTCCGAGTTCTTCGATGTCAAAGATGCATTGGCAAAGCTGGAGCAGACCTGGCTTGATCGACTCCAGCCTTATGGGGATAAAGGATATTTGTAAAATTGCTTTTGCGCGGCAGCCGTTTGAAGCCTTTGTTATCCGGATTAATGAAGGCTTCTATACGGTGAACCTAGTTCAGCAGCCACCAGCCAATCCCAACTATCACTCCATTCATTACAAATAGGGCAATACATGCTCTCCGCTTGTGGACTTCATTGGTTTGGAAAAATCTGGTCACTGTACTATGGCACATAAACAAAGTAAATAAAAAATTCCAAATAATACGCATACCATACTTTATGTAATATAGAGCAGGGCTTAACTGTACACTGCCCAATATGGGAGAAATATCCGGAATGAACAAAATGGTACACACATAATACATCGTCTCATATGTAAAATAAAACACAGCCAGCCACCAAGCCCACTTCTTGCCAAACAACATCCCGACACCGGCAGTCGTCCCGGCAAAGCCAAGCAAAGCGATGAATCCTTGAAACATCCCCCTGCAAATTCCTACTAACGTAGAAGCTTCATTCAAGGCATTGAGTGTCAGTAACTGTGTCACCAGTAGAAGAGCCCCATTAAAAATCAGTAATATGGCTGCAATACTTACACCTAAAGGCCGTTCAAGAGTCACGTTTGTTACATATTCCTCTACTTCTTTTTTGGTATACAAATCCGACACTTTTTCTACTCTCCTAATACAATGATATTCATCCATTCTCGGGTGCTGAAATAAGAGTATATACTCGCCTCATCTTCATATATCGGCTTGCTGGAAAATATGTTTTAGATGAATAGAGTTTCAATAGAGTAATAGCTTTCCTTATACTACCATTCCAAATCTGGGTCTGACAAATGAACGGACTAAAGCCCTAAATTCCTGTCGTCTCACGATAACTCGTGTGCAATTCCCTGCCTTCGATCAAAATCATCGCTACCTGCCAGTTCCGGCTCGACTCCGTCTCGGCTGATTCGATCCAGTGCTTTACGGATTGCGATGCTACCATGGCGGAATGGACATCGTGCTTTATTGCGAATCCTCCGCCCGTGCATAAGAGGATAAAGGAATATTCAGCTCGCGAATTCCCTGAGCTACCAATCGGGCTATTTGCTCCGCGCCGTACTCCTGAAAATGCGTATCATCCCTCACTCCAACCGGAAATGCAGGATACACGCCTGGCTCCAAATGTAAAAATAACGGGAGCGTTCCCTCCAGGCCAAGTGTATTATAGTATGCTACACTCAACCGGCTAAGATCGACCAGGGCAACGCCTGTCTCAGCTGCCGTTTCCTTCATGGCCTGCACGTATTCCGGGAAGCTAATCCGAAAGGAAGCCTTTGCCGCATCATAATCCCGGCGGGCCACAGGTGTAATCAGCACAGGCGTCGCCCCTCGTTGTATAGCCCCTTGGATGTAGGTTTTCAAGTAAACCTTGTAATCCGCTGGTGAAACATAACGCTCTTGATTGTTGATCGCCGCATCATTGTGACCAAATTGGATAAGCAGATAATCCCCGGGCCGGATATTCCGCAAAATATCATCTAGCCGTCCCTGGACAAGGAAGGTCTTCGTGCTTCGTCCCCCGATCGAACGATTCATAAAAGTGATCTCATCTGTAAAAAACAGTGCGATCATTTGCCCCCAGCCCGCCTGAGGCTTCATTGAGGATCTATAGGTTTGGACCGTAGAATCTCCAGCAAGGTATACCGAAGGGTACTCTCCAGCCGTTCGCTGTTCTTTAGGTGTAATAACCAACGCGTTAATCTTCGGGTCATTTCCCGAGAAGTACAATTCCAGCTGACCGTCGATGAGCGCGAGTTCAAATCCTGTCTCGACAAATTGGCCTGCCGTTTTGACCGTAGGCTGTACCTTAACGATGGACTCGGCTTTTACAGTTATATCTGTGTTTCCGGCTGTGTCTCCGGCAATCAGGGAAAGGGTGTAGTCTGCTGGCGGTAAATTGACGACAAAGGATGAGCCTTGAACACGAACAAAATCCGAGCGAATAGCGTCATTTCCGCCCCGATCCTCTTCGCTTACCTTGGACAAATCCAAAAATCCATAGCCTCGCTCAGGCATATAAGCATCCTGTGCTGTGGCCTGGGTGTACCCGTCAGCTACGCTACCCGGACCAAAGTCAAAACGAAGAGGAGCCGCAAGCTGTTGTTCGGCCAGCGCCTGCTCTGGAACAAGTGTGGCCGCAAACATTAAGCTGAGCCCCGCACACAATCCAATCATCTTACCGAGCAACCTGTGCCGCTTTCCCTTTTGTTTCAAGTGCAACCCTCGCTTTTCTTTTATTTGAGTGATTTGTGGGATTTAAGTGATTTGTCGTCGCCTATTCGTGTAGCGATCCCCACCAGATTTTGACAGCCTTGATCCAGCGACCAGGATACCGCAATACCAACCGTATACCTGATCAGATCAACGGTCAGGAATCCTTTGCCAAGCACCAGTCCGCCCAGCGTCGTCGCGCGAATATGGTTAATCCAGGGAGACTGATACAACTGGCTGAACTCAACGGCGAAGCAAAACAACAAGCCGCCCCACAGAGCTACTGACAACTGACGATCCGGCCACAACAGTCTTAGCCCAAAATAAATCATGCATGCCCACAAGGCATCCCCAAAATGACTGGTAACAAAGTCAGGCAGACGGGAAGAGAACACCCGGCTTCCCAAGCCCAATAGGATAGCGACCAGTACAGCACTCAGATACACCGCGCGGATTCTCCAGCGAAATTTCACCTGTTTTGACCGATATACCTGCCTGTCGATGCTCTTACGAACGCTCATGCTCAATCACCTGCCCTAATGCTGGAAAATTCCCGTTAAACTGCTGGAAGTGCATCAAACATCCCTTCAGGATAGCGCTTGCAAGAATGCTGAACCTTATGCTGATGTCATATTGTATGCGCACCAGCTTGCCTGTATTTTTTTTCATCAAATAATCAATCATCACGAGCCTCCACTTTATCATAGTCTACTGCACACTCATATGCCCCCTCCTCCGTATTCGTTGAAGAGCTAAAACGATCCAGGCAACTGATAATTTCGCGCAGACTCTCAATTCGATAGTCTGGTAAGACGCCCGTTTCCTCCCACGGCATAAAGCCTTCTAGCCAGATTGTATGTAAGCCGGCACTTTGCGCACCCCGAATATCATTGGTCGGATGATCCCCTACATACCAAGCATGACCAGGGTCGGCAATCTCTAGTTCCTTCAGAGCCAGCTCGAATATTCGGGGATGTGGCTTCTTAGTGTGCACGCCGTCTGAGATGATAATGGAATCCACATCATCTCTCAGCAGCACCCGGTCGATTTTCGCTCGCTGCATACGGAGTGATCCATTGGTGATAATGCCCAGCTTCAAACCACGTGATCGCAGTTCGGACAGCACTTCCTTGGACCCATCGATCAATACCGTAAACTTATGGAACTCTCCATACCAAAAGCCTAACATCTCTTGTACGGTCGTATCGGGATTTTTCAGTTCAAATTCTGCATGCAGCTCGCGGTACAGCTCCCTCTTGTCCCGATACCCGTCCTGATCCGCCAGACGCATCCGCTCGATTATAGCTTCCCTCTTCTCCGGGGCTTCTGCCGCAATAAAACGTTCCACAAAGCGCTCTGCATATGCCGCAAACGCCTGTTTGCGATGAATTAGCGTATTGTCCAGGTCGAAAATGATCGCTTCGATAGACATAACTAACCCCCTTTCATCATCCGCACCTTTATAGCATACTCCCCCTTTCTTGGTTTTGGGCTTATTCATTCTCCTGTCCATTTAACTACACCTTTTTTACGGCATCAAAATGGATCTGTTCACTAAGACTTCTCCCCAAATTCAAACATAAAGTCATCCTTATGCATTTCGTTCTAGTGTAATCCAACAGGAAAGGAAATCCAAGGCCTACCCGCAATGGCCGCTGGATAAGGCTTGGATCATATGAAGAAGCTCGTTATCAGATGATATGACTTCTAAACATCATGAAAAACACTGCTCCATATGAAATACGCCATAAGAAGGCTCTTAACAGCTTGCCGATGTCGTCCAATACAACAGCAGAGCAGTGGCTAAAGCTGCTTCGTCAGCAGGAAGGGACCGATGAAAGCAGCCGATATGCTGCCGCTAATGGCCGAGGTATATGTATGGTCGGAACGCGAAAGGCAGATGGTTCAGCTCATGGTTCAAGGCTTTTCGACCAAAGAGCTGGCAAGCGCACTTCATATTTCAGCCTACACCGTACAGGATCATCTGAAGGCCATTTTCTTCAAAACAGGGATAAATAGCCGCCGCGAGCTGGTATGGAAGGTATATTCCAGGTTTAATTAATTACAGCAAAACCTGCACATGCCAAAAAAGGCAGATGACCCCGTCAAGGATCATCTGTCTTGGCCTGTTTCCTTTCGGGACGCACCATCCTTATTGCTTCGATGAAGATTGGGTATCATCGTGTGATACGGGTGAAGGTTTGGCAATCCATTCGTCAGCCTCAGGCTCGATATCCACGCCGTTGTCCAGCTTCGTTTTTTCCATCAAGGAATCTCCGTCCTCGTTTTTCTGGTTGCGGATTTTCGCTTCGTCTTGAACATGGTCGCTCATGTTGATTCCTCCTTTTTAAATTCATCTGATGGTTGTACCTTACTCATAATTACCCATTGCCATCCTGTACAAACCTCTACACGACCAGATGCCCTTTTTTCTCCGCCGGGCTAATGGTCGCCTCAATGCCGGCATTAAACTCCAGAAAATCGCTTTCCACACCGTCACTGAAAATAACTCCATTTACCGGCATCTGTGAAGCAATCCGCAGTGGTTTATCGGCTGCTACCTGACCAAACACGAGATTCGCGGCGGTCGTCCGGCTGGGAAACGGTTCTCTTACCGTAAAATAAAGCGATGATGAACTCCAGGCTGCGTGATGATCCCGGCTCATTCGGTCTGTCGCTGCTTTATGATGGCAGGCAACCTCTGGCCCCCCCCAGTGAATAGAGGGACTTCCCGCTATATAGGCCTGAAAAGAGTCTGGTCTTGTAAATAGGGTATGTAATACAAATAACCCTCCTAACGAATGACCGAATATCGCCTGCCTGCTTCGGTCAATCTGGAAATCGCGCCCATCTCAGGCTTTAGCTCATCTTCAATAAACGTCAAAAAATGCTCGGCTCCCCCGCTTTTAGCAGGTGCTTCACCCTTCGGTTTGACAGGAAGCTCCACAACCGTCCCCGGTAATGTAAGATCGTAATAGCGGGAAGCATGGAAAGGGGCGTCTGTCGGATAGCCAATACCAACAATTACAGCCGGGGCAACGCCCGTTTTGTCAGTGGCCGTCTGCCCTGAACACGCACCGCTTCCACCATCGTTCCGAACACAGAATTAGCATCCAGCACATATCAACCTGGATAACCTGATGCCGGAGGTTAGGGATTCAGAGGGGGTTATTCTCATCATATAACCAGTCTGCACAAGGATTATCGTTCCAGTGATACTCATGCATCTGTGTACATCCAGCGCAGTCAGCATCGGGTGATGTATTCATACGCCGAGAAGCGTGAATATCATATTTTTATAGCTATTCCTTCCGAGGAACCCAAAAATCGAATCAAGCTGTTTTTTTCATGACCGCTATAATCAGCCCAACGGGAATTTCAGCAGGCGTAACCACCGTTTTGGCAATAAAATCAGACAGCAGCACCATTCCCACCATAACGCAAACTGGAATGACATGACGATGATGAAGTCCAACAAGCCTTCTGGCAATATGGGGAGACAATCTTATAGATATTGATTATCAATGATAACTATTATAAATTTTCCCAGTTATGAGCTTTCGCACCTATTGTGATCGTTTCATCTAGGCAGTACTATCATCGCCCTTCCTCTTGATATCATCCACATTCCACTCCTTGTAAAATTGCTCCAGATACATCTCCATCCATTGATGCCTGATCACCGCCATTTCTTTGGCATAAGCCGTATTCATTAAATCCTTGAGCTTCAGCAGCTTTTCATAAAAGTGATATATGGCGCTTTTACCTGCGGCACGGTATTCGTACTGTGAAAAGTCTTTATCCGGATGATGCATGATACTGCCTTTTGAGCCTGCATACATAAAGGTTCTTGCAATACCAATCGCCCCAAGGGCATCCAGCCGATCTGCATCCTGCACCACTTGGCCCTCCAGCGTCTCCATGGGCGGATTTTTGCCGCCATTGTAGGACATTGTAGCAATAATGGCCTTCACATGTGTAACCACATGCGGGTCACTTACATGCAGACACAGCCACTGCTCCACTTTATCCAGCCCCGCTTGTTTGGAATCATTTAACTTTTCGTCCGCCACATCATGCAGCAGGGCAGCCAGCTCACATATAAACAAATCTGCTCCCTCTCGGGCAGCAATTTCAAGAGCCAGCTTTCTCACCCGGTCAATATGAAACCAATCGTGACCACTGTGATCATGCTCCAACTGCTGCTGTACAAAGGACTCTGCCTTTTCAATCATATTTGCCAACATCGCTTGCTGTTGTTCCGTTTGCTTTTCCATAAGTCACCTTTCGATCCCGCTCCTACCTTTCAGGCGGGCTGGTTTCATTTTTTTGATGATTTCCATTTTATTATATTGTGGATGGCATCCAATGTTTGTGATGAGAAAGTGGACGCCATATAGAATAGAACCTCCAGGACCACATCTAATGGCTCTGGAAGCTCCTTTATGTTCTGCTGGTTTTTATTCAGCCTGTATTCGCAGTCTTCTCCAACACCCAGCTCACGGTTCTTTTCCTTGAAACGGCTGTTGTGGGAGGATACATAAGCCGCCTTGTCGGCTGAGGGATCGATGTACAGCTTGGCGCTGTTCAATGCGAGAGTAGCATCCGTGAACGTGCCTGCAATCAGATACAGCTTGCTTCATACTCGACAAGTCACCGGCAGCGAATATTCCCGGTATATTCGTTTCCAGCTATTTACTTACCCGGACATGCTACTCTCCCATATCCAGCCCCAATCGCGAAGCGGGCCAAAGTCGGATTTCAGACCATGATTTACGATCACCGCGTCGACATTCAACACCTGTATTTCATCCGTCTCTACATGACTGATCGTCACCTGCTCTATCGTCTCACCGTTATTGCTATATTGGTGTATTACTTCCGTGGTCAGTCCGATCATACCTTTCTTCTTTCTATCCCCTTAACTCTAACTCGTTATATTAGGTTACACAATAATACAAACCATAGCCTGAACCGGACCCCAACCAGCACAATAGCGGATAAGAGCAGCAGGACGATTGCAGCAGTACGCTGTATTAACAAAAAGGAAGGGAACCTGACATAGCTCAGCTTCCCTCATCCACTAGATAGAGCAGTTGATGGTATCCTTTATCATTGGGCCAAAGCGACGGACTTGACTTGTGCAGACGTATTTCCGTAAATATCCTTGGCCAGCACAAGAATATGCAGCGTATCGGCCTGGAAGGCGCCTGCCAGCTTGTATTTAATGGTCGGAAGCATTGCCGACCAATTGGCTTTATCTTCTTTTACAAGGACACGAATGCCATTGACATAAACCTTGAGCTGCGCAATACCGCTCTGGTCAGTGACTGAACCGCTCAAAGCGAGAGCATCGTCCTTCACCGAAGCATTCAACGTAAGCAACGGGACATCAGTTTCCTTGCGTTTAGAGGGTGGAAGCGTAGTTTTGGGGTTATAGGAGAAGATTTCATCCTCAAGTGCTGGCGTACGCACTGCAATAGGACGATTTCTGGTCGCCTGCTCATAGGAATAAGCGTAACGCAGCAGATCATTATCGCTGTATGCGGCTCCCGCCATCGTCAGATTAACGGGCATGCCGGTGTCCTTCATAGCGCCCATACTTACAGACACACTAGGGATCCCGTACTCGCGTAGAATAAGATTCGTATTGGAGAAATAGTTGCCATTCTCCCAAGCCTCCTCATAGGATGCTTCATTTACATCAGAATCGGCCTTGCCTATATTGCAGTTGGCTGGGAATACAATAAAATCAAGGTTGCTTTGCTTCATCCAATCTTCAAAATCAATCTTTCGTACATTCTCAAGCCCTCGAAGTGCTTCATGAAGCTGTGGGATTTGTTCGTATGGGGTAACGCCTTTCCTTATGGTTTCAATGAATACGTCGTAGTGCCCAAGGTCTCTGCCACGTTTGGCATCTATTGAACCGGGCGGATTCGGGAAGACAGTGGCAGGGTCGATATTAGCCCATGACGGGAAATTCGGATCGCCTACACTTTTGAGGAATTCCTCGGCCGCATAAGGATTAAGCAGGCCGAATTCCTTTTCAGCCCACTTTGCTGGCATCAAACCGCGTTCTTCAGGTGTTTTCGCTGTTTCACGGTCCTTCTCACTGTTTGCCTGCAGGGGAAAGTCTACTTCCACAACCTCAGCTCCGAGAGCAGTCAAATCTTTTACAGCTTTTTCCCATAATGCCTGTATCGAAGGTCTGAATTTGATCGGGGTTCTGGTTTCATGGTCCTTGCCAATATAGATTTTTGGAACGCCAATGCGTTTGCCTTTCAAAGCTTGGGTGTCCCGCAGCTCTAAATAGGATTTTGGACGGACACTGTTAACAGAAGGCAGCTGAACGGCTTTTTGTTCCCGCCAGAAATCGCCCTTGGTAATCTTATCCTCTACAACGATCACATCAAGCAAGCGGAGCATATCCTCGACAGTTCTCGTATGCGGGACAACGACATCCCGTATAGGAAAGAGCGGCCAATTCCCCCGAATAGAGATTAGACCCCGCGATGGTGTATAGGCAATTAAACCATTATTGGAAGCCGGTGACCTTCCAGAGGATACCGTTTCTTCTCCCATACCGAATGCAGCAAGGTTGGCGGCTGTTGAGACACCGGATCCGTTAGAGGAGCCAGAGTACCAGGCTGCGGCCAAATAATCCGGATTATATGGACTTTCTGCACGCCCATAAACACCCCTTTGCATTCCCCCTGCTGCCATTGGCGGCATGTTGGTTTTACCAATCAGCACTCCGCCGGATTTGCGTATCCTCTCTACGGTAAAGGCATCGTCCTTTGCCATCAGGTCTTTAAAAGCCGGAGAACCAGCAGCGACAGTAAGTCCCTTGACCCTGTAGCTGTCTTTAACCGTGTAAGGTATGCCTAGCAGCGGTCCGGCAGTAATACCCTGCGCTCTAAGTTGGTCTGCCTGAGCGGCTTCTTTTAATACGTCAGGATTCAGAACAGGGATGGAATTCAGCCTAATGCCGCTGGAATCATAAGCGTATACCCTGTTAAGGTACATGGCGGTTAGCTCGACACTCGACAGCGCCCCTGAACTCATCGCATCCTGCATCTGTCCAATCGTAGCCTCCTGCAATTGAAATGTGACCAGGGAGGAGGAGGTTCCACTATTGGCTTTAGGCAAAGGCGCGGCGGATGCGAGCGTGCATCCCGTGAGAGTCAGCATTATACCAGCCGCAATCCATTTGCAATAGCTGCTGCCCACATTTCTTATATTCGTTTTTATCGGTTGTGCGCACATGACATCTTCACTCCTTTGATATAGATAGGATTCATGAATTTAATGAGACAGGAATCGAAAAAAATTCCTGTATAACACAAATTTTCGCTATGTGTTATTTTGTATCAGTTAAAAAGACTGAGAAGCAAAATATGCATTCTCAAATCTTAAAAACTCTTACTAAAACAGGATTTTTATGCTATATATTGTATATATTTATGCGAAAATAGTCATCTACTTTATTTTTGAAAGTATATACTGGGACAGCTCTTGGGGGGTACGTAAAATACTTGAACAAAACAAAAAAAGCAGCTACGGGTTTTGCCGAGGAAAGATCCAGACCGGATAGCAAGCTGGTAACCGAAGCCAGCAGGTTATTCGCACTAGGGGTGAGCTCATCTGTGTCAGACTCTCAGTGTACATATGTTTTGGCAGCCCACCTGCCCTCCATCGGCAGCTAAGCTGAATGCAGTGTGAGCGTACGCTGCATGACAACTGGATGATCACCCCCTCCCCAAGCCCTGACTATGGCCAAGGTAAATCCCCGCCGTAGGGCGGGGATATGAACCCTACTCCGGACAGGAGTATGTAAAGGGATAATTTGTTACTCTTAGCAAAGAATAAACGAACATATTTAGAAATTTGAATAAAGGGGAATGGTTCATGATCCGTATTCATCATTTGGTTCACGAGAGGTTTTTGTTCTTGTTTAAATTTTTGCGTTCGCCTGCCTATGTGGGGAGTGTTACACCAAGCTCCAGATTTCTGGCTAAAAGCATGATGGAGTCCATTCTCTGGAGTGAAGTTCATGCCGTGGCCGAGCTGGGGGCTGGGACGGGAGCAATCACTCAATACATCCCGTCTGCCGCAAGTGCTCAGACAAAAGTGCTGCTGTTTGAGAAGGATCAGACCATGCGGCAGGAATTAATAAGAAAATTTCCGAACTATCAGTCCTATTCAGACTCACGTGAGCTTCAGCTTGCCATAAAAAATGCCGGAATTGAACAGCTTGACTGCATCATAAGCGGGCTGCCATTTTTTAATTTTCCACAAGCGATGCGAAATCAGATTATCGAGCAAATTCATCTCTCGCTCAGGGATGGAGGAATGTTCGTGGCCTTTCAATATTCCACACAAATGAAGCAGCAGTTAGGTGAATGGTTTGAAATGGAAGAGATCAAGTTCGTGCCCCTGAATATTCCCCCCGCATTCGTTTATGTATGCCGGAAGAAAGCATGAGCAGGGGGACACAGGTATGGACGTTGATTTTTTAATTTCCATTATCCAGCAGTACGGCTATGCAGCACTATTTTTTTCACTATGGCTCGTCATCATAGGACTGCCCATTCCAGACGAGTCGTTGTGATGACTGGTGGGGCAGTAACAAGCATGAAAATCCTTCATCCCCTTCCTGCCTTTTTACTTGTATATCTTGGAGTTATATCGGGTTTGTCCTCAGGTAATGTATTGGGGAGAATGATAGGTGTACCCGTATTGGACCGCTTACGTCGAAAGGAAAAAAATGGACAAGTACATTGCGTTCTCGGAACATTTAGTACATAAGTATGGAAATTTCACGATTTGTATCGGTTATTTGCTGCCCATAGTCCGTCACATTATCCCTTATATGATCGAAATTAATAAAATCAGTTTCAAACGCTATGCACTGTTCTCTTATTGAACGGGTTTGATCTGGACACTTATCTTCTTTCTGCTCGGACGTTTCTTCGGCAAGCATATTCAAACTGCGGTGGAATTTATACAACGTTATGGCTTTCAGATCACATTGCTTCTCATCGTGCTCACCGTTATATTTTTCATAATGAAATATGTATGGGGGAAGAAAACCGCAGAGGAGTGAAGTTAGATTAAAAGTTACCTTAGTGCCACTACGCAGACGGATGGTGCTTCCCATCGCCACCGCCCCGCTTGTACAGCACCATTCCGTCTACTTCGTTTTCTATGTACATTTTTTCAGTTCAACTTATATAGACTTTATTCCTCACATGATAGAGCTATAGAGTCAGATCATAATGGTCACTTACCTAATTGTAGTTTGTATTGAACTCGTTATTCTTTCTTAACTCTGTTACTAACCTCTAAATTATACTCATTAAAATCTCTGGAGTCTTTAAAATAAGCCTTAAAATCCTAGGCTATGGTTTGATTCTTACTGAGTAATAAAGTTAAGGTCGAATCCCAGCCCCCAAATAAATTGAATCTCAAGTCTATGTACAAGGCGTGTGAATTGCTCCCCGGTCATCCATAACTTCGTATTTCTATCTCCGCATTCTTCAGAAACCAAATTCTGTTCAACGTATTTCAAAAGATCGTTCGGTATCCAATTCAGTTCTAACCTGGTAAGTAACCAATTATATTCCGTTTGGATAATTATTTATGGATTCGAAAACCAGCTTTAGATCCGTATAAAAGGGAATTTGGCGTGAATTAGTATAGCTTTCATGCCTGTTCCCCCCTTACACATCTTTTATCCTTATCCACAAAACTAATTAACCCTAAGTTATTCTTGGGAAATAGAGTCAACTTTCTTATCTCCTGCTTCTTTTTCTTCAAACTCCTCAATATGCTGTTCAAGTACATATTATAATCTGTTTAGCAATTGATCGTTTGTTCTTATCAGCTATATATTTGATCTTCTCAAAGTTTTCTGGTTTTAATCGTAAAGTGAATGCTTTTTTATTCGTTATCATTGTCTAAATCTCCTCACAATAGTGATGTCATTATTATAGCATTTTCGCATGGAACATGTAGCCGGGTCGATGCTGGCTAGTTCTCCAGAATACAAAGACTTAATGAAAGACTGTAATCAACTCTTTTCTAATTTACATGACACAAAAACGGAGTAGGCGGAATGGTGCTATACAAGCGAAGCGGGTAAATTTTAATATTCACGTATGATAAAATAATCATATATTTGTTTTGTAAAGCATCATATCAGCAATAGATTATGCGAATGTAAAAAATCGTATTTATAGAGCAGAAGAAAAACGCCTATCAGCGTACGCTGGAAATTTATCATTCTATAATCATAAAAAAGGCACCGACTCTTGTGTTTCAAGGTCGATGCCTATCCCCTCTTAAATCGCGGCCATTTCCTTGCCAATCGGCATGGTATAGTACAGCGGCTTTTGCTGTTCGTTTTGCTGATAGACTACTAGCAGCAGCGTTCGCCCTTCAGCAGTCAATGGGCTGCCGCCACTCAGGATATGTTCCAGATTGAACGGCAAAATATCCAGCACAGCGTGCTTTTGCAGCTCCTTTTCGCCCAGCTTCAAGGAAGCGAAAGCCGGGGCAATCTCGCGATAGGGCTGCGGCTGCTGGTTGCTCGCAGCGGATTGGACATCCGCAGCAGGAGAAGGCGAAGCCTGTACAGCATGCTGTACCGAATCCTCGATTACCGCCTTTGCCACAACGTCTGCATCCACAGGCGACAACAGCGCATCCGGGTGCTGGAGCACCATTTTCATATAGCTGGACCAGTCGTCCTTGTCCAAGGTATGCTCCCACCAGATTTTACGCGGCTTGTATTTATGGTTCAGGAAGTAATCAAGCTTCATCAGCCCGAGCACGATCTCCATTCGCTTCGTTCCACGCGATTCCAGAAAGGACTGGAGACGCGTGAACAAGTCTTCGAGCTGGTGTCCGATTTTTTGCCAGCCTTGCCCTTCCCAGTAGTCTCCAAACGCTTGAAAGAAATCAAACGCAGATAAGAATTCACGTGTGATTAAATAGCTCATCGTATGATCCATGCGATGGGAATTCCAGTATTTTTCCAGCACATCCTCCAGGCGTTTGAGCCGAACGATATCGGCAAAGGAAAGAACATCATTGCTCAGCATTTCATAAGGCGCAACATCCATATACGTATAGTTGTATTTGTCAGCATCCATGCGCAGTCCTGTACCCCGCAGCATTTTGAGGAACCCGAGTTGCAGCTCCTCCGGACCGAGCGCAAAAACGTCATTAAACGTTTTACGGAATGTATTGTAATCTTCCAAAGGAAGCCCGGCGATCAAATCCAGATGCTGGTCTATTTTGCCGCTTTGTTTGATCTTCGTAACAGTGCGGGACAGCTTGGCAAAGTTCTGACGCCGCTTAACCAGTTCATTGGTCGGATCGTTCGTCGACTGGACGCCAATTTCAAACCGAAATATGCCCGGCGGCGCATGCTCCGCCAAATAATCCAGTACCTCGGGACGCATAATATCCGCCGTAATCTCAAACTGGAAGACACAGCCGCGATGGTTTTCAATTAGAAACTTAAACATTTCCAGCGCGTAGTCCCGTTTAATATTAAATGTACGGTCCACAAACTTGATCAGCTTGGCCCCATTGTCGATCAGATAGAGAATATCCGACTTCGTACGTTCAATATCGTAATAACGTACCCCGACCTCGATGCTGGACAAACAAAACTGACAGCTGAACGGACAGCCCCGGCTTGTTTCAAAATAGACCACCCGTTTCCCTAACTCCGGTATATCCTCCGCAAAACGGTGCGGAGACGGCAGTTCGTTCAAATCCGACTTTGGACGGCCCGGCATCAGGATAACCTCTTCTTCCTTGCGGTAAGCCAGTCCATATACAAAATGGAACTTGCGCTCCCCCTCCAGCTGTTGCAGCAGCTGATGGAACGTTTCCTCACCCTCGCCAACAACGATGAAGTCCACATTCGTCAAGCGCTTCATCCAGTGTTCCGTATCGTAAGATACCTCCGGACCACCAAGAACGATTTTGACCTCAGGCATAATCTTTTTCAGCACATCAATGACTTTGATCGTCTCTTCAATGTTCCAGATATAGCAGGAGAAACCGATGACATCGGCCCCCCGCTGAAACAAATCAGAAACGATGTTCATCACCGGGTCCTTGATCGTGTACTCCGCCAGTTCGATATCAAAGTCTTTTTCGCTGTAGGCTTTGAGACAGCGGATGGCCAGCGAGGTATGAATATATTTGGCATTTAACGTTGATAAAATGACTTTCATAGGTCACAACCTTCTATAGTTTGGGATGGGCGCTTCTATCCCCAGTAGCTATTCAATAGTACAGCTATTCAAAATCCTCATACACATCGTCTGGATAAATCTCATCCTCGTTCACCGTTCCTCCGATGCTCTCCTGGTTTTGAAAAAAGTCAAGAAACAGCTTGCCGTACTTGCGGAACTTCACTTCACCAACACCCTTGATCCGCAGCATATCCGCCTCGGATTGCGGGTTCGCCACGCTCATCTCACGCAGCGTCGCATCATTGAAAATGATATAAGACGGCACATGCTCCTTAGCGGCCAGATCACGACGGATCAGGCGCAGCTGCTCAAACACAGTCTCGTTGACTGCCGCTGGATACGCATCGCGCCCCTGCCGTCCACGTGAGCCTGCCCCACCTGCAAAAGCGGTTGCATGCCGCACCACACGCTGTATAACTTCGTGCTGGCCTTTCAGCACTTCAGCCGCAAGCTGCTGCAGACGTACAACCGGATATTGACCCTCAGACAGTATGAGATAGCCTTCCGATACGAGAACATTGATGATTTCAGCAATTTCTTTTTCCGTCCGGTTGCCCATCACCCCATAGGTTGGAAGGCTGTCAAAGCCATACTGCAGCACCTTTTTGTTGCGCGAGCCTTTTAGCACCGAGGCTACCATTGAAACCCCAAAACGCTCCCGCATGCGATGAATACAGGAAAAAATCTTTTGCGCATCAATGGTCATATCGACCAGTTCCCGCTCATCCGTGCATGAACTGCATATGCCGCACGCTTCATGCTCATCCGCCTCGCCAAAATACTCTAGCTGTGCTGTACGCAAGCAGCGGGTTGTGTAGCAGTAGTCAACCATTTGCTGGAGCTTGCGATAGTCATTGCGCTTGCGGTCTTCATCCTGCGGATTTTGCTCAATCAGGAACTTCTGGGTGACAATATCTTGCGGCCCAAACAGCAAAATGCATTGACTTGGATCGCCATCACGTCCTGCGCGTCCCGCCTCCTGGACATAGGCTTCCATATTTTTAGGCATGTTGTAGTGAATGACGTAGCGCACGTTCGACTTATCAATCCCCATACCGAAGGCGTTGGTCGCCACAATGACACGGATATCGTCGTACAGGAAGCCTTCCTGGCTATCTGCGCGTTCCTGGTCTGTCATCCCGGCATGATAGCGTCCAGCTGCCATGCCCGCATCTCGCAGCCGTTGGTACAGATCGTCCACGTCTTTACGAGTCGCCGCGTAAATAATGCCTGATTGACCCTCGTGCTCACGGGTATAATTCAGCAAAAAACTGCGCTTGTCTTCCCCGCGCAGCACGCTGAACGCCAGATTCGGCCGTCCAAGGCCTGTGACGAATGTTTGCGGTGAGCGCAGACGAAGCAGCCGCACGATGTCATCCATGACCTGCGGTGTTGCTGTAGCCGTGAACGCAGCTACAATCGGGCGTTCATACAGCCCGTCTACGAACGGAGCCACCGCCAGGTAGCTGGTGCGAAAATCATGGCCCCACTGGGATACACAGTGAGCCTCATCCACCGCAACGCAGGAAATCGGCAGTTGGGTCATCTCATCCCGGAACCAGTCCAGCTCCAGCCGCTCCGGTGCGACATACAGCAGCTTCAAATCACCATTCCGTGCGGCGCGAATACGCTCATTCACCTCACGTCCGCTCAGCGTACTGTTAATATACGCAGCCGCTATGCCCATTGTCGTCAGCGCATCCACCTGATCCTTCATTAGCGAGATGAGCGGTGATACAACAATCGTTAAACCCTCATGCAATAACGCGGGAATTTGGTAGCATATGGATTTTCCGCCGCCAGTCGGCATAATCCCTAACGTATCGTTGCCTTCCAGCATACTGGCGACGATTTTCTTTTGCCCCTCCCGGAAATCGGGATAGCCATAAAACTTTTGCAGTAAATCCTGCGCCCGTTCCAACGTTGGTGCTTGTACACTCATAAATTTAAACCCCTCATAATTTCCAGCGCCTCGGGCGCATATCAGCTTTTCTATCGTTATCTTTAGTTTACCGGGGTTCAGGGTAATGTTCAACCGCCGGAAGACCTTCATGCAGATTTCCTCTTCCCGTGGCATTCGCTGTTTTCTCATGATATAGTGAACACGGTACCGCAGTTTTACATCATGAGATACGGTATCAAGAAGGAGAAAGAAAGCCCATGAACAATCGCAAACCCCAACGAAGAAATCAGACAAAATCAACGTTGAACACAGGCGGCTCCAAGCGCAACCACAAATCTGCCGGAAAACCCGGCCCAAATCGAACGGAAGCACGAAGCAAAAGAAACGCTTTGGATAAAGCTCCTGCCAAAACATACATCGTACAAAAGCCTGCCGAGCTGCTGAGCTTTCTGATAGAGCATATTAGTGGCATGGGCCGTAATTCCATTAAATCAGCACTCGCCCGAGGACAGGTATCTGTGGATGGTATCGCACGCACAGTGCACAACTTCCCGCTGGAACAAAATCAGATCGTCACACTTTCCAAGGAAAAAATCGCTCCCGAGGCACCACTGACCGGCCTGCGTATTTTACATGAGGATGATGCCATTATTGTCATCCATAAAGATGCCGGGCTTCTGTCCGTCGCCTCTGCCCAGGAGAAAGAACTGACAGCCTACCGTCAGCTTACGGCCCATGTGAGGCGAGAACATCCGTACAATCGTATTTTTGTGCTGCATCGTTTGGATCGGGATACGTCAGGAGTCATGATGTTTGCCAAAAGCGAAGCTATACAGCAGCAGATGCAGCAAGCGTGGAAAGAGGTTGTGTATGAACGGACATACATTGCGCTCGTAGAAGGACAGATTAAAAAGCCGGAGGGCACCATTTCTTCATGGCTGAAAGAGAGCAAGACGCTGAAAATGTATTCCAGCCCGTATCCGAATGACGGGCAACATGCGGTTACGCATTACAAGCTGCTCCAGTCGAATCGCCATTTTTCCCTGCTGGAAGTACGCTTGGAAACCGGACGCAAGAACCAGATTCGTGTGCATATGGAGGATATCGGTCACCCGATTGCAGGAGATAAAAAATACGGCTCCAAATCGAAATCGATCGGTCGCCTTGGTCTGCACGCACGGGTATTGTCATTTATTCATCCCGTCACCGGAGTATTACTGCGTTTTGAATCAGACATTCCCGCAGCCTTTTTGAATCCGTTTCGGATATAACCTGTACCAGAAGCATAGAGATTATATGGAAATATAAAAGGAAAACTTGGGGCTGCATGGAACAGCCTCAAGTTTTTGTCGTTTAAGCGGTATGTTTCCGAACAGCGTCAGCCATTTTCATCAGCTCATCCCATATCTTAACGGGTGTATTGCATACTGAACAACGAAGCCAACCGTTCAAATAGGGCAAATGGGCCAAAAGCCTGTCCTCTTCGATCTTCCGGGCATATTCATGCAGCCATTGTAAATTGGAATCACTTTGTTCCAATGAACCCGGGTAAACCGGATGAGGAATCAGATGGTTTGAAGTTACAGGATCTTTATCATAAACGATCAGGGCATCACTCTGTTCATCAGGCCAGATATAAAGCGGGGTACCACAATGCGGACAATCCAGCGTATATTCCTCGCCTGTATCAAAAGTTTGGAGCATATAAGCTATGCAGCGATAGCCTTTAAAGGCAGCAGCAGCAGCCAGAATATAGCGCTTGCCTATGTTGCCCTCGTGCTTTTTTGCATAAAGCACCATTTCTTCAGTCAATTCGGAAAGCCGGTCAATGGCATGCCTGTACTGCTCATAAATGTATTCAGCCAAACCAGAATCCACTTTTACCTGGTCCCTTGCAAATTCCAATGGAATTTTGGTGTGCAAGGGATTGGTATTTTTCGCTTCAAATATTCCGCAAATGTTATATATATCCGCACGAATACCTATATCAGAACTGTTGAACGCAATGTCGACAAGGTAAGGCACGGCCGCAAACGTACAAGTATACAGCGTGTTTTGGTGATACAGCTCCTCCCAATACAAGGTGTCAGCTATTTCGCCATCATATCCGGCTTGGAGCTGCTTCAACATTTCTGGAACGTATCGAGAAGAACCGTAGGGACCTTGGAGCAAAGTCCAGGCCGGATCGGACAAAGCCAGCATCTTGATACTCCTTTCCACCATTTTTCTTACAGTAACATAGGAGAGGGGTGTGTACTCCCATTTGTAATTAAAATTCATTTTAACTTCATAATTCTTAGATTATTACGTTTATTTTATTATACGCACATGATTTACTGAAGTTGCTTTTATTGTTTTATGCAATATACAAAATCACTATTCTGAGGCCTATCATCATATTCGGTTGCGTATTCAGTATTATGAAGATGATAATCCCAATCATCTGTTTTAATACGAGTCCATTTTCAGTTCTGTTTCAAACCTCAAAGCCTTTTTTATTCATATGCATAGCCACATTATAGATCCTGTTACTTTAAAACAGCTAAACGAGAATTAAAGTATATATAACATTTAATTTCCATACATGTTAGAACAAGCTCGGCAAAACATACGGCTGCCAAATTGTGGGCTGCATCAGTATATGTTAAGGTACGTTGGGAATATTATGTATGAATACTGCGACCATAAGGGGAAATTGCCTATGACCATTACACCGGAACAGCGGATTACCCTGCACGGATTTAACAACCTGACCAAATCATTAAGCTTCAATATGTACGATATCTGCTACACCAAAACCAGAAAAGAACGCGAGGCGTATATTGAATATATTGATGAACAATACAATTCGGATCGGCTGACAGCTATTTTAAACCATGTATCCGACATTATCGGCGCTCATGTGCTCAACGTGGCTCAACAGGACTATGTTCCTCAAGGAGCGAGTGTGACAGTGCTTATATCGGAAGGTCCTATTGTCGAGGTACCCACTGAATCCTACGCTGAATCGCCAGGTCCCCTGCCTGACTCGGTCGTGATACAGCTGGATAAAAGCCATATCACTGCCCACACTTACCCGGAATATCATCCAGACGAGGGGATCAGTACGTTCCGGGCAGATATTGATGTATCTACCTGCGGGGAAATCTCCCCGCTAAAGGCACTCCATTATTTGCTCCATTCCTTCGACACGGATATTATGACGATTGATTATCGGGTGCGCGGCTTTACGCGTGATTCAAATGGTCACAAGCTGTTTATTGACCATGATATCTCCTCCATTCAAAACTATATTCCTGATGAAGTACGCAGTCAGTATGACATGATAGACGTGAATGTATATCAGGAAAATATTTTTCATACCAAATGCAAGCTTAAGCAATTCGATCTGGACAACTACCTGTTCGGCTATACAAAGGAAGGTCTAAGCGTGAACGAGCAGCAGAATATATCAGCACGCCTCAAAACCGAAATGGATGAAATTTATTATGGTAAAAATATAACGTAATCAGCAGTATTGTAAAAAAAAGGAATGATTGCCCAAGCTAGAATACAGTGGCTTTCGTCCTTTTTTTACTGCGAAATTATAGATATCGCACAGTTTTATCTGTACAAGTGGGGAAATGTTCACTATGATAGGGGAAGAAACTACTAATTTGAAATATCATTCTTTTAAGTGCGGTTAATTGTAAGCGCAATCAATTGATTTTTTGTTATTCAAAAAAAGGAGGAATTTGCATGCAAGGCGGTATTGGCGGTAAAAATTTTATTTTACGACTGGAAATTTCCACCGAGCACATCCAATTTGGTCAATTGATTACGCTGGTAAACGAACATGGCGGAGATGTAATTGCAATTGACGTCATTCGTACCTCTGAGAACGTCACGGTGAGGGATATTACGGTTACCATTGCCGATCCCGCAGAAATTGACCGAATGATTACCCGGATCAAAAAAACGCAAGGCGTCAAAGTATTATCTATCTCTGATCGTACCTTTCTGCTGCACCTTGGAGGTAAAATTGAAATGCAGCCCAAGGTCCCGATTCAGAATCGCGATGATCTGTCGCGGGTATATACCCCTGATGTGGCCCGTGTGTGCATGGCCATTCATGAGGAACCGGACAAAGCCTTCCGCTTGACGATCAAGCGCAACACGGTTGCCGTCGTCTCTGACGGAAGCGCCGTTCTCGGTCTGGGTAATATCGGCCCCTATGCAGCCATGCCGGTTATGGAAGGCAAAGCCATGCTATTCAAGCAGCTTGGTTCCGTTGATGCCTTTCCGATTTGCCTGGATACGCAGGACACCGAGGAAATCATCAAGGCCGTTAAACAAATGGCCCCGGCTTTTGGCGGCATCAATCTGGAAGATATTTCGTCACCGCGCTGCTTTGAGATTGAACAGCGGCTGCGTAATGAGCTGGACATTCCTGTTTTTCATGATGATCAGCACGGCACAGCTGTCGTTCTGTACGCAGGCCTGATCAATGCACTTAAGGTCGTCGGCAAATCACTGCCCGATATCAAAATTGTCGTGTGCGGTATCGGTGCGGCCGGGGTGGCCTGCACCAAGATTTTGCTATCTGCTGGAGCTGTCAACATCATTGGTGTAGACCGTCACGGAGCGATTACAGCTGATGAGACCTACGAGCATTCGATGTGGAATTGGTATGCGCAGCATACCAACCCTGAACGGCTGTCTGGCACGCTGTTCGAGGTTCTGAAGGACGCTGACGTGTTCATCGGGCTGTCGGCAGGTGGAGTGCTGCAGCGAGAAGACGTGAAGCGGATGAACAAGACTCCTATACTCTTTACCATGGCTAACCCGGTTCCCGAGATTGCGCCGGAGGAGGTCGAGGATATTGCAGGTGTCATCGCCACAGGACGCTCGGATTACCCGAATCAGATTAACAATGTACTTTGTTTCCCTGGTATTTTTCGGGCAGCACTCGACTGCCGTGCCCGTGAGATTAATGAGGAGATGAAGCTGGCGGCCGCAGAAGCGATCGCAAGCACCATCCGTCCCGAGGAATTAAACAAACTGTATATCATCCCGGGCGTATTTAACGAAACTGCGGTTCAGCGGGTACGGGAAATGGTCATTAAAGCCGCCATTGCGAGCGGTGTTGCCAGAAGAGTGCCCCGAGATTTCAGATAAAAGCAAAGGATTGCTCCCCTTAATACGGGTGCAATCCTTTTTTTTAGTTTAAGGTTATTTGGAATATCACGACAGGCGTTATGATCTCCATTTAGAGAACAATTGGCTAGCTCGCTGTGCAAATTCCTCCAGGCTGAAGCTGGAGTTATCCAGCTAACGATGTATTGATCCCTCGCATGCACATTTCGCAGCTATGAACCATACATTGAAAAGATCTCTTTTTTAGCCGTTTGCTTTACTGCTGTACTAAATTAACATTAGGTACCTTGTTCTGTCTGGCCCTAAAATGCTTTACTCCATAGATTACAGGTAGAAGGTCACATTTTTCAAAAATATTCGTTATTACCGGTTTACATTTCGTGTAAAATCACGTACCTTTTTAAGGATGAAAGCTTTACGGATGTACTTGGAAAAAGGAGGCATACAAAGATGATTCCCGGTTCTAGCTTAGCCTACGGATCAGCTACACCTTTAATTGAGGCACTTATCGAATTTGAACAGGAGCTTGAAGCGAACCGGCATTCTTTGGGTTATGATTTGGGATTGATGATGGAGCATGGCCGCGCGCCACGTTATATGGCTACACCACCGGATGTCATTCCTTTTGCCCATGCAGGCGTGGATGGAATACACTATGGCTTTTTAACCGATTTTGGCCTTGAAAAGGATCTTTCGCAGGCTCCCATTGTGTGCGTATCCCCCGTTGATTGGACAGGCGTGTGGGTGGTTGCCCGACATTTGCAGGATTTTTTAAGCGTGGTTTACACAGAGAACAGTTCACTACAGCGTTACTACGCTAATGGAAAGGATTATACTGGACATACAGGCCAGCGAACGCCTCAAACTGCCGATGAACGTACTCTATATGTACGCGAATGCTTTCGGGAGCGCTTCGGTGTCCAGCCGATTCAGGATATGAGTGCCTACATCGATCGTTTGCGAACGGAACGGAAGCAAAATGAAGCGGCTCCCACCTTGAATGGCCTAGGCGTTCGGAGATTTTCCACGGCAAAGCATCACTCTTTGGATAAAAGTCTCCTGTTGAGCGTGGCAGAGCCCTTCCATTGGGAGCAGCAGGGTGAAGCTGTGCGTGAGCTGTTCCGCAGTGGATCGCGTGAAGCCAGACTGGCCTTTGTTCGGGATGCCCAGACACGGCATCTGTTCACGCACTCCGCCCTTCGTGCTTTTGTAGCAGGCCAGCTTAAATCGATGGATCTGCCGGATGCCGCAGCATATTTGGAAGAGTCCTATTATACGGTCATTCCGGACACGATGGAATCTTAACCGAATCCTCGAATTTCGCCAACACCACCGCCTCTAAAAAGGCGGCTTTTTGTGCTACAATAAATGAAAATCATAGGGTCAAACGGCCCGTACGAATGAAAGAGAGCGAGCATGAATAATCATCCCTATCCTACTTCCGAGATCATCGAGGTCTGTCTGTTGGCCGGCAAACTGATGATGCAAAATGGAGCCGAAACCTATCGCGTCGAGGATACGATGTCCCGTATTGCCTCGGCCTATGGTATATCCGAGTCCCACAGCTATGTAACCCCGACCGGGATTTTTTTTGCTATTAACAACTCGGAGCCCGCCAAGCTAATCCGCATTGTAGAGCGGACCACTGATCTGCACAAGGTGACCGAGGTGAATTCCATTTCACGTAAAATCAGCACAGGCAGCTTGTCTCCCCGCGCAGCGGTAAAGGAGCTTTCGGAGATTGAATCTGGTCCTCTCCGCTATTCCAACCGTGTGCAGCTGGTGGCCGCAGCTTTGGCAAGCGGCTGCTTTATGGTGATGTTTGGCGGTGTCTGGCGTGATTTCCTCGCAGCCTTGTTGTGCGGCGGTGTTGGCTTCGCATCCATGCAATATTTTCACAGGCTCGTCAGAGTCAAGTTTTTCTCAGAGTTTTCCGCCTCCTTCCTCATCGGCTTGCTGGCTGCACTGCTAACGATGGCGGGTTGGGGGCAGATGATGGACAAAATCATTATCGGCTCCGTCATGCCGCTGGTGCCAGGCTTGTTAATTACAAACGCCATCCGTGATTTAATGGCCGGGCATCTTGTGTCAGGACTTTCCAAAGGGGCTGATGCTTGCCTGACGTCTTTTGCCATCGGAGCCGGTGTTGCGGTTGTGATTACGTATATATAATTCGGAGGAGATTCAGGCTTATGCTTGCACAATTATTCACAAGCTTTATTGCTACCGCCGCTTTCGGCATTCTTTTTCGCGCCCCCCGGCGCTCGCTGCTGCAATGCGGCTTTGTCGGGATGGTGGGCTGGCTTGTCTATTATGCGACCACAGACAGTATGGGACCTGTGACCGCCAGCCTTTTGGCTACAGCCCTGATCGGCATTGTCAGTCAAGGCTTTGCGAGGCTGTACAAAACACCCGTGATCATTTTCAGCGTGGCAGGCATGATTCCGCTCGTTCCAGGAGGCATGGCCTATAATGCCATGCGCCAGTTTGTACAGCATAATTATCCCCAAGCACTGGAACTGGCCATTAGCACGCTGATGATCGCAGGGGCAATTGCTGTCGGCTTGGTGCTGTCTGAGGTACTTAATCAGATTTTTCGCAGCGTACGTTTTAAACCTAGGCGTTAAAAGCAAAAAACAGGCTGCTTCCAACACCACAGACCTTGCCGTGGGAGACCTGGAGACAGCCTTTTTATTTTGGACTACCTTTGCACGTTCGTTTATTGTTCTGGTTGTCCCTCAACATCATCCACTCGTTTACCCAATATAGCCAAATCCCGCTCTATGCTGTCCAATACAGCAACACGCGGATAAAAGCCCCACTGCTCAAAGCCAAACTTCCGCAGCAATGCAATACTCGGTTCATTGTGACCAAACACAAATCCCAGCAGCGTAGTAACATCAAGCCTCGGGCATTCATTTAGTATATGCTGAACCAGACGACTTCCGGTTCCAGTTCCGCGGGAAGCTTCATGAACATAAATGCTGATTTCTGCCGTACCGTTATAAGCTGGGCGCCCGTAAAAGGACTGGAGGCCGCCCCACCCGGCAATTGCCCCCTTTTGCTTCAAAACCCACAGAGGCCGATGGTTTTCCTGATGATCCTCAAACCATGAAATACGGCTTTCCACGGTCACTGGTTCCAAGTCTGCCGTAGCCATTCGTCCTGGAATCGTAGAATTATAAATGTCCACAATGTCGGGAAGATCCTCCCTGCGCGCAAATTCAATGGAAAAAGATTGGTCCTTATTCATCGTGATATCCGCCTCCTGTCGTAGTGTTTCATTCATTGTACTAGACAAGCACCGGAACAGCCATATCGAGTTGTTTTTGCGGATTAGACACGAAGGGTTTTATAATAAAATTTGAAGGCAGTTTAATATGAATATTGGAACTCAAATCCCGATTCCGGAAGTACCGGACTGGCCTTGGAGAGCCTCGGTAAGCTGACCGGATTAGGTGCCGAGAAGGTGCTCTGCTACCATGGTGTTTTTATGACCAACATGTACAGGCTCGCCTCCAAGCATTAAGCCAGGAACGAAGATAAGAGATTCAGAGCTATAATGAAAAACATAGAAAGGAGTGAATCTGAATGAATGATAAAATAACCCGGCTGTATGATGAATTGAAGTCACAATCTTGGGACGGCCTGCTCGTGACTGATCCCAAGCATATTTACTACCTCACAGGCTTTGCCAGTGAGCCGCATGAACGCTTTCTGGGCCTAGTGCTGCTGCGGGATCAAGAGCCTGAATTGATCGTACCTGCCCTGGATGCAGAGGCCGCCCAAGCAGCTTCTTCCGTAACCCGCATATCCACCCACACCGATACAGACAATCCGTATGATCTGCTGCGTCAACGCACAGGCAGCGGAGTGAAAACCTTTGCATTGGAAAAGGAGCACGTCTCCATCCTCCGCTACGAACAACTACATACTGCCATCAGCGCGGCTCAATATATGGATCTGGGTCCTGTGCTTCAAGCCATGCGTGTGAGAAAATCCCCCGAGGAAGTACAGCGTCTAAAGCATGCTGCTCGTTTGGTGGAGGATGCTCTTCGTCACGGCCTAACCCATGTACGCGAAGGCGTAACGGAAGTCGAGCTGGTAGCCGAAATCGAATACCAGATGAAAAAAATCGGAGCAGACGGTCCGTCCTTTGATACAACAGTGCTGTCTGGCCCTAAAACAGCGCTCCCTCATGGTGTTCCAGGCACCCGCAAGCTGGAGTACGGCGATCTGCTTATGTTTGATATGGGCGTATATTCCAATGGCTATGCTTCAGATATTACGCGTACCTTTGCTTTCGGAAAGCTATCGGACGAGCTGGAAACCATTTATAATACGGTTCTCCGCTCGAATGAAGCCGGCATTGCTGCCATTCGTCCGGGAGTATCCTGTGCATCTGTAGACCAGGCTTCACGGGCTGTTGTTGAAGCCGCCGGATACGGTCCCGCCTTTAACCATCGCGTTGGGCACGGCCTTGGCATGAGTGTTCATGAATATCCATCTGTACATGGAGGCAATAACGACCTGCTTCATGAGGGCTTCGTGTTCACGATAGAACCGGGCATCTATGTGCCAGGTCTTGGCGGTGTGCGGATTGAAGATGACGTTTTGGTCACCGCTGATGGTGTAGATGTATTAACCTCTTTTCCAAAGGAACTGACAGTGCTGGGATAAGTTTGATTTCTTTTTTCTAGAGCTCATGCTTAAAATGCATGGGCTTTCTTACTCTTTTGATCCTGGTACTCAATGAAAATACACTTTATTTTCCTCTTCGTACCCCAAGAGCAGTTGTGATTTGTGTATAACTTTGCTATAATTCAGATAGCTAATTTTGCTTTTTTTCGGATATAGTAAAGAATCCGCTTTGAATACTTTGAAATATCGTAGCCTGATATTTGAAGTGCATCTTGAATGTCTGCAACATCCAAGACTTGTTTGTGCTCTTTACTCATCTCTACAATTAAGTTAATTTCATTTCTGTATTTGGACTGAGCTTCGGGTTGAGTATTCTCAGCTTCCTGTGTTTGCTTGTTTATTTTGTTCCTGATGCGTGCTAATATTCTGCTGATTGTCATAGGGTATACGTGGAGTATTTGGGATATTTGCGAGTTATTAGCTCCTTTCATAATTAAGCGCATGACTGTTTTTTCGTGTTCTGTGAACAGAGGGTTGCTTAACAACTTTTGAACATAAATCCTGTTAATCACATGCTCATCGAGGTTACTTTGCGAGTTGTCCGTAGCTTCAAAACTGTCTATGGAATCAAAATGCTCCATTGTATCACTGAATTGAGCTACTTCTCTGTAACGCTCTATAGGAACTTGAAGGAACTTCGCCATTTTTTGCTCACACGGTCTATAGCCTAGTGTATCTTCAATTTCTGCCATCCTTCGGATCATATCAATAGCTCCCCGACTAAGTCTTACCTCTTGCGAGTTACTATATAATAATTGATTGACCTCCCATAAAATAGGCCTTACTACATACGTAGTAAATTTAATACCCCGATGAATATCAAAATCCTTGAGTGCCGTTAGTAATCCTATACATGCATGCTGGAATAAGTCGTCCTCAGTAACCTTGAATTTCATTTTTAACTCTTCTATACTTCCTTTATACCGCATAATAATTGAAAACATAAATTTTCGATTTTCTTGCAAAAACTCCCCAAGAAGGTCCTTGTTCTCTTTACACGCACAGATCAGCTTCATATTATGCATATCCTTCACGGCAGACTTTCTTAATTGTATATACGTATCACTGAGCAATCTGTTCACCCCATACTTTCTGGCGATACCAGTATTATGAATTTCCTTCTACATTGATCACGTTCACATTTCAATAGTTGGTCTACCTTTTTTAGAATTTATTCAGTTGAATAGCTAATAAGATACGTATGGCCGGAATCATCCAGGTATAAAAAATTTTTTGAACGCGCTTGTTTCGTTGACATCGAATCCAATGCATACCCATGCTGAACAAGGACCTGCTGCTCCATTTCCTGAACCAATGACATATATTCATTCATTTGTAACTCAAGCAATTGATTACGGGCTGCAAGTTGTCTATTTTGGGAAATCAGATGATGATTTTGCCTTTTAAGCCTCTGATTCTCTTTAACAACACTCTGAATCTTGCTAATCATTTGTATAAATTCTAAGGAATCAGCCTCTTCTCCATCTTGCTGATACATGTTGTTGTTCATATGTTTCATATCATTTCCTCCATTCGTTGATTTAGCTACATTTTAAAATGCATATCGTGTAACAATTAACTTTGTCTACTGCGTTTTTTCAGGATCAGTGTAGTGGTAATTCGTAAAGTCCTTGAGATGTATTTCCACCCGAGTCAGATTACAATCAAATTCATCTGCTAGCGCTTGTTCCAACTGCTTAAATTTTAGCAGGGTGTCCTTGCTCACCGGCGGCTTATATGCATCTTCGCCTGCGTCGTATCTTGTCCACCATCTTCTTAGAGATTCCAGTGTTATGGTCTGATTAATATAATCCCCACAGTGCCTACCAAAGAACAAGGGATTGATCACATTCTAAAACCTCCATAGACACTATTTTTTAATCCGGTCAGATCAAGAAATAAGATCATAGCTCTGGTCTGTTGTACCGATTAGACGAAGAACAACCCCCGGGTCTGTCAAAAAATAATAGGATGTTTCTATTCTTTTGCATTCAGCACTTTCCGTGTAAAATTCAAAGCGAAATTCTCGCCCTCCCTTTACAGGATGAGCTACTTGAAAATAGAGGCCTTCACTATAATCTTTACAATAAACGTGGTTAACAATTAAATTTTCATCAACCACTAAGGACCAGTAATCAGTAGGGGTAATTATGTCCGCCTTTATTGAAATAGCAAAAAACTCCAGATCATTGGATATTCTAAAGGTGTCAGTTACGATCCTTTTACTTTTTAAAGCCCTCAAGCCATCGATATCAATTCTTCGGCTTGCTATGCAGGGTTTTGTTTTGGTAGGATGGAAAGGTGGGTCTAATCTTCCGCCAACGATATAGCGACTCAGCATGTAAACTACCCTCTTTTCTAACAATTTTCATTAAATTTTCAGAATCGTTCACTTGCAATGCCTCAGTCGGATATGTATACTAAGTAATGTATAGTAAGGGGCAGTGCGTAGTGCATTTCTATTCTTTTTTGGATTTGACTTTTTCTGATAGTGGTAAATCAGATTATTTAGTTTTCAAGCTCAGTTTTATAAAGTTCTCTTAGTTTTTTTACAGCTCGACATGCATGGGATTTATGAATATCAAGATAATGGGCGATTTCTGTAGGTTTCATATCCATTCCTTCTTCAGTGAATAACATGAAATTTAAGATTCGTTGCTCCTGTTTCGTGAATCTGTTACGGTTGCTTAGGTAGTCTACTTTTACTTCTGTTAATTTAAATCCGTAATCATTCACTTGAACCGAATAATAATTAGCCATTGAATCTTCTTCACCTGTGCCATCGCAGAAGTTAACGGTTGTACTACATTGTGTAATTCTGCGTTTTTTTTTACGATAATAATCAACTACAGAACGTTTGATAACGGTATGTGAAAAAGTAAATATATCCTTTTGGATTTTTCCTTTTTGGATTGCTGTCAGAATTTGAACGATAGAATCCTGTTTCACATCCTCTCGGTCCTCCTCGTTAACACCACGCAGTATAAAGTTAAAAATATGATTCAAGGCATCTGGATTAAATGAATTAACATTTGTCGTTATCATTGCGGCTCTCCTATTTTATATTTTATTTTAGTTCAATAGGTTTAATACCCTCTTTCCCCTCTAAAATGTGTATTAGTGTTCCTTTCTGAAATTTCAGCATTCGGCAATTATTTTCCACTTTTTTCTTTATTTTACCCTTTTCTCTTTTAAAACGTTATGCATTTGAATCAGTTCCAATTACCTAATTAATATATAATTTTTAGGATTCTACTCTAATAGTCGTGGTATCTATTAAAAGAGTTGCAATCAATTATTACTTTTTCAAAAACACGAACTTATGTTCCCATTTTAATAGGTATATATAACCTTGTCAATTCCCACCATTAGTTGATTTTACTCTCAATAGGTTATATTGTTCTGTTTTTTTGTGTATATAGCTTTTTTAATAAGTATTTTGAACCAATAATTGAGGTTACTATATTTAATGTCCGGCTCACATACCTGTATGTGTCCATCTTCTTCCTTCAATATTAATATAAGTAAAAATAGATAAAATTTAACCCCTGCTACGTATAGCAGGGGTACATTTACATCATAAAGCAGTATCCGTATTCAGTAACTACATCTATACTGGACAAAAGGTCGTCATAAATCTGAACCTGTATAGCTCCGGGTAGCAATGATTTTTGCCATACGGAAATATGGCCTGTAAAGATAGACATTTTCCAAATGTCCATAGAGCCGTGAAGGCCACTTTGTCCATACTGTCTGACCACCACTGAGCCAGTGATAAAGGATTTCTCCCACACACTCATATCACTTTGCAAGCTTCGTTGTGCTGTCCTTCTAACAGTTAGATAGCCAGTGATATGACTATGCTCCCGAATTCCCAAATCGGATGGAAGTTCTGTTTGGTCTGAATGCCGAATGGTAACATGACTATATTGCTCATATGCTGCGTCCCGTCTAATGTCCACCTCAGAATTCAGATCATGATGTTCCATCACACGAACCGATAGCTCGGTATCCCAATCCTGCTGAGCGAAAAGACGCACCGAGATTCGAAACCATCGATCAGATTCACGACTTTTCCGTGCACTGATCCTGCCTTTAAGTTCAGATTTCTCCCAAGTTCTTACGTTAAGCCCACTTAAGATATTGTCCAAATGACGACGTCTAGTTCGCAGATGAGAAGGCTGATCCGTGTGGCCATCCACTCTTACCTTTATGTTAGAGCCTAAATTGCCGGATCTTACCCCTACCGCAATTTCCAGATCAGAAATGAGCTTAACTCGCACTGTAATCCGTGACTGCATATCCATTCGTTGATGGTACGGGATGGATATCGAGCCCCATAAATTTCCTGAAAGTACGGTGAGGCTTGAAGACACATCTTTTTTGGGCCAAATGGCTATACTTGACCTCAAAGAAGCTTTCTGCGGTATTGTGATCGCTGAAGGCAGCCCGGAATGTGCTCTTGTTCTTATAGATAAATCGGACATGAGCTGACGACTAAACACAATTTGAAGCCTGCCGTAAAAATCAGGATTGTGGATATTCATATCCGCAGGCATATTTTGCCTATGAAGTATATGCCCCTCCACCATCAGATCCGTCTCGCGAGATCTACGGACTGAAATAGAGCTTTTCTTTACTACTCCCTGGAAGACGGTTATGCTCCCCAATATATTAGGGATACTCAGCTCCATTCCAGAAGAGATATCCTGATGCTCTGTCCTTCTT
Source organism: Paenibacillus farraposensis (assembly GCF_020736845.1). Classification (GTDB taxonomy): domain Bacteria; phylum Bacillota; class Bacilli; order Paenibacillales; family Paenibacillaceae; genus Paenibacillus; species Paenibacillus farraposensis. Next base: position 608,813 of record NZ_JAFFQR010000112.1, read on the forward strand.
ACCCGGATCGACCCAAGCGTTTCCTTACGGTTGACAAGAATCTTTGCCGGAAGTTCGGGAAACGGAGCTGCCCAGCGGGCAACGCTCAGCCTGGAAGCCATGTTCTCCCTGTAAAAGACATACATATTCGAAGGTATTATTTTCCTACTCACCCATAGAGCGCTGTCTATTGAATGCTCACGTGCAACAGCAACAACAAGCTGAGCTCCTAAAGAATGATTATCCTTGCGGCGTACGGACACTTTGCAGTGTAGGTTAGGTACCGTCACTGTAATATCAGCCAGGATCTCCCTTTGGTTATGGACAAACAGGCTTCCCTTCCAAACCGTTGCTCCATAGGACTGTTTAATGCGTAACGAGCCTTTAAGCTGCGACCCCTTGCTTACACGAGTGGTAAGGGCACCCTCTATACTGTTCCTTCCCAAACTATAGATACGAGTATCATAGTAGCTAATCACTAATATAGGACGATACGACTTTTGCTCCTTGGTAAAAAAACGAATACTTCCATGTTCGAATTCGTCCAGAGCTTTAAAGATATATCCATAATTCGGCCTTTTTCCTTCATACCATGCACGAATGGAATCTGTCACATCAAAAGAAATGTACCCAGAATCTCCACCTACATCTTGAACGATATTTATACCGTTATAAGATGAATCCGGGTTACTAAAACCAAACGGAAACGGTTGGTTTTGCCATGTAACTCCGTATTCTGACCATTCTTTGAATGCTTCAATAAGCTGTATCCCCTTCAGGGGGACGTTGCGACCATCGAAGTACACTTTGAGCTCGGCAGATTTAATCGTCGTATTTTTCTTGGGAATTGAAGCAGTATCCAGATCAAAACCAACATAAGCTCTGTATCTCTCCTGTGCCGTGGCAGAATATCCGACATACATTTGTTCCTCAACCCCATAGTTTAGTCTGGGCTGAGACTCACGAACAAAAGCATCTTTATTAGCATAAATACGCGTTGTGTAAGTAGGAGGCTCAATAACTTCATATCTGCCTTTCATCCAGGTATAGGGTGTAACTCCTATGAATGAAGTCATGTCTGAAACTTCTCGAACCGTCATTGCAGATGGAAGATCATCATAACTACGGGAAGTTATCCGATATCTGCCGGTAGACTGGATCCAGGATGAAATAGATAAGAGTGAGGGTAGATTCTCCGTTTTCTTAATTTTCAGACTAGAATATACATCTGTAACATAGCGTTTATGAATATGGTAGTGTCCCATGATTCGGGTATGGCTGCCGATCTGAATGCTACAGTGTAGTTTGGATATATTGGGTACCGTTAGGAGGGACGTTAAATCTCCAGCCCCAATTGGCTCTATTCCATATTTCACGCCCAGATGAGTATGGGTTCGTATGGACAGTGATGAATTAACTTGATCAATAGACTTAATTTGCAGGTTGGAGCTGAGATTAGCAGGCTCAATTCTCCGTACCTGATACCTTCCGCTGCCGTTTGCTTGAGTGTTGATTTTCAAGCTACTGACAAGATCATTCGGCTGTTTGACCTCTATGACTGCTTTGAGATCTTGCTCCTGAGCAGCATGAACCTTATATTGGGCAGTTAATTTAGTATTCACTTGCACCGAGATCCTGGAAGGTAATCCCTGCTGCATAACAATCAGGCTAGATCGCAAATCATCCGGTATGAGCCGCTTCACATCGTATCTGGCTATGGCAGTAGCTGTTGAACTAACACTCAGCACAGCAGCAAGATTTTTGGACACCTTAACTGCCATCCTGCCTTGGACATCACTGTGATCCGCAGGCAGAATACCGTAGCAAGCCTTTACTGCCGTTTTCCCTGATGCATTCACACTCAGGACGGCTGCAAGGTTATCCGCTGCCTTTACTTCAATAGCACTTTGTATATCATCCTGACCCACGGGATGGACCGCATAGTGCGCTGTTACGGAAACATGAGTATTGATATGCATATTGCTGACTACATCAATAGGCCTTTTTACTGTTATATGTGAAGACATGTCAGCCATGTCGGCAGGAATCATCGTCTGCTTCCCTTGAACTCGTCCACTAATTCCCACTTGCAGGGATGCTGTGAGATTCTGCCCTTCTGGTACGCTCGCATGAATGCGCATGTCAGAATGACTTATCCCCAAAAGGTAACCAGCCATATAGTTTTCAACGATTTCATCCATAGTCAGCGCAACATTATACAATCGTACAACGGGAATATACCCACGAAAACCTCGGCTATCCTCTGTACTTTGCTTGCCAATAAAAAGCCCATTGGGCCGTCGGCTATGTTCAGCGACTTCAGCCCGTACAAGTCCCTGAGGAGCCCCATTCAGAAAAGTAGCTAGATTACCTGTAATTTCGTCAAATGCGCCGACAATATGGTACCATTGATTTCTGGGTAATCTCCCTAAGTTGGTATACGCTTTTCTCGTGCTGGTTGCAATCTGAAGCTCCAATTCCCCTGTAGGATTAAACTTAACCGAGATGCCTTGGGTATCGTTCCCCTTAGTATTGTCCAGTTGTTCCCCGGAGGACAAAACAACATTACCCCCGATATAATATATCCACACTTCAAAGGTAACACTGGTGATCGGCTTAGAGGTATCCGCGCCTATACATTGGATATATTGACTCGTCCCGTTCAAAAATAGTGCATAGGGCTGGGTGAGGGTGTTTCTGCCTACCCAACCATCATTTTCCTTAAATTGGAAGCCGTTCAGTATGCCGTGATTTCCTTTACCACTCAAATCATGCCATTGCGAAGTGGGTTTTGAGTTGGAGCCAACCTCCAAACCTTGATCTGCAAGGGAAGCGTGAAGGGAAAGGATTAATCCTCTCTTACTAAACATCAACATCACGCCCTATTCCATTGTATTGGAACATCATTATATGGGGCTTGCTTTCGCCCTTAGATCAAACGTTCCACCCGTCTTCACTGCAATATCCGACTTGATTCTGACATAGAACTTTTCCGCGCTGCCCCTAGCTAAGGTGCCATTAAAGGCTAATTCCTGAGCAGGTAAAAACGGAGTATCCGACATACTTAAATCAATCTCCATCCCTTTATCTACCGTCGTACTATCCACCCATGCTTTGAGTTGATTCACCGGGAAATCAGCATTATTTTGCAGCCACACTGGTTTGGGGGAAGAGGTTTGGCTTGCGATTAATGTGCCGAACTCCAGGTAACGCAGCCGCTCCCCTGCATTATCTGTATAGTATTTACCAAATTCATTACGGAAGCCGAGCAATGGCAGATCAAGAGGCAGAAGCTTCCTTAATGCGGGATAACCGTCATTGTATTTAGGGTCCATCATCCATATATCGTCAAAATTCCAGGCCGGATTGGAGTAGGTTCCCCTGTATTTCATTTCACGGGTGGTCAAACCTGATCCCCCTATACCAGAAGCAGTCTTATACAATTCCTTATCAAAGTAATTATCTGAAAAGGCGCCACTCCCCGCATAAATAAATCCATTCCAAGCGGATGAAGCAAATGCCTTGCCCAACGCGAGGCATCGTCTTATCGTAAGAGTAGCCGTATTTCCACCAAATCCGCCCACCGTTACTCCAGTTAGCTCCGCATCTGTCCAGCAATCCTCCAATATAGAAGAACCATTACTGTAACCTAAAAATCCCCCCAGGTAATCCCCAGTACTCTCACCTTTACCAGAAGCACAGCATCTACGTATAATCCCATTCCCAGTTAAATAACCTGCAAACACTCCAGTGTAGCTTACTCCTACAACCGTTGTATTTACACTGCAATCCTCTACGATTCCATCCGTAGCTACTTGTCCTACCAATCCTGCTCCATAATTTCCTTTGCTTGTAACTTTGCAATAAGAAAATGTATCGACATGGCAATTGCTAATGGTAGCTTTGGAAAGCTGGCCCGCTAGTGCCGACGTATAATGGCTACCTGTAAGATTACAATCAATGATATCCAGATTTTTGATCCAGCCTCCCATCATGTAGCCAAACAGACTTACAAATTGATCATTGGGACGATAGATGAATAGGTTAGCAACGCAGCGACCTCCACCATCAACATATCCTCTGAAATACGCTTCTTTACCCGTCAGATTAAAGCCAATGGGATAAAATCCGCTATTTGTTTGGAATTGTGTCATTTTGATATCATCTTCGAATTTGAAATAAAATCCATCGCGAAACCAGCGCATTTGAGATAGATCAAACTCGGTCAGAATAAGGAAAGGATCCTCCTTGGTACCTGTCCCGCTGTGGTATCGAATAAATTGACGATGTTCAGGATAACCTCCATTGTAATCCTGGCTCATATACCAATAGTTAGCGAAATCCCAATTTTCAAATGTGGATGCAGTCTTTAATTCCAGCGTGGATTTGCCAACACCCGCTGCACTGGTTGGAATTCCCGAGGCTTCTATATCCCAGTAACAATATTTAATTGAAGAAGCAATATTGGTATTGCCTATAAAACCTCCAATACTGCTTCTTTCACGAGCTATTGTAATATCCTCGACCTTACCTGTAGAGTAACAATACGCCATCGAGAAGCTGCCGTTGTAATAATTTACATTTCCAATTAGTCCTCCTGCCATATTGCCTGCGGATCGAACGTTACACTTATAATTATATGAGTAACTGATTGTTGAATTGCTTGAATTTTGATATAAATAGCCAACTAATCCCCCGACATATCCCATTTGGCCTTCAACCACACCTGAAATAACATTACAATTATAGATATTAACATAATAATCTCCGTAACCTATTAGTGTACCGGTATAAGTCTTTTTATTGGTAATATTAGGATTAATTAACCTTAAATTACGTATCGCTGCTGCCCGGGCATATCCAAACAAACCAACATAATTTCTGTCCTGGTTCATGTATAAACTTTTAATAGAATACCCATTACCATCATACACACCTGTAAAAACATAATTACCATCACCTATCGGTGTAAATCCAGTCCCACTCTGAAAGCTGCCCATGACAATATCTCTATCCTGCATATACCAAGCTCCGGGTTTCTTCCGTACATCATCCAAATCCTGTTCGGTAGAAACAATATAAGGATCTGCCTGCGTTCCACCACCACCGGAAAAATGGTCCACATAAATATAGGTCTGACCCTCTACCTTTTCGAAATAGGGTCTTACGCCGCCCGTCTCTTCCTTCGTCTTCACGTAGGTCAGCTCGGCAATCCCATCTTCATCCGCATCGCTGACGACATATACATCCGAATAATCGTCATAGGGTAAAATAATCGTTCCGCTCAGCTTGGAGGCTCCGTGCACATAAGCAAATTCACGGCCAAACGGGATCTGCTCACGGGTTTCCGCATCCAATACATGCTGAACCCGGTCTCTGCCCACGATGTCAATTCCCGTCGGATCGGCGGTATCCAAAATGATCGTGGATGCTATTTTATGTTCATAAAAGGAATCAGCCAATTGCTTGTATTCCTGATATAACTGCTCTTCCTCAGGTGTAAATGTATAATTCTCGTCCAGATTTTTTTCCTGAAGCTCTTCAAATTCTTCTTGGATACTCTCCCAGCCGTTTGGAGTAAGAATTTCTACAGGATATGGATATATACTAAATATTGACTTTTTATTGATTTTATCTACTTCAATCGTATAATTACGAATTACTGAACCAGCCAATTCAATTCACCTCCGATATCGTGTTTTAATGGAGCACTGAATTCCTGTGTAACCAAGCCGTTTACCTTGACCTGTAATTTGCCATTCAGTTCCGTATTGGATACTAGTCTCAATGCCATATGAACGGGTGCGTTGAATGGAATCTTACAGATCGCTTTGACATGAAATTCAACCTGGTCAATCAAGAGCGCCGCCTTATATCCAAAATTAAATTGGGTAATCGTACTGCTCATTACCCCTTTTTCTCCTGCCGCAGCAGGGCTGTAGTTGGGTAATCCGGATGCCTCCGCATCCTTATATGCAATAATGTCTCTGTAGGATTGAAACACATTACCTGTCAGGTGATAGTCTTTGTCCGGCGTGGAATATACCAGTTCCACCATCCTGCCAGCTAATTTGAAAATACCGTCACTTTCAAAGAAGAAGGTTTGACCATGGCCTACCATACCAAAGCGGATCAATTTTTCTCTTTGAATGGCGTAAAAGCTGTTTTCTGCCTGCGTGACAAAATCATACTCAGAAAGGTGAGTACCGTCCGTGTACTCACCTAGCCAAATAAAATCCTGTGACACAGGAGAATATCCGTTACATTGTGCAAACATAGATATTCTTCCTCCCATTGTATTGGATATCAGTTGTTAGACGTATTGATAGGCCACACGCGTTAGAAAGTTGACATTACCTGCCGTGGCTGTAGCCGGAACACTTGCTTGTAGTGTCACCTGTGTGTAGTTGCCTTTGGAATTTCCTACGGAGCCATCGTTGATAACGCCCAGAATTTCCTTGTTTCCCGGCGAAAAGGTTCCCTTGGAATTGACCGTATTCCCGCCAGCTTGAATGACTTTCGTTGCTGTCCCGCCAATTGAAGTAAAGCTGGATTCCGCCATACTATCTACACGTACCTGAATCCATGTATTCAGGACCAACTCACCACTATCTCCTCCCGAGCTATCCTTGGTTGTAATAGTACAATTGGTCATGGTTGAAAAATCGTTATTTGCATTCCCACGATTGTTCCAAATAAGTACACCCAAAGATGGGGAAGAAGATCCCGCGTCTATCGTCCCGATCTCCCATTTTGACAGTGTTGTTACGTTGTCTGTTTTAAGCCATGATACAGCTGGTGCTGGCATGTTTTTTCCTCCTTCATTTTAGAAAAGATCAAATAAAACCTTTCGCCACTTTTTTCATGGCATACTCAATATAAGTATTTTGAGTCGAAAACTAACATTATGCGGACATAAAACCTACAAAATTCTTTAGAGGGGGACACAAGCACACCCCTTAGATGCTGAGAATGAACATGCACTCGTTCAGCACTTCCAAGGGGTGCTGCTATAACTGATATAAAGAGCTATTTTTCGAGAAAATAGGATTGAAATTGCTTATTGTTTATTCAGCCTTTTGGTATTGAATGAACAGAACATCCGGTACATTTTCGACAACCTTCAACGTATCCGGCGTAAAGTTAAAGCCTGTAATCAATCCGCCTTCATCCTTGATATAGGTAAAGTTAATACCTGGTGTTTGGAGCTGCCCGTTGATGGCCAGACGTACCGTTTTGTCTTTGGCTTTTCCCTTTTTTAGCGTGTATTCCGACTCGCCTCCGGCTGCTTCAAATACTTCTTCTTCAGCCGCCGCTTCGATCGTGCCTACTTTTACACTTAATGCTTTGAACGCAGCATCTGCCGCCTTCTCCAAATCAAGAATACGACCTTCTGCATTACCATAATCTCCTGCTTTGAAATAGCCGCTTGCGGAATCCGCATCCCGATCACTGATCCCATTCATCAGTTCCTCAGAAGATTTCAAGCGCTTCGCTACATTGCTGAGAGCAGCTTGTAAAGTCACTCCGCTATAGTTGGAATCTGTTGCAACCCCGATTAGTTGTGCGCCTGCAGCAGAAGCCAACCGATCCTGGATCGCCTGATCTGCGTCCTTGCGATCTTGTACCTCTCGGCTAAGCTGGTCCTGAATTGAAACTTCCAGATTCGGGTTACCATCATTATCCAGTCTGCCTGTCGAGCCATACACATCCTTCATCAACTGAACCAGATTCATATAGGCTTTGGCATCGGTGGCCCCTTCCACGAATCCGCTACCGCCCCGAATGATTGTATCCGGAGGAATGACAGACAAATTCGTGCGAATCACAAAACGATAATCAATCTTGTCCGCTTTTGCAGCAAATGTGTACGGCTGCTCTTTGCCTCCTTCTACACTATAAAATCTCAGAAGGTAGCTGCCTTTACTTTCTTCAAGACGACCGTATACCACGTCAGAGTCGCTGTCTCCGATTGGGCTATCTGTACCTGTGACGCGAAGCTGCACCTTCTCGGTCAGCAGGACACCTTCCACTTTGTCTCCGGTCGAGACAGCTCTTGTGCCGATATCGCCCGATACATCCAGTTGCGTGCTGCCGGCAACCGCTTTTCCATTCACCTGTACAAAAACATCAATCTTGGTGTCTTCTAAAATTTCACGGTGATTATGAAACTGGAGGTCAATGTACTTCTCTGCAATTTTATTCGCTTCATCGAAATGTTGATTCCGCAACAGTTTGTTGTTCAACTGCTCACCACGGAATCTCGCAATACCTCTCGTACCTGCCATAACTCATCTCTCCTTATTAGGATTTTACAAATCCACTTTTATGTTTTGTTACAAATGCAATATAAGTTCGATTTATGCCTTCTTATCCGATATTGCAGTAATACTTTGTTGTAAATAATTATTTTCCACCTTATATAGTAACGACGATTTCCAGCGTCAAGCCTTTTAATCCTTCACCTGCTACAAGAGTGTTAATGCGAAAATGATCGTTCTTGTGAATCACAGGATCAGAAAGAATGTAAGGTAAATTGCTCGTATTGCTGGATTTTTCACCTGCCTGGATGGTCAGGTTGCGACTGAGAATATTAGCCCAGCTCGGTAACGTTTCATAGTCGAGCTGGGAGCATTTTTCAATGGAAAACTCACTTTTACTTGTCCCGTATATTCCGCAAGAGGCGTATATTTCCTTGATCTTCCCTTCAAACGGGAATCGCATTTCATATTTACAGGGCCCTAGCGGAACCCGTTCCAGCACAAATACCATCGTTTTGGCCTCTGCCCGCTCCTGAATATAATCCAGCCTGTCATCCAACTGGTGAAACTGAACATCACGCTCCGTATATTTACGGGCCGAGACGATCTCTTCCTCCAGCCTTTTGAACCTGAGATCATCAATACCGCTTCCGCCCCCCCGACGATACTCAGGCTTCCAGGTACGGATGTATATTTCATCACCGATCACGAGCGGAATGTGCTGTCCTGCCAGTGGATGCTCCTGCGGATAAATGCCCAAATCAAGACGAATCGTGTTTTCGTCTACTTCCTCATATCCGCCCTGAGCTAGCAAATGCTGTCCATTCAAATATACATCCAGCATCCTTGTACCCAATATATAAGGATGTGTCAGACGGATGTACAGGTCTTTATACTTGTCCAGGTAGGCCTGATCCACAATAATCTCCTGCTCGTCCCAATAGATGATTTCATTTCCATATCTGCGCAATATCATCTTCGTACCTGCCAAAATCCAACACCTCCTTATATATGAGTAATATCCAAAATAAAATGAAGAGGCTTGATGCCAAAGTGCTCATTTTTGCGCTCTACCTTCATCCAGAATTTCATCCTGCCTTCGGGTGGCAGAGTCCCCATAGGGAGCTGCTGCATATAATCCCCTTGCGGATGATCCGTTCCATCATCATGGCTCAAGTCTGCCCACTCATAACCAAATTCCTCCAGATATTTCAGTATCCCCATTGTAATTTGCTCAGCCTGCTTATTTTTCGAAGGGTTATATAGCTCCAATTGCACCTGAATGGTATTGTCATACATCGTGCCTAAGTAGGTTTCCTCGCTTAAGCTAAGCTCTTTATCTTTCCATAGCACACGAAGATCAGTACCATACAGATACAGATCACCACCGTACATATCCATAGCGCCAAGGCTGGATAAAAGAACTCCATTTTCATCATAGACTCTCAGCATTCCGCGAAAGGGCACCGTCGGAAGCTCCAACTGCACCCCTGTCCACGTGGGCTCTACCTTGGAGGAAGCAATGGTATATCCATCGGGATCGCATAAAAATACGGAATAGCCTTCCGGCAAATTTCCCAGTGTTATTTTGTTGCTTTTGCATAGAACAAGCCTGTCTAGACCAAGTTGCTCGTATTCATCACGTTGTGGATTTTTTAAGAGGATACCTATTTTTTCAGCCACCAGATCAGCCGAGTCAAATAGCTCCCACCCCAATCCGCGATTGGCATAAAAGGTCCACTGGTTCCCCTTCTTCTCTGCCCGCCATCGGCTATACTCCCGAGTTGTCGTGTCCCTACTCTCCAGAAATTCCAGCCGATGGTAGCCATCCTGCCAGATGACAATCCCGCCCTCGTCGCCGTATGCAATAGGAACATAGTCAGCAGTCACTTCTAACAGCAGGGTAGGCTCATCCTTAGGTGCATCAAACAAAAGCATGGTTTCCTGTTCTGTGTGGGACATGATTAACTGCTGCAAGCCTGTATTCAAGGTACAAGCCGTTGTCGGAGATATTTGGTAGCGGGAGTGGATTTCTCCACTTTGAAATGTGTCATCAAAAATCAATCCACTCCATTTCTTGTAAATCCCCATGAGATTTCTATCACCTACCTTGTCTTCTTCCAGTTCCAGATGTTCCAAGAAGCGATCTTGCCCATAATCATCCATATTTTTCTTTTAGGCATGACCGGCATCGATTGATTCGTAGCTTCGGATGGGGCCTCAATCACCGTCTTCAAGATTGTATGACGCTTGGCCGACCCTGGAGCTTCGATTCGAACAGCAGCTGTTTTTTTCAACCGAATACCATCTTCTGCATCTGTAATCTGTGTCTTTATTACCTTTCTCTTTCTGGCAGCTTGTTGGTGCTCAGCCTCAATCCGGGTAGACATGGCCTTCTTCTTGCGAGCACCTTCAGATATAGCATGTAGCTCGGTTTCTTCTATTTTAAAAACAAGCTCTGCAGCTGTATGAGCGGGTATCACTGCTGGCAGCGTTTTTTTGATGGCTTGGCCTTGCTCCAGCTCCGGCATATCCACCATTTTGCTGATATCTCCTGGCTGAGCAGTTTCAAGACCATCTCTGACACCGATGTATTCCGTCTCCTCACCATTGGCACGTTCCTGATGAATCCAAACTGCTTCAAGCACATTTTCAACCTGGTTACCTGTTCCATTCGTCTGCTCAACCACAGTCTCATACGTTCTCATAATGCTGTCCGACCGATCGATCTGATCAATATTCGTCTCCTGAACGGATTCCATAGGGACTGCTTGATCTCCGTCAAGGAGAATAGCATCGGAAACCTGATTATGCTCCTGATTGTCAGCGTAAGTGCCGCTATTGATAACGCCCTCCTGAATATCCGGATAGACAAGCGCGTGCTCTGATGAAGCAACGTCAGCTTCTTTGGTCTGTTCTAAAAGCTCACCAGTTGTGACCTCAGACCGCTCGGCTTCCAATTCGCCAATATACTGTGCGCTTTCCAGTGGTCCTGATTCCGCTGCATTCAAGTTCCCAGTGCTCATGGCAGCTCTTTCCAAATGGATATATTCACCATCCGGAAGGGACCCAGAAAGAATTCCCTGCTCCATGGACTCTGTAACACCTGTAATGCTGGAGAAGGTTCTGCCTGTTTCGATATCCTGTGTTATGGCATTCGTACTATTCGGGTTCATAAGCGCCTTATCCAACGCCTGGATTTCAGCTTCGGCAGACGTGTGTCTTTCTGCATCTCCCATCGCATGATATGCACCTTCGCAGGAAGAGAAAGAGTTACCCGATTCGGAGCTGATAAGCAGCCCCTCTTCATTGGGAGACTTGCTACCTTGCTCAGCGCTTGTTTGCAGCGTCCCTTCGGTATGCTCGGTATAGGCTTGATCCGAACGAGTCTGGACAGCTCCTAGCGAACCACTGGCCAATGACGTTTCCAACTGATGAATGACACTATCTGTAATTTGATGAATCGAAGTCTGGGTTGTCCCTTCCTTCACAGCCTTTACCACAATATATTTAATGCCTGCTTCAATCAGCTCCATCGCCTGCTCACCATACATAATCCGGAGCATTCGAGCCATCTTGCTGATTTCAGGAGATTCAGCGATGATTTCTCTCAAAACTTCGGCTGCAAGTAACTCTTCATACTGCCCTTCGAGTTCCAATCCATTTAAACGTGCAGAACCAAGGTCGTTCAGCTCTCCTTCTTGGCTGGCCAATACCCGCTCTCCACGCTGAGAATCGCCTATCGTTGCGTCATGCTCAGGGATACCAGAACTTAGATGCTCATTGTCAGCATCTGCGGAGGAATGGATAAAGGCTGTAATGCTTTGCTCCTCTGGCATAACTTTAGAATTGTCGTAGGTTGAAGCTACTCTATATTGATCTGGACCAGCAGGGCAGGCTTGTTCCTTATTGTAGCTAGCCACACTCATGGATTCGTTCAAACTGTTCCGGCTTGAGGATGCGAGGCCGCTTGTAAACGTTTCAGTCTGTGCACCTATCATCCTGCCAGAGAATTCCATGCTTCCTACTATTGAATGGCCTTGAATCCCCTCCAGTGAGCCGCTGTTTGAAGTCTCCTGCATTCGATGAATTACACTTTCAATCGAGCTTGGCGCAGCTGGTACATCAACGTGCTGCAAGCCCTCTGACAGGATATTTTCCATTCCCGCTTCGGCCATTTTGGCCGCGTACTCGCCATATACAGACCGGATTCCTTCAGATAACGTGCCCATCTCGGGCGACCCGGTGACCGATCCCATCATTGGGTCTGCTGTAATGGACGACGTGTTCTCCGGTTGTATAGAAAATATGCCATGCTCCGCCTTCAGCATGTCTTGGGGCTCCGCAGCATCTGAAAGATATATACGATTACCTGTCCCGGTCTCATGAATCATCATGAACTTGTCCTGTTTCAACTCTGTTGCGCGCATTCGTTCATGCCCAGCACCAGTGCCAGAACCCATCGATGCAGCAGTGCTGCGTTCGTTGGCGGAATCCTTAAATGGGCGCTGTTCGACAAGCATCTGCCAATCTATGAAGGCACCCTCACTTTTGTCGGACTTTGCTGCACGTGCTTCCACGGGAGCATGATCATTTTTGGCACTGGCCTCTGTCTCCAGCACATCATTAGGCGTAGTCCCTACTACCTGCTCACGCTTTCCGGCTTTTGTTAAATCGTTGATTTCGTCCAAATCCAAAATCTGTCCCTTCGCACCAGGCCGTGATGTCTCGATCAGGGCATCCCGAATATCGGTTTGATGGGGCAACGCCTCACCTGCCGGCTGAGAAATAGATTCCATCGCCAACCCCTTAGCCGCGACTGGCAGTTCTACCACCGCTGCGCGATCCTGAAATATCTGTTGAATCACCGTCTGTTGTTCAGCGGTCTCTCCCTGTATCACTGTTTCTCCGTGAATTGCAGACTCAGAAGAAGGCGATCCGTTACCCTGGCGCTGCTCGGATACAGAACCTGCATCAAGAAGCCCCTCATAGGCAGGCAAAACATTTGCGATTTCATAGGCACCATTTGAAGTCTCTGCCTGTAGCCTCATCTGGGAAACAGCATCTTTCTCCTGCACCGCATTAACAATGAAATCAGCCTGAATGGACTTCTGCCGATCTCCCTGCTGTATAGAATCTGCATGTCCCATGGAATGGATCTTACCGCCCATTTTCCAACGAGCCTCTGACGCTGTGAAACGTGAAGGTTGCTGCGCCTTCTGTCTGATTTCTCCCCTAAAATGCCTGTGAATATCGGATAAGTAAGATACAATCGTCGAGTGAACGGCTTCCACGGTTTGACCCTCGAATTCACCAGCAATCGCTGCCTCTTTCCAATTTCCCCCGAATAAACTTGTAGCGGAATAAGGAGCTTTGGATGCATTTTTTAACGTATCCTGTCTCAGCGTTCGGTACGTACTATTCACAGGAGCAGACAGATGGTAACGCGTATCCCGCTGTGTATCCAAGATCATATCTGTACCAAATGCCAGTTCATAGCCCTTTTTAGAAAAAAGGGCGGTGATACTGATCAGGTAAGATTTTTTACCGTCCAGCATGTCACCGCCGACCTCCTTTAACCCTGCAGGTTAACTGTTCTTAACAAGCGTTTCCTTCAGAATACCCAAGCCGATCGGAGCGAATGGACTAATGGTAGCCAACGTGAATGGACTCACAGGTGTATCCGCCAAGGTGTAACGGTAAATCTGCTTGTACTCATATGTGGCCAAAACCTCTTCATCCGCTTTCGGTGCTTTGCCATCCAGGAATGTGATTTGCTTGGTTTCCAAATCCAATGTGTAATCCGTACCGAATTTGACCTCAACACAATTGACTTTGATTACCAGATTAAATGGTGTGCCATCATCTTTTAAGGAAGGCTGATGAGATAAATGGAACACCTTGTTTTTTCCATCACCTGTGCCCAGCATTTCATGATCTGTCGTCTCTACGACCTCCAGCTCATCGAGCTGAGAGATATTTTTCGGATGAACAGCGTAGCACTCGTCCAGCTTACCGACAAAACCGTCATTGGGATGAACCACATACATAGGAGAAATATGGTATTTACCGCTGTAGACCGAAGGATTGAACCGGGACTCACCCGCGTCCACCTGCTTGTCATGTGTAATGAAGGCGAGATAATGCTGCTGGTAATACGTTCCGCCAATGGACTGTTGAAGCTGTACCGAACTGTTACCGTTCGAAGTATTCGGCCCATAGTCTACGTATGTGGCACCCAGCTTCATATCCCTTCCCCATTTCACTTCGTCCTTTTCCCGGCAGCCAGAGATCAGAACGTGATTTTTCCTTGGCGATTTGCCAAGCGTGGTCATTTTGCCAATGTAAAGGGGTGCAAAATATGTGTTCTCAGGACCGGAGGTAGGATCGGGACGAAGGAACATGACAATACGGTCTTTGTTGAAGTTCCCCCAATAATATATGCTGGAGTCTCGCTGCCAGCCCCGTGTATAATTATCCAGTGAAGTAAAGGACAAGGCTGTTGGCAACGAAGGATAAATATAGTAGATACAGGAATATACAGCGTCCATTAAGCTCGCTCCGGAATCCGGGTCAAAGTTCCGGGTGGTCACATCCCCGAAATTAATCATATCTGTGCCCGTACCAGCCAGTACTCTGACATAAGATACGTGAAGCTCACTGCCAGCGTCCGGTGCTTTAACTGTCGTCGGGATTTTAATCGTATTTGTTGCGTAGTCAACCGTAAAATCGGTAGGAGAAACCTCGACCTGATTAATATACAGCCGGACGCTTCCTGCCTTGATGGTCGTGTCCGAAGGGATTTTAAATTCTCGGCGAGTTCCATCTCCGTCAGGAAGAATGGATTCCGGATCGCCTACCCTGATTCCGTTATTGACAGCTTCTACAATTTTTTCCGAGCGCACATCATCGAAGGTAAAGAAAAATAATCGCTTGGGCAGACTCGGAGCATTCGCAGCAGGCGCATAGGATACGGTAAATTGATCGCTTGCCAGTGCTGCTTTATTGAGCTTAAATACGCCACTGTAAGGTTCAAAGGTATATTCCGTTTTTTGAACGAATACACCATTCTTATATAACATCTCAGAATCCGGCTCTACAGGACGCACAACGACCTGCAATTGCGTGTCACTGCCTTGTACCCGCTTAGCCTCTCCAATCACGGAGTTTTGTGAGATGAAGTCCATCTCCCCCGGCTGTTTGACCGTTCCGCCGTAACCAAAAGCCATACCGAAGTTGCGTATCTGACCGTCACTGCCCGTGGATCTGAACAATCGAACGTCAGCGAATTTAGTCGCCGTATTTCTAGGGTTCCCGGTTACTGCCCGGTATTTAATAAACGTGTTCCAGCCATGAGCATTGAATTGTTTCTCCAATTCCTGCGGAAACAGTTGAAAAGTAGCATCTCCATCAAACCACGACACAATCAATCACCTCTAATATTAGATTAGCCAAGCTACACTATAGGGTAGTTGGTTATACTTTTATCTATTTCATATTAAAACAAGCCGATTCTCACTTGACTGAATTCCGCTTCTATTCGGTTACTACACCGGGCGTTTAACTAAATATTTACCATGATGTCTTCTCTGTAAGCTTTCCTCCCCCGGATTCATTCACCTCACCACAATGTATAGTGTCCGGTGGCTAAGGAGTTGGGGCTGGTTTTATTTCATTTCCTTCATCATCTACTGTGTTCACATACAAGCCAATGCCCGCAGGCCTGAATTGAGTACCCGGTTTTTTGGTCAATGGGGAAATTCCCTCTATCAGGAAGTAGCGGTATACATCAAATTCATCAGAACAGTTGGCCCGTTTGACTCTCAATTTGTTGGCATTAAAGGAAAAGGCGGCCAAAGAGATCGTATCTTTTAATGTACCGCGCACTCCCTCTTCGGGGTGAATAACATATACTTTGGAAGTATGCACCTTCCCGCTGTAACGAGAAGGATTGAAAGTGTATTTGTACAAAGGATTTTCAGCATTATTCCAGGCTCGCGGATAATCCTTCTTGCCGTCAACAGAGGTTCTGGCCGGCGGCATGAGATTAGGCGGCGAATTCCAGGAAAGATAATGGGCTTGATATCTCGCACCCTGCTTGGCGCGATTAACCATGATATTATCCAGACCATTAGCCGGAAAGTTAGGATATGATTTTAACAATGGCATAATATGGGGCTGTCTGGTTGTGGTATCATCAAAGTCATACGTAGCGACTCCATTCACCGTATCCCTGATCGGAACCGTTCCTGCAAATAAAGCATAAACTTTATCGCCTTCCTCAACCGGGTCCAGCTTGCCAAAGTAGAGCGGAATGATCGGAACCAGATTGTTTTCTGGGGCCGGCACATTATCACACTGAATGGTAAAAAAGAAATTCGTGTCTGAAAGAGTCCCTTTCACAGCAATTTCAGAATCACTCCACCAGTTTGTATTTTGGACAGGGTAGTTAAAAGAGTTGTTGTAATAAGACTCCATCAGCTTGTAGCGCAGACCTGCTTGCATGATTGGAGACTGCATTCGTGCGCCTTCTGCTTTGGTCACTGTAAACATGGGACCGCTACTCGTCGTCTTCCACGCAGATTCCTCTACTTCAATATCCAGCGCTGCCCGAAGCTGCCCGGCTTCAGAATTATCGTTCCAGGCCAGTACAAGATCTGCACCGTCTGGCTTCAATCCTTTTAAATCTTCTAGCATGTACACATATAAAGTATGGGAAAGCCTGTATTTGCGGAATTCATTTGTTGCCCATTCCCCAAACTGCTTGTAGGAATCCTTATCCGGGCGCTTCACATAATCAGCCAATCGTGGGTACCATGTTCCGGCAATGGCGATACCGAAGCTTTGATTTTCCTTATTGGAATATATAAAATGTTCGGCAACCGTGATCCGATAATTTGTATAGTTCCTCACTAAATCCGAGGGATGGGTAATATTTGCATCAAAAATGACCCTTTTGTAATTGGCCGAGACTTTCCAGCCTGCGGTAGCGAGCAACTCTCCCATACGGGGCTGTAAGTCTGCTTCTGTTACTTTTGGAGTAAATGCTGCTGCTGTCGTATCAATGAATGACATTTGTTTCTCCCCTTTCTTTGAATTACGATTTGTTCTTTGCTACTTAACTACGTCAATGTCTGCTGATGCCGTTCCTGTCTGTCCCAATTCATTTGTTACGGTGAAGGTAACGGTGTACTTTCCCTCTTTATGAAAAGTAAAGCGGGCGTTATTCACCGTACGGCCTTCTGGATTTGTACCATCTGAAGCAAACCAGTTGAATATAATCATCGGTGAATGCCTGTTATAGGAAGCTATCAATTCCACTCCCTCCCCGATATGGACAGAAATATGGGACGGAGTTAGGGATACAACGAACGGAGGCAGCGAAACAGGCAGCCGTTTTTCCGGTCTTCGAAGATTTCCAGCCTTCAAAATACCGATGCCCGCTGGTCGATAAGGTGTCGCTGCCCGTTTGGTCAACGGTGATATGCCCTCTGTCAGATAATAAGAATACGTCCGATGCTTAGGGCCCTCTCCATCGGTGCAGTGCTCATCAACAGCCTCCAGCTCATCCCCGTTCATTATAGTTAAGGGCGACAGTAAAATAACATTTCGTAGTGTTCCGTGCGTACCATCTTCCGGATGTATTAATAAAGCTCTCGAAGAATGGACCTGCTCAGTGTAGCGGGATGGATTAAACTCATATTGATAGGTATTGCTCATATCGCTGTTGTTCCAGGCTCGGACGTGCTTGGCACCTGACGTGTTCTCCCGCAAGGGAGGCATCCTGTTCGACGGAACATTCCAGGCAAAATAGTACGATTGATAACGCGCACCATACTTTGTCCTCTTGACCATGACAGAATCAATACCATTACTCGGGTGAGCAGGATATTCTTTTAAGATCGGCATAAGCACATCCTGATGACGTTTGGGATCTGCATCATCATAGTCAAACCGGGCCGATTGACTGAGCGCATTCTCTAAACTCAAGCCATCTTTCGCAAAGGCAGTTCCTGCGAATAGAGCGGCTGTAGCACCCGCATTTTCTGTATAGATTTGAAGATCCACCCAGACCCTTGCGGAAACTGGACTATAACCATCAACTCCGGAAGAAGCGAACACTTCCAAATCAAATGAATTCTTGCCATCCACCCCGTATACGGAAAACTCTCCAAGGTACTCTGCCTGATTTTTGGAATCGACAGGGGTGCGGGCTTCTGTGGTTCGCAGCTTTACAAGCTCCTGACCTGCAATACGTAGAGAAATATAGTCTGACTCCGCAGCCACATCTCCTGATAACCACACTTTCATCGTAGATCCGGTATTAACCATAGGACTCTCCGAGAAAAAGGTTGCTTTGCGGGAATCCTCATCTCTATTCAGTTCAAACACGCGACTCTCGTTCATGATTGAATTTGCATTGCTCTGGACATCAAAATCGCCCATATAGATCGGGATCGAAGGTACTGCATTACGTTCCCAGGCAGGTGCTGTATCTGCCAGCAAAACCAGCATGGCAGACTTTCCATCGACGTAGCCTCTAAGCTGGACTTTGCTGTCCTGCCACCAGTTGGTGAATTTCACATTCATGGAGGCCACCTGTTCATAACGATCCAGTTGTGGAATCCGTGTCCGCGAAGCAACGTAAGGCGATTGATAAAATTGAGGAAACTGATGCGTGATCCTCCACTGAAGCGCTTGGGTTTCCTCGTGCAGCCCCCACATGGAGGATTGAATCTCTACGTCCAAAGCAAGCCGCTTGAAATCAGCGGGTTGTTCCCAGCCCACAATCATTCTGCTCGTATTCACGAACTTTTCCAATTGATAAAAATACACCGTATGACGCTCAAACAGGTTGTCCTCTTCAACCTTTTGGACAGCCCAAGAGAATATACCGTCAGATTGTGGCTCCAGCTGCGTTCCCCAACCGGTATGCTTCCTGTGAATAGCGAAAGGGATTTTTGAGCCTGTATTGTGCAGCTTTTCCTTCACACTGCCCAGCATGGCCAGGCCAAAAAGATGCCCCGATACATTTCGCAAAATATAGTGCTTGGCTACAACAAATTCAAATTCCTCCGAGTCGTTCAGATCACTGTAATAAACTGCGGCCTCTCCTGAAACTCCCGACGCGAAGGTAATGCGCTGTCCGCCATCCTTTCTCTCTTCTGCTGAATAATAGGAAGACGGCATAAGCTCGCCATCCAAATACACATAGTAGTCACCCTTACGCGCAAGCTTGGGAATATCTACATAGGAATTGACGAGTGGAAGAGAGAAGCGCTGAATCACAGGTTTGGTCAATCTGCTTGAATACACAACCTTATGAAATTCGTCCACCATATCCCATCCGTTTTTAGAGCAAAGGGCCGCGATCTGGCTCATCAGCTGGTCTTCGTTAACGAGCATGTCCAGCCAAGGACTATCCTGTGGCATGATATTTCACCACCTTTCTATTGGAGCATTTGATAGTTCATCCATATATCCTTGTTCCTGCCGCCTTCATTAAAGAACTCAAAACGAAATTCAGTCCCCGTCGGACAAGGAATAACGGCGGTGAAATACATTCCTTCAGGCAGGTCCTTCGTGAAGATCCGTTGGCATATCAGCTTATCTCCCACATATAAATTCCAATAATCACTGGACTCATAAAAGGACGCTCCCACTGCTACCGCAAGCAGCTCGCAATCATGACTGACTTGCATTGTGCTTTCTACCCTGCCAATTCCTCTGGATTCAATTCGATTGCCCACAATGTACGGCTGGGTCTTCGTTGGCATAAAAGGCGGGTCCAAACGCCCGCCTACCATATAGCTTGCAAAATTACCACCACTGGACAACGATTACACCGCCCTTACATAATCAAGCGTCAGATTTTTGAACAAGCCATTTTCCCGGATAATGCTTCCCCGTATAGCGTTTAACGTCAGAATATCAGCCTCTTCTTCCATTTCTGCGTTCAGGGTTGTGGAAGCTTTAAATTCAATAAAAAATCCGGTCACCTGCAACAGATCGTCTCGATACAGCGTTAGCCGTTCTGACAAACCGTTATCATAGGTGTACAGCACTGACGTTACCAATGCAGGATATTGAGGCATTTCACGGGCCACATCAATGGTAATGACATTAGGCTCCTCCTGAGCCTTTTTATCCAACAATCCGTCCGTCTGACCCGCATGTACTCTTTCCTTGCGTACTTCACGTCGAATCAGATCAATAATCGGGAATACCTCGTTGGAATTCGTAAAATTCTGGTTTTCCAAAGTTTACACCTCCCCTTCTCCTTCAATATAAGAAAAAGGAAATGACAATTAACGCAGGTTGCGTAATGCCATTTCCTTTGCTTGTGCTATGGATTATACCGTCAAAATCAGGCTTTTGCAGGAAGAGCCGACCACGTCAGCTCCAGATAGTTGACCATGCCGCATTCATTGCCAACCAGCCTGTTGCCCTTAATCAGATAATATCCCGCATTACAGGTATGGTTGTCATACACATAACACCCATCCAAAAGCTCTATGTGCGGGTTGCCCGGAATAACCATATTTTTGGTGCGGGCTTGTCTTTTGATATCAAAAAATACTTTATTCGCTATCTGCTGCTTGAGATCGCGCATGGATGCCTCATCCTGCTCTTCAATCCATGGCAGCTGTAATGCCATAGTTCTCATGTTCCCTTTAGTGGCGAGAATTAGGCTTTTATCCAGAAAGTGCTCCGTCAAACCCGCAGAACCGGTAATCATCAGATGATTACGAACACGCGAATAGTCGGTAGAAGACGTCATTTCAAGCAAATGATCATCTGTAAATTTCCATTTGGAACGCGCTGCCTGATCCCAATCCGGAGTATCCAGAAAATCCATCCGTTTCAATACAAACGTTCCGAAGCGATCGCATCTGACATCGTAGGGCAAATCCTGCATGAGCGTTTGTATAGCATCTGATGCCCTTGTCCCCGCCTTGAAGGACGCCTTGGCTACGATAGGACTTTTCCAGCCTTCTGCTGTTTTTATACGTTCTTGATCCTGGGGAATCGTCTGAAGTTCTCCTGTCTTGGGATCAAATTTCATATAGGAGTGATCGCGCTTCTTCACATCAACATACTCCGTTTCGGCTATATCCAAATCAGGGTATTGGCAATCTTCACTCTGCACACGCCATGAATCAAGACCGGCTGCAACCGCAATATCCCTTACAATGCTGGACTTCATCCAGGCAAAGGCGCCGCCATCCCCGGCATACGCTTCCTCTGGAGGGTAGATCATATCTTTATAAAATACAAATTCCTCCAGCATGTCATATCGGTCTACACAGTGAAACGTAAGCGTTCTTCTCTTGGCATCCTCCTCCATTTCACCCTTGATCATACCTGTAAATACACGCACCAGCTCATCGCCATAACCTGCATAAATACGGATGGGGGTCCCCTCACTAATCAGGTGCCGCTGTTCTCCCTCCTCCCAATAGGTAAATTCATTGGACGACTGCTTCTTTCCATCAGAAAATGCAGCGTATTGTTCCAAGAATGGGGAATAGATCCCTCTCGCATTATTTAAAGTTACAGTAGCTGAGCTCGAGGACATATCCATGTGAGAATAAACCTCCCAGTTCATCACATCCTGTTCCAGTGAAACGGTATCCTCATACTGAAATCCGCCGATGTCATACCACTTCTCCTTATACGTATCTGCGATATGGGTGGCAAACTGCTCAATGGAGTAATCATGAAAAGCATATTTTATCTCTGCAATATAGAGACCGCCACTAGATACGGAGAACCGTAGTCTGTTCGTCGTATCATCCTCGGATACGCCGCGCACTCGGGTATTTTCCCATTGTTCGATACCACCTGACAGTATGCTTTTCACATATACATCCATATCCGTTTCATTATGACAGGTTACAACATAATCCGTGTACTCACTCAAATGGTTATGGCTATAGGAGTTCACATTCGTAGAAATCCCCTGATCTGTAACCTTGAGGATAAAGACTTTGGAGCCATTGGAGATCATTATTTTCCCTTGTGTTCCCTGATCGGCTTTGATGCGGAACTGCATCG
Source organism: Paenibacillus farraposensis (assembly GCF_020736845.1). Classification (GTDB taxonomy): domain Bacteria; phylum Bacillota; class Bacilli; order Paenibacillales; family Paenibacillaceae; genus Paenibacillus; species Paenibacillus farraposensis. The sequence continues at coordinate 631,111 of NZ_JAFFQR010000112.1, forward strand.
TAAATGGAAATTTGTTGATCTTCCCAGCCCGCTCAATCCCGGCCTCTCCCTGTGCGGTCGATATTTTCTGCTGATTTCCCAAATCCGTCTCCACCATATGCTGATCGGGAGTCCAATTGTTTATTGTGCACATCGGGTCTTCAAACGTCCAGACTGTTTTGGCCGAGATGGATTCCACATCAAATTCTCTGGCTTTCAGTAAAGTGATCCCGAAATTGCCCCTTGATGCCTTGGAAGGATTCGACATGGAAAATTCAATTTTGTGGCGACCACCCGTCACTGGAATAGAGGGAGGATAAGCCAGTCCATTTTTGGCATTGACCCCTTCAATGGTGGCAACTACATGGTCGTCCACCTTCACCTCTACTCTGTCCTCGATGTCCATATCCGAAACGTAGGCCCAGCTCAAACAGCCTGCCTTGAACCAGTCATGCACAAACGAAAATTTCTTTACCTGGCCTGCCCCGTCTGTTCGTTCAAAACCTAAAACATTACGGACCTGATTAGGCGTTTCATTTGTAAAAAATTGTGTCGCACCTACGATATCCATAAATTTCAAAGGGTCCAGACTCGTTTTTTGAGCCGTAAAATCCTTGAAATACGATACTTTCTCCGTGGTCCGATTGATCTGGTAGGATTCGCTGGCTTGGTCTACTTCTGAATTGGCGCTGCGGGTTCTTCCGTCTCCCCACTGCTTGATTTTTACAATGACAGGCTTTCGCCCAAATTGAAGGCATTTCTCTGCATTTTTCATTAAAATCTCAATGCGTTTGCCCTTCGTGGAGCCTGCCGTATCATCGGCCACATATTCACCCCAATTTTTCCCCTCTACCCATAGCTCAACCTTGCTTCCCAAAGGAATGACAGAAGGATCGACAGCGATAATTTTGTAGTCCTTCCACTGCCGTACATCTGTTCCGCCTCTTGTTATGCCTTCAGAGTTTGCAGGATTCACATAATAAGCCCACGCTTCCATGCTATATTCGGTGTGGGATTCGAGGGCGCTAGCTTCCAACGATGAAGCAGCCACGCTTTTATTCTCAACAGCCGTATCCAGCGTTCGAATGGGCAATTGTATGGCTTTTTCTCCACGCAGGAAAGCTTCGGGGTTCAAATCCTTGCCATCCTTGCGAACCTCAAAATGAAGATATGCTTCATCCCCGCCTTCACTGCTATTCTTGTGACCCGAATTCCATCCTATAGCAATCGGGTCCCCAGCCCTCACATGATCTCCAACCTTGACCATCATGGCATGGGGTTTCAAATGGCCATAACGGGTCGCCCAGCCATTGCCGTGATCAATATATACAGCGTGGCCGTAACCCTTTATGGCACCAGCCGCAGTGATTTTCCCATCCCATACAGCATGGATGGTATCTTCCTTGTCACAAGCCAGGTCCACGCCCTTGTGATGAGGGCGCTTGGAGTTCACTGAATGGTGACGGTTGGTAACCAGCATGCCCTGAATGTGATTCGAGTCAGTAACATGTTCACGCATTTTTGCACTTGAAAGGATCGGCATGGACATAGGCAGATTGGAGAGACGTGCTATCTCGCTAATCTTTATTGCTTCCTGTTCACTTGTTAGTTGGGTCACACCATCAATGGATAAAAAGTCTTTAACAGACGTATCTTTTACATATTGAACGACGTCTTGGTTTGGCCGTGATCCGCGGACATAGGACATTTTGTCCAGCTCAACAATGACGCGTGGCTTACGGCCCGGAGCCTGTACACGCTTCATCATGGATTCAAGAAAAGTCATTTTTTCATCTCCTATCTAAATTTCTCCAGGGCCCACTCTATGAACCGGTTTAAAAATACAACGGCTTCCGCACGTGTAATACATTTTTCAGGTTCCAGCATATTGTTTTCATAGAGTGGAAATACGCAGCTTCCATCTAGAAACTGCTCACTCATCAAGTCCATAACATTCTGCTCATACCATTGGCCTGAGAAGGTGCTTCGATCCTTTATGGTTCTCTGTGGATACGCACTGCTCTCCAATCCATGGTCGGTATATCTGTTATAAATATCCACCCGCATCTGTTGAAGAAGAACAAGAAACTGTGCTCGTTTTATACGAACATCCGGAAAGAAACGATCATGATAGCGGGCGTGTGCAGTACTTGCAATAACGGTCTCCTGTTTGAATTGCACCCTTCCGGCATCACGATAGTTATATCCGACAATTGCGGTAAACCCGTTATAGTTGAAGGGAAGATATACAATTCCCTGATGAATCGCAAATACATCCTGTCTGAAGCCGAATGCCTTCTTTATAGCTTCACTTGGAACTTCTTCCGTGAGAATCTGTACAGGCAGCCGCTTGAGCTTGGTTCCCAGAACCGTGACCGTCTCCGGCTGATATTTGGCTTGGCTTTGATAATCAGCCGCCATGGACAAGGCCGCCGAAGGCAGGGAAATCGCACTTTCGTCCGTCCCAACATAAGGCCCTTGAACACAGCCATCCTTCTGATAAGCGGGTCTACCATATGCGATGCATACCACCCCAAGTCCGCCAGACAGAGGATGAGGCATCGTTATCTTCTCGTTCTCCACTTTTTCAGGCTGCACCTGAACTCCATCGATGAGAACAAAAACCGGATTATCAATATGCACCTGGTAGCCGGGAATGGCAAACTCCTGTTGGCCATCGAACGTTATATAGCGCTTGATCATGCGTTCATGCCCCGGCTCAAACGTGTCGTAGGCCAGCCCCTCTATAAAGCTGTGCTCGCTTGGAGCATCCAGACCTAATCGTGTCATATCCAGCATATCTCTATAAAACCAATCCAGTGGATCAACATCAATCCAACGTTTCATCTCAATGCCCCCTTAGAATCCGGTCCACATACCTGTAGGACCTCATCAAAAAGGTGATTCCCTCTGCCCGGGTACAGCTCTCATCCGGCCTGAAATAAGGACTAACCTCCCCTTCATCCGTAGGGGTGATAACCATGCCACGCTGCTCCATTTCCTCAATATAGGTGGATGCCCAATGGTCTTTGAGGTCTATGAATTGGCTTTTGCAACGGGAATCATCGCTTTGCTTGCGAATAAGTGACATTTGGACTTTGATGATATATTTAGTCTCCATCTCCGCTGTTTGAATATCTGGTTGACTTGTCACAATCCCAAGGTAAATGGTGCCTTTTTCATCATAATATTTGTGCTCTGAGCCTATAAAAGATAGCCAGTCCGCGTATTCCTTTTTACGGTAAAATAAAAGTGTCAGGGTAGCGGTATAATGTGAGGTTCCACGATTGACCAATCCTGCCGAGTGAGAAAATGTCTCATGAACATATGATTTCAGATGCGGAGCCGGTGGCTTGTACTCATTGATTAGCTTAGCCTGGACCTCGACAAAACGAATTCCATTATCGTAAAATAGCCGCTTTTTGTAGATCATATCTTCTGATTTATAGGGACTTTGCTGAGTCAAATGTAAACCTCCTGTCATTAAAATGATGATTTGCTTCGGGGCGACGGATATGGATTAATAGGATGCGCTGCTACGATAAGCAGTGGTCGGATTCATGAGAAGCTGATCCCGCAAGCTTCCCACTCTACCGTTTTGAAGCCCTCTTCCCAGCCTGTTGCCGATCATCTCCAGTTGGGTCGGACTTACGCTATTCGTGACATTAGGCAATGTCACATGGACAACAACATCACCGGAGTTGATCGTATATGAAGGGATGGCTGGCATTTTAAACATTCCGGCTGGCAACTTCGTTCCATTCCAATCGTCTACCCGGGTTGGTTTGGACTGACTGCTCCATTCTCTGATCTGCTCCTGGAAGTTCCATGAAGCTTCCGGCTTCATATGAAATGTGCGCTGATGACTGAGTACACCTTGCAAGCCCTGAGCTTGTTGCTTTCGTATACGGATGTACTCCAAAGCGTCTGCTCGTACAGCTGCTATGCCAGCGTTTTGCATCTTCCTGCTTTGCTTCCTGTCCCGCTGTACCTTGCTCACGTTCGAAACTGCTGATAGCTGATCTGTTGTTTGCTGGTTTACTTCCTGCCTTGCCCTAAAATCCAATAAGGCACTTAACGTAGTCTTGTGTTCCTCCAAGCGCTCAAAGCTTACTTCCAATCCCTTCCTTTTCCCCCTGGAAGAATGCTTTAGTGTCTGAATAAATGCCTGTAGCTCCGCAAGTACATCAGTCTCTAAATTCCCCATACATTCACCGCCCTTTATAAAATGAAACTCCCCCTCCATATGAAGCAGAGCAGGAGTGTCCTTCAACCAAGCATATTGGCCAGAAATGCCATATCATCTTCGTCCGCTATCTTATAGCCGCTCATATATGAGCGGTCTTCCCTGACTTCTTCACGGCCTGTATGGCGGGTATCCAGACGACCCGTTTGATCAGCCCCGCTCCACAGCCCCAAGGCAGACATGGAAGAAACTTTAATCGTAAATTCGATATGGTCATGACACTGCTCTAGATAGTAGCCCAACTGAGGGAGTGTAAGGTCCCAAACCTGGTGCTTATCCAGGTGACAATAATGAGCCAGCTTAAAAAAAAGATTTGACCAGTCAATGGGAGCTTGCCGGTCATACTCCAGTTCCCCATCCTCAGAGGCTACATAGACTTTTTTATTCCATTCAGTCCGATCATGGCATCAATAATTTGCTTGGCCGTTTCGAGGTCGACATACTCTTCCAAATACTCAGGAGTCATCCAGTTATAATAAGGCTTGAAGCCCATCATCAGCACATCGATCAGGTCATGATAACGATCTGCACCTTCTGGATCATCCGGGATCAGATTTGCAATAATCATACCGGAATCAATAGCATTCAGCTTTTGAATCAGTTTGCGCGCATCCTTTAACCCAAGCGGAGGCAAATAATACGTTTTACCATCACGCAGACGCACCTGTTCATCTTCTTCAAAGAATGCTTTTTCTTTAATTTGAGCTTCCTCTTTGGTCAAAATCTTTTTTGCGTCTTCCGCAGCTTCATCTGACTCGGGAAGCACATTTTGCGATGGAAAGGTGAGCTCTCTTCTGTTCATTCTGAACACACATCCTTACCTATAAGTTGTTAGCAGATGCCGCTGCAATCTCATAGCGCTTGATCGTACCTAGCTTGTTATCAAAGCGTTCCGGATCAATGACCGTCAAGGTTACACTATGTGTAGACGCCTGCTGGCGCTGAGCATCAATCATGAAATTGGATTTCAGACGACATTGATACAATTCCGTTTGGTACCCCTGTACAGAGCCGTCCTTTTGCTCAAATCGGCCATCATGAACCAGATGAACGGTTAACGGTAAATCCCTGCTCGAAATATCCAAAACATCTACCACTTCATTGCGTTTATAGTTGACATAAATGGCTACATCCTTCAAAGCCGGATTGAAAATCAGCTTGCCCCCTTCAACAAAGTATTGCTCCTCAGTAGGGATTCCGGTGGACAATTGTTTGAGAAGCTTGTTTCCTGCTAATGTACGCACTGAGATTTCAGGTGTGGAATACAGCGAAGTACCATATACAAGCTCTGCCTCACATTTCCCGTTTACTTCCTGAATAACGTGCTTTTCTTCCAGTTCCCACACAAATCCATCGTTATCCTGCTGAACTCCACTCAAAGCGACTGGATAGACAATCACTACTTTTTTCCCGGCCAACGCTGCATCGAACACGGCCTTGTTATCTGTCACGGTAACTTCTGTAGTTACACTTGGACCTGTAATTACCCCCTCATAGGCCTGAATAGCAGGGCTTTCCGCCGCAGCTTCTGTGAGCAGCACCTGGTATGGCGATTCCCCTGGAACCGTCACGGTTTCCGTTATCAGTCGGTAAGGCGCTCCGCTAATACCCTCACGAAGCTTGGAACCGAGAACGAGACGGACCAGATTTAAGTCAAATTTGGCATCCTGAGCCGTAATATCAATCGTCTTTTTACGAAGCAATGCATCCAGGGGCACACTGGAATCCCCCCCCTCGATATCCTGCATATCAAGTTGGATGTCCAGAAGCATATTGTTCAGTGCTCCAATCGTGATGAGTTCATCACGATTTGGGATTTTAGCCATGAACTTGCCAGCGCCTTTAATCAACATTTTTTTGTTTTTCGTTATTCCCATTTCAAGAACCTCCCGTTTAATATTCCATTCCAATGGTATCCCGGTTTTGAGCAGACCACCTTCCTGACAATATCAATATAAGTGAAGCATTCGGGGTTTTAACTGTATCGGCGTACTTGATCTCCTTCATTTCCCTCGTTTCTTCATACAGGGCCTGCAGCCCTTAATAGACGACCTCGGAATATGCTGTTGCCGATTAGACGCTTCAACCTCATGTGGATCAACAAGGCGTCCGGACTGATCTATTACTTCTCCTGTAAGTTTGCCGATACAATGCAGACACAGCATGGCTTCTCCTGTCATTTTCTCCTGTGCAAAACTCTCTTGGCCCTCTGTGTCACATAGCGGAATTTACATCGGGTACATAGGGTAAACTCCTTCATTCTCATGGCCTCCTTCTTGGCATAAATTTGATTTTTTCTAAACCTAGCGCCCCGAATTACAACTCATCTGACGAGTCCCACTTCAATATAAGCAACTGTAAGCTTCGTTGAACGATTCAGACCACGCCTGCCGAAAATTTATAAATTCTATCATCTTAAAAAAAGGAGGGGCGCCCCTTAAGCCAATTATGGCTTGAGAGTCTGCCCCTCCTCTTCTATAAAGTGGAAGTTGCGTGCGATATACAAAACCGGTGTACCCGCCGCGGTCAGCACAAATTTTAAAATATAGGTAGTGAACAACAGCTCCAGCCATATTCCCCATGCATAACCGGAAAAAGCAATGCTACAGAAAATAAGTGTATCTATAAACGAGCTGATCATCGTACTGCCATTGCCGCGAATCCAGAGCTGGTGACGCTTCGGGAAAAACTTGCGAATCCAGGCGTACAGACGCACGTCCAGCAATTGGCTGACCGCATAGGCTGTAAGACTGGCAAGCGCAAGCCTAGGCAGCAACCCGAACAGCTGTTGCATCGGCGTCTGGGCAAAATCCGTTGCAGTCGGCTGAAACAGCAGCACCATCTGCATCGTTAACGTTGTCATAATTAATGTGAAAAAGCCGAACCATACTGCTTTGCGCGCCTCTTTAGGCCCGTATTTCTCATTCAGCAAATCACTGGCCATATACATAGAAACATACATGGTATTTCCCAAGGTAGTGGTAATGCCGAGCAAATCAATGGTTTTGGTAACCTGGATGTTAGCTAGTACCGTAGCGACACCAATCCAGGCGTACAGCCCTTTTTTACCGAACAAACGATAACATAACAAAAAGAACATAAAATTGACGAGGACAAAAGCCGTCCCCCATAACAGATTAAACATGAAATCCTCCTAGTTTTGATAGCGCGGGATGGTTGCGAACCGCGGTTCATCCGAAGCAAGCCGGAAAAACATTATTATAATGTATCATAGATCAGGATTGGTGAACAGCTTTCATTTAATATTGTCATGAAGCCAAAATAAAGAGCCGGCCTAATGGCCAGCTCTGAATATTGAGGTGCACGATGCGTTTTATTGTTGGCTTAAGAACGTGCCGCTGCATCCAGATCCAGGCCGCGATCGTTGAACACGTCCTGATCGTTCTCCTTGAGCAGCTTGCCGGAAATGAGTCCTGTGGTAATCGAATCATTGACATTCAGCGCGGTGCGTCCCATATCAATTAACGGTTCGACTGAAATGAGCAGGCCCGCCAATGCAACCGGAAGATTCATTGTAGAAAGCACGATCAAGGAAGCGAAGGTAGCTCCACCGCCTACACCCGCCACGCCGAACGAGCTGACCGTAACGACCAGGATGAGCGTGAGGATAAAATCCCAGCTTGTCGGATCAATGCCCACGGTTGGAGCAATCATGACCGCCAGCATCGCCGGATAAATCCCTGCGCAACCGTTTTGCCCAATGGTTGCTCCCAAGGTCGCAGACAAATTCGCGATGCCATCGGACACGCCGAGCTTTTTCGTCTGTGTTTCAACATTTAACGGGATGGTCGCTGCACTGGAACGGGAAGTAAAGGCAAAAACCAATGTAGGCAATACCTTTTTTACATACGTCACCGGGTTGTAGCCAAACAAGGCCAGCAAGATAAGATGGATGATGAACATAACCAGCAAAGCCACATAGGAAGCGAGCACAAATTTGATCAGCGTCAAGATTTCATCCGGATTGGTCGTAGCTACAACTTTAGTGATGAGTGCCAGAATACCATAAGGCGTCAGCCTCAGCACCAGGGTTATAATCCGCATCACCACAGCGTACACGGCGTTAATTACATGGCGGAAGGTTTGCGCCTGCTCCGGCTTTTTACGATCCAGCCCAAGCACAGCCACCCCGATAAAGGCCGAGAAAATAACTACTGCAAGCGTCGAAGTACGGCGCGCGCCCGTCATATCCTCAAAGGGATTGGAAGGAATGAACTCCAGCACCTGCTGTGGAATGGTCATATCCTGAACCGTTCCAAGACGCTCTTCCATCTTTAAGCCCTGTGCCTGCTCCTTTTCCCCGCTTTGAATCTCAATCGCCTTTAAATTGAACGACAGGCTGGTTACAATACTGACCGAAGCGGCAATCGCCGTTGTAATCAGCAGCACGGCGATTATAGACGCGCTGATTTTGCCGAGGTTCTGTTTTCCCTTCAAATTCATAATAGCCGAAATAATCGACACCATGATGAGCGGAATGACTACCATTTGCAGCAAACGGACATAGCCATTGCCTGCAAGGTTGAACCAATCGACTGATTTCGCAATGATCTCGGAGCCAGACCCATAGGCGTACTGAAGAATAGCCCCGTAGATCAGACCAAAGCCCAGCCCAGCAAAAACCCTTTTCGTAAAGGAGATACGCTTCTTCTGCATCCAGACCAATACGCCGAGCAGTACAAGCAGCACGAGCACATTCAAGATCATAAAGAATGTATCCATATATTGTTCCTCCATATGTATTATGTTATATAAATTTATCCTTAAATCCATTCATTACTATACCACAAGACCAACTATTTTTGTGGGTTTTATATAATAAATGGTTTGAAGTCAGCCTGTCTGCTTCTATTTACATGGAAAACGCCAGAAGGCCAGTCTTTCCGTTTCGAAGACTGACTTTTGTATTCTGTAAAGCCGATCAAATAGGTAGCAATCGCAGCAACCATAAAAGGTAATGAGCCCAGTGTCTTGCCTCAGGCGGAACAAATGTTGGAAACCGGAGCCAAAAATGTGTATCAAGACCTCAATATTTCTTTGGCTGTTCAGGCCGGACAAAGTAACGAATCCGTTTCCAGCTCCGCCATCCAGATGGAAGCTTATCTTCAAGAAAAGGTCGATGCCCTCAAAAATTGCTCAAGGCGATCTTTCCCAAGAAGCAAACGTTCATGGGAATAATGAAATTGCGCAGCTAGCCCGCAGCTTCCAATCCATGTCTCATAATCTCAAAGAAATGATTAGTCATGTGCTCTCCTACGTCCGGTGCGGTTGTAAAAGGCTCCGATGAGCTGCTGCGTCAGACCGAGGTTATGGGTGTCAAAGTGCAGGACTCTACCACTGCGGCTGAGGAAGTCGCAAAGGGCAGTATCAGCATTGCTTATTCAGGAAGTATCACAGCAATCTGTTGATTCTGTAACCAGGGTCAGCCGTGAAATCCACTCGGGAACAGAAATGGTTCAACAAGCAAGCTCGGTCTTTAATCAGCTAAGCTAACTTATGGAAAAAATCAATGCGACAATTCAAACAGTATCCGCAGCAACGGAGCAAGTATCCGCCAGCTCGGAAGAAGTATCGGCTTCTGTAGAGGAGACCGCTCTCATCGCTGCCAATGCACAGAACATGATTCAGGAAATCGGTTTTAATGGCGAAGAGCAGCTGAATGAAATGAAGAATCACAGCGAGGTTGTACGTCAATTAAGCAAACAGGCGACTAAGCTGCAAAAAGCTGTCCAAAAATTCAAAATCAAGTAAGCCGACATATTAAAAGAGGTGTCTCTCCGCCACGAATACGACTGTAGAGACACCTTTTTATTTTGAAAATCATTTTACGGAGTACGTATAAAGTTTAAGAGTTTATTTTCATAATGTGATAAATATGATCCATATCCAAATGAGCACGCACCACGTCTGCAACACGGTCAAATTCTCGTTCCTTGGCTTCACGCGCGGTAAAGGTGCTATAAAGCGGCGCCAACCCCTTGGCCTGTCTTAATCCGTCCAGCCAGGAACGGCGAAAATGATCATTATCAAACACACCATGCAAATAGGTTCCCCATACTTTTCCGTCTGCTGTCCCCCAGCCTTCCTCAAAGCCTGTTCCTTCGCCACGCCGAATATGGAATAGCGTACGCATTGTAGCCTTATCTAAAGCTTCATCTACAGGCAAATGCGGCTCAGCCACGCGTTCCGTAACCCCCATATGTATTTCATAGCCCTCAATGCCAGACTTGGGCTCAGAATCCAAATCAGATACTGTGCTTAGCAAAAGCGGACAATGGTCAGCTAAAGTTCCCTGTACACGCACGGTTTGCTTTTCCTTTGTAAAGGTCGTGGATAAAGCCAGCCACCTCAAGCCTTTGGCCTCCTGCGGTACCCCGGATTCTACTGCTTCGGGATCAAACAATGTCATGCCGAGCATCTGATAGCCTCCACAAATGCCGACAAGCTGCGTGCATCCGGTCTCCATAGCCTGCCGGATGTCTTCCTCCAGACCTCTTGCGCGCAATTCAAGCAAGTCACCAATGGTGTCTTTGGTCCCCGGTAAAATAATGGCGTCCGGTGTGCCCAATTCCCCGGCTTCTGCGACATAACGTACACTTACATCAGGCTCTGCGGCCAATGCATCCGTGTCTGTGAAATTGGAAATACGCGGATACCGAATCACCGCGATATCCAGTTCTTTTTCCTTTGTAGACAGCCTTGGTTTCTTCTCCAATACCACGGAATCCTCTGCCTCAATGCGAAGGTCCGGCAGAAAAGGCAATACACCGACCACCGGAATGCCGGTCCGTTCTTCCAGCCAATCCAGTCCCGGTTGAAGCAGGGACAGATCGCCTCTGAACTTGTTAATAATAAATCCTCGGATACGCTGAACTTCATGTGGCTCCAGTAATTCAATCGTTCCTACCAGAGAAGCAAAAACACCACCGCGGTCGATATCTGAAATAAGTAATACAGGAGCGTCTGCCCAGCCCGCAAGATTCATATTTACAATATCGCGATCCTTTAAATTAATCTCTGCCGGACTGCCTGCCCCTTCCAAAAGCACGATATCATAGGTATCTCGCAGCCGATTCAGAGCATCCATGACCGTCTGCTTGGCTTTTGGCAAAAAATCGCTGCGATAATCGGAGGCGCTCATATAAGCATAAGGGACACCATGCATAACAATTTGTGAGTGCATATCCTTGACCGGCTTAATCAAAATGGGATTCATGTCTGTAGTTGCTTCAATACCGCATGCCTCGGCCTGCACTCCCTGAGCGCGTCCAATTTCCTTGCCGTCCGTAGTGACATAAGAATTGAGCGCCATATTTTGTGACTTAAAAGGTGCAGGACGAAACCCATCCTGCGCAAATATACGGCATAACGCAGTCGTCACTACGCTTTTACCCACATCCGATGCTGTTCCCTGAAGCATTAATACGGGTGCCGGGTTCGTGCAGGACGGTTCGAAAGTTGACAATGGCCTCTTCCCCTTTAACGAATTCATTTTTATGCTGATCATAACCCGTACAAAATAACAATACAAAGCAGCAAAACCGTCTCCAGCAATTCGTTCAAAGCTCCGTAAATATCACCCGTAAGTCCGCCCAAACGGCGGTTAATACGACTTGCCGTGAAGGTTCCAACACCGTAAGCCACCAAGGGGAGCAGCACATAGCCCATCCAGATGGGAAGCTCCTCTCCCGCCATCGACGGATTTCCCATACTACGACCTGCTCCTATAGGCAATGCTGCAAGGATATATTGTCCTATACCCGCAGCTATCGTCACCAGTACCGCCCAGAATACGGCCAATCCGGCACGTCCACCCGTCATATCGGCAAAACGGGCTGCCAGTCCGTCATCGTTCCGGGCTTTGGGCCAGCGCTTCATCGCATGCACCATAAACCAGCGGCTCCAAACCATGGGAAGCAGCAGCAGGCCGGGCAGATTGCGGTTAACCAGTATGGTATCCAAAAGGGTATACAGTAAAGATGCCTTGAGCATGAGCAGCAGCACACAAGCAATGACGCCCATCGCTCCTACACGGCTATCCTTCATAATTTCCAGCATCCGCTCACGGGATCGATAACTGAACAAGGCATCAGCCGTATCCATCCAGCCGTCCAGATGCAGTCCGCCCGTCAGCCAAACCCACACAGCGAGGGTAAGCACCGCACTTGGCAACGGCGGCAGCACCAAAGAAACGAGCGCGGCAAAGCACCAGACAATGAAGCCAATAACTACACCGACCAGCGGATAGTAACTTGCACTGCGTTTGAGCAAATCTGGTGAAAAGTCCAGTTCCGCCTTGACCGGAAGACGGGATAAGAATTGAAAGGCCGCGGCAACAGCTTGACGCTCGCGGTTCATAGCTTATACTCCAACTGCTTAAGCTCTACAGGTATACCCGCCGTCACCAAAAATACCTCATCACACAGACGGGCAATTCGCTGATTCAGCATCCCGCTCAAATCCCGGTACAGCCGTCCAAGCGGATATTCGGGCACGATCCCGTCACCAACCTCATTGGTCACGATGACGAGCGGGCCCGGATACTGCTCCGCCGCTGCCACCAATTCGTCGATGGCGGCCCGGGATGCGGCTTCGCCGTCCTCGGCTGCGGACAGCAGCACGTTCGACAGCCAGAGGGTCAGGCAATCGACCAGCACCATAGGCGCAGCTGATGGCTGCGATGCTTGACTAGCGTACAAGCTAATGCCTTGCGCAGCCAGCCCTGCCTCGCCGCCTAGCCGCAGCAGCAGCTCCGGCAGCGCCTGCGCTTCCTCCAGCGTCTGCCAGTCATATTCGGCAGACTCGCGCTGGAGCCGATGCAGGGCGATGCGTTCCTGCATCTCCGTGTCGTAAGCTTGTGCCGTTGCAATATAGCAGGCGCGCGGGGCGCGCGACATGCATAACCGCTCGGCAAAGCTGCTTTTGCCGCTGCGTGCCCCGCCGGTCACAAGCGCCTTCATCGCTGCGCGGCTCCCTGGCCGTCCGATACGCCTGCATCGGCAAAGGTCGACATTTCGCGCATAATGCGGCACGCCGCGTCAATCAGGTGCAAGCTCAGCGCACCCCCTGTGCCCTCGCCAAGCCGCATGTCCAGGTGGAGCATAGGCTCCAGCTGGAGCTGGCGGAGCACCGCTGCATGCCCGCGCTCGTCGGAAGCGTGCGATGCAAGCATATACGCCGTACTTGCGGGCGCAAGCGCGCGCGCAGCAAGGGCGGCCGCGCTGGAAATAAAGCCGTCCAGCACGACTGGACAGCGATGTGCGGCTGCGCCAAGGATGACGCCCGTCAAGGCGGCAATCTCCAGACCGCCGACCTTGGCCAGTACGTCGAGGGCGTCGTTTCCATCCGGCTGGTTCACGTCCAATGCGCGGCAGACAACCGCTATTTTACGGGCAAGTCCAGCCGCGTCTACCCCCGTGCCCCGGCCAACGATAACTTCCGGTTCCAGTCCGGTAAGGGCACACACGACCGCAGCGCTGGCTGTCGTATTTCCGATGCCCAGCTCTCCGGTAACGAATAGCCGTTCGCCAGCTTCAAAGGCTTCGGCTACAGCTTCAGCTCCGGCCAAAATCGCCTGTTCTGCTTCTGTACGCAGCATGGCCGGCCCTTTAGCCATATTCGAAGTGCCCATGCGCACCTTGCGGTCCACCAAATCCGGATGCGTCACCTCCGCATTCACGCCAACATCAACAACCTTGACATCTGCACCCGCATGACGTGCGAGCACATTGATAGCCGCGCCGCCTGACAGCATATTATACAACATTTGCTGCGTAACCTCGGCCGGAAAAGCACTGACTCCTTCTTCACATACACCGTGATCCGCAGCCATAACCATAACGGTTTTACGATTAAACTCAGGTTTGGCCGTCCCTGTAATTCCGGCCAGCCGAATGGCCAGATTTTCGAGCTTTCCAAGACTTCCCGGCGGCTTGGTTAATTGATCCAAATGAGCCGAGGCCGCCAAGGCTGCAGCCTCATTCGGTTGAGCAATGCGATCCATCAGCTGACGCAGCTTTTTACTCATACTTTCCACTCCCTGCTCCTGTAAATCGTTTTATAAACTCCTATTGATCGGCTGCACGCCGAACATTTCTGCGCAGCAAAAGCTGCGGCACACCGCTGTCAGGATGAGGGAGCATTACAGGCTCAACCTCGTACACACGGCGAATTCGCTCTTCAGTCAACAAATCGGCGGAGGCTCCCAATCCTTCAACCATTCCATCCTTGAGCACCAGCAAATTCTCGCAAAATTGAGCGGTCAGGTTAAGATCATGCAGGACTGCAATGATCGTCACACCCGTTTCTTGCCGCCATTCTGCCAGCAGCTCCATAAATTCAAGCTGATAGCGCAGGTCGAGATAGGTTGTTGGCTCGTCCAGCAGCAATATTTGCGGTTCCTGCACCATCACCTTGGCCAAAGCTACACGCTGCCGCTGTCCCCCGCTCAAGTGATCCAAAGCTCTGTCCGCCAGTGGGGCAAGACCTAAGCGTTTCAGCACCCGATCCGTGATAAGTCCAACATCCACTCCCTTTTCCCTGCCCAGCCAGTCCTGATGGGGGTAGCGTCCCATTTCCACGACTTCCCTGACGGTATAGCCCACAGGAGGAAGCCCCTCCTGCTGGAGTACGGCTACAAGCCGGGAGAGCTCTTTTCTGCTGTAGCTGCCGGCCTTTTTACCATAGATATGAACGTTGCCCGCAGTCGGGCGATCTACCCCGGAAAGCAAATGCAGCAAGGTTGATTTTCCGCTGCCGTTCGGACCAATAACGCCCCACCAGGAGCCTTCGTCTACACTCCAGCTTATTTTCTTCAACGCATGGAGTTCTCCAAAAGAACGGGTCAGACTCGTTACCTCCAATGCCGGAATACGCTTCTTCTGGGATCCGCTTGGTTCTGTCACAGTCGTACCCCCTTGCGCAGCTTTTTGTTCCGATACAGGAGGTACCCGAAGAACGGGGCACCGACAAAGGCCGTCATCACACCGAGCGGGATTTCCGTTGGAGCCAGCAATGTACGAGACGCCGTGTCTGCCCATGCCATAAAAATGGCTCCACCCAGCGCAGACAATGGAACAATCATCCGGTAATCAGGACCTGTGGCCAGACGGATCATATGAGGTACGACAAGTCCTACAAAACCGATGACTCCACATACCGAGACGGCAGCCGCAGTCAACAGCGTAGACACGATCAGAACAGACACCTTCGTTGCATCTACCTGAACCCCCATGTGAGCCGCCTGCCGTTCACCCAAAGCCAAAATATTGAGCACCCGTGCCCGGTTCCACAGAAACACCAGTCCTACAACCACGTAGGGTAAAAGAATTCCCGTATATGACCAGCCTCGCAGACTGAGGCTTCCCATCGTCCAGTACAATATTTCATTGATTGTCTCCTTCGACATAGCTGTCAGAAAGGAAACAACTGCTCCCAGAAAAGATTGCATTACCACACCCGACAAAATGAGACTTTGTGTCGGAATTTTCCCACCTTCCCGCGCCAGCGTCAGCACCATCCACAGCGTCAGCATTCCGGTAGTAAAAGCCACCAACGGCAGCGTCCATATACCAACAAATGAAAATTGAAGTCCCCAATAAATCAGCACTGCCGCTCCTACCGAAGCACCCGAGGACACGCCAAGCGTGTACGGATCAGCCAATGGATTACGCAGCACTCCCTGAAATCCAGCTCCCGCCAGCGCAAGCGCCGCGCCTACCAGCATTCCGAGCAGCACCCGCGGGAGCCTGACCTTCAAAATAATCTGCTCTGAAGATGTGCTCCAATTCGGTGTAAACGTCTCGCCTAACCCTGGTAGGTGGTTCACCAGAATACCTGTGATTTGGCTGACCGGAAGCTTGGCCGAGCCAATCCCGAGACAGAGCAGCAGCGTCAGCAGCAGCAAGACCAGACCTGCTCCAAAACCGATCAGTCTACGGTTCATTTGAAAATTTCAGGATACACGCCCTTAGCCACTTCCTTGAGTCCTTCTGTTACGCGTGGGCCCGGACGGCTGATCAAATTATCATCCACGGCAAAAACCCGGTTATTGCGAACAGCCGATATTTTATCCCATCCACTGCGCGCTTTGATGATATCGCCGAGCGTCTGGCCTGTTTTTTCGTCTTTGACACTTTTGCTGTACAAAATCACGTCCGGATTGGCAGCAATAATATTTTCCTCGCTGATCTGGTACCAGCCCTTCTGCGATGCACCTACATTTTCGCCGCCCGCAAGCGTAATCAGCTCGTCCATAAATTCCCCCTTGCCAACCGTCCAGCCAGGTGAAAACTCAACGTACACGCGCAGTTTCTGCTCTTTGCCGATATTTTTAACACCATTCTTCACTGCCGCTACATCTGCTCTCATTTTGTCGGTCACCGCTCTTGCTTCTTTCTGATGGTCGGTGATTTTCCCATATAGTTCAATATTCGCTATGACATCTTCAACCGTTTTCGGTTCGGTTTTAAAAATCATGATTCCCATATCACGCAGTTTGGCCGTAGCCTGCTCGCTAAGGGATATCCCTGCAAAAACGACATCCGGATTCGCAGCGATGATGGCTTCTTCATTCGGCTTCATAATTCCGCCCACTTTGGGCTTCTTCGTAGCCGCTTCCGGATAATCGGAATAGTCGGATACGCCGACAATTTCCTTATCTAATCCGATGGCGAACAGCGCCTCCGTTTCTGCCGGGGAGACGGAAACGATCTTGCTTGGCGCTTTTTTGAACGTGAACTTCTGCCCTGTTGCATCCTTTACCGTTAACGGGTAAACCGTTTTGCCCGGAGGCTCTTGTACCGCTGCTGTCTGCCCTGTCTGCTGCGAAGAAGCCTGATTCCCTTCATTTTCGGCGTTCTTTCCATTTGCGCTGCATGCACTCAATGCTACCGCCAAGACCAGAGCCAACAGACCTGTCGTCCATACCTTTAATTTTGTTCCTGACATAATTACACCCCTTCATAAAAATCGTAAGAGCATTGCTTGAACATCATCCGATATCTGCTAGATTCAGCCTGTGTTCCCCTCAAAAAAACCCCGTATCCTCATCAGGACACAGGGGTCATGTTAGCGCAGCTCATGCGCAAGCGGCAGCTACTTCCGCATGGTCAGTCACTGCGAACACGTCATCCTTTCCTCGAAGGATTATGGTGATAGGCGGACGGGCAGGTATCCTGACTTATGGAAGATGTCGCAGCCTTTGTTCCTTTATATGCGTGATATGTGTGACTGCACATAAAGCAAGGCTAACGGACAGTTTTCATTTACAGTGGCGGGACCGCGCCGGATTCACACCGGCTTCCCTTTTAACAGCGCCGCGAAAGATAAATCTATTCCACTGCGCTGCCTCGTCTGCTGGATATTTGATATTGTGTTCTCAAGCCGTTCTTTTACTTGATGATTATAGGTTAAAAAGAGGCTGCTTACAAGCCAAACAGCCTGTTCAGGCAACCTTTGCCTGACTAATAGGGAAGCAGCTCCGCAATGAATTGGTGTGACTCTCCCAGCCTCAACCGAATTGTATATGCATCTCCCGGCTTTGGATTCAAGCTCCAAAAATCATGCCCCGGTATTAACATACAAGCCAACTGGCGAATGACGCCGCCATGGGTGACGACCAACACAGCGGGAGGAGCATCACTCACAGTGTTCTGCTGACTTTCCATAGCAATGTCCCACTCATACAGAGAGTCCAGGAATGAGCGCAATCGATTCACAAAATCAGCCCAAGACTCTCCCCCGGGTGGCGTGATGCGCTGCGGTTTATCCAGCCAAGAACGGTACAATGACACGTTCTTAAGCATGCCATATGTTTTTCCGTCCCAATCGCCAAAATGAAGCTCTCTCAGACGGGGTTCCAGAATAACAGGAGGCTTAGCAGATAAAGCATGTCTGGATTTCAATGCAGATTCCGGCAAAATAATCTGCAGGGTCTGGCGACACCGCTTTAAATCACTGCAGTAGATTCGAGCAAAGGACTGTCCCTGCAATCTCCTACGCAAAGGTTCCAGTTCCTGCTCCGCCCCTGCCAGCAAACCCAAATCCGAGTGTCCCAAATATCGACGCTCCCTATTCCACCGGGTGTTGCCGTGTCGTACCAACACAAGCTCCAGATCCCGCTTCAGGTCCCGCCATGGATCTTCACTAACAGATCCGAAAGACGGTTTGCCCTTTTCCTCCATACCATATTTCAAGGTCATGTCACTCCTTACTGCGTCCATTCCAAGGCAACACAGCCTGCGCCTCCCAGCAGACATAATCCCACAAACATGCCGGACACGGCGAACATCAGCCGGATCGTATGCCGGATATCCTCCGACTCCAGCGGTCGTATCTGATCGCCCATGTATGCCCGAAAGGAGCGAACGCCATGATAAACGTTATAGCCGCCGAGACGAACCCCGAGTGCACCGGCAACCGCCGATTCCGGGAAGCCGCTGTTCGGACTTGGATGCAGACGGGCATCCCGCTTGACTGTGCGCCAGCTTCTTGCCGCATCATGCCGCTGCATCCACGCCGCTGCCACAAGCATAACCGCTGTCAGGCGTGCTGGAATGTAATTAGCAACATCATCCAGACGGGCCGAGGCCCAGCCTAAATGGAGATACTTTTCATTTTTGTAGCCTACCATGGAATCAAGCGTATTCACGGCCCGATAAGCCAATGCCAAGGGCGCCCCCCCGATCAGGGCATAAAAAAGCGGGGAAATAATCGCGTCGACGATGTTTTCAGCGACTGTTTCGACAGCCCCGCGCACCATCTCTGGCTCATCAAGCTGCTGTGTATCCCGCCCGACAATCATCCCCAGCTCCCGGCGTGCCGCAGGGAGGTCACCCGCCTGCAGTTCGCGGTATACCGCCATTCCTGCTTCTTTTAATCCTTTGGAAGCAATCGTAGTCGCGATCAAAACCATTTCCACACCGACAGACAGCCACGGGTGAATCCACGCAAGCAAGCGCAGCAGCACCCAGGCGAGCGCAAATGAGCCTCCAGCCACGATAAGTGGCAGCAGCAAGCCAGCACGTTTCAGCCCCCGGTCACTGCCGACCTGGCGGCGAATCGCTTTTTCCAATGCTGAAATGGCATGCCCCATTCCGATGACCGGATGCGGCAGCCATCTCGGATCGCCTATGAGCCTGTCCAGAAGATAGGCGGCCATGATGATCAAGCTAATTGTCACGCCAACGCTCCTCCTCCAGCACCTCACCCAATACAGACAGCAGCAGGCTATTAGCTTCTGCATCTTTGACTGCAATCCGAAAATGGCTCGTCGTCAAGCCTGGATACATAGCACAACTGCGAATAAGGATTCCACGTTGTCCAAGCGCCTGCTGAATGGCCGATGCACTCCATGTTCCCGGCGCCCTTGCCAATATGTAATTTGCTTCGCCTGGAATAACGCCGCAGCCCCATTCCGCCAAGGCGGCCAGCAGACGGCCGCGTTCCATAGCAATCAGTTCCTGCGTGCGCCGCTCGTATGCCTCCCCGCTTTGCAGACACGCCTCCCCGGCCAGCAGCGCCAATCCGTTCACACTCCAGCTCACCTGCTTGGCTGTCATTCGCCGTATATAATCCGGATGAGCAATCGCATAGCCTAGACGCAAGCCGGGAATAGCATAGAACTTGGTCATCGAGCGGATCAAAATCACATGGGGATAACGATCCAGCACAGGCAGCAATGAAACTTGCCGCTCCAGAGGGATAAAATCAATAAAGGCTTCATCCACCACCAGCACGGTGTCCGATTGGCCAGCCGCCTCTGCCAGTGCGCACAGCTCCTGTTCGCTATATTGTACACCATTCGGGTTGTTCGGCTGTCCCACAAACAGAACATCCACCTGCTCCATGAGCTGGAGTATATCCTCCACGTCTGCTTTCCATTGCAGAGAAGCCTTGCCGTACACGCGGCTTACCTCGGCCCCGAATTTGCCCGCCAGCTCTGCATATTCGCAAAAGCATGGCTCCACCGTCCCCACACGCTTGGGAGCCAGTCCCAGCAGCAAGAGCGCCATGCTTTCGGCCGCACCGTTACCGATACTCAGCGACTCGGGTGGAACCTGCAGCCGCCGCGCCAGCAAATTTTTAAAATTCCGGTGCCTGGGGTCGGGATAGCGAATCACCGTATCCAACGCGCTTTGCAGCACCTCCAGCACTTCCGGCGGCGGTCCAAGCGGATTGATATTGGCGCTAAAATCCACAAAATCCGCCGCAGCTCCGCCAAATGTCGCAGCAGCCGTCTCTCTGTCCCCGCCATGGCCGTATACCTCTATCATTGCTCTCATCCTTTCCGGCCGTTCCCGATCATTTAGCTCCATTATGGGGCTGTTTTTTGCGTCCCGTCAATGCATAAGCTTTTGCACATCGCTCACTTGGGTTACAATAGAAAGAAAGCGTACATAAAATACACAGTTTGTATATACGGAGGAATGGACATGCTGTTCATCGACAACCAGGGCATACACGATCCAGCTATTAATCTTGCTATTGAAGAGTACGCGCTTAAGGATCTCCCGCTTGACGACAGCTACCTGTTGTTTTACATTAATCAGCCTTCTATTATTATAGGTAAACATCAAAACACCATTGAAGAAATCAACGCCGAGTTTGTCAGAGACAATAATATTCAGGTCGTTCGTCGCCTGTCCGGCGGCGGGGCTGTCTATCATGATCTCGGTAATTTAAATTTCAGCTTCATTACCAAGGATAACGGGGAGTCCTTTCATAATTTCCTCAAATTTACGCAGCCTGTCATTGATGCCCTGCGCCAGATGGGTGTGGAAGCCGAAATGACCGGACGCAACGATCTTCAAGTCGGTGAACGAAAAATTTCAGGAAACGCCCAGTTTGCCACACGCGGACGCATGTTCAGCCACGGTACATTAATGTTTAACCTGAATCTGGACAATGTGGCTGCATCTCTGCATGCCAACCCTGAAAAATTCAAATCCAAAAGTACCAAATCGGTCCGCAGCCGCGTTGCCAACATCAGCGAGCTGATTGACCGTAAGATGACTATAGAGCAATTTCGTGAGGAACTGCTGCGCTTCATATTCGGAGTCGATCTGGATCATGTGCCCCAATATAAGCTTACCGACGCCGATTGGACCAAAATCCACGAAATTTCCAAAGAACGCTATCAATCCTGGGACTGGAACTACGGCCAATCCCCGGAGAGCAATATCAAGCACACACGTAAATTTCCGGTCGGCATTATTGATATCCGCATGGATCTTAAGGAAGGCCATATCCGTGACATTAAAATCTACGGTGATTTCTTCGGGGTGGGCGACGTCGCTGATATTGAGAACATTCTGCGCGGCAAGCGCTATGATGAAGGCGAGGTTCGCCAAGCCTTGTCCTCTGTCGATTTGAAACATTATTTTGGTAATATCGAGCTGGACGACTTTGTTGGACTTGTATTTTTGGAAGACTGACTGTTACTTTTTCCCATAGCTTCAAGCCAATATTTCAGCGGTTATAAGGGGACTGGATCTTATAGAGTCGTCCCCTTTCATTGTGATATTGTCATTTTGAATATTATAAGATACAATTTTATCGTTACCTCATGATAGAGATAAAGGAGAGAATACCGGCATGTATAAATTAATTGCAATTGATATTGATGATACACTTATTAACGACCAGAAGGAAGTTACTCCAGCAACACAGCAAGCCTTGGAAGCTGCTGTAGCTAAAGGTGTGGTAGTTACACTTGCCACTGGGCGAGCCTACGCCTCCGCACACAAAATTGCCCGCCAGACAGGACTGAACGTACCGATCATTACGTATCAAGGAGCCTTGGTTAAAAACCTGCTAGACGAAAAAGTGCTGTATGAGCGTTATGTTCCACTCGTGGCTGCACGCCGCCTGTATGAATTCTGTCTGGAACGCAATTTGCATTTGCAAACCTATATAGATGACAAGCTGTACACACGTGAAGATAATCAGAAAATCAAAGATTATACCGCGCTGAACAATACGGAATATTTTGTAGAGCCTGTATTCAGTAAAGTCATAGAGCAACCGACTCCTAAATTGCTGATCATTGACGAGCCGGAAGTGTTGGACGAACTAATTCCCGAGCTGCGCGAACTGCTAGGCAGTGAAGTGCATATTACGAAATCCAAGCCCCACTTTCTAGAAATTATGCATCATGAAGGAACCAAAGGTCATGCTCTTGCCTTTCTTGCAAACCATTTTGGCTGTGATCTGTCTGAAACGATTGCCATCGGTGATTCCTGGAACGATCATGAAATGCTTGAATGCGCAGGTCTCGGTATCGCGATGGGGAATGCCATTCCTGATCTGAAGAAGCTGGCTGATTACATCACTACCAGCAATAATGAAGACGGCGTCAAGCATGCCATCGACAAATTCGTGCTGAATGTTTAAATAATCTTCCGCCAAAATTCTGATCCCTAAAGCGGTATTACCTGTATAAAATTTGTAAATAACAAAAATGATCTGCTAACCTCATTGGTCAGCAGGCATTTTTTATTTACGTTTATTTTCTATATTTTTTTCTCAGTACTGTCCTTATTCTTTTTCTCAGCAATAAGTAAACCTAGTAGCTTATATCCCCTATACACTAATCCAATTAACAGCACTCCACCCGCAATAGAAATAAGGATAATTAACATATTAAGTAAAACTAGAAATAAATCCAAAATGACACCTCCTCTAAAAATACCTCGAAAAAGGGAAAATTCGGTTATAGAATGGAAACTGCAACCATATTCTATGTATATTTTAGGTAGTTTTGAAAATGAAGTCAAAAATCTCAGTGTTTTTAAGTCTTATGTTAGTGTTAAACTTGTCACTCTTATCCTCTGTCTCTTTCGCTAGCAGTTCATTAAAGACTGGAAATACTCGTTGTTGATGTACATGATGTGATACCACCAGAATATTTTGACAAGTATAAAGGTGTATATAAGAGCAAAGAAGAAGTTTTGAATGCATTTGGATTGGAATCCCATAGCAAACAATCCCTCTCAGCACAAGAAATTAACAACGCTGACAAAACTCCTGCAATAAAAGCGGAGTCCGTTGATGAAATGGCTGCTGCAGCTGCTTATATATATGGGCCTCCAACAAATGAATCTTCGAAGGATTCTACTTGATTCTACGTACAAATACAACAGGTCAATAAATACAGCAAACAACCCGCTGGTAAGACACGCGGGTTGTTTGTATGGATTCGTCTCCAAAAAAGGCAATTTTAAAAATTTAAACTTAATAGCGATATCAGGCAGCGGAACGCAGCTTTCGTCTGTTCACCAGACGAAGGATTCCATTATTCATGCATATCAGTCCGGTCACAATGAGCAGCACCCCTGCCAGCATCCACCAGCTTACGTGCTCCCCGTACAAAAAAGCGCCCAAGCCGACAGCAATCAGTGGTGAAATATAGAGCCATGTTGTCGGGAACAATGGATTCGTACGGGCCATCAGCCAGTAGAACAATGTCTGCGCAATCATCGAGCCAAACAAAATCAAATAAAACAGCGAGCCCATGGCAGGAAACAGATCCCATTCCCCGGCAATCCAGGGCTCCGTGAGAGCCGACAATGCCAGCAGCATCCAGCCACCATGGAACATTTGTGCTGCATTCAAGGCAATCGGGTTCGTATCACGAAATGCATCCATAACTCGTTTGGAATAGAGTGCCCCTCCTGAATAACACAGCTCCCCAAGCAAAATGGCCAAGCAGCCCGCCAGCCACAAACCGCTGATCTGAACCGCCAAGCCGGGCAATACCACCAGCACGACCCCAATAAAACTAATCATACAGCCAATAAGCGTAATTCTCGCCGTTTTTTGCCGCAGTAGTACAGACTGCATCAATATAATCATCATCGGCCCAGTGGCTGACAAAATAGCACCGACCCCCGAGCTGACATATTGCTCTGCCCAATACAGTGTTGAAAATGTACCAAAGGTCGTTCCCACACCAATCAGCAGCATTTCCTTGCGCCATAATAACGACCACCGCACCTTGCCTGACAGCCTTATCGCAATAAACAATATCGCCCCTGCTGCCAGAAAACGTGTGCCTGCCGATAAGAACGGCGGAAGCCCAGCCTCCACGCCCACTTTTATAGCCAAAAATGTTGTGCCAAAAATAAGACACATAATCGTAAACCCGATACCAACCATGACACTTCCCTCTCCCTTCAGTTACTCATAAGCATACAAGGAGACGGACAGAACAGATGTGCAATCACAGAACAGTTGTATCTGATTTTGAAGTCATGTATAGTACAATACACACAAAGGAGCGTGGACAGCATGGGCAAGGACAACAGCGAATTACTGTTCTCAAAGGAGCAGGTTTTGACCGCTCAGGCCTTAAAGCTGTATGAGCAGGTCATCCATTACGTGAATGTACGGATTGATCGCGGAGACTGGCCAGCAGACGTCAAACTGCCGTCCGTGCGAAGTCTGGCCCAGGAATTGGGCGTGCATCGGTTAACCGTATTCCGGGCATATCAGGAGCTAAAGCAGCAGGGGCGTATCTATGTAAAGGATAAATCGGGGTATTACGCTCATGCTTCCTCTGCTAACGCAATGAAAGCATTTGCCGCCTGTACAAAACGTTCATCCGCCAATCACATCTTCCACTCGGAATCTGCCTACGCGGCAGATGATCCGTCTGTTTCGGCCTGGAGGGGGATGGATGGACTGACCCGTGTTCAGTCCGTGAATGCCGATTTCCAATTTTCCAAATCCTTGATTGACCCTTCTCTTCTGCCCAACCGCTATTGGGGAGAATTAATGATGCAGGTTTTTGAGAAACATCCGAAAGTGGCGGCTACCTATTCTGCTGTACAAGGGGATGCTGAGCTTCGTGATGCAATGGCGCAGCATTTTAGCGCAGATAAGTACTTTGCTTTATCAACGGACGAAGTGCTGATTACTTCCGGCGCACAGCAAGCCATTGATTTAATTTCCCGATCTCTGATCCGTACAGGAGACCGTGTATTGATCGAACGCCCTGCCTACGGCCCCGCCATGGAAATATTCCGCAGACAAGGCGCACGTCTGACGATGACGGATATTCGGCCGGAAGGTTATGATATGGACCAGATTGAATGGTGCATGAAAACAGAAAAACCACGTCTCTTTTATATGAATCCGACATTCCACAACCCGACAGGCTTTACGGTGCCCGATGATCAGCGCAAACGGCTGCCCGAGCTGGCCGAGCGCTACGGCTGTCTCATTGTCGAAGACGACAGCACCTACGATATCAGCTTTGGACAAAGGCCCCCTTCTCCGATCTTTGCCTATGATATTTCGGGAAGCGTCGTCTACATTCGCAGCTACAGCAAATATGTCGCACCGGGTCTGCGAATTGCAGCCGTGGCTTGTCGGCGTCAGGTCATGCATAGCCTGCTGGGCGTCAAAGCACTAGTGGACAATGGATCACCGCTGCTGAATCAAAAGCTGTTTTTACAATACTTCCAATCTTCGCGTATGCAGCAGCATCTTAAAAAGCTATGTATCGCGCTCCAGATTCGAAAGGAGACGATGGAAAACAGCCTCGCAGGTTCCGGCTGGACATGGACCAGCCCGGCAGGAGGGCTCAATCTGTGGCTGCAGCTGCCTTCTACGTTGCAACCCAATGAACTGCTTGTCAAAAGTATACAGGAGTCCATTTCCTTTGTACCAGGGGATGTATTTGATCCCGTCGGCCCAGAGGGTCAAACACATATACGGCTGTCCTATTCATATGCTAACGAGTTGCAAATCAAAGAAGGCATCTCCGCTCTTCTGCGTCTCAGCCGAACACTGTGATGGAACAGCTATTCTAACGGCAGGCTCGTGCCGGTCTGCGCCAAGCTAATCCCTTTCAGCAGTCCGTAGTTGCGTGTGATATCGACATCATGGGACATATGTGTAAATACCGTACGGTCAGGCTCAATCCTGCCTATAAGCTCCTGAGCCTCCAGCATGTCATAAACCGAGCGGGTCGCATACTCGGCTTCCTCATGATAAAAGCTCGTTCCCAGGACGAGTAGATTCAGATTATGCAAAGGCAGAATTTCCGCCTCATTCAGTCCGATGGAGTCCGAGCAGTAGGCCCACGAGAAGCCGTTCTTTTCCAATCGATAAGCGTAAGCATATCCGTTCTTCCCGTGATTCACACGCCAGCCCCGGATATTCCATCCGGCAAGCTGGGTTCCCTGATCGACAGGGATCAGATCCAAATGCCCAGGAAGCCAGGAAAATTGCCGCAGAATCGTGTCAATCACTTCCTGTGGAGCGTATAAGCGGCCTCTATTCCCCGTCCAGCGACAGGCATCCGCCCATTCCGGCAATCCTCCAATATGATCAAAATGCGCGTGGGTTACGAGAATGGTACCGATAAAGCGGAGACCTCGCAGCTCCAGCTGTCTGCGCCAGTCCGGACCACAATCAACCATAAAGCTCTCCGTATCACTTTCGATCAGCACAGACGATCTCAGTCTGGTATTCGCTCCAGTCATGCGGGCCTCTGTGCATACGAGGCAATCACAATAAACACGCGGAACACCCATCGCATCCCCCGTGCCAAGAAAAATAAGCCGATTCATGAATTAAACTCCTATCTATCTGGATGGTTGTATCTCTATTATAACGAACACACCCAGTCTGCGTAAATCCTTCCAACTCCTCAAGCGCCAAAAGGAGCATGCCCCAAGACCGTGAAAACAGGCCGGACATCCCCTCATGCGTGATTGTTATCCTTTTAAAGGATAATAGGCATTGGATCTTTCTTCAGGCGATTTTCTACCATCCAGCTCGACTGGTCGTTATACAGATAGGCCCGATGTATCAGCACTCGCACTTGCTGGCCAGGCTTCAGCGTAGACTTTTCCAGCGAACGGTACGTGATGAGCCGTTGATCTCCGATCAGCACTTCAACCATCCATTCACTTCCCCGAAAATGCAAATGCTTCACTATGCCTTCCTCAGTCGCTGACAGAAGCGCGAACTCTTCACTTGGCCCGACATCAATGTACTCCGGCCGAATCAAGGCACGCACTCCTGCACCAGCAGCTTCCTTGAAGCCGTTAAGACTGGACGCTTCCTCAATTACTGTCGATTCACCAATAAAAGAAGCAACGAACGGCGTTTTCGGTTTTTTATAAATATCCCAGGGCGTTCCCTTCTGCTCCAGCCGCCCTTGATTAATCACCATAATTTCATCCGCTACTTCAATCGCCTCATCCTGATCGTGAGTGACGAAAACGGAGGTAATGCCCACCCGTTCGATCAGCTCCCGCAGCCAGCTTCGCAGCTCCTGCCGAATCTTGGCGTCAATGGCTGCAAAAGGCTCATCCAGCAGCAGCAATTGGGGCTCGGGCGCCAATGCACGCGCAAAAGCAACCCGCTGCCGTTGTCCACCCGATAACTGATGCGGGTAACGATGCTCAAAGCCTTTGAGCCCTGTTAGCTCGACTAGCTCTGTGACCCGCTCCTGGATACGGGTTTTGGAGCTTTTTTTCACTTTTAGACCAAAAGCAATATTGTCGTACACGCTCATGTGTTTGAATAAAGCATAGTTTTGAAAAACGAATCCGATTCCTCGCTCTTGCGGGGCCAACTCATTTACTCTTTTTCCGTGAAAATGGATCTCTCCGGCATCCGGCTGCTCCAGCCCAGCCAAAATACGTAAAATGGAGGTTTTGCCGCCCCCACTCGGACCAAGTAAACCAATCAAATGCCCTGTCTGAATATCAAAAGATACGTCCTTTACCGCATGAAAATTGCCGAAATGCTTGTTTAATCCCCTTACTTCCACATGCATATCCGTACACTTCCTTTCCGACTTCTGGACCTGCTCCGAAAATCATCAGCCTTATGCAAAGCACTTGAGCCTTTTGAAATTATTTAATTATTCCAATGAATATACTATGCTTTTCTTATGAGATACTTTATCAAAGGAAAGCTTTTGTCGTCAACTGAATATATGATATAGAGAGCTATACCCATGGGAACTTCCCCAATATCGACACATGGAAGGAAATACGGCTTCCCATCTTAAATCCATCACTACTGCTGGTTCCTCACAGACGGTTAACGGTTATCATTCAGGATGGAAAGCTGTTGCTAGGACGGTGGCAAGGAATTTATTTTTGTGAATTTGACGGAACATAAAAAAAGACGATGATGTTCTCCTTGTGGATGCATCATCGTCTGTTAAATTCTTAGTCGCTTTCGCCAAGTACCGTAATGATAAATTACCGTCTTGAAGTGCATATATCCAAATAAGCGCCCTACAAATACATAGCCAAGGCGTGTGGTTGCAGGTACGCTCATAGGTGTCTGCACAGTAGCTTTACATGCGCTAAAGCAGCGGGTCTGATCTCTTCAAAGGTTAAACCATCCTGAATATAAAATGACACAAAGCCATGCATGGATAAAAACAGACTTTTCGGTACCCATGAGCACTCTTCCTCCGAATGCCCCTGATCATTCAATTCCTGACGGATTATAGACGCAAATAATTCAACACAACGGTTTTGCTCTGTGCGACAATATGCAAACAATTCTTCATCGTGCATCATAAACATAATTTCGTACTGATAAGGGTTTTCCAAGCCAAAACGAATGAATTCCATCATCAGGTACTCCAATCTGCTCAAGCCGTCCTCAGGCGTACTCGTAGCCGATTGCAGCAGAATTCCGCGAAGTGTGTTAAAATCCTCAATTACAATAGCGTAGAACAGTTCAGCCTTCTCTTTAAAATGATAATATAATGACCCATGACTGTACCCCAGATGCTGGCCAATACTGCGCATTGAAATTGCGCGGTAGCCCTTGGTAATAAACAAGTGCCTGGCCGCTTCCAGAATCCTCCCTCTTGACAATTCCTGTTCTACTGCTCTTCTAGCCATATTATTTATTCCCCTTCAATAAAGTAAAGCTGCTCTCCCTCCGACACAAGTGATTGCCCCTGTGTCAAGTCTGTTATCCAGTTGCTGAAGGATTCAGCATCACCAGTCAGCGGCAGACAGGTTAAGGTAACTTTATCCGTAAATATGGTTTCTCCAGTACGAATGCCGCGATTCCGTAATTCATTTTCCACCTTGCCCAACCAAGTATAATCTAATTCTACAAAAATTTCACGATGCAGCACACGTGTAATCGCATCGCCTGCCTCGATGGCTGCTACAGCACCGTCTGAATATGCCCGAATCAGACCGCCTGCTCCCAGTAAGATACCACCAAAGTAACGGGTAACGACAATGGCCACATTTTTCAGCTTCTGATTGCGGATGACCTCCAAAATGGGCTTGCCAGCCGTACCACTCGGTTCACCATCATCCGATTGCTTCTGGATTTCGTCCCTTTCCCCAATGACGTAGGCAGAACAATTGTGTGTTGCATTCCAGTGCTCTTTTTTGATGCGCTCTATGAAAGCCGCCGCTTCTTCCTCGGTTTGCACTGGCTGAATATGTCCAATAAAACGGGATTTACGGATCACGATTTCCTTACTGCCGGAACCGCGAACGGTTCGGTATTGTTCCAACATATCACGTATACCCTTCCTTACTTCATTTTACAAGAAAGCAGTCCCCCGCTTCTGGCAGCCGGTGAACTGCTTTCCTGTACTTTATCTGGTACTATACCCCATAACACTCTGTTCGGATCTCTTCGAATCCGAGATTATGGTTCCCTTATTCGGACAATCTCGCTTCAAGCTCGGCTTTTTGCTTTTCGAAGCCCGGTTTGCCAAGCAGCGCAAACATATTTTTCTTGTATGCTTCTACACCCGGTTGATCGAAAGGATTAACGCCTTGCAGATAGCCGCTGATGCCGCATGCTTTTTCAAAGAAATAAACCAGGTACCCAAAGGAGTAAGGGGTCAGGTCAGGAATATTTACAATCAGGTTTGGTACTTGACCGTCTGTGTGAGCCAGCAATGTACCCTGGAATGCTTTTTTGTTTACAAAATCCACCGTTTTACCTGCCAGGAAGTTCAATCCGTCCAGATCATCCGCATCCGCTTCGATGGTAATGTGGCTAGGCACATTTTCTACCTGGATAACCGTTTCGAAAATGTTGCGGCTGCCTTCCTGAATGAATTGCCCCATGGAGTGCAGATCTGTCGAGAAATCAACAGATGCAGGATAAATGCCCTTGTAATCCTTGCCTTCGCTTTCGCCGTACAGTTGTTTCCACCACTCGGATACAAAGTGCAGGGAAGGCTCGTAGTTTACGAGAATTTCAATGGCTTTGCCTTTACGGTACAAAGCGTTGCGAACGGCTGCATATTGATAAGCCTCGTTCTCAGCTACGTTCGGGTTGCTGTATTCTTTGGAGGCGTCTGCCGCTCCTTGCATCATTTCCTCAATGCTTATGCCGGCTGTAGCAATCGGCAGCAAGCCTACTGCTGTCAGCACAGAGTAACGGCCACCTACATCATCAGGAATAATGAAGGATTCGTACCCTTCTTCGTTAGCAAGTTTTTTCAGAGCGCCGCGTTCTTTATCCGTTGTAGCGTAAATCCGTTTACGTGCCTCTTCTTTGCCGTATTTTTTCTCCAGAGCCGCACGGAATACACGGAAAGCGATAGCCGGCTCAGTCGTCGTACCCGATTTGGAAATAACATTGATGGAGAAGTCTTTTCCTTCAATCAGTTCCAACAGATGGTTCATATATGTAGAGCTGATATTGTTGCCTGCAAAATAGATTGCGGGACCTTTGCGTTGTTCTTTAGGCTGTGCATTGTAGAAAGAGTGCGACAGCATCTCGATTGCAGCACGTGCTCCAAGGTAAGAACCACCAATCCCGATGACGATCAATACTTCGGAATCGCTTTGGATTTTAGCAGCAGCCTTTTGGATGCGCGCGAATTCTTGTTTATCATAATTGGCAGGCAGGTCAATCCAACCCAAGAAATCGGAGCCTACACCTGTTTGGTTGTGCAGTTGCTCATGAGCCAGCTTGATGGGCTCTGCAAAATAATCAATTTCGTGCTGACCTACAAAGGAGAGCGCTTTAGAGTAATCAAAAGCTACTTTTTTAGACATGTTTTGGAACCTCCTGTTTGGTATTACTAAGACCATGAATACGAACATAAGGACTTAGGAATAGGATACTTTAATTTGCAGGACCTGACAAGTTTGCGTTACCTCTTATGTCGTGCCTTGGCAGGCCCTGATGTAGAAAGGGCGGCATTCCCATGCTAAAATAAACGGTGAACAACCTGTGAAATATTCATTTCAAGCCGAATTTCCATCTTATCGGACGACATCCCCCAACAAGAAAGGTGATTAGCAATGAAAAACATCGGATTTATCGGACTGGGCACCATGGGCGCCCCGATGGCATCCAATCTGCTAAAGCAGGGATTTGGAGTCACGGTTTATAATCGCACGGCTGCACGCTGCGATCCACTGGCAGAACAGGGTGCTCGTACAGCTTCAACACCTCGTGAGGCGGCTGAAGGTCAGCATCTGGTCATTACCATGGTCAGCGACGACAACTCGATTCGTGACATCTACTACGGTGAAGACGGCGTATTTGCCGGTCTTACGTCCGGCATGACCGTAATGGACAACAGCACGATTTCGCCTGAGCTGGTCAAGCAATTGGCCGTTGAAGCGAACAAGCGGGGCTGCTCCTTTATTGATGCTCCTGTAACAGGCAGCAAGCCTGCCGCTGTCGACGGAACACTTGTGTTCATGGTCGGCGGTGACGCAGAAGCCATCACGGCACAATCGGACGTTTTTGACACCTTGGGCAAAAAGGTACTCCATATGGGGCCAAACGGCAGCGGAGCTGTAGCCAAGCTGGCCCATAATACGATGGTCGGCATTCATAACCTCGCTCTGGCAGAGGGCTTCGCTATCGCGGCCAAAGCCGGCATTCCGGCAGACAGCTTCCTTGAGCTGGTACAGCTCGGATCGGCAGGCAGCAAGGCTGCAGACCTGAAAGGGCGCAAAATCATCGAGCATGATTTTAGCAACCAGTTCTCCCTTGCCTTGATGCTCAAGGATTTGAAGCTTGCCTCCTCCTTGACAGATAGCCTGTCCATTCCGGCACCTATGCTGGCCATTGCCAAAAGCCTGTTTCAGGCCGGGCAAACACAAGGCTATGGTGACGAGGACTTGTCCGCTGTCGTAAAGACATACGAAGCATGGATTGGCCGCACCATTGGCGGCAAGCCTCTTGAATAGCTGTACTTTCCTTTGCAGCCATACTGCTATGCTTTGATACATATCGCATAGTTTATAGGGTAAGCACACCTGGCTTGAAGTCAGATGTGCTTATCTTTTTGCTGTTTATTCAGGATAAGAACAGCAGTAATCTGTTACACTCCGTACCTCCAGTTTGAAAGAAGACTGCGCAGGTACGTGGAATGTTGCTGCCCCTTGTATTTCCAGCCATTCCTCTGCATCTGGGAGCAATACTTTCAGATCCCCGGACAAAATTTCCATGATCTCACGGGAATCCGTACCGAATTCATATGTTCCCGGCAGCATAATTCCTAATGTAACCTTACTGCCGTCACCGAGGATGACCGTACGGCTGGTTACCTGGCCGTCATAATATATATTTGCCTTTTTAACTACGCTGACTCCATCAAACTGTAACATTTTTTATCCCCTTATCTGTTCGGCAGTGGTTGAATTGAATATGGTGCATCATAACATAGATCGGATGTCTGATTCAGTATGAAAATACACACTGGATCGTCCCTATCCCATACCCTGAATTTCAAAAGTGATTTTTTACAAAATCCAGTTGTATGAAACAAACAGCCGTAAGCCTTTCTAAGGTTACGACTGTCTGTTTTGTATGGATTGCCATCATCAGGTACAGTTGGCCGGCTAGCAATATATATTCATTGCTTTACGGACAGTCTGATTCCTAACACAGCGGACAATCCTCTGATTTATTTCAACAATGCTTTTACACGATTAACAACGTTCTCTACTGTAAAGCCGTATTCCTTGATGACACGGTCGCCAGGTGCGGATGCGCCAAATGTGCTGATACCGAGAATGTCGCCTTGATCACCGACATATTTATCCCAGCCCATCGGATGCGCCATTTCCACAGCCAAACGTGCTTTCACTTCAGGCAGCAGAACGGAATCTTTATAAGCCTTGTCTTGTTTTTCGAACAAATCCCAGCTTGGGAAGCTGATGACACGCACTTGGATGCCTTGCTCCGCCAGTGCTTCCTGTGCTTTAATAGCCAGTTGTACTTCGGAACCTGTAGCCAGAATTTGAGCAACCGGCTTGCCGTCTTTCGCATCTGCAGCTACATACGCACCGCGTTTGATGCCTTCACGTGCATGCTCCGCAGTAGCAGCCAGGATTGGCAGGTTTTGCCGAGTCAATACCAGAGCAACCGGATTTTTCTTGTTTTCCAGCGCATAAGCCCAAGCAGCAGAAGTTTCATTGCCGTCTGCCGGACGAATAACCGTCAGGTTTGGAATGATACGCAGGGAAGCCAATTGTTCGATCGGCTCATGGGTCGGGCCATCTTCACCAACAGCAATACTGTCGTGAGTCAGAACGTAGATTACAGGCAAGCCCATCAGAGCTGACAGACGAACAGCCGGACGCAGATAATCCGTAAACACGAAGAATGTACCGCCGAATACTTTTACGCCTCGGTGCAGCGTCATACCGTTCATCGCAGCAGCCATGCCAAACTCGCGGATACCGAAATAAATATTGCGGCCGGCGTAGTCTTCTGGCGTAAAGTTCGTCAGATTATTCAAGTGTGTCATCGTGGAGCTTTCCAGATCGGCAGATCCGCCTGTCAGGAAAGGTACGTTAGGGGCCAATCCGTTCAGCGCTTTACCGGAAGCTACGCGTGTCGAAACGGCTTTGTCTTCTACGGAGTATTTCGGAAGGTCACGATCCCATCCCTCAGGAAGATCACCGTTAATGGCTGTTTCGAACTGGGCTGCCAAATCAGGGTGAGCCGCTTTGTATTTTGCGAATTGTTCGTCCCATGCCTTGTTGGCCGCAATGCCGCGCTCTTTTACTTTAGCAAAATGCTCACGTACCTCTTGTGGTACATAGAAGTCCTCTTCGTATACCCATTTGTAGAATTCTTTAGTCAGCTTGGTTTCTTCTGCACCCAGCGGGGAACCGTGAGTACCGCCATGTCCGCCTTTACCTTGTTTGTTCGGGCTTCCGTAGCCGATGACTGTTTTTACCTCAATCAAGGCAGGGCGTGAGGAGTCGGCTTGCGCTTCCTCAATTGCTTTTTGAATCGCTGGAAGATCGTTGCCATCCTCTACGCGCAGCACTTGCCAGTTGTAAGCTTCAAAGCGTTTGGCAACACTCTCGGAAGAAGACAGGTTCAGTTTGCCGTCCAGTGTAATATCGTTGGAGTCAAACAATACGATCAGCTTGCCCAGGTGCAGACGGCCGGCAAGGGAAGCTGCCTCATGAGAAATACCTTCCATCAGGTCGCCATCGCCGCAGATTGCATACGTGAAGTGATCCACCACTTTAAATTCATCTTTATTGTATGTTGCAGCCAGCTGAGCTTCAGCCATTGCCATACCAACGGACATAGCCAAGCCTTGTCCCAGAGGTCCGGTCGTAGCGTCTACACCAGCGGTGTGACCAAACTCAGGGTGACCCGGTGTAAGGCTGCCCCATTGACGGAATTGTTTCAGCTCTTCCATAGGCAGATCATAGCCGCTCAGGTGCAGCAAGCTGTACAACAGCATAGAGCCGTGTCCTGCGGACAATACAAAACGGTCACGGTTAATCCATGTAGGATGATCCGGATTATGTTTCATTGTTTTAGCAAAAAGTTGGTAACCCATTGGTGCGGAGCCCATCGGCATACCAGGATGTCCCGAGTTAGCCTTTTCGATGGCGTCAATTGCCAGCGTACGAATAGTAGTGATGGACAAATTGTCGATTGTGGAGTTTTCATCCTTTTGAATCGCTTGATTCTGATCAGTCATGGTTTTCCTCCTCATATTGTAAAAAGTATGCTAATTGCATTCGTCATACTCTCCAAAACAACCGTCCTATGTAGAAACAGCGCCTCTTGGAGCGAGTGAATCTGCTTGAATGTTTCAATATGACTTATACATTCTTTAAGTATTGTACCATTTGCCGTGAAGGTTTGCCAGATCGTTTATTAAGATGGTAGCCAAAAGTGTAGTACAGCTCCAATATCAATATACCCGTTATGTATTAACCTCATTTAAAAAATATAAAACTAAAAAATATCAAAACAAAACCCGTCATTTCGACGGGCTTTGTTGTAGGAAAAGTGCACATTCCAAATATTAAAGGTTAGTTAAAAACGACCGTTTTGTTCTCATGCACCAAAATTCGATCCTCCACATGCCATTTCACAGCTCTTGCCAAAACAACCCGCTCAATCGTGCGGCCGATTCGTTTCAGCTCATTTACATCATCTCGGTGGCTCACCCGCTGTACGTCCTGCTCAATGATCGGGCCGCCGTCCAATTCTTCGGTTACATAATGCGCGGTAGCACCAATAATTTTCACCCCGCGATTATACGCTTGGGCATACGGTTTGCCACCCACGAATGCAGGCAAAAAGGAATGATGAATATTGATAATCCGGTTACGGTAATACTCAATAAACTTGGGCGAAATAATCTGCATATACCGGGCCAAAATGATAACGTCGATATCGTCACCAATGACCTCCAGCTGACGGCGCTCCGCCTCCGGTTTGGTATCGGCTGTTACCGGAATATGATGATACGGGATGCCAAACGATTCAACATACTCCTTCATATCCGGATGATTGCTAACCACCAATGAAATATCTGCATCCAAATCTCCTGCCTGCCATTGCCAGAGCAGCTCTACCAAACAATGATCTTCTTTAGATACGAAAATAGCCAGTTTTTTCTTGCGGCTGACTGCAGATATCGTCCACTCCATACGAAATTGATTAGCAACAGCAACAAAATCCTGCTCCAATTGTGGCTGAGCTTCATTCAAGTTGGGCAGATCAAATTCAACCCGCATAAAAAACATCCCGCCAGACGGGTCCATTGTATACTGGTCAGATTGTACAATATTAGCGCCATGCTCGTACAAAAAGCGGGACACGGCCGCTACAATACCCGGACCGTCCGGACAAGACACGAGCATACGCGCGCGGTTTTCATGTTCAGATATGGTGCTGTTTGGCTGATTTTTTACGTGAAGTTCCATATGACTGCTAATCCCCCTATACTGTCACTGGCAATTGACTGCCAGCAAACCAGGCAATCAGCCGTTGATTAATGTGTTCCTCGCTCAGCTCCGGAAAGAGCGCTGCTTCCGTGACCATGTCAAATAGACGTTCCAGCGGTTCACGTGGATCGGCTTTTTTGGCTTTGGCATCATTTTTCAGCAGTGTCCAGGTATCCAGCACATATTTCCGTACATCCACATCCTGCTTTTTGAAGAACGAATGCAGTAGTTCGACCTGACTCAAAAATCCATCTCCAAAGCGCTCCTTCACATTTCCGCGAAGCAAAGCAATTTCAATCTCATACATCGGACGCTGAGTTTTGGCTTCCTTTCCGATCCATGGCGTTTCCAATATAAATGGACGTCCTTGAAGTGCTTCATGATGCACTACATTATGAATGGTCTGATAGCCGAGCCAGCCTGACCCGATTGGAGTATGACGGTCTTTACGAGCGCCAACCGGATTTTTACTGTCATTGATGTGAACCACTTGGATGCGATTCAAGCCCACAGTACGGTCAAACTGTTCCAAAACACCGTCCAGATCGTTCACGATATCATAGCCTGCATCGTGAATGTGACAGGTGTCCATACAAACCGTAAGACGCTCATTGCGCTCTACTTTCTCTATTATAGAGGCAATTTCCTCGAAGCTTCGTCCCATTTCGGTACCTTTCCCCGCCATCGTTTCAAGCGCAATGTTAACATCTGTCTCCTTAACACCATTCAGTACCTCGTTCAAACCATCGGCAATTCGCCCGATCCCGTATTCTGCATCCTTATCGGTAAAAGCACCCGGATGCAGCACGATATTTTTCACACCAATCGCGTGTGTGCGCCGAATTTCCTCCTGAAGAAAGCTGACCGCCAGCTCATAGGTATTTTCTTTATAAGAACCGAGATTAATGATATACGGGGCATGCACCACGATATCCTTCATCCCTTTTTCGGTCATTAACTGCTTGCCTTCCTCCAAATACATGGACTCCATCGGCTTACGACGCGTATTTTGCGGTGCCCCCGTATATATCATAAACGAGCTGGACCCGTAAGAAGACGCTTCTTGTGTAGCACTGAGCAGACCCTTGTCCGAGAAGGACACATGAGAACCAATTTTCAGCATGATCCTGATTCATCCCCTTATCCTGATTATCCTGTTATGCTTGTCTTAATTAATTAATCATTTTAACGTGATTATTGAAATCAAACAACATGGCTTTTATGGCAGCCCTGGCGAATGTGCTCCACTGGGAACATACAGGCAGAGTACACATCAGAAAACATGTTTGTCAACCGAGGGAAAGTAAACAGCACAGGTGGGGTCGCTTCGCGTTTATTCGTCATTCAAAATGAAGGTTTTTTGTTAAAAAAGGTTATATTCTATAATATATATTTTTTTGCGAATCGGAAGGAGAGCTGGCTCGATGAATATTATCGTATGTGGAGGTACTGGATTGGTAGGAAGTGCGCTGGTCAAAAGCCTGCTGGGTGACGGATACACTGTGAGGATCATTACGCGCAAGTCGCTGGTCGCTCACGAAGCGAGACCCCGTCTGCAATACTTGAGCTGGAACGAATTGAAACAAAGACCTGAATTGCTCGAAGGCACAGATGCAGTTGTTAATTTGGCTGGTGAAACGTTGAATCAACGCTGGACGGACAAATCCAAACAAAAAATTCTCCAATCCAGACTGTTATCCGTAGCTCATTTGGCCCAGGCCCTGAATGCACTGCAAAGAAAACCGAAGGTCATCATTCAAGCTTCGGCTGTTGCCGCATATGGTACTTCCTTGACCGATACATTCGATGAAAATAGTCCGAGTCGTCCGGAAGATTTTCTTTCTCAAGTCGTCGAGCAGTGGGAAGAGGCCGTCAACGCCTATCCATCTGATTCCCGTATAATTAAGCTGCGTATTAGCCTCGTGCTGGACAGAAAACAAGGGGCGTTTCCCCTTATGAAATTGCCCTACAGATTCGGATTCGGCGGCAGAATAGGCAGCGGTAGGCAATGGATGAGCTGGATTCATATTGAGGATATCGTCCGCCTGATTACATATTGCATCCATACATCGGAGATCGCCGGAGCCGTGAATGCTTCATCACCACACCCGTTGACGAACGACCAGTTTGGAAAAATCGTTGCTCAAGTATACCACCGTCCACATTGGTTTCCCGTTCCCGGCATTCTCGTTCAAAAGCTGCTCGGCGAGATGAGCGCCCTTGTATTGGACGGCCAAAAAGCAATTCCACGCAAAGCGCTGGATCACGGATTTAAGTACAAATATCCTGCATTGAAGGAAGCGCTGGAGGAACTCCACTCTTCTCAAAAGCAGCGCTAAAATGAAAAGAGGAACTCTATGTAGCGGCATCTCACCAGCTCAGAGTTCCTTTTTTAGATAATCTATTTTCATTTTAGCCTATCCCTTCAGCTATCCTCTCAACTATTTCCTTATCAAAATCATCAAGTTCAGCCATTAAAAGATCATATTGTTTTATAGATTCAGAGGTGTTCAATACTCGAAGGACAGCAATACTGTAGTGTCCAAGAGTATCAATACCAAATAGCTTATTTACCTTCGGATCTCTGAACTGACTAATATGCTTCAATTTTTCGATAATTCTTTCGTTGCAGAGCTTCTTTTTTGCTATCTGACTCATAGCATTCATCATAACCTGATTATGATGAATGTCCAGACACTCCAGCAATTTATCATCACTTATCTTTCCCTCTCGTATTTCTTTTGATAAAGTAAGTAGATTCATTATTATACAATCTCCATTCAATCTAGTTTAACTGGCCCAAAATTCTCCAAAAGATACTGCCGTTCATCCCTGTAATTGCTCCAGAGATGTTCTGCAAGCTCCTTATTTCCAATCCTCTCTGCTTCTTTTATTTCCACCATATAAGCCCTAAGCTCCATGATAATTCTATTTTTGAATTCATATGTTACATCCAAACTTGGAAATCCTTTAGCCTTATCATCAAGGAAATGTTGATACTCATGTCGCAATGCACTAATTGAAGCATCCTCATATATATTCAGCTGACCAAGCTTCCCTGAACCTTTGGGAGCATACGCCATAATATCTCTATCCAAAATCCTAACTTCAACGCCCGCTTCTTGTGTGTTTTTAATAATGTTACTCCACTCTTCTGGGTGAGAAAGTCTTCCTGGACCATAAATATCCCTAAATGGGTCAGCATCATTTTTACCTAACATATTATCAGATAAACGTTTTGAAGTCCCTTCAGCTTCAATAATAGTCCCAGATTTCATCTCATATTTTATTGACGACCCCAAACCAACTTTAGGCTTAATTACTGAGCTAACTCCTCCAAATATTGCTGCTGTACTAATCATATTGGCCCAATGTTCCTTTGACCAGGCATTTGTAGGCATTGTAGCTTCTCTGATCGTTCCATGTACACCAAAAGTCCAGAAGTTAAAAAAATCATTTGCTGAATCAAACTGCTTGGATGCTCGCTCCGCATATCCTTGATACAGACCTTTCGGAATACCAAATGTCCAATAGTCTAAAAATCCTCCTACTGAATCATAGCGTTTTTCATACCTTTCCTCAGCAGCGTTCATGAAATCTTGACCAAGTTCCAATAAACTATCTGCCGATTTCTGAAACGCATTTCGTGTATCTGGAGCAGGAATAGCACATGCATTAGGTGGAGGCGGTAAACAACTTGCGTCAATGTTACCTGCCTCCATCAGATCAGCTAATCTGAATTTGTCTGCATGGTGACGTAACTCCCTCGCAATAGAATCCGTCAGGGCAACAAAGTCAGTCATATTCTTCTGAGAGACTTGAAATTGACTATAAAATTGTTGTTTAGTTGTACCATCCCATGATTGCTGCATAAAAGAAATTTGCTGCATCAATTGACTATTCATCTGAATCGCTGTTTTCTGTGCAAGGTCAAATTGCTTGGAGACGGTTATAAGTTGTTCAGGAGTCACTCTAATCGTTGTCATAATTTACCTCGGTTCAAGTTCATTATGACATGATGCATTATTCAAATTTATGGAAAACATCCTTATCTCCTAAATTGTTATGTGAAGGATTAACCTTTCTACCTATGTCTAAAGGCTTAAATCCTCAACCATATCCTGCACTCAGGGATAAGAGTTAGAAGTTTTTATAATTTCTAAGTTGCTGAGTTGTTATGCAATATCGGCTTGTGTTTTTTGCTGACCAAAATTATTTTGCTCAGCACTTTTATATTTTATTGGTTACTTCCATCACTAGCACTTCCCTCTCTCACCCCATAAATTCTCTCTAACTCAACAATACATCGGGCAAGCTTTTTCCATACACATTAAAAAAGGCTAGACGGAATAACCATCTAACCCCCTACAAAGCTTCCTTAGTTGATTTGAATTAAAGATTCTTATCCGTATAGATGGCATCTGGAAAAACATCAGCATCTCTTGGAATCTCAAAAACGTTTACAGCTGTTGTAAATGCGTGGACTGCAACTCCTGAAGGAACCTTGAAATATCCGAACGGAATATTGAATATTACAGGGTATACAAACTAAGAATTATAAAAATTATGCCTCAGGGTAGATCAATTTTGTCTCCCTGAGGTTATACTAAAAGGAATGTAAAAATGAAAAGGCGACTATTATTTTTTGTTTTTTTTATGATTGTAATGTCTTCTTGTTCACAAAGCAGTTCAGTTAACCCGGTTTTGAAGAATACGAATAATTCACTAAACAATATTGATTTAAAACCAATAACAACAACTCTTCAGAAACTGTACGTTGAAGAGAATAAAGCCTCAGGTTTTAAAAATGAAGTCAATAACGAGGTGGATTCTTTTACTACATTTCGCGGAGTTATCGTAAATGATTTTTTGGGGAATAAAGTACATGTTAACAAAGAAAAATTAAAAATTTTTGTCCTCCTGAAATTAAAGAGAATGACACAAATTGAAAATATAACACGGGATTTGACGGAAGAAAAAAACACTATTGAACTAGTGAATTATTTAAACATTCAATTAACAGAAGAGTTAAAGAAAAAAATTATTAAAACATTAGATAACCATATTCTAAGAGAGTCTCAAAAATCCCCACAAGGAAAAAAAGAATTAGTTTATATTAATCGTCAATTCAAAACTCAAATTGCAGCATCAAGGCAATTTTCTATATCCACATGTTGAAAAGATTCCTTAACATTCCCCTTAACGAGGAATCAAATATTGAAACGCTAAATAAAATCAAGAAACTCAATTTGCCAGATGGTGGATACACCTTTCTGCCAGTATATAAAAATGACACTCTAAAAACTAAAAGTGATGTGTATTCTACCAAGTCAGCTATTGAAGTATTATATGACTTGAAAGCACATATGTATATAATGAGCAAGGAACCAATGCTATGTTAAAACCGTTTCTGTTAAAACAACTAAATAAATCTGATAAAAGTGAAAAGCAATCAGCTTCTGTAGTTGAATTTTATGAAATGGTAGAACTATTTAAAATAATCGGATTTAAGAATTACAAAAACTTATAGTTGGAGTGAAATCATTTGTTGCATATCGAATGGCCTAATCTGATACTAACAGTATTAGTAATTGGCGTTGTTTTTACATTGCTAATATGGGGAGTAGTTTCCCTAATAAAGTATCTTCGTTCGTCAAAATAATCTCTTCCTCCCTATTTACTGTAGGGAGACAAAATGTCGTTTTTGATGTAAAATATCCCCCCACTGTATATTATATGGCCTTAAAAAGTTAAACAACAGACATAACAAAAAGCCTAGACAGGATTCATCTAGGCTATCACATACATATGAGCTATTTTATCCTACTTGTTGCTGCTGTTCATATTCTTTAACTCTATGGGAAGATTTAAAAGAGTCCAGCCGATAAGTGTAGGACACTCCGGCAATTTTAAAAGTGTCTCCCTCATTCAGGATGTACTCCTTGTATGGCACCATCGGCTCTCCGTTCAAGATAGTTCCGTTCGTCGAGGACAAATCCTTGACAATGTGACCTTGCCCTCCCGTATCTATACAAAGCTCAATATGAGAACGGGACGCCCCCTCTGTATCCTCTACAAACTGGACCAATTGCGGATCTCTTCCGATGAAAAAGCTGCCTGCAACAAATTGGTCCAATTGCAATTGGATGTGCTCGGTCGCTCCACTTCCCGGTGCCTTGCGCTCCAGACAGGCAATCGGTGATTGCTGAACATGTGGAATATGTGTCCCTTGATCTGCACAAAGGAGCACCGTTTCTTGCCTGGATGCGGCATGCAGCAGCTCCGTTATACCAGACAGAGATTTATAATAAGCCTCGCTGGTTTCACTGGTTTCACTGGTTTCACTGGCTTCCAATTCACTCCCCTGAACTGCGCCCTTTCCCGGTGAATTGTATAAGTCATAACGTGCAGAAGCTGCTTCCCTATCTTCCGCAGCTTGGCTTCCCATATTTTCAGACTTTGGGCCAGGAATAGGCCAGCGCCAGCTTTCCCGCCTTGGATTGCTTGGATCCGAAAAACGCTTGTTTAAATACTGACCACCCGTTATAAATCCGGTCAGCTTCTCCACCTGATAGCGGTCATTTCTCCGCTGGGCAGGCGAAGCAGCCCCTAACCATTCCGACTCCAGTACGGGTACTGAGTCGGCATAGATTGGAGACGAGGCGCCCTTGAAGCCCCATTTTCCCGTCCAGCTGATATAAGCAACTGTGGCAAGTATCGCGGTCAGAACAACAGAAATGATCAACGGTACGGTCTCAGAATGATCCAGATAAATATAGCGCCACACGACGGCCGAAGCGAGCAGACACCCGAGAGCAATATATGTTTTATATTTTTGTATTGCAGGCTCCATCTCTTCTCTTTCGGCATCTACCTCTCCACTTTCCTCTGACCTTACAGTCTGCTTGAATCGATTCATCCGTGTAAGCTCCTGAATTGCCTCCACACTCTCCTGATGCTCTTGCTCATACACTCCCCCACGCTCTGAATGATGACGTAGTGAGGATTGAGAGGCAAAGGATTTTTCATATGCAGCTTGTGGCTGTAATCTATCATGCACTTCTTTAGCTTTTTTCGAGATATGTGCATTTCTGTTATAACTTTCAACACTCTCACCTTGAACGCTAACGCTCTCTGCACCAGTTGTCATTCCTTGAAGAAGCAGTTCCTTTAACGTTCCCAAATCAATCTCATTTCTATCGCACAACTCAAGTATGTGGTGTATGTTTTCTCCATGAAAGTGTCCCACACGAGTCATTAAACGAATAACCAACTGTTTAAATTGATCGCCTATATGCCCTCCATACAATCCACCCTGTAAAGGGACATAGGTTAAATTAGCGGCTTCCCTTGAATCCGAACCGTTAACAAAAATATAATCCTCATGCAAAATAAACTGCCGTATATCCAGCATATATTGCGGGCTACGATGAAGGACATCTGCCACTTCAAAAAGAATCTGATAAAACGCTGAAGTCGAAATACCTCCGCTCTTCCAAATCTGGGAAAGCATGCGCCGCCCCGAAATATCGTAGTGCAACTCAACCTGAAAATCGACTTCTTTTA
This sequence comes from Paenibacillus farraposensis, assembly GCF_020736845.1. Lineage (GTDB taxonomy): Bacteria > Bacillota > Bacilli > Paenibacillales > Paenibacillaceae > Paenibacillus > Paenibacillus farraposensis. Next base: position 675,118 of record NZ_JAFFQR010000112.1, read on the forward strand.
TTCTGAGTTCCAGAAGACCGGGTATTCGATTGCCAGTCATCATTCCGGTTTGCACTGAATTTAAATCATCGGTCTTGAGTCCGCCTTCCTTGTTCAAAATCATAAATATTCCGCCGTTCAGGACAAAATCTCTACTTAAACCAAACAATTCATGACCTCCTTAGCTTTGCCCCGACCAACATAAGGCAGCATGATCAATCCCGGCGAGCATATTATGGCAAAAAGTAAAGATACGCGCTGATTGTTCCCGGAATGACTGCGGTCATAAAAGGAAACCTGAGATGCGCTTCTCTCCCGTTCGTCAGTGTCTTACCGCTGCGAAACAGGAAAAAACCTCCCAAATTAAAAGCCACGCGCCGCAGTCTCATGATAGCTTCCCTCCGCCATAGCAAGATTCCCATACCAATCATGCCTGCAAAAAAAATGGAATATAAAGCCGATTGCCACGTAAAGGCAGCACCTGTCCAGGCCCCGATTAAACCGAATAGCTTCACATCTCCGGCACCAACAGCTCCTAGCCAGTACAAAATCAACATGAAGCCAAATCCGGTACCAAGTCCAGCAGCGGCAAATAAAAATCCTTGCCATCCTCCAAACACTGTATTGATCAACAAACCTAAGATCATACCTGACAGTGTAAGTTTATTAGGGATTTTCATGCTCCGTAAATCGGTAACCAGCGCAATCACCAGTAAAACTCCGCATACCATATACATCCAAGTCAACACGATCTTCCCTCCTTTAGTGAACATGAAACATTCAAAAGCATTCATCCTCCATTGATCCATCTATATGTCCAAGATATGTGGTCTACTTTACGGAAAATGGAACCTCGATGCGTTGTCCATCCTCTGTTTCAATCACAAAGCTCCATTGACCAGGTGTGGTGTTTGTTCCCACAAACCAGTTCCACTCAACAATTCCCTCCGCATTAGCAGAAGTCCATCCCAAATGCTGAGCCGTGCTTTGACCCGACTTATAGAACACGGAAAGATTAGCAGTCATTCCAGGTTCAATCCTGGCCCTGATCAAATTGTACACACCTTTCACGGCAGGCTCTGGCTTGACAAGCAACTGTATGGAATGCTGTGCATCCTTATCACCAGTTGCACCCCCTGTACCTGCTCCCTCGCCTGTGTCACCAATCCATAGTCGCTCCTCTGCTGCCGCCTGAATCACAATGCTGCGATACACAAAAGGAACCTTCATCGGCAGTTCATAAGACAGCTCGACTCTAAAATAAGGGTCCTTAGTTCCTGTAAGTGAAGGTACATGTACACCCGTCACATGAATACGGCCATACTCAAGCATGCTTCCCTCCATAAAAGGCTTGAGCATCGGCTTCAGAGCAGGATCAAGTGCGGCTTCTGTCAAGCGTCCCCGCAGCTTCTCCATGGGCTTTTGACCGCTCCGGGCTGCACTTTCTACCCAATCGCCAAGCGGAGGTGGCAGCTGTGTAGCAAATTTACTTGCATATTCACGCACAGATAACTTGGGCAATTCATCCAGCGGTTCACGAACTGCATCTATTTTGGCGGACGCCGCATCTACCACCAGAGATACCGGGTATATTTTAGCTGAAGCCTGCTTGACCGTTTCTGAGGCAGTAGTCTGCAAAGCGGTGGATAACAGTGTCATCTGAACCATATAAATAAGAAAAATAATAAAGAACAGAAACAACGGCAGTACCAGTGACGCTTCCAAAACAATGCTTCCTTGTTCACACCGCCTTCGCCCACAAACCTGCCGCAAATGACGATTAATAGGAAAAATGCGCTGTTTTCGTAACATAATACACACTTCCCTTAATACTTTCGCCTTTCTTTGAGGCCGTGCCGAGCATTTTCATCACTCCAGGTAAGAACCACAGGCGCATCCCGTTCCTGACCTCACCCTTGGCATACGTTTGCCGCTCAGCAGGATTGACATCTGTATTCAGGCGGATCAGAGCAAGCATACGGGACATTTTTCTTTCATTATTGCTATGAAGCATTAGGAACAACCGCAAGTGGTCCTTGTACGTCATTCGGAAATTCAGAAAATCAGACAATGGCACATAGCCCTTTTGCGCCAGCATAAGCATATCTTCAATCGCCTTTTCTACCCCATATAATAAAGCTGCTGCTAACACGATTAACGGGTTTCCCTTCGAGCTATTTTTGACCAGTCCCTCCATCATACGTATAGCAAGCCTCATAGCAAAAATCTCACCATAAGCGGAGGCCAGATTACCTGTCGGATTATGGAACCCATACAGGATATACTCAACCTCCTGATTATTTACGTCAAGCTGGTCTCCCAAAATTTGCGCTGCATTGCCCACATTTTCACCTGATCCGGCTAAATGGCTAAATCGGTTAAAATCCACATAATGGAAGTAAGAAAGGGCGTATTCGTTCTGGTAAAATTCATCCCCCAGTTGAGTCAGCAAACCGGATGCCACCTCATATAAACCATCCATACGATCCATGGAAGCCCCTGCCGCATCATAAGCATCATAAGATAAATCAGCGGGGACAGAGCGACTGGATGCAGATTGGTTAAATCCGATACTTTCATTGTAATATTGCTCCAGTTTTTGGAACTTTCCGGCACTTTCTTTACCTTTAGAAAGAACCTCAATAATTCGATAGGCTTGCTTGAGCTTCTTCTTCGCCTCTTTTTCCATTTTTTTGCGTTCTTTGTCAGGTCCGCGACGCGAGTCCATCATTCTGGCTTCACTGTCGAGTACATTGACAGGCCCCGACCAAACATACGCATTCAAATACTTGTCCATCTCCTTGAGCGTTGAGGCGACTTCCTGCTTAAGCATATCTGCATTTAAAAACGGATCTGTATAAAAGGATAACGTTCGGAGCATATTCGAAAGAACGTTGTTAATCACATCAAAATTGGATCTTTGCTCTTCGATCTCTGCTCCCCATTGCTCAAACTCTGCATCGGAGATCAACAGATCCTCAGCCTTTTGCCGGGCACTTCCGACTGACGGATCAGCATTGGAACCGCCTCCGCTAGGAGTAGGTGCTGCAGAAATCTCATCATAGCCCGCATTGGCCGCTCTCTGCTTATACTGCACAATGACTTTGTGCATCTCTTCATTAATCTGCCGGGCCTCATTTAACAACTCCTTGGCTTCCAGAAGCAGCTTATCATGCTCTTCCTCAGCCTGAACCATAGCATTACGAAGGCGGTCAAGCGCTGATTTCGCTCTCCTTGCATATTTCTCCAGCTGCATGATTTTAACGTCATCCACGCTTTTTTTATGATCCTCATATACATGCACGTAGTGCTTGTATTGGGCAGCAATATCAGCTGCAACTTCAAGCGGGTCCCAAATATATTGATTGGGAATATATACGCCCCGCTGCTTAATCATCCGCTTGCGAATCTTTTCGATACGGGCACCGGCCTCGTGCTGCTTCTCCAGCATGTCATCCAGCTTGGTTTCGCGCTGGTCATACAGCTTTTGCAGCCGTTTCAGCACATCAACCGTATGAGAGGCCTCCTTCATATTTTGAGAGAGCGGTTTCAGCTTTTCGAGCACTTCAAGCGTAAAATCGACAGGAGCTTTATACTTCATCTCTTCACGGATCTGCTCGTTAAATATGGCATAATGGCCGAGCTCCCTTTCTATTTGCAGCGAACTTGAATCCAGCTTTATATTCATTAGCGGCAGCGTTTCTGTATGTGCTGTACGCTTGGCGCTGTCATTCAGCACTTTGGCCATGATTAGTTCTTCACCGCCTTTACCATAAGCAAACAGGCCATACTCCTGTTGCAATACCGGATCATAAGCAGACATTACTGAACGAACCGCTGCATGGGCCAGACGTTCGGTTTGCACATGCAGGGCAGCAATTCTTGCATAGTCTATAAAGACAGCAATAAAGCCAAGCATGACCGCCAAAATCAAAATTAAGAATACGGTGACAGCACCTGATTCGCGATCCTTTGTGTTCCGTTCTTTTCCAAACACTTGCTTCCTCCCTATCGCTTCATTCCCATTCCTTACTTAACATTCTGACCATATTGCATTAATACTTGTCCGGCAACTGACGGCTCTACCTTTTCCCCTGTGCCCCTATCCATAAACTTTGCACCGTAATACCTCACCATCTCTACTGTACGAATCCATTCCACAGGCTCAACCACACCCGAACTCATTTTCCCCTGTAAATCTGTCTGATCCAGGAACTTGTTCAATAAAGGCACTTTTACGATCTTATTTAACTCCGTTGTAACCTTACGGTGAACGAAACTGTTCTCATATGTCATATGTCCCTGCATACCCGCAGGCATTTCGTTTTCGGCATGAGACAACTTCTGAGCAGGCAGTGAGCCTGTATCACTGTCTGTAGGCACCTGTACACTTTCTGAATGATTATTCCCGGCCCAACTAAATAAAAAGTCCAGCATGACATCATCCTTCAAACGCCAATATAGCGAATCCCGTTGTCCCTGCGTAAAAGCTCCTGTATGCGGGTCCCTGAAACTGTTATCCCAACTATAAGCAGCTCTTTCTGATGCGGTAGAAGCAACCTGTATCAGTATGGATTTCTGGTAAATGTACAGGCAGAAAAATAACATCACAAAAATGATCAATAACAGAGTAGGAAAGACGAGAGATGCTTCCAACGAGAAGCTCCCGTCCTCTTTTTGTGCCAATTTGACCGGCATTATGAGTCCATAAAATCGTTGCTTTTTTTATCTGCCTTTTTCAGCAGGCCTTCTACAATCTTCTTAATCTGATCCTTGAAAATAATTGCCACTGCAATCAAGATTGCAATAATCAAAATCATCTCCAGCGTACCCAGACCGTCCTCATCCTCGTATAATTTGCGGATACTGCCGGTTCCTAATGTCAACATCGTTTCATTCCTCCTACATATTCATCATCATTAAAGCGGGAGCACCCACCAGCACGATCACTGTAAGTAAAATGAGCGCCATCGGGAATACCAGCTTAGATGAAGCCTGCTCCCCTCTTGTCCGACTAATCGAAGTCCGTTTGCCCCACAACGACTTGGACAGCTCGCGTAACGCGATCACAAAATCACTCCCGCCGCGTCTCATATTCAGCAATATCGTCGTCGTAAATACCGTCATCTCCTGAATGCCGCAGCGTTTGCTTAAATGCTCAAATGACTGTTGAAAGGAATAGCCGCTTTGCCACTCCCCTATCGTCTGACGGAGTTCCCGGTACAAGGGATGCACCGTATCCGTCCCTTTACGCTCTACACAATGAAGCAAAGCCCGTTGTACCGTCTCGCCTGCACCAACTAAAAGCATTATTTTATTCAACAATTCAGGCAATTCCATCAGAATTTGCTGATCCCTCTTCTGTACTTTTCCGTATAAATCCTTGACCAGCGCAACTGGAACTAGAACGCCGAATCCCAAACCAATTACCAGCACACTCGTGTCTCCGCCCATCAACAGTGAGATTAGAGCTCCACCAGCAGCCGTTATATATCCGTAACCCAGCATTTCCGCGAGAAAAAGCATCGTTTTTTCTCCGCTATTTCGCATACCATACAGTTTTTGCACTGAACGCTGGAGCTTGAATATCAACACAGGCAGTCTATGAGTAGCACGCGAAACATGAATCATATGAATAAAAGGAACCGAAAGTCTTTGCAGCCGCAATCCTTCCAGCTTCAGATGGCGATAATGTGCATACTGAGCATCGTACATCCGGTTCAGCACCACCCAACCTCCCACTTGCAGAACCAGCATGACCAGACAAACCAACATCACCATGGCTATCACTCCTTACACTTCAATCTTCATAATGGAATTGATCCACACGAGACAGCCGCCAAGCACCAGCAGACAAAAGGTGGACAGGATCATCCCTGTACCGCTGTATAACGGCATCATGTAGTCTCCTGCAGTCATTGTCATAAATAGGACAAATAAAAAAGGCGCCGCAAACATAACTCTCGATTCAAAACGCTTCTGCGCAATCATCACACTGATCTCCTGCTGGATTTCCAGCTTCTCTCCAATGACATTTGAAGCCCGGCGCACGACCTCCACCAGATCACCTCCGGTTCGTTTACAAGCCGCAAATACATCCGAAAAATTCGTAATATCCTCAATCTGCGCCCGGCGGGCCAAATCCTGCAAAGCGTCCTCCACGGGCTGACCAATTTCAAGACAGGCTGTAATAATGCCAAATTCAAAAATCAGATCATGATCTCCATCCGGACTAAGCAATCTCAAATCCTCCACAGCCTCACGAAAAGCATTCTCAACCGACCTTCCTGCCGAAAGAGAAGAAGAGAGCGAGTACAAAGCCTGCTTGAATTGGATGCTTAGAACGGATCTGCGCCGTTGCAGCAAAAATTGCCTGAAATAACGAGGCATTGCCAAAGCCCCTGCAGCACAAAGCAGCGATATTATCCATTGGTGATAAAATAAATAGCCGATTATTGCGAATAGGACACCACTCAAAATAACGCACATACTTTTTTGTATCGTCGATAAGGTATATACCGTATAAACGGGTAGAGAAGTAACCTGACGGGATGCTTGCTCCGGCCTCACAACCGATATTCCTGTCTTCATACCGATACTTCCCTCCTGTGCCAGCCTTCCGGCTTTATCCCGGCCATTTGCAGCTTCAAGGTGTGCTGCAGGCCTTCACCACAACGTTCCAATCCTCCTATGATTTGCCCTTTACTTTCTCCGTGTTCTTGAAAGCGATAGAGCGGATTAAGCGCCACTTCGCCATTTTGAAAACCAATCACTTCACTGATTTCCAGCACCCGTCTGGATTTGTCACGCAACCGGGACAGATGCACAAATATATCAATGGCCGAGCTGATCTGCTGCCGTACTACACCTAGCGGAAGCTCAGCCCCGCTGAGCACCATCGTTTCCAGTCTGCTGACCATATCGCGGATATTATTCGCATGACCGGTTGATAACGACCTTTCTAATACAAAATGGTATTAAAAAAACGCCCCGATTTTGGGGCGTTTTACTTCATTACCTTTTACTTGTATAGATAAGATTTAGTGCATCTTCAAATCCAAACCTATAGCATTTGTCTGCATAGTTAATGCTATTCTGAATTAATGCATCTTCTAACTTGAGTATTAAGGCCCTACTGTTATTTGGTAAAACCTCTTTCAGCTTTTTGAGAATTTCATTAAACTCTTCATTCAACTGAAATGTCTGTTCCTCGCATAAACCTATTACCTCTTGCACTCTTTTCTCGATTGCTGGTTCTATCCAAGTTTCGATCATCTACTCATCTCCTAAGAAGCAATTGATAAAAAGACAAATAACCTGTATACTCACGATGAATTATTTTGACGTGGGACTGATTTGGCATCCCTGCCAGGATAGCCAACCCACATTAAGCGCCTCTCTTTGGGAGGCGTTTTTTTCACATCCTTCCACATATTTGATAAACAACTATCCTTGCTAAAACGTACCACATACACCGCGCGAAATTTGTCGAAACATGTCTACGGATTCGTTTGGGCTTTCCTAGGGTGAATTTATGTTGACTTTCGGTGTAATATATGATAATAGCCCGACCAAAGGCCGGGCGTGTTTGTTCAGATATATTTTTTAAGCCTCTTGTATTTATCGTTCGAAATCGGACAAGTATAGTCCGAATCCTTGAAAAGTACAGTTACCCCATAGGGCTTTACATCAAATCCAGAAACTTTGTCTAAATTTATAAGATTACCTTGTGTTGCAGGATACAAATGCGGAAAAGCTGCTTTACACTCCGCAATAGTAAGTCCCACGACAAACGCGCCTGCAGAAAAATGGAACCTTGGTACGTAGTAGTTCTTTTTCGGTACAACCATATCCGTGAATAGGATATCTTTAGCTGGGAGCAGACTCGATTTTCCCCCTTTGACATGAGGGGTAGCAAAAATGTACCTTCTGTCATCTTCGAGGCATTTAGCCTGCTCAATGTAATGTTCAAAATTGGGTAAAGAAGCTTTATTCGCTGTGCTCATATCACTACCATTAAAAAAAATCCGCCCACCAAAGTCACCTGTATCTATCGTAGACACTCTTTTCAGATTAACAAGTACACCTACATCTGCACCAGCAAAATCAGGAAACCCGCTAACCACTTCCTTATGTGTGGTGGGGACTGTGAAGGTGCCTGTCGCGGTATAGAAAAGTGGTATTTCATAATTACTTTTAGGAAACCACCTTTCTATACCTATTATATCGCGCTCAAAAAACGAATATTGTGTTCCAAATAATCCATCTTGTATGATCTCGGTTGCAAAAATCTCTTTGTTGTCCATACAACACAAATTTATCTTTCTTTAGATTTTAGTAATTCTTGTGGTGTTTTAACAGTGCCGGCGATGAGCTTACGACCTTTGGCATATCCTTTTGCTTCAGACACCAACAATTTTGACAGCGTGCGTGCTATTGTTTTCTTCATATGTTTATTCACCTCCTTGTGGTAGTAATGTTATGGCTTGCAGCATAAAGGATAATGCAATTACCGGAGATAGTATTAAAAAATTGACTATAATTATAGCAAGTGATATCCACTTAAGATAAGGGTCAAAACATGATGGATTTACTTCTTCGAAAAATTTCGGCGCTTTCCAGAGGATTATTACCCCAGAAAGTGCTGTTAGCATTATTGTAAACTCCTTATTAACAGGTATTAAAGGCAAAGCAGCAAATACCACTGCACATAATATAGCGCAGACCATAAGAGATTTTAGATGTACCCCGCCGGAAAAACGTCTTAATGCAGCGAATGCTATAATGGCGAGCAGTGCCTCAAAAAAATGACCCAGTATAAAACCCAAAAGACCAGTGAGTATAAGACATAAATACCAGTTTAGCTTTATCGCAATAGCATAGGTTAATACCTCAGCACTCCCTGGTCCATATGGATCAGTCTTTTTTATTTCGTTCGCGATATGCCTCGATAGCATCCATAGCATCTTTAGCATCCTTCCTTTTTGAGAACAAGTAAGAGATTGTGAAAGTAAACAGTGATACTATGAGAAGTCCTAAAGGATTCACATTTGCCAAAAGAAAAACAGCCGATACGATAGTCACCGTAGAGATAAGTGTGACAATTACATATTGCATGTTTGGGCTTTCTGAAAAGTTAGTGGGTGAAAAAAAATCATGGGGAGGATCGGCGATAAACGAAAATCCACGGCCCGTAAACTTTAGAAAAAAAGAAATTGTATATAACATAACTATTGATGAAGCTTGAAGCAGCGATATTTGGACCCCAGTAGATTGCTTGAACACATCAACCTGCAGCAAACCTAAGATATCGTAGCAGTAGTATATCAACATTTGGAGCATAGCATATGCACTTAAACTAGCTCCCCACATAAATGACGCTAGATGCATCCTTATCCCAAAGACATAGCGAGAGAACAATACATAAATCACGTACTGTAACGGCAAATCAATCACAGATAGGTTGAAAACCACCCTCATTAAATAAGAAAAAAAGGTCATACATATTACAAGAATCGCGACCTGTTTAAAATGCCATCGCTTTAACGGCAACATATAGAGCTTTAAAGTGAACAAAATTATACCCAACCCTTCCAGCACGCTAAGCACTAGAAAACCTACTTTTGTTAACACAATGCACCACCTTACTGTCAATATATCCTTATTATAAGGCGGCATGAGGCGTAAGCAAGTGATTTAATAAAGAAACTATACATTTGTCGATATAATATCCTCCAGCTTAATCCAACTAAAATCATCCTCGCCGCGAGACAGCTTTACTTCCCTATGCCCGGTGTTAATTGACGTAACTACACCTACTATAGTTATATCGTCAAACGGATCAAATACAGTAACCGTGACCTCTGTACGGCGATTGTATGAGTCTATAAGTGCTCTCTCAATCAAGCGCGTTTCCTGGTCATCAAGTTCCGGCTTGCTGCGCCGCTGTTCCTCTTTCATAAGACGCAATATACCCTCTCTATGTTCAGGCAAAATTATGCGTGAGCTTTCCCAAAAGCCGTTGTCTTCAAGTTTCTTCCCCATGGTGTAACCTCCTGATGTGTTATGTACCGATTATATTACGAACATATGTTCCATTCAAGGAAGAAAATAAAATATAGAAAAATATTCCTAGGTCTGATAGACTATGCCCATAGAAATTGATTATTTAGGGGGAGAAAAGTTGAAGAAAACGTTAAGTTTAACAGTTGCAGCTATCGCAGCAGTTACCCTGCTTGCTGGGTGTGGAACTGACAAAACCGCTATAAAGGACGAAACTCCTACACAGGCAAAAGTAGAAAGTCAGCCAGCTAAGGAAACGTCTAATGCTGAACCTGCGACTACTAAAGAAGGGGCTGCGCCTGTTGAAGCAGAGAAAAAGCCTGACGACATTTGGACATATTATAACGATGCAAAATGGTCTGACACGTGGAATGGTGTTAAATCTAGTATAGAAAAAGTAGTAGTAACGGATCGCGCCCCTAAAAAAGAGGACCCGAACGATTTCACTGCATCTGCTGTTGGGGGAAAATTTAAAATTGAGTATACGACTGCTGTTGGGGTAAAATTTAAAATTGAGAATACGACCAAAAACTTATACACCACTTATCCCGATAAAGCCGAGCTTGTTACATCTACGGGTGAACAAGTTCAAGCCGATATGGTAATATCCGATCACATCGGCGGCGAGATTGAAGAAGGCGTTATTAAAGACGGAATCATTTTTTGGTTTTTAAAACCCGGCCATGCTTCAGATATCAAGTGGATTAAAATGAAATGGTATGTAACCGAAGGTGACGGACTAGGCATGAACCAAAAACGAAAAGAATATTCAGTCAAACTTGAGCTTAAATAAAAACAACCCCGGAGCAATCCGGGGTTTAATTTTGTAGGATATCCAATTGCCATGAATAAACGTTGTATGTTACCATAAGAATAGAAAAAGGGACCGGTAGCAGCCGATCCCCATGCACGACTTACCGCTATAAGAGCGGTCGGCTCGGGTTTGGGTCAGTGAAATAGACCGTCTACCTTTGCACAGGGCGGTCTATTTCTTTTTGTTTTGGTTCAACGCAATAACAATCGTAACGATTAATCCGATCAACGCTACTAATAGCGTGCCGAACATCATCATTAATGTCAGAGCATCCTTAACCTCCACAGGCATCACCTCCTTTACAGGAGACTAGCCGACCGCCCTATATAGCCGTTTTGTCGCACAATCCAGATTATACCACAAAAAAGCTCTAGGTAGGTCTGGAGACTTTACTTTTATTTTTCCATTAATTCATTGAATATTTCTCTATCTTCGGAAGTAAAGTCGGAAATCCGTTTCTTTTGCTCGTATGTGTTGTTACTTGAATCCAATTTGATGAAGCCATTTTCCCCAACCATATATACGATATTTTTTTTTATCTTATATGACACAATATTATCAACAGCTTTTTTCGTTGGAGCAGCAAGATGATTAAAAAGTATTAAAGGGTCGCCCGGCCCCCCACTCAAAATTTGAAAAGTCCCGTCACCAAAATATTCTACGGTATCTGTGCCTTCTGGGTATTTATAGTTCGTATTATCAAAAAAATTTACTAGAAAAATTATAGTAGTAGTTATAACTAGTAGAGAGACCAAGATCAAAATAAAGATATATCTACGCTTCATCTGCAATTCACACCTCACTTCCAAGCTTTTCTTGTATCAGTTACTGTAACATAAGACGTATACTCATTGAGTGTTCCCCATGATTCCATTATATTTGTTAGATTGGCCGCAGCCCAACCGAGTTTGTTGTTCCCAGTAAACATTTGTTTAAAATTAAACTCGAAATTATATTTATCATAATATATTGTAGTAATTTTCCATTGCCCGTCAACGTAGTTTCCATTTATTTTATAATACATCTTGTGAAAAGCATTATATAAATCTTTATCACTTTCTAATCGCGCAGATCCATTATAAGAAAAACTTTTAACTTTTTTACCATTAGCTTCTTTGACTTCATCATTAACTATTGCGATGTGCTCTTTAGACTTTTTAATTTGCTGCGCCTCATATGACCACTCGTTAAAGTATAAATTTCCTGGTTTGTAATCAAGTGAATGTTGAAGTAAATTGGCTGTGATGTTCCCGTACATCTTTCGGGCTATAGGAACAGCTACTGATGTAAATACTTTACGATCAGGATAATGTATTACAGTATCTGTAGATTTCTTTACCTTCTCTACGCCTCGCACCCAAGTCTTTTCTAGTTCTACCATAGGATTTTCAAACGGTCCAGCATCTAGTTCTACCATAGGATTTTCAAACGGTCCAGCATACACAGGATATTCAAACGGTCCAGCATACACTAACATATTCTTACTATTTTCCAGCACTTCCTGCGAAACATCAGACTGATCCTGTTCTCTTGTTTCCTTAGGTTCTACCTGAGGACTGTACTGAATTTTTCCCAATTGATCTTCTTTTTGTTTTAAAACAAGTTCAAACTCAAGAATCTCTTTGCTGGTATCAATCTGTTCTTGATACTCATCTACATAAGCGTGTGTAAACGTAATATCTCGGATTGTATTTTCATTTCTAACGATTTGGATATTACATTTGCGATAGTAATCCTCACTATCAGGTTTATATTCTGTGTTTGCCCATGTATACAGCATGTTGGATTTATCCGCATTGTTTATAACTGAAGGGAGCGAATGAAGCGGAATTTTGCTTCGAATATGTAGTGAATGAGTCAAGTTCGGAGACTTAGCTGAAAGATTTATGGAACTATTATTCTTATAAGTAAAACCAATGACCTCACCTCTTACAAACTCGATTGGTTCACCACCGGATTTGCGTTCTATTCTTAATGAAATGCTCATTGAAGTAATCTCCTCCGTTAATCTAATCTAGCTCTATAGGAAAAATTTATGAAATTTAATTCCCAAATATTAATATATACGAAAAATATTAAATAGTAAACATATTTTCAACGTGGTAAATGGACGACAATTGAGTTTCGTAACCTGTTAGAAACGATAAAAGCTCTGCCGACCACGAGGGTAGCAGAGCTTTTTGTTTTATTTAGAGTATTCACTTACTTCAAACGTCAGGATACGATCATACAGCATGTAGTCCTT
>NZ_JAFFQR010000112.1:688284-694420 GCF_020736845.1 Paenibacillus farraposensis
GTTATCGTGCTTGTTGATCGCGTAGGAAGCCGATCCAGTTCCGGCCTGCTTGCCTTCGTACCATGAGATAAAGTCGTTGACTTCTTTCATACTCAAATCAAATTCCTTCTCCAAACCGGTTGTCATGGTCACTACCAGAATTGCACGGTCTCCGGATGGCTGCTCTGGATCAGGTTGTTCGCCTCCACCTCCTTGTGGAGTCGCTGACGCTTCATTGGAGTATTCAGAATCCACGCCATTCACCTTAGCACTCACAACAAAGTAGTATTTCGTTCCGTTGGTCAGACCAGGTATAACGAAGTTGCCATAGGCATCTTTTGTAGCTGTTACTGTTTCAGTGTATTTGCCGGATTCTGTTCCGTATTTGACTGTGTAGCTTTCGGCGTTTTGTATTTGTCCCCATTTTAATATAACTTTACTGTCTCCTGCAGAAGCATCTAAATTGAATGGAGTATTAATAGGTATTAATTTTCCATCTTTAGCTATATCTATAGCGTCAACTTCCAACTCCATTCCTGCCTGATTATTTGTCAATCTAACAATATGCTTACCCTTATCTAAATTTAACTTCTCAAACAAAATAACTTGATGTTTTACTGGTGAGCCATACGCGGAATAATTCGTTATTTTCACACCGTCAATGTTCACTTCGATGTTATTAGATTGTAAAGTCCAGACTGGACCTAGAATTCTAACCTTTTCACCTGTGAAAGCAAATGAAATTGTAGCACCTTTGTCTTTACTATAATAATATCCGCCATTATATGTCTGGTTTTGCTCATCTGATGGTACAAAAGCAAACGCTCCATTTTCTCTCAAGATTGTCTTATAAGTATCATCATAACGTTCCCATCCTGCTTCTGCTTCAGAAAGCCTCTCCCCTACTGAAGCTGCATAAGAATGTGAGTTTAAAAACGTGACCATTACAAACAGAAGAACTCCAAATAAAATACCAAATTTCTTAGTAAAACCGATCTTCACAAATATTCCCCCTAATAATCTGTTGAACAGATATTAAGGTAATATATTCCTCAAAACTTGTCTAAACATAAACTTGAAGATTTATAAATATAATCCACATATTTGCATATTTATTTTTTATTGGGTATTAAAAAGGACTCATGCCAGCTTCTATACTGGTTGAGTCCTTGTTTTTATTTCACAATAAACCTCACTTTAGTTCCATCAGCATATTTATCTAGCTGGTGACTAACCCATGAGCCAGCTCCACGGTTATCCTTTGGTGATATGTACTTAATGTCTGCACCCTCCCCACCTTCGGAGCACATCGCCATAGGCCATTCATCGCGATCTTTGCCCTTCTTGGTTGGCACATCTTTAAGAGACAGCTCACGGTTATGCTCGGCCCCTTCACGGTCAATTGTGCATACTGACGACTTTCCGGATGCAATAGCCTCTTTGATGTGCTGTGCTGTTTCCGGGTACTTAGCTGAGGGAAATTCTAGCTTGACCCTGTCAGCAGACACCTGTGTTACTGGGGCAGCTATAGGCTCCGTTTTGCTGGGTCTAACCACTTCCTGCTGTTGCACGCTGCAGCCAGCTAATAGGACTGTAGCCAGCAATGTCACTATCCATCTAAACATATGTATTCCTCCCCCTAAACGTAAAAACACCCCACCGGCTTGAGCCAGTAGGGTATCACCGATGTTTTCGGATTGCACAACGGTGCTTCCGTATGTGTTGTTATAAGTATAATGCGATTGGACGATTTTGTAAATATCTCATATGTATGGTTCATGCTAATCACCTCAGTAACTCATTCGGCGTATGGTGATAAATTCCTGCATAAAAACACCCCACCAGCGTAGCCAGTAGGGCTTAGATTTTTATTAATAGTTTACAGTCAACAAAAGTACTCTATGGAGTAACTGCTTCTCCATCGTTATTAGAAGAAATACCGCTCACATCGGCTTTAGTTTTTGAGTTTTCTTGGATAAGCTTTACCAAAGAAAACGAGCCGATAATCAGCAAATTCACTAATACAATCACACCAATTCCGATAAGTGTATATACTTTCAAGGTGTCACCTGTTTTATTCTGCTCAATATATAACCCCACTATTTCTTTTAATAGAGTTATATTTACAATAATAATAAATATAAGTGCTGTTGGCAGCTTTGAAGCAAGTGCCACCCAGTTGAAAGAGGGGGCTTTATTGGCGGTCATTATTCAACCCTCTTTTCACATAATCGATATAAAATCCTAACCCCCCGGCCAAACTCGGCCAAAATATCGCTTTATCTATTGGTTTTGGAATGAAATTAGCTCCTAATAAAGAGGCGCCACTAATAAGCACGAAAATTCCAAAGAAAATAATAACAAATTGATATATCCGAGAGACCGTCTTTTCCGCCTGAGAACCCATACAAATTCTCGGCCACATAATAGCACCAACCTTTCTTAGGATTTTGGTTAATTTATTTTTTTGAGGAGGATAGATGATAGCAAGATAATCCTGTATCAGAATATCTTCTCCATTCTCTTGTGACAATTTTATGTTCTGAATATGAATTTCATTCTTTTTTGTTTCAAAAGCATCAACGTTAACTTTAATAAAGTAGTTTACTTCTGTATACACCTGACCATTGTACGCGGTCTGAGCCTTTGTGCGAGCAACTTTCTTTCCTCTTTCCGTTAGACCAACAGAAGGTCTAACATTTTTAAGTCTTATGTCCAAGTTTCCCATATCCATAAGTTGAACATTACTCATATATTAAACCTCCTTTAATGTGATTTTAACGGGATACTGAGAGATTATCTTATTATTAAAAAAAACTTCAAAATAAATTGTCTCGTCTTCAGAGACTGGCAACTTATCAATTTCACCTTGAAATATTGTAATTTCATCGTATCCTTTAAATTCATATTTCAATGGAGGTAAACTCGCATTAAAAATTTTTCCTCTGATCTTTACTGTAAACTCCTTTTGATCATCATCCTTGTCACCTATTAATCCAATAACCAAAGATATATTTTCTAAAAAAGTAGGAGATTTCAGTATTATTCTTCTATCAAATATATTAGAAGGGGAAAAGTCTGCTTTATCAACTTTTATCCCCTCACATATAAATATGTACGGCACCTTTAACATTACAATACTCCCTCTTAAAATATAATGCATCTCACAAATATCATACCATATTATTCCTAATAAAGGAATATTTCAGGGCATGACACCTATACCACTATATATAATATACGACAAAATACCTATTTCACCTTCCGAACATATGTACCTTTACTAATTTTATACAGTCATTATAGTCTCTTATGCTTAAAATTTAACGATTCGATTCATACATATGTATATAGTTTTTAGATGCAAAAAAACAACCCTACAAGCGCTGGCCTGTAGGGCATTTACTTTATAGGTTTATTCCGTAGCAATAGGCACTTGTGCAGATCCTGCTGGTTCTTGAATGGTCTCAGGTTGAACCTTACTAGGTGATACCTCTGCTGTAGCTTGAGCCAAAAATTCATTAAGCTTTGCCGCTAGACCCGATACAGCTTCCTTAGCTGCGGCTTGTATTGCCTCTTCGCTTGGCTGTGCTTCGGTAGCCAGCACTGTCTTTGTCTTGGCTCTGTATTCAAGGTACGCCTTCTCAATTACCGCTTGCAACTCCGTAGGCGATACCACAATACCTTGTTCCGTCAGCCGCAAGGATGCATACTGCAAGGCCTCTTGCATCTTGCGAACCCCGCCAGCATCTTTAAACGTAGTCTGAGCAAGTGCAAATGCCTCCCCTGCTACTTTGTGGATCACCTCACGTTGTACATCTGTTGTATGTGCATCTAACCAGGCATTAGCTTTAACTTTGAGTGTATTAAGTCCTGCCAATATAAAGGTCACCAGAACGCCAACTACCGCTGTTGCAATGGTACTTACATATGGTTGTACGGTTTCGATAATAGTTTGCATTTATAAATCCCCCTCTTATTGTTTCGGCAAACCTGCGGCAGCGCGCAGATAATTAGCCAGATTATTGAAATGTTGCATTTGTTCCTTGTCGTTCGCCTGCTTTGCTTTAAACCAAGCCGGTTGGAGCCAACGGAAAATGATTTCTTGAGCATTGGATTTAAACAGTTTCACAGCTGCAGTAAGCGGCTGATTCTTTTCGTTCAAGGCTGCTCCAGCTCGGAGGTTATTGGCCAGATTGTGAAAATGGGTTTCCCCCTCCTGATCGCCTGCCTTCTGGCTCGCGAACCAAGCTGGAGATACATAATTGTTCACCAACTCCTGAACAACAAACGCAGGCAGCGCCGTGAAGTCCGGTACAGCAGAATCCCCAGAAGCGCCTTTAAGCTCTGTTTCCACGTCCTCCACTAAATCCTTTAGTGTCTTGCCAATCGTAGCTAGGGCTTGGTCTACGTCCCTCTTACGGGCAGGATCAAGCTGCTTGTGCGATGGTATGTGTGTACGTGGGTTAATGCTCCATTTATCGCAGCAATAAGCTAGATACCATACAAAGCGTTTGTAAGCCTCCAGCGTGTCGATTTGGCCGCCGAAGCACAGTTCCACACCCAGCGCTATATCATTCGCGTCGTCGCCATACAGCTCGTTATCTGTGGTGACATTGTACAAGACGTGCCAAGCTTTTTCGGCTGGCTCCGCTCCAGTACCAGTTGGGATAATCTCCAGTATCTTTTTATCATCCACAAAGACCTGGGCAGAAGCGGACCGATCTTCGAGATTTTGAAAATAGGTGAAGTGGTTATCCGCTGAAGCTCCTGGATTACCAGTGTCATGTGCAACTAAAAAGACCGGATTCCCGCTTGTTAGGCGAGCACCCGGTCTTACGTTATGGCGCTTATTGATGTAGCGCCGTTCTATTGCGTATTTGTTTGGATTAAACATCATTTTTCCTCTCTTTCCTCGTCTTGTTTCGGAGTACTATGTGCCTGGGAACGAGACTCAAAAATCTTAACAGCATTTCTGAGCACGTCCGGCATAGGTACACCCATGCGGCCTACATTTTCAATAACTGACAGCAGTTCATTCGCCAAATAAAAGAAAATGACCGCATCCCGGAAATAGTGTGCATCTCCAAGAACACGATCAATTAGGTGCGCTACGGTTACCAATAAGAAAATAGCGACCTTGCGGGCTATACCATAAAATCCTTTCCTGCTTTTTAGCTCCCCATTTATCCAAGCTGCCGCCCAGCCAGTGCCGAAGTCGATAACGACTATCCACCACAATAGCGTTAACATCGTCGTCCATCCACCGAAAAAATAACCGATCATGGCCCCCGCGGACAGGCCCTTAACCACCTGATCGACTTTTTCATGCATACCATTTCCCCCGCCCTCTCAAATAAATAAGCCCTCGACCACTATGAGGGCATAAAAAAACACGTCTTGAATAGACGTGTATAAAAGATTATTTAAAGTTTTCGTATTAATTAGGCATTATAGAGCTCCCCATAAAAATTGCAGCACGCATCTTACCACTTATGGTATTGCTAGATATTGAGATGTCTTTGAACTTTTTTTTAGGATCACTAACCAAATGTATACCTGCACTATTTACATTGTTAAGTGTAATATTGTTACCTATAATATCAGTTTTAGATATCGAAGTATCTTCATCGTTACCTATTGCAATTTGGCCCTTGGTTTTATTTGTACAATTAATCGTGTTGTTCACTACTTTCAAACCCTTAACGTTGGATTGATCATGTCCGAGTTGCAAAACTAACTCAGACATAGATGTTATTCTGTTATTTGACAACGTTATATTTTTAGGGTTTGTGCCATCAAGCAACAGGCCCCAAATGCCTAGATTTTTAGCACGATCAATTTGGAAAGTGGCCGTTCCATAGGTATCTTGTAAATTGTTACTAACACAATCTCTCACGGTGATATTTCGAGAACCGCAAATGTCTACGAAATGTTGATCGTGATTTAACGATTGGACGCGCTCAATAAGCACATTATCCGCGTGTCCTAGCGCAATTAAGTCTCCATAAGTCCTCGGGTTAGAAGTTACAGCCCCGTCTGTAATCGTAAAATTTCGTAATACGATGTTACCCGCAGCTTTATAACCCCTTAGTGTCGTAACCTTTATTAACTAGCAGTATACCGTCTTGATTCCGCTCGCTATCAAGGCGTTTAA
>NZ_JAFFQR010000112.1:694718-755515 GCF_020736845.1 Paenibacillus farraposensis
ATAGATGTTAATACCTTACAATTAGTTGGGAAGTAAAGTCAATTATGTTGGAAGATTCATACTCCAATGCGCAACATTAAATATCCACTAGATCTGATTATGCCTGTATGATCCGTTGGATTAATTGCCATATTACAGCCAGCGTTACCAGTGCTGATAGTTAACGTATTGATCACACGACCATTCGCATCATTTCCTGTAACTGACTTGCTCAATACTGTGCCTACAAATTTCATGGTCGACCCTTCCGCCCAATAGGCCGTTTCAATTCCCTCTGCATCCGTACCAAATGCCGTAGCGGACATTGGGTTGAAAAACATCGTTCCACTTGTTGTGTATGCTGTCTGTGTAATTCCACTTTTCCTGATAGGCGAAACAAACGTATACGTCTTTGCAGATTGAATTGTCAATACAGGACCTGTTGCAGCGAAACCTAAAGATTCAAAGTTTACAAACTGCAAGTTATTGGTCCCGTCTAACGATGGTGTGGACTCATGGTAATGTCCTTGCATCGGTGCGTCATCGTAAACATTATTTTGTGATACAACGGCTTGTAGGAAGTTTGAAACATTAACCCCTCCGCGCTCTGATATCCCCCATCGGTATCCCGTGCCAAGCACCATATTTGAGATTATCTTTGCTTTGCAATAAAGGCTGTTTGTTATAGCTGAATCCATTTCGAGTTGGACCCCGTATAACTGTGCATCTGTTCGAGAATTGGAATCCGACATTATAATTTGATTCGCGCTTATTAAAATGTCCTTAAAGCTATCGGCTCTTATGATTTTAGCCTCTGCATAACCACCTCCTTGACAGGAAAAGCGCACGGTATTGTTACAAATAGCAGCGCTAATACCATTACTTACACGGATAGCAGAAATGTAATGAGCGCTAGTGGAGTCTCTGATATCCATATCAATGGCATTTTCCGATACCAGAACATTTTTGAAATTGGCAAATGTGCTTGGCATCGTAGAGCTGCCGACAAAAATTGCTGCTCGCATCTTACCTGTTACGATATTGCTGGAGATAGATATGTTTTCAAACTTGTTTGTTGGATCACCAACTAGGTAGATTCCTGCACTGTTTATATTGTTGAGTTCTATCTTGTTATCTTCAATATCTGCAGTTGATATTGATGTGTCTTCGTCATTTCCTATCGCGATCTGTCCTTTAGCGGTGCTTGCACAAACAATTATATTGTCTACTACACTCAAGTCCTCTATAGTTGACTTTCCATGTCCAATTTGTAGTATCAATTCAGACATCGAAGTGATATTATTCCCCTCAATAGTCACATTGCTAGGATTTGTATCATCTAATAACAGACCCCAGATGCCAAGCCCTTTCGCCCGGTCAATCTGGATAGTGGCACTCCCATAGGTATCTTGTAAGTTATTACACATGCAATCCCTAATGGTGACATTCCTTGAACCGCAAACATCCACAAAATGCTGATCATGATTTAAAGATCCAACCCGCTCAATTAGCACATTATCCGCATGCCCCAATGCAATTAGATCCCCATATGTTCTAGGAGTTGCAGTAACATCACCATCAGTAATCGTGAAATTCCGTAGTGTGATGTTGCCCGCTGCTTTATATTCACCTTTTGTGTCGTAGTCCTTGTTAACTAACAACACTCCGTCCTGATTACGTTCACTTTCCAGCCTTTTGAGGATGGTGACACCCATGCCAGAACCTTCAATTGTTACTCCAGCTGGAATGAGGATACAAGCTTTACTATGAACGCTTTTCGCTAGGCTTAGAAGGAAGGTACCCGCACCGAGAACAAGTTTTCCGCCGCCTACGCTCTCAAGATAATTAAGCGCATTTTGAATGGCCTGTGTTTGGTCCGTGTTGTTGCCAGTGGCTCCAAACATATCTGACGTAACCACGAATTTAGTCACCTTATCCAAATTTCCTTTTGTTGAGCCAGCAAAGGTGTCTATTGCGCGCCAGTTGTCGTTCATCATCGTCTTAATGTCAAAAAAATCATTCCCGTCTGCCACAGGGTCTTTCATATATAAGCTCAAATTAGGTGTATTACTAGCCAATCGGCACGCCTCCCGCAAAATTATTTAATGGAGTACTGTTTATTGCATTAATCGTCATCGTATGGTGTATTTCACGTATGACAAGATACCGGAACTGATATCTCACTTCTAAATGCGCCGGCTTTATTTCTTCTATGGCATCTTTTAAATCTTGGAGGTTCGGCGGCAATCCTAGTGTTCCTATAAAACGAATCACAAAATAATACTCAGACGGAAACACAGTTACATCAACCTCGCCACGATCATAGCTATCTGCCACATTTTTGATCATGCTAGCTGACACCTTGCCGCTCCCGCGCATCTTAGAGATAACCACGCTGCGGCGCTGCTCGATTGGTTTAGAAGGCATGGAGACTATTTTTAGATCCTTCTCCCAATACTTAATGCCCCAGGTTGCTGTCTCCGGGTGAAACTGGCGGAATGTATCTACTAACGCTGCATTCAGCTTGTCGAACTCGATATCTTCCGTATTTGTGATTTCAACAAATTCTTGAATTTCCTCATAATAGTCCGGCAAGTATGACATTAGTTTTTTAGACATGCACGTCCACCGTCCCAAGCACGGCAACCGAATCCAATGGTACTTGGATATTGCTGGTCACTCCGTTAATGGTTAAATCAAAGTAGTCGATAACAGGCGGCACGTCTAAGATAAAGTTTGCTATCCGAGTAATTCGTACCAGTGTATCGGTATCGTTAAAGGCCAAGCCTTCGAGATGCTTTGAAATGCTGGCCTCCAACTGCTCTTTGACATCTTCGGGTGTCGCATCCCGTGCCAACTGTACTCGCACACTGACGTTTATAGGCACCTCACGAGCTCCCACAACCGTAACCACTGGTCCGATTGGAGCGGCCCCCTCGCCGTGTCCATCCTGTGTAGGGTCTATATATTTTTGTGCGGCTTGGACGACTGCCGCCGAAGGAGCACGCTTGTTATTATCCAAGACGACTACTTTAACCGTTCCAGGCCCGTTCCAAAGCGGAAAAGTTTTCGCATCCCCGACGCCAGATACCTCCCGAGCCCATACGACATATTGGTTTTTATTTGCACTCGTGATGGGCTTCGTAACCTTATCCTGGTATCGGTCATAAAGCGCTGTACCTGTTTCAGTATCCTCACCGGACACCAACAGGTCGACCAACTCAGCACGCGCCAGACCGTTTATAAAATCAATCGGCAACAGTGCACCCGAAAATTGATTACCTATTACGCCAGCCGTTTCGCACTCCACAACAAACTGGCCAACACCCAATTTACTGAGCACGACATAGTTTAGATCCTCGATGCTGTAGCGGCTACCGATAGGTACATCCATCAACGCCCCCTGGTTGTCGTAAAACTTGCCGCGCCACTGCGCCTTTGTCGCTGCCTTACGAGTTATACCGGACCACGCTACAGCCGAGTCCAAATATTCCTCATTTTCAGCGTTAGGAAATATCAAACTTATGTTTGTATCCAGCTCCGCATACATTTGCGCCAATTCCGTAGCAGCCGGGGCCAGTGCATCATATATAACACTTCCCTCCCGCTTGTCCATGCTGTCCGGTATATGAGCAAGCATGCGTTCTAAAATAGTTTCAAACGTTTGACCTTCATACAATGCCGCCCACCCCCGTTGTATCTCTAAAATTCCCTTGCGTTGTTATCACTTCAAATTCGGCCAGAACATCGCTGCCGTTAAATGTGAATTGGAAATCACGTACATCCGTGATCCTGTCATCTGCAAGCAGTGCTTCACGGACCAACCGTTTTAATTCTGTCTGCACAAATAACCGGCTCTGCCCTTGCAGCCGGTCTATCTCAGCTCCGTAATCATCGGAGTATATGAGATTTTCATAACGTAATGTCTGGAGTATCTTATATACTACTTGTCGCATAGCCTCCAAACCGTCCACAATACCGCGTGCGCGCCCGTTTGTGAAGTCTAAGGCATATGTCTTGGTGGGCATTTCTTCCTCTTCAATTTCCTCGTCTACGATGCTACCGCCCTCTGGTATCATGGTGTCACCAACTTATCCAGCACGGCAAACTGTTGACCACCTTGCATGCGTAGTAAGAGCACGGCATCGCCTACCTTAAGGCCTTCCCGGATCACCAACACATCAGGCAAAGCGGTTTGAGTGGTCTTTGTTGCCGTCTCAGTAGGAGTCTCGTCTTTATATACGTGGCTATGTGTAAGACTAACCTCATAACGCGTTACCCGCTCAGTGATTAATAAAAAATCCTCGTCCAACACCAAGCGCTGATCCACGGTTATTTCAAGCGGAGAGACTGCTGTAACCTGTCCAAGCATGCCTTCGCTGGGCTTTGAAGCTTTCATAGTTTCCAACGCCATTTTTTGTAATTGTTTGTACATTAAATCACCTTCAATTCGAGTGACATGGTATGTTCCATCCCTGAAAATTTATGTGTACATGAATCTACCAAGTAAACTTGGCTAACCTTCAAATCATCAATAAACACAGGCACATAGCATCCGGCCCGGATACTCAAGTCCCCCATAGCATCGATGCTTAAGCTTTTGCTTTCTCGGTTGTGTAATGTGAGCAAGTTTTGCGCTTTTTGTTTTATTTGAGCCGCATTCATCTTCTCGTCTACTTTGTCATAGAGTTGAAGCTTACCCCACTTTTTGATATTGTTGCTGTCCTGGTAAACGAAGGCATCTCGTTTACCGCTCTTTTTATTGTCCTGCACCAGCTTTACATAGTTGTACGTCTCGCTGTCTATGGACTTTTTAAGCGCGTATCCGGTCATTAGGCTGCCGTCACCCACCGACACCGATACAAGCATGTCCGCGGCCCGTTTAAGAGCCAGAGCTCCAAAGTCGTCGTAGAACACATAGATGGTTCCGGTAGACATAAGTGTTTGGTCTATAGCCTTATAGATGATATCTAATAGCTTTTGGTTATCCTCGACCATAGCAGGTATTTTGTATCCTGTATCGGCAATCATTCCGGTTTTCAGCTTAAAATCCTCTGCAATCCGCTTGATTACTGCCCCAGCAGTCAAGTTTTTGAAAACGTATGTGTCGTTTGCATTTAAGTAGCGGATTTGGTCGTAAGCTGTAATCTTCATGTCTGATTTTTCTGACTGCTCAACGCTAAAGACATAGCCGTAAAATATCTTGTGCTTACCCTTGGTTATCCGAACAATATCCCCGTTCTGCACCTTAAACTTTTTATTTTGGTAGATACCATCTCTAACAAGCGTGATATCTATGCTTCCTGGGCTCCCGGTGCGTTCGGTCTTCCAAGTTAATTCAGACACCAGCCCGGAGGCATTTTCCTTGCCCGCCATCGCCTCGCCGGACACCTGCCACACGTTGCCATCGCGGTTGTCGATAAAAATATCCATGCCATCACCCCGGCAGTCTTAGCACTTGCCCAACCTTTAGCCGTTTGGCCTGTGCATTTGTAATCTTGTTGAGTGTTTGAATCTCCTTGTAACGGGACCCGTCACCCAAGTTCTTCTTAGCGATAATCCAAAGTGTATCGCCTGCTTTCACCTTTACCGATTTAGGCTTAACTCTCTCACTTGGTCGCTTTGCTTTGGTTTTTGTCGTAGTCGTCTTTTTTGTGCCTGCCTTGGTTGTGGTCTTCTTAACTTTGGCCTGCACAGCGTTGTAAAAAACGTACTTTTTGAATGATATTGTGTACTCGATATCCGATGTACCCGCTACTGGCTTCCACTCGAATTCCTCGATGGTAACCGGCATATTAATAGCAATCTCCTGTGGACTCTTCTGCGCGCCCGGATCAGAACTTATGGCGGAATAAATAAAGCGGATGGGCCGCTTGGCATCCATCCACTTGTCTATTAAAGCTATATATTCAGGTATAGGCCGCAATTCGTTCCCATTAACAAAGGGGTATGCCTGACCGGGAAAGAAACTGTCAAACGATATTTCCGTCAGTTTTCGCCCTTGGATAGCGTTTATTTCATCGCCGCCCACAATCTTATACGTGGAGCCGTCGCCAGCTTCTTTTATGCTCATTTCTGGCGGATTGACCGGGATACGGAATGCTTCTTCTCCGTTGTTGTAACTCAATAGTATGGCGTGTTCTGTCGGCAAGGTATCACCTCCGTGCAAAAGGAATAACCCTCATTCTGTCGAATAATGGTAGTTGTCTGGACTAACCATTACTTGATGAAAGAGGGTTTAAAATGAACAAATTTGAAATTGAACTGCTTAAAAATGCGTTCCACAACCTTCAAAACAATGGAGTTGCGGAAGCAATTTTTCAAATGAAAAATGGAGATGACTGGCTTTATAATTCCGAGGCCCTTAAGTATTTAGCCGAGGAAGGCTACATTTCAGTGAGTGAAGACTTTGACCCAGATGAGAGCAATGTTTTCGTCATTACTCAACCGGTTAAATATTCACTCACCGACAAAGGCGTGGAATACATTAAACAATATTTGAAAATGTAATTTCCCAAGGGAACGATAAGGTTACTACAACTTGTCGTTCTGCCTTTTTTAGGTCTAGGCTACGAAAATGAGGCAGGAGTTCTTCAGTGCTCGACTGTTTCAATTCCGAAAGCAGATACTCAAACGCATGGAGTTTCGCCTCATCATCAGTAGCACTTGGATTGTCATTTTGGAATCGAACTGCTACATCCACTACCTTTTTAATATCCATTGTCATCATCACCTTCCCTTTTACGTATACACTCCCTGTGCTGTAGAAACAAATTGTTCTTCTAGATGATCACCAATCTTTTTGATGATCGTGTCAAGATCCGCCCCACTGTTAATGTCACCTGTTCTGACTTGGATTGTAGGCGTGAGATAGTTGTAATTCTGTATGGACTTCATCTCTGCGAGGTCCCGCATCACTTTCAGGTCTTCGCTTGAAATATCTACTTTGTCCTCGATCTTGCCGACTTTTCCTACCTTGCCGACCTTACCGACATTGTTGCCGTTTTGTTTTGGCATTTTAGGCACTTTGTAGGCACCGCCGCCGAGATTGTTTGTCAATTTACCAACTGATTTTGTAAAGTTTGTAGCAGCTTTATAACCCTTATTGAAATTCCCGCCAATGCTCATCATGGACATTTTATACTTGTCGAAATTAACAACGTTTTTATCGGTTGTTGGTTTAGCAGGGCCAACACCATCCGTAGTGATATGCGCAACTGCTTGTATACCAGTATCAGTTACGCTGTTTATCTTCTGGATTAGCCAGTTAATTCCGTCGATAATGTCGTTAATAAGTTGGTTGAAGAACGTGGTGACTGTTTGAAAAAGATTATAAAACAGTTTTTTTATTGCATACACTGGGTCGATAAAAATATTTACGAGAAACTCTGCAAAACTTAGAATCACATTCCAAACCAGCGCTACTTGGTTATTAATAAATGCAAAAAGTCCATAGAACACACCAGTAACAAATCCTATAACTTCACTTGTAGATACCCCGAATTTGTTGAGTATTGTTATGATACCTATAATCCCGGCAACAATAAGAGCTAACGGCCACACGGCGATAATCCAATCTACGGCAAATCCAATAGCCACAGCAGCCGCTACCACACCCAGTACCAATAGAGTGTTTTTCACCAAGTCCCAGTTGTTCATTAGAAATTGCACTACGCTTGATGTGACTTGAGCTATCATGGTCATACCGGTCTGTATGCTACCGAAAAATTGGTCAAACTTGCCTGAAGCAAAAGCTTTATTGATAACATCAAACAAAGGGGCAAACGCGTTTACCGCAGCATTCCCGGCTTGAGCTAAATTGAATTTAAACGTGTTCACAAGTTTCTGCCATTTCGCAGCAGGAGAATCCAACATTTTTTCAAAAGCTTTTTCTGACAGGTTTTGCTGTATCAGGAGTTTATCCATGCCTTTGATGAATCCTTCAATGTCGCCTGCTTTACCAGCCTTGAGAGCATCGCTATTTTTGATCATTCCACGCCCGATATTAAAACGTTCGACGATGGATGTGTAATCCCCGGATAGCAACTCCTTCATCGAAAACGCTGCTCCCTCAAGTCCTTCCATTGGGTTAAGCTTAGCAAGACGCATAGACAACTTATTCAATTGTGCCAGTTGCTTAGGATCAAGTGTAGAGGACATGAATGACATAGTTCCTGATAAAGCTTGCTGTACGTCTTGACCAGCGGCTAATGCCTGTTTAGTAATCGCATCATAAATAGCGTTACCCAAGGCTTCCGATCCTGAACGGGCAACAAATGTACTAATCATCTGTTGTTGCTCCATTGCTCCACCCATTACAGTTTCAAACAGACCTTTGGCTGCGGCAATAGATACATAAGCAGCAGCGATGTTCCTAAGGTTACTTAGCATTCCCTCGGAGTTGCGTCCGCCTTCTCGTAACCTGCGGTTTAATTGATCTTGCAACTGGTTTATCTTCTGCTCCAACCTTTCAATTCGCTGCAATGCATTCTGCAACTCTGCTGCATTGGCGCCGCTTGTCGTTCGCAGTTGACGCACAACACGAATGAGGCGCAACACAAGCATTTGCAAGTTACCAAACATAGCTTCGAGCGAAGCGGGCAATTGGATTTGTATTCGAGCATGTATTACTCTAAGTTGGCTTTGTATACGTTGCCTAATCATATGCACTTGGTTCATTAATATAGCTTCATTGGCGATTTGGATATCAAACCTCATATGTGCATTTGTGGCAGTTCTTAGCCTTTCCATGTGCCTAGTTGTAGCTTGCACAGCATTATTAATTGCACTAAGACGGTTGGAAAAGTTATCGTAAAGTTGCAAAGTCGACTGTACAGTAGCCATGTTCCCTCCTTTCCAAATAAAAAAGCACCCGAATGGGCGCCTAATTATTTCTTTTTTGCTGGCTCAAAGGTTGTAACCTTGTCACCAACAGTTATTTTTTTCAGTTTTGAAGAATACTCCGCTTGTGCGTCCAGATCTAAAGAAGGTTTTTCCCCTTTAGTAAGCTTATGAGAACTATCAAATATCACAACATCACCTAAAGTACCTCCATTTTCAGACCACGCTTCTTTAGCATATAATTCCTTAATAATTTCGGCTGCTGATTGATTGGTTACAGTACCTTTCGTTTGCTGGATGTAATAATAACGAGAACCATCAACCCGGTATAAAACCTTGAAAGGTGTCTTACTCTCATATTTTTGCGCTAAAGGCGTAAAATCTTGTTTATTCGTCTTCTGATCTGTTACCGAACTAGCAGTTTGTGTCGCCTGCGGTTTTATTGCCCCTGTGCTTAATCCGATCAACAGGAGTATAAAAAAGGGAATTACTATAATTGCAAACCATTTCAGCGCCTTCAATTGCCCTTTTTGTCTTTCTTTCCTCTTTTCCTGCTTATATTGTTTTTTCGTTTCTTGCCATTCGCCGTAATTAGACATAATGACCCTCCTGAGTAGGTATATTTTGCCATTATTCTATCAACCCGCTCAGAAAGAGTAAATCATTTATTTAGTTTTGCTGCCTCTTTCTTTTCGTTTTCTATACGTTCTTTGATCATGGCGTATATCACTCCACGCTCAGTGACAGACATCTTCATCAAATCTTGAGGCAATATTCGTAATTTGTGGAGGGCATAGTACGCGAAATTTGCGTCCGCATCGCCCTCCTCCATTAGTTTTTTGTTTCTTCCATAACCTTGTTGATATCTTGATCGTAACCGTTAAGCTCCTGCACCTTTTCCAACAAAGTAGCAAACTCACCAGACAAAAGCATTTTATTAAGCAAATTGTCAGCCCCAACAACACCATAGTTCTCTTGCAACTCGGCATCTTTCAGGTTAGGATACACTACGCTTTCTAAAACTAGCTTAGTGGTGTAATCGTCTGGGTCAATTTCAGGAACCTTCATTCCCCCTTTGCCCTTCTGTGTTTTTGTACAAGACTTTCTAATGTCTTTGTTTCGTTCTTCTGAAATACCTTGGATCTTCCAAAGAATAGGTTTACCGTCTTCATCTTTAAATCTTTCAGAAACAACAATCTCTTGTGTAATATCTACTGCAGCATTCTCTTTAAAAAACGCGCTAAATTGACTCATTATTTTTATCCCCTTTTATTTAAAATATTTTAGTTACCGCCCAATACAGGTTTATTAAAACTATCCTGCAAGCCGACCCCAGAAAAAGTAAAGTCCAAATCTTCGTCCAACAATTGAGATTCAGTATCCAACTTAGCAATAATAATGCTGCTTATATTGACATTCTTGAGCGTCACGGTTTGTTTGCCGATCGAGGAAGTCGGGTCTTCGTTGATGATAACCAGATCAAAGTAGGTATCTTTCCCTGTGGTCACGTAATCCAGCATCATTTGTCTGAACAACGAGGTCACATAGTAAAAAGTCATCGATCCCGTACCCTTCCAGCTACCTGCTTTATTCTGATCCCCCAGATACCCCAATACTTTTACTTCTGTCATGTTTTTCTCGATCTTTGCCTCGAATTTCTTGCAGTAGGCCATTTCCTCTACACTACCGTTTATGGTGGCGTATAATCGACCCTGCTGGCCTGAAATAGTATCTTTTGCTTGTAACCATTGCGGCATATTATCTCGCCCTCGCTAACTGATAGATTTTTTCAATGCTGTCCACTGGCTTAACGTAATACTCAGCATAAATAGCATCTTTATCTGTACCGGGTACGATCGTTACGTCTGTTTGAGGATTGAACTCCTCAATTGCTCCAATTTGTTGATTAAGCTCAAATAAGGAGATGGCTTCTTTTTTGACAATATTCCGACCATCAGCATTGTTATCAACTTTGCCGATGTAGGACTTTTCAAAGACTTTTTGCAAATCAGTCTTGATTCCATCCAATGTACGAATAACACGATTTTTGCGAAAATCTTTATTCTTTTTAGGCGTAAAGCTACGGAATGTATTGATATCCTGCTGTACTTTGGCCTTGCCACCCTTATAGATAAAAAAGAATTGACCGCTCTGGACACCTGTGATTGCTTCACGGTTGGTGAATCTTACATCTACATCTACAGCATCATCGTAGTCAGCGTAAGTGAGGGATTCGTTAACGTTGGCCGCCGCTGTTGCAGCTGCGACCCAAGCGACTGCTTTAACCTTATCGATCACCGTACCATCTGAAAGAATTACGCCGTTAGTGACGTTTATTACTCCTTCGCTGTCGGCCGCGCTATAGTTTGGTAGTACCACCTGTACATTTTTGCCCTCATCATTGCGCAGGCGATTAACGTAGGTAGTATACAAAGGCTTAAGCGTTGCGTCGTCATAAGGTACGCCTACGGTGTTGAAATCCTGAGTCTCAATGGCTGCCATATAATCCGAGTGGTCTGCGTTGATTGCCGTACCGTCAGTCCCGCCAGTCAGCGGCGCTCCGGCCGTAGCTACCAACGTCTTATCTGTGCCAGATGCCTTGAATGTCACCCAATCATTCGCTACCAGGCCGTCAATATCAGCTGCCTTTTGCGCGTCCATTTCCTTACCCTCGACCAATGTCCGAACATTAAAGATCGTAGGCGTGTCAATGTCAGATTGGATCACAATCGAAATGTCATTGCCTCTCACACCGTCATACTTCGCCGTAGCGACAAGATTACCGCTTGTGACTGTAGCCTTTGTCCCTTGATTTAGGCGGTACACCAACAACGTTTTCGCGCGCTTAAGAGCCTCCTTAACCAACAGAAGGCTCGTGTGTGTGATGTCATATCCCAAAGCTTTTGAAATGTCATCGCCAGCATCTATTGTGATTATCTGTTTCACTGGCCCCCAGCTTAATGTCAACGGCAGAGTAACAACGCCGCGATCACTTAATGTGCCTAGCGGTTTAGGCTCGGAAACGACGTTGGTATAAACGCCGGGTAAATCCTCGTTCTGTGTAACCCATGTGCCGGCCATTATTCAACCTCCTTCTTCAACCAATCAGCGAGAATCCGTCTGGCCTCACTAATGGTGTAATTCTGTCCATCCTCAAGCAGGACGTTCAGTGTATCTTTTTCAATCTGTGTAAACTGCTGTGAATCTTGAAATTGTTCTTTGGCAAAACGGGGTTCTACCGAAGCTACGGGCGCTGCCGTTTCTTTCTTTGTAGGTCCCACAGCAGGCGTTGCCCCGGTTTCTGTTTCTTGGTTATCAGCCACGTATACCAGCCTCCTGTTTTAAAGTCTTCATTTTTGTTTCTGGCCCCTTTGGACGCATCAAATGTACATTGACGTCAATAAAGAAATGCAACACATCATCAACAATCTGGTGTTTCATCCCTACCGCTCTGTACAGGCTGCCTTCCCATTGGATGTACTCCATTTCCTCGTAAAGCCTATCCGCTACTGCTTCGCATTCACGGCGCTTCTCCGGGTTGTCTGGGTCCGGGAAATAATGAATATCGAAACTATCAGTCCGCATGTAACGGCGATTAAATTCCCGGTTCTGCGCTCCATCAATAATCAACACAAAAAAGCACGGTTCCTTGAAACCCTGCTCAATTCTTTCGTCGTACACTGGGACACCCGTTCGAAAGGTGCTCAGGTACTTCAATATTCCGTTTTTTACATCTTCCATTGCATCACCTCAGGTGGTCTTCCATAAATCGTTTCAGCTTACGGTCCATTAGTGCAGGCAACTCACGCTCCAACTCTCGTTCAGAGATGGTGAGCATGAATCTACCTTCCACCCAGCTCGTGTGTAGCCGTGTGCGGTGCCCATATTCCACATAAGGCGCGTACTCAATGGGATTAAATAACTCAATGCTATAGCCGCCCCCTACACGCTCCACAGGCCCCAACTGCCAATTTCGCCGGAGCATACCCGTATCTACTGGAGTACGTGCCACCGTCTTAGCTAGTAGCCTGCTGGCAAGTTCTCTTATGCAGTCCTCGACGAATCGCGGGTAATCGGCTTGCATCTTCCGCAAGCTCTTCCCTAACTGCTCGAACTCGCTAAAATCGAACTCAGCAAAACTCATGCCTTACCAACCCGCTTCATTTTTACCTCTTGATGGGTTGGGTATATGAAGGGCTCTCCCGATTGCTGAAACTCATAGCTCATACCGTCTTGAGTAACAAAGATACGGCTGCCGGACGGAATAACAATATCAGGCGCAATAAACAGCTTACCGTCATATGCGACATCATTGTTCGTGTCCATTTGGGCCGCGCTTGGCAAAGACGCTTGAGACAATGCACACGGCTGGTTGTCGAATATAATGCCCTTTGTGGGCCGTTCTACGCCTGTTACGGGGTCTTTGCGGGTTGTCTGTCCCTCTACCCGGCAAACACCCGTATAGGTCATTTCAAGCAGCCTGCGTTCTATTACGGGATTGCCTAATTGCATGACTACCACCTCAATCTACGGAATGCGTTGAGCTGCGTGGCATACGACTTAATGAAAGCCGTACCCTCTACGCCCTTCTTGGCATATGCAGCAAAATTAAACTGCACATCGCCGCGCTTGACACTTTGGACGTTCAACTCAGCTTCTCCAGCTGTTGCAGGCTCTGCAAACTGGTTGAGGTAATAGTCCTTAGCAATCAGCAGCATCGTATTTTCCAGTTGCTCCGGTATGTCGGATATGTTGCAGTAGTTCTTAATGCCGTCAATGGTGAAATTCAGTGAGAACGATAACTGCACATCCTTACCCGTTTCGGTCACCGGCAGGCCTAGCAAGATTTTAAACTTAAGCAAAAGTGCCTCAAATCTTATGCGGTCCATATTACTCACCAGCCGCTTTGATTTTCTCCAGGATTTCATCCTTTTTAGCGGCTTCGCCAAGATCAATCGAGTTCTGTTCAGCGTAATCCTTCAGCTGCGCCATATTCATCTTGTTAATATCCGTTTCCCCGGGTACTTCTGGAACTTCTGTATCAGAGCTGATAACTCTATCAGCGATCAGGCCCAGCACATGTTTGGGATCTACCTCAATTTCCTGTCCCTTGATATAAAATTCGCCACCATACTTTGCACTATTTGTAAGAGTCACTTTCACTCTACTCACTCCTCCCAAAATAAATAGGAGAGACGATTGTCTCCCCCTTAGTTAACTTTAGCGATAAAGATGTTATTCATTTGTTCAAACGAAGGCATTACGATTTCAGATACGATCGTATTGACGTTTACTGGATGCGGCTCTTTGTAAGTTGTTACTGCCACGCCTGTATTGACGATTTGTACCTGAGCATCTGTACCGCCACTCATCAAATCGGCTTCCTCAGGTGTAGTCCCATACCACGTATTGCCTAGTGTATTAGCTGGGATAAGGGTAAAGTAATCATCAGGGTAGAAGAGTCCTGTTGTGCCATCTTGTAAAGCGAACTTCTTGTTGTATACAGCTACAGTAAGCCCCAATTTGCTGAAAAGATATTGTTTCATCATGGAGTCGGTCATAATAATGTTTTGACCGCCAACAGGATTCATGTCCAATCGAATAGTTTTATTATTTAGAATGTAATTCCACGTTTTCCGTGTGCAAATAGCATTCTCAGGACGTACACCAGTGTCATCCTCGACTAGATCCTGCCACGTTTTGATGTCTTGAATGATTGGAGCATCAGGATTACTCCATTTAGCATCCGCCGTAAGTGTGGTTTTGTGCTCATCAGACATTTTGTAATCGTATTTGTATTGCTGACGATTGGCCACAATGTCGATCCGGCCCAATGAAAGTAATTGCATGATCATTCGTTCAGGTACCACTGTAGCACCATCAATCAGCGTTTTTCTATCATCGTAAATCTTTTGTATGAGTGTTTGATAGTATGCTGCATTAGGAGACGCTAAGAGTCTTAGCAATTCTTGACGCTCTGTTTCATCAATGTTCATACCTTCACGGAAAAACGGCATTTCGGTTTTAATTTCTTCAAAGCCAATTCGGTCTCTCAATGTGGCTTTGGCATCAAATGCAGATGGTTGAAGGGATACCGGCAAGCCTCCCGCCCCTTTAATCCATTTCAAGTCTAGCCCTTGTTGCTTTTTCGCTGGGAACAATGTTGCTCCCAAGTAAGGAATTGCGTTCGACGCTGTCTCCTGATAGTAGGTAGTAATATTCTCGGCTGTTACAAGATCAAAAATAGTTGGCATGTCTTCACCTGTCCTCTCTTATTTCAAAAATGTGATTTGTTTGAGTGCTGTAATTTCTTCTGCTGTTGGTGCTGTTGGAATTTTGCCCAGATCTACAAACCCGTGAATCATCAATGCTCCCGGTGCAGGGCCATAAGTTACATCAACATCTTCAAATAGCACACCTTCCGCATTAGAAACCCCAGTGGTTGTGACTGCTTTTTTGCCCAGCTTCGTAATATCATTCAAAATACCATTGCCGATAATCGTTCCAGCAGGGACGATTTTCTTTCCATCCGAATTAGCAGTAATCCCCTCATCGTCCACCGTAATAGCTAGGTTCACATAATGATCAGGGAATTTGGTGATCCCCTTTTTGTTACCGTATTTAGTGACCACAAATTTACTCATTTTCTCATCCTCCTGTTATTGGAAATACGACTCGCGCGCTTTAGATAGGTCGCCGTTATCTGCCGACTTATTCTGCGCAGCTATCTTCCCATAGTTTGTTTTGCTGTCGCTCGGGTCTTGCTTTCCGCCTGACCAGTCCGCTGGTGTAGCACCTTTCGGTTGAAATCCTGGTTTCGGGTCCTCTTTTGGAACAAACAAAAAGTCATCGCTTTCGCGAAGGCCTGTGAGTTGGTCGTCCAAACCGCTTTTTATAGCACCGTTGTCGTCCAATTCGATTTTTGTTTTGTCCAGTAGCTTCGCAACAATATCAGCGTTATGGACCTGACCACTCAAAGCCATCTTAAGCGCCGTGTTCAAGCGCAGTTCCTTCATATCAGCTTCGTACTTGTCGGTAGCAGCTTTATTGTCTGCCTGAAGCTTTGTAATCTGATCCTGTAGCGCTGGCACATCCCCTGCGGCCTTCTGCAAATCGGTCAGTTGCTTATCGCGTTCCTTCAAATCACCTTCAAGTTGCTTCTTAGCATCATTTATTTCATCAAATCGATGCTTAGGCACATATCCGATGTACTTTTCCTCAACCCCCTTTGTAATAGCTGTGATTTTGTCCGCCGGAACACCTTGACTCTCCAGCAATTCTCTTAGCCAATCCATATATACCGCTCCTTCATCTTCGTTTTTTAACCTGGTCTCGACCAGTGATGTCTTGTGTTTTACGCCCACAATACCAAACGGCGATAATAAGAATTCAGTTGTACTACTGTGCCCTTCCTGATTCAGATAAAAGCAGTGCTTTTTGTTCGACGTATGGAATATCACTTTCATCCAACAAAACGTTAAATGTGTTTATTCCGTCTGGAAAAACGCCAAATGTCTCCGCGAGTTTGACTGTAATTGCCTCGGCCTGCTCAGGGCTAAATTCCTTTTCGATAATCAACTTGCCTTTTTCACTCACTTTGAAATGCCATTCAACCTTAGAAGCACCCTCGTCTTCAAATCCTATTACTTTTTTGAGAATGTCCAATGTCTCTTGCCGTGAAAGTACATCTGACGATTTCAAACCATTACCCATTTATATCATCTCCCTGTCCTGTCACCTGTTGGACGTAATCATTCACCCGTTCGTCTGCCGGCGCAGCGAAATCCAACTCAATCGGCTTATCATCTAAACCGGTTACCATCTCTTGCCGCTTCGTAGTCTTCGGCATATTCCCACCCCAGTTCTGCAACGATGCCCATAAGCACCAAGTAATCAAAGCGTTCGTTTTTAGCTGTTGGTGGCAACTCAGCAAAAACCGGATCATCCTGCAATTGTGCGTCCACCTCGGCAACCACCCGGCGCAGGACCTTATCAAACTCCGATGGACTGCGCTTGCCCGGTGCTGACAATGTACTTGTACCTCCATCATGCCCAGCGACCACCATAGCCCCTATAGCTGCATACAGTGCCATAGAACGGGCATCTTTAACCGATAGCCTGTTGCCCCTCGGGTGGTTGTGAGCAAGCACTAGGCTACCAGCAGGAACGCTAAAGAGCATATCCTGCACTTTAGGTGTGAAAGGCACTTTGTCCTTACTGCCCGTAACCCTCGCTATCTCCTTGCCATCGAAATCAGCCAACGACAAATAGCCCTTACCAGTCTTGGAGCCCTCCCGCACCAGTTCTCGGCTAATGTCTGCTATTTTGTCAGCAGCAGCCGGTGATACATTAGGGATATCCACGTGATAAGAAGCTTTAGGATTGTATGGCCTGTTTGGTATGTCCTCTAACTCAGGCGCAGCCGTTTTAACATCGTTATTGTTTGGTTCGACTGGCTTGATCGGCTCAGTCACACGGTCAGTAGCAGGAACATTTTCCTTGGCCCACTGCTCATAGGTCATGTCGCCGGGAACAGCCTGATTCTTGCCGTCCTCGTCCCGTGCTATGCGTTCCTGTACGTTGTCCTCGTAATGAGGAATCGTTGTGGAGCGGCAATAAGCATGCAATGGTGGGTAATTTACTCCTACCTCTGCCTCGCTAATGGCGAATATCTCTCCATCCATGTGACGGCAGATACTTGATGTGCGTTTATCCAGGGTAGCCGTAAACTTGTATTGCTCCACGCCCAGTTCCTTATAAGCATCCATACGGGATTGACCAGCGAAGTAGGCTGATTCAGTTTGTATGATCCGTGCTGCAGCTGATCGGGAAACACCCATACGGTCAGATAAGGCGTTAATCATCTTGTCCGGTGTATCACCGCGTATCATGCCTTGTGTAAGCACGGTTTGAAGCTCATGAACCAACTTATCACGGTCTTTCCAGATCCGCGCAGAGAAGTTTGAACCATCCGCTGCCCAAGGTTTCGATATGACCGCTTCAATCTGCCGCTTGTCCAACTTGGAGAATGCGACGCCCAGCCCGGTGCCTTTATGGAGCTCAAACACAGAATGATAGTAACCATCCTTGTATATATCGCCCATAAGCTCTTTAGCGCCTGCCTGACGCTTTCCAGTTAGTACCTCGACATGCTGGCGCATCTGCATCTGTAGAGCCTCCAAGCGGGTCATGCGAACGCGTATGGATGCATTCTCAAGCTCTTTCATCCAACGCTGATCAACCGCATTTTCTCGGCCTGCCTTGATATAGTCCTCGACGGTCCATTTGAACTCTTTGAGCTCGCCAGCTTTGAGCACTTGACGCGCTTCCGCTAGGCTGATCTCGTTATTCTTAGCAAACCGCTGGTAGAACACGTCAATATCTTTTTGGATGGATGCGTTAGCCTTGGCATACTCAATCTCCATCTTCCGGACATAAGCATCGCCTTTGCCTAATAACGCCTCATTGAGGGTATCCATGCGTTTAGACCAGTATTCCTCGGACCTCATGACTGTTCAGCCTGCTTTTGCTCTGTCTCAGGAGGATTGCCTCCTGTACCACCGTATGCCTGGTCTGGATTATTGCCAATTGGCTCAGATTCTTCTTCTTTCTTTCTTTCCATTTCCTCCTGAGTGTTGGTCGTCCAAGGATGGTTGGCAATAATCGTTTCCATAGATTCAATCCCCACGCTGTTCTTAGCATTTGTTATCGCTTCTGTTTCGTTAATGAGGACATCTCGATTAAATATAAAATCAACTTCATATTTTGAATAGTCATTGCCTGTCGTATTGGCAAGATGCTGGTCTACAAACCACAAAAGCTGTTCCATAGAAGCTTGAAACTCTGTCTCTATGGTGTTTGCATCCATATCAAGGTCATTATAAGCAAACTTGATGGCTTGTCCTGATTTGTCCCCTTTAAAGTCTTCCGATTGAGTATCCATGCCACGCCCAAACTCATATATCGCCTTCCGTAGCATAGTTACGTGGTTAACAAACGCTTCTGTATCAATGTCAAGGCTGAGAGTATCTACACCGCCTGGATCCCTTACCTTAATCACACGTAACTGAGACAGATTACGCCGCATTTCACCCACATCTGTACCATCGTAGTTCTTAATGACATAAATGCTGTTGGGTAAATCCTCCAAGTTATTGGCGTTCTCCGACATACGTTTATCGTAATCATCAACAAGTGTCTTGAGTATTTCCACTAACGGCATTTCTTCGTCATTGTACTTAAATGGGACGAACGGTACGCGCTCCCAGTTCAATTTCTCCTGCCCGTTCTTCGTTTGCGCCGTGAAGTGCTCTTTTAATTCCTCGTAAAGCATAAGATCGGGGCTAATTGTAGTATCCTGTACCCACTTCATCACACCGTCAGTACCCCATAGCTCTACAATATGAACAGTCTTTTTCGTCTTGGCCTCATAGACTTCCATCGGATAGAATCGGATCATCTTGTCTAACTCCGTATGGGCGCCATCTTTCCACAGCGGTATACACTGTTCTGACGGAATCACCTTAAAGCTCAACTCACATTTTTCGGAATAGTAGACTTGCAGCCAGCCGATACCTTTATTAATAGCGTTTTTCCCAAGATTCTTGAGTTGACGCAAGAATGGTTTGCCAAAGAAACTATCTAATTGTTTTTTGTATTCGTCCGGGCCATCTGTTTGTATGCTGATAGGCTTAGATAATAAATACCCGGTCTTTTGGTCAACTAACTTCCGGACGAATCCGTGAACCAATTTATTGTTAGCCAGGTTCTTAGCTTCGACTTGGGCGCCACCCTCTCCGATGATATATCGTTTGTGTTTAAGTATCTCTGTCTGGTTACGGTAGTAAGCTTCCCCCGTTAGCATCCATTGATAACGTTGTGAGAGTTTGAAGTCGTTAACCTCTTGCTGCGCTATCTCTCGGTTGGTCATAGGAGCATTCTTATCGAGGTTGTACATTATTTCTTCTGCTAATGTCATAGTGTCCTCCTTCCTCTAAAACTCAAATGTAGGTCCTTTACGCATTCCCTCTACGGCATACCGAAGTGCGGCCATTGCATCATCAAAAAAATTGACTGGTTCATCTGTATAGGTGTTTGTCTTAGAATCATGTTTCCACTTCCACTGCTGCATTTCCTTAATCGTGTTCGAGCAGCTTGGATGGATGTGTATCTTATGTTTTTTGAGCCAGTCAATTTGAGCGTTTACGCTACCCGGTTCCTTGACTACGGCACTAGCCTTGTACCCTGCATTACGCCAAGTCTTGATGCGGTCAGGCTCGGCAGAATCGCAATACATTGGTATCCGCTTATCCAACTTCCCGTCAGCTAAGGCTATGATTTCGCCCGTATCTTTCTCATGTACGTATATTTCGTTGCAAATAAAAATCTCACCATCTTTGAATCCGACAGTGAGAATCGCGTTCGCATGATTGAAACCAAAGTCCTGCCCGAATGTCATACTATCGAACATGGCGAACGATGTATCAAAATCATGCACTGTATAGTTAGACAAGATTGTTCCCCCTAATTCGCCCCATTCACCAAGACCATAAATCTTATATCCGTCTGGGTCCCGTTCTTTACGGAGCATCATACGGCGGTGGTAAGCATCATCAATGAATCGGTTCATCAGGTACGTGCTATGGTTCGTTATAATATCCTCGTGCTCAGTGTCAAAGTATTTTCCCTTGATCCAGTGAGTGGCGGATACTGGGTTAAATGTGAACGTCATCTGATAATAGAGATTTGGGTTATCCAATATCCCACGGAGCCGGTCATCTAATATATCAATGTCCGATTCTTGGAGCTCAGTTGCTTCCTCGACCCAAATCCAAGTCAGCTTACCATGAGCAAAGTTGATTGATTTTAATTTTTCCCGGTCCCTGGCATCGTTAACACCACGGAAAATGACTTCATTGCCAGTAGACTTATGTTTTATACTTAACCGCGATTGGGGCATGTCCCAATAATCATCTACTTGGTCCCCGTAGATGCGATTAATTGCAGCCTGTAGTTCAGCGTATGTGCTGTTTCGGTTAGTGTCATTGACCTTTCGGATACAAAGAAGGTTGGCGCCCTTATACCGCGAATCTGAAAGCTTGATAACGTAATCTTGAGCCACATTCACCGATTTGCCAGAACCAGCAGATCCCTTGAAGACTCTATAGCGTTTACGAGTGAGGTTCATATCCTTGAAATTCGGGTTGAACGAGACAGTTACGGCACTCATGACCCATCACCATAATCAACGATAATGTGAATAGGCTCTTTCTTTTCTGGTCCGTCCATCTTCTCGACTTCGCCCTTCAGCTTCTTGATCCGCAGTTGCTGTTCCTTGTCGGCATAACCAAGGCGACACATTTCCTCATACCGCTTAATGAGTCCTTGTAATGTGGTCATAGCGCGGCTCTGAGCATTCATAAAAGCAGCATGTTTATCCCAGGCATGTTGGTATTCCCACTTCTCAGATCCACCAAAAGCGTTATCGGCAGATTCGGTCATCACCTTGGTCACGTCTTCCTTATCCTCAACGTACATAATTGGCTGAGCAGCTATAATCGCAGTATATTGGATCATGATGTTGTCCCAAATCATATCAAGCGGCTCACGTTCTGCTATATGCTCCATGATCTCTACAGTTCTTTGTGGGAAGTATTTACGAAAGAACCCATGCGTCACAGCCTTGTCGTTGCCATAGGGACCACCAGAACCGCCACTATTACCCACCGCGTTCTTGTTGCCTTTAGGAGCTCCATGGCCCGCAGCGTTCCGGTTCCCCTTTGGCGGCCCGCGTCTTTTTTGGGATGCATCTTTACCGTTGGACGCATCTTTTGTGGATTCGGATGCATCTTTATCCCAACCTTGCCGCTGTTTCCGACTCTTGATTGTGGGATATTTGATACCATGCTTATCAGCTAGGTCGGTTAAGGAGATATCCGTTGTTTCGTATTCTTCTCTAATTGCTGACCAATCCATGACTACATTTCACCACCCCCGGTTGGTTATTTGAGTTGGTTTTGCGCTATTGTGGAGAATCAAGAGGTTTGCCGATCTTCCTACCGATTAAGCGCTGCTGCCCCTTCAAACATTCGCTCATATGCCTGCTCGTATTTGGTTACAACAGCTTCCAAGCCTTCTATAGCCTTCTTCCTTCGAAGTTCATTTCTCCATTGCCATACGCTTAGCGATATGCCTGTGAGCGCCAAGACGATTAATAGTATTTGGATAATCGTTTCTGGTAGTACTACAACGACATAATTATGTCCCAAAATTTCATATCCCCCTTTCGGCAAAATAAAAAAGCCGCCTATTGGCGACTACGAAATATATTCATTTTCAGGCGGCTTCGGCTTCAGCCATTCACCTTGCTCATTGATGAATGCATCTTTGTAGCGGCCTGATTCCAACTGTCTTATTATATCCTCTTCTTTAGCTACCAGTATTTTAGCAAGCTGAGTAACAGTATAGTATTCACTACTTTTGTAGTCCAACTGTATAGGAACCGCCATTTCGTACAACACGTTCAGAAATTCATTAAACGTCAACTTGCCCATGTTACTTATTCCTGAATAATAAGACGGTTTATAGTTGGCAAATTCTCGAAATGATTTTCCTTGAAACTCTTTCGCCAAGGCGTTACTAAGACGTACGCTCATGAGATTACCGAACCTTGTCTTAAAGTTCATTTTTTCCATTTTAGCATATTTTGCTTTGAATGCGATTATTTTTACAAGAGGCAAGTATTTGCGATTACCCTCTTTCAAACGCATTCTAAATTGTTCACGATCCATTATCATCGGCTGTACCATCCTCTAAGGCGTGTTTAACCGACATTTTACAGCACGTTTCTTATAATCGTAAACAGATATTAAGACACACAGCGGAATCGAACCGCTATAATCCTGTATGTGTCATAAACGCAAAAAAGCGGCGGTTTCCCGTCGCTCTCTCACTTATATTTTAACGGTAATTATTTCACAGCGTTTACCGTTAATCGCTATAGTCCGCATTACGTGCGGAACAGTCTGCCGCCCTTATTGATGGGGTCTTATTACCCTCTTTACGGCTGTCTCAAATTTATTGGTAATTAGTTTCGATGTAGGCGAGGCGTGTATCGCGGCCTTGCGTCTATTCCGCCACTACATCATTGGATAATCTTCCTTTAAACTATAAGATAACAATCATTTATAGGTTATCCCTATATATAGGTGGCATTTGCCCCACAAAAAACAGGTGTTTTAGGCTAAAAATAGATTGTTGTTGCGGTTTTCTTGAATTTTTTCTTTTGCCCGCTTTAATAGTGTTGATATATTTCCTCTAGATAATCCCAAAACATCCGCAATATAGGAATGAGGCATACAGTGACCGTAAGAGAGAAGGAAGCAATCTCTTTCTAAATCCGTCAGGACCCTTAGGGCTTCCTCAATTACAAAGTAATCACTATCAGTCAGATTGCTCGGGCTTCCGGCTTTAGAATTACTAACGTATGCCTGCATGCGTAATGGATCTACTGGCCGTTCACGTTGGTAAGCTGCAAGTCTCTCTACCCCTCGTTTGTTCCCCGGCCTCCTGCCTGTCGCAAGCCACTCTTCCACGAACTCACAGTCCGATATCATGCCCGATATGGCCTTTTTATCGTCCGC
The DNA here is from genome assembly GCF_020736845.1 of Paenibacillus farraposensis. Lineage (GTDB taxonomy): Bacteria > Bacillota > Bacilli > Paenibacillales > Paenibacillaceae > Paenibacillus > Paenibacillus farraposensis. The sequence goes on from NZ_JAFFQR010000112.1 coordinate 718,181, forward strand.
GTCAGCCTTCTTATACAGCCTTGCAGCTATATTCCTTGACTTACGGTAATTCAGCGCTGTAGCCCCTCCTAAGTCCTGCACAATAGGCGTCTGTTCCGTATCTTCTTCCGGTATCATGTTAACGCCTCCTTATTTGTACTATTTCCATCAATTCGAACAAATCCATCTGACCACTGCCGGCAAACTCGCTAGAATCCTGTATAAGACCATCATCCAGCCACTTACGCGGCGCCTGCTGTTGGTAATGAGGCCAAATAGGTTCGCCTTCGATGGATCGGGTAGCATTCACCTTTTCCGCCTTAGCTGTCCATACCCAATGTGTAGATGCGGTCACTCTATCGTTGTTATCTGCCATATTTAATCCTCACCTCGCTTGGCTGCATCTATTAAGCGTGGTTTATTCATGTGCTAACACACCCTGTACCCAATTACGGAATGTATCCCACTTGGACCATTTTGGATTCCCAAGACTGTAGTCTCTCTTGACAGTTACCCATTGAACGTAGGCCGTGCCTGATTCCCGTGTCTGAATTTGCAACACTTTACGCCATGTCTCACTTTTTCCAAGCTTTCCCCAGTAGATTGTTCCTACCTGTATATGTGGTTTATCTGTCATTGTTGTTTCTCCCCCTTTGTATTCCGGTGAGCACTCCCAGCAAATAGGCTGCCGTTAACCGCTCGTCTCCACTTGCGCACTCTATTACTTGGTATTCACCCAAACCCATATCCGCATATAGACAATAGATAATCTTCGGTTTATGGAAGAAGCCTCTTTTTATCGTTTCGCATTCAATTATTAGTTTTCGTTCCCCTATCTGTTCATTGACTTCACATAGATATCCGTACAGTTCGCTATTTGAATCTATATTGGTTTCAAAATGTCCATAAGTGAAAACTGCCATCTATATATCCTCCTCAAAGTATCCTTGCATTAGTGATTTTTAGAATAATAATCACTATCCACATAACAGGCCATAAAAAGATGCACTTAACCGTGTTGCTAAAATCATCTATCAACATCACAATACACAAATTGATAATGCCTAGTGCCATATAAATAGCAGCAGTCCAAAGTATTATGTTTAGCATGTTATATCCTCCCTTAGTGGGTGCAGGTGTTACCTACACCCTGCTTGATAATGTCATATGAGCAGCTTCTGCTCTCTGGCGAGGCGTGGCGGTTAAAAGCCATGAGACTCCTACAGGGTCCAAGCAGCAATCACTACTCCAAAAAACACCTGCGTCCATAATGGCAACCAGTTTATTCACATAGCCCTCTGCATCTACCTCTATAGCCTTTGCCTGTACCTCCAGAGAGGCGGCAGGATCAGCGCAGTAGTTTGTGGAGTCTGTCCATGCCTCTTCTGCTGTAGCTCTCCACTTTGCTTTTTTCCAGTCTCCTGTGAGCGGGTGAGTGTTGTACGTTCCGAAATCACCGATTATTACTACACGCGAATCCGTGTCGCGACTACATTCCCGTGCGTTATAAACCAACTCCGCCAGCACCCGGTTAAGCTGCTGGTCTGTCATATCCAACATATCTATATTTTTCATTTTTTTCTCAGCTCCACATTGGGTTTATATTTTTGTTTGACCAGTGAATAAGCAGAATTAGCAACTTTTCTTATCCATTCCTGGTTGATTGCTATTTCCTCATCTGACATTTCAGTTATCTCGTCCAGTGCTTTGAGCACTTCATATTTTTTCACATCTATCATCCTTCCCTGTATTGGTTTAATCCTCGTCAATCCTTTTTACATTATCCGAATAAGTTGTAATTTCTGTTTCCTCTTCGTCTATAACAATCGTTACGCGATCCTCTATGCTGTCATATCCGACTGCGCGCCCTTCAATTTCTGCACATACTCCAGCAAGGATTATATATTGCCCATTAATAGTGATTGATCTCATGTATCTCTCATCCTTCCAACGCTCCTGCACTCTGACGGAGCGTATTGTATTGGTGGTTACTCCCCTAATATTTCGTCTATACTTTTCTGGGCTTTTTCGTACCATCCAGTGGCAAGCAAACTTTCGATTTCTCTAATTTTTTGGGTGAGCTGGGCTATTGTCTGTTGTGCCTCTCTCAACTGCGCGCGCACCTCTGTTAAGTCCTCTTCCTGTACAGTGGCCAGGATGTCTTGGGAAAACTCTATCTTCCGTGCCTCTTCCAGCGCCTTGCGGAGCCTTGCTATTGTCCGGTCCCTCTCTGCTAGTTGCTGCTGGAGTGAGTCTACCTCTCCATACAATCTCTCAAGCTCGGCAAGCACAAAATCCGGACAGCCTATTCTATGTTTTGACAGCTTACTGAGTACTTCGTTAATATCTTTCATTTCTGTTCTCCCTCCCCTAATTTCTTGCCGCATTTACCGCAATACTCATAATCAAGAAGGGCTGAATCATTGATGTATAAGTATTTTTGTTCAGTCATATCTTTTGGGTGCAGACACTGTGTTTGTAATTCATACAAGGTCTGTCGTTCACTCACCTTTACCGCCTCCTTGTAGCAGCTCCGGGTTATCGTGTATGTTGCCTATTACCGTGATCTCTGCCGATTCGCTGAACAGATAATCTCCGTCCTTTCCGTCCAAGTCTTCAAGCAGATACGATCCGTCAATGTACTTAACAATTCCCGTCCGGCTGCCTGTAAGGGGATATGCAACTTCCTCCGATATGCATATATCATCTTCGCAGATTTCCTTACTATTTTTGTCCTTTCTTCCGGTGTATTGCATCAAAATGTAGACTCCATATTCCCCACTGCCTTCACCATTTTGGAAGTTGTAATATAGAGCTTGGTTATCATCCGTGAATATGATAGCGTCATGCTCATTATCCCCGCACACATGCATCCTTTTTAAATCCTTATCCCACACTCTGAATTTAATATCTCTCATGCTTATCGCTCCTTTGGTATAGGTGGTAGGGGGTGTATCCCCCTTAAAATAGGGTTAATTGACGATTGTCAAAGTTCATGAGAAGCATTTCCTCTGTGTCGATATCCGCACCGGAGCCGCCTACCACTTGCTTATGTGCGTTAAATGGATCTCGAGTGAAGTCGGGGTAAAGCTCTTTTACAAGCTGATCGTCGTAGTATGACAAGACGACTTTTCCACGTACATTGTGCAGCAGGTCCGCTAGGTCACGGTGATCACGCTCTGTGAAGCTGCCTGCGTAATATTTCTCCCTGCCCACGTAAGGTGGATCCACGTAGAACAGGGTATGAGGATCATCATATTTCTCAATAATCGTCCGAAAGTCTGTATGCTCGATCATCACACCTTTCATCCGCTCCGCGAAGTCCGGCAGTAGTTTACAGGCGCTAAGGTATCCGTTCGCCGGGCTTTGGCCAGAAACTGTACTGTGCCGCCAGCCTGTTTGCGGAACCTCTTCCGCATTCCCTTTGCCTATGGCTGACCGATTTAGATAAAAGAAACGTACAGCTCTTTCAAATTCATCCTCCGGCATCGCTTCACGTTTCCACCGTTCATAGAGCTGCCGACTATATGGCAGCGACTCACAAGCTTGCCGAAGCCGTTCAGGATCCGTTCTGTTCACCAATAAGAAATTAACAACCAGTCCGTCTATATCGTTGTATACCTCGTGGGTTATACGTGGTTTTTGAGCAATTACATGAGCTGCTCCGCCAAAGGGTTCCACATACTTCCTATGACTGGGGAAGCGGCTTATGATGTGCTGTGCATATTTGCTTTTACCACCAAACCAGATTAATGGGCTTCGTACTCCTTGCATGGTGTATCCCCCTTATAGACTGTCATTTATTGCTTTTATAGCCGCCAACACTGGGTAAACCTGATGTGGATTAACTGCATTGCCCAGCGCCTTGAGTCTTCCCGTCCGGTTTTTAATCCCTGTAGCAACCCTCGGCGGCTCCCAATCATATTGCTGCATACCCATGAGTGCCGGCTGAGCGTATGAATTAATAAAATCACTCAGGGCATTCAGCGGGTTTACTCCACTTCCGTCCAACCAGCCGGGAAGTTCATTAGAGCCTCTACCCATTCCGGATTGAGTTGGCCTGTGTACCCCTCCCTCATAATCGCTCCCGGAACTGTATCCCGTTCTATCTGAGATGCTGGCAGCGTTGCATTCTTGCTGTCCTGTGCTGCCGGTGTTGGCCGCATTTTCACAGCAGCATGTAAATCTGGTGTCCGACGTTCCCACTCCGATGGGCAATCCCCTCTCAGACTCGCTTTTGGAGTAGGCCATAGATTTGCATGATGTACAGCTCCCGATAGAGCATAGTTCCCCTTGCTGTCTCGGCTGTTTGGCCCTCCGTGCGGACCGTCCCCAGCCCTTGGAGTTGGCCATAGCTTCACCTGGTCGTTCAGATTCTGCGACCAGCCCTGTTCCAACTTCCTCTGCGCTCTCGGCCCGGCCGGGTTGTCTCCACTTCGAAAATCCCGCGCTTGTGGTGTGGCCCACAATGAAGACTCGATCTCTTCTATGGCTGGCGTAGACGGCAGCAGCCGGAATAACAAATGTTTGCGCGGTGTAGCCGAGCCCTTCCAAGTCAGTAAGCACCTCGTCGAGCCCCAAAGTGATGTGCCCAGCAACATTTTCACCAAGGAACCAATGGGGCCGGACTTCCGATAGTAGTCGAGCAACCTCCGGCCAGAGGTGGCGGTCATCCGCTTCGCCTCTTCGTTTCCCGGCATGGGAAAAGGGTTGGCATGGTCAAGGATATCCAGCGGAAATAAGGTCAATTGTTCTGGCTGGATCGTCATCGGACATCACTCCCTTCTCTATCAATTTTTCTTTTGTTAGTGTTCTGACATCTTCAAAAATAGGCACGTCAGGCCAATGTTTCTTTAAAACTTTTTGAGGGAATGGTTCAATTTCGCAAAACGCCGCTGGAGTCATTCCTGCCCATTCGGCTGCAAGAGTAATTCCCCCTATCCCCGCGAACAGATCAAGCGTTCGCACGTTTCCTCAACTCCTTTGGCGTATACTGATTATGACCGGGCGAATATTGTCTTGTATGCTCTGCTTTAGGTAGACATTCAAAATTGGAAATGTCGTTATTATCCTTGTCTTCATCAATGTGGTGTATATCCCAACCATCCGGTATTTCACCTTTGTGATAGACCCATACATCTCTATGCAAGAGACTTCTATCACCTACTGTTTTTCTCCAATAGCCCAATGTACCTTTTGTATATCTACTACCGTTGAATTCAACATAATCTTTAGATTGAGGTCTTTTTCTGAGTTTCAATGCTCGTCTCGAAAAACATTTATACACCGATTGCCTCGTTATTCCGTACTTAGTGGCTACCTCAGATAGACTCATGCCAAAAAGGTAGTCTCTATACATTTCTGAAACTCGTTCATCTTGTCTTAATCCAGGCATATGTCTATCCCCTTTATGGAGGGCTGTTCCCTCCTAAAATAGTGTTAATTGCACTGAACGCCTTGGCTCGGGTGGTATCCACTGCTTACCGTATTCCTGCATCCACTCTGCCACACTCTTACGGCGGTTCCACTCGCTCCGGGGAATCCAGCTTGTATTGTCTCCCTGTACAGCAGCGTTGTACGGGGCAAACCATTTAGGTAGCATCATTCCTAGCAAATGCACACGGGCACGGACAGGGCCGCATAAAAGGTCGTCCAGATAACGCATGCGTTCCTCTTCGTTCATTCGGACAGTTCCACCGATAAAAACCAATCTCTCGGTTTGCAGCAGCCCCGTATCTCCACCAGGCTGTAAGATGGGAACCGGATTGTATCCTCGGCGCCTCATATCCTGCAAATACCATGCTGTCGCCGCTGGATCACCAATCTCGTCATACTGCATGTACACATGTCGTGACTTGGCATGCCGATCAAGGTACGTCCGATATCCCTGGTAGCTAATGCAATCCTCCGTGAACGTTCCAGGGTCCCATATCACCGCTCTATTCCGCATATACGGCTCAAGCCAAGACGGATATTTCCGTAACAGGGTCGCACTCAGGAGCCAGTACGGTACGCTACTGGCCTGCTCTGCAAGGTGTTTTCGATTTACTCCCGCGACATATATGATCCGTTTCAGCAGTCATCATCCTCTCTTTGCACAGATGGCATAACTCACGAGTCGTATATATCCGATTACAGCCGCGGCATAATTTTCGATCCGCTATCATCTGTATCCGTCCTTGCATGGTGTATCCTCCTTATGGAGGGCTGTTCCCTCCTTCTTATCCCCAAAGGTGTGTTATGTCCTCTCTGCCCTTGGGGGCTATATATTTAATCTTCTGGAAGCAACTTGTTAAAGGCTCTACGGTATAATTCCGATACTTTTACCCTCTTTGCTCGCCCTTCTTGCCGGACGTTTACTTTGCCACTGTGTTCTTTTATAAGCACCGGTAAGCCTGTTTTCGTATGTGGAGCATATACTTTTCCATCTTCATCTATGCGATATGGATAATAGCCTGGGATATATTTCATCGTTTTATCACTCATTTCAAATACTCCTTTATACGTTGTTATATGAATTAATTTGATATTTTCACCCTGTGTTAAAACAGTATCCTATGCTTTTTTCTTCTTTTTCACTGGAGGCTTTAAAATGGCTTGTATGACTTCATCTTGGAATTTAGCTGTATTGGTATTACCTCGCAATGAACGGGCTATCTGGGCCAAAACAAACGCGTCTCGGACGTTGTCTGAACCATGCTGGAAGCCCCACCGTTTAAAAATCTCTACTGCCAATTCATCTTTCTTGGTGTTTCCCTTGCCTGATGCGAATTTTTTAAGCGCTGAAGGAGCTGCTTCCTGATATTTAATGTTGCGTTCGTATAAATTCAGTCTGATTCCCCAACCGATCCCACCGAGCAAGAAGCCAGATTGTGACGCAAAGCCAAAACCCTCTATCACTACCACATCGCCGTAATCTACGTTCTCGCAAACATCGGTGATGATGTCTGACATACGTTCCGGATCTTTCCCGGTTGCCGTTACTTCCAATGCATCCAGTACATTGCCATCTGCATCCAAGATGCATACCCCCGTTTTGGTACTTGGGTCAATTCCTACATATCTGGTCATATTGTTCACCTATCCTATTTTCTTTTTTCGGCCCGGCTTGCCTAGGTCACTTGCTTCACGTTTTTCCGCTATCTGATCTATCATATCTACTAACTTCCGCTTTATATAATCCGTTCGTGCTTCTGGCGGAATACCAAACATTGATCCCTCGCTTTGAATAAGCGCAACAATCCGGTCAGCACCAGCAAGCTTTTCATACAGGTGATATTCCCAAGTCTCAAAAATTGCGTCCATCCGGTTTGTGTAGTCCGTTGCCATCCGCCACACCTGCCCTCCGGTAGATTTCTTCATGCGCAAGTATTCGATAGTCATAATCTTTAGTTTCGTCATAAGCAGCAATAACCAGTTCAGAATTGGTCATGCTTTCAAACGGTCTCACGTTCAATTCTCGGCCTCCTGTGCTTTCTCCCACTCCAACTCTGCTCTAGCTATACGAAGCGATCCTTCAAGGTCCTTATCTAAGTAGTCATAGTCGTCTATTGGATTCATGGGGTATCCTCCAATGGAGTTTCATAGATATTCCCAATTAGCTCACCCTTGTATAGGCCATTCTCCATACCTCCACGCAAGTTGTACGCGGCTCGCGCATAAACAAATCCGATATCGTATTCAACGACAGTTCTTTTTTTAGGCTGTCTTTCTTTCGGGAAATATGCCCCATCGCTATAATCAAGTTCTTCTACGATATCCCCCTCATATATCTCTTTACCGTTACGGTCTTTTAGTCCGGTGGAGTCCTGACGGATGAATCTACCTGGAAACATGCTTTCGTGGATGAACGTACCGTTCTGTCTTAATACAAATTCTCCTGATAAACCTATGAATAACTGCCCGATACATCCTACATGTGCCTCGTTGATGTTCTCCCAAAAGCACTTACTTTCTGTGTCCCAGACTCTATATGGTCTACTCACTTGTATCCTCTCCTTTCAAAGCTGCACGTGCATGTGCTTCTCTTATCTCTTGTATCTTCTTATCCAACCTTATCAACCTCTTTCCTTTGTTCATTAGCTGGACTATCTACAGTCATTTCCCATGCTTCATATGCAACAATTTCAGCTATATCAAAGCCAAACTTAGCGTGTGAGGTTATACCTTCAAACTTATATCCTGACAATCTCGAACCATCGTTAGACCGTTCAAATTCAAAATTTCTAGCACGGATTTCAATTTCTTTACCATTTCTCAAATGAACTTTTATCTTGTACATGGTTTAGACCTCCTCAATGTCATCGACTTCAATTTCATCTGTTTGCCCATTCCGTAATGCATCCCACCAATCGATTGCCGATTCAAGGAGTTCGTTTTGTTTTTTCTCGGTAAGTTCATAAAATTCATCTTCCGTCAAATCCAGTTCTACTTCATAATCCACGAGTACAGTTGCTCTTCCTGATATTTTAATCATCCCTTATTCCTCTCCTTTCCCTTTAGGGGCTGTATTAATAGCGATCTTCGTAAGCAACAAACTCTTGTCCAACCAAATTACAAAGCTTTTCTAGCGCGCTGTCATAAGCATAGGATAAGGACACAATTCTTTCGCCGTACTCTTCCCGTTCCTGCTTCAGGTCTTCGATGATTTTTTCTATCTCCTTTTTCATTCCTCTATCCCCTCTCCTTGGGTAGCTATTAGAGCTGCTAAACAGATGGCTTCGGGCATAGTTTCTCTAAACGCAGGAGTGAAAATGCCCTTAGTTGCGATATGAAAATTACACATGTTGTCTCCTAATTTTGCTTCACCTCGGATGAAAGAACCGCTTTTTTCAGATACTTCACCAAGCGTGAATGAGTAACCGTTACCTCTCACACGTTCTAACACTTTCCAAGTTGCTCCCATTCCGGTAGAGTAAACAGGCAAGTTATTCATCGCTCCCGGCTCGTCCGCTGCTCTAACCCAAACTTTCCCATAAGGTCTTTTTTCACGAACCACCGTCAGTCCCATAACTTCTTCTGCCACCCAAGCATCCCGTTCCCTCGGTTGCATACTATTCCATTTAGCTATTACTTCATCACGATTCATATCCGATCACCTTTTCCTATAATATTTTCAGCTTTTTGCGGCGCTCTCCGAACAGCTTTTCCTTAGCTTCTTTTTGACTCACCGGATAAACAGGTCTAGCCAAAAACGATATAACCAAATCAGTTCCTTTAAGGGCTATCTCTGTATACTCTTGGATTTTGTAATATTGACCCCTATTCAAAATTGTTGAGCCAAGACCATACCTTTTCAATTCAACGTCATCGTATTTACCTTTGATTTCGAGTTCTACAACGTAATTGCTAGGCTTACGAGTATGAATCTTGGTAGGCGCTTCGCGGTCAAGTCGCTGGCATGTATACCAGATTATTATCTGATCGTGCCATAATTCGTATTTTTCAATGCCGATCACAAGCATAGGTTCACTCGTATTGTTTAACGTAAAAGTGTCACCAATTTTGTGCGGCTGCTTGAATAGGCGGAAAACGCATCTAATCGTCGTAATCAGCCTTTCCATCCTATCTTCTTCCCTTCTTATTGGAGTCTATAATTCATATCTTCACGGCTGCCGTTTATAACCGCTCTGTAGTCTTTTGTAACTTCGGCGATCCGGCTTCCCATTGCCTCATCAATATCCAACAAGTCCGAGATGCTGCGTTCAGTGCTAGCCAGTATGGGTTTGTTGTTCAAGTAACGATAGTTCAGCACTGCCCATGCCGTTTCAAACTGGAATTCTGTCGGTTTGTCTCGGCCTTTGAATAGATCATCCAGGAACAAAACTTCGCACTGCTGCATACGATGGATGATTTCTTGCTTTTGCTCGAAACTAGCATTTGTTAGTTCCTTGATCCCTTCAACCCACGGAAAGTAAAAGACCTCAACACCTTTGCCAAGAAGGTTATTAGCTATCGCCGCAAGTAAGTGAGTTTTGCCAGAACCAGGATTCCCCATCAAGGCTATACTGTTCTTCTTATTTCCCCGAATCTCCTCAAAAGCGATTGCATAAGCCTGTGCAATCCTCTTAGCTTCCTTGATTGCATCAGGTCTGTCTGATACATCAAACGATCCAAATGTTTTATTTTTGAATTCATCAGTTATTTGGGCCACTTTAACCTTGCGCTGTATGTCCTCAATCTTTTTAACATTGCAATAAGTGCACTCCCGAAGAGTCCATGTATCAACCCATATGTCTCCAGTGTCTTTGCAATGCTGGCATTTATATGAGTCCTGCGAGTTCTTCGTCACTGAATTCTCGGACATTCGATGTTTGGTCATAGCGCGTAATTTTTCGATCCGATCCGCCATATCCTTTTTTAGAATCCCCTTGGTACTTTGGAAGCCCGGAACTTCCTCCATGTCTCCGCTCCTCCTCTTCTACTCTTTTGACAACCCAGTTTAAAATAGCTCGATAATCGCTAGCGTATTTTTTATTGTTTGCCCCTTTGTAGTTGTCCAAGATTTCAATCATTTGTTTTGTTTTATCCTCTCCATAGAAGGAAATGAGTTTGTCATATTCCTCCTGAGATAGATTTACGAATTCAGCGTATTGGTTCTTTTTAATATCTTTTTTACTTTCTTTTTTATTTCTTTTACTTTCCTTTCCTTTACTTTCCTTTGCATCATTTTGCATTGCACCTGCATCTGTTTTTGATGCATTTGCATTATTCCAGCGTTTATTAGCTGCATTTGACCTTGATTCGCTGATTTTTTTCTTCTTTTCCATCCGTCTTAATAGTGAGTTACTCCAAAAAAACGCCCCATCACTTTCAAAAAGACCAAACTCGTTTATACAATCCATAATAAAGCTCTGTATTTTCGTACTATCTGCATACAATTGCAATGCAAATGCATTAAAAGAGTACTTTGATTGCATATCTAATTTGTAGTCACTATCATCACGCATCATCTCGACTAGCATCCAGTACCATCCGTATCCTTCAGCACCGTAAACACTCAGCATGTCTAGTATTTTTTTGTCATTCCGAGCGTTGCTATCATGTGAGAAGTAATATGCCTCTTTCATTTCACCACCCGCTATTCTTTGTCCTGATCGTATAATTGCTGTCGGAACTCCGCCGCCCATTCCCGGCCGGCTGCCGTATAATCTATCCAGTTATGACACGTCCCACTGTTTACGCTGGGGCCACACAACATAGCTACATCGTTTACTGTCGTTTCTCCGTCTATCTTCCAACGCCGTATAAGGTGAGCGCATTGCAAACCCTCAACACTCCCACAACGTTCACAGCGACCGCCTGAGCGCACCATGGCCTTGTTATATACCTCGCTACTGATCCGTCCGCGCATCTTAGTAGTAGGCTTACGGCGTCGATATGATGGCTTAGGAGCTGGATTAAATCCGAACTGTATCATGCTGCACGCCTCCTATATATCCGTCTGCAACTTGAGGATGCTCTGTAATGCCGAAACTTGAACCTTGATAGCATCTGCCGCTTTAATGCCAGCTTGAAACTGCGTCTCTGCCAAGTCCCGTTCAAACAGCAGCTTTGATACGTTCCCCTTAGCCATATCTGGTATAAGTGTCACAGGAACTTTATCCTGGCGCAGCTTAAACATTTCTTTTGCTAACTCTGCACGATATACACGCTCTGTCTCTGCCTTATCACGGCCCAAACCGAATAGCGCATCCGCTGACTTTCCGAGTCGTTTCGAGGCGGCATACAATTCCTGTGTTACATTGACTATTTCCATAATTAAGCCCTCGTCAATTCAAAGTCTGTACCATGTTTTCGATTAATCTGCTCCAGGAATACCTCAAATTCATCTTGCGCCACCTGTAAACCTTCATTCGTAGCAATGAATTCAAAGTCAACTTTGGTACCTCTCCTATTTGGCTTAAGCCATTTAGTAGGACGATGCCGACTTTTAAGCATATCCATCCAAATGAACGCCTTCCCGATATCGTACTCTTTTTGGTCCAGACTACTTTTTAATCTTGGGTATTGAAGTTGCCCACCAATTATAGATAAATTCATTTTGCATGCCCTCCTAGAAAGGTAAATCATCATCGTCAATATCAATTGGCTTTCCGTCGTCCGCAAATGGATCTCCATCATATCGAGGGCGATGGTCAGGTTCGTTCGGGTCCCCTTGACTGCGATTGGACTCCAGGAAACGCACATTGTCCGCTACAACCTCAGTTACATAGACACGCTTGCCTTCGTTGTTCTCGTAGTTACGCACCTGTACACGGCCCTCTACGGCGGTCAGCCGACCCTTTTTAAGATAGTTGGCGCACGTCTCTGCAAGCTGCCGCCAGGTCACAATAGGTAAGAAGTCCGTCTCACGTTCACCGCCTTGACTCGTAAATGGACGGTCTACAGCCAGGGTGAAAGTCGTTGTAGCAATTCCGTTCGGGGTATATCTAAGCTCAGGGTCCTTGGTTAAACGGCCTATCAAAATCACACGGTTCAGCAACTTAATTTCCTCCCTTGTTCTTGTCCTGCATCATTTTGGTCAACACTGTATCTGCATCTTTGGGATGCTGCGCGACAAAAGCTTCAATGCCTTTCAAATCGCCGTGAATAAGTTCATATTTAGCTTTAATGCTTGGTGTAATGGCCCCGGCATCAGTCTTTGTTTTGTTTGTTGTGCCGTTTTTGGGGTCAACCGATCCTGTATTACCGTCGTCGTCATCCTCGGAGGCAATCCCCAACAATGCTGTAAGGCTGTAGCGGCGTCCGTACGTTATAGCAGCTCCGATCCCTTGAGAATTGAAGTCTTTATCTCCGTTCTTCTTAACTTGAAACCCTGGTAATTTAAGCGGGTCGGACTCAATAAATTCGCCGGACTCATGAAACAACACTGTTTTAATCACAACGTTTGTTTCATCTGTTGAAACTGGTTGTACATATGAAAGACCATTGTCTGCTAGAGGCTCAGTGATTACAGCCACTACACCCTCCAGCGGAACGTACTTGCTATTAAAAAAAGGATTGTCGCTATCTTTTTTGGGTTGCTTTACTTGTTTCTGAAATTTCGCCAGAGCTGTCACTATATTTGCGATGCTTTCACTCATTCGCATCTTTACAACCTCCTAAAAGTGTGATATTGTTTCCGTAAATTGTTATTAATAAGCGGTTTTATTTTCGACTCCGGTTGCCGCCAGAGTCGTTTTGCTTTCTAAGCCATTTCGCACGTCATATAAAGCTTCAAGCACATATTGCAGCTTTCCATCCCTAAAGATTAGCAAAGGCTCTACTATGTTATTGAGCGACTTACCACGGATTTCAGTTTCAGATTGAAGTTCCTCCAGCGTTTGGATAGCTTGTTCTAACTGCGTTTTCACGCTTCATTCCCTCCCTTTGTTCACGCCGAATACGGCGGTATTCCCGATAAGCAACGTCACTGCTGAATATAAACATCACATTTCCGTTTTCTTTCTCGATGGTTTGTCCACCAACTTGCAATAAGGCCTGTAGATCGGAGTAGTTATTGCTTCCTTTGCAACGAGTTTGCATATGCATCGTCTATCACCCTCACAAGCACCTGATTTTTACACTCAACGGCGTCCAGCATGCATTCCATACAGTGTGGTTCTTCATGCTCATAGACCAAATACTTGGCTTCTGCGCTGCATCCGCATTTGATCACCATGTCAAACCTCCCACTTAATCTTTCTCTGAACTTCTAAATATACAGAAAATGGTATTTGTTCTTTAAGCTTAATGTCGCCAAATTCTTGCTGTAAGTAAGACTCGGCCAAACATTCTAAATGCTCGTCCGTTAATACGCTCAAACCAGTTAAGTTCTTAGCCATAACAGGCTTCTTACGGCGCCACCACATACCTATCAACTCCCTTTGATAGATTCAGCCTGCAACCTTGCCATCATGGACAATCGCAACCATACTCCATTCCGCATTACATACAACTCACCATTTATACGTTTGCCGGCTTGGAAGCCTGAAAATAGCATTCTTCATTCTCCTTTCTTAATAGAGACATCATCCAATACCATATTGATTTCCTTACGGTATTCTTCATTTGCATCTCCAAGCAACTGTTTCAGCTTGTCCATGTTTTCGGCTTGGCTTTTAAATCCTTGTGCAGCACAATTATTACCTTTAGATGCATGCACCACGGATTTAGTAGACAAGTCTTCTGCTACAGCTTTAATACCGTCCAGTACGTTCAGCATGTCATCAAAGTCCAGCGTACGAACAAATTGGATAAGTTCACTTTCCTGTTTGCTCAGCTCCATGTTCAAGCACCCTCCTTGAATTTATTGATAAAGTAAATTTGACCTTTACCCGTAATTTTGGTTGTCCGTGTGATCTTGGAACCTTCACTGGAACTCATTCTCTGCCCCATTTTGATTTCCATGATCTTGAGATCCATCGACCGTTGAGTTGGCATGTTGCGTTCGCTGCCGGATTTAATCAGGTATCCATTTTGCCGCAGCCATTCAAATAACCTAATTTCGCCGACATCAAATCCGTTTTGCTTGAGCAACTTGGCTAAGTCAGCGACAAGAATAGAATCCTTTGAAACCTCCAACGCTTCTGCAAATACTACCTTAGGCTTGTCCTGCTCGATCTTAGCTTGGAGTTTTAAACGTTCCTCGCGTTCTTTCTTTAGCCGTGTAGCAGCTTCAATCAACAAGTCCGGGTTATCAAGTAATTCTGCTGTGGCATACATCCCAGTGCGCCGGATTGATGGAAGTATTTCGTCTGCTACCTTGGTTTGGAATGCTTCTGCAACATCGTTCTTCGCTTTCATCGCCAAACGGTAAAAGATGTTTTCAGGTATAAAACCTGCGTGCCCACTTGTGGGCATGAACCCGAACTCAGATAAATAGTTATTTACTCGTTCCCAACGAACTACTGTGTTCCCACTCCCGGCTGTTCTTACAAATCCGAGACCACGAGCAGTATCTTCTAAATTCAATTGCACTGTTCCGTTTTCGTCGGTGAATCCTCTAACACCATGGATAGTTACTAATTGAGTCATACAGCAGCCTCCTTCCTATTCATCTTCGTCACGATTTCGTCCGAATGATTGACGTAAATTTTCGCGACGACTTGGTGCAATCTTATCCACGCCTTATCAGACATACCAGCCGGTTTACCAACAGGGACCTTAATTTCTTCTGGCATATGCAACCCCCTTAACTTACTCTTTGGATTAATTCAATGAGTTCCTTAGGTAAGACTTGTTTTATCGCAGCCACTCTTAATTCTCCAGCGTCTATGCCGAGTACTTGAGCCAAAATGATATTGAGTTCGTCTTTTGCAGGTGGATGCTTCCCATTCTGCATCTTGCTCAAAATTGCTGGATCGAGCTTAAAACCAAATCTATTCACACGGCGACAAATCTGAGCAAGTGACAAATCAGCGTTTTTTATTGCACTCTTTAACATTGTTGAATAAGACATATCTTCACCTCCTTGCTCATTCGTAAATAATCATTTACGTCTTGATAAACAAATCATAAATCCGATCATGGTTAGTGTCAATAAATATTTACTCTACAAATAAAAAAATCGTTGAATATTTAATCAACAACGTGGTAATATTAGTATCAAATAATGATGAGGCGGTGTAATGGTGCGGTATTCAGAATTGTTAAGCAAGTACATTGAAGAAAGTGGTCTAACCATGGCAGATATAGCCAAAATGATCAATGAAAAAGGTGTGAAAATCGAACGTTCTTACATATCTATGCTTAAAAACAACAAGACCAAGAATCCAGCATCTGAAGAAATTAACATAGCTATTGCAGAAGTTACTGGTGGCGATAAAGAACAATTATTGATGGCGGCATACTTGGATAGAGCACCAGAGAAAATTAAAAAAGTATTCGACAATATGGAAAGTGTAAATTCGTTTCTTGATGGATTTTTGGTCAACAACAAGATAATTCTTGACCAAGACTATCTGAAGGAATGTTTAGACGAATCAGAAAATACCACATTTGAAATAAGCAATATTCCAATCTCAGAATTAATTAAATTAATGAGTTTTGAAGAAAAGTTAGAAGTTTTAAAGGTGTTCATTGAAGATGCAATGAACCAGAATAAATCATTTGATAAGTATTTGAAGGATATTAACGAAGTGAATCCTGAATTAAAAGCCAATATAATACCCTTTGACTCTGGAACTATGCTTCGCGTCCCTGTGCTTGGCAAGATAGCCGCTGGTACGCCAATAGACAGAATTGAAAATGTTGAGAATTATACTCTTATCGACCCATACATTTTGCGGGGGAAAGATGGATTTGCATTAGAAGTCCAAGGCGACAGCATGACGGGTGACAGGATCTATTCTGGTGATTTGGTTATAGTCGCTAAACAAGACGAAGTGTCCCCTCATGAAATAGCTGTAGTTACTGTGAACGATAATGACGTAACTTTGAAAAGAGTACGACGTGAGGGGGATGTGTGTTTGTTAATCCCTTCTAACCCAACGATGCAGCCAAGTTTAGTCCCGGCAGATAAAGTTAAAATCATCGGCAAAGTAGTTGAGGTAAAATTTTGGCCTAAATAAGGAGTGTTATAATGTCAGTATTACCTTTCAAAAAAGCAATACAAGTACATGACGACGGTCGATTTAAAATTAGAGTCGCAATATATATAAGGGTATCAACCAACATGCAAGCAGAAGAAGGATTCAGTTTAGATGGACAGCGATCCAGGTTGACCAGTTTTGCCGATTCTCAAGATTGGGAAATACATGACTTTTATGTTGATGAGGGTAAATCAGCGAAAGACTTGAATAGGCCAGAAATGGAACGCATGTTAAAAGACATGGAAGAACAAAAATTCGATGTTGTATTGGTCTATAAATTAGATAGATTAACGCGATCAGTTGGTGATTTACACAAACTTTTGAAAAAATTCGAAAAATACGACGTGAAATTCAAGTCAGCAACCGAGGTTTTTGATACAACAAATGCTATGGGGAAATTATTTATAACCATAGTGGCTGCTTTGGCTGAGTGGGAACGAGGCACCATTTCCGAGCGCGTACGCTTTGGTATTGAGCAGATGATAGCTGAAGGCAAGCGGCCTGGTGGAATTCTTCCCTATGGATATACACAAGATAGTGAGCCTATAGAAGAAGAGGCGGAAATAATACGCTACGCCCGTAAATTATATATGAGCGGTTTGGGATTCAAATCTGTCGCAATGAGGCTTAATCGAGAAGGTAAACTTCGCAGAGGACAGCTTTGGACGGCTGCGACAGTTGCCTACACGTTGGAAAATCCTTTTTACGCGGGAATACTAAGATTGGGTTCTAAACTCCCAGGCGGAGGGTATGTTAACCATGGGAGAGACGACAGAGTAAAGTGTTTGTACGGTGACGGTGATCATCCTGTTATCTTTACACGTCTGGAATATGAAGAGACAAAAGAGTATATGAAGCGTAGAACCAACGGGGGTTTTAGTCGCATACAGACATACTGGTTTTCTGGTGTACTACGTTGTGGTAGATGCGGAGCCGCTATGTTTGGCAGGTTGTCAAATAAGCGCCAGAAGACAAGTGGAGAAATTAAACGCACTCCTTACTATATTTGCTCTAACAAGCATGCAAATAAGAGTTGTGATATGCCTACTTTTAGACAGGTACATGTTGAACATTTGATGAAAGAGTATATTAAATCTATCAAAATAGATAATGAAACAATCAATAAATTTACGTCAGAATTTGAGAAAGACGCAGGAAGCAAAAATGAAGAAATTAATTCCGTCAAAAACGAATTGAAGAGAATAGCTGAACGACGTGAAAGATGGCAGTTTATGTTCGTTGAAGGTTTAATCTCCAAAGAACAAGTGCGCAAACGTATACAAGAAGAAGATGATGCTGAAGCAAAAATAAGACAAACTTTGGGCAGTCATGTTCACGAAAATTCCAAAGTACCTAAAATAAAAGATCTACTGGAACTTGATCGAATATGGGATATTTCAAACGATGCTGAAAAAAAAGAGTTGATTTATACAATCTTCAATAAAATCGAATTGATGACTGACGAAACAAATGTGAAAGGTGTTAAAAACAGATTCTTCGATGCTAGTTTGGGCGAAGTTCTGTTCAATTGACTACCATTATATATTGTATAGAGATCCATCATGCCCTGTATTCATTGCCTGCAGCATTTCCAACGCCTCACTCCCCCTGACCTCACCTACTACAATCCGGTTGGGTCGCATACGCAAGGAGGAGCGAATCAGATCACGAATCGTAATTTCTCCTTTGCCCTCGGTGTTCGCGTTTCGTGTTTCCATGGAAACCAGGTTAGGAACGGTCACAATTTGCAGCTCTGCCGAATCTTCAATGGTAATAATCCGTTCGGATGACGGGATAAACTGGGATAATGCATTCAGAAAAGTTGTTTTACCAGACCCTGTTCCTCCGCTTATAAAAATGTTGTACTTGCTGCATACCAAGTCCTTAAGCATTGCGGCGGTTTCCCCATCCAGCACACCTAATCGTATCAAGTCATCCATCGTCATAGGGCGTTCGGGAAACTTGCGTATTGTCATGGTTGGTCCCTTGAGGGCGACTGGCGGCAACACAATATTTACGCGTGATCCATCCCTTAAACGAGCATCTACAATGGGTGAAGCTTCATTCACAATTCGATTCACCCCGGCCACAATTATCTGAATCAGATCCTCCAGCCGCTCCTGGGATTCGAATTGGTCGGGTACCCGAATCACCTCACCTGCCCGTTCTACAAAAATCTCCCGGTGACTGTTGATCATAATTTCTGTAACTGTCGGATCATCAATCAATGGCTGAAGCACATCCAGCCCGCGGAACGAATTGTAAATTTTACGGACGAGTGTATGCTTCTCTCGGGAAGTTAAGCCCGCCAGCTCTACATCGTGTAAAATTCGATTTTCGATATGCCGGACCAACTCCGTATCCCCTACCGAGGACGTCACGTCCAGCCCGCCGCGGATATCCGCTCGTAGTGCCTTAAACCTTTCCTCATTTATATTCATCAGCCCCTTTGCCCCCTTAAAGGCCAGGAGGCGGACGGCTGTGTGATACTCTCATTCAGCAGCTTACGACATAAATGACGGATTTCCCGCTGATAAATCGGTGAACTAAGCAGCAACTCATGGTGCAGAACCTGTTTCCATGCAGGAATATACGGCAGCGCTCCGTTTAGCTCCATGAAGTCTCGCGGTAATGAGTTGATCATAGCTCCTGTATAACGATTCACCACAAAGCTCGTTTTGGCCAGCATGGCCTCAAATTCCTCTGGCTGCGTTACCTCCAGAACATCCAGCCACAGGCCGCACTTACGCATGCTCATCACATCGTCGGACAGCAGCCAGATCAGCTTATGACTAGCTTCAAGCACTGCTTGAGCCCTGCCACCGATCTCAGATGCACTGTCTACGATCACTACATCATACTGTCCGCTTTTGGCAATCGTCTGAATCAGCTCCACTGCTTCGTCACAGGTCATATCTATTAGTTCCTTGCGGTTATCAACTAGCAAAAAAGTATTGGCCTGAATTTCAGGGCAATGCACACAATAGGAAGCCACAGATAAGGGAAGCCCCTCACCCTTCACCGCCTTGAGATCATAAAGCAGCCTGGACAGCCCTTCTCCTTTTGTACCGTTAGAGCTGCCTGAACCTGTGAACAGCGAGCTTGAATCTACCGTTTCCAGATTCAAATAAAATACCGAGTATCCTTCATTCCCGAGTTGCTTGGACATATTGAGCGCAACTGTTGTCTTGCCCAGTCCACCGCAAGCTGCCACCATGCCAATGATGATTCCGGCTTGCCGGCTGTTCATACTTTGCCGGCTGCATGACCACTGCCTTGCTGTTTCCAAAATGAAACCTGCCAGTTCGGATAAAGGCTGATATTTCAATAAAGGCTGTCCATATTCACCCACTTCTTCCCCCTCGTACAGTACCAAGCAGGGTATATCCGCAGCTTGCCGATCTGTCCACAGACTTAAAAAAGCCGCTTCACCCACCACAACATCCGGTCTTTTCATCCCGTTCATTTCCATCATGTATTGACGAAATGCTTCCGGCTGTGAAAATGCTGTTATCCTCAGCCTTCTGGCATACTCGCTTCCGTGCACATAATTCAACAATGGCTCAATATATTCCCGATTTTCTACAGCCAATACCACTTTTACCGGAATTACGGCGCTCATCCTCCTTTTCAACACAACAACGCAAAAAAGCACCATTCATCCATCCGTACATACATACATACATACGGTGGTGAACGGTGCTTCCGTCACGTGCATACTATTTATTGGTAGAATAGCATAGCACTTATTTTTGAGCAAGTATTTTTTATGCAAATATGATTCCATTTTCTTTTTAGAAGAAAAAGGCGGGGATATTACTTCCCGCCTCTGCTGGCTTTATTTTAGAAGAACTTGTGGTGATGATGGCGGTGATGACGATGTTTCCGATGATGGTGACATTTTTTTACAAAAAAGTCTTCATGAAAAAAATGATCATGTTTGACTCTAGGTCTGAACTTAATGACAGTCACCTTAATAATCTTTTTGAAGATACGTTTTTTGGGTCTACGAAAATGACAATGATGTTTAAACATATTCGAATTCGCCTCCATTTCTTTGAGATAGAATATACTATGGAAGCTTTGAACAACCGGAAACCATCATATGACTATTCAAGGATGAATTGAGCAATACACCCATCCCATTCCAAATTGATATCCGGATCGTAGTCCGCTACGATCAGTACATCCATATGACGCGCTTGACGGAGTATTTTCGGTACGATTGCAACCTTGCCCCAGCATTTACTTCGCGAAGACTGTCCCACAATTAGCTGCGTTCCCGTATAACCTTCCACCGGGGCTATCAAAATATCGGCAATTTGGTTCCGGCTGGAAACCACCCGAACTTTGAAGGTTCCTCCCAGACGGTGGGTCAACATTTTCAGCTGTTCCAGACGCGGAGTCAGCCTTTCGGGTATGCTTTCTCCGACATGAACATAAGTTACAATCCACACGGCCTTCAGCCGAAAAGAGATACGGAAGCCACGACGAATCAGCCGTTCAGCATTTTCACTCAGCGTCACGCCTACGAAGATTACCTCTTCCCTTCGCCACGGTCCCCGCAGCGAATCGTGACGATCCCACGATTCCAGCCGTTCATCCACATCATCTGCCAATTCCCTTAGAGCCAACTCACGCAGCGCAATCAGATTACCAAATTTAAAGAAGTGGCTAAGTGCCTGCTCTACCTTGGCAGGATCGTATATTTTGCCATCACGCATGCGCTGCTGTAGCGATTTGGGAGCCACATCCACAAGCTGCACCTCATCGGCCAGACGTATCATATGATCGGGGACAGTCTCTCTCACCCGGATGCCGGTAATTTGCTCTACCGCGTCATTCAAGCTCTCCAGGTGCTGTACATTCATCGTAGATACGACAGAAATGCCCTGATCCAGAATAGTTAATACGTCCTCATAGCGTTTGGATCTCAGACTGCCGGGAACGTTGGTATGTGCCAGCTCATCAATGAGCACCACCTCGGGATTGCGCCTGAGAATGGCCTCGGTGTCCATTTCTTCCAAATGAACACCATGCCGCTCAATAGGCTGGCGAGGAATCATTTCCAGAGCGCCCACTTGTGCCTGCGTTTCTGCTCTCCCATGCGTTTCCAGCAGCCCGATCACAATATCAATCCCACTCTCTAGCAAGTCATTGCCTTCTCTCAGCATCGTGTATGTTTTGCCGACCCCTGGAGCCGCGCCAA
This sequence comes from Paenibacillus farraposensis, assembly GCF_020736845.1. Lineage (GTDB taxonomy): Bacteria > Bacillota > Bacilli > Paenibacillales > Paenibacillaceae > Paenibacillus > Paenibacillus farraposensis. The sequence goes on from NZ_JAFFQR010000112.1 coordinate 739,943, forward strand.
TGTACACCTTGAGCTTGCCGCGCCGGATTTTGGCCACCTCAGCCTGTGTCTCCTCATCGGTCAAGCGGTGATACGGATCATTATCTCCTTCCTCCTGTCTCATCGTTGGCAAAATCCGCTCCCCTTCCTGTTCGGCTCGATCCGCAATCAGCAGCAGGTCCATGTTTCTCATCCGTTTCAGAATTCCGTTCACCAGCGATCCTCTAATCAGCTCCTCCCATCGGGTCTGGCGAGAATGTCCCATGACAATCCGGGTAACATTATGTGCTACTGCATAATGAATAAGCTGACGAGGCAACTTTCTGCGGGAAAAGTGAGGAATTTCTTCAAATGTTGATCCGATCTTGTCAGCCAGCTGCTCAATGGAGCGCTTGAAGGCTGCTGATTCCTTGGACAGCCTATGCTTTGGACTGACAAAGGAGACCACCAGCATATCTCCACCCAACCGCTTGGCGACCTGCTCCCCTCTGCGAACATAAATAGATCCGTTCCAATGATATTGGACAGGCACCAAAATCCGTTCTGCGACTCCTGACGCCCCGTACAGACCTAATTCCTCCCGGTGCCGCTCCAGTGAGTCGTTCACATCCTCTGCCACCAATCGAAGCGCCAGCTCCCGCAGTTTCCCCAGATTTCCCCGGTGAAACATTTCAGGATTGGGCGCATGCATATACCCTTTCGCCATTCGCTCTAAAATCGTCTCTGGTGTGACATCAATCAGACGGATTTCATCCGCCAGCTCCAGTGTATCGACCGGAACTGTAGATGCCGCTTCAATCCCTGTCAGCTGGTACACCCACTCCGTAATCCCCTCGAGTTCATAGACATTGACCGTCGTAATGACGCTAATCCCCAGCTCCAGCAAATATTGAATATCCTCCAGCCTGGTTGAAAATGGAGCTCCCGCCCGGTTACGGTGGGCCAAATGGTCTACCAGTACCACTTCGGGATTGCGTTTCACCAAAGCTTCCACATTCAAATCTTTTTGCTTCACACCATCCTGCATCCAATGAATACTGGGCACTCGCTCCAACGTGCCGACCTGTTCCACAGTTTCACGGCGCTGCATGGTCGAGACCGCACAAATCACTACATCTATGCCTTCCTGCTGAAGCGATTGGCCTTCCTGAAGCATATGGTACGTTTTGCCCGAACCGCTGACCGCACCAATATAAATTTTAAGCCTGCCCCGGTGCAGTTTATGAATGGAATCCAGTATTTCCTCGGGTGATTTACGCTTGAAGCTCTCCAATTTTATTCCTCCCCGCCACACAACAGCTCATTTTCGTCCATGCAATTCTGGTTTTAATGAATGTACTCCCGTGTTGCAGACAATTCAAGTTGAACCCGCGGCTTGCCACGAAAAAGGCGGCCCAAGCCAGTATACTTGCAAAAAAGCGTGAATCCAGACACTATTTGCTCATCAGCACGTTTTTTGCGGGATCTTATTATAATTGTTTCCTATGAATCACTTGCGATCCTCACAGGCTAATCCCCGCTACTAAGCCTTGTTTGCGCAATTCTGAGAGGCAGGCTTCCGCGTTACCTGATTTCATAATCCCCATAACCTCCACATGATCACCGCCGACCTTGCCGACAATAACATAGATCATGCCGATCGTCGCTGTAGCCTTTTTTTGGGTCCAGCCTCTCTCCCGGTTCCCTGCTTAGCATCGATGCATAAACACTTTTTTTATGCTATTAACCAAATTTTATATATTAAAACTTTCTTGATAAAATATAATCTTTTTCTTTCTGTCATATCATTCGATTTTTGTCCTCTGAATATGTAATATATAGAAGATATCCAAACGTCAAATAAAAGTATGTATATTAAAGAAGGTGCAAATCATGAAACAAACAGGAAACAACCTTGGTTGGGACCAACATCGGCAGCATCGTATTCAGCCATTCCTGCGCGTTTTTGCGCTGCTGTTCTGCCTGTCTACCCTTACCTCCTGTGCTCGGGGGGATATTCATGTCGTTGTTCATCTCGACCGGAGTATCGATATGGATGCATCGTTCAGTGTGAATAATCAGACGCTGGTGATGTTGGACAATCCGGGGCTGCTGGATCAATTAGCCAAGCGTATTCAAAGCAACAATGTGGACGTGCAGCCGCTAGCTGAGCAAGGCAGAAAGGGGTATCACATCAAGGGGCATTATCAAGGAGATTGGAGCACCAACGGAAAAAATCCCAATCAAGGATTCAATCTGCCTGAGGGATTAAAAATCAAACGCGTTGTGACCCAACATTTTTTTACTACGAATTATGATCTTACGATGAACCTGGATCTGCCACAGATGCTTCCTGAAGAAGCCAGGGGACTGAGTGACAAATTTAAGAATATGAATGTGTTCGCGCGTAAATTACTGGAGCGGCAGCTTGATCTTAACTTTAGCCTGTCCCTGCCCATTGAGCCGGCAGCCAGCAATGCGGACAGTGTATCCCAAGACGGAAAAACACTGCGTTGGGATATCGCCCCCTTGGAATCCAATGAGCTAAAATTATCCATCAACGTACCAAATTTACGACATATCTTGTATGTAGCTATTGCAGGCTTGATACTGATAGCAGCCATTATAATATGGCTGATCCGCAGACATCACTCTAAAAGGAAGCCCGATCCCTCTGCATCTTAAATCCTTAGCAGCTAAAAAAATCGTTGCCGAATCTCTGGTGGGGGGATCTCACATTGATCCTCTTCATCTTTTCCAAACCAGCGGTACCGGTTACGTGCCACCCAGTTATAGGCAGCATCACGCACAACGCAGGGAACCAGGACGAAAACATAAACCAGCGGGTACGGAAAACGAAGACATCTGGCTATCCGCAAGGCCGCAGTTGACCTGGTATAATACGTGCCGTCTTCAATCAGGACGAATGTATCCAGCTGATTTGCTGATAATCCTCCTGTACGCAAAAGCCTTTGTCCTTCCTCTGATTGCAGGGACCCAAAGTGGAATATTCCCTCGGGATCACGCTTGATAATGAAGCGGACCGCACCCTGACAAAAATGGCATACCCCATCTACGAGCACAATCGAATGATCCAAATGCTCAGACTGCTTCATAATGCATTCACCTCCATAAGATCAACTATACAAATACAATCAACCATATACATATAACAAAAAAACGCCGAAATCATTCGACGCTTGTTTAAAAATGTATAGACTTTGAACCGTTCGAAAACTAGCTCAATGCCTTCTCATACAACTGTTTGGCATGAATCTGCTCTGCAATCTCTCCCTCAAACTGATCCATGCACTTGCAGATAAAATCCTTATGGCATACCGGGCAAGGCGTCGTTAGCAGTCGACTAATATTCGTCAAAGTCCACTCCGGTTTACGTTGAGAAAAAACGCGGCATTCCGTTCCATCAGCCAAACTCATTTTAAATTCATATAGTCCTTCTTTTTCGTTGCTGCCAGCCAGCGTGAAATTAACAATATTCGGTCTGTAAGACATCATATCACCCGTATTTTCAAATTTGTTCCGTACCTGATGACCAGAAAAATCACCTAAGCAATCTTAATGAATTTTGGCGATGATGTCAAATGGTCGGTATTTCGCAGGAATCTATCGTCATATCAATTATGCTTTCCTTCTCGTATGTACTTTAAACAAACTGCACAAAATGAATCATTTTAATCAAAATTACTTTAAAAATATGATGAATTTGCTTAACCGCACAAAAGTTGCACTAGACAAAAACTATTGTGTGTGTACAATGGAGATAGTGCAATTGTCATGTTACTAATACTATATTTCATCATGAATAAAGAAGGTGGAGCGTATGAAAAGTATAAAGGGCAACTTGGCGGAAATCGCTTCACTGTCGGAAGCGAAGCGCTCCTTGAGTGTCCCTAAGGATGGCACCTGGTTTCGGAAGTTTCTTGCCTTTGCCGGACCCGGTTATATGATTGCTGTCGGCTATATGGACCCAGGCAACTGGGCCACAGACATAGCAGGTGGATCGAAATTTGGCTACACACTACTTAGTGTCATTCTGGTCTCTAACCTGATGGCTATCCTGTTGCAAGCCTTATCCGGCAAGCTTGGCATTGCCACAGGTAAAGATTTGGCACAAATGTGCCGCGATGCCTATAGTCGTCCCGTCGCAGTCGGCTTGTGGTTTTTATGCGAAATTGCCATTGCAGCCATGGATTTGGCCGAAGTCATCGGTTCAGCCATTGCACTGAAGCTGTTGTTCGGTCTACCACTGCTGTATGGTGTTATCATTACTGCATTTGATGTCATGCTCATTTTATTGCTGCAAAACAAAGGTTTTCGGGCTTTGGAAACATTGGTCATTGTGCTAATGGCGACGATTGCAGGGTGCTTTGGCATCAATCTCATATTGGGACAGCCATCATGGAGCGGTGTGTTCGGCGGATTTGTGCCTGATTCACAAATTTTGACCAACCCAAGCATGCTGTATATCGCTATCGGTATTATGGGCGCTACCGTAATGCCCCACAACCTGTATCTGCATTCATCCATTGTACAAACTCGCAAATTTGAGCAGACTTCAGCAGGTAAACGAGAAGCTATCAAATTTGCAACCTGGGATTCCAGTATCGCGCTTATGTTTGCTCTATGTATTAATGCTGCCATTTTGATCGTGGCAGCAGCGGTGTTCCATAGCGCCGGTAGAACAGATGTGGCAGAAATCAGCGACGCCTACTATCTGCTGTCGCCTCTGCTGGGAACCACACTCGCAAGCATTCTATTCGGCGTGGCATTACTTGCCTCGGGTCAGAATTCGACCGTAACGGGTACGTTAGCTGGACAGATCGTTATGGAAGGCTTTCTCAACCTTCGTCTCTCACCTTGGCTGCGCCGCCTGGTGACCCGGCTCATTGCTATCATTCCAGCGGTAATCGTCACTGCGATCGCCGGTGAAAAAGGAGCGGAAGAGCTGCTTGTACTGAGTCAGGTCATTTTGTCCATCCAGCTGCCCTTTGCCATCATCCCACTATTGCTCTTTACAAGTGATCCAAAGCACATGGGTGAATTCGCCAACAAAATGTGGCAAAAAGTATTAACCTGGATCGTGACAGCTATCATTATTGTCTTGAATGTGATCCTTATTATTCAGACGATTTCAGGTTAAGCATCCGATCGACAACCCCTTATACCAAAAAAAGGTATCCCTTTAGCCAAAAAAGCGGCGGCGGGATACCTTTTTTTACATTCTATACTCAACGCTTGGCAGGCGCTGCCTCCAGCTCCGCTTCAAGCGCGAGGTTCAGCTTGAGCACGTTCACACGCGGTTCTCCGAATACTCCGCCACTGCGACCCTCGGTTAGCGCCTCCACCATTGCTTTCAGCTGATCCTGCGGGATGCCCGTCAGGCGGCTTATACGCGGGATTTGCACCTGAGCTGCCTGTGGCGAGATATGCGGGTCTAGACCTGAGCCGGAGTTTGTAATCAGGTCCACCGGAACCTGACTAATCGGCACATCCGGATTCTGCTTCTGCCAAACCGCAATGGAATCCTGAATCCGCTGTATCAAGGCCGGATTCGACGGGGCATAGTTGCTTGAGCCTGAACCAGCCCCGTTATAGTCAACGCTCGATACCCGGCCCTGGAATAGCGCCGGATTCGTGAAGGATTGCCCGATCAGCTCAGAGCCAATCACCTGTCCCTTCGTATCCCGCAGCATACTGCCGTCCGCCTGCTGCGGGAACAATACCTGTGCGACTCCTGTGCTGACCAGCGGGTAAGCCAAGCCGCACAAGAGGATCATCAGCACCGAGGTTCGCAGGGCAACTGCAATGACCGCGCTTCCTCGCATCTCCTGTATCTCCGGTTGTCCCCCCGCCTCAGTCTCCGGCTTTGCAAGCTGATTATTGTCTCGTCCGGCAGAGCCGGCTTTTTCGTGTGCAGCATATTTGCGCCCAGACATCATTCGATAAAAGCTACTCATATGACTCACCCTTTCCGTCCACTGTATCTGAAATGCATCCTCATCCAGGCTGCTTAAATCCACAAATGCACCAGCAAATCAATGGCCTTGATGCCGACAAACGGCACCACCATACCGCCTAAACCATAAATCAGCAGGTTCCGTCCGAGCAGACGGTCCGAGCTCATCGGCTTATACTTTACCCCCCTCATGGCCAGCGGAATCAGGAGCGGAATAATAACCGCGTTAAAGATCAGCGCCGACAAAATAGCTGACAGCGGGGAGCCAAGTCCCATGACATTCAAAGCGCCCATTTGCGGAATGGCCAGCATGAACATCGCCGGGATAATGGCAAAATATTTGGCAACATCATTCGCGATGCTAAACGTTGTCAGCGCGCCGCGTGTCATGAGCAGTTGCTTGCCGATCGCGACCACCTCGATAATTTTGGACGGATCGGAGTCCAGATCCACCATATTGGCCGCTTCCTTGGCCGCGACCGTCCCGCTATTCATGGCGAGACCGACATCTGCCTGGGCCAGCGCAGGCGCATCATTGGTGCCGTCACCGGTCATGGCCACCAGCTTGCCCTGTTCCTGCTCACGGCGAATAACCGCTATTTTATCTTCCGGTTTGCTTTCAGCTACAAAATCGTCCACACCTGCTTCACGTGCAATGGTAGCAGCGGTGAGCGGATTGTCCCCGGTACACATAATCGTACGAATACCCATTTCCCGGAGCTGGTCAAACCGCTCCTTCATGCCTGGCTTCACTGTATCCTTCAAATAAATAATGCCGTATATCTGATCATCCAGCGCGACTGCCAGCGGCGTACCTCCTTCAGAGGCGACCTGGTTTGCTTTTTCCTCCAGATCGGCTGGAACATGGCCTTTTTGCGATATGATCCATTGCCGAACAGAATCCACCGCTCCCTTGCGTACCTTTCGGCCATCGGCCAGATCCATACCACTCATCCGGGTTTCCGCCTTGAACTCGATAAAGGTTCCGCCTGTCGCAAGGGTTTCTTCCAGCGTATATTCCTGCTTGCGCATCAATTCCAGTACCGAGCGTCCCTCAGGCGTCTCATCCTTTATGGAACTCATCGCTGCCCATTTCACTAGCTCTGCCTTTTCCACGTTCCCTACGGGCACGAATTCACTAGCCATCCGGTTCCCGAAGGTGATTGTACCTGTTTTGTCGAGAATCATCGTGTTGATGTCCCCGGATGCTTCCACCGCCTTGCCTGACATTGCCAGCACATTAAACTGGGTAACCCGGTCCATACCGGCAATCCCAATCGCGGAAAGCAGCCCACCAATCGTGGTCGGAATCAGGCAAACCAGCAACGAAATCAATACCGGAACAGGCAAATCAATGTTAAAATGACGGGCAATCGGGGCCAGCGTGACCACTACGATCAAAAAAATAATCGTCAAGCTGATCAACAGCGTGTTCAGTGCAATTTCATTCGGCGTTTTTTGCCGCTTTGCCCCTTCCACGAGCGAAATCATTTTATCAATAAACGTCTCGCCTGGTTCTGTCGTAATCCGCACCTTGACTCGGTCGCTCACTACCCGCGTACCACCGGTTACCGAGCAAAAGTCACCGCCCGATTCCTTGATGACCGGAGCCGATTCCCCTGTTATCGCTGATTCATCCACCGAGGCCAGTCCTTCAATAACCTCACCGTCACCCGGAATCATCTCGCCCTGGGAGACCACTACAATATCGCCTTTGCGCAGCTCTGTTGAGTTAACTACCTGAATGTTATTCCCGACAAGCTTGTTGGCTTTTGTATCCTGCTTGGATTTTTTCAACGAGGCAGCCTGCGCCTTCCCCCGTCCCTCCGCGAGCGCTTCGGCAAAATTAGCAAAAAGCAGCGTGAACAGCAGAATAACAAAAACAGCCAGATTAAAGCCCATTTCCTTCCCGGTCCCAAAATAACCGGGAAACAGCAGCATCAACAGCACGACCAGTGTACCGATCTCCACGACAAACATGACGGGATTTTTCATCATGATCATCGGATTTAATTTTATAAAACTATCCTTGACCGCATGCTTCAAGATGCTTCTGTCCAGCATGCGTTTACGTTGTTCCTTCATGATCAAGCACCTCGTTCATCCATTCTCATGTTCTTCATACATCTTTACATGGTCAAAAATTCGGCAACAGGCCCCAAAACGATTACAGGTAAAAAGGTCAATGCACCAATCAAGAGCACTACTCCGATCAGAATAGCCCCAAACAGCTTATTGTCCGTGCGAAGTGTGCCCATCGTCACTGGGGTCGGCGCTTTGGCATTCAACGAAGCCGCTACAGCCAGCAGTGCAATCATAGACACATATCGTCCAAAGAACATAACAACCCCTGTTGTGACGTTCCAAAACACGTTGTTATCCGCAAGACCTTCAAATCCCGAACCGTTATTTGCCGCAGATGATGCATATTCATAGAGCACCTGAGTCAACCCGTGATATCCGGGGTTTGAGACCGCATCATATCCCCAATGACTCATAAAGGCGAGCGCAGTCGGGGCTAGAATGAGAAACGGATGCACTAAAATGGCAATCGCGATCAGCTTCATTTCCTTGCCTTCAATTTTTCTCCCCATAAACTCCGGCGTTCTTCCGACCATCAATCCGCATATGAACACACCCAGAATCGCATACATCAGCATATTCATCAGCCCGACACCTTTACCGCCGAAAATGACGTTGAGCATCATTTCTCCCAAAGCGGCCATACCACCCAGCGGGGTTAGTGTGTCATGCATATTATTGACCGAACCGGTCGTCGCCGCTGTCGTCACCGCAGTGAATAATGCCGATTGCCCAATGCCAAAGCGCACCTCTTTTCCTTCCATACTTCCTTGAGAAGCATCCACACCCAGCGCCTGTATCAGCGGATTCCCCGCCTTTTCAGACACGTACGTAATGGATAGAAAAATGAGGAACAATACCATCATCGAGCTAAAAATAACCCAGCCCTGCTTGCGATTACGGGCAAACAATCCGAAAGTATACGGCAGCGAAGCCGGCATCACCCACATCGCCAAAATTTCCAGCACGTTCGTCCAGGGACTTGGATTCTCAAAAGGATGTGCAGAATTGGCTCCTGCATAACCACCCCCGTTGGTACCGAGATGCTTGATGGACTCCAATGAAGCAATAGGTCCCAAAGCAATCTGCTGCTGAGTTCCGCTCAGCGTCGTAATATTCGCCGTAGGCTGCAGTGTCTGCGGTACTTTTAATCCAACCAGCACCAGTGTCAGCACAAAGGCCAGCGGCAGAAAAATCCGGGTAACCGATTTGATAAAATCCTGAAAGAAGTTCCCGAGCCCTTCGCCGCGCCGCGTAACTCCTCTCATAAAAGCCGCAGCAACAGCAAGCCCGGAAGCCGCCGACGTGAACATCATCATCGTGACAAACGCCATCTGTGTCAGATACGTAAGTCCGCTTTCTCCACTGTAATGCTGGAGATTCGTATTGGTCATAAAGCTGATTACCGAGTTAAAGGCCAAGGTCGCTTCCATATTGCTATTTCCAGCCGGGTTACCGGGAAGCATTCCTTGCAAGCGCAGCAGCACATAACTGATGATCACAAGCACGACATTGGTAGCAAGAAAGCTCATAACGTACGTAGTCCAGCGCATATTTTTCGGCTGCTTCAAGCCTACAATCTTATAAATCAGCTTTTCCGTTCCAGCAAAAATCCGATCCGTCCAATTTGATTCATTCGAGAACACATGATACATATAAGTGCCTACCGGCTTTACCAAGAGCAGCAATACGACAATCACAAGTCCAATTTGCAGCAGCTCCATCCTCTATTCCTCCTCCGAAATGCTCCTGCGTGTAGAACAACAGACGGGATCTGGACCGCCAATCGAGTGCACACGTTTGCGTTAAGCTCGCCGCCTCTGCTGCCTGATCCTTGATCTGCTGTTCCTGTCTGCTTTATCACTTAGCTGATTAGAACTTTTCAGGGTTCAGGAGCGCGTAAATTAAATACACAAGCACAACAGCTGTAAGCCCAAGGACAACAATCATACTCTTCGTCCTCCTCTGGAGGTCTGCGCATCACACCAGCGTACAAATAGCAGTATCGTCCCATAACTCACAGCCATCACGAGCAGCATGTATAGATCCATCATGTTCATACCCTCCCGTATCGCTTCTCTAATCGTTATTTTTAGTCCAACATCCATATAAAACTACTATGTTTAAGCGCTTATCCGTTCAGCAGAAAACCCACCTCTCCATTCAATGTGTAGATCACATGGTCCGCTCCCAATCCCCGATAAATTCCTTGTGGATTACAGCCGTGCGTAATGACATAGACCAAATCTGATGTCAGTGGCCGACATATTTGCAGGAAACGGCAAGTCAGATTCATGCTGTTTTCGAACAAATACACGCTGCCGATTTCTTTTTTGGGAAAATTCCATTTTCCCGTTTGCATCGTATTGATGCGTACAATATGCTCCACGCCCATTTTTTTGAGCTGTCGTTCCTCCTGAGCGCTATTGGTGAGTACCGCAAACGCCAGTTTTTTGAACATGAGCAATTTCACAAAACTTCTGCCCGCTTCATTCGGTGCAGTGACAATGATTAACCGACCTTCCATCTGTAACTCCTCTCCCGGTATAAAAAGACAACAAAAAAGAAGCCAAAGGAAAAAGGCTTTTCCTCCGGCTTCTTACATATCCATGATCAAATAAACCATGGCTACACGGCGGTTTGTTGCCTCTCCCTGTACGCTTACGAGGTTAGCTGTCGGATTCGGACGTGAGAGTCGCCCTATTTCCGGCACTTGGCCGAAAAATTCACCCCATAGGACTACGGCTTCCAAAGCCGTATACATCCCGATTGGTTCCCCCGCTTTTGCTACTGCAAAATTCAGCGATTAGATAATTTGTTGCTTGTTCATTCTTGTTAATTTGAAATTACGTCTTGAATCATACACCCGCACGAGGAGCACTGTAAAGCTCACCTACAGGGTTATAAATCGGTCTTTAGAGCACAAAGTGTCAATAATAACGCTTACAATTCAAATATGCTTCTCCCATCTCCTTAAAGCTCTGTTTTTTACCTCTTTTTGAAAATGACAGGCATGTCAATATTGGCGTAAGAGAAGAAACACCGCAATTCGCTCCATTTACAGCGCGATTTGCCATTTTGAGCAAAATACGATTTTACAAAATCAAATGAATGCTAATTACATCTATTGCAAACTTGCCATTTCTTTATTAATTGTTTACAATTTGATTGTAAAATATCTGATAAGGAGAGATACGATGGACATTTATGAATATGCCGCCACGTCCCTGCAGGGGAAAGAGATTCCATTGTCCATTTATGAAGGAAAAGTTTTGCTTATCGTGAACACGGCCAGCAAATGTGGACTAACCCCTCAATATAAAGCGCTGCAGGAGTTGTACGACCATTACCATGAACAGGGGCTTGAAATTTTGGGGTTCCCAAGCAACCAATTTGCCAAGCAAGAACCGGGTTCCAGCGAGGAGATTGCGGAGTTTTGCCAGCTCAATTACGGAGTCAGCTTCCCGATGTTCGCCAAGACGGATGTTAATGGAGATCAGGCACACCCTTTATTTCGATATCTTACCAGTACAGCTCCAGGGGTATTAGGCTCCAAAGCGATCAAGTGGAATTTTACGAAATTCTTAATCACACGGAAAGGCAACGTATTTAAGCGCTATGCACCGCAAACAACGCCGGATAAGCTGGCGGGAGATATTAAAAAGCTTTTGCAGGAAAAATGAGACTTATGAATACAAAAAGAATCATTCCGAATACAAAAAAAGGCATCCTTCACGCAAAACGTGTCAGGATGCTTTTTTGCAGTTCTGTCTCACCTATTATGCGGTCGAGAGGACTCGAACCTCCACGGGCGTACGCCCACTACCCCCTCAAGATAGCGTGTCTGCCATTCCACCACGACCGCAAATCATAATGTTTTGAGGCAACAGATTTATTATACTACCTTAGCTTGTATTTGTAAACCCAAATATAATAATTTTTTTCCGTGTTACTTTTCATAACAAATCGAAGTTATAGAAATATTCAATTTGACATTCCAGGCTTATAAATGTGAATATATATTACATAAAATATTAAAAAGACTCGTTAGATACAACTTGAATGTCAATCAATATAACAAAAAATCTCATTTAAGGAGGTGAACTCCCCTGAACAATGGCAACCGCTTGCTGAATTATGCATTACTGTTGGACCCTTCCCTGCCCGTCGGCGGCTTTACCCGTTCTTATGGATTGGAGGAGTTGTTCCGTAATGGACGATTGACATGCCTGCAAGACCTGGTGCATTACATGAGGGACGTCTTGTATACCCAATTCACAGCCTTGGATGGCATGGCTATCAAAAGCCTGTATGCCGCCATTCAGCAGGAGGACGGCTGGCGCATGGCTCTTATTGATAAGATGCTGCACACCCAGCGTTCGTCTCTACAGCACACGCAAGAGTCACGTCTATCCGGTCAGCGCCTGATCAAGCTAGCTAAAGCTCTTTATCCTTGGCTTGAATTTGATCAGCTTGAGGAGAGCCTCATTCAGTACAGCGCAACTGGCACGCTCGCTACCGTTCATACCTGGATCAACTTCCTCCTGGGAAATGATATGGAGCAGACGATTCACGGCTATCTTGCCGCAGTGGTGTCCTTTTGTGTCGAGGATGCTTCCAAGCTGCTGAATACACCTTACGAGGAAAAGAATCCTTTCATCGAGCGTACGACCAGCGAACTGCTCACCGTCTGGACAACGCTCAATGCGCCTGAGCCAGCCGCATTTCAGCACGAGCTGCTTTACAGGCATTGGTCCAGCTCCTACATCACTCAACCCCCTTATTGGACTCGCAAGAGTCAATCGGATGAAGTGAGGCCGTTTTCCGCGCCTGGCTTATCCAAGCGCCTTCCGGCATCCCCCTAATGGTTGCGTCCACCATCCGGCCGCAGCACGAAAAGCACTCTTCCACTTTCTTCAAGCGGCAGAGTGCTTTTTCCCTAACATACATACTTCCACACCGTGGCAGGCTCTAGACGGACGATCCAAGCCATCTATAACTTATTCAAGTAATTATTTTGATAAAATAACGCATTTACGATTGTAAAAACACGCATAAAAGTGTATCATGGTTTCAGATGGTTAATTCTAACATGTTTACTGATGATTATTATAACACACCAATTATTCTGCAAAAATCCGTAAGGGGCGATTTCTCTTGAACAACAAAATGCCTGTCACCTCCTTCGGGTGGGCCATCAAACAACGGCTTGTCGAACTTCGAATGGATCAGAAAACATTTTGCGAAGAACACAACATTCCGCCTTCACGTTTATCCAATCTGATTCATGGCACCCGCAGAGCACATAGGTACAGAAAAAAAGTTGCTGCAATTCTGAACATTGACGATAACGATTATAAGGAGGCATCAATACTATAAAATTAACAATATAAGAAGTCCAGTTGCATAAATAGCAATCTAACCCCATATACCCTAAATAAACTCGTAATTCGAACCCGCCAGTCCGTTTTACGGGTTTTCATTCTGGGTATTTAACGAGGAGATCATTCTGGCTTTGCTTTGTTATTCTCATTTTTTTGCTTACGGTATTTCGCAAATTCAACATATTCCAAAATAAAATTCTGTTCATCTGCATTCAGATCTTCTACCTGGCAATCCAATGGCCCCATCACCCCAAAAAAATAAGCAGCCTTTTGTTCCTGAAGGACACCTTCCCCCGGCTTGATCCCTTTCATTAACCAGTCGAGCGAAACGTTAAAAAAGTCGGAAATCTGAATTAAATGCGCCGTACCAGGCGTCGTCTTTCCTCTTCTCCAATCGCCGAGATTTCCTGAACTGATTTTAAGCTTTTCACAAAATGCCTTCTTGGTCATGCCCCGATCCTTAATCAAAGCTTCAATCCGCTGATAAATCGTTTGATCTCCCAAAATACTTCCCCTCCAACACCGTAACTTTCACTATTGAAACCTCATTTCAAGCCTACTCATTCTTACTTAAGCAAGATCATTCGATCAGAAGACGCTTGCTGGGTTTATGCAAAATGCTCACTTATTCAGGTGATTTTTCGTCAAAACTCAAAAAACATTATTCAATAGTGGAATTGCTCTGATTTTTCTCTTTACGAAAACGAGTAAATTCAATATACTCAAGTATAAAATCCTTTTCTGCCTTACCAAGCGATTCCCCCTGGCAATTCAGTTGCCCTGAAGCTCCAAAAAAATAAAGGTCCTTCGACTCCTTCAAGGCCTCACCCTGCACCTCTCGTCCCAGCATAATCCAATCCAGACTGGCATTAAAAAACGAAGCGATCTCAATGAGTTTATTCGTGCCCGGCGTCGTTTTTCCTCTTTTCCAATCTCCAAAGTTGCCCGTACTAATCCCCAACTGCTCGCAAAACGCTTTTTTGGTCATTCCCCGTTCCTTGATAAGTTGCTCAATACGTTGGTAAATAGATTGCATAGAAGTTCCTTCCTCCCTAGCAGGCTCTCTATTAACGATATCATGTCCCCTGGTTCCATTTCAAAGATCACATGTGCCCCAATTGCCGAATTATGTATGTTGGCTTTTATTATACCACATTATACAACAAAAACCGCCTGTTTTCCGAAGAAAACGGCGGCGCCCCCAGTCATCTTGTGTATACCAATTACGGAGTGGAGTTGTCGATTTTAAGTAAAATCTGCTTCAATTCATTCAACGCTTCACTCAGGCGCAATAAATCCTCTTCCGGCAAGAACACCAGTCTCTCCTGGATTTTACCGGAAAATACATGAAATACCTGTTCACAAAAAGCATCGCCCTCTTCAGTAATGGCCACGTTTACGACTCTGCGATCCGAGTCACAGGACTGGCGATCAGCCAGCCCATGCTCCACCAGCTTGTCCAAAAGAGGAGTCATGTTCGGACGTGAAACATTAAGCTGTTTGGACAAATCCGATACCGTTGACGAGCGTACCTCGCGCAGCAGCAATAAAACCTGAAAGTTATTAGGCGATAAATGTAATGGGAAATCGAGCGGACCGTAGGTGAAAAACTTCTTCTTCACAATCGGAAACAAGCCCAAAATATTTTCTGATATATTTCCTAACAGTTGAGTGTCCATAATTTTTCACCGTCACTTCGTAAGTTTATACTTATCATTTTATAACATTATGTCGTTATATTATACTATTTAATCATTATTTCATTAGAATGATTACTTTTTTTGCATCACTACGCAAACAAAAAAAGCCTCTACTGCGAGAGACTTTTCCGTTCATTCCATTGATGCGGTCGAGAGGACTCGAACCTCCACGAGCGTACGCTCACTACCCCCTCAAGATAGCGTGTCTGCCATTCCACCACGACCGCATAACAAAATATAAATGGTGAGCCATGAAGGACTCGAACCTTCGACACCCTGATTAAAAGTCAGGTGCTCTACCAACTGAGCTAATGGCTCATGCTGTTCATCCAAGCTGTCCGCCATTAGACCAGACCTCAGGAATACCCCTTAAGCATGCAACATGTAATCTATCAAGACAACAATGACCCGTAGGGGATTCGAACCCCTGTTACCTCCGTGAAAGGGAGGTGTCTTAACCCCTTGACCAACG
>NZ_JAFFQR010000112.1:755525-798900 GCF_020736845.1 Paenibacillus farraposensis
ATTTATGTAGTACCAACTTGGCGACAAGAAAGAGTATATCAAATAGATGATAGAATGGCAATACTTAATTTTAATTTTTTAAAATGAAGCTGTTTGCTGCAATTATAAAACGCATGTTCACTTATGATTTGTAGCTAATGTATTCAAAACCAGAATGTTCATGCATATTTTATTGCAAACTAACTTACATTTACTTATAATAACTTACAAAATCGAAATTACTTTATACCAAGGGAGCTTACTTATGTACCAGGAAGAACGAATGCTACAGATCCTTCATTACTTGCGGCTTCACAAACGCATTTCGGTAGACGATATTTGCGAAATTTTTAATGTATCCCGGGATACGGCTCGTCGGGACTTGGTTAAGCTGGAGGAGCATCAAAAGATTATTCGCACCCGCGGCGGCGCTCTACTCCCTTCACTCGATCACGATTCTATTAGAAGCTATAATGAAAGACTACTCACTCTATCCACGGAAAAGCAAGTGATCGGACAACTGGCCGCCAGCATGATACGAAATAAGGATCGCATCATTTTGGATTCCTCTACTACCGTGCAGGCGTGTGCAGAAAAGCTAAATGTGCAGGAATGCTCGGTCATCACCAATTCTATTAATCAGGCTGACGTACTCTCTGGCAAAGACGGTGTCTCCATTCATCTCTTGGGCGGCCGCCTACAAAAAGAACACCGCTATGTATACGGCTCCTCCGTCATCGCCACCTTGTCCCACTATTTTGTAGACAAAGCTTTTATCGGGGTTGGAGGTATAACAGCCCATGGACTGAGCGTTGTTCATGAAGAGGACGGTATGCTGATGCATCAGATGATGAAGCAGGCCGATCAGGTCATTGTCCTTGCCGACCATTCCAAATTCGGACAAAATTTTCCTTACCGCTTTGCCGACCTGTCCGAAGTCAATATTGTGATCACCGACCGCTTGCCAGACCCGGATATGCTGGAACTTCTCCAGCGTCATGATATTGAAGTTATTGTCCCCTCATAAAACGAAGATCGCCAGTTCTAGTTCAAGCCCCATACAAGAGTATAAAAAAGACAGGAGATGGAGAAATGAAACTGTTTGCAATTGATCTGGATGGAACGCTGCTGAATGAGGAAGGAAAAATAAGCAAAGTGAACGCGAAGGCCATACGCCAGGCACAGCAGCAAGGCGTACAGGTGGCAATTGCTACCGGCAGAGCATCTTATGATGCCTGGGTCAAACTGGAGGAAGCTGGACTCGCAGCCCCCGTCATTGGAGCAAACGGGGCAACTGTGCATGATATACACCGCCGTCAGCTTGCCTCTATCCCTATGGATCGGGAAGAGACCTTTGATGTGCTGAGCTGGCTGCGCGAACATGATTTTTACTATGAGGTCATGACAGATCGGGCTATTTATTCTCCGCAAAACGGACATCAGCTGCTTGCGGTGGAAATGGATCGCCTGTTAAGCACGAATCCCGATATTCCATTGGATACTCTATTGCAGGCAGCCGAAAAGCAATATGACCAGACAGGACTTACTCACATCGCCTCATACGAGGATATTCCACAGGATACGCAGATCTATAACGTACTATGCTTCTCCTTTGATCAGGCCAAGCTGGAGCGGGGACGTGAGCGTTACCGGAATTTCGGCAGCCTGAATATGGTCATTTCTTCTGACCATAACTTTGAAGTCGAGCACAAGGATGCCTCCAAAGGTAACGCTTTGCGTTATCTGGCGAATCACCTGAGCATTCCCATGCAGGAGGCCGTAGCGATCGGAGATAGCTATAACGATATTTCCATGCTGACGATGGCAGGAAAAGGCATCGCCATGGGCAATGCCAAGGACGACATCAAGGCGGCCTGCGCCGAAGTGACCCTGACCAATGCGGAGGATGGTGTCGCTCATGCTCTGTTGAACATACTCAAAACCGTCGAGGCTGACACTGTGAATTAGAAGTCATTGGCTGCGTGCAGCTCAGGCCACATGGTTCCTCATACTGTACGCTGCACGTCGTCTTTTTATATGAACGGGTTCAATCTACCACTATTTTTTCAAAACAGGTATAGAGCAAAAAAAGACGCTCACAAGCATCATTCCGATGCATACAAGCGTCCTTTTTCTGTGTAAAACCAACGGAGAGAGAGGGATTCGAACCCTCGCACCGCTTTCGCAGCCTAACCCCTTAGCAGAGGGTCCCCTTATAGCCACTTGGGTACCTCTCCATGGCTCCCCGAACAGGACTCGAACCTGTGACAACTCGATTAACAGTCGAGTGCTCTACCAACTGAGCTATCAGGGAACATTACTGTAAATGTTCATACAGTATAGTTACTTTACCATGATTCAAAAGGTGCTGTCAAGCGCTAACAAACGAAGCTTATTTCCACATGCACCACATCGGTAACGCTGTGGATTCATTTTACGCTTCCGCAAGTATTCTTGTCCACAGGAGACGCATACCAGCTTGTAACGATAAGGCTGCGGCTTTCGTTCCAATCTTTCCGGCAGAGTCTGGCAATGTCTGCTTCCTCCTACACGGGCCAGCCATGCTTTGAAATCGGCATCCCGATGCCGGTAACCCATTCCACGCAAATGCAAATGATAGTGGCACAGCTCATGCTTAATAATTTTTTCAACCTCAGAACGTCCGTAAGCAGCAAGCTGATGTGGGTTGATTTCAATATGATGACTTTTCATAAAATACCGGCCACCTGTTGAAGACAGGCGCGCATTGAAGCTGGCTTGATGGCGAAACGGCACGCCAAAGCTCTCCAGTGAAATATGCTCCACCCACTCCTGAAGCTCTTGATTGCTCATGGCAGGCTTCATTGAATTGTTCATGGACCTGGACTCCATCCTTCTCCAATCTCCTCCTTTACTCCGTACTGACAAGCATATTACAAAATTACAAGCAAAGTCTAACCCGATCCATAAGCACACTTTAGGTATCCATCCCATATGCTAGACATACAGAAACACACGGAGGGGGAGATTGACTTGCCTCAATGGCTTAGCAACCAGCTCATGCGGGCCTTTTACAAAAAGGACCTTCGCCAAATCAAGCTGCTGAATGACTGTTGGTTTTTTTATCATAAAGCGCCTGGTGTGGAGTTTGATGCCAACAACGGCTAAACGAGAGGAACTTCAACAATGAAAGCCGGAGCCTCCGAAAAAGTTCGGAGATCCCGGCTTTTGTTATTTCCTCATAAGAAGTATATGCGGCTTCTTATAAAATATTATGCCTGAGATTGCACCTCTGCTGGGGGTTTCATCGTCAGACCTACTCTTCCTTTTTTCAAATCGACATTCAGCACCCATACCGTTACATTATCACCGACAGATACGACATCCATCGGATGCTTCACAAAGCCGCTGCGCAGCTGTGAAATATGCACCAGTCCGTCGCTTTTAATACCGATATCGACAAACGCGCCAAAATCAATGACGTTGCGAACGGTTCCCTGAAGCTCCATGCCAGGTGCCAAATCCTCGATCTTCAGCACATCCTTGCGGAATACCGGCAACGGCAGTTCATCACGCGGATCACGTCCCGGACGCTGGAGACTCTCCAAAATATCGCGCAGCGTCGGTACACCGACTTCCAGCTTCGCAGCCAAGGACTCAATATTGGACACGTTCAGGGCTTCGGCCGCAGCCTGGGTACCCAGATCATGAGCATTGATCCCCAGCTCGGCCAACAAGCGGTCTACGACCATATACGATTCAGGGTGAATCGGCGTGCGGTCCAACGGATTTTCGCCACCGGGGATACGGATAAAGCCAACCGATTGCTCGTAGGTTTTGGCACCCAGACGAGGAACCTTTTGCAACTGCCGGCGGTTGGTAAATTTACCGTTTTCCTCACGGTATTTAACGATGTTTTTGGCGATCGTCGCGTTAATTCCTGCTACATAGGACAGAAGCGCCGGAGAAGCGGTGTTCACATCCACACCGACATGGTTCACGGCCGATTCTACAACGTCCTTCAAGCTTTCGTCCAGATGCTTCTGCGACACATCATGCTGGTACTGGCCTACCCCAATGGCTTTGGGTTCAATTTTGACCAGCTCAGCCAGCGGGTCCTGCACGCGGCGCGCGATAGAAGCCGCACTGCGCTCGGCCACGTCCAAATCCGGAAACTCCTCCTGCGCCAGCTTGGAGGCGGAATAGACGCTCGCGCCTGCCTCGTTGACAATCAGATACGCCAAGTTGTTGTCGCCAATCTCCGCGATCACTTCAGCTACGAATTGCTCTGTCTCACGTGAAGCGGTTCCGTTGCCAATAACGATCAATTCAATGCCGTATTGGGCAATCAGCTGCTTGAACTTCTCGGCAGCCTCACGCTTCTTATTGTTCGGCGGTGTCGGATAGGTCACCGCCACTTCCAGCAGCTTGCCCGTGTCGTCGACGACCGCCAGCTTACAGCCTGTCCGATAAGCCGGATCGACACCGAGTACACGGCGGCCTTTGATCGGAGCCTGCAGCAGCAGGCTGCGCAAATTGCCTGCAAAGATGGAGATGGCCTGCTGCTCGCCCTTCTCCGTCATTTCAGCACGCACCTCACGCTCAATCGATGGCGCGATTAATCTTTTATACGCATCCTCAATGACGCTGCGCAGCAGCTCTTCCACAGCGGACGGGCCTTTAATCACTTGGCCTGCCACGTAATTGTAAATCGAATCTGGCGCTACCTCCAGTCCGACTTTCAGGATGCCCTCACGCTCCCCGCGATTAATCGCCAGAATGCGGTGCGGCGGCATTTTCTTCGCCAGCTCACGATAGCTGTAATAGTTTTCATACACAGACTCTTGCTCGGCATCCTTCGCTTCGGAGGTCAACATGCCATGATCGAGCGTATATCGACGCACCCATTGGCGAATCGTCGCATCGTCTGCAATATTTTCCGCTAAAATGTCCAAAGCTCCCTGAATCGCTGCCTCGGCACTTTCGACTCCCAGCTCTGCATTCACATAGCTCTCAGCTTCTTTCAAAGCGTCTCCCTGCTTCGGCTGGCTCCAGATCCAGGCGGACAGCGGTTCAAGTCCCCGTTCCTTCGCCACGCTGGCGCGGGTTTTGCGCTTTTGCCGATACGGACGATACAAATCCTCCACTTCCTGAAGCTTGACCGCAGAGGTGATAGCAGCCTGAAGCTCTTCTGTCAGCTTGCCCTGCTCCTCAATGATGCGGATGACCTCTACCTTGCGATCCTCTAGGTTACGCAAATACAGCGCCCGGTCTTCAATTTCACGCAGTTGGTTTTCGTCCAGCTCTCCTGTCATTTCCTTACGGTATCGTGCGATAAAAGGAATCGTATTCCCTTCATCCAGCAAGCTGATCGTAGTCCGGATTTGCTTGATCGCCAGCGACAGCTCTTTCGCCACTTGTTTGACAATCCGCTCCTGGCGTTCTGCTTCGTTCGGCTCCTGTCCGATTGCCATCTTCGTTTCCTCGTTAGACAAACCTATCCCTTCTTCCTTACAGCTCTTGTCATACACTATGTCTTTCATTATCACAAAAAAAGATTCAAAGCGCCAGCAGGTGACGCGAAAGCCAGGCCCTGCCTGCATTTTTCCCCGAACATGCAAAAAAGGACAGCGCCCAAGCGCTGCCCTTTTCCCGTTTCACTCATCGTTCCAGTATGCTAAAAATCAATCAAGCCAAGACTGATTTGTAGCGAATCGCTCACTTTGCGCATGGTTTCTTCATCCAAATGGGTGATTTTATCGGTAAGCCTTTGCTTGTCAATCGTCCGGATTTGCTCCAGTAGAACGACAGAATCGCGATCAAAGCCATGCGTCGCCGCGTCGATTTCCACGTGTGTGGGCAGCTTCGCCTTCTGAATCTGGGCGGTGATGGCTGCCACGATCACGGTGGGACTAAACCGGTTGCCGATATCATTTTGAATGATCAGCACAGGTCTGACGCCACCTTGCTCGGAACCGACTACGGGTGAAAGATCTGCAAAAAAAACGTCGCCGCGCTTTACGATCAATATGGATTACACCCCGCTAACTGTACGGCCCAAGGTGCTGTTTGCATCTTCCTCCGCGTGAAAGGCTTCGGATGCCATGGTCAAGTTAATTTTAGCCATTTCCATGTATCCACGCTGCATCGCTTCACGAATGTAACGTTTTTTACGTTCGCCTACATACAGCTTCATGGCCTGCCTAATAAATTCACTACGGTTGGAATTTTCCATCGCTACGATCCCGTCCACTTCCTGCAAGAGATGATCTGGCAAGCTGATCATTATTCTTTTGGTGTTCTGCAAATTGGCCAACTTCTCTTCCACCCCCAAAACCTTGTCGCCATTGTACCATTATTACGTTATTCCCGGTAATTTATTCAAACGGAACACAAAAGAATGTATATGACATTTGTATATCAACTATGCTGCATTCCATTATAAACTACGCTGTTCGCTTTCGTACAGGCGTTGGATCCCCGAAATACAAGTGTCAGCGGAGCCTAGTTCGTCTTTTGACAATTATAGCCCTTTTTTCTTTCCTTCTGTACATATTTCGAGATGTTCTGCGAAAACTCCTGCTTATGTCAGGGAATTTGCGTGATGAAATTAATTCCAGCGAGTTGGAAGGAGCGAATTTACTCGACTGACAGGAACATTGTCGCGTGTATATATACGCGGGACCCTGTCTGCGATCATGCAGATCACCTCATAGTGGATCGTACCAAGCTTGGATGCCAGCTCATCCGCCGCAATCGCTTCACCGGACTGCTGGCCGATGAGAACAACCTCTTCGCCGATTTGAATTTCTTCCGCATCCTCTGCGAAAGATTGTAAGGATACCATACACTGGTCCATGCATATTGTGCCGAGTACCGGGACGCGGCTACCGCGTATCAACACTTCAACCTTTCCACTCAGCATACGGGAATATCCGTCTGCATAGCCGATCGGCAGGGTACCAATGTGCTCCTCCGTGGAAGTCACATACCGGGTGCCGTAGCTGACTCCCCAGCCTGAAGGAAGCGTCTTGGTATAAACCAGCGCCGTCTTCAAGGACAACACAGGCAACAGTTGAATAGCTTGCCGGTTCACCTCATCAGACGGATACAGACCGTAAATACCGATGCCAATCCGTACCAGATTAGGGGAAAAGGAAGGGGTATCAATGGTGGTCGCGCTGTTGCCTGTATGTACAATGGGAATGGCAATGCCCTGTTCCCTTAGCGCTTCCACCACGCCCCGAAACCGATCATATTGCAGCAGTGTATAGCTTTTGTCTTCTTCATCCGCACGGGCAAAATGGGTATACAAGCCCTCCAGCAGCACTTGCTCCAACTGCTCAGCCTGCCGGACAAAGGCAACAGCCGTTTCTCCGGGCAGCAGCCCCAGTCTTCCCATGCCGCTGTCTATTTTGATGTGCACCTTCAGCTTGCGCTCGCTTCCTTTGCGGTCCAGTCGGCGGATACCCTCCAGCACATCCTCACTGAACACAGTCAGTGAAATGTCATGCTCCCATGCCGTTTGTACGCCTTCCGGCGAGGTATAGCCGAGTACAAGGATTGGCAGTTCAATCCCCGCATGACGAAGCTCCAAAGCCTCATCCAAAAAAGCGACGCTCAAATAATCCGCACCAAGACGTTCCAATTCCTTTGAAATTTCTACGGCACCGTGTCCGTAGGCGTTAGCCTTGACACAGACCAGCAACAGCTTATCCGCCGGCAACGCCTTGCGAAAAGCTTCATAGTTGGCGCCAAGGTGATCCAGGTTGATTTCGGCCCGGGTCGATCTGTATTGTGCTTGCAAAATCCAGTCACCTTCTTCAATTGTTAACCTGTAACAAAACCTATTATCATTTGGAATGTTGGAAAATCCATACTTCCAAAGGTTAATGGTAATGTTCAGAAACGTGGCTGTCAATAGCTGGGGACGTTTGCCAGCATCCTCTGCCATGAACGGGCTACAAGCGATGCACACCACTTAGACCGCGAATGGGCAAAAGACGGATACGGGCGGTAGCAGAGCTTTTTACACTCTAAACCGTCTGCATCCGTCCTATAGGGTTTTATTTACCCGATTGATCCTGCATAGAAGCGGCAATTTGTATCATTTCGCTCACAGGTAAGTCAGCACTGGTGATTCGGAACTCGATGCCGTCATTCATCCAGGTCAGGGTTTGCTGCTCGCTGCCTGTCAGAACGGCAAAGCTTCCACCAATATCAATCAGCTCACCGGCTGTCAGCGCGACTGCCCGATCTATCGGACGCGCCTCCACAATCGTGTAGTTATACGTTCCGCTATACCGCAGCATTACCGCATGTGTACCGTTATCCTCCAGCTCCGGCGTATCCTTGATCTGCACGCCGGCTGGCGTATAGGACGGTTCGATCAACCCGAATTCACCCGTCATGGCTTCTGCAGCATCCGGGTCCGCCGATGTTCCGGCCGCTGCATCATCTGCTTCCGTATCTTGCTGCTCTGTGTTGGCTGTTGTATCTGGTTTTGAAGTATCGCCTGTGGCAGCTCCGCCCACCTTCGCTTCGCCTGACGGCTGCTGGGCCGCATTTTCTGCTGCTTTCTGCTGCTGTTCGGGCTCACCGGACGTCACACCCGTCACACCATCCATTGTACCGGAATCGAGCTGACTGTTGGAATCCACCACGCCGGAAGATGGCGCCCCCTTGCTGCCCGTATTCTTTTTATCCGAAGCCATATTGCGCTCCATATCAAAAGAGTCCTTGTCGAACTTTGCATCAAAATCAAATTGATCAAATTTCAGGTCGACCACCACCTTGGCGTTCGCATTCGAAACCTGAACTTGAGTGGGGGCATAGTTGCTTTTGGACAGCCATATCTTTTGTCTTACCAGCGCATGACTGTTGTAATTGGCCGCCACATCAAACACATAGGCTTTATCATCGGTTGCCAGTTGACGAGAGGCATCACCGATAATGCTGCGAATCAGCGTTTCATACAAATAAACCTGGCCCTGATTGTTCGGCCAGTCGCTTTTGAAGCGGAAGCTCTTGTTCAGGCTGGGTGTCAGTACAAATACACCCTCATCATTGCGCAGCACGATCTGCGTAATATCTTTTTTCTCGTTCGTCATGGCAATTCGATAATAGGATGGCTTGCGGTAGGAAATATCCACCTTGTACTCCTGCGGCGTGTCGCCGGTATGCAGCGTCATCAAAGCTGTACCGTGGTAGCTGTTCAGGTCGCTCACCACGTCACTCAAATCCTTAACCACATCGTCTGCGCTTTTTTTGCCGCACCCGGCCAGCAGCAGCGTTACACACATGACCATGGCAAGCATCCATGAAATCCGGCGCATGTCATCAACCCCTTCAGCACATGTTTTAAATGAATTAGTACATGTCTATGAAGGACTTGTTCGATTTATGCAGACTGGCATGACAAGCCTGATCATCAAGCCTAAATCATGGATAAAGATGCCAAACAAAATGCCCAAACCAACAATCAAGAACTGACTTGTATTTGACCGATCAAATGAACTTGCCACTGCATTCCCTCACTGAGCTGCGCTTGAATCATACCAAGCGGCGGCGGCTGGAATGCAAACGGCCTTTACACGAAACCGCCCGTCAGGCTGGTTTCTCTTACGAATGAGGACTGATTGTAAAATACTACATCATTCCCCTTATACTTCCATCATCCTCCAGCAACATGTGCTCGGCAGCCGGGGATTTAGGCAGTCCAGGCATCGTCATCGTATTACCCGTCTCTACGACCACAAAGCCTGCGCCTGCGGATAAAGAAACGCGGGACACGTGAATCGTAAAGCCCTCCGGTGAGCCCAGCAAAAGATGGCTGATCTGAAAAGGAGTATGGTGTTTTGGCCATACATACAGGCAACTGCCCGAAACCAAGCTGCTCCATACCGGACAACTCCCGTTTGGCCTCAGGAGCATACACTACATCTGCTGCGCCGTAAAGTTCTTTGGCGATGACGCCAATTTTCGTCTGTAAGTCAAGCGCGTGATCATACAAAGGTGCAAAACGAGCTTTGCCCTCCTGAAGCGTGTGCAGCAGACTTTGAGCCAAGCGTTCTCCCCCGCGGCTACCCTGTGCCCATACCTGGGACAACTCGACAGGTACACCCAGCTTGCGGCATTCGGCCCGAATGAGCTCCAGTTCGGCCTCACGATCTGTTGCAAAATGGTTAATGGCGACCAGTACAGGCACACCAAACTTTTGCAAATTCCGTACATGTCGGTTCATATTAGCCAAACCAAGCTTTAGCTTCTCCAGGTTCTCCGCATCCAGCTCATGTTTAGAGACACCGCCGTTATATTTCAGCGCTTTGGCGGTGACGACCAATATAGCCGCATCCGGCTGCAATCCGGACTGGCGGCACTTAATGTCAAAAAACTTTTCCGCTCCCAGTTCGGCCCCGAATCCGGCCTCTGTGAGAACCACCTCTCCCAGCTTCAAAGCCAGCTTCGTACCGATCAAGCTGCTGCATCCATGAGCAATATTCGCAAAAGGTCCGCCATGTACGATGACCGGCGTCCCCTCCAGCGTTTGTACGAGATTGGGTTTCAAGGCATCCCGAAGCAGCACAGCCATGCCTTCCACCGCGTTCAGTTCCTCGGCGGTTACCGCTTCACCCGCTTCGTTATATCCAATCACCATCCGGCCCAATCGCGCTTTAAGATCGTTCATATTTTCACTTAAACATAATATCGCCATCACTTCCGAGGCTGAGGTGATCAAAAAGCCGCTTTCTCTCACTGTTCCATTACCTGTTCCCAGTCCGGTTACGATACTTCGCAAGCTTCGGTCGTTCATGTCTACAGCCCGTTTCCACACAATCTGTTCCGGCTTCAACCGCAAAGCATTCCCATGAAACAAGTGGTTATCAATCATCGCTGCCAGCAAATTATGCGCGGCCGAAATCGCATGAATATCACCTGTGAAATGCAGGTTAATGTCTTCTGCCGGAACAATCTGGGCCAATCCTCCTCCGGTTGCCCCGCCCTTCATACCAAAGCAAGGACCAAGGGATGGCTCACGCAGCGCAGCAACGGTTTTGTGCCCCAGCGCATTCAGCGCCTGGGCTAGCCCAATGGTCGTTAGCGTTTTCCCTTCACCCGCCGGTGTCGGATTTATTGCCGTAACCAGCACCAGCTTTCCATTCGTGCGATCCTTCAACTGCTCCCATAAGGACGGATTCAGCTTCGCTTTATATTTTCCATACGTCTCCAGATGCTCTTCTTCAATACCTGCTTCTTTGGCTATATCAATAATCCTCTTCATTCTTCGTTGTGTACCCCCCGTTTTTGAACCTGACAATGATGTCAAACACTTCGTATTTCATTTTACCAAAGTACGCCGCCAAATGTGCTATGATTCATTTCATCGGGAGCGTGATCATGTGAGTTATTAAAAAAAGAGCATCCCCTGTCCGCAAGGACTTTTGATGCACACTCTGGCAGTTCTTGTTTAACGCAAACTTTTACATTAACCTGTCGCGTTAGTAGCGAATTTTAATATGTAATTGTATATGAAGCAAAATACAAAGTTGGACGCCCCTACTTATTTTCTCAAACATTTTGTAAGCTATAGTGCTTTTCTAACGCTTCTTTAAAAGTATCAACAGGATACTGGTATTAATCCGTTTTAAACACGATCCGGTTGTTACACTGATTTTTTTCCAGCTCACACCCACGCTCCATATCCAATTCTTTCATTATAAAAATAATCTCATTCAAGGTTTTCATCACACTATAGTTGTTCGTCGTGCTGGCCAGCATCTGCTCGCCCTCGTGCGTGTATGCCTTGATAATCTGTTCATCAAATCCTTCGCTGATCATCAATTTCTTCAAGGCTTGGACAAAAAGAACCGGCAGTTTTTTATACTGCGCTTTCTGATCCTAAACAGCGTAATGCTAAAACGGGTTACATCATGCATAAACACAATACTTTTTCTCCGATTCAGTAAAAACAAGCTGGCATGCCAACTATTTAAAGGCGGATAAACTATAAATGTTCTACTAATTCATTATATTCCAAAACAATTCCTCTACTTTTTATTATCTCTTTTAAATACTCCGCCTTCTTGCCATTAGCTCTTCCATTCTCAACTGCTGCCATGGGATAATCATAGTCCCGTTCTTTATCAGGCAGCAACATCCCCAGGTTATGTGTTGGGATATTTTTATGGAATTCCCCTTCAATTCTCTATATAATTCAGTACAGTTCATCACACGAGCTTAATCCATAATTAGGGGTGTTACACACCTATGTTACAGCATATTTTACTTATTGAAGACGATACAGCTATTGCCGAAATGCTGCTCAAGGCACTTACCAAGGAAGGCTACAAGCTCACCACCGCTTCTGACGGTGAAGAAGGATTGCTTGCCTTTGCTCGTCACACCTACGATCTGGTTCTGGTGGATTTGATGATGCCGAAGGTGGATGGCATGGAGGTCATCCGGCGAATTCGCACCAGCAGCGCTGTGCCGATTTTGATTATGTCTGCCAAAGATAGCGACGTAGATAAAGCGCTCGGATTGGGGTTTGGTGCGGACGATTATGTCGCCAAGCCCTTTTCGATGCTGGAAATGACCGCACGTATTCAATCCGCGATCCGTAGATCCACTACTTATGCCCGTCAACAGCGGCAGGAGGAGCAGCCGAAAGCACAGATTTTGAGCTACGGCAATCTGCATATTGATTTTGATCATTTTACGGTCATACGCAATAAAAATGAAATCCAGCTAACAGCCAAAGAGTCCGATATTCTTAAGCTGTTTGTAACTAATCCGAACCGTGTATTTACGAAAGCTCAACTATACGGATTTATCTGGAAAGAGGACTATATGGGCGACGAGAACGTGATTAACGTCCACATTCGCCGCCTGCGCGAGAAAATTGAAGAAGATCCGTCCCACCCTATCCACATTAAGACGCTATGGGGTATCGGTTACAAATGGGAGAACGGTTGATATGAATATCGGAAACCTTTCTGAATGGATTGTGGTCGTCATCCTGACCGTCATTATTTTATGGCTTTGGCGGGAGCGTATGGCCTATAAGCGCAATATAAAGGATATCCGAACCCTGCTGGAACGGATTGTGACGGTAAACCATGCGGAAAAGCTGCTATATGTCACGAGGGACACTGAGCTGCAAAGGCTCTTGACGGAAATCAACCGTCTGCTGGACTTGAATCTGAGAGTATCTGCGGATTATAACCGAAGCCAAATCGCCATTCGTAAAATGATTTCAAACATTTCACACGATCTCAAAACCCCGCTTACGGTAGTGCTCGGATATGCCGAGATGCTGGATGGTGATCCGACTATTTTACCGGAAGAACGTGCTAAGCTGCTATCCAAAGTTCATCAAAAAACAAGCGAAGCGATTGAACTGATCGGCAGTTTTTTTAGCCTGGCGAAGCTGGAGGCCAATGATACGGACATTCCACTGACACGGCTGGAGGTGGGAGAACTGTGCAGACGCAGCATTTTGGAGTTTTATGATCTGCTGACCGCACAGGGATTTGCTGTGCATATTGATATCCTGGAGCATCCTGTTCATGCCTTGGGGAACGAAGAAGCGATTGGGCGGGTACTGAACAATCTGATTTCTAATGCGATTCGCTACGGGGCTGACGGTCGAACGTTGGGACTGACTCTAACGGAACAGCAGGACACAGTGCGTATAGAAGTATGGGATCGTGGCAAAGGCATACAGGAGCCAGAGCAGGACAAGGTTTTTGAGCGCATGTACACACTTGAGGATTCGCGCAATAAGGCGGTACAAGGCAGTGGACTGGGACTTACGATTGCCAAACGCCTGGTCGAGGCGATGAACGGGGAGATTCAATTGACCAGCAGGCCTTACGAGCAGACGGTCTTCTCTTTTACTTTGAGGAAAATCAGCTATTAACTATTGATTGAACTTAATAAATTTGTAAGAAACACGAAAGAGAAATGAACATTTCCCCCTTTATTCTGGAACTATCAACAGTATACGAAGGGAGAACATCCATGACTTACATATTACGCACACATCAGCTGACCAAAGCCCTGAAGGGCAATGAAATTGTAGCAGGGGTCAGTATGAATGTCCGAAGAGGAGAAATCTATGGCTTTCTCGGTCCCAATGGAGCGGGCAAAACAACGATGATGAAAATGATTACGAACCTGCTCAAGCCGACATCAGGTGAGATTGAATTGTTCGGTGAAAAATTAACGCCAAAATCGTACCATCTGCTCGGACGGATGGGTTCGATTATTGAATACCCGATTTTTTATGACAGGCTGACGGCCCAGCAAAATCTGGAGCTGCATTGTGAATACATGGGTTATTATAACAAGCAGGCTGTTCAGGATGCACTGGAGCTGGTGAACTTGCGAAACGCGGGTGACAAACCGGTAAAGCACTTTTCATTAGGGATGAAGCAGCGTCTCGGGATTGCCCGAGCCATTGCAACCAAACCGGAACTGCTGATACTGGATGAACCGATTAATGGTCTGGACCCGGTGGGAATTAAGGAAATTCGTCAGTTATTCCACATGCTGTGCAAGGAATACGGGATGACCCTGCTCGTATCCAGTCATATTTTAGCGGAAATTGAGCAGATTGCGGATACGGTGGGCGTGATTAATCACGGGCGGCTGATTGAGGAAGTGTCGATGGAACAGGTGCGGGAAGCTAATACCGAATACATCGAATTTATGACCAACGATTGCAAAAAGGCAGTCTACGTCCTCTCCCATCATCTGAATCTGCATAACATTCGGGTACTGAGCGAGCAAAGTGTACGTATTTACGATACAAGTGTATCGCAAAAGCAAATTACGAAAACTCTCATTATAAATGATGTAGAGGTGGATTCCATTCATCAGAAAAACAGTACGCTGGAAGACTACTTTTTGCGTCTGCTAAATGGAGGTGATCTCCATGCTTAAATTAATGCAGCTGGAGCTAAAAAAATTTCATCTGGCAGGATATATCCGTTCAGCCCTGATCGCCAATGTCTGCATTCTTGGGTTTATCTGCCTCATTGCGCTCGACAGCCAAAGTGAAGGAGTACCCGAATTTGTACAGTACACTCAGATTCTGGATCTCATGGACAGTTTGGTCAGGGCCACTTTTATCGTGTTTGCCTCTGTTCTGCTGTGCCGCTTTATTGTAGGCGAATTTAAGACCAAATCAATTACCATCTTGTTCATGTATCCGATTCACCGCAAAAAGCTGATGACTGCCAAACTCCTGGTCGTGTTACTGTTTACATTCCTGTCCATAATTGTATCGGAAATTGTCCTTACGGCTGTCATTCATCTGCTTAACCAGTTTGTCGTTATTGTACCAGATCAACTTACGCTTGCCGTACTGGGCCAGCAATCAGCACGGACACTGATGAATGCCGTTGCCGCCAGCTTTATGGGACTGGTTCCGCTGTATATGGGAATGCGAAAATATTCTGTTCCCACAACCATTGTAACCTCCATCCTGATTGTGGCATTGCTTTTCTCCGATAATAACGGCTTTATGCTTAGCTCTATTGCGCCTGTGCAAATCGGATTTTCTGTGCTGGGAATGCTTGTGGCTTATGCAGCAATCCGCCGTATTGAGTATAAGGACATTACTTCGTAAAGTGTAATGATATAAAACGTTTTCGAAAAATAGATGAAAACCTTTGTTAGAAGTACACATTTTTTTCACTGGACTCCATTCCAAAACAGGTATATCCTATAGGAGAAATTAAAAAACGGAATAAGGATCTTCGGGGTAGGGTGTGATTCCCAACCGGCGGTATGGCTCATGGAGCTAAGCCCGCGACTCTGTATCCGGCAACAGGATACGGACTGATTTGGTGAGAGGCCAAAGCCGACGGTATAGTCCGGATGGAAGAAGATCGAAGCATGAACATGCCGTAAAGTAAATGAGTGCTGCATATTGGGTTTTGCAGCAGCTTTATTTAACTTGCTTTAAGCGGCAAGTTTATTTGATCAACCCCCGTCTTGCATGGCTTTCGCCATGGACGGGGGTTTTTGTGCCACCGGTCCTGTATTCACAAGGAGCAAACAAGTATGAGTCAATCGTCAACAGTATTAACTTCCAAAGGTTTTGAGCGCAGCTCCCACATAAAAAGCGGTTTTTGGCTAGTCGCGATTGGAGCGGCCTTGTGGGGGGCTGACCCGCTGTTTCGCATTATTTTATTAAAATCATTCACTTCAGCACAAATTGTACTGATCGAGCACATACTCCTTTTTATTGCTTTGGCACCGATTCTGTGGAAGCATCGTGAGGAGCTTAAAGCAATACGGATTCGTCAAACTGCTGCTATTTTGTTCGTCTCTTGGGGTGGCTCAGCTTTGGCAAGCGTAATTTTCACCATGGCACTCAGCAACGGTGATCTGAATGCCGTTCTTTTACTCCAAAAGCTGCAACCGCTGGTCGCTATTATTCTGGCGCGTATTATTTTGAAGGAAATGCTGCCGCGTCATTTTGGAATTCTCATTGTTATCGCGTTGTCAGGTACGTATCTTCTTACCTTCGGCTGGTCGCTCCCCTTTGGGCATGTACATGATTTTGTTCATGTCGGCAGTCTGATGGCACTAGGAGCGGCGGCTCTATGGGGCGGGTCCACCGTCATGGGAAGCTATTTGCTTCGCTCGATGAAATATGAGACGGTAACCTCCCTGCGCTTCATGGTGGCACTCCCTCTGCTGATTGTCCTCACCTCTGTAGAGCATGCGCCTTGGAATATGCCTGCAGGCATATGGGCAAGTTCGGCCGTGGTTGTCAATCTGTTATTGCAGGCGCTGCTTCCAGGTCTTCTCAGCCTGCTGCTGTATTACAAGGGATTGAGCACAACCAAAGCGTCCTATGCCACAATGGCGGAATTGAGCTTTCCAATGGTCGGTGTCGTGATTAACTGGATTGCCTTTCACCAAATGGTTACAATCGCGCAATTGACTGGCTTTATGCTCATCTGGATTACACTCTTTATCATTTCGCGTCAGCAAAAAAAATAACAAGCTCATATCCTTTTCATATTTCAGGATTTTTGCAAAATCCTCGCTTACGTAAACCAAATCCCAAGCCAAATCGCGATGAATGCTTATGCATCTCCGATTTGGTTTTTTATGTATAAATATTAAAAAAATATGGTTCTTTAGAACTATTTTAAAAAAAGACGTCTAAACCATCCAGCTATTCCTCGTTTTCCATAAATTACATCTATAAAGTCTACTGCCTTTTGTCGAATAAAACAATGTAGTAATCATCAGACACAGAGGAGTAACAACTATGACTAAACCAAAACAAACAGTTCCGTGGTGGACCAGGTTTCTCAGACAGTTTTATTTAATGAGAACAAGATTGATTGTAGCTTTTTTGGCTGTCTTATTGATTCCAAGCGCGCTTATTGGATACTTTTCTTATCAAAGTGCTACAACGCAACTCAGTCAGCAAATGCGCGGTTCTGTGTACACGAATCTGTATCTGATTCGAAGCAATGTCAACCAATATGTATCACCTATTATGAATGACGTAAACGTGCTAGCCTCTGAAATCAAATCCGATTCCATTGCTTCCAGCGAAGAGGCCCTTCAGAAAAAATTGGATGTCATCGTCAAAGCTCATCCCGAGCTTGATGCCGCGCTCATCGGCAACGCGAAAGGATACTACGTTCGTACGCCGAAAAAAAATGAGTCCGATTATGATCCCAGGGAGAGAAAATGGTACAAAAACGCGATGCTGCAAAAGGGCAAAGTATTCGTCGGTGTTCCAGTTGTCAGCGTCACGACAGGGAATTTGGTAGTTAATTTATCGAAAACGCTGGAGGACGGTGAAGGAGCTGTTTCATTGGCTTTGAATCTGGACAAGCTGAGTCAAAACCTGAAGTCGGTCAAAATTGGCGAACGCGGGGGACTCTTCATTGTTGATTCTAATCGTAAAATTGTCTCTGGAGCTGGAACGGCCTTTAACAATACTGGCAAAAAGCCGGCAGACATCATTAAGGGACTTCCTGAAGTGACAACAAACGCTGAAAATGATACTCCTTCCATAACACAGATTCAATTTATGAATAAAGACATGCTGGCCTTTACAATCAAGGACCCGCTGACCGGATGGACCATTACCGCACTGTCGGATCTGGAGGATTACAGTGATGCAGCCCAACCGATCTTGAAGCAAAGCCTGATTGTGATTGGTATATCCATACTGGCCTCTGCCATTATCATCGTGCTCATGATTCGCTCTTTCCTGATTCCGCTGCGCAAGCTGCAAGCAGGAACACGTATCGTCCGTGATGGAGATCTGACCGAACGTGTAAATCTGTCCAGTAAGGATGAGTTCGGCGAACTGGCACAGAATTTTGACCAGATGACACATGCCTTGCATACGATGGTCTCCGAGGTCAATCAAACGTCCTCCCGACTTGCTTCCTCTTCCCTGATGATCAAGGAAAGCACAGAGCAAACAACAGAATCGGTACAGCACGTAGCGGAAACTGTCATGAAATCCGCCGAGAATGCGGCTACCAGCGCCGAGGCATCCGAGCAAACGGCCAATGCTGTCGAAGAAATGGCAAAAGATGTAAGCGGTATTGCCGAGTCGGCCAGTTCTATCGTGGATTCCGCGGGACAAACTGAGCAAGATGTTGCTCAAGGCAGCAAAACGATCAACAATGTGCGGACCCAGATGGATCGCATTTTGGAAGCCGTAAGCCAAACGGCTAGCCTGATGGATGAGCTCTCACAGCTCTCCGATGATGCGAAGCAGATGAACAGTGCTATTGCTGCCATTTCCAAGCAAACGAACTTGTTGTCCCTGAATGCATCCATTGAGGCTTCCAGAGCAGGCGAAGCCGGACGAGGGTTTGCCGTGGTCGCCATAGAAGTACGCAAGTTGTCGGAGCAATCCAAAGCAAGCGCCGATTCTATCAGTCAAATTATTACTCAGATGCTGGATTTAATTCAACGCTCCACCGCTACAATAAACGGCAATGTTCGTAACCAGGTGGGCGAAGGATTGCGCATTAGCCAAGATGCAGAAGGCGCTTTCGCAAATATTGAACGCTCCACATCCCATATCTTGGAGCAGATTCGAAGCGTGTCTGCTGCCGCTGAAGAAATCTCGGCCAGCACGGAAGAGGTTTCGGCTACCGTGACCCATCTGGCGAGCCTATCCCGCAGTTCAGCCGACAGCTCGCAGACAACCTCCGCCGCTGCTCAGGAGCAGATGGCAGCCATGGAGGAGATCGCTTCTTCGTCCCAGGAGCTGTTCAGAATGGCACAGGACTTGCAGGAACTCGTTAAGCGGTTCAAGATTTAACTAAAAGCCTTCGTCCAAATAAAGGGATTGACTCCTGTCACCAACGGGGTCAGTCTCTCATTACGGGCGAGGGCTTTTTATATGGGTTTGATGAAGTTGTTCCTTGCTTATATGCTCATCTGTCCTGTCAACTTGCGGCGCTTGTCCCCCTCCGGGTCGTCCTTCACCATGATCTCCTCATGAAAAATGGTCGTAGCTCGTTTTTCCCTGTCATACGCTGGCCACTCCCTTTCAGAGAGTACAGGCTTTCCTGTACTCGCAAAAGCCGACCATGCCTGCTGCATATCATGAGCGAGCGCCCGCATCGACGGCTGAATATCTAATCCGAGCTTGCGCAGCGGTTCCAGATTATCGAAAACAAACGCAATTTCTGCGCCATGAACCGCTTCTTTAAAAGTAGGATGCCCCGGCAGGGTCCAGTCAAAACGATACATCCATACCGGCGCATACTCCGACTGTGCAGCCGCAAGAGCCAAGGCAGAGCGCCAGAAGTACAGGTCGGTCATCATTTGCGCCTGCCCCTCAATCGTTACGGGAAAAGGCTCGATCAACTCGGCGAAATCTGACATGCCTGTCATCATTTCCAAGGCGAGGCAAGCGGTCTTTCTATTCATAAGATGGGACTCTTTGCGGATGAAATAGGCCCCTTCATGCAAGTTGGTTCCTATCAGAACACGTACCTGCTTCGCTGATCCTCGTGCAATCGCAGTCAGAGGCACATGAGGCAAAGTCACACCGTCTACCACGGGCTGATACAGCATCGCCATACCTGTTCCAATCGCTTCATGCGTCTTCGCCATCGCGAGCATCAAAGCTTCTGTCGGCAACGTGAACAACCGCTCAGGATGCCGAGCGTCCACTCCTAGCCGCTGCAGATACACAGCTGCTACTTGTTCGGCCTGCGGAGTCGGCAGCACCTGTGAAGCACCGCTCTGTAAGATCGCGCGCTGGAACAAGCCTTTAGCGGCCGGCATTGCCAACAAAGCGGCAATACTCATCGCGCCCGCCGATTCGCCAAACACCGTGACCTCGTCCGGATTGCCGCCAAACGCGGCGATATGGTCCCTGACCCATTCCAGGGCAGCAATTTGATCCAGCAGCCCTGCATTGGAGGCCAAACCGTCTCCCCGCGGAGTCAGATGCAAAAATCCCAACGGTCCCAGTCGATAATTGATCGTAACGACGACAACGTCACCCTTATTTGCCATTCGTGCCCCGTCATATAATGGAATGATGCCAGACCCGGTGACAAAGGCTCCACCGTGAATCCACACCATGACCGGCCGTCCCTCACCAGGAACTTCTGAAGCAGGTGTCCACACGTTCAGGTACAAGCAATCCTCCGACTGCTTAGGCGGTTCTATCAGGTTCCCGGTCATGCTGTCTGCTGATGGCATCGGTTGCGGACAGATCGGGCCAAAGCTTGTCGCAGCCCGCACGCCTTCCCAAGGCTCCAACGGCCGTGGTGCGCGAAAACGTAGTTCTCCAACAGGAGGCTGCGCATACGGAATCCCTTTCCATACACAATATCCATCCCTCGCTTCCCCGCGCAACTGGCCCAGACGGGTATGTACTGTAATACTCTTCATCACGACCCCCCCTTTATCTCGTATGTTCAACACAGCGGTGTAATATCAATCCTTACATATTTCTATTATACCGTGTGCATAGGAGCAAACCAAAAATCAAGCAGAAGCACCCCAGCCTGTATGAGCTGAAACACCAAAAATACCGGAGACGCTTTTTGGCGCTCCGGTTATGTGCAGACAAGATCGGGATATCGACGATTAATCCTGAATTTCTTCCTTCGGAATCAGCTTGTAGATTTCTTCACTCTCCATAGTGTCAATCAATCGGTCTAACCACTTGTAATAGGCTACAGCCTGCTTCATTTTCAGACGGTCTTGCTGAAGAACCGCCTTAAATTCATCATGTTCTCCATCCTGCTTCATCAACCTGTCCAGCTCGTCAATGGCTTTGCGCAGCACTAGCAAATTCGTTTCGACCGCTTTTCTCCATTTAATAGCAAAGAAATCAGTGAACGTTTGATGCCAGTCATATTCGACTTCATACAAGTCCTTGCGCGAACCCTTGCTCCATACCTTGTTCACCATTTTCAGGTCCAATAGCGTCCGGACGCCCGTGCTCATGCTCGTTTTGCTCATTTCCATTTCACGGCCCATCTCGTCCAGCGTCATTGGTTTATCTGCAAAAAAAAGCAAACCGTACAAATGCCCCGCAGACAGAGTGATTCCGTACAAGTCCATATTTTTACCTATTGCTTCTATGACACGTTTGCGAATTTTTTGCAGCGAAGCCAGCTGCTCATCACCTAACTGGTACAAGCTCATGCTTGCAACCTCCTAATTTTAGAGCATTTTGCACAACTAAGTATGAACGAATTCCCTGTTACGATCAGCTTTCACTCAATATATGAAAACTTCCATTAGAAATGAAATGTCTCAAATGCAAAGCTTTAAGTATATTTCAACAGCATGGTCGTTCAAAATCACAATTCGCAAAATTGCTAATGATAGTAAAATTTTAGAGTTTTGGATATACATAAATCTTTTACTCATGGTTATATTTCATTGTCTATTTTAAAAAAAGCCCTATCCATTGTAAAGTTCCGAATGTTTGAGCATTCTAGAGCATAGGTGAGCATATCAAAGAAAATTCTGTACAGTTTTTTCTGTACGTACTTTACGAACAGTTTTTTTATTTGAAAAGTAAACAGCACCTCTGTTACAATTATTTTTGTCATTAACCGTTCAGGATGCTCAGCATTATGATTTTTTATACTCTATCCTTCATGCAACATGGGGTTAATACCAAGCAAAGTATAGAAAGAAGGGGTGTATGTATGACGATTTTGGAAGTCAAAAGTGTCAGCAAGCTCTTTGGTCCTCATGCCGAGCAAGGTGTTCCGCTCCTGGAGCAAGGCTGGGACAAAGAAAGGCTGGCCAAGGAAAAGCAAATTACAGTTGGTGTCAATAGAGCCAACATGCAAATTAAGCAAGGTGAAATTTTTGTGATCATGGGTCTATCAGGCAGTGGCAAGTCCACTTTGGTGCGAATGCTAAATCGCTTGATTGAGCCTACCTCTGGGGAAATACTTGTCCACGGCAAAGATCTCCGCAAGATGAACAAAGAACAGCTCCGCGAAGTTCGCCGTAAAACCATCAGCATGGTTTTTCAAAAATTCGCGCTGTTTCCACATCGGACCGTACTGGAAAATGTAGAATACGGTCTTGAAATTCAAAAGGTAGAAAAAGCACAGCGCCAGAAGAAGGCACAACAAGCACTGGAACTAGTTGGACTGAAAAACTGGGGCGATAAAATGCCGGATGAGCTGAGCGGCGGTATGCAGCAGCGGGTCGGTCTGGCACGAGCGCTGGCTAACGATCCTGAAGTACTCCTGATGGATGAGGCGTTCAGCGCACTGGACCCCCTCATTCGCCGCGACATGCAAGATGAACTGCTGGAGCTTCAGGATAAAATGAAGAAAACGATTGTGTTTATCACCCATGATCTGGATGAAGCGCTGCGGATCGGCGACCGGATTGCATTGATGCGGGACGGGGCCGTTGTACAAATCGGCACACCTGAAGAAATTATGATCCAACCGGCTAACTCCTATGTAGCACGTTTCGTCGAAGATGTGGATCTATCCAAGGTATTGACGGCTGCCCATGTCATGCTGCGACCGGAAACCATTACACTCGATCGCGGTCCACGCGTTGCGCTGGAATTGATGCGGGAGCGCGGGATTTCCAATCTGTTTGTCATTGATCGTGGCAAAAAGCTGCTGGGGGTTATTAGCGCCGAGGATGCCGTTCATGCACTCCGCAACAACTTGAAAATTGAAGATATATTGATTACTGACGGACCGCAGGTTGCTGCCGATACCGTCATTAACGATTTGTTTGAAATTACAAGCTCGTCCAAGGTGCCGCTGGCTGTCGTCGATGACAAGCAGAAGCTGCTGGGAGTTATCGTTCGTGGAGCTTTGCTGGGTGCACTTGGTGGAGATGTAACTACTACGAAGGAGGTGAATGCCCATGATACCGAAGCTGCCAATCGCTGAGTGGATTCAATCCATTGTAGACTGGATGGGTATTCATCTGGCAGGACTTTTTAATATTATTTCTTCCGTTATTGAAGCGGTCGTCGGCTTTTTCTCCGGTCTGTTCATGCTCCCGCACCCTCTGGTGTTCATCGTGATCATCGGGATTATCGCCTTTATGATCGGCCGGATTCAGCTTACGCTGTTTACCGTTATCGGCTTTCTGCTGATCGACAACCTGGGCTACTGGAACGAAACGATGAATACACTCGGGCTTGTTATTACATCTGCACTCATATCCATTATTATCGGGATTCCAATCGGAATCTGGTGCGCATACAGCAAATCGGCGTCACGCATAATTACGCCTTTGCTTGATTTTATGCAGACGATGCCTGCGTTCGTATACTTACTCCCTGCGGTTACCTTTTTCAGCCTGGGCGTTGTACCCGGAGTTATCGCATCGGTCATCTTTGCCATCCCACCGACTATTCGCATGACGAATCTGGGGATTATGCAGGTGTCGGGTGATCTGATTGAAGCCTCTGATGCATTCGGTTCAACATCAGCGCAAAAGTTGTTCAAAGTACAGCTCCCGCTGGCATTGCCTACCCTAATGGCTGGTATTAACCAGACGATTATGCTGTCGCTGTCTATGGTTGTTATTGCTTCCATGATCGGTGCGGAAGGGATCGGTGCTGTTGTGTACCGTGCTGTGACACAGCTGCAAATCGGTAAAGGATTTGAAGCCGGCTTGGCTGTTGTCGTTCTGGCTATTGTGCTTGACCGTTTTACGCAAAATTTGATCAAACCAGCCAAAAGAAACAAAAGCCGTGTATCCGGCAAACCAAAAGTATGGATTGCCTCGGCAGCTACAGTCGTCATTCTAATCGCGGGCGCATCTCAATATTTTGTTGGAGCCGATCATTCCGCACCCGGCAAAGGTAACGGAGCTATCAATCCGGTTGGCGAAGAGGTCGATTACAAAATTATCGGCATTGATGCCGGAGCAGGGATTATGAAATCGACGGCCAAAGCGATAAATGACTACAATTTGTCCGATTGGAAGCTGGTCGAGGGTTCCGGTGCTGCCATGACAGCAACGCTGAACAAAGCGATTAAAGCGAAAAAACCGATCATTGTTACAGGCTGGACTCCTCACTGGATGTTTAACAAATATGATCTCAAATATTTGGAAGACCCCAAAAAATCGTATGGCGAAGCCGAAGCCATTCATACGATTGCCCGTAAAGGGCTGCAAAAGGATGCTCCTGTCGCTTACGAATTCCTAAAACGGTTCAAATGGACTCCGGAAGAAATGGGCGAAATCATGATCGCCATTCAAGCCGGAACCAGTCCTGAACAAGCCGCCAAGGATTGGGCAGAGAAGCATGCCGATAAGGTTCAGGAATGGACACAGGGACTGCAGCCTGTTCATGGAGACACCTTCAAGCTGAGTTATGTGGCTTGGGATTCGGAAATTGCTAGCACGAATTTGCTGAAATATATTTTGGAAAACAAGCTGGGCTACAAGGTAACCGCCCTGCAGGTTGAAGCGGGGCCGATGTGGACAGGTGTAGCCAGCGGTGATGTAGATGCCTCACCGGCTGCATGGCTGCCTTTGACCCATGCGGACTATTGGGAAAAATATAAAGATAAGCTCGACGATGTGGGTGCTAATATGACAGGTGTTAAAACAGGATTGGTCGTTCCGGCTTATATGAACATTAAATCAATTGCTGATTTGCAGGATAAAGGAGCCGCTTCGGCTCCAGCTTCCGCAGCTGCCGGGGATTTCGGCAAGTAGACCGGTTACAGTTAAAAACACAAGAAACGCGTTTCAGGCACTTATATACTAAAAGGCAGATCAGGAGTAGCACCTGATCTGCCTTTTCTATATTTAGAGTTACTTTCAGCCCTTGAGCGTGACTTCTTTTTGAGACGGCAAATCAGCATGCTGGCCTGCCGTTGCCTGCTGTCTAAAGAATAGCGGATAAATAGCGAAAGACACCAGCAGGCTCACACAACCAATGACGCCCAGAGCAATCGTATCTTTGAAAACAAATGTAATATCCAGTCCTTTTAGTGTAATATTGCGTACAGCATCGAGATAATACGTCAGCGGCAATATTTCGGCAATTCCTCGCAAAAAGCCTGGCATGGCTTCCAGCGGCCACGTATAGCCTGATAACATAAAGGAAGGAACCGCAATCAGCATCAGGGTTTGCGTGGCATCCACTCTTGACTTGGAAAAAAGACTGAATAGAAAACCTAAACCGCACAATGCAAAGTTAAAGGCCAGTGATACCAAAATCAGCGGAAGAATCTCCCCCCTGAATGGAATATCAAAGTATAGCGCGCTGATACTGAATACAGTCAGCACATTGAAGGCTCCTGCCGCATAATACGGTGCCAGCTTGGCAATAGCCAGGCGCCACGGGGTGTTTTTCCATGTACCAAATCTCCCCCACGTTCCTGTCTCCTTATCCCGTGTGCAGGATAAAGCAATACCGAGCAGCAAGCACTGCTGAAGAGCTGCCGAAATAACCCCTAACGGCATAAAAAGCTTATAATCATAGACCGGATTAAATAGCACTCTGGAGCGGAACGGAATGGTGCTCAAGGCCGAGGCGGCTTGATCCACGTTCATTCCCTTTTGCTTCATTGAATTGATAGATACCCCGGCGCTCACACTGCTGATGACCTGATTCGCAATCCGGCTGGCGCTATTGGAGTACATCATGTTGCTTCCATCAATCAGGGTCAGCACTGGCGGGTTCTCCCCGTGCTTAAGCCGGGTGGTGAAATTATCGGGAATGACAATCCCGACCTTCGCTTCCCCCGTCTCCACCTGACGGACAACATCTTCCTGATTGGTTACTTGCCTGGTAACGGCAAAGGAGTCCGTCGCATCGAACGCCTGAATGATTTGGCGGCTGAGCTGCGAATTATCTCCGTCATACACCGTGACAGGCATCTCGGTAATCCGCTGATGTGAATACAAGAAGCCGAACAGTATCGTATACATAATCGGCGTAATCAGCAGAATAGCCATAAAGCGGCGATCCCGGAAGATGCTCAGCCATTCCTCGCGAAATACATCGCGGATACGAAGTCTTTCCTGTAGATCCTGCATATTACCTACGCCCCTTTGCCTGTTAACAGAACCGTAGAGCCCGTTGGAACCGAAGCAGCAAGATCCGGCAAAGCTACCTTCACGCCAAAGGAGCGTACATCTTTGTCACCGGAGCTTTGGCTCGGTTTTTGAATGGCAAAATCGGCAGCCGATTCCAGCAGAATCACTTTCCCCTTCAGCTCCTTGCCGCCCGACAGCAGTTTAATCTGGACGGTATCCCCTGCTTGAAGACCATTCAAAGATGTTTCCGGTACATAAAACTTGGCCCAACGCTGTGTCGAAGTTTCAATGGTATAGACCGGGAAACCTGCACTAGCCATTTCCCCCAGGCCAAGCGATTTGGATTTCACGATTCCATCCTCGGGCGCTAGCAGCGTAGTGTAGCTCAGGTAGGTTTGAGCTTCCTGGAGTGCAGCTTCCGCTTGGGCTACCTGTGCATTGGCACCTGCCACCGCAGCTTGTGCCTGCTCCACCGTGGATTGCGCCGCCTTCACAGCGGATTGTGCTTGCTCTACCGAAGCCTGGGCGGCTTTGACATCTTCTTGCTGCAAAGCGACTTTGCCCGCTCCTGCCTGCGCTTCTTTCACCGCAGCCAAGGCTTGGCGGTATTGAGCTTCAGCCGCCGTAATTTCCTCCTTGCGGCTTCCCTCGCGCACCAGATTCAGTTGCTGGGATGCCGAGTTGTACTTGGCTTCAGCCTGTTGATGATCCAGTGTCGCTTGATCCAATGACGCCTGGGTTGCTGCTCCTGCTGCCTGAAGCTTTTTGGCTCGCTCCAGATTTTTGACGGTTAGATCCAGCGTCTCCTTGGCCGCCTTCACAGCCACTTGTGCCTGCTCCAGCTCCTGCGGTCTTGCACCGCTCTTGAGGGCATCCAGCTTCGCCTTGGCGGCGCTCGCAGCCGCCTTCGCCTGTTCAATCTGGCTGGAGGAAGCCTCTGCAGTCACGCTGACCGCTGTCGTGCCCTGGCTCTTCTTGGCCTGAGCGGCGCTCACAGTAGCCTGTGCCTGGCCTACTCCCGCTTGAGCCTGCAATACGCCGGCTTTCGCTTTGGACACATTGCTCTTGGCTGCCTGCAATGCGGCCTGTGCTTGTTTCACCTTATCTTCTAGCTCACGGCTTTCCAATCGGGCTATTGTCTGCCCCTTTTTGACCTTGTCTCCCTCTTTTACGAGCATCTGGTCAATCCGTCCTGCCATTTTAAAGCTGGCATTGAGCGTATCCGATTCTACGTAAGCGGTAGGAATAGTGGAGGATTCATCCGCAGATAAGCTGCTGCTCCCGCGTGGGAAAGCGGTCAAAGCATAAATTCCTACAGCGATTAAAACAATAAGTACGACGTAAATCGTATATTTTTTAGCTTTCATGTTCTCATCACTCCATCTGTCAATTAATGATAAATGCCTAGTGCATTACATACAAATAATTCAATGCTTTCACGGACTTCCTGCAGATTCATCGTTTCGCCCCATACCATCGAACGCATCGGAGTAAAAATGTAAATACCGAACAGGCAATTTGCCGTCGTTTTTGCATCCAGCTTGCTCGAAATTTTCCCGTAGAACTTGCCGGATTCAATCTCTTCCTCCATAAAATCAAAATAGTCAGCCAGCACCTGCCTGATATTAAAATGCTGCTCTTGCGACACCCAGCCTT
This sequence comes from Paenibacillus farraposensis, assembly GCF_020736845.1. Lineage (GTDB taxonomy): Bacteria > Bacillota > Bacilli > Paenibacillales > Paenibacillaceae > Paenibacillus > Paenibacillus farraposensis. The sequence goes on from NZ_JAFFQR010000112.1 coordinate 783,666, forward strand.
TGCTGACCAGTAGACGACAAAAGTCCGGCTCTCTCCCGATAAATTCAATATGTACCTGGATCAGCTTGCGAATCCTCAGCTCTACCTGATCCTTGGGCGTTTGAGCCATTGCTTCATGGATATCCTGGACAAAACGTTCCATCCCCATCTTCAGAATGTAGATGTACAGTTCTTGCTTGTTTTTAAAATTATAGTACAGGGTTCCTTTGGCAATACCGCATACCTTAGCGATCTCCTCCATATTCGTTTCATTAAAGCCTCGTTCGGAAAAAGCCTTGAGTGCACCGTAAAAAATAATATCCTTCGTCTGTTGTTTCATGCTTCCTCCTTTTTTTTGAACTGACCGTCCAGTACAAAAATTATGTATTTATTATAAGCCCGTTTTTTGTTATCCAGCAATAGGAAAAATGAAAAAAAAATCATTTTAGACATTTCGTCTAAACAGTCATTCTAAAAAAAACAATGCAAAAAACGGATTAAATCAGTGAGGGGGTCATTCATTCAATCGGTTATTGAAGCCGAGATTCATCCAAATGGTCATAATGGCTACGGAAAACAGCGCCCAATCCGGGCTGGTCAGCCATGGAACGGGATTGATATGCATCAGGGAAAGCACATAGTTGAACATCCCGAGGGTCGGATGAAAAAGAAACTTCCATATGACTGCAGATGAACCGACCGATAGCACCATCGGTAGTGAAAAGGCAAACTGGAAAATACGCATTCCGCGTAATTTGAGATGTATGAGGGCAGCCAGCACACTGACGAAGCAGTCTGCATACGATGGATCATTACATGGTATGGAGGTTAGAGGCGAATGTCCTATAGTACCGTTAGCCCACAAACGTTATATAAAGCCAAACCGGAATTCCAGACAAAGCTAGTCAAGGCTCGCCAGTATCTGCATCAAAGGCTCAAGCCACATCTCAATCAAACCGTCCGGGTCCAAACGATGGATCATCAGGTGTATGAAGGAACGATCGTTCACATGGACGCCGATCATCTGTATATAAAAGTTCCTCAGCCGTATCATCCGCCTTCCCCAGCTAATCCGACCCTTTATCGATCCTCTGTCTGCAACAATGTCATTCTGCCGCTGGTGCTATTCACGCTGCTGGTGGTGATACTGCTGAGCTGACGCATGGCACATTCAAACAAGGATAGATATGTAAAAGAAATCTGCAAGCAGATAATTTCGCAAACGAAGAATGGTATGCACTCCTTCTTGGCAAGCTAATGTGAGAAAACGTCAGATCGGAGAAGATGCCAGATGAAATATAACCGAATACGGTCTGCAAGTATCGCTGTTTCCTTGTTCTGTGCCAGCTTTTACCTTGCGCCAATAGATACTTTACATGCCTCTCCTGCTCCAACAAAGGGAAGAACCTATTACGAAGAACGAGGGGACATTGTATGGGAGGTTCCTACCGAACGCAAGGTTATTGCCCTCACCTTCGACGACGGACCGGATGAGATCAAAACGCCCGCCATTCTGGATTTGCTCAAGCAATATGACGCCAAAGCAACCTTTTTTGTTGTCGGCAGCCGTGTAGAAAAACTCCCGGATATTGTGAAGCGGGAACGAAAAGAAGGACATGATGTTGGCAACCATACCTTTCATCATCCCTCCTTCCATCGTATTTCCCGTAACAAAGCCCAGTCTGAAGTAGATCTGGGCCAAGCGAGCATCGTTAAAGCCACCGGTTCGGAAACCTATCTCTTTCGTCCGCCGGGTGGTACCTATACAGATTCTCTCGTCAAACTATCCAAAGAAAAAGGGCTTAAAATCATTTTATGGTCATGGCATCAGGACACCCGGGACTGGCGAAGACCCGGTGTAAATCGGATTGCCAATAAGGTAATTCGCAATGCCCGTAACGGTGATATTGTCCTCATGCATGATTATGTATATAAAAGTACACAAACCGTTGAAGCCCTCAAAATTATTTTGCCTGAGCTGAAAAAAAGAGGATTTACTTTTGTCACCGTATCCGAGCTGCTTGCCAAACGCAAGACGCCAGAAGGGCTGATTGAGGTGAACAAATAAAGGATGACGTCATTTCCATTTCCAATCCAAAACTTTCTTATGAAATCATTGGCTACATAAAATGCTTTTCGTACGGAAAATATATTCTTGAGTTACCCACTATCTCAAGGAGGCCATAACATGAAGAAAGCAATATTGACTGTAGCGTCCCTGGCTGTACTTTTGTCCGCAGGATCGATGGTATCTGCTGCTCCTCCAACAGAAAAGCAAGAGCACAAAATGCATCAGCATAAGGTTCACGCAAAACATGAGCACAAGCTGCACGCTAAGAGCAAGCATGAAAAAGCTCATAAGCTTCATGCACGTGAAGCTGCACCTGGCAAAATCATTAGTGGAAAAAGCATTCATGCGAAAAGCTTGAAAGCTAAAGCTACTAAATTGCCAAAAACCGGTTTTGGCGGCGCTAGTGAGCAAATGAATTAGGGAGGTAAAAAGGAGAGGGTTCACTTATAAACCCTCTCTGTTTTTTCTATGAATAATAAGTGGATTATTCGTATCATCGTGCTATTGGTTTTACTGTGTAGTGCGAGCTGTTCATCTTCAACTGAAGATCATCGCAGCTCCAATCCCGTCGAAGCTGGACCTGAAATTCAACAAACGAAAACGGTGAAGCCTGTACAGGTTAAAAATAAACCTTTTCGCGGGATCATCCCACATACCATTGATATTCCTGCGGTTCGTATTCATTCGATTGTAGAACCGGTAACTTACTTGGCAAATGGTCAAATGGGTGTTCCGGGTAACACAGATCGAGTAGGTTATTTATCTCCGGGGATATTGCCGGGGGCCGCTGGTAATTCAATTATGGACGGGCATGTTGATACATACACGGGCCCGGCTGTTTTTTATCCGCTTAAAAAACTGAAAAGGGGAGACTTTGTGTATGTAACTGGCAAGAACGGCTGCAAGCTTCAATTTGTGGTCGAGTCCGTAAAATTTTACCTAACCTCCGAAGCACCGGTTCAAACCATTTTCGGCCCTACAGATGAGCACCGTTTGAACTTGATTACCTGCGCAGGCCGCTACAGTCGAAGCAAAAAAGAGCATGAGGGAAGATTAGTAGTCTACACCAAATTAGCTCATATGAATTCAGCCTGTGAGCAACCTGCTGTTCAACACAAACATGAAATGCAAAAATAAAACAATCATTTTCAAGGAGAATGAGTGAATGTGCTTAGGAAAGGAAAATTGCAATTACTGTGCATGATCTTAATATTAATTCCCGTTTACAACTTCTCTTTATTTCGTGCACAAGCCGAGCCTGCTCAGCAAGATAATGTTACTCCATTTTTACAAGATTTGTTCGAGGACCGTACCCGGCTGTTGATGGATCAGGATAAAAGACATATCGAGAAACACTATTTGCCAAAGGATAAGCACAGCAACTACGCATACCTTCATGAAATCAACAGAGCTGAATATATTCAGGAATGGGCCAAGCAGCGAAAAATAAAATTATTGAATGCCGAAAGTTCAATTCGAATAGCCCGTGCTCAAGTATTGGGCGATACGGCAAAAGTGTCTCTCGTTCAGTCTTTAAAGCTGAGTTATGAGTATATCGACAGCTATCCAGGTCAGCATGATTTTGGAATTGGAACACGTCATGGCATTACGCTGAGAAAAAAGGATAAACGTTGGTATGTGGAACGGGAATGGTATTCAGATCCATTTGAGGAAAATCCAAAAAAAATCGAAAAAACCGATTCATTTTTTACTCCTCATAAAGATCCGGTAACACCAGAGAGGGTTGTCCATAAATATAACCGAGCCCGCGCCGTTGACTATGCTAACAAGTATGCAGGAACAACTTGGGGAGCAGGCAATCGTCAACGCTATAATCAAAAATATCTGGATTATAATTCCAAAGGGGGCGACTGCACCAACTTCGCCTCTCAAGTGATCGGAGATGCGAAGGAAGGCGGAGGACTGCCTATGAAATCAGGCTGGCATTACTTGTATGGCCGCGGTGGCAGCCAAGCCTGGGTTCAAACCGATGCCTTTAAACATTTTCTGATACGCTCCGGCTATGGCAAAATTATCGGACAAGGAAGCTTCTCCGATATCATCCAATCAGTCAATAAACGCCAGCAGGATCTTGACCAACCCCAACTACAGCCGGGTGATTTAATTGCTTACGTGTTAAAAGGAGATGTGGACCACTTCTCTGTAGTGGTTGGATTTGATCAAAGCGGTTATCCTTTAGTCAACTCCCATACTGCAGACCGTTACAGAGTTCCCTTTGACTTGGGATGGGATAAAACCACCAAGTATTTGTTAATTCATATACAAGATTAAGCATTATGACCTGTCACACTTGTTCATATCCCGGAGGATGCTGTCATAGGAATAATATGGACAGCTTCTAATGGGGTGAGGATGTTTTGAAATTACCTCTTTTATTAAAACAAACCATGGTCAGAGCTAATGCGATGATTGTCGTAAAAACCATTGGCTTGGTCGGAAAAGTATTCATGACGCGACTTGTTGGTGCAGAAGGGATGGGGCTTTATCAGCTAGCCTATTCCTTCTATAGCTTAATATTGATGATTATTTCGGGAGGATTGCCGACAGCTTTGGCAATGTTTACAGCTAAGCATGCGGCAAGAGGCTGGCGGCTGTTCAAAATCTTTTCGATATTCATGATTCTCGCGGGATTCGTATGCAGTCTTTTCACCTTTTGGTTCTCAAAGCCGATCGCCTATTTGCTTGCCTATCCGCAGCTTGATTTTGTGATTCGATGTCTCTCGCCTGCTATATTGGCAGTTCCCTTGTTAAGCCTGCTGCGCGGATATTTGCAAGGACTTGAAAACTACACCGTAATTGCCCTTTCGGAAATCATAGAGCAGACCGCCAGAATCGGTACTTTAATGTTGCTGGTGCCCATATTTATTCAAACCGGTATCGAATTTGCTGTAGGGGGAGCGGTGCTAGGAACCTTTACAGGCGCATTGTTATCCTTTGCTATGCTATCTGCTTTTTTGATGTACCATCGTTCCTCTGCAGCTTTATCACCCCCAGCAAACCGTGCAGATTTACCTTTGGTGGTACAGGCTTCACTTGCTATTGCACTTACACGCCTGCTGATGCCTGTTTCCGACTTTGTGGACGCCATCATCATTCCGCAGCGACTACAGGTTGCCGGGGTTTCGTCCAAAGAAGCAGCGGAGATGTTCGGTATTGTCACTGGCATTGCTCTTGTCGTCGCGTATATGCCTACCTTGATTACAGGCTCATTAACACATACGCTCACGATGAAAATAACGGCAGATTGGCAAAATAAGCAATATAACGTCTTTTACCAGAAAAGCCATTCTGCTATACAGATCGCGTGGGTATGGGGATTAGCCTCGGGTTTTTTCATTTTTGAATATGCCTCCGAAATCTCCTTGTTTATTTTTGGCATCCCTCATGCCGAGATGTCCATTAAATCGTTGGCAATGTTACCGTTACTCGTCGGATTGCGGGAAATCACAACAAGCATCTTATGGGCACAAAATCGGAAGAAAACTCCCTTTATTGGCCTTGGCACAGGAGTCCTTGTTAACTTCATTATTCTTTATTTCCTCGTTGCCGTTCCGGGGCTTGGATATGCTGGCATGTCTCTGGGAATCATTATGCTCGAATGGATCGCGATGTCCTGGAATTTCAAAGCCCTGCAGCTTTTCCAACGAATCAATTCCCGCATAATCATTATGCTGCTGGTGGACATTCTGGTTTTTGAAGCCATTCTTATTATGGGCACGCTGTGTTCCAGATCCTTATCCTTTTTGAATTGGCCGGAGACTGCCCGAATAATTGTCGGACTCCTTCTTTACTGTTTTTGGAGTGCCCTGTATTTCAAAATACGATTAAAGCGCGTTTTCGCAGACTAGGGAAGGCCTCTCATTAGCTATTTGCCATCATTCTTTTGTCGAGCTGCTCAAGGTATAAACGGCCATGCCTGCTCATGCTGGTTCCCTAAATTCTCATCTGGAGAACCTGCATGCGTCAAACGAAGCAACGTGCCATTTTCGCTCATATGCAGCTCAACGGTAAGCACTGTTTCATGTCCCCTGGTGCCTCTCTCCCCAATTACTGACTCTGGGCAAAGAAAAAGAGGCTGCTTAAAAGTTCAACGAACTCATGAGAGCCTCAAAAGGTTTTGGCATTTTCACATCTTGCCGTCCATGTTGTGCGGTTTGTATATTGGAGGATCGGCTTTTCAATACGGTTGAGGTGGGCACTCTTCCTCATTTCCAGTATTTCCACAGTACTTGTGAACGTGAGGAATTTTACCACTTACTGTGGTACATCCTTCAAAACGGTGGTAATGGCCACCTCTTGGCAAGGGAATGGCTGGTCCTGTTGTTCCTTTAATAAGGTGCTTATGTTGTTCGTTAAATGATGTTTCTGCATAATAATGATGAACATGCGGAACACCACTTGGAGCCGGCTTTGTTACTCCACAGTAATGGTGGCAGTGCCCTACATCAAATGATGTAGTCCCTTTAAAAGGATGCACGTGAACCTTACTAACTGGTTTACCGTCCCATGAAGTAATAAAAAGCCTATGCGAATGATCAGAGTCGGAATCACCGGAATGTACAACATAACCTGTTACTGGTATTTCCATCAGCAACCTCCTCTCTTCACCAACTGCTACATACTATGAAAGAGGTAGTGTAAATGTTCAGTCAATACATGATCCAGACGGAATATCGGCATATACCTAATTTTTGTAAAATAAGGCTTACTAAAGTTAGGCTGGTTCCTACTATAATGAAAATTTTCCATTCAAATGTACCTATGAAGCATGCCGGACACGATGATCTGGAAGCTACTACTTTTCAGTCTAATGTTTTAGAGGCCAGCCATTGCATCATCGTTGTTTTCTTTCCGTTCATCACCTTTGATACTTCGTTGTTATACACGTAAATCCAGGACCAGTGGCCATTGTATTCATACGGTAGGTCGGAATCATATAATCGTTAGACGGTACTATGGTGTCGGTTTTGGCAGCCACAAACCAGATCGGCATGTCCTTCAAATAATGACTATAAGCAGCAAGGATGGATGTGTTAGAGTACACTTATAAAATTACAAGAAGAAACGTAACAATTAATCAATTAGGTGTTGTAAAAACCTACTCGGCGACAGTCGCGAATATTAATGTTTATGATAAAAAAGGCCATTTGATAATTATGTACGCCATTACAGTAAAATAGATTGCCGCATTAAAAAGCTCTGCCGACCGATTAAGGTTAGCGGAGCTTTCCAATTTATCTAGAATATTCACTTACTTCAAACGTAAGAATACGATCAAACAGCATGTAATTCTTTCGGGTGCTGAATGGTCCTTTATTGTTGTCGTGCTTATTGATGGCATAGGAAGCTGATCCATTTCCGGCCTGCTTTCCCTCATACCAAGCGATGAAGTCGTTGACCTCTTTCAGGCTTAGGTCGAATTCTTTTTCAAGACCGGTTGTCATAGTGACTATCAATATGGCACGGTTTCCTGAAGGTTGCTCTCCTGCTTGTGGAGTTGCTGACGCTTCATTGGAGTATTCAGATTCCATACCATTCACCTTAGCACTCACAACAAAGTAGTATTTCGTTCCGTTGGTTAGCCCTGGAATAACGAAGTTGCCATAGGAATCTTTTGTTGCTGTTACTGTTTCGACGTATTTACCTGATTCTGTTCCGTATTTTACAGTATAGCTTTCTGCATTCTCAACTTGATCCCATTTTAAAGTAACCTGACTGTCTCCAGAAGTGGCTGTCAATTCTTGAGTTTGAAATTTTCCAAGAGTGATCTCGTTTATGGCAATCCATGTATCAGAAGATTGAGCAACAATCTTTATACCACTATACTTACCTGGTGTTACATCAAAAGAGGGTAAAATACACGCTTGATTAAGCTTCTGTTCAACTTTAACTTTTTTGGCACTACTAATGGGAACCCATGTTCCATTTACTTGACCATAAATTGTATAGTTAACATTAGATGGGTTGGGAGTTACCACAACAGCTAATTGGACGTTTTTGAGAGTAACCGGCGCCGGGAAAATTAATTGCAAATACTCTAAGTAACCGTTACTATTCCAATATGTTTTTAGATTATTATCAAATGCATATTCTCCTGACCTAGCATTGCTAATACTACTGACTTGTACAGTTGTTCCTTCAGGAGGTCTAACTCCTAGCATTCCATCAACAGTTCTATTTTCATTGCTGCATATACCATTGAACCACCGAATAAACATAATAAACTGAACATGATTACTGCTTTTATAATATTATCCTTCACATTATTTTCCTCCTAGTTTCAATTGAACAGATTTTAAAATTAAATATTCCTTATGATAGTCGCTTCTCAGATTTCCTCTTTACTTGCTCAAAATGTCAGCATCCTTTCCATCTCCCTTCTCATTCAGTTGATGCAGAAACTGCTTCAGCTCAAACGGTAAAGGCGCACCCATTGTACCCAGATTCTCAGCCAATAATAATCCTTTACGACCAGCATAAAAATAGATTGCTATCGTCCGGAAAATCGGTCCCCCTTGGTTGTAGTCAGTCGTCCACTTGTGTGGACAATCCCACGACCATCAGAACCGTAGCCTTACGGGTACCGCCCCAAATCACTACACCACTGTCCACCTTCTTATTTTTAATAGCTCCTGCAACACTAGAATATAATCTAACGCCATCAATATAAGCAGAACCTGCAGTGTTTTATCCCATCCGCCCAAAAATATAATTATCAGTCTGACAAGCGCAGCTCCCGACCATCACCATATTCAAAACTACAGAAAAATCAAAAAGGCCGGCACATTGGCCGACCTAATCACCGGGGCATTAGGACCTCGATGTATTCCTCATTTGATTTTCCATGATACAAATTTACCACAGCAAAAGTCCAGTGGCGGGTCATAAAGCGGTCATTTTCCGATCAAAAAACGTCCATTGTTATGGGAATGGATCATTGTATAGCTCCTCTTCCGTAACCTAGAAACCAATAAAAAGAAGATTCAGTGAGAACTTGGGCCTCTTTTTTTCTTTTTATAGGACAAAGTCTGATGCTTTTACGCTTGGTTTTCATATTATAGTTATTGTAAGCATGATTAAAAGGAAAAATAAAAATTCCCGTGTGAAAGGAGGAGTTCAACATATGAATCCCGAACTGCATTTATTTATCATCTGGGAACATGCAACATATTGCGCACAACAAATCATCGAAGACCTTAAAGTGAAATTCACAATAAAAAGAGTTTATCAAATATATTGGAACAATTCCAACTTCTCTAAAAATCTTTCAAGACTATACGGACAAAGTCTTCCACCCGGTTGTGAAAAGCAAATTCATTGTGGTATGGGACCTTTTATACTTGTTATTGTACAAGACGAAAATCCGGTTTATGCCATACGATCTACTTCAAAGGGAATGTGCAATGTCAACATTAACACTTTTGATGCTAAAAGCTTATACCGGACTTGGACTGGTGGAGGTCATCGAATCCATGGAACGAACACGCAGAATGAATGTGACCACGACCTAACTTTATTAGCTGTAATGCAAAAACGTTTTTATCTTATTTTCCGGGAAACTGGGATGGCGTGATTCATCCCTTGTATCAAGATCTTCTAGGAACGAATGGATGGCAAGACATTCAACAGCTTTTTACTGTATTAAACTGGACGACGGAATATGTCGTTTTGCGGAATTTCGAGTGTTTACCAAATCAGTATCATTTGGAACTCCATGGGGATATTGACCTGCTTGTCAAGGATGCTGTAGAGGTTTCGTTTATTACGAACGCAACAAAAGTATTTTTGGAAGAATATCGAGTTCATTATCAGATCAATATAGCTGGTAAAACGGTATTTTTTGATTTTCGTTATATTGGAGATAATTATTATTGCAATGATTGGGAAATGTCAATATTAAGGAATAAGGAATTATCCCATAAAGGCTTCTTTATACCGAATCAAGAAGATTATTTTTTTAGTCTTATTTATCATGCATTCATTCATAAACCAACGATTGCTCAAGACTATATTGAAAGGCTTATCGCTATGGCGAGTAAATTGAATATAGAACATTTTTCGTATCAAACCTTAACGAATAATAAGGAACTGAAACTTTTCTTGGATGCCTATATGAGTAAGAAGGGATACCACTATTCCGTTCCTAATGACTTATCCGTCTTTTTTAATAGTGCTGCTTTGGGAGGAGGATAACATTGGAACAAAATCAATTTATCTACTACCTTCAGAATCGTTATGGCTTTAGTCATCTTTCTGAATATTACCCCAAAAAATCTAGTATAGGTTTCCATTATTTTAATGGAATGGATGTATCAGGATCAAAGCCTATTTTCGTAAAAATGGATGGAACTCTAGGTCAAGCCTCCCAGCGTGAAGCGATCCTGCTCCAATTATTAAATTCATCAACTCAAACCAAGTATTTCCCCAATTGATTGCATTTGAGATGGAAGGTCCTTATCCCTTTGTTGCTATGGAGCTTTTACAGGGTATAACGTTGGAACAACTATTAATGCAGGGGCCAAGCTTAACCTACAATCAGAAATGGGAATTACTGAGGCAAATGCTTGAAATTTTAACGATCTTGCATAAAACAAATGTAATTCATCGAGATGTTAGACCCGGCAATATGTTAATTCAAATTGATGGAGTTGGTAATTCAGTAAAGTTATTTTTAATTGACTTTGCTTTTTCAGTGGGATTATGGCCGAACCATTTGCCAGATCTCCCCTATCTTCTTACACATCCACAATACTTAGTAGACTTAGGAGGGGCAAACTATAAGCCCGATCAACTCAAATGGGATGATGCGTATTCCTTTTATCGAAGCGCGCTAATGATTGATTCTAATTATGAGAATCTTTTTCCAGAGTTGTGGAATCAACTTTTTTCCTCTATAAATAAGATCATTTATTCTCATCAATAATTAACCACAGAGGATGTGAATGAAGAAAAGGAAATAAATAGGAGTAAAACTAACCCTGATAGTGTTGTTTATGATCCGTGACGGCAAGCCGTGAAGAACAAGAAAAAGATGAATAAAGAAGAAACCCCGCGTCTGTAAAGACCGGGGTTTCTCGACAATCTGAGGCTCTCTTCCGAGATCCTTTTAAAGGTTTTTAGCCTTTCATTTACATCATGCCGCCCATATTTTCCGAAGCTGTCGCACCTGATAAAATCGCTTTAGCTATAAACGATCAACGAAAAAACATTGCCGACCATAAGGCTAGCAGAGTTTTTTATGTGGAGCCTATTAAAAAAATAATCCTCTGAAGGTGAATCATTTTCTAATCTAACACGTTTGCAGTTGCAAATAGTTCAACATCCGATTTCAACACTTTATATGTACGGTTCATGTTGATCAACTCAATAATTCATTGGGTGAACGGTGTGGTAATTCCTTCAACGGAAAAGCTCTGCCGACCAATTAAAGGTTAGCAGAGCTTTTGTTATAATAACTCTTTTCACAAAATTAAACCCAAAATGCTTTAGTGATTATAACCAACAGGATAAAGAGCACCAATATTGCCGCTGTAGATGTCCACATACCGCCGCCGCATGAACCTGCACCTGCATATGCACCCATGGCTTTAACCTCCTTTATTTGTTGTACATTTTAATATATGTATAAATACGTTCTGTGATAGGGCATTCAGGTAAGAAAATAAAGGCTCACACGTAACACCTCCTTTATCTACTCCACAGGCTACGCGAGGTATTGTTTAGGAAATGGACTTCTAGGTAAACAAATTAGACTCACCCTAAAATTGAAACAGCGGCAGCCAGGGGGGGATAAAGACCCAGACTGCCACTATTTATTGAACTATCGTGTCCCGTTACTTTAACGATGTAATAGAACTGAAGCCAAATGCACTAGATCCAAACATTTATATAGGACAGATGTTTCAAGGTGTACCTGTAATTAAAGAATACCCACTTTTTTAGCCGCATCAGTACTGTTTCGTGCAAACGTGACAGGGTCCCCTACATTTTCCCAGTGAATATATTTGAAGCACACATTCTGGAATAGCCAGTGGTTGTGAATAGCAGTAACAATGATCCCATGTTTCCGGAGCTGCGATACAAAAGGATTAATCTCACGCTCTAGGATTACGGTTTCTCCCAAATTCAAAGTTCGCCCTCTGCTGTCTTTGGATTCAAAAGAAAGTAGGAATGGTATGGTCAAAGGTGATTTACTTCGGCGTCCTAAAATTCTTAAATTGAGGTTATTCCGCAGACGCTGCACCACACATGCCCCATTCACCACCATACCAGTGCCTCCGACGATTTTGGCCAAACGGTCACATAAAGATTTCTTAATCATTTTCATAATCATCCCCTTTCCTCTCCCATAATATGCCTAGAGAGGAGCTTTGAAAGGGCGAATGCCATATAAAATTGAAAATATTTATTAACAGCCGTTCCAGGAAAATGGAACCAGGGATTTCTTTAACTTAAGCAAACCATCTCAGAATATAGACCACACCAAATAAGCCTTAAACGCAAAAGCCTATGTATCATAGCGAGTCGCCAAGCGACGATAATTTTTGCAAATCGCATGGAAATCCTTTCAATGAAATATATTTCCTCGCAGATAAAACCCATAAGCGCAACAACTATTATGGCAGGAATCCAACAAGTATACGCCAAAAGAGAAGCGAATACTGTGGCTTTTGCCAAATAGCTTATGCGCTCATTGGGTTCAACTTTTTACCATCCTTGAGTGGAGTGGTATTATCCAACAATTCTTTTCACGAAATTAAATCCAACACGCTTTAGTAATTATGACTAACAGGATAAAGAGCACCAAAATTGCACCCGTCGATGTGAAAGGGCAAAAATGTTTGGCCTTATGCTCATGTCCACATTCACTCATATTAACTCCTCCTTTTTTTTAGATACGGTATAGAATATGTGTCTTTAAAGAAATTGGCAGGGCTAAACGTCAATTCGCAAAAAAACACCCTGCCAGCGTATGCCAGCAGGGTGCTACCGATACTTTCGGATTGCACAACGGTGCTTCCGTATGTGCTACTACCTCTATTAAATTATAATACCTATCTTGTTATAAGCACTCCTAATAAGACTTCATAAATAAAAGACACCACACGAACTTGAGTCAGTAAAGCGCCCCTATGGGTTTGGATTGCACAACGTACATCATGCCGCCCATCTTTGATTGATCCTCGCCGATAAACGCTTCTGAACTTACCTCTTATTTTATAGCATGTTTTGTTCCTATTCAGAAAATTCCATTCGCTTATATTTGTGGTTAAAACCAAGCAACTTGGGTTCTCACACAACTCAGTCTTTCCAACACTTATTCCACAATTGTGTACCAAGGTGCACAGAGTAGCAATGACGCCCTATCGAGCTTTAATATTCTCTATCGTTCCTCCATTTCCCATCGCATAATAACCTTCGGTTCCTGCCTCATCCTCAGATAATGACTATAAGCAACAAATACAAATTTATTGTCATGAATAAAACGAATCAAAAAGGGCGCCCGCTACCTCAAAGCGTTCATGCTTCAGAGCGACTGCACCCTCAATCCATTCTTGTTTGGTCGTTTATTCAAATTTTCGTTGAGATCTGCATCAATACTCAAAGGCTTTTGTACACTCATACAATTTCCTCCTTCATTGAAACATTCAGTTTTTTTACTGTGTATTATTATGGAGTGTATAATAATTAAAGTAGTATACTATAAAAAAGGAGAGCATTTAACAGTGAAAGAAACTTGTGTTCCCACAGGTATTAGCGTAAAAGCAACTGGCTTTGGTCATACATTATCCTTAATCGGTGGCAAATATAAGATGATCATTTTGTATTGGCTGTCTGAAAATAAAATAATGAGACATAACGAATTGAAACGAAGCATTGGTACTATTCCCTTTAAAACTTTAAGTATCATGCTGAAGGAACTTGAACAAGACGGTTTAATTGTTCGCAAAGAATATCCCCAGGTACCTCCTAAAGTTGAATATTCATTATCAGATCGCGGGCATTCACTAATTCCCATTCTAGACATGATGTGTGAATGGGGCGAACAAAACGCAGACCTTGATTTATGCACGACAGAAGAATGAATAATAATTTCAACAAAAATAAGGAAGCACCCTATACGGATGCCTCCTTATTTTTGTTATCTACATTTGATCGATGAAGTTTAAATAGTCTTGTGCACTTTTTTCAATTGTTTCAGCCGCGGGTTCAAATTCAGCACCGTATGAAGCAAAGAACGAACGGTAGTCTGCTTTACAATAAATAGCGGTTGTTTTGAAAGGTACTAAAATTTCCTCCAAGGTATGCTTGTATCTACCGTTCTCGCTGTAATCTTCACTTTTTATACCAGCTGATACAGCCAAAGCAATCTTACGATTTTTTAGTTTATCTCCTTTCGATCCGTAAGCCCATCCGTAAGTAAATACATCATCTAACCACTTTTTAAGGAGTGGAGGACAGTTAAACCAAAAAACAGGAAACTGCAAAACAAGTTTATCATGACTCTCAATCAATTTTTGTTCTCTTTCCACATCAATATTTCCATCCGGATAAACTTTAGATAACTCATGCACTGTATACTTCTCAGGTTGTTTTTTAAGTTCCTCAACCCATCTTTTATTAAAAACCGAAGTTTCAATGTTAGGATGTGTTACTATAATTAAAGTTCTCAAGACTTCTTCCTCCTAGAATATAATAATGTTCAGCTACATTCATTAGTATATTCGCCTTGTCGCTCTATTGTAAGTATGCACTTTTATTACATGTACTTACCTAAAGGTTAGTACTATGGATTGTCAACAGTAAATCAGACAGCTTTTTTAAGGGCCTCTTGGCGGTACTGAACAGGTGTCATGTATCCCAGTGTTCCGTGAATGCGATGCTTATTAAACCAGTTGACGTAATCATATAGTTCGATCTCCAAATGATGAAGGCTCTGAAATCCATCTGGTTTACGAACTCGGTTTTCATGACCTTGTAGGTGGCTTCCGCTACGGCATTGTCATAGGGGCAGCCTTTCATGCTCAGTGAAGGACCGATCTTAAAGGTTTCCAGAAGCCAAATGTAGTGCCACTGGTGCTGAACCTTACATGGGTCAGGTCGCTGACAACGAAGCGCCTGGTTTCGGTTTGGTCAAATTTACGATTCAGGATGTTGGCTGTA
>NZ_JAFFQR010000112.1:798910-1072450 GCF_020736845.1 Paenibacillus farraposensis
CATGCGGCTTTGTGTGGCTTATACTGCGCCACCGTGTACGTGGAAACCAGTCCTTGTTCTTTCATGATCCGGCTAATTCGGCGTCTGGACACCACGAATCCGCGTTCATGGAGCTTGAACTTGATCTTGCCGTGTGCCGTAGGCTTTTCGGTTTTTGTGGAAGATATCCACAACCGCTTCGGTCATATCATCTTCATGGACCCGTTCCCTGGCTTCATAGTAGAACGTACTTCTTGCCATTTGCAGGACGTCGCACATTGCTGATACTGAGTATTTATCACGATTGTTCTGGATGATAGCTACTTTCGTCCCATGATCAGCGCGGCTTGCTTTAAAATATCGACCTCCATCTTCAAACGCTGGTTCACTTTTCGCAAAGCCATCAGCTCGTTTTTATCTGAAGAACGATTGTCTTTCTCCTTGAAGGAGCCTGACGTCTGAGCTTGCTTGATCCAGCGATCTAAAGCTGAAGCTGTGAGTCCATATTCCTCCACAATCGCTGCCCGGGATTTCCCGTTTTCATAGAGTTGCACCATTTACTTTTTAAATTCTGAGGTGAAGGTTCGCTGTTGTTGTTTTGGCATTTATTTTTCTTGTCCAACTAAGTGTAGCCGATCCAGAACTTCAATTTCCCACAGGAAGCCCCCACTATGCAAGAAATGTGATTTTATAAAAAAAGGCTCCCTCTCGGGAGCCTTATAAATAGCGGTATTACAGGGTTTTCAGACCCGTTTTTACATCATGCCGCCCATTCCACCCATGCCGCCCATATCTGGAACTGCAGGAGCTGCTGGTTCTGGCTTGTCAGCGATAACCGCTTCGGTAGTCAGGAACATAGCCGCTACGGAAGCTGCGTTTTGCAGTGCGGAACGAGTTACTTTCGCAGGGTCAACGATACCTGCATCGATCATGTTCACCCATTCGCCAGTAGCTGCGTTGTAGCCTACGCCTACTTCTTCGCGTTTGAGACGCTCAACGATGACAGAGCCTTCTTCGCCTGCGTTAGCAGCGATCGTACGGATTGGAGCTTCCAGAGCGCGCAACACGATGTTTACGCCTGTTTGCTCGTCGCCTTGCAATTCAACGGCTGCAACCGCACTGTATACGTTCAGAAGCGCTACACCACCACCGGATACGATACCTTCTTCAACCGCAGCACGGGTTGCGTTCAGGGCATCTTCGATGCGCAGTTTGCGTTCTTTCAATTCTGTTTCCGTAGCCGCACCAACTTTGATTACTGCTACACCGCCAGACAATTTAGCCAGACGCTCTTGCAGCTTCTCTTTGTCGAACTCGGAAGTAGTTTCTTCCAGTTGTGTACGGATTTGGCTAACACGAGCGTCGATGTCGGCTTTGTTGCCAGCACCGTCAACCACAATCGTGTTTTCTTTTGTGATACGCACTTGACGTGCTGTACCCAGTTGGTCTACGGAAGCAGATTTCAGGTCCAGACCCAGTTCTTCCGTGATCACTTGACCGCCTGTCAGGGCAGCGATATCTTGCAGCATTGCTTTGCGACGGTCACCAAAACCTGGAGCTTTAACAGCTACAGCGTTGAAGGTACCACGCAGTTTGTTGACAACGAGCATAGCCAGCGCTTCGCCTTCAACGTCTTCAGCGATTAGAACGAGCGGCTTGCCTTGTTGTACGATTTTTTCAAGCAAAGGCAGGATTTCTTGTGTGTTGGTGATTTTTTTATCTGTAATCAGGATATACGGATTGTCCAGTACAGCTTCCATTTTGTCCGTATCTGTAATCATGTACGGGGAAATGTAGCCACGGTCAAATTGCATACCTTCAACGACTTCCAGCTCTGTTGCAAAACCGCGGGATTCTTCAACAGTGATAACACCGTCTTTGCCCACTTTTTCCATAGCTTCAGCGATCAGCTCGCCTACTTCATCATCAGCAGCGGAAATTCCGGCTACTTGTGCAATGGATTGCTTGCTTTCGATTGGTTTGGAGATAGATTGCAGTTCAGCAACAGCCGCTTTAACCGCTTTGTCGATCCCTTTGCGGATACCGATCGGGCTTGCGCCAGCAGTTACGTTTTTCAAACCTTCAGTGATGAGGGCTTGAGCCAAAACTGTAGCCGTAGTTGTACCGTCACCAGCTACATCGTTCGTTTTGGTTGCTACTTCTTTAACTAATTGAGCACCCATGTTTTCGAACGCGTCTTCCAGCTCAATTTCTTTTGCAATCGTAACACCGTCATTGGTGATAAGCGGGCTTCCGAATTTTTTCTCGAGTACAACGTTGCGGCCTTTCGGTCCGAGTGTTACTTTAACAGCGTTAGCCAATGCGTCTACCCCGCGCAGCATGGAGCGGCGAGCGTCTTCACTGAATTTAATATCTTTAGCCATTTGTGTAAAACCTCCCTATGGATTATGAATGAGTCGTTCAATTCCTATATTCAGATCCTATCCGGATTCCGGTTAACCGATGATCGCGTGGATATCGCTTTCTTTCATAATCAAATATTCTTTACCATCATATTTGATTTCCGTTCCAGCGTATTTAGAGAAAATAACACGGTCGCCTTCTTTTACTTCCAGAGGAATACGGGCACCGTCTTTCAATGCGCCTGCACCAACCGCGATAACTTTGCCTTCTTGCGGCTTTTCCTTGGCAGAGTCAGGAAGTACGATCCCGAAGGAAGTCGTTTGCTCTTGCTCAATTGCTTCCACCAATACGCGTTCACCCAAAGGTTTGATCATGAAAAAATAGCCTCCTTATTAAGTGTTTTCTCCTGTAATTCGGTTGTTATGCTGTATGTAATTAGCACTCAACAGTCGTCAGTGCTAACAACCAACTTTATGATACTCAACTTGAGATTGAATTTCAAGTCCCTAATGTATTTTTTATGGGAATTTTTACGGACAGCTCCTCACAATTATTTCCATCTGTCTTAAAAATAACCGTTCTATAACCGGACAATTATGTTTAAGACATGAATACCTGCTTTTCATGATACACAGATGCAGCCAAACATGCCCAATCCCGTTAATCATGTACTATGCACATGTTGGCCTCCCGCTCCTCCTGTGCACGCAGTTGCCTGCGGTATACGACCGATGACAAAAATACACTCGCTTCATATAGTACCAGCAACGGGATCGATACCAAGAAATCAGATATAAAATCCGGCGGGGTAATGACCACCGCGACGAACACAAGCAGAAAATATGACATTTTCCGCCATTTGCGAAGCCTGATTGGAGTCAGAACACGAATTCCCGTCAGAAACATGACCAGCAAGGGAAGCTCAAACAAAAGTGCCACAGGCAGCACAATATTAAACATAAAGGTGAAATATTGCGCGATACCGTACGTTTCATGCAAGCCCATGCTTTTGGTGACCGATGATGTAAACTGCACGGCCATCGGGAAAATAATGAAATAAGCAAAAGCTGTGCCAACGATAAACAAAAGCAGCACATACGGCACATAACGCAACGTCGCACTCCGCTCTTGCGGCCGCAATCCGGGACTGACAAACCTCCATAGCTGATAGCACGCAAACGGCAGCGCTACCGCAATTCCGATGATCATAGCAATTTTCATGTAGATACCGATCCCGTCCCAAAAGGAAAAGGCATTCAGCTGAAAAGCCTGCGCCGAGCCGGAGCGAATAAGCCATTCATAGACAGGGCCCGCCACGAATAAGCCGCCTGCCAGCGCCAGGGCAAATACGATCAGCACATAAATAATTCTGCGGCGAAGCTCGCCCAGATGTTCCATTAGCGACATTTCATGCTCTGATGAGATCAAGCCCACTCCTCCTTTCCGAACGGAATGCTGTAGCTGCATCAGCCCTAAAAAATAAAGCCCTTCCCTGAAGAAGAGGCTCATGTTCATTGCAAGAAGAACGAATTAAAAACGAATTTTACGGCAACCGTTTATCCTCAGGCTGAGACTGAGCTTCTGAAGACACCAGCTGAGATGCTTGGACCGCATTATTTTTGGCGTCTTTACGCTCCGCCCGCTCGTCTTCGGATAATATATCGCGTGCCCCGTTTTTAAACTCACGGAATGTACGCCCCACAGCTCGTCCCAGCTCAGGCAGCTTGTTTGGACCAAACAGCAGCAGGGCCAGAATAATCAACAAAATATAACCCGGTGCTCCAATATTCGGCATGTACAGTAATCCTCCTTATGTTGACAGGCATTGAGTTCCTCTTTTGCCCGTACATCCCTTATGAATTCTTACGGGTATCATACCATACACAAATGCTGCCTTCTACCGGAACTGGCCTGTCACCATCAGAAGCGCCTCTGGAAGCTGGTCCATAATCGCTGCCAAATTTTCATGCACGCCTTTGGGCGTTCCCGGTAAATTTACGATCAGCGTACGTCCGCGTATTCCAACAATTCCTCGAAATAGCATAGCCGCCGGATTTTTCTGCATGACGTTCATTCTCATTGCTTCTGCCATGCCTGGCACTTCCCGTTCTACGACCCGCCGGGTTGCCTCGGGTGTCACATCACGGATGGCCAGTTCGGTTCCGCCTGTAGTCAATACCAGGTCTGCATGAAAATAGTCGGTCATTTCGATTAAAGCCGCAATAATTTCATCCGGTTCATCGGGAACGATCCGGTACTCTACAATCTCTCCGCCCAGTTCTTCTTCGACGAGCTCCCGGATGACCTGTGCGCTTGTATCCTCACGCTCTCCCCTTGCCCCTTTATCGCTGGCTGTCAGGATCGCCGTTTTCCACACCATAAGATCACCCTTCTCCTATCATGAAAGAATACTTTCTCTTCTGAAAATCAGAAACAGCCACGCTGCATCCTCTATCACATCACAGTACCCTCTCGGCGACACGTTATCTATGTCAAGGTTTCCGGTGGTCCTCCCTTTGAAAATCCCCATGCTTGCCGCCTGTTTTCGATTGCAGCATGGTAGGGCCGATGATCATATCTTTTTGCAGCGCCTTGCACATATCATATACGGTTAACGCTGCGGCTGAAGCCGCTGTCAAAGCTTCCATTTCTACGCCTGTTTTCCCCTCGGTCTTCACTTCGGCTTCAATATGAAGCACATCATGCCCATTATCGGAAAACATAATGTTTACACCTGTCAGGGCCAGCGGATGACACATCGGAATCCAGTCCGACGTTTTTTTAGCGCCTTGAATCCCGGCGACCTGCGCTACAGCAAGAACATCACCCTTGCTAATCCTTCCTTCTTTCACAGCCGTCAATGTAGCCGGATCCATCGTAATTTGTGTTACGGCGACTGCTGTGCGAACCGTAGACGCTTTGCCCGAAATATCCACCATACGAGCCCGTCCCTGGTCGTTAAAATGAGTAAAGGAATCCACGACTCCCTAACAGCTCCTTTCGCATCCAAAGCTTCGTTTTATTCGTCATTTGTCGATTTTGCATGATCACAATCTAAAGACCCGTCGGGGGTAAATAGCACATCCACGCTCAAATCCCCCGGCTCCATGGGCACTCGCTCCAGCAACTGTCCTGGCAGCAGCAGCGAGACATAAAGCGGACCTGGGCAGGCGCTGTTATGCTTCCCTGCCTTTACCTGTGCGGTAAAGCGGTCATAGTAGCCCCCGCCGTAGCCAATTCTGCCTCCCAGGCGATCAAAGGCCAGGCCGGGTACAACAACCCAGTCAATTTCCATCCACCTTGCAGGCAGCCATTCCTCGCATGTCAATGCAGGCTCAGGAATGTTCCAAATACCTGGCACGATATCTTCGTGTTGATCCATTTCTCTTAGCTCCATGGTCCGGGTTGCCGGATTCACTCTCGGGGCCAGAACACGATCCCCCTGCGACCAGCAATGCTCAATGAGGGGGGCCGTCGAAATCTCGCTGCCAAATGAGAGATAACTAAATAAGGTTAGCTTTTCCCCGTTCCTGTCTATTCTAAGCTGCTCCCATGCCTCGATTGCATGCCGACAGGCCGCAGCCGATGCTTTCTGCCTTGTCAGCAGGTTCATGGAATCACGCGCTTCCCTTTGTTGCCTTCGTAGCGCATTCTTCACACTACAGACATCCATCTATCCGCCCTCCTGCATGAATCGTCGAAAATGCTACAAAACGTTACAATCGTTTATTTGTAGTAAGTGCTGTACGTTGCAAGTTTTTTTCATTCTTTTTCAGTCCTTATTTAAGTTTATCATTGTTTATACAAATTGACTACACGCGGCTCAAGGGTTTACGAGGCAATAGCAGTGCAATAGCGGGTATTTTCATGTAAACTGGAAGGAAGGTACCTGCCGGGAAAGCAGGGAAACTGTGCAAAATGTAATGGAGGAACGATACGCGATGCTATTGCAAGTAACCGGAATTACAAAATCCTATGGAATTGAGCCCGTTCTGGACGGGATTAACCTTCAAATATTAGAACGTGAACGCATTGGACTGGTAGGTGTGAACGGTGCAGGCAAATCGACCCTGCTCAAAATTATCGCTGGTGAAATATCCTATGACAGCGGCCAAATTTTCAAGGCAAAGGAGACCCGCATCGGTTATCTGGCACAGAACAGCGGCTTGTACTCGGATCGCTCGATCTGGGATGAAATGATGCTGGTATTCGCCCCGTTGATTGAAACTGAGCAGGAATTGAGGCAAATGGAGCAGGAAATCGCTGATCCGGCCAATGCGCAGAACGAAAAGCGTTATGCCGATCTACTTGAGCGCTATGCACGACGGTCAGACTGGTTCAAGGATCACGGCGGCTATGAAATGGAGACCCGCATTCGCAGCGTGCTGCATGGCATGGGTTTTGGTTCATTCGCACCCGAGACGCCTGTAGCTACGCTGAGCGGCGGGCAGAAAACACGTCTTGCACTGGCACGCATTCTGCTGCTCGCTCCGGACGTGCTTATGCTCGATGAGCCGACCAACTATCTCGATATCCAGACCTTGACCTGGCTTGAAGACTATCTGCGCGGCTATTCCGGCTCTCTGTTGGTCGTGTCCCATGACCGATATTTTCTGGACCGGCTGGTAACGACGATTATTGAAATCGAGCGCCACCGCTCCACTCGCTATACAGGCAACTATAGCCGCTATATGGAACTGAAGGCTGCCGAGTATGAAACGAATCTCAAGCATTACGAAAAGCAGCAAGAGGAAATCACCCGTATGGAGGCATTTATACAACGTAATATCGTGCGAGCCTCCACAACCAAACGTGCCCAGAGCCGCCGCAAGCAGCTGGATAAAATGGAGCGTATGGATCGACCTATGGGCGATTTGAAAAAGGCTCATTTTTCCTTCGAAACCGCCTTTATGTCGGGTAAGGAAGTACTGGAAGTGCGCGATCTCTCCGTAGGGTATGAAGGTAAAGAGCCTTTATTCCGGCATGCATCCTTTGACTTAAAGCGTGGAGATACGGTGGCACTGATCGGTCCGAACGGAATCGGAAAATCGACGCTGCTCAAGTGTCTGACCGGAACGCTCAAACCTGCTGCCGGCTCCATTCACTGGGGCACGAAGATCAAGATTGGACTGTATGACCAGGAGCAGACGAATCTGAACCCGGCCAATACCGTGCTCGAGGAGCTGTGGAGCGAATACCCTCATATGGAGGAAGCACGGATTCGTACGGTTCTGGGTAATTTCCTGTTCAGTGGCGACGATGTGCTAAAAAAGATAGCGACATTAAGCGGCGGGGAAAAAGCCCGCGTGTCTCTGGCCAAGCTGATGCTTCGCGAAGCAAATGTGCTGATTCTCGATGAACCTACCAACCATCTGGATCTGTTCAGCAAAGAAGTGCTGGAGGCTGCTTTGATGGACTACGACGGCACACTGTTATTCATTTCCCATGACCGTTATTTCCTCAATAAAATGGCAGAGCGTGTTATTGAGCTTCATCCTGAAGGAATCCAACATTTCCTGGGGAATTATGATGACTATGTAGCCAAAAAGCTGGAGCTGGAGGAAATAGCCCAGGAAGCTCAACAAAGCGGTCAGGCAGCACGCAGCAAAACATCGACTGCCTCTACATCGGCAACAGGTGAGACACCACCTAAATCACGCGCTGCCATCTATGCGGCAGACAAACAAGCCAAGAGCGAGGAACGCAGCCGGCAGCGTAAGCTGGAAGCGCTGGAAAATCAAATCAAAGCGCTGGAAGAGCAAATTTTGGGATTGGAGGAGCAAATGACGCTGCCAGAGATTTATCAGGACTACACGGCGCTCCAGGATATTCAAGCCCAACTCGACAATCATAAACAGGAGTTGGCTCAAACCTATGCGTCTTGGGAAGAACTGTTGGATAATTAAAGACTGCTGCTAACCTTTTAACCTGAAAATTTCACATTTCCCTCTTCCATCTTTTTGTACACAGGAATATCCACAAATCATATAAATGGACGATATTGAAAAATGGCCTTTTGGGCCATTTTTTTATTGCCCAAAAGCCATCTTAAAGTGAAAACCAAATTTATCCACCGCTCTATCCACATTATCCACAGATTTCATTATAGATAAAAGCACAACATATCCCCGGGTTTGCGATCTGCCAAAAGTCTTGGTCTGCTTGCTTCCAGCTTGATTATCCACATTTCCAATGGTATATGTGGATAACTTTGTTCACAACTTGACAAATCATATTATTATTCAGGGAGTATTCAATGCTCCGATTTTTTTGATGAATCCTGAAAGAGCGTGAAGGATTGTGGCGAATCATGCGGGAGGATGAGATGCTATTTATGGACCAGCTCAAATTCCTTTAAATATACCACTTGAAAAAAAAGACACGACCTCAACTGTGTCGTGTCTTGCTCATTTTTCAATTAAGATCGGACAGACCATTCCTCCAGAGACAGCCCTGGGTCTGCCTTCATATCCAATGAGGTAAATTCGCCGCGCTTCCACTTGGCGTAGGCCGCAGCACCGATCATGGCTGCATTGTCTGTACAATATTTCATGGATGGTACAAGCAGCTCGATTCCTTCACGCCCGCAGCGCTCACGCAATGCTGTACGCAGTCCGCGATTGGCGGCAACCCCCCCGCAGAGCAGGAGCTGCTTCGCATGGTATTCATGCATGGCACGAATCGCTTTTTCGACCAGCACCTCTACTACCGACTCTTGAAAGCCTCTTGCGATCGCTCCGGCTTGAACGGCTTCTCCGCGCATTTTCGCCTGATTAATCACATTCAGCACCGCAGATTTCAAACCACTAAAGCTGAAATCATAAGAATCCGGCTCCAGCCATGCACGCGGTAAAGTGACAACTTCCTCCGATTCATGAGCCACCCGATCCACATGCGGACCTCCGGGATACGGAAATCCAATGGCTCGCGCTACTTTGTCATAGGCTTCCCCGACCGCATCATCCCTTGTCCGGCCAATGAGTTGAAAATGGCCTTCGGACTTCATCAGCACCAGCTCTGTATGCCCTCCCGACACCACAAGCGCGATGCACGGATATACAATATCGTGCTCCAACTGGTTGGCATAAATATGGCCCGCGATATGATGCGTCCCGATCAGCGGCTTGCCGAACGCCATGGCGGTACTCTTGGCGGCGACAATACCAACCAGCAATGCGCCTACGAGGCCCGGTCCTTGCGTTACCGCAACTGCCGAAAGATCACGGGGCGCAATTCCCGATGCTCGTACAGCTTCGTCCAGCATATAAGTAATGCTCTCCACATGCTTGCGCGATGCCACCTCTGGCACTACACCGCCAAAGGCTTTATGTATTTCAATCTGGCTGGAAATGAGATTGGAAAGTACCTCTGTACCATTTTTCACGACGGAAACAGCCGTCTCATCACAACTCGTCTCCACGGCCAGTATATAGCAAGGCTCGCCGGAGGCGATGCCTGTACCTGCTTTTTCCTCTTGCATCATTGCTCCTGCACGCTTCCTTCCTGTCGATCAGATGCCTCATGCGCAGGGAGATCCGCCCACATGATCACAGCATCCTCGTTATTATCCGAATAATAGCCTTTGCGGATACCCGCGGGCTTAAAGCCCTTTTTCTCATACAAGCTCTGGGCAACCCGATTCGTTACCCGTACCTCCAGCGTCATACGCTCCATTCCTAAATAGGAGGCGGTTTGCATCAACTCATCCAACAGCCTGTCTCCAAGCTTGCGCCCGCGAAAAGCCTCGCGGACGGCGATATTTGTAATATGGGCCTCATCCATAACCGTCCACATGCCCGCATAGCCGATGGCTTGCCCGTTCAGCTCCATAATCATATATTTGGCAAAATGATTCAGTGTCAACTCATTGCGGAATGCTTCCTCCGTCCACGGCAGCGTGAACGCTTCATGCTCAATCTCCAGAACATCGGGAATATCATCCAGCTGCATCAAGCGAAACTCAAGCTTCTCTTTCTGCTGCATGTTCTTTGCCATGTTGTTCACCGCTCTCTTTAGTGCTGGCGAAGCAGATTGGCCTCCGCCTCGGCCAGCTGGGTATAGTTCGGAACCAGCGTATGTAGGTCGTCATGTTCCTGACGGAGCAGCTTATCCGCCCCAAGACGGCCAACCCATTTTCCTTCCAGCTCATAGGGTACGATACGAAGCTTGCTCCATGCGCGCAGGCGCTCGGCTGTTTCGGCGTGAATTGCCGTTTCACCGACCAGCCAAATAGCAGCAGGACGCTTTTCAGAAGGCAGCGCCTCCAGCCGTTGCAGCAGGTCCTCGGTCCAGGCGGACATCAACCGGATGGCATCCGGCTCCAGCCGCTGCGGGATGTCTGCACCGCCTTCCGTGTGCACGGCGAACAGGCCTGTGTAAACCTGTCCACGACGCGCATCCAGTACAGGCACAATCCAGTCAGCTGCCTGCCCTCCAGCCGGGCCGTTACTTGCCAGCCCGCCTTTCCCTTCTTGCTCCTGCATCACAGCACCACGATTCCAGCCACCCCAAGCCAACGCGTGTAAAGTGGATATGGAAGTCACCGGGACACCCCAGGCCCAAGCGAGTGTTTTGGCTGCAGTCACCGCAATCCGAATACCGGTGTAAGAACCCGGTCCGACACCAACAGCGATACCGTTCACGTCATCGCGTGTCAGCCCTTCTTCGTTAAGAAGCCGCTCCAGCTCGGTAATAACATGTACCGAGTGATTTCGTTCGCCATAAACGTTGCTTTCGCGCAGCAGCTCTGTTCCGTTCATCAGGGCAGCCGCCATCACGGTCGTCGCTGTATCTAACACCAAAAACCGCTCACGCGGTTTTACATTTATATCTGTATGCTCTCTTTGCATGGTTCAAACTCCATTCTCCCGCAAACTGCGGCACCATTGTTCATAAGGCTCGCCATACCCGGTCAAATGAATCAAGCGCTCCCCGGTATCTGTCGTTTCTATATAAATGTGAAGCCTCTGCTCCGGCAATATATCGGGTATAATACTGCCCCATTCCACCAGACATACTCCTGTTCCGTAAAAATACTCATCCAGCCCGAGGTCCTCCGCCTCATCCTGGTTGATGCGGTACACATCCATATGGTACAAGGGCAAACGGCCTTCATACTCCTTGATGAGCGTAAAAGTCGGGCTGTTCACGATACCCGCAACACCCAAATGGCTGGCAAAAGCTTTGGAGAAAGCAGTTTTACCTGCCCCCAGATCTCCGTCCAGCACGATCACCGTTCCGGGAACGGCCAGGGCTGCCAAATCACCCGCCAAAGCCCCGGTCTGCGCCTCGGCAGCAGAACGAAATGTATACTGTTCCTGCGAAATTGTCATGTCTTTTAATCACCTTTCGTCCACAACGGACCGTTCCAACTTGTTTTTAATTATATAGTTCACCTTATGTCGCCGCAAGGCATGAAGACATGCCATTGTATGTTAAGTAAGACACACAAGGAGGGAATGAACAGATGGGACAAAACGTTTTACTCATGATTGATGTACAGCAGGCTATGTTTATGTATGATGAAAAGCTGTATCGTGAGCAGGAAGTTGTAGCGAATTTACAGCAGATTTTGGCCAAAGCCAGAGCGGCAGGCACACCGGTGATTTTTGTGCAGCATACCGATGAAACGGATGAGGATTACCGGGAAAACAGTGCAGGCTGGGCCATCTCTGGCGTCGTGCATCCTCTCCCTCATGAACGAGTTGTCCGCAAAACATCCTGGGACAGCTTTTACCAAATTGAGTTGCTGCATGTGTTTGAGGAAATCGGAGCCGATCAGCTCGTAATTGCGGGGATGCAGACCGAGTTTTGCCTCGACACCACTTGCCGAAGCGCCTATGGTTTGGGATATCAAAACCATGTACTTGTATCGGATGCGCACAGTACATTTGATAACAAGGTGCTAAGCGGCGAACAAATTGTAGCTCATCACAATGCGGTGCTTGGCAATCGTTTTGTGCGTTTGCTCGCGGCTGCGGATGTACATTTTGCGTGAGCTTGACCATCATAAAAAATAGCCACAGTTTCCTGCAAGACCGCGGCTATGTACGTCTATTCTGTTTTTAGCCCTGTATCAGTTCACTGTACAGAGGGGTCAGAGCTATGTATGCAACCCTAATACTAACTATTGTTTTGAAACGGAGTATTTACGAAGAATACTAATCTGTTCCAAAGAGCACTTGCCATTTGCAATATCTACAATAAATTCAACAGCCGATAGACGCTCCATCTTTAAATGATATCCATCAGTCGGTCCCTTAAATCATCGAATATCCCCATTCGATCCCATCGCCTTGTCCTATCTTTCGAGAGTAACGTTTCAGTGTCGGTTTTTCCTGATTCAACCTGATCGCTCCATTCATTTTCAATGTCCTCCTTTCATATTATGATGATCGCTCTCTATAAAGTTATAACATACCATATTAAAAAGCGCCTTTTGGGGCGCTTTATTAGTGTGCTATAAGGTGACTATAATGGATAAACCTCTGGAATATTGATGCTCAGCGCCATAGATAAAGACCAGATGCTTGCTGTCCATCTCCTATTGTTCTTTGAGACGATCCACACTTACGGTTTGGGTATTGCCAGGTCTGCTGCCTATCTGTACGGTTGCCATACCGTTCGCTTCGTCAACATGCTCAATCCAGATCGGTTTGCCGTCCAGTTGTACGGCAATGGTATCGGATGAATCATAAATGGCTTTTGCTCGTTCTGCGTTCATGCTATTCTTCTCCTCCTGATGGATTGTTTTTTATCAAAATCATGTTCACCAATTTAGTCCTCATCTATAATCCGTTCATAGTCCAATGAAGGGATATTATGAGAAGGCGAACTTGAAACCACAGCCTCCAAATCCACATGACCCACAGCTACGGGAAAAGGCGGCCGGACCCCATGGGAACGGGCAAACTCGGGCGGCAATGCATCCTGTTCGCCTCCAGCGGGCCCCCGAAAGGCGATATGACTTTGACCCAATCGATGACGGATCTGCCGAGGATAGGATTTTCCAGGCATAAAATGTGTACCTCCTTTTGAATCGGATATGCCTTACTATGCACCAAAAAAACTGCAACCATGCGGCAAGCAGCAGAAATTTGCAGCCTTCATTTACACCTCATACAATCCTTTGTATGAAGCATACTAGATGAAACTTTCCAAGTGAAAAATGATATGCTCACAACCAGGACGTCCGGAATCGAATGATGCAAATGACTGATGAAAAAGGGAGGGCTGGGACGGTATGCATACGGTCTGGAAAGGCGCCATCAGCTTCGGGCTGGTTCATGTGCCTGTTAAAATGTTTTCAGCTACGGAGGACAAGGATATTTCCATGCGCTACATTCATAAGGAATGCGGCAGTCCCCTTAGCTATGTACGAAAGTGTCCCGTTTGTGACAAGGAGGTTGAATGGGAGGAAATTGGAAAAGGCTACGAATATGAAAAAGGGAAATTCGTCATGTTCGACAAGGAGGAACTGGAGCAGATCAGCGGACAGGCCGATAAAAACATAGTCATTCTGGATTTTGTGGACTTACAGGAAATCGACCCGATTTATTTTCAAAAAACGTATTATTTATCCCCGGATCAGACGGGCTCCAATGCATATAAGCTGCTCATGAATGCAATGAAGGATACCGGAAAAATCGGTATTGCCCAAATTGCTATCCGCTCCAAAAGCAGCCTGGCAGCTATTCGAGTGCTGGATGAGTGTTTGGCAGTAGAAACGATGTTTTACCCGGATGAAATTCGTCCAATTGCTCAAGTCCCCAACTTACCGGGCCAGGAGGAGGTTAAAGAGAAGGAGCTGACGATGGCAAAAATGTTGATTGAACAGCTATCTACACCGTTTGATGCGGCAAAATATACCGATCAGTATCGTGAGCGTCTGCTGGATCTCATTCAGCATAAAGTGGCCGGAGAAGAAGTGCGAGTCGCTCCAACCCAGCCGCAGACAAATGTGGTGGATTTAATGGCCGCCCTGCAGGCCAGTATCGAGGCAGTGAAGCCTGTTGCTGCCGACCCCGGCCCTGCTGCTGCGAAAAAACGCCCTGCGCGTAAACCGGCTGCGTCTACAGCACAGCAGACGGCCGCAGGCGATGGCCTCTCTCCGGCTCCGATCAAAAAAAGAAGAAGCACCGCCAAACGAAAAGAAACTTGAGAAAAGAAGAACAGCTCAATAAAGCAGGAAAGCAGGCTAAGGAGTGGCGGCAACACTGCTTTGATACGACAGCAGTTGGCTAAACGCCCCCCGCTCCTCTTCTGCCAGCTCCCGATAATTCCCCTGCTGTATGACCTCACCTTGCTCCAGCACGACAATCTGATCCGCATGACGAATCGTTGACAGACGGTGAGCGATAACAATCAACGTCATTTGGCCTTTCATCCGCTCCAGTGCCGCTTGAATAGCAGCTTCATGCTCCCCGTCCAGCGCACTTGTCGCTTCATCCAATATGAGTACCGGAGGATGATGCAAAACGGCCCGCGCTAAAACCAATCGCTGCCGTTCCCCTCCAGAAAGGCGAATCCCGCGATCTCCAATAACCGTATCCAGCCCCTCGGGCAGTCTGGCCACAAAGCTGTCTGCGGCGGCAAAATGCAGTGCCTTCCATAGATCCTCCTCGCTGGCATCCTTATCCGCCAGCTTCAGATTTTCACGGACAGTGGCATGGAACAGGAAAGGGTCCTGTGACACGTATCCAAACGATTGCCGCCATTCTGGCAGCAGTTCGTCATCCAGAACGTGTCCGTCAATTTTGACCTCCCCCTGAGTTGGACGCAGAAACCCCATCAGCACATCGACCATCGTACTCTTGCCTGCTCCCGATTTCCCGACTATAGCTGTCATCCCCCTGGCAGGGATGAACAGATTAATGTGGCGCAGTGCCGGCTCTGCTGCACCATCATAGCGGTAATCAAGGCCACTGCATTCAATTCCGCTGCGCAATAGCATGGGGGACCGTACAGATGCAGATCTATGAAGTACTGATGCATCGGGTGAAACGCGGGCCGCAGAGGATGTAACTGCAATCAACGACGGGTCTGAGAAAGCCTCGCATTCCTGCTGCACCTTGGCTACACTCTCAAAAGCAGACATCATGGACATGATATATTCGAGACTCGCCTGGATCAGAGCAAATCTGGGCCATAAGCGGGAAAAGATGAGAATCAGCACAATCAGCTTTTCAGGTAAGACATGCAGCCATTGCAGTGAGGCAAAAATAAGACAAACCACAAATACTGCTGCCGCCGTGCGATGCAAAAACTGTGTGGTGGCATTTTGCCGGACAAATTGGGTCGAATTATCCTCCATGCGTTGCGTAAGGGAGCGAAACCAATCGATATTTGCAGCCTCGAGCAGATTGCTTTTAATATCCTTCATTCCATTCATGTGATCGGTAATACCGGCAAAATAAATCTGTGAAAGCTCAGTGGTACGGTCACCGAGCTGCTTGGCATTTCGGATGGAGCGGCGGAACACGACAAACAGCCCCAACCCGCTTAGGAATACCAATCCGGTTAAAGAAGGGGACAACCAAAAAGCCAGTGCAACCTGAATCAGCGTAAAAATGACGGCTGTGGTGAGTTGAAGAAGCAAATTGGTTCCCTGACTGACACGTGCCAGCTCGGTCGTCATTACATGGCTAAAATCAGATTTACGCTGGCGCAAATAAAAAGTCCACTGCGCCTTCATAAAGGAGGTGTAGACGTCTATTCGAAGTGAGCGCATAAAACGCTGCTGAATCTGTGAGCTCAGGACAGATTGGTAGCGCTGAAGCAGGGCCTGTCCTGTAAGCAGCACCACAAAAAGCAGCAGCATCCCCGGCAACAGCCAGCTTTTTGGGATATTCGGCAAAAAATGATCAAAACCCTCGGACAGAAACGGCAATCCTGAATGACCGGAAAATACACCGATGGCCGCGAGCATTGGGACAAGCATATAAATGCCAAAGCCCTCAAGCAGGCTGATGATCATCATACAGCCGAGATTGAGAAATAGCGCACCGCCGTTCACGGTGTACAGCTTGGTTATATATAATCGCAGGTGAATCATAATGCACACTCCTCATCGGGTCAGTGCTTTGAAAATCGCCGTTTTAGCCAAAGCAATGGATGTAAAGGGATATACAAAAAATGCAGCTTGCGAGGCAGCGGCAGCATGGCCGGATCACTCGTAGAAGGAAACAAGCGGCTAATAAAATAAAGCAGTCTGTATCTTGGCTCCTTTAAAGCAAGCAAGTAAGCCCGGCTAATGGGATGAGGTGTGACCGCTGTAGCTCCAGCAACGGCAGGGCCGGAGACGGCTGCAGCAGCACTCGTCGTGGATCTGGCGATACAGCTCACAGCCGTGTTCACCGTGTTGCTGGTCGCGCTGCTGGCATCTTTCGCAGTGCCAGCGGCAACACTTAGGGCGCGCAGAGCAGCTTCGCCAAAAGCTCCGCCGACTACTGCACTGCCGACTGAGGCACCGCCATCCGAAGGGGCGGTTTCCACCGGCTGCGTCAAAGCCATGTTTTGCGAATGCTTTGACGCAGCCGTTCCATTCGCACCCGGCCCGCTAACCGGGTGCGATACGGGAACGCTGACCTGTATGAAGGCCAGCGCGCTCAGCGCGAGCCTGTGTGCCTGCCGGGTAGCGGCTATCGGACGCAGCGGCTCCGGGATCGGCGTGCCCAGCAGCGCAGCGGCGAGCGTACAGGCCTGCCCGCCCGCAGGCAGGCCACCATAGCGGCGCATGAGCAACGGCAGCGCCTCCCAATCGAGAGCGCAGGCGGCGAGTCTGTCGATGTCGACCAGCCAGCGCAGTGTAACCCAGCCGTGACGGGCCCCGTGAGCACTAAGGTACAGGAACTGATGCTCCCTACCGAGTGTGTATGTGCAGGTCGTCATCACCGTACGGTCGTCAGCGGATGCCGGTTGTACCCTCCACTTCACTCCAGATGATTCGATGAATTGCCGGCGGCTCCACAGCTCATCAAAAGAGGGTTCCCCGCCCGCATCCGGGTGAAGCCGCCAATGCAGCTCCACCTCTACCCGCTTGTGCGGATGAAGGAAGGAGATATGATGATCCTTCCACTTCCAGCTGCCAAGGACACGTGCTGCTCCGCTTTTGGACTCATAACCAGCTTCTTGTATCCAATGCTCGGCGTCATCCATGTCATTCGGCGCAATGAGTAAATCTATGTCACTCGAGGTACGTAGAGAAACATCCCCGTATAATTGCTGCGCCAGTGCAGGTCCCTTGAGGATAAGCACACGGATGCCGCGAGCCATGAGCAATCTCGTCAGACGCTCGGCTTCTGCCTGGAGATAAAGCATACGCAGCGTATTTCGGTGATACTGCGCCTGAAGGCTTCGCAGCAGCTCTGCGGGAATGAGCGGATAATTTGCTTTTTTCAGCTGGAGATATACCAGCGGTACGACCCGGTGATGCTCTGCCAGACGCAACAGACGGGCCCAATCCAGCCTATCCGGACGGGCGGCAGCGAACGTTTTTGACGATGGAGCAGCATCTTTGGGCAATAAAGAAAGTAATAGGGTTAATTCCTGATCCTCTTTCCAACCAGAAAGTTCCAGAAGAGAATTGGTGCACATGCTTTCTTCTCCTTTAATTGTTTGAATGTCCTGTTGTCTCAAGAACGGTCCTGGTCCTGATTGGCTGTATTCATATATGAAGCTTAAGCACGCCTCCCGAATATACCCACTACAGTAAACGCCTCCATCTCCCGTTCGCCTGTAACATAGAGTGGTCCGCTTCGTACCCATGCATGTGCCGCCAACTGTCCTGCAGCATTTTTGGCTGTGCCCAGATATAGCGTGCAATCCAGTTTTCTGCGTCCTAGCAACGTCATCGCGGCGGAAGCCTGTACCAGACAGGTACTGCGCCATGGGGTATAACGGCTTGCCAGCTCTACAGCGTGTGAAATATGGCGAATGGACTTTTCCTGCTGTGGATCACATGGCCAAGAGGTTTCTTCCATACTTTTCCCCCAATGGCCTGAGTAATTTTTAAAGGAACGAAGCTGGCGAAGCCTTGCCCAGCCCAGTGCCAGCCAGGCCTCCGGCAATAATCTCCTGACTTCTGGAGACAGAAAAAAAAGCCGCTGTATCCGCATATTTAAGCCGTCTCTCTCAGCAGCTTGAGCAGCCCTTCCCGCTCCAGCTCAGCTACGAAGGCATGTACCTGTTGTCTGCACTGCTCCTCGTCCACCTCATATTCATCCGTCAGGGCAGCCACGATCTCTCCGAGTGTAGGATTGGAATCCGCCAATTCCCAGATTCGTCCTCCTGTAAAGCCGAGGTTATAGTATTTTCCCGTGTTGATGCACATCATGACCTTTTCTCCGTCCATATCACTGACATAGACCTCTTCACTGTACATGACGTGGTAGTGATCCCTGGCTGCATTCATGGCTGCCATAGCTGTTTTCCTCCTTATGAATGATATCAAGTACCCGTTCTACAAGCTCGGACACGGTAAAAACGGAGCTGACCCTGAGCAGCCGCCAGCCTTCCACTTTCCGGGCCATTCGGGCAGCTGTTTCAAAATGCCACTCCCCTAAACCCATCCGTGCAATTGTTCCCCTACGATATGTATGCAGTAGTAATGTATGCAAGCACCCCAGTACGTTCAAGGGCTGTTCCGTAACCGCGGGCAGCTGGCTGGATGGCTCTGCCACAAGCTCGAATACGCCGCCCAGGGGAATCGGTTCGTTATAAAATTCGTCTACTGTAGGGACGGCATATTTATTCCATTCACCTATGAGCTTAAGCAGTTCCCCGTATTGTGGCAGCGCAGGATGTCCAGACGTTAAAACAAGCCTGTGCTTTTGGGGGCGCACATGCTTATTTCCCTGTAAAGACTCCAGTTGAAGCAGGCTGCTCATCCTCAGCTTTTGTTGCGGATAAGCGGGGTAAACGATGGGCCCGGATGCTGCAGCTTTTACAGCAATAACATCATCACTGGCCATCGGATAGCCTGCCTGTCTAAAAGCAGCAGCCAGCGTCGATTTTCCCGCACCGGATTCGCCTACAAAAGCGTAAGCCTTGCCCCCGATAACGACCGAGCTTCCATGAATAGGAAGTATCCGTCTTTGCATCAGCAGAACGCCCATGCATGAACCCAGCAGAAACAACCGCACAGTGTCCATATCGGCTCCGGGGTAAGGGCATACCTCAATCTCCCTGCCTTCCCTGACGGCAAAAATGGCTGTGCCGGGTATTTGCAACATAAAGCGCTCGCCTTGTATCACATAATTAGTCTGCTCAAGCTGATCGCTCCATGCTGTCAAATCCGCCTGACGAATGATAACATCCTCTGCTGCTTCCGATGCTGAAAGTACCAGTTCGGGAAGCTTCAGCTCACTCGTAATCCTGAGTCCAAAGGCTGTATATTGAGCCCAACTGGCTCTTGTACTCCTGTCATGCACGATAGACTCACTCCCCATGTCCTAAAAAAATCCCGCCTTTATTACCTTGAACAACTTCTTTAGTCCAAAAGAAATAAAGACGGTTCATCATAATTTTACCTTTATGACTGGCTTCAATGTATGACTATCAGTTAGCTTGGCGGATTAAAAAGATCGGCGTCGTGGTCAGACACCCAATCAATCTGTTTCCAGCCTCTCCCCGCCATGGTCTGGTTAATATCCAGCACCTCAATCGTCGGTTCCTGCCATTCTTTTTTATTCATCTCATCACCTCCCTTCCAAGTAAATGATGAACGATCCGACAGGATCACATCAAATTCAATTCAATCCGCAAAGAAAACGGTATACGATCAGACTGTGCATCAGCAGTCGTATATTGGGATCGAACGCCTGCTCGGAGTGAGGGTGTTGCAGTTTCTGCATAGCTGCCTTAATAAAGTCTATATTGAGGTATTCGGCGGCTCGCAAATCATCGCACATCCCTTGAAGCTCCTCCATGAATGTATCCCAGCAGGGAAGCATGCGATGGACCCAATCCGCAGGCTGCACGCCGCGCACACGCTGGTTCAACCGAACTTCATCAGGTAGATAATCCTTCATAGCTGTACGAATAAGCGCCCGATCTCGGCCGTTTTGTACATACTGCTCAAAAGGTACGGATAAGCAAAAGCGGATCACCCGGCTGTCTCCGGTCGGGTCACGTTCCCACAGGCCGTAACGCAAAGAAAGTTTGGTTGCGACCGCGCCGTTTTTGTTGGCAATCGCCAGATTCGAAAATTTCTCTTTTCTTGTCTGGTCGGCATTCTTCCTCCAGCCTGTGCCGCTTAATACCGGAACATCCTGGACATTCATACGTTTGGCAAACTCCGGCTGAATCAGCGGAGGAACCGGGCTTCGCTGGCTACGGGATAACGATGCCCGAGAATCAAGCGAAGTCGCTTTTTTCAGCATAATAGGCATCAGACGGGACATATGTATTCCGGTCAACCTGCTGTATCGCCATAAGCCCTGAAAGGATTGCAGCCAGTGCAAACGACGAAATTGACGGGCATAATAGTCCAGTGCAGGTCCCCATGATACGGTAAAATTGCCACGCGCCCCGGTCAGCAGTACTCCGACATTGTGTTCCTGTGCCTTTTCATAAAAACCTCTGATCCAGAAGGAATTCTCGAAATATTTGTAGGGGGCCTCCATGAGCTCCAGCCAAATGTCAATTTCTGTAAGAGGACTTTTCCCCTCAAAATCCATATAATTTTCTTGAATGTTGCCTACATAGCGAGCCGTAGACTGAATATAGCTTCGTTCGTTCGCCAGCAATGCAGGTGGGGTCCAATCCGTAAAATCCTGAACAGGCACATAGCTGTACGCATGAAGCGGCTTTTGCTGCAAGCTCAGTGCTGGTGCCGCAAAGCTGGCAACTGCGCCGGAATCCAGCCCTCCACTCAAGGCTGCTCCTACGGCACGATTCGTTCGTAACCGGGCAGTGACCGCCAGTGAGAACACTTCGCGGAACGCTTCTATGTATTCCTCCCCTGTTTTAAGCCGCAGCGGCTCTACCTTAGCCAGATTCGCATATTTATAGAGAGTTCGCTTTCCCTCCTCCATTGTGAACCAATGTGCGGGAGGAAGCTGGTTAATATGCTTGTAGACCGTCATCCCGATATCGACGGATTCCGGCATCGCACGTATCGACAGAAATTCGGCCAGCCACGGTTCATAAAGCTCTTTGCGCAGGGAGGATAAGGCCAGCAGCGGAGCTACGACCGTGCTGAATGCAAAACCCCGATCATGCTGATAGATGTACAGTGTACGGCTTCCCGTCATATCACGAGCACCGTATAACCGTTGCCGCTTGCCATCCCAAATGACAAAGGCAAAATCGCCAATCAAATAGGATGCGGCCTCTCCCCCCCATTTGTCATATGCCAGCAAAATCAACTCGCTATCCGTCATTTCCTGCCGTCGTTCCTGTTTGACTCCCAGTCGCTCAAACAG
This sequence comes from Paenibacillus farraposensis, assembly GCF_020736845.1. GTDB lineage: Bacteria > Bacillota > Bacilli > Paenibacillales > Paenibacillaceae > Paenibacillus > Paenibacillus farraposensis. The sequence goes on from NZ_JAFFQR010000112.1 coordinate 820,678, forward strand.
CTCGGAACGATTGTCCAAAATCGCATCTGCAGTAATAGCCAGATCTCGCTCTTCATCATAGAAGGGGAGACGTTCATGGACAGATTCCGGAGTCACATGCTGGGCATGGCAACCCAAAAAAATGGAACCTTCACACCAAACACATACGCGGTCTGCTGGATATTTACGAAGGGCTTGCATCATTTTACCGCCTTCTTCGATACTTACGGGCTCGTGCCCAAAGCTGTAAATTCCGGCAATTGCACTCACGTTCTCCCCCCTTGCTTTTCAATCAAGAATTCTTCGTCCTCTAGCTCTGTTCAGGATATTTTTATGGATACAATTCGTATTATATTATAAATTTATGATACATATCGTATCTTGTCAATCCCTTTGACGGATAAATTTAGTACACCACGTTCATGCTAGTTGATATACAGAACTGTAAGGCCCCTATTCGTAAGGATCAGATGATGTGGGACTAGCTGAAGGAGCGTTACTATGGGACAAGCTGTTAAAGGTACCATTACCATTGAAGGTCAGGAAATTCCCATTACCAACCCGAATAAACCGCTGTGGCCTGAAGCCGGCGTGACCAAAGCGCTATATCTTCGCAAGCTGGCGGTGTTGGCCCCTTTCCTGCTCAAATATTGCCAGCATCGCCTGCTGACCGTCATCCGCTGGCCGCACGGCATCCACGGGGATTATTTTTATCAGAAAAATGCCCCGCACCCCCGGCCGGATTATATTGAAACCGCACTGCATGACGGCATTGAATATATCGTGCTTAACAAGCTGCCGCAATTACTGTGGCTTGGCAATCAGGCTGCGCTGGAATTTCACCCTTCCCTGCATCACACGGGAAGCCGTTTGCCCTGTGAATGGATGATTGATCTGGACCCGTCCAGAGAAGTGGAGCCGCGCATTATGGAGGCAGCCTCCATCGTTGGTGAAGTGCTGGCTTCACTTGGTCTGGCTTCGATCCCCAAGACATCCGGGGCCACGGGTGTACAAATTATCGTCCCGATTCGTACAGGTGTAACTTTCGACGAGCTCCGCACCATCGGGTTGCTGGTGGGACAGTTTGTAGCGGAAAAGCACCCACATCTGTTCACACTGGAGCGGTTAAAGAAAGATCGTGGAACAGCCATCTATTTTGATTATTTGCAGCATTATCAAGGGAAAACGCTGGCTGCTCCCTATACCCCGCGGGCGCGCCCCGGCGCTACGGTGTCTACTCCGCTGACGTGGGAAGAGGTACGGCGGGATGTGTCCCCACTGGACTACCACTTGCTGAACATTGAAGAACGGCTAAAACAGGTAGGCGACTTGATCGCCAAGGTTCCTCCCCAGCCTGTCGAGGATATATTAAAACATATGCGTGCCAAGCCTTTTCCAACCTGATAGCCTAGCTGTGTCACCTTCGAAGAGCAAAAAGGGGACAAACCCCGCAGCCATCACCTTGGCTGAGAAATTGTCCCCTTGAGCTAGTGTATTCCTTTTTTCTTGAAGCGCCCGCCCTTCACATCGTGAATGTTGCCAATGGCCACAAAAGCGTGCGGGTCCCAATCTTCAACGATACTTTTCAGCTTCGCTTCCTCCAGACGGGTAATGACGACGAAAATGACTTTTTTGCTTTCGCCTGTAAAGCCGCCTTCACCTTCCAGATAGGTTACGCCCCGCCCCAGGCGATCTGCCAGAGCATCCCCGATATCACGGTATTTTTCACTAATAATCCAGACCGATTTGGACTGATCCAGACCTTCAATCGTAATATCAATCATTTTCATAGCGATATAATAAGCAATCATGGAATAGAGGGCATTCGGCCAGCCGAATACAAAGCCTGCGCTGCCCAGAATGAAGATGTTAACGAACAACACGATCTCGCCGACTGAAAAAGGAGTTTTCTCACTGACGAGGATCGCGACGATCTCTGTTCCATCCAGCGAGCCGCCGGACCGAATCACAAGACCTACCCCAACGCCGAGAATGACACCGCCAAAAATAGCGCCCAGCAGCGGTTCACCGGGAGTCAACGCACTTACATTGTGAAGTAATGCAGTTCCGATGGACATCACAACAATGCCGAATAACGTCGATATAGCGAAGGTCTTACCGATTTGCTTGTAGCCAATAAGCAAAAATGGAAGGTTCAACAGGGTCAGGAAAATACCGAGCGGGTAACCAGTAATCTTGGAGGCCATAATGGAGATACCTGTAACGCCTCCGTCAATAACGCCGTTAGGAACGAGGAATATTTCCAGGCCCACTGCCATCAGAGCCGCGCCGACCACAATCATGGCTGCACGCTGCAACAGGCGTTTTGCTTTGTTCTTAGGATTAGCTGGGATTTTGCTGATCTTGGTCAACTCTCCGGTCACATCTGTGATCTCAGAAACATTTTGGTCTTCCTTGCTCACTACACTCATATACAAATCCCCCCGTTACAATATGATATACGGGACAAAAAAAGGGCTGCTATCCGCAGTCCCTTCTTCTTTACCGCGATTATTTATGTTTTTAGTATATCATAAAACTGTGATTTTGCGTAAAAAAGTTAGTAAAATGCACATAAATCTCAATAAAGTGGGATTATATCGAAAAAAACGGCGAAAATCGCCTTTAAAGGAGTGGGGAGAGCATGCGAGTTAGAATTTCAGCTATTTTCTGAATTCGTGACCGTCTGCGGAATACGTCCAGATCTATGAATTTGGAGTTGGACATGTCCTCCTCAAAGTCGGCCGAAAGGCGTTCCAGCGCGGAATGCGCAAAGAGTACAGCCGTCAACTCAAAGTTATAGAAAAAGCTGCGCATATCTATATTGGCCGTCCCGACCGAGCCAAGCAATTCATCCACAATCACCACTTTGGAGTGAATAAATCCTTTTTGATACTGGTAAAACTCCACCCCCGCTTCCAGCAGTTCCTGCACATAGGACAGGGACGCCAGATGAACCAGCTTGGAGTCGGACTGATATGGAATAATAATTTTCACATCCACACCGCTAACCGCGGCCAGTTTAAGCGCCTCATAGATCGCCGGATCAGGAATAAAATACGGTGTCGTAATCCAGATGCGCTGCTTGGCAACCGACAGCGCCCCGAAGCACATCTCCTGAATCGTATCCCATACCTGATCGGGACCGCTGCTCAAAATCTGTACCTCCTCGTCCCCTGAACAAGTATGGGGCGGGAACAGATTCGCATCCATCAGCCGCTCGCCCGAGGCCAGCTTCCAGTCACTAAGAAACACATTTTGCAGAAAATAAACACTATCCCCTTCAATCTGCAAATGCGTATCCCTCCAAAATCCGACCTTCTCATATTTACCGAGGTAATCGTCGCCTACATTGATTCCACCCACAAATCCGATCGTTCCGTCTACCACCACGATTTTACGATGGTTACGGTAGTTGATCCGGCGATCCAGCGTAGCAAAAAACGGAGGCAGAAAATAATGAAACTCCACTCCTGCCTCACCGCAAGCACGAATAAAAGAATAGGGCAAATTATAACTTCCCACGCCATCCACAACGAATCGTACCTTTAACCCTTCACGTGCCTTGCGGATCATGACATCCTGAAATCTCTTTCCGATTGCGTCCGCCCGGAATATGTAAAACTCCACATGAATATGATGCTGCGCCTGTTCCATCGCTGCCAGCATGGCTTCAAAGGTTTCTTCTCCGTCGGTCAGGACACGTGTGCGATTGCATGCGGTCAACGGATTTTCAGACATGCGAATTAACTGGTTAAACAGACGCTCCTGATGCCTGAAATGGGGATTATGCATTTGTTCTACCTGCTCAATCACCCTCGATTGAGCCCACAGGAGCTCTCGAAATTCACGAAACAGCTGTGATCCCGCTTTTCGGACCATTTTACGCTTCTTATAATCCTGGGCTACAAAATAGTACACGACAAAACCGATGAGCGGAAAACAGAACAATATGAATAGCCAGGCTATTGCTTTGGACGGCTTGCGAAATTCAAACAGCAGGATCGTCCCGGTCTGAAAAATAAAAATGATTAAAGCCAACAGCAACCATAGCATGTCCAAGCCTCCTTCTATATCTACGTGTATACCAAATTTCCCAATTTTTTTGACATGTTTGCCCCTTAAGCTGAATAGTAGTAACCAAGCACTATAGGAGCGATGTCCAGAAAGGAGCGATTATGAAAAAAGGAAGCCTAAATCGCCGAATGACCTTGCTTGTTATTCGGGATGCACAGCAACCGCCCAAGCAGCTGCAATGCTCTACAGCCGCTGTCATTCTCGTCCCGACCCTTGTGATCGCGTCCATCTCTACGCTCGTGATCGGGCTGCAAATCCGTTCTTCCCATATTATCTCCCAAATGGAAACGAATCTTGCTGTCCAGAGTTTGCAGATGGAGGTTACGGTCGCTGACAAGGATGCAGCCATCGGGCGACTACGACGCGAAGTTATGGATCTGACGAATCAAGCGACCAGTATTCGCGAACGCCTCCAGCGCATTACAGAACTGGAACAGCAAATGCAGCAGTTTATTCGTCAACACGGAAATTCCTCTAACACCAACAGCCAAAAAACGGCCATGCCCCCGCTCTCCTGGGATACCTTCGGCCATACCGGAGGCGAACTCATTGCAGTTCATGAAAATACAGCCCTGCTTGCCCGCCAAGCCATGGACGATTTTGCGGAAATCGAATCGTTGCTGGACACAATGGAACGCACCGTTCCCCGCTCTATTCAACAGGCAAATGCCGTCCAGCAGAATCTGGAGCGGAAACAAGCTGCGCAACTGCTCCAAACGCGCAGACTCGCTCTTGCCGGGCAAGAGAAGCCCTCTGCCTGGCCTGTAGGTTCACGCCGGATGACCTCCAGCTTCGGCTATCGCAGCGACCCGTTTACGGGGAGATCGGCTTTTCATTCCGGCGTGGACATTGCCGGACAAACGGGAGATCCCGTCCGTGCGGCGGGCGCAGGCACCGTACTGGAGGCCGCTTCCAGCGGGGCCCGCGGCAACTACATTATCATCCAGCATCCTGACGGACTCCAGAGCTGGTATATGCATCTGAACGGACTGCAGGTAGTTCCGGGGGATCATGTCCAAAAAGGACAGACCATCGGTCAACTGGGAAGCACCGGAAGAAGCACGGGGCCTCATCTTCATTTTCAGATCGTCAAGCTTAACCAGCCTGTCGATCCGTTACTGTACGTACAATGAGCATTTTGCAAAATCCTGATAATAAACGATTGGGGGAAACCATCTTGTTCAAGGAATCCAAAAAAAAGCTTTCTGCCCCTGTAACAGATACGCTGCTGGCTAACGGCACCAGCTTTGAGGGTACCATCGAGGCTGAGGCCAACATTCGAATTGACGGCCATTTTCAGGGCGATATCCGCAGCACACGGACTGTCGTCATTGGAGAAACCGCTGTTGTTCATTCAGATATCATTGCACGGGACATTGTTCTTGCCGGTAAAGTATTCGGGAGCATCACCACAGAGGGACGGCTGACCATTACTTCAACAGGCGAGCTGTACGGGAATTCGGCAGCGGCCGCATTGGTCATTTCAGAAGGCGGCGTACTCAACGGCACGAGTCAAATGATTCGCACCAAGGAAACAGAGCCGTTATCCCCTGCAAACGGTTCGAGTGAGGAATCCTTATCCCGTTCTGGCGAAACAGACAAGGGAAACAGCCAAGCCCCCCTGCATTCCGAAGCGGGGTAACGCACGGGTGGATTCCTTTACATCATCTTTTCCTCTCTTATTTCATTATATCCTCTACTTTGCGCTCCAAAAATAAATGATATACCTTGTGGGATGAATGTCGTTCATATAGAAAAAAGGACGTCCAAATGATAAACATTTGAACGTCCTTTCTGTGATTGCTGCAGCTAGGTTGCAACATCCCGTTTTACGAAAACAATCCAGGCAATAGCCATAAAAACCACGTAATAAGCAGCCAGTATGGTTAGAGAAAAGGTAAGAGCAGAACTTGCCATTCCTGGCGGCATGTCGAGATATTTTTTCAGGTCCATATGTGTAAAAAGCACGTACCGGGTCCAGGCAAAACGATCGGTGTTAAACAACCCGATCGAATTATAGACGGTTTTGGTGAACATCATGAACAGAGACAGCCCGATCGCCAAAGCGCTGGAACGAAAAACAGCGGACAGCATAAAAGCAAAGGCCATCGTCACAAATAAACCGATGTAGCTATATAAGAAGTTTAGCGTTACGTAAGATATCGGATCACTGAACAGCGGAACAGAACCTGCTGTTGTATCCTTGGACAACATCAGCCAGGAGGACAGCGTAACCATCAAGATCAAAACGATCGTTCCGACCAAACTAAACAGAATAACAGATATATACTTTGATAACAAAATTTTACTGCGATTCCAAGGCCGAATCAGCAGCAGCTTAATCGTCCCCCAGGTAAATTCACCAGCCACCGAATCGGCGGCTACAATGACCGTAAACGTTGTATTGAGGAAAAATGTAAACAATGTCGTTAATACAATACCATCCCACACACTAACCTGATCGGAAATCAGGGAAATCAACATCGGAAGCACAGCCGTGATGACCACCAGCAACCCCAGCATAATCCATGTGCGCACACGCAGGTAAATCTTCAGATTTTCGTTATGTACCAGATTAAAAAAATCAGTCAATGGACCCGCCTCCCGTCACTTCCAAAAATTGATCTTCCAACGTACGGGCAACCGGGCGGATCGCATATACTTTGACTCCGTTTGCGGTCAGCAGGCTGTTCATTTCTGCGATCTGTTCACGCTCCAGGTGAAGCAGCAGCTGATTGCCCTCGACACGCCCTGCTCCGGCAAGCGTATAGGCCTGCTCCGCATCATTGACCTCAAAAGCAATTTCCGTCGTCTGCACTTCTCCCGCTGTGTTCTTCAACTGCTTGATGTCAACCAGCCGTCCACTCTGAATAATGGCTACACGGTCACACATCAACTCCATTTCCGACAACAAATGACTCGATACGAATACGGCAATTCCCTCGCTGCGGCTCAAATGGCGCAAATAATCCCGCAGTTCGCGAATCCCCTGCGGGTCCAGGCCGTTGGTTGGCTCGTCCAGCACGAGCAGCTTGGGCCGATGCAAAATTGCCTGGGCTACGCCGAGCCGCTGCCGCATCCCGAGCGAATAGGTTTTGACCTTATCGTGAATCCGGTTTTCGAGCCCTACCAGGCGTACTGCCTCATCCACGCGCTTCCGGGTTACTCCCGGAGACATTCGCGCAAAATGCTGCAAATTTTGATAGCCTGTCAAAAATTTGTACATTTCCGGATTCTCAACAATCGCGCCGACATGAGAAATAGCCCTTTCAAAATCCGTATTCACGCTGTATCCACAAATATGAATATCGCCCTTGCTTATGGATATCAGGCCAACCATCATACGAATCGTGGTCGTTTTTCCCGCACCATTGGGACCGAGGAAACCAAATACCTGCCCCGCAGGAACCTCCAGCGTCAGATTGTCCACAATCGCTTTGGAGGAGATGATTTTACTCACACCCTCCATACGGATGACTGGAACCTGTCCTGTCACTTGCTGCATGCTATGAAACTCCTTCCATCCGGAGTGATGCCTTCAACTCTATTATTGTTCATTTCCGGTTTTGGAAGTATTGTACCATATTTATCCTTTCACAAACACCTTGCTCCTTCTATTCCTTTTCCTTGTATATCCAAAGCACCCGCCACTGCTCACCTTCCTGCGCCACATAACAAGGCTGCACCATATCAAAAGTGCCGAATCGGGTCTTGTAATGCTGAGTAACCGGAATACGATATGCCTTTCCTAACTCGTCTTCATTCTGGTCAGTACGAATATCATATTCAGCCTGCGGCTCCCCCAGCTCGAATGTGTAGGTATCCGTTCCCATATCCTGCATAAAAACGTGCGCACGCTGCTGTACATACGTCGATTTCCCGAACCTTTTCTTCATTTGTGTATGAAAAAGCTCCCATGAGCCGCCAAAATTCCCCGACTGCTCCATGGTGTAGAACTCGTTTAGCGTTTTTACCGCTTGTTCGTCCTCATTGGCAGACATGACTCCGTGCAGCCCCAGCCACAACAGCCATAACAATCCACCTATCAATGCAAAATACAAAAGCCTGCGGACGAACGCCGAAGCTGATCTTCTTCTAAACAGCACCCATTGCCCCCCTCTGTTGGACGATCTGCTCGTTACTCTACAGATGTATGTGGGACAAGTTCAGTTTAGAAGAGAATAACGGGCCCCTCTTTACGGATTCGCTACACACCGGTACTGACCTGCATCCATATTGTTCATTTGCGGTCTGCCGACAGAATAATACGCAAAGACAGACTGCCTGATCTGCTCCTCGGTGTATACATTGCGTCCGTCAATCATAATAGGGAGCCTCATCCGATCACTCAGTTCATCCAGTCCCACCTCACCGAATTCCTCCCATTCAGTCAACAGACACAGTGCATCACAGCCCTCTGCAGCTTCTCGCGCACTATCCGCCCACATGATTTCCGGACTGTCCAGCAATCGGCGAAAGTTAGAGGTCGCGATGGGGTCATATGCACGAATTTGCGCCCCCGCCTCAAGCAGTGACTGTATAATATCCAGCGCCGGGGCATCTCTTACGTCATCTGTATTCGGTTTAAATGCCAGTCCCCAGATGCCAATCGTTGTCCCTTCCAGCTCACCGAGCGCTTCTTCCAGCTTGCGAATCACATTAAAACGCTGCCCCTGATTCACTTCCACCACGGATTTCAGCAACTTGAATTCATAATCCACATGACCAGCAATTTGGATCAGCGCTTGAGTATCCTTGGGAAAACAAGAGCCGCCATAGCCAATACCTGCCGACAGAAAGGAAGAACCGATTCTCCGATCCAGTCCCATGCCGTGGGCCACGCGTGTAACGTCTGCACCCACCTTTTCGCAAATATTTGCAATCTCATTAATAAATGAAATTTTGGTCGCCAAAAAAGCATTGGACGCGTACTTGATCATTTCCGCCGAACGGATATCTGTGTTTAGGATATTCGTCGTGAGCAGCTCGTGCAGCGCAGTCAGCACTGCGGCCACATGCGGGTCGGAAGCTCCGATAACGATGCGATCCGGCTGCAGCGTATCGATTACTGCCGAGCCTTCGCGTAAAAATTCAGGAACTGATGCTATGCCAAAAGGATAGTTTGTGCGGCCTGCGATCAGGTTTTGAATGCGTTCATTCGTTCCGACAGGCACCGTGCTTTTGGTGACAATCACCTTGTAGCCATTCATGGCGTCTGCCACTTCGCAGGCGGCTCCTTCAATATAGGAGAGATTGGCTTCACCGCTCGGCAGTGAAGGTGTACCGACCGCCAAAATAACGATCTCGGCCTCCTTTACCGCAGCCGATGTATCTGTTGTAAAGCTCAGTCGCCCCTGCTCGACGTTATCTTTAATTAAAGCTTTTAAACCCGGCTCATAGATCGGCACTCCGCCTGCGCGCAGCTGACGAATTTTGTTCTCATTCTGATCAATACAGACGACGGTATTCCCAAGTGCAGCAAAACAGACTCCCGATACCAGTCCGACATATCCGGCACCAATTACACATAGCTTCAAAGCAATTCCCCCTTTTGCATAGCTGTCTCGATTGCAACATGCTTTTGCCTGGTCTCACTTCTCTGCTTCTCTCCCGGTAAACTGATTATGATAGAGTGTGAGCCGTTTATTTTGTCGATAGGATTTGAGAAAGCGGTATATATATACCGGATTGTTGTAGGCATATCTCTTCCATAAGCGCTTCGGCTCACAGATCAGACGGTACAGCCACTCTAGTCCTAACTTTTGTATCATTAATGGCGGGCGGCGAACCTTTCCGGTTATATAGTCAAAGGCGGCCCCTACCCCGATCATCACGCCACGGACACGATCTTTGTTGCGATGCATCCATATTTCCTGCTTCGGGCAGCCCAGGCTGACGAATATGATATGCGCACCTGACGCATTGATTTCATGAATGATCCGCTCCTCCTCATCCGGCTGAAGCTCCCGAAATGGCGGTGAAAAGCTGCCCGCAATGCGGATTCCAGGGTAATCCTGTCCGACCCTTTCCTGAAGCCTATCCAGCGTATCCGGCGTACTGCCGTAAAAATATACGCTCACCTCCGTCTGTGGCGCACGTTCGCACAGCTTGAGCATCAGGGTGGGACCGTCCACCCGATCCTGACGCTCAAATCCGTACAGCTTGAGCGCCCATACCAGCGGCATACCATCCGGTGTACATAAATCTGCACAAGCGAGCGCTTCGCGGAACTCAGGCTGATTCCCCGCCGTGACAATCGAATGCGTGTTGCAGATACATACATAGCTATTTTTACGCCCGGCTGCCCATTGCTCCACCGTGTGCATGGTCTCCTCAAACGTCAGTGCGGCAATTTCCGTGTCCGCAATCCTTCCGACTTTAAACCGGGGCGGCTGCTTCATAATCGCGCTCCTCCATTACCTCTCTATAGATTGCCATTAACTGCTTCATATTTACTTCTTCCGTATAGCGTGCAGTATATATTTCCGACACCTTCTGTCTCATCGCTGTATAGTGTTCACAGGCTACCGCGCGGCGAATGACGGCCTTTATATTGTCCAGATCATCAGGTTGAAAATGGAAGCCTGTCACCCCATCCTCCACCACTTCCTCCAGCGCACCGATCCGGCTGCACAGCACTGGGGTTCCAACGGAATATGACTCCACAATCGTCATGGGAAAGCCTTCATACCAAATGGAAGGCACCATGACATACATGGCGCGACTCATGCAATTCAGCACGGTGTCTCCATCCAGCTTGCCAAGAAACCGGATATCCTCCTGCGGATAAGCAGCAGCCAGTTTAGCCTTTTCCGGTCCATCCCCAATGATGACCAGTCTCAGGCCCGCCCGATCCTCCAGCCGGGACCAGGCTTGCAGCAGATTGTGCACACCTTTTTCCCGGGAAATCCGCCCGACAAACAGCAGATAACGGTCATTGGGATCATACTGGGCTTCCACTGCTTTATGTTGAACAAAATTTGGCTTGACGGCGATGCGCTCCAGCGGAATACCGCTTTCTGCAAATTTATCTCGCGCAAACTCTGTCAGCGCAATGTAGCGGCTTACCTTGTGCTGCCAAGTACCGATCAACTCGTTGAATTTGATCATCGCCGCCACTGGAATCGTCTGAAGCCGGGAACCTCGGTAACAGCCATGACGAACGGAGTGCAGGAGTGTGCCGTGCAGACATTTTTCACACACCTCATTCCCCCGCATTAAGGTCGCCGCCGGACAAATCAGCCTGTAATTATGCAGCGTCTGCACAACCGGAATCCCCAGCCATTCACAGGCATGGTAGACCGAAGGGGAGATGACCGGAAAAAAATTGTGCACATGCACCACATCCGGCTTCGTTTGCAAAAGCAGCTGTTTAATTTTTTTGAATTCCGGCAGGGACCATGCTGCTTCCACTGCCAGCTTGGCCATGTTCACCAGCCCTTTGCTCTGGATGCTGTCGTTATGCGCATAGTAATGCTCTGTCTCTATGCCTCTGGAGCGCAACATAGCCGACTCTTGCGCGACAACCTTGTCTTCTCCACCGCTTTGCTGATAATAGTTGTGGATGATTAGCATCTTGCCTACAGGCGAATTGGTCTGCCTTCTAACCTGTTCAATCATGTAGCTGCCCCTCTTTCCTGCATTGATTGCACGGGACGCCCCGATTTAACGGGCTTTAGCGGCTGATGGCTTACTATTTCATCTGCAATACGGTCCCATGACATGCGCTCAACTGTAAGGAACGCCTGCTCCGCCATGCTTTGCCTCAGCTCAGCATTGTCCAGCAAAGCAGATATTCGCCCGGCCCATTCCTCTTCCGTAAAGCTTCCCAGCATCACGCCGTTCACTCCGTCCTCCATCAAGGTAACCGAGCCGCCGTTCACTGAAGAGATAATCGGGACCCGAAACAGCATGCTTTCCAGCAGTACCATCCCAAAAATGTCATACCGGGTCGGAAACAACATCACGTCAGCCGCTCCGTATATCTGCCACAGATGGCGCTGCTCGACCCTTGAAAAATGCAAAATGCTGTCCGTCAGCCCCAGCTTATGAGCATAGGTCCAGTAACGGTCTGTATCTGCCTTCCGTCCATCCCCGACCATTAACAAAAGGCAATCAGGATGCTTCTGAAGTACCGTTTTGAACAGGCTCAGCATAAAACGTATGTTTCTCCGTTCCTCCAGTACGCCGACGTAGAGCAGCACCGGACGATCTCCGACTCGTCTCAGCTCATTCGCGATTTCGCCGTTTTCTTCGCGTTCTCCGATATCGTCCCTATCCCTGTTATCGCTATTGAATTCTCTCTCCACCTTGCTGCGATCCAGCCCGACACCAATCGTAATTACGTTGTTAAAGCCTTTATTCTCCAAATAACGTTTGGCAAGATCGGATTTGACGTAGATACGGCCAACAGACTTTGTGATCTTCGGTAGCAAGAAAACATCGTACAGCTTGCGAACCAGCGCATGGGTATGATCCCGGTACGGGCCGTGATACAGCACCAGCTTATCGGGACATTTGCGGGACAGCAGATAGGTCATCATCTGGTTGTATTCTGTAGAGATGACCAAGTCATAATCAGCCAAAAATGATGGCTTTAGGACATACCGATAGATGCTGTTGCTCAGGATCTTCAGTCCGTGAAGCCAGATGATGCGCAAGGTGCAGCCTTCATGGCGGTAAATATGTTCTATACAGGTTTCCTTGTGATCGTTGTAGTAGACAATATCGCAATCGTAGCCCTTACGAACGAATGCTTTACCCAAGCCGACTTCCTGCAGATTGTATGAGGCTCCATTTACCTTGCTGGCAAAGTTGCGAAGATACAATATTTTTCGAATCATAATCAGGCTCCTGCCATTACATATTGGGTGAGTTATGGGCAAGGCTGGTGAGGCCGCTGCGCGTTCCATTTGATCTTCCGATCGCTGTTGCCACTGAATTTTTGGGATTATATAAACCTCGATAAGGTTAAAATTCAGTAGCAAAGGCGAACGCTAACGCTTCTTCAGATTCAAATGGACCGCTCCGCTGCTAGCCGCCGTGTCCATAAAGTCACCCTATTTTTAAAAAGGGAACTTTGGCATGAAATGCCCCGCTGTGCGGGTGACGCGGGCGATGCACGCAGGCGTCGACTGTGCTGCCTTGTATGCTGGTGCAATAACCGGTAAGCAATTGTACAGCATAGAGTTACTACCGCCGGCATTGTATGCCCGGCGAGAAATTCGCGGCGATAGGGCGCAGCTATCGCCGGACGGCTCTTCCCTTCCCCCACCCTATGGGCTGGGGGAAATTCTTTTTGGCGGCGGCGGGACGTAGCGGAGGGTAGGATTTGAATCTGGAGAAGCGGCAGCGTTCGCCTCCAAAGCTTTCTGAAGGAAAGCTCGCCTCGTAAGCATATTCTCCAAGGGATTCCGCCTAGGGCTTATTAATCCAAGGAATCCCTCGTCAACAGCGATCGGAAGATCAAATCCGTCCGAAGCGACCTCCATCCAGGATTGTCGCTCCAGGATTACCCTTTTCCCGAAGCGGCCTCCCCCCTCCAATTGGAATGTTCCCCCTGCCGCTGCCTTTCCTCCATCATCTGCATTTGGAAGTGGTCTGCCCCTTTAAGCTGGGCGGCTGCCATATCCGCCACCAACGTCACGCTCGATTCCATCGGCACAAAGCGGTATTTGTAGGCCGTAAGCCGATGATCGGTCTCGTGAAATAAAATATCCTGTGCATAATTGCCCCAGCGGTCCTTGGGCATCAGATCAATCGTCATATCGGCATGTGCAGAAGGCAGCAGCATATTGGAGCCGTGAATGCCGATGATCAATCGGCTGGCTGCATACACCCTACATACCCGCAGCTCGCTTTCGCGGTCGAAACGCGCGACACGCTCGTCGGCAATCCATGCCGGGAAGCGCCCGGTACGTCCTAGTCCGGCAACTGTAAAGCGATAATCGGGAAAGGATTCCCGCAACCTGCGGAACAACCGGGTTATTTTGCTGCGCTGATGATAAATCAGCGGCTTCAGCCCGCGTTTGAGCTGCGGAAATTTCTGCACCAGCCTTGCCATATGATGACTGCCGCTCCACAAGCGGTCTTCCCTCCATACGAAGGTAATGCGTGGCTCCGGCTCCCGTTCCTCGTCATAACGCGGAGTGCCTGTAAACTGCTCAATATCAAACTGATTGGGATGTGAATACGCCGGGCTGACGTATACCTCTTCAAATCGCATCAGCTCCTCAATCATTCGATGATGCAGTACAGGATGAAAGTTTCGCGCCTTGCTAAACGGCACATCAACCGTCCAGACTTCCGCCACATAAGCGGGCACCAGCCACTCCAGCGGCTTTTGCACGATAACGATGATTCCCAGTTCCGGTGATTGTTCGTATTCGCGCTGCACATTGAGCAGCTTGAGCAAAGCATGACCGTACAAATAATCGATGGTGTTGACGATGATGACACGCTCGAAAGCCTTCATTTGATGTACGGTCATACCGACCGCTAAATCATAAGAAGGATTCATTAGCGATTGTCGCAAAGGCTCTCCGAGCCATTTTCTCGACTTCGCATCACCAGTCAGGATATAGCCCGGCATTTCCACCCGATAAGGTGAGTAGGTGGCATGACCGACCCGCATATCCTCGATATACTCACGTCCGCAACCCTCACAACAAGTGCTGACACATACATGGATTCCCTGCCACAGCACTTCTCTACCGTGCACCTTACCTCCACAATACGGGCACTGTTCCTCATGACGAACAAACGGTTTAATGGGTATCATGATTGCTCTCTCCAACTTTCGGTACTGGAATATAGACACGCCAGAAGGTCAGGATCGACTTCACCATCCAACCCAGATTGGCTTTGACTTCTTTAAACAGCAAATCCAATAGAAATACAGAAATCGTAAAAGACAGGATCGTCGCTACAAGCGACCCGCGCACACCGAGCAGCGGGATCAGTGCATAATTGAAAGCCACATTCGTGACCGCACCCACGAGCGAGGTCAGCAGTGTGTATTTGAACAGATTTTCATTGGTAATAAACAAGCCCTTGGCAACACTGAAATTGGTGAAAAACAGACGAATCGCAAACAGGGACAGCAATGAGCCTGCCTCGCTAAATTCGCTCCCGTAGAGCACAATCACAACCCATTGGGATAATAAAAATAACGGGATCGAGGTCGCGAGAAAGCAGATAAACATCAACCGGTACACATTAGACAAAGTCTGTCTGTATTCGTCGTTTCCTTTCTGTTTGGAACGAGTTACCACCGGAGCATAGGCCGTCGTAATAACGACCGGAATAAAGCCCAGCACTTCGATAAGCCGGAGCGCAACGGAGTATTGTCCGACCGCGGCGTTCCCGAGCAGCTCGCCGATAATGACCTGATCAATTCGTGCCTGCACATATACGGCAGAGGATGACAAAATAAGCGGCCAGCTATGATTCATAATCCGCCGGGCTATCGTTAGGCGGAACGTCCACTTGTTCACACGCTGCCCTTCCTTGCGGAAGAAATTCAGCAGCAGCAGACTCCCCAGCAGGAACTCGCCATGAGCACACAGTGCCACCATCCAAATCGGAACACCGGATAACAACAGGATGATTTTAGCGATGGAGCTGAGGACAAAGGCCGTATTTTTGGCAATGACCGTATATCGGGACAACATCTGTGCGCGAAACCAGTAGTCGATGATATCAAACAATTGAAAAACCGAGGCCGTAGCCAGAATCAGATGAATTAACCGCACAGAGCTGTCTTCCGGTCTGAGCAGCGAAATAAAGGAATAGGACAATACAACAGCTACCAACGTGCCTGACAGCTTCAGCAGAACTGCCGTACCCAACAGCTCATGCTCATCTTGGGGGTCTTTGACAAGATCCCGTACCAAGATCGAATCAAAGCCAAGGGTCGTAAAAATCAGGAACATGCCAAAAAAGGATTCCGCATAATTCCATTTTCCAAGCTCCTCCGGTCCCAGTACTCTCGCCATGATGATGCTGACCGCCAGCCCAAACACCATGCGGATCATTTTGTCACCAAACAGCCAGGATGTATTCACCAGCAAACTTCTGCGCGGTTTGGCGTGGTTTTTGACTAATGTCATAAGTTCTACTCCATCTTGAAAAATGACCTTGCGACACGGCTTTACAGCATGCCGATTTGTCGGTACAGGCTGAAATCATGTACAACGAAGAGACCTCCCGGTTAGGCGGGCGGCCCCTCCATGTCTTACACAACGACGGAAGCTTCGACTGCAGCCTGCCTTTTTACCCGCTCCAGGTCTGCATCCACCATCATATGAATGAGCTGCTCGAAGCCTACTTCCAGCCGCCAGTCCAGCTTTTCCTTGGCCTTGGCACAATCGCCGAGTAGTAAATCTACCTCTGCCGGCCGAACAAATTGGGGATCAATAACAACGTAATCCTCATAATTTAAGCCTACATAGGAAAAGGCAATTTGCAGCAATTCGCGTACAGAATGCATCTCTCCCGTGGAAATAACGTAATCATCCGGTCGGTCCTGCTGTAGCATCAGCCACATGGCCTTTACGTAATCCCCTGCAAACCCCCAGTCGCGCAGTGAATCCAAATTCCCCATGCGCAGCTCCTGCTGCAGCCCCAGCTTGATGCGTGCTACAGCATCCGTTACCTTGCGCGTCACAAATTCCAAGCCCCGGCGGGGCGATTCATGATTAAACAAAATGCCGGAGCAAGCAAACATATCAAAGCTTTCACGGTAGTTCACTGTAATCCAATGGGCATACACCTTGGCGACGCCATAAGGACTGCGCGGGTAAAACGGTGTTGCTTCCGTCTGCGGCGTCTCCACCACCTTACCGAACATCTCACTGCTCGACGCCTGGTAAAACCGCGCATCCGGTTTGGCAATCCGAACGGCCTCCAGCATATTGGTGACGGATAGCGCTGTAATCTGTCCTGTAGCCAGGGGCTGCGGCCATGAAGCCGCTACAAAGGACTGAGCAGCCAGATTGTAGACCTCATCCGGGCCGGATTGACGGACAGCCTCAATCAGTGAAGCCAGATCGGTCAGATCACCGGAAAGCCAATGGATATCATTTTGGATATGGGCTACATTCTCAAAATTCGGCGTACTGGTGCGTCTGCGTACCCCGTACACCTTGTAATCCTTGGACAGCAGCAACTCGGCCAGATAAGACCCATCCTGTCCGGTAATCCCTGTGATCAGCGCTTTTCTCATTTCAATTCCCCCCACCATTTTTATTGTTCTACCAGATCCAGTCCTTGAAAATCCTGATACACAGACTGTAATCCCTCATCCAGCGAAATACGTGCCGACCAGCCCAGACCAGCAATTCGAGACACATCTACCAATTTGCGCGGCGTTCCGTCGGGGGCGGATGTATTAAAAGTGATTTCCCCCTCATACCCGACCACTTCCTTCACACGTTCGGCCAGCTCGCGGATGGAAATATCTATGCCCACGCCAATATTCACAATCTCATTTCCTTCATAGTGGTTCATCAGGAACAGACAGGCTTCCGCCAAATCATCAGAATGAAGAAATTCCCGCCGCGGCGTACCGGAGCCCCAGACTTCGACAGTTGGAGCTTGATTCAGCTTGGCTTCATGAAATTTGCGGATGAGCGCTGGCAGCACATGAGAGGTCTGGAGATCAAAATTATCTCCCGGCCCATACAAGTTCGTCGGCATCACTGAAATAAAGCGGGTTCCATACTGACGATTGTAGGATTGGCACATTTTGATACCGGCGATTTTAGCAATAGCGTAGGGCTCATTGGTAGGTTCAAGCTCACCGGTCAGCAGATACTCCTCCTTGAGCGGCTGCGGCGCAAATTTGGGATAAATGCAAGTGGAGCCAAGGAACAACAACTTGCTTACATTCGCCCGGTACGCCGCATCAATCACATTCGTTTGAATGAGTAGATTGTCACGAATAAAATCCGCAGGATACTCGTTGTTCGCCAAAATCCCGCCAACCTTGGCCGCTGCCAGAAATACATAATCCACAGGCTCTGTTTCAAAAAAGCGGTCTACGGCTTCCTTGTTGCGCAGATCCAGCTCGCGACTGGTGCGGGTAATTATATGCTGGTAGCCTGCTCCCTCAAGCGCTCGAACAATAGCAGAGCCTACCAGTCCGTTGTGTCCGGCTACATATATATTGGAATGAAAATCCATAATTATCCCTGCCCTTCCTTTTTAAAATGACTTTAATACGCATCGTTGGAGCCTAGCAGTACACGAAATGTTTTAAATATGATCATGACATCCGTGCGTAAACTGCGTCTGGATATATATTCCAAATCCAGTTCTACCATCTCGTCAAAGCTCAGATGATTGCGGCCGCTGACCTGCCATAGTCCGGTACAGCCCGGCGTAACCGTCAGACGCAGCTTATCCCTCACTGTGTAATCATGGACCTCTCTGGGCAACGGTGGCCTGGGTCCAACCAGGCTCATCTGCCCCCGTAGCACATTGAACAGCTGCGGCAGCTCGTCAATGCTCGTTCGGCGGAGAAAGCGGCCGACACGGGTAATTCGGGGATCGTTCCGCATTTTGAACATCGCACCTTCGATTTCATTTTCCAGCAGCAATGCTGACAATTGATCCTCAGCATCCGTTACCATAGAACGGAATTTGATCATGCGAAACGGACACTCATTTTTACCGACCCGAATTTGATAAAATAATGCGCTTCCTTTCGAGTCCTCGAGCTTAATCAGCAAAATGACGAGCAAAAACACCGGGCTTAACACGATGATGCCGATGAAAGACAATATAATGTCCATGCTGCGCTTCACAAACGGATATAGGCCCAGTCCTTGTCGCCGCTCAAGCCCGTAAGCGACCGAATATGCATCCACTGACGCGTCCACAACTTCAGCCTCATTCGAGCGGGAAGAAGACATGTCTCATCACCTCGACCTCTTTTTTTGATAAGTTTTATTTATCTATTGTTAAAAGAATTTTATATAATTCCATTTCCTTCTTTTGATTCATGTCAGACTGCGTTCATCTATCCTGCGCCGGGCGCGGATATTAGATCGCTTCACATTGTTGAGCACCACGCCCAAAATGCGTGCCTTCACTCGTTCCAGATTGACCTTCGCTTTCTTAACGACATCCTTTTTGACCTTCCCTGCCTGCACTACCAAAATGACACCATCACACATGGCGCTTATAATAAGGCTATCCGGAAAAGACAGCAATGGCGGCGTATCCATCAGGATCACATCATAATGTTCTTTTAATTCAACCATCAGCGTCTTCATTTTGCGGGAACTGAGCATTTCTGACGGATTGGGCGGGTTCGGTCCGGCTGTTATCGCATGGAGTTGCTCGATCCCCGTTTCCTGAACTACATCCTGCCAGGTTTCTTGATTGGCAAGCACCCGGGTCAGCCCTGTATGATTACGCAGGCCAAACATATGATGCAAGGAGGAGCGGCGCAAATCCATATCCATTACCAGCACCTTTTTCCCCTCTTGCGCATAGGTTACCGCCAAGTTGCTAATCGTGACTGTTCTGCCTTCACCCGCCTGAGCAGACGCCACCATCATGACCTCAATGGGCTCATCGATAGAGGAAAACTGGATGTTTGTGCGAAGCATGCGATATTCCTCCGATACGGAAGACTGGGCATGCAGGGATGTGACAAGCTGGTTATTGATTAATCGCGGCATATTGTCCTTCACCTACCTGTTTAGGAGTTATAGTGGAGCGGTCAGAGCGTTTGTCTTCTTTTTTCATTTTTGTAATTAAAGACAGCGTCGGCAGGCCAAGCTCTTTTTCAATATCCTCTTCATTCTTGAACGTGTCATCCAGTACCTCCAGCAAAAACGCCAAGCCGATCCCCAGCAATAAAGAGGTGGCAAAAGCAATAAACATCTGTACAGCAGGTTGGCTGTTCACCGGGATGGCCGGGTCATTCAGACTGGCTTCACTTAGAATCGTGACATTGTCCATTTTCATGATAGAGGGAATTTGCCGCTTAAATATTTTGGCTACCGCATTGACGGTTTTCACAGCCTTCGTATACGATAAGTCACGAACCGTTATATCCATGACCTGTGAATCACCTGCGGTGTTCACTCTTAATTTTTGCGCCAGAGCTGATGGGGTAACCTTAAGATCGGGGAAGCTGGCGACCACCTGATCCATAATTGCCGAAGAGATCATAATTTGTTTGTAGGAGTTCGTTAAGGCTATATTCGTTTGTACGACACTGTAGTCCACAACACCTGCACGATCCGACCGGGGTGTCTGGTTGATAATCAGCTTGGCGGTCGCTTCATAAACCTGAGGGGTGAAGTATACATTTTTGATCCCTGCTACAGCACACACCAGCAATACAATACTCCCTATCAACCACATTTTTTTTCGAATCACACGAATATATTCTTTTAACTGCACAAGACCAGACCTCCCATGATTGACTTGATTTCGGTATGATAACGCTTGTACTGATCCTCTGCATAACGGGGAAAAGAACGATGCATGAGCCTCTAATCTATAGTAAAATGTTCTATAATAGCGCATAGAAAGTCTAGCCAGCGAATAAGCACAAAATACTTAATCATCGATGGCCTGTTAGGGTATATAAATGATGATATGTGTGAAAGCTATGAAATACAGATACGTTATGTAACTCACACTACTAATTTATGATACAAATTGTATCTTGTCAAGTGAAAATTTGTACCTTTCTTAACCTTGCATGCAGGAGGAAATCAAATGAATTATGGAAACCGCATCGCTGAATTACGGGAGCATAAGGGATTAAAACAAGAGGAACTAGCGCAATCCCTAGGAATTACGCGGGCGGCTCTTTCTCACTATGAAAAAAATAGACGCAAGCCAGACTTTGAGATCCTGAACAAGCTGGCAGATATTTTCGGGGTAACCATTGATTACTTGGTGGGACGCACGAGCCATCCTACAACCATTTTGGATTCAGATGTGAAGGAATTTGTGGATCAACTGGAACTGTCTGATGAGGATATTCTACAGCGTTTTAACCTGACGATTGATGGGCGCACATTATCCGAGGAAGAAGCCAAGCGCTTTATCGCGTTTGTCCGCATGGAACGAATGATGAAATAAGGAAGGCGGCCGGCGCTTCATGTCTAGTGCCGGCGGTCGAAAGGATTTACACGTGTTTGTCCTTCCGGTACTTGGTTATGTTTGTGTCACTCTCTAGCCATTCTGGCATCGTGATCCCACATTGAAACAAGATGTCTCGGATGTCTAGGTGGATGACAGGCTTGTCTGCTCTCCGTGTGTTGTTTCGCAAAAGATGACTGTCCACCCTTGATTCTGTCTCCTTGTTCATTCAGCATTAACCTCGCTTTTTTATTCTTGTTCACCGGAAAACATTCCTTATTAACCATGTATGTATCGTTATGAACAAAACTATTATATATGAATGCATACCTGCAATGTTGTCGTCTTATGGCGAGAACATCAGAGGATTTCCGTGTTTTTTTGTCCATTATACGTAATATATACCAAATCGGAACGATTTGCTCATAAAAAAAGAACCTGTCAGGTCCTATATTTCCTGATGGGTTCTTTTTGCCACTCTGGCAAGTCTCAGACAGGTAGTCACCTACCAAAGTCCTATACTACCCCGCGGTGTGACTAAGCGACCTCGGCAGCTTGAGATACCTCCGTGCCTCCGGTCGCTCGGACTTTGTAAACATAGTGGCCCCCGGCTTCCACCGTATGATCCGTATATGTGCTTCCTGCTACTTGCGAGGCGATCACCTGATACGCTCCGTTCGTCTCGTCAGCGCGCAGTACATCATACGAGGCTACACCTTCTGCCTGAAGCCAACTAATTTTGACCGCTCCCTCCTGAACAGAAGCGGCCTTTACCCCTGTAGGGGCTGAAGCTGAGGATTGATCGGTACTCTTTAATTCCAAAATATACTGTACCGATTCACCCGGACCCAGCTTTTCTTCAAAATCCAGGGCTGGCGAAGCCTTGAGTCCCGCGATGGAACGCTGTGCCTGGCTGTAGGTATCGCCTGCTCCAAAACGCTCACCGGTGTACAACCCGGCTTTGGGCATCGTTACCCGTACACGAATGGTCTGAGTTGTATCCTCAAAATTCACCAAATTTACCAGCAATTTGTTGGAAGTCGCACCGCTTCCTGCCAGCGGTTTAAGCTTGGATGTATCCACAGCACGCACATAAACCAGCCTATCCTTGGTATCCTCTGGATTTAGCACCGTATACGTCAGCGGTTTACCGTGGGTGGCATACGCCAGACTCAATCGTCTCATAATCTTTACACGGCTGTCCTGCCCTTGGCTGAACGGATAGATTTCTGTGCTGGCCGGATTGTGGCTTTGCAGATCAAAGCCGGTTTTAAACAGGGAATAATCCTTATAAAATGCAGCATGCTGGATAAACATATCCGCAAACCCGATTTGCGAACGCATAATCCGATCAAATGCAGCTGCTTGCGGCTGACTAGCCCCGTAATCAGGGTTGTCGCGATGCGTATCGTTCGTACCGAACTCCGTGTTCAGCATCTTCTTTGCCAGTCCGTTGCTCGAACCGCTAAAGGTTTTCAGATTTTGAACGAAGCTGCCTCCGCTCTCTTCGTTATAGGATTCGCCGTAGGCATGCCCGTTGGTCAGATCGGTAACATCCTCCAGCTGCTTCCGCTGCGCCGGGTCACGTTCCCATCCATCCGGGTCGCCGCATTTGAGCGTACCTCCGGTTTGATTTTTACACGCCTTCGTAGAATACGTAGGCCAATAGGCCCAACCCGGCGCTACGGTCTTAAGATGTGGTGCCAATTGCTTGCCTTCCGTGTTCAACCACTTGGCAACAGCCAGGTTAACCGCTTTCGAGCGGTTAAACAAGCCCGGTTCGTTATCAACCTCATAATATTGAAGGTATGGACCATATTTTTTTACATAATCACGCAATTTTTGTCTGGCCGTTTCCGGCAAAGAGCCATCTTTTTGCAACTTGATATCGCCCGTATATAAGTACAAGGCAGACGATTGCATGTTATACTGCTTGAGCGTTTGATAGTAATCACCCACATCTGTGCATGCCTTGTTCACATTACTGGCACAGGTGACCCTCATGACGTTACCGCTATAGGCAATTCCCAGCCATTTGAGAACGTATGGTAAATGCTTAACCGCACCCTGATCATAATAGAACTCTTTATTGTTCACATTTGTTCCGGTCAATATATATTTACCGTGTATCGGTTCGGTTGCAGGTGAAGCTAACGTCTCCAAGCTCAAGTCATCCCAAGTCCACCATACATTTTTATCTTCTGCAGAGGAGCAGTATAGGCAGCGCGCTGTCTTTAGCTTGAGTACGTTAACACCGCTTTGCAGTTGTTCTTTGGAAATATACAGCTCGTAGTTGTTTTTGAAATTATAGTCACTGCCCGTGCCGGACACCCCCGCGATCTGAATGATACCGGACAGCTGATGATTTGAAAATACAGCCATTTGTGGAGTTGCTTTGCTCGCATCCAAAATCCGCACACGGAATATCACCCCGTTGGGAGGAACCTGATCCAGCTTGTACTGGAGCGACAGCTCAGGATTTGTGGACGCATTCAAGCCAAGGGGAATATCTCCACTGTTAAGAAATACCGGGGTTGTTGTATTCTCTGCCACGGACATTGTCGCCAAGGCTCCTTTAACAGCCGAATTCGTAGAAGCTGTAGGAACATTGATATTATCTCTGCCAACCACCCCTTTGAATTCCGCTGCAGAATCATCCCGCTGGCCCAGCTTCCATATTGGACTGGCAGCCGTTACTTTATCCGTCTGCAATTCTGCACTCTTTGAAGGGGTGTACATCAACCAAGCGATCAGCGCTACAGCTACGACCCCCAACAGCCCGGATAATAGTACCGTATGCCTGTGGGTCAAACCTTTTTTCATCATATGATCCACCCTCTCTCCTCATAATTTATGGCCGGGAAAGAGAATCTGTTAAGGAAGAAACAAAGCGTTACCGGGAACAACCGCTTTCCCTTCATGCTGACTTTCCCACATCAGACGTGCCATCGCATCGCCTTTATCATCATAATATTCAACTTTCAGTTCCACCATTTTGCCTGCTTGCAAAGCAATGCTGCCCTTACGTTCTGTCCAGCTTTGTTTGAACCAGCTATCAATAATCAGCTTGCCGTCTACCCATACGCGAATCCCATCATCGGATATCGTTGTAAATGTATAGGTCTCACTATATTGCGGCTTTATTTTACCGATCCAGCGAACCGAGAACTGATCAGCGTTCAGGCTCGAATCAGCTGCGGCAGCACGCCAGTTATAGTCGAGCTTGCTATCCAGACGAATCAAAGCAGCACTACCGCCCAGATTCATATTGTTAAAATATTCACCCCGTAGCCCGTTCGCATAAACCGTATCCGGAACGGACGGGGGAGCCGGAGGCGGGATAATCACCACCGGCGGAACAGGAGCAGGGGCGCTTTGCCCGTTGTCCGGCAAGGGAGGTGAATCTGTCGCAGGCTGTTGTATGGCTGACAGCCCTAGTTTTACATCATCACGCGTCAAGCTCCTTGAATCATTCATATATTCCTGAATTTGATCCGTTGTGTTATTCTCGGTCAGCATTTTGCCCCAGGTCATGGAATACACCCAATTGGGCTGAGCCTGCAGCACCTCGGAGCTTGGCATCTCACCATGTTCTCCAATAGCAATCGGCTTATTCCGTGCCAATTCGAGAAGGTCGTCATAATGACTTTGTTTAAAGTCATTGTTATAAATGTCCACAGCCAGGATGTCCACCTTGTCATCCCCCGGATATTTAGGGGTATATGGGAAGGTGTACGAATTAGGCGCATTCGGGCTCCATACCCACAGCAAATTGTTCAATTGGTGTGTGTTTGCTAAACGATCATACATAATGCTCCACAGCTGATTGAAATTGTCTTTATTCCCCCACCAGAACCAGTCACCATTCATTTCGTGATATGGTCTCCATAAAACCGGAACACCCGCATCACGAAGCTGCTTTAACGATTCAGCGACCTTATCCAGATCGGCTACGAGGAGATTATACTGCGTAGTGCCTGGCGTTACGTATTTATTGAACTCCGTCTGACTTACTTTGGCCTGCACATTGGCCCATGTCAGCGGACTGCCCGGCAGTGCTTCATGAAAAGTCATTGTCACAATTCCGCCAGCTCTGCTCCAACGGATCGCACTATCGACGACATTTTTTCGTTGTTCCGCTTCCTCAGCAGCGGATTGGCCAGAGATGGCTCCCATCTCATAGCCGTGTATGCCGACATAGGCCTGGCTGATTTTTTGGACCTTGCTACTTAATTCATCCGGGCTTTCCAAATAATCATGCTGGCCGGTGACTGTTTTTTTTCCAGAGATGCTGAGCAAATAGTTGTATAGTCCACGGACCTGGGCAGAAGCATCCGAATTAACAGGTTGCAATGAAGCGGCATTCACCACAGACAGAGATTCACCAAAACCGACAGGCAACAAAGAAAAAAGCATAACAATCAGGATTACATAGCGCATCAGCCGATACAGAGGAATAAAATTGAATCTCACTTTGTGCTCTTCCTTTCGGTAGCCAGGCTGCCATCCTTCTGGAAGGCCCTTTAGCTTTGCGTACCTACCTTTCGACAGGGCTGCGTTTGTCGTTGGAAGGAGTTTGGATTCCTTCTTACCCCTAAGTATCGACTTTTTTTTGCCAAAATTTAATAGGTATTGTTCATGAATTTACAGATTTCCGTCTATTTTCGACAGTTTCAGTTATAAATTTTCATTATTCTGTCTTTTTTTCATTATCACGAAAAAAATTATGAAATAAATTGATGAAGTGAAATTTCATTCCAATTCATACAAAAACGTACAATATCCTCTTCGACCAGCTCAGATCCCGTCTGCACCTCAATCAAGTCCACGTCGGTCACAGCCAAAATGCTGTGCTTCGTCCCTTCAGGAATGCGCACGACATCACCAGCCTTCACCTTGTGCAGCTTTTCATTCAAAATAATTTCCGCTTCCCCACTAATAATGGTCCAAATTTCACTCCGTTTGAAATGAAGCTGGTAACTGATATTTTTACCTTTCCGCACGCGAATTCGTTTGGTCAGCACCTCGTTGCCCTCGTCATATTTTACATAGTCCACAACCCGATACTGTCCCCAACGACGCTCCTCGTACATCGGACGCTGATCATGAGCTTTGAGCACTTCCTTGATGCGTGGGCTTTCCGCCTTATTGGTCACAAGAATGCCATCCGGGCTGGCAGCTACAATGAGATCATTGGTCCCGATGATTGCTACAGGAATGTCCAGCTCGTTAATGAGACTTGTATTGACGCAATCCTCTGTTACGACTCCTCTGCCCACTTGCTGACGGGACATTTCCTCTGTGAGCGTATTCCACGTACCGAGGTCCTTCCAGAATCCATCATACGGAAGAACCACGATGTCCTTCTCCTTCTCAACTACTTCGTAGTCAAAGCTGATTTTTTCTAAAGATGAGTATTGCTTTTGCATTTCTTCATAGTTCAATGGCAAACCTTTGGCTGTCAAAATATCAAGCAAATAGCTTAATTTGAATGCAAAAACCCCGCAATTCCATAGAGCATTGCGTTCGATCAAGCGCTCCGCATGCTCACGGTCGGGTTTCTCTTGAAAATGGCTCACTTCGCGGTAGCCTGTGCTGCCTTGGATGACATCGTTTTTCGGAATAATATAACCATATTTCTCAGACGGATAGGAAGGAACAACCCCAATTAATGCAAGCTTGCCCTCACTCTCCTGAAGCGTGCGCTCCAACTGGGCGACTGTGGCAAAGAAGGCATCCTCTACATAAGGGTCTACAGGCAAAATAGCAATAATTTCATCAGGAGAAACACTAGCAATCGAATATAGATAAGTCGCTGTCAGTGCAATGGCGGGAAAAGTATCTCTACGTTCCGGCTCAACGATGATGCATGTATTCTGTCCGACCTGACTTTGGATCATTTCGACCTGCGCTCTCCCTGTCGCAATGAACGAGGACTCAGACAATTGGTTATCTCCCAATTGCCTCCATACCCGCTGCACCATAGATTCCGATGCACCCTCCGGGTTCTCCAGTACCTTTAAAAATTGCTTGGAACGGGAATCATTGGACAAAGGCCATAATCTTTTACCTGAACCACCAGACAAAAGTACGAGCTTCATAACTCTTCACTTCCTCTCTATAATGTATGGGTGATCGGATGGGGCAAGATTGAGTAGCCCGCTACGGACTAGATTTATCTTACGATCGCTGTTGCCGTGATTCTTCGGATTATATAAGACAATTAGTTGTAAGAATCCCACCAAGCTTATGCTTCCGATGCGAGCTTTCCTTTGGAAAGCTTTCAGGCGACCGTTTCGCTTCTCCAGATTCAAATTCATCCCTGCGCTACTCAAAAATGCATCATGCCGATCATACCGTTTATTGCAAAAGACACAACCGGACATTATTAAGTCCGGTTAGCCTGTAAAGACGCTCGGGAGTGGCGCGGTACAGCCACAAGGCGTTTTGACCGTAAGGAGCGGCTTCAACTGTGCCGCTCCTTACGATACGCCCTTTCTGTTCCCACCCCATAAGGTGGGAGGTTAAAAATCATGACTTCACGGCGGAAAGCAGCGGAGCGGGCAGAATTGTTCTGAAGAAGCGTCAGCGTTTGCCTTTATCCCCGGATTTTAACCTTTGCATGTTTTATACAATCAAGAAAATCCGGGGATAACAGCAATCGGAGGAACAATCTGCACGCGTAGCAGCCTCCAACACCGCCAAAGTCACTTTTTAATCTCACACGCTTATACTTCCACCTTATCCCGATTCCACCCGTTCATCCGCGGACGGCCGACAGAGTAGTATTCCAGCCCGGAGCGCTGAATTTGCTCCTCTGTAAACACGTTACGACCGTCAATCAGAACAGGATTACGCAAAACGGAAGACAGCTGTACAAGGTCGACCTTTTTGAACTCTTCCCAATCCGTCAGCAAGCATACGGCATCGCTGCCTTCGGCGGCTTGCTGCGGGGAGGAGCACCATACAATATTCGGGTGGTTCACGTGCTCCATGAATTTATCCATCGCAATCGGGTCATACAGCTTCAAAACTGCGCCTGCCTGGATAAGCGTTTCTACAATTTCAAGTGCTGGTGCTTCACGAATATCGTCTGTATTCGGTTTGAAGGCCAAGCCCCAAATCCCAATCGGCACACCATGCAGCTGACCCAGCGATTCACGCAGCTTCGATACGATCATAAAGCGCTGGTCAGTGTTCACCTCGACCACCGATTTTAACAATTTAAACTCATAGTCTACATTGCCCGCAATTTGGATGAGCGCATTCGTATCTTTCGGGAAGCAGGAGCCTCCGTATCCGATACCTGCTTGCAGGAAAGAGGAGCCAATCCGCTTGTCCATCCCCATCCCCTCAGCTACGCAGGTTACGTCCGCGCCAACCTTTTCGCAAATGTTCGCAATTTCATTAATGAATGAAATTTTGGTCGCCAGAAATGCATTGGATGCATATTTGATCATTTCAGCACTGCGGATATCCGTGACATAGATTTTATCCGTGAATACCTGATGCAGTGTAACCATCGTTTCACGCAGCCCGGCATTATCCAGCCCAATAATGACGCGATCCGGATGAAGTGTATCGTTGATGGCGGAGCCTTCTCTCAGAAATTCCGGAGCTGATACAATGTCGAAGGATAAATTCGTATGGGCAGCTACGACGTCTTTGATTTTTTGGTTCGTTCCGACAGGTACGGTACTCTTGGTCATAATAATCTTATACCCGTTCATGGCTTTTCCGACATCGGCAGCCGCCTGCTCAATGTAGGACAGATTCGCCTCACCGTTAGCCAGAGAAGGCGTACCTACCGCCAAAATCACGATATCCGACCGGCGCACCGCATCGGCCAAATCCGAGGTGAACTCCAAACGGCCAGCTTCCATATTTAATGAGATCAATTCCTCAATACCTGGTTCATAAATCGGAGATTCGGCCCGGTTCAGCATGTCGATTTTATACTGCTCCAAATCGACACAAATCACCTCATTCCCCTTGTGTGCAAAACATACGCCCGAGACGAGCCCAACATATCCAGTACCGATTACAGCCAGCTTCATTACGTTCATCCTCCTTTTAGAAAATTCACATAGGCTTGCTCTACATACTTTTTTAATTGATCTTTGAATGTACTTTCATCAAACTTGTGAGCATGGGCAATGATATCATCCACATTCCATGCATGCTGCTCAACCCTGGCGACTGCGTCCAGCACATCATCCACTTGATGCTTGCGGAAAAACACACCGTTTACATCAGGGACAATGGTATCCAGCGCTCCGCCGCCCTGAAAAGCGATCACGGGACGGCCGGCTGCATTCGCCTCAAGCGGCGTAATGCCAAAATCCTCTTCCCCCGGAAAAACGAGCGCCCGGCATTCGGCCATCAGCTTGTTCACTTCTTTATCCTCAAGCCTGCCAAGGAACTCAATGTTCGGGGAAGCCATGGTCTCCAGCCTTTTACGGTCCGGTCCTTCGCCGACAATTCGCAGCTTGAGACCGTTGCGTTTGAATGCCTCGATCGCCAGATCGATGCGCTTGTAGGACACCAATCGCGATACGATCAGGTAATAATCACCGATGTTTGCAGCACGTTCGAAACGGGATGTATTAATAGGAGGGAAAATTACATCCGCCTCCCGTTGGTAATAGTGCTGAATTCTCCGCTTGACGACGGAAGAATTGGCGACAAACTGGTCTACGTTGCGAGAAGTTTTGGCATCCCATGTTTTCAACCGATTCATATACAGCTTGAGCATGCTTTTGAGCAGGTTGGATTTGGACTGCCGGGCCATATATGTATCGTAATCCCAGGCAAATCGCATCGGTGTGTGACAATAACAAATGTGAAACGTGTGTTTAGGTACCTGGATGCTTTTCATAAATGCGCTGCTGGAGCTTAACACAACGTCGAAATCCCTAAAATCAAAATCACGGATAGCGATGGGATACAGCGGCAGCACTCCTTTGAAATTGGCTTTCACTCCAGGGAGGTTTTGTAGCCAGGTGGATCTAATATCCGCATCCTTCAGGTTGTTCGACAGACGTTCGTCGCTGAACACTGTGGTGAAGATCGGAGCCTCCGGATACATATCGTGGAATACCTCTACCACTCTTTCTGCCCCGCCCATTTGGATTAAGTAATCGTGTGCTATCGCTATTTTCATCTGAATCATCCTTTAATGAGAATGTCGGTCAGACTCCTGCCAACAATCCCTTATAGTAATGAACTATATCCTTAACCGTGTTCTCGATGACAAAATGCTTTTTGACCCGTTCCATCCCTTTCTCGCCCATTTGCTGACGCTCCTGCGGATGCTCCAGCATCCAGCGTATAGCCGCTTCCAGCTTGGCCGGGTCACCCGGTTCAATGAGCAGCCCGGTTTCACCCGGCACTACGGTTTCCCTGGGTCCGCCCTCATTCGAAGCAATCACCGGCAGGCCAGCGGCCATGCCCTCGATAATAACCTGGCCGAATGGCTCCGGCGTGATAGAAGTATGAATCAACAAATCACAGCGTTGCATCAAGCCTTGAATGTCATCGACGTGTCCCAGCAGATTGACGTTATCCAATCCATATTCGCTCATCGTGGATTCCAAACGGCTTTTGTATTCCTCTTCACCGAACAATGCATCTCCGGCCAGCCAGAATTTCACCCGCTTATCCGGCAAAAAGGAGCGGGCTGCTTCCAGTAAAATATGCTGTCCCTTCCATTCCGCCAGTCTGCCGACCAGTACGACGTTAAAAGAGTCATCATCCCGTGCATTTGCAGACACATCACGAGCCGTGATCGCTTTTGCAAAGGCGGAGTAGACGACGAGCGTCTTTTTATCCGGGGGCAGCTCCAGCGCACTCAGCGTGGATTTGGAATTGGCAATGACCCCATTGGGCAAAAAACGCGACATCAGCCGGATGCCTTTGGCTACAATCGGCTTGAGGTAAGGCGGGCCGATGTGGTCACGGATGTGCCAAATTAGCGGCAGCTTTGCCGATTTGGCAGCGACTGCCCCATACAGCGCAGACTTGAGCGAGTTGGTGTGAACACACGCGACCTTCTCCTCGCGGAGCAAGGGCGCCAGTTTTCTGCCATAAGCCAGCAGCTGATAGGCTGCCACAGGCGCCCCCAGATTAACTGCGTTCCGTCCCCGATTGCGAATCGAATCGTCCAGCGGAACAATACGCACATCGATATTGCGCTGCCTGAGCCGCTCGGCCAGATCGCCTTCCTCCGCCAAAATGACGAGCGGGTCAATATGCTCCCCGATATTCGTCAAAATGTTATACAAAGCAACCTCGCCGCCGCTCCATCTTGCCGTATGGTCAATATAAGCTATTCTCATCATTTCGCCGCCGCCTTTCTGTCAAGGACCTGCCGGAATACATCCTCCACCTGCTCCGCTACATGTCCCCATGTATATTTGCTCAGAACATGGTCCCGGCACTCCTTTGCATTCGGAAGGAGTTCAGGATGATCCAGCACTCGCAGCAGCCCCTGAGCTATAGCCTCGCTGTCTGTTCCCTGAAACAATAGCCCCGGTCGGAATCCCCTTAAAATCTCCTTGTTGCCGCCCACAGGAGTAGCGAGTACCGGCAGCCCTGATGCCATCGCCTCCACCGTGATCAGGCCAAATCCCTCCAGCGCCTGTGTCGGCACAACGAATACATTTGAAGCCTGGTGATACAGCGGAAGCTCCTCATCCGATACATAGCCGAGCAGCCTTACATGGTTTTGAAGATTGTATTCCGCCACCTTGAAGGCCAGTTCCTCCATCAGGGGGCCCCTTCCCCCAATCAACAGCAAGTGATCGGGATGTCGCTCAGTTACCCGTCGCCATGCCTCGAGCAGTTGCAACAATCCCATTCGGTTAACCAGACGACGAACGGTCAGCACAATCGTCGCATGCTGCGGCAGATTCAGCCGTTTCCGCACCGCTGCCTGATCCTCTGCCGGATGGAACCTGTCTACATTCGCCGCACCGGGAATGATATGGATTTTGCTAAGCGGAACCTTATAGTGCTCGTGCAAAATATCCCGAAAGGTTTCACTCAGCACAATAAATTGGTCCGCCAAACGATAAGCCTTCATTTCAATGGATTTGGCCATTGTCGTTTTCAGCAGATGCTTGAAGCCTTGCCCTTCAATCTTCATTTCCTCTGTCCACGGGCCGTGAAAAGTAGTAACTACCGGAATTCCGCGTTTTTTCGCCTCCAGCGCCGGTCCGACACCGTAGGGAGCAAAATGGGAATAAAGTACATCCACCGGTTGCTTGTCGAACAGCTCTGCTGCATATTTTTGCATGAGCTCTTTGCGCTTCCAAATGGATTGCTGCTTGCTTCCAATCGCATGAATCCGGATGCGGTCCCGTACCTGCGGCTGCTCGTCACTGCAGATTAATGCATCCAGCGTATTGTGCTCTGTTGCAAGCTGCTCACAGATGGACTTGAAATAAGTATTTAGACCGCCTGCCTGCAAGGACGGCCAGCTAAGACCCGTTGCCGCAATGCGAAATCCGTTATTGTACGACATAGCTTGTTTCTCCTTTCTGCTCAGTCTGTCCGTTATCCACAATCTCCAGCTTTTTTCGCCGCTTGGTCAACTCGTAATGCTTGAAGCAGACAAGAAACTCATACATTACCCAGAAGACCGCTACGGCAAACCCTGCCAGCCCCTTGCGGTATAAGCCCTGAACAAAATATTTCTGTACAAAGCGGGCAGGGGGCCGCAGCAACAACCTCGTGATCCGAAAGGATTTGCCTTTGTTAAATGCCGTTTCTGCTTCGAGATCCGTATACTTGTTAAAACGGGTCATATGATCACTGATGCTGCGAAAGCCGTAGTGCCATAACACCCCATCCAGATTAACAATCTGGGAAGGAGCTACATCCGGCATTTCATGAACAAGACTGTTCGTAATGCCATAAATACGCCGGTTGTACAGACGAACGAGGTATTCGCCTTTGTTCATCCATTTGCCGAGAAAGTCGCCGATCCGGAACACAGCATACGCTTTGGCCGGATCGTGAAGTGTTTCCTTCACCTTCCAGATCTCGCCAAGCAGCTCTGCATCCACCACTTCATCCGTGTCGATCAGGAAAATCCAGTCAAATTGTGCCTTATCAACACCGAACATGCGCTGCTTAGCATAGCCAGGCCACGGGTTGGAAAACACCCGGCAGCCCAATGATTCAGCGACCTGAATCGTGTTGTCCTTGCTCCCTCCGTCAACGACGACAATATCGTCCGCAAAGGGCTTGCAGGATTCAATGGCAGCCTTGATTCGAATGCCATCATCCTGAGCGATAATAACTACGGATATCCGGTTGTCCGCGGGAACGCTAGACATGTGGTTCATTAGAGGGTGCCTCCTTCTTTTTCTAACCGTTAACTGGCTTTTTCCGAATGTAGTGCAACATTGTTGATCGGAGCCATTGAAAATCTTGTTTGGAAATAACCAGTCTAGGAATTTTCATTTTCAGAACGAATTTAACATTCCATAAAATGAAAACGAACCGTAGAATCCCCGAGGACAACATGGCTATCCCTGCACCCGTCAAACCGTACCTTGGAACGAGTATGGACAACAATGGAATAACGAGCGTCAAGCCGACACCTTGTAAGATGGTAACCAGCTTGGGTTTGCCCAGTGCCATAAATTGTTGTGCCAGTACCATAGTTCCTCCACTGATAGCAACCTCAAGGACCAGAAAGCGGAATACCGTAAGCGCCTGTTTAAACTCTGGACCATATAACAATGTAAATACCAACGGAGCAATCAGCATCAGCATCGCCGCAGCCAAAATGGTGACCATCGAAGTCACGCGAAATACCCGAAACGTGATTGCCACCGCGTCCTCCTTATTCAGTCCGGAGGCTTTGGGAAAGAGCACGACAATAATCGAGGTTGAAAATACATTTACCATTCGGGCCAGGCTGACCGCTACCGCATATAAACCGAGATCAGCCGGTCTGAGCAAACCTGCAATCAAAATCTGATCAATATAAGTGGAAACCTGCCCCATCAGATCGTTTCCGTATGATCCCATACCGTAGGTAAAGAGATTTTTGAATTGGGTCCAGCTATTCTTTACCTTGGGTTTGTACAACCGAATCATTCGGATCGTAACACCGATATAAATCGGCAGGCCTGGCAGCAAATAAGCCAGTGCTGAGGTGTACGGATTCATATGGCCCGTCAGGATCAGAATCACCAGGCCCAGCAGCGTGCTCAGCGGTACAAGATAACGGAACAAATTGTATTGCTTGTATTCCGATCGAACTTGAAGCAATGCATTATTGATTTGTGAAATCGCAATGAGCGGACACATCATCATGGAGCATTGCGCAAACAGTATGACTGATGAGGAAAAGGAGCGCAGCCAATAAGGAATCAAAAACACTCCGACGAGTGTCGCCAAGCCCCCGAACATCGCAGCCAGCAGCAAAGCGAGACCATACAGCTTACCTGTTTCCTCCGGTTTTCTTTTTGCATTGTAGATCAAGGCAGACGGTACGCCAAAGCTCATGCAGAAGGCGAGGAACTGGGACCAGTTCACCATGGCGGTCTGCTCCCCGCGTCCGGTAGGGCCTAGAAACCGGGCCGTCAGTACACCTGTCAGCATATTCACGACGAGAATCAGCATACTGAAAATCATCGTTTTGACTGCTGCCGAGCTGTTATCCTTGCTTTTGGCAAAGCGAACCACCGTGGACCATACTGTCCGGACAGGTGCGGATATTGTTTGTAAGTTTTGCACAGCCTTTACCTTCTTTCCGCGATGACATCTTTCGCCCACAGTCCGATTCCGATCATCATCCAGATCAGATAGCCGCGCATACCGGGAAAACCGTTATCCGATATCAGACTGGCGACAGCTCCGGCCCATGTAGCCAGCGCCAGTCTGACATAAGGCTGAGTGGAATCCCGCTCGGCAATACGGACAAGGAGGTGCTTGATGATAACGAACAGACCGCCGAAGAAAAAGAATGCCCCGAAAATACCGAAGGTGAGGAAAATGGCAATATAGCCATTATCCATAATTCCTAGTTCACCGAGATCGCCGCCGTTATCCAGCTTGGTTCCAATTCCTACACTCCCGATGCCCTGCCCGACCGGATTGCCCACAACCGCCGGAATCATCGTATTCAGCAAATCCAGGCGCTCATTGTACGAATGATCCTGTTGAATATCCGTCAACGTCTGCATACGAGCCACCAGCCCCTCTGCGCCCGGGAGTTTTGGAACAATCATATAGAGAAGAAGACCGACAACAGCCAGTTGAAACAAGGTCTTCCACTTCCCCTTGGAGGATGAACTGAGAATGTAAGCCAGCAACATGACGAATGCGATCAGCCAGGCCGAGCGCACCAGCGTGACCAAGAGACAAACAACTGTCAGCAAAATACCAATCCACCCCAGGGTGCCGCGCCACCGTTTTTCCATCAGCATCGGTACAAGCGCCATTGCCAAAAAAATAGCGCAGGGACCAGGCGAGTTCATAGTAGAAAAAACTCTGATTTGAAGCGGCTCCGGCAAGCCGATGGAATTCATTTCTACATTATTCATCCAAAATGCATCCCAGGGAGGAACCGTCAAATACTGGACAATGCCATAAATCGCCACAAGAACAGCTATGTTGGCATAGGAGTACAGCAGCCGGTCCAGCTCCTTCCCCTTCATCGGCTTGATTGCAAGATAAGGCAGCAGGAGCAAAGGAATCACATAGTTGGCCAAATCATAAGCAAAAACAATGCCATTTTTGAGCAATCCGACCACACTTCCGTAGGCCAACTCTATGCCAAAGAACACAGCAATCCGGGTCAGGGGTTTTTCCACCTGATGAAGCCCCCGCAGCGCGGGAATAATCAGCATGCTGCTTACCAGCAGCGGTGCCAGACTCAACAAGGAAACCGAGTGGTACGTCCCCTCCATCCAGTCCACAATCCGGCGGATTTCCGGCCCCACCGCCCATACAACTAACGAGTAAGGAATCAGCAGCCGCGATTGAAAGATTGCCAGCAGAAAGGCTGGAAAAACGAGCGCTAGCAATATGGCTCCTTGCTGGCTCGTGGTGGGATTCATCTTGGCGCTGACAAATCCGATGACAAGCGGCAGCATGCAAGCCAGCACCCCCGCGCCAATCATGCCGATTCCCCGCCGATTTCCCAATAAAATAGACATCTGCTGATCTGCCAACCGACTCACGTTTCTCACCTCTGACCTCCCTTCATCCGTTCCCGTTTGAATATTTCCTTGAACAGCAGCACAAGAAACTGGGAATCCTCGATCAAATATCTCCTCCACAAACGTTTAGGCTCCTGAGACAACCGCCAAAACCATTCAAAGCCCGTCTTCTGCATCAGCTTTGGTGCCCTCTTCACATTTCCCGACAGAAAATCAAAAGTGGCTCCCACTCCAATCGAAACCGGAGCGCGGTATGTCTCATAGTATCTGTAAATCCATTTTTCCTGTTTGGGTGCGCCTACGCCTACAAAAACGATGTCCGGCCTGGCCTCTTGAAGCAAGCGGACAATGTGTTTGTTCTCTTCCTCATTTGACTCAAAGCCATAGGAAGGAGAGTAGCAACCCACCACATTCATGTTGGGATACGATCGCTGGAGATTGCGCATGGCCTTCTCCGGTATACCGTCAGCCGCACCCAGAAAAAACAGTCGGTAGCCCCGATCCTCAAAAGCCTCTCCCAGCCGGATAAACAAATCTGATCCCGACACCTTTTGCTTGAGGGGCTTTTTCAGCAGCTTGGAGGCCCATATGATAGGCATGCCATCGGCCACTATAGCTCCTGCGTCCGAATATACCTTGCGGAATTCATCATCCTTGCGGAGTTTGATCACATGATCGACATTACAGGTCAAAATGTAGGAATGACGCTGATGCACAATTGAAGTATCTATAAATTCGAGTAGATCGTTAAAATCGTAATTATTAAAGTTGACATCGAACATGTTCACTCTGCTCATCGTATCACTTCACTTTGCAAAAATCGGTTTGAGT
Organism: Paenibacillus farraposensis; assembly: GCF_020736845.1. Lineage (GTDB taxonomy): Bacteria > Bacillota > Bacilli > Paenibacillales > Paenibacillaceae > Paenibacillus > Paenibacillus farraposensis. The sequence goes on from NZ_JAFFQR010000112.1 coordinate 857,853, forward strand.
AGATGTCTGGTATAATGCATTCAAATACCAGCAAAACGGAATGATCATCTGAACCGTCGACAACGTATTATCTGAAAAGGAATAAATCAGAAAGCCCGCAATCAAGCTTGCAAAATAAGGTTTGATCGATTTGGCAAGCGCCCGGTAAATAAGAACGAACACAACCAGCAATGAAAGCATTAGAAGCCCGCAGCCAATATATCCCGTGTCAAAATAAAAGCGTATATACTCGTTATGTGGTACAACAAAACCGTTGAATAGCGTTCCATCATTTGCAACCGTTACTGCACCAAGTCCTCTGCCAGACCACGGGTAATCATGAACTTTGTTCAAAAAATATTCCCATGCCTCCGAGCGCCCCGACAGGTCAATGCCTGTATCGGTCTCCCGCTCGAAGGAGCGTTTTTTTAAATTGTTCCATTGCAGGGCCACTGCCCCCAGAGCAACCAAAAACGATCCGGCCAGCGGTAGCAAATAATTGACTTTGCCCTTGAGGTACTGACGGGCAATATCAAACAGATACACAGCAAGCATCAATAACAAGGCCAAAATCGGCCCGCGAGTACCAGTAGCGATCAAAATCAGGAAATTCAAAGCTAGTACGGTGTAATAAAAGGCAGCTTGCTTCGGCTTGCGCTTGATCTCAATCAGGGAAACGGCAATTCCGAGAAAGGAGAGCATCGCCAGATGCGGCGGTATGTTCGCTCCCTGTATTCTTACCGCGCCCGTAAATTCCACATCGGTAAATGAATGCAGCCCTGCGGCCTGCAAGCCTAATCCAATGACCACACTAATCGTGGGCAGTAAACTGATCAGCAGAATATGCTTTTCCGCCACCTCCTTTTTCCACTGAATCAATAAAAAAATAAAGGGGAGTGATAATCCGACGAACGCCTTCACTGCAATCGAGGTCGTCAGCAAAGGCAGCCATGCTGAAAACCCAAATGTAATCCCGAGCATGACCACCAGGGCCCAGACCGGATAACTGAACTTGAGACGTATACCGTACACGAGCATACAGGGCACCAGCAGAGCCAAAATACCCAATTTGTACAGGGACAAGATCTCAATGCCGAACACGCCGCCCTGATACAGGGAATCTACCGATACTGCTGTGCTTAGCAAGACTGCATAACCGATGCGCTCCGGATGATGAATAGAAACGGCCAGCAGAAGCAGCAAGCATACTGCAGCAATACTGGCCGCAGGCTGATATGTAGCCGCAATTCCTACAGCAAAAGCGCCCAGCAGAAAAATAAAAACATGCTGTATGATGTTCATTCTGGAAGTCCAAGGATAATTGCTCATGTTCAATTTTTCACCCCGCAGCTGACTCGCTTTTCCGGTTGCGCAACGTATCCAGCGTTCCGCGAATACTTTCAAACCTGCATCGGTTTAACAGCTTCCTGCTCTCAGTACGTGCCAGCAGCGAATCCATCGTGATGTATAACACTTTGGCTGCTGTCTTTGCCATCAGCATTGCGTTGCCAAGCAGGCCTACAGCCTGAGCAGCGTTAGACATGCCTTGACAGTAGTAGCGATTCATAATCCATTCCTTCGTTAGCCGTGCCGCCGGAACAAAATGCTTTACAGCCATGTGCGGATGATACATGATCGTTCCGCCATTTTTGCGAATTTGCTCAAATACCCATGATTCTTCACCAGACAACAGGATATCTCCCTTTCTGCCCAGATGAAGCGGGAACATGACCGCGGCAAAAGCTGTCTTGCGCATGGCCATATTGGCTCCGAACGGGTTCAGTCCCACCGGATACTCGCGTACGGCCTTCCCCAGATCAATTATTGTGTATGGCAGCTCAAGCGGGCCTGTCAGCCACCCCGGTCGCTCCGTTTCAAACATAGGCTCAATTTTGCCGCCCATAGCCGTCAGCTCGGAATTGCTCCCAAAAGCCGACATAATCGTTTGCAGCCATGTAGCACAAGGGATGGCATCATCATCCAGAAACGCAATGACTTCTGCTCTCGATAGCGTAATGCCCGCATTACGAGCAGCGGACAAGCCTTGCTCGCGCTCATAATGATACCGGAGGTGAATATGCTGACCATGTGCGGCACTAAATTTTTTGATCGTCTCCGCTGTATGATCGGTGGACCGGTTATCGACCACAATGATCTCAGCCAGTGCAAGGTCCTCCAGCTTCAGCAGAGACATTAGCGTTTTTTCCAGCAGGTCCGCCCGGTTATAGGTGCAAATAACGACAGACACAGCGGGACATCGCTTGAATACATCCATCAGTAAGCATCCTTGGAGAACAGCATCTTAACGCCTGTTTTCATGATGATTTTAAGGTCAAGCCACGTATTGCGGGCATGGATATACTTCAAATCCATTTGCACCATTTCTTCGAAGCCTACGCTGTTACGTGCGCTCACCTGCCAGTAGCCGGTACATCCCGGTGTTACAATCAGGCGCTGCTTGTCATAATCGGTGTATTGCTCGACCTCGCTGGGCAGTGGCGGACGCGGACCTACTAACGACATGTCCCCGACCAGCACATTCCACAGCTGCGGAATTTCATCAATACTTGTCTTGCGCAAGAAACTGCCAACCTTCGTAATCCGGGGATCGTTTTTAATCTTGAACATGGCGCCGCTCACTTCATTCAGCTCCATTAAGTCCTTTTTCAGCTCCTCGGCATTGGATACCATTGAACGGAATTTATACATGTTGAATAACTTCTCGTTCTTGCCCACCCGGATTTGCTTGAAAAATACGCTTCCCTTTGGATCTTCGAGCTTAATCAGTATGCCTACGACTACAAAAAGCGGAAGCAGGAAGATCAAACCCACGAAAGACAACAGGATATCAAGGAAACGCTTTGTGACCAGGTAAGACGTTTTATCCTGGATTTGTGTATTTCCGTATGGCATGTAAAACGCTTTACCTGACATGACAGCCTCGCCGTCCTCCGGTAAATTTTCCATGCTCATGCTGACGTACCTCCTCTCAACCTACTGTGGTTGTTTTCTCGGTCTTTTTCAACCATTCATGCATGGCCTCCATAACCGGATACTTCAGATCATCGTTGGCGAGTGCAAATTCAAGTGTGGTCAAAATATATCCGAGACGCTCACCTACGTCATATCGGGTGCCTTCAAAGTCATAAGCGTAGACGCGTTCGCTCTGATTCAGCTTTTGGATGGCATCCGTCAGCTGAATTTCGCCGCCAGCACCTTTTTCCTGAAGATCAAGATATTTGAAAATTTTCGGCGAGAACACGTAGCGGCCCATAATCGCCAAGTCGGATGGCGCTGTGCCCGGAGCCGGTTTTTCTATAAAATTGTTTACTCGGTACAAGCGTCCGTCCTGTTGATCCGGTTCGATGATGCCGTAGCGGTTCGTGAATTCCTGCGGAACCCGCTGCACGCCGATCACGGAATTTTGTGTTTCCTCATATTGATCCATGAGCTGGCGCAGGCAAGGTGTCTGGCCTGTTACGATATCATCGCCCAGCAATACACCGAATGGCTCGTCCCCGATAAAACGTCTGGCGCACCATACCGCATGTCCAAGACCTTTGGGTTCTTTCTGGCGAATGTAGTGAATTTCCACTCCAGAAGAGCGCTGTACTTCTTCCAAAAGCTTCAGCTTGCCGTCCTCCAAAAGTCTTGATTCCAGCTCAAATGCGTTGTCAAAGTGATCCTCAATCGCACGTTTGCCTTTACCCGTAACGATAATGATGTCCTCAATACCGGAAGCAATCGCTTCTTCGACAATATATTGAATCGTAGGCTTATTGATGATTGGAAGCATTTCCTTTGGCATTGCTTTGGTCGCAGGAAGGAAGCGTGTACCTAGTCCTGCTGCTGGAATAATGGCCTTTTTCACTCTCTTCATCATCGCACTCATTCTCCTTGTTTCATTGAATTTTGGTGTTGCTTACTTCACCTGATTCATCACAATTCCAACCAGTGTCGCACCGGCCTGTTCCATGAGTTGCTTGGTTTTGCGTAGATCATCGCGTCTGGTCCGGCCCTGTCTGGCGACGAGAATCACACCATCCGTCAAGCCCGCGATCAGGCGGGCATCCGTATAGTTCAGCGCTGGCGCAGAATCGAGCAGGATCATATCGTATTCACGTTTAAGCTCTTCCAGCAGTTCTCCCATGCGTTCGCTGCCCAGCAAATCTGCGGCGTTATACAAGGTGTCTCCACCTGGAACAACTGATATCTCCAGGCCTTCATGTCTAACAATGGATTTGGAAGAAGCGCCGCCGCGCAAATAAGCCGATAACCCCCCTGTATTCTCCATTCCGAACATCTCGTGTAGCGCCGGTTTATGCAGATTGCAATCCACCAAAGCCACCTTTTTGCCTTCCTGAGCAAAAGTAACCCCGATATTGGCAAGCAGCGTGGTTTTACCCGCTCCGTTTTCCGGCGAGGTCAGCAGCAGGACCGTTCCACGGTCCTTTTGCCTGATGACCTGCTGCCGGATATATGTACGGAGGGAACGAAATGATTCGGAGATATACGACGAAGGATTGCTTTCTGTAATCAACAAGTCATTCAATCGCAGCATATTTACGCTCCCCTACCCGTTCTTTGGAATTTCCAATTGTCCCGTCGATGTCCTTCTTGCGAATGACCGGAATCGATGCAATCACTGAAAGACCGATATCTGCATCCGCTTCTTTTTCCGATTGCAGAGTTCCGTTAATACTTTCCAGAAACACAATCGTGCCCAGCGCAATCATCAGCGATACAAGAAAGCTAATTGCAATATTCATGAGCGGATTTCCATTAGTCGGGTCAGGATGGACCTGCGGGTCCGCTTCATTCAAAATTTTCACATTATTTAATCCCATCAGCCCCGGAACCGTCTGCACGAACTTCTGAGCTACCGCATTGACAATAGCAGCGGCCTGTGAATAGCTCCCTGCCTCAAATGTCAAGCCAATAACCTGGCTTTTATCCGAGGATTTAATCTGGAGCTTTTCGACCAACTTTTGCTGCGTCAAACCAAATTCCGGATGAGTTGCTACGACAGCCTCCATAATTTTGGGTGAAGTGAGAATTTGCTTGTAGCTTTCCACCAAATTAAGACTTGTGTTGACGTCGTTCAGATTGTTGCTTCCCTGCTTGGCGGAAATGTGGTTAATCAGCAGCTGGCTTGAAGCAGAATAGACTGGCTTTACGACAATGCCGCTCACAATGTAAGTCGTTACACATGAGAGCAAGACAAAAATCGCAATCAGCCACAATCTTCTTTTGATCAGGACCAGATAATCCAAAATGGTTTTCTCCACAAAAATCCTCCCTCCTGTACAATTTCTCTTCTTATCTTAAGTATGACTTTATTGTAACAATCTGCTTTGTGGACGACATGGAACCGAATGTCACTTTCTCCCTCACCAGAGAGGAAGGGGAATGTATACTTTGGGATACGGCATGGTATACTTTTGTACCATTTTTTGTCGATATTGCCGAAAAAGAAATCGAGAAAAAGCCCCAAAACCACCGAAATTGGTGATTTTGGGGCTTTTTCTGCTGCTTGCACGCGAACGTGTGGCGCAGCTTGATGAAGTCAGCGCATCATACCATGTTGGTTGGCTCGTACTTCGCCAGGCCAATGGCATTGGCATACAATGCTGCCTGCGTACGATCGGCCAGCCGCAGCTTGGCCAGAATCTGACTGACATGTTTTTTGACAGTAAACTCACTGATAAATAACCGGGATGCAATTTCACGATTGCAGGCGCCCTGCCCCAGCTCGACCAACACTTCCTTCTCCTTCGGTGTCAGATCGTCTGTCAGGTTGCCTGCATCCTCACGCAGCTTATTTTCTAGAATAGCCGGATCATAATATTTGCGTCCTTTGTTGACAAGGTGAATCGCGTAAATTAGTTCCTCAGGCAAAGCCTCCTTAAGTACATAACCGTCCACGGAAGCTTCCTCCGCTTTCAGAAAATCTTCACGTGTTGCAGAAGAGGTCAGCAAAATAAATTTGCTTCTGAACCCGCGCCCGCGTGCAACCTTGATAATATCCAGGCCCGATTCATCGGCTAGCTTCAAATCCAGCAGCACCAGGTCTGGATCTGTTTCCTCAATCACTACAAGCGCCTCCTGTTGATTCTTGGCCTCTCCCGCAAACTGAACATTGGGCTGCATAGATATAACTGCAGCTAGTCCTTTTCGTACTAAAGGATGATCATCGACAATGACAATTTTCATGATTCTGCCTCCTGTCTACAGTTCAGGATTTGCATAATCCCTATGTATCCGATTGTTACCGCAGATTTTGTATTGCAGGATGTTCATATATGTTATTCGAGAATTTTACCAATCCCTTATTTATAGGCATTTACCGGAATAGACAATCGGATCTGTGTCCCTTCTCCGACTCGACTTGAAATATCAAATTCGCCTCCCATCGATTGAGCTAAATATTGCATATTCATCATACCCAGGCCTCCGCCTGTTCTGACCGCCTCACCTCCTGCTACTAATCTCGCCGTTTCAAACCCTACTCCGTCGTCATGTATAGACAGTCTGATCACTATGGGCGTCAATTTTAATTTCACATCAATACGCTTGGCCAATCCATGCCGGATGGCGTTTCCCGCCGCTTCGGAAATAATGCGGAACAAAGCCTTTTGGTATAAATACGGTAGAGAATAATGATCGCCATGAATATCAAAATCAATTTGGATATGGTTCAGCTTGGAGAGTGTATGCAGATGGCTTTTCACCGTCCCTAACCAGGTTAAGCCTCCGCTTTTTTTCGAGCTCAGGCTATGAATTGCCCCTTTCAGCTCTCTGACCGCTTGGTTGGCCGATTGCTGTATGAGCTCAATTTGTTCCTCCACCTGCTCCTTAGGCTGATGACACCAGGTTTGCCGGAGAGAATGTGTCGCGTACACAATGCCAAAAAGGCTTTGTGACACATTATCATGCATTTCATTCGCAATCCGGTTCTGCTCGTTCCTTACAATCAGCTGACTTTCAATACGCTCCAGCTCGTAACGCTCCAGAAACCCAGCGCTCAGCTCGGCCAAGAATATGAGCTGCTGCACGAGCCAGCGTCTTCCTGTCAGGCTTTGATCCGGACCCAGCTGGAGACCGATCGTCGCTACAAAGCGAGTCGTCATCGGTACAGTGATCATCAGAAAATCGCCCCATTCCGGCAGATGTCTGAAAAATGGCTCACGCTCTTCCCTGAATTCCTTCTGATAATTCCCCAGCACTTCGAAGAGCTGCTCCTCTTCCTCTACCGTCCAGCCTGTCTGGCTGCTTTCCGGCGCATCCTCCTCCTGGCTATCCAGCCAGAAAAATGCACGACTCTGCTTCGTCAGCTTAACGGTATAGTCCGAAATAACCTGTCCCAGATTCAAAGCCTCATTGTGACTGGTCGTCTCCATGATGTGGTAAATCGACTTGATATGATCCATTGTCTCATTGGCTTGTTCCTTGGCCACCTTCAGTTCGTCTTTCATGACACCAATGACCTGCATCGCCATCATGGTCACAATCAATACCAGAAACAAATCGGTATTCTGTGATACAAGATCCCACAAAAAATATTGACCTGGTGTAAAAAAGATATAACAAAATGTGAGAACCAAGACGATATAAGAAACGAGGAGGGTCCAACTGTACCTCATAGATAGGTGGGAGCAGGCTACCAACATAGGGGTAATGACATACCATTTGAACGGACTATCCATACCTCCCGTCGGGAACAGCAGCAAAATAATCCCTGCGGTTTCTAGCGCAATACTGCACTTCAAGACCAGATCATGAAGTCTGAAATTGCGGTAAACCCACGTAAATAATGTAACAGAAAAAAATAGAAATACAATCAGTAAAAGCTTCTGCCACACGATTAATCTGGATGGCTCGAACAGAAAAAAAAGTGATGTTAATGATAACGATACATAACGGTACAAGAAAATCATTTTGTCTTCTGCTGACTTCTTCAACTTCATCCTGTCACCCTATTCTGTGTTTTGAAGGGACGATGGGTATACTAAAAAAATCATAACCAATCCAAAAATAAATAACAAGACATAAACTCTAACGCAAGCAGTTAAATTCTAAAAAAATTGCTACTTTTTATGACATATTTATCGTTTCAGGAAAACAATCTGAGGGTAATGTCAGAATTCATGACGTTTGTCAAGGGAAAAAATTACACTTTCAATCAAACCCAAAAAGGGACTTGCTGGTACCACCGTGGTTATAACGGCGGTATGCAGCAAGTCCTTTTTTAACAAGCTTGATCGGTTTCATTAGCCTCCGGTACGCGCCAATTCGCGCATACTAGCCTCAAATGCCGCCAGCAGAGCCTCATCCCCGCTCAAGCCAGTTGCCTCTTCTTTTTGTATCTGTTCAATCATACGCTTATAGTCCTTTGGAATCACTCGTACAAACTGCTGCACAGCAGTCTGCCAGTCACCCAAAATGCGCTGTCCCACTTCACTGCCCGTGTAAGTAACATGGCGCTGAATCAAGCCGCGCAACTCCGCTGCTTCCGCAGGGTCTTCTACACCCTCCAGCAGCACCATTTCCAGATTACAACGGTTCAGGAACGTTCCCTCAGGGTCATAGACATATGCAATTCCTCCAGACATCCCGGCTCCAAAATTCCGCCCGGTTCCACCCAGAACAACTACACGCCCGCCCGTCATATATTCACAGCCATGATCGCCAACGCCCTCGACCACAACACGTGCCCCGGAATTCCGCACAGCAAAGCGCTCCCCGGCAATTCCGCTAATATAGGCTTCCCCGCTGGTTGCTCCATACAAGGCTGTATTCCCAATAATAATGTTCTCTTCTGCCTTAAAGGTCGCTTTGTGGGGTTTTCTCACGATGACCTTACCACCGGATAGTCCTTTGCCGACATAGTCATTGCTGTCGCCTTCCACACTCAGTGTAATGCCTTTCGGAATAAACGCGCCGAAGCTCTGGCCCGCCGATCCAATGAAATTAAAGCGGATTGTATCTTCCGGTAGACCTGTAGCCCCATATTTGCGAGTAACCTCGCTGCCCAAAATTGTACCTACTGCCCGATTGACATTCGTTATAGGCATGGTTCCCTCGACAGGCGTTCCGTGCTTCAGTGCCTCTGCAGCCATCGGTACAAGTCTCTGCATATCGAGTGTCTCTTCCAGGCCGTGGTTTTGACGTTGTACACGATAACGTACACTTCCGTCTTCCAACTCAGGAGTATGCAGCAGCAGACTCAAGTCGATCCCCTTTTTCTTCCAGTGTGAATCAGCGTTTGCTGCATCCAGACAATCCGTACGTCCGATCATTTCCTGAATCGTCCGGAAGCCCAGCCCCGCCATAATTTCACGGACATCTTCCGCGATAAAACGCATAAAATTCACCACATGGGCAGGATCACCCACATAATTTTTGCGCAGCTCCGGATTCTGCGTAGCCACACCTACCGGACATGTATCCATTTGGCATACGCGCATCATAACACAGCCCAATGCCACGAGTGGCGCTGTAGAGAAGCCGTATTCTTCTGCACCCAGCAGGGCAGCTACCACCAAATCGCGACCAGACAGCATCTTGCCATCGGTCTCCAGCACTACGCGGTCGCGCAGGTTGTTCAGCATCAGCGTCTGATGTGTCTCAGCCAAACCCAGTTCCCAAGGCATACCCGCATGACGGATGGAGCCTTGCGGGGAAGCGCCTGTACCGCCGTCATAGCCGCTGACCAGAATAATGTCAGCCCGCCCTTTGGCTACCCCTGTAGCAATCGTGCCTACGCCTGCCTCAGACACCAGCTTCACGTTAATGTCTGCACGCGGATTGGCGTTTTTGAGATCATAGATCAGCTCCGCCAAATCCTCGATCGAATATATGTCGTGATGCGGCGGTGGTGAAATCAAGCCTACGCCTGGCGTGGAGCCGCGTACCTCAGCGACCCAAGGGTATACCTTGCGTCCCGGGAGTTGACCGCCTTCGCCCGGCTTTGCGCCCTGCGCCATTTTGATCTGAATCTCGTCGGCATTCACCAGGTAATTCGACGTTACGCCGAATCGGCCAGATGCTACTTGCTTGATCGAACTGCGACGAGAATCGCCATTGGCGTCCGGTACGAAACGTGCAGGGTTCTCTCCGCCCTCACCCGTATTACTCTTGCCGCCGATGCGGTTCATCGCAATCGCTAAATCTTCATGCGCTTCCTGACTGATGGAGCCAAAAGACATCGCTCCTGTTTTAAAGCGGCGCATAATCGATGCTGCAGATTCCACTTCATCCAGCGGCACAGGCTCACCGGCAGGCTTCAATTGAAGCATGGAGCGGATCGTCAAATGCTGCTCAGTTTCACCCTGCACCAGCTTGGCGTATTTCTTGTAAAGCTCGTAATCACCCGCGCGAACCGACTGCTGTAGCAAATGCACCGTTTGCGGGTTAAACAAATGCTCCTCCCCGTCGTTACGCCATTGGTAATCGCCGCCCGAATCCAGCACCTTGTCATTGCCGTCCTTGTCGGTAAAGGCACGGTTATGGTGGGCCAGCGCTTCCATCGTCACTTCCTCCAGCCCAATACCGCCAATGCGGGAAGGCGTCCAGGTAAAGTAACGGTCTACAAAATCCTGCTTCAGACCTACAGCCTCGAAAATTTGCGCTCCACGGTAAGACTGAATGGTGGAAATCCCCATTTTGGACAATATTTTTACGACACCCTTCGTTGTCGCTTTAATATAATTTTTAACTGCCTTTTCATGTGAAATACCGCGCAGCAAGCCCTGCTGAATCATGACATCCAGCGTCTCAAAAGCCAGATACGGATTCACCGCACTTACGCCGTAGCCAAGCAGCACTGCATAATGGTGAACATCTCTCGGCTCCCCGGACTCCAGCAAAATGCTTACACGTGTGCGTGTGCCCTGCTTGATCAGATGGTGATGCAGGCTGGAAACAGCCAGCAACGCCGGAATGGCCGCATTCTCTGCATCCACTCCACGGTCGGACAAAATCAGGATGTTATGTCCCTTATCAATGACACGGTCAGCCGCCTCGAACAGTACTTCCAGTGCCTTCCGCAAGCCTTCGGCGCCTTCCTTGGCTTCAAAAAAGATCGGAATCGTCATCGACTTGAAGCCCGGACGGTGTACATGACGAATTTTGGCAAAATCCTCATTGGACAGCACCGGCGATTCCAAACGAATCTGACGGCAGCTTTCCGGCTCCGGATGCAGCAAATTGCGCTCAGGTCCAATCATAGTTGCCGTTGACGTTACAATCTCTTCACGAATGGCATCAATCGGCGGATTGGTAACTTGGGCAAACATTTGCTTGAAATAATTGTACAAACGCTGCGGACGATCAGACAGCACCGCAAGCGGAGCATCGTACCCCATCGAGCCAATCGGCTCTGCGCCTGTAAGTGCCATCGGCTCCAGAATCTTACGCAGTTCTTCAAATGTATATCCAAAAGCAAGCTGCAACTGGTTTACATTTTCGTGCTTCGGCTCCGGCTGCTCCAATGCCTCCGGCAATTCATCCAGGTCAATCAAATGCTCATCCAGCCATTCCTGATAAGGCTCCTCAGAAGCGATACGTTCCTTCAATCCTTCGTCAGAAACGATTCGCCCTTCCTGGGTATCAACCAGGAGCATCCGGCCCGGACGGAGACGGTCCTTATACAGCACATTCTCGGGAGCGATATCTAGTACGCCCGCCTCGGAAGAAAGTGCGATCAGGTCGTCCTTGGTTACATAGTAGCGAGCAGGACGCAAGCCGTTACGGTCGAGAATCGCTCCGATTTGGATGCCGTCCGTAAACGCCATCGCAGCAGGGCCGTCCCACGGCTCCATCATGGTGCTATGATATTCATAAAATGCCCGCTTCTTCGGGTCCATGCTCTCATGCTTGTTCCAGGGCTCCGGCACCATCATCATAGCTACATGAGGCAGGGATCGTCCACTCAGATACAGAAACTCCAGTGTATTATCAAACATGGCTGTATCTGAACCATCTGGGTTGATCACCGGTTTTACCTTCCCGATATCTTCGCCAAATGCTTCACTTTCGAACTGTGTCTGACGCGCATGCATCCAGTTCACGTTGCCGCGCATGGTATTAATTTCTCCGTTATGAATCATAAAACGGTAAGGATGGGCACGGTCCCAGCTAGGGAACGTATTCGTGCTAAAACGGGAATGAACCAGCGCAATTGCCGATGTCACACGCTCATCCTGCAAATCCAGATAAAATTTGCCCACCTGCTCGGTTGTCAGCATTCCCTTGTATACAACCTTGCGGCATGACAAGCTCGGAATATAGAACGATTCACCTTTCGGGTCCTCTTCGTTATAACGAATCGCAAGCTCTGCACGTTTACGAATCACATACAGTTTCCGTTCAAAGTCCAGATCTTCCTTCAAATCGCTACTGCGGCCGATGAACACCTGACGCACGCCCGGCTTGGCCGCTTTTGCCGATTTACCCAACATTTCGTCATAAGTCGGAACATCGCGAAAGCCCAAACAATTTTGGCCCTCATCCATGATGATCTCTTTGAGCTTTTGCTCATGTGCCTCACGAACTTTGGGATCATTGGATACAAAAAGCATGCCTACACCGTAATGTCCAGCCTTTGGCAGCTTGAAGCCTAATCGCTCCGCTTCCTCTTGGAAAAACAGATGGGGCACCTGAATCATAATCCCCGCTCCGTCACCGGAATTCGGTTCGCTGCCCTGACCACCCCGATGCTCCATATTGACGAGCATGGTCAAAGCCTGACTTACAATATCATGCGATGGTTTTCCCTTGATGTGAGCAACAAAGCCCATGCCGCAGGCATCTTTTTCGAATTGGGGATCATATAGTCCCTGTTTGGGTGGTAAACCTGTCTGTCTCATAGAACGCAACCTTTCTGTTATAAAGTCATGCTGGCCTGAAATACAGGCGGCCGTATAGAAGACAGTGGCAACTAGAGGTGAATCAAAGAACAACTACGAGGAAAAGAGGATAAAGCATATGACGTATTCAGGGCGGTACGGTCCGCCGAATGCGCATATTTTTCAATAATTATGCAATGGCTTGACTCAAAAAAACACGTCGGATCCACTGATGAATCTAATTAGTTCTATCATTTTATCATTGACCTACCATGTTAGCAATTCAAAGTTTTTATAGTTGCGATAATAAATCTTTTACATTTCAGCATCAACGCACCAATGCAAAAATATGCTATATTTATGTATAAATATTCATCTTATAAAATCAGCCTTTTCTATTCCGCCTGGAACAGAAAAGGCTGACAAAGATGTCTTATAACAAATAGACGATCATGCATATTCCCGCAAATGCGGGCAAATTCAAGTATTCCGAATTAAAATTCGAGGCTTTCGCCGGGCTTCAAGGCTTTCCCTTCAATTCCTTCTTTGTGCAGACGGTCACAGAAAGCATCTCCGTCTTGCTCAATACCTGGGAATGTATTGTAATGCACAGGTATCACGCGTTTTGCACGCAACCATTTTGCTGCCAACAAGGCATCCTTTGGTCCCATCGTATAACAATCTCCAATGGGCAGTACCGCAGCATCAATGGAGTTGATTTCTCCAATGAGACGCATATCGCCAAACAAGCCGGTATCGCCTGCATGGAAAAATGTTTTGCCTCCCATGGTTAGTAGAATTCCTGCCGGCTCTCCCATATATATCGTTTGTCCATCCACCTTCAAAGACGAACTGTGGAACGCAAGCGTGAATTTTACATGGAAGCCATCAAATTGATGACCACCGCCAGTGTTCATACCGTGAGCTTTGGCTCCGAGGGATGAACAATAATCAGCCAGTTCCGCCACTGCAATGACAGGGCAATCATTGCGTTTGGCAATTTCGACTGCATCCCCAAAATGGTCGGCATGACCGTGTGTCAACAGCACCGCATCCACCTGAATATCCTCAGCCTGCACGACCGCTTTAGGATTCCCGGTCAAAAAAGGATCAATAATAATTCGTTTGCCCTCTGCTTCCACCAACACAACTGAATGTCCGTAATATGTGATTTTCATATCATCTGCGCCTCCATTGTCACTTTCAATATTCGGGTTGCTTTCCTTTATCCATTATACCACTTCTTGCATGCAAGCTTCACCTGTACACCAAAATATGCCCGGGAAAGCTGCCCTATTGTTTAGAAAGGACTGTTATTTGTAGAGGGCTGCCTTTATTTATAAAAGGTATGATGACCGATTGTTTTCACCTTGGTACGCGAATGATGAACCGTAAGGTCCTGGGCTAACGTCAGCGACAGGAAAAAACAGGTATTATCAGGCACAGCCTTATGGCCGTTCAAAGCAGCGTTAACGGCACGGATGCTGTCCTGGTTGGGCTGAACACGGCGAAGACGCCCGTTCGCGACCGGGCTAAATTGCGCTTTTTGATAAATTACCGCCTGAATCGTATCGGGAAATGAGGCTGACCGCAGCCGGTTTAAGACAACGTTGGCAACTGCCACTTTGCCTTCGTACGGTTCGCCTTCTGCTTCTGCCATAACTATTTTTTGCAGCAGGAGCAGTTCTTTAGCGGAGACATGATAGCTCCAGGTAGACAACGCCTTTTCATCCTGGGTAAGCATTTTTGCCTTCGTAAAGTAAATGGTTGTAGGAGGGGTTAGGATTGCGGACTTGCTATGCTGGACTTCAGGCTTTTTCGCGCCTGTGGCAACGTTATTCCGCGCCTGTTCCGCCTGCTTCATCTGGGAAGCGGGTAACGGAGCCGGCATGATGTCTTTCCAGCTTGGCTGCCCATGAGCTGTAACAAAGATGGGGCTTGTCCTGTTTGACCCGAAATGGGTCCCCATCCTATCGCCATCTGAAGAAGCCGAAGTGTTCCCTGACCAGCTCAGAGACTGCATAGATGCATTTTTATGATTTTTCTGTGTTTGCTGAACCTCAGCATACAGGCCTATCCCCAATATACAAACAAGCAGCACACTCAAAAGAGGTGCAAACCAACGATGTTCTTTAATGATTTCCATATTGTTCCTCCCGTTAACTGTAAGCACATTCCTCAGATATGTAAACTAAAATGCGCTTTTTGAATAACGCTGAAACAATATATCACTAAATTCGCTGAAAGATCAAGGCTTTTGGAATGGAAATGGGAAGTTTTGAATTATTTGGTACATCGGTTTTTGCCCCATTCGGGTTGCATATAAAACAAATTCTCCCACTTCCCACGGCTTGGCAATTCGGTCATTGGCCTGCCAAACCGGCGGTGGAACAGGCTGCTGCCCTGTGTATGAACGTGCTACGGTGATGTGAGGCCGATAAGGTCTTTCCTCGGGTTTGAAGCCAAGCGACTCGGTAGCCCGAAGTATGGACTGATACAGCTGATTCAGCGGTTCCAACTGTCCCGTAACTCCCCTCCACGCCACACGCGGAAATAGCTCCCGCCCAAAAAAGCCTGCTTCTCCAATACCGAGTGTGAACGGAGCATGCTCGGCTGCAGCTTGATATAAAGCCTGCTCCAATTTGGGAATATCTGCCGTCGCCACATCACCCAGAAATTGTAGTGTCACATGGTAGTCCCTTAAATCACTCCATTTTCGAAACGACAGGTCACCCAAATTCTGCTCTACCCACTGGTGCAGCTTCTGCTTCTGCTCATCTGGAAGAGCAATGGCTGTAAAAAGTCTTTGCGATGGTGAAACGGCAGAGTTTGGTGTTGCGCTGGATTGTTTATCCCTTTCCATTTATTTCGTTCTCCTTTGCTGGATATGTCCCGGCAGTGCTGTCTGGGATATTTTTCATTGCGATAGTGACACCGCGAGCAAGTGATCCTTCTTTATGCTTTTTTTCCGGCAATCTGTTATCCTTGAAAGATGGTTAGGCGGAAGATATTAGGAAGCTCCAAGCTCCATTAAAAGCAAGGAGGCTAGAATCATGGGAAGCATTTTAAGTTTACACCAGCTTACTGAAGAACAAAAAAAGCAAGTTCGTACAGCGGCTCCAGGCCATGAGCTGATCATTGGCAAAGCCCAAGAATTAGAGGCCGGGCAAATCCGGCAGGCCGAGATTATCTTAGGCTGGTCCAAGCATATTACCGAGGAGGCGCTGCATCCGGACAGCAAGCTGAAGTGGATACAAACCTGGTCGGCAGGAATTGACAAGCTGCCGCTGGCTGAGCTGGAAAAGCGCAGCATTTTACTTACGAATACAAGTGGTGTGCATGCGATTCCGATTACAGAGCAAATTTTTGGAATGCTGCTGTCTCATACCCGGTATCTACAGCAAGCAGCTCTCCTGCAGCGTCAGAAAACATGGCAGCAACCGGAAGGTCAACTGACGGAATTACGTGGCAAAACGCTGCTGATTACAGGTGTTGGCGAAATTGGCCGTGAAACAGCTCGGCTAGCCCAAGCCTTTGGCATGCGGGTGATCGGGGTCCGGCGTTCCGGCCAGTCAGCTCCCCATGTAGAGCGTATGTACACGAACGAGCAATTGCATGCAGCGTTGGCAGCTGCGGATATCGTGGTAAATATTTTGCCCTATACCAGGGAAACCCAGCACTTCTTTGACGAAAAAGCATTTGCTGCCATGCGTAAAGGTGCGTTCTTCATTAATGTAGGCCGCGGCGGCACCGTTCATACAGATGCGCTTGTATGCTCCCTGCAGCAAAAGCATATTGCCTTCGCCGGACTGGATGTGTTCGAGGAAGAACCGCTGCCCGCGTCACATCCGCTGTGGAGTCTGGAGCACGTTCTGATCACACCGCATATCGCAGGTGACACGGATCGGTATGCAGAACGAGCGGTAGATATTTTCCTCACCAACTTGAAAGCCTATGCCGCCGGACAGGAGCTGCCGCTGAATCTGGTAAGCTATAGCGCACAATATTAAAAGATCTATGAGATAAAACTCGGAGAAAACGGAGTAGACGGAATGGTTCTGTACCAGCGGCAGCGTTCGCTTTTGCCCCCGGATTTCTACCATGTTAAAGTTCAGTTTTTATGGCTCAGCTACTCACAAACCCATATTTCCCGGCTCATCCCTGTCTTGCGTATGCGGCATTGCTCCTTAAGAGTCCAGCCTGACTCGGCTAGCAGTGCTTCCATCGGCTCCTTGCTTACAATCACCGCCCGTGCGGCCAGGTATCTCAGACTGTACAGCATCTTCTGTCTTTCATCAGCAGAGAGCACGGAGCACAGGTTATAGGGCATATCCAATATAGCTGCATCGTACGTGCCCTCCAGCATATTTATATCCCCGTGCTTCACCAGTTCCTCGTCATATCCATAATGACGCAAATTGACGCGCGCTCCACGTACCGCCAACGGGTTGATATCATAACCCCGAATCGACTGCCCCATGCTCAATGCTTCAATGATCACATTGCCCATGCCGCAGCACGGGTCCAGCAGTTCGAGTTCGTCTCCATCTGCCTTGCGCGCGGCTCCGGAATGAACTGCCATATTGACAAGCGCCCTGGCTACGAACACCGGCAGGCCAGTAGAATAATTCTGCGGTTTCTGGCGGCGCTCCATCCAGGAACGGTCGCTATACACGCACCGGCCCAATAGCCACCGCTCCCCTGCCCTTATCACACCGAGTGTAATATCCGGTTCCTTCATAAACGCCTGTCCTTGAATTCGCGCACCAATCCGGCGTTCTATCCCGCGCCGCTCGTCATAGTCGGCCTTGTTGTCGCCTTCCTTGAGACACAGAATCTTGAAGGTCTTTCCGCCTTCAAGCTGTAGCCTGGATGCTGCTTCGCACAGTTCTTCCAGCGTGCCTGCATCCACGGCTATATCCAGCCGAAGATGAATAAACGGGCTCGTCCCCGGCTCCAGCCGCCACTCGGACAACAGGATGGACTCATGCACAGGCGGCTGACCGAACAAGCATTTTAATTCCAACAGGCATAGCTCTCGCTCTGTTTCATGGCACGCATAGGTGTATACGTACCTTTGTTTTGTTTCGTTCGTGTTCATTTCATGTTTGTTCATATCATATAGAATCTCTTTTCATTTGGAATGATGTTATCCATTAAAAACTAGTTTCTTCTATTATATAGAGTTACATTAAACATCAGTCCAGATCATAAATGGAGCCTACCTTCAAGCCATACAGCTCATTATAAATTTTCTCGGCAAACGCATCGGTCATGCCTGCAATATAGTCGATGACCATGTGCTCCCATGCCCAGATCGGCTTGGCCTTAGCCTGGTCACGCTCATAGCGCTGGAGCCAGTCAGTCGGAATGATGGACTTGGACGTCTCAGGGTCCAGAAAAGCCAACCATAGCCGTCTAAGCATCCATTCACTGCGCTTTTGCAATCGCTGTACGCGCAGATCGCGGATCATCGTGACCCAGGCGAAGCTTTTCAGCACACTTACGGTACGGAGCATATCGAGATCCTCGCTTCCATCGCGCACAAAAGTCACCTTTTTCCAATCTCCATCCTCAATAACACCCAAGCTGCTGACAAACAGACTGACCCAATATGCCTTGACTTCACGACGTGTGCGGGAATAATCGTGCTCACACATCGGCATCTTGCCATTCCATACCTTCAAAAATTCGCTCAATACAGCTGCCACCTTCTGCTCAATCTGAGCCAGCTGCCAGCCCTGCCAGAAGCTATCCTCCAACGTCGTGATTTTTTCCGTAATCAGACGAATCAAATACGGATCATATAAAAAATGTTCATGCACCTCAATTTTGCCTGCCTTAATCCCATCCTCCAGATCATGCGCGGAATAAGCGATATCGTCACACAGATCCATAAGCTGAGCTTCCAGCGTTTTTTTACCATCCGGGATGCCCCAATCCTGGCGAATGGAATGAATGTATTCCCACTCATGCAGGTACATCCCTTTCTTATTCAAAATTCCCGGATAGGGGTACTTATTGATTCCCAATAATACGGCATCGGACAAATTCAGACCGTCCACATCCTCGCGCTTCTCCAAAAACATAATTAGCCGAAAATTGTGCGCATTCCCTTCAAAATGCTCATAGATTTGCCGTTCACGTGCATAGGCCTTCAGCCCCCGCTTGGACTCTGGCGTGAAGCCTCCTGCGGCGGCGGCTTTTTCGACTTTCGTTTCAATTAATTGATCTAAAATGCCATCCAGTACCTCTTCGCCCTTATGTCCGAACGGTGGATGCCCAAAATCATGCGCGATGGCCGCACATTCCACCACCTCAGAGTCAATGATCAGTCCGGCGTTATCCGCCTGCTCCAACCCTACCTCAGGATGACAGCGCAGCAAGCTTCGTGCTGCTTCACGTGCAATCTGTGCTACCTCCAGAGAATGCGTCAGCCGTGTGCGGTAATAATCGCCTGTACCTGCGCCAAACACCTGTGATTTGCCTTGCAGCCGACGGAAGGTCGGTGAATGAATCAATCGGGAATAATCCCGCTCATACGCTGCCCGTGAAGCATCGCTTCGTGTCTGTTCCGCAAATTGCCGATGCTCTCTCTTGTTCTGCCATGTCATAATGTCCACTCCCAACGTACTCAATTGGAGTGATTATACATTTTTTTCACGTCACAGGAAAGCTTACATGACTTTCAGCTGTAAAAGTTGCATTTAGCGCCGTTGCGCAGTCGGATGGTGTTTCCCATATGTACTTTTTCAGTTCTACTCCAACACGAGAAATATCGTACAAAAAAGGTGTTTCCCGCCATTAGATTCAGGGAACACCTCTTTTCTTCTATTTCCGTTTATATACCTCGCTACCTTTGCCCTAATGCTTTGCCCTCGGGTCCAGCACATCCCGCAGCCCGTCACCCATCAGGTTGAAGCCCAAGACGGTCAGCATAATGGAAATGCCCGGAAAAATGACCGTCCACGGCCCATTCTGGATATATTGGCGTGAATCGGACAGCATTTTGCCCCATTCCGGTTCAGGAGGCTGTGCACCTAGGCCAAGGAATCCAAGCGCTGCCGCTTCGATGATCGCTGTCCCTATCCCCAGCGTTCCCTGTACGATGATGGGCGTCAGACTATTAGGCAAAATATAGCGCAGTATAATTCGGGCATTGTTCGCCCCAAGCGCCCTGGCAGACGTAATATATTCCTCCGTTTTGACACTCAGCACCTTGGAGCGAACCAGTCGTCCATACGTTGGCACGTTAACAATCGCAATAGCGTACAGCGCATTTTCCAGTGAAGGCCCTAAAATGGCCACAATAGCAATCGCCAGCAATATCCCCGGAAATGCCAGTAAAATGTCGAACAGGCGCGAAATGATCATATCTGCCCATTTCCCATAAAATCCGGCGATCAGACCCAAAGCGGTCCCGACGATCATGGAACAAATAACAGACAGAAAGCCGACCCATAACGAAATTCTGGCCCCATACAGTGTGCGGCTCAGCAAATCTCGCCCGAGATCGTCTGTACCGAACCAATGCTCCGCCGAAGGAGGCTGCAAGCGGCTGACCAGGTTTTGCTCTTTATATTCAAAAGGAGCAATCCACGGCGCAATCAACGCAATAATGACAAAAAAGACAATAACACTCAGACCGATTAATGCCATCTTATTATGCTGAAATGCCCTCCATGCATCCCTCCAAGGGCCAGACACGACAGGCGAATGTGTCAATATCGTGCGTGTCGTCGATATGTTGTCGGGTTCCATTGAAAATTGTGACATCGGACAAGCTCCCCCTTGAGTAATTGACGACTTGATCACTGATAATGGATACGTCGGTCAAGAACCGCGTACAGCAAATCGACAATCAGATTGATGATGACGAACAGGAACGCAATGATCAAAATTCCGCTTTGAATCACCGGATAGTCACGCGAGCTGATCGCTTCAAAGATGTACCGTCCGATGCCGGGCCATGCAAAAATGGTTTCCGTCAGCACTGCGCCGCCCAGCAGCGAGCCGGTTTGAAGACCAACGACGGTAAGCACGGGAATGGCGGCATTTTTAAGCGCATGCTTGTACAGCACTTGAAAAGATGCCAGCCCTTTCGCCCGAGCTGTGCGGATATAGTCCGCATCCATAACCTCCAGCATGCTGGAACGGGTAATACGCGCAATAACCGCCATCGGAATGGTTCCGAGTGCGATGCTCGGCAGAATCAAATGCTTGATGACGGTCCATACCTGTTCCATACGGCCCCCTATGATCGCATCAATAATCGCCAGATGCGTCACGGCCTCTACCGGATCACGGGAATTCATCCGTCCGATGGAAGGAAGCCAATGCAGCTTATTGGCAAATATCCACTGCTCCATCAAGCCCAGCCAAAAAATCGGCATCGACACCCCGACAAGCGCTATGACCATGCTGACATAGTCGAACCAGGAATTTCGCTTCCAGGCACTCACGATGCCTGCGTTCATCCCGACCACAACGGCGAAAAACATGCTCGCTGCCGTCAGCTCCAGCGTAGCCGCCAGATAAGGCACCATTTCCCGGACAATCGGCTGCCTGGTGCGGATGGAATCACCCAAATCCCCATGTGCCAGCTCGCTCAGATAGGTTCCATATTGCTGTACCCATGGCTTATCCAGTCCCAACTGCTCGCGTAGCGCCTGCTTGGACTGCTCTGTGGCCTTGTCTCCCAGTATGGTTTCCGCAGGATCGCCCGGAATAGCATGAATTATCGAAAACACGATGAGTGTCATGCCCAGCAATACAGGAATCAATACGGCCAGTCTTTTTAAAAAATATGCATTCATATCCAATTCACCGCCTGCCCTGTGTTTGGGCTATTCAAAATAAATATTACCGAACGACTCACTGCTTGTTGGAGAAGGTACATAGCCTTTAAGGGTTGTCTTTCCTGCCATCACAGGTGTTGTGTGTACCAACGGAATCCATGGCGCATCCTTTTTAATAATTTCCTGCGCTTGCTTATACAGCTCAGTCCGTTTGTCCTGATCTATTTCCGTTTGAGCTTTTACCAACATTTTGTGCAGCTCCTCATTCACATAAAAACTGCGGTTATTGCCTGGAATCGTATCCTTGTCCAGCAGTGTGTACAAAAAGTTATCCGGGTCGCCATTGTCCCCGTTCCAACCCAGCATATACAAATCGTCCTTTTCTCCCCCTTTAAGATCATCCAGGTACGTAGCCCATTCCGGGGATTGAATATTTACTTTTACACCAATTTTTTCAAAATCAGCCTGAATGGCTTCTGCCACCTTTTTACCATCAGGCATATACGGACGTGATACCGGCATGGCATAGAAGGTTAACGGCTCAGGAAGTCCATTAGGGAAGCCCGCCTCCGCCAGCAAGGCTTTGGCCTTGTTCAGATCATAAGCATAATCCTGGATGCTGTCGTTATATCCCCATAACGTAGGTGGCATCGGATTGACTGCAGGCTTGGCCTGCCCGGCAAACAATGCATCAATGATAGCCTGTTTGTTCACTGCGTGATTCAGCGCCTGTCGCACCTTGGGATTATCGAATGTCTTTTTCTTTAAATTGAAACCAATGTACGCCACATTAAAGGATGGACGTTCAATTCTTATTAACTCACTGTTACCTTCCAGTTGCTGCACATCATCCGGATTCATATCATCCATCAGATCAATTTCCCCGTTTTGCAAAGCATTAAATCGCGCGGTATTGTCGGGTATGGAGCGAACAATGACCTTAGCCAGCTTCGGCTGCCCCAGTTTCCAATAGTTTGGATTTTTATCCAGCGTGATAGAGTCATTTCGTTTCCATTCCTTAAATACGAACGGTCCTGTACCGACCGGATTGCTTTTGAAATCACCCTTTTTCTCCTGAACGGCCCTGGGACTGGCGATTCCAAACGAAGTCATGGCCAAATTTTGCAGAAAAGGAGCCTGCGGCTTGTTCAGCTTAAATTGAACGGTGTTGGCATCTACGGCCTTGACCGATTTGATGATCCGGCTTTTTTCAGAACCAAACATGGAATCATAGTAATCAAATGAGTCTCCCTCATATTTATACGAACTTTTCGGATCAGCCCAGCGCTCAAAATTAAAAACAACTGCTTCCGCATTAAAGTCAGTTCCATCATGGAACTTTACACCCTGACGCAGCTTGAACGTATAGATCAAGCCATCTGGCGATACTTCCCAGCTTTCTGCCAATCCCGGCTGTACAGTCGTTGTGCCGTCCTTATACTCCAACAGGGAATCAAATACCTGTTGTCCGATTTTAAGGGATTCGCCATCGGTCACAATAGAGGGGTCCAACGCGACCGAATCCCCGCCGCGTCCGTAAATTAGCGTATCCTGAAGGCCTTCTCCCGTTCCGCTCGGCGGTTGCCCGGCCTCTGGTTTCGCTCCCGTTCCTCCGCAGCCGGAAAGCGCCAAAACAGCTCCCAACGCAAGCACCAGCAGTACGGTCCAGATATTGCGTTTTACGTATTTATTGCCCATGCAACAAACCCCTTTCACACCTCATATATTGTTAAATCGTTGATACTGGATGGAAGCCAATCCTATGGGTTGGCATGACAGGCCTGCCTTTAAGCTGTAGTCCCAAGTTTCAAGTTCATTCAATAGGTGTAGGAGAAGGGTAGTTTTGCAGATTCTATGGACAGGCTTTTTTTAAAAATACGGGTCAGAAGCTTTCATAAGCTAGTGGTTGAGATGCTTTAGAGTCAATGAGTATATGTAATTAAAACGAAGAGGAGTATGTTAGATCGTGGTAAAAGTGTGATATATACTCACAAAACAGTGAATATAATGTTCAAGCAAAGCTGATTAATGGATACTTTACTATAAAATCTGGAAGCAGACAAGAGTGTTTTTCATGCATTGCGATATGTTTCTATGTATCATGTTAATTAATATTACAAACCAGCTTACATGAGCATATTCTAATCATTGCTCCTGCTTATGATCCTTACGTTCCAAGCAGGAGCATGATTTTATCCCAAAAATGTATCCAGCGCCGAACCTGCAGCCATAGCTTAAGCCCCTTTGACAATGGAAGAATGAATGACCCTCCGCTACTTTGTAGGTGAACATGTCACCCTTGCATTAAGGTCCCCATCCTTTTGCTCCCAGTTTCCAGGCACGTTCTGAAATAAACAAACATACAGGTGCTATGACAGCTTGATCCGGCCGTGAATGAGTTCCTTCGAAGATCATTTTGTTGTTTTGAATATACCCAGACGGTTCAGCACTACCAGTAGACGATAAAAATCATAGCTGCTTGGCAGCTTCGTATCGACAATCGGGCTTGCCGGGTTAAAGGCCACGGCAGCAGTCATTGCTTCTTTCGCCCACGCTGGTACAGGCATCGACTGACGGGCTTCCAGCTCAGCTACTCGCTGATCCACCTTTTTAATATAAGCACTCTGTTCATTCAATGTCTGCTTGAGCACATCCTTGCTATTTTCAAGTTCGGCGACCTGCTGCTGCAAAGCCTTAAATGCCGCTTTTTCTTCCGCTGTCATCGGCTCATCCCCCTCTTCTCCTGCAAATGCCCGGCGCAACTCGTCCTCTGTCCCAGTGTATACATTCAGGTCAACCGGCCCTTGGATCCCGGCCACCCGTCCGCTATCACTATATTGCCAAAAATCCCAGCTTTTCCATGCTGTCGTATCACTGGGCACCCGCGTGCTATAGCGTGCGATCCACAGCTTATAGCTGCCGAGCGGAGCTTTGAAGTGTGCGGCAAAGGCATTGCCCGTATATACCATCGGCTTGCGTCCGCTCACCCGTTCAAACTCCGCTAAAAATGCCAGCGCGACCTCATGAATCGCATCTGAGCTAAGCCCGCCCGGATTGTTTTCATAATCCATCACTGGCGGAAGGTCCAGCGTTTTGGCGCCGCCAACCTGATCCAGTACCTCGGCAAAATGTCTTGCTTCCGCTTTTGCTGCGTCTACACTGGTCGCATCTACAAAATGGTAAGCTCCCAGCAGGATGCCAGCTGCTCTTGCCCCTTTTGCATTCGTGATAAAGGTCGGATCGACGTAGCGCTGCCCTTGGCTCGCTTTAATAAATGCAAACGATTTGCCATCGGCACGTACACGCTGCCAATCAATCGTTCCCTGATACCGGGACACGTCAATGCCTTCGGCAGCATTAGGGCTGCGATTTTGCATAAGTCGTTCCCTCCTTCTCGTTCATTTGTAAGCTTGCATTCCAACGCTGTTTTTGTTATCCATATGCTTGGACCAATGAAACGGTTTGGGCTTTTCCACCTTTGCGCCAAAAATAGGACAAAGGCGTACCAGGCCAATGTCAATTCTTGTCCCCGTATAACCTTTTAGGATGCTTTATTTCCTTTATCGGAAGGGTCTGTGGACTTGGTCTTCTCCCCGTTCGACTTGGATTCAAAAATAGCGACCGCATTCCGCAAAATATCCGGCATCGGCACCCCCATTCTGCCCACATTTTCAATAATCGACAGCAGCTCATTCGCCAAATAAAAGAAAACGACGGCATCCCGGAAATAATGTGCATCCCCCAGAATACCGTCGATCAGATGAGCCACCGTAATCATTAAAAACACTGTAACCTTGCGAAACACACCGTAATAGCCCTGGCGGCTTTTCAATTGCCCATTAATCCAGGCCGCCGCCCAGCCGGTGAAAAAGTCGATAATGACCATCCATAACAGCAATGTCAGCATCGTCGTCCACCCTCCGAAAAAATAACCGGTCAGGGCCCCCGTAGAAACCCCCAGCCAAATCTGATCGATTTTTTCATGCATATTTGTTCCCCCTTTTGATACAAAGATGTGAAATGAATGCCCTTGGACTGACCCAAGGGCATATAAAAATACGCTCTGCATTGGGCGTGTGAATTATAATTGTTCTGTTTTTATTATATCTAAATTTGTCTTAACCATGTCTTTCAGCACTACTGGCACATCCTCAATCGTACGACGACCAGATAGAATAAGATGCACGAAAGTTTGCGCGAATACTTTTTTGATTTTATCATCCATCGGATTTCCTCCTTCGGTGGCTATGTCAAAGCCAAAAACTCTTCTTAAAAATTCACTGAATTTCGGTACGTTGCGACATAATGAGCTGAATTAGTCCTGAAATTGTCTCTTTATTATCTAAATCAGCTTGTTTTAACACCTTAATATCTTCCTGGAGCTTTTCCTTAGCAGATAGCTTAGGTTTAGATACCGGATTTTTTTCAAACTTACCTGTGTCAGGGTGGTATATACTCCCTAACACATCAAATCCATCAACTTCAATCACTTTATCGCTTACTGGTGCTTCCATACTCTGTGATACCGCATAAATTACGTAATCATTATTATATTGAGCAAAATATTTCAATACCAACACCCCCACCTTAATTAAATTCTATGACTTCAAAACTTGCGAAAATATAATTCTCTCCACTTCGTGAGTGAGTAAATTTGACTTGCGTTGAGTTTATAATACTGGCCGTATGAGGAGTGTCGTCTCCAAAAGTTGTCAAGTTTAACATTGCTTTTTGGACATTAACAGGAGCAATGTTAACAATACCGTCAGGCACAGTACTAGAAATACTAAATCTTTGTATGCTTTTCACAGAGCCTGCCTCCTTTATGTTGTTAATAAGTTGTCTTAATTCATCACCAATTGCCTTTACCGCACTCGGCGTAGCTGCCTGATCTGTAGCTGTGCTCCCTGTAGATGTATTAAGCTGTACAATTCCTCTTGTCTGAGTAGATGCAGAAGGCAAATCCGATGCCGGGTGACTATGCTGCTTTGGTGCTGCGTACTGCTCTGTATACTTCTTGGCATTCCCCTCTGCTGCACTCCATGCCGCTTGCTTGGCTGCGGTAACATGAAGCTCAGTATTAGCAGCATGATTGTCTAGTGCTGCCTTTGATGCAATGTCGTTCCCCGCCGGATCAGTTTTGATATTTTCAATCTGTGCAGCCAATTCCTGATCATTTGCATAAAGGGTATCAATCGGTACATTCAGAACGTCCGCATGTCCCTGGTCAGTGGTAACAAATCTGCGTGGCTGTTGGATACTCATATTTTTTTATCCTCCTTAATAAATGTCGTCAATCTCAAAAATAAACTCCATGTCGCTGTCTTTAATCTTATTGGTCATTGTCCGGATGGCCGTCAGCTTACCCGCTGAATCTACCAAAGCAAGCTCATTAATCGTCTCACCCGCCAATTCAGTTTCCGTAAGTGAGCAGGTATAACGGATTGTCGCAGGAGCAATGAATTCAAAGCTGGTAATATCCTTCTGAACCAGTTCCTTTTTCAGCGCCTGTTCTGTTCCATCCAAAGGCAGCGGCTTACCCGATTGATCCACACCCCCGCTGCCAAACGCCATTTTTACCACTTTTGTCAGTATTCCTCCCTCAGCGCGGGCACGCGCCATTTGTTCTCTTGCGTAAGCAGTCGTGACTGTCAGAACTTGTTCTGCCATGCTTACCATCCTCTCTGTTTTCAAATTAAAATTGATCCTTAGCTAAATCGATTGCAGGATAACCATGTTGCTGACTTACAAATCCCTATCAGTGGTACATGAGCCAATATGCTTTTAGATGGAAACAACTGTTTCAGTTGAGCTTAATATCCGATTTCCATCCAGTTTCATACTCCCATCCAGCTTCCAATAATGATCCCGAATCTTCACACTGCCTTCCTGTCGATTATCCACATGATGCAAAATGGCTAGCTTCATACGGTTCGAATTCCGCAGGCGTTCCCCAGTCCAACCGGACAAGGAAGCTGCACCATTCAATTTCTCAACACCATCCAAATGCCATGGCCTTCCACCAAAAAAGTGAACTCTTGAACGTAATCTTATACGTGAAACAACCTCATTCTCATGAAGGAATAGAAGCCTAGTCTTGTAATTCATATAAAAAGCAAGGTGAGCAGGCTTAATATCTTCTATGATCTTTTGGAAATCCACTCTATTTTCAGGGATATGATTTTCAAAACTTATACCAAACTTGTACTCGGTCGGAGCAAAATTCACTTCTCCTTCGACGCCAAACGAGTTCATTATTTTCCGTACTAAATCTCCTGAAAATTTGCCACTGCCGCGAAGCTTCGACTCCACTACGGCACGCCGCTGATCCAACGGTTTTTCCAAATCAATAGGGATACCCAACTCCCTCTCCCAACGTTCCAACGCCCAAGTGGCGGTCCGAACAAAAAATTGGGCCAAGATTTCATCCAGCGCGAGATATAGAGTATCCAGTTCACTTCCCTTTG
This sequence comes from Paenibacillus farraposensis, assembly GCF_020736845.1. Lineage (GTDB taxonomy): Bacteria > Bacillota > Bacilli > Paenibacillales > Paenibacillaceae > Paenibacillus > Paenibacillus farraposensis. Next base: position 885,945 of record NZ_JAFFQR010000112.1, read on the forward strand.
CATCCATATCGGCGTGCATTACACGGGAGGTTTCATAATAAGCCGGTAGATATGAGAATAGCTCCTGTCCACGTGAACTGAATATTTGCTTGTTGATATCACCCGTGATCCATTCTTGCATACATCCTCGTTCCTCCTTTGGTACAGGCTGTTTTGGCTCTGTTTTCTATACTGTTTTTTTGTGGAAAATAGAGCTATACCATTTAACCTTTTCTTCCTGTTTATTGGAAACCTCTGTAGATGACGAATTCATCCTATTATCCAGCATCAGATCAGAGCGATTAGAGATAATCATTTTCATCACTTGCTCACGTTGCTTTTCATCCAAAGCATAGCTTCCAATAATTTTTGCCATGTCACTCTCGCCCTGATCATAACGAGTAATACAAGCTTGGGCACAAATACGCAATTGAGCTTCTGTTAGAGCTGCCATAGTGATGACTTCACCTCTTTTGTATAAATTTTGTAGCTGTATATAGCAATCAGCACACCTTATTTGCCTTCATTACCAAGCAAGAGCTGAGTCAGCGTCACTTCGAGATCTGCTATACGCTGCTTCAATTGGTCTGCCTCGTGTGGCTGTTGCTCCGCTTTTTGTGTCAGTTCCTCGATAGCTTCGTCATTCAACCCTTCACCCCAGAATGTTGTCGGGTCTCTTCGTGTCATCTTTTCGTCATATTCTGCTTCATAGGTCAGCCAACCTTGTATGTCAAAACGAGGATGATATAACCCCGGTGGCACTGGAATACCCACGGTATAACCAGCAGGGATGTTTTCTGAATTTGTTTCATCTTTTGCACTCGAACTACTGGTAGTATGCTGATAATTGTCTAGCTGCTGGTCTGTATCAGATAGTGCGAGCGAAGATGGAGTATAAAAAGGGACGACGCCCGAAAAGGCATCGTCCACCAACTCGTCCTCCAGATAGAGGCCGTCTTTATTTACTTTAGGCACTGCTTTCATTCGGCTTTCCTCCTTTATTGATCTGCCAAAAACGTGATTCCGTCTAGCGACAACCACTCATTTCCCCCGGTGTAGGGGATCACTATTCCCGTTGGGGCGATCTCCAGGTTACCTATCGCAACCGCTCCAGTTGTGACTTTCGTAACAGTGACGTGCTCAGACATAGCGCTCGGTTTGTACCCGTCAGGCAGACGGAACACGGCCGACCCGTTAGGCCCTGATTTCAGCATGCCTCTCAGCCTCACAATCCCGAGTACGTCTTTGTAATACCCGACAGGTTGTAGGGTTGAGTAGGCGGTCCAGCCGTTAAGCAACGTCGGCGTAATCCAAGCAGGATTGTCTTTGTCAGCCTTCTTGTTCTCCAGCACTGACACCCGCGCCACGTTCTGCTGTACACTTTCTACCAAGTCCGCAAGCAGCGACTTTTCACTTACGGCATAACTGCCGACAAAGGATGCAACAGGCGACTTGTCCAGCATCAAGTATGTGACACTGTATATTGCCGATTGATCAAACCTAGCTCCCGATGTGAGCGCTTGAGAGACCCCGTATACATTTTGATCAACGAGTTGGACAGCTACAGTCCAACTATTGTCCTTCCCATTCCTATAAACTGCGAGAATTTTACTAGTTCTTTCGCGAAGCTTACCCGCTCCACCTAAAGCGCCGTTAATCCAGAAATTATTCCCGGAAGGAGAAGGTTTAACGCCCTCTCTAACTATCAACCCCGTACCTACCTCAACCTGATTATCTTCCTCAATAAAGGATAACTGGCCTTCGGATACGATAGGCTCTACTGTAGGTGTAGCCAACTGATATATAAGCTCATAAGGCGTCCAATTTTGTGCTAGAGTTGTTGGTAGTGTCGCTGTAGGGTCCGCAAAAGCACGAAACACGCCGTCTTTACGGCGGCACCAAGCTTTCGACCCAGTGCCATTATACACATTGCCTGTTGGGTTGTCAGGATTAGCTGCACCACCGTTTAATGATCCGTCGTACATCACCCAACCCATAAAATAAGCCTTGATCTCATCTGCTGTCGGTGTGTAACTGTCTCCCCATCCGCTGTCTGCCGAGGATACTGTGACGTACATTTTACCACCTGTTCCGTAAGCTCTATCAACGATTGTGAAAGTCCCATCAGCTACTAATATCTGCCCGTCATATTTATACCCAGTGCATCCTAGGGCGATTTCAGTCGCATTGGATACTGAACTCACTTCTATATTTTTATACCCGATCCTGGATGCTTGCAAAGCGTAAGTTAATCCGCCATCCAAAGTCAATCCTTGCCACTTACTAGTCTTAAAATACTGCCCATCACGCTCGAACACTGTATCAGCATTAGCTCCTGTAACTGGATCAGCGTACAGGTCTGTTTGTATTGCCAGCATGGAATCCTCGCGCGGTTTAAATGGTTTGGCGGTATTACCGATGTTGAGAATTGGATTGTAGAATTTATATTTCGTACCTACAGGCCAACTCCAGGTATCGACGTTAAATTCATTTGTGTAATTTGTAACACCACTAATATGCACGCCAATTCGAACAGCAGTTGCATCTATTCTTATAACTCGTGATTCACCAGGATTTATAAACACCCCTTGAATACGTATTCCAGAGGAGTTATACGTGGATATCCGCATTTTGCCTGTGCTTTCAGCGGGATTGGTAATCGTGTACTCTTTGTTCGGAATCACATCAAGATAAATAACTGCATATGCATCCGTTCCAATTGCTCCGCTTAAAAGCTCTCCCTCAATAGAATATGGCGAATCAATTGATATTTTGTGACCTGTTGTTTTCCATTCATAAAATGGCGGTAATAAATTCTCCCCATACCGTATCGCATACGGATTACGTACAGGCATTACACTATCTACATAAGGATACTTAGCATCAATTTGCTCCCCTGTCATCTCCGCCAATGCAGCGTATTCGCTTGCTGAAATTTCATATATACGCACAGCTTCAAAGTAGGAATACTGTCCTTCAGTACCCTCTATTATCAAATCTATGTTTGAAGTCACGTCGCTGGTAGGAGCAAATCTAAGCCAAGTCGTAGTAAATTTAGTTCTATCCGTAACTTTCGTTCCTGCCAGAACGCTAGGGAGAGATATTCCCGCATTTGTAGCGTTACCTACTTTCGCCTTTGCGATTGCAACGTAATATTTTCCAGCCAAAAATTTGAAATTGCTATAAAATCCAACTCCGGCTGTATATCCCGATTTGATCGTTACTTTTAACGAATTAAGCATTGTTCCTTTATTCGAAGTATCCAGCACTAGATCGGATTGAGAGGGGAGTACCCCTGTTAGGCTGCTCAAATTCCCCCATCGTCCCAACAAATTCACCAACGTACGCCCGCTCAGTCCCGTCAGCGAAAAGGGCGCAGCCTTTTCCGCATGAACAATCTGCAACCCGGGTTCCAGAGTTACCGTCTTACGCTCCGTCGTATCCAGACGCTTCTTGATCGCATTCACACCATCATTTACGCCACCTGCGAAATCGTCTACAGCACGCCAGTTTTGATCCAGATACTTCTCCAGATCAAAATACGTTGTTTTGGGCGACGTGCGGTCAATTTGATTTAAGCCAAGATTTGGTGTTTTCTCGCTTCCCATGCTATGCGCCACCTCCTAGATATCTATCCTGTGTTGTATGTTCGTTTTCATAGAGGGTCATAGACTCGACCTCGGCAATGGTCAGGTAGCGTAATCTGTACTCCACCGCCATGTGAGCAGGCTTGATCTCCTCGATAGCTGCTTTAAGATCATCCACATTAGGCGGAAGTCCGATGGTATCTATAAATTTGACCGTGAATCCCCATTCAGCTGGGTGAAAAATAACATCTACCATTCCCCCGTCATACGCTTCGGCTACATTTTTGACAAGACGGCCGGAAAAAGTCCCTGCCCCTCGCAGCTTCGATTCCACAACTGCGCGTCGCTGGTCTAGCGACTTGCCAAGATCGGTTTCGATGCCCAGCTCCATTTCCCAGCGTTCCAGCCCCCATGTAGCGGTACGTACGAAAAACTGCCCCACCGTTGCATCCATTGCGAGATACAAGGCGTCCAGTTCGCTGCCCTTCGCATCCATATCGGAATGCATCACACGTGAGGTTTCATAATAGGCAGGCAGATGAGAAAACAGCTCACGTCCCCGCAAGCTGCTCATTTGATCCTTTATATCCGCTGATACCGCTACCTGGTTGGCAAAAGTATCATTATCATTTGCGTTACTCACTGACACTCACCGTCCCCAGCACTGCCACCTGTCCTGTTCCAATCTCAATATTCTGATTGCTCTGTCCATTGATTTTCAGATCGGAGAAATCAATAATGATCGGAATGTCCAGCAAAACAGCAGAAATCCGGGTATACCGGACCAACGGGTCTTCCTTGCAAAAAGCAAGCTGCTTCAAATAAGCCTGCACACCGCTTTCGATCAGCTTTTTGATTTCATCCAGTGTGGACGGCTTCTCCTTGGTACGCTGTACTTTGACCGAAATGTTAATCGCCACTTCCTTCGCTGGCATGATCGTCACCACAGGACCTGCTGGTGCGAGCCCTTCGCCTTGACCATCCTGGGTCGGATCAATATACTTCTGCACCGCAGCGACGATATCCGGGCTGGCAGCCCGTTTGTCCGTGTCCAGCACATATAAACCTACTGTTCCCGGTCCCTTCCACAGCGGAACAACCTCCACACCACCGACTCCGGCAATCTCATTCGCCCACTGGGTATACTGCGCCTTGTTGCCGCTTGTGCCCTGGTTTCGCACCTTGGCATAAAAACGCTCCAGCAACAGCTGGTCGCTCTCCATGTCTGTGCCGCTTTTCGTTTCCTCTGTATTGATTACGGAGGAAACACCGCTAATCGGGGTCGCCATCACCTGAATGACACCTGCAGGCACGTTGCCGCTGCGTCCAGGATTGATCGCCCGAATGCTCGCAGTTCCTGTCCCCTGTTCATCCAGCGTGACCGATACCGTGGTCGCATACTCAATGGAAGCTTCCCCGGATACATCATCTGCCGGAGTCGCTACCAGCGTTCCCGCCGGAACGGTCGCTCCCGCTGTGCCTGTAAACGTGACTGTACCTGAAGCGGCAACCGCTTCTCGCCTTGTCACCCCATGCTCTGCTGTTCGCAAATCCAGTTCCGGTGAGTGAAAATCCGGGTTGTCGCTGGCTGCCGTACTGGCAAAGCCGCGCCGCAGCAGCTCCTGCGCCCAGATGGCCGCTTCAGATAGCATAAATGCGACCGGAGCCTGCGCATCCCAAATAAAAGAGCCTTCGGACTTATCAATGTCCGAAGGCACTTTTTCCAGCATCCGATTTAAAATGTTCTCTTCCGTCTGGTCTACCAGATATTCCGGCAAGTCTGCCATCAGATCACCACACTTTCCACAATTTCCGTTTCGTCACGCACATTCGTAATCTGGCAGCTAAAATGGCATGCTTCGCCTTCCCAGCGGAATGTGAACTGATCCACACTGGCTGTTCGGGCATCGGCCAGCAGCGCTTCCGTGACCATGCGTTTAATTTCACTTTCCTGCACTCCGTGCCCGTAGCTGCTGCCAATCAGCTCCTCCAACTCGCTGCCATAGTCAGGGGAATAAATCACATGACGGTAGCGAGGGGTACGAATCGCTTTTTCACACCACTGCACCCAGGCTTCCTTTTCACCTGTGGCGACGATTTTACGACTGGGGCTCATGACGAACTCTCCGGCTTCAAAATCAAACCGCCAGCTTCGCCCAAATACTGCACGATGGTCCTCCAGCACATCCGGATCGGTCATATCTGTATCTGTCCAAATCAAATCATCGGTTTCCGGAAATAAATTAGCCACGTCCATTCACCACCTTGCATACAACAACCACATCGTTACCACTATTCACCCGAACCGCAAGCACACGATCTCCGGGTTTTAGTCCTTCGTTCAGGCTCAGATTTACATCCTTTAGCTTGTCCTCCCCGATATAAAAGGAAGTTTTGAGCTCTTTGCCCTCCCAATTCTCGGCTTCCACCGAGGCCGAGGTCCCTTTATACATATGACGGGGCACAGACAGCAATCCCGGCAGCTCAGCGACCAGATAATCCTGAAGCTCATGTTTAAAATCGTCCAGCTTGAGTCCCGTGGAGGTAATCGTGCCCAGCACCGCGCCTACTCCGCTCAGCGCTTGCTTGGTATGCTTGTGAAATGAGGATTGCAGAGCGGTGACCAAATGCCCGTAGGGGTCCTTATTCAAGATAAAACCTCCTTTTTACATCGTCATATGTTCCCAGCTCCAGCGACATGCTGCCCGGATTCCCTAATTCCCTGCTCACGGAAATGACCAGCAGCTTCATGGAACCGAGCATCACCGCGTCCCCTGCTCGAATCGTGTTCATGTCCGGCGCATTCACGGATATGGTCTGCTGTATGCCTCTCAGCTTGCTTTTGGCCAGTTCACGCGCCGCAGCACCGGATTTCACCTCATCATCCTGTACGATGACCTGCAGGGTTCCGTATTTGGCAATGTCCTTTTCCTGAATCGCCATCACCTTGGAGGGAACCTCTTTGCCTGTTTCACTGGCTGCCGTAGCCAGCACCTTCACTCTCGTGGCGGCGCCTTCCAGCGTACGGGATTGTGTTGTATCCGTGACTCTCTCGAGCACATACACATCTTTGTTCGTTCCCAGCTCGTACAGCTCCAAGCCGGAAGAGATCATCCGTGGATGATATAGCTTGCCGCCCGCCTTAGCCGTTTCCCGCAGATCGCCCAGCATCATGGAATAAATGGACTGTGTCCGGTATACCGCGCGTCCGAGCTGTTTTTTCGTATCCGGCAAAGAAGCGATTTTCAGCTTCCAATCCCTCGCGTATTTCTGAAAACGCTGGGTAGCCGTCTGCTTGGCAGGAAGCAAATATTCATCCTCCGATTTGTCCAAATACACCGTACGATCATACAGCGTCAGCGTCATGCGTTTTAGTCCACTGTTGGAGGTTTCCACTTCCCAGACAACGGCTGGGGACAACAAGGGGACATAGTCCTTTTTTCCATACGGAATTCCGCTAACACGGATCGACATCCCCGGAGAAATGGGCGGCAGATCGGGCGTAACGACCAGATTGACCGTGCCCTGATAAGCGATTTGCTCTAGCGAGTCCCTCAAATTGATATTCTCCACGAGCGGCGACAAATCATATTTATCCTGTAAAATGACTTTATAGCTCATAACAGCACCAGCTTTTGCCCCGGTTTAATCGCATTCGGATTTTGCCCAATCACCTTTTTGTTAAGCTGATAAATACGACTCCATTGCGAGCTGTCTCCCAGCTCCAGCTTGGCAATTTTGGACAAGGAATCCCCGGATTTAACCGTATATGTTTTTTTCTTTTCTTTCATATCTGTCCGAGGCTTTTTGTTGACTGTCGCGGACTTCGAACCGCTGCCAGCTTTTTTGGATACCTTCATTTCCCTCCAGGTCCGCAGCGACAGATCAAAATTCACATCCCCGGATTCACCGCCCCGAAAGGTCGAATTATGAGAGGCTACAATAACAGGCACATTTACGGATGTCCCGCTTATAATGAAGCGCAGCGGCTTTTGAGACAACAAGAAACCATTCAGCGTATTCATAGCTTCCTGCGGATCAGGGATGTTCCTATATTTACAATACGATTCATCGTACTCCTTGGGAAAAAAAGAAGAGAAGGAGATTTCCTTCACCTTCTCCCCTTGCGGAAAATCAAACTCCCCATAGGATAAAATCGTCGCCGTATCAAACCCCTTTTGCCGTGAGATCGTTACTTCCTCGGGATTCACCGGAAACACAAACTTAAATCCTTTGCCATCTGTCAAACTGAATTCCATCTCTTTCCTCCTTTCCCATAGCTACCATTCCACTGTATTACACAGCTCCTGCGCCCGCCGGCTTGGTGTTTTGCGTTGCCCGCAAAATTTCAGCTTTGAGACGGTAGCCAATTTGCGTAATCAATCCATCCACATCCAGCTTGTTTTCATGCACAGTGACCTGTACAGCCCCGGCTGGAAGATTGAACTGGTTGGTGGTTTCCGTTTTAAAATCCTTCAAAAAGCCAGACAGTGTTCCCATTTGCTCAGGGCTGATCTGTACCACTTGAGGAGTCGGATTGCCATTGACTTTACCTTTCGCTTTGGCTCCATTGTTCGCCTGAGCCGCAGTATTCAATAATGGGCTTGGGTTGACACCCTGATTAGCGATAGCCATTGGTCCGTGATGGTTAGGAACGCCTTTTGCACCTGGTTGCATAGGTCCATATACGGCTGGAGTGCCAGGGAAAGGCGGCATAGGTGGTAACGGTTTAGCGGCCACGGCTACAGCCGGTTGAGGTGGTACAGCAGGTTTGGGAACTGCGGGCGGTATTACTTCCTTCTTAGGCTTGTCATCTCCGCCAAAAGAAAAGAAGTTAGAAATGCTATCACCAAAGGCTTTGGATTTTTCAGAAAGCCAGCCTGTTACCTTGGATGCCTTTTCCTTGATTTCAGAGCCATGATCTGAAATCCAGCCGCCTACTTTGCCCCCTAAAAAGTCACCTGCTAAACCGCCTACATATGAGCCAACAGCAGTACCGACACCTGGAAGCAAAAATGTCCCTATTGCTCCCCCTACCGAACTCCCAACAGCCCCACCTACAGTGGAACCAATCGCTTGTGCGCGTTCCTTGCCCGGAGCTGATGTAGCTATGCTTGCTACATCTGCCAAGACTCCCAATGGCCCGCTAATGAACTTTTTGCTTATGCCCAGGCTTTTGCTCACTTTTTTTACTAATCCGCTGTCTTTTACCATATCCAGAACGGAGGAAGCATCTAGATCTGTTCCACCAGCCAGTAACCCTCCAACAATGCTGAGAGCACCACCAGACCTGGAAGAGCGACGACCCCGAGGATTTCTTGGAGAATTTCTTGGATTATTTCTTGGGCCTGGAACTCTTCTGCCAGGACTAATTCGGGGATTGGATTCCGCAGAACCCGCAGCGCTTGGTCGTCCGCCTCTGCTTCCTCGTAATGAGCTTTGATTTCTAGTACTATTCCTCGCAATATCTCCGGCTCTTGAGCTAAAATCTCTTTGACCACCCGAAGATCGCCGGCCACCGCCTCTACTCCCGGACCTTCTGCCTCCTGAACGTCTGCCTCTTCTCCCAGGAACATTGCCACCACCAATACCGCCGCCATTAGATCTATCTGACGTAACTTGAATTAATTTTTTAATTAATTCTTTAATCTCCGAAAGGTCTTTATTGCCTGATGCACCTTCAGTGTTTCCTTCTGCCGCCTCTTCTTTCTTTGAAGAAAAGAGAGTTTTTAGTCCGCTTATTGCGCCGCCTTCTCTCCAGGCGTCTTTTGTTGCTGTCCACTTTTCTTTTCCTTTTGAAATTGTATCAGGAATACTTAGGATAGTTTTAGCACTTAAATCCTCACCAGTAACCCCTTTGTATACTTCTTGGACAACCTTGGCAGGTTCATTATACTTTTGCAGTGCCTCAGCCCAAGCAGGAAGCTTTTTCTCTTCTTCCTTAGCAGGCTCATCTTTTTTAAATATATTTGAACGGGAGTTACCTTTAACTGCTACTGTATTCTTATTAAGAGCTATAACAAGACCACTAATGCCGTCGATAGATACACTACTGCTGCTTTTCACCTTCAAATCCACGTTCCCCGAGGCGCGAATGATCTGGGATTTGACCCGGTTAATCTTACTCAAAAGATTATCCAAGCCTTTGGAGGCCTTATCGTTCAGCACAATTTCCGGGGCCATGCGAGTACGGCCGATTTTCAGAACACGCCCTTGAATCCGCTCAAAATAGCGTTCCATTGCGCGTAATTCGCGGTTCGCCTTAATGACGTTTTTGGGATCAATCACAAGGTTCATGCGGTAATTTAATGCTTCTGCCATCTATCATGTTCACCTCCTTCTTTATGCTTTGGAAGCTGCCATGCTGTCCATTTCCTGCTCGGCAAACGCCAGCAGCAGCATTCGCTCACCGCGGGGAAGCCGCCAAAAGTCTCCGGGACGGAGGTGGTGCCGGACCCACAAGTGGTACAGCATCGTCGTCATTCCCCCGGAGCCGATTAGTTTTTTAGATCAGCAATCTCAACGCCAAAGCCGGACAGCTCCAGCACCTTATCTCCTACCGCATCCAGCTCACCTGCCAGCAGCATACGACGGACAGATTGTTCGCCACCGGACAGCTTCAAGCGGCTTGTAATCCGGGGATCGCCCCAGCCGTTAAGAGACAAGCCCTTCACTTCCAGCTTGCCGGTAGCTTCCGAGATCAGCAGGGCATTAAAGGTCTCGGTATCTACCTTCTCATCCACTGCACCCTTCACGGTCCGCCGAATCGTACAGCGTTCACGAATGCTGTCTACTTTGCTGGAGGTCAGGCCGTGCAGCACAATTTTCATATCGAGGCGCTTGATGCGAACCGTCTCCTCCGGCAGCTTTTCAGCAGCTTCAAACAGGCTGTCCAAAATTTGTTCTTCTGTCATATTGTCATTCAAGCTCATAAGTCATTCTCCCTTATTTTTAATTTCAGGATTTTACAAAATCCTGATTTGTATTTGGGGAACGGAATGCCTGACAGCACCCCATCCCCCGTTTTTCAACTTAGTTCGCTACAATTGGATCAAGCAGCTCATAGCCTTCGAAGGTGAAGGTTGTTTCTTCCTGTACTTCCTCGCCTGCTGTCCAGTTGGCAAGCTGGATTTTGTCAGGAGTGCAACGGATGAGACGAATACTTTCATGTCCAAAGGCTTCAGGATCATCCAGTTTGGTAATAATCTCAAAACGGTTAAAGCCACGACGAATCATATCGGATGTGACCTTGTAGCCACTCATTGTGCCCGTCCCTTTTTTGATACCGCGCTTATGCACCTTCCACTCATTGCCCACGAGATTCAGCTCGCGTTTTTCCATTTCCACGCTGGCTTCCAGCTTATTGATATTCGTCTGCCACACCCCGTCCACATGCGCCTGACCATACGTACCTAAAATGACTCTTGAAGCATCCAACATTTCTTTTTCCTCCTCAAAATAATCCATAATATAGTTTGGGATTTACCAAAACCTCATAATTAAAAAACGAATTCAGTCTTGCTGAATTGCCGCACCATGCTTATGCACGTAAAATGTCTATTTATTGCACGTAAAATGTGCCGAACAGCTGCTCCATCACGTCGGTCAGCTTCACGTTCCATTGCAGGAACACTTGATCCGGCTCCGGTTTAATTACTGGAGCATCTCCGTAATAGGCCGGGTCGAGAATGACATCATAGCCATTCGGCTCGATCACGTTGCTCAAAGACAGCTGTGCCAGGTATTCTTTGATCGCACCGATGAGGGCCAGACGGCCTTCCACCGTATTGTTGATTTTGCCGATGTAAATCTCTTCGGCTGCACGCTGCAAGTCAGCATTAATCGCGTCCATGACACGGATGGAGCGGATTTTCTTCCATGCATTGTTTTGACCGGCAGCCGGGTTCACCAAGCTGTTGATCCCGCGCAGCGCTTTGACCTGACGACCGTCAAAGAACAACAGGAAAACCCCGTTACGGACAGCCTGCTCCTGTTCGGAACGGGTCCAGCGGCGGGTCACGTCCTCAAAAGGCGTAACCGCATACGTCGCGGATTGATTCAGACGCTGGCCTGCAATCAGTCCGGCTACATACGCAGCCGTTTGGGCGGAACTGTAATCTGTTCCGGCCAGACGCACACCTGTGCCGACGTTCACGATACCTTCGTGGTTCAGCACCAGGGAGCGCTCGGAGGCTACGCTGACAGCCGTTTTGGACACATCATCTGCTGCAGAACCGCCGAATACAGCGACTACGCCTTTGCCTTCGCTCCGGACACGCTTGATCCAGGCGGCAAAGCTTTGCAGCAATGCCATATCGGCTGCATAATCCAGCGCCAGTACATTAAATTCCTGTCCTTCAAGCGCTTCCTGCATGGAGATGTAATCGGCATTAACCAGTTTGCTATTACCGCTGTTGCCGCCAGCGAGGTGTACTCCGCTGACATCCGCCGGAATGCCGCCATTGCCGACAACCTCAGCTTTCACCCAGACGTTTCCGCTGTTTTTGTTGATGGCTTCAGCAATCGAAGCTGCCGTTCCGTCACTGCCTTTGTACGTACCCAGCAGCTTGGTTCCTTCATAAAGGCGCACTTCACGTGCCTGTTCGTCATCCAAAACGGGCTGTACAGTAACAGCAAAACCGTTACCGCGGCTACCTGTATACAAAGCCTGCAAACGCAGCACGTCTGTTGGTGTCTCGCCGTCGCTTTTCAGCGTCACGGATGCTTCCGCTGACGTATCATCTGCCAAACGGTAAGCGAGCAGTTTTTTCGGACCGCCCAGCAAAGCTAGATACAGTGTGGAATATGCTGTCGCACCGTCCTCACTGTCTCCTGAAAAGATTTGGCTAATGGCTGTTTCGCTGCCAATCTCTACAAATTCACGTACAGGGCCCCAATTGGCCTTGACGGGTACAACGACCGTACCGCGCGAGCCGCCTTGAATCGCTGAAGCTGCTGCCGCCTGAAAATTCATATACAAACCCGGCAATACCGGTTTATTCGTGTTTTCCCATGTTCCGCCTGCCATAATTAGTCCACCTTCGCTTTCATAAATTGTTCGATTTTAGTGTGTGCTTCTGCTACCGTGAACAGCTTGTCCTGTGCGCCAAAAAAGGCTCCGTCCAGCACTTCTTCTTTCACGGAAAACAGTGATTCCGCGTGTTCCTTGAGCTCCTCCAGCGTATAGCGGGGGCCTTCTGATTCCTGCCCGGGATTTACCGGGTTCTTCTCATGATTTTCCAAGGTCAATCGGACCTCCTCATTTCAAAATCGGATGAATTTCCACTCTGCGAATCAACGCCGCATCCTCAGCCGGGCGCATTCGCCGCTGTACCAGCGTTAGCTGGAGCTGGCCGTCCAACATCGCATCCACCTGTAAATCTGCCGATGCTTCGGCTGTCGTTATATAACGGCCCTGCCCCTGAGCCTGATCGAGCGGAAGCTGGATTTGAGCAGCAAAGCCCTCGACCAGCGCGGAGGCTGCGCAGTTCTCTTCAGCGCTGTCCGGGGCCATAATATGCCCGATGAACCGCTTGCGAAGCTCATACATGGAGGCTCCCGCCATCCGGGTCTCGCAGGCGCTTAAACGCCATAGAACCGCGTGCCGTCCCGGCTGTGCGGGCCATGTATCGGCGTATACCGTCCACGTCTCGCCCAACTGCTTTTGCGTCCAGCGGGTCAGGGCGGCCAGCCATTCATCCGGCTGGGCAGCACCGCTTGCCGGGACAGCCGAGTTCCCCTCCGTCTCAGGCACATACACGCCAAAACGCAGCGTTCTATAGGCCTTGCCCGTGACGGTGTCCAGCTTTTCTGCATCGCGCGCGCCCAAATAGTGCGGGGTAAAAATCGACGTGTCCTCACCTTGACCCGTCACTGATTGTCGGTGCAGTCCGGCAATCAGGGCATTCGCCCAGACATCGGCCTGCGCCAGTCCGGCTTGTCCTGCATACAGCTTGATGCGAACAACCTGCCGATAGCCGGCCCAGGAAGACTTCCAGATTTCCTCACCCAGCGCCATCACAGCATACGGCTCCTCTGCCGTCTGCGACGGTGGCTGAACGTCGTATACGCGCCCTTGCAGCGCCGGAACAATGTCAATGAGCTTTTGCTTAAAGGCTTGTCTCATCCTGCGGCATGCCGCCTTTGCGCATCCTGCACCCGCATGCTGTGACTGCTTAGCCAGGCTTTTCTCCACTTTCGTGCTCTCATCCGGCGCAGCCTCATACTCATGCATTGCAGCATCCCTTGCTTAGGCAACACGACTCCTCCTTTCTGTACGACAAATTCCCGGGAACCCGAAGAGACGATAACCGCATGAAAAAACCGGCCCTGATGGCCGGCTAACGTTTGACTGTGTGTGTCTTCGGTATGTCCTCTTGTCTTGATTCCCGATGATATAATCTTACACCCTAATAATGAATACGCTGACGGAGAAATGGACGATAAAAGCAGAGACTAGGGATGAAGTTAGGCGATATTTTGCGAACGAATGTTCCCATTGTTATAGCTGCGTTAAATCTCCATATCGATATTGCACAAAAAAATAACCGCACTTTATTCAATTTAGGCAGTGTTAGGCAACTGTACGGTTCGCATCTCTCCTACTCAACATAAGGCTATAATACATGTGGCCTGAGGGCATACGTCTTAGCCATGTTACTAATGCTGGGTAGGAGGAATACGCTATGCCGCTTAAGAAATTTGTAACCCCCAGGTCTTTTTGCTTGGCACTGTCATATTCTGGAGCACGAGGACTACGACATGATGAGGCCCATGAGAGTCGTCCGCGGCAAGGGAATCCCAAGAAGAAAATGATACGTTTTTTACAGAATCCTGAAGCTGTTCATTTGGACATAAAAAAACTGCACCTCCAGTTGTTAGTTATATCTAACAATTGGGGTGCAGTTCATTAAAAAGGCAGCCATGATGCAGTTCACGTCCAGAAGATATCGATTTATGAACTTGTAGTTCTTTCCTACACTTTGCGGTCGGTTTTTTAATCCAATACTGACAGTCGCTAGCGATCACTTCAATTGGGAGGAGAGCATCCTCATCTTATTCGACGCTGTGCTTCATACTCCTTGCTGCCCCGTGTTATTTACTAACCAGTTTTCGATCCGCGCCCTTCTGCAGGCTTGCCAGATTCAAAACGCCCTGATCCGCCAGCGCAAGCGCCATTTTGTAAAAAGCACGTGTGCGCAGCTTCGTATACGTATCCTTGCTAACCGGCGGGTCCAGAACATAATTGTATACCTTGTAATCGAACACATCGTCATCCTTTAAATAACGCTCACGGATGAGCAACTGCTCGCGTTCATTCAAGCGGCTGACTACAGCATCTACCATTTCGCAATAGGCCAGTCGGGCGGCAGGAGCATCTACATTATATACGGCTGTCCGGGCCGTCGGGTCGCTTGTCACATTGGTCGGGCCGTTTGGCCGATCCGTATAGCCAGCCGTAATAAAGCTTTCCCGGTCCATAAAGGTTATCGTTTTATAAATCCGGTACTTCTCAAACACGTTCTCCAATGCATTTTGCGTTTTACGACGATCCAATTCAGGCAAGTTATTGTTCATATAAGCAGCACTCCTTATCTTATGCCTTTTGTCAATGAAGTAATTTTTTAGCTTTCACAATTTCTATGTTTACATTTTGTTCGTATCTTGTTCGCATCTTGAGTATAACATAGCATTATTTAGGATTTCTATCCATCGTCAAAAAAAGCGGTATGATCCCAAAAACAGGATACTCGCTTTATTTTTCTATGCCTTTTGGCATATTACGTGCTTTTGCTCTTTACCTAATGGTATAATGGAACTAATTCATGATTCTATTTCAGAAAGGAGCCTCCTTTGTGGAACAGCCAGCATTCGGAACTTACTTAAAGCAGCAGCGCGAACAAAAACAATGGAGCATCAACCAATTGGCAGCTACCGCAGACATTAGCAACTCACAAATTTCCCGTATTGAAAATGGGCTCCGCGGCATTCCTAAACCCTCTACCCTCCGTAAAATAGCGGACGCACTCGACGTACCCTATACCGAAATGATGAAAGCCGCCGGATATTGGGGAGATGACCATTCAATAGAGCAGCCTTCACACGAATCCTCCCTTACTCCTGTGCCGGAATGGGCAACCTCCAAGGACCGCCGGGATTTCAAAAGAATGCTGGAAGAAGACGATGAATTAATGTTCGACGGCATTCCATTGGACGAGACGGACCGTCAGCGGATCAAGGATGTGTTAACAGGCCTGTTCTGGGAAGCCAAGCAAATGAACAAGCACAAGAAGCCCCAAAAGCCCCGGGGGGACAAAGATCAAGATAGCAGGTGAGCGTATGAACGAACTCATTCACAAACTCGTCCGAAAATACCGTACCAACTGTCCCTTTTTTATCGCCAAAGCTCTGGGTATCCATATCCGTTATTGTGATCTGGGTTCCACAACCAAAGGGCTGTATTACCACAAACTACGCAGAAGATTTATCGTCATCCACAATGGCCTTACACCGGAATGGGAACGGTTTGTCTGTGCGCATGAATTGGGACATGACCGGCTGCATAAAGGCATTAGCCGTTTTTTTATGGAAGAGCATTCCTACTTTGCCCCAGGCAAATTTGAACAGCAGGCCAATCGTTTTGCTGTACTTTTGCTAAGTAAAGGAAAACCGCCACAGGCTGACGAAACGCTGGAGCATTATTTACCCCGAATCGGGCTGCCCAAAGAGACTGCTCTTTTTTTTGATCACAACCAGAACACCAGTTCTAATCCCGGTTAACTGCCGCTTATGACTTGCTTCTTTAATATAGGTTATTTGACAACGGCTTTAACAACCAATCTATCAAAAAAAATTTGAGGTTCTGATCTAAAACAGGAGTTATTCTTACAATCTTCTGATAAAATGTGGACGTAAACGGTTTCTCTAATTCATTCATTTTTATGGGAGGTTGAAGGAACAATATGAATTCATGGAAAAAAATCTCGTCGCTCTTGACGACCGCCGCACTTCTGTTCGGATGTCTCGGTACAGCAGCAGCGGACCCGGCAACCAATGCGGGAACGGCTACGGCTTCTGTCAGCGGTAAGCACATCACCATCCTACATACAAATGATACCCATGCCCATGTGGTCGCAAGCGACAAGGAAATGGGCTTTGCCAAGCTGGCAGGCATCATTGACCAGTACCGCGCTTCCAATCCCAATACATTGCTGCTGGATGATGGGGATACTGTTCATGGAACGACTTTTGCTACTTTGGTCAACGGTGAGAGTATTGTCAAAGTAATCAACAAGCTGCACTATGATGCAATGGTTCCGGGCAACCATGAGTTCAATTATGGATGGAAGCATCTGGTTGAGCTGAGCAAGGGGATTCAATTCCCCGTACTGAGTGCCAACATAAAGCAAACGGACGGAAAACGTTTGTTCGAGCCCTATGTTATTAAAGAAGTAGATGGCGTCAAAATCGGCATTATCGGCCTGACTACGCCTGAAACAGCATATAAGACCAATCCCAAAAATGTGGAGGGAATTCAATTTACCGATCCTGCGGCTGAAGCCAAAGCGGCTGTAGACGAAATCCGCAGCAAAGTAGATGTCGTCGTCGTACTCGGTCATCTGGGACAGGATGCATCCAGCAAGGGCACCAGCCTCAAGGTCGTCAAGGAAGTGCCCGGCATTGATATTTTCATCGATGGACACAGCCATACCGTACTCGAAAAGGGTCTGGCCGCTGACAATGGCACATTGATCGCCAGCGCAGGTGAATACACCAAGTATCTGGGTGTTGTGGATTTATGGGTCGACGGCGGCAAGGTGATCCAAAAGCAAGCCAAGCTGATTGATTCGACCCAGGCAGCGGGCGTTAAGCCCAACGCTGACATTGCTGCATTGATCGCCTCCATCCAAAAAGACCAGGAGTCTATTCTTAAAGAGGTTGTAATTCAAACGAGTGTGGATCTGGAAGGAGCCCGCGAAAAGGTGCGTGCAAGCGAAACGAATCTCGGAGACCTGCTCACCGATGCGATGCGTGATGTTACGGGAGCAGACGCAGCTTTAACGAACGGCGGCGGCATCCGTGCTTCCATCAAGGCGGGAACGGTAACCAAGGGAGACATCATCACCGTGCTGCCTTTCGGGAATCAGATCGTTACCCTGAAAGTGAAAGGCTCTGACATTCAGGCAGCGCTTGAGAACGGCACAGCCTCCTATCCGGAGCCAAGCGGAGGTTTTCCGCAGGTATCAGGCATCTCGTTTAAAATAGATACATCCGCAGCCAAAGGAAGTCGCGTTCATTCCGTTCTGATTGGCGGAAAAGCGCTTGATCCCGAGGCGACGTACACACTGGCTACCAATGACTTTACTGCTGTAGGCGGCGACCAATATACCATGTTCGCCAAATATCCGCAGGCAGGTATGTTCGGATCGCTCGACGAGGCATTAATCCGCTATATGCAAAATGTGGGTTCCGCCAGCCTGAAAGTACAAGCAGACGGTCGCATTCAAGAGGCCAAGGCAGACGGGAATGCCTCTGTCCCGGCCACACAGCCTGTATCATCTGCGCCAACGGCAACACCTGCACCGACACCAGTTCCTGCCCCTGTGCAGGAAAAGCCGCAAGCCGTCTCTACTCCGGCTGCCAAACCGTTCCCGGCGAAACCGGCACCGGCAAAAACACAAGCGGCCAAGCCACAGCAGGCATCAGCTCCAGCACAAGCTGCCAATAGCCATGTGTATGTTGTAAAATCCGGGGATACGTTATATGACATTTCCCGCAAACACGGCATCACCTGGCAACAGCTGCAAAAGCTGAACAAGTTAAAAAATCCTCACCGCATTTATCCGGGGCAAAAGCTGAACCTCCCGGCCTAAATCAATAGGATGTCAGAAGATTTGAAGCATGCGATCGTCCAAGCTCACTTGGACATCGCATATTTTTTATAAAGCAAACCTTTTAACCGCTGACAAGTTGTGGACCGAGAGGTATGATGGAGGAGAGCCATTCGGGCAGAGACATCGTCCCGGTAAGCATCGGGATTAGTTAGGTGTGTGGAAGGAGTCCAGAAATGCAGTACATTATTTATGATCTTGAATTTACCGTTAGCCGTAACGCCAGATATTCCTCCGAAATCATAGATATCGGTGCTGTCAAGGTCGTTCAGGGAGACGATGGTCTATACGTTGCAGATACGTTTCACAGTTTTGTAAGACCCTCCAATCGACCTGTACTGTCTACAGATACCGTTCAATTCACAGGCATTACCCAGCGAGACATTGATGCTGCCCCACTCTTCCCTGAAGCGGTGAAGCAATTTATTGCCTGGCTCGTTACGGATTCACCTTATTATTTGTGTGCATGGGGGCCGGATGATCGGCAAAAGCTGGTGTCCCACTGTCGTACCCACCATGTAGATCTTGGATGGATTCATAATACGAATGATATACAGAAACAAATCTCCCGTTTACTTGGCTCAGGCGGCAAATACCGTCAGTTGAGCCTGTCTCAGGCGCTGGAATTGTGCAACATTGACTTTGACGGCCAACAGCATCGTGCACTGGACGATGCCCTGAACACCGCACAGGTATTTATGTACCTTTTTGATCGTATTACATTGGCAAATAACGCTGCGGACGATGAGGAAAGCCTGGGCTCGAAGCTCGTATACTCCTCGCCGGAGGAAAACCAAGAGCAATACAGTCCATTTGGCAATCTTGCCAACCTGTTTAAGGACCGTTAAGCGGATAGCTCCCCGGCCCGTTCGGGGGGATCTCCTCCTTTTATTCTTGATTCCCTGCCTTTTTATCGAAATAAAATGCTCCCCACTTCCGCAGTATTTCCTGCATTCGCTGGCGGTACCGCAAAGGCTCCAGAATTTCAGCCTCTGCTCCATACGTGGTGAGCCAATCCAGAAATTCACGGTCATGATTGACCGTCACCTCAAACAACAAACTTCCATCCGGCAAATCCTTGAGAGAAGGCTTGACGAATAATTCCTCCTCTTTGACACGATATACAGATTCGGCAGAAAACCGCACCTTGAATCGAATATTTTGATTTCCTTTGGCAACCGACCAGGTTCCTTTAAAAAACGTTTCCATCTCTGTTGTATTTTTTTGAAAGGTATACGGTAAAATTCTCATATTGCGGAAGCGGCTGATCCGAAAGGTTCTCATGGCAGATTGCTTGTGACAAAAACCAAGCATATAAAACCGCCGATCTTGCGGCACCAAGCAATAAGGATCTACCTGAACCAGTGAGACATCTTCGTTTTGAGGCGAGCTGTATTCCGCTTCAATAGTCTGCTGCATAAGACTTGCCAAAACAATCAGCCTGAGCAGATAGGGCTGGTTTTCCCGATCAAGTGTCGAGCCGAGCCGGATGATATTTTTCATCTCCTGCGCGAAGCTCGTCTGGTCTATCTTTTTTTTCTGACTTGAGGCCATCACCTTCTCATAGGCACTTTCAAAAGCCGGCGGCAAAAGAGGCTTTACCGTTTCCATAATATCCCCCAACTTGGCAAATGCCTGTGCCTCTTCTTCCGTCCAGTTCAGAGGATACAAAGCAAAATTACCAATAAAAATGTACCCTTTGCCATGTCCCATATTCGTAATCGGAATATGCATAGCACTTAGCGCCTCCATATCTCGGTAGATGGTACGTTCTGATGTTTCACAACGTTCGGCAAGCTCTCTTGCCAAAATCCCCGGATTTGCCTGAACAATAGTAATTATCCGCATTAAACGTATCAACCGATCAGTCAAGGAAGTCTCTCCTTTACAAAAAGATAGTAAATTAGACTCACTATGTTACATAAATAAACTAACAAAATTGCCCATTCATACTATTAATTTCATTAAACTTATACATCGTCCTCTGACATCAATGAATCAAAAAGGACCTTTTGACTATGAATCATAAATGACCCAAAAGTCCTACTCCATTTATTACGCAGAGTTAGCAGTAACTCAGCTTCCTCCAGGTAATTCATGTCTTCTGTTCTTGCTGCACGTATAAGCAATTCATCTGCTTGTCTGTTAAGTATAAGCGAGCCTCGCTCATGCTCACCTTTCTCGTACATACGCAATGCCTTTTTTACAATCAGAGGCGTCTCATTCAGCTTTATGTATTTTTCCACCACCGTATGGGGTGGAACGCTCAGCAGTCCAAGATGATGCGTATAATTGATGTAAAGCTGATCCGTCCGGATCAGCTTTCGCCTTTCCTGGGATGGCTTGCGCCAGCTCCACTCTATCAATCCAACGGGATGTCTTCCGGACGGGTGAGCGGGTATAGAGAACGTCAAGATAGCCTGTTTATATTTTCCCCGCCGCACATCTCCACAGTGAACCAGCATGCGCTCTCCGTCTTCCGAGCGTTTGAAGCCGAGTCTCACCCCTTCGACTTTTAGCAGACTTACCCCATTTTCCGGGATGAACTGAAGTTGAAGGTCACACCCCGCTGTTTTGGGTATTTGATTCCCTTTTCTTTTACGAATAGCTCCATAGCCCCATTCTATCAGTAGATTTGCTTGGTCGGACCCATTAGCAGATATAGACTCTTTGTCCCACGTGTATGTTACATTAACCATAGACTTTACCACTGGTAATTTCCCCCTAAAAGAACATGTAACTCTAAATTAACAGTGTTATCTGACACTATATTGTCAGGGAACATACGTTTGTTTGTGAAAATTATACATGGTAATCTTTATAAGATGGGGACTGAATTGCCAAATAACATTTTAACCCATTTGAATTGCATCAATGCACAAAAATAGCCCGGCTTATGCCAGGCTACCATATAGTCTGCTCTCGTATTATAAATTACGAAATTGCAGATTTTGTTAAAGGGACATTCGTTTTTGTGCAATTATCGGTCTTTGGCGCAAAAGTAGTACTATCCAATATGAGTTCTTTCGATAATGGTTTTCCATTGACCGTGATTCTTAAAATCTTATAATCCTGCTCTCTCTCGTTCATCTTTCAAGTCTCCTTCTATTTCTCTCTTCCTTATGAGATTCGTATTTTACACTGATCAAATATGAAAAGCTTTTGGAACATTCGGCGGAAAATATCCCGACATACGAATGCTTCCTTGATATACCCCTATTTAAGGTACACTTATAATATATATCGACTTTTTAAGACGCATTTTTCCGCAACTATTGACCCTTTTTTCTAAAATCTGCATCCTAATTATGATCATGTACGTAACCATGAGTAGTGATGTGCAACCATCCAACATCTTAGTGTATTAAAAGGAGGGAACATCTCTTGGCACACCATACTTATCGCCTTGCTTTCTACAGCCGTGTTGTCTGCGCTGTTATTGCGCTTCTGTTTATTTTTGGGGGAGCTCGTGTGCCCGGAGCATATGCTTCCTATTGGGACGATGTATATCAAGGCTTTGAACAATTTTCCCGATTGCCCAGCGATGTATATCAGCTCAAGGAAAGTTATCGACAAACTCAGGATGAGCTGCAAAAGCCCCGCAGCAGCATAGAAGCCTATCAAGAACAAAATGCCGGGCTGCTGGAGCAAAACCGTAGGCTGACTGACACGGTTACGGAGCTAAAAAATCTTCAAACCCAGCGCGATCAGACCTCACACCGAAATAAGGTGCTTGTAATCACGGCTGTCATCCTGCTGGCTGGTTATTTTGTAGGTACCCGCCTGCTGCGTTACGGGATGCGCCGACGTTCGGGAAGATACTAATTGTCTGAAAGGATGAAACGTCTGAATGGACATACAAGCAGGCCAACACCATGATGAAAGCGTCGGTTCGGTTGTAGCGATTAACCTGGCAGAAGGGGAAAAGCTGCATGTTCTGCATCCGCAGCAAATTATCGCTTACCGTGGCCCCAGCTCAGGCCGCAGTGATAAGCTGATGAATATAAAAGGCATGTATCGCAAGCACAAACTGATTCAGGCCGATTTCACCGGGGCTTGCCGTCTGATTGCCGCCCTTCCACCCGGCTTTAGCCTGAAAATGGTTGAGCTTCAAGGAGGCGACGATCTGTTGTACGATTTTCGCAATCTGTTCTGGTACAGCTCAGGCATCCATATGCGTACCAGGCTGCTGAGCATGAAAAACATGCTGTTCACCCGCGACGTCATTAAAATGAAATTTGACGGTGTAGGTCAAATTGGTCTATTGACTCAGGGATGGGTATGCCAGGAACAGCTTCATCCGGCAGAGCCAATATATATCGACGCGAGTAGCGTGATTGCTTACCCTGAAAACGCCAAGCTGGAGTTGACCGTGTACGGTAACCATCTGGCCAGCCAGCATATGAATTATCATTTTAAAATGACCGGACAGGGTAGCGTGCTGTTTCACGCCGGCGAACACCATCGACGCCTCCAACAGGATATGAACGACGATGGCGTAATCAAACGATTTTTAAGGGAAGTTATTCCCTTTGGCGGAGTGTTTATCAAATAGCTCTGCCATGCTATAATGGCAATGCTATCAGTAAAACAGTTGGTCCCCTGCGGCCGACATTATAATGAAGAAAATCCATGCGTCATGCATGGGAGAGGTTCGCGAACTCCCTCTATAAAAAACTAACGATGCTTTGTCCTCCGCATGTACAACGACTCACGGGGCAAGGCCTGTTTTTTGTTGAAGCTGGTTCAAGAACTCTCTTTCTTCCAAGTGACAAGGGCGCTGTGTCTGCCACCATTCCAAGAAGATTGAGAGGTTTTTTTATGTTTACCAACGAAAAAGCGATCGTCGTATTCAGCGGCGGTCAAGACAGCACCACCTGTTTATATTGGGCGAACCAACATTTTGCCGAAGTAGAAACGGTGACGTTTGATTACGGTCAACGCCACAAGCAGGAAATCGAAGTAGCCGCCGGAATTGCCCGCGAGCTGGGTGTTCCGCAAACGGTGCTCGATATGAGCCTGCTCAATCAGCTAGCTCCTAATGCCCTCACACGTACTGACATTGATATTACGCAACAGGAAGGCGAATTGCCGAGTACATTTGTAGACGGCCGCAACCTGCTGTTCCTGAGCTTCGCGGCAGTTCTCGCCAAGCAAAAAGGAGCACGCCACATCATTACTGGCGTTTGCGAGACCGATTTCAGCGGTTATCCCGACTGCCGGGATTCTTTTGTCAAATCGCTGAACGTCACACTCAATCTTTCGATGGACTATCCCTTTGTTATTCATACTCCGCTCATGTGGCTAAATAAGGCTGAAACCTGGAAAATGGCCGATGAGCTGGGAGCCTTTGAATTTGTCAGAGCCCGTACATTAACGTGCTATAACGGCGTTATTGGCGATGGCTGTGGCGAATGTCCTGCCTGCCAGCTTCGCCGCGCTGGACTGGAGCAATATCTCGCGGTTCGCGAAGCCTCGTCTCAAGGAGCGGAAGGCCATGCGTGAGCCAGGTACCTTTCGCATTGTCGACAAGCTCCAGCAGTTCGGGACAGACATTGAACGCTCCCAGCTGCGCTATCACCGCAAGCGCGTATTGGTCAGCAAGCAATTTACGTTTGATGCAGCACATCATTTGCACTGCTATGAAGGCAAGTGCAAAAACCTGCACGGACATACCTATATTGTCGTTTTTGGCATAAGCGGCATACCGGACGAGACTGGTCTGACGATGGATTTTGGCGATATTAAAACGATCTGGAAAGAGCGGATTGAGCCTTATTTGGATCACCGCTATCTGAATGAGACACTGCCGCCAATGAACACAACTGCGGAAAATATGGTCGTCTGGATCTTTGAGCAAATGGAGTCCGCCCTAACCTCGGATGCATACCGTTCCCGTGTGGAAGGTGGACGCACCGAATTTGTGCGGCTGTTCGAGACACCTACCAGCTACGCCGAATTCCGACGGGAGTGGATGCAGGATGAATAATACCGTGACTGCTCACCATACAGCCACGTCGTCACGCAGGACCAAAACGGCTCCCATCCCCGTACTGGAGGTGTTTGGTCCCACCGTTCAGGGCGAAGGCATGGTCATTGGGCGCAAAACGATGTTTGTTCGTACCGCAGGCTGTGATTACCATTGCTCGTGGTGTGATTCTGCCTTTACTTGGGACGGCAGCGCCAAGGATCAAATCCGCCGCCTGAGTGCCACAGACATCTGGCAGGAGCTGAAGGCCATCGGCGGCGAGCGCTTTGCGCATGTGACCCTTTCCGGAGGCAATCCTGCCCTGCTGCCACAGCTTGGGGAGCTGATCACCCTGCTGCGTAGCCAAGGCATTGCTACCGCCGTCGAAACCCAAGGCTCCCGCTGGCAGAATTGGCTGTACGATATCGACGAGGTGACCTTATCCCCCAAGCCGCCCAGTTCAGGCATGGCGACCAACTGGGATGTGCTGGATGATATCGTTGCCCGTCTGACGAATCGGAAGACTGCTGATTGGAAGACGGTTGGAGAGTCCTCGTCAGCGTCCAACGTCCCAACCGCAATGTGTGCGAAGGAACCCGCTAATGAATCTGTAATGTTCTACTCAGGAGCTTGCAGCTTGAAGATCGTCATATTCGATGATACCGATCTCGCATATGCGCGCACCATTCACGAGCGCTACCCACATGTACCGCTGTTCCTCCAGACCGGCAATCCAGATGTGAACACCGAGAACACCGGACAGATCGCAGAGTCTCTTTTGCATCGTTATGAATGGCTTATCGACCGTGTCATGGATGATTCCCGGCTGAACAACGTTAGAGTACTTCCGCAGCTCCACACCCTGGTATGGGGCAACAAACGCGGCGTATAACATTTATATGCAATATATTCCGTAGAGGCTGTATGTGATACACAAGATGCTTGTAATTCGTCGAAGCACTCCTTCACTATCCAGGTTACAAAACAAGAGAAACCCTCGTCCGAGAGGACGGGGTTGGTCAACAAGAACTCGCTCCCTTTATACAGGAGCGAGCACTATTCACTTTTACTCACCATCATGTAAAAAGAGCAGGGACTTTATGGTGTTGACGGCGATCGGAGGCTCAAATCCTACGCGGAGCATCACCTAACCGAACCTCTACCACCATAACTCCCTGCCTCTTTTACCAAATTAACCAAACTTAAGGAGCCTCACCTAACATGACCGGAAGAAAACCCGAAGAAATGACCGACGTTACCCTGCTTGGCAATAAAGGCACACAATACACCTTTGCCTATGATCCTGCCATTCTCGAAAGCTTCGATAATAAACACCCGTACCGCGATTATTTTGTAAAATTCAATTGTCCGGAGTTTACCAGCCTGTGCCCGATTACAGGACAGCCTGATTTTGCTACGATCTACATCAGCTACATTCCTGATATTAAAATGGTAGAAAGTAAATCTCTCAAGCTGTACCTGTTCAGCTTCCGCAACCATGGCGATTTCCATGAGGACTGCGTCAACATCATCATGAATGACCTGATCAAGCTGATGGACCCGCGTTATATCGAAGTGTGGGGCAAGTTTACGCCGCGCGGCGGCATCTCCATAGACCCATACACAAACTACGGCAAACCGGGGACCAAATATGAGCAAATGGCCGAACATCGCATGATAAATCATGATATGTACCCGGAGACGGTGGATAACCGTTAAGCTCATATCTCTTCTGACATAGCATAAATACCAAGGGGGTGTCCTAAAAGTCATAAAATGGCTTAAAGGCAGCCCCTTCGTCGTTTTGCGAGTACTCTATCAAGCACGACCCGTAGTCTATATACGCGTAAAATTGTAGGTTTGATTTTTTGTATTACATGTTTAGATTCTGACGCGCAAATTAAACAATATGATATAAAATAATATCAAAATGCCCCCGCTTGCCATTAAATCAAGCAATGACGAGTATGCAGCCGAATGGGCTAGCAGCACCGAGTAAAGATAGGCTTTATTCCACTTTCAGCCATTTGCTGCAAACGGATCGCTTCCTATATCTTAAAATGTACATACATCACCGGAGGTTGCTATGACTACTAAATCTGCAGCAAAAAAAGAAACGGGCCAATCGCTCCCGCTGCAGGGACCGCAAGCGAAAGGCACCGTTTTTGCGATTCTGATTGCCATCAGTTTCGTTCATCTATTCAATGACTCGATTCAATCGGTCATTCCTGCGATCTTTCCGATCTTGAAGGAATCTATGAACCTGAACTACACGCAGATCGGCTGGGTTTCATTCGCCATTAATTTTACTGCTTCGATCATGCAGCCGGTCATTGGCTTGTTTTCGGACAAAAGACCTACGCCTGCTATCCTGCCCATCGGTATGGGCTTTACGCTCACAGGCATGCTGCTGCTGGCTTATGCCCCAGACTATAAAGCGGTGCTGCTGGCGGTTATCTTCGTCGGCCTTGGCTCAGCGGCTTTTCACCCGGAAGGCTCGCGGGTATCGCATATGGCGGCCGGAACCCGCCGCGGACTGGCCCAATCCATCTTCCAGGTCGGCGGCAATGCAGGGCAATCGCTGGCACCGATGCTTACGAGCTGGATTTTTATCCCGCTGGGGCAATTCGGCGCGATCTGGTTCACAGGCGTTGCTGCAGCCGGAATTGTGGTGCAGTCGTTCATCGCCCGCTGGTACGGTAACATGCTGCGTATAGAAGGCATTATTCGTAAAAAAACGGCCGCGCGCCGCATAAAACCCGAAGCACGCAAACGCATTATGTTTGCGATGATTGTGCTTATTATACTGGTATTTGTCCGTTCATGGTATTCAACCTCGATCGGAAGCTACTATTCGTTCTACCTGATGGAAGTGTTTAAAATGTCACTGGCTGATGCACAGCTGTACATCTTCCTGTTCCTCGGAGCTGGGGCAGTGGGTACTTTCTTTGGCGGACCGCTGTCGGACCTTTTTGGTAAACGGAATATGATTTTCCTGTCCATGGTATTGGCCGCGCCTCTTGCACTGTTGCTGCCTTATGCTAACCAATTCTGGACTGCGATCCTGCTGCCGATTATCGGGTTTATTATGCTGTCGAGCTTCTCGATTACCGTTGTATACGCGCAAATGCTCGTCCCCGGCAAAATCGGAACGGTGTCCGGTCTGATCACGGGTCTCGCTTTTGGTCTTGGCGGAGTAGGAGCGCTGGTACTCGGCAAGTGGATTGACAAAGTAGGCATCACGAACATCATGTTCCTGTGCGGCTTCTTGCCGCTGCTCGGCATGTTGACCTTTCTGCTTCCTACAGATAAAACCTTGAACCGTTGGGCCGAAGAAAATGGGGCTGAGGTGTAAGAGGCCAGCGTGTGGCGGCCATCCCGGCCGCCGTACCTTATAGTATGTTAAAAACACGCATAGATTGGAGCTTATCGATGAATAAATCCAAATGCAGCTCACAGGCGGTTTCTGCCACTGTTGTAGAGCTTGCACCTTACCATTGTAAGCATGATGCCATTTTGCATACGTTTTATCTGCCTGAGGATCAGCGGCAGTTTACAGGAATGCCGGATGAAATGCTGGCACTGGCCAAGCAGGACCCGCACCGTTATCCTGTCGTCATTACCGCTAACGGAAGAGCAGTTGGATTTTTCATTTTATACGATGGAGAAGATCTAGCGGACTATGCGAATGCTTCCGAGGCTCTGCTGCTCCGTGCCTTCTCTATTCATTATGCAGATCAAGGACAAGGATACGCTAAACACGGGTTGCTTCAACTGCCCCAATATATCTCCAAACATTTCCCAAATGTTCGCGAAATCGTACTGGGTGTCAATGCGCGCAACCTGCCTGCTCAAAATCTCTATCTCACATGCGGCTTTCAAGATAAGGGTGACACCAGGATGGGACCTTACGGATTGCAGCATATTTTAAAAATGAGCCTGCATTACTAACCACTATGCGTCCTCTCCAAACCAAAAGCTCCCGGTGCTGGCAACGGAAGCTTTTATCATTCGATTTCTCCTAACGAAAAGCTTAGTCTGTAATTGCCGTACTGCGTCAATTCATCCAGCATGGCATTGAGCTCTGACTGTGATGACAAGCGCAAGCGCATCCAGTAGCAGCCCTCCCCACTGACCCGATGAATTTCAACAATATAGGGATGCTTCCGTGCGAAATCCAGGAAAGCACTATGAACGGTTCCCGAATTCAAAAATACCGTAATAAAGGCATGAATGGTCTGCCCAATTTTTTCAGGGTTCCAGCGTAGCGTATAGCCTTCGATGATGCCTGCATCCTCCATCTTTCGAACACGCGCTCCTACCGCTTGACCTGTAAGATGAACGAGCAGACCAATCTCCTTGTGCGACAAAGAGCTGTCCTCAATCAGATGATGAAGAATACGCAGATCGATCTCATCGGGCACCAATAGTTCCATAGCCATTTTCCTTTCATCATGAAACGAGAATTCTTGTTTTCCTTTCATTAGACCATAGCCTGAATCTTTTGCGTCAGATATGATTGTAACAGAAACAACGAACTGTCGAATATATCCGGCTAAAAAATTCTTTCAATTATACAAAAGGAGCTATCAATATATGAAAATCACACTGATTCGCAATGCAACCCTTTGGCTGGAATATGGTGGAGTAAAATTTCTGATCGACCCGATGCTGAGCGAACCTGGCATAAATCCGCCTGTTCCGAATACGGCGAATGACCGTCGCAATCCGCTGGTTCCCTTGCCGCCACAATGGGAAACGCTTGGACAGCCAGATGCTGTTATCGTTACGCATTTGCACCTGGATCATTGGGACCCGGCAGCAGTGCAATGGCTGGACAAGCATATTCCTGTCTTCTGTCAGCCCGGCAATGAAGAACAGATTGCTGCTGACGGTTTTACACAGGTTAATCCGATTTGGGTGGTTGGGTCTATGGGAGAAATCGAGATTATCCGCACAACCGGACATCATGGTACCGGAGAAATCGGGGAACAGATGGGACCCGTATCAGGCTTTGTGTTTCAAGGTCCAGATGAACCTGTCGTCTATTTGGCCGGGGATACCATCTGGTGCAGTGAAGTCGCGGAAACACTCGACGAATACCGTCCTGACTGGACGATTGTGAATGCTGGAGGAGCCCGGTTTACGGCGGGTGATCCCATTATTATGACTGCCCAGGATGTAATAAAGGTAGCGCAGCATGCTCCTTATACACAAGTCGTGGCTGTTCACATGGAAGCCATCAATCATTGTCTGCTGACTCGCTCCGAGCTTGCGGAACATATCAACCGTGAAGGTTTGGAAGATCGTGTCCATATTCCGGCAGATGGAGCGACGATTTCGGCATAATTTGCAGTTTGCGGTTTGAACACGACTTGCAGTTAGTGAAGAATACCTGCATACAAGGGGGGCTTCCCTGAGTCACCGTTTGCGCCCATTTTGAATATATTGGATTTCAAAACGCCTAAAGAAGGAGATTAACAATGAATTGGCAGTATCCTAATTACGGTACAGAAACCCAATGTAAAGAAGTTCCGATTGCTTTTCCTCCCCAGCATCAGTACAGACAGCCTGGGCTGGAATATCTGATGGTTCCACGCCCTATTTTTGATAATCCAAAATATATCGGCACTGGAAAGCTTCAGGATCGGGTTGCAATTATTAGCGGCGGCGATAGCGGTATTGGCCGTGCGGTGGCGGTGGCTTTTGCCAAAGAAGGAGCCGACCTGGTCATTGCCTATCTCGATGAACATCGGGATGCGATGGAAACCCGCGATGTGATTCACAAGCTCGGCAGACGCTGTTTGTTAATTCCGGGCGATTTGAGGCAAAAAAGCAATTGCTGTCTGGTGGTCCAAAAAACAATGGAAGCCTTCGGACGTATCGACATCCTTATTAATAACATGGGGGTTCAGTTTGTACGCGAATCCTATCTGGATATCAGCGAGCAACAGCTTCGTGATACGTTTGATACGAATATTATTTCCTTCTTTTATATGACATCAGCAGCACTGCCGTATATGCGGGCTGGAGCCAGCATTGTTAATACGGCTTCGGTTACAGCATATGTCGGGCAAAAGAATTTGATCGACTATGCATCCACCAAAGGTGCGATTGTGAGTTTTACCCGCGCTCTGGCTAATAATCTGGTCGATCAATGCATTCGCGTGAACGCCATTGCTCCCGGTCCTATCTGGACTCCGTTGAATGCCGCCACACAATCACCGGAAGCGATCCGCATCTTCGGCACCAATACACCGATGAAGCGTGCCGGGCAGCCTTATGAGTTGGCCCCAGCCTATGTGCTGCTGGCTTCGGATGACGGCTCCTTTATTACAGGCCAAACGCTGCATGTCAATGGCGGGCAAATGGTAACCACTTAGACAGATACAATAACTGTCCAACGCTTAAACATAAGGAACCCCCAGTATCCACCTTAGAAGTGGGACTGGAGGTTCCTTGTTGGTTATACGCGATCACTTGAAGATGAGATTAAGCCGATCTTTTGTTTTTGTTGTAAATATCGAAGGCAACCGCCAGCAGCAGCACCAGACCTTTGATCCCTTGCTGCCAGTCAATGCCCAGACCGATCAGGGACATGCCGTTATTCAGTACGCCCATCACCAGGCCACCGATAATCGCTCCAAATACAGTCCCGATCCCACCGGTTGCCGAGGCTCCGCCGATGAAGCAGGCTGCGATGGCATCCAGCTCGAAGTTCGTACCTGCTCTTGGCGTAGCCGCGTTCAGACGTGCCTCGAAGATCAAACCGGAAATGGCAGCCAGCACGCCCATGTTCACAAATACCCAAAACGTTACTTTTTTCGTTTTGACACCAGACAGGCCCGCCGCCTTTTCATTTCCGCCCAGCGCATACACATGGCGCCCCATAACTGTGCGGTTCATTACAAAGGAGTAGACAACAATCAGAATGAACAGCAATACGAGAATGTTCGGGATGCCCGCATAGCTTGCGAGCATAAAGGTGAACAGATTGATGATCGCAGCCACCACAATCAGCTTGAGTACAAACAGGGGCTGTGACGAAACTCCAAAACCGTATTTAAGCTGAGAACGACGCTCGCGAAGCTCATTGAAGATAAACCAAACCGTAAGCGCGATGCCGACGATGATGGATACCAGGTTGTAGCCGGAGGATGCGAGATCCGGCAAGAAGCCTGAACTGATTTTTTGGAAGCCCCCCGGAAAAGGAGAAATGGATTGGCCTTCCAGTACAATCATCGTCAATCCGCGGAAGAGCAGCATTCCCGCCAATGTAACGATGAACGCCGGAATCCGCACATAAGCGACCCAGAACCCTTGCCACGCGCCAATCAGTGCCCCGACCGCTAGAGCTGCAATCACGGCGATCCACGCCGGAAGCTGCCAATCGACCATCATAATCGCGGCCACTGCGCCGACAAAAGCAGCAATGGAGCCGACAGACAAATCAATATGCCCTGTGATGATAACCAGCACCATTCCGATAGCCAGTACGAGAATGTAGCTGTTTTGCAAAATCAGATTCGTAATATTAATCGGCTTCAACAGCAGCCCGCCCGTCAGCACCTCGAACAGGATCATAATAACGACCAGCGCAATCATCATGCCATACTGGCGAATGTTATTTTTAAATAATTTAGTTATGGTTTCCATGCTTCACGCCTCCTGACTTGGTCATATATCTCATCAACGTTTCCTGCGATGCGTCCTCACGGCTAACCTCTCCGGTGATTCGCCCTGCATTCATGACGTAAATCCGGTCACACAAGCCCAGTACCTCCGGCAGCTCGGATGAAATAACCAGCACTCCCTTGCCTTCAGCGGCAAGCCGGTGAATAATCGTGTAAATTTCATATTTGGCACCCACATCAATGCCGCGTGTCGGCTCATCCAGAATCAGAATATCCGGCCCGGCAAAAATCCATTTGCTCAGCACCACCTTCTGCTGATTGCCGCCGCTCAGATTGCCCGTCTTCTGCAAAATGGTAGGCGCCTTGATGTTCATGCTTTTTTTCATATCCTCGGCAACGACGACTTCCTCCTGCTCATTAACGACAACACCCTTCGTCAGCTTCTTCAGGCCCGTCAATGAAATATTGCGCTTGATATCATCCATCAGAATCAGGCCATATTCCTTGCGATCCTCTGTCACATAAGCAAATCCGTTGTTAATCGCGTCCGTGACCGTGTTATTCTGGATCGGCTTGCCGTCCTTGATCAATTGACCCGAAATGTTGCGACCGTACGATTTGCCAAACATACTCATGGCCAGTTCGGTACGCCCTGCCCCCATCAATCCGGCAATACCGACAATTTCACCCCGCCGGATATTCAAATTCACCTGATCCAGCACCTTGCGGTCCGCATGATGCTCGTGATATACCGTCCAATCCTTCACTTCCAAAATAACATTGCCGATCTCTGCATGACGCTCCGGATAACGGCTGGTCAGATCACGTCCAACCATCCCGCTAATAATCCGGTCCTCCGTGACCTCATCCTTTTTCATATCCAATGTCTCAATCGTTTTTCCGTCCCGTAAAATCGTGATGGAATCAGATACCTTGGCGACCTCATTCAGCTTGTGGGAGATGAGAATACAGGAAATGCCCTGTCTTTTAAATTCCAGCATCAACTGGAGCAAGTTTTCACTATCATCCTCATTCAACGCCGCTGTGGGTTCATCAAGAATGAGCAGCTTTACCTTTTTGGAAAGCGCTTTCGCAATTTCGACCAGCTGCTGCTTCCCGACCCCGATATTCGTTACCAATGTGTTGGGATTTTCGCTCAGCCCAACCTTGGACAACAGCTCGCGTGTACCGACAAAGGTCTCTTTCCAGTTAATCACGCCGCTTTTGGCGCGTTCGTTGCCCAGATAAATATTTTCCGCTATCGAAAGATACGGGATCAGCGCCAGCTCCTGGTGGATAATGACGATGCCCAATTCCTCGCTCTGCTTGGTATCCTTGAACTCGCACGTTTTTCCCTGGAAAATAATATCCCCTTCGTAGGTTCCATGCGGGTATACACCGCTCAGTACCTTCATCAGCGTCGATTTGCCCGCCCCGTTCTCACCGCACAGGGAATGAATTTCCCCTTCCTTGATCTTGAGATTTACATTTTCCAATGCCTTTACGCCAGGAAAGGTTTTGGTAATTCCCTTCATTTCCAATATGATTCCACTCATGGGATACGCTCCTTTCGGTTTGGATCGCCTACGCTTATTTCAGTCCAATTTGCTCCTTGGTGTAATAATGGCTGCCGACAATATCCTTTTCGACATTCGTCCGATCCACCGATATCGGATCAAGCAAATAAGCAGGAACTACCTTGATCCCGTTGTTATAGGATTTGGTGTCATTGACCTGTGCTTGCTTGCCTTGCAAAATACTGTTGGCCATCATAACCGTTTGCTCTGCCAGCTTACGAGTGTCCTTGAATATGGTTTGCGTCTGCTCCCCGGCGACAATCGATTTGATCGAGGCCAGCTCTGCATCCTGTCCCGTAATGATCGGCAACGGCTTGTTCGTTGATCCGTAGCCCACCCCTTTGAGGGATGAAATAATACCAATGCTAATCCCGTCATAAGGAGATAACACCGCGTCCAGATTGGCTCCCGAATAATAGGCACTCAGCAGATTATCCATCCGCGCTTGGGCCAAGGCTCCGTCCCAGCGCAGCGTAGCGATTTGTGCCATCGTCATTTGCTTGCTGCGTACGACCAGTTTGCCGGAATCGATATATGGCTTCAGGACAGACATCGCACCATTAAAAAAGAAATATGCGTTATTGTCATCCGGTGATCCGCCGAACAGCTCTATATTGAAAGGGCCTTTGCCTTCCTTGAGTCCCAGTTTCTTCTCAATATATTCCGCCTGCAGCACGCCCACCTTAAAATTGTCGAAGGTCGCATAATACTTCAGATACGGCGTATTCCGAATCAAACGGTCATAGGAAATGACCTGAATCCCCCGGTCATGCGCCTTCTTGATGACGTCTGTCAGCGTGTTGCCATCCACCGAAGCGATAACCATGACATTTACACCTTTGGTGATCATGTTCTCAATTTGGGAGATTTGGTTTTCTACCACGTCCTCGGCATACTGTAAATCCGTTTTATAGCCTTGCTCTTGAAACAGCCGGACCATATTTTCCCCGTCTCCTACCCAACGTTCGGACGATTTGGTCGGCATGGAAATACCCACATAGCCTTTTTCCTTGCTGCCCGTTCCACTCTCCGCCAAATTACAGGCCGAAAGCATCAAGGCTACAACCAGAAGCCATATGGCGACAGCTCCTTTTTTCATATAAAGCTCCCCTTTCCTCATGTGATGCGGGTCATTTTGAAGGATTTTGCAAACTCCTCTGGTAGTGCTGGTTAGAACACAGGTTAGATAGCGCTTACAATAGAGCGGTGATGGACACCTCTCTTTTCTTATTTGCAACCACATGGTATCATCCCGGGCCAGGGAAGGTCTTTGCTGGTTTTGAACTTTTTTTATAAAAATTTAACCTTTGTGTGGAGGAAATAAAATAACCCTGAAAAGGTATACGGTCAATTGTGTTAGCTCAATGATTTGTGATACGGTTCTCCGCGCTGTCGGAAACGGCAAGTCATCGAAGGTTGAGCCATCCTCCGGCTCTCCAATAAGTCATAAAAAAAAGGGGCTACCCTTCATTAAAGGATAGACCCTAAAAAAGCCTGCTCGGCATGTAACTTCAGCTCGTTGCGCCGGATGTTTTGATCAATGGTGTATAATTTGGCATCATCAGAACCTGAAGTGGCAGCTACTCATCAGCAGGTTCCGGTCGACCCGCAA
Source organism: Paenibacillus farraposensis (assembly GCF_020736845.1). GTDB lineage: Bacteria > Bacillota > Bacilli > Paenibacillales > Paenibacillaceae > Paenibacillus > Paenibacillus farraposensis. Next base: position 921,193 of record NZ_JAFFQR010000112.1, read on the forward strand.
GCTTTTTAAACACCTCATTGATCATCTTCATCCGCTCCTCTACTTTCTTCGCAGCCGCGTCCAATGTAAAGCCGTCATCCAAAAGCTCCTTTACTAAAAGGATTTTTTTTATGCTGAGATAGTCGTACTTTCTGGTTGTCCCTTCGCCTTCTTTAAACGATTGAATAATCCCTTTCTCTTCCCAGTAGCGAATTTGCCTCTGCGGTACGCCTGTAATGTCCGAGACTTCTCCAATACCAACAACTAATTTACTCAACAAATCAAAATCCAATAACGCATTATCCAACGGTTCGTTAGGGCTCATATGTTCACCTTCTACTTCAATGTTATTGAAAATATTTTACTGCAATCGAATTATATTTACAACGAAAAATATATTATTGACATTAATTGTAGAAATGTTACAATCAAGGCGTGTAATTTACCTAGATTAACTGCTTGAGGAGATGATATTACACCAATAAATCAACGTTAAGAAGGGTTCAGAAGAAATAAGGAGGTTATAGGATGACGGAATTCGTTGGGAAGGTCAAACGGTCTTCCCCCAAAAATTATCCATTGATGACGGCTATACTCCTATGGTGCGCCCTAGTAGTAGTGTCAAGTCTATATATCACCCTGCCAATGGTATCCGTTTTTGCAAGCACATTTAAAGTCACACCGGAGATAGCGGCATGGACAAGCAGCGCTTTTTCATTCTCTTATGCTGTAGGCTTTCTATTTTTCGGCCCTTTATCTGATCAATACGGCCGAAAGCAGCTGATGCTTGCCGGTTTAGTTGCAATGCTATTCATTACACCGCTGCTTGGCCTCATGACCAGCTTGTCCGGGCTCATCGCACTCCGCGCTGTACAAGGCTTAGCCGCAGCGACTTTTGGCCCCTCAGCGCTTGCCTATGTTGTAGAAATGTTCCCGCTGGAAAGAAGAGTAACGACAGTCGGCTTTGTCAGCACCGGTTTTTTGATGGCAGGGATTACTGGACAAATTTTCAGCAGTCTTATTAGTCAAAATCTGGGCTGGCCTTATGTGTTTTATCTCCTTGGAGCCCTGTATTGCTTATCGGCTATTCTGCTCCATAGCTTCCTTCCAAAAGGGCAGGCCCGCGGAACAAATACAAGTATGCTGACCCCATTCAGGCAAATGGTGGCTATGCTATTCCGGAAGCCGTTATTCTTTTGTTATGTAATTACCGTGACACTGCTGCTTTCGTTTGTCGGCATGTACACAACGCTCGGAAACTACCTGCCCCAGGCTCCGTTCGCACTAACTACCAATCAAATTTTAACGGTACGGGCCGCGGGTATTTTGGGTATGATCTTATCACCATTTGCCGGGCGGCTAGTAGCGAGGTACGGATTGAAACCGGTACTGCAGGCAGGACTTATACTCAGCGCAGCAGGTCTTGCGGCGGTTGGAATTAGTTCCAGCCTTCCCGTTCTAATTGGCATGAGCATTGTGTTTGTTTCGGGAATTTCTATCACAGTGCCTACGATGGTCTCGTTGATTGGAAGTTTAGCGGGGGAAGCGCGCGGCGCAGCGGTCACTTTATACACGTTTATTTTGTTCATAGGAGCGACGCTTGGCCCCATTACCGCCTTGAATCTGCAAAAAACAGAAAGCTATGTCCTTACTTTGGAATCGTTCGCTCTTCTCTTGATTGTGGCCTTTTGTTTATCGTATTTTGTCAAACCATCCAGCCTATAGTATCGTATTTCATACACTAATATTAGGAGGAATCTCAAAATGTCCATTGTCCATTCTACAAGAACCTCTCCACGTATCGACCAGTGAAAAAGAAGCTCTTGTTTTAATTGAATACCAGAATGAATGGCTCTCAAAAGACGGAAAAATTCATCATTTCATCGAAGATCATCAACAATTTGCTGATTCAGTTGAAAGCTCCATAAGATTACTGGAGGCTGCAAGGAAGCCAGTTCGGAGAAGCGTTCACACCTGAACCCGGGGAGTTTGTTGTATCGGGAAGAACCGGAGCCAGCGGGTTTGCGGGATCAAATTTGGATAGCTTCCTTCGAAATCAGGAGATCAAAAAAATATACATCGCAGGTTATGCGTTTCACGTATGCGTAGAATCGACTCTCAGACACGGGCACGACCTTGGTTATGAAATACGGTTGTCGAAGACGCGACATCCGCTTTTACACAAGAACAAAGAAAGCATGTCCTCGAACACGTACTTCATCATTTCGGAAAATCGATTACCGTTGATCAATTCATTGAGAAGCATATTTCTCAACACTGTCAATTAGATAAGGTTTCAACTCTCTCCGAAAGGAGATAAAGGAATGGTTGAGAAGACATTTTTGCTGGCTTGAGGACTTTGCTTGGCAGCAGAAAACAGAAGAAAACAAATAAGACAAGAAAAACACCGGCGATAGGTTGGCTCCCTAACCGGTGTTTTTTTATTGCCTGATGCAGGTCTAATCAACAATGATTCGATTAAACGATTTTTCTTTAAAAATAGATGGATACCGCTTCGATGGATCAGCTACAATTCGCTGTGATAAACGCTTTAAAATATGGTCGGTTTTATAAAGCAACATGTCTACTTCCTCCAGCTTCATCGGCTCTTTGGAGGCATCGTCCTCTCCGGAAACAAGGTAATGCACTGTACCTATAAACAGTACCTTATCCAGACTCGGCTCAGCATCTGTGTGGATTAACCTGAGCAGATCGTTCATGGACAGGCTAAAAGATGAAGGAATGATTTGATTTCGATGAACATAAATGGCCTTTGCCATCGAAAACAACGCTCGGTCACAAAGAATGAGGCAGTTATAAAACTGCTTATGGTCGCGCATAAGCTGGGCAAGCTTCATTTGATACCGGGCAATCTTTTGAAAATCCATTATGCAATTCTATACGCTTTAATTTTGCACAGAAATCATCTCCTGAATATAAATTCACAAATGGTGTGAGCAAGGTAGCTCTTCTAACTAGAGATTTTGCAAAAATCCAATAAGCGACTTCCAATAAACAATATTTAGATCGAAATGGTTTAGTTCGTCTATATATTGCACTTTGGAGCGACCGGAATCGAATTTTGTAAAATCCTTACTAAAGAGAGGTGTAATTATGTCTGAACTTCTGGAATTAGTTGGAACACGTATTCGCGATATTCGGAAATCCAAAGGGCTTTCACAGGAAGCTTTAGCCGAAAAAGCAGGATTCAATTCGAACGTGAGCGTTTATCAATTACTTACATATGTGAAGGAAAATGATGAGCTTACCGAAGAAGATTTAAGTATCAAAAATATTCTGACTCTGCTAAGAACGCGCGAAGCCAAAGATACTGAACTGGCATTAAAATCTGATGGACATATTTATAAGATTCGATGAACGATAATGTTAAAATAGTACATCACATTAAAAAAGGAACTGCGCTCTGCAGTTCCCCTCTCATTCCCTTACGACAACGACAGCATTGCTTTCATATCTTCCTCTGCTGTAGTAATCAGCTTTAAGCCAAACATCTCCACAAGCACATCCAGTACACCAGAAGAAATAAACTCCGGCGGCTTCGGTCCAATGCGGATATCCTGAATCCCGAGACTAAACAAGCCGAGCAGAATCGCTACTGCCTTTTGCTCGAACCAGGACAGCACGATGCTGACTGGCAGCTCATTCACGGTGCAGCCGAAAGCATCGGCTAGTGCCAAAGCGATTTTTACCGTAGAACCGGAATTGTTGCATTGTCCCAGATCAATATAGCGCGGAATGCCGGTATCTCCAACTGTGCCGTAATCCACATCATTGAAGCGGAATTTACCGCAGGATGTGGTCAGGATGACCGTATCATTCGGCAAGGATGTGGCCAGCTCGCGATAATAATTGCCGCCTTTGCCCGGTGCATCACAGCCTGCAATGACGAAGAAACGGCGAATATGTCCGTCTTTAACCGCCTGAATAATTTCAGGAGCCAGACCGATAACCGTCTCATGATGGTATCCTGTCGTCAGCACCTGTTCAGACTCTACATTTGCAGCTGGCAATGCCAACGCGCGCTCAATCAGTGGAGAGAAATCGTCATTCACAATTTTGGCAACACCCTCCAGCCCGGCTACTTCATAAGAGAAGAAGCGGTCTGCATACGTGCCTTTAATCGGCATGACACAGTTCGTCGTGGCAAGAATTGCGCCCGGGAACTCCTCGAACAGTCTGCGCTGATCGTACCAGGCCTTGCCGATATTGCCTTTGAGATGCGCATATTTCTTCAATGCCGGATAACCGTGGGCTGGGAGCATTTCCGAGTGGGTATAGATATTAATGCCTTTTCCTTCGGTCTGCCGCAGCAATTCCTCTAGCGCATACAAATTATGTCCGGTCACGACAATACATTGACCTTCAATTTTATTCTGGCTGACTGTAATCGGCTGTGGAATACCAAAACGATCCGTATGCGCCCGATCCAGCACATCCATAATCCGTACGGCCGCATTACCGACCTTCATCGCCATTTCCAGATGCTCTTGTACATTAAAGTTAGAATTGGTTAAGGTCATATATAACGCTTCGTGCGTAATACGATCCACCTCGGGATCGGTATAGCCCAGCTGTCTGGCGTGGGTCGCATAGGCGGCAATCCCTTTTAAGGCAAAAATCATTGTATCCTGCAGGCTTGCTACTGTTTCATTCTTGCCGCACACTCCGACTACTTTGCACCCGCCACTTGGCGTCTGTTCACACTGATAACAAAACATATTGTTTTCCTCCAAATTATTGAAAGGTATTTGTTCATTATCCTCAGCGTAACAGACCCCTTAATTACGAGGTGTGATTACACACACATTTTCATGTCACTCCTGCTCCAACGTGTTGATTCCGTTTCTACCACCCTTGCGGTACTGTGCCGGAGAGACACCCATGGTCTTTTTAAAAGCGGTGCTAAAATAGTGCTGGCTGTCGTATCCGGTACGTTCTGCAATATCGAGAATGGACAGCGTCGTGGAGTCCAGCAATTGAACCGCCTTGCGGATACGGGCACGTGTGACAAGGGTTACGAAGCTATCGTTAAGCTCCTTTTTGAGCACGCGGCTGAGATACACAGCGGATACTTGCAGCCGCGATGCCAGGGTCTCCAGCGTCAGCCCCCGATCAGCATAGCCTTCCTGAATGAGCTGGCGCGCCCGCCGTACCAGTGGAGACAGCTGCGATTCGCCGTACACGCTGTCACGGCACACCCGGAACGCATCGATCGCGCCTTCCAGACCTCCGGCGTTTCGCTCCACATGCGTATGAACCGCTATATTCAAATAGCTTCCAATCACCTGCTCGATCGAAGCGCCAATCGTCTCCGGCGCCTCCTCCCACAGGCACATGCCGATCAGTCCATTCGCATCGCGAAACAGTACATGCGGCCGGTCCTCCAGCAGCTCGGCAATGATATTTTCGGCGGCAAAAAGAAACAGCTGGCGGTCATTTTCGCGCATAATCGCTTGTCGTGTCTCTACTGCAGGCCAGCGCACCACGCCGATTTGAACGGGCGCCCGGGATGGAAGATGCAAAAACGCCAGCTGCTCCATGACGTCTTTTCCTGTGTGCTGTCCTTCCAGCCATTCCAGACAAAAGCGCTGGCGCAGCAGCGGAATATTGCGCTGGATCTGCTCAGCGGCTTGTTCCACATAGGCGGCACGCTTGCGCTCTTCATCCAGCCGATGACCGAGCCGCGACAGTGCCGTATGCAGCTGCTCCGCATCTACCGGCTTCAAAATATAATCCTCTACGCCAAGCCGCACTGCCTCCTGCGCATAAGTGAATTCATCATGCCCGGAAATGATCAGGCACCGGCATTCCGGACGTTCCTCCCGCAGCCGCCGGATCAGCTCTATCCCGTTCATGAACGGCATGTTCATATCGACCAGCAATATGTCGATGCCAAGCCGCACTGCCAGCTCCAACGCTTCTTCACCGTCCTCCGCCTCACCCGCAACCTCCATGCCGAGTGCCGTCCAGTTTACACAATCCCGTATTCCTTCACGGATGATCGGCTCATCGTCTGCGATCAGCACTTGATAACGTTTGGCCGTCCCTCTAGTCATTGATTTTTCCATCCTGATCCTCTCCTTTTTCCTGAGGCTTTCTTAGTTGTCCTGCATCCCGCAGCAACGGATGAATGATCGTAACGTTGGTGCCTGCTCCTTCTACACTCTCCAGCACAATTCCATATTCCTGACCAAAGGATAACTGAATACGCGCCTGTACATTCAGCATGCCGTAGCTTCTGCCATTTGCACTTGCTCTGCTTTGCTTCTGCTGTTCTTCCATCGCTTCCAGCGGCATTTCCAGCAAATGTCGAAGCTCCCGCAGCCTTTCTGCCGTCATCCCTGCGCCATTATCACGGACCGTCAGCAGCAGCTTGTCACCGCGGATGTTCGCTTCTACCCGAATCGTGCCTGGGCCGCGTCTGGCTTTGATGCCGTGATAAATGGCATTTTCCACTATAGGCTGAAGGATTAGCTTCAACACGAACAGGTTCCCCAGTTCCTCAGATACGGCTAATTCCCAGCGAAGTCTGTCCCGATATCGGGTTTGCTGAATTTGCATATAGCTTGAAATATGCTCAATCTCGGAATGAAGCGGAATAAAGTCATCTCCCTTGCTCAGCCCAATGCGGAACAGTCTTGACATGGCCCCGATCATATCGGACACGTCGTCTGCCCCATTTTTTCGAGCCATCCAATGTATCGTATCCAGCGTATTGTATAGAAAATGCGGCTTAATGTGCTCCTGTAGACTGCGCAGCTCGGCATCCCGTTTTTGCCGCTCCCTGAGCTCACTAAGCGACATGAGATGGCGAATTTGCTCCAGCATCCGGTTAAAGCTTCGACCCAGCAGTCCGATTTCATCACCGCGATCACTCCACTCGCGAACCGTAAGATCCCCGGTCTCTGCCTTCCGCATATAGGACATCAGCCGGAAGATCGGCTGCGCAATGGAATGCGACAAACGCAAGGATGCCGTCAATCCAAACAGACATACAATGAATACAAAACAGACGACGTAAAACTGGATTTGCCGCACCTCCAGTGTCGATTCCCCTGCCGGGAATACCCCCACCGTTCTCCAGCCCGTAAATTCGGAAGCACGGAACATGAACAGCAAATCCCTTCCTCCTGATGAATGGGTGAACATTCCGCTGTCACCTGTCCCGAACCATTCAGGAGGAATACGCTCAATCAGCGGCGTATCCGGCATATATACGCTGCGTCCCTCAGCATCTGTCACCATCAAATACCCGGTTTTGCCCAGAGTCACGTCCCGGGCCGCCTGCGACACAGCCCGCAGCTTGAGATCAATCATAATCACGCCCAGCACACGTCCAGTCCCGGAATCTGTGACTGAACGGACGACAGATACAATCTCACTCTCCTTATACCGGACATGCGTGGTCACATTACGATGGTGCGGCTGTCCCAGCACAGTAAAAATACCGGCATGCTGTGCCGCCTGCCGGTACCAATCTTCTTCGGTCAGGCTGCGCGTGCTTCTCGCATACATTTCGTTGCTGATATAGTCGCCGTGTTCGTTGACGATTAGAATCCCGGCAATTTCGGGATATAAAGTAGTAAAACCCTGCAAAAATTGCTTCATGCCATACAGCTTATCCTGTGCCTGTACAGAGCCTGCCGCTTGACCAGGAAAGAACGCCGGATTCTGTGTTCGCTCCTTCCGGTTGATCGGCGTTATTGTATCTCCATGACTCACTCGACCTGCATGATCATCGGCCAGCGTCCGGCCTTGCAAAAAGTCCCCGATATCCGGGTTAAAACCGACCAGATAGGTCATGTTCTGCAGATTTTCCATTTTGGTATCCAGCGCCTCGTTCACTTTGCCAATCAACTGCATTGTATGGTCTTCGACCTGCCGCTCAACAATCCGTTCCACTGTCCAGTTGACAAGCAGGCCTAATCCCAGCGAAGGCACGATGGCAAACAGCAGGAACAGCAGCATTAGCTGGTACCGTAAAGGCATATTGCGCAAGCGCAAACGCGGCATCCATTTGCCCGCTCCTGCATGGATGCGCTTCCATATTTCAGGACCCCAGTTTTGTTGCCGATCGTCATTTTGCATAATAATCATCTACATTCTTCCGGGTAACCACAGAAATACCTGTATCCACCCGCACAGGCAGCGGCGCGTTGTCATCGGAGGGGGAAGGTGCCGGAATCGTCAAATGATGATGCAGATGGAACAAATATTGCAGCGACCAGTAGCCCATGCTCCATGTCCCCTGCGCAATCGTTGCCGAGATCGTGCCCCCACGGATCAAATCAAGTGTCGCCTTATTTGTATCAAAAGCAATGATTTTCGGCGGATGGCTGCTTTTTTGGCTCAATACCGCTTCACCCACACCTGTTCCTCCTGTTGCATCGGTCGCAAAAATCCCCGCCAGCTTCGGATGAGCCTTCAATAGCCGGATCGACTCATTCCGGGATACCAATGTGTCTGCGTGTCCGTCTGCCACCTCCACCACCTTCATGGCAGGATACTGCCGCTCAATGGTATCGCGAAAGCCGCGTGTGCGTTCCTCATGATTTTGCTGGCCAGGCAGAGTCAGCACAGCAACTTCACCTTCTCGTCCCAGCAGTTCAGCCATTTTATCCGCAGCGATCTTACCCGCCTTGTAATTATCCGTTCCCAAAAAAGAATACGCACGGCTCCCCGGTGCCTCTGAATCAAACAGCACCACAGGGATGCCCGCATCCACTGCCTTATTAATCGCCGGGACCAGGGAGTGAGGATCAATCGCGGAAATTGCAATCCCTGCCGGATTCCGGGCAATCGCCTGCTCAATAACCGTCGTCTGCTCCTGTGCATCGTAACGGGTAGCTCCTCGATACTCTACAGTCACACCCAAAGCATCCCCGGCATCCTCAAAGCCCTTGAGTGTGCTTTTCCAATATTCCAGGCCTGACTGAAACGTAATCATGATATAGGTTTCCCCGATACTGCCTCTCAGCCCTTTCTCCTCCCAAGTGCCATTTAACGGCCCGGTTTGTTCATATTTGAATACATAAAGTGCAAAAGCCGCAATCAGCAGCATATAGACCAGCAGCGTTTTTTTCATGTTCCCACCTCTTCCCCTGCATATCCCCAAGCTGTAAATTTACGTAATTCCATTTAAATTGTAAACGCAATCATATCAAATTGGAACTACTTCCGTTCTGCCAACTTTCAGGTAACGTTAATCCTGCACTAATGTTCCTGCGTTACAATACCTTCAATTGTGTTAAAGGACCCTATGCGAATCTTTGGGAAAAGGAGTGATACGGATGAGCAAGCCGCGTATCGCGGAGTGGACAGAACTGCGGGGGCTTGCCTACCTCGCTGTTGTGCTTCAGCATTGCATAGGCGAATATATATATCGCAGCGATATTCAGCAGCCGGATTCCGTTATGCTCGCAATGCTGTACCATTTGACGCGCTTTGGCACACCGGCGTTCGTTTTCCTGTCGTCGGCGCTGCTGTTTTATCATGGCAACAAACCGATTGGCTATCCCCGTTATATTGGCAGACGGTTTCGAGATATTTATGTTCCATTTCTCTGCTGGACGATCGTTTATTGGATATGTACCCAGAACTGGTCTACTGCGCAGTGGGGACAGATTTCTTTTTACCAGGGCATGTTCAAGGAAATGATTATACCTGTCAGCGGGTATCATTTATGGTTTGTGGTCATGATTTTTCAGTTTTATATTTTGTTTCCTTTATTCGCAAAAGCAGCCGGACAGGTTCAAACGTTTTTACGTCGCTATAGCCTGAAAAGACGCAAGCAGCTTGTTTTGGCTGTTATGCTGATCGCCGCTGCGGCATACGCACTGCTGTTACATTGGTCCTACTATGACATGATTACATGGAGCACTCGGCTGCCAGCCTTTTGGGAGGCTCTGTTAGATTACCGCACTTATAACTTTGTTATGTATTTTTTCTATTTGATGCTGGGCGCCGTGTGCGCTTATATGACAGACACCTGGCGGGGACTGGCCCAACAGACATTGCCCTGGAATGTATTTGTCTTTATTGGCCTGTTCATGCTCATGGGACACACGATGCTGATTCAGTCAGGCGATACGATCAATCTGAATATTTCCACCTATCTCAAGCCAAGCACCTTTGTGCTGATTGTCTCGCAGCTGCTTTTATTGTACGGACTGCTGCTCCATTTGCAAAAAGACAAGCGTTCAGAGCCGTTTCGCCGCATGCTGAACTGGATCGGTCGTTATTCCTTCGGGGGATATTTGGTGCATGCGCTCGTGCTGTCCTTCATATCCTATTTTACACGTCCGCTTTCACTGGGCGATCATCATTTTACGGCCACCCTCATTACGTTTGTCGTCGTGGCAAGTGCTTCTCTCGGCATCAGCTGGCTGTTTGCCCATCTGCCGGGAGGCAGCTGGATTGTCGGTTCCAAAGTCCGGCAGCGGTTGAACTGGCGCCCGCTTCGCTTCCAGCTGCCATCCTCTAAGCGCGCTTCCAAAGGCACGCAGGAGCTTGGCTAATGGAAAAGGGAGGCTCCATACCACATGCCTGAGATAAGGCATGCTCCCTTTCATATTGGCATAACACTTCAAGCAGCCCCGCCTCCGTTGAGGTGGGGCTGCTTGTTTTGGCCACTTATATGAGTCTTGATCCGTTCTATCCTTTTAATAATCTATCTTCTTTAATAGGAGCAGTAATTCTTCCACTCTACTAGAGTCCTCTAACCAATTCCCCTCTTTATCTTTTACAAAGATTTCTCTTTTTACCGGAAGCCCCGTTTTAGTGTCAATAGTTACTGTTTCTTTTTTTATATTGTCTTCCGCCATCACATTTTGGAAAGATGGATTAGATTGTGGTTGTATGGACTTCACCCAATTTTGATTCTTCAGTTCTCGTTTTTGTTCTTCCAACAAAGAGATGTTTAAAATTCGTTTATTTTCGCGGGCTAAATTTGGGGGTAATGTCCATGTGTTGCCAACAAGTTTACCAGTGACATGGTCCCTGCCAATAGAAGTGACGCGTCTTCCCTCTTCAGAAACAATAATTCTGTAGCGCAAAACGCCACCCACATAATCTTCCGTAACTTCATTCAGATTTTTCCGATCACGTATACGTATTGAATAGGAGCTATCGGAATAAGTGCTGGACGAAACTGATATTTTTATATATTCAACTTGCTTGCTAGTGGCTTTGTCAGCTGCTGCATTCACTTCGCTTTGAGCGCTGACAACCCTATCTGTGTTTAGATAAAAATAACCTGAAACAGCCCCCACAATCAATGGGACTGTGAGAACACCAATTAATGTTCTTTTCTTCATCTTCTTGGCCTCCTTATTCTGCTTTTAAATTCAACCCATTAGCATAGGCATCAAATGCAATAGAATTTATGTAAAGAGAATTTATTAACATTTTATGACATAAACATGTATTATATCTCAAAATAAGTCATTTTATAGAATAATAATAAACGTAATGTAGGAAAAATTACAGTTTTGCATAACAAGAGTTTGATTCCAAGCGACTGGTTATTTAATGTTCTGATCCCTGTCTGACTAACAGGGTCAGTCCAGAGCGTTCAAAATAGATATATAAACAACAGGGATAAAATTCCAATCAACAAACTGACCTAAATACCCATTTACACACTTGGGTATTCAGCAATATATTGATATTGTTAGTTTTTTATACAAACTATGTTTTTTCTCTATATTTCGTCTCCAACACTCATGCAGAAACATACATACTTTAAAAAACACGGTCCAGACGGAACAATCCACTCATTGCGTGTTAACTTTTATATCTTAAAAACAATTTTCGTGTTCCAACAAAAGCGAAATAGACAATAATTACATTCAATAGGTACATGTTTATCTGAAAGCTACTCCGTTTCATGTTTTCCCACCTAAGAACCTCATACGCAGCAGGCAAAGCTTCATAATGCCCATCTTTGTACAGAACAAAAGGAAATGGAAACCCAAACGAATTACCACTTCCACCAATGACTACAAAATTAGAGGTACCAAAAAACATACCAACCAAACTTTCCAGATCTTCATGATTTCACATCCCTTCGTATGCAAATCGTTTTACACTAACCTGTAATTCGATTTTGTATAAATAATACCATAAGAGGAGTTATTTTTTAAATGAGCAAGAAAATATTCACCTTGTTATTGTCGGTGCTGTTAACCTTTGTCCTTGTCCTTCCTGCATCAGCAGCAGAGACAATTAATGAAGGGATAGCAGACTTTAACACGGTTGAATTGCAAAAACAGCTAGACGATATTGCAGCAAAATATGGGTTTGAGCCTGTCAACCAGTCCTAAGTTAGTACAAGCCTAAAAGATAACGAACGATTACACTTTAAAAGTCCTGAAGAATTTGAAGCCTTCCTGAAAGCATTTGAAGAAGCCGAAAAAGCTTCTAACGGTGGGACAACCATCATTGAAAAAGACAGCAAAGAGACTAACCCCCCCCTTTGGCCTCGCAGCAACTTTTACAAATGGCCACGAATCTTGGTATTCATTTCTTGTAGGCGCGGCTTTCTCTTGGAAAAATGTTGATTATCACTACACAAGCGGATTTGACAAAAATGGTAAAGGGTACATGACAGGAGTATCCAATGTAACATCGTATCTGACAGGGTTTCAGGCTGGATTATCGTGGACACAAACCAATAACAGCTCATTTGCTACAGGTAAAACAGCAAAATTGAGAGTAAGTGGTTACTATCTGTTCGGCGCTGAATTGTACGATTCCCAATTGGTTATAGACAGCAAGGCGAATGGTCCAGAGATGTTGTACACAACAACCTGCCGGATTTAGCCTAATATCAAATGAGCAGAGAGAGCCGATCCCCAATTTGGGGGTTGGCTCTTTTTTCAACTGATTCTCTTCGGTTAACATTACTGTAAAAGAAGATAAAATGCATATTAATACTGATAAAACTAGAACTTATCAAACAGCATTTTTTACTTGGAACTTTGTATATCAGAAATTGGGTTTAACTTTTGGAACAGCAACCCATACGGTTTGGGGTTATACAGACGGTACTAAGGGATCGTCATTTTCAAAATCATGAAAAAATTATTAAAAATTGTTGTCATAATAGTTATTATACTTATCGTGCTTTATTTCGCTGCTAAGTATCTATTTAGTGTACCAACTAAAATAAATTTTTAGAGATCGTTTTGATTAACTCAAACGCTTCTCAGGCTGACGAGAAAGTCTCGACAGCCTGAAACGTATTAGTTTACTCGACTAAATACGTTTTTTGGTTCTTGCCATGAATTTGCTACTTCAATCAAATAACTACGGACTAACGCTTCAATTGAGCTTCATGTGGAGCGCCAGTCTTACGTTCAAATGTAATTGGACCTTTACGGTTCACGAGCCGTTTCAAATCTATGGTCATTTCATTTTTCAGCTTATCAATGAGCTGGTCTTCTTTGATGCCTTTGCTTTTAGCAATATCGGCCAACGATTTTCCTTGTCCCAGCTCATTCTCCAGCTGGTTAGGAGTGATGCCGAGCAGCTTGGCTACCTTTTCGTTCAAATGATGATTCCAGCCGTCAGGCTGTCTGCCATGATCATACTTATGAACATGTCCTTGTCGGTGGCAATCCTGCCGCTCCGTATTCTGTTGACGTACTTCTCCTTGAATGGAGCCATTGGGAGTAAGAGCTGACAACAGATCACTCGGTTCTATAACAAAAGCTTCTGCAGCCCCCGCACTACCGTACATCATCACTCCTCCGTACAGAGTAGCAGCGATCAATTTCCATTGTTTTTTCATGTCGCAGACCCTTCCTTCATTCTTTTCCATCTAATATTTTCTCTTTCCGCTATTTTTATTCGTTTTCATGCCTGCAGGACAACCATTAAATGGTAAAAAAAGATCTCATGAAAATTTCTATCCAACGATTACATCCATCCTTCAATCTACTCTGGCTCCTTGATCTAGAGAGTGAGCAGGAATTAATAACTAAACTTTCTACAGTATACCTTAATTTTTTCGAGGTTAAATATTAAGGAAACTATGATAAAATATTGTTCGTAATCGATTACAATTCAATTTATGGGAGGAAATGATGTATTGAGCTTTCTACGAGCTGCACAGCATCATAGTCAGACTAAATGCAAATGAATCAAAAAGGAGGAATATCAAATGAAACGGAAAGGGATAAGGTTATTTTTATCAATTCTGATTTGTTTCTCACTTACATTACCAGCAGTAACCGCACAGGCGGCAACACCGATCACCTCAAATGAAACTGGCACCCACGACGGCTACTACTATGAATTGTGGAAGGATTCCGGGAACACAAGTATGACTCTTAATAGTGGTGGTACGTTCAGTGCCCAGTGGAGTAACATCAATAATGCGTTATTCCGTAAAGGCAAGAAATTCAACGAGACCCAGACACACCAGCAAATTGGAAACATATCCGTAAACTACAGTGCCAACTACCAGCCTAATGGCAATTCATACTTATGTGTCTATGGGTGGACGGTTGACCCGCTCGTAGAATATTACATCGTCGATAGCTGGGGCAGCTGGCGTCCGCCCGGAGCAACGCCAAAGGGCACCATTACCGTTGACGGGGGGACATATGACATATATGAGACCATTCGAGTCAACCAACCTTCCATTAAAGGCAATAATACAACTTTTAAACAGTATTGGAGTGTCCGGACATCAAAGCGCACGAGCGGAACCATATCTGTTAGCGAACACTTCAAAAAGTGGGAGAGCTTAGGAATGACAATGGGTAAGATGTATGAAACTTCGCTTACGGTAGAGGGATATCAAAGCAGTGGGAGTGCGACTGTGACTAGTAATACAATCACGATCGGCGGCAGCTCCGGCGGCGGGACTACTCCCCCTCCAAGCACTGGTACGAAAGTGGAAGCCGAGAGTATGACCAAAGGCGGTCAGTACACCGGAAATATCAGTTCGCCGTTCAACGGAGTCGCTTTATACGCCAACAATGATTCGGTGAAATATACACAGAATTTCTCCAGCGGCACCCATAGTTTTTCACTCCGTGGTGCTTCGAACAACTCCAACATGGCCAGAGTCGACTTGAAAATCGGCGGAGTGACAAAGGGAACCTTCTATTTCGGCGGGAGCTCGCCTGCGGTCTATACTTTAAACAATGTCAGCCATGGAACCGGAAATCAAGAGATTGAGCTCGTTGTAACAGCCGATAACGGGACATGGGATGCTTACATTGATTATTTAGAGATCAACTAAAACCCCGAACACTAGGAGAGAGTTGAAGCGATTCGGAGTGACTTGAAGAGCCATACTAGCCATTTAAAATTGCTAGGAGGAAGTAACATGTTAAATGCTAAAGCAGTAAAATGGGCGGCGATCGGGTCGCTTATCGTGTCTTTGTTTATGGGCTCACTGGGGATTTCCGACGACAAGGTGCTTGCGGCTGATTGTTCGAACGGCTATGTAGCATTAACCTTCGACGATGGTCCGAATCCCTACAACACCACAACGCTGCTTAACACGCTAAAGCAAAACGGCTTGCGTGCGACGCTCTTCAACATAGGACAAAATGCGCAGAATTCCCCGTCACTCGTACGCGACCAGCAGGCAGCAGGCATGTGGATTGGCAACCATTCATGGTCGCATCCCCACCTGACTCAGCTGAGCACCTCACAAATGGCATCGGAAATAACACGCACGCAACAAACGCTGCAGTCCACTACCGGCACGGCACCGAAGTTGTTCCGTCCGCCGTACGGCGAGACCAACACGACCTTGAAATCCATCGAGAAGCAAAACGGTCTTACCGAAGTGCTGTGGAACGTTGACTCCCAGGACTGGAACGGCGCCACCACCGCCCAGATCGTATCCGCCGCGGGCAGGCTGCAGAACGGAGACGTGATTCTGATGCACGACCAGTATCAGACTACGCTCCAAGCAATCCCGCAGATCGCGCAGAACCTCAAGAGCCGGGGCCTTTGCTCTGGCATGATCTCGCCAAGCACCGGCCGGGCGGTCGCGCCTGACGGCGGAAGCGGTGAAACGCCAAGCACAGGGACGAAAATGGAAGCCGAGAATATGACCAAAGGCGGTCAGTACACCGGAAATATCAGTTCGCCGTTCAACGGAGTCGCTTTATACGCCAATAATGATTTGGTGAAATATACGCAGAATTTCTCCAGCGGCACCCATAATTTTTCAATCCGTGGTGCCTCGAACAACTCCAACATGGCCAGAGTCGACTTGAAAATCGGCGGAGTGACAAAGGGAACCTTCTATTTCGGCGGGAGCTCGCCTGTGGTCTATACTTTAAAAAATGTTAGCCACGGAACCGGAAATCAAGAGATTGAGCTCGTTGTAACAGCCGATAACGGGACATGGGACGCTTACATTGATTATTTGGAGATCAACTAGAATCCCGAAGCGGTAAATGTTCCTTTTGAGTTTTTGATTTGGTTTCTGATCGTTTTTTCAAACAAAATCCCGGCGGGGTCTTCCCTGCCGGGATTTTTGTCGGTATCCCCGACATAGTGCTAGCTGTTGAGTGGCCGCTAGCATGGTATGCTATCGCATTTCTAAGTGTAATTGGACTAAGCGTATTGCTTCTAGCAACAAATTGAATAAAAGAATGTGCGGCGTTTGAGTAAAAATAACAAGACCTCGAAAATTGCAATCCATTATACAATGACGGGTAGCAACTAGGAATCGCTATAGAATATATCCATAAGAGATGCAGGTGATAGCGATGAAATGGTATTTTGCATACAAAGATGAATTAGAGGACGTATTTCGTCAAGCGGAGGAGCGGATAGCGGCGTTTCCTGCTCCGTTTCAGCATCTGGGACTGGACTATCTGGCCCATTTTAATCCATTACGGGAAGACAGCACCCGCAACTACATATGCTACTTGCTTCCCTTTTGGCTGCAGGAAATCACTGGTCTGACCCCAGAAATTTGCCGAAAGCTATCACTTGGGAACGTGTTTGTCATGGCTCATTATTTCATTCAGGACGATGTGATGGATACGCCAGCAGACAACAGCGCAACGCAACTTGCCTTAAGCCAGCTATTCTATACCGAATGTCTGCGCATTTATCAGAACCTTTTTCCCGCTTCCTCTCCTTTTTGGTCACATGCCCAAACGTATGTCAATGAGTGGGCCGTTAGTGTAGTATCCGAGGGAACAGAGAACTATTTTCAAGGAGACCGGCATCGGATTGCCCTGAAAGCAAGCCCGTTAAAAATGGCCGGAACAGGCGCTTTGCTGCTCGGTGGCCGTGCTGATCTGATTCAGGCTATTACAGAGATGACCGATACGGCGCTGCTTGTGCTCCAAATGTCGGATGATTGGGCCGATTGGCCGGAAGACTGGGAGGAAAACAGCTACAATTGCTTATTATCTCATATCAGTGCGGAACAGAAGACCGCTTATCGTGAAGGTTTAAACCCGGAGAAGGTTCAAGAAGCGATTTATGTACGCGGTACGTTGACCAGTTACGCGGGCATTGCCAATCAAGCAGTCCGAAAGTTGGAGGCTATGGAGCCTTCCGTCCCGGGTCTGCATATGTTCGCACGCTCCATTGCGGAAGAGCTGGGCGAAGAAGCCGCAGAAATTGAAAGCGGGCGCTCGCATTTGAGAAGAGGCGGACTCGATTTCTGGATCACCAAAAATATGAAAAAATCCTAGATTTTGATAAGTCTTTCGTGGTATACTGACTAGGTAATTATAACCAATTGAATGAGAGGGTGATTTTTGATGGCTACTGAAGTTCTTCAAACACAAGTCATTCAAAAAGCTTGGGAGGATGCCAGTTTTAGAGAAAAACTGATAACAGATCCCAAATCTGCAATACGTGATGTGTTAGGAGTCATGATCCCTGACCATATCCAAATCAAAACGTTAGAAGAAACATCTGATCAGTTTTATTTGGTTATCCCTCCCAACCCATCTGGCGTGTTGGCTGCATCCCGGAAACCTAGCTCGATGTGGTAAATTGGTTCTTGCAGCCCTTCTGAATTACATTTCCTGATGACAAGCGGGTGGGTCCAGCAAGCTTTCTTCCGTTTTCTCCGAACGCAAAAAAGCCGGATATTTATCCGGCCACGGGGAAGCGGATGGTTGCTTCTGTTCCCACCCCTTTTGCGCTTGTGAAAGATATTTTGCCATTCATCGTTTCAATAATCCGAAAGGTCACCATCATTCCCAAACCTGTCCCCTTTGTCTTATTCGAAAAATAAGGCTCACCTAGTCTGGATAAGGTCTGAGCATCCATCCCTTCACCATTGTCCCGAATATGAATGACAGCTTCTCCGTTATCCACATAAGCCCATATGTGAATATGACCCTGATCTCGCAGTGCTTCAATGCTGTTTTTAATGATATTGATGAACGCCTGCTTGAACTTAGAGGAATTCCCACGCACTTTGATTTCCTGGGGAATATCCAGCGATATTTTACCGCCCTGCAAATTGGCCATCGGACTAATGATTCCTTCAATATGCTTGAATTCATCCAATATGGTCAGCGTCTTGGTGTGTTCAAATTCAGGCTTGGCAAAGGTTAGAAAGTCCGTAATAATCGCAGAAGCCCGATCCAGCTCCTCCAACGCGATATGTAGATAATCTTTATTTTTGCCGTCCTCCTGCTTGCTCATCAACTGGAGAAATCCACGGGTCACTTGAAGCGGATTGCGGACTTCATGGGCTACCGATGCAGCCAGATCACTAATGATCTCCATTTTCTCCGAACGTTGAAGCTCATTATTAAACATCTCCAGTTTTCTGGAATAGCGAACCACCTGCTTATGTTTTTCTGCCAGCCTTCTGCCCAGAATCGCAATCAGTGCCATCACAAAGCCGAACACGCCCCATTTCCACAGGAACATATTATAGTGTCCTTCGCGAATGAAGAACCAGCTCAGCTCACCAATGCAGATCACTGCGAAAAAAGCAAAGCCTGTCGATAAAATAATCGCTTCGTGATCTCCCTTAAGCGCCCTGCAAACCGAAGCAAACACCAGCAGTACTAGCAAAGCCATGAGCAATACGTACAGAATGGTTACACTGAAGAAATAATACACATCGTTTAATCGCCCCTGTACGCCCAAATTCACAATCATCATGGTGAAGCAGAACAGGGAATAAACAGATAGCAGCTTTCGAAATTTGCGAATCAGTACAACCGAGCTAATATTTTGTTCAAAATAGTACGCTAAAGAGGGCAATAAAATGAACATTCCCACATCAAACAGCTGTAAATACAGCTTGCCAAAGTTGCGATAAAACGTGTACAAAAACGGCGAATACGTCACAATCATCAAACCAATGGATAGTACAATCGCGCTGAGGGACAGCCACATGGCCATGCTTGGACGAAACAGAAAAAATGAGCAGATCAGCAGTACCAGGGCAATGAAAATAAATGTACTGCCCAGTATGATGTCCAAAATATCCATTCTGACCAAAGTTCCCAGCAGGTCACGATAATCACCAGTGATCACATCTCCGTTAATACCCAGTCTATGCTTGCTGCTTTCCGTCCATATGTATAATGTCTTGCCGCTATCTTCGGGTTTTAGCGGAATCAACACACGATTATTTTCATAATTGTACCCGCGATAGGATTCGTAAAAGTTGGTGCCATCCTTATACAGCGTAATATGTCGGCCATATATATTTTCAAAAAGCACCGCTGGCGTTTCATCATTCAGCGATGGCAGTCGAATACGAATCCAGGCCGAGCCGATATTCCTAGGCTGCATAGGCAACTGTGAATCGTCCTGAATCTGCATCCAGGCCTTGCTGGGACTTCTTACTTCATCTAGAGAGCCATCTTCCCCTTCCACTCCCCACCTCATATCCCAAGAGGGTATTCTATACTCTCTTTCAGGGGTTATTTTCGCCGCATAGACCTGGGGGTCCAGCGACAACAGCATCACTATGACCGCCAACAGGGCGGCGACAGCTTTGGGCACATGCCTCATGTTAAGCACCTCAAAATTACAAAGTAGAATTTACAAATTTATATGTGTTTTGACAATTTTAAGCTTTCTGAAATTATATTATTCTACACGATGATGTACATACCTTCTTCCTAAGAAGGATATCATGTTCTTTTTACTCATTATTTGTAAAATCTCATCCAATTCATATCCCTCCATCTCCTCTTTATCATATCACAGCAGTTACGAAAAAAACGTTTATCAAGAATCGTCATATTCCTGATCGCATGATTTAAAGCTCTGACAGACACACTAACTCAAGGTTTAGCCGTTCTGTTATTGGATAAGACCGACATAATTAACAAAAGTAAAGGAGCTGAGCAATATGGCCAGCCGTGATGATCACACAACTGAACTGCATGACCATGACTTTGAGGCTTCCCTGCAAAATGCGGAAACGAACTGGGAAAATCTGATCGAAGAACCGGATACCCTGTTGGAAAATATCCCCGATGCAGATGAACTGACACCAGACAGTCCTGTTGATCTTTCCGGTCCCATTGAATTTCTGCATGGAACAGATTTGCTAAACGGTACCGATGGCGATGAGGATGAGGAGCTGCAGAAAGGAGTTGACTGATCTTCTATGTATAAAGATCCGATGTCTCAGGCCGATATGGCGTACAAACGCTACAAAGCCTTAAATCCTGTGAAAGAGGACGACCGCAGGTCTGCGGGCCAGATCACTACGGATGATTCTACGCAGAACTCTACTGAAAACTACCCGCTAGGAGTTGCATCGGCCAACCCTGTACCCAAAGATCGGGACCGATAAGAACAGGGCAAAAGCTGAACTGGATAAACAGGGCTTGCCTTCTGCACCTACTTTGTTTAAAATAAGGACAAATCTTTTGAATACCATGAACAAAGACATAGACGGAGATAAGTAAACGTCTAACCGGATTCCCACAGAAAGGTACGAGTTGCTGAGAGTGTACCGTAATCCCGCGTTGAAATTCACTCCCGAGTCGAGCCTTGAACCGACACAAGGATTCATTTCTTTGTACGTATTAGAGGTTTCCGGAAGCCCCCGTTATGGGCATCAAGCTCAGAAGCTGCGGCCGTCTGCTGGATTGACGTTGACGACTCGAATGTAGCTTCTGTAATTAGGGTGGTACCACGGCATTCGTCCCTTGCGGCGAATGCCTTTTTGTGTATTCCTGGAAAAAGTCTAGAACTTACAGAAAAATTAAAATGGGGAAAGGGTGTACTGTATGTCAACCAATGAAAATTCTTTGGAGCTGCTGCGGGAACAGCTCGATGCTACAAACTTGCAATTACTGGAGCTGCTGTCCCAACGCGCTGAGCTGGCAGGACGGCTCGGAAAATTGAAGGAAGCACAAGGGGTACCTGACTTTGATCCGGTACGTGAGCAGCAAATGCTGGATAAACTGATCGCTGCTAACCGTGGGCCTTTTGACGATGCGACGATTCGCCAGCTGTTCAAAAATATTTTCAAGGCTTCGCTGAACTATCAAAAAGAAGAACACAAGAAGCATTTGATCGTCAGCCGTAAAAATCAACCGGATAGCACGGTCATTAAAGTCAAAGACACGTTGGTTGGCGGCAAAGCCTCCATCATGGTGGCGGGTCCCTGCTCGGTGGAGAGCTATCAGCAAACTCGTGAAGTGGGGGCCGCTCTCAAAGAGGCTGGTGTACCGATTCTTCGCGGGGGTGCATTCAAACCGCGTACGTCTCCGTACGATTTCCAGGGGCTGGGCGTTGAAGGTCTGCAAATCCTCAAACGCGTAGGCGACGAGTTCGGGCTGGCGACCATCAGTGAAATCGTTGATCCAAGACATTTGGAGGAAGCGGTCCAATACATCGACATCATCCAAATCGGTGCGCGCAACATGCATAACTTTGAGCTGCTCAAGGCTGCGGGTGAAACCAGAACTCCGGTTCTGCTCAAGCGCGGACTCTCTGCAACGATGGAAGAATTCCTTCATGCAGCGGAATATATCGTTTCTCGCGGCAACACACAAGTCATGCTGATTGAGCGCGGGATCCGTACGTATGAAAAATGGACTCGCAACACGCTGGACATTTCTGCTGTACCGATCTTGAAACGGGAAAGCCATCTGCCTGTGCTGGTAGACGTGACGCACTCCACAGGGCGCAAGGACATCCTGGCCCCTTGTGCCAAAGCCGCGCTGGCTGCTGGTGCTGACGGTATCATGGTGGAAGTCCATCCGAACCCAGCAGTCGCTTTGTCTGATGCACAGCAGCAGCTGAATATTCCTGAGTTCCAGAAATTCTTCTCGGATGTCAAGGAATCCGGCTTACTCAAAGCATAGTTACTGATCATGCAGACGAAACCTAGATATATGTATGCTCCATTTTCATTGAAGCATATATGTATTTAGGTTTTTTTATACCTTAAATCATGCATAAAAAGAATACCACCAATGGAGAAGTCGATGATATGACTCGGTGATTCGCTTCCTTCTCTATTCCAATGAGATGGACCTATCCAAGTACATTGCAAAAATTGGCCTGACATCAGAATCATCAATGACCAATCGAACTTCTGGCATTTCGCCTACGCATGGAAAATACGATTCATATCATCGCTGAAGTACAGGATAACGGAAAGTATATGTTGAAACATTATCAATGTGTCATTGCAACCGTAAAATAACCGTACAATAATCGGCGGAACAGGCCAGTACAAAGGCTCATGGAAGCACACACTCCATGAGCCTTTTTGTATGGAAATACATCGGATCATCTCCTGCACTTTTTTCAGTCATAGGAAATAAGAATACGTCAACATTGAAGCCAAGGGCTACGGTTTCATTTAGTGGTGCTGATAAGCCGATTATATTTATGCGGTTGGTTTTTTTTCTTTTATATAAAAATGGCGATTATATTGATTGATGAGGTTATCCAGAATTACAGACTGTCTAAGCACACTGGCATGACTAAAACCATGTTTTGCCTGTAAAGCATACAGCTTTTGCCGGGCTTTCTCCAGCCTTTGGCGCAAAATGTCGTCTCTTATCATAATTTATCCCTCCTTGTCATATCATCAGTTTAGGGCGTTATGAATAAGTTTACTAAAAGTGGAGATTTGAGATTATGATCTATTCGCACAAAAAAAGACCTGCTTTGAGAGCAGGTCTGTAAAATGAGCTTGGTATTCCATCGCCTATCCGGCAGAATGGACATCTGTGTGCGTTGACTTATGGGAAGCTGAAGCTGTGAAAACTTCTTTCCCTTTTGTCCATAGCAGTAGCGCCGCAACCAGCAGCATGCCGCCGTTCAGCACAAAAATCCAGCGAATCGGCATCCAGCTGCCAAGCAAGCCGCCAATCAGCGGAGCTGCCATCGTCGCCAGCTGTGTGGCCGATTGATTCAAGCTAAAGGCACGGCCGCGGAATTCCGGCTTGGTGACCTCCACGGTCATCGCATTAATCGCCGGGATGACGGACGCATAAAACAAGCCGTAGCCAAAACGAAGCGCACCAAAGCCAAAAAAGTTGGTTACAAAAAATTGAAAAATATTGCCAATTCCTGAACCAATCAATCCGATCAGCAACACTTGTGCAAATCCGATCCGTCCGCCGATTCGCCCCCAGCGCGGAGCCATGAGCACGGCCGCAATGCCTACGGCTGAGAAGACAATCCCCGAGCTTAAAGACGCCTGGCTGCGAACTACTCCCATCTCAAGCACGTACACCGTAATGAGCGGCTCCAAAATCATGACGGAGAAGGTGCTCAGTCCAGCCAGAATGAGCAAGAAATACAATGGTCGATTAGCCATAGCCTCCTTGATATCATCACGGACATGCGAGCGGGTGACCGTTTTCTTAAAGTTGTCCTCTCTGGTACCAAAGGTCGCGATTAGCGCAGAGACCAGTACAAGCGCCGCAGAGAACAAAAAGGCATTTCGGTTACCATAATAATGACTTACTACCCCGCCAATCAGCGGGCCTATAATGCTGCCGGTTGCCCCGGCGGTCGCCATAATGCCAAGCGCATATCCCGTTTTGTCCTCGGGCGACCCTGTACCCACCAGTGCGATGGCCGCAGGAATAAAACCGGAGAGAAGGCCCTGAAACAGACGTACTCCCACGAACACATAGGGGTCTGTCACAAAAGCACATATCAGGTACAATACCGCCAGACTAAAGCCGGAACGAATCAGCATCGGCTTGCGTCCATATTTATCTGCAAGCGAGCCCCAAAACGGTGCAATGAGCGCACTGGCTAAAAATGTGATTCCAAAGGCAATTCCCGACCACAGCTCCAAATGATCGTTTACGCTCATTTCCGTATTCAAAAAAATAGGTAAAAACGGGATGGATACGGAATAGGCCATACTGCAAAATAATACCCCAATCCACAAATTAACCAGGTTTCGTTTCCAATATAGATGATACATGCTGCCACACGTCCCTTCTGCCTAATTCATTATTACCCTCTCCATAAGAAAAGTCCACTCCATGCCTCGTTCTCCAGGCGTGGAACAAGCACAAAGAAGCTGCTATAATCGAAAGGAATGGAGATGATGACATGGCTAAAAAGAGAAATTCGTCAATGCCCGCTCCTGCGGCTCAGGACAAACCTGCTACGTTGAAGGATCTGCTGAGCCAGGATGTGCTGAACAAGCTGAAGGCTCAGGCTAACGAAGCCCAGGCAGAGATGGACAAGCGTAAGGAAGAGGAACGGCAGCGTGTCCTTGAAGCCAAAAAGGCAGAACAGAAGAAGCTGGACAACAATTTTGAGCATCTGCTGAATAACAGCGATTTGGACTGGCACAAATACAAATAAGCCAAAACCATTGCGGTTTTGGCCTATCTTTACGCTCTATATGAATTACAGCCAGTCACGAATATGCTGCACCGAGTACCATACCCCTACCCAAACCGGCAGACTGAACGCCATCCCCCATATGAGACCTTTAGCCAGCTTTTTGTCTACCTCCATCATAATCCTGCCCCTTTCCTTGGGAATAGTAGCAGTATGGGTAAAGAATACGGCTTTCAAACCCGTATTTCCTTACCATAATAAAAAAGGTATGATAGAAAATGGAAAAGCGCTCTGCGCTGCCCCCAATAATTCAGGATGTTACATCATCCAACATTTCAGGAGGAATTTTAATGAATCGAAAAACAATACGCCCATGGTCCATGTTGTGCCTTATGGCCATCATGCTCGTGCTTGTTGCCGGATGCGGCACAAAAGCGACCGACGTGGAAGCCGCAAGCCGGACAAGCAATCCAGCTCCTGCTGCGACTAAGGACAAAAACAAGGCCGTTTCCCATCCTATCGTTACGATTGTCATGAATGATGGTAAAAAGATCAAACTTGAGCTATACCCGGAAGTAGCACCGAACACGGTCAACAATTTCATCTCTTTGGTGCAAAAGGGCGCTTATAACGGTACCATTTTCCATCGGGTTATTCCAGGCTTCATGATTCAGGGTGGCGATCCGTTAGGCAACGGTACAGGCGGTCCCGGCTACAGTATTAAAGGTGAATTCAAAAGCAATGGCTTTAATAACACGCTCAAGCACACACGTGGTGTATTATCCATGGCCCGCTCAGCGGATCTGAATTCCGCCGGCTCACAATTTTTCATCATGGTTGCCAATGCGGACTACCTCGATGGACAATATGCTGCTTTCGGCAAAGTGACGTCAGGCATGGATGTGGTCGATGCGATCGTTAACTCCAAGCGGGATAGCAATGACAAACCACTCAAACCGGTTACGATGAAAAAAGTAACTGTAGATACACTGGGTGTAAAATATCCGGCTCCAGTCAAAGTAAAATAAAGTGACCATCAGACCCGTCTTGCAAAGCGGGTTGGCAGTAACGACCTTGTGCATATACGCATTAGGTCGTTTTGCTGTCCCTACATGCTTCATTAGCTGCAGCTTCTGTGATGTAGTAAGAGTATATACACAACATGAAGCGTTTTCAATCATTAATTTTTAAGGAACCTCCACCTCATGCTCTGGCAGATTGCGATGCACCTTTCTGTCCTTCAGCAGCCACAGCTCCGGTGTATCCTGCACGCCATCAAGTCTCAGGTAGAACGTCCGCTGCGGCAAATGACGTATGCGCAGCAGTAGACGATTCCCGTCTGCCGCTGCATCCACAAGCTCCAGCGGTGTCGGTGAAGTGCTGCTCCCCGCTTCACTTAGCCGGCCAGTTGAAGCCTTTGCACCCTCCCGGCTCCAGAGACGCAGCTTATCCACAGACGGTATGGCAACCCGCTTGCTAAAAGAAACGATCACCTCATCTTCGGCGGCGCGCTCTGCCTTAAGCGGCCTGGGCGGCTCATCGTACATAAAGCCGCCCAGGTGGTATTCATAGGCGGTCCAGGTGTCGTAGTCGCCCTCCAGGGCGGCAGTGCCAAACCGCCTTATCCACTCGCGGTCCCGAACCATATGTGCAAGGGAGCCGATATCTGCCTGTACTCCAAGAGGCAGTCCCGGATAAGCTGCGCGTATGGACTGCGCAATGCGAGCGTAGCCGCGAATATAGTGCGGCGGCAGGCGGCGCCGCATCCAGTCCGGCCAATGCGTCTGGAGTATATGCATATCCGGGGCCACGCATCCGATCATTGCTACTGCATCCAGACCCTGCCATTCCCGTAGCTGTCCGGCAACATCTCCGTGCCCGTTCACGGCCAGCGACCATGTCGCCACGCAGATATCCGGCCGGACATCACGCACACCGCTTGCGCCGTTCACCAACTCGCCGATCAGCCCGTTCACGGCGTCCACGCGCAGATCGACCCACTGCGCATACAGCTCCGGAACCTTCCGGTAATAATTCCGCGCATGCCTGTCGCAGAAATCCGGAATGTCCTCACCGCTGCGCTCGCGGAAGGCGCGCTGTGCATGCGGTCCAATATCCCCGTATACTCCACTGCGCAGCCCGTTCCATTCGGGGAAATAAGGCTCCGCCACCTCGAACCCGTCGAACGGGATGTCGGTGACGAGTCGGGCAACGGCTTTCTTTTTCCACTCCACATACTCCCAGGCAAAATGGGAAAGCCGCTGAAACCCGTCGTCCGGTTCACGCAGCAGCTCCATGCGCCATTCTTCCCACTCCGGCGGCAGCTGTGACACGCCAAAAGAGCCGTTGCCCAGCACCATCGCCCACACCGCTATGCCCCTGCGCTGAAAAGCAGCAACCAGCGCTCCATCCACTTCATTTTCACGCACGATAAAATAATGAACGATCCGGTAGCCTGCAAGCGCGATCTCATCTGCTATACTGTCCCGCGAGCGGTTGGCGTAATAGGGAAAAAGCGGATCGATCTGAATGCTGGGGCCGCTCAGCGCCCACGGTTTCATTTTTCCGGCTTGTGCTATAGGCGCTGTCGATTCTGATCGACCATTGGTGTTATAGCTCAAAGTGCTTCACCTCCGTCACTCGCGTTTTCTTCGCCACAAAGTTTCCGATCTATGCTTTTAACGATATGTTTCTGCTATATGTTCCCCTGGTTCGCCCTGCTTGCCTGTTCCATACCTCTCCTTTATGATAAAAGATATCATATTCCTAAGGAGATCTCTCATGCCCATTAATCGCCGATTAATTACAGATCAGGATTTCAGTGAGGCACTGGAGCACCATCTTCGTGTCCGGGTATTTCAGGATGACCAGTTGATTGGTTCGGGCGGAACCATTGTCCGTTTTGACGATCAAATGATCGTCGTGCAATCCAGTGTCAGTGACTTGGCTTACCATCCAAGAAAGCAGTGCGAATTTTTTGAAGTAAAAAAATAGCCACTATACGCCGGGGAACCACTTGACTTCGTTTTCCGGTGTACAACGGCTGAATTTGGATTTAAATCTCCTGCATCATAAGGTGCTTCTGCTATAGCTGAATTCCACGTGTTTTCAGCATAAGTTTTTTCGTAAGCACTTTCAAATTCCCGGAAGAAGACGAAATTTCCTGCATAATCGCGGTTTCCTCATGAGCGGCTGTATAGATCTTTTGCGCGCCTTCCGAAAAGGTCCCCGACATCTGCTGAATATGATGGATTTGTTCAAAGGTTTGATCTACCCGGTTGGTTTGCTCCGTTACAGTTTCCTCCATTTAACGGATGCTTTCAACAAATTCATGTACAATGGCGTTCAAACGGTTCAGCGTCTGATCGCCAGTGGACTTTTCTGCACGACATCTATCCATTGATCGGCTATCAGCTGGTTTCCAGCCGCTGTCGGATGAACCCCGTCATGCAGCCAATAGGAAGCGTCCGCCTTGGCAGCAGCCTCGCTCAGCATGTCTTGCAGCGGCACGAATACGGCCCCAAATTCGTCCGCAAACTGACGCACAAGACGCTGATAGCCCGTTATTTTTTCCTGCCAAATATTCCACCGTGCTTCAGTGGCTCCCGTTTTCAAAATAAACGGCTCACACAGCACTAATCCGGTATCCGGCAGCACCTCGCGCGTCTCCTCCAGGATGTGGCGATAAGCTCGTTCAAACCGGTCCGTTACACCGGATGGCTCCTGCTCCACAATTCGCCAGGCATCGTTCACCCCGATCAGAATACTGATCAGGTCCGGCTTCAGACTAAACGTGTCCTCGTTCCAGCGTGCATACAAATCCGAAGCCCGATCCCCCGAAATCCCCCGGTTTACAAATTCCGGCTGTGTAGCGGTCAAACGGCTTCCCAGCGCACCTGCGATCATATACACATAGCTATGGCCCAGCCAATGGTTCGCGTCCTCGTTTCGTCCTCTTCCTCCATCGGTTATGGAATCTCCCTGAAAAAGAATACGTACATGTCCCGTGCTCGTCATCTCCCGAATTCCTCCCTTCACTCTTTCCAATAATACCCTTATCATACCTCGTATTCTGCAAATTAGAAATGCGATTTCACAACATAGAAGAATTAAAGATTTGCCATATAACCTTGGTTGGCTTGTCGTAATTGTATAACTGCAAGACAGGACTAGATTACCACAACAATATCTACATGTATTGAAGCCGATGATTAATGAGATGCAGCAGCCACGCTTCCTCGCCAGGAACGCGCTCTCTTAATCTGGCAGCCGCTACAGGTAATATCCAGCGATCTATGCTATCAGCTCTGATATTGGAGCATCTGCAATATTCATTCAAGTAAGCCCTGTGTAATATGGTTCTGAATACACGCAGCAAAAGCTTCTGCATTCTCGGTGTCCCTGGTGGATTACACGGCGAACGCAGCATTAATAAAGTTCTGGCTACATCACACATCGGGTCCCCCATGTTTGCATTTGTCCAGTCAATTGTGACCGATTGATCTTTCGTCATTAAAATATTGTCGGGATGGAAATCACCATGACAAACCCAATGACCTTCCGGTAAAGTGTTCATCAATTCACAAATCAGCTCTGTTCTCTCTCTCCCAATAATTTTCGGGAGTCATGAATGGCTTGCTCCAATTTGTCTTTTTGGCACGGAAGTGTGGTCGTTGAGCAGCGATGTGCTCCAATGAAGCCGAGCCATCTCTTTTGCATATTTCAAAAGTCGATACGGGGAACTCTGGATCAGGACAAGCATAGATACTCTCGGAATTCGTTCGTAAAGCAGCCCATGCCGCCCCTCTTCCTGCAACATCTTATAAACACCCGGTGCTGGTACTCCGGCTTCCTTGACAGCTCTGCCGATCTCGGCTTCATATCGAACCCGTTCAGGCTGATAGCCATCGTAATAAAGCTTTAATACCTGCCGGGTTCCCCACTCATACACCTCAGCAGTCATACCTTTTCCGATTATGGGCCCTTTTCTCATTTTGTTCCTCCATTTATGTTGGTTCCATCTGTCACTCTCTCACCTTATACCGCGCGGTACTTACACACTTCCCGAAAATTACAGCCACCGCACGCTCTGCGTGAAGGCATCGGGGTGAAAAAAGATTCCGGCTTCGGTCGATTATAGTAATCGTCATCAAGACAGGACTTCATTTCCTCGATGTATCGCCTGACATGACGAACCACCTTGTCGATATCCTCCTGCGCAGGATGGTACACTTCATGCTTTCCGGTCATCAGATACTCCACACGCACCTCAATCTTCTCCAAGGGGAGCTGGTAATGCTCCTGCACATAGGAAGCATACAAAAATAACTGGTCGGAGAAATCACCTTCCTTGCCTGTCTTCCAATCGACAATGACCATGTCTCCATTGCCTCTGCGGTAGAGCAAATCCATTTTGACATATACCTTCGTCTCGTGAAGCAGCATCGTATCCCACTTTTCTATTTCAACAAGTCGGGCCTCACCCTGCTGTAATTCACGCCACACCGCCGTACGGTACAGATTGTGCACCACCGCATGCTGCCGCTCCTTAATCCGGGCAATCCGCTCCGAAAGCACCTCATCCCCATAATAAATTTCAGCGAGCATAATGCGATTTTTGGGGTCCTGCAGCCATAGCTCACGGTGCAGCGATTCCTTGTAGCTGGTATTCAGCATGTTCTTCATCGCTGTCTCCAGGTGAGCTGTGCGTGGGATCGCGCCTTTTTCCATCCATCCACGAATGACCGATTCACACATTTGATGCGTAATATTCCCGAATAAAATATATAAGTTGCTCAGCTGCTTGAGCCGATATAACGTAATTTGCTCCTCACTGCCCTGTGCAGGATTCCAGCCGTTATGCGAGCCGTAATAATGGTAATAGTATTTGCGCAAGCATTCATCAAACGTTTGGGCCCTCGATTGCGAATAGGACCAGGATGGGTACATAGCCATAAATAGCCCTCCTTCATCAAAACTTCCATGCTCTATTATAACGCAAGCCTGTGGCTGCATCGTCCAAAAAGAACAAAGACTTCAAACCGTGGGTTAAAGCCTGCAACTGTCCATCATCAACACGATTAATCGGAAAAATCGTCAAGATGACTTCAGAGAAGCCACCTCCATGTACCCTGCAAGAACGTAATTACAGGCTTCTCCACTTAGCAGCTCCCAGCGATGGTATCAAGTGTAATACTGCCTGCCAGCACCTTCCCGTGATTATACAAACGAACAGGCAAAAGAACCGGCCCCCTATTGGGCCGGTTCCTGTGTCTATACCTGGCATGTTCCATGCACCAGCAGCGCAGGCTGGAGACAGGTATACATTATATTTTTTTAGTCACGTTTCAATACATATTTCCCATCACTGTTACGAGTTACAGTGGCGCCAAGTGCCTCGGCAACCGTCTTAAAAGGAACATACAGCGTGCCATATTGATCCGCATATGGAGCTTGTCGCAACATCAGCGTGCTTCCTTCCAGTTTAGCTTGTTTGGAGCCGCTTTTCAGCTTGAGTGTCTTGCCTGTAATATCATCCACAATTGTAACTGACTTGGAAGATGCATCCCATTTTGTTTCAGAATTCAGTTCAGATGTCAATTCACGCAGCGGAATGAAGGCTGTGCCTTTACGATTCTCCAAAACGGTATAATCGTCTTTCGGATCATAAGTGGTTTCTACTTTTGTAATTTTCAACTCATTTTTTAAAATATTGTAGATCGGAGAATTCACTTCAAAATTACGGAGTGTCGCTCCAGGTGTTAATTCCGCTTGTTTATTCAGGTCGACCACGCCGCTGGAGATATCAATCTTGTCGGCAGTTACACTACCATTGATATTCCAGGCTTGAGTTTCGGTCAGAATCGAGAAGGATTTCACTGGAATACCTTCCACATCTGGCAAAGCAACCGTCAGGTTTGCCGATGATTTGCGAGCATTTCCTTTTTCATCAAAATAAATGTCGCTTTTCAGTACCGTATTCGCACTCAGAACTGTTTTAATTTCAGGAGATTGTGCGTACAAAGTGCTAACTCCTGTATCATACTGCGCAACAGCCAGATCCAGGTACTTTTTAACTTCGGTATAAGCGTCGTTGACCAGCTTTTCCTTGTTGGTATTCAGTTCAGCCGCTGCTTTATCGCTACCTTCAATATTCATGCCGGAAGCGATATTTTGGGTCAGGTCAATAGCTTGCCCGATCAGTTCTTTCAAGCCTGCCTCGTCCTTGGCCAGATTGGTCAGAAACGGTTTTACAAGCGCTACCAGCTCATCGCCACGAAGCTCAGCATGCAGATGGGTCAGTTTTACTTTGTCCTTTTCACCGTATACTTCCTCAGTTACAGACGTTGCTGAGATGGTTGAAGGGTTAGGAGCATGCTTTAGCACGAGTGCCATAGCTGTTTTCGTCAGCTCTCTTATGTCTTTGGAATATAAATTTGGATCAAATCCGGCAGGCAGACCTTTCAAACTCTCCTCCGAGTTCAAATGTATGTAATAAGGTTTTTTGGCGCCTTCCAGTTGAATAGCCAAACCTTGGTGGTCCAAAGCAAGTTCAAATGGGAAATTATACTTATCGATGTGCAATGTACCTTTGGCGGAAGCAAGTTCCTCCGATTGCACCTTGGCTTCATCCACAGTGACCGAAACGGAATTAATCAAATCTATGATTTTCTGATCATCTTGCTTAATTCCTTCTCTGGGAGTCAATTTAAAAGATATCTTCTCTGTTGACTGCTGGGATTTCACATCAAGTGTTCCCAATAGATTTTTACTTACATCAAATCCTCCTACTGCCTGACAACCTGTCAAAGCTACCATTAGCAGAATAAGAGGAACGGCAATCCATTTCTTTAAGTTCATATTAATCCCCTTTCAGATATTACTGTACTCTCTTCTATTATCTCAGTGTTAGTACGCATTGTAAATAACCAAACTGGAAAATAGAACTAGTTATTTAGAATCAATTTTCCGCTTGCAGCATCCGGTAAGACAGTAGTGCCATCTCCAGACAGCGACGTTTGTCCGGATCTGCCAGGCTTCCCTCGACGATTTCATTAATTTTGTCCATCCGATTATAAAGAGTTTGTCTGTGAATGTACAACATCCCGGCAGTATCGCGCTTGGAGCCATGGCATTGGAAGTAGGCATCCAGCGTATCCAGCAACTGCATATGATGCTCGCGATCGTGCACAATCAGTCCTCCCAAATGATCCTGTACAAACTCTTGCAAAAAAGGAATACCTGGCACTGCCTTCAATAGCTGATAGATTCCGATACTATCGTAAAACAGTCGATCCTTCATGGCCGGGACACTTCGCGCTACTTCAATGACCTGATACGCCTCTTTAAAACTGCGGTCCGTGCCCGTCATACGATACCTCATTTTACCAAAGCCTGCTTGAATACGTACCTTGTCAAGCTGTCCCTCAGCATAATTTTGAATATACTGTATGGTGTGAGCTAGCACTTTTTTCATTTGTTCTCCTGTACGAAGCGTTAATTCCTCCTTTGCACATAGGATGTAGCACTGACTGCCCTTCATCATTAGCAGATTGTGCAGCGTCTCTTTTTTTAACAAAGAACGAAGCAGCACTAATACATCCTGATTGATGGACTCTTTGCGCACCTGGCTGACATCCTTGTCCTGATGCTCAACCTCGACTACCCCTGCCCAAAATAAATACTGACCCTTCGACAGCAATCGCAGCCCCATCCGGGTCTGAGCCTGTTCCTCACTGGGAAGCTGGCCATTCAATATATCCTGGATCAATTCATTCTGATTGCGTAATAATCGGTCTTCGAGAAACTGTGTCCTCAGCACCAGTGTGGCGGCCGCTTTGGCTGTGTAATCGAGCAGCAGCGACATCTCTTCCGTCGGGGTCTCCCCGTGCAGCACCAATCCTACAGCGGAAAACACCTGACCAAAGCATACAACAGGCTGAAACAAGACGGCAGTGGATTCGTTCAGATGAAACAGCAGGTGATCCTCGCGATCAGCAGTCATGCTGCTTGCCACCTCATTGGCATAAAGATCTGCAATACGGTCCGCCAAATCCGGCTGGACGGAGGGTACGAACCGATTGGTGTCTATGGAAGACATGTAGATGACCTGCCGGGCGGTATAGTTCTGAAGTACTCGCAAAAGAGCGTTCATATCGGTGCTGCGCAGCGTTTCCTGCTGAAGCTGACGCGAAAAACGCTCCAAATCTTTTAGCAGCTCCATATGCCGATTAATAAGAAGGGAATGAATATCTTGTGTGATTTCAACAAATCGCACGGGCTGTTCAAATACGATGACCGGAAAATGATGCCGTTCCGCCAGCTCCAGAATTTCCGGCGGGATTTCGTGAATGCTTGTGCCTAGTTCCACACACAATCCCGCGGCTTCTGAACGGATCAGTTGCTCCATATACTCGGCGCGTTCCTCTTCCTTGCGGGTCAGCCACAGTCCAGTCGTCAAAATGAGGTCATGGCGGCTTACAAATGGAGAAACATTTGTAATTTCGAGCACATGGACCCAACCAACCCGATGGTTCATGCCATGCGCCCCCGCCGCCAACTTGGCTCGCCGGAAAACAGGACGTTCCAGCACATCCGCAATGGTAAATGTTTTTTTACCGTTCATCGGCATTCTCCTTATGTCTATGTATTCATGTCATTTTATATGACATATATTCAACAAAAAGTCGAGCCCTCAAGTCAGATTATCCGTCAAAATGTATGATGCCAAGGAGCTTATCCCTCTGTAAACTGTAACTAATCTAACCGGATTGCCTTTGTCGGCTTGAGTCCAATTAACTAATCGGCAGTCTGCGCAAAAATGATAGTGCAATTTTCACAAAAATTAAACAAACACTAACAACAGCAATAACACTAATAACACTAATAACACAACAACAGCAACACGCAGCTTAGCTGCCCTAAAAAATAATTATTTGTCGTTGGATAACGCATTAACAACACTAACAAACAGTAACACAGCAGCTTATCTGCCCTAAAAATAATTATTTGCCGTTGGATAACAATTATTTTAAGGAGAGGTGAACGAAATGAAGATTGGCATTCCAAAAGAAATTAAAAACAACGAAAACCGTGTCGCTTTGACACCTGCGGGTGCAGCTCAAATGATTCAGCACGGACATCACGTGTTTGTAGAAAGCCGTGCGGGAAGCGAAAGCGGCTTTACCGATGCGGATTATGCCGCTGCGGGTGCAACCATTGTGCCGTTCGCTGCCGATGTGTGGTCCCAGGCCGATCTGATTATTAAGGTGAAGGAACCTCTCCCCTCGGAATACGGATATTTTCGACAAGGGTTGACTTTGTTTACCTATCTGCATCTGGCTGCTGAATCGGCATTGGCCCGGGCTTTAACAGACAACGGTGTAACCGCCATCTCCTATGAGACGCTGGATGTCGAAGGAAGCCTTCCGCTGCTTACTCCGATGAGCGAGGTTGCAGGCCGGATGGCTGTACAAATTGGCGCACAGCTGCTGGAAAAGCCAAAAGGCGGCAAAGGCATCCTGCTGGCAGGCGTACCGGGGATCAAGCGCGGCAAAGTGACCATTATTGGCGGAGGGGTCGTCGGCACGAACGCAGCCAAGGTCGCCATCGGTCTCGGCGCGGACGTGACACTGATCGATCTGAGCCTGCCTCGCCTGCGCCAATTGGACGATATTTTTGGCAACCAGCTTCATACGCTGGTGTCCACTCCGTCCAACATTGCCGAGGCGGTAGCACAAAGCGATTTGCTGATCGGTGCTGTGCTGATCACCGGGGCCAAAGCCCCACGGCTTGTAACGGAGGCCATGGTGCAGACGATGCAGCCTGGCTCTGTCATCGTGGATGTCGCCATCGACCAAGGCGGTATTGTCGAGACGATTGACCATATCACGACTCACGACCAGCCGACCTATGTGAAGCATGGCGTCATTCACTATGCAGTCGCGAACATGCCGGGCGCGGTACCGCGAACCTCGACGCTCGCACTGACGAACGCGACGCTCCCTTTTGCTCTCCAGCTCGCAGACCTAGGCGTACAGCAGGCTCTTCGCACAAGCAAGCCGCTGCTGAGCGGTACGAATGTCCTGAACGGACATATTACCTATGAGGCGGTTGCGCGCGATCTGGGGTACCCTTATGTGCCGGTGGAACAGGCATGGCAGGCGAAAGCCTTGCAATAGGACAACAGCAAAAAACCACACATGCTTTCCTATGGAATTGAAGCTGTGTGGTTCTTTTTCTATATTACTGTATTCAGTGTTTCGTTATATTCAGACGGATACATTCAAACGGGTATATTCAAACGATTTCTGACGAAAGGAAAGTCTGCAAACGGCGGTAAATATCCGTGATCTCCTCCAGCGGCATGCGCACCAGTCCGCTGGACGAAGGTGCCACAAATTCATACATCTCGGGGATCAGCGGCTCAGGCTGAAATCCCCAATCTGCTTTGGATTTTTTACTGTATTCGGTATATACGCCTTTGCCAACAAAACAAGCGACCTTCGGAAGGTATTCCTTTAGCTTCGCATGCAGTTTCAGGCGTCCTTCGGCGTATTCCTCGCGCGTAATATCCTCCACTCCCCTGGTAGGACGGGAAACAATATTCGTAAAACCATAGCCCAGCTTAAGCAGCTCCCGATCCTCTGATGGATCATACAATCGAGGCGTCAGGCCCGCTCCCTCCAGAATGCGCCAAAAACGATTGCGTGGATTTGCATAATGGTGGCCTACTTCGCCTGATTTCAAGCTGGGATTAAAGCCGATGAATACAACCGATAATCCATAGTCCAAATGATCATCTACCTCATGCAGCTCGGTCTCTTGCTCTGTCATCGCACTCTCCTTCCTCAGACCATATCCAGCGGCTGCTTCCGCGTTGGTAGGGGAAAGGCTTCGTCTATTTTTTGAAGTTGCTCAGGGGTAAGCCGGATATGGGCTGCCGCTGCGTTTTCCCGCACGTGCGATTCCTGTACCGCCTTGGGGATCGCCCATACATCCCCGTCCCGAATCACCCACGCGAGCGCGATCTGGGCTGGAGTTGCTCTGTGGCTGGCAGCAATGTCCAACATAACGGGGTGCTCCAGCAGTCCCTTTCGCAGTCGTCCGCCCTGTGCAATCGGACAATAGGCCATTACAGGCACTCCGTGCGTGCGGCTCCAGGGAAGCAGATCATAGTCGATGCCCCGCGAAGCCGCATGATACAGCACTTGATTGACTGCACAGGCATCGCCTCCGCTTAGGCTCCACAGCTCCTCCATATCGGCTTGGTCCAGATTGGATACACCCCAGCTGCGAATTTTGCCCTGCTCACTCAGTTCTTCCATGCCTTGTACAGTCTCTTCCAATGGGATATTCCCGCGCCAATGCAGCAGATACATATCCATGTACTCCGTTCCCATGCGGGTCAGGCTCGCTTCGCACGCATGGGCCAGTCCTTGTCGGTCTGCATGATGAGGGTAAGCCTTGCTGACGAGATACACATCGTCCCGGCGGCCCTTGACCGCCTCCCCGACAATCTTTTCCGCTTCACCCTCCGCGTACATTTCGGCCGTGTCTATAAGCGCCATCCCCAGCTCCAAACCAAGCTGAAGGGCGCGTACCTCCTCTTGCCGGTGCGAAGCCTTTTCGCCCATATACCAGGTACCCTGTCCGATTAGCGGTACTTCACGACCGTCCGTCCATGTCATCACGCTTTTCTGTTGTCGGGTCATGTGCTTTTCCCTCCTTAGGAGCCTGATGCCGCAGGTTTGTCAAAGACATGAGTCTGGGTCCAGTGCTGGCCGCCATCCGAGGTAGTGTACATCACAGGGGCCTTTTCCGAATCCGAGAAAATAGCCCAGCCTTCACTGGCATTCGCCATTCCGATTTGCTGGCCGCCATAGCCGTCAAAGCTTTGCTTGCCATTGTTCCATGTCTTGCCGCCGTCATTCGTCCAGCCAATCGTATTGGGCTTGTCGCACGGCGCACAGTAGCCGCCCATTAATGCGGTATTGCTGTTAATCGCATAGAGCATTCCCGGTGCTGTCCCCTCATTTTTGGGAACCTGATTGTTTTGCTGACTAATGCCCGGCGCCGGACCGCCGCCAGCGGTGGCATTTGCCAGTACAGCTCGCCAGCTTTTCCCGCTATCAGCCGTATGCCATAGCGAATACGAAGTCTGATTCATCCCCGTACCTCCAATCAGCACAATCCATGCGTTGCCCCGTTCCACCGAACGGATAACGACCCCGTTCACAGGCGCCTCGGTTGTACGTGACATGACAGTAGTCCATTTTTGTCCCCCGTTAACGGTGTGCAAAATCTGGAACGAGCGGTCTGTGTTCTGCATTACCGCCCAGCCGTGTTGCCGATCATGATAATATGGCTGCCCCACCGTGTGGCCAGGCACAGGAAGCGCAGACCAGCTTTGTCCACCGTCCTTGGTATACTGGTTGCCGCTGAATCCTTCCTTGGATGATACAAAGTGTAAAAAGCCCGCTCGGCCTTGCTCAGGCACTGTCCCTATCGTATCCCAGCGTTTACCGCCATCGCGAGTTGCCAGCAGCGACCCGCTATCTGCCATAACAGCC
The DNA here is from genome assembly GCF_020736845.1 of Paenibacillus farraposensis. Classification (GTDB taxonomy): domain Bacteria; phylum Bacillota; class Bacilli; order Paenibacillales; family Paenibacillaceae; genus Paenibacillus; species Paenibacillus farraposensis. The sequence goes on from NZ_JAFFQR010000112.1 coordinate 959,517, forward strand.
CAGGCCTGCTGTCCGTTCAAGGCAAATATTTGCTGCACCGTACCCTGGCCCTGATATTGTACATTCCATGCCGATCCGGCTGAGCCGGATGTATCCGCGTCTGTCCGGGCAATCCAGCCATTTCCGCCGATCCAGCCGGAGTGGCCGTTAATCAGACGCAGGGCGGTAATATTGTCCATGTGGACCTTCGCTACATTAGTGTCCGCGGACGCTTGTCCTCCTCCATTACCGGCAGGGGATGGAGCATTGTTTCCGTTAGGAGTAGCCTGCTGTCCCGGTGTATGTACAGACCCTCCTGAACCGTTCGCTTGAGCCGGCGTGGAGCCCTGTTGCTGATTTTGCGCCGCTTGCCCATTCGGCCCCTTCGATCCAGGTGTACCTGTTTCACATCCTGCTGTCATCATGGCTGCGGCAAGCAAAAGCAGCCAAACCGATGTTTGTTTTTTCATTTTCTTCATCCCCTTATATTGTTGATATACATGCTGCACGGGTTTCATAATCTCAGCAAGGTCTATTCTATGTATTGCCTTGCTGTCGTTGTTTCACTCTTATGGTAAGAATACGGCAGTGACTGTATGCGAATCCTCATTGCAGGTTTACGAATGAAGAGGAACAAAGCCGCCTCTTTCAATGGCCCGGGTTCCTTCTTCACTTTGCAGCCATTCGAGTAATCGCGGCAGTGAAGGACGCGGCTTCTCGCCTTCGCGTGTGACCACGAACAGTTGGGCCGTGAATGGATATTTCCGCGAACGGATATGCTCTTTGTTCGGTTCCACTCCATCAATGGATAGAAATTTGACCTCTTGACGATTATGCATCACATTTGCAAAATAATAAAATGAATATCCGAGCGCGTTGTGGTCCTTGTTAAAATCTGCGACTGCATTAATCATACCACCCATAATGCCGATTCGTCGTTCCCGGGGCGGTTCGGCCATCTCATGGCCTGCCATTACGTTCTTTTGCATATATGTCTGACTTCCTGAATTTTCATCCCGCTGATAGGCAATGATCGGCTGATCCCTTCCCCCCACTTCATTCCAGTTGTGAATAGCCCCTTCGTATATGCGGCGAACCTGCTGCGAAGAAAGTCCGCTAACCGGATTGTCCTGATGAACGAGAAAAATAAACGCATCCCGCCCAATGGGGGTAAGCTTCATTTGCACGCCATGGCTTTTCGCCAACCGCAATTCCTCATCGGATGGTCCAGCTACGAGAATCAGGTCGGCCTTCCTTTTGATCAAATTTACATATGCCTGATGCGTCGTGTTGAATTTCAGTTCGTACGCCGCGCGCGCCTTGCTCATGCCAGTCAGTTCATGCACCATATCCTGTGCGAACGGAATAGCCGCTGTAGCCCCGTCGACAACCGGAAAATCCCTTTCCGCGATGTGCGGACGTTGAGGGAGCATCAATGATATCGTTAGCACAATGAAGAGCGCAGCAGATATTGCGCCAACAACCCACTGCCATCTATAATGATCCACCTTTCCATTCCTGTCGGTAACTGCTGGATAACGATCTACCCCCACACCTGTTGCCATGCCGGCTATCGGCAGCAGTGCAGCCAGTAGAAACCAGATTTCACTATGCTGTGTGTATGGCTCCAATACTTCCAGCACAGGTGCTGCCCAAGCGTGATAAAGTGAAAAGAGCTCCCACGAGCCTCCCCACGCCTTAGCAGGCTGACCGCCAGCTCCTTGAAGTCCCACCAGCCAGAGCCACAGCCCGCATAATAATGATACCAGTCCGGTCAGCATCAAGGGAAGCTTGCGCATGCTGGAAATACGCGCACTCAAGACACCATAAGCCGCAAAAATCAGGCCAACAATCCATGCGTACAGCACCATCATCACAATTACAGCTGTATCTGTCACCCCGGTATGCCTCAGCAGAAGCTGTACATTGGGTGCCACAACTATACTCCAAATGATATTAAACATGACTGAAAACAATCCAAACCTTAACGTACCGCCTAGCCATGGCCAAAACCATGCCATCCGCACAGAAGCGTCTTCCTCCGTATCAGCTATAACTCCCTTTGGATCAGACATGTACATCCCCCTATATTACTTAAATGAAATGAGACTGTAAGCATTCGCTTCTTCATTGTACAATTTTGGTAAAGATTAGTATATGAGAAGATGGTAAAAATGTCCTTATCCGATTATCGGGATTATAGCAAAAAGGCCTCCCCCGACAGGAAAGGCCTTTTCTAAATCGAAATTTTATATCGCTCTGGCATGAATCAAAAAACGGTGCTGCTTTACGTCCCAATATCCATCACGTTGGATGTCCAAATGCAGATCATACAGCTGCTCTATATAGTTCTGTGGCTGGAAGTCTGCAATTTGCCATTCAATGGCTTTTAAATGAATCAATTTCATAAATTTAATGCCATGAGCAGCTTGGGTTTTAGGGCATGAAAAAAGGAGTACCTCCCCAAATCTCGAAGTGTTCTGTTTCAGCATTCAATTCCAGAAATACTTCATCTCCCTCAATCCAATATCCCATAGTTTCTCATTTCCCTCTATGGTTATCGTAAGCTCATTTGCCTGTTCGAGAGAAAACTCGAAAATATCCGGCTTACGGCGTTGATATTTTTCAGAATTGGACAATATCTCATGTCCATCTACGGAAACACTTATGCTTCCATAAAACTCACTTTGATCGGGAATTCCATAATACAAGGAAAGATGAAGCTCCTTATTGCCTAACATATACGTGTACGTTTCAATATTTTTGCCTTCGACGCTATACGCATTAAATTGGGGCACTATGTTTTGACCGCCAATTTTAAAGCTGTGCAGCTTTGTTCCCGTTGCTGTATTTCCGGTGCTATCTTTTAGTTCGTTTAAAGCCACAAAGGGACCTTCTTCTTTGGTGAAGGCTTTGTCAATACCCCCGCAAACACCCCAAACCACAATCAGAAGAACAATAACAGAAATACCCGTAGCGGCAATATTTCTCCAAACGTTTTTTGTACGAATTCCAAGTTTGTACGCCCCGAATCCGACTGCTGCGCCTAATGAATTTTGAATGACGTCGTTAACATCGAAGCTGCCGAGCAACGTTAGCGCCTGTATGGTTTCAATCACGAGAATGGACAGAATGAACAATGTAATGAATCGAATAAAGTTGATCCGATATAACAATGGAATCAATATGCCGAAAGGGATGAAGGCTGCAATGTTTCCAAAATCTACGAAATCCATCAGAGCAGGATGTAGAAGATCAGATATACTTGGCAACTTAAAAAAACTGTCCGGTAAAAAAATAAAGGTGTAGCCAGTCATTCGCGCTACGGCATCTATTCTACCGAAACCGAGAAATATAAAATAAAGAATCAAAATTGTATAGAGTATGGTTATGGTAAAAATAAACTTACGTTGTTGTGACATGGTTAACTCCTTTATAAGTCCAGTCAAAAAGTGATCCCTTTTCGGCACTTTTGTCTTCGGGCAATGTCAATGACGGAAAGTTAGCCATTCCCCTGCTTAAATCGCTAGCTGCTCATCATCCATATCTCAAAGTTGAATATGTGTCTCTTTAATGTTCTACGCTGTATCTCTCTATGCCTCTACCTGCGTCAGTCCAAAATAGGAGAAGCACTTGTCTAGCGGTCAGGCCGGATGCTGTTTCACTTAGGAACCCGGCAACAAAGCTTTCGCAAGCTCCGGCGTAATGTCTTTTGGCGTTAATATATAATAGCCTGTGTGAGCATCTGAATTGTATAAAGGCTTGATTTTGACTTGGAACAGATAAGTGCCCTTCTCCATATTGAGTGTAAGGTTAAAAGGTCTGCGCTTCTCCAGTACGGTGCTCCAAAGCTTCGGATCTTCAATGGTTATTGCCTTATGCTTCTGTTGAATATCTCTAAAAAACTCATAGTCTTCAATATACTGGCCAGGTTGAGAAGGCCCTATTTCCTGAGAAATAATAGGAACAGCCCGTATGGACAAAATATCTTTGGAATGAATGACAACTTTGTCAGCGTAGCCCTTTTGTTCCATCCAGGCAGTAAGCTTGTGAAAGGAAGCTGGCCATTCATAAGAGATCTCACGCCTCCATTTCGGTTCATTCTTGGAAATGGATGACTCTTTGTTTGTAATGGAGATACTCCCCAACGGATATTTCTCTGATTGCATTTCGCTATAGCTCATATTTAAAATTTCGGCTTTTAGTATAGCTTCAAATTCATGAATTTCCTTTGGAGCGGTCAGAACCACCCGCCGTTCGTTATCATCCACCGATTGAATCGTGATGCTTTCCGCCGCACCATACAGCTTATCCAACGAGTATCTGACCGTTTTATACGGCTCCGATCCCATCATCTTGGCTAGTTCTGTCTCAAAGGGGCGTACCGGAAACGTGTAGCGCCGGACCATAGTAGAGCCATCATCCAGACGATAGACTATTACTGTCGTGGCAAGAGGTACGTTTTTGGGAAGTGAAGCTTTTCCTTCGGAATGTGCTCGTACCAGTTCACGCTGCAAATTCAGCACGGCTGCAATATAAGCCTTATTTTGGGAAAAATAAGCTTCATTGCGTGCTTCCTCTCCTAAAGGCAGCTCTTGTCCTACGTAAACTTGTTGCACCGAGTGCGCCGTTGGAATCCGTTCCTCATAGCCGCTCCAGCCTGAAACCGGAATGTACAGTACCAGACCCAATACTGCACTATAAGCAATCAGTTCCAGCAAAGCGCGCACACGTACAATTTGCCATGTTTTACGGATGACCATTTCTACAGCGATATAACCCAGCAAAGCGCCAAGGATATACCCGAATATCGGCCAGCCCTTCCCCTGACTGCCTGCGCCATAAAAATATTCGCCCAAAAGAAGCATTGTGCACAACATAACCCCTGCCTTAAATAAAGGCTGAAAAAAGGTAAAGGCCATCGCCTGACTTGCCTTCTCTACCAGCCGTTTGCGATACAAGCCATAACTTAAGATGACAAACAGCAGCGCGATCCCCAGATAGGCAAGCAACTCCATGTAAGAAAAGGCGTTTTGTGGCAACTGCATGATGCGCATAAATGGTGATAAGCTTTGCCAGATATTATTACTGCTGCGAAACTCCCCACCATTCGTATATCGAACAATGGTTTCCTGTCCCTGTACAAATCCGTATAAATTATGCTCCAGAAAACGGCCGATCATAGTTGACAGATAATAAGGCAGGAGCAGCAAAGCATATACCACGACGGTCTGCAACAGCGATTGTCCCACACAAATACCTACAAACACGGTAAAGACAAAAAGGAAAATCGTAAGTACCGATACGTCTAAAGCCCATGATCCGATATCATTAATATGGAAAATAAAAGGCAGCTTGGCCGACGTGCTTACCAAGACGGTTACACCCGCAGTCAACCACACGGGTACAAGTAAAAGGATAAGGCCGCTAATAAAATGTGACGTTAACAGCTGCTCTCTACGCAAAGGCAGGCTGTGATATAAATCCGATGAGCCTTTCCGCTGAATAAAACGAAGCAGCATCGCCCCCGCTAGTACCGGCACGGTAAATAAAATGATATTTTGTAAATCATTGCCTAAGTATGAACTACCGAATAGGCTTCTTAATACTATGCGCGGCTGTTCAGTGCCAATACTCATAAATAACGGCAGCGGCACTGTGAACAATAATCCCGCCAAGTACAACAGACCGATCCAGCCATGCTGTCTCAGGCTTTGGCGAACTACGCCACCGCTATAGAAGAATCGGTTGGATGTCATAACCCGCGTCCTCCATTTCATAAATAAAAATTTCCTCCAGCGTCAACGGCAGCAAATCAAACACATGCGGCTCATACGCCTGAAACAGTTCTGTAATGCGCTCTCGTTCTCCACGGATAATCATCAGCAGAACACTGCCTCTCCGCTCCTTATGTACAACCGAAAGTTGCTGGCACACGACTTCTTCATGCTCATTTTCACGAAACGCTACCTGCACCTTATGCGTATCGAGCTTGAGGTCGTCGACTTCCTTTTCCAGCAGCATACGTCCCTGGTGCATAATCCCGACGTGATCACACATGTCCTCTATCTCACGCAAATTATGGGATGAAATCACAACGGTCAGCTCGCGTGCGGCCGTTTCCTGAAACAGCAGATTTTTGATCATCCGCCGCATCACGGGGTCCAGCCCATCAATGGGCTCATCCATAATCAACAGCTCAGGCATACAGCTCAAGGCAAGTACAAATGCAGCCTGCCGCTTCATCCCTTTGGAAAAACGATGAAGTTTACGTTTGGGGTCCAGCTTGAAAATGTCCGTAAGCTGCCTATATCGTTCCTCGCTCCAGCTTGGATAAATGGACCGGTAAAAACGGGCCATCTGGCGAATCGTCGCCTGTGGAAAAAAATAGGGAGTATCCGGCATAAACAGGATGCGCTGCTTAACCTCCGGCTGCTCATATACGGCTTGTCCCCCGATCAGCACCCTCCCTGCGTCCGGCCGATAGATTCCGGCGATCATTTTAAGCAGTGTCGTTTTCCCTGCCCCATTGGAGCCCAGCAATCCAAAAATTGAGCCTTTCTTCACCGAAAGAGCAAGCTGATCAACAGCCTTTTCTCCTGCAAATGTCTTTGTGACTTCCCTTAATTTAATCAAGGGACATCCCCCTTTCCTTCAATTGCATAGCTTCCACGTATATGGCGTCCACTTCCTGCTGCGTAAAACCAAAATGGACGGCTTCGATCATCTGTTTTAACAGCGCTGCCCGAATCTCATCCCGCTTCATTTGCTGCGGCGGCTGCTGGACAGGTGTGACAAAGCTGCCTTTGCCTTGTACGGAATAGATATATCCTTCGCGTTCCAGCTCACGATACGCCTTCTGAATCGTATTGGGATTCACGGTAAGCTGAGCGGACAATCCCCGTACGGAAGGCAATTGCTCATCCGGCCGAAGTGACCCATACATGATCATTTCCTTCACTTTGTCCATCAGCTGTTCGTAGATTGGCTTACGGCTGCGGATATCAAGTTCGAACATGGACTTCCTCCTTTCAAGACTTGGTAAAAAGCATCTGCACATTTCAAACTGTTCTAACTGTATTATAATTAATAGTACAGTTAGAACAGTTTGTCAACTTTTTGGGGATGGATATTTAATAAAAATAGCCGCGATGCATGATGCACCACAGCTATATCTTTTAACTAGTTTTCATTCACAAGATTGGTTATGGTCCTTTTCTCGACAAAATGGCAATTCCTGTCGGGGCGTGGTTATACATATATTCCAGCAAAGGCAGTCGTTAAGCAGCAGAAAACACAATACATCTCCTCCTTTGAGGGCCGGCAGCCTTACACGAATCTAATACGATATCGGATGTTTATGGAGCCCCATCCGTCTATAGGACTGATTTGATTGACATGTATGTATAAAAGATTGCCAACGCAGCTTCATCGGCAATCTCTGGACTAATTATTTATACCACCCGACTAAGAAAATGACGCAAAAATCGCTCCGCGTCCACCTCAAGTGCCACATCAACAGGAGGCTGCTCCAAAGCTTCGCGCTCGTTTTGCACCTCACGGGTACGGCCGACTTCAAGGGAATCCCCCACCCCCACAGCAATACGCATCGGGCGTGTCCGCACAAAGCTTGAATCTATAGCCAAGCCTACGGCCAGTGGATCATGCAAAGCACAGCCTGCAATACCAGGTTTGAAATTACGATAGGCTTCCATATAAAAATCTGTCATATTTGCCATAAATAGGCCAAGCTGAGTTCCCTGCTCACGCCACTTATCCACATCGTGCTGAGGGAGCAGCGTCTGCATAGTCACATCCAGCCCGACAAGTGTAAGCGGGAAGCCTGCTCCCAGCACACGGGCTGCGGCTTCAGGGTCAGCGTAAATATTCGCTTCAGCCGTCTGGGTTACATTCCCTCTTACCGTAACCGCCCCTCCCATAATGATCAGGCGGTCAAGCAATTTCGGTAATTCGGGGCAGCGATCCAGTGCCAGCGCCAGATTGGTCAGCGGTCCCACAGCTACCAGGGTAAGCTTGCCTTCATAGTGACGAGCCTGTCCGATAATAAAGTCAGCCGCGTTCCCAGATGCTGCCTGACGTGACGGTGCTCCTTTGAGCTGATTGCCAATGCCGTCTTCACCATGAATATGGCGGGAGTAAGGCTTGAACAGCTCACGGGCATACGGCTTGTGAGCGCCGGACACGACCGGAGCCTCTACACCCAGCTTTTCCAGCAGGATCAGTGAGTTGCGTGTCGCCTCCTTCACCGAGATATTGCCAAAGGTGGTTGTAATGCCGAGCAGCTCCAATTCCGGCGAATGGACAGCATATGCGATGGCAAGTGCGTCGTCAATCCCCGTATCTACATCTAAAATTAGCTTTTTACTCATGATGACCTCCCCAGTAGAACAGCATTCTTTTTCATTATACACAATTTGAATACTATTCCCTTGACCATGAGCTTCCATATTCGAAGATGATCAAAAAAGCTACGGCATGACTGCCGTAGCTTTTCCTTCAGGGTCTTCTTGTTTAAGCGCACATCTTCTGTTTTAATCTTAAGGCTCGATTCCCCATACCAGCTTATCATTTTGGTATAACGTTACTTTGTTCCATTCTGTATAAGAGGTTTTGGTTGGATCGAACGAGTAGTCATTGGATTCGTCGTGATTAGACCAGTCGTTTTTATTAATGCGGACCTGAATTTCACCTGTTTGTGCTCCAGCAGCAAGTGTGCCGGCAGCAGAACTGAAACCTATTTCAATATATTTGTCTGTAATGGTACGCAGCACGTTATTATTACCTACTTGCGCCCAGTCCACTGTAGACTGCATGTCCTGGTTACCCTCTTTAGTGAAGTAGTAGCGGATTTTCAGATCACTCAGCTTCACAGGAGTTGTTCCGTTATTTTTTACGTTAAAAAATGGTTTAATTGCATTATTCGCTGGATCAGTATCTCCAGCACGATACAGAACAGACAGGTCACCTGCGGGCTCTGTTGGAGTTGGAGTTGGAGTTGGAGTTGGTGTAGGTGTTGGATCTGTTGGTGTAGCCTTCGAGCCAACGGTCACTTTCACTACAGCCGAATCCTTGCTTGAACCATTTGCATTCGCAGCACTTATTACATAATAGTAAGTCGTTCCATTCGTCAAATCTGTATCCGTGTATTCTGTACCTGTTACACGAGACGCAATCGTTGTAAAAGGACCTTCCTCACTGGTAGCACGCTTTACTGTGTAGCTTTGGGCACCAGTGGAAGCAGCCCAAGTCAGCTTCACGCCCAATTTTCCCTGTAAGTCTGCCGGTACTGCCGGAGCATCTGGTGTTGGGGTTGGTGTCGGTTCTTCGCTACCATCGGCAGCTTTGATTGCTGGATATGCATTTTTCACGAGCATAACGAACTGATCATGGAACCAATGACCGGCAACCGGAGCATTCGGCAATGCGCCTGTCAATACGCCGTCACTGGTTGTGTAAGTAGGATCACACATCCGGTCAAAGCCTTTGCCCTCATCGTTCGAAATGAGCGAGCTGGAGCCGTCGGAAGCACCCGGAGGCTTCGCCCACACATATGCATCGACATGGGAAGCCGGAGCAGTTTGTGGAGGTGTACCCATACCTGCGCCGCTGTTGTTACACCAGAGACCGCGATGGTCGCGTTTGTCCACACGGCCTGAGTTGACATACGAATTGATATCGTTGCCTGTAGCCGCGGTTGGACGGTTCGGTCCACCCCAGCCGTTACGGCCAGTATCAATCAGCATACCGAGAGAACTTGGCCAGCCTGCATTTACAAAATCTTTGTGCAGACCTTCTGTGAAATGCAGCTCATCGAAGTAAGGGTTCCATTCGTAATACTTGGAAGCCCTGATTGGCTGTCCGTTAATATTCAGGTTGGAATCAGGCAGATTTGGCTCAACCAGCGGCGTAGTGTTGGCTGTATTGCTGATAAATCCGTCCACGCTGGACAGTCCTTTAGATGTGTTTCTGAAAACGTTGGTATAGAGAGAAACTAATGCTGAACGGTTGTTATCCCAACCGAGCCAGCCGGAGTGACCGATATCTACGTATTTGTATACGTTAGGAATTTCGTTCAGTTTGTTGATTGTGTACTGAATGCCGGTTTCATAAATGCCGGTGCTTTTGGCTTGAGCACATTTTGGATCGCTCGTATTGGTTACCAGGTTCGGTAAACTGTCCGGTTCAATGATCGCTACGATACGGATGTCCTTATATTTAGGATTGGCAAAGATTTCAGCAATCTTGTCAACATAATCCTTTTTGTACGTTGCCAAGCCTTCCTGAGTCAGCGCAAGCTCACCATTGGAAGCCAAGGCATGACAATCCCGTCCGGGCAGATCATATACAACAAACTCTGCCGTAATTGGTGTGTCGCCTTTCTTTTGGGCCAAAACTTTATCCAAATGCTCTTCCAGACCAAGCTCGCCTGCATTCCCTTTAATGGCAGCGATGCGGTCGAGCCATACGGCTGTCGGGAACGTTTTGACGGTTTGCATTTTCGCTTTCAGCGTAGGATCGGTAACCTTGGCAATTGACGTATCAACGTAAGCGGCGTAATCAGGACTAACATATTTTGTTGCCCCGATATAAGGGTTGTCCACATGGGATTCTGCATTTATTTTACCTGTCATTCCTGTACCTGGTAAAAAACTACCTGCGACGAGTGATAACGCAAAAGCATACTTCATGCCTTTACGAAGCACTTGCTTTGTTTTCAATTGTTTCACCTATCTTTCTTGAATTTTGTTTACTCATCCTATGTCGTCACATGAATGTTACATGATTTTGCGTGATTTGCACCCTCTTCCTCCAAATAAAAGTAGCGTGCATAGCCGCAAAAGTAAGCGCTTTCTGTATTTCTTCGCGCTCGAACTTCGTATTATTCCCTTTTTGTCACCTCCTATGTTAGATTATAGTAACCCTGAAATCTGCTGTAAATTGAATAAATTAAGGTCTAGATTATAAATTAGGCAATTGGATTTCCACACCACCCTTTTTTCCGTCTCCCCATTTCAAGCTCCGAGTACCTCGTAAAATGAACTATCCCTGCTATGACAAGCTTCTCCAGGATTCGGATTCGACACAAACGAAGCAGATTCCTAAAAAATAGGATGCATTCTTTAATTTCCGCCAGTTAGAATTGACAAGATAAATCTCGGATTGCGATGCTATGTCATGGTCAAATCTATCAACCATAAAAGGGTATTTTCAGGCCTCAAAGCCATAAAAATACCCTTTCTCGTTGTGTAATGCTACCAGCATCTCGTCAACCATTTGCCAAATTTCCGTCGGATTGCAAACCGCACCCACCAGCGGGTCCATCATACATCCAGTTTGGAAAATTGGTCTCAAACCAGTGCATCCTTCTATGCATACACGCAGATAGCCTCCTGTTTCTCCGCTAATCCATCTGCCCAGATCAATCCAGTCAAGGATTTTATCCGGACGCTTCCGGTACAAGGGAACATACTCACTTAAATGGGCGTTCGATTCTGTGATGAATAGCCAAAACGGCGAAGCATGTCGATCCGTACCTTTTCCGTGCGGCTATACTCGGGATGCTTTTCAAAAGCCTCCAGCAGTCCTGCCGTCAAATCCTTCCCCTTATGAGACGCCTGGATGTACCATGTCTGGTGATTGATTCCGGCACACAACGTGTATCCTACGCATTAATCGACACCATATTTTAGCGGTATATCTACATCGGTCGCGAAACCCTTCAGACCACCGACCCGGATCGTACAAATAACGTACTTGGCATCCTTTAAAGCGACCTTTCGATCGGTGGAAGACTGTAATTGTACGAACAAGCCGTTCTCCTGGATATCCCGCTGACACAGCAATCAACCTCCGCGATTAGAATTGTAGTATACCGTCATTGTAGCAACACACCATGAGAATGTATTTCAAAATCATGACCAGATTCGCATTGAAGTGTCAAAAATCCTAACTTTCATACCGATATCTGCTGCTTGTTTTTTCTACTTCTCTCATTTCTCTTAGTCTTTTCACATTCCTCTATTTCAAACCATGCCTTATAATGGATATATGTGGTGATTTGAAAAGAAAATACATTCGAGAATAAGGAGCAGCTGAGATGAACCAAAAGATTATCTTTTAGAGTTTGCTTGTTCCCTTGTGCTGCTGAAACAGCTAGCGCACTATATACCTTGATATTTTTAAGGTATACCGTTACTCATCTCCTAACCCTCCAGTTCTGCAAGCTGATCTACTTTTTCATCCAGTATCCTCCTTATTTATTCCAAATTGCTCCTCTGCATCCTGAACCATTTTCATCGCCGTTAACTTTGCATCTTCAAACTCCTGCTGTTGCCGCACCAGAACTGTCTGTTTATACTGCACAAGCTGCTCGCACTCAGATGCTTCTCGCTCTAACCTAACTATGAGTTGCAGTATTTGTTGGCGTGGTAGTCCATCTTCTGGCCAGCTACCACATCCAAATGTTCCGTACGTTCTAAAAAACTTTTGCATCTCTTCTCTACCTTAAAATCGGTACATCCTCCTTTAATTTTGAGCATGCAAAAAAAGCTCATTCCTACTCATAATTCAAGTCGGAAAGAGCTTTTGAAAGTTTGGTTTTAAGTATTTGTGTTTGTTGCTTGTATTTTACGATCTTGTTGTTGGGGTCGTAAACCCATTAGTAAACTGAATAAGTTCTACTCACTTAATTTTTCTACTGTTACTCCCCTGCTAATAACCGATAACCATGGTACTTCTTGGTTAACGGTATAAATTTCCATATGCACTATATCTGATTTGTTATTTTTTTTATGAAATCACTTTCCTTAACCAGTCTGTAATTTTGAATGGTATACCAACTCATGCTGAATGAGTGCTTTTCCTCCTCTTGAACATTTAACAAGTTTATCATTACACTTCACCTCTACTTTTCAAAATAAAAATGAGTCAAATCTCTCAGTTCTTGTTTCGTAGCATTTGATGGGAAATTGCTAAACTCATCAAGCCATCCCCCACCCTTATTTTGGACTTTAAAATATGACTTTCCATCTGCTGGATTAGGCATAATTCGTATCACATCTCCATTTTCAGGATTAGTATTGTCCATATTGTTATATATGGTCATATTGATCACGCAGCAGCTCATACCGATTAACGGGGCGACCAACTCCGCCATAATGCACAACAAGGCGAACAATACCCCTTTTCTCCAGATAATCCAGGTATCTTCTTGCCGTTACACGGGCAATACCAACTCCCTCCGCGGTTTCTTCGGCAGACAGCTTGCCACCATGCTGCTCCATGACCGCAAGTACCTGCTTTAAGGTAGCAGCATTCAATCCCTTTGGCAGCTCATCGTAAGACATGGCCCATTCCTCGTATATTGGAGCAGGGTTGATTGATTCGCTGGCAGCTTCTCCATTTTGCATAATGAGGTCCAGCTCTTCCTGGGTTCCTACTTCTTCCCCCCATAATCCGGCCTGCTGCACCCGGTAACGCTCCAGCGTATGATGGATACGCTTTACCTTAAACGGTTTAATGATATAATCGAACGCTCCGTTTCGCATCATTTCGCGGATCGTCTCCGTGTCCTTCGCGGCGGTCACGACAACCACATCTACAGGCAATGCCATGGAACGGATACGCTGCAAGGTCGATATCCCGTCCAGCGACGGCATGAACACATCAAGAAAAACCAGATCAGGCTTCAGCTCCTCGATCAGCTCCACCCCCCGCAGTCCATTGGAAGCCACACCAATGACCTGGAACCCGTCAATCTGTTCGATAAACTGCCGGTTTACCTCTTGTACCATTGGATCATCCTCGACCAACAGCACACGAAAAGATGATTTTATATGTTTACTCATCGTCGCTCCCTCTCTCCTTTAACGGGAATAGAATCTCTATCGAAGTTCCCAAGCCGAGTGAAGACTCGCATGTCAGGCGGCCATTCCCCTTGTTGACAATTCCGCTCAGCAAATACAGCCCCATACCGCGGCTCTCTCCGTCCTTGGTCGTAAATCCGCGTTCGAGCATTCGTTTCTGCGTCGGCTCCGACATGCCACAGCCGTTATCCTCGACCAATATGGACATATATTCGTCATCCTGCCGGATGCTGACATAAATCTCCTTGGAGCTGGCCTCTGTATCTGCCAGCGCATCAAAGGCATTCTCAATTAGGTTTCCGAGCAACAAAACGAAATCATGCCGATCAACCAGCCAGGGAAACCCATTCATTTTGCTGTCAGGATCGATCCTAATATCAATGCCAAGCTCTTTGCCACGGCTAATTTTGCCTAGCAGCAAACCTGCAACTCCATCGTCATCGAAATGCTTCTGCAGGAAGCGTGTCATCTCCTCTTGCTGCTCTGTCACCTCGAACAGATAGTTCAAAGCCTCGTTCTGCTGTCCTAGCTGGAGCAAGCCGGCAACGGTATGCATTTTGTTCATATGCTCATGGTTTTGTGCACGAAGCGCATGGACAAACTCTTTCACGCCTGTGAGCTCCTCAGCCATTCGCGTCACCTCGGTTTTGTCCTGAAATATGGAGATCGCCCCCATCGTAACTCCCTGTTCGCGAATGGGAATTCGGTTGCTCCAAATAATGGTCTCGCCAATTTTCAGCTCCTGGCTCAAAATCGCAACTCCCGACTCAAGCACCTCTGGCAAACGGGTATCCGGAATGACCTCACGGATCGGCAATCCTGTTACGTCGCGGTGAATATCGAAAATTTGTTTGGCCCGCTCATTGAAAATGGTAATGATACAGTTGCGGTCAATGGCAATGACCCCCTCGTGCATTGCCTGAAAGGCTGCACTTCGCTCACGAAACATTCTCGCAATCTCCTGCGGCTCCAGATTGAACATCTGGAGCTTTATATGGCGAGCCAGCAAGGCAGAGCCAATCACACCAAACATCATCGACAGCAGCGAAGTCATGATGATGGATTGTTTTTCCTGCCGGATGATTTCCGTCACGCTTGGCAGCAGGCCACCCGCTACAACGACACCCACCTGCTCCGAGGAAGAATTCATAATCGGGACAAAGGAACGTAATCCGATCCCCGCTTCGCTGCGAACTTTGGAGACATACGTATGCTCAGCAAATGCGGCATCATCATCCCTGGCCTGAAACGTTCCGCCAATTCGCTCTGAAAGCGGATGAGACAACCGTTTGCGGTTCATATCGAGTACGACAATATAAGACGCGTTGTTTAATATCCGAATTTTGTCCGCCATAGGCGCAATCACGACAGAAGCATTCGGATCATTAATTCGTTCCACTACGTCCGGCAGGTTCGCAACGGTCTGAGCCGTAATCGTAAGGCGCTGTTTGAGTTCCTCTTCCTTGATCCGGGTGGCGATACCCAGCAAAAAAAGACCGCCAATCAAAAGAGAGAACAGCACGACCCCAAATGAAAGTATCATAATTTTCCAATACATGCGAAGTCTGTTCATCATTTTATCCTTCCCTACTAAAGCGTTTACCTTTGAATATCATTGTGAAATAATGGATCTAATATAGCAACAGAGGGGGTTACTTTGTGAAAAGAGCTGTTGGATTTGCCGTTTTGCTCATACTGGGCATTCTAACGGCTTATGTGATTGGTATTCAAAAAGATTTTGGTGAAGAGCTCCCTTATGACGATGAATTTACCGGTCTGAAGGATCGGATTGTGATCAAATTCAGCCATGTCGTGGCCGAAAATTCGCCCAAAGGACTGGCTGCTGCTCGTTTTGCACAGCTTGTCAAGGAAAAATCCAAAGACCGGATTGAGATTCAGGTGTTTCCCAATGGAATTCGCTACTCAGAAACCACGGAAGTGGCTGCACTGCAACGGGGAGAAATCCAGATGATAGCTCCTTCATTCTCCAATTTGAATGCGATTGATCCGGCCTGGCTGGTGATGGACCTCCCGTTTGCCTTTGAAAATCAAGCTGAGGTCGATCAGGCATTAAACGGGCCACTGGGCAAGCGGTTATCGCAAACCCTTGAACCCTATGGAATGAAAGGTATCGCTTTCTGGTCCAACGGCTTTCGGCAGATCACCAACAACACCCGTCCCATTCGCCAACCCGCAGACTTTAAGGGTTTGAAATTCCGCATCCAGCCAAGCCAGGTACTGGAACGTCAGTTTGAAGCGCTCGGGGCATCGACCATTAGCACGCCTTTCAATGAAATATATCACAACCTGGAGACAGGCACAGCAGATGGGCAAGAGAACACGATATCCAATATCCTTACCAAACGGTTTTATCAGGTGCAACGTTATATGACCGTCAGCAACCACAGCTATCTGGGTTATGCCGTCATCTTTAACAAATCCTATTGGGACAGTCTCCCAAGTGATGCTAAGCTGGTGCTGCAGGAGGCGCTTGAGGAAACAACGCGTTGGAACCAACGGGAAACCGATGAAAATGCTAATTGGCTTAGCCAGCTGCAGCAGAACGGAAACATTACAATTACCCGTCTGTCCGAGGGCGAGCGTGCACGTTGGAAGGAGCATCTGCGCGTGCTTTATTCAGAGTTCACTCCCCTTATCGGATCAGACCTGATGAGTATGATTCAAGGACCATAAAGACCAAAAAGAACGTTATGACCGTATTCTTGTTCGCCAAAAACATAGCTCTTACACTGGGGATACAGAAAATAAAGCGTTTTCAAAATTCAAAAGAAAGCGAGAGCGTATCCCTATGAAACTGAAAATAAATTTTAAAAACTTGACGGTTCAGGTCGTTATCGCTATTATTCTGGGCATTCTCCTTGGCCACTTTTTTCCTGCAACAGGTGAAAAGCTCAAAGTGCTCGGAGACGCCTTTATCAAGCTCATTAAGATGGTCATCGCACCCATTGTATTTTTTACGGTCGTGCACGGCATTGCCAGCATGGGGGACATGAAAAAGGTCGGTCGTATCGGCGGCAAGGCGCTTCTCTATTTTGAAATCGTTACCACGATTGCGCTGGCCATCGGTCTGATTGTGGTCAACCTCGTAAGACCGGGAGCGGGCATTGATGTGAGCAAGGCAACCGGAGACGTATCTCAATACGCTCAAAAAGCAGCGGAAACAAGTCATGGATTCGTTGATTTTATCGTCGGTATTATACCTGAAAATGTAGTAAGCGCTATGGCAGGCGGAGAGCTGCTGCCTATCCTGCTCTTTGCCATCCTTTTCGGGCTGGCTCTGACGGGCATGGGAGAGCAAGCCAAACCCGTCATTGTCCTGTTCGACAGGCTGTCGCAAGCCTTCTTTGGCATCGTCAATATGGTCATGAAATTGTCGCCAATCGCGGCATTTGGTGCTATGTCCTATACCAT
Organism: Paenibacillus farraposensis; assembly: GCF_020736845.1. Lineage (GTDB taxonomy): Bacteria > Bacillota > Bacilli > Paenibacillales > Paenibacillaceae > Paenibacillus > Paenibacillus farraposensis. The sequence goes on from NZ_JAFFQR010000112.1 coordinate 976,814, forward strand.
TGGCAAATTCGGTATCGGATCATTGACCTCTCTTGGCAAGCTGATGGGTTCTGTTTACCTGACGATGGCCTTATTTGTGATCATTGTGCTCGGCCTGATCGCTCGCATGTATGGTTTCAGTATTTTTAAGTTTATTGCTCACATCAAAGAAGAAATTTTGCTTGTACTCGGCACTTCATCGTCCGAATCTGCCCTGCCGCGCATGATGGACAAAATGGAGAAATACGGCTGCTCCAAGTCGGTGGTCGGGCTGGTTATTCCGACGGGCTATTCGTTTAACCTGGATGGTACGGCCATCTATTTGTCCATGGCCGCCATATTCGTCGCTCAGGCATCCGGTGTCGATATGACCTTATGGCAGCAGCTGACACTGCTTGGTATTCTTATGCTGACCTCGAAAGGCGCAGCGGGCGTCACAGGCTCCGGGTTTATCACGCTGGCAGCTACACTCGCGGCGTTCCCTTCCATCCCGCTGGCGGGAATGGCATTGCTGCTCGGTGTGGACCGCTTTATGTCCGAAGCACGCGCCATCACCAATCTGATTGGCAATGGAGTTGCTACCGTCATCGTCGCCAAGTCGGAAAATGAGTTCCATCCCGATAAACAAGTGGAGATGACCCCGGCAGCGACTGAGTTTGAACCTGCCCCCTTAAACAGCCCGGTTACGAAATCCGTATAAAAAATAGACATAAAAAGGGCTGCCCCTAAAGTGGTCCTTTTTATGCCTTAGCTACATCCTTGCCTAAGAGCCTTGCTTCTCCAACTGCCCCTCATATAAAGCGCTGTAAAAGCCCTTATGGGCCAGCAATGCATTATGAGAGCCCTGTTCAACCAGACGTCCGTCCTTCAGGACCAGAATCCGGTCAGCCCATTTAAGCCTTAATAAAGCTTTGTATCTGCCCTTGGCAAGGATTGGATAAGCCATTTGAAAGGCTCTAAAAATGAAAAATAGCAAGCCTCCAAATAAGCAGAGGCTTGCCATTTTCTAAATTCAATCATGATACATGCGGCGAAAGGTCTCAGGCTTCCGGTTTGCTGTTATAAACTCTCTGCTGGGTCTGCCGAGTCTGACTTCAATTCCTTCGCATCTCTTTCCGCTTCATCTACTTTTTTTACATCGATTGCCTTGCCATCGACCTCCGATGCCTCTATTGTTTCCGCTTCGTCGCTGTTCTCTTCTTCCATCAAGGCTCTTGGCGTGTAGAGCTTGGGAATCGGCACCTTCGCCCAATCCATATCGGATGCGAAGTAAAAGCTCGTGTAGGACGGCTGGTTATAGCAGGTATTTTGACGCGCTACTTCCGCCCGGTACTGCCGATCATGCATCAGCGTATATAATTTATGCGCTGTAGGCTCGGTGCTCAAATAGATACGAATCGCCGAGCTATCCGCTGTACGGACGAGCATTTCCTCCCGCCAGTCTCCGAAAATGTCAGCTACCAGCGATGGTGTTCCTTTCGTATAGTTGTTCGTCTTGGTGCCCGTTGCCGTCAGCAATGTGCCTCGCTTCCAATCTTCAATGGCCGGGGTTACGTCGATCGCCCCGTTCACGATTTGGGTCGTCATATCCGCTGCCCATTTGATGCTCATATTGGTACCAGGCATCCTCGTATCAAGCTGCTTGCCAGCAGCGGTCCATAAGCCTATGGCCCATGTTTCCAGCCCCCGCTGATCAGAGTCTATATCGCCAACCATACCCCGACCTGTATCTTTGCCCGAATAACCGCCGTAGATGACTTTGCCTGTCTTGGCATCCCGAAGCGAATAGCCATAAGGTGCATAGGTGCCGCCCTCATGCACCATAAAGATTTCTTTCCCCGGACGATCCGGGTCAATATCAGTCACATGCAGCGCATCCCCATGTCCCAGTCTGGCTGTTTCGCCGGGAATCGCGCTTTGCGGAGGCATGACGTCAAATGAGCTGTACAACAGGCTGCCGTCATGGTCAAGGGTGGCAGACCCGTATACGATTTCGTCCTTGCCGTCACCATCTACGTCCGCGGCGCTAAGTGAATGCGCTCCCTGTGTGGTCAAGGTACCGAATTTCGGGTCCGTTCCGTCACGCCCGTGCGGGCTGTCGTTAAACGGATTGGTCATCGGTGTCCAGCCGCTGTCCACCATCCAGTGCTTTTGCAGATGGTGTCCGTCCCATGTATAGGTGACCAGCGTGGAACGGGTATAATAGCCGCGTGCAAATACAGCATAAGGCTTGCGGCCGTCCAGATAAGCCACCCCTGCCAGGAAACGGTCGACACGGTTGGCGGGTTCAATCCGGGCCATAGCGTAATCCCCCCACATGAGACCATCGTCATGACGTTCCGGCTCATAGCGGATGGTATCCAGTTCAGCTCCCGTTTTTCCTTTGAAAATGGTCAAATACTCCGGCCCATCCACAATGAAGCCTTCGAACTCTCTCAGCTTGTTTTTGTCGCTCCGTGCAGGCGCGTATACATCCATAAAGTAATCCGTCAGGCTTTTCGCATCCTTTCGGGATAACGGATAGCTATACTTTGGTGGAATACCAAAGCATTCCTCCAGCGTAGCAGGCCACTGGCCTTTGACCACTTCTTGGTGTTTGGTCCAGTTCATGAACATGTTCACCACATGCTCATAATAATCCTCACGGCTTAAGCGGTAATCATCCTGATGCGTAATGCCTGCTTTGTGATCCTCACGGGGCAAAGTAATATACTTTTCTTTTTTGGGCTTACCCTTCTTGTCAAAAGTAATCGTTTTGGTGCCCGGAGCTGTCTTGAACATCAGTTCGGCTTTACCGTCGCCGTCAAAATCGTACACCATCATCTGTGTATAATGAGCACCTGAGCGAATATTTACCCCCAGGTCAATCCGATATAACAGCTTGCCCTCAACCGTATAGGCATCGACATACGTATTTCCGGTATACCCCTTCTGCGATACATCTTTGGAGTTGGACGGGTCCCATTTGACAAAAAATTCATATTGTCCGTCTCCGTCCACATCTCCCACACTCATATCATTTGCTGAGTAGGTATAGGATTCACCCGCAGGTGTGACTCCATCGCCAGGCTTTTGAAGAGGAAGCTCATAGTACCCCTGCTGCCATGGCTTCACCTTGGCACTGCAATCCTTTTCCTTTCCATTAACGACCGAAGCCACCCTGTACACCGCATTTCCGGTTCCTTCCTTATCGACATAGTTGGTGCTGTCGGTCACCATCGCAATCTTTTTGCCGTCACGGTATACGTTAAAGTTCGCTCCCGTCAGCCCTGTCGAGCCGTAGCCATTCACTTCCTGGGCCAACAGCCGCCAGCTTAAAAACACACCCTCCTGCGTCACTGCAGCTACCAAACCGCGATCCAGCTTTTCCAGCTGGATGCTGCCACTGCGATACTGTCCAGTAGCAATTGCTGATTCCGCCTGTAGCGTCGTCGGCTCAGACAAGTCTTCCGCAGCCACACCTCCGGTCGTGCCCGTCATCGCCAGCATCACTGCCAACGCGGCGGTCAAGCTTTCCTTTCGCCATGCGCCTTTCCTTTGAGCCATCCAAGTCGTCCTCCTCAATTGTATTGTGATGACAAGCAAATACCCAAAATGATTGCGCTTACATAATTTAAATTCCTTTTTATTATAGTTTTGCTATTATCCCAAAAGCGTTTAAATATCCGGGGATTTCTCTACACAAATCCGTGTTGTTGACCAAACATGGCAGAATGAGAGCTGATTGAGAATTTTGCAAAAAATGATCTATATAAGTTGAGCATGAGCAGGCTGTAAGAGAATATACTACGTTCTATAACCACGAGCTCTTTTTAGAAAAAACTAAACAACCGTTCCCCGGTTGAATACCAGGAAACGGTTGCTGCATGGGTGATTTGCCACTTGCATCTTCTCTGACTGTGCCAGCTAATCAGGAAATATGCGTGCCAGCTGTTCCCCTGAGAGCCGAAACAGCATCTTCGATTGAACATATAATGGTGTGTTTTCCTTGTTCTGCAAAGGATATAGCCGCCTCCATCTTCGGTCCCATACTGCCTGTGGAGAAATGTCCCTCCTGAACGTACTGTTTGGCTTCCTCCATACTGATATGGCCTAGCGTCTGCTGCTCCGGCTTTCCGTAATGAATGAAAACATTTTGCACGTCTGTCACCATCATGAAGATATCGGCGTTCGCTTCCTCGGCCAATTTGCGGCCGCTGCGATCCTTGTCTATTACCGCTTCGATGCCTTTAATCGTGCCGTCCGCTTGCCGAATAACCGGAATGCCTCCGCCCCCGGAAGCAATGACAATCGCTCCGCTCTCGACAAGCCTCATAATGGTTTCTGCCTCCAAAATAGACTGCGGCTGCGGCGAAGGAACGACGCGACGCCATCCCCGCCCCGCATCTTCCCGCATGTTCCAGCCTTTCTCCTGAATCATTTGTCTGGCTTTTTCTTCGCTGTAGAAGGTGCCGATTGGCTTGGTCGGATGCTGAAAGGCTTCATCTTCCTCGAATACCTGCGTTTGTGTCAGCACACTGACGACCTGCTGCGTCAGCCCCCGCTTCCGCAGTTCATTCTTCAAGGATTGATCGAGCATGTAGCCGATTAATCCTTGGGACTCCGCACTACACACGTCCAGCGGAAAAGGAGAGACCACCTCTTTCGCTTCTTCATTTTGCTGCAAAATCAATCCCACCTGCGGACCATTACCATGTGTAATGACGACTTCGTAGCCCGCCTCCACGATATCAGCAATCTTTTCACTGCTGCTGCGTACATTTTCAAGCTGGTTCTCATAGGTTGCTTCCTGGTGAGGCCGCAAAATGGCGTTGCCCCCCAATGCAATCACAACTCGTTCTGACATGTTTATACCTCCTTAGGGCCATGATGGCATTGGCGATCCCGAATGCCGTATCGATTCCGGAACTGTGTCCGGTTTGCAGCAATAGCGAAAGCCTGGTTTGAAAATAAGAGGCATCTTTCATAACCATCGCGTTCAGTACCCGGGTTATCTTGTCACTGAATTGGCCGTGCAGCGCATGAAGTAAATAGGCTTTGCTTACGTCTGTCGTAATTGCTTCTGTTTCCAAAATATGATGCAAGATGGGCACAAACGCTGAGTTAAAAGCGCCGGTCAGCCTATGAACGGCCAACAATCCGATAAGGAAATCGTCTCCCGACGGCGTTAGTCCTGGCCCACGCCCCAGAAAATAGCGCAAAGGCGCCTCGATGGCCTGGACTTCATCGGATAACAAGGCGTCGAGCAATTGTTCCGTTTGCCTTATCGTAGCGTACTGTCGATCATCTGGCCTGTAATCACTCGCTAGAAATCGGTCCCATTCGACGCCGAGTCCGGTCGTCATCCCCCAAGTGAGGCATATTTTCATGAATGTATCCACGTGAAATAAATCAAGAAAACTACTGTAACGATAGGCACTGATTTCATAATGGAATGGCGTGGCTTGCGATAGATCAAGTGTCACCGGATATTGGGGATGACAGAATTGAAGCATGTCCGGCGTCCTGGCAACAACTTCGTCATTGCACTTGATATAAAAACGCAGCCTTCTGACACTTTCTTGTCCCATATGAATGCCGAATGGAACTCTGCCGTTTTTCGTTGTTCCGACAAAAATCAATGCATCTTCCATAGCCAGGTTGATTCCGTTCTCGAAGATGCTGTGGACACGGCCAATCGGCCTCCGCGAGAGGAGTGCCGTAAGTCCGGCATGAATCTCCTCTCCCATGAGACAAGACGTATAAAGCGGCGCTCTACAGAAGTCCGAGCTTTGACGCATAAGCTTCAAGCGCCTTCTCAAAGCATTCGACAGGCGGACGAACTGTACCTGCGCCGATCTGCCCCACACCCGGCTCCTTGTGGGCTATACCAGTATTAATGACTGGCGTAATTCCCGTTTCCACTACCTTTCTGGCATCAATACCAAGACAAATTCCGCGGAAATTCCAGGTCGGAACAGTAAAGTTGGAGTTCTGGTCGATCGAGATTTCGACCATTTCATTGCTCGTTGTCAAGGCATCTTGAAATCCTCCGGCCCCGACGAACCGCGTAACGCCTGGAGCTGCAATCATCGCCATCCCCCCAACGCCAAACGTTTCCGTAATCGCGCTGTCGCCGATGTCCGGGTTGGCATCCGCTTGTGAAAAGCCGGTAAAGAACAACCCCTGCGGCGTATTTACGGGTGCGGTAAACCATTCGTCTCCCATGCCGCTAATGCGGATGCCAAAGTCCTGTCCGTTCCGGCACATGGCGGTTACGACCGTGCCTGCTTTGATCGTGCGGGCCCCATCCATTACAGCCTTGGCCGCCGCCATCATGATATTAAGGAAGAATTGATCGGTATCCGCCAAAAATTTGATAACACTTTGCATCTCCTGTTTGTCCATATCAAGATTGACAATATAAGGGCTGATTTCTTTCAAAAAGACGAGCGAAGCGGCAATGTTGCGTTGATGGAATTCATCTCCCATCGTAACGGCTTTCGCGATCATGACGTTCAGGTTAAGACCTTCCTTCGTCGCATGGAGCGCCCGGGAAAGCGTCGGACCAAGCACATCCTTCATCCATGTCAAGCGGGTGATGACTTCTTCTGAATAAGCGCCAAAGCGAAGCACCTTGCCGATCCCTTCGTTCATAATGCAGTAAGCCTCATTGCCTTCTGAACGGTTATTGACTACAAATACCGGCATATTACCCGATGTGATTCCCCCCATAGGCCCGACTGCCTTGACATGGTGGCACGGGATGAAATGGATATCGCCCCGTTCGAGCATGCTGCGGGCCTCCATTTCATCCTTGGCCCAGCCTTCGAATAAAGCAGCACCTACGCACGAGCCTTGCATGGGGCCCGTCATGTCCTGATATGCTATCGGCGGGCCCGCATGCAGCAGCGTCTTGCCTTCCAACTCCGGAATGACGGTATGTGCCGGTACTACATCGACGAGAAACGGTGCTCCGCCAGCAATTTTGTCAATAACCGCCCGATTGGCTTCATCAATTGTCTGATATTTCATATGATATTCCCTCCTGGGTGCTCATCTGCAACGTTGATTGTTCGACATAGAAGCAGTTCATAGGCAGTTGATTATCGTTAACTCGTAAAGCGGTAATCTTTTAATTGATTTAATATATGCTGCATCTTTACGCTGCCGCCCGCTATCGGTCTCCAATCGTACTGGATTGCCGGAGCCCCGCTTGCAGTAATGGATTCTGTAAATTTTCGCAGCCCCACATTAATGACAGACGGCTTCCCGGCAAGCAATGCTTCGATTGCGGCAGAGGCAGAGAACATCTCAGGAACGGTCTTGGCTGCCGGACGGTGCGTCTTCGGCACGTCTTCGAGAACGAGCTGCATCATAGCCAGCACGGTGCGTACCGCCTGGTTGTTGCTCTCTTTGACTACCACGCCCGCCTGTTCGAGCTTGCGCTTCTGCTCTGCATACGACTGCGGATCTTGATGGGTACCGCACAGAGCAGCTACAAAATAGAGGTTGCGCCCTTCAGTCTTCGCCTTGGCTGCGGCCTTCTCAATGGCCGGAGCCAGCACGCCCGCCACGTCGTCATGACCGCCGTACCCCAGCACGACGTCGAATAAAATGACCGCAGTGGCTGGATCTTGCGCAGCCTTCTCAATATGCTGAATCCGGGTAGCCGGATCGATCATCGGATGCGGCTTGCCTTGCGTGTACATATCGTCGCCTAAATCAACTATGACATGGCCGTTTGATCTGAGGACATAACCCGCTTCATGGATAAGCCCATCCTTCAGTTGAAGGGCATCCGCGATGAGCATAGCTGCTTCGGCAGCTAATGTGCCGCCTGCATACAAACCCTGAATCGAGGTTTGCCCCGGGTTCAATGCGGTCTTCGGCACATCAATCGGCATGCTATATAACGGCTGCACGGCGGCGCCTTTTGCCAGATCAATCGCAATCATCGCCGCTTCCTCCAATGTATAAGCTTCATAGACATTCCCTTCATGCCCGGACGGTTTCTCCCCCAGGAAGAGAGTCACCACCGGTTTCGGCAGCCCCTGTAGCTGACTTACGACCTTCTCGCGCACCGTCTCGGACGGCGGCTTGGAAATAATGACGATTACCTCGGTCTGTTCGTTATGCGCTAGTCCGCGGATGCTGTCCAGCATGGTAATCGCTCCAACGCCCTCCGAGAGGTCACGCCCCCCGGTGCCAATCGCGTGACTGATCCCGCCGCCCATGCGGTCGATCAGCGTAGTCACTTCTTGAATGCCTGTGCCCGATGCACCGACGATACCGATATTGCCCGCTTTTACCCGATTCGCGAAGGCGAGCGGAACGCCTGATATCACACCTGTACCACAATCAGGGCCCATCACGAGCAACCCTTTGTCATGGGCCTTCCGTTTCAGACTCAACTCTTCTTCTACCGGTACATTATCGCTAAAAATAAAGGCATGCAGTCCGTAATCAAGCGCTTTATCCGCTTCTGCCGCCGCGTATTGGCCGGGTACCGAAATAATCGCCAAGTTGGCATGCGGGTTCTCCTTCAACGCGCGCTCCCACGAGCGTACGCTCTCGGTTGAGGACTGGCTGCTGTTGACAGATTGATCGCTTAAAAAGCTGTCAACGGCAACGAGAATATCATCCAGTCCGCTGTGCGTCTCGGTATCGATGACAATGCACATATCGTTGGCCCCGGCCGGCTCCAGCTCATCTGTATACAACCCGGAATTGCACATAATGTCTTTGTTAGCTGGCGTCCCCATCATGATAGACGCTTGCATCACACCTTCAAGCGCAGAAATATAATTGGTCAAGAGCATCAAATTGACCGAATCTTGATACGAATTTCTTTTAATGATTGTATGCAGCATTCCTGGTTCACCTCACTTGTCCGTTTTGATTAATTAACATTTCTTATCATGCAAGTGTTACGTTGCAAAAGGATCTTTATGATCATACGTGTTGTTATGAACGACATCGGATACAAGATAGTCATATACCTCGGCTACAATCTCAATGCCGTTAACTTCGTTCTCCTGCTCGATCAGGTCATAATTCTGTCCCGGATAGAGTACCCGCTCAAAGCCAGGCGCCGGATTAATGCCGTTCAAATCACACATCGTTTTCGAAATATTGTGCCGGAACGTATCCAAATCGGTAAAAAAGGACGGGTTAATCACAATATGAAGCTGGCCCAGATTGCGGCCTTCGGTCAGGTCGTGGTACATAGAGCTGACCTGATTGCCGAACGGTAAACCAAGAAGGATGCCGGACAGCACATCGACCATCATCATCAAGCCGTACCCCTTTGGCCCTGAAATCGGAAGCAGTGCGTGCACTTTAAACGGGTCATCCGTCCTTACGCCCCGTTCATCCACCGCCCACGTATCCGGAATCGGCTCGTGCTTTGAACGGGCATGCAAAATCTTTCCCCATGCCTGGACGGTAGTCGCCATGTCGAAGGTAATGAGTGCATTGCCTTCTCCTGGTGCGGCGAAGGCAATCGGATTCGTGCCGTAATAAGGCTCGGCCCCGCCGAAAGGCACGACCATCGGGTCGGATTGGCAGACTGAAATGCCAATTAGCCCTTCCCGTGCCGCTTGCTGCACATAGTAAGATAGGGAGCCGCTGTGCCCGATACGTCTTACCCCGACTACGGAGACACCATTTTCCTTGGCGATATTCACTGCCTCTTGCATCGCCTGCTTGGCCGCCACATGCCCGGCTCCGTTATCCCCGTCGAAGACGGCGGAGCATGGTCCTGTCTTCTCGAACACAAAACGGGGATTTACGTTCGTTCCGCCTTTCACAATGCGCTCCGCATAATATTCGACACGCATGGCCCCATGCGAGTGAAGACCGCGGGCATCGGCATGAACGAGCACGTCCGCCACCACATCCGCATGGTCGGCAGACAATCCGGCGCGGGACAATTTTGTTTGGATAAGCTCATGCAGTTCTCGTTTGGTTACTCTCATGTCTATCCCCTCTTTGCACGTATTCCACCCTCTGCTGCCGATTCGGACGGCAACAGAAGGCAGTCAATTCCTGTCCTTTATAGGGAGGCATCCCGATTGCAATCTTTGGAATACAAGTAGGCGAATGGCTCTCTGCCTACAGCGTAGGTCGCTTGCGGCACATAAGGTCCCATATACAGGTAATCTCCTTTTTTAATCGGAATCCACTCATTGTCCAGATTGTAGACGCCTTCACCGGACAGCATAATCGCCCCATGCTCCTGATAATGCGTCTCCACGAACGGATGACAGCCGCCGGGTTCAAACGACAGAATATGAAAATTCATATCAAATGCATGATCAGTTGGAAGTAAATCCTTCAGCTTTACATTCGTCATGCCGTCATAATCGATCTGCTCAAGATCGTGCACGTTCCCTGAAACAATCCATGGCGAGGAGTCTTTTCCTTCAAGCGGCGTATATTTCTGCTTGTACAAAAACAACCGGGTATCTTCAGCCTGCTCGTTCTTCAAGTACAGCTTTACGCCTGGCGGACAATACAAGTACCCGCCTTCCTGCAGCAAGTATGATTCTTCATCCGCAGAAGCCTTCACCCGCCCTTCCATACAGTACACGAATGTTTCCACGCCAGCTTCACCGAAGCCTTGCACGTTCTTGCCGCCCTCGTGCATCGTCACCACATAATCGACGAATTTGGCGCCTAGACGCGGAGAAGCCAGTATCGTCAAATCGCATTGTTCAAAGCCAGGCACAATATTTTTAACCAAACCCTCCGGCGGAATTAAGGCGAAGTTGCCACGCTTGATAATGGAACGGCTCGATAACAAATCTTTTGGATAACCCATGTTACACACTCTCCTTTTTTTAATGAACCTGATTCCAGGACGGATTGTACAATCGCAGATGTTGAAAACCGGGAAACTTTAAGATAACTGAGGCTTCTTCTTCATATTGGTCAGCAGCATTACCGCCGCCCCGATGACAATGATGATCGTCGCCAGATAGAAGCCCAATACCTTGCTGCCCGTCGCATCAGATATGAGACCGGTGACGAAGGGAGCAACAACAGATGAAATCATGCCGAAGAAGTTGAAGAAACCAAATGTTGCCCCTACCCCTTGCTTTGGCGCGATATCCGCTACATACGAGATTAAGACAGGCTCGACGGCAAGCTTGCCAAGAAAGCCGTACAGCACAAGGCAGACGATAAGCAAGGTGTTCGTATTTACCGAAACAGTCAAATATAACATTGTCGCAGCCAGCAGTTCCAAAATGATAATAAACGTAATCTTCTTGTGCATAAACTTGTCGGACAGCCGGCTGAATAGCAGGGCTCCAGGTATGGCGCTGAAGGCAACCAATGCCGCTGCAAAGCCGATGGCTGACCCTTGAAAGCCCCGTTCATTCTGTAAATAAGATGGAAGCCAGGTCACGATCATGTAATATCCGTAGCAGGTCGCAAAATAAAGTACATAGGAGGCAATCATCTTCGGATCGGCTAGCAGCCGTCTCCATGTTGAATTATCTTTAGCCCCCTCTTCCGTGTCCTCCACAGCCGTTTTTGACGGCGCCGCGGTCTTCCTGATATTCTTGGCGAACACCAGCATTAGGCTGAAGGCCAGACCTGCCGTAATAAAAAGCAGCACCCGCCAATTCCAGCCGGCATCCTTCACAAGAAAGCTCGAGCCAATGAGACCTATGGCCATGCCAATGGCGGAACCGCTGTTAATGATGGCCGTGGAAATGCCACGCTTCTCCTTGGGGATTGTCTCCGACGAGAGAGAATATGCTGGACCGTAATAAGTACCTTGTCCCAGTCCCGTGACGAAGCTCGCTACCAGAATGAACATGAGCGAAGTGGAGAACCCGACGAGCAGAGCCCCGGCGGTGAACAGGATGAAACCCGGTATGATAATCGACTTCCGTCCGAACCTATCCGCCAGCAGTCCTGACGGAATTTGCATCATCGTATAGGCAAAGAAAAATACACTGAAGATGAGACCCATACTCGCATCTGATGTCACATTCAAATCTCGTTCAATTTCGGGAAGAATCGGATTCAAGATCGTGCGATAAATCCATATTACTGTCCATCCAAGACAAAGCATGACGATGACTTTTTTCCAATATTCCGACTTTCCCTGTTGGCCTGCGTCCCTCACATTTCCCACTCTCCTCAGCGCAGATTGATTTGTGCTTGCCTGCTTGTCCTGTTTTTCACTGCAATCATGCTTGATACGCCAGTTCATACAGCGCATGGGTCAAAGCTTGAATCCCGTCTGCAAGATGTTCCGGGCGGGTATACTCTTCCGGATTGTGGCTGATTCCATTACGGCTTGGAACGAACAGCATCGCCGTAGGCACAAACTTCGCCATAATCTGAGAATCATGACCTGCTCCGCTATGCATCAGCTTGAACGGAATGTTATATTCCTTACATTGCCGTTGCAATACGTCGATCATCCGACTATCCATCGGGACAGGGTCCTCATCCATCCACATGTCTATCTTCAATTCCACCCCGCTTGTGCTGGCGGTGAGCTGCATCAACTCTGTCACCTCGTCCGTGAATCGGATCAGCTCCGCTTTGTCCGTATGCCGAATATCGAGGGTGAACAACGCTTTGCCCGGCACGACATTCACCACGTTCGGCTTCACTTCGATCTTGCCGACCGTTGTCACCAGCGGATCGCCATGCGCTTGTGCCAGGTCCAGAATTTGTTTAATCATCCGGCTCGCTGCATGAACGGCATCTTTGCGGTATCCCATCGGCGTCGTGCCAGCATGATTCGCTTCTCCCGCGATCTCGACTGTAAAGCGCCGCTGGCCAACAATGCTGTGGACGACACCGACTGACAGGCCTTCGTGCTCCAAGACGCTGCCTTGCTCGATATGTAACTCGACAAAGGCTGTAATATCGGTGCGCGGCTCCGCCAGCTCATCGCGAAAACGAAATCCCGCTTGCTCCATCGCTTTCGGAAACGGAAGGCCATTGAAATCCGCAATGTCCTGAACATCCTCCTTTTTTGCTACACCGGCAAGGTTTTTACTGCCCCAGAAGGCATAAGGAAAGCGGCTGCCTTCTTCTTCTGCGAACGATACCACCTCCAAAGTACGAAGTGGTTGACCATACTGCTGATTCAAAGTCCGCATCGCCATCAAAGCGGCGATAATGCCATATTGCCCGTCATACTTTCCGCCATTGCGAACCGTGTCTACATGAGAACCGCTCATAATCGTTTGTTCAGGGTATTGGCTTCCTTCCAGCCGCCCGTACAAGTTGCCGATCTCATCGTAATAAGTGCTGAACCCTGCCTCTTGCATATACTGCTCCAGTGCTTCCTGTGCAGCCGTCCACTCCTTGGAATACAGCAGGCGCGAGACGCCACCAGCCGGGTCATGGCCGAATTGGCTCAACCACTCGACAAGGCGAACGGTTTCCGTTTGGATCTTATCCATGATCTTATCTATCCTTTCTGTTAGATATGCGCGTTTCCCGAACGGAATAATTGGTTTTTTGCTTATCCGCGGCGCAACTTTTTAGAGGTTGTTCAAACAATCCACTTTTGATTGCAAAGCACGAAGCAGGAAGTGACCTTTTTGAACTCGCACTTTTTAAGGCCATTTTTTGCTTGCACATTAATTGTAAACGCTTAAAAAGGGGATGACATCGAGGCATCCCGATAAAAAGAGCCCTGTCTTTTTATCCATATCGGATAAATGGACAACAAAAAAGCTCCGTTTCACGGGAGCTTCTTTCCCCTCATGAAGCGGAGCTTTAATAGAAAAGCCATATTCTACTCACACGTTTGCATGATCTAAATGCCAAATGACAGGATTATCGCCAATCAAGACGAGAATTTTCAAGCCGACTTGCACAGACAGTACCTCGTCCGGATCTTCCAGATCAATGCCTGTAATTTCCTTGATGCGCTCAATCCGGTAAGTCACTGTCTTATAATGGACGTACAGCTCCTCGGCTGTTTTAGCGCCGTTTTGATGATGCTGCAAAAAAGTTTGCAGCGTTTTGATTAAATCCTCCCTGTTCGGCTGCTTGTAGGCAAGCAATTTTTTTAACGAAGGCGGAATGAATTTCGCCAACTCTCCGGTGTCCTCAATTTGACATAGCAGACGGTATATACCCAAATCCGAAAAGGCTGCGATTGCGGAACTGCCATTCATCAACGTCCCAAGCTGCAAAGCGTCCTGGGCTTCCTTATAGCTGCGGGGCAGCTCTGTTATCGAATGGGCTGCATTCCCGATGCCGACCTGCAAATTGAGATGCTGAAAGCTTTTGTAAAACTTTTTCTGAATGCTCTCGGCTGCTTTCTTGATTTTGCGCACACAGGCTGATTTGTCTTCTTGATCGCTTTCCACATTCCACAAAACAATGAGTTGATCGCTCCGGACCCGGATGGTGCCTTCCGGAATCTGCCGATGAATGAATTCATACAGCTTACGCTGATATGGATTATGTAGTTCATACAGATCGGTCTTCATCGCATCGTATCCATCTGCGGCCCGCAAGCGGAACAGCACGACGACATAGATCTTGTTCAAATCCCAGCCAATCAGATTGGCCCGTTGATATACGCTCTGCAGTGATTCTATTTTGGCATGCAGCAGATCATCAATTAAGTCATCTTTGAATTTCATTTCGACTTCAGCTACAGCATATTGCTTGACGAGATCAAGCGACAAGGAAGTGGCCGCGTTCTCAATCGCAATGAAATCAAGTGCCTCTACCGCCTTGTATGTTTCATGAATAACGAGATGAATCTTGATATGATTCATGGTTTCAACCGGAATGACAAAATGGTTGCATATTCGACCGTCCCAATCCGGATAGCTCACGCGCTGCCGATAAAAAGGGAACTCCGTATCCATCCGGGCAGCATCCGCTTCCTCGTGTTCCAGCACTTCAAACTGCACCAAATGAGGATCGGTTGACGAAATGGAATGGAAGTTCCGATCATATAAAGTCACTGGATTGCCAATCAGCTTTCTTAGGGAGGCAATAATATGTTCCGAGCCTTTATTGGCAAGTGTAAGCGCAATAAATTTGTCATGGGCTTCCTTAAAGTATTTGAGCTTTACCACCTGGTTGTTAAAAAGGGCTTCCATCACCGGATATATGATCTCTCGGTAAGGGACCTGTTTCGGAATCTGAATAACAGGCAAATGGAGCGTCTCCGACGCTTCGATGATGCCGGCAGGAATATCGTGGACAAATCTCCCAGTTTTTATAATTAATGCGCTTGCTTGTTTTTTGGATAACTGGGCCATAAAAGCTTTCTGTTCGCTGACATTGTAGGATTGCAGCGGGTACAGACTGCTCAGCAACAATTCTCCCCCGCTAATCCACTCGGCAATATCCGGCGCCTCTATGATTGTCACTCCGCGGATCGGATTGTTCAGACCCTGCTTGCCACTGATGACGAACGCTTGCTTTAGTGTATCGATTAGAAACAAATCCTTTACCTTAAATTCCATCATTTCCGGCTCCCATCGATATAGAAGTTGATTAGTCGAGGAAAGAAACAAGCCCAATCTCTTATTTCCTTGGTATCTATTAGTACGTGTCTTCGATCAAAATTCACCTCCTGTTTCCACTGCTAATTCTTAGGAAATTTTCTATCATAATAATACTGTAATCGTTTTACTATCTCCAAATCTATCTTTAGAGTTTTAAATAGTACAGAATGAAAAAGCTATATATACGAAAATAAAACGCAATTAATTACCATGATACCTGCTATAATTCAATTCGGATTCAAGCGAAACCAAATAGCCAGTCGCCGATTGGTTTCCGATGACTGGCCGCTTAAGCGTGCATAGCGGTTTCATCACTGTATTTGCCAGGAGTATTCAAATAGTATAAGAATCAAATGAAATGCATGCAGTCTATCCTTTGGAGAAACAATTATTTCGGGTACGATGGAATATCCCAGTCCGTGGCGAACCATTTCCTTGCAGGTTTCATAGCTGTCTACCTTTATAGAAAAAGGTGGCGGCATGACTAGTCTTTCACTCCACCACACCTGAACGGATTCGTTGGACGAGAAATACATGTGACCGGAAAACGGACCAGGGAATGATCTTCATAGCCCGTTTTTCGTGTTAAGATTTATGAAAATTCGTCTGTATTTCTCCCGGTTAGTGAGGGACAAATGAGCTGAAATCGTCCCGACTGGACTGGTCTGCATGATAAAACACAATATCTCCATCCTGTAAATGAAAGGTATGACCGTACGGGTCTTGTATCTCTCTGCGGTAGCCCTCCAAATGCCATTGGTTCAGTAGCGGGCCATCAATATATTGCAAATGTGGGTGCCCAGTGTCTCCCTGACGAAGCGACTCCAGATTAAAGCGAACCACGATGTAGCCTGTTTTCTTGAATATATTTGCGTGTTCGTTCAGCACCCGGTGACGGCTTTCATTACGTAAATTCGTCCCTTTGGTGACCACATACACATCGGCAGGCAGACTATATTCACCATACCAGCGCTGAATCGCTGCATTCGCGCGATCGACATCCACACCCTCCGGCAGATTTGTCTTCGGGCCGATCAAGGTTCGCACAGCTGAGGGCAGCACCAGCCAATCGTAGCGGCCGATCCATGTTTTTTTACGTGTGATGCGCTGGGCATACAGCGCTATATAACGTTCCAGCGTCAACTGGCTCCGCTGTGTTTCGCTCAGTTCATACTTGTACTTGTAGGCGGCTGTATCCTGCATTTCGTCTGACGGTACGTTGCGCAGTCGCTCATTCAGAATAACATACCGCTTCTCTCGATCCTCTGCCGATCCCAACCGAATAAATTTGCGGCTTCCCGCATGTGTATATAGATCCACTTCTTCCCGCTGGCGGCCATCCCTGCTTACCCAATAAAACGATGGCGTGATGCGGATGCCATCCTTGGCGCCGAACATATTGCCTTTGGTTTTGAGATCAAACTTAAAATGGTAGCCTGTTTTGACTGCCACATTTCGGTATCCTTCATACGGATGACTGCCAGGACGTATAGGCAGAGTAAAAGGCTCCGGATTCCCTCTTGGCAATCCGTCGATGCTGCCTAGCCCTGTCCAATAGGACAAGCCGCTATGCACCGGGCTTCCCTTGTGCTGACGGAATACCCGCTCCCAATGATAATCGGCAATATCGGTGATATGAAAATCATACATCCGTCCGATGACCTCAATATTGACCACATCATTGGCAACATGATGGGCAAGGTCTTTATTGGCATGGCGCTGTTCGGTGAACCCGTCCGGTGCGTTTTCAGCAATAGTACGAAAATCCACTGTATAGTTGCCTTCATCCACCCATACGGGCAAATAAAAGTCTGCGTCCAGCTGTAGCACCGGGATGTCGATCCAGGTTCCCCGTGCATAGAATTGTGTTTTTCCTTGGTTATACACGTCAAACGGGAACCGTACCTGCTTGGTTCGCACATACTTGGCATATTCCCGATCCCCATAGCCGGGAATATTTAAATGCGGACCAGCCGTTGAAATGCTCACTCGGAAGGGACGCTCCAAAATAAGCGCCGACCGCCCCTTCGTAGGCTTGGTTTTTTGATTATGCGCAGCATCGTCTGACACACGAGACAGATTTACTACAGGAGTATGAACAGTCACTGTGTTGATCCCCTGTATCGTAAACGTCTTATCCGCACCGCCACGAATATTCCCTTTAAGAATTGCGAAGGTAATGTCACCGCTACTAACCGTGTTGGCCTTATTGATCTTGTGCTTATCAATCACGTGCCCCGGATTGTAAAGGACATCCGGCCCAATGGTCCCGGAAGTGGGAATAACACCCGGCTTTGGACCATTCACCTTCACACGCTCCGGATTCATAATGATCCTGTTCTCGAAGATCAGCGTATCGTTCTCCACTTCAATTTCCTTAACAGCTCCTTCTGCCTTGGATTGTAGCGCACTGCGTTCGTCAGGTACACTCGGCTTGCTGCTGCCCCCGTTCTTGCTGCGACTACCTGCATCCACTGTTCCCGGTGCAGGAGGCGGATAAAAGTTGCCCTCAGTCACTGCAATATAGGAAGGCGGGGTATAGAATTTCGGACGAAGGGTGATCGCTTCGTTAGGTAACGAATAATTTCGGAGCGTTGCCTGTTGGATACCGTACACCTCCAAATTATCTATCGTCCAATAAGAGTAAGGACGGACGATTTTGTAGGTATAGGTTTTTTTCACCGTTTCATTCCGCCGGGATTTTTCCTTGGGCCGCCAGGTCAACCGATATTCCCGTTTTAGGTTCACCGTATATGTACACTGACCCGTCATGTTCACAAACTTATGCTGAAAAAGGTATCTCTTGGCCTGCACCTGACCATACAAGCTCTCAGATGTAGGAATACCTTTGGACACGTCAAATTGTTCCCGACCACGCTGATCTGCTTTAATAACAGCAGATACTGTCGGTTCCAGATCGGCAGTCTCCAAGCGCAAGCCAGGAACGGGTCGGGAGCAGACAACACCTTTTGGCGGCTGTTCCTCATCTTCGCAATCTGTGGGCACTCCCTCTTGGCTTTCCCCGGGCTTCGGGCAGCCCTGACCTTCTTTGTAATACAAATAAGCGGTAAACTGCCCAAAAGAACCGTCATAGGTGAATCCGGGGACAATTCCCGGCAAAATATCTCCGCTCGGCGGTTTGCCTGTCGTGCTTTTTTTATAGCCCACATACTCATATTTTGAATGGGTTGGTGGGGTGAATTCATACGCTTGATCAGGTTTCAGTTCATCCTCAATTGGTGTAAATACGTTGTTAAGAGACTTTCCATCAGTTGTAAAATGCTTGACGATCAGGTTGCTCTCTAGTTCGATCTTGAACAGGATGGGCTGGTAGATGCGGTATGCTTCAACATTAGCAGCACAATTCGGACAGGATTCTAATTTTATATCCCTAGGCCTCTCAGCATTTAGTCTTATATTTACCGAAATAGGAATTACAGTACTGTCAGTCCCCAAACCTTTTTTTTGAAAAGGTTGTATATCAGAATCCTTAGTCCCTCCTTTTGGCCCCCCACTTATTGAACTCATATAGTCTTCATAGCTATCTGAACGAGATTTCTCAAAATATTCAGGATTGTTAGTTGGTTCGTATAATTTAGCCTCTACGTTCTTAATCTTTCGACCCGGAAATTGAAACTTATAAGTAAATGTAGCCATCCCCTGCATGTTCTTGTTTGGTTGTTTTCCATCATCAGTTACCCAACCACCAGCAGTATTCTTCCACATGTCGAAATACATCATGCCTACAAAGTATCGATTATTCTTTTCCGCAAAATAGTTCAAAGGAGTAACTTCTTCTGTATTAGCTAATACCTTCTGTATCGAAAATGAAAAAGATGGGAGTCGTAAAAGTATCAATACCCCTACCAGTATTAACAACAAAATGCGTTTGGTAGTCTGCATATATTAATTACCCTTCCATGGGTTGGCCATTAATGGTACGTAGTCTGTAGACCCACCATAAAATCCGATATATTGAATATCTTGGAGTTTAAAAGATTTATAATTTTTTATTCCATAGTACATTTCGTCAACAGAAGAATAAATTTTATAGTAGATCATCTTTGTCCCGTCACCGTTATCTTGCGTAAGTTCATCCATAGGATAACGATACCTCGTATCGTTATCCTTCGTGATATAAAATAATGGACTTGCTGTAGACGTAGTTTTAATCCTGACTTTTAAGTAGGGAACTCCTTCTAAAGAAGTATAAGGTTCAACTGAATAGATTTCGCGCAATAATTTGACAGGAAAATCTGATTGTTTAAAAATTATAGCTTTGCTATACTCTTGACCTTTTCTATTTTTAAGTAAAAATTGATCTTTAGAAAATGCCTTCTTATACGGCTCAATACTCACCGCATGATGCCCCGTATCCTCCAGCGTAGCGATTCCCTTCTTCCCAATCCAGACCCAGCGGCTAACCTTATCCCACTCCACGGTCTGACCTAAGCCTTCACTTACAAGCCGTAACGGCACAAAAGTACGGTTCTGCTTCAAAATAATCTTCGTTTCATATGTTTTGGTCTGTCCGTCCACAGTGGCAGTGTTTTGTCCGACTGTCATGCTAACGGCATGTGCCTCATTTTTGATCGACACAGCCAATTGACCGCCTGTTTTCTCCCACCCGACCTTCGCTCCCAAGGCCTCGGATACAAAACGAATGGGAACCATCACGTAATCGTTACTATCTTGAAAAGGTTTAGCGTCCGGGAACTGCATCTTTTTTGCGTTTAACAACACCTCAATCGGTTTTGAACTGCTGCCTGCCGCCTCCGTCGTTGGCATTGTACATGTCGTACCCCATAGCAGCATGACTGCGGTCAAACTCAACATCCATTTTTTCATAGTCATATCTCTATCCCCTTTGTCAACTTAAACTATAAACTATGTATATCAGCCGTACTCTCATAAACCTATCGCATCCCCCACTTTCGGAAAATACTGGATGCAACTTATATATTATATGGTTTCCCTATTACAAAATCTATAAGGAAATTCCAAATAGATGGGTAACTTTCAATTGGCTAATATAGCAACGTTTTATTTCCTTAATATCAGAGGACCAGTTCCTTTAAGTAGTTAAATCTCTCAAAAATCCCTCAAAAAACCAACAAAAAAGGACTGCCTCTCCCTAGTTAAGGAAGAAACAGCCCGTGTACTTCACGCGCAAACAACTATGAAATAAATCAGTTCATAACCCAATTGTTCCAGCACCATCCAACATTTTCTCTATCATAAATCATAGTCGACTAAAAATCAAACTCGTAAACCATCTCAAATGACATCTACCCAACGCTAACCTTCAGCCAATACCACCTCGTTCAGTGCGAACGGTCTAGCTTTTATACGTGCTTTTTTTGCTTTAAGCATCATCTTCCGTTTCTCCTTTAAGACGAATTAGGAATGTAAAAAAAGTAAGCACATATCAGCATAACTAGCGATTATACGCTATACTCCGCTGCCAGAGGTTTGCTCTCACTGCTGGTACAACTGCGTTCGCGCCTCTGTAATGCCGGGATGAAACTGAATTAGCCCGTTCTTCCGTGTAAAATCGACCTCGCGGATCGTCCCTCCTGTACCCGCTGTTCTCCTTTGGCTCCGCCGAGTCCGACTGCGTGGACCATGGAAGCGGCAGCCAATCGGCCTTAGCCCATGGCGACCAGGCCGATTTCGATGCCGGTAATATTCCCGGCAACGTACAGTCCTTTGAGCGAGGTTTCCATTTGCTCACCGTGAAGTGGTACATGCCCGCTCAACTCGGGGTTGTATACGAATTCGCACCCGGCGACCGCCGCCAGCTCGGCGAGCGGATACAGTCTGCCGCTCAGCGCTACGAAGTCGGCGGGTTCGACGCGCTCGCTGCCGGGAATAGGCGAGCCGTCCGGTTTGACATGGACCAGGGTCACGGATTCGATCCGGTCCCGCCCGTTGACGGACAGCACGGCCGTCCGCAAACGAATCGGGATATCCCACAGGCGGAAGCCTCTGTAGGGATAAGCGTGCGATAAGTCCCTCCAATCGCATCGCCGCTGCCGGCTTCCCGCGATACGTATCCAGGCGGCTGGGTCCAGACCTGACAGCTGAAGCAGCAGCTTCGCGGAGGCTGTTGGATTTGCCGCCGCACCAGCCAGCGGATGGGTGCACGGAAGTGTAATCGCTACCACCTTCACCCCGTCGACGGACAGCTCGCGGGCAATCGCCATGGACAGGACGTTCATGCCTACAATAATGCCGCGTTCCCCTGGCTTAACATAATGAACGTTGGTCATCACCTGCGCGGCCCCGCTGGACATCACGCCTGGCAGCGTCCAGCCGTCCAGCGGCAGCTCCGGTGGCCAGTAATACGTAGTCGGCAGTGAATAATCCACAGGAGGTGGAAATTTCCCATGTTGTCGTATATTCCATGCCATGCACCGATACGCCATAGCGGATGTCAACCCCAAGCTCGCTGCAACGGGTGATCAGGCTCATCGGACACATGCTTTCTAACCCACTATCCTTTGCTGCCTTCCTCATGATATTGTCCGGGCATCCTCCCGCCTGGCTCAGTAAACTCATCCAATACCATGACCGGCAATCCTTGTTCAGATGCTGTAGCCGCTGCTGACAATCCGGCGGGACCTGCTCCAATGACGATGAGATGCGCCATTTTATTCATGTCACGATTCTCCCTGTAATTTCATTCGAAAGCTGTCTGCCTGATTCTACGATCATGCCTCCCTCCAACCTGGACAGACAGGAGCGGACAGTGCCGAGCGAATGAATCGTCATCGGCATTCGTTACAGTGTCCAATGGCGGAATATACGCCCCTGGCTGTGCCGGATTCCTCTTGCCTTCTCAGCAAACGAACGCCGCTCGCCAGCAGCGCTGCCGAGAGCGACTCTCCAGCCAATCCCTGCATGGGAGGACCGTCAAAAACAAAAGACACCTGGCTCCGCTCCGGCTTCGTTCCCAGAATAGGATGGTTCACAATACGCGCGCGACTCATAAAGAATCCCCCTCTGCCAGCTGACCAACGGAGGATATTCCCTCCAATGAAGTTTCCTCCAATAAAGAGATTTCCTTTGAAGATTTTCTCACAAATGAACTGCATAAAGTGATAAGCAAATAGTACAACACTTCGACGATTTGAATAAATTCACAGTAACTTATGATGAAACATATGAAATATGGACATCATTGACCCCTTCAGAAAAAGCGTTAACTGTTTCCAGTCCAGTAAATGCGGCTCTCACTAAATCTGCTCGTGACAAAGCGTACCAATACACTAGAAATAATTATGGTAGAAGTGGTTCGGGAGATGTTTCAGATGCTTTTCGGCATGCTGTCTGGAACGCTCTAATGTGTAAATATATTAGCAAAGATTGGGCAAAGGCGATGGCTACGGCACACGAGGATAAGGATGCGGCCTACTTTAGCAAAGTTTTTCCCGATGGATTCACTGGAAGGCAACACACCAATATGGACCTAAATAATAATCAGAAAGGAAGGGACTGCTGGAATGTTTTAACGGATAGCCAATTCTTTGTATCAGATGGGGATCTATAAAATAGAGTTATCGCAAAAATCAGAGCTGAGGAAATGGTAGCCCTACGGTAAATATTGTAAAATATCATGGAGACAGAGATAACATCAACTGTCTCTATGATACTTTAGTATAAGAAAGGGGAACTTATAATGGGTAAAGTTTTACCCATATTTATTTTTTTATTTATAGTGAGTGGCTGTGACCTTTTTAAAAGTACTTCCTTACCAAGCATGACTGCAAAGTCTGACGATACGGAAATCCCAACAGTTTTAGTGTCCTACTTATGGGGTGCAAAGACTCAGTATGGGATCCCTTGGGAAATTATGCAACCAAAGCCTGCTGTTACTGTACCGAAAGGTGCAACTATAAATCTTGTATTTGATTCTGAGCCCAAAGAGGTAGCTGCTAGTGAAATTCTAAATAAAAAGGACTTTAAAGAAATTGATATAAAAGATAAAAAAATAGTTGTCCCGGAAACAAAAGGTATCATATTATTTTCGTTTATGCAACATGGGCTAATAGTAGAACCGCAGATTATGCTTTAAAGATTCATGTAAAAGAGTAAACAAAAAGCGTAAGGATACACCAGCATCGTTAAAATTGAGATTATTCAGAAATTTCTCTAGTAAAATCATTTTGTAACTATTACTTTTGATAACCCAAAAAATCTCGAGATTTGATTATTTCGGGGCTACATATTCAGAAGATAGGTTAGAGAACTGTTAGCGTCCTTTAACACCATCTTCGGGCACACAAGCCATACAAGGCGTAAGCAGCTTGTGCATATGCTGCTAAAGAAAATTACAGTAACTGGGGATAGGAAAATTAATCGAATTGAATTAAGGTTCGACAAGATACCTATCCAATTACTAATTAAATATGAAGTGTCAACCAACGAAAGTTAAACACTCGACAAGGCCATCCTTTAAAGAATGGCCTTTCGTTGATACACCGTGTACTTTTGTACAAGTAATTCTATTTATAAAAAGTAAAATTACTATAAATCAAACCGAATTTTATCTGTTTTTTCCTCAAGAATCGAGAGCGTGAAATATTATGTGTAAATAGAAACAGGAAGACCTTTTCTAGTAGAATGAAGTCACCACAACGACATTCACAGAAAAGAGGTCTTCCCTATGAATCATTTTACAACAGATTTAGTCCAGGCTCCTGTCACCAAACAGGATGTTACTCAGGTTTTCCGTGAGGCAGTCCCAACCGTGCCTGTTCGTCGAACAGCTTGCAGTTGAGTGGTTACCACACCGTTACGTTAGAGCTCCCACTACTCTGATACCCCTCTGTTGCTAACACCTGGTAAGACCAGCTATTCCCCAGATTCATTCCTTTGCTCGCCCATGCTTTCACGTGGTTGCTGAAAGTGATCGTGGAGTTGCCCCCGGTCGGTCTCTTCGTCTGTCGAACACTCCAGTACTGAATAAACGTCGATTTTTGGCCTTCAATGGAAGGTGCGTCGTATCGCATTGTTGTGTAGATGTCATATGTGCCTCCATCACTGGTCACCGTACCTTTATACGTTCCGGTAGGTCGATAGGTCCCCCAGCTATCAACGACGTAATATTCGATGAGTGAGTTTCTCGTCCACCCGTAGAGAGCCAAATATCCATTACCGGACGGCGCCCAGACACCGGCATTGTAGTTAATCGTTCTGTTTGGCGATCCAGTAGTCCAGCCTTTGCCGACAACAAAATTCCCGGTATTCTTCCATGTTACGCTGTAATTACCGCCTGATCCATTAACAGCATTGACCGTTCCGCCGCCATCGGTCCAATTTTGCCAATAGTCTGTCGCTGCACTTGAGGTTGTTGCAAACAACCCAAAACTCATGGAAGCTGCAAGAACTACCGTCATCATTTTCTTACTAAACTTAAACATACTCTACCTCCTAAAATTTTTGTGTTTGTCCTATACCCTGCTCGTTGGGTTGATTCTCTTTGCAGTATCACTTACTCGTGCCATATTCCGTATTTTTTTACTTTTACCTCCTTTCTGAGTGAAATTATACAATGACAGCGGTTACATAAAAACCTAGCAAATTAAAGCTTTAACTCTATTATGTTTAGCTTTCATTGAATTTTATAGAACCCGTCGAAGGGTAATCAGGCCTCGTAACGTTGGAAGAAGGTCTTCGCTGCTTTTTATTCATTCGAGCAATAGGCGAATTCATTTTTTATGTTTTCCTTTTTAGATATTCACCTAATCAGCAACGATACCAAGTTCTTGTCCTTTAAGGCAATGGAATCAAGTCCTGTACTCCGTCACCTTTGTAATCTTTGGTTGTTGAGGGTTTTCCGTAGGTTCTCAAATTATTCATTTTACCTGTAACGTTTAGGATTATCCGTCTGACCGAGAATAAAGTCGATGCTCACCTTGTGGAAATCCGCTAATTTGATTAAGACAACACTGGGGCGGTCCAGGTTCCCTTTTCATAATCGGGAATAGTTCGTTTGTGAGATATGTAAAAAGTCGGCACCAAGTTGAACAGGAACGAATGGGGCGAATGGGGCGAATGGGGCTGTACAAGCAATAGCGTTCGCCTTTGTGCCCGGATTTCAACCTTTTTAGTTTGATTAAGAAATCCGGGCACAACAGCGATGGGAAGTACCATCCGACCGCGTAGTGGTGTCTAATGTACATTTTTAGCTCAGTTTGTATACTAAAAAAATTTATGCGAATAGCGCATAAATATCAATATGTAGCTTCTACGTGTAGTAAACTTTGCCTTGGGTGATGATTTACGTGAGGAAAAAAGACTTAGCACAACAGAATTTATAGAGAGGCATGATAAACATGATTTTGGAGGATATGTATTAAAGTCAATTGTTCCTTAACCACCGCAGGGTCAGCTTATACGTGTCTAGCTTGTTATCAGCTTCATTTTTGTCCGCGATCAGCTTAAGGATGGAGCCTTGGACCCAGTTTGCAGTACGCCCTGCAATTGCAAAAGGGAGATGGCGCTTTGCCATCTCCCTTGCTCTTATTCTTATTCTTACTATACTCCCTGCTTAAAAACATATTGCCTGCACAGGTGATCGTAAGCGGAGCGGGCAGAATTGTTCCGGAGAAGCGTAGCGGTCGGCTAAAAGCTTTCCGAAGGAAAGCTCGCATCGTAAGCATAAGCTGTCCCCGGATTTTCACCTCTTCATTCCTATTCCAATGAAAAATCCGGGGATAACAGCGATCGGAAGAATAATCTGCACGCGCAGCGACTCCCCGACACACACCGAAACAAGCAACTGTATTTTTAATCCCCCACCCGATTCAAAAACATCTTCGTCCGCTCCAGCTGCGGGTTGCGGAAAATCTGCTCCGGCGTGCCGGATTCGGCAATTTCGCCATTGTCCATAAAAATGACGCGGTCCGCCACATCTCTTGCAAAATTCATCTCATGGGTCACGATGACCATCGTCATATGCTCCTCAGCCAGCTTTTTGATGACTCGCAGCACCTCGCCTGTCAGCTCGGGATCAAGCGCCGAGGTCGGCTCATCGAACAGCAAAATGTCGGGATTCATCATCATCGCCCGGGCAATCGCCACCCGTTGCTTCTGTCCGCCCGACAGCCGGGACGGATACGCATCGGCTTTATCCGCTAAGCCGACTTTGGCCAACAGCTCGGCGCTTTGACGGCGCAACTCAGCCTTGCCTGCCTTTTTCACCAGTTTGGGAGCCAGCTCCAGATTATCCTGCACCGTCAAGTGAGGAAACAGATTAAAATGCTGGAACACCATACCCATCCCGGTGGTGATGCTTTTGATGTCACCAGCCGAGGCGTACTGACCATTTTCCACCAGTGCTTTATCGTGAATGCGGATCGTCCCGCCCGTCACATCCTCCAGATGCACCAGGCTGCGCAGCATGGTACTTTTGCCTGAACCTGAAGGACCGATGACGGCTACAACCTCCCCCGCCTTAACGTTAAAGCTCACTCTTTTCAGAACATCGAGCGTGCCGAACGATTTTTTTAAATCGGTAACTTCTATTGCATTAGTGTTCATATCCCGACATTCCTTTTACTCAAATTTAAACCGTTTTTCCAGTACCCTGAAGAATAGCGTCAGCACCAGAGCCATCAACAAATAAATAACCGCCGCTACAACATAAGGTACAATCGTAAAATCCCGGTTCACAGCCGTATTGGCAAAATGCAGCAGTTCCGGTACCGCCACCGCATAGAGCAGCGCCGTATCTTTCACCAGCGTTGTCGCCTCATTGGTGACCGAGGGCAAAGCAATCCGCACCATTTGCGGTACAATGACTCTGATCAACGTCTGTGACTTGCTCAAGCCCAGCACCTGCGAAGCCTCGTATTGACCTTTATCAATCGACAACATCCCGCCTCGGAAAATTTCAGCAAAATAAGCAGCATAATTCAGCACAAATGCCAGCACCGCTGCCGTTGTCCGATCCAGAACGAGATATTCCCCGATGACAGGCAGCATAGGCAGACCAAAACAAAAGAACAACAATTGCAGCAGAAGCGGCGTGCCGCGTATAACATAAATGTACGTATGCATCAGCCAGGCAATTGGCTTAATCCGGCTTTTCGCTAGCAACGTAACGATAAAACCCAGCGGAATGGACAGAACGAGCGTGATAAAAAATAAAATAACCGTCATCTGTGCCCCTTCAAGCATAGGCTTCATAATTCGCAAAATATATTCCATACTCATAACTTTCGACTCCTAAACCCTTAGTTCAATTCATTACGTATTAGTTCAATACTTTATCTTCACCGAACCATTTTTTTGAAATCTCAGCGGCTTTTCCGTTCTTGTGCAGCTCATCCAAGGCGGATTGCAACTGTGTCAACAGCTTTTCATTTCCTTTTTTCACACCGATGCCGTATTCCTCAGGAGCCAGTGATTCATCAAGCAGCTTATACGTTCCTTTTTCCTTGGACATATAATATTTGGCTACCACCTCATCAATGACAACCGCATCCAGACGTCCTGTCTTCAGGTCCGTCAAAGCGAGAACGTTATCCGGATACTCGGGCACTTGCTTCAATTTGCCTTTGATCGAGCTTGCGTCCAATGCATCGGCTGCCGAGGACAACGTTTGGATACCCACAGTTTTGCCCGCCAAATCAGCCAGCTTGGAAATACTGGAAGCAGCCGGAACGACAATGACCTGACTATTTTTGAGATATGGCTTCGTGAACAGCACTTTTTGCTTACGCTCATTGGTAATGGTGTATCCATTCCAAATGAGATCAATACGTCCGCTGTTCAGCTCAGATTCCTTGGAAGACCAGTCAATCGGCTGAAATTCCACCTGTTTGCCCATCTGTTCCCCAGCCGCCTTCGCATAGTCAATATCAAAGCCGGTCAATTCATTATTTTCATCTCTAAAGCCCATCGGCGCAAATTTATCATCAATTCCAATAATCAACTTGCTGCTATCCTTACCGCCGGAACACCCGGCCAATATGATCATAATCACTCCAATCATCATTGTAAACATGACTGTTTTTCTCATCTTTTTCCCCTCCAGCGATGGTGACCTCCGTATCCAAGGACAGACTGCAAACACTTTAGTTCGTTAACACGTTATCAGAGTATCATCATAACATACCGCAGGATATTCGTCGAGAGAAATACGCTGAATCTTGGCCTTATAAAGATGGAAAACCTGTGACAAAAATTTGACCGATGGTCTATAAATGTAAAACCTTACCTTGACACGTCACCTAAACCGTTTTATTTTCCCTAGCCTCAAACAAAAAGGCGCAGCCTTCCAATCCAACAGAAGCACTGCGCCTTCTACCATAATCCACGGTTCATCACAGCCTTTTTCAAGCTTGTAATAAAACGCTTCGAGGTCTGTGTGTTCCGGCAGCCCCGAAACCTGTCCGTCCCCCAATTGACCAGCTCTGTATCAAAACCAAGACTGCATGCAACCTCATATTCTTCACGGTAATCCATATCCACACTTTTGGAATCCAAAGGGTCGCTGCAAAATAGAAGATGCATATGATCTTTGCCTATGCTCCGTTTCTATTTAACTTGTTCATTTTATCTATAAATTTATAATCCCATCTCTCTGATCCAACCCGGGTTTTCAACAATTCTTTAAACCGC
Organism: Paenibacillus farraposensis; assembly: GCF_020736845.1. Taxonomy (GTDB): domain Bacteria; phylum Bacillota; class Bacilli; order Paenibacillales; family Paenibacillaceae; genus Paenibacillus; species Paenibacillus farraposensis. Next base: position 1,005,919 of record NZ_JAFFQR010000112.1, read on the forward strand.
CGACGCTCTAATCTACTTGAAAATTCGCTTGGGAACCAATACAAACTTATGATGAGGCAGCAATATATAAAAGGCAGTCAGCGTACTAATAACCCCCTTTACTTCATCCCAGTTGTAACCCGCAGAGTATGTAAAATGGAGGCCCTCTTTTGAAAATTCATATTCTTTTTCAATAGACCATTGTGGATGATTAAGGTATTTTGCTTTCACTTCCTTGATAGTAAAAAAAGGAATTACTATAAAAATTAAGAATAGAAAGAAGAACTCCGCTATCGTATTAGGAGCAACTTCATCATCTATTATAATATTATATGTAGCCATAATGACCATTAAAAACTGAATTGAAGCAAAAAGCTTAAGCCTCGTAGACTTCTGATACATCAAACAAAAATTGAACAATAGGATATCTTCTCCGATTAGCGAGTTTTAAAAGTCCAACTGTTGCTCGCTGATTTCCAGAAAAAAAGCTGTAGATGGTATAGATATTGTCACTGAGCATGCCGTCACCGATGCCGACGACGTGTTCTCCCCAGCCTGCGGCTGCGCTGGAACTAATGTCCGAACCTGCGTCACCAGTGCAGTCCCACGCGACAAAATAAGACCTGCACCATATCCGGCAACAGTCTGGGTCGTTTTACCTAAAGTGTGTTTTCCCGCAGATTGGCTATCAGGATGATTCGTCCGGATTGTTTGTCTGCTTGGCAGGGTCGCCAGTGAAGCTTTCATCTTCTTCGTCGTCCGTATGCGATGCACTGGCGTTCATCGCCGCTGCCAAAGCTGTCCAGAAGCCGCGCGTGCTCTCACCATCCGCATTTCTGAACTTTGCAGCAATGCTCTTCAGCTCGATTTCAATGGATTGAACCTTGTTTAATGCAGAAGAAAGTGTATATTTAGCTGTCCGATAGTCGTTATAAAAGCGATTTTTCTCCATACCGTCCCACTGGCTGTGAAGGTTGCTCATTATGCGATCTAGGCCATTCAGCTGGTTATACAGCGTTCGGTGGGCATTGGCAAATTGGGAGGCCAAGCTGTCCAACTGCTCCGGGTTAACTTGGATTTTTTTCATGATAATCACAACCCATCTACGAAAATAGGAGATAGACATTAGATTTTACAATAATCCTCATTTCATATTGTAAGCTATAAAAGTCAGGTATTCATGAGGATTTATACGTATTTGTATATTCACAAGCAGATCCTTTGATATAATGAGTCCATATGAATCAATTTCGACAATAACAATATTGAAAGTTAGGTGCAGGGACATGATAGACAAAAAAATCATCTTTTTCGATATCGATGGTACATTGCTGGACGATGACAAGAAAATGCCATTAACAGCAAAAAAGGCTGTCTTTGCTTTGAAGGAGCAAGGGCATGAGGTAGCTATTGCAACAGGCCGCGCGCCTTTTATGTTCAAGGAAATTCGTGAGCAGTTGGAAATTGATTCCTATGTCAGCTTTAATGGGCAATATGTGGTGCTGCGCGGGGAAGTCGTAGCTACCAATCCGTTAAACAGAGAAGCTTTGCAGGCGATGACAGATCTGGCCCTCACACATAATCATGCTCTCGTATATATGGATCATATGGCCATGAAGGCCAATATTCCTAACGATGAACTTGTGGAGAAAGCAGTCCAAACGCTTAAGGCCAAAATTTCGGTTGGGTACGATCCGCTCTATTTCCAGGGAAAAGATATCTATCAGACGCTGCTGATGTGTACGGCCGAAGAGGAGCCGTTTTATGAAGCGGTATTCAACACTTTTGATTTTGTACGCTGGCATCCGAGTTCTGTGGACGTTGTTCCTCACACTGGCTCCAAAGCGAAGGGTATTCGTGAAATCACAGCCAGACTGGGCATTGCCGAAGAGAATCAATACGCTTTTGGCGATGGATTGAATGATGTCGAAATGTTGGCCACTATACATAATAGCGTAGCGATGGGCAACGCTTGTGATGAGGCCAAGGCTGCGGCTAAAATGGTGACCAAACGCGCAGATGAGGACGGCATTTTGTATGGGCTGCAAAAGCTTGGTTTGTTAAGCTAACAGGCGATGGGCTAATTGGATATGTTTTAGGAAAAATAAGCTTTTTCGAAAAACTTACATCTGAGAAAATAGGGGGTTGTGTTTGGAAATGGAGACGGAAGGCTTACGTAATGTCGAACAGCTAGCTATGAAGAAGTACAAAATTTACAAGCAAAGCCTGCTCCGGTATTTGGCACGTTCCATGCTGGCAAGTATGTTCATCGGCTTCGGCGTCATTGTAGCGTTCAAGACGGGCAACTTCTTTTACATGGAGCATTCTCCATTCACTTATCCCATGGCGGCAGTCACGTTCGGGGCAGCCATCATTTTGATCGCATACGGCGGCGGGGATTTGTTTACAGGCAACACCTTCTATTACACCTATGCGGCGCTCCGCAAAAAACTGCGCTGGGGACAGGTGCTTCGGCTGTGGACTGCCAGCTATAGCGGCAATTTGCTGGGTGCCGGGGTGTTTGCACTCCTTATTTATTTGACTGGACTTTTTGATTCCTCCAGCGTGAACAGCTTTCTGCTGAACGTGGTTGAACATAAAATGGAAGCGCCTGCAATGCAGCTGTTTTTCCGGGCTATTTTGTGTAATTGGCTGGTCTGCCTTGCCTTTTTTGTTCCGATGTTTATGAAGGAAAATGGTGCGAAAATGTTTTCGATGATGCTGTTTGTATTCTGCTTTTTCATCTCGGGGTACGAACATAGCATAGCCAATATGTGTACCTTCGCGATTGCACTCGTGCTGGACCATCCGGGCACCGTCTCTATCGCCGGCTTGATTCATAATCTGGTTCCGGTTACACTCGGGAATCTGGTTGGCGGTGTGCTGCTTATGGGAGTTATGTACTACTCGGTGAATCTTCCGTTTTTGGATCAAGAGGAGGAGCTTTAAAAAAGAAGCCTTGGGGACTGCATTCCCCAGGCTTCTTTGCATTACTTCGAAATCGTATGCAGAATCTACAGGTGCTGCTTTCTTGCCATTTATCCTTCTTGAGCAGGAAAATGAATAAATTCCTCCAGCTCTTGAAAAAGCTTCTTGGGATTAACATTGTCAGGTACAACCAGAGTGAGCGGCTCATCCAGCTTCAGCACATACATGCCCAGAATGGATTTGGCATCTGCCATGCCGCTTTTGCCGTGAATCCAGATGTCATACGTATAATTGGATACGATTTGATTGATTTTCTCAATATCCTTAACGTCTTTTACCTTAATGGGTGTCATCATTGTACAGCACTCCTCTGCGCCTGAATTGGGCTTGCCAGGCAAGCCTTAACATCACTTTACCCCATTCTTGAAGCTTGCTGCAAAATTTTATTTAGTCTAAAAAATAACGTGCGGCGCGGAGCTGATTTTCCAGTAACTTCCGACCTTTTCGAAGTTGACTGTGATTTTCTCGTTCGCCTTCTTCGCTGCTGCCGGATAAGGCACAGTCAGCAGGTAACTGCGTTTCACTGGAGTCATCGTTACCATTTTCGCCGTAGCCCGGTTAAACTCTAGCAAATTACCGCCGTCTACAGCCAGCTGTGCCAGTTTACCGTTGATTTCAACAAAAAATTTGCCCGCAAATAACTCACTCGCCTGCTTGGTGTAAGCCTGCGTCAGATAGTTGATCAGCTTGGTCTTGGTGCCGATGTCGTCGGACAGGTAGCGGTAGCTTTTGCCGTTCCATTGGAACGTCTCCCCCACCGCGCTGCCACCGCTGATCGCGTACAGATAACGCGACTGCGCCTCCAGCACAAGCTGAATCGCGCTCTCGTGATTCAGCTTATCCAACTGCGTTGGCTTCACGCTGTTAGCCGCGGCGGCTGGCACCGAAGCGGACGGCGGCTGCGGAGTCGTCGGCTTCGCAGTCGACGGCACGGCTGGAGCAGCTGCTGGCGCTACCGACGCGGATGAACGCGGTGCTGGCACAGATGGAGTTGCTGGTGCAGCGGCTTTGGCGGAACCTGCGCCTGTGGCCGGGATTGATGCAGCTGGTGCGGACGGAGCTGGCGGGGCCGGTGGCGTAACCAGCGCAGATGCCGCTGGTGTTGGCACCTGGGCCGGGACGGCTGCGGACGGACTGGCAACGCCCGGTTGCGTTGCTTCCGCTGGCACAGTGACAGCGGGTGCTGCGGCTGCGGCCTGCGCTACGCTCATAAGTGCGGCTGTGATGCACAGCGCGAATAGCTTCGTGTTTATTTTCATCTTAATATACACCCCCATAAGTATAAGCCTGCATAAACTGCACACGTTACTATTATAAGAAACCTGCGTCTTGATTGGGTTGCTAAATTGTTTCTATTTTCCTTTATTTGCTCATTCGGCACGAAGTTTGTCCGCATTTGTCCTGCATGGCTCTTCTGGCTGCTTCACTCGCTTTACCTCTATCTCTTCCAGGGATTGTGATAGTTGCTTAACAGATCGGTCAAGCTGCTCCAATCTGCGGCTGAGGGTGACCAGAATATATTTTAACAGAATCAGACTTAATGCAGCGGGGAATCCGACATTGGTTGCGAGCTCAATTATGCCTTCGGTCGTCAGATAAATCACATATCCAGCCTCCTTTTTCTTACGTATGTTTCACCAATAGGAACTAGTGTTCCCATTATTGCAAAAAGCATACTTTGTCTCTCTTCTAAAAAAGAAGGCTGTAAAGATGATCCTCATCTATCCAGTAATTTCCTGTTTTCACTGATGTCGTTCTCTTTTTTGCCCCATCACATTCTGGCAGTACAAGCCCACTAGCATCAGATTAAGAGCGCATATGGAAATCCATCCTCCCAAGCTAATATCAATTTGCAAATAATCAAAATCGGAAAAAGACTAAATAAATTACACAACAAAAAGAGCTCCGATCAACCCGAAGCTCTTTCGTATTTTGGTTCATTCGTTATTCCATTCCGGCCTTAAATCAGGGAGTATAAATATTCGGCTGCCGGGGCTTTGACATCCCTTCTCCGAGGTAAAAACCGGTGTGTGGCGGCTGATTATAAGCTACATTCTGCCAGGCCACGCTTAAACGGTATACCGGATCATGCATAAGTGTATAGAATCGGTGTTCCGACTCGTAAGGTGTCGTGTAGATTCGCAGCGCCGAATTGTCGCTCTTGCGCCAAATGGCTTCCTCGCGCCAGTCACCGAACAGATCGGCCTGCAAGGATGGTGTTCCTTTCGTACCATTATTAGAGCTGGTCCCTGTCGCCGTAAGCAAATTGGAACTGGTCGAGTTCGTATAGTTCCATTTGTCGATTTTACCGGCGCTTGAGGAGGTATGATCCAGCAATTCGCGCAGCAGATCACCATCCCACCAAATTCCAAAGTTAATGGAGGATGGCAGCGTATTTGTAATCAGCTCTCCTTTAGCCGAACGCACACCGATCCCCGGTGCCCACTGCTCATTCCCCTTCGTACGCGGATCAATGTCTGCCGACATGCCTCGTCCGGTGTCCTTGCCTGTTTTTACGCCCCATAATATGTTTCCACTGCGCGGATCGTACATAGCTGCGCCGTAGGCGGCGTTCTTATCCTCATTTACCTTGAACACTTCATATCCTGAACGGTCCGGGTCCAAATCCCCGACATGAAGTGCATCTCCGTGCCCCATCCCTGTGTTAACCAGCTTCGCTCCGTTATCGTCCACGACCAGCGAGCCGTACACGATCTCGTCCTTATCATCTCCGTCCACATCCGCCACGCTCAAGCTATGATTCCCCTGCCCAGCCGTCCCGGGATTGGTAGAACTGTTGCTGTCAAAGGTCCAGCGACGACTCAGACTTCCATTACGCCAGTCATACGCGACCAGAACCGTCCGGGTGTAGTAGCCCCGTGCCATCACAATGCTGGGCCGTACGCCATCCAGATAAGCAACCCCGGCCAGAAAACGATCCACACGGTTGCCATAATTATCTCCCCAACTGGATACCGCCCCGCGTGGCGGTACATAATCAATCGTGCTGAGCGCTTTACCGGTATTGCCCGAAAATACGGTTAAAAACTCGGGCCCTGCCAAAATATAACCATTGGAGTTGCGATAGTCAGCAGAAGCATCACCAATTTTTACGCCTGTGCCATCCACCGTGCCATCTGCTGTTTTACATACAATTTCCGCCTTGCCGTCACCATCAAAGTCATAGACGAGAAATTGCGTGTAGTGCGCTCCCGCGCGGATGTTCCGTCCCAGATCAATCCGCCATTTGCGTGTTCCATCCAGCTCGTAGCCATCCAAAAATACATTTCCCGTATAGCCGGATTGTGAATTGTCCTTGGCATTGGAAGGGTCCCATTTTAATACAAGCTCATACTCGCCATCCCCATCCAGATCCCCTACGCTGGCATCATTGGCATTGTATGTGTAGCTTACATTATCCGGGGTTTTACCACCCGCAGGCTGCTGGACAGGAACGTCCAGATAGTTGCTGCTATATACCTTTACCGCAGGAGAAGCAGCCTGTTCTGCTCCATTCACCACAGCGCGAACCGTGTATGAGGAGGAGGTCGTACCTGTCTTATCCAAAAAGTTGGTTCTTGAGGTAATCGGCGTAGTATTCACCTTACTTGTGCCTCTGTACAGATTGAAGCTGACGGAGTCCGCTTCCGTCCCCAACATACGCCAGCTCACAAGCACACCTTCTGGCACCTTGACCGCAACTGTTCCCCGGTTCAGCTTTTCCATTTGCCTCGTGGAGGCAGCAGAGACCTGGCTATCCATCGGAGTGACCATTCCACACAGCATTGCACCGAGACAGAACAGCGCGGGATACCGAAACCCTTTGTTCATAAATCATTGGCTCCTTTCATAGTTTATTTTTTAATAAATTTATTTTATGTGACTGATAAATTATTGTTGTTTAAATTTTATGTTAGCGCTTACATGAGAGTAAAGAGACAAATTCATCTTTTTTGTTCAAAAATCCGGGCTAATGCGTTAAAAATCAGAGGTCCATGAATAATCGTTCCTCATCTGCTATGCTTTGGATATCCTCCGAGCTGATGCTGATATATTGATAGCCTTCCGCATGTTGTTTTTTCAATGCCAGCTCCTTCATAAAACGCGGACTTCCCTCTCCCGCATCCTCATCGTAAACAAGCAACAAGCCGTCTGTTTTGCGAAAAAGCAGTTCATCCCGTGCCTTGAGCTGCCATATCCCCTGATAAGGCTGGCGACTGACGACCCCCACGTAGTCAACTTCAGCACAAATTTGCTGAAAATACTCCTGTTTGTCCTTCTTCCATTTTTCCTCCATATTTTGATAAGCCATCATAATAGAGCATTTCAAATGGGGATATTGCTGTTTTAGGGCAATGACTACCTCACAGGCCCACAGGTCCACCCCATATTGACCCGGGGTAATCACCCATTCAAGTCCTTCTTCAATCAGAGGAATGAGCCTGCCTGCGATCGCCTTTTTGATGTATGGAATGCCTTCGTGTTTTTGGCTGAAAATATTCAATTCATGGGCACGATAGCCCGAAACGAGCAAATTTTTCATCACTTTCAACGTCCCTCTCGGATGATCATAACCGTTATTGTATCACTTCCAAGAAGATCACAGCAAAAAAGACAAACCTCATTTCCATCTGAACTGGAAGAGATTCATCTTTTGCAATTCACTACTGGTTCCGGGTAAATTCTTATCACTTAAAAGCGAATTTCATATTCGCAATGATCGTCTCCGTTTATATTACATTTTATTTCCCTGACATGAACTCTCTGGCCCTTGATTTTGTTCAATGCGCCCTCCATAATGGCTCCTTCCAAATCGCATACCATACTGCAAAGTTCGATAGGGAGCGTTTTACCCATTTGGGTTCGCGAGATTTTTTTCATATCATCAAATGTATACTCTTGTACAGAACTTGCTTTATTCATAGCTTCCCTACCTATTCTTGATGAACATTGTTGTCGTTTTAGCGTACATCCTGGATTCGAACGTTCCCGCTAAGTATGCCTGCATCACTAATCAGCCTGAATGAAGGATAATCAGGGTCTGCCTCAAGCCGCATTCTGCTGTCGAACTGCTGCTCCTGCTGCCGATCTACCCAAAAAGAATAGGGCTCGGACTGAACTTCCCTATCGGTTGCATCCGCGGCAGTGATCACCATAATGACAATGACTCCGTTGCAGCCGCAGCCTTCTGTATCATAAAACAGTTTAAACATTCCCGGTCTTCCTGAAAGGGCGCTATCCAGCCTTTCCACTGACAATGGGTTCAGCTCTAAATGTATGCTCATGAGACTTTCTCTCTCCTTAGTTAATGAGATGTATGGAGCTAACAGCTCCAAAAAGAAGAATTTAAACTATATCTATATTATAGCCATGTTTTTCTATGTATCCATGTGACTGCACTCACTGCTATACATGAACCCTGTTCACTTATTTCGCTATATAAGTTGAATACGAAAAAGTCATACGGATAACGGAGTAGGCGAAATGATGCTGTACAAGCGATAGCGGTCGCCTTTGCCACCGGATTTCTGTCATGATGCTGTAACCCTGAAAAAAAGAGCGCTCAGCCCAATGGACCAAACGCTCCAAAATCTTCTATAAACATTGTTGTGAAGCTGTATCATGAAGCCGCAGGATTCCATTGAAAGGTAGCCGCCGACTTGGAGGGAAGTGTAGCTGTGAAGACCTTGCTTCCCTGCCGAACCTTAAATGTCTTCCCTTCCGTTCCCGTATTGGCAGCAATCAGAACAAGCGTACCATCGGAATTGCGGTAAGCGACCGTAGAATCCCATTTCAAAGGCGAACGCTAACCTTCTCCAGATTCAAATCCTTCGCTCCACTTTTGAGGTACTGTAAAGTCATTTTTATTTCACATAGTGGGCGTTGCAAATGTAAAAGCCATCATCACCGCTTGTCGATCCGCCGGGAAATGGTGCTTCCGGTGACTGGATCGTTTGCACAAAATGATCATGACGACGATGGTGAACGCCATCAAGCCTGTCTCAAACCGCTGATAGCCGTAGCGGATGGAAAATCGCCTACCCCGCCGCCGCCCACAATGCCCATTACCGTGGAGTAGGAGATGAAGCTGATCGTGGACGTGGTCAAACCCAGTACAAGCCCGGAACGGGCTTCCACGTACAAAAACTTGAAAATAAGCTGGAGGGTGGACGCGCCCATTGAAGTAGCGGCTTCAATCACACCCCTCGGTACCTCCAGCAGCGACTGCTCTACCAGCCTTGAACAATAGGCGATGGCAACTACAGACAAGTGGACCGTAGCAGCCATCGTGCCCAGCGCCGTTCCCACGACCAGACGTGTAAATGGGATCATAAATACGACAAGCAGCAAAAACGGGAACGAGCGGATGACATTGACCAGACTGTTCATTATCGTGAACAGCAACCGATTTTCATATTTTTGCCCTTTGCCGCACAAATACAAAATCGTTCCTGCCGGAAGCCCCAACAGAACGGCTGCGGGGATGGAAATCCCAACCATGATAAACGTCTCGCCGATGGCCTTCCATATCTCTGACTGATACTTTGCAATGATGTTCAGCGTGTCATTCATCAGCTTCACCTGCTTTTACAGTTGAGCCGGCCGCAGCGTCAGCCACCCGCTGCGTTGAAAGCAAAAATCCGTCCCACTCATGAATAAAATGCCAATGGTCATGCTCATTGCTTGACCATCCACGGCACGAACGGAGTGCTGTGGTAAGACTACGTCTATGCTAAGGTAATCAGTTCAGATTTTGGGGAGAACGTGGATGGACTTAATAAAACGAAGTGAAAACTTCAGCTAACTGGAACGCTAGCTCAATAAAACTACGGAAGCAGCCGATCACAATGATCGGCTGCTTCATTACGTTAACTGGCAGTTTAGTTGAAGATTAATTCCGGTGAACCGTATCAAAAGTAACAGCGAAAAATCCACATGAGAAGGCTTTTCCCAAGCTAATTAACTCATTTCATCGGCGCCGTGGGATCCGCCGTGATCTTCTTCCCTATCGCATGGCTCAAGGCGCTTAATCCATCCTTTATGATCCTGCTCGGCATCGCGGTATCGACAATCGGTGCGGCTCTGGGGAAGCACTGGCTTCATCTGGCTGATCGGTACGACTTACGGGGCGCAACTGGGGTCAGTTAATACTATCAAGGTCGATATCCTATCCCGGGTGTCCGAGGCAGCCCGGCAGTCAGGAAGCCTCCCGATGAGATTGAAATTTCTAATACGGTTGCATTGTCGCGGCAGCCTTTGTATACTGGATCTATTAATTGATCAATCACTCTCAGATAGAAGGAGAACAAAGATGGTTAAATCCGAAACAAAATCGGTGAATCGCAAATCCGATATCATCTCCGCGGCGATTGAAGTGTTCGCGGAAGTTGGCTATTTTCGGGCTACGACGGCACAGGTGGCCGATCGGGCGAAAATCTCGCAGCCCTACGTATTCCGATTCTTCGCGACCAAGGAAACTCTGCTGTTAGCCGCGCTGGAGGCATCTTGGAACCGGGTAATTGAATCGTTCCGCCAGGTGGTGGAGACGACTTCTACGGAATTGCTAGAGACGAAGCTTATTCAGGAGTATGTGAACATTCAGGCGATGTACCAGAACGAGATGCTCTTGCAGATGCAGGCGCAGACCATTCGGGAGGACGCCATCCAACAGACGATGCGCAACGCCTACAAGGATATCCGCAATATGATTCTGGTGGCGTTCCGTGATGCCGGTATGGAGAATGCCGAAGAGCGGGCGATGCTGTTCCTCGCACGCGGAGTGCTGTGCAACGTTGCCGTCGCGATTAATCTGCCCGAATTGATGAAGGGATAAGGGGAGATTTTTTCTAAAATAGTTATCGAGACCAATCACTAACTGCGTTATAGTGAAACCAACAAGTTAGTGATTGATCGATTACATATTAACTGATTTGATTCGCCCTTAGTTCGATTGGTAAAACAACAGGGGTAACCAATCAAAAGTAAATGATTGATTAATAATTATTTTTTAGGGGGATAACTTTTGGCTAGAAGAAAAAGCGTAAAACGACTGATCAATATCGGACTGCCTTTAATCGTGGTTCTTATGATCGTAGCGGCGTTGACTACTTATTTTTGGCAGATGCGGCTTCAAAAGCAGGATGAGGTCAAGATGGCGAACATGGCTGATATGGCGGGAATGACGCACATGGAGCATATGGCGGGCATGGTGGCTTCTGATTCCGAAGAAGGCACGGTGAAAGTCTCCTTCAAAAAAAATTCTCAATATAGTGATTGACTAATCAATAACAAGATGATAAGATGAACTCATGTTAGTAATTGATCAATAACAAACGAAAAACGAAATGGAGCTGACGAAAATGGAAAAGGCAATTGTTATTGGAGCAACGGGCGGGACGGGAGCAGCGATCACGGAAGAATTGGTCAAACGGGGGATACGTACCATTGCTTTTGGACGCTCTCGTCAGAAATTAGAGCAGTTTGCTGGGAGGCTTGGTAATCCTGCGCATTTGACGCTTGCCATAGGGGACGCAATGCGCCCTGGCGATATTGTAGCTCAGGCAGGCGACGCTGACGTATTGTTCCATTGCGCGAACGTACCTTACCACGAGATGGTGAACAAACTGATCCCGTTAGGCGAATCGGTGATGGAGGCGGCAGAACGGCTGGCGATTAAAGTTGTAGCGATTGATGGAATTTATCCTTATGGGAGAAAGCAGATGGATCTGGTCACGGAAGAGCATCCCAAACAGCCTCATACGATAAAAGGAAAAATCCGTTTGGACTATGAACAAATGCTGTTCAGCAAGCGGTGGACGAAGGCCCAGGTGATGATTGTGCGTTTGCCTGATTATTATGGACCCACAGCTAATGAAGCTTCGTACTTAGGCTCAACCCTGGAAGCGATCGCTGCTGGTAAGATGGCTTTTTTCGTCGGCAACATGCATGTTCCCCGCGAATTCATCTATTTGCCGGATGCGGCTGTCATGGTCGCCGAGCTGGCAAGTAAAGACTTCGCTTACGGACAGAACTGGAATATTCCGGGTGCTGGGCTTATATCGGGACGAGAGATCGTACGGATTGCACAAAAGGCAAGCGGCCAGGTTAAACCGGTCATTCCCTTGAAAAAATTAGGTTTATCGTTGATAGGCATCGGCGTGCCCGTGATGAAAGAAGTTGTCGAGATGCTTTATTTAACCGAAGAGCCGCTGACGCTAAGCGGAGAGAAATACAAACGGTTCATCGGACCGATCACCGCAACGCCGTTTCAGGAGGGGATTACCGCGACTGTGTTGGCATTGCAGGAGACCAGGGCGTCTTTTGTTCAAAAGTAATTGATTGATCACTCATAATCCGAAAAATGAAATTAATCTTAAGGAGATGGAATATCATGCATAGATCGTTCAAGTTAAAAACATTCACGATGAGCTTTATTTTACTGATAATCGTTCTGATTGGTGGGGTCGTTTTTGGTGCGAATCGTTTTGATGATTCCCAACGGGCTGCCATCGATGTCGACCGAAACGCCCAGGTCATCGTTGACCTTTCCATTGAAATCGACGCTCCACTAGAGACCGTATGGCGGATACAGACTGGCATTGATCAGTGGCCAGCTTGGCAGAAAAACGTCTCCCAAGCACGTTTATCCGGTCCAATCGCAGTGGGAAGCGCCTTCCAGTGGGAGACGCATGGGCTATCCGTCGTCTCTACCATCCGCGAGGTTGACCCCATGAGACGCATCGTTTGGGGGGGGCCTGCACAAGGCATCGAGGGTGTCCACGTATGGACCTTCACTCCCACCGCCAAAGGAGTCGTCGTGCATACAACTGAGTCTTGGGACGGTCCACCAGTAGCAGCTGACCCCGATGGCATGCGCGCGGCACTCACGTCCTCGCTCAATGCCTGGCTTGCTGATCTCAAGACGACTGCCGAGGCGCAGAAATCAATAACAAATCGATAGATAGACTCAAGTTAGTGATTGGTAACAAATATATAAACGAAATGAGGCTGAATGAAAATGGAAAAAGCGATTGTAATTGGAGCAACGGGCGGGACGGAAACAGCAATAACAAGAAGAACTTGTAAAACGGGAGGCACGGACCAACATCGATGTCAACCGAAAGGCCCAGGTCATAGTGGACCTTTCCATTGAAATCGAGGCTCCACAAGAGATCGTATGGCGGATACAGACTGACATCGACCAATGGCCAACTTGGCAGGAATACGTTACCCAATCGCGGTTATCCGGTCCAATCGCGTTGGGAAGCACCTTCCAGTGGGAAACGCATGGGCTTCCTATCGTCTCCACCATCCTTGAGGTAGACCCTATGCGACGCATCGTTTGGGGGGGGCCGGCGCTAGGCATCGAGGGAATCCACGTATGGACCATCACTCCCACCGCTAAAGGGGTCGTCGTGCATACCACTGAGTCCTGGGACGGTCCGCCAGTAGCAGCTGACCCCGACGGCATGCACGTAGCACTCACGTCCTCGCTCAATGCCTGGCTTGCCGATCTCAAGACGACTGCCGAGGCGGCCAACTAAAAGTACCCTTAACCGAAGAGACCGATAGACACCTATCACCATATATTCTATTAGTTGAGGACAGGTAGCTATTGGGCAGGATTCTCTGATTTTGGGAGGAAAAAATTTTTCTTTTATGATGGATTAAAAGAATTAGATGTTGAAGTTATGTACCCAATCAAATAATTGAACAAGCTACCATCATTGACTTTGTGCTGCATTCCTTAGCGTACGGAAAAGTGCCGATTTTGCTGGGTTTATTTCCTTAACGTACGTTTTCCGCGTTTTGTTGGCGGTACCCCATTTAGAAGGAATCAAAATACTGTTTACAATTAAGCCAATTACTCCAATAACAGCAATACCAACAAATGCAAACCTCCAATCATATAATTGACCTAGAAATGTTCCAATTGGCACTCCCGTAATCGTAGCAACTGTTAACTCTGTGAACATGATGGCAATTGCACTTGCCCTTTTATTCTCTGGCACAAGACTAGCTGCCAATGTTGCGCCGATAGGCATAAACACTCCATGAGACAATGCTGTAATAATACGCGCTACTAATAGCATAGTGGAATTTGTAGAGATTGCAGCCACTGAATTTCCAAGTACAAAAGCGACCAATAATAATAACATTAGTGTTTTTCTAGGTGTACTAGATGTTATGGCAGTTAGTATAGGAGCCCAATAGTTGCTCCAAGTGCATAAAGAGAAACCGTTAAAGCTGCCGTAGTTACGGAAATACTTAGATCATCTGCCACCGAAGACAATAACCCTACGCTTATAAACTCCGCAGTACCTATCCCAAATACACTGATAGCTAAGGCAAGTAGTGCTAGCATGCTTTGTGAGTTCGATTATTTAATTGCAACAGCACTAGCATTTGTTATCATGTAAGCTCCTCCTTTAAGATTTCGTAAACCAAAAGAGCCCTTTAGCTATAAGAATTGGTGTCGACTTCTTTTATTATGCTCTAATTCTCTACGGCTACAAGAGAGCACTTTTAAGTTCGATAGGCACTCCATAGTACCTATGTCACCAAAAAGTACGCACTTCTCAACAATTCCGCAAATCTTCATAATAATAATGGGCTGATCCTATCTTTTGGTAATCATGGATTTTACCCTTAGATAATCATCCATATTACATTCTGTGGAGGAATCATTATGGAACTTCATCTTCAAGGTAAGAAAGCTCTAGTTACGGGCTCTACGTCCGGGATCGGAAAAGCCATCGCAGCCGCACTGGCTGCGGAAGGCGTACATGTCATAATTAATGGACGTCATGAGGACAAAGTCGTTCAAACGATCCAAGATATACGTCATTGCCATCCTGGTGCAATTCTTGAAACTGCGATCGCTGATCTGGGATCAGAACAAGGATGCGAGGAGATCATTTCGGAATATCCTGGAATTGACATTTTGATCAACAATTTAGGGATTTTCGAGTCGGCCAATTTTTTTGTAATACCTGATCCCGACTGGTATAAATTTTTTGAGATTAACATAATGAGCGGCGTACGACTCTCCCGGCATTACTTACATCGAATGATCGAAAAACAGGATGGTCGAGTCATATTTATCGGCAGCGAGGCTGCCATCACACCGCCTCCGGATATGGCTCATTACAGCGCTACGAAGGCAATGCAACTATCAATTTCCAGAAGTTTGGCGGAACTTACTACTGGAACGAGGGTGACTGTGAATACAATTATGCCTGGGTCTACACTTACGGAAGGCGTCGAAGCCATGTTAAAGGTTCTTTATCCTAATGAAACAATGACTGCGGAGGAAGCTGAAAAGAGGTTTATGGCGGAAAGTCGGCCAACCTCTATCATTAAGAGGCTTATTAGACCGGAGGAAATCGCTAATCTTGCCACCTTCCTAAGTAGTCCTTTATCTTCAGCTATAAATGGCGCCGTACTGAGAGTTGATGGAGGATTGGTGCGGCACATGATTTAACAACAATGAGCTAATTGGGTAAAACGTATCATTTAATCGAAACTTGCTCATCATACCGAATTACAAAAAGCAGGCCATCAGTTGGCCTGCTTTTTGTAATGATCTCAATAATACATTGACTTACTAGGATAGGATCAAGGTGCTCTTGTGTTACTTATTCAGTATACTCTCTTCAAGGACTTCATATTTGTTTCCATGAACTTTCACAATATGCCGCTCGCCCCACTTGCACAACGAATCCAGAATATCCTTAAGCGACCAGCCATACTCCGTTAATGTATACTCTACCATCGGTGGAACTTGGTTATAAACTTTCCGTTCAATCACGCCATCACTTTCGAGTTCACGTAGTTGTTGAGTGAGCATCTTTTGCGTGATGCCCGGCATTAGTTTTTTTAACTGATTTGTTCGTCTTGTGCCTAAGATCAAATGGCATAGAATGACTACTTTCCACTTACCTCCTATGACCTCTAACGCCGCCTCAACCGGAATATTATACTTCTTCACTTAATCACTCCTTGAGCACTTTTTAGTACCTATAGTACCACAAAGTGCTTATAGCACTAAATAGTGCGTACTTTTTTATTTTTCCTCATCACTTTACAATGATCACGAGATCTTAATTGGTCAATACAAATCAACTGGGAGGTAATAATGAAGTTAGGATTAGAAAATAAACTGGTTCTTGTTACGGGCTCTACTAGCGGTATTGGAAAGGGTACAGCTAAGAGCTTTTTGCAGGAAGGTGCTCGCGTCATAATCAATGGCAGAACTGAAAAAGGTGTTCAAGCTGTCGCCGAGGAGTTGGCGGCATTCGGCACAGTGTACGGGATTGCAGCTGATGTATCAAAGACTGAAGAAAGTCAAGTTCTTGTGGAAAAAGTCAACGAAATAGGTTCGTTGGACGTTCTAGTTAACAATACAGGAGTTTTCGAAGTCAAACCCTTTATAGATGTTACTGATGAGGAGTGGCTGGACTATTACCAAACCAATGTACTCAGTGCTGTAAGGCTTTCCCGTGCATTTCTCCCTGGCATGATGGAGAGAAATTGGGGACGCATTATCAATCTTGCCAGCGAAGCAGGCATTAAACCTTACCCTGAATTGATTCCTTATGGAGTCTCCAAAACTTCCCTCATTACGTTCTCTCGGGGATTGGCCGAGTTGGCGAAAGGAACTGGCGTAACCGTTAACTCTGTGCTTCCAGGCCCAACATGGACGGAAGGATTTGCTAAATTTATTACGGACTTGGCGGCGGAGAAAGGTCAAGAACTAGATTCTTTCATCCGGGAGTATTTCCAAGATAGCACGCCTACTTCCCTGATTCAGCGTTTCGCCACCGTAGAGGAAGTAGCCGATACGATCGTCTTTCTAAGCTCCGTAAATGCCGCGGCTATCAATGGCATCGCCCAGCGCGTTGAAGGCGGTATTATCCAATCCATTATGTAATTAAAATAAGTTCCTTTTTAACCCCAATATGTAAGATGCTTCGATTCTCACATCTTTAGTGGTTTCGGAGTGTCTTACATAACACATTGAGGTAGACTCACCCGAAAATATTAAGGAGGCCAGGAAAATGGTGAAAATATTGATGGTTGTGACAAATCAATCTGAGATTAAAACAGGTAAAGCGACGGGAATTTGGTTATCCGAATTTGCCGAAGCCTACCAAGCATTTAGCAAACAAGGTTATGAGGTTGTTGTAGCCAGTCCCCTCGGAGGCGAAGCACCGGTTGATCCAGTTAGTGTTGATGCTAATACGCCTAAAGAAATTTGGGATTTACAAAAGCATCTCTCGAACACGGTGTCACTAGACGAGGTATCAGAGAGCCAGTTTGATGCTATTTTCCTTCCGGGTGGACACGGCACGATGTTTGATCTGCCGAACAACGGAAAACTTCAACAGCTTCTGCGACACTTCTATGAAAGCAACAAAATAGTAGCTGCGGTCTGCCACGGACCTGCCGGTTTGGTAGGTGCAAATCTATCGAATGGTGAACCGTTGGTAGCAGGCAAAAGGGTTAACGCCTTTACTAATCTTGAAGAAGAACAGACAGGGCTTAGACCAGATTTGCCGTTTCTGCTCGAAAGTAAAATTCGAGAATTGGGAGCGATATATGTCGCTGCTCCGAATTGGACGAGTCACGTTGAAATCGACGGAAATCTGATTACAGGCCAAAACCCCCAATCAACCATTGCAGTTGCTGAGGCCGTTATCAAGAAAATTGGTCGATAAGGATATAGCAAATCACTATCCCTGGGCAATGGAAAAGTTATAATCGATGTCGTCGCGACCTTGTAAGTCAAATCGAGGAAGAAGACAGGAAATGCATAGACTCACCAGTTTACACGGATTAATCGGCCGCAGGTATTGGAGCAGTCAAAACGGCTGACAGCTTACTAAATGTCTATCAAACAATTATAAAAAGGGGGGATGGTCTAAACGGAAAGGGACTGAATCGGGCGGAATTGCCAAGCGATTGTTTAAATTTGTGGGAACGGTAAAGATACAAAGCAATCGCCTCCAATGCAATTTAAAGTAATACGACGAAAATTGTATAGCTTGATTTCAAAAGCGGCCGCGCTGGATCGATTGCGAGCCGCTTTTTTGTATAAAAATTTTCTAGATTTCGCCGGTTAACGTTCAGGGTATATAATTCTTAATCAAGCCACAATGAGATAACTCTGATTTCATTAGGAGTCATTTTTTAATGTCCAATGGTACCGTTCGATATTCAACCGGAGCAACGTTGACTTGCCGGCACCGCTGGCGCATATAATACCGTGAATTTCCCCTGCCTCCACTTGAAGGACACGGATTGAACCGCATGAAATTGGTTTCCTGATAATCCATTTCTGCGGGGAAATGCAATAAGCCCGCCAGCCCAGCCGGGTCTGTAGGAGCTGTCAATTCCCATTGTAAATATAACACAGAGCAGAAACCCGGCAAAGCCTTTTGGCAGCAAATTAGCGCACATTTAGCGCACATTTAGCGCACATCCCACACGTCTACATACGGAAAGCGGATACCTAGCTCCCAAGCCAGCGTAAGCATCACCACAAAATAACCAATAAACACAATATCTACAGTTGAATAGCGAATGACATAATAATACGTGCGCTTGGTTTCATTAACAAAGCCTTTGGCCTCCATCGCGATAGCGATTCGCTGTGCGCGCCGGATGCTTTGGGCGAGCAGCGGAATCGCAAACTTGCGAAGCGTGGCATACATATTCCATTTGGACACATGCTGATGCGAACCTCGAATGCGGTGGGCATGTCTCAACGTCTGGAATTCCTCTAGCATGATCGGCATCATCCGCATGGCGGCCAAAAAACTGTACGCATACTTCGGCGGAAGCTTCCATTGCTGCATCAGCGAATAAAAAAGATTTACCGGACGCGTCGTCAAGCCAAATAGCAAGCCTGCTGCCGCCATACACAGCGCACGAAAGCCCAAATGCATGCCCCGATAAAAGCTCTCCTCCGTAACATGAATCAGCCCCCATGCCCACCAGGTCGTCACTCCTTTTCCGAACAGCATCATGCCAGCCGAGGTAGAAATAAACACCACTATAAAAGGGGAGGCATACAGCAGCAGCCGCTTCCACGGATGCCCCGACCAGACCAGCAATAGCAGGATGGCACACGCTACATTCAACATGATGTTCGGATTATGAATGACAATTACGATCACGAACAGCAAGAAAAACATAACGAGCTTTAGCCCCGGATTCACACGATGCAGCCATGTTTCATGATGGGGAAAAGACAGATTCATGCCGCAGCTCTCCCTTCTGCACCCGCCATGTAGCTGTACAGTACCGGCGAACGATTTCCGGATCGTGCGTAACCATCACTATGGCTGTGCCTGCCGTTCTAAGCTCCTCCAACATATCCAGGATAACAAAGGTATTACGCGCATCCTGCCCAAAAGTCGGTTCATCCAGCAACAGCACGTCCGGCTTACGGATCATAGCCGTGGCAATACTCAGCCGTCTCTTTTGTCCGAGCGAAAGCTGATACGGATGGCGTTCGTCCAGCCGCTCCAGTCCGAACTGTACGAGCATTCGATTCACGCGCTCACTGCGCTGTTCGGCTGTAAACAAATTCGTGGGTAACGAATACTCCAGTTCCTTCCGTACAGTATGCGCTACGAATTGCAGCTCGGGATTTTGGAACACGAACGCAATACGCTCTGCCAGCTCTTCCGTACCACCAGCCTCTACTCCGTCCACACGATAACGTCCCTGGGTGTAAAGCAAGCGCATCATAGAAAGCAGCAGCGAACTTTTACCCGCCCCGTTTTCACCGACCACGCCAATCCAGTCGCCCGGATTCACCTGCACCTGCTCCGCATGAATGACTGGACTTGATCCACGCAAGCCGCAGAAACGTTCCAGCTCCAGTAAAGCAGATTTAGCCGCCGAGACGGATGGTCTATCGGCATTACCCGCCCCATTTTGCTGCATTACTTGCTCTCTCCAACGCGGCGAGGATGCTTCATCCCATACCCCCGGATACCATACACCATACTCGGACAAGGCCTGCCGATGCACATGAAATACTTCCTCCGCGTCTCCGTCCGCAATGATCTCCCCTTGAGCAGAAAGCACTACAATCCGATCCACATTATGGATAATTTCATTTATTTTATGCTCTACGATCACCAGCGTCTGGTCTCCCGAAATGTGGCGAATCGTATCCCACACCTGTGAGGTGCCTTCTTCGTCCAGTAAAGCCGTGGGTTCATCCAGAAAAAGCACCTCTGGCTCCATCGCCAGCACAGACGCAATGGCCAGACGCTGCTTCATCCCCTGTGACATGCTGCCAATAGGCATGTGTACATCATCTACTGAAAGTCCGACCTGATTGAGCAGCTCGCGAATACGGGGCGGCATTTGTTCACGGGGAACCTGATTATTTTCCAGTACAAAAGCCAGCTCCTCGTCTGCATACGACATACAAAACTGTGTATCTGGATCTTGAAATACGATACCGGAAAGAGCCGGGATTACGGCAGCATCGCATTTCATAGGCACTTCAATCGTACGCGGAATCAGGCCGCTCAGCACCTGAAGCAGCGTTGATTTGCCGCATCCGCTCGGCCCAAGCAGCAGCAGCTTTTCCCCTTTGCGGACGGATAAAGACATATTATGAAAAAGCAGCTCCTGCTCACCGGGGAATTTCAAACGAAGACGGGTGATCGACGCCACCACATCCCCGACTGCCCGGTTCATTAATCCAGCCCCTTGTAATCCTGCTGTGTTGCAGGTCTCAAGGTTCGCGTGACCCCGGTTACCTCCAGTGCCTTGGCCAGATAGAATGCAAATACCCCGGCAATCACAATGCTGCCTAGCATGCGGAATCCAATATACAACATGTAATTCCAGGTCGAAAGCTGATCAATATAACCGTAGCTGAAGTCCAGAATCAGAGAGGTGACAGCCGCTCCAACAGCAGCCAGTGATGTGACCCACAGGTTGGCGTTCCTGTACAGAAAAATCGCGAAGAACAGCTCCGCTCCCAATCCTTGCAGCAGACCATAGTACAAGGTGGACATTCCCCATTCGCTTCCCAGAAAAGCACTGACCGTTGCCGCAGCCACCTCTGCCAAAATCGTAACCCCTGGCTTGCGAATGATGAGATAAGCGAACGTGCCTGCCATAAACCACATGCCATACATCAGTTGCTCAGCGTGCAGACCGAATGGCTTCATCAAATCATAGGCAGGTCCCCATATTTTATAGACCAGCCCGAACACAACAGATATAACAATCGTGACCAGAATATCTGTCAGCTTCAACCCTTTGGACGCTCTTACATTAGTATTCATTGATGATATACTCTCCTTTTTCCTTAAAATAAGCCTCTTGGCCAATAAAAAAAGCCTGTCCGGAGCTGAATCTCCAGGCAAGCTTTATGCGCAGTACTAAGGTGATCACCATACAAATCATCAGTTGTCGATAGGTCTCATATAACTGTAGTCTAAGCTACTTCACTGAAACCAAGCCAAAGTCAGGCGCAAAACAAAACACTTCATAGTAGTCGTGAGTAGTCGTGCGAAGCATTCTACAGACCCGCAGCTACTTAGCTTATTATTATGATATGAATCGAATCCATCGACAAACCGCAAAACAAGCGGTATTCCTGTTTCTTGTATAGTGCTCTAGATTTCTCTACGCTGGCATTACCCAGATCAGATTTCACGGTCGGTGGCAGGAACCACCCTCTCAGCCTGACTATCTCAAGCTCCCGACAATGCTTTTCAATTCACTATAATGTACACCACATCTATGACTTTGACAATCCTATTTACAATTCAATAACGATCTACACGGAAAATTGGCTCCCGGCTGAGGAATTCCTGTTCTGAATAGCATGTATGCCCATGACAACCACAATCAGTTCATAACTATCCAGTAACAGGGAGCCATTTTCCAAATGAAATGTCCCGGACTGGAACCAGCGATTGGTCTGATTGAATACGGCCACTGTCTTCCCATCATGCCCCTGTATGGCATATTCCTTGGAGAATGCAGGAGATGTAATCTCATAGACACCTCGCGGCCCAGCATCATATTCATATCTTTTGGACATCAAGCTCATTCGGACTCGCAGGACACCGGCTAATTGCCCGGTAGCGTCTCTCACTTCCCACTTGCCAACAAAAAAGCGAAATTTGCCGCCATAGGCCAGCCTTCCTCCAGCATCATATACATCTACGGATGAGTTAAAGGCGCTTTTCAAATCCACACTTCCCGCCACTTCGCCATTGCCATCCATAATCTCGGTCAGTCCTGTGCTAAAAAAGTTGTCCCTGAAAAACAATTCCATCTGTCATCACTCCGATTGCATAATCATGCATACTACATTAGTCTTATTCCGCAATAGTTAATCCGAAAAAGCGTTTGGCCGTCTCCGTCGTCGCAATTTCGATCTCCATCATGCTCCGACCTGTACATTCGGCAATCATAGCGGCAATGTGAGCGAGATAGAAGGGCTCATTACGGCCATCTTTTGGCTTCACGGGCAAATTACGCGGGGTCAGGAATGGAGCATCCGTTTCAATCATCAAACGATCCAGAGGAATATCCCTGACCAATTCACGCAAATGCTTGCCGCGCCGTTCGTCACAGATCCAGCCTGTAATACCAATATACAGATCCATTTCTATATACGTATGTAATTCCTGTGCGGTTCCGGTAAAGCAATGCACCACTGCCTTATCCACAACCCCCTGATGCTCCCGCAGCATAGCGACAAAGTCCTCATGTGCATCCCGCTCATGCAGAAATAACGGCATATGCAGCTCACCCGCCAGTTGGATTTGTTCCCCTAACCATCGGCGCTGCACATCACGCGGAGAAAAATCACGGTTATAGTCCAGTCCGCATTCCCCTATGGATACGACCTGCGGCTGACCCGCGAGCTGGCGGAGCTGCTGAATCGTATCTGCGCTGCAGTTTTTGGCATCATGAGGATGCACACCAGCCGTCGCGTACAGCTTGCCAGGATAACGCGCTGCATACTCAGAAGCGTCTCGACTGCTGCGGACACTCGTCCCGGTAATAATCAGAGGCGTAATCCCTTCGGCTGCCGCTCTCTCTACCACCTGCTCCCGATCCGTACGAAACGAACGGTGCATCAAATTCACGCCAATATCAATCAATGGTGTACCCATACCCATCTAAATCCCTCCTTTGTAAGCTACAATCCCGAATCAATCGACTCCGATTCCTATGCTTCCCATACTTCCTTCACCGCAGCGAGGAACAAATCATCCAGCTGCTGGTCACGTCCACCCTCCATATACTGGAGCAAAGGCGCCGTCTGTTCAAAATAAGCAATTTGCTGTCGTATAAAATCATTTACCACCGAAAGCTGTGGCTCAATATCAAGCTCCTCGCCCGCTTTTTTTCGTTCCAGCAAATGTTCAATAACTTGATAAAGCTCTGTATCTGGTGGAATGAATGCCTCCAGCAGCGTTTTAAATTCCATCGGGGGCATGCTATGATTTCGTTCAATCCAGCCGCAGGCCAGCAGCGGGCGCAGTACGTAAAAATACTTTTTGATCTTCACCTGCTCTCCCTGTAAATAATCCCTGTAGTTCCCCCGTGCCATATTCAGATAGTGATACATGCAGGATTTCGGCGAGAAAGTTAACGGCGATATAGCGCGAATCTGCTCAGCGACTGAATATTGTTCCAGATAGGGAATCGGAGATTGCAACCATTCCAGCAAAGGCGGATTGGACTTGCGAAACAGATTGAGCGCCTTTTTCAAATCCCAGCCGTTCATATCCAGCACATCACTGATCGGCCGCTCAATCACATCGCGCTTGTCAAAAATGGACAAATACCATTCCATCGGTCTTACATAGATAAAACGCACATCATAGTCACTATCTTGTGAAGGAAATCCCCATGCCCGACTGCCTGATTCACAGGCATATACAATGCGCACCTGCTCCCCCTGCTCCAAGGCTCGCAGCTCACGCAAAATCGTTTCGCGCATATCCGGTCTGATTAAATCCTGCTTATCATTCATATCGATCATGCCATCCCCTTTCCAAACAATTTTTCCTGATACTATCTTTGATGGATTTTTATGTTCTATATGACAATAAACGTCGAAACTTCTCTGTTATTTCCTTTCCCCCAGTTCGGGAGGCCATACCTTTAACACTTGAAGCGCTGCATACCGATTGGATATGACAACTTCTATATCTATAATCCTTGATTTTGGAAGCTGTGAACAGAGTGAAAGTATTGCATAGATAAATCATTTACGGCATTTTCCGTTGTGCCAAATAGCGTCGGGATGTTCAAGTGTTGCTTGATCCAGTGAAAGGATACCTCTATCTACCTTCAAAATCACGGAAGATGACCACACGGTGACGCTTCACCGAACGACACTGTGGCGTGCCCAGTTGACAGGTCAGATCCCAATCGTGATAGATTTTTTCATGGAGTGTCGTCACCTTTCGGTTGGTTTGTAGGGGTACAACATTTTACCGAGTTGACGATTCCCCTTCTACCATTTAGTGGTTAATCAACAGGCCTGACCTACGTGAATAGACCAACCATTTGTCCATTAGACAAAAGGCTGGCCTTTAAACTACGATTTCATCCTTATCCGAATATCCCCATGCTCAAATAACGCTCTCCGGTGTCAGGTGCAATACAAAGCACCCGCTTGCCTGCTCCCAAACGCCGTGCTTCCTGAATGGCCGCCCATATCGTAGCTCCACTAGAGGGTCCGACGAGAATCCCTTCCTGGGCGGCGATAGCCCGGGTCATTGCAATCGCATCCTCATCGGCGACCTGTACGATTTCGTCATAGACCTTCGTATTCAGCACGTCAGGAATAAATCCCGGACTGGTACCGACCAGCTTATGCGGACCGGGCTTTCCCCCGGACAGTACCGGCGAGCCCATTGGCTCGACTACAACCACCCGTAAATCCGGCAAATGCTGGCGCAGCACTTCACCCGTTCCCGTGATAGTCCCGCCCGTCCCCGAAGAAGCAACGAACACATCCAGATTTCCTTCCGTCTGCTCCAAAATTTCAAGCGCCGTCGTTGTGCGGTGGATGTCGGGGTTAGCCTTATTCTCAAATTGATGCGGGATAAAGCTCCCTTCAATCTCAGCCCCCAATTCGAGCGCCTTGCGAATTGCGCCTGGCATCCGCTCCTCCGCCGGGGTCAGCACGACCTCCGCCCCGTATGCCTTCAAAATATTGATACGTTCCTTCGTCATGTTCGACGGCATCACCAGAATTGCACGGTAGCCTCGGGCGGCCGCATTCATCGCAAGACCGATTCCTGTATTGCCACTGGTCGGCTCAATAATGGTGCCTCCTGGCTGCAGCTGCCCCGCCTTTTCCGCCTCGGCAATCAGATTGCCTGCCGCCCGATCCTTAACGCTGCCGCTTGGATTAAAATATTCCAGCTTTACATACACCTCTGCATCCTCCGGCCTTGTGAGCCGCTGAAGCCGTACACAGGGCGTATCTCCAATTAAATCTGTAATGCTATGTACCACTTTAAGTGTCATCTCTATCCCCTCCTGGGTCGTTCCACCAAACGTTATTTACGATCCTAATACCCTGTAACCTTTAAGTTCAACTTATATATCAACATAACATAATTAGTTATTCCCGCCCTCCGTATTTGTGCTTCCCGTCCTCCTTGCTATGGCTGACCCTGGGTGCCTTCGCCACTGATATGAACGAATTCGTCATTATGGGACTTCTGCCCAATGTAACCCACGATCTTCATGTTACGATTCCGCAAGCCGGGCAGATCATCACCAGCTACGCGCCCGTTCATTGAAGTGCAAGTCCCTTTTTTCTATAGTCTCCGTCTGAATGCTCAGTTCAGCCATCGGTCAAAGAAATCCCGATACCCCTGCTTCATCACCTTGCTCGAAAACTGTTCCATGGCGTATGCCTGATTTTCCATCGAAACCCGGCGCGGTGAAGCGGCAGCCATATTGACCAGCTCGAACCAGTTCTTTTCATTCCCTGAAAAAGAATGCGTAGAGCTGATATGCCCGTAGCAAGGGTGCTCCGGCTTGACGACGATTTTCCCCATGGCCAGCGCTTCGGTCAGCGGCATCGCAAACGTATCGAACTTGGAGCAGTTCCAATACACCTTCGCCGTGTTCATCAGCGCAAACACCTCATCCTGTGTCAAGGCAAATTGAAGCTTTACATTATCCGGGATATCATATTTCTTCATGCTTTCCTTGTAGCGTTCACCGCCAAATACCATATAGATATCCTTGTCAGGATTATGCCGCGCATACTCCAGCACCAGATCAGGGCGCCGATTCTCCTCATCTCTCCCAATCCACATCACCCGGTTCTCCACAACCTGCGAAGGGTCGAAATATTTTTCCACCAGCCGCTCATTAAAGCCAATCGGGATGACGGTCACATCGGTTACACCAAACTTGGATGCCATCTCCTGCTTGAGAAAAGCAGTCTGCACAATAGCCTTGTCCACAATCTGATAAAAAGGCTTCATCATCTCGTAGCCTGTCAGCGCCGGATCAGGAAAACTGTGGGGAAAAAGCACACTGTTTTTAAAAAACATGTTCAAATAGGTAAAGCCGGATACTGTATAAATAACATGCTCAATTTGCTGGTTATGAAGCTGGTCCAGTACGATATCATAATTGACCAGATCGCCCTTTTCGTGCTCATAGCCTGGAAGCCAGTCATGGCTGCTCACATGGCGCTCCGGTGATACAAATACGATATCCACTCCTAATTCCAGCCCGATCTGCTTTAGACGTTCTGCAAAAATGCGAGGACCCTGTGCCTCAGCAAATTGTATCTTTCTCATGACCAAACCGACTTTTTTCATCTATTTCCCACTCTCTTTAACGATAATTTTGCATTCCGGTCCTGAACCGCTATTTATTCACAGCGTTGAACTTGTCCCCATTCCATCATCGCTGCGCATTCGTTCAAGCAGGCTGACGTTGCCTCCAGTTGAGCTTCTAACTGCTCTTTTGACCATTTGTTGCTATTTCTATGCACATCCGCTCCAATCCTCTGCAAATCACTGTGAATAAGCAGCAGCATCCACAGCGAAAATATCACGGCAAACATGCCATATTCCAGCATAAATACCGCTCGATCCACACTTATACCCAGCAGCTCAAGCTGCTCCAGATACGTGTCCAGCATACGAATACGCAAATCGGACGTCATGTGACGCGGGAACAACGGATGAGACATGTCGATCAGATGATACACATCCCAGAGCGGTATGTTCAGATGAGCATGCTCCCAATCCAGCACCACAAGCCGCTCGCCGCTCAATGCATAGTTCCCCGAATGAAGATCGCCATGCGACAGTACAAGCTGCTGTGAGAAAGACGGATGCTCTAGCTGTGCATAAATACGTTCCACCTGCTGCCTGGAGAATCCCAGCGAACGGCAAAGCTCCAGCACATCAGGCTTGCGCTCGTACAGTTCAACGACCATATCCTGAATGAGCGGCTTCGGCCCCCGCAGCGGAAGGCCAGTAAAACGCTCTGCCGGTAAAGCATGCCACCATGCGACAAGTCCAATAGCTCGCAGCATGGTTTCTTCTTTATGTATATGATGCAGCGGACCAAGGTCCTCGAAAATCATCCATTCCCCTCCGCCATCCGTGACAGCATCAGACCAGTCCAGCAGTCCTGGATAGATGGATGGCAACGAAGGAAGCACATGCTCATATATCCATCTCTCCCGGCCTTCCTGCTCTTCATTTGTTAGCGGCTTGAACACATAACTTTCAGAAGGAGATACGTAAAAACGTTCTACATGCCGGCCATTGGTACCTGTATATAAAATTTCGCGATTCTGTATCAGCGTATCATTCAAAGTACTATCGGCGTTCACATAATGATGAAATAGATTCATAGCTCCCCAACTCTTTTGTATAAAATGTAATAGCATGATCATATCATAGCACTTATTCTGAACGAAACCCGGATCTTACATGATAACTTTTGTCGTTATCAAAAAGAGGCTTGTCCCATTCAGATCCTGGCGATCTGTTGGACAAGCCTCTTCTTATATTCCTGCTCTATCCTAATTCGTATTAATATTCAGTATTTCCGGACTCGCTTGTGTTGCTGGATTTAAAGCCCTTGAACAATTGCTTCACATTGTGATAACGAGTGTTTGTAATTCTGGCCGAACTGCTAGAGGAGTCCGTTCTAGAGATTGAATCCTTTACGTTGGAAATATCGGAGTTATCCAGTCTTTTACATTCATTTGGAACACTTTGTCATAGGCATGGAACGCTCCACCCCCCGTAATGTTTACCGTGCCTGATTTTTTGAGCGTCAATGCATCTTCACCTACATCTGCCCACGTTACGTTGGAGATGGTGCCGTTGCCATAGACATGCACACTATCCGCAGCAGGCGCAGCGATGATCACATTTTTCAGTGTTGCATTATTTTCAAGCTTGAAAATAGGCTTTTGAGACTCTTTCTGGCTTCCGTCCCCCAGGGTATCGGGATCAGCCACTACGGTCTTCCCTTTACCATCGTAAACTTCTCCGGCTTTGACAACGATGGTCTTATGAACGACTTCCGGAGCTGCATGAGCAGAATAATTGCCGACAAATAAAGCAACCAGCATACCTGATAAAGCAATACTCATTCCCTTTTTCAATACTTTGGCTGTTTTTGTATTCATTTTAATTCACCCCCCTTGCGCAATGAACCCATAAACCGATACACGTCTGTGGTTATTATGCAAGTAATTACATATGTATATTTGGTATTGGTTTCAAAGTAATAGATTAATAGTTATTAAGAAACACAAAATGTAAATACAGTGATTGCATTTACATTTTATACAACTCCATTATATTAGTTTTCCAGTAATATCAATATATAATTTGGCAAATTGTGCATAAAGGACTTCATGACCAGCCATCTATGCTCTCTATCATCTTATGGTGATGAATGCCAAGTCAACTTGTGCCTTGCTTCCGATATGATCTATGCTACTTGAATGCGACGTTTGATCAACGTATAATGTATTTAGTGCTTTGAAGCGTTACATCTCAACATTACTGGTGAGAAAAGAGTGGTTAGGGTGCAAAACAACAGAGAGGTTCCATTAAGAGAGCAAAATATTGTGCTCATTGGTTTTATGGGCGTAGGCAAAACAACGATTGGTTCCCATCTTGCGCGCAAGCTGTATCGGGATTTCGTGGATATTGACCAGGAAATTGAACAAGAATATAACATGCCCACAACGGAGATTTTCAAAACATACGGAGAGCAGCGGTTCCGTGAAATTGAAAAAGAGCATATTCTGAAGTTGTGCAGCAACACCCGCCTCAAAATCATTTCCGTTGGCGGAGGTGCATTTTTGCAGGAAGAAGTGAAGCAGGCTTGTCTGGCTTCATCCATCGTTTTCTTCCTGGATTTGAATTGGAATTCCTGGAAAGATCGGCTCAAGATGCTGATTGATACCCGTCCTAATCTACAAAGCAAGACGTTGGAGGAGATTGAAGAGCTCTTCCATTCCCGGCAAAATATTTATGCGGTAAATCACTCCAAGATCGACACGGATCAGCTGGATGCGGAAGAAGTCGCTGACTATATTATCCAAACGCTAAATCTGGGTTGGGAGTTGTATGAGCCAACTCGGGGGTTGAATTAAGAACTATAACAAAGGAAGGCCCAACGATGTAATTGCATGGGGGCCTTCCTTTTTTTGCTCATAACGGATGCACGGCTTACCGCCAGCATGCCATGTATCTTTTAAGCGTGACGATGTAGCACCGTCAATATCTCTCTCAGTTCGGTGACAGGAATCTGGCCCGGTGCGGAAGCTTTTTGGGCTGCCCCGAAGGTTAGAGCCGAACCGAACAGTTCCCCTGTCAGACGGCTCACGACACCTTTTCCCGCCATCGACATCGTAATAATAGGTCGATCCGCGTATTCCTCCGCCATCGTGCGCGTTGCATCGAGCAAGGTCAGCACATCGGCTGTATTAGTCGGCATAACCGCTATTTTGGGCAGATCGCCTCCCAATTCCTGTGCCTTGCGCAACCGGGATATAATTTCCCCCTTTGGTGGGGTTTTATGGAAATCATGGTTGGATATGATCACAGCCACTTTATGCTGATGCGCAGCTTTCACCAGCGTTTTCACGTCTGCTTCCTCATTGAAAAGCTCCACATCAATGATATCTACTTGTCCCGTCTCCGCTATAGCGCGGTTTAATTTTACATAACTTGCCGCATTGATCTCCTTTTTCCCGCCCTCCCGGGCACTGCGAAACGTAAAGACGAGCGGAATATTCGCTAAAATGGACCGAATCTCCTTCAAGGCAGCCTTAACTTGTTCTAGATCCTCCACATGCTCAAAAAAATCGACTCTCCACTCGACGATATCCAGATCGAGTGTACGCAAATATGCAGCCTCTTCCTTCAATTGCTCCAACGTTTCTCCCACCATGGGAACACAGATTTTAGGTGCTCCCTCGCCGATTCGTATATCTTTCACCTTTACGATTTTTGCCATATTGATCTCACTCCTCAACCTCAATTTTCAAGTCGTCATTTACAATATTTCATAGTATAACGCATTCCAATGAACCATGCCCTGGTTTGTTGATTACTCCGTATCAAGCACGATTTGAGAGGATAATTTGCGATGTACTGAAAAAACGGCACTGTACCGGAAATTAACAAACAGTGCCAGTACGATCCCCACCACATTCACAATCAGTGCCAGCACAAACACACTGGAAATTTGAGAATACTTTAACTGCTGTCCAAAAGTAGGCAGCCATATCTGCACGATATACAGCAACGCTGCGGGCCTGTAAAGCCAAGCAAAATAAGGCTGCCGTATATTTGCAAAATTGCAAAATCGACAACCTTTATGCTCGTGTCATATGGATCATTCAACAAACTAATGCGCAGAAGTATTTTTCAAATCCGCCTCATAACGAAGGCCAATCTGCCGTCTTGCCTCCTCCATCACTTCAGCGACTGCAAGTGAGCATTCCAGTGTGTTAATGGAGCTATTGCGTTCTCCGCTTTTCACCAGATCTATAAACTCCTGAATTTCATAATACATCGGCTCACGTGTCTGAGCTTTTGTCAAATCCTCAATGGTGCCGTCCCGATAATGGATTTTCACCTCATATGGCTGGCTGATTTTGTCGATCACCATCGTTCCATTCTCACCCTGAATTTCAGCAGGCAGATAGGAATCGGTAATTTTGGAATGCATGACAACTGCATCCATATCAGGATACCGCATCACGGCACTTCCCTCACCATCGACACCGGAAGACAAGAGCACACCGACCGCACGTATCTCATCCGGTTTGCCGAACAATGCCACCATGGGGTACAAGCAATACACCCCCAAATCCATCAGGGAACCATTAGAAAAGGCCGGATTGAAGGCATTTAATACGTTTCCTTGCTTAAAAGCATCAAACCGTGAGGAGTATTGACAGTAGCTTGCAAAATAACGCCGAACCCGGCCTATTTTATACAGATGGTCCTTGATGATGCTAAAGTTGGGCATCAGCGTGGATTTAACCGCTTCCATCAACAGAACATCATTATTATGTGCGGCTTCGATCATGCTCCGCACCTCCGTTGCATTCGAAGCAAACGGCTTCTCACACAACACATGCTTTCCAAGATTCATACACAAAATCGCCTGCTCTGCATGAAAGGAATTAGGACTGGCAATATATACGGCATCCACCTGATCACTCGCGGCCATTTGGGCCAGGTCTGTAAAAACCTCCGGTTGGCTGTTATATTTGGCAGCAAAGGCTTTGCCTTTATCTTCCGTTCGTGAGTACACCGCGGTCAGGGAAAATTCGTCCGTCTCTATCGCGGCTTGAATAAACCTTTCCGTTATCCAGTTGGTTCCAATAACCCCAAAACGCATCACAATATCCCATCCTTCCCCGTGAATCATTCTCATTCAAATAGATGCTTCTATTCTCGCATTCCAGCTTAGGCTTGTCCACTATATCGCAGGTTTTTCTTGCATATCAACAGCATGTATTCAACAAAAAAAGACTGTAGTCATCAGCCCAATTATCTCTGATTGTACCACAGTCTTGGTATGCTTTTTTGCTGGTTTTATATCTCCGGGCTTCGTACTGTAAGCGTGCCTCTTTATCCTGACTTAATAATTTTTCCTGAAATCACCTTGCCTACTTCTTCCAAAATGGCATCCATAGAAGCCCGGTCATGTACATCATATTCATCAATGTTCAGGCGCAGTACAGGGCAGGCATCGAACTCGTTGATCCACTCGGAATATCTGCGATGCATTTGCTCCCAATAGGACTTCTCGGTCTGAATCTCCATCTCGCGGCCACGTTCCTTGATCCGATTCAATATAGATGGCAAGCTGCCTTCCAGATAAATCAGCACATCCGGATGGGGGAAAAACGGTGTCATCACCATCGCTTCGAATAGACTGGTATATGTTTCGTAATCCGTCGGGTTCATCGTTCCCTGATCGGCATGCATTTTCGCAAAAATGCCTGTGTCCTCATAAATGGAACGATCCTGTACAAAACCTCCGCCGGATAAGAAAATATTTTTTTGCTCTTTGAAACGTTCAGCGAGAAAATAAATTTGCAGATGAAAGCTCCATCTTTCGAAATCGTGATAAAACTTTTCCAGATACGGATTATGATCAACCTGCTCCAAAGAGGTTTTAAAGCCAAGACGTTCAGCCAAAGCAGCCGTAAGCGTCGATTTCCCTACACCCACCGTGCCTGCTACCGTAATCAGGGCATTCGCGGGAATGTTGTATTTATTCATTGTATAAGCTCCTTTACATCAGAAACAATCAGTTCGAACTGTGCCTGGTTGTCTACAAAATCAATCTCATTCCCGTTTATGGTCAATATTCGGAGTGAAGGGGATTGTTCCGCAAGAAACTGAATGCCTTTATCATAATCTGTAATTAGTTGCTCCAGATAGGCGGGGTCCATGTCCTGTTCAAAGGGACGAGCCCGCTTACGAATTCTGCCCAACAAAGTGTCCAAATTGGCTCGAATATAAATAATTATGTCCGGCTTAGGCATATCATCCGTAAGCAGATGATAGATTTGGCGATATTTTTCGAGCTTTACTCCTTTAAGTGTACGTTCGGCAAAAATCAGATTCTTGTAGATATGATAGTCGGAAATAACAGGCTGAGCCTTCCCGATATATTGCAGACCGGTGTCCTCCAGTTGCTTATAGCGGTTGCAGAGAAAGAACATTTCCAGCTGAAAGCTCCACTCGTCTATATTTTGATAAAATTTGTCGAGAAACGGGTTTTCCTCAACAATTTCTTTAATGATCGGTATATGCAGCTCAGTCGAAAGCATCGAAGCCAATGTTGTTTTACCTGCTCCAATTGGCCCTTCAACAGCTATAAATGGGGCTTGTTTCATGCGGTTCCGTTCCTCCTTGTACTCCAGTCCATCCTGTGGATAACTACCCTATTGTATCACAAGGCTGTATGCTAAAGGCATATCAAATCTAGGGATAGAACAAAAAAACAGAGCTGCTATTTCTTGCTTCATAGCCATCTCTGTTTCTGCTCAAATATTTCTGCCTGCCACTCATTTAAACCAGCCTTTTTCATTAAAACGTGTAATTGCCTCAATCCGGTTGCTGACACCCAACTTATCAAGAATGACTGAGATGTAATTACGTACCGTCCCTGTCGTTAAATACAGTTCACCGGCAATCTCCTTCGTGTTCTTCCCGTCAGCAATGAGCGCCAATACGGTCTTTTCACGCTCTGTAAGCGGATTGACTTCGGCATAGGCATCATCCACCAGTTCTGGTGCGTAAATGCGACGGCCTGCTAAAATGCTGCGAATGGAGGAAGCCAGCTCTTCACTGGGGCTATCCTTGAGTAAATAGCCGTGTGTACCTGCCTTAATGGCCCGTTCAAAATATCCGGGGCGAGCAAATGTAGTTAGAATCATCACTTTGCAGTTCAAGCCCTTGAGCTCTTCAGCCGCATCCAATCCACTCTTTATCGGCATTTCGATGTCCATGATGCATATATCTGGCTGGTGCAGCTTGACCAGTTCTATAGCCTCTTCCCCATTACTCGCTTTTCCGACTACTTTCATATCCTCTTCCAAGTCCAGCAGCGAAGCCAGAGCACCCAGCAGCATTCGTTGGTCTTCCGCAATGACAATTCGAATCATCGCTCCACCTCCTCGTCTGGCTTTTCAGTGATATTGGGCACTTTAATGACCAGGGTCGTTCCCTGATCTGAATGCAGTTCCATGCATCCATTCACAAATTCAAGTCTTTCTTTTATTCCTTGCAGACCATGTCCCCGAAAAATTGCATGTTCTCCCATAACACCGATCCCATTATCCTGAATCCGAAGGGTCAATTCCTTGCGAGACGGCTCAATGATAATGGAACAGGCGGTGGCTCCGCTGTGCTTAACCACATTGGTCACCGCCTCCTTCATACACATACTGAGCACATTTTCGTTCATTAATGAAGTATGCTTCAGCTTCGCGTCGCCCTCCAGAGTCAATTCAATATGTGCAGCCTTTAAAATCTGCCGAATACGCAATAGCTCGTCCTCTAATCGCATGCCGCGCATTTGAGTCACCATTTCCCGTACTTCTTTCAACGCGCTTCTCGCCGTAAGCCGGACATCGTTAATTTCAACACGAGCCCGCTCCGGGTACTGATCTATCAGTTTGCCCGCCAGATCGCTCTTCAACCCGATGAGTGATAACTTCTGACCCAAGGTATCGTGCAGGTCACGTGCAATTCTCTGCCGCTCCTCCAGCTTAATCAATTCCGATATTTTCTTATTGGCATCCTCTAATTGTACTTGAAGCCGATCACTTTTGTTACGATTAAAATTCGTGATCGGAAGAAGAATCACACCAATTAGATTGAGCAAAATGAAGGGAATCTGCTTAATAAAAACAGGATTTTCAGAAACAAAACCATAATTGATCAGTCCAATGGTAACAATCATCAGAACAATATACAGCGTCATGAATGCGGCTTTACTTTTAATATTACCGATCAGATAAGCGATAAATATGGAAAAATACATATAGCTGAACAGCAGCGTCATGGTAATCGATATAACAATCTGTACACTGGTCCAGAAGTATATCAGCCAGCCCTGCGAGACAAAAGCCAGAACATAACAAGCAGAAAACACCAAAATAATGGCGGTGCCCAGAATAATATGACTTGTAGAGGAGGAACTGAAATAGTAGAAGGGCAGGATATAAAAGACAACCCACACATAAGGGCTAAGTCCCGTATTTTTTTGGAAAATCTGATACCATTTTTGCATTCTGCCCGCCCTTCTCTCCTTCACAATTCTTTATCCTTTATCTTATCATATCGAAATAGGTACCAGTACTAATCATTTTCTTTCCGTGCTTACTACAGATGCAGGAATCCGTTTCGTAACAGCAACACGTTTGCTCAGCAGCGGCCTCACTTGTTTAAAGGTTAAAAAGGTTTTTGTGTTTTCATCCCAAAGCCGGAACTTTAGAGATTGCAGACTGCTGCTCATAGTGATAGTGGTCGCTTTTTGTAGCAGTGGTGTTGCTTCATGCGCCTTCTCCAAATTATAATTTGGCACTTTGGGACTCAAGTGATGGACGTGATGAAAGCCGATATTCCCCGTAATCCATTGCAATATTTTAGGAAGCTTGTAATAAGAGCTGCCTTCCACGGCTGCATTGATATAGCTCCATTCTTCATCATGCTCAAAATACGAATCCTCAAACTGATGCTGCACATAAAACAGCCAGATTCCCAGCATGCCTGATACAAAAAAGATAGGCACCTGTATCAGCAGGAACGACTGCCAGCCGATAGCCCAACACAACAGTGCGTACAAGGCAACGATAGATACATTTGTGATATAAGTGTTCATTTTTTCCTTACGCTTCGCTGTTTTGACGTTAAAACGATAGGAAAGCAAAAAAGTATAGATCGGACCCAATCCGAACATAACCCAAGGATTCCGGTATATGCGATAAGCCAGCCGTATCCATATGGAAGCCTGTGCGTACTCTTCTACCGTAAGTACCCACATATCACCTGTACCTCTTTTATCGAGATTGCTGCTGGTTGCATGGTGAACCGCGTGACTATTTTTCCATTGATGATACGGACAGAGCGTAATAACACCTGTAATCGTTCCCACAATGTCATTCAGCCTGCGGCTTTTGAAGAAGGATTGATGACCACAATCATGAAAAATGATGAATGTCCGTACCACAAATCCCGAAGCAATAATGGTAATCGGAAGTGTCAGCCCATAGGATACCGACAGACTGAGGTAAGCGGCGTACCATAGCAGGATCAGCGGCCCCAAAGTGTTGATGAGTTGCAGTACGCTTGATTTCGTGTTTATTTTTTCGTAAGGAGCCATATTTTTTTTTAATTGGGCTAATGAAAGTTGTGCCATACTTAATGTTGATCCTCCTTTAAAATGACGGCTGTACCTTGATCTCGCCAGACGTGCATATAGATCTTACCCCAGTATAAGGAGCTGTCTCTGGCCGCTGTAGTCATAAACGTCAGTTCAGGAGTATGACATTTGTCATATTGTTATACCCGCTTGACCCTTTACCAATCATTCGCGGGTTTATTTTCGGAAGGATATTTGTTAAACTTAAAGCAAATAACGCTGTATGTGACTGGCGAAGTCAGTGGAATAAACCACGAGGGAGCATACAAACAAAAGCGTGCCGTTCGCCTGGGAGAAGTATTTGCAGAGGATTCGTCTGTCTTGACGACCTTGTGCAAATACTTTTTTGCGTTTATAGGACCATGACACCCCGTTGATTCCATCAAGTGCACGATAAATTCAGAGGAGGCTCGAACTATGGCTATCATTATGAAATCCAAAGAAGCAGCTGAGCAAGTGTATGCAACGATCCGTTCCCGGGTGGAACAGCTAAAACAGCAAGGACATCGTCCTCATTTGGCAACTCTATTGGTAGATGGCGATCCAGCCTCTGCTTACTACGCCCGAACCAAGCAAAAAATAGCGGAGAAGCTGGGCATCTCCTTTCATCTTCACACCTTTGATCGTCATGTTAGCGAAGCTGAACTCCTTCACCTGATCGGCAGCCTGAACGAAGCTTCTCATGTACATGGTATTATGCTGGAATTGCCTCTTCCCCCGCATCTATCTACATCCGTCATCAAACAGTCCATCGCCCCGTACAAAGATATTGACGGAATAACCCCTGGCAATAAACTGGCCACCGTTACAGGGGAAGCGGGACTGTATCCCGCCACACCTCAAGCCTGTATTGAACTGCTCAAGCATTACGGCCACACCTTGTCAGGCAAAAATGTCACTCTTGTCGGCATCGGCCAGACAGTGGGACTTCCTCTTTTTCACATGCTGCAAAGAGAAAATGCCACCGTCACCGCCTGTCATGCAGGTACACGTGATATTGCAGAGCATTTGAGTCATGCAGACATTGCCTTTGTCGCAGTCGGATGTCCTGACGTGATTACACGAGATATGGTTCATCCGGGTCTGATTTTGGTAGATGCGGGAATTAACGAGACGCTGGAGGGAAAAATAGTTGGGGATGCCGCTTCAGACGTTGGGGAAAAGGTACATGCCATTTCGCCCGTACCCGGCGGTGTTGGCACATTGACAACTGCCATCCTGTACAAAAATCTGCTCAAGGCAATTGAACTGCAGCAAAAAACCAGAGAGGTGGTTTATTCATGAGTGAACTGTCATGGCATGATTCCATCGGACAATTTCTGAAAGAAGCAGGAAGCGCAGCTCCTACTCCCGGCGGAGGAAGTACATCTGCTCTGGCTGCGGCACTGGGCGCAGCTATGACCTCTATGAGCGCTAACCTTTCACAAGGAGAAAAATATGCGCATATTCATGAGCAAATCACTGAAGTGATTCGTAGCATGGAAACCCTGATTACGCGCTGCGAGGAATTGATGGGCGCCGACATCCGATCCTTTGAGCAATACATGACGGCGTTAAAATTGCCGAAGGGGACGGACGAAGAAAAGCGCTATCGTATCCACGCTCTACAAAGCGCGGTAATCGCAGCCATTGAGGTACCGATCCGCTTGCTGGAGGTATGCCGGGACGGATTGTCCCATGCTTACAGTATCGCGGAAGCGTCCAATAAAAATGTCATTTCTGATCTTGGCATTGGCGCGATTCTGTTTGAAGCTGCTGCTCAATCCGCCCTGCTGACCGTTGATATTAATCTTGCCTCGCTGAAAGATTTCGATGTCAAGCAGTCCTATGAAGCCAAAACAGCTGCACTTATTCGTGAAATCGCACAAATCAAAGAGCAAACCCTATTGATCGTACGCAATCGAATCGCAAATTGATCAGTCTACAGCAATGTGAGTTCTCCTGTAAGTGGATTTTCATATAGCTGATACGGTAAAAGAACCACGCGACCTAACACTACTGGTGGGTTGCGGGGTTCTTTTATTGAAATTAACGATTTATGGAAACTTTTTATAAATATTCTTCGTCTAATGATAAGGATATATTCCCAAGATATCGTTTTTATCCTTGTAAAACAGGTGAAGAAATGAGGAAAAACGCATAAAGGCAATCGCTAAAAACATAGCCTTAAAAAAGGACGATAGCCGTACCAATCTTGCGATTGATCGGCAAGGCCAGCTGTGGTTCTGGGGCGCGACAGTCACCGGTTTCTCTGATAGTACAACCTATCACAACACCAATACACCTGTACTGCTGACGGGTGTAAAGAATGTGAAGGATGCCTTCATCGTTGAGCGCTCCATCATCACACTGACCACAGAGGGGAATGTCTACGAAGCGTCATTGGATGGTGAAAAAATTTCGCCGAACGCCAAATTCACATTACTTTCCAGAAATATGCAAAGCATGAAAGCAGGCTCAAGACATGTGATCATGCAAAAAACAGACGGCACCCTGTGGGGCTGGGGAGTTAACAAACATGCGCAGCTCGGCATCGGGGATTATGAATTTCTTTATAGTACGCCAGTTCCTGTACAAAAGCCGATTCTTATCCGTCTCAACGGTGCTCCTGTCCCGCTAAGTAACGGTGTGATTACTCGCAACGGTCAAGCGTTTATTCCGCTCCGTTCTGTATTTGACAAAATGGAAGCTGAGGTCACCTTTGACTCCAACAACAAAGTAGCGAAAATCATTCAATCCAAAGCAGGAACCAATCCTGTCTCGATACAAATCAATCTCAAAACCAGCCAAACCACAGTGAACGATAAGTCTGTGAAGCTCACCCCTTCTCCATTCACGGTAAACGGCATTGCCTATCTTCCTCTACGGCTAATCAGCGAGACACTGGGAGCCAAGGTAGATTGGATACAAAAAGAAAATACGATCGTCATCACAACGAAATAAAAGATATTTTTCGGCAAACAGGATCTATTGGAGTTAAGCGGATTTCACAGAAGATACAAGGAAAAAGACCTGCCAAATGGATGACAAGTCTTTTATCGAGAGCCTGTCTTTAGCATGCTGCAAATTGGAGCTCAGATGCTAAAGGCGGTTTTCCTTTGAATGTTGCTTGGTTTTATAGTTTTCTCCCCAATCCTTCATTAGGCTAATAATCGGGATTAGGGTGCTTCCGAATTCCGTTAGAGAGTATTCAACTTTGGGCGGAACCTGTCGGTAAACCTCGCGATGAACGACGCCATCCTCTTCCAGCTCGCGTAATTGGAGTGTCAGCATACGCTGTGTAATTCCCGGACAAATACGGCGAAAATCACTAAATCGCTTTGTTCCATACATAAGGTGATATAGAATAACTCCTTTCCACTTGCCCCCAATCACGTCCAGCGTGTACTCCACAGGACAGGCCTGATCATTTCCGGCGGAACATTCCCCAAAGCCGCCTTTCCGATTGCGCATAGGTATTTACTTCTCCCCTTTGGTTACATTTTATATACTGCAGCACATTAATGTGCGTACTTCAAAAAAAATCACGTATATTCTAATATTAAACATGTCATTCGGTAAGCGTCAATCCAATCCATATCCATAAGGAGTGTATAAGCAATGGAAACCTTAGCTACCACTAAACAGCAAATTTTATCTGCATATCAGTTCAGACATGCAACCAAAGAATTTGATAGCCATAAAAAAATTAGCGATGCCGACTTCGATTTTATTCTTGAAACAGGCCGCTTGTCTCCAAGCTCATTTGGTTTTGAACCCTGGAAGTTCGTTGTCGTCCAAAGTAAAGCGGTGCGTGAAAAGCTGCTGCCTTACTCTTGGGGGGCCAAAAAACAGCTGCCGACAGCAAGCCATTTCGTGCTCATTCTCTCCAGACTGCCTAAAGATATGGCAGCCTCATCCGGTTACATCAAGGATATGATGGAAAACGTACAGCAATTACCTGCTGAAGTTATGCAAGGCAAAGAGAAGGTATATGACGCCTTCCTGAAATCGGATTTTGGGCTGGAGGAAAATGAGAGAGTTATGTTCGAATGGGCCTGCCGACAAACCTACATCGCACTGGGAAATATGATGACAGCCGCAGCCCAAATCGGCATTGATTCCTGTCCGATCGAAGGCTTTCAAAAAGAGGAGATCGAACGCATTCTCTCCGAGGAAGGCATCATGGACGCTGAGCATTTCGGTATTTCCTGTATGGTAGCCTTTGGATACCGTCTGAATGAGCCGCGCGATAAAACCCGGCGATCGGCAGATCAGGTTATTGAATGGGTCTAACCACCAACGAATATCCTTCTCTAAAGCAAAGGGGCGTCCCCTAGCCATTTCCATGGCTTTGGGACACCCCCTTTTTCATAAACCTCAGGTCTTAAAAAATCCTGTCATGTCAAACACTTACTGATAGTTCACTTTTTCTGAGAAATAAATCTCCTTCAAACGATTCTTTACGCGCTGAATTTCATCTGCTGTTAACGGAGCCGCAGGAGCTAGCTTGAAGTTCCTTCCGGTGACATAGCTTACATCCACTTTCGAATTCTTCTCGCCGTATGGCATCTTCGGAACCGGACTGCGGGTATAGTCCGTAAAATCAATAATGGACCATGCCGCATCTCCATCCTCCTTGGATAAAATGATCCGCTGTGAGGCGTTTTCAGTCCACAAGTAACGCAGATTGGCCGGCGAATTATTGGAGCCCGAGGCAATGCCGGAGCCCCTAAACATGAGTGAAAATTCCGAGCGATCATTATTCGATCCAGCTGACGATTCATAAATCTGCTTCAGCCCGTCCACTCCCACAATTTCGACCTCACGGTCAGCAGGGAAGTGTTTCACAAAGTTATCCCATATTTGAGACAGGTGTGGTTTTGTGGCAAACGAGTGGATGTCCAGAATAATGGACATGTAGTTTACCGTATTTAAGCGTTGATAAGGATTATCCAGATATTGCTGTGCTATATACAGTTGTGGTGCCGCATCCGTTTTTTCATTCATATTTGGGTCACCTGGTGCGAGCGTCCAGCGTGAGGAACCTTCTGTATAGCGTGATCCAATGGGATCAATCGTAACCGAGTTCATAAACACGGTACCGCTATTATCGGCAAGCCCCTGTGCGGGAACAATCGGATTATCCTTATTGGACCAGTAAGGCATCAAAGGTGAACCCTCACCATATATGTTGTTAACATTATACTGTGTAGCCGACCACCCCATGGCTGAAGTGATCCTATAATGATCTTTAAGCCATTGGGCCTGCTCAGGATTCACCGTATAGCTGGACAATGATTTAGGCAGATACTTCCGATACTGGTCTGTATCCATGCTTTCAAACACCGAAGGTGATCCCAACGTACCGCCTTGGTGCAGCTCATTGAGTGCATTATAACGATACATATACAACCACTCGGCCTCCCGGTCTTCCCAACTATGAAGATTAAACTGGTTATTCGGTTCCGAGTCCATAATCCCGACTTCATCGCCATACTGATCCACGTATGCCAAAACCTGTTTAAGCTGCGGGCGATTCTCAGCGTAAAAAACAAATTCATTTTGCATCGCCCAGGTCACTTTTAAGTTGGGGCCAAAGTGATTCATCAGCAATTGACGAGCTTGCTTAATTTCGTCTACCGTGGTCGTTTTGCCCTCTTCACTACTTCCTTGCAGTATTATGGAGACAGCAAAATATTGCTTTTTGCGTTCTCCGGGTACTACAGTTAACTCGGCATCGGATATGAAGTGAATTCCCTGAGATGGTGATTCAACCTCGATCTTGAATGGAATGACAGATTTCACTGCCGGAATCAGATGCAGATTGGCAATATGTCCATCCTCGTCAAATATTCCCGAGGAATCCTCTATCCGAAGCTTCAAGTCTGACGGCAACAAACCGGGCGGTATGACCTCTCCCTTGGCATTATGAAATACGTAGGGCATACTCCAGGCTGCAGGGTCTAGAGTAGCAGCCTGTGAAATGGTGGACGTGGCCAAGTATACGGACCTGATTACATTCGGAGCCTCTGGTGGAGGAGTCATCCCTTTCACGACCAGCTGGGTCTGTGCTTTAAGTACCCGATGGGGGTTCGCAATGGTGACTTCCAACTCGACAGGAATAAAACCATCAGCAGCTGGAATATTCTCAGGATGCGCGATTTTCCCATGTTCATCAAAAACACCTAATGTATCACTAAATTTGTAAGTGACACTTGTGACGCTGGCATCGGGAATGCTTACCAAGTGCCCTTCATTGTAAAGCTCAAAGGACAACTGATACGAAGGATACGTTTCCGGTTGATTTATAAGTTCCGGCGCCTTGATTACGGCCTCATCCGCCACAATTACACTTGGGTCATCTACCGGAGGAGCCTTCCCTTTCACAATCAGCTGGGTCTGTGCTTTAAGTACCCGATGGGGGTTCGCAATGGTGACTTCCAACTCAACAGGAATAAAACCATCAGCAGCTGGGATATTCTCAGGATGCGCGATTTTCCCATTGTCATCAAAAACACCTAATGTATCACTAAATTTGTAAGTGACACTTGTGACGCTGGCATCGGGAATGCTTACCAAGTGCCCTTCTTTGTAAAGCTCAAAGGACAACTGATACGAAGGATACGTTTCCGGCTGATTTATAAGCTCGGGCGCCTTGATTACGGCCTCATCCGCCACAATTACACTTGGGTCGTCTGCCTTCCCTTTCACGATTAGTCGGGTCTGTGCTTTAAGTACCCGATGCGGTTTCGCAATGGCGACTTCCAACTCAACAGGAATAAAACCATCAGCAGCTGGAATATTTTCTGGATGCGCGATTTTCCCATGTTCATCAAAAACGCCTAATGTATCACTAAACTTGTAAGTGACACCGACATCGGGAATGCTTACCAAGTGCCCTTCTTTGTAAAGCTCAAAGGACAACTGATACGAAGGATACGTTTCCGGCTGATTTATAAGCTCCGGCGCCTTGATTACGGCCTCATCCGCTACAATTACACTTGGGTCATCTACCGGAGGAGCCTTCCCTTTCACGGCCAGCCGGGTCTGCGCTTTAAGTGCCCGATAGGAGTTCGCAATGGTAACTTCCAACTCGACAGGAATAAAACCATCAGCAGCTGGAATATTTTCTGGATGCGCGATTTTCCCATGTTCATCGAAAACACCTAATGTATCACTAAACTTGTAAGTGACACCGACATCGGGAATGCTTACCAAGTGCCCTTTATTGTAGAGCTCAAAGGATAGCTGATACGAAGGATACGTTTCCGGCTGATTGACCAACTCTGGCGCCTTGATTACTACCTCATCCGCTACAAAATCCGAAGAATGATCCGGTTGTGTCACTGACGATTTCGGCTCTGGTGGCGTCACTGATGCTGGATTGCGCCTTGACCTGTGACTTTTAGGCTCCTCGATTTCCGGAGTCACACTTTGGTGATTAATTTCCGGTGCCGAGTCGACCGCTGCTTTGTCCGGGTCTGGCAGACTGGACGGCTGATTCGTCGTTACAGCTCCGTTTCCTGACTCCAGCAAACGCTTGGCACGTTCTTTCAGATCGTCACCGCCTATCCATACCCGATAAGCAACCAACGTGGCATCTTGTCGTGTCACAAATTTTTTGGGATAGAAATAATGATTCGTATCCCCCTTTATCAGCTCTAATCGCTCCATCATCCACACG
This sequence comes from Paenibacillus farraposensis, assembly GCF_020736845.1. Taxonomy (GTDB): domain Bacteria; phylum Bacillota; class Bacilli; order Paenibacillales; family Paenibacillaceae; genus Paenibacillus; species Paenibacillus farraposensis. The sequence goes on from NZ_JAFFQR010000112.1 coordinate 1,050,026, forward strand.
CTCGTTTGTGCATAGTCTGAAATATCAGGCTGATCCACAAAACCGGATATACCGGCAGAACGGGTATCTTCAGAAACACCAAAATACCGGGCATACCAAACGGCCATATCCTGACGAGTCATATTCTGCTTGGCACCAAATAATTGATCATTAATTCCTTTCGTAATGTTCTCTTTTTGCAAGATCTGCACATAAGGCAGAGCCCATGGTGATACATCACGAAAAGACGTAACATCTCTGTTATTCGATGTTCGCTTTAAGGTTTTAGCGAAGATGGTAGCCCATTCCTGCCGCGAAATAAAATGTACAGGCCGAAAACTGCCATCCTGATAACCCGTAACATAACCTTGAGCAGCCATGGCCTCAATCGCATCCGCTGCGTAGGAATGTTCAATATCGTTAAAGGCCCTATCTGCAAAAACAGGCACAATATGTATACAGAACAACCATACGGCCAGTAAACCAGCGATGTATTGCCTAATGCGTATTAACTTTTTTTCACATCTCATTATTTTAGGTCACTACACCTCCTATATGAGATAGTACTAGATCGCTTTTACCTGTACCTCCATATCAACTTTGGAAATTAATTCCCTCTTTTCAAATGAATTTTAATTTCCATTAACACCAAACTGTATATAATTAAATTATCGGAATAATCTCCCCGGAATTGAATAAGGCCAGTAAAAAAAGTAATTCTGTCCTTAGGCTAGTTAATATACTTTTAAAGTCGTATATCCCTATCACTTAACAATGGTTTTCATTAACAATTAAATTAATCACCTACAAATAAAACAAGAGATAACATGATGTATCCGCCATTCGGTATGGGGAATACATGATGTTATCTCTTTCTTGAGTAAAGTGTATGCTCTTTTATTCTTCTTTAAACTTAGAACCCTTATAAACATAATAATAACCATTTAAAGTTCCATCTTGCGGATAAGCAGCAGGATCTTTGCCTTTTATTTGACCTACAAGCTCTCGATTTATAAACGTAGGAGTTCCTTCCTCGATTAGCGCTTCGGCAGACATCCCACTGATCGGTCTTACTGTACTGGACCAAAAAGTAACTAAATAGACATCGTCAGCATTAAAATGATATCGTCCTTCACTTGGTGTCCCCCTATAAAACAGATTAGACAAAGAAGTTGCATTTGACCCTCTCATAAAAATTCGAATATTACTAGTTCCGTCCCATCTATGAGGAACCCCGCCTCTTGGATTAACGTAGTTTACAATTTCAGGCTCCTTATTGCTAATAGAATCAATAACCTTAAATTTATAAACGCCATCCGTTACACTCTTGGTTACAACTCCTGTTGTTTTCCCTGTTTTATAGCCGCTGAAATTCCCATACACATTTGGGGTATTACTGATAGCGTTAAAAAACTTGTTCCGATCCATTTCTCCTGCTCTTCCAGGTACTGGAGTCAATCTGTAGGTCTTGATCTCCGTGCCCTTGTACTTATCCCAAGTGTATTCGTAATAATGATCTGCATAAGTTACTCCACCGTTCCAGCCTACAGATGCCACCATAAGAATACCTATCATCAAGAATAATGGCCATTTTTTCAACAACATTCTCTCAACCTCTTTTCTCCGGGTGAATTCAAATTATCATTAACATTATATATTTTCAATCATTCTGTTAACAGTTAAAGATTAGAAAAATAAATTCCAAACATGAATACTTGTTGTTCGAAAAGGATAATCTCACCTAAAATAAAAGCCGAGCGAACTCAGGATATAACCTGAATGACGCTCGGCAATTTAGCAACCTCTAGTGTTCCTCTATTTCTTCAATTCTCTGCCGCTTTCCTATACCAAAGACAAAATATCCAATAATGACGAGCGCCATAAATGATGCCCCTACAATCAATGACATGCGTATGTCCGGATTGAACCACATTCCGATAATTACTAGCAATAAGAAGATGATGGTGATGTAATTGCTGACCGGAAAGAAGCGAGACTTAAAGGTATGGTCCTTCATTTCATTTTTCCATTTTTTTCTGAATTTAAATTGGCTGATCGCTAATGCAAACCACGGTACCATGCCTGGAAGAACACTGGCGCTATAGATGTACAGAAACAGCTTGGAATCCGGGAATAAGTAATTAAACAGAACTCCTATCAGCAGTAAGAGGATCGTCGTGATAATACTATTTTTAGGAACGCCGCTCTCGGAAACTTTTCCAAAAAACTTGGGGGCTTGTCCGTTTTTAGCCAAGGTGTACAACATTCTCCCCGCACTATAAATCCCGCTGTTGCAACTTGACATCGCAGCGGTGAGAACAACAAAGTTAATGATGCCCGCAGCGGCTACAATTCCTACTTTGGCAAAGGTCAGAACGAAAGGACTGCCTATCCCGCCAATTTGATTCCAAGGATAGATCGTAACAATGACAAAAATCGCACCCACGTAAAAAATCAGAATACGCCAGACGATGTTTTTAGTGGCCTTGCGGAGTGTCATTTTCGGATTTTCTGCTTCCCCCGCTGTAATACCTACCAGCTCTATCCCCTGATAAGCCGCCGTTACAATGCATAGTGAGAACAGAAAACCTTTTAATCCGCCTGCAAAAAAACCGCCATGGGAGATTAAATTGGAGAGACCAATCGGATGCCCGCCATTGCCAAAGCCGAAGAAGATCAGGCCAGTGCCAACAATCAGCATAAAGATAATAGCAACAATCTTAATCATGGCGAACCAAAACTCAAATTCTCCGTAAAACTTAACAGCCGCCAAATTGGCTAACGCGATAATAACCACACCGACCAAGGCTGGCAGCCATTGGGGAATATCCGGGAACCAATAACCCACGTACACCCCAATCGCGGTTACCTCCGCCATTCCTACCGTAATCCATAAAAACCAATAGCTCCAAGCGGTCAGAAAACCAGCCAAAGGGCTGATATATTTATGAGCAAACGTCGCGAATGAGCCTGTCACCGGTTCGAGAACCAGCATTTCCCCCATGATCCGCATGATAAAAAACATAATAATCCCGGCTAAGAGATAAGCCAGCAGCACAGAGGGACCAGCCCACTTTATCGTACTTGCCGACCCCATAAACAAGCCGACACCAATCGTTCCTCCGAGCGCAATCAGCTCAACATGGCGTGGCTTTAGCCCTCTCGTTAATTGTTTCGATTCCAATAGAAAGCTCTCCTTCGTATATGTTTATCATCAAATATTAATGATCCGGAAAACTGCCCCCAAAACATTATTAATTTTTTGGACTGACGCAGTCCTGATCGAAAAACTACCCCGTAGCTGCACGATTCGCAAATAAACAAAACAACCAACGTCCTATCTACCGTCCAAACCTTACTGTTTCTAAGACCGAGTCCGTAGCATTAGGTGAATTGTATGACAAAAAACGCCTAAATACAACTGCTAATTCGTAGACATTTTTAGGAATAAAATGGAATGGAAGGTGTTTCTTTTATCTGAACATCGGTCAATTTAAACCAACCTATTAAACTAGCAAAAAAAATATCTACTCGTACATATTTTTTTCAAATGACTAATATCACGAATTATGCCCTCTTGTTCATAAAATCTGTGCTCATGTATTCGCCTGATTTCTCTAATATGTTTTCCTTTCCCTGCTCACAGACTTACTTCAACAAAATAGTCAGGCATCTTCTTTAACCATGGTTTGTCCGTTAAAACACTTCAGCATTTCAGTAAACGCTTCAAGTTTGGAATCCTCCCATGTTGAAATGCGTTTATAAAATTCAGCTTCTTTTTCAATTAGAGCATCCATAGCTTTTTCACGTCCAAACGCTGTCAGGGATATCAGGACTCCTCGTCGATCTTCAGGGTGAGTTTCACTTTTTACATAATTCAAGCGCTTGAGCTGTGCAACAAGCCGGCTGACAGAGCTTCGATCCATAGCGGTGGATTCCGCCAAAAATGTAGCGCTTGCCGGACCGTATGAAAGGAGACAACGTACAATCAGAAATGCAGCAGGCTGTAAAGCCGGATCGAAAAGCGCTGCAGTTCTTACGTTGAGTGCATGTGATGCACTTATAAGTACATTGAGCTGCTCACCGAGATTCAGCTCTAATTGCCCTCTTGCAGCATGTTGATTCTGAATTTTATTTTTCATAGGGTATCCACCTCATGATTGATTAGTTTGAATATAATTGACATATGTCAAACGAAAAACATATACTTGATATATATCAATCATATTTACGATTTTGATAAGCGTCAAGCAGAAAAGATAACGTTTGAAGGAGGACTTACATGTCGACATATCCGATTGTTGTAATTACTGGTGCTACAAGTGGTATTGGACAATTGGCAGCTATTGAATTAGCCAGACGCGGAGCACATCTTGTGCTAACAGCCAGAAATGAACAACGAGCTGAGGAAACTAAAAAAACTATAAAAGAGCTTGTCCCCAACACACAGGTAAACTTTTTTTTCGGAGACCTGTCTCTGATGAAAGATGTCAAACGTATTGGAAATGAGATTAAGGCTAGTTATCCAAAGATTGATGTATTAGTAAACAACGCGGGATTACATGGATTCAAACAGCGAATCACCTCAGACGGATTGGCTGAAATGATAGCAGTAAACTATTTTGCTCCATGGCTGTTAACACATACATTACTCCTGCCATTAATGAATTCAAAACATGCAAGAATCGTTAATGTTGCTTCTGAAGCATCACGCAACCACGGGAAGCTTACATTGCCTGAGGATTTGACAGATACATCTGACTTTACTGCAAGAGGCTCATCTATAATTTACGGTAAAACTAAACTTCTTAATATTATGTATACGGAAGAACTTGGACGTCAATTGGACGGGACCGGAGTCACGGTTAACGCACTTAATCCAGGTTTTAACGTGACCGGCCTTGGCCGTGAGTTAGGCTTTTCTTCGGCACTTGCCAAAATATTGAATGCTTTGCATATCGGAGATCCGAGAAAAGGAGCGGACATCATTGTTCGTTTAGCTACAGAATCTCAATATCAAGGAGTGACATGCGGATATTTTAATGTAGGCACTGGAAAGCCCATTGTGCCAGCATATCCTGGCGGGGATATCACGATGCAACACCAGCTATGGAGTACGACTAAAGAATGGTTACAGCAAAAAGGGATTATAGACCCCAACGAATGGGTCATTTTGTAAACTAAACTTCACTTTTAACCGATAAATACATATGCTGGGTTCACGATTACTTTTTAAGAAAAAGGGGACTTTCTGTGAACTATCTAGATGAGCATATTATTAGCCTCAAAGCTAAAATAATGGATCAGGCAACAGTTAATCCAGATGATTCGAAATCCATCTCAGTTGACATTCAGTACTTGGAACAGGACGGTTCTACGTCTGAGGAAGCATTGCTGCTTCAGATTGATCATGACCATCTCACGTTGGAGCCCAGAACATCCTTCATGGGGAGGTTGGCTTCCATATTCCCAAATCCTTTAGTCTTATGCCAGTAGAGCAATCTGTCTTCAAATATCCGTCGAATTACCGGCCCGAGATCATCTATACCTCACTGGATGAGACGGTCAATCTGACCTTTAATCCTACAGCAACGCAGCTCGAAGTGGACGAGCTTCCCGAATTTACAGAGGAAATGGCAGATGTATTACGGTCGGTACAACCGATTCGCAACTGGCTGGGCACGGAGATGATTGTCAATCGTTCCGGGCTTTCGGTCGGGCGGATTCTGCTTTGTAGCATCCCCCTGCATTCCTGTCCTTACGATGCCTTGGCTGAATGGGAAAAGCGACATGAGGATCGAAGGTCAGCCCGCTTTAACCCAAAACTGTACCCACCAGTGTCTGTATTGCGGGCATATTCAAATCGAAAATGATGGTCAGGAGCTGGATTGATGGTTATAGCCTGCTCCTTCCACGTTTCAGGTTAAAACAAAAAAGCGCTGGTGAGAGAATGGTTATCTTCTTACACCAACGCATTAAATCAGACCATCAGCCAAATGGCTCACTTCACATCAGGTACCGCAAAAGGTTCGGTAAGGACAAGCGGATTCCTCAGGCAATGCAGAGTAAATCTCCTGTTCCGCAGAGTAGGCAAACGGGTTCGAAAGAGCCTTGAGCAGCTGCTCCATCACACCGTAGTCTTCTTGTTTCACCGCAGCCTCCAGCGCTTCTTCTACCCGGTGGTTCCGCGGAATTATGGCGGGATTGCTGCTACGCATCAGTTGATGTACGGAGGCTTGCGATTCCTGCTGTCTGTCCAGTCTCGTCTGCCATTGCTCATGCCACTGGGCAAATTCCACAGTGCTGAACAGGGCCATATCCTCCAGCTTGCCCAAGGTTAGGGCGCGGAAGGTATTGGTGTAATCCGCACGATGCTGCTGCATCATTTCAAGAAGGTCTTTGATCAGGGATTCATCCTGCACCTCTTCATTAAAAATCCCCAACTTCCCCCTCATCCCTGACAGCCAATGACGGTGGAACATGTCTGTAAAATCTGAAATCGCATCCTCGGCCATTTCGATAGCCTGCGTCTCGTTGTCATGCAGCAGCGGCAAAAGGGTCTCCGCAAATCTGGCCAGATTCCAGGCAGCAATACGCGGCTGATTGGCATAAGCATAGCGGCCCTGAATGTCAATGGAACTGAACACCGTCGCAGGATCATAAGTATCCATGAAGGCGCAAGGGCCATAATCTATGGTTTCGCCGCTAAGGGCCATGTTGTCGGTGTTCATCACTCCGTGGATAAAACCAGCAAGCTGCCATTTTGCGATCAGTTCGGCCTGACGCTTGATCACTTCCTGCAGCAGGCCAAGGTAGCGATTTTCCTTAGCAGCAGCTTCGGGATAATGTCTGTCCAACGTGTAATCAGCCAGCACACGAAGATTCTGGGCCGTGTCCCATGCTGAGACGTATTGGAAGGTAGCCACGCGAATATGGCTGGCAGCCACACGAGTCAGAATGGCACCGGGCAGCTCGGTTTCCCGGATGATCGACTCCCCTGTTGTCACCACTGCCAAGCTGCGGGTAGTCGCAATACCCAGCGCATGCATCGCCTCGCTGATGATGTATTCGCGAAGCATCGGGCCAAGGGCCGCGCGGCCATCACCACCACGGGAGTATGGCGTTCTGCCTGAGCCCTTGAGCTGAATATCAACTCGCTTCCCCAAGGGAGTAATCTGTTCGCCAAGCAGCAGAGCACGACCGTCTCCCAGCATGTTAAAATGTCCGAATTGATGGCCTGCGTAGGCCTGGGCAAGGGGCGCTGAGCCTTCGGGAACCCGGTTGCCGGCAAGCACCGCTACTTCATCTTTTTGCTGCAGCGCTGAATCGTTTAATCCCAGCGATGCTGCTAGCGAATGGTTAAGGACAATCAGCTTGGGTGAGCGAACAGGGGTTGGGTTGAGCCTTGAAAACAATGATTCCGGTAAACGAGCATAACTATTGTCGAAGTTCCATCCTGTTTTAGCTGCTATTTCTTTTTTCTCCGTCATAGCGTCTCCTTTTCCGTTGTAATATCTCGGGGTTCCCCTGTGTAGTCTTTACCTGTATCCATTTATTATCCACTTTTGCCCATGCTGTTGTGCGCTTAGGCGTGGAAAAGGCAGCCGATACAATCCGGTTGCCTTTTTATGGTGATTATTGGAATACCGTTATCCAAGCGTAGTATTGATTCAACACGAATTCTTACGAAGAGGGGGCACATAATAATGAAACTCGGCAGAAATCTCAAACCCGACCGACTGGTAGCTTGTGACGAACAGGTAATCATAAAATCAAAATCCTCAGCTTCTTCGACTCGTAGAGGCTTGGTCTCTGCTATTTGCTGATTCGAAGAGTCATTCATTTTAGTAATGTAATATATTTGCATGCTGGTTGCGATCGCCTCATCAAGAAGGAAACACGCAGTTTAAGGACGAGCAGGCGCTATCCTTCTAAAAACTGTCCGTTTTATGTTCGTGGTCGCCAATTGCACCGCCTCCTTGATATCGTATAGCTATCATTTTAACTTAATATTGAAGCAAATCAATGTTATTACGAGCATGAGCATCTCGCAATAAATCGCTGATACAACAGCAGTTGAATATTTAAAGGAAATCTGCCAGCACCTTCCGAGCAGTATTGTCACCCACCGTAACTAATTGAATATGTTCGTCTTTAAAAGCATTCCTCCTAATAGATCTTTTTTAATGATTAATAAATCGATTTAGTTAAAACAAACGGAATAGAGCCCATAATACAATAAAAAAGGACGTGAAGTCAGGAGCGGCAAAGCTTACCCCTTCTACTCCTAAAAAAGGAAGGGGTGGAAAGATGAGGGCAGCAGAGTAGAAATCCGTTAAGACAGCTAAAAATGACAGCACCTTTGAAGCCACCGCTGGAATTTCCAAATATAGCGGCTGCACCTTCAGCCAGGAAGCAGGCCATAATTCCTGGGACAATACAAGTAACCCAATAAATGGGAAGAGGAAGACGTAGGCCACGCCAGTGAAGAAGCTGATAGTATCACATTGGAATTCCGTAAAAAATTGATGCAGTCGTTTATTTTTACATTTTCAGTATCATGCTCACAGTTGCCGAATATTTTTCCCAAAGATAAATGTATTTGAACCTGGTTAGACGTGCAAGCACAATATTGAGGATCATGGAAAAAGCAAAATGAGCGCGGCATCCGCACCGATCTGATCAATCGTCAGTGAGATGATGGCTTTATTGCTTGGTACGACACCTTTGAGATTGAAGGCATAAGAAAAAATTAGGCTGAAGTTGGTGAGAACGCCTCCTAAATCAATTTAGTGATTATGAAAAATTTATTTCTCTTAAGCAAAGACAAAAAACGGTAGTAATAGGCGGGTTATAGAAAGCCGCAGACGATACATCATCTATGCTGATCAAGGAAAAATCATGGGGGATAGTCAAGCGGTTATTTTTTGCATACATCAGTACCTGTTCCAAAATCATGTCATTGGTGGCGATAATTGCGGACCATGTTCGATGAATGTTTCGACCGACAATTCCTGGACAATGATGTAGGGGTTATTCTTATTCATAAACCTAGTACGAAATATAGATAACTGAGTCTGGTTACATTGTCGATCCCCCTATTTAGATTTCAGAATTCCCCAAGTTATATCACTTCGTAATATTATAATAATAGATAACTATACCAAGAAAAATTGTTGTTATGAGAATCATTAAAAAAATGTAAGTAAAAGATATGAGCATCCTCTTGATAAAATTTGCTTACTATAATTCTTTTGCGAAACAATTGCTCAACCTTTCCTCACCTATACAGCTCATCCACTTCCCGCGTGCCTCATGTATGTAAATAATGTATGTTCCCGTACTCAACTCTAAAGTACTTTTTGTGAATGCAGGAACATATTCAAGTTGTTCTTAATCCCTCGTTCATCAATGCTTTTCTTCTCGATATATTACTACCACGCACTCCACATGTGTCGAGACGATGGAAGAGATATATCTCTCGCTTAAGTTGAAAATACTTGCTTTGAGTAACAATACTCAATACTGAAAACCTGAAAAACAGTTTCTCAAACCGACGTTCTAAGGAGATATTCATTTTTATCGAAAAATAAGCGTTTGATCAAGCAGTAAATCATTTCTCTTTAAATAATTACCATTAAAAGTAATAGGCACTGAAGTTCCATTGAAGTAATCTCTCTTATTGTCATGTTTTATAGCATGAACATGAAGATGCGGCTCACTGCTGTAACCTGAGTTCCCTACTTTCGCTATTTCTTGTCCAATCTTGACAAAATCATTTTTCTTAACTAGCAGACTATTTTTTTTCAAGTGTAACAACAAAATATTATATTCTTTATACTTGATGATAATCATATTTGTAGCACTACCACCCAGGGTATTTGGCACATTATCATCTACTCCATCCACAACTTCGGTAATTCTGCCCTCAACAGGGCTATATACTGAATCGTCATAGATGGGATAAGATTTCAAAGATTCGAGACTCTCAAACTGTTCTTTTCTTGATCCTAAAGGGGTGAGCCTAGTTATATCCACCGCATATTTCAGAGTACGATGCGAAAAATGATAGTTCATAGATGAACTCATTCCTCCATTTACAACCTCGTAAATCCCTCCTTTTAACGGAAATGTTAAATCGACTGCCTCTTCGTGTTTAGGAATGGATGTAATGTATGACGTGCTAAATAAAATACATATAGAAACCTGATAAATCGCTATTAAGCCGTAAAGGATCGTGAATATTTTTGTTTTTTTATTTGTGCCTTTAGATTCAAAAGAGCGTAAAGAGGTCATTTTGCGAAATAAAGCGCATCCAAACAAGACGATGCAAACAAGACGTAAATAATAGCTGATTTCTGTCCAATCATTTATGAATAAAATCATGAACGTATATCCACTTGTAAACAAAGTGTGTATGACCCACGAGGAACGATTTCTAAATGGGAAGCAAGCCATCATCCAATAGAGCATAATCGGAATCAGCAGCATTTTTACGATATAATAGAACATTCAAATTCATTCCTTATTATCTGATAATTTGCGACTTACCTCTTCTTGAAATTCAATATCCGTTAATATTTTATAAAAAAACAAATCTAACTTCTGTTTAAGCCAGATATGATCCATCCCAGAATCATCTTGAATAAACAGAGCTAATTGAATATCGTTCCCTTCCAGATCCGTACAATATAAAGCCTCGGTTAGAACAGAAATGGTAGATCCTCCTTTGTTTCCAAACTCTATTAGCTTGGAATCATCTACTTGCCGCTGAATTAGCTGTTTCAGATATGAATTGGCTGTAAGAGGAACCAACTCCTCATTGTGTATGAGCTTCATGAGATAAGCATATTCTTTAGTCGTTGAACAAGGAAGCTTGCTCGATTCCAGCACTTGAAGCTTTCGTCCATAATTTCTCCTGGTGTTCCATTTCTGAATACATTCTATCTCCTGATCACGATTTAAAATCTGATGAATTTCAATAGATTTCTTCATGTATTCCTCGTAGCTCATCTCACTTATTCTTTGTATCGTCTCTGTAAATCCTATGTTCTCGGTCTCTTGGATATAAGGAGACATGAATCCCGCAGATGAAAAAGGAAAGATTTTATCATGGGAGGAAAGCGAGAGTTTCATAATATTCTCATTGATCTTATCCAAACCCATTTTCGCCATCAGAAATTCTGTATTGGCATTGGAACTATATGCTAACATTCCGTGAGCAATATCTAATAACGTGATTTTTCCTCGAACTTCTTTATGGTTGGAGCGAATGGAACTGATCCAGCTATTATGAGCGTTGCCATCAGAACCAGGAATATAAAATTTATTTAATTCCTCTAAATCCACAAGTTCATGTTCATCTAACAGCTTTGTCGCTACTTGGCGAGCAAACTCAATAGCGATGATCACTTTCGCAGTGCTAGCAAGCGGCATTTTAACTTCTGAGTTGTAGCTGATTTTCTCCATACCATTTTTGATCATATACAAAGATGCTTTACTCGGATTTTCCTTCAAAAAGCTTAGAACATCCATTTCTGTTTTCTTATTATTTTGGCGCTTCGCAATGAGCAAAAACAGGATACATATGAAAACAAATATTAAAATCATAGCTACTATCAATAAAATTATTTTCATAATTTGCTCCTTAATGGATACGCTTCGGGTGAAGTTCACATAAGTCGTCACAGTTCCCCACGGGAACCACTTTTCTTTTAGAAGCTATATAATCATACAAATAACCGCCTATACCTATCTTTTTGAAAATAATTATAAAAGGAACCGCCCACCAAAGATACGGTATTCTTGTACAAATTTGTGCAATGGAGTCAATTCCACGTTGTATTTTACTGGAATCATTCATTGAGAAACTATGCATTCGCATTTCTAATTCATTAACATCTAATTTGTATGCTTGAACCAATAAAGAATTCCGAAAACTAACAAGCCGCAGCATTCTAAAATAATCCAGCTTGTATAAATAGCCTTTTATATTTGTACAGACAGGACACCAACCATCATAGAAAACCAGAATTTGTTTGTGTTGAAAGCTTACATATCCTAATCTTCTTGTTTTTCTTCGAATTGTAACTGATATTTTCCGGAAACTGATCTTTATAAAATGGTATAACTTTTTATATTCTTGATCCGTAAACAACAATAATTCCATAACAATCATAATTAACGAAAATGTCAGCAGACCCATCCCTATAGCAATACCTATATGAAACAATATCATAGCAATAACTACAAACGGTTTAAGCCTCTTATTAATCACAGCAAAAGGGAATGCAATTTTAATAATTATAGATAAATAAGTGAATACAATGGTGAGTCCAACATAATGGTTAACCATATAATCCAAAATAGGTCTGCTAAACTCTCTCACTTGAGATATATAATAAAGAGCCGTTCCATTTTGCCACATTTCGCCCATAAGCTGGTACATTCCTGAGAAAAAATAAACGATACACAGTTGTATAATACAAAAGAGTACTGCAAAATTGTGGATTATCACGGATAACTTATAGAGTACAGAGTCTTTCGAGTCTTTTCCATGTGAGCTGTTCATTTTAGAATCCAAAGAGAAATAGGCAGTGTTATTGGTGAACAACAGAAAAAACATATTCACTATAAGTAAGTTGTCTCCTCCGTCACTAATATGAAAAGAGCGAACATACAATGAATAAAAAAATAGGTAGGCCAGAATTGAAAAAAGACGGCCTTTATATCCAATTAAATAAAAAATAGTAACTATAATTCCTAGATGATAGATAAAGTCAAAAAATAAAGCTGATGAATGCAAATTATATAAAGACCACGTTAATGACTTGTACCCAGCAGAATATATATTAATTCCAGATTCGTGCCAAAAAAAATACCTTTGTTTATAATGAATAAAATAATTGAAAAGTAATATCAACCCGATACATATCCGAAGGATACTTGTTCCAATAAGAAAGCGTTCATTTATAAAAAAATTACGGTAATTCAACAACATCCTTTACAACTCCTTTCCAATCATATACGACATTATCTTCTTTCACTTTAAAATGAAGATCATCTCGCTTTGAATATGGAATCGCATCCGATATTGAGGTCATAAACTGGACATCGGTTATTTCATGTTTCAAAAACTCTCTTTTCGCAAACGCAGAGGCATAGCGGTATATGATTTGTTCAACTTGATCCGAATCCTTTTCTAAAGAAGCATTTATTTCTTTGGCGACATTATCTTTCTTAGATATTTTCTCCATTAATTTATATGTCAGATCATCTTTTCCTCCTATATATAATTGATGTATGTATCCACTTCCAATTCTGAGCATCCTATTATAAGGTGAAAATACTGTCGCCTCATTCGTCCTGATCATAGGTTCAGTAACATCATACCAATTGCTTATAACAGTTTTGTTACGGCCCTCTCCCTTATACTTCACACGTACATATAATTTTAGATTTTGAGTCATAGGCTGGGGAGCAAATAGATGCCAGTTTTGTTGAAAAAACCGTCCAACATAGTTATCAGTTACTAATTTCAATGAAACAGAGACCGGGTTAAGCGGTCCAGCGTGAAGTAAAATAAAAAAGAAATGAACCATCAAGAACAACGATAAAGAGAATAACGTAGCATTTAAAATACACGCTTCACTTCTTTTTTTCATTTAAACAGTCACCTCTTTTTAATAACATCAGGGAGAGAGAATATAAAAATCTGATCCTCTCCCTAATATTTCATCTATTTATCAAAAATTACATCTGCATTCTCTACATCACTACTAGAAACACCTGTACCTAATAGACTTCCTAAGCGGGTCGCTTCTCTCAAAGCATCCTTGTTAGCTTCATAAGCTGCTTTACCAACTTGTACTGCTTTACGAGCAAGGGATGCTATTGCTTGAGGCTCAACAGCAGCACCATTTGCATTCGCGCTAATTAAAGGAGAAGAATTTCCAGAGGAAACGTCATAATCAGAAGCGTAAGAAGCGCTTAAACTTACAGTAGAGAAGGCTGTGATGGCTAGAGCCAGACTAAGTATTGTTAATTTTTTCTTCATAGATAATTCCTCCTAAGATGGTTAGTAACAAATGATTTACCATCCCTATCCCATCAGAGTTACCATACACACACTTCAACCACGGGAGGGAACATACAATGTCAAATTTTCCAGATTGGTTTCAAGAAGCGTTACGCCAACGATTTTATCAATTAGAATTCGCTAATGAACAACAGGCTTCATGTTCATCAGAGGACAAAAATCTATTCACTCAAATGAATCAATTCAAAACCAACCAACACGAGGATGCCCAACATCTGCTATCTGAATGGGAAGAAGCAATTGCCTACCAGCTAAGTCAGGACAAACAATCCATCTATATGGAAGGAGTAAAAGACGGGATTCGATTGATTCTTCCCGTCATACACTCCACAAATATTCGTTAGCCTATTGATAGTGTTAGCCTATGATTTTTTTAGTCCAATACTTCATCTATGCTCATTCCACTTTTCAAGGCAAAAACAAAATGCGCTGGTGAGAGAATCGTGATCTTCTCCACCAACGCATTAAATAGGTTATCATCAAATTGTTCTAGTATATCTTGTCGCGAGCTTGAAATTTGTATAATTTCATCAACTCGTTCCTTGATTTTTTCCTTCTGATCCTCTTCCTCCTCTAATATAAGCATCTGTTGCCATAGCTCGTTGAGTTCATTGAAAAGCCTGTTTGTTTCTTCTTCATATACGGCTTCATCAATCTGATTTCGCAGCTTGAGATTCACTAACTCCTTCAAGTCAGATTTCAATTGTTGCATCTGTCCTTCAATTTCCAATAGTGGTTCTCGCTCTACTTTGCTGGAAAGTATCGATTCAATATTGCCTTTCAGCGTTTTAATGAATCCTTTCTTATTCTTATACAGCCGATTGAACAATCGTACAAACGCGGAATGTAAAACTTGTTCATCAACCGATTTGGCATCACAGGCTACTTTACCTTCATTTACATACGTTTTGCATTGCCATACGACCTTCTTGGATGGGTTATTGCTGTTCCAGGTTCGGCGTTTAAAAATGGCTCCGCAGCATCCACAATATACTTTACTGCTTAGTGCGTATTTACTGGAGTATCTTTTACTGTCTCCCATCACACTCCCTTTCAGCTTGGCTCTTCGTTCCTTCTCCTTTTGCACCGCTTCAAATATTTCCTTGGATACAATCGGTTCGTGGTTATCCTCTATAAAATATTGCTGCTCCTGTCCTTTATTTCTTATTCGTTTGTGGGTTAGAAAATCTACCGTTACCGTCTTTTGCTGAAGCAAAGCTCCGTAATATTTCTCATTGGTCAGAATTAAGGTAATGGAGGAATCCCACCAAGTATCGCCACCCGTGACTGTTTTTATGTGGTCTCGCATCAATCCTCTAGCAATCGCCTGATAGCTTTTACCATCTAAATACTCCTCATATATTCTGCGTACAATCTCTGCTTCTGGCTCATTAATGACCAGTTCACCCTGCTCGTCCTTATCGTAGCCGAGGAAGCGAGTCGTGTTGCAGAAGACTTTGCCGTTCTGGAAGCCACGTAATATCCCCATCGACTGTTTTCAGAAATGTTTCGGCTCTCGTCTTGTGCAAGAGAACTCAGGATAGTCAGCAATACTTCACCTGTTGTATCCAGTGTATTAATGTTCTCTCGTTCAAAGAATACAGCCACTCCGAGACTATTAAGTTCCCGTACATATTTCAATAAATCCAGTGTATTCCTAGCAAACCTCGAAATCGACTTGACCAGTATAAGATCTAGTTTACCGTTGTCAAAAAAATTTGCGTTCAATATTGTCCAACTCATTTTTCACAAAAGAATCTCCTTCGTAAGCCAGCTTACCTTTCCCCCAGCCGGAACCTGAATAATCCCATCTTCTTCATACTCAACAAGTCTTCAGCTTCCAGCTTGGCATTCTTTATCACTAGATAGGCATTGCGATGATCTGCGATTTATTGACCAAATCGGAATTCAATGCGTTATAGGCATCAAACAAAGAAATCACATCCTGGAAGCCACTTTTTCTCTCTGTATTAGCTGGACAGGAGATGAGCGGTACTCTTCCAAAGATGTGATTGTGTTTGCCGATATATTTTAGTTCAGGTGATTGGGTTTGCTTACTCTTATTGTGTCTGTCATCGTTGCCGATTGTATAGTGTAGAATTTCATGGTCGGTATACACCTCCAGGTACACTTGCTTATCCAATCGACTCGTAAATTTATGTAGGCCAAGCAATACATTTCTTTCTGCGGTTCCGTCTTCTAACACATAGACATTCAAAGGAGATAGCACCGTCGCTGAAAATTGGCCATCCGAATCGATATAGTTCAATTCGTAGCTTTCACCAAAGATTTCGGATTGTTTTCAAAGCTGTACATTGTGCTCTTTGTCCCAATGACCCATATGTACATCTATACTATGTATGGCTTCATCCTGATCCGACTTAGACACATAGTATACGGGCTTTCCAAGCAGATAGCCCACTTCGTTATCTACAAACATACGTAGAAAGTTGAAAATGAGCTTTTGATTACTTCGACTTTCTTGCATCGCATAGTTCTTGACTCGGTTATTTGCAAATAGGTTCTTCCTTTCAAAATGGGCTGTGTAATTGTTGCTTAAATAAATATAGAACCACCTTTTAATAAGGTAGTTCCTTGTTGAATTAACGTTCACCGTTAGTAATCCACTCCAACCTCATTTACTTGATCCCTTAATAATATTGGCTTTATTCAGCAGACATGGCATCCGCTTTTGTTACATGAACCGTACCATATGGATGCTCAGGCGGCGCATAGATGACGTATATTTTAAGCGGGGTATTCCCTGTATTGGTAACATTGTGCCATGTTCCAGCAGGTATCATAATTGCATAGCCACCACAGGCCATTGCTTGAAAATTCAAATAATTTTTACTTTCACCCATCTGAACAAGTCCCTGACCTTCTTCAATACGTATGAATTGATCCGTTGTGGGATGAACTTCTAAACCAATATCACCTCCAACATTAATACTCATCAGGGTTACTTGAAGGTGTTTCCCTGTCCATAAAGCGGTGCGGTAAGTATTATTTTGCTTAGTAGCTTGGTCAATATTCACTACAAATGGCCTTTGCCCATAATCTGTTAATTTATAAGGATACCCGTTCGTGTTGGCCCCATTATAATAATGACCATTCCAACTATTACTCCAACTGATGTTATTCCAATAGCCATGCATTGGAGTATGCCATGGATATGGATAGCATGAATTACGGTACAATATTCATTCTCCTCTCAGCATTTCATTGTTTATTTTCATTCTATGCACTTGCCTATCTAAAGGTTTAAAAAACGGTCAAGAACCTGAGGCCATAAACGAATGACAACACCACATGCTAAACATTGACATCCAATCTTTATGGTTATTGAAGATAACTGCCCATTTGCTTAACGAGTGATTCAATACATATTTTTTTAGCAAATCCCTCAAAATAACAAACTCCGATCATAAAACTTCAGACTCTTGACCGACTGAATCAATTGAATAGCTCCATAGAGTGAATCCGGGGCATCATCATATGTACAATTTCGATTGTAGTCCTTCACCTGATGATTGTACCTGAGATTATCTGAATTGAACAAAATATGACCCTTCTTCACTTCCGGCTCCAAGCTAATAATGCGTTCATGCTTCTGCCCCTTGGAATGCACACTTTCTACGGGTGTATGTATATGGGCCTTCCATAGCTCTTCTTCAAACTTTTGTTTCATGTAGCTCTGTGCCTGATTCACCTCAAATCCAAGCTTATCTACAGGGTAAAGCTTCAACTTCTCAATAGCCACATGGAACAAATTATCCGGCAACAGTTTATAAATATTGCCATCGATCACGTACATCTGCTTCGTCTTCCGATGCTAACCAATAATTGAAATAGCTGAATAGTCATTTTTCTTCCCGGCTTTAATCGCTGGATCAATATACATGGCAAGTTTCCATATCCTCAATTCAGGCAACCTGTCCCAATACATGAGATTCTGAAATATGTATTCGTCTGTTGAACGTGGATGGTTTTGTAGCTCTTTATAAAAGCTTTTTTCACCCATGGCTTGCTTCTTGCACATCAAATAATAATAGTCTAAATACTCACTCCACAGGATTTTCGTACCCTCCAGCATCTCTTCTTCGTGAGCCATAAAAAAAGACAAAGCCGTATTGATCCTGTCCTCGTCTTGCAAGTTATTATATTGTCGTTCCCACTCTGACCACAGATCATCACGCTCTGAAAATTGAAGCACGACTGCTTTACGGACACTTCACACACCAGGAATTTTACCTTTGAGCAAATCGGCCATAATATCTTCTTCATTCAAAATGGTTCCACAGATCAGGATATCCGTATCCCTTGTGACAATAGGTAAAATGACATCCGTAAATGTATTTTTAATTTGTTCTCGTTTAGCTTCGGATCGAGCCGTATCCTCCTTGAGCAGATCATCCATTAGAACCAAGGTAGGACGATGATGCTTGTAGTGAATACCTCTCAAACTACCATCTATGCCACGAATCATAATGCAGGAGTCCAGTCCACCTTTACTCTTGAGCCATATTTCATTGTTGTTCCAGCGGCTCCCTTTACGAATGCCAAAATCCTCAATTAGGATCTGATTCGTTTCCAGTTCATCTTTGATCATACCAAGAACGGAAGAGCAATTTGTTCTGTCGTAGATATAATCAGCGTAAACTGTGATTTATCATAAAGTGTGGCATACAGCGGAAATAAAAAAGAACTGATCGTGCTTTTACCATGCTCCCTTCTTCACGTACCCAGACGGGAATATCCCTGAGTCTTGGCACAACAAATTGATCATATTTGGTCAGTATCTTCGGTTTGATCCTTTTTGGTTTTTCATTATTTTTGCTCATTAACTCCCCTCCATCACGAAAAAAGGGAACAAGCTATAATAGCCCATTCCCCATATGTATCAGTTTACGCTTCTAACTCAGCCTCGTAAAACAATTCGATATCCTCAATCACCTTCTGAATCAACTCATTGTCCACCCGAGCTTTCTCAGCCCCTAGCACATTTACCTTTTCGGCTTGCATACCCTTTAGGAACCGAATCACCATATTCACTTTTGCTTAACCCAACTTCAATCACCCTTTCGGTTTAGTCAGCACATGATACCTCTGACTTTGCCGACTCAGCAACCACTTCATGATAACCATACTGTTTATCATCTCGAATTAAATACACGCTGCTATTATCGCCAACGTTGGCAATGCTTAGCTTTCCCTCTTGCCTTAATAACCTTATCTCCAATACAAAAAGCCTATGCAAAAGAATATGCATAGACGTCTGTATATTTTTAATATCCGACCACTCATGATCACTTTTCGCTGATGAGCTTTTAACGCAACAGCCACTCCTTTATCGTCAATGTGGAAGATCCATTTTGAATGAGCGGATCTGAATTCCCAATCTTTGTAGCCTCATCAAGTGATGCTGCCTTTATTAAATAGGCTCCTCCCGTTGCATCGCTAAATGGACCATACATTTCGAGAAGCTCCTCTTTTTTTAACTTTTCCAGATGGTCATAGTGTCCTTGGATATCATTAGAATCGAACTTGTTTGTTCGGGTAGTCATTAATAAAAAGTAGTTCACTGATTTCCCCTCCATATTTTCCTTGTAATAAAAGTCTAGCATCACTGATCCATAAAATGAATATTAATTATTTTATCAAACCAATATATAACATTTATCTCAATACCTCTGACCTTGCCGACTCAGCAACAACTTGATGATAGTCATACCGCTCACCTTCCCGAATCAAATATACATCGCTATCGCTACCAACGTGGGCAATATACCGCTTTACAATCACATCTACATATTTGGGGTCAAGCTCACTTGTATAGTAATTTCGATCCGTCTCCTCGTAAGCAATCAACGTTGAATGGATCGGCTACACTCTTCTAGACAGAAAATTGTGGTCAAATATATTAGACTACGGACCAACCTAGAAGAAGCAGACGGATCATGACTAAAAAAGAAAGACGTACCTTTAGCGCTGAATTTAAAGCACAGATGGTTCAGCTCTATCAAAGTGGCAAAGCACGAAAAGATATCATTCAAGAATACGATTTGAATTCTTCATCGTTGGATAAATGGGTAAAACAGAGTTCCACATCTGGGTCCTTCAAAGAGAAAGGCAACTTGGACTCCAGAGGAATTAGAACTGATCAAACTTCGAAAACAGAACAAGCAACTACTTATAGAAAATGACATTTTAAAGCAAGCCGCGCTGATCATGGGACGAAAGTAAATGTCATTCGCCAGAATAAACATAAATACTCGGTATCAGCAATGTGCGACGTCCTAAAACTCCCGAGAAGCACCCATTGTACAAGCCTCATCCCACGAGAAGCAATGAAGCCAAGCAAGCGAATGTACTTGAAACCGAAAATTTGAACAAGAGCAGGAGTTATCTATCGTCGTAAGCGATCTGACATACGTCCGAGTGGGTTCATATTGGAGGCTTCTCAGATTGAGCGTTCTTTGAGCATGAAAGGCTGTCCCTATGACAATGCCGTTGCAGAAGCCACTTTTAAAATTTTCAAAACGAAGTTTGTGAAGAAACGTCATTTTGAAAGTCTTGCTGAGCTAACCACAGAATTACATGACTATGTACACTAGTTTAACCATATTCGGATTCACGGTTCTCTGGATTACTTGAGTCCGGCTGAGTTCAAGCAGAGGCACTACAAAAAAATTGTCTAGTTTAGTGTTGGTCAATCCAGTAGTGTCATGTGGCACTCTAGAAGCCTGCAACAATTGTATGGGGTTGTTTGTTCGTTTTCAAGCTCATGCAAATCCTGAAACCAAAGCGGAGTATTTAAATCTTATTAAAAGGGTGTGGGTAAACAATGTTAAAAAAATGGTTCTGTTAGTCATCTCAACTAGCTTTTTGTTTATTTTAGCTATGCCTATCCATCCGCACAGCCATAATACAAGCATCCAGCTTCAGGAAACGGTTGGAGGTTCCTAAACTTAAATAAAAACGTAATGAAAAAGAGTTAAAATAGTTTATCCCAAAAGGGTTAAAATTATTCACTTATTACTCCTAAGCATGGAGTCGAACACTAAATAAACATAGAAAATGCAGGAAGAGGCTAGATGATTATTTCGTCTAGCCTTTTGTGGTTAGAAGTTAAATGAGGGGATGGAAATGTGAAATTTAAATTTTTTATTTGGGATAACACCTCTAAGTTATAGAAAAAAGCAGTGCCAACTAATGACTAATTTTTTTGTCATTATCGGCACTACTTTTTTTCTAGACTAATTGAATTAATTATCTACCATAACTAAATAAAAAGCCTTGGCTAATTGGTTTTCTCATATGACCATCCGATCCTATTGTATAGCCAATAACACCAAGCGAAACCCGACCGGATTCTGTTTGTGGAGTATCAACTACAGCAGTTCCAGTAATTTGCACCTTTTGAGTAGGGAATTTACCAGTTGTAGAAATGGTTCTGGCATGTGTATCTATTAAAGTCCAAAATCCCTCACTTACTGCTGCCCAATATGTTTCAAGAACATTTGAAATCTCACCAAATGAACCGCTTCTATATACTGACATTACTGAATATAGTCTAGCAGTTATAAATCCATCTTTATAATCTTGATATAAAGTACGTGTTTCGTAGGCATTTGTACTAAAATCCTGAGGTATAATCGTTTTGTTATCTTTCAATTCGCCTACAGTTTGAACAACATTACCAGATTTTCTTTCAATAACATTTACTTCTACTTCCTTTTCAGTTTCAGTTCTTTGAATTTCATATTCATCAGAACTGTAAGGTAGGTCAACATAGAGCGTATTTAACTTAATATGCTCTGTAGGTGCTTCGCTTGCTTTGACTTTTTCTCCTAGTATTCCAGAGAAACAGGTTAAAAAAATAATCTTTTGGAATTAATCATTTTTTTCAATTACATCCGTAAAATGGAATTTTCCAACAACCTCATTATAGTACTATATGAAATAATTGTAAACAACTAATAAAAATGATATGTTATTGTAAACAATTATCTGGAGGTGTACTGAATGGATATAGGTGAATTAGTACAGTATCTCAATCGAATGAGTTCTAGCATAAGCGAAATGGGGGATAAAACTAGTGTTGGTTTAAAGGATATTAATATTAGATTGAGTAGCTTAAATAATACTCTTACTCTTACAAATGTTTTACTGATCATTCTAATCATTTTTTTTGCTATAAACACGTTTTTAAAATGGAAGAATTCAAAAGATTAATCATCTCTTATAAAGCGTTTCCCTCTATGCTGCTTATAAAGCTGCGGTAAGGTCGGGTCGTCCATGGGAAATAGAGTAGAGGAGATTTT
Organism: Paenibacillus farraposensis; assembly: GCF_020736845.1. Classification (GTDB taxonomy): domain Bacteria; phylum Bacillota; class Bacilli; order Paenibacillales; family Paenibacillaceae; genus Paenibacillus; species Paenibacillus farraposensis. The sequence goes on from NZ_JAFFQR010000112.1 coordinate 1,072,430, forward strand.
ATAATGGGAGCATTTGTTTTA
>NZ_JAFFQR010000112.1:1072460-1146979 GCF_020736845.1 Paenibacillus farraposensis
TAAAGAACATGAGGATGAGATTGATAGGGCTGCACAGTGGATGGCACGTTGTTGGATTGTCAACAGTAAATCAGACAGCTTTTTTAAGGGCCTCTTAGCGGTACTGAACAGGTGTCATGTATCCCAGTGTTCCGTGAATGCGATGCTAATTAAATCAGTTGACGTAATCATATAGTTCGACCTCCAAATGATGAAAGCTCTGAAATTCCATCTGGTTTACGAACTCGGTTTTCATGACCTTGTAGGTGGCTTCCGCTACGGCATTGTCATAGGGACAGCCTTTCATGCTCAGAGAACGACCGATCTCAAAGGTTTCCAGAAGCTCGTCCATCTTTTCATTTTTAAATTCACTGCCACGGTCTGTATGAAACCACTGAATTTGATGCAGATCACCCTGTACTGTGCTTGTAAGAACACCGAGCTTCGACGCGAGTACATTGAGAATTTACATGCTGGCGCAGCTCCAAGAGAAGAATTTCAACGATGAAGCCAATTCGTTTCTCGCGAAGCAGCTAAGGGATTTTCAAGCGAAGAAGGACGAGTCTTACAAGATCGAGGGAACAAGGCTAGAAAAGAATCTGCATGCATGAGACTGAGAAGCAGAAAGACAATGCCATCGCTGGCGGCATGACGCACTTGAGGCTACTGCAGAAGCTAGAGAGCCCGGAGCAGCAGAAAGCTTCGATCGGATCATCAAGTCGCTCAACATAATGCCTAATTTAAAAAGCAGCGGTCACAGAGAATTCTCTGAAACAACTGCTTCTAGCGCTTAAATATCATGTAGCCGATCGGAACATCAACGAAATCAAGAAGTTCATCAGCAGCTATGTAGAGAAGGTTATCGTCTACAAGGAGCATGCAGAGCTTATCCTAAAGCTAAGTGTCGATGAAAAGCAAAATCCACAACCTCATGCGGTTGTGAATCTACATGGTGGAAGCGAGCCGTGGTGTGCCAAATCCACATTCGCCGCCGATTGACGCTACGGTTGTTCGAGGGTGTTACATAGACGACTGCTTCTAATCCATGAATTGATCCGAGATGAGTGACGCTCAAAAGCGACGACGATCAGATTATTGAGCGCTTGCCTTGCCAAGCAGTCCCTCCTCTTGCGCTTTGTTTATAGCGTCATCCCTGTTATTGACCCCAAGCTTTGAATAGAGGATCGATACATAGTTACGAATCGTACCTTCCGAGAGGATCATGTTGGCAGCAATAGTTTTGTAACGGAGTCCCTGAAAAAGCTGCTCCAATATGTCCAACTCGCGTCTTGTTAATCCGTACGGATTAGATCCTACAGATCCTCCCCCCTCCATTAGACGCAGGCTTTGCTGCTTCATCTCCTCAAACACCTGTTCCGCGATTTCTTGTGTAATAGACGTACCCCCCATATGAATGAGCCGGATTGTTTCTATTAATTCTTTTGGCTGGATAGACTTCAACAAATAGCCGACTGCTCCGTTCTGAAGTACGGTTACCGCTTGTTCTACCTCACTGAAGGTGCTCATGATAATAACTCGAAGATCAGGCCACTTTTCTTTTATCACTTTCAAAGCTTCGATACCATCCATTTCGGGCATACGGACATCCATTAAAATGACATCCGGATGCACTTGTTCGCACAAGTCGATTGCGGCTTTCCCATTCTCCGCCGTACCTACAATCTGCAGATCCTCTTGTTCATCCAGTATCATCCTAAGGCTGTCTACAATCAACTGTTGATCATCTACGAGCACAATCCGAATCTTGCTCTGCAAATTTTCATGTCTTGGCACGGTACACAGGACGACAGTCCCTTCATCAGGATCAGAATGGACAGACATCTGGCCTGACAGCTCTAACATCCTCTCCTTCATTGTAGAAAGTCCGAAGCCTGGCAGAAGCTGTTCAGCGCCTTTTCCATTATCTTGAATTTGAATCCTCAATTGCTTACTTTCGAAGTGCAGTTGAACCTGAATGGATGTTGCTTGTCCGTGACGCGCCGCATTCGTTAACGCTTCCTGAAGACAGCGGTACAGCGCCAGTTTAATTTGATTGGGCACGGAATATTCATCACCCATTGTACGAAACTTGACTTCTACGCCCGTTGTATCCTGAAATTTGTTCACCAGCTTTTGCAGTGATGAGGTAAAAGATGCATGGAGGCTGGACATCGACATCTGATGCAGATGTTTCCGAACCTCATCAAGCCCATTGCGGGAAGAGTCCAGGAGGGCGTCCAATCGCTCCAAGTGATCGCCGGTGACCGCTGGACGTAACGACTCCATCCCCATAATAATGGAAGTCAGTGTATGGCCGATCGTATCATGCAACTCCTTCGAAAGCCGGTTACGTTCTTCGATTAACGTCATCTGCTCGATTTGGACCACGTGTTGCCTCAGAATACGATTTTGCTCCCGAATGATTCTGCCTTGGTTATGAGCGAGAATAGCTAATTGAAAAGCATAGCCTAATGTAAAAACGATCCCGTAGTTCAACATGACATTAAAGAGGATTTCCGTCCAGTCCTTGCCGGTTACGGAGCAGACGATAAACGGTACGACCCCAATAGATAAAAACGCTGTCCATCGAGAGGACTTGTTAATGCTTAATATGCCGATAACAAAGCCAATCGGGATAAACCCCCATACATTAGATAAAGAATACAGGTTTAAGAAAATAACGAAACCACCCGATAAAACAATCTCTGAAATCAAATACCATCGCAGATGAAATTGTTGAAGCAAGAACGGTATAGAGAAAGGAACAAAGGAAAGCGCAATAGCTACCCAAAGTGGCATCGGCAATTCATTCGTATAATTCCTGCACAAGCCGATAACTTGCGTGATCCACCATACGATACGTATACCAAATACGACCCAATCCGGCCACGACCAGCGTATAATCATTTGTTTCATAGAGTACCTCAATCCTTCACCTGATTGTTATCAGATTGTACCATATTCTGTTCCTTAAGAGGAGCAATCCCTGTCCCGGTTGCCCAAGAAAGGGATTGTCGTCATGCTCTTACTTCATATGGGACGGGCTTGTTTTGCGAATTTGGAAAACAATGTCGAACTGCTCTAACAGGGATGCTTCAAAGTAAACCGGCGCGTTCGGGACGAGTTGTCCCCCAAGGCTCAGCAACGGCCGCTTCTCTTTGACCCATTGATCAGCCTGTCCCTTAAGATGGCGATTATCCAACAAGAACATATCATATGGGACTTTTCCAAGCGTATCATTGGTACTGTTCACATCCTGTGGAATCGTTTCCGCCTTAGTCTTGCCAGAAGCGACATCGCTGAATAAGGTAAACTGGCCCTCCGACGTTGTGCTGCCAACGACGACATAATCATCACCTAAACGTTCTTTCAAAAATTTTCCTGATCCATCAGGGTAGAATTTTTTATCGATAATGCCTTTGGCTACGTGGACATTGTGTGCCCATATCATCGATTTACCGCCTAATGCCTCTTGGGCCCATATTAAATGATCGGCCATAAATTGTTCATGCAGCTTCAACATACTTGGATAGTCACTAGGCACCAACATGGTTGTGAAGTTCTCTATCGCCTTCGCTGTTGCTTTCGCCCAGATTAGCTCAGATGAATCTTTCTCTGTATTTGCCTGTTTGGTCTTGCCATCGAGCAATCGGACCACGTTCTCAGCGTTAGCCTTGAACTTTTCTTTCGCTTCTGGAGTCAGCTTCATATAATCCTGCAAGCTTCCAGTCACAGCCGGCATATCTTTATAATTTTTTTCCACTTCTGCCAGTACATCAGGCTGATGCTTCTTCACATAATCTAACACTTGATTATAGGTATTCTGATCCATCCCCTTCAAGTCAAGCCCGATAAATTGGATTTTCTTCTTGTTTGATGGATCAGCATTATAATCCTTCATCCAATTTAGCATGGCTATAATTTCCTCGTTCGGATACAATAGTTTCAAAAATTCTCTTGGATTTCCTTTTCCTGTTTGTATGTATTCATTCAGCTTTAAACCGTCTCCCCAATCCAATTCTATTCCGAAATTCGTAAAGCCCATCTGGGTGACCATATATTTCACAAGGCGAAACTTCATGGTGAAAATTTCGGAGCTTCCGTGCGTATTCTCCCCCAATCCCACGTAATGGGCACTCCCAATCATGTTCTCAAACGGCTTTAGATCATCGAATGGTTGTGTCGGGTCTATCGTCTTCAACGGCTTTGCCTGTGATTCAATCGATTTGACGATATTATTCTCGACCGGTTGTGCTGATTGGACGACTTCTACTGGTCGAGCTCCCTTGTCCCCGGCGCATCCTGCTGTTAGTATGGCTGCACTAACCAAGGCAACCATTCCACTGTACATCTTTTTCTTATTCATCTTCATCGTTTCCACCCCATCGAATTATTTAAGCAAGATTGGTCTGCAAGCTAACACCATGCATCAATTGCTATAATCCGATTGTCACTCATGCACCATCACTTTTCATAGTTACGAACTGTCATGAATTTTTTTGACAAGCATCACGAGAATTTGATTACTGTTCCTCACTATCGGAGATGACAACCCGTGAATGATAATGGTTTCATCGAATCGATAACAGAGAAGGTTAGAATAAAAAATGGAAAAGGAGTTTTGAAGAGATATCAATCGATTCGACATGCTAACTAATTCATTGGAAAGGAAGAATTTTTAATGAGATCGTACACAGCAACACCACGAACCGAGGATCGAGTCCAACGTGCCAGAACAGGACTTCGGCTCTACCTAGGCATCTTATTCGTCATTAGTATTATCCTGAATACAATAGTAATCATGACTAAAAGCATCCCACTTATCGTGGTGTACATGTTTACACCCGCACTGTCTTCCATTCTAGCGCGCATCCTACTGCGTGAGGGATTTAAAGACGTATCATTCAGTCTTAACAATACGAAAATATGGAAAGGCATTGGATTAGCCCTGCTATTGCCTATGGTCATCTGTGGGATCACTTACTCCATTGCCTGGCTTAGCGGACTGGCTGTGTTTCAACTTCCTCAAGGTGGTACGTTAGAACCGGTCTATCATTTACTTGGACTGCAGTATCTACCGACACCGCTGCACTTCGTTTTAATAGTCGTTGTGACTGGAATCTTAGGAAGCTTGATCAACTTGATCCCGGTTATGGGGGAAGAACTCGGCTGGCGAGGTTATATGCTCACACGGTTGGTCGATGCCAAAGTTAAGCGCCCAATTCTTATTAGCGGATTAATCTGGGCAACGTGGCACGTTCCAATCGTGATTGTCGGTTTATACGCCGCAGGATCGTCTGTCATTCTTTCCGTGCTTGGCATCTACCTATGTATCGTGCCATTCAGCTTTATTACCGCCCGTTTGCGATTAATCACAGGCAGCGTCTGGCCTTCGGTCATCATCCATGCCACATGGAATGCCACTATTCAAGGGCCTTTCACACGTGCAACTACAGGAAATCAATCTGAGATTTGGATCGGAGAATCCGGCCTGATTACCGCTCTGATTATCTTGATTACTGCAATCATTATGTCCCGAGCAACGATGCGCGGGCACAAACCATTAAATAATTGATTTTTAAGTGATGAAACAAAAAAAATAAATTTGAAGGGTTGAATCTACCTGCTGTTCTACAGGATTGCAAATATAGCTATAGTACCCCTCAATGAGATTGTTTACCTGGTCTAATGCTATATCGTCTACAGCACTTCTCTAAAATAATGTTAAAAATCCTTTCGTCTACCAGCCGTCTGCAAATAGTCCGATAAACAGCAAAAAAACCGCTATTAAGCGGTTTTTTCTAATGGAGGTGAGGGGAGGCGAGCCTCTGTCTCAATAATTGAAAACGCCCGATTCAAGAATCAGGCATCTCCCTAGTTAATCTATTAATTCGTCAACAATCGGTCAACTCTACTATTTCCTCGCCACTGTTTCAAGCTTTCAATTCATCTGTACTACTCTCAAAACCCGCTCCAACACTGCAATATCAGCGATCTGTACCATTCCTAACCAGCAAAGCCACCGATTCCACATGTGTCGAGACGATGGAAAGGATATACTCCCTGTTTCCTCCTATTATATGCTTTTTTCTACTCTACATTTCCCTCCCGTATCACCTGCTTCCAAAAATACACATAGTAAATACCCCAACCAATGGGGTCATTCTGTAAAATAAATATCTCTTTTAACCGATAAATACATATGCTGGATTTAATGATAACATTATATGCTAGATGGAAATCTTTAAATGAAATTTACCAAAAACAACTACAAGAAGGAGACTCACATGGAAAACACCGTGACTTACGGTCATATTGAAGTGATACCTTATGAATTCGTTCGCCTTCACGAGCTTAAAATCCTGAAGACATTTAATGATCATGCCCGCATGATTTGTACAGGTATCATTTCGGAAGATAAGCGAGAAATGTATGTACGTGCTTCGGATGAAGAAACTCAGGTCAAAGCTTTTGTCACAGATAAAAATGGAAACCGACACCCCTTGTTTCGAGGTATTGCCTTAGATGTCGAGGAGAAGGTCGTTCATGGCATCCATTACCTGACCTTTGAAGCTATATCTCATACTTATGAACTGGATATCAAGCGGAATAAACGCTCCTTTCAAAATCCCAAGCTCACCTACACGGGGCTGATCGAAAGTATTGTATCTAGCTACCCCAAAGCAGAAGCCATGGATATGGTGTCCCATAAAAAGCCTATCGGCACCTTTATCATGCAATATGATGAAACCGACTGGCAATTTCTGAAACGGATGGCGTCTCACTTCTACTCGCCACTCATTCCTGCGGTGGGTTATGGGGTACCAAAGTTTTATTTTGGCCTACCTATGGGACTCAGCAAAGGAGAAATACATGCTACCAATTATAAAGTAACCAAACGAGTAGCTGACTTCCAAACCGCCTCGGAGAACCATATCCCCGGTGTGCGTGATGCCGATTTTATCCAGTATGAAGTTGAAACGGAAAAGTTGCTAGATCCTGGCTATGAAGTAACCTTTCAAGGTCATAAGCTGATCGTAGCTGAGGTGCTGACAGAGATGAAAGACGGGGTGCTGACCCATACCGCCAAGCTGTCACAACGAAGCGGTCTACGTCCTATTAAAGACTACAATCGTTCCATTATCGGTGCTTCCATTCAGGGCAAGGTACTGAGCGTTCGTCGGGACAAAGTCCGCGCCCAGCTCGATATGGACGATCAGCAAGATCCAAATACCGATTACTGGTTCCCCTACTCTACGATTTATGCATCTGCGGATAACACGGGCTGGTATTGCATGCCTGAAGACGGAGACAGCATTCGTATCTATTTTCCGAGTTATAAGGAAGAAGAAGGGTACGCGATCAGCTCAGTTAAAAGAGAACCGCAGCCTCCCGCCAGAAAATCTTCTGCCGCTTCTGGACATGCGGCAGCTTCTGCTTCACCTACCGGACCAAAATCTAGTGTGCCATTGTCTGCGGCAGCTCCTGCACCGGATCGAATGGCTGATCCCGCCATTAAGACACTACGAACCAAATATGGCAAAGAAATCATGCTCGCCCCGGATCAAATCGTCATCTCCGGCAACGGCATGTCCATTGTCATTAACGATAAAACGGGCATTGATATTGTAAGCGGGAAAAATGTAAGCATTAGCGCAGCCTCCGATATCGTTATGAGTTCCGGTAACATCCAGCTTTCCGCCGGAAAAATCGAGCTATTTGGTAAAGGTAATACCATTACGCTGGATGATAAAACGACCTTCTCTGGTACGGAAATCAAGATGAACTAACGGGAGGTTAGTAGATGGATAAACAAGCAGCATTACACCATTTTAAGGAACATCATTTTACACCTTTGCTAGACATTCAGTTGGACATGCTGGAAGCCAAGTTTCATCGCTACCAAGCTCAACTGATCTCTGATTTCAAAGAATCGTTCATGAATTTGTGTGTACACATTCTGAGCATACAGCAACAAGGTCAAAAAGAACCGATTGGTTATATCCACTATTCTTTCTTGCGCACGCAGATTCTTGAACAATCCTACCTATATATGGTCGAGGCTTATTCAGCAGAATGGTACGAAGATGTTTCGGATTGTAAGTTAACCTATGACGCGTCATGGGCCTATGCACCGATGAGTGCCATGTTGGAAACCTTGGAGCAGGAACGAAAAATATATATGGGGACGATCACTTCTGTGGACGTTGAACGACTAATGCTGGAATCCGCTCCTTTTTTCCACCAGTTTGTGAACTCCCTCCTGCGCTTAGGGATGGCAGAAGTGGTTCAAATGCCTGAGTATCTCGCCATTCATAAAGCTGATCGTTTAGCCATCCGAACGGGCGAGTACAAGGATATCAGCGAGAATCTATATGTCGAAGATCGGGAAGCTCTTCTTGCAGATCATGTGAGAGAGCAATTGATGCAATCCAGTGAAGAAGAGCCTTATGTTTACGAAAACCTAAAGCGGCTCTCTCTTCCCCACCTCCACTTGATCCAAAAGGATTTACGCTATAACGATTTTAGCCACAGTGACTTACGGGAAAGCCAGTTTCACACCTGCATATTGATCGGGAGCATCTGGCAACGAGCGAATCTGGAAGGAGGCAGCTTTCAGGGATGCCTACTGACCGACACGGATTTTAGATATAGCGATTTGAAAGGTGTTAACTTCACCAGTGCCAGCGGACAGCCGTATCGGGAACACGGAGTTCGAGTACCGGGGCTATGCGGGATACGTTTTGAACACGCCAATCTGGATGGGGCTGATTTTACGGATGTACATTCGTTTGAACATGCGTATTTTGAGGGGGCTTCGATGCAAGGAACCCTTGTCCCGCGAAAGTACCAACAACATTGGAAGCTGAATGAAGCACAACGTCAATCCATCGTGTGGACAGAGTAAGGAGGAATGTATATGCGCCATTATTATGTGCTGGTCGACGACAACCGGGTTTCGCGCCATATCAAACCTGTGAATATGGATTCTTTTAAAACGCCATTTGTTGGCATGCCTCCGGCTCAAGTTTTAGATGTTCATGCGACAGAAGATGCCGAGTACACGGACTGGCTACCGTTTTCAACCTCACAACCGCTATTTTCCGATCCTATGAAACGGATTCTAGAACTATACAATACACAAGCCCGTTTTAAGCAGGTGTATATTGTGAACCGGGAACCTAGCCGTCAGGAATTATATTGGATTTCATCTGTTCCCTCTGTGGATGGTATTTCAGAGCAGACTGAATTTTACCCGCATGATCAAACCCTAAAGCGTCTTGTTCTCGATAGCCAAAAGGTGAATGGACACCATTTTTTTCGACTGTCCAACGTGAGGGAACCTTATTTCATCGTTAGCCTGGAGGCTGCTGAAAGCTTGCTGCGGCGGAGCTTGAGTGGTTTTCGGCTGCAGAAGCTAGAACTTGTATAAGGAGGTTCAACCTTGACGGAGCATTGGGATGAATTTTTTTTGAAACTGCATCATCAACAAACATTGAAAGAGCAACTAAGTACAACGGAGAACGATGAAAGCTGGATGATGATATCGATTGAAGAAGCGATCAAGGGAATTTCGAAAGGCTCACTAACGCTACCGAATAAACAGGAAATTCGGTTTCAAACCATTCCTGTTTTTGGAAATCAACTCACCATTTCCCTGCCTAACTCTCTTATTCCGGAAGTTCGGGCTGGACAGACGGTAGATCCGTCGAAAAGCTTCGTTGTCCAGGACAAGCTGGGCGGAGTCCTATTCGGTCTGCACCAAAGTGGGCAAGAACTGGATTCTGAGCAAGTGGAAGTCTATCAAAAACAGATAATTGAGCAAACGAGTCGCGCACAACCAAGTATGAAGCTCGTGGATGAAAAGGCTCTTTCTATTCAAGATACTATCATTGGCTGTTATGAAGCTATTTTTCTAGTTTCCCCCTCTCCCTATTATCAGATTGTCTTTGTGCGTTCCTGGTGTGGCAAGGCTGTGATCGGGAGTTGCCAATTTAAGCTGGAGGATGCTCCCCTATGGGTTCCCTTAACCTATGCCATGCTGCACACCGCGACATGGTCGGAGCTTTCTTAAATGTTTACCTTTTATCCAAGGAGGTTGCTTATATGTTTTTACCCCTACTTATTAAGGCTCTGGCCCAAGGTGCGCTCAGCGGAGAGCATTCCTATGTGGTAAGAGGAGCCAAGTTACAGTGCAGTCAAGGTACAGACCCTGGTGTACTCAATATGATGTACAGCCACGGTGTCTACATTAAAGATAAACCCGTCCTAAACGTGGACGATGCCATTTGTGGAGCGAATATTAGCAAAATCAATGCCTTTGGCTTGTGTAAATTGAAGCAGGGTCTTCCCTGTGAACCAGAAATTGCGTTTGGGTCCAAGTGGACAGGCGGGAAAGAGGATGTGTTGATCGAGGGTGCCCCTACTCTGCTCAGTAATTCGACCTTAATGTGTAGCTGCCAAGGTGTACCTGGCATTTCTTCTTCAGTTCAAGGTGGTGGAGGAATCATCTCCATTATAGATGACGGACAGGATGGTTGAATTTATCAAGCAAGGAGATTATGTAATGAACATCGTAGCGAAAGATCGCTTTACGTATCAGCATTTGCACGTCAACTGGCCCTATGGCAAACTACGTCTTAATAGCATCCACATGAGTCACGAGCTGGGGGAACATGCCAGACTAATGATCACGGGCAGCATGGAAGCCTCACTCGTTAACTCTATCATTACGAAAGCAAGCAGCGACGACGAAGTTGAGCTATGGTATACCGATGCCAAAGACCAGAAGCATCCCTTATTCATCGGGCAACTATACCGCGTAGATGTGCAGCACATACATCATGAGATTAAGGTGACTCTCGACGTCATTTCTCATACTTTTAAACTGGATACACAGCTCAAAAACCGCTCCTTTCAACATATCCATCAAAAATATGTGGAGATTGTAGATGCAGTACTAGCTGATTATAAAGGCTCAGACAAGATCGATGAAGCTTTTGAGAAAAAAGAAACGGGCCAGTTCATCATGCAGTATCAGGAGACGGATTGGACCTTCTTAAAACGGTTAGCTTCGCATGTAGGAGCCCTGCTCGTTCCTAATATCGTTTCACACCATGCGCAAATTTGGATCGGTATTCCTCAGGGCAGGCAGCATATTCAATTGAAAGAGGTTCCTTTTACATTGCAGCGCAAGATTGCTCCCTATCTGGATCAGGAGGCGAACGGCTGGAAATCGGCCACAATTGGAGATTACACCCGGTATACCTTTGAATGGGATCAAATGCTGCAACTGGGAGATGAAGTTGAGCGCAATCACGAAACCTATGTCATTACCAAACGTGAAGGCCAATTGATTGGTGGCTTGATGACCTGGTCGTATGAATGCGCCTTGCCGCAAGGCTTAAAGGTGCCTAAAATATACAATCGAACCATTATCGGTGCATCCATTGAAGGAAAGATACTGGAGGTCAGCCGAAATCAGGTTCGATTGCATTTGGATATGGACGATCAGCAGAATCCCAAGGATGCCCAGTGGTTCCCCTATTCTGCCGAAGGTAATCAGGTCTGGTATCTGATGCCGGAAAATGGTGCGCAGGTGAAGCTGTATTTTCCAAGTGCAGACGAAGACGATGCGATGGTCATCCAATCGGTACGAACGAAACCATCTACGGTTGCCGTCCCTTCATCTCACGCAGTTCATGGTACCGTGGTCGAATCACCAGCAGAACGCCACCAGCGTAAAACTGCCGATCCCGGGGTCAAATCCTTTGCGAACCCGCAAGGAAAAGAAATTTCCTTAGGGAACTCCGAACTGTCGATGATTGCACAAGAAGGATCGCTATACATCTCCATGAACTCCCATCATGGTGTCAGCCTGAACAGCACCCAACGTATACAAATTCAAGCCACAGGCAGTCTTAGTCTTTCTGCAGGTAGCATCCTGCTTAAAGGAACCAACGGCTTACACTTGAATACAACCACCGATACGCTGGATTTGGAACAGGAAGTCAACAGTGTGAGTTCGGAGATTCAACTCAAAGCTTCCCTCCATCAATACTACCCTGAGCCGCTTTTGTCTGATTTTGAGAAGCAGGTAAATTCCATAGGGCTCGAAAAGGTTATACATCAGCGTAAATTATTAAATGAGGATAAGTGGGCTGAAGGAGCACTAAATGTCTTCACTAATGCAGCGAAGGAACTATGGGGAACAATAGTGGATGTCGGAGATATATTAATTACGGACTCCCAAGATAAGCAATCTCGTGAGCTTTACAAAGTATTGAATGGCGGTAAAGAAGTCGCACCTATTCTTGAACGCAATTCCACCCTAGCTGGAATTGAACGTACAGTGAAATACGTAGATGATCTTTCCACAGGACAAAAATCAATTAGTGATGAATTCCATAAGGCCACTGAAAGCTTCAAAGAAGCGGATACAAGTTTTTTTGAACGTTCGTTAAAAGCGAATAATTACAGTAACCCACTGACCAGAACGCCCGAAGAAAGCTATGAAATTGGAGAGACTAAAGCCGGAGAAGAACTCCTTAAGATGGATATAGCCAGTAACTTCATTCCCGGTCTAGGAGCAGCACGAGATTCCAAAAAAGCACTTTCTCTCGCGCGCGAACTTGATCTGCCAGATCCTAAAATACATGTATCCGAAAAACATGTTCCCTCTTCTACCATTCTCAGAGGGTCAGAAAAATTAGATGCACAAGTAGCTAAACTGGGAAATGGAAAATTCAAAACGAACGCCATCCGTCTCCCAACCAATTTCGAATCCTTGGGGAGTTACTTGCAAAGTATATCCCGAAAGATGAATATCCGTATAACTAAAAGATCACCGATCCTCGCAACAGATAGAGGTCATTATCGGTTTCATGATCCTGGTCCTGACGTCCCGCATTCCAAAGGTTCGAGTGCAAAAATTTCACCTGAGAGACAAAAACAGATTGATGCGTTAGAATCAGGAGAGTACTCTGGTAAAAGTACTAAGGGGACGGGTAAAGCTAAAACAGATTATGATAAACTTAAAGAAAGGCTCAATGAACGTTACAAAAAATTTGCCAATGATAAGAAACAAAATATACCTCAGACAAGCAAAGATTTGCTCCCGAACGAATTGAATCATGGGAAATATGGGAAATTACCTAATGTAACTGGCGATAATATAACAGGTCACCATATGCCGTCTAATAAATACATGCAAGATGAGTTTGGTATTAAGACTAAAGATAGCTATTCTATGTTTCTAGAGCACCCACATCCAGGACAGGGCGGTAGACATAGAAGAACATTTACCTATGGGCTAAGTAAAGCAACCAGACCAGAAGATTTTACTTTATATAAATCTTTGATGCCGCGTGATGGCCTAGCATTTGATATTAATGATTTAAGGCGGATTCTCAAAGAAGATAGTTTGTATAACAAAACGACTAGAAAAAGGATTCAGGAATATATTGACTATTATAAAAATTATGAACACAATGGTTTAAATATCTTTAGAAAGTCCAAATAGCAGTTGTGTTAAATAGAGAGGAGAAACCTTATCTTGAATGAGAAAATTAATATACTATATAAAATGCGCTTTATGGAAAAAGAGGGAGACAATATAGAGGTATTTGAGAATATTCTGAATGAATTGTCCCTTGAAGGAACGAATGATATAATTCCCGATCTCTGTACAATCTTCGAAGATGAAGTTGCTGAACCAACAACTGATGATTATCTTATCGAAACTATATTTTATATTGCAAAACGTAATGATTTAGAAGATGGCTTATACAAATTGGCTTTGGGTACTCCCAAGATGCTACCCCATGCGGAATTTTGGGCAGAGAGAATCCATCGGACACTTTTAAATTCAAAAGATTTAGTAATTTCTTACGGTAAAGTTTTGGGCAAATTAGAAAGTTCGACTAAGCAGACGATTAAAGAAATTTTAATGATGATTAAGGATGACGATCCAGATTTATATTTAGAAAAGGCTAATTTCCTTTTAGAAAAATTAAGATGAATAAAGATTAATAGGGTTGAGTATAAATTTTTGCGAAATAAGGTGATATTGCTATGAATTTACCAAAGATTATTTTAGGAATACCTGGTTATTGGAAAACAAGAAATGAATTTATAGAGGCAATGGCTCGAGAGGGAAACGGTTATATATATGCAGGTAACCATATCGGAAACCTTAAAAATCCAAAAGATTTCTTTGACGTGGACATGAGTGAATATAATCCTTATGTTGCAGAAGCTTTTGAAGTAGCTGGAAATGGCTCATTTAAAAGGAAACACATCGACCAATTAAATGAACATAAAAGCATCATTTATCTTTTTGGTGAGGGTGGTTCTATAGAAAAGGTTTTGGATATTATGGAGGCTGCTAGTGCAGTACTACATGCAGGAGGAATCGCAGTAAATGTTGAATCTTCTGGAAGAGCAAGTACAAAAGAGGAATGGTTAGAAATAACAAGTAGTAGAGACATTGCTCAAGTATTTACTGCATTTATCCAAATGTCCCGCGAAGAAAACACATTTTACACTACTGGCATGCAAAGCTTTGGTTATCCTGATGTAGAAATAACATCTGAAAACATAACAGGCTCGGAAGTGTCCACATTATTCAGGGTATTTTGTTTATATAATATTGTAGAAAAACCAAAGATCACTGACGGAGAAACATTTAGTACAGACCCAAGCTCTCCAATATATTTATTAAAGCATAAAAAGTGCAAAATGTTTGAGGAAGAAGATCCATTCTATAATCCACTCGGAGTATGGAATTTAATTCGAAACCACCGTCCTAAAAAATGAGATTTTTTATTTGATATCCAGCTATACTTGATATATTCCTAAAGGCTTATTTCAACTTGATTCATGAGGAGGAATAAGCTTTTTATATGTTCTTAATCAGTAACTAAGTAACAGAGCAAGCCACTTACTGCACAAACAATGACTTGCCATCCCTCCCCATCAGAGTTAACATACACACACCCAAACCACGGAAGGGGAAGCACACAATGTCAAATTGGCCAGATTGGTTTCAAGAAGCATTACGCCAGAGATTTTATCAATTAGAACTCGCCAGTGAACAACAGGCTTCATGTTCATCTGAGGACAACAATCTATTCACTCAAATGAATCAATTCAAAACCGACCAAAACGAGGATATTCAACGTCTGCTATCCGAATGGGAAGAAGCCATAGGCGATCAGCTAAGTCAGGATAAACAATCTATCTATATGGAAGGAGTTAAAGACGGGATTCAATTGCTCCTTCCCGTCATACACTCCACAAATATTCGTTAGCCTATTGATCGTTTTAGCCTATGAATTTCGTTAGTCCAATATTTCCTCTATGCTCATTCCACTTTTCAAGGAGGCTTTATGATTTGATTATTACAATAATTCTATGCAAAGCATTATAGGAGTTCAGTTTGGTTTACATCCTCTAGAAAATTCCTACACTTAGCAAAAACACTCAGGTACATCATTAGATCCCTTTTGAGACTTATTTTCCTCACCTTCTTCGTAGGATATCAGAGCGTTAACTCCGTGGCTGAGAATGGCACCGGCTCGGGTTGATGCTGCCACAAGAAGGGCTTCCATTATTTCTTCCATGGTACCTCCCAGAGCCTTATATTTTTTCACATGAACATCGATGCAATAGGGACATCCCGTTACGTGGGCTACTGTTACGGCAATTAATTCCTTTGTCTTTTGAGGTAACGTATTTGCTGTTTGATAAACTTGATGCTCGAAATGAAAATAAGAAGCGGCTGTCTCGGGACTTAATTTGATTAATTCCGGAATCCGTTGTAGATTAGCTGGGGATAGGTATGATTTCATATCATTTACCTCCTTTTCAATACGATTTGGTAGAGCATGTACGGACGCCAAGAATCCGATAGACGAAGCAGGTACCTAGCAGACTAGTCAGTATAAATGGAATACCTATTAGTCCTACGTATTTCCATGTACTTTCGACAAATACAAGCATTGATACCAGAACAATCCCAATTATGAATCGTATAGTTCGATCCAAATATCCGACGTTTTTCATGTTTTCATCCCTCCTGTGGTCATTTTAAGGAATAAAAACGCTTTGCTTCTGTGACATAATCACTTTACTTGAGCCAACTGTTCAAGCTCGGAGCGCTGTAGCAAATAAATTTTACCTCGTCCCAATTGAATCCATCCAAGCCTCTCAAATTCCTTCAGTACCCTGCTTACTACTTCCCTTGCTGTGCCTAATTCCAAAGACAATGCCTCATGGGTAGCATACAGGGGTGCTTCTGAATTGGTATTGGTATTCGTTTTCCGTAGTAACAGTTCCGCCACTCTGCGGTCCATAGGAAGGAACGTAATATCTTCAATAAGACTAGTAACCGAAATCATTCTTTTAATGAACAGACGGTAAATGAATTGGTTTAGCTCTTTATATGTATCCATCCAGTGTTTAAACAAGGCGACGGGAAGTACGAGCAATTCCGTTTCTTCTTCCGTTTCCGCTAACGCTTCGTACCCTGTTTCACCTAGAATGCTGGCCATCATAATGACGCAAACTTCGCCACTTTTCACCCGATACAGTGTCAATTCTTTCCCAGACGGGCTTATTTTGTAGATGCGCACACTCCCCCGTAACACGAAAGAGGCATGTTCGAAAATGTGTCCCTCCTCCAGAACCGGTTGGGCGGAAAGACTTATGATGGAAGCCCCTGTATTTTGCCACTTTTCGAGAGGAACTACGGAGAAGCAGGGGAATTTGGATACAATGTTAGCGAACTTCTCAGGATCCATTCAAGCAAAACCTCCTAATTAGGTTGTTTTTAAACATATGCAAAAACGATAGATTTCATTTAAAAAACAAAAACCCTTCCGTCATTGCAGAAAGGGACTAGGCATCGATGCTTCTTGTTAAACATCTCACTTTACTCGTTTCAGCAAAGCAACCGACTTACATGTATGGATTACGTATTATTGACAACAAGGAAGTGGCAATTACAACAATACAGGATTAGCAGATGTTTTTCCATTTTCAACCTCTGTTTAGTGACCAGCATCACATTCCAGCCTATAAGCTAAGGTTAAAATATACAGAACTAGCGTATCCTTCATTTTCATCCATTCTTTTTCGCTCAATTTTCATCGTTTTCAAGTCTAAACAACTTTCCATAATGAACTTTTCGTATTCTCTTCTTTAGTGCTAAAGCCGTACTCTTCATACCAATTTTCCTCAACCAAAACATTATTATTTTGAGAATAAAGAATTGGAATAAAAACAGGGGAAAACTTGAGGTTGTTGGTTTTCCCGTTTTCCTCAATCATTTACCCTGTCAGTGTCAGATGTTTATTTTGAATGTCAAAAGTTTATTGCTTGGCTACACCTTAATTTCATCAACGCCACGCACTCCACATGCACCGTATGCGGAAACATATCCACGGGTTGCACTTCCACCGTTCTGTACCCGCCATCCTCCAAAATCCTTAAATCCCGCGCCAGGGTGCTTGGATTGCAAGATACGTACACCACGCGCTCTGGCTGCATCTCCAGAATGGTGTCGAGCAGGCGGGGATCGCAGCCTTTACGGGGCGGATCGACGACGATGACGTCGGCGGTGATGCCCTGCTGTTTCCAGGCAGGAATGACGTCCTCGGACGCGCCTACCTCAAATTTCACATTACGCATGTTGTTCAGCAACGCATTGCTCCGCGCATCCTCAATGGCTTCTTTGACGATCTCCACCCCATACACCTGATCCGCATGCTGAGCAAGAAACAAAGAGATGGTGCCGATGCCACAGTACGCGTCGATCACCGTTTCTTTGCCTGTCAGTCCGGCATATTCGACGGTTTTGTTATACAGTACCTCCGTTTGAACAGGGTTCACCTGATAAAAGGATCTCGCGGAAATCGCGAACTGGACGTTTCCTATATAGTCATAGATCACGTCACGGCCCCACAGCACACGAGTTTCATCGCCAAAGATAACGTTCGTTCGCTTGGTATTCACGTTCTGGCAAATGCTTGCCACGTGGGGGATATGCTCACGGATGCTGCCGATCCAGGCATCGGCATGCGGGATATCTCGTCCATTGGTGACGAGGACCAGCATCATTTCACCTGTGCGAAAAGCGGTCTTCACGACGACATGGCGCAGCAGCCCGCGTCCAGTTTCCTCATTATATGCACTGATGCCCAGCATCCGGCCGATCTCTTTGACACGCGCGACAACCTCGTCGTTACGCTCGTCCTGTATAAGGCAAGTGTTCATATCCACGATCCGATGGCTGCCACGTGCATAGAAGCCGCCGACAAGCCCGCCCTCGGTGACACCAATCGGCACCTGGGCTTTGTTGCGGTACCGCCAAGGCTCGCTCATTCCGAGCGTAGGATGCACCACTACGCCTTGCTCACGCGCCAAATTTACGGACATGCTGTCGGCATTCGGGTCCGCACTTGTCGCCGAGGGGAAGGCCACAGTGGTGTCGGCCTTTACACTCGTATTCGCAAGGGCAGCCAATACCTGTGCTGCCTGGTTACCGGATTCGGTAGTCGCGTTTGCATTCGCTCCCGAATCCTTTTCGGCACTGGCGCTTCCAGCCACGCTCAGCTTGCCGATACGCTCCAGCACATCCACGACATGCTGGCGCTTCCAGCCTAGCTGCGCTTCGTAGCTCATATGCTGAAGCTGGCAGCCGCCGCACTGGTCGTAAATGGCGCAAGGGGCCGCAATCCGGTCACGGCTGGCCTGCACGATCTCCAGCAGCTTGGCATAGCCATACTGCTTTTTCGTTTTCAGCACCTTGACTCGTACCTTTTCCCCCGGCAGCGCGCCTGGAACAAACAGTGTAAAACCCTCAGCACGTCCTACACCCTCGCCATCATGGTTCATGCCGATAATGTCTATTATGACTTCATCGTTTTTTTGCACAGGCAAATCGCTACGATCTGTACGGGAGCGGTTACGATTGGAAGCATGACGGCCCTGTCTATCACCGGAAGAATGGTGAACTTCTCGCTCATTATCGATTCTTTTCCGATTCACACCTCTCATATTTCCGTCCAAATTTCCATGTCCAATTCGCAGTGATTCCTTTGCGGTCCCACCTCGGAACTCTGCTTGTTCTTTTTCCCTTTTCGGCTGCATGTTCTTTTTCTGCGGTTTTCCTTGAACAGGAGCAACTGCATCCCGCCGGCTTTTTCCACGTCCGCTGCGGTTATTCGTCATGATTCATGTCACTTCTTTCTGATCATCTTTTTATATCCAGCTTTTCATTCCATACAAGCCATCCAAACGGCCTGCAATCAATATAAATGTCAAACCCGAAAATGCCGTTACTCCCCACGGAGAACGGCAAGGACCAATAACTAATAGGGGCGAAACGACGTAATTTATACCTCAAATCTCTATGCTTTTCTTATTACCATTAGAAACGTCAACCTTTTCCGAAATTAATATTTGCTCCAACGAAAACATTACTATTCGGAAATAAAAGCCTTTCCACATGATATCTCACCGTAGATTCTGAAAAATTAGATTCTAGTCGCTCCACGGTACAATATATGGACGAATAAAATCATTTCATTCTATCTATTTGCTGATAACAAGCCGCTTTCTAAATTTTCGCAAAATCCTCACCGAAATACATTCAAGTGATGCGGTAAATTCCGGAAGGTTGCAGGCAAAGTCCCCCCCAGTTCGCCATCCAGGTTAAGCTGAACATAGCCGGGTGAGGTGACCTCCATGTAATCTGTTTTGAAATGGATGATTTTCTTGTCCTGCAAATGCTCGCCACGCAGGGCAAGGGTCACCAACCGGATCATTTCGGCCAGGTTACATTTACGGACAGCAATGACGTCGAGCAGCCCATCATCTATTGTCGCCCCAGGAGCGAGCTTTTCAAACCCACCCACCGAATTCGTATTCGTAATCAGGAAGAGCATGAACTCATCATGGATCACTTCCAGCCCCGATGCTTTAATGACCAGCTCTTGCGGAGCAAGGCTGACCATTTTCTCCATGCCTTTAAAATAATAGGCCAACTGGCCGATCATCGTTTTTAGCTTGCTGGGAACTTCATACGTAAGCTCGGTTAAAGTCCCTCCACCCGCAATGTTGATAAAGTAGCGGTCATTGGCTTTTCCGATATCGAGCGGCTTTGGGTTTTGGCGAATAACCAGATCACAGTAATCCCCCCATTGCCTGGGAATTCCCAATGCTCTGGCAAAATCGTTCGTCGTTCCTACAGGGAACACACCCAAGGGCGGGCGGTTTTCCCTTTCAGCCATCCCGTTAATGACCTCATTCAAGGTACCGTCACCGCCAGCAGCGATAATCATATCATACCCACGCTCAACAGCCTCCGTTGCAGCACGCGTCGCATCCCCTTCCCCCGTCGTTGCATGGCAAGAGGCTTCAATGCCGCCTTCATCCAGACGCTGTAAAACATCCGCAAGCCGACGTCTCATTTCCTCACGTCCGGAGGTCGGATTATAAATTAATCTAGCTCTTTTCATCCCGTTACGCCACCCGTATATATAATGATATTTTATTCACATTCCAGTTCATACATTTCGTCTGTACAAAATATCATCATACTGGAATAAGGCCTCTTTTACAATAAAAGAAGCCAACGCCAAACTAAATATGGTAAATTAAGGATTACCATCGTGCTATAGTTAACTCATACGAGTTGAGCTGCGATCTACGGTTTGCCCCTGCTCCTTCTGCATACCTTGCAGCAGCTCGCAAATTTGACTGTCCATCCAGGTGGTGAGCAAAGGATGCGGCAGCAAAGGAGCCCCTGAATAACGGTACTCAAGCCCCTCCAGGCGCTTGGGAATAACGCGGCTTGTAAAATAACCGGAACTCAAAAAAAGCGGCGCCACCAGTACATCATGATTCCGCTCCTGATTCCAGTACGCTGCCTTGTCATGTACACTTTCGGGATTTAGCAAAGCATAGTCTGTTCGTATACCGCTCACGCTTTGCACCGTACGGGCCAACGAAGAAATTCCCTGCTCCCACCGCTGAAGAAAGCTGTTATGTACGCTGCCGTGTCCAACGAGTAAAATGACTTCTTTCGCAGGATCGAGTGACAATGGGCGAACCTTGTCCCATACCATGCGTGCAACATCTTCTCCATCATCCAGCGGGCTGCCAAAATGCACTCGCGCCTTCCTCCGAAAGGGCTTCAAATCCGTTTCTTTGCCCGGTGCATCCTTGACTCCAAGCGCATAGCTAATCTCATCTACATGTGTACTGCCTGATGACATAAACATAGGGATCACCAGTAAATCCGTTACATCCAAAGCTTCGAGATGGTCAATACCATCCTGAATCAATCTTCCTTTAACCGTTTCCAGAAATGAAACCACTACCGGTATATCCTTCGGCAAATGAAGCTTTGCGACTGCCTGATCCACCTGTTCCACCCAATACGGCTCCCTAGAGCCATGGCTGATGACCAGTATACCAGGGCTCCGCATTAGCGTCCCAGACGTTCCAAAGTCATTTTGTACCCGTCATTGCCATAGTTCAGACAACGTTTAACGCGTGAAATCGTCGCTGTACTTGCGCCGGTCTCCGCTTCAATCTGATTATATGTGCTGC
This sequence comes from Paenibacillus farraposensis, assembly GCF_020736845.1. Taxonomy (GTDB): domain Bacteria; phylum Bacillota; class Bacilli; order Paenibacillales; family Paenibacillaceae; genus Paenibacillus; species Paenibacillus farraposensis. Next base: position 1,094,058 of record NZ_JAFFQR010000112.1, read on the forward strand.
CTTTGCCCAGCATACGGGCAACCTCCAGACGTTGGGAGAGGGATTGAATTTCATTTATCGTACACAGATCATCGAAAAATACATAGCATTCTTCCAAATTTTTAAGAGTTAAGACCGCTTCAAACAATTGATCAATACTTTTATCATTAAGCTTTTTGAGCTGCATGGATATCATCTCCCAAGTTACAATCTCTCCTCATTGTACCTGAGAAATAGTTAGTATTTCAAGCATTAACGATTTCACGCATTACAGAATAACATTACATGACATGGCATTACTGTACGAACGCCCAAATCCGCTATTATACCTGATTTCGGGACACGTGCCTAAACCCACTGTGCGTTTGTAACATACAGTAGAGTATCAACCTGCAAAGGAATGTGATCTCATGTCTGGACACTACTATCATCGGAGGCCGCTACAGCGTTCCCTTTCCGATCCGTATAGTTCAACCCCTTATCCCGGAATCGCTCCATACAACGAGGTTCCACAAGCGGATGCCTCCGCGGTCGTGCCTTATGAAGCACCATCGACTATTACGGATGCCGCTGTCGTTACACCGGATCCCGCTCCAGCGAAAGGCGGACTGCTCGGCAACCTCGGCAACCTCGGCAATCTCAATAATCTCAACGAGATTAAAGGTTTTATTGACCGCATGGGTGGTATTGACGGAATTGTGGCTACCCTCGGCAAGGTACAAAAAGTCATGAGCAGTGTACAGCAATTTGCTCCAATGGCAAAGCTCATTATGGGTGCGCTCCCCGTATTTGGCAAATCGGGTAGCAAAAAGTCTTCTTCCGCATCCGAGGAATTGGATGAATACACACCACCTTCACGCCCCCGCCGGAAAAAAAAGCAACGCAAAAATACCAGTACAACACGTAAACGTTCGCTTAAGCGCAAACGCCGTTAGTCCATGTTATTTGAACCAGCCTCGACGCATAAACCAGACCACCATCGCGACACTCAGCAAAAGCATGAGCAAGAGTACGCCAAAATAGCCGTATTTCCAGCTTAACTCGGGCATATACGAAAAATTCATGCCATAAATACCGACAATGAGCGTCAAGGGCATAAAAATCGTCGTAATGACGGTCAATGTCTTCATGATCGAATTCATGCGGTTGGAATTGAGCGAAATATAACTGTCTCTCAGGTCGGCTGTCATTTCGCGGTCGGCCTCCAGCATGTCCGTCAGCTTTAACAGGTGGTCATAAATATCCGTAAAATAGGCGGTATGCTCCCCTTTGCCCTGCACATGCTGCGAATTCAGGACCCGGTACATCAGATCACGCATCGGCACAATTGTACGCCGCAGCTTAAGCAGTCTAGCTCGCAGGGCAAATACCTGCTTCATCAATTCCTCTACCGATTCGTGCCGGCCCAGGCCCTCCAGTTCGGCCAATTCATCCTCAATCATGAACAAACTTGGAAAATAGTTATCCACCAGTTTATCCATCACAGTGTAGGCCGCAGCCAGCGGTCCGCGCGACCATATTTTGCGTTCATTCGCATGCTGAGCAATCCGTTCCCAGGCCTGATTGATCTCCTCCAGTTCACGATTGTGATAGGTCACCAAAAAACGGTTGCTAATGAACAAATCCACTTCTTCCGCATCCAATGTATCTGCATCAAGCGCGTGCACTACCAGGAACTGTACATCCTCGTAATAATCCAGTTTAGGACGTTGCAGGACATGCATACAATCCTCCACAGCTAATGGGTGGAAGTGGAAATAACTCGTCAGCAGTTCCGATTCATGATCTGTAGGCTCGCTAAAATCCACCCATGTCCATATGTAATTTTCCATGTCTATTTGCTCCAGTGACTGTCCTACCTTCACTTGATGATCGCGACCTATAGCCATTGTACGTATCACCGAATGTCCCCCTCGTCTACACTGCTGTATGTAATGTTTTTTATATTGTATATAAGCCATTTCGGATTATACAAATTTCAAGCTCTATATTCCACACGCTGAAATAAGAAAAGGATATCTCCGGGCTAACCTGCCTCTCCAAGATATCCTTATAAGATGATAAATTCGTTATCACTTAAATCTTTTTTCATTTCTTCTACAAATGTGGCATACCCGAATTCCAGTCATTCAAATCGAATGATGCTTACCTCGCTATTTCCCCCGGCGCAGCAAGCAAAGCGCTGCGCCAATCCTCTTTCTGCTCCACCCCCAAATGAATGGGGCAGGCTTTGTGAAGAAAGGAGGGGTCAGCGAGTAGTAGCGCAGCGGTACATTTGAATCTGGAGGAGCGAAGCGCTCACCTTTTACCTTGAATTTCAACCTTTTCATGTCTTATATAATCCATGGAAATTCAAGGGCAACAGCGATCGTAAGATCAAATGGACCGCGGGGCGTTCACACGAGCACGTTGCCGACCTCATCCATTTTGCCTGCCTCAACTACAATACTTTTTCCAAAAAACTGATCGTCCGTTCATTTTTCGGATTACCAAATACCTCTTGTGGCGTTCCTTCTTCCACAATGTAGCCACCGTCCATAAACACGACCCGGTCGCTGACTTCACGTGCAAAACCCATCTCATGCGTGACGATCATCATCGTCATGCCTTCACGCGCCAAATCCTTCATTACACCCAGCACTTCGCCGACCATTTCCGGGTCAAGCGCCGAGGTAGGCTCGTCGAACAGCATGATGTCCGGGTTCATCGCCAGTGCGCGCGCAATCGCTACACGCTGCTTCTGACCGCCGGAAAGCTGGCCTGGCAGTGCATCTGCCTTATCAGCCAAACCTACACGCTCCAGCAGCTTCATAGCCGTTTCCCGGGCCTCTGCCTTCGTCTGCTTGCCCAGTTCTGTCGGGGCGAACATAATGTTCTTAAGCACCGTCATATGCGGGAACAGATTGAAATGCTGAAACACCATCCCTATATTTTCACGGACCTTGTTAATGTCCACGTTTTTGTCGCTCAAGTTGTAGTCGTCGACGATGACCTCACCAGCGGTAATTTCCTCAAGCATATTCATACAACGCAAAAACGTGCTTTTCCCCGAACCCGAAGGGCCGATGACGCATACAACCTCGCCTTCGCGCACTTGCATGTCAATGCCTCTCAGCACTTGGTTGCTGCCATAGCTTTTTTTCAAATCCTTGACGATAATTTTACCCACGGCGAGTTCTCCCTTCAAGACGGTTGGAAATTTTGGTCAGGACTGTAATGACGATAAGATACATTATCGCAACGACCAGCCAAATATCAAAGGATTGGAACGTCCGCGCAATAATAATCTTACCCGATTGGGTCAACTCGACCAGACCGATAACAGACAAAATGGACGTATCCTTCAATGTGATAACCAACTGATTGATAAACGACGGGATCATCACTTTTACAGCCTGCGGCAAAATGATTTTGAGCATAGCCGTCCGGTATGGCAAACCAAGCGAGCGAGCCGCTTCCATTTGTCCCGGATCAATCGACTGGATACCCCCGCGGATAATTTCCGTCACATAAGCGCCCGCATTTAGGGACAGCGTCAATACAGCTGCGACAAAAAGCGGCATTTTGAAATCCAGTGCCTGTGGAATACCAAAGTAAATAAAGAATGCAAGTACGATCAGTGGAATACCGCGGAATACATCAACGAACACGGTCGCAATACCACGGAGCGCCTTGTTATGGCTCACCTTCATAAAGCCAAACACCAGCCCGAGCAAGAAGGCTATGAGAAGCGATACCAGGGTATACAGGAGTGTATTCCCCATCCCTTTGATCAATGCAGGCAGCGAAGCGGAAATCAGCTCCCAGCGTCCGCGCTCGACAGGCGCCACGCCTTTGCCGGATTCGCCCAGGTACTTGGACATGATTTTGTCATATTCTCCGTTGTTGCGAAGGTTAACAAGCCCGGCATTGAATTTCTCCAGCAGTTCCCGATTATTGCCTTTGTTGACAGCAAAACCGTAAGAACCGCCTTTTTCCTTATCCGTCACCAGCTTGAGGCCATTATTTTGCGTCACCCCGTATGCCAATACCGGAAAATCATCAAAGCAGGCAACTGAATTCCCCGTTTTGACTTCATCATACATTTGGGAAGAATCATCGAATGGTACCAATGTAAAGCCGTATTTGTCCTTAATGGATTCTGCAAAGGTGTAGCCTTCCGTTCCTGTTTTTACAGCTACACGCTGGCCCTTCAAATCCTCATAGCGTTTAATCGTGTCATTATCCTTACGGACCGCCATAACGACCCCTGAATCAAAATAAGGCTCGGAAAAATCGAAACTTTGCTTGCGCTCATCGGTGATGCTCATGCCGGCAATGACGCCATCCACTTGATTGGTTTCAAGGGCTTGTACTGCTGCGTTAAAGCCAAGAGGTTTAATGGTATATTCAAAATTCTGGTCCTTGGCAATAGCCGCCAGCAGATCCATGTCAATTCCGACAAACTTGCCATCTACATCTTCGAACTCAAAGGGCGCGAACGTCGTATCCGTGCCGATATCATATTTTGTTTTGTTTTCTGCATGGGCCACTGCACCGAAATTACCGGCCAGGGCAACTACAAAAAACAAACAAATCATGAGAGCTGTTAGTTTTCTAGATTTTTGCATGATTTCCTCCAGTCAGTTGAAACGGAACAAAGTTTTCTGTTTATTTTACAGGAGTTATTAAAAATTGACTACTTTGATGTCAGCTATTTAAAAAAAAATATTTCATGGAACTATCTGGGCTGTAAACTTTGAAGGTGAAAATATGGCACCATAATGCCAATAAGCCCCTGCCGCAAAAACGGACGGAAGCTTATTGTGTATGCTATAGTGTATGTTTTTTTTATAAAAAATATAGAAAATTAGAAAAGAATTTTAAAAATCAATCCGGACAGCAGTGCCGAAATAGGGATCGTTATTACCCAGGTTATCACAATACGACCAGCTAATGACCAGCGTACAGCACTGAATCGTTTTGCAGAACCAACCCCCAAAATAGCCGAAGTAATGGCATGAGTGGTACTTACTGGCAAATGGAGCATTGTGGCTGTAAAGATAACTGACGCTCCCGACAGATCCGCTGCGAAACCATTAATCGGATCAATTTTAAAGATCTTGGTTCCCATCGTCTTGATGATTTTCCAGCCCCCGATGGACGTGCCCAGCGCCATGGCTGTAGCGGCTGAAATTTTTACCCACATCGGTACTTCCAAATGATCCTGATAGCCTGCCGAGACGAGTGCAAATGTGATAATTCCCATCGCTTTCTGAGCATCATTCGTACCATGCGTGAACGATTGAAGCGCCGCCGTAATGACCTGCATCGTTCGAAACCCTTTGTTCACCGTATGCGGACTTCGATAAGCAAAGATGTATTTCAAAATCATCATCACGATGTAACCGACAACAAAAGCAATCAGCGGAGAGAAAACAAGCCCCTCCACAATTTCGATAAAACCGCTCCAATTTAACTTATCCGCTCCCGCCCCTACATACACCGCTCCGGCCAGCGCACCAATAAGCGCATGGGAAGAGGATGAAGGAATACCGAACCACCAGGTTAGAAGATTCCAGATAATCGCTGCAATCAGTGTTGCAATGACGATATCAATCCCGTTCGTAAGCTTGGCAGGATTAGCAACGCTCCCGCCAATCGTCTTGGCAACCCCCGTGAACATGATGGCCCCGAGAAAGTTCATGATCGCAGCCATAATAATGGCACGCCGAGGCGTCAAGGCACGAGTCGACACTGAAGTTGCAATCGCGTTGGCCGTATCATGGAATCCGTTAATAAAATCAAAAGCCAGAGCAAGAAAAATAACTATACCCAGTACTAATAAACTTGTATCCATTTATAAAGGACTCCCTTACGAGTTACGCATAATAATGGATTCCAGCACATTAGCAACATCCTCGCATGAATCCGTTGTCGTTTCAAGGCGTTCGTATATTTCTTTACGTTTGATCAGTTCAATTGGATCCGTTACAGTTGCAAACAGGTTTTTGATGCAAATACGCAGCAATTCATCCCCCTGATTTTCCAAATCATTCAGGCGAATGGTGTACTCACGAACAGCCAGCAATTTCTTTTGCGAAAGCAGATGTACAGCTTTTTGAATTTCGTAAGCTGATTGGCGCAAAATATCAGCGAACTGCACAATATACTCATCCAGCTCCGTAATGTTGTACATATAAAAACGTGAGGCAGTTGCTTCCAGACCGTCCAGCACATCATCCATGGTTGTTGTCAGTTCCATGATATCGTCGCGTTCCAGCGGCGTGATGAAAGTCTTGTTCAGCTCTGTAATAATCGTGTGTGTGTAATCATCACACTTATTTTCATACTTCTTCATCTCATTGGTAAACAAAGTTACATCTTGAAGGTTTGAAGTATGTTGGGCAAAATAATCCGCTGCTTGCACGATCGTATCTGCCATATTTTCCAACGTCTCGAAGAATATATCCTTTTTCTTCAATCTCATAGCGATTACCCCTTTACGAAAATATCCGCAACCTGTTTCGACTGCAATAGACAACCTTTGCTATCTTATCACACTCATCAATGTTTTTGTAATGTTTACAAAAGCAAATTTCAGGAATACGTATACAGTACCCGACAAAAAAGTCCATTATCCGACACTTGTCATTTGGCTTATGTAGTCACGTGCTCTTGTAGTGGGGTATCTGCCGGTACCACATGAATATAGGATGTACCTGGAGTTAACGAAATTTCAACCCCATTTTTCATAAAACGAACCACATCACCAGACGTATGCTGCCACCCTGCATGTATGAGCTGTCCTTGCTGAAACACCATAGCCTCTCCACTGCCGTTCAGTTCAACACTCAACCTGCCTGCATCATCCAATGTTCGGTGTGTGGCGCTCATTACAATAACATTAGCCGCAGATAGCTGCTGGTTATTATTTTGATCCAGATGTGGCTTTCCGTTTACAAAACGTTTATATTGCTTATTCGCCGGATCGTAGGTGTATGAAACGCGATAGTTTTTGAGCAAAAAGCGGATTTGCAAAGATGCTGCACTCTCATCGGCCATGACTGGAGTTTCTCCAGATTTAAGGTAACGATATACCGGAACCTCCGTCTGCATGATATATCCTTTACGATCGATTCCTTCGCGCAGTCTGCTTACATCCGTATACAGATTATGGGGAGGACGGCGATCCTTGCTTCGCCAAAAATAAGCCCCTGCATTTGAAATTTCATCCAGATGCTCCTTGTGCTGCTGCTGTAAAATCGCATAGGCATCCGTGCTTCCCCCAGCATGTACCGGCAACGCACCATAAGTTTCGCCAAGCTCAATCAAATAAGGCCGGATGCTGCGAACCGGACCGATCTTCACTTTCCCGCCATAACTTTGGAAAAAAGCGATCAAACGGGTAATTCCCCCTTCGGCAAGCACCTCATAGACCATATCTGCCTGACTTAGCCCTGCCTGTGGACGTGCAGCCGGAGCATTGTTGATCATAATCGCGAGCGGTCGCTCCACAACAGCGTGATCTGCCGGAAGACCGGTTAGAGGAGCTGTAAATGCCGGAATGGACGGCTCCTTGGGCGGATTAAGCGACTCCAGTTCTGTTTTTGGCTTGTTAGGTTGGGGTGCGGATTCAGATTCACCCGTTTGGGACAAAGCAGAACAAGATACCAGCGTCATGCATAACAGAGTTGAAACCAGCATACGCAACCATGGGCCTCGTTGGGAAATGAGCCTGGACAAATTCATCCCTCCACTTAGATATTTTTTCTCATTATAAGCTTTATTTCCTGTATTTGTCTTGAGTAGGTCCTGCCTTCCCATAGAATGCTTATCTGAAGACATTAAAATTTAAGAAAATATGTCAACCTTGTGATTTTTATCACAAATAAGTGTAACTGAACCTAATACAATAAAGGTATAACAGAGCTGATCATCCCAAACCCGATGAAATAGATCCAGCATATTGAGATAAGAAAGAGGAGTGGTTTAAATGTTTAACAACTGGTTGCGTGAAAACAAAGTAGCAATGTGGCTTCTGACAGTAGTCCGGGTTTATCTCGGATATGAATGGATGAGCCATGGACTTAAAAAGCTGACTGGCGGATTTGATGCTGCTGGATTCATCTCGGGGGCCATTGCCAAAACAGGTGGCGAACATCCCGATGTACAAGGATGGTGGGGATCGTTCCTTGAAGCCTTTGCCCTGCCGAATGTCGGTTTGTTCAACGTCCTGATTCCACTGGGTGAGTTCTTGGTCGGGGTTGGCCTGCTTCTCGGTACGTTGACTACACTGGCTGCTTTGATGGCAATGGTGATGAACTTCTCGTTCCTGTTCTCGGGTACAGTAAGCATCAATGCAATCTACCTGCTGTGTGAAATCTTCCTTGTAGTTGCTGGTACAAATACCGGACGGGTTGGCTTGGATCGTTGGGTACTGCCTTTCCTGCGTGGACTGTTCCGCAAAAATAAAAATACCTTTCCAGCGGACCCCGCTCGAGAAACAGCTTAACTTATTCAAAAAATAACCGTTACCCTTCGGGTAACGGTTATTTTTTGCGCGGCTATGACCGCTTCTCACTCTAATGGTTATTTTTTGCACCGCTATGACTGCTTCTCATTCTAAATGGTTGTTGTTTTACAGGGTTCTTTTGGCCGGTTCATGATTTCTGCCCATATTTACAAGTTGGAAACAGCGTTATATCCAATTTCGGTTCAAAATAAGCTTAGTCGCATCTACAAGCCTGGCGATACGTTCAACAGTCTAATTAGTCGTACGAAGGATGCGGGCCTGAAAAAATTACTAATTCAAACCAGAGATGCCGGATACAGACTTGAAACTGCAGAAGGGATGTACTATCCGGTTATAAACTATGGAAAAATACATAGCATTCAGCACAGGGAACATTTTTAAGTCAATATCCGCATTCCAAGAGTACCTACATCCAGAAGCTGAAGACCTTTATGACCCTGCTGGATCAACGCGGTTATCGAGGAAGCAGAAGACACAAAAGAACTTCCATTCCCACACACCGCGTAGCTTTGGAAGTTCTTTTTCATATTACAAATCATTTTCTTGACCAAAAGCCCAACAATTCAGGCTAAGCGAGCCAAGCACATAAGTCTGAAAAAGCTTGCGCGCCGAGCGCTGATCGTCCGCAGCCCCCATCACATAAAACAAGGGCGAAAAATGCTCAACTCCGTAAGAAGGAACCGCCTGCTTGACATAAGGTGCCTTCTTGTCATATTGAAACAGATTGCGTAAATTCCAGTCTTGAAGCTGTTGTCCAATCCAGTCATCATATTGAACCGCCCACTCGGCCGGCTCATTCGTTTCCTTGAGTGTGCGTAAATTATGCACCAATCCACCGCTGCCGAGAATCAAAATGCCTTGTTTCCGCAACGGTGCCAGCATCCGCCCAATCTCATACTGCTCCTGCGGAGCGCGCCGGGAATCAATGGAGAGTGGAACGACAGGTATGTCTGCATCAGGATATATATGTCGCAAAACCACCCATGCTCCATGATCCAGTCCCCGGTTTCGAACCGGCTGATGAAACAGGTTATGCTGACTGAACAGATACTTTATCTCCTCACACAGCTTAGGATCGCCTGGTGCAGGGTAATCAAGGGTGTACATTTGCTCAGGGAAGCCATAGAAATCGTGCAACGCGGCATGCTGATCATCCGCACCGATACATTGATCGGGACTATCCCAATGTGCGGAAAAAATGACTATTCCTTTGGGTCGGGGCAGGCTCGCGCCCAGCTCTGCAAGAAAGCCGGTGTATGCGTTATTTTCTACAGCCAGTGTCGGTGAACCGTGCGCAACAAAAATTGAGGGTAATGTCATTGCTGCCAACCTCCACACGCCAGTATAGTGTTACTCTTCCATTTTACTCCGGCGGAGGCGCAATTTCCAATACAATCCCTACAACCTCAAATCAGATCATCCAATGCTGCCAATCCCGATGAATATTTTCCTGCTCACCCAGCCATTCCAGCGTCCGATCAACCAGCTGTTGCCGCTCCTTGCCTGAAGAGAAGGTGTGGTCCCCTTGGAAAATAATCTCTTTATCGCAGCGCCCTTCCGGACGCATCCAGAATACCTTTTGAAATAAAAAGGCATAATCCACAGGAATGATATCATCCGAGGTTCCGTGAATCACGAGCACATCCCCGTGAAATTTGACGGCCTCCTGGAACGGCTGAAACTGGGCTAACGACTCAAAATAAGCAGGTGTGAACTTGTAGCCCAAATAGTCAGCCTGACCATGCTTAACAGACTCATCGTATACGCTTCGCTCCGTAATTTTGACGATATCGTTAAACGGGTAGCCGACCGCTGACCAGAGGACCAGATTCTGCACTCTCTTGTCCCGCACAGCTGTAAGAATGGCAACCGCACCTCCCAAGCTGTGACCGATCAGCGTCACCTTGGTCGGGTCGATGTCCGCGCAATTCAAAGCGTAATCCAGCACGGTACGTGTCTGATTAATCATCGATTCCAGCCCTTGCTTGCCATAATCGCCCGTACTTTCCCCGCAACCGGCAAAATCAAAGCGCAGGACAAAATATCCCCCTGCCGCAAGCTCACGCGCAGTCTTAACAAATAACCGGTCTACCCCGATACGATTGCCTACAAACCCGTGGCATATCACGACGAGCGGTACTCGTCTCTGACGGCCTTCTTCACCCGGATTGCCCGGATAATGGATCGTTGCGGACAGCTCTTCATCTTCAAAACGAATTCCAATTTGCCGTTCCATCATGATTGCCCTCCTGTTTCGAGCTTCACTTCACCAGTCTGCTATACTACATTGGCTTCCCTACCCTGCAAAGCTTCATTTGATTAATAATGGATGCTTGAATCCCAAAATTATCATTTCACTTAATTCCGATAAATTTAATGAGTTTTATAGTAAAATCAGTCTATCATCGCCCCGCTTCCTTGTCAACCTGTCATCCATATCGATCATGAAGTAAACAATGGCGTTCCCCGCCAAGATACCGGAGAACGCCATATTACATAGTTACTAAGGCTGGGGTGAATCCTCCACAGTAGCGTAAAAGATTTGCTACTCGTAGCTATGTCTAAACATCTGGTGGGTTTCGATTCGTCCTTCCCACTCCAGCTTGCAAGAGGCGCCGCTGTCTTGATCCTCATGCCATAAGCTGCGATAGCCCTCTTCCCCCAGTTCTCCCGCAAACTCCGTATCCTGGGCTACTTCAGCATCCTCCAGTATACGATACGTTGGGGATGACCCTTGAACGCCCCGGCGGCTCACATTTACAGAGGAGGCCGCCCCGCTGTTCCCGTTCGGAGCGCCTGCCAGTCGTTTTTGGACTGAGTAATCTGCATGGTTCTCCAGTTTCATGATGCTACATCCTCCCAACGTTAATATTCAGGTTGCTCTATATGCTCACCCTACATCCAGTTTGAGGAGAATGCAGCGCTAATATACATTCCAAGAAATAAAGCCTTTTGCTATCCGCCGCTTTCTCACGTATACTGTTTTTGGTTCAAAAGCCGGCTTATCTGCCGGGTTACGCTTGCGAGCAGGAGGAAGAAATGAATAAAGTAAAATATTATACTTTTATTGCATGGATTGCCTTGTCCATGTTTTTTTTGACACAGGCGATGATCGGAGGGTTTGTCTCCTTTACAGGCGGAGATATCACACCCTTTGAAAAAGTGAACCTGTCCACCCTTATAATCATCGCCGCAGGAGCGATTTTATTGGTTGAGGCACTAATGAATTTTATGGACCGTCCGCGAGAAGAAGAGGAATTACAGTCGCCAGGCCAAGTTCCAACCAAGCCACAGATGAGTTTCAAATCCATCTTGATCTATGTTGTACTCGTTGTCGCGATTCTTGTCTCAGGGTTGGCACTGCGCAGTATACTGCCTGTCTTCAGGATTTCACCGTGGGTACATCTGATTGTCGCTGCTGTCGGTTTTATCGGGCTCAAACCGATTTTTCTGCGTAAAAAACGTTCTTAAGTCCAGAGGCTCACCAAAAAAATCCGTATTCCCGCCTGCAAGAAAATGCATGGAGAATACGGATTTATATGTTTTAACATTTATTTGGAAAATAGCTGCTCTGCATTATCCAGAGCGATTTTGTGCCCCATCGCGGAATAGTCCAGCCAAGGCTGTCCGTCCAGCATGTAGACATGACCTTGCTTAACGGCTTTAAGTCCTTGCCATACTGCATTTCCTTCCAACTGCTTGTATACCTTTTGCGCATCCGCGCCTTTACTGATCATGACAAGGATTGCATCGGCATCATAATCAGGCAAAACCTCTTGGGACACGACCTGATAGGCCTTGTTGATTTTTTCTACACCCTTGGCTGGCTTTAAGCCCAGGTCCTGATACAACAGCGGTCCTACCGGGCGTTTCATGCCCATGACCCGAACTTCCTTCGCCGTTACACGTACAGCCATAACCGTTCCGTCTCCAATTTTGGCGTGAATCAGTTTTTTCACCCGTTCCTTCTGTGCATCATAATCTTTCAAAAACGTATCGGCCTGTGCCTGACGATTGACCATGGCGGCGATTTTTTTCAGTTGGTCCCTCCACGTGCCTTCATCCAGATCAAAAACCTCGGTCGGGGCGATTTTTTCAAACTTGGCTACATCTGTTCCTGAATATTTTTTGTCGAGGAAAATATGATCAGGCTGAAGCTCCAGGACCGCTTCCATATCCGGGTCTGTGACAACACCCAGCTTGCGGGTATTTTGGAGACGATCTTTTACATGAGGCAGAAAATCCTTTACATCTCCGCCAATGACCGAACCGGCTGGCGTAATGCCCAGGGCCAGCAGGTTGTTCGTCAAATGAATTGACATCGAAGCAATCCGCGAATCGGCGCCAATTGTTGTCTGGCCGCTGCCAGTTGCTTTAGGATCTGCTGCTTTGTTGTCTGCAGCCTGTCCACAAGCGGACAACATAATCATACATAAAACAAGCAGCATTGCTGCCCATGAACGCTTAAAATTCAAAACTTTAAACTCATATTTTCTCATGTTTCTTCTCTCCTATACCTTAGAACCCATATATGAATCATATACAAAGTTCCTGCTTGTTGTTACTTCAGCAATTTGCAATATTCAATTCCATATGTGATTCTTCAGTCATTTGGTACGGGACAGCAGGAACAAAAAATACGGAGCTCCTACCACCGCAACTACCACCCCTGCGGGAATCGCGTTGGGCTGAAATACCGAACGTCCAATCGTATCGGATATGACCAAAATGACGATCCCGACAAAACAGGCCACAGGCAGCAAATGCTGATACATCGGCCCAACCAGACGGCGTGCCAGATGCGGTGCGATCAGCCCGATAAAGCCGATGCCTCCGGCCATCGATACGCTGGCACTGGATAATGCTACGGCTGCGCCCAGCAGCATTAGGCGTTGACGCTTCACATTCGTGCCGATTCCGGCTGCTGTCTCGTCGCCCAGCGACAGGTTATTCAGGGTGCGCGTCCGTGACAGGACGTAGGGCAATACAATGGCGATCCACGGCAGCAAAGCCACCGCATGGATCCAGTCCCGGCCCCATACGCTGCCAGCCAGCCAGCGCGCAGTGAAGGCGTACGTGTCCTCATCCAGCCGCAGCGACCAATACAGCGTTATTGCGCTAAGCCCTGAGGCTACACCGATGCCGGACAGAATCAGACGCACGGGTACGAGCCCCCTGCTGCGGTTATAGGACAGCAGCACAATCAGCACCGCCGCGACGACACCTCCTGCAAAGGTACACAAGGGGATAAGCACGGCTGCCGAGCCCTCCAGATCGCGAAAAAAGCTGACGAACATCACCAGCCCGAGCGCAGCCCCAGCGTGAAGCCCCAGCACCCCGGGATCAGCGAGCGCATTCCGTGACAAGCCTTGCATGACAGCGCCGGCTGCGCCCAATCCCGCTCCAGCCAGCACGGTTACGACGATACGCGGCAGACGGTATTCGAAGAGGACCATATGGTCACGTCCGCTGCCACCACCAAACAGCGTATCCAGCACACGCAGCGGAGGAATGCGAATCGTCCCGGTACTCAGCCCCAAAACAATGACGATAAAGCTGATCCCCGCCAATACCAAACAGACGAGCCATGCCCTGGTCTTTCTTACATCTCCCGTTCCTATAGAGCGGCTCACTACAAATCCCTCCTTTCCTTACGAGCGAGAAAGAGAAAAAAGGGTACTCCGATAAAAGAAACCATAATTCCAATGGCCAGCTCCTCCGGCGGATTGGCCATTCTCGCCCCCAAATCGGCCAGCACCAGCAGCACTGCCCCCAGTAGCGCAGACAGCGGAACAATCTGACGATAATCCACACCGATCAGCTTGCGGGCAATATGCGGAATGACCAGTCCTACGAAGCTGATGGCCCCTGCCGCCGACACGGACAGTCCTGCCAGTACCACCACGGTCAGCAGGCCAAGCAATCGGATGCGCTTGAGATTTAGACCCAGGTTCAGCGCCACCTCATCCCCCATAGCAATCAGCGAAATGGAGCGCGCCAGTCCCATCGACCAAGCCATCACAATCAGCAGGATCGGCGCCAGGATCTCAAGCTGCGACCATTTGATTCCGGCAACACCGCCCGCATACCAAAAGGCCAAATCCTGACTGAGATCAAAATAAATCGCAATCCCCGAAGTCATGGAGCCGAGCAGGGCAGCCGTCACCGCTCCGGAGACCGTGAGCCTCATTGGCGTCAATCCCCCCGGCGCGGAGGACCCAAGGCCGAATACCAGCAGGGTGCTCATCAGTGCACCGAGGAACGACAATAGGATTAACATGCCGTAAGGCAGATTGGGAAAAAAGGCAAAACTCACAGCGACTACAAACATCGCTCCTGCGTTAATGCCTAGCACACCTGTATCTCCCAGCGGGTTGCGTGTGATACCCTGAATCAAAGAGCCGGCCACGGCGAGTGCTGCCCCAATGACGGCTGCACCGAGCACACGCGGCAATCTCAGCTCATGAATGATCTGATGTGTTATCAGTGAGCGGTTATAGTGGAAGACTGCCGCCCATACCGTGCTTAGAGTCAAGTCCTTGGCTCCAATAGAAATAGCGGCAAACATGGACAAGACGAGCAATACAGCCGAAGCTGTGAACAGCAGCACCTGCCGAATCCTACCTGCGCGAAGCACCGGTCGGGCTACAGAGGCGGCGTCAGAAGCCGAGCTCTCTGTTGAATCTTCATGGTCGACTGCTCTAGCTTTTAACCGCATTTGTGAGGTCACTCCCTCCATACCTGAAAATCACCATGCATTCCAATTCGATAATGATAATTATTATCAGCTTGATACATAATAACATGTTTTTTGGACTTTGCAAGCCAAAAACTGCTCCTTATCAGAAGGAGCAGTTTTTGGCATACATCTATAAGAGCTGGCTGTGTGGATGGCTTCAAGCTGCCTGCTTTTTAGTACGTAGGCCAGCCTGCCGAATCCCATTTCAAATCACTGATGAGAAGTTTTGGCTTTCCGTTGTCGGTGGCATCATAAGCATGACGCGCTATGACACTATTATTATAGATGGATTGGCCGCCTGGTCCCTTCCAGCGGTCATTTCCCGCATCCAGCACGGTTCCGCCGCCATCCATCAGATTTCTACCATTCTTGTCTACATACGGTCCAGTGATACTCTTGGAGCGGCCGTACATGATTTTATAATTACTGTCTACACCTTTGCAGCAGTTATCTATAGAAGCAAACAGGTAATAATAGCCGTTGCGGTATGTGACATGCGGCGCTTCCAAGCCACCGGCCGTCCGCTTGGCGATCGAATAAATCTGGCCCGTAGGTTTCATGGTATTTTTGCCCAGACGAGTAATCTTCAAGCCTGAATTCCAGGAGCCGAAGGAAAGCCATGGATTGCCAGAGGAATCGATGAGCAGATTCGGGTCAATGGCATTATAATCATCGGATTGCGTCGTACGCAGCACCAGACCATCATCTCTCCATTTCCCTGCTCCTATGCTCGTTGCAGAAGTCAATCCAATGGCCGAAGTGCGTGACCCGAAGGTAGAAATGGAGTAGTACACCCATACTCGTCCGTTATACTCTTGGGCATCCGGTGCCCAGACATCATTCGGGGTTTGTTTTGGCACATACGTTTTCCACCATGGCAGTGGAGAGAGGAATATTTGCGGCAGCCTGTAAAAATTGCGTCCATCATCCGACCTCTGAACCTGTATCCCTTGCCCTGTGGAGAAAATATACCATGCATTGCCTTCCTTTGTGATAGATGGATCATGCACCGCCACATCTCCAGTTAACGGCCAATGCTCCGCTGACGCGGACGGTATCTCGGACAGCAATAATGCAGCCGAGATTACGGCAGCGAACGCCATTCGGGCCCATTTGCCCTGCACCGATTCTTTCCAATTTTCCAACACATCTACGCACCTCCAATTCGTTTTACTATAATAAGAATCAGGTGTAACACAGCATTAGTTATTGTTTATACTTATAAAGTTACACATATATTAACCTATCGCTCTCAGCTTTGTAAACGCTTTATTCCAAATAAAAAGAAATTCATATCCTACGCATAACGTTGGTATACAAAAAGGAGCCCGCAGGCTCCTTTTTAGATCATCCTTGTTAAATCAGCATATTAAATAGATTCTCATTTTTGTTCAGTTCCGTATATTGAATTCCCTTGCGGTTCATTCGTTCAATCAAAGGAAGATAGTCTTCCTTGTGAAACAGCTCAATGCCGACCAGCGCCGGGCCGTTTTCCTTATCGTTCTTTTTGGTATACTCAAATCTGGTGATGTCGTCGTTCGGTCCTAGCACCTCTTGAAGGAACTCACGCAGCGCCCCCGCTCTTTGCGGGAAATTTACCATAAAATAATGCTTTAATCCTTCGTATATCAGAGACCGTTCCTTAATCTCCTGCATCCGGTCTATATCGTTGTTGCCGCCGCTAATGATGCAGACAACCGTTTTGCCCTGAATCTGCTCACGATACAGATCAAGTGCTGCTACAGGCAGCGAGCCCGCAGGCTCCACTACAATCGCATTTTCATTATATAGCTCAAGAATGGCGGTGCATGCCTTGCCTTCCGGTACCTTCACAATGTCGTCCAACGTATTTTTGCAAATGTCATAAGTCAACTGACCGACACGCTTCACCGCTGCTCCGTCAACAAACTTATCTATTTGCTCCAGGGTAACGACCTTGTTCAGTTGCATCGCTTCCGTCATTGAGGCGGCCCCAAGCGGTTCCACACCGATCACCTTGGTGGACGGGCTCACTGTTTTCACATACGTACCTATACCTGCCGCCAAACCGCCGCCGCCAATGGTGACAAACACATAGTCCGCAGGTGTATCCAGACTCTCCATCACTTCCATCGCAATCGTACCATTGCCTGCAATAATTTTCGGCTGGTCAAACGGATGGATAAAAGTCATCTCCTGCTCCCTGCACACCTTCATGGCTTCATCATAGGCGTCGTCAAATGTATCACCGGTCAATATGACCTCTACACTGCTACCGCCAAAACGGCGAACCTGCTTGACCTTCTGATTCGGCGTTGTGCTCGGCATGAATATTTTCCCGCGAATCCCCAGCGCATTACATGAAAAGGCCACGCCTTGTGCATGATTGCCCGCACTCGCGCACACAATGCCCTTTTCCATTTGCTCGGGAGTCAGACTGCGAATCATGTTGTAGGCGCCGCGAATTTTAAAGGACCGCACGACCTGGAGATCCTCTCTTTTCAGATATACATTACAGTTATATTTGACCGACAGGACGGCATCCCTCTGTAAAGGTGTACGTACAATCACCTCGCGCAGCATATGATGCGCCCGTACAATATCCTCCATAGCAACGGTCGACGCCGTGGCCGTGCCAATTTTCTGGGTTTCTGTTGGTTCCATAGGTTCTCCACCTCCGCCTGAATATTTCTGTATTTGAAATCTTTCAAATATCATACCACGTTTACCTAGGGCTTGTGCAGACTAGAAATGAAAACGAGAATGAAAATCAATTAAAACAAAAAAACAGACCGGGCGGCGCCCGGCCTGCTTCTGTCTCTTTGTTCAATGCTGCATATTTTTGGTTATTGAGTGGTCAGGTTATCCCTTAACCCCGCCTGCCGTCATACCTTCAATAAAATAACGCTGGAAGAACAGGAATACGACCAGAATTGGCAAAATGGCCAGCACCGAGCCGGCAATCAGCACATCATAATTGTTGCCATATGGCGTCAGCAGGCTGGACAGGCCAATCGGCAATGTCAGCATGTCGTTGGTACGCAATACGATCATCGGCCACAGGAAGTTGTTCCAGCTGTTCATTGCCTGTAAAATAGCCATCGCCGCAAATGCCGGCGCCATCAGAGGCATCATAATCCGCACAAAAATACCGTATTCCGAGCAGCCGTCAACCCGTGCAGCATCCATAAAGTCCTTGGGTACTCCGCTCAAATATTGACGGAAGAAGAAGATGGGAATTGGCGCAACAACGAACGGCAGTATGACCCCCCATATCGTATTGATCAGCTTCATGCCGATCATCAGCTTGTAGAGAGGCAGCATAATAATTTCGACCGGAATCATCATCACGACCAGCACCAGCGTAAAAATTATATTTTTAAATCTGAAACGGTACATCTCCAGACCGTAGCCCACCATCGCGGATAATATCAAACACAGCACCGTAAACAAGGCAGTAATGACCATGCTGTTCCAGTACCATTGAAAATAGTCCGTCGTCCTCTGAAAAATGAAGGCATAGTTTTTCAGGGACATGATGCTCCACTCCAGCTTGAGATTCAAGCCGTACCGCAGCAGCTCCGTTGATGGCTTGAACGAGGCAAGCGTCACGGCAAATAGCGGAAACAGGGCAAACCCGGCAAACAGAATGAACAGGATAACGAGCAAGACAGATAACGGGTCTTTTTGCTTCTGCGCCATCGCTTAATCCTCCTTCCGAAACATGCCAAAAAATTTGAGTTGAATCAGGTTCAGCACCAATGTAAATACGAGCAAGACAATACCCACCGCAGCTCCAAAGCCCATGCTGTTCTGCTCCAGACCTTGTCGATAGAGATAACCAACCATCGTCAAACCGATATCATTCGGGGAGTTATTTCCGTTCCACAGCATATAGCTCTCTGTGAACATCGATAAACCCGCGTAAATACTAATTGTAAATACGTAGATCGTCACTGGCTTCAGCATGGGAATTGTAATCCGCCAAAAAGAATCGAAACGACTGGCTCCGTCTATCTGTGCTGCTTCATACAGCTCGGGGGGAATATTTTGCAGACCCGACATGTAATACAGCATGTTTACACCAAGCCATCTCCACAGAGCCAGCACAATCAGCGCTAGGAAACCGGTGTTGGCATTCATCAGCCATTTATACGGTTCCAAGCCGAATACGCTTAATAGGGAATTCATCAAGGAACCATCCAGCTCCCCGAACATGAGCCGAAAAATGGTGCCTGCCACCACCACCGAGGTCAGTGCAGGTATGAACATAACAGAGCGGAACAGCCCTCTGCCCGGCATCTTGGGCGAATTCAGCAGTACCGCCAGTACCAGCGGCAGAGGAATCAGCACCACCAGCGTAAGCACGGTGTACAGGACACTGTTCAATATCGCTTTTCCAAACGCAGGATTCACTAAGTCCTTGTAATTTTCCAGTCCAACATACGTTGTGATCCCCGGCAGCACTTCCTGAAAGCTCATAATGACCGTCGAGATTACCGGATACGCAAAAAATAGCGCAAAGGACAATAAAAATGGAAGGACAAACACATACGGTGCCGTACGGCTGGAATGAATAAAGCGGCTCCATTGACTTCTGGTCGGACGCTGAATTTGTGGCGGCTGACCTGTCGGTACATTTGCGTTCGTATGAACGGGCGTTGCCATAGATCTCACTCCCTTTCCTGTTGGGTCTATCTCAGTTCATCTGCCAGCTCATGCAGCACTGTAGCTGGGTCTTCGCCATTAAGCAGTGTCCGATAAAGTATTTTATTGCGGACCGCACTGGCGATATCAGGTGTTTTCGGTCCGATATGCACCACATTGATTTCATCTTTTACTTCGATGAGCGTATCAAAAATATTCGGCCCGAAGTAATCCGTAAATTTGTTCTTGGCTTTGACTTCGGGCATCGTCCATACCTCACTGCGGATGGGATCAAAACCAAGCTGCTTCCATATCTCCACATTCCCTTGCTTGGACAGCTTGGCAAAGGACAGAAAGCGCATAGCCAAATCCGGGTGCTTTGATTGGTTCGTGACCACCGTACCGGTTCCGCCCATACCCGCTGAGCGAAATCCGCCTTTTTCCCAGGCCGGCAACGGTCTGATGATGATTTTCCCTTTCAGGTCAGGCATATAATCCGTAAAACGTCCCATATACCACATCGGCATCCACACTGAAGCGGCACCACCTTTGTTCATAAACCCGTAGTATTCCTCCATATGATGTCCGCCGCCCGGTGCGGGAATAGCAATTTTGTCTTTGACCATCTGCTGAAGAAACTCAAGCGTTTTGATATTCGTTTCGTTATCCAGCGTCAGCTCGCCCTTGTCATCCAAAAAATCCGAGTTCTGCTGGGAAATCATCGGCCAGTAGTTCCACAGGTCATTCGTCTCCACAGTCGCCATCGGCTTGCCTGTCTTCGCTAGCACTTGCTTGCCTGCTGCAGCATAATCTGCCCACGTGACGATGGAATCCGGGTCCACTCCCGCCTGATCCAAAATTTCCTTATTGTAATACATCACTTCGGCCCCGACATGAAAATCAATGCCGTAATATTTGCCGTCTTTGCCGTAAATCTGTACTCTAGAGGGCACAATGTTCTTTATCTCCGGATCAATCACCGGATTGAGCGGAATAAGCTGCGGTATCCCTTTGAGGAAATTACCGATCTTGTTTACCTCGATATCCGCGATATCCGGCGCCCCCACCCCTGATTGCAAGGCAATCGCAAGCTTGCTGTGGTGGTTGTCATAAGGGAATGTATTTGCTTTCAAAATAATTTGTTCATCAGGGTGCAGTTGGTTCCATTGGTCAGCCATTTGCAGAAAAAACTTCTCATGCAGTTCATTAAACGTCCACAATACCAGTTCTGTTCCTGGCCCATCCTTTTCGTCGGCCTTGAAAGAACAGCCTTGCAGCAGTCCTGTCATCAAAACCACCGCCATGAGCATCAACGCCATGCCTTTTCTTCGCAGCAGCATATTCTTCCCCCTTCGCATGATGGAAAAATGATTTTCAAATGATTGCGCTTTCTTTTATTATTTAACATCAAGCCAAATTAGTTTACAACAACATTATTAAAAAAATATATTTAACGCGAAGCGGCATCTCCATTGCATTATAGAGGAAGAATGAATTGGGTCGGATTAGGATGTTTTTTGCATAAAAAAAACGCGATCCTCCGCCTATGAAACTTGGCGTTGATCGCGTTTTTTACCTATTCTTGAGCGTGTGCTGCTTCGTCCTTTACTTCTTCTCGAAACGCTCTAATGCTTTCTTTGCGGCGGTTATTTTTGTCTTCGATCTGCTTGCGCTCCTCGTTGCTGATTTCAGAGGAAAATTCGTTCAGATAGCCTTCAGCCTCGTGAAGGTTCTGCTGTGTATTCTGAATGCTTTGCTGCAAATGTTCAACATTATCGGCCCGATTATCCGGCTTTGCCATTTCGTTTGCCGCCTCCTAATTATAGAATCGCTCACTGGAGCGCTAATCGGTAGCTTGAACGTTATCGGGCCTTTTTATGCATTCCAGCGCTCTCCAAACCATTTTCTTGCGGCTTCGGCTTCTGTACGCGTCAATTGATGACCATTGCGTTCCCAGTGTACTTCGACCTGGGCTCCGGCCCCCTCCAGTAAAGCTTGCAGCTCACGGGATTCCGCAGCCGGTATGATCGGGTCATTTTCACCAGAGGACAGAAACACAGGGACACCATTCAGGTCCGGCAATTGCAGCCCGCGCAACGGTACCATCGCATGATGGAGAATGGCTCCGCGCAGCGCCTTGGCATCGTGAAAAAGCATGCTGGCCGCTATGTTCGCGCCATTGGAATATCCAAGAGCCACAACGTTACTCCGGTCAAAATGGTATTGCTTTGCAGCCGTATCCACAAATTCACTCAGTTCTTTGGTACGGAATACGAGATCCTCCAGATCGAACACTCCCTCTGCCAAACGGCGGAAGAAACGCGGCATTCCGTTTTCCAGTACATTCCCTCTAACACCTAACACAGATGCTCCTGGTGCGACCAAATCTGCCAATGGCATCAGATCCTGCTCATTCCCGCCAGTACCGTGCAAAAGCAAAATAACCGGGGCTTGCGGATGACTTCCCTTACGAAAAATATGTTTCATATCCATTTCCTCCTTAGAAGTATTGTTTATATATTTAAATATTAAGATTCTTATTTTTGTATAATAAATTATAGCGAATTTTATCGCCGTTTACAAATAGAAATGTTGCCGCTGCTTAGCCATTTTTTTGACTTTCCTTATTTTACCTGTTGACACGTAATTGCATCTGTTTTAGTATCTCATTAGATATTTAGAAAATTATCTAAATATCTAAAGGAGTGAGCGTACATTGAATGATGCCTTTAAAGCCTTGGCTGATCCGACCCGGCGCAAAATATTGCAGCTTTTGAAAGACAAAAGCATGAGCGCAGGCGATATCGCCGAGCATTTTCAAATCAGCAAGCCCAGCATGTCCCACCATTTGAGCATTCTGAAGCAAGCTGGGCTGGTGCTTGATGAACGGCAGGGACAAAACATCATTTACACCCTGCATACGACAGTGGTGGCGGATGTCATCGGTTGGATGTTCAGCATCGTCCAATCCGATGTCCCTGTTGAGAAACATTCAAATGATATTAAGAAAATGGAGGAGTCTGAATGAAATTTCGAATACCCTGGAGCCTTAGCGATGTTTTGATGACCTTGATTGCCTTATCACCTGCTATAGGCGCTTTACTCCTGTATAATCGGCTTCCTGATGTTCTGGCCTCTCATTTTAGCTTTGACAATACAGCTAACGGATATATGAGTAAAAACGGTTCTATTCTCCTACTGGTGCTGTTGGGTCTGGTGCCTCTGCTTCTTCGGCTAGTCCGCTACATGGACCCCAACAGGGCCAATTACGAGAAATTTTCCAAAGCCTATGAAGTTGCGCGGGTAGGCACTTCCCTTATTCTCGCTGTAGCTGGTTGGGGAATGCTGCTGTATAACCTGAACCTCCGGCTGCAAATGAACACTATCATTTGTGGAGTAATCGGCATGCTGCTGCTGGTTTTGGGTAATTATATAACTCAGGTACAGCCGAACTATACCTTTGGTATCCGTACACCGTGGACTCTGTCCAACCCGGAGGTGTGGCGCAAAACGCACCGTTTCGGCGGACCTATGATGATGCTCGGTGGTGCTTCGGGTTTGGTGGGGGCATGGGTTGATGGCGTGGCGGGAGCGGTCATTTTTATAATCGGGCTGGTTATATCCGTAGTCGCCCCTGTACTCTACTCCTACCTCCTGCATCGCAAATTAAACCATCAGTAGGCATCTCTGTCTCAGATGAGCAAGGCAAAAAACGTATGAGACTATCCCGATGGATAAATCAAAAAAGCACCCCCCGAACTACGGTTAACGCAATTTGGGAGGTGCTTTTGTATATTTGAATGTTAAAACAACAGCTTATCGGGATGAGGACCTACACGCTCATCCAGATGAAGTGCATTGATTCGGCCCATATCCTCTGCTGTCAATTTAAAATCGAACAAATCCGCATTTTCACGGATACGATGCGCAGTGACTGATTTGGGTATCGTCACAATGCCCCGATCCAGGTGCCAGCGCAAAATAACCTGCGACGAGGTTTTGCCATATTTGGCAGCAATCTCAACGATGTCCGCCTGCTCTGTCAGTTTCCCCTTCATCAGCGGACTCCACGATTCAAGCTGAATCTGGTGCTCCCGGCAATACTGATGCAGCTCTTGCTGTGTCAGACGCGGGTGAAGTTCCACTTGGTTGATGACAGGGACAATGTTGCTGTCTTTCAGGAGGTTCTCAAGATGGTGGATGTGGAAGTTGCTGACTCCGATAGCACGTACGCTTCCTTCTTCATACAGCCGTTCGAACGCCTTCCAGGTTTCCTTGTACCTGTCCTTGCCAGGCCAGTGAATAAGGTACAAATCAATGATGTCCAGACCCAGTCGCTTACGGCTTTCTTCAAAGGCGCGCAGTGTCGAATCGAAGCCTTGATCCTGATTCCACAGCTTGGTAGTCACAAACAGATTTTCTCTGGCTGCCCCACTGTCACGAATGGCTTGCCCAACCAGCTCCTCATTGCCGTAAATGGACGCCGTATCAATGCTGCGGTAGCCGACCTCAATAGCTGTTTTGACTGCTTCGTAAACCTCATTACCTTCCGCCTTGTACGTACCAAAACCGAGCCAAGGCATCTGAACTCCATTATTCAATACCGTTGTATCTGCAATGTTCCCCATCCTATCTCCTCCTGTTCCTGATTATCATATATCCAGCGGGTTGATTACAGTTTGGTTGCATCCTGAAAAGCATTCACTTGAAGCGGAGCGGCCAGCAAATCCTTGGCTGCGGCAACAAATGTCTGGAAATGGGCAGACTTGTTGTGGAAATCTACAGCAGCTGCATCCTTCCATTCTTCGACCATCGTAAATGCGTTCGGATCATTCAGATCCTGCATCAGCGTGTATCGTACGTTGCCTTCTTCAGCCTGTGATGCGCTGATCAATCCTTGTGTTTGTTGCAGAAAAGTCTCTCTTTTTTCAGG
This sequence comes from Paenibacillus farraposensis, assembly GCF_020736845.1. Lineage (GTDB taxonomy): Bacteria > Bacillota > Bacilli > Paenibacillales > Paenibacillaceae > Paenibacillus > Paenibacillus farraposensis. The sequence goes on from NZ_JAFFQR010000112.1 coordinate 1,118,850, forward strand.
TAAAACCTTCATATCAGCATGAATAATAACCATGGCCATATCCTCCTCACTTTATGTAACTATTTCTATTATAGATCATTCTTCCCACAGATTAAAAGTGCGGAGGTTCCTGTAATACAGTAAAATGGATCGTATGGAGGAGATGATCGCGGTGATCAGCCCCTCCTATTATCTTGCTTGACGGCGGTGAAGGCATGTGCGTTTTCAGACAAAACTAATGATTTTTATTTCTCTTTTAGTGCTGATAGTTACCGGACTTTTGGGATTATCCTTTCGATATATGATCACTTCTGCTCTATACAAAGAGATCGGAAAAAGGGCACTGACCGTTGCCAATATACTTGCGGTAGATGCACAGATCAAAGACGCTCTGGAGCAGACCGACACGGCGCAGCTGCGTTTGCGCATCAACGAGGCGGTAAAGCCAGTCCAGGCCAGCAGCGGCGCTGATTTTATTACCATTGCCGATCGCCATCTCATCCGGCAATGGCATGTGAATCCGAAGCGCATCGGTCAGCCAATGATGGACCCGCTGAATGACAAGGTGCTGCAAGGACAGGCCATGATTACAGAGTCCACCGGCTCTCTCGGGCCGTCACTGCGGGCCAAAACTGCGGTTTATGATGAACAAGGACAGGCCATCGGGCTCGTCTCTGTAGGTTACTTTATGACAGATGTGGAGCAAAATATTCGTACATACACCTATGCATGGCTGTGGCTCATGGCGGGTGCGCTGGTCATCGGTATTCTAGGGAGCCTGCTTATAGCGAAAAGAGTACGTCTGGAGCTGCATGGGCTGGAGCCAGTGGAAATTGGACGGCTGTACCATGAAAAGCAAGCCATTCTGGAATCCATAGGCGAAGGGATTATCGCGGTGAATGGCAGCGGACAAGTCACACTTGCTAATCCGCAGGCCGTCCGTTTGCTCGGCCTTCCCTTGGGGACTGCCCTGTACGGAAGCGAGCTGCGTCACTTGCCGGGTGCCGCAGGCAAACTGGCCAATGTACTTGGTGCAGATTTCATCGTAAATAGCGAAAATATGAAGCCGGACCAGGAACCTATCGCATCAAATGAGGAAATCGAGGTGCAGCAACGAGTGGTAGTCGTCAGCCGTGTTCCGATCAAGGATCGTTCCGGGCGCAGGATGGGCACAGTTGCCAGTCTGCGTGACAAAACAGAGCTGCTCCGTATGGCACGGCAGCTGACGGAGGCCAAAGATTACGCGGAAGTGCTGCGGTCGCAAACGCATGAATACACCAACCGGCTGTATCTCATATCCGGTCTGATTCAGTTGGAGTGTTATAACGAAGCAGTGGACTTCATTACCCAGGAATCGGAACAATATCGCATGCAAAGGCCAGGCGCCTCTACCTCTTTACCTGATTCCATGATCGCCAGTCTGTTAATCGGCAAGAAAAAACAGGCGCTGAGCAAGGGAATTGTTTTACATTCTACAATTAGCGGGACATTCTCTGCTTTTTCCCCTGCGCTGGATTGGCCGCTTCTCGCTGCCATGGCCGGAAACCTGCTCGATAACGCTATGGAAGCTGTCGCGCTGCTCCCTATCTCTACGAGACAGGTCTGGTTCAAACTTGAAGAAACAGCTGAAGCCATAACCATCGAGGTAGCGGACAACGGAACGGGAATTGCGGAGGATATCCGGGAAAAGCTGTTCGTCAAAGGAGCATCGACCAAAACAGAAGCTGGTCACGGGTACGGCCTGGCTCTTGTGTACGAGTATGCAGAGCAAATGGACGGCTCCATCCAAGTGTATGAACGGACAGGGGGAGGTACGATTTTTGAAATACGCATACCTTTAAATAGATCAGGCATGAGTGATGATGCAAAAGGAGGCTACGTCCATGAATAAGCCGGTTTTATCGGATATTGAGGTGCTTATTATTGAAGATGATCTGCGAATTGCGGAAATTAACCGACGATTTATTGAAAAAGTGAACGGGTTCACCGTATGTGCGATGGCAGCGAACGAATTTGAGGCCAAGCTTCAACTGGATGTACTGCGTCCTCATTTGGTTATACTGGACGTTTATTTTCCAGATACCGACGGCCTGTCTCTGCTCTCATTCATCAAGCAGCACTATCCGGACACAGATGTCATTATGCTGACTGCTGCCAAAGAAGCGGACACCGTGGTACAAGCCGTTCGCGCAGGTGTGTTTGATTTTATCGTGAAGCCGCTGGTGTTTGAAAGATTGCGTGCCACGCTGGAGGAATACGCCCGTTTTCGGCAGCAGGTCAAGGCATGGCAGGAGCAACCATCGACGGTGGAGCAAGCTGAAATTGACAGCCTGCTTCAAAACGCAGGCACCGGCCGGATAGCAGGCCATGGAGCCGGGGAGCTATGGGCCAAGGGCATCGATAAAGTAACCTGTGACAAGGTGCTTGATCTCCTGAATCGACGGGAAGAGCTGACTACAGGAACGGTCGGAAGCGAACTGGGCATGAGCCGTTCCACAGCCAGACGATATCTGGAGTACCTAGTGGAAAATGGTGATGCTCACCACGACCAGGTCTACGGAACAGTCGGCAGACCCGAACGTATCTATCGACGGCAGCGGACAGATGAATAAACGAAATTTTAATGAACTTAATTCACTTTATCCATCAAAATAGTTTAAATGATCATATGGTTTACGTCTCCCCTCCCGGTTGCTAGAATGATCAACAGTTGGTTAATTGATAATGATTATCAATTACTATGATGAGCATATTTTGGGACGGAGGACAACATATGGAAACACCCAAACAACCACTTCGCACGGCTGTGATGCTTGCAGCAATCGTTACGCTGCTGACGTTCATTATGGCCGGATGTGGCAGCCAGTCAAAAGATAACAACACAGCAACATCTCAAGCAACAGGCGACACCCGCGTGATTAAGCATGAGATGGGAGAAACCAGAATTACGGGTAAACCCAAAAGAATCGTAACGCTGGAATTCTCTTTTGTTGATGCGACAACCCAACTGGGTGTAACACCTGTCGGAATAGCCCAGGAAAATGATGATGATATCGACGGATTGCTTGGTAAAAAAATCGACTTCACGCCTGTAGGCACGCGCAAGCAGCCGAATCTGGAAACGATCAGCTCCTTGAAGCCGGATTTGATCATTGCCGACCTGAACCGTCATAAAGGCATATACAAAGAACTTAGCGAGATTGCTCCAACCATTGTTCTGAAGAGCCGCAATTCCTCCTATGAACAAAATCTGGCATCCTTCGGTGTCATTGCCGATGCGCTCGGCGAGAAGGAAAAAGGTGAACAGATTCTGGCTGCTCATAAAGCTAATATGAAAAAGCTGAAACAAGGAGTCAAAGCTGGTGAGCCACGCAGTGTACTGGTCGGGGTATTTCGCTCTGATTCACTGACTGGTCATGCCGCATCTTCCTTTGATGGACAACTGCTGGAGCAGGCAGGCATCCGTAATGCCCTTCAAAATACAAGTGAACCTACCGTCAAGCTGACCCTGGAGCAGATAGCACAGGCCGATCCAGACGTCATCTTTATGGCTGAAGCTGATGAGAAATTGATTTCAGAATGGAAGCAAAATCCGCTGTGGCAAAACATTACGGCTGTCAAAAAAGGGGAAGTTTACGAAGTGAACCGGGCACTATGGACCCGGTACCGTGGACTCGGTTCAGCCGAGAAAATACTGGAGCAAGCCATTTCGCTTCTGTATCCCGTGCAAAGCAAATAAGGCGCCTCCCATTGATCGGACAAGCCTCAAGCGACCGGCTGAATAAGCCGGTCTTCTTTGCACTTGTATTCGCACTGCTGGCCGGACTGCTGCTCAGCGTGGCGATTGGCCCGGTCAGGATGGATATCCCCACCATGCTGGCCGCGCTTTTCACCGAGCATCCGTCCAAGGATCAGCTCATTATTCTGACGGTTCGCCTGCCGCGTGCTGTTATCGGGCTGCTCGTCGGCTCCGGTCTGGCCGTGGCCGGAGCGCTCATGCAGGCCATCACACGCAACCCGCTGGCTTCGCCACAGGTGTTCGGGGTCAGCTCGGGCGCTTCGCTGGCGGTCGTGCTGTCCGTTGTGCTGCTGCCGAATATCGGTTCGTCCGGCAGCATTTATTTTGCTTTTGCCGGGGCAATCGCGGGCGGCTCCTTCGTATATGTCCTGGCCGGAACGGCAGGCATGACGCCGGTCAAGCTGGCCCTGGCCGGAATGGCCGTGCATCTGCTGCTGGCATCGGTCACGCAAGGACTGCTCGTGTTCAACGAGCAAATATCCGATGTGCTATATTGGCTCGCAGGAGCCATAGACGGCTCCACTTGGGCTGATACACGCCTGATACTGCCATGGTTCGCCGTAGGGATGATCCTTGCGCTGGGACTGGCTCCCTCGCTGTCTGTGCTCAGCCTCGGAACGGAGGTCGCCCAGGGGTTGGGACAGAATGTCCGGCTTGTTCGTCTTCTGGCCTCGGCTTCGGTCATTATGCTGGCAGGCTCTGCCGTAGCGGTAGCCGGTTCCATCGGCTTTGTGGGCCTGATGGTGCCGAATATCATCAAGATGTTTACGGGCGACAATTACAAACGGGTCATCCCGCTGTCTGCGATCTGCGGAGCCCTGCTGCTGACATATGCAGACGTGCTTGGACGTTTTATCGCATATCCGTATGAATCGCCTGTTGGTATTGTCACCGCGCTGGCAGGTGCACCCTTCTTTTTATATCTGGCGCACAAGAACGGGAGGGCTGCACGATGAAAAAGCTGTGGATTCTTCTCACGCTTATGCTGGGAGTTTCTTTTATAGCCATTGGTGTAGGCAGCACCTACATTACGCCCTCCGAGCTAATGACCGCTCTGACCGACCGCGCTGCTTCGTCCTGGTTCGTTGTTCACCATTATCGGCTGCCTCGCGGTCTGCTGGCCATCATGGCCGGAGCCGGACTGGCAGTAGCCGGAGTGCTGCTGCAAGGCATGATCCGCAACCCGCTGGCTTCACCGGACGTGGTAGGCGTATCCAAAGGAGCCGGCTTCGCAGCGGTTATCGTCATCGTGCTGCTGCCATCATCCCCGGTGGCACTCCTGCCTGTAGCTGCCTTTGTCGGAGCCGGGCTGGCCGCGCTGCTGCTCGTACGGCTTTCCATGAAGGGCGGCATACGCCCCAATATGCTGGCCTTGACCGGGCTGGCGGTAGGTGCCATTTTTCAGGCTGCGACCGATTATATTCTGGTCAAATATCCACTCGAAGCCAGCGATACGCTGACCTGGCTGGCTGGCAGCCTCTGGGGCAAAGGCTGGGACGAAATATACGGGCTGCTGCCGTGGTTAATCGTCCTGCTGCCTCTTGCCTATACGCTGCAGCGCAAACTGGACATTATGGGCCTGGACGAAGAAAGCTCGGCCGGGCTGGGACTTAGCGTGAAACGCGTGCGCACAGGGCTTCTGGCCGTGTCTGTGGCCTTGGCTGCCTCCTGTGTCGCTGCCATCGGCTCCATCGGCTTTATCGGCCTGCTGGCCCCGCATCTGGCACGGCGATTGTTCGGCAACCGCCACCGTTACCTGTTGCCCGGTGCGGCGATGATCGGCGCCCTGATTCTCGTCCTCGCCGACGCACTCGGACGAGGCTTGAAGCCGCCGCTCGAAATTCCCGCCGGCATCGTGACAGCCGTCATTGGTGCTCCCTATTTTCTCTATCTGCTGCTGCAGGAGCGCAAGCAAAGAGGGAATGGGTAGAAAGTTAAAAGAAAAAAGAGAGTCCCTGTCTATAAACTGATCCCTGTCAAGGGTACCGATTCCATTCCACCTTTCATATCATTAAGAGCTTTTTCAGCAATTCATTTTCTGCCTCAAGCCGTACCAAAGAGTGACCGATCCCTGGCTCTTTTGCTACAGTTTTGTAACCCATCCCGTCTTTTAAATATAAATCCGCAGCTTTTTTCTTAAACGTTATGTCATACGTTTTTCTAATTTTCCCCATAATAAATCCCCCCATAATAGACAGAATAAAGTGCTGCTTTTTTCTGTCTACAATGAGGGGATCATATCAGAAAAGATCCTCTTTATCTTTTAAAGCTCTGCTACAGCAGTGCTTTTGCTGCAATATCCGTACGGTTATGCTTGCCTTCAAAGGTAATGCGTGCCGCCTGCTCGTAAGCTTGATCACGCGCCTCGGCAATATCGCGTCCCAAGCCGACCACGCCTAATACGCGCCCGCCGTTCGTGACCCATTCACCCTGTTCATTGATGCCTGTTCCGGCATGGAACACGATGGCTTCGTCTGCCTGGTCCAGCCCGTGAATCGGAATACCTTTGGCGTAAGCTGCGGGATAACCCCCGGAAGCCAACACTACGCACACCGCCGCTTCATCCTTCCATTCGATCTCCACTTGATCCAGCGTGCCGTTCACGGCCGCGAGAAAAATATCGAGCAGATCGGACTTAAGACGCGGCAGTACAACCTGTGTTTCCGGATCGCCAAAGCGCGCGTTAAACTCAATCGTTTTGGGCTTGCCATCCGGCGAAATCATTAATCCAGCGAATAAAACCCCCCGGAACGGTCGTCCTTCAGCAACCATGGCCTTAGCCGTTGGCTTAATAATCGTCTCGATGGCTTCCTCAATAATGGAATTGGCGATGTGCGGCAATGGAGAATAGGTACCCATGCCTCCGGTATTTGGGCCTTTATCCCCATCGAAAACCGGCTTGTGGTCTTGCGCCGCTGCCATCGGTCGCACCGTTTCACCGTCCACAAAGGAAAGAATCGACATTTCCTGTCCGGCGAGGAATTCCTCAATCACGACCTGTGCACCCGCTTCTCCAAACACCTTTGCTACCATAATATCGGACAGAGCCTTTTCTGCCTCCTCCATCGAGTAGGCAACTGTTACCCCTTTGCCTGCTGCCAGTCCGTCTGCCTTGATGACTACGGGAATCGGCTGTTCCTTCAAGTAGGCATGTGCTTCGTCGTAGCTATAAAACTTGCGATAGGTTGCTGTCGGAATATGGTATTTGTGCAGCAAATCCTTCATGAAGATTTTGCTGCCTTCGATTTCCGCCGCATTTTTACGCGGTCCGAATACCGGAATGCCCTTCGCTTCAAAGGCATCCACGATGCCGTCTGCCAGTGGATCATCGGGGCCCACCACGACCAGACCGACTTTTTTGGATTCCGCCAGCTCTATCAGTGCGTCAAACTCACTTACCGGAATCGGAACGCACTCCGCTAGCTGTCCAATGCCGGCATTGCCCGGCGCGCAATAGATTTTTCCGGCCTTGGGGCTTTTCTTCAGCGCCCACACAATCGCATGCTCGCGGCCGCCCCCTCCGATAACCAAAATATCCATTCAGGTGATTCCTCCGCTTCCATTATGATCATTCAGGTCAGGATTTTGCAAAATCCTCAGGTGTGAAAATGCTGCTTCATCCTCAACCGCTGCACTTTAGTGCTTGAAATGGCGCACGCCCGTAAAGACCATGGCGATGCCGTATTCATTAGCCACCTTGATGGATTCTTCGTCCTTGATGGAGCCGCCCGGTTGAATGACTGCTGTAATGCCTGCTTTGGCAGCCAGCTCCAGCGTATCACCCATCGGGAAAAAGGCGTCGGATGCCAGCACAGCGCCCTTTGCTTTTTCCCCAGCCTGTTCAATGGCAATCTTGGCCGCTCCGACACGGTTCATTTGCCCCGCGCCCACACCAATCGTCATATTATCAGCCGCTAATACGATCGCATTGGATTTCACATGCTTAACCACTTTCCAGCTAAACAAAAGCTGCTTCAATTCCTCTTCGGATGGCGCACGCTCTGTTACGACTGTAAGGGCATCCGGGTCTACCGCATGGATGTCATTTTGCTGAACGACCATGCCGCCTTCAATCGAAGTTACAACAAAACGGCTCTCTGCATGTTCAGACGGGGAAATCTCACCCAGATCAAGCAAGCGGATATTTTTCTTTTTCGTCAAAATCTCCAGCGCTTCTTTCGTAAAACCTGGCGCCAGTACAATTTCCAAAAAGATCTCGCTCAGCTTTTTCGCCGTATCGCCGTCAATAATCCGGTTGGCCGCTACGATGCCGCCAAAAATCGAGGTTGGATCAGCCGCATACGCCTTGCTGTACGCTTCATAAATACTTCCGCCGATTCCGACGCCGCAAGGATTCATATGCTTCACCGCCACCACGGCCGGTTCGCTGAATTCCTTGACGATTTGCAGTGCCGCGTTAGCATCGTTGATGTTATTGTAGGACAGCTCTTTTCCGTGAAGCTGTTTTGCCGTTGTCAATGTACCTTTCGCTGCGAGCGGCTGACGATAAAATGCCGCTTGCTGATGCGGATTTTCACCATAACGCAAATCCTGAATTTTTTCATAGGTTACCGTGTAACGCTCAGGCAATGGCTCGCCTGTCACATTTGACAAATAATCGGAGATCAAAGCGTCGTATGCAGCCGTATGACGGAACACCTTGGCTGCCAAACGCTTGCGGGTATTCAGCTCCGTATCGCCATCTTTACGGATTTCCTCCAGTACAGTGCTATAATCATCCGCATCGACCACTACACTTACAAAAGCATGATTTTTCGCCGCAGAACGCAGCATAGTTGGACCGCCGATATCGATGTTTTCAATCGCATCCTCGTAGGTTACACCGGGTTTGGCAATCGTTTCCGCAAAAGGATACAGATTCACAACGACCAGATCAATATAATCCAGGCCCAGTTCCTTCATCTGACGCTGATGCTCTTCATTATCCCGAACAGCCAGCAAGCCGCTGTGTACCGCTGGATGGAGCGTTTTAACACGTCCGTCCATAATTTCAGGAAATCCCGTCACCTCTGAAATCCCGATAACAGGAATGCCCTCCTTCGACAGCAAGCTGCTCGTTCCCCCTGTCGAAACGATCTCCACACCTAATTTGGACAACTCGCGGCAAAACTCCACGATTCCCCGTTTATCCGATACGCTAACGAGTGCTCTTTTAATAGCCACCTTGTCTCCTCCTTTAGCTCTTTATCAATTTATTTCCCGAGAAATATCGGAAAATGCCTGCACACCATTCTTGATATGACAAATTACAATCATGATTAGGGAAGTGAAACTACTTTACGGCCATCCAAATGGATTTTGCCTTGAGCCAGTCTGCCCACCACTTCCGGATAGAGCTGGCGTTCGACGGCTTGAATAGCTGCCGATAGCGAATCCGCTGTATCATGATCCTGTACTTCCACCACACGCTGGCCAATAATGGCCCCGGTATCCATACCTCCATCCACAAAGTGAACAGTGACTCCACTGACTTTAACCCCATAGGCCAACGCCTGTCCGATCGCATCTTTCCCAGGGAATGCAGGCAGCAGTGACGGATGAATGTTAATGATTTTTCCGGCGTAAGCATCGACCATAACACTGGATAACAAACGCATGTAGCCTGCCAACACGATGAGATCAATTGATTTCTGCTCCAGCAATGCAACCAGTTCACGTTCATAGTCTTCTCTGGCAGCATACTCCTTGGGGCGGAACGTGTGACAAGCAATCCCGGCTTTCTCTGCTCGAACTACAACAGGAGCCGCAGGCTTGTCACATATTAACAGTTCTATGGATGCGCCGCCCAGTTCTCCTCGCGCGGCCGCATCTACCAACGACTGAAAATTCGTTCCCTCACCTGACGCAAAAACAGCAATCCGGTAGCTGTTCATTACACTTCGGCTCCCGTAAAGGTTACTATTGAGCTGCCTTCCGTTACCTTCCCGATCACATAAGCATCTTCGCCTTGCTCTTTCAGCACGTTCAATGCAGTCTGTGCATCTTCTTGGCCCACGACGATGACTAATCCGATCCCCATATTAAAGGTCGTAAACATGTCTTTGTTGGAAATGGCCCCTTTTTCCTGCATAAGCTGAAAAATCGGCAGAATCGGCCAAGAGCCGTACTCTATATCCACATTGACGTGATCCGGCAGCACTCTCGGAATATTTTCGATAAAACCGCCACCTGTAATATGTGCCATGCCTTTGACCTTTACCTTCTCCAGCAAAGCCAAAACCGATTTCACGTAAATCTTGGTTGGCTCCAGCAAGACATCGCCTAGCTTACCGTTCAAGCCTTCGATTTCGTCATGCAGATCGTATCCCTGTTGTTCCAGCAGCAGCTTGCGAACCAGTGAAAAACCATTGCTGTGTACACCGCTGGAGGCCAGTCCAATTACGGTATCTCCGGGAGCAATCGAGCTGCCGTTAATGATTTTGCTTTTATCCACAATGCCGACAGTGAATCCGGCAATATCATATTCACCATCGCTGTACATGCCTGGCATTTCTGCCGTTTCACCGCCGACCAGCGCGCACCCCGATTGGTGGCAGCCCTCTGCGATTCCGGTGACAATCGCTTCGATCTTTTCCGGCACTACCCTGTCACAAGCGAGGTAGTCGAGGAAAAAGAGTGGCTCTGCGCCTCCAACGACAATGTCGTTCACACACATCGCAACTGCATCGATACCAATGGTGTCATGGCGATCCATCGCGAAAGCAAGCTTCAGCTTCGTGCCGACTCCATCCGTACCGGAAACGAGTACAGGCTCCTCGTATTTATCCTTATTCAGGCCGAACAATGCACCGAATCCCCCCAAATCGGTCAGCACTTCGGGACGGAAGGTACGCTTGACGTGCTTTTTCATCCGTTCTACTGCTTCATTCCCCGCAGCGATATCTACTCCTGCATTTTTGTATGCTTCGGACATTCATGAACACTCCTTCAAAAAATTGACCCTCCTAAGTCCTCCCTAACAGGGAGGATTCCATGGGGCTGCTCCCCCTGGACCCCTCAAGAGTCGGTCAGATGCGTAGGATTGGGTGCTGCTTGGTATATGGTTCGTGCTGTGAGTCGCGTTTTCCGTTGTCATTTTTGCGGGCATCCCCGGCAAATGACAAGGATACGCTTTGGTGCGTGGCCGCCTATGCAGCGCGGCGGCGGGGGCACGTCCCGGGCTGTTTGCTTCGCAAAGGCGGGGACGTGCCGGGCAAAGAAGTGAGCGACGCCAACGGCGGGCTTACTTCTTTGCCCTTTAGGCAGGCAGCTTCGCCCTGCCTGCTGGTGAGCTTCGCTTCGCTGGCTCAACCTTAAAGAGCAGGGTGACTTTTTATGAGTCACCGCTCCGTCAAAAACTCATGGCATGAAATAGTTATGCCATGAGTTTTTAACTGCCTTTCCCCTCCTCTTCCCATAGGGACAAAAGAGGGGCTGGCACTGCTGCAAAATGCTGGACACCTGAGAAACGCAGCGGGTGGAAGGATTCTGGAGAAGCGAAAGCGTTCGCCTTTGCTGCTGGATTCCAACCCTGTAAGGGTTATTCCAATCCTGGAATCTGGCGGCAACAGCGATCGGAAGAACCTTCCACACGCGGAGTGGCCCCCTCAGAACCGCATTATATGGGCGCTAGTACCTCTTTTGTCCCCTATACTAACAACTGCATCCGAACTTTTCCTCACCTTTAAAATCCACCTGAGTCGGATAATCATTATCGAAGCAAGCCAGGCACAGACCGCCTTTATAATCCTGTTCGTTATGTCCGCCCACAGCGGCAATCAAGCCCTCAGCACTCATAAAGTAGAGTGAGTCGGCGTTAATCTCTTTCCTGATTTCCTCGACTGTTTTGGAAGAAGCAATCAACTCTCGGCGATCCGGCGTATCAATGCCATAGAAGCACGGGTTTTTAAAAGGCGGTGAGGTAATACGTACATGGACCTCCAGTGCGCCCGCGTCCCGCAGCATATTCACGATTCGGCGGGACGTGGTGCCCCGGACGATGGAATCGTCAATCATGATGACGCGCTTACCTTCAACGACTCGACGCACAGCGCTCAGCTTCATTTTCACACCCTGCTCGCGCAGCTCCTGACTTGGCTGGATGAACGTACGTCCGGTGTATTTATTTTTAATCATGCCCAACTCATAGGGAATACCTGTCTGCTCTGCATAACCAATCGCAGCCGAAATACTGGAATCCGGCACCCCGGTGACCAGATCCGCATCGACAAAAGCTTCCAAAGCGAGCTGGTTGCCCATGCGTTTGCGTGCGGCATGAAGGTTAGCTCCATTCAAATCACTGTCAGGACGAGCAAAATAAATATACTCCATCGCACACAGCGCTTTACGCTGCTTCTCTTCCGTGTAACGGTCTTCGTGCAGTCCATTTTGGTCCAGCACCAGCAGTTCACCCGGCTCGATGTCGCGCAGCAGCTCTGCTCCAATTGTCTCTAAAGCACAGGTCTCGGAGGCAAACAGATAAGCATCCCCCAGCCTGCCCATCGTTAACGGGCGCAAGCCGTTGGGATCAGAGGCCACGAGCAGCTTGTCGTTGGTCATAATAAGGAAGGCAAACCCGCCGACGATGCGCTTCAACGCATCCTTGGCAGCTTCCACCAAATTTTTGGACGACCGGGCGATCAAATGCGCGACAACCTCTGTATCACTGGTCGTTTGAAAAATAGATCCTTCCTGCTCCAGCTCATGCCGGATTTGCAAAGCATTTACGATGTTACCGTTTGTGGCTACCGCCAAATCGCCATCACGATATTTGAAAACGAGCGGCTGCGCGTTCGTCAGCTTGCTGTCTCCACTTGTCGAATAGCGTACATGCCCTATTGCGATGTCCCCTGTCAGCGAAGCCAACAAATCTTTATTGAATACTTCTTTAACAAGGCCCATCCCGCGGTGATAATGGAACTCATCACCGCTGCTGACACAGATGCCTGCGCTCTCCTCTCCACGATGCTGGAGCGCATGCAATCCGTAATAGGCTAGAGAGGCAGCATCGGAGTGTTTGTACACGCCAAACACACCGCATTCCTCTTTCAATTTATCAAACAGCCCCTCTTTACCGGAGCCTTCATTATAATAATCTCCAGTCCACAACGTTCGTGCTGTTATTTCATCAGACATGGAATGACATCCTCCCAGATTTGCTTCAAACTGGCGACTGCCTCGTTCAAAGCGGGTTGTCCGTTCACTTCAACTGTTAATTGTGTTCCTTCAACTGTACCTAATATGGCAACTGGCACTCCCAGACCACGAAGATGCGCTTCCAGTGCAGACGCCTTATCCGGCGCTGCAGATAACAAAATACGAGATTGAGTTTCGCTGAACAAAGCATGGTCTGAACGCAAAGACGTCTCTACGTTAATCTGCGCTCCCAATCCGCCGCTAATGCTGGATTCCGCCAAAGCCACAGCCAATCCGCCCTCGGCCAGGTCATGTGCGGATTGTACCAAGCCGGACTGAATAGCCCCAAGTACCCCATTCAAGAGCTTCTTCTCCACGTCCAAGTCCAGCTCAGGCGGCCGTCCCTCGGATACACCGTGTACCACAGCCTGGAACTCGCTGCCGCCCAGCTCGGCTTTCGTTTCTCCCACCAGGAAAATGACGTCGCCTTCTGCTTTAAAGCCTTGAGTTGTAATGTGATCCGTATCATGTACCAGACCCACCATACCAACAACAGGCGTCGGATAGATGGCACCTTTGGCATTTTCGTTGTACAGGCTGACGTTACCCCCGATAACAGGAGTATCCAATACACGGCAAGCTTCGGCCATTCCGTCCACCGCTTTTTCCATTTGCCAGAAAATGTCGGGCTTTTCAGGATTACCAAAGTTCAGGTTGTCCGTAATCGCCAGAGGCTCGCCACCAGAGCATACAATGTTACGGGCTGCTTCGCTGACTGCAATCCGTCCGCCTACCTCTGGATCAAGGTATACATAACGTCCGTTACAATCCGTAGTCATTGCAAGTCCCTTGCGAGTACCGTGCACCGTCACTATAGCTGCATCCGAGCCTGGACGAACGGCTGTACTGGTGCGAACCATGTAATCATACTGCTCGTATACCCATTTCTTGCTGGCTACACTTGGAGAAGAGAGTATCTTTTTCAGCGCACCGTTTAGGTCCGTTACTTCCGGGTAACGCAGCGTGTCAACGCCAGCATTCTGCTCATAATAAGCAGGAACTTCGGAAGGCTTGTTGTAAATCGGGCATTCATCTACCAGTGCCGTTACTGGCATATCCCCCACCACTTCACCGTGATGGAACAAACGCAAACGACCGTCATCCGTCACCTTGCCGACCTTGGCACAAATGACGCCCCAACGCTCGAAAATTTCAAGCGCCTGTGCTTCGTCCTTTGGCTCAACAACGAACAGCATACGCTCCTGTGATTCGGACAGCATCATTTCATAAGGTGTCATGCCCTCTTCACGCTGCGGTACCTGATCCAGGTACAGCTCAAGACCGTTGCCCGCCTTGCTTGCCATTTCGGCACTGGAGCAGGTAAGTCCTGCGGCACCCATATCCTGAATACCCAGTACAATACCGCTGTCGATCAGCTCCAGACATGATTCCATGACCAGCTTCTCCATAAACGGATCGCCTACTTGAACCGCAGTCCGGTTCGCTTCGGATTCCTCTGTCAGCTCAACCGATGCGAAGGTCGCTCCGTGAATCCCGTCACGGCCTGTCGGCGGTCCCACATAGAACACTGGATTGCCGACCCCTTTGGCCACACCGCGCTGGATTTTATCATGATCAATCAATCCAACACACATCGCATTGACGAGCGGATTACCCTCATAGCTTTCATCAAATACAACTTCGCCGCCTACGGTTGGAATACCGATACAGTTGCCATATCCCGCAATACCGGATACCACATGCTCGAACAAATATTTAACACGGTCGCTCTCCAGCTTGCCAAAACGCAGGGAGTTCAACACCGCCACAGGTCTTGCACCCATCGAGAAAATATCACGGATGATGCCGCCTACCCCAGTCGCTGCCCCCTGAAAAGGCTCCACAGCGGATGGATGGTTATGACTTTCAATTTTGAATACAACCGCCTGGTTGTCTCCGATATCTACAATTCCTGCTCCCTCGCCGGGTCCCATCAGCACTCGCGGACCGCTGGTCGGAAAACGACGCAGCAGCGGCTTGGAGTTTTTGTAGGCACAATGCTCTGACCACATAACACTGAATACGCCTATCTCCGTATAATTCGGCTGACGTCCCATGAATTCGCAGATCAACGCATATTCGCTGTCCGATACCCCCATCTGCTGATACAGTTTATGTTCGGCAACCTGCTCTGCCGTTGGTTCCTTAGCGGACACTTGCTGCGCCATGACGATCCCTCCAAGCATTTAAAATAGATGTAAACATACGTTTGCCGTCATCCGTTCCAAGCAATGCATCCACCGCGCGTTCCGGGTGAGGCATCATGCCCAGTACGTTGCCTTGCTCATTACAAATCCCTGCGATATCCGTCATGGAACCATTGGGATTATCTTTATACGTAAATACGATCTGATTGTTCGCCCGCAAACGAGCCAGCGTCTCATCATCACAGTAATAGTTGCCTTCACCGTGTGCGATCGGAATAACGATTTCTTCACCAGCAACATAATCTTTTGTAAAAGGCGTTTTGTTATTCTCGACCTTCAACACCGTATCGCGGCAAAGGAACTTCATCGACAGATTACGTCGCAAAGCACCTGGCAGCAAACCGGCTTCAGTCAAAATTTGAAAACCGTTGCAAATGCCCAAAATATATTTGCCCTCGGCAGCTGCTTTGGCTACTTCTTTCATGACCGGGGCAAACCGTGAAATCGCGCCACAGCGCAGATAATCTCCGTAAGAGAAGCCCCCCGGAACAAGAATACAATCGTAAGGCGACAAATCTGTCGCAGTATGCCATACATAATCGACAGGTTCACCGACCGTGCCCTCTATCGCCTTATAGCAGTCAATATCACAGTTGGAGCCCGGAAAAACCAGAACTGCAAATTTCATTAAATTAGCCCTCCAGTTCGTAGCGGTAGTCTTCAATGACCGTGTTGGCTAACAGCTTTTCGCACATCTCAATGACGCGCTTTTCTGCACTCTCGCGGTCTGTTGTATCCAGATTCAGCTCCATATACTTACCAATTCTGACGCTGTCTACTTCTCCGAAACCCATCGAATGCAGTGCGCCTTGCACCGCAACTCCCTGCGGGTCCAAAACGCTTTGCTTAATTGTGACATAGACCGTTGCTTTCATCATGTTCCTTCAGTTCCTCCTCCGAATGGATGAATCGTATTGGTTTTAAATAAATGATTATTATTTACTGTGCCGTTAGACGCCGCCAAATATCCGTATATCTTGCAGTTGTTTCTTCAACGACCTCAGCAGGCAACGGATCGGGCTTGCTGTTCTTGTCCCAACCGGATGATGCCAAATAGCTTCGTACCGGCTCCTTATCCATGCTGTCGATCTCTACATCCAGCTCATACTTTTCCTGAGCCCAAAAACGTGATGAATCCGGGGTGAAAATTTCGTCAATCAAAATAACTTTTCCGTTAACAAGCCCAAACTCAAACTTGCAATCAGCCAAAATGATTCCCCGTTTTTCGCAGAAAGCACGGGCAAATTCGTACAACGCCAAGCTTTTTTCTTCAAGCTGGGCTGTTAATTCGGCCCCGATCAGCTCTTTCATTTGATCGAGGGAAATGTCCTCGTCGTGTCCGACATCGTTTTTTGCAGCCGGTGTAAATAAAGGCTTGGGAAAGCGCTCATTTTTACGCAGCCCCTCTGGCAATGGAATACCGTTAATCTCACCAGTCTGCTCATACTGACGCCAGCCGCCTCCAGTAATATATCCGCGCACCACACACTCGATATCGATGCGCTCCGCCTTCAGTGTGACCATGATCCGGTCCTTCAACAGCTCTTTATTCTGTTCGTCGATGACATGACCGAGTTTGTTCACATCGGTATGCACGACATGGTTCTCCAGCAGGTCTTTCGTCTGCTCAAACCAGAAAGCGCTGAGTTTATTCAGCACATTTCCCTTTTCCGGCACAGGCGGCTCCAACACGTAATCAAAAGCCGAAATCCGGTCCGTTACAACAATCAGAAAATGCTCTCCAAGATCATACAATTCACGCACCTTGCCTTTGTACAGAAGCGGCGCGCTGATCAGATCTTCGGCAGTAGACAATGACATTTCATTACACCTCTTTCAAAAGAGTATGGCCCCTCAAACCTTGCCCCTCCTAAATCAACCTTGCCCCCTCCTAAATCCTCCCCGAGGGGAGGACCCCCAGGGCTCTGCCCTCGGGACTCCCGCAAGGGTAGAGCAGGGAATGGCGAGCTATTGGAGCTATAGTGGTGGTGAGCGCGTTTCGCTGGATGAAGGCTTGTTGGCACAAGCCTCTTCCAGCAACGCTTTTACGTTGGTGCGGAGCGACGTCTATACGTGCACCGCGACGTACTAGCGTTGAAAGCCGTAAGCGGCAAGTTATATGCCGCTTACGGCTCGACCTTGGCTTGGCGACTTGTATCGCCTAGCACCGGCCCGGGGCCGTGGCGGCTTGGCAGCATGGCAAGTCGTCTGGCCTTCGGCCGTTGCTCGGCATGCCCTGCTGCCGAGCGTGCAGGCTTCGCCTGTTGTGCGCATATGCCTACGCTGTGCACTTAGGTGGGTGGCTCAAGGCTTCGTATCTTGAGCCTTGCGCGTTCATGGAAGGACTGTGGGGGTGTTTGCTAAGCAAATTGGCAGTCCTTCCATCAACGGTTGCTTGCGATAGAAAAGCAGTGGAACACGGCTTTTCTATCGCTCTTAGGGAGGTGCGGCATCTTATGTGCCGCACCTTCCACTATTCCTGCTCCCACATGAAGGGTGGTGCTGGAAGCAGCGGAGCAAACGGAATCGTTCTGGAGAAGCGATAGCGCTTGCCTTTGCCTCTGGATTCCGACCTTTATGGGTTTATTCCAATCCAGGAATCCAGGGGCAACAGCAATCGGAAGAATGATCCGTTCGCGCAGCGGCCTCTCCACGCTCTTTCTACCCTTCAAGCACCAACCTTCCCTCTACTCCCCTAATCCCAGCTTTTTAAAAATCGTATCTACGTTCTTCAAATGCCAAGCCGGGTTGAACGCATCTTCGATTTCATCCGGACTGAGCACAGCGGTAATTTCCGGAGTCGCCTCGACGATTTCGCGGAATTGGCGCTGTTCTTCCCACGCCTGCATAGCACGCGGCTGTACGGTATCGTAAGCTTTTTCACGACTAAAGCCCTTGTCGATCAGCTTTGTCATAATACGGCCGGAGAACGGCACACCATACGTACGCGCCATATTGCGCTTCATATTTTCAGGAAAGACCGTCAAATTCTTCACGATATTCCCAAAACGATTCAGCATATAGTTCAACAGCATCGTTGCATCCGGCAGAATGATACGTTCCACAGAAGAATGCGAAATATCGCGTTCATGCCACAGCGTTACGTTCTCATAGGCAGAAACCATATGCCCGCGAATCACGCGCGCCAGACCGGAGATGTTTTCGCTGCCGATCGGATTGCGTTTATGCGGCATCGCGGAAGAACCTTTTTGACCCTTCGCAAAGGCTTCTTCCACCTCACGGAATTCACTCTTTTGCAGTGCACGAATTTCGGTGGCGAATTTGTCCAAGGATGTGGCGATCAACGCCAATGTCGCCATATATTCAGCATGACGGTCACGCTGGAGCGTCTGAGTCGAAATAGGTGCAGGCTTCGTGCCCAGCTTGCGGCATACAAACGCTTCTACAGCCGGATCAATGTTGGCGTACGTGCCAACTGCGCCGGACATTTTACCGTATTGTACCTGATCAGCCGCATAACGGAATCGTTCCATGTTGCGCTTCATTTCCTCGTACCACAAGCCCATCTTCAGTCCAAATGTGGTTGGCTCGGCATGCACTCCATGCGTACGGCCCATCATCGGTGTATGCTTGTACTTCAATGCCTTTTCCTTCAAAATTCCGATAAAATTCAAGATATCCTGCTCCAGAATTTCATTCGCCTGCTTCAGCAGGTAGCCCAGTGCGGTATCGACCACATCCGTGGAGGTCAGGCCGTAATGGACCCATTTGCGCTCATCGCCCAGGCTTTCGGACACCGTACGGGTAAAGGCAATGACATCATGTCTGGTCTCCTGCTCAATTTCATAAATCCGGTCAATATCAAAGCTTGCATTCTTACGCAGAGCTATCGTATCCTCTTTTGGGATAACCCCTAATTCTGCCCAAGCTTCACAGGCACATAGTTCTACTTCAAGCCACGCCTTGAATTTATTTTCTTCCGTCCAAATCGCTCTCATTTCCGGTCTGCTATAGCGTTCAATCATGACTATTTATCCCCCCAAATATTGGTTTGTTCAATCCATTCCAGCGCTTGCTCCGCATCCTGGCACAGCAGATTAATATGTCCCATCTTTCGGCCTGGTTTGGCTTCATTTTTTCCATACAAATGCAGCTTGGGTACAACATCCAATCGTTCAGCTTCGGCATCCGGCTGTGCAAACCGCCGAACCACGTCCTCCAAATGCTCACCCAGTACATTAACCATGACAACTGGAGTCAGCAGCTTCGTGCTTCCCAGCGGCAAGCCACAAATCGCACGTATGTGCTGCTCGAATTGCGACGTCGCGCATCCCTCCATTGTGTAATGACCGGAATTATGCGGTCTCGGGGCCAGCTCATTGACATACAATTGCCCATCTTCGGCAACAAACATTTCTACAGCGAGCAGCCCCACCGCACCCATTGACTCCGCCACGGCCAGCGCCAGTCTGCGTGCTTCCTCCTGCACAGAATCCGGTACGCGCGCTGGCACGATCGACGTGTGCAAAATATTGTTCACATGAATGTTTTCCGCAGGTGGAAAAGCCTTGGCTTCGCCATTCGTGCTGCGTGCAACGATTACTGAAATTTCGCAGCGAAACCGGATAAATTGCTCCAGCACCAGTTCCGTACCGCTAGCTGCCAGTTGTTCGTAGGCAACTGTGGCTTCCTCGGGCTGGCGAATGACCGCCTGTCCTTTGCCATCATAACCGCCAACAGCCGTTTTGAGTACGCACGGTACACCCAGTTCAGCTACCGCTTGAACCATGTCTGTAGCGCTGCTGATTTCACGATACGGGGCTACAGGAACGCCAGCCGCTTCAATAGCACGTTTTTCACGTAAACGATGCTGTGTCGTATACAAAAGACCGCTGCCTTGCGGTACACTGGATTTCTGCTCCAACAGTGCAGCTACACCCGCATCCACATTTTCAAACTCATACGTGATCACCTCACACCGCCCGGCCAGCTTTCTGGCTGCATGCTCATCATCATAAGCGGCGCGAATCTGCTGCGACACCTGTCCGCACGGACTATCCGGTGCCGGGTCCAGCGTCACAAAGCGATAACCCAGGTTGGTTCCCGCCAATACAAGCATTCTGCCCAGCTGTCCGCCCCCCAGAATTCCAATCGTTGTGCCCGGTGGACGGACGCGGCTTGCAGGTTCACAGGCCTCATTCATAGCGAATCACTGCCTTCCAGCACCTCATCACGGATACGGTCACGCCTTGCCACGACCCGCCGGCTTATCTTTTCGTCAAAAGCACCTAGGATTTGTGCTGCCAGCAGCCCTGCATTCGTAGCACCTGCCTTGCCGATGGCCACCGTGGCAACCGGAATACCACCCGGCATCTGCACAATGGACAGCAGAGAGTCCAGACCATTCAGTGCCTTCGACTGGACAGGCACACCAATAACTGGCAGGGATGTCTTGGCAGCCACCATTCCCGGCAGATGAGCAGCTCCGCCCGCTCCGGCAATAATGACCTTTAGCCCGCGTCCGGCAGCTTCTTCTGCAAAACGGAACATCAAATCCGGTGTACGATGGGCTGATACTACCTTTTTCTCATATCTGATTTCAAGCTCGTCCAGCACTGCGCATGCATGCTGCATGGTGTCCCAGTCTGATGTGCTGCCCATAATGACAGCGACCTGCACTGACATGTCCTTCACTCCCCGTTTTATCAATAAGCGCCAAAAATCCGGCACTCGAAAATAACAATATTTTCAAGACACCGGACTACGAAAAACAAACGACAAAGCCTCTTAAAGGCATGCCAAAAGCAAGCCTGTTCCACTGTAGCAATGCGGCTTTAGCCGTATGTCTCCCGTAGTCCGGAAATTAATGGTTTCCAGGTAGAAACTTCCGGGCCATATTCCCGGCATTATACGAGTCAGCATTGCGCCTACTCAACCCCAAGCGATATTCCTTGCTCACATAATCGCGGTTGCTTTCGGCCCAAGCATGTTTACCTTTTTAAATTGTACCTAAAGTTCATTTTTTATCGACAATACACTTCATAGTTTAACAATTCCCTCCACCCTATGTCAACTTGGAAACGAACATTATCAAAATCATCCAATTGAATGTTCGTGTTTGACAAAATCAACAAACTTATATACCTAAGAGTCTTACTATAGCTGTACATATAGCCGACTCTCTACCTTGAACTGATGCTTGCGGGCATGACACACACTACGCAGAAAAAAAGCCGGTACTCCCTGTGCAGAAAGCAATCCGACTTCAATTATTTGTATTCGGTTACTTCACGACCAGCACCGGAACGCGTGCATGCTGTACTACATTGTGACTTACGCTGCCCAATACAAATTCACGAATACCACCCAAGCCACGGCTACCGATCACAATCACATCAAAGCCATTTTCATTGGCATAATCGAGTATAACTTCGGCTGGCGAACCTTGAATCAGCTCTACCTTGACATCTACACCTTGCTCAGCAAGCCGCTTCTTAGCTTCATCTGTAGTTTGCTCCGCCAAATCGTAATATTCTTTATTCACTGATGCCGGAATCGGGGCCAAACCTTCACCCATAAAAATTCGCGGGAAATCAAATGCCGTTACGACCTCAAGCTTTGAGGACGGTGATGCCTTGATTAATTCAGCTGCCTTCATCAAGGCCTTGTTGGCTGCATCCGAACCGTCATAAGCAAGCAATATTTTTGAAAATAGCATCATAAACACCTCTTCTTTTTCAGTTTGTTAAATCCCATCCTGAAATATGTATTCCTTTGCACGCTTGCACAATACATTCGTGGACGCTGGAATAGCCGCCTTACTCATCATTAAACATTTCTATACGAACCTAAACCCCGGCTTTACCGCAAAAAATATCCATATAGCAATGCGTTAATGAACAGCAACGCAGGAATACCGAGTCTGAAGCTTATATGCCGTGTTTTATGGCGTTTGCGGTACATCGCAATCAGCACGCCCAACGCTCCTCCGATCAGGGCTAGTAAAAACAGTGTCCGTTCGGGCACCCGATCACGATGCTTGCGCGCTCTTTTTTTATCCTCCGACATTACCAGATAGCTTACTGCATTAATAAGCAGCAGCCATACGAGCAAGCCTGTCTGCAATGTCTCTCCTCCTTTTACACACCGCACCAATCAGGTATTAGGGCTATATATTGCGCTCTCCACCCCATTATAACCTCGTCCCTTTTACAGAAACAATCTTCTTTTGACTGGAATATCGCTTTGGCGGATATAGTAACGTGGTATGAGGAAAATCCTCGACTACATCTATTTTGTCTCAAAGGAGGAACTTCGATGGAAAGCACCCATGAATACGTTGAAAAACTGCGAGAAAATGCAAAAAAGGCAGAGCAAAACCGCAAACGAGGAAAAGGAACTCCCAGTGCCAGCTTGCCAACCAAACAGCATACCAACAATCCCTGATAAGGACTCTGCCTAAGCTGTAGAACCATGTTATTAATGCATCCAATCCACTTAACCTTGTAGTTTCCTTTGATGAATTAAGACAAACTGGTTTGTTCAGCTTCCACAGAAACAGCAAGCAGGCTCCTTTTGGGACATTTGCTTGCTGTTTTTGCAAGCAGCGTGAAATCCATTGAATGTGAATACCATATATTGTAAAATTTCGTAACTCCAGAAAAACTATCTCGCTTCATAAAATAACTCTATGCAAAAATCAGATAAAGTGTAATAATAAAGCGATTACATTTTAAAAAAAAATTAATTTTAATGTCATGTTTTATAATATATTATTGACTAAAAACGATTTCATCCCCTATAATTCGTGACATTAACGCAATTCGACATTTTTCTCGTCAGTTAATTTATCATTTCAATTCAAGTTTTGACATTAGAGAGGAGCTTTTATAACTAACATGAAAAAAATGACGATGATTCCCCTACTGGCCGGCTTTATTCTTGGAAGCACCTTATGGAGTGGTGGTTTTACGAACACTACGGCAGCAGCCACCAGCACGACTGCGCCTGCTTCTGTCTCTACGACTGCAGACAAATCTGAAAAACCTCAAACCAACCATTTACCCAATATTAAAATACTGGCCACAGGTGGAACGATCGCAGGATCATCTGCAGCCAATACCGACACAACAGGCTACAAAGCAGGCGCACTAGGTGTTGAAACCTTGATTAAGGCTGTTCCTGAGATGAAAAATATTGCAAACGTCAGCGGTGAACAGTTTGCAAACATAGACAGCACCAATATGAATAACGACATCCTCTTAAAACTGGCCAAACGTACCAATGAACTGCTTGCCAGAGACGACGTAGATGGAGTCGTGATTACACACGGTACAGATACATTGGAAGAAACCGCCTATTTCCTTGACCTTGTCGTTAAAAGCGATAAGCCCGTAGTTGTCGTTGGCTCAATGCGCCCAGCTACAGCAATCAGCGCTGATGGACCTTTTAACCTCTACAACGCTGTGAAAGTCGCCGGGGCTTCAAGCTCCAAAGGTCAAGGCGTACTCGTACTGCTGAATGATCGTATTGGTTCACCAAGATACATCAGCAAGACAAATACGACCACAGTAGATACGTTCAAGTCCGTGGAACAGGGATATCTGGGAGCTGTTGTCGGAGATCAAGTGTACTACTATAATAAGGCTGTGCGTAAGCATACAACTGCTTCCGTATTCGATATCTCCAATCTGACCCAACTACCACAGGTAGATATTTTATACGAATATCAAAACAACGGTCGCTATCTGTATGATGCGGCTGTAGCGGCTGGTGCCAAAGGTATTGTCGTAGCCGGTGCGGGTAATGGTAATTTGTCCACTGCCTCCTTGGAAGGTGCTGAGGCAGCAGGTAAAAAAGGAGTCATCGTCGCCCGCTCCACCCGTGTAGGAAGTGGAGTCGTATCTCCATCAACAAAAGACGCGGCATCTAACTTTGTTTCTGCCGATTCGCTCAATCCGCAAAAAGCACGGATTTTGCTCATGCTCGCTTTGACGCAAACGCATGATGTTAAACAAATTCAATCCTTCTTCAATGAATACTGAGAATAGTCATCCCAAAGCAAGACAATAGCCAGCACCCTTCTCAACAAAAAAAGCAGCAGTTACGGTGTAGATATCACCGTTCTGCTGCTTTTTGCTGCAAGATAATGGCGGATATCAGTGAATGCTCCATCTAAAATTTAATCGCCATATGCTTACAAACTATTTTGCCCAGCCCGCCTATTTGGCGATTCAAGGCCGCTGCTTGGGAATTCCATTAAGGCTTGGAGGATATTTGGCTTGCTTCTCAGGATGAGGAGCGATTTCTTCTTCCAGTATACTTGATTTATTTTGCTGATTATTGATTTTAAGCGGCTTATGCTTTGACATTATGGCTCACCTCCTCGGCTTACCATGCCAAGGAGTGAGCGTTTTTATACGGATGTACACCTGCTATTGGTGGAGCTTACATCTAATTTTGGCTTTCCGTTACTTCCCTTGCTTTTGATCCATGGCCGCTTTTAGCAGATCACCCAAGCTGGAACCAAAAGATTCCTGCTTTTCATATTGTCTTACCAGTCTTTGCTGTTCACGCTTGTTTACCCGCTGCTTGTCCTTATCGAGCGTCTCGGTAATGCCGCAGGGCAAACATCTTACATACAGTCCTGCTTTGCCTTCTTTCATTTCCATTTTCTTATGACACTGCGGGCAGCGCCGGTTCGACAAACGTTTTTCCCCTGAACGACGGTAACCGCAATCCGTGCTTGGACATACCAGAAATTTGCCCTGTCTGCCCTTCTTCTCCAACAACTTTGTACCACAATTCGGGCAATGACTGTTCGTCACATTATGAGGCTTGTATTCGGCACTGCTATTTTTTACAGTAGACACCAGCTCTTTCGCCATCGCACGAATAGAGTTCAAAAACGGCTCCGGTTTCCCTTGACCACGGGCGATTCGTTCCAGTTCTGCTTCCCAACGCGCTGTCAGCTCAGGTGTTCGAAGCTGCGGAGCTGCCAACTCGATCAACTGTTTGCCTTTTCCCGTTGGATGCATTACGTTTCCCTGGCGCTCTATCGTATCTGAGCTGACGAGTTTCTCGATCAGATCGGCGCGAGTAGCAGGAGTACCTAATCCATGCTTCTCCATCTGCGCGAGCAAAGCCGCTTCTGTATACCGCTTTGGAGGCATCGTTCGCCCAGCCCGGACAAGGCAACGCTGTATACGGACGGAATCTCCTTTTCTCAGTTCAGGTAAAATAACGTCACGTCCGGTATTCTCCTGATCCTCATCTTCAGCATCGTCCATATCATAATGGCTTCCATCATATACAGCACGCCAGCCACTATCCTTTATTGTTGTGCCTTTGGCCTGAAATGTCTCCTGCTCCACCGTGATCGCTACCGCTACCGCATCATATCGTGCAGGCGGGTAGAATAGACTGATAAAACGGCGTGCAATCAGATCATACAGCTTGCGTTCCTCCGGGCTTAGCTGATTAAGCAGCAAGGTCTGCTCTGTAGGAATAATTGCATGGTGATCCGTGACCTTGCTGTCATCCACAATTCGCTTTGTGATCGGTAGATTGTTGCGCAGCAACGGGCGTGCCAAGGAGGCATACGGGCCTACGGCTACGCTGCTGAGCCTTTCCTTAAGAGTACTTACCATATCAGAGGTTAAATAACGACTGTCTGTACGTGGATAGGTGACCAGCTTATGCTGTTCATACAGACGCTGAAGCACATTGGATGTCTGTTTGGCAGAAAAGCCATAGCGCTGGTTAGCGTCTCTTTGCAGCTCGGTTAAATCGTAAGCCAACGGATGAGGCTCATTCTTTTCACTCTTTTTAACACTCGTAATCGTGCCTTGGGCACCCTCTAATTTACGGCGCAAAGCCTCTGCTTGCGTACGGTCAAACATACGTGAATCGCCGTTCTCCGCTCTCCAGGCTGCCTGAAAGCTGCCAAAATCCGCTGTCAACGTATCATATTCTTGAGATCGAAACTGGGTAATTTCTTTTTCACGTTCCATGATCATTCCCAGTGTAGGAGTCTGTACTCTTCCAGCCGAAAGCTGCGCGTTATACTGGCAAGTCAAGGCACGTGTCACATTGAGACCAATCATCCAGTCTGCTTCAGCTCTGCAGCGAGCCGATTCATATAAACGATCAAACTGCTGACCAGGCAAAAGCTTTGCAAAGCCTTCCTTGATCGCCTTGTCAGTCTGCGAAGAAATCCATAAACGGCGGAAGGGCTTTTTCCAGTTTGCCATTTGTATGATCCAACGCGCCAACAGTTCTCCCTCACGAGCAGCGTCTGTTGCTACAACAAGCTCACCAATGTCCTGCCGCTTCATAAGCTGTTGTACCGCTTTGAACTGATGACCGCTTTCACGCAGTACCTTTAGCTTGGAACTCTTCGGGAGAATGGGCAAGTCCTCCAGGTTCCAGGATGCATATTTGGAATCGTAATCCTCCGGCTCTGCCAAGCCGACCAAATGCCCCAATGCCCATGTCACCACATACTTAGGGCCTTCTATATAACTTTTATGCTTCTCACGGCTGCCCATCACACGTGCA
The DNA here is from genome assembly GCF_020736845.1 of Paenibacillus farraposensis. Taxonomy (GTDB): domain Bacteria; phylum Bacillota; class Bacilli; order Paenibacillales; family Paenibacillaceae; genus Paenibacillus; species Paenibacillus farraposensis. The sequence continues at coordinate 1,145,550 of NZ_JAFFQR010000112.1, forward strand.
ATCTCTCTGGCCACGGATGGTTTTTCTGCCAATACCAATACTTTCATGTTACGCTCCTTTCTCTCTAGTTTTAATTATACCATCCTGCCATCTTGCGATAAATCTATGCCAACGGCTCTTATCATGCTTGCACACACTACTCATATTACAAGTGCATGGGTTAGGGAGCTTACAAATCAGGTACACTCCATTTTAAGAGTAGACCCGCATATGTGAGGCCTCCGCCAAATCCATATAACAATACACGCTGTCCATACCGTAAACGCCCGTCATCCAGACCACATTGTAAAGCCAGCGGAATGGATGCCGCCGATGTATTGCCATAAAACTCTACGCTTGTCAGTGTCTTCTCCAGAAGGATTGTGCCTTTTTCACATATGGATTCGATCATTCTCAAATTAGCGCTATGAGGTACAAACCAATCAAGCTCTTCTTTCTTCATATCTGCCTGGTTTAATAAACGCTCGATTCCTGCTGGAACAGAACGAACAGCCCATTTATAAACCTCACGTCCATTTTGGGCGATAAATCCATGGTCTTGCAGCTTCTCTCCATCCAAATCATTCGATAACCCCGCGCGATACAGATGTATTCCCCCGTGTCCATAAGTCCCGATATCCGCGGTCAAAAATGATCCTTCATCCTCGTCGTATTCAACCAGTGCAGCCCCTGCTCCATCGCCAAAAAGGACACATGTCGTCCGATCCGTATAATCCGTAATTTTGGATAACGTTTCCGCTCCCACCACCAACACCTTACGGTGCAGACCACCCGTAATAAGACCATTTGCCAGATGGAGTCCATAAGCAAATCCTGCGCAGGCTGCACTAACATCCATCGATCCCGTATTCGGAATATCGAAATGAGCCTGAATACGTGAAGCTGTACTCGGAAAGTAGTAATCAGGGGTACTCGTCGCTACAATGATCATGTCAACATCGTTTATATTTACGTTATATAGGTTAATCATACGTGTAATTGCTTGTATACATAAATCAGAGACGTATTGATCTTCGGCTGCAATTCGCCGTTCACGCATACCCGTCCGTTGTACAATCCACTCATCACTAGTATTTACAAGCTTCTCCAGGTCGGCATTCGTTAAAATCCGCTCAGGTACATAAGTACCCAGAGCCGTTAGTTTCGCTTTTGAATTCAACAATCTGACCACTCTCCTTTGCAATCCTTAATCATATTATAACACCAGATGCTAATACCTGGTACTAATTTTTTTTTAATGAACTCATTACGAAATGGCTCAACTTTAGTTTGCACCTATTTATTTAAATTAAATATCGATTTCACTGCAACCAACACAAAAAAGAGTCATGATCTTAGAAGATCATGACTCTTTTACTTCTTGCTTGGCAACGTCCTACTCTCCCAGGACCCTGCGGTCCAAGTACCATCGGCGCTGGAGGGCTTAACGG
>NZ_JAFFQR010000113.1:0-4247 GCF_020736845.1 Paenibacillus farraposensis
GAGCAAAATCCGTACTCACTCGTTGTTCAGTTTTCAAAGATCAAACTTTTCTTTTTCGCTGCATTTTTCAGCAGCTATAAGATCATATCATGTTTATTTCAAAAATGCAAGGGTTATTTTTTCTTTTTTATCAAGATCATTTCACCCAAGTTGTTCACTTTTGAAAATGCTGTTTTGTTGTCAGCTAAAATAGTATATCATCTTAAGTCTGAGAAAACAACTTGTAAATAATCCCTATTATTCAAGACCACAAATTACTTTCTCTTTTAGTCAGTCGTTTTCCGACTGAAATGCTACTTTAACACGAAAACTTTATAATATCTACATGTATTTAGTTCCAATCATAATACTCCTGCCTTTCAAAAGACGTGAAGCAAGGCGGGTCCCGGAGACCTCGCCTTATTTATAATATTCATCTATTTTAGAGTCGGCAAATTTCATGGGCACATTGACCATACGAAGGACAGCAGCACATATCACGCAATACCTCGAGATCATGAATGACGATCTTCCCATTTCGTGTATCCAGCGTTCCCTGCTCCTTCAGCGAGCTAAGCATCCGGTTCACACTCTCCCGTGTCGCCCCAATCATCTCACCGAGCTCGGAGTGGCTCAGCTTCATATTCAGTAGAATGCCATCTTTCACTGCAACACCGCATGTATTGCTTGCACGAATCAGTGTAGAAGCCAATGCTCCTGCTTTGCCATATAGCAGCAAGTCCCGAAATCGCGATTGCATAATTCGTTGCTTCATCGCCATCCATTGGATGAATTGAAGTGCCATTTCTCCATGTTTGGACAGGAGCTGCTCCAGATCCTTAACAAGCACAACACCCAACTCACATACATCGGCTGTTTCCGCAGTGCAGCTGTGCTCTTCTCCATCTATCCCGCTGAATTCCCCGATCAGGTCGCCCTGATGCTGAATAGTCAAAATCAGTTCTTTACCATCTTCTGTCGACTTTCGAAGTTTTACATGACCCGAATGGATATAATAAAGCTCTTCCGCTTCATCGCCCTCTCGGAAAAGCATAACGCCTGCCTTTACCTTTTTCCACGACATAATTTCTTTCAGCAGCTCAAAATGCTCCTCAGTTAAAAATAACTGAATTCCCGTGCGTTCCGCCTCGTCCCCAAACCGTTCCATACAAGTGGCTTGCATGTTAGCGTCCTCCTCGTGTTTACCTGATATCTATATCATAATGTTTTCACACCTGGGTTGTTATCGGGAGAACACCTGATTTTCCCCCTTCCTACTCCCTGATTCGCTGTGATAAATATCACTCCTCAAGCAAGCACATGTCCCATTTATCGTCTTTTCTCTTACTACATTACCCGGTTTGATAAAAAGTCAGTGTTTCTTATACCTATAGATCAGGGGGTTCCCTGACTTACTTTTGTAACTGCCGGGACTACAATAAGTTAGAGCTACAGTTTTTGCTAAGAAAAAAGGATGTGTCTTCTATGATACAAATAACGGATGAAATGCGAAAAGAATTAAACCAGTTAAGGGATCGTATCCACGCTGATCTCACTGCCCTTGCATTTATGTCCAAGTCAGGTGGTAAATTACACTGGTATTACGCCTCCGGCAGCCGAAGCAATCGCTATCGCCTTATTTCTTTTAAAGTGGGACATGGCATAGCCGGGATGGCTGTTCGCCTGGGACGTACCGTGACTGTGAGTGCCCTGCTGACTGGCAGCATACGACTTCGTAAGGAATGTGCGATGATGCTGGCTGAGCAGCTTCATTCCGCTGTGGCTATTCCTTTTTCCAGCACAGGAACTTTACCCAACGGTGTGCTGCTTCTTGGTAACCGTGATGTAAGAACGTTTACTGATTCTGAAGTAGCCGAGGGCACTCAAGTTGCTCAGCGGCTTAGCCAGCTATGTTCTCACACCCCCATCCCATAAACCACACGTAATTAAGGAAAATGAGACAAACAGATTTTCTGCTGAATATGACATCCCTAACAGTCTATATTGATTGAAATCCCCGAAATTTGCTATGATTATGACTAAACGCACGGTTTTTTTACCGTTCTAGGGGATGACAAATTGATTCGTATACTTGTAGTGGATGATCATGTTGTCGTACGTTCCGGCCTCATGGCCCTATTGGACGGCAAAAACGGCATTAAGGTGGTAGGAGATGCTGCAGACGGAGATGAAGCGATCCGCAAGGCGGTGGAGCTGCAGCCTAATGTCGTGCTCATGGATTTTAGCATGCCACCTGGCAAGGACGGCCTAACAGCAACTACAGAATTAAAAAAACAGTTGCCTGATACTGAAGTTCTTATCTTAACGATGCATGACGATGAGGAATACCTATTCCGAGCGATTCAGGCCGGGGCTTCCGGATATATTTTAAAAAGCGCACCTCACGAGGAATTACTCGCTGCCATCCAATCTGTGGCTGAAGGCAGTGCCTATCTGTATCCAAATGCTACCAAACGGCTGATGAGTGAATATTTGGACAAGATCAAACAGGAAGGCATTACCGGACCCTATGAGTCTCTTTCTGAGCGCGAAAAGGAAATCCTGTCATGGATAGCAAAAGGATATGCGAATAAGGAAATAGCCGAGCATCTGGTGATCAGCGTCAAGACCGTAGAGTCCCACAAAAGCAACCTCATGGAGAAGCTTAACTTGAAAACACGGCCCGAGCTGGTCAAATTTGCACTAAAAAAGGGGCTGCTGCATTATGAATGAATCTTCCCATTCTTTACCGCGGTATGCTTTTGGTGAGTCATCCGATAAGTTGCTGAATGATCTGGAGACTTATATCCCGGAGTCCCTTTTTCTCCATGATCTGCGCAACTCTCTTCACCAGCTGTCCAATCTGAAACTTGCACTAGATACTTCCTCCATCGTCGCTTTGACTGACCATCAGGGCATTATCCAGTACGTGAACGACAAGTTCTGTGAGATTTCGCAATACAACCGCGATGAATTGATCGGTCAGGATCATCGCCTCATTAATTCATGCTACCATACCTCCGCGTTTATGAAAAACCTGTGGTCTACAATACGCTCAGGTCAGGTATGGCAGGGCGAAATACGTAATCGAGCGAAAGATAACAGCTTTTACTGGGTGAATACCACCATCGTTCCGTTCATGGACGAGGAAGGCAAACCCTATCAGTATTTAGCGATCCGTAATGAGGTCACCAAGCTGAAGAAAGTCGAGGCTGAGCTGCAGACGATGATGACTCAAGTGATGCAGATTCAGGAGGAAGAACGCAAGCGTTTTTCAAGAGAACTCCACGATGGGATCGGGCAAAGCTTGTTTTCGCTCATTATTCAACTGGATAGCCAGCTTGCCGAGCAGCCTAGTTCTGCTCTGGAAAATCTGCGTTCACAGGTTACCGACATCATTAAAGACGTCCGCGGACTTGCATGGGAACTGCGTCCCTCAGTCCTGGATGATTTGGGTGTCGTACCTGCTATACGAACCTATATTGAAAACTTCTGTTCTCATTACGGAATTGAGGTCCATTTCCAGTGTAACCTGCGTAAGCGCCTTGATATCCGCAAGGAAATAGCCATTTATCGGATTGTACAGGAAGCCTTAACGAATGTAGCCAAATATGCAGATGTAGCAGAGGCACATGTCGACGTAGAAGATCAGGGTGAAATCATACAAGTAACCATTTGGGATGAAGGAATCGGGTTCTCCGAAGAATCACAAGGAGAAGGCGTCGGATTATTCAGCATGGAAGAACGGGCTAGAGGGGTAGGAGGACATATAAGAATGACTTCTGCACTGGACAAAGGAACCTCTATCCATCTCACCATTCCTGTATAAATCGGGACTTGGGTTGGCTAGCGGTGTACCCTTAAGTTATCTTCGAGGTAAACGTAGCGACACAGATAATCCATTTTCATCATATCGCAATATATTAAAATGATACAAAAAAAGAGAGAGCACTGTCCCGAGACAGGCTCTCTTTATTTATAAGGTGTCACCACTGAGGCAACAAGAATCCGCTATAGCAAAAAGCGGGTGATGGGAATCGAACCCACGCTACCAGCTTGGAAGGCTGGAGTTCTACCATTGAACTACACCCGCAAATTAGTATCGGGATGACACGATTTGAACATGCGACCCCCTGGTCCCAAACCAGGTGCTCTACCAAGCTGAGCTACATCCCGACGTTATACACTTTTTGAAGAAATGGCGCGCCCTGAGAGATTCGAACTCCCGACCTTTTGATTCGTAGTCAAACGCTCTATCCAGCTGAGCT
>NZ_JAFFQR010000113.1:4257-5185 GCF_020736845.1 Paenibacillus farraposensis
TATTTATATTTAATCCATATTGAGCAGTCAAGGCGCCACCCAGATTTGAACTGGGGAATGAAGCTTTTGCAGAGCTTTGCCTTACCACTTGGCTATGGCGCCATATGGATAATGGAGCGGACGACGGGAATCGAACCCGCGACCCTCGCCTTGGCAAGGCGATGCTCTACCGCTGAGCCACGTCCGCAAATATATATGGTGCGGTCGAGAGGACTCGAACCTCCACGGGGGGTTAGCCCACACGGACCTGAACCGTGCGCGTCTGCCAATTCCGCCACGACCGCAAAAAACTATAAATGGTGAGCCATGAAGGACTCGAACCTTCGACACCCTGATTAAAAGTCAGGTGCTCTACCAACTGAGCTAATGGCTCTTAATGGCTGGGGATATAGGATTTGAACCTATGCATGACGGAGTCAAAGTCCGTTGCCTTACCGCTTGGCTAATCCCCAGTACTAAGTATAGAGGGCGGCCGATGGGGCTTGAACCCACGAATGCCGGAGTCACAGTCCGGTGCGTTAACCACTTCGCCACGACCGCCATTATAACTTTGAGAAAAACTGGTGGAGGATGATGGATTCGAACCACCGAACCCGTAAGGGAGCAGATTTACAGTCTGATGCGTTTGGCCACTTCGCTAATCCTCCACAATGGTGCCGGCGAGAGGACTTGAACCCCCAACCTACTGATTACAAGTCAGTTGCTCTACCAATTGAGCTACACCGGCACATTACTTGTTTCCACTTGAAAGGTGGCTCGGGACGGAATCGAACCGCCGACACGAGGATTTTCAGTCCTCTGCTCTACCGACTGAGCTACCGAGCCATATTTAGTTTTTCTTACTATATCATACATACTAAAATGGCGGAACTGACGGGATTCGAACCCGCGATCTCCTGCGTGACAGGCAGGCATGTTAGGCCTCTAC
>NZ_JAFFQR010000113.1:5203-6120 GCF_020736845.1 Paenibacillus farraposensis
TGGGAAATGATTGCGGGGGCAGGATTTGAACCTGCGGCCTTCGGGTTATGAGCCCGACGAGCTACCGGACTGCTCCACCCCGCGATATTAAAAGTAATATTAATGGTGGAGGCTGAGGGGATCGAACCCCCGACCCTCTGCTTGTAAGGCAGATGCTCTCCCAGCTGAGCTAAGCCTCCATATAATGACCCGTAGGGGATTCGAACCCCTGTTACCTCCGTGAAAGGGAGGTGTCTTAACCCCTTGACCAACGGGCCTTGCAAATTAAAATCCCGAGTTTTAAATATGTGGCGGAGAGAGAGGGATTCGAACCCTCGCACCACTTTCGCAGTCTAACCCCTTAGCAGAGGGTCCCCTTATAGCCACTTGGGTATCTCTCCGAGTAGCGGCAGAGGGGATCGAACCCCCGACCTCACGGGTATGAACCGTACGCTCTAGCCAGCTGAGCTACGCCGCCACCTTATATAAAATTCAGAAATATTCGAAGTATGGCTCCCCGAACAGGACTCGAACCTGTGACAACTCGATTAACAGTCGAGTGCTCTACCAACTGAGCTATCAGGGAATATTGGTGGAGCCAAGCGGGATCGAACCGCTGACCTCCTGCTTGCAAGGCAGGCGCTCTCCCAGCTGAGCTATGGCCCCAATTGTTGTATACTTCAAGAAATGGTGGGCCTTAGTGGACTCGAACCACCGACCTCACCCTTATCAGGGGTGCGCTCTAACCAACTGAGCTAAAGGCCCTAATATGTATTGCTACATGATCCATTGAAGGATGCTGCTTGGCGGCGTCCTACTCTCCCAGGACCCTGCGGTCCAAGTACCATCGGCGCTGGAGGGCTTAACAGTCGTGTTCGGGATGGGTACGTGTGGAACCCCTCCGCTATCGCCACCAAACATGAATTTGCGAGGCAAAT
>NZ_JAFFQR010000021.1 GCF_020736845.1 Paenibacillus farraposensis
GTCAGCGATCTAACTTATGTGAAAGTTCAGCACAAGTGGCACTACATTTGCGTACTGATCGACTTATTTAATCGTGAAATCATTGGCCATAGTGCAGGTCCCAACAAAGATGCTGCTCTGATTTCCCGTGCCTTTGCCACGGTAGAGGGCGATTTGAGCGACATTCAGTGGTTTCATACGGATCGTGGGAGCGAATTTAAGAACCAGACCATAGACGAACTGTTAGAGACCTTTGATATTGGCCGT
>NZ_JAFFQR010000002.1 GCF_020736845.1 Paenibacillus farraposensis
AGGGTAAAGCGCGTACGCAAGGTCGCATGCCGGGCGATCAATTGACGGAATACATCTTCCACTCGTTTCACGTCCAGCGGACCGCTCACATGCAGCACCGACGGCATGTTGTAGTTCACATCATTCGGGTCGAACTGATGCAGCACATACAGTCGTTTTTGCGCCGAGGACAGCGGGTAGAAGCTGCGCTCTTCCGTCACCGGAATGGACGCATAGGCCACTTGTTCCTGACTTTCCAGCACAGCTGCCAGCTGTTCAATCGTTGGCGCTTCAAAAATGCTGCGCAATGGAAGCGGCTTGTTCAGCTCCTTGTGAATCTTCGAGGCCAGCGTTGTCGCCCGCAGCGAATGTCCGCCAATCTCGAAGAAGTTTTCCTTCACGCCGACCTGCGCGAGGCCCAGCACATCCTGCCAGATTTGCGCCAGCTTCGCTTCCACCCACGTCCGCGGTGCGACATAGTCGGCTCCGCTTTGCAGGCTGCCTTCCGGTGCCGGCAGGGCCTTGCGGTCGATTTTGCCGTTTGGTGTCAGCGGCAT
>NZ_JAFFQR010000114.1 GCF_020736845.1 Paenibacillus farraposensis
GTCTCATTATTTAGTGTATGATAACTTACCATTGAATACATCAAATGTTTAAAACCATCATTGTACACACCCCGATGTAAATAATAATACGCTAACTCGTAACCAAACCACGCGATATAGTCCGGTATCACCTGTTGCGTATACATATCATCTGATGATGGTTGCTGTGAAAAAGACGCAATCTCTGTTTCAAATCGTTTGAGTATATCGTCTACATCTATGCTATATTGGTTTGCTGCAATTATAACATTCAACAATTTTGAGATTTGTTCATTTGAGGCTACTGTTTCGGCAATGTATTCAACATAATCATGTAGCACACTTATATCTCCCGATAAAAGCTTATATACGTAAGTATTACCTTCTGCCCAACTTTTGAACAAGTTAACCCAGTGTTGAGTATCGTCGTCAGTCTC
>NZ_JAFFQR010000115.1 GCF_020736845.1 Paenibacillus farraposensis
CGAAGACGCGCGTCTGACATACCGCGAACTGAACGAGCGGGCAAACCGGCTGGCGCGGACACTCCGCGACAAGGGTGTCGTTCGGGATCAGCCTGTGGCGATTGCCGCCCATCGGTCGATCGAGCTGGTCGTTGGCGTTTTGGCGATCCTCAAGGCCGGCGGAGCCTACGTGCCGATTGACCCGGATTATCCGGCGGAGCGCATCGGATATATGCTGGAGGATTCGGGAGCGAAGCTC
>NZ_JAFFQR010000116.1 GCF_020736845.1 Paenibacillus farraposensis
GGTGGAGTATGCGAAGGTACAGGCCGGAGATACGACTGCACTTACAGGTCTGACTACGGGCACGATGGTCAGTCCAGATACGCAAGAGCTGGTGCGACGCTTTGTACGTCCGTTCAATCTGCAAACCGCTCCGCTGCTGCGGGTAGGCGTGGTGGACCTGGGCGTACAAGGACCGGAGCAAGAACCACAGCATCTGCTCATGCTGGATATGCACCACAT
>NZ_JAFFQR010000117.1 GCF_020736845.1 Paenibacillus farraposensis
TATCTATAAGTTCACTTTACAATAAAAAAAGGGAGCTGTCTAATTTTTTACACACATATCGGGGAGATTTGAAACTGCCAGTATGGTTGTAAGCGAAGTGCGATCTGTATTTGTCTTCAAGTTTATTTTCTCTGAACAAATATTTCCCTAAAAGTGAAAGCTATCGGATAGCCAGAATAACATAACACAGCGCTGTTCTGCAGATATGAATGCACACTTGTTTATTCCACATACAACGACATAATCAGAGAATCAACCTCTTGAATAGATTGAGGAGCATTTCCATCTAGGAGAAACCCCA
>NZ_JAFFQR010000022.1 GCF_020736845.1 Paenibacillus farraposensis
TCAAGCCATAGCTTCGGTGGTGTGTTTAGCCCCGTTACATTTTCGGCGCAGAGTCACTCGACCAGTGAGCTATTACGCACTCTTTCAATGGTGGCTGCTTCTAAGCCAACATCCTGGTTGTCTGTGCAACTCCACATCCTTTCCCACTTAACACACACTTGGGGACCTTAGCTGATGGTCTGGGCTGTTTCCCTTTTGACAATGGATCTTAGCACTCACTGTCTGACTCCCGGAATGAAGTCCATGGCATTCGGAGTTTGACTGAGCTTGGTAACCCTTGCGGGCCCCGCACCCAATCAGTGCTCTACCTCCACGACTCACCTTCCGAGGCTAGCCCTAAAGCTATTTCGGGGAGAACCAGCTATCTCCGGGTTCGATTGGAATTTCTCCGCTACCCCCACCTCATCCCCGCATTTTTCAACATGCGTGGGTTCGGGCCTCCAGTGCGTGTTACCGCACCTTCACCCTGGACAGGGGTAGATCACCCGGTTTCGGGTCTACGTCCACGTACT
>NZ_JAFFQR010000023.1 GCF_020736845.1 Paenibacillus farraposensis
GGGTTAGTTCTTGCTCAGACATTTCTACGCCGCTACCTTGCACATGTTGCCATACCTTCACATTCGGCTGACCATTTGTGTGGCGTTGTTGTCGCAGTGAATCTGTCACATAGGCATCTTGTTCGCGGTGGGTAGGCAGATACAATTCCACCTGTTCCCCGATTTCAGGCATATCGTACCAGCCGCTATGTTCTTCGGCGACATATCTAGTCGCCACAGGGAACCAGCAGGCTTTAGCAGGATCTTGCTTCGGGTCGATGTCCAGTTGAAGCTGCACAAAGTCCTGCTGTACCTTGAGCACCGTTCCTGACAATGAAATTCCGGTGGCCTGATCGTTCTCATACCGGGCATAACGGATATCCTGCTCGGCTTGAAGATCATAACGGGTACGCAGTAAGCCATCTGCTAGTGTGGTCACTGCCCGAACCACGACCAGTTCTTTACCTTGTCCGATCGGTAACGTGATGAGATCACCCAGCGCATAGTATTGCAGACTTTCAATCATATAGTTGATATACGAGCCAGCGCGTTGTTCTCCTAGCTTTTCCGCATCCAGTTCATGAAACGTTTTCCGTACTCGATAGAATACATCCCGTTCCACCTTATGCTGCTTGCCTTCTGGCATCCCGAAGAAGACTTTGGGCGAAGCTGCGGTTACCTCTGGCACAAGTACGGAACCAAAGCGAGAAGTGAGACGCTTTAAAAACGCCCAATCGGTCTCCTCATATTGTAAAACAAAAGTGTCCAGTTTGGCATAATTCGTGACGGTATCAATGGCATCTCCATTCTGATATTTTCGAATCATCGTAGTGACCAGATCATCATAAGTGCGGTGAATATCTTGATAGGAGCGTCTT
>NZ_JAFFQR010000025.1 GCF_020736845.1 Paenibacillus farraposensis
TCGTTACGGGCAAGGACGGTGCGATTTATATCAAGCTGGACGATAAAGAAGGCATCCATATCACGAGCAGCAAGCAGGTGAATATTTCAGCAGGAGGCAATCTCAGCCTGTCTGCCGGGAAGACGATGAGCCTGTCCGCAGGTAGTCAGCTCCGTATGGATTGCAACGGCAGTCATATTGAATTAAGCGGTTCAGCGGACATGAAGGGCAGCGAAGTGAAATCAAATTAAGGATGAGTGGAAATGGAAAAGCAAACAGATGTGTTAGATCAGCAACAAACAGCCCTTTTTCACGCATGGTCCCTTATTCGTAAGGAATGGGCGTTGAAATGCAGGGCAACCCATGCCACCAGGCTGCAGCATATCGTAGAACATTTTCGCACCTTTTGTCAGCTTGTTCGGCAAAAGCAGCTGGAAGG
>NZ_JAFFQR010000026.1 GCF_020736845.1 Paenibacillus farraposensis
CTGACGGGATTCGAACCCGCGATCTCCTGCGTGACAGGCAGGCATGTTAGGCCTCTACACCATAGTTACATAAAAATTTAATTGGTTGCGGGGGCAGGATTTGAACCTGCGACCTTCGGGTTATGAGCCCGACGAGCTACCGAACTGCTCCACCCCGCGATATAAAATATGGTGGAGGCTGAGGGGATCGAACCCCCGACCCTCTGCTTGTAAGGCAGATGCTCTCCCAGCTGAGCTA
>NZ_JAFFQR010000003.1 GCF_020736845.1 Paenibacillus farraposensis
ACCGACCAAGGTCGGTTTATTGAAAGAGCGATTAGCTCATGTTGAATCTGACGAGATAATATATCTCATATTGGATTTTGCGAACAAAATCCGTACTCACTCGTTGTTCAGTTTTCAAAGATCAAACAATCTATGAAGTCTTTTATAATCTTCACTTTGTTTCACCGCTGCATCTCAGCGGCGACTTGATTAATATAACACATATTCGGGATTTAAGTCAACACTTTTTTCGAAAATTATTTATTTCATCTTAGCGTTGCTCTTACAAAAAAATCCCCGGGCTTCAAGAGCCGAGAATTAATGTATCATATAATTTAATTTAACGTCAACTATAATTTAAAAAATTGAGATATTTCCTCGCAAGCTTTTATATAGCCTGTCCGAACAACATTATTTTCAATCCCACTAAAAGCACTATCCCGGGCAATCCTAATACTGTTACTGTTCCCATTGTCACTGGGTTAATTGGAATATATATCTGCGTGATCCAACCCGAATAATTAATAACGTACAGCGCAATTGCCGCCAGCGCCATATGTGCCCCGAACACTGCAAGCCAGCCGAAACCCAATCTTTTCCTGAAAATGAGATATACCAGAATCGCAACGCATCCAATCAGAACAAACCAGACCACCCCTCTCATTCTGCCCTCTGCTTATGAGCACGATCCACATCGTGAGCGTACCCCGGTTCATCTGGAGGCAGGTGAAAACGGTGTAGGCCTTGTTGTTTGGCACTTTTTAAGTGAATTTGGTATTTACGCTCTGCGGCTTCCAGAACAAAAATGGCATAGTCGATCTCATCCTTGCCGGTAGCTTCATGAAATAAACGATGTGCTCTTAACCATTCCGCATGTGAAGCTCTTATCTGGGCAAACAATTGCTGCCGATACTCCGCTTCTGATTTGTCATGCTCCTGGCGACGAAAAGTTCGCTTCATCCGTTCCCACATTCATTCATCCTCCTTACAAGCTGAATTATGTGTACAGTCTACAAGACTCCCTTATTCATACTTATTGAGCAGAGGACAAACTTAGAACCTGGAACGATTGAGACTGCCATATATCATTTACAACCAAAAAGGAGCCATATCGGCTCCCTCAGTGTGCCCATCATGTCCAAAGGACACCTCAGCACTCACATATCTATAACGTATAAATACGTATAAACAACCTAATTAAGCTCTCTACGGCCTTCCAGCGCTTTGGACAAAGTAACCTCATCGGCATACTCCAAGTCTCCACCCACCGGCAATCCATGAGCAATACGAGTAACCCTGATTTCAAAAGGACGCACCAGCCGTGAAATGTACATAGCTGTAGCCTCTCCTTCAATATTTGGGTTCGTCGCCAAAATCAGTTCCTGAACACGCTCATCACTAAGCCTGTTCAGCAATTCCTTGAGCTTGATATCTTCAGGACCAATACCCTCCATAGGGGAGATCGCACCATGAAGCACATGATAAAGACCATTAAATTCTTTGGTGCGCTCCATCGCCACCAAATCCTTGGATTCCTGTACAACACAAATGACGGAAACATCCCTCGTCTTGTCCTGACAGATTCGACAAGGGTCCGTGTCCGTAATATTGCCGCAGACTGAACAGAAGTGAAGATTGCGTTTCACATTGACCAGCGCTTTGGCAAAATCAATCACATCATCTTCCTTCATCTTCAGTACGTGAAAAGCCAACCGGGCAGCCGTTTTGGGCCCCACTCCCGGCAGGCGTGTAAAAGCATCAATCAGCTTTGCAATCGGCTCCGGATAATACAATAGCGCGTTTCTCCTTTTTGCGGCAGACTAGAACAAGCCCGGAATTTTCATACCACCTGTAAATTTACCCATATCATTGTTAGCCAGTTCGTCAGCTTTGGACAAAGCGTCGTTGACTGCAGTCAGCACCAGATCTTGCAGCATTTCCACATCATCAGGATCTACAGCCTCTGGTTTAATCGTGATAGACAACACTTTTTTATGACCATTTACCTCTACAGCCACAACACCGCCGCCGGAAGTGCCTTCAATTACTTTTTCGCCAAGCGCCTCCTGAGCTTTCAGCATTTGCTCTTGCATTTTTTTCACTTGCTTCATCATTTGGTTCATATTATTCATTTCAATCATCTCCTTAAATGATGTATAACTTTGATTTAATCCTTAATAACTACCAAATCTTCCCCGAACAGTTGAATAGCTTCATCAATCCAGGGTTCTTTGGGCTTTCCCGACGCGTCCTGCTCCGGCTCCAGTTGGAATTCTTCGGCAGGCTGATCGGAAACTCCTTCTATCGCAGCGTTCCAGTCCTTTTGCATCATCGTCACCAGACGATAGGGATGGCCCAGCTGTTCATGCAGAACCTTCTCGATAACCTGCTTGTTAGCAGGCTTTTCGGTGGTTTCACGATGAATATTGTTTTTAAAGGCTACCAGCACGCTGTCTTCCAATACAGAGACTGGCTCACCGTCCATAAACCACGCATGAACCGTGACTTTTGCCTCCTTGACCCCTTGCAAAATCCGGCTCCACTTGCGCCCTGTGGCTGCAAAGGCTTCGCTTGACTTCTCAGCGATATAACGATCCAATTGAGAGGGGAGCTTGGCAGGAGCTGAAATTCGTGTAGCAGGAGCACGACCACCAGAGGTCTGACGACCACCTGATGATGCCGACTGACCCGCTCCGCCAGCCAGTCCGCCCTGCAACGCATGCTCCAGCTTCTTTTCCATCTCAGTAAGCTGGCGCTTCAATGCAGCTACTTCTCCCTGATCAGCAGCTTCGGCGCGCTGCACCATGGACTGAGCCGTTCCTGCTTCTCTCGGAATGCTGCACAATTTTAACAGAGCGACCTCAAACAAAGTTTGCGGCTGAACAGCATATTTCATCTCACTTTGATAACGATTAAGAGTGTCGATCATTCCGAAGAGCTGCTCTCTGGTGAAAGCATCTGCCACTTCCTTAAACTGCTCCGGGTTCAGCACTCGGTCTGTCATTTTAGTGGCCTGCGGTACCATTTTGATCATAAGCAGGTCCCGAAAATAGTACAGAAGATTCTCCATGCACTTATCCGCGCTTTTGCCTTCCTGCATAAAATTCTCGATCATTTGGAGCACTGTGCCCACGTCTTCTTTCAGTAACGCCAAGGCCAGTTTGCCGAATTGTTCGGACGCAATGCCTCCCGTCATATCCAGCACCTGCTGATAAGTAACCTGGCCGTCTGTAAACGAGGCTATTTGATCCAAAACGCTAAGCGCATCCCGCATCCCGCCATCTGAAAGACGCGCAATATATTGCAGTGCATCCGCATCAGCCTGTATGTTCTCCTGCCGACATATAAGATCAAGCCGCTCGGTCTGCTCCTCCAGTGATACCCGCCGGAAGTCAAAACGCTGACAGCGTGAAATAATGGTCGCCGGGATACGATGTGGTTCTGTCGTAGCCAATATGAACATTACATGTGGCGGCGGCTCTTCCAGTGTCTTCAGCAGTGCATTGAACGCTTCCGTCGTCAGCATGTGCACTTCATCGATGATATAAACCTTGTGCCGCACTTCTGTCGGCGCATATTTGACTTTATCGCGCAAGTCACGAATCTCTTCAACGCCCCGGTTGGAGGCTGCATCAATCTCTTGTACATCCATGACTGCCCCGGCCGTGATCCGTTTACAGGCTTCGCATTCGTTGCAAGGTTCCGGCGCAGGTCCATGCTCACAGTTGATTGCCTTGGCCAAAATTTTGGCCGCACTTGTCTTCCCCGTTCCTCGCGGACCGCTGAACAGGTAAGCATGGGACGTGCGGTTTTCACGAATGGCGTTCTGCAATGTCTGGATAATATGCTGTTGTCCTACCATGTCTTTGAAGGCCTGAGGCCGCCAAGCACGGTACAACGCTATATGTTCCAATGCGCGTTACCCTCTTTCCCATTCACTTTCATGACCATTCACGGTCAATTTATTATACTATACTCCCGTCCGAATCTAAACCGAACACCTTCCAATTTAAAAAAGCACAAAAAAAACACCTTCGCATTGGCTGCCAAGATGTTCTAATTTCTACTATAAGCCGTGCACCTGTTATTGATCGTTGTGATCCGAGCGGCAACCCTGAACAACAACTCGGGCTAGGCAACCCTCCGGCACAAGAGTGGGCTTGCTTATGGCTGCTTCCTTCCGGACCTGACCAGGTTCACAAGTACTCATTGCGGAGGACCCAACCGTCAACATTGTGCGCAGGGACCAGCCTCACATCAACAACACCTCTAACAGGAATTCAACCTCGCTATAGCGGATTGCGAGTTACAGGGCACCGCTACCTCCCCATCTAGCACGGTGAAAATAAGTATATCTCAACCCTACACAAAAAGCAAATAGCAAATACCGACAAAAAGAGCCCTCTGCAAATGCAGAAGGCTCTAATAATTTTATAACTTGCGGTAACTGATTACATACCGTATTTCTTTTTGAAGCGATCCACGCGTCCACCAGCATCAATAAATTTCTGCTTGCCTGTGAAGAATGGGTGGCAGGCGGAGCAAATCTCAACACGCAGAGATTCTTTCACAGAGCCAGTTTCAAACGAATTCCCGCAAGCGCAAGTAACAGTAGTTACGTTATACTTCGGTTGAATAGCTTGTTGCATTAACTTTCACCTCTTTCCGCCCTGAACGTCCTATCAGTCCAGAGTTGTATGAACATACTTTTCACATTATAGCACTTGAACTAAAGTGTTTCAACACCTGTTTTACGCATCCAAAACCAGCGTAAAACAGGTATATTTTACATTGCTGCTGAGCGTTTTAAGCCCTTGCAAATTTAGGGCGTGCCTGTCCTGGCGGCGGCACGTGAGTGTAGGACCCGATAACGACATCAGGCAGCTCTTCCCGGTAAATCTCAAGCATTTGCTTCATGCCGAGTATATCCCCTTGGGCAGGAGGAATCAGCTCCAAATAGCTTTCAGGATCAATATTCAGATTACGCATCTGGATCAGCTTGAGTTTGGTACGTTTGGCAAACTCGATCATCGCTTCGATTTCTTCCTCGCGGTCAGTTACCCCCGGGAATACCAAATAGTTAATCGATGTATATACACCCTGCTCTGAGGCATATCGGAGTGATTTTTCCACATTGGCTAATGTATAGCCCCTTGGTTTGTAATAAGCATTGTAATGATCGTCCAGCGCACTAATAGTGCTGACCCGCATCAGATCAAGCCCTGCATCCACGATGCCCCGGATATGATCGCTCAAGCCCGCATTCGTATTGATATTGATATACCCCATATCGGTAATGGAGCGCACCTCTTTGATTGAATCAATAATCAGCTTGGCTTGAGTAGAAGGCTCACCTTCGCAGCCTTGGCCAAAACTAATGATAGACTCCGGTGTTTTCAAATGTTCCAGCATAACCTCTACAATTTCTTCGACACGAGGACGGAAATTCATTCTTGTCTGCGGAGATACGAAGCCGCTGTCATCCGGCTGTTCGGAGATACAGCCAAAGCACCCGGCATTGCAAGAGTACGATACCGGAACTCCCCCTTCCCAACGATTCAGGAATGTGTTCGAGGAAGTAAGACACTCATAGCCTAGGGCACAGTTAGACAAATGCTGGTATAGCCGGTTTTCCGGATATTGCTTCGTCATCCGCTGAACTCCCAATTTGACCTGATCGCGGTCACAATTTTCCGGATTCCATTGGGATGGGCTATCGCTCTGCTCTGCTGTTACATAAAATGCTCCATCCTTCCAGACTACAGCTGAATAACCAAACAAGGGAAGCTTATACTCTTTATCGGTTTTTACATATCCTGGCAAACACAAGCGTGTAAAGCCTTGCGGCAACAATGCGCCTACTGCCTGAAATTCCCCAGGAAGAGAAACCATTTCCCCTGTCTCAGGGTTCATACCGACCGGGCGGGTATTGGGCAAACCTACCAGTGTAGCTCCTTCCGGTAACGGAATCAGCTCATCCTCCATGATTTCAACAATCATGTCCGCACTGCGTGCAAGCCCATACAAAGAAGCATGATCATATACATTGCCTTTTTCGTCGGCATACACCAAATACATTTATGGAACTCCTTTCGCTCCGTCAAGCGGCGCTGCCAATAACAGAATGAATCGCAGCGGCCATGAACTCGTGGAACAGATAAAATACAAATTGGATTTAGTTTGTTGTGGCCTGTACCGATGCTGTGGTGGAACGCGTCGTTCTCCGTTGTTGGCCACCTGAGCTGCTTGGCGAGCCGCCAGAAGATGCCGTCAAATCAAACGAAGCCAAAAATTCAGCGTTATTTTTGCTATTCCGCAGCTTTTTGAGGAAACCTTCTACAAAATCATGGCTTTCCGTCATATTTTTGCGAATAGCCCAAATCGTATCTAATTCTTCCTTATTTAACAGAACTTCCTCACGACGCGTACCGGAACGGCGAATATCAATCGCAGGAAAGATTCGACGCTCTGCCAGCTTGCGGTCCAAATGAAGCTCCATGTTGCCTGTACCTTTAAACTCTTCATAGATAATATCGTCCATACGTGATCCCGTATCAATCAGCGCTGTTGCAAGGATCGTCAGACTGCCGCCTTCCTCTACGTTCCGTGCTGCGCCAAAAAAGCGCTTCGGACGATGAAATGCCGCTGGATCAATCCCCCCGCTCAAAGTACGGCCGGATGGAGGAATTACGAGATTGTACGCACGAGCCAGACGTGTAATACTATCCAGCAGGATAACAACATCCTTTTTATGCTCCACGAGACGCAGTGCACGCTCCAATACCAATTCTGCCACTTTGATGTGATTTTCAGGAAGCTCATCAAAGGTAGAAGCTACAACTTCGCCCTTAACAGAACGCTGCATATCGGTCACTTCTTCAGGGCGTTCATCAATCAACAAGACAAAAAGCTCAATCTCGGGATTGTTGGCAGAAATGCTGTTGGCAATTTCTTTGAGGAGAAGCGTCTTCCCAGCTTTGGGAGGTGCTACTATGAGCCCGCGCTGTCCAAGTCCGACAGGGGCAAGTATATCCATAATTCTCGTAGACAAATGGTTGGGGGAAGTTTCAAGGACTAATTTGGTTTGCGGATACAGTGGAGTCAGTGCAGGGAAATGTAACCGCTCAGCAGCTTGCTCAGGACTTCTTCCATTGACGGCGTTAACTTGAAGCAATCCAAAATATCGTTCATTTTCTTTTGGCGTCCGGCATTTACCAGATACAAGATCACCTGTTCTCAGGTCAAATTTGCGTATTTGTGAAGCAGAGATGTAAATATCCTCAGTGCTCGGGAGATAATTGATCGGCCTCAGAAAACCGTATCCTTCAGGAAGTATTTCCAGAACTCCTTGCATGAACATTAATCCGCTCTTCTCCGCTTGCGCACGCAGAATGGCAAAAATTAGTTCCTTCTTCTTGAGCGTTCCGTAGTACGGGATCTGGTATTGCTTGGCCAGCTTGTACATATCGGTCAGCTTCATTACTTCCAAATCGGAAATTTGCAGATCCATATAATAACCACCTATTCAATTATTAAGTCCATTCATACTTCAAAATGATAGACAACGATATCATAAACACCACTAACCTAATTTTAACCCAAAAAAAACAAAGTTATGCAGCCCTCTGCCTGAATTATACCGGATTATGGCGGAATTCCGATAAAAGATTGTTAGGAATGAACCACAATCTGTAACAGCAGCGGCTGCATAGCGCTCAGCATTCAATTGTTCGTCCGTTTCAAGCATTCAATCATTGGGTGTGGTCTAGTTGTCCGTCTGACGCCATACGTCTGCGCCTAGTTGACGCAGATTGGAGACAAGATGATCATAACCACGGTCAATATATTCAACACCCGTCACCTCGGTTACACCTTCACTCACTGTAAGTCCAGCGATGACAAGCGCTGCTCCAGCCCGCAGATCCGCCGCTTTGACTTTGGCCGCATTCAAACGGCCGCCCTCAATAATGGCCGATCGGCCTTCTACGCGAATTTTGGCTCCCATTCGCACTAGCTCTGGAACGTGCTTGAAACGATTACTGTACACAAAATCGCTCAATACACTAACTCCCTGCGCCTGGGTAAGCAGGCTGGTCATAGGAGATTGCAGGTCCGTGGCGAATCCAGGGTAAACTAAGGCTTTAACGTCAACATGCTCATAACGAGACGCACCAATTACACGAATACTTTCGTCATATTCCTCGATACCGATACCCATCTCCTGCATTTTTGCAGTGAGGGCCTCCATATGCTTGGGTATCACATTGTCGATTAATACATTACCACGAGTAGCCGCAGCTGCAATCATGTATGTACCCGCTTGTATACGGTCAGGTATGATGGAGTGACGGCAGCCATGTAACTCGGACACGCCTTCAATGCGGATCGTTTCCGTTCCAGCCCCTTTAATAATGGCTCCCATGGAGTTTAACAGGGTTGCTACATCTATAATCTCAGGCTCTTTAGCCGCATTTTCGATAATTGTGGCGCCTTTGGCACGTGCGGCCGCCAGCATAATGTTAATTGTAGCTCCTACGCTGCTGACATCCAAATAAATTTTATTGCCGCGCAGTTCTTTGGCATGCAAATGAATAGCACCGTGCTCGTTCGTAATCGTCGCACCCAGTGCTTCAAAACCCTTGATATGCTGGTCAATAGGCCGGGGTTCAAAATTACACCCTCCTGGCAAACCGATAATCGCTTCCTTGAATCTGCCCAGCATAGCTCCCATCATATAGTAGGAAGCCCGTAATTTCTTAACCGATCCATTCGGCATGGGAATGGATTTAATAGAGGATGGATCAATTTTCATCTGACTGCCTTCCCAGGAAACCGTTGCACCAAGTTCCTCCAGTATTTCGGAATACACCGCAACATCGCTCAGCAGCGGCAAATTGTCCAAAATGACTTCCGACTCTGCCAGAATGGCGGCGGGAATCAAGGCGATAGCACTGTTTTTGGCACCGCTGATGGAAACTGTACCTTGAAGCGGTCGTCCACCGGTGATCATCAATTTTTCCATAAGCTTGAGGGTCCCCCTACGTGTTTTGCAGTCGGTCAAACCATGAGTTAAAACTACGAAAAATCCTACTTTTTAGTGGTGAAAATGGAAAGACACCGGCTAAGCGGTGTGCTTTCCATACTAAACTATTCAACTATACAAATTTCAATATTTTGTGCAGCAGAAATACATCTGCAACCCCAAAAAATAACCCAAAAATGAATCCAGTCCGTGCGTCCACACGAACAGTTCATCCGTTATTATGCTTTGTTGTTGGAGCCGAACTCACGAATTTTATTGATAACGGTTTGTTTGATCGCTTCACGGGCTGGTTGGATGAATGTACGTGGATCGTAAGCATCCGGTTTCGCAGCAAGCACTTCACGAACCACTTTTGCAAATGCAATTTGGTTCTCAGTGTTTACGTTGATTTTGGAAGTACCCAGGGAAATGGATTTTTGGATGTCATGTGTAGGGATACCTGTTCCACCATGAAGAACGAGCGGCAGCTTCACAGCATTGCGAATTTCTTCCATTTCTTTAAAGCCCAAGTTTGGCTCGCCTTTGTAAGGACCATGAACGGAACCCAGCGCAGGAGCCAGTGTATCGATGCCAGTTTCTTTCACGATACGTACACAATCGTCCAGTTTAGCGTACATTACGTCACCTACAACGTCATCCTCTTGTCCGCCAACCATTCCAACTTCGGCTTCAACGGAAACGCCTTTGGAATGTGCATATTCAACAACTTTCTTCGTTGTTTCGATATTTTTTTCAATCGGGCTATGGGAATCGTCAATCATAACCGATGTGAAACCAGCGTCGATTGCTTCTTTACATTTTTCAAAGCTGGAACCATGGTCCAAGTGGATTGCAACTGGAACCGTAATTTTCATGTCATGAATAAGTCCTTCTACCATTTTAACAACAGTGTAGAATCCGCCCATGTGACGTGCTGCGCCTTCAGAAACACCGAGAATTACAGGGGATTTTTCTTCTTCAGCAGCGCCCAGAATAGCTTGAGTCCACTCCAGGTTGTTAATATTGTATTGACCTACTGCATATTTTCCTTCGAGTGCATTGTTCAACATGTCTTTCATAGATACCAATGGCATGGTTACAGTCCTCCTAAAGGTGTTTGGGTTTGTCTATCTTTTTTAGCCGACATCACATACGGGCTTATTATACCACAACCCATGTTAAATACTAAACAAGCTTTTGTATATCAACACTTACAAAAATCACGCTCAGGACGCCGTTTAATCATGGAATTGTATAAGGAGAGGATTTACTTTCAGTATTTCCCATAAACACAAACAAAAAACCCTGTTTAGCTAACAGAGTCCCAACCAAAGTGACTGATCTAATCACCCCTGAGTTGTTTGTTCACAGCAATTCGCATTTCGTCAATATCGAATGGCTTGGTAAAATGCATAAGCGCACCCAGTTCCGTCGCCTCTTTAATCATGTCCAGTTCTCCGTATGCTGTCATCATAATAACCTTGATATCGGGATGCATCGCTTTTAAATGCTTCAAAATCTCAAGTCCATCCATACCCGGGATTTTCATATCAAGCAGAACCAGATCAGGTGGTTCCTTTTCCACAATTTCAAGTGCAATTTTGCCGTTCGCTGCTTGGAAGGTCTCATAACCCTCACTTCCGAATACTTCCATCAGTAAAATTCGTATTCCATTCTGGTCATCGACGATTAATACTTTTTTCTTTTCCAATGTTTTAACCTCCTAGGATCTTAAAACGAGGATCGTGCAGCTATTGCCATAACAGCGTCCGATGACGTACAATATCCATCCCATACCTAAAATTATATTCGCTCCTGCAAAAAGAAAATCCTGCTCTTATACATAATTGTGGAATATTCTTTCACATTCAGGAAACATGGGGTAAAAAAAAGACCCCTAAGGGGTCTTTTAAGCCGTTGCATTAACCTTGAAGCTGCAATGCTGCTTTGACAAATTCACGGAACAATGGCTGTGGACGATTCGGACGGGAAGTAAATTCCGGATGGAATTGTACCGCCAGGAACCATGGGTGCTCTGGAAGCTCCACAATTTCCACCAAACGTCCGTCCGGTGAAGTACCGGAAATACGAAGACCTGCTTTTTCAATAACTTCACGATATTCATTATTGAATTCATACCGGTGACGGTGTCTTTCGTATACCAGCTCATCGTTATAGCAAGCGGCAGCAAGGGAGCCTTCCACCAGTTTGCACGGATACAGGCCAAGACGCATTGTACCGCCCAAATCTTCGATGTCTTTTTGGTCAGGCAGCAAATCGATCACAGGGTAATCGGTAGCCGGGTTGATCTCTGAGCTGTTCGCTCCTTCTAGACCGGCCAGGGAACGAGCAACCTCAATCACAGATACCTGCATACCCAAGCAAATGCCGAAGAATGGAATTTTCTGCTCACGGGCATAACGGATGGTGCTGATTTTACCCTCAATTCCGCGGTCGCCGAAGCCACCCGGTACGAGAATGCCGCCAACGCCGCCAAGCATTTCAGCTACATTTTCGTCAGTTACTTCTTCAGCGTTCACCCAGCGGATTTTCACGTCCGCATTCGCATCAAATCCGGCATGGGACAGTGACTCAACCACACTCAAATATGCATCATGTAACGCAACATACTTACCAACAATGGCGATTTCGACTGTTTTATCCAGCTTGCTGATTCGATCAACCAGCCCTTCCCACTCGGTCATATCCGGTGCAGGGGTTGTCAGCTTCAGGTGATTCACGACGATTTCGTCCAAACCTTCTTCACGCAGGTTCAGCGGAACCTCATAAAGGGTCGAAGCGTCGCGACATTCTACCACGGCGTTCGCATCAATATCGCAGAACAGTGCAATTTTGGCCTTCATATCAGAGGACAGTTCATGCTCTGTACGGCAAACAATGACGTTAGGCTGAATACCGATGCTGCGCAGTTCTTTTACACTGTGCTGAGTGGGTTTGGTCTTCACCTCACCAGCAGCTTTAATATAAGGAATAAGCGTTACGTGAATGTACATCACATTCTCGCGTCCAACTTCGCTTTTAAGCTGACGGATCGCTTCCAAAAATGGCAAGCTTTCGATATCGCCCACTGTACCGCCAATTTCTGTAATAATGACATCGGAGCCCGCTTCACGGCCCGCACGGTATACACGTTCCTTGATTTCGTTCGTAATATGAGGAATAACCTGTACTGTACCGCCCAAATATTCTCCGCGACGTTCTTTGCTGATTACGCTTGAGTATACCTTGCCTGTTGTGACATTGCTGTTCTTGGACAGATTAATATCAATAAAGCGTTCATAGTGTCCCAAGTCAAGATCTGTTTCCGCACCATCGTCCGTTACAAAAACTTCACCGTGCTGGTAAGGGCTCATGGTACCCGGATCGACATTCAGGTAAGGATCGAATTTTTGGATCGTTACCTTTAGCCCCCTGTTCTTCAAAAGCCTTCCCAGTGAAGCTGCCGTAATCCCTTTGCCCAAGGAAGACACAACCCCGCCTGTCACAAAAATATACTTTGTCACTGTTCAAAACCCTCCTAGATAAAATGCAAAATTCAGGCGACATTATGATGTTATCGTAACCCGTTTGCACAGATTATCATCCATGAAGAAGGCAGCGGATTTATTTTCCACACCGCCGCCCTTAGCCCTCTTTCATGAGTGAAAACACCCCTATAAAAAACAAAAAAGCACTCCCGTAGTACGGGGCACTTTTATACAAAAAGCAAACATATAAATGAATCAATCATAAGCCCAAGCAATAGTTTACCCCGTGTTCAGGCCCCTGTCAAGGAAGTTATCGGTCTTAATTTGCCCATTGAACAGGATTGGAATGAATCTGCCTGAAAGCTCCAAATCAGAAGGGTGCAATAAAAAAGGTCACAAAAAAGGGGAGAACCTATCTCCCCTTCCCATTTGTTCCTAACGAAGCGAATCGTCGTCGTCATCCAACGAATCCTCGTCAGCTTCATCTTCCGTATCGTCCTCATCATTGAGATCTTCGTCATCTATGACTACGTCATCATCACTATCGTCATCTTCACCATCGAACAGCTCATCTTCGGCGTCCTCACTATCTGCATCGAAGTCGTCATCAGAGTTGTAGGTCTCTTCATCCTCATGATAGTCGTCTTCGTCTTCATCGTCTTCGTCGTTAATAATACGAGGACGCTTGCCGCCTGTCAGGGCATCTTCGGATTTATCAACCGGATACCAACGTTTCAAGCCCCACAGATTCGTACCGACACAGGCAAAACGCCCGTCAATGTTGATTTCAGTATATAGTTGAGCAATTACGTCATTAATTTCTTCTTCGGACAAGCCACGCAATTTGGCGACTTCATTCATCAGGTCACGGTAATAATATGGAGTATTGGCCGCTTTCAATACCATAAATGCCAAATCCACCATTGGAGTCTCGTGGACTTTCTCCTGGTCAATTTTTAAGTTGAGTGGGGTACTCACCTAGGGACACTTCCTCTCACACGTAATTCACAAGAACATGTTTCAGTGCACACACGATACATGCAATACTAACATATCCATTATCAAAACTAAGTAAAACCTATTTGGAAGCAAATTGCAAGTTAAACATGAGCAACATTATAATTTCCAGAAATATCTTTGCAAACAAGCCCGGTTAACGTAATAAAAAAGACGGGGTCAACCCCGTCTTCGACTGTACCCGCTTCGGGAGGCGCCCCCCCAAAGTTGTTGCACAAGAGCTTATGCCCTCCATGTATCGTATGTGTCCTCAATTACTTTGACACGACAAGCAGGCCTATTTCCATGAAAATGGGGCAGGTTTCCCATGCAGCCGCTTACGCTTGCTCATACAATACCTCAGCATGGCTCATCGGAGGGGGACCGTCTCAAATGGACTATCCGAGTTTTTTGCAGCGTCTGCATGAGGGTATTTCGGAGCCGTCCGGCAGTGGACGGCACAAACAGATTATTACGTTCGATAAGCCCCACCAATACTGGGAGTGCCTGTCCTATCTCAAGAAGATGAAACCCGAGCTTGCGGGATTGCGGCAAGTACAACCAGCCCGACTGATCCGCGCTCTAATTGCCCCGCTACCAGGGAGAGAAAGGCTGGGTAAATATCATAACGGCGTTACCGTTGAAGAAGATACGCGCATAAAGATTCACGGGGAGACAGCCCCTATACCGAGAGCAGAAAAAAAACTGGCCATGCCTTGGGGAGTCAAGCAGGTCCGTGCATACAAGGCTTGGCCTTCCTCGACAGGCAATCGAATCAGAATCGGCGTGATCGACACAGGAGCGGATTTCCAACATCCCGATCTCCGCCATTCGCTGGCCAGAGGTATAAATCTGCTCAACCGGACAATGCTGCCTTATGACGATAACGGTCATGGTACCCATATTGCCGGCACTATCGCGGCATCCAACTATGATGAAGGTATGGTCGGCGTAGCGCCAAGGGCATTAATTCATCCTGTAAAAGCATTTGACCATAACGGAGCCGCCTACGTCTCCGACATTATTCTTGGTATCGACTGGTGTGTGTTAAACCGTGTCGATATTATCAATATGAGCTTTGGTATGAAATCACGCAGCAAGGCACTGCTGGATATGGTGAATAAAGCATATCATAACGGCATCGTGGTCGTTGCTTCTTCAGGCAATGAGGGCAAGCGCCGCAGTATTGACTACCCGGCTCGCTATTCCCAGACCATCTCGGTCGGAGCTACTGACAAATACAGGCGTATCGCGCCTTTCAGCAATCGGGGGCAATTTGTGGACATATACGCCCCTGGCGAGAAAATCGTCTCCTCCTGGATACACGGCAGGCATCACGAAATGAACGGCACCTCTATGGCTACCTCCCATGTGACCGGGAGCATTGCACTCCTCCTTTCCCTGAGACCGGAACTGGGGCCTGCGGAAATCAAAGCACTGCTCAAGCGCACCGCCACTCCGCTGCGCCTTCGTAAAAGCACTGGGCGCAACTTGCTCTCCACCAAGCTCGGGGAAGTAGATGCCTTCCGATTAATACAGGAGGGCATGAAATCATAATGTACTAAACAATCGAACAATGTCATAATGAGCAGCCATTCGTGATAGGTTGGGCAACGTTTCCTGCTAAACGGTTAACGTGGCTCCCGGCTCTAGCGAGTGAATGGCTTTTAAAAGGTCTCTGTGACCAGCTCAGCCTTCTTCTATCAGCTCATTGCACACCAGATCAGTCTGCGGCTTGGTTGCATGTACGAACACAACTTGCTTGCTTGGCAATACTACCAGCATGCGCCTTACATCCGGCAACCCCTGATGCACCTTATATACCCTGTGCCATACGCTGCAAGCATCCTTTTGCCCGGCACGTTCCAGTAAATGCTGGCCAAATGAACCACTCGCGGCATGCCCGGTCAAAATAATACCATGGCTGTTAAGCTCATGCTAAAAAGGAACCGGACGCGCCACCCGCTGATAAGGGTGGTACGGACGGTTCCTTTTATAATTATAACGATAATTCCATTCGGGCCAGGTCTGCTTACATCCGTTCCGGAGCAGACACGCCGACCAGCTTCAATACGTTGGCAATCGTAGTGCGCACCGCGCCAAACAGCGCCAGACGAGCCTGTGTCTGAGCGGCATCCTCGGTGATGACACGCTCTGCCTTATAATAGCTGTGAAATAAAGAGGCCAGCTCGTAGACATAGCGAATCATACGGTGCGGTGCAAAGTTCGCAGCTGCTAAAGCCACTTCTTCCGGCAGCTCGCCGATTTTGCGCAGCAGGTCATATTCGTGCTCAGTCGTCAGCTTGGACAGGTCAACCTCCGCCAATGGCAGTACAGCAATACCCTGCTCCTCGGCTTGACGATATACGCTGCACGCACGTGCGTGCGCATATTGCACGTAGAATACCGGATTTTCATTGGAGGTTGAAATCGCCAGATCCATATCAAAATCCAGATGGGAATCCATGCTGCGCATCGTGAAGAAGTAACGAATCGCATCTACGCCCACTTCTTCCATCAAGTCTTCCATCGTCACGGCCTTGCCGGTACGCTTGGACATTTTCACCTTTTCCCCGTTCTGGAACAGGCTGACCATTTGGGCAATTAGCACTTTAAGTTTGTCCGGGTCATTCCCCAGCGCTTCCATAGCTGCCTTCATCCGTGGGATGTAGCCATGGTGATCGGCGCCCCAGATGTTAATGATCGTGTCATATCCACGAGCATATTTGTCGCGATGGTAAGCGATATCCGGAGTCAGGTATGTGTAAGTGCCATCATTTTTGATCAATACGCGGTCTTTATCGTCACCGTATTTGGTCGTGTTGAGCCATGTAGCTCCGTCCTTCTCGTAGATTTCATTACGGTCGCGAAGTTCGTTCAGCGCCTTGAGCACCTCGCCATTGTCGTACAGTGATGTTTCACTGAACCAGGAGTCAAACGGTACACGGAACCGCTCCAGGTCGCGCTTGATCTTGTTCAGTTCCTTTTCCAATCCATATTCACGGAAATAAGCAGCGCGATCCCCCGGTTCCATGGACAACAGCGCATCGCCCTTTTCGGCCACCAGCTCTTTGGCAAACCCGATGATATCTTCACCATGGTAACCGTCCTCCGGCATCTCGGCAGGCTGTCCCAGCTCCTGCAAGTAACGTGCTTCAATAGAACGGCTCATGTTGTAAATCTGGTTGCCCGCATCGTTAATATAGTATTCACGAGTGACCTGGTATCCGGCATAATCAAGCACGTTGCAAAGAGCATCCCCTACTGCTGCACCGCGCGCATGGCCCAGGTGGAGACTGCCTGTCGGATTCGCGCTGACAAATTCGATTTGGACTTTTTTACCGGCACCTGCCTGTACACGTCCGTAATCTGCTCCCTGCTCTTGTACTTGTTTAATAACGGTATACAGGTAGCTCTTGTCCAGACGGAAGTTAATAAAGCCTGGTCCGGCAATTTCCGCGCTCTTAATCGAAGCGGCAGCCAAATCCATATTTGCGATCAGCTCTTCAGCGATTTGACGCGGGTTCTTCTTGGCAATACGGGTAAGCTGCATCGCAGCATTGGTAGCCAAATCACCATGTGACTTGTCCTTTGGCACCTCCAGTGTAATAGCTGGCAGCTCTTCACGGCTCACGATTCCGGCAGCCAGGATCGCGGTCTCAATTGCCGAGGCCACCTTTTGATTAATAAGTTCCAATGGATTGATTGTCATGATTGTTGCTCCTCCTGTATATGCAAACTGATGGCAAAATGCCCCGAGAAATCCTCAAATACGTACAAATCATAGGCCCAGCTCACATGCCCGGAATATCCATCCATCTGGATATCCAGCTTCTGCGTATGCGCAGACATGTTAAGGTTCAAATAAGGCGATCGGTAAAATCCCGGCAATCTGCGGCCAAGCGCAAATGACTGTTCGGACTGCACCTCGCCATGACGAATTAGCTTAAGCTCATCCGGTCCGATTTTGACCGTATTCCGTGTCGTCCCCCCCTGAGGGCCTTCCAGCGGTTCATCGTACCTTATATATAGATGCTTCCCACGCACGATGGCTTCTCCGGGAAGCTCCTGAACCACATCTTCTCCGTCATGGCGACTGTGAAGACGAATTTGGACCTTTGCAATGTGTGGCATATGTTCAAACTCCATTCTATCGCTATCCTACTGTACTACTATATCCAGTTCCTGATTGCAATTCAAATGAGATTTTACAAAATGAATAATTATCAATTAACTATAAACTTAAATGGTCTTCCGGTCGGGGTTCCAATTGTGTTCTTCTGTCATCACTGCAACCATCGGCTCGGAGGCTGCATACCTGCAACCCAAACCGGTCGTGTTGAACGGTGTTCTGACAATACCTATCTCTATAATTCCTTTGTTCAACAGGTCGAGAATCATGAACGTATTTCCCTCATGAATTTCAAATTTTACCCCCGCATAGTTTCTATGAAATTCGGAAAGCCTGTCCTTCATCAGGGCTGCACTGGAGGAGGAGACGGTTTTTGCAGCCACTGTAATTTGTCAGTCTCTGCAATCGCCAGAAAATATTTGAGATGTCTCAATTCCATCGTGGACCTCCGGGTCTGATATATGTAAAACCTATATCTACAATATATATTAAATATTTTTCATATGGATGGGGATGTGACATAATCATATTCAGTTATCGTATTTGATTCGACGGGCATTATATTTCATTCAGGTTAGGTGATGGTTTATTTGCTGAAATTCGCTGTTTTTTTGAAGCCTTATAAAAAGGAAAGCATCCTTGGCCCGCTGTTTAAGTTGATCGAGGCCATTCTGGAATTATTGCTGCCTACCATGGTCGCGCTCATGATCAATCATGGGGTCGGCAAAGGAGATACCCATTATGTGTGGCAGATGGGTCTTTTGATGTTGCTTATGACCGTATTGGGCTTTAGCAGCTCTTTGGTGTGTCAGCTTTATGCGGCCCGGGCCTCCCAAGGGTTCGGTACTACGCTGCGCAATACGATATACAAGCACATTTTATCGTTTTCATACGCGGACCTGGATAAGTTCGGTACTCCCTCGCTTATTAACCGGATCACCAACGATGTTAATCAACTCCAGATGGCAGTGGCGATGCTCATTCGTCTAGTCATTCGCGCTCCTTTTATTTGTATCGGAGCTATTATGATGTCGATGATTCTGGACGCGCGTCTGGCTTTGGTATTGCTGGCCGCTACGCCGATCCTGGCTGTAATTTTGTATCTGGTCATTACGAAGGCTTCGCCGCTTTATCGCTTATACCAGAAGAAGCTGGATCACATCGCCTTGGTGCTAAGTGAAAATCTGACCGGAGTACGGGTCATACGAGCTTTTGCCAAAAGAGGCACCGAACGGGTAAAGTTCAACACAGCCTCCGACGATTTGACCCAGACCGCCATACGTGTCGGTCGTATTTCCGCTTTGCTTAGTCCGGCCACCCTGCTGGTGGTCAACGGAGCTATTATTGCCATCCTGTGGATCGGGGGCATCCATATTCAATACGGATCGCTCACACAGGGAGAAATCATCGCTTTTATTAATTATATCACGCAGATTTTGCTGGCTCTGATTGTGGTGACCAATCTGATTATTTTGTTCACCAAGGCTTCTACTTCAGCAGCACGGATTCAGGAGGTGCTGGATACGCAGGCTTCGATCTCCGATACTGCTGCGTCTGAAAATCAGCCGGGTTCTCCCCCTGCTCCATACGGAGATGTAGTAGACACAGGGTCGATGCAGCCCGATAGTGTCGATGGTATCCAGGCTTCGCTGTCCCAAACAGATCGTATGTCCCGGCAAAACACGGTCCCAGCTATCGCTTTTGATCATGTTTCCTTTGGATACAATACAACAGGACAATTGGCGCTTAGCGACATAGACGTAGACATTTATCCGGGTGAAACGGTCGGCATCATTGGAGGAACAGGCTCGGGAAAATCGACATTTGTGAATCTCATTCCCCGGTTCTATGATGCGGTGAAAGGCAGTATACGGATCGATGGAATCGATGTCCGGGATTACAATCTTACAGAGCTGCGGCAAAAGATCGGTATCGTCCCGCAGAAGGCGCTGCTGTTCACCGGCACCATCGCAGATAATATCCGCTGGGGCAAGAAACACGCTACCGATGAGGAAGTGGCCCGGGCAGCCGCCATCGCTCAAGCGGAAGAATTTATTGGCAACCTGGCCGGGAAATACGATGCCCCGATTACCCGAGGAGGGCTTAATCTGTCGGGAGGCCAAAAGCAGCGGCTCACCATTGCCAGAGCTATTGTAAGCAATCCGGAAATCCTCATCTTAGATGATTCCTCAAGCGCACTTGATTTTGCAACCGATGCTGCCCTGCGCAAATCGCTACGGGACAACAGCACCCATACGACGGTCCTGCTGGTCTCACAACGGGTAAGCACCGTACAGCATGCCGATAAAATTATCGTATTTGATGAAGGAAGGATTGCCGGGATCGGTACACACGACCAGTTAATGACCCGTTCGGAAGTATATCAGGAAATTAATCGTTCCCAGATCTCAACGCAGGAGGTAGATCAATGAGCGGCAAGGAAACCTGGAAAAGACTATTAACCTACGTGGGTCAATATAAGAATACTACCATTGGGATTGTCGTCTGTGCGATTCTCAGCGTGCTTGCCAGTCTGGTCGGGCCTTATATGATTGGTCTGGCCATCGACCATATGGTGGGTCTGGACGCAGTAGATTTTAGAGGTGTGGCGCAAATTTTGGCCGGACTGGGCATCGTATATGTCGTAGGCAGCCTGTTTAGCTGGGTGCTCACGTATTTAACAAACCGGGTTGCTTTCCAGACTGTAAATGATATGCGGCGGGAGTTATTTGACCATTTTAATATTCTTCCGTTAAGCTTCCATGACAATCACCCTCAAGGAGACAGCATCAGCCGGTTCGTGAACGATATGGATGCCGTGTCAGACGGGTTGTTGCAAGGTTTTTCTACTCTGATTACCGGGATGGTTACGATCATCGGCTCTATTGTACTCATGCTATATATCAGTCCAATCATGACGTTGGTCGTACTCGTATCAGCCCCGATCACATACGGCGTGGCCAGATTTATTTCTACACGATCTCAGCGGATGTTCCACGAACAGGCCAAAATTTTAGGAAGCCTGAACGGTTATGTGGAGGAGATGATCGGCGGACAGCGGGTGGTAACCGCCTTTCATTACGAAAACCGCTCGTTCGAGGAATTTTGTGACAAAAACGAGCAGCTGTATCAAGCCGGGGTAAAATCACAGTTCTATGGATCATTGTCGAACCCCTCCACCCGATTGGTAAACAACATGACTTTTTCGGTCACCGCAATGGTGGGATGTATATCCATCATTTTGGGTGTAATCTCTGTAGGCGGATTATCGAGCTTTCTGATTTATACCAATTTGTTCGCGAAGCCTTTTAACGAAATTACGGGTGTGCTTACCCAGTTCCAGGCGGCTACAGCCTCCGCTCAGCGTATATTTGCCATTCTGGATTCGCCGCCGGAGAAGCCGGAACAACCAAACGCATTGCGAGTGGAGCGGAGCAAAGGCACGATTCTTTTTGAACATGTCAAGTTCTCCTATACCCCGGAACGCACTCTTATTACCGACTTTAGCCTGGAGGTTAGGCCGGGGACCCGGGTCGCCATTGTCGGCCAGACCGGGGCAGGCAAAACGACACTCGTCAACCTGCTCATGCGGTTTTATGATGTGGACAGCGGCTCCATATCTATCGATGGGGTGAATATCAACGACATGTCCCGGGACAGCTTGCGAAAGAACTTTGGCATGGTGCTTCAGGATACATGGCTGTTCAGCGGCACCATTCGGGACAATATCGCTTACGGGAAGCCTAAAGCCACCGAGGAAGAAGTCATCGCAGCAGCGAAAGCTGCCAATGCACATGGCTTCATTACACGTCTACCCCATGGCTACGATACCGTTATCAACGGCTCCGGCGATACCCTGTCCCAAGGGCAAAAGCAGCTGCTCACCATTGCGCGCGTGATCCTGGTTGATCCGCCTATGCTCATTCTGGATGAAGCAACCAGCAGCATAGACACTCTGACAGAGGCGCGCATCCAAAAGGCGTTTATGAAAATGGTCGCTGGCCGAACCAGCTTTGTAATTGCCCACAGGCTATCAACCATTCGTGAAGCGGACCTGATCCTCTACATGAAAAACGGCGATGTCGTCGAAAGCGGAACCCATGAGGAGCTGCTTGCAAGCGGTGGCTATTATGCCTCTCTTTATAATAGTCAGTTCGCTACGGCCTAGCAGGCTGACGGGATATGGTCCAGTCTCCTGATCAATTCCACTATGTCTGATAATAGCTGAACAACGGAAAAAGGAGTCGTAATAAGCCGGCTCCTTTTTCTAATTCTGGGTAGTTTACTATCAGTTGTTTTATTTCTCTTTGAAAAATGGCCCCTCATATTGTATAATAAAAAACGAACATATGTTTTCCTTTTGTCTGATCCTTGAGATCTTGTGTATATCCGGCACCTGGACATCAGTTTAAATTGGCGGACTGGGTTGAGGCTGGGCACCACCGGCAACGTCATTCCGATAATGCTTCTGTGCAACCGGGGAGAATTATAATTATGTAGTTATCCCATGAATGTTGCCACGCCTACCAAATACGGTACATTTTAAATACCTATCTTCGTAGCTGTCGGATGATCAACGGACTCACTTTCCCGGAAATCACGTCGATACCACCAGCCGATCAAAACGGCAATGGTTGTCATAACCGCAGCCAGTAAATACACCTGCACCATGCCAAACCGGTCTGCGTACCAGCCCAGGAATAATAAGGACAGCCCAAAAGCAAGATTGGTAAGAACATCGATCCCTGCCATCACCTTGGGAAGCTGGTCTGCCGGCGCGCTTGTCTGTAGCAGGGTGCGGCGAATAATGCCAGCCATTTGAACAGGCAAGCCTGATACAGCAAAAAGAACAAGCGCAGCAACAGGGATTGTATTTAAGGCAAATACAATGGTAATCAGAACATACACTAGCAACGCTCCAAGCATATACAAAAAGCTGTTCTTTTGTAACCGCTTAACCAAACCAACAACGATCAATCCACCCAAAATGCTGCCAGAGAAAAAAGAGGCATTCATAAATCCCCACCAGCTCGCATCCCGATGCAGCACTTGGGTGACGTAAGCCAAGATAAATACGCCCAGCCAAGAGGTTCCCCCAATGGTATCCACGCTATCCACGATCATCAGAGATCGAATACGACGGTTATGCCAAATAATCTGCCAGCCTTCCCCAAGCTCTTTCCAATGGGATCGTTTTTCTTCGTTTGCGGCTTCTTCCGGATCTGACGAGGATTGTGAAGACTCGGAGCTTATTTGTTTTGCATCCAGCGGATCACGAATGAAGGTTGTAACCGTTACCGCAATGAGATAGCAGCACGATGCGATCAACAGCGTATTCAGGGAGCCCAGCCAAGCGACAATAAGTCCGCTTAACGCCCAGCCTGCGCATTTGACCACTTGATCACTGACCGCTACCATCCCGTTCGCCTGCATTAGTCCTTCACCAGTAGCCAAACGAGGTACAAGCGCATTACGTGAAGGATTCGTCCAGCCATCGAGAAAAGACATGCCGAACACCATCACAAAAATAAACAGAAAGGACCTTTGCTCAGGTACAGTCCACAAATAAAGCAGCAATAGCGTAAAGATGACAAACTGTCCGAATTGGGAAAATAGCAGAATGCGCGTCAATCGAAATCGGCCAAGAACGATCGGTGCAACAAGCCCGCTAAGCACTTGGGCAGACAATCGAAAGAGCGGAATCAAAATGGTCGTCATCAGTGAGTTGCTTGAACTGAACACCAACACCACTACACTCAACATGTAGATGATATCTGCTACGTTGGAAATCGTCTGCGATCCCCACAGGTAATAAAAAGAGCGTTTGATCAAAAATTTTTCCTCCTCTTTGGTATATTTCCAAGTTATGTATCCCTATAACCAAACCTCCTCTGCTGATATTACAATTCTGTCAAATGTCTGGTTTTTTGTATATTCTACACACACCCTTAATTTTCCTCCTTTTATCTTAAAAGGAAATTGGCTGTCCAATATAATTTTGCGATTAATTTCAATGTTGTTCACAACAAAAAGCGCCTACAACACTCTTTTCCACCTTAAAACAGGCAATATAGAGCGCTTCGGCGCATTTAATCGATTATTTGCATTTATTTCATGCTATAGCACAGCTATATTTGAATGTATATTTAGCTCATCATGGTCTTTACTTCGTTAAATCCTCCACAAACTTAGGCAAAACAAACGCCGCCTTGTGCAGACGCGGGCTGTAATATCGAGTATCCATTTCTGGAAATTGCGTTTCGTCTACTTCCAGCGGATCATACTTCTTGCTGCCCAGCGTGAACGTCCAGAGTCCACTCGGATAAGTCGGAATATTCGCCCCGTACACACGTACAATGGGGAAAATCTCCTTCACATCCTGATTGACCTTCTGGATCAAATCAGCCTTGAACCAAGGGTTGTCCGTCTGCGCAACAAAAATACCATCTTCCTTCAGCGCTTCAAAAATGCCTTGGTAGAACCCGCGCTCGAATAGTGGCGCTGCCGGACCGACCGGCTCTGTCGAATCCACCATGATCACATCGTATTCATTTTTATGTTCAATAATATGCATATAGCCGTCATTAACCAGCACTTCTACGTTAGGTTCGTCCAGCTTCCCGGCGATTTCAGGCAAAAATGTTTTAGAGTATTCAATGACCTTGCCGTCAATCTCAACCAACACTGCCTTTTCTACCTCAGGGTGCTTAATCACCTCGCGAATGACGCCACCATCACCGCCGCCCACAACCAAAACTTTTTTCGGATTCGGGTGGGTATTCAAAGCAGGGTGTGCTACCATTTCGTGATAAACGAATTCATCCTTCACGGTTGTCATTACCATGCCATCCAGTACGAGCATATTGCCGAATTCCTCTGTCTCGATCATCGCCAGATCCTGAAACTCCGTTTTTTCAGAGACATACGTTTGTTTGATTTTCACCGTAATGCCGAAAGAGGGAGTTTGCTTCTCTGTAAACCACAAGTCCATCATTTCAACCTTCTTCCTGATCAAAGTATGTGTCCGGCAACCCTTGTATCGCCAGGCCGCACTCTTGTAATTCAGTTGCGACAGCACAAATATTGGCTTTTCTTTTATGTGCAACATGCAAACGCCGAGTCTGCTATATTTATTGTACCTAATTAAAGCAGATACATATGCACATCTGATGAATAGACACTTTTGGATTGACCATACTGAGAACATCAACCATGGAAGGAGGTGGCAGGATGGCCAATACAACCGGACGATTTCCCGCACGCAAGCCGCTCTGGCTTCGCTGGTTCCAGGGACTGCTGTCGCTCACCATCCTGATGGCCATCGCCGCCTGCATTCTGATCGCCTATTTATATACGACCAGTCTTCCTCTCGCGGATACGGACCGGAACTCACGTCTGCTCGATAGCCAGGGTCAAGTCATTGCCA
Organism: Paenibacillus farraposensis; assembly: GCF_020736845.1. Classification (GTDB taxonomy): domain Bacteria; phylum Bacillota; class Bacilli; order Paenibacillales; family Paenibacillaceae; genus Paenibacillus; species Paenibacillus farraposensis. The sequence goes on from NZ_JAFFQR010000003.1 coordinate 25,044, forward strand.
CCTTCTCTGCCGGAGGCAAAGAGTCCATTCCTGTCCGACTTGATCAGATTTCACCCGATCTGATTGCAGCTACACTGGCTGTTGAGGACCGGAAGTTCTACGATCATTTTGGCTTTGATTTCAAGGGTCTGGGCAGGGCTGTGCTTGTCAATCTGACTCATTGGGATATGGCACAAGGAGCCAGCACACTGACTCAGCAGCTCGCGCGTAACCTATACCTGTCTCATGAGAAAACGTGGACACGCAAAGCCAAGGAGGCTATCTATACCGCACAGCTTGAAATGAAATACACCAAAGACGAGCTGCTGCAAATGTATTTGAACGAAATTTATTACGGTCACGGTGCTTACGGCATTGAAGCGGCTGCGCAGATGTATTTTGGCAAATCGGCAAAAGATCTGGATTTGGCTGAGAGCGCCCTGCTGGCGGGTATTCCGAAGGGACCGACTTATTATTCGCCGTATAATCATATGAAAAATGCAAAGGATCGGCAAAAAATTGTGCTGGATTCCATGGCACTCATCGGCAAAATTACGCCGTCCCAGGCTACCAAGGCCTATGAGGAAATGCTCGCCCTGCGCCCCGAGAGCCAGCGCCAGACACTTGAAGCTGCTCCCTGGTTCCGTGACTATGTCCGTCAGCTCGCCACGAATCAACTGGGGATTAGCGAAAGCGTGCTGGAGCATGGCGGTCTGAGCATTTATACCACGCTGAACATACACATGCAGCAAGCAGCCGAGGCGGCTGTAAGTGAGGGGATGAAGAGCAGCGACGGACTGGAAACGGCGTTAATCTCCATCGACCCGCGCAACGGGCATGTCAAGGCCATGGTCGGCGGGACCAATTATGTCGGCAACCAGTATAACCATGCGCTAGCCACGACCCGGCAGCCAGGCTCCTCCTTTAAGCCGATTATGTATCTGAGCGCACTCGATTCGGGTGAGCTGACGAGTACGTCCAAGTTCGAGAGCCGACCGACGTTGTTTCACTACGACAACAACCGCAAAACCTATAAACCCAAAAATTTTGGAGATAAATATTTGGGCGAAATTGATCTGCGGCGTGCGATTGCAGCGTCCGATAATATTTATGCCGTGAGCACCATTTTGAAGGTGGGAACGGATAAAGTCATGGACCTCGCCCGCAAAATGGGCATTACGAGCGAGCTGAAGCCTGTGCCTTCTCTCGCGCTGGGTGTATCGCCCGTCAGCCCGTTCGAGATGGCCTCGGCCTTCTCGGTGATCGGCAACGGCGGGAAAAGGGTCGCTCCAGTGGCGGTGCTGCGCATCACCGATGTGGCCGGGCGTACGCTCTACGAAGCGCCGCAGTCCGCCCCTGAGCAGGTAGTGAAGCCCGCCTCCGCCTACGTCCTTACACGCCTGATGGAAGGCGTGTTCGAGGAAGGCGGAACCGGCAACCGGGTCGCAAAGCTGATCAAGCGCCCGGTTGCCGGGAAGAGCGGCACGACCAACACCGATGCCTGGATGGTCGGCTTCACGCCGGAGCTGTCCACCGCCGTCTGGGTCGGCTATGACAAAGGCAAGGCCATCAGCACGCAGGATGCCCGGCGGGCGGCACCGATTTTCGCGCAATATACGGAAAAAGCACTCGAGAATGTGCCGCCCAAAATCTTTCCCATTCCTGACGGCGTAGTCAGCGCCTATATCGATCCGGCCAGTGGCAAGCTGGCCGCACCGGACAGCCCGGATAAGCGGCTGGAGGTATTCGTCAGCGGGACGGAGCCGAAGGAGACCCTGTCAGGACAGAACACCCCACCGGCAGCGACACAGACTAATCAGGCCGAGCAGCAGGCCGAAAAGAAATCATGGTGGAGCAATTTCAAGCGATGGTGGATGGAGTAGCACCCAAAAAAAGACTGGAGGAACGCTATGAGCGTTTCCCTCAGTCTTTTTGCTTTATTTTATTTCTCATATGTCCTATATATCGGTTGCCACTTCCCCGCAATTCCCCGGTTCAGTACGATGTTCTCCAAAGGAATGCTTACCAGAAACAGCTAAATGACACGATCCGGTTGGTGTCTATACCAAAAAATGTCCAGAAGAAACCATTCCATCGGAATCCCGATACGGATGTTCTGCCTATAAAGACAGGATACATCCAGAAACGTTCGCCATTCCTCAGCCATATAAACGTATAGCGGAACAAGCAACCGGACATGGCCGCGGGATCAATCGCGAAGGCTGTGGCCAGTGGCTGCGGTGGGATAAATTGCGGCGGCGGAGCAGTCGGGGCCTGAGCTTGAAACCCAGGTCCCGGAGAACCAATCGGTCCTGACGGCGGCGAGAACGGACCCGGACCTGGCGGTGGGCCAATCGGTGACGGGAATAAGCCTTGTGTACCAGGAAATTGTGGAAGCGAAGGACCTGACGGCATGGATGAACCCGGAGTGCCTGGTTGTACAGGCACCTGTGGCATTAAAGACATGTGTTTCACTCCTTGTGTTCTAGGCTGATGTATCCTATGCGGGACATTAGCCCGTGGACTGGGCGAATCCCCATATCCGCCACCACATTCTGCGATTTCAGCTGATTACATTTAAAGCTTAATAAAGATAAAAATTTGAAAATTCATTAAATAAATTCTGATTTATCGCTTTTTCCAACTCGCCGCCTGTTCCTCGCGATGCGATCCGCATGGTAGATGTACCAGTCGCAGCACTCTTTCATGGCTGAATATTTTCATTTCAAAAGTGAGAGAATGTTTAGCATCTACCATCTAACCCAAGGAGTGAACCTTATGGAAAATGCTAAACCGAAAATGACAACATTTTTTATGTTCCCTGGCCAAGCAGAAGAAGCCATCCGATTTTATACTTCCGTATTTAAGCCGTCTGACATCATTAGCATGCTTCATCAGGAAAATGGAACCGTGTTACATTCTGTATTTATCCTCAAGGGACAAACCTTTATGGCTATTGACTACAATCATCAGAACAAGCACCCTTTTACCCCGGCTCTGTCATTATTCGTCACCTGTGATTCAGAAGAAGAAATTCACCGTGTGTTTGATCAGCTATCGCAGGGAGGCCAAATTCTAATGCCTCTTGAGCCCTCACCCGTAAGCCGGCAATTTGGATGGGTTGAAGACAAATACGGCGTTTCATGGCAATTGAATCTGGCAAAAGCATAACCCGATCTAGACCAAAAGCAGCTAATCATTTTGATTAGCTGCTTTTGTGACTTATTCAACTATTGTTTCCCTTACGTCTCCCCCATCAGTTTAAAACCTTAATGGGGTTCGAAAGTTCATTTCATTTTACTTACTTTTTTAACTTCTTTTTTCCATTACAGCAAAGTAATTTTCTTCATTATCTGCGAAGTTAAAAACTCTTCCGGAGGGAAGTTCTACAATTTCTCCAACTGTGATATTTTTGTTTGTCAAATCACGATGTAATTGATCGAGATTTTCCGTGAAATACATTATAGATGGTGTTCCCAGATTCAATTCAGGATTCATTTTGGCAACAAACTCTTTATTATGAAGAACGATGCTAGTTGCTGCACCCTTAGGAGCAACTTCTATCCACCTCATCTGTCCATTGTTTTTTTCAGAAATGACCTCAAACCCTAGTTTCTTTGTCCAAAAATCTCTGGATTCGTCTTGGTTACTCACATACAGCATAACTTGACCAATAATATTAATCATCAATTTATACACTCCTCATATGGAATAATTCGGTTCAGCTAGAGCACTCAGCATCGTTATGTCCATTTCGGATTTTTTCATGACATGTTACTCACCTCTATATCTAATAGCTTCTTGTTTAATCATCTCCTTTATTCAGGATAACTTTTGTCCTGTTGATTAAAGAATACCCCATCGGGAGTATTCCTATAAAGGAATATTAAAAATGCACTTCCCTTAAAAATTTTAAGGACGTTGTATCCGGCTCAAAACAAGCAATCATCGATTTTATCTATCTCTTTTTTCTTCAAATTACTATAATCTTTATATTTGTTAATAAATTCTATAATGAATTCATTTGTCCTTCCATGCAAAATCCAATGCCTATTAATTCCTGGCTGACATGAAATAAGGCTCAAACCCAATAACAGTGGTTGACGTTGGGAAAAGAAGAGTGGAAGGACGTAGGGATTGTAGAAAAACAAAGTGCAAAACTATTTAATGTTTATATATTTACAAAATATGGTTCATATGCTATATTTACTATGAAATCGCCTCCATGAGTTGATAGGTTGTGCGATTATTTATCATCTTTTACATAGAAAGGAAAGATGAAAGTGAAAAATTTGCTCAAAACTGCAAGTGCAATTATGCTGGCATTTACTCTGCTGCTTGGATTGATACCAGTGCCCGTTCATGCAGACACCACGCTTTTCACGATTGAAGGCGAAGACGCCCAGCTCACCTCCGATCTTCAAGTGGCGACTAAAATTTACGGACAACCCAAGCCCGGATTCTCCGGAAGTGGATTTGTCTGGATGCAGAATTCCGGCACAATAACCTTTACAGTGACTGTCCCGGAAACCGGCATGTATGCGATCTCCACTCGGTATATGCAGGAGCTGAGCCCTGACGGCAGGCTTCAATATTTAACTGTTAACGGCGATGCCAAAGGTTCGTATATGCTGCCTTACACGACCACGTGGTCGAATTTCGATTTTGGCTTTCATAAGCTGAAACAAGGAAGCAACACCATCCAACTGAAGGCCGGTTGGGGATTCGCTTATTTTGACACCTTCACTGTGGATTATGCTGATCTTGATCCCTTGGATGTGCAGCCTGTCCTCACCGATTCTAAAGCCACACCGGAAACTCAACGTTTGATGAATTATTTAACGGAGGTTTACGGCAACCATATGATCTCCGGTCAGCAGGAGATTTACGGAGGCGGCAATAACGGCAATACTGAATTGGAGTTTGATTGGATTCACAATCTAACCGGAAAGTATCCGGCAATCCGCGGCTTTGATTTGATGAACTATAATCCGCTGTACGGTTGGGAGGACGGCACAACCGATCGGATGATCGATTGGGTAAATAAACGGGGCGGGATCGCGACAGCTTCCTGGCATATCAATGTGCCCCGAAATTTCACCGCCTATCAGCTCGGGGAGTCTGTGGATTGGAAGAACGCCACCTACAAGCCGACGGAAACCAATTTTAATACAGCCAATGCGGTGGTTCCCGGTACTAAAGAATATCAATACGTGCAGATGACCATTAAGGATTTGGCGAAACAGCTGCAGATTCTGCAAGATAACCATGTGCCGGTTATTTTTCGTCCTTATCATGAGGCGGAAGGCAACGGCGGGTTGAAAGGGGAAGGCGCGTGGTTCTGGTGGGCTTCGGCAGGCGCGGATGTATACAAACAGCTGTGGGATCATCTCTATACCGAACTTACGGAGACGTACGGCTTGCACAACTTGATCTGGACCTACAACAGCTATGTATACAGCACTTCTCCCGGATGGTATCCTGGCAACGATAAGGTGGATATTGTCGGCTATGATAAATACAATACGGTCTACAACCGCTATGACGGTTTGTCCGGCGTACCCAATGAGGATGCCATTACCTCGATTTTCTATCAACTTGTTGATTTAACCAACGGCAAGAAAATGGTGGCCATGACGGAGAACGACACCGTCCCAAGCGTACAGAACCTGACAGAGGAAAAATCGGGATGGCTCTACTTTTTACCCTGGTATGGCGAGCATCTCATGAGTTCCGCCTTTAATTATCCAGACACCCTGACAACGCTTTATCAAAGTGATTATGTAATCACGTTGGATGAGCTGCCCGATTTAAAGGTTGACGATAAAACCCCAAGAGCATCCATCACACCTACAAACGTCGAATTCGACAAATATTCGCCCAATCAAAGCGACAAAGCCATAACCGTGAATTTTAACGACAATACGTTAACCGCTCTCCGAGCTGGTGCCAATGCATTGACCGTGACTAAGGATTATACCTTGAGCGGAAATACGCTGCTGCTGAAAAAAGAATTCCTGGCTGGGCTGCCGGTTGGCGAGCATTCGATCGTCTTTGATTTTAATCAAGGACAAGATTCCGTATTAAAAGTCAAAATTGTCGATTCAACACCGGGCGCTGCGATTACGCCTGTGAATGTGACATATGATAAAGCAAAGAATCTAGGGCAGGATATTCCTGTATCCCTTACTTTAAATGGAAACCAGCTTGCAAGCATAAAAAGTGGGAATTATACCCTTAAATCGGGACAGGATTATACGGAATCAAGTGCTGCTGTCATTCTGAGCAAATCCTATCTTGCCACACTGCCACTGGGCCAGAATGCGATAACCTTTCATTTCAGTGGAGGAAAAGACGCTGTCCTTACAGTAAATGTAGTGGACAGCAGTGTTCCTGTACCGGCGGGAGACTTGACGATCCAAGCCTTCAATGGCAACACGAGTGCCTCCACCAATGGAATTTCACCCAGATTCAAAGTAATCAACACCGGTGATTCGGCGATAAAGTTAAGTGATGTGAAACTCCGGTATTACTATACGATTGACGGGGAAAAGGCACAGAACTTCTGGTGCGACTGGTCCAGTATCGGGAGTGCGAATGTAACCGGTAAATTCGTTAAACTGGCGACTCGGGTTGCCGGAGCCGATTATTATCTGGAAATTGGCTTTACGAGTTCGGCTGGAACGCTTAATCCCGGCCAGAGTGCAGAAGTCCAAGCTCGGTTCTCCAAAACCGACTGGTCCAATTACAACCAGGCTGACGATTACTCATTCAAGGCATCCAGCAGTCAGTTCGCAGACAACGAACTGGTTACCGGGTATATGAACGGTAAGCTTATATGGGGGATTGAGCTGTAAGGAGGCAAGAAATACGGGTTGGATCGGGGATTATCCCCTGCTCCAACCCTTTTTGTTGTGTTAGGCAAGGCAAGAGCGCTATCGCCAATTAGCAAATTCCCCATATTTTTAAGCGCTAGCTCATATATATTTACTTGAAATAAAGGCTATAGATATAATAAAGGCAATCCCCTATCTTTCTAAATGCTAATATTACATTCGATAGGTGCTAGTAAAAGGATGTGTGATCATTGTCTAGTGAGTTAATGAATCAGAGCCATATTCAAAAAAAGTTTAGTGCAGATTGTGACCAATGTTTTGGGTTATGCTGTGTAGCTTTGCCTTATGCCAAATCTGCTGATTTTGCCTTTAATAAGGATGGAGGAACTCCTTGTCAAAACCTGAATGCGGGTTATCGTTGTAATATTCATACGAATCTAAGAAATAGCGGCTTGCGAGGCTGTACCGTATATGATTGCTTTGGGGCAGGTCAAAAGATATCTCAAGTTACGTACAGCGGAAAAAGCTGGCGAGACAGCCCGGCAATCGCTGAAGAAATGTTTAATCTACTTCCCGTCATGCAGCAGCTACACGAAATGCTTTTTTACTTAAATGAAGCCCTTAGCCTGGCAGAGGCTCGCCCCATCTATGCAGACTTGCAAAAAGCGATAGCAAAAACCGAGCAGCTTACGGATCAAGACCCAGAATCCCTTTTAAATCTTCATGTACCAGCCCATAGGGCGCTAATCAATGATTTACTGCTACAAACAAGTGAATTAGTGCGGGCAAAGGTAAAGAAAAACATGGAGCACAGTAAGTATAATAAAAAGCTGAAACAAAGAGACCTGATGGGCGCGAATTTAAGAGGGGCTAATCTGAGAGGGGCCAATTTGAGGGGAGTGCTGCTTATTGCTGCTGATCTCCGAGAAGCTGATATGAGAATGACCGACCTGATCGGCGCAGATTTTAGAGATGCGGATTTAAGCGGGGCCAATCTCGAAGGCAGTATCTTTCTTACGCAAGCGCAATTGAATTCGGCAAAAGGTAATCGCAAAACCATATTACCTCCTTCTCTAAGCATCCCTGATCATTGGCTGCATTAGATTTCATTTGGTAGCAATCGTTGGCTATTAAAGTATAGGAATCGATTTTGTGACCCCTAAATAAAGACTTAATCAAGTAATTATCACCTTAAAGACGTCTGTCTTGTGGTATACTTTGCTAGTACAACATACGGCTAAAAGGGCGATCGGCTAGTCTCCCCGAAGGGAGGTGATGCCTGTGGAGGTTAAAGACGCGGTTTCCTTGATGATCATGTTTGGCATGTCCATTCTGGCATTACTTACCTCATGAAAAAGAAATAGACCGCCCCCACCAAGGTATCGGTCTATTGTTGAACGCTACTGCCGACTGCTCTTTAAGCAGTGGTTGTACACTGGAGTCGTGTTGACGCACGGCCCCCTTACTATTTTTATCTCAGTATAGCTCATTTTATAACGTAAATACAGTTCTTTTCTTCATAAATTCAACTGACTGTTCCGTCGTTTTACTTGTCAGATACATATTCTATTCATACCGAAAGCTTGAAATCGGCGGATAGCTGAAATATGTGAATCCTATCTTCTGATTCAGATGTTCATTCCAGTCCTTTGACTGGTAAATGAATTATCTAAAAAAAGACTAACCGGAAATTCCAGTTAGTCTTTCAAATGGACTCTTAATACAGGTGTATCTGGAGAAGCAGATGAACCTTCCAATATTTCCACATGGCTGATCATCTCTTGCCCGTCCGGAACAATGACTGGAGTAATTACCGGCAATCCATCCCGTTGAATCGCATCCAGATCAAATTCCATCAACAACTGGCCTGCTTTAATGCTATCTCCTGTCTGGACATGAGGATTAAAGCCCTGTCCTTTGAGAGAGACTGTATTAATCCCTACATGTATCAAAATCTGTACCCCGGATTCATGTTCAATGATCAGAGCGTGTTTGCTTTTCTCCATGACATGAGCGACTTTACCTGCAAAAGGAGCTATAACCTTGCCTTCGGCCGGATAAATGGCGATGCCTTCCCCCATAGCCTTCGTAGAGAAAGCAGGGTCTGGAACCTCTTCAAGGGAAACCACGCGTCCTTTAACTGGCGCTGCCATGTCGAATTCTTCAATACGAGAAGCTGTCTTCTTTTTCAACCATTTAAACATAACGATGCCACCTTTCTTAACAGATTGCATTCAAAAACAATGAATAGAACTTAACTACACTCTTTTGGGAACCGGTTCCACAGGAGAAATAAATAAAAATCGGATTTTGTAACCGATTTTTATTTGAATTATAGTAAGTGCCTTTCCTGAATGTCAAGGCTTTATCTGTTCATATATTTTTGACAAAAAATAACCTACTAAGATCACGTTTATCTCAGTCAGGTTGTTTTAAGTATATGCACTCGTTACTCTTCTCGTCAAAAATAGACGCAATTTCCCTAATGATCATGTTTGGCATGTTCATTCTGGCATTGCTTAAGAAATAGACCGCCCTCCCCAAGGTAACGGTCTATCGTTGGAACCTACTGCCGACTGCTCTTTAAGCAGCTGTTGTATACTGGAGTCGTGTTAGCGCACGGCTCCTTTTACTATTCTTATCTCAGTATAGCTCATTTTATAACGTAAATACAGTTTTTCTCTTCAAGAATTTAACGGGTTTCCTCGTTGTTTTACTTGTTTGGTACATATTCTATGAGGTCTGAAAGCTTAGAATTGAAAGCATCACAAAGCTTTAATAAGGTTTCCAATTACCACTTTTTTTATTATAATCTCAAGTAACTTCTTATTAGCAATATCCATCGTATTAAAAAAAGCAGCCAATAGAGCGGCTACTTTCTTAAAATATTATTACTATGTTTATCCACTTTATCCTTCCAGCGCCTGCTTCAATTCCTCTGGCGAAGCGTCCCACCATTCCTGATTATGCGAAATCAGCAGGCTTTTGAGCGCTGCTTTTTCCTCACTCCCAAGATCATCCAGCATGAACCGTCGCTTGAGCGCGTAGTCCATACGATTGACGTGATCGGCGAGAATCTTCCAGCCGCGTTTGGCTTCGTCATCAATCAGCATCTCGCAGGCTGTCGCGCCGCCGTACATACGTCCTTCAGGCGTGCGGTCCACGGCTACCCATACCAGCCATACCTGGCGTCCGTTCGGTACGTCCTCTTTATTCGTAGAGAACTTGATTCCACGTTCCACTTTGCTTTTGGCATGCATGGCACCCATATCAATTTTTGCCTCTCCCCGGTCAATGATAACAGGGGACATGCTGTTCAGATCAATTGAGCCTGCACCGAAGCCCTTATGTTTACTCTTGCCACTGACAATGTTCAGTGCAATCTGTTTTTTGCCGTCCGGCTGATTTTCACTCATGCGTTACTAGGCCTCCATTTTCCGTCTTCACACACTATTTTACACTACAAATATTTTAACTAATAATCTTCCGAAAGCAAACATATACATGCTGTAGATGCTTGTCAACGGGAGGTATCCATTGTATGACCCCAGCACGCACCAAAATCATTTTATTGTCTACACTAGCCCTCGGTCTTCTCGCAGGGACGTTATGGTTGGCTTGGCAGCCGCAATCACAATTCGATCCGCAATTCACAGGCAAACCATCATACGGCTCCCCATCTGAGTCTGCGCTTGCGCCAAATATGGGCAAGCCTCCAGGGGCAAACATCTCGGCTGAGCTGCCCAGGAATCCTTCACAGTCCGCTAGTGAAATCCTCAGCAAACGAGTGGTGGAGTATCACATTGATGTATCCCTCGAAGAAGGGCGCATTTTACGAGGCACAGAGATGCTGACCTGGAAGCATCCGGGCAAGAAAACTGTGAACGATCTGTATCTTCATCTATACCCGAACGCCTTTTCTTCCATGGAAACCACCTTTATGAAGGAATCCGGAGGCAAGCTGCGCGGGGACACCATGCCCAAGAACGGCTTCGGCTCCATGACGCTGACCGAGCTGAAAACGGAGGATGGCTTATCCCTTATGCACCGTACGCAGTATGTACAGCCGGATGACGGCAACGCAGACGACCGCTCGCTTATGAAGGTACGTCTACCCAAGCCGGTACGGGGTGGCGAAGAAGTTACACTATATATGAAGTTCGAAGTGAAGCTGCCTGCCATCTTCGCACGGATGGGGGTAACAGATGATTTTGTAATGGCAGGGCAGTGGTTTCCCAAACTCAGCGTTTATGAAACCGCAGGACAGCGCGGACGAGCCGAGGAAGGCTGGAATCTCCACCAATATCACGGCAACTCCGAGTTTTATGCTGATTTCGGAATTTACAGCATACGGATTCGAGTGCCTGAAACGTACATCGTAGCCGCGACCGGCTTTCCAACACGTGGAGCAGTCCGACAGAACGGACAGAAAATATATCAATTTTATGCCGATGATGTGCACGATTTTGCCTGGGCCGCCTCACCCAACTTTGCAACGGTAGAAGAGCCCTTTTCTACTGATGAAGTGCCTGGTGTCAAAATCAAGCTGTACCTTGATCCGTCGCACAAGGAGCTAAAGGGTCGCTATATAAGCGCAGCGAAGGCCGCCCTTTCATACTACAGCAAATGGTACGGGCCTTACCCATATTCCACCCTGTCCATTGTGGTTCCCCCCAAAACGGGCCGTGGCGCCGGCGGTATGGAATACCCGACACTGATCACGGCCGCCGCCGCAGATGACCTGAATCCCGGTTATAACCTGGAGAGGACAGTGGTTCACGAAATTGCGCATCAATATTTCTACGGGATGGTAGCCAATAATGAGTTTGAGGAACCGTGGCTGGATGAAGGCTTCACCTCTTATGCAGAAGAACGACTCATGGAGCAGGAATACGGGATCAACCCTAACCTGCCGCTACAGGCGGGCCAGATAGCATCTCCACAACCGCTAAACCGCGAGTCATGGAAGTATGGCTCCTCAGTTGAATATGGGCAAAATGCCTACTCCCGGGGCAAGCTGGTGCTACGGGGGATTGAACGCCAGGTAGGCATGAAAAAAATGGATCGCATTATGCGCACCTACGTTCAGACGTATCGTTTCAAACATCCGTCCTCACAGGATTTTCAACGTATTGTTGAGAGAGTCACCGGACGCTCCTGGAGCCACTATTTTGAGCAATATGTATATGACGGCCAGATGGCGGATTTTTCGGTAGATCGCATCACAAGCCATAAGCTGAAGAATGGATACGAAGCGGTCGTGACACTGAGCAAAAAAGGCGCGGATTATCCCAAAATTCCCGTTCAATTTACCTTCAAGGATGGCACTACGATATTCAAGGCTTGGAATGGCACAGAGAAAAGCACGACGTATCGGATCAAAAGCAGCTCTCCTGTTTCATACGTGACCCTTGATCCACTGTATACCATTGCGCTGGAGAATAAGCATATCAATAATAACCTGAAGGCTGAACTAAGCGAAAAGCAGCAAACCCGTTGGAGCATAAGTGTAACCAAGCTGTTGGAGACACTGCTTGGTAGTCTGTCATGGTGAGGTGTCTATAAATGCGGACGGTTATAAAAGAAGGCTGGGCGCTTGTGCGCATACAATTTTATATTGTCATTATTTTATTTCTGTATCGGCTGCTGTGGGGAGTATTTCTCTATCGGCTGGTACAATCCGCCGTTACCCCTCTGCTGCTGCGCTATCCCGATCAGGGGCACAATGAGCTGGGCCAGACTCTGTTCTGGCTGGAAAGCCAGATAGCCCTAATGGACAACCGGGAAGTGCATATATACTTGTGGCTGCTGCTGGGGGCGACGGTGCTGCGTATATTGATCACTCCCTTTATTAGAGCGGGAATATATCAAAGTCTGCACACCCATACGACTGAGCCGCAAAGTCTGTCCTTTTTCCGCGGGATGAAACGTCACGGCTTGTCGTCGATGCTCTATTATATCGTCGAGTTGGGGCTGCTGCTGCTTCCTGCTATCTGGGTGATACCGAGGCTCTACCCTATTGCAGCAGGAGCGCTGCAATCCCCCTCTTATCTGCTGCATATACTGCCCTATGCTGTCGGATGGATCGCATACGGCTGGTTCATCCGGCAGTGCATCCTGTACATGCAATTGGGCACCGTCGGTGGTCATACCATACTGTCATCTCTGCTTGCCTTCTTTCGCCAGATTCTTCCATCCGTTGGCATCTCGCTTTCGCTCGGCGCTTGTGTGCTGCTGGTCTTCGGCCTATTTGGCACTGTGGCGATGATTTGGACGGGGATGCTGGCACTTATTCTCCAGCAATCGTATCATTTTGTTACCAGTCTGGTCAGGCTGTGGCATATCAGCTCACAGTATCAGCTATGGCATTCCGACATCTCCAGAGGCTGAGCTCACCCTGTATGCGTCTCCTCTCTTTTTGAGCTGTCGAAGAACCCCTGTGCATTCCCTCAAAAACGTCATTTAACCAAGTACTATTAACATAATCTGCCCCTGAGATGTCAGAGGCAGATTTTTTTTGTAACTTTTTGCGATGAAACATTTGCCAAAGCCAGCCGACTTTGTTACAATAATCGCAGTGAACTGATAGTAACAACTTTGTAATCTTTATTGTAACCTTTATTTTAAAAGTCGTTATCGTGAATACTGCTCTCCAAGGTGCACATCATAAGTTAAGCCTAATTCCTGGCACCTAGGAAGCGGGGGAACCAAGTTTGGGTGAATTGATCTCGCAACAGAGTGATCATAGGGGAACCTTCTACCGAATCCTTAAGCTAACCTCGTAGGCGTTGGAAGGGGTATATTTTTTTGAAAAAGAAGCTAACGATCGCAGCTATGGGTCTTGCCATTGCCTTTACATCTCTTACATTGGGTGGCGGCAGTGTATTTGCAGACTCTAAGATGGACCAAGTCATCCAGGATGCCAAAGGAACGAGCTACAGAAGCGGAGGCACTACACTCGACGGATTCGATTGCTCCGGCTTTACAATGTATGTATTTAACAAATTGGGAATTAAACTGCCACATCAATCTGGATCACAATTCAAAATGGGATCTTCCGTATCCCGCGACGAAATGAGAGCTGGAGACCTGGTGTTTTTTAATACCACAGGGAGAGGCATTTCCCATGTAGGCATCTTCATGGGTGAAGGGAAATTTGCCCATTCCTCATCTTCACGCGGTGTGATAATTAGCTCACTGAACGAAAGTTATTATGCTAACCGTTATGTTGGTGCAAAAAGAATTATGAGCACAGACGCGTACCATACCGTTGCTTCTGAAACTCCTGATGACGACAACGTAGAATAACGACCCAACAGCAATTGAACTTAGCCGCAATTTGATTCTGACTGGATCGAATTGCGGTTTTTTATGTTCTCCACATCAGCAACCGTTATTTGATTACTTACGAACTGAAACCCAAAAAAGTTTCAATTTTAGGCGAACATCGCCGGTTTTACTGTTATCGCCAGGGGGAGCAACATTAGCAGTAAATCCTTCTTATTAAATTTATATCCGACTTAGACCTGAAATAAACACCTTGCCATTCCTCGATTACCTGTCTACAATCTGTTGTTAATAGTTTAAGTACCTGCAAAAGGATGTGGTAAGACATGCCAGCCTCAATTTCAAATTTCCGGATCGTACCGATGGACGAGTATCATGCGGCCGCAATCTGTGAATGGCATTATGATCCACCCTACGATATATATGGTTGGCTGCCCTGGGACCAAATGAAGGCGCTTGAAGTCGAATTTGGAAATGCCACACTTCGCCAAGAACAATATGTTGCCATACTGGATGAGGAGAACACACTGACCGGATTTGCTCAATATTTCCCTATGATTGGTGTAACCCGGCTGGGTCTTGGAATGCATCCCGAAAGATGCGGGCAAGGCAGAGGCTCTGATTTTGTCCGCGTGATTGCCGAGGAAGCCAGAAGGCGAAATCCGCAGAATGAGATTGACCTGGAGGTACTCACCTGGAATGGGCGTGCCATCCGGGCCTACGAGGCAGCTGGATTTGAGCTTACAGATACCTATGAACGCCAGACTCCCGATGGCAAAAAGCCGTTCCATTGTATGGTATATCGTCCCCAACAGCAGACTCGGACTCGATGATAAAAGCGCCTTCGCTATACAACTACCTTGTTGTATAGCGAAGGCGCTTTTTATCATCGGCAGGTCATCACGCGATCAATGACTGCTGCGCATTTTCTCAAAAGCTTCATTATATTGTTGAGCTTCTTTAATATCCACGGCCATAATACCGCCATCATCCCATGAGGTCAAACGCAGGGTCACAGTCTTGTAGTCAATCGTAATAAAAGGATGATGATTGAATGCCTCAGATATAGCGGCAACTTCATCCACAAATGCAATCCCTTTCATAAAACTGGAAAAATTATATTTCCGAACGATCCAACGTCCTTCCTCCAGTTCCCAGCCCTCCAGTTTCTCTAGGTGTGCTTCAATCTCTTCTTGTGTAAAAGGCATGTTACGATTCCTCCCTATTTAATACGGAAGCCTTTTTTCAGTCGCTTGAGCGCGGCCGAAACTACGGTATAATGGTGTACATATTACCACGGCCCCGTTGATAAATCCATAAGCCGGCCTTCAAATTAAAGGAACCGACGTTAACTCTTCATCTCCAATGAGGACATAGATCTGATGCTGATCCGGCTTATAGATCATAACGCCGCTGCCTACAGCAATTACGGGCTCTGTGCCGAGCGCATAAAACAAATCTTCCGCCAGTGCTTCATTGACTTCCCGCCGTCCCGACGGGTCCAGCTTGTCCCAATCCACTGCATCCATTTCGAAAAATTCATAGCTGTCTGGAATGTGACCTACTGCCTCTGTCAATTCGTTCAAAATTTGTTCATACTCCCGCCCATGCTTCACTCCCATGCGTTTTCCTCCAATTCTTCCGCCATTCAATACATATCATCTTATTATACCGGAAATTCGCCCTTAACAAAAAAGAGAGTTTTGTCGATAAATACTATAATCCGTCTCATAATGACGCGCTTGGGGCAAGGACGACCCCGGCGGCATGAAAGGATTCAAATTCTATTCTCATGGATGAGGTGTATCATGCAAATTTCAACCATTATTGGACTTGTGCTCGGGCTTGTGTCACTGGTCGTCGGGATGATCCTAAAGGGCGCGCCAGTCGTCAACTTGGTCAACAATCCCGCTGCTTACATGATTATTTTTGTCGGAACGTCAGCGAGTATATTCATGGCTTTTCCGATGGAAGAACTTAAACGGGTACCTAAGCTGTTTAAAATTATTTTCACCCAGCAGAAACTGCTGGATCGCAAGGAGCTCATCAGCACGTTTACCAATTGGGCATCGATTACCCGTCGTGAAGGTCTGCTCGCGCTGGAATCCAAGGTCGAAGAGATCGACGATCCCTTTATGCGTACAGGTATGCGTATGATCATTGATGGTAATGATCAGGAATTCGTACGCGATGTGCTAATGGAAGACATTAACGCTACCGAAGACAGACATCGCGCCGGCGCGCTGATTTTCTCCCAAGCCGGGATGTACGCTCCTACTCTGGGGGTACTCGGTGCGGTCGTAGGTCTGATTGCGGCCTTGGCCGACCTTAGTAACATGGAAAAACTGTCTCACGCCATCGCTGCAGCCTTTATTGCGACGTTGCTTGGTATTTTTACCGGTTATGTCCTTTGGCATCCGATGTCAAATAAACTGAAACGACTTTCCAAAAAAGAGGTTGAGCTGAAGCTGATGATGGTCGAAGGCTTGCTTTCGATTCAATCGGGCATCTCGACTATTGCCATCAGCCAAAAGCTGGCGATCTTCTTAACTCCTACCGAACGCGCTAGTATGGGCCAGAAGGATGGCGACTCCAGTGAGTAAAAAAAGACATGAACCGCATGAAGAACATGCTGACGAAAGCTGGCTGTTGCCATATTCCGACTTGATGACCCTTCTGCTCGCATTATTCATCGTCTTATTCGGTATGAGCTCGCTTGATGCCAAAAAATTTGAAACGATGGCTCAATCCTTGACTGCAGCCTTTAACGGTGGTACCGGCATACTGGATCAATCGGCTGCTAACCCGTCGTCACAATCGATGGATATGGGGAAAAATAAAGAACAGGTAACCCAACCCACAAAATCTAAAGCTACTTCCACTTCTGAGCTGCAAAGACAGCTTGCCCAGCGGGAAGAAGAAGATTTGAAAAAGCTTAAAAAGCAAATGGATCAATACATTCAAAATAACGGCCTGACTACTCTGCTGAATACCAGACTGAACCAATCTCAGCTGATGATCACCATTAGCGATAATGCTTTGTTTGCATCAGGACAGGCCGAAGTAAAGCCGGAGGCGAGAAAGCTGGCTAAGTCCATTTCCGGCATGCTGCAGCAATTTCCTGGCTATGATGTTATCGTATCGGGTCATACAGATAATGTGCCCATCTCCAACAGCCAGTTTCCGTCCAACTTTGACTTGAGCGCCAAGCGCTCACTCAATTTCTTGCGGATACTGCTGCTCAATCAGCAGCTTGATCCAACCAAATTTGTATCTATCGGTTATGGCGAATATCGCCCAGTAGCCAAGAATCAGGACAGTCAGGGACGCGCTAAAAACCGTCGCGTTGAGATTTCCGTTCTTCGCAAATATCAGAACGGTACACAGGTTATTAGCCCTACCTCAAGTGCGAGTAACGAGTAATAAATGCATATGTTATATAAGCAAAGGCACCGCCGCATTTCTATGCAGCTGGTGCCTTTTGATTTTGCGCTTCCAGCAGCTGACCATGTCCTATTACGATGGACATCGTCTGTAAGCTATGAGGAGCCCCTCTGGGCTAGCTAAGCGTATAATTGAGCATCTGGCCTAGCTCCCGCTTTTCAGCCTCTGTCAGGTCACGCCAGGCGCCTTTCTGAAGCGATCCTAATCGGATATTCATAATCCGCAGGCGCTGCAGCTTTTGGACTTCATAGCCAAAGGCAGCACACATTCGTCGGATTTGACGGTTTTTCCCTTCCGTCAGGATAATGCGGAATACATGCTCGGATACACGCGTCACCTCACAGGGCAGTGTCCGCTGACCGAGTATTTTCACACCACTGGACATCCCCTGTACAAAGGATAATGTGACGGGACGATCCACCGTTACGATGTATTCCTTTTCATGCTTGCCTTCGGCCCGTAAAATCTTATTCACAATGTCTCCATCATTGGTAAGCAAGATGAGGCCCTCTGAGTCCTTATCCAGACGTCCGATTGGAAAGATCCGCTGCGGGTGTCCTACAAAATCGACAATATTGCCTCTGATGTGGCTCTCCGTTGTGCTTGTAATTCCCACCGGTTTATTCAATGCAATATATACGTGATCGGACTTCTCGCGGAGTGGCTTGCCGTTCACACGAACGTCATCGCCTTCCTCCGCTTGACTGCCCAGCACGGCTACTTCACCGTTAATCGTCACGCGGCCGCTCTCTACCAGCTTGTCCGCCTCCCGACGCGAGCAAAAACCGGTTTCGCTGATAAACTTGTTAATGCGCAACCTGTGTACCCTCCATTTCTACTGTTACGTTTCCTCCTGCGTCTTATCCGTTACTCAGGTTTGGCAATCGGAAGCTGCACAAGGGCCGTGGTTCCCTCTCCCTCCGTGCTCTCAATATCCAGTGTGCCTTTATGACTTTGTATAATACGCTGGCTGACCATAAGTCCGAGTCCTGTACCTGTCTCTTTGTTTGTGAAAAAAGGTTCGCCCAGCTTGGACAGCATCTCTGCGGGAATCCCTGTCCCTTGATCCCGTATGAAGATTTTAACGTTTTCTCCCTCTAAGAACAAACGAATCGTGATCGTACCGCCTTTACCCATAGCTTCCATACTATTTTTAAGTAAATTAATGAATACCTGTTTTAACTGATTTCCTTCAGCGTACACCAGAGCAGGCTCTTCCGTGAGCTGAAGGTTAAACACAATACCCAGCAGATGCGCCTGACTATCAAGCAGAGAAATAACATCACTCACAATATAACGAACATCTTTTTTCTGAAAATGAACAGCCTGTGGCTTCGCCAATATTAAAAACTCGCTAACAATTAAATTAATGCGATCCAGTTCAGACATCATAATATCATTGTGCTTCAAATTCAGCGATTGATTTTGCTGCTGTAGCTGGAGAAAGCCGCGCAGCGTAGTCAGCGGATTTCGAATCTCGTGCGCTACACCTGCCGCCAGTTGTCCTACTGTCGTCAGCTTCTCTGATCTGCGCAGCAATTCCTCCATCCGGTTGCGCCCTGTAATGTCGCGCGAGACGCTGATAAAGCCCAAAATCTTTCCCTCTTCATCCAGAATAGGCGATGTGCTCATACTAATCTCTACGGTACTTCCATCCTTACGCATTCTAAGGGTCTCAATCGACACGATGCTCTCACCTTGAAGCAGGCTCTTCTTCTGCAACTCATATTCCGCCTGTTGCTGCGGAGGTACAAACTCCAGCTTGCGTCCGACCAATTCCTTCTTGGTCCAGCCATACAACGTTTCAAATGCATGATTGACCCGAACAACACGATCCTCCTGGTCAGTCACAAGAATCGCATCGGCTGTTTGATTAATAACCGATTCCAGATGCTCTTTCACAGAACGGTTCTCCTCATACATCTGTTCAAGTCTCCGGGTATACACACCCAGATTGTAGGCCATTGCGTTGATACGTTCACCCAACTGTGCAAGCTCATGACCACCCTTGATTTCCAGTCGCGTATCAAAATGCCCATCGGCCATCTCGTTCACTTTTTCCAAAATAGATTGAATGGGGCGTACGAATAGACTGGCTAGCACATAGCTGCCGATAATGATAACCTCCAAAAGGACAATAGAAATGGCAACTAAGCTGATCAATTGTTTGGAAATCACAGAGGTGATTGTATCATAATTCATAACAATACGGATGACATAGGCTTCACGGTTAGTTGGATAAAAAGGTATGTAACTGACGAGAACCCGTTCTCCTTTAATATAGCAATCTTGTACAATACTCTCCCCGGAGAGAATAGCTTTGGACACGGCCAAACGGTCCTCCTGCGCTCTAGCTAGTTGATAGGTGCCGAATTGGATAGGTTTGTTGTACATATAATAGTACTTCCAATCGTTCCCCTGCTTGTCCATCGTAGCTCCACCGAAGGTTGCAGGGTTAATCCCTGTGATCTCCATGATGCGATAATCCACCTGCTGAGTCTGTTTTACGATCTCATCAGGGCTCAGGATGGATTGAAAATTTTGCACTGTAGCTTCTTGAAATGAAATTCGAATTAAGTAGTTGCGTTTTTGGTCATAATAAAAACCCCATTTATTAACATTCGAGGTGTCTAAACCTGTGTAATCAAATGACCCGGTCCAAAAATGATCCAGATTCTGTCCTTGCCCTATTGTTGCCTGTCCATACGCATATAATTGATCGACTGCATTTTTCCAGTGCCCAGTCGCTAGATTGGAGGATGTTATTTCCTTGGGATTTGAGGATTTGACAACTTTATACCCTTCTCCATCGCGAACCATCAATGAAATATTAATATCCTTATGAAGTGTGGCCAACTGTTGAAGTTGTTTCTGCTGAATGTCTTGGATGTCAGGGCCGAGCTGATTGGCAACCAATTTAGCAGAAAGCCACAGGTTATAGCCAAGCTGCTTGTCAACCGCCTCCCAGCTATGTCTGCTTTGTTCAATGGCTTCTCCGATGATTTTAGCGGTCAGAACCATTTTCGTTTCGCTGTCACTTCTTAAATTTTCGTGGGTCGTATAATAATTAAGTGCAATATTCAATAAAAGGATAAATAAAACGGACCCCGACAAAATAATCGTAATTTTGATTTTTATTGACACACTAATTTCTCACCTCTTGCCGTATGCTGGCGATTACTGGCAATTGCTAACTCAATGATACCGTAATAACGCCTATGATACCAGCATTTACATTTCCCGGATACTCATAAATACACGCCAAGTGAATCGTGTTGTCAATATTCGGACGTTTGCCTACAATGGAATAAGATAATCATCCACAAATAGTCCACAAATACACAGATCATATTGTGAACTGTGGATAGATTTGTGGACAAATTAAGTGTTATCCACAATTTTATTCACATCATGTTAACAACGGAATACTTGTTCGTTGGATAATTCCACGTTGGAGAGGAGCCATTTCCCAGTGACCATTATGGATCACGCCTATTGGATGAAAGAAGCCATTCAGGAAGCGTATAAGGCGGAAGCGTTGGGTGAGGTCCCCATCGGAGCTGTTATCGTAAAAGATAATGAAATCATAGGCCGCGGTCATAATTTGCGCGAGACTGGCGCAGACCCGACTGCACATGCCGAGATTATTGCCATTCGTCAGGCTAGCGAGCATCTGGGTGCTTGGCGTCTGCTGGATTGCAGGCTGTATGTCACTTTGGAGCCGTGTCCGATGTGCGCCGGAGCCATTGTGCAGTCAAGGGTTCCCCATTTGATATACGGTACCACAGACCCCAAGGCTGGCTGCGCAGGCACGCTGATGAATCTATTACAGGAGCCCCGGTTCAATCATTGTACAGAGGTGACCCGTGACGTGCTTCAAGAGGAATGCGCTTCATTGCTAACGAATTTTTTTCGAGATCTCCGTCAAAAGCGAGCGGCTGCGAAGTTGTCTTCTCCTCCGTCTTCATCCTTAGGAGGAGAACCTGGAACTCTTGCTTCGCATAGTCCTGATCGGTCATGATTGCATCTGATTGCTAAATTCCCATTGGGAGGAGATCAGCTTATGTCTGTGAGCTTGTACAATACGCCACAAGGCATTTTTCTACGCCCGCTTGGCTTGAAGGATAGTGAATCCCTTCTCGCCCTCAGGCTCCAAAACAGGGATTCCCACGCGGTGTACGAGCCGCGGTACGAGGATTCATTTTTCACCTTGGAGAAACAACAGGACTACATCCGTCAGAGGCTGCGTCAAGCCGAGGAGGATCGAGGATACTTATTCGGTATCTTCCTCATAGAGGAAGAGCGACTTATCGGTTATATTTCCATTTCCAATCTGGT
This sequence comes from Paenibacillus farraposensis, assembly GCF_020736845.1. Taxonomy (GTDB): domain Bacteria; phylum Bacillota; class Bacilli; order Paenibacillales; family Paenibacillaceae; genus Paenibacillus; species Paenibacillus farraposensis. Next base: position 46,928 of record NZ_JAFFQR010000003.1, read on the forward strand.
ACGCGGTGTTGGGCAATTTGCCGATATCGGCTACATGATGGATCAACAGGAACAGGGGCGTGGCCATATGACCGCTGCCTTGAAGTTAGTCATACAATATGCCTTTCGTGCCCTATCCCTTCACCGTCTTCAGGCGGGAACACTCCTGCATAATGAACGTTCACAGCGTGTGCTGAAAAAATGCGGCTTCCAGCCAGAAGGTATTGCCCGCAAGCTGGTCCAAATCCAGGGAACCTGGCAGGATCACCAGATGTTCGGACTTTTAGCTGAGGATAACGTGTGGCAGACCTGAACGACAGCACAGGGTAAACACAGTAGCAGTATACAAAAAACCGCCCGGCGTTAAGCCGAGCGGTTTTCCTATACCACTTGATGATGCTACTTGCAGACCGTTATTTCACACTTAAGGAGCAACAGTTTGCATTTTTTGTTGCAATTGTTCGATTGTCAGGACTTGGTCGTCTGTTGGAATACCTATTTTAAATGTTGCTTTCTCATTGATCTTGCTGTATTGCGAGTAGCCCGTTACAAACAATTTTACGTTATCTTTTGTGGTTGGATCATTCAGTTCCACATTTGCATTCAGGTCTTGGTATACAGGGATGTTATCCTTATTCAGAGCTGTATTCATGTCAAACTGTTTCACGGTCAAATAGTTTTTCAGTTCATCCAGTTTTTTACTCACTTCACTGGTGTTGGATTGCAGTTCTTTTTTGGCTTCAGCCAGCTCTTCCTTCTTCACTTGCAGCATGCTAGCATATTCGTCCTTGGACATGATATCCAGGACTTTCGGAAGCGACTTGGTAATAAATGTATTCGATGCTTGCTTCACATTGTCGTTCGTAATTTTGAATTGAACCACTTGTTTAGCTTCAACGCCTTGTGGCAATTTAGCATCTTTAGGATCAATATTAAAGAAATACGTAGCTTGATCGTAATCGCCTATAATTGCAGCAATCACTTCGTTCGCAAATTTTTGCGATTTTGCCTGATCCATCATTGCAGGGTTGAATTCTTGTCCGGATTTCTTAGCCAGTTCTTGTGGATCGACAATCAGGAATTTGCCTACAACATCCTGTGGAAGCGGATAAAATGGAACATTCGGAATTTTAACGTATAGTTTATCTTTAGTCATTACCATTGGAATCGTAAAGCTGGTGGAAAGGTCACCTTTCAAATGAATGCCCAAGGTCATTTCAGATTGGAAAGGTTCCTTTTGATATACGCCGTCCAAAGTAATGTCTGCATTTTTCAGCATATTTGTTATCATTGTGCTTCGCTCACCTGGAAGTGAAGCAGATGTAATAGTCAGATCTTTTACTGTGAATTGACTTTTGGATTCATAAGAGTTCAACTTCATTGCATTTGCTGTACCGGTCGTAATTGCTTCCTTCGGTTCCAGCTTCTTGCTGCAACCTACCAGGGCTACCGTTAAAAGCAGCACCATCGTGAGTACCAGGACGGTCAACTTTTTACTCATGGTGTAGATTCTCTCCTCTCGTAATTAACCCCTTTTTATAGTGTAAATAAAAAAATACACACTCTCTTTATTTTACCGCATTTTCTCAAACAACGAAATACTTATTGGAAAAATTTCTTACAATAAGCACAAAGACACCCCGGCTCTTAACCAGGGTGTACTGTATTATGCAATATATTTTTAGGAAAAAAGTCTATATGCTTATGACCCTTCTCTGTTGTGATGAGAGACGTGATTTCGTTGTTTCACCTTTTTAGAGCCGGACAGCGGCTCCTGCTGATGATTACGCTCACGTTTTTCGTTTCCTCCACCGGAATCCTGTGCCTCGGGGACAGGTATGACTTTAGACTTGCCCATTTATGCATCCTCCGTTCTCAGTCTTTACGCTAATTCATCATAAAATCCGTATATTTCCATTTTAATTAGGACTATAGATGGTGCAGGTCCTCCGTTTTATCGTGATTTAGTGAATCTTGATGACGGCGGTCATTCCGATCCTGCTGCACCTGTTGTGCCTGATGGCTATTCACTGGACGCTGCTCCAAATCATCTACAATGTTGGACAGGTTCTTATCCAGTCCGTTTTTGGCTTTTGTCATGTAACCTTACCCCCATCCTCCATAACTATGAATGCGTCAACGACTGTAACGTCTGGGCACATTGATGAATATGCCGAGTGTAATCGGACACCAACTGTTGGATGATATCTGTTCGTTCATCTACAGTCTTCCCATCCTGTTCTACATCGATCAAGCTAACCTGCACTTCCCGGGAATCGACATAGGTGCATGCAAAGTCGAAGGAGTACATTTGGCGGCCCTCTACCTCAATGTGGATTCGGATAGCCCGGCTGTCTGCCTCATCTGCCTGCACCTGTGCTTTATCTCCTGAATTTAAAAGAATCGGCAGTTGTTCCTGCCAAGCTTCTACCAGCTTTTGCTGATCTACTGTCATTTCTCGATTCATGCCAGCACCTCCACATCTGATAACGTGTGAAAAAAGCAGGTTTTTTATACAACAAAAAAGCCATTCCTTACGATCTCTGTCTAGCCTTAAAGGCCAATGTATCAGCTATCGTATTTGAATGGCTTGGTTATTTTATCATATGGCGGAGAGGATGGGATTCGAACCCATGTGAGCTTGCACTCTAACGGTTTTCAAGACCGCCCCGTTATGACCGCTTCGGTACCTCTCCAAGTGGTAAATCGATAAGCTGCTCCTACCAATAACTCAGGCGCAACAAATTTATTTTACCACAGACTTTCTACAAATGCAACGATTAATGCTTGGGAGTAATTGCCTCAACGCCTCGCATGTATGGACGTAGCACTTCCGGAATCATGACGCTTCCGTCTTCCTGCTGATAATTCTCCAAAATAGCAGCCACCGTACGCCCTACAGCCAATCCTGAGCCGTTCAGCGTATGTACAAATTCAGGCTTCGCTTTTGAATCTGGACGGAACCGGATATTCGCACGGCGCGCCTGGAAGTCTTCAGTGTTGGAGCATGAAGAAATTTCACGATACATGTCGCTCTCAGGCAGCCATACTTCCAAATCATACGTTTTGGCAGCAGTAAAGCCCATATCCCCGGTGCAAAGTGCCAGCACACGATATGGAAGCCCAAGGAGCTGTAGAACACGCTCAGCATCATTCGTCATCTTCTCCAATTCCTCGTAGGAGGTATCCGGATGCACCAGCTTGACCATTTCTACCTTATTGAACTGATGCTGACGAATCAAACCGCGGGTGTCTCGTCCAGCTGATCCAGCTTCTGAACGGAAGCAAGAGCTGTATGCCACATAATACTTTGGAAGCTGCTCCGCATTCATAATTTCTTCGCGGTGGTAGTTCGTTACCGGAACTTCAGCTGTAGGAATGAGGTAGTACTCGGTATCACGCAGTTTAAACAAATCCTCTTCAAACTTCGGAAGTTGTCCTGTTCCATACAAACTGTCACCATTCACAATGTACGGAGGGAGCATTTCTTCGTACCCATGCTCACTGCTGTGCAGATCCATCATAAAGTTAATCAGCGCACGCTCCAGTCGTGCTCCCAGCCCTTTGTAAAACGTAAAACGAGAGCCGGTTACCTTAGCAGCGGCCTCAAAATCAAGAATGTCCAGGTTCTGCGCCAATTCCCAATGCGCTTTGGGCGTAAAGGAAAACTCACGCGGCTCCGACCAGCGACGGATTTCAACATTATCCTCTTCCGAGGCACCTACCGGCACAGTTTCATTTGGAATATTCGGAATGGACATCACTTGTTCGTCGATCTGAACCTCCAGCTCGCGCACTTGCTCATCCAATTCTTTAATACGGTCGGAGACCTGACGCATTTCGGCAATAAGATCATCCGCATTTTCCTTGTTCTTCTTTAGCTTGGCTACTTCACCGGATACGACATTCCGGCGATTTTTGAGTGCTTCACTCTCCTGAAGCAATTCACGGCGTCTTACATCCAGATCTGTAAAACCATTAATCAGATCCAGCGATTTGCCCCTGTCCTGTAAAGCTTTCTCAACCCGACCAAGCTCGTTGCGTAAAATCTTTATATCTAACACAGGTAATCCCCCCTACAATACAAACCTGACTTTCCGCTATTCGCGGACCATATCCACAAAATACTGATGTAACCGGTAGTCATCTGTTAATTCCGGGTGGAAGGATGAAGCTAGCAGGTGCCCTTGACGGGCCGCCACGATCTCACCGTTATATTCAGACAGCACGTCTACTCCCGCACCAACCGACTGTATTAACGGCGCGCGTATGAACACTGCACGTACCGGTTCCTCAATGCCTTTAATGTTCAAATCTGTTTCAAAGCTTTCCCGTTGGCGACCAAAGGCATTACGTGATACTGTAATATTCATCAGCCCCAAGTGTGCTTCTTCCTGTCCTTGAATCTGTTTGGCCAGCACGATTAATCCCGCACAGGTACCAAATATAGGCTTGCCTTGATCAGAAAACTGACGTATAGCATCTATAAATTCATACTTGCGCATTAGCTTGCCGATGGTTGTGCTTTCACCGCCGGGAATGATAAGACCGGACAGCTCATCGAGCTGTTCGATCTTTTTCACCGCCACACCTTCAGCACCTGCGCATTCAACACTGCGAATATGCTCAGCCACAGCGCCCTGCAGCGATAATACTCCAATTTTCATGCCGGTCCCTTCTTTCCTTACCAACCGCGATCCTGCATGCGTTCATGCGATGCCAGCTTGGAAATTTCAATGCCTTTCATAGGAGTGCCCAAATTTTTGGATACTTCTGCAATCAGCTTGTAGTCTTTATAATGAGTAGTCGCTTCCACAATGGCCCGCGCAAATTTCTCAGGGCTGTCCGATTTGAAAATACCTGATCCTACAAATACGCCATCGGCGCCCAAATGCATCATCAATGCGGCATCAGCAGGTGTTGCTACCCCGCCCGCTGCAAAGTTTACCACTGGCAGCTTGCCGTGCTCATGCACTTCCAACAGCAGCTCGTAAGGAACGCCGAGGTTTTTAGCTTCAGCATACAGCTCGTCCTTCGACAGATTCTGCACCTTGCGAATTTGACCGTTGATCAAGCGCATGTGCCGAACAGCTTCAACAATATTGCCTGTTCCAGGCTCACCCTTGGTCCGGATCATAGATGCACCTTCTCCAATACGACGCAGTGCTTCTCCCAAGTCCTTAGCTCCGCAGACAAAAGGAACGGTGAACTCACGCTTATCGATATGAAAAACTTCATCCGCAGGTGTCAGCACTTCGCTCTCGTCAAGATAGTCAACACCAAGAGATTCCAGCACCTTTGCCTCCACATAGTGACCGATACGAGCCTTGGCCATAACGGGAATAGAAACAACCTTCATAACCTCTTCCACAATCGTCGGGTCAGCCATACGGGCAACACCACCGGCCGCACGGATATCCGAAGGCACCCGTTCAAGAGCCATTACGGCTGTAGCACCTGCTGCCTCTGCAATTTTAGCCTGCTCAGCGTTCATGACATCCATGATTACGCCGCCTTTTTGCATTTCTGCCATACCTCTTTTTACACGCGATGTTCCCGTTTCCATATCGTTGCCTCCTGTAAGGGTTACGTTTAGATTCTAACTTAATATTCTACCGCACAGATGCCAAATACACAATCATTTCAAGCCGCAAATAAGTACGAAGAATAAAAAAATCTCGGCTCACTCTATCGTAAACTAGAAGAGATTTTTAATCCCCTGGAACAATTCACCAAAGAAATGGCCAATTGCGCGGAAAAGCATTCGGAACCAGCCGCCCTCTTCTACTGGCGTCGTCGTAATCAGATCTACCGTCTTGACCTGGCCTTTATCGGAGCCATCCGTTTTGTACGTATACGTAATCGTTCCGACTTTTGCCCCTTGCTTCAAAGGAGCCACGAGTGAGCTTGCCGGGGTAATGTTAGTTGTAAAGGTTACCTTAGGATTGCTTGCGCCCTTAGGTACTACAAAACTTACTGCATCCTTCGTCACGACAGGCACTTCCGTTTCTGTACCTTTGGTGACAGGCACGTTCTCTACACCTTTAACTACAGTCTTTGGTGCCACGACCTGCTTTACTTCAAAATTATCAAACCCGTAATTCAGTACTTTGGCCGTCTCTGTAAAACGGTGGGGTTCAGAATCTGCTCCCATAACTACACTGATAAGACGCATTCCGTTGCGCTCGGCCGTTCCCGTAAAGCAGTTACCCGCATTGCTCGTATGACCCGTCTTCATTCCATCCAGTCCCGGATAAGCGAACTTTTTGAAGTTAGTTATGTTTTTATTTGCTTCCAGCATCCAGTTGTAGTTAACAATCGGCGCCTTATCCGTCGGGCGGAATTTGTAGGATTGAATCGTCGTAAACCGTTTATAATCCGGATGATCCTTAATGATATTACTAGCTAATATCGCTGCATCTCTTGCTGACATTACCGTCTCCCGATCAGTATTGGGCTGGAATGCTTCTGGCATATCCTTACGGTCCAAGCCTGTGGCGTTGATAAAATACGTATTCTTCATGCCCATTTTCTGAGCCGTCTCATTCATTAATTTAACAAAATCCTGTTCCGTACCGGATACACGCTCGGCCAAGGCTACCGTTGCATCATTAGCAGAACCTACCGCCATGGCAATATACAGCTCTTCTACCGTATGTTGATCACCTTTAGCCAAAAAAATACGCGATCCGACGCTCTGAGCAGCGTTATCATTAACCGTAACCTTATCGGTCCATTTGAGCTTGCCCTGCTTGACCTGCTCAGCCACGATGTATTCAGTCATCATTTTAGTCATACTGGCAGGCGGAAGCGGCTCATCCGGGTTCATGGACAGCAGCACCTGCCCTGTGGAAGGCTCAATCAGAATGGCTGAACGTAGTGCCAGACTAGGCGGGTTAACAGAGCCTGTTCCGACAATATTCATCGACGCTGTAGTTGTTCCGGCAGCAAAAGTAGCCACGGTCGGATCCAAATGGCTGACTACAGGCAATGCCGACATATACATCATATTAAGCACCATGACCGCAGTTACGCTCTTCTTAATCATGCTGCGTTTACTTTTTTGCTTTTGATTGTTCGCTTTCAAATGAATACAAACTCCTCTCATACCTTAACCCGATCCGTTATGTATAACGGGCGGCGGTTATAGCCTCTGCCAGGCAATGTAATTAAAGTTCAGTGTCATATCGTTAATTGAATCTAGCTACTAAGTTCAGACCTATTATGAGTGTGCTCGTAACAAGACGGACACCTGTCTATTCTATCACAGGGGTATCTCTAAAAAAAGACAGGCAGAGTGAATTGCGCTCTGCCTGTCGTCAAGTCTATTACAACCGAACTCTATAGAGAATAGTTTGGTGCTTCCTTCGTGATTTGCACATCATGCGGATGGCTTTCACGCAGACCTGCACCTGTTATGCGGATAAAGCTTGTATCGTTGCGAAGCTCCTCAATATTTGCTGTACCGCAGTAGCCCATACCTGAGCGAAGACCACCCAGCAACTGATGGACAGTGTCAGAAAGTGGACCTTTATAGGCAACACGTCCTTCAATGCCTTCTGGTACCAACTTCTTATCGTCGTCTTGGAAATAACGATCTTTACTCCCTTGCTTCATCGCAGCCATTGAACCCATACCCCGGTATACCTTATAGCGACGTCCTTGATAAATTTCGGATTCTCCAGGACTTTCTTCCGTACCTGCAAAGAGGCTTCCGAGCATTACCGCCGAAGCGCCAGCCGCAATAGCTTTTGTAATCTCGCCAGAGTATTTAATACCGCCGTCTGCAATAATCGGAATATTATACTCCCGTGCAACGGTTGCACAGTCATAGATAGCCGTTATTTGTGGCACCCCAATCCCAGCAATTACGCGTGTTGTACAGATAGAGCCTGGCCCAATTCCGACTTTTACAACCGAAGCTCCTGCTTCAATCAATTCACGCGTTCCGTCACCGGTGGCTACATTACCAGCTACAATAGTCAAATCCGGGTAAGTACTACGCAGCTTGCGAACGGCTTCGATAATGTTAATGTGATGACCGTGAGCAGAGTCTACTACAATCAAGTCCACACCAGCTTTTACAAGCGCTTCAGTCCGTTCAAATGTATCTTTGGAAATGCCTACAGCCGCACCGACCAGAAGACGCCCTTGTGTATCTTTCGCTGCGTTTGGAAATTGAATTGCTTTCTCAATATCCTTAATGGTGATAAGTCCTTTGAGGTAATTTCCTTCATCGACCAAAGGAAGCTTCTCAATTTTATGCTTTTGCAAAATAATTTCTGCTTCCTGTAAAGTCGTACCTACAGGAGCAGTTACCAATTCTTCCATCGTCATTACTTCACTGATTTTAAGATTAAAATCGTGGATAAAGCGAAGATCGCGGTTCGTAATAATACCTACCAGCTTGTTTTCTTCGTTTACAATAGGTACACCAGAAATTCGATATTTGCCCATCACTGCCTCGGCATCAGATACCAAATGATCTGGAGTCAATGAAAATGGATTAGTGATAACACCGCTCTCCGAGCGTTTAACCCGATCCACTTCTCCCGCTTGCTGTTCAATCGACATATTCTTATGAATAACACCAATACCACCCTCACGTGCCATGGCAATTGCCAATACTGCCTCAGTAACAGTATCCATACCAGCACTTAACAAAGGAATATTCAGCTTCACGTTATCACTCAACCGAGTCGCTACGCTTACTTCTTTAGGCAGAACCTCCGACTTACGAGGCACCAGCAAAACATCGTCAAAGGTAAGGCCTTCCTTACCGAATTTATCTTCCCACACCAAGATGATCCTCCTTCAAATGTTTAGTCTGTATTGGTCTTGTTGTCTGTCCGATACGGACAAATCAAGGCTCTCTAAAAATATATTAATTGCAATCTTAGCAAAGCAGTATAGGGGTGTCAAGCCTTTATCAACAGCCTCAAGCCTTAGTATCTCCCTGTATAAACAAGTGTACTCCTATGGAGGACAATCCTTGGGAATAAGCATTTTTAAAAAATTGCGACATTCCCAATTGTATATTTCCGACTTGGGTAAGCTGCATAAAAGTAATTTTATAATCTGGCCATACACGAAAAAGGACCACAATCTCATCGAGATCACGGTCCTCTTTGCTTGTTGCTTGGCGGCGTCCTACTCTCCCAGGACCCTGCGGTCCAAGTACCATCGGCGCTGGAGGGCTTAACGGTCGTGTTCGGGATGGGTACGTGTGGAACCCCTCCGCTATCGCCACCAAACATGAATGGATCTCATCCATTCTAACGTACAGATTTCCGGCACCACGCTCCTGCGTGTATGAAAATCGAACGTATTCGTATGTAGTTCTACATACCGTATATAGTCCTACATACTTTCAAGGTGTTACACCCTGAAAACTGGATCCGAAACTCCACTTGCGTTCTATTCTTAGGATAAGCCCTCGA
>NZ_JAFFQR010000027.1 GCF_020736845.1 Paenibacillus farraposensis
GTAGACAATATAATTGTTTGTGCAAGCACCGCTAAAGGACAGATCGCGATAGGAAATGACGAAGACACATCAATATCAACTGCAGATATTGAAGATAACAAGATAGAACTCAACAATATAAACAGTGCAGGAATCTACCTAGTTGGTGATCCAACAAACAAGTTTGAAAACATATCTATCTCCAGCAATATCGTAACAGGTAAGATGCGAGCAGCAATTTTTGTCGGCAGCTCTACGATGCCAAGCACATTTGCCAATTTCAAAAATGTTCTGGTATCGGAAAAT
>NZ_JAFFQR010000028.1 GCF_020736845.1 Paenibacillus farraposensis
TGTTATTGAATGGATGTGTGGAAAAACAAACGAACGAAAAGCAACACACAATTGAACCTATGAAACCTGGCGCTCAAGTGATAGAGCATAAAGCTGTGACGGAACTAGATTATGGGCCGTATGCAGGTCATGGTACATGGGGCGGAGATGTAAAATCCATTTATGACAAACTAAGTAATAAAGAGTCTGATAATTATGACTTTTATCTATCAAGTATTAGTAAAAGCACAGCTCAAAATATTGCTAGCGCAGAAGGTATAAAACTTCCTGCTGTTACCTTCAAGGCACTACAAAATGCACAAGATAGTCATGGTAAAGCAAATTATGAGTGGACGGTAACGGGCGAACGATAAGTTAAAATTCGAAAAGAGGAAAAGAAGTGTACAAACCAAGTTACGGTTATTTTATTATATTGATTTTTTTGGTTTTAGGAGTAACCGCATGTAGTCTTTCAGATATCAATACTTATAACAATGGGAAAACAGCTACTGCTAAAGTTAAGCAAGAAAGCACTGGCTACTATCCAGATAAAAGAACAGATAAAGCCAAGAATGTTGTATCTGCTGGTCCTAAGCCCCTTCAGGATGAGGACTTCACAATATCATATCGGTCGCACAAAATTGATAAGAATACGGATATTAAAGAACTTATCCATAAGTGGGGTTACAGTGAGGGATTTGAAGCAAACAACAGAGGGTATTGTAGTGGGAATGGAACATATAGAAGATGGAGCTTGTCTTATCCTAACTATAATGATCCAGAAATTGATTTTATAGTCTTGTCTAAAATTGAACTTGAAGGGGAGGACTTGGTGGATGGTGAAAGCTATCTAGTATCCGTGAGCTTGGATAGTCCCAAGTTTAAAACCAAAAGAGGCTTGAAGATCGGTGATACACTTGGCAAAGTACTACAACTCTATGGCCAGCCTAGTATCATAACAAATGAGAGTCTGCTCTATTCCAAAAACGGCTTGCATTTGAGGATTCTGTGGGATACTAAAACAGAGAAAGTAGACAATATTTCCATTGAATATAACATGGAGAAATCTATAAAGCAGCAACGTAGCGCTGATTATGTAGATGAAGATGCTCAGCCCGACCCTGATCTGGAACCATATAC
>NZ_JAFFQR010000029.1:0-277134 GCF_020736845.1 Paenibacillus farraposensis
ACCGTTAAGCCCTCCAGCGCCGATGGTACTTGGACCGCAGGGTCCTGGGAGAGTAGGACGTTGCCAAGCACAACAAAAAGAGCACACCCATAAGGGTTGTGCTCTTTTTCCTTTACCCGACCTATTGATTTTCCATATACAAAGTTTATCGGGGGTTTCAGGCTAATTGCTTTTTGGGAACCTGATTTCCTTAGCATAGGGGCTTGCCAGCCTTAATGAACAGCGGTATAGTAATATTTGGAAGGATCCTAATCTATCTCAACCTGTTCTGTTTGGGGAACAGTTAAGGCTTGGAGTTTTCGTGTGATTTCCTTTTGCCACTTGGCATCTCCGACTTGTACAGCAAGATTAAGAAGATCCAAATAATCGTATGCAGGGGGTTTTACTAAAAGCTTCTTTCACTGCGGTCCTGCCTCCTTTGAAGTCTATATGTCATTATTATTAAATAATTATAATTATTACCAAATGATATTATTATTCATATTATGCCTACATTCTAGATAAATTGTAAGTTTTGATATGAATGAATTTTGGAGCAGCGCAAATGAGTAGCTTAAAAAACAAACCTTTCTCCTTAAGTTCACGCATTGTTCGTGACTTTTATATGGAACATAATGAAAAAACAAGCGGGGATTGAGTATCCACCAGTAGAATGCAGATTGCGTATGCTTCAACAAGAGGAGGAAAAAGGGCATGGGCAAAGCAAAAATGAAAGCGTTTGCCGTTGTGATGACAAGCGCTCTGACATTGACGCTGGCAGCTTGTAATAACGGACATGGCGCTAGTCCGGGGAATTCCAAGAAGCAGGGAGGAGACGCCGCAACGAAAGATGTGACGATTACCTTTCAGAACATTAATCCTGACCCGAGCACCCCTTCTTACAAAATGATCAAGGAAATTGTACGTCAATATGAGCGAGACCATCCTCATATCAAAATCGAATTGGATTCACTAAATACAGATCAGCAAAAATTAAAGCTGAAAACACAAGCAGCAGCGAAGGAAGTACCGGACATTACGATTGTGAACCCGGCCGCACAGATGAAGCCTTTCGTGGATGCCGGACTGCTGGCTCCACTAAACGATGTAGCTGATAAAGACGGCCTAAAAAATACATTTCAGGAAGGCCTGCTAGATTACTATAGCTTTGATGATAAGCTCTATGCATTTCCAGACGGTAACAATATAGAAGTGGTGTTTTATAATAAAGAACTGTTCGCAAAGGCGGGAATTCAAAAACTGCCGAGTACCTTTGATGAATTGATTACGACGGTCAAGGCGCTGAAGGTGAAGGGAATTACCCCGATTGCGATTGGAGAAAAGGATTCATGGACTGGTTCACTGCTTTTCATGAATATCCTGCTCCGTACGAATGAAGGCCCAAATTTCCTCAAGGATGTGCTGGACGGCAAAAAGACGTTTAACGATCCGGCTTTTGTGGAAGCGGTAGATGCCTTTCAGGAGCTAATTCAGGCAGGAGCTTTTCCGGATGAAGCTTCATCTATTGACTATAACGCAGGCGGTAATATTTTTAAAACCGGAAAAGCGGCCATGTATATTATGGGTACGTGGGAAACAGGGTCTATTGATTCATCCTCGGTAGCAGGCAAAGTGGGAGTATTCCCGTTCCCTACAGTGAATAGCAAAGGTGATGTCAATGAGTACGTGATTGCCCCAGGCAGTGGATTTGCAGTTTCTGCGAATAGTGAGCATTTGCAGGAGACGAAGGACTTTTTGCATTATTTTATTACAGAGATGCCCAAAGTTCAGTTTGATTTGAAAAATACGATTGGCAGTGGTCAGAAAGTGGAAGGCGATTTGAAGGAAGCCGGTTACTCCGAACTGGCGATTAATCTCAATGAGCTATTTCAAAAAGTAAAGGGGGGCGACCTCGCTTTTGATAATACGATGAATCCGGCCATTGCGCAGGCACATCTAAGCAGCATCCAAAACCTGTTCGTGCAAAAGGAAGACGCGGCACAAGTTGCCAAGGAACATCAGAGCGCTTTTGAGGCTAACCAATAAGCAGCAAACAACATGGGAGAGAGAGGAAAAGTTTCTCCACCTGATTTTACTCAATCGATATGCACGGAAAGCCTATACACTCGGTATAATATATTTCTTGCCGGTCATTCTATCGGTTGTCTGCAATTGTCCGATTTGATTTGGGTGATGGCGGACGGAGGTTCCAGTCTATCTCGACGGATACGGTACCCGCGTACATATACAAAATATTCCCTTTTTTGTCGATATAATATGGAGATGGCATTGGTAGTGTATCGACAACATTTTTCGTTACCATTTGCTCCCATTTTGCAGTTGTGATATTGTTTTTCGAATAATTTGAAAATAAGTTAAAATAAAGGAGTTAGAGCTGTTGAACGCTATAAAAAAGCAGGGCTGCTTTCCCTGCCAGCCGTATTAGTGATCACACAGTTGTATCCACTCCTTTGGCTACTGACCTATTCGTTGATTACGATGCCATTTGTCATTCTGCTAAGCTCGATGGCTGCTTATGGGATTACGCGCTTTTCACTGATGATGATGTTTAAAAAGTCCCTTATCTAAATACGTGCTTCTCGCTGATCTTACCCTATATGCTTTTCAGACACCGATTGCGGTCTTCATCCTATCTGGCTTTATGCAGTTCATCCCCCACGAAATTGAAGAATCCCGCTTATATTGACGGAGCGAGTATTTATCGTATTTTTCCGCAGTATAATTCTACCGATCTCGATTCCACTCATCATGATGGTATAGATATTAACTTTTATTAATATCTGAAATGAATACATTATGGCTGTCGCCTTTATCTCATCTTAGAAGCTCAAAACTCTCCCGTTTGGCGTCTATACGTTTGTCGTCAGTATGCTGTGAATTACGTCAATGTTGGTGCTTTTCTGGCCATGGGGGCCTTACCGGTCATTATTATTTATTTTGTCCTGTCCAGAAAGATTACCAAGGGCATGCTAGCAGGAGTAGTTAAAGGATAGCGGCCGAGGCGAGAGGAGCGCACAGAGGTATGCTGCGCCGTTTTCAATCCATTCAATACCGTTTGTTTGTACTGTTTCTATTGAGCATGTCTGGTATTGTCCTGGCGATCAGTCTGCTGTTTTACAACCGTACTGCCGCGCAGTTCCATGATAAGGTCAGCGAGCTGGCACAAAAAAATGTTTCCCAGACAGCAGGGCTGTTCGAATTGCTGCTTGGCAGCTACAACAGCCTGTCCAAATCGATGAGCAACAACATGGATTTAGTTCGTCTGCTAACGACGAGTACGAGTGACTTACCTGCTGTGAACTACATCAATGAACGTACGATTACGAATATATTAGGGGCCATCTATTATTCACGAGAGGACCTGATCGGCATTCATGTCATTACAGACACAGGCAAGGTATACAACTATGGCAATTATATGAATGTCATTGATACCCATTACGATCATACGGAATGGTATAAAGAGATTCGAAAGTCGGCAGGCAAAATTGCATGGTTGGGCGTGTATCCCCACTCGATTATTGATCAGGTGGAAACCAGACCGGTGTTTGCGTTCAGACGGCAGCTCTATGATCTGGATGAACACAAGCCGATCGGTATTGTCCTAATTGAAGCCGAACCACGTTCTGTGCTGTCTGCTCTTCATAACTTGCGATTAGGCAGCAATAGCCAGGTATATCTGTTGGGGAGTGAAAACCGGATTGTATCGGCTACTTCCTCTGACCCGCCACCCGATTTGCAAAATCTGAAACAGCAGGTACCGGAGGATGACGTCATTGTAAATCGGAACAAAGAAAATGTAATAATCGCTTCCAAATTGCCGTTTGCGGATTGGTCAGTCATTAGTGTGACACCCAGTAAGGATCTGAACGTGGAACTGGTGCAAAACCAAAGATACTTGCTGGTTGTGGCGCCTGTACTCATTATTGTGTCCGCATTAATCGCATCTATCATCTCCAGAGGGATTTCATTTCCGCTCAAGCGGGTCATCCGGGAAATGAATCGGGTAGAGACAGGGAATTTTCGTCACACAGTAACCATTAAGTCATATGAAGAAATCAACCAGTTGGCTACCTCTTTCAACCATATGGTAGGACGGATTGCAGAACTGATTGAGTTGGTCCGCATCTCATCAGTCAGTGAAAAAAATGCGGAGCTGCATGCGCTGCAGACGCAGGTTAATCCGCATTTTCTATACAATACGCTGGATATGATTTATTGGATGCTGGATGAAAAGGGACAGGATCAGCTTGGAGAGGTAGTACTCTCTTTATCCCATATGTTCCGTTACAGCAGCCATTGGGAAGAGGGGGCTGATGCAAGCCTTCGTGAGGAGGTGGAGCAGATTGGTCATTACCTTACAATTATCCAAGCCCGGCTGGAGGGCAGGGTATCTGTAGACATCAGCATTGATGAGCAGTGGATGGATATTCGTCTACCGAAAATGATCTTGCAGCCATTGATTGAAAATGCAGTAAAGCATGGACTGGAGCCGCTGCATGCGAATACAGGCGGCAAGCTGCTCGTTCGTGCGGAGGAACATGACGGTGTATTAAGCCTGCACATTATCGATAACGGTGTAGGGATAGAGTACCAACAATGGGAGGTGGTCCAGGCAGCTTTGGCAAGTCCCGGCAAGCAGACGGGCATCGGGCAGGCGCGAGGCATCGGCCTGCAAAACCTAAATTTACGATTGCGGCACATGTTCGGAGAGAAGTTCGGCCTACGGATCTCCAGTACACCTGGGGCCGGAACGACAGCTACTGTAAGTGTGCCTCTGCCACAGAAGGAGGAAAATTATGAATATTCTAATAGCTGACGATGAAAGTATGATTCGGCAGGGAATTCACCGTACTATTGGACAAGCTCTGCCAACCTACGGCATTCATCTCGCTGCTTCCACCGAAGAAGCAGCAGGCATTCTAGCGGAGCATCCGGTGGATATTGTGTTGACTGATATTCTCATGCCCGGTATGGATGGTTTGGAATTTATGCGTATTTCCAAGCGGAAGCATCCTCATCTACAGTGGGTCGTCATCTCGGCCCATTCCGAATTCCAATACGCGCAAAGAGCAGTGAAGCTGGGAGCCAAAGACTACCTGTTAAAGCCAATCGGCAAAAAGAAGCTGCTGGAATGCATTGAAATGCTGGCTGCCGAAGCGCTTGTCGCCTCACAGCAGGCTAACGAGGGCAGGCTTCTCAAATCCAATATGGTCTATTTGCGTGAGGCTGTTTTCCAGCGCTTTGCACTTGGACTGGACACGGGAAAACTGGATATACAGCCTTTTATCGAAAATTATCCGGAGTTTCACCTCTTTATGGTTCGCATGGAGCCTGATCATAAGCAGACGCATCTGGAGCATTTTATGATTGAAAATGTCCTGTCCGAGCTTATTGAGGCGGGTGGCAGCGGTTTTGTCGTCAGCCTCGACCGTCACAGTCTGCTGGGCATTGCACGTCTGCGGGATGAAGCAGAGGCCGCACGGCTGGAGAAGCTGCTCAAATCTCATCTAAAACGGTACGTGAAAGTGCCTCTGCAAATTACGCGTTCAGGCGTTCATCACAATTTTGCCTATATACCTGAAGAGGTGGCGCGGTTAAGACGGACGCCAGAGGAGATTGCAGCGGCAGTGACCGATACCGGAGAATGCCTTCGTAAAGGTATGCATACGGTAGACGTTGCATTGCAGTATATTCAGACTCATTTTACAGAGGAGCTGTCGCTCGAGAAGGTCGCTTCGGTCGTCTTTTTAAACCCGGTCTATTTCAGTCAGTTGTTCAAGCAGAAAACGGGACAAGGTTATAAGGATTATGTCATTTGTTTGCGTATGGAGGAGGCGAAGCGGCTGCTCAGTGATCCTCATCTGCGGCTGGCTGAAATTTCGGAGCGGATTGGTTATCAGGATATGCGGCATTTTACACAAGTATTCCGGCGTAAATGTGGAATGACTCCGACTGAGTATCGACATCAGGGAGTCAAGTAGGGCGGGATATACAATCTGAACATGAGGTGACTGTGTAATATAGGCTGCCTTGTGAGTGAAGTTTTTCTACTCTGGGGCAGTCTTTTTTGTGTCTCCAGTTTGCAGGTATTCAACTAATTTGCGAGCTGCATTGGACAAATAACGATCCTTGCGCCATACGACGGCTGGCTGGGTTAAGGAGAAGGGCTCCTTAATAGATAGTGTACAGAATCTGTCGCCATACTCTTGTCCCAATCCAGCGTCTGGAATGATAGTAATCCCCATGCCCTATTTTAATATACACATCCAGGTAATCCTGATGAAATAGGCCAATATTTTTAGAACATTCCCTATGAGACAGGCTACACGGTAAAGGAAGTGGAGGTAAAGGAAGTGGAGGTAATGGCAGATGTGGTTTACTCGTACAAGGAACAGGCTGCGCCCATTTCCAGCGGCTCCTTTCGGGTAGACGGTATGATTGTTGCTCCTTGCAGTATGAAGACGCTCGCCTCCATTCGCATTGGAATGGCGGACAACCTGCTCACTCGATCAGCGGATGTGATGTTGAAGGAATGCAGGAAGCTGCTGCTTATGACAAGGGAAACACCATTAAGCAGTATCCATCTGGAGAATATGCTGGAGCTATCACGCATGGGCGTGACGATCCTGCCGCCGATGCCTGCTTTTTATAACTATCCTGCAACGATTGGAGAAATGGTGGATCATATTGTATTCCGCGCATTGGATCAGTTCGACATCGTTACAACCGTAGCCAAACGTTGGGATGGAATGAAGCAGACTGAATCCGCACTGCACCAAAATTGAAAAATAGGAAGACAAAGGAGAATGAACGATGGCCTATAAAGATTTGCGTGATTTTTTGCATACTCTGGAGAAAGAGGGACAATTGCTCAAGATTAGCGATGAGGTAAAGCCGGAGCCGGATATTGCAGCAGCAAACAGAGCATTAAATAACCTTGGAGATAAGACGCCAGCCCTATTCTTCAACAATATTTATGGCTATACGGATGCTCGTATTGCAATGAATGTGATGGGTTCCTGGCCCAATCATGCTCTTATGATGGGAATGCCAAAGAACACTCCGCTCAAAGAGCAGTTTTTTGAATTTGCCAGACGCTATGAACAATTCCCGGTGCCTGTGAAGCGGGAAGAAACAGCTCCTTTTCATGAAGTGGAGATTACAGAAGATATTAATTTGTTTGATATTTTACCGCTGTTTCGTTTGAACCAGGGAGACGGGGGATTTTATCTGGATAAAGCTATTCTGATCTCGCGCGATCTGGATGATCCGGTTACGTATGGCAAGCAAAATGTCGGTTTATACCGAATGCAGGTGAAAGGTAAAAACCGCTTGGGCATTCAGCCTGTACCGCAGCATGATATAGCGATCCATATCCGTCAAGCTGAGGAACGCGGAGAAAATTTGAAGGTGGCGATTGCCCTGGGATGTGAGCCTGTTATTACGACGGCTGCTTCTACACCGCTGTTGTACGATCAATCCGAATATGAGATGGCAGGTGCCATTCAGGGTGAGCCTTACCGTGTAGTTAAAGCCAAGGATGCGGACCTAGATCTGCCTTGGGGGGCTGAGGTCATTCTGGAAGGTGAAGTGTTAGCGGGCGTGCGGGAATATGAAGGTCCATTCGGTGAATTCACAGGTCACTATTCTGGTGGCCGCGCAATGCCGGTCATTCAGATTAATCGTGTATATCACCGTAAGCAGCCCATCTTTGAGCATTTGTACATCGGAATGCCTTGGACGGAAACGGACTATATGATTGGCGTGAATACAAGTGTACCATTGTTCCAACAGCTCAAGGATGCATATCCTAATGAAATCGTAGCCGTTAATGCCATGTATACACATGGGTTGGTCGCTATTATTTCTACGAAAACCCGGTATGGAGGTTTTGCGAAGGCTGTCGGGATGCGTGCTTTAACGACTCCGCATGGATTGGGGTATTGCAAGCTGGTCATTGTGGTGGATGGGGATGTCGATCCGTTCAATCTGCCGCAGGTCATGTGGGCTTTATCCACCAAGCTGCATCCGAAGCATGATACTGTGATCGTCCCAGGCTTGTCTGTTTTACCACTTGACCCCGGCTCCGATCCGGCAGGCATGACACACAAAATGATACTGGATGCGACGACACCAGTAGCACCGGATACCCGAGGTCATTATTCACAGCCGCTTGATTCTCCGCTGGGTGTAGCAGATTGGGAGAAAAAGCTGAGCCAAATGCTTCGTTGAATATATTCAAAAAAATATTAAAGGAGTGCTGACAGATGCATATTTGTCCCCGTTGTGATTCCAATCGTTCAGAAGTTGTTTCCCATTCGCCGGTTGCAGGTGCCTGGGAGGTTTTGTTGTGTCCTGTATGTATGTTCACATGGCGAACCTCGGAACCAGATAGCATTACCGATCCGGCAAAGTATAAATCAGCGTTCAAGGTCGATCCCCGGGATATTCCGAATGCGATCCACGTACCCCTGATTGCAGAACGGAAGCAGGTTCGTTCGTAACCGGATAAATTGTGGTATTTTGAGTATATGGGCCGAATGTAAAGGGGGTTATACTTTATGCAGACACCAAGGATTGGCAAGGAGCTATTTATGCTGCTGGACGGCAAGACACTGGAGAACAAGCAGCATGAAGCGATGATGCTGCTGACGGTCACAGAGGATCAGTGGCCGCACATTGCAATGATTAGCGTAGGTGAGATTGTTGCGCTGGACGAGGGGAATTTGCGGCTGGCATTATGGCCAGGAACGACCACGACGGGCAATATGATCCGTACCGGGAAGGCAACGCTTGCGGTGTTCATCGGTGGAAAAGCGCATTATGTACGGTTGTCACTGGAGCATCTGCCGATGTTGCCCGGAGCCAAGCATGTGCGCGAGCGATTTGCGGCACGGGTGTTTGCAGCCCGAGAGGATTCGGCCCAATATGCTGATATTGTGGCAGGAGTTACGATCCGACTTAAGGAGTCGGAAGCGGTGCTGAATCGCTGGAAAGAAACGGTGACAGAACTGTTAATGTAGAACAGGAGGGGGAAATATGATTTGCGCACAGAAATTGAAGCGCTTTCTGAAGTTCCGCTCGCATTTAATGCGGACAAATCATCTGAATCAGCCCAATTATCCGATTTTACGAATTCATATCATACGGATTATGGTTATGGGATGGGCGTTCGCACGTTAATGGATCAAGTGGCCGGGCATGCAAACAGCTCTATTGGAGAGTTCGGCTGGTCGGGAGCAGAGGCACTTGGGTCTCTATAGATTCAAGCGAGCAGTTCTCGGTCGTATATATGCATCAGCTTGATCCCAATATGGAAGAATACCATCATTTGGGGGTTAGTGCATCATATTACAGCTGTTTGTAAAAGAGAAGTTGCATTTAACGGCTTCACTTTTGTCCGTACTGATTTTAGTTAATAAGGACCAAATTCTCTTTAAAGCCTAAACTATTCTTTTCCAAATGTCGACATAAAACGTATGCATAAGGATTTTGCGGAATCCTTTATATTAAGTTTTACAAATGGGAGGGAATTTGATTTTGAAGAATAGGTGGTCCGGTTTTCTGGCGTTGGTCATCCTAATCGCAAGTTTTACATCATATGCAGGATTCGCTTCCGCTGCTGAAGCGGTGCTTTCCAGGATTGTCCTTTCCTCTAACGAGGTAACTTTGCAGCAGGGAGATACGTCTGCGTTGACGGCTACGGCTATTTATAACGATGGGACGACTTCAAATGTAACTGTAAGCACGGATTGGAAAAGTGATAATACAGCTATTGCTACGGTATATAACGGTACAGTTTCAGCTAAGGGTGAAGGGGAAGCGACGGTGGTTGCGACCTATAAAGATAAGATACAATCGGTTCAGGTACATGTAACAAAAAAGGTTAAGGCACTGACATCGGGCGTTCAAAGCCTGAGCCTGCGTTCGAAGGGTACCGGGCAGATTAATCTGACAGCGACTTACAGTGATAATACAACAGCTCAGGTTTCGGGTGATGCTACCTGGACGTCTGATAACCAGAAGGTAGCAACCGTAGTTAATGGACTGGTTACCGCTCAGGGAGCAGGCACAGCCAATATTAAGGCTGTATACGGCCAACAAACGGTCACGATTACCGTACAGGTGGAGCAGGTCAAACGTCTGGATGCCAGTCCGTCAGAGGTTTCCCTTTTGTTGAAGGATACAGAAAAGGTTAAGTTGACAGCGACGTTCCCAGATGGAACGGTTCAGGACGTTACAGAGTCTGCCGAGTGGAGTTCGAGCAATACAGCTGTGGCGGATGTACTGAAAGGAGCCATTACCGGCTACAGCACAGGAAAAGCGACGATTACAGGCAAATATGGCACCATGTCTGCTACTATTTCGGTGGATGTTGACCAGACAAATAAGCTGAAAGCCAGCGAATCCGAAATTTTCCTCCGTTTGGATGAATCCAAGAAAATTCAGGTTTCTGCTGTTTACCCGGACGGGACGGTAACAGATATCACAGATAAAGCTACCTGGACCACAAGCGACGAGAAAATCGCGACGGTGAATAAAGGAACAATTATGGCCATTGGAGCCGGTTCAGCTACAGTGACTGCCAAATATGGTGATAAGACTGTTTCCATCAAGACAGACGTTGAAACTTCCAGATATCTGTATTTGAGTGAGAACAAGCTGAGTCTGAATGCCAAGGAATCCAAGCAGCTCAAGCTGACCGCTACGTACGTAACAGGTGCAGAAGAGGATATTACAAGTAAAGCAGACTGGAAGTCCAGTAATGAGGATATTGCCTTTGTCAGCAAGGGTGAAGTAACAGGCTATAAAACGGGTGAGGCCACGATCACGGCTTCTTATGGCGGTAAAACGGTCTCGGCGACAGTATCCGTGAATGTGCCTGGTGATCTGGCTTTGTCCTCCAAAACAGCAACAATTGATGTTAATGAGGATTATAAGGCAACGTTGACCGCTACTTATGCCGATGGGCGTAAGGAAGATGTAACACAAGATGCAGAATGGACTTCAAGTGCGGAGGGTATTGCTTCCGTATCCAAAGGGACGATTACAGGCAAATCAGCCGGTAAGGCAGTTATTACAGCAACCTACAATGGCAAAAAACTGGCGATCAACGTACAAGTAGGCCTCGTAGACCGGTTGGAAACCGACACACGTGTCATTGCGCTCGGTGCCCAGGAAACGAAGCAGCTGAAGGTAACAGGCGTCAAGAGTGGCGATACAAAAACGGATGTAACCAAGGATGCCACCTGGACTACCGGCAATGTGAAGGTGGTCGAGGTTAGCGAGGGCTTGATCAAAGCAAATGGCAGCGGTAAGGCAACCGTTACGGCTTCATATGGCAAGCAAACCATTACGTTTACAGTGGAAGTGGATGTAGCGCAAAAAATTGAGGCAGATACGGTCGCGTTATCACTCAAATCCGGTGATCAAAAAACGATTGCAGTTGTTGTTAAATCCAGCGATGGCAAAGAAAAAGACGTGACGTCCCAAGCTGAATGGAAAACGTCCAATTACAAAGTAGCTACGGTTAAAAAAGGCCAAGTTACGGCAGTCAGCTTCGGTAAAGCTAACATTCAGGCGAAGTTCGGCGGAAAGGTGATCAGCGTCCCTGTGGATGTAGATACACTTAAATATTTGCAAACGGACGAAGTCGTACTGAATTTGAAGGTCGGACAGCTGGCGAAAGTGACGGCTACAGCTACGTACAAGGATGAGTCGGAAAAGGATGTCTCCAAACCGGCTGTATGGTCCTCGTCCAGAATTATTGTTGCCACCGTCAAAGACGGCAACATTAAGGCCCAGGGCAAGGGGAAAGCCGTGATCACGGTCAAATATGCAGACAAATTGACGAAGGTACAGGTGACCGTTCAGTAAAAGGTCCATGTTCCGTAACATAGCAAAGAGCAAGCATGCGTCCAAGGACGACAGGCTTGCTCTTTTTTATTAGGGCAGCCGCCTGAATGGATGTGCGGGGCGGCTCAGCCCACGGTATGAATACTTATTGCTCTTTAGTCGGTGCGTTGCGTGTGAGCGATTCGGTCAAACGCTTGCCGGTCGGCGTCTGGGCTAAACCGCCTTTGGCGGTCTCGCGGTGCTTCGATGGCATGGCGCTCCCAACTTCAAGCATCACGTCAATGACTTCGTCAGACGGGATGGTGCTGCGCACGCCTGCCAAGGCCATGTCCGCCGCGGCAAGCGCGGTGACAGCCCCCAGTCCGTTGCGCACGATGCACGGAATCTCCACGAGTCCGGCGACAGGGTCGCAAATCAGGCCGAGCGTGTTCTTAAGTGCGAGGCCCACGGCGTGAACGGCCTGTTCGGGCGTGCCGCCGCGCAGCTCGACCATAGCACCGGCGGCCATCCCGATGGCTGAGCCAATCTCAGCCTGACAGCCGCCCTCTGCGCCGGAAATGAAGGAGTTGTTGGCGATCACGTAGCCAATGGCTCCGGCGGCGAACAGGCCGTGCACCATATGCTTGTCATCCCAGCCAAATCGTTCCTGGGCGCTGATGAACACGCCCGGGATGACTCCACATGAGCCTGCGGTGGGAGTGGCCACGATGCGACCCATAGATGCATTAACCTCCGACACGGAGAGGGCATAGGCCATGGCGAGCGCCGAGGCTTCACCAGAGCAGGTTTCGCCTGCCCGCAAATATTCGGCCAGGCGTTTGCCGTCACCTCCCGTCAATCCGCTGCGGGATACGGTGTCTTGTGTCTGACCGCGATGAACAGCCTCCTTCATCACGTCATAATACTCAGCCATTTGGCGAAAGATTTCTTCCTCAGGGGTGTTCGTCTCTTGGGCCTGTTCTTGAATCATCAGGCGGCTGATCGTAGTGGATTCGGCAGTACATAAAGCACTGATTTCACGTAGATGGCTAAATCGCATCTGATTCAACTCCTTTTTTCAAATGAATCATTTTAATCTCGTACATATGAGGTAAGGACCGCAGATTTGTGATCAGTTCAGCCGTAGCAGGACTGTCCATTTCGATGGCGGTAAGTGCTTCACCGTCCCGGCCTTTACGATCAACGTGCATATAGGCAATATTAATGTCAGCCGCGCCGAGCGCTGAAGTTACCGCACCCAATGTACCGGGCTTATCCGAGTGGAGAAGCACCAGCGTAGGCAGCTCTCCGGTCAGATTGACCCGAAATTCGTTGAGCTGCTGGACGTGGATGCTTCCGCCTCCGATAGAGGAACCCAGCAGGGTGCGGTGATCCTCACCCTTCCACAGCTCGAAACGGACTGTGTTGGGATGAGGAGCGGGGAGGCGGCTAAAGGCGAACTCCACGCACATCCCGGCTTGCTCTGCCCACTGCTCGGCCTCCGGAATGCGGGAGTCGTCCGTATCGTAATTGAGCAGTCCTGCGATCAGCGCCAGATCTGTGCCGTGGCCTTTGTACGTATCGGCAAAAGAGCCGTACAGTGTCATGCGGGCACGGTCAGGCTGTGCGCCGAGCCAGTTCCGGGCAACGCGTGCGAGCCGCACCGCGCCTGCAGTATGTGAGCTGGATGGTCCGGTCATGGCCGGACCGATAATGGAAAATACATCTTTAAAACGCATGTGTGGCCCCCTGTATGTTCTAGCACCATAATATGTGGTATTGCCGCGTCTTTGCGCGGATATGACGTTTCCTAATGGTGACGCACGATGTAAGCACAAAAAAGGACAGGATAAGGAAATTCCCCTTATCTCTGTCCTCGTTACCTGAGAGTTTTGTGCGGTGTCGCTACCGCCTTACCCCTTGGGTGGCTTGCGCTCTCTCCAGAGTTGCGTCAGATGACGATACATGGACCTGAGAGATTATCCGTCAGCCGGGTGCTGGCGTCTTGCTCCTTCGGTGCCTCCGGGACTGTGTGTGCTCCCTGGACGGACTCTCCCGTCATCTTCATTCGCGTATACTATTCTACATTCTTAGAGTAATCTATGCTGTGCCTGCTGTCAATTACAGGGTTCGATTTTTTACATACACCAGTGCGTTTCCCCTCGAAAAAAATAAATTTTACATAATTATGGATGAAATCAGGAAGGAATTAGAAGATTGATAGCTAATCTGATAGAGGACAATACCATTTATAGATAATAGGAGGGATATTAACGTATGGCAAAAGGTTTGCACTTCACAGGTTCACGCTTGAAAAGAATGCTGCATCTGGCAGCGATGATATCATTGCTGATCGGAATTTTTGTTCCATTCGGTCTGGCCAAGGCCGAGGGAGTATTGACGGTGGCGGAGGCACTCCAGCGTCAAAGCAGTGGTGGTAAAGTGACCGTAGAGGGTTATATCGTCGGACATGCGACCGGATCGAGAACGGCCAACTTTTCCAGCCCGTTTGCGAATGATTTTAACGTATTAATTGCTGATCAGGCCAATCAGCGCAATACGTCTGATCTATTGAATGTACAGCTTACATCAGCGTACAGAGGGCAATTCGGGCTTTCAGGCCACCCCGAGCTGATCGGCAGCAAAATCCGTGTGACGGGTACGCTTGGCACCTACAACAATTTTGGCGGACTGAAAAGCCCAAGCACTGTGGAGCTGGTGAGTGGAAGCGATTCGGGGGAGCCTGGTAATCCAGGCAATCCAGGCAATCCAGGCAATCCAGGCAATCCGAGTGATCCGGGTAATCCGGACCCTGGCAGCCCGGGTCAACCCGGTACTACATTGCCGGATGGAAAAGGCAAAAAGGTGCTGTTTGATAATACACATGCACAGACGGCTGGAGCCGCGGACTGGGTCATTGATGGCGCCTTCTCCGATTTTGCGGGCGGGCTGCGTAATGCAGGCTTTACGGTGGACCAGCTGAACCGCAGCATTCCTTTTACCTATGGAGAGCAGGCTATAACTTATGACAAGCTGCGCCAGTACGATGTGTTCATCATCGGTGAAGCGAATGTTCCTTTCAAGGCATCCGAGCAGGCTGCTTTGCTGCAATATGTGAAGAACGGAGGTGGTGTCTTCTTTATCTCCGACCACTATAATGCAGACCGTAACAAAAACCGCTGGGATTCTTCCGAGGTCATGAACGGATACCGTCGCGGCGCCTATACCAATCCGGCCAAAGGCATGAATGCGGAAGAAGCGGCATCGCCGGCCATGCAGGGATTAACCAGCTCCGACTGGCTGGCGGCGAACTTTGGCGTTCGTTTCCGTTATAACGCGCTTGGTGACGTGAACGCTACGGATCTTGTAGCCGCAGATCAATCCTTTGGCATTACGAAGGGTGTGCGCTCGATAGCCATGCATGCCGGATCGACACTGGCTGTTATCGACCCGACCAAGTCCAAAGGGATTGCTTATATCCCTGCAGGCACAAAAAAATGGGGGAACGCGGTAGACCAGGGTGTCTATAACGGCGGAGGCCGTGCCGAAGGACCTTTTGCCGCGATCTCCAAGGTAGGACAGGGCAAAGCGGCATTCATCGGGGATTCTTCACCTGTCGAAGACGCCACGCCCAAATATGTGCGTGAGGAAAATGGACAGTCAAAGAAGACATACGATGGCTTCAAGGAAGTGGACGATGCGACCTTCCTGGTGCAAACCGTCCAATGGCTTGCATGGAAGCAGGACTACACGAAGCTGTCCGATGCGGCAGGTCTAACCCTTGACCAGCCGACGAAGCTTCTGCCGTTCGAGGAGCCTGCGGATTCAACGGAACCGCAGCCTGAACCTTGGTCCGCTCCGGCGGCAGGATACAAATGGTACGATTCAAAAACGTACAAGCCCGGCTCCTATGGAGCGGCTTCATAATCAGCGAAGAGCACGCGAGGCTCTGGCTAGTTCTAGCCAACCGCTTGATCCCATGGGGATTAAGCGGTTTTTACTAGACGAGTTGAGGCATTTACCTTGGACAATGCAGCTGGAATGTCATCCCGGCAGGAAGTGGATTGAGAAGTGTTTCCGTCAGCGCGGGTGTCCTTTTGCCACTGTCCTGGATACGAATTCCCTTGCGGCAGGGCTGAATCGTTGGCACTTTTGCGCTGTACCTATTTTGCGGGGAATGCCTTAGGGTCAGTTGGAGCTGATTTATCAGTCTGACCGTCATTTTGGAGAAGCCGTTAAGCTTTAATGCGTCCGAACCTCCAGCCTGCGTGCAATCAGCGACATACTGTAATTGACAGCAAAGTACAGGAAGGCAGCGAACAGCAGAGCCGGAATAACGAAGGATTGATTTTGACCGCCGACAATCTGAACGTTATGCGTCAGCTCCGGTAAACTGATAATGACAGCCAGAGAGGTATCCTTAAATAAGGAGATGAACTGGCTGACAATAGGTGGAACCATGCGGCGAAGCGCTTGGGGCAGGGCAATATGCCATAAGGTGCTGGTATAGCTCAGCCCGGAGGAGCGTGCGGCTTCCACCTGTCCTGTATGAACCGAATTGAGGCCGCTGCGGACAATTTCGGCGATCATGGCCCCCTCGAAGATCGACAGCCCCGTAATGGCGGCCCACTTGAGAGAAACGGAAAAACCGATGGATGGCAGTACCATGCCGATAAAGAAGATTATGAGCAATAATGGAAGATTGCGAATAAGATCAATGGTCAAGGCTGCAGCCTGTGAAATGACAGGTAAGCGGGTATAGCGCAGTATACCGAATACAGTACCGAGTGCGAAGCTGAACACGATAGAGTAAACGGCCACCTCCAGCGTTACCATGAAGCCATCCAGAATAAAGTGCACATTAGGCCATGCAAACAATCCACTGAAATCCATACAGGCTTCCCTCCTTAGGATGTTGGGGATAGACGACGCTCCAAATACAGTACAAGAAAGCTGAGCGGAACCGTCATTGTAAGATACAATAGCGCCGTGATCGCATAGACTGTGATGGGCAGGAAGGTATCCGAGTTAATCAGGTCCGAGTAATACATTAGATCCAATCCAGCCACAATGGCCAATACGGAAGAGTTTTTGACCAGATTGATGAATTGGTTGCCAATCGCAGGCAGTACAACTTTGATGGCTTGCGGTAAAATAATGCTGATCATCGTCTGGTTGTAGCTCAGTCCGGAGGACCTTGCCGCTTCAAATTGCCCCTTGGGAACAGATTGAATGCCAGCACGTATGGCTTCTGCAATAAAGGAGGCTGTGTATACGGTCAACCCCAGCGTTCCGGATACAAATCCGTCCAATGGGATGCCCAAGGAGGGAAGGCCAAGATAAAAAAACAGCACCACGATGAGCAGAGGAATATTCCGAATGACTTCTACATAGATGGTGCCAATCCAGTTGAGCCATTTGATAGGCGCGATTCGCAGGATAGCGATGACAGCCCCCAAAATAAAGCTGCCAATCAAGGCAATGACGCTGGCCTGAACGGTATGAAGCAAGCCTTCTCTAAACCGGTCGCCGTGATCGAACAGCACGTTGATATCAAAACTAAGCATCTGTGCATGTACCTCCTTATCCAAGGCTATGGGGTATCCGCGGGTGAATGGATTTTTGCTGGTGTGATGTCCATCAGAAAGTAAACGAAGGAGCACGCAACCTGTGGCTCCTTCACAAGAGTATTATTCGGGTTTAACCCCAAGCCATTGCTCGTGGAGCTTATCGTATTCACCGCTGCTTTTTAGTTCCTTGAGCGTATCATTAATAGCTCGGAGCAGTTCGGGCTGTCCCTTCTTCACTGCAATGCCGTAAGGTTCCTCTGTGAAGTTCCCGCCTACAAGCGTATAATTCGGGTCTTGCTGCTGCATACCGAGCAGAATGGAGTTATCGGTAGTCAGCGCTTCCCCCTTGCCAGCTTTGAGAGCGTTGAAAGCATCCTGATAGTTTTCGAACTCCAATATCGTTGCTTTAGGTGCTTTTTCGCGGATATTTTTTGCAGAGGTAGAGCCTTTAACGGCGAGTACCTTGGTATCCGGGGTCAGAGACTCCAGTCCGGTGATGGGGCTTCCTTTCTTCACGAGCAGAGATTGCCCGGCATTAAAATAAACGTCGCTGAAATCGACCTGCTTTTTACGTTCATCGGAAATGGTCATGGTTGCGATAATGGCGTCGATATCCCCGTTTTGCAGCATGGTGATGCGTGTTTTGGACGTGACTTCCTTTAATTCGAGTTTGGATGCATCACCAAAAATATGTTTGGCTACAGCCTTGGCGATGTCGATATCAAAGCCTTCTACTTTCCCGGCGGCCGGGTCTTTCAGACCGAATAGCTTGGTATCGTATTTCACACCAACGACCAGCTTGCCACGCTGCTTGATTGCTTCCAGCCCGTTGGCTGCTGCCGGCTCAGTCCCTGACGTGGCCGCTTCTTGTTTGCCTCCACAGCCCGCCAAGACGAGCAGACAGGATAATGCTACCAGCACCAAAGCACTCCATTGATATCTTTTTCTCATCAGAACCATCCCCTTTCGATTTACGCTACATTGGTAGTCTGTTTAATGATGAATCAGACGGCTCAGGAACAGGCGAGCCCGTTCTTCACCCGGATTCCGGAAAAATTCGGCAGGTCGGCTGTCTTCCAAAATCTGTCCTTTGTCCATAAAAATGACGCGATCCGCCACTTCGCGGGCAAAGCCCATTTCATGCGTAACAATGACCATCGTGATGCCCTGATGGGCGAGCGAGCGCATGACATCCAGTACCTCTCCGATGGTTTCGGGATCGAGAGCCGAGGTAGGCTCGTCAAACAGCATGATTTTCGGATTCATTGCGAGCCCGCGGGCGATCGCGACCCGCTGCTGCTGTCCACCGGACAATTGAGCGGGATAGCTCTGTGCCTTTTCCTCAATTCCGACGCGTTTCAGATAGGTGAGGGCTGTTTGGGTAGCTTCTTCCCTGGAGATACCCAGCACCTTCATGGGAGCAAGTACAATGTTCTCAATCACCCTTTTGTGGGGATACAGATTGAAATGCTGGAACACCATCCCGATATTGCGACGGAAGGCATTAATTTCAATCTTTTTGTCATGTACAGGTATTTCGTTGACGATCAGCTCCCCATCCGATATCGTCTCCAGACGATTAATGCAGCGAAGCAGGGTGCTTTTACCTGAGCCGGATGGGCCGATGATTACGACGACCTCGCCCTCCTTAATCTGAAGGTTGATGTCTTTGAGTACATGGAAGTGACCATAATGTTTGTTTACATTGCGAAACTGGATCAGAGAGCTCACCCCTTTTAGACTTGAATACATGCTTCGTAGATGGACTATCAGTTTACTTTTCTGCTAGTTAACTGCTATTTATATGTTATAATCGAATAAATATTCTCAATTTTATGTTATTAAATTTGACATAAAATGATAGTTTCCGGCATGTGAGGGCAGAAACGTGACAAAAGCAACGTTATGTTTTACAGTAGGGAGGAAGGAATTTAGGGTAAAGGAAGGTTAGTACAATGACGAAAGCTATTTCACCGCTTGTAACGGCATTGGGCATGGAGCCCCATCCAGAAGGCGGTTGGTACAAAGAGATGTGGAAGGCCCATTTTCAAATTCCAAAACCAGTACTGCCGGATATATACTCCGGTCCGCGGTTTGCAGCTTCGTCGACTTATTTCTTGCTGCATCCGGGCGAGTTCTCTGAGTGGCATGTTGTGCATTCGGATGAGCTGTGGCTTTATCATAGCGGGAGTCCTGTGGAGTTGAAGCTGGGTGGGAGCGGAGATGAGCCCGGCGAAGAAACTGTCATTATTGTCGGTGCCGATGTGGAGGCTGGACAGCACCCGCAAGCGCTGGTACCAGGAACGGTATGGCAAACGGCGCGTCCGCTTGGAGACGAACCTGTGCTGGTCACCTGTGTGGTTGCACCGGGATTCCACTTTGATGACTTCAAGCTGATTGCCAAAAATAAAACTGAATCTTGATGTACATATTGGGCGGGTGTATTGCTGTATCTCAACAGGAATCACCCGCCCGATTTATTTTTATTTGCAGGCGCAGGGATTTATGAACTTGGGTACTCATGAAGTTGGTTAAGCTCAGGTGCTTAGCTTGGCCTGAACAATGAGACGATGAGTGGGGTTTACGAGAGGATCGCATGTAATCAGAGTGAGCAGCTTTTGCTGGTTGTTGCTCTTCAGAACAGATACGTCCGTAGGGTCGACTACCCGAATACTGTAGACTCGATACACATATTGCTCCCCTTGAGCTTTAACTGCAATCTCATCCCCAAGCTTCATTTCGTTGAGCCGATTGAACAAGCGGCCGGGAGTACGGGCCCGGTGGGCAGCAATCGCAGCATTCCCCACCTGTCCCAGCGCTGCCGTTTCCGCCATATGTGCAGCCGCATGCCTCATATTTTTGCGGGTTGCGCCTTCCAGCACAGGCAGCTTCAGGTTAATCCGGCTTATGCTAATGGTTGCTATCGGAGTTTGTTCGTTGGCGTTAGCAACGGGTGCGGAAGCTGGGGAAATGCTTGATCGTGCTTCGCTAATCGGGGCTTCCGTTAGCCCGGTAGACAAGCGAGTAAAGCTATCCGCAAGATGGGGATTCCATACCATCTCGTTTGTTCCTGATGGCTGCTCTGCTGCTTTTAACAGCTCGCGCTGTTCACGATCCTCGTTCCATTCCATGGCTTTAGGGAACAAGAACAAGATTAATCCCAATAGGATCAGTACATAGGAAAGCTTATGCAGCCTCAGCAAGCTCAACACCTCCCAAGTCATATAGCGGATGAACCTATGATGAAAAAACACCCAATTTCCAGGCTCATTCTACCGGAGATAGAAAATGAGCCGAAAATCAGGTCTAGTCATCATTTATTTTTTTGCTTTACCTGTTTCAATTTCAGAAATACACCCCATACCATCATGGCTATACCTGCCCAATAGAACGGAGCGGGACTGCTTTCGCCTGTTTGGGGTAATTGATGGACCTCAGGTGTATCCTCCGGATCTATCGGCTGTTTTCCCGGGACTTTGGGGTGGGTCTTAGGTTTAGGATCCTTCGTCTCTATAGGAGGCGATGGATCTTGCTGAGACATGACGACTGGCGGCACTGGCAAAGTCTTGGGCTCATCCTGATCCGCCGGCGGCGGTACAGGTGCAGGCTCCTTCTGTGGAGGGACAATGTCCTCTGGAAGCGTAGGTCGTAACGGAGGGACATTGATTGACGGCGTATCTGGTATTTCCGGATCATTGTCATGTTTTTTACCTGGGCCTCCCGGATGGTTAGGTGTTCCCGGTTCTGTAGGGTTGGTGGGTTCTGTCGGAGTTCCGGGATCTACTGGCGGGTCAGGCTCATTTTTCTTTTCTTTTTTATTGGTGATGACAATCTGCTTCACACCGGAGTTTGGCTGGGGTGCGCCGTCTATTCTAATTTCAAGCTGGCCCCCGGTTATTTTGTAATCCTCCGGTGCTGCCAGCTCTTCCAAAATGTAATCATCATGCAGCAAGGAGGAAAAGACAATTTTGCCGTCCGCATTAGTGGTCTGAATAAGTGGTGCTCTTTTTTGGGCCTTGTCGTAGAGTGCAAACCGTGCTCCCGGCAGTACCTCGTCAGGCCTATCCTGATCCACCTTGGTCAGCTCTAGGCTTTCGGTTACTCCCTCGCCGGAGCCGGAGCCGGAAGACGTCCGCACGATGATCTCGCGGCTAGTCTCGCGCAGTTCTGTCGTCAGGCGATCTCCCTCAAAGGAAACCTTGTTGCTCACTTTGGCTTTGTCCTCAGCGTTGATGAAGGATTGATATTCCAGGATAAAAGCAGAGGAAATATCCTTGGCAAAAGTAAGCTCGAAGGTTTGCCGGCCTTGAGCGTCAGTGTTGATGGACAGCCTGTAATCCTGATCTCTGATCAGTTCGGCACCCTTGGAGGTATTTCCGTTGGCGGCAATGATTGTAGAGTACACGTGAAAAGAATCCTCTACTAGAATCTGATTGCTGCTGGGCTGATCTATAATTTTGGCATTGGACACATGTGACTGACCTTCATTGATACGGATGCTCCAATCGATCTTGTTTCCATTTTGTGCCCCCGCTTTAGATACATATTCCCCGCCATGAGGCACCGTGACTTGGGCCGTCCATGCGGAGACTGTTTTTTGTCCATCCAGCAGCAAGGCTTTATTATGGATTTCCTTTTCGATCAATTCTCCTTCCAGTGAAGTTTGAAAGGTAATCCAGTAAGGGGTTTGAATCTTTTGCTTGAACTGGATACGCAGCTCTTGGCCATTTTGCTTTGAGGGAGGGACGACAGTGTATTGATCTGCCGGGATTTCATCCCCTTTTTGTACACCATCCCACCACCCCAGCAAGGTCATATCATACACTTTTACCGAGCGGGGCACTAGCTTCTGGCCTTGCAGCAAAGGATCTCTCACTTCGGCATGGTCCAGGGCTTTGCGATTGTAGTTGGCTTTAATATCCCATGTAATGAGCTTGGAGCTTGCATTATAGCTTCCTTGCTTGGCCCCGTTTCGTTGTGTCATAAAATCTGGCCAGATTGGGCATTCCGCCTCATACGATCCTGTGTCTCCGTTTTCATACTGATAATCTATAATGGATTTATTTCGAAACTCAGGCTTGCTCGGATCGGTTTTCCAGTCGTTATTGTAGGTCGTTGAGTATTTGATCGTGTAAGCCCTCTGGATGGTTTTATGAAAAATGAGTGTAAACCCTTGTTTGTAGTCATGCGATAGCGGAACTAATTCGTAATCCGCGGGCCTATGAAGCTCTATTGTTCCGTCAACGCTTTGAATTTTTAGAGTATCCGGCAGCAGCGCCAAGCCGCCGTTAGGGAATATATCACGAATTACAATATTTTCCATGGTGTATAGATCTGTATTGATGGTAACCACCCAAGGTATGACTTTGGTGTTGTAATTAGGGGTGTCGTACACTTTAGTCATGACTCCGCTTGTGATCTCCGTGGATACGTCTCTTTCGGTTCCATCGGAGGTTACGGTGTTTGTAATTTTCTCATTTTGATAGACACGATCTCTGGGTTGAGTCTGATAGCGGATGGTGTACGCGGAGTCGACGTCGAAATTGAATTGAAGCTTGAAGCCGTTGCGGTCAGGATCGTCGACAGGGGTGACCGTGTACGCCCAAGCCGGGAGTTCCTCCAGTGTGTTCCCCTTAAATACTTTTAGGGAGCCGGACAGCAATTTTTGAGTTTTGTTAAAATAATCAATCAAGAGAGCTTTGACCTCGGGGATTTTTTTCTCACCGAAGTTATATCGTATGGCCCACGAGATTGTTTGTGTGGCGTGGTCATATTTCTCCACCTTTTTAGACAAAAATTCACCCTGCTCCACCTGAACGTTGGCGGTAGCAGAAATGTTTTTCATGCCATCTCCTGACAGAGTCGCTGTGTTGGAGAACCGGGATTCGTTGCCGGTAATGCGCGTGGAATATTGAATCTGATAGGCCGTGTTCATGCTGTCATCTTGGAAGCGAATCACCCACCCGGATTGATCTGTTTCAATGACGTATTTACTGGTATTCACAGGGTCTCGAACGACGGTTGAACCGTCGATATTGACCTGCAGATGATAGAGCCTGGTAGAGTCCTTGATGAGCTCCAGCCCGGAGGGAGTGAGGTCCGTGATGTAGGCGCGTTTGATGCTGTTAAGCTGTGTGTTTGCATCAATGGTCCAGTCGATCTGACGGACGCCGTTTACTTTCCCGTGTTTACTAAGGGTTGGCCCTGATTGAGGTTTGACATGCACGATGACCGTTTGAACTCCGCCTTTAATGGGAACCGCAATGATGATCTCGGTGCTGCCTTTTACTGTTTCTTTTGTAAATTCAGTTTTAATTTGCAGCTTGCCGCGCACATTGGAGTGATTCTCAACATATTGGCTAAAGGTCACGACAACTTTGCCCTGACGATCTACTGTGAAGTGGCCTGCGGTTCCATCGGTAGTTACTAATGGGGATGAGATATCCGTGTAGATGACAAATTGTTCCGGCAAGTGAAAGGCGAAGGTGTCTCCTGCTTTGTAGGTATTGTCAGGCAGCTCCCATTCATAGCCCAGTTGAATAGCTGATCCGATATCCAGCTGACTGTCTGGGCTATATACCGCGTCAATGACACGCCCCGCTTCATCCGTCAAAATCAGCTTGGTTAGTATGCTCTGTGAAGCGGATTCGGCCTGAGACTCAGCGCTTGCAGCGGCCTGGACGACAGGGTCCGCAGCGGAAGGGGGGGCCTCTATGGGAGGTTCAGGATTCGGAGCATCGTATACGTCATCCGTAGTCGTATGTGCAGGATCGCCAACAGTGCTTTGCGGCAGCTCCGGGGCTGAGGTATCTGCGTAAGCCAGTATTGCACCGAAAAAGCTTTGGATGATGAGCAATAAGGCAATGATCACAACATTTAATTTTGTTCCCATGCTTCAAGTCATTCTCCTATTCATCGTAATATGGCAATGCTTCAGCGGATCGGCTTCCTTCCTCTCCTCCTAGTCCGAGATTAGTATATTCAGCATGCTAGGCTGACATGACTATCCCGACAGAAAAAAGCCCTGATCGTAGAGATCAGAGCTTTTGCTCGGGAGAAACGTAGCTTTTAGTTGTAGATTTATGTAAAAAAGACATAATAAAAAGCTCGTTCATCTGGTGGCTGGCTGCCATCCGGAAGGGAAGGCCCTATAGCTTTGCGTCACTGCCTTTCGACAGTTTTGCCATTATCATGAATAGCTTGTGTGTCTATCATCTATCGAGCTGAATGAAGAGGACCTCTCATTTACTTGGAGCGATTCTCCCATTTTTTACGGAAGGAATGAGGAGTTTCCCCTATATGTTCCTTGAACAGGTTAATAAAATGGCTCGTATTGGGAATCCCTACGTGCTTCGCGATATCCACAATGGACATATCACAGGTTTTCAGCCAGGATTGAGCAGCAGTGATACGGACATTAATGAGATAATCAATGGGCGAGAATCCAATCTGCTTTTTGAAATTTTTAGCCAAATTAAACTTGTTTAATTGGAACATGTCTGCCAGCGAGTCCAATGTAATCCGTTCACTGTAGGACTGATCCAAATACTGCTGCACCCGGCGTACTTCACTAAGCGTGTCTGCATTCACATGCGGACGATCGTAGGGATGCTGTAAAATGCATGTCAGTACCTCAACAATAAGTCTGGACGTTAGCAGTTCGGCGGAAAGGCTTCTGTCAGACTGTCCATATATAAGGGAGTGCAGCTTGTCCAGTATAATATACGGATTGTGTAGGGATATTACAGGCTTATTATGATTGGCAAATTGTTCGTAAAAGTTTTCGATCAGATTGCCGTACAAATACAGGCTGATGAACTCCCAGTTTCCATGACCGAAGGTTTTGTACTGCACATATTCCCTGCAATTAATGAAAAACAAATCATGCGGATTTAGAATGTAGTTCTTGTCCCGGTATAGTAATTCTCCCTTACCAGACAACGTAAAAACAAGCAAAAAGGAGGTGAGATCTTCCCTTTCCATTCTAAAAGAAGATGATTTTTGGAAGTAGCCTAATTCCTGAATATATAAAAGGGATTGCTTGGCAAAAGCGGAGGGAGTGCGTACAATGACGACCGGATCGCCGTTCCAGGTGCCCTCGATGTTTTTTTGGTCTGTTGTCATATCCAATTCCTTTACAAAAAAGCAATTTTATCAAGCTTATCATGATTTAGTTTACCATTCATAATGGCAGATTAAATATGATTCCCTAATTATAAAAGATTATTTTATCATATTAAAGATGTTCAGACAGCAAATTATATGTGTGAGTTATACGGGCCTCGCTTCTTATAGATATTTAACTTGAAAATCCATATACAGAAGCCGAATAATGTTGAAAGAATCGGGGGATATCATGAGTGCCAATCCTTTCTGAGGTCGAATA
This sequence comes from Paenibacillus farraposensis, assembly GCF_020736845.1. Taxonomy (GTDB): domain Bacteria; phylum Bacillota; class Bacilli; order Paenibacillales; family Paenibacillaceae; genus Paenibacillus; species Paenibacillus farraposensis. Next base: position 25,795 of record NZ_JAFFQR010000029.1, read on the forward strand.
CCAGGATGACGCTAAAAAAGGTATCTTACATGCCCATTCAACTTTCTCATTCACTTCTCCTTTCGTTTTAAGAAATTTAGGACTATGTTTCGTTAAAATGGTTCGTAAGACTTATTATTGAAAATAAGATTTTCGTCCCAGTGTTGTGAAGTTTTTCACAAATATGAATGTAAAATAGAGAGATATATGCATAAAAAATTACGCAAAAAATCAGAGCTTGCTTGTCCCAAATCATCAGTTTATATGTACGCAGCTTTATAAAATGCATCTTTTTGGAAGTGGGAGATAGAGCGCTTTCAACTTTGGAAATCACACGGGCGATGATATGATAGGTAATATAGGTATCATACCTTACTTACTAGACAGTCAGTTTGGAGGATTACAGGATGGGGAAACCAAAAAATACGAAAACTGCAGCGGTCTGGTCGCTTGTTATTCTGGGGGCGGGCTTTGCGGCTATGCTGCCCTTTCAGCAATATGGCTGGGCTCGCTTGCTGGCTGGTGCTTTTGAGGCAGGACTTGTCGGGGGACTGGCAGACTGGTTTGCCGTTACCGCATTGTTCCGTCATCCGCTGGGTATTCCAATTCCGCATACGGCGCTACTTCCTAAGAATAGGGAAAAGCTCACAAATGCATTGGTAAGCACGGTGGAAAACAACCTGCTGGGCAAGGCCAGTATTGAGTCCAAAATTGCCGATATCCGTTTGGCTGATCTGATGCTGGATGGCGTGGAAAAAGGCTTGCACACGCCGGAAGCGGCGGTATCCATCGATATTCTTGCCAAACGGCTTGTCCAGTCGCTTCCGCTTGCGGAACTGACTCCGTTCATCGTGGCAGAGATTAAACGGCAGGCGACTAATTTTGACGTCGGACCGTTGCTGGAGGACTTTGCTCGCCAAACCAGCGAGAAGGGCTATGATCGCCATGCTCTGAATTACACACTGGAGCAGGCCGAGTCATGGCTTCTGAAGCCCGAAACGAGCTACACGCTGGGGGCTCTAGGAATGCAGGCTATCAGCGGTATACAGGTAAGCGGGCTGATGCAGTTTGCGTTGAATGCGTTCCTGGGTTACATGAACGAGGAGCGCATGGGTGAAATGATTCGCCATTTTCTGCTGATTCAGGTAGAAGAACTGCAAAGAGAAGAGCATCCGCGCCGTCAGGCTGTACTGGACGGTCTGAGATCCCAGTTGACTCGATTGGCGACAAAGGATACGGTCCAGGAGGGACTGAATGGCTGGAAGAACCGTCTTGTCAAAGCCTGGGAAGGCGATGCATCTGTGCTTGGTCAAATGGAGGAGCTGCGTGCACGCTTTTTAAAATATATGGAAGACGGAAGCTATGTGCCGACCTATATTTTACCGTTACTAGACCGGATGCTGGCTGATTTGAAAGAGAATACCGGGCTGTTGGACAAGATCAACTTGCGGATTGTGGAGGGAATTACCCGATTGGTGGAAGCCAACCATAGCCGGATTGGGAATCTGGTACGCGAAAATGTAGATAAAATGGATAATAAATCTCTCATTGCGTTGATGGAAGACAAGCTGGGTCAGGATTTGCAGTGGATACGTATTAACGGTGCGGTTACAGGCTTCCTGATCGGTATTGTCCTGACAGGCATCCGAATGCTGATTCATTAAAAAGGCTGTGAAACCATGAGGCTATCCATAGAAATAAAAGGGATATAATAAATCGGGCTGCGGCGTGTTCATCGTTTTAGATGAAGTGCCGCAGCCCGATTTTGTTGGATGCTTCCATACTCTCTTGTTCTAAAAGGGGTTCGAGGGATCAGATTACAGAACCCAGCGTGTGATCTTTTCTAGCGGCTGTCTGGATTTGGCCCGCTTGGGCTCCTGTGCGCGATACCCGAAGGCAGCGATAACCGAAATATCCAGTTGTCCGTCATCGAGCAGCCCTTCTTCCTCCAGGATGGCATGCACCTGATCGTAGTTAAAGCCCTCAATCGGACAGGAATCAATGCCGATCTGAGCCGCTGCCGTCATCATATTGCCCAAGGCGATATAGGTCTGTTTGGAAGCCCAGTCGAATAACGTACGTTCGTTTTCCAGCAGGCGCTGATTTTCACCCTGGAAAATTTTATAGCGGCCCGTTAGCGAAGCAAAGTCTTCCTCGGACATCCCTTTAACCTCTTTATACATATACTCCACGTAAGGAGAATCATATCGTACATCCTTGCGAGCCAAAATGAGGACGACATGGCTGGCTTGAGGAATCTGCTTTTGTCCTCCGCTGGAAACGGCAGCCAGCTTTTCTCTCAATGCCTGATTCTGTACGATCACAAACTGCCACGGTTCAAAGCCAACGGAACTTGGGGAAAGCCGCCCGGTTTCGAGAATGAATTCAAAATCCTCCTTTGGTATGATGCGTTCAGGATCGAATTCCTTGGTGGCATGTCTGAACAGAAAAGCATCCAGAATTTCCTGTTTTTTAGCTGATGTATTGGACATAATATGTACTCCTTTCAGATTGGGTTTAGTTGGTACTTCATATATTCCCTGCCAATATAATGAGAGCTGATATCGAATATATAGTCATCATATAGAAAGTTTTTTGAGAGAACAAGTACGCACATATTTGTTCCTTGTTACAGATCTGGGCTATGGATCTACATCCTAACAGAAAGAAGGGGAATAAATGATACATTAAGGCGTTGCTGGACTTTATGAGAGACTGGGGTATCTTTTATGGGGAGCACAATGGCGAACCTGTGGCAACAACGTCCAATTTTGGAAAGCATTTTTGCTAAGGTGGGATATGAGAAAGCCCGCTGATGATTTCATCCAAGATGCATGAGATCGTTAACGGGCTGAATAAGTCCAGGATTATTTTATGAAATCTACATCTATTTAAACTCGATGGCCTCGTTCATTTTCGTCCAAGCTCTTTCTCCAATGATGCCCAGCCGCCAGATGGCGATGCCTTTAAGGTTATAACGTTTGGCCAGACCAACTTTGGCGTTAACGGTGCTGTCTTTTTCGCTACCCATCGAAATCCCCAAAATCAGCTTGTCCCGTGAAGTTTCCTTCAAGGCCAGCTTTATGGCTTCGTCAACTTTGTCCAAAGGCTCAGGCGCTGCCTTTTGTCCATAATCATAAGCCATGATAATCAAATCGTCCGCCAGCTTGCCCAGTGTTTTATAATCATAACCAGCGTACGAGCTGTTCAAGGGATGCAAAACGACGGTGAGCTTGAGTCCGGCCTGATGTGCTTTGGCTGACAGATTTTGGATAAAGGCGTTGTAGTCTGAACGTGCTTTGGCTTTATCACCGCTCCAGCCCAGTCCCTCCAAATCGAGCGTGATACCTTTGAACTGCTTATCGGTGGCGGTGCTGACGATTTGGGAAATGGTCTGTTCTTGCAGCTGCGCATTTTCCAAAATCTTGGTCAGCTCATGATTGCCGTCAACCGAATAAACCATCAGGTAAGGGGAAGTACCCTGGCTGACTGCCTCCTGTACAATAGACTCTGGCGTTACGGTTCCAGCAGCTTGAGGCCATTTGTATTCTTTGCCGGTTGTCGTAAACTGTCCGTTCGTATCAATTCGGCTCCAGCCGAAGGCTACTGCGTTAAAATTCGGTATCTTGGATCGCTGGTCAAAAGAAGATAGCGCATAGAAGCCTACCGTATACATGGCCTCACGCGGCGATGTAATAGAGACCGTTCGTGTAGCCTGATTCCAGTTCACCGTGGCCCCGAACTGCTGCCCGAAGAAGCTTAACGGGATCATCGTACTGCCACGCACGGTTTGTGGTGGGGCGGACAGTTGCACCATTTGTCCGTCCACTGTGGGATTGCGGCTGCCCATTTTCAGCACCACCTGCTTGGTTGCAGAGCCTTGCGGCTTGGTAGCGATGATGCTTTGGCTGGCCGGTTCCCACTTGACAGTAATGCCGAGAGCTTCAGATATAGCCCGAAAAGGAACCATGGTCGTGCCGTTCATCACAGCGGGCTGCACAGGGAATGGCAACGGATATCCGTCCAGCATAATGCTGACCTTGCTCTCCTCTGCATGTGCCAAAGGGCTGTAAAAGCCTGCTGCGGTACTGAGAAAAATAGCGCCAGATAACAGAGCTTTACTTACGATTTTCATTCTATGATCTCCTATGCTCAGTAGATTGCAAAGCTATTATGCTAGAATCGTGAGGTATCTACCATTTTACCAAAAAAATGATAGATAGGTGAATGAGAAAAGCACAGGAAGCGTGATAAGCATAAAAAAGCTGGCAACTGAATGAACAGTGCCAGCTTTTGAATGAGCATGTAACGGATGATTACTATAATCCAGCTTATTTACGGCGCTTGAGTGCGATCCCGACAGCTACTACACCAAGCACGACTGCGATAATCGAGAGGATGAGTGCGGTCGTTTGTGCGGCAGAGCCAGCTGAAGCAGGAGCAGCAGGCGCGGCCTCGGTAGCAGGGCTTGAAGCGGGCGCAGGGCTACTGCTATCTTTAGCCGTGTCTGTGCCCGTATGGCCTGCTGCGGTGCCCGCCGAATCGTGCCCGCTGTCTGCGGCAGGACCAGGAGCTTCGGATGTCGCCTCTGCCGTTATTTTGGTAATGGAATGAGGAGTGCTGCTTCCTTCGTCGCCTGTCCATTCCACGATGCTTCCGTCATTGTAATACTGGAAGGCGTTCCAGGCAGCCTCGGTATTCTGGTCCGCATTTTGCGCGACAAAGCTGAAACGCTGGTATTGGCCTGCTTGAATCCCGGCTTTTTCCGTCGTCCAGGTGACGGTAGTTACTTTGCCGGAGCTGTCCTTTTCCGTTTCTACTTTCCAACCCGGTACAGGCTCATATTGCTTGAAAGCGACCTCTTTCGGAATCTTCAAAGCGATCTTGGTGGTTGGGATGTTTTTTTCTACAGGTACCTTCAGCGTGTATGTTTCCCACGCATTAGGCTGTGAAACGGAAGGCTTAACCGTCACGTGCGCACTGGCCATACCTGCAAAAAGCAAGGCACCTGCTGTAATCAGGCCTGCGGACGCCGCAAACCTGGAAAATCTGGATTTCATTGATTGAATCGCTGTATTCATATTTATTTCGCTCCTTTTCATGTGAGGATTTTTCAAAATCCTGAAGTCATAAAATGATTACTTTTTCCCGCCTACGTGTAGGGTAAAATCAGCATCTACCGCATCAAGAGATGCCGTCAGGGCGTGTACTTTTACAATCCATGTCCCTTTAGCGGTCATCAATTCCTGGCTGTGGAAGGGCTGCTGCTTCACAGGGAGGACGAATTCCTGATGAGTCTGGTCAGGGTCTGCCGGAACGAGCGTCAATGTAACCTGCTGAATCCCGGAAACCGCAGCCCCTTGGCTATCCTGAATCGTTACTTTAAATTCATTGCGGCCCACAGTATTGGGGCTGACCGCTAGCGTCACATGATACTCGCCTGTAGCGTGAGTCTCCTCGAATGGTACAGCAGGTGCCTGACCGGGTGACAGGTGGGTGAGCGCCGCAGCGAGCAGCATGACGAGCAGGCCAGTGCCCAGCTCCGCACGCAACCCTCCGGCGGCGCGTTTGGCCGCCGCCGCTTGTCGCGCGCTGCGGAACTGGCTGGCTGCGAAGACCAGCATGATCAGCAGCAGCGCTATTTTCCCGAGCAGAACGAGTCCGTAGGACGTGTTCAGCAGCAAGGAGGGGGCCGGGACGTACAGCACGGCCCCATATATACCGGTGGCGAGCAGCACCGCCACCATAGCTATGCCCCAGCCGGCGAAGCGGCGAAGGGCAGCTTGCTGCAGAGCTGTCCGCTCGGACACGGACAGTTCTGGCCCGGCAACGGGCAGGCACACGGCCATAACGGCAAGTGAGCCAATCCAGAAGGCCGCCGCCGCGAAATGGAGGAAATCGGCGACGATGGCTGGAGCCGGATGGGCAGCCGCTGCCGGATGGCCGACAAAGGTCTTGGACAGCACAAGACTGAGTGTTAGGATGACAGAGATGTTGCCCCAAAGACAGCGCTGACGGATGGATATGCTGTGATCCAGCGCGTAAATCAGCGTTACGCTCAGCAGCAATACGAGAATCATCTGGATAAACCAGATTTGTCCTGCCCCTGTATACTGGAGCGCTTCTCCCAGAATCGGGAGTGTAAAGCCCTCTCTGATGGAAACCCCGGCATCCCATGATGCCTGAAGCGGCAGGCTGATCAAAATCGCGGCAGACGTTATGCCGTAGCCGCTCCATAGCAGCATAGTCCAGCGGGGCAACGCTGCAGATGATCGTTGGTCAAGCTCCTGCAATGCCCTTGCATCCTTGTCCCGGCTCAAGCCGGGTAGGACGAACAAACGGAAGCAAAGCGCTCCAAAAAGGAGTGATATTCCTATGTAAAGGAACCAACGGACAGTAATTAAGTCAAGTCGTGATGCTATTGATCCTTCAGATGCGGCAGTCTCGTTTGTATATGGATTGGAGCCACTACCGACTTGAAAGGGAATCACGCCGCTCACTGGATGCCCGTCTGCGGACAAAGCTCTCCAATTGACGGTATAAATTCCATGTTTCATGCCCGGAACCAGCTGGATTTCCATGGTGTCATTGTGCTCCGGGGTGAGTTGTGCTTTTCCTGTATCGACCCGCTTGCCTGTTTCATCGGTCACCTTGATGGACATAAAGGCAGACTGCAAATCTTCATTAAAGGTGATCGTCACCTGTGAAGGCGACTTGTCCAAAACCTGATTTTCGGCCGGACTGGATTTAACGATAAATGCATGAGCCCATGTTGAATGGGGAAACAGGATCAGAAGCGGTAGACACAGTAACAGAAGACAAGCCACACGGGCCGGTCTGGACTGATACAACATGCCTGTGAAATCACCTTTCTCTCGGTTATTTGAAGCGAGGTTATCCTCATGGGTAACATTTTATACGGAAAAACCAATTTCTATTTTAATCATAGTGCAAATAGCCTGAATAGATGGGGCGAATTATGACATTTATATGAAATTTAAAATAAATCAGTATATTTCAAGTGCCACTCATATAAAAAACCCCTACCGATATAGAAATCAGGACGATCTCCAACGGTAGAGGCAATAAGGCCGAGCATCAAGCATACAAAGAATATTTAGAGGCCTGTTTCCATGGAATCCATAAAAGCAGGCTGCTTATGCTGAATATAGTGGATAAAAATAGCCGTTAGCTCGGGATCGAATTGGCTGCCTGAGCAGGCGCGCAGCTCCTCAATGGCCTCCTCAAACGTTTTGGTGGGTTGGTAAGGACGTTCGGTCGTCATTGCATCAAAAGAGTCGATAATTGTCAGCATCCGACACAGCCGGGGAATTTGCTCACCCTTAAACCCGAACGGATAGCCTCCCCCGTCATAGCGTTCATGATGCAGCTCCACAAAAGGCACCAGATCTATGAATCGCTCGTTCGCCTCGATGATTCGTTTGCCCCATGTGACATGTGCTTTCACCATCTGCCACTCCTCACAGGACAGCTTCTCTTTTTTATTCAGGATATTCCATGGGATTTCCAGCTTGCCAATGTCATGAATGAGAGCGCCCAGCGCAAAACGCCGTTTGTCCTCCGGGCCGAGCTGAAGCACTTCGCTCATGTCTGCTGCATATCTGAATACCCGTTTGGAATGCTTGAAGGTATTGATATCCTTGTGCAAAAACAGATTAAGCTGCTGCTCAATATCACGAATATCCTGTCCCAGGTCGACTTCGCGTTCCACTTCATTGAAGCTGCCGTGCATATAAACGATATTTTTCCCCTGTTTTTTGGCGTAATACAGTGCTTTATCCGCCAGATCGACCAGTTGTGATTTATCGTAGATGTCGATGCGGTTTTGTGCAATGCCTGCGGAGAAGGACAAGCAGCCGTGCGGGAAAATTTCCACGCCCTCGTAGCGGGAATCATTCAGCTTTTTTCGGATGGCATTGACCATTTCGTAAGCTTGCTCGGCGGTATATTCCGGCATAAGGAGGGTGAATTCTTCTCCGCCATAGCGGGATACAGTGATGGGAGTGCCGGCGGTTTCCTTTTTTAAAAATTCACCGAGGAATCCCAGCAGTTGGTCGCCCTTGAGGTGGCCAAAGTGATCATTGTATTTTTTGAAATCGTCAATATCAATTAAAGCCAAACTGAGCGGGGTATTTTGGGATTTGGACGTACTCAGCTCAGTTTCAAGTGTATTTTCAAAATAGCTGTGATTATAAAGTCCTGTTCTGCGGTCCATATTGGCCTTTTCCTCGATTTCGCGGTACATCGTGAACATCTGTTTGAACGCGTGAGACAGGAGCATACTTAGTCCCAGGACCAGCAGAAGCCCCAAAATGCCGTTGTAATAGATCAGTGTAGTCAACACAAGGGACAGAATGAGGGTACATAGATATACGAGCAGGGATTCAGCCAAGAAAGCCTGCTTTAGCTCATTGAAGGACCCTTTGTATGCAATATAAAAATAGATCCCCAGTGTAATTGTATTCACCGCAAAGTAGCAGATCAGCGCGAGCAGGTAGGAATTGAAGTGTTCGGCGTTCAAAGCCCCCTGTGTTCCGCCGGTTAGCTCAAATACGGTTGAAGACAGGAAAATGGAAATCGCGTAAATGGAAAAATTGACGGTATGCTTCCACCAGGACAGCTTTTTATGCCGGAACGCGGCAATGATTGCACTCAGCAGCAAAACCAGTATGGCCATTTCGATGCCATGCACAAAAATACAAGCAAGGTACACGGAGGAGTCCATGGACTGCTTGTTACTGGCCGGTGGTAGCTGGAAGGTAAAATGCTCCAGAATCAGAACTGCTCCCAATAGGGAATAGATCGTGACCCACTCTGTTGTCGAGTAGTACAAAAAGGACCAGTGGTTCGTATACAACAGGACGACCACGCCTGCCGTACATATGAGAAACACGTATATTCCCGTCGCGGTAACCCGTTCTTGCAGCTTTTTTAATAAACTCATCATTTCTTCTCCTGTCTTGTCGTATCTAGATGTCAAAACTACCAGGGGTGAGTGGATAATTTACAATATTGTAATCGAAAATTTCACATGAAAAAACAGGCCGGAATCCAGCCTGTTTTGTGGAGCCTGTGCTCCTTTTTTTTATCGGTCACTAGCCCCCAATTTTGTAACCGGAAGTCAAAGCGATTATGACAGAAGCGACGATAATAGAGTTGATAATCACACGGGAATATTTCAAGTTTTTCATTGGATTCCCTCCCTTCCTTGGAATATGGTACGCTCTAGGTGTGACGGGCATTGGTTTCTTGCTGATTATCCTTCTTCCCGTTCACGACCATAACGCTTTGGATAAACAGGAACATCCCGAAGTTCATGACGACATCTCCAACACTAATCACCTGCGTGCGGGGATAGGGCTTGGAGAGGGGGATGATATCACCGAGCAATGATAAATGCGTGCTCGCATCCATCATATAATGCTTCGAGATGACGCTTCCAGATTTAAGCATATCTGTATAATAGGGACCCAACACCTCTGAAGCGCTCAACGAGACCGGCATCCTGCCGCCATTCACCGCCATGACGATAAAATTCAACAGTACGCCGATGAAAATAAGCCAGAATCCCTTATGGTGTCTGTTCAACCAGAGAAATATCAATCCAACCACGTAGATGCCCAAAAATAAATATCCGTTAATGGACGCCAGCCAAGCCCACTTTTCCTGGGCATAAAAAATAATAAACTGCACCAGCAGCAGCAAGGGAAACATCCAGCCGGCTATGAGGCGAATTTGACTGAAACGGATCAGACTCTGCCGCCAGCCTCCTCGGATCAGACCTACAATGAGACCCAGCAGCACTCCATCATAGACCATTATCATTCTCCAGATTCCATAAATTTTTTTGTTTTTGAATTGCGTGTTTTGGATACAGTATAATTCGACCTGAAATTGGTAAATTCCTGCCTGATATATAGCAGTTTTTTTGAAAAAATTACGGATTAGCGTGTAATTATTCGAAGTAGGGCGAAATGATGATATCATAATATATTGAAGTCATATTTTTTTATATTTTGAAAAGGATGATTATTATTATAAATCGGTTTTCCAATACGATAATGGCTGCCGCGGACATGACCAAATCCCGAATTTTATGGATTGCCTTTGTCCTGGGGGCATTAAGTGCTTTTGGGCCCTTGTCTATAGATATGTATTTGCCGTCATTGCCTACATTAGCGGACAATTTGCACACGACCACTTCGTTGGCGCAGCTTAGTTTGACCGCCTGTCTGCTGGGACTGGCAGTGGGTCAGATCGTTGCTGGTCCGCTTAGTGATGTCAGAGGCCGCAGAGGGCCGCTGGTCATCTCGCTTATTCTGTACGCTGCTGCTTCGCTGCTATGCGTATTTGCGCCGAATATCGGTGTGCTTATTGCGCTTCGTTTTGTTCAAGGACTCACCGGGTCAGCGGGAATCGTAATCTCCAGAGCTGTAGCGCGTGATCTATACTCAGGCAAAGAATTGACGCGTTTTTTTTCATTGCTCATGCTGGTGAATGGCGTGGCTCCCATTGTTGCACCTGTGCTGGGCGGGGTGATATTGAACTTTGTTTCCTGGCGAGGGGTGTTCATGATGCTTTGTCTGGTCGGTGTAGCCATGCTGATTGCTGTCGTGCTGGGCTTGCCAGAGACGCTGCCTGTTAACCGCCGCTCATCTGGTGGCTTGAAGCAGACGCTGAGTACGCTCGCCCATTTGTTTGCGGATCGGCGCTTTATGGGCTATGCCTTCTCGCAGGCGCTTGTTACAGGGTCGATGTTCGCGTACATTGCTGGCTCGCCGTTTGTGCTGCAGGATATTTTCGGGGTTTCTCCCCAGATGTATAGTATTATTTTTGCGGTGAATGGCCTGGGGATTGTACTGTTTTCCCAACTCACGGGTAGGCTTGTGGGTCGCTTCAGTGAACGCCAGTTGCTCCTGTCAGGTTTGGTGATTGCTACTGTAGCTGGAATCAGCTTGTTAACCGTGGCTTTTACTGGGGGGCAATTGTTTGCTTTGCTGGTTCCGATGTTCTTTATTGTTTCCTGCGTGGGGATCGTAAGTACAACGACGACTTCACTGGCGATGCAGAGCGAGCAGCGATCCGCCGGGAGTGCGTCTGCAATGCTGGGCCTGCTGCCTCTGCTGCTGGGCTCCATCGCTTCACCGTTAGTGGGCTTGGGCAGCGGCACAACACCACCTATGGCGGTCGTCATCGCTATTGCTGAGATCGGTGCACTGTTAAGCTTTCTGGTGCTTGCGAAGGATGCACGCTCCAAAGCGTGAAATAAGGCAAACAAGTGACATTTTCCAGGAAGGTTGACATACCCCATGGGGGTATATTATGATGAGGACATATTAACAAAGCACTATGGAAATGTACTACACAGGCATATACACAACACAGGAGGCTGATGTATGGCTGAGGAGCAACCTGTTTCCCACCATGAAGTTCACGAGAACCATTGCGGAACAGACGGAGAAAAGGCAATTAGAAAAAGTCATCATTCGGCAGAATTCAAGAACAGTCTTATATCCCGATTGAACCGTATTGAAGGTCAGGTTCGCGGAATTAAGGGCCTGATCGAGAAGGATACCTACTGTGATGATGTGCTGAATCAGATTGCGGCCGTCCAGTCCGCTCTGAATGGTGTCGGCAAGCTGCTGCTGGAAGGACATATGAAAAGCTGTGTCATCGAGCGTATGCAGGCAGGGGAGCCGGAAGTAATTGATGAGCTGCTGGTTACGGTCAAGAAGCTAATTCGTTAACAGCAATACCCATATACATCATCGGGTACAGGAAGTACCCCGAAGGAGGAAAAGGAAATGGCACAAGTGACATTGAACGTAGAAGGCATGAGCTGTAATCATTGCGTGAAAGCAGTAGAAGGAGCTTTGGAGAAAGTTGGCGCCACCGGCAAGGTTAGCCTCGAAACAAAGCAAGTGGCTATAGAGTATGACGAATCCAAGTTAAACGTGGAAGCCTTAAAAAACGCGATTGAAGACCAAGGCTATGATGTTGTGTAAGTGTAAGGCGCTTCAAGTGTAAAGTGATTTTGTTGTAAAGGAGAAGCTTCCATCATAGGAGCTTTTTCTTTTGGATGATAATATACCCCTATGGGGTATTCGGGAGGAAAGCAACCATGGAAAACCGTGTGAGCGATGGTGACAAGCAGGCTACGCTTCATATTACCGGGATGTCCTGTGCGGCCTGCGCAAGCCGTATTGAAAAAGGCCTAAATCGAATAGACGGTGTAACACAGGTTAATGTTAATTTGGCTTTGGAGCAGGCGTCGATATCGTATGATCCCAAGCAGGCGGATATCCCGGATTTTCGCGATAAGATTGCTTCGCTGGGTTTTGGAACGGTAAGCGAGGAAGCCAATCTGAATGTAACGGGGATGACATGTGCGGCTTGCGCGACCCGGATCGAGAAGGGACTGAACCGTATGCCGGGTGTGACAGGCGCTACGGTAAATCTGGCGATGGAAACGGCTCATGTCGAATATACGGCAGGGAGTATTACGGTCGATGAACTGGTAAGCAAGATAGAGCAGTTGGGCTACGGGGCGATTCCGCAGAGCGCAGAGGATCATATCGCGGATGTACGCAGCAAGGATATCCAGCGTAAAAAATGGAAGTGGATTGTGTCTGCGATGTTGTCGTTTCCGTTATTGTGGGCGATGGTGGCTCATTTCTCCTTTACTTCATGGATTTATGTGCCGGAGCTGTTTTTGAACCCATGGTTCCAGCTTGCGCTGACAACTCCGATCCAGTTCATTATTGGATGGCAGTTCTATGTGGGCGCGTACAAGGCGCTTCGCAATGGCAGCTCGAATATGGATGTGCTGGTTGCATTGGGGACGTCTGCGGCTTATTTTTACAGCTTGTACCTTACACTACGACCGTCTACCGTGATGGACAGCATGGGAGGTATGGCAGGGATGCCTGTCATGAAAATGCCTGAACTGTACTATGAGACAAGCGCGGTGCTGATTACGCTTATTCTCGTCGGCAAATGGTTCGAGGCAGTAGCCAAGGGACGTTCGTCCGAGGCAATCAAAAGTCTGATGAGTCTCCAGGCAACGACGGCACGTGTAGTGCGTGACGGACAAGAGATTGACGTACCGATTGAGCAGGTACGTGTGAAGGATATTTTTATTGTACGCCCCGGCGAGAAAATTCCCGTCGATGGTGTAGTTGTGGACGGGCGCTCGGCGGTTGATGAATCCATGCTAAGCGGTGAGAGTCTGCCCGTTGAAAAAGAGGCCGGTTCCCCGGTTACGGGAGCCACGCTCAATAAAAACGGGGTACTTCGTATCCAGGCCGAGCGTGTGGGTGGTGATACGGCGTTGGCCCGTATTATTAAAGTCGTGGAGGATGCACAAAACTCCAAAGCTCCTATTCAGCGGATCGCGGATCAGATTTCCGGTATTTTTGTTCCGATCGTGGTAGCTATCGCTGTATTGGCCTTTATTGTCTGGTTTTTCTTTGTGACACCGTCTGATTTTGCAGGTTCACTGGAAAAAATGATTGCGGTGCTTGTCATTGCATGCCCCTGTGCGCTTGGGTTGGCTACCCCAACGTCCATTATGGCAGGATCGGGACGTGCTGCTGAATACGGTATTCTGTTCAAGGGAGGCGAGCATCTGGAAATGACCCGTTCCATCAATGCGGTCGTACTGGATAAGACAGGGACGGTTACGAACGGCAAGCCGGTGCTGACGGATGTTATTATCGAAGAAAACAGCCTGACTGAAGGGGATTTGCTGCGATTACTGGGTGCAGCGGAAAAAAGCTCCGAGCATCCACTGGCGGAAGCGATTGTAAAGGGCATTGTGGATCGCGGCATTGAGCTGGCTGAGCCGACAGATTTTGAAAATGTTCCGGGTTTCGGTGTGAAGGCCCATGTAGAAGGCAAGCAGATATTTGCAGGTACACGCCGATTGATGAACAGGGAAGGCATCGCGATAGCTGATTCTGCCGAGCAGCATATGAATGAGCTGGAAAGCGCAGGGAAAACAGCCATGCTTGTTGCTGTAGATGGCCTCTATGCCGGACTGGTAGCTGTAGCGGATACGATCAAGGAAACGTCACGGGAGGCGGTTGCCCGCCTGCGTGCGATGAACATTGAGGTTATCATGATTACAGGTGACAATGAGCGGACCGCGCGGGCTGTTGCCGCCGAGGCTGGAATTGAGCGGGTGCTGGCGGAAGTATTGCCAGAGGGCAAGGCCGATAAAGTAAAACGGCTTCAGGAGCGGGGGCTGATCGTAGCGATGGTCGGGGATGGCATTAATGACGCGCCCGCGCTGGCTACCGCTGATATCGGAATGGCAATGGGCACGGGGACGGATGTGGCGATGGAGGCTGCCGATATTACCCTCATGCGCGGCAACCTGAACAGCATTCCCGACGCGATCGAAATGAGCCGCCGGACGATGACAAACATACGCCAGAATCTGTTTTGGGCGCTCGGTTACAACGTTATCGGCATTCCGATTGCTGCCCTGGGCTTCCTCGCCCCGTGGCTCGCGGGAGCGGCCATGGCATTCAGCTCTGTTTCGGTTGTGCTGAATGCGCTGCGTCTCCAGCGGGTAAAGCTGTAATGGCAGTGGCCAATGAGGCAGGATACGAGTGACAAGATTGGTGTTGAAGCAAGTACGACTGATTTGGATTTCAGGGTGCTTGCTTTTTTTGCTAATATTCGGTTCTTTTTGCCCGTGCTGTTGCCCGTATCGCGCCAGGTTGCTTATCAAGCGCGAAAGTTTCATAATATTTGTAGGAGTGCCATGCAAGCATACAAGAGCTTCTTCGAATACTCACAGCTTGACGCAGATAAAGAGCCTATATTATGGATTAGGAGTGAAGCAGTCATGAATGATACGATTTCCCTGTTGATGAATCATCGGTCTGTACGAAAATTCAAGTCTGGCGCCGTTACCGATGAGCAACTCGCAGCTATTGTGGCGGCTGGCCAAATGGCCTCCTCGTCCAGCAATGTGCAGGCTTATACCGTCATTGCCGTTACAGAGCCTGCTTTGAAAACCAAGCTGGCCGAGCTGGCGGGAGGTCAGGCTTATGTTGAGCAGTGCCCGGTGTTTCTGGTGTGGTGTGCAGATTTGTATCGCCTGAAGCAGGTTGCCGTTCACCATCAGCCGGGTCAGCCTTCCTATGAGGGTTCTGTCGAAAATTACACGGTTGCGACCATTGATACCGCGTTGGCTGCACAGAATGCAGCAGTAGCCGCTGAGTCACTTGGCTTGGGCATCGTCTACATCGGGGGCATCCGTACTAAAATAGCCGAGGTATCTGAGCTGCTGGGCCTGCCTGAACTGGTATATCCGGTGTTCGGTATGTGTATTGGCGTACCGGATCAGGACACAGGCTTACGTCCGCGCCTTCCGCAGTCCGGTGTTTTGCACATGAACGGCTACGATAAAAATCAGACGATGAAGGCTGTGGAGCTATATGATCACACATCGGCTGAATATTTGAAGGAACGTACGGGCGGTCAACGCTCTACTCCCTGGTCTGAGCAAATGGCGGCGAGACTGACAGAGCCTGCGCGTTTGCAGATGAAGACATTCTTGGAACAAAGAGGATTTTTAAAGCAATAAAATAGCGAAGTCATAAAATAAAGCAGAAGCCAATATGCGATTCATGAGGCTTTCTGTCCAGGTCTGAAAATACAAAGAACCTCCGGTTACGCAGTTATGATGCGTATTTGGAGGTTCTTTGCTTATGCAGTAAAAGCGAATATTTTTTCTCTCAGGGAATAGCTGATGGCTAAATGTGGCTGTATCACTTGGATAGCGAGTAGAAGCGTCTCGTATTTTCATAAAATTCGAGGCGGACGGCAGTCTCGTCTTGCTGGGTCAGCTTGCTGTACGCGCGAATAACATCAGCAGTCATCCGAGGATGCGTCTGTTGTCCGGTAAAAGCGTCCTCGAATGGCCAAGGGCCGTCTGTCTCTGCCATGATTTGATTGGACGGATACTGTCTCGCCAGCCTGCGAATTTCTTCTTCATAGAGAAGATCGGGTGTGAAGGAGACATAGTAGCCGTTTCGGGCCATACGTTCGGCCGTGGCAGCAGAGCCCTTGAACCAGTGAAAATGCGCCTGTGTAACACTATGGCGTTCCAGAAGGTCGCAAGCGATATCGGCATCCTCATAAACGGCGTGCAGCACAATGGGCTTGTCATGCTTCCGTGCAAACTGGATAAAACGCTCCAGCAGCGCTATGTAGGGAGCATGGTCAAAGGAAGCCCCGCTCCGTAAGGTCTCCAGCCGACTGTAGTAGGGCAGGCCGACTTCGCCAACGGCGACCATCTGTTCTATATGCTTGTCCATCCAGTCGAACAACAAATCCAGCTCAGCTTGGGCTGGAAGAGGTTGTTCAGGATGAAGGCCGAAGGCTGGGCGTACCAGTCCGGGCCAACGTTCAGCCAACCGCAGATTGGCTTGGCTGGAGGCAAGATGCATGGACACGGCTATGATGGCTTCGACGCCGCTATCGGCAAGAGAAGCGAGCAATGGCTCCTGCTGCTCAGGCGGATAGCTGTCAACATGAATGTGTGCGTCGATCAATGGTGCGGATGCCGTTGAGCCCAAAATGTCATTCATACTGATCCGCTCCGTTATTCGTGGGACTCTTGCGGGCACTCTCTGTATGCTCCTCCATGCCGCCATCCAGCCTGCATCTTTCCTGACGCATCCAGTCCGTCATGGTCCGCTTCCACTCGTTAAAACGCGGATCAAGGGTGATTTCCTCCCTGCGAGGGCGGGGGAAGGGAACATCTACGACATGCACCACTGAAGCAGGCCGTGCCGACAGCACGTAGATACGGTCGGAGAGCAGCAATGCCTCTTCAATGCTGTGCGTGATGAACAGTACAGAGCGGCGGTTCCTCTCCCATATCCGCAACAGCCATTGCTGCATCTCTGCACGTGTCAGCGCATCCAGGGCGCTGAACGGCTCATCCAGCAGCATCAGCTCCTGCGGGCTGAGCAGCGCCCGCAAAAAGGCTGCCCGCTGCTGCATACCGCCCGAGAGCGTATGCGGATACGCCTTGGCGAAGGGGCCCAGTCCAACCTGCTCCAGCCATTGCCGAGCTTCTTCGCGGCGTTCGCGTTCGCTGGCGTACTGGGAGTGCGCCGCTGTATGATTGCGCGGCGCGTTTTCCTGCCCGAGCAGCACGTTATCCAGCGTGGTACGCCACGGGAAAAGAGCGGGCTGCTGCGGCATATAGCTAATATGCCCGCGTTCGCCCGTCACGTCCTGGCCGTGCATACGGATGTGTCCCTGCTGCGGCTTGAGCAGTCCGCCGATGATGTGAAACAGCGTGCTTTTGCCGCTGCCGGACGGGCCGACGAGGGAGACGAATTCTCCTGGCTTAACGGTCAGGGATACATCCTGCAATACGGGCAGCAAGCTTCGTTTTTTACGGAAAGCGAGGTGGATACCATCTACTTCTAGCGCAGGGGGAGCAGATGAAAGTTTCTGCGGTTCCCCGGTTTGTTGTTCCTCAGCCGTGTTTTGCGGTGATAAGTCAGTCGGATACAGACTCATACGGACCACGTCCTTTCCTCCTTGATATGTTTAAATTCCATTAGAGCGCTATTCCCGATCCGGCTTCCAGCGGACCAGCCACTTTTCCAGCAGTACAATCATGACAAACATGAGTAAACTGAGTGCCACAATGATGCTGATGGCAGCAAAAATCAAATCCGTGCGATAAGCCGATTTTTGCAGCATCATATAATACCCGATGCCTTCGCTGGCACCGATCCATTCGGCAATGATGGCGCCCATCACGCTGTAGGTGGCAGCGATCTTGATGCCGGAGAATACCTGCGGCAAGGAGTGCGGTAGCTCCAGCTTCATAAAAATAGCCATGCGGCCCGCGCCCGACATGCGCATATAATCCATCATCATACGGTCCGTCCGTGTAAGTCCGTCCATGGTCGCTACGGCCACAGGAAAGAAGCACACTAGCGTAATGACCATCAGCTTGGGCAGCACGCCAAAACCAAACCACACCATCAGCAATGGGCCAAGGGCTATGATAGGAATGTTTTGACTGAGGATGAGCAGTGGATACAGGGCGGACTTGAGAAAAGGAATCGTATGAAGAATGATGGCAATCAACAGTCCCGTAGCTGTTCCAATAGCAAATCCTCCAAGCGTCAGGCGAATCGTTGCCCACGTATGCGTACTCAGCAGTGCCGATTGGGACAAGCTTTCCTGCACGATCAGAGAAGGAGCTGGCAGCAGCCAGGATTCAATATGCCAATAGGAAACAGCTCCCTGCCAGGCCGCCAAAAAGAAGAGGACCGCCACAAGGGGCGGCCATACGCTTTTCCACCAGGATGCATTGTTGTCTCCGGGGCTCATGGGCGATATTTTTCGGTCAGCTTGCTCATGCTGACGCCTTGTGGGTTATGGGCAATTTTGATCTGTGAAATGATGCTGGGACTGCCCGCTTCCGTCAATGCCTTGTGCATTTCTTTAACTACGTTCAGCAACTCGTCCAGTTCGCCCTCCATTGTCGTTTCCAATGGGTTGACCTGATGTTTGACACCGGAACGTTGAATGACCTCAATTGCCTTATCTACATAAGGATAAGAATCCTCGTTATTAGGAGTTTTAGGAATCACTTGAATACTGAGCAAAGTGTTAGCCATAAGAATTCACCTGTCCTTCATTTGGAGTGTTTTTATAGAAAATATGGCAGTTTGAGGTGGTTGAGACCGCTTCGCGTTTCATTTGATCTTACGATCGCTGTTGCCGTGGGATTTTTTGAATAAATTTTAAAAGGTAAGAATCCAACGGCAAAGGCGAACACTCCGTTTCTCCAGATTCAAATGAACCGCTACGCTGCCAACCGCCTTAAAAGCACTTTATTTTTAAAGCTCGTTTGTGTAGCATTTCTAACACACTTAACACACAGCACCTACTTAGCGCTTAGATAATATGAAACTAAAGAATAAACCAAGTGGAACGGGAACGAAGTGGGCGGGATGTGCTGTACAAGCGTTAGCGTTCGCTTTTGTCCCCGGATTTCAACCTCTAGATTTTGATAAAAGAAATCCGGGGGCGGTGGCGATGGTAAGTACCATCCGACCACGCAGTAGCGCTTCGTGTGTGCCTTTAGTTCGACTTTCTAGCAAAATGCTCAACGCTTGGGCAAGAAGTCATTGGTGAAGGCTTTATCAACCTCCAAAGGTTTGCTGAGCAGCTTGCGTTCGTACATCCAATCCGAATAGTTTTGCCATACTTCCGCTTTTTGCACGCCCCATTGGGCAGCATCGTCCTGATAGCGCGGACTTAGCCATTTTTGGCTGGCGAGTACCAGCTTTTTGTCCAGTTCCGGTACGGCCTTGCTCAAGATATCCGCAGCTTCTTCCGGGTGGGCAATCGTATATTCATAGCCTTGGGCGGTAGCGTTCATGAACGCTTTGACCAGCTCCGGATCATTTTTAATGGTCTGCTCGTTGCTCACAATTACAGGCGTATAGTAATCGAGGCTTTTGGAATAGTCCTTTACATACAGCATATCCAACGGCTCGCCTCGCAGCTTTGCCTCAATTCCGGTCCATGCGTAGAAAATCCAGGCAAAATCGATATCCCGCTTCACGGCTGTAAAATAGTCGGCATTGCCCATATTCAATATTTTGACTTTGCTTACATCGGCCTTGTCTGAATCCATAATCGATTTTATGACCGCTTCTTCTACGGGCGAACCCCAGCCACCGTATTTTTTTCCTTCAAAATCTTTGGGGCTCTTAATTCCGCGATCTACCGGAGCTGCGAAGCCTGAGGTATTATGCTGAATCACGGCAGCGATGGATACGAGTGGCACGCCTTGCGTACGGGCTTGGGTGACGCCCTCTTGATAGCTGATGCCAAAAGGCGCAGCATTCGAAGCCACCATTTGATCGGCTCCGCCTGATCCGGGCTGAACAATCTGGACATTCAAGCCGGCCTTTTCGTAAAATCCTTTATCCTTGGCGACATAGAGCCCCGTATGATTCGTATTTGGTGTCCAGTCGAGCACGACTTTAACATCCTTAAGCCCCTTTGACGGGGTGGATGCTTGCGTGCCAGCGGCAGGAGCCGACTTTTGAGATGCAGAGGGGGAGTTTCCGGCGCAGGCGGTCAGTGTCAGGGCCATGAGCCATAGACTGATCAGGCCCAGGCTTAACATTTTCATGCGTTTCATTGTTGTATCTCTCCTTTTATTACCCGTCATCCGTCAAATCAGACAGCTTATGTTCCCCATTTTCAAAAAACAACATCTGCCGAAAGCTATCTTTCCAACAACGCTTAATCTCAAAAAAAAAGCATCCCAGTGTTCCGGGACGCTTGCGCTTGTCTATACCAAAGTAAGGGATGGCCCTGTGTAAAAAAGGAACATCCTCGCTTAAGCATTCCTACGCTGGCATTACCCAGATCAGGTTGTAAGGGTTAGTGTCTTGGGGACACACTCTCAGCCGGCCGATTCCAGCACCCCTGGCATGGTATGGTTTAATGGGTTGGTTTATTCGGGTTTACTACGACGATTATATGCCTTGAAGGCGGGACTGTCCAGCATTGAGAGAGAAATGACAGTACCGAAAATTAATTATTTCTTTATAAATAACTTGAGCGAATAACTACTCTTTTATCTGGAATTGGATTAAAATAGGAATGGTGGGTTCGAATCTTACATATATGTGCAAAGATATGTATGTGAACCATACATCTTAATGAGGAGGGGTATATTTTGTTAGTTCGTAAAAATTGGTTTAAAGGATTTACAGCAGCGATAGCAGCTTGCAGTATGCTTGTATTTACAGCTGCACCGTCCTGGGCAGCCAGCGATTCTCGAGACAGTGCTACAGTGAATTTGCGAATCATGGAAACAACGGATATTCACACGACATTGATGAACTATGATTACTATGCAGATAAGGAAACCAACGAATATGGCTTGATTAACACAGCCGGATTGATTCAGCAGGCACGTAGTGAAGTTAGGAACAGCATGCTGTTCGATAACGGTGATTTGCTGCAAGGGAATCCATTGGGCGATTATATGGCCAGGAACAAAACCTTCAAGAAAGAAGGCGGTGTTCATCCGGTCTACAAGATGATGAACTTGATGGGCTATGATGCGGCTACGGTCGGAAACCACGAATTTAACTATGGGCTCGACTTTTTGGAGAAATCGCTCAAGGGAGCCAGCTTTCCTTACGTAAATGCGAACGTATACTATGACAACGGGGGACAAGGGAACAAAAATTATTTTACCCCTTATCGCATTCTGGATAAAACGGTGACGGATGCGAGGGGCGAGGAGCATACGCTCCGGGTGGGTGTAATCGGCTTGGTAACCCCGCAAATTATGCAGTGGGATGAAGCCAATTTGAAGAATCAGGTCGTAACAAAGGATATTGTGGAAACGGCGAAAAAGTTCATTCCGCAAATAAAAATGGAAGGTGCCGACATTATTGTCGTGCTTGCGCACACAGGCTATGAGGATGCACCCCAAACACCGATGATGGAGAATGCTGTTAAATATTTGAGCCAGGTGGACGGAATTAATGCTATTCTGTTTGGACATGCGCATAAATCTTTCCCGGGTCCTGATTTTAAAGGGATGAGCGGGGTAGACCTGGATAAAGGAACCATTAATGGTGTACCGGCTGTTGAAGCTTCCTCATGGGGCAAGGAACTGGGCATTATTGACCTGAGCCTCGAAAAGAAAAAAAGTGAATGGACTGTCACCAATTCCCAGTCTGAAGTACGTCCGGTTGTGAATGCCAAAAATCAGGCTGTGCAGATAACCCCTGAGTTTAAACTGATGGATGCAATCAAGGATGACCATAAAGGAACGCTGGATTATGTTCGTCAACCGGTCGGAACCACCACTGCACCGATTACCAGTTATTTTGCATTGGTGCAGGATGACCCATCCATTCAGATTGTGACAAATGCCCAAAAATGGTATGTTCAAAACCATCTGAAAGGGACCAAGTACGAAAATCTTCCGGTATTGTCAGCTGGCGCCCCATTCAAGGCAGGCGGTCGCAACGGTGCCGAGTATTACACCAACATTCCCGAAGGTACGATCGCGATTAAAAACGTGTCCGACCTCTATGTGTATCCGAACACGGTTCATGCCGTAGAACTGACGGGTGCTGAAATTCAGGAGTGGCTGGAATGGTCTGCGGGCCAGTTCAACCGCATTGATCCCAGCAAAACAGAAGAACAAGCGCTGATCAACAAGGATTTTCCAACCTACAATTTTGATGTCATTGACGGTGTGACTTACCAAATCGATGTAACTCAGCCAGCACGTTATGATGCGAAGGGAACCATGATTGATTCTTCGGCTCATCGTATCAAGGACTTGCAATACAATGGGAAGGCGATTGATCCTGCGAAGAAATTTATCGTAGCGACCAATAATTATCGTGCTTCCTCCTCCAAGCTTGCCAACCCGGATGGCAAACGCATTGTGATGGCTGCGCCGGATGAAAACCGTCAGGCCATTGTTGACTATATCCGGACGAACGGAACGATTAATCCATCAGCGGATGGCAATTGGTCTATTGCTCCTTTCGGCCAGGCCAGGGTGACCTTTGAGTCCTCTCCTGATGCCAAGGATGTGCTGGCTGGAAATCAGCAAATTGCTTACCTGGGCAGTGCCGCAGACGGCTTTGCCAAATACAGCTTAAAAGCTGGCGCAAAGCCTAACGCAGCCAAAACAACCAAACCCAAGGCTTCCAAATAAGTTCCACTTTCTGGTGCCAAAGTTGATCAATAGCTAAGCAGCCAGTCTCATCACCGAGAGACTGGCTGCTTTTTTTGATTTTTCAGGATGACAAAATCAATTGAAAATTGCTGCAAAAGATTTCGGTTTTTTTGTCGATTTTTGAACTTAAGTCCTAGTTTTAGATTGTAAATAAGCCTATATTTCGTGATTTTATAGTACTTTTGCTCTAGTTATTTGTGATATAATGGTGAAAAAATCGGGAAATTGTTCCGAGGAGGACCATTATGACATGCAGCAGTTGCAGCATCATATTACCAATCAAGGATCAAGGATTACTGAAGATCAGGAATTCCAAAGTAACGCTTGATTCGGTAATAGTTAGGTTGGGTATGCCATCGGGACAATGGCGTGAGGATGCCATCGTGTTTCGGTATAACAGCCGTTCAGAGTTAGAGCAATTGGTTCATGGGTTGGCTCGTTTGCCGCAGGAATGGTTAGACCATATGGAAGCTGCGGTCATTGGGTTGAATCATACAGAAGGAGAGGATTGGCTTCAATTTGGCCAACTGCAAGCCAGACTTCAGAATCCGGATCTGATGACTATTATTAAGGATGAAAGTTTTACCAGCCACATGCAGCCTATTGTTGACCACCAGCTGAACATTATCGGGTTTGAATTTTTGCTGCGTCCGTCGCATCCGGGGCGGCCCTTTCATCCTTTTCGGCTGTTTGAAGCAGCCCGAGAAGCTGGTTTGCATGCTCATCTGGATCGTCTGGCTCGTATTTCTGCTATTGAAAAAAGTGCAAGATGCCTTCCTGCGGGGATGAAACGCTTTATTAACTTTCTTCCTTCGACGATTTATAATTCGGCCTATTGTATAAATCATACTTTTGAGACGATTAGCCGGTTGTCCATGCATACGGAAGATTTTGTGTTTGAGGTCGTAGAGACGGAAGAAATTGATGACCTGAATGTTTTGCATCATATTTTTGAACAATACCGCGAACAGGGAATTTCAATGGCGCTGGACGATGTGGGGGCAGGCTATTCTACAACAGAGCTTATGAATTGCCTCCAGCCGGATTATGTCAAAATTGATCGCAGTTTAATTGATGGCTGTCATTGTAACAGTGATCAGCAGCGGCAAATTACGGGGATCGTGGAATCGGCTTCACATTTTGGCGGCCAGGTGCTGGCAGAAGGTGTGGAACAGCTGGAGGATTTTGAATTTTGTCGTGAAGCAGGTGTGTCCCTGGCACAGGGTTATTTGTTTGGCAAGCCGGAGCCCGTTCCGCCTCCCAATTTTATACTTAGCAGGGTCGTGTAGTTATGAGTACGTTTAAATCGTTGTAGTCTATAAAATGTGGAGCTTAAATGGGTCTGTCTCATAGGCAAAATTTTAACTGTATTGGACAGTGCTTATATCACCATTTATGTAAAAAACGCGAGTTGCAGAGGTTATTCCACCTCTGCAACTCGCGTTTTTTGGTTCATGCTTGCCTACCTGAGTAAGTTATGGGCAAGCGAAAGCGACCCTGCCTCCAATTTTTACTTGGTAAGGAACGTTAAAATAACGGAGGCAGTTTTACGACACGTTTTATTTTTAAAGTAAAGATTGACGTTTTGAAGATAAAAAGATACAGTGTATTATAAAAGAAACGTTGTTTCTAGTATAATACACTGTATCGATACTAGGTAAAAAATTTAACATTGCAGGGAGGACAACCAAAATGAAAGCAGTGCAACTGAAAAACGGTTTTGGCTTTGAAGAATTAACCTTGACGGAACTCGACATACCGATGCCGGGACGGCTGGAAGTTCTGATCCGCATAAGGGCAGCATCTTTAAATTACCGAGATTTGGTAATACTTAATGGAGTAATGCCGATCGGCATTCAATTTCCCTTCATTCCGTTATCCGATGGAGCGGGTGAAATTGTAGCTGTGGGCGAAGGGGTGACAAAATTCCAGGTTGGACAAAGGGTAGCGGCAAATTTACAGCAGAAATTCATTGGCGGCAGCACGAGAGCGGAGGTATTAAAGGACAGTCTGGGAGGGCCGCTCAGCGGAGTGGCGGCTGAATATATCGTTCTACATGAAGAAGGGGTCGTCGCCATTCCGGATCACCTTACTTGGGAGGAGGCTTCCACCTTGCCAATTGCGGCATTAACCGCATGGAGCATGCTGATGGAATCCGGCGGGCTGCGAGCGGGGGATACGGTGCTCTTGCAAGGAACAGGCGGTGTCTCCATCTTTGGGCTTCAATTCTCTCTGATGGCAGGAGCACGGGTAATTATAACATCGAGCAGCAATGACAAGCTGGAGCGGGCAAAAGCTCTCGGCGCATGGCAGACAATCAACTATTCGGAAGTTCCCGAGTGGGATAAGGTGGCTCTGGAACTGACAGGCGGCGGAGTCGACCATGTCCTGGATGTGGGGGGAGCGACAACAATGGCACAATCCATCAATGCACTTCGTACCGGAGGGACTGTGAGCATGATCGGATTCTTATCGGGCTTGACCATTCCTGAGTTCGATGTCACCAGCATTTTGCAGAAGGCTGCGACGATTCGTGGCAGTCAAGTCGGTAACAGGGAACATTTCGAAAACATGAATCGTGCCATTTCCCACCATCAGCTACATCCTGTCATCGACCGGGTATTCCCGCTCAGCCGAATCGGTGAAGCCTTTGCACTTTTGGCTGAAGGAAAACAGTATTTCGGTAAAATCGTCGTTCAAATATAAATATTATTCACATCACATAGGAGGCACTCATGCCCAGTAAACCTGATTTGTCCATCAAAAATTCTCAAGGAAGAAGGAATAAGAAACCGCGTAAATGGGTACGCAGAACCGGATTATCGCTGCTGGCGGTAATCTTTCTGGGAGTGGTTATTTTTATGCTCATCCCTTCCCCTGTCCAGCCTGCAAAATGGCTTGCACCTTCGGCCCCCTCTTTTGAACAAGCGGGTCCATGGCAACAAAATAATAAACTCAGCTCCGCAGAGCTTGTTACAGATGCCCCTAAGTTTCCGGAATTTATCACCTTTGACAAGGAAGGCACTTTATATACGGGAGACTCCGACGGGAAAATTTATAAGGTTGCCTTTGATGGAAAGGGCAATCCGCAAAAGGCCCAGCTATATGCAGATACCAAAGGAACGCCCAATGGACTTATGTTTGACGCAAGTGGAAATCTGATCGTTACGGATGTCCGGAAGGGGCTGCTGTCTGTAGATCCTTCCGGGAACGTGACGGTGTTGGCCGATCAAGTCGACGGCACACCGATCTATTTGGCCAATGAGCTAGATATTGCGAAAGATGGCACTATTTATTTTTCTGACACCTCCAATTATGGCAGAGTGACCTTCAAAGAAATCGCCGAGAACAAGCCACATGGACGTTTGCTGAAATATGATCCGGCGACCAAGCAGACGACAGTTCTGTTGGAAGGCCTTTATTTTGCGAACGGGGTTGCCTTGTCTGCGGACGAAGATTTTGTGCTTGTGGCAGAGTCGTATCACTACCAATTGACCAGATACTGGCTCAAAGGGCCGAAGAAGGGGACTTCGGATATTTTTGCGGAGAATCTCGCCGGTTTTCCGGATAACATTACGCGTGATGATCAAGGCCATTTCTGGGTCGGTCTCTTCACGACACGTATTCCCTTTGTAGATCAGATGCATGGAAGCCCGTGGCTGGCTGGGATGATGGCCAAATTGCCTCAATCGCTGCTCAGCGGTGCAAGCGCACCTGTGAAGCATGGGCTTGCTGTGGAGCTTAATTCGCAGGGGAAACTCATCGGAAGCTGGCATGATCCTGCAGGCTCGCTTTATGGCGTAACTACGGCTGTAAACCATGACGGATATTTATATATAGGCACAGCTCCTGGAGGCAGCCAGGGCGTTCATCGCGTACTTTTAACCAAATAAGCTTGGGGAGGGTTTAACATGATATTGGATGAGTTGGAGTTATCCTGGAAAGGGAAGGAAAGCCTAGCTGGTAAAGTAGCTTTGGTAACAGGCGCAAGCAGCGGCATTGGGGCATCGATTGCAAGAAAACTGGCAAAGCGAGGCGCATATGTAGCTGTATTGGCACGCCGTCAGGAGCGATTGGACGAATTGATTCGCGACTTGCACCAAGAGGAATTGTACGAGGTCATGGCAATACCTGCCGATATCCAAAAAGCTGAAGATGTACAGCAGGCGGTCCATGCCATTCTTGAACACTGGGGGCGGCTTGACATTATTGTTGCCAATGCCGGCTTCGGGTATCGAAGCCCACTGGCAGAAGTGGATCTGGAACGATGGGAGGAGCTTTACAAGACGAATGTGCACGGTCTTGTCCTGACACTGAAGTATGGGCTTCAGCCAATGAGGGAACAGGCCAAGGGGGATGTTGTCATTGTCTCCTCTATTGCAGCGAAGGAAGTGGTTGCCGGAGGAGGACTATACAGCGCTACCAAGTACGGCGTTAGCGCCATAGCCTCCGCGTTGCGTTTGGAGACCAGTACGCAAGGAATTCGTGTAACTGCGATTCACCCCGGGGCGGTGGCGACGGAATTTTCGCAGGTGGCTGGATATCCCGAGCAGGAGATTCGGGCGTTTGCTTCGAGCGTTTTACCGCTGCATCCCGATGATGTTGCAGAAGCTGCCCTTTATGCACTGGAGCAGCCGGAGCATGTCAACATTCCGGAGTTGACCATTATGCCTTCGAGACAGGTCCAACGGTTCAAATAGAGCGGTATCAAGTGTGTTTGGGCAACTAAAGAACAACTATCCATAACCTGCTCAAATAGGCGATCATAATCCAAAAAGCACGAGTTATAGGGGGAAATAACCCTTGAACTCGCGCTTTTTTTACGCTAATGACGAAGGAGTCATCATGAGTATAGCTATAGCGTGATAACATACAGTCCTAGCGGCATGCTGGCACTGCCGGCAACCATAAAGCTGAGGGCATAGCTGGACTTGCCCGGCGGAACGCTGATGTCAGCCAATCTGCATACCTTGGTATTATCTTTCAGCAGCGGGATACCGTATACAAGATTGTCTATGCGTACAGCCCCGGCGAACGCACCCCCACGCGGATTCGCATAAATCCGGACGGTTCGTGCCTTGTCACTGTCATTGACGATGGGAATGGTCGCGTTGTATATAGTGCCGAATTGTCCGCGATTATCAAGTGCAGGGCCCAGCTCGCTGCGTGCCCCGGTAAACAGCAGATCGGCAGGAGTCCCGCCGTCCAGTTTTTTGGTGGCACATGCCCGATAATTGGCGATTTGCCCTACGACATATGCTGGCATCCGCGCATTCGT
Source organism: Paenibacillus farraposensis (assembly GCF_020736845.1). Lineage (GTDB taxonomy): Bacteria > Bacillota > Bacilli > Paenibacillales > Paenibacillaceae > Paenibacillus > Paenibacillus farraposensis. The sequence goes on from NZ_JAFFQR010000029.1 coordinate 53,853, forward strand.
CTCCGAAAAAGACCACACCCCCCGTGGATGCGCCTGCGGTGGAGGTACGGGCGGAAGCGCGTCTGTATGAATCTGGCGCAGATCGCTCTGCGTGTCCTTGCTGACTACGGTTCGAATGACGTAGTCCAGCGTACCGTGGCCTTCGGCATACTCCACCGTAAAATCATAGGTGAATCCGGCCAGCGATCCTTCCGGCAGCTCGAATTCCTCCAGCAGGGCGGTGCCTCTGTCGAATTTATGATGGTCAACAGGCTTGAGCCGTTTCATCTTCCCGGCCAAACAACTTTTGGCAATGGATTGCCCGACATCTATAATCCAGTTGCCATCCTCAGGCGCAATCTCAAGAGCACGTTCTATATGACGTACCTCCAGTGCAGCATCACTTTTGTTCTCTACCGTAATGCCCAGTTTGACAGTGCTTCCGATTTTGTTGTAATGCCAGCCGAAAATACGATGCTTGACGGTCCGGGTTTTGTTTCGAACCGCATCATGCCACAGGGTGGCTTGCTCGGTAGGTACAGTCGCATGGGTAAGTGTCTCCGGGTTATCGCTGAGCATCAGGCGGCGGATTCCCCCTTCGGTGGCTGATTCTACATCCACATGGATATTTGGCGGGATTACGGCAGACTCTACAATTAGATCCCTGGGCTTCCTGGACCGATGGTTCACATGAATTCCTCCTTTGATTTAGGAATGGCGCTCACTTCTCGTTCATATATATGGGGTGGTTTAATTCCTCTAAACAACCATTCGCGTGGTATTGCATATATGTTAACAGCATAAGCTATGGGAGTACAGAGAAGCTACAGGAGGGAAACATGCTTAAAAAGATATGGTGGAAGGAAGCTGTGGTGTATCAGATATACCCCATCAGCTTTCAGGACTCTGATAGAGACGGAAAAGGAGATTTGTGCGGTATCCTGTCCAGGCTGGATTATCTGTGTGAGCTGGGTATTGATGTGATCTGGATTTGCCCGGTATACAAGTCGCCCAATCACGATAACGGGTACGATATCAGTGATTATTATGCCATTATGGATGAGTTCGGTACGATGGATGACTTTGATGAATTGCTGCGCAAGGCACATGAACGAGGGATCAGAATCATGATGGATCTGGTTTTAAACCACACATCGGATGAGCATCCGTGGTTCACGGAATCACGTTCATCCAAGGATAATCCCAAACGGGATTATTACATATGGCGAGCAGGCAAAAATGGCGGATATCCGAACAATTGGGAATCGTATTTTTCCGGTTCTGTGTGGAAATATGACAAGCTAACAGACGAATATTACATGCATTTATATTCGGAGCACCAGCCGGATTTGAACTGGGAAAATGAAGAGATGGTGGGCGAACTCTATCGCATGGTGGAATGGTGGTTAAAAAAGGGAGTCGATGGCTTTCGTTTTGACGCGATTGCCCATATTGTCAAAGCTGAAGGGCTGCCGGATGCAGATAATCCCGATAAAAGGGAATGGGTACGGGCCTACCAGTTCTTTTCCAATCTGGAACAGGTGCATGACCTTCTGCGCATGCTGAACGAAAAACTGCTGATGCGCTATCCCTTAATGACCGTCGGTGAGACCTCCGGTCTGGGTCCGGAACAGGCACTTGATTATGTGGGGGATCAGCGTCATGAACTGAATATGGTTTTCCAGTTTGAGCATATGTTTATCGATGCTGAAGGTCAAGGGACTGAAAAATGGGACCCCAAGCCGTGGACGCTGGTGGAACTGAAAAAGATTATGACCAATTGGCAGACCGTGCTTCATTTGGAAGGCTGGAACGCCAATTATTTGAATAATCATGATCAGCCGCGTGCTGTGTCCCGTTTTGGGAACGACGGGCAATACCGCGTGGAGTCGGCCAAAATGCTGGCAACCTTCACACATATGCTCGAAGGCACACCTTATATTTTCCAGGGTGAGGAAATTGGCATGACCAATATCACGTACTCGTCGATTGATGATTACCGGGATGTGGAAACGTTAAATTATTATGAGCAGCAGCGGAAGATAGGCAAGCCGGAGGAAGAGATTATGGCGGCGATTTGGAAGAAGAGCAGAGATAATGCGCGCACTCCTATGCAGTGGAATGCGGATCATGCAGCCGGTTTTACCGATGGGGACCCGTGGATAAAAATAAACGATAACTATACGCACATCAACGTGGAAGCGGAAAGAAGCAACCCTGATTCGATTTTCCACTATTACCGTAAGCTGATTGCTCTGCGCAAACAGCATGAGGTCATAGTCTATGGTGAATATAAGCTGCTGCTGCCGCTTGATACGGAGCTGTATGTGTTCACTCGCACGCTGGGACAGGAGTATCTGCTGGTCATTTTGAATTTCTTCGACCGTAATCCGGTGTTTCACTGGCCTGAGGAAGAGGGCTATCCTGCTGATAAAGCAGAGCTGCTCCTGTCTAACTACGAGCCGGTGCCAGGCGAGAATGTCCATGATTTGCAGCTGCGTCCTTATGAAGCAAGGGTGTATAAGCTCACCTTAACATAAGCATCGAATCCGCCTGCGCTCCTTACTCGCAAAAAAAAGCCCGATTCACACGCCCTACTGTAGGCAGGTGTGAATCGGGCTTTTTACTGTTGAAAACTCGTCTTCTAGAGATGTCGCTAGTGGTAATGCTTAACTTTCAGGTCGTTGAGGCTTTTGAACTCATACCCTTGCTTGCGTGCATCGTCGATGATTGAACCCAAGGCCTCAGCATTGTCCTTGGATACGGAATGAAGCAAAATGACTGCTCCAGGATGAAGCTGAGACATGACTTGGCGATAGGCGTAGTCTGTTCCCTGCTGGATATTTGGATCCCAGTCCTTGTAAGCCACAGACCAGAATACACTCGTATATCCTGCTTCCCGGCAGGAGGCTAATGCTTTTTCGCTAAAAATGCCGCGAGGCGGCCGGACATATTTCATTTCTTTTTGGCCGGTTAGCTCTGCGGATGCCTTGAGTACCCGATCCAGCTCGGACCGGATTTCTGCTGAAGAAATGGTACTCATGTCAGGGTGGCTCCACGAGTGGTTCCCGATAATATGGCCCTCACTAGCCATACGGCGCATTAAAGCTGGCTGGTCTTTCACAAAATGCCCGGTTACGAAGAAGGTAGCGGGCACTTTTTTTGCCTTTAGGACATCCAGCACTTTGGACGTATATCCATTCTCATAGCCGTTGTCAAAAGTGAGGAATAATTCTTTCTTCTTAGTATCCCCCAGAAAAATGCCGCCCTGTCTTTCAATCAGGTGCATAAAGCCCTCTTGCGCGATCGAAGGCAGCTCGCCTCCCTTGCTTTTTTTAAACCCAAAATGATAAGGCTGTTCGTCAATCGTTGGAGCGGCTAGCATGGGCTCACCCGTAACTGCTAACATCCCCATAACTGCAACACATAGCCACAGGGCAATGATTCGTTTCATGTCATTTCCTCCGCTTTTCGTCCCATCTGGGGAAGGTGTGTATGCTTCGGCATATCCCCTAGAATCTGCAATACCACGTCTATTTATGCAAAAAGGGTCGCTATTCGAGCTTCGCCAGCCTGCTGGAAAATGAGCTCGGGATAATATGCAATTGGGAGAATCATTGAAACTGATGTCAGACAATCTGCGTCTGTTCAGACTGGACAAGGCGGCAACCTGATTTCTATCAATGCTCCTGAGCCGGTCTTATGCAAAAGTCTCATCATTAACGCACAAAGACCACCAGAATGGACAGCTTTCCTGCTCCTGGTGGTCTTACTTTGTTATGACCGTGCTCGTACAATATTCCTGCCAGTATGTACCTGCACAGGCTTTTTTATGCCTTACTTTCGGCTGTGCCCTTCCCCTTTTGCGCAGGCTTCATGGACCCGGCAGGTGCTGTCTTCAGCACAGCGTAGCCGTAGGGTGAAAGCCTGGCATGCAAGCCCTCCGGTCCAGTGGACCACTGGCTTTCGCCAAAGGCCAATTGCCATTCCTGCTCGGGAATGTCCAGCTCAAAAACGTGCTCCTCACCGGAACGGTTGAGCAGAACAAGCAGCACTTCCTCCTCGCTGCGGCGCTCGTAGGCAAGGGATGAGCCTTCTGGCCGTGCCTCCAGAAACGTAAGGCTTCCCTTACCGCGGAAGGCCGAATGCGCCTTGCGAAGCGCAATCAGTTCGCGATAAAAGTCGAATAGCTCATGATCCTGCTTGTTGGTGTCCCACTCCATGCACTTGCGGCAGCCTGGGTCGGCTTCTCCATCCAGGCCGATCTCATCACCGTAGTAAATGCAGGGCGCGCCCATGTACGTGAATTGGAACATAGCGGCCAGCTGCATCAGCCGCTTATCACCCCCGCACAGCGTCAGCAGGCGCGGCGTATCGTGGCTGTCCAGCAGGTTGAAGGCCACTTCGGATGCCTGCTGCGGATAGCGGGCCAGCTGTTGCCCGATGGCAAAGGCAAAGCTTTGGGCATCAGTCACTTTTTTGACGAAAAAATCATTCACCGCATAGGTGAACGGATAATTCATCGTCGCGTCGAACTGGTCACCCTGAAGCCATTCTGACGATTCATTCCACATTTCGCCCAAAATATACGCATCCGGATTGGCCTGTTTGACCGTCGTACGGAATTCTCGCCAGAAGGCGTGATCCACTTCGTCAGCCACATCGAGCCGCCAGCCATCAATGCCGATCTCCTCGATCCAATACTTTGCCACCCCCAACAGGTACTTTTTGACCTCGGGATATTCGGTGTTCAGCTTGGGCATCATCGGCTCCAGGCCGAATGTATCGTAGGTTGGTGTGCCGTTGACCACTTCGAGCGGGAAGCTATGTACATGGAACCAGTCCTTGTAGGGTGAGGCTTCGCCTTTTTCCAGCACGTCAACGAATGGCTTGAAGGTACGCCCTGAATGGTTGAACACCGCATCGAGCAGTACCCGGATTCCCCGGTCGTGGCAGGCGTTCACCAGTTTTTTTAATATCTCCTTGTCTCCGAAATACGGGTCCACCTCCATATAATCCTCGGTATCATATTTGTGATTTGTTGTCGCCTTGAAGACAGGGTTCAAATACAGTGCGTTAATCCCCAGTTTGCTCAGGTAATCCAGATGATCCAGAATACCCTGCAGATCGCCACCGAAAAAATTGTCTTTTTGCGGCGTGCCGCCCCATGCCTCGGCATCGTTCGGGCTAATGGAAGGGTCTCCGTTGGCAAACCGTTCAGGGAAAATCTGATAAAATACGGCATCTTTTACCCATGCGGGAGGCTTCAAAATATCTATCGGATTCAAGAATGGGTATTGGAACAGATTATCTGCATTTTCAGGCTCCTGGGTCGTAAAATCATTCTCATGCATCCACAGGCGTTCCTCGCCATCTTCCAGCAAAAATCCGTATTTTAACCGGCGATGAGTCGGTTTGACAATGCATTCATAGTAATCAAACCGTCCGTCCGTGGCAAACTTGGACATCGGAACAAGCTGCCGGGTACGGTCCCAGTCGTATTTGTCTACGGTTAGAGCGTGAACGGCAGTCAGGTCATTTTTCTTGGTGCGAAGCCGCAAAAATATCGTTTCATGATCATAACCAAAAGCCCAATTCCGTTTCGGGTGATGGTATATCGCTTCCAGTAGCATGGAATAGCCTCCTTTTTGGCGAGTAAATAAATTTGAAATCGGATCGCGTATGTCGTATAAGGTAGTTATTAACCTTTTTGGTTGGGTTATGTACCATACATGATATAATGCCCATTCCATAAAAGAAAAACGATAAGCAGGTGTCAGATATGAAAACCAATGTACTCTACATTGAAGATGATCAGGATATCGGTGTCTGGACGCATCAGTACCTGGAAGAACACAATTACGCTGTGAAGTGGCTGCGCAGCGGGGAGAAGGCGATGGAAGCAGCACGTTCGTGCCAATTAGTGATTTTGGATGTGATGCTTCCCGGTCTGGATGGTTTCACCATTGGAAAACGGCTCAAAAAAGAATGCCCCGAACTTCCGATTCTTATGCTGTCAGCGCGTACCTCCATTGACGATAAGCTGCAAGGGCTGGATTTTGCCGACGATTATGTGACAAAGCCTTTTCACCCGGATGAGCTTATTGCGCGGATGGAGATTTTGCTGCGCCGATCGGGAGCTGTACCCGAGGAATCCTTACAGCTGGGGCATCTCTCCGTGTTTTCTCCGGATAACCGGATTATGAACCGTGATACCGGGGAAGAGATTACGTTAACAGGCAAGCAATATCATATTTTTGCTTATTTGCTGCGGCATTTGGGCCAGATTATGACGAAGGAGCAAATGTATGAGGCGGTATGGGGAGATCCGTATATTGACGGAGACAAAACCCTGATGGTCCATATTCGGCATCTGCGCGAGAAGCTGGAGCTTGATCCTGCGAATCCCCGAATCATAGAGACAATCCGTGGTGTAGGCTATCGGGTGAAGGCATAATGAACGCGCTGCGTAAAGGTTGGAATAGGCTGCACCGTAGCCCGAGGCCTGGTCAGGGATGGAGATTTCGCAGTTCATTGTTGTTCCGCTATCTGCTCATTATTGTGGTTGCCATGCTGCTGTTGCCTATTGTGTTGCCTGCTACGGTAGTTTTCTATAGTCTGTTGATTAAATGGGAATCGGATCTTAAGCCTAAAAATCCACATTACCCCTCCAGCAGCTTTACTATAAATAGCTGGCATCGCGAAGCCATTGCTTTGAAAGGGGCAGCACCAGAGCAAATATCAGCCCGCCTGCGCCAAATACAGCGAGACACGTTCCCGGATTCACAAATATTCTGGGTGAATGCAGCCGGGAGAACAAGGCTGGAACTACCCGCACAACCGGATGTCCCGAAACAATGGAGCGCATCGCAGGCGATAGCTTTTATGAAGCAAGTAAGCGATGAGGGACCGCTTACGATCGTGGCCTTTATTGGCGGCGGCAAAGACGATATGAACCAGGGCTATATGGTATTAAAAGTGCCCCGTTCCTTTTTTGAGCAGCCGAATACGAATATCAGCATGTTGCTATACAACCTCTTTTTTATTGTATTGGTGCTGGCCGGTTTTATATTCGTGTCTCTTCTATTCTTTGTAGGTATCCGGCGCAGGCTGGTACGGCTCCAGGCGGCCATGTCGCAGCGGGGCGAGGATGGGCTGCCTATTCTTGTGACCACCGGACGGCCGGATGAAATCGGCAAGCTGGAGGAAGCGTTCAATCAGATGGTTGAGCAGTTGGCAGAGAGCCGGGGACGTGAGCGTCAGGAGGAAGAACTGCGCAAAAGGCTGGTTGCCGATCTGTCACACGATATTCGGACGCCGCTTACGGTTGTGCGCAGCCATTTGTACACACTGGATGCGGAAAATCTGAGTGTCAGAGCAAGGCAGTCCATTACGTTAATGGAAAACAAGCTGAAAGACCTCGGCAGTCTGATCGACAATCTGCTCATCTATAATTTACTGTCCAGTGGCAAATACACATTGAATAATGAACCGCGCGATATCCTGCGGCTGGTGCGGGAGTGCGCGGCCAGTTGGTATCCCGTATGGGAGAAGGAAGGCTTTGAAGTAGATATCGACCTGCCTGAGCATAGTATCGTATGGAAGGTCGATGAGCAGGGCTTCCGCCGCTTGCTGGATAATATTTTCCAAAATGTAGTTCGCCACGCCGCTTCAGGCCGCTATATTGGTATTCATATACAGGAGCATCACGGGAAATCGTCATTAGTTATTGCAGATAAGGGGCCTGGCATGGAGTGGCAGTCCAGTGAAAAGGGGACCGGCATTGGGCTGGCGATTACGGAATTGCTGGCTCGGGAAATGAATCTGAAGAGGGATATTGTCAGTTCTTCTGCTGGCACACAAATCCGTTTTTTAAACAAAACTTAAACAAAGGATTCCCTCAGCTTTAAACTTGGTACGCTACGATAGGTATCGAGGTGAGGAACTTGAACGAATCCATTATTGAAACGAAAGGTCTCAGTAAAATATACAAAGGCCGTGTTGCAGTTAATCAATTGGACCTGAAAATAGGACGTGGAGATATTTATGGCTTTCTGGGCCCGAACGGAGCGGGCAAAACGACAACGATCCGAATGCTGCTCGGACTCATTCGCCCGACCCGCGGAACGATTCACATATTCGGACAGGATATTCGCAGACATAAGCTCGATATTTTGCGTAAAGTCGGCTCCTTGGTAGAATATCCTTCGTATTACGGTCATTTGAATGCAGTCGAAAATCTGGAGGCAATTCGCCGCATTTTGAATGTGCCCAAAGCGAACATTGCGGAAGTATTGGAGGTCGTCCGGCTGACCAAGCATGCCAAACGTCCGGTCAAAGGCTACTCGCTGGGAATGAAGCAGAGACTGGGCATTGCAGCTGCGCTGCTGGGGAATCCTGAAGTGCTTATTCTGGATGAGCCTACCAATGGTCTGGACCCGGAGGGCATTCAGGAAATGCGTGAACTGATTCGCTCGATGCCCAAGGAACGGGGGATCACCGTCCTGGTATCCAGCCACTTGCTGAGCGAAATTGAGCAGATGGCCAGTACCGTCGGTATTATCCGTGAAGGAGAACTGGTCTTCCAAAATACAATTCACAATCTCCGTCAGGAATCCTCAGGAGGAATTCGTATCGTAGTATCGGAGCCGGAGGGCGCTCAGCTGATTGCACGTGAGCAGGGGTACCATTCGGTAAAGAACGGGGCTGCGCTTGATTTTGAAAACATGAACGATGCGGCTGTTGCGCTACTGATCAGAAGATTGGTCGAAAACACGCATGCTGTGTATCGTGTGGAGGAACGCCGCAAATCGCTGGAGGATATGTTTATGCAAGTGGTAGGCAAGGGAGGGGGCTCCCTATGATGCTGCGAGCGCTGACTGCGGATCTGCTCAAAGCGCGGAGAAAAGGAATCTGGTTCCTGGTATTCCTGGGTCCCCTGGGGTTGGTGGCGATGCAGGCGCTAAACTTCGGACTCCGCTATGACTATCTGATTCCGCGCAACAAAGGCCGTTTGTGGGAAGCCTTGATGGGCAACATCGCTATGTTTGTTCCCCTTGCGGTGGTGCTGGGGGCCACCATGGTTGCTTCCATGCTGGCGAATGTGGAGCATTCATCCAACTCCTGGAAGCAGCTGCTGGCTTTGCCTATATCGAAATTCAGTGTGTATATGGCAAAGCTGATGTTGGCTATCGGTATGCTGTGCGTATCCTGTCTGCTCCTGACGATTGGAGCGTGGGGGCTGGGAATGCTCCTTGGCTTTGGGGGAGAGCCAGTACCGGTAGGCGAATTGCTGCGGATCGGGTTTTGGCCCCTGAGCGGCGCGTTGCCCATACTCGTACTGCTGTTGTGGCTAACAGTCACGTTCCAAAATCAGGCGCTGCCTGTAACACTGGGCATTACGCTGGGCATCGGCAGCATGTTTGCCTCACAGCTGTCTGAATGGTTTCCGCTAGCTTGGCCGCAATTCGCATGGATTGCGCCGCATGCGTGGGTATTTGCGTCCGTCGGATGTGGGACGGGAATTCTTCTCAGCCTGCTGACAGCGGCCCATTTTAGCCGAAAGGATGTGGCGTAATGTTCGGAGGATATATACGGCTGCTTGCTGTCGAACGGATAAAAATGGCTAAATCGCCCGTCTGGCTGCTTGTGCTCATCAGCCCGGCGGTTGCCGTTCTGATTGGTCTGCTGGCAAACCCCGCAGGAAATTGGGTGGCGCTGTTGTCCGCCATGCTTATAATACATGCGCTGCTATTCATGCCGATGCTGACCGCCGTGTTTGCATCCCTGGTCTGCCGATTCGAGCATGGAGGCGGCGGCTGGAAGCAGCTGTTGTCACTGCCATTATCCCGCACCAGTCTGTACGCAGCCAAGCTGACGATCATCATGGCCTTGGTCGGATTGACCCAGCTCTTGTTCGGGGCGTCGCTGCTGGGTATTGGAGCGATGCGGGACATGAGCGGACCGATTCCTTGGACCGTGATTGTCCAAAGTCTGCTCGCAGGCTGGGCGGCCTGTCTGCCGATGGCTGCGCTGCAGCTCATGGTGTCCTTCCTGTGGTCCAGCTTTGCCGCGCCGCTTGCTTTGAATTTTGTCTTCACTGTACCGAATATGCTGATCGCCAACTCCCAGACATACGCTCCATACTATCCGTGGGTACAGCCTTTACTTGCGATGATGCCGAGCGGAAGAGACAGCTTTGGAGCGTTCGTGGTGCCAACGGGGACACTAATGACCGTTGTACTGGGGAGCTTTGTTGTGTTTGCATTGGCGGGTCTGGCGGCATTTCGTTATAAAGAGATATAGAAAAAGCTTCTTGCGCCGATTTAATCGGTACAAGGAGCTTTTTTGGATGTGCTGCTCGCTGTTGCTCCAACATCTAAAGGCAACTTCTGTTGATTACACGAGGCCAGGCATGGCACGAATATTATTGCTGATGAGGCGGCAGGAGGCATCGAATTTGATCTGCTCCTCTGGATTTAGCTCCAGTTCGATGATCTCCTGAATTCCTCCGCGGCCGATGATCGCTGGCACGCCTGTGCAGACATCGGTATGTCCATACTCGCCATCCAATACGGCAGAAACCGCAATAATTTTACCGTCATCATTCAAAATGGAACGGGTAATGTAGGCCAGTGCATTGGCAATCCCAAAATAAGTGGCGCCTTTGCGGGTGAAGATTTCCCAGCCTGCATCCTTCGTTTTGCGGGCAATGTCCTCCAGATCTACGTGGCTGAATCGCTCTTTATGCTGACGCAAAATGTGCAAGAGCGGTTTTCCGCCAATCGTGACGTGTGACCAGGCAACGAATTGCGAATCGCCATGTTCGCCAAGGGCATATCCATGCACGCTGCGGGGATCGATGGAAAATACTTCGGAAAGCAGCGTCTTGAGGCGGGATGAGTCAATAGAGGTGCCTGTGCCGATCACCTTGTTGCGCGGCAGACCGAAAATACTCTGCACCAGATAGGTCACGATATCGACAGGATTAGCTGCAATGACGAAAATACCATCGAAACCATTCTCCATAATGGCTGTTACAATCTCCCGAGTGATAATCACTGCGTTATCCAACACCGACAGGCGGTCGTGTCCCTGCTTCGGATTGGCCCCTGCTGTTATAATTACAACATCCATATCTGTGCAATCTGCATACGTTCCCGCATGTACCTTAGTACGTGTGGACGTAAAATCCATACAATGAGATAGATCGAGCGCATGTGCCAAGGCCCGGTCATATGTGCGGTCGATCATCACGATTTCGTCACAAATAGACTGATTGACCATAGAGTAGGCACAGCTCGAACCGACCATTCCCGCACCAACAATCGCTACTTTCCTCGCCTTCCCCTTCATTGATGCTTCCTCCTCGTTCCAGTGAACGTTAATATGCTATAGATAATGTTTGAAATCCATCTTACGTTACATAACATAACATGTTGCTCGTTTTTTGAAAATATCCATTGTGTTGCCTTTATGCCGAATAATTTAAAAACAAGTGTAAATAAAGCTGTTTTTTAGGATAAGACAAGGGATGAATGTAAAATAATCGTTGTTTTAAATGGAAAAAGAATAGTGTGGTTCCATCTTATCGTTAGAAAACATCTATGTGAGCTAAGGAAAATATAAAATAAATGTCAAAAAACATTACATTAGAATGCCGGAAGTATTACATTTATGTGAAGCTTTGGAAAGGGTCTAATATTTACGAAACAGCAGCATCTTTAGGCATGTCGTTTCTTGCATTTTTTTTGAATTTTGGGTGATGACAAAGGTTCCTAGCAGTCTGCAATATTAGAACTTTTTTGCCAAAGGGTTTCCAGTTGATTTCGCGAAATGTACATATACAAGCTTATTTCTTTCCATACCATCCGGGGAGGTAATGAATAATGGAAGAAAGCAGATCGACGATGGAAGCAGCCAAAATGTTGGGGATCGGGGCAAGTACCCTTCGTAAATATGCGGCAGCACTGGAGGAGCAGGGATATGTGTTTCAGCGTTCTGCGAACCAGTCGAGAATGTTCAGTCTGGAAGATGTAGAGTGCTTCACGATCATGCGAAGAGCGCTGCGTGAAGAGCATATGACGATGGATCAGGCAGTACAGGCGGTGCTTGAGCGAGTAACCGCACCATGCGGAGGCGAGGAGGAAATCTGCTTGCCGCCCGTCTCGGATGCGGAGTCGCTGGCTGCGACCTGGCAGGAAATATTGGCGGCATCTGGAGGTAGGGATGTGCCTGTGAACCTGGCGGAGGCCGCTGCTGCTGCGGAGTTCGCAGGCTTGCAGGAGAAGCAGGAACGTTCAGAGGAACCAGTGCGGCTGCAGCCACAGGGGCCGTATCAGTCGTTGGCGTCAACTATTGAGCACAGGCTGGAACAAGCACCTGTATCGGTACAAACACAGGAACCTATTAAGCCGCAAGACTTGATGCAGATGCAGGATATGATGCAAAGCGCTTTGCTGGAGATCCGAAGTCGCTTAGATGAGCTGGAAGCAGAGCATAGTCGTTTGGTGGCCCAAAATATGAGCCTGTCTAACCAACTGGAGGACCAAAAACGCTGGATGAAGGAACGGGCCGACGAGGAACGGGATCGAAAGTTAATTACCAATTTGAGGACCTATCAGGGCAGGCAGCGTAAATCCCGAGGCTCACTGCTGTCCTGGCTTGGCTTAGCGCCGCGCAGACGTAGAGAGGCATAGCTAACTTTTCATCATTCGGACAAGACCATTAAACCTTCCCGGTTCTGGTGGTCTTTTTTGTGATGCTATAATAGCGGTAAAGTCAAACCAAAGAACCGGAGGGCAAGCCGCAGGAAGAGCTTTGCCGAGGCATGTACAGGAAAGGACAGGATTATGTTTGCTTGGTTGCGAAATGTTTATCAATCATGGATAGATTACCCGAAACAGCCTGGCGATTTACTAAGCGAACGTTATCGTATTTTTTCGCTGCTGGGCATGGGGAGCTATGGTCTGACCTATCTCTGTAGGGACGAGCACAGCGGGCAGGAGGTTGCGGTCAAGCTGCCCAGACCGAGCAAGCGGGCCAAGGCTGCTCAGCTGCTGCGGCGTGAGGGGGATATTATGTGCCGGATGGACCATCCCTGTATTCCGAAGCTGCTAGAAAGAGTGGAGCATCCGAACGGAATGTTCCTGGTGATGGAATATATCTCGGGCAGGACGCTGGAGGAGCTAATCTTTGAAGAGGAGCGTACCTTTACAGAACGGGAATGCATTGTCTATATGCTGGAACTGATGGAGCGGGTTTTGCATGTACATGATCGTGGATATATGCATCGGGATATCCGCATACCCAATGTGATTCACCGTGAGGGGAAGCCGTACCTGATTGACTTTGGCCTTGCCCTGGCGGTAGGAGAACGGCAGGAGGATATATTTGCTGAAGCCATGCTGGACAAGCGAGCGCCTGAGCGGCAGGACGTCGCTGTCTATAGCGATTTGTATGATGTCGGCCACTTGATGCTGTTTATGCTGTATAGCAGCTATGAGCCTCAGCCGGATCAACCGCCGGGCAGCTGGCAGGAGGAGTTGGAGCTCAGTCCACCTGTGCGTCGTGTGCTGGAGCGGCTTTTTCAGCTTCGTCCACGGTATGAGCATGGCCGGCAATTTGTGCTGGAGCTGGAGGAAGCATTGTTGCAACTAAAGGATCAGCCGTAAAACTGCCCTGCAACAAGAAGGGCGCACAACAATAAAGCGAAGGCCCTTTTCGTTCAGGGCCTTCGCTTTATTGGATTGGAAGGAGCTTGCAGGCTTCCTTCCTGCGCTTCGATATATTCCGTCACGTTCGCTTGCTGCTCGGCTAGGAACTGGAGTAATGACGGCGTTTGTCCTTGTAATATTGGTGTCCATTATGACTGTTTTTGTAGCCGTCCGATGAAGAATAACGTCTACGGTCGTTATAACGTTCTGAGCTGCTGTAGCGCCGATTGTGGGAATGAGAGGTGGAATGTAGCAGGCGGTGCAGTATGTTTTTGAGCATCGTCTAATCCTCCTTCTGATCCTGTCCAATTGAACGTTCATCTCATATTCTGATATAGACAGGTTGTTATGAAACGGTAATACGCAACCATGATGGGATAGGTTCCATTAATTAAAAGCTTGTAAGGACTTGGCCTGAAACGCTGCCATTTCCTTGAACTCTTCTTCAAATTTACGTGAGATGCGGATATAAATCGGCAGTAAATTACGGTAAATATCCACATGTTCTGCCACAGGCTTGTGCTGGTGAGTGGTGCCAATCATACTGGATACAGCATCCAGTGAGTCAATCCGTCCCAGTGCATACAAGCCCAGAATAGCTGCGCCGAGACAGGAGCTTTCCAGGCTTTCAGGGATAATGACCTCCTGATCGAAAATATCCGCCATAAGCTGGCGCCACAGCTCAGAGCGTGCGAACCCGCCTGTGGCGTGAATGACCGACGGCCTGTCGATGACCTCTTCCATCGCGAGCATGACTGTGCACAGGTTGAACAGCACCCCCTCCAGTGCGGCGCGAATCATATGCTCTTTTTTGTGGCGCAGAGACAGGCCGAAGAAGGAGCCGCGCGCATTCGGGTCCCACAGGGGGGCGCGTTCGCCGGATAAGAACGGGAGGAAGAGCAGGCCGTCCGAGCCAGGACGCACCTGTTCTGCGATTTGAGTCAGCACATGATACGGATCGATTCCCAAGCGTTTGGCCGTTTCTACCTCGGAGGCTGCAAATTCATCCCGTATCCAGCGGAACACAATTCCGCCGTTGTTGACCGGACCGCCGATCACCCACAGCTTTTCGGTCAACGCGTAACAGAAAAAGCGTCCCTTGGCATCGGTCAGCGGCTGATCGACCACAGTGCGGATGGCTCCACTGGTACCGATGGTGACAGCGACAACCCCCCGCTTGATTGCATTCACGCCAAGGTTGGACAAGACGCCATCACTGGCTCCGATCACAAAAGGAGTCGTTTCCAGTAGCCCCATGGCATGCGCGTAGTTCTGATCCAGTCCTTTCAGCACATGAGTTGTCGGCACCAGCTCGGACAGCTGCTTCTTTGTCACACCTGCAATACGCAGCGCTTCCTCATCCCAATCCAGCTGCCGCAAATTCATGAGGCCTGTCGCGGAGGCAATCGAATGATCAACCACATATTGATGGAATAACCGGGCCAAGACATATTCTTTAATCGAGATGAATTTGTATGCCTGAGCCGCAATATCTGGTAAATCACGTGTAATCCACATCAGCTTCGTCAGCGGTGACATGGGATGAACGGGCGTCCCGGTGCGCAAATAAATGCCGTGTCCATTGTACTTATGCTTGAGCGCGTCAGCCCATTTGGCGCTGCGGTTATCTGCCCAGGTGATGGAGGCGGTCAACGGCTTGCCGTTCTGGTCCACCGCCAGTACGCTGTGCATGGCCGAGCTGAAGGAGACGAAGAGCACATGTTCAGCTGGCACTCCGCTCTGTTTCATGACCTCTTGCACCGTCGTCACCACGGCTTTGAAAATGTCCTCCGGGTCCTGCTCCGCCGCATCCGGCTCGGGTGTATGCAGTGGATAGCCTACATGTTGCTGAGCGGCAATATGGCCGTTTTCTTCAAAAAGCACTGCTTTGGTACTGGTTGTACCGATATCGACGCCGATCATATATCGGGTATCTGCCATAGTTAATCTCCCCTTCACTTACCGTTATTGGCTATTATCGTTAAATTAACACACTCATCAGTATAATCAAACCGAAAGCAGCCGGAGAGAGAACCGTTTCCATTTCGCTGCATTTAGGGTTACAATAGAGGCAGCAAAAAAAGCAGTGAAAAGTGGAACGAACAAGGAAAAGAAGGAGACCGTTTAATGATTATCATTAAAACTAAAGAACAAATTGAAAATATGAAAAAAGCGGGCGAGATTTTGGCCGCATGCCACCGGGAAATTGCCAAAATGATCAATCCTGGCATTACGACACTGGAAATTGACGCCTTTGCTGAATCATTCATGAAAAAGCATGGTGCAACGCCAGAGCAAAAGGGCTATAACGGATACCAATTTGCCACTTGCGGATCACCTAATGATGTGATTTGCCATGGGTTTCCCAATAAAACACCGCTTAAGGACGGGGACATCGTCACCATCGACATGGTTGTGAATCTGAACGGCTGGCTGGCGGATTCCGCTTGGTCGTATGCTGTAGGTACTGTGTCTGAGCAGGCACAAAAGCTGCTGGACGTTACCAAGGAATCTCTGTATAAAGGGATCGAGCAGGCTGTTGTCGGCAACCGGATTGGCGATATTTCTCATGCGGTTCAAACCTATGCGGAAGCGGAGGGCTTCTCGGTCGTACGCGAATTTATCGGTCACGGCATCGGGCAAGAAATGCATGAGCAGCCGCAGGTTCCACATTATGGGCCGCCGCATCGCGGGCCGCGCCTGAAAGAAGGCATGGTCATTACGATTGAGCCGATGCTCAACACAGGCACGTACCGCAGTAAAATTGATGCGGACGGCTGGACCGCACGTACGCTGGACGGTGGCTTGTCGGCGCAATACGAGCACACGCTGGCCATTACAGCGGACGGCCCGATCATTTTGACCCAGCAATAAAAAGCAGATATGTAGAAGAAGGCTGTCCGAAGGACAGACTGAAGGCCACTTGCTTGATGCAAGTGGCCTCTGCTTGTTACCCGTTAACACCGTGATTGAAAGGAGCAAATATCATCAGCATAAATGTAACTACTAATGTTTTTCTCATGTGAATGCACTCCCTGTAAGATATTTTGATACTTTGTTAGCTGTTCCGTTGTTGCAAACAGACGAACGGTTTCAAACATGGAAATAGTTGTAATATTCTCTCTTTGAACTGGCTGAGGATTTGTTCCACAAAGGATATCGGGATATAACAGCTTACCTTTATGAAAACGTGGCTGAGAGCGAAAGAAAACAACATTCAGAACGACTTGCTGTATGCCAGTATCGGCTGTTCAGCCTTCGGATAGGGAAGGATCAGGCTCAAAATCTTCAAACGGCTGCTAAATTTGAACCTTTTGTCGACCGTTTGGATGAAGTTGACCAACTGGATGCCCTGAAAGACTTGGCAAACGTGTATAGATCATTGAAATGTGGGATAAGGTCTATAAATTTTCATGTCAAATGTATAAGTTAGGACAGATTCAATACGATTTAGCTCATAACTCCAAGCGTGAAATTAAACTGGATAAGAAACTTAGCAGGCCTCTTTTTGTATACATAGCCTACGCTGAACTGTTGTGTGCATATGCTTGTGATGCGAATGGAGATCATGAACAGGCTTTAGAGCATATACATGGCTATACTACTCTAAATTGGGTTAAGGAAACTGATTCAGATACAATCCAATGGTTAGGTAAATTTGAGCAATGGGCTAAAATTAATACCTACGTTAATAGGCTTATGTCTGGAGATATGAGTGTGCTGTCAGATTACGTTGGCCATATATCAGGCGGACAACATATTTTTGCTGAGCTTTTAAACGTTGTAGAAGTAGCTAATCGGTACAACATCGACATTGATCATATTCTTCAGCGCTTCGAACCCCAAATTGCAGTTTATCGAGATCAAGCATACACGAGTATATTAACAGAGCAGCAAGTTATATTCGAAGAAACTGTACGATTCTGGTATAAGTTGGCCAAATACAACCTGAACAAAGGCAGATATTCATATGGTTTCAAATGTTTAATAGAAGCTTTGGAAAATGCTGGTATAATTAACCATGCGCTACTTATTTCTAATTGTGCAGGCTTATTTTTCCGTTTCAGTGAATACGCTGATCCTGAAACACGGGCACAATTTTATTCTGCTTATGAGGAGGTGTGGAAAAAAATGATCAAGAAGATGGCTTTAGTTTTGGCAACAACTAGCTTTTTACTGGTATTCGCACTACCAGTTCCAGGCGGAATCGCAAGTCTAACATTATCCAAGTTCAAGGGCATATTGGCACGGCTTAATAAATTATCCAATTATTACCATAGACCGACTTTCATGCTGGTCTTTTTTTGTGACTTTTTGGCTAAAAAAGATCATAATGCTTTTGTTCATTACCTCCTAAAATGATTCATTAGGGGGTAATGAACATGAACAATGATGAAAATTTAACGTTAAATCAACAGATAGAAAGTGCCAGACAACGATTGCATGATCTTTATAAACAATATGGTTTTGGACATGCTTGCGTACTTGAGCAGGCTATGTTTTTGGACGAACTAATTAATCAGTACAATCGTATGTATTCAGAATAAACATCAATATGTTCAGTCAGAAACCACATCCTTCCTTATGCAAAAATATGCCTCTTCCCAATCCCACGTAACGATTATAATATTCTATAAAATGGATTACTTGAGATAAAAATAAAAGCACATCCTCATGTAATAAAATGTAAATATATTATTATATTGCTTCGCTTTATTCGTCAGTGTTCAGGTGTGTGGAAAATAAAACTTAAAGGAAAACGATAGCTGGATCGGCTACATTTAGTTGGACAACAAAAAGGCCGGCTCATCGGCCGACCTGATTCACCGAGGCTCGAAAGCTGCGGTGTTGTTCCTCATTTGATTTTCCATGATATAAATTTACCACAGCAAAAGTCCAGTGGCGGGCCACTTCTAGGCCATAATCAGGACAATTATAGGCCACAAAAAAACTCTTGAAAAAGTCGAATGAGTGTTGAGATTTCTTCTATAGTTTCTTTTTGGCCATTCTTTATCCACATCACCCAAATTTCAAAAACACCAGCACTCATAAAGTGAATCCAATAGTCTCGTTTCGCACCTGTCCAGTCTGGAAAGGGAATGATCTCATCATAAAATTGAGTAATATGGTTCTTAAAAATTTGATAAAGTAACCCTGTGTAATCACTTTCAATGGCTAATTGAAAATCATGGGATAATTCAAGAAAAAAGTTGGTCATATCTGTTATTTTTTGTTCATGATTTCTTTTGAATGCAATTTTATTGAATATATCCGCAAATTTAGGTTCGTAGTACTCCACCAATACATGTTCAAGACTTTCGTAATTTCTATAAAATGCCATCCGGCTGACTCCAGCTTTTTTAACGAGTTCTGAAATCGTCAATTTTGATATTTTTTTTGTTTGCAAAAGCTCCAGCAATGCAATAGTAATCCATTCTCTTGTGTCTTTTTTTAAAATTTGTGCGTGTTCAGTTGCTGCCATAACACTTCCTCCATTTTGTCACATATGCTTGTTCCTTCATTGCTATTGATAATGTTCAGTCTTATTATAGTGTACAACATGTTACAGGTGTAACGTTAACTGAGAGGAGTATTTACGATGTCAGCAAATAACAAACCATTAGTGCTTGTGACCGGAGGTTCAGGTTTTATCGCCGTTCATATCATTTTGAAATTATTAGAAAAAAAGTATCGTGTGCGAGCAACACTTCGTACAATGAGTAGACAAGGTGAAGTGAAAGCCATGTTAATGTCAGGCGGGGTGACAAATTTCGAGGATTTGTCATTTGTTCAAACAGATTTAACTTCTGATAAGAACTGGGATAATGCTATTAAAGGAGCAGATTATGTCATCCATGTCGCTTCTCCAACACCCAATAAAATTTATAAAGATGAAAATGAAATGATTCAACCGGCACGTGAGGGTGTTTTACGAGTGTTAAGAGCAGCACGTGCTGCAGGTGTCAAACGTGTTATTTTAACTTCTGCTTTCGGAGCGATTGGTGTGGGACATAAGCATCACATAGGGCCGTATACCGAAGAAGATTGGTCCAATACGGACGCAAGGATTCATCCATATCAAAAGTCCAAGACACTCGCTGAAAAAGCTGCTTGGGAATTTATCCAACAAGAAGGGGACGGATTAGAATTTGCAACAGTAAATCCTGTTGGTGTGATGGGGCCAATCCTAGGTAATGATTATTCTCATTCAAATGATATTGTTCGCCAAATGTTAGAGGGCAAACTAAAGTATGTCCCAAAAATTTATTCTGATTATGTAGATGTTCGAGATGTAGCAGAGTTGCATATTTTAGCAATGGTGCGTTCCGAAGCAAGTGGAGAGCGCTTTATAGCTTCTAGTGCAGAGAATCTTTCAACGTTAGAGATTGCGAATATTTTGAGGGAAAATTTAGGGGAAGATGCTAAAAACGTGCCGGTGAGGGAAATTCCGAATATTATCGTTCGTTTTGCGGCGGTTTTCAATCCTAAATTAAGAATGATTGCAACACTCTTGGGAAAAGATATGTCAACGAGTAATCAAAAAGCCAAACGTCTACTTGGATGGACACCACGTTCGGCAGAAGAAGCAATTATAGCAACTGGTAAAAGTATGATGAAAGTCATCAAAGGACAGATGAAGTAACATCTTGACAATCCATCTGTGAAAAGTTCATATTTGTCATTAAGCTGTCTGTAACCTTGCTGACACTCATTTTTTTATTGGTAATTTCCATCCCTGTTTCCGCAAATCCAGCAGAGTCAGACTCACAAGGCTTAGAACCCTTTAAAGATGCAAGTACAAAAAGCGAATCGGGAATTGACGACTACTTAAAACAAATGGGCTTTACTGACGAAGAATTAGACTTTACGTCATTGGGATTAAAAAAAGACATTGCAAGTAATGGTGACACAAAAATAAAAGTCGAGAAATTAGACCCTGAAGTGGTTGTTAAAGATGAATTTGGCTAGACAGTCGCACCGTCAGATAAAATCTCCACTCAGGATGTCAGGGATGGAATTTTCAGATTGCACGGCTATGCAATTAAAAATGGTTCTGCAAATAGCGCAGAAAATAGATACTCCATTTATGCTCAGTATAGCTGGGACAGAGGCCCTCTAAATTATTATACCGATACACTTGCAATGGCCTGGCAAAGTAAGGTAACTCCTTATGGATCACCTTATAGCGTCCATAACTGGAGAAGTGGTTCCCATCTTTATCAGTACACCAATGAAGTATAGAAGAATTAAAATGAAGGCAATTCTTTTGAGGTAGATATGTTTGGATATCCAGATCCACAAGATGGTTATGCAAAACAAGAAGTAAGAGCTCCAAAATCACTTGCCGGCCAAACTGGTTCAGTGAAAATTGGTTATGCTCACAAGACCATTCCTGGTGTAGCATTAGCAATACTTAATTATTTCAGCATTGACTTCTCTGGCGCAGGACAACAGGAATACACAGACAGATTCAATTTCTCTTTCTAAAATAATTCACAAAAAAATAAAGGTACCGGGCAAAGATTATGCCGGTACCTTTAAATTAGTTGGAGGTCATAAATATGGTCTATTTATACATGCTTATCAGTCTCATAGTGTTTAATGTTGTGGTTTTCATTCTCTCTCTGTTTAATATTCATATAATTAAAGGTGATGAAACAGTTTATATATTGTTAGTCTTGATAATTGGCATTCTCCTTCATAATTCCGAAAATAAGAAGAATAAGTAAGCTTACCGATCAGACATCAATAGCTCCGCCTCCTTATTAACATTATATGTGGCCATATCCTCCGTCTGTTTGCTGATCATAATTGGTAGATTGATGTTCTCTATAGGTATACGCCTGCGTAATCGCCGCTTCGCGCCGAACAAAACCAATCTGCCGGTACTGCCGGACCGTCTCCAGATATTCCTCCACCACGAGGAGACCAACTGAAAAACTACTTTGATTTTTAGAAATTCAACATTTTTAGGGGGTCAAATATGATTCCCGGAACACGAAACGAGCCTTAGAAGCGATTCTAAAGGCCCGTTTTCTTCTCTTCTCCATTATCGCTATTCCCTCAACCGTGGTATAAATTTGGTGAGGTTAAAAGATGATGATCCTTACGTGTCTTTTGATTTATACAGCAGCATGCCAATGCATGCATGTGAAATATCCGTTTGTCAGATGCGGATTTCCGTCTCGTCCGGCACAAATTGGCGATATTGAAAATACATACGCAGCCGCCAGTGCAGCAAGGTGCCGAAGGCCAATATGAAAAATAGCCCTGCTGTCTGGGGAATGGTAATGTAATGCTCAATAAACTCGTGCAGCAGCAGTCGGACGATCAGCAGGCTGAACAGGATAAAAAAGAAGGTGCGTGAGCGTTGCACGAAAACCTGTCCATCCTGCAGTTCAAACTTGGTGCTGCGGATCAGCGGATAGGAAAAAATAAACCAGCCTATCAAAAAAGCGCCAAGTGCCCAAAGCCAGGGAACCCGTACCTCCGGCACAACAAACATCATAAAGCCAGTGCTCATGCCGAGCGGCGGGATGATAATCTTTTTGGCGTTAATGGGGCGGTGACCTGTCTTCATACGGATGAAAATAGCCGAAATTGCGATCAGGATCATGCCGAAGGTCGCACCATATTGCAAAATCGGGGTGCTGATATGAAACATGGACTGAGGCCCCCTCTATAAGGAATATAAGCGTTATTGGACAGACTGCAAATCCTTATCATTATACCACAAATTTAATGGATATATTTAGTTGCAGTCTTTCCTCCGGCAAGCGGATTATACGCTTCTAGGATGGCACCTGGCCCTATAATCAGGTCTCTCTTATGTTATGCGACTTCCCCGGCTTGTACCCCTACCTGCGCTGATTTTTTCTCCTGGCGCATGATATAACCCATAGCTGCAATAATAAGGATAAAGGCCACGAGGGCAAGAAAAGGAATGGTGATAAAATCAAACCAGTTCAGGTAATCCTGTTCACAGGATACTCTGCCGCAGGAGGTTGAAGCTTGCGCAGCTGCTTTGGCGGCTGCATGGATACGCTGAATGGTAAAGTGGTAGGCCGCAATTGCACCTCCAATGATCGCCAGTGGCATGACATACCGGCGTATTCCTGTATCTCCCCTAAAATAAGCAATTCCGAGTAACAGGGTCAGGGGATACATCAGAATGCGCTGAAACCAGCACAGCTTACAAGGTTCATATCCCAAAATTTCACTGAGATACAGACTGCCCAAGGTGGCCACACAAGCTACTATCCAGGCAGCAAACAAAGCAATATCCGTTTTTTTAAACGATCCAATCATTGTAGCACTCCTTTTTCATTCAAATGGTGATAGTATGAACTCATCGTGTCTTGTCCGATCGGCGGGCACCTGCCGATGTGATTGTCTTATTTTGTATTGTACTGTATTTTGAGTGCTGGGTCATTCTTAAACATGTTGACATCATTCACTAGCATTTTTATAATTACATTAGTTTAGGAAGTTAATAAGGATTTAAAGATAAATATATATTATGTGAACAATAGGAGTGTGCCCTGAATGTCGAACATCCAAAAAAATGAAACTCTGTCCGTTATTAGTGAGAGACACGCTGTAAAAAGTTATGTTAAAGATTTCAAATTGCCAGCAGAAGATCTGGAGGCTATTTTGACAGCTGCGGTACAAGCTCCTTCGGCCTGGAATCTTCAGCACTGGAAATTCCTCGTCATTGAGAGCGAAGAGGACAAGCAAAAATTGCTGCCTATCGCCTACAACCAAGGCCAAGTAGCGGAAAGCTCCGTAACGATTGCCGTACTGGGGGATTTGGAAGCGAACCGTAACGCAGTTATTTATGATCAGGCGGTACAGGCGGGCACAATGCCGGCAGAGATCCGTGACGCTTTGGTAGGCCAAATCAACGGCGCATACCAAAATCCGCAAATCGCTCGTGATGCAGCGGTTTTGAATTCCGCTTTGGCAGCCCAAAACATAATGCTGGCTGCCAAGTCTCTGGGCTATGACACTTGCGCTCTGGGCGGATTCATTCCGCAGCAGCTGATTGAGCAATTCAACATTCCTGAACGATATCTGCCAGTTATGCTCATTAGTGTAGGTAAGGCACAAGTGCCGGCACGTCCATCAGGACGTTTCCCGCTGTCTGAAGTTGTTGTAAAAGGCAGCTTCTAATAAGAGTTGTTCTCTCTAAAGCAAAAGGGTGTTCCTGCAACCATTGATATGCTCCCCCATACAGTAACAGGTTTTTATTTTTCACCTGTCTACTGTATGGGGAGCAGTTCTCGTGGTTGAGGGAACACCCTTTTCTTGTGTTAAGGTTTGTTGTAAGTATGCTCTCGTTTAGTCGGAGCGTTTGGACACCAGATATATCAGATCCAGTGTCAGGATGGGCAAAAAGACAGAAGCCGGATAGGCCAGATAGCGTGGCTCCCACTGCGGCTTGAACTTGTCTTTAAAGCGCCGAAGCCCCTGAAAGCCGTAGAAATGTCCGCCGTATTGAAAGACGAGCCGGGCCAGCTTTTCCTCACGCAGTGCTTTTTCGCTTTGCCCTACTTGCGACAGCGGTGCCATGCCCAGATTAAATGTCGTATAGTCGTTCTCTTTGCCCCATTCAATGATCCGTGTAAATAAATAGTCCATCGTGCCATTTGGCGTGTCTGGCAGGTGGCGCATCAGATCAATCGAAATGGTCTGTCCATGATCATATGCAGGGGCCATGGTAGCGAAAGCGATGACCCTTCCTTCCGGGTCTTTTAACAATGCAATCGGTGCTAACTGAAGATAAGGCTCCTTAAACCAGCCAAGCGAATACCCCTTTTCCTTGCGTCCGTCCAGCCAGATATTTGAAATATGACGCAATTCCTCCATGAGTGACGACTCTATAGGCGGCTGGATCATTTCAAACGAGTAGCCCTCGCGGTCAAAACGGTTTTTGGCACTGCGCAGCGCCTGATTGCTTTTGCCCGTCAGCGTAAAGGACTCCAGCGGCACCAGCCCTTCCTCGCCTAGCTTGAAAAAGCGATAGCCGTTCTCATGATAAATGGACAGATATGTCGGTGATGCCTGATAAAACACAGCCGTCAACGCATGCCGGTCTGCGAATCGCTGGAATTCCTGAATCGCTTTGCTCACCTGCTCTTTTGGACCGAGCGGATCACCCAATACAACCAGCTTGTCCCGGCTGCGGGCATAAGGAATCACGACTTGTTCATCCTTGGTCCAATACAGATATTTATCACCGAGAAAAAGCATATGAGAAACGAGATTGCCACCCTGCCGTTCCAAAAATGTTTTTAGCTTGTCCAGCTCTTGCGCATCGGGGAGACTACCGATTCCGCGTTGGGGCCGAAGGAAGAAATACACCGTCAGGAACACCCATGCCAAAATCAGGCTGAACACGGCGGTAACCCCGTAATCGCTACGGTTCATGAAAAAATCAAGATGAACCTTGGCGTGAATATGACGCATAAACGGAGTATTGGAGCCTGCCCCGATCATAAAATAAGCCCCGGTCACGAGCAGAGATAATCCGCCCCATATGAAAATGTTGTGCCGATTCAGTGGCGCACTGACCCGATAAAACCGAGAGCGCGAAATCCACAGCATTAACGCGACAAACAGCAGGAACAGGGCTTCTTCAAAATCCAAACCTTTGATAAAGGTGAAAACAGAGCCCGCCAGCAGCAGGGCCAATGCCAATCGCAATGCTCTGCGAATACGCAGCGATATCCCGTGGGACAGGACGACGAGCATAATTCCGATGATGACCGAGATTTCGTGCGATAAGCGCATGACAGGCAGACTGAGCAAATGCTCGGCAAAACGGAGCCGATATAACAGGCCGGGCGTAGCCGCCGACAAGAGAAGCACAACGCCGGAGACAAGTACCAGCTTGCCTAGCGCCCATACACCCAGATCGGCCAAAAACCGGTATTGTCCAGGCCAGCCCCATACCTTTTGCCAGGCATTGAGGGAGTAGTCCCAGCCCGTCTCGGCCAGCTGGCTCAGGCGTTCGCTGCGCGGAATCATTTCCAGCGCGGCCAGAACCAGGCCGATCAGCCACGGAATGATGAAATAAAAGACGCGAAAGACCAGTAGCACTGCCAGTGCCCGATCCGGATTGGCGCCCGCCAATTGCAATCCGAGCAGGGCGATGATGTCGAATGCCCCGACTCCTCCGGGTGCGAGACTGATTAGTCCGGCAATCGCGGCAATGACATAGATGCCGAATATGGCATAGACCGGCAGCTCATGGAGCAGGTATGAGCCGATCCATGCAAAGGTAAGCCCAGCCATCAGCCATTCCAGCAGTGAAGCGCCAATCGAGGCGGAGATGGTGAGCCAGGAAAGCGGACCCTCGCCTTTATTGAACCATTTGGCGTAACGCTTGGATCGTTGCAGGATTAGAAACAGCGGCAGGTACAACGCCATTCCCCATAACGCCCAATGAAGCCATGGATGAGCATCCAGTACGGGTTGTACCGGATACAGATGGACAATGGCTCCCCAAGCCAGTAAAGACAATCCGGTAATAACGACAGGCGAAAGGAATACGACCGCAGAGGTAATGACACCCAGCGGCACGCCGCTTTTTTTGTACAGAACAGTGCGTAGCCCCGCGCCTGTAAAACCTGCAAAGCCAAAGACATTATTGAAGGTATTGGAGATCCAGGCGTACCGAAATGTCACTCCAGGCTTGACCTGAAGCTTGAAATGATACCTGATCACATAATCGTATGCACTCATGGCTGCCACGGCTGCCAGCGAGAACAAGCCGATTTCAATGAGGAACGCGGCATCCATTCGCCGCAGCTCATGCAGCATGCGTGCCAGATTGAAGCTTTTTAGCTCTCGTCCGGCCTCCCATATAATAAAAGCGAGTACAGCCAGCGGTAACAAAATACGTGTCATTCGCTGCCTGTAGATGGTCATCATGAACTGTACGATTCTAAAGGATTGGATCGGTTTGTGATTTGAATTCATAGATTCACCTGCTTGAAAAAGAATACTCCAAGTATAAAACATGGAGATAGTATACCCCGATCAACAGAGGCTAGTATATATTATACCTGTAAAAATCACGGGAATAACAACAGAAGGGTTACGAAAATGGGATTTCAGATTGATCGCTGTAAATAGTTCCAATATAATGATGAAATACCTAGTATATTGCTTGCAATGGAGCTGAACCGGACATGAGCATATGGGATCGCAATTTGTTTATACGCCGATTGGAGCTGTTGTGGCCTCCAGACGCTGACAGGAGCCAATACCCGTTTAACTTAAAGGCACTTCATCAGTGGAATGAGCTCCAATTCCATCCGTCTGTTACCTATATTGTTGGAGAAAACGGTGTGGGTAAATCGACGCTTATCATCATGAAGCAATTTCTGAATAATAAGGACAAGATGCTCCGGGAGTTGTTCGAAGACCCCCAATAAGGAATGACCAGAATGAAAGGAAACATTCTGGCCTAGCGGAAGTATTTTGTGATTGTTATTTGTCTTCTACTCTATTAATATAATGAAGAGTTTTGATATAATAGCTGAATAAGATTTTCGTATACGAAATAAGGCAGCTCAGGAGGACAAAAACGCATCATGTCAGATTCACAACAGTTGAAAATGGGGCCGCTGCTCATTTTGATGATTAATATGTTTATTGCCATGCTGGGCATCGGTCTTATCATTCCGATCCTTCCCAAATTTATGAGTTCCTTGGGAGGCAGTGGTGAAACGGGAGGTTATCTGGTTGCCGTATTTGGCTTGACCCAGTTTCTGTTTTCGCCGTTAGCTGGGGAATGGTCCGATAAATACGGACGCAAAAAAATGATTATTATCGGTCTAGCGGTCATGACGGGATCTTCCGTGATATTTGCTATAGGGCATTCGTTGACGATGCTGTATGTTTCCCGTTTGCTGGGAGGCGTGGGAGCTGCCTTTTTGATTCCTCCGATGATGGCTTATATTGCCGACATTACAACGGTACACAATCGTGGCAGAGGAATGGGCTTGCTCGGCGCGTCCATGTCGCTTGGTTTTGTTATCGGCCCTGGTGTAGGCGGCTTGCTGGCTGATATTTCAATACGTACACCTTTGTATGTCTCGGCCGGTGTATCGGGCTTGGCTGCGTTGATCTCATTGATGTTCCTACCCGAAACTTTGTCGCCCGAGAAGCAGTTGAAGTTTCGGAATACCAAGGTCAAACGCGATAATGTGATTAAGCAGTTTGCCCTTTCTTTCCGCAAGCCGTACTTTATGCTGCTGATTATGGTATTCACGCTCACTTTTGGGTTGGCTCATTTTGAAACGATGTTTCCTTTTTTCGTCACAGGCAAGTTTCATTATAATGAGCGGGACATTGCCGTTATCATTACGATAGGGGCACTGGTCGGAACGGTGATCCAGGCTGTGGTCATCAGTCCGCTGCTGAATCGCTTTGGCGAAAAAGGAGTTATTATAGGCTCCTTTCTGTTTTCTGCGATCTCCCTTGTGCTTATGCTGCTCTCCGGCAATTTTTATTATGTACTCGGAGTGTCGGTTATCTTCTTTACCGCCACATCGCTGCTGCGTCCATCCATCAACACCGCTTTATCCAAAATGGCGGGAGATGAGCAGGGCGTTGCTGCCGGGATGAACAATGCCTATATGAGTATCGGTAACATTCTGGGACCTGCGCTGGCGGGTACGTTGTTCGAGGTGCATATCAATTTGCCGTACATTTTCGGAGCGGCCATTCTCCTTCTTAGTCTGGGACTGGCTGTAAAATGGAACAGCAGAGGCACACAATCGACGGCGGCTTAGTATGCTTGAAAAGCAGGACGTTTCTTGACGAAACGTCCTGCTTTTTTTATATTCTTTTGTGATCATTGAGTTTTTGATGCCTGAATAAGTACAATATCATAAGTCGCTGCAACACCTTCCGGCGTGCTGAAACGGTCTTCATACTCTTTATACAGGCTGGTGAACAGACGCCGCGATCCGAGACTGCGGGAAGCAACGGCTTCTGAAGTGCTGGCTCCCACTGCTTTTACAGATAATAGAAAATCCCTCGGTGAAGCGTATTCTTCCGTTAACGGCGTGCATTGATATTGAATGTTGGAGAAACCGGCTGTTGTTAACGAATCTATCCATTGATTTGCAGATTGAAACGATAGTCCATGTCTCTGAGGCACCATATTTTCAGCACGGTACACCTCTTCAAAAGCCGTATGCAACTCGTGGAAGGTATCAGGCCCGAAGGTCGAGAAGGCGAGTATCCCTTCGGGGCGAAGCAGTCGATACAGGTAATTCAGTGTTTGCTGTGGTTGGCTCAACCACTGAAAACAAGCGCTGGAAACGATGAGATCGAACGAAGAGACAGGCATGTTAGCTGCCCACTTTTCGACATCGGCAAGCAAAAAACGGATATCAGATAATGGCCTATCGTTCGAGCCTGCAGGGTTTGCAGTGCTTAGCACACGCTGCTCAGCAGCCAGAAGCATTGCAGGTGCTATATCCAGCGCAGTAATAGACGAATGCGGCCATCTGTTCACCAAAATTTCAGTTAGAATGCCAGTTCCACATCCGATCTCAAGCAAGCTGAGATTGTTGGAATTATCAGCATTTGTCTGTTTTATAAGAATATCTGCGAGCATATCCGCCATGGTGCGCTGCACGTGGGCATGAGTATCATACAACCCTGCCGCGCTGCAGTTAAATTGCCGCGCAATCGCTGCTTTTCTACTGATCATGCCACCAACTCCTAATTGATTCAGCAATAAGGGCCTCCCTGCCCACAAACGGAGCATGTCCACTATCGGGTATGGCTAGAAGCTTTGCCTGAGACAATTGCATGAGCAGCTCCTCTGCCGCCTCGTAAGGACATATCTGATCCTCGGTACCGTGAATAAGAAGAACCGGACAATGAATGGCCGGAAGCCGGGAAAGGCATTCCACATGACGGAGGGTTTCAAGCCCGGCGATGAGTGCCGGAGTTGTCCAGTTCCCGATAAGGGAATGATGATTCCCGGGCTCCGACGCTGCCTCCAAGGGCGTAAATATCATCTGTCTGAATTTGCGCTCTACAGCCTGTCGATCTCTTTGGAGTCCGGTGATCATCTGTCTGACATAGGCATCTGCCCAGCCGCGATTCTGTTGTTCTTTGGGACGGGTAAACCTGGCTGTTGCTGAAAAAAGTATCAGTCCATCTGCCAGCTTCTGATCCGCGAGTTTTAGTGCCAATAGCCCGCCCAGTGACCAGCCTCCTATCAGCAAAGGACCGGAGCAAGAGGAACGCAGGCTTTTGGCTGCCGTTTCGGTCAAATGCAGCATCTCCTCAGAGGAAGCGGCAGCGCTGTATTCTACAGAAACATGATGAAAGTCAGGGAGCAGCCCGCGAAGCCGATCAAAGACCTTATTTGACATACTCCACCCGGTCAGCCACAGGATAGTGCCGCCTAATTGTGACCGCATCATTCCACAACCCCCAGTTGAAGTCCTAGCCTGCAGATTTTCGTAATGGCATCTGTCAGCTCCTCCAGGGAATGTGCAGCCGATAAAGAGAAGCGAATTCGCGCAGTACCCTCGGGTACTGTTGGAGGACGAATGGCTATCGCAGCAATACCTTCGTTTTCCAGAGCACTGCTGAATTGCAGAGCCTTATGATTATGGCCCAGCATTAAGGGTACAATTGCAGAATCACCGTTACCAATATTAAAACCCGCTTTACATAATGAGGAACGAAAAAATTCGCTTGCCGCCAGCAGCCGTTTACGACGCCAGTGTTCTGTTTGTACCAGCTTTAACGCCTGGATAGCCCCTGCTATAAGAGAAGGGGGTAATGCCGTTGAATAGATAAGCGGCCTCGCCTTATTCATCAGCCATTTGATGAGTGTCTCACTCCCGCAAACATAAGCTCCGTAGATGCCAAACGATTTGCTGAGTGTTCCCATATGAATATCCACATCATTTTTGACTCCGAGTGCAGAGGCCAATCCTTCTCCACGTGGACCGTAAACCCCTCCGCTGTGTGCCTCGTCTACCATCAGCAGGGCATTGAATTCCTGTTTGAGTGCAATAAGGTCGAGCAGATGCGCTTGATCACCATCCATGGAAAAGACTGTGTCCGTAACAATTAGCTTCCGCCGTTTATCACGAAATTTATACAATAAGGCACGCAAATGCTCAATATCGTTATGGCGATACCGCGCATGCTCGGCGCGGCTCAAAATAATGCCGTCGACTATGCTCGCATGGTTGAGCTGGTCGCTGAATACCACATCGCCGCGGCCCACGAGCGCGCTAATGACACCAATATTGGCTGTATACCCGTTTGCGAAGACAAGCGCCGCATCACAGTTTTGCCATGTTGCCAGCGCTTTTTCAAGCTGTGCATAGGGCTGCCGATTGCCGGTCACAAGTCTGGAGGCACCGGCGCCGGCTCCTTCCTTGAGGAGTGCATCACGCATCGCTTCAATAATGGCGGGATGGCGGGCAAGCCCCAGATAGTCATTCGAGGACAAGTCGAGCAGTACTCGTTCGCCACACATCACATAACCAGGACTTTCGGGGATAGAGACATGGGTACGCAAGCGACGTTCCAATGATTCGCGATGTAATGCCTCAAGTTCTTGTTTCATCCAAAGGATGATCATCACCGCCTTGTAATAACAATGCTTGCCTGATTGGCACTAATTGAATGCTTCTTCGAACAGAATGGATAAGCGTCTCGGGATTAGCCTCGTCATGTAAGTATGGAAAATGTCCAAGGACCTTCAGACCGCCGCTGTAGCGTTCGATGAGTTCTGTATTTGTCGCAATACTTGGATCATCTAGTGCGTCAACACCTTCGCTGTTGTTTATAATGATGCCTACAATCGGGATTCCGCGCTGCTGTAAGAAGGAAATGGTCAAAAGGGTATGATTAATGGTACCCAGACCGGCTCTGGCCACGATCAGAACAGGTACTTGAAGCATTGAAATCAAGTCTATCACCAGCGCGTCTTCAGTCAGCGGTACAGCGACCCCGCCCGCGCCTTCAATAAGCAGTGTCTGATAGCGCCCGATAAGTGGTTCACCTGCAGCGATAATTTCCTGAAGACTAAGCGTCACACCCTCCAGCCTGGCGGCAAGCATTGGGGACAGCGGTGCTTCAAATGTAAAAGGTGCAACAGCCTCGGGGCGTTCACAGATGCCTGTGCTTTGCAGCAGACGTTCGGCATCGGTGGCTCCTCTGCCAAGAAGGCAACCGGACTGCACTGGCTTCCAGACACCTGCATCCAGACCTTCGGCACGTAGCGCAGCGGCAAGAGCCGATGTCACAATTGTCTTCCCAACGCCGGTATCCGTACCGGTTATAAACATTCCCCTTAATGTGCTCATATCGTGAACCCATTTTCGGTGACGTCCATAATGGATGCTGCCAAAATATCTGTCATGGCATTTAACTCTTCCTCGGTGCTGGCAAGCGGAGGGATAAATACGACAACATTGCCAAGCGGTCTTGTAAGCATGCCAAGCTTTTTTGCACACTCGGCAGTGCGAACGCCGATCCGGTCTTCCCAGTCGTATGGCTCGCGTGAGGCCTTATCTCGTACGAGTTCGATTCCGATCATCAGGCCCTTTTGCCGAATTTCCCCGACATGCGGACGTTCTTTAAGTGCCATAAGCTTTTGCTCGACGAGTGAGGCCTTTGATATAACGTCTTTGAGCATATCCCGCTCCTCCATTCTTTTTAAACTGGCCAAAGCAACGGCACAGCCAAGCGGGTTTCCAGTAAAGGAGTGTCCGTGAAAAAACGTTTTTTGTTCTTGATAATCGGCATAGAAGGCATCGTATATCTCGTCAGTCGCAAGTGTCGCGGCGACGGGCAAGTAACCGCCGGTGAGTCCTTTGCCGACAACCATCAGGTCAGGCGCAACGCCTTCCAGATCGCAGGCAAACATGGCTCCTGTACGACCGAAGCCTGTTGCGACTTCGTCCGCGATGAGAAGTACCTGGTGTTTGCGGCAAAGCAAGGCCATTTCCCGTAAACAGCCTGGCGGCATGATGATCATTCCTGCCGCTCCCTGCACGATCGGCTCCACCATGAGAGCCGCAATTTCATCCCCGCGAGTCTCAAGCAAATGGCGTAAAGCGGTTAAAGTAGACTCCATTGCACCCGCAGCGCCGCCTTTGTGGCGGTAAGCATAAGGATAAGGAATGACCTCTGTGGGAAACAGCATCGGCCGGAACACATCATGATATAGTGGAATCGCGCCGACGCTGACTGCCCCGATGGTATCTCCGTGGTATGCTTGATTCATCGTAATAAATGTCTTTTTCTCATGTATGCCGCGGTTGTGCCAATATTGAAACGCCATTTTGATTGCGATTTCGACACCGGTTGCTCCTGAGTCGGAGTAAAACACTTTGTTTAAGCCCTTGGGGGTGATATTCACCAGCTTCTCGGCCAATTCAATGGCAGGTATATTCGCCATTCCAAGCAGTGTAGAGTGGGCGACTCGCTCTAACTGATCCGTGATAGCCTGATTCAGTTCCGGTACGTTATGACCGTGTACATTCAGCCAAACAGAAGAGAATCCGTCATAATAAGACCGGCCCTGAATATCATACAGTTTGACACCTTGACCACGTTCAATAATAAGAGGGTCCGACTTGTTGTAATCTTTCATTTGAGTAAAGGGAAGCCATAAGTGCGCCTTATTCATTGCGGCGAGACGTTCATATTGCGTAATGATCACCATCCTTGGTCAATCTGGTATTTTTAATTGTCAACCAAAATAAATATAAATTGGTTGACAATCAACTCCAACAATATATCAAAACGAGAAGTTTATGTAAAGAGAATCCAATGTGCACTTTATACAGGAACCTATGCATCAAGGGAGGACAGAGGGATTTATGTCTGTGCATTTGCGTGTAGAAGATGGTGACCTGCGGATAATCGGGGGTGTAAGGGGGAGTGAACGTCCTTCTTTGATTGAACCTGCACGGTAGCTGCAGAGCATGGAAAGCGAGCATAATAAAACACGGCGCTTTGCTTCCATGAAAGGCATGGGGCATACGCCGTGTCTAGGTTAAAAACGGATGAACAGCTATTTGGCTGTATCGCCAGCTTCTATCGCTGCTGTTTTGTTGTGGCTTTCCGCAGGTTTGTAGTACAACCGGAACAGGATATCCTGGTTGTAGTTACCGAATCCGGTGCCGAACAGGGTTACCCCTCCAATATGCTGGGCATCATCCAGTATAGCGATACGGAATTTCCATTGCTTCTGATCAATCAGCGCCTGGCTTAAAGTCACATCGGAGATCTGCTTGCCGTCCATAAAAGTACCCTCGGACGTAATGCGAAGTCTTTTGAGCAGGCCGTATTGATTGATGAAATCCGGCCACCATGCGGGTGTGTATTTACCGCGGTTATCCCCGAAATCCCCCGGGCTGGTCCAAGTACCCAGGTTGACATCATTTAAAAAGAAAGTAATATCTGAAGGCCAGTTATCATTGGTGAAAGGGGCCTCAGATGACAGTTCCATTGAAATTTCCAGTTCCTCGGCCTTTTGGCTGGACAGCAGGAAATTCGGTACCTTATAATCCATATACCCTTGGCTGAACCATAGGATTTTGGCATTAAAACGTTCCGGGTCCAGGAATGAACGAGGCTCATCGAATTCGCCGATGATTTTTTCGATGGTTGCCAGCCCGCAGGTCGGCTGAATTTCAAAATCCGTAAAGTGGCCGACAGAAATCTCCGTCTGGTGAAATTGCCGCACATCCTGCTGATAGCGTGGCATGGCGATTTCAATTTTGTCGGTAGCCAGCGAGCATACCTTTTGAACCCCGCCTCGTCCTGGCAGCATTTTGGTCGAAATAATGGACGCTTTCTCCAGCTTTTTAACATGCATGGTCATAATTGCACTGCTAAGTCCCAGCGCCTCTGCCAGCTCGCGTATATTCATAGGCTTTTCCGCAAGCAGAACAATCATATTCAGCCGAACTTCACTAGCCAGTGCTTCATATACGGGAAGTGATTTTTCAGAAATGTCCAGTTGCATAGTTCCTCCAATTCTAACGCACATCATCAATGGATGGTAGTTAAACATATATGTTTTTTTAATATTCATACATAAAAAACGATATAATTTACATTTATATAAACAATATACCCTTTCCTTCATTGCTGGTACAACCCTAACGCCCCAAAAAGCCGAAAATTGTTCGAAAAACAGGACACCCCTGAATCATTCGCTGTTAGTGGGATGTCCTGGTGATGGTATGTGGTTTCAAAGGCTTATACTGCATAAGGCCGTGCGTAACCAGCATGCTAGGAACGGATATGTTCCTCTGCGAATGAAGAGTCGGACGTTCTGCCCTTGCCTGTCGCATGCCCTGCTGGATGTGGTGAATCTGCCTTCATCAGACCTGGCTGGCCGACATAAGGACGATCACTCCGCGAGCGGCCACGTGTAATCCAGAAGCCGATCAAGAACAGAACGAACTGTGCAGCCAGTATGTAGGGAGCTGCCTCCGGTCCGATCCATTGGAACAGGGCAACGGCGGCCATCACGATAGATAACAGGCTTGTCGGAAAATGGGAAGCCGTTACGTCCAGATCATTTTGTTTGCGTAAGGTCATCAGCCGATATACATACAGCAGCGCGATCAGACCAGATGCGAACCTCATCCATGTACACCCGATAAGCCAGTAAGCAGATGGTTCGCTATTAGCCAGACTACTATCCATGTTACTGTACGACGTCAAATCCACAAGCAGCCGCGAGATCAGCCAGACGATCCCGGCCAGCGCCAGCGGGCCAGCTGCAGGACGAAGCAGCTTCCATAAAGCGGTTCCCCAGCCCGGAGCATGGGACTCCAGCAAAACAAGCCGCCGTTCTTCAATCAATTTATTCATTTCACGCTCCAGGGATTTGAGAAGCAACTCACTGCGGGAAGCATCGCATTCCCGGAGGGATGACTGAACCTGCTCCTGCAGGTGAGGAGTTAAATAGGGAGCCGCCTTCGTCTCCTGAAGGGCATGAATCAGTTCATTCGGCTGCTGCTGCTTTTCGGTGCTGCTATTCTGGATATTGGTTTGGAGACAGCCTGCTAACCGCCCGTAGATGCGCAGCGATTCCTGTAATTCATTTAGCCGCTGCTGACGGGAATTTCGAAGCTGGGCAGCGCTGTGAACATACAGCCATACCAGCAGGGATAACGCCAGCAGAAGGGCAATCAGACCGGGTGAGATATATGCGGCTAAGGCCGCTAAGTCCGTCAGGGACACCCGCAATCCCTCCTTCCATTGTTCTTTCTACACTATTGCACAGACCACATAGGGTTTTCAAGGGCTTGTCTATTTGCAGGCCAAGATATATGAAGTATTTTTTGATAAAATGGATAAGATTACAATCGTTGAGAGGAATTCAACCATGAATAAAAATATAGATATTGCCGCAGAACATCATAAGACATTGAATCAACCGTCCGGGCAGCTTTGCCACGCTGATTGCCGATATGCTAGCCGATCGCTTGTATGCGCAATTGGGCTTCAATCGGCCGGTCCGAGATCGGAAGGGATGTACTGATGGATAATAAGTAAATTATAGAAGGAAGGCATGTTCATATGAAAGTGATAATTTTCGGAGCAACGGGAACGATTGGCCATGCGCTGGTCAGGGAAGCGATCAAGCGCAAGCATGAAGTAACGGCCGCGGTGCGTAATCCACAGCGGATGACGGAGCAAAGCGAGTATTTAACGGTCGTTCAAGCGGATATTCTAAATCCGAACTCCGTTACGGAGGCGGCAGCAGGGCATGATGCTATCATTAGCGCTTACGGTCCCACATTCGGAGCCGAGGAAGAATTGCTTGAAGCAACCCGTTCTTTATTGGAAGGCACTGGGCGTTCTGGTGTGGGGCGTATACTTGTAGTTGGCGGAGCCGGAAGCCTGAAAACAGAAAACGGTGAACGCCTGATGGATACCGCCGAGTTCCCGGAGGAGATCAAGCCACTTGCAGCTGCGCATGCTGAAGCATTCGAGCTGTATCGTACGGCTGATGTGGATTGGACGTACTGCAGCCCTGCTGGCATGATCGAACCGGGGAAGCGTACCGGACATTTTCGCATTGGCTTGGATCATTTAGTGGTGGACGAACTAGGACACAGCCGGATCTCGGTGGAGGACTACGCGGTAGCCCTGATGGATGAGCTAGTGGCAGGGGAATTTGTCAATTCCCGTTTTACGGTCGGTTACTAAGCGATACGTACATCAATACGTATGGCGATGCGGGAGGGGAAAAGCATGGATATAGTGACTGCTGATGAAATGCGGCAATTGGATCGGTATACGATTGACAAGCTGGGGATTCCGGCCCTCACGTTAATGGAGAATGCCGGGCGTGCGGTAGCCGACGAGGTAATAAAGCTTTGTGCTGTGAAAAGCAGAGCAAGCCATGAAAACACCGGGGGTACTGCCCGAGACTACGTCAACCCAATACGCGCTGCTGACGGAGCGGAGAGGTTCAGGGAGCAGGCAGCAGAAGAGGCCATTCAGGCAGGATCGCGCGAACTGCCGTACCATAGCGGGGGCATTCGGGTGGAGCTATGGAATGACGGGCGCCGTGCCGCATTGCAGCGGGAGCACTGGTATATTCTCGTAGGCAAAGGCAACAACGGAGGTGACGGATTGGTAGCGGCCCGCCGCCTGGCTGATGCGGGCCTGCGCGTCACCGTTGTCTACGCCGCCTCACCGGATACATTGCGTGGCGAGGCGGCTGCCGGGCGCGATGTCATCGCGGCGTTGGGCATCCCGGTTATCGTTTACGGACGGGATGATCTCGATTTGCGCGATGCAACAGGCATCGTCGATGCCTTGCTGGGCACGGGCACGCAGGGCCCGCCGCGCGAGCCGTATGCCTCGCTGATCCGCGAGGCCAATGACAGCGGCGCACCGATCGTATCGGTTGACGTGCCTAGCGGTCTCGACACTGATACAGGCTCGCTGCACGAGTATTGTATTCGTGCGTACGTCACCGTATGCCTCGCCTATCTGAAGCGCGGACTCGTCCAGTACCCGGGCGCTGCCGCCGCAGGCGATGTAGTGGTGCGCTACATCGGTATCCCGCCCGCCCTTGCCCGTGAGTGCGGCGTGCAGCTGCGTCTTCTGACCCGCGATACGCTGCGCGAAGCGCTGAACGTGGACGTAAGCCGCAGCCGCGTGCCGGACGGGCACAAGGGCACTTACGGGCACGTGCTTGTGGCCGCCGGAAGCCTGCGCATGAGCGGCGCAGGCTTGCTGGCCGCACGTGCTGCCCTGCGGATCGGCAGCGGCCTTGTAACGTGGGCCGTGCCCGAAGCGCTGCTGCCACACGTGATCGGCGCCGCGCCGGAGCTGATACTCGCTGCCGCTTCGACAGGAAGAGACGGCGAATGGAACGCCGACTCTGCGGACGAACTGCTGCAGCTCGCACAGGCGCGCGATGTGTTGGCCGTCGGCCCCGGCCTCGGCCGCTTCACAGGGGACACAGGCTGGCTGCGCTGCCTGTGGGAGCAATATGAGGGCCCGCTCGTGCTCGATGCGGATGCCCTGAACATCCTTGCCTCGGCAGGGCCTGAGCTGGATGGCTGGAAGCCGAGAGGCGCGGGGGCCGTGCTGACGCCCCACCCTGGCGAAATGGCGCGCCTGTTGGGCATCCCGGCGGCAGAGGTGCAGCGTGACCGCATTGCCTATGCCCGGCAGTACGCCCGGACACGTGGGGTCACACTGGTGCTCAAGGGGGCACGTACCGTCATCGCGTGCCCGGATGGCTCAGCCTACGTCAATACGACTGGCCATGCCGGCATGGCGACAGGCGGTGCGGGCGATGTGCTGACAGGCATCATCGCAGGCCTGTTGGCCCAAGGCTTGAACACCTCGCAGGCAGCGGCCTTTGGCGTATATCTGCATGGCATAGCCGGCGAAATGGCCGCGCGCCATCGTCAGCATCCGGCCGCCGTGGTGGCCGGTGACATTATTGAAGCCCTATAGGCCAAAGGAGCAGCGGCAGGAGGAAGGCCAGCAGGATTTGTACCCCATATTCACGGTTCCGCCAGTGCCTTCCCCCATAATACAGCAGCGTGATTCCTGCTCCAGCTATGCCGCTGCTCCATGAAATCCCTGCTCCTTCAGGGGACATCCAAGAACCCAGCAGGAGAAAAATACTGAATCCTGTGACAACGTACAGACTGATCTGCTCGGGTCTTCGCAGCCAGGGTAAAAAATCGAGCAGCACATCGGCGGCAAGAGCTGCTGGCAGGGCAAAGCCATAGGCCCATAACTGTGCGGTCAGCTCACCGCTATTGCCTGCTATAGTCACGGGCATTCCCGTTATTTCCTCTGCCAGGTAGCAATACATCCATAAGAGGCCAAAGACCAATCCCCCACAGGCCAGTTTGTTCAGCGCATAACAGCCAAGCTCCATCCGCCAAGGCATTTTGGAATTAAATTCATTCCAAGGCTGTCTCATGTGGCGACTCCTCCTTATCACGTCAAGTAATCCGTATCCAATGAAGGAATTAATTCCTATTACAATCCGCTTACGGTTTATGACATTTCAATCAGCAAGAGATAGACCGGAGTGTTACTGTCCGTCTATTTGTGTATCCGCGAGCGACTGAACTCCGAGATCGAATGATGCAAATGCCAATAAACATTGCGGATAGCCGCGGTGGGGAGAGGCGGGAATTGCATGATACAGGCAGTTGTTTTTAATCTCGAAAGTACATTGCTTGACCCCGGGGGGACGGGGTCTGATCCAGGGCATGCTTGATATTCTTAGATGGAAAGGTGTTCAGGTAACAGAGGATCAGATGTCTCATGGGAGAGGGCTGCCGCTCCGCGATCATATTGCCCGTGTGCTGGGACTGTCAGAGGTTCGCAAAAAGTGGCTGGAATACTTTGGCACACATCCTGGAAGAACGGATATTGAGCATATTTATCTTGAACTTGTTCCTGTTCTCCGTTCCTTGGTGCAGAGCGCTGAGCCTGCTATCGGCATAGACAAGGCGCTGCAAGAATTGCAGGATCGCCGTATTCAGCCAGGTGCTACGACATCCTGCCCGATGGAGATGCTGAGCCCTATTTTCACACCTGCACATTCGCCCAATACGCTGGATTGCATGGTATCTCCGTGTGAAGTGTCGCAGGGTCGTCCTTATCCATGGATGATTTATGAAATTGCACATCGTTTGCAGGTGTTTCCGCTCAGCGATATTGTGAAAGTCGGAGATACTGCAGCTGATATGCAAGAGGGAAGAAATGCCGGTGTATGGACGATTGGTGTGCTCAACCATAACGAAGCCGCAGCACAGACAGCGAGCCGTATAGTGGACGACAGTGTGGCTGAGGAACGGCGCAGACAGAGCGTGTGCGGATTAAAAAGGGCAGGGGCTCATATCGTCATGAACACATTGGCTGATTTACCGCGTATTTTACGTGAAATCGAAATGCTCCAGCATACGGGAGGCTATCCCTCATATACCAAGCAGGTATAAGCAGCGTTGAAGCCGCCGTCGTAATCGGACAGGGATGAGGCTTGAAGTGCCTGAATATATAGTTCTAGGTTATATGTATGCGCCATACCAGGCGAAGGTGAACTTCCAATGAGTGGTGAATCCGTAGGTTTCAATATTTACAAAAAATTTATCCAGTGGAACCTTCAACTTGTCTGCGGTATGCTCAATGATCCGGATATTGGCCTGATGCGGAATAATCAAAGCGAATCATCCAGGCTTAATTCTAACTCCCTATAATCTTCGTCAGCATAGATTCCAGAATGCGTACCCCGAATTTGAAAACCTCTCGTCCATGCATCGCAATCGGCCCTGTTACAGGGGAGATCAGCATGTCTGTCCCACGTTCTTCCGAGCCCAGCAAGGAGAAGGACGGAAAAGCCCCAGACCGGGATTGAAGAACAGCGGCTCCTGCCCCGTAAGGGGCTGCTTTTCGATTTTCTGAGCGAGGCTTTTAAACTTTAAAATTAACGAAACAGGTTGGAATCAGAGGAAGAAAGAAAAAAAGCCTTAACCCGGCGATACCCGAATTAAGGCACTGAAAGTTTTACAAATCGTCAAAACCGTTGTCATCTCCGACCTTGCCATAATTGCGTGATTTTGCTTCAAAAAAGTCTGTTTTTGTGGCATTCAGCGCTTCATCCGAAAATGGCTTGATCCAAGGCATGGAATTTACGTCCACACCTTCAAAGGCTTTGTCCATACCGAGCAGCCGTAGGCGCATATTCGCCATGTATTTGATATAGTCACTCAGTTCGTTCAAGTCAATGCCGCGAACCTCCTTGAGCGTATAATGCGCCCAATTCGTTTCCAGCTCTACTGCACGATTGATCATGCGGTAGACATAGTCCATGTTTTCCTGTGTGTTCAGCTCAGGGAAATCAGCCAATAGCTGTTTGAACACTTCAGCAAAGAAGTAGCAATGTTGATTTTCATCGCGCTGAATATACGAGATCATTTGACTGGTCGCCATCATTTTTTGATCACGAGCCAGATTGTAGAAGAAAGCAAATGTACTGTAAAAGAAAATGCCCTCCAGGATCAAATCGGCTACCATCGCCTGGAAAAAAGTCTGCGGACTCTGCTCATCGCGGAACTCCTGGTAAATAGCAGATATGAACGTGTTGCGTTCCAAAAGGACAGGATCATTTTTCCAGTATTCGAAGATTTCCTTCTGCTCCTGCTCTGATACCAAAGAAGACAGAACATAGGAATAGGACTGATTATGCACTACTTCCTGCTGTCCGATAATGGCCGAAATAGCTTCCAGAGAAGAATCGGTAAAATAACGTTTTATATCCCCGACAAACATCGTTTGCATGGAATCCAGCACGGCCAGCAGACCGATGTTAATTTTGAATGTGCGCTGTTCTTCGGCATCCAGCAATGGAAACTGGGATGCATCCTTGGACATCGGGATTTCATCCGGAATCCAGTGGTTGAGCAGCAGCACTTTATACAGCTTGTACATATGCGGCATCCGAATATCGTTCCAGTTCAGAATACCGGAGTTCTCGCCTTCAATAATACGGGTAGAGCGGTTAGGCGCTTCCGTGTTAAAAATCTTTTGCAACTGCATGGGAGATTCTCTCCTTTATTTTAGGATGCGCAGCTTTCGCATTCTTCAATCGTCAGTGCACGGCTGCGTACATAATAGGTTGATTTCATACCCGCTTTCCAGGCATGGATGTGCAGAGCCAGAAATTCCGTAGCCTTAATGTCCGGACGCACATACAGATTAAAACTTTGGCCTTGGTCAATATGCCGCTGACGTGCAGATGCCATGTTGATCGAAGCATGCTGATCCAGCAGGAAGGCCGTTTTGTAGTACCAGATCGTTTTTTCATTCAGGTCCGGTGCAGGATTAGCAATCTTGTAGGTGGTTTTCTCTTCATAGGAAAGCAGTTCATACAGTGGATCAATGCTGGCGGTAGAACCGGCAATAATCGACGTGGAACCATTAGGGGCAATGGCGAACAACCATGCGTTGCGAATGCCGTTTTCTTTCACTTCTTGTGCAAGCTCATTCCACTCGGACGAGGTGACGAATTTGCCTTCACGCGCACCGTCTGTATAGCCGCGGGAAGTGAAATAATGCCCGGTTTCCCAGTCAGAGCCTTCAAACTTGGCATAACGCCCTTTTTCCTTTGCCAGCTCCATGCTGGATTTAATCGCGAGAAAGTTAATTTTTTCGTACAAATGGTCGTTATAGGTTACCGCTTCATCCGATTCCCAGCGGATACCTTCGAGTGCGAGCAGGTGATGCAGGCCGAACGTACCCAGACCAATCGCGCGATATTGGCTGTTCGTATATTGGGCTTGCAGCACCTCAATATTGTTAATATCAATAACGTTATCCAGCATGCGCACCTGAATCGGTACGAGACGATCCAATACCCCTGCCGGAATGGCGCGAGCCAGGTGGATAGAATTCAGGTTGCAGACGACGAAATCGCCAGGGATTTTGGAAATGACAATGCGTGTTTGTCCGTCCTTTGTCACCAGTTCTTCTTTTTCCACGACAGTTGCAGATTGATTCTGCATAATTTCCGTGCACAGATTGGAGGAATATACCATACCGTGAGCGCGGTTCGGGTTGGCCCGGTTTACCGTATCACGGTAGAACATGTACGGTGTGCCTGTTTCCAGCTGCGATTTCATCAGGCGTTTCATGATGTCGATGGCAGGCACCGTAATACGGGAGAGCGCGGGATGTCTTGACGCTTCCTCATATTTGTCACGGAAAGAGCCGGCACCAAAGGATTCATCATAAAAATCTTCCAGTCCCAGTGCACGTCCTTTCTCATCCTTCCAACCCATCACCTGCTTGACTTCATGCGGGCAAAACAGATTCCATTCACCCCGTGCTTCGACCTGCTCCATGAACAGATCGGGCAGACATACGCCGTGGAACACGTCATGTGCACGCATCCGCTCATCACCGTTGTTC
Organism: Paenibacillus farraposensis; assembly: GCF_020736845.1. Taxonomy (GTDB): domain Bacteria; phylum Bacillota; class Bacilli; order Paenibacillales; family Paenibacillaceae; genus Paenibacillus; species Paenibacillus farraposensis. The sequence continues at coordinate 97,025 of NZ_JAFFQR010000029.1, forward strand.
AGCTTCAGATCAAGGAAGGCGAGGATATCCTTGTGGAATACGTCCAGATAAACGGCAATCGCGCCTTTGCGTGTACCCAATTGGTCCACGCTGACGGCTGTATTGTTCAGCTGGCGAATCCACGGAATGACGCCTGAGCTTGTATTTTTATGTCCGCGGATGTCCGAGCCGCGGGCCCGTATTTTACCAAGGTATACGCCGATACCGCCGCCCATTTTGCTGAGACGGGCTACATCGGTATTTGAATCGAAAATACCTTCCAGCGAGTCGTCCACCGTGTCGATAAAGCAGCTGGACAGCTGTCCGGCCACCTTTTTCCCGGCATTGGACATCGTTGGGGTCGCAGCCGTCATGTACATGTTGCTCATTGCCCAGTACGCTTCCTTGACCAACTCCATGCGCTTATCCGAAGGCTCCCGGTGCATGAGGTACATCGCGATAATCATGTACCGTTCCTGTGGCAGCTCCATTACGCGTCCGTCAAAATCGCTCGCCAAATAACGCTCAGACAGCGTCAGCAGCCCGATATAATCAAACAGCAAGTCATTTTTCGGCAAAATGGAGGCACCTAACTCCTCAATTTGCTCTTTGGTATAGCAATCGAGCAATTCCTGACGGTAGATCCCCTTTTCGACCAGTTCTGTAATCAATGGATACAAAGCGCCGTAAGGTTCGTCTGCATAGGACTTGTAGCGGCGATGAGTGGCCGCTTTTTTGTACAAGGAAGTAAGCAAGGAACGCGCAGCAGCGAATTTCCAGTCTGGTTCCTCTTTGCTGACCAGCTCAAGTGCAGCCATGGTAAAAGCGTTGCTGATTTCCTCTCCCGTGACTTCATCGCGGCGCAGCTTGCTGTTTACACTGCGGATCAGGCGCTCTTTATCGAGCTTGTCCAATCCGCTGAGTATACGGTCGGCATATACCAAAATACGTATTTCATCAAAAGCCAATTGGCGATTGTTTGGTTTGGTTACGAGCTGTGGCATAGAATGAATTCCTCGCTTTCCTGATTTGGAATACTTGCTTGGGGAAAAGACATGAAGGTGATCGGATCATGTCGACAAAGTGACAATGAAAAAAATAACAGCTTTTAGGCTGTATGTAATCCCATAACATAGAAATAGCGATGCGTTTGCCAATCAAGAAGGAGAAAGCTGTTTTCTCATGCGAGTTATCGGCTACATCACTATATTTAGAACTGTTATGAATATTTAACCCAACATATTGTGTGTAAAAACTTAAAATTTAAATAAGTGCAAGGAGTATTATAGCAACATTTGAAGCTGTACGTAAAGGAAAAGGAATGGAAAATCGAAATATGTACATGATCCGCGGGGTATATTTGAATTGAAGCCGTCTGAACGATACAATAAATAATAAAGAGGTTTACTTCAGAAACAAAAGCAATACATATGATCTTATTGTGCAATAAGGTTGTTTCATCCGACATTGTTTTTAGATTTTTGAAGAAGTGTAGTTCATTTTAGAATGAAGGGGGAAGTCCACGATGGCCATTGCAGAAGTGACTGTAATCCCGATTGGAACAGGCAGTACCAGTCTGAGCGACTATGTCGCCCAGATGCAAAATGTGTTGAAGGCGCAAAAAGGAATTTCCTACGAGCTTACCTCTATGAGCACGATTATTGAAGGTTCGTTGGACGATGTATTTACCGCCATTGCCGCGCTGCACGAGGCGCCATTCCTGTCAGGAGCCAAGCGCGTCTCCACTTCGGTCAAAATCGATGACCGTCGCGACAAGCCTTCTTCCAGCCGTCAAAAGCTCCGTTCCGTCGCTGATAAGCTGTCTGGCACCGGGATAGGAACAAGGAACGTCACTGAACTAAATCCAAATCCTAGTTGAAAAAATGGATGTAAGTCATTGATTTTTATGTAAGGAAGAGTATAATAGTTTCTGTTGTCAGCTTATACTGACTCGCTGGTGTAGCTCAGGGGTAGAGCAACGCACTCGTAATGCGTAGGCCGGGGGTTCAATTCCCTTCACCAGCATCCTTACAAACACAAGCACAGCGCGGCTTTCAAGCTTTTTGGAAGCCGTGCTTTTTTGTTGTCTTTATTTCCTACAAACCTTATTCGTAGGAATCTAACATGAGTATGGACAGTTCAGAAGCTATTTCTTCTTTTTTTCATTCTTTGAGAGAAGTATAAAGAATATCACAATCAAAATAATCCCCACTAAACTGTAAATAATATTAATATTTTCATTTTTAAACTGAGTAAAAATAAGTCCGATAATAGCGATAAGTAACACAATGAGTGAAAATAACATTTTTATGTTCATTATTACATAACCTCCTAGGTATTGATATATTTATTGCATTGTACCATATTCTAGCATAATATAGTTGTGTACCAAAAAAAGTTAAAAGAGAGATGTTCATTGAAATCGGTTCTACGAAGGTCTATTTCCAGCCTTTTGGCACTCATTGTTATGTTTAATATTGTGGGTTATAGGCCAGAGAAGATGGCTATACTATAACTCGTGCGTTAACTTTTGCTATAACTTACTCAGCTAAAGATGCCGGTCCAGAATTGATTAGTGCTGCAGTAAGCTTTTTCAGTATCGGACAGATATATTCGTCTTGTTTTGAATAGTTTCTTCATTAAACACCCTTTAAGGGTGTTTTTGTGTGGAAATATATAAAGCCACAGCCGTTAAATATAACCAAAATAAATAATCTTAATTAATGGATCAGAATGTAAAATAGGCGATCCGAATGACGAACGATTGTCCGTTGACTTTGTAGTGGTCAAACGTTCCAGTTTTCCATAACTATGATCCATAACCCAAATATAGTCCGCCTTTCCGCGTACTTCCCGGTTGTGTTTGTATACAAGTTGGTTACGACCTATATTGAAGTAGATGGTATAAAGTAAATTTACGGCCTGGTCTTCATAATCTGCTAACTCTGCAACGGTTTGTACTTCTTCAGGAGCCAGAGTAGATTGAAGGATGGATGTGTAATCGTGATAGAATTTATCATGAGATCGTCTTCTTTTTGTATCATTTGGTGGTACAAACGATTTTACAGAAAAGACGACCCACCTACCATTTTATAGTTATTCTACAGGACTGTTTTTCGTAATCAGTTTGATTTTAAAGTAGATGTAGAAAAGGACTCCGCTGGTATATAGCCAGTAAGGAGCCCTTTGTGGTTTATTTAGTTGAATACTCGCTTACTTCAAACGTGAGTATTTTATTGAATATTACATAGTCTTTACGGCTACTGAATGGTCCTTTGTTATTGGAATGCTTATCAATGGCATAAGATGCTGTACCAGATCCAGATTGTTTACCTTCATACCATGCGATAAAGGAGTTTACTTCTTTCATGCTCAGGTCGAATTCTTTTTCCAAACCATTATCCATTGTTACAACCAAAATGGCGCGATCACCAGTTGGTTGTGAAGGTTCTGACGGTTCAGGTTTAGGGTTTGGTGTCGGATTAGGACTAGGCGTTGGATTAGAACCAGGTGCCGGTTTAGGATCTGATGTTGGAGAAGGTTCCGGTGCTGGTACTGTGTCTTTACTGTAGAAAAAGTCGAGTTCGCTTATATTTATGTCTTCACCACTAAGTGAATAAAGAGCGATGAATCTAACGCGTTCAACTGTTTCTTCATCTCGAAGCTTCTTCAGTTCTCCATTACCTCCGTTGGTTTCTAGTGAGGATTTCCAACTTGTGTCTCGATCGTAAAAAGTAATTCGTAAATTTTTGGAATCACTTTTAAGCTTATATGAATCAATAGTTCTATCTGTACCTAAATCAATCCAAAGCACGTTATCTTTAGGAAGTAAATAGCTTGTTTCTTCATTGTTATCTGTTATAAGCGTTGTACTTGTCTCCGGTCTTCCATCAGGTAACATTGCATCTACACTTTTTCCGTTGGCATAACCACCAGTGTAGGCGCTTACTGATGACAATGGAAGGAAAATGGTAATAAGTAAAGCGAAGCATAATATTAAATTGAATTTCCTTTTCATGTATAAATCCCCTTTTTGTTTTGTTTGCTTAGTAAGCATACAAAAGTGGAAAAGGGTTGTCTAAACATTAATATCTATAATATGGAAATAAAAGTTTAATTGTGGATTTAAATTTTCTCACTCTCTCTAGTTCACCATAACTGAAAGTTCTTTTTTGTTTTGCGACAAGCTATGCGATACTTCGACATGTCTCCCAATATAGTATAAAAGAGCTTAACTATTAATGGAGGTGTCTTATGGTAAAAGGAATCGCAAGAAGATTAATTATATTCTGATCGGGACTGTAAGTGGAAAAATAATCAATTTTGCATTATCAAAACGTGAGAAATAAAAAGCTCTACTAACCTAATTGGTCGGCAGAGCTTTTTTAATTGATCAGTTTGAATTTAGAGTAGATGTGAAGAGGGACTTCGCTGGCTATAGCTGGCATGAGTCCCTTTTTTTATACCCAATAAAAAATAAATATGCAAATATATCGATATAATTATAAATCTGCAAGTTTATGTTTAGACAATATGAGAGTGTTAATCTATCTTTATGGATATAGAAGATATTCATAGGGGGCTAATAATCATGTCAAAGAAATTCTTGGCTACGGTTTTATCTTTTTTTCTAATTAGTATCATGTTACTACCGTCAGCTACACATGCAGCTGCATCAAATAAAACAGTAGAAGGGATGCTTGGATTCTCACCTCCAGCAGGGACTACTGCAAAAGCTAGCAGTATCTATAGCAACTATGTAGCGGAAAATTCAATAGACGGAGACACCGAAACGTTTTGGAATGCCGGTACACCCAAAGGGAATATTGAATTAATTTTTCCTAGCCCAATCGAAATGAATTTCGTTCAGATTACGACTGGTGCTTTGCCACCGATAGCGGTTTCATACACCATTTATGGATTAGAAGGTGGAAAGTGGGTACCAATAAGTGAACAAATAAATCATACTTTAACTGCTAAATATACAACGTCACAACCCGATAAAGTGAAGCTTGGAACCTATGATGGTATAAAAATTGATGCTGACGGAGGTGAATCATGGTTAGCATTTAACGAGATAACTATTGGCATGGTGGAAGCAATTAATCTTAAGGGTCAGCCACAGAACTCATCTGCTAAATTAAGTTGGAATACAATCAAGGACGCTACTAATTATAAAATTAATTACGGTACAGAACCTAATAAATATACAGATTCAATTGCTGTAGAAAAAGACGCAGCTGGTAACTATGTCATTCCTAATTTGACGAACGGGAAGACTTACTATTTTCAAGTAGTAGCTATTTTTAATGGAGTCGAGACGGCTATTTCTAATGAAGTGGCTGTTACACCAAATGAGCCTCAAACGACTGAGACGACAACTCCGGGTAATCCTTCTACGGGAGAACCAAGTCAACCAGGTAAGTCTGGTACAACAAATCCAAATGATCCATCAACTGGCGAGCCTAAGAATTCTCAAACACCTTCAGGAAACCGTGCCATTCTGGTGGTCACCATGACAACGGGTTTGGAGAAAGAATTCGACCTGAGCATGAAAGAGGTTAATGACTTTATTGCTTGGTATGAAGGAAAACAGGCCGGGTCTGGATCGGCTTCGTATGCAATCAATAAACATGACAACAATAAAGGCCCATTCAGCAGCCGTAAGGACTACATGTTGTTCGATCGTATCCTGACGTTTGAAGTAAGTGAATACTCTAAATAAAGCAAAATACCCTGTTCTTTGCGACAGGGTATTTCACTTATTTTATCCCGGCTATTTTTCTAACAAATCTTCTACCGAAATACGGATACTGTAATACCTGATGGGATCATGTTATGGTTGGATAGGCTATAGGAGCCCTGTAAAACTCATCATAATTCTAATTAACACACTTGTGATGCGTAGGCTGGGGATTCAACTCCCTTCACCAGCATTCTTATAAATGCAAGCATGCGCGGTTTCCAAGCTTTTTGGAGGCCGAAAAAGGACTCCACTGGCTTTTTAGCCGGTATGAAGTCCTTCTTGTTGGTTATTTAGTTGAATATTCGCTTACTTCAAACGTTAAAATCTTATTGAAGATTACGTAATCTTTACGTTTGCTGAATGGTCCTTTGTTGTTGCTGTATTTGTTGATTTCGAATTTGGCAGGGCCAGTTCCTGCACCACGAGCATCGTACCAGTTGAGGAATGTATTTACATCACTCATGGGAAGATCATATTCTTTTTCCAAACCAGTAGTCATTGCTACCACGAGGATAGCCCGGTTGTCACTTGGTTCTTCGTGCTGTGTAGGTGTTTCGTGCTGCGTGGGATTGTCCTGTAATCCAAGATCTACTTCTATAACAGCCCATTCACTTGAATCCGAGTTCGCCATAAGCCTCCAACCTTGAGCAGTGATTGGCTGGGGTAATTTAATAACAGTGGTATCTTGCAATTTCAAATCATATGTACCCACATCTTTCCACTGACCATCATTTAGCTTTTGAACAATTACACTTGAAACAGAGAAACCAAAATCATAACCTATATAAGCAATACCTTTGGTACTGATCTCAGGCGAAGACTGCCACCATCCAACGTTTGGAGAAACCTCGTTCATAAAGTTTCCATCAAAAGCATAGTCAGGCTTAGCATTGGGTGCATTGCTGCTCGATTATTGCAGTTCCTCCAGACGGTGCAAATGTAGCAAAAATTGTTGAAACTTGAAATCCCATGAAAACTAATAAGAAACTTAGGTAACACATAATTTTTTCATGATTAACTCCTTAAACTTATTCTAACTCACCATACAAAAATCAATAAAAAATGTCTAAATAATTACGTATATAAATTCAAATAAAAGTTGAATCACAAAATTATTTAATGACAACATGCGCGATACTTTGCATGTCTCAAGATATAGTCTTGAGAAGATTTAATATTTTGCCTGGTTATGCATTAGGCAAAGGAGTAGTAGTTACGTAATGGGATATAAGCTGAATGCCATGATGTTTTATATTTTTCTGACCGGGACTGTAATTGGAGAAATAATCAATTTTGCAATTCAAAAAGTGAGAAGTAAAAAAGCTTTGCTAACCTGATTGGGCGGCAGAGCTTTTTTATACCCAATAAAAAATAAATATGCAAATATATCGATATAATTATAAATCTGCAAGTTTATGTTTAGACACAATTCCTCAATTAAATTATTCTTAGTTCTATTAAACATATTGGAGGATTACCTTAATGAAAAAAGCATGTATAACAATTTTATTTTTAGTTCTTTTATCTCTTCCCTTATCGAATGCTTTTGCCGCCGAGACGGAGTATTCAGAAAATTTAATTCCAAATATGACAACTCACACTTATCCATCTGGTGTGGCAAGCGCAAGTAATGAATTTTCATACGCATATAGATCTTTTGACGGAGATTTTGCTACTATCGAAAGCGCGTGGGGATCAGATGAAAATACCGCATGGTTAAGATATGACTTCCCTAAACCTGAAGTTATTGAACAATATGTTATATATCCACAGACAACGGCTACTGACCGGGCCCCTAAAGATTGGACTTTCGAAGGCTCAAATGATGGGGTTACTTGGAATGTGCTAGACACTCAGTCAAATATCACTGGATGGGTAGATAGCACTCCCAAAAAATTCACTTTTTCTAATTCTAATTCATACAAGGACTATAGAATTAATATTACAGCAAACAATGGAAGTCAAATTTTGGCTATTAGTGAGTTAGAGATGATGTCTAAAGTATCGAGCTCCACTCCTAATACAGGAGGATCCACTCCTAATCCAGGAGGGTCCACTCCTAATACAGGGACAAATGAACCGGTTCCAAGCGGAAATCGTGCAATTCTGGTAGTTACCATGACAAACGGTTTGGAGAAGGAATTCGACTTAAGCATGAAAGAGGTCAATGATTTTATTGCATGGTACGAAGGCAAGCAGGCCGGGTCTGGATCGGCTTCATACGCCATTAACAAGCATGACAACAATAAAGGCCCATTCAGCAGCCGCAAGGACTACATGCTGTTTGATCGTATCCTGACGTTTGAAGTAAGTGAATACTCTAAATAAATAAAAACTTTGCTAACCTTAATCGGTTGGCAGAGCTTGTTTTTTTATTTTTGAATGGAGCATGTGGCAGATAAACCAAAATAAAAAAGCCCTCATACATAGAGGGCTTGTGGTATAATTTGGATTGTACAACACACCTTGAGTGACGCACCCTCCGAGAGGAGGTGATGCGATGCACATTTCGTTCGGTGAAGTGCTTACTTTCGGGATATTCCTGATTGCTTTGCTCACTTACATTGATAAACGCAAATGACCCGCTCATAGGTTGGCACCAGTGCGGGTCAAATTCCTGTAGCCAAGCAACTTTCAGGAGGGTTTCCCCACTCAAGTTGTTGTGCTGGGGATCGGTAGGCCGCCGATCCTTATTTCTATTCTTATGTTATCATATCCGTTTTATGCAAGCAATGTAGTTTCCTTCTCCTTAAAACGGACAATTGTCACATCGATAAGGTGAATACTCTAAATAAAGCGAAATACGGATATCTATAATAACCTGACGAACCTTGTTTATTGTCGGATAGGCTATAGGAGCCTTATAAAATCCATCAAAGCTCTAATTCAACGCACTCGTAATACGTAGTTCGGAGGTTCAATTGCCCATTACCAGCATCTTTACAAACGCAAGGACGGCGCGGCTTCCAAGATTTTTGGAGGCTGCGCTTTTTTGTTACCGATTAGTCCTGTCCACCAGTAGTCCAAATACATACATTGTAGCGTATCTAATAATATTTGTGGTTATCGTGTGCTAAATGCGTAGAGATTCTTTCTCACTATTACTAAAGTCGATTGTTATAAAATTGCTGACTAGAGGGGGATTTTTTATGCCACGAGCTTCAGTTATAATGCCAGTTTATAATAATGCGGCATTTGTTTTGGAGGCAGTACACAGTATTTTAGTTCAAACCTATTCGGATTTCGAATTAATTCTGATTGATGATGGTTCCACAGATGGATCTGCTTATCTGATTTCACAAATAACAGATCCTAGGGTAGTTAAAATCTTCCATGGTACAAATAGAGGGTTGGTAGCCACGCTAAACGAAGGTTTAAATATGGCAACAGGCGACTACATCGTTCGAATGGATAGCGATGATTTTTCTACGCCAGATCGACTAGCTGTGCAGATATCATTTATGGATCAAAATCCCTGGATTGATCTATGCGGTGCCGCTTATACTACTTCAATAGGAGAAGTGACTAGAGTTAATCCAGTCAGTCATGAAGAAATTAGAACATGGTTGCTTTTTCATTGCTGCATCTGCCATCCTACCATCATAATGCGCAATAGCATGATTCATCGGCTAGGCGTTCAGTATGATAGTAATTATCCCCATGCCGAAGACTATGAGCTGTGGAACCGATTAGCGTCTCAAATACAAATGGCTAACCTCCCTGTAAATTTATTGTACTATCGTCAACATCAAGGACAAGTGTCCAATCAGCACAGGGCAATACAAGACGTTGTCGCCCGGAGAATTCGACAAAGACAGTTCAGCCAGATGGGCTTGGAATTATCGGATGAAGAAAATAAGATCATGGTGGACATTCTTCAGTTTAATGTGAATGCAAATGATTACAATAGTTACGCTAAAGCTTTGGGATTTGCGAATTGGGTGCTGGATCAAAATCGTAAGTATTCGGTTTACAATCAGGAACTATTAAACATGGCTTTTTCACGGTGCATAGCCAGGATTCCATATCAATAACAAAGGTATCAGCAGTAATCCGCACGCATCGGTGATTAAAGATAGTTTGGAAATAGAGTAGATGTAAAGAAGGGCTCTGCCGGGGAACTGGTAAGAGTTCTTTTTAATACCCAATAAAAAATAAATATGAAAATATATGTATTATATTTATAGATCAGTAAGTTTATGTTTAGAGATATGCTGCAACATCAGTTGGACAAGCAACCACCAACTCCAGAAAGTGGATGGCAAACTCCAACTGGAGGGAGCTATTCCGGGGTTACTGAAAAGTATACTCTTAGCTCATCTCTACATTCTATTAAAATTGTCTAAACATCAAATTACATAAATTACAAAATAAGATGTATAATTCAATTTAATATTTTCGATAACACGCAAAATGTTGATGGTAGAAGGAATCCAGCTATTGTTCACCGAATGAAATTAATAGAGGTGATGATCGTTTTGAATCGCACATTTAAAAAATTGAAAACCGATATGGAGCTGTTTGGAGCTGCTTTGGTTCAGGCGCATGTATATGTAGTATCCGTTGATGAGGAACTACGCGTGACATTTGAGGATTATGGGGGAGTCGTAGAGGAGATTAAGCCGGAATCAATTAAGATAGCGGGTAAAATATTTATGCGAGACCCGCTTGAATTTCGAGTAGGTCTAGCAGCAGGGGGAAATGGTGGATGAACCAATAATTCCGCGGATTGATCGTATCTTTGAGCTATTCAATCGGATATCCTCCGAAGTGTTAGCCAAGTATAAGTATCCATATCTAAATCACTTGTTTTCCTATATTCGAACCTGGTTGGAGGTACACACATCATGATAAGCATTGAACAAAAGTCGGAGACTGTAATCGTTGTGCTGCATGAGATTTACGGGATTAACCAGCATATGCAGCATATGTGCCGATTATTATCGGATCAGGGTTATGACGTTATTTGTCCGGATTTACTGGGAAGAGAAGCTCCTTTCGAATACTCGCAAGAGGAAGCCGCCTATCGGAATTTTGTAGAAAATGTAGGCTTTACCCAAGCTGCAAGTCAAACTAAAAGGATGTTATTAGATATTCAAAATCGCTATGAGAAGATATTTGTCCTCGGATTTAGCGTAGGGGCAACGATTGCCTGGTTGTGCAGTGAAGAACAGAAGGTTGATGGAATCGTAGGTTATTATGGCTCACGTATTCGGAATTATCTGGAAGTAAACCCGCAATGTCCAACACTGCTATTTTTCCCGCAGGAGGAGGCATCGTTTGATGTGGATGAGCTAATATCAACTTTAGATAACCGCCCTAATGTCAGGGTATACCAATGTAACGGACAGCATGGATTTAGTGATCCGTACTCCTCGCGATATCAGGTACATTCTGCTCAAACATCATGTAACAAAATGCTGGATTTTTTTCGAGACTAAATGGCGCTTTTATGTGTAAATGAGGTGCGTTTTCATCTAGCTAACGTCTATTGAGAATACTTCTTTAAATCCTCTTACACCCTCTGCTGTAATGCGTACCGCCCGGATTGCGGGGCGACGTTCAATCCAGTTCAATGCCAGCAATCTGTCCAAAAGGGCATTCCCCAAAGCACCGGCAAGGTGGTGACGCCGTTCACTCCAATCCAGGCATTTATGTGAGAAGGAGCGGCGTTGTTGTCTTATTTGCTTAACGTCAATCTGAAAATCTGCAAAGAAAGCCTCTCCTTTCTCGGTGACATGAAGTCGGCCCTCATCCTCGAAAAGAATCCCCTTTTGAATGAAGGAGTCCATAACCTGTACGCCTAAACGACCTGCAAGATGATCGTAGCAAGTCCTTGCTACCCATAGGGCCTCATTCTCGGAGGCATGTTTTAAAGATTTGATTTTAACGGGCGGAGCTATGGACGAAAGAGACTCCATCACTCGGGCGACTTCAGGATTGGATATGCCAAAATAGCGGTGCCGCCCTTGTTTTTCTACAGTAACGACTTGTGCCTCGGTCATTTCAGCTAAATGAAAGCTGGCTGTTTACGGTGTGATGCCCGCCATATAGGCCAACTCGCTTGCGGTATGGAACCTGCCGTCTAATAAAACGGTAAGGATGGCAGCACGGGAAGGCTCGCTGACGAGAGAAGCAATCATGGCTACATTTGATTTGGTGCTCATGGCACAGGGATCCCCCTTTGTAATTCATATTTCTGTAATCCATACTTCGATGAAGGTTGAAATGTTTCTATTTTTCGCCATTATTTCGGTCTGGGTGACCATTTGGGCAAAACCTTCCGCTCGGAAACATGAATTGGCAGGGTGATCGTGGAGAGCCTCCACCTTTTTTATGTTGACACTATACCCCCGTAGGTATATATTATACCCTATAGGGTATATAAGGAGGCGAAGTAAATGGGCAGAAAAATTGTTATTATTGGCGGGGTCGCAGGCGGCGCTTCGGCGGCAGCAAGATTGCGCAGATGGAATGAGGAAGACGAGATTATTTTGTTTGAACGCGGAGAGCATGTTTCTTTTGCGAACTGCGGTCTTCCGTATTATATTGGCGGCACCATTCAGGAGCGCGAGAAGCTGTTTCTCCAGACACCCCAAGGGATTAGAGAACGCTTCAATATAGATGTGCGGGTGCTGAATGAAGTGGTACAAATAGACCGTGGGCATAAGCTCGTTCGTTTCCGCGACGTAATGACAGGAGAAATGAATGAGCAGCCGTATGACATTGTGGTGTTGTCGCCAGGAGCCAAACCCATGGTCCCGGACATTCCCGGCTTATGTGAAGCTGCGAACGTATTTACGTTAAGAAACATTCGTGACACAGATACCATTAAGGCATATATAGATGAAAGACAGCCGCAACATGCCACGGTGATTGGTGGCGGATTTATTGGGCTGGAGATGGCCGACAATTTACGGGAACGAGGCCTTGCGGTGACCCTTGTGGACATGGGACAGCAAGTGCTTAATCCGCTGGACCCTGAAATGGCCCAAATGGTGGAACAGCATATGAAGCTGAACGGGGTGGAGATACGCTTGGAGGAAGGAGTCGCGGCTTTTGAAGCTCAGGGTACACGACTCTACTTAACCTCCGGCGGTATGCTTCAGACGGATATGGTTATTCTGGCGATTGGTGTTGTTCCTGAAAATGAGCTGGCCAAGCAATGCGGATTGGAGCTTGGTATTCGCGGGGCGATTCAGGTTAACGCCCAGCTGCAAACCAGTGATCCGGCCATTTATGCGGTGGGGGATGCCATCCAGGTCAAAGACCGCAATCATGGTTTTGCCACCATGGTACCGCTCGCCTGGGGAGCCAATCGCCAGGGGCATTTGGTGGCAGATCACATTAACGGTCAAGCCATTGCCTATGAGGGTGCGCTCGGAACATCCGTCATCAAGGTGTTTGCATTGACCGCCGCTGCTACAGGAAATAATGAAAAAACATTATCACGGCTGGGTGTTCCCTACCAGGCTGTTCATATCCATCCCGGCTCACATGCCGGCTATTATCCCGGGGCATCACCAATTTCCATCAAGCTATTGTTTAATCCGGACACAGGTATGATATACGGAGCACAGGCTATTGGCGCCGATGGAGCAGATAAAAGGATTGATGTCATTGCGACAGCTATTCGCGGCAAGCTGAACGTCCGTGAGCTGGCTGACCTTGAGCTTGCCTATGCACCTCCATATTCTTCGGCCAAAGATCCTGTGAATATGGCCGGTTATGTGGCTTCCAATATTATGGATGGGCTTGTCCGGACGATACAGTGGCATGAGGTTGACGATTTTCACCGAAATGGCGGTGTGATTATAGATGTCAGGGATAAGGCAGAGCTGCGGGCTGGAGCCATTCCAGGCTCTGTCCATATTCCGTTGCCTGAGCTTAGAGACCGGATGTCGGAAATCCCTCGTGATCGGGAGATCGCTGTTTCTTGCCAGGTCGGTTTACGCGGATATATCGCGGCCAGAATTTTGGCTCAATCCGGTTATTCGGTAAGAAATGTTGATGGCGGCTACAAGACGTATTCGGTCATGGCTGCCGAGCATGCTCATCTCTTGAAATAATTCATGACCCATTCAATCTGATTCAGGTGATCCGTTACTTGGCCGTGCAGCGCACCAAAGAAGGTATCCTGCAGTTCTACGGTGATGGTCCCTTTTTCGGCAAATGCGTGGTAAGCGCGCTTAAGCTCCTCCTCACTCTCACAATCAAGAATGATTTGTACATGCTGTGCTTTCAGCGGTTTACCGTAGGAATCGGAAAAATGGATAAGACTGTTGCCCAAGTGAAGCTCTGCGTGTAAAAACTTGCCTTCCTGCTTGTTCAGCACTTTGATTTCTCCACCTAATACGGATTGATAATAATCAACCGTCTGCTGTACATCGTTTACAATGATATAAGGACTTGCACTTTTCATATGATCGTTCCTTTCAAGTCTTAGATGTAGGGTTCCTGTGCTATTCATTATATACGTTATTTGTTATGTATACCCCTTTTCTCATCAAAAATGGCTTGGTTCACTGTGTGACGTCTGTTACAATAGAAGAGACATTTACGAATGGGTAGAAAAGAGGTTGAACAGGTGGGCATTTGGGAAGCAGTTATCTATTGGGTGATCTTGGTGATCTCCGCGCTGTGCGTGATCGCAGTATCAGGCAACCGTAAGACGGCAAGCACAATTATTCTAGTGCCCGTCGTTTTATTTTGTACCATATTTATGATGCAGGGCTCCATGTTTACTGCCATGAACCACCCGACAATGGGAGGAAATGTCGGTTTGGGCATGGCATTTCTGACAACCTGGGTAGTCAGCGGAATATTGTTTGTCGTAGCGCTTGTGATTGCTTTTATTAGATACAGCAAGAGGAATAAGGCGTAATTCAGCTTTAATCTCAGATAAAGAAAGGTTTTCGGCAGATGCCGGAAGCCTTTTTGTATTCTTTTTTATCGGCGGGATGCCTGCCAAGTTTATCTGCGTCTGGTCTGTCATGTATCATATATGCTATGAACCATATTTGGTCAGCATGCACCGAAATAAGCGCAAGGATATTTAATGTTGCGGATTTGGTAAAAATAGAGTGGAAGGCCAAAAAGAGGTTTACACTGCTAGCTGGAAAGTGTATACATAAAATAAGGAGGCGAATGCTATGAGTGATCGTGCATTTCATTTGTTCTACATTATTTCCCTGACGGTGCTGGCACTAGGAAGCGTTGGCGGAATCGGCTGGTGGCTGCGATCGATCAGCCGCGAGGAGAAGGAGAAAAACTGAATTTGGATGGGCATACAAGCCCAAATGCATCTTCCGGTAGGAAGGTGCATTCTTATGTGTTATAATGGGAACATATGTTCTTTATCATGATGATTCCGGTCCATGTCTGCCGGGAACCTGACAAAGGGAGGAAAGACGATGTTGCCTGATTTGGAACGAAAGCTGCTGCGTATTTTGTATAATTATTTTGCCCAGCATCGCCACATGCCGACGATGACGGAACTCACGATCAAAACGGGCAGGCGTGACACTGAAATTACAGCTGCATTGCGTCATATGGAACAAGAGCGCTATATCACATGGGAAAATAAAACAGGCACCCAGCATGTGATTCTACTGGAAGGGTGGGAGCGTCCTTCGTCCCCAAGGAACACTCCAGTGGACACAGGACACCCCATTATTCCAACAACGCCGCCGGGTAGCACGGAGTATTGGACGGATTATTAGAAGATCTGGATGATGCCAAATCCTGAAGTCTGAAAATTAATGAGTTTTTAAGGTGAATATCATTTAATTTTAAGAAAGAGAAACTATAATGACTGTATTAACCCCTTTTTGATCAAGCTATAGGCCCTCCCGATGTTTCGGCAGGGTCACTTTTTTTTGTTCATAGAAAAATCCCCCGGGGATCATCCGGGGGATGCTGCAGCTGCGTAGAACTGCACGGCCTGCTCAAACTTCATATTTGACGGCATCATATATGTTCAACCCCTGCTGCCTTGCATAATATGGTCAGCATGTTCATAAGGGGCAGTCTGATTCCACTGTTCATTTTCCAAACGACAAAAGCCCTACCTCTCTTTCGTCCTTGCGGCTCCGATGACCGCGCCAGTGTGAATGTGAAAATCTTTTGGCAAAAGCTCAAAATTCTACATTAGGGTTATACATAAAATTTGGAGAAGCTCCATGCGGTGATAAGGAGTGTAGCCTGTTGCGCGGAATCCTATGAGGTTAATACATACTTTAGTAGTATAGCAAGAATGGTTCTGATTTACAAGGGATTTTTGTTTTTTTTTTTTGATTGCAGATTGGAATAAAACCATATACACAACATGTTACACCCAGGCTGGCAATCACGACAACCGCCTATCAGCGGATATACGGTTGTTTTGTTAGGAAAGAAGGTTAACTTTTGACGGTTGGACTCCGATATTGAATAAACAAGATATTTTATAAGCGTACGGATGAAAAGAGGGGTAGCAATTTGCCAATCTATAAGCGCTTTATTCAGCATGTTATCCTGAACTATGTCATAGGTTCGTTTACCGCGGTATTATTGGTAGGTGCGATTTTTCTGTTTTCCACGTTAAATATAGCCCACTATGAATTTCTCGGGCTTGCGAAAATCATCGTAATTTCCAGTGTCATTATGATTGGCTGTGAAGTCGTGGCGTTCCGGATGCATTTGAGACCGGTTCGTCGTTTTTTTTACGGCAAATTAACAACATTCAAGGATGCTGAAGCGGTGTATATACGGATTCACCATCTGCCTAATCTGTCGGTTTTACGTATTATTGGGCCGCATTTGTTGGGGTTTTCCATTCCGGCAGCAGGGATAGCCCTATGGATGATACATACCGGACAGCTTGCGTTTCCTTTTTATTACGTAGGAATCGCTTGTATAGGGGCTTGTCTGGTTGCTTCTATGCACGCACTGGTTGAATTTTTCCTGACGATGAGAGCAATCCGGCCGCTGCTGAAGGAGCTTCAGGAACAAACCCATCAGCATTATGGGCTGAACCTGTCACTCCGGGGACGTGTGCTGCTGTCGTTGCGGCATAAATTTCAGCTGAGCGCGACGCTGATCGGTGCTTTTCCGTTGTTTTTATTTTGTCTGGCGACGCAGATTCGGCTGGAGCGATCAGATGCGGCACATGCCAGTTCCTACTGGCTATGGGCGGGGACGATTTTAATTTTTGGTGTGGCCTTTGCCTATCTGGGTGGAAAGCTGCTGACCCGTGAGATCGAGCAGCCGATCCATCACCTGTTGGAGAAAATGAACGAAGTAAAGGAAGGCCGTCTGAACAGTAATGCCAGCGACTTGTATTCCGACGAATTTGCGGAACTGGTCGAGGGCTTTAACATGATGATCGAGGGCCTCAAGGAGCGGGAAGAAAAAAACAGTCAGCTGCTGGACAGTTATTTTGCTACCTTGGCGGCAGCGCTGGATGCACGGGATACCTATACCGCGGGACATTCCTTGCGTGTGGCCGAATACTCTGTGCTTATTGGGCGAAAGGGCGGCTTGAGCGAGACGGATCTTGACTTGTTGCGTAAAACAGCCTTGCTGCATGATATCGGTAAAATTGGCGTGCCTGATGCTGTATTGCTCAAGGATGGCAAGCTGACGGACGAGGAATTTGACCTGATTAAAATGCACCCTGTCATGGGAGAAAGCATTCTCCGCCGGGTCGAGCCAGCTTATGCCATGGCCCCTTATTTGCCCGGCGTGCGTTCGCACCACGAGCGCTATGACGGCAACGGTTACCCGGATCAGCTCGCCGGGGAAGATATCCCGCTTTTTGGGCGGATTATTGCTGTAGCGGATGCATTTGATGCGATGACATCGGATCGCCCGTACCGGAAAGGGATGAAGGAAGAGAAGGCGGTCACGATCTTGGAAGAAGGAAAAGGAACCCAGTGGGACTCTCATTTTGCTGAAATATTTGTTCAGGAATGGCGCCGGAATAAAGGCATCATAAGCTGACTCTATAGGTATCTCCATGAGAGCGAGCCATTGCGGTTCGCTTTTTTTATACACGGATGCAGCATCTGCTGGCATGTCGAAAGATAGGACTTCATGTTATGATGTACAAGAAAGGCAAAAGCGGGTAGGACCGGCCTGCCTCCAGTTTTTGTGCTATGAGAGTGTGAGTCCATGCAATTTTCAATGATTTTCTAATCAATTTGGGGATGATGATCGCCGTTGCCTATGTGGCGAACGTGATTTATAGATACGTCTTGAGTCACACCTCTACGCGCTTCAAATATATCAGCTCGGTGCTGCTGGTCGTGTTTGCCGGATGGATCAGCTCTTGCTTTGGTTTTAATTTTAGCGAGACGGTCATTTTTAATCTGCGTTTCATCCCGCTGATTATCGCAACGTTGGTGTATCCCCGTTCTTATACGCTTATTATCATTGGGGTTGCGATTGGACTTACGAGCTTTATCTTTATTTCAAAGCTTCAGCAGCATATGATTTTTGAAGCTTTTCAGCAGGCCAATGGAGGGCCAGGGAAGCACCTTTTCACTGTATCTGCCCATGTGTCCATCCGAGAGTAGGGAAGCAGGCGAACAGCCGTATAAATTAACCTGATACGCTGTGCAGGAGCAGGTGTCAAGGTGTACAAAGGAGGTTTATCATGGATCGCAAAGCAGTCGTTGTGGGGGCAACGGGGCTTGTCGGGGATTATGTTGTACAGGAACTGCTGGTGCAAAAGGAATACAGCCAGGTCATGGTTTTGGACAGACGGCCGCTGGAAATCACGCATCCCAAGCTGGAGCAAGTCCTCATCGACTGGGAAACAGCCGCAGAAAGCAGCGTTCGCCTTTAAGGGGGTTCATGATGTTTTTTGCTGTCTCGGGACGACGATGAGAAAGGCTGGCTCCAAGGAGCAGTTCCGTAAGGCTGATCTGGACTACCCGGTTCTGACCGCCCGGCTGGGTAAGAAGGCCGGTGCTGTACAGATGCTCGCTATTTCCGCGATGGGAGCAGACCCAAATTCACGTGTGTTTTACAACCGCACCAAGGGGGGGAGCGGAAGAGGCACTTGCCGCTGTTGGATTGCCTGCGCTGCATTTGTTCCGTCCGCCGCTTATTTTGGGCGCGAGGGGTGAACGGCGTGCTGTCGAAACTGCTGCCGCTGTCGTTATGAAGGCACTGATGGCATGATGACGGGCAAGCTCGCTCCCTACCGTGCTATCCCGGCTCCGGTCCTCGCGAGATCGATGGTCCGAATTGCTCCCGCATAAGCGAGCGGTGTACATATTTATCCGAATGATATCATCCGGGTCATCGGTGCAGAACTGACATCTGGTGAAGATGAAGCTGGCACAGGAATGAGGGCCGGTGCAAAAATGAATGTGTTAAGAGAAGCAGCGATGTATTAATCCACCGCGCAGAATAGTGGCTTTAGGCTACCCATGCTATAATACGGTAAACCCGTATCAGGAAGGAGAAACCAGTAGATATGAAAAAAACAATTGCAACGGAAAAAGCGCCCGGCGCTATTGGCCCTTATAGCCAGGCGGTAGAGGCGGGCGGATTTATTTACGCCTCAGGACAGCTTGGACTGAATCCGGCGACAGGTGAGTTCGGTAAAGACGTACAGGAGCAGGCTCGTCTGTCCCTGAGCAACGTCCAAGCCATTCTGGAAGCGGCAGGCAGCCATATGAACCAGGTTGTGAAGGCGACGGTATTCCTGAAGCATATGAATGACTTTGTCAGTGTCAATGAAGTTTACAGCTCTTTCTTCGAGCAGCCATATCCGGCTCGCAGTGCGGTGGAGGTAGCCCGCCTGCCCAAGGATGCGCTGGTAGAAATTGAAGTGATCGCCTTGAAAGGCGAGTAAGTCCACCAGGTTTGTTTCATGAATAAAAATGTGTACGCCAAACGGGTGCCTCTGCGATAGAGACACCCGTTTACATTTGCCGGGAAAGATAATGTTGAAGAGGCAGTCAAATCAACATGACCGACTAGTCACCATCTTTAAATACGAATATACCCACTTTGCTACCAAATATGTCCTAGCGGGGAAAGCTGCAAAAACCATATTTATGAGAAGGTTTATGTATATTCAGTGCTGTACCGAGTGCGATTTTCAGTGTATGGCACAATATTTCCGGCTCGCTGCTCGCGACCTGGTTTTCTCGCCAAGAGGAGGAAAAGAGCGCAGCCGAAAACCGTTAAATGACTGGCGATGGCTTATGACAGGCGGCTAGAGTTCAGACTTTCCAGACAGTTTAAGAAAGAACCAAAAGGTTAGATTTGACTTTACAGGAGCGGAACATTATACTGTGGTTGTTATAACCACTGTATTTAAGTAAGTGACAGTAGGCAGGCTGATCATTGAAGTAAAGTAATATCGAATTCGAATTCCTATTTGTTTCATATTGTTTGCAGCTCATCTGATCTGACTGAAACTGAAGGAGAGAGAATGAATGAACCCGAAATATAAACCTTTATTTGAAGCTTTTACCCTGCCATCCGGCGTTACATTGAAAAATCGGATTACGATGGCTCCTATGACTAATTTTGCTTCCCATGAAAACGGTGAGGTCAGTGACGAGGAACTGGCTTACTACCGTGAACGCTCTGGCGGGGTAGGCGCAGTTATTACGGCTTGCGTGTATGTGACGCCCGATGGCAAAGGCTTTGTAAACGAGTTTGGTGCGGACAAGGACGAAATGATTCCAAGCCTGCGTCGTCTGGCTGACACGATTCATCAGGAGGGTGCGAAAGCGATCCTGCAAATATACCATGGCGGCCGTCTCTGTCCACCAGATCAAATTCCGGACGGACAACCGATCAGTGCAAGTGCAGTAGCCGAGGAAAAAGAAGGCGCACCTGTGCCGCGTGAAATGACAACTGACGATATCCATCGCGTCATCCGCGCCTATGGCGAAGCGACCCGCCGCGCCATTGAAGCGGGTTATGACGGTGTGGAGCTTCACGGAGCAAACGGTTACCTGGTACAGCAGTTCTTCTCCCCGCACTCCAACCGCCGTACTGATGAATGGGGAGGCAGTCTTGACAAACGTATGGCCTTCCCGCTGGCGATTGTCCATGAGGTGAAAAAAGTGATCGCCGCGCATGCGAAGCAGCCGTTCATCTTCGGCTATCGCTTGTCCCCTGAAGAAGGACACACGCCAGGCATTACGCTGGACGATACGCTGGTACTCGTAGATCGTCTGGCGGATCAAGGGCTGGATTATCTGCACATTTCCGTTAACCACTTCTTCGGCGGTTCGTTCCGTGATCGTAGCGACGAACGGTCACGTACCGTTCTGATCCATGAGAAGGTCGGCCATCGTGTGCCGGCCATGGGAGTCGGCTCCTTGAATACACCGGACGAGGCACTTGCAGCGCTGGAGACGGGGGTACCGCTTGTTTCGCTGGGACGCCCGCTTCTGATGGAGCCGCAATGGGTTCAGAAGGTGCAAGATGGCAGAGAAGATACAATCCGTACGACATTGTCCAGGAAAGCCCAGCAGGAGCTGGTCATTCCGGACTACCTGTGGGGTGCATTAACGACGGTTCCCGGCTGGCTGCCTGTCACGGATTAAATATTCAATAGAGGAGGATACCCTGGGTTGCTGGCATGCACCTGGGGTATTTTTCTTATTCTTTATTCGATGACTAAAAAGCATATCAACAATTATTGAGATCAGACGTCTGAGCTGGAGTTGCACCGTATTCAAGCCGGGGTCATGCCGGGGAATACGCCGTCGATTCGAGGATGGACAAGGCCGGATTTCGCCGCGAAGGGCTGACACTAAAGTATTTGAAGATTAATGGTGACTGGGAAGATCATGTGCTGTATGCGATCACGACTGAAGATGTGCAGCATGGCGTTTCCTGAATTCGCCCGGCGTGACGCCCTCCAGCTTTTTGAATACCTTGCCAAAATATTTTTCATCCTGATATCCGACCATCCCGGCAATATGATGCAGCCGTAGCTTGTCATTCAGCAGCAACAGCTTTGCTTTGTCCATCCTGATCCGGCACAGATAGTCGGACAGGTTAACACCGTATTCCTGCTTGAATTTGCGGGAGATATATTCCCGGCTGAGATAAAAGCGGCTCGCCATATCCTGTAGCGAAATATCCTCGTCGTAGTGAGCTTCCAGATAGCGGGCAATATCGCGGATCGTCGGGTTGTTAGGATTGTGGCTCGGTGTAAGTGCCTGACCGGTTGCCAGCATCCGGTTTTCGATCTGCTTTTTCCATAAAGGCAAAGAAAGCAGGCCGCGATTGTCGATGGGCAGAGCAGGAAAGGCTCCTGCTCCATCAGCCAGTTCTTCGCCTTCGGTATCTCCGGGCCGGTCATTCAGCCAGCGGGCCAGCATCCAGTTCAGCTCCTGGTTCCAGCCGGCCAGCTGCTCCGCCGTTACCGAAGGCAGCTCAGCTATGGCTGCTATCCAGCGGCCTACTGTCGCGGCTACACGACTTGCGCTGCAACTGAACGCGCTAAGCCGTAGTTCCTCTTCCAGCTCGAGTAGCCGGGGGAGACGTACGGGCTGGCGTACAAGGGAGCTATGATGCAGCCAATCTGTGGCCTGAAGCACGTCCCGTTTCCACAAGGCTTGGCGAGCCTCATGGTAGGCTGTAGCTGCCGCCACGGGAAAGGCGCCGAAGGATCCGATCCCGATATGCATATAGCAGCCTAATGCGGTTCTGATGCCTGTGTGAATATCCTGCAAGAGCAGCGGCCAACGGGACGGCTCGCCCCAATACAGCACAATAATTTCATCCATACGCTCCAGATGACGGAATGCAATGCCGATCTGGGAAGCCATGAGAAACTCATTGCAGATGTTAATCAGGGAAAAGCTCAGCAACGGACGCCGGGTTTTGTATTTGTCCAGCATATCGGTATCCAGCTGAGCGATGCTCATCACGGCTGCACTGCACATCTGGATAGCTGCAGGAAGGCGCAGTTCCTCGCGCAAGGGCGTGATGGAGAGAGCGGTATTCGCTGTACCGGACACCAGCTCGGTCAGAAGCTTGTCGGCATAGTGTGGCCTCATCCGGTTTACCTCAATGGCCTGCATTGTCTGCCTGTGCCGGTCTTGTTCTGCTGTTCGCCAGGCTTGAGTGGCTTTAGTCAGAGCCTCGTTAATCTCCACCGGGTCTACAGGCTTGAGAATATAGTCCATACCTCCCCGGCGGATGGCTTGCCGGACCAAATCAAAATCGTCATAGCCGCTTACCACTACGACTCTGGTGGCAGGGGAATGGAGCTGAATCCACTCCATCAGGGCAACTCCATCTTTGCCGGGCATCCGCATATCTGTAAGTACGACAGGTGGGGAAAGGGTAGTGATGACCTCAATCGCCTGATCGCCCGATTCAGCCTCGATTACCTCGGTCACGCCGCAAGCCTCCCAATGTACGAGCATCCGAATGGCATGGCGCACATGCTTTTCATCATCCACAATCAGAACTTTCATGATAGATCACTCTCCCTTAATCTGAATTCCGGTATGAGCTTTGGTACGAATTTCGAGTGTATAACGAACGCCATGAGGCACCATATTGTCTACAGACAGGGTATTGGCACCATCCTCTGAATGGAGCTGAATACGCAGTAAAACATTGCGGAGCCCGATGGAATCCTGTTCGCTGCTGTCCGGCTCCTCGTCGACCGTATGATCCCGCATGTTATAGCGCAGCATTTTGGCAAGGGGGGAGAGCAGGGAATAAATTCGTGGCACCTCATGCTGCAGCGCCAGCGTTCCAATAGACTGGAGCGTATTATATAGAAAATGAGGATTAATTTGCGCTTGAAGCGCTTTCAATTGGTGTGTCTTGTTTGCCAGATCCAGCTTATATTCCCGCAAAATGAGGTTGTTGATGGTGACCATCATCTCTCTGAAGCGACGCGACAGCACTCCGTGCAATGACCACATTGATCCGGGTCAGGCGAGTGGCTCGTAAATAAAGCGCTCGATTCGGAATTTTCTTGACGAGCGTCCAGCCTGACAGATTGGCATCCAGCTTGCCGTACACGTGCAGCGCCGTATCATTCTCAATCACTCCGTGCACGCCTTCATTAGAAATTCGATTGAGCAGGCTGGATTCCTTCCAGTGTGTGCCGATCATTGCTTCATTGCCGCTATATATGATCATTCCGTGCCGATCGACCAGATACAGCTCTTCTGTATCTGCATTATACAATTGACGGCAAATGCTGCGCAGCGGCTTTAGACGAACATCTATAGCCAGTACCCCAAGCATTTGTGATGAGGGGATGTTCCGTATTGCCCGATGGAGGGTGAATACCTGTCGCTGTGTGTCATGTTCTGTATAGGAAACCGCTGAAAAGCCGTACAAATGCTTCGTATGTGACGGCTGTATGAATAATCCGGAAGAACTGTAATGAATAGAGCCCCGGAAAGGGCGTCAGCCGGAATTCCCAAAGAGGGAGTGTGCTGGTAATCAGTGTGGATTGCCCTGCCTGAAAAGAGTGCAAATACACCTGATCGATGCCAGGCGAAGCATTCAGCATGGTCTGCAGCGTTGTGTAATTTTCAGCAACAGCCCGGTAATCATCCGGAATTTTGGCGAGATTGCGCAGAAAATGAGGATCATTATAGACCCCGATGGATGCCCGGTTCAATCCCTGCAAATAGTTATCCAGATTCGTAATTCCCTGAAAAATAAGCCGTTCATTTTCGTGTGTGGCCTGCTCTCGCAAAGATTGCTTGGTGAGAAGGAAGGTCATGGTCATCGACAGCAGCAGTGGCAGGGTGACCGCAATGAGCAAAAACCAGATTAGCCGGGAACGAATGTTATGAAATTCCATCCAGCAGCTCCTTTCACGATTCAAGACAGGCCAGAGGTCAATAAATTCCCCCTAATGGTTCACGATCTTGCGTGTTCTCCAGATCGCTAATTCGACATAATGAAGATGTGAACCACCAATTATACGGCCACAGTACCCAGGCGCTTGATGAGCAAGCCGTAAGGAATTGCAGACACCAACAGACAACAAAAGGGGGGATCGGTTTGAACCGTGCCAAGTCGTCGCAATGGCTCCAGCAATGGATTTTTGTAGGGCCGGCGACGTTATTTTTCGTTATCATTATTGTAATCCCTTTCATCCTGGGAATGTACTATTCTTTTACAGAATGGAATGGGGTTGCCAATCAGGCGAAGTGGGTCGGTTTGGATAATTTCTATCACATTTTATGGGATGATGACAAATTCAGGACAGCGTTCTGGTTTACGGTCCGATTTACGGTGATTGGTGTGGTGGCTGCGAATGTATTTGGCTTTCTGCTGGCGTATTTTTTAACCAAGCCGTTGAAGTCGAGA
This sequence comes from Paenibacillus farraposensis, assembly GCF_020736845.1. Classification (GTDB taxonomy): domain Bacteria; phylum Bacillota; class Bacilli; order Paenibacillales; family Paenibacillaceae; genus Paenibacillus; species Paenibacillus farraposensis. Next base: position 122,064 of record NZ_JAFFQR010000029.1, read on the forward strand.
AATGTGCTAAGGACTATTTTTTTCATGCCTAATGTGATCGGAGGGCTGCTACTTGGCTTTATTTGGCAGTTTATTTTCGTCAAGGGGTTTGCAGCGATCGGGGAGAGCACGAATTGGTCTTTCTTCAATCTGCCTTGGCTGGGAGATGAGATTACGGCTTTCTGGGGCATTGTGATCGTATTTATCTGGCAAACCGCCGGCTATTTAATGGTCATTTATATCTCCTCGCTGACCAATGTGCCACAGGATCTGCTGGAAGCGGCCGAAATTGACGGAGCAAGCCGAATGCAAATCTTAAGGTCTATTATCGTGCCGTTGATTATGCCTGCCGTCACCGTCTGTCTTTTTCTGGCGATCTCCTGGTCGTTTAAAATGTTCGATCTTAATTTATCATTAACCAAGGGCGGACCCTTCGGGTCTACGGAGTCGGTGGCACTCAATATTTACAATGAAGCATTTGTGAATAATCGTTACGGATTAGGGACGGCCAAAGCGCTGATTTTCTTTATCATCGTTGCGCTCGTTACGAGCCTCCAGGTGCGTCTGACGAAAAGCAGGGAGGTGGAAGCGTAAAATGGAAACAAGCAAGCGCTACCGCTTCGGAACATGGGCGACCGAACTGGTCATGCTTCTCGTCGCTTTGTTATTCCTTGTTCCGTTTTATTTTTTGTTCGTGAATTCGGTCAAAAGCTTTGGTGACCTGCTCACCGATTCCGCGGCCTGGCCACAAACTTTTGTATGGAGCAACTATGCCAGGGCGTGGAGCATTACGCGTTTTCCCGAAGCTTTATGGAATTCGCTTGTCGTGACGGTGGTCAGCAATTTGCTGCTGGTGCTGATCAGCTCGATGGCTGCTTACCGGATGGTTCGGCATCCGACGCGTTATAACCGGGTGTTGTTCAGCCTGTTCGTGGCCGCGATGGTCATTCCTTTTCAATCGGTGATGATCCCTTTGGTCAAGGTCGTCAGTACGCTGGACTTGATGAACAGCATCGGTGGCCTGGTGATCTGCTATCTGGGCTTCGGGACGCCTATGTCCATTTTCCTTTTTCACGGGTTTGTCAAAGGTGTGCCCATCGAGGTGGAGGAGGCGGCTACCGTGGATGGCTGTACCCCTTACGGTGTGTTTTTCCGCATTGTGTATCCGTTGATGCTGCCGATGATGGTGACGGTGATGATTTTAAATACACTCTGGATCTGGAATGACTACCTGCTGCCGTCGCTAGTGCTGCAACAGGCTGAGCTGCGCACGATTCCGATTGCGACCTATGCCTTTTTCGGACAATACACGAAGCAGTGGGATTTGGCCTTGCCTGCGTTGGTACTGGGCATTTTGCCGGCCATCGTATTCTTTCTGGTCATGCAGAAATATATTATTCAAGGCATTATGGCGGGTTCGGTCAAAGGCTGAGTGTGGATGAACTGAAAATGTTCATGGTGTGGCACTTTGCAAACGGATGGTACTTACCATCGCTGTTGCCTCCAGATTCCCCTGAATAAACGAATAAAGGCTGGAGCACCATTCCATTTGTTCCGTGTCCATACGAATTTTTCGAGTTCATCTGATTTGAAATTTAATATAGAAAGGAACATGAATATGAAAACGCATTCTTATAAAGGAAAAGTCCGGGCGCTGGTTCTGCTTCTCGCCGCTTTTACCCTCGTTTTGGCAGGTTGTAACAGTAGCAGCAGTGAACAAAGCGCAGGCAGAGAGGAAGTGAAGGAAAAGACGATTCACATTTTTCAATTCAAGGTGGAAATTGCAGAAGCGTTGAATCGCATGAAGGCGGAATATGAGGCATCTCATCCGGGGATCAAGCTCGATATTCAGACGGTGGGCGGGGGCAGTGACTACGGGGCTGCGCTAAAGGCCAAGTTCGCCGCTGGAGAACAGCCGGATATTTTTAACGTTGGAGGCTACCGCGAGCTCGATACGTGGCTGGAATATCTGGAGGACCTGTCCGATCAGCCTTGGGTCGGTGATGTAGTCGATGTCGCCATGGAGCCGATGGCCAAAGACGGCAAGATGTACGGTCAGCCGATGAACCTGGAGGGGTACGGGTTTATTTATAACAAGGATTTGTTCAAAAAGGCGGGGATCACAGAATCCCCCACAACGTTAGCCGAATTGGAAGAAGCCGCTCAAAAGCTGCAAGCCGCAGGGATTACTCCTTTTTCGAATGGATATCAGGAGTTCTGGGTACTGGGCAATCATCTGCTGAACGTGGCATTTGCCAATCAGCCGGACCCGTCTGCCTTCGTCAAGGGACTGAATGATGGAACCGCGAAAATTCCGGGTAACGCCAAATTCGCCGAGTGGATGAAGCTGTTCGATCTGACGCTCAAGTATGGTAATGCGAAGCCGCTGACGACGGATTACAATACCCAGGTCACGAATTTTGCCACCGGCAAGGCTGCTATGATGCAGCAGGGGAACTGGACGCAGGTCCAAATTGACGGGATTAATCCGAAGCTGAATCTGGGTATCTTGCCTATGCCGATTGGTGAAGACGCAGCCGCCGGAGATAAGCTGTTTGTAGGTGTGGCCAACAACTGGGTGGTCAATAAAAATTCTTCGGTTAAAGCCGAGGCCAAGGAATTCTTGAACTGGATGGTGACATCTGAGCAGGGAAAAAAGTACATTACGAAGGAATTTAAGTTCATTCCGGCCTTCAAAAGCATCAAAGGGACAGAGGCCGATATGGGGCAACTGGGTGCCGAAGTTGTGAAGTATAGCCGGCAGAACAAGCTGCTGGGCTGGTTCTTCAACCGCTATCCTGAAGGAGCGCAGCAGGAATTCGGAAGTCAAATGCAAGCCTATGTGGCAGGCAAGTCGGATGCGGCAAAGCTGCTCCAGGATTTCCAAAGCACATGGGATAATCTGAAAAGCAAATAGTCGGAACAAAATCCGAGACTCATACAATCCATGTTTCGTTGCCTGTCGAAGTTAACTCGACAGGCTTTGTTTATTTTAATCATTGATTTTATTTCTAGATTTCCGGAAATTGTTGGGGGTTAGAGCCCCCATATTCCAGGGTGAGGTATGATCCTGAAATATGAGGGTTTTTCCATTAATAGAATTATATAACTATAAAAGCTGCAATTACTTATACAAGATAATGCAATATAACCAGATCCCCGCGGCGTTCTATTTCGTTGAGCCTAAACGTACTTGGCATTGTGCCTTCCGGGAATAACGGTATTCCCTGCCCAAGCACCTTAGGAATAATCGTAATGATCGCCTGAGCCAGTAGCCCCTCTTGTATGAAGGCTTGAACTATCTGGCCGCCACCCACCAGCCATATCGCTCCTTCCGCTTGCTCCTGCAGACGCGGAACAAGTTCGGTCAGAGCCTCGTCCGTAAACGTAACATGTGGTGCCTGCTCATGCTCCGTTAATGACCGGGTGAGTACATAACAAGGCTTGCCAGCGTAGGGGAAGTCATCCGAGAGCTTTAATATTTCCTCATACGTCAGCCTGCCCATCAATACCGTATCCACCGTGCTATAAAAGGCGTCATATCCATTGTCTCCGCCATCCCCTTCGACATCAAACAGCCAGTCCACCGAGCCGTCTGGCAAGGCAATATACCCGTCGAGACTCATCGCAATATACAATACAACTTCGCCTGATTTTATAGCGTTCATCGTTCATCGCTCCTTTCTACTACCTATGTTACAATCTATTTATGACATGGTTTGTCGTGGTTGGATTGATCATTTGAAATTAACTTCTATTTTCAAAGGAGTACGGTATGAACGAACGCAGAATTGCCCTTATGAGGATACTGGATTCCCGAAAAAAATATACGGCACGTGAGCTGGCCGAGCGTTTTGGTGTCTCTGTCAGAACGATACAAAGAGATCTTGACTATTTGCAGCAGACCGGACTGCCTCTCTATACCGAAACCGGGCCCCACGGCGGGTACCGGGCACTTCCCAATCGGCTGCTTCCTCCCCTTCATCTTGCTCGCGATGAGGCTTTTGGTCTTTTTCTCATGCTGCAGCTGCTGGAAAATATCCCGGACATCCCCTTCGGGTCGGTTCGGGAGCATTTATCCGAGCACTATTATGCCGAGCTTCCCCAGGATGTGCAGGACAGCATCGACCAATTCAAGGATTATATCGCTTTTCGGATGGTGCCGACTTCCGCAGAGTCCCCCTACACCTCGCTCATGCTGGACGCTGCGCTCAATAAACGGTGTGTGCGTATGCTGTATCGCTCCGCTTCCGGAGAAAAATGGATTGAAGTATATCCGGTTGGATTATATTTTGATCATGGATATTGGTATATGCCTGCGCACAGCCGCGACCGGATCATGCTGTACCGCTCCGATCGGGTGATTGCAATGACTCTGCTGGAAGACACCTTATCCGGCCTTCCCACCCTTAAGGAATGGCTGGCTTCGGAGGATTCGCGTACAGGAATTCCGTCCAAAATAAAATTTACCTCGTTTGGTGTTCGGATGGCCCAATCAGATCCGCTCTTCCAAAATATTTCCCATCAGGAGTGGCAGGGGCATATTCCGGCTGAAGAGTTAAGATATGTATCCAGGCTTCTGTTGAAATACGGGCCAGACGCTGAGGTCATATATCCGAAGGAACTGCGTATGCAAGTCAAGCAGCTGCTGCAAGACAGCCTGAATTCCTATTTGAAGGACGACGAGGCCAATTAAGAAAGGATAAGTTTCTTAATCATTAATTACATGAATATTAAGGTTATGAATGGCTGGCCTCTTGTATTTAATTTTGCGATAACGTTTTGAAAAGAGTCGGTTTTCGTATATGATGAAGAGTAATAATTCAAAAGGCTGGACGGGAGACAGATATGAATCAACCGCTTTATGGAATATGGCTCGGAGATGTGTTTTTTTGCTTTTCTGGTGAGACGTCAGAACCGCGTGTAGATGCGTGGAGCAGCGTAATCCGCAGGCTAACGCTGAGGGGGGACCTTCGGCCGTTTCGTCAGGCTGTGCTGCGCCTTGCCGAGGTACGGATACCCAACACTGCCCGTGTGGAAACGGCTGGCAGGGGCGGGAAAAGACGTTCCATGCTGGGGCGGACGCTGGAGGGTTTGGCCCTGGAGCCGCGTGATGCCATGGCGCTACTGACCCGCATGGACGAGAAAAGCTGCGCTGCGGCAGGCATTACAGTCGGCGAGGAAATGCGATATTGGCAAAAGGCCGTTTATTTTGCGCTGGAGCTGATGCAGCGGGGCGAAATCGTGCCCTCGCTTACAGAGGCACGTCCCTCCGGACCACGCCGCCGCGGCCCGGAGGCGGCGGTCGGGGTATGGGTCCCCCGGCTGCGCCAAGAGGAGGACATTCGCCGCTTTCATGAGCTGGCTGCTGCGATGCCGGCTGTCTGTATGGCAGCTCCTGCCGTCTTCGCGGGCAAGGAGCCGGAGACACGAGAGCATGCAGCCGAAATCGTGTTATATTCCTTCCTGTGTGCGATTATTCATGCGGAAACGACTGCAGTACTGGCTGCCTCGGAGCGTGAGCTGAGCAGATATCACGCAGAGTATCGGCGCGGAGGGTCGCCGCTGGCAGAGCTGTGGTGGAACAGTCTGCTGACAGGTTCACGCCCGCTTGCGATTCAGGGAACGCCCGTTGAGATGGAGGAACTGGCTGCTCAAGCGTCCTCTCTTGAGGGATGCGCGATGCCTGTTACGGAACGGGAGGACAAGGAACCGATCGAAGGACAGCTGCGTTTGTGCCTTCGTTTGGAGCCTTCGCTGGAGGAAAGCGTGAAGGAATGGCGTATCACCTTTTGGGTGGAAAGCGATGCAGAGCCGGGATTGCGACTGCCAGCTCTGGCGTTGTGGGCCTATCCTGAACGTGATCTGGTTCGCAGCGGAATCGTATATCGCCAAGTGCAGGCCCAGTTGCTGACAATACTTGGACAGGCGGCTGAAGCGGCACCTATACTGCAAGAAGCGTTGAATCGTCCTTATCCCGAGGAGCTTACGGTGGAGCCGGAGATGTTCTACCGCTTTCTGACGGAGGCAGTGCCCGCTATGCAAAAGAACGGCATCACGGTGCAAATGCCTTCACGCTGGAGCCGTGAGGGCCGGAGACGTGCAGGCTTGCGGCTCAAAATGCGTTCGACCGAGCGGCTCGCAAAGCCGGATGGTGTGATCACAGATACATCGTCGGTCGGGATTAACCGCATGATCTCCTTTGATGCCGAGGCTGTGCTGGGCGATACAACCTTGACGATGGAGGAATTGGAAAGCATTGTCGCAGCCAATTTGCCGTATGTGCGCCTCGGGGGAGAATGGATCGAGGTTGATCCCAAGGAAATCCGTCAGGTATTGCGCTTTATCAAGCGCGGGGAAGACGGAGAAATGACCTTGTCCGAATGGATGCATCTGGCCGCGGAAAATGAAAGTGCAGGCGAGGCTTCATGGAAAGGCCTGTCCATTTTCGGCGCGGAATCCGTTGGATTGCTTGCGTCTTTAGCTGAAGGCGGCGTACTTCGTTCCGTGGAGCCGCGGGCTGTGCCCGTGACGCTGCACGGCGCATTACGGCCCTATCAGGAGCGCGGCTTTCAATGGCTGGCTGCGATGCGCAATTTGGGCTTTGGCGTTTGCCTTGCGGACGACATGGGGCTTGGTAAAACGATACAGGTGATCACCTGCCTGCTTGACGGGGGAATCGGGGGCGCGGACCAGCGTCCGGCGCTGATTATTTGTCCGACGTCCTTGCTTGGCAACTGGCAGCGGGAATTGAAGCGTTTTTCACCGGATTTGTCGCTGTATATTCATCATGGCAACCAGCGGCTCCATGGAGAAGCGTTTCAAGAAAGTGTACGCGAATATGATATCGTCCTCACGACCTATCATTTGGCGGGCCGGGACGGCAGCGATTTATCTGCGGTCTATTGGTCCTCCATCGTACTGGATGAGGCGCAATATATAAAAAATGCACGAACCAAGCAGGCTCAGAGCGTCATGAAGCTGTCTGCACCGCACCGGATTGCCATGACAGGTACTCCGGTAGAAAATCGGCTCAGCGAGCTGTGGTCTATCTTCCAATTCCTGAATCCGGGCTACCTGGGCACAGCGTCTTCATTTCGACAGCGGTACAGTATTACGGGTGAGGAACGGGGGCCTGCGCTGCGCGAGCTGCATCGCCTGGTCTCTCCGTTCATGCTGCGTCGGCTCAAAAGCGATCCGGACATACGCAAGGATTTGCCGGAGAAGCTGGAATTGAAATCGTATTGCGTGCTGACACCGGAGCAGGCCGGATTGTATCGCGGCGTGGTGGATCAATTGATGGGAACGTTGGATGGACAGGTCGGCATAGCCCGCAAAGGGCTTGTTCTGTCTTCGCTGACTAAGCTGAAGCAAATTTGTGACCATCCGGGCCTGATCATTCCGGGACGCGCAGATAGCGGTAAAACCGAGAACTCGGGCAAAATGGAGCGATTGCTGGAATTGGTGGAGACCATTCGCGAAAACGGCGAATCAGCGTTGATTTTCACCCAATATGTGTCGATGGGGGAATTGTTGGTGTTGCGACTAGCCAAAATCTTTGGCGAAGAGCCGTATTTTTTGCATGGAGGACTGGCCAAAACCAGACGGGATGAAATTGTTCACAAGTTTCAAGAGGGGGAAGGTCCGGATATATTTGTGCTTTCCCTGCGTGCAGGCGGTGTAGGCCTGAACTTGACGCGTGCCAGCCATGTCATTCACTATGATCGCTGGTGGAATCCCGCGGTGGAAAATCAGGCGACAGACCGTGTATTCCGCATTGGTCAAAGCCGCAATGTGCAGGTGCATAAGCTGATTTGCCAAGGTACGCTTGAGGAACGGATTGACGAATTGATCGAGAGTAAAAAGGCGCTCTCCGAGCAGGTTGTCGGCTCCGGCGAGCACTGGCTGACAGAAATGTCAGACGATGAGCTGCGCGGTCTGATTGCCCTGCAAAATGATGTATGGATTGAGTAAGCAAAAGAAAGGATGAAGGCGATGACAAGGCCGCGAGTGAAGCTGCACGTAGCTGATGGTTGGTGGGTGGCGGAAATAGACGTGAGCAGGACGCAAAGCGGTTCGGCGGTTATGGCTGCCCGCTGGACGGGGCCAGTACCTGTACTGAATCCGGAACAACGAACAGCATGGCTGGAGCAGATCAAAGCGGAACCTTGGGACATTTACCGCTTTTTGCAAGGGGAAGCCTGTCTCTCCTTGGAAGACGTCGTTCAGGCAGCGGCCGAGACATCTGCTTCCGGCATGGAGGCTGGAACGAATGCGGCCCGTGATGTGAAGCAGGTTCTTCGGGCCGGGCTGAAAAGCGAGCCGCACTTCTGTCTGGAGCTGATCGGAATGACGCGGGAAGAGCTACTGGAGTACGTGTTCAGTACCTGGGCAAGAGAGCTGTCCCATGTACAGGGGACCTCTTCCGCACTGGAGCCGACCTCGCGGTCAGAGGGCGGACGCAGCGGGTTAGCGGCAATTAGCGAATGGATTGCTGAATCCGCCGCCGAGGGAGCGCTGCATCGCCCAGGGGCGGGCTTTCATGCGATTGAGATCCGTCTGCCGCGGAAGCTCGCTTTCAAGAATGAAGCAGCGGATATTGCCGCTTTGCTGCCGGGACTTTCCCGCGCGGAAGAGGCAATGAAGCTCATACGTGAGCGTGTAGCCGAACGCGCGCGGGCCGCAATTCCGCAAAAACGTCATGCTCCGTAACATTTCGGGCCTGTGCTTCCCTTTTCGAGCCTATTCACCTGCATCGAACCGGATAACGGTTTCGAAGAGTGCCGAAAGTTCAGTTACAATAGGGGAACGGAAAGATAGCAAGTCATGCATCAATTGCGATATTGGAGGAGATACCAGCATGAAACGACATATACAACAGGCACGCACCCGTCAGCACTGGGGTAAAGTGCTTATCCCGGGGCTGATTCTGCCGGGGCTTCTGCTGGCTGCTTGCCAGCAGGGAGGCTCAGGCGGACAGGAAAGCGAGCCGTTGAAGTCATCTACGACGGTACAGGAAAATGCACCGTCTTCTACCCAGCCGGGGACGGCTGACAGCAGCACTGGTACGGGACAAGCCTCCACGGGCACAGAAAGCGGACAAGCTGATGCTGTGATGGCCATTCGAAGCCAAAATGCGCTGCAGGCGACGGTTAAGGAAGAGGATGGAACCGCGGTTGTAACGAATGCGGAGGCTGACATGGTCGTTGTTAACAAAAAGCGCAGCTTGCCTATAGGCTATGTTCCGGGCGATCTGGTCGAGCCGCAGGTGCCGTTTTCCTTTGAGGGGCCGCATGAGAAGCGGCAAATGCGCAAGGAAGCGGCAAATGCGCTGGAGAAGCTGTTCGCAGGTGCCCAGAAGGATGGTATAGAACTGCGGGCAGTATCGGGATACCGTTCCTATAAGCGACAGGTTTCCATTTTCAACAACAATGTAAAGACAAAGGGACAGGCATATGCCTCTCAAGTCAGCGCCGTACCGGGGACGAGCGAGCATCAGACAGGATTGGCGATCGACGTATCCAGCCCAAGTGTGGGCAATGCGCTGGAGCAAACCTTTGGCGCTTCCAAAGAAGGCAAATGGCTGGCAAAGCATGCGCCGGAATACGGATTTATTATTCGTTATATGAAAGGTAAGGAAGATGTGACTGGCTATGTTTACGAGCCTTGGCATATTCGTTACGTGGGAGAAGATATTGCAGAGGATGTAACCAAGCAGGGATTAACTCTCGAAGAATATTTCGGCGAAAATAATATCAAGCTGTAGCAGTCAAAAGCAAAGCTGTAATCCTGTGGGATTGCAGCTTTTTTACATATTTCTTTTCCAAATTGAACCTTTTCAAGGTAGAATCTCGTATAGTGATTGACGACAGAAGCGTACAGGAAGGGAAGGGAATCATCATTTATTATTCAATAACGTACCGGGAATGGTCAGAAGACTCTCAAAAGGAACTGCGCAGCCTGACACAGGAATCCGTATCGGGAGATGAGCTGTTTTTGCGCAAGCTCGTAGACGCCACGCGTCTCCATGACAAACTATGGGCACATATTTCGAATGAAAGTGAGGAACATACGGAGCATTCCGTCTATGTGACGGAATTTACAGGGGAACGCGCAGAGCCTTATGGCGCTTCGATCACGGACCTCGTGCAGGCCAGTGAAGGGGGCTACGCCTCTTCGTTCAGCGTGCTTTACTGGGTGTGGCGTGAACCTGCGTTCCGAAGCATGGAGCATCGGGAAGGCTCTTTATTTACGCTGGAGCTGGCCCAGCGTTTATTGGACCACTATACCGTGCTGGGTGGCCAAACCTATGAATTCATTTATTCGGTACTGGACCCGCAGGCGAAGAAGGTACATCTGTTTGTGAAGGAGGCCGATCTGTAATGGAGCACTCTTGGGAGGAGATCAAATCCAAACCCGGCTATCGTGCACGGATGGCGGCTTTTGCCCTGATGTTGGCTGTACCGGCCGCTCTGACGGGCTGTGGTAACGACGAGTATTATGACTGCGATGAGCTTCCTGTATCGGAGCAAACAGCGTGTCGGGATTCCGGCAGCAGCGGTTATTCCTATGGCGGATCGACCTATTATAGCGGGTATAGTGGCGGTTCTTCCTACAGCAGCAGTCGTTCTTCTTCAAGTTCTTACCGTAAGAGCTCGTCTTCCGGCTCACACAGCGGCTTTGGCAGCAGTGGCTCAAGCAGCGGCTTTTTCTCTGGAGGTTAAGATGAGTATGCGTAACATTCGCCAACTGCCCTTTGAACATGATGAGCTTTTTAACGGTGAAATCAGCCGCAGGATTCCGTACCATCGCATGTACGGCAAATCCTATTGCGTGCCCGCGTTAACGGTGTATGAGCACGCCGAACTGGCAGAGCTTCAGACTGCAGCTGAGGCAGTACATAACATTTACCGTAAGGTGCGGCACTTCGTCCAGCGCTATCTGCCGGATGAGTACCTGATGGAACGATTGGGTATCCATCCGGGTTTACTGTGGGCTGCGCGGATGGAGGCCGCGCCGGATGGCATTACCCGCCAGGACTGGATTGTAGGGGAAGCGGGTATCAAGTGCATTGAGAACAACACGGATACCCCAACCGGAATCCCCGAGGCAGCGTATCTCGAAGGAAAGCTGCTGGAAGTACTGAATGAGAGCGCAGTGTCAGGGGATGACACCGTCCTGCAGGGACCGTCGGCTGGAATGGACGAGGCGATTCAGCGTGCTATGACCGGCTTGATTCATTTTTATACCAGCAGAGGTTTAGGCACAAAAGTGTATTTTACTTGCTATGATTGGCATATCGAGGATCAGACGAACACGAAATATATCATGCGCCTGTGTGAGCAGGCCGGGTTTGAAGTGGCTTATGCGCCGCTGGAAGAGCTGGAGATTATTCCGGGCGAAGGGCTGTATCATCGGGGAGAGCCCATACACATCCTCTATCGCCTGTATCCGCTGGAATATCTGATTGAGGACCGGGAAGAGGAGACAGGGCTTGAGGTAGGGCAGGCACTACTGGATTTGGTAGCGGATGGAAAAATAGGATTCATCAATCCGCCGCAGCATATAATTACCCAAAGCAAAGGGTTCACCGCCACCGTATGGTCGCTGTATGAGCGCAATGAACAGACACCGGAGTTCTGCGGTTTTCGTTTGTTTGACGACCGGGAGCTGGAGGTGATACGAACCTACCTGCTGCCCACGTATTTTGAGCCCACCGTGTTTAGGCAAAATAATGAGCCTTATGTGGCCAAAGGGATATGGGGCCGGGAAGGAAAAGGGACGCGGCTGATTGAGCATGCCGATAACGAAGATAAGCTGGAGGCTCCAGCGCTGGCGAAACGGCAGGCAATGACTGTCCCGTCTAACAAGCCTGACGAGGCTGATGCTCTGCTAACGCCTGAGCAGGAGGAAGAGGCGCATATTGCCGCTTATTACGAAGGGCAGCCCAAGATTTATCAGCGGCTATGGCCTATGCAGAGCGCAGAGGTGCAGACCGAAGAAGGATTATATCATGGCTACCTTCTGACAGGCGTATTTGTCATCGGGGGGCGGTTTGCAGGCATCCTGCCACGAATCGGGGAAAAGGTCACCGGCGATATGGCCTATTATTGCGCAGCCGCTGTTTCGACCGCAGCTCACGAGGCGTCTCGTCGCTCTTAGTCTTTTCACGTGATGAATCATTCTTGAACATAACTATTTATAGTGTTAAGTATTCAAAAGGAGGAAGAAGATTGGACTCACAGATCAGCTTGGGCAAAGCATTGGGCAATGTAGGCATCGGCCTGCTTATCCTGCTTTCCATTTTAATCGTAGGTTACTTTGTATTCAGCTTGCTGACGCGGTATAACGATAACAAAGAAATCGCTCGCGGCAATGAGGCGGCAGGCATCTATATGGGTGCTAAACTGCTGGGGCTGTGTATTATTGTAGGTATGGTATCATACAGCAGCCATTCATGGCTTGATATGTTGATCTGGTCAGGTGTAGGCATTGTGGTACTGTGTTTGGTCTATATTATTTTTGACCTGCTGACCCCGCGTACCAAAGTGTGCGAGGAAATTGCCAAAGGCAATGTGGCTCTGGCGCAATTGCTGCGCTCGATCATCGTTGGAGTGTCCTTTGTGGTCGGCACATTCTTGATGTAGCTCTGTATAGAGAATTGGTATAGAAAAGGTGTGAAAAGAATCTGCAAAACCGGACAGCGGAATTGCAGGTTCTTTTTTAATGGTTAATCCTCGCTTCGGTGGGGACTATTCTGCCAAGCTACGGGTGATACTGCATACAAAAAGGAATTTGCCGAGGGCATAAAGCCAAATTAAAAAGAAGGGAATTCTGACCACATGAGTACCATCACCCCTCATACAAAACCTATTCACATGGGTGTCATCGGCCTTGGCCTGATCGCTGAATATCACATTGCATCCCTTCACACGATCGCGGGGGTTTCCATTGCAGCCATTAGTGATGTGAACGCCGACCGTCTTCAACAGATGGGAGAGAAATTGCAGCTTCCTGCTTTCAAGCAATATCCCCATTATGAAGCATTAATTCGCGACCCGGAGGTAGATGCGATTTTGTCACTGACACCCAACGATGTTCATTTTGACATTATTCGTATCGCGCTGGAAGAGCACAAAGCCGTGCTGGCGGAAAAACCGTTGACTCTCACGTGGGAGGAAGCAGAGCGGCTAAACAAGCTGTATACAGCGGCCCCCGTGCCTTTTCTGATTCATTATAAGCATCGTTACGGCGCGGCTTTCCAATATGCCAAGCAACTGCTGGATGAACACAAGCTGGGCCAAATCTACAACATTCAATTCCGGTATCTGATGGACGCATTCTCACCGTATCGTCAGCATCCGTATACATGGCGTCATAATTTAGCCAAAGCAGGCTCCGGCGTTGTGGGTGATACAGCCTCCCATATTATTGATCTGGCTCGTTTTCTGGTCGGTGAATTCAAAAGTGTCGCAGCGCTGCTCCATACAATTACACCCGAGCGTCCTGATCCGGCCACAGGTCTGCCTGTAAAGGTGGATGTGGAAGACTTCGCAGCCTTCCATGGTATCATAGGCGATAATACCGTCGGTACATTTATCACCCACAAAAATGCCGTCGGAAAACGCCACGATATCGAAGTTGATATCTATGGCGAGCTTGGTGCGCTGCACGCCAGTCTCAACAATCGCGAAAATATACGCATTGTGCTGCGCGACCCGAAGCATCCGGATGCCGAGTACGAGACATGGGCTGTTCCTGCAATCTATGAACATACGGCCTATGGAGACTTTGTCAAGCTGGTCAGAGGAGAGTCCGTAGATCGTGCCCCATTGTTCGAGGACGGATACAAAAACCAGTGGGTACTTGAGAAAATACTGCAATCCTGGAAAGAGAACGGACGTTTAGTGAAAGTGTAGCTTATTTTTCTTTCGGCGTCTTTGACCGTTTAGCCCTGATCAACCGCCAGCCTGTCAGCAGTGCTCCTGCGAGACAGATGGAGGCAGATGTCATGAAAACTACATGCATCCCGGCCAGAAAGATTTCCGGGCGGCCTGGAATTAGTCCGGTGACGCGATAGCCAGCCTCTTTGCTCATGATATAAAACAGGATGGATGTAGCCAAAGTGATCCCCACCACCATACCGACGTTACGGACCAGCGAGTTGACACTTCCGGCTGAACCAAGCTGTGTACGGGGGACCCTGGACATGATCAGCGAATTGTTAGGCGATTGGAATAAACCACTGCCGACGCCCAGCATGGCGATCAACAGCCCAACAAACGGAACGGAGCTGCCTGCATGGAGGCGAGCCAATCCAACCTGGGCAGCTGCCATGATCACCAGCCCGGCAAATGTGAGCAGCTCGGACCCGATTTTGTCGGAAAGCGCACCGCTGAGAGGAGCCACGATCACCATCGAGATCGGGAACAGCATCAGCAGGAATCCGGCATAAAAAGGCGATAAATTCAGCATATTTTGCGCATAAAAGGGCGAAATGATATTAAAGCAGAAATTAGCGACGAATACGAGAAAAGCGCACAAAATACTGAGCGAAAACAACGGATCTTTGAATAAATTAAGCTGTAGCAGCGGCCCTGGACGATGCATTTCCAAGCGAATAAACACGGCAAAAGCAATTATAGCGATTATCAGCGAAGCGATAATACGGCTGTCTCCGTATCCTGTCTGCTGCCCAAGCAGCAATCCGATGAATAAAGCAAGAATAAAAATCGCAAATACCATGCTGCCAGGAACGTCGATTTTGTCTTTTACCTTGATCAAATCTTTCGGCAGAAGTCTCCAGCCCAAAAAGATGGCTATCAGTCCCACAGGGACATTGACCCAGAAAATGTACTGCCAGCCCAGCGAGGAGAGGATTATTCCGCCCAAGCTCGGGCCGGCGATACTGCCCAGGGACACGAAGGTTCCGATTAAGCCAAGCGCTTTGCCTCGTTCATAAGCAGGAAAGATATCCGTCACAATCCCTTGGCTGTTGGCCATGGTCATGGAAGCTCCGATCGCCTGAATGATGCGTGAGATTAACAGCATGGACAGCGAAGAGCTAAGACCGCACAACAGTGAGCCGAGAATGAACACGATCGTACCAATCTTGAATATTTTGATTTTACCGACCATATCTCCGAGCTTGCCAAAAAATAAAATGACTGTACATATAGCCATTAAATAGGAGGTCGTCACCCATTCAATCTGTGCTATGGGTAAATGTAATGTGTGGGCCAATACGGGAAGAGCAATATTGACAATGCTTCCATCCAGTGTGGACATAAACGTAAACAGATTCAATACAATCAAAATCATCCAGCGCTTCTTCTGGATTTCGGTATTTTCCTGATAGGTTGCAGCGGCAGCGGTTGTAGGGGTTGAACTCATAATCAGCACCTCTTCATCGTTGAGTTATTACTAATTAGTTGCGTGCGCAACTAAATGACGGTTCTAGTTTACAGCAAATTAGTTGCATACGCAACAATATTGTTGTAAACTTTGCTTTGGTTTCAACTGTGGATTTGAATTTTTTAAGCCAATGAGGTGTATTGATGAGAAAAAAACCGATTGGAAAGTTGATTTCCCACCTACAGCGCCGAAATCAAAAAATATTGTCCCAAAAATTGGGTCCATACGGAATCGGAAGTGGCGGCCAGCACAGCTTTTTGAAGCTTATTCTGCAGCGTCCGGGCATTACACAAGAACAATTGACGAATGAACTTAAATTTGACAAGGCCACAACAGCACGTTCGGTGAGACAATTGGAGGAATCCGGCTACATTGAGCGGAAAACGGACCCGAATGACCGTCGTTCCCATCTTTTGTCCCCAACGGCCAAGGCGTTGGAATTTGCTCCTGTCCTCCAAGGAATCCTGGATGAGCTCAATGCCGGTCTTGTCCGAAATTTATCTGACGAGGAAGAAGACCTTCTCATTGATTTACTGCAAAGAATTAGTGCAGAACCCGACGAATAAATGGAATGAAAACTAGCTTGGGACAGGGTAGTAAAAAGAAAAGCAGCTATGACAGAGAATAATGCATGTCTCCAGGAGCGTAGATATTCCATAAACTCCATTCTCATCGGAGGCACATTTACACAAACCCCCTCTTGAAATAGTTGCAAATTTCATCTATAATGCTGTGCATATAGTAATACTCAAGGCATTGACCAAAGACATGATCTCCTTGAAGGACCGTTCAGAGAGAAAAGACAAGGCTGAGATCTTTTCCGGTATCCGCATGTGAAGTTACCCCTTTGTAGCCGTGACGTTGAACGTGCAGCTGTGTAATAGCACAGGAAGCACCAGTAAGCGCCCACCGATTTATCCCCGTTAACGGATACCAATGGAGGGTCACGCATGTTGTGCATGTATGCACAGGAGCGGACCGAACTAGGGTGGAACCACGAGCTGAACGCACTCGTCCCTTGAGGGAGAGAGGCGTTTTTTTGCGTTCAATTTTGATATAGCTATAGCACATAATTGGAATGGAGGCTTTTATCGTGAGTATTCAAGTAAAATTGCCGGATGGAGCCGTACGCGAGTACGAGCAAGGCGTAACAATCGCTGACGTGGCGGGTTCGATCAGCTCCGGCCTGAAAAAGAATGCAGTAGCAGGTAAAGTGAACGGGAAGGCTGTAGATCTGAACACCGTTTTGGATCAGAACGCTGACCTTGAAATTATTACACTGGATAGTGCGGATGGTCTGGAAGTTTACCGCCACAGTACAGCGCATTTGCTGGCACAAGCGCTCAAGCGCATTTACGGTGAGAAAAACGTGAAGCTGGGTATTGGCCCGGTCATTGAAAGCGGATTTTATTATGACATTGATATCGAAACCCCGTTGTCCGTTGACGATCTGGCGAAGATCGAGAAGGAAATGACCAAGATTACTCAGGAAAATTTGCCGATTACACGTCGTGTTGTCAGCCGTGAGGAAGCAACTCGCATTTTTGGAGAGCTGGAAGATCCGTTGAAGCTGGAGCTGATTCGTGATTTGCCGGAAGAGGCGGAAATTACGATCTATGATCAAGGCGAGTTTTTTGACCTGTGCCGTGGTCCGCATTTGCCATCTACCGGCCGCATCAAAGCTTTTAAACTGCTGAGTGTAGCGGGTGCATACTGGAGAGGCGATTCCAACAACAAAATGCTGCAACGTATCTACGGCACAGCATTCCCGAAAAAAGCGATGCTGGATGAGCACCTGCACCTGCTGGAAGAAGCCAAAAAACGCGACCATCGCAAGCTGGGCAAAGAGCTGGAATTGTTCATGTTCTCCGAGGAAGCGCCAGGGATGCCGTTCTATCTGCCTAAAGGTATGGTTGTTCGTACTGCGCTGGAGGATTATTCGCGTGAGATTCAGCGCCTGCATGGCTATGAAGAAGTGCGTACACCACTGATGATGAACAATCGTCTGTGGGAGCAGTCGGGACACTATGAGCATTACAAAGAAAACATGTACTTCTCCGAAGTGGATGAGACTACATTTGCCCTGAAGCCAATGAACTGCCCGGGACACATGCTTGTGTTCAAAAATGAGCTTCATTCTTACCGCGATCTGCCGATTCGTATATCGGAATTTGGACAAGTGCATCGTCATGAGCTGTCCGGTGCATTGAATGGTATGATGCGTGTTCGTACATTCTGTCAGGATGACGCGCATATTTTTGTAACACCAGGCCAGATTGAGCAGGAGATTACCGACGTAATCAAGCTGATTAATGAAATGTACAGTGTGTTTGGTTTTGACTTTACGGTAGAGCTGTCTACACGCCCGGATGACTTTATGGGTGAGCCAGCACTGTGGGATCAGGCGGAGCAGGCTCTGCAAAACGTACTGGATCACCTGGGCATCAACTATCGTATTAATGCGGGAGATGGAGCGTTTTACGGTCCGAAAATCGACTTCCACATTCTCGATGCGCTCAAACGCAGCTGGCAGTGCGGAACGATCCAATTGGACTTCCAAATGCCTGAGAAATTCGACCTTACCTATGTGGGCGAGGATAACCAGAAGCATCGTCCAGTCGTTATTCACCGTGCTATTTACGGATCAATCGACCGCTTCATGGGCATCCTGACTGAGCATTTTACAGGGGCATTCCCATTGTGGCTGGCTCCTGTTCATGCGAAGCTGCTGCCTGTATCCGAGAACTACATCGAGACTGCCAATCAGGTGCAGGAAGCGCTGCTGCAAGCAGGTCTGCGAGTCGAAGTGGACACTCGTAATGAGAAGCTGGGCTATAAAATCCGTGAAGCACAATTGGAGAAGGTACCGTATATGTTCGTTATCGGGGAAAATGAAAAAACAAACGGTACCGTAGCAGTACGCAAACGGGGTGAAGGTGATCTGGGATCACTCAGCATTGCGGATGTCGTTGAGAAAATCAGCACTGAGATTCGCGAGAAGCTGTAAGTTCTGAATAAAAGAATATAGAGCAAGATAAAAGAATTTAGAGCAAAAGAGCACTCAAAACCACGTTGAATGTGGTTTTGAGTGCTCTTTATTTATATTGCAGAATGCATAATTAGCAAGCGTAAAGCTGAATCAAGGCTGTTGACGCCTCAGCCCAATGTTCAACTAATCATGTTACACAAATGTCTAGCAGGTCTGCGACCGGGATTCGGTGTGATCCATGGCGAGGGAAAGTGCCTTCGAAGAAGATTCCATTGTTAGCTGCTCGCGGGATTTTTCTTGATCCTGCTCCTCGCTAAGCGATAGAATCTCGCCTCGCAGCTTCAACATTTTCTGATCCAGCTCATAAGTAGCACGTGCAGCCTCGGATAATCCGTTTACGACATGCTCAGGCACTTTTTTATCGAACTTATAGTACAAAATATGCTCCATACTGGCCCAAAAATCCATAGCCAGTGTGCGCAATTGAATTTCAACCTTGATCCAGCGCGTACCTTCAAACAGGATGAGCGGGATTTCTACAATGATATGAAGGCTCTGATATCCGTTGGGCTTGGGATGGGCAATATAGTCCTTGATCTCGAGAATACGAATGTCTTCTCGTGTACGGAGGTGATCCATCAGACGGTAAATATCTTTTACAAAAGCGCATACTACTCGCATTCCTGCGATGTCATGGATTTCACGTAGTATATTATCCAGAGTAACTTCATACCCTTTGCGCCGAACCTTCTCCACAATGCTGCGTGGCTCTTTGATCCGGGTTTTAATATGCTCAATCGGGCTAAAACCGTCCAACAGCTTCCATTCTGTTTGGATCAGCTTAATTTTGTTTTTTAACTCCTCCAGAGCCAACTGATACAGGACAGGAACTTTTCTCCATTCCTCCAACTGCTTGGCGTTCACACTGTTCTGTTCCAACTGTAGCTGAAATTCCTGCAAGGGCAAAGGGACAGCGTTCAAGTGCTTCCAATCCAATTCATTCACAGGGCATTCTCCTATATGAGGCTTGCGATGTCCTCGATCTATTTCGTAAATGTACCTACTGTATATATTGTACACTATGTGAAAACCCGCAGGCAAAGGAGAGCCGAAGTAAATGAAGATAAATAATATACACGAGGCGATAAAGGGTAGAGTAACTCTGCTTATTAACTCCATCTTCAAAAAGGCCGACACATTGACCGACCTGATTACCGGGACATTGTTGCCTCGATGTGCTTCTTATTTGATTTTCATGATATAAATTTACTACATAAAAAGTCCAGCGACAGAGCATAAAGCAGTCATTTTTCAGTCAATTAGATGTCATCATTAAAACTCCGGCTAAAACCTGTTAAAAGACCAATCGGCAATTGAGTGGTCCCAGGAAAGGTATGGTACTATATGGATTTACATTTCCTTATCTATACTGACCTACAAACGAGATATTATCAATTGTTGCTGAAGGATCAGCAAGACCAACGTCAAAAGTTACGTACCCGTCCATTCTACCGTCAATACCCTGTGAATTTTTTGTATCCACTGAAAGTTTGTCTTTGGACAGCCTGGGTACTGAAGGTGTTACACTTTCAGTATTTTCTTCTGCGAATGCGGACATGGCTGGGAGTAACAACACCATAATAAGCGAAGCGATTACACTTTTCTTAAATCTGATTTTCACAAGTACCCCTCCAATTTTTTTAACATACGATAAAAAATTAATACCATACCGTCTCTACTGTAAAAATATACCATTGGGATATATAGTTTTCGACAAAATGTTGTTATTTTAATCAAAATTAAGAAGTAATTCCTTTTTTTATCTAAAAAAATAGTATGAAGTACCCAAACTAACATATGAAGGAAGCTTAATAATATTGAATTAACTTTGTTACACGATGTTTAAGTAACAAAAATGTTGCGACACAGGCTCTTTGGGCGATTTCTATTTTTCCCAGAATAATTCAAATATGATAAAGTGAATACAATGCAATTTTTCAGGAGGTGTTCTAGCTATGGTAATAAACTTCTCAAGTATATTATTGGGATTGTTGTTATTGGCCCTTCACGTCGCTTTATGTATTTGGGTATATAGAGACATATTGAGAAATGGGAACAGCTATGCATGGGCTTTAGGCTCGGCTATAGTAGTTTGGCTTTTTCCGGTGTTGGGATTTATTGTATACTTGGCGCTTCGTAAACACATGAGATTTCTACACCAGTAAAGCATGTAGACAAAAGGGAGCGCAGAAGCACTCCCTTTTGATTTTATCGGATTATCGCTGTATCCACATTAGAATAGAAAACATGTAAGCGCAGGGCTGCTGCAAGAATTGATATAGCTTCTGTTTTAACCCTTGCAAATGTACTATTGCTCCCCCCATTTCTCCGAAACTGATGTAATCAAACCTACTTTCGCCGTCCAGGCATCTTCACTGAATAACTTCACGTTGCATACAGGATAGTTTACTCACTTGCCAGTTTAGCAGCCGTGATTAAGCTCGGCTTCCTAGATGAAATAAAAGCACCATCATAACCATGTATCTAGTGGTTACAGTGGTGCTTTTATACTTTTTCAGGAAAAGAATGATTTAGCTTATTCTTATCTGGCCGGGATGCTGCGTGTCCCCTCTGTCATCGGGGAGGAGCAGAGCGGACACGCTGGCGGCGTGCTTCCGCCAGCCGCAGCACTTCGGTGTCCGCCCGTTGTATCGCGCCGCATCCACGCCTTGCAGGCGGCGTCGGTGCATTTCCAGACAGGCACGCTGATGCGGGGCTCCGTCCGTGAGCCGTCCACCGACGAGGCCGTTCGCGCCGAAACACTGCCCAGCCCGGGCCTGCCGCTCACACGGGTCGCTACACCGGCTGCGGACGTTTCGCCGCTGGTCCGGCTGCCGTATCCGGCTGTGCGCTTTGGCTGCGCAAAGCTGGTGCGCCGAGGCTCAGGCTTGGAAGCCTCAGGGGGAGTGACCCCATAGGCTTCCAGCAGAAAACGCGACACGGCGGCAGGCTTGCCGTGATTGGAGGCGGGGGAGGTGATGTACAGCAGCTCTTTCGCGCGGGTGACGGCCACATAAGCGAGGCGGCGCTCTTCCTCCAAAGCCGCATCGTTATCCACGGCCGCTGTAGGAGCTGCACCTGCCCGCCGATCCTCCGGCAGCTCGCTATGCAGCGCAGAGCTGTGCGGCAGGATGCCTTCGCTTGCGCCGATCCAGTAGACGCAAGGGAACTCCAGTCCCTTGGCGCGGTGGATCGTCATGAGCCGCACAGCATCGCTGTCTTCCTCTCTGCGCAGCGACTCCATCTGGCGATGGCGCTCGGAAAGCTCGTCCGCAAAGCTGACGAACGCCTCCACCGTGTCAAACCGCTTTGATGCGGTCTCCAACTCCTCCAGGCTTTCCTGCATCGTTTCCTTATAATGAGTCCATGCGCCTGTATCTCCGCTTTCCAAATATTTGTCATAAAACACGCGCCGCATTTCTTGAATGGCAGAGACCGGTTTCATGGTCGCAAGGCTGCGGATTAGACGGATACGTTCTTTTACTTGTTCACGCTGAAAATCGCGGAGTCGATCCCAGCGGCTGAGATGAATGAGCGGATATTTTTTCGCCTGTTGTTTTTCTTGGCGGTTAATCCATTCCATCCCCGCCTCGCGGGAGACATACAGCGGGCCAAGGGTGCTTGGAATAGCCTCCATTCGTCGCGGATTCAGCGACAGCCGCAGGTGGTCCATCAAGGTACGAATCAAGGCCTGGTCATAAAATACCGCCCCTGCTCCATATTGGATAAACGGTACATCCCGCATAATTAATTGTTCAAAAATAGAGCGGCTTCCACTGGCTGTTCGATGTAAAATGGCGATATCCCGGTAGCGGAGCAACCCTTCTTCTACCTGTCCGAGCAGATGGGTAACAATATGTGCCGCCTCTTCCTCCGGCCCGGACGGGGTGGCGAACTGTGGCGGCAAGCCCTCGTGTCCGGCCGCCGACAGGCGTTTGGAGCGCCGATGGACATTTTTGGCGACAATGTTCGAACCCAGCCCCAGAATCCGCGCATCGCTTCGATAATTAATGTCCAGGGTGATCACCTTCGCATCCTTGTAGACCTTGTCGAATTCCAGAATGGACTCCTGACGCGCCCCATTAAAGGTATAGATCGTCTGGTCATCATCACCGACGACCATCAGATTGCGGTGCCTCGCAGCCAAGCGCTGTACCATTTCGTATTGCAGAGCATTCGTATCCTGAAATTCATCGACCATAATGTAGGAAAAACGGCGCTGAAGCGGCTGAAGCACGTCCGGGTCACGCAGCAGAACGGACGCACGCAGCAAAATATCGTCAAAATCCATTTTGCTCCGCTCCTGCTTCCACGCTTCATAAGCGAGTATGGCTCGTTTGGCATCCGATTCTTCGCGTACGGTTTCCGGCAGCTCGTCCGCGCTGCGGCCTTCTGCTTTCCAGGCAGAGAGTGCAGCCAGCAGGCTTTCCGGCTGAAAAGCCTCACTAAGTCCAAGCTGGCGCAGCATCATTTTCATGACAGTGTGCTGGGCTTGCGTTTCACCGAACACTTCATCCTGAACGCCGTGATGACGCAGCATCGCCAAAGCAAACGAGTGGAAGGTGCGCGCCTGAACGGCACGTGCGGCGGCAGGGCGGACACCGGGTAGTCCTGCGATGCGCAGCTTCATTTCGGCGGCCGCCTTGCTGGTGAAGGTCACCAGCAGAATGGATGATGCCAGTACATCCCGCATCGCCATCAGGTAGCCTGCGCGGGCAGCCAGCACCGTGGTCTTACCGCAGCCAGCCCCGGCTAGCGTCAGCAGGGGGCCTTTACCGTGGCGAATAGCCTGAATTTGTGGACGGTTCAGATGAATACCCGCGTTCTCCAAGGCGCGAAAATAGGCCGAGTCCTGGTCACTATCGGGTACGAGCGTCGTACTGGTATCTATGGAAGCACGGCGGGCTCGCGGGCTTGGGGTTGAATAAGAAACCCCGATAGGCCGGGGATAAAAAGCAGGATTCGGGTCCATGATCTTGAAACCCCTTTCGATTCATAAAATCTTCCATTTTCACAAATGGGGGTAGTTTTTGGTATGATAGAGTTCTAGTCAGCTTTCGCTGATAAAGAACAAGATGATAAACTAAAATGATGCTGAAATTCATGCGGATCTCACCGGAAGTCAGGACGTCAGAAGTTGTCGCTGATGCCCGAAGCCTTCCTAGAAAGGCGATACGACCGCATTCCATTATACAGGAGTTTGAGGTTTGCCAACAGAAAAAAACTTTGGGATATGTGGACGGTATGGGGAAATCCGTCCGGATAGGGGGAGGAAATAACAATGAGGCTTATTCAACGTATCAAGGAAAGCGCTAATCGCGCTACAGAGAAGGCGCAGCATGCTGTTGAGATTAGTAAAATAAATTCGCAAATTACTGCGATTCAGCAGGAAATGGATGTTCATTTTTTGCGGATGGGTCAAATTTTTTATGAGGGTTACCGGGCATCCGACATGTCGGTGGCCGAAACGGAGATGACACAGCTATCCACTGCTTGTGATGAGCTGCAGGATGAAATTGATGAGCTGCGCAGCAGAATTGCACAATTAAAAAACGCTCATTTATGCACCTGTGGAGCGGTTGTGCCGCTGGATGCCAATTTTTGTCCGAAATGCGGATGCAAGCTGAATGATGAGCAGACTGCTTCCGGGCAAGTGGCTGCGGTACGCGAAGAGATACCAAAAGACGCTTACTCTTTTGATTTGCACAAGCCAGAGATAGCCAAGAAAGCTGAGCCTGTTTACACAGAGTATACAGAGCATGATGTATATGAGCAGCATGAGCAGGAGCGGGATGAACTGCAAGAAATGCGCGAACCAGCAGGATCAGAACACAATTATGCGGTGTCTGATTTTACACCGGAGGAGAAAGCAGCATTCGATGAAGAGTGGGAGCGTCGCCGTCAGGAAGAGATCGAGAAAGAGCACCGTCGTCTTCAAGAACTGGAGCGTGAGCGGGAACGTCAGGAGGAGCTGGACGAGCGCATTCGATATTGGAAGGCGAACAACTCCGGTGCGGAGAAGCCGGCTACGCAGGTGCGTGAACATGTAAAATGCCAAATTTGCACGGCTGAGCTGCCTAAAGGCTCCAAGTGGTGCCCGCGTTGCGGAGCTGAACAGATTTGACGCAGCCGTACAGGCTGTCGCAGGACACAGACAAAACGCCGGACAGCATAGGGGGAACAGAACATATGGAGCGTTTGCTGCATCATCTGCGAAATCTGGGCTTTACGGAAATGGAAGCCAAAGTCATGGTCGAGCTATCAAGACAGCATGCGGCGTCCGGCTATGAAGTGGCTAAGCGTTTGGGCGCATCGCGTTCCAACGTATACGCGGCTTTACAGCGCCTGGCTGGCCAGGGATATCTCAGAACAAACGCTGGAGAGCCGGTGCGTTACAGCATGCTGCCGTCAGGCGAACTGACCCGAATGATCGAGGGGCGGATGCTGGAGTCTCTGCGCGCGGTAGAGAAGGAAATGCCGAGGGCGGAGCCGGCCAGACCGGCCTTTTATAATGCCGAAGGCGATCGGAATGTGCTGGAGAGCCTGACACGTGAGCTGGAACGGGCGGAGCATGAAATTGTGCTTGATTTATGGCAGGAAGAAGCTGAACTGTTACGGGCCGAATTGGAAAGGGCCGAACAACGGGGTGTGCGCCTGCTATGGTCCTGCGACAGCGGTGAAGGCGTACAGGGATCGTGGCTGCCGCGTGTGCCTGACAACCACGGTCAGGAACCGGCAGGCCGTAAGTTTTCTTTTGTAATTGATCGGCGCTGGTGCATGCTGGGCATGCGGGGAGAGAATTGTCCGACACAGGCGCTCATTACCGAACATCCGGTGATGACAGAGTTGCTGCTGAATCATTTTGCCCAGGATCTTGTTCTGTATGAGATTGAGCATGATATGGGCAGCGAGCTGTCAACCCGGTATGGCTGGCGGTATGAGGCCATTATTGGCAAATATATGTCAGGTGATGAATAGCATCGGGATTACCGGGACGAAAGTTCCAGCAGTGCCCGGCATATTGCTGTAATGTATCCCGCTTTATGAGGCACGAATTGGTCCGATGTGATCAGGCGGCGCGTTTTTTCTGGATTCGGCCCTGAAGTGATACCGTGAGCTTCGAGAAAAGGAATGTCTCCTTCAAAAAGGGCCAGTGCTTGCTCGAGGTCTGCCTCGTACAGCCCTGCCACTTCTTCCTGCTGAAGATGATAAGCCTCCAAAGGCTGGTTCGACAGCAGTCCAAACACCGAGCTTACTTCACGGTCCCAAAAGGATACACCCTGCGCGGTTCCCTTGCTTTCATACCGAACGGTCATTAGTGGTGTCAGTGAGGCGAATGGGACTTGAATGCCCAGCTCTTCCTCCAGTTCACGGGCTGCTTGGGATATATGTTCGCCTGCCGTCAAATGACCGGCTGCCGTAATATCGTAGTATCCTGGGAAGGTATCCTTCGATTCCTGACGCTGTTGAAAGAGCAGGCGGCGGCCTGTGGAGGTTTCCCGTGCCAGCCAGCAGTGAAAGGTATGGTGCCAGTATCCTTTGGCATGTGCTTCTTGCCGGGTGGCTGTGCCAAGGGGCTTGTCTTCATCATCGTAGATATCCAGAAGCTCGCTAGTCATTATGATTCCTCCTATAAAAGGCTGATATAAAAAGGTCTATTTTACAGTATAACGTGTTTCCTGTCCTGACGATATGAAGACGGCTGTGGAATGTGGAGTGGCATTTGGGGTATGCTGGGAACATGGGGATTGGGGTCACAACATCGATTTTGTTCGAAAGGAGTTTTTTTACATGGAATGTATTGTGCATTTTCGAGTCATGCATCCAGAGGAACCCAAGGAGCTGCGCGGGCTGATTATGCTGGAAAGCGGAGGAAAACCGGGGATCGACCAAA
Source organism: Paenibacillus farraposensis (assembly GCF_020736845.1). Classification (GTDB taxonomy): domain Bacteria; phylum Bacillota; class Bacilli; order Paenibacillales; family Paenibacillaceae; genus Paenibacillus; species Paenibacillus farraposensis. The sequence goes on from NZ_JAFFQR010000029.1 coordinate 148,400, forward strand.
TCACAGATATGTTTAAAGATATGGGTTATAATGTACGTCCGGATAATCCGGAGGAATTGATTTTCAAGCCGGTTGATGCCGGAGCAGACTATACATATATCCGGGTTATTGAGCTGGATACGGGTGAGGAAGTCTATCATGAAGACCGGAACTTGCGTGCGATCCTGGAAAATTTGCTGAACATCCACTAAGGATCAGGAAAGCTACAGGATACAATAAGTAAAGAGATCCTGCTGTAATTCATAGGAACGGAGTAAAAAATATGAGATTGTACATCATCCGCCATGCCGATCCCGATTACCCGAACAACACGATAACCCCGGAGGGCCATCTGGAAGCCCAGGCGCTGGCCAAACGGCTTTCCAGCCACGGACTGGACCGCATTTATGTTTCACCAATGGGTCGGGCTCTCGATACGATGCGCTACACGGCCGAGGCGCTAGGCATGACTCATGAAGTGGAGCATTGGACGCAGGAGCTGGCCCTGAAGCTGGAAGAAACTCCATATGGCCGTCTGTCCCATTGGGACCTGCCCGGTGAAGTTATTCGTGCTGAGATGCCTCTTCCGACTCATGAATCATGGAAGGAGATTTCCTTTTATCAGGGAACAGAAAGCCCGGAAATCTTTGAGCGGCTGAAGCTTCATTCCGATGAATTTCTGAAACGCCAAGGATTTGAGCGAGTCGGGGGCAGGTACCGGATTCTGAGGCATACCGAGGACCAGGTAGCTGTGTTCTGTCACGGCGGTTTCGGGCTGACCTGGCTTGCCCATCTGCTGGAACTGCCTCTGGCCTTGGTCTGGTCCGGCTTCTGGATGCCGCCCAGCTCTGTAACCACGATCCTGTTTGATGAGCGTTCCAAGGAATGGGCCGTTCCTCGCTGTATCGGCTTTGGTGACGTTTCCCATCTGTATGCCGAGGGATTGCCTGTCAGACCCCGCGGAATTATCGCCAATTACAACTAATCATGCTTTATATACGTTAAAAGCGGCTTAGGACGATGATCGTCTTAAGCCGCTTATTTATAGCCGTATAAGTTGGATTAGACCGAAATACGCTTGGCTGAAAATGGAGTTAGCTGCGTGATTCTACATACCCTTCCAGCTTGGAGGTGCAATGTGCGCAACGGGTCGCCGCTACAGGAATTTCCGACAGGCAATGCGGGCATTCTTTGCTCGTTTTTTCCTGAGGAGGTTTTGCCTCCTCTTTACGTTTCAGCATATTAATCCCTTTGACCAGCAGGAATACGCAAAAGGCCACGATCATAAAGTCGAGCAGGACGTTAAAAAATTGCCCGAACGCCATAACCGCAATCCCGGCTTCCTTGGCCTGTGCCAGAGTCATGCGAGTGTTATCTGCGTTATATGGATTCGCACCTATAGCATAATACAAATCGGCAAAATCAACGCCGCCCAAAAGCTTGCCAATCGGAGGCATGATAATATCGTTGACTACAGAAGTGACAATCTTGCCAAACGCTCCACCGATGATAACACCGACTGCGAGGTCAATCACGTTGCCTCGTACAGCGAATTCTTTAAACTCTTTAATAAAACCTTTTCCGCTCATGTAAGTGCTCACCTGCTTTTCATAAAATCATTAATTTATAATACATGCTATGTCGGCAGAGGGCAATTCCCAATTGATGTATTGCAGTTTGTCACAAAATCATTCGCTCGTTTGTCTCCTGGATGTATACCAATAATGGAGGCGATGATTGTGAGTTTGAGATTCAATTACAGAGCAGTAAGTCCGAGCACGTTTAAAGCAATGATGGAGATGGAAAATTATATTTCCGGCCGTTTCGCGGACAAGGTCCTATATGAGCTGTTGAAAATCAGAGTATCCCAAATCAATGGATGTTCCTATTGTCTGGACATGCATGCCAAGGATTTGCTCAAGCTGGGAGATTATGCGGACCACATTTTACAGCTTGCCTTATGGCGTGAGGTTCCTTTGTTTACGGAAAAAGAACGTGCTATGCTTGAGTTGGCTGAAGCCGTTACCCGTATCTCAGAACAAGGAGTACCTGCCGATTTGTATAAACGGGTCAGAGAGCACTTTACTGAGGAGGAATTCGTGGATTTGATTACCGCGGTGAATGTGATTAATAACTGGAACCGGATTGCCATAGCAACCGGGATGTATCCGGGCATTATTTAAGAGAGCAGGGGGCCATACTTTGATCGGCAAAGAACACGGGATTGAACAGGAATCGGTAGCTTTAAGTCTGGAAGAGCTGTATCAAAAATATCGCAAATATTCTTTTGCCATTGCTTATCGCATGCTTGGGACGGTTACAGATGCCGAGGATGTCGTTCAAGACTGCTTTGTCGAGCTGAAGAATAAGCCCCTGAATGACATACAGAACCCCAAAGCCTATGTCGCCAAAATGACGATGAATCGGTGTCTGAATCTACTGAACTCTGCACGCAAACAGAGGGAAACGTATGTTGGACAGTGGCTGCCGGAGCCGCTTGGCGAAAGCGCAGATCTGCCTGCCGACTGGCTGGAGCGTAAGGATATGATTTCTTACGCTTTTCTGGTTTTGCTAGAGCAGTTAAAACCGACAGAACGTGCTGTCTTTGTGCTGAGGGAAGCCTTTCAATACGACTATAAGGACATTGCGGAATTACTGGGGAAGACAGAGAGCAACTGTCGTCAGTTATTCAGTCGCTCCCGTCGCATTCTAGCTTCCGGGGAATCTGACGCAGCTGCTCCGACAGGCAATCCTGAAAATAATGCTTCCAGAGTAAAACTGCTGGAACGCTTTACCGCCGCCTTTCTCGCCTACGATGTGACTGCGATGCTGGAATTGCTCGCAGAACAGCCGATATTTGTGGCAGATGGCGGAGGCAATGTGCATACGGTGATGAGACCGATGGTTGTACGCAAAGGCGTTCTTGCCCTGCTGACCTCTCGGCGGGTGCTGACCGCATTGCGGGAGCGAGAATTAGTTCACACTGTCATCAATGGCGAGGTACAACTGGCATTTCTGAGAGAAGGCAAAGTAAAAGAAGCCTTATGTATCAGACTGACGCCGGACGGGGAGCAAATCCAAGATTTTTATTTAATGATCAATCCGGATAAGCTGGGGCACATTCGTCTGAGCCAGGAAGAAGCTCATAAGCAATAAAATAACAATCGTTCATCACATCACCCGCATGGAGTGAATTTCAGAGGAATCCGGTTGTCCTACAAGGCCATCAGAGCAGTCTGATGGCCTTGTAGATTGGTTCCTCTTACATCTGCCGAGCCTGACGCAGTGCCAGCTCACCTACCCAGGGAAGTTTGAGCCATTTGCCTTGTCCCGCACGGACTAACAAAGTCATCCACAAGGCAAGCCCTGCCAGCGTCAGCAAAGAAGCGAGCAAAGGACCGAGCAGCGGAATGAATCCGGCCAGCACATGCCCAATCATGAGGGCTACAAACAAAAATATAGATTGCAGAGCGTGGAACAATACGAAGCGGCTTCTCTTTTCCAGCATGACAAAGACGAATGCGCCAAGGAATGCGAACAGGTAGCACAGGATAGCTGCTATATTTTCATCCAATCCCGTGGAAGACTTATAGACGGACATATCAAAAAGAGCCCCCTTCATAAGTTATTCAAGCTCAGACGCTGTACTATACAAACTATGAGATCAGGAATTAGGGATATGCCCGAATGCTAATAAAAAGTTCCACCAGCGTTGTCCATAAAAATATGAAAAAGGCTAAACGAACAGGATTCGTTTAGCCATTCACATAGTTATACACAGGTTTTGCACATGTTGTACGCATTTTATCCACTGTTCCACACTGTTTATCCACAAAACAAACATGTTTTATACACAAATTGTGCACAAAATGTAGACAACATGTAGACAATATGATTTTTATTCACATTCTACGAACATATTACCCACAGGTTATTAACAAAATTGACTTTCTCGTGTGTACTTTTCATCAAAAGTCTTATTGTTGTTTTTGAATTTGACGGCGTGGATGCATGATCTTGCCATCCCTTTGTTTGTCATCCTCTTTGGGAATAAGTCGTTCATCTGTTTGTCCGTCATGATGATTATCAAAGGAGTATTCGGTCATTTTCCACTCGGAAGTACCCAAAACAACATCAGCGGGAAAATGCTGGCCTCTGTGCAAATGCTGTTCATGTCCATCCTCATCTACATAAATACCATCCACTTCCACCTTTTCACCCGTTAGTGGGAGCAAATCCTTTCCTTTGCGTTCCATTCATATCCCCTCCGTCTGGCTTATTCTTTGTTAAGGTGTCCGGATGGAGGTTCTTTTATCCTCAAGCTGATGCAAAATATCCTTGGCAATCTGGTCTGCGGGATGAGGCTTGCGAAGCAGCTTAATCGACTCTTTCATCTCCGCAGCGAGAGAAGGGGCGGAGATCAGGTCGATACAGTGCTGAATTAGCTCATCCGTCGTGCGAGCGATGCGGGCAGCTCCTTTTTGCTCCAAATACAGGGCGTTATTCAGCTCCTGACCGGGGACAGGCTTGAATACAAGAATAGGCAATCCCGATGCGATGCTCTCCGAAAGTGTGATGCCGCCGGGCTTTGTAATCACCATATCGCTTGCCTGCATGAGTTCGGGAACATAGTCTACGAATCCATAGGTGTAGATGTCGGGATGGTCTGCATATAACGCGTCCAATTCCGCTTTCAATTGCTGGTTGCGTCCGCAGACGATCAGCAGCCGCAGCTTGGGCAGCTGGCTTAATTGCTGGCAGATATTCAGTATGCCGGATAGTACACCATAGGCTCCTGACATAATCAGCAGCGTTGTAGTCTCCGGGCTTGGCTGCGGGATATTCTGCTGCAGATCTGCTGATTCCGTAGACACAGGATAAAAAGACGCATGGATCGGGATGCCCGTAGCGATAATACGCTCGATAGGTATTCCTCGCTGTGCTGCCTCCTGGCGAAGATCCTCTGTGGCTACATAGTAGCGGTCAATATCGGGATGAAGCCAGCGCCCGTGCAGGTCAAAATCAGTCACCACGTTGACAATCGGCAGCTTCATTCCCATTTTGCGACGTAACGCGGGAAGAGCTAGCTGAGGGAACGTATGTATGACGAGATCAGGCTTCTCTCTGTCCAGCGTGAGTGCAAGCTGACGCATTCCAAAAGAATGCAGCACATTGCCAAAGGCCGATTTGGCCTGCATCTCGCGCGTGATATTATAAACCCAGCCGTAAAGCTGTGGAATGGTTTTGAAGCTTTGCATGTATACAAATTTGGTCAGATTATTCAACCAGGGATGGGATTCAGCCATCAAGTCGAGGAGCTGTACCTTGCAGTGCCCGAGCTTTCGCAAGCTGTCCATGACTGCCCGGGCGGCCTGTACGTGGCCTTCCCCGTAGCTGGCGTATAATATTAAAATTTTTGGTGCTGCGGCTTCCACGATGTTTAGCCCCCTATTATTCAATCAGCTCACAAAGATTCATTTCAGGAACGTTCCAGGTTGAAGGAGAATATGGCAGGCAAAATATAGCGCTCCAACAGTGAACGCGGATTTTTCCAGCGGCTAACCTTGCTATCTGCTGTAAAAACCACAACTGCATCCACCTCGGGTAAAAGATAAATTTGCTGCCCGCCATGTCCATGCGCACACGCGTAGTCGATGCTATGGAGCCGTCCGGTCCACCACTGGAATCCGTAGTCCCCGAATTCCGGATAGCCTTCAACCTGTGGCTGTGTCGCTTGACACAGCCAATCGGCCGGGATTAGCTCCTGTCCGTTCCAGGAGCCTTGATGAAGACAGCAATCGCCGAATTTAGCCATGTCGCGTGATGTCAGGTACAGACCGATGTGCCCCATAGTGTATCCCTCGGGGTCATGGTCCCAACCGCTTTTTCCGAAACCTAACGGCTCGAAGAGGTGCTGCAGCGCATACGTGTAAGCGTCAGTCCCGCAGCAACGGGTCAGCAGTACGGATAATAGATGCGAATCCACGCTGCGGTACTGGAATACGCCAAGTTGATCGGCCTGCACAGGCAAGCGCAAGGCAAAGGATGGCCAGCTTTTGCTGCGATGAAACCGGCGGATAAAAGGTTCACCGAGCTTTTTACCCGTCTGCCAATACAGCCCGGACGTCATCGTCAGCAGATGGCGGATCGTAATCCGCTCCAGCAACGGGTCGTCCCGCCCGGGCAGATACTCAGGCAGCAGCTTATGCACAGCCGTATCCGGACCGGGCATCTCGCCGCGTGCCATGGCTATACCGACAAGCGTGGAGGTGAAGCTTTTGGTCGCGGATCGCAGATCGTTCAGCGAGCTGGCTTCGTGTCCATTGTAATAGCGTTCCCAGATCAGCTTGCCGCGGTGAAGCACCAGACAGCTGCGCATTTTAGTAAACTTGGACCGGATTTCATGGTCGGACTGTTCGAGCAAAGAGACGTGGACACCCTCCTCCTCACCAGTTCCGGTGTCGGGGATCGGCCTATCTGTAATCGGTGTAGTGAACAGCGGTGTATAGCGGCGCATCCTTTTCCCTCCTTGCTATGTTTATTTATTTTACCCCAAACACATACACTCCAAAAGCCGATATATAAGGTATGCCGTGTGTAAAGCAGTTAATCAGATTACCCCAATAATATGAAACGTAAAGGATAGGTAAAAACAATGTGAATTTGCTGGAAAGCTGAAAGCTTTATTTGAATATGTTATAATGGGGTAGTGATTCAGCCAGAAGAAAATCGGTTAATAATAGTGTCAGGTACATGCCTTGCATAAGGCGTTCCCGACCTAAGCTGCATTAGACGTACTACTTCACTGCATAAGGAAACCTATACTTTTCGGCATTCTCTTCAACGGAGCACTTATTTTCAACGTTTTGGGAGGGAGTTACATGGCAACGAAAGGTCACAATGAAGTTAAGGAAAGTCTGCGGGAAATGACTCGAATTTTCCGGCCCAAGGATCCCAAAAAATTTGTAAAGGAATATGTGCGAAAATACCGGATTACAGGAGGGTATGAGGAAGAGTTGACCATGGTGGTGGAAAACGAACTCGGTCGCATGAATTCTTCAGTATCTTAAAAGATACGGTCCCAGCCCAAAATAGAATTTCGCCTATTTAAACCGTCTATCCACAGAGGAGACGGTTTTTTTGTGTTCATCCTGCATACAATGGGATAGGTTTAGTAAAATTGTTTGCACAAAGGAGGCGGCTTTCCTAATGGAGGTGGCGATACGAACACCGGAGGAAATCGGTTATATCAGAGAAGCCGGGCGCATTTTGGCTGATTGTCATCGTGCACTGGAGAACCGTATTCTTCCGGGGATCACAACGCTCGAAATTGATGCATGGGTGGAACAGTTTTTGAGCAAGCGCGGTGCCACACCGGAACAAAAGGGCTACAAAGGCTTTCCCTACGCAACCTGCGCTTCGGTCAACGAGGTTGTATGCCATGGTTTTCCCTCGGAACGAATACTTCATGAAGGAGATATTGTAACCATCGACATCGTCGTCAACAAGGACGGCTGGTTGGCCGACCGGGGATGGACCTATGCAGTAGGCAACGTCAGTCGTCCGGTAGCACGGCTGCTTCGACAGACCCATAAGGCGCTGATGAGCGGAATCGAGGCCGCACGTCCAGGAAGGACGCTGGGGGATATCGGGCATGCGGTAGAAAAAGCAGCAGGCTGGCGGCGGTTTGGTATCGTCAAGCCGCTGATCGGGCATGGGATTGGTCGCCAGATGCATGAACCGCCGGAGGTTCCGCACTATGGCCGCCCCAGAACGGGATTGTCGCTGCGCGAAGGAATGGTGATCACCATCGAGCCGATTTTTACGCTCGGAACCGAAGGAGCGGTGCTGTGGGGCGATGATGGCTGGACCATCAGTACGGCCGACGGCAGCTGGGGCGCACAATACGAGCATACGATTGCGATCACGAAGAACGGCCCATACATTTTGACCTCGTAATGGATAGGTGTGCCCTAGGGAGTCCAATATGCTGCCCTTGCATAAGGCTCTCTAGGTAGTTTTTCTCCGGTACATATGGAAGAGCCGAACATCACTCTCCAATTCGATTGATGCTTGTTGTTGATAAGTCTTGATATATGTTACGGACAGTAGCCCAAATGTATAGTAAAGTAAGCCTGAGATGGGCTTGTCATAGAATTGAAAGCATCATATTGCAAACAGGAGTGAGAATCGAATGATGATCAGGGAAGCGATGCTATCGGATGCTGCGAACATCGCTAAGGTGCATGTGGATTGCTGGAGAACGACGTACAAAAATATAATGCCGGCCGAGGTTCTGGAACAGCTTTCCTATGAGCAAAGAACAGAACTGTGGAATGCGAATCTTTCTGGTGAAGATGGTCATCTGGTATATGTAGCGGAAAATGAGCAGGGGGAAATTATCGGATTTATAAGCGGAGGTCCGGAAAAGTCAGGTGAATACCCCCCGTATGGGGGAGAAATAACAGCTATTTATGTTTTAAAGGAATACCATTGTTTGGGATTGGGAAAAGGCTTATTTATGCGTCTGCTGCAGCACCTCAGCAGTATGCGCATTCACTCCGCGATCGTGTGGGTGCTAGCGGATAATCCGGCGTGTGCTTTTTATGAAAAGCTGGGGGCTAGGCTTGTCGTAGAGCAGCACCTGATTCATATTGGCGGCAAAAACCTGAACATGGTGGCGTATGGCTGGCGACTATTCTGATAGAATTCGCTTTTGCCCTTCCAAGGAGCGGATCGGCGCGATATTTTGCGTAAATTCCAGTGTTCCCATGTAGCGGCCTTCGGCATCACGGATGGCAAAATAGCGGATATAGACAAACTTGTCCTTAAACGGTATCCAAAAATCCTCAACATCCTTGCGGCCTGCCTTAAAGTCTTCCAGCAGCTTTTCAACGACATGCACACTTTGAGGCGGGTGGCAATTTTGTACCGTACGGCCAATGACGGCTTTTGCGCGGGCAAAAATACGTTCTTTGCCGTGTGAAAAATAGCGAACAACATCATTTTCATCGATAAAGGTCAGATCAACAGGAAGATGATTCAGCAACAGCTCCAATTGCTGCACAGATACAATCCCCGTCTCAAATCGTACGAAGCCTTGCGGCGTTCCGGATGCATCTTCCTTTTGCTCAAGAGCTTCGGCAGGCTCCTCTGCCCGTTCGGGTATCCATTCCCGTTCTGGTGCGGTCAGACAGAATCCGATTTCCGCGCTTTCCTGAGCTATTTTCAGCCATTCATCCTCGGTTAGCTTGCTAAGCGCCATTGGCAGCAAAATATTTTCTTCCTTAAATATCATTTCGTTGACTTCGCTCATGATATGGGCAAGCTTCTTGCCGATCAGCTCACGATCTCCGCTATATTGAGCGAGCAGATTTTTTGCCTCCTTGATGGCGTCACGAATGCCGTCGTCCACTCCCCACATAACTTTGGTTGGGCCGAAAATTCCATATCGCTCCAAATAGGGAAATACCAAATTTTCTTTACGGCTATAGTGCTTGTCGAGATCCATCAGCAGACTTAAATCCTCAAGCAGTTTGTAAATAATCTTGGGGCTGTCATCCCTTTGAAATTGGTCTGCGTGCAATGACAACTGGAAGTTGACCAGCCGTTCGATCTCGCGGTTTTCCAGCTTGAATGTGTGAACAGGATGGCCTGGCTGTTCCTCGGGTCCGGAAGGACGATGAATATCCTCAATCGAGCCCTTGAATATTGACGTATGCACGGAACAGAGCCGCTGGACTTCCGACACAGGGATTCCCTCTTCGGTCATCAGTGCATGCTCCATGGCCGAAATTTCAGCCACGCTTACTCCGCCAACTGCTTCTGCGAAGCGCGCTTTGACTTCCTCCACACTTTTTCCGGCGTGTAATTCTTTGATAATTTCCTTCAGGGTTCGCTGGCGTTCCGTTAATTCCTGCGCTGTATGCTCACGGTTGTTAATTAGCTCGCTCATGTTTGGTAGCTCCTTTATTTTTGAATGGTAAAACCATGCTGCAAAAATGTTTGCTCCACGGTTTCCATGCTCATTTTTTTCAATGCAATTCCTTTGGACAATGTCATAAAACGCCCTGCAGTTTGTAGCATGCCAGGCCTGGCGATATCGTGAAAACCGAGCTCCACCATAATACCCTTGACCTCGGAATGCCGGCTGACAAGGTTAAATATCGGCTCATCCCAATGCAGCAGCTTATCCATTTGACTATCCCCTTAGTGAGAACGTTTATCAGTTACAGAGTAGCACAGGTTGTGGTGAGCCCCTGTGATTGTACGCACAGTTTAATTTCCGTAGTGTTGACAGGTGTGCCTCATCGTTTATATACTGTGTATAAAGATATATACAGTAATAACACTGGTTGCTGTAATGATCCTTGGAAGCCATCAAAGCCGAGTTTGTCATTACAGGCGGTGCAAGAAGGGATCAGGATAAAATAATGACAATCATGAAGCAGGCATGGACGATTACCCGTCAGGATCTTCGCAATAATCCATATGTGCTGTTGTGGACGTTACTTTTTACTATGTATCTGGGTTTTACCATAAGCTTTGTGGTGAGTATAGAGTTAGGCAAGAGTGGAGCTTTAAATCCGGCAGCTGATTTTGTCATGCTGGTGCTGACCCCGTTTCTTGGTTTCATTTATAACCATCGTACCTTTAAATATTTGCAGGAAGATTCCTATACACATATGCTGGCTTTCCTTCGCACATTGCCCATCCTGGTGAGCGCGGTGATTATGAGTCGAATTCAACAAGCGATATTAGCGTTTGTCGGGAACAGCGTGGTATTTTTTATGCTTCTATTTACGCTGTCAGGGACGCTTCGGGTATATGCCGGCCCGGGTTTCTTTATATCATTTGCTCTGACTTGGATAGGCTACGGGATGCTAATTCAGGCCTTATATATTTATTTGGAATTTCTTAGAAGAGGAAAAGCCTACTTTTGGCTATCCCTTGTCATCATGGTGATTTGCGGAATGATTTCGGTTATTGTTCGAATATATGGGGCCAATCTGGTATCGATAACAGCGGTTTTCATCAAGGAGTGGCAGCTATTGTCCCCCGTAATGTGGGGAGCGCTGGCGATGGGGAGTCTGGCTATATTGGTGTCCTATCGAATAACTCTGCGCAGGCTTGTAAGGCGCGATCTGGCATAGCAGTATGTACGCAAAATGCAGAGAGGAGGGAAGTAGGTGAATATACCGGTGTACATTGACGAGAATAGCGCGGAGCCGTTGTATGCACAGATAGAAAAGCAGCTTCGTTCCCTTATCGTTACCGGACAGATTACAGCGGGAACGCTGCTTCCCTCCATCCGGGAGTTTGCGGGGACGCTTCGTTGCAGCGTGATCACTGTCCGGCGGGTTTATCAGGATCTGGAGAACGAAGGCTTGCTTCGTACCCGCCAGGGAACGGGAACCTTCGTCGCTCAGGTTGAGGAAGATATGCGTTCAGACTATCGACTCAAAGCGGTGACTAAAGCATTGGACACAGCGATTGCTACAGGGATTGCTGTACAGATGGAGGAACAGAAACTGTTGGAGCTTTTTGCAGAGATGGTGAAGAAAAGGTATGAAGCCCAAGCAAAGGAGTGACGCCCGTGAAAAACCATGTAAACAATCGTGAGGAAGTTCTGACGGAAATACAGGTGAAAACACCGATTATTGAGATGAACCATGTTTATAAAACCCGGAGAGACCGTCAGATTGGGCCGATTCATTTGACCATTGAGCCGGGATATGTGGTTGCTTTGGTTGGACATAACGGATCGGGGAAAAGCACATTGATTCATTTGCTGGCCCAACTCGTTCACCCGGATGCTGGTGAAATTCGTTGGTTCGGTCAAGCGTATCCAGAAGGTATGCCTGCCGATACGCGGCAATGGATCGGATATGTGCCGGAGCATCCGGCTCGTGAGGAAGATCGGCTCACGGCAGAAGCGGCAGCGGCTTTTCGAGCGGTATGGTATCCCGGCTGGGATGAAACACGTTTTCAGCGTCTGATGAGCCGATTTCAGGTTCCTCCGCATACGAAATTATCGCGCATGTCCAAGGGAGAGCGGCGCAAGTTTGAGCTGGCTGCTGCCTTGGCACCTCATCCTCGTCTGCTGCTGCTGGATGAGCCTTCGTCCGGTCTGGACCCTTTTGCATGGAAGGTTATGCTGGAAGAACTGCGGGGTTGTATGGAAAACGGTAAAACAACGGTTATGATCGCCACTCATATCCTGGATGAAGTCAAGCGCTTGGCCGATTACGTTGTCCTGATGCATGAAGGCCGGATGCTCGGCAAGCTGGAAAAGGACCATCTGCTCGAAAATAGCAAGGAAATGTGGTTTGAGGGCACGCCGGAGGAAGCCTCGGAGCTTCCGGGGGTTATAGAGACGGAGAGTGAGGGCCGATTGCAGCGAATTGTAACTTTAGCGGCCATCGAGGCCAGCTTCGTCTTGGAGCAAGCGGGCATCCACCCCATTCGTGTACGTCGTCTGGAGCTGGATGATATTTTAATGCATTGGTCTGCCGGGCAACTATCGGGAAATGAAGAGACTTTCGCACACAGGAAAGGAGCGGAGCACTTATGAGTAAGCTGCAGCTGGAACAGGTTGTAAAGCAGTATGGAAACTATACTGCGGTAAATGGAATTTCGCTGAATGTGAATGGCGGCGAGATTTATGGACTGCTGGGCGGCAATGGAGCAGGTAAAACGACAACGATGCGGATGGTCCTCGGCCTGATTTACCCTGACGGGGGAAGCATTCAATATGAAGGGAAGCCGTACAGCAAGGAGCTTCAGCGGACGATGGGCTATTTGCCCGAGGAGCGCGGGTTGTACCCTAAAGTAAAGGTGAGCGAGCAAATAATCTATTTGGGCAGGCTGCGCGGCATGTCGGTCAAGGAGGCGGACAAGAGCCTGCGCTACTGGCTGGAACGCTTTGGGGTACCGGAATATTACGACAAGCGGATTGAAGAGCTATCCAAAGGGAACCAGCAAAAAATGGGCTTTATCGCAGCGGTCGTGCATCGCCCGACACTGCTCATATTGGACGAGGCTTTCAGCGGGCTTGATCCCGTGAACGTCGAGCTGCTTAAGGATACGGTGAAGGAGCTGCGGGACGCTGGAGCTGCGATTTTATTTTCGACCCATCGCATGGAGCACGTGGAGGAGTTGTGCCGACATATTACGATTTTGCATCGTTCCAATACAGTTGTGCAGGGAAGTGTACAGGACATCAAAAATCGCTACCCGCGTGAAAAAGTCCGTCTCATCACCACAGGCGGAGTGAACGGACTGGAGCAATTGTCTGGTGTGCGTCGCGTGGAGCCTATGGATCGCGGCTGGATGCTGCATATTGAGCACGCGGATGCGGCAAAGCTGATTTTACAAACGGCTCTGGAACAAACGGATGTGGAGCATTTTGAGATCAAGGAGCCTACACTGAACGAAATTTTCATACGAGAGGTGGGTGATTCGCATGAATAGATTGGGTACAGTGATCGGTTTTACGTTTCGCCAGAAGGCGAGAACCAAATCTTTTATCATTACGACGCTGGTGCTGGCCTTGCTCATTACTCTGGGCATGAACCTGCCGTATTTGATTTCTTTGTTTAAAGGAGAAGGGGCAGGTAGTGCAGGAGGCTTCGGGAAAACAGCACTCGAGCATCAGCGTCTGGCACTGATTGCCGGGAACCAGACAGAGGTTGCGAATCAATTGGAGAAATTCACGAAAGAGCAATCCAATCCGGCAGCGAGTTGGGTGCGTTACGACAGTGCGCAGGCTCCGGCCATGCAGCAGGCATTGAAAGACGGGAAGCTGCAAGGCTATGTCGAGCTTAAGGAGTCTGTCGCCAATGGAGAAGCGTTTCCCCGAGTGGAGTACGTATCTGTACAAAAAGAACCATCCCCCGCAGTTATCATATTGCTGCAGACAGGGCTTCAGGCGGCAAAGGTTCAAGCGATCATTGGCGGCAGCACGTTGACCAGCGATCAAGTTCGTGAAATTAGCACGCCTGTAGTCGTAGATAGCAGAGAGGTGGACAAACCGTCTGAAACAGCGGGGGCGGTAGAGACCAAGGATAAATCAGTCTCTATGATTAACTACGGCCTGGTCTATGTCCTGATGATCCTGTTCTTCACTTCAACGATGATGACAGGCAATATGATTGCATCAGAGGTGACTTCGGAAAAAAGCTCGCGCATTATGGAGATTCTCATCACGAGCGTATCGCCGTTGACCCAGATGTTCGGGAAGATTATCGGTATCTTCTTGGTCGGATTGCTCCAAATCGCGGTTTTTGCCATCGTCGTATGTGCCAATCTGATGCTGCCGCATAACGATGTCATCCTCAGCTCAGCCGGGCTGGACCTGGCGCAGTTGAACACCGCGGTGCTCAGCTACGGTTTGATTTTTTACATCCTTGGATACTTTCTATACGCGGTATTGTTCGCGGCTGTCGGCTCCATCGTTAGCCGCACGGAGGAACTGGGACAAGCGATTATGCCGATTACCGTGCTTTCACTGGCGGCCTTTTATATCGGTATCTTCAATATCGCCGCACCTGACACGATGTTCGTTAAGGTGGCCGGCTACATTCCGTTCTTTTCTCCGACCGTCATGCTGCTGCGCATTGGTTTGGAACGGGCAAGCCTGCTGGAAATATGGCTGTCACTTGCTATTCTGGTCGCCTCGATCCTATTCCTTGGCTGGCTGGCCGCCAAGATTTATCGAACAGGCGTCTTAATGTACGGCAAACGTCCTTCCTTCAAAGAGCTAAGAAAGGCCATGAAAGCTTTTAAATGACAAAAGAAAAGAATTAAAATACGCTGATGTTGTTGAGTGCTGTGGTACTACTGATTCTTTGGGATGGCCATGAGCACAACAGGTTCAATGCTAAAAAAATCCGTTCAGGGAGGAATGATGTGCTTGGGGTCCTTACATGGGACTGTGGTCGTTCGGTAAAAGAAAATAAATAATATTTAATTTCTTCGAATGGGTGGGTTCAATTGCGAACCTACCTTTTTTTATTTAACACAGTTATGGTTCTTTCTGTAACAAAATAACTAATTTGTCCGATACATATATAAAGATGAATTACTGTTAAATATACCCTTGAAAGAGAGTAGATTTAGTCCAAGCTCTAGTCAGCAAACAAGGTGTTACTCAGGTTTTCCGTGATCACTTGGAAAAAGCCATGAACCACCTGCTTCAAACGGAGTTAACGGCCTTTCAAGGTTATTTTTATTTACACAAACTTCTTGACGCTCTAAATAAAGCTTTTGATTACATTGAACAGGTCGATCATGGTCAGATACCACCATGGTTGTCGTGTTTTTGTTATCTTCGCTTTTTCGTATTTTTTTAATTGATAGAGTATGGGACGTATAGGGAAAGTCCTTTTATGAAAGACCTGGATGAAACTGAGCGGAAATCAAAAACTCTGTTAATGAGAAGGGCTACTTTGAATCAACAAGAAAGAACATACTCAAATTTAACCGAAATGGATTTAAAAGGAGCACAGAGAGACCTAGATGGCAACCCTGTTCCAAAACTAGGTGGAGGTTATTATGATCATGCTCAAGAAGTTTCTGACGCATATCGTGGTTCAGTTGTATGAAAAAAAGTTGAGTATCAACTATAATGGTTGCTTACAGTGTTGCAGCTCCATGTCTGTGGAGATTTTGAGATATACAGGAGCATTCAGCTTCTATAAAGGCACGAAAACCGCCCCATCCAGTTGGGCGATTTTCGTGTGAAACGAACTTTATACGCTACTGTTTGTTCGAACTCGAGCTTTTCTTTCTGAGCAGATAGATTGCGGCTACCAGTATGAACCATACCGGCGTAACAAACAACGCCACTCTCGTATCCTCGGCCAATGCCAGGATGACCAGAACGAAGACGAGAAAAGCCAGTACCACATAGTTAGACAGCGGGTACAGCGGCAGCTTGAATGGGTTGCGGCGAGCCAGCTCCGGCTGGGTACGGCGGTATTTCATATGGCTGATCACGATAATTCCCCAAACAAAGATAAAGCAAACGGTAGATACACTCGTAATCAGGGTAAATACCCCCTCCGGCATTACATAGTTCAGGATAATCGCAATCAGAATGACGATACTGGAGAACATCAACGCATTGGACGGAACCATCCTGCCGTTCAGTCGGCTGAGCGAGCTCGGAGCGTTGCGGTCCTTGGCCATGGAATACACCATTCGGCTTGTACTAAAAATAGCACTGTTGCAGGCGGAAGCCGCAGACGTCAGCACAACAAAATTGACAATTCCCCCTGCTGCGGCCATGCCGATGGCTGTAAATACCTGTACAAACGGGCTTTCGCTCGGCACAATCTCGTTCCACGGATAAATACTCATGATAATCAGCAATGCGCCAACATAGAAGAGCAGAATCCGGATCGGAATATTATTGATCGCCTTCGGAATGACCTTTTCAGGGTCCTCGGTTTCCCCTGCTGTCAGTCCAACAAGCTCCATGCCTACAAAGGCGAAGACCACCATTTGAAAAGAAAGCAGAAAACCATGAATCCCTTTCGGGAATATTCCGCCATGACTCCATAGATTCGTGAAGCTCGAAGGTCCCTTGGCGGTGGAGAAGCCTTTGACAATCATAAATAATCCAACGACAATCAAGGCCAGAATCGCCAAAACCTTGATTAGGGCAAACCAAAATTCCATCTCTCCGAACAGCTTAACCGTTGCCAGGTTCATAAGGAGCAGAATCACAAGGGCGATTAACCCTGGCATCCACTGAGGAACCTGCGGAAACCAATACTGAGTATATAGCCCGACTGCCGTCAGGTCCGCCATCGCAATTGAAATCCAACAGAACCAGTAGGTCCAACCCGTAATAAAAGCGGCCATATTCCCCAAATAATCACTTACGAAATCTACAAACGAATGATACTTCAAATTACTGAGCAGCAGCTCTCCCAATGCTCGCATAAGCAGGAACAGAACCATACCTGTAATGATGTAAGCGATCAGGATGGACGGACCTGCCAGGTGGATTGATTTTCCTGCTCCCAGGAACAATCCAGTACCAATTGCCCCTCCGATGGCCATTAGCTGTACGTGCCTGTTTTTCAAGCCCCGTGTCAACGTTTCTCCCTGCATGGTATATCACCACTCTCTTTCTGTAAATATTCTCTGTGGGCTGAAAATTTTTATACCTTTCATATTATAATAATTTGGCCAGAATACCTATCCTTAAGCTGAAATTTTTTAGTTTATATCAAAAAAAGCCTATCTTTGGCGGTTTATCGTGTATTTCAGATCGTTTACGGAACGGTGGAATAGGGTAGGGAAAGATCAAAGAGGTGTGGAGAGCTCGATTAGGTCCGTTTTCCAAGTTGGCTATGGCTCTTGTCGTGATGAATACGGGTCTGTAATCGCGCCATATCTGACGGGTTTTTAATCTAAAGCTTGTCGGGGGTATGCCTATCGATAATTGGCTTTGCTTCTACCGGATTGTGATCGGTTACCTGATCTCCAGGCTGATGAGATGGAATGATGCCGGCCGAACGGCGCTTGTCTTTAACGGCGGCATGCGCAATATCAGCGCAGGAGCCGTGCATGCCATTATCTATTTCCCGGCCCCGGTGGCGCTGCCTGTGGTGCTGGGCATGATTTTTCAGCAATCCACCGCTTCTTTGGTGGGATTTCTGTTGAGCCGCCATGACCGAGTCAAGGCCAGAGGGCGGCGAATCGCCGCCTAGACCTGCTCAATGAGAAATACTTCTGAGGGCTATAACCGATATGGTCACCGAAGCCTTAAAATATCTTTCTCTTACCAGAGGAAAGATATCCGAGTTCTTCCCGGTATTTGGCCACTGTTCTGCGTGACAGCTCTAGCCCTTCTTTTGCCAGCAATTCTGTGATTGCCTGATCCGAAAACGGTTTTCGTTTTTCTTCGTCGTCGATGATTTGCTTAATACGCATTTTTGCGCTCTCCGATGAAGTGGCATCTCCGTCTTTTGACCCCAGGGCGGAGGTGAAGAAATATTTAAGCTCAAACAATCCACGGGGCGTCTGTATGTATTTATTACTGACAGCCCGGCTGATCGTAGATTCATGCAAGCCGGTTATTTCAGCAACCTCCTTTTGGGTCATCGGTTTGAGATAATGAACACCATGCTCGAAAAATTCCTGCTGCCTATCAACAATGGCTTGGGCTACACGCATCAGGGTCAGGCGGCGTTGCTCAAGGCTATGAATAAGCCATAATGCTGTATTCATCTTCTCATGAAGAAACTGCTTCTCTTTCCCCATCCCTTGCTCCCGAAGCATTCGCTGGTAAAAAGGATTAATCCCAACGCGTGGGACTGTGATATCATTAACTGTCGCAATGTAGTCGTTTTTGGATTTCTCTACCGAGATATCTGCTATATGATATTGGTGTTCACATGGGGCGAATGCCGCTCCCGGACAAGGATTCAACTTGCGTATCTGGTTGGTGATTTGCTGTGCCTCGCGAATGTCGATACCCAGAGCGTCCGCGATCTTTTGTATGCGGTTACATGAAAGGTTGACCATGTGGTGCCGCACGACCTCTTCCAGGTAAACATCATCATTGCCGGCATACCGCAGCTGCAAAAGAAGGCATTCCTCCAGGCTGCGGGCGGCGATTCCTGCCGGTTCAAAGCCTTGGATCAGGGCGAGTATATTTTCAACTTCTTCGGTAGGGACACCAAGTATTCCGGCAACTGTATTTACCTCCAGCTCGAGGTAGCCTTTATCATTTAAATTCCCAATAAGAAACATGGCAATCATCTGTTGTAGCTTGGATAACCCGCGGACCATCCCAAGTTGCGCTTTGAGATGTCTATATAAATTATCTGCAGGATTAGAGACAAAATCCAGAATATCTACCGGATTATCGTTTTTTCGTGGTGAATGTTCTTCCTCATTATTTATTCTTTCGATGGACATGTCGATCTCTGTCAAATCAATGATCGGATTTTCATCCGCTTGCTCATGAAGATAGGACATTAGATCGGCTGAAGAATATTGAAGAATCGTGATAGCTTGTCGTAATTCAGGAGTCATAACCAGCCTGAATGCTTGCTCTTGCTGTAATCCGTAGCGTATCATTTTATCTCAGCTCCTTGCTGGGCAACAATATAGCTTTTAGTGAAACTTATTCGTGAAGCTAATGCAATTATACTGCCAACCTCTGATCTTGGAAAAGAAAATTTGTGAGTTTATTTTTTTGTAGAGGATTATTTCTTTTTTAATATACTAATTACATGAGAACTAGTCACCTGGGGGAATACTGTGAAACGAATTGATGAGATCCTAGAGTATATTGCCAAGGGTACAAAGAAACTGTCGGTAGAGGCTTTGCTGGACGGCGATGGCATTACGGCGGCGGAAATAGCCGATCATCAGAATATGCTAAGAAATAATGTAAGCAAGGAGCTAAACAGCCTGCTTCGCGCCGATTTGATTATTAAAATCAAAGGAAGACCCGTCAAGTTTTTGCACAAGCAGATAATTGAGGAGATTTTTAGAGTCCAACTGAAGGAGAAACAAATCCAAGTCAACAGCATTAATGAAATATTGCTGCCTGGAGAGCAAGTCGATCCGTTTCACGCCTTAATCGGTTTCATGGGGAGTATGAGAAATCAGGTGGAGCAGGGAAAAGCGGCGATATTATACCCGCCAAAGGGCCTGCATACGCTGATTGTGGGGCAGACTGGCGTGGGAAAAACGATGTTCGCCAGGTTAATGTATAATTATGGGAAATATATGAAGCGGTTTTCAGAGCAAGCACCGTTTGTCGTATTTAACTGCGCTGATTATTACAATAACCCTCAACTGCTACTTTCCCACATTTTTGGTCATGTGAAAGGGGCGTTTACCGGGGCTGATCGGGAGAGGGAGGGGCTGGTCGAGAAAGCTAATGGAGGCATCCTGTTTTTGGATGAGATTCATCGGCTGCCTCCAGAAGGCCAAGAAATGATATTTTATTTCATGGACACCAACAGTTATAACAAATTGGGCGAGTCAGAGCGCAAGCGGGAAGCGAATGTGCTGCTCATCGGTGCTACGACCGAAGATCCCGGTTCTTCCATGCTTAAAACCTTTATTAGACGGATACCGATTACGATCAACATTCCTTCCCTGCAAGAGCGAACAGTTGAAGAGCGGTTTTTGATTCTAAAGCATCTCTTTGCAAACGAGGCCCATCGTGTGAACAAGCCGATTCGGGTTGAACTGGAAACTGTAAAAGCACTGATTGGCAGCGTAACCTATGGCAATATTGGCCAGTTGAAATCGAACATTCAGCTTGTGTGTGCCAAAGGATTTCTGAACAGCATACATGAAAATAAGGAAGAAATTGAACTTGATTTTAAAATTTTGCCTGGAAATATCAAGGAAGGTCTATTTAATATGGGGAAAAACCGCAAGGAGATTGCCGAAATGGAAATCGTCAACTCCTCGCTGTATATTACTCCTGAAGGTAGCAAAGGAATGGATGAAACAGACGCTTCTGAACTGCCGTTTAACCTTTACAAATTGATTGAAGACAAAATAGGGATGCTTAAGGAAGAAGGACTCGACGATAACTTTATTAATAAATTTATTACTACAGATGTCAATATTCATATCAAAAGCTTCTATAACCGATTCTATACCATCAAAGGGGGACGGGAACGGATCCTTAAAATCGTGGGCAGAAACATCCTGGAGTTCGCTGAACAGATGCAGGAGATGGCTCAAAAAGAACTGAACAGAAAGTACAGCGACAGGTTTGTTTATGCCTTCAGCCTTCATTTGAGTGCCTTTTTAAAGCGAATCCGTGAGAAAAAATATGTCAGCAAACAAATCTATGATCCGATTAATGATCAGGATGAAGAATACAGACTGGCACTCATTATCAAGGATTTGATTGAATCCAAGTTCGAAGTCAGCGTGCCTGATGCCGAGACTACCTATGTGGCGATTCTTCTGAAATCGGTGGAAGAGGAGCATCAGGGAAATGTGGGGATTATCGTAGCTGCACATGGTAACAGTACGGCAAGCAGTATCGTCGGTGTTGTCGACAGCCTGCTGGGAAGCTCAAATATTTGCGCAGTAGACATGCCTCTGGATGTCAGCCCCAGAGAAATCCTGGAGGTTATTATTGAAAAAGTAAAGGATATTGATAATGGCAGAGGCGTATTGCTGCTGGTTGATATGGGCTCCCTGCTTAATTTTGAAGCAACCATTATGGAACGTGTCGGGATCAAGGTTAGAACCATTGATATGGTTTCAACTCCACTTACGTTGGAGGCTGTGCGAAAGGCCAGTATTTTTGATATGAATATAGAGGAAATCTATCAATCTTTGAAGGACTTCCGTGGATATAACAATGGAAACGCCGAAGTGAAAGCAGAGAAGGTCAGTAATAAGGTAATTGTGACGGTTTGTTCTTCTGGTAAAGGCGCTGCAGTCAAGCTGAAGGAGTTTGTGGAGAAGGTCGTATACGACTTAACAGAAGAGAAAATTGCCGTTGTGCCGGCAAAGATCAGGGAATTGGACAAAGTGGTGAAGGATTTACGGACCAAGCATACGATTCTTGCCGTGATTGGAGTTAAGAGTCCAAGCGAGCTGAATATACCGTTTATTCCTTTGGAAAAACTGATCGAGGCAAGCGGTGAACAGGCATTAAGAGAGCTGTTGCTGAATAATCAACTGCCTGTTATGCATGCTAACGAAAGCATTGTCGTTAGAGATCTATGTGAGGATACACTAAAGGAGTTTATGACTTATCTGAATCCCCACAAAATCTTGGGAATCTTGATGAAATTTATCGAGCAGCTGGAACAGGAACTGAAAGTCGACTTTCATTATGCAAAGAAAGTTCAGCTTGTCGTTCATACGGCTCATGCCATGGAACGAATGGTTATTGGAGAAGGGTTAATATATCAAGAGGATGTTTCCTCGCTTGATCAACGAGTTCTTGATGCGGTGAACCGTTCCTGCAATATATTTGCATCCAGTATGAACATGAAACTGACCAATGATGAAAAATATTATATTTGTGAATTCCTAAGCGAAGTATATAACTGTATTCCCGAGTAATGGCGTAAGTGTATAAAATGATGCTGGATGTGTATGAATTATGCGGATGAGCAAAATAAGCAGGTGGTGAGAAAAGACCAAATCCCCGGAACAGCCGAGGGTTTGGTCTTTTTTTTGATGATGGAACGAATCATACAGAATGTTGGCACGAGACTTGCATAGTAAGTATAGACGAAGGATGCAAGGAGGGGGTGAAACAAATGATAGGTGTTATTGTTGGAACACATGGGAAATTTTCCGAAGAGATCTTAAGATCCACGGAAATGATTTTCGGTCATCTGGAAAATGTGGTAGGGGTGACGTTTGAGCCTGGTGAAAGCGTTAACGGACTCGTTGAGAAGTACAAAGCGGCATTGGAAACGATTGATTGGACGGATGGACTTATCTTTCTCGTCGATTTGTTTGGTGGCAGCCCCTATAATGCAGCCAGCAGGATTGTAGCCGGCTATGAAAAAATGGACATTGTAACAGGAGTAAACCTGCCAATGATCGTAGACCTGCTGACAAATAGAGGGCTGGAGAACGTGGAGAATCTGAGTGATCTGGCAATCCGTGCGGGTCAGGATTCGATGAAGTCTTTTCGTGGCATCCGGGACATACAAACAGAGGAGGAATTATAGGTATGGAAATTTCATTTGTTCGTATTGATGACCGTCTGATCCATGGTCAGGTAGCTACTGTATGGGTGAAGGAAACGAAGTGTAACAAAATTATCGCTGTCAGCGATGAGGTCGCTGCGGATACACTACGCAAAACCTTATTGTTACAGGTGGCGCCGCCGGGAATTAAGGCTTATGTCGTCACGATTGCGAAAGCGATTGAAGCTTACAACAACCCTAAATATAACGATTTTAAGACCTTGTTCCTGTTTACTAATCCGACTGATGTACTGCGGGTTGTAGAAGGTGGGGTACCGTTCACATCGGTAAATGTAGGCGGGATGTGCTTTAAAGAAGGCAAAACACAGATTACCGGAGCGGTGTCCGTAGACAAGCAGGATGTAGAGGCATTTCATAAATTGCACGAAAAGGGGATTGAACTGGAAATTAGAAAAGTAGCCAGTGATCCTAAAATCAATTTGATTAACAAGCTTCAGAATGTTCAGTTTTAGCAGCAGGTTGGCATAAGAGAGGGGGTCAAACATGAGTGTTTTTGAAATCGTAATGGTAGCGCTGGTTGCAGCCATTTGCGGAATGGGCAGTGTTTTGGATGAAGGGCAGACTCATCGGCCTATAGTAGCGTGCACACTGATCGGTCTGGTCTTGGGGGATCTCAAAACAGGTATTATTCTAGGCGGTACGCTCGAATTGATGGCTTTGGGCTGGATGAATGTCGGGGCGTCCATGGCTCCAGATGCGGCTTTGGCCAGTGTAGTCTCAACCTTATTGGTTATTGTCGGGCACCAGTCGATCGGCGCCGGAATTGCCGTTGCGATTCCGATTGCGGCTGCCGGACAAGTGCTGACCATTTTTGTTAGGACGATTACCGTGTTTTTTCAGCACCTGGCAGATAAATATGCCGAATCTTCAAATTTCAGAGGAATTGAATTATGTCACTTCATCGCCCTCCTTCTTCAGGGATTACGCGTCGCGCTGCCTGCTGTATTGGTGGCTATTGCAGCAGAAACCGGTCTCGTTACGACTTTACTGGATTCGATCCCGGATGTCATTACAAAAGGGTTGCAAATTGCAGGAGGATTCATCGTCGTTGTAGGGTATGCCATGGTTATTAACATGATGTCAGCCAAATATCTGATGCCTTTCTTTTTCTTGGGCTTTGTCATCGCGGCATTTACAAGCATCAATCTGGTTGGCTTTGGAATCATGGGGGCGGTTCTGGCTCTGCTGTATATTCAGCTCAATCCTAAATATAGCCAGCGAAAAGATCAAATGGGTGAAATTGAAGAGCTCTAAAGAAATACCTAATGAAAGAGTGGGGTACTATGGAAGAAAAAAAATTGACAAAAAGCGATTTAAACAAAATGTTTTTCCGTTCATGGTTCCTGCTGGGCTCGTTTAACTTTGAGCGTATGCAGTCGATTGGTTTTTGTGTCACCTTGATTCCGGCAATCAAGCGGCTATACAGCAAGAAGGAAGACCAAAAAGAAGCATTAAAGCGGCATCTGGAGTTTTTTAATACTCAACCGTTTATCTCTGCACCGATTATGGGTGTAACGGCGGCTATGGAGGAGCAGAAAGCCAATGGCCAGCCGATTGACAATGCTACCATAAGTGGAGTGAAAGTCGGCTTGATGGGGCCTTTAGCCGGGGTAGGGGACCCTATTTTCTGGGGAACGCTGCGCCCCGTTCTGGCTGCGCTCGGAGCCTCCCTTGCTTTATCCGGGAGCGTGATCGGGCCTGTCCTTTTTTTCTTGCTCTTTAATGTTATTCGTCTGGCAACCAAGTGGTACGGACTAAAATACGGCTATCAAAAAGGGACGGAGATTGTGTCCGATATGTCCGGAAACCGGCTGCAAAAGCTTACGGAATCGGCCTCCATCCTAGGACTTTTTGTCATGGGCGCACTCGTATCCAAATGGACTACTCTGAATGTGCCACTGGAAGTATCAAGATACACCCGTTCGGATGGAGTAGAGGTGGTTACGACGATACAGATGATTCTGGATCAATTGATGCCCGGCCTGTTACCTCTCTTGCTGACTTTTTTGTGCATGAGACTGCTCAAAAAGAAAGTGAATGCTATAGCTCTAATTTTTGCTCTATTTGCAATAGGAATTATTGGATACGCTCTTGGTGTATTGGCTTAAGCCAATTTGTAAAGTGATCCGGTCAAGCAGCCATCTTTGACCGGAACCGCTTTTTGAATTTGTAAACGCTTAGATTATACTGGTTAAAATATTCAATAATCTGCAGGCGAATCTACAAGCGTTCAACGATGGCCATGAAAAATTATTGGATCGTTGAAGCGTTACAGCCGGCTCTCTAGAGCTGGCTTTTTTATGAGAAAAAGTGAACCCATGATTGAAATAAAATGGTATAATTGATGCGCATTCTCCATAAGGAGGGGATATGTATGACCATAACCATGGGGCGGATGGTGGATCACCTGACCAAGGGAATAAGCATGCCCAATGCGACGGTGGACTTGCTTGAACCAGGGCATAAGGATGCTGAAGTGCATGGAATTGTAATCGCTTTCTGTGCATCGCAATATGTCATAGAGCAAGCTGTTTCGCTACGCGCGAATTTTATCATTACGCATGAAGGGATTTTTTACAGCCATCAGGGGATACAGGAAGGTTGTCTGCAAGACTCTGTTTTTCAGCATAAATCCCGTCTGATCGCCGACTCGGGGATAGGAATTTATCGTTTTCATGACACCATACACCGTTATCAACCGGATGGAATAATGATGGGACTTCTTCAGGCACTCGACTGGCACACCTGCGTTGCCAAACAGTTGCCGGCGGCCACCATTTTGGAAATTCCAACTATGGAAGTTAGGGAGGTCGCCGAATATATCAAAGCCAAGCTTCATATTCGTTATGTACGGGTAGCTGGCGAGCTTTCGATGCCATGTGAACGAATAGGGGTCGCGGTAGGGTACAGGGGAGGCGGTGAACTAGCCATTCCGTTATTTTCGGATGAAAATGTCGATTTGATCATTGCCGGTGAAGGGCCGGAATGGGAAACGCCGGAATATGTGAAGGACGCAGTGTATCAGGGTCAACGCAGAGCCCTTATCATGCTGGGACATGCCGAAAGCGAAGCGCCTGGTATGAAATATCTTGCGGATACACTTGCCGTCCAGTTTCCAATGCTCCCGATACATTTTGTTGAAGATCGTCCGGTGTTTCAAATTGTGTAGTCGAGCAGATGTCATTTTGTAATGATAAGTCCTGCACTGTTGTGGTATCCGTTCATCCATTTCTATGAAATGGAGGCAAGGTGATGGGAAGCAGAGTGATTACGCCTTCATCACGGAATGGAAATTTATAGAGATGGGTCTCAATGATGCTTTTGCCAATAAAGTATTCCTAATATAGGATTTCTTTACTCATGAAATGTGGGACAGGGTCCGTTTTGCTCATTTATAGGGAATTCATCCATTGAAAAAGAGAACGCCCAATGGAATAATCGTCCTATTAAGGGTATTACCCCTTTTTGTGGAGGACATTAATGGCCCATTCTTTATCGATATGCGGATGAAAATAACCTTTCTGCTGCAATACTTCAATTACATGCAGAATAGGCTCTCTTAGCCTCTGATTTGCACCTTTAATTTCAATTTCTTACCTTTACCCCTTGAATCAGAGTAGGGAAACCCCTTGATGTTTATAATTCGGACTACTTTGTGATCGAAATCACATATAGTCCGGCCTGTTGCTTTAAAATAGAGATATAGACAATATTTATAGGAACGTAGGAGATGTCGTCGGATAGGAAATATCGCCGAATGAATGGAGGGAACCGGTATATGATAAACAGTAAACAGAAGCTTGTTGTTATAGGTAATGGGATGGCTGGTATCAATACGGTCGAACAGATTTTAAAATTAACGGATAAATATGAAATTACGGTCCTTGGAAGTGAGCCACATCCGAACTATAACAGGATTATGCTCTCTTATGTTTTGGAGGGTAGTAAGACCATTGAGGATATCATACTGAACGATTTGCAATGGTACAAGGATCAAGGTATTACTTTATATACTGGGAAAATGGTACAGAGCATCGACGGGGAAAGCAAGAAGATTCACACGGAAGACGGATTGGAAATTGATTACGATCTAGCTTTGATAGCTACGGGCTCCCAATCATTTATTTTGCCTATTCCGGGAAAAGAATTACCAGGCGTCATCGGTTTCCGGGATATCGCCGATTGTACGGCAATGCTCGAGGCGGCGAAAACCTATAAAAAGGCAGCGGTCATTGGTGGTGGGCTGTTGGGACTGGAAGCAGCCAAAGGCCTGGTCAATCTCGGTATGGACGTAACGGTCGTTCATTTGATGGAAGACTTGATGGAGCGTCAGCTGGACCGGGAAGCCTCTTCAATGCTGAAAGAAGAACTGGAACGTCAGGGAATCAAGTTTGCCATGCAAATGCAAACGGCAGAGGTGTTCGGTCAGGAGCGGGTACAGGGACTGCGGTTTTCGGACGGAAGCGAACTGGAAGCGGATTTGGTCGTTATGGCTGTTGGGATCAAGCCCAATATTCAGGTGGCTGTGCAAAGTGGCTTGGAAACGAAACGTGGAATTGTAGTCGATGACTTGATGAGAACCTCCATGCCGGATGTGTATGCTGTAGGGGAGTGTGCTGAACACCGCGGGATTTGTTACGGTCTGGTTGCTCCGCTGTTTGAACAGGGAAGTGTCATTGCCAAGCATTTGGCAGGTGCGGACACTGAAGGCTATAAGGGGTCAGTGGTTTCCACCAAGCTCAAAATTTCAGGGGTGGATGTTTTCTCGGCTGGCGAATTCATAGACCAGCCTGATCATACGGTGATTGTAGCCAAGGATGAGTGGAAGCACACATACAAAAAAGTGCTGCTTCGTGACAACCAGATTGTTGGAGCTGTACTGTTCGGAGATGTGACTGAATCTGTCAGCCTGCAAAAATATGTGCGTGAGCAAACGTTGATGACGGATGAGATATATGGACAGCTCATGGGAACCGGATGCAGTAAAGACGGGGCCAAAGCCTTATCCGCTGAAACGATGGCTGATGATGAAATTGTCTGTGGCTGTAACGGTGTGACCAAAAAAGCGATTGTTGATGCGATCAATGAAAATGGACTGACCACAGTCGACGAAATTAAAGCATGTACCGGAGCAACGCGGTCCTGTGGAGGGTGTAAGCCGGTCGTAGAACAAATTCTCCAGTATGTTCTAGGCGACAGCTTCAAGTCAGCGGCCAAGCAAGGAATATGTGGGTGTACAACATTGAGCCGGGATGAAATTGTTGCGGCGATTAAAACCAAGGGCCTTACAACGACACGTGAAGTAATGAATGTACTAGGTTGGCAAAATGATGAAGGATGCTCCAAATGCCGGCCAGCGCTGAATTATTACTTGGGTATGCTTAACCCGGATACCCACGAGAATGAGGAAGATTCACGTTTTGTAAATGAGCGGCTGCATGCGAACATTCAAAAGGACGGAACATTCACAGTAGTCCCAAGAATGTACGGCGGTGTAACGACTCCAGAGGATTTGAAAAAAATAGCGGATGTTTCTCTTAAATACAACGTTAAGGTTGTTAAAGTGACAGGCGGCCAGCGGCTGGATTTGATTGGTGTCCGTAAAGAAGATTTGCCAAAGGTATGGGAAGAACTCGACATGCCGTCGGGATATGCCTACGCCAAATCGCTTCGTACAGTTAAAACCTGTGTTGGATCACAATTCTGCCGCTTTGGCACACAGGATTCGATGGGAATGGGCGAGGTGCTGGAGCGGAAATTCGAGAGACTGGATTTCCCGGCAAAATTCAAATTAGGGGTTAATGGATGTCCACGCAACTGCGCGGAATCATGTACGAAGGATATCGGAATTGTGGGTAATGATGGAGGCTGGGAAATTTTTATCGGCGGCAACGGCGGTATTAAAGCACGGCTGGCTGATTCGCTCTGCAAAGTGAAGACCGACGATGAACTCATTGATATTGTGGCAAGCGTGATGCAGTTCTACCGTGAAACAGGTCAATATCTGGAACGTACCTCGGAATGGGTGGAACGAATCGGACTTGAAGAAATTCGGAAGGCTGTCGTTCACGATCTGGATAATCGCAAAGCTTTAATCGAACGAATCGAATTTACGCTGAAACAACTTGAAGACCCATGGAAAAAGATCATCAATGATGAGAATTCACGTAAAAACTTATTTGAGGCCGTTTCACCGTCTGTTGTGTGAATTTGTTCAAATCATGCCTGGAGAAGGGAGCAATCAAGCGAATGATCAAACATGCTGAGTGGCTTATTGTTGGTCACAGTAAGGATTTTCCTAATAGAATAGGACGGACTGTCCGGTTGAATGATAAGGAAATCGCAGTATTTCGCACTTCGGAGAACAAGCTTTACGCTGTTGAAAATGCTTGCCCGCATCCTAAGGGTGGGCCGCTTACCGAGGCGATCGTATCCGGTCATTACATTTATGACCCGCTGCGCGATTGGAAGATTGATTTGGAGACAGGTATCGTTCAAGACCCAGATACCGGACAAGTCAAGACATTTGCCATCCGGGAAGATGGAGAAGAAGTGAAAATTTCGCTTTAATATAAAGAGAGTGCCCCGCAGGATGTATCCTGCGGGGCACTTGTCATTTTAGATCAGGTAATCGAAAAGCCTGTGCTCGTAAAACCGGCAACGGTGCTCATAAAGGAGGCTCCCGTGGCACCGCTTATTTGTGTTACTCCGTCTGATCTATGGGTCCTCAGCAGCCTCATTTGAAAATGCTACCAGCATTTCAGCCATTTCACAAACAGGTATAAACCCATTTTTCGAAATGGATTTTTTTGCGTTCCAAAAGCTATTCTTCAAACAGTGACAGCGTTTCTTCCAGCCATGCAATATAGCTTTCTTCCCGATTGATGGCACGACTCAGCACCAGATAATGCCCGAACTGCCGAGAGCCAGGAGCTTGAAGATTTTCGTCCAACAGTTGGAGGGATTTTTTGCTCTCATATAAATGCTCCAGCTTCCTTTTACGTTTGGCGATCTGATCCTCGAACAGCCGCTTGCTCTTTTCCTTGGGGACGGCGGCTGAAAAATACAGCATCAGCATAAACTCATCCTTTTCCGTTTCCGGCAGCTCTTTGGGACTTACCAGCCACTCGATCAGCTCTTGAGTTCCTTTTGGTGTGATACAGTACAGCTTCTTTTCTAGCTTGGCTCCTGTAATGGAGGTGCGATATTCAATTAACTCTTCTTCGGTTAGCCTTTTGAGTTCAGGATAAATCTGGCTGTGCTTGGCACTCCAAAATTGCCCGATTTCCTGCTTGAACTGGCTCGTAATATCGTAGCCGCTCATTTCCTGTTTATGAACCAGGCCCAAAATGGCATATTTCAATATTCGTTTCAACGTAGCTCTCCTCATCATGGGGTATTTGACACTAGTATATCACAGTGCTACAATTTAAATGTAATATAAAACATGTCCATACTTACATGTTTAAAATTATTTTTTTCATTGTCTCATTCAATTCATAAAATCATAATAAGGAAAGAAGGATGTGCGATGGACAAATTTATCGGAAGCCACATGATCTACACCTATGAGAATGGCTGGGAATACGAAATTTACATTAAGAATGAAGATACGATTGATTACCGTATCCATAGTGGCATGGTAGGCGGGCGATGGGTACGTGATCAGAAGGTAAATTTGGTGAAATTAGTGGAGAATGTGTATAAAGTATCGTGGACCGAACCGACAGGCACAGACGTTGTTCTAAACTTTATGCCTGAGGAGAAACGTATGCACGGCATTATTTTCTTCCCAAAATGGGTGCATGAGCATCCAGAGATTACGGTCCGCTATCAAAACGATTTTATTCCGCTAATGGAAGAATCGCGTGAAAAATACGAAACTTATCCGAAGTATGTAGTCCCTGAATTTGCAAACATTACCTTCATTGAAAATGCGGGTGTGAACAACGAGCAATTGATTTCCCAGGCGCCTTACGCAGGAATGACGGACGATATTCGTTCGGGCAAGCTGCGTGCATAATCTAGCCATGGACTGATTGAAGTGTAAAGCCTGAGCCTGTCATGAACAGTCTCAGGCTTTTTTGTGTTAACGGTTGAAGTTCATATGAATCGAGAAACATTATTCGCACAAGGTATAGACTTAATTCAAGAAATCCGAAGGCGGTAGCGATGGGAAGCATCATCCGACTGCGTAGTGGCACCAGAGGTAATTTTTAAGTGCAGATTAAAATGGATACAAAAAGAGCCTCTGCGCCGCTTTATTAGTGGAAACAGAGACTCTTTGGCATGAAGAAGATAAGGCTGATTACACAGGT
Source organism: Paenibacillus farraposensis (assembly GCF_020736845.1). GTDB lineage: Bacteria > Bacillota > Bacilli > Paenibacillales > Paenibacillaceae > Paenibacillus > Paenibacillus farraposensis. Next base: position 179,430 of record NZ_JAFFQR010000029.1, read on the forward strand.
GTAACGTCCTGAACAACCTCTCCATCTTTCCAAATCACGTTTTCGCGATAGTTTTGCCCCCAGTCGTACATGGCTTTCAGTACCGGAATCAGGCTCTCGCCATGCTCGGTCAGTGAGTATTCCACATGCGGAGGGACCACAGGATAAACTTTGCGAAGAATAAGCTTATCTTCCTCCAGCTCTCGCAGCTGATTGGTCAGCATTTTTTGCGTAATATGAGGGATGAGCTTCTTCAATTCGCCGAACCGCTTGGTACCCTCCATGCCGAGGTGCCACAAAATAATCAGCTTCCATTTTCCGCCGATAACCGCAAGGGTCAATTCCTTATCACAATTAATCAGCTTCAAATCAATCCGGTCTTTTACAGTAGTGATGTTCATCGCCCTCCTGTCTGTAGTTGAATCAAGTATACTATTTATAACTACTATTCGTAAAGGGAGATACATCCCATTTGGAAACTAAGCAGTGTTTTGATAATGATAGACAGGAGGATGATGCTTGATGATGTGCACAATGTAGGATAAATCCAGAACCTGCAACGGTTAAGCAGGAATGACGATGGTGTTAAATGACTCCGGCTCCAGCTCCAGACGGTGTGTTGTTTCTCCCACAGACAGATTCAGCACGCGTGATTCGTGGAACGGGTTAGCGATGACCAGCACCCTTTGTCCGTCAGCATTTTGGAAGGCAACGGCATTTCCAGTCCATGACCCGCGAAGCCCAATGCGTCTGGCCCCTGGCAATACAAAATGAGAAAAATGCTTCATGACGTAATATTCCGGGTTCAAGGTAGGTTTTCGATTCGTTGGATCAACGGTAATCATCGAGTTTTGCTCCCATCCCCATGTGCTTTTGCCTTTTGGCTCCAAAACCATATTCCAGTAGATATAAGCATTGACACCGTTGGTAAAGTAATGCTGGTACAAGTTGTATACATATTTAGCGTAATCCCATGAGTTTTCCCCGTTTCCGCATTCATTTTCAGTCTGCATGTATCGAAGCTCGGGATAGCTGGCAACCGTGCGCTGAATGGCATTTTTGCCTGCCCATTGATAGCCTACGCCTTTAATATATTTGTAGGCTTCCGGGTCACTCAGCACGGTATGGGCATACTCGTCAAATCCGGTGGAAGTCTTCTTCGTTAATTCCTCCCATGGATCGGGGGCATTAATGGTACCGAGCCAAATTTCCGTATCCAGTCCGTGTTCTGCAAAAGCAGGGCCCAAATAGTCGCGAATAAATTCACGCAGCTGTTCTCCCGCCCATACACAGGAAGGGAACTTTTGATCGGCAATAACTTCATTTTGAACATGAATCTGATGGATTGTAATTCCTGCTTCACGATAAGCCTGAACAAATTTGACAAAATACATTGCATACGCTTTCAAAATGTCATGTTCCCAGCGCAGAGTTCCGAAATTGTAGGCTTTGGGCGATTTCATCCATGTCGGCGGGCTCCAAGGTGAAGCGAACAACTTCAAGTCCGGATTGAGCCGCAACGCTTCCCGAATAAAGGGAATGAGATATTGCTGATCGCATTCAATGGAAAAGTGTTTCATCTCCAGATCGCCGTCCGTTTCATTGTGGCTGTACCACTCCAGCGCGTAGTCACTGGCTCCAATGGGCAGCCGGCAAATCGTAAATTTGTGCTCGCCTTCGGGGTGGAAGAGCGAATGGAGCACCTGCTCCCGCTCGGTGCTTTCCAGGTGGTTCAGGGCCACATAACCCAGTTCGTTAAAGCAGCCGCCGAAGCCTTCGACCAGCTGATGCATTTCTTCTGTAATGGTCAGGTTCGCATGCTCCCGGGTTTCGGCAAGGGTATGAGATTTGGATTGCCAAGCCTGGGCCATGGAAGTGGAAAACCACTGAATGGTTGGATTGTTCATGTATTGCCCCTCCTGTTCACTTTGTATCTCTTTTTATTATAGGATAGGATCAAAAGGGAAGAGATGGTCTGAGCCATGACAAATTTGCCCTAATCCAAGGTGGAATCTGCCGTGAACATTTCTGCTGATAGGCAGTGTTAAGAACACATAAAAGACACATCTCTTTGGTATGCTGTTCTCATAGAATGACCGAAAGAGGGAAATCGATTGAATAAAAGAATTCTGCTCGTCGAGGATGAATTACGTATTCGTGAAGTGATTGCGGATTATTTTAAACAGAATAAATGGGAAGTCTATGAAGCAGGCAATGGAAAAGATGCGCTAATCTGGTTTGATTCGGTTCAGCCTGACCTGATCGTCCTTGATATCATGATGCCGGAAATGGATGGGTGGGAGGTGTGCCGTCAGGTACGCAGCCGCTCAGGTGTACCTATTATTTTACTGACAGCCAAATCTGGCGATGATGATAAAATATTGGGCTTTGAGCTAGGGGCGGATGACTACGTTACCAAGCCTTTCAGTCCCAAGGTACTGATCGCGCGCGCGAACGCACTGATGAAGCGGGTGGACGGACAAGTGCAGCCGGAGTCGCATTTGTTGCGATTCGGCAGTGCTATTCTCAATACGCTGGCTCATCGGCTTGAGGTGGATCAGGCAGAAGTCGAGTTGACGCCCAAGGAGTATGAGCTGCTAAGGCTGCTTGTACATCATAAAGGCACGGTCATTTCACGGGATGCGATACTAAACCGGGTGTGGGGGATGGACTTTGAAGGAGACACACGGGTTGTCGATACTCATATCAAAAAACTGCGAAGCAAGCTGGGCCGTGAATCACGTCATATCCGTACGGTTTTTGGTACAGGCTACAGGTTTGAGGAGGAAGAATGAGCAAACGGGGAGTAACCTTCAAGCTGTTCATCATGACCGTTGCATTTTTTCTGTGTTTTTACGGTATGGTGATTTTGTGCCAGCTGCTGTTTTTTGAAGACTTTTATCAGCAGCAGAAGGTGGGGCGCGTGGAAAGCCGTTTGCAGAGCTTCGGTCAGAGCTATGCCAGGGAGGCTTGGGGGTCTGGCAGGGTTTCGCGCGAGGCAGCCCGCTTTATGCTCCAGAACAAGAACCTGCTGGCCATTGTATCAATGGACGGCAAAATCAAGCTGGAAGATCCGTTTCATATTACGTTCAGAAAAGCAGATGGCAAGATCGTCAAGATATCGCTGACTCTATTTATGAGCCATTACGGAGAAGAGCTGAGAGCGGCCCGAATTCAGCCAGGGGATACAATAACGGTTGAAGGTGAAGTACTAGAAAACAATGGAGTATCTTCGACCGATGTGATGTATCCTGCAATCATCCATAAGCCTGGCTTCAAAAATATAGGCGGGTTGGATGAAATCGGTATAAAAGGCAGCATCAAATGGACCGGTACAGTGACGGACATCGTCATGCCTGACCTGAAAACGTTAAGCCAACGGCAGGGATTGCTGTTTAGTGCGCTGGAGGAATGGTTTCCTTTATCGCAGACGCATCTGGAGAAGCTCAAGAACTTCGAAGTACTGGAAGAAGAATGGACAGAACCCTGGACAGGTGTACATAATGTGATTATCGTCTATCCTGTTCGTCAGAGCACGGGAGACATCGATTTGTTGTTCACGGTGACATCGTTGCAGGAAATCAGCGAGACCAATGAAGCTCTGCGTTGGTTTTATTTATATTTGGGTATTGGGGGATTTGCGCTGATTTTGATTTTGTCCCTGTTTTATTCTCGAATGGTCACTCGTCCGCTGATTGCCTTGAACAATACCGCCAAGCGGATGGCCAAACTCGACTTTAGCGCCCATACACCCATCCGGCAAAATGATGAGCTGGGCAGTCTATCCTATAGCATGTATACCTTGTCCCAGAACCTGAATTCCGCTTTGCGCGAGCTTCAGGAGGCCAATCAGCAATTGGTCGAGGACATGGAGCAGAAGCAGCGAATGGAGGCGGTGCAGCAGGACTTTTTTGCCAACGCTTCGCATGAGCTGAAGACCCCGCTGAGTATTATTAAAGGCTTCGCAGAGGGACTACAGGATGGGGTTAGCGCCGGGAAGCAGGATCATTATGTGAAGGTCATTGTAGAGGAAGCGGACAAAATGGAGCGGCTGGTTCAGGATATGCTGGACCTTGCCAAATTGGAATCCGGCACGCTCAGGCTTCGCAAGACGACCTTTATATTGAGTGAGCTGGTGGAGGAGGTAGTAGATAAGCTATTCCATCTGTTAAAGGAAAAAAGGCTGGAAGCGGTCATCATCCCTGCCAACGAGATGCCGATTTATGCCGATGCGGGCTGGCTGGAACAAGTGATTTTCAATCTCGTCATCAATGCCATCCGGCATGCTGAGGAAGGAAGCTCGATCACGATTCGTGTCGAAGGCTCCGGGGATAGGAGTACCTTTTCCATTGAAAACAAAGGGGAGACAATTCCTGAAGATCAACTGGAGCAGATATGGGACCGGTTTTACCGGGCTGAGCTATCACGCAGCCGCCAGACGGGCGGTACAGGACTCGGGCTGTCCATCGTCAAACGAATTCTGGATTTGCACGGATTCCATTATAAGGCGGAGAATACCGAGAGTGGCGTTCGTTTTGTCGTCGTATTCGGAGCTAAGATATAGCAAAGGAGTTAAGTTGTATGAAATGGAAATGGTTGCCATCAATTTGCACGCTTGCAAATCTCGGGGCAGGGGTCTTATCCCTTTACTTCACGGTTCATGGGCATTATATGACCGCCTTTACCCTCGTGGTAGTGGCTGCTTTATGGGATGTGCTGGACGGCTTGCTGGCCAGGCTGCTGCATTGCTCCAGTGATTTTGGCAAGCAGCTCGACTCGCTGGCGGATGTGGTCTCATTTGGCGTTGCACCTGCTTTCTTGATCTTGCTTTACAAGCTGGGAGATACCCATTGGATAGGGCCGACTGTAGCTGTTTTGTTTGTGATATGTGGTGCGGTAAGACTGGCCAGATTCAACCTGATGGCTTTTAGCACAGGCTTTGTAGGTATGCCAATTACAGCTGCGGGTTTGATTGTGTCCTTTATGTTTCTGTGGAGTGAGCATCTGAAGTCGGGGCTGCTGCTCACGCTAATGGTAGTGCTATCGTTCCTGATGGTCAGCCGTATTCCGTTCCCGTCCTTCAAGAAATTACTGAGCAGGAGGTAACGTCTCTATACTGGTCAGCTTTATCGGTGCGATGACGGGGATGATGATCAGGGATGGTTTGCGCGCTTCGGGCTATGGACTATTCTGTTCGGTTATTTTATTCCGGGGGTCAGTAAACTTTCAGTAAGTTGCTTTTAGAGTAATGTAGCATTTTTCACCTGTTGCAACGATAATATAATTAAAGAACTTGTACAACCTGTGAGGGGATCTATATTGAATGTTGTCACGAAGTATATTCAGAAGCTGCCCGGTTTTCTGCAAATGATCTTGAATATCTCGTTGTTTCTGGTCGGACTGGTTTTATGTTTCTTGCTTTTGAAGGAAACCTGGTCCATCTTCTCTTATGTTTTTTTGTACTCAGAGGCAGACAAGAATTACTATGAATTTACGGAGGAACTGCTTGTATTCTTCTTGTATTTTGAATTCATCGCATTAATTGTTAAGTACTTTAAAACCAATTTTCATTTTCCCCTTCGGTATTTTATCTATATTGGAATCACGGCCATCATCAGACTCATTATAATAGATCATGAAGACGCTAAAAGTACATTTTGGTGGTCCATTGCAATCCTGGTCATGGTAGGATCACTATTGATCGCCAACAGTAAATTGTTAAAAAGGGAAAGCTGAATGCTGGAGCAAATGACAAGACTGACAGTCAAGCAGGAGAGAGGGAAAAAATACGAATGGTAAGAGACTGGATGAATCATGCGGGTGTTAGGCGGGGAGCCGTGCTTGCGATAATCATTTTGCTATTGTTCATGTTGAGAAGCATGATGAATATTATTTTGTTAACGCTGTTGCTTACGATCCTGATTGGCAGCATATATAACGGAGTGAACAAGCTGATTAAGCGGTTCGCCAATATACCGCCAATGATTGTGCTGCTGCTCGTTTACGGGCTGCTGATCCTGATCATCGTGTGGGGAGTATACCGCATGGTGCCGCTAATCAGCGTACAGGTCAAGCAGGTGTACCTCATGATTCAGCAGGCGTATATGTATCCCGACCGGAATCAATGGAACGAGACGATTATTGAGTTTATGGACACGCTAAATGTTCAGCGACTATTTGAGCCCGGCTGGAATGCGGTATTGAAAATCAGTCAATTGGGGACACAATTGCTGGTATCGATTATTTTGAGCTTGTTTTTCCTGATGGAAAAATCCTATATTACACGCTTTACAGCTACGTTTGTCGATAGCAAGCTGGGCTGGTTCTTCAAGGAAGTAGCGCATTTTGGACGCATGTTTCTGGACACGTTCGGGAAGGTGCTGGAAGCCCAGCTACTAATCTCACTCATTAACTGTATATTGACCACGACTGCTCTTTGGATTATGGGTTTTCCTAATCTGCTGGGCTTGGCGCTCATTATATTTTTACTGGGATTGGTTCCGGTAGCGGGCGTGTTCATTTCACTAATACCGCTTGGTCTGATTGCGTTTAGTGTCGGGGGAACCAAGTATGTGATTTACCTGGTTGTTCTGATCGTGGTTATTCATGCGATTGAAGCCTATTTCCTGAATCCGAAGCTGATGTCATCCAAAACCAATTTGCCGATCTTTTTTACCTTTGTCGTATTGATTTTCTCTGAACATTTGATTGGGATCTGGGGCTTGATTGTAGGTATTCCGTTGTTTGTTTTCTTCCTCGATCTGATCGGAGTAAAACGAAAGCAAGAGAAGGATACCTGATTCAGCTGCACCGATTCATAATGAATGCCTGCGGAGCCGCAGGCATTTTTTCTGGTGTTGGCTCACCTTCATACACAAGATAATATCCGTTTGAAAAGAAACGGGATGATATTCATGAGGTGAGGGTTTCCCTGCGACCATTGGGCACAAATAGGTTCATAGAGTGATAACTGGAGCAAAGGAGAGAATGCTAGTTGTATGAACAAATTGTAGCGTATGGTCTGAGCAAAAAAGAAGCCGTCAAGGACTATCCTTTTGGTCGCGAGACGCTGGTGCTCAAGGTAGGGGGCAAGATGTTTGCTCTCCTGACTGAAAAGGAAGGCATTTGCTATGTATCTCTAAAGTGTGATCCGGTCATTGCAGAAAACCTGCGTGAGCAAAACAAGGCGATTAAACCGGGATATCATCTGAATAAAAAGCATTGGAACACGGTAACAGTTGATCCTGTGTTTCGTTTGGAGGATTTGTACAGCATGGTTGACCATTCATATGAGCTGGTGTTCAAAAGCTTGACCAAAGCGCAGCGTGAAGCGATTACGATGAGAATACGAGCAACCGAACTGTAACAGGTGGACTTGACGATGATTACCTCAACGGTCACTGCTACAGGGTTAAGTACATTCCTTACTCACATTTTTATAGTTTTGCTTGACAGAAAACTCCTAAATATATATTCTTGATTTAGAGATAATCTATTTGAAAATAATATCAAGGAGTGGAACTGAACATGGGCGAACTGGTGAAAGCAATTCAAGAGAGAAGATCAGCTTCTAAATTTATTCCTGATGTTACTATAGATCAAAAAGAACTGGAAGAAATATTTCAACTGGTGAAGTATGCTCCATCGGCTTTTAATTTACAGCATGCACACTATATCGTGGTACAGGATGCAGATATAAAACAAAGGCTGCATGACGAGGCCAGCAAGCAGTATAAAATATTAACCTCTTCGGCCACCATTGTGGTGCTGGGGGATACAGAAGCTTATACAAAGGTAGCTGAATATAATGAAGGTTTTCTGAATCTGGGCGTGTTGAGCAAGCAGGAGTATGACAGTACGGTGGAATCGGTAACCCAGTTTTATCGTGAGCGCGGGCCTGTCTTCCAAAGAGAAGAAGCGGTCCGCAATGCCAGCCTGTCGGCCATGCAGTTCATGCTGATTGCCAAGGACAAAGGCTGGGATACTTGCCCGATGATCGGCTTTGACCCTGTGAAAGTGCAGGAAGTACTGAATATCCCAGAACATTTTGTACCCGTAATGATGATTACCTTGGGTAAAGAGGATGTGTCTGGCCAGCGGCCACGTGGATACCGTAAGCCGATTGGACAGTTTGTGAGCTACAACGGATTTTGAAATCATAATCATAAGCTTATCTAGGACACAAGCTAATGCTGCCTGAGTGGTACGAGTCTCAGCGTTCCCAGATTTAATCTAATCTGGTTCCCATTGAACCTGGAGTGATCAGACAGGATTAACTCTTGCTTGGGGACGGGATCATCACATCATCAGCAAACAGGTCCAATGGCGGTAACTTTCTACCGTTCACTGGACCTGTTTGCATGTGGAATGGTACTTCGATATGACACTGCTTATATCATAAGCAGCTCGCGAATTTCCAATTCGGTCAATGCCGAAAGGGACTCTTGTCCCGGCTGGATGATCTGGTCGATCAGGTGTTTCTTCTTCTTCTGCAGCTCATACATTTTGTCCTCCACCGTGCCTTGGGTAACAAGGCGAATAACCTGTACGACTTTTTTCTGGCCCATTCGGTGTGCGCGGTTGGTAGCCTGCTCCTCTACGGCGGGATTCCACCACAGGTCATACAAAATGACCGTATCAGCTCCGGTGAGATTCAGCCCAGTTCCCCCTGCCTTTAGGGAAATCAGGAACAGGTCGCGTTCCCCTTCATTAAAGCGGCTGCACAGCTCCACACGTTCCGAAGCCGGCGTCTGCCCATCCAGATAGAAGTAAGGTACCCCTTCCCGCGCAAGCTCACGCCTGATCATTTGCAGCATCGTTGTGAACTGTGAAAAAATGAGCATCCGTTTCCCGGAGCTGAGGCATTCCGCGATGATTTCCAGCAGCTGTTCGTATTTGGCTGAGCTCCCGGTGTACCCGTCGACGAACAGGCCGGGATGACAGCAAAGCTGGCGAAGCCGGGTCAGACCTGCAAGGATTTTGATTCGGTTTTTCTGAAAGCCTTCCTCGTTCAGATGCTTCAACGTTTCATGCTGGAGCTCGGCCAGATAAGCCATGTATAGCTTTTTCTGTTCTGGCAGGAGCCGTGATATTTGAACGGATTCAATTTTTTCAGGCAGCTCCTGGAGGACATCGCTCTTGAGACGGCGCAGCAGAAACGGGCGAATCCGCTTGGCAATCGCATTGCGGGTCAAGTTGTGAAACGCGCTTTTTCCGCCGGGAAATAGCTCAGGAAATACAATGTCGAAGATGGACCACAGCTCTTCCAGTGTATTTTCTATTGGCGTTCCTGTCAGGGCAAAACGGTAACGGGCTTTTATATCTTTAACAGCCTGCGCTGTCTGGGTGGCATGGTTCTTGAACGCCTGCGCTTCATCCAGAATGAGCGTGTGAAACGATGACAAGCTGTACATCTCCGCATCCCGGCGCAGCAGAGGATAGGAGGTGATCAGAACGTCATAGCTGGCGGCATCCCGTATCATCCGGCCGCGGTCTTCCGGGGTACCGTCTGCGATCGTGACGCGGATATGCGGCGCAAACTTCTCCAGTTCATTTCGCCAATTGTACACCAGTGATGCAGGGGATACAATCATGGCCGGAAGCTGCTGGCTGCGGATTTCCGGTAGGACAGAGACAAGGAAGGCGATGCTTTGCAGCGTTTTGCCCAGTCCCATATCATCTGCCAATATGCCCCCAAAGCGATAATGCGCCAATGTTTTGAGCCATTGAAAGCCGTATACCTGATAATCTCTCAGAATGGGAGCGAGCGAATCCGGTACTGGAAAGTCGAGATGGTCGGGATTCCGTATGTTTTCCAGCAGCTGGCGAAAGGCTTTGCCCAAAATCAGATTTTTCGCCTGATCGTGAGGGTCAATCAAGTACAGCCCCTGCGTGACGGGGATGCGAATTTGCGCGGCCTCCAGATCGCTTTTGCGGATACCCGTTTCGTTTATGAACCGGATTAGCTCCTTGTATTCCTCTGTATCGAGCGGCAGCAGGGCACCGTTCGGCAAACGGTGATACCTTTTCTTCTCATTTAACGATTTGAGCAGCTGGCGAACTTCAGATTCGGGTATACCATCAATATCAAATGTGAATTCGAGCAAATCCGTGTGCTCATCCCACTCCACCCGTGCCCTCGGGACGGGCAGCGTGTTGTTGATCTTTGCTTTAACTGCACCTGTGGCATAGATAGCCAGCAGCTTTTCCAGTTGCGGTACGGTATGGTACAAAAAATCAAATTCCGAATCTTCATCTTCCATAACATATCCGCTTTCTGTTTTGGCGAAGGAGCTGTGATCCATCAGTTCCAAAATACGTTGCTCCTGTTCTCCGTCCCGGATCAAAATACGGTTGCTGCCAGACACCTGCTTATCTGTTTCTAACGGGTTGATCACAATATCCCCATATTGGAATTCCAGTGAAGCCAGCAGCTTGTCCCTTACCCGATCCAGATATAGCTTCGCCTTTAGCGGCTGTTGTGTAACCCGATCCGAGACAGAGCGGGTCATATGAACCCGTCCGAACTTCATCAGCCCGGGGACGACCTTATCGATAAAAGACTCCATCTGTGCCGGCGCAATGCGGATCTTCCGCCTGTGATGGACTTCAACCATCCGTTTCAGCTCGGATAAATGCCGCAGCGGATCAGCCTTCAGGGGAACAAGCTTGCCATCAGCAATGACGACACCATAGTCCTCCATGATGGTCAAATCATCGAGTCCCTGAATACTTAGCTGGTAGCCCTCGGTTTCGCCTTCGGCTTCATCGAATTCAAATTGCAGCGGAAGCATAAGGTCCGATTGGGGGATACCCTCACTCATGTTCCCGTGAATCTCAAAATGGACACCCTGTGCCGCTGTCAGCAAGGGAAGCAGCTTTTCCCAGGGGGCAGGGGGAATCAGCAGCATTCGCTCTCCACTCATATGACTGCTGTTTGAGGGCACATACGTACCAGAAGTTTCCCGAATCATACGCTCATTGCGGCAAATCTGTACCAACTGCTGAAGAATGGCGTCATGCTCAAGCCGGAAGCGATACAGCTGAGGCTCGTATGTGAAGCTTTTCGTAAACCTGTAGCTATCTCCGCGGTCGATACGATCAAGAAAGGAGCGGATTTTTTGAACGATATATAATCGTTTGGGCCCTGCTTTGATCTCTATACCAAACATATATTTCTGGTAGCCATAAGCGAAAGGCCGGATCACAAACTGAAAATCCAAGACCGTACGAGTATCCAGCATGGTCGGTGTACTGCGAATCGGTCTTTTGCTGCCGAACAGCTTTAACATCCTGTCCGTGAGTTGGAGATCTCTCGGCGTAATGCCGGAGAATCGATCAGCTTTAGCAGTGTGGCCATAATCCATTCCTCCCGCTGTATCCGGGGTAGTGCCGGGATGAAGCCTGGAAGCATAGGAGCGTACAGACAGACTTTTGCCTCGCAGCATATCATGAGCGTTGATGAGAACAGCAGCGATATGTTTACAATACCGCCCGGTTGTCTGAAATGTACTGCAAGTGCATTCCGCACGGATACTGCCATGGGAACGGATCATCACGGCAACGGCATAAAATTGGCTGCCTTTGACAGTAGCCTCGTACACGCCTTCATCATGATCTATTTGTGTAAAGGCCACCTTTTTGGCCCGGTAATAGGCATCCCCGTCGTCATAAGCGGCTTGACTGCATAGCTGTCTGATGGTCCGCCGGGTAAGTTCAAAGCTCATGGTTCGCGATCCTTTCCTGGTTATTACGGTTTCTTATATGATAACAGAACTGACGGGAGGTTGGACACACAGGACGCCCGCCTCTCGAATCGTCAGGATGAACTCCCAATTCATATATCTGCGGATCAAGGAGGTTTTTACAAGTTGTCCATAGCAGGATACAATGGAGGGTGTTAGAGAAAGGAGACGGGTATTTTTGCCAAAAGAAGACCAAAAAACGGATTCCAAATCCGGCTCATCCAAATGGTATCTCGGCAGTGCGGCAGCATTGTTTTTTTTGAAAGGCAAGTCGTTGCTTGCTCTTTTGAAATTCGGCAAATTTGGCGGTGCGCTGTTCTCTATGGCAGCGACGATTGGCGCATATGCAATTATTTACCCATGGGGATTTGCGGTTGGTATCGTGCTGCTATTGTTTGTGCATGAGCTGGGGCATGTATGGGCTGCCAAGCGCAAGGGACTTCCGGTATCGACACCGTTATTTATCCCTTTTTTCGGTGCGCTGATCACGATGAAACGCCATCCTTTGGATGCACGGACTGAGGCTTATGTGGCCATGGGCGGCCCGTTACTGGGTACGGCTGGGGCTATCGCGGTATACGCAGGAGCTTATGCAATGGACAGTCCGCTGTTATATGCGCTTTCGTATGTCGGATTTTTCTTGAATCTGCTTAATCTGTTGCCGATTCATCCGCTCGACGGGGGACGGATTTCCACGGCAGTGACACGCTGGTTATGGCTGGTGGGCCTACTGGGTGGGATTGTAGTAATTGTGTATTTGAAATCCATTTTATTTTTCCTTATATGGGCGCTCTTCGCCTATGATTTATACAAAAAATATGTCAAACGCAATAAAGGAGAGGCCAAAGTTCTATCATTTACACAAAGTCCGGTGGTTGATGTACAGCATCTGTATGAGCAAGGATATCCGCTGCCGGGACCGGAGCATACACGCAGGTTATCCTTTAATACTTACTCGGATCTGGAAGGGCAGCAATATGTGACGGTATATATGGAAAGTCTGGATGTGGAGCAGACGTTCATGCTGCCACAGCAGTGCCTTGTCCAGCATGCGTTCCTGAACGGTGTGGAGCACATACCGACGCCAGATGCGTACCAGCTCAGATTGCTGTGCGGGATCGATTATATTCCCTACGAAAATGTTAAATATTACGAAGTTCCCACGTCATCACGCTGGAAATTCGGCATTGGTTATTTGGGTTTGGCCTTGTTCCTGATGGGGATGATATATGTGGTACACCAGCATATAGGGAATATTAGGCTGTAAGATGATGAGATGTAAAAAGGCGCGGAATCTGAAATTTAAACCGCGCTTTTTTTTGGAAAAGAAATGTATCTTTTATTTTTTAAAATCAGACACTTCTATAGGCACCTTTCCTTTTATCAGGAACCATTTATGATTTTTGTAATTTTGAATCATTCCAATATCAAATATGATTGAATTTACATTATTTTTTGAAAGGATGTCTCTAGAAATATCAGCCTCTAACGTATACTTAACGAGGTTATCATCTATCTTTTGATGAGAGAATTTTATATTAGAGGTGTACTTCCTAACTTTGGATGGTAATAGATATTCAATTTTGGAGTTTCTATCTTGAGGAAGAATGATGTCTGTCAGCAAGTGTCCATCTTTAAATTTTAAATGGAAATTTCTAACTTCGAGGATTTCTTTATCAAATTCACGAATAAAATTGATATCTACAGTCAATTCATTTTCATGGATCTGAACGATTTTTACATTATCCGAAACGACTTTATTCTCTAATAATAAAGAAGCTTTTTTTATATTCAAACCTTCTATACTATAGGGGAAACTAATTTTAATTTTTTGAGGGTTATTATTATAAGAATTAAAAAAGAAATAACTATTCTCTCGTACACTTACTTGCCGTATATATTCCAACTGGGGATTTCTACTTTTAATTGATTCATTTATAACCTTTTCTTGATTAGTACAGCCAAATAAAAATATAGTATTAGTCAGCAGTAACATGATGATTAGAATAATGCGTAGTTTCAATATATAATCACCTCTTCTTATAATTGGTAAACCCCCCTCATATTGAGGAGGGTTATGTAAACGATTTGTTTTTTAATTAGTTTGGGTTATCATAAAGCCAGTATTCTACACCACCGTTGTTATCATAACTTGAAGCAGTATATTTGGTATCGCCAAACCATCCAGTATCAGTATACTCATAATTTCTTTTTATACCTCTTGCAGCACTTTTCAGTTCAGCTGTATGCCAAGGTTTAACCATCACATCAATGGAAACCTTCTTTCTGTATTCTTGACCGATTCTTAAGCTCATCGAAGCTTCTGCGACTGCTTCAAAACCAAATTTCATAGTTCCGGTTACTTCGCCAGTCATTTTTGACTCCGTTTCCAAGTTCATTTTTACACTTTGATTACTTTTATTGTTAAATCTGTCGTAATCTTGACCTGTGTAATAATTACTTGAGCTAACCAATGTCCATTTGTTTGTACCCATTGGTTGAATCAAACTGTTTTCTCTATTTAAGGTTTGGGTATCTTCTTTTTGCGTTTTATCGAATTTTTTAATGTCTTCAGTAGTATAATATGGGACACCATCAATATACAATTGATCTCCTACTTTGCTTTCGACTGGGGGTCTGAAGTTCCCTTCTAATTCATTCTGATCTGAAGCAGCCTGTGCAGTCAACGCTGATAGATTCAGAACTAAACCCAAAACAAGTGTTGATTTAATGAATTTCTTTAAATCATTTCACTCCTTGTATTTTTTGATATTTTATTCAAATAAATGTTAATAGTTATGTAAAAATGGAACAATCCTACACAGGACCTAAGTTGAACGACTTTCTGTTTCGCAAATATGCATTTTAGACTATTAATGGCTAATAAGCAGTCAGATAAAAAACATGTATACCTGATTCCCCACTCAGTAGTTCTCTATAAAAGACATAATGTCGTAAGCTCTTTGAATAATTAAGAGCCTACGACATTATGTCTGCATCCCCCTAATGCTCAGCAGTAATCGGGCTTAACGATTGACGATACTTGAGCGGACTGGTGCCCGTCCAGCGCTTGAACTGTCTGCTGAAATGAGCCAGGCTGGAGTATCCGAGCAGGGTAGCTACCTTGTTTAGCGGCAGATTGGGCTGCTGGATCAGCACCTTGGCTTCATGCAGCTTGGTCTCCGACAAATAATGCCGCGGCGAATAGCCGTATACCTTGCGGAATACCTCCTGCGCATAGCCGGGACTGATTCCGAGGGAAGCTGCCACATCTTCAATTCGGAATGCCCTCTCGCCGGACTCATCCTTCCGGTAGAGTTTAAATCTGGATTGGATGGCTTCCATAATGGCTTTGGCATAATGAACGGCAGAAGGCGCAATTCCAGGCTCCAATCCGGTAGAAATCATTTGCGAAAATATGCCGAACAGCTCGAACAAAGCAATCTGCATGCGAAAACGGTCTGCTGTCGTATATTCTCCACTCTCCCGCACCATGCCGATCCAGCTATGGACCACCTTTTGCAGCTTGGTATTGGTTTCAGTGCCCGCCGGGAAAAAGAGCTGATTGTTCTTAATCATCTCTTGACGGAACAATGGATCATCGACATTAAAATGGGTGCTAAAATAATACATTCCGTTCGGAGACACACACTGGCTCACATGCTTGAATCCCGGCGGAATAATTAAAATATCACCTTCCCCAACCGAATATGCGTTATTTTCCATAATCGTTTCCTGACGACCTGCTAGAATGAGTGCAATTTCAAAGCCGATATGTGATTCCTCCGGCATGCGCCAATCCGCTTTGACCCGATGA
Organism: Paenibacillus farraposensis; assembly: GCF_020736845.1. Classification (GTDB taxonomy): domain Bacteria; phylum Bacillota; class Bacilli; order Paenibacillales; family Paenibacillaceae; genus Paenibacillus; species Paenibacillus farraposensis. The sequence continues at coordinate 194,970 of NZ_JAFFQR010000029.1, forward strand.
ATATGAGCACCAAAAAGTTTTACATTCCAGTCAATATTGGGCAGCCACTGGCAATCATAGAATAGAGCTGGATCTACTTCAGGATTTAAAATCATTCAGATCACCTTCGATTAGGGCAAATTTTACACTGTTTAGACAATCTCATTGTACCTGACATTCAACTATAATAAAAGAGAGCGTTTACAAACGCTCTGCTATAGGCTTTTATATAAAAAATCGCTTGCAAGGTGGAGTTTTAAAAGCGATGCCATATTGTTATCAGGAGGGAGCCCTGATGTCGTTTATGATGCTGTCCATGGCCAATCTGCAAGGGATTGTCGTCAGCTACTTTGCTTTATACAACTTGAAAAATCCTGTTTATATTTCAATACTGATATTCATTTCCTTGGGTGTACAGCTGCTCACAGCATTAATCCTCCCCCCCCCCCCCGATTATTAAAAGATTTGGCAAATGGAAAGTGAACGTATGCAGCTTGCTTGGATTGTTCACTACGGGCTTGTCTTTGTGTGCCAGTGGGACGGCCTTTGCTACCCAAACCTTTACAGGCAAGCTGGGGGAGCAGCAGCCAGATTCAGCGGAACAGGGTGTTACCGCTAAACTACCGTAATGTGTTCATTCAGGAAATCTGGGGGCAACAGCGATGGGAAGCACCATCCGACTGCGTAGTGGCGAATCATGTACATTTCTAGTTCGGCTTATATAGGATGACATTTCTAATACGAATCGGCAGGAGAACGACTTCATGAAAAAACTTTTGTACGGTGTTGCTTATTATGATGAGTATATGCCTTATGACCGTTTGGATCAGGATATCCAAATGATGAAGGATGCGGGGATCAACGTGGTGCGGATTGCCGAATCCACCTGGAGCACGCATGAACCGCAAAACGGAGTATTTGATTTAACCTCGGTGGATCGGGTGCTGGATGCCATGCATAAGGCGGGTATTGCGGTGATTGTAGGCACGCCCACCTATGCAGTCCCGACATGGCTGGTCAAGGAGCATCCCGACGTCTTGGCGACAACCCCTCAGGGACCGGGCAAATACGGAGCTCGCCAGATCATGGACATCACGAACCCGATTTACCTCTTCCACGCCGAGCGAATTATCCGTAAGCTGATTGGACGGGTGAGTCAGCATCCAGCGGTCATCGGCTTTCAGACGGATAACGAGACGAAGCATTACAACACATGTGGACCGAATGTACAGTTGCAATTCGTAAAGTACTTGCGGAAGCAGTTTGCATCACTGGAAGAGCTGAATCGCAAATTTGGGCTTGATTACTGGAGCAATCGCATCAATAGCTGGGAGGACTTTCCTTCCGTGGTCGGAACGATTAATGGAAGCTTGGGGGCAGCCTTTTCCCAATTCCAGCGCAAGCTGGTGACGGACTTTCTGGCGTGGCAGGTCGCGCTAGTAAATGAATATAAGCGAGCAGACCAATTTGTGACGCAAAATTTTGACTTTGAGTGGAGGGGCCATTCCTTTGGCATTCAGCCGGATGTGGATCATTTTGCGGCATCTCAGGCATTCGACGTGACTGGTGTGGATATTTACCATCCATCACAGGATGATCTGACCGGCATTGAGATTTCCTTCGGTGGCGATGTAGCGCGCTCGACGAAACAGAGCAACTATCTGGTGCTGGAAACGGAGACGCAGGCTTTTACCCACTGGGTTCCCTATCCGGGGCAGCTGCGGCTGCAAGCGTTCAGCCATCTGGCTTCCGGGGCCAATATGGTGGCTTACTGGCACTGGCATTCCATCCACAATTCCTTTGAAACATACTGGAAGGGACTGCTGAGCCATGATTTTGAGCCGAATCCTGTGTATGAGGAAGCACAGACCATCGGAAAGGACTTTGCAAGATTGTCTCCGCAGCTCGTCAACCTGAAAAAGAAAAATAAAACGGCCATCCTGGTCAGCAACGAAGCGTTGACATCGATTAACTGGTTCAAATTTAATATGAACAGTCCGCTGAGTTATAATGACGTTGTACGCCGCTTGTACGATGAGCTGTACAAACTGAATATCGGAACGGATTTCGTTCATCCGGGGACCGAATCATTCGATGATTACGATCTCTTGATCGTACCGGTACTCTACTCCGCGCCAAATGAACTGCTGGAAAAGCTGAATCGGTATGTGGAAAACGGCGGTCATGTGGTGTACACGTTCCGAAGCGGATTTACCGATGAGCACGTACAGGTCAGAACGTCCCGGCAGCCGGGCGTGATCAGTGAAGTCTGCGGCATTCACTACAGCATGTTCGTGGAGCCGAAGAACGTGACGCTGAGAGATAATCCATTTGGAGTAGCAGCAGAGGACAATCAGGTAGAGACGTGGATGGAATTGATTACTCCGACGACTGCCGATGTGTTGGCCTATTACGATCACCCGCACTGGGGAAAATATGCTGCGATTACGCAGAACCGCTATGGTCAAGGGACGGCGACTTATATCGGCTGTATCGTCAGCCCGGCGGTCATTCGCGAGTTGTTCCGTTCTGTAGCCCAAAAGGCAGGAGTCTGGGGAGTGGATCAGGAGACGTCATTCCCGATCATTATTAAATCCGGCACGAATGACCAGGAACGGACGATCCGGTATTATTTTAATTATTCCGAACAAGCAGGCTCGGTGGTGTACCCGCATGGAGACGGCAAGGAACTGATCGGGGAGCAGACGGTTACCCGCGGACAAACACTCCAATTGGAGCCGTGGAGTGTTATCATTATCGAAGAAGCGTAAATGATGAGTAATGAGCTGAATCTGACATCATAAAATCATATAGGTGTCCGGCCGGGAATATCCGGCAAATAAAGCGCCCCTGCGAATAGCGGGGCGTTTTCACATATGGCTGAACAGAGGAGTGCATTGCTATGCCAACCCGAGCAGTCCGCTGGTTCCGGGCGCTGATGGCCCCGTATCGACGCAGCATTCAGCTCAAGCTGATTTTAACAATGGTTGTCCTGTCTGTGCTGCCGGTCATTGCCGTCACGGTGCTGGCTGCGGAAAAAAGCCGAGCTTCGATGGAAGCCGAAGTGGTGGAGACCAACATGTCCAATATCAAGTGGACGGGGATTTACATCAGCGACCAGCTCGACCGCCTGAATCAATTGATTTACAGCATTCAGATCAGCCCTGATCTGAGTGATTATTTGAATGAGCGAGAGCCGGACAACCTTTCAAGCGAGTTTAATGCCCAGCGTAAATTGCTGAATACGCTCGCGAATGTGTATTATTCGGCTGGCAGCCATGTAATCGGTATTCAGCTTTATTTGAAGCAATCACAAGCCCTGTGTACCTTCAATGGCATGAATAATGATATTACGACGGTGAACGGTATTCCCCCGCAGTATGCCGAGATGTGGCAGGCGAACAAGGATTATTCAATCCGCACGAGTTCGGCCGATTCGGAACGCTTTACACTAACCCGCAGTATTCGACGTTTTGAGGATCGGAAGCAGACGGGTGTGATTTCACTGGATGTACTGTGGTCGCAATTCGATCAGACGCTCGACCTGCTGGGACGAGGGGATCAGCATCAGGTGCTTATTACGGATGCAGATGGCAGGATCATGTATCCGGCGCAGGCCCGGCAGTCGCCTCCTCCTGCGGGTATATTGGCAGCACTTCGTGATGTTAGGCCAGGTCTCGGCATGATTCAAACAGGTCAGCAATACGTGTTCTATAATGACCTGGATGCGGTTGGACTGAGGCTGGTCAAAATCATACCGACTTCCTCCATTAATCATAGCGCCTTTTTAACGATGCTATATGGCCTTATCGTGGGCGTGATTTCGATCCTTGTTTCCATCTGCATTGCCGTTTTCATCGCATGGCGGACCGCTCGGCCGATTGTTCATTTGGCACGTTCCGTACAGGAACTGGAAATGATCAAGGGGCCGGTTGGCAAGCCGAGCACACGCCCGGATGAGATCGGGCTGCTGGAAAGAAGCCTGCATGATATGTCAGGACGACTCCGTGAGCATATCCAGACGGAATATAGTATCAATTTGCAAAAAAAGACGGCTGAATTGAAAGCGCTGCAGGCACAAATTCATCCTCATTTTCTGCAAAACACGCTGCAAATGATCGGCAGCATGGTATTTTCCCAAAAGCCGAAGGATACCTATGAGGTGATCCGATCGCTGAGTGAGATGTTCCGCTACGTGATACGGGAACCTCAGGATATGGCTACTTTACGCGCGGAGCTCGACCATGTGGGACACTATATGCGTATCCAGCAGCGGCGATTTCCGCAAAGACTGGTATTTCGGGTGGAGACGGATGAGCGGGCGCTGGATATCCGCCTCCCCAAGTTGTCGCTTCAGCCATTGCTGGAAAACGCGTTTCAGCACGGTCTGGATCGTAAAGCAGGGGCATGGCGAATAGGAATCCGCGTAGAGATTAGGAAGGAAGACGTATGGATCACGGTTTGTGATAATGGTAACGGCATGGCCCCGAATGAGCTGGAAAAAGTGCGGGCCAAGCTGGAAACTACTGCGGAGGAACCGATCTGGGCGCAGGGCAGTCATATCGGCTTAAGCAATGTGGCTTCACGCATACGGATGAATTTTGGTGTGAATTACGGGGTGGACATAGACAGTGAGCAGGGAGCCGGTACCCGTGTCACCATCCGCATCCCATTCACCTCAGCAAAGGAGGGTAATGTATGATCAAGGTATTAATTGTCGATGATGAGCCGTGGAACCGGGACATTGTAAAAACATTTGGCGCATGGGACAAATTCGGCATGTCGGTAGTGGGTGAGGCTGAGGACGTAGACGAGGCGTTCAGGCTGACCGGAGAATTGGAACCGCATATCGTCATTACGGACATGCGGATGCCGGGTGCGGATGGAGTAGAGCTGCTGCAAGCACTAAATCATCATTTTCCGGATGTTAAAATCATTGTTGTGAGCGGTTATGATGATTTTGCGTATGCCAAGCATGCCATCCGTTATAAGGCTGTCGATTATTTGCTGAAGCCTATCAATCCCACCGAGCTCAATGCGGTACTGCTCAAATGCAAAAACGATCTCGAGACCAAGGCGGCAGAGCGGCAGCAGACAGCGGCAGAGCTCGATTATGCCTTTCTCCACAAGCTGACCCGGTATAAGCAGTTGCTGCGCCTTTATTTTAAGGAACTGAATCCAGATGGAGTGAATATGACGTGCAAGCAGGTTATCCAGGAACTGGAGAGCTTCGGATCGCCAGGACCTTCGATGCTGGGCAGACTGGTGCAGGAACTGCTTTCCCTGTTAAAAGAACTGGCAGCGGACAACGGGCTGGCTTCCCATGCGGCCAAGGACGGATTTTCGCTGCCGCAGGATGCGCTATCCTCTGCAGAACATGCGCTGGAGTTCGTATCGGCGTGCTATAGCCAGGATTTGGATCAGCTCATTCGGCAGCGGAAATACAAAAACAAGCTGAATCTGGAGGAGGTACGACACTATATGGATCGTCACTTTGCCGAACCGATAACACTGGAGCAGCTCGCGAAAAGTTTTTTTGTGAGCAAAGAGTACATGAGCAAGGTATTCAAGCAGGAATACGGTCAAAATGTAACGGACTATATTGTTCAGCGGAGAATGGAACAGGCTCGGGAATGGCTGGCAGACAAACAGATTTCCATAAAAGCGGTGGCAGAGATGACAGGGTATGAGGATGTGTCTTATTTTTACCGGGTGTTCAAAAAGCATTTCGGCATGGCGCCAGGTGAAATGAGGAAGGAGCGTTAATATAAAGTGTTAGCAGCCGCAGTTTAAAAAAATCCAATTCAACAGGATAACGGTGTCCAATGGCAGAAATGGTTTCCCATTCTATAATGAAAGCGTATACAAAACAAGCGGCATAAGGGATTTAACCTCTATGAAGCTCACACGGAGCATGCAAGAGGTTGAAGACCGGCAACACAGCTGCGTTGGATGACCGCAGATTGAACGGTGGACAGCAGTTATATTCAACTTAGGGGAGGTCATTTTGCATGAAAATGTGGAAAGGTGTATTGAGTACGGTGCTGGTTGGCACGTTATTGGCCGGGTGCGGAGCGAATTCTTCAGGCCGTGACAGCGGCAGCTCCGGCGGAGACGGCAAAACCGTGAATCTCAAAATGTTTATCGCCCAGCCGCGGTTAAAGGAGCATTACGATAAATACATTAATGCGTTCGTAGCGAAGGAAAAGAAAGATAAAAATATCGACGTTACGGTGCAACTGGAGATGCCGCCTGCCGACAATGCTGCTCAAATTTTGAAGACAAGACTTGCATCGGGTGATGCGCCGGATGTATTTGCGCTGCATGCGGTGAATGAAATTCCTCCGTTTTATAAAGCAGGTTATTTGGAGGATTTGTCTGGTCAGCCGTTTGTCAGTAAATTGCTGGACAGTGTGAAGCCTTCAGTGACAACGAAAGACGGCAAGGTTGTAGCCGTTCCTTTAGAAACGATTTCATGGGGCTATTTATACAATAAAAAAATATTTAAGGATTTGGGGTTGAAGCCGCCGGGTACATTGACCGAAATGAAGGCTGTGGTCGAGAAGCTGAAAGCGAACAATGTGAAGCCGTTCCTGTTGTCCTACAAGGAATCATGGATTCCGCAGCTGTTCGTGCCGCTGACAGCAGGTGCGATGATCAACACGCAGAATAAGGATTTTATCGACCGGATGAATCAGGATAAAGGTTCTTTTACTGAAATGAAGAGCATGTTCGACATTATCGATCTGGTGAACAGCAACGGCACAGACAAGGCGCTGGAAATTGGCGGAGATGACGGGTCAGCGGCCTTCGCTGCGGGCAAAGCAGCCATGTGGATTCAAGGCCCGTGGTTTGCAGAAACGATTTTGAAATCGGATCCAAACATGGATTTTGGGGTTGCACCGCTGCCGATCAACGATGATCCGAATGCGACGCTAATCAATCTGTCCACTTCAACTTCACTAGCTGTATCCTCTACAAGCAAAAATAAGGAGGTTACACTCGATTTTGTCAATTATGTACTGGACGACAAGGATTCCAGCGCATTTTATGAGGCATTAAAATTTAACCCGATCTCCAAGGTGCATACGTTCAAAAGCTATTCTTGGGTCAATGGCGCTACCGCATATGTGGAAGCAGGCAAGTCATATCAAGATCCATCTATCCCGCAAGCGGTTAAGGACGAGGCAGGCAAAGCGCTTCAATCCTACTATGCAGGCCAGCTCTCGCAGGATGATGTGATTAGGGCGCTGGATAAGGCATGGAAATCGTATAACAAAGTGAACAAGTAGCGGTAACCTATAGAATGACATCGGGAGGGGGGACACTCCGTGCCGTTTAAAATGTATAAAAAATATGTGATGCTGCTGGCATTTACCGCTCCGGCACTTATATTCTACACTATTTTCCTGCTTATTCCGACGATCAGCGGTATGTACTACAGCTTCACAGACTGGAACGGATTGAATCCGGATTACAGCTTCCTCGGCTTGGGGAACTTTATAGAAGCGCTGAAGGAGGACCCGGATTTTCTCAATTCCCTGTGGTTTACGCTCAAATATGTATTGGTCATGATTGTGCTACAAAATGTGCTGGCGTTGGTGCTGGCGGTGCTCATCGAATCGCGTACACGTTCCAAGGGATTTTTCCGTACGATATTTTTTATGCCCAATATGATTAGTACCATTATTAGCGCATTTATGTGGACGTTCGTATTTTCCTCCGTGCTGCCGCAGATTGCCGAAAAGACGGCCATTGCTTTTTGGGGTCAATCGTGGCTGGGCGATCCGAAGGTATCCTTCTTTTCCATCATTATTGTCTCACTCTGGAATGGTGTCGGATATATGATGATCATTTATCTGGCTGCGCTTCAGGGGGTGCCGCAAAGCTTGAAGGAGGCCGCTATTATTGACGGGGCCAACGCGTTTCAGACATTGCGAAGCGTGACGCTGCCGATGATTACCCATGCCATTACCATCTGCTTCTTCCTGACGCTGAATGGTGCCTTCAAGGTCTACGAGGTTGTCTACGGGCTGACAGGCGGGGGGCCGGGACGCAGTACACAGGTGATTACGATGAACATTTATGAGGAGGCGTTCTCCAACAACTTCCGTTACGGGTATGCGAGCGCCAAGTCTGTTATCTTGTTTGCCATCGTCCTGATCTTCACCCTGATCCAGCTGCGTGTCATGAAGAAGAAGGAGGTGGAGGCATGAGGCTGAAAAAAGCCAATTCCCTACTGATTACGTTGCTGCTGTGCGTAGGCGCAGTGGTGTCCTTCTTCCCCATCTATATGGCGGTGATCAATTCATTTAAAACGCAGGGCGAGATGTTTGCATCCTTTACGGCGCTGCCGACAAAGCTGCATTTTGAAAATTACAGTCAGGCTTTTCATCAGACTCATTTGCTGAACAGTGCTTTGAATTCCACGATCATTTCGCTTATGGGTATTGGCGGTATCGTGGTCTGCTCTGCACTTGCAGGCTACAAGCTGTCTCGTACCCGGGGAAAGCTAAGCGGGGCTATTTTCTTCCTGTTTGTCGCCTCGATGCTGGTGCCGTTTCACTCTATTATGATACCGCTCACAAGGATGGCGAGGGATTTGTCCGTCCAAGGCAGTACGTACGGCTTGGCGCTGATCTATATCGGTTTGGGTGTCAATATGGCCATCTTTTTGTATCACGGGTTCGTCAAATCCATTCCACGTGAGCTGGAAGAATCGGCACAAATGGACGGCTGCAATGAGTTCCAAACGTTTTTCCGCATTATATTTCCACTGCTGCTGCCGATCACTGTCACGATCGCCATTTTGGATTTCCTATGGATTTGGAACGACTTTTTGCTGCCGCTGCTGATGCTGACAGATGTCAATCACTACACCCTGATTCTCTCGACTAATATGCTGTTCGGAGAGTACAACAAGGACTGGTCGCTCATTCTGGCAGTGCTTGTCCTGACCTCTATTCCAGTGATTCTGATCTATGTGTTCTTCCAGAAATTCATCATGGAGGGAATCGCGGAGGGAGCGGTTAAGGGCTAGAAGCCGCTCTCTCGAATAAAGGTTTCCAGGCGAACGGAAGAATTTGGAGCTGTGTACAGGCGACACGGCTCTTTTTTACGTCTAGTTGGCAGCGCAGCGCTCGCCTTTGCAGCGACCGTAGGAACAAATGGAACGCGGAGCGGTCTTAGCCATACAATATTTCATCTGAATGTAAAGGGGATGATGATGATGGCTACCTTCTCGGCCGCCCTGCAAGTGAAAAAGCGGATGGCCAAGCGCGTATTAAAATTATCCGGTGTCCACGGGATTGGTGTAGGATACAAAGACCCTGCTCATCCCAAAAAGGGAGCCGCTGTGATTGTTTATACAGACCGGCTAGCTTCAGCCTCTACCGGACTCTTGTCTGCTACAGCATTGGGCAAGAAAACGAGCGTCCCGGTCCGGATTGTAAAAACCGGAAAGCTTAGAGCCAATGCCACAGACTACAAAGTGCGCATACGCCCGGTCATCGCCGGCTACAGTGTCGGGACGATTGAAGGCTCCGGTTCAACCGGACTGATCGTTGCCCCAACTGGAGAGCCGGCGACACGTTATCTTTTCAGCAATAACCATGTCCTCAATCCCTCCAATACAGATAATCGGGAAGCTATGATTCAGCCCGGCGGAGCAGATGGAGGAACGGTTGCCCAAGATCGGATAGGCCGGCTGTACCGTTATGTACGCTTGAACCCAACCGGGACGAATCTGATTGATGCGGCGCTTTCCCTGCCGACCAGGAACAGCTTGCTCAACCCGCGTTATGCTACCGTAGGAGTAGTTCCGGGCCATGTCACCGCTTATCGTGTGGGAGAACGATTTAAAAAGGTAGGGCGTACAACCGGGCGGGTAAATGGTACGGTAGAATCCGTTTATACGGATTTGCAGATCAATTATGGCGGAAGCCTGGGGTTGCTGACCTTTGAGGATCAAACCGTCATTAGAGGCAAGAATCCTGTATCGCTGCCCGGAGATTCCGGTTCAGTCTGGCTCAGGCAGTCAGATCATTATGCGGCAGCGGTCAACTATGCAGGCACGGCGGATGGTCGCCGCTCCATTGCCTACCCGGTGCAATGGTTCATGCAGGTATTCAACACACGGGTAGCCCGACCCAATGGGGCAGGCAGAGTACTCAGGGTAGATACAGGCTCTTCTCCCCGTTCCTATACAAGACAGCTTACTAATGAGGAACGGACTCGTTTAAGACCAAGAACGACGCGCACGAAAAAGAGCTAAATGTCCCTCAGTTGGAATAAGCCGCTTCCTATAAACGAATCATAAAGCTGCGTGTGAACGGCAGCTCCCGCACTGTCCGCAATGGCGAGGGAGAGCGTGTAGTGCTCAATCTCGTCCGGGCTGCCGTTGTGGTCTGGTGTAGTCTCCAGCTTGAGTGCCTTCCGTTCGGATGCACTGTTAAAATTTAACACCTCCGTAACACCAGTGGCAGATAACGTGCTGGGCAGATTCATCATGAGCCGGGACGTGACCTGTTCCCTGAGTGTGATGCTGATCGGATACGCCGCACTTGCAGGAGGCTTCACGGTCAGATTAATGAAGGGGTTGGCGATATAGCCTGCCAATCCACCAGATCGACGCCGTACCCGTTAATGATACGTCCGAAGCGGTCAATGACCTCGGCATCGCTGCCAATCGCTTGCGGGGACATGCCGGATGGCCTCTAAACCGGGCAGCAATATTTTTCAACGTCAAGCGGACGTTGTTTTTGGACTTGGACACGGTCGGTAATATAGGAGCTGTTATGTCCTACAAAAGAGAGAGAAAGTACCCTTGTCTCATAGATTGTTCGTTATTGCCGCCGGACCAAAATTCATTGAAGGGAAGCGGCAGTCCCCAATCTCCGATTTCCAGCGTTTGATTAGAGGTGTTGGTTACTCTCATTTGCCAATGCAAATAGTCATTAACCAACGAATACGTCTCTGGTAAAGTAAAATTGCGTATTCCCTGGGCATTTGATGAATTTTGATAGGACACCTGAACACTGTTGCCGGAAGAGATGATCTTGCGAGCATCAGCAGAACGGCTTGTCCATGCCCGCGTCTATGCCCCGTTACCAAGATGGTAAGTGAATATAAGCTCACCGAGCCACTGATGGTCCGGCGTGTTTTGATTAAGTGCGTTGGAGCCGTACATAACATAATTCGTATTGAATGAGTCTCCTGCAATATGTAGGAGAAATGCTGTTGTAAACTTATGTGTGGAATTGATAGAAAATAGATTCATATTGACACAAAATAAGATTCGTCAAAGCGGATCTCATGGATTTATTAGTTGCTTATTTTTTTAATAGTCGGCTTTACGGGCTTTGTTGTTAAGGCATTAAGCGCGTCACGCACTTCTGTGGCTCCTTCTCCATTACGGCCAATACTTTCGAAAGAAAAAGCTTGGGGGATTGCAAGAAAGGGTCTGGCCTTTTTCCCTAAAATGATCGGCTTGATGTTATTTCTGACTGTAGATGCAGTACAAACTCCGTTAATGATTTGAGGTGTTGCTTTTAATATAGCAGTAAACTGCTTACAAAGCGGACTATTGTCTATTTGTTAATAAAAAGAGAACCATCTTTTTGAATCTCTGCATAAAAGACTTCTTGTATTGTCTGGATTCCATGTTTCTTTAATTCGTCATGCACCCATTTTTCCGTTAAGTTCAGTTCGATTAGATTCTTTTTTACGATCTTGCCGTCCGAAATAATTTCTGAAGGAAGATAAATAAAAGTTGAGGTTGGTATGTTCATGTCTTCTTTGGTAACTGTTTGCTTAAATTCCTTTTTTAAAACACTAAATTGTCCGTCAGGCTCCAGAATTGCATAATGAACGTCTTGGAGACTAAAGACATCTTTCTTTCGAAGCATCATACTAAGGTCATCAAGATTGAGGCGGTTTCTTTGAAGTGCCTTCTTAAGTATTTTTCCATCCTTTATAAGAATTGTAGGTTGCCCATCAAACAGGATTCGGGCTTTGCTTGATATCAAGCCGATATATTCAATAAGAATTGCAAGAGCACACCACCAAACTAAGCTAATGAGTCCATTAAAAAAAGGCGCCTCACTTCTGCCAGCAATATCCGCTGTGATTGAACCGATAGTGATCCCTGTAACATAGTTAAAATAAGTAAGTTGACTAAGTTGTTTTTTACCAAGAAGCCGCGCTAGTATCAATAGAACAAGAAAAGAAAGGCTTGCCCTTAAACTCATTTCCCAGAAATCCACTTTCAAAAAATCATCCATTCCGAAACACCACACCATTCGTAATATTTATAGATTCCAGTATGGTCTTTACAAATATTGATCATACATCACGGGATTTAAAAGTTCCTATATTATCTATGGATCTTTTAGCTTACGTCTTATTTATATATGTATCTTTATGGAATGAAGATTATTAAAGACGCTCTGATTGGAATCAGAACGTCTCTTTCAGGTATGTAATGCAAATTTACTCAGTCAATTGAAACGATTTGCCACGCTCCATCTTTATCTTTATCAAAATAAAAGGTATAACGTATATCGGGTGAAACTCCTTTTTCTTTATTAAGCCGTTCGCCTACAACAGGTATCAATATTCGATCATTTTCTTTTGCAGCTTTGGCAATACCGGTGAACTTCACGGGCTGATCCAGGAGATAATCGTACCCTGTTTTGACAGCTGGGCTGAGTGCAGCATGGAATTGATCCGCATCTTTTGTAACAAAAGCCGCGATGGTTGCTTTGAGTTTTGTTAACATCCCCTCTTCAATCAAAGGGTCTTGTACTTCATCCCACTTGATCTCGTCCAGGCTTTGCAGGATGATTGTTGGACTGGCTGCTACTGATTCTGGAGCTGCTGGAGCTTTTCTCGTTGGGGGTGAATCTGTTGTGCCCTGATTTCCACACCCAGCCACAACACTCACAGAGAGTATAAAAATAGATATTATTTTGGCAGTCTTATTCATGTGTCTTAACGCATCCTTCCTCTTTATCTAATGAGTATGATGTTAAAAAAAGTCGCAGTGTTCTTATAATAAGATACCATATTTTTTATATTATGTAAAAAAACAAAGGTATCGATCTAATGATATCTTTGTTTCATCGTATATCCTGGCATGGGCATTGATAGGAGGTTGGCGATTACCTTTTAAATCTTCTGCTGCACTGCGGGATATTGATGTTTGATACTGCCCATTGCAAAATCTGTTGACGGCCTTAAGGAGAGAGGCCTATACCTTTTCAGAGTCTTTGGTTTAGCTGTAATAGGACTTTTGAAGGAAAGGTGCATATCATTCTCAAGCCCGTTGTTCTTACGGTAAAGGAACCTTATAATACGGTAGATTTGTCGAGTAAGGGGGTAAGACCGTGATGAAAGCGGGAGTCAGAAGTCGGGAGAGTCGACGGTTGTTACTGGAAGCAGGGGCTGAAGAGTTCGCTCAGACGGGGTTTTATCGGACAAAGGTAAGTTCAATTGCGGCACGTGCAGGATTAACGCAGCCGGATTTTTATATTTATTTTGAAAGCAAGGAACAGATTTATGAAGAGCTTGTTGAGAGCTTTCGGGCTTTGGTGAACGAGACGGCGCAAAGCATGCAGGTAGGATCGGTCCAAAGCAAAGCTGAAATTTTGAAACAGGGACAAGTATTTTTGGAATCTATTTTTCGTATGCTGTCCAATAACCCTGCGATGACCCGTGTCGGATTTTATCAGTCAGCCGATTCGGTACGAATTAAGGCGGAAATGGCTGAGCATATCAAAAGGCATTTGCTGGCGGCGCAGCGATGGGAGGCCTTCCGTGAGGGGCTGAACCCGGAATTGACAGCGGAATGCGTCATCGGTTTGATTGAACGCCTGACGTTAACTCAATTGCTGCCTGGACGCGGAAGTCCATCTGTACTTGCTAATCAGGCACGAGACCTGCTGTATCACGGCATGCTGGAATCCGAAGGCTAGCGGAGGCTGCCAGGAAACTATATTTGGGCGATAGTCGCGGCGTTTGTCCCTATCATGAATAATGGCATACGCATAAGATGCTATTGTAAACCATGAAGGGAGGAATCCGTATGTCTGGATCATGCGCTGGTTATGGAGGTTTTACTTCCACAGGAGCGATTCTGGTACTGTTTATTCTGCTGGTTATTATCACCAAAGCATTTTTCATCTGATTCGCAGCTCAGGTAGCTAATTTTGGAGAAGAGGAGCAAGTAGAGATGGGGGAAGTAGAGAGAGAATGTGGCTGAAGCTACGGCGCTTGGACTTCCACGGGTGTTATTCTGGTTCTCTTCATTTTGCTGGTCATTATCACTCGTAACTTCTTCATCTAATCCTATATTCATGGGCTTGAGCGCCGATGTCTCAGGTTTATGTCAATGTAAAGCCTTATAGCTGGAACCAAACCGCCTTGAATAGAGGTGGTTTCTTTTTTTGAAAAGTTAACGTTGGCGTTAACGTTATATAGGCGTAATATTATATATAAAAGTTTCCATAAGGTAGGTTCCATGGCTACGTATAAAATTGACGCAAGAGCTTCAACGCTACATGTCCGCAGTGAAAGAGATTATAATATATGGGTCCTGCAAGATATAAAAAGCCACCGGATACAGGTGGATTCCCTGAAAATAATCCGGTGGTTTTTATGCACGGTTGTGAATTCTCACCATGGCTGTCTATGATGTTTTGTCGGTTAGCTAAGGTGCTTGCGTATCACGGTTCAAAAGTAGCTGTACATGATGAATCTCTGATGTATACCTATGTAGGATATCAAGCTGCATTTAGAGCAATTTTTTGAGCTGGGATATACGGGCCTGGGAAACTTCGAGTATTTTGGCATATTCGTGCTGTGCTGCATTGGGCTGCTTTTGCATTAGCTCTTTGAGGCTTTCGATCATCTGCTGTGTCGACCGGCGCAGACGCTTTGACTGCTTATCAAACCGATTTCTGCTGGATAAAGCGGATTTTACCGGTCTTGTGATAGGATTCGCAAACGTACCATCCTTTAAACTCTCAATACATTCCTTGCAGATAAAACAGTCTCGAAAATAAGTCAATTGCTCAGTTGAACCACACATTTTACACGTCACTCCGGTATATTTTCGAAAGGCGAGAGTGCCGGTTTCCTCATCGGCAAAAATCTCAACAGGATCACCGACATTGTAATCCATCGCAATTCGCATTTCCTTGGGAATGACGATACGGCCTAACGCATCTAGGGGACGTGTCATACCTGTACTTTTCAAAAGATAACCTCCTTTTCATATATACTTATAATACTAAATGAAGAAGACAAAAAAGAATAGGCTTAGAGGAGCAATCGCATATATTAAGTTAAAAATTGAAAAGTATACAAAAAGACTCCATAATATGTTTGAATATTTTCAAGTTGATGATGAATATCGATTTTCATTTTGCGATGTACTCATCAGAAAGGTTCAAATCAAAGAGTGGATTGCCTGCATAAGGATTTTAGTGTGAAAAAAAAGTGAAGAGTATGAAAAGGGATGAACAGCCGCCAATCCGAGGGCTACTATTCACCCCTTTGGTATGCAAAGAAGCTTTACATGCTGCTGTGTCTCATGTCTTGTTGACTGATGCTACCGTATTTGTTGCATGTTACCACTGCCTGTATGCTGCCCGGTCATACCCATGTGTTGCGGAAAGCTTTGCCCCGTATGGCTTCCTGCACCATAAGAGGAGGGCTGCATACTGCGGGAGGCATAGTTATTGCCAAATCCAGGCTGAGTCATTTGGCTGCTGGAGCGCATGGTGTTTTCCAGTTGGCTGCACAAATGAATGACTTGCTGGTATTGCTGTAAGGCTTGTTGGTGGTGCTGGATGGCAGTCTGGATCATCTGAGCTGCGTTGCGTTCACGTTGCACCAGGTCTTCAAGACTGGTTGCATTTTGTTGCTCCTGCTGCAGCAGTTGTTGGTACATCGCAGTTCCTTGCTGCGTTTGCTGGACCAGTTGCTGGATAATCTGTTCACATTGATGAAGTTGTTGTTGTGGAGCCATGTTGTTATACATTGATCATCAATCTCCTTTTGCCGGATAGTTGCGGGGTTATAGACCCTCATATATTGTGGCGAAGGAAGACCATATATATGCACAACTTGAGTTACAGACTGGATACGAGAATAGACGTAAATTCCTCTAGGAATACACGATCTTCGTCGTCAAAGCGACCTTTTAGCGGGCTGTCAATGTCCAGCACACCAATCAGTTCCCCGTTCTTGATCAAGGGGATTACGATTTCGCTATTGGAAGCAGCGTCACAGGCGATATGTCCTGGAAATGCATGCACATCGTCTACGACGAGTGTTCGCTGTTCTGCCGCGGCTGTACCGCATACACCGCGTCCCAGAGGAATCCGAATACATGCGGGTAAGCCCTGGAAAGGACCAAGTACAAGCTCGGTGCCATCATAAAGATAGAAGCCGCTCCAGTTAATATCCGGGAGAAAATGGCCCAGTAACGCAGAAGCGTTCGCCAGATTAGCAATCGCATTGGATTCATCGTGAACAAGTGCCCGGAGTTGTCCGAGAACGGATTCGAATTGTTCCTGACGTGTTCCTTCGTAAGGGATAGCTTGAAACATGTAGAGTCCACACTCCTAACAATGAATTTTTACAATATCTGTTGTATATATCCCCAAATAAAGGTAACTATGCAAGTTGCTTTTACCATTGGTTAATTAATTTAAGATATAACGATTGTATACATTCAGTCAAGAGGAAAATTCGTCTGTAACCTCTCGGGGACTCACTGGAGTCTAATCTCTTTATCAACCACTCATTTTCGGAAAAATAAAAAAGCTTCTCCGCTTTGAAGAAGGTTGTGTTTGTTGGAGGTGTATGCTTAAATGTAGCGTATATTTATTGTTATTTTGGTGCTGGAAGGATGATGGAACATGTGTGCATATACATGTAAGGGCCATATACCACTGCTGGAAAGCCCGCGTCTTCGCCTGCGCAGGCTGGAATCCGCGGATGCAGCTGCGATGTTCATGTGCTGGTCTGATCCTGAGGTTCGTCGTTATATGAATCTTTCCGGCATGTCTGGACGTGAAGATGCAGAAGATATGATTGGGTTGTTGAATGAACTGGCAAAGTCAGAGGACGCACTGCGTTGGGGGGTTGAACTGAAAGAGAACGGAAAGCTGGTCGGAAGCTGCGGCTTTAATTATTGGCAGACAGAAGGGGCGTATAAAGCCGAAATCGGCTATGAGCTGGCCAAGCCCTACTGGCGACAGGGCTACATGACCGAGGCTTTGCGGCTGGTAATGTCATTCGGGTATGACACGATACAGTTGAACCGGATAGAAGCACTGGTGGACCCGCGCAATACTGGCTCTCAAGCCTTGCTGTTATCCATGGGCTGGACACAGGAAGGGCTGCTGCGGCAGGTGCAGCATACCTCTACAGGCTTTAAGGATATGCTGATGTATTCTTTACTGCATGAGGAGTGGCTCAGACTGGAGGCGAAACCCAATGCTGTTTCAGTATAATGGCGGGTCTTCGCCGCTGCACAGGCTGGGGCCGCTAAGCAAGCTGATATGGGTGGGATGCTTCAGCCTGCTGTCGATGGCGTGGGATACAACGCTGCATGAAGCGGCGCTATTGGTTGTACTGATTGCTGTAGCCAAACTGGGGGCACGATTGACCCTGGTACGCCAACTGCGGACTATGTCGTTTCTGATTGGTTTGGGTATTCCGTATTTTATACTGTCTATTATGGCCGTTCGAGAAGGATATCTATTGATGTCCTGGGGGCCGATTGTAATCACGGTAGAAGGACTGGATATCGCAGGGGCGTTAACGCTGCGAATTTTTGTGCTGTTTTTGGCCTCATATATCTACCTTTCGACCACCGATCCCAGAGATTTTGTACAGTCTTTGAATCTGCGTTGGCGTGTTCCTTACCGGTTCGCGTTTGGTATTTCGGTGGCGCTGACCTTTTTGCCTTTGCTGGAAGAAGAAGGACGTACTATTATGGCGGCACGACGGGTGCGCGGACAGCAACCGCCACGAGGATTGAGAAACCGGTTGGCCTATTGGAGCGGATATGCGGCTGCAGTGCTGGTAAATGCGGTAAGACGGGTACAGCAGACTGCGCTGGCTATGGAGGGAAAAGGCTTTGGGGCTTATGCAGACCGTACCTATCTTCGTACGCTGGACAATGGCCGCTCCGGTTATATATATGCTGTGATTGCTGTAATAGCTACGGCTGTTTTATGGTGGAGCTTATAAACGGCAACTACTTTTGTTGTTTTTATTGTCAACTTGTCAAATAAGTTATGGTTGACAATAAGAGCGCGGGTGAATACATTTATACAGTAGCAGCTTGTACAGAAATCGGGCTGTTATCTTAAACAAGTAGACAATGGAGAGGAGTTCTGAAAATACATATGAAGGAATCTCGTATTTTCACAAAATTTACGACGCTGGATATCGTACTAATGGCGATGTTGGCAACGTTGAACGGTGTCATGACCGTTTATTTGTCGATGATTAACAAAACGTTAAACAGCCTGGGGGGTCCTATTGCAACTTCCGTGATTGTCGGACTATACATGGTATACGGGTTACTGGCCTACTATATTATTCGTAAGCCGGGGACGGCGGTGATTGCTTATTCATTCGGGGCCGTGGTACAGTCCTTCATGGGCTCTGCTTACGGAATCGCAGCTATAATCGCGGCGGCTGTCTGCTACATGATCGTTGCTGAGTTGGTATTTGCCTTGTTGCGTTATCGGCGCTGGAATACGGCTTCGTTGCTGCTTGCGGGCGGTGCCATGGTTCCGTTGTGGTTTATCGTGGCAGCCAATATGTTTGGCTACATGCATTGGGGCTGGAAGGTACTTGCAATTACACTGATTGTGCGTATCCTCAGCGGTATGTTTCTATGCGGCCTGCTCACCAAAGTGTTGGGTGATGGCTTGAATCGGACTGGGTTGTTAAAACGCTTTGAACTGGGACGCGCTTCGCGTGCATAGCCGTGACTGTGTACGAGAATGTATCCTTCAAGAATGGGGACTGAGGGTAACATAGTTATGAATGAACATAGCGATTATGAGGCTGGATGTCATATAGCCGTGTCCTTGAAGGAGTTTGGCTTCCGTTATGATGATCAGGCGGAGCCGGCGTTACATGGCTTGACGCTCGATATTAAGGCGGGCGAGCATGTAGCGATTGTTGGCGCTAGCGGAAGTGGAAAGTCTACGCTGTGCCAACTGCTTCATGGCGGATTGTACCGTTCCGGTGAGGGCGAACGGACCGGGGAATTGACCGTGTACGGCATGGACCCAGGCAAGGCTGACCTGGCTGAGGTCGCATCCACCATCGGGGTCGTGCTTCAGGACCCCGATGCCCAACTGGTGCAGGGCATCGTCGAAGACGAGATTGCCTTCGGACCGGAGAACCTGCGCGTGCCTCCGGCAGACATAGCGCAGCGCCTTGCTGCAGCGCTGGAGGCCGTCGACCTCGCGTCCGAGCGCGGCTCCTTCGTGTGCCGCCTCTCGGGAGGACAGCGCCAACGCACCACCATTGCTGCGGTGCTGGCGCTGGAAACGCCGCTCGTCGTGTTCGACGACGCCGCGGCGCAGTTGGACCCGCCGGCTGTACGAGACTTCGCCCTGCTATGCCGGCGGCTCCATGCCGCAGGCCGGACGGTGGTCACCGCGTCCGGCCGTATGGACGATGCCGCGCGGGCAGCGCAGCGTGTCATCGTCCTGAAGGGCGGGACCGTACAGCTGCAAGGCCCGCCGGAAACGCTGCTGCGCGAGCATGCTGCGCAGCTGGCCGCCTGGGGGCTTCTCCCCTCACATGCCAGGAGGGGAGAAGCGCCGCAGGAGCCGGAGGCGAGGCCCGGCTCGGCGGCTGAGCGCACCGGGCAGCCGTTGCTGGAGGTGAAGGGGCTGACCTTCACCTATCCCGGCAGCCAGCGGGCAGCGCTGAAGGGCGTGAGCCTTGCCCTTGCGGCTGGCGAACGAGCCGTTCTGCTGGGCGAGAACGGTTCCGGCAAAACCACGCTTGGCAAGCTGCTCATGGGCCTGCTGCCTGCCCCCATGAAGTGCATGTGGTGGCAGGGGCAGGATATGGCGAAGCTGCCGATTCACCAGCTGGCCGCCGGGATTGGCTACGTGTTTCAGCAGCCGGAGCACCAGTTTGCGGCAGCAACGGTGTGGGAGGAGTGCTTGTACAGCGTACGTGCCAAGCTTGGTTTACGCACCGGAGAGCCGATCCCCACTGCGTATGAGGAACGGGCACGAAGCTTGCTGACCGCCGCCAGACTGGATCACAGGCTGGATGCCTCCCCGTATTTGCTGAGTGGAGGCGAAAAAAAGCTCCTGAGCGTTGCAGCACAGTTCATCCTGCCTAAAAAGCTGTACATTTTGGATGAGCCTACGGCCGGCACGGATTACGAAGGGGTGGACATGCTGCTACGTATGTGTGCAGAGCAGTCTGCCGAAGGTGCAGCCTTCCTGATCATCACCCATGATATGCAGGTAGCCGAAAGCTTTGCCAGCCATGTTCTGTACATGGAAGAGGGGCATCTTGAAGCAGAAAATAGTGGAATTTATCATACGATTACAGTTGACAATAATTGAGTGTATGTTAGAAAATAATATGTACATCGCATACAACAGGCGGCCTATATAGGCCGCCTGTTTACCATTATGCAGTGCGGGCAAGACCGTTCTGTGCAGGGGAATCGTACAGGTACAACACAGTTTATACAAGGAAAGGATTTGTGATTTGCTTGGGACAAGATAAACCCATGAAGCGCGGACTTGTGCTGACAGGTGTTCTGCTAGCCACTTTTCTGGCCGCGATTGAAGGAACGGTTATTGGCCCGGCAGGGCCGACGATTGTTAGTGCACTGGGCAGTGTGAATCTGCTCAGTTGGATTTTTACGGCATATTTGCTGACGATGGCTGTAACCACACCTATTTTTGGCAAACTAAGCGATTTATTTGGCCGCAAACCGATTTTTTTGGTCGGCTGCTCGTTGTTTGCGCTTGGATCTTTGCTTTGCATGCTGGCTGGCAGTATGGAGCAGCTTATTTTGTATCGGGCTATCCAGGGGATTGGAGCGGGCGGTGTCATTCCCGTTACCTTTACAATCATCGGGGATATATACAAAATGGAGGAACGCCCCAAAGTTCAGGGGATGATCAGCTCGGTATGGGGGATTTCTTCCCTGATCGGCCCTCTCTTGGGCGGCTATGTGGTTACCTATTTTGGCTGGGAATGGATTTTCGGCTTTAACATTCCCTTTGGCTTGGTTGCGATGTTCTTCATCGCCCGCTATCTGCAGGAGCAGGTAAGCAAGCGTGTTGCGCGCGTCGACGTACCGGGAGCGATTACCTTTACCATCGGGATGACGGCCCTCTTGCTCGTATTGGCACTAGGCGGGCAGTATATTAGCTGGGCTTCTCCTGAATTGCTGGCCTTGGCTGCCGTAGCTATGTTGTTCCTAATTCTGTTTTTGGTTATTGAAAAACGCGCTCAGGAACCGATGGTGCCCCTAAAGCTATTCCGGATACGGGATATCGCTTTTTCCTGCGCCGCCGCACTGCTGGTCAGCACCTTGCTCATCGGGCTGACCAGCTATCTTCCATTATGGATTCAAGGCGTGCACGGTGGAGATGCCGCTTCATCCGGTTTGGCACTGGCTCCGATGTCGGTAGGCTGGCTGTTTGGCTCCATGATCGGAGGGCGCATTTTACTGACACTAGGCTCGCGTCGAATCTCGTTGATCGGACTGATCTTGATTGTATTAGGTGCCTTCGTAATGACCTTGATGGGACAAGCATCACCGATCTGGCTGCTCTTTTTGTCTACATTATTGTACGGATTGGGCTTTGGCTTCTCGATGACCGTGTTTACAATTATTGCCCAGTCCTCGGTCGGGTTCCAGCTGCGCGGTGCTTCTACCGCATTGAATACGTTCCTGCGAACGCTGGGACAAACGATAGGAGTTGCAGCCTTCGGTTCATGGCTGAATTATCGCATTGCCGCCCAGACAGCAGATGGACAGCTTATGCAGCAGGGCATTACACAGGAGAATATTAATGGCCTGCTTGCACCTCATGCTTCACAACATCTGAGTGACAAGACAGCGGGATTACTGCGTTCTGTATTGGAAAACAGTCTGCATTCCCTGTTTGTCATCATGGTCGCCATTGCGATTATAAGCTGGTTTGTTGTACTTGGCCTGCGAAATCGACCACCGGGTACAGAAGAAGGGACGGATCAGCGCATCAAATCACCTCAGAGAGAACATGCATAAGAGACTCCTTTACGGGCAATAAAGTTTTGTTGTCCAGCTCCAGCAACGATAAGAAAGTTTTTGCTGGTGGCTCTTAAAGATGTGTTAGGAGCTACCAGCAATTATTTTTACAAAAGAATATACTTATTTTGTCAACTTTGTTTCATATGATAATACATAAGACAAATACTTCAAGGAGGTGCTTCATGGAACAATCTTTTTCATCAATATTGACTTACAGCATACAAGTAATTGCGATATTACTAATCATCTTTAACTTATTGAAAAGGAACGAAAAGAAAATAGGATGGGGAACACTTTCACTACTTTTAGCTTTTCTTGGCATGGCTGTCTCTTTTAAATTTGGCAATTACATATTGGGTGATAAGTTGCTTTCCTTTTTAGGATTACCT
This sequence comes from Paenibacillus farraposensis, assembly GCF_020736845.1. Lineage (GTDB taxonomy): Bacteria > Bacillota > Bacilli > Paenibacillales > Paenibacillaceae > Paenibacillus > Paenibacillus farraposensis. The sequence continues at coordinate 217,650 of NZ_JAFFQR010000029.1, forward strand.
GCCTGGTCTAATGTCAATAACACTGGGTTTCATTACACTCTTTTTCTATCTAGTATTCTCTTTATTCCAAGTTTAATCATTGGATATAAAAAACCCGAAGAGCTTGGAGCTAAAATTGGAAAGCTGGTTTCTAGCATATATCTAGCCTTAGTAATAATTATGATTTTATTTTTAATCATAAGCTAAAATATACAGCTCACATTGGCTCTGATCTTTGTTTTAACAGGAGAGAACTGAAGCTGAACTGGGTAGAATCATAGGTAACAAAGTCTATCCGGCAAGACAACGGCATCCCATCACTTTCTGACTAAAAAAGCTCACTATTTGCTTTTAAAAGATCCTTATTTTCCAGAATAAATCCTCCTTTAAAATATCATCGAACCGCAACATAAATTCTCTTCTTCTAACAGGGTTAAAAGTGTATGATTTTTATATGACGGATCGTAGAGCGGTTGCGCCAGGAGGGACAAGCAATCGTATGCTTTAAAACGATCTATCGCTGGCTGTATACAGGCCTTTTGATGAAGGGCCTACTTACCGTCCTGCGGCACAAAGGCAAGCGCCAGAAGCCTGCGGAGACTCGCGGCAAGTTTGCCGTAGGCAAGCCGATCTCCCAGCGCCCAAAAGAGGTGCGGTCTCGAGAAACGTTCGGTCATTGGGAACTGGATACCGTCGCCCTCAGGCCGTGGAAAAAGCAAAAGGTTGCGTGGCCACGTTCATCGAGCGCAAAACGCGTCTGTACACCGCCATTCGAATGCCTGACCGTACGATTGCCTTTGGTGTAGCGGCCTCGCAGTATCCTGCAAAGGTGTTCCAAACCGCTACGGTTGATCGTGGTAAAGAATTTGCCTGTTATGCTAGCCTGGAAGCCCCTCATGGCGTACAGGTGTATTTTGCAGATCCCTATTCCTCCTGACAATGTGGTTCGATCGAGAACGCCAATGGCCTTTTACGCGAATTTTTCCCCAAAGGGACTGATTTCGCTCAAGTGAGGGAAGATGAATTGGCACAAGCATTAGACCTCATCAACCACAGACCACGACAATGCTTGGGCTGGAAGGCCGCTCACGAATCCTTTTCAGAAGAACTGTCGCACTTGGCTTGACAATCCATCAAAAACTTAATCATTAGCAAACATAAATAACACCCATGAAATTATTCCCTTTTGTATCGATTACAAAGTTTGACTTTATTTATGTCAATCGGTTAACATAAACCTCAGAACAATATAGAAGATTAGTCATGTATGTGAGGTGATAGTAAGAAAATGAAAACGAAACCGAAATTAGAAGATGTTGCTAAACATGCCGGTGTTTCACCAACCACTGTTTCTAGAGTGTTGAATAACCGTGGTTATATTAGTGAAGAAACTCGAAAACGTGTTCATAATGCAATGGAAAAAATTAATTATTTCCCTAATGAAATGGCTAGGTCATTATTTACAAAACAAAGTAATATTATTGGATTAATTTTTCCTACAGTAAGTAATCCCTTTTTTGCTGAGTTAATTTATAATATTGAAATTAAATGTGAGGAATTAGGCTACAAAGTATTTCTATGTAATAGCTTAAATAATATGGATAAAGAAAAAAAGTATTTAGACATGCTCCAACGAAATCAAGTAGATGGAATTATTGTTGGAAGTCATAATAGAGGGATTTTTGAACAAGTTTCAACAAGCTTACCTATTGTTGCTGTAGATCAATATATTTCAAATTCAGCGCCAATTGTTTCATCTGACAATTATTTAGGTGGTAAATTGGCAACGGAACATTTGATTAAAAGAGGTTGTAAAAAGATTATTCATATTAGTGGGCCGAGCAGATTAGATACTCCTACACATTTACGAACCTCTGCATACAAGGATATAATGACAGCTTACGGTCTTAAGCCAATTATCTATGAAATCAATAAAACTTTTAATGCTAAAGAAAATCATAAAGTCATTTCGCAAGTTTTTCATGAAAATCCTGATATGGATGGTATTTTTGCAAGTGACGATATTATTGCTGCTAACATATATAATAAAGCTGTAAGAATAGGGAAAAATGTCCCGGAAGAGTTAAAAATAGTTGGTTTTGATGGAACAGAAGCAGTTAGAAATCTTCTTCCACAATTAACCACTATAAAACAGTCTATACCAAAAATGGCAGAAAGGGCAGTTATAATACTGGATAAGAAAATTAAAAATGAGGAAATTTCCTCTCACTTATGTAAGCCTCTAGATATCATACTTGTCGAGGGTGCTTCAACGACAAATGTTTTTGCAACCTAAAATCCCCCCCGTGATTACGGAATCAGTCTTTTAAGTAAATACACTAAGTTTTCCAAAAAGCTACAGGTTAAAAATTAACAGTGGCTTTTTTTTGTTATTCTCTACCTAAAAGAGCAATATTAATTTTCTTTTATTAAAAAAAACCGTATGATAACCGCTTGACACATTGAGTGTCAAGCGGTTATCATACTTTCATAGTATACGTTTTCTTGATATCAGGATAAAAGAAAGATTCATGACAACCGTTTGACATACAAAACGCTTTACATTTATATATTATGAATATGAAAACGCTTTATAGTTGTTGGTATTTCAGTGAAAGGATGTTTATATTATGGAATTTTTAAATAGAGTGAAAGCGGAATTAAGAGAAAATTTGAAAACGGTACCAATCATTCAACTTCCACAGGATTTGGATAAAACGAGGCAAATTCCCATTCCGTCTAATGCGAATTCGGAACACGTTAGAATTACTGAACGTTTTATCCCTGGTGGCGATGGACAAGAAATGTTGATTAAAATTTATGAACCAGTTCAGAGGAGTAAAGAAGAATTACCTGCTGTTCTTTGGAGCCATGGAGGAGGATATGTGTTAGGTCATCCTAATGGTGAAGACAGCCTTTGTGAAAGTATTGTTCAAGCAGTCAATTGTATTGTGGTTTCACCAGATTACCGATTAGCCCCTGAGCATTCGTATCCCGCAGCTATTGAAGACTGCTATGCTACATTGGTATGGATGACGAGTACAACAAATGAATTGAATGTTGATCCAATGAGGGTTGCAATCGGTGGAGGAAGTGCAGGTGGAGGATTAACTGCTGCATTGGCATTAATGACACGCGATAGAAAGGGCCCAGTTATATGTTTTCAAATGCCATTATATCCAATGATTGATGATCGAAATATTACACCATCCAGCTACGAAATTACCGATAGCCATGCGGTTTGGTTCAGGTCAAATAACATATCGGCTTGGGAAATGTATCTAGGGGATTCTGCTCATGGTGAAATCTCTCCCTACGCAGCACCAACCCGCGCGAAGAATTTGGAAGGACTACCACCGACCTATACATGTGTAGGTCAACTAGATCCTTTCCGCGATGAAACAATTGATTATGTTGCACGTTTAGCTCAAGCAGGAGTGGATGTAGAATTTCAATTATATCCTGGATGTTTTCATGCTTTTGAGCATATCGTCCCGGATGCGGAAATCAGCCAGCATGCCAAAAACGGGTACATTCAAGCACTTAGCAGAGCATTAAATGGTTAATTAGAGGAGGAGTCGAATTTGATACATGAAATTATTGATATACGTACAGAACATTCAGAGTCTAAGTTATATACGTATATTTTAGATAATTCTCCAGAAATAGATAATACTCGAAAACGCCCTCTGGTCATTATATGTCCAGGTGGTGGATATGAGTTTACTTCTGATCGGGAGGCAGAACCTATAGCAATCAAAATGAATGCAATGGGATTTCATTCATGTGTATTAAGGTACAGTGTTCGCCCTGCTACTTTTCCAACAGCATTATTAGAACTATCTATGGCAGTTGCTCTTTCTAGGAAGAAAGCAGAGGAATGGCATGTTGACAAAAATAAAATCATTGTGGTTGGTTTTTCAGCTGGTGGCCACTTGGCAGCTAGTTTAGGAGTTTTTTGGAAAAGTAGTTTTTTATCGAAAGCCCTGGGAATCCCAAATGAAATGATAAAACCTAACGGGATTTTACTAAGTTACCCGGTTATTACATCTGGTACGTTTGCACACGAGGGTTCATTTAAAGCTTTGTTAGGTGATAACTATAATGAGCAATTACATCAAGTGTCATTAGAAAAATATGTTTCTTCCGATACTCCACCAACATTCTTGTGGCACACGTATACAGACGAGCCTGTTCCTGTCGAAAATAGTTTTTTATTTGCTAATGCACTTTTGAAGAATAAAGTGAGTTTGGAAATGCATATTTACCCGAATGGGGTGCATGGGTTGTCCCTTGGAACTGAGGAAACTATGGCTTTAGATAATGAAAGGACCATTCAACCTGAAGTTTCCAATTGGATTAAAATGGCGGGACGCTGGATAAGTGGGCTCTAGATTAAAAGTAATAAAAGTTAAATAAATCTGGAGGAACTACATGTATAAGCTGGATGATAAAATCAATTTTCAACATAAAAGGAATGACATCTTAACAGTTGGGGAAATTCTTATCGATATGATATCAACTGATTATGATGATCATTCTAAATCTAACACTTATCAGAAATTTTTCGGTGGATCTCCTTCTAATATTGCTGTTAATGTTAGTAGATTAGGGATTCATTCTCTCGTAGCCTCAGCTTTAGGTAAAGATGGGATGGGAGTATTTTTAACTAATCAGTTACAATTAGCTGGTATTGATACTACATGTGTTCAACAAGTAGACTATTCTACCAGTATGGTTGTTGTTTCGAAAAGCAAATCTACGCCAACTCCCATTTTTTATCGCGGAGCGGACTATTATTTAGCTTACACTCCTGAGCTTGAAGAAGCTGTAGATAATTCTAAGATTGTTCATTTTTCCTGCTGGCCAATCTCTATGAAGCCCGTTCGTCATACGATTGAAAAAGTTATAGAGCGTGCGAGAGAGAAAAACGTTTTAGTATGTTTTGACCCAAACTATCATCCGAAAATTTGGCATAAAGGAGAAGATGGTGTTGAGTACGTAAAATCGATGTTCAAAAAGGTGGACATCGTCAAACCTTCAGAGGATGACGCAGAAAGATTGTTCGGAAAAGACACTCATGAAAATCAGGTTGAGAAGTTTTTAAAATTTGGGGCAAAGCTTGTCATTATGACCTTAGGTAAAGACGGGGCAATTGTCTCAAATGGAAAAGAAATCATGAAGTTAAATACATTAGCTACAGACGTAATTGATACGACAGGAGCAGGGGATGCTTTCTGGTCCGGATTTTATGCAGCTGTTGTGAAAGGCTATACGCTTAGGGAAGCGTTTACGTTAGGGTTTGCTGTAAGTGCTTATAAGTTAAAATATACCGGTGCAATCGTAGCATTACCAAAGCTTGAAGTCATAAAAAATATGTATGGATTATAGGAGGTGTCGCGAATGGCAGTGAAAAATCAGGTACAGTTAATTACCTACCCCGATTCTTTGGGAGGTGATTTAAAGACTCTTAATCAAGTACTTCTAAATTATTTTACGGATATTTTTAAAGGAGGAGTGCATATCCTTCCACCGTTTCCCTCTTCAGGAGACCGGGGATTTGCTCCATTATCCTATTTAGAAATTGAACCGGCCTTTGGGACTTGGAAGGATATTAAAGCTATTGGCGAAAACTTTGATGTTTTAGTAGATTTGATGGTTAATCATATATCTAGACAATCTGAATATTTTCAGGATTTCCTAAAAAAAGGGAGAAAATCTGAATATGTAGATTTGTTTATTACATTAGATAAGGTTTGGGAAGATGGAAATCCTGTTCAGGATGACATTAATAAAATGTTCCTACGACGTTCTCTACCATATTCTACTTTTACAATTGAGGAAACTGGTGAGGAAGAAAAGGTATGGACGACATTTGGAAAGACGGATCCTTCAGAACAAATTGATTTAGATATTAAGTCAAAAAGGGTAAAACAGCTAATTACGGACTTCTTTTTAAATTTTAAGGAAAATAATGTGAAGATTGTCCGTCTGGATGCGGTTGGCTATGTTATTAAAAAATTGGGAACAAGTTGTTTTTTTGTAGAACCCGAAATCTATGAGTTCCTTGATTGGGTCTTAGAACTGGCTAAGTCATTAGATATTGAAATATTACCAGAAGTTCATTCACATTACACTATCCAAAATAAGCTGTCCGAGCATGGATGTTGGATCTACGATTTTATTTTACCTTATCGAATTTTGGATACTTTAATCAATAAATCCAGTATAGCTCTTATTGATTATCTTAAGAATCGACCACATAATCAGTTTACAATGCTGGACTGCCATGACGGTATACCAGTAAAACCAGACTTAGATGATATTATTGATACAACAGAAGCTAGAAAATTGGTAGATGTTTGCCTCCAAAGAGGTTCAAACCTAAGTCTAATTTTGTCAGACGAGCATAAGTCGGAGGATGGATTTGATGTCCATCAAATCAGATGCTCATACTACTCCGTACTAAATAATGATGATGATGCCTATATTTCAGCGAGAGCGATTCAATTCTTTACTCCAGGGATACCTCAGGTATATTATGTAGGACTATTAGCAGGGGAAAACGACTATGAAAGAGTTAGAGAAACAGGAGAAGGTAGAGAAATCAACCGTCACAACTATAGTCTTATGGAGATTGAAAAATCTCTAGAAAAAAAAGTAGTCAAAAGATTATTAAAGCTTATTCGATTTAGAAACGATTATGATGCCTTTAATGGGGAGTTCAAGGTATTAGAATCCAACAAAGATGAAATTTATCTTTCCTGGGAAAAGGACAAGAAGCGTTGTACACTTTATATCGATTTTAAAACGAACAGGCCTGTTATCGATTATATTGATCAAGATGGTAAATATAGACAATATTATGTATAACAAGTTAAATAGATAATGATTAACGAGACAGCCGTACTATTATAAAAGTTTTCTAAACCGCTTTCAATTAATAATTTGGAGGGGTACTAAAAATATTATTTATTTTCGATGAAGATAAAATTAAATCTTTAAGAATTTAAGGATGTATAAATTACAGGGGGGTTTATAATGTCTGAAACAAAAAAAATACCAAAGTTAAGATGGCTTTACTTTTTACCTGTATTATTTCTAATGTGCTTTTTTTCATTTGTAAGTAACTCACTCCTAAGCATTGCCCTACCTGGGGGAATGCTGAAGGATTTAGGTTTTGCTGCAAGCGTTGCTGGGATTGCGGGTGGAGTCGCGGGTATTGGAGGTATGATTTTACAGATCTCCGGTGGACACATTGCTCAACAAGGAAAACTCAAAAAATTTCTTGGCTTTTCAACGATATGCTGGAGCGTAATAACTATTCTACAAGGGTTTGTTACAAACGGTTGGCAACTTATAGTACTCAGATTTTTACTTGGTGTTGCGGAGGGAGCTATTGTACCAGGCATCATGACTCTTATACCCTATTGGTTTCCAGAAAAGGATGGTGAAAGAAGTCGGGCTATAGCCGTTGTGTTTACTGCCTCCGGCATAGCAGCAACACTTACTGGACCAATCGGTGGATTTCTGATAGCAATGTTCAATTGGCAAATGATGTTTATGATTTTAGGTGTTATTAGTTTAATAATTGGTGGAATATGGTTTGCTATAATGTATGACAGACCAGAACAAGCTAGATGGTTAAGCAAAGAAGAAAAAGAATATATTACTACAACCATTCAAAAGGAACAGAGTGCTTTAATGAAAGATGGGGGCAATAATGTAAGTGGGGATAAGCTTCTGCCTATTTTAGGTTATCTATTAAGAAATAAGTATAGCTGGGTTTTGAGTATCGTTGGCTTTTGTGCGGTATTCGGTCAGATCGGATTTTTTACTTGGATGCCAACAGCTATTCAGTCTGTTACGCATGCAGGTATTGGTAATGTAGGATTATTAAGTGCACTTCCATCGATTGCTGCTATTTTAGGATTGGCAGTATGGTCTAGATTAACAGCGAAAATAAAGCAGCGCCGCCTTAGCACAGGGATACCGCTACTGTTGTTTGCTATTGCTCTAGCTATTTTAGGTCTTTTTTCTAATAGTACAAATGCCGCTTTGTACATCGTTTTAATGTGTGTAGCTGGCTTTTTTATACAGGCTTTTATGCCTAGTTTTCATACAATACCTACTCTTATTTTCTCCAAAGAAGTTGAAGGTGCAGCTAGGGGGATAACAGGATTTACTTCAGCATTTGGTGGATTTGCTGGTCCTTATCTTGCTGGAATTTTTATTTCAATCTCAGGTTCCCAAAAAGGAGCTATGTATGTTATGGCATTAATATTGTTCGTAGGGATGCTAGCATCTTTCATTCTTCCTAAGAATCTTGGTTTAGAAGCACAAGGTGAAAATAATCATAAAGCAGCCTGACTTTCTATTAAAAAATCCAAGAAATAATATATCAAATGAATAGTGTTAGTGATACATTCCAGCTTTAATAAATAGGAAAGGAATGTATTACCCTTATATTTATTAAAAAGACAGTCATGTTAATGAAAGTAGGAATAATAATGAATGTACAAGAAGTTATTGATGCAATTCTCTCAGATTCATGTGGCGATATGAGACTTGAAAAAACAGGTGATCAGTTAATATGCGGGAATCCTAATACTGAGGTCCAAGGAATTGGCACAACGTTTATGGCAACGATAGACGTTATTAAGCGTGCTATTGAAGACGGGGTAAATATGATCATTACACATGAACCCACTTTTTATACGGGAAGGGACGAGCTGGATTGGCTCGAGGATGACCCGTTATATCTTGCAAAGAAAAAGTTAATCGAAGAAAACAATATTGCAATTTGGCGGTACCATGATTATATGCATATGGCGAAAACGGATAGAATTTATGATGGCCTTCTGAAAGAAATTGGCTGGGAACATAATTTGCAGGAGGAGAACCAACCTTTCATATACAAAATTAATGAAGTTACTTTGGCTGAACTCTCCAGATTTTTTAAACAGAAACTATCAATGGATGTTATTCAAATTGTCGGCAACCCCGAAATGAAATGTTCAAAGGTCGGGGTACTAGTGGGTGGAGGAAGCTTAGGTTTAGGCAGAGAACAAATGCCAATGGAGTTAATGAGAAATCATAACTTGGATGTTATGGTTTGTGGCGAAATTACAGAATGGACATTGTGTGCTTATGTCAATGATGCAACAATGCTCGGAATGGATAAGGGAATGATTGTGATTGGCCATGAGCGTAGTGAGGAATCCGGCATGAAATATATGGCAGAGTGGTTGAAGCCTTTGGTCAAGAACATTCCTGTCACTTTTATTGATGCGAAAGAACCGTTCCTTTATTTATAAACCTCGGCTTCATTAAAAAATTTAGATATTAGGAGTGAATCAATTGGCCATATCACAAGTTAATTTTTACTCAAAGGCTTTAAAAAGGGAAGTTACATTTAATGCACTCTTACCGCTAGACCGCACTGACATGTTTGGGCATGGAAATACTGAGGAGCGCCCATTTAAATCCCTTTATCTTTTACATGGATATTCTGGTAATTATATGGATTGGCTTAGTCTTTCAAGAATTCGGGATCTATCTCATAAATATAATATAGCTGTGTTTATGCCGTCAGGTGAAAACAATTTTTATTTGGATGACAACGATAAAGGTGAATTATTTGGTGAATATATTGGAAATGAATTGGTGACGTTTACGCGAAAAATGTTTCCTCTATCCACTAAGAGAGAGGATACCTTTATTGGTGGATTATCAATGGGCGGATATGGAGCTATTCGCAACGGATTAAAGTACGCTGGTAATTTCAGTCGTATAATTGCCTTGTCCTCCGCAATCATAACTTACAGAATAGCGGGAATATCTACCGACCATAAAGATGAAGTGGCAGATTATAAATATTATAGAAGAGTTTTTGGTGACTTAAATCTGCTTATGGGCAGTGATCGAGATCCGGAGGCACTCGTCCTTAAATTGATAGAGACTAAAGTGGAAATACCCGAAATATATATGGCATGTGGAACTGAGGACTTCTTGTTAGATGTAAACCAGAAATTTCATGATTTTTTGGTTTCAAAAAAAGTGAATGTCACTTATAGAGAAACAGAAGGGGGCCATACGTTTGATTTCTGGAATAATTATATTGAAAAGGCTATATTATGGGCTACCCATAATAGTGAAAATTGAGTAAAAAACTCTATGACAGATTGTCAAGCCAAGTGCGACAGTTCTTCTGAAAAGGATTCGTGAGCGGCCTTCCAGCTTGCTGCGTTCGATTATACTAAGATGAGTATAGCTCATGGTGGATTTCCCTTGTGTGAATGTGTGGGGTAGGAACCTTCATTCTACACGAATCCGGCCATGGGCCATTTTTTATTTATTTCCAGCAGGTGTCGCACTTCATATTACAATCCGTCAAATAAAAAAGGATAGGAATGGTTGTTGTAAAGCAGATGTCTGGAGAAATTAATAACGTTTGGAGTACTTCTTTCAACTAAAACTGGAAAGAATTTATTAATGGAATCTTTTTTTCGTCAGTTGTCAACCTTGGAAATACAAGAGATGCAAGATCCACATCATCATATCCGATAATTTTCATGAGTTTTTTCTTCCCCAACAATATTTTTTGCCGCATATGTACCGCCTTTTTTGGTTTTCCATATTTTCCCGAATTGACTTTATACCCGAACATCATTATTATCTTACAGTATAAGATAAAAACCAGAAGGTGTTGTGGCCAATGGACTATAAAGCATCAGCAACAGAACTATTCGAGTGTATCGCCAAATCGCGCAAACCGGTATTAGAGGAACGAGTGCACTTCTCCCGTGGTGAAATGGGGATTCTCATCGCTTTGAGTCATCAGGACGGGGTTACTTCGGGCTATTTGAGCGAATACTTGTCTGTCAGTACGGGACGGGTAGCAACGGCGCTGAAAAGTTTGGAGAAGAAAGGATTGGTTGTACGACGTACGGATGTCAACGACAAACGCAAGGTGATCGTATTCATTACGGATTCAGGCAAGCAATTTATGATTGACAGGTACAACGAAGGAGTTGCATGGAGCGAGAAAATTCTTCGAAGGCTGGACGAACAGGATGCCAAAGAATTTATCCGACTCATCAAGCTTATTGTCTCTAAAGGCTAAATTGCCCCAAACACCTAAGACTTTCAGGCAAAAGGAGAACAACAGAAATGCTAAAGATTTTCAAATATCTTAAGAAAAATGAATGGATGCTCGTGTTTTGCAGTCTGGCTTTCATCGTTGTGCAGGTGTGGCTTGATTTGAAGCTGCCTGATTATATGGCCGAAATTACAACCAAGCTGCAAACAGCAGGAACGCGGATATCGGAACTGCTGATTCCCGGTAGTTACATGCTGTTGTGTGCCGTAGGCAGTATGATTGCATCTATGATTGTCGGCTATTTCGCGGCAAAAGTTGCGGCAGGGCTGGCCATGCGTCTGCGTGCGATGGTCTTTGACAAGACCTTATCTTTTTCGATGGAAGAGATGAACAGCTTTTCAACAGCCAGCCTCATCACACGCTCCACGAACGATGTTACCCAAATTCAAACAGTGGTTGCGCTGGGGCTGCAGGTGATCATCAAGGCACCGATTCTGGCCGTATGGGCCATTATAAAGATTGCGGATAAAAACTGGCAGTGGACCGCCTCTACAGGAGTGGCTGTGGCTGTCCTGATCCTGATGCTGAGTGTCATTATTATTTTCGCTCTCCCCAGTTTCCAGAGAATCCAACGTCTCACCGATAATCTGAACAAGGTAACACGTGAGCATCTGACCGGGCTTCGGGTGGTACGCGCTTATAATGCAGATCAGTATCAGGAGGAGAAATTCGGGCAGGCCAATGTCGAATTGATGAATACCAACCTGTTTGCGAACCGGTTAATGGCAATGGTTGGCCCGGGCATGACCTTTATTATGTCGGGTCTGAGTGTCTCTATCTATTGGATTGGCACTTACCTGATTAACGGAGCGGCCGTGCCGGACCGCATTACGCTGTTCTCTAATATGGTCGTATTTTCCTCTTATGCGATACAGGTGGTTATGGCCTTTATGATGGTAAGCATGATCTTCTTCCTGATGCCTCGAGCTTCGATTTCAGCCAAACGGATCATGGAAGTATTGAATACCAAATCCCGCATTGTTGACGGGCATGAGACGGCTGGAATAGAGGGCGTTATGGGTCAGGTGGAATTCCGTAATGTCAGCTTCAAATATCCGGATGCGGAGGAGCCTGTGCTTCGCAACATTAGCTTTACGGCAAAACGGGGCGAGACGGTTGCCTTTATTGGCGCAACAGGCAGCGGCAAAACCAGCGTAATCAATCTGATTTCACGTTTCTACGATGTGACCGAGGGAGAAGTGCTCGTGGATGGGGTGAATGTCAGAAACTATAAGCAGCAGACACTCCATAACAAAATCGGGTATGTCCCACAGAGAGCCGTACTTTTCAGCGGTACAGTGGCATCCAACGTTTCGTATGGCGATGACGGAAGAGCAGGAGCTTCGGAGAAACTCGTCAAAGCAGCCGTAGGGATTGCCCAAGGCACGGAATTTGTTGAAAAAATGGATGGTCAGTATCAGGGACGGATATCACAAGGTGGAGCGAACGTGTCCGGTGGTCAAAAGCAGCGTCTGTCCATTGCTCGTGCCATTTACCGACAACCGGAGATTTATATCTTCGATGATTCCTTCTCGGCACTCGACTACAGAACAGACCGGATTCTGCGCTCCGCTCTTAAAAAAGAAACCGGCCATGCGACGACACTCATTGTTGCTCAGCGGATAGGCACCATTAAGGACGCCGACCGGATTATCGTACTGGAACAGGGTGAGGTTGTAGGGAACGGCACACATGAAGAACTGATGGCGAACTGCAGCACCTATCAGGAGATCGCTTATTCGCAGCTTTCGAAGGAGGAACTCGTACATGGATAAGAATGAACACACCGCCAGCAGCAAGCAGATGAAAATGAAACAGCCAGGTCTCATGAATGGAGGTCCTGCGGGAGGCATGGGTGCTGGTGAAAAAGCGAATGATTTTAAAAAGACCATCAGCCAGCTCTTATCCTACGGCAAGGCCTATGTGCCCATGATTATACTCTCTATGGTGCTGGCGCTGGCCGGTTCCGCCTTCAACGTGATTGGTCCGGGTAAGCTCAGCGATATTGCCAACCTGATCCAGCAAGGAATCGTAACAGGGATTGATGTAAATGCTGTCCAGAAGATTGTTCTTGTATTGGCGTTTTTGTATGGCCTCGGCCTTATCTTTAATTATTTCCAAGGGTTCATTACGGTAACCGTATCACAGCATCTTACAAAGAAGATGCGGACAGAGCTGTCCCGAAAAATCAATGATATGCCTTTGAAATATTTTGATGCTACAAGCTATGGAAATGTGCTTAGCCGTGTGACCAACGATGTCGATACCATCGGCCAAACGTTAAACAACAGTCTTGGCACGCTTGTCAGCGCGCTGGCAACCTTCGTGGGCGCATTGGTTATGATGCTGTATACGAACTGGATCATGACCGTTACCGGGATCGTAGCTACGCTGATCGGTTTTTCACTGATGACCGTAATTATGAAGCATTCACAAAAATATTTTGTAGCACAGCAAGCGGAGCTTGGCCAGATCAACGGTCATATCGAAGAAACCTATGCTGGTCATGGCGTAGTCAAGGTATATAACGGAGAAAAAGCAGCCAAGGAAGTGTTCCATAGCATTAACGGCCGCTTATATACAAATGCTTGGAAATCCCAGTTCATGTCTGGCCTGATGATGCCGGTTATGATGTTCATCGGGAATTTCGGTTATGTCGCGGTCTGTGTCGTGGGCGCTGTGCTGGTGAACCAACATGCGATAACGATCGGAACAATTGTGGCCTTTATGGTGTACATTCGCCTGTTTACACAGCCCTTGTCACAGTTGGCACAGGCCGCAACCAATCTGCAATCGGCGGCTGCCGCCAGTGAGCGTGTATTCGAATTTCTGGGTGAAGAAGAATTGGCGGATGAGAGCGATAAGACCATGAAGCTGGACAACGCCAAAGGGGATGTCGAATTCAAACATGTCCGCTTCGGTTATAAAGAAGACCGTATGATTATCCAAGACTTCTCCATGAAAGCTGAAGCCGGCCAGAAAATTGCCATTGTTGGTCCGACAGGTGCCGGTAAAACGACGCTCGTGAATTTACTCATGCGGTTCTATGAGCTGAATGGTGGGGAAATCTATATTGATGGAACCCCGAGCAGCCAATTAACACGTAAGAATATTCATGAATTATTCTGTATGGTGCTCCAGGATACCTGGCTGTTTGAAGGAACGATCCGTGAAAATATTGTCTTTTCCAAAGAGCACGTTACCGATGAACAGGTAGAGGCCGCATGTAGAGCGGTGGGGCTGCATAGCTTCCTTAAAACACTGCCGCAGGGTTATAATACGGTGTTGGACGACAAAGCCAATCTCTCTGCCGGTCAGAAGCAATTGATTACCATTGCAAGAGCCATGATAGAAGATGCACCCATGCTCATTTTGGACGAGGCCACAAGCTCAGTCGACACGCGTACGGAATTGCTGATTCAACAGGCGATGGACCGGCTTACAGTAGGGAAAACCTCCTTTGTGATTGCCCACCGCCTCTCGACGATCAAGAATGCCGACCTGATTCTGGTCATGAAGGACGGCAACATTATCGAAACGGGCAAGCATGAGGAATTGCTGGCTAAAGGCGGCTTCTATGCCGATCTATACAACAGTCAGTTTGAACATGCGTCCTAAAAATAACGGTTCCTATTTGAAAAAAACAGGATAACAGCTTTTGAGACAAGAATATAAATATTTATACAAAAAAAGGGACAGTCTGGGACACCCAAATAAGGGGGCAGGCTGTCTCTTTTTTATGTCATACGTTTTATATATATATAATTACATAAAAAATAAAATAGTAAATTGGACTTAATCATAGACGAAGCCAACGTATTTCTTCATCGGATAGTGGACTACTAAAGAACTATTTTTTTGAATTCGTTTGCAAATAGCGTTTTTTATGAACGATTTTGAATGATTTTGAAGGAAAATGAAGTAACTGACCTGGCAGCTTTAGATGTGCAAGAAAATCAAGTAACAAATTTTTACGCTTTTAATATGAATGAAATCAAAAATAATTTTCAGAAATTTACTAGGAAAATATGAGGATAAATTTTAGAAAGAATCTTGTTCCTGGTCTGAGATAAAGGGGATTTTCAGTCTATACCAATCGTTTGTCATACCATTTAAAATGGCCCTACCAACAAAAAGTTGGGTTCTTCATGAGAATGAACAACGAGAACAAGGGAGATGAAGTACTTGAAAATCAACAAATTTTTCAGAAAAGCGACTACACTAACGGTAGCAACCACTTTGCTACTTGGAGGAGGCATTCAGGCTTTTGCTGAAAAAAAGGCTGATTCTGATCTTAAAACAGATAGTGCATTTACCCAAATTACACGTCAAGACATGTTGAATATTTTCAAACAACAAGGCAAAGAGAAATATGAGGTTCCTTCCTTCGACGCATCGACCATCAAGAATATTATGTCCGCAAAAGGCCACGACAGCTCAGGCAAGCTGATTGACCTGGATGTCTGGGATTCTTGGCCGTTACAAAATGCCGATGGTACCGTAGCCAACTACAAAGGATATAATATCGTTTTTGGACTGGCAGGCGATCCGAAAAGAGCGGAGGACACATTTATATATCTGTTCTATCAAAAAGCAGGCAATACTTCGCTGAGCGGCTGGAAAAATGCTGGCAGAGTATTTAAAGACACTGATAAATTGCTTGGCAACGATCCGATTTTAAAAAATCAGGCAGAAGAATGGTCCGGTTCGGCTACTTTAACCTCCGATGGAAAAGTACGTTTATTTTATACCAGCAGACAGCCTTATGATCCGAATAACCAATTATACGGCAAACAAACCTTGAGCACGGCGCAAATTAATCTTTCCCAGCCTGATCATGACACACTGAAAGTGGATGGGGTCGAGGATTTGAAACCGATTTTTGACGGTGGAGACGGGAAAACCTATCAAAATGTGGAGCAAAGCGTCGGCGTGGATATGGATAACCATACGCTTAGAGACCCTCACTATATTGAGGATCAAGGCCGCAAGTATATCATTTTTGAAGCGAACACAGGAACGGAGACAGGCTACCAGGGGGAAGATTCTCTGCAAAACCCGGCTTATTATGGCGGCAATAAAAAATTCTTCACGGAAGAACTGCAAAACCTGCTGCATAGTCCCAAGAAAAAGGGAGCTGAATTGGCAAACGGCGCACTGGGCATTGTTGAATTGAATAATGACTATACCTTGAAAAAAGTAATGCCACCACTGATTGCGTCCAATCTGGTAACCGATGAGATCGAACGGGCGAATGTGTTCAAAATGAATGGCTTGTGGTACTTATTTACGAGCACAAGAGGTTCCAAAGTGACCGTTGATGCGATCGGTGATGATGATATTTATATGCTGGGTTATGTTTCCACTTCCTTGACAGGGACTTACAAACCGTTGAATGGAACCGGTCTCGTTCTCCATCAGGACCTGGATCGCGATGATATTACCTGGACGTATGCCCATTTTGCTATTCCGCAAGGCAAAGGCAATAATGTAGTTGTTACCAGCTACATGACCAATCGGGGGCTTTTCCCGGACCACAAATCTACTTTCGCGCCAAGCTTCCTACTGAATATTAAAGGCTCGAAAACCTCTGTTGTGAAGAACCGTATTCTGGAGCAAGGACAAATTGCGATTGACCCTACGAATGACAAAGAGACACCTTCAATGAGTATGGAAAGAAGTAAATAGATATATGCAGTATGTCCGAAGGCGGCAGCTTGGCAACTTACCGATCTGTCGTCCATCGGACGGGTACATATGATGCAATGAAAGGTAAGGAGGATCGTCATCATGAAAAAATAGCTCCCAAGAGCAATTGGATACGATCCGTTGTAGTCATCGCAGGTTTAACGATATTCATAGCTTTGGGCTGGAGTATGTGTCAGCGGGCTGCGAGCCAAACTCCAATACCTCCTATAACGTCAAAAACTCAAGAGACTCAAAGTAAGCATATAACACCGACCTATCGGGCGGTGTATCATTTCACAGTTCCTGACAAGTGGAAAAATGATCCGCAGCGGCCCATTTATATGGATGGGAAATATCATTATTACTATTTATACAATCGGGACTATCCTGAAAAAAATGGTACAGAATGGCGGCATGCCACCTCAACCGATTTGGTTCATTGGAAGGATGAAGGCGTGTCGATTCCCAAATATACCAATCCGAATGGCGACCCATGGTCTGGATCGGTTGTGATTGATGATAACAACAGCGCTGGCTTTGGAAAAGGGGCTCTGGTAGCTGTTGTGACGCAGCCTTCCGCCCATGAAGGGAAGCAAGAGCAATTTCTGTGGTACAGCGTCGACAAAGGTATGACATTTACCTCTTATAGTAATGCCCCTGTGATGCCGAATCCGGGTATCCGTGATTTCAGAGACCCGAAAATCATATGGGACTTGCGCCGCAAAAAATGGATCATGGTCATGACGGAGGGAACAAAGATTGGCTTTTACGAATCTGACAATTTAAAGGAATGGCGTTATATGAGTGGCTTTAGTACCGAAAATATCGGAATTGTGGAATGTCCCGACCTCTACCGAATGCGAGCGGAAGATGGAGCCTATAAGTGGATTCTCGGCGCAAGCGCAAATGGGAAATCAACAGGTAAACCTAACACGTATGCATACTGGACCGGAGATTTTGACGGGAACCATTTTTCACCGGACGACCCTAAGCCGGAGTGGCTGGATTACGGCTTTGACTGGTATGGGGCGGTGACGTTCGAGGATGGAAAAGGCAGCAATCAATACAGTTATCGTTATGCGCTGGCCTGGATGAACAATTGGGATTATGCCAACAACACGCCTACTTTAAAGGAAGGCTTTAACGGGATGGACTCCGTTGTTCGTGAGATCCGCTTGAAGCATGAAGATGGGTCTGGGTACCGTCTGGTTTCACAACCGATCGAGGCTTTGAAGCAATCATCCACTTCAAGGGAGTCATTGGACCAGATCGAGGTCAATGGTACGTACACGCTGCCGATAAAGGCCGATGCTTATCAGTTGGAGACGGTTATATCGTGGTCGGCACTCAAAAATGTTGGCTTGCGATTGCGAGAATCCGAGGACGGCAAACGTCATGTAGATGCCGGAGTTTCTTTGGAAGGTCATTATTCTTACGTCAACAGAGCATATACAGGGCAGCCGGATCAGAGTGGAACTTACGTAGAGAGTAAAGCGCCTTTTGATGTGAACCGCAAAAACGTTCATCTGACAGTGCTGGTCGATAAAACCAGCATCGAAGTTTTTGTAGATGCCGGAGCGGTGGTGCACTCCAATTTAATCTTTCCGCGCATGGATGATCAGGGAATTACCCTGTATACCAATGGCGGTACAGCTAATTTTGAAAATATTGTCATCCGTAAATTTAGGTGACAATTGAGCGATAGGTATGTCCACAGCTAAAGGTTCAGCGCCATAGATAAAAAGCCCGCCCCACTTTGCACGTGGGGCGGGACCTTTGTGAAAAATGCCACAATCATAGTCGGCCATAATCAACGAATGAATCGATTTGGCAAGTTTACTTGTGATAAGGTGACAGGTTATCAGCGCTGCGCCCCAATTTTTTTAGCAAACCGATGAGCTGATCTCTTTCGCTTTCGTTAATTCCGCTAAAGGCGCGTTCAATCTGACGTGTGTAGTCAGGATAAATTTCGTCCATGAGGCGTTGTCCCTCGTCCGTCAATTCTGCATATATAATCCGACGATCCTGGTCGCACGGGTGACGGTGCAAATAACCGCGACTCTCCAGCTTGTCGATAACATAAGTGACATTTCCGCTTTGCAGCAGGAGTTTCGCTCCAATCTGTTGAATCGGTTGCGCTCCCTTGTGGTATAAAACTTCCATTACGGCGAAGGCCGTTGGGTTGAAGCCCACCGTTTTGATGCCAGCAACCGCATGTTCGTTTACACTTTTGAATGATTTAGCAAACACGCTGTATAAATGCATGGATTGCTGTGTCACCAATGTTCGGTAATCGATCATCTTCATTCCGCCTTTATGTATGGATTTGGGCATCCTTTGCCCGCTCGGTTCGGATGGCCGGGCAACCATACCCTAACTACTAGCATAAAGGGATTTACGAAAGGAAAACATGCGATTTGTCACAGTAGCTGTTTTTTTAATTATTTAATTTCAAAGTTTTAAAGTGAATTATTGAAAAATAAAGGAATTGGATGTAAAAATATCGCTCCGATTGGTTATATTAGAAAATAACCTAGTGATAACCCCCGAATAATAAATTAAGCATTTCAGAGGAGATGAGGCACATGGATACGGGTTCTTTTCGTTTTCAATTTCGTGATCCACAGCAGGCTGCAGAGGCCTGTGAAACACTAAAGGAAATCGGATACTCTGCCAGCACGAACGGTGATACGGGTCTCAGTATTCATATTGAGAACCAGGATGTGCTGTCTGCACTGGAAATTTGCCAAGTCTATGAAGGAAGCATGATTGAGTCCGGGATTCTCTCTTTTCGCCCGGATACGACTCCCGGTGAACAAGGAAATACCAGTGTACGAAATCCAGGCTATAGCCCGGAGGATTGGATTATCCCTGCGCACATTATCAATGAGGATTGGAGCGAAGCGTATAAAAACGGCTCCTCGCAAACGTACACCAACACAACACAGGAGCATAATGTCAGCTCGGATCAACAACCGGAGGACGATGTGGATGGTTTTTCAGGCAGCATCCATATCTGAATACACAATACATTGAAGTACAGTATGGGTTCACACAACTGACTATTGGTTTTGAAGGGGCTTTTCTTCATATGAGAAAAAAGCCAAAAAGAACATTCATGAAAACTTAGGTTATTTAGAGCATGCATAATGGTAGGAGCTATAGGAAATAACAAATTTCAGAAAGGAGGTCTTGACCTTGCAAAAATTAGGAGTTCACGAAAAATTAGAATTGCATGAGCTGCTTACGTTTAAAACGACTTGTGTTACAAAAAGTCAAGCTATGCTTCCTTTAGTCTCGGATTCAAAATTAAAAAATATTTTACAGCAAGATATTAGCGGTGGTACACAAGATATTCAACAGCTTAAAAATCTGCTTATGTAATTTTAAAGGAGGATTAACGTGAATTCTTTTATTGAGAATATGACTGAAACGAGCCCTATGACCGATCAGGTGATTGCTTCTGATTTGTTAATTGGAGCTAAAAGTGGAATCAAAAACTACGCTGCTGCGTTAACAGAGGCCACCAGCTCGGAAGTTCGAAATGTTCTTTGTGACCAATTGAGTAAAGCTGTTAATCTTCATGAACAAATTTTTAATTATATGAAGAACAATGGCTACTATAACGCTTATGATCCAGATCAGCAAATTCAAATGGATATTCAAAATGCAGACAAGGCACTTTCTTTACCCAAAGTTTGAACATTTGAGTTTAACGCAACAAAAATAACTACGTGGTCTCAAATGAGTCCCTGACGTTTTATGTAGAAAAGAGCATCAGCAAACCTTTAAGCGAGTTTGCTGGTGCTTTTTTATTGGGGCATGCTAATCACTTGAATCATAATGACATCCACATGCTATATGGTGAAAAAGGCAATCATAAAACGGAAAACTAAGTCTCTAATTCAGGAACAGGGTGATTTTCTTATGGGTAAGTCTTCAACAGGCAGGCAAAAAGATCAAAAATTAAAATGGTGGCAGCTTAGTTTGTTAGGGATTGCAGGTACTATCGGAACAGGATACTTCCTGGGGTCCGGCCTAGCCATTTCCATTGGCGGTCCAGCTGTTCTAATTGCATACTTTTTTGCAGCTGTTGGAACATATGTGGTGTTCGATGCCCTTTCACGTATGACGGCAGATCATCCAGAACAGGGTTCTTTCCGTTCCTATGCACAAAAAGCATTTGGGAATTGGGCAGGCTTTGGCAGTGGCTGGGTATATTGGTTCTCTGAATTGCTTATTAACGGCAGCCAGCTAACTGCGCTGTCTATATTCTCACGTTTTTGGTTTCCCGAGGTACCGATGTGGATCTTTGCGGCAGGCTTCGGCATTCTAGGGCTTGTGATTGTTTTTTTGGGTAATAAGGGTTTTGACCGTATTGAAAATGTACTGGCTATCATTAAGATGGCAGCTATTGTTATGTTCCTGGTTCTGGCTGTTGCGCTTTTGGCAGGCTGGATTGGAAGAGGAAAATATAATCCGAAGCTCCCAATCCATTACAAAGATTTTTTTCCAACCGGCGGGATAGGATTGTGGTCTTCTTTTATTTTTGCCTTCTATGCATATGGAGGTATTGAAGTGCTCGGAATTATGTCAAATCGGCTTCAACAGCCTAAGGAAGCACCTAAAGCTGGAAAGGTGATGCTTATTACGCTGGTTGTAGTATATATGCTTTCTATTGGCCTGGCTGTATCTATGGTACCAATCCGTGTCTTTAATCCACAAGAAAGCCCTTTTGTGCTTGCGCTCAGTAGTGATCATTTGGCTTTTGTCCCCCATTTGTTTAACGGAGTGCTTATTATTGCAGGGTTCTCAACGATGACAGCATCCCTATACGCAGAAACATCTATGATGATTACTCTTGCACAGGAAGGAGATGCCCCCACATTATTTTCACGGAAGTGGAAGGGCAAATACCCTCTTTTTGCACTTAGTTTAATCTCTGTTGGATTAATTGCAGCAATTGTCATGTCGTTGCTGTTACCGGGGAAAGTATATGAATATATTACAACTGCTGCGGGTTTAATGCTGCTATATAACTGGTGCTTTATTTTGTTGTCTTCAGGCAAGCTACTGGAGCCGAGCAGATCAAGCAACATTAAACGTTGGATTGGATTATGGTTAATAGCCATGGCTGTGGTCGGATCTTTTTTTCATAAGCTTAGCCGTCCCGGTGTTTATATCAGCTTCCTGCTTGTCTTATTAGTTGCGATAAGTGACTTCATTGTGCAATGGGTTCGTCAAAAGCATATGAAGGCCTAACTAATACTCATGTCAAAAAACTAAGAATTAGTGGAAAAACAGTAATCGAAATGCCTGCACACCAAAATAAAAGCCAAAGCCTACAAGAGATAAACCGGACAGCCAAGAGATGGTTTTAAGCAGTTTGGTTTTTAGAAAATTGTGGAAAATACTTGAAGCAGCAGCCATGGTCACATCCCAGAGCAGCACGCCTAACACGATGGCTCCGCTAAAGATCAATAACTGTTGTACTGGATATGAATTAGCGACGTTTGCCAGTATTGATCCGTAAATGCCAAGCCAGAAAAGAATGGAGAGAGGATTAAATAGTGACATAAGAAAGCCAGAAAGAAATGAGTTGGTTAGTGTACTACCATTTCCTCTTAAATTGGATTCTGAAATTACACCTGCATTTTTAATGCTTTCAAGACCTGTATACACAAGTACGAAAAAACCAAACATCCATAAAAAAGCTTTGACAAATGGGGAATTCAGCAGGTGAATCATTCCAAAATAAACTAGCAGCATATAGATGATATCTGCGGTTATTGCGCCAAGCCCGATAAACCAGGCGTGCCAAAATCCATTCCTGATTCCTCGATCCAACTGTGCAGCATTAATCGGTCCAATGGGAGCGGAAAGTGACAAACCAAGAAAAACATAACTAATAATTGTATTAATCTTGTTTTCCTCCTTGAGTATTATGGATGTTATGTATTTGTCCATTCTAGTTTATTCGGACAAATCCGTGTGTAAGACCATAATTTTTTGTCGTATATTCCAGGAGTTTCTTTTTGTGTCCGGGAGGATTGTATGATGCATAAGTTTACGTGGAAAATGAATAATATGGATAGCATTTTCCTAAGGAGGAAATAAACCTGATGCTTGCTGATAACAGATTACTCATTGCTGCTCTAGGCGGTGTGAATGAAATCGGGAAAAACATGTATTTCATCCAATACGATCAGGATATTGTCGTAATCGATTGTGGCTCCAAGTTTCCTGATGAAAATTTGCCTGGTATTGATCTCATTGTGCCGGATGTCACCTATTTGCTGGAAAACCAGGATAAAGTTAGAGCGATCATTGTAACTCATGGCCATGAGGATCACATTGGGGGCATTCCTTATTTACTGAAGCAGATTAACATTCCCGTATTTGGGACAAAGCTCACCATCGAATTGTTAAAGATTAAGTTAAAAGAGCACGGTCTTTTACGTGATGCTGAGCTTCATCTTATTGATGCGAAATCAACCATCGATATAGGCACGATCCAGGCTTCCTTTTTCACTACTGTCCACAGCATCCCGGACTGCCTGGGCGTTGTTTTTCAGACACCGGAAGGAAATGTGGTCCATACTGGCGACTTCAAATTCGATATGTCTCCCGTAAGCGGGCCTTTTCCGGATCTTCACCGGATGGCTGATATTGGAAAGCAGGGGGTTAAAGTACTTCTCTCCGAAAGCACGAATGCGGAAAGACCGGGGTTTACGCCATCAGAACGTCTGGTCGGCTCGCATATTCTGGATGCATTCGCCAGAGCCAAGCAGCAGGTATTTATCTCCACGTTCGCTTCTAATGTCAACCGTGTCCAGCAAGTCATTGACGCGGCTGTGGAAACCGGACGTAAGCTGGTTTTGCTCGGACGCAGCATGATAAATGTGGTGACGGTGGCCAAGGAACTGGGCTTTTTGAAGATGCCGGAGGACTTATTAATCGAGCCGGGAGAAACAGAGCGGTTTCCTGTAGAAAAAATTGCAGTTTTATGTACAGGAAGTCAGGGCGAGCCTATGGCCGCACTGTCCCGTTTGGCCAATTCCTTGCATCCCAAAATCGAAATTTTGCCCGGTGATACTGTAATTATTGCTGCGGGGGCCATCCCCGGGAATGAGCGCAACCTTTCCCAGGTCATTGACAACTTGTATGTACTGGGCGCCGAGGTTATTTATGGATCGGGCAACGCCACAGGAATGCACGTATCCGGTCATGGCAGCCAGGAAGAGCTAAAATTAATGATGACACTGATGAAGCCACAGTATTTGATCCCTATACATGGCGAATTCAGAATGTTATATCGGCATCGCCAATTGGCGGATTCTGTGGGGATTCCGATGGAGAATGTATTTATCGTCCATAATGGTGATACCATTCAAATTGAAGAAGGAAGAGCATCCCTGGGCCCTAAAGTGCCATCCGGCAATAGTCTGGTCGATGGGCTGGTGACAGGTGACGTAGGTAACATTGTGCTGCGAGACCGGAAAAAGCTTTCTTCAGACGGAATGCTGATTATTGTCATGACGTTAAGCAAAAACGAGAAACAAATGCTTGCAACGCCCGAGATCATTTCAAGGGGATTTGTATATGTCAGGGATTCCGAAGACCTCATGAAGCAAATCCACGAAACGATCATGTCCACAGTGAGTGAGCTGACAGAAACCGAAATGAGCCAGTGGAGTCTGATTAAGCAGATGCTAAAAGATGATGTGGGCCGCTTTATTTACAGTCAGACCAAGAGAAGACCGATGATTTTGCCTATTATTATTGAGGTATAGGAATAGCGGCAAACATCAAAATAAGATGGATCTTGTTCAAAAATACACCATTACTCCCAAAAAAGACTTAAATCAGCAATATGACTGATTTAAGTCTTTCTAATTGTGCGCCCGGCATGGGCGATAACTTGGCGGTGAAAGTCCGCTACAGGCAATGCCGATTAATGGCGGTTTGCAGCGAAGCGGAGGATTTGAATCTGGAGAAGGGACAGCGATCGTAAGATCAAAGCCTACGCGCAGCGTCTTAATTGTTTATGGCCGCTTGTGTTCCTGCTGTATGCCCTGTCGTAAACGCCGCTGTAATATTATAGCCGCCAGTGTAGCCATGAATATCCAAAATCTCACCACAGAAAAACAATCCCGACATCAGCCTGGACTCCATTGTTTTGGGGTTAATCTCCTTTAAATTCACACCGCCCCCGGTAACAAACGCTTCCTTCAAAGAGAGCGTACCATTCACGCGGATTGGAAACGCCTTGATGTGATGGGCAAGCTCCTGCCACTGCTGCTTGGGAATATGATCATAAGTTGTATCCTCGCGCAGCCCAGCTTGCTGGAGCAATAAAGGAATTAAGCGTTCCGGTATATATGGCTTAAGTACGTTCTTGATCGCCTTTTTGGCATCAGCTGCTGCCAGCGCCAGTGTTTCGCGGTAGACTTCATCAGCATGCTTGTGAGGCTGCAAATCGAGAGTCAGCAGCACCGTGCTGGTCTTGTCCTTTTTCATCCCTTTGACGACAAACTGACTGCACCGCAGTGCAGTTGGCCCGGACAGGCCGAAATGTGTGAAAATCATATCTCCTTCGTGAACGATCACTTTCTTGTGCTTGGCATTCCATACAGTCAGGCTGATATCGCGCAAGGATAGTCCCTGAAGTTCCTTCGTCTGGATAAACGGCTCGCCTGACGTCAACGGTACCTCCGTTGGATACAGCTCTGTAATCGTGTGCCCGGCTTGTTCGGCCCAAGCATAACCGTCGCCTTCCGAGCCTGTATGTGGGACAGATTTGCCGCCGACGGCTACAATGACGTTACGGCTGCGCAGGATTTCCCCGGAACGCAGCCTCACACCAGCCGTATGACCTTCTTTATAAATAACTTCTTGTACGGGGCAGCTTGTACGAATGTCGACTCCTTGAGAACGTACTTTGTTGACCAAAGCATCAACAACTGTCTTGGCTTTGTCCGTCACTGGGAACATGCGCCCGTTGTCTTCTTCTTTCAAGGCTATACCCATCCCCTCAAAAAAGGCGATGATGTCCCGATTGCTGAATGCCGCCAGTGCACTGTGCAGAAAACGGCCATTCCCCGGGATATGCCGGATAAGCTCGTCCAGCTCCTTGGCATTAGTGACATTGCAGCGTCCTCCGCCGGAAATACCGAGCTTGCGCCCGAGTTTATTCCCCTTTTCCAGTAAAAGCACCCTGGCGCCCTTACCGCTGGCTGCCGCAGCGGCCATCAACCCGGCTGAGCCGCCTCCGATCACAATCACGTCGTAAATCATGAAATCTCTTCCTTTTCGTTGCCAATTTTCAAAAAAATTTAGAATGGTGTAACAGTTCTTTCATTATATCGTAATAGCGTCTCTTTAAATAAGCTTTAGCGTCATATTGCATGTGAAGTTCCCATTTTTCGGGTCTGAGCATACGTAAAAACGCTTTCGTTCTATTTAATTGTCGTTTTGCGGATTTTGTCGTTCTACACCGGAATTTTAACACATATATTGTAATATATTGTAGCCTGTGCTTTAATTCAACTAACGGCGTCAAGGAAAGATGAGGAGGAGGAAAAGTCCTTGTTAATTGCGTTGAAGGAAAGTGTGCTCCAGGTTCTCCTTGCCGTTATATCGGCGGGTTTTTTCTCTATATTAACGGATTCTGGGGATAAGAAAAAGGTTTGGGGTGGTCATCTGCTTCCCGGTCCTAATCAAGGAATACTTTACTTGTGTTGCTTGCCAGCCATCATGCTATGCTCTCTCTTTCAATATCAGTCTCCATATGGTCTACCTTCCAATCTCGGAATTATACCCCTCACAGTCGGCATCATGTACGGTAGACGTCGTACCGCCATTGCGCTCGCCGCTTCTGCATTCATGGGGATCCTGATTATAGCCCAGGCGATAGGCATGTCGCCGATGTATGTGGGCACAGGTTTTATTCTTTTTCCTTTTATGCTACTTCATGTCAGGTTTTTCCAAAGGGGAACACTGTTGGACAAAAAGCTTCTGATCTCCGCTTACGTAGTAGGTGATATGCTGCTTAAGGCGTTATTTCCGCTATTGTGGGGCAAACAGGATGTATGGATATATGTTCCCGATGTGCTTACTACGCTATGGAATATTACCACAGGTATACTGGCAAGCTTTTTGGTTGTGAACCTGATGCATGACGCTTTCGAGAAACTGGCGTTGCGGCGCGATGTGAGCAAATTTACGAGCAAATACTTAATTGAAGCAGATAAGCTGCGTCAGGTCATGGATTTGATGCCTTTATCCCTGGTCACTCTGGACAGCGAAGAGCGAATTGTACATATGAACAAAACGATGCTGGAATTTTATCGGGACTTCGATCCTCTCGTTACACTGCCCGAGTTAGTGGGTCGTCCATTGACCTCGTTACATGACTTTAACATTCCACCGCCGGTTAACGAACGAATCGCGAAAGCACTGGAAGGGGAGGCGAGTGCTGATTTTATTAATGTACCGCCTAAAGTGTTCTTTTGCAACTTTCTTCCCATGCATGACAAAGATGTAGAAAAACCGACAGGTGCTATTATAACTTTGCAGGATATTACAGAGCTGGAGACACTCCGCAGTGAACTGGGGAATTTCGAGAGGCTTAGTCTGGTCGGCCAGATGGCAGCAGGCATCACTCATGAAATACGCAATCCCATGGCGGTGGTACGTGGATTTTTACAGCTTATGCGTGAGAAAAGCCCGGATTCTCTTGGCCATTACTACCGTATTGTGATGGAGGAACTGGATCGGGCCAACGGAATTATTAACGATTTTCTTTCACTTGCCCAAAATCGGATTGTAGAGAAGGAGCAATGCCATCTTCATGATATTATTCGTGAGCTCTCGCCTTTATTGTGGGCAGATGCGAATCTGAGGGGACAGACGATTGAGCTAAAGCTGGAGGATCATGTGACGACGCTGCATCTGAACCCAAAGGAAATGAAGCAATTGCTGCTTAACTTGTCGCGTAATGGGATGGAGGCTATGGAGGAAAAGGGTGTACTAACCATTTCCACTCATGAGGAAGAGGATTTTGTGGAGCTGGAAGTAAAGGATACAGGATCGGGAATTCCGCAAAAACAGCTTGAAAAGCTGTTCCAGCCTTTTTATACCACCAAAACGAAAGGCACGGGCCTGGGACTGGCCATATGCCAAAGCATCGTGGAGCGGCATCACGGTACAATCACCGTAGATTCCGTGGAGGGAGCAGGCACGCAGTTTAGAGTCCGATTGCGTAAAACCATCCCAACCTACAGGGAGCCTTCTGTCGTGAATTCCATACAGAATTAATTATACAAATATATAGGTCCTTATTTTTTTGCAAATTACGTGAAAAAGATTGTATAATGGAGATTAAGTTTCCGTGTCTTTAAGACAGGAGGATCAACTGAACCACGTAGTATACATGATTTTGTAAAAGGAGCGGGAAAATATGTCTATGTCTTTTGACCAATATATGAGAGATTCAGTTCAACCAATGCGCGATGAGCTGACCAACCTTGGATTTCAGGAGCTGCGCACTGCAGAAGAAGTGGAAGCCAAGCTGCCTACTGCCAAAGGAACAACGCTGGTTGTTGTAAACTCGGTATGCGGCTGTGCCGCTGGTCAATGCCGTCCGGGTGTGGGCGAAGCGCTCAAGCATGATATTACACCGGACCACCTGTATACGGTCTTTGCCGGACAGGAAAAGGAAGCAACGGCGAAGGCTCGCGAATATTTCGCACCGTATCCGCCATCTTCTCCTTCCATCGCGCTGTTGAAAGACGGCGAGCTGGTACACTTCATCGAGCGTCACCAGGTAGAGGATCGCTCGGCAGATCAAATCGCAGCTGATTTGACCAGTGCATTTGATCGTTTTTGCCGGTAAGACTGCTCAAGCTATGCCCCGCATTTTTCGCCTGCGAAATTTGCCGGGGCTTTTGCATGTTGGCTTGCCATGTTGCCTTGTGAAGTAAATTCCTAAAAAGAGGTGCATATCTGATGAGTTTGCAGGAACAGATTATTGCTGAACTAGGAGTACAGCCTACGATTAATGTAGAGGCAGAGGTTCGCAAACGCGTGGATTTCCTCAAGTCGTATGTCACGAAAACCGGAAGCAAAGGACTACTGATCGCCATCAGCGGCGGGATTGACAGTGCTGTAGCGACTGCTCTGTGCAAGCGGGCTACAGATGAGCTGACGCAGGAGCAAGGGGAAGAGTACAAAACATTGGGCGTGTTCCAGCCGTATGGCAAGCAGGAGGATATCGAGCATAGCTATGCAGTTGCCAAAGCATTCGACCTGAAATACGCCGCGGAAACGAACATTAAGGAAGCGGTAGACAAGGTTGCCGTGGAAGTGGAGCACTCGCTAAAGGATATCGGTCTTGAGCGTTCCATTACTCCGCAGGTGAGAGGGAATGTAAAGGCAAGAACACGCATGGTGGTTCAGTACGCGCTCGCTAATGAGCTGAATCTGCTTGTTGTTGGCACGGATCATGCTTCTGAAGCCATCACTGGCTTTTATACAAAATGGGGCGATGGTGCAGTCGATATTACGCCGCTTAGCACGCTGAACAAACGCCAGGTGCGTATGCTGGCGAGCCACCTTGGAGTTCCGCAGGCCATTTTGGACAAAGCGCCTACAGCGGGATTGTGGGAAGGCCAGACAGACGAAAAAGAATTGGGCATCACCTATGAGGCCAACAGCGACTATCTGGAAGGGAAGGAAATTGATCCGGCGGCACGCGAAAAGCTGGAAAGCTTCTTCCTGCGTACAGCCCATAAGCGGACAAGCATTCCGGGAGTGTAAGCACGAAATCTTATGAATGGTAAAAACCAATACAAACGGCGATCCGCCCGGCGGATCGCCGTTTGTATTGAAGGGGCTGTAGCTTACTTGGCGATCCATTCAATGAAGCGGCGGGTTTCAGCAATAGCCTGGTCGAGCGGAAGGCTGGTTCCCTGGAATGGATGCACGGTATTGAAGGTATGATTGCCACCTTGAATTTGTACCCATTCAATATCGGGACGAACAGAGGTGAGCAGGGTAGAGCCTTCCCGCAGGCGTTTGGAGTCTTCGGTCCCCTGGATAAGCACGGCCGGAAGCTGACTGTTGGCAAGCCTGTCCACGATGGCAAAACGCGAGCGATTTTGTTCCAGATCGTCCAGAATGACAACATCCAGCGGAAGCTGCTGTCCGGTTCTGGCGTTGTTCACATAGCTCCGTCCCTTGGTGCGCATCTCTTCCTTTTGCGGCAAGGTGAACAGATCCAAATCTGTTACGCCGTTCCATGAAATGACACCGGATACTTCCCCGGGATGATCAAGAGCATATACGAAACAGCTTCCTGCACCTCGGCTATGACCTAACAGAAACAACGGCAATTCTCTGAACTCGTGGCGTGCTCTCAGATGGGTCAGCAGGATATCCAAATCCTCTTGCTCGCGGCTATAGGTGTTGCGAGCGAACTTTTCCAACTCGGTAAAATTTTCCAAATCCTCACCTATGCCATTATGTGAAAAGTTGAAGGTCACGACATGATGATCCGCACTTAATGCTTCTGCTATAAAGGGGAACATGCCCCAATCCTTAAATCCCTTGTAGCCATGAGCGATGACGAGCAGGCTTTTGGCTGTACTTTTAGCGGGAAACCAGGAGGCCCGAATCACCGCATCTGTTCCTGCTTCAACAACAATGGTTTCTGACATTCTATCTTTCCTTTCTACAGGAATTTTTAAAACGGCATATCGTTGAACTTTAAATATTCATCTATAGCCTTTCTCATTTTAACATATTTTGGTGCTGCTTTTGGGTGTTTGTTGCTCGCCATGATGTGGATGCGCTGTTACAATAGGTGCAGTAAAGTATAAAAGGACGGGGAATACCCACATGATCTACGGAATTGGACATGATGTACTGGAAATAAGCCGTATGGCTGATGTTTTGGCAGGTAAATATGCAGATGCGTTTTTGAAGCGGGTGTTGACCCCTGAAGAACGTGAGCTGGCTGAGGAACGCAAGGGCAGGCTGGCTGAGTTCGTGGCAGGGCGCTTTGCTGCCAAAGAAGCGATCACGAAAGCCTTCGGTTGCGGAATCGGGCAGATGATCGGGTTCGGTGATATGAATATTTTGCCGGAGCCTGGGGGGAAGCCCGCAGTTTATTTGTCTTTATCCGCGTGGGATAGGCTGGGATTGCCAGGTTCAGGGGAATCGGATTACAGCATTCACCTGAGCATTACACACCAGCCCAACATTGCCTCTGCTTTTGCGATTGTCGAATATAAGGAGACGTGATGTGATGCCCACAAATACATTGGAACAAAAACGGTACTTCAGCTTTGAGCTGTTGAACTGGTATTCACGCAGCAAACGGGATTTGCCGTGGCGCCGCCATCGGAACCCATTTTATATCTGGATTTCGGAAATTATGCTTCAGCAGACGCGGGTCGATACGGTAATTCCGTATTTCAATCGCTTTATTGCACGTTTTCCAACGATTGAAGTGCTGGCGGAAGCACCTGAGGAGGATGTGCTCAAGCTGTGGGAGGGACTGGGCTATTATTCACGGGCCCGGAATTTGCAAGCTGCGGCCAAGCAGGTGGTCGAGCTTCACGGCGGACAGGTGCCGGATGATACGCAGGCGGTTGCTGCGCTCAAAGGGATCGGACCGTATACAACAGGCGCGATTATGAGCATTGCCTTCAATCGGCCAGAGCCGGCAGTAGATGGCAATGTGATGCGTGTGCTGTCGCGCTATTTCCTCATTGAAGAAGACATTATGAAAGGCAGCACACGTGCGCATATGGAAAGTCTGGTGCGGGGGCTGATTCCCGAAGGGAGGGCCTCCGATTTCAATCAGGCCCTGATGGAGCTGGGCGCGCTGGTGTGTACGCCAAAGTCGCCCCAGTGCCTGACCTGCCCGGTCATGGTGCACTGCTCTGGGCGGCTGGCAGGCCGCGAGGAGACGCTGCCAGTGAAGACGAAGGCGAAGCCGCCGCGGCTGGAGCCGCGTTCCGTCGCCCTCATCGAGGGCAGCGGCGCGAATGCAGGCCGCCTGCTTGTGCGGCAGCGCCCGGCCAAGGGCCTGCTGGCCCGCATGTGGGAGCTGCCGCACGAGCTTGCCGGGCCGGAGGGCTACAACGGCCCGGTGCCGGATGAGCCCGCCATGGACCATCTGGCGGCTCATTTGCTGGCAGCGGGCGTGTCTGCGCGCCCGGTACGGTTTGTACGTGAGGCGGAGCACACGTTCAGCCATATCCACTGGAACCTGCGTGTGTTCCAGTATGAAGAGCTCGCCAGCCCCGGCGGGAAGGCAGGCGGACAGACGCTGGCTGCTGAGCAGCGAACAGACTACAGCACCGGGGCGAAGCCGGATGCGTTGATTGCGCTGGTAGCTCAGGAGGAGCAGGCACACCCTGTGCTGCCTGCGGGATACCGCTGGATCAGCGAGGCAGATATGGACACCATGGCGTTTCCCAAGGTGTTCCTCGATCTGATCACTGAATATTATGCTAACCCAAAAGGGACCTTGGCGTAGGTCCTTGAAAGCTGCCGGGAGAGGTTCCGGCAGCTTTTTTTGTCTATCCATTTAAATTAAAAAAAGGCTGCCTCATTTGTAGAAAGTCTACAATTGAGACAGCCCATGATTGCAGGCGGTGATCTGCTACCGGCTTATTTTTTTGCAGCCGCGTAACGTTTGTTCACTTCATCCCAGTTAATAACATTGTAGAATGCTGCAATGTAATCCGGGCGTTTGTTTTGATATTTCAGGTAGTAAGCATGCTCCCAAACGTCCAGTCCAAGTACCGGAGTCAGACCTTCGGACAGTGGGCTGTCCTGGTTAGGAGTGCTAGTGATCGCCAGTTTGCCGTCTTTGCCGACAACCAGCCAAGCCCAGCCGCTGCCGAAGCGTGTTGTAGCTGCTTTAGTGAAGTCCTCTTTGAACTTGTCATAACCGCCCAACTCGTTGTTGATGGCATCAGCAATGGCACCCGTTGGTTGTCCGCCGCCATTAGGACCGATAACTTCCCAGAACAGGCTGTGGTTGTGGTGCCCGCCACCGTTGTTGCGAACCGCAGTGCGGATGCTTTCAGGAACGCTGTCCAGATTGGAGATCAGATCCTCGAGGCTTTTGCTTTGCAGTTCTGGAGCGTTTTCCAGCGCTGCGTTCAGGTTCGTTACATATGTGTTGTGGTGACGATCATGGTGAATTTCTACTGTCAGTGCATCAATATGCGGTTCCAGTGCGTCTTTTGCGTAAGGAAGTTCTGGTAATTGAAATGCCATTGTAAAATCCCTCCTGAATTATATGGTTGGGGTAAGGTATTCCTATGTAATAATACCCTCTACAGTTATATTAAACCGCATTCAGGCTATTTTTTCAACATTTTTGTTTGTAAAATAGCGAACTGGGAAATACGACCTGGTAGCTAGCATATCCAAAAATCCGACAGAAATATACAAAACTTAGGCAGTAAGAGGGAAATTGCGCGACAAAAAAATGTAAACGTTTTATATACAGCGCTTTCACGAGAAAAAGGGATGTATTCCGAGTAAAAGTGTGGTTTAATGATCAAAGAAGCAGAATTTCGGTTTTTTTGTCGTCTGCTATAACTTGTCATGTCTCTGGACCTGACGTGAAGGTAGATACTTTTTGCTGTTCTTCATTTCTTATATAGCAGATCGTATGCATTTTTATCATAATGCCTCGTGATTAACGCCATGATAAAGAACTTTAAGGATTTATGTAAAAATGACGGTGCTGTCTCATTTTTTAATTATGCTTACGAAAAGGGAGATATTACTTATGCACATTCGTTCCTTTCAATTAAGTGATGTGAATCCAGTAACGGAACTTATGCAAATTGCCTTATCCGAGGAGTGCTACAAAGAAACGGTGGGTGCTTTTGCCCGCCAGCTTTCGTGGGATTCCGGTTTGATCGTGGTTGCGGAAGAAGAGGAAGAGATCGTCGGTACTCTGATCGGCACGATTGATCATAATCATGGTTGTTATTATCGTATTGCTATTCACCCGGATCGTCGCCGGATGGGCATTGGCAAATCGCTGGTAGAAGTCATGGAGCAGCGTTTCCAGCAACGTAAGGTAAGCCGTATTTGGGTAGCCGGGGACAAGCATAACAACGCGGCCATGCCTTTGTATAAAGCAATGGGTTATGGAGCAAGCCAGATTTTAGAGACATTCCAGAAGCTCAGTATTTTAGCGCCTCATTAAATGGCAACTATATAAAGAGAATCGAATATTTTAAGGCTGATTTTTCCAACTTAGAGCATATCTGTGTAACCGTTGCAATCGGGTACGGGATATGCTTTTCTATTTATAACAGGGTTAAGGAGGATGATTATGAACGCTTTGGCTCCTTCGTCAGGCCCGCTTCCTTCACCGGAAACATCCAAACGGGCAGGGCGCTCTGGTTATATACGCGATTGGTTGATTACTCTTTTGATTGCGATGATCGTTTTGCTGCTTCTGAATCTATTCGTGTTCAATTTGTCCACGGTCAGGGGACATTCGATGCAGCCGACGTTAATGGAAAGCCAGCATCTGTTCGTGAACAAGCTGGTTTACAATTTTCATGATCCGGCCAGGGGGGATATTGTGATTTTAAAAGATCCCGACTCCAAGCCATCCAGTCCAAGATTTTTAGTAAAAAGAGTGATAGGTACTCCCGGGGATGTGATCCGGGTTGAACATCATCATTTGTATGTGAACAGTGAGCTGCTGTATGAGCCTTACACCAACTCTGAGGTGGAAGATGGTGATTACGGCCCTTTTACGGTGGAGCCGGGGCACTTTTTTGTCATGGGTGATAATCGCCATACTGCTGCAAGCAAGGACAGCCGCTATTTTGGCAGCGTTAAATCCCAGGATTTACTGGGGCGTGCAGAGTTTATATTTTGGCCTATATCTGATTGGAAGTGGCTGTAGAGCAGCAATGGCTTGAAATCAATGCGACAAGCGCGTGTCAACCGGTCAGGATGATGCGGAGCAGGGGTTACGATTCAGGAAAGGAAGAGGAATATGAAAGAAGTGATGGTATATACCGACGGCGCGTGTTCGGGAAATCCGGGCCCTGGAGGCTGGGGAGTCATTTTGCTGTATGGAGAACATCGTAAGGAACTGTCCGGGGCTGAGAAAATGACAACAAACAACCGCATGGAGATCAAATCTGTGATCGAAGCGCTGAAGATGCTCAAGGAGCCTTGTCATGTCAAAGTACACAGTGACTCTGCCTATGTCGTAAATTGCTTCAAACAGGGCTGGATCAAAAATTGGCTTCGCAACGGCTGGCGCAACAGTAAAAATCAGCCGGTTGAAAATAAAGAGCTGTGGGAAGAGCTGTGGGAACTGATGGGCAAGCATAAGGTTGAGTATATAAAGGTGAAGGGGCACAGTGATAACGAGCTGAACAATTACTGTGATTTTCTGGCGACCAGTGCTGTAAAAAATTTACGGTAGCATCTGCTGCTATTTTCTGTTGAAATTTGAGATATGAGGATTTTTACAAATTCTCAAATGAGCAATTACAAAGGTATGGAAGAGAGGTGAGTATCGGATGCAACGCGGATTGATTCAGACGGCTGCCGGAACCGCTTCGACCTGGGCATCACTCAAACAGGAGATCATTGAAGCGGCTCCGGGACTGGGGATCGACTCCATCGGCTTCGCATCCGCCGACCCCTTTCTGTCTCTGAAAGCTATATTGGAAGAGCACCGGGCTAAAGGTTATGAATCAGGCTTTGAGGAGCCGGATATCCATAAGCGGGTTTATCCGGAGCTGAATGGCTCGCAGCCGGCATCCCTGATTGCCATTGCGGTGGCGTATCCTTCCAAAATGAAGAATCCGCCGAAATCGGACAAGGGCAAGTACCGGGGGATTATAGCACGTTCGGCCTGGGGAAAGGATTATCATCTGGTGCTGCGCGAGGCGATGGAAAAGCTTGAGGCTTTTATACGCGAGCGGGTGCCTGATGCGATAATGAAGAACATGGTGGATACCGGGGAACTGTCGGACCGGGCTGTAGCGGAACGTGCAGGTATCGGTTTTAGCGGTAAAAACACGATGATGATCTCTCCTACGCTGGGATCATGGATTTATTTGGGCGAATTGCTGACGAACATTCCCTTTCAGCCTGATGAACCGGTCACGGACAGCTGCGGGGAATGCACCAAATGCCTGGATGCGTGTCCTACGGGTGCGCTTGTTGGCCCTGGGCAGTTGAATGCCCAACGGTGTGTATCTTTCTTGACACAAACAAAAGGCTTTCTGGATGAAGAGTTTATGCTGAAGATAGGGAACAGGCTGTATGGGTGTGATACATGCCAAATGGTCTGTCCCAAAAATCGGGGTCTTAATTGGGATCACCACCCTGAGCTTACACCTGATCCTGAAATTGTGAAGCCGCTGCTGCTGCCGCTCTTGGATTTGAGCAATCGGGAGTTCAAGGACCGGTTTGGTCAAAGCGCGGCAGCCTGGCGGGGGAAAAAGCCAATTCAGCGCAATGCGGTTATCGGGCTGGGTAATTTTAAGGATATCAGTGCCGTCTCCAAGCTGACGGAGGTTCTGTTGAAAGATCCGCGTCCCGAGCTTCGGGGCACGGCGGCTTGGGCTTTGAGCCGAATAGGAGGAGAAAACGCGATGAAAGCGGTCAAGCAAGCAGCAGAGAAGGAACAGCATGAGCAAGTACGCGAAATGATCGCGCAAGCGCAATTCAAACTGGAGGAGCAAGAGCAGGCAGTACAGCAAAAAGTTACTGAACTATTAGGCTCAGAAGTGATGACCGGGGATTCACAGGGGCGAACTACAATTTATTATGATGAAATAGAGACACCCGTAGGCCCTTTGACGTTGTGCGCAACCGATCAGGGGCTGTGCCGAATAGAGTTTGGCATCTTTTATGCGAAGGAGGCATTGCTTCAGCAGTGGGCCCGAACGTGGATTGGGGAATATGTCTATGTGAAGGAGCCTGAAAAACTGCGCGGGACCACGGACCAGCTGCGTGAATATTTTGCCGGAGAACGACGGGAATTCAGTATAGCCTATGATTTGAGAGGGACTCCTTTTCAAATGCAGGTGTGGCTTGCACTGAAAAATATTCCGTATGGACAAAGTGTGTCCTACAAGGATATTGCGGAGTCCATCGGTAGAGCCAAGGCGGTGCGTGCAGTCGGCGGAGCGAATAACAAAAATCCGCTCCCCATCCTGATTCCATGTCACCGGGTATCAGGGGCAAACGGAAGCCCGGTCGGTTATGCCGGGGGTTTGCAAGTCAAAACAAAGCTGCTGGATTTGGAAAAAGAATGAGGACATATGTTTGCAAATTGTGATTTGCTAGCTGTGCCATGTTTTGCTATGATAGGTTCGTGTGTAATGCATGATGTTTCATATAAATATACAGAGGTGACGACTTCGTGGTGTGGAATATTGTCATTCCGATTATTACCCTGATCGTAGGTCTGGTCGGGGGATTTTTCATCGGTGCTTATTATCTTCGCAAACAGCTTGAGAAGATGCAAAACGATCCTGAAACGCTGCAAAAAATGGCCAAGCAGATGGGTTACAACCTGAATGGAAAACAAATGCAGAGAGCTCAGCAAATGATGAAGAACCAGCAGTTCTCCAAAAATCAGCCTGGTGCGCGTAAA
Organism: Paenibacillus farraposensis; assembly: GCF_020736845.1. GTDB lineage: Bacteria > Bacillota > Bacilli > Paenibacillales > Paenibacillaceae > Paenibacillus > Paenibacillus farraposensis. Next base: position 255,152 of record NZ_JAFFQR010000029.1, read on the forward strand.
AATCAGGGCCGTCGGAAATAATGAGCAGCGTGAGCACGGATGTCCATGAGGTTGCTGCATAGAGGAGGATTACTGTGGCTGGCGTAAAAGATTATATTAACCGCAAAGCTGCGGATAACCGGGATAAAATTGAGTACCATGTGGAGCAGATTTTACAGCTGATCGGTGAGGACCCTAAGCGTGAAGGACTGTTGGAAACACCGGCACGCGTAGCGCGCATGTATGAGGAAATTTTTGCGGGCTATGAGGTTGATCCCCGGGATGCGCTGGGTGTGACATTCGACGAAAATCACGAGGAGCTTGTGATTGTGAAGGACATCGTCTACTACAGCCAGTGTGAGCACCACATGGCTCCTTTCTTCGGAAAAGTGCATATCGGCTATGTACCCAGCGGCAAAATTGTCGGCTTGAGCAAGCTTGCCCGTCTGGTAGAGGCTGTGACCCGCCGCTTGCAAGTTCAGGAGCGGATTACATCACAGATCGCGGATATTCTGGATGAAGCGGTTTCTCCTCACGGGGTAATGGTGGTTGTAGAAGGCGAGCATTTGTGTATGTGTGCAAGAGGTGTCAAAAAGCCTGGCAGTAAAACGGTAACGTCTGCGGTACGCGGCTCGTTCCGTAATGATGCAGCACAACGGGCAGAATTCCTGTCCCTGATCAAGGAATGATCGAAGCCAGCTTGACGGTTATGTAATGAAAAAGGGTGGTTTGCGCAGAGGCGTAGCCGCCCTTTTTTGCTAACACCCTTTTTGCTAACATAGGAATAGACAGATGGACTTAATCCAACATTTGGAAGTGCAGCATAGCTGTCTTAATATTTATAATTAGTCTATGCATAACAGTTATTTTTAGGATAGGGGATACTGTATGGAGAACGTACATAGCTCAGCAGCTAAGACAACCGTTTTGCCTGATTTGCAGTGGTATGAAGCGCCGCTGACCGATACCCGGATGGACGTCTTGTCTCCGTTGGCCTGGGAGGAACTGGCCTGTCGGCAAGTCGGTAAGGGAGCTGCGCCTGTTATGCATCTGTGGCGGCATCCATCTGCGCTGGTTATCGGTCACCGGGACCGCAGGCTCCCGTATGCGCCGCAGGCAATGGAGCGCATGCGCAGCGCGGGAATCTCAGTGTGCGTGCGCCCTTCGGGCGGAGCGGCCGTTATGCTGGACAGGGGAGTGCTGAACCTGTCCCTGATCCTGCCGAATCCACAGCGGGCGATCAGCCTGCATGAAGATTTCCGGCTCATGGCGGGGCTGATTGCCGAGGCGCTGGCCCCATGGTCTGCCGAAGCGCAGACCGGAGAAATCACCGGGTCCTTTTGTCCCGGTGATTACGATGTCAGCGTCAGAGGCCGCAAATTTTGCGGTATTGCGCAGCGGCGTCAAGCCAAGGCTTATATCATCACGGCCTTTGTGATGATTGAGGGCAGTGGCACAGAACGTGCACAGGCGGTGCAGCGGTTTTATGCGGCGGCAGCCGGGGATACGCCGGCGGACATGCACCAGCCGGATTACCCCCGGGTGAATCCGGCAACGATGGGCAGCCTGGCGGAGCTGGCTGGAGTGCCGTCGGTTGAGGCTTATACGGCATCTTTGCGCCGGGTGATCGAAAGCCGGGCTGCGATTATGTCTGTCGATCGCTCGCTGGTGCAGCCGCAAGGCTGGGCAGAGCAGATGGCGGCGCTTAGAGACCGCTACGATCTGCACATTTAGCGGCAGCGTATGATCGGGATCAGAAAGGCTGCCATCTGAGCTTGGAGGCCTGCGCATAACGTTTTTCGACCTCTGGCCAGTTGACGACATGCCACCAGTCTTCAATGTATTTGTTGCGCTCGTTCTGATGCTTTAAGTAATAGGCGTGTTCCCACACGTCCAATGGGAGCAGCGGAATGGACTCCCACTGGGTCAGGTTCTGGTGCTTTTCGGACTGCAGAATTTCAAGCCGTCCCGCGCGCGGACTCCACACCAGAATCGCCCAGCCGCCTCCTTCAACCTTTTCGGCTGCCGAACTGAAATGCTTCTTGAATGCCTCGTAGCTGCCAAAATCCTTTTTGATCTGCTCAGCCAGCGGCCCGCTTGGTTTACCCCCGCCTTGAGGACTCATAATCGTCCAAAAAAGAGTGTGCAGGTAATGACCTCCACCGTTAAATGCCAACTCCCGTTCCCAGTGCTTTACGAGATCAAAATCACCTGTTCTACGGGCTTCTTCCAGCTTCTTCTCCGCTTTATTCAAATCATTCACATAGCTCAAATGATGCTTGTCATGATGAATATGCATCGTCTTTTCATCAATGTACGGCTCAAGCGCGTTATAAGGGTAGGGGAGCGGCGGCAAGCGATGTCCACCGATCGGAACCGCACGATCGGAGGAAGCTTCGGTCGCCGAAGGCTGCGCCTGACCGGACTGTACGCCCATGGACGCCCATTTACCTTCTCCACGTATATTTGCCTCCCGCTCTCGAAACGCTTCCTCAGGGTAATATCCACCCTCTGCTGCAGCATGATACAGCCCAGCGGCCCGCGCGATGGAGCCCGGCTCATGGAAGGGGGTTGTCGAGAGCAGGAAATATTGGCTCTCATGGGCCGCGTGCAGCACAATTCCGGCAGCTTTGGGCTGCTGCCGCAACGCAAGGCTGTGCTCGCCCAGCAGGCCAAGCTGGCGCACGTACTCCTGTGACTGACGGTTTGCAGATTGCAGCAAATCGTCCAGTCGATGCTGTAGAATGTGTGAAGCGGTTCCTGACCACGGAGCCTCTCCAGTTGACGATGCATCTCCCGATTCCCTTGCCTGCCCTGGTTGTTCAGCAAGCTCATGCGTGTGGGCTTGTGGAGCAGTGGACAATGGTTCCTGTGGTTGCTGCTGCCACGCCGGATCTGCCGGTTCAAGGGCGGTTCGCTGCTCTTCAAGCAGCTCTATAGCAGCGCGCTCTGTCTGTTCAAAAACAGTCCGCCAATCATCAAGCAGCTGCGCATAAGCAGGCTCCAGCCCATCAGTGGCGGACTTAATCACTTCTACATGCCAACTTTCCTGCTGCTTCCAATGCCGGATTTCCTCCAGCACCCGCAAAGGCAAAAAAGCCCCGTAAGTACTCAGCATTGTTATTTACCTCCCGTATCCCGCTGTGGCTATCCGGGCAGAGATGGAATTGGCCCCGGATGCATACGTACACAGTATATTCGTCGTCTTATAGGGAATATGTCTACAAACTCTCTCTAGCAGGCCACACATGCCAATTAGAAGCATTAATACGATCGGGACGTCAAAAAGCCCGACTACGGCACAAATTCAGTGTCCATAATCGGGCTTCCACGAGCTGATGATAATATAGCTTGAAAAATAAAAATTCATTGTATTAATTCGCAGCCGTTTGCTTATTCGCATTAGCAATGGTTTTCTTATCCTCCAGCTGTTGTACGCTGCTTAAAAACGTCGATACCCGCCGCAAGTATTCACGCGGGTGCTCTCTGAAAATAAGCTCATGTCGTCCGTTTTTGACAATCCACACGCTGGAAAGCGGATTGGTCTGATTGGCAGCAAGCTTTTCCGCGATGGGATAAGGCGCTTTTTCATCCTGTGTACCATGCACAAACATGATCGGGAACGGATAGTTTTCCTTTTTGACTTCCTGATATGGGATCTGGTCCAGGCTGGTGCCGTTCAAAATCGGAAACAGTAACTCCAGGATTTCCAAAGACGGATGGCGTGGCAAATCAATTTGATTATGAATGTTATGGTACAGCGTATCCGGCTCCAGCAGGAAGGTGCTGTCCAAAATCATCGCATCCACATCTTTGGTTTGCAAGCCTGCCTGCAGGGCGGTTCCTGCCCCCATCGAGAAGCCCCATACGATAATCTCCGAAGAGCCGCGCTGCTTGGCAAGCTGGATCGCTCCAAGAAGCTGCTGGGATTCCGCTTTCCCGCCGGTCGCGACCGCTTTGCTGTTTTGGGACGCGAATCCATAGTCGAACATAACCACATTAAAGTTCAAACGATGGGCATAATGCGCCAGATCATACATGGGAATCCAGCTTTCTTCGCGATTGGCCCCATAACCATGGCTGAAAATAATCGTTTTCCGCGATTGATTCGCCGGGATATACCATCCTTGCACCATGCGGCTGCCGTCCTTGGCGGGGAAGCTGACTTCCTCATAGGCCATTCCCTTCGCCTGCATCGGGTTGGAGTACAGCGGTGCTACGGTCGGATTAGTGAGTACCCATGCAATGTAGGCGTGCAGAGTGATAAAACAAAACAACAGAAAAAATACAACCGATAGCAGTAGCGCAATAACAATATGCTTGAACCGCAGCAGACGGGGATTAATCAGTGGAATGGACGGCTCCTGAACAGCGGCTTGTAGCTGAGAGCTGCGCTGGGATGTCGAAATCATGTAAGAGCCTCCTTATATAAAATGAGCTTCATGCTATGAAATTTAGGTACAAATTCACTTGAAATTGATAGTGTATGTCCATATTGATACCTATTATCGTATGATGGTGGTTATCCAAAGTCAACGCTTGAACCGGAAAAGTAAAAATGATGCAAAGAATTGTCGATATTTGTTCTTTTTCTGTAATATAGCTGTCACAAAAGCATCGGTTTACAGTGGCCGCGAGTATTCTATATAATTTATGTAACCATGTTTCATGGTGTGAAACGAAAATGGATACAAAGGGAGCGGTTCACGATGGAAGAGCGTAAATTAACCGTTCGCGCTGTGGAGCGTGCACTTGATATATTGCTGTGTTTTACCGCAGATTCAGATCTTGGTCTGACGGAGATAGCCTCCAAAATTGGGCTACATAAAAGCACGGTTCACCGGCTGCTGACTACGCTGGAGGACCGCGGCTTTGTCGTTCGGAATACCGCGACAGAAAAATACCGGCTTGGCTTCCGCATATGGGAGCTGTCCACCCATCTGTCACAAAGCGACGAGCCGGCGGTGCTGCTGCAGCCTGCGATGGAGGAATTGCGTGACCGTCTGGGCGAGACGGTCAGCTTGTACCTGCGGGACGGCAGCATGCGTATTCGCATACAGGCCGTGCAGAGCAACCAGGCCATTCGCCGCGTTGCGCCTGTGGGCGCTCGTATGCCGCTGGCTGTGGGGGCTTCCAGCAAGGTGCTGGCAGCCTTTATGCCGCCACAGGAACTGGAAGCCCTGCTCAGGGGGGATGAATGGCCGTCCTCGGTAGACCCGGAGGTCTATAAGGCTCAGTTACAGGATATTCGCGAGAAAGGCTATGCAACCAGCTATGAGGAACGGGAGCCAGGCGCAGCCGCTGTGGCTGCGCCTGTGGTGAACCGGAAGGGACAGGTTGTTGCGGCCTTGTCCGTATCTGGTCCGGTCAGCCGGCTTGCACCTGGAACGCTGGATAGTTTTGCCCCGGTTTTGATCGAGGCTGCGAAGGAAATGGGGTTTATGCTGCCGTAACAGAACCGGCGAAGGGTTGCCAAAACAAGAAATTTAAAGTAATCTGATAGGGATGGCGGAATGTCTGGTATCGCCGTCTCATATGAATCGAAGTATCACAGTTACTGGGGGAGCCTGTAATGCCGGGCTGAGATGGAATCGTGCAAGATTCCGGACCCTTTGCACCTGATCTGGATCATACCAGCGTAGGGAAGTAATCGGCCATTGACATGTATGCGCAGCTGCTGCCTATGATGGCACATGGGAGTATGATTATTCCGCATGTGCACGAGTTGGATAGCTCTCGTTAGATTAGCCGGTTCCCTGAGGAACCGGCTTTTTTGCATAGATCAGCCACCCTGGGAATGATTCCGGATCGGTGTGTCATTTCATCGAAACGGGAGGAATGGACCATGAATCCGACAAAAACAGAGGGAACTGAAATGAAGACAGCAGAAGTGAAGAACTTTCCGGGGAGCCGCAAGGTGTATATCCAAGGCTCGCGGCCGGATATTGCCGTGCCGGAGCGTGAAATCGCGCTGCATTCCACCCATACACCGCAGGGCACGGAGCATCATGAACCCTTGCGTGTATATGATACGAGCGGTCCGATGACGGATGTAGCCTACCAGGTCGATATCCGTCAGGGGCTGCCCCCGTTGCGGCGGGCATGGGTGCTGGAACGGGGCGATACGGAAGCCTACGCGGGACGCACTGTTAAGCCGGAGGATAACGGGTTAAAGCCCGGTTCCACACAGGCGGCTACGGAATTTCCCGGCGTGACCCATCGTCCGCTTCGTGCGTTGCCAGGGCGTACAGTGACGCAAATGCACTATGCCCGCAAGGGAATCATTACACCCGAGATGGAATTTGCAGCGATCCGCGAAGGAGTAGAGCCGGAGTTTGTGCGACAGGAGCTGGCAGCGGGGCGGGCCATTTTGCCCTCCAATATCAATCATCCGGAAGGCGAGCCGATGGTCATTGGACGTCATTTTCACGTGAAGATCAATGCGAATATTGGTAATTCTGCGGTTACGTCCTCTATTGAGGAGGAAGTCGAGAAGATGACCTGGGCGGTGCGCTGGGGCTCGGATACGGTCATGGACCTGTCTACAGGCCGCAATATTCATACCACGCGTGAATGGATCATCCGGAATTCTCCTGTGCCGATTGGAACGGTACCGCTGTATCAGGCGCTTGAAAAGGTAAATGGCCAAGCTGAGGCACTGACATGGGAGCTGTACCGCGATACACTGATTGAGCAGGCGGAGCAGGGGGTGGATTATTTTACGATCCATGCGGGCGTGCTCCTGCGCTACATCCCGATGACGGCGAAACGAATGACGGGAATTGTATCACGTGGCGGGTCGATCATGGCGGCTTGGTGCCTTGCGCACCATCAGGAGAATTTTTTGTACACGCATTTTGAAGAAATATGTGAGATCATGAAGGCTTATGACGTAGCCTTTTCCCTTGGGGATGGTCTGCGTCCAGGCAGCATCTATGATGCGAATGATGAAGCTCAGTTTGCCGAGCTGGAAACGTTGGGTGAGCTGACGCAAATCGCGTGGAAGCATGATGTCCAGGTCATGATCGAAGGGCCGGGACATGTTCCGATGCACAAAATCAAGGAAAATGTGGATTTGCAAATGGAAATATGTAAGGAAGCTCCATTTTACACGTTGGGACCGCTCACGACGGATATTGCGCCTGGCTACGATCATATTACCTCAGCCATTGGAGCAGCCATGATCGGTTGGTTCGGGACATCCATGTTGTGCTATGTTACACCAAAAGAGCATCTGGGCCTGCCGAACAAGGATGATGTTCGTGAAGGGGTCATTGCCTACAAAATTGCGGCACATGCCGCCGATTTGGCGAAAGGCCATCCACGGGCGCAGCAGCGGGATGATGCTTTGTCCAAGGCACGCTTTGAGTTTCGCTGGCGTGATCAGTTCAATCTCTCGCTCGACCCTGAACGGGCCTTGTCCTATCATGATGAAACGCTGCCAGCCGAGGGGGCCAAGGAAGCCCATTTTTGCTCCATGTGCGGCCCCAAATTCTGCAGCATGCGGATTACGCAGGACATTCGCGCCTATGCGGCGGACAAGGGACTGAAGCCGGAAGAGGCTGTAGCTACCGGGATGCGTGAAAAGGCGGAGCAGTACCGGGATGCCGGACAGCACATCGGCAGCGAGTAATCAACTAAAAAAGTCAATCAGCCAGCACTGAGGCAAGCTATTTTGAGGTTTGTTTTTATGGGTATGAAGTTATGCACATAATAGAGACGTACGAATAACAAAAACCGTGGTTTTCTACAGACAATGTAGGAAGCCACGGCTTTTGAGTTTATGTGAAGCAAGATGAAGCGGCCGAGATAAGGACGCTTTATTTTTTACCCATTTTCTCATTCAAAATGTCCTGAAAGCTGAGCTTCTTCTCCGAGCTGTCTTCTTTCTTCTGCATACTCACTGCGTTGGCACGTTGGTATTGGTGGTGAAAGGGCATCAGGGCGTGCACAGTTAGGTTCGTTATATTCATATAGGTCGTTCCTCCAATTCCATTTTGTCAATTTCAGATTGAGTTGCTCAGGACGTCTGTGTAGGACTATTTGTATGTACTTGATGTCGTAATACATATAGGTTGCTTGGTCATGCTGGAATCATTATACTCGTATTTTTTCAAAGTAAAACGCTATCGATATAAAACAGGAAGATGGTCATATGCGTCCAAAATGTGTGTTAGGAGGATTGTCATTTGGAGGGAGGATGTGCCTAGGTCCGAAACAAGGGCTGAAGGCCCGCTTTCTTAGCTTAACCATCGGGACTGTAATTTTTTGCCGAAATGGCTTGATTTCGTCTATATTTGGTTCTTTGGAGCGTCTGGAATCGAATTTGCTAATATTCTGAAGTCGGGATTATGGCAGTCTAGTGGCGAATTAAAGTGTCAAAGTTATATTGACTTTAGGTTTGCAAGTAGATACCATGAACTGGTTGTAAGCGTGCTTTGGATACCCGAAGTCAGCCCGTTGATCTGGCCCATCATTCGATGAAATGTTTGAGAGAGGATTAGAGCATATATGAAAAAGAATCTTGCAGATATTGCACTTATTATTGCAGGCGCCTTTTTTTTCGCGCTGGCTGTTAATTTGTTCGTGATCCCGAATGAGTTTGGCGAAGGAGGCGTTACAGGGGTTACGATTATTTTGTACTACCTGTTCCAGTGGTCTCCCTCGATCGTCAATCTGGTCATCAACGGCCTGCTGTTGGTTATCGGATATAAGTTTCTGGATGCGAGAACTACATTATATACCATTATTGCGGTCGCATTTAACTCATTGTTTTTACATCTAACCGTCCATTGGCGGATTGATTCGCATGAGCCGACGATTAATGCCGTGTTTGCCGGGGTTTTGGTGGGAGTCGGGATTGGCTTAATCGTGCGGGTAGGAGGCACAACGGCGGGAACCGTCATTTTAGCGCGGATTGCCAACAAATATCTGGATTGGAACATCAGTTATGCCCTGCTGTTTTTTGACCTGATTGTAGCGTTCTCTTCCTATTTTATTATTGGTCCGGAAAAGCTGATGCTGACGATCGTTATTCTGTACGTGGGTACCAAGGTTATGGATTTCATGATTGAGGGGCTCAACCCTAAAAAAGCAGTGATGATTATCTCCCAGCATCAAGATAAAATTGCAGAGATGGTCATTACACAAATGGATCGTGGAGTGACTGTCCTGTCAGGCCACGGATATTACACCAAAAATCCGAAGGAAGTTCTGTATATCGTCATTAGTAAACAAGAGGTGTCGGTACTTAAAAAGATTGTAAGAGCCGTCGATACAGCAGCGTTTATTACGATTCATGACGTGCGGGACGTGTTTGGAGAGGGTTTTTTGGATATTTCGAAGTAACTGGCGGTGTGAAAGTATTATGAAAAAGGATTCGTGAGCGGTTCTCCTGCCCAGACATTGACGTGGTCTGTGGTTAATCAGATCAAGAGCATGGTGTAGGGCTTCATCCGTAACTTGAGCGAAATCCGTTCCTTTAGGAAAGAACTCTCGCAAGAGGCCATTGACGTTTTTAAAAGCTTGAAGCATGTAAAAAAATCCCCTCTCAATTTGCAGCTTCCACTGCATTTTGGAGGGGATTTCGTCATTTATACATTTGTTACTCTTGAATCATTTGGCGCAATACCGTTTGCAGAATACCACCGTTGTGATAGTAGTCGATGTCGACAGTGCTGTCCAGACGGGCAATGACCGTGAAATCGAACTTGGTGCCATCCTCGCGTTTGGCTACAACCGTAAGCTCTTGGCCCGGCCTCACGTCATTGTCGATACCGAGGATGTCGAAGGTTTCGCGGCCGTTCAGTCCCAGACTGGACCAGCTGTAGCCTTCATGGAATTGCAGTGGCAGCACGCCCATGCCAACCAGGTTGCTGCGGTGAATCCGCTCGAAGCTTTCGGCGATGACAGCTTTAACGCCCAGCAGAAGCGTACCCTTGGCCGCCCAGTCACGAGAGCTGCCTGTACCGTATTCTTTGCCGGCAATAACGATCAGGTTTTGATCGGCTGCCTGATATTTCATGGACGCATCGTAGATGGACATGACTTCATCCGTCGGCAAGTATTTGGTCACGCCGCCTTCAGTGCCAGGGGCCACGTTGTTGCGGATACGGATGTTGGCGAAGGTACCGCGCATCATGACCTCATGGTTACCGCGACGGGAGCCGTAGGAGTTGAAGTCCTTGCGCTCCACACCATGCTCCTTCAGGTACAGACCTGCCGGGCTGGAAGGGGCGATGTTGCCTGCTGGCGAGATATGGTCTGTTGTAACCGAATCGTTCAACAGGGCAAGCACACGGGCATTACGGATTTCCTGGATATCCTGTACGCCGTCCTGAAGCCCTTCGAAGAACGGCGGATTTTGAATATATGTCGAGTTTTCATCCCATTCATACAGTTCGCCTTCAGGGACTGAAATGGAGTTCCATTTTTCGTTGGCTGTAAATACATTTTCGTATTTGCTGCGGAACATGTCCGGGCTGAGCGACAGGCTGATGGCTTCCTTGATTTCCTCGGAAGTAGGCCAGATGTCTTTCAAGTATACCGGCTGATTGTCCTGATCGTAACCGAGCGGATCATTCACCAAATCAATGTTCACTGTGCCTGCCAGCGCGTAAGCGACAACCAGCGGCGGTGAGCCGAGATAGTTGGCTTTGACCTGCGCATGCACACGGCCTTCAAAATTCCGGTTGCCGGAAATGACTGCGGCCACGGTCAGATCGTTGTCTGTAATGGCCTGGCTGACTTCGTCAGGAAGCGGTCCGGAGTTGCCAATGCAGGTCGCACAGCCGTAACCGGCCACATGGAAGCCCAGTTGTTCCAGTGGAGCGATCAGCCCGGCCTTTTGCAGATACTCCGTCACGACGAGGGAACCCGGCGTCAGGCTGCTTTTAACATAGCCCGGCTTCTTGAGCCCGCGCTGCACCGCTTTTTTGGCAAGCAAGCCCGCACCCAGCATAACGCTTGGGTTGGAGGTGTTCGTGCAGCTTGTGATGGCCGCGATAACCACTGCGCCTGTGCCCAGCTCGCTGGTAGAACCGTCCGGATGAGTCAGCGGAATTTTTTGAGCGATCTTCTCATCGCTCAGACCATAGCCGCCTTTGTCCACCGAAGTACGGATAATGCCTTCGAAGTTTTCCTTCATGCGGCTCAATTCTACGCGGTCTTGCGGACGTTTGGGTCCGGCAAGGCTCGGTACAACCGAAGCCAGATCCAGCTCAATCGTATCACTGAACACAGGGTCCGGCGTATCGGCTGTACGGAACATGCCCTGAGCTTTGTAATATTCCTCTACAAGACTGACCTGCTCATCAGAGCGTCCGGTACTGCGCAGGTAAACCAGGGTTTCGGCATCAACCGGGAAGAAACCGATCGTCGCGCCGTATTCCGGTGCCATGTTGGCAACTGTCGCACGGTCGGCCAGGCTGATGTTAGCAAGTCCGGGACCGTAGAATTCAACGAATTTGCCGACCACGCCTTTTTTACGCAGCATTTCAGTTACCGTCAGCGCCAGATCCGTAGCGGTGGCCCCTTCCGACAGACTACCCGTCAGCTTGAAGCCAATTACATCCGGAGTGACAAAATACAGCGGCTGTCCCAGCATTCCTGCCTCTGCCTCGATACCGCCGACGCCCCAGCCGACAACACCCAGCCCGTTAATCATCGTGGTATGGGAGTCCGTTCCCACGAGGGAATCCGGGAACACGACCGTTTCGCCGTCAATGGTTTTGGTAGCGGCAACGGATGCGAGATACTCCAGATTCACCTGATGGACGATACCGGTGGACGGCGGTACGGCGCGGAAGTTGTTGAACGCCGTTTGAGCCCAGCGCAGAAAACGGTAGCGCTCCTCGTTGCGCTCAAATTCTACATTAATATTGTAGTTCAGCGCATCGCTAGTGCCGAAAGCATCAACCATAACCGAATGGTCGATGACGAGATCGACGGGAACGAGCGGGTTGATTTGTTTCGGGTTGCCGCCCGCTTTTTTCACCGTATCACGCATGGCTGCCAAATCGACAACCACCGGAACCCCCGTAAAGTCCTGCAGCACGATGCGTGCGGGGATGAATGGAATTTCCTTGTTGGTGTCACGTTCCTCGGCCCATCCTGTCAGCTGCTGTACATGCTCCTCTGTAATAGCGCGTCCGTCAAATTGGCGGACCGCTGCTTCCAGCAACACTTTAATGGAGAAGGGCAGGTTGGCAACACCGCTTTTTCCTTGTTCCTCCAGTGCCTTAAGGCTGTAATAGCGATAAGACTTGCCGTTGACTTCGAGACTGCGGGCAATGGAGAATTGATCTTTTCCTGACATAGGTATTACCTCCTTGAAGTGAATGCTTGTGGGGTGATAGAAATGCCGTTTTTTTGATGACTTGCACAGTTGGTTCAAATTGGTTGCGTTCTCATTTTCATCTTCAGCGATTCATTGCGTGTGCATAGATTGAGATAATGCAATCCGTTTCATTAGATGAAACCCGATTTCAAAATGATTGCTTTTGCATTAAGTATACCGTTTTCAGGCGGTTCCGTAAAGTTTTTTTGACCTAAATGATTCGCTCTAAACTCGAAAATAAAACGTTCCATATTCTCGCGTTTCGATGTTCATATCAAGCTTTAGAGATTCATACTTATAGATAGAGAGCATATGGCTATAGAGGGAAGATATCATCCCGGCTATTTGCCGAGAAAGGTAACGGGACGAACATGGAGGGATAGGGATGGGGGAGCGGGAATGGAAGCAGGCTCTTTTTGCCTACGTGAATCAATACAATCGCAGTGAAGTGAATGGTGTACCACAGCCGGATGAATATCTGGAAGTGGGTCAGCGGATGGAACGGGCGGCGCGTGCGGCCAGACTGGAGCAGTGGTATGACGAACGGGATGCTGTTCCCCTGCGCAGCGAGACACGTGCCAAGCCGTTACGGATTGTGCAGGATGCCCAGGATGAAGCCGTCATCGATGTACAACTGCACGTCCGGCTCTTTTATGAGAAAGGCGGCATGACCCATCGGGAGGACCGCATTGAACGGGAGCGGCTGACGTTCACGCGTGAGGGCGAAGCCTGGCAGGTGACGAGAATCGAGCGGGATCCGGCAGAAAGGAAGCCTGCGGGGGAAGACGTACCTTTTGAACAGGCGCCGTTTAATCAAGGAGGGAGTCTGCCGCTGCTGAATCGCGGCGTACTGGGCTTTGGCACATCGGCACGTCCCAGCCGATATCGCCGCGAGGAAGCGGCAGCCTATGCAGATCAGTGGTGGGATAGCATCAACCCGGAGTTTGAGGGATTTGATGTGGATTGCACCAACTATATCTCGCAATGCCTCTTTGCAGGGGGCGCACCGATCCACTATACTGGTAAAAGAGAATCGGGCTGGTGGTACAAAGGGCGGGTCGCCGGGCGTGAGCTGTGGAGTTATAGTTGGGCGGTTTCCAACAGTCTGGAGCGGTATTTGGGCTCCAGTTCATGGGGATTGACCGCTGAACAGGTGAGCCGTCCAGAGCAGCTTATGCTGGGAGACATCATTTTTTACGATTGGGACGGTGACGGAACCTTTCAGCACAGCACGATCGTAACGGCCTTTGATGCGGGCGGTATGCCGCTTGTCAATGCACATACGGTAAGCTCCAGACATCGTTATTGGGACTACAAAAATTCGTATGCATGGACAGACAACACGGTATATCGCTTTTATCACATCGCTGACTATTTTTAAATGAGACGGTAGAACCAGGCACAAAAGACGCAAATCAGGCACAATGACGAAAGCAGGAAAGCGGAGGATAGGCATGGCAAAACAAAAATTAACCGTAGGGCTGGTGTACGGTGGCAAATCAGGCGAACATGAGGTTTCGCTGCAAACGGCGTATGCTGTAATGAACGCGTTTAATTATGAGAAATATGGGATTATTCCTTTTTATATTACAAAGGCTGGCGATTGGCGCAGAGGGCCGCTGCTCAGTGCACCTCTGGCTTCTGTAGAGCAATTGAAGCTGGAACGTGCGGAGGGTGGCACCAAAGCGGCACTAGATACGTTGTTTGGCAAGTTGTACGGAGAGCAGACGCTGGATGTGCTGTTTCCGCTGCTGCATGGCACTTTTGGCGAGGATGGAACGATTCAGGGCCTGTTCGAAATGGCGGATATGCCTTATGTTGGTGCAGGAGTGCTGGCTTCCGCCGCAGGGATGGACAAAGGCGTCATGAAGAAGCTGTTTGAGCATGCTGGCTTGCCGCAAGTGAAATACTGTTATTTTAATGGTACTCAGTGGGCACAAACCAGTCATGATCTGGTGCGCAGCATCGAAACTGAGCTTGGTTATCCGTGCTTTGTCAAACCGGCCAATCTGGGATCAAGTGTCGGTATTTCCAAAGCCAGTAACCGGGGGGAACTGGAAAAGGCTGTAGAGCTGGCTTTGCAATTTGACCTGAAGGTGATTGTGGAGGAGTACGTGGATGCGCGTGAGATTGAGGTCAGCGTGCTTGGCAACGACGAGCCGATTGCTTCCGTACCGGGTGAAATTGTATCGTCCAGCGATTACTATGATTATGCTGCCAAATATACGGACGGGCAATCGGAAATGCTCATTCCGGCACCGCTGGACGAGGAAGTGGCAGATCGTATTCGTGAGGCCGCTTTACAAGCATTCCGTGCTCTGGAGGGCTGCGGGATTTCCCGAGCCGATTTCTTTGTCAGGCGCTCGGATGGACATATTTTGATCAATGAAGTGAATACCATGCCGGGCTTTACACCGTTCAGCATGTATCCATTGCTGTGGAGAGAAACCGGAGTATCCTACCAAAGCCTGCTGGATCGGATGATTGCGCTCGCACTGGAGCGTTATGAACGCAGGTCCGCGCTGCACTACGAGAACTCATAAAACGAACAAAGGGGAGCTGATTACTCCCCTTTTTATTCATATATATGGAAAGGTGGCGGAAGCTATTATGGGCTTTCAAACTGAATTTAACTCAGTATGTAAATTCAAGAGCGAACAGGAGCTGTACGAACTGCTGGAATACGGACGCGGGAAAATGGTTAAATCCGGTCTGCGTGTGTTCCCGACAGGCCAGAAGGTGATCGCTTACAGCGTGGACAACGTGGCAGTAGCCATCGTACAGATTGTGGGCTGTATTGCTGAAATCAATTTTCAGGGCGACGAAGTGACCGAGGTTGAAATGATCCTTATTCGCAAGCTGAATGAAGAGGAATCGAGAATTCAGACCGCATTGGCGGATGAAATGTTTTTTGGAGCACAGCAGTAGTCCTAGTGGTGTTTTCCTGCAATATGTGCAATGTCACCGAATCAGCAGGTGCTTTTCCGGGTATGATCAGTAGAAAAAGGCTTGGGTAACAAACTGAAAACGGTCTTGCAGCTATTGCGATCTGCTGAAAGGAAGGACACCCTATGATAGTAAGATTCGGCTATGTAGCTATGTCGGTTACCGTGCAAAATGCATCACCCTCCAAAACGATGACGATGGCCAGCTTCAACAAGATTGGAGACCGGGAGGCCGCGATTCGCAAGCTGGAGCGGATTGCAACCGAAAATCTTCATAATACCTTGAGGCTTTTGCGTCATAATCGGGCAAATGATGTCCAGGTCTATCGTTTCTCGTCCAAGCTGATTCCGCTGGCGACCCATCCGGATTTGTGTGGTTGGGACCCCTTTCAGGCGCTTGCTGCTGATTTTGCAGAGGTGGGGAACTATGTCAGGGCGAATGGAATGAGAGTGTCGTTTCACCCGGATCATTTTACGGTGCTGAGTACCCCTCGTCCTGAAGTGCTGCAAAGCTCGATTAACGACCTCAAGTATCATAATGCCATGCTTGAGGCAATGGAGCTTGGCGCGGATGCCAAGAACAACATTCATATCGGTGGGGCATACGGAGATAAGGTGACCTCGGGGCAGCGTTTTGTAGAGCAGGTCGATGCGTTGGAGGTTTCCTTAAAAAAACGATTGACACTGGAAAACGATGATAAGACCTTCAATGCTGTGGAAACGCTGGAAGCGTGCAAGCTGACAGGACTGCCGATGGTTCTCGACATTCATCATCAATGGGTGAATAACGAGGGTGAGAAGCCGTGGGAGCTATGGCCTGACATTTTGACTACCTGGAAGGGGGAATGGGCCCAGGCTGGGTCTTCTCCTGATCATCCCTTGCCGCCCAAGGTCCATGCATCCAGCCCCAGAAGCGAAAAAGATCCCCGAAGTCATGCGGACGGTGTTGAGGTCGAGCCCTTGCTTACCTTTTTGCGCAATATTGCCGGATATACGGATCGGATTGACGTCATGCTTGAGGCCAAACGCAAGGACGAAGCGTTGTTTGGGTTGATGAATCAATTGCGCCTTCAGGAGGGGAACGGGGTTAAAGTGTTGAATGGAGCATCTGTGGAAATTATGCTTTAGCGAACAGAATTGTGCGGATAAATCCCCCAGATAGAGAAACTTTATGAAACTGATTGTGTATACTAGAATGTGTAAGCTAGCAAAGCTGCACTTTTGAGACTGTGCTGTAGGGCAGCTTCGCAAAGCATGTAACAATGATATAGAAAGTAGAGTGAACACGTTGAACGAACATGAAAACGAAAAGGTTCCCTATATCGTATCAGGAAAAAGCTATACCGCCGTGGCTATTAACGCGGCATCCAAAGCCGGGGAATGGATTAAGAGCAGACTGGGAACGGTTGAACAATTGAACACCAAGCAATCTCCTGCGGATCTGGTGACCGAGGTTGATAAAGGTGCGGAGCAGATGATCCGCAGGCTGATTCTCACCCATTTTCCCGATCATGCTATTTTGGGCGAAGAGGGTGTAGAGCCGGGAGCTGAAGCTTCCGCACGTGCATTGGAGGCTGCTCGGGAAGAGGAATACTTATGGATTATTGATCCGGTAGACGGCACCACCAATTTTGTACACAGTCTGCCATTCTACAGTGTGTCCATTGCCTTGGCCCACCGTGGAGAGGTGATTGTTGGCGTGATTTATGATCCGTCCCGTGATGAAATGTTTGTGGCGGAAAAAGGAAAAGGTGCCTATGTTCATGGCAATCGGATGCAGGCATCGAGTGAGGAAACACTGGGAGATAGTCTGGTGTGCATCGGCTTCCCACCGGATCGTACGTATGCACAACCGCTGAATATGAAAATTACGCAGGTCCTTACGCCGCAGGTACGAGGGATTCGGGCGCTCGGCTCGGCAGCCCTTCATCTGGCTTATGTGGCGTCAGGGCGATTGTCAGCCTATTGCGAAATCGGTCTGAATGCCTGGGATGTGGCAGCGGGCGCTTTGCTGGTGCAAGAAGCGGGTGGAACGATCACAGATACGCTGGGCAGACCTTATGATATGAGCGTGCGGCATATTGCAGCTACGAATACAGCTATTCATTCCCAACTTATTCAAGTGTTGAAAGAAGCAGATGCAACCGGGTTATAATACACCTAAATCGCTTATCGCTGAAGGAGGAAGGATGATGGGCCAATCCGAGGATTTGGAGCGTGAGCTCAGTGAATTGCTGACAGAAGGCGAAATTCGTGAGAATGAGGCCAAAAAAAGGGAACGGCTCAGCCCTAAATATGAGGTGCGTATTCAAACGGATATCGATCCCATTGTCGAGGAGACCCGCAAATACCGCAGTATGGCACGGGAACTGGACGACCGATACGATGAATATATGAGCAAGGCGAAGCAATCGGAACCCACCGCCCGAGGCTAAGCAAACACAAATACCTCTTGCCGAATGGCCAAGGCATGAAGTACTTTGTATGCTATAAGCGGAGGAGGGCATTCACTGATGACCAATTTGAAGAGCGCTTACAAAAAAACTGGAATCCATCATACCAAGCTATAAATTCGCGGGTAAGTTAGCGGAAGTGCGTATCTAGAATTATCCCCTGACTGCTGGAGATATTCAGTCTGGTATGAACTGATCTCTCAGTGGAGATGAAGCTGGTTGATTGGGGCATGGAACCCAGACTCGTTGACTACGGGACTAAACCTATGTACTTAAACGAATTCAATCATTTACCAAGGGACGGATTCTACTTTTACAGATACAGGGTTGACGGCATCAACGACCTACACGTACACGTTGGTAGCTAAGAGAGCGTCGGAGAAAGCAGTCCGAACAGACCGGATAAAATAAAAACCAAAGACATCACTGCTTCGAAGATTAAGGTAGTCTGGACAGCAAATGGGAACTCAAATGAAACCGAGAGAAGAAATGATCATCCAAAGAAGTTGGCTTTCGAGCCGGCTTCTTTTTTTTGTATATGAGAGCCGATCTGCCAACTGCACCAATTAGCAAAGGTGGGAAAAGTATGGACAAGAGCAGTCTAGCAATACATAAAAGGGAATAGCTCATGGATGATCTTTGGCAAGTTTGCAAATATGAAATTAAGGAATACATTCGTAACCAACTGGTAGAAGACAAGAATTACGAACAGCTAGCGATGAAAGAGCTGGTTGACTCATTCACGGAGGAGTCGGTGAGAAAGCTTTATCCCAATTTCACTAATTTCATCATTAAAATAAAAGATTTCTTATCCGATAATGATAAAGAGATTATTTTGTCGAATTTTCCGTTCAGAAGGAATATCTGAAATTTATCATTTACAAAACGGGAATAGAGAAGGGAATTTCTGTGTGAGATTGTTTCAATCTATCAGGGCAATTCGATGATGCTTCTCTTTTCGGCGGGACCGTTTCCCCCTTCTATCCCCTCTCATCGGGGGACTGAAACGTCGAGGGGTTGAAACATGCTTGACTGCAAGCGACCATCAATTTTTATGATAAACGACGAGTTGTTTTTGCAGAAAATGCTAGACGGAACAGGGGAAGGAACATATGAAATGCAATAAAATAGCAAACGCTTCTTTAGCCTTAATTATGTTTTTGGTGATCATACTGCCTATTTTTATTCCAACAAGTTTGGTACGTGCAGCAGATGGAGTGCTTGACCCTGAAACAACTAATTTGTCATTTGATGGGGTTGACGACACGATCAGACTGAACAATCTTCCAATCAACAGTGATGTAAACGGGAAGAACACGGTTGAATTTTGGATGTATTGGAATGGAAAAAATGCCACCATGCCGTTTGGATGGAACACAACCTATGATCTTTATTTCTTAAATGGTTATTTCGGTTTCAATAACGGAGCAACTATTATTGGTGGAATAACTTCTACAGATTTGAAGAACAAGTGGGTTCATGTAGCTGCTGTTTTCCCCAATGGAGTCCCGAGCGTAGACAACTGCGAGATTTACATCGATGGACAAAAACAAACACTATCTCCTGTGGGTACGGGCGATACAGTCAGATCAGCAACTTCAAGTGCTTTTATCTCAGGATGGGGTCCAAGCGGAAAGTATAAATTTGAGGGAAAGTTGGCAGGATTCCGCATTTGGAATTATGCTCGTACCGCAACGGAAATTCAAGCGGATATGAATCGTACGCTCACTGGACAAGAAAATGGATTGGTAGGAGACTGGCGGTTGGATCAAGTTTCAACTGAAACAGCATATGATTCGTCTACCCATCAAAATCACGGTACCAGTGCCGGATTTGTATCTCTAATTAATCCTGTTGTTAAATTTTCGACGGATCAGAAAATCAGCCTTGATTGGGATGATATTGTTCCTGGTGTTACTTACGTGTTAACACGCGATGGAGTTGTTGTATATGAAGGGGGAGACTCATTTTTTGTCGATAAGGGATTAACACCGACAACTACCTACACGTATAGTCTTTACACAAAAAGTCTCTATGGGCAGAGCAAATCTGTATTAACAGACAAGACAAATAACAATCCAGCCCCGGCTGTCCCAACCCATTTTACGGGAGTTCCGGGCTCAAACAGTGTTACTCTTACATGGGACACTGTTCCGGGGGCGACATCGTATATGCTTCTGAGAGACGGAAAAACGGTTTACTCTGGATCAGATACAACCTTTACAGATAATCGGCTAGCGGGGTCTACCAAGTACAGCTATTCATTGATGGCTGTAAACGTAGAAAGCCCAGGTGATCCTGCTTTTACAGAGGTAACAACTAAAACGTATACTCCTGTGGAACCTGTAAACTTTATTACTACTGATGGGTCAGATGACACAATCAAAATAATCAATCTTCCTGTTAATAACACACTGGGAGCCAAGACTACCGTAGAGTTCTGGATGTATTGGAATGGGAAAAATTATGTCAAGCCGTTTGGTTGGTATGTCTCTAATCTCTATTTTGCCAATGGATACTTTGGATTTAATCAAGGTGATGGAAGTGTCTTGGGAATTCCTTCTGCTGAATTGAAGAACAAATGGGTTCATGTAGCAGCAGTCTTCACGAATGGTGCTCCAACGGCTGATACAAATGAGCTTTACATCAACGGAGAGAAACAATCCATTAGTTTATTTCTCACCCAACAGACTGAATCTAAAACTGTTACTCCAATGGCCGTCATATCCGGATGGGGGAACAACTCAAACTATAAATTCGCGGGCAAGTTAGCGGAAGTGCGTATCTGGAACCATGCCCGGACTGCTGAAGATATTCAGTCTGATATAAACCGACCTCTCAGTGGAGATGAAGCTGGTTTAATTGGGGCATGGAACCTGGATTCGTTGACTACGGGAATTGTTTATGATGTTACCAAGAGAAATAATAATGGAGTTGCTGCAGGTTTTGCTGTTCCGCCCTTTAACTTGCAGATCACAGAAAAAACAGATCAGAAAATGGTACTAATCTGGGATAAAATCGCAAATGCAGAAACCTATGTTCTCAAACGGAATAATTCAATCATTTACCAAGGACCGGATTCTACTTTTGCAGATACAGGGTTGTCTCCATTTACCGATTATACGTACACGCTTATTGCCCGGAATAGTAACGGGGAGACCAATGAGGCTAAAATAATAGACAAAACGAATAAATCGGTATTACCAACTCCGGCAAACATCGCAACCACCGCTACAAATTCGTCTATCACGCTGGATTGGGATAATGTTGCTGGGGCTACGACTTATGAGTTGAAGCGTGACGATGTTAGTATCTACAGCGGAAGCGAATCCAAATTTATCGATAGTACAGGGTTGGCGGCAGCAAAGACCTACACATACACATTGATAGCCAAGAGCAGCACCGGAGAAAGCAGTCCCGCATCGGTACAAGTAAAAACAGCGGATCCAGCGCCAGCAACCCCAGCGAATCTGACTGGTACAGCCACAACAACGAGTATCAAGCTCAGTTGGGATGTGGTAGGCTACGCACAAAGTTACGAATTGCAAAGAGATGAAAAAGTAGTCTACAGTGGAAGCGACCTGACCTATACGGATACAGGGTTAACGGCATCCACGCCCTACAGGTACAGATTGGTAGCGAAGAATGGAACGGGAGAAAGCAGTCCCGCCTCGTTGCAAGTAAAAACAGCCGATCCGGCGCCAGCAACACCGGCCAATCTGGCTGGTATAGCTACTGCAACGAGTATCATGCTCAGCTGGGATGCGGTGGACAATGCACAAAGCTACGAATTGCAAAGAGATGGAAAAGTGGTGTACACGGGAAGCGAACTGACCTATACGGATAAAGACTTGAAGGAGTCCACGCCCCACACGTACAGATTGGTAGCCAAGAACGGAACGGGAGAAAGCAGTCCTGCCTTGTTGCAAGTAAAAACAGCCGATCCGACGCCAACTGATCCGACACCGACCACTCCGGCGCCAGCGGCTCCGACGAATCTAATAGGCACTGCCACAACAACGAGTATTACGCTCAGTTGGAATGCAGTAGCCGACGCACAAAGTTACGAATTGCAAAGAGATGGAAAAGTGGTGTACACGGGAAGCGAACTAACCTATACGGATAGTGGGTTAACGGAGTCCACAAACTACACGTACAGATTGGTAGCGAAGAATGGAACGGGGGAAAGCAGTCCTGCGTCATTGCAAGTGAAAACAGCTGATCCGACGCCAACTGATCCGACACCGACCACTCCGGCGCCAGCGGCTC
>NZ_JAFFQR010000029.1:277229-300851 GCF_020736845.1 Paenibacillus farraposensis
AGTCTACAGCGGAAGCGAACTAACCTATACGGATAGCGGGTTAACGGAGTCCACAAGCTACGTGTACCGATTGGTAGCCAAGAACGGAACGGAGGAAAGCAGTCCGGCATCATTGCAAGTGAAAACAGCTGATCCGACGCCAACTGATTCGACACCGACCACTCCGGCGCCAGCAGCTCCGACGAATCTAATAGGCACTGCCACAACAACGAGTATTACGCTCAGTTGGAATGTAGCGGATAACGCCGAGAGCTACGAGTTGAAACGAGACGGAGAAGTGGTCTATAGCGGAAGCGAACTAACCTATACGGATAGCGGGTTAACGGAGTCCACAAGCTACACGTACACATTGGTAGCCAAGAACGGAACCGGAGAAAGCAGTCCGGCATCGTTGCAAGTGAAAACAGCTGATCCGACGCCAACTGATCCGACACCGACCACTCCGGCGCCAGCGGCTCCGACGAATCTGACAGGCACAGCGACCGCAACGAGCATTAAGCTCAGCTGGGATGCAGCAGGGAGCGCCGAGAGCTACGAGTTGAAACGAGACGGAGAAGTGGTCTATAGCGGAAACGACCTGACCTATACGGATACAGGCTTGAAGGAGTCCACGAGCTACACGTACACATTGGTAGCCAAGAATGGAACCGGAGAAAGCAGTCCGGCATCGGTGCAAGTAAAAACAGTCGATCCGACGCCGACTGATCCGCCCCGGCGACAACGCCGACCACTTCATCCAGCGGCTCCGACGAATCTGATAGGCACAGCCACTACAACGAGCATTAAGCTTAGCTGGAATGCAGCAGACAACGCCGAGAGCTACGAGTTGAAACGCGATGGCCAAGAGGTGTACACGGGGAGCGACCTGACCTATACGGATACAGGCTTGAAGGAGTCCGCGAGCTATACGTATACATTGGTAGCGAAGAATGGAACAGGAGAAAGCGATCCGGCATCGGTGCAAGTAAAGACAGCCGATCCGACGCCAAAGCCGACTGATCCAACGCCGACCACTTCAGTCCCGGCGACTCCGACGACTCCGACGCCGACTACTCCAGCCCCGGCGACTCCGATGAATCTGACAGGCACAGCCGCTACAACGAGCATTAAGCTCAGCTGGAATGCAGCAAATGTTACACTCACATGGGAAAAGGTTGTAAATGCTGGCACCTATGAATTGTTACGAGATGGAAAAATCATTTATCAAGGGAAACTTCCATGGTTCACAGATAAGCGATTAACCCCTGCAAAGACGTACACGTATACATTGGTGACCAAGAATAATACGGGAGAAAGTACCCCTGAGGTCATTCAAATAACAACAAAGAGTTACGATGGTCCCGTTTTAGAGTCACCTAAATTCGTGGATAAACTGGTGAGATCAACAAGTGCTACACTCACATGGGAAAAGATTATAAATGCTGACACCTATGAATTGTTACGAGACGGAAAAAGCATTTACAAAGGGAAGCTTACGTGGTTCACAGATAAGCGATTAACCCCTGCAAAGACGTACACGTATACTTTAGTAGCTTGGAGTCGAAATGAAAGCAGTCAGTCATCTGTTATTCTCGTAACAAATCCGAACAGTCCGGATAAAATAAAAACCAAAGACATCACTGCTTCAAAGATTAAGGTAGTTTGGACAGCGAATGGGAACTCAAATGAAACCGAGTACCGTGTTATGACGAACAATGGTTATGACAGTGGATGGATAACCGATTTGAAACATACGTTAACCAATCTATCTGCAAACAAGCGCTATAAGATTTCTATTACTGCAAGAAACAAGGCAGGCGTAGTATCTAACAGCGGAACCATTTACACGAAGACAAAGAAGAAATGATCATCTAAAGAAGTTGGTATTTCCCCTTACGGTAGACAGTGAAAAAAGAGTCTATGATGGACTCAACACGGTTGGCCGGAGGGGATTTTTTATGCCACAAAGTTTAATAAATATGACAAGCTAAGCTAAAACACAAATACCTCTTGCCGAACGACCAGGGCATGGGGTATTTTGTATGTTATAAAGGAGGCGACATTCACGGATGACCTATCTTAAGAGCGCTTACAAAAATGCTGGAATCCATCATAAAATGATTCTGTTAATTATAGTGCTCATGCTGGTCAATTTTGCGGTGTTTGCAGTCATACTGAAATACATTTTTCATATTTATGATAATCAAATGTATAAAAAAACATCAGAAGTATTGAATATTTCTTCGATTGGCATTGAAAATGAACTAAGGAATATTGAAAAGACCACCTTTAAAGTAACAACGGATGAGCAGCTTCAGCGTTACTTGCTGCAATTGGAAAGTGAAACCTCGCCATACACTAAAATGGTGCTGCGCAAAAAAATAACAAACAGGCTTATCGCTTTTGCAGGCTCCGAAACCTATGTCTATTCCATGGTGGTGATCGACAAAGAAGGGCAGGTCATGAGCGCGGGCAACCGTGAAGGTATTCCCCAAGAACTTCACTCCACCCTGTCGGAGCTGGCGGACGAATATGATGGTTCCAACGCTTGGTATGCGGCAGGTCACTCCTCCCTGGTGGCAGCACGGCAGTTTAAATCTTTTACAGATTCCAATTTTACGTTAAACGGGCTCGGAACACTTGCAATTCGTGTGCGCATCGACCGGATTGTAGCAGATCGCGTGCAAACCTCAGGCCGTGATGGACAGCTGACGATTACAGACGGCAAGCGGATGATTTACCCCGAAACACCGCTTTTAAGTGAGAGCGATATGCAGGCCGAGCTTGCGCGGAAGCAGCC
This sequence comes from Paenibacillus farraposensis, assembly GCF_020736845.1. GTDB lineage: Bacteria > Bacillota > Bacilli > Paenibacillales > Paenibacillaceae > Paenibacillus > Paenibacillus farraposensis. Next base: position 280,009 of record NZ_JAFFQR010000029.1, read on the forward strand.
TTACGGCATTGCGACCTACTCAGGCGGGACCTTTTTCGCAGCTCAAGTCAAATCCTCTTATACGGGCTGGACGTATTTGCATATGACCTCCTTTGATGATATGTTTCGCCATATTACCATAATCAAAGAAATTGTAAGCACAATCTTTGTCATTATGCTGCTTATTGCCTTGGCGCTGGGCACCCGATTGTCTGGTAGTATTACCAAGCCTATCGTTCAATTAATCCAGAACATGCGCAAAATTGAAAAAGGCGATCTCGACCGTCTGGAAGAGGAGGCACTCGGCCCGGTCCCTTTTTCTACACAGGATGAGGTGGGATTGCTGCATCGAACGTACAAAAAGATGATCCGCCGCATCCGTGAGCTCATTAATGAGAATGTCGCCAAGCAGCTATTGCTGCGCGAAACAGAGCTTAAGGCACTTCAGGCGCAGATTAATCCGCATTTTTTATACAATACATTAGAGTCTGTGAACTGGCTTGCCAAGGCTAATAAGCAGGATCGCATTTCAGAGATGGTAGAGGCGCTTGCTTTTCTGCTGCGTAGTGCGGTCAGCTTTGAAGAGCAGCTTATTCCGCTTCGGAAGGAGCTGGATATCGTGAGGAGCTACGTCACGATCCAAAAAACGCGCTTCGATGAGCGGCTTATCTTCCAGCTGGATGTGCCGGAGGAGTTGATGGATGCGCAAATACCAAAGCTGACGCTTCAGCCTTTGGTAGAGAATGCGATTCATTATGCGCTGGAGCCGCAAATTGAACCGTGCCGAATATCCATTGTTGCCAGGGTGAGGGAAGGTTCACTTTTTCTGCGGGTTGAGGATGATGGGCCGGGAATAGCCGAGGGTTTTCTGGAAAAGCTGCACAGCGGGCAGGTCACGACCCGTGGGCAAGGTATCGGACTTGCCAATATTCAGGAGCGGCTCCATCTGATCTTTGGGGCCCCATGGGGGATGGAGCTGCATAGCGAGTCAGGGACAGGAACGTCGATTCATGTCTGTATTCCATACGTGAAAGGAGATCAGGGCCATGTACAAGGTGCTGTTGGTTGATGATGAGCGTATGATTTTGGAAGGCATCTCACAGGTGGTCGATTGGGGCAAGGCAGGAACGAAACTGGTAGGTACGGCACGTAACGGTATAGAGGCTTATGATCTGATTCAGGCGAGCCCGCCTGATTTTGTGATTAGCGACATCTCTATGCCCGAATTGGATGGGATCGGGCTGGTTGCCAAAACGACAGAGCATTTTCCGGACGTTCGTTTCATTTTGCTGTCCGGCTATAAGGATTTTGACTACGCTTGCCGGGCTATGCAATACGGGGTAAAGCATTACTTGTTGAAGCCCTGCAATGAGCGGCAAATTCATGAGGCGCTGACCGAACTCGGTCAGGAACGGGAGGAGCAGGAAGGGCGCAAGCAGTTCGTGAACCGGATGAAGCTTGATTTTCAGCGCATGCTGCCGCATGTGAAGGAGCATTTTTTGAAGGAGTTCATTTCGTATAAAACGTACGGCAGTCGTGATATCGCTTTTTATGAACGCCTATTTGGCCTGGAACTGCAAAATAAGCAGGTCCGCATGCTGCTGCTGCGGGTGGAGGAATCCCATGAGCCGGAGTTTTTGTTTGCGCTGCAAAATATCGCAGCAGATTTAATGGATCACGTCCTGCTCGGTACGACCATGCAGGGACAACTGCTCATCGTACTGGAAAGCAAAGATGATACGTCAGGGCTTATGGCACAGATTGACGCAGTACGTGCGACGTTTCGCCGTTTTTACAAGCTGGAAATCACTGTCGCGGTTAGCGAGTCAGACAGTATGCTGCATTCGCGGGGATTATACCGGGAGACACTGCATTGCATGAATCACCGTTTTTACACCGGGGAGGGCAGCTTGATCACAAAGGAGGATCTGGCAGCCGAGGATACCCGCGAGATGGCGGATTTGGAACTGGACGAGGAGAAATTCGGACTGCTAATCAAGGCCGGGAATACGGTGGAGGTGACACAGGAAGTGAATCGGCTGTTCGGCAACCTGTCCCGGATGAAACTGGAAATTTCCGTGACCCGTTCCTATGTGCTTCAGCTGTATGCGGCCATGATCCGTATATGCCCTGAAGAGGAGCGTACCGAGTTTACGGGCCGAATGGTAGTGCTGGCGGAGCAAAAAACGCTTGCTGGCCTCAAATCCTTTGTGCAGGAAGCAGCCGAACGAATGACCGCCATGTACTATAAGAGCAATGTGTACCGCCAATCCTCCACCGTGGATAAAATGATCACGATCATTGAGCAGAACTACAGAAAATCCGATTTGTCGCTGAACGGAGTGGCGAGGCAAATGCTGTATATGAATTCCGATTATCTGGGTAAAATTTTCAAAAAGGTGACGGGTGAAAACTTTTCACATTACGTTAATCGTTACCGGATCGAACGCGCAGCCGAGCATATCCGGGAGACGGGAGATGTGAAGGTGTTTGAGCTGGCGGAATGGTTTGGTTTCGGCGGGAACGCCCAATATTTTAGCCAGGTGTTCAAAAAATGGGCGGGTATGACCCCATCCGAGTACATCAAGTCCCGCGAACGGGGCTAGGGGAATAGCATCCCTCTGATATTTAAACCTAGGAAACCTGTTTTGTGTATTCCAATGCTTCTCTGCTTTTGGGAAAATGACAACAAGAGACGATGTAAACGCTATCAAAAATCGTAATTACGCCGTAAATTGTGACATGATTCCTTTCTAGAACAGCGAAAAGGGGATAGATAAGTGGGCAAAAAGGGATGGTTTCTGATCATGGCTATACTGCTCGTATTTACGACAGCATGCAGCGGAGCGGACAGCAGCAGCAATGCAGGTGCAAGTATAGACGGGAAGGTAAAGTTGCGAATCGCTTGGTGGGGATCGGATACGCGTCATGAGTACACGCAAAAGGTTATCGATTTGTATAAGCAAAAAAATCCGAATGTAACGATTGATGTGGAATATGCCTCTTTTGATGACTATTGGAAAAAGCTCGCCCCGCAGGCTGCGGCAAACCAGTTGCCGGATATCGTGCAAATGGACATTTCGTACATTAGCCAATATGCAAAGAACGGTCAACTGGAAGATATGGCGCCTTACTTGAATCAAAAAATTCAGGCCGCTGATGTAAACGAAAATGTACTCAAAACCGGCATCATTGCCGGAAAGCAATATGGTATTCCTACAGGTGTCAATGTGCTGGGCTTCCAGTATGATCCGGCTCTGCTCAAAAAGGCGGGTATAGATAAAATTCCCGACAACTGGACATGGGATCAATACAAGGAGCTGGCCTTGAAGGCAGGTGCTAACAAAGTGTATTTTGACAGTTCCATGGCTGCCGATATTTTCTTCCACTATTACTTGCGCACACATGGAAAGTCTCTCTACAATGTGGAAGGAACAAGCTTGGGGTATGACGACGATAAGCTGTTTGTCGATTTCTTCGGCGGATTGGCAGAGTTGATCAAGAAAGGGGCGACCCCGTCTCCTGAAGTCATGAACCAGTCCAAGGGTATTATTGAGGAATCCGATATTGTAAAAGGAACAGGCATCGGCATTTGGCAGTGGTCCAATCAGTATGTGGGCTTACAGCAGGTCGTTAACCGTCCGATGGCGCTGGCCCCAATGTTCGGACCGGATATGGAAAAAGGCATATACATGCAGCCTACAATGTACTGGGCAGTAGCTTCCCGCTCACAGGTGAAGGATGAAGCCGTCAAGTTTATTGATTTCTGGATAAACGATATAGAAGCGAATAAATTGATTAAAGGCGAGCGGGGTGTACCGATTTCCGCCAAGATCAAGGAAGCTGTAGCGCCGGAGCTGAGTGAGGCTGCGAAGCAGGTATTTGACTTTGTGGCTTCCATGGAGCCGAAGGCTTCTCCAATGAGTCCGCCGCCGCCTGTCGGATCACCGGAAGTGATCGCGACCCTGACCGATTATATTGAGCAGGTCAATTTCGGACAGATGACGGCAGTGGATGCGGCGGCCAAATTCCGGGTGGATGCCAATACGATCCTTGCGAATAACAAGCAATAGCAGGCAATGGAATCTTCAGGTGCCTGACACTGCCTTAATATGGGCGAAGTCCAGCATCGTCAAGTTAGCCGTGCGTAGCTGTGGCAGATCGCGTACGGTTAACCTGATGAGCAAACCGCACAAGGACCTTTGTATACATTAAAAAATATGCGTATAACAATGATCTAATGACACCGAAAATTCGTTGAATCAGCAAGAATCAACAGAAGGGAGGCTTGATGAGCTTGCGAAATCATCAGAGCTTGAAAGCCAATATGACCGGATATGCGTTCATCAGCCCGTTTATAGTGGGCTTTCTGGCGTTTACGTTAATTCCGATGTTTATTTCGCTGTATCTGTCTTTTACATCCTACAACCTGTTCACCCCGCCCAAATGGATTGGCCTGGGGAACTTTGAAAAAATGTTCACAGGCGACCCGAAATACTGGAATTCGATCAGGGTTACGTTTACGTATGTATTGGTCGGTGTGCCGCTGCGGCTGGTTTTTGCGCTGTTTGTGGCGATGATCCTGAATACCAAATCACGCATGGTCGGCACCTACCGGACGATGTACTACCTGCCTTCCATTATCGGTGGCAGCGTTGCGGTATCCATCATGTGGCGCAATATTTTCAGCAACGACGGTATTGTAAACACCTTGCTGTCGGCCCTGGGGGCAACCCCGGTGAAGTGGTTTGGTGATCTGAATGCTTCGCTTGCGATGCTGATCACGTTGTCCGTATGGCAATTCGGCTCCTCCATGCTCATCTTTCTGGCCGGATTAAAGAATATTTCGGTTGAAATGTACGAGGCGTCCAGTGTGGACGGCGCTTCACCAGTACGAAGATTTTTCAGCATTACACTGCCGCTGCTCAGTCCGATTATTTTATTTAACCTGATTATGCAGACGATCAGCGCCTTTATGACTTTCGTTCCAGCCTACGTTATTTCAAAGGGCGAAGGCGGTCCGATGGATGGGACGATGCTGTACTCGCTGTATTTGTTCCGGCAGGCGTTCATGTTCAGCAATATGGGATACGCCGCCGCTATGGCTTGGGTCATGCTCATTATAATCGCGATATTGACAGCGATTTTATTTTTAACCTCCAAGTACTGGGTATTCTATGAAACGGAAAAGGGGCGCTGATATCGATGGCATGGAGAACGATGAAATGGCCAATCTATCACATTCTGGTCGCGGCGCTGGCGCTCCTGATGCTGTATCCCGTTTTTTGGATGCTGTTCAGCTCATTCAAGGAAAGTCGGACAATATTCGTCACGGCAGATTCGCTTTTCCCTACAAAATGGATTTGGCAAAACTATGTAACAGGCTGGAAAGGCACGAGCGGATACAACTTTGGCACGTACATCTTGAATTCGCTTACGATTGTCGTGATTTCCACGATTGGAGCCGTGATTTCCTCCTCATTAATCGCATTTGGCTTTGCACGTTTGAAGTTCAAAGGGCGCAACTTCTGGTTTGCCTTGATGATGATGACGCTTATGCTGCCGGGGGATGTGGTGTTGGTGCCACAATATATTATTTTCACCAAGCTTGGCTGGGTCAATACGATCTTGCCGCTGGTGGTGCCGTCGTTTTTCGGGATGCCGTTTTTCATCTTCCTGATGGTTCAGTTTATACGGACCATACCGTCGGAGCTGGATGAAGCGGCGACGATTGACGGATGCGGCAAATTCCGGCTGTATTTCCGAATTATTTTGCCATTGCTCAAATCCTCGCTCGCTACGGCAGCTATCTTCTCATTCTACTGGAAATGGGAGGACCTGCTGGGTCCGGTACTGTATTTGAATTCGCCGGAGAAATATACCGTATCCATTGCACTCAAAATGTTTCTCGACAGTGAATCCGCCTCCAACTGGGGAGGGATGTTCGCGATGTCCATTCTAAGCCTGGTACCGGTTATCGCCGTATTCTTCGCCTTCCAGAAGCAAATTGTAGAAGGAATGAGTACGAGTGGCCTGAAGGGATAAAGCCTATGTTACAGAGCAGAGGATATAAAGCGAACAAGCAAAACATATGGATTAGGGAAGGGCAGGCTGTATACGGCAGTATTCCCGGATTTAAGGTGAGCACATGGAGGCGAGCATGGAGAGGTGAGTCCAATGTGGAAGTTCGATTTTGGCCCAGGTGAGCCTGCCGCTGGGTATAAGGGAGTATCCCCGGATTGCTTCTATTCGGCTGAACACGGCTATGGCTTCGAGACTGCGGAGCACGTATATGGGCGAGAAAGGCCGAGTCCGGTGAAGGATGCCTTCGCGCGGCTGCGGAGCAGCTTTTGCATCCCGCTGAACGCTGCTTTTATAGCGGACGTGCCGGACGGGATGTATCTCGTTACGGTGCTGCTCGGCGATCCGCTTGCGGAAACATTCACACGGCTCAAGGCTGGCGAAGGCAAGCATATGCTGCCCCCGGTACACACGCTGCCGGGCCAGTTTGCGGAGGCCCGGTTCACGGTGCCCGTTCGGGGCGGTCGGCTGCGCCTCGCCGTATCGGGCACTGCGCCGCGGCTGAATGCGCTGGAAATTAAGCCAGCGCCGCAGACTCTCCGGCTGTTTCTTGCCGGGGATTCCACCGTTACGGATCAGGACGCGTCCGGCTATCCGTATACAGGCTGGGGCCAGGCTTTGCCAGCCCTGTTCAAGCATGACGTCTGCGTGGATAACCATGCCGTATCGGGACGCAGCTCCAAAAGCTTTGTGGACGAAGGGCGGCTGGACGTCATTTTGGGCGAAATGAAGGCCGGAGACTTCCTGTTCATCCAATTCGGCCATAATGATGAGAAGCCTGATCTGGAGCGGGCTACGGAGCCTTCTACAACCTACAAGGAGCAGCTGCGCCTGTACATCGACGGGACGAGAAGCAAAAGCGCAACCCCGGTGCTGATCACGCCTGTACATCGTCGCTATTTTAATGCGGATGGTACGCTATCCGACACGCATGGCGACTATATAACAGCAGTTCGTGAACTGGCGGAAGAAGCGGATGTGCCGTTGATTGATCTGTCCGCCCGCACGCAGGAATTATATGAAAGATTAGGTCCTGAAGACAGCAAGGAACTATTTATGTGGCTACTGCCCGGTGAATACATGAACTTTTCCACTGGGCTGGAGGATAATACGCATTTTCATGAGAATGGGGCAGTTCAGATTGCAGACATGGTGGCAGATGCTGTGAGGGAGCTGAATTTGCAACCCTTGCGCATGTACTTGCGTTAAGCGATGTTTTTTAGATAGGTAGCAAGGAGGCAAATAACGTGAAGCTAACCAAAGGGGGAGACGAGGAAAATGCCTGTACTAAGGTTTGATGAGGAACAAATAAAACAAGTAATAGACCGGGTCGTAGAACGCACGTTTCAAATGGACTTTAGCTGGGATTGGCCCGGTGGAGTAGCCTTTTACGGAGTATGCGAAGCCTATGAGGCGACGGGAAACGAAACGTATTTGACCAAGCTGAGAGAATGGGTTGACGAAAACATTGAGGATGGGCTGCCTCCCCTCTCGGTGAACGGTGTGTCGATCGGACACTGCTTGTTAACGCTGTATCAGGCCACAGGTGAGCAAAAATATCTGGATATCGCCACCGAGATGGCGGAATTTCTGGCGAAAAAAGCCGAGCGTTTTGCCGATGGCATTTTCCAGCATACAGTGAATTCAGTTCATGACGTATTTCCGCAGCAGGCGTGGGTGGATACGATGTTTATGGCAGGCTATTATTTGCTGCGCATCGGTCATCTGCTGGGGAACAAGGAATATTGGGAGGACGGTATTCGCCAATATCACGGACATGAGGAATTTTTGCAGGACCCGGATACGAATTTGTATTATCACGGCTGGGATCATGCGAACCAAAGCCACATGTCAGGGATCTACTGGGCGCGTGGCAATTCATGGGCAGCCCTCACGATGGCCAAGGCGCTGAAATTTGTGGAGGTGCAGCATCCATCCTACATGATTATCGACGGCTCTCTGCGTGACCAGCTCAGCGCCCTGGTGCGCCTGCAATCCTCGGAAGGACTGTGGCATACGGTGCTGAACGATGATACCTCTTATCTGGAAACCTCCGGCTCCGCAGGGATTGCAACTGCCTTGCTTATGCGGGGACGATTGTTTAACAAATACACGCAAAAGGCGATCGACGGCATCCTGTCCCGGATTAAGGGGGACGGCACCGTGACGGGGGTATCCGCGGGTACCGCTGTGATGAACGATATTGACGGCTATCGAAACGTGCCATACAAACGTATTCAAGGTTGGGGCCAAGGCTTGGCGCTTGCTTTCCTGGCTCAATTGCTGCGCACTAATGAGAACCCGTACAGGTAAAAGATCGTTGCTTGCGGCTGTTTCATCAGGATCAGGTGTGGTCACAGTTTCGCTGCCAGCAACTTACTGTTGGCGATAGTCTCGGGCTGGCAAATTGCCGGAAAAGAGCTTGCAAGGTCATTTAGCTGAAAGGAGTCGGATATTATGGGAGATACGGAGCTTCCTCAGGAAAAGGCAGCTAACCAGCCGCGGGGCAGCTTGTTCTGGGTCATACCCGACGGATATATTCCACCGGACAGCCGGGGAGAGCTGCTGAGTCATGAGAGTATATGCGTGCTGAACTGTGGGAATCACGCGGCCAGGCTGAGCATAGACATCTATTTTGAGGAGCGTGAGCCGCTGGAGGGAATGATCGAGGTGGTGGAAGGAAGACGAACCCGTCATATCCGAACAGCTTCGCTGGAAAAGGCAGGCGAGCGGATTCCGGTAGGCGTTCCATATGCGATTACGGTCACCAGCGATGTCGCCGTGATCATTCAATACAGCAGGCTGGACACAACACAGCCAGAACTCGCGTTAATGAGCGTGATGGCATACCCGGTCTAATTCTCGCGTTTAAAATCCCAAAAAGAGGAAATCCCCAAGCTGGAAATGCTATAGCCTGGAGATTTTCTTTTTTAAAGCTCGAACTACGCTTCCTAAGCTCACATGCACATTCGGCTTTCCATCCCCTAATTAGCGGTTTACAGAGGTTGCCTTGATGGGCGTAGAGCTTTTTCTACCTCCAAAATTGGTGCCCAGCGCGCCGGCAATGATCATGATGGCTCCGATCATGTGATAGTAGGCAAGCTGCTCCTTCAAAATATAAGCACCTGCCAGCATGGAAATGAGCGTGGATAAATTACCGATCACACTCATTTTCGAGGCTTCGATCCACTTCAAGGCAAAGCTGGATAGCAGCGAGGTGACGAGGGTAGACAGAATACCCAGATAGACCAGTGCCAGCCAGTAATCAGGCTTTGCCAAAGGCGCTACATAAGCGCCCACGGAGCCGTCGATTGTATGATATCCCAGGGCCGCCAGGTTAAAAACGAGACTTCCCAAAATCGAGGTAACATAGGTCAATTCCATCGGACTGTATTGCCGGGTTAATGGACGAGCCAGCACGTTATAGCCGGATAGGCAAATAGCAGACAGCACGAGCAGAACAATACCGCCAAAGCTGCTGGAAGCCAAAGGCGCTCCGCTTTTCATGACAAAGATGAAAATCACGCCAAAGACGGAGAGCAGCAAGGATATCTTTTGGATCACCGTTGTGCGCTCTTTAATAAAATAAGAGGCTAGCAATAAGGTGAAAATCGGAACAGTCGCTTGAATAATTCCTCCTTCCGATGAAGACGTGCTCATAAGTCCGAAGGCTTGCAATGGAAAAAACACCAATGGCGAGAGCAGCGCCAGTGGTAAAATACGCAGAATATCACGCCGTGTCATGTTGATTTTGACCCAGCCCAGCAGCACTGGAATCGTCAAAGCGATAAAAGACAGGGCAAAGCGGTGGGCGAGCACGTCCAATGGGCTGGCCTCTGTGACGGTCAGCTTCACAAACAAAAACGAAAAACCAAGTATAGCTGCATAGCAGAGAGCGGCCAAATAGGCTGCTCCATTTCTAGAATGGCTGTGCATAATAAACCTCCGTCATGATGATTTCTTTCTCGGTTTTCTCAATATACCTGGACAGCCCGGCTTGATACAATCCATAAAATTCACAACTGTACGGGTACAGTTTGCGGAACAAAAAAGCCGGAATACAAGTCTCAAAGGCGGGTATCTCGCCCTTAAGACTGCCTCCAGCTTTGCTCCTACCTGAATTTAATCCTCGCTTGCTGATTTGCCTACTTGCCTTGTGACATGGCCCGGAAAGAGTCCTCCGCCGCTTCCAGCGTAATATCCACGTCTTCGTCCGTATGGGCTGTTGTGAGGAACCAGGCTTCGTACTTGGATGGTGCCAGCAGAATACCGCGATCCAGCATGTGGCGGAAGAAGGCTGCGAACGCCTCGCTGTCCGTATCCTGCGCCTGATCGTAATTGGTGACCGGGTGGTCGCAGAAATGCGTCGAGAATGCGCCCCGGATGCGGTTGATCGTCAATGGCACGCCGTAGCGGCCCGCGGAGGACTGAATCCCGTCCGTCAGTCGCACAGCCAGACGTTCCATCTCTTCATACACGCCTTCTCCTTGAAGGATTTCAAGGCAGGCGATGCCTGACGAGATGGAAGCCGGGTTGCCCGCCATCGTGCCCGCCTGATAAGCAGGGCCGAGTGGGGCAACCTGCTCCATGATCTGCTTGCTGCCGCCGTAGGCGCCTATCGGCAAGCCACCGCCCATGATTTTGCCCAGCGCGGTCAAATCCGGCTGAATGGCATTATGATTGTCCAGGCCAGCGTACGTTTGGGTGGAGCCGTAGTGGAAGCGGAACGCCGTAATGACCTCGTCATAAATGACGAGTGAGCCGTTGGCCCGCGCCATCGAGCACAGCCCTTCCAGGAATCCGGGCTGCGGCATCACCATGCCGAAATTGCCGACAATCGGCTCGACCATAACCGCTGCTACATCGTCGCTCCAGTGCTCCAAGGCTTGGCGCAGCGCATCGAGATCATTAAACGGTACGGTGATGACCTCGCTGGCAATGTTGGTCGTGATGCCCGCACTATCCGGTATGCCCAGCGTGGACGGACCGGAGCCTGCAGCTACGAGCACCAGATCGGAGTGACCGTGGTAGCAGCCGGCAAATTTGATAATCTTGTTCCGCCCAGTATAGGCCCGTGCCACGCGAATCGTCGTCATGACGGCTTCTGTACCGGAATTCACAAACCGGACCTTGTCCAGGGAAGGAATGGCTTCCTTGAGCATCTTGGCCAGCTTGACTTCCAGCGCCGTGGACGTTCCGTACAGGACGCCGTTGGCCGCAGCTTCACTAATGGCCTTGGTAATATGGGGATGGGCATGCCCGGTAATAATAGGACCGTATGCTGCCAGATAGTCGATATACCGATTATCATCCTCATCCCAGAAATGAGCGCCTTGGGCGCGCTTCATGAATACCGGTGCACCGCCGCCCACAGCCTTAAAGGAGCGTGAAGGACTGTTAACTCCCCCGACAATATGCTCCAGTGCCTCTTTATATAATGCTTCGGAGTTTTCTCGTTTCATCATCACAAACTTCCTTTCCGTTCATCAAAAATAGGATATACACATGCCAAAGGGCAGCGTTCACGGCTGCCCTTGCATGATCATTATAGCTCTTTTTGGCCTGTTTTTGGTGTCGATTGTGTGGAAGTATCTTCATTACCGGTTTTATTGCCCCCTGTAAAAGAAGGCCTATCGGCCTTGGACGATGATGCGCTGTCCGGCTGCTTCGTTCCGTTCTGATCCTGCTCCTGTGTCTGCACAGGAGGATTATTGAATATATCCTGCACGTACTTTTTCAGCTCCTCCGGATCGCGGACAGTCAGCACCTGCGCGCCGCCTACATTTTTTTCGACGATCTGCTTCATCGGCGGAACCTGCTCGCTGCCTGCAAAGGCGCTTTGGTAGCCGACGTTCGCCAGCTTCCACATATCGTTGACACTCAGATTGGTGTCAATGTACGGGTTCACCTGCTCCAAAATATTCGGCAGATTGGCAATGGAGGTCGTGGTCTGCATTTTCTGGGCGACAGCCTCCAAAAATGCACGCTGTCGTCCTGAACGCGAGAAATCCGACATGGCATCATGACGGAACCGCACGTATTGAAGCGCCGTTTTGCCGTCCAGATGCTGCATTCCCTTTTTCAAGTCAATATCGTATTCATGCTTATCCGCATTGCTCGTATAATGCATATCCTTCTCCACTTTAAAATCAATGCCGCCCACAGCATCCACCAGCTTAATAAATCCCTGGAAATCGGTATACACATAATATTGCACCGGAATGCCCAGCAGATCGCCAGCAGCTTTCATGGCTGTATTGGGCCCATGAGTAATAGCGGTGTTAATACGGTTTTTTCCGTAGCCGGGAATATCCACATACGTATCACGCAAAATAGAAAAGAGGTGAATCTTTTTCTTGACAGGATCAAGAGATACGACCATCATACTATCTGACCGGGGAACCTCCCCTTTTTGAATGCCGCGGCCATCGACACCCATCAGTAGAATGTTAACCATATCAGTTCCTTCCCATTTGGGCGGTTCTGATGCGCGGACTTGATCGACCTGCTGTACATTTTTGAAGGGAGAGTTTGCCCCCTCTTTATGCAGATTGTTCAATTGATTATAGATGGATGAAAAATAGTACACGGCAAAGCCTACAATTGCGACGATAACCACGGCCAGAACCGACCATAGCGTTCTTTTGGTTCTGCTTGTCATGGATGCTCTCCCTTTCGCTTTTCAATTCATTACATTATAATTTCTTTTTGGAGCACAATCAATTTAACAATGATTGAGAGGTACAACATGCTGGCAATTGATGTGCAAGATTTGCGCAAAACATTTAAGGTACAAAAAAACCGTGAGGGCTTGAAAGGCGCCTTCCTGGATTTATTCTCGCGTGAATATAACGAGGTGGCCGCGGTCAAAGATATATCCTTCCGTATTCCGCAAGGAGAAATATGCGGTTATATCGGTGAGAACGGCGCCGGTAAGTCTACTACGATCAAGATGCTGACAGGCATTCTTGTCCCGACGTCAGGGCATCTCAAGGTAGGCGGTTATGTTCCCTATGAGGAGCGCGAGAAATTTGTAAGCAACATCGGTGTCGTTTTTGGCCAGCGCAGCCAGCTTTGGTGGGACATCGGTGTGATCGAGTCTTTTCAGCTGCTGCGCAAAGTATATCAGGTTCCGGCAGCTGACTTCAAACGCAGGCTGGATGAACTGGTAGAGCGGCTGCAATTGCAGGATCTGTTAAGCCGCCCGGTACGCAAGCTTAGCCTCGGACAACGGATGCGTTGCGAGCTGGTAGCGGCACTGCTGCACAATCCTTCCATTGTTTTTCTGGACGAGCCGACCATTGGGCTTGATATTGTGGTCAAGTCCGAAATCCGCGAGTTTCTGAAGGACATGAACCGGGATCACGGCACCACCATTTTGCTGACAACCCATGATTTGCAGGATATTGAAGCGTTGTGCTCGCGCGTCATTATGCTGGATGATGGGAATATCATTTATGATGGTGGTCTGGAGGATTTGAAGACGCGCTGGGGAACGGGACGTGAAGTTCGCTTCCAATTCGGTACGTCCACGCGGCTGGAGCAATTGCAGACATGGACTGCATCTATGCCATTGACTTGGACGATGGATAACGATTTGGCTGCCAAAGTGTGGATTCCCCTGCATATTAACGTATCGGATGTTCTTGCTAGTGTCGTCGGCCGTACTGACATCACGGACATCAAAATCATCGAAACCAACACGGATGATATCGTCCGCAGCATTTATCAGTCTGGCTCGGCAGAGCGCGAAGGCCATCCGGCAGTGGAGGCCAAAGTTCATGATTAGCGTATACTCCGATTTTATTCGCATTCGATTTCTGACTATGCTTGCTTATCGTGTGAATTATTATTCAGGCATACTTATTTATTCCATGAATATTGGCGTGTATTACTTCACATACCAAGCAATATATGGGGGAGCAGGCAGTATCGGCGGTTTTACCGCTGCTCAAATGACGACATATGTAGCGGTCTCATGGATGGCGAGGGCCTTCTATTTTAACAATCTGGATCGTGAAATTTCGACGGATATTCGCGATGGAAGCATCGCTATTCAGATGATTCGCCCGTATAACTATGTGCTCGTTAAATTTATGCAAGGACTTGGCGAGGGGATGTTCCGGTTCCTGTTGTTTATGATTCCGGGCATGGCGATTGCAATGCTGCTGTTTCCGGTGAAGCTCCCTACGGACCCGGTAGCCTGGGTTGGCTTTTTGGTAATGCTGTTTTTCAGCTTTTTAATTAACACCCAGATTAATATTATTACGGGTTTGACGGCCTTTTTTATCGAAAATAACGAAGGCATGATGCGAATGAAGCGTGTGGTGGTGGACCTGTTTTCCGGGTTGATTATACCCATCAGTTTATTTCCGGGCTGGCTGGCCACTTTCGCTCAATGGATGCCGTTCCAGGCAATTACCTATTTGCCGGGCTCTGTTTTCACCGGACGCGTAAAAGGTGTTGGCATCTGGAATGTGCTGGGTATCCAAATCATTTGGCTGGTCGTTCTGCTCGTGCCGATGATCATCATTTGGCGACTGGCGCGCAGACGTCTGTTCGTGCAGGGAGGGTAAGCCGATGATGTACTATTTGGGTCTCATTAGCGAATATTTGAAAAATTACATGAAGTCACGGCTCACCTATCGGGTTGATTTTTGGGTCGAAGTCATTTCGGACCTGCTGTTTCAAGCTACGAATCTTATTTTTATTCTGGTCATTTTTATGCATACGAACAGTCTGGGCGGCTGGAGTGAAAATGAAGTGGTGTTTGTTTACGGCTTTTTCATGGTACCGTATGGGCTTTTCACCTGTTTTGTCAACCTTTGGAACTTTAGCGATCGCTATATTGTAAAAGGGGAACTCGACCGGGTCATGACTCGTCCCGCTTATAATTTGTTCCAGATTTTTCTGGAAAATGTGGACCCGCCATCGCTCGTAGGCTCCGTGATTGGTCTGACTATTATGGGAATCAGCGGGGCGCAGATGGACTTGAATATGGAGTGGTGGTTTATTCCTGTACTGATCGTGATGAGTCTGAGTGCCGTAGCGATATATACAGGTATTTACACCATATTGACTGCCATTTCATTTTTCTCGGACGCACCGACAGGGATTATACCACTCATGTATAATATCCAGGGCTATGGCCGTTATCCGATTACAATCTATAACCGGGCCATTCAGGTGGTGCTCACCTGGATTCTGCCTTTTGCTTTTGTTGGCGTATATCCCGCATCCTTGTTCCTTCAGCGGGAGGATATGCGGAATATGGCGTTATTAACTCCTGTAATGGGCGCTGTGTTTCTGACTTTGGGCTTACTGGCATGGAATTGGGGGATTCGGCGTTATCGGGGCGCGGGCTCTTAGCCCGGATGGTAGGAAAACTCCGAAAGATAGGAGATGATAGGATGTCCACGACATCTGCCGTTATTGGACAACCGGCACCGGACTTTGAATTGCCGGGGAGTGGAGGAAAGAGCGTTAAGCTATCTGATTATAGAGGCAGCAGGGTGCTGCTGTATTTTTATCCGAAGGATTTGACCTCCAGCTGCTCGACACAGGCGTGTGATTTTCGGGATAAGCATACGGAGTTTGAAGGATTAAATACAGTCATTCTAGGGGTAAGTCCTGATCCGCTCAAGCAGCATGACAAGTTTATTGCCAAATATGGATTGCCTTTTCAGTTATTATCCGATGAAGAGCATCAGGTGGCTGAGACTTACGGCGTGTGGCAACAGAAACAGATGTATGGCAAGCAGTACATGGGCATCGTTCGCTCTACATTTCTGATTGATGAGAACGGTATTCTGATTCATGAATGGCGTAGCCTCAGAGTCAAAGGGCATATCGATGCCGCGCTGGTATACATTCGGGAGCAGGCTGAGCACTCATAAATCATAAGCATTCTTACACCCTTCGGGACGATGGTTGTATTTCGATCCTGGAGGGTGTTTTTGATATGTAATATTCATTAGTGGGCGGTGTAGGCGCCATTTGCTTGGATACAATATTATACGAGGGCTCGCAGCCGCAAGACAGTCGGAGCCTGACTATTGTGGGTCATGCTTGTTGCTGGTTTTTGCTGATTTCACTGGTTTGTCTGATTTGCCAAAAGGACTACTCAGAAAGGCTCTCCAGCGATAAACAACAGACAGCAAAAGGATACTGCCGACGATTGCGGAGGTGCGCAGTGCATACACCTCCACCAACCGAAAAATGGCATCCCATTGTGGACCAAACAGCTTGCCAATGCTTAGAAATAAGATAACCCAGAATAATGCACCACTGTATGCATACAAGGCAAATTTGCGGAAAGAAATCGCGATAATTCCAGAAAAATAGCCGGTAAAATGCCTCACACCAGGGATAAAATATCCGAGGGAAATAAGCCAATATCCGTATCGTTGAAACCACTTCTGCGTTTTTTCAAGCTTGCCCGGTGATAAGAGAACCCATTTACCGTATTTCTGAATAAAGGGGAGTCCGGCCCATTTTCCGATAAAGTAGGTAATGGTCATACCGATGGTTGTGCCCAAAAAGGCCAGCAGCACCAGCTTGGTGAAAACCAGGTTCCCCGAATAGGAGAGATATCCCGCATAGGCCATCGTGGTTTCCCCGGGGAAAGGTAAGGCAAGAAACTCAAGCAGCAAGCCGAAAAAAAGGACGCCGTATCCGTATTCTTCAAATAATTGCGCGATCCACTTCAGCACATCCATCGTGTACACTCCTACGAACCGATTATATAATCAGGAATCCATTTATTTTAACAATCTTTGCATGTCCACTCAACTTCGGTAGATTTCTTGACGTCTTGTTTTGTCGTTGCGTATAATGAAACGAACAATTGAGGGAGGCACGGTAATGAATAAGCCTAATGAAATCGTTGTAGTTCTCGACTTTGGAGGACAATACAACCAGTTAATCGCAAGAAGAATTCGGGATCTTGGTGTATATAGCGAGCTCCTTCCATACAATACGTCTGCGGAGAAGCTGAGAGAGCTGGCGCCGAAAGGGATTGTTTTCTCAGGCGGACCTTCCAGCGTATATACAGAAAATGCTCCTCAGGTAGACCGGGCCATCTATGATCTCGGCATACCTATTTTCGGTATTTGTTATGGCATGCAGCTGATGGCTCACCAGCTCGAAGGCAAGGTAGAACGTGCGGGCAAGCGCGAGTACGGCAAAGCAGATGTGCAATTCAATGAGGATGCCCGCTTGGTTAAAGGGCTGGATTCCCGCCAAACGGTATGGATGAGCCATGGAGATCACGTTACAGACCTGCCATCCGGTTTTAAACTGGATGCTGGTACAGAGAGTGCTCCGATTGCCGCAATGAGCCATCCGGAACGGAACCTGTATGCGGTACAGTTCCATCCAGAGGTACGTCATTCCGTTCAAGGGAATCAAATGATTCATAACTTCCTGTATGAAGTGTGCGGCTGTGAGGGCAACTGGACGATGGAATCGTTCATTGAAGAGCAAGTTCGTGAAATCCGTCAGCAAGTAGGCGACAAGAAAGTATTGTGTGCTTTAAGTGGCGGTGTGGATTCTTCTGTAGTGGCTATGCTTATTCATAAAGCCATCGGTGACCAACTGACATGTATGTTCATTGATCACGGATTGCTGCGTAAGGGCGAAGCTGAAAGTGTAATGAACACATTCGTTGGCAAATTTGATATGAAAGTTGTCAAAATTGATGCTCGTGAGCGCTTCCTGTCCAAACTGGCAGGGGTCGATGATCCTGAGCAAAAACGTAAAATCATCGGTAACGAATTTATTTATGTCTTTGAAGAAGAGTCAGCCAAATTCGATGATTTTGAATTTCTGGCACAAGGCACGTTGTACACAGATATTGTAGAGAGCGGAACAGCAACGGCGCAAACCATCAAATCGCACCATAACGTGGGCGGTTTGCCGGAAGACATGAAGTTCAAACTGATCGAGCCACTGAATGCATTGTTCAAGGATGAAGTGCGTAAAGTCGGTGAAGAATGCGGACTGCCGGCCGAAATTGTATGGCGTCAGCCATTCCCGGGTCCGGGTCTTGCCATTCGTGTATTGGGCGAAGTGACAGAGGACAAGCTCAAGATTGTCCGTGATTCCGACTTTATTTTACGCGAGGAGATTGCCAAAGCCGGTCTGGATCGAGAAATCTGGCAATACTTCACCGCTCTGCCGAATATGAAGAGTGTTGGTGTTATGGGCGATGCCCGTACGTACTCTTATACTGTAGGTATTCGTGCGGTAACCTCAATCGACGGCATGACCGCCGACTGGGCGCGTATCCCTTGGGACGTGCTGGAGAAAATCTCCGTTCGCATCGTCAACGAAGTGGAGAACGTCAACCGTATCGTGTACGATGTAACGTCCAAGCCGCCAGCAACCATCGAGTGGGAATAGTCGTAAGACTGCTCACAAGTCAACAAACCTTCAACTCCACAGCTATCGTGGTTTTGAAGGTTTTTTCTTTATATCATGTTCATCATCGACAGAAATTAAGTCAGTTGGAGCTTTAGCATATACTGAAGCTTGATGGAGCAGCGGTGACCCACGCACCTGAAAAGGTTAGAAGGTTTTAGAAGAATATTTTCACTATTATAATTTGGCAAAAGATGATGAAATAAGCAAAGAACGATTAATTAGCCTTTTCTCTGAGGGATATTGAGTTTGTATTAAATGGAGATCGAAAATAAGGGATGAACAGAAGGACAGCAAATGCCTTTGATAAGTATAAAAATATCTGATTCGTTAAAATGGTATCCCGTCAGCTGTGTAATAGTTTGACGGGTTTTCTATTTTCCGAACAATACATATGTGTTCAATTTGTAACATTCGCTTTTTCTGTTGACAAGCTGTAGATGAGAGCCTAAAATAACGGATGTAATAGCACGTATGAATGCGAATATTACAGCAAATGAACGACAACAATACGAGTATGCTTTTGCGTAGGAGGAATTACGACTCATGGAGCGTTTCTTTAAATTAAAGGAACATGGAACAAACATCCGCACCGAGATTATTGCGGGAATTACTACTTTTATGACCATGGCTTACATACTGGTGGTCAACAATACCTTTTTGGGACCGACGGGTGCAGGTATGCCTAGTGAAGCTGTTTTCTTTGCGACAGCGGTGGGAGCAGGTCTGGTTACCATTCTGATGGGTTTATTCGTTAATGTGCCGATTGGCATGGCTCCGGGCATGGGTTTGAATGCTTATTTTATGACGGTAGTCTTGAGTTCTAATGGTGTAATTACTTGGCAGGCGGCACTTGGCGCTGTATTTATATCTGGTATCATCTTTCTGATTTTAACCGTGACACGGGTAAGACAGATGTTGCTCGTTGCGGTGCCGGAAAATTTGAAGACCGCCATTACGGTAGGTATTGGCTTGTTTATTACGATTGTCGGCTTTAAGCTCTGTAATCTGGTTATGGTGAATATCGTTCCAGGTACAGACGTTGGTCATCCGGTTCCAGGTCATGCATTCAATTTGGTTCTGGGCAGTCTGGTTCACCAAAAGGACGCCTTGCTGGCGTTAATCGGATTGCTTATTATCGCGGTGCTGATGGTTATTCGGGTCAAAGGCGCTTTGCTGATTGGAATCGTAGCAACAACATTGATCGGTATTCCGATGGGAGTAACGAATCTGAGCAGTCTGACATCAGGACACTGGATTCCTGACTTTACTAACTTGGCAGTAGGCCAGCTAGATTTGAAGGCTGCTCTGCACATTGGGCTGTTTGATATTATCTTCATTTTTACTTTTGTGGAGTTGTTTGATACGTTTGGCACGTTAGTGGGTACAGCTACCCGCGCAGGAATTATGAAGGATAAGAAAAAAGGCGAAAAAACCATCGGTAAAGCTATGTTGGTGGATGCTGTTGGTGTAAGTACGGGTGCAGTATTGGGTACAAGTACCATTACAGCGTTCGTGGAAAGCTCCGCAGGAGTAGAAGAAGGTGGACGTACCGGTCTGACTGCCGTTACGACAGGTATTCTGTTTTTGTTATCCCTCTTTATCGCACCGTTGGCACTGGTTGTACCTTCCGCGGCTACAGCTCCAGCTCTGATTATTGTCGGAGTGTTAATGATGAGTCAGGTTCGCAATATTGACTGGGATAATTTCCTGCTCGCGTTCCCTGCATTTTTGACTATCGTTTTAATGCCTTTTACAGGCGGGATTGCGAACGGTATTTCTGCTGGTATTTTGTCTTATGTCGTACTGGCAGTGTTCAATAATTTATTTACCAGCAATAAAATGAAAATTCACTGGCTTATGTGGGTGCTTGCTATTATTGTAGTCATTCGGTTTGCCTTTATGGGCTCTGAATAAGTAGCAGCTATAAAATAAGGGCCTCTTCCCTTGTGTTTTTGGGAGGAGGCTCTTATTTTATTCGTGATAAAGTATATAGAATAAAGCATTTCGAAAACTTATATAATAAATGCTTGCAAACTTATTTTATATATGATATATTCTAATTCCGGCCAAGAAATACGATGTTGCGAGTGAGTCTAAAAAAAGATTTTAAAAAAAAGCTTGCAAAGTTGGTTCGGATGTGATATGATATAAGAGTTGATGACGCGATGAGCTGATTCAACAAAATAAAGTTTGATCTTTGAAAACTGAACAACGAGTGAGTACGGATTTTGTTCGCAAAATCCAATATGAGATTTAAAATCTCGTCAGATTCAACATGAGCTAATCGCTCTCAATAAACCGACCTTGGTCGGTCTTTAATGGAGAGTTTGATCCTGGCTCAGGACGAACGCTGGCGGCGT
>NZ_JAFFQR010000030.1 GCF_020736845.1 Paenibacillus farraposensis
GTTTATATGGGATATAGGAATCTATCTGTTAGGTAATAGTTTCTTTTTGCTGTTAATAGATTCATGCTTATACATCGCTATCGCCACTGACATATAAATAAAGTATACCTTAGCAAGGGGGGATGCAGATGATCAAAACAAGAGTAAAAACGTTCAAACATCGTGTCGGTAAAAACAAATTCTTGGTCGTTAAAATTTTTCAGGCTGCAAATGCCAGAACAAGAAATGGTAATGCGCTGGCAACCAATGCACTGAACATCAAAATATCCAAACGCAAAAAGCACCACTAAGACCATCCGCACCTTCATTTCCTATGAAGGGAGGTGATTTCCATGAGTAGAAGAAGACACCATGTAAAAAGAAATAGCATTTCGATCCGGTCAAATCAAAAAGCGTCTGCACGTGCACAAGGCAATGCGCTGGCTGC
>NZ_JAFFQR010000032.1 GCF_020736845.1 Paenibacillus farraposensis
TAAAGCAGCAACGTAGCGCTGATTATGTAGATGAAGATGCTCAGCCCGACCCTGATCTGGAACCATATACTATTCAAAGGGAACAATCATTTACCACCACTCTTAATGGATGGGGAGAAGTAAAGTTTATCTCCACTTTAAAAGATGAGGATACGAATGATCTGATACAAGCAAAGTTTTTTTTGGAAGCTAACAGCGGAAAGCATGCGGAAAACAAGGTTCAATACGAGTTTCCTGAATTTTATGGTAACAACGGTAGGATGATCGACAGGATCAAGGCAGTAAGCTTCAAGGATTTAAATCAGGATGGGCGTACGGACATTGTCATAATTGCGGATTATATCACCGGGGTTAATGCACATGGAATAGAGACTCACCCTGTTGCGGGGATTTACTTTCAGAAAAAGGACAATACGTACACTACCCTGCCTGAACTGGATAAGAATATTAATCAAACAGGCCATAATCGAACGCTCCAAAACGTCATTCAATGCGTAAGCAATCAACGAATAAACGTGCAATAAGTAATGTAAGAAGGGAGTTTTGTGAAATCAACTTTGTAAAACAGAAAACAATACTATTGTTAGCAGTGTTAATTAGCCTGTTATTGAATGGATGTGTGGAAAAACAAACGAACGAAAAGCAACACACAATTGAACCTATGAAACCTGG
>NZ_JAFFQR010000004.1 GCF_020736845.1 Paenibacillus farraposensis
ACGAAAGTAGCTATCATCCAGAACAATCGTGATAAATACTCGGTATCAGTAATGTGTGACGTCCTGCAAATCGCAAGAAGTACGTTTTACTACGAAGCCAAAGAACAGGCAACCGAAGACGATGTAACCGAAGCGGTTGTGGATATCTTCCACAAGAACCGAAAAGCCTATGGCACGCGCAAGATCAAAGTCAAGCTCCATGAGCGCGGATTCGTCGTCTCCAG
>NZ_JAFFQR010000033.1 GCF_020736845.1 Paenibacillus farraposensis
ACAGGACTCGAACCTGTGACAACTCGATTAACAGTCGAGTGCTCTACCAACTGAGCTATCAGGGAATATTGGTGGAGCCAAGGGGGATCGAACCCCTGACCTCCTGCGTGCAAGGCAGGCGCTCTCCCAGCTGAGCTATAGCCCCATCTTAAAATTCATTTTTGTATGTATAATCAATAGGCGAAAAAAAAGCCCCATTAAGGGGTTGCTTGGCGGCGTCCTACTCTCCCAGGACCCTGCGGTCCAAGTACCATCGGCGCTGGAGGGCTTAACGG
>NZ_JAFFQR010000034.1 GCF_020736845.1 Paenibacillus farraposensis
CCTTGGGATACCACCCTGATCGTATCTAGGTTCTAACTTGGTACCGTAAGCCGGTGCGAGGACAGTGTCAGGTGGGCAGTTTGACTGGGGCGGTCGCCTCCTAAAGAGTAACGGAGGCGCCCCAAGGTTCCCTCAGAATGGTTGGAAATCATTCGAAGAGTGCAAAGGCAGAAGGGAGCTTGACTGCGAGACCTACAAGTCGAGCAGGGACGAAAGTCGGGCTTAGTGATCCGGTGGTACCGCATGGAAGGGCCATCGCTCAACGGATAAAAGCTACCCTGGGGATAACAGGCTTATCTCCCCCAAGAGTCCACATCGACGGGGAGGTTTGGCACCTCGATGTCGGCTCATCGCATCCTGGGGCTGAAGTAGGTCCCAAGGGTTGGGCTGTTCGCCCATTAAAGCGGTACGCGAGCTGGGTTCAGAACGTCGTGAGACAGTTCGGTCCCTATCTGTCGTGGGCGTAGGAAATTTGAGAGGAGCTGTCCTTAGTACGAGAGGACCGGGATGGACGTACCGCTGGTGTACCAGTTGTTTCGCCAGAAGCACAGCTGGGTAGCTATGTACGGAAGGGATAAGCGCTGAAAGCATCTAAGCGTGAAGCCCCCCTCAAGATGAGATTTCCCAATTAGTAAGACCCCTTGAAGACGACGAGGTAGATAGGTTGGGGGTGGAAGTGCAGTAATGCATGGAGCTGACCAATACTAATCGGTCGAGGGCTTATCCTAAGAATAGAACGCAAGTGGAGTTTCGGATCCAGTTTTCAGGGTGTAA
>NZ_JAFFQR010000035.1 GCF_020736845.1 Paenibacillus farraposensis
GTATCGGAAGGTGCGGCTGGATCACCTCCTTTCTATGGAGAATCGTTTCCTGCGATGGAAACATTCAAATCAGCAGGTATAACACACCTGCAACTGGATATTCATTTCGGTTCATCACATGTGTGTGGGTGAAATGAATATTCTATGTACTCACTCGTTGCTCAGTTTTGAGAGTTCAAACTCTCAAGCGTTTGGTGGCGATAGCGGAGGGGTTCCACACGTACCCATCCCGAACACGACCGTTAAGCCCTCCAGCGCC
>NZ_JAFFQR010000036.1:0-2162 GCF_020736845.1 Paenibacillus farraposensis
GCACGCCGCCAGCGTTCGTCCTGAGCCAGGATCAAACTCTCCATTAAAGACCGGCCGAAGCCGGTTTATTAAAAGAGCGATTAGCTCATTTGAAACTGACGAGATAAAATATCTCTTGTTTGATTTTGCGAACAAAATCAGTTTACTCACTCGTTGTTCAGTTTTCAAAGATCAATTTTTTCATTCGGCTTTTCTTGGGCCGGATAAATAATATATCATACTTTGGCGATTCATACTACTGGTAAATAATAACTCATAGATGATCTTTTGAATTTTTGAACCATTACATCACAGCCTATCTTACGGCCAGATGAATAATATATCATTTAGGTTTGCTGATTACTACATGTAAGTTATACCAATTGATAAGTGACTTATCAAAATCATTTCTATTACTATACTCCTCATACTTTCGAATTTTTTTCTTCATTACATTTTGTGAATTTTTGATGTGAATTCATAGGCCACATACTACCTAACGATACAAAAAAGCCGCCAAGCTAAAATCTTGCTTGCGGTTTTTTTGCTTCTGTCTGGCATACACCTAAAGGTATTCATTTAGACTCCAGTGAACGTTACCATACGATCTGTTCTGTGTGTTCCACTACGTTACTGTCAGACTGATCTACAATAACCATTTGATAAGTTGCCTCATATCTGACAGTCGTAATATTCTGCAGCTCAATTATCTTTAATGCGTTTCTCTTTGCTTCTTCTACTGTTTCACCTGATCCGCCTAAGCGAAAATTGGGTAAATAACAAATAAATCCATCGGTTTCTTCGCTTTTTTCTATCAGCGCCTGAAAGGTTTTACCTGCTACTTGAATTTCTTCGAAATAGTTATCAAACAAAACTAAATTTTCAAAACTTGTAGGGATCAGTTCCAACGCTTTTTCTCTGGCATCTTGAATATCAGTCCCTATAGCGGACTGACGAAGAGCTGGTATGTAACAACTGCAATTCTCTTGATTATTTTCAAACATAAAAAGCAGATTTATTTTTGGCATAGATTTTTCCTCCTTATATTCACAAATCAGAGTAAGGTTTGGAGAACCTATAGGAAGAAATGAATTTTTCAACTCATTTCCTCTTAAAGCATCCAAAATCATACAGCTATATATAACTGTAATTGCTCTACTACATTTTGATGATGATTGACCGGTCTTAATTCTCCAGTCAAGCGATTGCCTATAAAAAGTGATGTTCTAGCATTACCGAAATTTTCACTAAGATCTTGCAACCAATTCTCCTGAAAATCTTTTATTTCCCTATCCATTAGCGGAAATAAATAAGTTCCGTAGTCATAAACAAACCACGCAAAAACATTGTATTTTTTTATTAATTTCAAATCATGTTTGAACTCTATACGAAATTTTTCTGATGTGACCAAGCTGTTCACAATAGGTGTCATTTTCTCTACGAGTTTTTCATATTCATCCTGTTCCTTGATAGCTTCTTTAAAAATGACCATTAGACGACCTCCGTCCTTTTTTGTGAAAAAACAAAAAAGCCATAGGAACACAAAAAACACCTCTAACAGGTGTTATGATCCCATGGCTAAATAAGCCTTATTATTTATCATGAACCAAAAAAAGGTTCATACCTTATCTTCGTCAATTAGTATCGACAAAGAAAATGCTTAAAACATAGTTAATAATCTATTTTTATCATACCTTCATGCAGCAGTCAATACTCTTCCTCGGGTAACGTGAACTACACGCCACCTAAGAGGTGGGTGCTTCTTGGTCAATAGAGCAACCGCTCCAAGTTTACCCAAGCTTACAGGATAGTTCCTATCCCAACAGATGCAATTTACATTGCGAGTTTCAGAAGGTTGTTGGCTGCGTTTATATCTCTATCGTGATGCGCGTTGCATTCTGGACAAGTCCATTCACGCAAGCCAAGATTCTTCACATCTGCATTTTTGTAACCGCAACATGAGCATAATTGGCTACTAGCGTAGTTCTTAGGTGCAATCATCAGATCACGTCCATACCACTTCGCTTTATATTCTAGCATTGAACGGAACAGGCTCCAGGATACTTCACAAATCGCCTTGGCAAGCTTTGGATTCTTCATCATGTTCTTTACCCGAAGGTCTTCCATGACAATGACTTGGTTTTCGTTAATCATCTTGGAAGATACTTTGTGCAAGAAGTCCT
>NZ_JAFFQR010000036.1:2266-9488 GCF_020736845.1 Paenibacillus farraposensis
TCTAGCCTTATAGCGGTTAGTGCTTCCCTTCTTTTTGCGTGACAATTCCTTTTGCAATTGTACTAATTGCTTTTCAGACTTGCGAAGGTACTTGGGATTCTCGATTGTATCGCCATCGGAAGTAATAGCAAACGACTTCAAGCCCAGATCAACACCCATCTTATCATCACGCTTAGGCAAAGGCTGAATATCCGTTTCCACCAGTAAGGAAACATAATACTTCCCTGACGGTGTTTTGGATATCGTACACGACTTGATGAGTCCAACGAATGGACGATGCAATTTGATTCGGATGAGTTTTCTCAACTTAGGAAGCTTTATATATCCGTCTGCAACGCTTACTGTGCCATTCTGATTATTCGTTGTGTAACTGTGACTGTTGGTCTTCTTGCTCTTGAATTTAGGAAAACCGACGCTCTGATCACGGAAGAAATGCCTATATGCCTTGTCCAAGTTCAGTTGAGCATTGGCAAGCGCAAGACTGTCCACTTCTTTCAGCCAGTCGAATTCCTTTTTTGTATTGAGCAGGCGTATTCTTGAGCATGGTTTCAGTTTGCTTATAATGCTCGATCTTATCTGCAAGCATTTTGTTGTAGATGAATCGAACACAACCGAACACTTTTGCAAAATATAGCTGCTGTTCATGGTTCGGATAGATGCGATACTTATAGGCTTTCAGCAATTCCTATCATCCTTTCATGCCTTGATTTTCGATGTATTTCTTGATTACGTCTATGGGTGCTCCACCAGTTGTAAGCAGGCAATAGGAACGTGACCAAAAATACGCTTTCCAAAGCGATTTTCGGATGATTGGAAATTCCTTCTTACGACTGAATAATTCTATTATAGTATCTTCTTAGGCTGTAAGAGTCCATGTTGATCAGACCGTTGCCATTCATCCCTCACTTTAGAAAATGGGGGAATTTTGACAACTATTTGTTAGATCAAGAACTTTCATCTATTATCCTGAATAAGATTAGATAATTCTTTTATGAAGGTATCCAAGCGGTAACAAAAGAAGCATCAACAAACGCTGATGCTTCTTCAATTCTTTTAATTAGGATATGGTTGTTGCTGCTTCTTCATCTCTAAAAGTTGGATTTAGAGAAGCAAGCTTTAACGCCTTAAATACCCGATTTAACGTATCTGAGGTTACATTTCCATTTCCAGATTCAATTTGCGAAACACGTGCTTGCGTGGTTTCCGCTAATTGTGCTAACAGAGATTGTGTATACCCCAGCTGTATCCGCCGCGCTAGAACCATATCCCCGATTGTAACTGAAAAACTATCAAGATATTCTGCTACCTCTGGGATATCTCGTGCTGCTTGTTTTAAGTTTGCAAAGTCACTACCTGTTCCTTTAGGATGTTTCATTATGGTCAGCTCCTGTTAAGGTTATATATTTCTCCGGATTATTTATAAAGTCCATATATAACTGTTCTGTTTCCTGAACAATCTGTTCAAAGTCGGCTGAATATGTCGTCTGTTTTACGATCGCCCGTGCAAAAACCAAAAACTGATGGTCCTCCCTACAGTATTCAAAGAACACACTTCGGAACGCTCCAAAACCTTCCCAGTTAATCCGGAACTCAAGCAGCGGCACATGATCTCTTAATTCTTTAATTAGTTGAATCGTGTACGGTTTGCCATCCTCTTTAAGATCGGTGTAATAAATTTGCTTAGCCAGTGGCAATCCATGCTTCTCAACAAATTCAAGCCCACGGATGACAAACTTAAATACTTGCAAATAATTAGGATCTGTTGAGCTGTATTGCTGAATCGTTTGAATGAGTTCTAAAACTGGTTTTTTTTGATCATCAGGATTTTTGAGAAATTCAATTACTGTCTTCATTATATCATATACGATATAAATTGCAAAACAATTTATATCTCTCCTTAATAGTGTAGAATTTTATGTTATACTTTTCTAACTTTTATTCACCCATTTTTAGCAACAGAACATTCAGGATTAACGTAGCGGGACACTCATTTCCCTTTAATGATTCTTAATATTAAAATTATTTTTCATTTCCCCTCCTTTATACAGGCCGTTATATAAAAAAAAGCCGTGAAAACAAAAAATGCCCTAAAAAGGGTACATTAATGTCTTCACGGCTTGTTTATAGCCATATGATTTAATATAGGGCAAGGCCCTAAGCTTCTCTTCGCTTCATAATTGAGGCAAAGATAATTAAAAAAAACGTAATAAAGTTATACTATAACAAAACACTATTATACGCAACTTTTTTGAAGTTTTGCTTTTTAAATCTCTGAATAAGATTAGAAAATTAGAAAATCTTTTAATGAAGGTATCCAAGCGGTAATAAAAGAAGCATCAACTGATGCTTCTTCAATTCCTATAATTAGGATATCGTTGCTGCTTCCTCATCTCTAAAAGTCGGATTTAGAGAAGAAAGCGCCTGGCTCCAAGTTGCGGTGATTTCCAGATTACGCAAGATTGCTTTGATGATTTACCTGCAGAGCGTAAACTCAAGCCACAACTAATGAAAGTTTCTGCATTCATTAGATCGCGAAATATCAATAAGGAGCCGATAGCCACATTATTCCTTGATGTTCCAATGGGCTATCCTGAGGGATATTCGATCCAACAAATTATTGAACAATTCCCATCCATTTCAGATCGTAAATGGAGATCGTGTTGTCAAAAAATGATTTGAATACTCTGGAATATGAGTTGAATCTCATAAAACGAGAAGGTCTTAGAGAACTGACCGATAAGAAAGATGAACGAGGAGCTTAATAAATAGTACAAAACCGCCAGTTCCTGCTGGCGGTTCTATTTTGTCATTGCTTTTATTGGATCATTACTGTGCGGTATTATCAAAATATGGAGTAAGTAGAAGATACCAAAAGTACCCTTAGACTCTTAATATGCAGGTTCTGCGGAATTGATCTCGAATGGAAGACAGAGCAAAATAGCCGATAAATCGGGAATTTCCTGTTCCGAACTGTTCCTATTGTGGTATAATAAATGTATAAGAAGCATAAAATAAAAAAGCCACGATGTATCCAGCATCGTGACTCTTAACAAAGGCCGGTGGGCGACCACGGCGTTTTCAATCAAATGACCGAAAAACCACCGGATTGCAAGGCGACCAACCTAATCCCGGTGGTTTTTCTTGTTCCGCGCTGCTTTCCACGCACTGCGTAAGGCTATTAACCCCACCGCAATACTAACTAGCTTATCGCTAATTTCAAGAAAATGCTGCACTACTGCAAGAAGTGACACGGCGTCACCCCCTCTCGGGCAAGCTTCGCCGTGCCGATAATCCCACCGGTTACTTTGTCTTCTCTATTATACCATAATTAGCCTATTTAGCGTTCTAATTCTGATCCTGATTTACATTTTTGCTGGCTTGAAGATTTTGCTTTGTAGCCGGCCGAACAGAGAAGAAAACACCTAATGACAAGAAAACCAGCTAATGTTTGTCAAGGGGGTCCACCAATTTTTTTGAATAAATCCATAAACTATAAAAATTCGTTGTTCGCCCAATCAATAACTCAGATCAAAGCATATTCTATACTATAACATCTCCTATACCTAAAGATGGTTTTTCTCTATTCCTTTCATGAAACCAAAAAAACTCCACCGTGACTGCAGCGGCTAATGAAAGGATCGCGGGGGGCCTGGCCGGAGCCTTAATAATCCGGTCTTTTTAACGTGGATTGAACAGTATCGCAAGTGGAATTATATAGGTAATTGTTCGCGTTTAAATTACCTTTTTAGTGCCCCTCGCATTCTCTATAGGGGGTACCACCAACCAAATGATATAAATCCCACGCTAAGAGATTTGTCTAAGGAAAATAAAGTGCTAGACTAGGAAAATATAGTTGTAGACTAAGAAAATACAGTATTAGACCTGCAACGGTGTTACGCTAACTGGCAGGATAGTTATGGAGGTCTCGGTGGTTCTGTGTGTTACCTGTATTGGTGGGAGTATAGATTTCGTTACACCGGTAGCAGCAGTTTTGCTATTCTTAGAATTTGCAATTCAAGTAAAGAAAGGACAGGGGCGATCGCCCTGTCCTTTCTTAATAGATGAGGATAAACGCGTGATGAGTTTACGGTCCGATTAAGGTTTACAGATCGACTCTCCAGTTGCCCATCATTTTGGCGACTTCCGGATCGCGGTACGATAAGAAAAGACTTTTCCGCGTATCTAGTGTGGAGATTTGCTCGATATCGTCCGCGCTCAACTCAAAATCGAAAATGTCGATGTTTTCGACGATCCGCTCTTTGCGCACCGATTTTGGAATAGCAACGACTTCACGCTGAACAAGCCAGCGCAACACGACCTGGGCTACGGACTTGTTGTGTTTTTCTGCGATCGATGCCAGCACTTCGTTGCCGAACATGTTGTTAAGTCCTTCAGCGAACGGCGCCCACGACTGGTGCTGCACTCCCTGCTCTTTCATAAAATCGACATTCTCAGTCTGCTGGTAGAACGGGTGCGTTTCGATTTGGTTGACGGCGGGCACGATTTCGTTATGCACGATGAGGTCCATCAGACGGTCGGGCAGGAAGTTGCTGACACCGATTGCCTTGATCTTGCCTTCGCGGTGCAGGTCTTCCATCGCACGCCAAGCGCCGTAGTAATCGCCGAACGGCTGGTGAATAAGGTATAGATCGAGATAGTCGAGCTGTAGCTTCTTCAAGGATTTTGCAAACGCCAGCTTGGCACTCTCGTAGCCGGCATCCTGAACCCAGAGCTTGGTCGTGACGAACAGTTCCTCACGCGGTACGCCGCTGCGCTTGATCGCGCGTCCGACCGCTTCCTCGTTCAGGTAACCGGCGGCGGTGTCGATCAGGCGGTAACCGGCCATCAGTGCTTCATATACCGCGTTCTCGCATTCTTCAGCATCGGGAATTTGGTAGACACCGAAACCGATGATCGGCATTTTCACACCGTTGTTCAATGTTACAGTTTGCATTGTAATTCCTCCCATTGTTCAAATGTAAAATGGCAAACGGCCGCGAATCCCGGGAATCGGGCACCGCAGCGGGGATTCCGCTTACGGCCGATTTGCATTACAATAAGCTTATCGCATACGTGTTAAACGAAGTCAAGAGGTCTATGTAATTTTTTCTAAGGGGAATTTCACATGCTTACGGTCAAAGAAGTCGCCCAGATAACGGGGCTCACCGAGCACGTCGTGCGCTTTTACACGGATAAAGGCCTGGTGCCAAGCGTACAGCGCAATCAAAACAACATTCGGATGTTCGACGAAGAATCGATCAACTGGCTGCATGGCGTCAAATGCCTCAAGCAATCTGGGATGCCGATTGATGTCAGTGAACTACACGCTACCTAAGAGGTGGGTGCTTCTTGGTCAATAGAGCAACCGCTCCAAGTTTACCCAAGGCTTACAGGATAGTCCCTATCCCAATAGATGCAATTTACATTGCGAGTTTCAGAAGGTTGTTGGCTGCGTTTATATCTTGATGAAGCAAGGTGTATGCAAATATCATCCCCCTTTATTCTGATTGGACAACTATAAAAAAGCTCACTCCTATTTTATGGTTAAAGGAGCAAGCTTACTATTAATCATATTCAATGTACACGTTGCCGTTTTCATTTACCGCTCTCTCCAGCAATATAATTATATCGTTTTTAAGATCAGGAATTACGGGTAATATATTAGTTAAACTTTTCGCCTCTTCCTCGGTCAAATTGTTACTATCAAATGAAGTAAACAATTGTAGGGTCTCTCTAATATTTTTTATTTCCCATGGACTTTCCTCATACCAACCTTCGTGAGCATAATATTCACTTAGTATATTACTTTGTGCAGACTCTATTTGATCCAAGCAATCCAATAATGTGTCAAAGTATCCATTCCATATCTTCAATATATAGCTTTCATCTGAATCTTTGTAAATCAATCTTATTTCTGGTTCTCCTTCAAATCCAGCATAGTAGGTATCATTTACTTTATCTGTCTTCATACTCTTACTCCTTCCAATGTCCCTGATCCAAAATCCTTTTTGCTATGATATGAGTGTGAAAAGACGAAAAGGCACTTGAAAAACACAGCTATGACTCGACCTTTAGATAGATTAGGGCGAATCGTAATCCCAAAAAGTTTACGCCGTGAACTACACGCCACCTAAGAGGTGGGTGCTTCTTGGTCAATAGAGCAACCGCTCCAAGTTTACCCAAGCTTACAGGATAGTCCCTATCCCAATAGATGCAATTACATTGCGAGCTTCAGAAGGTTGTTGGCTGCGTTTATATCTCTATCGTGATGCGCGTTGCATTCTGGACAAGTCCATTCTCGCAAGCCAAGATTCTTCACATCTACATTTTTGTAACCGCAACATGAGCATAATTGGCTACTAGCGTAGTTCTTAGGTGCAATCATCAGATCACGTCCATACCACTTCGCTTTATATTCTAGCATTGAACGGAACAGGCTCCAGGATACTTCACTAATCGCCTTGGCAAGCTTTGGATTCTTCATCATGTTCTTTACTCGAAGGTCTTCCATGACAATGACTTGGTTTTCGTTAATCATCTTGGAAGATACTTTGTGCAAGAAGTCCTGACGCTGATTACGAATCTTCTCATGCAACTTGGCTACTTTCAGCCTAGCCTTATAGCGGTTAGTGCTTCCCTTCTTTTTGCGTGACAATTCCTTTTGCAATTGTGCTAATCGCTTTTCAGACTTGCGAAGGTACTTGGGATTCTCGATTGTATCGCCATCGGAAGTAATAGCAAACGACTTCAAGCCCAGATCAACACCCATCTTATTATCACGCTTAGGCAAAGGCTGAATGCGTTTCCACCAGTAAGGAAACGTAATACTTCCCTGACGGTGTTTTGGATACCGTACACGACTTGATGCGTCCAACGAATGGACGATGCAATTTGATTCGGATGAGTTTTCTCAACTTAGGAAGCTTTATATATCCGTCTGCAACGCTTACTGTGCCATTCTGATTATTCGTTGTGTAACTGTGACTGTTGGTCTTCTTGCTCTTGAATTTAGGAAAACCGACGCTCTGATCACGGAAGAAATGCTTATATGCCTTGTCTAAGTTCAGTTGAGCATTGGCAAGCGCAAGACTGTCCACTTCTTTCAGCCAGTCGAATTCCTTCTTGTATTGAGCAGGCGTATTCTTGAGCATCGTTTCAGTTTGCTTATAATGCTCGATCTTATCTGCAAGCATTTTGTTGTAGATGAATCGAACACAACCGA
>NZ_JAFFQR010000036.1:9715-18138 GCF_020736845.1 Paenibacillus farraposensis
GATGCGGGAATTCTGACAACTATTTGTTAAATTCAACATTTCTGTTCTTCACAAAAGTGTGTTCCAAATCTAAGATAGATATTATCTAATCGATTAGATAATATCTATCTATAAGTTCACTTTACAATAAAAAAAGGGAGCTGTCTAATTTTTTACACACATATCGGGGAGATTTGAAACTGCCAGTATGGTTGTAAGCGAAGTGCGATCTGTATTTGTCTTCAAGTTTATTTTCTCTGAACAAATATTTCCCTAAAAGTGAAAGCTATCGGATAGCCAGAATAACATAACACAGCGCTGTTCTGCAGATATGAATGCACACTTGTTTATTCCACATACAACGACATAATCAGAGAATCAACCTCTTGAATAGATTGAGGAGCATTTCCATCTAGGAGAAACCCCAACCCTTGTGCAGCATTTAAGAATTCATCCGCGTTAAATTCTCTTTTTTTGTTCTCCACAAATGTATGTTCCAGATCCAGAATAGACCAACGCTTCGGATAATCAATCCATCCGTTTGAAGCATGTATTACGACTTCTTCTTTTTCATTTAAGACCAACACTTCATGATATAGGGATTTTCTCTCAACAACGAATTCCCAGACTTCAGATATTTTTTTAGATTGAAAGAAATTGGATTTTTTACATCCTTCATCTATACAAAAACAATTGAACGTCATTCTATATTCCTTCTTTCCTAACAAGGTAAAATGTTAATCATATTGTCTATTTGGCGTGAAAAAGGACATGAAGGCAAACCATGACGTATCATCCCTCCGTACTTTTTTTTCACTAATCTGTTGTCTAAAATGACTACGACTCCTTGACATGCCATAGAGCGATTCAGACGACCAAATCCTTGCTTTAATTTGGTCATCATTTTAGGAAACATATAATCAAAAAAGCTGCTTCTTCCCGCATCTTCAATAAGCTTAACCTGTGCTTGTATCAATGGTTCATTGGGCATTGGAAAGGGTAGGTTTGGAATAACGACTGTAGTCAGCGCATTACCAGGAACGTCGACCCCTGTCCAAAAGCTTGTACACCCGAGAACCATCGTTTTGGGGTTAGATTTCAACTGACCTATGATCTCTTCCCTACTTGTGCCAGGCTGCTGAGCGACCAGATTGTATCCATTCTCTCTACAATAAAAACTCATATCCTGATATACTCTCTTCATCTTCTCCATGCTGGTGAAGAGAACCAGCATGCGCCCGCCAGAGTACATCAACATTTCTTGAAGCTTGGCAGAGACGTAGGGCATAAATTCATTTGATCCTGGATCGGGTGCATCGTCTGGACAAATTAGCATGGTCTTGTTTGCATAATCGAAGGGGCTGCCCACAATAATACTGGCATAATCCTTAACACCAATTCTCCCAGCGAAGAAGTTAAAATTATCTCCTGTTGCGATTGTTGCACTGGCCAGAATAACCGGCACCTTATCAAATAATCCATAGGCCAGCACAGCCTTTGGGAACAAAGGAGCTGCATGTAATGCAATATTCCTTCTTTCGTCAGAGGTAGCCCAATAAGCCCATGATTTTTTCTCCACTTGGCCAATGAAATCTAAATCGTCATTTCCTTCAAATATACGGTCAAGTATCTCCGAGACCGATTTTATCTTCATCTCTTTTACTGTCTTAATAAAATTGCCTAATGCGGTACAAATCTCATCAACTGCTGCGATTTTGGAGGGGATTAAATAGAATCCTCCTTTGCTTCCTTGATTACGGGCCATATACCGAGAGATCCTTTCAAATAGATCTTCTATTTGACGTTGAAAATCCCGGTGAAGATCATTGAGCTTCAGCCTACTATCCAAGCCCAGCTTCAACACCTGTTCATGCTTAAAAAATTCCGTAAATAATGACTCAAACTGTTGAACCTCAACTTTCTTCTCAAATGCTTTGCAGCACACATCCTCAATCTCATGGGCTTCATCAAAGATGACTGCATCATAATGCGGCAGATTTCCATTCCCTGTTTTTTTACGCACAACCAAATCATTAAAAAAATAGGCATGGTTCGTGACTATGATATGAGCTCCTATTAGCGCAGCTTTATTTTTCTCAAGTGAGCATTCACCCGATTTATTTTTGACAGGGCAAAAAGAGGCAGAAATACGGTTCCACAACTGATCTTCTACTTGAAACCCAAGATCCGAACGATCCAAAACATTTTCTTTTTCGGCAATCCTTCTAATCATTTCCGCTTCCCTTGTCTTGCTCCCCTCCAGCTCCCGAAACAGATTACCTAATTTCGATTTACATAAATAATGTGATTTTCCTTTGATCAATTTATATCGAAGATTCAAGTTCTCCATGCGCATGATTTGACTTACACGCAGGAGTTCGATCTTTAAAATTTGGTTCATCAGAGGAATGGTATGTGTGCAGATAATTACCTTTTTATTGTTTTGAACTGCCCACTTTGCTGCCGGCAGTAAATACCCCAATGATTTGCCAGTTCCGGTGCCTGCCTCACAAAGCAAGTGTCTTTCTTCACCCAAACATTCTGCCACTTTTGAAGAAATTTGAATTTGTGGAGCTCTTGGTGAATAGCCATCGACAATCTTGGATAAGTGACCGCCTTGCTGGAATGTCCTTTGAATGAAACTTTGCATATATCTAGTTCCCTTCTTGTCAATCTTTTTTATGTACCGGGAGGGGGAGCCCCTCCCAATTCTCCTTACTGCTATCACTTATTTTTTTCGAGCATATTAAAGATAATCTCTGCGGCTTCGGCGCGTGTAATGTCTTGTTTAGGTCGGAAGCTACCATCCGGATAGCCCTGAACCAAGTTGTGCTCAGTAAGCCCAAGTACATCGTCACGAGCCCATGCCACAATACTCGAAGTGTCTGAGTAAACATTCACTTCTTGTTGTGGAGCAGACTTAACAACGTTATTAGTCATCTTCGCAGCCTGCTCCCGGTTAATGACTCGATCCGGAGCAAACACGGTGCTGCTGAATCCGCGAGCTACTTGATCTTTAATCGCAGTTTTAAGTGGATCAATATACCAAGCGGTAGGGTTGATATCTTCAAAGCTTAGTAACATATCCGGCTCACTCGGCAAATTGAGTGCTCTCACAAGCATGGATGTAAATTCAACCCGTGTTACTGGTCTACTTGGTTCAAACAGCTTGTTCGATGTCCCCTTGATTATGCCTTTATCAGCAAGTTCATTTATTTTATCTTTGTTAAATATGCGATCAATATCCTCAAAACGGTTCCCAGAATCATTTTTTGTTGGTGATGGTTGAGCTTCTATCGGTGGCTTCACATCTGTCTGTTCTTTAATGACCACCGGCGTGATACCACCGCCACCTCCTCCAGCTGGTGCAGAAGATCCTGTAGTCTTAGCAGTTGCTTTTTTCGCCTCAGTACGTTTCCCACCACTATTCTCAGCCCACAAAAGCACACTATAGGTCTTATCCTCTTTTAAATTTGACCAAATATATGCTCTATCCGTCCCACGGTACAATTCTTTACCGTTCTGGTCGCTCAACACGAAAATATCGTTCCTGTGAATGGATTCCCACCTAATCATTACTTCGCTATTGGTGGTCTCTGTTTTTGTGAAATCAAACTCCGGGGATGGGAGTGTTTCGGCCGAACCCACTGTTGGTTTCCCCTCACCTGTTGTATTCACCGGCTTAACGCTAATCTTATAGATGGTCGAACTATCCAAACCCGTTACCTTAAATTCAAGATCGGCCGTATTACCAATGAGTAAACCATCCTGGTATATGTTGTAGCTATCCGCACCTTCTGCTTCTTTCCATGTCACACGCATCCCGGTATCGGATATGTCTTTAATCACAAGATCATGATTTGATATCACGCTTGGCAATGTACGATACACATAGGGTGTCATATCCCCAGCGCCCGTCGTATTCACTGCCTGAATTCTGAAAGAATAAATTATTCCGGGCTTGAAATTTGGAAGAATAATACTAGGTTGACTAGCGTCCATCAACTCATCGGTATCCTTGCGGACAATTACATACTTATGAGCACTCTTTGCAGCTGACCAGTTTAATTGAATCTGGCCGTTTCCAAGTTCGGTAGCTTTTACACCTTCCACTTGAGGTGGCAAGGTAAGCAGCTCACCTGACGATGCTGGTCCATAGCCCCCGTTGTTTCCACTGCTTACTTGAAAACTGTAAGAGGTTCCCCCTTCCAATCCTGTAACCAATACACGATTGGCCGTACTATAGTAGTCTTGGCCATTCATGCTCACTTTGTATTTTGTAGAACCTTGTACCGGTTCCCATACAATTACTGCACTGTGCTCCTGGATGTCTTCCGCTCTTGGATGAACTACAGCAGTAGGTGTTGTAGAAGCGGTAATGACCGTATCTTTACCGGTACCGCTGCGATTGTAAGCCCTAATACGGATTGTAGCGGGTGTACCTGCAGGCAGCCCTTCAAATGTGTAGCGGTTAAGACCGCGAGTAAGACGCACGTCCGGATCTCCATTAACATTTAGAATATAACCGTCAGCACCTTGTACATCTTCCCAGCCTACAGTTGTAGAGTAAACATCACTCTCGACACTTGACAATGTAGTAACCTGGCCCGGCAATGTGGTTACTCCCAGATGTGTATAATCTCCGAAACCGCTTGTATTCTCTGCGGAAATTGCATAATCATATTCCGTACCTGGACGTAAACCGGTATCAGAAAATTCTGAATACACATCTTTATAAACCGATGCGCTGTCACGCTCAAGCTCATAGTACGTAGCCGTTGTAACAGTGTTCCATTTGAGATCGATACCATCTTCTCTTACCGTCACATCTCTAAAACCACTAGGGCTGTCGGGTAAAGTCAAGAAGGAAATATGTTTGGCTGCACCCTCGCCAGTAGCATTAATGGCAGCAGCTGAAATATCATACACCGTACCTGGTGCAAGGTTCGTAATTGAGTTGTATACGTCCTTCGTTACAGATGAACTATCAAAGACCACTTGACCTGTATTTACATCCGTCGCAGTAAGATGATACCGATCAGCTGAAGCAACAGGTGTAATGTCAGCCTTAATGCGTGCCGGTGTTCGGGAAACGGTATGCAAGCGAATATCTTCTGGGGCATCTGGTAGCGTCAGCACGCTAACTCGATTTGAGTAAGCGTTACCCCCTACATGATTACTGGAGCGTAGTTCGTACTCGTATCGATGTCCCCCTTGCAATCCAGTATCCGTGAAGGTGTTACCTGGATGTGGCACATCCCATATCTGATTGGTCGTTAAATTCCGGATGGTGTAGGTGTAACCGTCCGTATACCCAGATGGTAGGGTCCACTGTAAATCAACTTCTTTGTTCCTAATTGCCGAAGCAGAAAGTTCAGCTGGCTGTGGGGCTTTCTGGATACGTAACGCCTTGCTAGTTGTTTCGAACTTATTGCCTGCCCGATCTTGAACCTTGGCATGAATATACCATTCCCCTTCAGACGTTATGGTTAACCGAGTTTGGGTGTCTGGAGCGGTATCCCAAGCAGACGGTGATTCAGGGCTATTTGTGACTTTATACTGCATTAAAGCAGGATCAATACCTGAATGCTCATCCTTATAACGAATCTCTACGTCAACCGCATCTTCCTTCCAGTCGCGAGAATTAGGAGTCACATTGATTTCAGGAGGTACCATGTCAATAAAAGATTGAGTAGTTGCTGGTGCACTGCGATTTCCTGCTGCATCAACAGCCACGGCTATCAGCTTTACCATTCCAGACGTATCCAAAGTTCCACTCGAACCAGGATTATAACTACCACCATTAATCTGATATTCGTAATGAACAGGAGCTGCATCTGTTGACCCGGATATTTCGAACGTCACAGGTTTATTGGTATATGATGCAAGTGAAGTCAGCTCAGAGAGTTCAATATGTGGTATCGTCGGTTTTGTTCGATCAATGATGACCTTTTGTGTTGTAAGCGGACTGGCCACATCTAGATTATTTATTGTCCGCGCAGCGATCTCATACTCCCCTTCAGCTGTTAAAGTAAAAGCTCCATTGTATGTCTGCCAAGCTCCTTCGGGATTTAGACGATATTGTGTCATTCTAATACCATTTACAGGGTCGCTACCCGAATCGATGGTCACATTCACATTGTTTACAGTAGGTCCTGCTTCAGTAACCCGAATAACCGGTGCAGTCGGTCCCTTTTTATCAATAATGACTTCTTTGCTCACTTCTTGACTCACATTGCCGACACTGTCTATGGAACGTGCATAAACCGTGCTTTTGCCATCCTTATTGATATGAAATGGCCCTCCGTAATCCTGCCAATCTTGATTTACAACGCCAGCGATCCGGAATTGAGTATGCGCCAGGCCAGAGTAATCATCTGCCCCCGCTTGCAACGATAGCGTATAATCATTGCTATTACCTGCAGCTGTAATTGTTGGAGGTGTAGGTGGCATCCGGTCTATCTTTACAGTTCCAATAGAAAGGCCACTGGCATTCTTTTTTATATCCACAGTCCTGGCATAAATCGAATTCACACCATGTTCACTGACTGCAAAAGGACCGGTATAGCGCTGGAATGCGCTACCGTTTACACTATACTCGTAGTAATCCAGTCCTTCCGGCGCGACATCGCCATCAAGCCAAACATTTACAGGGCCTTTTGTCCAACCAGCACTTGATTGACCTTGAGCTCCAACATTTACTTGAGGAGGACTAGGTAAGTAAGCAGTTTTTGGAACTACCCGAACGCCGAAAGTAGTTAAACGGGAAGAATTAGCGAAAAAGTCGACTCCATAACCTTCAACAGCTGCAACACGCTTGTCCCCAATTGTATCGGTGATATCCCACCATTTACCTTGGTATTGGGTTTGATCAGCTGAACTGAAATTACCCAAGCTGGTCCAAGTTGTATAACCGGAATGCTGCGCATAGTAACTAGTTGTTGGAGAAGTAGCTACTTTTAGGAAAGATTCTCCTGTAAACATAACCAAAATCCTATAGTCCTTAAGATCATAAGTACCACCTAAATCGACATAGCGCTCGTAAGGCTCTTTTTCAGTACACTTATATCCAGTGCTTGTAGTCTGTCGAGTTACATCTGTAGCCCCTCGACCACTACCCCAACCTTCACCCGGAGCCGTACCCAAGTTATTTCCGCAGCCAGGGCCACCAATAATCTCCTTTAAAGGTGTAACCGTAGCAGCGGCGGCCTCACTAGGAAATACCGGAATTGTAGTCAACGTGATCAGGAATGCCAATACTACGTAAATCCATCTGCCAACCTTTCTAGCCTTTCTTTTATTAATGGTGTGCATATACCTCTCCTCATCTAGTTAGTAACTGAACTAATCTAAAAATCATTATCTAATCGATTGGATAATTAGAATCTAAAAAAATTTACCTATAACGAAAACAAATGAACTGATGTGAGAAAAGTATATTGTACACTTTTCGAGTCACTGTCAGTGTTAATACATTCCGTAAATTGAACGCAGTCAAAACGATTGTAGTAATCATTGTTAACATGCCTTCTCTACCCCATTTGTTCAGCACCTGAAATTCAGTTATATGGCTATTGATTTTAGTTAAACTGACTGTTTCTCCATAGATATCATCATGCCCAAACGAGATTAGCTTGCTCATCGCATTTTCTCTGGAATCCAGCAAGGTAGTACGACTAGCCCAATAACCGATGAAGATAGAAGGCGGAAAATGCAAATAGGCTTGATCTTGCTTTATAGAATACTCATACCAACGATTCAATCTCTTTGGGTTTCGTATGGAGTAGCTAAAAAACAGTAAATTCATGAGCGTGACAAATAACACTATGAGGACCACAAGAACGTGGGTTACATGGTACAGAGCCAAGATATAGAGGACTATATCAACTAGCTTAAAGATCCACTTTTGAAACGTATTTTTCTCCTTCACTTCACTGAGAAAATATTCTTAAATAAACAAGCACTAACTCACCAGCACAGAGATATGGAACAAAGGCAATATAGTCAAGATTTTTTTTGACTATTCGATAGCAGAGAACTAACAAATTTGAAACAATAAGAACGAACGTTGTCTCAAAAAAGCCTACAGTGAGCCCAAGCCATGCGACTAATTGAATATCTCCACCACCCATACCACGATTACTAAGTATGGAGAGTATCCACAAGAAAATACCGACGGATAGCGATGAGATAATATATTCTGAAAATGGGTTAGGAGAGTACAAAAATCTTAATACTAGACTTCCAAACAAGGATAAAATTACCCATTTTAACGGAACTATACGCGTTTTTATATCTTGGATGCTGAAAAGATAAAGTACACACAGCGTATATGCCATCTGAATATATAACCACATATTAATTTCGAGTCCTCACGTTTTGTGTATCCTCAAACATGCTGCCAAAGATTCTGAT
The DNA here is from genome assembly GCF_020736845.1 of Paenibacillus farraposensis. Lineage (GTDB taxonomy): Bacteria > Bacillota > Bacilli > Paenibacillales > Paenibacillaceae > Paenibacillus > Paenibacillus farraposensis. The sequence continues at coordinate 18,110 of NZ_JAFFQR010000036.1, forward strand.
TTTGTTTGTCGTACATGAAACTAAATTTC
>NZ_JAFFQR010000037.1 GCF_020736845.1 Paenibacillus farraposensis
CGCACAGCGATTAAAACGGTTCACCTCCCTAAAATGCCAAAAAAAATGGACTATATACCGACCAAGCTCACTCTCACAGAGGGTCATCAGCTTTGGTTGAAATGGAAGTACACTGGTGAAGATTTTAAAGCCGGTGAATTTATCGATGGCAAAGGAATCCCCAATATTGCGAATGTGACGGTTAAAGGGCCTGATTCAGGGAAACAGAAGCTTGAACAAATGTTTAATAGCGGAATTCCTGAGGTCGTGAAAAATGGACAAGAGTTTAATCACTATTTAGGAAAGGTTGACATTGGGGAAACACCTGGGACGTACAAAATATCGATTGATGCCTTTGTCAATAATCCGAATCATCCTTCTCGCGCATTGGAAGTCCCAGACGAAGCTTATCGGAACAATGAAATTAAAGCTGATTTCACTATTCAAGTAGTACCCATCGATTTAATTGCTCAATCGATCACGGCTACTCCATCCCAGGTGGAGCCTAATGAAACGGCGACAATTACAGCGAAGGTGAAAAACAATAGTGTTGAAGACCAGCAGCAGGTATTGATTCGAATAACAGCTGATAATGAAACAATCTATGAGGGACGAAAAGATATGCCTGCCAATAAACCGATTAGTGTTGGTCCGGTTAACTGGAAAGGCCGAGAAATTGGGCTTCATAATATGACCGTTCAAGTTGATCCAACCGGTGAATTCCCAGATGTTGACCGAGGAAACAACATTGCCTCAACGGCTTGTACTGTGAAGAAAGATGGCGCGAGCTCATCTTGTAGTGGTCCAAATTCACAAAGTAAATGGACAGTCACCTATCAATACATCTCCGGTTATTATAAAAATAACAGGGGAAGAAGGAGACCGATTTGGTCCACGAAGACAGTCGAATATCAGGAACATTTGAACATTAGTTCAACCGTAAATACCAAGCAAGGGATTGCTACAGATAAAGATCATCCAAAAGAAAGCGACCGGGAAAGCCGTGGTAGCTGGGCTATCATTCCCTATGCAAAACAAAATAACTTAAATGCGAATGAAGTGACACGAGCCGGCTATGGTTATGAACTAAAGGTTGTAACCAATTATTTTACAGATTGGGAAACCAAAGTCCCTAAAGGTTATGAAGGTACAGCAAAACCTATCGGTGGAACATTTATAGGGCCAAAACCTGGAGAAGTTATTGCGAAGATTTATGATCGAGAAGGGCATTATCTTAATACAGTAACGCTTGATCGAACAAGTGGAGGTAATACAGGGAAAGCTGTGTGGGAACTTCCTAAGAAAGAAGGCACATTTTTAGACGGTACCAAAGTGATTGAACGCAAAATATACACTGATAAAGATTGGTCTGATGGTGATGTTTTCGTAAAAGTTTACGTAACTGCGGAAGGCTCCAAAGGAAATTTAGTTTCATGTACGACAAACAAAATCAGAATCTTTGGCAGCATGTTTGAGGATACACAAAACGT
>NZ_JAFFQR010000005.1 GCF_020736845.1 Paenibacillus farraposensis
ATTATAAATCTCATAATGGATTTTGCGAACAAAATCCGTACTCACTCGTTGTTCAGTTTTCAAAGATCAAACAATCTATGAAGTCTTTTATGATCTTCACTTTGTTTCACCACTTCATCTCAGCGGCGACTTTTATAATATATCATCTCTTTTTGAATTTTGCAAGAGTTTTTTTAAAATCTTTTTTTTGAGCAAATCCTTCAAAAAGGGACGAAAACTAATTTACCATGAATACATAATCGAGTCAATACTTTTTTTATCAGAGGCTACTGCGGAAATAACACTAATTTTCCTATAAGTCATTCTTTATTGTTTGCTCTGAGGAACACGCCCTCTGGGGGCATATTTGGACAGCTCCTTAGCAGGCGCAAAGCGGGCATACATGCGAAAGACTGTTTTATATCGAAGCGCAATTGCATAACGAATATCCTGGTCTAACCGAGTATCACTCATATCAAGCAGCATTTCATCGAGCTCCTTACGAAGAACGTAGTCCAGTTCCTTGCATTCTTTTTCGTTAAACAGCATTCCCAGCATATGACCATACTCCCTTATCAACATATTAGATCGAACTTATATTTGCTCAACTATTGTTCCAATCTGTACCTGTTTTTAAACTCGATTGCTAGGGTTTCAAACTTCTTATGATTTGTTGTAAGTTTTTTCTTTAAGCTCTCCCCTTTGTTATGTTCAATTTTCAGTAAATATATAAATAAATGGCCGCAATTTTTAATGTGACAATAACCGATAAGTTATGCCGCTCTCAATTGCAGATGCGACAAGCAGCAAGATGACAGACCATATAGACACAGTCAACGTCTGTTTTATAAAGACCTCCCACGTTTGACCACTTCTTTTTCGTTTCAATCCTATAGCTGAGCCAATCGCAGACATTGTTTTCATCCCAAACTTCATACCAAAGGCGCAAGCGACAATCAAAACTGGCAATTCAATTACACCATGAGGAAGTAGTCCTTTTACGACAATCTCGTACATGCTTCTTCCCATATCTTCCTGTAGATGCACTACAAATCCTAAAACCATCCCATTTACAATTAAAAAAATAAACGGCACGATTCCTAATAATGCTCCTGCAAATATCACGAGTACACACTTGATGGCATTATTAAAAAAGATAAACACAAAAAAACTCCATTGAGGATGATCAGATTGCTGCAAACGTTGAGCTACAGTTCCCAACCCCTTTATTTGTTGGGCCAACATGGACTGAATAGCGCCTGTGCTTAGCCAGCCTACTGCAATACTAATACAAAAGAGAAGCGCAGAAGCCAAAATGAACCGTCTGGTCGTATATATATCGCGAAAAAATGCTTTTAATCCCATTCATTAATCCCTCCTGTAAGTCTGATGGCATAATTGACAACCCCCTGCATAGCTTTAAGTAAACAAGCACTTCATAGGAAGAAAGGGGCATCATAAAACTATGAATTCTTTTTTCTATGTTCTAAACGGAAAAAAAATCAAGCGGTTCTTTATCGTCATAGCTGCTGCCGTCTTTGCTATCGGGGTCATCTATGTTGAAACTGATAATATTACCGTTTTTTCCGAGGAAACACCATCTGCGGTTTATAGTGTACCCACTGCCAAAAAGCTAATTGCTCTCACCTTTGACATCAGTTGGGGGGATAAGCGTACTGCTCCTATATTAAAGGTTCTTGAAGATAAAAAAGTGACCAAGGCCACTTTTTTTCTTTCTTCCCCATGGAGTAAAACACATCCAGATCTTGTAAATCAAATTAAAGACAGCGGATTTGAGATCGGAAGTCATGGCCATAAACACGAAAATTACAGCAGTTTAAGCGATGAAGAGATTCGCAAACAAATATCAACTGCTCACACTACACTAACCGAACTGACCGGGCAAGCACCAAAGTTGATTCGTATGCCTAATGGGGACTTTGACAAAAGAGTTCTTCAAGTGGCCAGCACTTTAGGCTACAAAACCATTCAATGGGATACCGATTCCTTGGATTGGAAAAATCCCGGCACTCAGGTTATTATTGACCGTGTTGTAAATAAAGCGCATCCCGGTGACATCGTTCTTCTTCATGCCAGTGATTCCTGCAAGCAAACTCATGAAGCATTGCCAGTTATTATTGACAAGCTGCGTGCACAAGGCTATGAATTCGTAACGGTATCTGAATTGCTTCAACAAGGTACATTAAAAGGCAAAGAGGTTCGTGATCAGGCTACAGGCCTTTAAGGAGTTATTTTACATCGTTCTCAGCAAAAAACCAAAACCCAACCGACATATTTCTCCTCATTCGTTCGCATACTATCCACATTCATTCATGAAGGAGGAATACGGCCATGAATTGGACTCGTTTGCGATATGTCAGCCTGATATGCGTACTGGGCGTTGCACTGGGCGGCTGTGGCTCGGATCAGAGTTCTTCACCTCCCCAGAACAGTTATAAAGAGACGAAAACGATGGTAGTCGATATCCTGAAAAGCGATGATGGAAAAAAAGCCATAGAAGAGGCTCTGACCGGGCAAAGCAGTTCATCCAAGGAAGGACAATCGGGCCAATCCGGTGAAGAAGGCGAGTCTGGTGCTGGATCTGGTGGCAGTTCCGGAGGTGGATCCGGCGGTGCTTCAGGTGGCATGGGAATGAAAATGCTTATGCCTGCACAATCGGCTGAGCAGATGAAAATTGCAGTCAAGGATACGCTCGTTTCACCTGAGTATAAAAAAGAAATCGAAAAAATTATGACCGACCCGCGTTTTGCCGGAGAATTTGCCAAAGCGATCAATAGCCAAAACAAACAGCTTCATATGCAGCTTATAAAGGATCCATCTTATCAGAAGTCCATTGAGTCCATGCTTAAGTCGCCAGAGCTGACCAAGATGTACATGGACCTGACTAAAACCCCTGAGTATCGCAAACAAGCTATGACTGTCATGCATGATGCTATGCAAAGTCCGATTTTCCGGCTTGAGGTGATGAATTTACTCAAAACTGTCGTACAAGAGGAGCTTCAGCCTAAGGTTGAGAAAAAAAGTCCTGGAGGCACAAGCGGCCAAAAGCAAGGCGGCGGCGGGGGTGGCGGCGGGGGTCAAGGCGAACAAGGAGGAGGTCAATAATAAAAAGGCTGGTTGCGCAACCAGCCTTTTTTCTTATTCAGATTCGGCGTGCAATGCCGTAATTTGAGCGGCGATATCGTTATAAATAGCTCCCGTTGCCGATTCAGGTTTATATACAGAAGGCGAAAAATCAGCTTCTGAAGGATGATTATCCGGAATTCCCAACGGGATCTGCGCCAGTAGCTTGGTATGGAGAGTATCAGCTAGCATAGCCCCTCCTCCACGGCCGAAAACATAATCCTTTTCACCAGTAAAGGATACATAATAGGACATATTCTCCACAACGCCAATGATTTTATGATCCGTTTGGAGCGCCATCGCGCCCGCACGCGCTGCCACAAAGGCGGCCGTCGCATGAGGAGTAGTGACGATGATTTCTTCGCTCTGCGGAATCATTTGATGTACGTCAAGCGCTACATCCCCGGTACCCGGCGGTAAATCGAGGATCATATAGTCCAGTTTCCCCCATTGGACATCACTAAAGAACTGTCTGAGCATTCTTCCCAGCATAGGACCTCTCCAGATAACAGGACTGTTCTCTCTGACAAAGAAGCCCATAGACATGAGCTTGACACCAAACCTCTCCACCGGCTGAATAATTCCTTCTTCTACAACAGGAACATCCTCCGTCCCAATCATATCCGGCACACTAAAGCCATAGATATCGGCATCAATCAAACCGACACGTTTACCCTGCCTGGCTAAAGCAGCCGCTAAATTTACAGCTACCGTTGACTTCCCTACACCACCTTTTCCACTCGCAATGGCAATAAAACGAACGCCAGATGCCGGATTAAGCAGTTCATGTTCTTCCATACCTGCAGCATGTCCTTTGGTTAAAACGGGATCAGTTGTTGCTTCGGGCGCGCCCTCTGTTTGAATAGCGGATCTTTCATACTCAGAGGCTTCACGAATACGAATATGAACGTGACTCACCCCTGCCTCCTCCAACCTCTGTCGGATTTCCCTCTCCAACTCTGTCCGTTCCTTTTCCCCGGTATCCAGACTAACCACAGTCAAGGATACGTGTTCCTCTTTTACAACAATATCCCGAATAAAATGAAGATCAACCAGGCTACGGCCTGTATGAGGCTCTCGCACCTGTTGAAGTAGCTCTATAACTTGCTCTCTGGATTGCATGAATAATCAGCACCTCTGCTCCAATGAATTTACGTAGTTGTAAACAATTATAGTATACCACTATCTGACTTTAGATGCTGACGATACCCCCTTTTCTCCAGCGCTATAACGTAAAATCCCCTTGTAGATGGATGCCGCTACCTGTCGCTGATAGGTTTCATCACTCAGCCGTCTAGCCTCCTCAGGATGAGATAAAAATCCGACTTCTACTAGAGCAGATGGCATTTTGAGTGCCTTCAACAAATACACTGTATCCACCGTCTTGGCCACTCTGTCCGTGTTTTCCATATTGCGCTTAATCTCCTCCTGAATAAGGGAGGCCAGATTCTCATTATCCTTATGGTTGGGAACATAAAAGGTTTGCGCTCCACTCCAACGGCTGGATGGGATACTGTTCATGTGAATGCTCAAAAAAAGGTCCGCTTTATGCTCCTCAATCATGCGCACACGCTGTTTTAAATCCTCTGTTTTTCTTCTTGAATAGCCTTTGGTTTCCGGTTGAGCCAAATCGCGGTCATCCTCACGTGTCATAACGACAACAGCTCCTGCTTGTTGCAGGTAATCCCGCAAATATAGAGCAATCGCCAGGTTAATATCTTTTTCAATGATCCCCGCCTTGCTAACTGCCCCTCCATCAGGCCCTCCATGTCCTGCATCTATAGCAATTACTTTACCTGCAAGCGGAAGACTCCAGTGGGTCCAGGCTCTCGAAGCAGGTATCTCATATATAACCAGCACAATAAACAGAACGGCGAGACAACAGCCCAATAGCATTTTTTGCAGCGTTCGATAGCGAATCCACAGTGTAACCTCATGTTTACGATTATTTTTTTGCACAACAAAACACCTCCGTCCTATACAGATACTAATGATCTATATGGGACGAGGCGGACAAATAGTACAATTTAGGAAGGAACAAATTCTTTCATGCCCTCTATCAGCACTTGAGCAACTTCAGGTCGTGTAAACTCAGGCGGCGGACAAACACCAGAGCGTAGCAATCCCCGTACCTTGGTGCCTGAAAGCGCCAAATGATGCTCCTTTGGATGAGGGCAGGTTTTGCTTGAAGCCATATTTCCACAACGGGTGCAATAAAAGCTATGCTCAAAAAATAATGGAGTAATGCCCAGCTCCTCAGGAGTGAAATCTCCGAAAATCTCCTGCGCTTCGTAGGTGCCATAATAGTCTCCTACACCAGCGTGATCTCTTCCAACAATAAAATGGGTGCAGCCATAGTTTTTACGCACAATCGCATGGAAAATAGCCTCTCTTGGACCCGCATACCGCATAGCAGCAGGAAACACCCCCAGAAAAGCCCGATCAGCCGGGTAATAATGGTCCAGCAGCACCAGATAGCTGCTCATACGTACATCTGCCGGAACATCATCTGATTTGGTTTCACCAACGAGCGGATTTAGAAATAGCCCATCAACTATCTCCATGGCGCTTTTTTGGATGTACTCATGCGCACGGTGTACCGGATTACGTGTTTGGAAACCGACTACTGTTTTCCAGCCCTTTTCGGCAAAATGTTGGCGCGTTTGAGCTGGTGTGTAATAAAAATCGCTAAACTGCGCAGGTTCTGGTCGATTCAGTACTTGTACGGAGCCACCCACATAAGTAGCTGGGCGATCTAGAAGTTTTTTCACACCAGGATGAGCCGGATCATCCGTTTTGAATACACGTCTGGCTTCCTCGGCCTGATCAGCCTGATAAATACTCTCAATATCAAGCACGGCATAGATGGTTGCACCTGTTTCACCTACTAAGGCAACTTGCTGGCCTACGTGTAGCTCACTGGCTATGCTCTCTGTAACTGCAAGCGTGATGGGAATACTCCAGACTGTGCCATCGGCAAGACGCATTTCCGTAACCACTGACCGATAGTCAGTCTCATTCATAAACCCGGTTAAGGGGGAAAATGCCCCTACTCCAATCAAGTCCAGGTCCGAAATAGTCCACGAGTTTACTCGGATCGGAAACAATTCATGCGCAGCCTGCAAAAGTGTTTTTTGCTCCGGGCCTGTTATGATTCTATTAACTAGCGTTCCGCCATGCGGAAGAATTGCAGTCATAATGCACTTCCTTTCTAATTATTAGTACAATTCAAAGCTAAGGTATGCAAATTTATTGATGGAGCCCGCATTCGGTTTTCTCATTGCCTGACCAGCGGCCTGCACGTGGGTCTTCACCTGGTAAGACTTGACGTGTGCATTGCTCGCATCCGATGCTTGGAAAATTGCGATCATGCAACGGATTATACAACACTTGATGAGTATGGATATAATTCCATACATCTTCCGACTGCCAGCTCGCCAGTGGATTGAATTTAACAAGTCCAAATTTCTGGTCATACTCCACCTTTTTTGCATTGGCACGGGTAGGTGCCTGGTCGCGGCGAATGCCGGTAATCCAGGCATCGTATTGGGACAAAATACGTGTCAGCGGCTCAACCTTGCGTATTCCGCAGCATGCGTTGGGATCTGATTTCCACAGCTCCTCTCCATGCTCAGCTGCTTGCTCTTCGGGAGTCATTAGAGGAGACACCCGTACAAACTCCAAATTGTATCTATGCTTGAGCCGATCTCGTGTATCATACGTTTCTTGAAAATGAAAATCAGTGTCCAAGTAAAAAATGTCGGTAGAGGGACTAATTTTTTGTAGCATATCTACAAGTACTATATCTTCCGCACCAAAGCTGCAAGCAAAGGTGAGATTAGGGAATGTTTGAACAGCATACCGGATAACTTCCTCGGGAGTTGCCTCTTCCAGCTCAACCGCTTTGACTTTAATCAATGCTTCTTTCTCCAATAAGTTCATGCCTAATTCGCCTCCATCTGAAGATTCATAAATAAGTACCATGTTCTAAATACCGACTAAACTAATAAGAATAAGTAAAGTATAAAACTTTCATACTCATTGTCAATCCAGAGCAATATACCCTGATATAAACATTATTCAGTCCGAAGTGAGCAGAAACGCTGTTCTGCCAGTATTCTAACCCCAGATCCTTTGCATCCAGTCAAATTCCGTGAGCTTATATAAAATATTTTTATAAAATACATTTGGAAAAGCAGGCCGAACATTACTTACGCTTCAAGCCTCTCTCAGGCTAAAGTTCAGCTTCTATTTAAACGCCTAAAGTAAAGGGATTCTAAGCGTTTTTCCAAAGAGTCTTTGATGAAACGATTAACGTTTCGAGAATTGTGGTGCACGACGAGCAGCTTTGAGACCGTATTTTTACGTTCGAAAATATAACGTTAGGATGCGTTCAGTTTTCCGCAGTATAGATAGGAAAGAAAAATTTTGTTTCCGATTATTTAGGGCCTATTCTGGTTCAAATATGGTAAAAATACGGTCAAAAAAAGAAACCTCTGCTGACCTTGAAGACGGCAGGAGTTTCTTTTATATTTTTCTATGGAACCAATTTGGATTGACTATATGAAACATTAATAACAGAATCATCAAAGAGAACTATATTATATCCCCCCGTGTAACTTCCTTATCATTTGTAACTCTCATCGTTATAGTTAAATCTGAATAACTCGGCTGCCAAGTCTTGTGTGTTTGCATCCCTTTGTAGAGAACATAATCATTTTTTTCAGTTAAAACTTATCTTCCTCCTACTTTATAACAATACATAACTGACCTGCCTTAACCGCTAAATATTTAACGGCCTGGTGAAACTTTCTGCGCCAGCTCCAGCATAATTACGCTCTACCCATGCATAGGCGTCCTGGGCCAGTTGCCCGATAAGGTTACGCTGTTCCACAGAAAAACGTGCCTCGTATACGGGTTTAAGCTTGCGGTATAATACAGTGCCAAGAGTCAGCCCTTCGATAGTAGCCAGACTTACGACAGACAGTGTAATTGTGGTAATGTCTTGTTCGATCACGAATATTTGTTGTCTTCGCAAAATAAAGTATTAGACTGGCAGCGGCATTAAACGAACGGGCTGCAGATAATGTAATAGACACAGACCTAGCCCAGCAGTTCTTTGGCTCCGTTCATGACTAAGGGCATGGTCTGTTTAACGAATGATTCTGCAGTTAATACACGCCCCTCTTTGTTCCAAGCATAAGCTGCCCCATACATCCCCCAACTTAACATGATCGAAGCTGTATTTATTAATAATTTCGCGTTTGGACTTGAAAGCATCTTGTCTTTGTTTATAAAGGAGAGAATTATCGTTTGAATTTTTTCCTTTATTCGAATTTCGAACTCAAGTCCAAGCGATGAATAGCTTCGTTTGCACGAGGCGCTGAGATCTTTGTGAAAATCGCATATAGCCAGAAAAATATTTTCAATAGTTTCTTCGTTTAATACCACATGACCGCTTATTCGGGGAGTTATGATCGCCATAAAAGATTCATTGATCATAGATTCAAGGATCGCAAATTTATCTGTAAAGTGTGCATAAAAAGTCGATCTGTTTACAGTAGCCTTCTCTGTGATATCTCTAGTAGTTATCGTTTCAAAGTCTTTTTCTTTAACCAAAGAAATGAAAGCATCTTGCAAGAGTTGACGAGTACGTTTCACACGCGGATCATATTTATTTTTATGAATTGTCATAGAAAAGGCCTCCACATGAAACAACATTATCGAAATGGTGTTGTCTAAACAACGATTTAATTATATTGATGGTTGTGACCGCTCTACAGTTATTATAACCTACAAATACAACAAATGTTGTCTAAGTGTCTTATGTTCGATAATTGCTGTTGCATTGAAAAACCTACGTTCCAAGAGGAGGAGAGAACTATGTCCGTTTCGCAATTACCACAACTACCTGGGCAACAAATTTTTTTCGATGTTATTCGAGAACGCCGGTCGGTTCGCAGCTATGATCCCGAAGTCAAAATTTCGCGGGAGGAATTGAACGAAATATTGCGGCAGTCCACGCTGGCTCCCTCGGGCGCCAACCTGCAGCCGTGGCGTTTTCTTGTTATCGATTCTCCGGATCTGAAGCAAAAACTGCTTCCGATCGCATTCAATCAACAACAAGTGGTTGAAGCTTCTGCTATCATCGCCGTTCTTGGAGACCTTGAGAACATTCGGATGGCCGAGAAGATTTACAGCCTGGCTGTCGATGCGGGTTATATGCCTCCAGATACGGCAAAATCGTTTGTCGAACGCTATACCGACATGTATGCGAGCATGCCGCCCGAGATCGTCCATCAAATTGTATATACCGACTGCGGGCTAGTTTCGATGCAACTCATGCTCGTTGCCCGTGCCAAAGGCTACGATACGGTACCGATGGGCGGTTATGACAAACAAAAGTTCGTGAAAGCTTTCGGCATATCAGAGCGGTATGTTCCGATTATGCTGATCGCCATCGGCAAGGCGGTAAAGCCCGGTCATCCGACGGTAAGGCTACCAATCGACGATGTAGCTTTCTTCAACGAAATGCATAAGGCATAAGAAAATGCAACGGTAGGCTACGTGAACGATAGCATAATAAATCAGCGGCAGTCTAAGACTTTATTTTTGAAGTCCTAGTGCGTCGCTGTTTCATTTTAGGGCCAGTCTAATACTTAATTGAAAAAGGCTGACGATACTTCTTGCCTTAAAGCCTGTAATATCAGGCAGTCGAGTCTAATAGTTTATTTTCTCCGAACATTTGTCTCCCTTCGTATTGAATATACCCACCCGATCAAGTAAGGTGACCATGCGGTAAAAGTCGTAGCTACCGTCATTAGCCGTATCCAGGACACCCTTAGCTTTTGCGTTAATACAGGCTTGTTCTGCCCACTCTGGTACTTTAGGCTGCTTGGCTGCTGTCTCCAACGTTTTGATACGGTCATCCTGCTTTTGTACGATTACTTGCAACTCCTTAAACGCTGCCTTTTCTTCTGCTGTCATTTCCTCATCCTCCGTTTTATTAATCTTCATTAAAGCTGCATCAAGCTGGGCCTGAGTTGGGCGCTTGCCTGCCCGAAATTGAGCCGTCGTGATTCCAAAGACCATCTGCAGGTGAGGCATATCTTTAAAACTGCGCCAGTCTCCGCCCCACTCGAAACCCAAATCCTTAGCGATAGCCACAACTTGCATCCAGTCAGACCTATGGTCTGCATTACCATCACGTTTAGTATCCCAGCTTACGAATTTTCCGTCCGGCAGCCAAAGAGCAAAATCTACAGCCACACCAAAATTGTGGTAGCTGTCCCCTCCTTGGCGTTTGTGACCCTTTGTCCCGGTTTATTCCGACCTTGTGCGTAAAGATAATTTTGCTCCGCTATAGTCCACAATCCATGTGTCATTACGATAGGTATACCTAAAGCAAACGCAGGTAATCAAACAGTTATGCCTAAAGAGTTCGTTGAACTACAAGAAGCCGATGCGGATCAATTCGTGCTCTATGCTTCAATGCCTTTTTTTATGTTGTCTAGGCTTAAGCTACCGACATTATTCAACGATGTACTTGTATATCTGTCGGAAATATTTGAGGTCCCCATTTACCTAGCTAGAAAAAAAGATTAAAACAAATTATGCGTCGAAATTATGAAGGGCAAATACGGACAAGTATTGAACAGCAAACTACTGCTGCGAAAGGGGTTCAAAAAAAGAACCACACATTAGCGAAACAATAATTTATGCCTATTATGATCAGTCATTTACTTATGAAAACTCTTCTCAGCTAATATTTCATGTAGATGAAATTACGCTATCTCAAAAAAGAGAAATCCAATTCCTTTGGATGATCGAAAACATGAGAATGTACGCCAATCAAGTCGTTGAATATGCAGTTGAAATGAAACTGAGAAAAACCAACCCAATGAAAGATGTAACTATACCAAAAAGAGAAGAAGAGCAACTTGCGGAGAAACAGGAAGAGAGGAACTACTAGGAGAAAGACGAAATAAAAAATTTTCTTACAATAATAAAGCAAGCCTGTAGTAACCGGGATTACTTAATGTTCCATTTATTAATTTATACCGGAGCGAGAAAAGGAGAACTCCTAGCTTTACGCTGGAGCGATATTGACTTTAGAAAAAAACAATCGACAAAAAAGCTTACACTCCTCTAACCTCCAAAACGCCTGCTTCCAGACGCGTTCTTAGTTTAGACAACACAACCCTTTCCCTACTCAAAAAACAGCGTACAGAGCAAAGCAGAGGTGTTGTACAGCCAATAGGTTATAACGATGACAGAATGATTTTTACACGTGAGGATGGAACACCAATTCGCTTGGCCTACCCAAATGACAAACTGAATGAAATCATTCGCTCTAACAAATTACCCAAAATAACCGTACATGGCTTAAGACATACTCATGCATCCCTTTTGTTTGAAGCTGGGGCCAGCATTAAAGAAGTACAGGAATGTCTTGGACATTCAGATATTAAAATAACTATGAACATTTATACGTATGTAACAAAGCAGTTAAAGAAAAAAATGCTGATCTGTTTGAAAAATTCACGGAATTTGATCCTCCAATCGCTGGTTCAGATGTGGTCACGAATGATCAAGAATAATATAAAAATGGTCAAAATATGGTCACAGCACATTTTGTCTCAAAATTAAAGCCCCTGACCAATGAAGGCCAAGGGCTGAAATTCCTTGATATACAAGGGATATTAACGTTTCGAGAATTGTGGTGCGCGACGAGCAGCTTTGAGACCGTATTTTTTACGTTCCTTCATACGTGGGTCACGAGTCAGGAAGCCCGCTTTTTTCAAAGCTGGACGGAAATCCGGATCTGCTTTCAACAGAGCACGGGAAATACCGTGGCGAATTGCGCCTGCTTGACCAGAGATACCACCGCCATGAGCGATAACGAGTACGTCATAGCTACCCATTGTTTCTGTCAGGTTCAATGGTTGTTTAACAATCAGTTTGAGTGTTTCCAAACCAAAATAATCATTAATGTCACGCTTGTTGATGACAATGCGTCCTTCACCCGGTACGAGACGAACACGAGCTACCGAATGTTTACGACGACCTGTCCCATAGTATTGTACTTGTGCCATGAAACTGTCCTCCTTTTAATTATCCGCGAAGTTCGTAAACTTCAGGTTTTTGTGCTGCATGTGGATGCTCAGTGCCTCTGTAAGCTTTCAGTCTCAGCTTCATTTTCTCACCTTGACGAGTTTTAGGAAGCATACCATGAACAGCTAATTCCAACATACGTTCTGGTTTGTTCTTAACCATATCTTGTGCAACCGTTACTTTCAAACCACCTGGATGCATGGAGTGACGGTAGTATTTCTTGTTCTCCATTTTTTTACCAGTCAGAGCGATTTTCTCCGCATTGATTACAATAACGAAATCACCTGTGTCCACATGTGGTGTAAATTGTGGCTTATGTTTGCCGCGAATCAAAGCAGCCGCTTCGCTTGCCAGACGACCGAGCGTTTTACCTTCGGCATCGATGATGTGCCATTTGCGCTCAACTTCATTTGGCTTAGCCATGTACGTAGTACGCATGAAAAGTTTCCTCCCTAAGTTCATTAACAGAAATCGTCATTTATCTTCGTTCGTTAACTTGCTACATTTTTGATGGATTAGATGTTGCTTTTAATGTGATCATCTTAATTGGGGCTGTGGGAAAGCCATTAAGAAAACACAACTTTTATATTACAGGATAACCAGCAAATTCGCAAGGAAAAAATCAATGTTTTTCATTGATTTCCTCATACTCCACACCCCAAAGCGTTAAAGCGTGTCCTACCGCTGTTGGCCCGGCCTTTGAACGATTTTTCGCCTCCAAAATAAATGGAATATCATCCGCTGATTTCTTGCCTTCTCCCACTTCCAGCAGAGTCCCCATAATGATCCGTACCATATGCTGCAAAAATCCGTTACCTGTAATATAAGTATGAATAATTCCCTGATCATCCGAGCCTGGACGAGAAAAGGAATAATCTACCGTTATATAGGCTTCGTAAATGGTGCGAACATGATTCGTCTTTTGAGAATGTCGGGATGCAAACGAAGTATAGTCAAAGGTCCCTACTAAATGTGCCAGTCCCTGTTCCATTGCTTGTACATCTAATTTGGTTGGGTGGTGCGCCTGTGTACGACGGTGAAAGATATCCGGGAACCGGTTAGCATTAATGCTGTACCGATATGTCTTACGCTTTGCCATACGACGCGCGTGAAAAGACAACGGAACCTCTCTTGCATCCGTAACAATAATATCACGGGGCAACCACGCATTTAGGGCAAGGCACCAACGTTCAATGGGAATAGGCGACTCGGTATGAAAATTAAATACTTGCCCATATGCATGTACGCCAGCGTCTGTGCGACCTGAACCTGTGATTTTAAGACGTTCCCCCGTCAATGAATAAATAGCACTCTCCAGATAATCCTGAATTGTATTGCCGCTGGGCTGAGTCTGAAAACCATCATACTCGGTTCCGTCGTAGTTCACTTTCATGCACAAGTTCCGCACATTTCTTCACACCTTTACAGGGTAATCTCTGGGTCTATGAGAATAAACCGAACATAGCAAAGGAGAAGCCCTCCGGACTTCTCCAAGAGAAAAAAAGGGTTGTTCAGAATCAAGCTGATTCTGTCCACCCTTCCCTCATCTTCGCCTGTCTACGCGCGGTCAACCAATTCCAGATATACCATTGGAGCAGCGTCGCCACGACGAGGTCCCAGCTTCAGGATACGAGTGTATCCACCTGGACGCTCATTGTAACGTGTAGCCAATTCGCTAAACAGTTTTTGGATTGCATCCTGCTCACCATCCACAGTTTCACGGCGAACGAACGCAGCCACTTGACGGCGTGCGTGCAGATCCCCCTTTTTCGCTTTGGTGATCAGTTTTTCTGCAATAGAACGAACTTCTTTCGCTTTAGCCTCAGTAGTTTGGATACGCTCGTACAAGAACAGATCGGTTACCAAATCACGAAACAAAGCTTTACGGGCACTAGAGTTACGGCCCAATTTTTGGTATGCCATGTAATTTCCCCTCCTTCACAAAAACGTTGCTGTCTATTCTTCCGTACGAAGTCCTAAACCAAGTTCCTCAAGCTTCTCTTGTACTTCTTCCAAAGATTTGCGTCCCAAGTTGCGGACCTTCATCATATCTTCTTCAGATTTAGTCGTGAGTTCTTGTACCGTATTGATACCAGCGCGCTTAAGGCAGTTATAGGAACGGACGGAGAGATCCAGCTCTTCGATCGTCATTTCAAGAACTTTTTCTTTCTTGTCTTCTTCTTTTTCGACCATAATTTCCGCATCTTTTGCTTCGTCCGTGAGACCCACGAACAGCATTACATGCTCGGTCAAAATTTTGGCTCCAAGGCTCACTGCTTCCTCAGGCCGAATACTTCCGTCAGTCCAAACCTCAAGTGTCAGTTTGTCATAATTCGTAACCTGGCCGACACGCGTATTTTCTACTCCATAGTTCACACGTGCAATCGGAGTATAGATGGAGTCGACGGGAATGACGCCGATCGGCTGGTCATCACGTTTATTCCGATCCTGCTTAACGTAACCACGACCACGATTGGCAAAAATGCGCATGTGGAGTCTCGAACCCGGTCCGAGAGTAGCAATGTGAAGATCCGGATTAAGAATTTCTACATCACTATCCGCACGAATATCTCCTGCCGTTACAACCCCTTCGCCTTCCGCATCGATTTCGAGTACTTTCTCTTCATCCGAGTGGATTTTAAGCGATAAAGCTTTCAAGTTCAGAATGATCTCCGTTACGTCTTCCTTCACACCGGGAACCGTTGCAAACTCGTGGAGAACTCCATCGATCTGAACCGATGTGACTGCTGCCCCAGGTAACGAGGACAACAGAATACGACGAAGCGAGTTCCCCAGCGTCGTACCGTACCCACGTTCCAGCGGTTCTACCACGAATTTTCCATAGGTGCCATCATCATTGACGTCGACCGTCTCAATTTTCGGCTTTTCGATCTCTATCACTGCAATATCCCTCCTTCAAAACGTCGCTCCTATATGAAACATTCACCATATCCATAGTTAATCATGCAGTATACCTAAACATCCATTCTTGGCAATTTGTGCCGGATCTATACTACACGCAGAGGAGAAATCTCATTAGACGCGACGACGTTTTGGAGGACGGCATCCGTTATGAGGTACCGGAGTTACGTCTTTAATCAGGTTAACTTCCAGACCAGCAGCTTGCAAAGAGCGGATTGCTGCTTCGCGGCCTGCACCTGGTCCTTTAACCATAACTTCGACAGTTTTCATGCCGTGTTCCATTGCAGCTTTAGCAGCAGTTTCTGCAGCCATTTGCGCTGCAAATGGAGTAGATTTACGGGAACCGCGGAATCCCATACCGCCTGAGCTGGCCCAAGAGATTGCGTTACCGTGTGGATCTGTGATCGTAACGATCGTGTTGTTGAACGTGGAACGGATGTGTGCCACGCCACTCTCGATATTTTTACGGTCACGGCGTTTTGTACGTACAACTTTTTTCGGTTTAGCCATTGAATGTTATCCTCCCTTCTTATTTCTTCTTGTTCGCTACAGTCCGACGAGGACCTTTACGAGTACGGGCATTGGTTTTAGTACGTTGTCCGCGAACAGGCAATCCACGACGGTGACGAACACCACGATAGCAGCCAATCTCAGTCAGACGTTTAATATTCAAGGAAATTTCACGACGCAGATCGCCTTCTACTTTAACCTCTTTGTCGATCGTTTCACGTAATTTGCTCACTTCATCTTCAGTCAAATCACGAACACGCGTGTTTGCACTGATGCCTGTTTCCTTCAAAATTTTCTGAGAAGTCGTCTTACCGATTCCGAAAATGTAAGTCAAGGCGATCTCAACGCGTTTGTCACGTGGCAAATCCACACCAGCTATACGAGCCATTTTACGCTACACCCCCTTCTATTAACCTTGTTTTTGTTTGTGTTTCGGATTTTCGCAAATAACCATTACATTCCCTTTGCGGCGAATGACTTTGCATTTTTCGCAAATGGGTTTTACAGAAGGTCTTACCTTCATGTTGATTCCCTCCTCCAAGCTTTACCCTGGTAAAACTCGCTTCGTGAACATTCACATCGTTTTGCCGAGCAAAACAAGTTTTTTTAAATGACGTACGTCTGATAAAAACCTACATGAATTACTTGCGGTACGTTATACGGCCTTTCGTTAAATCGTAAGGCGATAACTGTACAACCACCTTGTCGCCTGTCAAAATACGGATAAAGTGCATCCGCAGTTTACCGGAAACATGAGCAAGAATTTGGTGACCGTTCTCCAGCTCTACCTTGAACGTAGCGTTCGGCAGTGGCTCGATTACCGTACCTTCAACCTCAATGACATCTTCCTTGGCCAAAGTCAGTCTCCTTTCTCTTCAGCTTGGTATTCGGACGAGTCCAGGAAAGTTTTCACTGCGTGCCGCAGCTTTCCATTCGTCACCCGACCGCTTTCGTTTAAACTGTTTACAATCTCGCTGCTAATCTTTGACTGAGGCATCAAATGAAGAACATTTTTCTTCTTCGCTTGATCAAACTTTCGTTTATCCCCATCCGCAATATACACAAACCTGCTGTCCGCTATTGAAACGACAACCGCAATCTGTCCGGCACCTCTGCCTTTCAGAATTTTCACCAGCTGACCGATTTGCAGGTTTCCTTGCTGAACCATCCCAATCACCTACGCACTCAGTTTCGTGAAAATATCCATGCCGTCCGTTGCGATCATCTTCACATGCTCGTGATGAACATGAGAGACTACGTTCACCGAACCGACCGTCCAGTTGTCTTCCAGCGTCCCTACATGACGAGAACCTATTGGAATCATCGATTCAATAGCCAGCACAATGCCGGTTTTCAGCCTCGGCCCTTGCTCGGGAATACCTCGGTTTGGATTCTCAATATATTGCCGAATGGCATGCGACATTGTAAACTGGCGAGTTATTATTATGCTATCGCCTTCGTTTAACTTGCGTTTGCCGGGAAATCCGTGCACCAGTTGTTCGTTGACTGAAGCGCAAATGCTAGCAGGAAAACCGTTATAACCTTTAAAAGACGGCACAGCTCCCTGACTGCGAACATACCGATCAGCTAAATGATCAAGTTCACCGGTCGTCATACCGGGCTCGATGTGTTCTGCCAAGGAATGAATCGTCTCCATCCTCTCAGCTTCCCTCATAAAGCTTAATTCCGTTCCCGACTTGCAAATGATCATTACAGCTAACCCCGCAACAAGGACACGATATTTTGGGAAACCACATCAATATCCTGTTCTCCGTCAATATGACGCAGAAGATTCTGGTTCTCATAAAACGTGAGGAGTGGTGCTGTTTTATTACTATATTCGTCTAGTCGCGTTCTTACGCTATCTTCGTTATCGTCAGGGCGCTGATAGAGTTCCCCGCCGTCTTTATCGCAAATGCCTTCAACCTTAGGAGGGTTAAAGACAACATGATAGCTAGACCCACAACTTTTGCAAACTCGCCGTCCTGTGATTCGTACCAACAATTTGTCACGATCCACTTTCAGATTGATGACATTGTCCAGCTTCGTGTTCAAACGGCCCAAAATTTGATCCAAGGCTTCAGCCTGAACTAGAGTTCTTGGAAAACCGTCCAGCAAGAATCCTTTCTTGCAATCCGGTTGCTGCAGCCGTTCTTCAACGATCCCGATCGTTACATCATCTGGAACAAGTTCGCCTTTATCAATATATTCTTTGGCTTTAATGCCAATAGGTGTTCCCTGTTTCATCGCTAGGCGAAAAGCGTCACCTGTCGAGATATGAGGAATGTCGAATTCCTTCACAATGACATCTGCTTGTGTACCTTTACCAGCCCCTGGAGGGCCCATAATCAAAATATTCACAACCTGTCACTCCTCTAGACGACCCCTACACAAGAAACAGCACAAAAGGTGCCGGTAAGCATGCGAACATCCTAAGCCGGTACCTATTGCCTATTTGTTGATGAAGCCTTTGTAATGGCGTTTGATCAGTTGGCTTTCGATTTGCTTCATTGTATCCAATGCAACACCGATAATGATGAGCAGTGAAGTACCGCCAATTTGCACGGAACGAGGCAAGCCCGAAAGCGAACCGAAGAATACCGGCAATACGGAGATGATTGCAAGGAACAAAGCCCCTGTCATCGTCAAACGTGACATTACTCGTGTCAAGTATTTTTCCGTTGCTTTACCCGGACGAATTCCCGGAATATAGCCACCGTTTTTCTTCATATTGTCGGCCATTTGCTGCGGATTCATCTGTACAAAGGTATAGAAGAATGTGAAACCGATAATCATCACGACATACAAAACCATGCCTAGCGGTTTGTCATAATACAAGTAAGTGGTAACCCACTTCGCCCATGCATGATCCGCCCAGAAACTCGCAATAATTGTCGGGAATTGCAGCAATGACACCGCAAAGATTACCGGAATAACGCCTGCCGCATTAATTTTCATCGGAATATGCGTATTCTGGCCACCGTACATTTTGTTCCCAACTACACGCTTCGCATATTGCACCGGTATCTTCCGAATACCTTGCTGGATATAGATAACACCAGTAATAATCAGAAGAACGACCAAGGCAATAATAATTGCCTTCAGAATATTCATAAACAGCTGATCTGCCTGAATAAACTGGGATTCCACAATCGTCCGAATATGCCTTGGAATACCTGCAGCAATCCCTGCAAAGATTACTATAGAGATACCATTGCCGATTCCCTTTTCGGTAATTTGCTCACCCAGCCACATGAGGAACGTAGTTCCTGCTGTAAGCACGATTGCAATCACCAAATAATCAGCAAAAGTCGCTCCTGGAATCATCGCTGCACCATACAGTCGGTTAAAGCCGATCGACGTTCCGAATGCTTGAATCAGGCCCAGTACTACCGTACCATACCGTGTAATTTGAGCTAACTTCTTTTTACCATGCTCTCCTTGTTTAGCCCATTCCGCAAATTTCGGAATCACGTCCATTGACAGCAACTGTACAATGATAGACGCTGTAATATATGGCATAATCCCGAGGGCGAAGATCGAAAACTGATACAAAGCGCCCCCTGAGAAGGTATTAAGGAGTCCAAACAATTCGTTTCCTGCCTGATCCTGAGATGTAAAGACTTGCTTGTTAACGCCGGGAACCGGCACAAAAGAGCCAATACGATATACAAATAGTATAAACAGGGTGAACAGGATTCGACTTCTAAGATCCTCAACACGCCATATATTCTTCAGAGTCCTGAACATTAGATCACCTCGGTTTTACCGCCGGCAGCTTCAATTTTCTCTACCGCAGATTGAGAGAACTTGTTTGCTTTAACTGTCAATTTCACATTGAGTTCTCCATTACCCAGAATTTTAATACCCGATTTCGCGTTTTTCACAATGCCATTGTTCAGCAAAAACTCAGGACTTACTTCTGTACCCGCTGCAAAGTTGTTTAAATCTTCGATATTCAAAACCGCATACTCTTTACGAGTAGGGTTTACGAAACCGCGTTTAGGCAAGCGACGATAGAGTGGGTTTTGACCACCCTCGAAGCCCGGACGTACACCACCGCCGGAACGAGCGTTTTGACCTTTATGACCACGACCGGAAGTTTTACCCGTACCGCTACTAGGACCACGACCCAAACGTTTACGTTCTTTGCGGGAACCTGGAGCTGGGGAAAGCTCATGTAACTTCATCGTTCGTTGCACCTCCTTGATTATTGTTGAAATGCTTTATTTCTTAAGCTTCGATTTCTTTAACAGAAACCAGGTGGCTAACTTGATTAATCATCCCGCGAATCGCTGCATTGTCGGGTTGAATTACTTTATGGTTAATTTTACGCAAGCCGAGCGTTTTAACAGTCGTTCTCTGAGTATCAGGACGGCCGATCAACGAACGAACGAGGGTAATTTCTAATTTCGCCATGATATTCCCTCCTTAGCCCAGCAGCTCTTCGATAGATTTGCCGCGCAATTTAGCAACTTCTTCAGCGCGTTTCAGACGGGACAAACCTTCCAAAGTCGCATTGACCATGTTCATGGAATTCGAAGAACCCAGAGATTTTGTCAAAATATCACCTACACCAGCAAGCTCCAGAACGGCACGAACTGGACCACCAGCGATAACCCCAGTACCTTCCGATGCCGGTTTCAACAGAACCCGGCCAGCACCGAACTTACCTGTAACAAGGTGAGGAATTGTTGTGCCTACGAGTGGAACATGGATCAGGTTTTTCTTAGCATCTTCGATACCTTTGCGAATCGCATCAGGTACTTCGCCAGCTTTACCGATTCCAGCGCCTACCCAGCCGTTGCCGTCGCCCACTACTACCAGAGCACTGAAGCTGAAACGGCGTCCGCCTTTGACAACTTTAGCTACACGATTAATATTTACAACTCTTTCAGTCAGTTCCAAAGTATTCGGATCTACACGCAAGTCGTTAACCTCCTTTTGAGAAATGTCTTAGAATTCAAGTCCTGTTTCGCGAGCTGCATCAGCCAAAGCCTGAATTCGTCCATGATACAAATATCCACCACGGTCAAATACTACGTTAGCATGACCTTTTTCTTTTGCACGTTTAGCAACAAGTTCGCCAACCTTACGAGCTGCTTCTACGCTACCACCGTTTTTGATTTCACTTTTCAGTTCTTTATCCATAGTGGATGCAGATACCAAAGTTACACCAGCTACATCATCAATCAGTTGTGCATAGATATGTTTGGAAGAACGGAATACGTTCAAACGAGGACGTACAGCCGTACCTTCGATTTTTTTACGTACACGCAGATGTCTTCTGACACGTGCTTTATTTTTATCTTGTTTTGTAATCATCTCAAGTTTTCACTCCCTTCAGTTTGCCTTTATACCTTTATACTAAGACGCACTGGGTAAAAAAGAAGTACGAAGTCTTTCTGTATGAAAGACCGCACAAAGTCGGTAAGAAACTTATTTCTTCTTACCGGCTTTACCTTCTTTACGGATGATGCGCTCGCCTTCGTATTTAATACCTTTACCTTTATACGGCTCAGGTTCACGAACGGAACGAATTTTAGCAGCGTAAGCACCTACACGCTCTTTATCAATTCCGCGAACGATGATCTTAGTGTTCGAAGGAACTTCGAATTCGATGCCTGCTTCCGGCGTGATTTCAACCGGATGAGAGTATCCAACGTTCAGAACGATTTTATCTCCGGATTTGCTTGCACGATATCCGACCCCAACCAGCTCCAGAGATTTAGAAAAGCCTTCAGTTACACCACTTACCATGTTGCTAACAACGCTGCGGGTTGTTCCATGCAAAGAGCGATGAAGCTTGTTGTCCGAAGGACGGGATACATTAATTTCATTGTTCTCCACAGTAACGGACATGTCTTTATGAAGCTCACGAGTCAATGTTCCTTTAGGACCTTTAACTGTGATAACTGTGTTGTTCAAAGTAACGTCAACACCACTTGGTACTGCGATTGGTTTACGACCAATACGGGACATATCTGTTGCACCTCCTATCTTTTAAACGTTATCTTACCAAACGTAGCAAACTACTTCTCCGCCGGCTTTGGACTGACGTGCTTCTTTATCAGTCATAACGCCTTTGGATGTTGAAATGATTGCAACTCCGAGTCCACCCAGAACGCGTGGGATCTCATTGCTCTTTGTGTAAACGCGAAGACCTGGTTTACTGATTCTCTTCAAGCCTGTAATAACACGCTCGTTGTTCGCACCGTATTTCAAGAAAATACGGATGATCCCTTGTTTGCTATCTTCAACAAATTCCGCATCACGAATGAAACCTTCACGTTTCAGGATGTCAGCGATTTGTTTTTTCATTGTAGATGCAGGCATTTCTACCGTTTCGTGACGAACTGTGTTCGCGTTACGAATACGAGTAAGCATATCTGCAATTGGATCAGACATAGTCATTGTGTATAAACCTCCTTCCCAAACAGGACTTTTTACCAGCTTGCTTTTTTCACGCCAGGAATCTGGCCTTTATAAGCTAATTCACGGAAGCAAATTCTGCAAATTTTAAACTTTTGCAGCACCGAATGTGGACGACCACAACGCTCACAACGAGTGTAAGCACGAACTTTAAACTTTGGTGCGCGTTGTTGTTTGACTTTCATTGAAGTTTTTGCCACTTAGCCTGACACCTCCTAAATAGTTTCGGAGAACAGGGGTCCTTTCAGATCAGACACCCTAAACATTATGCCAACATTACTTTGCGAAAGGCATACCCAGCTGAGTCAAGAGTTCACGGGACTCTTCGTCAGTCTTAGCAGTCGTTACGATAACGATGTCCATACCACGAACTTTATCAACTTGATCATACTCGATTTCCGGGAAGATCAACTGTTCTTTCAGACCAAGCGTGTAGTTGCCACGTCCGTCGAAAGCTTTTGTTGATACACCATGGAAGTCACGTACGCGAGGAAGCGTGATGTTGAACAATTTGTCCAGGAAATAGTACATACGCTCGCCACGAAGTGTTACCTTAACACCGATCGGCATGTTTTCACGCAATTTAAAACCTGCAATAGATTTTTTTGCGCGTGTAATAACTGGCTTTTGACCAGCGATCAGCTGCATGTCATTGAGAGCTGAATCAAGTACTTTGGAGTTTTGAACTGCGTCGCCAACACCCATATTGATTACAACTTTCTCGATTTTAGGCACTTGCATCACTGTTGTATAGTTGAACTTCTGCATCAAAGCAGGAGTAATCTCTTTCAAGAAACGTTCTTTCATTCTTGTTGTTGCCATGAATCATAATCCTCCTTTCTCAAAAAAATAATTAGTCGATCACTTCACCGGAACGTTTTGCAATACGAACTTTTTTCCCATTGTCCAATACTTTGTAACCAATACGAGTTACTTTTCCGCTCTTTGGATCAATGTGCATAACGTTAGAAACGTGAATCGGAGCTTCTTTCTCGATGATGCCGCCTTGTGGGTTCAGCTGATTAGGCTTTTGGTGTTTTTTAATCATGTTAACACCTTCCACAAGCACACGGTTTTGACGAGGGTAAGCAGCGATAACGCGACCTTTTTTACCTTTATCTTTACCGGTAATCACCAGAACAGTATCGTCTTTTTTGACGTGAAGCTTGTTGTTGTGGGATTCCAGAACTTTTTTCACTTTTGGCATTTCGTACACCTCCTACGGGCACATTTTAAGGTGAATTTAGATCACTTCCGGAGCCAAGGAAACGATTTTCATGAAGTCTTTGTCACGAAGCTCGCGAGCAACTGGTCCGAAAATACGAGTACCGCGTGGACTCTTGTCTTCTTTAACAACAACTGCTGCGTTCTCATCAAATCCGATGTAGGAACCGTCTTTACGACGAACAGAACGTTTAGTACGAACGACAACCGCTCTTACTACATCACCTTTTTTGACAACGCCGCCTGGTGTTGCTTGTTTTACAGAACAAACGATCAGGTCACCAATTTGAGCTGTACGACGTCCCGTACCACCGAGCACACGGATACACATCAGTTCCTTCGCGCCGGAATTGTCAGCCACAGTCAAACGTGTAAATGGTTGAATCATTTATTTATCCTCCTTTCGGAAAAACTGCGCTACATTAGATTATAACAGCTTTTTCAACGATTTCGACCAGTCTCCAGTTTTTGTCTTTGGACAAAGGACGAGTTTCCATGATCTTAACAGTATCGCCGATTTGTGCGATGTTGTTTTCATCATGAGCTTTGAATTTCTTAGTCACTTTGATGCGTTTATGGTAGAGATTGTGTTTTTTGTAAGTTTCTACAGCAATCACAATCGTTTTATCCATTTTGTCGCTGACCACTTTACCGACTAATACTTTACGGGCATTACGTTCGCTCATTGTTGGCCTCCTTCCTAATTACAGGCGGATTTTCCACCCGGTCTAATATCTTAGCTAATCCCAAGTTCTCTTTCACGGATCACAGTTTTTGCACGAGCAATTTCCTTACGCACAGCGCCGATCCGAGTCGGGTTATCAAGCTGACCGGTAGCGAGTTGAAAACGAAGGTTAAAAAGTTCTTCTTTAAAACCAGAGATCTTTTGTTCGATTTCAGCAGTGGTTAGGTTGCGGAATTCACTAGCCTTCATTTGCTTCACCACCCAATTCTTCACGTTTCACAAACTTAGTTTTGATTGGCAGTTTGTGAGCGGCAAGACGCATTGCTTCACGAGCAATCTCTTCCGGTACACCAGCAAGTTCGAACATGATCTTACCTGGTTTCACAACTGCAACCCATTTTTCTACGTTACCTTTACCGCTACCCATACGAACCTCAAGAGGCTTCTGAGTAATTGGTTTGTCAGGAAAAATTTTAATCCAAACTTTACCACCACGTTTGATGTAACGAGTCATCGCAATACGAGCAGCTTCGATCTGACGGTTAGTGATCCATGCAGGTTCAGTAGCTTGCAAACCGTACTCACCAAAGTTCAGTGTAGTTCCGCCTTTTGCACGCCCCTTCATGTGACCGCGTTGTTGTTTACGATGTTTTACACGTTTAGGTACCAACATGATTAGTTGCCTCCTTCCTGAGGAGCTTGTTTCTTAGCTGGAGGAAGAACTTCTCCACGATAGATCCATACTTTTACGCCAAGACGGCCATAAGTAGTATGAGCTTCCGCTGTACCGTAGTCAATGTCGGCACGAAGCGTATGCAGTGGAACAGTTCCTTCGCTGTACCCTTCGGAACGAGCGATTTCGGCACCGCCAAGACGTCCGCCTACTTGAGTTTTAATTCCTTTTGCTCCTGAACGCATAGTTCTTTGGATTGCTTGTTTCAACGCACGACGGAAAGAAACACGACGTTCCAATTGTTGTGCAATACTTTCAGCAACCAAAATCGCGTCCAGTTCAGGATTTTTGATTTCAGAAATATTAATGTGTACCTTTTTACCGCCTGCAATTTTAGTAATTTCATTACGCAGGTTCTCAACTTCGGAACCACCTTTACCGATAACCATACCTGGTTTCGCAGTGTGGATCGTTACGTTGACACGGTTAGCTGCTCTCTCGATTTCAACACGGGATACAGCGGAGTCTTTCAATCTTTTTTTCAGATGCTCACGAATCTTAACGTCTTCCAGCAAAAGATCACCGAAATCTTTGCCTGCATACCATTTGGATTCCCAATCACGGATAATACCGATTCGGAGTCCGACGGGATTTACCTTTTGGCCCACACGTTTTCCCTCCTTATTTTTCAGATACCACCAGAGTAATATGACTGGTGCGTTTATTGATGCGGCTTGCACGACCCATTGCACGCGGGCGGAACCGTTTCATTGTAGGACCTTGGTTTACGAAAACCTCGGATACTACCAACTTATTTACATCCATAGAGTAGTTGTGATCTGCATTTGCGATCGCAGAATTCAACAATTTCTCAACGACTGGAGAAGCTGATTTCGGAGTGTGACGAAGAATTGCAATCGCCTCACCAACCTGCTTGCCGCGAATCAAATCGATAACAAGCTTTACTTTGCGAGCGGAAATCCGCACGGACTTAGCATGTGCTTTTGCTTCCATTGAGTTTACCTCCTCTCAAACACTACGCTGTGTTAATTATCTTCTAGTTTTCTTATCGTCATCTGTATGGCCTTTGTACGTACGCGTTGGAGCAAATTCGCCCAATTTGTGTCCAACCATATCTTCCGTTACGTATACTGGCACGTGTTTACGACCATCGTATACACCAAACGTATGTCCGATAAATTGCGGGAAAATTGTAGAGCGGCGGGACCAAGTTTTGATCACGGCTTTCTTGTCCGTTTCGTTCAAAACCTCTACTTTTTTCAGCAAGTAACCATCAATGAACGGCCCTTTTTTAAGACTGCGACCCATTTATAAATCCTCCCTTCGTTAAAGCGTTGTCGTTCTCTAAAATGTTAACGTGCGACTTAAGCGCACGTTTTATTACTTAGTACGACGACGAACGATGTATTTATCAGATGCTTTACCTTTTTTACGCGTTTTGTAACCAAGAGTTGGTTTGCCCCATGGAGACATTGGGGATTTACGTCCGATTGGAGCGCGACCTTCACCACCACCGTGAGGGTGATCATTAGGGTTCATTACAACACCACGAACTTCAGGACGTTGTCCCAACCAACGACTACGACCGGCTTTACCGATTTTCACGAGCTCATGGTCTTCGTTACCAACAGAACCGATTGTAGCGCGGCAAACTTTCAGAATGCGGCGAACTTCGCCAGAAGTCAAACGGATTGTTACATATTTTTCTTCTTTACCAAGAAGTTGGGCTTCCGTACCAGCAGCGCGAACGAGTTGGCCACCCTTACCCGGTTTTAATTCAATGTTGTGGATAACCGTACCTACTGGAATGTTTTCCAAAGGCAAGGAGTTACCGATTTTGATATCGGAATCCGGACCGGATACCACTTCGTCCCCTACTTTCAAACCTTTAGGAGCGATGATGTAACGTTTTTCACCATCCACATAGTGGATAAGTGCGATGTTGGACGTACGGTTTGGATCGTATTCGATCGTAGCAACGCGGCCCGGTATTCCATCTTTGTTACGTTTGAAGTCAATAATACGGTATTTACGTTTGTGTCCACCGCCTTGATGGCGAACCGTAATTTTACCTTGGTTATTGCGTCCAGCTTTCTTGCTCAGAGGTGCCAGCAACGATTTCTCGGGCTGATTTGTTGTGATCTCCTCGAAAGTAGATACAGACATAGCACGTCTGGCCGGGGACGTCGGTTTATACTTTTTAATTGGCACTGAGTTTCCCTCCTTACTTTACAGTTTCAATTATACCGTTTCAAAGAACTCAAGCGGTTTGCTGTCTTTGCTCAGCGTTACGAACGCTTTTTTCCACTCGCTCGTATAGCCGGAATGACGTCCGTAGCGTTTGGGTTTTGCAGGAACGCGAAGCGTATTTACGTTACTTACTTTCACGTTAAAGATCGCTTCGATTGCTTTCTTGATTTCGACTTTATTAGAACGAATATCAACCTCGAAAACGTATTTCAAGTCATTCATCATGTTAGCCGTACGTTCGGTGATAACCGGACGTTTGATAATATCACGAGGATCCTTCATTACGCGAGCACCTCCTCTACCTTCTGAACTGCTTCCTTCGTAATGATCAGTTTGTCGTGTCCAAGCACGTCAAGAACATTAATGCCGTCTGCGGCTACAAACTTCACACCAGGAATATTACGAGCGGACAGTGCTACATTGTCATCATAGCTAGGAGCTACGACCAATGCTTTACGATCAGCTTTAAGGTTTTTCAAAATGGCTGCGAATTCTTTCGTTTTAGGTCCGTTCAAAGTAAGAGCGTCCAATACGATAATTTCATTCTCAATCACTTTAGATGAAAGGGCCGATTTGATCGCCAGACGACGAACTTTTTTAGGCAATTTATAAGCATAGCTGCGTGGAGTCGGACCGAATACTGTACCGCCACCAACCCATTGCGGTGCACGGATTGAACCTTGACGAGCACGACCAGTACCTTTTTGTTTCCAAGGCTTACGTCCGCCGCCGCGTACTTCAGAACGTCCTTTTACTTTGTGAGTACCTTGACGCAGGGAAGCCAACTGCATAACAACAGCGTCATGAAGAACGTGTTTGTTCGGTTCGATACCGAATACCGCATCATTCAATTCAATTTCGCCTACTTGGCTGCCGCTAATATTTAAAAGTGCTACTTTTGGCATTTCGTGTTCCTCCTTTCTTCAGTCGTTTATTTTTTCACCGTTTCTGATACTTTAACGAAACTATTTTTAGGTCCTGGAATGGAACCTTTCACGAGCAATACATTGCGATCTGTATCGACTTTAACAACTTCAAGACGTTGAATCGTTACTGTTTCATGCCCCATGTGTCCTGGCAAGTGTTTACCTTTAGGAACGCGATTGGCTTGAATAGAGCCCATGGAACCTGGACCTCTGTGGTAACGAGAACCGTGCGCCATTGGTCCGCGGCTTTGTCCCCAACGTTTGATAACGCCAGCAAAGCCTTTGCCTTTGGAAATACCTGTTACGTCAACGAATTCGCCTTCTGTGAAGACATCAGCCTTCAGTTCTTGACCAACCTCGTACGCAGCAAGGTCGATGCCACGAAGTTCACGAACGTAGCGCTTAGGTGCAGTATTAGCTTTTTTCGCATGTCCTGCTTCTGGTTTATTCGATCTTTTTTCTTTCTTATCAGAGAAACCGAGTTGGATCGCTTCGTATCCATCGTTTTCCAGATCTTTCTTTTGCAGAACAACGCAAGGACCTGCTTCGATA
This sequence comes from Paenibacillus farraposensis, assembly GCF_020736845.1. GTDB lineage: Bacteria > Bacillota > Bacilli > Paenibacillales > Paenibacillaceae > Paenibacillus > Paenibacillus farraposensis. The sequence continues at coordinate 28,433 of NZ_JAFFQR010000005.1, forward strand.
ACTGTAACAGCAAGTACGTTACCTTCTGGAGTAAACACTTGAGTCATTCCGAGTTTTTTTCCTAAGATACCTTTCATGTTGACACCTCTTTTCTTTTCCTAATCACATATTACAATTTAATTTCGATATCTACACCGGACGGCAGGTCCAAGCGCATCAAGGCATCCACAGTTTGTGGAGTCGGATTAACAATATCGATCAAACGCTTGTGAGTGCGCATTTCGAATTGTTCCCGAGAATCCTTGTACTTGTGTACCGCACGGAGAATAGTAATAACTTGTTTTTCAGTTGGCAGCGGAATTGGCCCGGATACACCAGCACCCGAACGTTTAGCTGTTTCAACAATTTTCTCAGCGGATTGATCAAGAATTCTGTGATCGTAAGCTTTCAAACGAATACGAATTTTTTGCTTTGCCATTTTAGTCCCTCCTTCTATCGCCCAATTTGGTATCGGACATACTCCGTGAAAATTTTCCAACACCCCTCCCATGGCAAAGGGGCCGGGTGTGTCAGTAACCTCTCACATCATCGCACAGTCACAAACAACATTAGTTATTATATCTAATAGTTCTGCCTATTGCAAGTAAAAACACAAAAAACAATACATCTATTTTCAAAAAGATGCTATTGCATTTGTAATTCGCCATACTCTCAAGAGAAAAGCCCCCGCACCAGGGCAGGGGCTCGTTTAGCTTCGTTCCAATACAATGTTACTCGTTCTAGTACAATGTTGCTATATTCAAGGCTAGTAACCCTATTATTTAGAGATCGTTGCTACGGCACCGGCACCAACTGTACGGCCGCCTTCACGAATGGAGAACTTAGTTCCTTCTTCAATCGCAATTGGGCTGATCAGTTGAACAGTAACCGTAATGTTGTCACCAGGCATAACCATTTCGGAACCTTCTGGCAGCGTGATGATACCTGTTACGTCAGTTGTACGGAAGTAGAACTGCGGACGGTATCCAGTGAAGAAAGGTTTGTGACGTCCACCCTCTTCTTTAGTCAAAACGTAGATTTGAGCAGAGAATTCTGTATGCGGGTTAACAGAACCTGGCTTAGCCAATACTTGACCACGCTCGATTTGTGCACGATCTACACCGCGAAGCAGTGCGCCGATGTTGTCACCAGCTTGAGCGGAATCAAGCAATTTGCGGAACATTTCCACGCCTGTTACTACGGATTTACGGGACTCTTCTTGAATACCGATAATTTCGATTTCGTCGCCCACTTTAACAGTACCACGCTCTACACGGCCTGTAGCAACTGTACCACGGCCAGTGATGGAGAATACGTCCTCGACAGGCATAAGGAAAGGCTTGTCAGTGTCGCGTTCTGGAGTTGGGATGTAAGTGTCGATTGTTTCGAACATTTCAACGATTTTCTTAGCCCAGTCGCCTTCTGGGTTTTGCAATGCTTCACGAGCGGAACCACGAGTGATTGGAGTGTCGTCGCCTGGGAATTCGTACTCGCTCAGCAAGTCGCGAACTTCCATTTCAACCAGTTCCAACAGCTCTTCGTCTTCAACCATGTCGCATTTGTTCAGGAATACAACAATGTAAGGAACGCCTACTTGACGGGACAACAGGATGTGTTCGCGAGTTTGTGGCATTGGGCCGTCAGCTGCGGATACAACCAGAATCGCTCCGTCCATTTGTGCAGCACCAGTGATCATGTTTTTAACATAGTCGGCGTGACCTGGGCAGTCAACGTGTGCATAGTGACGGTTAGGTGTTTCGTATTCCACGTGTGCTGTGGAGATTGTGATACCGCGTTCGCGCTCTTCTGGAGCTTTGTCGATTTGGTCGAATGCTACAGCAGCACCACCGTAAGTTTTGGACAATACAGTTGTGATTGCTGCAGTCAGAGTTGTTTTACCATGGTCAACGTGACCAATAGTACCGATATTAACGTGCGGTTTTGTACGTTCAAACTTAGCCTTTGCCATTTGAACAATTCCTCCTCAATAACTTAATTTATTTTTTTGCTGCCGGATACCATTCGGTAACCCTTATGTATACCGGGCAGCTAATACACTGTATTACTCGCCGCCTTTGGTTTTGGCAACGATCTCTTCGGCAATGCTCTTCGGAACTTCTTCATAATGATGAAGTTCCATGGAGAACACACCGCGTCCTTGTGTACCGGAACGGAGTGTAGTCGAGTATCCAAACATTTCGGACAATGGTACCATTGCACGAATGATTTGGGCACCGCCACGGGAATCCATACCTTCAATCCGGCCACGACGGGAGTTCAACATACCCATTACATCACCCATGTATTCCTCCGGAACCGTTACTTCAACTTTCATAATCGGCTCAAGCAATACAGGTTTACATTTGTCTTTCGCTGCTTTCAGCGCCATCGAACCGGCAATTTTAAATGCCATTTCGTTGGAATCGACATCATGGTATGATCCATCCACGATTGTAGCTTTAACGTCTACAAGCGGGAAGCCTGCCAGGACACCGTTTTTCATTTGCTCTTCAATACCAGCAAGTGCAGGTCCGATGTATTCTCTTGGAACAGAGCCACCGACAACTTTGCTTTCAAACTGGCTGCCAGTACCTGCTTCGAGTGGTTCGAACTCAACCCATACATGACCGTATTGACCACGACCACCGGATTGACGAACAAACTTACCTTCCACACGTGCTGGAGCGCGGAATGTTTCACGGTACGCTACCTGTGGTTTACCCACATTGGTTTCCACTTTGAACTCACGACGCATACGGTCGATGATAATGTCCAAGTGAAGCTCACCCATACCTGCCAAGATGGTTTGACCCGTTTCTTCGTTAGTAGAAGCGCGAAGAGTTGGATCTTCTTCAGTCAACTTGCCGAGAGCAACTGCCATTTTGTCTTGGTCAGCTTTGGTCTTAGGCTCAACCGCGATTTCGATAACCGGATCAGGGAAATTCATGGATTCGAGAATAACAGGATGCTTCTCATCACACAGTGTATCACCTGTACCTGTATCTTTCAAACCTACGGCTGCCGCAATATCACCAGAGTAAACTTCAGTGATTTCTTGACGGCTGTTCGCGTGCATTTGAAGAATACGTCCGATACGTTCGCGTTTGCCCTTTGTTGCATTCAATACGTATGAACCGGATTGAAGCACACCGGAGTATACGCGGAAGAATGTCAACTTACCAACGTAAGGGTCCGTCATAATTTTGAAGGCCAATGCGGAGAACGGCTCTTCATCAGAAGAATGACGTTCAACTTCTGTGCCATCTTCCAGATGCCCTTGGATACTTGGTACATCAATAGGAGCTGGCAGATAGTCAACAACAGCATCCAACATCAATTGAACGCCTTTGTTGCGGTAAGAAGATCCACAGATAACCGGGAAGATCTTAACTTCTACAACACCTTTACGGAGAGCGGCTTTGATTTCTTCAACAGAAATCTCTTCACCTTCCAGGTATTTCATAGTCAAATCTTCGTCCAGTTCAGCAACCTTCTCGATCAATTCATTGCGAAGTTCTTCGACTTGATCTTTGAATTCCGCAGGAATTTCGGTTTCTTCGATATCTTGACCAAGGTCATCTTTGTACATATAGGCCTTTTGTCCAACGATATCAATAATACCTAAAAAGTCATTTTCAGCGCCGATTGGCAATTGAATCGCAACTGCGTTCGCTTGAAGGCGATCACGCATGTCGGATACAACATTCAAGAAGTCAGCACCAATGATATCCATTTTGTTTACATATGCGATCCGTGGAACGCCGTAGCGGTCAGCCTGTCTCCATACGGTTTCGGACTGAGGCTCAACGCCTTCTTTCGCACTGAAAACACCAACTGCTCCGTCCAATACACGAAGGGAACGTTCAACTTCAACAGTGAAGTCAACGTGCCCCGGGGTATCGATGATATTGACGCGGTGACCTTTCCAAGCAGCGGTTGTAGCAGCGGAAGTAATCGTGATTCCGCGCTCCTGTTCTTGTTCCATCCAGTCCATTGTCGCAGCACCTTCGTGAACTTCACCGATTTTGTGCGTACGGCCTGTGTAGAACAATATCCGTTCTGTTGTGGTTGTTTTACCCGCGTCAATATGGGCCATGATCCCGATATTACGTGTATTTTTCAAGGAGAACTCTCTTGCCATGAAATGGGTCTCCCTTCAAAATTGAAGTTATTTTTTTTAGCTGAATCCTACCAACGATAGTGTGCAAACGCTTTGTTCGCTTCAGCCATTTTGTGTGTGTCTTCACGTTTTTTCACGGAAGCGCCTGTGTTGTTGGAAGCGTCGATAATCTCAGCTGCCAAACGCTCTTCCATTGTTTTCTCACCGCGGCTGCGGGAGTAATTTACGAGCCAACGTAATCCCAGGGACGTACGTCTTTCTGGTTTTACCTCGATTGGTACTTGGTAGTTGGCACCGCCGACACGGCGAGCTTTAACTTCCAGGACTGGCATGATATTCTTGATAGCTGCTTCAAAAACTTCCATTGGGTCATTCCCCGTACGTTCTTGGATAAGCTTGAACGCATTGTACAGAATGCTTTGAGCAACGCCTCGTTTTCCGTCGAGCATGATGCGGTTGATCAAACGGGTAACCAACTTGCTGTTGTACACCGGATCTGGCAACACGTCTCTTTTGGTAACTGGACCTTTGCGTGGCATGGATATCCCCCTTTCTTACATGTTAAACCTGCATAAGCGGTTTATATTCATTAGGATTTTTTAGCTTTAGGGCGTTTTGCGCCATATTTGGAACGAGCTTGCATGCGGTTGTTTACGCCTGCAGTATCCAAAGCACCGCGAACGATGTGGTAACGCACACCCGGAAGGTCTTTTACACGACCGCCACGAATCAGCACGACGCTGTGTTCCTGAAGGTTATGTCCAATACCTGGAATGTAAGCAGTCACCTCTACACGGTTCGTCAAACGAACACGGGCATATTTACGAAGTGCGGAGTTCGGTTTTTTCGGAGTCATTGTACCTACACGAGTGCACACTCCACGTTTTTGCGGGGCACTGATATCGGTAGCTTCACGTTTCAAGGCGTTAAAACCTTTTTGCAAAGCTGGTGATTTCGATTTCTCGATTTTGGCTTGACGTCCTTTACGAACCAGTTGGTTAATAGTTGGCATGTTGGTTGCCACCCCCTTCCTCAATTTCTGCTGTTACTTTACAAACCTTTTTCTAAGCCCACAGACCCAGGCGGTTCATAAAAGAACAAATGAAAAGTCTTTGCCGGCCAGAATAAAATTCCATAGACAAAAACGTTCCTTACCTTATTGTTTTACGATAGCAGCCATTGCCGCTCCCACTTCAATCCCGCATGCAACTCCGAGATTTTTCATTGTGTCTACGAGAGTAACTTTAACTCCCTGCTTGTTGCACAAAGCAATGATATTGGAAGTGAGACGCTGATCTGCATCTTCTGCCACATATACTTCTGCGGCGAAGCCCAATTCTACCATTCGGATGGTTTGCTTGGTACCGATTTTGACATGAGCATCTTGCAGTCCCTGTTCTTTAGACATATCTCATTCCTCCGAAAAGACCTAATAGCATATAGGCTGCTCACGCACCTTTGCTATATTAGCATTGACTATAAGCAATGTCAAGATAATTATCAACTATAATTCATTTAAAAAAAGATAAATCGTTGCATTTTTAGAAAAACACCGAAACTTGCCTGCTGAAGCCTCTAGGGTAAGGCTTCAGCAAGGATAAGATGTTCCGGGCTATTACTATTTTTCTATTACTCAGCCGAAATTGGTTCGAGTCCTTCTGTTGAGGATTGCTCCTCATCCGGTTGGGCAAATCTCACACTACGGTAACGGTTCATACCTGTACCCGCAGGAATCAATTTACCGATAATAACATTCTCTTTCAGACCAAGCAACTGGTCAACCTTGCCTTTAATAGCAGCATCGGTCAGGACACGAGTAGTTTCCTGGAAGGAAGCTGCGGACAAGAAGGAGTCTGTTTCCAGAGAGGCCTTGGTGATACCAAGCAGAACCGGTTTAGCAACCGCTGGCTCTTTGCCGCTGAGAATCGCTATCTTGTTCGCATTTTCATACTCATGCACATCAACAAAAGAGCCTGGAAGCAGCGTTGTGTCACCCGCATCAATGATACGAATTTTACGCAGCATTTGACGAATCATAACTTCCACGTGCTTATCGTTGATTTCTACGCCCTGATTACGGTATACACGCTGAACTTCCTGAAGGATGTAGTTTTGCACCCCGCGAATACCTTTAATACGCAGCATTTCTTTAGGGTCAATTGAACCATCCGTCAGTTCGTCCCCGGCTTCAACAGTCATACCTTCGCTTACACGCAGGCGGGAACCGTAGGTCACCGAGTATGTTTTCGTTTCTGCCTCACCCTGAATATCAATTTCGCGACGGTCTTTACCTTCACGAACTTCTTTAACTACACCGTCAATTTCACTGATGGTTGCCTGACCTTTAGGATTACGTGCTTCGAAAAGCTCCTGAATACGAGGCAAACCTTGCGTAATATCATCACCCGCTACGCCGCCTGTGTGGAACGTACGCATGGTGAGCTGTGTTCCCGGTTCACCGATGGACTGTGCTGCGATAATACCAACTGCTTCACCAATCTCAACGTGTTTACCAGTGGCCAGATTGCGACCGTAGCACTTTTTGCAGACGCCGTGTTTGGCGCGGCAGCTTAGTACTGAACGGATTTGAACCTTATCGACTCCAGCTTTAACAATCGCTTCAGCTTTGTTGGAGTCAATCAGTTCATTACGTCTAGCCAAAATCTCGTCGGTCTCTGGATGGCGCACCGTTTCAAAGCAATAACGACCTTCCAGGCGATCGTACAGGTCCTCAATCACTTCTTTGCCGTCCTGGATACGACTTACTGTAAAGCCTTTATCCGTTCCGCAGTCATCTTCGCGCACGATAACATCCTGCGCCACATCAACAAGCCGGCGAGTCAGGTAACCGGAGTCAGCTGTACGCAGCGCCGTATCGGCCAAACCTTTACGCGCTCCGTGAGTGGAGATGAAGTACTCGAGTACGGTCAGACCTTCACGGAAGTTCGATTTGATTGGGAGCTCGATAATACGACCGGATGGGTTCGCCATCAGACCACGCATCCCACCAAGCTGGGTAATCTGCGATTTGTTACCCCGCGCCTTGGAGTCCACCATCATCATGATGGAATTGTATCGATCCATGGACTTCATCAAAATGTCTGTAATATCGTCTTTGGCTTTGGACCAGATATCAATAATCCGGTCATAGCGCTCCTCGTTTGTTATCAAACCACGACGGTACTGATTGGTTACAACCTGGGCCTTATCGTCGGAATTTTTAAGAATATCCTGTTTCTCTTTAGGTACAACAACGTCTGCCACAGCAACAGTCACACCCGCACGAGTGGAATACGTAAAACCAAGCTGCTTGATTTTATCCAGAATTACGGCTGTTTCGGTTGTATGGTAAATCTCAAAACAACGGGCGATGATATTACCAAGGTAATCCTTACCCACACCGCTAGCTTGCGGAGCGTTTTGAATAGCTTCTGTAAGGTTTACACCCTTCTCGTAAACAAAGAATTCCTCGGCAGTACCATAAAGCAGGTTTGCACGGGTAGCATCATTGATGTACGGGAAGCTTGCCGGGAAAATCTCGTTAAAGATAATTTTACCCACCGTTGTAATCAGCATTGCATCCTGTTGTTTCTCTGTAAAGCTCGTTTTATTCAACGCCTTAACCGGAATAGCTACACGAGCATGCAAGCCCGCTGTACCCCGTTGGTAGGCCGAAATAGCCTCATTCGGATTGCGAAGAATCATGTTACTTCCTTTTTCTTCCTTGTTGTCCATCGTCAAATAGAAGGAACCAAGTACCATATCCTGGGAAGGAGTAACAACTGGCTTACCGTCTTTTGGATTCAAAATGTTACCGGATGCCAGCATGAGCAGACGGGCTTCTGCCTGAGCTTCCGCAGACAACGGAACGTGAACCGCCATTTGGTCACCATCAAAGTCGGCATTATATGCTGTACATACGAGCGGATGCAGGCGAATCGCACGACCTTCAACCAGGATCGGTTCAAAAGCTTGGATACCCAGTCTGTGCAGCGTAGGGGCACGGTTAAGAAGAACCGGATGCTCCTTGATTACTTCTTCGAGTACATCCCATACCTCTGCACTCACACGCTCCACTTTACGCTTCGCGCTCTTGATGTTATGTGCCAGGCCTTTGTTCACAAGCTCTTTCATAACAAAAGGTTTAAACAGCTCCAGCGCCATTTCTTTCGGCAAACCGCATTGGTACATTTTCAAGTACGGACCTACAACGATAACGGAACGGCCAGAGTAGTCAACACGTTTTCCAAGCAAGTTTTGACGGAAACGACCTTGTTTACCTTTCAGCATGTGGCTGAGGGATTTCAATGGACGGTTACCCGGACCTGTAACAGGACGACCACGACGACCATTATCAATCAGAGCGTCAACAGCTTCCTGCAACATCCGTTTTTCATTTTGTACGATAATATCTGGTGCGCCCAAATCCAGCAGGCGTTTCAGACGGTTATTACGATTGATAACACGACGGTACAGGTCATTCAAGTCAGAGGTGGCAAAACGTCCACCATCCAGCTGTACCATTGGACGAAGCTCAGGAGGAATAACAGGCAGCACGTCCATGATCATCCAATCCGGCTGATTACCAGAGTTGCGGAATGCCTCGATCACTTCAAGACGTTTGATGGCACGGTTACGACGCTGGCCTTGAGCCGTACGCAGCTCTTCTTTGAGGAATTCCAGTTCTTTATCGATATCCAAGTCCTGAAGAAGCTTTTTAACTGCTTCAGCACCCATACCTGCTTGGAATCCGTAGCCGTACTTTTCACGGTAACTGCGATATTCTTTTTCGGAAAGAAGTTGCTTTTTCTCCAGCGGCGTATCTCCTGGATCAGTTACAACATAAGATGCGAAGTAGATGATCTCTTCGAGAGATCTTGGAGACATATCAAGAGCCAGACCCATACGGCTTGGAATACCTTTGAAGTACCAAATGTGCGATACAGGGGCAGCCAGCTCGATGTGTCCCATACGCTCGCGGCGTACCTTAGCACGAGTAACTTCTACACCACAACGGTCACAGACAACACCTTTATAGCGTACACGTTTGTACTTGCCGCAATGACATTCCCAATCTTTCGTAGGTCCAAAAATTTTCTCGCAAAATAGTCCTTCTTTTTCCGGTTTAAGTGTACGATAGTTAATCGTCTCCGGTTTTTTGACTTCTCCGCGGGACCAAGAACGAATTTTTTCGGGGGAAGCAAGCCCGATTTTCATATATTCGAAATTGTTGACGTCCAACAAGGAGCAACCCTCCTTAACCAAATCCTGAGTTTTTAGGTTTGATACCGCCCGGCATAACCGGGCGGTATCAAGAAGCCCATTCCATCCTCGAATGGATCAAGGCATATAACAAAGCTGTTATGATTCAGTCAGCGATCAGACTACTCTACACCAACCTCAGAGCCTTCCAGATTCAAACTCAGCTTATCGCCGGTTGAGTCATCTTCGTCATCAAGCTCTCTCATTTCAATCTCTTGTTCGTCTTCGGACAGAATCTTCACGTCCATCCCCAAGCTTTGCAGCTCTTTGATCAAGACCTTGAAGGATTCAGGCACACCCGGTTCAGGCACATTTTCACCTTTGACGATGGATTCATAAGTTTTAACACGGCCAACCACATCATCGGATTTCACAGTCAAAATTTCCTGAAGCGTGTACGCTGCGCCATAGGCTTCCAGCGCCCATACTTCCATCTCCCCGAAACGCTGACCACCGAATTGAGCTTTACCGCCCAATGGCTGCTGAGTAACAAGAGAGTAAGGACCCGTGGAACGGGCATGGATTTTATCGTCAACCATGTGCGCCAGTTTGATCATGTGCATGACACCCACAGTAACTTCACGTTCAAAACGATCCCCTGTACGTCCGTCATACAACACAGTTTTACCATTGCGCTGCATGCCTGCTTCTTCCATCGTATCAAATACGTCATATTCCTTGGCACCATCGAATACTGGCGTAGCCACATGAATACCAAGACGCATTGCGGCCATACCCAGATGGACTTCGAGCACCTGTCCGATATTCATCCGTGAAGGAACGCCCAGTGGGTTCAGAACGACCTGTACCGGCGTACCATCCGGCAGGAATGGCATATCTTCCTCAGGCAAGATCCTGGCAACGACACCCTTGTTACCGTGACGTCCAGCCATTTTATCGCCTTCGGAAATTTTACGTTTTTGAGCAATGTACACACGCACCAGCTGGTTTACGCCCGGTGGCAGCTCATCGCCATTTTCACGGGTAAACACTTTAACATCTACAACGATCCCGTCAGTTCCGTGGGGAACTCTCAAGGAAGTGTCGCGAACCTCGCGTGCTTTTTCACCAAAGATTGCATGCAAGAGACGCTCTTCAGCCGTCAATTCAGTCACACCCTTAGGTGTTACTTTACCAACGAGAATGTCACCTGCGGCAATCTCAGCACCAATGCGAATGATTCCGCGCTCATCCAGATTGCGAAGCGCTTCTTCACCGACATTCGGAATATCACGCGTGATTTCCTCCGGTCCGAGCTTCGTATCGCGGGCTTCGGATTCGTATTCCTCGATATGGATCGAGGTATATACGTCCTCTTTAACCAGCTTCTCGCTAAGCAAGATCGCATCCTCGTAGTTGTAACCTTCCCAAGTCATGAAGGCTACGACAACGTTACGTCCCAATGCCAGCTCGCCCATCTCCGTGGAAGGACCATCTGCAAGAATATCGCCAACTTTGACAATATCGCCTCTGTTCACGATTGGACGCTGGTTGATGCATGTTCCTTGGTTAGAACGCATAAATTTGTGTAATTTATACTTAACAATGTCGCCTTTTACTTCAGCGCCATCCACAGTTTCAATCCGACGCAGCCAAATTTCGTTGGCCGAAGAACGTTCGATAACCCCGTTGTATTTGGACACAACACAAACACCGGAATCTTTTGCAGACTTATGTTCCATTCCTGTTCCAACCAAAGGTGCCTTTGGAATCAGAAGCGGGACAGCCTGCCGTTGCATGTTGGAACCCATCAATGCGCGGTTAGAGTCATCGTTCTCCAGGAACGGAATCAGTGCAGTCGCCACCGATACGACCTGTTTAGGCGATACGTCCATGTAATCAACACGGCTACTAGCCATTGGAATAATGTTATCAGACTGCTTGTTATAGCGGACGATGACGATTTCATCCTTGAAGGTGTTTTCCTCCGTCAATTCCGCATTTGCCTGAGCTACGATGTAGTTATCTTCCTCATCGGCAGTCAGGTAATCAATCTGGTCTGTAACTTTTCCGGTCTTCGGATCTACCCAACGATATGGGGCTTCGATAAACCCGTATTCATTGATACGCGCAAACGTAGACAAGGAGTTAATCAAACCGATGTTTGGTCCCTCCGGCGTCTCGATAGGACACATACGGCCGTAGTGACTCGGATGGACGTCACGTACTTCCATGCCCGCGCGTTCGCGTGTCAAACCGCCAGGACCGAGTGCGGACAGACGACGCTTGTGCGTTAGTTCAGCAAGCGGGTTCGTCTGGTCCATAAACTGGGACAATTGGGAGCTGCCAAAAAACTCTTTTATCGAAGCGATAACCGGACGGATGTTAATCAGCGCCTGTGGCGTAATTACATTGGCATCCTGAATCGACATTCTTTCGCGTACCACGCGTTCCATACGGGACAACCCGATACGAAACTGGTTCTGAAGCAGCTCACCTACAGAACGCAAACGACGGTTGCCCAAGTGATCAATATCGTCTGTGCTGCCGATTCCGTGAAGCAAGTTAATAAAATAACTGATGGAGGAAATAATATCGGCAGGCGTGATATGTTTCACCGATTTATCAATATTTCCGTTAGCAATCAGTTTTACGACCTTGCCATCCTCAATCGGCGAGAATACGTCAATCGTTTGAAGCGGAATATCATTGCTTTCCAGTACGCCGCTGGCAACATGATACGTACGGTGTCCTACCGACGCCTCCAGTTGAGGCAAAATCTCGTCCAACAAGCGCCGATCTACCATTTGCCCTGCTTCAGCGATGATTTCACCGGTTGTTGTATCAATCAGAGTCTCAGCAAGACGTAGATTGAATAGACGGTTTTTGATGTGAAGCTTTTTGTTGATTTTGTAACGGCCTACGTTGGCCAGATCATAACGTTTTGGATCAAAGAAGCGTGCAACGAGCAAGCTCTTTGCATTTTCCAGTGTAGGCGGCTCACCCGGACGAAGACGCTCATAAATTTCGATCAGCGCTTTTTCGGTAGAGTCGGTATTGTCTTTATCAAGCGTGTTGCGGATATATTCGTCATTGCCGAGCAAATCCAGAATCTCAGCATCAGTGCCAAAACCAAGCGCACGCAGCAACACCGTAACCGGAATTTTACGAGTACGGTCAATCCGGACATAGATAATATCCTTCGCATCCATCTCCAGCTCAAGCCAAGCTCCCCGGTTAGGAATTACCGTTGCGGTGTATGTTGTTTTCGCATTCTTGTCGACTTTTGTGCTGAAATAGACGCTGGGAGAGCGAACCAACTGGCTGACAATAACCCGTTCCGCACCGTTAATAATAAACGTACCCGTTTCAGTCATCAGCGGGAAGTCTCCCATGAACACTTCCTGCTCTTTCACTTCCCCGGTTTCTTTATTAATAAGCCGGACTTTTACCCGAAGCGGTGCTGCATACGTTACGTCGCGTTCTTTTGCGTCGTCAACGGTATATTTAGGTTCTCCGAGAGAGTAATCAATAAACTCCAGAATCAGGTTTCCTGTGAAATCCTGAATTGGAGAAATATCCCGAAACATCTCCCGTAATCCTTCCTCCAAAAACCAGTCGTAGGATTTTTGTTGGATTTCAATCAGGTTCGGAACCTCGAGTACCTCATTGATGCGTGCATAACTGCGCCGAGTGCGTCGACCATATTGAACAAGATGTCCTGCCAACTTAAACTCACCCCTCATGTCTACTCACTTTAAAAATACATTGCGAACCTCTGTTTGTGACCTTATAATAAGACACATACAGAAGATTTGATTCACAAATACAGAAAAGCTCTTACTCGAATGCATTCGAAAAAAGAGCCCGTATTTGCAAAATCTTCTTGCCGGAAGATCTTCATTACTTGCAGATTTGCCCAAAATGATTATATTATACGTAATAGGGATGCTTCCTATACCTTCTACGCATAAAGCTATTGACATTTCAATAAACTAAAGTCATGGAGGGCATCCTAATACTGACATTTTATAATAATATCATATACCAGGATTCAAGTCAATGGTCCTATTGCTTTTTTCTAAAATTTTTTTCAGCTTTTAAAATCCGATACCCCTTATCCTTTGTAACTTCCTCCACAGAACCGAAAAGAGTCTCTATTTTGGCACTCGCCGATGGAGCTCCTTGCTTTTTCTGAATGACCACCCACAAAGCTCCACCTTCGTTTAAGTGCTCATAAGCCAGCTCAAAAATGGCATGTACCGTTTCTTTCCCTGCACGTATCGGCGGATTCGTCAAAACCACGTCAAAACGCTCATGTTTCACTTCTGCGAACAAATCACTCTGCTGAATAGTGACATTTGTAATCCCATTTCGTTCCGCATTCTCTTTTGCCAGTTCAACAGCTCGCTCGTTAATATCAATCATGGTCACGTGACCCTCTGGCACAAGCGCTGCCGCCGCTAATCCAATCGGACCGTACCCGCATCCGACATCCAGCACCGAAGCCTGCACAGGGAGCTGCATCACTTCAATCAGCACACGGCTGCCGTAATCAATTCCCTGCTTTGAGAAAACACCCGCATCGCTGGCAAAGTGGTATGTGCGCCCCCGCAGCACTGTCTCCAGATTCCGCCGTTCATGCACGGCCTCCGGCCGTTTCGAGTAGTAATGATCAGCCATTCATGACCACCTCTTTCGCTTGTAATACCATCATAGCCTTTATTTTCACGTTTCAGACATCATGGCACTCCACTGGTACTACCGTTTTACAGCAACAAACCCCTTGAAGATCACCTCAAGGGGTTTGTTTAAAAAAGCACATTATCTGCTAGATAGCAGTAATTATTTTACTTCTACAGAAGCGCCTGCTTCTTCCAATTTTGCTTTAATGGATTCAGCTTCTTCTTTACCCACTTTTTCTTTCAGTGGTTTTGGAGCGTTGTCAACCAGTTCTTTTGCTTCTTTCAGGCCAAGACCTGTGATTTCGCGAACTGCTTTGATAACGTTGATTTTGGAAGCGCCAGCGCTTGCCAGGATTACGTCAAACTCGGATTGCTCAGCCTCAGCTGCACCACCTGCTGCGCCACCTACTACAGCTACTGGAGCTGCTGCAGTTACGCCGAATTCTTCTTCGATTGCTTTCACGAGATCGTTCAGTTCCAAAACGGACATACCTTTAATTGCTTCCAAGATTTGCTCTTTACTCATGGTTGAACCTCCATTTAATTTCGTATTTTTGTTCTTAACTTCTATACAGCAAGTACAATTCCTACCTTAAGCGCTTTGCTCTTCTTTTTCCGCAACAGCTTTAACTGCAAGCGCGAAGTTGCGCATAGGAGCTTGAAGCACGCTGAGGAGCATGGAGAGGAGACCTTCGCGGGATGGCAGTTCTGCCAGCGCCTTGATTTCCTCAACACCGATAACACGACCTTCTACAACCGCACCTTTCAGTTCCAGCGCATTGTTTTTCTTAGCGAAATCGTTCAAGATTTTAGCTGCAGACACAGCATCATCTTTACCAAACGCTACTGCAGTAGGACCTGTCAATACTGCGTCCAGTTCAGTCAACTCTGCTGCCGCAGTTGCCCGGCGGAGCAGTGTGTTTTTCAGCACTTGAAATTCGATTCCGGCTTCGCGAAGCTGCTTACGCAGCTCAGTTACTTCGGCAACGTTCAGACCGCGATAATCAGCAACCACAGTTGTTACGCTCTCGCGCAGTTTTGCAGCTACTGCTTCCACAGCCTCTTGTTTTGCTTGAATCACCTTTGCATTTGCCAAACTGTACACCTCCTGATCAATTTATTCGCTTTGTTCAAAAAAAACATTCTGTTAATCTCACAAAGCTGCTTTCATAGGCATGAAAAAAGCCTCCGTAGAGTACGAAGGCTTGATAAATCCACATGAACGGGGATTACCCGTCACACGAAACGTTCTATCATAACACCTCGGTAGGAAATTAAGCTCGAAAGCACCTACTGTCTACGGTAAGCATATTCAACTTTAACGGTCAGTCACAAGGACTCACAACTTTTACAGAATAACAAATTGGATTAAACGTGTCAATCAAAATATTATCTATAAACAGATGCGTTCACACGTGCACTTGGTCCCATCGTCGAAGAAATAGCGATGTTTTTCAGGTATACACCTTTAGCAGCCGCTGGTTTCGCACGGTTCAGGGCATCAATCAAGGCTTTAAGATTCTCGTTCAGTTGTTCAGCACTGAAGGAAGCTTTGCCGATTGGCGCGTGAATTTGACCTGCTTTGTCGAGACGGTATTCGATTTTACCGGCTTTAATTTCTTGAACAGCCTTGGCAACGTCGAAAGTTACTGTGCCCGCTTTAGGGTTAGGCATCAAACCTTTACCACCAAGCAAACGACCCAGTTTACCAACCTCACTCATCATATCAGGTGTCGCAACGCAGACGTCGAACTCGAACCAGCCTTGTTGAATTTTGTTGATCATATCTTGATCACCAACAAAATCAGCGCCAGCCGCTTCCGCTTCTTTCACTTTGTCACCTTTTGCAAATACCAGAACGCGTTGTGTTTTACCTGTACCATGCGGCAGGACAACAACACCACGAACAGCCTGGTCTTGTTTACGGGCATCTACACCCAGACGAACTGCTGCTTCAACGGTTTCGTCGAATTTAGCAGTTGCAGCCTTTTTCACCAGTTCAACGGCTTCCAAAGGCTCATAAGTCGCTTCGCTATTAATCAGCTTGGCAGCTTCCAGGTACTTCTTACCATGTTTAGCCATTATGTTTTCCTCCTTATGTGGTATTAGCGGATATTCCTCCCACACTTACCGGACAGCCGTACTGCCGGCACATGTAGATTAATAAAATTAATCTACGATGGTGATACCCATGCTGCGAGCAGTACCTTCAACCATACGCATTGCTGCTTCTACAGAAGCTGCGTTAAGGTCAGGCATTTTTTGCTCTGCAATTTGACGAACAGTAGCGCGATTTACAGTTGCAACTTTCGTTTTATTCGGTTCACCGGAACCTTTTTCGATTTTAGCAGCAACTTTCAGCAGAACAGCAGCCGGTGGAGTTTTGGTGATGAACGTGAAAGAACGATCCTCAAATACCGAAATTTCAACCGGGATAATCAGGCCTGCTTGATCAGCAGTACGAGCATTGAACTCTTTACAGAATGCCATGATGTTGACACCTGCTTGACCCAAGGCTGGACCTACTGGAGGCGCTGGATTAGCTTTCCCTGCAGGGATCTGCAGTTTTACCATTTTAATTACCTTTTTTGCCATGGATGACACCTCCTTGACTCAATAGTGGTAGACGGACCCTATTGATCCTCCCACAAGAAACCTGTAAGAAAAATCTATATTTTCTCCACCTGAGTATAATCCAACTCAAGCGGGGTTTCCCGTCCAAACATGTTGACATGAACCTTAAGCTTACTCTTCTCAACCAAAATTTCTTCCACGGAGCCCACAAAATTCGCAAAAGGACCAACTTTAATTCGCACGGATTCCTTAACATCGAATTCAATCTTCGGTTTCGGCTCTACCATGCCCATATGCTTCAGGATCTGTTCAACTTCTTCCGGAAGCAAAGGCGTCGGCTTGGAACCCGAGCCTGTCGACCCTACAAATCCCGTAACACCTGGCGTATTGCGAACAACATACCAAGAGTCGTCGGTTTGGACCATTTCGACCAAGACATAACCAGGGTATACTTTGCGCATAACGGTTTTTTTCTTACCATCCTTGGTTACCAGTTCTTCTTCCATTGGAACAAGAACACGGAATATCTTGTCTTCCATGCCCATGGACTCAACGCGTTTTTCCAAATTGGCTTTGACTTTGTTCTCATACCCTGAATAGGTATGAACGACATACCATCTTTTTTCCATATCAAGCCACCTGGAGCCCTTCCTAGATAATCGCTTCGACTACAGCGGAAATGCCGATATCGAGAACCCAAAAATAAATCGTGACGAACGCAATTGTCCCAATGACAATCAGCGTATAGTTGGTCAGTTCTTTACGATTGGGCCAGCGAACCTTCTTGAGTTCAGCCCAGCTTTCAGAGAAAAAGGAAAACAGAGACTTGAAACTGCGTTTCACTCCGAATACACCTCCAAACACTATCTGGTTTCCCGATGAGATGTCTGTTCGTTACAGAACTTACAGAATTTCTTCATCTCCATGCGGTCGGGGTGATTACGCTTGTTTTTCGTCGTTGTGTAATTTCTTTGTTTGCAAGTTGTACAAGCCAAAGTAATAATTACCCGCATGATGTGCACCTCCCGAAGACATCCAACACCGGAAGTCTCATAATTGATCCTAAAAAAAAACCGCGAATTTAGGCCTACCTAAAACACTTTATCACACGAGGTTTTCCATGTCAATGAGTGTTTGCATACAATTCGCAGTCCTTACTGTGGTGTATTTTTAGCATCTGCTCATCCTTCAAAAATGTTCTCTGAAAATCCGCCTCAACATCCAAGCGATATCTATTATTTATCTTTTTAGTATAAATCATTTTTAACACATATAAACCTGCATACCTTGCCCGAATGAATAAAAAAAGACTCGAAATCGAGCCTTTCCCTTGTCTACCTCTATCTTCAATTATCTCTTACTTCCAAATACTTTTCAAGCTTGCGCTTGACCCGTTGCAAAGCATTATCAATAGATTTCACATGGCGGTCTAAATCTTCTGCAATCTCCTGATATGAACGTCCGTCCAGATACAGCATAAGGACCTTTCGTTCCAGATCGCTCAGAATTTCTGACATTTTGTATTCAAGACCTACAAACTCTTCCTGATTGATAATGAGCTCCTCAGGGTCACTTACTTGTGTTCCGCAAATCACATCGAGCAACGTCCGATCCGACTCTTCATCGTAGATAGGCTTGTCCAAAGATACGTAAGAGTTCAGAGGAATGTGCTTTTGTCGTGTAGCCGTCTTGATTGCCGTAATAATCTGCCGTGTAATACATAATTCGGCGAAGGCCTTGAACGAAGCTAGCTTGTCTCCCTTGAAATCGCGAATGGATTTGTAGAGACCAATCATACCCTCCTGAATAATATCCTCGCGATCAGCGCCGATCAGGAAGTAGGATCTGGCCTTGGCCCGCACGAAGTTCCGGTATTTGTTAATCAGAAACTCCAGCGCCTCTCCATCACCTTCATGGACTGCTCCGACAATGTCTTCATCATTTTTGTAATCAAACTTTGACAACATGATATCCTTGAGGTCCACACTCACTAACAATCCCTCCGGCTGCAACGCAAGGTACCCGTTACTCTCTCAAATATACGACAAGTATACGCGATGTAAGCTGATACCGTCAACCACAACAGCCTAAAAAAGAAGAGCACTAACAAAATTGTCAATGGTTTCAAAATGGTACTGCGCCCAATTACTGGATTATTCCCTTCGCCATCGCTCAAACAGCTTTCGAAGTTCCGGACTCAGCTTGGCATCCAGTGAATTACGGGACAATTTGGAGCTATCCTGCTGGATTCGCTTTTGTACTTCACTTTCGGATTCCTCAATCTCGATCAGCAGTTCCCGCGCCGATACTCTGAGTGCGCCCTGGCCAAAAGCTACATGCTGCTCTACCTGGTCGCTTGTCGCTACGTAAATCCTTCTTCTCTTGCTGCTTAGCTCCCGGACCAATCGCTCGATGCACTCGTCGGCCGTCTCTTTTTCTCTCGTAAAATAAATCTGGACTTTACTCTGGGCAAAAGCTTTTCCCAATCCCGGTACCCTGTATGCATCAAATACGACGATGACTCTTCTACCGGAATACGCCTGATGATCCGCGAGTCGTTCAAGAAGCCTGTCCCTCGCTTCCTGCATACCGGATTGTACCAGCGCGGAAAGTTCGGGCCAGGCTCCAATCATGTTGTAACCGTCCACAAGCAGAACATCCCGCGTGTCAGCCATATCGTTAGTCCCGTACCTGTCGCCCGCGCAATACTTCGTACATAACGACACCTGCCGCTACAGAAGCATTCAGAGAATTGATTTGCCCCGCCATCGGCAGCTTGACGAGTACGTCACATTTCTCACGGATCAAACGACCCATTCCTTTATTTTCGTTGCCAATGACAATGGCCACGGGTCCCGTAAATACTCCATTCCCAAATACAGGGTCAGTCGCTGCCACATCTGTGCCAACTACCCATACCCCTTCTTCTTTAAGACGGTCAATGGTTTGTCCCAAATTGTTTACACGCGCTACCGGGACATACTCAGCAGCACCTGCCGACGTTTTGGACACCGTTGCAGTTACGGCTGCCGAACGCCTCTTGGGCACAATAACACCATGCGCCCCTGTGCAGTCTGCTGTACGAAGGATGGAGCCCAGATTGTGCGGGTCTTCAATTTCATCGAGCAAAATCAAAAACGGCTCTTCCCCCTTATGACGAGCATTGGCAAGCAATTCTTCCACTTCGGCATAGGCAAAAGGCGCAGCCTGTGCAACTACTCCCTGATGCTGAATCCCCGGTACCATTTGATCGAGCTTGCGCTTGTCCACCTGCTGAACGATGATTCCTGCTTTTTTTGCCTCAGCCGTAATCGGTAGTGTCAAATGCTTTTGCGCATTATCTGCAATCCATATTTTATTGATCGTTCTGCCTGAGCGTAAGGCCTCCGTTACCGAATGCTTACCGGCAATCCATTCTTCTTCCATATCTAGCTTCCTCCCGGGAAACGACGGATGCTAAATCCATCTGATTCGTTCCAAATTATGATTTTTCTGTGTTTTCCATTTGTTCAATACCATAAGTGATCAATTCTCTTAATCTGTCCAAACGTCCATCACAATACAGAAAGCCGATCAGTCCCTCCAGCGCAGTCGCGTGCCGATACTCAAGCACATCTGCATTTTTAGGCAGGCTGCCTGACTTAGCATTTCTTCCTTGCCGGACAATGTCGCGCTCCTCTTCGGTCAGCACCTTCTCCAGCAGTCCCAGCATGCGGCTCTGCGCCTTTGCAGAGACCAGTCCTGTGGCTCGCCGGTGTAAATGATTCGGGCGCAGGTTGGGCTGCGCCAGCAAATATTGACGGACGGCAACCTCATACACAGCATCGCCAATGTAAGCTAGCGCAATGGGAGGCATTAGACGGGTCGGTTTGGACGCAGGATACGGAAACCAGTTTCCCGCGCCCTCTAAAGCCCCCGTATTCAGTGGCTTATCACTCATTTTCGACGCCACCGCATACCCTGTGCCGTATCCTCAAGCACAATACCTTTAGCAGCTAGTTGATCACGAATTTCATCGGCTCTGCCCCAGTTTTTAGTTTTACGAGCTTCGACACGTTCTGCGATCAATTGTTCAATTTCATCATCCAGCAGCTCTTCTGCTGGCTCCGAATATATACGAAGTACTTTATTCATCGAATCAAAGGTATGGAGCACTGCCTGCAATTCTGCCTGGTTGACGACATCACGCTGCAACAAGTGATTGGCTTCGCTCACCCATTCAAATACAGCAGTAATCGCATCAGGTGTATTGAAATCATCATCCATTTTTTCGCCAAACTGCTGCAATATCCCGTCAAGCTTTGATTGCAGCTCTGTCGACACTTCTTCGTTGCCTTTCAACGCATTGGCTAGGCGATGGTTCACGTTAGCCACGGCATTAGCAATCCGTTCGACACTGTTCTCCGCCTGACTCATCGTCTCTTGGTTGTAGTTCAACGGATTGCGGTAATGCGTCGACAGCATAAAATAGCGTAAAGCCTCAGGCTTGTGACGAGCGCGCAAATCTTTAACCAAAATACCATTGCCGAGTGATTTCGACATTTTTTCATTATCAATGCGAATGTATCCATTATGCATCCAGTAGCGGGCCAACGGCTTGCCCGTTATTGCTTCGGATTGCGCGCATTCGCATTCATGGTGCGGAAATTGTAAATCCTGTCCGCCTCCATGGATATCGAGCGTATCTCCCAAGTAATGGCGAGCCATAGCTGAGCATTCGATATGCCACCCTGGTCGTCCGTTCCCCCAAGGGCTCGACCAATAAATTTCTCCCGGCTTTGCCGCCTTCCAGAGGACAAAATCTTCGGCATTTTCCTTGCGTTCATCCACCTGGATGCGAATTCCGAACTGCAGCTCCTCCAGATTTTGACCGGACAATTGTCCGTAGCTTTTGAACATTTTGGTCCGATAGAACACATCACCATCATTCTCATAAGCATAGCCTTTGTCTACCAGTTCCTTAATAAACTCTATAATCAGATCCATGCTCTCCGTTACACGCGGGTTTATGCTGGCAGCAGGAACATTCAATCCGGCCAAATCCTCATAGTAGGCCGCGATAAACTTTTCGGCAACTGCCGGAACATCCACACCAAGTTCCTGAGCTTTGCGGATCAGCTTGTCATCGACATCCGTAAAATTCACCACATAGTTCACATCAAAACCCAAATATTCCAGGTAGCTGCGCACCACGTCGAACACGATAACAGGCCGTGCATTACCAATATGAATGTAATCATATACGGTTGGCCCGCATACATACATTTTAACCTTCCCGGGCTCCAGTGGCACAAAAGGCTCCCGGCTCCTCGTCATTGTATTATAAATTTGAAGCGGCATCGTTATGTTCCTCCCTTATGAAAATTATCCTTGTAATTTATTCTCTTGGGTCACCGGATGTTTCTGAGCTGATCGCTCCTCCCTCAAATCAGACAATTCTGCACGTAATCGTTCTATTTCCAGTTGGAGGCCCTGTATAGAATCCACGACCGGGTCAGGCAGCTGGTGACTGAGCCGGTCTGGGCGTATGCCATTCTGTCTGACCACTCGCCCCGGGATACCTACCACCGTACTGTTAGGGGGAACCTCTTTAAGTACTACCGAGTTGGAGCCAATGTTGGACTGCGCTCCAACTGTAAAAGAACCCAATATTTTGGCACCAGAGCCTATGACAACATTATTCCCAATGGTGGGATGACGCTTACCCTTCTCTTTGCCGGTCCCTCCAAGCGTAACTCCTTGATACAATACGACATCGTCGCCGATCTCACAGGTTTCGCCGATGACTACTCCCATGCCATGGTCAATGAACAGCCGTTCTCCGATCCGGGCGCCGGGATGAATTTCAATACCTGTCATAAATCGCGATATTTGAGATATAACACGGGATAAAGTACACCAGTTTCGCAAATAAAACCAATGTGCGATTCGGTGTGCCCAGAGGGCATGGACGCCGGAATACGTAAAAAAGACCTCCAGCTTGCTCCGAGCAGCCGGATCATTATCCAAAACAGTCTGAATGTCGGATTTGATATGTCTGAACATGTCGCCCTCCTATTCCCTCCATATCGTTGCCACATCTTCATAACATTGCACGTTTCGTCAATTTTCGAATCCATCAGCACGCTTCGACATTTTTCAGCTTATACCGAGTCAGAGGCTGATAAAAATGAAAAAGCGCCCCCGCAGCCTGAGCTGCAGAGACGCATGAACGTGGTCCCACTCTGCTTCGGACATAACCTCTGCCTAAAAAGCAGGAAAGTCCGTCTTAGGCGT
This sequence comes from Paenibacillus farraposensis, assembly GCF_020736845.1. Classification (GTDB taxonomy): domain Bacteria; phylum Bacillota; class Bacilli; order Paenibacillales; family Paenibacillaceae; genus Paenibacillus; species Paenibacillus farraposensis. The sequence continues at coordinate 51,269 of NZ_JAFFQR010000005.1, forward strand.
CCGGTAACGGGAACGACTCGTTACGCCCTTGCCACTATCAGCCGTTGACGCTGATTAGGTTTCGGGCGCACAACTCCCAGGTGCATTTCCTCCGCAGGTCATCTGGACGGCTTCCAGCCCGGGTTTCCCTCGGCCGTCCTCTCTGGCAGATGCCTTATGCAGTGTACTTCTCCTGTTCGCAGCCTTTACACGTAAATATCAATCCATATCAATGGAGTCATTATAGCGAAAAGACAACAAATTGACAAGAAATATCAGCCTTTATTTTGCTCCTTAAGTCGATCCAACACCTTGTCACGTCCGAGCAAATAAATGGTTTCATTCAGATCCCGTCCATGGGTCTGACCAGTAAGGGCCACACGAATCGGCATAAACAACTGTTTCCCCTTAAAGCCGGTTTCTTTTTGCACTTCCTTGATCAGCTTGGCCATTTGTGGAGCCGTAAATTCCTCGCTCGCTTCAACCTTGTCGGCAAAGGCTCTCAGTACCACAGGCACCTGCTCTTCGGACAGCACAGCCGCCGCTTCGTCGTCCATCTCCAGATGCGAACGGAAAAACAGCTCAGACAACGCTACAATGTCGGACGCAGAGGTCATCTGCTCCTGATATAAGCGAACGAGTGCTCTGGCCCAATCCTGCTGTTCTGCCGACAATTCAGCCGGCAACAGTCCCGCTGCCTGCAAATGTGGAATCGCCATGCAGGCAATCCGCTCAGGATCAGCCTTTTTAATATAATGATTGTTCAAATAAGCAAGCTTGTTCGTATCGAACACTGCCGGGCTTTTGGACAAACGATTGGGATCAAAAATCGAGATTAACTGTTCCCGATCATAGATTTCTTCTTCGCCTTCCGGGGACCAGCCCAAAAGCGCAATAAAATTGAATATGGCTTCTGGCAAATAGCCCAGCTTGTCATACTGCTCCATGAACTGAATAATGGATTCATTGCGTTTGCTTAGCTTTTTGTGATCCTCGCCCACGATCAGCGTCATATGACCGAAGCGTGGCGGCTCCCAGCCGAGAGCTTCGAAAATCATCAATTGCCGTGGTGTATTGGAAACATGATCTTCACCCCGCAGCACATGCGATATTTTCATCAAATGATCGTCAATCGCTACGGCAAAGTTATATGTTGGAATACCGTCTTTTTTGACGATTACAAAATCGCCGCTTTCCTTGGAATTAAACGTAATTTGACCTTTAACGATATCGTCAAACGTATATTCGCGGTCCTCTGGTACGCGAAAACGAATACTTGGTACACGGCCCTCCGCTTCAAATGCCTGACACTGTTCTTCTGTCAAATCACGGTGTTTCCCTGAATAGCGTGGAGTCTCCCCGCGCGCCATCTGTTCTTCGCGCTCGCGTTCCAGTTCTTCTTCAGTACAGTAGCACCGATAAGCCAAGCCACGATCCAGCAAATCCTGCCAATATGTTTTATATATGTCCAAACGTTCGGTCTGGCGATAAGGTCCATACTCGCCTCCTACGTCTATGCTCTCATCCCAGTCCATGCCCAACCATTTCAAATATTTAAGCTGGCTTTCTTCCCCGCCCTCAATGTTGCGCTTCACATCTGTGTCCTCAATGCGAATAATAAATTTTCCGCCTTGATTGCGGGCAAACAAATAATTAAATAATGCCGTTCTGGCATTTCCAATATGCAGATGCCCCGTAGGGCTTGGTGCATAGCGTACACGAACTTCCGTGCTCATATAATCTCCTCCAAATCAAATTACTCTAGATGATAGCATTTACTTGATAAGACAGACAACCGATTGAGCAGCGATCCCTTCGCCCCGTCCGGTAAAACCAAGCTGCTCTGTCGTAGTTGCCTTCACGTTAACCTGCGATGGGTCCTCTGCCTCCAGCGCCCGGGCAATGACTTCATTCATCTGCGGGATGTACGATGCCATTTTGGGCTTCTGTGCAATAATCGTGGAATCGATGTTCCCCAAGCGATACCCGCGCTCCTTGGCCAGTCCCCACACGTGCTCCAGCAGCTTGAGGCTATCGGCATCCTTAAATTCCGGGTCGCTATCAGGGAAATGCTTCCCGATGTCTCCCAGGCCGAGCGCTCCCAGGATGGCATCGCTAATGGCATGCAGCAGCACGTCTGCATCGGAATGGCCCAGCAGGCCTTTTTCGTAGGGAATATTCACACCTCCGATGATGCAGGGCCTTCCTTCCACCAGCTGGTGAACGTCAAATCCTTGTCCTACTCTGATCACTTCAGATCCTCCCCCTCTGTCTTTACCCATAACGCCGCCATCTCCAAATCCTCAGGCGTAGTAATTTTGATGTTCCTGTAGCTGCCTTGGACGACCGTCACCGGTATCCCTAGCCGCTCTACCAGCATCGAATCATCTGTTCCCAAAAATCCTGCCTGCTCTGCTTCCTCATATGCCCGAAGCAAATCGGAAAGACGAAAAGTCTGTGGCGTTTGAATACTCCACAGACTTCGGCGATCCGGCGTTGACGTAATGATACCATCTCCGTTCACTTGCTTGATCGTATCCTTTACAGGTACCGCTGCTACAGAAGCACCGGAACGCTGAGCCGCCTCCAGACATGAACGTACAAGCTCAGGCTGGATCAGCGGGCGCACACCATCATGCACCATCACCCAATCCGCCTGCAAGTGGCGCAGACCGTAATAAACCGAATGCTGGCGCTCACTGCCACCAGCCACCACCTGTACGTTTTTACTGATCTGGTATTGACGAATCCAATCCCGGCAACGCTCCACATCTTCGGCTCCCGTCACCATCACCATTTCATGCACTTCGGGCATGGCTGCAAAAATCTCAAGTGTATGTATGAAGATGGGCTTGTCCCGTAAAAGCAAGAATTGCTTACTCTCCTGCGTTCCCATACGGGAGCCGCGACCAGCCGCCACAATGACGACTCCTACCCGATTATTCATTGAAATAGCTCCTGCCCTGATCGCACTTGGACGATCCGTATGATAACACATCTACTTCATCATACCGCGTTTATTGAGCTTTTTCCAATAATTTTGGCTTGGCAAAGATCATACGGCCCGCAGAGGTCTGAAGCACACTTGTAACCAGCACCTCCATCAGGGAACCAATATAGTCGCGTCCGCCTTCCACAACAATCATCGTTCCATCATCCAGATAGGCCACACCCTGCCCATGTTCCTTGCCGTCTTTAATGATCTGTACCATAATTTCCTCACCGGGAAGCACGACAGGCTTGACTGCATTCGCCAAGTCGTTAATATTGAGCACCGATACGCCTTGAAGCTCGCATACCTTGTTCAAGTTAAAATCATTGGTTACAACTTTACCCTGCAGCACCTTTGCCAGCTTGACCAGCTTACTATCGACTTCTGAAATTTCTTCAAAATCCCCTTCATAAATGAGCACATTGACATCCAGCTCTTTTTGGATTTTATTCAGAATATCCAGCCCCCGACGTCCACGATTGCGCTTGAGTAAATCAGAAGAATCTGCAATATGCTGAAGTTCCTCCAACACAAATTCAGGGATCACAATGGTTCCCTCAATAAAACCTGTCTTGCAAATATCTGCAATACGCCCGTCTATAATGACGCTGGTATCCAAAATTTTATGTTCCTCCAGCTTGCGTTCTTCCACATCTGTCATCCGGCCAAAAAAACCGGAACTCCAAAAGGATGACAGCTCGTCTCTCTTGGCCAGACCAACCATCAAACCGACATATCCGCATACGATGGTAACAGCTGTCTGAATCAGTAGACCGGGTGCCCCCAACCATGATAAAAGCGGGTATGCTGCCAAGGAAAGTATCAATCCCATCACCATACCAATGGCACCTGCCAGCATTTCGTTCATCGGTATCCGTATCAAGCGTTCAATGCCCCGCTGCAGCCGGTTGGCTACAGATGCACCTGCAAATGAGCAACTAGCTATAAACAGCGCTGCTCCTGCAATCATCCAAACAGCCAGTCCAGGTAAAGAACCATCATTTAACCACTGCGGCATCCAAGATACGATACCTCCTACCCGATAGTATAACGTGTAGCCAAACCATGCTCCGCACAATCCTGTAAAAGTTAAAATAGCCTTTCTCCACATCGAGCCTTTATACCTCCTTTTTTTCTTTTCATACATCCTGCAATTAATGGATATACATCACTCTCTTTACCAGTATGATCCAATTCATGCTCAGCTAATCCTGTGCTTTCATTTTTTATGCATAAAAAAAGCATTTATCTCCCTGAAATGATTCAAAGAAATAAATGCCTATTTGTTTCTTGCCTGATATTAACGTTGCGAATGACGATACTGATCGTCCTGTTCTTCCTGACCGGAGCGCTCGCGGTCGCGTCCACGTCTGCGTGAAAGCTTGCGGATATTCAGCTTCATTCCATATAAGGCATATAGAACCAGCGGAACAAAAATCAATTTTGATAGCTGATCCGGAAATTTAACGGCCAGCACTACCGCTGCAATCACGACCCAAGGAGCGATCCAGAGCGCTTTTTTAGGAAGTCCGATCTTTTTAAAATTAGGATATCTCATGGAGCTGATCATCAAATAAGAGACCAGCAGCATGGCAATCGACATGTAAAGCAATGAAACAGTGTTATGAAATAAGGACAACGTTGCTAATACGCCACCTGCTGCCGGAATCGGCAAGCCTGTAAAATAACCAGGTACGCCGGGGCGTACGTTAAATCGAGCCAAACGCAGCGCTCCGCACATCGGAAAAATGGCCGTAACCGTCCAGGCCAAAGCCGAATTTGCATCTTGGAAAGCAACCATGTACATAATAACTGCGGGAGCTACACCAAAAGATATCATATCAGATAAGGAGTCCAGTTCTTTACCGAATTCGCTCTGGGCATTCAGCGCCCGGGCCATTCTTCCATCCAGTCCGTCCAACAGCATGGCGACAATAACCATAATAGCGGCAAGACTGTATTTTCCGTCTACGGCCAATAAAATGGCGATCATTCCGAGAAACAAGTTACCCAAGGTAAACATGTTCGGAATTGATTTGGTAATCATCTCTTCACCTCAATGTATGAATTGTTCCATTATAATCCTTTCACTGTATTACATTTACATTTGCCTGTCAATGAAAACTTGTTCTTGCAAACGTTTAAGACCTTCTTTAATTGTACGTGCCCGAACCTCTCCAATGCCGTCTACCTCATCCAATTCTTCGATCGTTGCTGCCATGACATTCGGGAAGCACCCAAACCGCTCCACCAGATTATGAATAATTACATTCGGCAGACGCGGTATCTTGTTCAGTACCCGATAGCCGCGTGCAGCAATATATTCCTCAGATGTTGCTGCTGAAGACGGGTAACCCAATAAACGCACAATATGGTTTACATCCAGCAGCTCGTCGTCCGTAGACCGCTTGAGCCCGAGTATAATTTCACGAATTTTCTCGTCGCTGTCGTCTTTAGCATAATCCTTGTACAGCAGCCAGGCTTCCTCTTCTATATTGCTGACAAGCTCCTCCATCTGCATGCTGATAAGCCGGCCTTCATTGCCGAGCTCATTAATAAATCGTTTGATTTCCATTTTAATGCGCAGCACCATTTCAATTCTTTGGATGACATTGACGACCTCAGGCATGGTCACCAGTTCTTCAAACTCGGATGCCGTCAAATTCGTCGAGGCTTGCCCCAATACAGCTCTATATTTTTCAAGCGTCTGAATCGCCTGATTGGCTTTCGTTAAAATAACCCCGATCTCCTTGAGCGCATACCGTAGCGTCCCCTGATACAGCGTAATAATATTACGCCGTTGGGAAATAGACACAACGAGCTTACCTGTCTGCTTAGCAACCCGCTCCGCTGTCCGGTGCCGAATTCCTGTTTCAATCGACGAAATGGAAGAGTCCGGAATCAGCTGCGTATTTGCGTACAAAATTCGCTTCAAATCTTCGCTCAATATGATCGCGCCGTCCATCTTAGCCAATTCATACAAATAGTTCGGCGAAAAATCACAATTAATAGAGAAACCGCCATCCACGACTTCCATTACTTCCGGGCTATAGCCTACAACCAGAAGAGCACCCGTTTTAGCACGTAAAACGTTTTCTAATCCATCGCGAAAGGGGGTCCCCGGCGCCACAAGCCGAAGCAAATCGTTCATTTTTTCCAGTTGGCTCGCTTCTTTCATTTTCATTGCCCCCTAATCTAATGCGGCTGCCAGTGCATCTGCCACCGTTCCTACTCCTATAATTTGAATCCCTTTCGGATGTGTCCAGCCTTTCAAGCTTTTCTCCGGCATGATCACGCGCTTGAAGCCCAGTTTCTCCGCTTCCCGCACCCGCTGCTCTGCCCGGGATACAGCTCGCACTTCGCCGGTCAGCCCCACCTCGCCGAAAATCACGTCATACGGCTTGGTTGGGGCATCACGAAAGCTAGAAGCAATGCTCACTGCTATAGCCAAATCCACCGCCGGCTCATCCAGCTTCACACCGCCGGCTACATTGAGATAGGCGTCCTGGTTTTGCAAAAACATGCCCATCCGCTTTTCCAGTACAGCGATGATTAATCCCATCCGATGATGGTCGATTCCTGTCCCCATTCGGCGCGGAGAAGGAAAATGCGTAGCTGCAATCAGTGCTTGCAGTTCAACCAGTACTGGTCGTGTACCTTCTACACTGGCTACAACAGTCGAACCAGCCACCCCCAGTGGCCGCTCGGACAGGAATAGCTCCGAAGGATTCTCCACCTCACGCAAACCACTTTCAGCCATTTCAAAAATACCAATCTCATTCGTAGAACCGAAACGGTTCTTGACCGCACGCAGCAGTCGGTACGTATGATGACGCTCTCCTTCAAAATAAAGAACACAATCGACCATATGCTCCAGAAGACGCGGGCCTGCAATAGCCCCTTCCTTGGTCACATGTCCTACCAATACGGTAGCGATACCCAGTCCCTTGGCAATTCGCATAAAGCGTGAAGTACACTCCCGCACCTGAGCCACACTCCCCGGTGCACTTGTCACCTCGGGCAAGTATACGGTCTGAATAGAGTCGATTACCAAAAACTCGGGCTTTAAGCTATCCACCGCTTCTTCAATCGTCTCCAAATTTGTTTCACATAATACGTATAAATTAGGGGACAAGGCACCCAGACGGTCTGCACGCAGCTTCGTTTGACGAACGGACTCCTCACCAGACACATACAACACTTTTAAACCGGTTAAGGCGAGCTCATTAGAGGTTTGCAGCAAAAGCGTGGATTTGCCAATTCCCGGATCACCGCCCACCAGAACAAGAGAACCCGGCACTATGCCTCCGCCCAGCACCCGATTCAATTCGCCAATTCCCGTCAAAATTCGTGTTTCTTTGCCACTCTCCACCTCAATAATAGGAAGCGGCTTATCTTTTGTGCTATGAGTAAGAAGGGTAGAACCCATTCCTTGAGTTTTTACAATGTTCTCCGTTTCTTCTATCATGGAATTCCATGCCTGACATCCAGGACATTTTCCGTACCATTTGGGCGATTCATACCCGCATTCCGTACAGGAATATTTCGTTTTTACTTTAGCCATATTTTATTCTCTGGCTCCTTATTGATGACGAGTCATGTCAAAATGATCTTTTACAGCTCGGAAAGAGCTGTAGCAATAAAAGTTTACCATTGAAGCTTGGCGGACGTAAAGCGATATCACAAACTTTCCCAAAGCATTTGCCCAACCATTCCGCAGTGTTTTATACATAAAAAGGGTGCCTTCGCAGCGGCTTTCAGCCTGCGAGACACCCTTCTGCACAACTTTATTTAGTAAAACGTTTAGGATTTCGCGGATACGTTATCCTTTTTCGTTACTGTCAATGCGCCATTCTCCTCATCAATGAGCAGAGCATCACCTTTGCTAATATTTCCAGTCAACAGTTCCTCGGATAGACGATCCTCAATATGCTTCTGGATTGCACGACGTAATGGACGCGCACCGTAAGCCGGATCAAAACCTTCCTTGGCAAGGAATGTCTTAGCCTTGTCTGTCAGCTCAAAATCCACCTCGTACTCGTTCAGGCGCTTACGCAGTTCCTCAGACATAAGCGACACGATCTCGGCGATATGTTTCTCTTCGAGAGAATGGAACACGATAATTTCATCAATCCGGTTCAAGAACTCTGGACGGAAGCTTTTCTTCAGCTCATCCATCACTTTACTCTTCATGTTATCGTATTCCGCACCCGCATCTACAACGGCTGTGAAGCCGAGCGTAGAGTTGCGTTTGATCGCCTGTGCGCCCACATTGGAGGTCAGGATGATCAGAGTGTTGCGGAAATCAACGACACGGCCTTTGGAATCGGTCAGACGTCCATCTTCCAGCACTTGAAGCAGAATATTGAATACTTCTGGGTGCGCTTTTTCGATTTCATCCAGCAACACAACAGAGTATGGCTTACGACGAACCTTCTCCGTCAGTTGGCCGCCCTCTTCATATCCGACATATCCTGGAGGCGCACCTACCAGACGGGACGTAGAGTGTTTCTCCATATATTCGGACATATCGATACGGATAACCGCATTTTCATCTCCGAACATGGATTCAGCCAATGCCCGTGCCAATTCGGTTTTACCAACCCCGGTTGGACCGAGGAAAATAAAGGAGCCGATTGGACGCTTCGGATCTTTCAGACCAGCTCGTGCGCGGCGAATGGCACGGCTTACTGCCTTAACAGCTTCGTCCTGCCCAATTACCCGCTCATGCAACAACTGTTCCATATTCAGCAAGCGGTGTGTTTCTTCCTCTTTCAGCTTGCTAACCGGGACACCTGTCCAAATTGCAACAACCTGAGCGATATCCTCCGGTGTAACTTCGGAATCTGTGCGTCCTTGTTGTTCTTTCCATTGATTTTTTGTAACGTCCAGCTCTTCACGAATTTTTTGCTCTGTATCACGCAACGCTGCGGCCTTTTCGAACTCCTGGCTTTGTACCGCTGAATCCTTTTCCTTGCGGATGTCTTCCAGACGGTTTTCCAGTTGTTTCAGGTTTGGCGGTACGGTGTAGGAATTCAGCCTTACCTTGGAGCCCGCTTCATCAATAAGGTCAATGGCCTTATCCGGCAGGAAACGGTCGGTAATATAACGATCCGACAATCTTACTGCTGCTTCAATAGCCTCATCTGTGATTTTCACACGGTGATGCGCTTCGTAGCGGTCCCGCAGGCCATACAAAATTTGAATCGCTTCTTCCGGAGAAGGCTGATCCACTGCAATTGGCTGAAAACGCCGCTCCAAAGCCGCATCCTTCTCAATATATTTGCGATATTCATCCAGCGTAGTCGCACCGATGCATTGCAGTTCGCCGCGAGCGAGTGCAGGCTTCAGGATGTTGGAGGCATCAATTGCACCTTCCGCACCACCAGCGCCGATCAGCGTATGCAGCTCATCAATGAACAAAATAATGTTTCCGGCTTGACGAATCTCGTCCATAATCTTTTTCAAACGATCCTCAAATTCACCGCGATACTTGGTGCCTGCTACCACAGAGCCCATATCGAGTGTCATTACGCGTTTGTCACGCAACGTTTCGGGGATTTCATTTGCTATAATTTTTTGCGCCAATCCTTCGGCAATCGCTGTTTTACCTACCCCAGGCTCACCGATCAGAACCGGATTGTTCTTGGTACGACGGCTGAGCACCTGAATGACGCGCTCAATTTCCTTGCTGCGCCCAATAACAGGGTCCAGGTTATTTTCCTTCGCAGATGCTGTCAGATCGCGTGCCAGACTATCCAGCGTTGGTGTGCTGACATTAGTCGGGGCACCGTGGTGGCTGGAAACAGCTTCGCTGCTGCCGAGCAATTGAAGTACTTGCTGGCGTGCTTTGTTCAGGCTGATGCCCAAGTTGTTCAATACACGGGCTGCTACGCCTTCCCCTTCACGAATAAGGCCGAGCAAAATATGCTCTGTGCCCACATAAGTATGACCCAGCTTACGGGCTTCATCCATAGACAGCTCGATAACCTTTTTAGCTCGTGGAGTATAGGCAATGTTCGTCGGTTGTTCTTGACCGCGTCCAATAAGCGTCTCCACTTCATCCTGGATTTTCTCCAGTCCCAGTCCCAAGCCAATCAAGGCTTTTGCTGCTATTCCTTCGCCTTCGCGAATAAGACCGAGCAAAATGTGTTCTGTACCAATGTTGTTATGTCCCAGTCGAACCGCTTCTTCTTGAGCCAAGGCAAGCACTTTTTGTGCACGTTCCGTAAATCTTCCAAACATCATATATCCTGCACCTCCACAGTGTGTATTTCAATCAATCTATATATTAAAGGGTTGTGCCTAATTTTTGCCGGATCAGCTTCGCCCGATACATATCGCGCTCACCCGTATTCATTTTATCACCAAAGCTTTTTTGCAGGAATCCGGGTTGTGTCATCACATTCAGCTCATTCATCGTTGCAGTGGATGGACGCTCCAAAATCCCCAAATCCACGCCGAGACGTACATCGGACAGCCGCTGTGCAGCCTCCTTCGAATCGATCACCGCTGCATATGATAAAATACCAAATGAACGCATTACCCGATCTGTAATTCGCAGCATAGACTCATTCATCAGCCGTTCTCTGGCAGAACGCTCATGCTCTATGATTTGCAGCACAACGCCATGCAAATTTTCAATAATCTCCGCTTCGGTTTGCCCTAATGTAATTTGATTCGAAATCTGAAACAGATTACCGGCCGCTTCGCTGCCTTCACCATAAATGCCACGAACGGTAAGACCCACCTGTGAAACAGCGGACAATATACGATTGATTTGGTGTGTCATGACTAATGCGGGCAGATGCATCATCACCGAAGCTCTCATACCTGTGCCGACATTTGTCGGGCAACTGGTCAGAAAACCTCTCCGATCATCAAACGCATAATCCACATGCGCTTCAAATGCATCATCAATGAACATCGCTCGTTCCCAGGCTTCTCTAACCTGACATCCCGGATATAAGCATTGAATACGCAGATGATCTTCTTCGTTTATCATAACACTAACCGATTCATCATCACTTATCAATACAGCACCGTTGCGGGATTCGTTGGCCAAATTAGGACTAATCAAATGCTTCTCCACCAGTACCTGCTTGTCGATCTCATCTAATTCGGATATTTTTAAGGCATGAAAAGTGCCAAACCGGCTCAAGTCATCATACTGAAGGATATCCGTCAAGCGTTGAAGCACTTCTTCCGACTGCTGATTAGTAGCAAGCATAGGAAAAGGCAGGTGCTGCAAGTTACGCGCAATTCTTACCCGACTGCTAATGACAATCTCCGAATCCGCAGCATCACCACGCATCCAATCACTTAGCGGCTTTTCCGTAAATCGGATATTGGGCATCACGCATCCCTCCTACTCTTCACAAACTTTATTCTTCAGTCATTTCTTTTTCAAGCTGTCTGATTTGATCTCTAAGCTTGGCAGCTGCCTCGAATTCTTCCTGTAATATATGCTGTTGCATCTCTTTCTTCAAATCCTCAATCTGCCGTTTTATCTTCAGTCTGCCTCCAGTCCGGACCGGAACTTTACCCACATGACTCGTGCTTCCATGCACGCGCTTGAACAATGGGTCAAGACGACTGCCAAAATATTGATAGCACGACGGGCACCCAAAACGCCCCAGTTTACTAAACTGTGTGTAAGTCATGCCACAATCCTTGCATTGCAGATTCTGTGGACCATTGTGGCTGGAAGACTGGCTCTTGGCGCTGGAGTCAAAATCCAGCATCCCCGACAACAAGCTATGAATCGAAAAGCCGTTGGGTGTTCCAGGGATCATCTCCCCTTTTTCCCTTGCACACGCCTCACAAAAATGAAACTCTGTCTTTTCGCCATTCACAATCTTGGTGAAATGCAAAGTTGCCGGCCGCATATTACATTCCTGGCACAGCATAAAAGCACCTCCTTCAATGTCTGGATTTCTACAAATCCCTACATTTCAATCGTAAATCTCTATTTACAGATTAATAGCTACTAGCTATTTAGTCGCCAATAACGAGATCAGCATAGCCTTAAGCAGCCTTGCCCGCAATTGGTCACGAAAGGGGAGCTTTAGTAACAATGTATCCCTCGATAAAGCGGCCTTCATTAAAGCAGCTTCCCTTTTGCTTAAAAAACGTGCTTCCTCTAGCTGATAAATCAGTCCGTCTGCCGCCGATTGGCTAATTTCCTCCCCAATGCTCTGATGAAGATGAGTATGGATCGCATGCTGTGCGGGCAACTGAATCCGCTGAATGCGAATGTAACCACCGCCACCGCGTTTGCTTTCCACCACATAGCCTTTTTCCAGCGTAAAACGGGTACTAATTACATAATTAATTTGCGACGGCACGCAGGAAAAGCGGTCAGCCAAATCATTACGCTGGATTTCCACTAGACCTTGGGGACTTTCCAGCAGCATGCTTTTCAAATATTGTTCAATAATATCGGAAACATTGCGCATTTCATCATCCTCCGCTAACGGAAACGCAAGTATTCAAGTACATTTCACGCTCCTTAGAGTCCGCCGTATATTGAACTTAACCAAACGGTAAAGTCACGAATCTAAGCCTGAGGCAGGGCAATTCACCCTCCTGTATCTCTTGGAAACGTGTCGTTCAGCCTATAGTGTGACCTTTATTTGCGATAAATCATACACAGTATAATCACCTTACAAAAATCACACTAAACTTCATTGACTTTGACTTTCTTTGACTATATTCACATTATAGCATATTTTTCATTTTTGCCAAGGGGTCAATACCATTTTTCGCAATCTAGTTATGATTTATACGAGCAAAGAAAAAACTCTCCCCAATTGGAAAGAGTCCTGAACATCATCATGATATCATTTAACCATAATAATTTAGCTAATTGTACTACTGCATGCGCTACAACGGAAACAAACAGTACTTTCAGTGCCACTCCGCATTTCTGGGATAACGTACAGTAGGATTAGAAAAAATCCAATAAAAACGTCTGTTTTATTGGTATTACGCGCTTCAGTGCTGACACAGACTCACGACTTCCTTCAATACGTCCCCACTTATTTAGATCATCAGCCCGTTGGTAGCCAAGCATTAGAGTCGTCAACGATTGGATGCCAAGATTCAAATCAGCAGCTATTATGTTTTCGTCAGAATTGCTTGTGTCTACTCGCTGTAAACATCCTTTCCCTTCCGGGTTTATCGTTAATGTCCATATCCCTTCATTCCACGGAGCATAATGATCTGTCAGCTTTAAGGTCAAACGTGTTTCCTGTCCAATTGCTGAAAAAGGATATTTCTCTACAAAAGCAGCCGCATCCACAATACGTCCCATAAAATATGGCACCGTCTCCTGTTGAATTCGTGGATCATCAAGCAAAAACGGCAGATTGTCATCTGCAGGCATGTAAATAAATTTGCCTTGAGTTATCATGGAATCATGATTTGCAAAATAAGTCCATAAAGCCAGACGTGCCGTTTCATTCTCATATACCAATTCATCGCAATTTAACTGCTTATCTTCAATTTTGTACAGTGCATATCCTTGAGGGGTGCCTGCTTCAGAGTAATAAACTGCGGTTCTATAGTTCTTATTGAGAATCCGCTCTTGCCACCATTCCTGATCTCGTACCAACGTACCATTATAACGTGAGGCATACGCTTGATACACTTGGTTCAGTTCAAAAATATCTTTAATATCCCGATTGACTATGCCTTCTGCTTTATGCTTAACAGGGAATTTATCAATCGGAATGACATACTTTTGGTACTCAATATACGTTTCCCATCCAAATTTACGATAGAAAGCAAAAGAGAATGGGTGCAGAAAAGAAAGGCTCTGTCCCGCAGACTTCATCTCTTTAAGCGCATGCGTCAATAAACGTGAAACCATGCCCCCGCGACGCTTTTCCGGCCATGTTGCCACACCTGCAATGCCACCCATCTTAAAAACCTGACCATGTATGTATACCTGCAAGGGTAGCAAAGTCAGCTTGGCATTCAATTCAAGTCCGTCGAAGATGCCCCATGTTTGTTCTGGCTTAAACTTTTTCTTCAATTTCTCCAGATCCTCCGGAGACATTGTTAACTGAAAAGCATATTGGGATAATTCAATAGCAGCATCAAATTCCTCACGTTGTAATTGTCTAATCTCCATAACTTCCTCACCTCGCTCGTATACTTTCTTATGCCTTCATCAAAAGATTACCCACTAGAGTGTCGCAAAGCCTTTTCTCGCTGTCAACCTCAGATATACATAAAAATTGTAAAAATACAAAAAAAAGATCATAATCTCAATGAGATTATGATCTTCTTTACTTATTGCTTGGCGGCGTCCTACTCTCCCAGGACCCTGCGGTCCAAGTACCATCGGCGCTGGAGGGCTTAACGG
>NZ_JAFFQR010000038.1 GCF_020736845.1 Paenibacillus farraposensis
ACGTTGGCCAAGTCTTTCAAGGCATCTAGTTGGTCAATTTCATCCAAACGGTCGACAAAGGGTTCAAATTTTGCCGCCGTTTGAAGATTTTGAGCCTGATCTTTCCCGATCCGGAGGCTGAACAACCGATACTGACATAAAGCAAGCCGTTCTGAATGCTGCTTTCTTTCACTCTCAGCCACGTTTTCATAAAGGCAGGTGGCCGCTTCCTGGTACTCCCCTTTTTGAAACAAGTCCTCAGCCATTTCAAAAAGTAACGGAATGTACATTGAAGTATCTAACAACAGACTCATAACGCACTGTATACAATCCAATCGACCAAGCTCCGCACAGCGATATAAAAATGGGCTTATTTTTCGCCAATGCAGAGATGGTGATTCTATGATGCACTCTTCAATGTAGCGTTCATAAAAATAGTCTGGTGGTAATTCCATCCCAGCAGTAATGCGATCTAACTGGTTAACAGATAAAGAACGATTGCCTGTGACGATGCTGCTAAGTGTACCTACATTCAAAT
>NZ_JAFFQR010000039.1 GCF_020736845.1 Paenibacillus farraposensis
CGCTTCGCAGCTCGTTTGCCGCTACATCCGCATGGGTCACCACATAGGCGCACAGCTGCTTCTGTCCCTGCTCGTCCTCACGTGCGATCACGACGGCTTCTCGCACTGCTTCCAGCTTCAGCAGCTGCGCTTCCACCTCGCCCAGCTCGATCCGGTACCCCCGGATTTTGACCTGGGCGTCGATCCGGCCCTTGTATTCCAGCGTCCCGTCCGCATTCCAGCGCACCAGGTCGCCTGTGCGATAGCAGCGTTCTCC
>NZ_JAFFQR010000040.1 GCF_020736845.1 Paenibacillus farraposensis
AAAGTCACACCGGTGACGATCTCACTCCACGCTCCTACTCCTGCTGCGGTTTTCGCTCGTACTCGGAACGCATGCTCGCTATTCGCCACTAATGCACTCTTTGTATAAACCAGACCATTGACGGGAACGATCACGCCGTCCACTTCCAGATCATATCCGGTTGCTCCTGTTACTGCTGTCCATTTCAACGCCACTGTGGTGTTCGTAGC
>NZ_JAFFQR010000041.1 GCF_020736845.1 Paenibacillus farraposensis
ATTGCGGAAGACCTATTCGCGCAGGGTCAACATGAAGCGGCATTGATACTCTATGAGAACGTGGCAGAAGTGGAGAAATATCAGCACTCCGAGCGTTTGGCGATTTGTCAGTACCGTATGTTCACGATTCAAATTGGGGATGATCAAAACCAAAATGTTAGGGTAGCAGCCGTTTTTGAAGCCTTTGTCGAACGTCTGGATGAAATAGACCAGCTTGACGCTTTGAAGGATTTGGCAAACGTGTACAGGTCTTTGCGTAATTGGGACAAGGTTGATGAAATGGCGAAAAAAATGAGAGCTAAAGCGGAAATCCAATATACTTTGAAACACCAACAGAAGAGTCGAGAGTGTGATGAGTCCTCAAAAAAGCTAAGTCGTCCTATGTTTGTATACATCGCCTATGCCGATTTACTGTGTGCAAGTGTCTGTGAAGCCCAAGGCGATTATCAACAAGCTCTACAATATACATACGCCTACGCTAATTTAGATTGGGTAAAAGAGACAGACGAGGATACCCGACATTGGATCGGCTTGTTTCAACAGTGGGCAGAAGGTAATACTTATGTTAATAAACTCCTGTCTGGGGATACAAGTGTGCTTACGGAATACGTTGAGTACATTACATCAACAAATATAACGAAAGAAATAGTTACTAAGCTGTTAAACGTAATGCTTGCTGCAAACCGATATGAGCTAAATATAAATGATATACTTAAACATTTTGAAACGGTTATTGACTCATTTGTGCAACAAGAGCAGTTATCATCTGACGTGTATACTAAACAAGTCATACCAGAGCAGTTTGCACGATTTGGTTATGAGTTGGCCTATTATTATTTACATCAAGACATGTATAGTGATGGTTTCAAACATTTGCTCTATGCAATGGTAAGTTATCATACACTAAATAATGAGACTTATTATATAAACTGCATAGGGCTGTTTGAGCGTTTTCGTGCTCATGCGGTTCCTCAAACCAAAGCGGAGTATTTAAATCTTATTGAAAAGGTGTGGTTAGACAATGTTAAAAAAAATGGTACTACTGATCATCGCGGCTAGCTTTTTGTTTATTGTTACTGTACCTGTTCAATCAAACATCCACAATCAGAGGATACAACCTAATGACCAAATTGGGGGTGCTTAAACATAAATAAAATCGGAATGAAAAAGGCTTTGAAATAATACACTCCTAAAACGGCTCTAATTATAAACCAACAGGTCATCACGGGGAATCTGAGAATAAAATGCTCTCAGGTTCAAGATCACAGTAGACCTTAGAAAATCAACTATTATCAAGAGGTTAGATGGTTATTCCGTCTAGCCTTTTTGATTTGTACTTGGCTTCAAAATGTATTGTTGAGTTAGAGAGGATTTATGGAGTGAGAGATGGAAATAACCAGCATACTGACAGGGAGTCAAATAATTTTAATCCCTATGCTAAAAACACAAGCCAATATTGCTCAGGAACTTGGCATCACGAAGCAATTCGAACAGGCACAACAATTAGTAACTCAAATGAATGGTCAGTTAGTACAACAAATTTCATCTATGGGACAATTGTGGGAAGGACTGACTAAAGAACATTTTTACTATTCCTTCCAAACCTCTCAGAAGAATATGGCTGACTTTGTTACACTTACGGAATCTATAGCAAAAGAATTGCGTCATCATGCGGATAAATTTAGATTAGCTGATCTGATGGAAGCAGGTAACATTGACGCAAGTTGTTTACCACCTCCACCGAATTCATGTGCTGTTCCTGCTCCAGATACACGGAATGCATTCCAGAAATAGTTTAACTGAACTAGGCCAGGATTTTGTAGACGCTGCTGAGGAAAGATATGAAAAACGCTATGATTCAGTAGGAGAGTTTTTAGACTATTGGACATTTGGTATTCCAAAAGGAATGTATCAAGGGTACATGGAACGGGCAGCTAAACAAAACGATTCATGGAATGACATGCTCAATTTCGGTACATTTGGAGTAACGGGTATGATTCAGGGAGCATTTAACCCTAGCAACGCTTGGTCAAAGGAACACTGGGCTAATATGATCGGTACGGCAGGATTATTTGGAGGAGTCAGCTCAATAATCAAGCCTAAACTTGGGATTGGGAATACTATAAAATTTAACGGTGAGATAAGACCATTTCCCAAAGGCCATGATTTGGATTTGAAATCGTGGGAAGAGATGCCTGTAAGTGGTCAGAGAAGAATGACACCAGATGGACTGAAAATTATGAATGTTAGTGAGAAAATCTTTTAAAAAAGAAATGAATGATATTGATGTAAAGGTTTTGATTGATAAAAAGGGAGCCATACTTCCTGAAAAAGCTGTAGGTGGATTTAATCCTAGTACAGGACAAATTATTTTACGTCCTGATGCTTCTTACTTAAGTGCGATTCACGAATCTTATCATGCAAAACACTTTGGAGAACTTGGAAAAGAAAAATATATGAAATTATCGACTATAGAAAAAGAAGAGTATGTTTATAATGAAATTATGAAAAGTAAAGACAAATTTAATTCCTCTGAAATATACGAAGCACAGAGATATATTTATAAATTGAGAAACGGACAGTGGCCTCTGCCTAGTTGGAAAGGATATGAAGAATAGTGGACGAAAGAGTGAATACTAATTTAACAGCTAAACAAGCTAGAAAAATTGCTCAGGATTATCAAGAAAAATATAAGCTATACGGTGTAATTCATGATGACACTGAGAAGTCCGTAAAATTTTACCCGGAATTCTACAGAGTTGAGGGTGCTGCTTGGTTGGTTTTGGCTGATATCACGCCAAAAAGTTATGAAGGCGATGATGAAATTACTTTTGTTGTTTCGGATAGGGATGGGATCGTTGATCATGTATTAGATCATAATGGACTTCCCCAGCGTTATCATGTACCTAGCAATAGAGATTACACAGATGAAGAGTTTGAAGCTATTTTTAATGATGAAGATAAGTAAGTTGCATTACAATACCAGTTCTATATAAGAAATATTAAGCTTGCTCCTTAAACAATAGGGAGCGAGCTTTTTTGTGTAATTAACCTATCTGAATAAAGAGGGATGATATTTGCATACACCTTTCTTCAAACGAAGGTGAGTCAAAATTAACTCACCATGCTCCGACATCCACCGTGACAAATTGTTGTACTTGGGTAGGCAATAAAAGTCTATACATAATGCATATACTTTCAAGGATGTGGCTTGGTGAAAACGGATGGAGTAGGATCAATTTTTCCGACAAAATGGCGGCTCGAATTTTTCGCTTCCTATATATGATATTTGTCAGCTTCATATTAATTATGATGTAACGAATCATCGCGCTTAAAGTTTAAATAATCTAAGTTTAAATCCAACAATTCAGTTTTTTTATACTG
Organism: Paenibacillus farraposensis; assembly: GCF_020736845.1. Classification (GTDB taxonomy): domain Bacteria; phylum Bacillota; class Bacilli; order Paenibacillales; family Paenibacillaceae; genus Paenibacillus; species Paenibacillus farraposensis. Next base: position 3,385 of record NZ_JAFFQR010000041.1, read on the forward strand.
TAATTTAGAATGTAAAAAAACTATTGACTAATTGATTAGCCATCTGTTATATTGTTCGGATGATGAAGGAAACGTTCTTTTCTTTAAAGATTTAAAAAGTATCACGGCAGCTTTAGGTAAAAGTTCTGTTGATAAAGTGACTAAGGACATTAATTTTTATACATATTTAGGAATGATTAATAAGATTAATCCCAAAGAACTACCTAAGAGTTTGAGGAAGAAAGCAGTTGAATTCCAGTTAAAGAATCATTACAAGTATCGGAAAAACTTCTATTCATCCCCTTCCTATACTATCGGTGTGCGGAGATTTGCTGAACAAAGGGCTGTGTATAGTTTTCGTTTGTAATATTCTGTATTGCTACATTATGTAGTGCTACCAGATTGGGGACATTCCTCACAATTAGTTTATGTAGGTTTGGTTCCAGCTCCTCAAGTTCTCGACCTAACAACAGAGCAATATTGGATTCAAGCTCACGTTTTTGCTGCTCTCCCCATTCAGAAAGCTGATCATCAATCATGTAGAGTTCTTTAAGTAGCTCTACAACCTGCCCACGCCTGAAAATCATGGTATAACATATAAACCAGCCCGACACTTTTGTGTTGGACTGGTTTTTCGTTTATGTAAATACACAGGAGAATAATCACATCAATCGGGAGATTCAGACCAGTTATTATGCTTACGCTATTCTGGGGATGATCATAGAGTGGGTGAATCGGGATTTTCACCACTCCCCTCGCTATATGGCGGAACAACTGTTGGAGATCGTGAAATAAATAGTCCCAACGCGGTTTATAAAATTAACCGAATTTAGCTGCACTAAACCGTACAAAAAGTTTCCCTATTGGATACAGTTCTAAAATCTCTTAAATTTTGTATAAACAATTTGTCGATTGTTGTCGATATAATATGTACTACAAGAGATTAAGGAGCGAAAATATGAAGTTTAATATCCGAGCAAAATTGTTATTGGGTTTTCTTTCGGTTATTGCCTTATTGATCGTCATTAGCTTAGTGTCCATCTCCAAAATGAAAAACCTGGGTGATAAATCGATGGAAATCGATAGCCGTTGGATGCCTAGTGTAGCGATTCTGGGAACGCTGAACGGCGACGTATCTGATGTAGAACGGCTCTCCTTGAATATTATTGTTGAACGCGACCCAGCGGAAGTGAAGAAGGTTCAGGCGGAATACGATAAGGTTTTGAAAAAGGTCGAGATCGACCGGAAAATATACGAAAAACTAACTGCCAGTCCTAAAGAACGTGAAATGTACGAGAATTTCTCTAAAAAATATGCAGAATACCTGGATAAGCTGCCAGCGGTAATTGCGGCAGGGAAAGCTAATGATTATGTTCAATCCAGCATTCTGCACAAAGAGTCCTATGCGCTGTTTTATAGTGCGAGCGATACGATCGATCAACTTATTGAGCTGAACTCAGATGGTTCAAAACAGATTACGCAAGAAGCCGTTGACAACTTTATCTCGGGTAGACAAGTAGTCATTATATTGAGTATTGCTGCTGTTTTGTTGGCACTGATTATGGCAATCATCATTGCGCAAATTATTTCCAAACCCATTTTCCGAATCAGTCGTGCTGCTGAAAGCATTGCTTCGGGTGATCTCACAAGTGAAGCTATAATAGTAAAGGGCAAGGATGAGATCAGCATGTTGTCCCATTCCTTTAATAAGATGGTTGAGAACCTTCGCCAACTGATTCAGTCCGTTAGCAACACGACTGGACTGGTAACCACTTCTTCAGAGGAATTGACGGCCAGCGCAGAGCAAAATAGCCAAGCTTCTGCACAAATAACGGAAACGGTGCAAGAAGTGGCTACAGGGACGGGAAAACAGGTGGATATGGTGACCAAATCGTCCCAGGCCATTGAAGAAATGTCTATTGGTGTGGAACAAATTGCCATTCGTGCGCAAAATGTATTTGCATCGGCACAGGATGCGGCTCACAAATCGGCCGAAGGCAACCAGATGATCCAGCAGGCTGTGACGCAAATGAATGCTGTAAATAACTCCATGAATAGCTTGGCGGATCTGATGGCTGGATTGGGAGAGCGTTCAGATGAAATTGGCAAGATTATTGATGTGATTACCAATATTTCGAGTCAGACCAACCTCCTGGCCCTGAATGCTGCCATTGAAGCGGCCCGCGCAGGAGAACACGGTCGCGGATTTGCTGTAGTTGCAGGCGAAGTACGCAAGCTGGCTGAACAGTCTGCCCATTCTGCCCAACAAATTACAGAGCTTGTGGGATTGATTCAAAAGGATACCGCACATGCGATTGAGGCGGTAGCTGCCAATGGTCAAGATGTCATGACAGGCCGGGAAGTCGTGCTAAATGCAGGTGCATCCTTTGGAGTGATTCAGGAAACGGTTAATAAAGTGGCAAGTGAAATTGAAGAGGTATCTGCCGGATCGGAGCAAATGTCTGCAAGTACCGATGAGATTGTTGGTTTTATCAAACAAATCTCAGTGATTGCCGAGGAAGCTGCAGCCGGGACACAGCACGTGTCTGCTGCGACTCAAGAGCAACTGGCCTCGATGGAGGAAATTGCCTCATCCGCAAGAAACCTGTCTATGATGGCAGAGGATCTGCAAGGACAAATCAGCAAATTCAAAGTTTAATTTAAAATGCTGCGCACTGATAATTCATTGCTTTGAGGGACGAGCCGCTCTATTATGGAGCGGCTTTTTTTCTGCAATATCACCTTTTTCCTGAATATGGTGATGGCGCTCACTCAATGTTATAATGATAAGCAATAAATGATTTAAATATCTAAAGAGCAGCCAAACGAAGGAAGGGTTCTTTCCAGTGATTTGATTGCTCTCGCCAAAAAATATACGGCGAACAGGGATTTTCAAGTCGTGTTGAAACAGAGCGTGGGCGAGTGATCCAAGAGAGATTTTAAAGCAAAGGCAGGGATGAACATGTGGAATAACCTAACCTGGGTGAGCATCGGGGCATTGGCGGCTTTGGGATGCATTGTCACTGTTGTTGCCGTACGGCGTAGTCGCGGCAGCAAAAAACAAATGAATGGGCAGCGAAACAGCAATGTAGTTGAATTTCGTCCCCGTAAGCCTGTCCGACAGTCTCGTGTTGGGAACGCATTCAGATTTAAGGTATCCGCTACTTCCAGCACGACGACTGAGCCAACAGGTATGCAGAACACAGGGAAGCAAAAGTGTTCCTTTTGTAAAAAAGAAGACAAATTAACTTTTTATGCTGATAACAATGGTTCTCTGTATGGAGTATGCAAGAAGTGCAAGTATAAGGCAGAAAGACAGGATATGCTGCCGCTTTAGTCTATCCTATACAGCTGTGAACCATCCCAAATGCAGTTGAAATAATCCCCGGCCTGTAGTTAAAGGTGGGGATTTCTTTGGATGGTATCGCCCTCTTACGAATCTGCCAGTCGATCAAATCCTCCGGTGCATCTGTTATGTGATCGGGTCCACATACGACTTAATCCACCAATGTATCGCCCTTGGCTGAACGGATTCCTGCGCGGGCCAGGATTTTGTTAAAAAAATTCATCAGCGCGCCTCCCGATAATCTCATGGTCATGGATACAAATGACAAACTGGAAGCTTGTACAGCTTAAGCGGATAAACGGGCCAAGGGCATCATCCGTTCCCAAAAGATGCCAGGAAAAAGTCATCCTCTTGCTAATTGCAGTTTACTTTATGAGGCGGTATAAAGCATTTGCGACAACGTGGCTCGTAAGCCTCGGAGTCACCGATCATGACGATGGGCCCTACTGTCGAGGGCTTCCCATTTACTATCCGCTGGGTAAATACTGCTTCCGAGCTGCCGCATACAGCGCAAAAGGAAGTCAGCTTCTCAATATCATCCGCCATCGCAAGCAGGCCACCGATGTAACCGAATTCCTTGCCCCGGTAATCCAGATTCAGACCATCAGCAATGACGTGCTTACCGCAATAAGCCAGTTCTTGGATCAGGGACATAATATGACGGCTGAAAAACTGGACTTCATCAAAGGCGACCACGTCGGCATCTTTTGTTTCTTCCAAAATGCGCTGCACGAGCTCGTCTGTGAGCTTTCTTGGTATAGAAATAGCCGGCAACCGATACCCGATGCGGCTCACAATTTCGTCTGTAGCATAGCGGTTATCTTCAGCCGGTTTGTAGGCAATCACCTTGCGGTGCCCGTATTGGATCAGTTTTTGACAGCGGCGGATCAATTCACCGGATTTTTCACTAAACATGGGGCCTGTAATAATCGTAATTCTTCCTGTAGGCAACGCGAATTCCCCCCTCTGCAGCATACACATAACGCTCTAAATCATCATTTTCCGAAAGAAAAGGCCATTATAGATTACCATAATCAGCGGTATACAGACCAGAAAAAATATATTGTTTTTCGACATGTTTGTGTACAAGCCTTTTTGTTTTAATTAAAGTTTTTCAAATGGCTTGTCATTGCTCTGCTGCCGTGAGCATGATATGGTGAAGGATAGTGGAAAGAAGGAAAGAGGGGACAGGTATGGGCCAAAATGGTACAGATTATAGTGCCAGAAAAAGAATATTACTGGAGCAAGGGCTGATAAGCACGCAAGCACAGGTGTTGATCTCTGAGCTGGAGGCAGAACTAGACCTTTTGCGCAAGCAAAATGAATCGTTTCGCAATGCTTTGCGGGCCAAATCCGCTCAAAACCCGAGGATGTCTACCAAATTGCGAGATGCACTGTATGAATAGCTGTATCCCAGGAACTATATTTTATACTGAGAAATAAAGAGAGTACAATAAACGATATATCATAGTTAATGGAGGGAAATCATGACTATACATTGTGATGTTGCTATTTTAGGTGGAGGGACCGGGGGATATGTGGCGGCGATTCGTGCAGCCCAGCTCGGCAAGAAAGTCGTTATTATTGAAAAAGACAAGCTTGGCGGCACCTGTCTGCATCGTGGTTGCATTCCGAGCAAAGCCTTGCTGCGCAGTGCGGAAGTATACGCAACGATTAAGGAAAGCGCGCAATATGGCATTGAGACGTCAGGGGCGGAGCTTGTGTTCCCTAAAGTACAGGAACGAAAGGAAGCTGTTGTAGAGCAGCTGTATCAAGGGGTTCAATTTTTGATGCGCAAAAATAAAGTCACAGTGCTGAGCGGCACGGGACGCGTGATTGGACCGTCGATTTTTTCACCCAAAAGCGGTGCAGTTGCTGTAGAACTGGAAAATGGCGAGATGGAGACGGTTGTTCCGACTCATCTCATGATTGCGACCGGTTCACGCCCGCGCGTGCTGCCGGGATTGGAGCCGGATGGCGAACGGATTCTGAGTAGTGACGAAGCGCTGCTGCTGGAAGAGTTGCCTGCTTCTTTGATCATCGTGGGTGGCGGTGTCATTGGTGTGGAATGGGCTTCGATGCTGAATGATTTTGGCGTGCAGGTTACCGTGGTTGAAGCGGCCAATCGCTTAATTCCGACCGAGGATGAGGACGTTTCGCGGGAGATGCAGCGCTTGTTAACCAAACGGGGAATCAAGGTGCTGACGGGCTCGCAAGTGCTGGCTGAAACGTACAGCAAGGATGAGAAAGGCATGCAGATTGATGTACAAAAAGGGGATGAAACCGAAACCCTCAGCGCCTCCAAGCTGCTCATTTCAGTAGGCCGTCAGGCGAATGTAGAAAATATCGGACTGGAAAATACGGATATCCGGGTAGAGCGTGGCTTTATCGCAGTTAATGAGCATTTACAGACGAATGAACCGCATATCTATGCAATTGGGGATTGCATCGGCGGCTTGCAGCTGGCGCATGCGGCGAGTCATGAGGGCTTGCAGGCGGTTCATCATCTGGCGGGCGAAGATTTTCACAGCGTAGCGAATCATCTGATTCCGCGCTGCATTTATACACGTCCTGAGGCAGCGAGTGTCGGCTTGACAGAACAAGAAGCACGTGAGCGGGGGCATCAGGTGAAAACAGGCAAGTTTCCTTTTCAAGCGATCGGAAAATCGCTCGTATATGGCAGTCGGGATGGCTTCGCCAAAGTGGTTGCTGATGGGGAATCGAACGATATTCTCGGTGTACATATGATCGGTACGCATGTGACGGATTTGATCAGCGAGGCGGCCCTTGCACAGCTGCTGAATGCTACCCCATGGGAAGTCGGTCAGCTTATTCACCCGCATCCAACGTTGTCGGAAATTTTGGGAGAAGCGATGCTGGCCGTTGATGGGCAGGCGATCGGCATATAAAAAGAGTCGAATAAATCGGTGCTTTTCTTTTTGGGGAGAAAAGGATTATAATGAGGTTAGTCAGAGTTTAGTACCAGGTTTTAAGACAAGATGGTACTAGGTACTGAAAGCTGGATGTTTTGATTCTTAAGGAGGTGCCCCAATGAGTTCAAAAGGCGCTGTAGACGCTGGCTTTAGGCATGAACAGCTGGGACTTACTAACGGACAAGTAATTGACATGTACAAATATATGCTGCTTGCAAGAAAATTTGACGAACGCAATATGCTCCTGCAGCGGGCCGGAAAAATTAACTTTCACGTTTCCGGCATTGGTCAGGAGGCAGCACAAGTAGGTGCGGCATTCGCGTTGGATCGGGAAAAGGATTATTTTCTTCCGTATTACCGGGATTACGGATTTGTGCTTGCTGTCGGCATGACACCGCGTGAGCTGATGCTGTCGGCATTTGCCAAGGCAGATGATCCAAATAGCGGCGGTCGTCAGATGCCGGGTCACTTTGGCAGCAAGCGTCTGCGGATTGTGACAGGCTCCAGCCCGGTGACGACGCAGGTTCCGCATGCAGTCGGGTTCGCGCTGGCGGCCAAGATGCAGAAGAAGGATTTTGTATCGTTTGTTACGTTTGGGGAAGGCTCCAGCAATCAGGGGGATTTTCACGAAGGCTGCAATTTTGCAGGTGTACAGAAGCTGCCGGTCATCATCATGTGCGAGAATAATCAATATGCGATATCGGTTCCGATGCATAAACAATTGGCGGGCAAGGTCAGCGACCGCGCTTTGGGATACGGATTCCCGGGCGTTCGAGTCGATGGCAATGACGCACTGGCCGTATATGCGGCGGTGAAGGTAGCGCGTGAACGCGCGGTTCGCGGTGAAGGTCCTACGTTGATTGAAGCTATGATGTACCGTCTGTCTCCTCACTCAACCTCGGATAATGATCTCGCTTACCGGACCAAGGAAGAAGTGGATGAGAACTGGGCCAAGGACGGCGTAGCCCGCATGAAAAATTATTTGATCGAATGCGGCATCTGGGATGAGGCCAAGGACGCTGATCTGGCGGCTGAGCTGCTGCTCGAGGTAAAGGAAGCGATTGAATACGCAGATCATGCTCCTTTTCCGAAGCCTGAAGATACGCTGCTGCATGTATATGCCGACAGCGATGGGGAGGGCCGGTAATTATGGCGATTATGGAATATATTGATGCAATTCGTCTTGCCATGAAAGAAGAGATGGAGCAGGATGAAACGGTTTTTGTGATGGGCGAGGATGTCGGCGTGAAGGGTGGCGTATTTACGACGACCAAGGGCCTTATGGAACAATTCGGTGAGCAGCGTGTCCTGGATACGCCATTGGCAGAGTCGGCTATTGCCGGGGTTGCGATTGGTGCGGCCATGTACGGAATGAAGCCGATTGCCGAAATGCAATATTCGGACTTTATGCTGCCAGCGACGAACCAGATTATTAGTGAAGCGGCTAAAATCCGCTATCGCTCCAATAACGATTGGAACTGTCCTGTTGTTATTCGGGCGCCAATCGGTGGGGGGATCTTTGGCGGTTTGTACCACTCCCAGTGTCCGGAGTCGATCTTTTTTGGTACGCCGGGTCTGAAGATTGTAGCCCCTTATACACCTTATGACGCCAAAGGATTGTTGAAAGCAGCCGTTCGTGACCCTGATCCGGTGCTGTTTTTTGAAAACAAAAAATCCTACAAGCTGATCAAGGGTGAAGTGCCTGAGGATGATTATATCGTTCCGATTGGCAAAGCGAATCTGCTACGTGAAGGCGACGATATTACGGTCATTGGCTACAGCCAGCCGCTGCATTTTGTGATGCAGGCTGCGGAGGAATTGGAGAAGGAAGAGGGCATTACCGCACACGTTGTGGATTTGCGCACACTCCAGCCGCTGGACCGGCAGGCGATTATCGAAGCTGCACGCCATACCGGAAAGGTGCTTATTGTGCATGAGGACAACAAAACGGGTGGCATCGGTGCTGAGGTATCGGCCATTATTAATGAGGAATGTTTATTCGAGCTGGATGCCCCGATTGAACGCCTGTGCGCTCCGGATGTGCCAGCCATGCCGATCAGTCCGCCAATGGAGAAGTTTTATATGCTGAACAAGGATAAAGTAAAGGAAGCTATGCGCCGTCTTGCCAAGTTTTAAATGAAGCAGATTGGAAGAAAGCATTCCAAAAAGTATAGTGAGGGCAGCGGCAAACCGCGCCCTTCTATGATGTTAAGGAGTTGAAAAAATGCCAGACCAAACACAATGGAACGACGTGGTCATGCCTCAATTGGCAGAATCGCTCGTATCCGCGACCATCGCCAAATGGCTGAAACAACCCGGTGACACGGTGGAACAATTTGAACCGATTTGCGAGGTCATTACAGATAAAGTGAACGCGGAAATCCCATCCACCTTGGACGGAATTATGGGTGATCTGTTGGCAGAAGAAGGTCAGACGGTAGCGGTAGGTGAATTGATTTGCCGTATCCAGACCCAGTCGGCTGTACCAGCGGCATCAGCAACTTCTGCTACTCCGGCAGTCCAAGGCAATGCAAACGCACAATCCCAGCAGGGGGCAGCTTCCGATCAAACGATGCGGGGACGGTTTTCTCCAGCGGTACAAACGCTGGCTGCTGAACACAATGTGGACTTAAGCCGCGTACCAGGCACCGGTATGGGCGGACGAATTACCCGCAAAGATGTGCTGAATTATGTAAAACAGGCAGGCTCTGCCCGAGCTAGAGCCTCAGAACAGCCAAGCGGAACCATGCACGGACAAGGCTCTCCTTTTACGGGAATGCAGCCGTCTGCCGCTCAGCATAGTGTACCGATTCAACATATGGACCCTGCTATTCCGGTGCGCAACAGCGGCATCCATTTAACGGATACGCCAAAGGTTCCTACGATCGAGATTGAGGGCGACAGCCATAACAGATCAGAGTATTTTATTGATGTGACCCCTATCCGGAGTGCGATTGCCCGCAATATGCGGCAAAGTGTTTCGGAAATCCCCCATGCCTGGACGATGATTGAGGTGGATGTGACCAATCTGGTGGTGCTCCGCAACAAGATCAAAAACGAATTCAAGCAAAAAGAAGGAATCAACATTACGTACCTCGCTTTCCTCATGAAAGCAGTCGTAAACGCGATCAAGGAATATCCGATCATGAACTCGGTATGGGCCGTGGACAAAATCATCATCAAAAGAGATATCAACATTTCGCTGGCTGTAGGTACGGAGGATTCAGTCCTCACCCCTGTTATCAAAAAAGCGGATCAGAAAAATATTGCGGGACTGGCACGTGAAATCGAAGATTTGGCACGTAAAACACGGGAGGGAACGCTCAAGCTGGACGATATGCAGGGTGGAACGTTCACCGTTAATAACACGGGCTCCTTTGGTTCAATCCTGTCTTATCCGGTAATCAACTATCCGCAGGCGGCAATTCTTACCTTTGAATCCATCGTCAAAAAACCGGTGGTTATTGATGATATGATTGCGGTTCGCTCGATGGCTAACTTGTGCTTGTCGCTGGATCATCGCATTTTGGATGGTGTCATTTGCGGACGATTCCTGCAACGGGTCAAAGAAAATCTGGAAAGTTATACCTTGGATACGAAGCTGTACTAATTTTCCAAACTGCCGGGTCATCCGAACAGTTGGGTAAATGGACGGAGAGGAAGTGACAGGCCGTGAACAGGCGACCGCTTGATGTAACTTATATAAATAGGATGGAATACGCTCATGCATGGGATGTTCAGAAGGAGATTGTAAAGAAGCTGGACGCTGGAGAAGCGAGGGAAACGCTTATGCTTCTACAGCATCCGCCGACTTACACGATTGGTTCCCAGCGTCATCCCGAGCATTTGCTTCTCACACCCGAGGAACTGGAGGCTCAGGGAATTCGCGTCTTTCAGATTGACCGTGGAGGAGATATTACATATCATGGACCGGGGCAGTTAGTTGGATACCCTCTACTTGTGCTTGGAAGCCAGGAGGCACTGAATTTGCACGGTTACCTTCGGAGTCTGGAAGAAGTAATCATTCAGCTGCTGGCAGCTCATGGGATTGAGGGGAGTCGTAAACCTGAATACACAGGGGTATGGGTCGGGAATCTTAAGATTGCGGCCATTGGAGTAAAATTCAACAAGTGCAAGCACCGTCGGGGCTTTGTAACCAGTCATGGCTTCGCCTTTAATATCAAATCAGGAATTCAACATGAGGGTTTTAAAGGTATTGTCCCATGCGGTATTCAGGAATACGGTGTAACTTCATTGGAGGACTGCACACAGCAGACTTTTTCGGTGGAGCAGATTGCGAAGGAAATTGTGACGTACTTTGAACAGCAATTTTCGTTTGCTGCGGAATGGCAAGCTCATTCCGATCTATAATCGCAGGGCGGGCTATTGCGTGATACTACACGAAGGCCCGCCTGTTTGCTTGTTCATTCATCGCATCTATAGAGCTATGAGACGACCGGTTACTATGGGCGTAACTGTTGTCCATTAAAGCGGCATAATGAACGGCTCGATGACCATGAACACCGTAGAGCCGACCATAGCAGCAAGCATAACGTAAACGAAAAAACGGATCCATTTTTTGTTCGACATGTGTAACTCCTTTTAGTAAAGGTTTAAGTCTTAGATAAGACTGTTTATTCGTATTGTAGCGTAATCGGGAAAGAGAGGGAAGTTTTATGAGTGCAAAAATAGTGAGGGACCGGATTATACAGGAATTTATGGAACTGGTACAGGTGGATAGCGAAACGAAATATGAGCAGGAAATAGCACGCGTGTTGAAAGAAAAGTTTAATGCGCTTGGACTGGAAGTAACAGAAGACGATTCCCGTGAAAGAACCGGACATGGCTCAGGCAATCTGATCGTCACCTGGAAAGCGGAAGGCGCAGAGAAAGCCCCCAAATTGTTTTTTACCTGTCACATGGATACGGTCACCCCGGGAAAAGGCATTAAGCCGCAACTGGGTGAAGATGGCTGGATTCGCAGTGATGGCACCACCATTCTGGGATCGGACGACAAGGCAGGGATTGCCGCTTTGTTTGAGGCGATTCGTGTTGTACGTGAGCAGAATATTTCCCATGGTCAAATTCAGTTTGTCATAACGGCTGGCGAGGAATCCGGTCTGATGGGTGCGCGGGCGATGAAGCCGGAGCTGCTGGATGCGGATTTCGGGTATGCTTTGGATTCCAATGGTGAAGTGGGCTCCATTTGTATAGCTGCACCGACGCAGGCACGGATTGAAATGAAAATCACAGGGAAATCTGCGCATGCGGGAGTAAACCCTGAAGATGGCATTAGTGCCATTCAAGTTGCATCCAAAGCGATTTCCAACATGAAACTGGGCCGAATTGATAAAGAAACGACTGCAAATATCGGCAGCTTCGAAGGCGGCGGGGCAACGAATATTGTATGTGACTTTGTACTGATCCGCGCAGAGGCACGCAGTATCGTGCAGGAGAAGGTTAACCAGCAGATCCAGCACATGCGTGAAGCACTGGAAACGACTGCCCGTGAATTCGGCGCACAGGGCGAGTTCCACAGTGAGGTCATCTATCCAGCATTCCGCTATACGGAGCAGGATGAGGTTGTACAGCTTGCGCAGCGGGCGATTCAAGGGCTGGGCCTGCCAACGTCAACTTTCCATTCCGGAGGCGGTTCGGATGCCAATGTATTTAACGGACTGGGGGTTCCAACGGTGAATTTGGCTGTAGGCTACCAAAATATTCATACAACAGAGGAAAAAATCAAGGCTGATGATCTGGTAAAGATTGCCGAAGTCGTGCTAGCCTTGATTCAGGAGACAGCCAAATAAGGTTTGTATGCTATTCATAAAAAGGTTCAGGCTAAAGACAGGCAAAGTGTTCTTGTTTTTTAGACCTGAACTTTTTTTGGAACAGCTAGCGAAGCAATAGGGGTTGAGGGGCCGTGTTCCTTTTGCCATTGACGCAAGAGAGCTTGAATCTGCCAGGCTTTACCGACGATATGGAGGGTGGTTCTGGTGCAGTAGCTTTTCATCTCGGCATCTCCTTATAACAGAAAGTTTGTTATATCACCAGCATATGTCCAAAGTGGACAAGTTAGACTATCGTTAGCGATAATGGATAACGAAAGATAGATAAAGAGAAGGAGACCAATGTGATGAACGACCAAGTGAACCAGCAAACGAGCGGCTTGCAGCGCAAGCCTTATTCGAATCCTGCGCTGGAGGAAAAGACGCTGTCCACGCAGCCGATTTTTGAAGGAAAGGTCATTACGCTACAGGTCGACACGGTAAGGCTTCCCGACGGCTCCACCGGAAAGCGTGAAATTGTCAAGCATCCAGGTGCGGTAGCTGTGTTGGCACTGCATGAGGGTAAAATGCTGGTTGTGGACCAGTACAGACAGGCCATGGGGCGCTGTGAGGTGGAAATCCCGGCAGGCAAGCTAGAGCGAGGCGAAGACCCGATGGAAGCGGCGAGACGCGAGCTGAGAGAAGAGACGGGTTATAACGCCAAGTCGTTAAAGCTGCTGCACTCCTTTTATACTTCGCCTGGCTTTGCGAATGAAATGATTCATCTATATGTGGCCGAAGAGCTGGAGCATGGTGAAATGGAGCCAGATGAGGATGAATTTCTGGAGCTGTTTGAGGTGACGCTGGAAGAAGCGCAGGCGCTCATTTCTGAAGGGCGGATTAGTGATGCCAAAACGATTTTGGCTGTCTATGCATGGCAGCTTCAACAACATACAGGGAGTTTTTAAGGGATATGAACGGAAATGTAGTAGAACTGACGGATTATTTTGCTGACCTTCATATTCATATTGGCAGAACGGAGAAGGGGAGTCCGGTCAAAATCAGCGGCAGCCGCGATCTGACCTTCGCTAATATAGCCAGGGAAGCCTCCAGTCGCAAGGGCATTGGGCTGATCGGGATTATTGACTGCCATGCACCAAATGTACAGGAGGATATTCGAAACTATTTGCACACAGGAGAAATGACGGAAATCGGCGGCGGCGGCATAGCATATCGTGACACAGTGGTTCTGCTAGGCACGGAGCTGGAGATTCGAACCGAAGGCCGTCCCGAAGCGCACGTATTGGCCTATTTCCCTAATCTGGCGGTGACGGAGGACTTTACACAATGGCTGGCCCGACATATGAAAAATGTCAATCTCAGCTCACAACGTATCTACGCACCACCACGCGAATTACAGCAGCAAATATACGGCCGTGGAGGCATTATGGTACCTGCGCATGTATTTACCCCTCATAAGGGCATTTACGGCAGCTCCGCAGACCGTATGGAAGAGCTGCTCGATATGGAGCTCATCAGTGGGGTGGAGCTGGGGCTAAGCGCAGATTCAGCTATGGCCGGAATGATATCCGAGCTGGATCGATTCAGCTTTCTTACCAATTCCGATGCCCATTCGCTTGGGAAAATTGGACGGGAATACAACAAATTATCGCTGCTGCAACCGTGCTTTGAAGAATTCAGAATGGCTCTGGAACGGCGGGAAGGACGGCGGGTGAGTGCCAACTATGGATTAAATCCGAGGCTGGGCAAATATCACCGTTCTTATTGTCAAAGCTGCGGCACGATTATTGACGAGCAGCAGATCGCGGATGAACGCTGTCCTGAGTGTGGTCATTCCAAGCTGGTGCGGGGCGTGCTGGACCGAATTTGGAGTATTGCCGACCGTGATCAGCCGGTAATTCCCACACATCGCCCGCCATACATGTATCAGATTCCGCTGGAGTTTATCCCCGGTTTGGGCAAAGCCAAGTTGAACCAACTGCTGGCCGCGTTTGGAACTGAAATGAACATTTTGCATAAGGCCAATCAGGAAGAACTGGCGACCGTCGTCGGAGATGTATTGGCGGAGCAAATTATTTTGTCCCGGGCAGGACGCCTCTCGCTCGTGTCTGGTGGTGGCGGGACATACGGCAAGATAGCCAAGTCCCGGTAGAGTCATGTCCTGCCAAAAGTCATATCAGCATCCGTTTGTTCATAACCATAATATAACTATGCCGCTGGCTTGGCACATTTTTTGCAACTCGCTTTGCTGCCTCTATCCCAGCCATTCAGCCGCCGGATTACGGTTGTTTTTTGGACAAACAAGCAGATGAAAGGGGCAGGACGCCGATGCAGTGGTTTCGTCATACGTTAAAGGACCAAACGCCGTATTATGTTTTTTTGGCTGTGCTGTTTCTGGTGGGAGTCATTTTTGGCGCACTGATGGTGAATGCGCTCTCGCTGGAGCAGTTACAGGATTTGTCGCGTTATCTGAAGGATTTTTTTGCGACGGTCAATCAAAACGGGCAGGGCTTTGCTGATCCGCAGGCGGCCTCGGCCTTTTGGGATAGCGTATCTCTGTATTTGAAATGGATCGGTTTAATCTGGGTGTGCGGTCTTTCAGTCATAGGTCTACCTGGTATTCTCGTGCTGAACTTTCTCAAGGGTGTGCTGATCGGTTTTTCCGTGGGCTATATGGTAGGGCAATATTCATGGAAAGGGCTGCTATTTGCTCTGGTCTCGGTTGCTCCTCATAACCTGCTCGTGATTCCGGTGCTGCTCGTGTGCAGTGTGGCGGCTATGACTTTTTCTATTCATATGATCAAAACGAAGATACTGGCTACCCGCCCGTCTGAGGGAATGCTGCACCCGTTGCTCTCTTACGCAGGGCTGACTGCTGTGATGCTGCTGCTTCTCGTCGGCAGTGCGTCCTTTGAAACCTGGATTACTCCAATCATGATGCAATGGGTCACTCCTATGCTGACGGCGTCCGTACCATCTTAACCTGTTTCAAAATGTTTGACTTTATTTGTATAGACCCCATATAATAATAGGAGTGAAAAAAGTGCAGTAGGCAGTAGCTTTGCAGGGGGAGGGAGACACATGGAAGCACGGATCGAAAAAATTAAACAGCAACTGCAATCCCAGGGCTATAAACTAACGCCTCAGCGGGAAGCCACCGTTAGAGTTTTACTTGAGAACGAAGATGATCATCTGAGTGCGGAAGATGTATTTATGCTCGTTAAAGAGAAAGCTCCCGAAATCGGTCTGGCAACCGTATATCGTACCCTAGAACTGCTAAGTGAACTGCATGTCGTGGAGAAAATTAATTTTGGTGATGGCGTAGCACGTTATGATTTGCGCGGCGATACGGCCAAACATCACCACCACCATTTGATATGTGTGCAGTGCGGCAGTGTGGATGAAATACTGGAAGATTGGCTTGGGCCGTTGGAAGAGCGTCTGGAGCGGGAATATAATTTTACCGTAGTGGATCATCGTTTGGACTTTCACGGTATTTGCTATCGTTGTAAGGCGAAGAATGATACAACTGCTCAAAAAACTTCGGGCAAAACCAAGAAGAACAAATCTCAGGATTAATAAGCTGACAACCCAAGCTCTCACCGACGAAGACGCGTTCGGAGGGGCTTTTTTGGTTCAGGCCTTTTTGGGATTCGGACTCTTTCGTTCCGCAATGTGATAGATGGATCAAGCGGTATAAAAAGGAATAGCTTGTCATATCTTTGCCTTAGAGAGCCTTATCAAGGCTATATTCTGGGAAAAGGCGGCTGATTCACATGGTGATATCGTTGCGAAAAGGACTGAGATGGGTGCGTTTGGTCATATTGTTCGGGGCTTTGGCTTGTATGTTCTTTTATAGCTTCAGATTGTTTACAGACTGGATAACACCGGCGGATCACTATCGGATTCCGGAGGGACATGCAGTCAAGGTATTTGGCGGACAGGCACTGCCCGAGGGAGCCGAGCAGCAAATGACGCTGCTGGAGCGTTTGCGTTTCTTTTACTGGTACGGGGAATAGCCTCTGAATTAAGTGCCAGTCATCTTATGAATCGCCTTTTATTATGAGGGCCGCATGTGAAGAAGCAGACGCTGCGACTGAATCGCTGTATGCAGCACAAGGAGACTTTTGGGACTCATGAAAATGTATATTCAACCCTTTGTTCGATATATGGAAGAGGAAAAAGGCTTGTCACTCAGCACATTGGAAGCGTATCATCGCGATGTACAGCAGTTTGCCGAATTTTCGCAAGCCTGCGGCATTGAGCAGCCCAGCAACGTTCAGCGATCACATCTGATGCTGTATTTAGGACGCTTAAAGGAACAGGGAAGAGCTGCGGCGACGATCTCTCGCACCGTTGCCTCTATCCGCTCCTTTTTTCATTATCTTATCCGGGAAGGGATTGTAGCCCATGATCCGTCTGTCCTGCTGGAGCTGCCGAAAGCGGCCAAAAAGAAGCCCTCGGTGCTTACACAGGATGAGATTGAGCGCTTGCTGGCAGCACCGGATGTGACTACCCTACAAGGGGTTCGGGATAAGGCGATGCTGGAGCTGCTGTATGCAACAGGTATCCGCGTATCCGAGCTGATTGCCCTGAACGTGCATGATGTGCGCACCGATCTGCGCTTTGTTCACTGTGGTGGGGAAGCGGGCAAGGAACGCGTAGTGCCGATTAGCCGTGAGGCGTCACAGTGGGCACAAGCTTACATAGACGAGCATCGTCCATCGTTATTGCGTTCTGTACAGAATAAAGAAGCTCAGTCGGAGCAGGAGGCCCTGTTCTTGAATATATCTGGTCAGCGCCTTAGCAGGCAGGGTTTTTGGAAAATAATCAAAAAGTATGGTCAGGAGGCAGGCATAAGCGGGGATATCACACCGCGCACATTGCGGCATTCTTTTGCGGTCCATATGCTGGAGGGAGGAGCCGATTTGCGCTCCGTTCAGGAAATGCTGGGTCATGCCGATTTGTCTACGACGCAGGTATATGTGCAGGCAGCCAGACAAAATATGAAGGAAGTATATGAAAAGCATCACCCGCATGGCAACAACCGCACTTCTCATGAAAGCATGGAACGCAGGTAGCGACACTTTGCTGTCATAGAATTGTGATTATGACAAAATTAACTATTGTACAAGTCAGGAGAGATATTGATGTCAACTTCCAATCAGGCTATGATTCAGGAAGCAGCAGAGTATATTCGTGCCAAGAGCGGAATTCAGCCGGGAATTGGCCTTATTTTGGGATCAGGTCTCGGTATTTTGGCTGATTTGATCCAGGATGGAATCAGCATTCCTTATCAGGAAATTCCACATTTCCCTGTATCGACGGTAGAAGGTCATGAGGGAGAATTGCTGCTGGGTACAATTGAAGGACGCGCTGTAGTCATGATGAAAGGACGCTTCCACATGTACGAGGGCTATGGCCCGCAGCTTACGGCTTTCCCTGTACGGGTCATGAAGCAGCTGGGTATTCAAAGTCTGCTGGTGACCAATGCAGCGGGGGGCGTAAATACATCCTACAAGGCTGGCGATTTGATGGTCATCTCGGATCATTTGAATTTGACTGGACAAAATCCGCTGATTGGGCCAAATGATGCGGGGCTGGGCGTTCGTTTCCCTGATATGTCGGAAGCGTACAGCCGCCGTCTGCGTGAAATTGCCAAACAGACGGCTACCCGGCAGGGCTTCAGCTTGCAGGAAGGGGTATATGCCGGGCTGCTGGGACCGAACTATGAAACGCCTGCTGAAATTGTTATGCTGCGCACCCTGGGCGCAGACGCGGTGGGCATGTCGACAGTGTCTGAAGTTATTGTAGCCCGTCACGCAGGAATTGAGGTGCTTGGTTTCTCCTGTATTACGAACATGGCCGCAGGCATTCTGGGCCAGCCTTTGTCCCATGATGAAGTGATGGAGACGGCAGAACAGGTGCGTGAGCAATTTTTGAAGCTTGTACTGGCGATTATTCCGCAAATGTAATCTACTAATGTAATTAGGGAAGGCTGTTTGCGTCGAAGCGGCGGCAATGATTCAAAGCCCCCATATCCGGGTCCATATATGGATCTAGGCTGTGGGGGCTTTTTTGTATCCAACAGAGGAGTACGGAGCATCTCTAATGAATCAAGGATGCGCTCAAGGCTGGCGAATTTTGTTTCTCTGCTACGGCCAGTTTATGTTGCTCCTGGACCTTTATTACAATCATCATAAAAATAACCCAGTAGATGGAGAGTGAGTTCAAAAAACGGCTGTCTGTTATATTGTTTAATATAATGAACAAGAAAAAGACGACGGCAATCAGCCATGTATGCACATCTGATTTGCCAATTCTGAGTTTAAATAACGTGGTGATCACGAGCGTGACCGTTAATAGGAGTCCTGTAAGCCCTACGTCGATCCACAAGTCGCGAAAACCGCTATGGCTGCTTGTCAGATCAAACCGGATTCCGCCTGAATAGATACTGGGCCGGGCTGCCCAGAAGGAGCCGTAACCGTGACCAAACCAGTAATGGCTCTGAATAGCACCAGCGATTCCCTCCCAGATCTCGGTTCTTCCGGTCAAGGTTGTTGTTTTTCCGAATTCCGCTGCAATCGCATCCCCGTATGTAAGGGCGAATACCAGGCCCAAAAGCACAAACAGGCAGGAAGTGCTAAGAAAGAAACCCCGCAACGCGATGCTTTGCATTCTTTTGAATAACAATATAAACAGGATGAATCCGAATAGCGAAAATGTCAGCACTAGTGAGGTAGTAGATTGACATTTAATAAGCAATAGGGCATTCAGTAAGATAAAGCTTACATGCAAAGCTTTTTGTCTCCCCCTGAAAAAGTATATAACATGTGACACGAAGCTTAACAGTGAGAGGGTCCCGAGTGTGTTTTTATGGCCGGAGATCCCTTTCCACAATCCCGTATGCTCTACGCCTGCATGAATGGCAAAGGAGGGAAAGAGCAAAACGGCCAGCAGATTAAGTACACTCAATATACTTAATGTAATGACGAGCAGGCGAATGCAGCCCTGTGCAGTATAGCGGGTAACGAGATACAGGCCAAAGGCAGAGAAGGCAAGGAATTTGAGCACCATCAGCATGGACGAGGTCTGCTCTTGTTCAGCCCATAAGCAGGAGGCGGCTATGTACATCATGAGCAAAGTCAGCATCGGATTGTCTGCTAAAGTTGTGATCACCGTTTTCAGTGAGGGCAGCAGCATGATATAGCTGAATAACAAGACAAGCAGTGAAATGGTGATAACCCGGAGGGACAGGCCCTGACAGGCATAGGGAATTGAAAAAGCCAGTAAACCGGCGACTGTAAGTATATGCTTCACATTTTCACCACCTAGATACGTTATGTATCTATATTATACAATATGTATCATCTTGTACAATAATAAAAAGATTTGTTTTTCAGGAACATGAGAAATCCTTGGAATATTTTTCTTCCATTCTGACGACAATGGATAGCAGCACGCGAATAGACCGGAGGAGCAAAAATACGGGCTCCGGTGTTTTCCGCCAATATGTTGAGGAGGGAACCGATTGTGAAGAAAAAAGTGGTGGCGTTCATTCTGGCTTGTCTCGTGGCCTTGACTGCTGTCCCCGTCTGCGGCTGGGCCGAAGAAAGCAAGCCTGAAAGCAAGCCCAAGGAGGGTACTACGGCGCAGCTGGCTCCTGAGGCTCTCTCAGCAATCCTGATGGATGCAGATACGGGCACCGTTATCTATGAAAAAAACAGTCGTGAAAAGCTTCCTCCAGCGAGCATCACCAAAATTATGACGATGCTGCTAACGATGGAAGCTATTAATAACGGCAAACTCAAGCTAACCGATAAGGTACGCTCTAGCGAATACGCATCTTCGATGGGCGGCTCGCAAATTTTTCTGGAGCCGGGAGAAGAAATGACGGTTGACGAGATGTTAAAGGGAATTGCGATGGCTTCTGGCAACGATGCTTCTGTGGCAATGGCTGAGAAAATTGCAGGCTCCGAGCAGGCTTTTGTCGAGATGATGAATGGCAAGGCGCAAGAGCTAGGACTCAAGAATACCCATTTTGCCAACTGCAACGGTTTACCCGTAAAAGATCATTATTCTTCTGCGCACGATATTGCGGTAATGAGCCGGGAACTGTTGAAATATCCACAAATTACGAAATATACAGGAGCATATCAGGACTATTTGCGCAAATCCTCGGCTAAGCCCTTTTGGCTGGTGAATACCAATAAGCTTGTTCGTTTCTATACCGGAGCGGACGGGCTGAAGACAGGCTACACGTCAGAAGCAAAATTTTGTCTTTCTGCTACTGCGAAGCGCGATGGTTTACGCGTCATAGCTGTTGTACTGGGCGAGCCGAACACAAAGATACGTAACAATGAAGTATCATCGATGTTCGATTACGCATTTTCTCAATACACGATGAAATCCATTTACAAGCCGGGTGACTTGCTGGGCAGTATAAAAGTTGAAAAAGGTGTATTGCCGGAGCTGAAAATTCAGGCAGACCGCCCGTACAGTATCCTGGTGAAGAAAGGCGGGACCAAGCAAACACTGCGTCATGAGCTTCAACTGGCACCAAGTCTGAAAGCACCTGTACGCGCAGGGGAGCCGGTCGGCAAACTGGTCGTCTACCAGGATGGTAAACGGTTAAAGGAGTTTAGCATTACATCGCCTGTGGCTATTGAGAAGGCCGGATGGTGGAAATTGCTAAAACGTACGATGTCGAATCTGTTTTCCATGTAGATTTGACAGGGTTTTCTTCTAGTTTTGTCGGAGGGCAGGAATCGTCTGCGGCAGCGTAGAAATCCTTGTCCAAGACCGGGAGGAGAGTGAGTGAGCATGAACCTGCAAATTGAAATGGAGCATCACCGAGGAGTGCTGATTGTAAGGCTGTCCGGTGAGCTAGATCACCATACGTCGGACACCGTCCGTATGCAAATGGATGAGGCGATTCAGCGCCGACAATGTGAGCATATCGTGCTCAGTCTGAAAAATCTTCAGTTTATGGATAGCTCCGGACTTGGTGTTATATTGGGGCGGTACAAACTGATCAACCAAAAGGGCGGGAAAATGGCAGTTTGTGATGTCAATCCGCCGGTATACCGACTGCTGGATATGTCAGGGTTGTTTAAAATTATGCCCATATATGACAACGAGGGAAATGCGCTGTCGGAACTGGAGGTTGTATCATGAGAGAAGACACGGGAAACAATTTCATGAGCTTGCAATTTGCTGCCAAATCCGAAAATGAAGCATTTGCTCGCATTGCGGTTGCGGCCTTTATTTCCAGGCTTGACCCTACGATGGATGAGCTGAGTGATTTGAAAACCGTGGTGTCTGAAGCGGTGACCAACAGCATTATTCACGGGTACGACAGTGATCCGTCCGGTGTCGTAACAATTAAAGTCGGCATTGAAGCAGACATGATTACACTGGTTGTCGAAGATAAAGGGCGGGGAATTGAGGATATGGAGTTGGCCAAACAGCCTCTGTATACTTCCAAGCCTGAATTGGAGCGCTCAGGTATGGGCTTTACCATTATGGAAAATTTTATGGATGAGTTTGAAGCAGTCAGTGAGCCGGGCAGAGGCACATCAGTCCGGATGAAGAAGAGGATTGAATCCAAGAAAGCTTTGTATAATTAGGAGTTGATCCTATGGAAGCAGGAGAAAAAAAAACCTCGCACAGCTATTTGGAGGATGCGGAAGTCAAGCGGCTCATTGCTCTAAGTCAATCCGGTGATAATGATGCCCGTGAGACGTTGGTCAATAGCAATATCCGGCTCGTCTGGTCTGTCGTGCAGCGTTTTATGAACCGGGGTTATGAGCCTGACGATCTTTTTCAAATCGGTTGTATCGGTTTGTTAAAGTCGGTGGATAAATTTGATCTCAGCTATGAAGTCAAATTTTCGACCTATGCGGTGCCGATGATTATCGGTGAGATTCAGCGGTTTCTGCGTGATGACGGTACACTCAAGGTCAGCCGCTCGTTGAAGGAGACAGCGAACAAGGTCCGCAAAATGAAGGACGAGCTATCGAAACGGCTCAACCGCCTGCCTACGGTTAAGGAAGTCGCCGATGAGCTGGGGGTGACACCGGAGGATGTTATTTTTGCACAGGAGGCCAACAAGCCGCCTACCTCGATCCACGAAACGGTGTTCGAAAATGACGGTGACCCCATCACGCTTATGGACCAGATTGCCGACGAATCGCAGGAACGATGGTTCGACAAGCTGGCCCTCAATGAGGCCATCGACGGACTTACCGAGCGGGAACGGTTAATTGTATATCTGCGTTATTACCGGGATCAGACCCAGTCGGAGGTCGCAAGTCGACTTGGTATTTCCCAGGTGCAGGTATCACGGCTGGAAAAAAAGATTTTGCAGCTAATCCGCGATCAGATTGCTCAATAAATCGGTCAGGATTTTGCGAATCCATATGCTTACCTGAGTCTAAAGGGTATTCCGAAGCCATTCTAATGGCATGGGATACTCTTTTTTGCGCGGGAAACAGGACTGACAAAGAATAGGTTTCCTCGCTTCGCTCCATAATAATCGGTAATTACGAGGATAAGGAGGGGATCGGATGACTCATAGTCCGGCTCCTGCAGTGGCTCCTATGGTTTATTTGCGGCTCCGCAGCCGTGTACGCCTGTTCCGGGGACAGGATGTTCATTTGGGAGATGTAGCTCATCTGCTGTCCGATCCCGAAAGGGAAAACGAACTGCTTAAGCTTGTTCTGATGCGGCCGCAGAAGCAGGACGGTAATCTGATCCTGGTAGATATGCTGCAGATTATTGCTAAAATCAGGGAGTATATTCCGGGCATCGTAGTTGAATCTCTGGGCAAGCCGCATGTACTGGTGGAGCTGGTAGAGAAGCCCCGCAAGCCATCGAAAATACTATTTGTCCTGGTATGGGTGCTTCTGTTTTTTGGCTCTGCATTGACGATTATGAATTTCCACGCCGATGTCAACATGATGGAGGTGCAGGTACGGATTGTGGAAATGATTACGGGAAAGAAGGACCAGCATCCATACCTTTTTCAAATTGCCTACTCGCTTGGCATTGGCTTTGGCATGATTGTGTTCTTCAATCACTTGTTTCAAAAAAAATGGAACGAGGAGCCGACTCCGCTGGAGGTGGAAATGTTTTTGTATCAGGAAAATGTGGATCAGTACGTTGTGGCAGAGGAATATGAAAAGATGGCACGTCTGCATACCAAGGATAAACAACCATGACATTAGTACAGGACGCGCTACAGATTATTTTTGGTATCGCAGGAGGTCTGGCAGTCGGGAGCGGCGTGATCGCTTTTTTTATTGTGCTCGACATCATGCCGAGACTGGCACAGCTCACCCGTACCTATAAAAAGTCACGTGCATACGAAAAGGCGATGATTTTAGGCTCAGTGGTCGGAACCGTGGCTGATTTTTGGGATATTTGCTTGCCATTGCCTGCATTTTTTACATGGATACCCGGGTTATTTTGCGGAATGTTTATTGGTTTGCTCGCTGCAGCTTTAACCGAGGTATTAAATCTCCTGCCCATACTTGCCAAGAGGCTCCATATGACCGTGTATATGTTCGGCCTGCTGATGGCGATGGTGCTTGGCAAGGTAACAGGTTCCTTATTTGACTGGTTCGTGTACAACCGATAACAACGAAAGCAGAGGGGGCTAATGATATGGATCATAGCGCAGATCAAGAGCATCAGGAACATCATCAGCTGGATGGAGCAATGGGAAGAAAAAATGATACGGATCAGCAGGAGATGGGCCCATGGAAGCAAAAGCAGAAGCAGGAAGCTGACCAGCTTAAGCACAAAAAAGAAAGTGAACACTCAGATAATGTGGAGGAGTCTATTCGTTATTGGCAGATGGAGGATAATATCTCGCCAAGAATCAAGGATAATCGCGAAACACTTAAAATGGTATTGGGTCTGGGAGAGACCTTTGATGTGGTGCTCAGGGAAATGACCCTGGGCGGGCGTCATATTGGATATCTGTTCCTCAACACTTTTGCCAAGGACGTTGTTATGGTCGAGGTGATAAAGCGACTGACTTATCTGACGCCGGACGATATGTCTTCAGATGGGCTGCAAGCCTATTTTGAATATTATATCCCACATATTCAAGTGGAAAAGTCGGATAAAATGTCGGATGTCATCAATAAGGTGCTAGCAGGCTATAGTGCCTTTTTTATGGAAGGCGAGCGCTTTTCCATCATCATAGATTCCCGGAATTACCCCGTGCGTAATCCGGAAGAGCCATCGCTGGAGCGTGTGGTACGTGGTTCTCGTGACGGATTTACCGAAACGATGCTTACAAATGTAAGCTTGGTTCGTCGTCGTTTGCGGGACCCCGGACTTAAATTTGAAGCGATGCAGGTTGGCCGACGAACCCGGACGGACATTTGCCTGGGCTACATTGATGATATCGTGGATAAAGTGATGGTGGACAATGTACGCGAAAAAATTAAAAATGTCAATCTGGACGGAATTCCGCTGGCTGATAAGCAATTAGAGGAGGCCATTATCAATAAAGGATGGAATCCATACCCCTTGGTACGCTATTCAGAGCGACCGGATGTTGTTGCTTCGCATATTATGGAGGGAAGACTCGTCATTTTTGTAGATACCTCACCCAGTGTGATGATTCTGCCGACCACTTTTTTTGACTTGTGTCAGCATGCCGAGGAGAACCGGCAAACGGCTTTTATGGGAAGCTATTTGCGCTGGGTCCGCTTTTTGGGGATTTTCGCTTCAATGTTTCTGCTTCCGATATGGCTGCTTATGGTTATCAATCCCGAGTTAAAGCCAGCCTTTCTCGATTTTATCGGCCCTCAAAAGCAAGCCCATTTTCCGCTTATTGCCCAGTTTATCATTGTAGAGCTAGGGGTTGATCTTATGCGAATGGCAGCTGTCCATACCCCCACGCCGCTAGCCGCCGCAATGGGTTTGATCGCAGCCGTTCTGGTCGGCGATATTGCGGTCAAGTCAGGACTATTTGTGAATGAGGTCGTGCTGTATATGGCTGTAGCCGCTATAGGCATGTTCGCAACCCCAAGCTATGAGCTGGGATTGGCCAATAGACTGATCCGGCTATTTCTGTTGATCGCTGTAGCTATTTTCCACGTTCCAGGCTTTGTCGTGGGCACGACTCTGATTATTTTGATGCTGACGCTGCATCGTTCATACAATTCTTCATACTTGTGGCCTCTCATCCCATTTAACGCCAAGGCGCTGGGCTCCATTTTGTTTCGTATGCCTGTACTGGATGCACCTAACCGCCCGTCATTTAATAAAACGAGGGACAATACGCGTATGCCCCATGCGGATGCCAACACAGATTCGGAATCAGACAATGGACAGGGGCATTAATCTAAATGATCTGCATAAAAATCCATTGTTCTTGATGTTTTTTTTGCTATACTGGTGTAAACATTCGATGGAATATGACTAGCTTGTTCCAGAAAGAGAGGCGCCAGAACATGTACTTGCATGGAAGCAGTAAAATTAACAGCAATGGACATTTGGAAATTGGCGGATGTGATACGATGCTTTTAAAGGAGCGCTTCGGAACACCGCTTTATATTGTAGATGAACAGTTGGTACGCCGGCGCTGCCGGGAATTTATAGAAGCGTTTCATGAAACCGGCTTGAAGTTTCAAGTTGCCTATGCAAGCAAAGCGTTTTGTGTAATGGCGATGTGCGCTTTAGCAGCAGAAGAAGGAATGTCGCTTGACGTTGTTTCCAGTGGGGAGCTGTTCACCGCGCTGCAGGCGGGATTTCCGGCAGAGCGAATCCATTTTCACGGCAACAACAAAACACCGGAAGAAATTGAAATGGCGCTGGATGCGCAAATTGGCTGCTTTGTGGTCGACAGTGAGATGGAGTTGCATTTGCTGCAGGCCCTTGCCTACGAGCGGAAGCAACAGGTAAATATTTTATTGCGGGTGACACCTGGGGTTGAAGCGCATACGCATGAATATATGGCCACAGGCCAGGAGGATTCCAAATTCGGCTTTGACATTGCGAACGGTACAGCACGTCAAGCGATAGAGCAGGCGATCCGGCTGGATCATCTGAATCTGCTGGGGGTGCATTCCCATATCGGTTCACAAATATTTGAAGTAAACGGCTTCCAAATGGCGGCCGAACGGGTGGCAGCCTTCTCCAGAGAGATCAAGGAGCAGCTTCACTTTTCTTTCAAGGTTATCAATCTGGGTGGAGGCTTTGGCATTCGTTACACCGAAGAGGACACACCGCTGAAAATTTCCACCTATGTACAGGCCATCGGTGATGCGGTGAAAACCTATTTTTCCGGGCTGTATGATGAGCTTCCAGAAATCTGGATTGAGCCGGGACGCAGTATTGTGGGCGATGCAGGCACAACCTTGTACACCGTAGGAAGCATTAAGGATATACCACAGGTTCGAAAATATGTTTCGGTGGATGGCGGTATGACGGATAATCCGCGCCCGGCGTTATATCAGGCCAAGTATGAAGCGATGCTGGCCAATCGGGCGCTGGATGCGAGTGAAGAGACGGTATCCATTGCGGGCAAATGCTGCGAAAGCGGGGATATGCTGATTTGGGATGTGGAGCTTCCTCGTCCGAATACCGGAGACCTGCTCGCTGTTGCCTCAACTGGAGCCTACAATTACTCTATGGCAAGTAATTATAACCGGATATGCCGTCCGGCAGTTGTATTTGTCAACAACGGTGAAGCCGAACTGGTGGTGCGGCGGGAGACCTACATGGATATCGTACGCAACGACGTGGTGCCACAGCGCTTGCTTCGTGACCAGGCAGATTCAGCGGTTCATCTCAACGCCAAAATTACGGTTTCGTCCTGACAGGGATACGTATGAGCACGCAGACCATTGCACCGGGGATATACTACCGGGACAATGGTCTTTTTTTTTGGACAAAGCTTTGCTAAGCGCAGCAATTCATAGTAAACTGGAACTTGATATGAATTAGCTTTCAAAACAGGTTGAAAAGGAGAAATAAACAATGAAAAAAGGTAGAATAGATCTTGAGAACGGCGGCATCGTCGAAATCGAATTTTTCCCGGAAGAAGCTCCGAATACAGTGGCTAACTTTGAAAAGCTGGCTAACAGCGGTTTTTACAACGGTCTGAGCTTTCACCGTGTCATCCCGGGCTTTGTTGCTCAAGGCGGTTGCCCTATTGGTAATGGCACAGGCGGCCCTGGCTACACAATTGACTGTGAAACAGCTACGAACACAACGAAGCATGCCAAAGGCGTTCTGTCCATGGCTCACGCAGGCCGTAACACAGGTGGCAGCCAATTCTTCATCTGTTATGCGCCGCAGCCGCATTTGGATGGGGTACATACTGTATTTGGTAAAGTAACCAAAGGCATGGAGTTTATTGATGCTGTAAAACAAGGCGACAAAATGAAAGAAGTTCAAGTATTTGACGCGTAATTCCGTAATGCGCCGTTAAATTCCTGATGTTTATATGATGTAACACGCAGGCCGTTCTGTCTTTTTGGACAGGGCGGCTTTTTGTTGTCTTTTGTTTGACGATTTGCTGTGTTTTTGCCATCACGTAAATATTAAAGTGCGTAAGATCACATTCGAAAAGTAAGCGTTGTGATAGCCTTTTCATTAGAATGCATTTTCATTTATTTTTATGAGTATTCGAGCTTAGTCAGGGATGTAAAAGAAAGGGGCTTATCACATTGTCTATTTTAACGAGCACTAATCGACTCGGATTTTTTGAAATCCGACTGGAATCTATTGGTGGTCTTGGCGCTAATCTGGCTGGTAAAATGCTGGCCGAAACCGGGGTGCTTGGTTTGGGGCTGAATGCTTCAAATTTCTCGTCTTACGGTTCGGAAAAGAAGGGAACTCCAGTAAAAAGCTTTGTCCGCTTCTGTGAACCGGAGGTTGATATTAGAGATCACAGTCCGATTGAACAACCGCATGTGGTAGGCATTTTTCATGAAGCGTTATACAAAACGGTAAATGTGATCAGTGGACTTCCTGCCGATGGAATCGTTGTGGTCAATTCCACACGTCCGGCAGAAGAAATACGGGCTGATCTGGGGCTGGTATCCGGTACGCTGGTGGTGGTGGATGCAATGGGTATCGCACTGGAGGAGGGGACGAAACTGAACACGTCCATGCTCGGCGCCTTGTTCCGTGTCTGTGATTTTTTGGACCCGGAAGCGATGAGAACGGTTATTCGCAACACCTTTGAAAAGAAAAATCCACAATTGGTGGAACCAAACCTACGCACGTTTAACCGAGGCTTTGAGGAAATGGAACTGCACGTATATCCGCTCACCGCTGGGACGCAGGATCGGGTTTTTGAACGTCTGCAGCCTGTGCTCGGCTACGAAACGCAAACATGGGGCGGCGTTATTGCTACGCAGGGGAACAGCATGACAAAAGATCTTAGCGGCTCACGTCAGGGGTATGTACCAGAATATGAAGCTGACAAATGTACACATTGTGCCAAGTGTGATTCAATCTGTCCGGATTACTGCTTTGTATGGGAACAGCAGGAAGACAAGCGCGGAAAAATGATGCCCTTTTTGCAAGGGATCGATTACCAGTATTGCAAAGGTTGTCTGAAATGCGTAGAAATTTGCCCATCAGGAGCATTAAGCTCGCGCCGCGAGCAATGGGGATGGGCAGAGCAGCATCGGATTGCCCACCAATTTCCGGTATATGAAGGAGGTCGTGTGTAATGGCGAAACTGGAAGAAGAGCTAAAACAAACCTACGCCGAACAGGTGACGACATTCGAGTCCGGTAATGAAATGGCGGCTACGGCGGCTGCACAAATCAATTATCATATGATGGGATATTTTCCGATTACTCCGTCGACCGAGGTCGCACAGTATCTGGATCAGATGAAAACGAGAGGCCAGCACAATATCAAGTTGGTCGCAGCGGATGGAGAACACGGTTCGGCAGGGATATGCTATGGTGCCGCGGCTGCAGGAGCAAGAGTAGTGAACGCGACCAGCTCGCAGGGCTTTCTGTACATGCTAGAGCAATTGCCAGTTCAGTCCGGAACCCGTTTCCCTATGGTCATGAATCTGGTGACACGGGCTGTCAGCGGTCCTCTGGATATTCGCGGGGATCATTCGGACCTGTACTACGGTCTGAATACAGGCTGGGTGATCTTGATGGCAAGCACACCGCAGGCTGTCTATGATATGAATATCATGGCGCTGAAAATTGCAGAGCACAGCGATGTCCGATTGCCTGTAATGGTCGCTTATGACGGCTTTTATACGTCACATCAGAAGCGTAAAGTGCAGTATTTTGCCGATGCGGAGACCGTCCGGAATTTCGTAGGACCGAATCCTAACCTGAATCATCCGAATATTTTGGATTTTGAACATCCGGTCACCGTAGGCGCACATATGAACGGTGATGACCTGTCGAACAATCACGCCCAGCTGTCTGAGGCATTAAGACGGTCTGAAGCAGTATATGAGCAGGTTGCCGCAGAATATGCATCTTTATCCGGTCGGGAATATCCGATTTTGGATCTTTATCATATAGAAGATGCCGAGGTTGCTGTACTCCTGCTGAACTCAGCGGCTGAATCGGCCAAGGATGTGGCCGATCAGCTCCGCACGCGCGGCATCAAGGCCGGGGTTATTCGCCCGAATATCATTCGGCCATTTCCGGCCGCGCAGCTGCGTGATGCATTGCGCCATGTCAAGGTGCTGCTGGTAGGTGAGCGTGCGGATTCCTACGGCGCCGACGGCGGTAATTTGACGCACGAAATCAAGGCGGCTCTGCAGGAGGACCCGCTTAACCGGACGCTTGTGCTGACACGCATCTTCGGCTTGGGCGGCAAGGATTTTTATGAGGAAGATGCAGAGGCGTTCTTCCAGCTTGCAATTGATGCGGCCAAGGCCGGACGGGTAGAGAAGCCGTTTGATTATTATGGCATTAATCCGGGCTCGCCAGATAAGGTGATGCCGCAGGTTATGCAGCCGCCGCGGGGCGATGCATACCGTACGGGCCTGATTCAGGTTACCCCTGACGAGGCGACCGGGAAGCTGAAGGTCAAGGTGCCACCGCTGCGTTCACTGACGACCAAACCACGCCGTCTTACACCGGGTCACGGAGCATGTCCGGGATGCGGGGCATTATCTGCGCTGGAGCTGTTTTTCAAAGGGATTGAAGGCGATATTGTAGTATTGTTCCAGACAGGCTGTGTGTATGTGGTAACGACGGGTTACCCATATACATCACACAAACAGCCGATGATCCACAATCTTTTCCAAAACGGGGCTGCTACGCTTTCGGGAGCCCTGGAAGCTTACTTAGAGATGAAGCGCCGTAATGAGATCGAGATGCCGGACGATCCGACCTTTATTATGATCAGCGGCGACGGCGGGATGGATATTGGTATGGGCTCGGCCATTGGTGCGGCTCTGCGCAATCATAAGCTGATTATGCTGGAGTATGATAACGAGGGGTACATGAATACAGGCTCGCAGCAGTCGTATTCGACTCCGGTCGGTCATATGACCAGTACGTCGGGTGTTGGGAAGATGCAAAAAGGTAAGCATGGCCATCACAAGGACACCGTGCAAATCATGGCCGCCTGCAATATTCCGTATGCTTTCACGGCGGCTGAAAGCCACCCGCAGGATATGCTGCGTAAAGCGGCCAAGGCGCAATGGTATGCGAATAATGTAGGTACGGCCTATGGTAAAATTCTGTGTGCCTGCCCGCTGAACTGGAAATCCGAAGACCGCTTGGGCACCGACATTGTAGGAGCAGCCGTCGAGTCCTGCTTCTTTCCATTGTACGAAATTGAGCAAGGCAGTACGACGATTACGTACAATCCGGAAGACAAAGACAAACGGATTCCAGCTGCAGAGTGGCTGAAATTAATGGGTAAAACGAAACATCTGCTGAAGGAGGAAGCGATGTTGGCCACCATTGAGCAGGAGATTGAACGCCGCTGGGCCATCCTGAAAAAGAAACATGAAATTTCGGAGCTATAGTGGACTTTGCCTAATCGGCTTCGAATATTGCTAGAAGCTGTATGGGTGTCAACCGACAAAGATTCTTTACGCTTGTTGCGTAAAGAATCTTTTTTTTTCGTTTGTGGGATGAAGCATAAAAAAACAGGTAATGATTTCCGATAAAGGAGTGAAGACTTATATGAAATTTACTGAATAACAGTTTTCTTCTGAATTTTAAGATACAATGAGGTGCAGATATGATTACGCTGAATACAGTTGAAATAATCGAAATTATAAAGAAGCAAATCCCTAAGGTCATGAACATTAAGCCTGTAGAGCTGAGATTCACAGATGACTTTGGACGGGCATCGCTGACAGGGGTGGGGCGCAAATTTACGCTGACAAACCAGCATTACTCCGCAAAAGTCATGGATTGCGTGTTGGAAACGCAGGTGCGTCCGATCTTAATGTGTGAAATTATTTACTTTCTAAAATGTGAGTTTATTGACGGGCATGTCGAGGTACAGTTGGATTATGACGTATGCGAAGAAGATGGTCAAGGGCCCACGGCTTCGGCGGTTATTACCTTTGACCATGCTACACAGCTCGGCGTAGAGGAGCTGGCTGATCTGATTGATCTGGCGCTTCATATGAATGATAAAACCTGGTTTGAAGAGCTTTCCAGCCAGTACGTTAAAACAAAAGCAGGCGCATCTATCCGATAACTTGCTTTTTTAAAAAGTTAGTGTTAATATACGTAACAAGTTTAATGTTAATTCAATTGAATAAGAGCAAGTTCCTTCGGGGCGGGGTGCAATTCCCTACCGGCGGTGATGACGTGCTTGTGAATCGCTAATGTGATAACAGCACGGCTTAGTCCGTGACCCGGATGCTGAAATATCAGCAGAAGGTGGACCTGGTGCAATTCCGGGACCGACAGTATAGTCTGGATGGGAGAAGGATACGGAGCGCATATGCATGACGTGATATGTGCCAATTTTAGCATGCGGAAATGTGCGTACGGCTTATTTCGCCGCAGGGCAGCCATGGATGACGTTTTTTTTTGGACTTTTTTTCATAGGTGTTCTAGGCGTTTTAGGTTGGATCATGAGCCATGCTTTTTATTGGCATACATAGGATTCGCAAGATTTCGAGATGCATAAGGATTGCGCTTGTATAATTTTGACTTTCATCACCCCCATGACGGTTACAATCCGGGCTGGGGGTTTTTTGCGCTTATGACTGATGAATTAGGGATAAACTGAAACGAGCTGGAAAGGAGTGAAGGCATGTTTACCGGATTGGTTGAGGAAGTGGGACGTATTCAAACGATTAGCAAAAGTGGAGAAGCGATGGTGCTGGGCATAGAGGGCTCCGTAATTTTGGATGATTTGAAAATAGGAGACAGTGTTGCTGTGAATGGCGTTTGTCTGACAGCGATACAGATCGGTGTGAAAGATTTTAAGGTTGATGTTATGCCGGAAACTTTTCGCAGCAGCAATCTGAAGGAACTCAAGTCCGGGAGCCGGGTTAATCTGGAGCGGGCGATGGCAGCAAGCGGAAGGTTCGGAGGCCATATTGTACAAGGACATGTTGACGGGACGGGTACCATTCGTAGGGTCACATCAGATCAAAATGCAGTTGTATTCGAAGTGGCGCCTTCAAATCAGGCATTATTCAAATATATTTTGCTCAAAGGCTCAATCACAGTGGATGGCATCAGCCTTACCGTCGCGCAGCGAACGGGAGATACCTTTGCCGTATCCATTATCCCCCATACCTTATCCGAGACAGCCTTACAAGTCAAACGCGAGGGAGACACCGTCAATATTGAATGTGACATATTAGGCAAATATGTGGGACTGCTTTTGAATTATAAAAGCTCAGTGGCGTCGGAGGGGCAAGAAACAACGCCTTTAAGCCTGGATTATTTGGCGAAGCATGGCTTTGCCTGAGATGAATGGGTCAATCTGCCCGAGAAGCAATTATGCCAGTAGAAATAAGGAGGAGAGCGTCATGGATAGAGGAAGCCGGACAAGTACAACGGCAGACGTAATGGAGCATAATAAGGTGAAGCCGGGAGAAGAGATTCGTTTGGACTCTATTGAGGAAGCGCTGGAGGATTTAAGAAACGGTAAAGTCGTGATCGTAGTGGATGATGAGCAGCGGGAAAATGAAGGTGATTTTATCGCCTTAGCTGAAAAGGCCACCCCTGAGGTCATTAATTTCATGATCACAGCAGGTCGCGGGCTAGTCTGCGTGCCGATTACCCGGCAAAGAGCCGAGGCATTGGAACTGCATCCCATGGTGGAGCAGAATACAGATTTCCACGGCACAGCCTTTACCGTGTCAGTTGATCATATGACAACAAAAACAGGGATTTCGGCAGCCGAACGTTCCTTGACCGCACGCGCCTTGGCAGACGACACCGCTGCAGGAGGGGATTTTCGCAAGCCTGGTCACATGTTTCCGCTGATTGCCTGCGATGGCGGTGTTTTGCAGCGTGCAGGCCATACAGAGGCGGCGGTCGATCTGGCACGGCTCAGCGGCTATAAGCCCGCTGGAGTCATTTGCGAAGTGATCAAGGAAGACGGCTCTATGGCCCGTCTGCCTGATTTGGCCGTGATCGCCAAGCATCATCAGCTAAAGCTCATCAGTATTCAGGAATTAATTGACTATCGTCGTCGTTTGTCATTGTAAACTAATATAAAAGAGAGGTTGATAAGCATGGCACGTTTTCTGGAAGGTAATCTCGTATCGGATGGATTAAAATATGGTATTGTAGTTGGCAGATTTAATGAATTTATTACGAGCAAGCTGTTAAGCGGTGCCATTGATGCCCTTCAGCGGCACGGTGTACGGGAAGATGAGATTGATGTAGCCTGGGTGCCTGGTGCATTCGAGATTTCACTTATTGCGCAAAAAATGGCTGCAAGCGGCAAATATGATGCCGTTATTACGCTGGGCACAGTCATCCGCGGCTCTACTTCGCATTATGATATTGTATGCAACGAAGTGGCTAAAGGAGTAGCAGCAATCAATCTGAAAACGGGTGTACCCGTGATTTTCGGGGTAGTGACGACGGAAAATATTGAGCAGGCAATTGAGCGTGCGGGGACGAAGGCTGGTAACAAAGGTTGGGATTCTGCGCTGGCTGCGATTGAAATGGCGAACCTGGGCAAGCAATTTTGATTGCAGGAGCAACGGAATAGAACAGCTGCCGATCAAAAACGGGATTGGATTGTTAAGCTAGGCGATGACGTATATACTACAGAAAGAGGGATTGATAACGTCGAGCATACGTGCTAATAGGGAAAGGTATTGTTGAATGATGATTGGAGTAAGGCAGGGGGAAGCACATTGACAGTCGTAAATTACAAGCTGGAAACATTCGAAGGCCCGCTGGATCTGCTGTTGCATCTGATTGATAAAGCCGAGATCGACATCCAGGATATCCCGATTAGCGATATAACGGATCAGTACATGGCTTTTTTGCACAGTATGCAGGAGCTGGAACTGGAGATAACGAGCGAGTTTCTAGTCATGGCGGCGACGCTCTTGTCGATTAAGAGCAAATTGCTGCTTCCCAAACCACCTGTAATGGAATATGACGATTTGGACTTTTATGAAGAAGAGGATTATGATCCTCGTGAGGAACTGGTTCGCAAGCTGGTGGAGTACCGTAAATATAAAGGAATTGCTCGCCATCTGAGCGAACGTGAATGGGAACGGAGCTTGATTTATGGCAAGGAGCCGGAGGATCTGAGCGCATTCCTGCCCACCGAGCCTGTAAATCCGGTGCACGGACTGCATTCAAGCGATTTGGTCGCGGCTTTTCAGCGTGCGTTGCGTAAAGCAGAACGACACACAACGGTAACCCGGGTTCACCGGGATGAGATTTCAGTCAAAGACCGTATCCGGCAGGTGGTCGAGGTATTGGAGGTGCTGGGGACTGGGGGGCGGATTTTGTTCTCCAAGCTGATGCATGAGGATATGTATCGGCATGAAGTAGTTGTCACCTTTTTAGCTATTCTCGAACTGATGAAAATGAAGCAGATTTTCTGTTATCAGGAGAAGCTTTTCGATGATATTGTAATGGAGTGGAGAGGGGATTTACGGGTTAATGGATTATCTGAAGCTGAAATCAATTATTGAGGGACTACTGTTTCTTGCGGGAGAGGAAGGGTTGTCCGCCAAGCAGATCGCTGACATTGTAGAGCAGCAGCAGGGGCTGGTTGAAAAAAGTCTGGAAGATATAAAACAGGACATGGAGCAGGGAGGAAGAGGCCTGCAGCTTGTCCGCATCGCCGGGAACTATCAGCTTGCAACTTTACCTGAACATGCACCCTATTTTGAAAAACTTGCCTACTCTCCGGCACGTGCTTCTCTGTCTCAAGCAGCTTTGGAAACATTGGCCATTGTGGCCTATCGCCAGCCCATTACAAGAATTGAAATCGAAGATATTCGGGGCGTCAAATCCGAGCGGGCTATACATACACTGGTGAACAAGGAGCTTATTGAGGAAAAAGGCCGGGCTGAAGCCATTGGGCGGCCGATATTGTATGGAACAACGAACTCATTTCTCGATTATTTCGGGTTGGGCTCTCTTGCCGATCTGCCGCAACCAGAGCTGTTTGAGGATTCGGACAATTTGGAGGAAGAGACACAATTATTGTTCGAGCGTCTGGAGAGCACTCAGCCTGCAGCAAACGATCCGGATGTTGAAGCCTGATACGTTTGTCCGGAGCTTGCGGCTCTTTATTGTAATCATTTCTACATGCGTAAGAAACAGCCAGTTCTCGTATTGAGGACTGGTTGTTTGCTATGTGAGCATGCATGATTTTCCGGCGGGAGGCCATACTATTTTTACCAAGGTATATCTATAGATAAAGGTAGGGGGTCTCGCCAGTGTGGAAATGGATCGGTATTGCCATCATTGCCATCATATTACTTGTGCTGGCTGTTTTGCTTTCTCGTATCCGATTGAAGCTGGATATTGCCAAGCATGACAATGATGATCGGGCGCATCTGGAAATCAGATTTCTGTACGGGTTGATCAAAGTCAATTATGATATTCCGGCGATTATGATATTCAATCTGGAAAAGGGGCTTTTTTATCGGCTTGACCGCAATGAAAACATACATAAAACCGATGCTTCGGTAGATCGTGGAAATATTGATACCGAAAAGATCAAGCAATTTATACATGATGTACGAGTTCTATTCAAAAGAACGAAAGCCTTGAATCACTGGATTCGGCATACGTTGGCCCATGTGACGGTATCCAAAATGGAATGGTCCACCAATATCGGCCTTGCCGATGCAGCCTATACGGCTACCTCGACCGGTATTCTATGGGGGTTAAAAGCAACGCTGGTTGGTTATGCTTCCAGCTTTGTACGCATGAACTGCACGCCCAAGCTGTTTGTCGTGCCCTATTGGGTGGATCGTCTGCGTTTTACTACCATCTTGACCTGTGAAGCGAATGTGTCGCTCGGTTATTTCATTTTTTCCATGCTAGTGTTAGCCTATCGCATATGGCGTGTTCCAGGCGGACTAAAAGCATGGAAACGGGTTTTTTCCAAGAAACCCATACAGCATGAGGGATGAGTGGTACATATTTTTCGGGTGCTCTGCGCACAATAGCAATAGAAAAGGCAGTTTACGCTTGAGATAAGCAAAGGAGGAATAATCATGTCAGATCACCCGATTCAAGGGCTCATGCAAACGGCGATGGAAAACATCAAAGCCATGGTGGATGTAAATACAATAGTTGGAGAAGCAGTGGAAACACCCGACGGTTCCGTTATTTTGCCAATCAGCAAGGTAGGGTTCGGCTTCGCAGCCGGGGGTAGTGATTTTTCTGTTGATGAAGAAGATGTTCATTCGTCCTCATCAGCAGCAGGGAATCATAGCGTAAAGGAAGGACATCCGTTTGGTGGTGGTAGTGGTGGCGGTGTATCCATTCAACCGATTGCTTTTCTGGTTGTTGGTAAACAGGGAGCACAAATTGTGCCTTTGGACAATCAGACGCATCTGTTTGAGAAAATAATCGACTCCACGCCATACCTGATTGATAGGGTTCAGTCCATCTTCCAGCGTACAGGCGCTCAAATGCAGACTCCGGCTCCACAGGCACCTATAAATGTTGCTACAGATCACAGCCATTCTGGCCCGGCTTACTTGTAAGGTTATTGAACTAAATTGTTTTCCTCAGGAAGGTATCCCACAGCCGTGAAGGCTTAGGAATACCTTCTTTTTTTATCTTCGAATATACTGTCGTCCACCAATGAATGCATGGATATGAAGGTTTTGTTCCTGATGATTCGAACTATGCTGCAAATCTTCACGGTTTTCTTCAGGAGCAAACTGGGATAAATAGTCGAAGTCCGGATAAATCACCTCATTCGTTAAATAAGCAGATCTGGTAGCCTCTGGCTTGCGATGTTGATTGAGGGAATCAATAATACCTTGTGCCGGCAGGATGCCGATTCCATGTCCATAAAACAAGTTATCCTTCATTTTAACGGCGTTTTCTCCTTTCCACTCCAATGCTTCGGATGACACATCAGGGTTGTTAAAATACACAATATCGCCAGGAGACGCTTTATCACTTCCTTCCGACTGTATTAGCTTGAGGTCACTGTCATAGTGCCAATCATACAGCAGCATATCTGCAAAAAGCCGGTTGAATTCACTTTCCAGGATGGAATCCAGTACTGCATTGTACAGTACAATGACCATAGCTGTTGCACATTCAAAGGCATATTGATGACCATGGATAAAAATATCTCTGATGCCCTGCGCGGGAGTGACACCTGCTTTGAGCCGGAGTCCGCCGTTTGCCGTCAAATCCCAAAACTGTGGATTGCGACGTACGGTTGCAAAAGTGGCAAAGGCTGCGCCGCTTTGATGTAATGCCTCGGCTGACTCTACAATCCGGGATCTTAAGATCGTTTCAAACTGTCGTCGCTGCATGCTGTCCCTCCATTCCAATCAAACGTTTGGCGATGCATAGGCTTACAAAGCTCTTAACTAAATATATGTGGGATCAGGAGTGCAAGTTGCCTGAATTACAGTAAAACAAGCAAAAATACATTTGCAGAAGGGCATCGCTTGTACAGGAATTTTCTGTTATAAAGGTGGACATACTTTGAACAGCTTGGACATAGAATGGTACAAGACTTGCTCAAAACCGGAGGAATCCAAATGTTTAAAAAGAAGCAACACATTCAAGCGGGCCAAAGTCAGCTTTCGTCTAAAGCACGCGCATTTGTTTTTCCGCTGGCACTGCTGCTTATGGTGTCATTGCCGTTCGCAATGCTGAATCCGCTGTCCGCTCGAGGAGCAGAGAAGACAGAAGCAAGTCCGCCAGCATTAAGCACTCATGCACAGGCCTCCTCTTTAATGGATGTCACGTCAGGTAGGATTATATATTCTGATAAAGGTGATCAGGAGCTGCGTATTGCCAGTCTGACCAAAATTATGACAGCCATCGTGGCCATTGAGCATGGACGCCTGCAGGATCAGGTAAAGGTCGGCCGGGCAGCATACGCCAAGGAAGGCTCCTCGCTTTTTCTGCGAATGGGTGAACAAATGACGCTGGAAAATATGCTCTACGGCTTGATGCTTCGTTCCGGTAATGATGCCGCTTCTGCCATTGCCGAGCATGTGGGCGGGACAGAAGAGGGGTTTGTTCATTTAATGAATGAGAAGGCGGTTCAGCTTGGGCTAAGCCATACGCACTTTGCGAATCCTCATGGACTGGATGCCGAGAGGCACTATTCTTCGGCGAATGATTTGGCCAGGCTTACCGCTTATGCCCTGCATAATCCAACCTTTGCGCGTATTGTTAAGACAGAGCTGAAAAAAGCACCGAACCCCAACGATTCCTGGGATTACTCGTGGCGTAACAAAAACAAAATGCTGCGGCTATATGAAGGGGCTGATGGTGTGAAAACAGGCTTTACCAAAAAAGCCTTTCGCTGTCTCGTTAGTTCAGCCACGCGCGACGGTCGTCAGCTTGTTGCCGTTACTTTGAATGACGGGGATGATTGGAATGACCATGCCCGCATGCTGGATTACGGGTTCAAATATTATCCGCTCATTCCGATTACGGACAAGCAGCAACCGATTGACGGCTATCCGCTATTGACCGGTGCGAGCTTTGCTTATCCTTTACGCGACAGTGAAAAGACCCAATTGCGAAAAAGATTGGTGCTGTATAAACAATCCCGCGCTGGCAGCGGATCAGACGTATCTTTTGGTTTACGAGGACGTGTCGATTTCCTGCTGGAGGGCAAACTGATCGGTTCCGTTCCTGTATATAAGAAAGGCAGTAGGCTGCCAGCTCCAAGTACGGAACAGCCGCCACAGAATGCTCCGACTGCTCAAGTTCCTGTAAGCAGTGTTCAGCAGCGCAGCTGGATGAGTGGATGGAGTGAAATTATAAGAAATCTGTTTGGAGCATAGGGGCAAGCTGGGATGCTGCTATGGAACGACATGTGTCACATCATTGGTGAAAGGGAGGGATCTGTTTGATTCATCTCATATGGGTGGCTTTAATTTGCATCGGATTTGTGTTCGCCGCCGTACAGGGAAATATTGAGTTGGTGACCAAGGCTGCATTTGATGGAGCGGCCACGGGGGTTACGGTGTGCTTTGGACTGATAAGCGTACTTGTCTTCTGGATGGGGATGATGAGACTGGCCGAAGACGGGGGGCTTCTAGAGAAAATATCCAAACTGCTCACCCCTTTGGTTGCCTTCTTGTTCCCTGATGTTCCGCGCAATCATCCGGCGATGGGCTACATATTGTCCAATATGAGCGCCAATCTGCTGGGCCTTGGCAATGCAGCGACTCCGATGGGTATCAAGGCGATGCAGGAACTGCAAACGCTCAACCCGGATAAAAAAACGGCCACACCTGCCATGTGTACGCTGCTCGCGCTGAATACAGCCAGTATTACACTGATTCCCACGACACTGATCGCGATTCGGCTTAATTATCATTCCGCACATCCGGCAGAAATCGTCGGCACGACCCTGGTGGCGACCGCAATAGCGACCTTTGCCGCGATGGCGGCAGATCGCTGGTACCGCAGCCGTGAATTGCGCCGTCCTCCGGCAGACCCGCCGTCCCAGACGCCCTTGACGCCACAGCCCCCTCAAAGCACGGCGGCGGCATCCGCTTCCTCTTCGACTGCACCGCCCGTTCCTTCACCTGCCACTCCACGGACGGGAATCACGGCTGTCAAGGGCAGGGATACCACTTGGAAAGGATGAGGGAGGCATGCTTAATTTTATTAACCTCATATCGACTTGGGCTATTCCGGTTATTCTTGCTTTTATCCCTTTATATGCATATGTCAAAAAAGTCCCTGTCTACGATTCCTTTGTGGATGGAGCCAAAGACGGCTTTTCCACCGCGATCAGCATCATTCCTCATCTTGTCGGCATGATGGTGGCCATTAGTATTTTCCGGGCTTCCGGTGCTCTGGACTATATG
Source organism: Paenibacillus farraposensis (assembly GCF_020736845.1). GTDB lineage: Bacteria > Bacillota > Bacilli > Paenibacillales > Paenibacillaceae > Paenibacillus > Paenibacillus farraposensis. The sequence goes on from NZ_JAFFQR010000041.1 coordinate 43,894, forward strand.
ATATCCTGGGTTACTCCATGGATTAAAAGCTGGGGCGTGCCCGGCGAAGTGCTCCCTTTAGGGCTGCTCCGTCCACTGACGGGCACTGGCTCGCTTGCGTTCACAACCGATCTGATACGTACCTATGGCCCGGATTCCATGATCGGCCGAATTGCTTCAACCATTCAGGGCAGTACGGATACGACTCTGTATGTGCTGACTGTATATTTTGGTGCGGTAGGCATCCGCAATGGCCGATATGCTTTAAAGGTAGGTCTATTTTCCGACGTCGTTGGCTTTGTGGCAGCCATTGCCATTTGCCTCATTGTATTTTGATTCCCGCAAGCGTTTTTTGAACGGGGGTTGTGATTTTGTTCGTGGATGGGTATCATTAGCATGAGGTGAATTAGCGAACATGGAAAGATTGCAGAAGATATTGGCACAGGCCGGTGTAGCTTCCAGGCGTAAATGTGAGGAGCTTATTCAGGCAGGCACTGTAGAAGTGAACGGGGTTACCGTAACAGAGCTGGGAACAAAGGCGGACCCTGATCAAGATATAATTACGGTAAATGGCAGACCGATCAAAACCGAGCAAAAAATCTATCTGATGATGAACAAGCCCAAAGGGGTTATTACGAGTGCCTCTGATCCGGAAGGCAGAAAAATCGTATCAGATTACCTGAAAGGTGTTAAGGAACGCGTATATCCGGTAGGCCGGCTGGATTACGATACGGAAGGACTGCTGTTGCTTACCAATGACGGCGAGTTCGCCAATTTGCTCACCCATCCCAAGCATCATGTACCCAAGACGTATCTGGCGACAGTCAAAGGGGTCCCGCATGGTATTGAACTGGAGAAGCTGAAAAAAGGAATTATGCTGGAAGATGGCATGACTGCACCAGCCGAGGTAGAATATAAGGATGTAGACCCGGATGGCAAGGAGGCTGTTATTCAGATTACCATTTATGAAGGCAGGAATCGTCAGGTCAGACGGATGTTTGAGGCTATTTCACACCCGGTCATCAGACTCAAGCGAATTGCCTTTGGCGATCTCTTACTGCAAAACTTGAAACGCGGTCTGACCAGACCTCTAACCAAGGACGAAATCAACCGTCTCATTCAGCTTGCCAAATCAGACAACACGAAAAAGAAACGGACAGGACGGGGGTGATAACCCCGCCCTTTTTGGTGTAAAGAGACTGTTGAAATCGGGCGAAGTTTGACCGAGCACGGGAAAATAGTAAAATAGAGAGAATGCTTTTTTTAGCGAAGGGGCTGGGAATATGTCAGAACAAAGCAACCGTATATTAATTGTAGATGATGAAGAACGCATTCGCCGCCTTTTGCGGATGTATCTGGAAAAAGAAGGTTATGAAATTGATGAAGCCGAGGATGGCGAGGTTGCTCTCCAAAAAGCGACTGCAAGCGATTACAGCATTATCTTGCTGGATGTGATGCTTCCGGGCATCGATGGGATTGAAGTGTGTGCACGACTGCGTCAGACCAAGGCAACGCCTGTAATTATGCTGACCGCCAAAGGCGAGGAAGTCAACCGTGTACAAGGCTTCGAAGTTGGGGCCGATGATTATGTGGTCAAGCCCTTCAGCCCACGCGAAGTCATTTACCGGGTAAAGGCGATTTTACGCCGCTCTTCGGAAACTGCCTTTTTAACCAAGGAGGCGGTGCCAAGCAATAGTATTGTTTTTCCGAATCTTATTATTGAGCACGATGCACACCGGGTAACTGCAGGCGGTATTGAGATCAGCCTCACGCCTAAAGAATATGAACTATTGCATTATTTAGCGGTATCGCCGGATAAAGTTTTCTCGCGCGAGGAACTGCTGAAAGATGTATGGAATTACGAATTTTTTGGTGATCTGCGCACTGTGGATACACATGTGAAGCGGCTTCGTGAAAAACTGAATAAGGTATCCCCGGAGGCAGCGGCCATGATTACAACGGTGTGGGGAGTAGGCTACAAGCTGGAGGTTCCGAAATAACGTGAAATTTTGGAGATCGCTGGTAGGCAAGCTGTGGATCACCATTATTTGTCTTGTAGGCTCAGTGCTTATTTTTCTGGGACTATTTCTGCTCCCCTATATCAACCAAAATTTCGCGGCGCATGAATCGACGGAAATCAAGCATTTGTTCACCTATACCTGTATTGTGGGATTTTTGTTAACGACCTTTTTTGCTTTATTTCTTTTTACTAAAATCACACAGCCTATGCAGCTGTTGATTCAGGCCGCGAATGCCATTCGCGAGGGAAAGTATGGTACGCGGCTTTCGCTGGTAACCAGTGATGAGATTGGGGAATTGGCGAAAACCTTTAATCATATGTCAACCGAACTGGAAGCGACGATCCGCAGTCTGAATGAGGAGAAAAACCATCTATCCAGCGTACTGCGAAGCATGTCTGACGCTGTAATTACCTTTGACAGAAGTGGGCAAATTATTTTGACAAATCCGCCTGCACAAAATCTGCTGGATAGCTGGAAAGAGCTGGAATGGCAAGGGCATGACCAGAAGGAGTTTGGAGCATCGGTGCCTGACCCGCTGCAGCCACTGTTTCGTACGGTTATGGACAAAGGTGAGGACGTCGGAGACCACATTCATGTCAAGAAGGGCTCCTGGTCGGTACAGATGGCTCCTCTATACACGGATAATGTAATTCGCGGTGCGGTGGCTGTGCTGAGAGATATTACAGAAGAAGTAAAGCTGGAGAAGATGAGAAGCGACTTTGTCGCCAATGTATCCCATGAAATCCGTACACCATTATCCATGATGCAGGGCTACAGTGAAGCATTGCTGGACGGAATGGCCGGCTCGCCGGAGGAATCCGAGGAGCTGGTACAGGTCATCCATGATGAATCATTGCGCATGGGTAGACTGGTCAAGGATTTGCTTGATCTGACTCGTATGGAGGCAGGTCATACAGACATACATCGTCAGGAAGTGAATGTGAACGAGCTGATCGAGCGTGTTCACCGCAAATTTACAGTGCGCTCGAAGGAGCGGGGGCTAAGCCTTGAATATCATAAGCCAGGCCAGCCGCTGCTACTGCCGAATGCAGATGAGGATCGACTGGAGCAGGTGCTGACCAATTTGCTGGATAACGCGTTCAGGCATACGCCCGGTGGTAAAAAGGTGAGCATTGCCGCAGATCAAATATGGGGAGAGAGGCAAGACCTTGTTCGCATCCGGATTAAGGATGAAGGTGTGGGCATTGCCAGCGAGGATCTGCCTTATATTTTTGACCGTTTTTACAAGGCAGACAAGGCCAGAGTACGAGGCGAGGACAAAGGTACAGGCCTAGGACTGGCAATTGTTAAAAATATTGTAGAGAGTCACGGAGGCTCCGTCTCTGCTGCCAGTTCACTGGGGAAAGGGACAGAGTTCACGATTCTGCTCCCGATCTCGAAGTAAACAAAGACAAGCTCGGACTAAGAAGCCCAGCCGATACCCCTGTTCGGAAGCATCCTCGGAAGAGGGTGCTTTTTGTTGAAAAATCAATATTTATCTTGTTCAACGTGGAACATCAGCTGCAAAATGGAGACTTAAATTCTAGGCATCTGCACATGAAAAGACGCCTGGTTACCCAGACGCCTCAGCCTAAAGGGAAAATAAATGGCTTTCTTCAGCGCGAATTTATTAATTTAACACTATTTCTTGAGCAGTATTCAATTCAGGCAGCCCGACTAATTGAACCAGCACGTCTTTTGGCACAGCTTTATCAACGGTCAGAATCATGATCGCTTCACCGCCGACAATTTTACGGCCTACTTGCATGGAAGCGATATTGACGCCGTTCTCGCCAAGCAGGGTGCCGACACGGCCGATAATGCCTGGCTTGTCATTGTGGGAGATGAGCAGGAAATGAGCTTCTGGTGCCACATCAACCGGGAACTGGTTCAACTGAACGATACGTTCGCCATAACCTGCGAGCAGGGTACCTGCTACACGCTGCTCTTCGCCGCTTTGTGTTTTAAGCGTAACAGTGATCAGGTTCGTAAAGCCCTTGGTAGCCGGCGCCTGAGATACTACCAGATGGATGTCGCGTGTTTTGGCAAGATGTACAGAGTTTACAATGTTCACATCACTGCCCAGATGACGGCTGAGCACACCTTTCAAAATATAGCGTGTCAGCGGCTGCGTATCTACAGAGGACAAATCGCCAGCGTAATCCACATGGATTTCACGTACAGCCTGATTGGTTACCTGTGCAGCGAAGCTGCCCAGCTTCTCGCCAAGCGAGAAATACGGTTGCAATTGCGTCATGACATTAGACGGTACCGGAGGCATGTTGACCGCATTTTTAAACGGCTCGTCACGCAAAATGTGCAGCACCTGCTCGGAGACGTCGATGGCTACATTCTCCTGTGCTTCGACTGTCGAGGCACCCAGGTGGGGGGTCACGATAATCTTCGGATGGCTGAGGAACGGATGATCCTGTGCTGGCGGCTCCGATTCGAATACGTCAAAAGCTGCGCCAGCCACAATTCCTTCATTAATGGCCTCAACGAGAGCCAGCTCATCGATCACACCGCCGCGGGCACAGTTAATGATACGCATTCCTTTTTTCATCGCTTCAAACTGCGGGCGTGCAATCATATGCTTCGTTTCCGGTGTTAAAGGCGTGTGCACGGTCATGAAATCTGCGTTGCGGATAATTTCGTTCACACTGGCCAGCTTGATGCCCAGCTTCTCGGCGCGTTCTTCCGTCAGGAATGGATCGTAGCCGAGAATGTTCATGCCAAAGGCTTTGGCGCGTTTGGCCACCTCGCTGCCGATGCGTCCCATGCCAAGCACGCCAAGCGTTTTGTTGCGTAGCTCGACACCGAGGAATGATTTGCGATCCCACGTACCGACGATGGTTTGGGCATACGCCTGCGGAATATGGCGCGCCAGTGCCATCATCATGGCAAACGTATGCTCACATGTCGTAATTGTGTTGCCGTCAGGTGCATTGATAACAATAATTCCGCGTTGCGTTGCTGCCTTAAGGTCGATGTTGTCCACCCCGACACCGGCACGTCCGACAACCTTGAGTTTTTTGCCTGCGGCCAAGATGCGTTCAGTGACCCGGGTTTGACTGCGGACGAGCAGAGCGTCATAGTCACCAATAATTTGAACCAATTCATCCTCGCTGAGACCTGTGTTCTTGTCCACCGTTACATCGTCTGCATCCATCAGCTGTTGAATACCCAGGTCACTGATTGGATCGGATACTAATACTTTTAACATTTGGTTTCCTCCTCATAGTTAACTTCTTTTATGGACAGGATGTACTTCAAGCTGAAATACATTCCATAAAGAACATGAAAAAACTTGAAATGCTTCAAAAAGTACAGGAGAGCGGGTAATCACTAGTTTGGTAACGCATTGACGCGGAAAAGGAATAAATGAACATTATGCACCAAACTGACGGACACGATGACTTGTGCGAAGCTGCTTTGCGATTTTCAGGCATCAAAAAAACTCCCGAATCACATACTATCTCCATAGTAAGGGACGAGAGTTATCGTGGTACCACCCTAATTCGCAGCCATTTCGCAAGGACTGCCTTCAGCGGTCATAAGCATGACCGAAAGGATAACGGTTTTCTGCCGATTGCATCTAAGTCAGGACATCTCATTTTCCAAGGCCTCGATGCAATAACTCAGGAGCGCTGAAGAACATTGCTTCGCCATCGGCTTCCACCCAAGCACCGATTCTCTGAGGACGAGATCAATTTCTTTTCTCCATCATTGTTGTTGTCGTTAATAATTTTTTCATAATGTATCATGGCTTACACGGGATGTCAATAGGATATGCGTCATGTGCAGATCGCTGGTAAGATAATAGCTTTAGCATGCGGACTAATTAAGAATGAAGTCTTCTTGAATCCGCCCCGCTTTTTGGCTATGATGCTAAAGAAGACTATGCAGAGGACTAACTAATCATGAAAAAACTGAAAGTGAAATGGAAAAGAGCGCAAATTCAGGACTTGAATGACCGCTTGCTGCTTTACAATTTGTATCTAACTCAGGGACTGGCCCTGCTAATAGGTGTAATATGGATTATTTTCCAGGGTAGAAATGTGCTGAAACTGTTCGCCTTCCCAAGCGGTTTACAAGTCCTGTGGTGGGGGCTGGGATTGGCTGCCATCATGCTTTTGGTGGACCTGCTGCTATCCCGGATTATGCCAGAGGATGCTATGGATGACGGCGGTATTAACCAATTGCTGTTTCAAAATCGACCGATTTGGCATATTATCTGTATATCAGCCGTCGTCTCGGTCTGTGAGGAGCTTTTGTTCAGAGGTGCAATTCAATACAGCTTTGGTCCTTATTGGACCAGCATTTTGTTTGCGGTTATCCATATCCGGTATTTGCGGCATTGGATTCCAACAGGCTGGGTTTTCCTTAGCAGTTACGGATTGGGCTATATTTACGTACAGACTGGCAGCCTGTGGGCGCCAATCCTTTGCCATTTTGTGATTGACCTTATATCTGGTTTGGCGTTACGTTTTCGGAGGTATGAAGAATGAATCAGGAGCTTAGCAGAGTGCAGACCTACGGTAGCCGGCGAAAAGGCCGCAAAGTCAAGGAGGAAGACAGGCCCAAATCAAAACCTGTCCGTTCCCGCGCTTCACGGCCTGTGCCGGATTTGGCTTATGTCGGGGCTGCACCGGTAGTTGCTGTGATGATGGAGGATGAGACTCCTGTCAGTGAATACCGAACGAGGTCAGAGATGTTCCCGTCTCGCCGCATCCGGGTAAGCAAGTGGTTTTTAAATTTTTTGAGCACCCTTTTTATACTCATTACAGCAGCATTGCTGTGGTGGGGAATCAAGGGCGCGCCGCCACTCAGTAAATTAATCTGGTAATAAAAGGGAATACAATGAAGACCTCCACTTTCCGCATAAGTACATGCAGAGAATGGAGGCCTTTTTAGCATTGCCGTTATTCCATGGTTATTTGAGCTTAAGCTCAGGTTCTTGTTAGCTGGCAGGAACCTCAATGCTTACCGGACTTTACGGCCTACATCTCCACCTACACCGTGAGGAGGCCGGAAAAAGACCGTGCTTGGCCGGTGATATCCTTGACTATTTTTTGTACCGTTTCGATCTGTTTTTTGACCTCTGCCTCAGGTTTGTTCTTTAGCACAATGTGATCCCAGGTATGGTTGCCGATCGGCTGTCCACGGTCACGGATAAGCTTGAACAGCTTGGGGTGTTCTTTGACACGATAACCGTTTACGAAAAAAATCGCTTTGGCCTTGTGCTTGTCAGGGGTATCCATGATTTTATTAATCATGACCGCTTCTTTGAGCCCATCATCAAAGGTCAGCAAAACGAACTTTTTTCGTCCCTGGTTGATTGGGAACCACGTTGTAAGCTTTGTCCAAGTGTGTACCCATTATTCCATCTCACCTTCCTGTATTTATGCCGTATGAGTTTGTCTTTGCTGACGAACACTATGCTTGATTCTACCACAAAGGGAGGTTCTGATTGTGAAAACAACTTCATTTTTCCTGGGAATCCTTTTGGGCGCTGTCGCAGGCTCTCTGGTCTCCCGTAACCGCAACATGCTAGGCTTTTCCATGGACATGAACGGAGGAAAAAGCGGCAATCTGGTGCAAAAGGCTCGTAGCAAAATGATGGACGCGGCGTTTCCTGGAATGGGTGATATTGCGCTGAATAAACAAGACACCCACAAGGATCATGGTCATCACTCCAAAACAGATCAAACCGTACACGCTGCCCAAAGCAAAGAAGAAAATATAAAGCTGATTAAAGACTTTATCAGCAGCAATCCCGATGTTAAACGAGAGGTCGAGCAAATCTTGAAGGAAACGCATACAGCCGTACCGGGATTATAACCCGGAGTCTTTATCCCGAATCATTTTGCGGCTTTTTTGTGAAAGCCGTACAAATGATTCTTTTTTTATCATTTTTATTGCGTGCATTTGCGGTTATAAAATGATAACATGAATACATAGATCCATTTTCATCACAGGCATCATAATTGCATCATAATCTGTTAATAAACTCGGCTGCCATGAGGAGGGTCCAGTATGAAGATAGAAAGATTAAGTCAGGACAAGATACGGATTTTCCTTACCTTTGACGACTTGAGCGAACGCGGTATCCAAAAAGACGATATGTGGCAAGAAATTCCTAGAGTCCATGAGCTGTTCACTGAAATGATGGATCAGGCATACAGCGAGTTGGGCTTTGATGCCACAGGGCCGTTAGCCGTCGAAGTTTTTGCGCTTCCTGCTCAGGGAATGGTTGTTATCGTCACGCGGGGGAAATACGACCATCAGCAGTATGGTTCAGGTCCCGATGAAGAACTTCCAGAGGAAGTCTACGAAATGGAAGTTACGTTGGAACATAGTGATTCCATCGTTTATGCGTTCAGCGATTTTGAAGTTCTTATAGAAGCGGCTCACATGCTCCGCAGCAATACGACGGAAGCAGGTAAGCTGTATCAATATAGAGGAAAATGGATTCTGCATTTGGAGCCGGAAGAAGTAGAGGAGTCCAAGCTTGGAGCCTTGATCGCGATTCTTGCCGAATTCGGAGAGGGCTCATCTGTAACACCGGCTATACTCGAAGAATACGGCAAGCTGATCATTCCTGAACAGGCCGTTGCTGTCATCTGCACGCATTTTGACAGCCGTTCTTAATTCGGCTTTAGAGAGGAATATTGAGGTAAATTTGTCGGCTCTGCGCTGAATGCAGAGCCGACTCATTTTTATGGAGGGATGATCGGTGCTTCTGTTTTCGGTATTGGCGGCAGCGACAGCGCCGGGTCTCGCCTTGCTGATGTATTTTTACTTAAAGGACAGGTATGATGCGGAGCCGCTACACATGGTTGTCAAAGTGTTTCTGCTCGGCTTTTTGGTAGTCCTTCCGGTCATGATTTTTCAACGCGGACTGCTGCTTTGGCTAGGGGATAACACGTTTATCCAGGTGTTCGGCATTTCGGCCGGAGTGGAAGAATTTTTTAAATGGTATCTGCTGTATCATATGATCTATAATCATACCGAGTTCGATGAACCTTATGACGGTATATTGTACGCGACCGCGGTTTCCCTTGGATTTGCAACGGTGGAAAATCTATTGTATGCCTGGGCCGGACACGCTTCGGTGAGTATGCTGCTGATGAGATCGCTTCTGCCGGTGTCTGGTCATGCGATGTTTGGGGTTATGATGGGCTATTATATGGGAAAAGCCAAGTTTTCCGAAGGAGGAAGGAGCAGATACATGCTGCTTCTGTCATTGGTGCTTCCATGGTTTTGGCACGGCATATATGATTTGATTTTGACGAAATTTACGCATGACTGGGTATGGTTTATCATTCCTCTGATGGCATTTTTGTGGTATGGAGGCATGGCGAAAATCACCCGAGCCAACAACCGTTCGCCTTTTAGATTATTGAAACGGGAAGAAAAGGTTAATATGTAACAAAAAGGGACACACTGATCTGACAAACGGTTAGAGAAAGAGGTGTCTTTTTTGCGCGTTAAAGTGAGAATTCATTGTAAAAGATGCGGAGAACGCTTTGTGCTTAAGGGACGTATGGAGCAAGGGCGTATTTTGACCGGCTTTAAGCGTTGTATATGCGATCATTGCGAGTTTATTGTTGAACTCATGGAAAACCATGCATAAGAGAGCTTTCTTCTTGTCACACTATCGGTAGTGTACTTGAAGAAAGGAGACTCCCAATATGTATAAGCGACTTAGTACCGTATTGTTCCCGATTGTTGCCTTGATCATGGTAGGAGCATTAGTGTGGGGTTATCGGGAAAGCCAGTTGAGAAGAGAGGTATCTCTTCAGGCAAGAAGCATGTCGATTAAAACAGAAAATCAATATCAGCGCGCGTTTCATGATTTGTCGTTTCATATGGATCAACTGCATTCCCAACTGGGAAACGCGGTTGCTGTCCATAATACGTCACACGCGATGCACCGCAAATGTTTGATGAATGTGTGGAGGCTTACAAGTGAGGCCCAAAGTGAGGTTAACCAGTTGCCTCTGAATGTGATGCCATTTAATCATGCCAAGGATTTGCTGTCACATTTATCCACATTTTCATATCAGACTGCCGTGCGTGATCTGGATCACGAGCCTTTAACGAAGAAAGAATTATCCAATCTGAAAACGTTGTATAACAATTCCAGAGAAATTTCAAAAAGCATGCACGAAGTTCGAGCAAAGGCCTTGACTAAAAACTTGCGATGGACTGATGTAGAGCAAGCCCCAGGCGCACAAACCGGTCCAAAGGATAACACGATTATTGATGGCTTCAAAACCGTGGACAAAAAGGTGGAAGGTTACAAGGAACTGGATTGGGGACCTTCTGTGGCCACTATTTATGCCAAGCGTTCCGCAAAAAAAATGAATCTCCCAGTCGTGAGTGCTGAGCAAATTAAACGGAATGCAGCTGAGTTTACAGGCAAACCGGAAAGCCAGATTCGTGTACATGAAAATGGTAAAGGAACTGAATGGGCGTCCTATACGGCTACCCTGCTGAACAAGCAGAAACCAGTGGCCACCATGGATTTTACGAAAAATGGCGGTAAGCTCATTTCCTATCACGATATGCGAGAAGTAGGTCCCAAAAAAGTCACACGCAATGAGGCGATTCGGCATGCAAGTGAATTTCTTGAACAAAAGGGCTACAAGGGGATGAAGCCAGTTGCTTATGATGAAAGAACAAATTTGGCCGCCATCACATTTGCAAGCGTACAAGGGGACGTGATTATCTATCCGGAAAAAATCACAGTCAGATCGGGCCTGGATAACGGACAAGTGACTGGGCTTCAAGCGAGCGACTATGTGCATGAGCACAATCCTCTCCGTCATATCCCCAAGGCAAAACTGGATTTGAAGGCTGCACGAGCGAAGCTGAACCCCGAGTTTCATGAGACTTATCACCGTGAAGCATTGATTAAAAATGAACTGTCGAAAGAAGTTTTGTGCTATGAATTTGGCGGAAAAATCAATGGCTCCGTTTATCGGATATACATTAATGCAGATACGGGAATGGAAGAAACGATTGAGCAAGTGAAAGACTCGGATGAGCCTCAAGCCAAAGCAAAAAATGCATAACACTGAAGGCCAAGGGATAAGATTCCTTGACCGCTCGAAACCTCCTTAATTTAAGGGGGTTTTTTGTTCTTTAGCCTTAGTTATCATAAATATAATTCTTAAAGTCGTGGTATTATATACCTTGACAAAGTTTTTAATGGACAAGGACGGTGGAAGAGTGTTTCCAAAAATTAATGATATGTTATATATACAAGTGGCCGGCAACGATCATGATGACGAGTTTTTTGAATTCAAATCGCGTATTGCGGAAGTGGATGCACTGAACTTTCTGATCGAAATTCCTATGTCACAAACGAGAGGTCATTTGAAAAAGCTGTTTTTGGGCGAAGAGCTATCGATATTTTTTATTAGCGAGGGCGGGATTAAAAACTATTTTAATACCCATGTTACTGGTTTTAAAGAGGATGTACTGCGGATGGTCCGGATTCAAAAGCCGGATCCGGACAGCATCAGCAAAATTCAGCGGCGCAACTATCTTCGGGTTAAGGCCAGCTTGGAAATTGCGGTGAAGCATGATACAGACGAATCAAGGTTTGTAGCAGTGACACACGATGTGGGCGGTGGGGGCGTTTCCTTTCATACCCAGGAAGAACACCCTCTGGAAGAAGGAGAATTGTTGTCCTGCTGGATTTTGGTTCCTTACAAAAACGGCGAGCTGGAGCATGTTTCGTTCCAGTCTAAAGTTGTACGCATTCAGAAGATGGAGAACGGTCGAAAGCTCATCATGATGAAATATGAGCAAATTGCTGACCAGGAGCGCCAAAAACTGATTAAATACTGTTTTGAGAAACAATTGGAATTCCGGGAAATGGCTTAACCATCTGCGGATTTTCTTTTTCAGTAAACCAGCCGTTCATTTTGCATCGTCTATAAATGTGTGGTATAATTTTCACGTCGCAGGCAATGCCTGCTTTTTTCTTGAGGTTAGGTTAGGAGGAATTCCCCGTTGGCAAGGCAGCACGTATCTTCAAATAATAAAATAAATGTAGCCATTGATGGACCTGCCGGTGCGGGGAAAAGTACAGTGGCCCGCCTGGTGGCGAAAGCACTTTCTTATGTATATGTAGATACCGGAGCCATGTACCGGGCAGCAACATGGTACATGATGTGCAGGGGAATTCCGGCAGAAGATACAGAAAAAGTGCTTCAACATGTGCCCGAACTGATGATTGAATTAGTACCGGACCCCACAGGCCAAAAGGTTTATTGTAACGGGGAAGATGTAACGACAGTAATCCGTTCGATGGAAGTGACCAGCAAGGTATCACAGTATTCGAGTATTGCAGGTTTACGCACACGCTTGACTGAGAACCAGCGTGAAATGGCTGCGCGCAAGGGTGTCGTTATGGACGGGCGGGACATTGGAACGACGGTGCTTCCCGATGCGGAAGTTAAGGTGTTCATGACTGCAAGTGTTCAGGAACGAGCTGCTCGTCGTTTTAAAGAATTGAACGGAGCTGCTGACATCACTCTGGAACAGCTTGAACGTGACATTGCGGCACGTGACAAGTTTGACGAGGAGAGGGAGGTATCTCCGCTTCGTTGCAGTGAGGACGCCATTGTGCTGGATACAACCCACATGGACATTCAGGGAGTCGTAGATACGATCGTATCTTACTGCTTGGCGGAGAAGGATGGAGAGAACAGCCAATGATATATACTGTATGCGTCAGTATTTTGCGTCTCATTTACCGCATTTTGTTTAGACTTGAGGCGGTAGGCAGAGAAAACATTCCTGTTGAGGGCGGAGTATTGTTGTGCTCTAATCATATTAGTAATTTTGACCCTCCTACAGTTGGTATCTTGCTGAAGCGAAAGGTTCATTTTATGGCAAAAGCCGAGCTGTTTAATATTCCCGTATTTGGTCCACTAATCGACAAGCTTGGAGCTTTTCCGGTCAAACGCGGTGGTGTGAGCAAGGAATCCATCAAACTGGCATTGAACATCTTGCGTGATGGCAAGGTGATGGGTATTTTTCCTGAGGGCTCCAGAGGTTCCGGAGGAATTGGCAAGAAGGGGGCTGCGAGCTTTGCACTGCGCAGTGGAGCGGCTGCCGTTCCGGTCGCGATTGTTGGTGATTACAAGCTTTTCCGTAAAATGAAAGTGATATACGGCAAGCCTGTCAATTTGGATGCTTACCAAAAAGGCGCCGATATTGAAGGGGACCCGCTAGAGCTGGCGACAGAAGCAATCATGGCTCGTATTCATACGATGAGGGAAACCGGCAAGCCTACCGATAACTGAAAGGCTTGCATGAATTGCGTGTCGGCTCGGAAAACTAGAACATAAGTTTATTTCATGTTTTGAACTCTGCCATGGGCAGGTTTAAATAAATGGTTTTTTTGAATTGAGGAGGGTATTGACATGTCGGAAGAAATTAAAAATCAAGAAGCTGCTGAGGCGGCAAATCAAGACGAGCTCGATCAAATTGTTTCCCTGAAAAAAGGTGACACCGTTAAAGGTACAATCGTGAAATTGGAAGATGACCAAGCGGTAGTAAGCATTGGATATAAATACGATGGAGTTATTCCAATTCGCGAGCTGTCTTCTGGTCTGGATAACGCAGAAGAAGCAGTACAAGTAGGCCAAGAAGTCGAAGCTAGAGTCATCAGCATTGACGACGGCAAAGAAAAGCTTGTTCTGTCCAAACGTGCAATCGACAGTGAAAACGCCTGGGAAAAACTGGAGAAGCTGTTCGAAAGCAAAGAAGTATTTGAAGTCATAGTCAACGACGTCGTTAAAGGCGGCATCGTGGTAGACGTGGGTATGCGCGGATTCATTCCTGCATCCATGGTAGAACGTCATTTCGTTGAAGATTTCAGCGATTACAAAGGCCGCACATTGCGTGTTGTTGTAAAAGAGCTGGATCGTGAAAACAATAAAGTGATCCTTTCTCAAAAAGACGTTCTTGAAGCAGAATTCGAAGCCAACAAGCAGAAAGTAATGGCTGAACTGAAAGAAGGACAAGAACTCGTAGGTACGGTTCAACGTCTTACTCAGTTTGGTGCTTTTGTAGACGTAGGTGGCGTGGATGGATTGGTTCACGTATCCGAAATCGCTTGGACTCATGTTGACAAGCCATCTGATGCTGTTTCTGAAGGAGATCAAGTAAAAGTAAAAGTCTTGAAAGTAGATCCTGAAAAAGGAAAAATCAGCCTCAGTATGAAAGCTGTACAACCTGGTCCTTGGGAAACGGCTGCGGGACAATTTAATAACAACGACATCGTAACTGGTGTTGTCAAACGTCTGGTTAACTTCGGTGCATTCGTTGAAATCGCCCCTGGCGTAGAAGGCTTGGTGCATATTTCCCAAATTTCCCACAAACACATCGGAACTCCACAAGAAGTTCTGAAAGAAGGGCAAGAAGTAAAAGTTAAAATTCTTGAAATGAATCCTTCCGAAAAACGTGTTAGCCTGAGCATTAAAGAAACAGAGGAAGCTCCTGAAGCTGCTCCAAAAGCAGAAAGAGCACCTCGTGCAGCTCGTGCGCCTCGTGAGGAACTGAACAACCCTAACGTTTCGCTCAATAATTCCGGTCTGAGTATTACACTTGGCGAACGTTTTGGTGATAAACTGAACAAATTTAAATGAGTTTGAATCCATATACACTTTATAATAAGCATAACGTACACCATCGGCGGACCCAGAGGGTTCGCCGATTGTTGTTACGTGACCATATCGCCAATAAGTACGTTTTTTGCTATGATGAGAAGCGGAAGAATGGACAGGAGGAGTAAATTTATGGCAAGACCCGTTGTGGCTATCGTTGGTCGTCCGAATGTGGGAAAGTCCACTATTTTTAATCGGATAATCGGGGACCGTTTGTCCATTGTGGAAGATAAACCTGGAATCACTCGTGACCGTATTTACGGCATAGCGGAGTGGAATGGTAAATCCTTTAGTATTATTGACACCGGCGGCATTGAGATAGATGGAGAAGATATCATCTTGAAATCCATCCGTATGCAAGCCGAACTTGCAATAGAAGAAGCGGATGTAATTGTCTTTATGAGTGATGCGAAGGCAGGAATTACGCAAGCGGATGAAGAGGTAGCCCAAATGCTGTATCGTTCCGGTAAACCGGTCATTGTAGCGGTTAACAAAGTAGACAACCTCGACCGTGCCGAACTGATTTATGAGTTCTACTCTTATGGATTTGGCGATCCGATTGCTGTTTCCGGTAGTCATGGTACAGGGATAGGTGACCTGCTGGATGCAATTACAACCAATCTGCCTGAGCTTGAGGAAGAGCATTATGATGATGACGTAATTCGTGTCGCTTTGATCGGTCGCCCGAACGTAGGCAAATCTTCACTTGTGAACGCTATTCTGGGAGAAGAACGGGTGATTGTGAGCGATATCGCAGGCACAACCCGTGATGCGATTGATACGCCTTTTGAAAAAGACGGTCAGAAGTATGTACTGATTGATACGGCAGGAATGCGCAAACGCGGTAAAGTATATGAAACAACAGAAAAATATAGTGTCATGCGTGCGATGCGTGCGATTGAGCGTGCAGATGTGGTACTGGTCGTCATTAACGGCGAGGAAGGCATTATTGAGCAGGATAAGCATATTGCAGGCTATGCGTATGAAGCGGGCAAAGCGTCACTGTTTGTGGTTAACAAATGGGATGTCGTGGATAAAGATGATAAAACGATGCATCAGTTTGAAACCAAAATTCGTGATCACTTCCTGTTCATGACCTATGCTCCGATTGTGTTCTTGTCTGCCAAAACGAAGCAACGCTTGCAAAAGCTGCTTCCCGTTGTGCAGCATGTAGCGCAGCAGCATGTTATGCGTATTCAGACGCATTTGTTGAATGATGTCATTTCCGATGCTGTTGCGATCAATCCTCCGCCAACGGACAAGGGACGCCGTCTGCGCATTAACTATGTAACCCAGGTTGCTGTCAAGCCGCCTACGATGGTTGTATTCGTTAATGATCCGGAGATCATGCACTTCTCTTACGAGCGTTACCTGGAGAACAAAATTCGCGCCGCCTTCAATTTCGAGGGGACTCCAATTCGTATCTTTACACGGCGCAAGTCTGACGAAAGTTAGGAGCGAAAAGGTTGATTTTACAGATCGTTGCCATCGTGCTCAGTTACTTGCTTGGCTCTATCAGCTTTAGCTTGCTGTATGGAAAATTAAAAGGAATCGACATTCGTCAACATGGAAGCGGCAATGCCGGTGCGACAAATACGCTGCGTGTGCTTGGAAAAGGCCCGGCTATTCTGGTGTTGCTGCTGGACGTAATTAAAGGGATTATTGCCGTGCTGATCGGACACTGGCTGGGCGGAGAATCATCCTGGCTTGCTGGCCTGTGTGGTATTGCGGCGATTGCAGGCCATAACTGGCCGATATATTTTCACTTTCGCGGAGGAAAAGGTATTGCTACTGCTATCGGGGTATTGACATCGCTTGCCTTTTTCCCCGCCTTATACGCCGGAATCATTGCGATTCTCTCCATCATCATCACTCGATATGTGTCCCTTGGATCACTGATTTTTGTCATTCTGACCCCTTGGATATTGCTCGTGCTTGGCTACGAATGGTCTTTCTTCTGGACGGCTTTGGTCATTTGTTTGTTTGCTATATGGAGACACCGTTCCAATATCGTCAAGCTGGCACGGGGGAATGAAAATAAGCTTGGCTCCAAAGGAGGAGATCGTCTTGTCTGAGAAAATAGCTGTGCTGGTCGCGGGCAGTTGGGGAACAGCCTTGGCTTCCGTCCTCGCAAGTAATAACAACGACGTCTCTGTTTGGACGAGAAATGAGCAGCAAGCGGCTGAAATCAATGAAAAACATACAAATGAGCATTACCTGCCCGGATCCATCCTGTCTGAGCGGATTTCTGCTACAACCGATATGCAGACGGCGGTATCTGGTGCCAAAGCTGTCGTCATTGTATCTCCTTCGGCTGCTGCCCGTCAGGTGGCACGTAGTCTAAAAGACCACTTTACCAAGGATATGCTGGTAGTGCATGCCATTAAAGGCTTTGAAACCGAAACGCTCAAGCGTATGTCTACGGTGATTTCGGAAGAACTGGAAATCGCCGAGGGAGATGTGGCTGTGTTGTCTGGCCCGAGTCATGCGGAGGAAGTCGTACGAAAATGCCCTACAACGGTCGTTGTAGCCTCCTCCAATGAGAAAGCCGCACAGGCTGCGCAGGAGCTGTTCATGAACTCCTATTTCCGGGTGTACACCAACCGGGATATGCTTGGTGTAGAGCTGTCCGGGGCCCTAAAAAACATTATCGCTCTAGGTGCTGGCATGTCGGACGGACTCGGCTTCGGTGATAATGCCAAAGCGGCTTTATTGACCCGCGGGCTGGCTGAAATTACTCGCGCCGGAGTTGAGATGGGCGCTAATCCACTGACCTTTGCCGGCCTGGCTGGCATCGGCGATCTTGTTGTTACCGCAACGAGCCGTCACAGCCGCAACTGGCGTGCAGGCTCGCTTTTGGGCCAGGGCCAGCAGCTTGATGCTGTACTGGAATCCATGGGCATGGTAGTTGAGGGTATCCGCACAACCAAGGCGGCATACGCGATTTCACAGAAGCTTGGCGTCCAAATGCCTATTACAGAAGTGCTGTATGGAGTGCTGTTCGAAGGACGTGATGTCCGCAAAGCTGTCGAGGCACTGATGGGACGTGATCCAAAGACAGAGATGGAAGTCATGCCGCTGCAAACGTGGGAACAATGGCATTCATAAAGATTTCGTCAGATGCTGCTAAAAATATAACCAAGGCGATCTCGGAAGTAGATTTCTTCTACGAATGAGATCGCCTTTTTTTGTTAGGCATTAGGCATGTCTTTTGTAAGCTTAATCACCTTTGATATCAGCCACTCATAAACTGAGTTGAACAATGGCGGAGGAGGGGAGATTGTGGGTAAAAACTTTCCGAAAGATGCGCTGAAGGCCATTAACAAAAAAGGCGGCAAAAACATATCCGAAAATGCAGTGAAAAAGCTGGCAAGCACGGTGAAACCGGACACGCTTCAAAATGAAGCGCAGCTGCGTCAACTGATAAAGCAGGTCTCTGCGATGGCTAACATTCCAGTGTCAGAGGATACTGTAAAGGATATCGTCAGTGCCGTCAAAAAGAGCGGGATGAGTTCTTCCAATATGGAAGCATTGATGAAGATGATGATGAAAAAATAAAACGCCGGCGCCACATGGGCTAGGTATTACCGTGAACCAGGCAGGTTCGCGGTTTTTTTTATATATTCAGGCAGGCATTTGCCTGCTTTACACGGCTTAAATATCGAACTACAATGCCGAACGTGATATAATGATGCCCAAGTAGGAAACGGGTTGAACGTTAATAAGGAGGAAATCATGTTGAAGGAGGCTATATCATCGGCACAATTAAACAGGCTGCCTCACGATCTGATGGTTGCGCTGAGTCGCTTGGCTGACTGCTGGTCAACGGTATCAGTACCGTGGATGCTGGGAGGAAGCTGTTCACTACTTGTGCAGGGAGTTAACCTGGATCGTCTGCCTCGGGACATTGATGTTTATACGGATATTCACGCTGCAAAGCAGCTTCATGCCCACCCTCCGGGTGTAAATATAGATCGGCAGCAGGTTGACCGCAGCGGCTCGTACGTCTCATTGCTAAGCCACTATAAGCTGGAGGGCTTCCCGATTGAGCTGGTGGGGGGATTTGAAGTGCTCTGTGGCGGAGCCTTATATCGCTTAGAGGTTGAACGGCTTCTCTGGCCGGGGGGAATCCCGTTTCATGTGGGGCACTCCTCACTACGTTTGACGCCGCTTAGTCACGAATTGCTGTTTAATCTGCTGCGTAATCGTCCTGACCGGTATCAAGCGATTGCAGAGGTCATGAGGCAAGAACCACAGCGTCATATCATAATACTTCAGCAGCTGCTAATGAGTAATATTTGGACAGAGGAGCAGCTGAACAGGCTGATCGAGCTATTGCCTTGGCCGGAGCTGCATTCCATCATCGGCAAGCAACATGATATATAAGTTCCATGCGTGTCAATAAGAAAGACAAATGGAGGACCGCTCATGAATGTGCAGATTACTTTTAAGCCGTCAGGCAAGCGCGTACGGGTCGGTCAGGGGACGACACTGCTTCAGGCTGCCCGCAGGGCAGGTGTATTTATTCCCACTCGTTGTGACGGAAAAGCGGCCTGTCTTATGTGCAAAGTACACATATCACCCGAATGGGCAGCATTCGCTGGCCCTCCCAGCGATGCAGAGCAGCGAAAGCTGGGATCTCTGCTGGGGGAAGGCATACGATTGTCATGTCAGGCGCGTGTTAAGGGTGCTGTGGAGGTTACGATACCGGAGGACAGGCTTAAGGCTGCTATCAGGCGGCAACTGGAGCGCCAAGCGTCAGATGACGAACTGTGGTAGTGTCAAACAGCCGCTACAGCCGTAAACGTTGTATCCAAAAAAATAAACGACAAAGGATGTTTTCCGGCGATTAAAAACAGTCAGGAGAACATCCTTTTTTTTATTTGAAGCCTGGCGCCGAAGTCATGGGGGATTTTCTCTTCGCATATATTAGATGAGTGGACCCAAACGTAAAATATCGTTTTGACTATGTTGGCTGTGGCCTATTCTGTTTTTTTTCGAAAAACAGAACATATTTTACGGAGGCGATACATATGATGGTATCAGTCCAAATGCATGTACGAGTTAACGCCGTTTCGCCGATTCCATCAGTCTCCTGAATCTCGGCGGCGGACGACTTCCGGGCATTTTAAAGGCTGTTCTGCCGCATCTGGGATCAAACAGTTGGTTGAACACGAAGCGGATGCTCTTTAAGCATTTTTCCTTCGGAGACTTTTGAGGAGGGGATTTCATTGGAGAAAGTGGACATTTTTAAGGACATTGCCGAACGCACCGGAGGGGACATTTATCTTGGGGTCGTTGGCGCAGTTCGAACAGGAAAATCAACGTTTATCAAGCGGTTCATGGAGACGATTGTTCTGCCCAACATTACAAGTGAGGCGGATCGTGCCCGTGCTGTAGATGAGCTGCCGCAAAGTGCGGCAGGGAAGACGATCATGACGACGGAGCCTAAATTCGTACCCAATAATGCCGTTCAGATCAAAGTGACGGAAGGGTTGGAGGTGAATGTGCGTCTGGTCGACTGCGTAGGATACGCAGTAGAAGGAGCCAAGGGCTACGAGGATGAAAATGGCCCGAGGATGATTTCTACGCCATGGTTCGAAGAGCCGATTCCATTTCAGGAAGCGGCGGAAATCGGTACACGCAAGGTCATTCAGGAGCATTCGACGCTTGGTGTTGTGGTGACGACAGACGGTACGATAGCTGAAATCCCGCGCAGCTCATACGTAGAATCAGAGGAACGTGTCATTGAGGAGTTGAAGGAAGTAGGCAAGCCGTTTGTGCTGGTCATCAACTCCACGCATCCACGCAGCGATGAGACACTCCAGCTCCGCAGCGAGCTGGCTGACAAATACGACATTCCGGTCATGACACTCAGCGCAGCCACGATGACGGAAGATGATGTCACAGGCGTGCTTCGTGAAGTATTGTATGAATTTCCGGTACATGAGGTGAATGTAAACCTGCCCAGCTGGGTCATGGTGCTGAACGAAGATCACTGGCTGCGCAGCAACTATGAAAGTTCCGTTCGCGATACGGTTAAAGATATTCGACGCCTGCGTGATGTAGATCGGGTCGTCAGCCAGTTTATGGAATATGAGTTCATCGACAGGGCCGGCTTGAGCGGAATGAATATGGGGCAGGGCGTAGCTGAAATTGATCTATATGCGCCAGATGAGCTGTACGATCAGATTTTGGTTGAGGTTGTCGGAGTGGAGATTCGAGGCAAGGATCATTTACTGCAATTGATGCAGGATTTTGCCCATGCCAAACGGGAATATGACCGCTTCGCCGAGGCGCTGGAAATGGTCAAGACAACGGGGTATGGCATTGCCGCTCCGTCGCTGGCCGAGATGGCGCTGGACGAACCACAACTGATTCGTCAGGGAACGAGGTTTGGCGTGCGGCTCAAGGCAACTGCACCTTCTATCCACATGATCCGTGTCGATGTGGAATCGGAATTTGCTCCGATTATCGGAACAGAAAAGCAAAGTGAGGAGCTTATGCGTTATCTGATGCAGGATTTTGAAAATGATCCGATCAAAATTTGGGAGTCAGACATTTTTGGACGTTCTCTGCATTCCATTGTACGCGAAGGGATTCAGGGCAAGATCGCCATGATGCCAGACAATGCGCGCTACAAGCTTCAGGAAACGCTGGGCCGCATCATTAATGAAGGCTCCGGTGGGCTCATAGCTATTATTCTTTGAGCATAATCCGATGAAAAAAAGATGCTCAATCCAATACTTAGTAAATTAGAGGCAAGAAAGTTTGCGGCAACCGTTTTCCGGTATTCAATCGGGGAACGGTTGCTTTATTTTTTTCTGAAATCTAGATAGCGCCTTTAACCGATCATGGTGATGCGCTGCTGGAGCCAGAGCTGAAAAAAGCAATTTCCACAATATACCAGTTATCATGTTTGATGCTGCCGTCAACGTACCGGGCGCTCCTCTCGCAGGATGATCAAAGCATGGCCGAGCTGACGCTGGAGCAAATGAAACCAGGATATTGGCGGCAAAGGCAACATCGTCAAAGTGTGGGTGGCCGGGTTTGCACCGATGGAACGCCGTCAGGTTGCTTACGCTGCATTTTTGAATGCCAATCCGGATATTAAGGAAATTGCGGCTTTTGGTTCGGCGCAGAATCCTGCTTTGGACACGCAAGCCAAGATGGAAGCCGTATTAAAGCAATATCCCAAGGGCCAAATTACAGCAGTCTGGGCTGCCTGGGATGAATTCGCCAAAGGCGCTGCCCGTCCATCCAGCAAGCGGGATGCACGGAAATTAAAGTCTATGTATTGATATGAGCGATGAGGACCTGCAAATGATTCAGAACCCGAAAAATCCTTGGGTGGCTTCGGCAGCCGTAGATCCGACAGATATCGGGCGCGTACAAGTGCGCAATGCGTACCAGAAAGCTGCATGGGGATAACCCGGAGGAGAAAGTGATGCTGAAGGCTGTTATCGCTTCTCTTGGCATTAAGCGCCATCTCTTCGCCAGCCTGTTAAATATTTGAGCGGCGGGAATCAGCAAAAGGTAGCGATAGGGAAGTGGCTGCATTCCGGAGCGGATGTGTTTGTTTTTGACGAGCTGACCAAGGGTGTAGATATTGGAGCAAAAAGCGATATTTTCCGCATCATTGGTGACCGGATTGCGATAATGTATGACGTCAAAATAATCAAGGAATTTGCGAGGAGCGAAGTAGAAAAGGAGCAGCTTCGGCTATATGCCAGCGGCGGTGAAGAGGTGCATTCATGAAGGAAAAATGGTTAAATGTTTCGTTCCGTTACGGGGCCATCGTTGTTATTATTGGCGTGTTGGCGTTTTTTTCGCTACATTGTCTTATTTCTGGACGTATGATAATTTAATGGATATTATAGGTTCGATTGCAATCGTAACATTCGTTGCGATTGGTGTAACGCTGTCACTCATTGTAGACGGCTTTCATCTGTCTGTCGGGGCTACTGTGTCTGATTATTAAGCTTCGGATGCCCGATTTGCTGGCAACCCTCGCAATCATGTATATTGTAAGTGGAATTCATAAAACGTACGCACAAGGTTACACCATTTACAACCATATGCAGTTCCCTGACGGCAGCAAGGCGCCGGGGGGGGAGGGGATATCTCCTTCATTTCTGTTGCTGGGACAAGGAAAATGGCTCGGGGTTCCAATTTCAAGTTATTTTGCTGCTGTTGGCCATAGTGGTGATGCATATTTTCTTGACTTACACGAAGCATGTACGTCAGATGTATGTAACCGGAGGCAATGAGGAAGCCGCGCGTTTGTCGGGCATACGGGTCAAAAAAGTCCGTATGTTAGCCTATGTGGCCTCGGGCGTATTTGCGGCGATTGCCGGTATTTTGTATGCTCTCCGTGTAGGCTCGGGGCAGATTGACGCAGGTTCTTCTTTGCACATGGAGGCGGTAGCTGCGGTTTTCGTTGGTTTTTCGGTCTTTGGGGCCGGCCAACCCAATGTTATCGGTACTTTTATTGGTGCGGTGCTGATCGGAGTCCTGGTCAATGGGCTTACGAAGATGAATGTGCAGTATTTTGCTCATGATATCGTTAAAGGTGTTGTGCTGGTGCTTGCGCTGGACGTTACTTTTTATGTGTTAAACCGACGCCGTACTTGAAATTGTCTGTGGACTGTATTACTATAAACCTTGTTCCACGCAAGAAGAGTGCTATATAACGCCAGTTTCGGCTTATATTGCGGAGGTTAGGTATATTACATGTATATTTAACGACGAAACGGAAACAGATGATAACATTATGGAAGGTAGTATGACGCCCGGGCTATTTTATACAGGCGACTTCATATCGGTTATAGTGCCGATAACCTTAATGCTGGACTACACTTGAACTAGGAGGTGAATATATTGAATAAAACGGATTTGATCAACCAGGTTTCTGAAAGCACTGAATTGTCCAAAAAGGACGTAACCAAAGCGATCGACGCTGTATTTGAGGCAATCTCCGGAGCGCTGAAAAACGGTGACAAGGTGCAGCTGGTAGGCTTCGGAAACTTTGAGGTTCGTGAACGTTCCGCCCGCAAAGGACGCAACCCGCAAACAGGAGAAGAAATCGAAATCCCTGCGAGCAAAATTCCGGCATTTAAACCGGGTAAAGCGCTCAAAGACGGAATTAAATAAGATTTCTTACATATTCCCATTGCGCTGGAAAGACCGTGAATTTGATTCACGGCCTTTTCTTTTTTGTCTAGTTTATTCTGTCGTAGAGAGGCGTTGGACAGGAGAAGCGGAAGCTACCCTGCTGCTCTGCGAGGCGTATGCGATCAGGACCAGTGGTTGACCTGTCAACTCGGCGAATTCATGCTCTAGCTGCTGGAGGCGCTCGATCTGGGCCAGGCTAAGATTGGCGGGACGATAATTTTTCATCAGATTCGCTCCTTTCGTTAACGAGTGCTGCACGGATAGTATGGCCCGGGACGTGCCAATTGTTGCAAATAACGCCGGAGACATGTAGTTGACAAAACAAGTTCGAATCCCCATCATAAAAGTATAGATTCGGCTCTGAGGGAGGAAAGGAAATGGAAGAAAACGTGCCAGGTAACAGTGAGTACGTCGTGATTAAAGCGAAAAGCAACGGATGCCAGGTTTTTGGTTTGACCAGGGGTCAGGATACACGTCTGCATCATTCAGAAAAGCTGGACAAGGGTGAGGTGCTAATCGTTCAGTTTACGGATCATACCTCTGCCATCAAAATCCGTGGCAAAGCCGTGGTTATGACCAAACACGGGGTTGTGGATACAGAGGATTAAAATGCAGGCATAGCCTGCTTTTTTTCGTTGTACAATGAGATTGAGGACCTTTACTGCAGCAAGCCTACATTACAGGGTAGAGGTCAGGGGAGGCACGGATGAAACCTTGGATTGTACTCGGCAGCTCGATTCTCATCACCGCTGCAGCAGCTGTATTGCTGCCGCTCATACAGGCTCTGGACTCGGGAACCGCGGCTGTCCGCCAGACCCAGACGGCCATATCACCTCAACAACGAGTGCAGCTGACCGATGACAATCTGGTAGATACACTCAAGGAGCTTCCTTTGACAACACCGATTGCCAGCGTAAGCTGGGAACATTCAGTCCTGACCCTGGATGTAAAGCTGTTAAAGGAAGAGACCACTCCACTGGAGATTTATCAAAATATGGCGGAGCTTGTTGCCTTTAGCTTTTACGGAACGACGAATGTACGGCAATTGCTGCTCCGGGTGGTGACACAAGACGCATGGTCGGGTGAACGTCATCTGCTGCTGGCATCCGATATAAGGCGGAATGAGTGGACGAATGAAACACTGGATCAGCTGAGAAGCCGGGAGG
>NZ_JAFFQR010000042.1 GCF_020736845.1 Paenibacillus farraposensis
TGAGCTTGGTCGGTATATAGTCCATTTTTTTTGGCATTTTAGGGAGGTGAACCGTTTTAATCGCTGTGCGACCATATCCATCATCTACAACAATATCAATATCTTCCCCTAACTGATCCGCGAGTTCTTGGTATTTCAGTTTAATGGTTTTACTCTGTGTGGCAGCTGATGTGTGAATCAGCTTCCCTTCATTTAAACTAATTGCATTTTTAAAATCCGGGAAGGATCCTTTTTTTGTGGCCACAATTCGTACATCACGTTCTGACACACCATAGGTTTTCATATCGACATTCAAAGTACCGGCAGCGGCCGTCGCTTTAAGCTCGGGCCACTTAGTGACTTCATATATTGCTTGCCGGTTACTTTCACTGATTTTTTTGGTGCTAGTGAACTTGATACCCATACGTTGTACAATTCCGGAAGTACGGAGATATTTTGTCCGTAAAATACGGTAGTAAAATTCGTTACCTTCAGCAAAGACAGGATCGTCAGCTGATTTAGTGAAAGTGTCTCTGAAATACTTTTTCTGCTTGGCACTGATTGTTTGTGAACTGAGAATTTTATCGAAAAGATCCCCTAAAGCTGGCTGGCTTTTATGCACCAATCCGAATCCATTTTCTTTATCGAAATTAGGATCATCGGCCTTCCTTTTAACATTAAATACATCGTAATTCGTAATCTTGGTCGATTTTCCACCATCGAAATTAAAAATCCCCGTCCAATTAACTAATTCCCAAGCTCTGACAACCCTTTTGTTAAGAGCTGGTATATATCCTTTTAACTCCAAACCTTGGCTACCATAATCTAATCCAGCATATTTTTTTAGCATTGGTTCCTCATCCGCTGCGAAAGCTATTCCAGCTCCAAGCAGAACAAATACCAAAAAAAATGCCACAATTCCTTTCATTAACTAATCAACTCCAACCTATCGTGATTGTGCAGATTTAACTACTTCAGTCAGCGTAGAATCTGAACTTACCAATTTGTTATTTTTCACAAAATCATGTGCTACGATTACGTCATTTTCAAGATTTTTGTATTTTCCTTCAAGAGATTCGTCGTTTTTATCTAAAAGGACAGTGTAGCTTTCAATGTAATCTTCTTTTGCATAGATTTTCGCGAATGTGATACTTCCTTTTCCTTCAGGATAAGTGTATTGTTTTCCGGGCTGGAGATTTACAAGTCCACTTTGAATGCTAAGGAATTGTGCGCTTGATCCTGCAGGTACTGTGAATGTCACCTTACCATTTGCATATTTGACATTGTTTTTAAACAGTTCCATAGCCAAATCAGATTTCTTGGTGTCCCATTCGAATGGCTTATTCCCAGTAGTAGGCTGTTGCTCTGGTTTCTGTTCCGGTTTTTCTTCCGGCTGCTGTTCTGGATCTTTCGGATCTGTAGGTTTAGTAGTAGCGCTAGCCGTAGTAATAGTTACCAGGAACTTTTTGCTGTTCCAATCCACCTGTGCTCCTAGAGCTTCAGAAACAAAACGAAGCGGAACGTAAACACGACCTTTTTGCAGACGAGCCGGCACATCCAAGAAAATCTTTTTATCACCGGTTGTTACAATAGAAGTATTAACCTTCATACTGATATTCTTTTCACTCTGTTTAATGAGCACTGTTTGATTTTTATAATCAACATTTGCACCCAATGCTTCCGAAACAAAACGTACAGGAATCAGTACACGGTTTTCTTCCATAATTGGTTTACCATCCGGAAAATTCACTTTTTTAGAGTCTACAGTCACGGTTACCTCTTTACCGGCAGCTGAGACCACTTGGCCCAAACTAGACACGATTAGGATTAATGCAAAAATCATCATAAATTTTTTTTTCATTTTTAATTGCTCCTTTTCTTTTCATACTATGATTTTACGACATTTTTTAATACATCGCTCAAAAATAGAAAGATTCAGTGGACCTAAAGAAAACTCCACTCCTTTATTATTATCTAATCGATTAGATAATATATACCTATAAGTCTCACTTTACTACAAAAAAAAGGAGTTGTCTAATTTTTACACATATATTGAAAAATAAAGTATCGATACGATCATACTGGCAGTTTGGGGAGCTTTGAAACTGCGAGTATGATCGTAAACGAGGCCCTATTTCTTGACTTTCACACCGGCGGGACCTAGATAGATTTTCCCATCCTCTTGGTACTGCACGAGTTTCTTATACACGCTAACTGTTGGAGCGTTCACAATAACCACAGATGTCAGTGAACTGCGGCCATCTTTACCAGGCTCGGTACCTTCAGAATTTTCCCGACCTACCACAACCAATCCCGCCAATTCTGGATCATCATCTGGGCCAATCACCCTACCGGTTCCACCTGCTTCAGATTTTAAGTACACAACAGCATCTACAATAACACCAGGTTTCAACAATCCACCTGTACTTTGTGATTGATCCACTTTAATACCCACAAAATGATTAGGTTTCTTCAAGTTTAGCGCTTCGCCAAACGTCGATTTATCGCTTGTAGTTATACCAGAGCGTGTAATGGGCTGATCTTTGAAAAAACCAATATTGCCAGCAAAGTAATTCTGATCTTCAACCTCTTTCATATCACGAATAGGATCAGCTGGTACCTCACTCTTAATCACGTCTCTATACTTCAACATACTTTTTAAATCCTGATTAGGAGCAATATTATCCGCAGCAACAACAATTTTTTCTGTACTTACATTACTAGTGACCATACTCTTTGCAATCCATAGAATAATTCCTGTAACGATTACCGCCAGAAGAATAGTCAGTATCCGAATTGTACCCTTTGTTAATAATTTTTTCTTCACAAGTAAATCCTTTCTTTGTATCGAGTCATTTATACTCGGCATAATAAGGTGTCTGTTTAACAACTTCTAATGGGGTCTCATCCAAACCAACAAACTTTCCAGACACCATGGCGATATTTGCACGATAGATCGCCACTACTCTGGGTGCCCCATCGCTTCTGTACTGTAATCTAACTTCAAGATGACCATCCCGAAAGATACGGTTGCTTAAATCATTATCCAACTTGAGATTAGAAATAAAGAATCTTCGTACGTTACTGCTCAACTCAGCTGGCTCCAGCAGCGTCTTCCCCATTGTGTACGAGTTGACATCCGTTGAAGCCGTAATTCCTGAATCGATTGCTTTTGCTAAACTCCGTTTTGCATTTTCGGAACCCTTATAATAAACGCCTATATCCACTGAAAATGCTAAAACAAAAACCAAAATGTAGACAACGAACATAACCTTGGAGGGATTCATTTAAGGAGTCCCCCCTGTGCGGAAGTATGTTCTAGCCAAACCGTCAGCACTTGCCGGAATGGTAAAGCTAATTTCACCTACACCTACTGGCTTCAATGACTTTAAGGTATAAGTGATAGTTGCGTTAAGCTCCACATGGCCTTTTCGTTGAACGAGTTTTGGAGTTCCCGAAATGGTGATTTTCGAAGTATCTAATCCCTGAGTTCTACAGAGATCATAAAAATAAGCTCTGAGATTAGAGTCGAACCCCCCTTCAGCTTGGACCAGGGAAAAAGTATCATCCACGGCCACAGCCAATTTTCGATGGGAACTCCATATCCCCTGAATATCTGTTCCAAAAAATGCGAACACCGATATTACTAAAACAATAGCCATAAAAGTCATTCCAGTCATATCCCCGCGTTGGTTAAAACTCTTTTTGATGCGGTTTAACATTAAATTACGCTTAATGCCTTTGCTTTGATTTGATTCCAAATTTCTGGCATAAAAACCTTAATGAAGCCAATCACAAGAGCGAATACGACGGCCGAACCTAAAATCCAAAACATTTGGGAAGAACTGGTGTTTCCTTTTTGATTTGTGATCACGTCAATGGCATTGTTTTTAAAACGTTGTACTTTGTTCATCATTTTCACAACTTTATAGTTAAAAGAATAAGCAAAACGATTTTTTAAAATGGCTGTATTTTTCATTAAGTATTTCCTCCAATAATTTAAGATCATTAAAATGTAGATAAGATATCTGAGAACAGTGTGACGAAGCAAATAATTACCGATCCAATAGAGAAGAAAACAATCCCCATCTTAATAAACATAACCCGCTGTGGTCTTGATTTTGTAATCTCCTCCAATGCAGTTCTTCTCAATTTGACTAATTCTTCACGAATATCTTCCAGGTACACTTTGCCTTCTTCATATCCGGAATTTATGCCAATTTTGATAGCAGTAGCAAAAGGTAACATGACTGGGATCGTGGTATCACGTGCAAAGATTTCAATAGCTTCACTTGGCTCCATATCTTGCAAATTACCATTTAGGCGAGTTAAGAGAAGCTTCATCTTTGGTCCACAGCTTTTCTCCATTTCCCGAAAAACCGTTACAAAAGATTTCCCTGTCTCCAGTGCCATTTTCATCTGCTCAATGAATTTAGGTAAATCTTTGGTTATTTCTCGCTGCATTTGAGCAAAGGATGCTTTGACATCATGGATTCCCTTTACGAAAAAGATAACAAAGAATATGGGAATAGCGATGTAATAACCATTTAGTACAAAACATGCAGATATGACTGGAGAAGTAAATAGCGTAGCCTGTACTATTTTCATAGCAACCATCTCTTCTACGCTCGTGTATTTACCCATAACTTCAATGATCTGCTTGATGTTTTTCCCAAGTAACCGATCCAGCTTGAAAAATGGGTTTTGAAAAATTTTCGGGAGCATCTTATCACTCAACCAAAGGGTTACTTTCCCCTTTTTAAGGCGTTTGCGCTCAAATTCAGAACGTGTATAATTTTCAGCTACCCTTGAATAATATTTTTCTTTTTCAAAACTCGGCATAAAGAGCTTTATTGAGATTAAACATAGAAAGAATAGTAGACCACACAGGGCATAGATCCAAAACAATATTATTTTTCACCTCCCTTCATAGTTCCTCTAAATTAACTGCCAACCATTCATCGGATTTAACAATGGCAAACAATGTGAGCAGAACAAACAGAGCAATGTAGAATTGTCCGGCAAACGTATCTAAAAATACATTTGTATTGCTAACATTCATTGTAGAAAGTATCACTGGAAGCGCCCATGCCATGACTATAATCATCGTGAGGCTACGTTTTTCCTTCTTCGACTTTATATACAACTCTCGAATCATTGTATTATCCAATCCAAACTCTCTAGTAGTTTCCTTTAGACTTTTAATCGATTCATCATTGTATCCTTGTTTATCAGCCTGTTCGAGTTTTTCACAAAAGTCCGTGAACCGTTGAATTTTAACCTGATCCTTTGCATCTTCCAAAGCGGATTGCAATGAAAACCCGGTTTTAAGATCCTCAAGGATCGTTTGAAAAAAGTCTTTAGTTTGTCCATGCATATCAGGTACTGATTTTTCCAAAGCACTTTGGACTGAAGCAAAATCTATCAATTTACTGGTGAATGTTTTAAGATTGTCAGGCAGCTCGAACATTATTTCTTCCCGTTTGGAACGTTTGGTTTTACTCAAGATGTACTTAGGAAGCATAAAACATAGAACAAAACCGATTATGATGAAAAAATAGTTTTTGGTTAATAGAGATATGATGATTCCACTAATAACTGCAAATAAGGTTATCGATATAAACTCTTTTGGGGAAATATTAATACCATTATGTGCAGCTTCGTTTTGAATTTTTTCATACCCAAGCATTTTATATAGTCGCTTCTGTTGAACCTGATAGTTTTTACCTGGACGACTATTTACTTTGGGTAGGATTAAATTAAACGTAACTAACCAAACAAAAAACACTATAAATGGAAGAGCGTTCATCATACGGCTTCATTCCCTACTTCATTTGGCGTGCACCAGCGATTAATAATGTCCATAGAAACATCTTTTCTCTCCATTTTTACACGCAATTTTTTAAGATATCCTACACGCTCATGAATACCCTTTTTAAAGTTGAATTGAAATATCGGATTTAGGATCGGTTGATTCTTCTCATCGAAGCCCATTAACTCCACGATTTCGGTTACTCTACGAACACCCTTAATATTTTGCTGATAGATAATCAGATCAATAAATTCTCCGATTTTATTGGCCGTATCCGCTGAGTTCCCAGCCAGTTGATTGAATCGAATAGCAGTCGTTTTTGCGTTATTTGCATGTATCGTTAAAGCAACACTACTGCCGACATTGGTAGCTTCCAATGCCTGCTCGGCCGATTCATGGTCACGTACTTCCCCTATAATGATCCATTGGGGATTTTGGCGAAGCGTAACTTTGATGATCCGCGCAATATCAAAACGACGCCGAACGTTTTCATGCTCCTTCACTATAAATGCCTTGATATTGCTATAGTGTGAGTATGCTATTTTCTTCTTCAACATCATCTCTTCACTGTCCTCCACAGTTAGAATCCGTGTGATAGGATCGAGATAGAGCGGGATACGGCTTATCTGAGCAGTCTTACCGCTATTTACAGAACCCCCAATAAGAACATTCGGACCTATTGGATAAATATCAGCAAAGAAATCATCTATTTCCTGATTAATATTCCCATATTTAATACAGCTCTCAGAGCTATAAACATCAGGTGGGAATTTCCGAATGGAGATAGAAGGATAATCTGTTGTTAGTCCTCCTCTCGAACGATCTAAAACCACATTGATACGGAAACCACCATATTGAGAATCGATAACTGGGTCATTTGCCGTGAGCGTTTTACCCATTGGAGCAAGCATCTTATTTATAATCGCATAAATATGATCTTTGTCCTGAAATTTCACCCTAGAATCGAGTTGGATTACCCCATTAATCTCACTGATAACTTCATCTTCAGTATTGATTTCAATGCTAGATGTGTTCGGATCGTCCAAAGCCGGTTGTAAGGGACCTGTTTGGGTGATCTCGGTCTGTATCTTATCGATAATGACATCAATACTTGTAGTGAATTTATAATTGGTTTGTTCACGAATATAATCTGCAATATAGTGCTGAATGAGACGGCGCTTTTCTATACTTGTAAAAGAATCAACAAACAGTCCTGCATAGTAAGTTTTCAGATATTGTTTCGTTTTTTCAAGTAGCCCTTTCATCTGTTCTGAATCCCTTAGATTTAAACCAACCTCTTCGGCAACCAAAGATTGATAAGCTATATGTTCTGCAGGATTGATAATACCAACATGCTGTGAAAAGTTATGTGATACGGAGTCCTCAATCTCTTCCTGTTTCTTTTTAGTTAGCTGTTGCACAAAGGTAACAAGCTCTTTTTTCTTCCAAAGCTTTTCAGATAAGGGGACTTGATGGTCACAATACATCGCAACTTGTTCTCTCACGCCATACGTGGGTAGCTTTTTATACATGCTGAATGCAATAGGCAATGACGTAATATCCTTAACCTGAACAATGACACTATCTGCACTTCTCAAAGCCCCGAACGTCATGGGATGTAGTAGCAATCCTTGTAAAGAAAAAATCACAAAGTCGTATATCCCATATAATTGATTAGCAAGTTTAGCAGCTGCTTGTAATAGAGTGTTGTCATTCATAATTTTGATTAAAATAGATATATCAGATGTTGTTTTGCCGTGGCCACCAATACAATCCACTCCATCGACAGAAGCAATGTACCGCTCCACATCTTTCACATCACCACGATCCAGATCCAAGAGATACTGATCCATGCTTTTTTCTCGAGGTATACTATCTGGATCAGCTACCCGGGAAAGCAAGCGAGAAAGACCAAGGCACGGAAACTCCAAAATTATTGCTTTCTTACCAGCCGTATTAAGCTCCTTCGCTAAATACAAAGCTGTATCGGCTGTACTGTTAGCATCTGGGTCAAATATGGCTACAGAAAGTGGCGGTTGCTCTTTTATTACTTGAGCCGTATTTTTTTTGCGTCGTAATATCAATCAATATTCACCTCAAATATTTCATTGTATAAATCAATATCAACAGCACTGATTGGATCAGGTACAAGTGATCCCTTAAATAGTCTAATTCCTAGTTCTTTTTGCTGCTTTTTCGCAATAAGGTCCGTCGTTATGTTATAGAACACTTGGTCATTCGATAGATTTAAAATAATGGATGTTCCTAACAAATATTTAGATTCATGGAGTTGTTGAATGCTGTCCATCAAACGATCGATTTCCCATTCAGCAGAACCAGTCACAAGTATTTTGTGTGCAGATCGCACAAATTCATGTACCTGACCGGCCAAATTCCCTTTCTCAAGAATTGATCCTAAATCCAAAACAACGGCATTATATTGCTGGCTAAAAATAATTGGTAGATGTTCGCTACACTTCGGATAGAAATCAACCTTGTTGACTTGAAAAGGATTTTGCCTACTCGGATTCAGCTTCCAAAAAACAGCTTCCGGTCCATGTACCAGTTCACAAATGGCTACTTTTTTATATATTCTTGATAAATACATAGCACATTGAATTGCCTGGTTTGTTGTCCCTACACGGTTAGAAGTACCTGCTATCCCAATTAGAACAGTACCTTGGGCAGGTGTTGACCCTAGAGCTGTTTCTATAGATCTTCTCTCATTTTTCCTCTTGCCTGTAGGCTTCTTTACTACTGCTTTTTCTGCTTTTTCTGCCTTTTCACTCACCCCCTCAATAGGTACTTTTAACTTCTCGGTCCTTGCCACCCGTAGAAATGTTTTTAATTTTCCCTGCTCCTTATTAGTCACTTCCGGTAGGGGATCAGTTTTTATTTCAGCAGTAAACTCTTGTGCAACATCCGGAACAACAGTCTCATCTGCGGCAGCTGCTTGTTCTGCTTCAGTTATCGGCGCTACTATCTCAGGAGGATGTGATACTTGTGCGCACTCCTCTTCATGGACTTCAGCAAAGGTACTTGTTTGCTGCTCTTCATTTAAATCTAATGAGGTCGTTTCTTGTTGTTGTATCACTGCGAGAACCTGGCTCAACATTCGGCTACTACCCTTGGCTTCAGGAGTAAGCTCCACGCCACCCTTAATCCCCTCATGGACTTCTGATAGGTTTTCCTCACTTAGAGATCCTAATGGTTCAGCAGAAGGCTGCTGTCTCAAACGAGAAAAGACATTTTTAAGCTTCACAACTCCCGAAGTAGTTGCTTCATCAATTTCTTTTGTATTTATTTGTGGTAATGGGTTGTTATCTGTATAATCATCAGCTATATTCGTGTTTTCTCCGTTATTCGGTTCTTCTTGATTTTGAGGAACCTCTTCATTAATGGAGGAGAGTAAAAGTTTTTCTAAGTGAGATATGTTTGGGTCTCCATAGGACACGCAAATTACTTTTTCTTCCCCTAAGGAACGAAGAAATTTATTCTCTTCATCTCTATCGTGAATGAACATAATCTTTATTAAATCTGGCTCCGTATTCAGCCTTTTAACGTGACTCAAAAATACGTTGTCATCCTCAACCGCGTTATCCATAACTATTAATGTATCAGGCTGTACGGACTCCCACTGAGGTATAAAAAAATCGAAATTTTCAATGTTCCCAACAACCCTACATTGACTTAATTCTTCAGTAAGCCAATCTACCTCAGAACCATCAATGGTAATGATAAATACGCGTCTCATGACACACATCCTTTTCATGAATTGCCTAAAAGATTAATGAATAATGATTTAATCGATTAGGCAATTAATCAAAATAACGATTAATTGCTTTCACTTCGCAGATCAAAATATTGCTTTTCGTCATTTTCGATGTCAAAAAAGCTTGTTGCAAGCATGAGGTTTGGATTATACAAATCATTATCAGTGACAAACCATGTGTAATCAGCAAAGCCACCTAATTGAACAATTTTATTTGCAAGAGCAGCTTTCGTATCATCACTCACCAAGATCACCAAAATGAATTGCTGCTTCGTCTCATTCATCAGTTTCTTGAAAAATTCAACTTGGAACCTTAATGTCTTCGTCCATTTTCCGTCGTCACGATGACAAATTAGATAAAATTCTAAGTCACCGCCATCAGGGGTACGCAATATATATCTCGCAGTTGGAACTTGAAGATCATCCCCTAAGTAGACCAATGGAGTAAACTCGAAATGCATAAGCTGCAGCTCACGTTTCATTTGAATATATAACTCATTAGTAAGAATGTACTTAAATTTATAGTTCAGATCAGTAGCTTTTGCAGTTCTGGGATCTCTCGCTCCCACGCGCATTCCATATTTGAAATTCAAAATATCTGCCCCACTTGCACCGATTTCATACAAGGAAGGGCAAGCTGCTTTGGATTTTGTTTTTGAGTAACTTCTCCAGGTAATTGTTCGAAGTAATCCGTACTTTAAAAGTTTTCTTATACGTCTTCTGACTGTTGGACGGTCAGTGCCTTCAAAAAACAAATCACA
Source organism: Paenibacillus farraposensis (assembly GCF_020736845.1). Taxonomy (GTDB): domain Bacteria; phylum Bacillota; class Bacilli; order Paenibacillales; family Paenibacillaceae; genus Paenibacillus; species Paenibacillus farraposensis. The sequence continues at coordinate 10,325 of NZ_JAFFQR010000042.1, forward strand.
AATTTGAGTAAACGTCATCCATCGATGTACGAATAACGTCTTCACAATTAAAAGATCACGTTCCGTTATCCAATTGTTTCCAATTAATCGCTCAATATAATAATATTGGTGCCTCGTTAGTGGATCGACACTCTTCACATAGGCAAATGGATCATCAAAGGCTGGATATTTTATAAGTACTTCTCCTGTTTGTTCTGGTTGAAGTAATGGCGATATATTTCCTTCCATTCGTGAATCCCCCTGTGTCAATACACCTCATGCGGGAAGTTGGTGATTCGACTCTTAATTCTTCGTTCCTCTTTCTTAATACTTTGTATATAAACACCAACACTTTTACCAACGATATTGCCTTCTGGTCTTCTTTTCGGGAACCAAGCCAAGGTTTCAATGCCGGCGCGCAAGCGAATGAAAATCCCCACAAAAGGAACTTCAGCGGTAACTACGCCTGTATAGATATTTCCGACACCATAATGTAAATGAACATTTTCCCACGGATCTTCGAGCAATTCTTTGCGTGACAATTCAACAATTTGTTTTTTTCGATTAAAGTCAATAATTTTAGCTACAACTTTTGCACCTAGAGGCAGTTTCTTAAGCATGGTGTCAGTCCACCCATACTCATAGTCTTGTATTTTCATACGGCATGTTACACCGCTAACATCGATATAAAGTGCCTTATCCTGAAAACCCGATACTCTACCTTCAACTACTCGATCAAGCATTTTTTCATCAGGAAGATTCCAAAAATCGTTCCTTTGCTCTTCTAATGCTTGAGTTCTGGATAGTAAAACTACGTTATTCTCACGATCAAAAACGTTGAAGTGTGCTGAATCTAATCCCTGTTTTTTAACGTCTAAAACCATGAAATCAATGGTATGGTCTATAAATCCAACCAGTGAACGGTATTTATGAGTATCAAACTGTGACTCATGTATTATTCCTTTTAGTCCGTTTTCAAGCTCTACAACCGCGCAACTCATTTTTTGGTCAAATGGTGCATGTTCTTCAATCGCGGTTATTCTACCGTTAAGAACTTCTCCCCATTGAAGTGCCTTTTCATATTTTAAAAATGGTTTAACATTTAGTAGCTCATTACTCACTTCGAACCCTCCCATTTTTTCAAGTACAATATAAAATTTCCTACATTTTTTTCTTCAACACCTTTAATAACCATTGGATCGCCGTCACATGTTACATGGATGCGGTGGTAATTTTTTAGCAAACTCAAACTAGTTAAATCACCATTTGTTTGAAATGGAGCTATGTAAAAGCCATCCTTTAACATCAAATCTTTGCTGCTCAGATCGATGGTCAAAGTACTAAGTGTTGAAAACCCCAAGTCTTTCATTGCTTCTCGAATTGTCACATTTCTCGATGACCAGTCTCGTAGAAGTGAGGGGCTACGCTGCTGCATATGGTTAACAATTTTGAATAAAGGTACGGATGGATAAGACATTAAACAGTTATTATAAAACCATTCCAGATTATCAATTCCAACCTTTGGATGAGTCATGATGAAATCCAAATCCATAATCAGTTGGTCCTTTACCACAACTGACCTCCTTTCCAATTCGATACTAGCTAATTCTTTGTTTTTTTATAGCACGCGAAATTCCTATTTCAATCGATTAGATAATGAGAATGTAAAAAAAATAATCATTATTTATATCTAATCGATTAGATAATAATAAAGCAAAAAGAAAAAGCTATAAAATAGCTTTAATTTTCTAATCGATTAGATAATATGAGTGTGAACAAATAGTATCTTACTACATGTTCACTAAGAAATGAAGAGTAAAATTCAAAAAAATTCTAGGCCATAATAACAACCGAGAATTTTAATTAGATTTTCTGTAAATAAAGAAGCCCTTTAGAGACTCTGTATTCTAAAAATCAACATGTAACGTCATCACACTTACGTTTCTAAATATCTTTGAGTGATTGTCATGCTTCAGTTTGATTAAGTCTTTGGCATTCTCAATCAAATCACTAGAGCTTTCTCCCCTAACACCCAATCGATATGCTGGTATGTAACCTATCAAGTTTCCATTCTCCTGGTCGCTTTCCTCAATCAACATTAGAAAATCATTTTGAGGATCCACTTCATTAGTGGTAATAATATTAGATACGCTGCTGTTTTGTACTGTCATAATCAAATCATTCCTCTCATGCGCCTTTTACATTATTAGATCATAAGCCTTAGAAGAGTAGTTCTTCTAGATCAATTTTAGTGAAAGTGTACTATAAATACGACGAGTGGTCAATACTTTTCCCACTGGTACCATCTTTTTCTTATAATTTAAATATTTGTTCGACATAATTTTATTTTATTCGCTATTATTCGACAATTTATTATGTGTTTTTCGACAAAATATATATAAGGATTGTAGATTGAAAAAAATAATGACTTTGTTAAAAAAATATGGTTTTTTTGGATAGGTCTATATTACTATAGTGTATAATAAAGTAGGATAATTATGGGTCTACACAAAACATGGTGATTGAAGAAACATAGAAATTATGCTGGAGATATAGAAAAACATTCGAACATTCCGTAAGATGGTTGTGCCACCAATCACCTTCGAGGAATGACAGGTGCACATTTAGCATATCGATCTTTTGCTTGACTTGCCAGAGGTGAAAACGGGAAAAGTCTTGAAGTGGGTAAGCAAAGCTTCATGTGAAGGTCTCTCCAATTGCTCATAAGCAAGCTTGTCCCCTTTGCCAATCCCTTGATTATGTGATTCGAACAGAGAGCAATCCAGCGCGTACCATTCGCCATAGTGAGGCTTTTGGTAAAACCGTTTATGTGCGGGTCCCTGCGATCCGACTCTTTTGCATGCAGTGTCAATGTGGGTTCGTCTGAGTCGGGAAAACGATCAGCCATGCCTTTGAAAAGTACGTGATTCGTACGACAACTGTAGCTACGGTTAAGAACAGTGCCGATCTACATGCCATGGCCTCCAGTACGCTCCATACGAAGTACCACTGGTTAGCATCGGCAAGCGAACACCTTCAGGAACGCGTGTGGCAAGACGCTACTTGTACCTCCAAGCTCGTGCTGGGTATAGACGATTTTGCATCCGAAAAGGTCATACCTACAACACGGGCATTCATAACTTAAGGGGCGAAGCGTTACTGGATATTTTTCATGGCCGAAAATTTTGAGGAGCTTCGTGCCTATGCAAAAGCAGCATTCATCCTTTTTGGAGCTTCGTCTCGTACGGTGATGATGGATCTGGGTCCGTATTATCATACCTGGATTCAGGAATGCTTCCCGGAGGCGATTCGTATTGCGGATCGCTTTCATGCTCATCGCTATGTGATCGAAGCACTTCATGCCTCCGAAAAACGATCCAAACGACGCTTTCTCCTCGAGCGAAAGCGGATTTGAAAGCCAAGCATCGGTTGCTAAACCCCAAAGAGGAGTTCTTGTCCGATGAAAGACATAAGGAACCGAAAGAGATTTTAGATTACTCGTCCTTGCTTCGCAAGCTCATGCCCGGAAAGAATCGTTCAATGAATGGTAAGACTGTTCGCCGGAAAGTCGACACTGCGAATCGTTGGCTTGAGACCTGGTTTGTTCAAAGGGAGCCATTGGAGCATCCGATCATTGGCGCCTACGTAAAGACCATTCGAAACTGGCAGACAGAGGTCATCTACTACCACCGTTGCCGATGGATGAAATGCAGCGGTTAAGTGCGGAAACAACCGAATGAAGGCTTTTCAACGGTGGCATTCTTTCACTCGAAACAGAAACCGTTACAAGGACTTCTTGTTGAATGTAACCAATCTCGCTATGGTTAATGTAAGTCAAGCCTAACTTTAGTGTAGAGCCATAATTATTTATCAAATATTAATTAAAATTTGGGGGGTAACATGAATACTTTAGGCGCTTATCTGGAGAAACTTAGACTCTCCTGCGGATACTCCTTGCATGCAGCTGCTCGTAAATGCGGACTAAGCCACGGTTACATCCGTGACGTTGAGAAAGGTATCAACCGAAACAATAGCAGATCTCTTATACCTAAACCCAACACACTTAAAAAATTTGCTTTAGCTTACAACGCAGACTTCAATGTATTAATGCACCTTGCTGGTTATTATCATGAGGAAGTAAAAGACGAATTTGAATTTCTAGAAATCAGACTTGATCAAATTCTCTACATAAGAGTGAATTGTAATAATGAAATTGAATACCATTTAGAATCAGAACAACACGAGGAAAAAAGAAACTTGTACGATTATCTTCTTTTGGAGACAAAATTAGAAAAGCATGATTTTCTTAGGATCGAAAGTGGCTTATTGATTAATCTAAGACAAATTAAGGAGTTGAGTTTTCCTGAGAGGAAGATTCATTTCGAAAGTACTTATTTACCTTTAACCTGGTTACAGTTCACAAAACATAATAAAACCATTAGACGGGCAATAGACAGGAATACTTTGGAGGAAGAATTACCTTCGACGACTTTAACTTTAATCAGAAAAACGTCAAGGTCTCATTGAGCATTTTTCATTGTCTAATCGATTGATTTATGTAATAATTAGAACTAAAGAATTAAGGAAAGTGAGTGATTTTCCTGTGACAACTTCCAATGAAGAACAAAAACAGTTGAGAATAAATAAAGCGACCTTTGATCTCGATTTCAATCAACCTACAGAGGTTTATATTGAGCATATAGTATCTATGTTAAATATGGGACCTAAACTAATCATGAGAGCCCTTTCTAATGGTAAATCCTATAACAAAGAAGACCTCTCTCTTCAAAGCCAAATACGTAGAGGAGAACTTAACTTTTCGGTTACACCATTAGAGGCATTAGGATTTATCCATTTAGAGCAAAGTGGTAAATCAGTGCTGCACTCTTTAACTCCACTCGGATTTAAGGTTTACGAAAAGTATCGTCACATATTTGATAACGCTGTACCTAATCTTGGAGAATGAAGCGGTTATCCCGCCTCATTCTCTTTTTTCTTATCTCTCCCCTCTCTTGCCTTCTCCCTAATCTTATCAGCAATACTCAGTGCAGCCTGTCCAACATTCGCTTTCTCAAAGCCATCTCTCTTTAGCTCAGTACTTGCAGTCGGCTCAATTTTAGTTTCAATATCAAGGTGGTTAGTAATACTCTCTTTTTGAGATTCCCATGATATTGATTCTTCTAGTTGGTTAGTCGGATTAGTTTCTCCACGTTTTGAATCCCACAACAGACTACGCTTTCTTTTCTCCATCAATGGTATTCCTGGCTCAGTTACTTCCATGGGATTTTCCTTTAGCACAACTTTTGGTACTTCTCTTGGTACTTCCTTAATTAGCTTCTCCGTCACACCTATTTGCTCGTCCAGTGTTGGAACAGATTGATTTACTTCTTGGGGAACCAGGTTTTCCTGAATCTCTCCATTGACTTCTTCCTCCTCCATGTCTTCAGGTTCATCAATTAATGGGCTAAAGAGAATTTTGGGTAAAGGATAAATTTCAGCAAGCACAGGATCTTGTCTTATGTTATTTTTGACACCACGGAAATAACATTCGGCCGGTTCACCCGTTTTAGGGTTATACCCTTTTAATCTGAGTAAATCACTAGGATCAACAAGATATCTCTTCTCTTCACGCATTTGAGTATTGAAGCCAGTAGTTGCCATCTCATCGGTACCACTACTTAGGGTATGCTTAAACCTTTCAGTGAACAATTTAGCATAATACTCAGCATCTTCGACCTCTAAACCAGCTAATACAAACTTCTGAACTGCATTCTGTTTTACCATCGCAGCCAGCCTACGACTTACGTCTCTAAGCTGTTCGTTACCCTGGTGAATTACTGTGACAAAAACCTCATATTCACGAGCCATTTCCAGAAACGTGGAGAACTCGTCATCAGCAAACATTTCAATTTCATCAATTAGCATTGAATGCGCCCTATAGTCGTCTTGTAACTTACGACGAAATGTACTTGCTCTCATCAAATTGATATATAACTTACCTACTGTATACGTTAAGGTTTGTAATTTACCATAGGCAGCGTTAAATAAAACAATTTCCCCATTTTCAAGCACATCATCGATATTAAAGGTAGACTTTCCGCAAAACATTTTTTGGATATATTTGTTGGAGGTTAATTCCAACATGTAATCATGCAAACTAGAATATGTTTGTATAGTAAATTCTCTAATTTTCCCATCCGTAGCCAAATTTTTATGATAGTCGTTGAGCAGCAACACATGATGTAAAAGATTCTTCTGTTGAAGCCGATAAAGCGTATCCGTTCGCTTTTCTTCGCCATATGGTTGGATAATTTCATTAAGTTCATCGAAACCACATTCGTTACCATATGCTAATTTTAGTGCCTTAATACAAACACGAAGCAGCTGCGTATTCCTTGTTTTAAAAAACTGCTTCGCTTCAGGACCCAAGTGTGAATGAAAGGCTGAAATATTGGCCTCAATCATTAATTCTATATCTCCACCCTCTGTGACATAAAGAGGATTTAGACAATCCGGATTTTCTACATCTGGATCAAGACGGTAATATTTTTTGCCAGACCGATCTAAAAGGTTCGCAAGTCTCCGTATAAATGAGCCTTTAGGTTCAATGATGGTACAACCAATAGCATCATTAAAGAGATCTTGTACAACCAAATTAGTTGCAAAGAGTGTTTTCCCTGCCCCTGTCCCCGCAATGATTTGACTATGTTGTGCTCTATCCAATTTCCCTAAAACCTGAAGTTGACTCTCATTATTCTGAGTTGGTACCGACCAAAAGAGCTCTAAATTACACTCTTCAGAATAATATCTTAAATGCTTTAGAGATCCTTTTTTATTAATATTTCTCTTGTGACCTGCAGAATAAATAGCCTTGGAGTTAAACTCATTCTTTTTTCGCAAAAAAGGAAATCCGACTCTTCTAGCCTTTGTTTGGGATTCTTCCACGATTGAATGAAGTCTAGTAAACATCGTATTCTTCAGGCTACTATGTTTTGAATACTTAATCGTCAGTAAAACCACAATAGTTAACATAATGAATGTTATGACAATTCCAAATCTTGAACCCATAAAAGTAATAATCAATTGTCCCAGGGCAAGTATCGATATAGCATTTAATAAAGTTTGTACAATTGACTTAGCATAAACATTTCGACGTAAAAATGGACTGTTATAAACAGTATGACCAAAAAAAGGAGCCAAGAGCAATGGTATCGATCTTAAAGTTGCCGGTTCACGATCAAAAAAAATAATATCTTGGTACCTCCCTACCAACCAGATAAAGCAGTAAACAAACAATGGAAAAAATACTAACGCCTTGAGTGTCCATTTTAGATTGTTATTTGCCTCATCCCTCATAAACCTGACTAACTGGATGTATAAATTCTTTAGGACAAAAGAACTCATATGTAAAATGACTGATATTAAGCTTCCTAATATTACCCCTACTATTCTCATATATTCACCTATCCTTTCTTTTTCTTGCGTTTTATAGAAATACATTTATATATTATAGTTTCAATCTCATCATCTAATCAATTAGATAATGAGAATACAAGCTTATATCCTCTCTACAAGTGACTTCAAGCTGCTAATGGTTGAAAAATTGAAGAAAATCGGTGTTTCAACTGCGAGCTATGACATACAGCACCCTATCCGTAGGCTATATTTATACGATCTACGACGTACAGCGACCTATCCGTAGGCTACATCTTAGTGATTTACGACATATAGCGGCCTACTCGTAGTCTATAATTAGGTGAACTATGATGTATAGCGGTCTACGAGTAGACTATGAACATATGAACTGCGACATATAGCGGCCTATCCATAGGTTGCAAATATACGAACTACGACATATGACGAGGAACTCGTAGCCTCATTCCATAGCCTATAAGACAGCTACGAACACCATCACATCGCTATATTTTGAGTTTTTCTCGTGATTCATGCTATGGCTTGGTAATTCCACACCTGGACGTCTATAATTTCTGATGATTTTATTCGTAGCTTAGGCAAGTTCGATCTATGATGTACGGCGGTCTACGAGTAGGCTACGCTTAAACGAGCTACGACATAGGATATTGCACACATAGCCTACGATCAGTTAGAATAATAGCAGGCAAATAGAGTAGAGGAGGTGGTTTTTATGGGGATTGAGGTTAATTATTTAACTTTAGGAGCAGTAGCAAAGCGTTTAGATGTCGCTGCTACTACACTACGTGACTGGGCTAATAACCTTGAGGACAATGGAGTGCATTATTTAGAAAGATCCAATCGCGGAGAGCGTATGTTTGATGAGAATGACATCGCAATCTTTCAATTTATGAAACAATATAAAGATGGCTACGGTAGTAGAAGGGTTACAACTACGGATATGGCCTATTTCATAAGGGATCATGAGGAGATAGGGCTGCTATGCCGCAAGTCTGATAAACTAGAACCATCGGGTAGACACCCCAATTTTACTGAAGTTGATATCCAAAACCTTATGGTTAGCGATCGTTTCCTACAGTTAATGGAGAAACTCGTAACTGAATCCCAGCTAAAACTTGTTTCTGATACAGAGAAGAGACTAGAAGAGTCTGAACGAAAGATGGCAGAAGGGATCACTCTCCAGGTAGAAGAGAGAGTGAAGGAAATTCTCGAGAAGCAAGAAGAAAAAACGAATGAATTACTTGAAAAAAGAATGAATCAAGTAGATGAATGGATAGCTTCAAATCGAGAATTAACCAAGGCAATCCAAGAGGAACGTAACAAGGGATTTTTCAAAAGATTATTTGGCCGATAAGCACTCATATTCGAGTGCTTTTTTATTCATTTCTCATCAAATTTTCACGGACCGTTACGATACACTAAATTGCGAAACCCTTGATTTACTTGGCTTTATTAACGGACCGTTAATTTATTTTCGCGGACCGTTACGGTACAGTATAATAAGTTTGATCATAGTAAAAAAAGAAGCCCTTAAAGGGCTTCAAGCTTGGGTTAATCTTTGATTAAAATATGAGATCTTCATCAAAATCTTCAATAATATTTTTAGAGTCTTTTTTCCCAGAGAGTATATCTAATTCACTATCTAAACTTATGTCTTTGCGAACTGTTTTCTCTTCAACTTTTTTAAAAGAGGAGAGGTCTAACATGTTTTTATCGCCACGCTCAGCTTTTTTCTTCTCTAGTTTTTCTTCTTCTTCAGTGATTTCTACTAACATACGACTGATCCGTTCAGGCAAATTCGTACTTACAGCTCCTGTATATATAATAGCCTTCTTCTTATCTTCTGATGGTTTTCTAGTTCTGCTCGTAACCATTCCCCAGTTGTTATTTTCGATTAAGCCGGAGTGGGGTTTTTCAGCATTCTCTACAAATTCACCAAACTGTTCTTCCAGCTGTTTAAAGCTTGAATCAGTGATAATCTCATTTCTAGGATGTACTACAGCCATAAATCCGTTTACCGAATCCAAATCATAGTCATAATCGCTAGCAGTAGGGGAGTTAGTGAACGCTTCTTTAAATATTTTTTTATTTTCTATTTCCTCACTAGTTTGGATCGTAATTTTCCCCAGTGAAAGATATCCAGGCGTACTTAAAACATCGCGCCATTCATCAAGATCAAATGTTTTAGAAGAAGGAATAGAGGTTAGTATTGATACTTCGGCCAGTAAGGAAGTTAACTCGCTATTTCCATAATCCATCCAAGTTAATGAGGTATTTGTATCGCTAAATACACTCTGTGTCAGATTGTACAGTTTGTCATTATCTACAACTAAAATAGCTCCAATAACCTCTTTATTCACCAAATCTTGTAGATGGGCAAGTCCCCAACGAGCGTTTTTCTTAATACCTCTTTTCTCCCATGAAGCCGGTACTGATATAATAGCTCCAAATGAAGGTTTGCCATTAAAGGGTTTTCTGACTTTAGCTAGCGCAGCACAAATCATTGGAGTTGCTACATTACCAGTTCCGCCACCCATGCCACCTATAACAAATACATGATCTGCTTCAAGGACATCCGGGTGATTGGTAATATCAATGATTTGGTCTCTGTTTTGGCGGATAGCATCCTGTCCGCGTTTAATATCTTTAGCAGCTCCCTCAAAACCTTCAAGTTTAATTATTCGGTCTTCAGGAATCTGCTTCAAATCAGCCAGATCAGAATCCGATGTATTTATTGCGAATACGGAATATCCTAATCTAGCTAACTCATCCCCTTGGCGGCCTCCATATTGACCCACGCAAATAAAGCAATACTTCATTTTTCGCTCACTAATATCCTTATGTGCAACAAAACCCTCTAATTTGATGAATCCTAGTTTTCTGTGTTCAATTTCCATTTCCATTTAATTTTCCTCCTATTCACTTTCAAATTTAGCTGCAAGAAATTTGGCCAATTGTTTTCCCCTAATTTTATCAGGTACGTAGTGTTTCTTTCGTTTATCTGTATTATTGCTATCTACTTCAATAAATCCAGAAACCTCAAGAGCAATCAGCGCCTTTTCCATGAGTTTTCGGTTTTTATGAATCTCAAGTAGTTCAGACCAGCTAACCCCATCCGAATTTCTACTATTCCAAATGGTACCAAAGACTTCCTTCATCTCTCTTGAGAGTCGTCCTGTGATCAGCTCCAGCAATTCATCTGAATATATTGCATGATTCGCCTCCATTTCAGTCCTCCTTAAATTAACGGTCCGTTAATTTTTGATTTCACGGCTCGTTACGAGACACTATATTGAAATATCTATGTATATCAAGGCTTTTTCAATATAAATTATTGTCCCGTAACGGTACAATAATCCAATTATCCTCAAATTCAAGGCTACTGTCAAGAAGTGGGGAACCCTTCCAGTGCTGAAAGATGAGTTTTGAGAATATTTAGATCACTTTAGTGCCTATTAGGTTCAAAAGATGAACATAACATGCAATCAATATACGTTTTTATAAAGGTATTGGTCATGCAGTTCAATGAAAACTGTTCTTAAACCGCATCTAAAAAGCAGCTTCTTTTTTTATCCGCAATGTCCATTTCTGACTGTACATTTTACGAATTAACTGAGATCCCAATTGATACAGAGAACTGCCTTTTATCCCGTTAATCGTGTTCTCAGCTCAGGCCTAAACAGAGGGAAAACAAACTGCGTTTTAACCTACGTTAGACTCCATTTATACCTCAGTTTATACTTGCATTTTTACCTAATATTGAGCTACATTTATACCTGCATTTATACCGTTGTTTTAACCTCAATCTATACTTCCGCGTAAAAAGTGAACTTAATCCGAATTTATCCTTGTGTATCAAGGGGTTTGAAAAATTCTAAAATCGCGACTAATACCGTAAAAGTTTCCTTTTGAAACAACGGTATAAAAATCAAACATTAAGAATGTTAGAGTGAATTAAGGAGGAACAAAGACGATGAAAAATAGTACCAATCGTGATGGGATTGAGAAGTTAAATGAATACACGCTAGGGGAAACGATAGACCTTCTCACCGAAATGGATTGGACTTTTTTAGTTGATTTATACAAATGCCGATGCATGAAGAAAGACTACATGATCGATATCTACTTCAACGAAAGCCCAGAACAATTTTACAAACACTACGCTGTTTCTGATGAACTTACACAAAAACAACTTGAGGAGAAAAATAAAAAACGACTATCGGATAAAATGGACCGTATGATAAGAAAGCTAAAGAGTAGGGGACTTATTGAAACAAGCAGCATGGTTCCGGATTCGTTAAGCAAACCCAATCATGTGAGAAAAACGCTTCGTGGTATTTCATGGTTGTATTTATCTTTCCGAGGGTTACGGATCGTTGAGAAGAGACTCGACATTCCAGATGAAGCCAAACTGTCTAAGAACGAAGTAGATATGGAGAGGGTTAAGAAAGATCACTTCTGGGAGATTGCGAAATTATACTTAAATCTTAAGTACGACATTTTTAAAGATCTCAAGCAATTTGATCACTGGGATTGGTACCCAAGTGAAACTATAGCTGCTGATAATGAAACCATGATTGTGCGTCCGGATGCTATTCTTCGTTTAGAGGACCAGTTTTTTTTTATTGAACTAGATCGATCAACAGAACCGGTGTATAGATCACCACTACAATCGGATCAGGTCTCTATCCATAACAAATTAAAAAGGTATTTTGATGTCATGAGATTATCGACCAACGAGTATATAAGAGAAGGGTACATAGCTATAGTCATCCCTACAGCTAGATTCGAAACCAGGCTGTCCAATATACAAAGTGCAGCTGATAAAATATTTCAGAAATCCCCCCGAGTTATCGTGAGTAAAAATATGGAGGATATTTTAATTCGTTTTTCTGACATGAAAAAGCAGCCATAAATTTTATGCAAAAATTCATGTATGCAATGCGTTATTTTATGATAATATACAACTATCAATTAACTAATCGATTAGATAACGACATGGTCGTTGTTTATTGTTTTTTTGAGTTTCAATTATCCAATCGATTAGTAATCGTAATTAAGCATTTCATTTTATCTATATATTTTCCAATCGATTAGATAGAAAGGGGGTGTTAACTATTTGAATAAACAGAGAAAAATTATGCTTGCCTCTTTCGGTGTCGTCACTGTATTGATCACTTCTGTTTTCCTGCTGAGACAACCGGAGCAAAATAACACTGCTCCGACTACAACCGAGCCAGTGGCATCACAACATCAATTGCCAAGCAAGGATGATAGCAAGGTCATTACTAAACAGAATGAAATACCGAATGATAGTGCAAATCATAGCCAGTCTTCCCAGGTACCGCTTAAACAGAGTGAAACCCACCAGAAGATCAGCGGCATTATTGACACGGTTTCCGACAGTATAACCAATCGGATACCGTCTCTTTGGGCTGGGATAACAAATGCGTGGAATTGGCTACTCGCATTTGATACGAAGCATCTTGTCATCTTTTCCGTAGTCGTTATTTTCATTCTCGGTTCCCTGGGAGGCAGCAGATCTAAAAAGGATTCAAAACAGTAGGTAGGTAGGTGTAAATATCATGTTTAAGCGTTTCAAGAAACAAGCAGCTACTGAAGAGGGGGAGGTACCAAACTCCAATCAACCAGCAGCTTCCAAAAAGAAAATTAAAGAAAGGGCCCCCCGCCAAATGGGAGGTATGAAGATTCTTCGCTATCTTCTATGGATTTTTGTTGCTTACTTAGTTTGTAGGGGGATTGCCTCTATGGTGACGGGGCCAAAAGTCATTCAGCAAGTGAATAACTACGGAAGTCAGATACAAGAGGTGCCCACCGGCGCCAAGGGATTCGCTGCTGAATTTGCAACAGAATACTTTACCTGGGATAGCAACTACATTAACGGTCGTAGTAATCGGCTCGCTCAATTCATTACCAGCATTGATGCTGACGCTGGCCTGGATGCTTATTCAACGAAGGGGCAGAGCGATGTTTTAACCGCTGAGGTAAGTGATGCGCGTTGGATTAATAAATCGTTAGCCGAAATTACAGTTGTCGTTCGCAGACAGATTCATTTACCGAAACAGGAAAGTCCAGAGAGCAACTCAGCTGACTTGAGTTTAACACCTAACCCTTTGGATAAAGACAATTCTATTATCAAAACAAATATGGTGGTTCCCGTTACGGTTGTCGGTAATAAGTATGTTGTTCAAAACTATCCTCGATTTATTGGTGAGGAGGAGAAGGCGACCGCCCCAACTGTCGATTTGGGACAAGTCGTAACCGATCAAACGCTTATTGATAGTGCAAGAAAAATAACGACGAGTGCTCTAACGGCAATCTTCAAAAACAAATCTGACGAACTCAAATATTTCTATGCTGAAGGCAGCAAACCAGCAGCTACTTATCAAAAGGTTAACTACTCCTTTCAAAAGGTAGAGACCTTGACGTTAAGACAAGCTCAAAATGATGCTGAAGGGCACTATACCGTTTATGCAACGGTATCTGTCAAAAGTGCTTCAGGAGAAAATTTCAAAAATGACTGGATCTTAAAAGTAGCATCCAAAGGGAGTGAGATGTATGTTACCTCCATTGGAGATTCTTCAATTCAGTAAAATTGAAAGGAAGCTATACATGAACAAAGACAAGAAGAAAAAGAAAAAATTAGGTCTTCGCACTATGCTTACATCGCTCGCAATCAGTGCATTTTGGACAACCCCTATTTACGCTGACACTGACACTAAAATTAAAGTCGGTGAAAATTTAGGAAAAGAGCTCTCAGGAAATATTAATCCAGTTATCCCGGGTATTGTACTTGCGGTGTCTGCTTATTTCTTTATTAAACGTGATTGGCCAAAAATGTTTAGTTTTATTGGCATTAGTCTTCTTCTCGGATACTTTTCGAATTGGGAAATGGTTAAACAGTTGAGTACAACGATCATGAAAGCTATTTTTGGTGGTAACTAGCTTATGGATAAACCAAGCGAAAAACCAAGGTTTATCTGTCAAAACTACTCAAAAATTTGGAATTTCGATTTAGTACTGTATGCAGTCGAGGGAAAAAAACTCATTTTCCCCCTCAACATGCGCATAGCCAGTATAGCACTTGTGTGCTTTATGGTTTTTTTCTTTATTGGTAAATTGTTACCTTTCATTCCTGGGGGATATACATACGTGGTGTTCCCTTCATTACTGACTTGGTTCATTGCCAAACAAAAGTTGGATGGCAAACCTCCACACAAATGGCTCATGAGCATGGTGTATTTCTTAATGCGGAACAAGGTACTCCGCCGTTACCAGAAGATGCAATACAACAATCATTATGTTTACAAAAGTAAAATTATGTATCGTACCCATAGAGAGCGCATGTAAGCGGCGCTCTCTTTTAAGGAGGTTAACCAGCTTTGGATTTATCAAAAAAACCACAGCGAATCAATGTAGAATTTCCGATTGCTTATTTTGAACAGAATCTTATCTTTACCCATAACCATGAAGCCTGGGCAGTCTATGAATTGAGCCCTTTTGTATATGATCATCTCAGTGATCGGCGAAAGCTTGACAAATTATTTTCACTCTCATCCCTATTGAGTGTGTTCAGTGATAAATTTCATTTGCTGTGGCTGCCTGAAATCCATGATATCTCTGAGCACCATGAACGCTTGAGACAACGACTATCCGGTCCGCTGCGGGATTGGGCGAAACAGGTTGTGGATTTTCACGAGGACTACTTAAATTCGATCTATAATTCAGGCATTAATGCGAACAACGTCAAATACAAAGCTTATGTCATCGTTTATCTCTCTAAAAGTGAAAGCAGTGACCTAGTTGATCAAATAGAGGGGATCTATACAGAAGTAAAACGAATCATAGCCCGCCCTAAACAAATCATCGAAAAGTTCACAGGGTTGAATGCTCCTGAAATATATGAGCATGAATTTCAAGCTTACTTGACCAAAGAAAAACAAATCTATAGTCGGATCAGTCGCAAAATCAAATTAATCCGGGGGACGGAACGAACCACCGAATGGCTTATTAAACGCAACTTCTGGTTAGGGATTGCTGATCCTGAATTACGTTCCACTAAAACGAAAGCATGGTCTCCGAAAAAGAAAAAAGGCATTCGAAATCGTTTAGAAACTCTGATGTATGATTCGCGGCAAGTGCTTACTCTAACCGAAGCTGAGATTAATGCCAAACATCCACGTCGCATTACATTGACTCAACCTCTTGATGGAGAAGATAAGACCATTCATCATACATACTTAACGGTGTCCGAATTACCGGACGAGTTGGAGATGCCTGATAACGAGTGGCTATATTCCGCTGCCTTACTACCATTCCCTATCCAAATGAGTATCAAGGTAGATGTGCTTGAACCGCGAGAAGCCTTAACAAAAGTTAAACGTAAGAAAATGGAGATCGAAAACCAAATCAAAAATATCAACGAAGCTCAGGCTACCGTACCTGAAGACTTGGCGGATAAACATGCCAGTGCTCACTTCCTAGAAGCGGATTACAAGAAGAGTAAAAATCCTACCTTTCTGACGCATGTCACCTTCGGACTCTATCATACGGATCTGAATGTCTTGAAAAGTAACGCCAAAATCCTTCAGGATCATTTCAAAGACGCAGGAAATATCCAAGTAGCACAGCCTGCTGGTGATCAATGGCTGCTCTTTAATGATTTTATTCCTGGTTCGCCGTTGTACGTGACAGATTACATCCAGCGAATACCGCCCGAGACGCTTGCTGCAAGTATGATTGGTGCATCACAGGAACTTGGTGATGAGCAGGGTACATACATCGGCACCACTGGGGACTTGGCCCGCCCGGTTTATATGGACCCCGGGCACCCCAGTAAAATCAATCGGAGTCCAAGTATTGTAATTGTAGGTACGCTAGGTGGGGGGAAATCAGTATTAGGTAATCTACTGTCATACATTTGTGGGACCGTCACTGGAGGAAAAGTGCTTATCCTCGATCCTAAAAATGAGCGAAGCAAATGGCCCTTACACCTTTCTGAACTTACAGAAGCTGGGCAAATTCAGGTGACCACCTTATCTTCCGACCTGGAAGATCAAGGGAAGTTGGACCCTTTCATTATGCTCAAGGATATTGAAACGGCTAAGGAAGCAGCGGTTGAGATTCTATCTTACCTGTCATCTACGGGTACAAACACGGTGCAATATAGTTATATTTCACGTGCTGTACAAACAGTCGCCGATGAGCCAAATCCCTACTTAGCGAAATGTATAACCGAACTCTTAAAAATTGGTAAAGATAACAAACCAGAGGCTACCCTTGTAGCCGAGATTTTAGAGAGTTTTATGACCCTTTCCTTTGCCAAGTTGTTATTTGGTACGGGTGAGGAGAAAACAATGAACCTGGATTGTGTCTTTAATATTTTGCAGGTTGCTAATTTGCAGCTTCCAGATCCGGAGACACGCACCGAAAATTATTCACTAGGCGAAAAGATGAGCGTGGGCATCATGTTCGCTGTAGCTCGCTTTGCTGAAAAATTCATCTACCACGACCGTGGAATCTTTAAATATGTAACGTTCGATGAAGCATGGTCCATCTTATCGAACCATGCCGGAAAAGCGATTGGAAACAAGGTCGTACGGACCGGACGAAGCTTGAATGGTGGGGCTATCTTTATTACACAGAATGCTACCGACGTAGCCGGCGACATGGCTGGTAACATCGGAATTAAGTTTGCATTCCGAGATGAGGATACCGAAAAGATTAAGAATACACTTAGTCTATTTGGACTTGAACATATCCAAACCAATATTGATATGATCCGTAATCTTAATGATGGACAATGCCTGATGCAAGATGTGAAGGGGCGCATTGGTATTTTGGATGTAGATTTGGTCTTTACACATCTGGAAGAAGCATTTGATACCCGCCCTCCAGCAGAATCGGAACTTACACAAGAGGATATGGGGGAGTTTGGTATTCTTCAAGCTTTCCAGCAGCACGTGGAGCAAATGGAAGGTGTAACGTATGAATAAGTTTGGACATTTGAAGCGGTTTTCTCGCCTTTTGGTCCTTATACTTTTTACATTCCTTGCGCTATCATCATCTTCTGTTGCTCATGCCGACATTATTGATAATCTGATCCCGACCCTGAAGGCGACTCCCACGGGTTTAGATACCACTCATGACATTATTGATGATCTGATCCCCAACGATGGAGACAGCTCAGCAAATTATAACCAGCCCGCTTCTCATTATCAGGTGAAGACGGTTAATCCAGACCGCGGAGCATTAGAAATCGAAGAAAAGGCTCAAGACTCCATGAATGCGATTTGGGATTTTGCGGTCAGTGGTTGCCTCATGATCACGATTTACACGACCAAATTTTTTATCTTTATTGCTCAGGAAGCATTTGAATTCCGATACTTCAATCTCATCGTGGACGTTGTTGTTGAACTTGTACAGAATCTCACCGGGATTCGTTTTGGTAGTTGGGGAGACGGATTATGGGGAGACTTTATAGGCGTATTTATTCAAATAACGATCGTTTATATCCTGTATCTCATGATCAAAGGTCGGTTTTTGGATGGGATGTCTTCGATTGCATCCTTCTTAATCGCACTTGCTATTATCTTGGCATTCTTCACCAATCTAGGACC
Organism: Paenibacillus farraposensis; assembly: GCF_020736845.1. Taxonomy (GTDB): domain Bacteria; phylum Bacillota; class Bacilli; order Paenibacillales; family Paenibacillaceae; genus Paenibacillus; species Paenibacillus farraposensis. The sequence goes on from NZ_JAFFQR010000042.1 coordinate 28,378, forward strand.
TTTTCTTAAAGGTGTAAACTCCTTTGGACAGGATCTTAATAACTCTTTTTATATCACGTTTTCGTCTAATTCAACCAATCCAGGAACTGGCGTCGGAAATAACTCGTCCAATAATGGAAAAGGGGGAGTATCTGGGTTCTCACGGCAATTATGGACTGAAGTTGTAGATCGCCCTTACCAAATGATGCAGTTCGATTCGATGAATGTGGATCCTACTACGCTAAAAAAAGTGCTAAATACAGAACCCGATAGTGAAGATCGTACGAAAGCTTTAAAAGATGCTGAAGTTAATTACCCTCACGTTGCGAAATCGCGGACGCTCTCCAAGTTTGGCATCGTCATTATGAATGGTATTTTATCGCTTATCATTTTAATATGTTTTTCCTATTTTGCTTTTTTCAGTATTCTTGGCAGACTCAAAGCTTTGTATCAGTCGGCTATGATGTCCTTTACTCTTTTTGCAGCTTTACTCCCGGGTAGAGGCGGCGGCGTTCCTGCATTACAGCCCCAATTTACTAAATTAATCGGTTCCCTATTAACTGCCGTTATGGGGTTGCTATTTTTAGATATTTCTTTGGTCTTAGGGCACGCTGTCTTTACCGTCGTACACAATATAACAAGCAGTTGGTTCGTCTCACTCGTCATTGAAACAATCACCATTTTAGCTGGCTTTTATTTTAGAAAAGATATTGCTGGCTTTTTGGTTCGAAAAGTTAATCCTGGGAGTGGGGGCGGTATTCAGGTACCACAAAGAAAGCCATCTGTTCTTGCTTATTCCTTTAAACGGAAATTGAGTGATGACATTTATGACCGTACCGTAGGTAAAGCCGTTTCTACAATATTTGGGGGAAACAAAGGGGCTAATAAAGTTGGTATACCCCGTAAGTTTAACCCGCTGTCGCTAAACAATGCCAATAAGAGTTTAGATGATGCAACAGCAGCTAGTATGTCCCTGCGGTATCATAACGAAAAGACCGCAGCTGAAGATGTAGCTGCCAGTAGCGGTGATCCTGTACAATATACGCCTTTTGTCAGCAAGGTAAATGAAAACTTGGAGAATGGGATGAAGAATCCTTTTCGTGGATTGGATAAAGAATGGAAAACCGAAAAAGACCGTCTGGCTTCCATTAAATCGGGCAAGGGCAATATGAAAGACGCTATTCTTACGAGAGGTATCCATCCCGGGATGAATGATCAGCAGGTCGCATCCGTCATGTATGCCAATGAGAGTGCGATCCGGCAGACAGGTGCCTTTTTTAAAGACCGCCCTCAAGAAGCCTCCCAGCAGATAAAGAATGCTAAAAAGCTGCAAGGAAATCCGAAACTTAAAGCCAACATGGACGATTTTGCCATGATGCAGCTGTACAAGAGATACAAGCAGGATCAGCGTGATAGTGTACTACAAGCCCGGAAGACCGGTGAGCGTGTTCAACAAACTCCATTCGTTCAGGATATGAATTTGCGGTTTAAAACTGCTGGTTTACACAATGCGTACCAAATCAAAACCGCGATGTCGAATCCATTGAAACGTGCGTCTATTATCTCTCATTTTTCTGGTATGCCTGAATTCTCAAAGCAGCAAACGAAATTGTTGGAAGCGAATGAATCTCTGAAAACGATGACGAGATCGGCTAGTCTTTCGACCACACCTGCAGCAGTCAAACCTGTATCCATCAAAGGTCCACTGCAATCAAAAGCCAGAGAGCAAATCATCCGGCAGGCTGCTGGATCGAAAGTGGATACGGTGAAGATTCCTTACCGAGCACATATTGCTCCTGAATTAAATACACGCATGGATATGAGCAAAGTCAAGATCAAGGATACAAAACTCCAATCCGCCATGCGTGAGAAGTCTGCAGAAATCAGACGGTTGATGGCAGAGGAGGGTACCAACGAAAAATTGAAAGTGGTAAATACCAAACAAGTACAAATGGAGCAGGCATTCAAAATTAAAAACAAGATGTCTACGGAGATTACTGAAGCTCTAAGTACGGAAAAGAAAAGTCTGACGATTATGAATAAAGCCAGCAAGGTCGCTGAAGTATCGGATGCCAATATCAATGTGGCGAACAGTATCAAAAAGCGTGCGGTTGAAGCTCGTGGAAAATCGACCTCGGCTAAGAAGGATTAGCGACAGGAGGTTAAGATTCCGATGGCTTCCAGGTTTAATTCAAAACAGATAGCCTCAACACTGGTCAAAAAAGCTATACATTCTTACGTAAAGAAGAAGTTTAAATTTACGACGTTACTCATTGCAGCCGTGATTGCCTTTTTAATTCTAGTCTTGTTGGCCATCATCATAGTAGTCAGTATTTTAGTATCCAACCAGACCGAAGATTCTTTTGTTTCTCAAAAAATACTGCCGCCCCAAATCTATGTTCAGGGTTTGAAAAAGCACATTACAAGCCCTTATGGGTATCGTACACACCCGATTACTAAAAAGAAGACATTACATTCGGGTATTGATATTGGAGTCCCAGAAGGAACCCCCGTTCAAAGCTCAACCGCTGGTACAGTGGAGACCGTAAAATTCCCCATGCCCAGCGACCCAGCTTCTACCCAAAATGCTGGTGTATTTGTAGTGATTTCGAATCCGGATCCCCAGTTAAATCTAAAGACGCGGTATCTCCATCTTAGCCAAGTGTTTGTAAATCCAGGCGATACCGTAGAAGCTGGACAAATTATTGGTTTATCCGGTAATACAGGGAGATCCACAGGAGCCCATTTGCATTTTGAAACGATTCCCGATGGGAAAAAAGCGGTTAACCCAGTTCCGTATATTAATACCATATCTGAAATATTGGATATATCTACGAAAGAAGCGATGTCCCAAAATGTTCCCATTACGTTGCCAGCCAGCTCAGACGCTCGCAACTATGAATCCCCTAAGATGTTATATGTAAATCAGGTTATCATAGGGGACCAGGCGGGGAGCGGGGGAAGTGGCAGCAGCGGGTCGTCTGCTGAGGGGGGAACGTCTTCTAGTGTTCCTTATATTCCAGACCTTCCCCCTCCGAATGTGCCGGGTATAGCTAAGATGCATCCCTTTATTCAGAGGTATGCTTCCCTGGCTATTCAGGAACAGAAAAGAACAGGGATTTTTGCCAGTGTCACACTTGCACAAGCTGGAGTAGAGTCATCTTTTGGTGCCCATAATATTTGTAATAACTTGTACGGGATTAAAGCAGATAGTCGCTGGCGAGGACCTGTTTGTAAGGGGAAAACAACGGAGCAAGAAAAGAATGGGAAGATTAATAAAGTAGTGGCTCCATTTCGTTCGTATAGTAGTTTTGACGAGTCCATTATCGATCATTCTAATTTTCTTCTACAAAATAGTAGGTATAAGACGGCATTATCTCAGAAGAATCCGTATGACATGATTAGAGGTATTGCTAGAGCTGGATATGCTACTAACCTAAAATATGAGCATGATACAACGGCTTTGATGAGAGATCAAAATCTCACTATTTTTGATAATGGAGGTATTGATCCAGCTACCGGCAAGCCTTACGTTGATACAGGTGGTATTAATCTACCGAGCGGAGAGGGTGGGGGAGGATCTTCTTCGCAAATCTCACCAGGAGATACATTAGCAGATTTACAGGTTGATACGATCACAGTGGTATATGGTGTTGCTCAGTATTATGGTAATAGCGCCGTGAGGATTGTTCGATCTCCTGATGGTGGAGTAGACAAGTATCCGATGGAGTATGATGGCCGTCCCATCATTAATATGGTGAATTATAATAATGTGGTACAATTAAGTCAGTACGCGGGGAAAGAGACCCGTGCTCCTGAAATTCAATTGGCATCTAAACCAGCTGCTATAACCGTAACGTTAAAAATGGATAAAAAGAAAAAGCTATATGTTGCAAATGTTAGCACGGATACAGATTAGAGAGGGTGATCCAGCATGTTTACTATTAAAAGTATGCTTACACAGGATTTATTTTTTTTAATGAACTTTGAGATGACCTATAAAGGTGTAAAAAAATGGTTTGAAGATGCTGGTTCTCCTATGAATGATATCGAATTATTTCAAGCATTATTGTTTCCTGAGCAGTTACCAGAGGGAAAACAGTTTGATCTATTAAATATGGTAGTAGATCGATATGAGAACATCTTTTTTCAAAATAACCGAATCTATGAGAACAATGCGGATGATGAGATTAATGATACCCGAGATCCTATGCATCAGCTGCTGCTTCAAGTTTTAAGGGATCGTATCGTCCATGGAAAAGATGATGCTATGATTACCCTAGGATTAGCTTTGATGAAGGATAAACAGGCATCTGAGCCCCTTTATAAGGCTCTACATTCTTATTTTGATACGATTTAATAAATTACTAAGGCGACCATTGGTCGTCTTTTTTTTGGATAGAAAAGAATAGGTAGGAACTTCGGAAAACATGATATCATGAACAGTCACAAAGTAACCGGTGGGAGTGACAGGGCGTAGCGAAACCGAAAGTAGGTGTCGCTCTGTCACTTCTTGAATTGATACGTGAATTTTTAGACGGAATGTTGAAGGTGGTTGGTATTGTTACTGGCCTGAATACTTTACGTAACGCTGGAAGTAAGCGCGTAAGAATAAGAAAAGCCACCGGGATTAGGTAGGTGGCCAGAATCCAATGGTTTTCAGTCAGTCGTTGATTGAATCTCTCGCCGTGGTCACCCACTGGCCTATGTTGAAATCATGATGTGTCCAGCATCGTGACTTTTTATTTATACGGACGGATAGTCAAGCCAAGTGCGACAGCTCCTCTGAAAAGGATTCGTGAGCGGTTTTCCACCCCAAACATTTTCGGGGTCTATGATTAATCAGGGGAGAGCTTTCTCCAAGGCTTCATCTGTAATTTGGGCGAAATCCGTACCTTTGGGGAAGAACTCTCGCAGCAAGCCATTTGCGTTTTCATTGGAGCCCCGTTGGCAGGAGGAATACGGATCAGCGAAATAGATTTGTATCTCATGAGTGGCTTCCAAATTCCCATAGCAGGCAAACTCTTTACCACGGTCAGCGGTTGCCGTTTGGAAGGCAGCAGCAGGGTACTGGGAGGCAGCTACACCATAGGCGATCTCCATGGACAAAGCGGTACGATCGGGCATCCGAATGGCGGTGTACAGACGGGTTTTGCGTTCCACAAATGTGGCCACGCAGCCTTTGCTTTTTCCACGGCCTGAGACGACGGTATCCAGTTCCCAATGACCGAACGTTTCTCGAATATCTCTGGCACTTTTCCCCTGCTGGTGGAGGATTTCTAGTTTGCTGCGTTCAATTATGCTAAGATGAGTGTAGCTCATGGTGGATTCTCCTTGTGTAAATGGGGTGTGAGAACTTTCATTCTACACGAATCCGGCCATGGGCCCTTTGTTTATTTATTTCCAGTAGGTGTCGCACTTCATATTACAATCCGTCCACTACATAGAAGTATATAAGACACATGCTTATCATATAATTTCTTACGATAATATTTTACTACAAGTCTAAAGCATGTGAGTAACTGAGGGCTCAGGCTTGCTCTTACTTCGATCATCATGTAAGCACTGAGTTCAAAATTATTGATAATCTTAATCCCATTAACCATACATCTATTTTTATATATATTTATTATTATTTATTTAATCTATGTTTCATTATGTTATTTGTTTTAACTAGGGAACTTCTTAGTAGAATCAATAGATTAAGAGGGATATCGGCCACATCTAAAGGAGTATAAAGCCACATAGACAGGAGTTAGTGGCCACATCTGTGGGAGTATCCAGGCCACACGAACAGGAGTGAAGTGCCACATCAAGAAGAGTCCATGGCCACAAATATAGGAGTTTCACATGATTACAGGGTGCTTTCTATTCATTTTAACCATATCATTGATCATTAAGCGGTTATTTTACTCCTGTCGCTGTGGCTTTTAGCCTGTATAGGGGGTATGTTTTCTCTAATATAGATTAATTGACTCCTATTTGTGTGGCATTTAGTTGTAGAGGGGGTCTAAAATATACTTCGTTGAGCCCTATACTCCTGATCATGTGGCTTTTGATGTGTTCTACCTTTATTCTGACTGACCCACATAGGTTTTTCTGTTCACCCCCCCTATGCTAAAGGGCATAAGCAGCCTTCTGCTTTAGAAACATCGATAGAGTAAGCAACACCACAAAGCAATCTCCCCCTAAATTTTTGTTTCCAAAGGCCACACAAACAGGAGTATTGAGTACATAATCTACAAAAAGTGCTGTACAATCATGTTAAGAACAAACATGAAGAGGGAGCTGCTTATGGCTGCTATGTCGGAAGAACAAATGGAATTTGATTTTGAGCCAGATGCGATATCAGACCATTTTATTGTGTCTGAGTCCAATGCGCTCATAGAAGCTCGAACTAATCTCACGCTTTATGAAGAGCGCATCATATACATATTGGCGTCACGCATTCATCCAGACGACACTAACTTTAAAACTCACTTTTTTAAAGTTAGAGATATTGCAGAAGTATTAAATATATCCCATAAAACGAATGACTTTTACAAACAGATCCGGGAGATACTCGATAACCTCCAGAACAAGAAGGTCATTATTCACGAACAAAATCTCAATTCTACGTTGCAAGCTCATTGGCTTGCAGCAGCCCGATATTATCATGGCAAAGGTACAATTGAGCTGGAGTTTTCGTCCATGCTAAAACCCTATCTTCTTCAGCTTCAGCAGAATTTCACCAAGTTTAAGCTGTGGAATGTGCTGTATCTGAAGAGCACGTATTCTTCCAAACTCTACAAGCTACTCAAACGATACTTGCCATTGGGTAAGCGTAGCTTTACCCTGGAGGAACTACGGGAGAAGCTAGAGATCGAAGAAGGAAAGTATAGTAGGTACAGCCATCTGAAAAATCGCATCCTGCTTGGTTCTCAAGCCGAATTGGAAATGAAGACAGATATCAAATTTAAACTTGAGGAGATTAAGAACGGGACGAAAGTGGTGAAGATTATTTTCCACATCTCTCCCAATGCAAAGACTGACCCTGCAGGTATTAATGACACTGATTTTATAGACCATGAAGATACGATTCAACTGCTGGCTAGATTTGAAGTGAAAAAGAAAGTGGCTACCGTTCTCATCAAGAAATATGGAGAACAGCAAATTCGTGAAAACATTAAGTATGTTTACGAAAAGAAACGGAACGCTGAAGTATCCAATATGGCAGGATACATTGTTAAAGCAATAGAAGAAAATTACGCTGACGCTCTTAAGATGTTTGAACCCGAAGACAACCAGGATGCCGAAACGAGCATCATCAATATGAATGAGCGTATTCGCCAACTGATATTCTTTAAGGATCGGTGCATCGAAGAGGGTATTGTGAATGAGACCGTGGGTACACAAAACCTTGTAAAAGGAGTCACGCAGGAGATCGAACGGATTGAGAAGGCCAGACAAGTCAAGAACTTCAAACCCTTAACGGTAGACGATTTTGAAGACGCTAAAGCAAAGTCTATTTTTGAAGACTATAGGCGCGATCGTTCAACCCTGCCCCCAAAACTTGAATCAGAATGAACTTAGACTTGGAGGTCCCCCTGAGCATGGATTTGACAAATAGGTCAGAATTCCCCCATCTTCTAAAGTGAGGGATGAATGGCAACGGTCTGATCAATACTGACTCTTACAGCCTAAGATACTATAATGGAAGCATTCAGTCGTATCTTAGGAAAGGTTGTGGAAACAATTTAATTAGACTCAAATAACCATTCAGAGTTCTTGCTGAATACCACTTGATTCTAGTCATCAAGTATCGCAGGAAAGTAATTACTGCTGAAATATCGAACGTCTAAAAGAGATGAATAATACCTGCAGTTCAATAGTCCCCAAAATGTGTAAGAGATAGTAAGAAGAGAACTCTTACAAAGGGGTTGGGACATATGTTGACAGGTCCTAAAAAAACAGAAATTGCAGTGAGCGAAGGGCAACGTCTTTGGTTGGAGCAACTCATCCGGCGGCGAAGCACGCCTCAATATTTGACCAAGCGTGCTCGAATCGTGCTGGAATCCGTGGAAGGGATCAGTAACAGTGAGATCAGTCGGCGACTTCCTCTGGATTGCCCACAAGTCACACTATGGCGGGAACGCTGGGTGTGCCAGTACCCCCGGTTATGTCTCATCGAGCACGAACATCCGGAAGAACTAGAGGCGGCGGTGATTCAGGTTCTTCGCGACGAGCCTCGACCGGGCATACCGCCCACCTTCACCGAGCAACAAGTCGTGCAAATCGTTGCGATTGCCGTGAAGTTCCGAAGGCCCGGGGAAGGATTAATCGAGTATCGTACTTCTATTACAGGAGCCAAGCTAGTTGTACTGTATCACATCGAAGGGAACCCGTGAACTGACCGACTGGCTGCTAAGCCCTAAAGAATTACCGGAGACAGAAAAGGATGCGTTTATGCTGAGGCTGTATTTCTCTATTCCCAAGGAAGAAAGCAAGCGGTTATTCGGAAATCAGATTGCCAAACGTAAAGAGAAGCTGGAGCATTTGTACGAGAGCAAGCAATCCCTTCAGCTGATGGAGGAAAAACCCTTTGCGGTCTGCTCAACAGGTGAAGAAGTTGCCAATCCACGAAAAGCAATTGGTGTTTTGGCAACGACGACGATCTCGCCGCACCAAAGGAGGGACGAACTGGCAGAAAGCAAAGCTACAAGTCGCTCGCATTCATGAGAAGATAGCGAATTGCCGCAACGATTT
>NZ_JAFFQR010000043.1 GCF_020736845.1 Paenibacillus farraposensis
TGTTATTGAATGGATGTGTGGAAAAACAAACGAACGAAAAGCAACACACAATTGAACCTATGAAACCTGGAAATAGCAATATTGTTACTCCAATAAATAAAAGAAATAGCGTTCACGCTACAGATTCTAACACATTAGATAAGTTTATAAAGAAAATCCAACCTCAGGATGAGCATCTACAAAAAATATTAAAAGAAGATTTGGACCGTGATGGAAAGCCGGAATACGTGCTTGCTTTTGGGTTAGAAAAAGAGGACATTGACAACATATTTGTAATCCGGGAGGATGCCGGCTATCACATCATTGATAAATTAAAGGACCCGGTTATAGTTGTGCATCTAAATACAGATGTAAAGATCATGAAGTTGGATCAAACAGATAAGAAATTTATCGTTGTATATTCCACTAGCGAAGTGGATGAGGCCGAAGGATTCTCTATATTTTCTTTAGACCATAACCGAATTAACAACCTGAATTACAATTATCCAGAAGTAACAGGGCAAGGAATCAGGAAGCTGGAGGATATTAATAAAGATGGTGTTTTTGAGGATGTGAGTTATTACCGTTTTCAGGATACTCAACAGCATACAATAATGACGTATCAGAAATTCGATAAGACTGGACAAGAAAAATCAAAAGTTCTTTATGAGAATAAAAACAAAAAATTTGTATATCCCCTGATTCCTAAAGATATTATCCTAAATTATTTGGAGGATCATTATCTTAAGAATCGCTTCTTCATACCCTTGCCTGAGATGGAGGAACTCACTGCTTTGTCAGCAAACCCCAAATATGATTTTGAGAATATCATAGATTTCTCCGCTATGGACTATACGGGATTAGATCTAGATATAAAAGAGATCGCTTATGAGGGTAATCAGCAGACCTTTTTAGTAAGAAGTGATTCAGATGAAGAGAAAACAGACAAGGGACTTGTTTTTACGTTGGAAAAACAGTCGGGCAAGTGGAAGATTATAAGCATAGAGTTAAAAGATAAATTGTAGAGAGCGTGATATTCAGCATGAATTACTTAAAGGGCGGTCGTATTTGCTGCATGTTGTTATTACTAATTTCCTGTGTAGTACTGAACGGATGTACAAAGGGGAATGATTCTTCAAAAGTAGAAACAAATCATGCGCTTCCTCTCCAAAATAAAGCCAAAATGATTTCCGATTCGAAAAGGCTGAATGCGTTGGTTGGGACACTTCGTATAATCAACAATGAGAATATAGATTCTGAAGTCAGACAAAAAAAGATTGATGAGTTCACACAGGGCCTTCATTTGTTGCTAAACGAACCAGAAAGTGTAGAGATGGAGGATGGAGAATTAGTAGAAAAGTTCGATAACAATCTCACTATCTTAACAAAATCGTTTCAGTTAAAAAGTGGGCAGCTAAACGTTAGGGTTATGAATTATAGAGCACCCACTACGGTGACAGGTACGATCGGAGATAAATACACATTTATTCAGTGGTGGAGTACGAAGCAGCTTGTGCATGCCCAGATGATTGAGGATGGCGGGCCAGAATTAGCTACAGATTTTATCGTTCGGAATTCAGACCAGAGAACACAGTTGTTATTAGGGGGATATGTTTCAATATATCATCCAGATCCGGTGTTTGTTACTTTATGGGAATTATCCAGGCAAAAGTGGACGGAGAAAAAAATAGCAATAGATAAGATGAAGCTCCCGGCTTCGTGGGAATTGAACAAGGATGTGGATGAGTTTATTTTAGAAAATCGACAACATGATAGCATGAGTATCGAAGATCACCGCGATGGATTTTTAATAAGCAAGGATAATTCCGACAAGGGCATTACCATTGAGTTCTCCAAGAGTGGAGAGGTCCGTATTAATTCTGAACAGAGCATCAACTCAGATACTGATACTGGGCAGCAAAGCTATGAACTCATTCAAGAGAAATATTCGGAAAACGGAATCGTTATTAAATATCCTCAAATTACGAAGCTTGAGGATGCTGAAAAACAAAAGTCTTTAAACCATATTCTTAAGAGCGAGGCTTTAAAAGGATTACACGAATACGGCAATTCTGATACTGGAGTTCACGTGGAAATTGATTATAAGATTAAACGACAAAGTGAACGGTTGTTGAGTGTACAATATACAGGTATTCGTTATGTGAAGAAGGCAGCCTATCCTAATCATATGTTTTATACGACCAACCTGGATATAAAGCAGGCTTCAAGATTAAGATTGAGTGATCTGATAAAGATTGAAAGACCATTTTTAGAGCTTTTAAAAAGCGGGAAGATCGCAGCTGTACAGCCGGAGCAAAAAGGATTAATCAGTAATTTTACACAAGATGATCTAATTCAATCGTTAACAAACGCAGATGTACTCGAAGGTTCAGGCGAGGAATCAGGATCAAATACGTTTAGTTATCTCACAAATGATTCACTGGGAATTAGCATACCCGTGGCTCATGCAGCAGGGGACCACGCAGAGTATGAAATTCGTCTTCAACAAATTCCAGATGACATGAAGCGAAATAAGGAACTATGGAGTGAACTAAGTCCTGTTGTTGACCAGTCTGCTTCCGTTGTTAACGGGGGGAAATTGGATACCAATCAATATGAAATTGAAGAATCACAGTCTTTTCAAGCTACTTTCAAAGGCTTTGGGAAAGTACAGTTTGTATCTACTTATGGATATACGGATGGTTTTCGTAAGTACTTCTTCTTCCTACTAAATAAACAAGGGTATATTTTATATTCATTTCCTAAGTTCTACGGGAACAATGAGTGGGTTGCATTTTATGGAGGCGTAAAAGCGGTAGCTTTCAAGGATGTAAATAACGATGGTTTGAAAGATGTTATCATCATCGCCAATGTGGATAACGGGATTGGGGGGCCTGATAGAATTGACCCTTTCCCCATTGCAGGTATCTATTTTCAGAAAAAAAATAAAACCTTTACCACACTCCCTGCACTGGATCAGGCCATCAATGATAAGGGGCATAATCAAACCATCAAGGATGTCATTCAATACGTAAGTAAACAACGGATACACGTAAACTAACCAACCAAAGGAGCAGAAACATGGGATATCCAATCATCAAGTATAACGGAGCTGTTCTATCTCTTAAAAATCCGAAGGTAAAAGTTGTACAGAAAATGAATGAGCATGTGAAGGTCTTTTTGACGGGGGTGTTAACTGAAACTCAAATGGAAGAGTACACGGATCATATGGATGCAGGTGCCAAGCTAGTTATTTATTATGTGAATGATGATCATACACAGAATGTGTTGTTCAAGGGATTAACCATGCAGATCCGAATCAAGTGGGTGTCCAATGTAGCTCATTTGATCGCTGAAGCTGTGTCCTATACAAGCCAGTTGGATGAAGTGCCTCACCGACAATCCTTTCAAAATGTAAACATGAAGTTGCAGACATTACTGGAGCATGTACTCAAATCCTATCCTAATGCCAATTGTACAAGTCGCTTGAAAGATCAGCTTTTACAGGAGTTTACGATGCAATTCGATGAGACGGACTGGTCGTTTCTGAAACGTATAGCATCTCGGCTTGGCTGGGGATTGATCCCTGACCCGGTAGGAGAAATCCCGCAGTTTTATTTTGGATTACCCGATGGTGCAGCGAAAAGAGAACTCAAACAGTATAACTACTCCATGACCAGAAAAACCAAGCCAGGGGCAAGCAAGGACGATAATCTTTTGTATTATAAAGTGCAAACGACAGGGGCAAAAGATGCCCGGCTACAAATTGGGGATGAGGCTAAATTCAAAGGGAAAGCTTTATATGTCTTGCAGTCTGTTGCATTTATACGGCACAGTGCCTTGTGGTATGAATATGTGCTGACTACATCGGATGGAATGAAGCAGGAATTGATTTTAAACGAGAACATTCGCGGCATCTCATTGAAGTCCAGGGTCATTGGAATTGAGCAGGACCATGTGAAGGTATTCTTTTATGAAATGGATAAGGTAAAGCCGAACGTCAAGGAAACCTGTGCTTTTCCACATGCTACATTCTATACATCGGAAGGGAATACGGGATGGTACTGCATGCCGGAGCTGTTTGACTTTGTAGATATCTACTTTCCGACCAATAAAGAGAAAGACGCCATTGTTACCCACTCCATTCGCAAAAGATCCAAAGGCGGCGACTTTATTAAGGACCCGTCAACGAAGATATTTATGACCAAGTACCGCAAAGCCATTATATTTGAGAAAAATGAAATTTTAATCACCGGGAACGACGATGAAGTGGTAATTCGACTGCTGGATGATCATGGGATCGAATTGCGGAGCAAGAAAGATATCCGTGTAAAAGCCGACGGGAACCTGGTGTTCAATGCAGGGAACACAATACAAGTCACAGCGAAAGATGCGATCGGTTTAAAATGTAAAACGAGTCTGGTAGAAATGGATGGTAACATCAAAATGACTGGAGAAAAGATAAAGACGCAATAACTAAATCCATCGTGAGAGGTAATAATCATGGCTAAAGTAACTACTGGAGCAATCGTGAACGAGCAATCGCCAACCCAGGAAGATATGATTCAAGAATGGAAGCTTAAAATAAGCAATGGCGAATATCCTTTTATTCATGTAAATCAGCATAATACCAAAAGTGAAAAACGGTAAATGTGTCTTGTAACGACTGGAAAAGGCTCCTAAGGAGCCTTTTCTGCATTCATGGTTCAATATTCTGAATACTTTTTAGGATTCCGGCTGTCAATGAACCAATCTGGTCCGCTCACATTAAGTACTTTTTTCTTTTTATAATCATAAGCAATAGATATGACTTGGTCTTCGTGCCCTTTTATATAACCATCAAGATAAACGGTAGAGTTAACGTAACTGCCAATAAAGTCGTAACTCTTAAATATGAAATCAGCTCTGTAGTATTTCTTGATGTACTCTTTTCCAATAGGTATACCCGTGCGAACATTCTCCTCCTTTTTCACATTCGATGCGTACTGCATGTAATAAAAGATTCCTATTAGAACGAAAAGTAAAATAACAACAATTAACCATAGTTTCTTCTTTTTCAAGTTGTGTTATTCTCCTTAAAATTGTGTTCATACATGCAAATTTCTCCTAACATACAGTTACAAAGTCCTAAACATTATAGGTATGAACCACGCCAAAAATACAATCCTCTCCGACTTTGTTCTCATTTATATTCCTATTGATATTCGAAATAAAAATAATACATTATAATGATACTGCTTCCTGAGAATGGAAAGGTGAGTTTATTGCTGAATAAAGCGAATCTTATTTTATGGAACAGATACGTCCTTCTTGGGATTCCGACTGTCGATGAACCAATCAGGTCCAGTCACGTAGAGCACCTTTTTCTTCTTATAGTCATAATTTATTGAGATTAACTGGCCTTCATGCCCTTTTATATAGCCACGAAGATAAACGGTAGAGTTAACATATCCGCCAATAAAGTCGTAATTTTTGTATATAAACTCGGCATTATAATATTTCATTATGTATTCTTTTCCAATGGGTATGCCAGATTGGACGTATTCTTCTTTTTGTACATTCGCCGTATATTGCATGTGATAAAAGATTCCTACAAGGATTGAAACCAAGGTAAGAGCAGAAATCCAAATTTTCTTTTTCATTTTTCTTTTCTCCTTTAATGGAAATAATGACTTTTTATAACTTTATAATATCTCAGCTATTTAGACAAGGTGGGAAAAAATTGAAATACGTTAATGACGAAACCTACTGGATCATATCGAATGAAGCTTACGATTTGAATATTGATCCAAAGACTTATAAGAATGATAACATTCCTGGTTGGGAAGTTGCTAAGTTGGATGAGAAACTATTACATGACACGAACGGTTCTGGATTTGATGCGACTGTTTTTCATAACGCCGAAACCAACCAGGTGATTATAGGGTACAGGGGTACAGAACCAGACGGAAGACCATTATGGAGTAGAGTGATGGACATAGGAACGGATATCAACGATGTCGTGGGTGGACGAACCAAAACTTTAAATCAGGTTCATGATTACTATGTTAACAACCAGGAAGAGATCAAGAAACTCCCACTACAGGTACAAAGCTCATTTTACCAGTATGAGGCCCAGTATCAGAATAATCAGTTTACGAAAGCCCAAAATCTGTACGATGAAGTGAAGGAAAAGTTCCCTACTGCGGAAATATCTACAACGGGTCATTCTTTGGGCGGTGCAGAAGCAGAATATGTTGCAGTAATGAATGGTTTGCCATCGGTAAGTTTTAATGCGCCAGATATTGTACACCTACTGCCTGAGGAGCTTCAAAAGAGGGCAAAGGCCGGAGAGTTCAAGAAAACCAACACAGCTTATGCTCATCCGGGAGATTCAGTTGGTGGAGGGGCCACAAGTGCCAATCAACATGTAGGAGAGACGTATCATATTGGGAGTGATTATAAGACTGCGAATGCAGCCAAGATTACTATTCCTGTTTCTGTTCCACTAAGAAAAAATAATGAATTGAGAGATCTTATTTTTGGCCCTCAATGGTCCCCCATTGTTTTTGTTCCGGTTACATTGCCTATGATGCAACAAGATGCATTCACCAAATTCTATAATTCAGTAATAGGTGGAGAGCACACCCATGCAATGGAACACTTTACGTTTGATGAAAACGGAAATATCAGCAATCCCTTGTACACAATGGACGGACAACTGGTAGAGGGCAACCCGCGGTTACAGGCATACGAGGAAAGGCTTGCGGCGGAGGCGAAATTCAAGGAAGTTATGGGCGATTTGGTTGAACGCTACGGAGGTCAAATGGGTGCCTTCGGGCAGTTTGCTGCTACTGCACTGGGAGTGAATATCATGGGAGCAGGGCAACGCGGGGCATATTTTGTAGGCAACAAAAATGGAGGCACAATTCAATTAACACCCGAGGAGCTAAAGCGTGCGGCTAATCAGATGCGTTCCAGCTTGCATGGGTTTTCCAGCGATACCCGAGCATCCATCCAGTTATTTCAGGCTCATATCGGTACCAGTGAAAGTCAGTCTTTGACCCCGATTGCGCATAGTGCAACGGCGACGTTGGATCGGATTAATCGCTGGTATCAGGAATCAATTACGGAGATCGCGGAGTATATAGACCGCAAGGGCCAGGAATTTACGATGGTGGATCAGTAATACATCATCAGCTGGAAGAACACAACAGGAGGCAAAAGGAATGAGCAGAATATCTTTGAGCCTGGGGGATCTGCGGAGGGCTGTACAGCAGTGCGAGCAGCTAGAGCAAAGACTTCAGCATCAGGAGCAGCAGATGAGAAATATATATGATCGTCTGCAAGACTGGCGGGGCGAATCAGCTGCTGAATTAACACGTAAAATGGAGGCGTTTCTCCAGGGAACAACTGCACGAATACAAGAACTGGACGAGCATAAAGAGCAGTTGAAACGTTATATTCGCAAAATGGAAGAAGCTGATCGACGGGAAGAGAAACGTAAACGTGCTGCTCAATGGTGAAAGGTAAATGCAATAGTTAGGAGAGCATCATGAAAAATCAAAAAGCATTCGTTATTTTACTTATATTGAATATTGTTTATGGCTTGACGTTACTAGCCTATCCACTCATGCTGATGCTGGCTGTATTTTCCTTTGATGCACCAACAGCCGGTGATCACCTGATCAGTTATATTTTTGTCTATATCATGATGAGCTACCCGTTAGGAGTATTCATTTCATGGAGCTGTTGGTATTTTTATCATCGTTATGCTTTTAAGAAGGCGTATATTATAACGAACTTTATGCTGCTGTGGCCGGCTGCTCTTGTAGTATCCTCGTGGATTCAATCAGTTTTTTCATAAGGAGTCTTTAGCTAGCGAAGTTAGATACGTATTATAAAATAAACCGTACACCGTTGGGAATACCAGGGGAGTACGGTTAAATGTGTTGTGAAATTACCATATATAGTAGAAGAAAAAAATATTCTCCCTGAATGGCAACGATGATGCCTTTGTAGTCTGCTGCTTTCATATCTCAGATAAAAAGAACGAAAATATTCTAAAGCTCTACAAAGTTCGACATATTGTTCGCTTTTTCGAGCCAGATATTATTAGATTAGGGATTGTGATTGCTATTCATCCAATATTTATGTATAATCTATCGTGTTGAGAGATAGATTGTACGTAATATGCTGATAAGGGTGGTTTCATTGACGCTGCTCGACATTAATGAAAACAAGAAGCGGATGTGCAAGATTTATAATGAGGTTTCAAAGGAACTGTTCGGCTTCGGGACCACACTGCTGCGGGCCACCGTTGAGAACAACATAGTTACCTTTATGGCGAAGCACCGGCGTTCTCCACGCTCGGCGGCATTGGAAGTGGAAGCCCCCGGCTTGAAGCTGGAAGTGGATTTCCGAATGTCCATGCTGTATAAGAAAAGACTTCGCGAAAAGCTGATTGAAGATATAGGGCTCGACATTGAGGCCTTACTGCGTGATTATGATTCAGCAACGCAGTGGGCAATTACGAACATCATACTGAAAGAATCCTAATACAATTCGATATTCGGCTTTTCGCTTCGGATCTATCTGAGGAGAGAACCTGTTATAACGCACAGCGGGATCAGCTTATTCTTTGTTTACGAAGAAAAGTATTCTTGTTCTACAAGGGTACTTTTCTTTTTTGTGTTATAAAGAGTGTAGAGTAAAAAAATAGGAGGAGTTTCTTATGAAGAAATGGTTTAAAGGATTCATGGCTGTGACCTTGGCATCTTTGGTACTGGCAGGTTGCGGCAGCAATGCTGCTGGCACTCAGACAGATGGAAAAAGTAGCTCAGCTGATGGTAAAAAGAAGCTGGTCATTTCCACTTGGGGCTTTTCCGAGGACTTTTTCAAGAAAGAAGTATACGAGCCCTTTGAAAAGGAACATAACGTGGATATTGTTGTGGAAATTGGAAATAACGCAGAGCGCTTGAACAAAATCAGTCAAGGCAGCACAGATGTCGACCTGATTTATCTGTCTGATTATTACGCGCAACAGGGAATTCAACAAGGGTTGTTTGAGAAGCTGGACCGCAGCAAGATCCCCAACCTAAATCAAATCTATGATATTGCAAAAGCACCACTAGGCGAGGAATACGGCCCTGCTTATACTGTGGGTCGCCTCGGTATTGCCTACAACCCGGCAATGGTGAAAAAAAATGTGACCTCCTGGGCTGACCTGTGGGGCCGTGAGTTCAAAGGAAACGTGGCTCTGCCGAACATCACCGCTACAGCTGGACCGATGATTGTAGACGTGGCCTCGAAGGTGGCGGGGAATAAGGAGTTTAATGAAGACCAGGCTTTCGGGAAGCTGAAGGAGCTGAGCCCGAATATCGTTAAGTTCTATAGTAAAACATCTGAATTCGTCAACATGTTTAGCCAGCAGGAAATTGCGGGCGGACCGATCATGGAAATGTATTTCAAAGATTTGCAGGCGGCTGTGCCAGGAGCGAAATTTGTATCTCCAAGTGAAGGGGCCTATGCAGTAATGAACACAATTAATGTAGTGAAAGGCTCTGACCAAAAGGAGTTGGCTGAGGAATTTATCAACTGGCAGCTGAGTAAGGAAGTCCAGGAGAAATCTGCCAAGGCGAAGGTTGACTCCCCGGTGAATACGCAAGTTGTACTGTCCGGCGCTGATACAGA
This sequence comes from Paenibacillus farraposensis, assembly GCF_020736845.1. GTDB lineage: Bacteria > Bacillota > Bacilli > Paenibacillales > Paenibacillaceae > Paenibacillus > Paenibacillus farraposensis. Next base: position 9,652 of record NZ_JAFFQR010000043.1, read on the forward strand.
AGGTATTACGTATAGTAAAGATGTAGTGAACAAGCTGACTAAGCTGGATATGAAATTTGTTAACGACCATATTAAGGCTTGGACAGATCGCTGGAACCGGGAAGTTACACAATAATGAAAAAAGTAATATTAGATGTAGATACAGGCATTGATGATGCGCTCGGGATTTTGCTGGCGGTTAAAAGCGGTCAGTTGGATATCCAGGCCATTACTACGGTATGTGGGAATGTGTCGCTTGAACAAGCAACATTGAACACATGCAAAATCCTCGATCTGCTGGATAGACCGGATATTCCGGTTTATCAAGGGGCCGAGGCACCATTGATACGCAAAGGACTGCATGAGCACCATATACATGGAGAAGATGGTATCGGGGGCGCATTGAGTAAAGTGATCCCGCCAGTGTCTGCAACCGAAGGCTTTGCACCGGATATCATCATTGATACGATCATGACTCATCCGGGGGAAGTGACGCTGATTTGCACGGGCCCGCTCACTAATCTGGCGCTGGCGCTGTTGAAGTGCCCCGAGATGACGGACCGCCTTGATCAGGTCATATTTATGGGCGGTGTTATTCACGGTTGCGGCAATATTACGCCTGTGGCCGAATACAACATGTATGCCGACCCTGAAGCGGCGCGGATCGTATTTCATGCCGGATTTAAACAGTTGGTACAGGTTGGACTGGATGTAACACGGAAAGCGCTGCTGACAGCGGAGCATATTGCCCGCCTGACCGATCCGGCCATTCGTGACTACGTAGCTGAAAGCACAGCTGCCTATACCAAGCGTTATGAGGAGCGCAACGGGGTAAAAGCCTGTGCGCTTCATGATCCGCTGGCTGTGGGTGTGGCGCTGGATTCGGGGCTGGTAGAAACCACACTGTTGTATGTAGATGTGGAAACCTCCAGCCGTCTATGTGATGGACAAACAGTCGGCGATGTACAGAACCGCCTCAACCATAGTTCCAACATGGACGTGTGCGAACAGGTCAACAGCGAAGCTTTTCTGGAATTGTTCATCCAGGTGCTGAACAAGGAATAACATTTTGATAACCGCAAGGAGCTACCCATGAAGAAAACATACTTGTTTTGGCTGCTGCTGCCAGGTTTGCTCTTTCTGGCGGTGTCCATGGTCATTCCGATTGTGTTGACGATCGGTTCGACCTTTGTGCAGAACAGCTCATTCACCTTAGAAGGCTATCTCCATTTCTTCAAGGACCCTTACTTTCTGAAAATATTGCTGACTACGCTGGAAGTTAGTGTCGTTACGACACTTGTGTGCATATTGCTCGGCTTCCCGACGGCTTATTATATCTCGCAAAAGGCACCACGTCGTAAAGGAATTTTGCTGGCATTGGCTATTTTCCCCTTGCTGACGAGTCCAGTGGTACGGTCATTTAGCTGGATGGTTATTTTGGGGCGCAAAGGTCTGTTAAATAACGTACTTGTCGATTTGGGAATCGTGGATGAGCCCTTGAATATTTTGTACACCCCTGCGGCGATGATTATTGGTCTAGTTCATTTGTTTTTACCGCTAATGATCATTTCACTGATCGGTGTACTTGAAAATATGGATGGTGATCTTGTTCATGCTGCCCAGAGCCTCGGGGCTTCAAGGTTCAGCGCATTTCGTAAAATTGTATTTCCGCTGTCTGTGCCGGGTCTGATCATCGGAAGCATTCTTGTTTTCGTAGGCAGCCTGACAGCTTATACGACACCGGCATTGCTTGGTGGCAAGCAGCGGGTAATCGCTACATTTTTATATCAGAACGCGAGGACACTGAACGATTGGTTTTTAGCCTCTGTTATTGCAACAATTATGATTGCCATTACATTTATCGTGGTCGGTCTCTTAAATAAGGCGGCCCATAAACTCAATCCGAAGGGGTAGGTGGATATGCGGGAGAAACATTATGGACTAGGCTTCTTTAGCCTGCTGGTCTTCATCTTTCTGCTCGGTCCGCTGTTGATCATATCGGTCACTTCTTTCGAGCCGGGCACGGTATTAAAATTCCCGCCGCAGGGCTTTTCCCTTCGATGGTATGAGAATATTTTTGAGGTGGACTTGTTTATGTCTACGTTCAAAACATCGATTGTTGTTTCTTTACTGGGGAACATCCTGGCACTATTGCTCGGTATGCCTGCTGCTTATGCGCTTAGCCGGTCTTCGTTTCGCGGGAAGGATGCGCTGAATGCTTTATTTCTCTCTCCGTTGCTGATCCCAGGGATCGTCCTTGGCTTTACGCTGCTGCGTTATCTGATCATTGTGTACCATTTGCCAGTATACGCTGGACTTTTAATCGGGCATACGGTGATTATGCTGCCGTTCATTATACGGGTCATTGCATCCAGCATGTCTAATTTTGATTTTGCGATTGAGGAAGCAGCACTCAGTTTGGGAGCAGGACGACTGAAAACCTTTTTCAAGGTGGTTCTGCCCAATATTCGTTCAGGTATTATTGCGGCTATCCTGATTGCCTTTCTGGAATCATTCAACAATGTCGACATTTCCGTTTTCATGACAGGACCGGGCTTCAGTACCTTGCCTATTCAAATGCTGACCTACGTCGAAAATTATTTTGACCCGACGATTGCAGCGATTTCGGTTATGCTGATGATTTTGACCGGTATCCTTATGTTCTTGATCGAACGACTGATGGGATTGTCTTACTTCACTAAAAGGTAATGGAGGCTTCAACCTAATGGCATTGCTTACACTGGAACGCGTATCGGTCGCTTATGACAACCAGCTCATCCTGGAGGATTTCGATTTGCAGCTTGAACGGGGACAACTGCTGTCATTGCTTGGACCGAGTGGTTGCGGCAAAACGACCACGCTTCGCCTTATTGCAGGATTTCTCGAAGCTAAACAAGGAACTTTTTTGTTTGACAATAAAGATTACACCCGGGTTCCGGTCAACAAACGGAATTTTGGTTTTGTTTTTCAAAGCTATGCGCTTTTTCCGCATTTATCTGTTTTTGATAATGTTGCCTTCGGCTTGCGCTTGCGCAAGGTAAAGAAAGCTGATATACAACGCCGTGTGATGAATATGCTGGATACGGTCAGTCTGGCGGGCTTTGAAAAGCGATTCCCTGGTGAATTGTCAGGTGGACAACGGCAGCGTGTTGCGATTGCCCGGGCACTTGTCATTGAGCCCGACCTGCTGCTGTTTGATGAGCCGCTGAGCAACCTGGATGCAAATCTGCGTGTGAATATGCGGGTAGAAATCCGCCGTATTCAACAGGAATTGGGGATTACGACAGTGTATGTATCGCACGATCAGGAGGAATGTTTTTCGATTTCTGATCAGGTTGCGATCATGAATAAAGGGAACATTGAACAATTGGATGCTCCATCAACCATCTTTAAATATCCAACTACGGAATTTGTCGCTCGCTTTATCGGGTTTAATAATTTTCTGGCCTTTGATAAACGTGCTGAAGAGGGGGATCTCATTCGGCTCCATACCGGCGATCTATCGTTTAGTGTGACCCGCAATCAGGGTACAGCTCAGCCGGGTGCTTGTCAGGGGGCTATTCGTCCGGATGAATTGGTCATTCGTACAGAAGGCAATGAGACGGGAGAAAATGAGCTTCCAGGCATTATTAAGGTGAGTACGTACCTGGGACGAAGCTATCAGTATGTGGTAGAAACGCCGAAAGGAAGTTTTACTGCTAATCAGGAAATGGACACGCCTTACCTGAGCGGCCAACGGGTTACCCTGCATTTTCCGGCAGATAAAATGGTGCTGGTCCAATAACCAGTGGGTTCAATGAAGGAGACATCATGCGTGCAGACAAAATGGTTTTACATGTAAAGGTGTATAACAGCTACTACAAGACGTTCGAGTTAGGCAATGTTGCTATACTGGACGGCAAGTTTATGTATATTGGTCAGCGTGGGCTGGAATCCTTTGAGGTTGCTGAAATTGTAGAGGGGCACGGGAAATGCATGATTCCCGGTTTAATCGACATTCATTTGCACATTGAAAGCACCATGGTGACGCCAGCCACTTTTTCCTATGGACTCATCCGCAACGGTGTGACGACGATTGTACCCGAACCGCATGAAATGGCCAATGTCTTCGGGCTGGAAGGGGTTCAGGCCATGATGGAAGCCAGCAGGGATTGCGTGGTTGATATGTTCTATGGTATCCCGAGCTCTGTCCCGGCCACTCCGCTCGAAACCTCAGGAGGTGCAATAGATATCCCTGAGATTGATGCGTTGTTGCAGACCGGAGAGATGATTTGTCTGGGTGAAATTATGAACTATGTGGATGTGATTCGTGACCCGGAGAGCAAGACGAATCGGATTTTACGCCATGTTCGTGAACATTATCCTGAACTAATTATTGAAGGGCATACTCCACAGCTGCTGGATCTTGACCTGCATCAGCTGATCTATGCGGGGATTGGTTCGGATCATACGCACCAAAGCATTGAAGGCATGAAGGCTCGAATAGCTGCCGGGATGTTCATTGAGATTCAGGAAAAATCCATGATTCCTGAAGTGATGGATTATTTGATTCAGGAAGATGTGTCACAGCATTTCTGCTTTGTAACGGATGATGTGATGCCAGACTCTTTCGTAGAACGAGGACACCTGAATCATATTGTAAGTAAAGCGATCCGGATGGGGATGAAACCTGAGGATGCCATTTATGCGGCGACGTTCACTCCGGCGGCAAGGATGCGTTTGCATGACCGCGGGACGATCGCACCGGGGAAAAAAGCTGATTTTGTGCTGCTGTCTGATCTTGGTCAGTTTGATGTGGAGCAAGTCTATAAGGGCGGTCGCAAGGTATTTGATAAATTTGAGAAATACCATCAGGAATCGATGAAATCTCGCTTCCCTGACCATTTTTATCAAAGTGTGAAGCTGGAGCCGCTTGCCGAGCGGGATTTTACCGTGGAAGTCGATGTAGCCGATGGTTCACATCCATGCCGTATTATGATGGTCAAAGATGGGTCGACCTTCACGAGCGAGCGGATTGCACCTGTGCAAGTGGAGCAAGGGGAATTGAAGTGGGAACACGGTGAGCACGGACTCATCGCTACGTTTGAGCGGTATGGGAAGAACGGCAACCGTGCCTACGGTTTGATCGGGGGAGATACGATCAAGAGGGGCGCGGTGGCAACCACCTATTCGCACGATAACCATAACCTGCTGGTCGTAGGGCATAACAAGCAGGATATGGTATTGGCGGCAAATACGGTTCTTTCGAGCCAAGGCGGTTTTTGTGTAGTTGAAAATGGCAAGGTGATTTCCCATTTGCCGTTAACCGTAGGCGGAATTTTGACAGAAGGTCCGCTGGAAATGGTTGCGGCTCACGTGAAAGAGTTGCGGTCAGCCTTGCTGTCGCTGGGCTACCGCCATTACAATCCAATCATGTCACTGAGCACTCATTCTTTGCCGGTCAGCCCGGCTCTGAAAATTACCGATCATGGCCTGATTGATGTTAATGCGGGCAAGGTTGTACCGTTAATCGTGGAATCTTCCGAAATACAAGAATAGTAGTAAAGCTGGCCCCATGTAGGGCGGCTCTTCAGCTTGTCGAGAAACGGTTTTTTGTGAAGAACAGGTTTCTCTTTTTTTATTTCTCCGGGCCTCTCTGGGTTTATCTGGTTATCTGGGCAATGGTTCTGTCAACTTCACATAATCTTCATGATTAAAACGGATTATAGCCTTGAAAAACGCTGATATAGTGTTATAATTAAAACAGGATTTAGATTAAGTCTAAATTAATTTATTGAATTTTTATTGATTCAAGCATGGGATTTGGAAGAAAGTCAGACACTACTGCTAGCAAGCAGTCAAGCTTCACACAACGATATGCTCAATCAAATGAGAGGGGATTTTACACATGAGTACATTAAATCATACGAATGCACAACCTGCACAAGAGGCGGTTCAAGAATTGCATAAGGCTTTGAATCGTCAGGTGGCTACCTGGTCTGTATTGTACACGAAGCTGCATTATTTCCACTGGTACGTAAAAGGGCCTCATTTCTTTACACTGCATGCTAAATTTGAAGAGCTTTATAATGAAGCTACAGAGAATCTGGACATGATTGCCGAAAGACTGCTGGCTGTTGGCGGCCGTCCATCTGCTACCCTAAAGGAACATTTGCAACTGTCAGCCATTCAGGAGTCCGCAGGTGAGCAAACAGCCGAAGATATGGTGAAGTCCGTTGTCGCTGATTTCCAAACTGTCGCTGGTGAGTTGGCTAACGGTATGGAGGCCGCAGAAGCGGCACAGGATAAGGCCACAGAGGATCTTCTGAATGGTTTGAGAGAAGCGGTGGATAAGCATATCTGGATGCTCAGCGCATATCTTGGGTAAGTTTTGGGAGTGATTTCATTTCCATGGATATGGAGATCAGGTGAACAAGGCACACATCCCGTTGGTTCTAATCTGCTATTGGAGTATAATAACGAATAGGCGTGGAAGAGCACGGGCTAGTAATTGAGCTAGCGGGATGGGGTGTATGTTATGGAAATGAACCATCAGCTTCTGCATGAAGCAGAGCAGTTTATATATACATGTTATAAGGAGCTGGGCCGAAGCTGTGATGAAGCGGAAGCCCGGCTTCTTGATATTTGTCATGACATAGAGGCTACTGGAACATATGATCATACTTACGAAGAGCTGAAGCATGGGGCACTCATGGCCTGGCGCAACAGCAATCGTTGTATCGGTCGTTTATTTTGGGACAAGCTATTGGTAAGGGATGCTCGCGAGGCCTCAGATGCAGCAGAAGTGGTACATGAGCTGCTGGAGCATATACGCATAGGGACGAATGGCGGTAAAATCAAGCCTACGCTGACGGTATTTCGCGCTTCCAAGCCAGGATTACCGAATATTCGCATCTGGAATCATCAGCTTATCCGTTATGCCGGCTATGAAACGAATAAAGGGGTGATCGGTGACCCGATCTCGGTGGATTTTACCAATGCATGCAGAGATATGGGGTGGCAGGGAGCCATGACCCCTTTTGATATCTTACCGCTGGTGGTGGAAGCGGGCGGGGAGCCTCCCAAGCTATTTGAGATTCCCAAGCATCTGGTGCTGGAGGTGCCTATTGAGCATCCGGAGCTGCCGGGTTTGGCCTCACTCGGACTGCGTTGGTATGCGGTACCCATGATTTCGGACATGACGCTGGAGATTGGCGGCATCATTTATACGGCGGCTCCCTTTAACGGCTGGTATATGGAAACAGAGATCGGTGCCCGTAATTTTGCCGATACCTTCCGCTATAATATGCTGCCACAGGTGGCTGAATGGATGGGACTCGATACTACCAGCGAAACAACGCTGTGGCGTGATCGGGCGCTGGTGGAGTTGAACATTGCCGTGCTGTATTCTTTTAAAAAAGCAGGAGTCAGTATTGTAGACCACCATACCGCGGCAGCACAATTCCGACTGTTTGAGGAGCGAGAAGCCGAGGCAGGGCGGGTGCTGACAGGCAATTGGACATGGCTAATTCCGCCGTTATCCCCGGCGGCAACGCATATTTTTCATAGCTCTTACGATAATCGGCTTGTAAAGCCGAATTTTGGAGTGCAAGAGAAGCCTTATCTGGCGAGACAAGCTAGTGCAGATACAACGCTGCATCAGAAGCCACGAAGCTGCCCTTTTCATTCCGAATAACGGAGTGGCTGCAAAGAAACCTGGACTAGAGCTCCAGCTTATCCCATACAACGATAAAGAGAGTTGCTAGCGGGCCGATTAACAGCGAGAGCAGGAACCAATTTAGCCTGCTCCGATTTTTGGACTGTGCCAGGCCAGCATTAATGAGGGCAAGTGTTCCCCAGCCTACGTAATAATCTTGTATCAGGGCATTCTCCTTCGAAAAAAGGTGTAGTATCCACGAGTCTTTGCTGGCTTATCGGGTCACGATTATGGAGCAATCTGATATTGCATGAGAATGGATCACCCCGAGGGCCGAGAGGCTCTTTTTTTGTGCAATAAGATCCTAGCGGGGTGATCCGATAGACTCAAAGGAGAAGCTTTTTAAGCTGTGACACACGTCCCTGAGACAGTTCGAGCATTTCAGCTAGTTCTTTTTGAGACGCATTAGGATGCTCCTGCATGAGCTGTTTTAATTTATTCAGTAGCTCATTTTGGTTTCTATAGCTCCTTCTTTTCTTAGGCTGTGCAGGTTGGGCTTCATTCGAATAACTGGAAGGATTACCGCTTTTCAGGGATTCAACGCAGTTTTTACATATCAGATGATCTCTGAAATAACTCAAGTGATCCACAGCCCCGCAAAAATAACAGGAAACTCCCGTATACTTGCGAATCATCAAGCCCTCTGGAGTAATAAAAAAGTCGAGGGCATCCCCAATATTAATATTCATAGAATTGCGCAGCTCCTTAGGCAGCACAATACGACCCAAATGGTCTAATGGTCTTGTCATGCCAGTGTTTTTCATCATTTTTTCCCCTTCCATGAAATGCGCTTATGGTTGCAAAAATTGTATGTTATGTATGCTCGAAGTACAAAGCGCGTATATTGTAATCTAATTTGGTGTAATGCTAAAAAAGCTCCGGCATAACGTAAAGTGACGTTCGCCGGAGCTTGATACAGCCAATGAATCTAAGATGTCGTGTCGAATTATTGTGGGTTGGTTGTCCAAATACCGGCAACTTTTAATTGAACCCGCGAAGGCAGCTTCAAGGCGGCCAATGTCAGATCGGCCAGATCCTGTGGTTGAAGCATGCGGTCTTCGTCACCAATAGGTAAACCTGCGTTGGCCGCCAGTTCTGTATTGACGGTGCTTGGGGTCAGTGCGGTGACGCGAATGTTGGACTTGCGAACTTCCTGCATCAATGCTTCTGTGAAGCCCATCATAGCAAACTTGGATGCGCAATACGCCGAACCTGTGGCAAAGCCGCGTTCTCCTGCTGTAGAAGAAATGTTAATGATGTTTCCGCTCTGTTGTGCCAGCATGCCCGGAAGCACTGCATGTGTGACATAATAGGTTCCCAACAAATTTACACGAATAATACGTTCCCACTCTTCAGGGTCCATATCTGCGACGGTGCCAAAGGTAGCGATTCCTGCGTTGTTGATCAAAATATCGACAGTGCCCAGTTCGTCCTCCAGTGAGGCTACAGCGGCAGCGGCCTGTGCGCGATCTGATATATCTGCAACAGCGCTCACCACCTTCACGCCGTATGTACTTTCCAGCGAAGCCTGCAGCTTTTGCAGATCAGCCAATGTGCGTGATATCAAACCCAAATTAACGCCTTCCCTGGCCAAGGTTTCGGCAATCGCTCTGCCAATTCCTTTGCTGGCTCCTGTGATAATAGCTGTTTTATTCTTCAGTTCCATCCAGTCTCCTCCTTATAATTACATCTTTTATTGTGCAACTGGGCACATGGTTACATTATACAAGTTTACGTTCCCTGAAACCAAACTCCGACTCCAATGAGAACTCTATTGAAAAGTCAGACTGGCATCATCAAAGTAATTGAGATCATAAGTAGTGGTTTTGTGTATTTTTTATGGGTAAAATAGCCGGGTGTTAACGTTAACATTGAATCAAGGGAGAACATAAAAGTTAGCGATTTCGACGTTGCCTGGAACTGGCGATGATGGATGTATTGTGTGTGGAGGCATCTTGAAGTTCTTCGTTCCCCGAATGTTCATTTACCCGCAGGTCTGTTGGTTTCCCTCAGAGGTAATGTTAGATCAATCGACTGCTTGTGTCTGAACCTCATGCTGGATCAAATCAATAAGCAGATCATTGCGTACCTCTGCGGGGAGAGGAGAGATACGTTGCTTTTCCAGTAAGAAACAGTTTACTATTCCTCTGGATTTTCTTCCTTATAGCAGACTTGCGACCTGGCGGACAAAATCATTCCATTCTTGTATAAGTATTCTCGTATAATGGTTATCTGTATCAGTACCGATAATAATGGTGGGGAGGTTCCTCAACCGATTTCTGTAAATAGATTATCCAATAACCAGAGTACTAATATAATTCATTAGTCAGGTATAATTTAACATAATGTACTGATTAATGCAAGGTGTTAAATTTTTAAAAATAAATCAATCGGGTAAAATGACAGATTTCATAGCGAACAGTGTAGAAAAAAGTAAACCTGTCTGGAAATCCCTCGAATGCTGGTTGAAAGTGCAAATCTAGCGCTGCTTTAATTTCATTCATTAAAATGATAGATTTTTCGGTAATTAGCAGGGGGGATTATTTGAAAAAAGGTGAGCAAAGGATAGATTGGAAATGCTGGTACAGGGAACTGGAGCAGGATGAAGAGACTTGGAAGGTATCGGAGGTGTACTGGAAGAGTGGATAGGCGTTTGTGATGTTCCAGGCTGCCAAAGCAGGTTTGCGGTATAATATTTAGGCCAGGCGAATATTTCTACACCGTTACAGGTTCTTATATTACTAAACTTCCTAGAGCCGCAAAAGTTCTTGCAACTATTAGTAATAAAGAAAACTTCTTCTAAGCGTTGCTGGTGGCCAGGACACGATGCTGCAAGAGGAAAGATCATCTATTGGCCAACTCGATTTTCAATGCCGTTCCCAGCAAACCCTGAGTGATTTTGCAAACAACCCTATTCCGGTGTTCAGCCGTGGGTAAGGTTGTTTTTGTGATAAGTATTATTAGTCCTCTGTGACATTTTGTTTACAACTTGATCAAATTTTAGCGACATCTGAAGGATATATTGGACTATACGTGACGATGCACCGCTTTGACCGATTGTTCAGCGCTACCCAACCAGTCCCACAACAGTAAAGTAGGTAGCCTTCTTGTATCGTAGACTTGATTGGTGTTTATGATATAAATAATAATTTAATATAGTTACAAAATAAGAGGTAATTATTAACGTAAACAACGTTAATAATTACCTCTTAGTATAGTCTATATAATAGGAATAACATTTGGCAGAGTACAAAATGGTCTCAAGCTAATGAAATGGCATGACCTGCCTGAATGCTGGCCTTTACATCTACCAGACGCTGATTGCGGCTGCCCCGAAAGGGGAGAGTCAGGTCCTTTTGCTGCTCCACAAAGGGTCCGTCTACAATCACGTCGCACAGCATCGCCAGCTCGCGTCGTTCCTGGTCAGCTAGTAAATCTTGATAGACGAAACCTGTGTAGGCCCACACGGTCCGGTCAGGACAGGTTGCGCGGAAGTCACGCACAAATTGGGAGCATTCCGCCGCTGAGAAAAACGGGTCCCCCCCACAGAGGGTTAGCCCGTCCAGCAACGGATTGTCTGCGATGTCACGGATGACCTTCCGTTGTCGTTCCGGCGTGAATGGCTCACCTGCGTGAAAGCTCCACGACGCCGGGTTGAAGCAACCGGGACAGGCATGGCGGCAGCCGCTGATGAACACGACGGTGCGCAAGCCGTACCCTTCATTCAGAGATTCCGGAATGTAGCCACACCAATTCACTTATGCTTCACCCGGTCGCGAACTTCGGCTTGCTTGGCTGCATTGAAGCGAACGGTATAATCACCTGTCAGATATCCGGTTACCCGACGTAAGCGCTGAAAGTGCGTATGTTCCTCGTCTGTGCCGCATTGAGGACAGCTTGTCCCGATAATTCCCTCATAACCGCATTCCGTACAGCGATCCACCGGGTGGTTGATAGAGAAGTAGCCGATGTTCTGATGGAGTGCGTACTGTACAATTTTAAGAAACGCTTCCGGGTTATTCCGCGCATTGCCGTCCAGCTCAATGTACGAAATTGCACCGGCGTTGCACAGGTTATGGAACGGAGCCTCCAGATTAATTTTGCGGGCTGCCGGGAGCGTGTAATACACAGGAATATGGAATGAATTCGTGTAGTATTCCCGATCGTTTACCTCAGGAATAATTCCAAAATCACGTTGATCCAGTAAGGTAAACTTGCCGGACAGGCCTTCAGCAGGTGTAGCGAACAACGTAATGTTGAGGTCGTAATGTTCGCTCATCCGGTCGCAATACATGCGCATGGAAGTGATGATTCGCTGTGCTTCGCGGTATACAGCGTCGTCCTCTCCGTGGTGCTTGCCGTAGAGTGCCTTCATGCATTCGGCTAACCCGATAAATCCGACTGATAGCGTACCATGTTTTAGTACGCTTCCTACCTTTTCATCCGGCGCCAGCTTGTCTCCGCCTTCCCATACCCCTTCGCGCATCATAAAGTCTGAAGCTTTGGCAGGCTGGCTGGTCTGGATTTGATAGCGATGAATGAGTCCGTCCACAGCAATGCGCATAGCCTCCTCAAGTTTGGCATCAAAGCCTTCCCGATCAGGCACCTTGCGGTTGCCTGTACAAATGCCATATTCAATACCAAGCCGCACCAGATTAATGGTATTAAATGAGAGGTTTCCCTTACCGCTCTGACGGTTTCGGCCGAAACGGTCAGCAAGGGTACGGGTACGGCAGCCCATCGTTGCAATGATGGTGTCCGGGTCATCTGCACGGTAAAAGGGCAGGTTGAAGGTGGCATCCACATTCACGAAATTCGGATACATCCGTTTGCTGGAGCATTCTACTGCTTTCAAGAACAAATCGTAGTTGATGTCGCCCTCTGCCTGGTTAATCCCTTTTTTGCATTGGAAAATATGTTGTGGAAAAATAGGAGTTTCTCCGTTGCCCAAGCCGCGAATCGTGGCTTCCAGCAGTGATTGCGAGACAAGCCGTCCTTCAGCGGAAGTACACATCCCGTAATTCAGTGAAGTGAATGGAATCTGTCCCCCCGCCCGGCTGCTCATGGTGTTCAGGTTGTGAATGAGCGATTCGGCAGCCTGCCGGGTCTCTATTTCCGTTTCTTCGCATGCAAATGCATATGAACGAGGGCAAATTTCTTGCAGTTGGGTATTGGCCATATGCAGCTCGTCTTCGGACAGCGCAGGCTCGATCTCTTCCCCGAACAGCCGGAGACCCTTGCGCAAATGCTTGCGGAAGGAACGGGCAACGTATGGGGCAAGATCCCAATCTATTTTATTGGCGGAGACACCACCAAATTGGCTGTTTTGCTGGGACTGGAATATAATGGCGACCAGTGCCATAGCGGACATGATCGTTTGCGGTGTACGAACAGACCCATTGCCTGTATTAAAGCCCTCGCGCAGCAAACGATTAAACGGGATAAAAATGCAATTCGTAGTTCCGAGCGCATATTGGTCCAAATCGTGAACATATATATAGCCGTGATCGATCGCATCCGTCAGTTCAGGTGGAAGCACGCGTAAGCGTGCATACCATTTGGCATACTCGGAGCCGAGCTTGCTCATTTTGCCGCTGAATGATTCTCCATTCAGATTCGCATTTTCGCGCAGCATGTCCAAATCTTGTGCTCCAATGACCCGCTCGCCGATGTCGTATAATTGCTGTTTCTCCAACACTTTCATCGTAAAACCCTCCATATAGTAAAATATATATTATTTTCATAAAAACAATATATTGACGATATCGTACGTTAAGAAATTGTTTCAGTCTACATATTGTATATATGGATGACGACAAGAGTATGTGACTATTGTCACATCGAGATCCGAGCGGGGAACACAAAGAAGTCAGGCATAGAATAAGGTGCACATCTGGAGATACGCCCTTTACTCTACACCTGACTATTCGGATAGGCGACGAAATTAACAGAATTTTGGGACCTGCTGTATATAATTATACTTGTGATTTCTTTTATTCGAAGGTTCAGAGCAACTTTTTTAACTGGGACACCCGGCCTTGGGAAATACCGAGCATTTCGGCATAAACCTTTTGTGGCAGGTTCGGGTGCTCCTGAATCAGCTTGCGAAGCTTTCTTACCATTTCATCCTGCTGTACTCTGGACTGCTTAGGCTTCCAGGTGGTGGTGTTGTGGGTCGGCTTGGCATGCTTTTGAGACTGGATGGCATCGGTACTGGCGACATCTTCATGCTCCTCTGTCTTTAAGATCTGGATGCAGTCGGAACAAATAAAATTGTCGCGAAAATAAGTCAAATGATCAACTGCGCCGCAAAATTTGCAGGAAACGCCGGTATACTTTCTTAGCACAAACCCTTCTTCATTTACGAAAAATTCAAGGGAGTCACCAATGTTGATGTCCATCGTGGTGCGCATTTCCTTAGGGAGCACAATTCGCCCCAATTGATCCAGCGGCCGTGTCATTCCGGTATTTTTCATCAATCGCTTCCTCCTTCCGTGGTATATCCTGATTATACCAAAAATTATTTTTTTTAGCTTTGAACATTGAAGGAAAAATACTACTATTTTGCTGCGATGAACATAACGTCATTTGTGCGCTTCATGATGCAGGGGTATTATGATTCTCTACTGCATCCAATATAGGATAATTTCAGTATTGTTGCCGGTTACCTCCCTTTTCGCTATGATAGATTAAAACGTTTTCATGATAGCTTCTAAAATATATAAGATTTGCCACGGATACCCTCCATGTGCGGGTGGATGTGACCAATCGGGGCGCAGCTGCCGTCGAGGAGGTTGTGCAGTTTTATGTACGGCCTGGAGCTTCGCGAATCAAGCAGCCGCTGAAGACCTTGTGCAGATTTGAGCGTATTCGCTTGGAACCGGGGGAGACGCGAACGATTGCTTTCACGATTCAGGTGAAGGATTGGGCAATCTGGGATGTCACACGGGATCGCTATTGCGTAGAAGCTGGCGAGTACACCCTGCTGGCAGGTGCTTCTTCAGCGGATATCCGGCTGGAGCACCCTGTGAGCGTTCAAGGCGAGGTTATTCCGCCCCGGCAAGCTGACCAGCGCATTTGCGCTGAAAACTTTGATGATTGCTCCAATATCCTTGCAGGAGATTCGGGCACGCAGGCTTGAACTTACTTCTGACTTCACGTACAATGCATTCAATGAAGTTTTTACAGCTTAGGGGTGTCATTTCATTTGAATAGTGAAAAAAGACTACGCACTGCAACGCCCAGATGGCTTGGGGTGGCGGTAAAGGCGCTTGTCTATTTGGAAAAGCATGGAGAGCTCTGTGCCAGCGGATCGATAGCCCGCTCCATTGACTGTGAAGTCACCCTGGTCCGCAGGGTGCTGACACGACTTGTACAGGCAGAATTAATCGCAGCACGCGAGGGCCGTGAGGGAGGCTACGTACTTACCCGTTCGGCAGATAATATTACACTTGCGGATATATACCACGCCATTGAAATATGTGATCCGATTTTTCCGGGGATGATGCATGAACCGGAGACGAACCCTTTTTGTGGGGAGCTCGCGATCGCTGTATGTGAAATATTAGCCGAGAGCGAACGGCGTATGCTGGAAGTATGGGAGTCTCATACACTAGCTTCACTCGCCAAGCGTACAACACTCGCAGCGGGTGGTTGCAGTCTTAATGAAGCTAAGGCTGCAGAGGCCCCCTTCAAAAGGGAGTAGCCTATTTTTTTATTCAAAATGACAATAGCCGATACCCATTCCCCGTGAGCGGATTGTATCGGCTATTGGTGTTGGATGCGGATGCCCCAACCTATACTTCATACGAGCAAATCCGGTTACGCCCTGCATTTTTAGCTTCGTATAATGCTTTATCCGCCTGCTCCAGCAGAGCTGCCCCCGATATATCTCCCCCGGTACCAGGAAAGGTCGTCATGCCGATGGACACGGTAACTTTAAGAATAAGCCCGTCCGCTAAAACAAACTCATGCTGATTCACACCACTAAGAACCTGATTCGCTATGCGCAGGGCTTGCCGAAAAGCACAGTTTGGCAAAAGCACGGTGAATTCTTCTCCCCCGCTGCGGGTGACGATATCATTAGAGCGGCATTTCTCAATCAAAATCTGTCCAAGCTGGCGCAGCACGGCATCCCCCGCAGCATGACCATAGGTATCGTTCACTTCCTTGAAGCGATCAATATCCAGCACCAAAACAGATAGGTGCTCGTGACGTTGACGAGCCCGGGGAAGCTGCTCTTCCAATGAGAATTCAAGCTGCCTTCTGTTGCTTAAATTGGTGAGATGGTCTGTATAGGAGGTGTACTCCAGGCGAAGCAGCAGCTCATTGGAAGTATTGATAGACTCAGCAATAACATATAGAAGAAATCCGCCTGCCATGGAAATTGCGAAATAGAGCGGATAAACGTGCAGGACAACGTACATATTATTGTTCAAATTAATGGTAAGAGAACAGAAAATCACGCCCAAAGCGAAAATATTCATAATGACCAGCTTGGATAAACGGGACCAGGACAGATGTGCCAGCCAAGCGCACCCCAGACCCACGATCATTGTAAAAAAGGCGCCTACAATGGCCTGTTCGGTAACACCAAACAGCAACAATCTGCCCAGACACATCAAAAGGGTAGCCATGAGCGCTGCCGGGCCGCCAATGTAAGTCGCGGGAGCCACGATGGCCAGATGGCGAAGATCGGCAATTGTATTAAAACCAACAGGGATCGAATAGTACATCAGGACGATGCCATAGCACCCAAAAAGAGTACCCCCGATCCAATGAACCTTACGATTTAAGGTATGCAGACGGATTTTATATCTTTGTGATATGAGGCCGGTTATATACAGAAAGGTAACAAGGATACAGGTATTTACAAAGAACGTACTGAACAAGACGCTGACCACTCCCGAGAGGCATATTCCTTCATTTTATCAAAAAAACTGACGTCAGGCTTGAAAATGAAGAATTTATAGAAAATTATTACGTTGGCTTCTCTTATACGTTTCGCTCCAACGTTTAGTGCATAACTGGGAATAGATTGAGCATACTCCAAATATACAAGAATTAGGAAAAAGAGGTGGCGTCCATTTTGCCGCTTTGGAGATGAGGTTTGCTCATGATTCGCTATCCCTATCGCAAATATAACAAAAAGCCGGGTACGGACAGGAAAAATGGAAGCTCTTCGCATTCTTTAAGGATCGAAGCCGATCTGGAAACCAATTTGCAGCAAATAAAGGAATTGACATCTAGTAGTCCGGACTTTATGATCCGCCGCTTTAGTCTTGGACTGAAGGCGGACGTACCTGCCGCGATTGTATTTCTGGATAGTATGGTCAAAACAGACGCAGTGAACGAGCTTGTCATGAAATCATTGCTTAGCCGCCCATCTGCCGAGGCTGAAAGTGCTGAAGGGCTCTACAGCCGGATTCAGACTCATGCGATTGAACTGGGTGAAGTAAATGAATGCGATGATTGGAATTCCATGATGGGACAACTCCTGATGGGAGATACGATCATTTTACTGGAAGGTTGTGAAAAAGCCCTCGCCTGCGGCACACACGGAGGAGAGGCACGGGCGGTCAGCGAGCCAACTACACAGACCGTTGTCAGAGGACCGAAAGAGGGATTTGTAGAATCCATGTCCACAAATATTTCCCTGGTTCGGCGACGGATTAAAAGCGCTGATCTTACGCTGGAGATGTTCAAAGTGGGAAGTACGTCCCTCACGAATGTAGCCATGCTGTATATGAAGAATATTGCAGACCCGAGCGTTGTGGATGAGGTTCGTCAACGGATACAAAACATTAATATTGATGCGGTATTCGAATCCGGGACGGTTGAGGAGATGATACAGGAAAATTCCTCCACACCATTCCCAACGATCTTTAACTCGGAAAGACCCGATACGATCAGCAGTAATATTATGGAGGGCCGAGTGGCGCTTATCATAGACGGAACTCCGTTTGTACTCGTGATGCCTACCGTATTTGCCCAATTCTTTCAGAGTTCTTCGGATTATTCAGAGCGTTACCATATGGGGACTGTCATTCGGCTTATTCGATATATCAGCTTCATTATTCTCATCCTGGGGCCTTCTCTCTACATTGCCTTAACAACATATCATTATGAAATGATACCCACCCCACTGCTGATCAGCATACTGGCCCAGCGGGAATCCGTTCCTTTTCCGGCATTTATGGAGGCGCTTATTTTGGAAATCACGTTTGAGATTTTACGTGAGGCGGGGATTCGAATGCCGCGTGCGGGTGGTCAGACGGTATCCGTGATTGGTGCGCTTGTATTGGGACAGGCGGCCGTGGAGGCCGGGATTGTCACCCCGCTGCTTACAATTGTAGTAGCTTTGACGGGGATAGCCAGCTTTGCCATTCCAGCCTATAACATGGCGGTGGCCGGGAGACTGTTCAGGTTTGTTTTTATGATATTGTCGGCGTTTATGGGGCTGTATGGCATTACATTGGGGTTGATTGCGCTGATCGCACACATGAACAGCCTGCGCTCTTTTGGGACCCCCTACATGGCCCCTTTCAGTCCCTTCGTACTGCAGAGTCAAAAGGATGCCGTATTGCGTCTCCCATTCTGGATGATGAGGAAGCGTCCTATAAGCATTACATCTACGAACCAGAAACAAATGAAGGATGGAAGCGGGAATTCCTCTTCCGATAAAACCACACCGATGCAGGAGGGGGGCAATCAGGGTGTATCAGGGGAAGGGGAATGAACAAAGCACAGTAACCTGTAAGGGGAGAATAGGGATACTGTGCTTGGTCCTGCTACTGTTGTTTCCATTTTTATCAGGCTGCTGGGATTCCGTAGAGCTGAACCAGAGAGCAGTAATAGCGGCTATAGGTATTGATGAGGATGGGGAGTCGGGCTATGTGGTTTCCCTGCAGGTCATCGTGGCAGATGAAATAGCCGGAGCTAAAGCGAGAGGAACTACCCCTGTCGTCTTGTTCCAGGAAAAGGGCAAGAATCTGTTTCAAGCGATCCGTAGAGCTTCACAAAGGGTTTCGCGGATCATTTCTCTGGCGCATATCAGACTGGTCGTTATTGGAGAAAAGCTGGCACGGGCTGGAATTGGCGATACGATGGATTTTCTTGAAAGATCTGGGGAAATCCGGCTGCCGGTGAAAATGATGGTGGCACGCGGTAATACCGGGAAGGATGTGCTGGCAGTCATGACCGCGATCGGCCGTATTCCCGCCAATGATATTTCAGGAAAGCTGGAAACATCGGAGCGTTTGTATGCCGGGGATTACGCGGTGACTATCGACGATGTCATTCGCAGCATGATCAATAAGGGTGGCGGTCCTGTGCTGACGGGCATACAGGTTGATGGGGATTTGGAGCAGGCCCCAGGCAAGAACAATGTGGACAATATTTTACCGAAAGCCGTTGTTCATATTAACGGAATGGGGGTGTTCCAAAAGGACCGGCTTGTCCGCTGGTTGGACGATGACCAGGCGATTGGATTATCAATGATCAACAACAAGGTGAAAAGTGCTGAAACAACGCTAAGCTGCGGTAAGGATAGGGATACTATTGGCATCGAAACCTTGTTCTCTGCAACCAATATACATACTCGGATGGAGCAAGGGGAGCCTGTTTTTGTGATTAACTTAAAGCAGACCGGGGCGGTACAGGAAGCCGAGTGTCCGATTAACCTGAAAAGTCCGGAGGTGATGAAAAGGTTGCAAGAGCAATGGACAGAGGAGACGAAGAAAATGATCACCTCAACAGTCAGGGAAGTTCAGCGTACCCGCAGCGATGTAATAGGCTTCGGTCTTGCGCTGGAGAGGAGCCATCCTAAACAATGGAAAAGGCTCTCTTCCGAATGGAGCCGTCACTTTGCGGAAAGCACCGTTCGTATTCAAGTGACTTCCGTACTGAAACACACCCAGACGCGGACTAACCCATATTCGAAGGGAGAATCAGACTAGTGAAAATAGAACAAGGAGGGAAGGGCCGTGAATAAAAAGATACGGATAGATGCAAAAGAGATGATCTCTCTTATGGTGCTGTTTGAGATGGGCACATCCATGATGTCTATTCCCGGAAGGAATGCGGGTAAGGATGCATGGATCGCCATCCTTATTTCCACGGTTTTTGGGGCAATCCTTTTTGTATGCTATGGCAGTCTTCACCGACGCTTTCCCGACTTGCTCATGACACAGTACTGCAGAACCCTTTTGGGCAAGAAAGCGGGGAGTGCCCTTGCTTTTTTATATATCATATTTTTTCTTTACGGCGGAGCACGGGATCTTCGGGACACGGGGATCCTGATTGCCGACCGGACACTTCAGCATACGCCGTTGACAGTCATCTGTGCCTTGATGATTGGACTTGTGATGTATGTGATGCATCTGGGAATCGAGGTTGCAGGTCGGACGGGCATCATCATGTTGATTCTGTTGCTGCTGCTGGGCCTGGCTACGAATATATTGATTTTGTTGGCAGGCATTGTGGATGTAGGCAATATATTGCCCATAGCTGAGCATGGCTGGCAGCCGATATGGCAAGTTGTCTATTCACAAGCCGTGATGCTCCCGTACGGCGAGATGGTTACGTTTGCGATGATCCTTCCTACATTAAAAAAAGGCTGCCGTGCCAATGGGGTAGGGCTCTCCGCTATATTGCTGGGGGGGCTGCTCCTGTCTGTTGTTACATTGTCCAATGTGCTTGCACTGGGAGAGAACGTGTTCAAACGGGCGACTTACCCGCTGCTCTCGATGATCAGCAAGGTCCAAATATCCGATTTTATCGACAGGATCGATGTTATTGGAGTTATGAGCGTTATTATCTTTGATTTTTTTAAAATTTTCATCTTCTATTATGCGGCAGTTAAGGCTGCGGAGGATGTATTAAGAATATCTTACCATAAGCTGATCCTGCCTTTTGGGCTGATCATGCTGGTTTCTTGCGTATTGATGGCTCTGAACTATCAACATCATCTTGCAACAGGCGAGTTTATGTTGAAATGGCTGTTTCCGATATTTGCCGTGTTTTTTCCTTCCTTACTGCTTATCGTTTCATGGCTGAAAAAGACCCGGAATAAAAAAGGAAAAGAGGATGCCTCGTGAGTCATCGCCTGCCGACAAAACATACATTAGTTATACCTATACGGCAGAAATATTTCCCGGCCAAACATTGACCAGCGATGCCCGTAAATTGTTCGGTAATACGTTGCCTTTCTGATGGGTTATATGTTCTGTTCTTTCTGTTCTTTCTGATTGCTTTTGTGCGTAGAAGCAGAGTTAGAAGAGGGAACTCTCAGAAAACGTGACCATCGTGAGAAAATGAATTGACATGCGTGTCCAATTTGCTTTTTGCCCAGGGTTACAAAGAGCAACAGTAGCATTCCCGCCAAGACGATATATTCCGATGGTCGCATCGTGTGAAAAGCCAATGAAATAGACTCCCAAGGATGATGAACACCAAATAACAAGTTCACCAGCAGAATGGTTCCGAGCATGAGTGCCATAAAGAATGTGAATATCCAGAGTGTTTTCATAAAATCCCCCCGTGTGTATGAGTTGAACGTATATCCTGTATACATTGTGTTGCAAAGTGGCTTAATTTATCCGATCCCATTGACTTGAAATGAAATGAGATTTATACTTATTCTAAATTGATTTATTGTTGTAATTACTAGTTGAAAATAAATATAATCTGCAACAATTAAGGGAGATGCGGTATGAGAACTTTAAATTTAACTTCACAGCGTCAAGCAGTGTACGATGTGGTCCGTGAGGCTCACGATCATCCTACTGCGGCCGACGTTATGAACCGATTGATGGAGCGCGGGTATAATCTGGCCTACGGAACGGTATATAATTCGCTGCGTTATTTGACCGATAAGGAATTGATCCGCGAGCTGAAGCTGGGGGAAGCTGCCAGTCGCTATGACGGACGGATGGACGATCATCAGCATATTATTTGTCAGGTATGCGGACGGGTAGATGAAGTGATGACCGAGGTTCCAGACGATTGGACCGAGACGGTTGCGCATGAAACGGGATATGCCATTGCCCATGCCCATGTCGTATTCGGAGGAGTGTGTAAGGAATGTCAGAACAAGCGAATCAAATAACGCATCGTTTCAAAGCAACCGATATGCCGAGACAGGTGAAGAGAGGCTGGACAACAATGCTGTCAGCGCCTGCTGCTCCCGCACTACAGACGACTCCTTCCAATGAGCCGCTGTACTGTCCGACTACACGCCGCCTCGTTCTGATCAGCTCGGTTCCGGGTGTAGTTCATGATCTGGTGCGCACATTGTCAGACGCGTGCTTTGATGTGATGGTGTTCCATCGCTGGGAGCCGGAAGTCCAACGCCATCTGGGAAGCGATCTGTTGATTTACAATTTGACTGCTGTCGATGCACGTAGCGAGATGCTGGATGTCCGTAACTGGCTTGCAGCAGAGCATATGAAAGACACTCCCGTCATGTATGTAGTTCAGGATCGGTCGGCTGTACGTGCGCATGAGCTGCTTCCTTCCGAAGAGGTCCTGGTATGGCCGCTGGCTTCAAATCACATCGTGCATGATATCGAACGGATGATTGTACGTCATCCGGCAGCTTCCCGTCAGGCAGCGCAAGAGAGCCGACGCGCAGTGTTCAAGGATATCTGGATTGACCGTGATAAAATGCTCGTGTACAAGGAAGAAAAGCAATTAAGTTTAACCAAAACAGAATATGATTTGCTGTTAAAGCTGATGGATGCTCAGGGCAAAGTGATTTCCCGTGAGCAAATGATGCACGATATCTGGGAGACCGATTTTGTAGGCGGCAGCAACGTTGTGGATGTCCATGTTAAAAGCTTGCGCAAGAAGCTGGACGACCGGGCTGGGCAGCCTGAATATATTGCGACTGTGAGAGGTGTAGGCTACAGATTGGCAGATTGAGCTGAAGCCCATGATTTTCCGTCGGATGGACATTCGGCGGATACCTATGCATAGTTTGAAGAAACCGACATTAGGTGTGACAGTTGACTTTATTAGAAGATATGCACTACAATCGGTAGTGTGAGGTGCATCTTATGAAACGACTGAATTTTAAAGCTGGCGAAACTGGACTTAACCGTTTTTTCGGACCTCTGGAAGCCAAAATCATGGATATTTTATGGTCCACTTCGGATCGGAGCATCAAAGAAGTGCAGACCGCGCTGGAGGGGGACCGGGACTTTAATTTTAATACGGTAATGACCGTTATGAACCGTTTGGTGGAGAAGGGAATCCTGAGTAAGAGTATCCGCGGAAGAACGTCTTTATATCGCCCGGTACTAAGCAGGGAAGAGTTCATGGATGAGCAGTCCAAGGAGCTTAGCCACGAATTGGTGGATGAATTTGGTCCACTTGCTGTCAATCATATGATTGATGCTCTGGAGGTGGCCGATCCTATACTGATCGAACGATTGGAGCAAAAAATTAAACAATGGAAAAAGGATATATAAACGATGTGGAGAACACGTTCTAAATTACTGTTTACAGCAGGCGCCCTGATTTCGGGTTTCGCCCTTACGCAGATGGGTATGTACGCCGGTCAGCATCTTTTCGGCTGGAAATTGAATTTTAACGTGTTTCAAATTTGCAGAAGTCTGCTGGAGAATTACGGAATCGGCTACATGGTAGATGCGCTTAGCGGGCTCGTCTTGCTTACCTTCGGCATCGCCGTGTGCGAGGCGGTCCGACAGTGTATGGCCACGAGGGCGGCTTTCCGGAAGTTGCACCGAATGCGTGACCTGCCGCTTACGGAAGCACTGGGTGAACGATATCGTGAACTCGGGGCTGATCGGATATGGGTCATTGAGTATGCCAGGCCTGCCGCCTTCACCATGGGATTATGGAAGCGGCGCATTGTTTTATCCTCCGCATTGTTATCTGTACTGGACAAGCAAGAGGAAGAGGCGGTCATATACCATGAAGCGTATCATATGAAACATTATGATCCATTGAAGACATGGCTGCTGCAAATGTGTGCCATTCTGCTATTCTACTTGCCGGTGCTGCGTCATATTACCAGTCTGTATAAAACGGCCCGTGAAATTCTGGCTGACAACGAAGCGATTCTTCGAACTGGCTCGCCGGTTGGGATTGGAAGCGCGTTGCTCAAGCTTCTGAGCATGACGCCTGCCAATGCCTGCCTGGTCCATTCTGCCGCTCGTTCCTCTTTTGCAGAAACGTCCATTAACTATCGTATCTCGCGTATTCTGGACCCTCAGCAGGAGCAGATCATTCCAATGCCGTGGCGTTCGATTATGTTTTCTGGCTATGTGCTGGTGATGCTGACGCTTATGTTTGCACTTGCGTTAATGTAGCTTGTCAAAGATGGTCTTAAAGGGTAGCGCCTTGTGCGCTACCGAATTATTGATGTGCCGAACACTACGTTGTGTAGTGAGAATTATCTAATCTGTATATTACTTATAAGGAGATGAGCATATGAATCAAACACTTGCGAATATTGGATTACTGTTGGTACGAATCTTTACGGGGGTTATTTTTATTGTTCACGGTTCACAAAAATTCCAGGGACTGGACGGGACCTCCGGCTTCTTCCAAAGTATCGGGCTTCCTGGCTGGTTGGCTCCAGTCGTCGCTGCGGTTGAACTGGTCGGCGGTATTGCACTTGTTCTGGGGATCGGAACACGAATTGCCGGAGCAGCTTTGACCATCGTTATGATCGGTGTGTTGCTGACGGCCAAAAAGGGGCAACCTTTCGGCGAGATTGAATTTGATCTGCTGCTTCTGTTCACCAACCTTCAGCAAGCACTTGTCGGTGGGCGTTTTCTGGCAGTAGATCAGTTCTTTGGCCGTAAAAAGCCTGAAGGCAACAACATACAGGGCTAAATTATTATAAAACTGCGTCCTTAGTCTTAGGGCGCGGTTTTTTGTTTTGCTCATTTATGAAAATTAGTTGTAAATTATTTGCTTGATTTAGCCGATATAACTTCCATTGGGGTAAATCCAAAACATAGCCTTTTTAAGCAAAGGGGAAAAACACATGGACAAAATGCATAAGAGAAAAACCATTTGGACACTCAGGAATAAGCTGGGTCTAGGTTTTTTGCTTGTTTTGTTGATTCCAAGCTTAAGCATTTCGATCGCAACTTATAAATCATCATTTAATGCTATGGAGAAGCAGCTTTATAGTAGTGCAAATCAGGGAGTAGTGACGGCTAATTCGGTAATTGAATATGCACTTGCGAGTAAAATCAAAGATGTGGGTTATTTGGCTAAGAGACTCGACAGCTCCATGATCGATGGTCGAAATAGCCCGTTGATTCAGCCCAAGTTGATTCAATACATAGGTCTGCACGAGGATGCGACCGATACTTTTGTCGGTACTCCAGATGGCTTGATGATTCGAGGGGTACCTAAAAAGGACGAGGGGACATATGATCCGCGCAAGCGGGCCTGGTATATCGAAGCGATGAAGCAGCCTGGCAAGGTGGCTATTACGCCTGTCGTAACCAATTCATCGGGCGTTCCTGTTGTGGTAGTCTCTCAAACGCTTTCAGATCAGTCCGGGGTTATCGGGATTTCACTGAACCTGGAAAGTGTACGCAAGCTGGCCTCCATCAAAGTGGGACAGGAAGGATACATCATCATTTTGGACCATACGAAAAAATTTGTGGTTCACCCTACGGCTAAACCGGGTTCGTCTTCTCAGGAAGATTATATCAATCAGTTGTATGCTGCATCGAGCGGGAGCTTTAATTATATGCACGATGGCCAAGAGAAATATTTGACCTATGTAACGAATAAGGAAACCGGTTGGAAAATTGCAGGAACTTTCTACCAATCCGAAATTAATGATGCTACTACTGCCATGCGTTACGAAACCATTTACGTACTGGCAGCCTCGTTGGTGCTAGCACTTATTGCGATTTTCCTGATTACCCGTTCCATTCTGGTGCCGATCCGCAAACTGCAAAAATCGGCTGAGCAGATCAGTGAAGGCGATTTGACAGGTGATTTGGAAACAGGAAAAACCGATGAGATCGGCCAACTGTCTACCCACTTCCAAACGATGGTGGATAGCTTGCGCACGATGATTCGCAGCGTACACGAAACAACAGACCGGGTAAGCTCTTCAGCCGAGGAGTTGGCTTCGGGCGCAGATCAGACGACCAAGGCTATTGAGCATGTGACCATAGCTATTCAGGAAGTAGCGGTGGGCAGCGAGCATCAGGTTCGAAGCATCAAACATGGCTCTGCAAGCATGGAGGAGCTTGCTCAGCAGGCAGTGAACGTATCCGAGCGTATGGTGGGCGTGTCCGAGCAAGTAAGGGGAAACGCCGAGTCCGCACAAGCAGGCAGCAAGGCGGCTACGCGAGCAGTAGAAAAGATGCATGATATCGATGAGACCGTTAACGATCTTGGACATGCGATGGACTCCCTGAGCGAACGCTCCAGTGAAATTGTAAATATCATCAGCGTCATATCCGGCATTGCCAGGCAAACGAACCTGCTGGCGCTGAATGCATCCATTGAGGCGGCACGCGCTGGCGATCATGGCAAAGGCTTTGCCGTGGTCGCGACGGAGGTACGCAAGCTGGCCGAGGAATCTGCAAAATCGGCGTCCTTGATTTCAGAGCGTATTGAGGCGATGCAGGCTGATATGGACCGCGCTTTGGTGGCTATGCAACAAGCCAAAACACGGGTTACCGAAGGCATTGATTCGGTAAGCACATCGGAGCAATCTTTTGCGGAAATTAGCCAAGCTGTAGAACGGGCGACAGGGCATATGAATGACATTACCGGAGTGACACAGGAAATGGCTCGGGGCGCGGCAGATGTCGTGGGTATTATGAGCGACATTTCCCAGATTTCGAATGAGGCAGCAGGCAATACCGAGTCGATTTCGGCCGCAGCCGAACAGCAGCTTGCTTCTATCGAGGAAATTGCTTCTTCCTCGGCAGATCTGAGCCAAATGGCTGAGGAACTGCGTGAGCTGGTTGGACGCTTCCGGATAGAAGGAAAATAATAAACGAATAAAAGCGCATGGATACAGGGTCTAATCTCCGTTCCGTGCGCTTTTATGTCTTTTGCTACAGTATATGAATTATATGTGTTCGTATTTCGGTTTACCGTTGGAATGATTTGTAACGATTCGTACGGATGCGGCGCAGGCTGGTGAGGGCGCGCAATGAGCCTCTCTGAGCCACATTGTTCAGCACCAGTGCGAAAATAACCAGCAATGTCCCGCACAGCTCGAATGGGCTGATCGTATATCCTTGAAAATACATAAGCACCAGTGTCGTAATCGGTACAAAGTTAATGAACAGAATCCCGTTGAGCGGGGACAGGTTGCGGATTCCGGCGTTCCAGCTCAGCAGGGCCGCGAGCCCCGGAAGCAGAATCATAAAGCTCATTTCATATTTGACGGACCATACGTCCTGCCAATCCGGCACTGCGATCCAATGGAAGGCAGAGGAAATGGTGACGACTGCAAAGGAAACTAGGGTTCCAAGCAGACAGGTTAAGGTCGAATAGCGAAGAGTGGACCAGCCTGCAAAGTGGCTACCCCCCATGGAATACACGACCCAGCCGATGACCCCTGCCAATATGAGCAGCAGCGGCAGCACATGCTGTCCGGCAAGTGTGAAGAAGGCCCATTTTCCGTTCGTGATCACAAGTATAGCCCCGGCCAACGCAATCACCATGCTAACCAGGGTATATTTGGGAGGCATTTTGCGGGTCAGGACCCAGATCATCGCAATCGAAATCATCGGCATCAGAACTTCCATAATAGAAGCGACAATCGTACCGGCTGCCCCCATCAGGTGTTGTCCCTGAAAAACAGCCATATTGTAGATGGTAAATCCCATCGTACCGAAGAACAGCAATGTTTTACCCTTCCCTTCAAAGCGAAAAGCAGCCTGTCCCTCTTTGAGCCACAGCAGCACGATCAGAATGAGCGCAACGACAAAATAACGTAAAAATGAAAAGTATAGCGGATCGATTTGTTGTAAGGC
This sequence comes from Paenibacillus farraposensis, assembly GCF_020736845.1. GTDB lineage: Bacteria > Bacillota > Bacilli > Paenibacillales > Paenibacillaceae > Paenibacillus > Paenibacillus farraposensis. The sequence continues at coordinate 37,321 of NZ_JAFFQR010000043.1, forward strand.
GATGTGCGACACCGGGAACATGGCCCCCCAGGACATGCTGGCGATCAGGCACAATAACGATCCGGTCATGATTTGTCTATTCATAGTGAACAAAAGCTCCTCCTTGCCGGCCTCAGCAGACATATCTTATGGACACATCATAAAGGATGGAAAGCCGAGGGTAAAATGATTGAAAATAAACATTATGATCATTTAAAATGATCATAAGTGACAAGAAGCGTCAATCTTGACGGTCTTGCCTTTACAATAAGGAGGAGCGGTAGTGGACTTGAACGATTTGAATATTTTCCAGACTGTAGCTGCTCATGGCAGTGTCAGCAAGGCGGCAGCCGAGCTTAGTTATGTGCAGTCCAATGTGACGGCCAGAATCAAGCTGCTGGAAAAGGAGCTGCAAACGCCTTTATTTTATAGACATAAGCGGGGCATGATCCTCAATGCAGAGGGAAAGCGTCTGCTGCAATATACGAAAAGCATTTTGTCGCAATTTGAGGAGATGAAGCATGCGTTTCAAAGCACCTCCGCACCTTCGGGGGTACTGGAGATTGGCATTGTGGAGACGGTGGTTGCGCTGCCGTCCATTTTACATGCTTACTACAGTCACTATCCGGATGTGGAGTTGTCCCTCAAGGCCGGAGTGACCGAGCACCTTGTGCAGGAGGTTGCAGAAATGAAGCTCGATGGAGCCTTCGTGACCGGACCGGTGAAGCATCCTCTCATTGAACAGTTTGATGTCTTTCATGAAAAGCTGGTTCTCGTTTCCCAAGGGGCTAACTTTTCTGTAGAGGATATTACAACACGCCCGCTTCTTCTATACAAAAAAGGGTGCGGGTACCGGGAACGGCTGGAAACCTGGCTGAAGATGGAGGGGATGATCCCCAAACAGATTATGGAGTTTGGGACGTTTGAGACGATCATCGGCAGCGTAGCGGCCGGTATCGGAATGACCGTTTTCCCCGAGTCTTCGGTTAGCGGGCTGAAGGCTCAAGGACATGTGTACTGTCATGCGCTGCCGGAGCCGTATAATGAAGTAACAACGGTGTTTATCCGCCGCAAGGAAGCCTATGTGACCAACACCTTGCAGTCCTTTATGGATGAAATTATCGCTCAGACAGGGACATAGCTTTATCGCCTGGGCTCGGGTACAATGAAAGGGATTTGATCCCATGTTTTCTTCCTGAAGGAGGGGTATTATGTTCACAATATATCCGGCTGCATCTCGATTCAGCTTCGACAAGGGCTGGCTGCGAGGGAGCCACAGCTTCTCATTCGGGGAATATCAGGATGAGAGCAACACAGCGTTTGGCCCTATGCGCGTCTGTAATGACGATGTCATCACACCTGGACGGGGCTTTGGGGCTCATCCGCACAGTGATATGGAGATTGTCTCCATTGTGCTCTACGGGGAGCTGCGTCATGAGGACAACCGCGGACATGTGGCGGTGACCCGTTTTGGAGGTATTCAGCGAATGTCAGCGGGCAGCGGGATCGTCCATACGGAGCACAACGCTTCGCAAACAGAGGATGTCAGTCTGCTGCAATTGTGGTTTAGCCCGTACACAAGAGGGCTGGAGCCGTCCTATGAGGCTACAGCGTTCGATCCCGAGCGCTTGCACGGTCAGCTTCTGCCTGTTGTTGCCGGGAAGCGTGTTCCGGGGACGGAAGGTGAAATCGCTGCAATTCATCAGGATTTGACGATTTATTTAAGCAAGCTTCAGCCTGGAGAGCGTGTAGAATTCACACAGGCCGAGGGACGGCGCGTGTTCTTGTTCATCATTGAAGGCTCATTGGGTGTGAACGGTGAACATATCCTGCAAGGCCGCGATTCGGCCCGGATTGAGCAGGAGCCGAAGCTGTCGCTGCAGGCACAGGAGCCTGTGTTTTATATGCTAATTGATTTACCTTAAGAGGAGGTGCGCGCCATGGCACAGCAGGAAACTTGGCTAATCAAGCATGCTGTCACGGGTCGCAGCTTTGCTGACAGTCGCAAGCAGGTATTCGATTGTCGTCTGGAAACGACGGATGGCCTCTTTCGCTTCTCACTTCAAGAGCTGCCGCGTGAGACGGCGGAGGCGATTGTACGTTATAGCGGGGAGCTGAACGTATTTCGTTTTGTAACGCCGGAAGAACAATCCATTGTGAAGCATTGGTATTACGTCACCCCGGAAAGTGTAAAATATAATGATCAGACAGGTGAGCTTACGCTCGAAGCCGGTTCGGAGATTAAATACCACCCTGAGGAGTATTGGGGAGATTGATCATAATTTAATAAATGTTAAAGACTCTGCGTGAATGCAGGGTCTTTTTGTTATTGGTTCAATATATTGAGCTTGTTGGATACATAATCCTTTGCAGGCTGGCGCATCCTACATTTCATATTGCCTGTTCGGTTCATTCGTAGAGGGGGATCACAATGAAGAAAGGACATTTTCCCAAGTTGCCGAGATTACCGTGGAGCCGGCGGACGATTCGGGCAGCGGATCGTAAGACACAAAATACCAATGCTCTTAAAGGACTACCTGAACCACCCTGGCTGGAACAACCGCTGCGGAGCAGTCTGGAAGACAATCTGACTGCTTTGCGTGATATTTTCAAGGATTGCTCTGACATCACATATCGAGAGCTGATGATTTCCCCTGAACGCAAAGGGATGTTGGCTTATGTTGAAGGCACGGTGAAATCGGAGGATTTGCAGGATCATATCCTGCGGCCTTTCATTTTGGGCATGATGCTCAAGGACCCCGAAGTCAACGGTACATTGGACCCGCTGGATGAAACCCGGATTTCCATGTCACAGACCAAAACGATGGACCAATGGAAAATGGTCTCGGCGGCGATACTGGACGGCAATGCCGCCTTGATCGTAGATGGTACGCCTCGTGCATATATTTTCAGCGCCAAGGGAGGTGTCCGCCGTGGCGTGGAGGAACCGCAGACCGAAGCGGTTATTCGCGGACCGCGTGAAGGCTTCACCGAGACCATCCGCGTTAATACGGCTTTGCTGCGTTTCAAGCTGAAAACCTCCAAGCTCAAGATGCAAAGCATGACCATCGGGAAAGAAACCCAAACAAGCATCGTCCTTAGCTACATCGAGGGGATCATCGATCCGAAGCTGGTGGATGATGTAAAAAAAAGGCTCAGCGATATCAAAATTGATGGTGTGCTGGATACGGGATATATTGAGGAGCTGATTGAGGACCACCCGTATTCCCCGTTTCCGCAAATGGAATACACAGAACGCCCCGATACGGTCACCGCGGAATTACTGGAAGGCCGCTTTGCCATTCTTGTAGACGGTACGCCCTTTGCCCTAATTGGTCCAGCCACGATGTGGATGATGATGCAGGCGAGCGAAGACTATTACGAGCGTTTTTTCATCAGTAATATGATTCGCTGGATTCGCTTCCTTTTTCTCATCCTGGCTCTCTTTTTGCCTGCATTATATGTAGCGATCACGACCTACCATCAGGATATGCTGCCGACGACACTCATCTTGAGTATTGCCGCGGCACGTGAATCCATCCCTTTCCCTGCCCTGGTGGAAGCGTTGATGATGGAGATTTCCTTTGAGGCGTTACGGGAAGCAGGGATTCGTCTCCCCAAGACGGTAGGTCAGGCGGTCAGTATCCTTGGCGCGCTCGTGATCGGGCAGGCAGCTGTACAAGCAGGAATCGTATCGGCTCCCATCGTGATTGTTGTGTCTCTCACGGGGATTGCTTCGTTTACAATTCCGCGTTTTAACTTTGCCATTACGATCCGTCTGTTACGGTTCCCGATTATGCTAATGGCAGGTGTGTTCGGGCTGTTTGGAATCATCATCGCGGCCACGCTGATTGCTACACATTTAACCAAGCTAACGTCGTTTGGCGTGTCTTACATGAGTGGATACAGTCCATATAACCATAACGACCAAAAGGATATTGTTGTGCGTGCACCGTGGTGGAAAATGATCAAACGTCCTTCATGGATTGGCAGTGATAATAATAAACGAGAAAAAGAAAAGATGAATGGATCACCCGGAACCGAGGAGGGATGGTGATGAAGCCCAAAGGCTCTAATGCAGGGAAGATACGTAAAACGGCTTTGCTGAGCTGTCTGCTGCTTTGTTCTGTTCTTTTGGGTGGATGCTGGGATCGGCGTGAAGTGAACGATGTGGCCTTTGTAATGGGTACCGGGCTGGATAAAGAAGGGGATCAATACCGTGTGACGATGCAAATTGCTCTTCCCGGACAGCTCGGATCTTCGGGAAGCACAGGAGGCGGAGGAGGTACAAGAGGAAGCAAATCCTATTACCTGGTGTCCAAGGTAGGCCCGAGCTTTCGGGGAGCAAGCGCTGAGGAACAGCGGGAAGTTTCACGAACGCTGAATTTCTCCCATCGCCGGGTGCTGTTGTTTGGTGAGGCACTGGCACGGGAAGGGATCAGCAAAATGATGGACGTATTGGCGCGTATTCCGCAGAACCGTCTATCTTCTCTGGTTGTCATAACGAAGGGACCAGCCTTGGATATGCTTCAGGCGGATGCCCCGATCGAGTTATTTCCGGCAGAGATGGTGCGTGAGCTCAACTTTTCATATATGAAAAACCCCCGCTCCATCAAGCTGCTGATGAATTCAATCCTGATGGACGGCATGGACCCGGCTGTGCCAGTGATGTCCCTGGTGAAAAATGGTCCTGCCACTATAAAAGACAAGAAGACGAATATCCAGGTGGATGGGTTGGCTGTGTTTCACAAAGACAAACTAACCGGAATGATTGATAACCATCTGAGCCGGTTTCTGCTATTGGGCATGGGGCAGGTCAAGGACACGGAGATATTCATCCCCCCTCCTAAAGGCTCTGGTTATCTGTCTGTGCGCCTTATCGAAAATAATGTGCAAATCAAGCCTTATATTCGAGGAAATGATATTCGAATGACCGTTCAATTGAACTGCAACGGGAATGTAAGGGAGGATGAGACAACCTTCGATATATCTAATGGAGAAAATGTGAAGTGGCTGGAGCAGCAGGCTGCCCAGGAGATCAAGAAGGAACTGGGTGAGGTTGTTCGGCTTATTCAACAAAAGTATCATTCAGACGTACTTGGATTGGGAAGGGCGATCATTATGAGTCGTCCGGATGAATGGAAACGGATTAAATCTCAATGGGAGCAACTGTACCCCAAGGTGGAGGTCGTCATAAAACCGATCGTGCATATTGAGAATATCGGTGCGGTCACCAAACCATTCGGGATCAAAAAGGAGCAAATCCAAAATGAATAAAGTATTTCTGTTCCCCTTAGTGCTGGTTATGCTGCTTATGTATCTGAATGACCGCAAAAGTCTGAATTCCGCACCTGCCGTCAATCGCTGGATCTCACGTGTATTGTATGTCATTAGCATCGGCATCTGGCTTTACGGAACCTCGACGAAAAGTTCCGTTTATGTGGCCACATGGCTGAGCCATTTCATTAATATGTGGCTCCCTCCTGCGTTGTAACGAATCAGAATGCCTGTGGAAAAAGGAGGATCTCCTGTATGAAACAGTTCACAACCAGACAAATCGTGCTGCTTAGTATGTTGATGGAGGCCGGTATTAGCGGTATGCATGCTCCGACGCAGGCAGCAGATTACGCGCAGCAGCATGCCTATTGGACCTGCGCAATGGCCGCCATCGTAATATGCTTGCCGATCTGGGCCATGCTGAGGCTTAAGCGGCGTTTTCCGGATCAGGATCTGCTAGAGGCCATCGTTAGCTCTCACCCTGTGCTGGGGCGCATGCTGCTTGCGATGTATCTTATTTTATTTCTGATCCTTTTCGCCAGGGATTTGCGGATTATGACGGATCTGGTGGAGGTGACCCTTTTGCCGCTGACTCCGATTGTTGTGATATCCCTTATTTTGCTGCTGACCTTAACTTTCATGGCTAAGGGCGGTATAAGCACTATTGTGAGTATGGCGGAATTTACCGTACCTGCGTTGATTATGACACTATTGACTATGCCGCTTTTTTTCGGAGGCAATATAGATTTTTCAGCAATGAGGCCGTATTTACACCCGGATATAGGCGGAGTAGTCAAAGGCAGCTGGCGGATGCTTGGTTATATGGCAGACCTCATGATATTGCCCTTTATTATTTCTGGACGGAGCTACAATGCCCGCAGTGCGTGGCTTGGACATTTAGTCGGAACCGTTTTTATGATTATAGTCGTGCTGCTGGAGGAGCTGGTTATTGGTGTTCCAATCATGTCGCGGCTGTTTTATCCAACGTATGAACTGGGGCGTCAGTTGCAGTTAACTGACTTTCTGGATCGGTTCGACTTGTTTGTGGGTGCACTGACCGTACCAACCCTGCTTACGAAAATCGGGGTTGATCTGTACGTTGCCAGTTTGGCGGTAAAGCGCATGTTTGCCCATACACGGGGAGGCCTGATGGTTTGGCCCGTAGGCCTGTTGGGTTACGTCTGCTCCTTTATGCTGTTCTCTAATATCGTCCAAATTTATAATTTCAGCCGGGAATGGACCGTGGTGATGATTGTTTTCTTTGTTGTCATGCCCTTTGTGCTATGGCTGCTGCTCCGGCCCAAGCCTGAAGAGGTTAACGATGATTACAAGCCATCCGGAGAGGTTTCAGGCCGGCAGGAAGATCAGCAAGAAAGCCGGGAGGCAAGCAGGACAAGCTAGCTTATAAGTTTACTATATTCATTGGAAAAGTAATTCTTATTTGTCTTTCCGCCCTCTAATTGTATACTTGGTAGAAAGGAGCATGACTTCTACAAGGGAGGGAACAGGATGGCACAGCGCATGGCAGGTAAGAGAATCGCCCTTGCCGGTCCCCGTAAAGCAGATGAAATGGCATTGCTGGTTGCGAAAATGGGGGGCGAGCCCGTGCTGCGTCCGGCCCAGGGCACGGTTTTTCTCGATGATATTGAGCTGCGCAACGCGGTGGTATCGTGGGTGAAGCAACCGCCGGACTGGAACATTTTTACGACAGGTGTGGGACTGGACGCTTTGTTTGATATGGCAGAGGATATGGGCGTGGTAGAGCAGATTATGGAACTGCTGCATTCCTCGAAAATTGCGGCCCGTGGCTACAAGACAGTCAATGGACTTAAAAAGCGGGGCTTTACGCCGGATGTACGAGACGAGGATGGAAGCTTGACCGGGTTGATGAGAGCTTTTGCCCCGTATGATCTGAAGGGGAAGGAAGTGCTGCTGCAGCTGCACGGTGATCCGGCCCCGCGGTTGGTAGAGTGGCTGGATGAGCAAGGGGCAGTGATTCGGCAGGTGCTTCCTTATAAGCATATTCCACCTGAGGAAGCGAATTTGCAAGCATTGCTGGCGGATATTTTGAATCGCCATGTTGACGCAGTTACGTTTACCAGTGGCCCGCAAATCCGCTTTTTGTGTCAATATGCCAGAGCACAGAACCGTATGAACGATTTGCTAGAGGCATTCCGCCAGGATGTTATTGCCGTGTCAGTGGGCAAAGTGACCGCGCAATCCATGCTGGAGGAAGGAATCGAACGAATCGTTTTTCCGGTAGAAGAGCGTATGGGTGCAATGATGGTGGAACTGGGGAAATATTTTGAGCATAGCAGTTTGGCGCATGGCTTCGGTCTGGAAGTTGTGAATGGTCACTGAGTGTGAATGGTCATGATATGTGATCAAGCGTAAAATAAAGATAAGGGTCCCTGAGGCCTTTATCTTTTTTTGTTGAAGATGTATCGATAGTATTTTTTGTTATAGCGAAAATATTTATTTCATATAATGAATACGTTTTCGATGCATGATACTAAGGACAGGAGCTGAGCGTTTATGAATTCTATTTGTGTATTTGCCGGGTCCAGGCCTGGGCATTCATCGATATACCTTGAGGCAGCGGGCAAGCTAGGAGAGGCTATGGCCCGGCATCATGTCCGCCTGATCTATGGAGGCTCCAGCAGAGGGCTGATGGGTGAGGTGGCAAATGGAATGCTGGCGGGCGGCGGTCAGGTCACCGGCATTATGCCGACTCTGTTATTTGATGCGGAAATTATTCACCGCGGGATTAACGAATTCGTTGAGGTCGCCAATATGCATGAACGCAAAGCAGTGATGAGCGATATGGCCGATGCGTTTATTGCCCTTCCGGGCGGTTTGGGGACCTTTGAGGAGCTGTTCGAGGTGCTGTGCTGGGCGCAGATTGGCATTCACCGCAAGCCCATCGGTCTGCTGAATGTGAGCGGATATTTTGACCCGTTGGTGGAAATGGTGCGTCACAGTGTGAAAGAAGGCTTTGCCGGGGCTGAGCATCCAGCGCTGCTGAGCATCTCTGCAGACCCGGATGAATTGCTGCATATGCTGAAAAATAAGGCGGAGGACTTGAAATAAAGCGTTTTTTCGTGCTTGCACACTGATTAAGACAAGGTTATGATAAGACCCATAATCAAATAGCGGACAGACAAGGTGCCTTTGCGATTAGGTAAAGGGTAACAGGGAATCGGGTGCAAATCCCGAGCGGTCCCGCCACTGTAAGGCGGAGGATTTTTTCAAATCGTCACTCGTTAAGAACGGGGAAGGCGAAAAAATCCATCGATGCCAAGCCAGGAGACCTACCTTGATCTGTATGCACCGCTAACCTTCGCGGAGAGGATGGGTGTACGAGATCAGAGATCAGGCACACGTTGCTTTTTCCATGTTGGTTACCGTTTTGCGCAGGTATGAACGTTCAGATTCGTTGGCAGTGCAAAATGGACGGATGGAAAGCAGTGGCAGGATGGAAGGGGACCAAAATGTCTTCTTGCGCCTGGCTAGTCCGTCTGATGAGAAGATACGTACATAAGAACCCCATCCGGGCAGGATGGGGTTTTTTTGGGGTTGCGCTGATCTGATAGTTAACGTAACAGAAATACAATAGCTCAGATGCCTTGAAAAATAGATAGGAGGAACACGATGAGCCCATTAGGAAAATTGCTGGTGATCGGATTTGGACCGGGGGATATGGAGCATATCACCAAACGGGCGCTGGACGCGTTGGCCGAGAGCGAGGTCATCATCGGCTATAACACGTATGTGGATCTGATCCGTCCGTTGTTGAACGGCCAGGAGATTGTACGCACTGGAATGACAGAGGAAGTGAGTCGCGCACAGGAGGCGGTTCGACAGGCAGAGATGGGAAAAAAGGTAGCCGTTATTTCCAGTGGAGACGCAGGTGTATACGGTATGGCCGGGCTGGTGTATGAAGTGCTGATGCAAAAGGGCTGGCGCCGTGAGGACGGGGTTGAGGTAGAAATCGTGCCGGGAATCTCGGCTATTCAATCCTGCGCCTCGCTGCTCGGTGCGCCGGTTATGCATGATGCCTGCACGATCAGCCTGAGTGATCATCTGACCCCGTGGGAAACGATTGTGAAGCGTGTAGAAGCCGCAGCAGCAGCGGATTTTGTCATCGCATTATACAATCCGCGCAGTGGTCGGCGTACACGCCAAATCGTAGAAACGCAGTCCATTTTGCTGCGCCACCGTGATCCTCACACCCCGGTTGGGCTGGTTAAAAGTGCATATCGTGAGCGTCAGCAAGTTATCGTGACGACGCTGGAAGATATGCTGAACCATGACATCGGGATGCTGACGACCGTAATCATCGGCAATTCCTCGACGATGGTGTATGACGGCCTGATTGTAACGCCGCGCGGATATCAGCGCAAGTATACGCTGGATGCATCTGAACAGGCGCTCAAGCCGCATCAGCGGCTCCGTACGGAAGCGGAGCCATGGTCGCTCAGCGCGCAGGGGGACCGCCCGCTCGCTGCTGCACCGCAGGCAGGCGCAGCGCCAAGCATGCCCGCGCCTTCCGCGAGCGGAGCCGCGGCTACGGTTGCCACGCAGGCATGTCTGCAAGCGGGAGCTGCCGTGCCGACCGCGCCGTCTGCGGCGCAAGCCGGGTCGTCTCCGGCATCGCTGGCAGCCGAGGCCTTGGGCCGCCTCGCTGCGGGTGGCAGACTGCCGGGCGAAGCCAACGTCCGCTGGAGCGGGCAAGCACCCGCCGTGGGCGCCCATGGGGCGACAGCCGTGGCCGGAGCGGGGGCTGCGGCCGGGACAGCGACGGGCAGCTTTGGCAAGCCCGCGCTGTTCGAGGTGGGTGTTTCCCCTGGCGTGGGAAACAAGAAGTTCACCGCTCGCCAGATGGCGCTGCTCGCGGAAATCGCGGGTGATGATGGCGAGCTGGAGTATACGCCGGATCATCAGATCGTGCTGCGCGTACCGTGCGCAGACCCCGAGGAGCTGGTCGGACGGCTGCGGGATGAGCGATTGATTGTCATGCCCATTGGCGATGTGTTTAAGGTGAAGGCGTGCGACTTTTGCAACATGGAAAAGGATGACGCCGTACCTGTAGCTGAGCATTTGCAGGTCGTTCTTGGCGGGTTGCAGGCGCCTAAAGAAACGAGCATTGCTTTGAACGGCTGCGGTATGGCCTGCTATGGAGCGGTGCTGGAGGATATCGGTATCGTCTACCGCAAGGGAGGATACGATCTCTTCCTTGGCGGCAAAAAATTCGGGCGCAATGCTCATGCTGCTCAGCCTGTAGCGGAAGGGATTCCGGGGGAACAGATTACAGACATTGTCGAGAATATCATCGCTGAGTACAAGGAAAAAGGGCATCCGAACGAGCGTTTTCATAAATTTTTCAAACGTGTAGGTGTTGTTGCCGGTTATCGGCATGAGGATGCACCTGCAGGGGTAGAAGTGAATGCGGTTTGTGGTGATTAATGGACCGGAAGCCTGATGAATCGGAAGCAAGCATATATATAAAATAGGGCGTTATGTAAGCTATCCCTATCATGAGGAGGAAAAAACAGCAGTGGATGCAATATTATTGGTTGGACATGGAAGCCGGGACCCGGAGGGGAACGAGGAGCTGTTGGAATTTGCGCAGGCGGTAGCAGCTCGCGTACCGGGGACGTGTGTAGAAACCTGTTTTCTGGAGCTGGCACGTCCGAGTATTGCCGAAGGGGTACAGGCGTGTGTGGAGAAAGGTGCGACACGTGTCGTCCTTGTGCCGATTATTTTGTTCGCAGCAGTGCACGCCAAAATTGATATTCCGATGGCAATTGACCGAGCGAAAGCGAAATATCCGCAAGTGGAATTTGTATATGGACGTCCGATTGGTGTTCACGAAAAAATCGTTAGCATCCTGCTAAGCCGCTTGAAGGAAGCTCGTCCGGTTGCAGTTCCGGCGGGAATGAATAGCGCTGTGGAAGTACCCGGTGAGGTAACGGACCAGGAAACGGCGGTGCTCGTATTGGGACGCGGGAGCAGTGATCCCGATGCCAACAGCGATTTCTTCAAAATCTGCCGCATGCTGTGGGAGAAGCTTCCTTATACTTGGGTCGAGAGCTGCTTTATCGGTGTGACGCAGCCTTCTTTCCCGGATGGCTTGGAACGTTGTGTACGATTGGGAGCCAAAAAAATTATCGTACTTCCATATTTTCTGTTCACAGGCGTGCTGATCAAACGTATTGGAGAAATGACCGAGGAATTCGCAGAAGCCCACCCTGAACTGCAGGTTGAAATCGGGGGCTATTTTGGTTTCCATCCGCAAATGATCGAACTGGTCCTGGAGCGCGCCAATGAAGTCTTGTTCGGCAAAGTGACAGCCAATTGCGATAACTGTCAGTTCCGCTTGGAGGCGCAGGAGCATCACCACCATCACCACCACGATCACCACCACGAACACGATCACCACCACGATCACCATCATGACCACGGACATGATCACCATCACCATCATGATCATCATGAGCATAACCACGGGCACGATCATCATCATGAGGAGCATTCACATGATCATATGCACTCCCATGATCACGTGCACGAGCATGATCATGCACACGGTCAGGATGCCCATGCTCACCACCACGATCAATCACATACGCTATCCGTGGTAGACGGAAACGGGATTTCTGGCAGCGGGCAGGTGAAGGGCTCATGATTTTCATGCTATGCGGAACGAGCGATGCGCGGGAGTTAGCCCTGCAAATCCGTGCGGGCGGATTTAACGTATTGACCTCTGTCGTAACAGAAAGCGCAGCGGCGAGCCTGTCCGAAGCGGGGCTGGGCGTACGTACAGGCCGGTTGACAGCCGATGAAATGGCAGCAGTGGTTCGGGAACTGGGAGTACAAGCCATCGTCGATGCCAGTCATCCCTTTGCAGAAGAAGCACATGCGAACGCTATGGCAGCCGCTCGCGGGACTGGAGTGCCTTATATTCGCTACGAGCGGGCGGGGCTGGTGTACGACAATCATCCGCTGCTACACATCGTACCGTCCTATGAGGAAGCTGCATTGAAAGCGAAGCAGCTCAAAGGCTCCGTCATGCTTACAACAGGTGGCAAGACGCTCGGCACGTTCACCAGTCATCTGCTTGGAGACCCGGATGTTCGTCTGGTCGCACGTATGCTTCCGCGCATGGATAACATGGAGAAATGCAGCGAACTGGGAATGGAGCAAAAAAACATTATCGCCATGCAGGGACCTTTTTCCCGCGAGATGAACGAGGCCTTGTACAAGCATTTTGCTACGACAGTGATGGTGACCAAAGAAAGCGGCCGTACAGGAGCTGTGGATGAAAAGGTTCAGTCTGCACTGGAACTGGGCATTCATGTTATTTTGATCTCCAGACCGGAAGTGGATTTTGGGACGGTATTTGATCATTTCGACGGAGTAATCGACGCTCTGCGTACAGTCCAGCAGGAGCTGGCGCTCTGAACCATGAGGTTACGGCTCTATGAGAAGCTGGTCGATCCCGGTCAATCCAATGAACCCGGGGCTATTTCTAGCGTGTATTTAAAATATAGTCATCTTGAAATACGCACTTTCCATAACGTCATTTGACTGTGTAGCGGCGCTATAGAAAACGCTTGAGCTTGATTCATATACACTAATTTCTCTAATTTTCCGTAAGGGAGCGTTCATGAAGATGGATTTTAAAACTGATTTTAAACCGTTAACGGTACAACCGCAGGAAATTGAGGGCAAAAGTTTTCAGATGATCACGGAAGAGCTGGGAGAGCATCCTTTTACAGCAGAGCAATATCCGGTTGTACAGCGCGTTATCCACGCATCCGCTGATTTTGAGCTGGGCCGCAGCATGGTGTTTCATCCAAAAGCGATTGAAGCGGGGATTGCAGCCATTCGTGCAGGCCAGCAGGTCGTTGCCGATGTGCAAATGATCCAGGCGGGGGTTAGCAAGGATCGTATTCGTCAGTTCGGCGGAGATGTGCATGTGTATATTTCCGATCCGGATGTCATAGAAGAAGCCAAAAGGCTGAATACGACACGCGCCATTATTTCAATGCGCAAAGCGATTCAGGCCGGGGAAGGCGGTATCTATGCGATTGGTAATGCACCGACAGCACTGCTGGAACTGATTCGATTGGTGAAGGAAGGAGCGGCCAAGCCCGGACTGGTCATCGGGATGCCTGTGGGCTTTGTGTCTGCGGCAGAGTCAAAGGATGAGCTGCGCAAACTTGATATTCCGTTCATTACGAATATAGGGCGCAAGGGCGGCAGTACGATTGTTGTAGCGGCATTGAATGCAATCTCCTTAATGGCTGTCCGCTAGCTGCGGTTGTCTGTTTGCTGTATCATGAAATGAATTGGAGCATGATCAGCAAAAGAGGTAAGGAGAGGAATAGATATGGAAAAGGAAGCGGCGTCCGCTGACAGACCCAAACGAATGAAAAGCGGAGAAGCTCCCGCGCCGGACAAGCCGATGCGGTCCGGCTTTACGACCGGAGCCTGTGCAGCCGCAGTGGCCAAAGGAGCGGTGCAAATGCTCATCACGGGCATTCCGTCGAAAGAAGCGGTGATATCGCTGCCAGCGGGTTTCGATCATGCGTTTGAGCTGATCGATCCTGTGCTGAACGCGGACGAAGCTTCCTGCACGACGATCAAGGACGGTGGAGATGACCCGGATGCCACGCATCAGGCGCGGATTACCGCATCGGTTAGCTGGCGCAAGGAGCCGGGCATTGAGCTGGATGGCGGCATCGGCGTGGGGCGCGTAACAAAGCCCGGTCTGCCTGTACCGGTCGGGGAAGCAGCGATCAATCCTGTGCCGCGCCGAATGATTACGGAGGCTGTCACAGGCGTGCTTGAAGAGCACGGATCGGCCAAAGGTGTTCGTGTCGTCATCAGCGTACCGGACGGCGAGGAAATTGCCAAGAAAACGCTGAATGGGCGGCTCGGCATTCTGGGCGGTATTTCCATATTGGGTACACGCGGTGTGGTGGTTCCATTTTCCACGTCGGCTTATAAAGCGAGTGTCGTACAGGCTATATCGGTTGCGAAAGCGATGAACTGCCAGGAAATGGTCCTGACCACAGGTGGCAGCAGTGAAAAATACGCCATGCAAATGTATAACCAATTGAGGGAAGAAGCCTTTATTCAGATGGGCGACTTTGTCGGCTTTGCGGTCAAGCATGGCAAACGACTGGGAATGAAGAAGATTATGATCGTGGGCATGCCCGGCAAGCTCTCCAAGGTCGCTCAAGGCGTCATGATGGTTCACTCCAAGAGTGCCCCGGTGGACTTTGACTTTTTGGCCAGGGTCGCGCGTGAAGCAGGGGTGGACGAATCGCTTGCCACGGCAGTGGCAGAGGCCAACACCGCGACACAGGTGGCCGATATGATGACCGAGGCGGGTGAGCTGGGCTTTTTTGAAAAGCTGTGCACTTATGGATGTCAGCATTGTCTGGAGCATGCAGGTGGCGGAATTGTCGTAGAAATGGTACTGGTAACATTGAAAGGGAACGTGCTTGGGAGGGCGAGAGTCAGTGAGTAGAGTGATCCGTGTTATTGGCATCGGTGAAAATGGAGCGGCAGGTCTGTCACAGGAGACGCTGGAGCGAATCGAGCGTGCGGACCTGCTGGTTGGCGGAGAGCGCCAGCTAGCCTTTTTCAAGACAGCCACAGGGGAAAAGCGAGCATTAAAGAGCGGCTTATCCGCCGTGGTGGAAGAACTGGGGCGTTTGCGCGAGGAGAAGGATATTGTCGTGCTCGCGTCAGGCGATCCGCTTTTTTTTGGCATCGCAGGGTATTTGTCTGCCAAGCTGGGGGCCGAGCATCTGGATATTTTGCCGCATCTCAGCTCGGTTCAGCTTGCGTTTGCCCGTCTGGGAGAAAGCTGGCAGGATGCAGTGCTGGAAAGCGTACACGGCCGTCCGATGACCGGATTGGCACAGCGGATCGACGGACAGAATAAGGTCGCTTTATTGACAGATGACCGAAATCACCCAGCGGTCGTGGCCGCGTATCTGCTGCATTTTGGCATGACAGAATACGATGCCTTTGTTGGCGAGCATTTGGGCGGACCGAATGAGACGTATCGGCATTATACCTTGGAGGAAATGGCGCAGTGCGAGTTCCAGCCGTTAAATGTGGTTATTTTGCGCCGCCGCAAAAATGCGGATGTACCAGCACCTCGTCGTGGATTTGGCTTTGACGACACGGAATTTCACCAACGCAAGCCGGAAAAAGGTCTGATCACGAAGCGCGAGGTGCGCGTATTCAGCTTGTCCGAGCTGCGCTTGACCGAGCGAAGCGTCGTATGGGACATCGGGGCAGGCTCCGGCTCTGTAGCTGTTGAGTGTGCCCGGCTGGCCAAGTACGGGCAAGTATTTGCGATTGAGAAAAATGAAGGCGATCTGGTGAATGTGGAGGCGAACAAAATCAAATTCCGCACCGATTTTCCGGTTATTCATGCCAAAGCGCCTGCTGGACTGGACGAGCTGCCAGACCCGGATGCGGTGTTTATCGGCGGGAGCGGAGGAGAACTGGCGGAGTTGATTCGGCTGTGTGCTTCCCGTCTGCGAACGGATGGACGAATTGTGGTCAACGCCGCCACCATTGAGACGCTGCATGATGGCATGAAGGCCATGCAAGCAGCGGGGCTGGAGACTTCGGTGACCCTGCTGCAAACGGCGCGCAGCAAGCCGATTTTGAATATGACGCGTTTTGACGGGCTAAATCCGATATACGTCATAACGGGTCAATTGTCAGGAAAAGAAATATAGCTGACGAACAGCATGGGAATAATCTGGTAAATCAAGAGGGGGAGAGAGACAGCATGAATACAGCGGCAACAGGAACACTTTACGGCGTGGGCGTGGGGCCGGGTGATCCCGAGCTGATTACGGTCAAAGCGTACCGCATGATTCAGGAGTGTGCAGTTGTGGCTTATCCGAAAAAGCGCCGGGGCGGGAAGTCGTATGCTCATGAGATCGTGGAATTGTACGTAAACCCGGAGGAAAAAGAGATGCTGGGACTCATTTTCCCTATGACCAAGGACCCGGTTGTGCTGGAGCGGGAGTGGAACAAAACGGTGGCTGCCTGCTGGGAAGCGCTGCGTGAAGGCAAGGATGTAGCTTTTGTTACAGAAGGAGACCCCAACCTGTACAGTACCTTTATTCATCTGGCACGTCTCATGAGAGATCTTCATCCTGAGGTGCCGGTTGTATCAATTCCGGGGATTTCCTCCGTGTTGGGAGCGGCGGCGGCACTGGAACTGCCTTTGGCGGACGGAGACCAGCAGGTCGGCATTATCCCGGCTACGGAGGATAAGGAAGCAATGAAGCGGGCGATTGAGAATCACGATACGGTCGTATTTATCAAGGTTGCCAAGGTGTTGGATTTGATTTTGGATGTGCTGGATGAATTGAAGCTTGGGGATCGCGCATCTGTGATCACCAAGGTCACTTCCCCTTATGAAATGATATGGCGCAATGCCCAAGAGCTGCGCGGGCAGGAGCTTGAATATTTGAGTTTGATGGTGGTGAGCAAATGACGTTGGAGCCCAAAGTATACATCGTAGGAGCAGGCCCCGGCGATCCGGAGCTGATTACTGTGAAAGGTTCACGGATTCTGCGCACAGCCGATGTCGTATTGTACACGGATTCACTCGTGAACGACGAGCTGATTGCCACAGCCAAGCCGGAGGCGCAGGTAATGCAAAGCTCGGGCATGGATCTGGAGCGTCAGGTCGAGATTATGAGCAAGGCGGTGGAGGCCGGACGCAGTGTAGCTCGTGTACATACAGGTGATCCGGCTGTGTACGGCGCGATTTTGGAGCAAATGGTGCTGCTGAAGCAGCGCGGCGTGGCCTACGAAATCATACCGGGCGTTAGTTCCGTCTTCGCTTCTGCCGCTGTACTGGGCGCAGAGCTTACCGTGCCTGACTTGACGCAGACGGTTATTCTGACGCGTGCCGAAGGCCGTACGCCTGTACCAGACCGGGAAAAGCTGCGTGGTCTGGCATCCCATCACTGTACAGTCGCCCTCTTTCTCAGTGCGACGCTGGCGAAGAAGGTCGTTGCTGAGTTTTTGGCGGCAGGCTGGAGCGAGGATACACCTGTAGCGGTTGTGCAGCGCGCAACCTGGCCGGACCAAAGAATCGTACGCACGACGCTCGCTCAATTGCCAGCCGATCTTCGGGCAGCGGGCATCACGATGCATGCCATGATCTTGGCAGGCTGGGCGCTCGATCCGGGGCTGGTGGACAAGGATGCGCATCGTTCCAAGCTGTATGATAAATCGTTCACCCACGGTTACCGGAAGGGAGTGAAGCCCGGTGAGTAATCCATTTGCCGCTGTGGCGATTACAAAGCATGGTGTGGAGATGGCTCGTCACCTGGGAGCCAGCTTTCCGGGCACGGATGTGTATTACATGACCAAGTTTGAACGGGGTGATGAGCAGGAGCACGGCATCCAATTGTTCGAAGGCTCGGTCAAGCTGATTTTGCCGGATTTATTTAAACAATATAACGGTATTATTTTATTTATTTCCCTCGGTGCTGTGGTTCGGATGATAGCGCCCATATTGGTGGATAAAAAGGTAGACCCGGCCGTGGTCGTCATTGATGATCGCGGGGAGCATGTCATTAGCGTGCTGTCTGGACATTTGGGTGGTGCAAACGAATTAACCCGCCATATCGCCGCTGTGCTGGATGCGCGTGCGGTGATTACAACGGCATCGGACGTGCAAGGCACCATTCCAGTGGACATGTTCGGCCGGGAGCTGGGTTGGGTGGTCGATAGCTTCGACAAGGCCACTCCGGTGAGCGCAGCCGTTGTGAACGAGGAGCCTGTCGCGCTTATACAAGAGACAGGGGAACGGAACTGGTGGCGTTACGACAAGCCTGTGCCTGCGCACATCAAGGTATACGATTCGATGGCAGAAGCTTCGCAAGAGCCTTTTAACGCCGCGCTGATCATTAGCGATCGTCTGCTAGAGCCGGAGGAAGAAGAGCGTTTTCTTTCTAACGGCGTACTGTACCGCCCCAAAAGCCTGGTGCTTGGCATGGGCTGCAACCGGGGCACTGCTTTGGAGGAGCTGGAGGCTGGTGTGCTGAGCACCTTGCAGGAGCTGCGTCTGTCTGTAAAAAGCGTGCGGAATATTGCGACCATTGACCTGAAAAAGGATGAAGAGGGCCTGCTTGCCCTCTGCGCCAAATACGGCTGGGAACTGGTGACGTATACCCCGTCAGAGCTAAACACGGTGCGGCTTCCCAATCCATCGGACACAGTCTTCAAGTACACTGGCGCATATGGGGTTAGCGAGCCTTCAGCGCTGTTGTCTTCCGGTGCGGGCCATTGGCTGCTGGAAAAGAAAAAAAGCGGTAATATGACGCTGTCCATAGCGCGGGTTGCCTATGACTGATGCCATGAAGCACGCCGTTCAGTCTGATCCAGCTACTGCAGCACGCAGAAGCCGGATTGTTGTTGCAGGCACGGGCAGCGGCGCGGGCAAAACGACCGTCACCCTTGGGCTGATGAAGGCGCTCGCTGACAGCGGCCTGCGTGTGCAGGGTTTTAAATGCGGCCCGGATTATATTGACCCGACCTATCACACCGCCGTGACCGGAACCCCCTCCCGTAATCTCGATTCGTGGATGACTTCACCGGATACAGTGCGCGAAACCTTTATCCGCGCCTCCGAAGGTGCAGATATCTCCGTGATTGAGGGCGTCATGGGCTTGTATGACGGCAAGGACCCCCTCAGCAACACCGGGTCGACTGCCGAAATCGCCATGCTGACGGACAGCCCCGTATTACTGGTCGTCGACGTGCGCAGCATGGCACGCAGCGCGGCCGCGATTGTGCTCGGCTTTCAGCATCTGGAGCCGAGGCTGCGCATTGCGGGCGTGATCGTGAACCGCTGCGGAAGCCAAGGGCATTACAGCATCGTTCAAAAAGCCATTGAACAGGAGTGCGGTATTCCTGTACTTGGCTGGCTGAAGCGCGATGATGGGCTGGATATCCCCGAGCGCCATCTGGGTTTGGTGCCTGCTGTGGAGCGCGGCGAATTGGAGCCGCTTTTCCAACGGGCGGCAGAGCAGATCCGCGCAGGCACCGATCTGGAGGCGCTGCGGGCATTGGCGGATTCGGCTCCGCCGTTGTCTTTGCCCGCACTGCCATTATTTGTCCCGCATCGGCTTACGTCAGTGGCGCAAGCCGATGCAGGGAAGCGGCCCGTCATTGCCGTCGCCAGCGATGCGGCCTTCAACTTTTATTACCCGGAGAATCTGGACCTGCTGCGCCAGTCGGGAGCGGAAATAGCCTTTTTCAGCCCACTGGCGGGGGAATGCATCCCTGAGCACGCCAGCGGCCTATATCTGGGCGGCGGCTTTCCGGAGGAGTTTGCCGCGGCTATCGCTGCCAACACGGGCTTCCTGGAGAATATCCGCGATGCAGTACGCCGGGATATGCCGGTGTTCGCCGAGTGTGGCGGCTATATGGTGCTGGCGCGGACACTTACCGATCGGGACGGCAGCGTTCATCGTATGGCGGGAGTCATTCCGTCCGATGTCCGAATGCAGGCAAAGCGTGCCGCGCTGGGATACCGGGAAGCAACCGCATTGCGGGATTGCCTGTTGCTGGAGGCTGGAGAGACGATTCGTGGTCATGAGTTTCATTATTCTGTGATGACCTATGATGAATCGTCTGCTCCCTACCCGTATGCCTATCAGACCAAGGGGATGCGCGGCCTCCAGAACGAGGGCTATGCCAAGGGAAACCTTTTGGCAGCCTACACGCATATCCATCTCGCTTCTTTTCCCGAGGCGGCAGCACGTTGGGTGGAGAAATGCAGGGCATACGCTGAGTAGTTTGCAGCCGGCATTGAGCTCATCTGCAGTGCAATCCTGTATAGTGGAAATGGGAACAAGCCGCTTCATGTGAACCACAAAAGCCGGGTCCCTTAAAGGGCCCGGCTTTTCTCAACGGGACATACGATATACCTTACATCACGTGGAAGCGCATTCATTGCAATTGAACATCCTTGTCACATAAGCTTCTTCAATTGGGAAACTCTTCCTTGGCTCACGCCAAGCATGGAAGCAAGTTGCTTTTGTGAAGAAGTGGGATGCTCCTCCATGAGCTCTCTCATTTTCTCCAATATAACGTCTGTACGCTGATAAATTTTTTTCATATGCAAATTTTGCTTCAGTGGAGGCGAATTGGTTTCAGCCGTCATGACTGGAGGCAGGTCTTCCGTTTTCATCGAGGCTGCACATTCATCGCAAATAAACTGGTCTTTAAAATAGGTGTTGGTATCAACCGCACCACAGAAAATGCAATTGGTTGATTTGTACTTACGGAGCATGAGTGTCTGGCCTTCAATAAAAAATTCTAATGGATCGCCGATGTCAATCTCCATCGTCATGCGCAACTCTTTCGGAAGCACAATTCGTCCCAAGCTGTCCAAGGGCCGGGTCATTCCAGTCCTTTTCATTCATGCAACCTCCCCGGTTTTTAAGATTTATAGATTGCTATAAGTTTGAAGCAAGGCTTATCAATTCTACAACCGCCAGCAAACATGTTACATAAAGCGTCCTTTTTTTGACAAGAATGCATGGGAGCACTTTTTTTCTTACGAGTATACCATAAACGGACCGAATCGCCAGCGTTGACGTCTATAATTTTTTAAATAAGTTTATTCCAAGTGGACAAATATGCTATAATCCTCTGCTAAAGGATTTCAAGGGCTGCCTGTAGAATTATTAATAATTGCTGTAGCCCCGGACAATGATGGCGCTGTTATGTGACACGGGCAACGCTGTTAAAGTCCTTATATACAAGTCAGGCAAGGAGGAATAACATGGATAGAAGAAAAGCATTGCTGTTAGGGGACTATTCGTATCCGGAGTTTCACCCGCTGCAAGGGGTGGACGAAGAGATTAGCCATATTTTACAGAATTGGATGGCGGTACAGTGTAGTGAAAATCGTAAAATGCTGCTCAAGGAAAATCTGGCCTCATTCGATCTGTGTATTTCGTACTGTGATAGTCGCAGAGAGGTTTTGTCCCCTCAACAAACGGCAGGATTGCTGTCCTACGTCAGCGGCGGAGGCGGGTTGCTGGTGCTGCATAACGGGATCACATTGCAAGGGCGGTATGAAATAGCACAGCTGATGGGGGCACGTTTCCTGCGGCATCCGGCTGCGGCACCCCTTTCCTTCAAGGTAACGGAGCCGGACCATCCGATTATGGAAGGAATCGAGCCGTTCGAGATGCAAGAGGAGCCCTATCGTTTTGATTTTGATCCATTTACTGAAAAAACATTGTTAATGGAATACGAGCATGAGGGCCAGCGGTGGCCGGCGGCATGGTCATCGTCCTATGGCCTGGGTCGGGTCGTCTACTTGATGCCTGGACATAATCAGCCAAGCTTTCAGCATGAGGGCTACCGCAAACTGCTGCTTCAGGCTGCCAAGTGGGCCGGACGATTTCCGGGCTGAACATAACAGGTACCATTCATAGGAAAAGGGGGACTGCAAACTTTATGCGGTTCCCCTTTTCAGGTTATACTATGGGTAAACATAGGTAGGGGAGGATATATCATGAGCGATTTGTTCAAAAAAGCCATCTCATTGGGATGGGGCCTCACTATTGTCAGTAAAGAAAAGGTGGAGAAAGCCGTCGAGGATCTTGTCAACCGGGGAGAACTTGCGCCTTCGGAATCCAAAGCGCTGATCGATCGTTTAATCGAACGGGGCGCAGAGGAACAGAGCCAATTCAAAACGATGATCCGCGAGCAGATTAGCCGCATTTTGCAGGATCTGGAGGTACCTGCCAAGAATGATGTCGCAAGTTTGGAGCAGCGTGTGGCATTGTTGGAAAAACAGGTAGCAGAGCTGGAAAAAGAAAAGGCGGCGCTTACGGGTTCGAGCGACGCCGAAGAAGCGAACCGGCTCGATTAAAATGGCGGTTCGCATGAAACACGCCGGTCGTTACCGGGAAATTGCCATGGCGCTGGCGCGTCATGGCTTTGGCTATATGGTGGAGGAAATGGGCCTGTTCCAACTGCTATCATTGCCTCGAAAGTGGCTGGCGAGAGAAACGCCTGAGTCCAAAACGCTGGGTGAGCGGATTCGGCTGGTATTGGAGGATCTGGGACCTGCGTTCATTAAGCTTGGACAGCTGGCAAGCACGCGTGCTGACCTGCTGCCGGAGCCCATTATCCGTGAACTGATCAAGCTTCAGGATCAGGTGTCGTCTTTTTCACCTGAAATGGCGCGCGGCATTCTGGAGCAGGAGCTGGACACGTCATTAGAGAGCATACTGACTCGTTTTGACGATGTCCCGCTGGCTGCCGCTTCTATCGGACAGGTGCATCTGGGCAAGCTGCACAGCGGGGAAATGGTCGCCATTAAAATCCAGCGGCCCGGCGTTAACCGCATCATCCGGCGGGATCTGGACATTTTGCGGGAATTGACTGCAATGGCAGCCAAGCGTTGGGAATGGGTTAAGCGCTATCAGCTCCGCGAAATGGTGGAGGAGCTGGGAAAATCGCTCATTCAGGAACTGGACTACAACCATGAAGCCCGTAATACAGAAAAGATTGCGCTCCAATTTGAGCAGGACCCGCATATTTATATTCCAAAAATATATTGGGATCATACTTCCTCCCGTATACTGACGATGGAGTTTCTGGACGGAATACATGTGGGGAATCGCGAAGTGCTATTACACCATGGATACAACCTGAAGGAGCTGGCGCAGCGGTTGGTCAACAGCATGCTGCATCAGATTTTTATAGAAGGCTTTTTTCATGCCGATCCTCATCCCGGGAATTTGCTTGTCCTGAAAAATGGCAGTCTCGCTTATCTCGACTTTGGCATGACCGGACGATTAAATGAAGGGATGAAGGATCATCTCGCCTCCCTCATTATTGCGCTGATGCGTAAAAATACCGATGCCATGGTGCGGGCCATCGAACGGCTGGGCCTGGTTAAACCGGATACCGACTTGAATGCGCTGCGTACTGATCTGGACAAGATACGCGAGGAATATTCGGACGTTCCGTTCTCACAGGTCAGTATTGGCGATGCTTTGAACGATCTGTTCGGTGCGGCGCAGCGTCATCGAATCGGCCTGCCATCAGATGTCCTGCTGCTTGGCAAGGCGCTGCTGACACTGGAGGGAGTCGTAGAACTGCTCGACCCCGACCTGAGTATCATCGCGTTGGCGGAGCCCTTCGGCAACAAGCTGCTGAAGGAACGCTTCAGCAGTCGGCGTATCCGGGACAAGCTGCTGGGCGGTGCGACCGAGCTGGTGGAGACGCTTATCGAGCTGCCGAGACAGGCGAGGCATTTGTCCTCGATTATCAGTAAGGGCAAGCTCAAGCTGGAAATCACCGTGCCGGAGCTGGAACAGCTTCTGCGCAAGCTGGATCAGATCAGCAACCGCCTGTCATTCAGCATCGTGCTGTTAGCCTTCAGCATTATTATGGTCGGGCTGATTATCGGTTCATCGCTGAACCATCAAGCGACGATGCTGTGGAATGTGCCTGCCATTGAAGTCGGTTTTGTCGTTGCGCTCTTGATGGTTGCCTTTTTGCTGTACTCTATTTTTAAATCGGGGAGATTCTAGATACCTGCTAGAAAGGATGAGCCATGAATACGGACAAGAACCATTCCATCTCCGTTTATCATCTCCAAATCGAAGATGTGCCGTGGCACCGTCTGACTACTTGCTATGGCAGGGGAACGAATTTGCCGCAAATTGAGTGGTCATGGCACACGTTGTGGATTTTGCTGCCGTACTGACGGATGCCATATAGCATACATCAAAGCCTGGAATGGAATGTATCCATTCAGGCTTTTTTATTTTTTCTGAAATATATGAAAATTTCATGTCTAAATTATAAATATGGCAAATTTCCACCAGAGTATTGACGTATAAATTGAGTGGTAATACAATCATTGTTACTAAGCTCACCAAATACATCGGAATAATTGAAAATCGAAAGGTATGTACATATGAATTTAGACTGGGAATTTATTGTAGAGAGCTTACCGTTATATGGGGAAGCCATGTGGCTGACGTTAAAGATCGCCTTTTTTGCCATCCTGTTTTCCCTAGTTGTCGGTTTGCTGTGCAGTATAGTGCTGTATTACAAGGTGAGGGGAATGAGCGCCACCATTGTTGCCTATATTGAGCTTTCCCGAAATACACCTCTGCTTGTACAGTTATATTTTCTGTATTATGGGTTTACGAAAATAGGCCTGCATATGAGCGAAATGACGTGCGCCATTGTGGGTATGACCTTTTTGGGCGGGGGTTATATGGCTGAGGCGTTCCGTGGCGGAATTGAAGCAGTGAGCAAGACGCAGACGGAATCCGGACTGAGTCTCGGGCTGTCCAAGATACAACTGGCGAGATATGTTATTTTGCCACAGGCATTTGCCATCAGCATTCCGTCCTTGGGAGCGAACGCGATTTTCCTGCTCAAGGAGACTTCCATTGTCGGCGCTATTGCTTTATTAGATCTGATGAATGTGGCAAAAGACCTGATCGGCATGTACTACAAAACGGCAGAATCACTGATTTTGCTCGTATTGGCGTATCTCGTTCTGCTTTTACCTTTGTCCATGCTGCTGACCTGGGTAGAAAGGAAGGTGCGATATGCTGAGTTCGGGGATTAATGTACTTTTTGAAGGTTCCAACTTAGAGCGTCTATTAGGGGGATTGCTTGTTACGCTGGAGATAGCGTTAATTTCAATTATGATCGGAACGATATTAGGCATCTTCATGGGGCTGCTGCGCACCTTGAAATCAAGGCCGATCCGGTTTGTACTGAGATTCTACTTGGAAACATTTCGCATTATCCCGATTCTGGTGTGGTTGTATGTGGTGTATTTCGGATTCACTCCTTTGCTGGATGTGAATATCAGCGGGGAATTGACAGCCATTATCGTATTCAGCCTATGGGGGGCGGCGGAAATTGGCGACATCGTTCGCGGTGCGCTGGAATCACTGCCCAAGTATCAGCTCGAATCCGGGCAGGCACTGGGACTTACTTATGGACAGTTATATCGTCATGTCCTTATTCCTCAGGCGGTGCGCCGAATGCTTCCGGGTTCTATTAATCTGGCGACACGGATGATTAAAACAACGTCGTTAGTGGTGCTGATTGGCGTAGTAGAAGTGGTCAAGGTTGGGCAGCAAATTATTGAGCTTGGTGTAATCAAAGCACCTTCGGCATCCTTTTGGGTGTACGGCTTTATTTTCATATTGTACTTTCTCGTATGCTATCCGTTATCCAGACTTTCCAAAAGATTCGAACGCAGATGGCAAAATTAGCAGAATGGAGTGGGTGTCATGGGAGAGGCTGTGGAAGTTTTACTGGAAATCCAAGGGCTGCACAAAAGCTTCGGGGACCGAAAAGTGCTGCAGCAGATTGATCTGGACGTAACGAAAGGGGAGGTCGTAGTTATTCTCGGTCCTTCGGGTTGTGGAAAAAGCACACTTCTCCGATGTCTTAACGGTCTGGAGCCAGTTCAGGGCGGCAGAATCCGTTATAGAGGTCAGGACCTGACCGATAACAAAGTGGATTGGCGTGAGGTTCGGCAACATATCGGCATGGTGTTTCAGAACTATGAGCTGTTTCCGCATATGACGGTCTTGGAAAATATATTGCTCGGTCCGCTCAAAGTTCAGCGGAGAAACAAACAGGAGGTACTTGAGCAAGCGAAGCAGCTATTGGAGCGAGTAGGTCTGCTGGATCGCAAAGATGCATATCCGAGACAATTATCAGGCGGGCAAAAGCAGCGGATTGCGATTGTGCGCGCCCTGTGTATGAATCCTGAAATTATGCTCTTTGACGAGGTCACCGCATCTTTGGACCCCGAAATGGTCAGAGAAGTCCTGGATGTTATGCGAGAGCTGGCACAACAGGGCATGACCATGATTATCGTGACGCATGAAATGGGATTTGCCAAGTCTGTAGGAGATCGTATCGTTTTTATGGATCAAGGGCAAATATGCGAAATGACTACGCCACAGCAATTTTTTACCCAACCGCAAACTGAGCGTGCTCAGCACTTTCTGGATATATTTCAGTACGAAACGACATGAGCATATTGCATAAATCCTATGCTGAAAGACATCGAATTATAGATTATACAAAATATTGATAAAACAAGGGGATAAATACAGATGAGAAAAGGTATGAGACTTACGACGTTATTACTGGCTTTGAGCTTGCTGCTGGTGGGTTTAACGGGTTGTACAGGAGGTGGCAATGCCAACGGCAGTTCTGGTCTGGCTAAATTTGCCTCGATTGAGGATATTAAAAAGAATGGCAAGATTCGAATCGGTGTATTCGCGGATAAACCGCCTTTTGGCTACGTGGATTCGGAAGGGAAGAATCAAGGCTTTGATGTGTATATTGCGAAGCGGTTTGCCAAAGATCTGCTGGGTGACGAGTCGAAGGTAGAATTTGTACTGGTCGATGCTGCCAGCCGGGTCGCTTATTTGGAATCCAACAAAGTAGATATCATCATGGCTAACTTTACGGTGACAGATGAGCGTAAAGAAAAGGTCGATTTTGCCAACCCTTATATGAAATTATCCTTTGGTATTGTGTCACCTGACAGCGCTCCAATCACCACGATTGATCAATTGAGAAATTC
Source organism: Paenibacillus farraposensis (assembly GCF_020736845.1). Taxonomy (GTDB): domain Bacteria; phylum Bacillota; class Bacilli; order Paenibacillales; family Paenibacillaceae; genus Paenibacillus; species Paenibacillus farraposensis. Next base: position 64,247 of record NZ_JAFFQR010000043.1, read on the forward strand.
GGATCAAAAGCTGATTGTCGCCAAGGGGACGACGGCTGAAACCTATTTTACGAAACATTATCCCGACATCAAGCTGCTCAAATTCGATCAATACACAGAAATCTTCTCAGCCCTCAAAGACAAACGCGGCGCTGCCATTGCCAACGATAATACAGAGCTGATCGCTTGGGCAAAGGCTAATCCCGGCTTTACAGTAAGCATCCCGGCCTTTGGTGGTCAAGATACGATTGCACCTGCAGTAGCGAAGGGGAACAAAGAGCTGTTGGACTGGATTAACAATGAGCTGGCTACACTGGGCAAGGAGAATTTCGTCCATCAAGCCTACAAGAATACACTGACCTCCGTATACGGAGAAGGCTTTACGGATCAGTTGGTCGTAGAGGGCGGCAAAGTGGACAAATGATGCAAGAGTCGGCAAGAGTATCATCCAATGTCTTAGGGCAACACTCGGGTGCTCCCGAATAGTATATATTTGCATTATGAATTCCTTTAAAACAAAAAGACCCAGACTGTCCGAAAATTGGGTCTTTTTGTTTTGGGTATACAGTTTTCTTACAGATAAATTGTTATGGAACACATATGGGAAGAGATATAGACTCTGATTTAGTTCGGAATAAAGGTACATATTTCCTCAAAAGCTCTTGCATCCTAGCAGATTTAACTATATAATCTTTAATAATAATGAGAATCATGATCATTTAAGCCTTTAGGCACAGACTCCCAATATGAGCCTAAATGAACAGGTTTAAAGCTCCAAGTTAACTGCAAATGCAATACCATTATCAAATTTTTAGTCTCCTCGTTTTGTTTTTGCACTTGCTCTCCTGATGGTGAACACAGGAAGGCAAGTGTCTTTTTTTGGATGCTATAAAAAAGCGCCAGGCGGGTTTCGAACCGTTCTGGCGCTTTATTTTATCCCCGTTTTGCGTGATGCACGTTTCTGTCAGTGTACACATCTTTAAGTACAGATTGAATCTGAAAGCTGGATGTAGACAGGGTAGCCTGTGATTCGGAACATCGGCTGCAGCGGCAGACCTGGAGGGTGGATAAAAGATCGTAAGCAGGAACACAAAATTTTGCAACAGGACTTCCCAAAAGGAATGTTGTGATATATAATTCTCTTAACTTAACACCGTTAACTAAAATAACGATGTTAACAAAAGGGGATGAAATTATGGATAAATATGATGTTATTGTCATCGGCGCTGGATTGGGTGGCTTGTCCTGTGCAGCACGATTGTCTGCGCTCGGTTACCGGACTGCTGTTTTCGAAAGTCATTCGCTGGCTGGCGGCTATGCAACTGAATTTACAAGAAAGGGGTATACCTTTGATGTATCCCTGCATGGTGTCGGCGGACTGGAAGGAGGCAGCTTCGGACAGCTGCTCAAGAGCTGTAACGTAGACCAGCGAATCGTACCGCTCCGCAAAAAGCATCCTTATTCTGTTCGCTGGAAAGGGCAGGTTATTGATGTCCCGTCCGATGTGCAGGAATATGTGCAACTCCTCAAAGGCATGTTCCCTGCTGAGCAGGCAGGCATCGACAACCTGTTTGCAGGTATTCGCCGTTTTAAGGCAGGTTTCACTGCTATCACCTCCTCTTCCTCCAATTCCTGGCGCAAGGCAGCCGGTTTGCTCAAAGCAGGCACCTTCTTCCGCTGGACGCAGATGACCACATGGGAAGTTGTAAGTCAGTTTGGGCTGTCTGACTCATTCACGGAGTTTTTCACCGCACTCTGGCCCTATTACGGACTGCCTCCGAAGCGGCTGGCGGCTTTATACTTTTTTATTCCCTGGATCGGCTATCACCTGGAGGGAACGTATTACATTCAGGGGGGCGCGCAGGCGTTATCCAATGCACTGGTCGCCGCGATTCAATCAGCTGATGGAGAAGTGCACCTGCGCAGCCAGGTATCTGAAATTGTGCTCGAAGGCGGTAAAGCAGCCGGTGTCCGTCTGAAAAAAGGGGATGTATATAAAGCCGATTGGATTGTGTCTGGGATTAGTCCTCATCACACCTATGGCCGTCTGCTGGAGAACCATAGTGCTGCCCGGCGTGAGCTGGAGGTCGTTAGCAGGCTGGAAACCGGGACGTCTCTTACCCAGCTGTATCTCGGGTTATCATGCGAGCCTCATGAGCTTGGTATTTTCGAAGAAGACCTGATTTTGTATGATGTATCGGATTCGGAGAGCGATTATGAATTCATGATGAGCGGCCAGTATACCAAAGGCAACTGGATGCTTACCAATTATAACGCCATGGACCCCACGCTTAATGAGCCGGGGAAAGGCGTGATCGCAGTTACGTTTTTGGACCGGTTGGAGAACTGGCCTGCGACACGCTCTGAATATAAAGCCAAAAAGGAAGCCGTAACACGGCAGATACTGGAGCGTCTTGAACAGCTGTATCCTGATTTTGGCAGCAAAGTAGTGGTGGCCGAGCTGGGCACACCGCGGACAATGCAGCGTTATACGGCTAATCCGAACGGGGCTGTATACGGCTTTGCGCAAACGGTGCGGCAGTCCGGTCTGAAGAGACTGAAACATAAATCCGTTGTAGATCGTCTGTCATTGGTAGGGGCCTGGACACAGCCCGGGGGCGGGTTTCTAGGGGCTATGAACTCGGGTATAATGGAAGCTGATCGTATCGCCGCCAAATTGGGACAGGCAGAAAGGGCCAATACATTTACTCATGAAACATATCAAACGCCGAGAACGTGAAAGCAATGAGATCCGCCGAAAAATCATCGAGGCCGCCCGGTCGCTGTTCCTGAACCAAGGGTATGCCGAAGTCTCTATGCGCAAGATTGCGGATCAAATCGAATATTCACCAACGACTATTTATCATTATTTTGCCAATAAGGAAGCTGTTGTCCGTGAACTGCTGCTAGAAGGAAATGCCTTGTTTCTGCAGGCACTTCAGCAGAGCCAGGAGGAAGCAGAGGCAGCGGGATTGAATGCCTTGGATAAGCTGAAAACGGTGTCTGATGCTTATGTCCGTTTTGGAATGGCCAATCCGGAATATTACAGCATCCTGTTTATCAGCAACCTGGAATCTGTAAGCTTGGTCAGTCTTATTGACAGCGGACGCTTTAAAGGCTTTGAGCTGCTTGAAGCTGGACTCCTGGCTGCTATGGAAGAAGGCGGCATCATTCAGGGGAATGAAAGTCTGATCGCCAGCTCTGTATGGAGCATGCTGCATGGATTGACTTCCCTGCTTTTGAATTTTGAGCTTCCTATGACAAGTTCGAAGGATGAATTGATTTCATTCACTATAGATACCTTCTTCCGGGGGCTACAAAGCTAATCCAATTCCAAATCGGAGAGCTGTTCAAGCACGGCTTCAATGTGGCGCTTATCCTTTTTGAGCATGACACGCTACGAAGAAGCTTGTAGCAAGTTAGAGATTGTCGTCAAGGTATCCGCTTTTAGGGAAGGGGCCATCCTTTTTCACCATGACATCCAGCGCCTCGGCTGCAATTTTTTGGTGAAGCTTACTTCAGACACCCAAGAAATAGACCGCCCCGTGGTAGGAACCGGTCTATTTCATATACCGTGAACTTGCAGCCACCGCCCTTAAAAGCGGCTGCTGCCAAAGAGTGAGGATGTTGACGCATCTTCACTCTTTTTTAGAATTTACATCTTACTCCTATTTTAACACTTGAAAATGGCTTTTTCTATGCGCTGAAGGGTAGAAAGGTGAATAGGTTGTGCAAAAGGAGAGGACGAAGATGGGGGATTTTTACATGGCCCGCAGTTATGTAATATATTGAATATTAAAGAGAGAAGAAATATAATGAGTAGGATTTAAAAACAAATAAAAATAAAACCATGTGATTTCATGGTTGGAGGATTTATTATGTCGAAAAGTGTTTCTTCGTCCTTTATTATCATTATAGGATCAATGCTATTTGCCTTATTTTTTGGTGCAGGGAATCTAATCTTTCCACCTATGCTTGGTCAAATGGCCGGAAAGAATGTATGGATAGCCAATGCGGGTTTCTTGGTTACCGGGGTTGGCTTACCGTTACTAGCCGTCACAGCCTTTGTTTTTTCGGGCAAAAGCAATTTGCAATCTTTGGCGAGTCGTGTACACCCCATATTCGGTATTGTTTTTACAACGATCCTTTATCTAGCCATAGGCCCTTTTTTTGCCATCCCCAGAACTGGCAGCGTGTCATTTGAAGTTGGAGTAAAACCTTTTTTTTCAAACGATGCAGAACCTGTGGCACTTTTTGTATTTACCGTCCTTTTTTTTACAGTTGCATGTTTGTTATCACTTAACCCCACAAGAATTATTGATGTAATTGGAAAGTTTTTAACGCCCATTAAATTGACATTCATTGGAATACTTGTGGTTGTAGCTCTTATTCACCCAATTGGAAAATTTCAGGAACCTGCTGAGGGTTATACATCGCATGTTTTTTTCAAAGGCTTCCAAGAGGGTTATTTAACATTGGATGCTCTTGGAGCCTTTATTTTTGGAATTATTATTGTGAATGCAATTAAGGAAAGAGGAGTTACTACAAAAAAAGAGTTGATGACCATTTGTGCCAAGGCGATAACTATTGCAGTTATACTCTTAGCTTTTATCTACACGTCTCTTTCCTATATGGGAGCTTCTAGTGTTGAAAAATTGGGTATTTTAGGAAATGGGGCTGAGGTGTTAGCTAAGGTCTCATTCTACTATTTTGGATCTTATGGTTCTATTTTATTGGGTTTTATGATCACAGTAGCGTGTTTAACGACAAGTGTGGGGCTTATTACTTCCTGCTCTTCCTTTTTCCATGGATTGTTTCCAAATATCTCTTATAAAAAAATAGCTGTCATGTTATCTGTATTTAGTACTCTTGTAGCCAACATAGGTTTAACACAGCTCATTAAGGTTTCAACGCCAGTATTAATTGCAATATATCCTATTGCTATTTCTCTAATATTTTTAACGTTTTTACATCCCGTATTTAAAGGAAAGTCAGAAGTATATCAAGGTAGTTTGATATTAACCTTTATCATTAGTCTATTTGATGGCTTGAATGCTGCCGGAATAAAAATTAAAGTAATTAATAGTATTTTTGCCAAATTTCTTCCGTTATATGATGTTGGGTTAGGGTGGTTAATTCCGTCTATTTTAGGGGGAATAGGAGGCTACATTTTTATTATGCTAAGGAAGAAAAATAGTCCTGATACCTATAAAGCCCAATTGAATAAATGATTATCATCTATTATGAAGTAAGGGAGAAAGAGTGTAGAGATTGAGATTTCTTTTGAACTGCCCTGTATGTCAAATCCGAATAAAAAAGCTGCGGCTACTGTAGAATTGGTAGCCGTAGCTTTTTTTCGTCAGGCCAGTTCTTCCTGAATGATCTCTGTTTTTAAACCTTTAGCACTGGTAATCGTAATGCTGATCGCATCAAAGCCGTTTCGCTTCGCCTCTTCAAAATCGCATCGTTCGCCGCTGATCAGCTCCAGTTGTCCATTCTCATCCACATCGTCTGAAAACTCGTCATCCCAATCAACATTATAAAAAGCGGTCACGCTTACCTCGAAGGTATCCTCACCATCTTCGTCCAGATAAGGCAGTAAGGGAGTGCGATTGTTCTGCTGTTCCTCTGTATATGTTTCACATAACAATGCATCGTAACCATGCCGGGTTCCATCAAAAATCACGATCCGTTCGCCGGTAGCTGCATTCTCCGCAATCACGAGCTGGGGTGCAAATTCAGTCACGGCGATCAGATCATCCATCAGCTCTCCATAATAAAAAATGTGAAACTTCGTATGGCCGGCCTGTGAACACAGCTTGCCTGTCCATTCCTGCTCGATCCATGCCTCCGGGTTTTCAGGTACCACCCATCCTTCCAAGTAAGCGGGCCCCCATTTAGAATTATGTATTTCTGGCATCATTAAGCCCTTCCTCTCTGCCTTTTTTAGAACTCTCTTAGCCTATCGAACTGCTTCATAAAACGTAAGTCTGTGAGATCATGTCATGGATAAGGTGACAATTTTGTTGTCCTCATCGACATTTACCTCTACCGTGACTCCCAGCTTGTCCTTGAACAGCTTGCTGATATTGATATAGTCATCCCTCACTGCACTGCTCGATCTACTGGTGGTGCGAGTCATCCCTGCGGTGATGATCGAACGAACGTATGCCTTGTCGAGTTTGGCTTCAGGGTTGTAGGTGTAGATCATTTGCTTCTGTTTATTTATCGAGTTCCGTAATCTCCGTACGAATGCCTCTGCACAGAAAGCTGCCTGATAGTCCTGATAATGCATCAATATCGACGACCATATCTGCTTCTTCATAGCGGAAATCAAGCTGTAAAATGATATTTTCTGCTTCTACCGGAGTCAATACATGCTCTTTGGTTTCCAGAAATGTAAAAGTTACTGTGTAACGGGGAGCATCCTTGGATGGAATTTCCGGGGTGACAGGTGCCTCGGAAGAAGGTTCCAGATCCGGAGATTTGGGTACTAGCACGGTAGCGGGGGATAGCTCAATCGTCAGTGTAATCTGGTCTTTCGTCATATTGGCAGCCGTAATTCGGTCATAATGAAAGGGAGGGAAGTAGCCCAGTTTTTCTACAATCCTGTCCGCTCCTTGAATAGAAACCGTTGGAGAGAAAGCCAGCTCCAGCCTGATGGAGCCTGCCAGTTGGTTTTCATATTGTGGATTGATACGTAGAAGGGCCTGTTCCGATTCCACCTTCAAAATCGTGCCAATAAAATACTGTTTGCTATGAATCAGAACAATATCATGGGGAACGAACGGCAGTGCTCCTCCGGCTTGATATTGAATCAGATAATCGTTATTTGTTTTTTCAACGCTTTGAACTTGAATACGCATATGCTGCAACCTCCTGAGGGTGTATTGGTGTAACCAACGCTTGCCCGGTCGATGTTTTCATAAAACGTCCTGACGTATTGAAACGAGCCAACCGCAATTATTGGAAGATTGGCGCATAGGTCATGGATTACCCACTCTCTTACCATAATATATGACATGGAGATGGAATTCATCTTTTACAATGTTCATTAAAATCGTTTGGAAACCTGTTCAACTTCGCGTATACTAGGAAAGTCATAAATGGAACGGGCTGAGCCACCTTGCGACCGTATGTTAGTTACAGGAACAGATTCAACGATAACGGATAAGCTCCCCTCCTGAAAAGGGTAGAATGGGAACTGATACAAAAATGGGAATTCTGAACTATGGAACGATAGATGTCATATGGCATATGAACCTATTTTATGTGACACATATTGAATAAGATAAGGGAAGTGAATACCACTTGAAAAATTTCGCAGCATTAGGCGTAGAGCAGCATTGGGTAGACGTCTTGAAAGAGCAAGGGATTGCAGTGCCCACCCCGGTACAGCAGGAATCCATTCCGCTGTTAATGAAGGATCAGGATGTGATTGCCGAGGCGCATACGGGAACAGGTAAAACGCTTGCGTTTTTACTGCCGATTTTGCAGAAACTGGATTTGGACAAGCGTTACCCGCAGGCACTCGTGATTGCACCTACGCGTGAACTGGCGCTTCAGATTACAGCGGAAGCGAAACGATTGGCTGCTATAGAGCCGAATCTGTCATTGCTGGCTGTATATGGAGGACAGGATGTAGAGCGTCAGCTTCGTAAACTGAAAGGCGGCGCGCAGCTGATTATCGGTACACCCGGACGGCTGCTGGATCATCTGAGACGTGGCACGCTGGATTTGGGCGGTGTCAAAATGCTGGTACTGGATGAAGCTGATCAGATGCTGCATATGGGCTTTTTGAACGATGTTGAGACAATTCTCCAGGAGGTTCCCTACCGGAGACAAACGATGCTGTTCTCCGCCACGATGCCAGCCGGTATTCGCAAGCTGGCTCGTGTCTATATGAACGAACCGGCAGATGTCAAAGTACAATCCGCTTCTTCCGTTCCAGTAAGCCAAATCCGCCAGGTCATTGTGCAAACAACAGATCGTGGGAAACAACGGGCATTGGTGGAAATACTGAATACAGATCGTCCGTATTTGGCCGTTATTTTCTGCCGTACAAAGCGCCGGGCGGCCAAGCTGAACGAAGAGCTGCAGGAGATGGGCTTCGAAAGCGGCGAGCTGCACGGAGATTTGTCCCAGAACAAACGTGAGCAGGTGATGAAGGCATTCCGTGAGGCGAAGCTGCAATTGCTTGTAGCGACCGACGTGGCCGCCCGCGGCCTGGATGTAGAAGGCGTCACCCATGTCTTTAACTACGACATGCCGCAGGATGCCGAAAGCTATATCCACCGTATCGGCCGAACCGGTCGTGCCGGTGGAAAAGGTGTGGCGGTGACGCTCGCTACGCCCAGGGATGTTCAGGAACTGCGGAACATCCAGAAAGTCGCTGGTGTCACATTCACCAGCCGTGAGGTTGGGGAGCAGCGCAGACCTGCTCCCGATATGACGGAGCGGCAAAGTGGAGAACGCCGCTCGGGCAGAAACGACCGCCGTTCCTTTGGTGGCGGCGATTCCGGCGGCGGGCGCCGCGGCCATGGCCGCGAGCAGGCGGGCCGTCGTGACGGTGCAGGCGGCGAGCGTCGCTCCGGCCGCGGCAACAGCGAGCGCGGTGGATATGACCGCAGCAGCGGCGGTACCGCCCGCCGAGGCCAGGGGCGCTCGGCAGGGCAAAGCAGCAGCGGCCGTGGTGGTTACGACCGCAGCGGTGGCGGCTCTGGACGCAGTGGCCAGGGAGGGCGCGGCGGACAAGCCAAAAGCAGCCCGCGTGGCAGCCAAGGACAAGGCGGCCGTCGTGGGCGGTCCAGATAGATCAAACAGGAGCAGTTCTCCTAGAATGCTCAACTATGGTTATCATAATAGCCCCGGAGAGGCTCATCTTCCGGGGCTATTATGATCTTTTTCATGCCGCTGAAGGGTGTGCATCATAAGATAGAGCAAGCAGCAGAGCTGCATTGAAAATTATCGTTTGGCGTGTGGAGCATCTTGTCAAAGAAAATGATGGAGGGGTTATACATGATGCAGGAGCAGGATATGGGCAAGCGTGCCATGGTCTCAGCATGGATCAGCCTGATTAGCAACATCCTATTAACCGGCATTAAAATTATTGCAGGACTTTTGTTCAACAGTAAGGTGCTAGTGGCTGATGGTGTTCATAACGCCGGGGATGTGATTGCTTCTGCTACCGCACTGGGAGCGATGCGTATATCCAGTCAGCCGCCGGATGAGGATCATCCATATGGTCACGGCAAGGCTGAGGTAATTGGTGCGAGCGTGGTGGCAGTTATTTTGTTCGGAGCTGGCATATTCATCGGCTTTCATTCTATTGCGGCACTGTTCAAGCCGACACCGCAGGAGCATATATTGGCACTGGTGGCGGCGGTCATCTCCCTGCTCTGGAAGCAATGGCTGTATATTTACACCATTCGTATCGGGAGAGCGGCGAACAGTCAGGGGCTTATTGCGACGGCCAAGGATCACCTGGCAGATGTATATGCTTCCGGGGCTGCTGTGCTGGGAATCGGTTTGGGGCTGATCGGGGAGCACTGGGGTATTTCGATTTTATCCTACGGCGACCCGATTGCAGGCTTTGTGGTAGCATTGCTGGTTTTGAAACTGGCATGGGAAATGGGGCGTGAGTCCATAGATGTACTTATGGAGAAGGCCATTGCACCTGAGAAAATCGAAAGCTACACTGCGGCCGCACTTGGTGTAGCCGAGGTTCAGCGTATTGACCGTATTCGTGCCCGCGAGCACGGCCATTATATTATCGTGGATATCCGTGCTTCAGTGGATGCTTCCTTGACGATTCAGCAGGGACACGATATTATTCGGCTGATCAAAAGGGCTGTCATGAAACAGGAACCGAGGGTGTACGAGGTGCTTGTCCATTTGAATCCATGGTATCCGGATGACCACCCCCGCTGATCAATGGACATAGAAAGATTCAAAAAATAAGCTTTTCGGACATTCCGCCAGACCATGAGAAAAAATATGTGAAAATTTTTAAAATGGCTTGGCATTTCGACGCAAAAACGATAGCCAAACAGTAAATCCCGCCAATTGAGCTGGTGCGTGGGGAAACGGTCAGGGGAGCGCAGGTGCTTAGTGTGGACGAAAGCAAGCTCAAGCGATTCATCCAAAATCTTTTTGAACAAGAAAACAAGCCTGCAACTGCGGCTACAGATTCGGTTAGCACGATAAATGATACTCCATAACCATGCAAAGCAAATGAAGTTCGTACGTATGGCGTACAGCTTTGTTTGCTTTTGTGCGTTATTCGGGTATAAGCTTGTATATTTTGTTGCAAAGCTATATCTTAGCTATTAAGAAAAGAACAACTATTTACCTAAAGAGAAGGAGAATGTCATGTGGAAACAACTCCGGCATGGAAAGACCGATTCAAGAAGTTCTTTTTGAACAACAAGTTTGTGTTATTCCTGCTGGTACTGCTGCTTATCGGCTTGAATATCCTGGTGCTCACCAAAATTTCATATATATTTACTCCCGTTATCGTGCTGCTCAAAACGATTATTCTCCCTGTTATTTTGTCAGGTGTGCTGTACTACTTGTTCAATCCACTGATTGATATATTGGAACGCAATAAGGTAAAACGGGTTTACTCCATTATCGTGTTGTTTTTGCTCATCATAGGAATTATTGCTGTTGTGATTACATCGGTAATCCCCGTGATCCGTGATCAAATACAGGGCCTTATCGAGAATGTGCCTGTATACAGCCAGCAAGTGCAGGTGCAGTTTGAGAAATTAATAGGCAGTGACTTTGTGAACCAGTTCCTGAACACGGTTCAGATAAACCCGTCTGAACTGGCCTCCAAAGCTTCTGAAAAGTTATCTGCCTTTATTAATAATGCCTGGACAGGTGTGGGGAGCTTTGTAGGAGTAGTCACGGAAACCGTGCTTGCGATTGCTACGGTTCCATTTATTTTGTTCTATTTGCTAAAAGATGGACGCAAGCTGCCACAGACAATCCTGAAGATGCTCCCGCCTATGTTTCGTAGAGAGACAGATCGGATTATGACCGAAATGAACCATCAGGTCAGCTCGTACATTCGCGGACAGATTATTGTCAGCTTCTGTATTGGAGCTTTGCTGTATATTGGTTATTTAATTATTGGGCTGGACTACTCTTTGACGCTTGCAGTCATTGCGTCCTTTACGAGTATTGTTCCTTACTTGGGGCCTGTGATTGCCATTACACCTGCATTAATCGTAGCTATAGTCACTTCTCCGGTTATGCTGCTTAAGATGGTTATCGTATGGACGATCGTTCAGCTTATTGAAGGCAAGCTGATTTCCCCGCAAATTATGGGCAAATCGCTTCGGGTGCATCCGATCACAATCATCTTTGTTATTTTGACGGCGGGCAATTTGTTTGGCGTGGTAGGAATCATTCTGGCGGTTCCGGGCTATGCGGTCTTGAAAGTAATCGTTACACATCTGTTTAGCTTCTTTCAGAGACGCTCACATCTTTATGAATTAGATCAAGCAAAGGCAAGTCTGCACGAAAAATAAGCACTTCGAATTTCCTGCTATACAATCTGTTTTGCTCGCTCTTGGGGAACTGTGGCTTTGCATGCTATAATTATGCCTACCCCATATTCCAAAACAGGAAGGTCAGACTTTTATGATAAAACTCAGCATTCTTGACCAATCTCCGGTATCAGAAGGCATGACACATGCGCAAGCATTACAACAGACGGCTGCGCTTGCTATTGAGGCGGAACGCTTGGGTTATCATCGCTTTTGGGTATCTGAGCATCATTTTGCCTCTAATCTTGCCGGCTCCAGCCCGGAGGTGCTGATTGCACATCTGGCCGCCCGTACCTCTACCATTCGAGTGGGTTCGGGTGGTGTAATGCTGCCGCATTACAGCGCATATAAAGTAGCGGAAAACTTCCGTGTACTGGAAGGCTTGTATCCGGGACGCATTGATATGGGTCTGGGGCGGGCGCCGGGAGGCATGCCGGTTGCTACCAAAGCCCTGCAGGAAGGCAAAATGCGGGGAGGTGTTGATCTGTACCCTGAGCAGCTGGATGACCTGCTAGCCTATTTGCATGACAGCACAGGCAGTGAGCATCGCTTCGGCTCGCTGCAAGCAATGCCGCTCGTAGAGACAGTGCCTGAAATGTGGCTGCTTGGCTCCAGCGGTGATAGTGCAAGTCTGGCCGCCGAGCGTGGCGTGGGCTTTGCATTTGCGCAATTTATTAATGGTGAAGGCGGTACTGGAGCCATGAAGGGGTACCAGAAGAGCTTTCAGCCTTCTCAGCATAGTGACCAGCCGCGTTCACTGGTCGCCGTATTTGCGATTTGTGCAGATACCGAAGAAGAGGCGAATCGCTTGGCTTCCAGCATGGATTTGTCGCTGGTGCTGCTAGAGCAGGGAATGCGTTCCGCCGGGACACCTTCTGTAGAAAAGGCACTGGCCTACCCTTACACGCCGTATGACCGGATGCGTATCCGCGAGAATCGTAAGCGGATGGTCGTTGGTTCTCCTGAGCAAGTAAAGCGTCAGATTGAGCAATTATGCAAGGGCTATAATACACAGGAGGTCATGGTTGCGAGCATCATTCACGACTTTGGCGCCAAAATGAAATCGATACGTCTTATGGCTAAAGCATTTGGACTGTCTGCTCCACAGTCTTGATGCGGTTGGCCGGAAACTAGATAGAACACTTGATACTATACAGAGGAAGACAGAATAAAAGATGAGCCGCTGCGATCTCAGCACGGCTCCTGATTTATGATGAGAATTTTCAAAAAGAACAACTAAGGAACGGTACTGAAATCCGTCAGACCGTATAAAAAAATTTTTCATGGGTCGGGCTTTAAACGTAAGCATATTGGGGAAAGGATATGTGTATTTAGGTTAAACTGTGCGTAAATTGAGCTATGGCTAAAAGATGTAACCCTAAAATTGTATTTTTAAGGACATATCTGATGATATAAATCGTATGCCAAAGGGAACGTGCCATTTAAGACTTGATAATGATTATCAATATCTTTATTATATAAAATAGGATGAATTTTTGATGAATATCGTGCGTTAAGCCCGTGACTATATATTGGATAAGGGAAGGGATGATTCCAAATGTTTCGTCTGAAAACGTCAAGTCTGGATATTGCTTATGAGGATCGGTTGATTGTAGAAGATCTGAATGTTGAAATACCGCAAGGGAAAATTACCGCATTGGTGGGCGCAAACGGCTCCGGCAAGTCCACTATTTTGAAGACGATGGCTCGCATCATGAATCCTAAAGGCGGTAGTGTTCTGCTTGACGGTAAATCCATTCATAAGCAATCCACCCGGGAAGTAGCCAAGCAGTTGGCTATTTTGCCGCAAAATCCGACTGCACCGGAAGGATTGACTGTGACGGAACTGGTATCCTATGGACGTTTTCCTTATCAAAAAGGTTTTGGCTCCATGAAAGCTGATGACCGCAAAATGGTAGAGTGGGCGATCCAGGTAACAGGAATGAGCGAGTTCCACGACCGCCCGATTGATCAGCTTTCCGGCGGTCAGCGTCAGCGTGCATGGATTGCAATGGCGCTTGCGCAGGATACCGATATTCTGTTTCTGGATGAGCCGACTACATTTTTAGACATGGCCCATCAGTTGGAAGTGCTGCATTTGCTCGAGTATTTGAATACTTCGGCAGAACGCACGATTGTTATGGTTGTTCACGATTTGAATCATGCGGCCCGGTACGCTCAGCATATGATTGCGATCAAGAAAGGGAAGGCCAAGGCAGTAGGAGCTCCAACCGAAGTGATGACCACCGATGTGCTGCGTGAGGTGTTTGGGATTGAAGCAGATATTGTCACCGATCCACGTACAGGTGTGCCGCTCTGTCTTCCGTATGCGCTGGCAGAACAGCCTACAGTAAACCATACTGTGAAGGCATTGAATATAGAAGGCAAGTTATCGGCCGATTCTGCTGCGGAGCGGCGTGAAGCCAGATTACAAGTTGCGGCAAGAGGCTAAAGGGGGCGCGGAATGAAGCCAAGCGCAGCAAGCGTTTGGCTTCACAGCAAGTCCTATAGGGATGCTGGCATGACCGTATCGTTTTGGGTAAAATAGGTTATGAATCCTAAACTACACGGTACGAAGGAGGAAGCTGTATGTCTGTCTATTCATATCATGCCGTAACACCAGCCAATCAGGAGGTCCCTCTGGACACCTACAATGGCAAGGTGCTGGTTATTGCGAATACCGCCAGCAAATGTGGACTTACCCCGCAATACGGGGACTTGCAAAAGCTTTATGATGAGTATAAAGATCGGGGATTGGTCGTATTAGGCTTTCCTTGTAATCAATTTGGCGGTCAGGAGCCAGGCAGCAGCGAGCAAGCGGCTGAGTTTTGCCAACTGAATTACGGAGTTGATTTTCCCGTATTCGCCAAAGTGGATGTCAATGGACCGGATACAGCGCCTCTGTTTGAATATTTGAAAAAGCAGCAGCCCGGAGAACAGGAAGAGGGTGCGATCCAATGGAATTTCACAAAATTCATCGTGAACCGTCAGGGCGTGCCTGTGGCTCGATTTGAGCCTAGGGAATCACCGGAAGCCATGAAGACAGCCATTGAAGAGTGGTTATAGTGGCTTTGCCAGCTCCATAATATAGGTTTAAAGGTCCGTTTTTTGGGGTTTTTCTCCGAAAAACGGACCTTTTTGCTCTTTTCATATTCCGCTCGCTTATGGTCAAGCTTCCTTTGAAAGCCTGGTTTGAAGGGGTATAATCAGGGTCATATAGGGCAAACTACATCGAGCAGAGAGGTGCTTCATCTAATGACAGGCTCTCTATATATCCTTGTTTTTAAATTGTGGACGAATTGTGAATACCATAGAAAAAGATTGTAATGTGAAAAATATCACACTATAATAAGTGTATAAAGTGAAAAAAATCACAAACAACAACCAACCCAAGTGAAACAATTCACAATTATTATTCATTATGCCCACACACCAAGGAGGAACTTCACATGAAAGTAGCAGTTATCGGATGTACACACGCAGGCACAGCAGCGATCGTCAACACGGCAAAATGTTATCCAGATGCGGAAATTACCGTTTATGAGCGTAATGATAATATTTCATTTTTATCTTGTGGTATTGCACTGTACGTAGGTGGTGTTGTCAAGGACCCGCACGGATTGTTCTACTCATCCCCGCAGCAGCTGGCTGATATGGGAGTAGTGACCAAAATGCTTCATGAGGTAACGAGTGTGGATACAGCAGGCAAAACGCTGCGTGCACGCAATCTCCAAACCGGTGAAGAATTTACCGACACATTTGATAAACTGATTGTAACAACAGGCTCCTGGCCTATTATTCCGAAGCTGGAAGGCATTGAGCTTGATCCTATTTTGCTCTGTAAAAACTATAATCATTCGAACGAAATTATTGAAAAAGCCAAGCATGTACAGAACATCACTGTTGTCGGAGCCGGATACATTGGTGTCGAACTGGTCGAAGCTTTCCAAATGAACGGTAAAAATGTAACCCTGATCGACAGTGCTGATCGTATATTGAATAAATATTTGGATCATGAGTTTACCGACCGGATTGAAAATTCTCTAAGAGATCATGGCATCAGGCTGGCGCTGGGGGAAACGGTGAGCCGTTTTGAGGGGACAAATGGCAAGGTGAGTAAAGTCGTAACCACCAAAGGGGAATATGAAACAGAGCTGGTAATTCTCTGCATCGGCTTCCGTCCTCAAACCGATTTGCTTAAGGGTCAGGTGGATATGCTGCCAAATGGTGCGATCATCGTAGACAATTATATGCAAAGCAGTTGCCCGGACGTGTTTGCAGCAGGTGACAGCTGTGCAATCCACTATAACCCGACAGGCAAAACGGCTTATATCCCGCTGGCGACAAACGCGGTCCGCATGGGTACGCTGGTAGCACGCAATCTGGTGCAGCCGACCATTGCCTACATGGGAACACAAGGAACTTCAGGCATTAAAATTTATGAAGATAATATTGCGGGAACAGGCTTGACCGAAGCAGCCGCAGCAGATGAAGGTATGAATGTAGAGGTCGTAACTATAGAAGACAGCTATCGCCCGGAATTCATGCCAACCTCTGAAAAGGTGCTGCTGAAAGTTGTATATGAACGGGAGACTAGAAGAATTGTTGGCGCACAAATTATGTCGAAGGTAGATTTGACACAATCTATTAATACGCTCTCTGTAGCCATTCAAAATCATATGACCATTGACCAGTTGGCCTTTGTTGATTTCTTCTTCCAGCCGCATTATAACAAGCCCTGGAATTTCCTGAATGCAGCAGGGCTGCAAGCATTGCCTTCACCATCTGAACGAAAATTGGTTACTGTATAATTCGGTTTGTCTGTGACATTGTTCATAAGTTTGTCAACAATCTGAGACGTATGAGCGAATCCTTATAGTACAATATAGAGAGCATAAGGATTAGGGGGAGAAGTGACCATGGGTTTGTTTTATATCCTTTTTCTTGTAGTTGTGGCGATGACTGGTCTTGGAGGCGTTCTCTGGTTCTTGGGAGCCATCGAAAAGGAAGAATATAATTAAGTATAAGCGCTTAGCGGCGCGGTGACTATGAATACACGAAAAACAGCCCTTGATTCAAGGGTTGTTTTTTTATTATTTTCAAGGTGATTTTTTTCACAAACTAAATTTCTGATTTTAAATAAAATATGAAAGAGAATAGTCAAGTAAAAGAAGTTAAAGGAGCGGGAACATATGGCAAGCTATAAACCGGGGCAAATTGCCGAAAAGACGGTGGAAACAGGAGTGGCCAAAGCGAACAACCCGTGGACTGTAGCGGTGGTATTGGGATTTTTGGCAGGTGCATTTATTGCGCTTGGTTTTTTGCTAGATATACGTGTGATTGCAAGTGCGCCTAAAGAATGGGGAAGCATTGTTAATTTTATTGGAGCCGCTGTGTTCCCTGTAGGACTGGTATTAGTACTGATCGCTGGCGGAGAACTGCTGACTGGTAACATGATGGCGGTCCCTTTGGCAAGATGGGCAGGGCGGATTAAGACCGGCGCTATGCTCCGTAATTTAGCGATCATTACGCTCAGTAATTTGGCGGGTGCAATGTTTGTAGCGTTTTTCTTTGGCCATGTGCTGGGTCTGACCGAAACGGGCCCTTATCTGGACAAGGTGGTAGATATGGCAGGCCACAAGCTGCATGATAGCTTTTTGCAATCTTTTATATCTGGTATTGGATGTAACTGGCTGGTAGCTTTGGCAGTATGGTTGTCGTATAGCACGGATTCCATCGGTGGAAAAATCATGGGGATTTGGTTCCCTACTATGGCCTTTGTTGCGATCGGCTTTCAGCACGTTGTGGCTAATATGTTTCTTATCCCGGCGGCTATCTTTGCAGGTCATTTTTCATGGGCAGATTATATCATGAACTTCATTCCGGTATGGCTGGGAAATCTGGTAGGAGGAAGCCTGTTTGTGGCCGGTGTTTACTGGTTAGCCTATTTGAAAAAGACACATACCAATGCGCATTCAGTGAGCGGAGCTCAAGCTGCTTCTTCGGTTGCCCCCAATCCGTTGAGTGATCGTGTCTGATTCGTTCACTGTTAACAGAATCGAGCAAAGCCAATCCGCCATGACAGGTCCGAGGGAACGAAACCTGTCATGGCGGATTTTTTTGGGAGTGGTCCATGATTGGGCATGGAGGATGAGTGTGCTCTCTTCCATAACGTCTTGTTCTCTTTTACCCAGGGCAAGTCATCATAAAACAGGCTGCAAAAAATAATGTTGATTGTCCCGAAATTCGTTTCGCTTATAAAGAAGATAGATTTTTTACTCTCTCGACCGAAAGCTTGTTTTAGCAAAATCCTTCTCTTGCCATGGACCAAGGCTGTAGATATGATAAGAGCGGTGTAATTTTTGGAAACGGTAACGGAAAGGAGCATCTGCATGATGAAACATCAACATCGCAATAGCGCGCCTTCTGAGGCTACGCTTCAACCAGACTTACAAAGAGGGCAGCAGATGACGGATCAGGCCGATGGTATTTTTCCGGCTGTGTGTCCACTAGATTGCCCAGATACATGTGGGCTCCTGCTTCACAAGGAGAAGGGGAAAATCGTCAAGGTGACCGGCAACCCCGAGCATCCCATTACCAAAGGGGCCATTTGCAACAAGGTTCGTAATATGACAGAGCGAGTCTATGATCCTGAACGGGTACTCTATCCGCTGAAGCGTGTAGGCCCCAAAGGGGAAGGAAGGTTTGAGCGAATTAGCTGGGAGGAAGCAGTCGATACCATTACTGGCCGCTTCAAGGAGCTGATTCGTACGGACGGCCCGGAATCCATTCTTCCCTACAGCTTTTATGGCAATATGGGCGTTTTGAGTGTGGATGGGATGGATCGCCGTTTTTTCAATGCATTAGGCTCGAGCCAACTGGACCAGACGATTTGCAGTGTGGCCGGGAATGAAGGCTGGGCATCTGTCATGGGCTTTAAAGGGGGGACCAGCCCGGAGGATACGGAGGATGCGGACCTCATTATTATATGGGGCGGAAATGTCATCAGCACCAACATGCATCAGGTCGTATTGGCAGAAAAGGCGCGTAAAAAAGGGGCCAAGGTGATTGTTATCGATGTCCATCGCAACCGGACGGCGCAATGGGCAGACTGGTTCATTCCATTATATCCGGGGACGGACACAGCGCTTGCGCTAGGAGTCATGCACGTGCTGTTCGAGCAAGGTCTGACGGACGATGAATTTCTACGACGCTATACGGTAGGTCATGAGGAATTGCGCGAGCATGTGAAGCTGTACACACCAGAGCGGGTCGCACGTATTACTGGAGTACCTGCAGCGGATATTATTCGTCTGGCCGAGATGTACGGACAGGCGCGAGCGGCGTATATCAATATTGGCAACGGACTGCAGCATCATGATAATGGCGGCATGAATGTACGCGCGGTAACATGCTTGCCCGCGCTCACCGGGCAATGGCTGAAGCATGGAGGAGGCGCGTCGCGCTCCAACGGTGCTTACGCCAAATTGAATGGCGCCAATCTTGCACGTCCTGATCTGCGCCAGAACCCGGATGCCCGGGTGATTAACATGAACCGGATCGGAGAAGTGCTGCTGCAAAAGGAAAATCCAATCAAGGCGCTGTTCGTATACTGCAGCAATCCGATAGTCGTAGCACCTGATTCGTCACGGGTGGTACAGGGGTTCGAACGGGAGGACCTGTTCACTGTCGTGCATGACCTGTTCCTTACCGATACGGCCCGCTACGCGGATATCGTGCTGCCTGCAGCGTCTTCTTTTGAAGGTACAGACCTGTACAAATCCTACTGGCATCACTATATCCAGCTACAGAGGCCGGTCATTGCTCCGCGCGGTGAAAGCAAAAGCAACTATGAGCTGTTCCGCCTGCTTGGACAGGCCATGGGTTTTGATGAAGCTGCATTCATGGAAAGTGAAGAGGACATGATTGCGGGCGCGCTGGATAATCCAACGAATCCCTATCTTAAAGGTGTAACCTTGGAAGCTTTGAAAGAATCAGCTTTTGTAAAGCTGGATATGACCCCCAAAGCGAACTATCTGGATCGGCTAACCACGCCTTCAGGCAAAATTGAGCTGTATTCGGAACGGATGAAGCAAATGGGTCTGCCTGCGATGCCTACGTATGTGCCGCTGATCGAAGGCTATGATGGAGAGCAGCGGCCGCAAGCGGGCGAGCGGTTTCCACTGATGTTTATTTCGCCGCCAAACCATAACTTTCTCAATTCCACCTTCGCCAATTTGCCTAAGCACCAGCGATTGGAGCGCGAGCCTTTGCTGCAGATTCACCCGGAGGATGCCCGGAACAGAGATATCACGGACGGGGATGCGGTTACCGTATGGAATGATCGGGGAATGTACGAGCTGAAGGCCAAAGTTACCGATCTGATGCTGCCCGGAACAGTGATCAGCCAAGGATTGTGGTGGGGAGGCAAAGAGCGCAGACAACGTGCCAATGCTTTAACCTCTGATCGGCTGTCGGACATGGGACAAGGGGCTACTTTCTTTTCAACGGTGGTGAATGTGAAGCGCCAATAAAGTATGCCTTTTACGGCGTTTACCAGCGGTCATTGGGCTGCGTTTGTCATTATGATGGGCTTTATTGGCTTTTTTAATGTAGTATCTGTGCCTGCTATTCAGGCCTTTGTCGGTTTTCGTTTTGCTGACGCCGTGGCGAGCTGTTTAATGTTATTGATGTCGCCAATAACATTGGGGTGGCATCGGCTCGGTTGCTTTCTTGTGATACCCGGCTGTATCTCTTTGTTGGTTTGGGCTCCCTGGTATTCTTATTTTTGCTGTACAGCCGATTATTTTCTGGATAAAACGTCTGTGGGCCCGGCACGCTTCATCCCAAATGGCATGGGCCGAAGGATTTTACATGGCGGCCTATATCGTCATACTGGGTACACAGAACTATACGGGGATGATATTTGCTATGGTGCTGGCGACGCTGGGAGAAATGCTGATTGCACCTGCTGTTCCGGCATTTCTGTCTGATCATGGCGGCCTTGGAGCACCCTTTTACATCGGACTTTGTGTGGGTGATTGGCGCAGCCGGACGGGTGCTGGGACCTTATATCATGGGAAAACTGTATGACCTCGGCGGTTTACCTCCTGTGCTCTGGCTGGCATTTGACGTAGCGGTGCTGTCGATCTTGTTTTTTATTCTGCATAGTTGGTTGAACCGATCCCGGCGTGATTTGGATGCTTTCGAAGCCGCGGCGCCCAAGGTGGATACTTCAGTTCTTAAGTCCCAATAAAAGTTCAGTTATGAGCCATGATTATGGTACAATAAATGACGGATATTGTTTCAGGAAAGCCTTCACAGGAAGGATTGAAAGGAATTGAGTACAAGTCAACCCCTGACGATACGTCATTCGGAGATGAAGGATGCTCCTGATCTGATTGCACTGGATGAATTGGTATGGAATGAACGAACGGCCCCCGCTTCACTGTCATGGAAGTCGCGCGGGGAGTTTTTGCGCAATTCGCCTCCAGGCTCCCAACTGGTTGCCATCGCACAGGGAGTACTCTGCGGGTATGTTGGATTTCGTCCTCCAACACTGTTGGCTAGTAATCGCCATGTACTAGAAATCAATATGGCCGTACATCCAGATTATCATCGTAAAGGTATTGGGACGGCGCTTATGAACTCCATAAAGGACATTGCAGCCGCTGAGGGGATACGCAAATTAAGTTTGCGGGTACTATCATGTAATACGGAAGCTCTGATGTTTTATGAGAAATGCGATTTCGCAATCGAAGGACGTTTGCATGAAGAGTTCTACATCGCAGGCCAATTTGTGGATGAGGTGTTAATGGCCTATTTCATATAATAGGCTGGAGGCTGCAAACAGCAACATTCGTTTTATGTCCGCTCATAACCAAACAGCGCCGCTGACTGATAAGGTCGGCGGCGCTGTTTGCAATGTTATCGAAGTTGCTTCCATTCATTTTGGAGCATACCGTACACGGCGTGGTTCACGTAGCCGTCAGGCAGTAACTCCGCTTCACGTACGATGCCTTCGAGTACAAAGCCCAGACGTTCCGGAATACCGCGGCTGCGACGATTCGTCGTTGCAGAGCGGATTTCGACCCGGTGCAAATCCAGCTCCACCAATGCATATTCGACAAATACGCGACAGGCGCTGGTCATGAGCCCTTGTCCTTCGTAACCGTGCCCCAGCCAGTATCCGATGCTGACTGAACGGTGGGTCCAATTGATCTCATGGTAGCTGATAATACCGGCAAGCTCGTTATCCATCCAGATGCCGGCGGTCAGGCTGCCATTCTCTGCGGCTTGTTTCAGAGCGCTCTGCACGAACTGCTCTGTATGGCTGATTTCCGTGGTGGAGTCTACCCAGGGAAGCCATTGACGCAAGCGGTCACGGGACATTTCGACCAGCTCAAACAAAGGCTGCACATGCTCCTTGGTGAGCGGCCGAAGGACTGTGCGTTCGTCCAACGCATATGTAAACATGATTGATCCCCTCTTTCACTCGGAAAATCGCTAAACCAGCCAGTCTAGCATGTAATCCCATGCTACCTTATTCTGCGAGAGTCGTCAAAACGGGGAGGAAGCTTCAAATGTTATAGCTCCCACCCGGAACCGCTCATGATCATATACATAATTCAGCTTCAAATCGCCCACAAATTCGGTTGGTGATACACTGCCGGATACGGTGGCTCCTAAAGAAGGCTGGTCAGCAGCATACATCACGACAGAGCGGAAATCGAGCTGCTTTGTAAAATGGGCGGGATCATCGTAAAACGCTGACGTCTTGGGGTCCATTGTATATGTGTTGGCGCCGTCAATCGCGATAGCAATATGCACCTGCCGGTTGCGGTCACGCAGCTCCACGACGCTCTGTACGCGTCTGGACACGGCATCTGCCGCCGACTCGACGGCATACTCCTCCATTGTCTGTGCATTCACAATGTGCAGTTCCTGCAATTCGACCCCCGTTCCCGAGGCACGTGTAATGATTACGACGGCTTCACGGATGCCATCTCCGTTTACGTCCTTGTAATATAACTGCGGTACGGTGGAGATATCCGCTGAGCCCGACCATTCGAATGTGCGGCGCTGCGGACCGATTTCCAGCACAGCTGAATGGAATAGTCCTTGCGATGGGCTCACCGCGTAAAAATGGACGGATGAGTCTTCAGGAGCGACGGCTAACAAACGAGATCGCACAGGTCCGGTCAGCTGGCTTGAAGAAGGATGAGCGGGCATCATGACGGAAGAGGTCAACAGCATAGACAGCAGGATGGCGATGAGCAACTTGAACACAGGATGGGTCTCCTTTTTCCGGGCAAAATAAAAGATATATACACTATAACGAATTTATCTACCGAAAATGTTAACTCTTTTTCATAAATTGCCTCTTTTTTTGCTATATAGAGCATATAGAGCTTCATTTTATTGAGTTATGCGTTGTGAAAAGGTATATTTAAGGGAACGGGTTATGCATAGATTATACGGAAGAAAGGTTGATTAGCGTGGAGAAGCCGATCACTCCCCCCAATTTTATTAAAAGTGTCATTGAAGAAGACCTAAGAACGGGTAAGGTGAAGGAGGTTGTTACACGCTTCCCGCCCGAACCTAATGGATATTTGCATATTGGACATGCCAAAGCCATCTGGATTAATTTTTCACTGGGAGATGAATTCGGAGGACGCACGAACCTGCGCTTCGATGATACCAATCCGGCGAAGGAAGATACGGAATACGTGAACTCTATTCAGGAGGACGTGAAGTGGCTCGGCTATGAATGGGAAGAAAAGCATTTTGCTTCTAATTATTTTGAAGAGATGTACAAACGTGCCATCCTGTTGATCCAAAAGGGTAAAGCCTATGTAGATGATCAAAGTGCGGACCAAATCCGTGAAACTCGCGGCACACTGACTGAGCCGGGACAAAATAGCCCTTACCGTGATCGCAATGTGGAAGAGAATCTCAAGCTGTTTGAAGAGATGTGTGCAGGTAAATATCAGAACGGTGAAAAGGTGCTTCGCGCCAAGATCGATATGGCTTCCCCGAACATCAATTTGCGTGATCCGGTTATTTACCGCATTTCGCACACACCACATCACAATACTGGCGATACTTGGTGTATCTACCCGATGTATTCGTATGCGCATCCGCTGGAGGATGCTATTGAAGGCGTAACGCATTCGCTCTGTTCGCTGGAGTTTGAGGACCAACGGCCACTGTATGACTGGGTTGTTGCTGAATGTGAGATGGAGAAGGTGCCGCATCAATACGAATTCGGACGGCTGAATCTGGCTCAAACGGTAACCAGCAAACGCAAGCTGAAGCTTCTGGTCGATGAGAAGCATGTAGACGGCTGGGATGACCCGCGTATGCCGACGATTTCCGGTTTGCGCCGTCGTGGCTATACACCGGAGGCTATCCGCGATTTTGTATACGAGACAGGTATTTCCAAAGCCTACGGAGTAATCGACTTACAGGTGCTGGAGCATTTTGTACGTGAGGATTTGAAGCTCAAGGCACCCCGCACTATGGCAGTCATTGATCCCTTAAAGGTGATTATCACCAACTATCCTGAAGGACAGGTGGAAATGCTGGAGGCGGAAAACAACACAGAAAATCCGGAGCTGGGCACACGTCAAATTCCGTTCTCGCGTGAAATTTACATTGAGCGTGAGGATTTCATGGAGAATCCGCCGAGCAAGTACTTCCGTCTGTTTCCTGGTAATGAAGTACGTCTGAAACATGCATACTTTATTAAATGCAACGATGTGATTAAGGATGCGGACGGCCGTGTGACCGAAATCCACTGCACCTATGATGTAGAAACCAAGAGTGGTTCAGGCTTTACCGGACGTAAAGTAAAAGGGACGATCCATTGGGTGGAAGCTACTCAGGCCGTTCCAGCCGAGTTCCGTCTGTATGAGCCTTTGATTAACGCAGAGGAGCCGGAAGCTATTGAAGAGGAAGCGTCGGAAAAAACATTCCTTGACCAATTGAATCCGAACTCTTTGGAGATTGCTCATGGCTACGTGGAGCCGAACATGAAAGAGGCCCAAGCACAGGACAAATTCCAATTTTTCCGTCATGGTTATTTTAGTGTGGATCCGAAGCTTTCCAAGCCTGGCGAGCCAGTATTTAACCGTGTCGTATCACTGAAAAGCTCTTTCCAGCTGCCGAAGCAATAGGGGACTGGAGAAAGTAGGATAAGGGTGGCTTTGTGCGAGCAAGTTAATAAAGGAGTCTGCCGTGGGCAGACTCCTTTATTTTACGCTCATTTGTTTTTGAGCATTGCTTGTTGTGGTTGCTAAGGCGCTTCTTGTATTTGTTTAGGCTCATTCGCATGACTAGGCTGGTAGCCGTTCTTGTACAGCATATACCACATGATGGCGAATCCCGCAGTGCCAAGCAGGGCGAGGAATACACCTACATTGTACATCATTTCACCACCGAGGTTCTGGTACAGCCAGCCTCCGGCGAAGCCCGCTGCGATGCCCGAAATGCCGCTCCAGGTCAATGTATATACAGCCTGCCCGGATGAACGGTAAGCTGCAGGTGTGAACAGGACAGTCAACTGGGTCCCTACATAAAAATATCCACCGAAGGTGATGCAGTGAAGTGCCTGAATGAAAACGATCTGAATCGGGTCTGTGGCCAAAGCCATCAGTTCCCAACGTAAGGCAAACAGCAAGCTTACGAGGGCCAGACAGCCTACCATTACCGTCATCTTTTTCTTCAAGAAGCGATCAAATAGCAAAAAGACAATAATTTCGAATATCGAAGACATGAAGACGGCAAAGCCAAGCATCAGCTTAGACCCGCCCAGCTCGGTGATATACAGGGACATAAAGGCGCTGTTGATCGAATTCGGGATGGATACAAGGATACCCAATAAAATAAAGGATATGAAGTAGCCATTCATTAAAATACTGCCAAAGCCACGCAAATGAATAGTCGCTGTATCCACAGTGCTTCTCAGTGGCGGGATCGCCAAGGTGCAGATCAGTGCAGCCAGAAGCAGTACCGTAAAGATGGTGGATATACTGGATATTCCCGTCTGGTCAACGAGCATGCCAGCAACTGCCGCAGTCACAGCCCAGCCGAAGGAGCCCCAGATGCGAAATGAACCGAATTTTCGATTCGTGCCTTCAATGTAGCTGAGAATGAGGCTGTTGCTTTGGGCAAATAAAGGGCTTTGAAAAAAATAAAAACCAATCATCGACACATAAATCATGACATACGTATGGACATGAAATAAAGCTTGCAGCAACAGTAATGTACCTATAATCATCCATAGTAGAATACGACGAAGGTTACGGCTTCTGTCGCTTGTATATCCCCAGAAAGGGTTTGCGAATACAGATACAAAAGGCCCAATGGCCATCAGGCTTCCGATCTCAAGCTTGTCCATGCCGATATCTTGCAGATACAACGGGAAGAAGCTAGAGAAAATGACCATAGCCCCATATAGAAAAAAGTTATATAGCTTTAGGGAATATAGGGAACTCTCTTGAATTTCTCTCTTTTGCAAGACAAGCCATTCCTTTCTTAGCCCGAAGAAAAATACGCCTCGATGCCGATCTGTAGGGAGGTTCTTTATTCCAATGTATCATGTGTTGAAAGGGTTAACAAACCAATAAAATTAACAATTATGTAACATTTATTTGCAGTATCTTGCTCCATTGATAGTATAAACGTACTCAATAATTTCTCATTATTTTTTCAGCTTGTTTTTACGATGCTTCAAGGACAATATATAGACGAATTAAAGAATTTTAATCTATATATTGTTGATTCGAGCCAATGCTTTGTAGTTTACAAAATATTCATTTATGAATAGGTTCTTAGGACCTAAAGTTTAGGCTTAGAATGACCGATACATAATCCATAATCAGGGTTATTTAGGATTATTTTCTTATAGGGTTATTTGTTGATGATTTTAAAGAAGTTAAACCCCAAGCGCATGTGATCTTTTTTGGAGTAGAACTTGGGTCTGGATATTAATAGACTTTTGCAGCTGATTAAATTCAAAAATTATAAAACAATGCTATTATTAGAGCTATCACTATTTAATAATAGAACGTACCTAGAAAAAAGGAGGTGACTGGTGATGGTGGAGGTGACTGGAATTATCGTGGCAGGCGGACGCTCCAGCAGAATGGGACAGGACAAAGCATTGCTTCGGCTTGGAGGAGTTACGGTATTGGAGAGAATAGCCGCTGTGCTGGGACAGGTAACGAAACGGGTTATCGCAGTGACCCGAGATCCAGAGCAATACAGGGGGCTTGGTCTGGAAACGACAACCGATCTGTATCCTGGCTTAGGTCCTTTGAGCGGAATCCATGCGGGGCTTTCTGCTTCCAACACGGAGTGGGGGATTGTCGTGGCCTGTGATATGCCTCTCGTGCAGCCAGAGATATTGCGTGCTTTGCTGTCTCACGTAACGAATGAGGCAGCAGTGCAAGAGACAGCCCATGAGCCAGGAAAGCAACAAGTGCAAGGGGAGCAAGCATCATGGGTCGGAGATTGCTTGTCACCGCACTTAACGGAATCAACATTACAGGCGGTAATCGCCTCTGTGAACGGGCGTATGCATCCGTTGCTGGGCCTATATCATCAAAGTGTCCTGTCGTCTGCCGAAAAATGTCTGCAAAGTGGCCGTCTTCGTCTGATTGACTGGCTGAATTCCTTGAACGTTCGCTACGAGATAGCGGGCGAATGGCCGGGTGCGAGTCTGGATATGTGGAAGAAAGCCGTATTCAACATGAACTATCCGCAGGATTATCAGCTGATCGTAAAGCAATTGGAGCATACGCAAAACGTAACGGACACGCAGGAAAACACAGAACGGTAATACATCAAGGACAGAAATAAGAGATCAGAAGATAAGAGAGAAAATATATAATCATTTTGGGGGAGTACATAATATGTTCGGAGCGATTATCCATGCCGTTTTATTGGCACTGGGATTGATTTTGCCTTTGGGGGTACAAAATGTATTCGTGTTTAATCAGGGGGCGTCCCAGTCACGGTTTCGCAATGCACTGCCTGCTGTTATGACCGCAGGTGTCTGTGACACCATTCTGATCGCGCTTGCGGTTGGGGGTGTATCCCTTGTTTTACAGCAGTTTCTATGGCTTACGAATGTGCTTTATGCCGCGGGCTGTTTGTTTTTGCTGTATATGGCCTGGACCCTCTGGAGATCGAAAGCAGCCTCCGCGGGAGAAGGACAGCCCATGCCTCCAAAACGGCAGGTGATTTTTGCCGCTTCAGTATCCTTGCTGAATCCGCATGCCATACTGGATACCGTCGGCGTAATAGGAACCAGTTCGCTCCAATATGATGGCGGGGAACGCTGGGCGTTCGGTTTGGCAGCCGTATCAGTATCGTGGGTATGGTTTATCGGCCTGGCCATGGCTGGGCGTCTCGTTGGACGTATGGATTCAGAAGGAAGGTTCGGTACGATGCTGAATAAAATATCGGCATTGATTATTTTAGGCCTGGCTATTTATATGGCAATCAATTTTATCACCAGTATGTGATCCGAGTCTTAGAGGAAAAATCCCAGGATTACGAGTACACCGCTTAAAGTTGAAGGGAATACCGATTAAAAATAGCGAAAAGGCAAGACAGCCTAAATCAGCAATTATGGCATCCTGAGGGTTTGCCGGATTAAAGTACACTAATCTTGCCACCCACCCGGTTGAAGCTTAGATTAGTCCATAAATAAAGTGACGCTGCTTACAACAGCGTCACCGTAATGTCTTGCTCCAGACGTTTCACGTCCTGGAGATCAATCTTGCCGGCCATGGCGTGCAAAGCCGCCGCCGTACCGCAGGCCGCTCCCTGCCGTAGCAGAGCAGGGAGCTCCAGCCCCGCCGCCGCGCCGGTGACCAGCCCGGCGACCATGGCGTCACCGCTGCCGAGCGCGCTGACAATGTCCGCGTTCGGCAGGCGCACGCGATAGCGGGCATCGCGCGTTACCGCCAGCGCCCCGCGTGCGCCGAGCGAAATGACGGCCAGCTGAGCGCCGGCCTCAAGCAGCTGCGCTGCCGCCACTTCAGCGGCATCCGGACGCGTAGCGTCGATGCCTGCAAAGCTGGCGGCCTCGACCTCGTTAGGTTTCACGAGGTCGGGCTTTCCGCGCAGCCCCAAGCGCAGTGCTTCGCCGCTCGCGTCCAGCGCCACCCGTGCGCCGCTCGCCTTTGCCAGCATGCACAGCTCGGCGTACAGATCTGGCGGGCAGCCGGGGGGCAGGCTGCCCGAGAATACGACCCAGTCCGAGTCTGTGGCGAGGGTCGTAATTTTGCGTCGCAGCGCATCCAGCTCCAGCGGCCCGATGGTCGGGCCGCTCTCAATCAGCTCGGTCTGCGTGTGTGCAGACGGATCGAGCACGGTGATGGCGAGACGGGTTTCCCCGTGAGCGGCTTTGATGAAATCGGCGCTTACGCCTTCCGCGCTCAAACCGTCGGTGAGCAGCCGCCCGGTGTGTCCGGCGATGAACCCCGTCGCCCGGACAGGCGCGCCCAGCGTGCGAATGACGCGGGCGGCATTTACTCCCTTGCCGCCCGGCACTGTCAGGCCGCCTTCGATGCGGTGGACGGCATTCAAGCCAAAGCCTGCAACTGTGTAGATTTTATCTACAGCCGCGTTCAGTGTTACAGTGGTGATCACAAGGCGTCACTCCTTTAGGAAATCAGCTTCAGTCCCAAAGCTGCGACAAGAATCATGGCGATAAACAGGATGCGCAATACGCTTTTTTGCTCACCGTACAGGAGCATGCCTGTAATCGTGCTGCCCACCGTTCCGATGCCTGTCCATACGGCGTAGGAAGTTCCCATAGGCAAGCTGTTCATCGCGTAGCTGAGCAGCGAGAAGCTGAGGACAAAGGATAGGATCATCAGCATTAAGGCCTTCCAACCCTTACCAACCGTAAATCCCTTCATGCCGATGACTCCGAATACTTCCGAACCTCCCGCCAAAACCAAGGCAATCCAGGCCATTATGCGTCACTTCCTTCCTGAGCATCGCGGTCGGTTACTAATTTCAGACCAATGACGCCTGCTAGCAAAAGTGCGATTAACAGCGTTTTGGACCACTGAAACGGTTCCCCGAATATCAGCATTTCACCAACGACGGTCCCGCCTGTGCCCAGTCCGGTGAATACGGCATATACCGTGCCTACAGGCAAACGGTTGGCAGCCTTGATAATCAAATAAAAGCTGGCTGAGATCGCCAGCACAGTTATGATCCAGGTGAGTACAGAATCAGCATGCTTCAGACCCGATACCCATACGACCTCAATCAGGCCGCCTACAAAAACATAAATCCAACTGCGGTTCATGATGAACGTTCTCCTTTGAATATGATGATTGTAAAATGTCCCCTCCTTCCACTGTGAAGCAGCTCCACCAATACTCCGTTCAATAGTGTCTTGAAGGATAAGGCCACATCTATAGGTTCCATGTGCCCAAAGGGTTCTCTATGCCGTGCATTTTGCAGTTGGCGGATTAATTGTTGGTCCATACTTTCCAGAAACGGATTGGCAATTTCCACAATCTTGTGAAATAAGGATACGGGCGAAAAAAACGACGTGCAGCATAAACTTGGCTGTGCTGCTGCTCTCATATTCCTGTTCCATCCAAATCAGAAAGCCGTACAGGGTATTCTCCAGCGGCAATGCTGCCCAAGGAAGCTCCTTTATATCCATGAGTGGCGGATTGATTCAAAGCAGATTTAAAAAAATCTTCCATTCCCACTTTTTTTCACCTACCTAACGTTTGTTAGTCTATTCTTGCACGGAAAAAAATAAGTATCAACCTCATATTTCCAGTTTGGCAATTGTTTTTTCCAGATTCATTTTTATCATTAATCTTTTATAAAAAAGTGGGAAGAAATAAGGGGCTCATGTACAATATAATGAAGAATACCTGTCAAAGGCAGTCCATCGGAAGTGAGGTTGGCTATGAGGCGAAGTTTGCTGGCCGTGTTGATCGCGGTTTTGGTGTTTATTTTTTATTATTTTGGTTTGTTTAATTTCATCGGGAGAAATGAAGGGACTGTCATCAGTATCTTTTCTACCCTGACGGTTATCTCTATCAGTCTGATTATTTTCACGGAGAATCGCAATCCTTCCACTACGGTGTCCTGGATCTTGCTGCTGGCTTTGCTGCCGGTTGTTGGACTTCCTCTTTATTTTTTGTTTGGGCAAAATGTATTCAAACGTCGTAAGTATGACAAAAAGGCATTGCGTGATCAACAGGCTTACGAGCGGATTGAAAAGGATGCGATGCACGTCAAACGTGATTTGATCTGCTTTACCGATGAGCAGCAGCAGTTGATGCGTCTGGCTCGCAGACTGGCTCGTTCTCCGATTTATTTTGCGACGGAAACTAAAATTCTGAACAATGGGGATGAAACCTTCTCCACGCTGCTGGAGGAACTGCGTAAGGCGCAGCATCATATCCATATGGAATATTACATTTTCCGGTCGGATGATATTGGTACAAGTATTCAGAAAATTTTGATCGAAAAGGCGAAAGCAGGCATCAAGGTTCGATTTATGTATGATGCGGTGGGCAGCATTCAGTTGTCGAAGACGTTTTTGAAGGAGATGAGAGATGCGGGAGTAGAAGTTGTTGCATACGGCGGGGCGCGGATCTTGTTCTTCTCGAGCCGGGTAAACTACCGTAATCACCGTAAAATCGTAGTCATTGACGGCAATATCGGATTGATTGGCGGTCTGAACGTAGGGGACGAGTACCTTAGCCGCAATAAAGCCTACGGCTTCTGGCGTGATACGCACATGATTGTGAAGGGTGAGGCTGTGCGAACGCTGCAACTCATTTTTTTACAGGATTGGCTTCATATGACAGGCGAATCCGTGCTGGATAAGGAATATCTGTCACCCGATATCGAGCCAATTACAGACGGGGCTGTGCAGATCATTGCCAGCGGCCCTGATAATGAGCGGAGAGTGCTCAAAAATTTGTTTTTCTCCATGATTACGTCTGCCCGTAAGTCGGTCTGGCTTGCCACACCTTATTTTATACCGGACGAAGATATCCTGACTGCTCTGCGGATGGCTGCTCTTTCCGGTCTGGATGTGCGAATTCTGTTTCCAGCGAAACCGGACAAGTGGCTGCCGTTTTTCGCGTCCCACTCTTACTTCCAATCGTTGCTGGAGATGGGGGCCAAGGTATATGAATATGAAAAAGGTTTCCTTCACTCCAAGCTGCTCATCATTGATGGGGAAGTTGCTACCATCGGAACAGCCAATATGGACATGCGGAGCTTTCATCTGAATTTTGAAGTAAATGCCTTGTTGATTCAAACGCATAGTGTACAGCAGATGGTGAGGGATTACGAACGGGATTTGCAATCTGCCAGTCTAATCGTGCGCGAGGAATTTATGAAAAAGCGCCTGTTCAAACGCTTGATGGAATCGCTCGCCCGTTTGCTTTCACCACTTTTGTAGGATAAATTCACCCAATATCTTTCCAAGACATTGAATGATCCTCGCAGGCCGATAAATCTTGATTGTATTCCACCCCCTAATTTTTCCACAGTTTATCAAAATAGGCCGCCCCCTGCCGGGTCAGCTTGCTGTCCGCTGGAGCGGCTCCCTTATTTTCCAAATTCAGATCATCCGGATATTCCTCGATTACATCTTGCATTCTATTCATCGTCCGGAACATGGCATTATGATGGCACTGACTAATTATTAAAGCGAGTCCACAGTATTAAAATGAATGCTGGCACGGAATGAAATATTTGAGGACATATGTCCTTTATAGAAAGTCTCCCCTATACTTTAATATATAAAAACATCATTTACACAGGGAGAATAGCGATTGATGAGAGGAATACTGTTTGCTTTTCTAGGAGGCGCCTGTATTACGCTGCAAGGGGTGGCGAATACACGCATTAGTCATGATATCGGTACATGGGAGGCGGCTGCGATTACTCAATTCACAGGCTTTATTTTGGCCGCCTTGGTTTGGATGTTGACACGGGACGGTCGTGTGGCTGAAATGAAACAGGTTAAGCCGATGTATCTTTGGGGCGGTGCATTTGCAGCTATTATCATTTTCAGTGAAGTTACGGCGATCCAGCATATTGGAGTGACATTTACGATTTCAGCGCTATTGATTTCGCAGTTATGTTTAACCTTTCTGGTAGATATCAAGGGATGGTTCGGCCTGGTGAAGCAAAAGATGAAGCTGCCGCAATTTATAGGGATTGGTATGATGATTGCGGGTGTCATTATTTTGAAGCTCTGACCGGAGCTTCATTCACCTTGGAGACCCAGAACATAGGGATTGAGGGTGATATTGGGAATGGGAGAAATTCAGGATCAAGAACAATTGCATCATTTTTTGCAGCTGCATCAGCTAGAGACGATACTCTATGAGCCATTGCGCCCTTATTTGTCACTGCATCGCTTGGAACAAGGGGAAAAGCTCTGTGCACAGGGGGACGCTATTGAACATCTGTACATCCTGGTTCAGGGCAAGATCAAGATTTATACCAGCTCGACCGAAGGTAAAACACTCATTCTCTGCTTCAAAACACCGATCGAAGTTATTGGAGATGTTGAATATATCCGCGGTAGTCACGTCATTAACACGGTTGAGGCGGTGACTCCAATTTATGTAATTGGGATTCACCATCAATGGATGCATAAATACGGAAGAGACTATGCTCCTTTACTGCAATTTCTTCTGGATGTGGTCACGAGAAAGTTTTGTCTGGATTCGGACTTTTCCAGCTTCAATCTCATGTATCCCGTGGAAGTCAGATTGGCCAGTTACTTGCTGTCCGTTTCCTTTGACGAATCGGCTTTCCTCTTCCATGAAGAACTACGGGTATCCAATCTAATAGATGTAGCGAACCTGATCGGAACCAGCTACAGACATCTGAACCGTGTCATTCGCAAGATGATGGAGGCCGGATTGGTGGAGCGGTCAAAAGGATACATTGTCATTCAGGACAGGCAGGGTTTAAGCGAGCTGGCAGGCCATAATATTTACGAATCATTATAAATCAATGGAACATCAGGGGAGAGTTGAATGTTATGTTGTTAGGAATTGTACTGGCGGTTATTGCAGGTGCTTTGGTCAGTTTGCAAACGATATTCAATAACAAAGTAAATGAACGGACAGGTTCATGGGCCACTACAACCTTGGTGCTAGGTACAGGTTTTCTGGCTTCTTTGCTCGGCAGTCTTGTTTTTGAAGGGAAAAATACATTTACTTTTCGGCATATGCAGCTGTGGTACTGGTTCAGTGGGATGATTGGTGTCGGCGTTGTGTTTTGTCTGGTACAAGGCATGAAGCGGCTTGGCGCAACCTATGCGATCTCGATTGTGTTGACGGCACAATTAGGTACCGCTTTGCTGTGGGATTCGTTAGGGTGGCTGGGATTGGAGAAGATTCCGTTCACCTTCAGCAAGCTGATTGGAGTACTGGTCATTATCGGCGGTATTCTCGTATTCAAGCTTGGCCAGGGACGTACAAAGGCACAGGCAAGAAAGCATGAAGCCTGTACCTGACTCCATGCAGAGCTGATTAAGGCTGGTGGCCTTCATTTTGACAGGGGGCATATCCAAATAGAGGAGTAGAAATGCCGCCCCTTTAATAGGATCGGTTTTTGTGATGTATATCTTTTTCCATCCATGATACAATGAAGATATCTTGATTTTGTCGGTTTTTCAAGGCTGATAGCTGATATAGAGACGTAATACAGATCGGTTACCGTGTTTGGGAACGGTCTTATTTGTGTTTCCCAAACCTGAAATGAACAAACGAGCGACTTGGACGAGGTGGAATATGGATGAGTCATGAAGAACATCAAAAAGGGTCACCTGATGGTTCCGGGAGATCCGGCTCCTTATTGCCTGCTGCGCGGACAGGTGAGCGGAAGATTGAGCACGTCCGCCTTTGTTTGCAAGAGGATGTGGCCGGGCAAGGCATCACCAGCGGGCTGGAGCGGTATGCCTTTAAGCATTGCGCACTGCCTGAGCTGCATTTTGACGAGGTGCGTCTGAGCACTGTTTTTTTGGCACGTCCTGTGCGCACACCGCTGCTCATAAGCTCGATGACAGGCGGCAGCACCAAGACGGGGGCAATCAATGAGCGATTGGCAGAGGCGGCCGAGAAGCGCGGCTGGGCGCTCGGCGTTGGCTCGGTACGGGCTGCGGTGGAAAGGGAAGAGTTGGCATCCACCTTTGCAGTTCGGCGTCTGGCACCCAGCATACCGATCTTTGCCAATCTCGGGGCGGTGCAGCTGAACTACGGATTTGGCGTGGACGATTGCCGCCGTGCTGTGGAAATTGCCGGAGCGGACATGCTGGTGCTGCATTTGAACGGATTGCAGGAAATTTTCCAGCCTGAGGGAAATCTGGATTTTAGCGGCCTGCTTGGCCGTATCGAGGAACTGTGCCGTCAGCTTTCAGTGCCTGTAGGGGTCAAGGAAGTAGGCTGGGGCATAGATGGCGAGACGGCTTCGAGACTGTATAATGCGGGTGCGGCTTTTATTGATGTTGCTGGCGCGGGCGGGACGAGCTGGAGTCAGGTCGAAAAATTCCGCAACCCCGATCCTGTACGCCGCGCGGCGGCGGAGGCATTTGCAGATTGGGGGAACTCCACCGCAGACTGTATCATAGAAGTCAGAGCTGCCCAGCCCCATGGAGCCCTGATCGGCAGCGGAGGATTGAGGAACGGTGTTGATGCTGGTAAAACGCTCGCTTTGGGGGCTGACATGGCAGGCTTCGGGCGTTCCTTGCTCGGCTCTGCGGTCGCCTCCAGCGAGGCGCTGGAAGCCCGATTGGAGCAGGTGGAGCTGGAATTGCGTACGGTTATGTTTGGCATCGGAGCAGGTGACATTGAAAGTCTTAAAAATACAACCAGGCTAAGAAAGAAGGCGAACGAATGAGTGGACTTATCAGATTGACCCCGATGAATGCGGAGCAGTACGAACGTTTTGAGCAGCGCTCGCTTGCGGATTTCGCGGAAGATAAAATTCGTGCAGGCACTTGGACGGAGGAAGAAGCACCGCAACGGGCCAAGGAAAGCTTTGCTCACTTGTTGCCGCAAAGACTGGATACACCCCATGCTCACCTATACATGATTGAATATTCAGGCAGTGCTGGCCAGAATCCGGAGGAAGCGGGATATATCTGGTTCAACATTACAGAAAAGACGCAAGGCAAAGAGGCGTTTTTGCTGGATATTCTCGTCTACGATTCATTTCAGGGAAAGGGTCTGGGGACGTTGACGATGAAGGCATTGGAACAGGAAGCTCGCAAGCTGGGAGCGGTTCGCATCGGTTTGCACGTATTCGGGCATAATGAGCGGGCTCTGCATGTATATCGCAAGACGGGTTATCGGATCACGGATATCCAAATGAGTAAAGAACTCTAGATAGAGAGACGGCAAAAACATGAATTTCATAACCGTACGCTTGCCGCATGTATAGGTTCTCCTATATAATGTGGGTTGGTATATTGGCATAAGGTATAACGCATATTTTATATAAACGGGAGTTGTTCTGACTATGGCTTTAAAAGCGGGGATTGTGGGTTTGCCGAACGTGGGCAAATCGACACTGTTTAATGCGATAACGCAGGCGGGCGCAGAATCCGCAAACTATCCATTTTGTACCATTGACCCTAATGTAGGGGTCGTTGAAGTACCGGACGAGCGGCTGGATAAGCTTACCGAGCTAGTTGTACCGAACAAGACGGTGCCTACGGCTTTTGAATTTGTGGATATTGCAGGGCTTGTACGTGGCGCGAGCAAGGGAGAGGGGCTTGGCAATAAATTCTTGGCCCACATTCGTGAAGTGGATGCGATTGTACATGTCGTACGTTGCTTCGAGGATGAGAACATTACCCATGTGGACGGCAAAATTGACCCGATCAGCGACATTCAGACCATTAATCTGGAGCTGATTCTGGCGGATATCGAAAGCGTGGACAAGCGTATCGAGCGTTCCCGCAAAAACATGAAGGGCGGTAACAAGCAGTACGCTCAAGAGGTTGAAGTGCTGGAACGGATCAAGGAATCGCTGTATGCTGACAAACCTGCGCGCAGCGTAGAATTGTCGGATGATGAAAAGCTGATTATCCGCGACCTTCATCTGCTTACGATGAAACCTGTGCTGTATGCCGCTAATGTCAGTGAAGACGGTGTAACTGAAGCCGACAGCAATCCATACGTACAAAAGGTACGTGAGTTTGCGATAGCGGAAAATGCAGAAGTGGTGCCGATCAGCGCCAAAGTAGAAGCCGAAATTGCCGAGCTGGAAGGCGAAGACAAAGCGATGTTTCTTGAGGAACTGGGACTGGCTGAATCCGGCCTGAATCGTCTGATCAAGGCAGCTTACCGCTTGCTGGGTCTCTACACCTATTTTACAGCAGGAGTACAGGAAGTACGCGCATGGACCATTCACAAAGGAACCAAAGCGCCGGGCGCTGCGGGTGTAATCCACTCGGATTTTGAACGCGGATTTATTCGTGCTGAGGTTGTTTCCTATGATGATTTGGTTGCTGCCGGTTCCATGAACGGGGCGAAGGAACGCGGTCAGCTTCGTTTGGAAGGTAAGGACTATGTGGTGCAAGACGGAGACGTTATGCATTTCCGTTTTAATGTTTAGTATGTATTTCAGCGTATAGCGCTCGGTGTTGATATACAAACATATTAGGTTAATGTATATGTGTTTCCTGCATGTGCTAATTACGTAGTCGCTGCCTGTCTTCAGGGTGGCGGCTTTTTATTTGATTTGCATTTATTTTCTTGATTGAAAACTTTTACAAAAAGGTGAAACAGCTATCAAAATTTTTGCACCTATCATCAAAAAAGTGGATATGCAAAAAATAGACCCTGTTACGCAGCGGCCCCAACTTGATGCTCAAGGGAAAGAAGTGACCGAGAAAGTGGAAATGCTAACGGGGTTCAAACCGGTCAATGTGTTTGATGTGAGCCAAACCAAAGGTAAGGAGCTGGCCAATCTCCGTGCTATTATCCGCGATGATATAAAAGATAACCATAGAGCCGCAGAATTGTACAGTTCGCTTTCTAATCATATAGGCAAAAAATGGATATTAGAGAAAGTGCGGACGACTTTAAGGATCAGCCTAAAGTTCGTGGATATTATGACCGCGTGAATAATGCGATCCGTTTCAACCCTGATGCAGAAAATACGACGATGAAGCTTAAAACACTAATCCATGAATACGCGCATGCTCAGCTCCATCGAATGGACAGTCCTTTGAAAGACCTACCAAGAGAGCATAAGGAGGCCCAAGCTCAAGCTACGGCCTTTATGGTGACAAAATACTATGGTATTGATACGGAAGCTTACAGCGCCGGGTACATAGCAACTTGGGCCAAGGATATAAATCTGGCCAAGCAAGCCCTTGGAGAAATTCAGAAGACGGCCAACAATATTATTCGTGAAATTGACCATTTGAATAAAGAACGCTTTCAGGAAGTTACAAAGCAAGCGCCTATGGATAAGTCTGATTCTCATGGGAAGTTATAGGCCGATCCGATCCAAGAAGTAGCGGCTGCATCTGAAGGACGACCTAAACAGATGAACGAGACGAAGACTAAATCCGGTCCTGATCTGGAACGTTGACATAGGCTTGCTTCTTTTCCCATGCTATAATAGACAGTGACAAAATAAACCGGTGGGAAGGATACGGCGAAGTTACCCGAAAGGGGGTGTCGCCGTGTCCATACTTGAATTGTGCCTGAAGCTTTTAGACGTGATGTTGAAGTTAGTCGGTATTTTTACCGGCTTAAATACTTTACTCAACGCCTGGAAGCAAGCGCGCCGAGACAAGGAAAACCACCGGCGATAGGTTAGGGAGCCTAGTTATCCGGTGGTTTTTCATACGTGTTATGAAATTCTCGCCGTGGTCACCCACCGGCCTTTGTTACGAGCCGTGATGTGTCCAGCATCGCGGCTTTTCTATTTTATGACTTCTTACTTAAAAGTATACCACAAACAGGCTGTATTTACACGGATGATCACCAATTATGGCCAGGTTTTATTTTCCACTCTTCGACTTCGCGCGGTTCCACGCCGCACAACTGGCAGATCAATAAGCCTAATGTTATATTCGGCGTTTTCAAACCGTATTCTACATTCTGGTAATGTCGTAATGTGCATTTCAAGTGTTCATTGATTTTTAAGACAAGGGATTCCTGGGTGTAGCCTGCTGCTTCTCTGGCATCTTTTAATTTCAAACCTGATGAACTCCTTATTTTCCTTTCCTTTATCTTACCGAAATCATTAAAAATATATCACGGTCTAAAAATCACGATTTATAGTTGGCGAATTATAGTTCGTTGGTTATAATGGAAATAACTGGTTTTCCCCGGCCAAGGTATAGTGAGATCCATTTGCAAGTTTACTCTCCACTTTTGCAAAATGTGATTATCTCACAGGAAGACACTAAGAAATACCCTCGCTATAGGACAGCGCCAGTCCTATGAATGAGGGTATTTTTTGAAGATACATATATAAAGACGGTCGCATCCAGGCAGCCTTTTTTCTAAATTTGCTCTGGTCAAATAGACAAACTGTTCAAAGAAAATAAAGTTGTAGACCGGGGACCTTGTTATTAAACGGTTTTTCATTGAGTGCCAGCTATTGAAAAATAAGTATGGGGCTTGATGATTCCATGCCAGATTATTTACAATTTTTTACTTAGTAAAGTGTATGTAAATATCATCTAAGGCATTTTATAGCATAATTATGATTGTTATGTGGGGAGAGTAGTAGTTTTGCATAAAAGGGATTGGGGGGCTGACTGAACATAATGATGTAACTTCTTAGGTTTGATACATGCGATTGTACTGATTAATGAGTTCGTCCAAAATCATAGATTGCTCAAGTACGCATGCATGTCCGAAGCCATACTGTTCGTAAAGATCATGCAATCGTTGTCTGGCACTTTCCATCTGTTTAGTTAAGAATTCATCAATGTCCATACCTTCACTACCCCAACCACCTATTTATTATCATTTTAGGAGTAAATGACCAATTATATTATGAACGTTTTTTATCAAAAAAGAATAAAAAAGACCAGCCGAAGGGCTGGCCATTATAGGGGTAATAATTTGATTAAGCTGAACCGACATCGTCTTGCGGCTGGAATGTTCCAGAAGTCGGATGCTGAACTGGTACTCCGAATACCAGTAAGCAACTAGCTGTCACTAAAATTAAAGCCATCTTTTTGGTCAGTTCTTTCCCACATGTCATACCCAGTCAATATTTCAAAAGTGGCACAGGCCTTGAAACGCTCAAACAAGCCAACACAATTGGCAATAAGTAGTCCATGGTTAATTGTAACAGCTTTTTCATAAGCGTTTATTAAACAATTGAACCCATATGGATATCTACCTTATTAAAGCTGTATTTCGCCAGTTTGTACCAAAAACGCGCTTGCTGTTGCTGTAAAAACGGCTCCATAGGAGAGGGCTCTTGATACGACGCAATTTTAGGCTCGAAGCGATGAAGTATGTGGTCTACATCAATATTGTATTTGTTGGCTGCCTCAATGATATTCAAAAGTTCATTAAATACATGTTTTTCACCAGATATCTGTTCTACGTAATCCGATAGGACACTAACATCTCCAGTCATAAGCCTATTTAAGTAAGCATTAATTTTGGCCCAACGCTGGAACAAACCGAGCCAATGAAGTGTATCCGGATCTTGCTCCCTCACCCAGCTTAGATCAGTATAGCCATGTATATGCTCTAAAGCCCGTTCGTAATCTCCAGTTGCATGACAAGCATTTGCACACATCAATTCAGCGTAGGCTATGTATACAAAAAGAGGTCTGCTAAGTTTCTTTTCCGGTTTCATTTCTCTCTTAGCATTATGAGCCAAGTCATATTGAATTTGTCCTAATTTATACATCTGACATGAAAATTTATAGACCTTATCCCACACACTCAATGATCTATACACGTTTGCAAGTCTTTTAAGGCATCCAGTTGGTCAATTTCATCTAAACGATCAACAAAAGGTTCGAACCTGGCAGCCGTTTGAAGATTTTGAGCCTGATCTTTCCCGATCCGGAGGCTGAACAACCGATACTGACATAAAGCAAGCCGTTCT
The DNA here is from genome assembly GCF_020736845.1 of Paenibacillus farraposensis. Taxonomy (GTDB): domain Bacteria; phylum Bacillota; class Bacilli; order Paenibacillales; family Paenibacillaceae; genus Paenibacillus; species Paenibacillus farraposensis. Next base: position 104,908 of record NZ_JAFFQR010000043.1, read on the forward strand.
GAATGCTGCTTTCTTTCACTGTCGGCCACGTTTTCATAGAGGCAGGCCGCCGCGTCTCGGTACCCTTTTTGAAGCAGATCCTCAGCCATTTCAAAAAGTAGCTGGATGTACATTGAAGTATCTAACAACAGACTCATAACGAGCTGTATGCAATCCAACCGGCTGAGCTCCGCACAACGAAATAAAAATGGGCTTATTTTTCGCCAATGCAGAGATGGTGATTCTATGATGCACTCTTCAATGTAACGTTCATAAAAATAGTCTGGTGGTAATTCCATCCCGGCAGTAATGCGATCTAACTGGTTAACAGATAAAGAACGATTGCCTGTGACGATACTGCTAAGTGTACCTACATTTAAATCAATGATGTGAGCAAACTCGGTCAGAGTTATGCTGTTCTGTTTTAGGTATTTTTCAATTTCTGTGCGAATCATAGGTGTGATTTTTTCCATGAATAAAACCACCCTTCACGTATTGTGCGAATTTATATTATATAATGAAATATTTGTATATTTACAATATATCATCTTCTAACAAACCTTTAGAATTCTATGTGGACGTTGAAACAGGTTTTATGGGCTTAGGAAAATACAATAGCGGAATTTCCTGTAAGCTGTGCAACTCGATCCAGGATTTAAGCTATTTTAAAAGCTCTCTTTTATGTAAGCAATGTATACTTAACCTGAAGGGGAACGTAAGTGTTACTTCCATTCCTGTTCCTGCTGTTAAGAAGTATAAAGAACCCAAAGTCCATCGATCTACGTTACAATTGCTTAAAATTCTACGGGAACTCATGCGTGAACATCCAAAAGCCAAACAGAGCGAATATGCCGAATGGCTTGGCGTGTCACAAGGCCGAATATCTCAGATAAAAAAATTATTATAGGGTACCGCCACATGCCCATCAACTTAAGAAATTCATTGTTTTCTTAAACGAAAAAAATGAGCTGAATTGTTATAAATAATTGTGGCAAGATAAAGTTTTCGTTTTGGGGACTTCAAAATATTAGTTTGATGGACATTGATGCTATCCCTAGGAGGAATGAGCTTTTTGTTTTACTACTGATAATGATACGTTATGTTAACCAAGCATGAATACGATATACATCCATTTTTTGCAGAAATTGTTTATTCTCAATGGTAAAATACGTAGGGGAGGAGGGTTATTATGGAGAAACATCGTTTTAGAAATCTATTTTTCTGTTTTGTTATTCTCCTAATGTTAGTAGCTTGTCAAAAAGAATATAGCGGTAAGTTAGTACAGTGGGGTGATACTGCTAATAGTATTGACACAACTAAACTAAAAAGAAATAACATTCCATATGAAATAAAAGACGGTAAATTGTATATTCCTAAAGATGCAGTAAGTGATGCTACATATTGCTGTACATAAGTAATGATGTAAGTCCCTTTCTAAATAAAGAGAAGGGTTTGCAAGTATTGATACCTCCATAGTGATTTTTATATTTGTATGCATTTTATCAATCATTCCCTTGACTCTCCATTTGTAGTACTGTATAGTACTAATATGAAAAGAAATACACTTAGTAATAAAGATATTGCTCTGCAATCGGCTTTTACATTGTTTCTTACTAATGGTTTTCTGGCAACAAGCATGGACGACATAGTCGCACGTAGCAAAGTTTCAAAAACGAACATTTATTATTATTTTAAGAGCAAGGAGGAGCTGCTGCTCGCTATTGTTAATCAGTTGATAGCACATTACGAGCAGCGAATTAATTATATTGTGTCTCAAACTGAGCTCACCGTTCAGGAGAAATTAGAAGCGGTACTCCACATTTTAAGCGATTCTATTGAACAAAATAACTACCTTGGCGGTTGTCCTTTCCTGACTCTGTATACACAGACGCCTATTGACGCGGTTGAAATTAGAGATAGAATCAAGAGTTTTTTTGAAAAACAGCTGCATGGTGTTGAATTGATTTTAGCCCAAGGGATTGCACGACAAGAACTAAAGGAAGAGCTGCCCGTTAAACAAACAGCTATGTTGATTGTCTCCTCTATTGAGGGTGCTCTCTTCTTGGCTCAAGCTTCTAACAACCAAGATATGATCAAAAATTTATTTCCTGCTTTAGCTTCCATGCTAAAGTAATATTTTTAGATATATTAGTACTAGTTAGTACTATAAAATAATAAAGGAGTGTTTTTATTATGAATATCTTCATGACCGGCGGAACTGGTTATATTGGACGTCATTTAATCGCTGAGTTAGCTTCTCAGCATCAGATTTATGCACTTGTACGTCAAAAAAATCGTCTTCTTACCATCATCAATCAACTGGCACCCGATCAACAGAACAACATTGTTCCTGTTATCGGTGATCTAACGCAGCCTCGATTAGGTTTAAGTGATGACAGCTACAAGCAATTACTTGCAACTGATCTAATTATTCATGCAGGAGGTCCAATGAATATTGAGTTGAACCTCAGTGAAGCTGAGCAGTCTTTCCTCACCCCTGCAAAATCCCTTGTTCGGCTAGCACAGGATATCCACGCTGCAAAAGAATTAAAGCATTTTATCCATGTCTCAGGCTTTATGAGTCCCTATCATGAACAAAATGCATTGTTGGATCTAGATCATTTGCTGGACAATCAACCGCCTTATGAAAAAATGAAGTTTTTAGCAGACTCTTATATACGAAAATCTCTTCATAAAATGAGCATTCCCTTATCTACTGTTAATCCTAGTACAGTCGTCGGAGACTCCTTCTCAGGGAAAACAGAACAGATTGGAGGCCTTAGTATCTTAGTCGATGCCGTAAGGCGAAATCTTATGCCGCTTGTTCCAGGCGGCGACGATTATTGGTTACCAATGGTTCATATTGATCATGTGGCTTCGTTTATTTCAAAACTTGCTAATACAGAAGGGTTATCAAGCAATACCTACCATCTTTTAGATTCTAAGCAAGAGAGTCCGTCGATCCGAACTTTCATCAAACTCATGGCACACGAATTGCAGACAACAAAGCCGTTAGGAACTATACCGCTTCCGTTATTGAAAACTGTGCTTAGAATGGGTGCTGGTAAGATGCTTGGTATTCCTAAAGAATCCTTGACTTTTCTTGTTAAGTCGGAATTCCCTGTTGACAGTAAATTAGAAATAGAACAAAGGTACGGCAGAAATTCATTCGTAGTTCCGTCCACGCTCCCTTTTGTCATTAGTGATTTGGATTATCGGTTAAATCATTTAGGCCTGAATCAAAATGAGCAGAAAGATTTTAGTCAACGAAGAAGGGCTAACTTAGTTTCGCTAGAGAAAGATAGGAATGAAACGCCTATTATTTTTCTTCATGGGACGTTCAGCAATGCCGATGCCCTTTTGCCCCTCTCACAATTTTTAAGCAGTTTAAATACTTGGTTCGTAGATTTACCTGGATTTGGGCGTACCCCTTATCACCATAATCCTTCTGTGCTAGAAGGCTATGTAGAGAGCATTTCCACTATGATCACTGAGTTGAACAGACCCGTTATATTAGTGGGGCATTCATTTGGCGGATTGATTGCGGCTCAAGTGATGGAACGGCTGCCCTCACTGATCAAACAACTCATTTTATTGCAGCCAGTACTGCATCCTATCCAACCTAAATATAGATTTCGACGTATTACAAGTTTCGTTCTAAAATATATGGAGCCCGCCCGTTTGGAAAAAGAGCTACTTCAAACCAATAGCTTCAGAACATCCAGTCAGTTATTGAGTAATTACGCTCATTCTGTGGTCCGTGATTTAAAATCCCCCCGTATACGCAAAACTAACGCTACGGTCATGTCTTGCTTAACTATATCAAAATCCATTCAGTTAAATCCCGAGACATGGGATAAGAGGAAAATTAAGATACTATGGGGAGCTTTGGACAAAGATCATCATGTCCCAAAGCAGTTTGAACACTTGGATATTACACGTATTCAGTACGGTCATCAGTTTCCTGTTGAATCTCCTGAACTAACTGCTCAATGGATTTCTCAAGCTGTAACAGTATAAAGGTTCTTTTTCAGACTGCTTTTTTAAGGGCTCGTTTTCTGAACTCAACTGGACTTAAATAACCTAAAGTTCCATGAACACGATGATGGTTAAACTGGTTCTGTTGCAAAGTTTGAAAAAAGCATAAACAGGTTGGTAAATGAAGAACAATGTTTAGGAAGTAGCTAGTAATTGTTGAAGTTCATTGTACGTTGAAAAGGCGGAGTCTCTTTGAAGACTTCGCCTTTGTTTATATAGGGCATGAATGGTTTCATAAGCGTGCAGATTTATTTTCTACTTTCCAAATTTGATAGATGGGATTGCCATATTCATGAATCCATCGCATGATGGTTGTTGGGTGCACTGAAATACCACGTTCTTTCAGGATTTCAGATACATCACGATAACCTAAAGAAAAACGGCAGTAGTAGCCGACAGCTACTAAAATAATATCTTTCTTGAATTGTTTTCCTTTAAAATATCTCATGTCTGATTCTCCTAGATCCTGTTTTCTAGAGTGTAGCTTCATGTAGAAAATTTAGCAACAGAACCAGTGCTCCGATACTTATTTTATTATACAAAAAAATGGGTATTTTGGTATAATTATCATATAGTAATAATTTAGGAGGAGCTTTATGCCAATCATTACATCATTATTATCACAATACTGGATAAGCTACAACCCGCTTTGAGTACAGTATTAAATCCAACTGACTATAAAAGTCTCATTATTGTAGGGACAATGGGCTAAGTGTTCCTTTTTACTGGCTTAACACACCCAGATCTAGTGATTATCATTGTCTAAATAATCAAAATTATATTAGCGATATCTATAATCAGTTGATTTTACAAGGTTTCTTTTCAAACTCTATATTTTTTATTATGAAAAAAATAGAAAACTTTTCTAAACATACATAAGTTTCCTGAAGATAAGGTTGTTTATGGTGTTATTACGGTAAGTATCATTTATTATTTGTTTGGATTATTGCTGGTTTTCGCCGAGAAAGGGAAGAAACAATTTTAAGAAAAAGTGGCTTACTTTATGCTGAAATTTGCTTAGTGTATATTTTCGTTAAAATGTTGAGCGGTACCCCATCTAATCTAGTTTAACCGTGTGAAAAATGACTAACTTGAGCATTAAGCTTACGGAATGAATAACCAAATAACCTGCTCCCTTTATTTTTGGATTGAAGGTTATTTGGTTTTATATTGGTATGAATGAATTAAGAATTTCTTAAGAACCTATTAAGAAATAAGTTGGTTTTAGGAACTAGAATAAATTTATCTTAACAGTAATAAGAGAATTAATAGTTTAAACTGGGGTCCTTAGAGCATGTCAAAAAACTAACAAGTAAGTATTTCAGGAGGGTTTTATGAAAAAGAAAATGATTATTGCACTTGGTGTTTCTGCTATAATACTGACTAATTTTGTTGGAAGTACTTATGCAGACTCGAAAACAGGAGTTTCTGTTACAGCTCCCTACAATACAAATCAAATAGCGGAATGGTTAGAAATGCATGCAAAGCCTTTAAAAACAACTAATCCAACTGCATCTTTTAATGATTTAAAACCACTTAAGAATATGGTAGGTTCAGCTTCAATTGTAGGTTTAGGTGAAGCTACGCATGGGGCTCATGAAATTTTTACAATGAAACAACGCATTGTTAATTATTTAGTATCTGAAAAGGGATTCATCAACTTAGTTTTAGAAGAGGGATGGGACAGAGCTTTGGAGCTTGATCGATATGTTCTTACTGGTAAGGGAAACCCAAGCCAACATCTATCACCAGTATTTAACACAAAAGAAATGTTAGATCTACTTAGTTGGATTCGACAATATAATGCTAATCCAAAACATAAATCTAAAGTGCGTATCATTGGGATGGACATTCAATCAGTAAACGAGAATGTTTATAATAATATAATAGAATATATAAAAAGAAACAAATCAGATCTTGTGCCTAGAGTAGAAGAGAAGATAAAAGGTCTTATACCTGTAACAAAGGATATGAATACTTTTGAGAGCCTTACGAAAGAAGAAAAAGAAAAGTATATTTCAGATGCTAAACAAATCAGTGCTTTATTAGAACAAAATAAAAGTTATCTAAACGGAAAATCCAAAGAGTTCGCATGGATAAAACAAAATGCTCGTATTATTGAACAGTTTACTACAATGTTAGGAGGAACATCCCCTGATAAACCATCGGATTTTTATTTGAAACATGATATTGCAATGTATGAAAATGCGAAGTGGACTGAAGAACATTTAGGGAAAACCATAGTTTGGGGACATAATGGACACGTTTCGAAAACAAATATGATTCCATTTATATACCCTAAAGTAGCTGGGCAGCATTTAGCAGAATATTATGGAAAACGGTATGTATCTATTGGAACATCTGTTTATAAAGGACAATATAATGTCTATAATAATGATGGTGAATTTGGCCCATATGGAATATTAAAATCAGATGATCCAAACAGTTATAATTACATTTTTGGACAGGTCAAAAAAGATCAATTTTTTATTGATTTACGTAAGGCGAACGGCGTGACAAAAACTTGGTTAAACGAACAACATCAAATTTTCGCTGGAATAACTAAAGAAGGCCCTGCTATACCAAAAACTGTTGATATATCATTAGGTAAAACGTTTGATATACTTGTTCAAATTCAAAAAGTCAGTCCATCTCAACTACATCAATAATTTGTAATAATGTGGCTTAACGAAGTGTAGTACTGATGATAGTGTTAAGTGTCAATAGAGTTGTTTAAAAATGTCAGCTAGGTTATTCTATTAAAAGATCATTAGATGGAATAAATGTTTTCAAATTAGAGACGATGTGGGATAGAAGCACATTATCATCAAGTTAACAAAATAAAATTCTCCCTAAAATGAAAAAATACGCTATTCTTTCTGTAGAATCATAGGAAAGGATGGCGCATTTTTGTATGACGTGTTCTGTATCTCAAGTATTACAGCTGTTTGCAGAAGAGCTTCAGCGCTATATATCGCCTGTTCACTTACAGCATGTAGCCAAAGAAATCGGATTTGTAAAACGAACCAGTAAATATCGAGCACAAGATATAACAGCTTTATGTGTATGGATAAGTCAGAGTGTGGCTCAAACTTCCTTGACCCAGTTATGTAGTGGTTTAGAAGCAGCAACAGGCATACTTATGAGTCCCGAAGGACTCAATCAACGTTTTAATACTACTGCTGTAGAGTTTTTACGGCACATATTAACTCAGCTTCTCACCCAAAAGCTGTCTGCATCAAAAATATTTTCACCTCAGGACAATTCCTTCATATTCATACAGGACCAGGTAAACAACACGATCGTACCTATGGTTCTCTCTGTGTACCCTCTGTGGAAGCAAATGACTTGTGCATATGGGATTTAGGCTATTTTCATCTCAAAGATCTTCAACACATACAAGAGAAGCAGGCATACTATATCTCTCGTATCAAATCCAATACACGCGTGTATCAGAAAAATCCGAAGCCGGAGTATTTCCAAGATGGAAGAATCAAAAAGGGATCTCAGTATATCCAACTGGATATGGAGGACCTGATGAACACTCTGCAACCGGGACAAACCTATGAAATACCAGACGCCTATATTGGAATGGTTGAAAAATTACCGGCTCGTGTCATTGTTCATCGTCTTACAGAAGAACAACAGCAAAAACGCCTACAAGATCAAGCAGTTCGTGAGAAAAAGAAAGGGATGACGTATTCTCCTCGTAGTAAACGGTTGAGTGGGATAAATGTATATATGACGAACACCTCTACTGATATTGTCCCGACGGGACATGTCCATGATTTGTATTCCTTGCGCTGGCAAATAGAAATTTTGTTCAAGACATGGAAATCGTTCTTTCAGATTCATCATTGTAAAAAGGTGAAGCACGAGCGATTAGAGTGTCATTTGTATGGTCAATTAATTGCTATCTTACTTTGTTCCTCTACGATGTTTCAAATGCGGCAGTTACTTCTTGTGAAGAAAAAACGGGAGCTAAGTGAATATAAATCAATGTATATGATTATGGATTATTTCCCTCTTTTACATAAAGCCATGGAAAAAGACACCACAGAAATATCAAGGATTCTACTTCGCCTGTTCAACCTCCTACAGCGTAACGGGCGAAAATCTCACAGATATGAGAAAAAAACAGTCTTTGATATATTGGGTGTCGTATATCAGTATACCATGTCTGACAGCCCAGCGGCTTAAGCAAAAAAAGCTTCACCCGCAGGGTTTATTTGGCATGCCAATTTTTAAATAGTTCAAGTTATATATTCTAGAAGCGCAATATAATTTAACAAGAAGTCGCCTTACACAAAATTACCTTGATTATGCGTATCAAGTTAATAGAACTGAGTTTTCTTAAAATAAAAACCACCGAATTATAGAAGTGGTTTTGAACGTAAGGAATTTGTAAGGAAGGAGTAAGAAAAAAGAGATTTTCATTGTGTATGATCAAAATGTAGAGAAGAACGAGAGGGGGAATAGATACTATATATTTATATAAAAACAAATTAATTAACAAAACTCTATGGAAGAAAAGAAGAAATTACAGAGGTTAACATGCATCTGAAAAAGAGGGATTAATCATTTATTAGGTCAGAAAGTTGTTTGTAGAAATAATTGGTGCACAGATGATTGCAAATCCACTCTTGTCCATTTGTCTTTGGTTAAGATGAAAGCTGTGTGACTAGTATAAAACAGCAAATAACTACCGATACAATATGAATAGAGGAGAGGAATATCTTTATGAAAAAGCATTGTCAAATTACATCTACAGGTTTAATCCTTTTAATGACTGGAAGTTCTCTGTTATACACAACACCAACCTCAACTGTAAAAGCGGAGTCCATTCAAAATGTATCTAGTCCGTTACAAACAAGCACTCAAAGAGAACGTAATTCCGTCAAAGAGGAAATGCGGGATACATTGCAACTTGGATATCCTGGGATACTTGCTAAAACTTCTCAGGGTGGAAAAACATGGAGTTATGCCGCTGGGTTAGCGGACCTGAGCACCAAGAAACCAATGAAAACAGATTTTCGCTTTCGCATTGGTAGTGTAACGAAGACGTTCATTGCAACAGTTCTACTTCAATTATCTGGAGAGAACCGTTTGAATCTAGACGACTCCATTGAAAAATGGTTGCCTGGTGTCATTCAAGGAAACGGATATGATGGTAACCAGATTACTATCCGGCAGATATTGAATCATACAAGTGGTATCGCTGACTACACAAGGTCAAAAGACTTTGATATGATGGATACAAAAAAATCGTATACGGCTGAAGAATTCGTAAAGATGGGGGTTTCTCTTCCCCCAGACTTTGCCCCAGGAAAGGGCTGGTCTTATTCAAACACAGGATACGTAGTACTGGGGATCCTTATTGAAAAAGTAACTGGAAACAGCTATGCGGAAGAGGTTGAAAATCGGATTATTGAACCGCTTGATTTGTCAAATACATTCCTACCTGGCAATTCAAGCGTGATTCCAGGCACCAAGCATGCCCGTGGCTATTTCCAACTAGACGGAGCAAGTGAGCTAAAAGACGTTACTTATATTAACCCAGGTAGCTCGGATGGAGATATGATTTCTACTGCTGACGATTTAAACAAATTCTTCTCTTACTTACTCAGTGGCAAATTACTGAAGGAACAGCAACTAAAACAAATGCTTACTACAGTTCCTACAGATAGAGAAGGAACCGGATATGGTCTTGGGATCTATGAAACTAAGCTTCCAAACGGTGTCTCGATATGGGGACACCAGGGTAAAGTTCTAGGGTTTACCACTTTTGCTGGTGGCACACTTGGAGGCAAGCATACATTGGCCGTCAATTTGAACAGCCTTAAAGCTGATATTCCTGATCCATTTAAAAATATTTTACTTGCTGAATTTAGCAAGTAGGTAAAAAGGAAAACCGGATAAATTTTGTCATAGTTTTTATAGTTAAAGATATGCCTTTCTGGTTCAAAAACAACTTACTCTAAAAATTTTTTTGAATAAAGCAAGTTCTTAAGTTGATAGGCATGGGGTACCGCCAACAAAACGCGAAAAACATACGCTAAGCGAAAATACATTCAAAGTGGAGCTGCAAACAAAGAAAGCCCCAAACCGGATGAAGGTCTGAAGCTTTCTTTGTTTTATTTAGATATTACTTGGCATCGGAAGAAAGTGAACCGGCTACGCCCCATATTTCCACATTCACTTTGTTTGAACCACCACGGAATTGAATTGAATATCGCCCTGAACGCATAGCATCAGTACTTCTCCAAATAGTTACACTGTTTTTTCTGATTGTCTGGCCGTCAACATACGTTTTACCAGAATCGTTGTGCTCTACAGTAAAATCAACGGGGGTTTATTATAGTTTCTAATGCGCAATTTAACCCATCCGAAATCCTTAGGAACCTCGAAGCTACCTGATGCAGTTGCACTTCCCCCTACAGTAAAGTTAAAGGAATTTCCCACGCTTTGAGGAATTACTACATGGTTACCAGTAGTTTTTTTACCAGCATCTTGGGTCACCGCAGTGGATGTATTGGCAGAATCAGTTACAGCATGAATCCGCAAAAATTGCACTGGGTATGGCAATGGCTCCTCCTAGCAAACCTACAGATAATGCTGATGCAATAAAGTGTTTCTTCTTCAAAGATTATTCCTCCTATTGAATAATAATAGATTACATGTCAATAATTACATGATATTCCCAAAACAATACTATACATATTTAGGCAAGTTTATGAGTGGATTGGAACATTTTCACCTTACAAAAGAGCAAGGGTGTATTTTGTAGTTAGAGTCGTACTTTCTTGGGACGGCTCTTTTTATTTTTCTTTACCATCAAGCCTGGTAGAAGCCGGTGAACCAGTCTGCAACTTTATTTTTCAGTCTAATACTTGTTTTCTTCAGATAAAAACAGCGAAAACATGGCTCATGCTACTGGCTCTAAGGCGGCAGCCGCCACCTAAGAGCCAGTACGCACCGCTGGGCCGCTACTCAGGCGCTCTACTTCCTGTCCATCGTTTCACGCAACCCACGGAGCGTACAGGCTTGTAAGTAGATCAGGAAGGAAGGAGAGAACCGGCAGCCGCCGGTTCTTTTGGATTGAAAGCATTTTTTTCCCTTTTGCCTTCGTCACAGCAAGTCATATTATGTCTATGAAGCCGGGAATGGGACTAGATGAAGAGATTACTGATGTCATTATGGCTATTACTTCTACTAATGATATCAAAGGTGAACTAGGACGTTATCGAAGCTATTCTTCTGATCCGCTGGCCGCAATCAATCTATGGGAATTTGCTAGTCATGTCTTTGACTCTGTTGCCCTCATTAATTGTGGCGATGCTCCTAACCAGGTTAGCCGCTACTGTAGTATTAAGGATTCAGAAATTAGAAGCTTATGTTACAATTATGACGGGGAATTGGATGGAATCTCTTTGTAAAGCATGTCTTCTTTTTTACTATGGTTTATACGGTAATTATAAAGGTTCTGAGTGGGGGCAAAAGAAAGAGCAAGCTCCTACTTCACGTTTGCTGAATTAAGGACAAATTATAAGGGGCTAAAAACATTTGTGGAAATTTTGCCAGACGGGGAACCGGTAATCAAGGATATTGAGTCATTACATAGTTATGGACGCAAGTTATTTGATGAACCAATTATGGATCATGCCAATATCGGAAATGACCTTTATATTGCTGTAGGCGATTCTTCCGCTCTTATGGGGAAACCAGTGAATTCCACGATCTCCTACGGGTCTCTTTTGATTTTCCACAGATTATCCATTTAGCTGTTTCAGTGTTAGCGTGAAAAGGACAGGAAAAGCAAAAAACCAGGGCCTGCTCTCCCTGGCTATCATACGTTACAGAAGCCCTTCCTTTTGCCCTTTTTGTACCGCTTCATCCCGATTCCGTACACCGAGCTTGTCATACAAAGTAGACGCATAGTTACGCACTGTCCCGTCTGACAAATACAGCTTGGAAGCGATCATTTTATAGCGCATGCCTTGAGAAAGCATCTGCAAAATCTCCAGCTCCCGCTTCGTTAAGCCATTTTCTCTTATTTTCGGTGCAACGAGGAAATCATCCTGTTCGTTTACTTGCTGTGCATCCAGCATTTTATGAAACAGGTCCTGTGCGATCATCGTACCGCCGCGATAGACAAGACGAATCGTTTCCACAAGCTCGCGTGATTCAATCGACTTCAAAAGATAGCCGTCTGCACCACTGCGCATGATTACTTTGGCTTTTTCAGTATCCTGAAACGTGGACAGGACAAGAACACGAATATCGGGCCATTTTTCCTTCATCCGTTTTGTCGCAGTAATCCCGTCCATATTCGGCATCTCCAAGTCCATCAGAACTAGATCTGGTTCTAGCTCCTCGCACAGCTTAAGTGCCTGGGCCCCATCCTCGGCCATCCCGACTACCTGCAGCTCCCGCTGTCCTTCGAGTATGGTGCGCAAGCTTTCCCGAATAAACGAGTGATCATCGACGATAAACAAACGAATGATTTCATCGGCGCTCTCTACCATCCTCGGCACCAAACAAGTAACGAGCGTTCCTTCTCCCCGCTCTGAGTATACGGATACTCTTCCTTGCAGAAGAGCGGCCCGCTCTTTCATCGTCGTGATCCCGAAGCCATCCTCCCAATTATCCACCCCGTGACCGTTATCCTGTACTTCCAGCCTCGTCTGTTGCTGCTCAAAATGCAAGGAAACGACGATGTCTGTAGCGTGTCCGTGACGTACGGCATTCGTCAAAGATTCCTGCAAGCAGCGAAACAAGGTCATTTTCACCTGTTTACCGACCGGATGCTCTTCTCCAATCGCACGAAACCGCACATTCACTTTTGCATGTGTCTGAAACTCCTCCGCAAGCTGCCTCAGCGAATGAACCAAGGGAAGCGTCTCTTGCGGTGCACCCATCTGATGCAAGTACCCTCGCACTTCCTTCATGCCTTTTCGCGCATGCTGCAAGAGGGATTCGAGCTTTTGCGACCCTTCCTGCGACGCTACATCCTGACGCAAGGTTTCCAGCCCCATGATGATCGAGACATAGGAATGCCCCATCGTATCATGCAGGTCCTTGGAGAGTCGGTCCCGCTCCTCCAGCAGAGTCACTCTCTCGATTTGGGTGAGGTATTGCTCCAGCACACTGTTTTGCTTGCGAATAATTTCATTTTGCCGATGATTGACGATGAGCAAATGAAAGGCAAACCCTATCACATAAGCAAGACCGACTTGCGGAAAAATCTCGAACACATCAATTGCACGAGAAAAAAACATAATCAACAGTGGGATAAAAACAATCGTAATGGGAGCCGACCAGCGAAACGATTTCTCCGCACTATTGGCGGCAATCAAAAAAGCTGGCATCAAAAAAGAAAGGTACGCCTCCGGAAACATAGACGTGAGATAAATCGATAATCCGCCAAACAAGAGCATTTCTGCTATCAGATAGTAACGATAGCTCAGCATTAAACAAATCCACGGAACGGAAAAAACCAGCGTTTCCCAAAGTATAACCATCCATAAGGGCAGCGTGAGATAATCTCCAAATTTTACAGTCGTAACGGTGAGTGAAAAGCAAACGATCAGACGTAAAAAAAACATCACCCAGTCATACCAGGCCCATTGTTTCACGATATCTAACAAACCATCATCTCCTAATTGCTTTGAACATCAAGCGGGTGTACCCACCAATTAATAGTACCAGACCATTCCCGAGCTTGGAGCAACCGATCATGAGTATGATTCCTAAACTCATAATTTGCAATGCCTTCAGCCCTGAATCCACTACGCTCCCGAAAAAATGTAGCTCCACGAAAGGATAGAGCAACGGTATGAACGCAAAGCATACGGGTGCAATGTAGATGAGCACTCCGATCACCAGGGAGATGCACCCTAGGACAAATTTTTGCATCAGCCAATAAATGGATATCCAGTTTCTTACATTCATTAATTCCGTCTTTGCCTGCATCCATTGATTTCCCTTCGCTCTTGGTCTCATTGCCAACGGTTCTATGGAAATATCGGTATAAATCTTCGTCTGAATACGTTCATGCTGGACCAAGTTTTGGGTTGTACGCAACACATTGGTGAGCAACGGAATTCCCACTACGGTAAATGACAAGGCCAAGCCAAGCACGATACTGACCAAGTAAAAACATAAATAAAATACTCCCGAGACAAATGTATACAGCAAAAAGATAACATTTTGAACGTGTAGCATGATCGCTCTTTTCATCTAAGCTAATTCTCTCCTATCTATACCTTTTCCCGACACGATGATGACGGCCTGCCCTTATCGTACTCTACTGCGTGTCACATGAGCCAGTATCAAAATGTCATATGACAGGTCATGTCATTTCATCACAGTGACAGCAGCTATTTCGTAAATCGGAAAAGTGATGACAAGAAGTAACTACCGAGTATGACGCGAGCTTTGCCATACTGTGCTCAAGCACTCACTTTCAGAGTCGGTGCGTCAAAACAAAAAGGAGAATCGGACATGAAAAAAGTGATACAAAAAATGAGTTTCGTCGTTTTTCTTCTCTCCACAACCTTGATTTCCGCATGCACGCAGTCGCTCGGTGCTGTAGAATCCACTCAGACTGCTTCCAATGCTGCCCAAGGACCGATGGATGCCAAAGAAATAGAAGCGTTTGCCAATCCACTGTTTGCAGAAAAAATGAAAGAATATAATGTGGCTGGTTCCAGCTTCGTTGTCGTCCGTGATGGCAAAGTCATCGTAAGCAAAGGCTACGGCTTTGCTGACAAGGAAAAGAAAATCCCTGTTGATAAAGACACGGTGTTCCAAATTGCCTCAGTATCGAAAACCTTTACCGCCTTGGCTGCCATGCAGCAAGTCGATGCGGGTAAAATTGACCTGCATGGCAATATAGAGGAATATCTCGGTGGGCTAAAAATTCCTAATAAAACAGGAAAACCAGTCACCATGTACGACTTGCTCACCTACACACCCGGCTTCGAATTGCCTGACGAAACTACCTTTACCGGTCCACAATACATCGGGCAGGACATCTCTATGGATGAATTCCTTCCAAAGCACATGCCGACCGTCATCCGACCACCTGGCGAAGCCTATACGTATGATAATACAGGATTCTTACTCGCTGGCTACGCCGTGGAAAAAGCAAGTGGAATCCCCTTTGCCCAGTATATGGATGAAAAAGTGTTCAAGCCTCTCGGAATGGCCTCGACCAGTGTACGTTTCAAGCCTGAGCTCTTGAAGAGAATGGCTGCCCATTACGATCTTAATGGCGAGCCACGTCCGCTAGAAGGACACGCTCCAACTGATGGTCCGCAGGGAAGCATTCTATCAACAGCAGAAGACATGGCAAAGTACATGATCATGCAGCTGCAAAACGGAAAATTTGACGGTAAGGAAATCGTCAGCCAGAAAAGCATGGAATTGATGCATTCTTACCAGGTTTTCGCGGAAAAGGACATCCCAATCACTACCGTAGGCTTTGAAAACTATTTTCCAGAGTATGCAAATGGTCAGCACGTTGTTTTGAAGGGCGGAAACTTGCCAGGCCATTGTTCCCTGATGGTATTGATCCCGGAACAAAAAACCGGCTTTTTCATGTCCTACAACAATGATTCAATGGTTAGCGCTGATATTTACAAAGAATTCATGGATCATTATTTCCCAGAAACAGAAAAAAAAGCTGAGCCTGTATACTTGTCCTTGAGTGAAGCGGATGCGCAAAAATATTTCGGGCTGTATCAAAATACGCGTGCCTATTGGACACGCACTTCTATTACCTATGAGAATGGATCACTCGTGCTTGAGGGTGAGGCAACCGGAAAACAAAAGCTGCGAATGATTCACCCATTGCTATTTGTAGATGAGGCAGGAGAAAAAGTCGCGTTCAAGGAAGACAAAAGCGGTAACATCAAATACTTCTATTATACAACGATAAAAGGCTTGAGCCTTGTTGCTGATTCACAAAAAATGGAAATGAAAAAGACCTACTCAGACGTCCCTAACTCTAGCAGCTATAAGACCCATATCAACAACCTCAGCGCCTTTTCCATTATGGGGGCGAAATCAGGAAGTAAATTTGATCCTACAGGGACTATGACACAAGGCGAATTTACTGACGCCCTGATCAAAGCAGAAGGCCATTACGTAATGGCCGGGAGTGAAGACGGGCTTAGACAGCAATTAGCCGCGGGCATCCCTAATTTGAACCCATCGGCACCAATCAAAAGACAAGTCGCTGCTGCCATGATCCAAAATTTAAAGCAGCTTGAACCTGTGGCAAGCACCAAAACGAAGCTGAAAGATACAGCCGATGCATGGGCAAAAGATGCGATCACTGCACTTGTTTCACAAGGCATCGTCGATCCTGATACGAAGGTAAGCGCTGATGGCTCTTTCACATTCCGTGCAAAAGCTTTACTGAAGCGCCAGGAAGCAAGTGCCTTGCTTGATTTAGCGTTTGGCTACTATTCTCTGCCGATTAAACGTTAATGAATTCTTAAAAATGATTATTGAGCTGATAGATAAATAACTGCGAAGAAAAGAAGTACCCCATTATAAGGCAGTCGAGAAACTTGGCAGTCTTTCTTCGTCCAGAAAAAGAATCCACTGTCGGATGATGATATTGTTATAGACTGGAAGTGTTCATCTAACACGTTTTTTTCCTGAGTATTCGGCAACCTCTGAAAAATAAGTAACAGTCTGATCCATAGCAAGAAAAAGCGGTAGTTTAAGACCCTGATAATAAAGTCTTAGACTGCCGCTATTGTTGTTCAACTAACGATCCCCGTTAGTTGAACAGTTTAACACAAGGATTTCTCCCGTCTTTTTGTCTTCTATAGAATACTCTCGTTTCTCGCCAGTTCAATCGCTTCTTCCCGGTTGCTGACACCTAGCTTCGAGTAAAGGGTGGAACAGTAATTCCGTACCGTTCCCTCCGATAAATATAGTTTGGTGGCAATCGATTTGTAACGAAGCCCATCCGATAAAAGCTGTAAAATTTCCCTTTCCCGTTTCGTCAACCCATACGGATCATTCGGGCTGTACTTCTCTAACTGCTCACGTTGGCGCTTCATCTCTTCGAATACGCGTGTGGCGATCGACTGATCAAGCCACGTTCCCCCGCTATAGATGAGCTTCATCGCTTCCATCATCTCTTTAGGACGAGTTGACTTCAGCATATATCCTTCCGCCCCATGCTCCAGTGCTGTTGCTGCCTGTACCGAATCCTCAAACGTTGTCATGATCACAATCTTCATGTTCGGCCAGCGTTCTTTCATTTGAAGGAAGGTCTCCAGTCCGTTCATCCCTTGCATGTGCACGTCCATTAACACGATATCCGGCTGGTGCCGCTCACATTGTTCTAATGCTTCTTGCCCATCACTAGCTGTACCACCAACGATAAAGTTGTCCTGCTGGCTTAAGATTTGCTGTAAGCTGTCGGCAATCATCACCTGATCGTCAACAATAAGTAGGCGGATACTTCCCTGTCCAGCTTCTACCTTTATGGGAACATTACAAATGACAACGGTTCCTTGCCCTGATTGTGAATGAACGGACAGCGTACCTTGCAGTTGCTCAAGCCGTTCTTTTATTCCCTTTAGTTCTAAGCCGAATTCGGTCGATTCTAGTCCGTTGCCATTATCTTCGATTTGTAAACGGAGTTGCTGACTTTCGAAATACAGATCAACAGATATCTCACTTGCTTGGCCGTGACGAACCGCATTTGTGAGCGATTCTTGCAGGCAACGATATAGACAAAAGCTCATTTTTTGCATAACGAGCGTCTCACTGCCGATCACACGGAAGTTGACCGTTACACCTGTTGACTTTATAAATTCTTCTGTCAGTTCCAGTAGTGCCTCACTTAACGATTGGTTCAAGCGCGCATCAGAGGGCTGATGAAAATGCTTTCTGATATCATCCAAGCTGCCTTGTGCTATTGAGACAAGTTTGTCGACTCGTTCGATTTGTGAATCAGGAACCGAGGATCGGAGTGATTCAACGCCCACAATCAGCGAGGTTAGCGAATGCCCAATTGTGTCATGCAACTCATATGACAGCCGATTACGTTCCTCGATCAGTGTAAGCTCCTCGATTTGCTTAATATGCTGCTCCAATAATTGCTTCTGTTCTTGAATGATGCGGCCTTGCTTATGAGACTCAATTAATATGCTAAAAGCCATACCGATCGCAAAACCAAAGCTGCAACTAAACATGAACTCGTACGGGAGACGATTGGTAATCAACCCGTTCAAAGCCGGAAAAATAATCCCACTAGAGATTCCCGTCCACATATATGTTCTGCGACTGCTGGCTACACCAATAATGATCACCAATAAAACGAAAGACCAAGTCAAAGCAGGCGCTACATAGGCCACAAATAGATAAAAAAAGCCTGTCATTAAGACTTCGACTGCCAGATACCAATTTTCTTTTCGATATTGAACGATCAATGGAATGGCATAAACCAAAAAGGCAATAAGGATGATGACTCCGAACGGAACGGCTATCATTGCCGGATACATAACATCTGCTATGACGATGATGCCTAGCCAAATCGTTCGTAAAGCAAAAATCACCCAATTGTACCAAAACCATTTTTTTATCATGGATAACATTTGTCATATTACTCCTGCTCATTTGAATGGTAAGAAAATTCCCGAATGTCTCTGACTCATCATGCCTCACCAATTCCCGATTCGTCAAGCAAAATGCGCCATGTCATACAGCCTCTATGACATTCTATCATGTCGCAAACATGATGGGTTGGCATGATGTCATTTATAGAAAGAACGGTTTTGTCACTATGTGATTTTACAGCCCTGAAGATAAGGTGGATGTGTGAGACAACACAATTCAACTTACAGGAGATGATGAGAAATGAAACCATTCCACATGAAAAAAGGAGCGTCCCTTACGTTATCTGCATTATTGATAGGAACGCTGATACTACCTACTTACGGTTGTGCGGAGGCAGGTGTGGACCAGGCAATCACGCAACAAAAGGAAACGGTTCATGCCAAAACAAAAGAAGCGATTGATAAAGCTGCTGCCAGCGAAAACATTCCAGGTGTCATCTTTGCAGTAAAGAAGGGAAAGGATTTCTGGTCGTATGCTTCCGGCGAAGCGAATGTAGAAAGTAAGAAACCGATGCAAGCTGACTATTCATTTCGAATCGGGAGTATAACGAAATCGTTCGTCGGTGTAGTGGCCCTGCAACTAGCTGAGGAAAAGAAGCTAAGCCTCGATGACTCGGTAGAAAAATGGCTCCCAGGTGTCGTACAAGGAAACGGATATGACGGTAACAAAATTACGATTCGTCAGTTATTAAATCATACGAGTGGAGTGGCAGACTACTTAGATGATGAACTCAAGGAAAGTATACTCCAGAACTCCACTCAAACGTTTACAGCAGAACAACTCATTTCTCGCGCATTAAAGCATACACCAACCACAGGTGACTATTCGAATACGAATACAGTGCTGATGAAACTCATTATCCAAAAGGTCACAGGAGAAACATATGCCGAACAAATCAAGAAACGAATTATTGAGCCGCTTCAACTAAAAGAAACGTTTTTACCAGAAAACTCGCAATCCATTCCGAAAAACAGCCCGAATGGATACTTTAACAATGCCGGTACATTAATGGATATGACTGACCTTAACCCTTCGTTTGCAGACGCAGCAGGGGGAATGATCTCGACTGCGAAAGATTTAACAACATTCTTTAGTGCTTTATTGGGCGGAAAATTGTTAACACCTAAGATTCAGAAAGAAATGTTAACCACTGTTGATACTCCACACGGGAAATTCGGACTCGGTATTCAGAAAGTAACATTGCCGAATGGCACTACCATATGGGGTCATCAAGGTGGCATTCCTGGATTCACCAACTTCGCAGGTGGAACAAAAGACGGCGAGCATGTGATCGCGATGAGTATTAACGTATTAGGGGAAGGTGCTGTATCTCATATTGAGAACATCCAGATGACTGAGTTCTCGGGACAAGCCAAGCAACCTTCCACCCCGGATCAAGCAGCTCAAAAACATGGGGAAGAATTGAAACACTTCATTGATGAGAAAGCAAAAAGCAAGGATATCCCTGGCATAGTTGCTGCTGGGTTAAGAGACGGAGAATACTGGTCTTATGCAGCGGGTGTAGCCAACCTCGATCATAAAAATCCGATGGAGCCGGACTTTACTTTCCGTATTGGCAGTGTCACAAAGGCTTTTGTTGCTACCCTTGTCTTACAGTTGGCTCAGGAGAAAAAGCTGAATCTGGATGACTCGGTAGAAAAATGGCTCCCAGGTGTGGTAAAGGGCAATGGGTATGACGGCAACAAAATCACGATTCGTCAGTTATTGAACCAAACGAGCGGGATTGCAAGCTATACGAGTAAAGACATGCGGTATGCTACCTCATTTCCTCAATATACCGTTGTTGACCTTGTACGTATGGGACTGGCTAAGCCGCCAGTATTTAAACCAGGGGCAGGCTGGGACTATTCGAATACAAATACCGTACTAGCTGGTCTTGTTATTCAGAAGGTGACAGGAGAAAAGTACGATGTTCAGATTAAGAAACGTATCCTTGGCCCGCTTCAGATGACAGATACATCCTTTAGTGGTAGTAATCCGAAAATCCCGGGCCAGCATGCCACAGGCTATAGTATGAATCGGGCAGGGAAACTGTTTGATTTCACAGAGTATAATCCTTCATTCGCGAATGCTGCGGGGGAAATGATTTCGACAGGGAAAGATTTGACCACCTTTTTTAGTGCGCTTTTGGGTGGGAAATTATTAAATGACAAGATGATGAAGCAGATGACAACAGGTGTGGACTCACCTTATGGCAAATATGGACTTGGAATTTATAAGGTGACTCTGCCGAACGGAAAGACCTATTGGGGACATGGCGGCGGCATTCATGGGTTTGAAACGCTAGCGGGTGGTACCTTAGGCGGGAAGGATATTTTGGTGACGAACATCAATGCGGTCGGTCCAGAACCTATCATCGCTAATCAAGCCATTTTCGAAAAAGAATTTAGCCGTTGAGTTAAAAAGGAAAAATGATAGAAGGCTTTTGCTTTGGGAACTCCAAGAGCAATAAGCCTTTTTCCTCTTCAGCTCTTATCGATCATTCAATTCATTCAGGATTTTGTGTATTCGACTCCATTAGATTTGCGGATTTTTGCAAAATCCTAAATTAGCAAGTATTTATTTGTAGCTAATTAACTGATTAGTTGTTATAATAAAGAGCTGTAGCCAGTGAATTTGAAGCTGGTTTTCATATTAAATTGACTGAAGAGGTGAATCGCTTGTTGGACCGATTGCAATCATTAGCGGACCGCTACGATAAACTGAGCGAACTGCTCTGCGATCCGGATGTGGCGAACGATAGCAAAAAACTTAGAGATTATTCCAAAGAACAGTCTGATTTACAGCCTGCTTATGAAGCATATACCGAATATAAAACTGTCGTTGAAGAGCTGGACGCTGCCAAAGCGATGCAGGGAGAAAAGCTGGACGACGAAATGCGTGAAATGGTTAAAATGGAGATTGAAGAACTGAGTGCCCGCAAACAGGAGCTGGACGAGAAAATCCGCATTTTGCTGTTGCCGAAGGACCCGAACGATGATAAGAACGTTATTATCGAAATTCGCGGGGCAGCGGGTGGCGATGAAGCGGCACTATTTGCAGCGGACTTGTACCGGATGTATACCCGCTATGCAGATACTCAAGGCTGGCGTGTGGAATTGATGGACGCGAACATGAATGACCTTGGAGGCTTTAAAGAGGTTATTTTCATGATCAACGGACGCGGTGCATATAGTAAAATGAAATTCGAAAGCGGCGCACACCGTGTACAGCGGATTCCAACGACGGAATCGGGTGGACGTATTCATACGTCTACTTCCACGGTGTCCGTCATGCCTGAGGCAGAAGAAGTGGATATTGAAATTCTGGACAAGGATATCCGTGTGGATACGTTCTGTTCCAGTGGTGCAGGCGGTCAATCTGTCAATACGACAAAATCCGCAGTGCGTGTAACGCATATGCCAACAGGCATCGTGGCAACCTGTCAGGACGGCAAATCGCAGAACTCCAATAAGGAGAAGGCGTTGCAAGTTTTACGTGCCCGGATTTCGGACATGATGCGCCAGGAAGAGGAAGCCAAATATGCAGGCGAGCGCAAGAGCAAAGTAGGTACCGGAGATCGCAGTGAGCGCATTCGTACCTATAACTTCCCGCAAAGCCGTGTAACGGATCACCGTATCGGCTTGACCGTGCACAAGCTGGATCAGGTAATGAACGGGGATATTGAAGAAATCGTATCGGCACTCACGATTGCAGAGCAGGCTGATTTGATGGAACAAGGAGTTTAAGCTTTGGGACACGAACGTGATCAAGTGTATCGGATGTCACCGGAGCGTAGCATGAGTATCAGAGAAGCCTTGATTGAGGCTTCTTCTTTTTTAGGAAGCTGCGGTGTACTGGAGCCGCAGCATAACGCACGCCTGCTGCTGGAGCATGTGCTCGGGCTGGAAGGTACGGCCTTCTACGCCGCGCTGGGCGATCCGTTCCCTGCCTCTGGCAAGGAAGCGTGGGAAGCGGTCGTAACCCGTAAAGCAGCGGGTGAGCCGGCGCAATATATTATCGGTCGGCAGGAATTTTATGGCCGCCCGTTCGCGGTTTCGCCGTCGGTGCTAATCCCGCGTCCCGAGACAGAACTGCTCGTCGAGGCGATACTTCAGCACGGCGATCGTTTGTGGCCGAACGGCGCTCCGCAGGCGCTCGATATCGGCACAGGCAGCGGTGCGATTGCCGTGACACTGGCGGCGGAGCGGCCGAACTGGCGCATGGCGGCCGGGGATATTTCCGGCGCTGCGCTGGAAATGGCAGCCCGCAACGCCGCCGCGAACGGTGTCGCCGTGGAATTTCGCGAGGGCGATCTGCTGACGCCGTTTGCGGGAGCGGCGGTGGACATTCTCGTGTCCAACCCGCCGTATATTCCGGCTGCGGATATCGCCGGCTTACAACCGGAGGTGCGCGACCATGAGCCGCGTATGGCTCTGGACGGCGGACCTGACGGACTTGGCCCGTATCGGGCGATATTGGAGCAGCTTGGGCTCCTTGAGGCCCCACCCCGGCTCATCGGATTTGAGCTGGGGATGGGGCAGGCCAGAGACGTGGCCGCCCTGCTGGAACAGGCAGGTCATTGGAGCACGATATTAATCGTGCCGGACCTTGCAGGGATTGAACGACATGTCCTAGGCGTCTTGGAGTAGTGCTGTATTTTCTTTTTGCGAGTCTTTCCTTTAGAATAAGAGGAGTATGACCGAGAAACGGCTCAGGGGGAAATCATGCTTCAGAAATTAAAAAAAATGGATGGTCCGGTTATCTTTATTCTAGTTTTGCTCATGGCAATCAGCGTCATCACGGTATATAGTGCGGGCAGAGGCCCTACAAACCTGGCGGAGCACGGCAATGACTACCAGAAGATGATCGGATACTATATATTGGGTTTTGTGGCGATCTTGGGTATAGCGGTGGTCGATTTTCGGATATTTATTAAAAAGGCACTGTATGTATACGGAGGCGGGATATTCCTGCTCATTCTCGGCTTTTTTGGCGGGACGGTTAACAACTCTCAGGGCTTCTTGAAAATTGGCGGCTTGAACCTTCAGCCTGCTGAGGTATTCAAGCTGGTTCTTATCATTTTTCTGACATATATGCTGATCAAAAAGCGCAAGAGCAAGTTGTATTTTATCCAGGATGTGCTGCCGGTTGCGCTGGTGAGCTTTGTTCCGTTTGCCATGGTAATGGCACAAAATGACTTGGGTAATGCGCTCGGGTACATCGTCATTGTCATCGGCATGCTGTGGATTGGGAATGTGAAGGCATCCCATGCGTTAATTGGATTTATCATATTTTTAGTCGCCGTGGGCGGCGGGATCAAGGCCTATATTTCATTTCACGATGAGATAGACACCTTTATGAAGGGGATTGGGCGCAGTCACTGGGTAGAGCGTCTGGACCCTTGGCTTGTACCGGAAAAAGCGACCGCGAAGGCATCTTACCATACCAAAAATGCCAAGCTGGCGATTGCCTCCGGCGGGATGATGGGTAAAGGCTTTTTGCAGGGGACCTCGGTACAGTCCGGACGTGTGCCTTATACGTACGCAGACTCTATTTTTGTAGTTGTAGCGGAGGAATTCGGCTTTGTGGGCTCGTCGGTGCTGCTGTTGCTTTATTTTATTCTGATCCACCGGATGATCCTGATCTCGCTGGAATGTCGCGATCGTGCCGGACCGTATCTTATCGTGGGTATTGTGTCCATGCTGCTATATCAGATTTTTGAGAATATCGGTGCATTTATAGGCATTATGCCGCTTACGGGGATTACGCTTCCGTTCATAAGCTATGGGGGTACGTCTTTGCTCATTAACATGGCTAGTATTGGCCTGGTTATGAGTATTAAGGTACACGGCCAGGAGATGGAAGATGATTTGCCGCATCCCTCCAGAGCGAGCTTGACGAAAGCGAAAAAAACTTGATGAACGGATTGTAAGTAGAGACTTGTAGATAGAGACAAGTTGATATTTCGAATAAATTTAAAATGATGCCGTGAAAGGTTCGGAATGGAAGGTCCAGATTGTAAAATCTGGACCTTTTTCATATTCACAGGCTGTGATCAAGCTTTTTGCGGCGGGGTTAATGCGTATGTTAGTTTGGTCAAGTGTTGTAAAGTGACCTTGAACTGATTTTACGAGATTCATAGGTTTAGATTCTCGCAAACCGGACAGACTGATAGACATCATAGAGTTTGGTTTTGGGGGGAGCAAGATGAGAAACTGGGTAAAGCAAGTTGCAATGATATTATTTTGTATTTCGATCTTAATGATGTCCTGGGAAGGTCAAAAAATGGATGCTGCTGTGTCGACAGGAGCC
This sequence comes from Paenibacillus farraposensis, assembly GCF_020736845.1. Lineage (GTDB taxonomy): Bacteria > Bacillota > Bacilli > Paenibacillales > Paenibacillaceae > Paenibacillus > Paenibacillus farraposensis. The sequence goes on from NZ_JAFFQR010000043.1 coordinate 129,886, forward strand.
AAAGGCCCTATAATGTCAGGAATGACAACAACAGGGGCGAGAGTGATTCCGCATGATTCCATTCGCCTGCGCATTTTGGCCAATTCGGATCGCCCACAGGATCAGTTGATCAAGCGCGAAATACGGGACACTATCGTACAGCAGATGAATGCATGGGTAGGGAAGCTTGAAAATCCGCAAAGCCTGAATCAGGCGAGAGTGCTGATTACTGCTCATTTGCCTGAAATTGATCGTTTGGTAGGTGCTGAGCTGGCTCGGCGAGGTATTGCGTATGATCATCAGGTGGAGCTGGCGAGCGTACCTTTTCCGACGAAAATGTATGGTGGTCTTGTCTATCCTGCGGGGAATTATGAGGCACTTCGGGTCACGCTGGGAGAAGGCAAAGGGCAAAACTGGTGGTGCGTGCTGTTTCCGCCCCTGTGTTTTATTGATGCAGGCAGCGGAGAAGCGGCGGCACAAACGGTATCGGCAAAAGCGAATCACAGAGACAGCCGGACAAACGCGAATGACAAGAAACCGGAAGTGCGTTTTTTTCTGTGGGACGCCCTTACGGGACTGTTGGGATGGGTGAGCGGTTTATTTGCCTAAGTCCCATGAGTTAAGGAAAAGGGATGGATCGTTTGCGTTCTTTGTTGCAAGCAGTAAATACGATGGCCGTGAAGAACGGGGCAGTTCCCATATGCTATAATGGGATGTACAGTAGGTACGCGCACGGCAGAGCCGGTTCAACCACGTATTCAAATTGACTTCTTTGGGGCTCAAGCGGGATGAATCGAGCTTTGACAATAAAATACGGGATGATTAGATATGAGCGATAAATTGAATCAAATGCAAGATGTGGACGGAGAGTTGGCACGGAAGGAGAAGCCCGAGCGGGAAGTGAATGAACAGCAAATTCATACGTTCAAGCAGGTGTTGGGGGCTTCGCATACAAAATGGTGGGATGTAAGAGGCTTCGTTCCCGAAACGGACATGGCTACAACGGCTAAAAGGGTGTCTGCTAGCCTAAAAGAAGCTGATGCTACGGTTGCTGTTCATGAGACTGAAGTGGACGCCTTCAGCGAAATAGGGGATGAATCGGTTCGGATTATGGCGGAAAAGGGGATCCGTGAGGCCGCCGTGCTGCTCCGAGCGGGGGAGACGGTGGCTTTCCCTACGGAAACCGTGTATGGCCTGGGTGCCGATGCACGCAGCACCAAAGCGGTGGAGGCGGTATTTGCTGCCAAAGGACGTCCTTCCGACAATCCGCTCATTGTCCATATTTCCGATCCTGTCCAATTAAACGGCATGGTTGCCAAAATAAACGATACGGCCCGGGTACTGATGGATGCGTTCTGGCCGGGACCGCTGACGCTGGTGCTGCCGGCGGTGCCGCAGGCGTTATCACCCCGTGTAACGGCGGGGCTGGACACGGTCGGCGTACGTATGCCGGATCATCCGATAGCGCTGCGCCTGATCACGGAGTCCGGTTGTCCGCTGGCTGCTCCCAGCGCGAACCGCTCGGGCAGGCCCAGCCCGACCCTTGCACAGCATGTGCAGGAGGACCTGGAGGGCCGCATTGGCGGCATTCTGGACGGAGGCCCTACAGGTGTGGGGCTGGAGTCCACGGTGGTACAGGCTGGTGACGACGGAACCGTCACCATTCTGCGCCCCGGCGGTGTGACGGCCGAGCAGCTCGCTGCGGTGGCTCGCGCCGTCACGCTCGATCCGGCGCTGGCCGCCGCTTCGCCTGGCGAGGACGCCAACAGCCCGGCACCACGTTCGCCGGGCATGAAGTACACGCACTACGCGCCGCGGGGCCGCTTGAGCGTGGTGCAGGGCCCGTCGCCCGCTGGGGTGGCGGGCTGGATTCGCGCCGCGCTGGCGGAGGCGCGCGCGCGGGGGGAGCGCACGGCTGTGCTCGCGTTTGATGAGCATGCCGCCAGCTATGCCGGAGAGCGCGTCTATTCGCTGGGCAAGCGGGACGCGCTCCATGAGGCGGCGCAGCGCCTGTACGGCGTGCTGCGCCGCTGCGATGAAGACGGCGTCACCTATATTTTGTCGGAAGCCTGTCCCTCCAGTGGGCTGGGAGACGCCGTCATGAATCGCCTGCTGAAAGCAGCAGGCCATCGAATCATTCGTCTTTAGCAAGAATCACACACCTTGCTGGAGAACAAAAATGGTTCCCGTCTTATCGTAACCACTCTTATAAAATCTTTTTCTCTCCTCGTCCTCGTACTGTCTCATCCTTGTATGCTTGTACTGTTTTGCTCCTTGTCCGCATAACGTGTACAAGAAGGGACGGACAATGGAGGGATGGAGTATGCTACCAACCTCTGCCCATGCCGGGCAGGTTGTAACGATTCTGATCATGGCAGTAGCGCTGGGGATGGATGCGTTATCGCTGGGCGTAGGAATCGGTATGAAGGGGATACGCCTGCGGGAAGTGCTGCGTATTAGCACGATAATTGGCTTTTTCCACATTCTGATGCCATTGCTGGGGATGTTTACAGGCCACTATATGAGTTCTTTGCTGGGCCATGTGACAACCTATTTCGCAGGGGGCTTGCTCACCCTTTTAGGTGGCCATATGGTATATAATTCCTTCAAAGGGGATGGCGTACAAGCACTGGATCATCGTTCGCCTTTGGGACTTTTATTGTTTGCACTGGGAGTAAGCATGGACTCATTTTCTGTAGGAGTGTCGCTGGGGATGTTTCAGAGCGATCTGGTGCTGAGCGTTCTGGCTTTCGGCTTTTGCGGTGGAACGATGGCGATGCTGGGGTTGCTGCTGGGCCGCAAGGTCAGCCGTAATCTAGGGGATTATGGAGAGGCCGTGGGCGGGGCTATATTGCTGGCGTTTGGTTTTATGTTTATGTTTTGATTTTAGTGCAGTCAGTGTAAAATAAATACAGGATTTTAGTAATCCTCTGTTTATATATTGTTAACATACGGGGGGTGAAAACGTTGAAGCATATTTTATTTGTATGCACAGGGAACACCTGTCGTAGTCCGATGGCTGAAGGGATGCTGCGTAAGCTGGCTATTGAACGCGGGTTGGAGCTGGAAGTACGTTCTGCCGGAGTGGCCGCGATGGAAGGCGCGCCAATATCCCGGCATGCAGAGGCGGTTCTTCGGGAACAGGATATTCTGGACCGGATGACTTCGACTCCTTTGAGCAACGAACTCGCCGAGTGGGCCCATCTGATTTTAACCTTGACGCAGGGGCACAAGCAGCACGTCATTCAGCGGTTACCACATACAGCAGGCAAAGTATTTACGCTCAAGGAATATGTGGAGGATCGGGATGCAGTGCTGAAGGATGTTCAGGAGCTAGATGGCCTGTACGCTTCGCAGCAGTTGATGGCTGCACTCGGACAAGAGCTGTCGACGCAGGAGCGTGAGCGGATGATTGAACTGCATCAGCGGATTCCGAGCGCTGATATTTCTGATCCATTCGGCGGCTCGAGGGAAGACTATGATGTTACGGCTGCGGAAATTCGCACGGCGCTGCATAAGTTGCTGGACAAGCTCAAGGCTTCTTCCGAATAAAATGAGTACCACTCATCTAATTTGTACGGAATCTGTTGATTTTCGGCAGTTAATCCGTTAAGATAAGGTGGAAAAATGAGAGTCCGGTGTAACTGGCGACAAAAGTGGGATTAACCACGATGGAGCATCGGATATACGGCCGGTCGCCTGGGCAAAGAGCAATTCCACATAGGTGTGGACTGCTCTTTTTTCGTATATAAACTATTCCGGTTCTTCTGCCACCTTCTGTGTGCTTCTATTTTTTCTGCTCGAAACCTGAATCATCGGCTATAATATAGTCAGGTTGTGATATCGGGAGAGAGTGTGTTGAACTTGAGGCATGTGACCGTGTCTGGTCTCTGGGGGACTGTTCAACCAAGGGAGGTTCCAATGGCAGGACAATTGGATCGTGAGATTTCACTTGAAGCACAGACTGCTTCTGTCGTGCGGGAACTCGCAGAGGAGGCCAGTCTGAAGGCTGGCCATCTGCTGGTTGTTGGTGTGAGCACGAGTGAAGTGGCTGGAAGCCGGATTGGCACAGCGGGAGCGCTCGATGTGGCCCAGCAACTGCTGGCTGGAGTAGAATCCGTACGCAGAGAGTATGGCTTTGACGTGGCGTTTCAATGCTGTGAGCATCTGAACCGTGCGCTGGTCGTTGAGAGGGCTGTACTGGAGCGGCTGGGATTGATGGAAGTAGCAGCCGTTCCTGTACGCACGGCAGGTGGTTCTATGGCTGCGGCTGCCTATCGTTCACTGGACGACGCGTGCTTGGCGGCGAAAGTGCAGGCACATGCCGGGATAGACATTGGTGAAACGCTAATTGGCATGCATCTGCGCCCGGTAGCTGTTCCGTTTCGTCCAGGCCTTCGCTGGATTGGCGAGGCACGTGTGACGGCTGCATTCACGCGCCCGCCGCTGATTGGCGGACAACGGGCGGTATACACCCTTGAGCAAGAAGAAGGCGGAAGCTGTGACTAGCAGTTGACATGGATTGTTTGTTTTGTACTAGGCTTTTTTTGCATGGGTGATGAGGTACCCAACAGAGGAGCAAGCGCTTGCTTGTATACCTAACAATTGACTATGGAGAGGGAGTAATCAATCATGATGGAACATCTGCGTAAAAGTGACCCGGCAGTACTGGAAGCAATGGGACTTGAACTGAAACGGCAACGCCACAATATTGAGCTGATTGCATCCGAGAACATCGTCAGCGAAGCGGTTATGGAAGCGATGGGCTCCGTACTGACGAATAAATACGCTGAAGGTTATCCGGGCAAACGCTACTACGGTGGTTGTGAGCATGTAGATATCGTTGAAGACATTGCGCGTGACCGTGCTAAAGAACTGTTCGGTGCCGAGCATGCCAACGTGCAGGCTCACTCCGGAGCACAAGCCAATATGGCCGTGTATTTGGCAGCACTCAAATCCGGCGATACCGTACTGGGTATGAATTTGGCGCATGGCGGCCATTTGACGCACGGAAGTCCCGTTAACGCCTCCGGCTTGTTGTATAACTTTGTTGCCTATGGTGTACGCGAAGACAACTTCCGTATTGATTATGATGAAGTGCGCAAGGCAGCCTTCAAGCATCGCCCTCGTCTGATTGTAGCCGGAGCGAGCGCATATCCGCGTACCATTGATTTTGAAGCCTTTGCTTCCATCGCCAGCGATGTGGGTGCTCTATTTATGGTAGATATGGCACATATCGCGGGCCTGGTAGCTGCGGGTATTCATCCTAACCCGGTTCCGCACGCTCAGTTTGTGACAACAACAACGCATAAAACGCTGCGCGGTCCGCGCGGAGGATTGATTCTGACTCGCAAGGTGTGGGCGCAAGCGATTGACAAGGCGATTTTCCCGGGCATTCAGGGCGGTCCGCTAATGCATGTGATCGCGTCCAAAGCTGTTGCCTTGGGTGAAGCGCTCCAGCCTTCCTTCAAAACCTATGCCCAACAAGTAGTTCGCAATGCACAGGTGCTGGCTGAAACATTGCTGGCGGAAGGGATCAACATTGTGTCTGGTGGTACAGATAATCACCTGATGCTGCTGGATACGCGCAGCTTGAACATCACGGGCAAAGAAGCGGAGCATGTATTGGATTCCGTGGGCATCACGGTGAATAAAAACGCGATTCCTTTCGACCCGACCAGTCCGTTTATTACCAGTGGTATTCGTATTGGTACCCCTGCTGCGACTTCCCGTGGTATGGATGAAGAGGCTATGGTCAAAATCGGTAAAATCATTGCCGAAACGCTCAAGAATCCGAAGGATAGTACGGTATTGTCGAAAGCAAGCCAAGCGGTTGGCGAGCTGACTGAAAAATTCCCGATCTATCCTGGCATTCAATACTAATTCAATTAATCACCTATGTTAGGATAAGGCTGTCTTCCTTCCGTAAGCCGGAGGGAAAACAGCTTTTTTTACGACTCGAAAACTTATATTCAGGATAATAAGGGCTCAGATGGGAATAGCACCCATATTTTCAGAGGTGAGCCGGATTTTCGTCATACATTGCAAACAATGCATTTTTATGCCTAATATGATTGGCGGTTTGCTGTTTTGACAAAGGGGGACCATTCAAGTCGCTCGAGTCCGTATCGTTGGACATATTTGGATATATATATAATGAAGCGTTTACAAATAATCGTCTTGGTTTGGGGACCGCCAAAGCCTTTTTTAATGGCTATTTCTATTTCTACTATGACTAAGGTCACTTGTGAAAGGGGAGAAATATGTATTTTACTTTACATGTCTTTCCCTTGACAAAAGGTTACGGTGGCAGGTGTTAAATCAACCAAGGGGATGTTATAATAAACAGGATTTACAGGCACGCACTGCATCTGTACTTATTTGGCTTGTACAAATAGGCTACATAGATCCTTTCCATTCAGAATGTTCGATATTCTTGGTGGAAGAACGTGACGATAATACCGGAGGGAGTATATCATGGCAAAACTGGTGGTTTGTGATCACCCTTTGATCCAACACAAACTTACATTTATCCGCGATGTGCGGACCAACACCAAGGATTTTCGCGAGCTCGTGGATGAAGTCGCAACTTTGATGGCTTATGAAATTACACGGGATATCCCACTCGAAAGCATTACGGTGCAAACACCGGTTGCTGAAACAGAAGGTAAAGTAATTTCTGGACGTATGCTGGGACTCATTCCGATTTTACGCGCAGGTTTGGGTATGCTAGATGGTGTCGTAAAGCTGCTGCCAGCCGCAAAGGTAGGCCATGTAGGGCTATTCCGTGACCCTAAAACATTGCAACCTGTGGAATACTACACGAAGCTGCCTACAGATGTGACTGAACGTGAGTTGATTGTCATTGACCCTATGCTGGCTACAGGGGGATCTGCGATTGCGGCTATTGATGTGTTGAAAAAGAGAGGTTGTACGCAAATTAAAATGATGAATCTGATTGCTGCTCCTGAAGGAGTCAAAGCTGTACAAGATGCGCATCCTGATGTAGACATTTATGTGGCTGCACTGGACGAGCGTCTGGATGAGCATGGCTATATCGTTCCAGGGCTTGGTGATGCGGGAGACCGCTTGTACGGAACCAAGTAGACCGCCTTTGGCGTTTCAGCGAAATTAACGGACGTTGCGGGCACATCGTTTTCGTATAAGGGAGATCTGTGAGCCGGACGTTTATTATGAAAAGGAGTTCAACACAAAATGTCCAAAATCAAAGTAATGACCATTTTTGGTGTACGTCCGGAAGCGATTAAAATGGCTCCTCTCATTCTGGAGCTTCAGCGTCATCCGGAGCATATCGAATCCGTGGTATGCGTTACAGCTCAGCATCGCCAAATGCTTGATCAGGTTCTGGAAGTCTTTAATATTCAGCCAGACTATGATCTGGACGTGATGAAAGACCGTCAGACACTCAACGAAATTTCCATACGTGTACTTCAGGGGCTGGAACCTGTACTGCGCGAGGCCAAGCCCGATATCGTACTGGTTCACGGCGATACGCTGACTACCTTCCTGGCCAGCTATGCAGCCTTTATGCAGCAAATTGAAGTAGGACATGTGGAAGCCGGCCTGCGGACATGGAATAAGCTTTCTCCATACCCTGAGGAAATGAACCGTCAGCTCACAGGCGTGCTATCTGACCTGCATTTCTCGCCGACTTCTTTATCGGCTGGGAATTTGAGAAAGGAAAATAAGCCGGAATCGCGAATATATGTAACAGGCAATACGGTGACGGATGTATTTCAGTATACGGTCCGCCAGGATTACGAGCACCCGGTACTCGATTGGGCTCAAGGCAAACGCTTGATTCTAATGACAGCACACCGCCGGGAGTCCCAGGGAGAGCCGCATCGTCAAATTTTTAACGCGATCAAACGGATCGCGGACGAGTTTGAGGATATCGCCATCGTGTATCCGGTTCATCCAAGTCCGGCTGTAAAGGAGCCTGCATTTGAGATTTTAGGCAATCATCCACGCATTCAGCTGATTGATCCGCTGGACGTTGTGGATCTGCACAATTTTTATCCGCACACGCATCTGATTCTTACGGATTCCGGCGGCCTTCAGGAAGAAGCGCCTTCGTTCGGAGTACCTGTACTGGTACTGCGTGATACGACCGAAAGACCGGAAGGCATTGAGGCGGGCACATTGGAATTGGTGGGTACAGGTGAAGAAAATGTCTATAATCGTACAAAGGCGCTCTTGACCGATTCCGCATTGTATGAATCTATGAGTCAAGCGGCGAATCCTTACGGTGATGGACAAGCGTCGGTAAGAATTGTCAATGCGATTTTGCACCATTATGGGGTAAAATCTGAACGTCCTGAGGAATTTCACACAATGTTCACAAAAGGTGTTCGTACAATATAATTATCTTCTAAAAGGCAAGCATACAGTTAAACTGTACGGTTACCAAGGGATACAGCATTTTCAGGTGCTTTGTCGACTGATTTTTATACTTTAGAACACTAAAATCTCTCAATTGACAAAGCATCTTATATTTAAGTAAAATGGACTGGAATTACAGGGGTGACATGGAAAAGTGGCCAAACCTTCCAAGCAAAATAACGACCGAAATAACACCAGAAATGCCTTTAAGGCAATAGGACTGGTGAGCGCTATCGGCATTGATTTGACGGTATGCACACTGGGTGGTTTCTATGCCGGAAAATGGCTGGACGCCAAACTTGGTGGCTCCGGAATATGGACTGGCGTAAGCGTTCTCGCAGGCTTGGTTGTAGGCGCATTAAGTATTGCCCTTGTGATCGGAAAGGTATTGAGGGATAACCATGAATGAGATGACCCGTATGCAAAAAATGTTATGGATCGTAGCGCTTATAATTATGGCTCTGTGTTTCCTGGTCTCCGCCTTCATGCCCCAACATCGTGACATTGTTCACGGAATCATTCTGGGAACAGGAGTAAGCTGTCTAAATGTAATATATATGGTCTACAAAATTCGACAGGTTGCAAGTGCGGCCGCCGGCGAAAGAAAGAAGAGAGTCGTAGGCATTGGCTTTGGCGTTCGATTGGGAACCTCTATTTTGGCAGTGCTACTGGCCATAAAATTTCCGGCCTATTTCCATGTGATCGCTGTAATGGCGAGCCTGGTGACCGGGCAATTTCTTCTTTTAATCATAGGCATCATATTCGCGCTTCAGGAAAAATGATGGCTCAGCTGAGAAAGGGGTGAGAAAACATGTTGCATGAATCACCGATTATCCAATTGGGCGGGTTGAACATTGACTTGTCCGTCATTATTATGCTGGTTGTGACCTGCGCCATTGTGTTTGGACTGGCTTTTGCCGCAACGCGTAATTTGTCTGTTGAGAATCCGGGCAAGCTGCAAAACTTTTTGGAATGGGTTGTCGAGTTCGTTCAAGGACTCATATCCAGTACGATGGATTTGAAAAAAGGGAAGCCATTTCTTTCTTTAGGGATGACGCTGATCATGTTCATTTTCGTCGGGAATATGCTGGGGCTGCCGTTCGGGATTGTGACTGAATTTGATAATGTGCAAAGCGCACAGGTATTTGGACATGACATCGTTACGGTCAAAGAAGCATTAGAGCAAGCACAGGCGACTCATCCGGGCGAAGCCGCTCATGTAGGTGTCAACTGGTGGAAATCACCTACCGCAGATGCAGGGGTGTCTATCGGACTAGCATTGATGATCTTTGTCCTGGTTCACTTCCTGGGAATCTTCCGTAACACCAAGGCATACTTCAAGCATTACGTTCAGCCATTTCCTTTCTTCCTGCCAATTAACATCATTGAGCAGTTTTCAAAACTGTTGACACATGGTATGCGTCTGTTCGGTAATATTTTCGCAGGCGAGGTTCTAATCAGTGTCCTTTTGAAATTGACAGCACTTGGTGTGGGAGGGTGGATCGCTTCCGTTTTGGGACTCGTTGTCTGGCAAGGATTCAGTATTTTTGTCGGCAGCATTCAGGCGTTCGTCTTTACTATTTTGACGTTCGTATATATCTCCCAGTCCATTGATACACATGAAGAAGAGCATTAGTAATCTTATTTTCCGGTTTTTAAGTTAAGTTCAGGAGTTCGCTTCGCTCTTAACTGCAAATACATGTAAAACACAAATACACATCACTAAGGAGGATTTTTAAAAATGGGAGTTTGGGCATATATCGCAGCTGCAATCGCAGTAGGTTTGGGCGCTCTGGGCGCTGGTATTGGTAACGGTCTGATCGTAAGTAAAACAGTTGAAGGTATCGCTCGTCAGCCTGAAGCCAAAGCCACGTTGCAAACAGTAATGTTTATCGGTGTAGGTCTGGTTGAAGCCCTGCCAATCATCGGGGTCGTTCTGGCATTCATTTTCTATGCGGCCGCTTAATTGAATGGAAGCAAGGTTTGGCGGGGAAGGCACAGCCATCCGCGCCTTCTTTGTTCGTTTGAACATGAAAGATCCAGAACCGACGTTCACCGGAAAGGAGTGACTTCAATTGCATTTAAATTGGACAAGTATCGTGTTTACTATCATTGCATTTTTGATCTTGTACTGGTTGCTGACTCGTTATGCATTCGGCCCTCTTTTTTCAGTTATGGAGAAGCGGCGTGAGCTTGTTTTAAAGCAAATGAGTGAAGCGGCAGAAACCCGTGAACAGGCTGCGGCTTTTGTTGAGGAGCAAAAACAGGCTCTCCAGCAAGCGCGTAAGGAAGCCTACGATATCATAGAGCAATCGAAACAAACAGGTAACAAACAAGCGGAGCAAATTATTATTCAAGCTAAAGACGAAGCGGCTCGCCTGAAAGATGAAGCTGTTCGTGAAATCACAAGCGAGCGCAATAAGGCAGTTGCCGAACTGCGCAGCGAAGTGGGGAAAGCTTCGGTACAAATTGCTTCCAAATTGCTTCAAAAAGAAATCAAGGAAGACCAAGTCCAAGGAGAGCTTGTCGACCAGTACCTTAAAGAGGTAGGAGGCAAAGCATGAGCCAGGATACGGTAGTTGCCAAACGGTATGCGAAGGCTTTGTTTGAAGTGGCAGAGCGGGAGCAGACCATTATGGAGACCGAGCAGGAACTGCGTGCATTTGTAGGGGCTGTTTCGGGAGATGCTGAAATCCGTAAGTTCATTAATTCTCCTAACATTACGGAAGAGGTCAAGCTTCAGGTTCTGGCCAACAGTTTTGAAGGCAAGATATCTGCCCCGCTGATTAACACAATCAAGCTGTTGATTCAGCGGAGCAGATCAGATTTGTTGGAAGCTCTCCTTGCCGGATATCTTGAGATTCAGGAGTACAAGCTGGGGCTGGCGCATGCAAAGGTGTATTCCACTTATGCGCTCAGTGAGCAGGAAAAAGCAACGGTAGCCGAGGAATTCGGAGCCCGTGAACATAAAACAATCCGTGTGGAAAATATAGTGGACCCAAGTCTGCTGGGCGGATTAAAAGTGGTTATCGGCGATACACTGTACGACGGCAGTCTGGCCGGCAAACTGGATCGTCTTGAGAAATCCTTTAACAGACGAGTATAGAAGATAGGGGTGAACACACTTGAGTATCAAACCTGAGGAAATCAGTTCATTGATTAAAAGTCAAATTGAACAATATAAAAATGATATCGAGGTCGTTGAAGTCGGCACCGTGGTTGAAGTCGGCGACGGTATTGCCCGCGTCTACGGACTGGAAAAAGTCATGGCCGGTGAATTGGTTGAATTCGATACCGGCGTATTCGGCTTGGCGCTCAACGTGGAAGAAAGCAATGTCGGTGTCGTTATTCTTGGACCATACTCCGACATTCGTGAAGGCGGCCAAGTGAAACGTACAGGCCAAATCATGCAGGTCCCAGTTGGGGACGCGCTGATTGGACGTGTAGTTAATCCATTGGGACAACCAGTCGATGGCAAAGGTCCAATTGCTACCACGGAATTCCGCCCGGTAGAAAGTCAGGCTCCAGGTGTTATGGCCCGTAAATCCGTACATGAGCCGATGCAAACAGGGATTAAAGCCATTGACGCTATGGTTCCGATTGGCCGCGGTCAACGTGAGCTGATCATCGGTGACCGCCAAACCGGTAAAACGGCTATCGCGATTGATGCGATCCTCAACCAAAAAGGCAACGGCATGAAATGTATTTATGTTGCTATTGGTCAAAAACAATCTACAGTAGCTCAAGTTGTTGAAACATTGCGTCGTCACGGTGCATTGGAATATACAATTGTGGTTACGGCATCTGCTTCTGAGCCATCACCTTTGCTGTACATTGCGCCTTATTCCGGCTGCGCTATGGGTGAGTACTTCATGTACAAAGGCGAGCATGTTCTTGTTGTATACGATGACTTGACCAAACAAGCGTCCGCATACCGGGAGCTTTCCCTGTTGCTGCGTCGTCCACCGGGCCGTGAGGCTTATCCGGGTGACGTGTTCTATCTGCATTCTCGTTTGCTGGAACGTGCAGCGAAGCTGAATGATGAATTGGGCGGCGGCTCGCTTACTGCGCTTCCATTCATTGAGACACAGGCTTCCGACGTTTCTGCGTATATTCCGACCAACGTAATTTCGATCACAGATGGCCAGATTTTCTTGGAATCTGACTTGTTCTATGCGGGTCAACGTCCGGCGATTAACGTAGGTATCTCCGTATCCCGTGTAGGCGGCTCCGCTCAGATTAAAGCGATGAAAAAAGTTGCTGGTTCCCTGCGTCTGGATCTCGCTCAATATCGGGAGCTTCAAGCGTTCTCCCAATTCGGTTCCGATCTGGATAAATCCACCAAGGCCCGTCTTGACCGGGGTGCACGCATGATGGAAATTTTGAAACAGGGTGTAAATCAGCCACTGCCTGTTGAACAACAAGTTGTGAGCTTGTATACCGCTGTTAAAGGCTACCTGGATGATATTCCGGTAGGGGATGTAAAGCGTTTTGAAAAGGACTTCTTGTCTTTCATGCTGTCTGATCACCAGGATGTACTTCAATCGATCCGCGATACGAAGGACTTGGTGGCTGATAACGAAGCTGCATTGAAGGAAGCTATCGAGAAATTCAAAAAGTCGTTTGCCACATCGGTTTAATACGTGAATTTGCCTGTTTATGACGAAAAATGTTCTAAGGAAGCGTGCCTTCGGGCTTTGGCTTCCTTGGCATGTTTTACCCTCCATAACAGGCCCTTTAACATATGTCCGACTGGACTAGAATGTTACGAAACAGAAACAGCTTTGAATCTCTCAAAACTATAGGAATTGCTTACGAAGTTAGCTTTGGCATGGTCAAAGCTTGAAGGTGGTGAAATCATGGCAAAAGGTATGCGCGAGATTAAACGTCAGATTAAAAGTGTGCAGAGTACGAAGCAAATTACGAAAGCGATGGAAATGGTCGCTGCATCCAAGCTGAGAAGAGCTCAGGAAAAAGCGGAGTCGGCTCGTCCTTACGCGGAAAAGCTCAAGGAAGTCGTAAGCAGCATTGCTTCTGGATCGAACAATGTCAAGCATCCAATGCTGGAGACACGTCCGGTTAAGAAGACGGCTTATCTGATTATCACATCTGATCGTGGTCTGGCTGGTGGTTATAACGCCAATATTTTGCGGCAGGTTACACAGACGATTGCCGAACGTCACCGTTCACACGATGAATTTGTGATTTTCATCATCGGACGAAAAGGACGCGATTATTTCAGACGTCGTGAGTTTCCTATTGCAGAGACAGTAACTGATTTGTCGGATACGCCTGCTTTTGCAGATATCAAAACGATTGCAAGCAAGGCTGTACAGGGCTTTGAACTCAAAGAATTTGATGAGCTGTATCTATGCTACAACCGCTTTGTTAACGCACTGACTCAAATTCCTACCGTTGACCGCTTGTTGCCTATGGCAACACCAGAATCGGCTGCAGCTTCATCCTCGATAAACTATGAGTATGAGCCTTCGCCAGAAGGAGTGCTGGAGGTACTGTTGCCGCGTTATGCAGAAACGCTCATCTACGGCGCTTTGCTGGACGGCAAGGCAAGTGAGTTGGGAGCAAAAATGACGGCGATGGGGGCTGCTACCAAAAATGCTACCAAGCTGATTGGTGAACTGTCGCTAACCTATAACCGTGCTCGTCAAGCGGCTATTACCCAGGAAATTACGGAAATTGTGGCAGGGGCAAATGCTCAGTCTTAAGGAGCTTTTGCAAACTGCTGTATAGCAGAGCCTATATTAATATGAACATTTGCGGGCGCAAAACAAATCAGAGTTGTTCGGATTGCGGCTATGCAAGCTTGTAGGAGGGAAACCAAAAGATGAACAAAGGACGCGTAGTGAGTATCCAGGGTCCGGTTGTTGACGTTGAATTTGAACGCGGTCAGCTTCCGGAAATCCTAAATGCTATTCATATTGGGACTGAGCTGGAGACTGGAGTCAAACTGGATTTGACGCTTGAAGCATCAAAGCATCTTGGCGATAATCGTGTACGTTGTATCGCCATGTCTTCCACAGACGGTCTGGTTCGCGGAGCTGAAGCGGTAGACCTGGGGGCACCAATTTCGGTACCTGTTGGTGAGGCTACTCTGGGACGCGTATTTAACGTACTGGGCGCTCCAATTGATAATGGTGCTGACATTAGTACAGCAGAAAAAAATCCAATTCACCGTCAAGCACCTTCTTTCGATGAATTGACGACTCAGGCAGAAATGCTTGAAACAGGCATTAAAGTTATCGACCTGCTGGCTCCTTATGCCAAAGGCGGTAAAGTTGGATTGTTTGGTGGTGCCGGTGTAGGTAAAACCGTAACGATCCAAGAGCTGATCAATAATATCGCGCAGGAGCATGGCGGTATTTCTGTATTTGCGGGTGTAGGTGAACGCACACGTGAAGGTAATGACTTGTATCATGAAATGAGAGAGTCAGGCGTTATTAACAAAACAGCGATGGTATTTGGACAAATGAACGAGCCGCCGGGTGCGCGTTTGCGTGTTGCCCTCACAGGTCTGACAATGGCGGAGTATTTCCGCGATCAAGAAGGCCGTGATGTGCTGCTCTTTATCGACAATATCTTCCGCTTTACCCAAGCAGGTTCTGAGGTTTCCGCCCTTCTGGGACGTATGCCTTCCGCGGTAGGTTACCAGCCTACGCTGGCAACTGAAATGGGTCAATTGCAAGAGCGTATTACTTCAACTAAAAAAGGTTCTGTTACTTCCATTCAGGCGATTTATGTGCCTGCGGATGACTACACTGACCCGGCTCCTGCTACAACGTTTGCCCATTTGGATGCAACGACGAACCTGGAACGTAAAATTTCTGAAATGGGTATTTATCCTGCGGTTGATCCACTCGCATCGAGCTCTCGGATTCTGACTCCAGAAGTTGTAGGTGAGGAACACTACAATGTAGCACAAGGGGTAAAACAAATTTTGGCCCGCTACAACGAGCTTCAGGATATCATTGCTATCCTGGGTATGGACGAGTTGAGTGAAGAAGACAAAATGCTGGTAGCACGTGCACGTAAAATCCAGCGTTTCTTGTCCCAGCCATTCCACGTTGCCGAAGCGTTTAACGGCTTCCCAGGTAAATACGTACCTGTTAAAGAAACAGTACGAAGCTTCAAGGAGATTTTGGAAGGTAAGTATGATCACCTCCCAGAGGCGGCCTTCCTTTTTGTAGGAGCCATCGAAGAAGCAGTTGAAAAAGCCAAAACCATGTAAGCATACAGGCACCGAATAGCCTAGCCTTACGAAGTGAGCTGTTCGCGGACAGCTTTCAGGAGGGATTCAAGTGAGCACCTATTTATTAGAGATTGTGACGCCGGAGCGCCTGGTCTATTCAGAACAGGTAAACAGCATCAGTGTTCGCGGCTCGGAAGGCGACCTTGGTATTTTACCCGGGCACCTTCCCTTGGTCACTCCCTTGAAGATTGCGCCGATATACATTAAAATCGGTGGTCAGACCGAGGTGATCGCGGTCAATGGGGGCTTCATTGAAGTCCGCAAGGATAAAGTGGTCGTTTTGGCTGAGAGTGCGGAACGCTCTGAAGATATTGATGTGGAGCGTGCCCGTGCGGCAAGGGAGCGGGCAGAGTTGCGGCTCCAGAGCAAGCAGGAACAGATAGACCAGCATCGGGCGGAAGTGGCTCTTCAACGGGCGCTTAACCGATTGAATGTAACGGGTATTAGAACCAGCAAGAAATAAAAATTAGGTTTTAGTGGAATTGTAAAAGGGTGCGGCATAGTATACGGATGGAATGACAGGGCGACCACTTCATTACTTCTGCCAGAGAATATCCGGCAGGTGGAAAAGGAAACCTTTACTCCCTTCGATCACTGTGATCTGGCCCTTTTTTTTTAGCTATCGTTATTTCGTGTGCGGTCCTATTTCTTGCTTCTCAGCTAGGTATATAGTACCTTTTAAATTCACGAAACAGAACTAATTGTTCACTTTTTGTCGAAATAAATGTTCTGAAAACAGAAATATGACTAGCATATTAAGCGTTCGACGAGTATTATAAAGAAGTCTGTGAAACAGATGGGAGGGATTACGGATGAACGGAAAGCAGCAGTTGGCTGAACAGCTAAGTCAATCAGCGAGTATGACTGCGTTGACCTCCATGATTGTGTCACTCATCTGCATAGCGCTGGCTTGGTGGGCTTTACAGAGTCTTAAGCTGGATGTATTCATCAAGCATCCCAAAGGACCGCAAGGCAGATTGCTGCATTTGTTTCTTGCTATTATTGTGGGGCAGCTGGTTTCTGGTTTCCTGTTAAACTACTTCTCATGGAGCCAGATGCTCTAAGTGTTTGTTTTTAAACGAAGTGGGCGGGTTATCTGACATTATGGCTTGTGTCACTGCGGAAATTGTCGAATAACATCGTGCTATATTGTCAACAATGGTAAACAAAAGAACCACATACGTTTAACCGACTGAAGCAGTTGAGTACAGTGGCTGTCCAGTACAAAAAACGCTTGTATACTTGTTTTAAACAATGGTATGATGGCAGTTAGGGTGTTAGTGAAATCTTATTTTTTATGTAACGAAAAAGCAAGGCATGAAAATAGCGGAATATGTTCTTTTTTTCCATGATGAAAAAGGGAAATGACGCGCGGAGGGAATTATAGATGAGCAAATTTATCGTCCGCGGTGGCAACAGATTGACCGGGAGTGTCAAAGTCAGCGGAGCCAAAAACTCAGTTCTGCCGATCATCGCTGCTTCTCTGTTGGGAGAAGAAGGAGAAAGTATTATTATTGATGCACCTCCTCTAGACGATGTGATGACCATTAACAAAGTACTTGAGTCCTTAGGAGCAGGCGTTACATACCAAGATGAGGTCATTCGTGTCGACGCGCGGAAGATAGTTTCCTGTGAAGCCCCTTATGAGTGGGTTAGGAAAATGCGCGCATCATTTTTGGTAATGGGGCCGTTGCTTACACGTTTGGGACATACAAGAATTTCGCTTCCGGGTGGATGCGCAATTGGCACACGACCAATTGACCAGCATTTGAAGGGCTTTGAAGCGTTGGGGGCCAAGATTAGTTTAGGCCAGGGTTTTATTGAAGCTAAAAGTAACGGGCGTCTGCGCGGAGCCAAAGTTTATTTGGATGTAGCCAGCGTAGGAGCAACCGAAAATATTATGATGGCCGCTACTCTTGCTGAGGGCGTAACCACAATTGAAAATGCTGCTAAGGAGCCTGAGATCGTTGATCTTGCGAACTTCCTCAATGGCATGGGGGCCAAGGTACGTGGTGCAGGCACAGGCGTTATTCGTATCGAAGGTGTCGAGAAACTTCATGGAGTGAAGCATGCGGTCATTCCCGACCGTGTAGAAGCAGGTACTTATATGGTTGCTGCTGCGATCACAGGCGGGAACGTATATGTAGAAGGTGCAATATCCGATCATTTGGGACCTGTGATTTCCAAGATGGAAGAAATGGGAGTTATCATTCAGCCGGATGAAAACGGAATTCGTGTCATCGCGAATAAACCGTTGAAGGCGGTTGATGTTAAAACGTTGCCTTATCCTGGTTTCCCTACGGATATGCAGTCTCAAATGATGGCACTTCAACTCGCTGCTGAAGGAACGAGCATTATTACAGAAACCGTCTTTGAAAATCGCTTCATGCATGTCGATGAATTTCATCTTATGAATGCGGAGATTAAAGTCGAAGGCCGTTCTGCAATTGTAACCGGCAATGCGAAGCTGACAGGTGCGAAAGTGACCTCGACAGATTTGCGTGCAGGTGCTGCGCTAATTCTGGCCGGTCTTATTGCGGAGGGGACAACGGAGGTATCTGGTGTACATCACATCGACCGCGGCTACGTCCATCTGGCTGAGAAGCTGACTGGATTGGGTGCGGATATTTACCGAGTGACTGTGGAAGAGCCCAAGCTGGATCGTTCCGCCGGCGCGGAACGAGTGATGCCGGAAGAGACGACAGGAAATCTGTTCAAGAAGATTCAGCCTTCGCTGGCTTAAGCTTGAGCGTATGCGGCTAACGCAGTATTTGAATATGATGAACAACCAGGAACCAAGTCCGAAAGGACTTGGTTTTTTTGTGTTTTCAGCCTGTCTCTTTTCGTTCTTCCAGTTCTCTTAAAACGGTTCTATCAAAGTGGACGACCTCATATGCTTGAACATATCTACTGAAGCAGATCATTGCTTCCAACGAACAATCAGCTTTTGATGGAGGTCTCAGCCTATGAAAGATTCACAGGTTCGTATTCGTATACCGATTCACCCTACCAACGAACATCGCCGGACTTTACCTGCGGAAGAAGAACCCGGCTTTATAGCTGCCTCGGCGCAGACAAGCAAGCTTGCCCAGCAGCGGCCCGATACCCGAGCCGTATTGCCTGCTGCTGCACGGTCCGCCCGGCGTGTAGCAGCAGGGGCTCCCGCTGCCGCCCACGCCGGTGCGTCGCTACCTGCCACTGACGCGGCGGTTCCCGCTACACGCGGCGTAAACCCGCGCACGGCGCCATATCTGCGGCCAGCGGCCAGGCGCGCTCCTCGCTGGGGTGGCCATCGCCCCTGGCTGCCAGCAGCTTGCCTCACAGGCTTGCTGGCACTTGCGCTGGCTGTGCCTGCGCTAATGGCATGGCCTCGCCATACGGCGAAGCCGCTGCCACCGGGCGTCCGAAAGGGGGCTCCCGAGGTGCCTGCCGCGGCTGCGAAGCCGGATGCCCCCGTTACGCGCCTCCCGGGTGTCCCGCCCATCCCGGCAATTCCCGCTGTTCCGGCGGATAGCGTCCCGGCAGCGGCAGAGCCGGACGTACGCGTGTATATCTCGTCCACGGGACGTACAGAGACGCTGCCGCTGGAGGAATACATTGTCGGCGTAGTTGCCGCCGAAATACCGCCTAGTTTCGAAAGCGAGGCGCTGAAGGCACAGGCGATTGCCGCGCGCACCTTCATTACCCGCCGTTTGCTGGCCGACGACACCAGTGGCGCCCCGGCGGGAGCGGATGTGACAGATACTGTTAAGCATCAGGCGTACATTTCTAAGGCCAAACTTTCCAGAGAGTGGGGACATTCCGGCAAAGCAGATGAACTGGCTAAAATTCGGCAGGCTGTACGCGATACCAAGGATACAATCATGGTGTATGAGGGTAAACCCATTACTGCTTCTTTTTTCTCTACCAGCAATGGTTATACCGAAAATTCAGAGGATGTGTGGGCCAAGGCAGTTCCCTACTTAAGGAGCGTGTCAAGTCCATGGGACAGGCAGTTAGCTCCTCGATATGCAGAAACCGTCACGCTGAGCCGTCAGAGTGTGATCGATAGATTGGGATTGAGCCATGCTGCGATGACAGCTGCTACCGGGAGGGGAGGAGGGATGCCTGAGATGCGGGTACTCTCCAAGACAGAAGGGCATCGCATCAAGAAGATTGAAATAGGGGGCATGGTTTTTGCAGGCCCGGAAATTCGAAACAAACTGGGGCTGCGTTCGGCTGAATTTACCTGGAAAATCGAAGGAGACAAGATTGCTATAACGACCTATGGCTATGGGCATGGCGTCGGCATGAGTCAGTGGGGAGCTAACGGAATGGCCAAGGAAGGGTACACGGCTACTCAAATTCTTCTTCACTATTATACTGGTATTTCCTTTGCACAGGCTTCTCGCACTCTAAGTTAGTAAATTTTTCAAAACTTTGAAGTATAAAAGAGTTGCACCCGGTAACACTGGTTATTGAGGTGATGAGCAAATGAGTGAACAAAATAAAAACCAGAACCAAAATCATGAAGATACACCCAAAACCTTTCCGGGTGGAAGAGCTTCACAGCCGTCTTCGTGGAAAAAGCTGTTGTCCAAAAGGTGGGCATATCCTGCAGCCTACATTGCCGCAGCAGCCATTATATTAACTTTAGTGTGGGTCTATCAGGATGCCAGCCAGAAGTCTTTCAAACCTGACCCAGCTAGTCCGTCGGTACAAAATACAAGCGCAGTCAACACAGATGTCAACGGACAACAGCCGGAAAGTATGGAAGTTGTTGCCCAGTCGGAAAATCTCGCATGGCCGGTGACAGATGCCGCTGCAGTACAGGTTGTAAAACCATTTTTTGACGAAAATGGGACAGCTGATGAGCAGGCGGCAGCCATGGTAGAGTATGATAAAACCTTTACGGCGAACACCGGAATTGATCTTTCCCGGGCCGACGATCAGACGTTTGAAGTGAGAGCTGCCCTGAGTGGTAAAGTAACCCGTGTGGAACAGCATCCATTGATGGGAAATGTCGTAGAAATTACACATGATAACAATCTCAAAACGGTGTACCAAAGCTTGAGCGATCTGAAAGTAAAAGAGGGCGATCAAGTGAAGCAAAACGATGTGATTGCTTCCGCGGGCCGCAACGAGCTTGAAAAGAATCTGAAAACACATTTGCATTTTGAAGTGTTCCAGGATGACAAGCCGGTGAATCCTACAGGTCTGCTTCCTAAAAAATAAATCAGTCATAACATTGCATGCAAAGCGGGGAATCCATATTCCCTGCTTTTTTATTGTACATATGTGTTCAAGAGGTGAACACATATGTACCTGCTGTCAAATTAAATAGGCCTTTTGAAGCATGTCTTACCGCCAAACCGCGAATATATAGGCACGCTCCTCATATAATGTACCAAACTATCCACAGTAGGGAGGCGGGAGCGTGCACGATTACATCAAGGAACGGACCATCAAAATCGGTCGCTGTATCGTGGAAACAAGGAATACGGTCCGTACGATAGCCAAGGAATTTGGTGTCTCCAAGAGCACGGTGCATAAAGATCTGACCGAACGGCTGCCTGAAATCAACCCGGATCTTGCCGATCAAGTGAAGCACATCCTCGAATACCATAAATCCATCCGCCATCTGCGGGGAGGGGAAGCGACGAAAATCAAGTACAAAAAAACCAGTGGCAAAAGAAGGGAGATTCTCGTTTCCGGCAAGTCTTAAAAATATATAGTGAACTGGCTGGCAAAGCCATTGAATCAACCCCCTGAAGTATGATATGTTAAAAGATGGTACAAGACGAAAAATGACATGTAACCGTAGGTTTATACATATATTTGCCGCTTCTTGTCGAATCTAAGTTTAAAAATATCACTTTGGGGGCCTCTTTAATATGTTCAGTAATGATATCGGTATCGATCTTGGTACGGCCAACGTGCTTATTCACGTCAAAGGGAAGGGGGTTGTTCTTGACGAACCTTCCGTTGTCGCAATAGAAAGCGATACAAAAAAGGTTTTGGCTGTTGGAGAGGAAGCACGTCGTATGGTTGGACGGACTCCTGGTAATATCATAGCTATTCGTCCGTTGCGTGATGGTGTCATCGCCGATTTTGAAGTGACGGAAGCGATGTTGAAATATTTTATCAACCGGGTAGGGGGGAAAAGCTGGTACAGCCACCCTCGTATTTTGATTTGTGCACCGACGAACATTACCTCAGTGGAACAAAAAGCGATTCGTGAAGCGGCCGAGCGCAGCGGGGCAAAGGAAGTTTTTTTGGAGGAAGAGCCCAAAGCAGCTGCCATTGGAGCAGGAATGGATATCTTTGAGCCTAGCGGCAACATGGTAGTAGATATTGGGGGCGGAACGACGGACGTTGCTGTTCTCTCTATGGGGGATGTGGTAACATCTTCTTCTATTAAAATGGCAGGAGACAAGTTCGATTCAGCCATCATGAAATACGTGAAAACAAAGTATAAGCTTCTCATTGGGGAGCGTACGGCTGAGGATATCAAGATTGCTATCGGAACCGTGCACCCGAGTGGACGACATGCAGAGATGGACATCCGTGGACGGGATATGGTATCCGGATTGCCTAAAACGTTAAGTATTTCCGCGGATGAAGTGCAGGATGCACTTAAAGATCCTGTATCAGCAATTGTTGCTGCGGCCAAGTTTGTATTGGAGCAGACCCCGCCAGAGCTGTCGGCCGATATTATTGACCGTGGTGTCATTCTGACTGGCGGTGGCGCGCTGCTGAGCGGGTTGGATGAGCTGCTTGCTGAAGAATTGCGCGTTCCGGTACTGGTTGCCGAAGATCCGATGCATTGTGTCGTTAAAGGCACAGGAATTATGCTTGATAATTTGGATCATGTGGTTAAGAAAAAGTTCTAATCTGCCGATAGTGACTATAAGAGACTCGTGTGGGGTCAGTCAGGTCGTCTGGTATGATGGCTTCTGTGCCTTCGTATGAGCAGATGATGGACTAGCAGAGTACAGGATTGGGGTGCGCGATACATGTTGAGAGGTTTATATACTGCGGCTGCCGGAATGATGACACAACAACGTCGTCATGACACTGTGACGCAAAATATTGCCAATATGAATACGCCGGGATACAAGCAGGAGAACAGCGTTCAACGCTCTTTTCCCGAAATGCTTATTTCCATGACGGGTGGTAATCCGGATAATCCGGATCGTACAGTTGGCAAGCTCAATACTGGCGTTTTTGCCGAGGAAAGTCTGTCCCCGTACATTCAGGGGGCATTGCAGGAAAGCGGAAAAACTACGGATTTTGCAATACAGTCCAATATTAGTGTGAACGATCCGGCAACGGGTCGGCCCATGGCCTTTGACCAGGCGGGGAAATTTGTCAATGCGAATGGTGAAGTTACCTATCGTCCAGAAGCGTTTTTTACGGTTCGTGACAATAATGGAAATGTACGCTACACACGTGATGGGCATTTTCAGGTAAATGGAGCGGGAGAACTGCTGTCGTCGACTGGCTCGGCGGTTCTGGATACGAATGGTAATCCAATTCGATTGACGGGGGCTGTTACAGCGCTTAAAGTTAATGAGCGGGGTGAATTGGTGGACAAAGAGTCCAACCAGCAGATCGGAACGACGCTTGGCATTAGTGTCATTGATCGTCCGTACCAGCTCGTTCGTGAGGGCAACGGGAATTTCCGCTTGAATGATACAGATGGTGCTACAGCCAGAATGATGACTGCTAACGATATCGTATCCGTTCGTCAGGGATATGTGGAAGTATCTAATGTGGATGCTGCGCAGTCGATGGTGGATATGATGGCTGCGTTAAGAGCTTATGAAGCGAATCAGAAGGTTATTCAATTTTATGATAAAAGCTTGGACAAGGCCGTTAATGAAGTAGGCCGTGTATAACAGGGGGTAAGTGATGAATAACTCCATGATCGGCGCAATGGTCTCTATGGCCAGTGTGCAACAGCGTTTGGATATGATTGCTGATAATATCGCCAATGTTAATACAGTTGGTTATAAGAGTAAGCAGAGTTCCTTTGAAGATGTGCTGGCCAATGTAAAGCAACAGCCTTCATCTTATCTCCAAAATGGGCGGGCTATGCCACTCGGTTATAATTTGGGCTACGGTGTTAAGATAGCCTCGATTATGAAGAACATGGAACAAGGCTCTCTCAAGGAGACAGGGCTTCCTACTGATTTGGCGATTCAAGGGAATGCAATGTTTGAAGTGCAAGGGGATGGACAAAAAGCATGGACCCGTGACGGCAGCTTTCATTTTATTCCTGATCCGAATGACAGTAAGACAATGTTACTAACCACGGCTGAAGGCTACCCGGTGCTGGATAACAATGATATGCCGGTGACTGCGCCAGCGGGTTCCAAGGTGGCCATTAACGAGAACGGTGAATTGTTGATTCGTGTTAATGGGACGAGCGCGCCAACGGTTGGGCAGCGAATCAAGCTGATGGATGTTCAGCGTCCGGAAGGATTGGAACAGCGGGCTGATAACCTGTTCGTATTAATGAATGGGGTAACAGAAGCCGATGTATTTGGTGCAACAGGTGTAGCGGGTGCTGTTCCGCCGAATACATCCGTTCGCTCTGGCTATCTGGAACAGTCCAATGTGGATTTAGCGGGTGAAATGACGGATATGATGCAAGTTCAGCGGATGTATCAAATGGCATCGCGAGCGTTGACGTCCAGTGATACGATGATGAATCTGGCTAACAATTTGAGGGCTTAGGGATTTGGTAATGAAAGAAGAACAATCCGATTCCCGTCCGGTTCCTGCAAAGATAAAGTCCCGCTGGCGCTCTGCCCGTTATCTCATTGTTCCGTTGCTGCTTCTGTTTTCACTGTTAGGTGGTTTAATTACAGGCTACGTGATTGTGGGTAAGCAAGGGCTTGCAGGCGTATTTGAATGGAAAACCTGGCAGCATGTCATTGATCTTATATTTGCGCCTTAGTTTTACCTTTAAATCAGTGGGTGGCGGGAAAAGACCGCTCCTCGAATGATTTGATCTTACGATCGCTGTTGCAACGGGATTTCTTATTTTATAAGTTATCAGTTGTAAAAAAACCGTTGCAAAGGCGAACGCTCACGCTTCTCCAGATCCAAATCCTTCGATCCGCTGCTACCCGCCATCAGAGCCACTTTTATTAAAATAAACCACCCGCAGTTTGTGTGGGTAGTAAGACAAAACCCTGAGCCAGCGGCGCAGGGTTTTGTTATGTCTCCAGTGGCAGGGCCCTAGCGTAGTGCAGACAGCTTGCAGCCAATAGAGGCCATCCGTAGGGTGCTTCGATTTGTTTCGCCTTTCACCACAAGGGGACATTATTGATGCGAGCTTTTTTTTGAGCCAAAAGTAACTCGGCGGAGGGGATGGAATCGTTCTGAAGAAGTGATAGCGTTCGCCTTTAACCTCGGATTTTATTCTTGAATTCTTATACATTGAAAAATCCGAGGTTAACAGCGATCGGAAGAAGATCCATCCCTGCAGCCCGTCCACCTTGGCTCAAATTGAGAGCCCACTTCCTCTATAATAAGAGCAACCAATATGGTACTTCCGCGTAATTTTCTTTTTGCATCTGATAACTGTATAATGATGGGGAAGTTGATAACAAGCGGGGTAAGACCATGTACAGGCAAAAGGGTCTCTTCACGCTCTGGTTGCGTAACCGGCGGGAAAAGACCCCTTATCTCAACCTTCACTTCTGCAGTAGGTGAAGGATATCTAACATTGTTGCCGTAATGAACTGTTTTTATGCAGCAGCAATGGGTAATATTATGCTTGTAGCAATTCATGACTAATTCAGAACCGAATCTGCAAGCGGGAGGAGTAATTAAAGCAAATGGACAAGTTGCAATTGGATGTTAATCAAATTCAGGAGATCATTCCGCATCGGCCACCATTTTTATTGGTGGACCGCATTATTGAGCTGGAGGAAGGGAAAAGAGCAGTAGGTATTAAGAATGTAACGATGAGTGAGCCTCATTTCATCGGACATTTTCCGGGATATCCGGTTATGCCAGGTGTATTGATTACTGAAGCGCTGGCTCAAGTTGGAGCTTTCGCATTGCTGCATTTAGAGGAAAATCGAGGTAAAATCGGTTTTTTGGCAGGACTGGACGGCTTCCGTTTCCGCGGACAGGTAGTTCCTGGGGATACGCTGACGCTTGAAGTGGAAATAACTCGCTCCAAAGGCTCATTTGGTAAAGGGAAAGCTACGGCTAAAGTGGGCGATACGGTTGTTGCTGAGGGCGAGATCATGTTTGCTTTGTCAGACCCGCTTCGGTAAGTGCAAGTCCTGCTGACATAAGCACGACGTTTAAACCGAGTACATGTGTACATAGAGATCCTGTTTTGACAAACCAAAAATGGAGAGGGGAAATTCCGCATGACGCAGTTGAGTAAAATAGCACTAGATGGCATTGAGAGCTGGCTGCAAGACCCTTATATTGATGATGAAACCAAACAGGAATTGCGCGCATTGGAAGGCAATGATCATGAACTGGAAGATCGCTTTTACAAAGAGCTGGAATTCGGTACAGGCGGCCTGCGTGGAGTGATCGGGGCAGGTAGTAACCGAATGAACCGTTACGTCATTGGACGTGCAACTCAAGGGCTGGCTCGCTACATTTTAGAGCAGCATGCTGGAAAAGAAGGCAAGCCTTCGGTTGTTATTGCACATGATTCACGTCATTTCTCGCCAGAATTCGCTCTGGATGCAGCCTTGGTGCTGGCAGGTAACGGTATCGTGGCTAAGTTATTTCCATCCCTGCGCCCGACGCCGCAGCTTTCCTTTAGCGTGCGCCATTTGAAAGCCAGTGGAGGAATTGTCATAACTGCGAGTCACAACCCGCCTGAATATAATGGATACAAAGTTTACAATAGTGAAGGCGGCCAGCTTGTTCCTGATCAGGCTGAGCAGGTGATTGGTTATATCCGTGAGGTGTCTTCTTTTGCTGATATCCGCCGATTGACCCGTGAAGAAGCAGAGGCACAAGGACTGCTGGTTTGGCTTGGAGAGAGGGAAGATGAAGCGTTTGTAGATACGGTAGCCAGTGTGAGTGTTAACCGTGAACTGATTGCAGCTGGACCAGGCAAAAACTTCAAGGTAGTGTTCACACCTCTCCATGGTACTGGAAACATTCCAATTCGTCGTGTGCTGGAGAAAATCGGCTTTGAGCAGGTGCATATTGTGCCTGAGCAAGAGCTGCCAAACGCTGAATTCTCTACTGTCAAATCGCCGAATCCGGAAGAACGGGATGCATTCAAGCTGGCGATTGAACTGGGTGAGAAAATTGGTGCTGATTTGCTGATTGGAACAGACCCTGATGCTGACCGTATGGGAGCGGTTGTGAAAAACCGTGGCGGCGAATATGTGGTATTGTCCGGGAACCAGTCTGGTGCGATTATGGTTTATTACTTGTTGAACCAGTTGAAGGAAACAGGCAAGCTGCCGCATAACGGGGCGGTCGTTAAAACCATCGTAACCAGCGAAATGGGTGCAGTCATCGCCGAACATTTTGGTGCAACTGTGTTCAATACGTTAACCGGCTTCAAATATATTGGCGAAAAAATGAACCAGTTTGACCAAGCCGGAGATTATACCTATCTATTCGGTTATGAAGAAAGCTACGGCTATTTGGCAGGCAATTATGCTCGGGACAAGGATGCCGTTCTGGCAGCCATGCTGATCGCTGAAGCTGCTGCTTATTACAGTACACAAGGCAAAACGCTATATGATGTTTTACAGGAGCTGTATGAACAATTTGGTTTCTTCCTGGAGAAGCTGGAGTCTCGTACACTGAGGGGCAAGGACGGTGTGGTGCAGATTCAGGGGAAAATGACGGACTGGCGCAACAACGCACCTAAAGAAATTGCAGGCGTGAAGGTAGAAAAGGTACTGGACTATTCGCAGGGATTGGACGGACTTCCGCAAGAAAATGTGCTCAAATTTTTACTGGAAGACGGCTCCTGGTTCTGTCTGCGTCCTTCTGGGACTGAGCCTAAAATTAAAGTATACTTCGCGGTACGCGGTTCTTCGCTGACCGATGCCGAGCAAAAAATCAGCCGTCTGGCCGATGCTGTTATGGCGCGCGTAGACGCTTGAGAAAAATCCATTTATAATAGAATAGGTTAAGGCAATTGGATATGAAATAAGTAATCGGTGACCTCTCACGGCAAAGGGCAGTACGCCGTGGGGGTCATTTCTACGTTGCAGAATAATCTGGAAGAAGCTTTGGGAAAATAGGTTTATTCGGCAACGGATATTAAGGAGGTTCTTTGGTGTATCAGAAATGGCAGTATTGGAACACGGCTTCTCGCAAATGGTTGTGGATTTTGGTCGCACTTGGCTTGCTGGCCTCTATTCCAGTCATCGCCGATCGTGTGAAGACAGAATCATCAAGTAAAAAAGTGGAGATTGTTTTCGATTATCGGGATTTGACAGAGGCAGCTTCGTATCAGGCTCACCCGCAGGACTATTTGAACGAGCAGCTTGACCGCTTAAAACAGGCGGGTGTAAACAGCATGGCAATGTACGAAAGTACGTTGGACGATTTCCGTAAAACGGGCCGCGTCGTAACCTATACGACTCAGAACGTTGCTGATTTGGAAAAACGGCTTTCACCTGCCAATGAGAATTTTACGTACGTTGTTTTCACTGACAAAGAAAATGCTGAGGCATTAAAGCCATTAATTGTACGTACGTTTACAAGCCTGGGCATCAATGTAAGACCGTGGAGCTATCAGGGACAGGAAGGGTTGGTTGTGGAAACATCCCCGGAGGATGCGTATCTCAAGCCTATGCAGCCCGACCCGATTGCCATGAAGCAGCTTCGGGACAAAGGTTTTTTTATTGTTCCGCGGATGAGTGACAGTCTTCCTTATAACCAGGAGTTGACGGAAGAAATGCTGGCTTCCTTTCAAAAGAATGGTGTAAAACGCATTTTGTTTGAAGGGGATTCGGTCAAAGGCTTTACAGATAACGAAAAAAAGCATAGCCTCGCAGCATTTGCTAAATTGCTAAATAAATATGATATTGGCCTGGCTACTATTGAGAACCTGAAAAAACCACAAGCCGGCTTCAACAGTCTTGCTTATGATATACATTATAATGTTGTCCGCCTATATTCTTTGAGCGACAAGGATTCAACGCTTGATGTTGAGACCTTGGCTGATCGTTTTGCATTGGCAACCAAGGATCGCAATATTCGCATGCTGTATCTCAATACTTCCGCTACGCGCAGTGTGGCTGAGGCTAAAGTAAAGGATTCGGTGGAAAATCTGATCCACACCTTGGACGAGCCAGGGAACGCTATTCAGCGGATGGAGAAAAAAGGATTTGAACTCGGACAGGCTGAGCCATTCCATGTCGTTGATTCTTCAATTCAGCGCTATCTCAAAATGGTCGTCGTTCTGGGTGCACTTACATTCATCTCCATTATGGTATCTTATTTTGTTCCGGCATTGACCTTGCTGGCGTTTGCCCTTGGTTTGGTCGGCTCCGCAGGTCTTTATGTTCTGAACTCCAGCTTGATGGAGCAAACTTTGGCGCTGTTTGCAGCCATTAGCGGGCCTACGATCGCCATGATCATTGCAGTGCGTACGGTTAGAATGAAACGCGAACAGGAGCTTTCTCCAGGCAAGCGTTTGGCTCAAACGCTCGTTCTGTACGTTCAGACGGCGATTCTGTCGCTGGCTGCGGTACCTTTTGTCATTGCGCTGTTGAACAGTATTGCTTACAGCCTTGTGCTAAACCAGTTTAGAGGCGTAAGCTTGCTCCACATAGTGCCTATCTTTCTGGCTGCAGTGTATATTTTCTTTTATCGTGGCGTTTCTATACGTGAGGAAGTTTCCAAGCTGCTACGTACGCCGATTACCGTATTGTGGATAATCGTATTGGCTGTTATCGGGGTCGCCGGCATGTATTACTTGAGCCGTACAGGGAACGCAGGTAACGTGTCGAGTGTGGAGCTGGCTTTCCGGAATTTCCTTGAAAATGCGTTTGGTGTACGTCCGCGTAATAAAGAATTTTTGCTGGCACATCCACTGTTTATTGCAGGCACATTCTTGGCTCTAAAGTACCGGAACGCGATCTATTTACTGATTATAGCTGCTATTGGTCAAGCTTCGATGGTGGATACCTTTGCCCACATTCACTCTCCAGCAGCACTTTCGCTTAGTCGCGGGCTATTAGGATTAGGACTGGGTCTGCTTCTGGGAATTATCGCAATTGTCGTGTGGCAAGTGCTGGAAGGATGTTGGAAGAAATGGTCGCCACAGCTCAAACGATAATCATCTCGGGTTATTACGGCTTTCGTAATAGTGGAGACGAGGCCGTTCTCAAGTCCATTTTGACTGCATTAGAAGAGGAAAGTCATCGGGCCGGGATTACGGTCAAGCCTGTTGTTCTGTCTTCGGACCCTGCATGGACAGAGAAAATGTACGGAGTAGCGGCCGTCCCGCGCATGAGTTTGGGAGAAGTTAGAAAGGCGATTAAAAACAGTGACGGATTAATCAGTGGCGGCGGAAGCTTGCTTCAGGACGCAACAAGTCCCAAAAGCATTCCTTATTACCTCGCAATCCTAAAGCTGGCTCAATGGGCGGGAAAGCCGACGTTTGTATATGCTCAGGGCATTGGTCCAGTGCAGCGAAAAATATTTTATCCCATGATCCGGTCTGTGTTTCAACGCTGTGAATATGTATCTGTAAGAGACAAGCAGTCTGCCGCGCTATTGGATAACATGAAGCTGAGGCACCCATCTGTCGAGGTTGTTCCGGATCCGGTAATGGGACTTCCATTACCCTCCGAATCGGGGCAAGCGCACAAAGCATTTGCTGAGCTTGATCAGGATGAACTTCCGATTGTCGGTGTGTCCGTACGCTACTGGGATAAGGAACATCGCGATTTAACGTCTATCGCAGACGGGTTGAAAAAATTAGCTGCTGAGCGTCGTGTACACCTGCGGTTCTTGCCTTTCCACTTACCTGACGATGAGCAGGCTTCAAAGATGGTAATGGATTTGTTAGGGGATATTAAGGGGACAGGAAGCCGTGTCAGTATGTGTAATCAGGTTACCGATCCTCAGCAGATGCTTTTGGAAGTCAGCCGTTGCAGCTTGATGATCGGGATGAGACTGCACAGTCTGATCTATGCAGCGTCCCATCAAGTACCTCCATTGGGAATATCCTACGATCCCAAAATTGATCATTTCCTTAGCCGTGTTGGTAGCCAGCCTGTAGGCACTGCAGAAGCCCTGAATGGACGAAAGTTGGCTGATGAGGCTATACGACTGCTGAATGACCGGGATCAATGGATTGAGAGCCAGGGCGCGGCAATTGCTTTGTTGAAGAGCGAGGCCCGTTTGCCGGCACAGCATATCATTAACTACTTGTGTCGCAAAGGATGATGGATACAGTGATAGCTGATAAGGTTACGAATGTGCCTACCGTTCCGATTTTCGGTGTTCGGGTATCAAGGCTTAATATGAAAGAAACGTTAAATGTGCTAATCCAGGCAGTGGAGTCTCGCAGGCCCCATCAAGTGATCACTGCCAATCCGATTATGGTTATGGCCGCATTGGAAGATCCTAAGTACATGTCGGTAATGAAGCAGGCGGAGTTAATTGTTCCAGACGGAACTGGTGTGGTCTGGGCCGCAAACTATGTAGGACATCCAGTACCTGAGCGTGTGGCTGGTTTTGACTTGTTACATGAATTGCTTAGAGCCGGAGAAAACTATCATTGGAAAGTTTATTTGCTCGGGTCAACATCCGAGGTGATTCAAGCGACTGCACAACGGGTACAAGAGCTTTATCCGGGAATTACGGTTTGTGGCCAACGCAATGGGTTCTTTGGCCCGGAAGAGGACGAGGGAGTCATTGCAGCCATTCGTGAAGCAAATCCTGATTTGTTGTTTGTAGCACGAGGAGCAGACACGCAGGAACCATGGATTGGTAAATATAAGGAGCAATTGGGCGTACCAGTGATGATGGGGGTTGGCGGCAGCTTTGACGTAATATCCGGCAGAACCAAGCGTGCTCCTGAATTGTTCCAAAAGCTGAGAATTGAGTGGCTGTATAGGCTAATTAAAGAGCCGAGCCGGTACAAAAGAATGCTTGCACTGCCGAAATTCGCCGTGAAAGTGATGCGTGAAAAAGAAAACGTCACAAAAGCGTGATAAATAGCTTGAATCTGCCTTCAAAACCAGCAAATTTGCCAGAATATGAAGCTTGGTATTTATTTTTGATCAGAGTATAATTCAATGCGGTTACATCTGAAAAGGGATTGCTTTAAAATTGGGGGTCGAATGATCAAATGCTATTGATCTATATTACTGGTTTCATCATAGCATTAGGACTTGCGCTATTGTTAACACCGCTCGTCAAGAAATTTGCTGTGAAAGTTGGAGCCGTCGATGTACCGAATGCCCGAAAGGTACATACCCGAATCATGCCTCGACTTGGCGGACTAGGGATTTTCTTGGCGTTTCTATTGTCTTTATTGGCGATTTTGCCGTTTGTACCTGACGGAATGCTGTCCTCGCGGGATATTAACTTTATCGCTGCCTTTTTGATTGGCGGAACGCTGATTACATTGATTGGTGCTCTCGATGATCGTTTTGATCTCAATGCAAAGTTGAAATTTTTGGCTCAAATTGCCGTTGCTTGTATGGTTGTATTTGCTTTTGATATTCGTGTGGATTTTGTGAATGTACCTTTTCAGGATGCATACTCGTCTTTGGAAGGCTGGATCTCCATTCCGCTTACGATTTTCTGGATTGTAGGTGTAACGAATGCCATCAATTTAATTGACGGTCTGGATGGACTGGCTGCGGGAGTTTCAGGAATTGCGATTGGAACCATTTCTGTGATGTCCCTTTTAATGGGCAACTACATGGTAGCTATGCTGTGCCTGGTGCTGCTGGGCAGTATTATCGGATTTTTATTTTTTAACTTTCATCCTGCAAAAATATTCATGGGTGATACAGGGTCATTGTTTTTAGGTTTCTGTCTGGCTATGTTATCCATGCTTGGTTTCAAACAGATTGCTATCGTATCGTTTATTACGCCTTTGATCATTATCGGTGTACCTTTATCAGATACATTCTTTGCTATTATTCGTCGCAAGCTACAGAAAAAACCGATTTTCTCACCGGATAAAGGCCATCTGCATCATTGTTTGCGCGAACTAGGTTTCAGCCACAGGCAGACCGTATTGATTATCTATGGTATTGCTGCATTTTTCGGTATATTAGCCGTGATTCAATCGTCTGCTGCGCTAAATGAAGCGAACTGGGTTACCTTTGTTGTGATTTGTATTATGATGTTTTTCCTACAGATTGGTGCAGAGATCATTGGTTTGGTAGGCAAAACCAAGCGCCCGGTTATTAATACATTGATTCGGTTATTAGCTAAGCCGGATTCTCAGACACGATCGAAATTATAAAAATTTATTTTAAAATGAGCCTTCAAGCTTGCGATTTACCGCAGGTTTGAGGGCTTTTTTGTTGATTGCTATAAAAAACTACCTCCTTTTTTGAGGATTTACTAATTTTTTGTATGTTCACTACCGATAAAAAAAGTATTGAACAATTACGTACCCCAAGGTGCGACAGAATCAAAGGAGGACAATGATTTGAAACGATTGCTATCCATGTTGCTGACGGTTGGTCTCATCATTGGCTTGGTGCCGGCGGCCCTGGTAGGTACGGCTCATGCTGCAACGGGAACTTATTTTATTTTTCCGAATGAGAAATATGATGCTGATTCGGCCAGAGTAGTAAACACGGACCGTGTTACAGTGAACGGTACGATAAATGGAGTGAACGGAAGCACGATATCTTATAGTGTATTCCAACTCTCCAAAAATGGAACGGACCTTAACGTAGTTAATAAGAATGAGAGTCAAAAAGGCGGAATTACAGTCAGTGGCTCGACGCTGAATGTTACAGACATTAAGCTGTTTCCCGGCTTGAACCGAATTACATTCCAAAGCAGCCAAAACTCGGCGGACATGAAGGACTCTATTTATATTGAGTATCAAGATGGACCGAAGCTGTATGATTTGACTGCTACGCTGAATGGTGTAACCGAGCAGTTGATAGAAAATCAAACAGCTGTACTGACTGACGCGCGTAATAGCGGATCGGATGACGTTAAAGTAGTCATTCAAGGTACGGCGCCTAATGCTGACAGTGTAACGCTCACTTCTACAAAAAGCAGTAATTCGTATAACATTACTTCATTTACCGGCTATAAACTGACAGGTAGTGTCGTACTCAGTCCAGGTAAGAATATAGTTACTATTAAAGTAGGCAACGGAACACAGGCCCTTACAGTTACGCGCGAAATTACGATTTATACGGGCAAACCTGAATTTTCCGATTTGAGTCTGAACAAGGATGGAAATGTTTCTGCCGATTTGGCCACTTCGCCTGACTTCACCGTTTCATCTACGAGTGGAATTGTATTAAAGGGTAAAGTGCTCGCTCCATCCGGTGCTTCTTATCCAACAGTCAGTAAAATTAATGCCAGATTTACGGATGTAAGCAATAATGGCAGTGCAATTGGTGATACCAATGGAATTGATGCAACGATTGATACTGCAAACGTTGTTACATCTAATGGCTATAAAGTTTATCCATTCCAGGTGACCGTACCTGATGGTATCGTCACGGACCACTTAATTCGAACAGCCCTGAGTGTTGGTTTTGCGGATGGCACAAATTCAAGTGCATCGGCTGTCCAATTTACATTGCGCAGCAGTACTCAGCCTTACATTGATGATGTGAATTATCTGTCTGGTTTTAATAATCAATTGTTAAACAGAATTAAGGGTAGCGGGTCTGATCAAGCAGCTGCCCTGGATGAAGCTATGAAATTGACCGGAAGCTCTATGAAGAACAAGACTACGGATGCTCCTTCAGTGCCTATAGGTATGGAGTTTATCGTTGTTAACGGCGCTCCTTCTTCGATTGCTGAACTTTCCGGTGTATCCGTTCATCCGGTGGGTTCGCCTCAAGATGTGATCCGGACAATCAATGGCAAGGCAACACAAGTGAAAAAAATCGTTGCTTATGTAGATACTCTGCCTAAAGAAGGGCAAAACGTACTGAATTTCTACCTGAATGGCGACACAGGCAAATTGGTTAATGCAACAGTAAACCTATTGCAGGGTCCTTTTATGAAATACGATACTATCTATGACGGGCAACAAATTCCGTTGAATACTTCAAGTGCAAACCTGAATTCCTATAAACTGACTCAATTGGGTTACTTCAAAGGTAAATTGCTTGATGTAAGCAACACAGCAGATATTCATTACACTGGCGCTAACCGCAATGTATTCTTATATGTCAACAATGTGCTGGTTGATCTGGATGGCTCAGGTGTGAACTTTAAGCTGGCGTCTTCCTCGGAAGCAGCTGCAGCCAATGCGCTGGCGAACGGGAATAATGAAATCAAGTTTGTGTATAAGCCAGGTATTGAGTACACCAATACAGTAAAAGTAAACTTTACACAGACGAATATCCCGGTCATTCCGGTGCCTAATACACAAGGAATTATCCCTTTTACACCAGTTACCGGCTTGAGCAGTACGCCAAAATATAGCGAGATTGCACCGAAAGCAAAAGATGCTAATTTCACTAAGGTAGATGACACGAACTACAAAACATCTCTGAAAAACATCAATGTATTTGGTACTTTCAGTATAGCTGATTTGGGTAAAGCAGATCAGGTAAATGGTTCATTAAGTGACATTGCGAATAAAGATCAATATATTCTGGAGATTAAGGGCTCGGACGGCACTGAGATGAACTGGACGCTGAATAATGAGTTTTTCTCATCAGAAGATGCCAAGACAGCGTACAACTCCGGCGCTACTACTGATAAATTTACAAGCAAAGATTTAAAGGACCTGCTTGTGTACTATCATCCGGATAAAAAGTATTTCAGCTTTGTGTTGAAAAACCAAACCGTTCCGCAAGATGGAACACCGGTAGCTTATAATATTACCTTGTACAACAGTGGCAAGAACGGACCATTTGCTACTTTCCGACTGCAAGTATCCGGTCAATCCACAGCTTTTGATATTTTACGTCCGCTCCCTGAAAAGAGAATCGTGAATCAAAACTTTGTACAAGTTATTGTGAATGCACCTAATGCGGATAGTGTTACAGTGGGTAAGGAAACAGCAGTTCAAGAGGGATTTGACTCTGATTATGACGGCACTGTTGATTACCCTTCAGCTTATAAAGCCATCTTTACGGGTCTAAAAGCCAATAAAGATACTAAGATTGACGTGGTGGTCACAAAAGGTAAGGAAAAAACGAAGCAGACTATCACTGTTAAATATGTGCCTACGAATATCCCTGGCGAGCAGTACATGGAAGCCATGAAAACATCACACAAAGTGTTTGATGGCAATCTGACACTTTCCTTTGCAAAAGGAACCAGTCTGATCCGCCGGGATTACGATCAGCCTCAACAGTTCAAAAATCAGGTGTTCTCTGGCCATACCTTGTATTTTGCAATAGCAAATAGCGAAGATGGTGTAGTGGACCGTCATGAATTTGAAACTGAAAAAGCATTGTCGGATATGAAGAGCCTGATTGCTGATGGAAGTAAATACTTTAACAGAGAATTCCCAACTCGCTTTAACATGTCGAGTCCGGTATTCTGGATTGACCCAGGTGTAGCAGATGATATTAAAACAGATAAGTATGATCCGGTAACTTATGGTGCGGATCCTTACCAATTGGCTAATAAGTCGCAAAATGACGACAGTAAGATCAAAAATTTCTACTGGCGTGATCCAGCTAACGAATTGGTGCCTTCCAAGCGCGGTACATTAACGCTGACGTATGATAATAGTATCGCTCAGGATGCAGGGAAACAAATGACGGTGTTCTACTTTGATTCTGATATTAAAGATTGGCAGAACATCGGTGGTGTGGTAGATCCGAAGAAACATACCATTAAAGTACCGTTTGACCGTTTCGGTTATTATGTCGTCGCTAAGGTTGGAGAAACGTATAGTGATGTCATTAAGCACAAGTACGCCAGAGACTACATTGAGGCTATTCTGGCTAAAGGTGTCATGAATCCGATGGATCCGATTAATAGCTTTGGACCTGACAGCTATATCAAGAGAGGCGAATTCACGGCCATGATTGTTAAAGGCCTGCAAATTCCTCTTAATTTCAGCGGAGCCAAGCATTTTGACGACGTGACCATTCCAAATA
Source organism: Paenibacillus farraposensis (assembly GCF_020736845.1). GTDB lineage: Bacteria > Bacillota > Bacilli > Paenibacillales > Paenibacillaceae > Paenibacillus > Paenibacillus farraposensis. The sequence continues at coordinate 166,768 of NZ_JAFFQR010000043.1, forward strand.
CGATATCAGCAGATGCTCTTTATGATTATCGTTATATTGAAACGGCTGCACGGGCCGGCATTATAAAAGGCTCGCAACCGAGAATCTTTATGCCGGAAGATGTAATCACCCGTCAAGATGCAGCGGTCATTATCGCCAAGGCATTGGATTTGAAGCTGGAAACAGACCATGACAAGATCATGAAGAGTCTGTCCAAAACCTTCAAAGATGCAGACAAGATTGATTATTACGCACAAGCATCTGTGCTGGCTATTGCCAACAAGGGCTTCATCACAGGTTCGCCTGTTGATGCAAGTGATCCGAAGAAAGGGAATATGTTTAACCCTACATCACTGACCTTGCGTGGCGATGCAGCCATTATTATTGGTAAAGTTATGGCGGATAAAAAGCTGCTTCCTAAAATCTAATCCTTAAAAAAGCTGAATTTATTAAACATCCCTCCATGCGAAAATGGGAATTCCCTTTCATATACATGCGAGGGATGTTTTTATAAATCAGCTATTTGACTGGGATTAAGGGCCTATGCCATAATAGCAATGAGCAGATAACCAATGGTAATGTTTACTGTAATTTTCGTTATGAATTACTACAAATGCATTTAATTTAACATCTTTTTTTTAACTATTTATCTCAAAATGCGTTTATTATCTGCTTATATATTTTTTTACACATTTATCTGAAACTTTACGTCTATTTCTTCGTAGTAGAGGATTAGTGTGCTTAAATATTACATAGAGAAATGAGTGGGGAGTGATGAGATGTCTCAGTTTTCGATACGCCGTCCTGTAACAGTATTTATGTTAATTGTTGCTTTGCTAATTGGGGGCGGTATTTTTGCGTTAAGGCTTCCTGTCGAATTTATGCCGGATATGAAGCTGCCATACGCTGCAGTGGTGACCAGTATTCCAAATGCAACGCCTACTGAGGTTGAGGAATTGGTGACCAAACCTCTTGAAAAGAGTCTGGCTTCGATTGAGAACGTGGACAAGATTATGTCCGAATCCTCAGAAGGATCATCTATGGTCATGATTCAATTTAACTGGGGAGTAGATATGAACCAAGCAACCCTGGACATGCGGGATAAAGTTGATGGGGTTCGAGGGTCTCTTCCAAAGGCAGCAAATGCACCGCGCGTACTTAAAGTCGATCTTAACGCAACGCCAGTTGTTACTCTCGCTTTTACAGGGGATCAGGATATTAACGAGCTGAAGTCTATTGCTAAAGATATTATTCAGCCACGTCTTGAAAGAATTTCTGGAGTAGCCTCGGCCAACATGTCAGGTGGGCAAGACCGGCTCGTAAAAATTACGGTAGATCAAGCTAAACTCCAAAGCTATGGCATCACGCTGGACCAAATCAGCCAAGCGCTAGCAGCTAATAATGTAGCTGGCTCTGCTGGTTCTGTATATCGTGGTAATACAGAAATCCAACTTCGGGTTCAGGGAGAATATAAAGCTGTTTCAGAAATGGGTGAAACACCAATCCCTGTAGGGAAGGGAAATCTGAAGTTAAAAGATATTGCTACAATTGAAGACTCCTCGGAGGAAGCCACGACCATTTCTACATTTAATGGAAAGCCTAGTATTAATATCTCTGTTAATAAAGCTACAGGGGGAAACACCTTAGAAATCGCCAATTCCGTGAAGGACAGTTTGGCTTCAATTCAGAAGGAACTGCCTTCTGGAACTCAACTGGTATTAGTCTCGGATACTTCCAAGCCTATTAGAGAATCAGTAAATTCATTAGTAGAACACGCTATCTTAGGACTTGTTATAGCTGCAATCGTGTTGTTACTATTCCTGAATAGTGCGCGTTCTACCATTATTGCCTCTATCGTGATTCCAATCTCTTTTGTAGCGACGTTTATGATGATGTATTTCAGCGGACAAACCATCAACGTCATCTCATTAAGTGGTTTGCTGCTGGGGCTAGGTTCCTTTGTCGATTTTGCCGTCGTTATTCTCGAGAATATTTTTAGGCAACGACATGAAGGCAAGAGTATGCTACAGGGTGCTATTGATGGCTCCAAACAAGTGGGCAATGCGGTAATGGCATCTGCTCTTGCTCAGATCGTAGTGTTTTTGCCAGTTGTATTTGTAGATGGAATTGCTGGTGTCCTCTTTAAGCCGCTGGCTTTAACTGTAATTTTCTCTCATATTGCCGCTTTGGTAGTATCGCTTTTGATTGTACCTATGCTGAGTTCTCGCTGGTTGCCTACTGTACCAGATGAGTCAATATATTTTTCGGGCACTTATAAAGGAATTAACCCGATTATCTGGTTTAACATTGGTTTTGAGAAACTTAGAGGCGGATACCGTCATTTGCTCAAATGGGGCATTAACCATCGGAAATCTGTGCTGGTCATTACTTTATTAATGTTTATTGCAGCAGGTTTCTTGATCCCTATGGTTAAGGCCGAATTTTTTCCGGAAACGGATACAGGTGAGTTTTCACTTTCGGTGAAAATGCCTAACGGTACAGCTTTGGAAGAAACGAATAAGGTTGTTCAAGGGATAGAAAAAGAAATTATGAAAATCCCAGAACTCGATAAAATGACGGTGACTGTTGGCGCCGGGGGCAATTCGGGTTACTCAGGTGCGACTCCAACTAACTCGGCGGAGCTATCCGTCACATTGAAGGATGGACATACTCAGCCAACAGATGATGTAGTGGCTGAACTGCGGAAGAAGTTCGATAACATTCCTGATGCTGAAATTAGAATTCAATCTGCAACTGGCCTTTCAAGCGGGTCTGCTGTTCAGATTAACCTGAAAGGTGACGATATTGACGTACTAAGAGAACTCTCAGACAATATTGTGACCGAAGTGAAAGGCATACCAGGGGTAGTCAATGTAAAAAGCAGCTTGAGTGCAGTGCGTGAAGAATACGAGATCAACGTTAACCGGGAACTTGCCAGCCGATATGGTTTGTCGGCAACTCAAATTTTGTCGAATGTGAACACTTCCTTTAATGGGTCTGTCGCTACAACTTATCGCACAGGTGAAGATCAGATAGATGTTAGAATATCCTTGCCGGAGCAGGACCGTCATGACTTGTCCTACCTGCAATCTTTGCGTATTACAACCGCACAAGGTATTGACGTACCTTTGTCGTCGGTGGCAAGCATAGATAAGCGTGCCGTTCCTGACACCGTTAGTCGTCAAGATCAGTCTCGTCAAGTGCAGATTACTGCTGATATAGACGGAACAGGCGACATCCTTACAGTTAACCAAAAAATAGACGCTCTTTTGAAAAACACTCATTTCCCTGAAGGCTACAGTGTAGATACCGGGGGCGGACAAAATGAGCAAATGATGGAGTCCTTTACCAATCTGGCCATAGCTATCCTACTATCTGTAGTGCTGATTTATATGGTTATGGCAGGGCAATTTGAATCGTTGCTTACACCTTTTGTTATTATGTTCTCGGTTCCGCCTACATTAATAGGTGTGCTTATTGGTTTGGCTGTAACAGGAGCTAGCCTAAGTGTATCAGCTCTGACTGGTTATATTATGCTCGTTGGCCTGGTCGTAAATAATGCCATCGTCATGATTGATTTAATTATTCAGCTCCGAAAAGAAGGTCAAGATCGGGATGAGGCCATTATTCATGGTGCATCTGAACGGTTGCGCCCAATTTTGATGACTACGCTTGCTACTGTGCTTGCTTTGATTCCAATGGCATTCGCTACAGGAGAGGGTTCCGATACACAAGCGCCAATGGCTGTTGTTGTCGTGTTCGGGTTATCCTTTGCAGCTCTGATTACACTGATTCTTATTCCGGTTGTCTACGTTATCATGGATAACAGAATAGAAAAGCGTAAAGAACGGAAGTTGAAAAGACAAGCGAAGAGAGAGCTTAAAAAACAAACAAAGCTGCAACAAAAGAATGTTCACATTTAATAATGGGGTGAAGAGAAATAATGAATAAAAAAAGTGCTCTAATAGCCACGACATTGCTTCTTTCAGTCGCGTTGGCAGGCTGCGGTGGGGGGAAGGCCCCCACTGCTTCCCCTGCTGTCGAAAAAGCAATTCCAATTCAGGTAGTGAAAGTAGCTAAGGGCAGTATAGCCGATTCAACAGGAATTGTAGGCAGCTTTGCGCCCAAAGATACGACTCAGGTTTCTCCGAAAATAAGCGGGAAAATAGAGAAGATTAATTTGACAGTGGGGCAAAAGGTAAACAAAGGGGATATTTTGTTTACGATTGATCAAAAAGACCTTCAGGATACAATTACACAAAATCAAGAATCTTATCAGGTAGCACTGGCTAATTTAAAACAGGCGGAGTCTGGAGCAGCACAATCGGTGCAGCAGGCTGAGACCAGTGTAGACCAAGCTAAAAGTGCACTTGTTCAGCAGGATAACTCTATTACACAAGCTCAGAATGGGCTGGTAGATGCTCAAAATTCTGTACGCGATGCTCAAAGCACGCTAACTCGGAATCAGCAACTCTTTAGTGCTGGTGCTGTTTCACAATCTGAATTAGAACAGTCTCAAATAGCGTATAGAAAAGCTCAAACTGCGCTGGAAAATGCTCAAATTGCACTTCATAATGCCCAAACTTCCAAGGAGAGCGCTCAAACAACATACAGCAATGCTCAAAAATCATTACGTCTTGCACAGCAGAAAACAGGTATTGATGTGGCGCGTGCTTCGGTGAATCAGTCCAAGGCTGCTTTGGATACGGCGCGTAGTCAGCTTGTCAACGCTGTAGTCAGAGCCCCTATGTCAGGCACTATTTCTGTAGTGGCAGGTACAACAGGGCAAATGGTCAGCCCTCAGTCAGCTGTTGTTACCATCGCAAATACCAATCCGATTCTTGCCAAGATCAATGTTTCTGAGGAGGATTTGATTAAGCTAAATGTAGGATCCATGGTAACTGTAGGGGTTGACTCGTTAGGCAAGCGAATTGAGGCTAAAGTGACAGCGGTCAATCCAGTTATGGATAATGATCTTAAGGCATATCCTGTCGAAGTATCTGTCCCCAATCCATCTGGAGAGTTCAAATCCGGTATGGTTGTGAATGTCTATATGAAAACAGAAGCTGCACACAATATTCTCGTAACGCAGGATGCAATTACAGAGCAGGCGGGGAAAAAGTATGCATATGTGATTGAGGGATCCACGGCCAAGCGGGTAGAGGTACAGACAGGCCAGGAGAGTGCCAAACAAGTTGAAGTTACCAAAGGTCTTACCGAAGGGCAGACTATTGCTGTCAAAGGAATAAGTCTGCTTACAGATGGTGCGAAGGTTAATATAGTGAAGTAATTTGTTTTTTGTTATGTATCCGAAAAATTCCGTTACTCCGTCATTTCCTACTACTTAAAGTGTGTAAGAGTCAAGGGTATCTTTGGCCTTTATATACTTTGCATATTCTATGGGAACTTCTCGATGAATATACTCCATTAGAAGAGCTTTAAAGCATGTGGATAATCCTTGTACATTCAAAGTGGAGAAGGTAAAAGTTGTAGGGTGACGGAGAAACAGGTTTATTAGTATAATTATGACTGTCGAAGGCGGAATACATAATCAAAAAAAATAAATTTTTTTTTTGAAACGGACGCAACTTTTCTGACCCATGCTACGTCTAATTGGGTGAGTATGAAACAAAGGGGTACAAATCGTAAAGACAAAATTCGCTAAAAAATATCTTTACGGTATTGTTATCACATTGTATAATACTGGAGTACGTCATAAATGGACGCTTTCTTTCAACTAGATTCCAAGCTTCTGTGATATTGTCACAGATATCATTTTATAAGGGTTCTCATAAAGCTCGGAAAGGAGGTGTAACGACTGATGAGTGACAAGATCCGACAAAAAGACAAAAATAATATTTCTGTTTATATTCAAGGAGGAGAAAAAAAGGTTATGACAAAGTTTAACAAAAAAATGATCAACGTGCTGGCAACAGCAACATTGGTTGCTGGTGTTGCAGCTCCAATCGCGGCTTTGACTGCTCCAACTGCAATCCACGCTGCTTCTAGCTACCAAGCTCTGAGCACTCCTAGCATTAGTTCTAGTGCACAATCTAACGCTACATTGGGTAGAGCAAGAGTTAGCATTAGCCAAGCTTCCATCGCTGCTGGCGCATCCTTCACAGTAACTTTGCCAAAAGGTTTTGAATTTGCTGGCGCTGGTAACGGTGTTAGTCGCGTAACTACTGCTACTGACGATACTTATGGTTTGGGCGTATACTTGGATCCACAAGATAACTCGCTCGATACTAAATCTACTGGATATAACGAAGCTAATGCAGTAGAAGTTACTAAGCTGACTAACAACTCTGCAAAAGTAACTGTGAATTTCAGCAACTCCAAAGATACTGCTGACATTTACCTGAACTTTGGTAAAATCAACGTTACTGGACCTAGCAACGGACCTGTAAAAGTATCTATTGATGCTGCTTCCGCAAGTGGTTTGACTAGCGGTGAAGTTACAATCGCGAATGTAGTATCTTCCGGTCAAGTATCCTTGTCCGCAGCTGATACTGTTTCCAGCCAAGACAACTTTTCTGCAACTTTGAAAGTTAAAGAAGAAACTGCTGGTTCATTGGCTAACAACAACAACATTAAATTCAAATTGCCAAGTGGTTTCAAATGGGATACTACTGGTGATGCAACCGTCCTTTATGGTGATATCGCTTCTGGCGACGTAGTTGCTAGACCTGATGGCGACACTTTGACTTTGTCCCTGAAAAAACAAAGCACTAAACAAACATCTTTCCAATTGCCTGTAAAGTTCCACGTTGATGATGAAACTAGCGCTAAACAAGGCGATGTTACAGCTAACATTTCCGGTAGCACAACAACTGACGTTAGCTCCCTCGTACTTGGTAGCTATGGTCAAATCGGTGGTGGCGTTTCCGTTGCTACTCCAACTACAATCCTTGCTGGCCATGACGAACAAAAAATTGGCGACGTTGTAATTAAAGAAACTGTTGCTAAATCTTTTGTTAATGGACGTACTGTAACTTTGCGTCTGCCTGAAGGTGCTCGTTGGCAGTCAACTTTTAAAAGCAACAACCCAGGAAGCGACTTCGTAGGTTCTATGGAGAACACTAATGGATTGGGTGGAGCAGATGTTTCTTACACTGACTCTGACAAACGTACTTTGAAACTGACTTTCAAAAATGTTAACAGCACAACTGACGCTGGTACTTTGAAACTGAAAAACGTTGAAGTTGCTACACAACCTGGCTTCTCTGGCGACCTGAACGTTGAAGTTGGTGGTAGCCAAGGTCTGAACGGTACTGTTAAGGTTGCAACTGTGAAACAAGCAGTTACTATGGCTGTTGCTTCCAAACCAAGCCTGACAATCGGTCTGGGCGACCAACAAATTGGCGACATCACAATCACTGAAGCTGCTAAAGAAGCTTTCGTTAAGAAAGACGGTAGCCGCGAAGTAATCTTGGAATTGCCAACAGGCGTACGTTTTGCTTCTACTCCAGAAGTAAAAGTTACAGCTGGTGACGTTAAAGTGAAGAGCGTATCTACTGATACTTATGGCGATAGCAACAAAGGCCGTCTGAGCTTCTACATCGACAGCGAAAGTGCTACTCCAAGTACAATCACAATCACGGCTCCTAAGCTGAATGTTGACCGTACTGTAGCTCAAGGCGATATCGTTGCTAAGCTGAAAGGTAGCGCAGTTTCTTACACTGCATACAAAGGCGCAACTGATAACACTCAAAACTGGAAAGACAACAACACTGCAGCTGCTGAAGTAGCAATCGCAACTATTGGAACTCCGGCTCCAGGTGCTACTAGCACTAAAGCTGTCTTCACACTGGGAAGCACTTCTTACACTGTTGATGGTAAAACTAAAACAGCAGAAGTAGCTCCTTACGCTGAAAACGGACGCACTTACTTGCCAGTACGTTATGCAGCTGAAGCTTTGGGTGTATCCCCACAAAACATCCTGTTTGACAAAGCAACTTCCACAGTTACCCTGATCAAAGGTAGCACAGTTGCTCAAATCAAACTGAACACAAACCTGTTGACTGTTAACGGTTCTGTGATTCGTATGGACGTTAAAGCTGTAACTAACAAAAACCGTACTGTACTGCCAATCTCTTGGGTAGGTAGAGCGCTGGATGCATCCATTAACTATGATGCAACTGCAAAAACAGTTACTGTTGAAAACAATAAGTAATTAAGAGTAACTCTTTTGAGTTAACTGAATTAGATGAGAAGAGGGTTCCTTTTGGAGCCCTTTTCTTTTATTAACCCTATTGACAAAGGAGAGAAATTATGAAACGTTTTGGCGTGGCACTACTGTCCACATTGGCCCTTACCTCTGCGTTTGCCAATCTTGCAGGAGCTCAATCAGGTGATATAAAGGTTATTATTAACGGCGTAACTCAGCAATATACACAGTCCCCATTGATTAGTCAAAATACAACCTTGGTGCCTCTTCGCGGCGTTTTTGAAAGCTTGGGAGCGCAAGTGGGGTGGGATAGCAAAGCTAAAAAAGTAACGGCATCCAAAAATGGATATACGTTGACTTTAAATGTTGGCTCTAAACTTGCCTATAAAAACAGCGCGCCTGTGCAACTGGATGTCGCAACTCAAATTCAAAAGGGGCAAGTATTCGTTCCATTACGTTTTGTGAGCCAATCATTAGGTGCCAAAGTAGATTGGAATCAGACTGTACGAACAGTAACGATTTCAAACCAGGCTAATGGAAGCACTGCTGATCAAACCAACAGTTTATCCAGTAAGCCTTTAGCAGCTCCTGTGACTAAAGTTACTTATGATACCTACTATAGTGATTCTTTGACTTACAATGATGCAGTTAAACTGGCTATAGCTGATAGCACTGCAGTTAAAACAGGAGAAGTGAATATCGATCAGGCCGGTAAGATTATGAAGGAAACAGGCAAAGATATTGACTTTGTTCCTGCAGAAGCAGGTGTTGAAGCACAAGATAAGGCCTTTAAGGGTTATGCCCAAACGAACCTTAACTATGAGGCTGCCAAAAAGAACCTGGAAATGACCAAAGAAGGCATTGAATATAATGTGAAGGATCTTTATAACAAGCTTCTTCAAAAGCAAAATGCAGTTAAATTAGCTGCTTTGAATATTGAAGATGCCGAGCGCAAGCTGAAAGTTGTGCAAATTAAACGAGATAATCAAATGTCGAGTGATTATGAGGTTACCCAAGCGACCAATCAGCTAACCCAAAATCAAGCTGCTTTAGACAAGGCTAAAAAAGACTTGGATAGTGCATATGTATCTTTGAATCAAGTGATTGGCTATAAACCAGAACAGCGTTATGAATTAAAAGATAAGCCAGTTTATTCTGAATTTAAAGATGATGTAGAAACTACAGTTAGCCAAGTACTCACAAGTAGTACAGCTATTTGGTTAAAAGAGCAACAAGTGGATTTAGCTGAGTTAAGCTTGAAACTTTATAATTTTAATACTCAAGGGAATACACCGTACGAAGCTGAACAGCTCAATGTGGACAAAGCTCAGTATGCAACAGAGAGTACAAAAAGAACACTTGAAGAAGCTGTCAGAACAATTTATAACAGCATCAAAAGCTTGGAAAGTCAGTATACGCAAATTCAAGCTGGTTTGGTAAGTGCCAGAAGTGCGGCTGATATGGCTAAAAAGCAGTTTGACGTCGGTCTAGCTACTGAGCTTCAGGTTCAGGAAGCTAATTTGAAAGTGACTACTGCTGAGCAACAAGCGGAAGATTTACTCGCAAGTATAGATACCTATAAGTTCGCTTATAAAAAGCCTTGGGTTCTACAAGGTGCTGCTTCCGGTGCAAGTCAATAATATCGAGTATAAAATTTCCAACATAAGCATTAACTTGCTGTAGGAGGATCAGCATGAAATCACGCTACAAAGTATCGTTGGCTGCAGTTTTACTTGGAGGAGGTATTGTTGCAGGCTCCTTAATGAACAACGCAGCAAATGGAGCCTCCAGCTCTGGACAACCAGGTACCGCTGATGATCCAGTCGTAACCAAAAGCTACGTCGACCAAAAGATTGCTCAGGCCATCAAAGGTGAAACACCAGCAAGTAGCACAACTAGTAAAACGACCAATACAGCAACACCCACAACAAGCGCTGCTTCCAACGCTACGAAATCGGGAGCATCTAGTACAGATAAAGCTTCCACAGCGGTAGGACAGACCGAAGAGTTGAAGGTTGTTGATGTAAAGCCTGGGCAAAAGCTGATTGCCAAAGCTGGCTCGGAATTTATTTTACGTAATGGATATGCTGTTGTATATAGTATGGATGCCAGTGGTGCCGTTGATATTACGTCAGGAACGGAAATTATTCATAATCAGGCTGTCGAAAAGAACCATTTATTATCTTTTCCTAGAGAAGGAAGAGGTATTCAGGTAAAAGAAGGGCAGAAGTTTGGATTGGTGGTTATGGTGCGAGGCGGATATACGGTACAGTAAAACTGCTCTTGTTCGTAAATACTGCTTGTGATAACAAATTGTGCTTGGCTAAGCCACCTGTAATCGCTGCACACTAACTTCATGAAAACATTAGATTATCATGGAGGTGTGTATGATGGCTTCAAGAGGTCAAAGACAATTAATTCCCGAAAGCCGTGCCAGATTACAGGATTTGAAGTATGAGATCGCTGCTGAATTTGGACTACCTGTCTATAATCCTCAATATGCACATATACAGCCCAAGGCAGACAGTGAGTTTGCTGCTGAGTTGGGAGAGCTTGCGGGGACTGGGAATGTGGAGTGGCGCGACCTAACTTCAAGACAAAATGGCTCTGTTGGCGGAGAAATAACAAAGCGATTGGTACAATCTGCCGAGCGCAGCTTGTCTGAATTCGGTACATTATAAATTGCAATGATTTCTCACATTCCAGAAAAAATACGAAGCTTATCCATTAGGGGACTTATATGTGAGTCAAAAATGATCCACATGTAAACTTACCTCAACAACGAACCGGTTGTAAGCAATATGAGTTGACACCTGGTTTTAAATAAGATATTATGGCATTGAGGTTTATATACAACCTTTTCCGGTAGGAAAAGGTTCATTTTTTGTTAATCATGTGAAAAAGACACCTTTTTGTCATATGTTGGCTATGAAGGTGCCAGAATAATACTTATCATGTCAGGATTTACTATAAATCCTCATGTAATTTAATTATGGGAGGTTAAAGATCATGTCTGTCAAGGGCCGTCATTTGTTTACATCCGAGTCTGTAACAGAAGGCCATCCGGATAAAATTTGTGATCAGATATCCGATGCGGTATTGGACGCCTTTTTGGCTAATGACCCTAATGCGCGGGTAGCGTGTGAAGTGTCGGTAGCTACCGGTCTCGTTCTCGTCATTGGTGAAATCAGCTCCAAATCAGAATACGTGGATATTCCATCCATTGTTCGCAATACAATTAAGGAAATCGGCTATACACGTGCAAAATATGGTTTTGACTATAATACTTGCGCTGTATTAACTTCTTTAAATGAACAATCCCCGGACATTGCTCAAGGGGTTAATGCTGCCTTGGAGAGCCGTGATCCAGCTGAAGTAGATAAAGAAACCGAAAATATCGGTGCAGGAGATCAGGGCTTGATGTTCGGTTTTGCTACGAATGAAACTCCTGAACTGATGCCTTTGCCAATCGCTATGTCCCATCGTATTGCTCGCCGTTTGTCTGAAGTGCGCAAAGATGGAACACTCAATTACCTTCGTCCAGACGGTAAAACGCAAGTAACGGTAGAGTATGAAAACGGTAAGCCTGTTCGTATCGATACCATTGTAGTTTCTACACAACATGCTGAGGATATTACATTGGAGCAAATTCAAGCAGACATCAAAGAGAAGGTTATTTTACCGGTTGTTCCTGCTGAGCTGCTGGATGAGCAAACCAAATATTATATCAATCCAACGGGACGCTTTGTGATTGGTGGTCCTCAAGGGGATGCGGGTTTGACAGGCCGCAAAATTATCGTCGATACGTACGGTGGTTATGCACGTCATGGCGGGGGAGCATTCTCTGGTAAGGATCCAACCAAAGTGGATCGCTCCGCTGCTTACGCTGCTCGTTATGTAGCCAAAAACCTCGTGGCGGCTGGATTGGCGGACAAGGTTGAAATTCAGCTTGCATATGCCATTGGTGTAGCTACCCCGGTTTCGATTAATGTCGATACATATGGTACGGGTAAAGTAAGCGATGAGAAATTAGTTGAGTTAATCCGGAGCAATTTCGATCTTCGTCCGGCAGGTATCATCCGTATGCTGGATCTGCGTCGTCCAATCTACAAGCAAACGGCTGCCTACGGTCACTTTGGCCGTACAGATCTGGATGTACCTTGGGAGAACGTAGATAAGGCAGAAACACTGAAAGAACAAGCGGGTCTGTAATTCCTCGCAATTTTATTGAAATAAAACCCAAAAGACTGTCTCATTACAATGAGACAGTCTTTTTTTGGTGTGTTTCACAATGAGCATACCTTTACCGTGAATGCACTGGACTACCGTTAGTCCGGATTTGGCTTAAGGTTCAATGCATTTTTGAGCAAATGGCAAGTCTTTTCCAGTTCCTTTTGCTGCTCTAAATACGAAAATAAAGCTTTTAGGAGCCCTTTCTGAGGGCTCGCTTTCAAAGCTTCTTCCTTAAGCAGGGTGGAAATTTGCTGGTATTCCTGCTTCTCCTCCAAACTCCATGAAGACAGCAGTATACTGTCTTCTAAAGAGTGGAAAAGGCTTAGGACCCTGCGCCCCTGATCAAAGGGATTGCTTAGTATAATTCCAGTCAGCCAGCCCTGGTCGCTCCATAAATTAGGGGCTAAATCAGTACTATTCAGACTGGCAACCAGGGATTTGGTTAAGTAGAGGAGGAATTGCGCAAGATGCTCAACAGTTTCATCATTCATTCGGTCCGCAAAGAAACGAATATATTCAAATACAACACTTTTAAGCACAAAAGTAATATCCCATACATAATCTTCAATGTCAGATCCGAAAACATCAATCAGACAGTCGCATACCCATTTGTACAATTTATATTCATGTTGTTCGAAGGTGCTGTTGAGCTGTTCATTTTGGAAAATAAGCATGGATGGCTCAGGAAGATCCATCATCGAATAGACTTTGTTTTTAACCAGATTTCTTAAATAAAGTACAATAAAGTCGTGCAGCTTATCTTCATTCGTAAGATCAGGTTTACTGTAAAGTGCCCTGATGTCTTGTTCAATATTGTTCTCCAGAATGATACACATTTCCAGAGGCAATTCTTCTTTTCCCTGAAAATATTTATAAAAGGATGCCTTCGCCATCCCGCTTTCTTTGGCAATTTCTTCGACAGATGTTGAATAATAGCCTTTTCTGGAGAACAGCCGAATGGCTGCCTGTAGAATATCATTCTTTTTGCTTTCCATACATACTCCCCTTTTAGGGTCCAGTCCGGCACACGCCGCATTACTCCATGCGTTTTATAAAGGCTGATCGGGTGTCATAACCGTGTGTTGTTGTTTTTGGAGCTGACGGCGCAATTTGAACTTGGCCAAAATCATATACAAGGACGGCACGACAAACAAGGTTAACATAGTTGAAAACAACAAACCGAAAATGACGGTAAAGGCCAGTGGTTTGAAGAGAAGGCTTCCCAGCAGGGCTAACGGAATCATTCCTACAATAGCAGCCAGAGAAGTCAATAAAATGGGTCTGAAACGGGCAGCGGTAGCTTGTATCACGGCTTCTTTTAGTTCCATTCCTTCGTGCCGGGCATCTTCAATAAATTCAATTAACACAATTCCGTTCCGTACAACAATGCCTGCAAGAGCAATAATTCCCATGATGCTCATAAAACCGATAGGCATACCAGTCAAGAAAATACCAATGATCCCGCCGGCTGCTGCCAGATATACGGTCGTCATAATGATAATAGGGATGGACAGCGAGTAAAACTGCATAGTGATCAAAAGTAAAATGAGTAGAACTACAACGATCGATAGCTTCCCTAAATCTCCGAATATGGTGGATTGATCGGATGTTTCGCCGCCTACCTCCCATTTATAGCCTTCAGGGAACTTCATTTGTACCAATTTGCTTTTTACATCCACCATCGCTTCGCTTGCAGTACGCCCGTTCAAATCGGCTTCTACCGTAATCGTCCGCTCCATATTGTAATGCTTGATTTGCTGAATTGCAAATGAAGGCTTGATCTGTACAAGCTGGTTTAATGGAATCTGCACACCGGCAGAGTTGACCACACTTAATTGTTGGAAAAGGGTGCTAGGCTCCTCATTGCTATGATTCAAATACAATTTAATATCCACCAGGTCGTTGCCAGTGTCAAATTGGCTAACTTTCGCTCCTTCTTTTAATAAAAGCAAAGTACGAGTCAGATCCGTGTAGCTTACCATGTATTGATCCATAGCCTGCTTGTTGACTTGCAGATCCAGTGCATATCTTTCAATCCCTATATCATCCACGATGCCGGTTGTACCCTTCACTGTGGCAATCTGCTCCTTTACCTTTTGGGCAAGGGCTTGCAACTGATTCAGATTCTGACCGGAAATCCGAATGGAAACAGGTCTGCCTACCGGGGTTCCCAGACGGGGAACATGTGCCGTGATTAAAGCTTCAGGATATGACCTTTTAACATGCTGTTCCCAGGCATCCACTGTCGTGTTGAGATCAAAAATATTTTTTTTGCCGACGACTGCAACTTGTCCCACGGTTTCATCATATCTAATATCTCCACCCGAACTACTAATATCACTAAATAGCTGCGGTGCAGCTCCTCCGGCACTGTAGACGACCTCGGAGGTTTCGGGCTGCTTCCTGATCCAGTCTGCAGTGTCTTTGACAACCTGATCCGTTTCTGTAACGGAGGTGCCTATAGGCATCTTTATATTGAATGCGACATGAGGGTCCTCCGACTCGGGAAAGAGTTCGACTGCAGTAAATGGAACCAATCCATAAGCGGCTGTTCCAAGCATGAGTCCTGCCATTGCAGTCAGCAAGGGACGCTTAATGACTTTGGGCATCAGCTTTTGTGAATACAGCTTATTTAAAGACTGAATCTGCCGGCCCAACAAGCCTGCAGGCTTCATTTTACGTTGAGGTTGACGATTCTGTCTGCGTTTCTCATACCATTCCCGGAAAATGGGGATGATGGTGAGCGACATGATCATGGAAGCAAGCATGGTCAGCGAAACAATGGCTGGAATAGGCTTGATGAATGCACCTACATTTCCTTGCAAAAACAGTAGTGGAGCAAAGGCTGAGATGGTAGCCAGTGATGCAACCAAAATTGAAAGCATCACTTCTTTAGTACCTTTGATAGCTGCATCTTTGGGTGATTCCCCTAGTTCCGTAAGCCTCCGCTCAATATTATCATTTACCACTACAGCGTCATCGACAAGTATGCCAAGTACTATGATCAGACCAACAACCGAAATTTGATTTAGTGTAATACCGAACATAGGCAAAAAGATAATAGCAATGGCAACCGAAATTGGAATCGCCAGTGCGACAAAAGCAGAAGTCAGCATATTCAGGCCCAACATACAAACGAGAATCACAGCTGCAATTGCTAGAATCGTCTCGCGTTGCAAATCGTCGAAGATATGGTCTACCTGATCCTTTTGTGCAAAAAGAGTTTCAAGCCGAATCCCATCGGGAAGGGTTCTTTCCAACTCTTGAAGCTTGGCATTGACCTTTTTGCTCATAGACGGGACGTCTGTGCCCTTTTCTGCTCCAATACTTAGCGTAATGGCAGGTTTTCCTTCTACATAGGCAAAGTATTCCTTTTTGGCGTGTGCCAGCTCGGTCGTGGCAACATCTCGCAAATAGACGGGAGCCCCCTCCTCAGTCCGAGTCAGAATGGCCTGATTTAGCTCCTCGGCTTTTTGGGTTTCCCGGACAATGAGCTGAAAAGTACGTCCGTTGTAGTCAATATCGCCGGTCGGAATCCGATCGATTTGTGACTGGATCGCCTGTGCGACCTGTCCCCACGACAGATGGTACTGTTGAAGCTTTTGATTATCGATTTGGACACGCACTTCCTGATCAGGGAGCCCGTTGAACTTGACATTGGATACACCTGGTATGGTGTTGAGCTGATCTTTCCACGTTGTGATCAAATCATTGAGCTGATATAGCGGTGCAGGGGAGTCAGCTACCAGCGCATAGGAGCCGATAAATGAACTGGTCAGCTTGTCATTCACCACAGGAACTTCAGCACCTTCCGGAAGATCTGCTTGCGCATCTTGTACTTTTTTACGCATATTATCCCAGACTGTTTGTGGATCAACTCCATTTTTGGATTCAATCAAAATAGAGGAGAATCCGTTCCCAGAAGTCGATGTAATCGTTTTGACGCCTTCTACTTCCTTAATGCGCTTCTCCAGCTCTTTGGTTACAGTTTGTTCAACTTTTTGCGGTGAAGCACCAGGATAGATTGTTGTTACCATAGCATTTTGTATGGTGACGTCTGGCATTTCCTGCTGTGGTAATTGGAAAAATCCAAACGCTCCGACGAGAATAAGCATGACAAAAAACAGCAACGTAATTTTTCGCTTTTTAACGATATATTCAATCATGGGCGTCCGCCTTCCTTCGCTTTAATCGGATTTCCATCAAACAAGCTTCCTGCCCCTTTAACGACAATACGTTCGCCTTCACGAAGGCCGGATACGATTTGCAGTTGATTTTCTACCACCTGATCGCCAAGCTCTACGGGGGTTTTAACAGCTTTTCCCTTAATATCTTTGAAAACATAAGGCTTGTTTCCCGTATTAATGACGGCCTCGGCGGGAATAAGAATGCCGTTCTTGTCAGTCACCTGATTAGCAGCTTTAATGACCTGGCCAGGCAACCAGTTTCGCTGTGGATTATTGATGACCACCTCTACATTAACGGTTCCCGTATTGGTACTGGTTGAAGGATAGATGTTGGAAATGGTACCTTGGCGGCTTTCTTCGTAGAGCACCACATTCACTTCCTGCCCTTTTTTCCAATCCCTGATTTCACTGTCTGGCACAGGGAGCAATACTTTGAGACGGTCAATAGCCCCTATGCGATAGATAGCCTGACCTGAAGCGACCAGGTCGCCTGTATTGACGCTCTTGGCTAAAATAACGCCATTTACAGGAGAAAGCAGGCGAGTGCGTGAAAGTGCGAGTTCTGCTTGCCCTTTGGCGACAAGGGCCTTTTCGTAGTTGGCACTGGCTTGTTTTTGGGAAGCCTTTGCCTGTTCGCCGGCAGCAAGAGCTTTGCTTTTACCTGCAAGTGCATCCTGAAAGGAAGCCTGAGCGGATTGATGATCTTCAGCTGTGGCTCCTTCCAGCAAAAGGGACAAGGATTCCTTGGCTTGCTCCAGATCTTTCAGGGCTGAGGTAGCGTTCAGGCGGGCATTTTCGTTATCTGCCGCGGTAGCCGCTCCTGCCTCAAACAGCTTTTGTATACGCTCGCTATCTGCCTTGGCCTTGTTATAAGCGCTTTGCGCCTTATCTACAGTAGCTTGTGCTTGCTGCTTCTCCTGAGCACGTGCCCCTTTATTGACCTTGTTGACATTCGCGCGAGCCCCTAAAATGCCGGCATCGGCAGATTGAATCGCAGAGGCTGCGGTTTGCAGATTAGCCTGTGCGTTCTCGATCCCGGCCTGTGCTTCCAGGATGGAGGCTGTCGCCTGCGCCAACTGAAGCTTGTAGTCTGCGTCATCCAAACGAGCCATAACACTGCCCTTCTGTACAGCAGTCCCGACAGGCAGGGAAGCACTGGCTACGGTGCCCCCATTTTGAAAAGCCAGTGTGTATTCCTCATAAGCCTGAAGAGTGCCTGACAAATTATAGGCAGTATGGAGCGGAGCGGATTGGACAACTGCAGTACGCACAACGGTTGGCTGTGCAGCTGAGCCTAGAGTGGCGTCTTTTCCCGGGCTTGAACATCCAGCGACCGCTATGCTCAGGGATAAAGTGAGTACGATGAGTGCCCGTTGTTTATTCATGATTTCAAACCTCCACGATAGGTCACATAATATCGGACCTGAACTGATTAGTATAATTTGAACTTGATGGTTCATATGTATTATATTGCGCCCTTATTATGTTCGTCAATTCGTTATTTTTCGATGTATGAATTAGTTGACGGGATTTTCGTAACTTTTGCCTTTTAAATAAGTCTATTAATATAGGAAGACTTTCTTTGTGTATTTAGAGAGTACATGTACGGAACAGTCTGTTTGAATACAATGAAGATGGGAGCAATTATTCAAATGTTTTTAAGTAATAAGAAACAGGGAAATGAGAAGGTAGATGGCAGAAAAATTGCCAAAAGATGGGCTGTTTTGACGCTGGCAGGCATACTATGGGTGGGGCCGGTTGCTGGGACAGGGGCTCTAATTCCGTTGAATGGCTGGATGTCTGCACCCATTGCAAGTGCGTCCTCCGGTTCAACTGTCAAATTAGGCGAAGAAATCATCACTTCCGGTGCAACTTTGATGAAATATCGTTTTAAAGGCTCCAAGGGAACAGCGCTGGCTGACATTGTTCGGGTGGATCTGCAAAATCCGTATGTCAAGCTGGACGTCATGACCGGGAAGAATGGCCAGTTCACGACCCGTCAGAGCACAGGCGGCATGGCAAAAGAAACCGGAGCGGTTGCCGGGGTGAACGGAGACTATTTTAATACCTCCAGTGAAGGAGCACCGATTGGTGGACAAGTATCCAAGGGCGTGTTAATGTCTACTCCGTCTGATCTAACAGGCATGTATGCCTTTGCTGTAACCAAGGACGGTTCTCCGATGGTTGAGCAGTTTACTTTTGAAGGTACGGTAAATGCCGGGGATGGGTCATCCTTTCCTTTGGCGGGGATGAACAAGGCAGCGTATACGCCTGAAACGAGCGGAAGCAGCTATAGTCACTCGAATGCCATGTATATTTATACACCTGCTTGGAAAGCTGTGGAACGGCCAAAGAACAGTTCGACAACGCCCACTGAGATATTGGTACAAAATGGTGTGGTCACGCAAGTCTCCAACAATGCTGGGTTGAATATGACAGTCCCACAGGATGGCTATATTTTGCGTACTCACGGCAAAGCAGCTGAGTATGCCAAAGCACATCTGACAGTGGGACAAACTGTAGAGACGAGCTATCGTCTTCGCGTCAAATCGACAGGGAGTGAAGTGGACCCTTCCAACCTGCAAATGATGATTGGCGGGCATACGATATTGGTTGATGACGGCCAGAAAACCTCGTTTTCCCGCAGCACAACAAGCATAGGCGGGACGCGCGCGCGCACGGCTCTAGGATATTCAAGCGACAAGCGCTACGCCTACATTATTGCTGTTGAAAAGAATGAAAACAGCAGTGGTGTATCCCTGAGCGAGCTGCAAACACTTATGATAGATATTGGCGTCTGGAAGGGCATGAACCTCGATGGAGGCGGATCTACAACCATGGTAACCCGCGATTTGGGGGATACGACAGCGGCGCTTACGTTTGATACAGAATATGGTACAGAACAGCGCAGCATCGTAAATGGAGTAGGTGCATACACGAATGCTCCTAAAGGGACACTTAAAGGCTTCACCATTAAAGGCAATAAAACATTGCTGATTGGTCAGACCGGGAGCTATTCCTTCAAAGGATATGACAGCTACTACAATCCATTCGATACTTCGAAGATACAAGTGACGTGGAAGTCCAGCAATCCGGCTGTTGTGTCAGTGAGTGGCGGCGTTGTGAAGGGAGTTAAACCAGGAACGGCTACGTTAACAGCATCCAGTGGTTCAGCAAGTGCTACGACAAAAGTAACTGTCCTTGGGGCAGATGAAATTTCATCCCTTACCGCGGGAAGTGGGACAGGGCGGCTTGCTGCTGGAGCTAAAATGGCTATACCGGTAACGGCCAAAACAAGGGATGGTCAGAGCGTCAGCATTGCCTCAGATGCCCTCAAGTGGGAGTTTGTTGGCTTTAAGGGGAGTGTTAAGGACGACCAGCTTGTAGTCAATTCGGTAGACCCTGATGTGAAAACGGGCTATGCCATCGGCCGCTATGATGGTTTCAGTGCAGTTGTCTTCCTATCTGCAGGCGGGGAAAGCACAAGCACATGGGAGAATTTTGAAAATATTTCATATCCGATTGACTTTACCTCGAATGCTGCCGGCGTTACCGGGACAGCTTCCGTTGTGCAAGGAGATGGAGATCATGCCAACTCCAAGGTGCTGGAGCTGACCTATGACATGACGAACGGCAGTGGCAAAATGTATGCTTATGCCCAATTGAACGGCACATCTGGAAAAACGCTCGAACAAACAGCCGCATCCATCTCTGTGGATGTGAGAGGGGATAAGAGCCTGAACTGGCTGCGGGCAGAATTGGAGGATGCTCAAGGCAAAACGGCATATATTGATCTGGCGAAAGTAATCGACTGGAACGGCTGGAAAACAATTAACGCAGACATGAGCGGTTTGGATATATCGTATCCGGCTAAGATCAAGCGTTTCTATGTAGTTAATGTAGCCGAAGGTCAGGACGAACGTGCTAAAACGGGTAATGTTGCTTTTGATAATATTTCTTTTAATACGCCGGGAACGATGGGTAGCGAAGGACTCAAAAAAGGAACCGCTCAGATGACGATCGGGCAAACATCCATGAACGTGAAAGGAAAAGCGACGGCGATTGATGCGGCTCCGATAACTCACGATGGGTCAACGTATGTACCGATCAAGTATGTGCTGGATGCTTTTGGGGGACAGGCCAAGTGGAATGCGGGCGCTCAGCGCATTACGATTATGCGTGGCGGTGTACTGATGGATTTGACTGTAGGAAAAAAAGAGGTTGTTCTGAACGGAAAGCGTCAGAGCACGGATGTAGCGCCTATGGTGCTAAGAAGTAGGACTTTAGTCCCGTTGAGACTCGTGTCTGAGCAACTAGGGATAACTGTAAAATGGGAACAAGAAACGAAGACCATCACCCTTCAGTCATGATATGGTATGATATATACTTGAAATGCTAGGATTGGAGTAGAAGATTTGTGGACTTTCAAGCCGATATCATAGACCGAGTCATTAAAAATGCCATCCAGGTGATGGAGAACAGCAAATATCAGATGTTTGAAATATTGGACACGGCTCAAACCGAGCTGGTCACGCTAAATCAGGAGCTTCAGAGTGTCTTGAAGGAAACGGCGGAAACGATTGAAAGAGTGGACCAACTGGAGATGAATTACCGGAGGTCCCGTATCCGGCTGACTGAGGTCAGCCGTGACTTTGTCCGCTATTCAGAAGAAGATATCAAGCAGGCTTATGAGAAGGCGACACAGCTTCAGCTCGATGTGATGATATTCCGCGAGAAGGAAATGTACCTTAAAGCCCGAAGGGATGACCTTCAAAAACGGGCCAAAAGTGTTGAAGCTTCTGTCGAGCGCGCCGAGACCATCGGCTCACAGATGGGTGTCGTGCTGGAGTATTTGTCAGGCGAGCTGGGACATGTGACACGGATCATCGAATCGGCCAAAAATCGGCAGCTTATTGGTCTTAAAATTATTTTGGCTCAGGAAGAGGAGCGCAAGCGCATCTCTCGTGAAATTCACGATGGACCTGCACAACTCCTTGCACATCTAGTGCTTAGGACGGAAATTGTGGAAAGAATGATCGCCAAGCAGGAATTTAAGATGGTTCAGGACGAAATAGTAGACTTGAAGAAACAAGTTCGCTCCAGTCTTGAGGAAATGCGAAAGGTCATTTTCAATTTGCGTCCTATGGCTCTGGATGATCTGGGGCTTATTCCGACGCTCCGTAAATATGTGCAGGATTATGAAGAAAAAACGAAGATTAGAGCCCTTTTTGAAACAAGGGGCAAGGAACACCGTCTCTCTTCCGCGATGGAAGCAGCCATTTACCGTCTAATCCAGGAGGCTTTGACCAACGCTGCCAAGCATGCGTATCCTACCTATGTGCTTGTTGAGATAACCTATCAGGCTCAGCTTGTGAAAATCGTAGTGCAGGATAATGGCTTGGGCTTCAATCCAGAGCTTTTTCAGCAAAAGAGTAAAGATCATGGTCACTTTGGTCTGATTGGTATGCGGGAAAGGGTTGAACTGCTCGAGGGGAGAATGGAGATCGAATCAGCAGAGAATCAAGGCACCAAGATAGTGATTCATATCCCAACCAACGTGGAAAAGGGAAAGGAGTAGCAATATGGAAAATCAGGAAATTAACAACAGACCCATTAAGGTTCTCTTGGCGGACGACCATCAGTTGTTCCGTGAAGGACTTAAACGTATTTTGAATATGGAGGACGACATTGAGGTTATCGGAGAATGTGGCGATGGCATTCAAGTACTGGAATTCTGTAACGTAGAGAAACCGGATATTGTTCTGATGGACATTAATATGCCAGTTGAAAATGGTGTAGAGGCAACAGAAAAGCTGCGTGAGATGTTCTCGGATGTTAAAGTAATCATTTTATCCATTCATGACGATGAAAGCTACGTGTTTGAAACATTGCGCAAGGGAGCCAATGGATATCTATTAAAAGATATGGAGGCCGAATCCCTTATTAACGCTATTCGCTCGGTACACGAAGGATATGCGTTTATTCATCCGAAGGTCACAGGAAAGCTGATCCAACAGCTTCGTCGGATGACCTATCTGAATGAAACTGGAGCTATGGCCGAAGGTCATACCAAGGAAGCAGGCGTGAAGTTTGTCGCAGGCGAAAATAATCCGTTGACTCGCCGAGAGGCCGAAGTGCTGCGTTTGATGGCTGAAGGCAAGAGTAACAAGATGATCGGTGAATATTTATTCATTAGCGAAAAAACGGTCAAAAACCATGTCAGCAGTATTCTGCAAAAAATGGAGGTCGACGACCGGACACAAGCGGTTATTAACTCCATCAAATACGGATGGGTTACGTTATAAAGTCCCGTCTTTGAAAACCCAGTACATAACCGTGACACCTCTTCCTGTTATACGGCATATATTGTCGCTATAGGAGGAGGTGGAACCTTCGTGACGGCTCACTTGGTTTTGATATTGCTTATATACGGTGTAGGAGCAGCAGTCGTGCATCTTATGTATATACGACAGGCTGTTCAGGCTTATCGCTATGGCGAAGATGCGTATGCATTATCTACGGAACATCGTGCGACCCGCTATATTGTGATTACATCCAATAACGGAGATCGTGTGGAATGGGTGATACGCTCGTTGAGCATACTTGCCTGGCTACACCGGAGGCCGCTACATGTGACGGTACTAGATGATGAGTCCATAGATGACACATTGCCGATTCTGACACGGATGATGCGTTATAGTCATATGGACATTTCAGTGATTTCATCCCGTTTTTCATCAGGAAACCCGGTTTTACCGGAGCCGGGCGGTGAAAAGCAGGTTGTTATTGATCTTCGAAAATCTAACCTGTTGGCGGAGATCCCACTTGTTCCTTGATGACAAGGAATTGTGGACAACATGGTCAAAATCGGATATAAAAAGTTATAAGCAATTGTATACGCAAGACAAAAGGGGTTTCGTTGAGATCCGGTTGATGTGAAGCACACTTCAGGCTATAAGCCATAGGAGTGTGCTTTTTTGTTGTTGTCAGGTAACACAAAATTAGAAAAGGATTGTAAGCGACAGGAGAGATGCAAAGTGAAAATTGCAGTATATGCAGTTAGGTATAAAGGGGGATGGAATCTCCGATTATCTGTGGACATTCGAGTTGATATGACATGGTGGCTGCGACAAAACGACGGGCAGAAACATGCTGTCGAAAGGTGGGTCTTATTAGGAGAGCGGATTCCGCTGTCTTGGGGAGTTAAACTTTGCGAAACATTCAAAGAATCAGCGGATATGAAGCAATGGGGGAGCCAGCAATGGTGGGGGTACATACTCGCACACCTGAAGAATGAGTTGCTGCTGGAGACCAATGGTGCAGAACCGATTTTATTTGGAGCAAGAGAACATATATGCATTTGGGATCGAGTTGAGGGCTGGATTTCCGGCACCGAATGTGGGGGAGAAACACAAGGAATGAAAGGAGCATTATATTTTATTCCAAAAAGGAATCTCCATAGTGAAATAGATGCACTGGATATGGAATGTGTGGCACGGCAAGCGAATGAGTTGGCCGATTTGCTGGCAGGCCGCCAGCTGCTTGTAGCGGAGACCGAGGCGCTGCTGGCTGAAATAGCTCCAGGTCTGGAGCATGCTTGGCGTCCAGCTGCTCAGCTTGCATATTTGCAGGGCCGGCTTAGCTTTGCCGCTGGCCTTGCCCCTGCGCCGCGCACGCGCTGGTCTGCCGTGCGAGCACATAAGCTCCGCTGCAACCGTTGTGGCAGCGGGATGGTATACCGCACGAGCTGTGCGTCGTGCGGGCGCAAGGCGTGCGCCTACTGCGAGACATGTCTCGCACTTGGGCGCAGCCGAGAATGCTCGTTGCTGCTCCGCGGTGCAGCGAAACCCGTCGTGCCGTGCACGGCAGCAGCTTCGGCGGAGGAACTCGATCGCTGGGGGCTGAGCCCTGCGCAGCGAGCCGCCGCCGAAGCGGCACTGCGCTTTTTGTCCACACCACCCGGCAGGGTGTGCGGACGCTTGCGCCCGGAAGGCCGCTGGCCAAGGGGGCGCGAATGGTTCAGACGCGGCGGAGCTGTGCGCCGAGGCTCAGGTGCTGCCGCTATGCTTGGCAGCGCTCCTGCCTGCAACGAGCAGCTCTCGCCCAAACCTGGCGAGAGTGCGGGCCATATCGCTGATCGGCAAGTCAGCGATTTAGCGGCAGAACGCTTTTTGCTCTGGGCCGTGACTGGCGCAGGCAAGACGGAAATGATCTTTCCGCTCTTGCAGTATGTGCTGGAGCGCGGCGGGACAGCGCTTGTAGCAACACCGCGGCGGGATGTGGTGCTGGAGTTGGCACCTCGTTTGGCAGTTGCTTTTCCACATGCGAGTATGGTAACGCTCTATGGAGGAAGCGCAGAACGTTGGCAAAGAGGGCAGCTGACACTGGCAACGACACATCAGCTATTGCGTTACCGCCATGCCTTCGACCTGGTCGTGATTGATGAAATTGACGCCTTCCCTTACCACAACAATCCTATGCTCGCATTTGCCGCACAAGCTGTATGTAAGCCGGAGGGGAAGTTTATCTATTTGTCTGCTACACCACCGCATGCCCTGCAGAAGGAGGCTTCCCGCGGTCTGCTGCCACATGCCAAAGTTCCCGTTCGTTTTCATCGGCATCCGCTGCCTGTCCCATTTCGTTTGGGGGCTGCTCCAGTCAAACACTGGCTGCAAAAAGGTAGGCTTCCCACAGCCTTTACTCAACATCTGCAGATATCTATACAACGTGGAGCGCAGGTCTTCCTGTTTGTGACACGAATTTCACATATTCATGGTCTTGTGGAGCTGCTGATTAAACAGTTGCCTGAGGTTCCCGTTGCGGGTACCTCATCGCAGGATGAAGAGCGGACCGCAAAAGTACGTTTATTTCGAGCTACTGAAATACGTGTACTGGTTACAACCACTATTTTGGAGCGGGGTGTGACTGTGCCACGAAGCGATGTGTACATACTGGACGCAGATAGTAACCTTTTTGATGAAGCCTCCCTCGTCCAAATGGCTGGTCGCGCAGGGAGGTCCAAGGATGATCCGTGCGGAGGTGTCATTTTTATTTCTCCTCAATGGACTCGTGGTCAAAAGAGAGCGATCAGACAGATTCAACGCATGAATACACTCGCCGGAAAAAAGGGCTATCTCAGGAAATGAAGCATGAAATGCAATAAATAAAAAAAGTTTTTTAGAAATATGAAACCTGAGACCATGTCGGTACGTAAATTACCAAGGAAGGTGCATTTCTGGTATGGGCATTATTTCAAAAACCCGCCTTTTTATGAATTGGCTACTCCATCGTCAATCCCACACATGTATCGCTTGTGGTACTCTTACAGGGCGTTTTTCCGAGTACGATGGCATTTGTACTGCTTGTTCGGTTCAGATCCCTTGGATTTACAACATTCGTTGTGTTCATTGCGGACGTCCGACATTTTGTCCGGATTGTGCAAGGCCTGTCCGAATGGTACGTGACTATGTGTGTAATCGGAGTGCTACCAGCTATACGCCAATGATGAGAGAATGGATTGGGCAATTCAAATATCGTGGCAATGAAAAGTTTGCCTCTGCGCTGGGTGAGATCATGAATAGAGCCTATCAGGCGATGAGACATGAGTTTGCAGGCCAAGACGATTCCGGTCTCACACGATCTTTGTGGAATGCAGATATAGTGACTTGTGTTCCGGTAAGTAAAACAAGGCTGATGGAGCGCGGCTTTAACCAGGCCCAAGTTTTGGCGGAAGAAATTGCCTTGCGGAATAAGCTCCCATTCGTGTCTTTACTTGCCCGTCCTCACGATACAGGTAAGCAAAGCTTTAAAACAAAGAAGGAACGCATAAACACAATGGATAATGCCTTTTCTGCTATCCCTAATATGGCGAAGCTATTGAAGTCGCTTGTTTTAAAAGCTGATTCTCAATACGCATCAGGTCAGATGCGGTTTGTTACTGTTTTGCTTGTAGATGATATTTATACAACAGGGAGCACTTTACAGGCGTGTGCACGTGTTTTAGGAGAAAGAGCAGCAGAGCAGGGAATCCATCTGAATATTTTTTGCCTGACTTTAGCAAGATCATAAGTCTAAATTTTCTGTGTTTGTTATATGACATCGTTGAGGAACTATGAAATAAAGATTGAACTTGGCTTGAAAATGGCCCAAATGCTAGGGGAGGATTATTTTTAAATCATGCAATCAGCAGAATTTGACAAAACGCTAGAAAGAGAGATATAATAAAAACATAGATACGAACAAAAAGTAAGGAAGTGAGAGATGAATGTAGAATATTTTAATTTAGAGGTTGATTTTTTTGGAAAAGAGGAGTACAATTTCTATCTGTTGATAGCTAACATGAATTGGCAATAAATGATCAGCTAACGACAAACAGAGCGAACATTGGGAGTGTCTCACTCAGTAGTAAAGCAGTTAATTAAAATTTGAATCTAAAAAGAGGAGAGAAAAATCATGAAAAACGTAATGAAAAAAGTAGCAGTATCTAGTATGCTTGCAGTTAGCATAGGTGCAGTATCCTTGCTGAGTCCACTTGCAACAGGTCAAGTAATGGCAGCATCAGGACGGGATCGTGATAAAGATTATGCTGAAGAGCAACTGATCATTCAACAACAAGAAGCAGCACAAAAAGCATTTGAAGAAAAAGTTTTTGGTATTAAAGCTACTGCAGAAGCAGCAACTACAACACCAGCTCAACCAGCTACTGAAAACAGCAATCAAGCAATAACAAAACCTGCAACAACTACAACTCCAGCAACACCAGCTACTGTAAAAACGATCACTGTAAATGTTCAAGATGGTGATACACTGGCTTCTATTGCAGAAAAATACGGTGTAACTGTTGAAGAATTGGTCAAAATTAACAAGCTGATTAAAGTGGGTCAAGAACTGCAAGTACCACAAACAAACACAAATAAATAATTCAGTTTATTAATGCATATAAATTGTGTTTTTTAAACCAAGTGTTTGACTATAGTATACGGGAAGGCCTTTACTAAAACAATGTTTTTTTGAATAATTATTTGTAAAAACAATTTGTTTTTTTTGGGCTGCAAATTTCCAAAAATGTATCTAGCTTGATCTCAGGTGATTTATGAATTGAGATGATGTTAGCTGCACGATATGCTATGAATCCCCACACTCCATGTGCGGAGCATTCGTATGGGAGCCAACTCCCTAGATTTACAGTATTTGCCTGATCGTATTCGGGGTACAGGTGAACATGAATTCTTCTGAGGATTGTTTCGCCCTGTTTTTCCTCAGCTTGACCTGCATTTCTACATTTCGTCATATTCATATATTGTTATTTTAATTATAATGAATGGAGCGCTGTTCCCGAAAACAACTGGAATGGCGCTTATTTTATTTTTAATCTCAAGTATAGCGCAGCGTTTGACGATAAATAAACAAATGTCACGGGGGAGATGGGAAGCGTAGGGTCCCTGTATGTCGTTTGAATACTGATACATAAGATGTAAAGAACACTTTGTTGATAGGGGGATCATCATTTAGACTTTTAATATATGATAGGGCACCAAATGTTTAGTTGTGTAAAATCCAAGGATTTTTTGGAATATTCGCTAGACGGGGCTCTTCAGTATAAGGTAATGTAAGGATAAAAGTAATTTTAGACCGGGAATTGGAAAGGAGCGCTGCGGAGGATGAATTTGGATAACTGCCCTCGCTGTGGAAAGCTATTTATTATGAATGTCAGAAGAATCTGCCAGAATTGTATTAAAGAAATTGAGCTTGAATATGAGAGTTGTGTCAAACATATACGTGAAAACAAAGGAATTCATATGCATGAGCTTTCGGAGGCTACTGGAGTATCCGTTAAGCAAATCACGGCATTTATACGTGAGGGACGTATTTCCATTGCTAATGCACCCAATATGACGTACCCTTGCGAAGTATGCGGAATACTGATTCGTGAAGGACACATGTGCGATTCTTGTCGAACAAGACTGACCAAAGACCTGCATCAGGCCGCGCGTGAAAGCAGTAATCAGGATCAAAATAACAATTTGGGTTCAGGTACCTACAGCGCAATGGATAAACTTCGTGGAATGTAGTACAGGGGAATTAAAAACGTATTCAGCTATTCAAAAAGTTTCAAATACCGCCGATATTCTTTATAGAGCTTATCGGTTTTTTATTTTTGGCAACCATGCACAAAATAAAGAAGTAAGGCATAATACGAACCATGTTCGACGCTATGTCGTCTGATACATTCTGACCATATCAAATAACTAAGGAAGGTGGAAGTTATGAAAATTAACGAGACCAACCGCATCGGAGCGATTAATCCATACCAGCGTAATATGGAAACAGGACGCCAGGAGGAGCAAAAGAAGTCTCGTCGCAAGGATGAGGTCTCCATTTCCCCGGAAGCAATGGAAATGCTGAATCGCAGCAGCGATACAGACCGGGTTAAAAAGATTCAGGAGCTTAAGCAGCAAGTGGTTTCTGGAACTTACCGCGTGGATGCAGACAAAATTGCAGATAAGCTGTTGCCTTACTTCAAGCAGTCTTCCGAAAGCTAGGTGAAGTAAAATATGCCTTTAGAGCGGCTGATTGATGTGCTGGAGCAGCTAGACCAAAAGCATCTTATCTTGTTGGAACTGGCGAAAAGCAAAAAAAAGATTGTCATGGAAAATGATATAAACAGCCTGGTTCAGCATTTGAAGCAGGAGTCCAGGCTTCTTAAACAGGTGGAGGAGCTGGAGGAAGCTCGTATGGAGGTTTCGTATGAGCTTCTTCGTGAACGTGGTATTAGGTCTCAGCTAAATTTGACTATAACCGAGCTGGCACGTCTTGTCTTTGATCCTGAAGATAAGAACAAACTTCTGAGTGTGCAGAGCCGCTTATCCCATACCCTTTCAGAATTAAAGGAAGTTAATGCAATCAATCAAAAGCTCATCGAGCAATCGTTGGTGTTTATTGACTACTCGCTAGATCTTCTTGTAGGTCGTCCTAATCAGGAGATGACTTATATGCATCCAGATCAGAAAAGTAATCAACTCGCACGACCTGGATTGCTCGACACTAAGGCTTGATACGAGGAGGAGAATAGAGTGCCATCCACATTTCATTCCATAGAAACAGCTAAAAGAAGCCTTTTTACACAAACTGCAGCTTTAAATACAACAGGACACAACATAGCTAATGCCAATACAGAAGGCTATACACGACAAACGGTTAAGATGAGAGCTTCTATACCGATGGAAGCTTATGGTATTAACCGCTCTAATGTGCCTGGCCAGTTGGGAACAGGTGTTGAATTTGATGCTATTGAACGCATTCGTGAAAAGTTCTTGGACAGTCAGTATCGCGGAGAAAATACTGAGCTGGGCAGTTGGACGATTCGAAGTAATACACTTGATAAGCTACAACAGATTATGAATGAGCCGTCCGACACAGGGATTCGAAAGGTTGTAGATAACTTTTATAAATCTTGGTCTGACTTAAGCAAAGACCCAGAAAGTGTGACTGCACGAACTATTGTTAAAGAAAATGCACTTGCATTGACTGATGCAATGAATCATATGAGTAAACAGTTAAGCAATTTATCTGCAGATTTAACCTCAAATGTAGAGGCTAAGGCTAGTGAGCTGCAAAGCTATGTAAACTCCATAGCGGATCTGAACCAATCAATTACTAAAATTGAAGGATTGGGGGATAACGCCAACGACCTTCGTGACCAACGTGATTTGATCGTCGATAAAATCTCGAAAATCGTTAATATAACGGTGACTGATACCGATCAAGGGTACAATGTCAATATGGGTGGTCAAGCGCTAGTAGCTGGATTTACACCGACGACTGGAATTAACGGTGCGTTTTTGCAAGCTGCTTTTGCTTCCAATGATTTGCAAGGTGGCGAAGTACATGGAATGATTTTCTCCAGAGATCAATTTGTAGCAGATTATACTGCCCAAATGGATAACCTCGCCAACACATTGGCGACCGGTGATATTTCTGTAACGCTGCCTAAAGGCTCGGTATTGCCAGAAGGCACTGTACTGAACGGAGTGACGTATACAGGGACCAACCGCACACTTCAATCGGATTTAACAGTTACGGTTAAAGGTCTTAATGGTCTGCACCAACTGGGTTATACCCAAGAAGGCAAAGATGCTAGCGGCAACATGGTTGCAGGTAAACCTTTTTTTGTTGCTTCAAATAATGGCGGGACGATAACGGCAGGCAACATTACGTTAAATACTGCTATAGTAGATAATCCTAACGCTATTGCATCATCCCTTCGTGTAACAGGTACTGCTCCTACTGAGGAATTGGTTAAAGGTAATAATACAGTGGCATCCCTGATGGCCAATTTAAAATTAAACAATTTCACTTCTGTTTCTACAGGGAATACGGCTACTATTGACAGCTTGTTCAGCTCTATGGTTGGTCAGTTGGGTATACAGGCTCAAGAGGCAACAAGACAGACACAAAACTCGACAGCCCTCGTATCTCAGGTAGAAACTATGCGTCAATCCGTGAGCGGTGTTTCGCTGGATGAAGAAATGTCCAATATGATCAAGTTTCAGCATGCCTACAGTGCTGCTGCTCGGTTTATGACCACATTCGATCAATTATTGGATAAATTAATTAACTCCACAGGTCTAGTGGGAAGATAAGAATGGGGATTAAATATCTTGTGTTTATAGGTACAAGTGGATATTTAATTACGGGGGGATATGATTATGCGAATTACTAACAATATGCTGAGCTCACAGCTTATGCTGAATTTGAATCGAAATTCCGAGCGTATGAATAATACGCAGAACCAGCTGGCGACCGGACGCAAGCTGAACAAGCCCTCTGATGATCCTGTAGGCATTACGTATTCCTTGAGGTACCGGTCTGAACTATCTTCAAATGATCAATACCAGCGGAATGTGGACAGCGCCGTGTCGTGGCTTGATTTTAATGATACGGTAATGGACCAGGCCGGCCAAATTATGCAGAGAGTACGTGAACTAACGGTGCAGGCCTCCACGGAAACCAACCCACAGTCTGCTTTGGATAGCATTAACAAAGAAATTGGTCAGCTTAAGGAACAAATGATTGATGTTATGAACAGCCAATTGAACGGGAAATATATATTTAATGGTCAAACCTATGACAAGAAACCGTACGATTTTCCTTTGAATGCTGATAATACGCATGATACATCTGGAGCAGCGTCCGTTGTTACGGATACAGGAAGTGTTAATTTTATAGTGGGTGAACATGTTTCTTTGCCCATTAATGTAACCGGTAATGAAGTCGTAGGAACAAGTACGGATGCCGACAATTTATTTACTATTTTTAATCAGTTATCTGCAGCCTTGGCAAGTGGTAACATTAAAGGAAGCGGGGATCAATTAGCTAATATTGATACACGGGTAGATAAAATGCTAAAGGTCCGGTCTGAAATGGGTGCTAAATCCAACCGTGTTGAACTAATGCAAAGTCGTTTAAAGGATCTGGAAGTGAACTTAACGGACTTGCAGTCTAAGACGGAAGATGCGGATTACGCCGAGCTTTTAATGAACTCCAAAATTCAAGAGAATATATATAATGCTTCCTTGTCAGCGGGAGCGAAAATAATATCTCCATCATTAATGGATTTCTTAAGATAGGTTAAGGAGGGGGATAGATGGCCATCATTCCAACACTTCAGATCCGGCAAACTCCGGCTATCCTGCATATTGATGCAGACCCTGGGCAGTATTCGATTCGGCAGCCTTCGGCTGATATGGAATTAACGACACGACGTGCTCAACTGGAAATCCGCCAGTACAATCCACAGCTTACGATAGATCAAAGTGCTGCCTTTGCTGCATATAACGGAGGCAACTATCTGAAGATGAATAATCGAATCTATTCAGGGTTGCCGCAAATTTTATTACAAGCAATTGCCCATAAGGTGGAGCAAGGCAACCGGATGGCAGCGATTCATATTCCAGGGAATACTGTAGCCAATGTCTTTGGAACGGATACAGAAACACATGTTCTTCCTGAATTTAGAGAGGCTGCATCTATGGATAATGTGGATATTCATATTGAAACACGTGCACCTGATATTACATATACACCTGCTGTATCGGAAATGCATGTGACCGTTAATCATCCCGAGATTGAGTATACTCCAGGGAAACTGGAGATTTATATGCAGCAGTATCCATCGGTGGCCTATATTCCGCCAGAAATTGATGTTACGATGTGAAATAAGTTAAGGTTATAGAGGAGATGTTTAAGCCGTCTATAGCCTTTTTTTTGTAGTGAAGTGTATATATCTGATTAAATATTGGAGGAATATCTGTGATTATCTCGACATCTATTTGGGGTGACATCGAAGTTGATGAAAAAGAAATATATCGTTTTGAAAAAGGAATTCCGGGATTTGAAGAGACGACTGAATTTGTGTTGCTTGATCAGAACGAAGCCCCCTTTTACTACCTCCAGTCTCTTCAGCAGAAGGAACTTTCTTTTGTCTTGGTGGACCCTTTTATCTTTTATCCTGAATACGAATTCGAGCTCCCGGATAGCGAAGCGGAAGAACTGGAGATTGAATCTAATTTAGTCGTTCGCAGCATACTAACATTACATGAGCAGGTAGAAAACTCAACGATTAATCTATTGGCACCTTTGGTGTTCAATCCAGATAACAGGCAAGCCAAGCAGGTTATTTTGCATCAGACCACATATCAGCCCAGACATTCACTGCAACCCGTTAAGAAAGACGAAACCGTCCGTTCAAAGGAAGGTGAATAATCATGCTTGTACTTTCGCGTAAGAAAGGCGAGTCCATTATCATTCAGGATCATATTGAGGTCACGGTACTCGGAGTAGAGGGCGATACCGTTCGTATAGGGATTTCAGCACCCAAGCAGATGGACATCTTTCGCAAGGAAATCTATTTATCTATTCAAGAGTCCAATCGTGAATCTACGGCCCATACGCAGTTAAATTTGGACGCTCTACGCAAGATGATAAATAAAAATAACGAAAAATAAAAAAAATTCTAAAATGCTATTAAAAGATCGACGAGATTGTCGATATATATAGTACAAGCTATTGCGGAGGGGCGGCCGACTTCAACGGATAGCTTTAACAACAAAAAACCACATGGATGTGGGACATTTACCTTCAGGGAGGAAATTTAAAATGATTATCAATCACAATATCTCTGCAATGAACACTGCTCGTCAATTGAATGCAAACACTGCTAACACAAACAAAGCAATTGAAAAAATGTCTTCCGGTCTTCGTATCGTCCGCGCTGGTGACGATGCTGCTGGTCTGGCAATTTCCGAAAAAATGCGTGGTCAAATCCGTGGTTTGGATATGGCTTCCAAGAATGCTCAAGATGGCATTTCCTTGATCCAAACAGCTGAGGGTGCATTGAACGAAACTCACTCCATTCTGCAACGTGTTCGTGAGCTGGCTGTACAATCAGCGAATGATACGAACACTAATGCTGACCGTGCTGAACTTCAAAAAGAAGTAGCTGAGTTGAATAAAGAAGTAACACGTATCTCCACAGATACTGAGTTCAATACTAAAAAATTGTTGGATGGTGCTGGAATCAGTAGCGCAGTGTTCCAAATTGGTGCGAACACAAACCAAGCAATTACATTGTCAATTGGAAACATGAGTGCTGCATCTTTAGGTATTAATGCTGTTAATATTTCTACTCAAACAGGTGCGAATGCTGCACTTGCGTCTTTGGACGCAGCTATTACATCGGTATCTGCTGAGCGTTCTAAACTGGGTGCTTACCAAAACCGTTTGGAGCACACAATCAACAACTTGGGAACCACTTCCGAGAACCTGTCTGCTGCTGAATCCCGTGTTCGTGACGCAGACATGGCGAAAGAAATGATGAACCAAACGAAGAACAACATTCTTGCACAAGCTTCCCAAGCAATGTTGGCTCAAGCAAACCAACAACCGCAAGCAGTACTTCAATTGCTTCGTTAATTTTTTGACTGAAAGAGTTACTGAGAATTTCTCAGTAACTCTTTTTTTGTTCAAAGCCCAATTAAAAGCCTCCAGTCGCCAGTAAACGCACAACCAAACACCTCTTTCTAAGCATGGACCTATTTTGTTTTTTACTATTCTTCTCATAAGAAATTCTAACTAAAGCACAGGAGTTTACCGATATAAATAGTAAATACATTATATTCGCAAATGCGAAATGTTTACTATTCTTCTCATAAGAAATTCTAACTAAAGCACGGGAGTTTACCGATATAAATAGTAAATACATTATATTCGTAAATGCGAAATGAGAGGAAATGCATGATGAAAACTATCGCGTTATGTATGATTGTAAAAAACGAGCAGGAGTATCTTAGAAGATGCTTGGACAGCGTAAAAGATAAAGTACATCAAATTATTATTGTGGATACCGGATCAACAGATGATACGATCTCAATCGCTAAAGAATATACAAGTGATATTTTTCAGATAGAATGGACTAATGATTTTTCGGCAGCTCGCAATGAATCGATTAAGCATGCGAAAACTGATTATATTTTAATACTGGACGCAGATGAATACTTGGAGGCAAATTCTAATTTATTGGAGGAAATAGAATCTGGAGCGGATTATTATTTCACAAAAATATATAATGTTATGTCATCTGATAGAGGGCTAACTCATTTAGCTATTCGTATTTTTGCCAACAATAAGGGCCTG
Organism: Paenibacillus farraposensis; assembly: GCF_020736845.1. Lineage (GTDB taxonomy): Bacteria > Bacillota > Bacilli > Paenibacillales > Paenibacillaceae > Paenibacillus > Paenibacillus farraposensis. Next base: position 202,030 of record NZ_JAFFQR010000043.1, read on the forward strand.
CATTATAGTAATCGTCTTCATGAGCACTTAAACACGATGGAACAAAAAGATAAATTAAAGGAAGCATATGCTAAGCTGACTATTTTCCATACTGGCTACACAGATGAAATGGTGGAAAACAGAAAGAAGGGAAATAGAAATTTAGCTCTTATGTTAAAAGAGGTGGAAGAGAATCCTACTTTCTATAACCTTTTTAATATGGGAAGGACGTTCATGTGGGTGGGAGAACATGAAAAGGCAATCAAGTACTTGCAGAGAGCGTACCCTTTAAGCAAAGAGTTTACAATTGCTCCAGATCTTATTTCCACATTATGTAGAAGTTTAGGTGAGTTAAAGAGATATGAAGAGGCCCTGATTATATTAAAAGACGCCACGACAATTTATCCTGATGAAGTAGATTTAATTCATCTTCAGGCGCTGTTTTATATGGAAATTAACTACTATAAAGATGCAATAGCGAAAATGTATAAATGCCTTGAAGTGGGTGATCGAGGTATTACAGTCACTGAAGGCAACGGCAGCCATATTGCACATTTTAGACTCGCAGAATTGTATGAATTACGAAACGATTTGATGAAGAGCTATGAGCATATTTCAGAAGCTTTCAAACTGAAAAATGATTTTCTGCCAGTTATGGGGAAATATTTTAGAATTTTAGAGAAAGCCAATGTTCCCTTAGAAGAAGTATTTTCAAGTACAAAACAGTTGTATCCAATATCAAACAGTGGACAGCTAGAGAAGCTATTAGGAGTGGTGTATCATTTAAGAAACCCCCTCTTGCAAAGATATCTGTTGGAATATAACGTGACTGTTCAAGATAATGTTATGGCTACTGCGCGACAATACGCTAGGGATTATGATGGAGCGAAAGCCTTATGGTTGCAAATCGCGGATGTGGATGAGCAAAATGGAGAGGACATTTTATTGTTATCCATTATCCTCAAAGATGAAGCTCTATTTGAAAGGTTCAAATCATTGCTTAATCTAAGCCAAAAGGAACAAAAAAGCTTAAACAAAATCGTGATGAATGAACCTTCTCGGGAAGTTAAGTTAACATCACATCTTGAGAATATATTAGAGAGAGCACTGATACATCTAATTCGTTTACAGGAGTTTGAAACATTTGAAATGATACTGGATTATTTGTGGCAAGGCGGCGTTGATGTAAAAGTTAAAGCTTGTGAGCACCTTGTGGCCTATGGCTTCAAAGAGATAGCTATCGATCTATTGGTTAAACTGTTTGAACAATATCCAAAAAATGTGAGAATTATCGAGTTATTAGGTGATATCTGTCTTAGCTCTGAATATTTCCAAGATGCACAGCTTTTCTATACTAAACTGCTAGAACTTCGCCCTGATTATAGCTCATTTGAAAGAGCATATTTATTATCAGAAAAGATTGGTGATAAAGAGAGTTCTTTTAATCTCAAAGAGAGCATTAAACTGAAGTTTACTCTTTCTTCGTGGGTAATGAATTAAGGCCTTTTTTAGATTTTTACTCTTGCTCGATGGAATCACGAATAGTTTTGGGTGAAACTATTATGCCCCCCACTATTTCCCTTTAACTAAGGGGCCATTTCTGTAATGAATTAATATTAGATTTGAACAAAAGAGTACCTCCTGTTCGGAAAGGATTGATGTGCTCCAATACCCGCGAGGGACTGGAGCAACGGGGGCAGTGGATGGAGGAGCTTCAAAGGGAGCATACCAAAGACGGACGTCATCTTCGGCATCGAGCCCATCGGACACTACTGATTTGCGCTGGCTGAATATTAAGGATGAGAAGGCACCCCACTGGTTATTGTCAATCCGCATCACGTGCATAACAGCAAAGAACTGGAGGACAATTCACCCGCAAAAAATGACTATAAAGATGCAAGGGTCATAGCCGACTTGGTGCGAAACGGGAGGTACAGCGAACCTAACTGTCGACGAGTATCTATGCGGATCTACGGATTTTCATGAGTCTTCGGGAGAAGATCATGGTGAACTTCGGAAAGGTGATGCAAAGACGTGTGTAAAATTGGCTGGATCGCTCCTTTCCAAGAATACGCAGAGATATTTGAAAACTGGAAGAGGAAAGCCTAGCTCATTACGCTGGGCGTGTTTCCTACGCTAAGTGAAATTGTAGGATTAGTCTCTATCTTTCATGAAGTCAATAGTTGGAAATCTAAGGACGAGTGAGAAAACAAGAGAATTTATTATTTTATAATGGGAGGATAAAAGATAGTGAGGAAAATTAATGATCTTGATGCAGAGATTAAAGCATTTAAACGAAATATAGAACTTCTTATAAACACTGGAGATCTAGAAAATTCAAAAAAGTTGATCGCAGAGTTCCAATTGATAAAGGAAAAAGATATAGAAATTCAAAACATGAAAGCTATTATTAGCATAATCGAAAGAAATTATGTTGAGGCAGAGAAGCTTCTTTGGGAAGGTATTAACATAGAACCAGTGGATGCTGACACGCTGTTTAACTTGGCATACTTATATGAAGTAACAGGGCAATATGAAAAATCTATAAATTTTTATAGACAAGCATATCGGGAAACTAAAGATTCACAAAGAAAGTTTGACATAAAACAAATCTTACTAAACTTTAATGATAAAGTAGAGTGTCCTGTTGAACGGAAGTTCATTGTTTTGTCCTCATGTCCTTGGGGGAAGATGCTACAACGACCACATCAAATCTCAAGAGCATTAATGAAACTAGGCTACACAGTTGATTACATTCAACCTTTCACTGAAGGAAATGCATCTAGTGAAAATGTTGGTATTGGCGAGCTAATGGAACTTAGTAAAAGTAACATTAGACGATATGATCTAATAAAAATCCACACTCCTGTCTCAGTTTATTATGAAGGAAAGTACTTATTAAACAATTATAGTAATATAGTTCAAGAATTACTCAATGAATCGGATGAAGAGGTTATACTTATATGTTATCTTCCGTCTCATGTGAATATAGTTAATCAACTGAGCGGTAGGTTCAGGGTGGTTTATGAATGTGTTGATGATCATAGCGATCTGGAACACTCTTACTGGAGTAATAAAGAGGATCGAGAATTTGAGAGTCAATTTTTAGAGAGAGCCGATGTAGTGACTACAACTAGTACTGCTTTGTATCTTACTAAGACAATGCAGAGTAAAAATAAGAATGTATTCCTCTCCAAAAATGCTGTCAATGTTGATGATTTTACTGTAACTGAATGTAATATTATTCCTGATGATCTAATGAGTATTCCTAGCCCAAGAATTTGTTACGTTGGTGCTGTTGATAGTTGGTTTGACAAAGATCTATTTTATGATCTTGTAAGAACAAACAAAGATAAATCATTTGTTGTTATAGGGCCTGTTAGGGAAGGCATATTAGATGAAAAAGAAGATAATTTATACCTTCTTGGTGTGAAAGATCATGCGATTTTAGGAAGATATCTGCACTTCATGGATGCCGGTATTATTCCATTTCAGGATAAAACAGATATCATTATAAATTGTGACCCCATCAAGGCGTACGAGTATGTTATAAGCGACTTGCCTGTGGTTGCTACTAATATGCCGGAATTATATCATGATGTAAGTTTTATAAAAACAAGTAATGATAATGAAAGTTTTGATCAGAATATAAGGGAAGCATTAGAACAGAAGATTGATCTCCAGGAACGAATGGACTTCATATCTAAAAACACATGGGAAATCAGATGCCGGAATTTGCTGGATATATTGAATGGGGAAATCGAGAAACATGCTCAAAATAGAGTACTCGCTGATCTAAATCAAGCTTGGTCAAAAATTATAAGTAGGGGACAGAACCCTTTATTGAAGTCGCTATATTCTATGATTTTTGCAGAATCCAATACAAATCAATATCATAAACTTGCTAAGGAGTCCTACAAAGAATTCAAAATTTCATTTACATTAAAGAACTATATTTATTCTGCGGTAAAAAGTAACCACTTAATTGAATGCGCACAGGAAATTCTAGAGGATTGTTCGTTAAGAGATATAGATAAAGCAGAGTTATTATTCTTACTTGAGAAGAATGAATTGAACTGCTTGGAGTTTAGGTTACTTCATATAGCTAATCGATATACAGATATCAAAGGACTTTTAAATTCTCATGCTGAAGAGGAGAATATTTATTATTACAATCTAGCAAATTATTATTTTGATATTGGATTTTACGATCAGTCACTAAAAGCATATAAAAACTCTATGACCCAATTTGATGACAGTCCTATTCTAAATAAGAATATGTGTGATATTTTGATAAAAAGTGGAGATGTGTTAAAGGCTAAGACCTTTAAAAATAAAGAGAAAGTAGCGATTAATAAATATAATAAACTATCAAAAAAACAACCTAAAAAAGCATGCAGATTTAGCATAGTTATACCAACAAGAAATAGTCATAGTGTATTGAAATATACCATCATGACATGTCTTAAGCAAAATTTTTATGACTATGAGGTTGTCATTAGTGACAATAGTAGCAATAATTTTACTGAAAATATGATTAAGGAATTCAATGATCCAAAAATAAAGTACTATAGACCTGAAGATGAGCTTTCAATGACAGATAATTTCAATTTTGCTATTGGTAAGGCAGAAGGAGAATATATATTAGTATTAGGCTCTGATGATGGTTTGTTATCTCATGCACTTAATACATTGGATCATATTTTATATTCTACAGATAAAGCAATACTGAAGTGGAATTCTATTGCTTATTGCTGGCCAGATGTCAAGTTGGTGGGGCAAGAGAATCTGCTTTATATTCCTAATAATCCTGCAGGTAAAATAAATATAAATACAATTAGGTATAGTGAGATAATGAACCATGTCTTGAACTTTGAATTACAGTACGCTGCGTTGCCTATGCTTTATTGCAATGCAGTAGTTCATAGAGATGTTGTTTTAAAATTACGAGATTTAACAGGCACTGTGTTTAAAGGGCTTGTTCCTGATGTATACTCAGGTTTTGCATTGGCTTGTATACAAGAGGAATTTAGTTCTATAGACATACCTATATCTATTGGTGGATCATCAGGCAAAAGTACTGGGATTTCTTTTATAAAGCCAAACGTGGATTCAGAAACTAAAGCAATACAGGAAGATTTCTTAGTGTTAAACGGTGGAAAAACAGTAAATCACTTGGGTATTGCCCCGGATATCCCAAATGTGGTTGTCGCAGTTGCAGAGGCATTTTTAACTATGAAACAAGCATTAGCGGAGTATAGTGAAAAAATGAGTTTAAATAGAAAAAAAATGTTGCAGATATGTGCTGATGAACTAGATTGTTCAGATGTTAATTTTTCTATTTACTTGCAAAAAATTTATGAAAGCTTATATGATGACTCCACTCTCCAACAATGGTTTGTAGATAACTACATTGACAATATAGAATTTTATAGCAGAGGTATTAATAAAAAAAGTTCTGCACACTATCAAAAAGGGTTTACTTCAACGGGGATGCTTGTATTGGACATGAGTGATTTTAATGTTACTGATGTTTACGGTGCATCAGAATTCTTTAGTCGTATCACTGGTTGGTGAGTAAGTCAGTTTTCAAAATCAGATAATATACTTGCAAGGGAAGTGGACGAATATGAAAGCAGTTATTTTAGCGGGAGGTTATGGTACGAGAATAAGTGAAGAAACACATTTAAAACCAAAACCAATGATTGAAATTGGAGGTAAGCCAGTATTATGGCATATTATGAAAATTTACTCCCACTATGGAATCAATGATTTCATTATATGTCTAGGATATAAGGGATATTTAATAAAGGAGTATTTTGCAAATTATTATTTACACATGTCAGATATAACTTTTAATATGAAGGATAATCAAACTGAAATACATCATAATACAAGCGAACCATGGAGAGTCACACTTGTAGACACAGGACTGGAAACCATGACAGGTGGTCGCTTAAAAAAAGTAAAGAAGTACGTAGGAAATGAAACGTTTTGCTTTACTTATGGAGATGGTGTTAGTGATGTTAATATTACTGAACTCATCAATTTTCATCGAAATACCGGAACTAAGGCTACTTTGACAGCTGTGCAGCCTCCAGGGCGCTTTGGTGCTATAGATATTATTTATAATAATAGAATAACTAGTTTTGAGGAGAAACCTCAAGGAGATGGAAACTGGGTAAATGGAGGATATTTTGTTCTTGAGCCTGAGATTTTTGATCTAATTGAAGATGATACAACAGTTTGGGAGCTTAGTCCTTTAGAGAAATTGGCAAAAGATAATCAATTATCAGCATTCAAGCATGATGGCTTTTGGCAACCTATGGATACACTTAGAGACAAAGTTAAATTGGAAGAACTATGGGACACGAGAAAAGCACCGTGGAAGGTGTGGGAATAAATGGGTTTCAATTTTTGGGAATCTAAGAAGATACTGATTACAGGACATACGGGTTTTAAAGGAAGTTGGCTATCGCTATGGTTACAATATTTGGGGGCTGAGGTATATGGTTATAGTAGCCCGCTACCGGTTAGCGCCCCCAATCTATATGAAATCGCTCAAGTGTCCAAGAATATGGATTCTATGTATGGGGACATTCTAGATTTTTGTAAACTGCAATCTTTTATTATGAGAATCCAACCAGATATCATATTCCATCTTGCTGCCCAGCCTTTGGTACGTGAATCGTATGCTGAACCAATCATAACATTCTCTACAAATGTTATGGGAACAGTACATCTTTTAGAGGCTGCAAGGCACGTTGATTCGATTCGAGTTGTTATCAATGTAACAACAGATAAATGTTATGAAAATAATGGGCAATCGGCACAGGGATTCAAAGAAAACAATCCTTTGGGAGGTCACGACCCCTATAGCGCTAGTAAGGCATGTTCAGAACTGGTTACTTCCGCCTACGAACAATCGTTTTATTCTAACTGCGGAAAGTTGCTGTCTTCTGCACGGGCAGGGAATGTTGTAGGTGGTGGCGATTGGGCCATTGATCGTATCATTCCGGATATTATACGATCAGTGATTAGTGGGAAATTATTAAAAATCAGATACCCAAATGCTATTCGCCCTTGGCAGCACGTATTGGATTGTTTGAATGGGTATTTGCTATTGGCAGAGAATATGTGGGAGTCAGGCGAGAAATTCATAGGGGCTTGGAATTTTGGTCCCGGAGATTCTTCAATTTTGTCAGTTGAGCAGCTAATCAAGGAGTGTAATTTACATTTAGGAAACAAACTGGAGTGGCTATGTGAATCTGAAACTCATGTACATGAAGCTTCACGATTAGTGCTTAATACTGAAAAGGCAACGACGTTGTTAGATTGGAAGCCTGGGTTAAACATACATCAAACGATAGAATGGACGATGGACTGGTATTTAGATTATATGAACAATAGTATTGACCAAAAAACGATACAGCAAATTAAGAATTATGAAAAAATAAAAGCAGCTAAACTTCCTAAGTCTAAGGAGATATGAGTTAATGTTAAATGAAGTATGTCGTTGCTGTGGGGAAAAATTAAATAATGTTTTTCTGGATTTAGGGGTATCTCCACTGGCTAATTCTTATGTGAAGTCAGAGAATCAAATGGAGAATGTGTATCCCTTACGGACTTATATTTGTGAGAAATGCTTTCTGGTCCAAGTACAGGATTATGAGTCACCAGAACATATATTCAGTGACTATGCTTATTTCAGTAGTTATTCAAATAGTTGGCTAACCCATTGCCAAAATTATGTGGAAAATATGATGGGTAAATTCCATTATACAAGCGAGACTCAGGTGGTTGAAATTGCAAGTAATGATGGGTATTTACTTCAATACTTCAAAGAAAAAGGGGTTTCGGTACTAGGCATCGAACCTGCAGAAAACGTAGCAAAAGTTGCTATGAGCAAAGGTATCGAGACTTCGGTGAATTTTTTTGGAACTCCGATAGCTAAAGCATTAAAACAGAAAGGTAAGATGGCAGATTTACTATTGGGTAATAATGTGCTTGCACATGTTCCTGACTTGAATGATTTTGTCGCAGGGATGAAAATATTGCTAAAGCCCAAGGGCACGATTACAATGGAATTTCCTCATCTGCTTCGGCTTATAGAGAATAATCAATTTGATACAATATATCATGAGCATTATTCATATTTTTCATTTAGTACAGTTACTCGTCTTTTTGCTCAACATCAACTTTCCGTATATGATGTCGAGCAATTGAGTACTCACGGTGGATCTATTCGCATCTACGCAAGTCATTCAGAGAACCCTTGTTTTCTAACACAGGCATCTGTTCATGAGCTGCTTGATAAAGAAGCCAAGTTTGGAATGAAGAATATTGAGATGTATAGAGGGTTCCAGGAAAAAATTGAACAGTTAAAGAGACGAATTATGAAGTTTCTTATCGAATTAAAAGACCAAGGGAAAGTTATAGCGGGGTATGGTGCCCCTGCTAAAGGGAACACTTTAATCAATTATTGTGGTATTGATTGTGATTATTTGGATTTTACAGTAGATCGGAGTCAGTATAAGCAGGGAACTTTTCTGCCTGGTTCACGAATTCCAGTATATTCACCCGAGAAATTAAAATTGACCCAACCCGATTATGTATTTATTTTACCGTGGAATTTAAAGGATGAAATAATAGAACAAACCTCATTCATACGTGAATGGGGAGGTAAATGGATTTTACCTATACCGGATATACACATTGTTGAATAAATGAAAAGGGATGTGTGGACAGTGAATAGAGAGCGTTTCGAGTTAGAGAAAAAAGAAAACATTAAACAACAGGCCACAGATGTAAAGTTGAGAAATACTGTATATGATTTTATTCTCCAACAGGCGGAACATAACTATACTTACAATTTTACATGGTTGGGAATGCCTATTATCCAATTTCCTCAAGATATTATTTCCTTGCAAGAGATCATTTGGGAAGTAAAACCTGATGTAATTATTGAAACAGGTATTGCACGTGGTGGTTCAATTATTTTCCATTCATCCATGCAAAGGCTGATCGGTAACAATGGAATAGTCATAGGAATAGATATTGACATTAGGTCTCATAATCGGGAAGCAATAGAAAATCATCCACTCGCAAGTAATGTCTATTTAATCGAGGGCGATTCCACTAGCGTTGAGGTTATGAATCAAGTAAAGGAGTTCATTCCAGAAGGTAAATCTGTTCTGGTCATACTGGATTCTAACCATACTCACGATCACGTTCTTAAAGAGTTGGAGGTATTTTCTCCTTTAGTTAACAATGGGAGTTATTTAGTTGTATTAGATACAATTGTTGAAGATATGCCGGATCATTTTTTCAAGGACCGTCCGTGGAAAGCGGGTAATAGTCCCAAAAGTGCTGTTAAACAATTCTTGAAGGAAAACAAGCGTTTCATTGTCGATAGAGATATTGAGGATAAACTTTTAATAACCGTTGCTCCTGAAGGATATCTGAAATGTATATCTGACTAGTTATCAATGGAGGAATACTTGGATGTTATTTACAGAAACTGTTTTATCAGGGGTGTATTTGATAGGATTAGAGCTATTAACTGATGTACGAGGACATTTTGCCAGGGCCTGGTGCCAAGATGAGTTTAAGTCACATGGCCTGGAGTGTTCATTCGTTCAATGTAATATCTCTTATAACGAAAAAAAAGGAACTCTGCGAGGATTACATTATCAGGCATCTCCCTACGAAGAAGTGAAAATAGTCCGTTGTACGAAAGGATCTATTTATGATGTTATCGTGGATTTGAGGCCAGATTCTCCTACTTATAAACAGTGGCTTTCTATTGAGTTGTCAGATAAAAATTACAAGATGCTCTATATCCCCAAGGGTTTCGCACATGGTTTTCAAACATTGTCTGATAATACAGAGGTTTTTTATCAGATGAGTCAAGTGTATAAAGCGGAATATGCCCGCGGAGTAAGATGGGATGATCCTGAATTTAATATAGAATGGCCTGAAGAAGAAAAGAGAATTATGTCAGAAAAAGACCAGAATTATGACGGGTATCGGCAATGAAAAAAAAAATAATTGTAACAGGAGCCAATGGATTTATTGGAAGCCATGTAGTAGATGAATTAGGGATTACGGGAGATGAAGTATACGCCATTACATCAAAAGCTGATCCCAAAATAAATACCAGTAATGTTACATGGCTGAAAGCTAACTTACACGATGATAATCAAATCGATAAAATATTCTCTATTGTCACTTCGCCCACGCATCTTCTACATCTAGCGTGGGACACTACACCAAGGCATTACTGGAATTCACCTTCGAATTTTAAGTGGGTAAGCGCGAGTCTTTCTTTATTTGATCGGTTTCGTATTGCTGGAGGTAAACGAATTGTAGGAGTGGGTTCTTGCGCCGAATATGATTTAAGTCAAGGGGTATGTAAAGAGTCTGATACTCCCCTGAATTATAATACTATCTACGGATCGAGTAAAAACTCACTATACCAAATGTTGATGACGTATTCACAGCACTTTGAAATTTCTAGTGCATGGGCACGGATGTTTTATCTATACGGCCCCCGTGAGCATCGACTACGTTTGGTTCCTTCAGTGATTCTATCTTTACTGGATGGTGAGAAGGCAAAATGTTCCCACGGACAGCAAATTCGTGATTATCTATACGTTAAGGATGCAGCCCGGGCATTAGTGAAGTTGTTAAATAGTGAAATGGATGGGCCTGTTAATATTGGTTCAGGCAAACCGATAAGCTTGTCCGAAATTATATTTAAAGTTGCTGACATTCTTGACAACAGAGAATTAATTCAGTTGGGGGGGATTCCAACCTCTGCTAAAGAACCAGCAATTGTTCTTGCTGATATAACCAGGCTGAGAGAAAATACCGATTGGAGTCCCTCCTCTAATTTGGAACAGGGATTATATGAAACTGTTCAGTGGTGGAAGTCCAATCTGTTTGGAGGTAAGTAAATGTGAGGAATAATCATTGTCCAATTTGTCAGTCATCAAGTTTAAACGATGTACTAACTCGTAGCAATATTCCCGTGTACCAGAATTTGTTGATCAATAACTTTGAAGATGCAAGACAAATTCCAAGAGGCGACTTGAAAATTTTGGAGTGCATGGAATGTGGATTTGTATATAATAGCCTGTTTGATACAAGCAAAGTTGTGTATAGCAGTGAATACGAGAATACACAGTCGTACTCGTCGTATTTTAATAGTTATTTAAATGATCTGGTGGATACACTTGTTACGAAAAAAGGCGTAAGTAATCTCAATGTAGTAGAAGTTGGTTGTGGGAAAGGAGGATTCCTAAAAAAAGTAGTTGAGGCAGGAAACAATTTTGGATATGGATTTGACCCAAGTTACATTGGGCCTGAAGTGGATCTCGATGGAAAATTGAGATTTGAAAAGAAACTATACAATGAAGATAGTGTCCATATCAAAGCAGATGTCGTTCTTTGTCGGCATGTTATTGAACATATTTCTGAACCAGTGATGCTACTTAAATCTATTAGAAAAGCATTGATTCACTCCCCTAATGCCAGAGTGTTTTTTGAGACGCCATGTGTTGAATGGATTTTTGAGAATAAAGTTATGTTTGATTTTTTTTATGAGCATTGTTCATATTTTAACAGGAAATCGATTTCCAGGGCATTTGAACTGGCCGGGTTTGAGATTGTAAGCATAGATCACATCTTTAATGGTCAATATTTGTGGCTGGAAGCTAGGCCTGCGGAAGATACTGGGGAATTGCCAAGTTCGTCATACACACAAAATATTGACTCAAGTAGTATCGTGTTTTCTAAAAATGAATTTGAGTGGAAACGCAGAGCATTGGAGCAGATTTCTATATACTCTAGAGGAGGAAAAACTGCAATATGGGGGGCAGGTGCCAAAGGAGTAACATTTTTGAATTTAATTGACCCGGAATTGAAATATATTGATTGTGTAATAGATGTAAATCCCAACAAGGTAGGCAATTATATACCTGGAACAGGGCATAAGATAATTGGAATTGAAAGTTTGGAAAACAATAAATTATCAACAGTTATTGTTACAAATTCCAATTATATAGATGAAATCATGAGAATAGTTGAACATAAAGGACTTAATATAAGAATCGTTGATATTGAAACTTGGTGTACTGAGCAAGAATGACTTTATGAGAAAAAGAACAGAGCAGCGAACTGGACGAGAAAATGCTTCAATGGGTTTGTTTTGGATAACGGGTACTAGGTAGGAGAACTTTATGTGGTAATCTGTAGTATTATCTCTCCACCCGAATAAAGTTGCCAACAATCCCCTTGGTTCAGATTTTAGCATTTTCCTTATCATGGTTTGCTTAGAGCTTAAATCATCTTATGTATGAAATGGTTGAAAAATATTTTTTTTTATTCAATATCAAACCTCGCTAACCGATAAATATAATAAATAATCCCATCGGAGGTTGCAAGATGAATCTACAGTTCTCTCTTTCGATGAACGCGGTGAGTGATAATGCAGGAGGGATAAGTCATCATAGCGAGGCTTTAGCCAATCAGGACAGCCAACAGATACAAGCGGTGAAAAGTCAAGCAGAGCTAACCAGGCTTGAAAGGGAAGGTCTCCCGATTTCTATGGGAGATGAGCAACTCATCAAGGCAATAGATAAAGCTGTTAAGGCTCTTCAGGGTCCTACAACGACGTTGGAAATGAGTGTACATGAAAAAACACATCAGATTTTGGTCAAAGTCCTTAATAAAGATACCGGAGAATTGATTCGGGAAATCCCACCTGAAAAAACGCTTGATTTAGTGGCAAAGATGATGGAAATTGCAGGGATTCTTATAGACGAAAAAATATAGGGGGTATTACAATGCCAACACGTATAAACGGATTCTCAGGAATGGATATAGATAGTATGGTTAAGTCTTTAATGACTGTCAAAAGGGTACCGTTAGACAAGCTGAATCAACAAAAACAGACGTTGGAATGGACACGTGATAGTTATCGTGAACTGAATAGTAAAATTGTTCAGTTTAGAGATAAAATTAGTACTAAAAATATGAACAATTCGAGTGCAATGAACACACAACTATCCACAGTAACAGGCAACACCACGGCAATTAAAGCTGAAGCTAGTGCCACTGCCAGCTCTACACCTATGTCAGTGGTCGTTAACAAGTTGGCAACAAAGTCCAATATGCAGACTGCTACAGGTCTACGTACTGCTGGAAGCAGTACGGCTGATGCGACTAAAGATACAACCCTGGAGCAAATTGCAGGTAGCGGTGCGTCTGATACTTATGAGTTAAACATCAATGATAAAACCATTACATTCCTTAAAACGGATAAAATTTCAGACGTTATCGGTCGAATTAATTCAGAAGGGGCGAACGTAACTGCATCCTTTGATGAAATTAGTGGAAAATTCTCTATTACAGCAAAAGAATATGGAGAAAGTAACAATATCAAATTGACGGGTGCTGACAAGCAAGTTAAAAGCAGTACGCTAATGGATTTATTTCAAATTGGTTCTGCTGATGTCAAAATGGCCGAGAAGGGCGAAGTTATAGTAACCAATACGACAGACTCAAGTTCTAAAACATACACTCCTGATGGAGATTCCCTTACGGTGAATGGGGTAAAACTTACTCTGTTAGAGACTACGGGGGCCACAGGACCGGCTAAAATAACTACCCAATCCGATCCTGCAAAAGCTTTGGAGACGATTAAATCTTTTGTAGATACTTATAATGACCTATTAAGTACATTAAATAAAAAAGTAAGCGAACAAAAGTACCGCGGTTTTCCACCATTGACAGCAGACCAGAAGAAAGATATGAAGGAAGATGAAATTAAGCAGTGGGAAGAAAAGGCCAAAAGCGGCCTTCTCAAAAATGATACCATTTTAAGTGCTGCTGTGTCTTCTATGCGAACAGTTATTTCCAGTAAATTAGGGGATCTGAGTTCGGTCGGTATTACTACAGGCCAATACTACGAAAATGGTAAACTGGAAATTGACGAAGAAAAGCTGAAGGCAGCTTTGACGACAAATCCGGATAAGGTTTTGAATATATTCACTGGGTCTTCTGCTGATATAAACAGCAAGCCGGTCTTTAGCGAACTAAGAAGTAAGCTTGATACTACGTTAGACATGTTAGTGAAAAAAGTGGGTACGTCAAAATTTGACACTAATGCTACTATGACTTTGAAATCTGAAAGTATAATGGAAAAGCAACTTAAGGACTATAATAGAAGTATTACAGAGATGACAAAGCAACTTGATAATGCAGAAAACCGTTATTACCAGCAATTTTCGGCAATGGAGAAAGCTATGACTAAATATCAGTCACAGTCATCCAGTTTTGCAAACTTTTTAAAATAGTAAAGAAAAGGGTGATCGGCTTTGATTTCATCTCCTCATGAAAAATATAAACAGTCCTCGGTGCAGACTTCGACTCCGGGACAACTTGTTATCATGTTGTATGATGGAGCTATTCGTTTTGTAAAGGCTGGTCTTGAGGGGATATCATCAGATGATATTCCTAAAGCCAACATGAACCTCGGCAAAGCACAAACCATCATTAGTGAGCTAATGTCCACCTTAAACTACTCGTATGATATTTCCAAAAGTTTATATGCTTTATATGAGTATATGAACTATTTATTGATTCAAACCAATATCAAGAAGAAGATTGAGACAGGTGAAGAAGTGCTGGGTTATTTGCAAGAGTTGCGTGAAACTTGGATTACAGTAAACAAGCTGACAGCAGGCATGTCATTGTCTCAGGAACAATAAGCTATGCTTAATGAAGCCTTATCCCAATTGGAGCAACTGACTGAGAAATTTATACTTCGACTGAGTGAGACAACTTATAAGGAAGTTGAGATTTTTGTCGAAGTTCGCCAAATGAAGGTAGATCAACTGTTGAATGCCTTGGAAAATACCACCATGACAGCGGAGCAGAAACAGAAATTAGAATATATTCTAAGTTATGATGCAATGATTAACCAGCACATGCAATCGCTAAAACAGGAAGCCCAAAAATGGCTTGTCCAGCGGAAAGCGGCCAAATCGCAACGCAGTGCCTATGAAACTAACTATACGCCTGACAGCATTTTAATGGATCGTAGAAAATAAATGTTAAAAGC
This sequence comes from Paenibacillus farraposensis, assembly GCF_020736845.1. GTDB lineage: Bacteria > Bacillota > Bacilli > Paenibacillales > Paenibacillaceae > Paenibacillus > Paenibacillus farraposensis. The sequence continues at coordinate 217,136 of NZ_JAFFQR010000043.1, forward strand.
TCTCTTCCAACACGTTTTACGGTGTGGGTGAGAGCCTTTTTAACATTTTATGAAAGTATCTAATGAATTCAAAGAAAAAGATGCTCAAAAACGAAAAAACTATCAAGTTCTTATTTCAGGCACTAAAAATTAGTTTAATATATGATTAGACAAGAGCTTTTAGTTATTGACTACTTAGCCATTGTATTATATATGGAATAACTATACATGGAAACCTTATCAATTCCAATTGACAATGGATAAGTTTGGATGGTATAGTCGGAAATGTGGGCGAGAGCTTCACTTCATTTGATGACGAAGGGAATGTTAGTGCATGCAAGGTAAAGTAAAATGGTTCAATGCAGAAAAGGGTTATGGTTTTATTGAAACTGCCGACGGCGGCGACGTATTTGTACATTTTTCCGCAATTCAATCGGAAGGCTTCAAAACACTTGAAGAAGGACAAGACGTGGAATTCGATATCGTTGAAGGCGCACGTGGACCACAAGCCGCTAACGTAACCAAACTGTAATCATCCCCGGCATAGCCGACCTACATAATTGGTAAGATGGTTAGCAATGGAGAACACGCTAGCAACTGCCCTTGGAATATATTCCAAGGGTTTTTTATTTTCTCTAAATACATAAAAAGAGTCATTAAACCATCGTCAATTCCCAAGCTATCCGGGTTCATGACGGCTCCGTTGGAGCATAATCGGCGGGCTGATTTTAAACACGACCTCCAAGGATGAGGTTACCTGATGCGTTTAAACGAAAAATAGAAATTTGTAAAAAAGCTTCGAAAATATCGGGTGTTTCTTTTACTTGGCGTTAACAAATGTGCTATAATGAAGGAGCAAAGGAGGCGTGCCCTATGAACTTAACAGTACGAGGTCAACAGATCGAGGTTACCGACGCTTTGAAGGACTACGTTGATAAGAAATTCAGCAGACTTGAGAAGTATTTCGATGCATCCCCGAAATCTGACGGAAGTGTGACGTTAAGCACAACCAGAGATTTACACACTGTAGAAGTAACCATTCCTTTGCCGGGGCTTGTACTCCGTGCCGAAGACGAAAGCGATGACATGTATGCGTCCATTGATGCCGTGGTAGACAAGCTTGAGCGGCAAATCCGCAAGAACAAAACAAAGCTGAACCGAAAATTCCGTCAAAAAGGCAGTTTAAAAACACTTTTTGTGGAAGATCCGGCAGGCGGCGTAGCTGTAGCTGAGGATGAAGAATTGGATGAGCTAGAGGTCGTTCGCACCAAGCGTTTCTTATTGAAGCCTATGGATGTGGAAGAAGCTATTCTTCAAATGAACATGGTTGGACATAATTTCTTCGTATTTGCCAATATCGATAACGAAGAGGTCAGCGTGGTTTACAAACGCAATGACGGTAAGTATGGTCTGATCGAACGGGAATAGCCCAAAAGCAGAAGCTTTGAATTTTAAAGTGATTTATATTTTAAAGTGAATAGTACTTATCCGATTAAAGCATGTTTTATGGATATTAGGGAAAATGATAATAACGACGAGCCTTATCCTTGCGAATCTGGCGGGGTAAGGCTCTTTTATATGTGTCTTTCTTGCGTCAATTGCTCTGTATCTTTAACCGGATGCAATTCTAGAGGCTACTTGTGTTGCGGCATGTCCTACAAACTGTTACAATTTATGCAAAGAACATCGCATGATGGGCTGGTATAGCCGGGCCTGTCAAACATATCAGGAATCAATTTCATCATGGACCCTTTCTTATTGTGAAATTGATTCTATTAATTAATTGTTTTGCGTGAAAGGGGTAAACCATGCTAGGACTTGTCAAGAAAATTTTTGGTGATACAAACGAACGTGATGTCAAACGTTTAATGAAGACGGTTGAACTGATCAATAAAATAGAGCCGGATTTTGAGAAGCTCTCGGACGAGGAACTTAAAGCGAAGACGGTAGAGTTTAGAGAGCGGCTTGAACAAGGTGCGGCGATTGAAGAAATTCTGCCGGAAGCTTTTGCAACCGTTCGCGAAGCGTCCAAGCGTGTGCTGGGCAAACGTCATTATGATGTTCAGATGCTCGGCGGTATTGCGCTGCATGAAGGCAAGATTGCCGAAATGAAAACCGGTGAAGGTAAAACACTGGTAGGTACGCTGCCGGTTTATTTGAATGCCCTGCTGGGCAAAGGCGTGCATGTGGTTACGGTCAATGATTACTTGGCACAGCGTGACAGCGCGGAAATGGGACAAATCTATAACTTCCTGGGTCTGTCTGTAGGGCTTAACCTGGCGAATATGGATCATGAAGCCAAACAGGAAGCATACGCTTGTGACATTACGTACGGCACGAACAACGAGTTCGGATTCGATTACTTGCGTGATAATATGGTGCTTTACAAAGAGCAGATGGTACAGCGGCCGTTGTACTTCTGTATTATTGATGAAGTGGATTCCATTCTCGTCGATGAAGCTCGAACACCATTGATTATTTCAGGACAAGCTCAAAAATCGACAGAGCTGTATTTCGCAGCTGACCGTTTTGTGAAGAGCTTGAATGTCGAAGAGGATTACACGCTGGATATCAAGATAAAGTCCGTTGCCTTGACCGAAAACGGTGTATCCAAAGCTGAAAATTTCTTTGGTCTGGACAATCTGTATGACCAGGAAAGCGTAACGATCAACCATCACATTGTACAAGCATTAAAGGCTAACGCTATTATGCGCCTTGATGTGGATTATGTCGTAGCTGATGGTGAAGTCCTGATCGTCGATGAGTTCACAGGCCGTCTGATGGCCGGACGTCGTTACAGCGATGGCTTGCACCAGGCCATTGAAGCGAAGGAAAATATCGTCGTACAGAACGAAAGCATGACGCTGGCGACGATTACCTTCCAAAACTACTTCCGTATGTACCGCAAATTAGCGGGTATGACGGGTACAGCGAAAACAGAAGAAGAAGAATTCAAAAAAATATATGGTCTGGAAGTGCTCCAAATTCCAACGAATCGGCCGAATCAGCGTGTAGATATGCCTGACGTGGTATACAAGAGCGTGAAGGGTAAATTCCATGCAGTGGTGGATGAAATTCTGGAGCGTAACAAAAAGAACCAACCGGTATTGGTAGGTACAGTTTCTATTGAAAACTCGGAGATGCTTTCTGACATGCTGAAACGCAAAGGCGTCCGTCATAAAGTGCTTAACGCCAAGTATCATGCTGAGGAAGCTGAAATTATTTCCCACGCTGGCGAAGCTGGAGCGGTAACCATCGCTACCAATATGGCTGGACGTGGTACTGATATCGTACTAGGTGAAGGTGTGGCGGAACTCGGTGGCTTGCACATCATCGGTACAGAGCGCCATGAATCCCGTCGGATCGATAATCAGCTTCGCGGACGTGCGGGACGTCAGGGTGATCCAGGGTCCACACAGTTTTACTTGTCACTCGGCGATGAGTTGATGAAGCGTTTTGGTGCGGATAACGTACTGAATATGATGGAGCGCCTGGGCTTCGAGGAAGACCAGCCTATCGAAAGCCGCATGATTACACGTGCTATCGAATCAGCGCAAAAACGTGTCGAAGGCAACAACTTTGACCAGCGTAAAATCGTTCTCCAGTATGATGATGTCATGAACCAGCAGCGTGCTATTATTTACAAACAGCGCCGTGAAGTGCTGGAATCGGAGAACATTAAGGAAATTGTGTTTGATATGATCAAGCCTGTCATTGAGCGTGTGGTGGAAGCACATTGCAGTGATGATATTCCTGAAAACTGGGAGCTTGAAGAAGTAGCAGAGTATGTGAATAACAACCTGCTTGAGGAAAATACACTTACTCGTGACGATCTGTGGGGCAAGGAAAAAGAAGAGATGGTCGAAATGATCTTCGAGAAAGTTACCGACAGATACCACAGCCGTGAAGAAATGATTGGCGAAGATATGGTACGCGAGTTCGAGAAAGTCATCGTACTGCGTGCGGTTGATAGCAAATGGATGAATCATATTGATGCTATGGATCAATTGCGTCAAGGTATTCACTTGCGTGCTTACGGCGGTACAGACCCGCTGCGCGAATACCAATTTGAAGGCTTCGAAATGTTCCATGCGATGATCGCCAGCATCCAGGAGGAAGTTTCGACATACATCATGAAGGCACAAATTGAATCCAATCAAGAGCGTCAGGCTGTCGTTGATGAAGATAAGATTTCGACGAGTGGCGAACCTGCTGCACCTAAAAAGAAATCCGCCCCTGCGCGCCCACGCAGAAGATAGTGAATTGAATGACGGGATATTTTTTAGAGTTACAACATTCTCTGTAATGCATATAATGGCAGGCGGCAGTACAATTACTGACCGTCGGCCATTTTTGCGCCATACAGGGGCAACTTGAATATCTAGCTATCCCTATATGTTGGAGGAAGAGTTGAGTATTCCTAAACTCGCCAAGGTTGTCTTCGTAGGTAAAAAAATTATGACAAACAAGCAGGGGCCTGCTTGTTTGTCAGTCAATTCAGCAGTGAATCCGGCTCACATAACCAGAGCCGGCTATGTAAAAGCCGTTTAACTTTACGGCGGTCGATAGCGGAGCGAAGGATTTGAATCTGGAGAAGCGCCAGCGTTCGCCTTTGCAGTGAGATGCCCACCTTTCAAAGGTGTTATTCAATCAGGGCATCTTACTGCAACAGCGATCGGAAGATCAAATCATTTGCGCAGCGTTTCTCTACCCAGCCGTAACTCACAACGCGCTTTCACTCCCCTAACCATATATTAAAGGAGAATGACATCATGATTGATGCAAGTGTAAAACATGACTTACGAGAAATAGGCAAGAAACTAACAAACCTTAGGGGGTCTCTTTGACTTAGATCTCAAACAGGAAATGATCGCGAACTTTGAGGAAAAGATGGCCGCGCCTGATTTTTGGGATGATAACGAAAAGGCCCAGGGTGTCATCGCTGAAATGAATGCTGTCAAGTCTTCTGTAGACAGCTACGAACAGCTTCGTCAGGAATATGAAGACGCGGGCATGATGGCTGAACTGGCTGACGAGGAAGGCGATGAAGCACTGGCTGGAGAAATTGAAAACAGCGTCAGAGCCCTGATGAGCAAGCTGCAGGAATTTGAGCTGCAACTGCTTTTAAACCAGCCATATGACAAGCTTAATGCCATTCTGGAGCTTCACCCGGGGGCAGGCGGCACCGAGTCTCAGGACTGGGGCCAAATGCTGCTGCGGATGTATACACGCTGGGCTGATAAACGGGGCTTTAAGGTAGAGACCCTGGATTATCTGGCAGGTGATGAAGCCGGGATCAAGAGCGTCACACTGCTGATCAAGGGCTATAATGCCTACGGCTATCTCAAAGCGGAGAAGGGTGTACATCGGCTTGTTCGCATCTCTCCTTTTGATTCCTCCGGTCGTCGCCATACCTCATTCGTTTCCTGTGATGTGGTGCCGGAAATTGCAGATGATGTGGATATTGAAATTCGAACGGAAGATCTTAAAATTGATACGTACCGGGCCAGCGGTGCGGGGGGTCAGCATATTAATACGACCGACTCAGCCGTTCGGATTACACATTTGCCTACCGGTATTGTGGTGACCTGCCAAAATGAACGTTCCCAGATCAAGAACCGTGAACGTGCGATGACGATGCTTCGCTCCAAGCTCTATGAGCGCAAGATCGAAGAGCAACAGCAGCAATTGGACGAAATCCGTGGAGAACAGTCTGATATTGCATGGGGCAGCCAAATTCGCTCCTACGTGTTCCATCCATACAGCATGGTCAAGGATCATCGTACGAGCGTGGAGACAGGCAACGTAGGGGCTGTCATGGATGGCGATCTCGATCCGTTCATTGATGGTTACCTGCGCGGTCAAATTAAGCTGGACGCAGAATAATAGCCTGTACGTTTTCCTACAGCACCGTAGATCAGATGTCTGCGGACTGTAGGAATTTTTGTGTATACGGCATTTTGAATTAAAGGAGAACTTGAACTTATGTCTCAATTGAATCCTCCCGTTGCTCGCCGAAGACGGCGCAAGCCCTTGATCGCTGCCAGTGGCCCCGTACGTAACGCAACAGATATTTTGCTGATTATACTCGGTTCCTTCATTACAGCGCTGGCCTTTAATATGTTCCTGCTTCCCAACCGGATTGCATCCGGAGGGGTATCAGGCCTGTCCATCGTGGGCGAGGAATTGTTTCGTTTGGAACCTGCCTATACACAATGGGCCATGAATATTCCGCTATTTATCGCCGGGGTACTGTTGTTAGGAAAAAAATACGGATTGCGTTCCCTGCTGGGGAGTATTATGCTGCCGTTATTCGTATATGTGACCAGGGAGTGGGCGGTTCCGACAACGAACCCGCTGCTGGCTTCGTTGTACGGCGGCATTGGAGTCGGTTTGGGATTGGGCACCGTATTTCGGGGGAGAGGCTCGACTGGCGGATTGGCTATTTTGGCGCAAATTATTCATAAATATACGGGCTTCAGCCTTTCTCTTTGTGTCATGCTCATGGATGGCACGGTGATTACACTGGCTGGATTTACCCTGTCACCGGAACGGGCACTGTACGCATTGATTGGCCTGTTTGTAACAGGTAAGGTCATTGATGCTCTAGAAATGGGGCTAAGCTACTCCAAAGTGGCCTACATCATATCCAACCAGAAGGAAACGATCACACAGGCCATTTTGCAGGACTTGGACCGTGGGTTGACAGAACTGGCAGGACGAGGCGGTTACACGAACGAAGAACGTCCTGTACTTATGGTTGTGGTTGGACAAAACGAGATCACTCGCCTTAAAAGGCTGGTCCGCTCAGTAGATCCGGAAGCTTTTGTGATCATTAGCAACACGCGTGAAGTGCTGGGTGAAGGTTTCAAAAAGGAAAGCTGAAAACAGGATGGCTTACCGGACGCCCCCGTCTTATTAGACGAGGGGTTTTTTGTTATCCAATATATGAGCCAATCTTCTTAAACAAGAAAGGGACGGTAATTTGCATAGCTTGTCTATTAAAAAGAATAGGCAGGAGTGCTTTTTTAAGTTTGGGGGTAAAACATTACATGAGTGTATTGTATTTATATAAATAGAGTTGTATAATAATACATATTTCGTAGAGACGGAATGGAGGAAGGTCTGTGAGCAGCAAATTAAAAGTGGCAATTGTCGGTTCCACCGGGTATGGCGGGGTGGAGCTCATTCGTTTTTTGGTTCATCACCCGCAGGTGGAGATTGTGTCTGTTATATCCTCGTCCAGCGCGGGTGCCCCGATCAGTGACGGGTTTCCACACCTGACGGATATTGTGGTGCTGGATTTGGACGGTGTCGATATCCACGAAATTGCTGCCAAGGCCGATCTGGTTTTTACAGCTACGCCATCGGGCGTTAGTACCCAATTGGTACCGCAGCTTCTTGATGCCGGCCTGAAGGTCATTGACCTTTCCGGAGATTTCAGGCTCCTAAGCGGTGCAACGTATGAAGCGTGGTATAAAAAGCCTGCCGCTTCACCTGAGTACCTCAAGCAAGCGGTTTACGGACTCAGCGAGGTGTATGCAGAGAAACTTGCAGGTGTTTCTTTTATTTCTAATCCGGGCTGCTATCCAACGGCAACATTGCTGGGGATTATTCCTGCCCTGAAAGCGGATTGGATCGACCATCGGACGCTGATTGTGGATGCCAAATCAGGGGTATCCGGCTCCGGGCGGGGAACAAGTCTCACATCCCATTATGCAGAAATGAACGAGAACTTTAAGGCTTACAAGGTTAACAAGCATCAGCATATTCCTGAAATTGAACAGGTTCTGGGCGATATTGCGGGCGAGGATGTTACGGTCACGTTCACGACACAGCTCGTTCCTATGACCCGAGGAATTATGAGTACAATCTATGTCACGTTGAAAGGTGATTATACGGATCGGGACCTTATCGGGTTATACCGGGATTATTATATAGACCATCCTTTTGTTCGTGTACGCGGCGAAGGAATATGGCCGGCAACGAAAGAAGTATTTGGCTCGAATTACTGCGATATTGGTTTTTCAGCAGATGCCCGGACCGGACGTCTTACGATTATTTCTGTCATTGATAATGTCGTGAAGGGTGCCGCTGGACAGGCGATTCAGAATTTAAATTTGATGATGGGATGGGAGGAGAACCTCGGGCTGGGCTTCATACCGGTATATCCGTAAGTAGCAAGTAACCGCAACAGGCTGCGGGGAACGACAGCAGACAGTATGAGGAATGAAAGTCCGGCTGTCACACATCCCATATGCTTGCGAACGAGGGCACATAATTATGGGCAAAGTAGAGTTTACAGTAGTGAACGGGGGCAATATCGTAACCCCACGCGGCTTTACAGCCGGGGGATTGCACTGCGGGCTGAAAAATACAGATCGCAACGATATCGGCGCAATCCGTTGCGAGGTGGAGGCAACAGCTGCTGCGGTGTACACCACCAATGTGTTTCAGGCTGCACCGCTGAAGGTGACCCGCGAGAGTCTGGCGGATGGCCGATTGCAGGCGGTAGTGGTGAATAGCGGCAACGCCAATGCTTGCACAGGGCAGCAGGGGGAGCGGGATGCCTACGCTATGCGTGCAGCTGCGGCCCGTGAACTGGGGGTTGCGGAGAGCTATGTAGCCGTTGCTTCGACTGGCGTGATTGGCGAGCACTTGAAAATGGATCGCGTGCTTGGCGGCATATCCTCATTACCTGATCGTATGAACGGGGAAATCGATGGAGCGGAGCAATTTTCCCAGGCCATCCTGACGACAGATTTGGTGAAAAAGGAAGTGTGTGTAGCGGTTGAAGTGGACGGCGTGACGGTACACATCGCCGGGGCGGCGAAGGGCTCGGGCATGATTCATCCAAATATGGCAACCATGCTGGCCTTTATGACCTGTGATGCAGCAATCGGGCAGGCGGCGCTTCAGCAACTATTAAAGCAGGCAACAGATACCAGCTTTAATATGATTACAGTGGATGGCGATACGAGTACGAATGATATGCTGATCGCCATGGCAAGCGGGCTGGCGGGCAACCGCGAGCTGCATGCAGGGCATCCCGATTGGGAGGCTTTTGCCGAGGCTTTCACCTATATCTGCCGGGAGCTGGCGAAGGCGATTGCTCGCGACGGGGAAGGCGCTACAAAGCTGGTAGAGGTGTCCGTGAGCGGTGCGGTAAGCGATGCCTCTGCCCAGGCGATAGCGAAGACGGTGATCGGGTCCAGTCTGGTGAAGTCAGCCGTTTTTGGCGCAGACGCCAACTGGGGACGGATTATTGCAGCCGTCGGACGTGCCGGAGAGCCGGTGAATCCAGATACGGTGGACATCCGCTTGGGGGATATTATCGTGCTGAGCCAATCCAGTCCGGTTGCTTTTGATGAAGACGAGGCGTTGTCCTATTTGCGGGGAGATACCGTACAGATCATCGTTGATTTGCATCACGGGAACGGAGCTGCTACGGCATGGGGCTGTGACTTGACTTATGATTATGTGCGGATTAACGCTGCATATCGGACATAAATACAAGAATTAAGCGAATGAACAAACAGATACGAATGGATAAAAGCGATAATTGGTGTGAATCAAGCATTTTCAATAATTGCACGGGTGTGCAGAGGAGAAAAGGAGAGAGGATATGCAATCGGCAATGGAACACGTAGACCAAGCAAGCCATACGGGAGTGGCGCGTCGTAATTTTGTGATGAAATGCGGAGGAAGTACGCTGGCTGCGCTGCCTGATTCCTTTTTTGACGACTTGGCCCGTTTGCAGTCGGAAGGTCTTCAGCCTGTCATTGTACATGGCGGGGGTCCTGCTATTTCCGAGTATCTGGCGAAGCTGGGGATCGAAACGGAGTTTATTAACGGTTTGCGCAAAACGACTGAACCCGTGCTGGATGTCGTGGAAATGGTGCTGGCAGGCAGCATTAACAAGCAGATTGTGCGTAGAATCGGGATGCATGGGGGCCGAGCGTTGGGATTGTCAGGGAGCGATGGCTATTTAATCGAAGCGAAGCCTGTGCCGAATACGGCAGAGGTCGGCTGGGTCGGAGAGGTGACGTCCGTTCAAACTTCGATTATTGCAGGTGTGCTGGATATGAACTATATGCCTGTGATTGCACCGATCGGGATTGATCGATCTGGCCAGCGTTACAACATTAATGCAGATACAGCAGCAGGTGCGGTGGCCTCTCATCTCGGGGTCAGCCGGATGATCGTCGTTACAGATGTGCCGGGCATTTTGAAAAAGAATGGTAGCGAAAAAAAGTTACTGGAATCGATCACCGTACAGGAGATTGAAGACATGATCAGCACGGGCGAAATCTACGGTGGCATGATCCCGAAGGTAAGAGCGGCTATTGCCTGCATTCACGGCAAGGTAAAAGAAGTCGTCATTGTGAACGGCAGCGAACCCCAGGTGTTAAGCCGTGTGCTTGGCAGGGAAGCGATTGGAACGCGCATCGTGCGGATGCAGTAATGGCGATATAACGAAGCTCAAATAACCAAACGAAAAAAAGAGGAGCGTGAACATAATGAGTAAGGAACCGAGCACACTGGTCAGCGAAGAATCGCCAAGCACAGATGTAATCGGAGTGCACCCAGAGAAGGTGTCTGCAAAGGCTCAGCCGGAAAGCTCGCTTTTTCCAACTTATGCAAGATACCCGCTTTCACTGGTCAAAGGTCAAGGAAGCTGGCTGTGGGATGATCAGGGCAAGCGTTATCTGGATTTCATGTCAGGCATCGCTGTTACCAATCTCGGCCATGCGCCTCAGGCTGTAGCAGAGCGATTGAAAAAGCAGATCGATGAGCTGTGGCATGTATCCAATCTGTTTCATATTCCGGGGCAGGAACGGGCGGCGGCTTTGCTGACTGCCAACAGCAGCGCAGATGCTGTATTCTTCTGCAACAGCGGGGCGGAAGCGAATGAAGCAGCGATTAAGCTGGCGCGCCGTTATCACCAAAAGGTGAAGCAGAACGGCCGTTACGAAATCATTACGTTCACGCAATCCTTTCACGGACGCACACTGGCAACCCTGACGGCGACTGGTCAGGACAAAGTGAAAGAGGGATTTTTGCCACTGCCTGCCGGGTTTAAAAGCATTCCGCTTCATGATCAGGCTGCGCTCGAAGCAGCCATCAATGAGAATACGGCGGCCATTATGCTAGAAATGGTGCAAGCCGAAGGCGGAATGCATCCGGTAGACCCTGCTTTTGTGGACGTGATTACGAAGCTGTGCCGCGAGCATGGATTGCTGCTAATTGTTGATGAGGTGCAAACAGGGATGGGACGGACAGGAAAGCTGTTTGCTTTTGAGCATTATGGTATAGAGCCGGATATCTTTACATTGGCGAAGGGACTGGGCAGCGGCTTCGCTGTGGGCGCGATGCTGGGTAAAGGATATTTGCGCGAAGCGTTCACAGCAGGCAGCCATGGCTCCACCTTTGGCGGTACGCCGCTGGCGATGGCAGCGGTTCAGGCTACGATCGAAACGATAATTGATGACAAGCTGCCAGCACGGGCGGCTGAAATGGGTGAATATTTGCTCCACAGCCTGCAAGAGCAGCTTGGAAATATTCCTTTTGTAAAGGAGATCCGCGGCAAAGGTTTGATGATCGGCATTGAGTGCGCAGAGCCGGTGGCAGAGCTTGTTTTGGCAGGACAGAAAAAGGGCATTTTGTTCATTACAGCCGGACCGAACGTCATTCGCCTGTTGCCTAACCTGTATGTAACGAAGGATGAAATTGATCAGGCTGCTGCCATTATCGCTGAATTGATTCGGGAGCATGTGGCTTAGTGTAAATGTCAAATCATCCTAGATAAGAAGATTTTAAAAGGAGACGATAATATGAGCCAGAGCGGCGCACTGCACCAGGTGAATTTGAAGGGCCGGGACTTCCTTGAGCTGGATGACTACAGGGCAGAGGAAATTCAGTATTTAATTGATCTGGCCATCGAAATCAAGCGTAAGCACAAAAACGGAGAAACCTATCAGCCGCTAAAGGGGAAAACACTTGGACTGATTTTTGAAAAATCCTCCACACGTACGCGGGTATCTTTTGAAGTCGGGATGTATCAATTGGGCGGGCATGCCCTTTTCCTAAGCAAAAATGATATTCAACTCGGGCGCGGCGAACCCATTAGTGATATGGCGCAAGTCATGTCACGTTATCTGGATGGCATTATGATTCGTACCTTTGGGCACGATAATGTCGAAGAATTGGCACGTTATGCATCCATTCCTGTAATCAATGGTTTGAGTGATTTGGCACATCCATGTCAGGTTCTGGCTGATTATCAAACCTTATATGAGCAGAAGGGTAAACTGAAAGGACTCAAACTGGCTTACATCGGGGACGGCAACAATATGGCGCATTCTCTTTTGATCGGCGGAGCGAAGCTCGGAGTGCATGTGTCGATAGCAAGTCCTGCCGGATACGAGCCTGACCCGGGCGTCGTTGCAGCTTCCCGTGAGATTGCCAAACTGACAGGCAGCGAAATCGTTATAACCCAAAGTCCGCAAGAAGCGGTAAAGGATGCGGATGCGATTTACACGGATGTATGGGCGAGCATGGGCTTTGAGGAGGAGCAGAAGGAGCGTGAGCTTGCTTTTGCCGACTTCCAGGTGAATGAGGAACTGGTCAAGCTGGCGAAGCCGGACTATTTGTTCTTGCATTGTCTGCCTGCCCATCGCGGGGAAGAAGTGAGCGCAGGGGTAATTGACGGTCCGAATTCGGTCATTTTTGACGAAGCGGAAAATCGCTTGCATGCCCAAAAAGCACTGTTGGTTGCTTTGCTGGCATAAAAAAGATAAAGGCTAGAAGCATTTGGGGAGGACTTTAATCATGGCAAAAGAAAAAATCGTACTCGCATATTCCGGCGGTCTGGATACGTCGGTCATTCTAAAATGGCTCAAGGAAACGTATGATGCTGAAATTATCGCATTTACCGCCGATATTGGGCAGAAGGAAGAACTGGACGGCCTGGAGGAAAAAGCGCTTGCGACGGGGGCTTCCAAAGTATATATTGATGATTTGCGCGATGAATTCGCCAAGGATTTTATTTATCCGATGTTCCAGGCGGGAGCTTTGTATGAAGGGCAATATTTACTCGGAACGAGTATTGCACGTCCATTGATCGCTAAGCGAATGGTCGACATTGCGATTGCCGAAGGAGCAACAGCAATTGCTCACGGCGCAACAGGTAAAGGCAACGATCAGGTACGTTTCGAGCTGAACGCGGCAGCACTGACGCCGGATATCAAGGTGATCGCACCTTGGCGGCTGGAAGAATTCCGCAATCAGTTCCCGGGCCGGGCAGAAATGATTGCCTATGCGGAAAAACATGGTATTCCGGTAACCGCTTCTGCATCCAAACCGTATTCTATGGACCGCAATCTGCTTCATATCAGCTATGAAAGCGGTGTGCTGGAAGACCCTTGGTTTGATCCAAGCGCTCCCGAGAACAAAGACATGTTTTTGCTCAGCAACGCGCCTGAGGATGCTCCGGATGAGCCTGAATATTTGGAAGTGGAATTCGAAGCAGGCAACTGCGTCGCTTTGAACGGAGAACGGATGACTCCGCTGCAGGTCATGGAGAAGCTGAATGAGCTGGGAGGCAAGCACGGTATCGGTCGTGTAGATATGGTAGAGAACCGTTTTGTTGGCATGAAGAGCCGCGGAGTCTACGAGACGCCGGGTGGTACAATTCTGTTCACGGCTCACCGCAAAATGGAATCGATCACGATGGATCGCGAAGTGATGAACTTGCGTGACAGTTTGATTACCCGTTATGCTACGCTGGTTTACAACGGGTTCTGGTTCGCGCCGGAACGTGTGGCCTTGCAGGCTCTGGTTCATGAGAGCCAGAAAAATGTCAGCGGCACTGTGCGTGTGAAGCTGTACAAAGGCAATATTATCGGCGCAGGTGTCAAAAGCCCGGTTAGCTTGTATAACCCGGATATTGCGACAATGGAAGCTGATCCGACACAAGCGTATGATCAAGGCGATGCAACAGGTTTCATCCGGTTGAATGCTTTGCGCTTGAAGGTCAATGCGGGCGTAACCAAAAAACATAAATAATGATATAATCAAAAAAATGTACGGAATGCGGGCCGTTCTTGTCCAAGCGACGAGGGCGGCTTGTATTGCAGAGAGGAGACTATGCAATGGGTAAGTTATGGGGCGGACGTTTTACAAAGCAAACGAACAAGCTGGTAGAGGAATACACGGCTTCGATCGGATTTGATAAAGCGCTGGCGGAGGAGGATATTCAAGGCAGTTTAGCCCATGTAGCCATGCTGGGCAAATGCGGCATTATCCCGCAGGCAGATGCCGACACCATTAAGGAAGGGCTGCACACGGTGCGGGAGCGCATCCGTCGCGGAGAGATTGAATTTTCCGTTTCGGACGAGGATATTCACATGAATATCGAAAAAAATCTGATCGAAGCCATTGGCCCGGTCGGTGGCAAGCTGCACACAGGCCGCAGCCGTAACGATCAGGTAGCCACGGATATGCACTTGTATTTGCGTGGCCGTGTAGTGTCACTGGTAGGTATGCTGCAAGATGTGCAAGCCGCATTGATTGGACAGGCCAAAGACAATCTGGATACGATTGTACCGGGATACACACATTTGCAGCGTGCGCAGCCGATTTTGTTTGCGCATCATTTGCTGGCCTATGTATCTATGCTGGAGCGCGACATTGACCGTCTGAAGGATAGCTACAAGCGTATCAATGTATTGCCGCTGGGCGCAGGCGCTTTGGCAGGAACGACCTTCCCGATAGACCGTTATTTTGTAGCCGAGCAGTTGGGTTTTGCTGGCGTATATGAAAATAGCCTGGATGCCGTCAGTGACCGGGATTTTATTGTAGAGTTCCTGGCCGGAGCCTCGCTGATTATGACGCATTTGTCCCGTCTGAGCGAGGAACTGGTGCTGTGGAGCAGCACGGAGTTTGGCTTCGTGGAGCTGGATGATGCTTTTTGTACAGGCAGCAGCATTATGCCGCAGAAAAAGAACCCGGACGTACCAGAGCTGGTACGCGGCAAAACCGGACGTGTCTACGGGAATCTCGTTGGCTTGCTGACCGTATTGAAATCCTTGCCGCTGGCATACAACAAGGATATGCAGGAGGACAAGGAAGGCATGTTTGATACCGTTGCTACACTGGAAGGAGCGCTGCAGTTGTTCGCACCGATGATCGCCACGATGAAGGTGAACAAGGAACGCATGCGTCAGGCGGTCAATCAGGATTTCTCGAATGCAACGGATATTGCGGATTTCCTGGTTGGCAAAGGACTTCCTTTCCGTCAAGCGCATGAGGTTATCGGCAAAACCGTGTTGTATTGTATCCAGCACGGCAAGTATTTGCTTGACCTGACACTGGAGGAATTCCAGCAGTTTTCCGATTTGTTCGATGACCGCATTTATGAGGTGCTTCAACCGGAGGCCGTAGTGAATGCACGGAATGTATATGGCGGAACGGCTACAGGGCAGGTACAGGCAGCCATTGGACGTAGTGAACAACTCCTGGCGAATACATCAGCTTGGCTTGAAGAGCATCAACGCAGGAACTAAATTAGCAAAAGAAAAAAATATTTTTGCACGGTTGGTTGCAAGACCAGGTGTGGAATCTCATATTTAAGCTAAATAAAGGGCACCGTTCGCGGTGCCTTTTGTGATTTATAAAATATATTTTAACTAGTTCTAAAGACCCAGTTATACATATTTATGAAAATTTATATAAATAACATAATTGTATACCTATTTCTGCCATAAATATGGTAGAATAGCACTAAGTTTCGGATGGTAGGACTAACATGCTAGAGCGAATCCTTTTTTACATCACTGATATCCGTCTGGAAAGGGTGTTTTCCTGATAGGGAAAATTGCGTTAATGTGTAAATGATTGGTATAAATGAGAAATATAGGGATTTTCTGGAGTGCGTAAGGACGTATCGCCTGCCGAAACAGTTAACATGCTCACGGGACAGGGGCGGGAAGATGCAGGAGGTATTATGAGAAGTAAAAGAACGGCTCGACAGTTAAAGAGCGTATGGATCGGTTATCATGTTTCTGACGCCGAACAATTGGTATCCTCATTGAGTGAGGAACGGATACAAGCAGAGAAACTGCTTTGTGAGGAACGTGAGCTTTTTCACGCGTCGCTGGAACGGAAAAAGCAGCGGGATGCGGAACTCAAGCAGCTGCTTGCGGACGCGCTTGCGGAAGAGCGGCGCTGGATTGAAAGGGCGGGAATCCATGGGTGACAAGCTTAGGTGGCAGATTGGCGGAGTTTCGATTCGCCAAACCAAGAAAAGAATAAAAGAAGAGCGCCAGCAGATCGCCGTACTGCAGCAGCAACTGGAGGCTCAGCGATCGGAGCAGGCCCCGGTGTTGTACAAGCTTGATTTCCATATTGAAGAGCTGGAGCAGCGGCTTCAGGATACAGAGCTTCGCATCCAGGCTATCAAAGATGCTGATGATTCAGCAGCAGTGGAGCAATTGCTGGATGAAGGCATGCAGGCTGAGCAGGCTCAGGAAGCGCAAGTTCAGTATGCTTCCGGGCGCCAGGAACAGGCAGCAGGCGCCGCTATGGGAGCAGACATCAGCGGGGCTGGCGCAGCAGGTGAAGCGATTGACGCTGGAGAGCAAAGCGGACGAAACGGCAAGGCCCGTCTGGGTGATCAATTAGTGGAAACCGGATTGATCACTCGGGATCAACTGACGGACGCGATCCGCAACCAGAAGCGTTATGGCGGCAGGCTGGGGGACATTCTCGTGGAGATGGGCTTCGTTACAGCCGAGCAGCTGCAGCAGCAAATTAGCGGGGATGAGTCCAAGGAGCGGCTGGGCGATATGCTGGTTCGTTCCGGCTATATTTCGCCAGAGCAACTGGAGCGCGCACTGGAGTTTCAGGCGAAGAGCGGCGGGCTGCTCGGTGACATTTTATTATCATTGCAAATGCTGGAGCCTGCGGATTTGTACCGCGCGATTGCCACACAGAACCGAATCGGACGCATCGGTGAGGAATTGGCCCTGGATGCGGCCTACAAGTTGCCCGAGCAGGTGGCGATGGACTACGGTGTAGTTGTCATTCACCAATATATGAATCGTTATATTGTGGCGGTCAGTGACCCGCTGCCGGAAGAGCGCTGCCAGAGGCTGGAGGAAATCCTCGGTATGCCGGTAGAGCAGGTACTGGCGACCAAAGAAGAGATGGAGCAGCTCTGGGGCAAAATTTACGGTGAAGAAATGATGCAGGAGAGCACAACCGGCCTGCTGGAAAAAGAGCCGCACAATTCGGCACGTACAACCTTTACAAAGGGACAGCTGTGGGTGTTCGCGGCGATGGGCGCAATTACATTGCTCGGCCTCTTCTGGAACTGTTGGAAAACGGTGCTGATCATCAATATGATGATCCAGCTATTTTATTTCGCTATGACTCTTTTCAAATTCGGGATTATCTATCTCGGTTCCCGGCGTGCGGCGCAGCTTCGCTTTACAAAGGAAGAGGTCGACGCCATGGATGAGAAAAAGCTGCCAATCTATACGATTCTCGTACCGATGTATAAGGAGGCCGAAGTGCTTCCGATGCTGTTGCGCAATTTGGAGCAGCTGGATTATCCGAAGTCAAAGCTCGATGTGCGGCTACTAATCGAAGAGGATGATATTGAAACGATTGAGTTGCTTCGCGAAATGAAGTTGCCCGCCTATTACACGACATTGATCGTCCCTGACGGCCTGCCCAAAACCAAGCCGAAGGCATGTAACTACGGACTTATACGGTCGCGCGGCGATTTTGTCGTCATTTACGATGCCGAGGACCGTCCCGACGCCGATCAGCTTAAAAAGGTCATTGCGGCCTTCAATTCACTCCCCGAGAACTATGCGTGTATTCAAGCAAAGCTCAATTATTTTAATAGTACGCAAAATCTGCTCACACGCTGGTTTACTCAAGAATACAGCATGTGGTTCGAGTTGCTGTTGCCGGGTATTATGCAGCTAGACACCCCAATTCCGCTCGGCGGCACGTCCAACCATTTCCGGGTATCTGTATTAAAAGATATCAACGCATGGGACCCCTACAATGTTACCGAGGATGCCGATTTGGGCATACGTCTGTACAAAGGCGGCTATAAAACTGCCATTGTCGACTCTCGTACATGGGAGGAGGCCAACAGCCGCGTCGGCAACTGGATTCGCCAGCGGTCACGCTGGATCAAGGGATATATGCAGACATGGCTGGTTCACATGCGTAATCCGGTGAAATTGGTGCGCGAAGTGGGCTGGAAAGGATTTTTAGGCTTTCAGGTAATGATTCTGGCCACTCCAATGCTGCCATTGCTGAACCCGATTTTCTGGGGCATGCTTATTTTATGGTTTGGCTGGGAAATGTCCTTTATTCCCAAGCTGTTTCCGGGTTTTGTGTATTACCTGGCCAGTGCGGAATTCTATATTGGTAACTTTTTGTTCGTATTCAGTAATGTGGCGGGAATGTATTGGGTTATCGGGGAGCTGGAAGAGCGCGGTGAACGAACATTTTCGTATGCGATGGTCAAATACGGACTACTCTCGCCGCTATATTGGGTACTTATGAGTATAGCAGCGGTCAAAGCAGCCTGGCAGCTTATTACCAAGCCGTTCTATTGGGAGAAGACGACCCATGGTTTGACCGATATGCACGATTTGGATGATACCCCGGCTCAATCTTCCTGAATATGAAGAAAGAAGGAGCAAGAATGGAGACAAAAATACCTTTTTTATCCGTCATCATTCCCATGTATAATGAAAGCTCACATTTGGAGCGTTCACTTACGGTAATTGATGGAGTACTGTCTGTTGTTACTCCGCGCTATGAGCTGATCGTCGTAGATGATGGCTCCAAAGACGAGACGTGGCTCAAGTTATCCGAGTTGTCCCGTCGTATGCCCTCTTTGCTCGCGCTGCGGCTGAGCCGGAACTTTGGCAAGGAACTGGCGCTGTGCGCAGGTCTGGAAAACGCCGCGGGCGATGCGATTATCGTCATGGACGGCGATTTGCAGCATCCTCCTGAAATGATTGGAGAGATGGTGCGTTTATGGCAGGATGAAGGTTACGATTTGGTTGAATGTGTAAAAGAATTTCGGGGAGAAGAGTCGCTGGGCAAAAAGCTCGGAGCCTCATTGTTCTACGCGACGCTGAACCGTTTAACGGGCTTTAATCTGAAGGATGCCTCAGATTATAAGCTGTTGGATCGTCAGGTCGTGGATGCCTGGATGGCCATGCCGGAGCGTATGCCGTTTTTCCGCGGAATGACGGCCTGGCTTGGCTTCCGCAAAGCCCAGATTTCGTTTCGGGTGGCTCCGCGGGAGGAAGGCCCAAGCCGCTGGAGTCCGTTCGGATTATTCCGGTTGGCAGCCGAAGCCATTGTCTCGTTCTCAACCGTTCCGCTGCGGGTAGTAAGCCTGATGGGAATCATTTTTATGCTGATTTCCGTCGTCTTGGGGATTCAAACCTTGATGCGCAAATTAATGGGTGATGCTGTAACCGGATTTACCACTGTCATATTGCTGCTCTTGATCATTGGCAGTGTCCTCATGCTGTCCATTGGAGTGGTAGGAGAATATATTGCCGCCATATATCATGAAGTCAAAGCCCGGCCCCGTTATCTGATTTCAGAAAAACGGGCAAATGCTGACCGAATGTGGGTGGGTAGGGAGTTTAATCAACATGATCAGACGTTCATATCTAAAGTATCCAATCATTAAATACGGTATTGTGGGGGTGCTGGGTACAGGTATCCACGTCAGTGTGCTTGTGCTGCTGGTGGAACTGTTCAAAGTGCCTGCGGTAACAGCGACTACAATCGGATTTGTGGTGACCCTGCTCGTTTCGTACATGCTGAATCGGAACTGGACGTTCGAGTCAACAGGCGAGGGGAGCCGCACACAGTTTCTGAAGTATGCGTTGGTCTGCTCCTGTGGTCTGCTGCTGAATGCAGCTCTCATGTATGTAACCATTCACTGGATCGGCTGGTCGTACTTGATCGGTGAAGTGCTAACGACCATCATTGTGCCCATTCATAATTACCTCTGGAACCGATACTGGATTTTTTCTGTTCCGCAACAGCGTCAGAGAGAGAATTCATGATTTTAAAAAAAACAAAGTGGAGCACAAAGAACCGCAATAATTGATGTTCATGTATGATAGCGGATCGAATCATGCGGCTATAGGATGAAGGATAAGGCTATAGCTGTAATACTGTAACAAGTTTGAGGAGGAACGAGAGGAATGTCCTTTCGCAAATGGTCTGCAAGCAGATGGATAGCTATAGGTCTGTTTGTATTAATACTTGCGATAGAACTGTCCGCAGGCATATATTTCAGCTATGTTCTGGGATACATGCATACGGACGCGCTCAGTCGCGTAGCTAACGCATTTTATGTATTGTACAGCCATGATCCACATCTGGGAGCAATCGGGTTTATCTGGAATCCGCTGCCCAGTCTGCTGGAAATGGTGATTCTCGTGTTGTATCCGGTTTTTCCGGCATTAGCATCTTATGGATTGGCTGCGGTTATCCTTAGTGCTACCTTTGCCGCTTTGACTGCCATGCTGCTGTATCAGGCTGGTGTCAGAACAGGGCTTGGCTCAGGAATGAGCTTGCTGCTGGCTTTGCTGTATGCGCTAAATCCATTTGTCTTACTGTTTGGTGCCAACGGGCTGAGCGATTCGCTGTACATATATTTTATTATGATGACGGTGATTGAATTTGCATTGTGGCTCAAAAACCGAATGACGGCGAGCCTGATTGTATCCGGATTGGCGCTTGCCATGGCGTTTTGGACCCGCTATGAGGCCGTTCCTCTAGGTGTGGCGATGGCATGTGGCGTCGTCATAGCGGTTCTGTTTTTGCATCGGCATCTGGAAAGGCGCGAGCAGCCTTTGCGGGAAAAGCTGCACAAAGTTGAGGCGACCTGGCTCCTGCTCCTGCTCCCTGTAGTTTTTTCCGGACTGCTGTGGATTTTCTTCAACTATCTGATTATGGGAAATGCTTTTTATTTCCTCAATTCAGAGTATTCGAACACAGCGCAATCGTCAGAACTGCTGAATGATAAAAAATTCGTGGAGATGTTCTCCAATCCGCTGGTAGCTCTGAAGTTTATTGCTTCCAAAACGATTTGGTATTCCATCCCGCTATTTGCTATTTTGCTCATTCGCTTACTGAGCGGACGCTTGTTCCGATGGGGTACCCTGATTATTCTGCTGTTGTTCCTGTCCGTACCGGGTCTGCAATTTTTGCTTATGATGAAGCAATCCTCGTATGGCTGGTTCCGCTATTTTATGTATGTGTTCCCCATTACCGTGGCCTGGCTGCCGTATGAGATGAGCCAGCTTCAGGGAAGATGGCGGAGAGCGGCCTTGGCTCTGGTATCCGTCAGCCTGCTGCTTACCGCCGGACTTCTCACTTATGCGTTGACTCGTCCGGATATTGCGCCGGATGAGAATAGCTTTCTGACACGAACAGGGAATGTGAACTATGTGAGGCAGGTATCAGACCGAAAGATTGCCGTCTGGCTGGATGAGCATCTGCCGAAGTCGACGATCATGACTGACTCGGCCTCGGCTTACACCATGATCGTGTATAGTCAGTATCCCAAGCGCTTCCTGATTACAAGCGATTATGTGTTCAATAAAGCATTAAGCTATCCGCAGGATAGCCATGTGGATTATATCCTTGTACCCAAAATCATGCCAGGCATGCCACTGAGTAAAATCAATATGGTATATCCGAATTTGTATGAAAAAGGTGCACCGTGGGTTCAGCTTGAGCGTGAATTTAACGGCGAGTGGCGCCTCTACAAAGTGCTGCCCAAGTCACAGACGCAGGTATCTTCATCAACGGAGACACCGGCAGCACCATGATGAGTGATGTGCAGTAGAGGGCGAGCAGCATTTGGTTTGCGTACCGCCGGACCCTAAAGAAATCCCGCAGCTTTTCCCATTGCATTGCGATAAGAGAAGGCTGCGGGAATTTTTTAGTTAGCGGCCTTGGACCGGTAGCCAGGTCAAGAACTTCCGAATAAAGCTGACATTGAATAAGAGCCATAAGAGAACCTCTTTTCCCAGAGCGTGATCACATCCTGTCATTATATACATATTCAGGCAACTATCTAGGCGTTAGGTCCTAAGTTTCATTTATCCCGGATTAGGTGAGTTGTGGTTATATGGGACGATTTTTTTATTTTGGGAGTTATTTGGGTTTGATTTCTGGTAAAGTGTTTACAAAAGAATGATGAAGCCAATCAAAAGGAGGAATTAATTATGGGGAAGAAGTTCAGAAACACTGTTACAGGTGTATTGAGTACTGGACTTATTTTAAGCGCATTCAGCGCAGCGGCAGCAGCGCCTCAAACAACAAGCGGCCATTGGGCAGGGGATCAGATACAACGCTGGTCGGCTACAGGACATTTGGCTAGTGCAGCGAAACCGGATGCAGCGATTACGCGTGCGGAATTTATTGTTCTTCTGAACCGCAGCCTGGGTACATTTACGGTGGACACTCCGGCTGTGACAGACGTAACATACGCAGACAGTGTGAAAGTGAACAGCAACGGAAGCAGAACGTTCACAGATGTGCCTGCGTCGCACTGGGCCTACAATGAACTGACGAGTGCCGTGAATGCAGGTTACATAAGCGGCTATGCCGATAACAAGCTCAAACCAAATGGAAAAGTGACGCGCCAGGAAGCCGCGGCTATCGTGGGCAAAGCCATTGGATTGACTGCGGGTAATGCAGCAGATGTTACTAAATTCATCGACTCCGCCAAAATCGGATCCTGGGCGAAGAAAAGTGTAGCGGCAGCTGCGGAACAAAAAATCATTAACGGCTATCCTGATGGCAAATTCCGGCCTCTGAAGCCGCTGACTCGTGCAGAAGCGATCGCCATTTTGGATGCGGCATCCGGATACAACCTGAGCTCTGTGGATAATCTGACAACGACTCCTGGTGGAACGGTAACAGGCTCCACATATAGTAACGTTACCGATTCCACTTATGGTAACACGTCCGCTGCGTCTGGTATTAAGGCAGAGGATAGCAGGATCAGCACCAACACAGAAAGCACCACTGCAAATTCAGATGCTGCAAAGACAAATACATTGAAAGTCAATGATGTGTATGACGGGGAAGGCACAATTACAGGAATAGCAACAACAGGCTCCAAAGTAACTGCCTATTCCAACGATCTGCCCATCGGTAGTGCGGTAGCCAAGGACGATGGTACGTTTAGTATCAGCGTGCTTGCTCAAAAAGCAACGGTTAAGCTGGTGATCAAAGCAGAAGATAGAGACGGTAGCGAAAGCGACCCTGTAGAAATATCTGTTTTGGGTAAACGCAGCAAGTAAGCTATCATCAAAATCTCAAAATCCTCCTTTAACGCTGTCTGGTCCGATCCAGACAGCAGTTAAAGGGGGATTTGTCTTTTACGGTTTGCGCGTTTTCTGCTCAGCCGATATGCTTTCATCATGAACAGCAACAATACGCTGCTTTGCAGGGTAGGTGTCGCGGCTGATCCGGGTGCGTTCCACCTTTTGGCCATCCACCTTTTTGATACGGAACGTTTCCACTACATACCCTTCTTTCCCTTGCCGAAGTACCTGATAGGAGCCGGGAGAAAGAGAACTGTTGCGGATTTTCTTTTCCGGTGAGGGAAGAACACGAACGATGCGGGATTCCAGCTCGTAGGACACATTAGACGGAAAGGTGCCAAAAAATTTAACGGTAAGCCTCCGGTTTTGGACAGCGGCACGAAGGAGTAGATGCTTTCCTGTATTGTTCTTAAAGCGAAAATTAATAGACCCGGTAGCAAAAGTTGCATCCTGTCCTTTGGGCAAATAGCTGACCGGCAAGGAGTGGTTATGGCGTTCAATAATGTCCAGGCCGATTCGCAGCGCCGCGTTATAGACGGTGCTGGATACCTGACAAATTCCGCCGCCAATGCCGGATTCCAGCTGTCCGTTCACGATCACCGGCGCTTCGCGAAAGCCGTGGGTGCGTTCAGCCTTGGCTATGATTTGACCGTAGTCAAATATGTCGCCAGGCTTGAGGATCAATCCGTCAACGGTGCTGGCGGCCGAGTTGACGTTATACACACGTCCTTCCGAGCTGCTGCCTAGACTGGTGGAAAACTGGACGATTTTACGTTCAATCCCTTCGTCCCGCAGGCGATCGACCGTGACATTCGGCTCCAGTTGCCGGAACGGCAGCTCCATCTGCACCGGCTCCCCGGATTCGGTTAAATCCTGGGGTAACGCCTTATCCAGCGCTAAGTACAGTTTAGGCCAATCCAGGCGGCGGGTAGAGCGCCCCGAAATATAGCGAACCTGATCGTTCGCGTCAATCTCGCGCACGGCATCAACAGGCATGCCGTAGCGCTGCTCCTCCCAGTCGCTTCCCAATCGGGCTTTTAAGGCCGTGCTCTGCCGGACGGGCGTGACAGACCATTCCTTTGCAAAGGTAAAGCGTGTCTGTACACGAGTCCACAGATGCTTCGAGCCGAGCGCCTTCACGGCATTGCGGAATGCCTCCGCTTTATAGGTAACTCCTGCTTCCCCGAGGGCAAGTTTGATATCCTGCGCGCTGCTGTCATGGTCCTTCAAGATCAGAGGGCGCTGCTGCAAGGCATCCAGTTTTTTGTCCAGCAGGCGGAGAGCGGCTGTTTTATCCATGTTTCCGATATTAACTCCTCCGACCGTTACCCCCTCCGGCAGCGTCTGTCTGTCGCCGTACAGATGAAGCCCTCCCCACAATGTAGCCAGTGCCAGAATTCCGGCCCAGATCCAAATAACAGATAAATGAACTTTTTTCATCATGCAGCTGTCTCCTGTCTCGTAAGCTTGATAACGCATTCGTATGCCATCATATTCATGTATATGTGCAAGTACATAAAACTTTCGGTACTATTTAGGTAACAAATTTGTTACAATGATAAACGGTATGATGAAATACGAAGGAAATGCATGGAATATGTCGAATGTACATTAGGTTATTACGTAATATGATTAAGCAGCGGGAAGTGATCAAGTGATTGAAATGCAGGATGTGTGGAAGACTTACGCTAACGGGACCCACGCACTTCAGGGAGTATCGGTCAGAATTGACCGCAATGAATTCGTATACATAGTCGGTCCGTCCGGAGCGGGGAAATCGACTTTTATGAAGCTGATTTATAGAGAAGAAGTACCGACCAAGGGGCAGATTTCAGTCAATGGATTTAATATCGGGAAGCTCCAGCAGCGTAAAATTCCGTATGTTCGCCGTAACATCGGCGTCATTTTTCAGGATTTTCGGCTTTTGCCGCGTCTGACGGCCTATGAAAATGTAGCTTTTGCAATGGAGGTTATTGAGGCCCCCAAGAAGCTGATTCGCAAACGGGTACCGGAAGTGCTCGAACTGGTCGGCCTGAAAGCAAAAATGAACCGTGAGCCTGCCCAGCTTTCCGGCGGGGAACAGCAGCGTGTAGCGATTGCACGGGCCATCGTGAACAATCCCTCGGTGATCATTGCCGATGAACCAACAGGGAATCTGGACCCCGAAACATCGTGGGAAATCATGCAGTTGCTGGACGAAATTAATTTCCGGGGTACGACCATTGTGATGGCAACACACAATAAGGACATCGTGAACTCCATGCGCAAACGTGTTATCGCCATCGAAAATGGCAATATCGTAAGAGACCAGGTAAGAGGGGAGTACGGATATGACTTTTAATACCTTCTTGCGTCATCTGCGGGAAGGTTTCAAAAACATATTCCGCAATGGCTGGATGTCTATAGCATCCATTACCTCCATTATCGTGTCACTGCTTATATTAGGCGTGTTCATCATGCTGGTGCTCAACGTCAACTCTCTGGCTGATCAAGCAGACAGTCAGGTCGAAATTAACGTATTTCTGGAGCTGAATGTGGATCAAAGCATGCGTGAAACGCTGCAAAAGGAAATCGCGGCCATGCCGGAAATCAGTAAAACGGCCTTTGTGACGAAGGCTCAAGGATTGGAAGAGCTGCGCAAAGATCTGGGAGACAGCGGCAAAGAGCTGCTGGAGGGTTTTGATAAGGACAGTAATCCGCTGCCAGATAAAATTGTGGTAGAGGTTATCGAACCGACGACGGTTCCATTTGTGGCCGGGAAGATTGAGAAGCTGAATACAGTACATCCAGAGAAACCGATTTTGAAGGTGCGTTATGGAAAAGGCACGGTAGAGACGCTCTTTACGATTACCAAGCTGATCCGTAATGTTGGCTTTATATTTGTAACCGGACTGGCCATTATGTCCATGTTCCTGATCTCGAATACCATTCGTGTAACGATATTGGCACGACGCAGAGAGATTAGCATTATGAAGCTGGTCGGTGCGACCAACTTTTTTATACGATGGCCGTTTTTTATCGAAGGCGCGCTGATTGGTCTCATTGGTTCCCTCATTACAGTGGCTATTTTATTCACAGGCTACTATCGTCTGCTAGCGGCCGTACAGGGAGATATCGCACTAAGTATGTTGAAGCTGATGCCGCTTGAAGGTATTTGGATTCAGTTGAGCGCTTTGCTGGTTATTTTGGGGATGCTGGTCGGCATTATTGGTAGTACCCTGTCCATGCGCAAGTTTTTAAAGGTATAAAGATTTATTTGGTGAGCGTCATAATCGATATCAATTAGAACGGGGAAGCCCGGTGTTATATTGCGGTAAAGGATGGGGATTGCAAGTTGAAGAAAACAGGATCTTTGCTGGCCGCTACCTTGGTAGCTGCACTGCTGATTCAGCCTTCTGACGGATATGCCAAAAGCATGAGCGAAATCAATTCACAACTGAACCAATTGAAAAAGCAGACCCAATTTGCTAAGCAACAACGGGAAAAGGCTGCTCAAGATAAACAATATGCCCAGCATTACAAAAATAAAACGGTGCAAAACTTGAAAGTTGTACTTGATCAGATTAACAGTGTCAGTGATCAACTGACTCGTGTAGCCGTTCAGATCGATCAAACCGAAGATAATCTGCGTGCGACGAAAAAAGAGTTAGCCGAGGCGATTGATCGCATCAAGTCACGGGAAAAAATGCTGGAAACGCGCGTGCGTCTGATGTATACGGATGGAACCGTCTCGTATATGGACGTGCTTATGTCTTCGACCAGCTTTAGTGACTTTTTGAGCCGGATCGATTCACTGAAAACGATCGTCGAACAGGATCAAATTCTGCTTGACGAGCATAAAAGGGACAAGGCTCTGGTCGTAAGCAAGAAGAAACAGCTTGACACAGAATACAAAAATGCCAAGAGGCTGTATGCGCTCAAGCAGGATGCCAAGGCAGAACTGAGTGCGAAGGAAAAAGAGAAGCAAAGACTGATCGCTGGCTATGATCACGATATTGCGGAGTCGGATGAAATCAGTGAAGAGCAAAATGATATGCTAATAGCCCTCGCGGGCAAACGTGCAGGTTTGATTCAGGAGAAGAACAAGCTTAGAGCGGAACAGGCTGCCAAAGCAGCACGCGCCAGAGCGGCTGCACGTGCGACTGAAGCCAGAAGATATGCTTCGTCATCGGGCGGTAGCCCGAACTCCAGTCATGCGGCAGCCAGCACGTATACGGGCGGAACAGGCACATTGGCTTCGCCTGTAGCTCATTACCGGCTCTCGTCCACTTTTGGCATGCGTGTACATCCGATTACCGGCAAGCTTAAAGGCCACACCGGCATTGATATGGCGGCTCCGCAGGGAACCGATATTCACGCAGCCGAAGACGGTGTGGTTATCGTTGCTGAATGGTGGAGCGGCTATGGCAACACGGTTGTAATCGACCACGGAGACGGGTTATGGACCCTATACGGCCATATTCGCAATGGCGGTACAGTGGTTCATACAGGGCAGACGGTAAAACGCGGTCAAAAAATTGCAGAGGTGGGTTCAACAGGCAATTCCACAGGACCCCACTGTCATTTTGAGGTGCGCGAAAATAACAAACCTGTAAATCCGATGAACTATTTATAATAGATCAGGCAAGCCCTATTTATAACCAATGCGGTTGTAGATAGGGTTTTGCTATAATGGTCTATATCTGATGAAGAACATGTGCATTGAGACACAGAGTAGGATACAATTAACATATTCCGTACAAGCTAAACGTATACTTCGTGAATGGATAATCGATGTGACGGAAAAGGGTACAAGATAAAGAGAAGGCGGTGGACGATTAGATGTTGAAAAAAAGTACAGCGGTACTCTTGATGGTGATCGGGCTGCTTGGCGGCAGTCTGCTCACTTTTGCTTATACTGGAACGGCGACAGTGGG
This sequence comes from Paenibacillus farraposensis, assembly GCF_020736845.1. Taxonomy (GTDB): domain Bacteria; phylum Bacillota; class Bacilli; order Paenibacillales; family Paenibacillaceae; genus Paenibacillus; species Paenibacillus farraposensis. Next base: position 245,433 of record NZ_JAFFQR010000043.1, read on the forward strand.
GAATAGCGCTCTGGGCGAGGGACTGCTGGCAAGTGTGACTGGCAGTAGTTCCGCCTCCAGAAGTGATATCCGTAAGATTGAGACAGCCATGGACCTGATCCAGGGACAATATTATCAAGACGTGGATCGTACCAAGCTGGTGGATGGAGCCATCAACGGTATGATGGAGTCGCTAGGCGACCCGTATTCTTCTTATATGGGCAAAGAAACGGCACAGCAGTTTGAACAGTCCATTGAAGGTTCTTTCACCGGGATTGGTGCCGAGGTAGCATCGGAAAACGGGAAAGTTGTCGTCGTAACACCGATTAAAGGTTCTCCGGCCGAGAAGGCGGGGCTTCGCTCTAAAGATATTATTTTGTCTGTTAACGGTGAAACACTGGATGGAATGGATTTGAACAAGGCCGTTTCCAAAATCCGTGGACCTAAAGGCAGTCAGGCTAAGGTGAAAATCCAGCGCAGCGGCTCTCCTGATGCGCTCGAATACACGATTACCCGTGACAACATTGATATGGAGACCGTCACAGCCCATATGGAAAGCGGCGGCGTGGGTGTGATTACGATCACCCAGTTCTCCCTGAATACAGCAGATCGCTTCAAAGAAGAGCTGGCGAAGCTGGAAAAGCAAGGGCTTAAAGGACTCGTCATTGACGTGCGTAATAACCCCGGCGGCGTGCTATCAGTCGTCATTAATATTGCACAGCAATTTGTACCTTCTGGCAAAACGATTGTACAAGTAGAAGACAAGAACCAGAAGCGTGAAGAAGAGAAATCCAAAGGTTCAAGCAAAAATTATCCGGTGACGCTCCTGATGAATAAAGGAAGCGCAAGCGCGTCCGAAATTCTGGCAGGTGCTCTGCAGCAATCCGCTGGTGCAGTACTGATCGGGGAAAACTCCTTCGGTAAAGGAACGGTGCAAACCAGCTATGACAAGCAGATGGGCGACGGCAGCCTGCTCAAAATCACGATTGCCAAATGGCTAACGCCGAATGGAACGTGGATTCATAAAAAAGGGATTAAGCCGGATATCGCAGTGGAGCAGCCTGAATACTTCACAGCAGCACCGCTGAGCAAAGAGAAGTCCTTGAAATACAACATGAACAGTAGTGATGTAAAAAATGCACAAGTGATTCTGCAAGGCTTGGGCTACAAACCGGGCCGTGAAGACGGCTATTTCGACAAAGCGACAGAAAACGCTGTGATTGCTTTCCAAAAACAGGCGAAGCTGAAGGCTAGCGGCATCATCGATGCGAAGACCGCGGCGGCGATGGAAACCAAGCTGGTTGCAAAAATTCGTGATCCGAAAAACGATAATCAACTCAAGAAGGGGATTGAAGAGATTCGGAAGGAAATGAAGACGAGCACAGCGAAATAATAATAGTGAGGCTACAACAAGGGGGCTGGAAGCAGCCTCCTTTGTTGTTGGGATTTATTTGCAGTCTGTCGGATTGTCTTCCCTACGTTGGTAATTTCATATAAAATAAATGGATATGAAATGTACGTGATCCGCTATACAGCGGGCCAGGGGCATAAGGAGTGTGAATGAACTTGGAATGGGCATTACAATGGGGATGGAGCGTTCTGAATGCTTGCTTGTATCTGCTTTTACAGCCGTTTTACTATATCTCGATACTCATTGTCGCGCTTGGCTATCGTCGGCAAATGCTGCTGGAGCGCAGGCTGTTCCATACCAGAATACATAGCTGGGCAGGACAAACCTGGCGTGTCGTATGGAGCGGTTTGATCGCCGGCCTGGTGCTATCCGCTTTGGGAATGTTCGTCAGCGTGCATCTGAGCCCGGCTTCCATCGTGTGCCTGTGGGTGACCACACTGCTGCTTATGCTTATACGCGTCCGTTACCTGTGCCTGGCCTACTCGGTAGGCCTGCTGGGTGTCGCTCAATTCGCCCTGAATGTGGCGAATGACTGGCAGCCTGACGGAGCGCTCGGCACATCGATTGCAGCCATCCGTGGATTGGATATCCCGGCATTACTGGTGCTCGTCGCTGCGCTGCACGTGGCTGAGGCGCTGCTGGTTCGCTGGCAAGGGGGAAAGGCTGCCGCTCCGCTGTTTGTTGAGGGCAAACGGGGGAGGTTGGTTGGAGGCTACCGGATGGAAGACCTCTGGCCGATTCCGCTGCTGCTGTTGGTTCCCGTTCAGGGAGGCTTTATGCTGCCCTGGACACCTTTATTCGGCGGCGATGCCGGGGCCGGATACATGCTGGCTGCCTTGCCAGTCCTGATGGGCTTTAGCAGCGTGACGCTGGGCCAGCTGCCACGACACAAGGCGGTGCTTACGTCAAACCGCCTGCTCCTGTACAGCGTGGCTTTGCTTTTGCTAAGCCTGCTGGCTGCATGGTGGAGTCCGCTGATGCTATTAGCAGCGTTATTTTCCTTCCTCGCCCATGAGGCGCTGATCTGGTATGGCACCATCGAGGAAAGCCGTCTCAGCCCGATGTTCGTCCATCCGGAGCAGGGAATGCGTGTTCTTGCTGTACTGGAAGGAAGTCCGGCGAAGGCGATGGGCATCCTGCCGGGCGAGGTCATTTACAGGGTGAACGGCGTGCTTGTGAATAGCCGTGCCGAGCTGCACCAGGCCCTGCGAATCAATTCAGCTTTTTGCAAGCTGGAGGTACGCAATCTTCAAGGCGAAATCAAGTTTGTACAGCGCGGCATGTACGATGGCGATCATCACCAACTGGGCATTGTGCTTGCACCGGATGAAGATGCAAGCTGGGCCGTGTCCATACAGGCAGCCTCGATCTACCGGATTGTTGCCATGCACATCGGTGCTCGGCGACACCAAGCCAGACAGGCTTCGAAGGCAGAAAAAAGCGCAAGCCTGGATACGATAGAAAAATAGATGTTTTGAGAGAGTAGTCTTTATTGGATTGGAGTCGAATAAGGTGCTGCTCTCTATTTGTATTCAAACGGTAGCCTGCTTGAAATGACTATTCTCATCGGTATACAATGAATAAGAAATATCATACATTCACGAACCATATGCTATCAAGTGCAAAGCAGGGAGAGGACAAGATGAATGCAATTCACTTTATTCGAGAGTATATTAGGCATCCGCGCAGCGTAGGCGCTGTCATCCCCAGTTCAAGACAGCTGGCCAAGCAAATTACCACACCAATTTCCTTCGACAAAGCAGCGTGTATTATTGAGTATGGCGCAGGTACCGGTGTGTTTACGAAAGAGCTGATTTTACACAAGCGACCGGAAACACGACTTCTGGTGATTGAAGCCAATGCATCGTTTTACAAAACATTACAAAGCAAGTACGGACACCTGGAGCGGGTACACGTTATTCACGGATCAGCCGAACATGTAGCACAGTATATGCAGCAATATGGGGTCTCCAAGGTGGATTATATTGTGTCAGGACTCCCTTTTACCAGCTTGCCAGCCGCATTATCCAGTCTTATTTTGGGACAAACAGCCGAGGTTTTGGGGCAGGAAGGCAAATTTATTACGTTCCAGTACAGCAAGCTCAAACATCATTTTTTCCGCACCTTTTTTGGCGATATCCAGATTAAAAAGGTAAACTGCAACGTCCCGCCCGCCTATGTATTCACATGCAGCCTGTGATCTGTCAGCTATGAAGAGAATAAGAATAAATATGAATATGAGGATTTTTTGGGAATACCTGGTTAGCATCATGAAGATGTTAAGCAGGTCTTTTTTTTGTTGTGTATCCCCAAGGAGAGGGATATGAAATAAGGGGATATGTTTAAAAGCAAGATTCGTTTAAGGAATCATAATTTAAAATGAGATTTAACCTATATATTACATATGATGGGGTCTGTTGGATTTTGTGTGATTCATAATAGTTTTTGTTAAAGGGGATTTAAGTATGGTAAAACCGCTGATGTTCATGCGCTGGTGTGAGTATTACGGGTTAAGTGACCGTGAGACAGATTTTATATCTTTTTTTATGATGAATTTCTCGGCTGCCCGATCAGGCAATCATCTGAAACTTGGTGAACAATTTGTTGAGATTCAGAGAAAAACATTTCCTGAGTACCCGTTTGACATTACCCCGGAGGAATTGGATTACTCCAAATTTGAAGGACTGATGAAGCAGGTGTTAAACATTCATTTTGACACGGCCGAGCTGCTATATTCCTTCTACCTCCAAAAGCTGTGTGCCCCATTGGCTGAATACATTTTATCCACTGGGGAATCAGAGCCTGCACGCATCTATTATGAGCTAATTCAAAAGGACAAAGTACGGTAGGGAAGATTGAAAAACTTTGCGTCTAAGGATTCCCGTTTCATACACGGGGTCGTGATCGCTGTCGGTGGCGGCTGGACGAAGGGTTAATTTTTGAGTAGATTCCATAAGGAATGGTTTAGAAGGCTCCGTGTTTAACGCAACCATTCTTTTTTTATCATACTTCGTATTAATGAAATATTGAGAGTTTCCAAAATCATATGCAGTCAGATTAGGCCAATCTTACGGGATTGGTCTTTTTTATTGATTATTTTGTAAAAAAAGAAATGATATGTTTATTGCAATCGTTTTTGTAACACATCAAGAACTATAATTTCTTTAGAGCTAGTGGGAAGGGGGATAGGTAAAATAAATAACCGTGAGTATGATTTAAAACAATTGGCTCATTTTCACTAGTCTGAAAAAATATCTTGAATCGGAGGAATTATCTATGAAGAAGAATAAACTGGTTGCAACCGCTTTATCTTTTAGTTTGTTAGGGGCTGTTGTCACGCCGAGTGCAATTTTTGCAAGTTCAAATGTAAATTACTCTTTTCAAGAACAAAGCCAATCTCCTATAGTAACTTTACAACATCTCGATACGGCAACATTGCAAAAGAATCTGGAAGCTGCCCAAGGCTTGGAAAAATATATTAAACCGGGTGCGGATGGTCTACTCTACATTGACGAAGCTGGCAAGGATGTGTCTCTAATGAAGCTTATGAATATATTGCTAGTGGTGTTCAGATCATCAACGAATCTCTCAAAAGTGGACAAACTAAATTAGACGTTGAGAACCAAACGATCGTTCCGTCTGGACAAGCACCGATTCAAACGCCAAACGTAATCACACCTAATGCTTCCTCGAACTCGTATTGGTGGGGAGTAGCAATAACGATGTCACAAAGCGAAACCAAACAACTGTCCTTTTCGTTGAAACAACAATCTAAAGGATATTTGACTGTCTCAGGTCTTGCTGCTTCAATAGGTGGTATTATGGGTCCTAATCCTATACCTTGGGCTGCCAGTGCCGCAGCTGCTTTGGTTTCTTTGGGAACTGATTTAGTCGCTTCAAGTTTAGACAACTATAACGGTTCACGCGGTACTACGCTCAATCTGCATTGGCTGCCAGCTATTTATTATACAGTTAATTCGAACTAAAATTTGGCTAAATACCTACTTTTACTATAATATTGTATATAATGTAAAAGAAGGGGAAGGTGAATATGAACCCCATTTTTTTTGTCACTGCTTTTCTGATGTTATATGCTCTTTTGGGCTTTGTTGCTGTTCTGTTTATATTTAAGCGTTCAAAGCAACCAGTACGAAGAAGTATTCAGTTCGTTGTCGGTCTCATTGGATTGGTGGCATTGTATGCGATTGTCAAAGCTTTTAACAATGCTGGCAGCCCTGATTCATATCATTATTTTGCCATAGTGGTATTTGTGATTGTTGCAGCAGCAGCATCCAAGTATCTCAGAAGAAAAAGTAATTAGCTTCATTCGCGTTCTTGGGGAAGTTCAATTTCCCCAAGAGCGTTTTTATTTTTTTCAGGGAAGCCTCCTCTGCCGGTTCTTTTTTTATCTCCAGTTTTTCGCTCCTTCGTTATTGCTTTCATTCAACTTGCCCTCATTTTATCTGTCCAACTAACTATATCCGATCCACAGGTTCAATTTATATTGGATGAAGGGTTTAAACGTTATGTACTTCATTCAACTTTTCAATTATCACGGGATTCGTTAAAAAAGACTTCTATCTAAGGCATCATAAATTAAAGTGAGAATATAGACCATATATTTCACTATTTACGTGATTTTGTATTGGAATGAATTTTTTATAGTATGGAGTTCTCATATAAAGTATCACTTATGATATGTCTAAAACTTATTGAGGGGGATTGAAATGGAACATACACCTACGATCCGCTCGAAGATAGAGACAGAATTGAAACAAAGAGGCTATAGCTTCAGCAGTTTTAGTAAAATCTCCGGTATTAACCGTGGCACATTCAGTGCCATGCTTAACAGTAACCCGCCCAAGCCGATCTCTGTTCGGCAGATGGACCTTATTACCAAGGCATTGGGATATCCCGAGGGCTGGCTGTATGAGTTGTACATAGATGAGTGCTTTTACGAGGGAAAAGGGCACTGGAAACGGATCAAGCCTTTTTTATTGCGTTGTATGGAGTTAGGGAGGAAGGATTGTATTCAAAAGGTATTGTGGAGGCTAACGGAGGACTTGTCCTATGTGTCGACGATATTTGAACTTGCAGAAGAGCTACATAAAGGAGGCAAGATAGAGGAAGCTGTACCTTTTTATGAGTGTGTGATAGAGAACGAAAGATATTATCACTCAGAACGGCTTGCAATCAGCCAGTATCGTTTGTTTTGTCATTCTCTAAATACTGATTTTGATAATAATCATCAAGCAGCTATAAAGTTTGCTCCGTTCCGCAGGAATTTACCTGTAAATTATCAATTAGACGCACTATTAATGCTGGCAAATACTTATTTACAACTTCAGAAGTTTGAAAAGGTTATGACCTATACTGAAGAATTGAAAATATTAGCTACAAATGTTTATAAGCAGTATGCTAGTAAAAAAGTTAATAATAACAAAATCAAGGAGCTTGATACAGAGAGACATCTAATCGTTTACTTAGGTCAATCATACCTATTGCAAGGAAGTGCTTTGGAGAGACAAGGTTTATATAAAGAGGCTTTAGAAACAATTCCTTATTATTATAATTTAACCTATCTGGTACCTAATGATAAGATAGGAAGGTTGGAAGCGCTGAAATTTCAAATGTGGGCAAAAGCTAACCTTTTGCATATAAAAATTTTAATGGGAGATCAAGCTAGTATTCCCTTTTATGTTGAACTAATTAAAAATAATCCGTCAGAAATTTTACATGGTCTGTTAACTATTGTGAAATCGGCTAATGCATTCAATTTTTCAATAGAAGATATATTAATTTTGTTTTCTGACCAGATTAATGGATTTAGAAAACTAAGTGGAGACATTTCTTATTATCCTTTGGATTTTAATATGTTGAACTATTCTCGTTTTTTTCTTGAACTTAGTCGATACTATTTTAATAAAGGGAGCTATACTGAGGCAATAGATAGTATGCTGATTAGTTTAAAAGCATCCTCACAGTTAAATGATAAGACTTACTATATCAAGTCAATCACTCTATTGTTTGAGAAATATAAGGATCATTCAACCGAAGAACAACGGTTAGAATATGAAAAAGTGATAAAAACAGTGGAAAATAACATCAGGCAAATGACTTCTTAGAGCAAAAAGAGCTATGTTCCTCTACCTAGAGTAGAAGATCACACAGCTCTTTTAATTTTACATGCATATTAATCAAACGAAAATTAAAACTCCCCATGTGCATCATGGGTATCGGTGTTATTCTCTGAAAGCTCGTTCTCAGAAGAGGCAAACAGTTCCTTTAATATGCGATAAGCTTTATTTTGCTCCGCTTCACTCTGCTGGGAGAGGATATGAATACATCCCCATATCCAGGGCTGACTTTTGAATTCTTCATATGGATTAAAGTCAAAAAATGCAAACACATTTGTGTTCAGTGCCTCGGCTATTTTCTCTAATGTTTTGATCTGCACATTGACCTCGCCACGCTCTAACTTCCCGATATATGAACCTGTTGAATCGGATGCTTCTGCAAGCTGTTCTTGTGTAATATCACGCAATTTTCGAAATTGGCGGATTTTTGTTCCTATGAGTTTCGTTGTTTCCATCGACATCCACACTCCTATACTATGAGTGTAGACAAAGGTAGATCAGGCGTGGAGGTAATTAAATTGCCTAAATAATTCATTATTAAGTCCTTGTAGGGACTGTTAAATAAACATTAAATTCCATAATATATTAAAACAGTGTAGAAAAGGGGTTGACCATCATCCATTTTATTCATATAATTTCTAGTATATTGTAATCGGTTGTCGAGGAGGGTGATTTTTAAAATCATCTGAATACGCCGGGAGGTGTCTTTATTGGAAAAAGCAACCACAATTCGTTCGGAAATTGAGAAAGAATTAAAACTTGGTGGCTATACGTTTAATAGTTTTGGACAAGCCACGGGGCTTAATCGGGGTATATTTAGTGCTATGCTTAACGGCAATCCGCCTAAACCCATCTCTGTGAGACAAATGGACTTAATTACTAAAGCGCTTAATTATCCAGAGGACTGGTTGTATGACCTATACGTTGATGAATGTTTTTATGATGGAAGACCTCATTGGAAAAGAGTTAAGCCGTTTCTTATACGTTGTGTTGAAGTGGGAAACTTGCGGTGTGTGGAGAAAGTACTGTCTCGATTAATGGAGGATCTTAACCACATTCCTACAATCTTTTCTTTGGCAGAAGAGCTTTATGAAGAAGGGAAGTTAAGAGAGGCAATTCCTTTCTATGAATGTGTCATTGAAAATGAGAAGTATCAGCATTCTGAGAGATTGGCAATCAGTCATTATAAGATTTTTTCAATTTCAGTAAGTGAAAATTTAGAAACGAACCTGGAGGCAGTTTTGAGGTTTATACCCTTTAGGAATCGTTTGTCGGTAGATTATCAATTAGATGGTTTATTAAAGATAGCTAATATATATTATTACCTTCATCAATGGAAAGAAGCTGAGAGATACGCTGATGAATTAAGAGGTGTTACTTCTACTATCCTCTCATTAAAAGTTTATAAAGGTAAAAATAAATCAGATAAGAAACCACTTAACACAGATCGACATTTGGTAGTTTATTATGGACAGGGCTATCTAATCAAAAGTGCTGCTTTGGAAAAGCAAGGATTGTTTGAAGAGGCTATGGAATATATTCGTTACTATGAAGATTTAAGCTGGTTTGATGACTTGGATGAAGTTGGTCAAGAAGAGGTGCAAAGGTTTAAAGTTTGGGCTGAGGCTAACAAACTTAATCTCCAAATGCTTATGGGTGATGTTAATAGCCTACATCCTTATGAAGAATTTTTGAAAAAAAACCCCCCAGAAATAATACCTGGTTTGTTGACTATATTAGAATCAGCTAATAAATATGGATTCTCAATAAATGATACGCTTATTGAGTTTTCTCAAGAAATAGAGGGTGTTGATGAAGTTTCGGCATTATATGATAGTTACTATCCACAATCTTCAAGTCTAGATATATGTGCTAATTTATTTCATCAGATTGCTATATATCATTTTAACTATTCTAATAATACAGCAGGAATTAACTATGTACTGAAGAGCTTAAGGACCTATTTGAAAATAAATGATAAGCCAAATTTTGTGCAAGGTACTGCTTTATTTGAAAAGTACAGACATGCGGCTACCACAATTCAGAAAGCAGAGTATCAGTATATTATGGAGGAGGTACTAAGCAATGCACAGAAAAGCAATGTTCTTCATGCTGTTTATAGGACTTAGTAGTAGCCTTAGTCATCTAGTGAACGAGATAACCTTATTTGCACATGGTGTTGGTTGTTAGGCGTTATTAAAAGGTTTGATGCTTGTTTATCTATGTACTCTCTAAGCCGATCCAATGGATCGGCATTTTTCATTTATCCCGTTAAAGGGATGAAATGGGATGTACTATATTTTTAACCTGTCGGAAAGGTATCAGCTTGTAAAATAAATGTAAATACCACACTGAATAGGAGGTTTATTGAGTGAAATTGCAAGAATTGGAGGACTGCATCGAAGAAAAGCGACAGGAATTAAATGATTTGGCGAACGAGGTGGGATTAAAGGATCGAAGAGTGTTAATGAAGTCCATGGAGTTGGATTGGCTCCTTAATAAGTACGGCACTTGGAAATGTAGCTATTTTAAACCTAGCATATCCAAAAGTTCACAAATACAAGAGGAGCAACATGAGCTTGTCTTATCCTATTGATTTTACGAGCAGCATGACAAGATTTATTTAACTTCACCTTGGCTTCTATACATAGTGAGAAAATAGAGTAAACCCAAAAAATCTCTAGATGTATCTTGTACGCCGCTCTTTTACACGTTGTTCGTACGGTTTATTGTTTTGCGTTCTACATCAGAGCGGAAGCCATGCAACATGATAAGATGTATCTAAACAAACCTCCCGGTTCACGTAATAACGTGGCTTGGGAGGTTTTTGGTATTTACTGTTGAAGCTGACGCAGTACAGTGATTTCGACACGGCGGTTTTTTTGTCGTCCAGCCTCGGTGCTATTGTCGCCTACCGGTCGGGTCTCTGCATAACCTGCATACTGAAATCCGGCGGGCGATAGATGTTCCTTGTCCAGAAAGAATCGGAGCACGGATAACGCTCGCGCACCGGACAACTCCCAGTTATCCTTATAGATGGATGAGTTCGTGGTACGGGTGAACGGGATGTTGTCCGTATGTCCCTCGATGCTGATCGGTGTTTTCAAATCCCTGAACAAGCTGGCCAGCTTGGATAGCGTACTGGCAGAGCCCTGCTTGAGTGCAGCCCTGCCTTGATCGAATAAAAAGCGGTCATTCAGCGTAATGACAATACCGCGCGGTTGATCTGCTACGAAAATCTGGTTTTCCAATTTGTTTTCCGAAATATACTTTTGAATGACACCCATGAGATTTTGCAGCTCTTTTTCCTGCTTGCGGAATGCCTGCTCACGTGTGGTCAGCTTGGTTGAGCCTGCATCTTTTTTAGCAGATGTCTGCTGTTTGGCCGCGGGTGGATTCTTGCTCGTATAGTGATCCGCAGTCCCCGTGATACCCGAGCCTTGCTCCAAAATAGAATCACCCTTGCGGAACGTATCCTGGAGGGAATGAACGACGACCTCATATTTTCTGGCATCCGGGCTGCTCATGGCGTACATTACGACGAAAAAAATGAGCAGCAGGGTGATTAGATCTGCATAGGTAATCATCCAGCGGTCATGATGGCCTCCGCCTTCTTGACGCCCACGGCGCTTATTGCGCGCTCTCATGGAATGAGTCCTCCTTTGGAGCGGTGATTTCTACGCGTGTGCGCCGCAGCGGTTTGCGATCCTGATTCTGTTCTGAGCGGATAAAGAACTCCAGCTTTTTGCGTACCAGCTTCGGGTTCTCTCCATTCTGAATAGCCATAATGCCTTGCAGCAGCATGTCGAGGATGATGATTTCTCGTTCACTGCATGCTCTTATTTTAGAAGCGATAGGCAAGAAGATCAGATTGGCGCTGGCAACGCCGTATAGTGTTGCGATAAAAGCGACAGCAATGGACGGTCCAAGCGCAGTAGGTTCGGTCAGGTTGCCCAGCACATGAATCAAACCCATTACAGTACCAATAATCCCCATGGTAGGAGCATAGCCACCTGCGGATTCAAATATTTTGGCATATCCTTCATGCTTTTGTTCAATCGTATCTAACTCAAGCTCTAATATCTGTTTGATCTGCTCCTGCTCGGTGCCGTCGATGACCAGTTGGAGACCTTCACGCAAAAAGGCGTTTGGATGCTCCGAGGAAATACGCTCTAGCGCGAGTACGCCGGATCGGCGGGAGGTGGCAGCCATGGAAACCAAATCTTCTATATATTGCTCGGTAGAGTTGTCCTCACGGCTAAACGCCATCCGAAGAGCAGTAGGTATGGTCTTCAGCTTGGAGGCGGGATAGCTAATAACGACGGCGGCGAAGGTTCCACCAAATACAATCAGAGCCGGTGTACCCTGAAGCAGTCCTGAAAATTCTCCGCCCTCCCATACGAAACCGCCGATTAATGCGATGATTCCTGCGATGATGCCCAATACGATGGTGATATCCAAAATACAATTCACTCCTATTCAAGACTTATCGTTTGCATCCACGGTAAGAAAGAGGTATAATACGGGAACAAACATTCTTATATAACCAAATTTCCCAAGTATCATTGCTCGGGAAATATTGACATAGAGTAACAGGCAAAGACGTTCCAGGTCGACTGGTGTAGAAGCATGATGTTTTCATTTTAGACGATAAGGGTGATGCAGGGCAATGAGTGATATCGTTGTTAGCAACAAGACTTTTGATATTCAGTCGGAATTCCAACCTCAAGGCGACCAACCTCAGGCCATTTTTGAACTGGTCGAAGGGATTGCAGGAGGAAAGAAGCATCAGACGCTATTGGGTGCTACGGGAACGGGTAAGACGTTTACCATCGCCCAAACGATTGCCAAGCTGAATCGGCCTACATTGATTATTGCGCATAACAAGACTTTGGCTGCCCAACTGGCGAGTGAGTTCAAGGAGTTTTTCCCCAATAACTCTGTCGATTATTTTGTCAGCTACTATGACTACTACCAGCCGGAAGCGTACATTCCGTCTTCTGATACGTATATTGAGAAGGATTCCAGCATCAATGAGGAGATTGATAAGCTTCGCCACTCTGCCACAAGTTCTTTGTTTGAGCGGCGTGATGTAATTATCGTGGCGAGTGTTTCCTGCATTTATGGTCTGGGTTCGCCGAAAGAATATGGAAGCCTGCTGCTCTCGCTTAGAGTCGGTATGGAGAAACCCCGCAATCAGATTTTGTCCCGCTTGGTCGATATTCAATATCAGCGGAACGATATCAATTTCGTGCGGGGTACTTTCCGTGTACGGGGGGACGTGATTGAGATTTTCCCGGCTTCCCAAGGGGAGCATGCTATACGGGTAGAACTGTTTGGAGATGAGATCGAACGGATTACCGAGATTGATGTGCTCACGGGTGAATTGATCGGTGAACGTGAGCATGTGGCTATTTTCCCGGCATCTCACTTCGTTACCCATGAGGATACGATGAGGGTGGCGCTAGTCAACATTGAGCGTGAGCTTGAAGAGCGACTAGCGAAGCTGAAGGAGCAAGGAAAGCTGCTGGAAGCACAGCGTTTGGAACAACGTACTCGCTATGATATCGAGATGATGAAAGAGGTCGGTTTTTGCTCCGGGATCGAGAACTACTCTGGTCCGCTGACATTCCGCGAGCGGGGGGCAACGCCATATACGCTGATGGACTATTTCCCGGATGATATGCTGGTCGTCATTGACGAATCTCATGTTACGCTGCCACAGATCCGGGCCATGTACAATGGTGACCAGGCACGTAAAAATGTGCTGGTGGAGCACGGCTTCCGCCTGCCTTCTGCGCTGGATAACCGCCCGTTGAAATTTGAAGAGTTCGAGGATAAGGTCAACCAGATTATTTACGTATCGGCAACTCCAGGTCCCTACGAGCTGGAAAAATGCGATACGATGGTGCAGCAGATTATTCGTCCTACCGGTCTCCTTGATCCGGTTATTGAGGTGCGGCCGAGCAAGGGACAGATTGATGATCTCATTAATGAGATACGGCTTCGCATCGAGCGTGAAGAACGGGTACTGGTTACCACGCTCACGAAGAAAATGGCTGAGGATTTGACGGACTATTTAAAAGAAGTAGGTATCAAGGTCCGATATATGCACTCTGAGATCAAGACCCTGGAGCGGATGGCTATTTTGCGGGATCTGCGTCTGGGTACCTTTGATGTGCTGATCGGGATCAACCTGCTGCGGGAAGGTCTGGATTTACCGGAAGTATCTCTGGTTGCAATTTTGGATGCGGACAAAGAAGGCTTCCTGCGTTCCGAACGCTCTTTGATCCAGACGATTGGACGGGCAGCACGGAATAGTGATGGTCTTGTTATTATGTACGGTGACAAGATTACCGAATCTATGGATAAGGCGATAAAAGAAACCGAACGCCGGCGTGCGATTCAAATGAAGTATAATGAAGAGCATGGAATTACCCCTCAAACGATTCGCAAAAAGATTCGGGATGTCATTGAAGCAACCAAGGTGGCGGAAGCTAAGAATGATTACCTGCCTCATGAGGCGGGTAAACTTTCCAAAAAGGAGCGTCAGTCGCTTATCCAGCGTCTGGAAGCAGAAATGAAGGACGCCGCCAAAAATCTGCAGTTCGAACGAGCCGCCGAGTTGCGTGACGCTTTGCTGGAACTGCGGGCAGATTAAACAGGAGAGAATAAGCTAGAATCGAAAGTACCTTGAAAATGTAATACTTGAATGGCTTTAACAATAATGAGGGCGGCCCATGTGGTCGTTCTCTTTGCGATAGATCACTTGACCATACCCCAATGGAACATAGCACGACATGAACTAAGCTAAGGAGATGGAACATTTGGCGAATGAAAGCATCATCATCAAAGGCGCACGGGCACATAATCTTAAAAATATTGACGTGACTATTCCACGTGACAAGTTTGTCGTTCTGACCGGACTTAGCGGTTCGGGTAAATCGTCTCTGGCTTTCGATACGATTTATGCGGAAGGACAGCGGCGGTATGTGGAATCTTTATCGGCGTATGCGCGTCAGTTCCTCGGGCAGATGGAGAAGCCAGACGTCGACTCCATTGAAGGTCTGTCACCTGCGATATCTATTGATCAGAAAACCACCAACCGGAATCCGCGCTCTACCGTCGGCACGGTTACAGAAATTTATGATTACCTGCGGTTATTGTTTGCCCGTATAGGTCACCCTCATTGCCCTGAACATGGCATTGAGATCACCTCACAGACAGTTGAGCAGATGGTAGATCGCATCATGCAGTATCCCGAAAAGACACGGCTGCAAATTTTGGCTCCGTTGGTTTCGGGACGCAAAGGCGAGCATAAAACACTGTTCGCGGATATAGCGAAGCAAGGCTTTGTGCGGGTACGTGTCAATGGAGAGTTGCGTGAGCTGTCAGAAAAGATTGAATTGGAGAAGAACAAGAAGCATTCGATTGAAGTGGTCGTAGACCGGATCGTGGTCAAGGAGGATGTGCGTGCGCGTTTATCCGACTCCATTGAGACGGCCTTGAAACTGTCAGGTGGTCAACTGCTTGTAGACATTATAGGGCAAGAAGAGCTGCGCTTCAGCTCTAATTTTGCGTGCCCGATTTGCGGCTTCAGCATAGATGAGCTGTCCCCCCGAATGTTCTCTTTTAACAATCCGTTCGGCGCTTGTCCTGATTGTGACGGACTAGGAGCCAAAATGGTAGTGGACCCTGATTTGCTTATTCCTGATCCTGAAAAAAGTGTGGAAGAAGGAGCATTTCAGGCATGGAGCGGTGGAACTTCCACTTATTATCCGCAATTTTTACAGTCGGTATGCGAGCATTACGATATTCCGCAGAATGTTCCTGTCAGCCAATTGACCGCAGAGCAAATGAACATCATTTTATACGGGACGGCTGACGAGAAGATTCGTTTCCGTTACGAAAATGATTTTGGTCAACGTAAGGAAGCCTATGTGACCTTCGAGGGAATCATTCCGAATCTGGAGCGTCGGTATCGGGATACAGCTTCGGATGGCATCCGTGAATTTATTGAAGGGTTCATGAGTGCCAAGCCATGTAACACCTGTAAGGGACATCGCCTGAAGAAAGAAACTCTCGCGGTGACTATACAGGGACAAAATATCGCCCATGTAACGGATTTGTCCATCACTGAAGCGGCCCGCTTTTTCCAAACGCTGGAGCTGAGCGAGAAGGAACGCTCGATTGCCAATCTCATTTTAAAAGAAATTAACAGCCGTTTAGGCTTCCTGGTTAATGTCGGCCTGGATTATTTGACATTAAGCCGCTCGGCAGGAACGTTGTCCGGTGGTGAGGCACAGCGCATTCGGCTAGCGACACAGATCGGGTCAAGTCTAATGGGTGTGCTGTATATTTTGGACGAGCCAAGCATCGGCTTGCACCAGCGGGATAATGACCGCCTGATCAGTGCGCTGGAGCATATGCGGAATCTCGGAAATACGCTGATTGTGGTGGAACATGATGAAGATACGATGATGGCGGCGGACTATATCATTGATATTGGGCCAGGCGCAGGAATTCATGGTGGGACGATCATGTCCCAGGGGACCCCGAAGGAAGTCATGGAGGACCCGAACTCCTTGACCGGGCAGTATTTGAGCGGACGCAAGTTTATTCCGGTCAACACTGAACGGCGCAAGCCTACGGACAAATGGCTGGAGGTTCGCGGTGCGAAGGAAAACAATCTCAAAAATTTGAATGTTAAGTTCCCGATAGGTGTTTTCACAGCTGTTACTGGCGTATCAGGTTCTGGCAAGTCCACGCTGGTAAACGAAATCCTTAAAAAGACGCTGGCACGTGATCTGAACCGGGCGAGGGTGCGTCCAGGTCAACATAAGGAGATTCGCGGGCTTGAACATGTCGATAAGGTCGTTGATATTGACCAGTCTCCGATCGGCCGCACGCCACGTTCCAATCCTGCGACCTATACCGGGGTATTTGATGATATTCGCGATCTGTTTTCAAAAACCAATGAGGCCAAGGTCCGGGGCTATCAAAAAGGCCGCTTTAGCTTTAACATTAAGGGCGGCCGCTGCGAAGCTTGTAAAGGCGACGGCATCATCAAGATCGAAATGCACTTTCTGCCGGATGTGTACGTTCCTTGTGAAGTGTGCAAGGGCAAGCGTTATAATCGGGAAACCCTTGAGGTTAAATACAAAGGTAAAAGTATTGCCGATGTGCTGGAGATGACGGTCGAGGATGCGACAGAGTTCTTCGAAAATATTCCGAAGATTCATCGCAAGATTCAGACGTTGATGGACGTAGGATTGGGGTATGTCAAGCTGGGTCAGCCTGCGACTACCCTTTCAGGAGGGGAAGCTCAGCGTGTAAAGCTGGCTTCTGAGTTGTATCGTCGCAGCACAGGCAAAACGATCTATATTTTGGACGAGCCGACTACCGGTCTGCATGTTCACGATATTGACCGATTGTTGATGGTTTTGCATCGTTTGGTTGATTCAGGAGAAACGGTGCTGGTTATTGAACATAATCTGGATGTGATCAAAACAGCCGATTATTTGATTGATTTGGGCCCGGAAGGCGGAAGCGGCGGTGGAACGATTTTGGCTACCGGAACACCGGAACAGCTCGTGAAAGTTGAAGAGTCGTATACCGGCCGATATTTAAAACCGATCCTTGAACGGGATACTCAGCGCAGTCAAGCGCTTCAGACCGTTGATCTATAGATAGCATTTGGCATTCGTTTTGGAAGCCCTGCACATCAGAAAGGTGAAATACAATTAGTGTATTTATTCCTTTTGCCTGGCAGGGCTTTATTATTTTTGAAGAAAAGGAAACTTTTATTCTATTCTTGCGTTAAAGCATGTGACAACTACTTTGCCAAGCACTGAAATAATAAGAATATACGTGTATTCAGCGCTGAAAAGTCTCTGAGTAGTCTGCTTATGGAGTTTCAAATGTTAGGCTCGGGATTGAAGAGGTAAATATATAACTCATGAGTGTATAGCATCATCTGAAGTTCCGTGCCCACGTGACAACCGTTCCAAATGGCAACGAAACCGTCTGTAGTCTAATTACATCCAAGGTTTATGAACATCTCTGAGGTAGAGTCATGAAGGGAGCTGGAACGTTTTGAAGATGATACAAAACCGATTTCTACGTACACGTGTATATTCATGGGCAGCAGGAATTGCTTTGGTGGCATGTGTGATGGGATATAGTGCTTCACCGTCCTATGCATCAGAGGTGTCTGCGGCGCTTGTACCCAAGCAAGCCGAGATTGAAACCAGTGCAGCGATTGGAAGCGTCAAGGATACGGAAAACGCTTACGATTACATCCAGCCCACGGCAAAAGGCGGATTTTTAGTTCTGAATGTCGATGACGACACAGAGGCAAGTGTAGCCCATGTTACATATGGTAAACTGGACAGCTCTCTGCAGAACGTATGGAAGCACCAGCAGGATTTGAACGTGCAACCGGGAACGGGCAGCAGGGGAGTGCAGCGTGAAACGTCAGATGGTGGCTTGCTATTTTTGATCGACTATACTCAACCGAACGGGACACAGGATTTGCGGGCTTCACGACTGGATAGCGATGGGAATGTCGTATGGTCTAAAACGTTACAAACAGAGGGTCTGATATCCCATGGACAGCAATCTCGGCTCGGTTTGGAACCGCTTGCAGACGGAGGCTTTCTGGTCTCCTCTCTGAACCGTGTGGAGCAGACTTTCACTGTGCTTAAATATACGGAAGATGGCGTTATACAGTGGAACCGAACAACGTCCGGAGTGAGCTCAGGGTGGCTGGTCGGTAGCCATAATGGATATTATGCACTAATGAACAGATCAGATGGCCCGGTAGGGGTGGAAGCAGATGTATATGGTCGTGATATCCGCAATGTACATTTGGATTTGGGGGCAGGCAAAGACATTGCAGCCGTACGTAAGCTGTCTGGCGGTCATATTGCCGTAACAGGACTTAAAGGAAACAGCAAGCGTACACAGGTTTTAAGCAATGGTTTGCAATTATTTGGGCATACAGAGGACTATCCAGCTGAGCGGGTGTACCTGCCTGAAGAGCAGTTATACGTACAGTTCATCGATCGATATGATCCACTGGGAAAATCCACCAAGATGCATGGGATCACCATCACAGGCTTAAGAGAAAACGGGATGAAGGCGTGGGAAACCACGACTCATTATAAGGAAGACAATTCCTTTGGCATCCGATATGATACAGGCATGGTATAT
>NZ_JAFFQR010000044.1 GCF_020736845.1 Paenibacillus farraposensis
TCGCCGCTACTGACGGAATCACTATTGTTTTCTCTTCCTCAGGGTACTTAGATGTTTCAGTTCCCCTGGTGTGCCTCTCACTCACCTATGAATTCAGTGAGTAGTGACTGTCGATGAAGACAGCCGGGTTCCCCCATTCGGACATCCCCGGATCAAAGCTTGCTTACAGCTCCCCGAGGCCTTATCGTTGTTCGCCACGTC
>NZ_JAFFQR010000045.1 GCF_020736845.1 Paenibacillus farraposensis
GATACTTTAGACATCATCTCTAATTCGCTAAGGGCTAGATACTGACTTCCATTGTTAGCTGTAATATTAATTCTATAATTCTTATATGAATTAGAATTAGAAAAAGAGAATTTTTTGGGAGTGTTATCTACCCATCCAGTGATATTTGACTGAGTGTCTAGCACATTCCAAGTAACCCCATCATTTGAGCCTTCGAAAGTCCAATCTTTAGGGGC
>NZ_JAFFQR010000046.1 GCF_020736845.1 Paenibacillus farraposensis
GCTTTTCAGACTTGCGAAGGTACTTGGGATTCTCGATTGTATCGCCATCGGAAGTAATAGCAAACGACTTCAAGCCCAGATCAACACCCATCTTATTATCACGCTTAGGCAAAGGCTGAATGCGTTTCCACCAGTAAGGAAACGTAATACTTCCCTGACGGTGTTTTGGATACCGTACACGACTTGATGAGTCCAACGAATGGACGATGCAATTTGATTCGGATGAGTTTTCTCAACTTAGGAAGCTTTATATATCCGTCTGCAACGCTTACTGTGCCATTCTGATTATTCGTTGTGTAACTGTGACTGTTGGTCTTCTTGCTCTTGAATTTAGGAAAACCGACGCTCTGATCACGGAAGAAATGC
>NZ_JAFFQR010000047.1 GCF_020736845.1 Paenibacillus farraposensis
AACGAAATTGCGTTTTAGAATATTCCTTTAAGCTGATCTTGTGTAAACAAGTGAAATAAAGGTAGCAAATAAGGAAAGATATTTTGCCTTTAGCAAAAATCATTTCTTTATTGAACATTGACATTTCCTTTCTTTGAAAGAAAAGTCTAGGTTAAGCTACAAAGAGCACACGGAGGATGCCTAGGCGCCAGGAGCCGACGAAGGACGTGGCGAACA
>NZ_JAFFQR010000006.1 GCF_020736845.1 Paenibacillus farraposensis
GTATATGGTTCCAGATCAGGGTCGGGCTGAGCATCTTCATCTACATAATCAGCGCTACGTTGCTGCTTTACGGATTTCTCCATGTTATATTCAATAAAAATATTATTTACTTTCTCTGTTTTAGTATCCCAATTAATACTCAAATGCAAGCCATTTTTGGAGTAAAGCAAACTTCCATTTGTTATGACACTGGGTTGGCCATAGAGCTGCAGTACTTTGCCAAGTGTATCACCGATTTTCAATCCTCTTTTAGTTTCAAACTTGGGATTTTCCAAGCTCACAGCTACTAGATAGCTTTCACCATCAACCGGTTCCTCCCCTTCAAATTCGATCTTAGATAGAACTACAAATCGAATTTCTGAATCTTTATAGTTAGGATAAGATAAGTTCCATCTTCTGTAGGTTCCATTCCCACTAATATATCCCCGATTGAAGCTGTCGTATCCCTCACTGTAACCCCACTTATGGATAAGTTCTTTAATATCCGTATTCTTATCAATTTTGTGCGACCGATATGAGATTTCAAAGTCCTCATTCTGAAGGGGTTTAGGATCAGCAGATGCAACATTCTTGGCTTTTTCGACTTCTTTACCTCGATAGTTCCCGGTGCTCTCTTGCTTAAGTTTTACGCTAGCCGTTTTCCCACTTTTGTAATTATTGATACTTGTAGAACCGCACGCAGTTACTCCCAAAATCATTACAAGCATTATAATGAAATAACCGTAACTTTGCTTGCACATTTCTATTCCTCATTCCTAATTGTAGTTATCGGTTGCCAACAATAGTCCACTCCCCTGTTTTATGTTTCCTGCTATCATTACCATTTTTCACAGGTTTAAATGTAATATTAGGAAGTTTAATACCTTCCGAAACAGCAATTTTTTGAGTTACACTTTTATCAATACTAAGCAGATATTGTTCATAATTAACAGCTTGATTTCCACTAAATATGTTATAGATTTTCTGCACATTCTCCTCCCATTTGTTATCGCTAGCGTATTCACCACAATCGACTTGTTTTGATTTCATTCTAATGACCGGAGTGGTCCAATTACAATATTGAAATACGTCCCCTTTGCCTGTAATACCACGTAATTTATTGTTTTTCACTACGGCTTGTCTGAATTCCTGACCATAGTATATATATCCCAATATTTTTCCAAATATTAAACTATTGGCTTTCATCAAATCTTTGGCATAATTAGTTTCAGCACCATGCTCACCATCCGCCGCCCTATTTGTACTACTAGTGTTAAAACTTCCAGTTCCTTCTGCAATAATAATTGCTAACAAAAAACGGGGATCAATCTGGATATGATATGTTTCTTGTATCTTTTTTGTAGCTTCCCACAAACCGTGTATCTTTTCCTGATTCCATTGCATTTTAGTGAATTTTAATGACCGCCTTTTAAACATTTTCTCGGCTTCAGAACTACCGTTATACTGGAATTCAGCAGGTATCCATTTCCCAGCCGGGGTCTTTACATTCTTTGTAGGTTCATCCTTCGGTTCGTTGGTAACTGGTTCTTCTAGTGGTACTTTAGTGCTCGTATTAATCAGACCCAATTTCTCTCGTATAGCTCGTCCCGCTTCCTCAGCAGCTAGCTTTTGCTTGATATTCCCGCTTGCCTCAGCAGTCATCCAGCGAACGGTTTCTTTTTGCATTTGCTCTTGGGCCCACTTGGGCATCGTCGCCATTTCGCGGAGCTTGCTACGAAGGCCTTCTGCCAGCTTTTGCGCTTTCCGCATGCCGGCTTCGTCACCGTTGGCTTGAGCGATATACCAATCCTCTTTGTATTTACGCATCCAGGTTTGAGCCCAGTCGGGGTAATTCAATTTTTGTTTCTTTTGTTCTGCCGCCAGATCAAAAGCCTTTGCTTTCCTGTGTGCACTAGCCGTAGTTAAAGCTTTCAACATAGGTGTTGCACCAAACGTTGGTTCTTTCCACTTCATATGCCTTCTCCTTTGTTAGGAATGCTTAGAAGAATCGTATCTCCGACATACACGTATCGTGATATTTGCTTCCTTTCTCTACTGCCTCAATCGTTATTTTCACAAATGAGGTATGAACGGCACCATCAGGAAATTCATTACTTAAAAAATCATTATCTACCATCATGGTCTGCCCATTCGAGAACTCCAGTTTCATTCGTTTAACTCTATTATTTTATTGTAGATAATTGGATATAACAGAAAATATCATGACTAATAACACAATTTCACTTATTAACACCGCAATTTTTTTTCGTTTCCTACAACTAATCACAATAACTTCAGCTTACCTATACATGTATTTGGGAAGTCCGCGCCTTTTTTCACTTCCAGGATGGTAATCTTAACGAATGATGTTCGTATAGGTTCATCGAACTTGAAACGTGTGTCATTGTTCTCAAGCACTAATGATTGTCCATCCGAGAAATCGAGTTTTATTTTTTGGATGGTATTCATGTCTAAATACTTATTGTTAACCCACATAGTGCCATCGACCATATCTATACCTCTGACCTCTTGAGTTGAACCCAAATCTATAGTTACCGTTTCTCCTACTCCGCCTGTCTTAGATCCTTCACACCAAGGGGTTAAACTATTATCGTCCGTTAAATTGCTCACGCTAAAAGAACGATTCCCCTGATTAGGGAGCGTAGAAGAGGCAGTAATTCTTTTCACTTTAACCTTGTTGCTATACTTCATATAATTGGTTTTTGTATTGATCCACTGTATTGGTACTACCCAGGTTCCTTCTCCATTTACAATGGACGAAATATCTTCTTTTTTCCCACTGGCTATATCGATCATGAACATTTTTACAGCCTCATCATCTGCCAATACTAGTTTTTTTTGATCTGGAGATAGAATAAAGTCGCCTTCATTTTTAGTTATAAACTGTACTTTTCCAGTGGGTATATCTAGTGAATAAATATCGTTTATGAAAGTATTATCCTTTTTATAAGTAGTAAAAATAAGTTGGTTCCCCTGACCCCATTGCATAATACCCGAGACATCAGTTCCTGCAAGCAGGCGCTTTGTACCACTATTGCCAGACAGATCAAGCACTACGATCCCTGGCTGATCATCCACAAAATAAAACTTGGTGTTATCTGGTGAAAACACTCCATGCCCATGGATCACGTCTGCTTTGCCTTTTTCAGTCTTCATTTCTGTAGTTCGCTTACTTATTGCATCATATAAATACAAATGCCCGTTCAATACATATAAATATTTACTTAAATCAGAAGAGATAATAGGATATTGATCAGTTGGCGGCAATTTAAACTCTCGTTCTTTTTTTCCCGCATCCAAGTTATACACTTCAATAATGAGTGGATCCTCTGGTTGCTCCCCATAAACATCTCTTGTAATTGCCATACGACTGCCGTCACTTGTTATTTTCCCGACATCTACATGTGAGCCGTGATATTTTATACGTTCTTCCCGAGTTTGCATGGTGTCAATCAGGTCGTCGATACGAATATTAGTTTTTCCAGTAGGATCATCTAAATTGGTTAAGAATTGAACTCGATCTTCTTCGCCTTCTTGACCATTTAAAAGCCATCTTGCCTTCTTTTCAGTCCCCTTTGCAGCATCCTGATTTACCTTAACTTCATTACTTGATGGTATATTGGGGGACTGCGAAGACGTAACAACGTCCCCCCCTGTGGTTGCTGTACAAGCAGACAACAGCACTGAAAATACAATAATTAAAGCCGCTTTTATATAACGCATGATTTCTCCTCTCTTTTACACTCTCTACGAAGTCCTTCTACCAGACCAAAAAGCCTTTGCTTTCCTGTGTGCATTAGCGGTTGTTAAAGCTTTCAACATAGGTGTTGCACCAAACGTTGGTTCTTTCCACTTCATATGCCTTCTCCTTTGTTAGGGATGCTTAGAAGAATCGTATCTCCGACATACACGTATCGTGATATTTGCTTCCTTTCTCTACGGCCTCAATCGTTATTTTCACAAATGAGGTATGAACGGGGTTATCAAGAAATTCGTTTCTTATAAAATCATTATCTATCATCATGGTCCGTCCATTTGAGAACTCCAGTTTCATTCGTTTAACTCTATTATTTGCTTGGAAAGCATTAGATGACTTAGCTAGGCCATTGATGAGCTCAAATCCCTTTAGTTCTTGCATAGAGCCGAAATCAATTTTGATCCACTCCCCAACACCATCTCCCTTGACTCCTTCGCACCAAGCTGTGCTTGCATCCCCATCCATGATGTTACGGGCAGCATAGGAGTTCCCTGCTTGGTCCGGAAGTGTAGATGAAGCAATAATTTTTTGTGCCGTGATGTTTTTTCGATATTTCATTAAATCCGTTGTTGTTTGTACCCATTGTGTAGGGGACACGTTATAGCCTATCCTGTGGAATACATTGGAATATTTTATAGGCAGACCTGTTTGGATGTCTGGTTGTTGCATTTCACCCTTGGAGTTCAGATAAGCAATCCTGCGGTTATCCAAGGTTATAACAGGAGACGCAGTGGCTTTCATTAGTAACCTCTTCTCCCCAGTCCTGATATTGAGCACATAAGTCTTATCATTATCGTATGAAGAAAGAACCAATTGATCGTTATAAAGCCACTGTTCAATCTGTATTCCTTCTATTCCTAGCTTGATTTTTTGGATTAGCTTGTTCTTGGACAAGTCATAGACCAATATATTATGGTTACTATCTACAAGGGCAAATTGGTTACTGTCAGGCGAAAAAACGGGAAGAACGAGATAGTGACCATCATTTAAATGCCCCAATGCTTTAGTTTTCTGTCCCTGGTTCATATAATAAAAAACGGCAGCATCATCTGTGTAAACACACTTGCGTAAGTCAGGTGACATAACAGAGTAGTCCCTATTCGGCACCTTAAATTCATACATTTTCTTTGTGGTAGATAGATCAAAGATTTTGATGATTAAATAATCCAAATCCTGCGACTCTCTACATAAAGCGATGCGCCTGCCATCATCCGAAAACCCAGCCAGATACAACTCAGATTCAGGATACGCTTCACCTTCACTTGCATGTAATTTACCTATAATGTCATCTAAATCAATATAGGTATTACCTGTAGGATCATCCATATTAGCTAGATAATCCATAGGCATATTTCCATTTTCCGCTTCAAACAACAACCAATTTATGGGCCCTTTTGCTGGAGGAAGTTTCTTGGGCTGAGAGACAGAAGCATGACTTTCATTCTGCTCCTGCGCTTTTTGGCCCTCATTCGATTGTATACACCCACCTAGCATGGAAAAGATCAAGACGAACAAAGCAATTTTATTTATTAGCACCGCAATTTTTTTTCGTTTCCTACAACTAATCACAATAACTTCAGCTCACCTATACAAGTATTTGGGAAGTCCGCGCCTTTTTTCACTTCCAGGATGGTAATCTTAACGAAAGAAGTTCGTATAGGCTCATCGAACTTGAAATATACGTCACTGCCCTCAAGCACTTCAGATTGCCCATCCGAAAAATCAAGTTTCATTTTTTTGATTTTACTTACGTCTAAATACTTATTATTAACCCACATGGCGTTATCGGCTATATCTATACCTCTTACCTCTTGAGTTGAACCCAAATCTATAGTTACCGTTTCCCCTACTCCGCCTCCCCTGGTTCCTTCACACCAAGAGGTGGAATAATTTTCATCCGTTAAATTGCTCACATTAAAAGAACGATTACCCTGTTTAGGTAGCGTAGAAGAGGCAGTAATTCTTTTCACTTTAACCTTGTTGCTATACTTCATATAATTGGTTTTTGTTTCGATCCACTGTATTGGAACCGTGCGTATTACTTGATTTTTAGTAAAAGAGGATATATCCTCTTTTCTTTCATCGCTCAGATGAACCAGATACATTTTTGAAGCTTCGTATTCTGCGGACAGCGCCAATTTTTGGTCAGGGGATAGTATAAATGGTGCCGTACTTTTAGTTACCCACCTTTTTTCTCCGCTCTCTATATCCAATGAATAGACATCTTTTGTGTAATTGTCGTCCTCTTCAGAAATTGTATAAATTAATTTATCTTCTTGATCCCACTGCAAAAGCGAAGCCCTAGATCCTGTAAGTAAACGTTTTGCTCCACTAATACCGGACAGATTCAGCATGATGATACCTGGTTGGTCACTTTCTTCAAAACAGAATCTAGTGCCATCTGGAGAAAATAATCCTGAACTAATGATACCTAAATCTATTTTACGTTTCCCAAGGTCTATTTTTGTCGTTTTCCTCATTACTGCATCATATAAATACACTTGCCCATTCAACCCATAAAGATATTTATTTAAATCAGGAGAGACTACGGGGTAAGCCGTTAAAGGCAGTTCTAACTCGGACTCTTTTTTTCCTGAGTTCAGATCATATACCTCAAGAATGTGTTTTTCGTCCCCTTCTTCTATATCAGAGGTTGTTCTTACGATCGCCATTCGACTTCCATCATTTGATACTCTACTGACAGTTACTTGGGAGTCGCGATATTTTATTCGCTCTTCTTTAGTTTGCATCGCATCTACCAAGTCATCGATTAGTATATAGGTCTTCCCTGTAGGATCATCTAAATTGGTCAAAAATTGAGTCGGATATGGGTCTTCTTCTCCATTTAAAAGCCACCGTGCTTTTTTTTCAGTAACATTTCTATTTTCTTGTGTTATCCTGTGTGATGATATTTCTTGGGGGTGAGGAGACGTGACAGCTTCCTCTCCTTTAAACCCACTACATGCCGATATAATGGCTACAAAAGTAATAACCAGTATGATTTTTATAGAATTCACTTTCTCACCACTTTCTCATCCGTTCTTAATAAAGCCTACCCATTAATCAGGTCAATGCTATTTTCTCTCGAGCGAATAGCTTGGAATTAAATATTATTATGACGTTTATACTACTTGACTTTCTTATTTGCTAATTATTGAGCCATCATCTTGTATAATACGTCTAACTGCTATAACATTTTTATAAATAAGACCGTAATTACCCTTCCAATCTTTTCCTAATTTATCTATTACTACATTGTGAGATGGCTTGTGATCGTTCTTCATATCGTGACGAGTCTGTGCACGACCATGCTCGTGAATGAACTCTCCATCTCCAATATATATTCCTACATGGTCTGGTATAAATGGTTTGGATTCGTGCTCTCCCCAATTCCCCCAATCAAATAAGATTAGGTCACCTAACTTCAGATTTTTATAATTTCCCCTAGAGCGTAAATCTTGGTGATCAACCTCTATCCCCCGATGGATTTGATCTCTTGTAGTGCCGCCTATATACACATTTAATATAGTCAAGTACACTGAGGAACTAAAATCAGAGCAATCCATATATTCAGGAGGGTGATTGGGATCAAGCTTCATCGTTGTAATTTTAGAATCCATACAGTAAGGGATTCTGCCTAAAAACCTCTTGGCGAATTCTACAATGGCTTTCCTTTTCTGGTCAGCAGAACTGTTGGATGGTGTGGGCTTCATTTCCTCATTTGCTTTGTCCTTCGTTGGCTTATCAGGAGTAGTCGGCGTCTTCTTGCCCGGTTCCGGTTTCGTTGTTGTCGTCGTTGTCGGAACAGTTGGCGTTGCAGCCTTATTAACTTTAGGCCATGGAAGAATACCATTGGCTACCTGATGCAGGTACACTGCGAGCACATCACGGCCATAGCCCTTATTCTCCAGACCGTATTTTTTCGCAAAATCATGCAATGCGGTGTTAAGCTCCTGATCCCAATCCCCTGTAGCAGGTAGCTTGTACGAGAAGCTGTCTGGATATTTCTTGGCCAGCTTGTTCAAATTCTCTCTCGCAAGCAGGCTGTTCACGCCATACTTGCTCCGTAGAGCAGCCGCTTCCTTGGTGATAGCCTTTTGATCGTCTACGGTCAGCTTATGCGCCGCATCCGCGTATTGCCCGGACAGCTCCTCCAACCGGTTGGCATCGAGATAGGAGTCAGCTGAATGCCCGCGAATCAGCTCGTTGATTAGCACATTGTCACGTAGCTGGCTGGCGAGAAGATGCATCTGCTTTTGCTTGGCTTTATCGTTGGCGCCATATGCTTCCCACCACTGGGACGTGTATTCATGCATTTGCGCTCTGGCCCAGGCAGGCATACGATCGATTTCTGCCACCTGCTGACGCAATTGCTTGGCCTTGGCCGCTGCTTCCTCGGCCGCCTTTTTGTCACCTGCTGCCACGGCTTTATAGTAGTCTTTTTTAAATTTAAGCAGCAAATCTTGCACCCATTGCGGATATCCCTTTCCCTTCAATTCTTGAATTAGGGATTTATAGGCTTTCAGTTCTGCATCAGGCACCTGATTTTTCACCAGCTTGCCAGCCTTGAGATGAAGCGTTCCATCGGTTCGGATGTAGCTGGTTTTGCACGTCAAAGACAGCTCGCGAGTAGCGGTCATCTGTACCTTTTTGCCATGTAGCACCAAGTCTGTATCAGCGTAAAAGGTAATATCGTGATGACTATACACGTGAATACCGGAGGCAGGATTTAAGCGCACAAGTATCTTTTCTTCCTGGGTGGAGAAAGCTGCTTCTTTGTCATCGAACCTCACTATTTTTTGAGTTTTGGTATGGAACAACTTTCTTTCCGGCTTGCTGATTTCATCTCCTTTGTGGTCTCTCTTGCGAAGAGCTTGAACCACATGAGCATCCTGTTCGTTGCTCGACGGAAAATACAAATGGACATGATCCCCAAGCTCAGGCATGCAATGCCAACCGATCCCATCCCCGGTGTACATCGTCGGGTAAGAAAACCAGCAGCCTTCTGCTTTGGATTGCAAAGCATCCACGGACAAGTGAAGTTTAACCGACTCTCCTTCACTGTCTAAATCAATGACTTTTCCTTCAATAGAGGCTCCTTGTATAAGCTGATTATGTATAAGTTCCCTCGGAATACCTGCTTCCGGAACCAGAACATAATCATAAGTCATGAGACCTTGCTTCATCTCTGCATGAATCTGATCAATAATCCAATGCTTTCGTTGAAATACAACGACATCTCCAAGTTCAAAGCGTTTCGTATCCTCCACTTCAGCATATGTATACCTGGGACCTGGCTTTGTTTTTTGAAGTGTAAAATTAATACTATGCAATTCACCCTTCACCTGTTCTTTCGAGGTACCTAACCATAGTCTCGGGTACACGGATGTGATTTCGGCAATCAATCCGGTTTGCAGGCGAGAGGCCATTCTTTTTAAAAACTCCCAATCACTCTCACCATACTGAATAGTGAATTCATCCAGCTTTTTATCGCTGTCCGTCAGGTCAATAAAATCCCCGTGTGGATAGGCATCTACGAGCTCGCGGAATAATTGATAGTACGTCAAATTTCTGTTTTGAAACGAACGATTCTTCGGTTGTTGATCCAGCAAATATGTAAAAGAGGTAGCCTCTATGTACATGTGATATACGCCATTTTTGAATCCGATGCTAATATTGGTGACGACTCCTTTAAAAATACTAACCGTCCCTTGATCTCCATCCGTCTCATATACCTCCAGCACATCCTCATCATGCGCTAAACCGTCATACTTCGCATGATCTTCATCCGGTATGAGAGCAGTGATATACACCTTGCCGTGCTCATTCACCTTCTGTGTCAATTTAAAATCCAGCAGCCGGACAATTTCATACGGTGCATTCACTCTAATATTTCCATATGTCAGCACAGTTCCTGCCAGTCCCATCTTACTCCCCCATTTGTCTTAGCATGTGATGTCACTTTCTACAATGAGTAGCTATTCCTGTCCGTCTGTCGTGAATGAAATTTTCCCACACCACATGCATAAGTTCGTGGAACAGCTCATAAGAGCCGGAGATTGATCTACGTATACATCCTTCTTTCCATTCAACCAAGGCATAGAAACGCTCGGTTTGCAGGGCTGTGGAATGACTTTTCCGGAATTACCTTTGTTTGCAGAAGAAACTGCAGGATTATGCATACTGCGGCACATTCCGAAAGAAGGGATATGCGTCTGCGGGTGAAAATCCTGAATATTCGCCTGCATTTTATCGCCAATGCTAATCCCCCTGTTAGCTGAAACACTAAACCTGCCCGTATGGCTTCCATAGCTGCACTGTATCTGTGCCCCATCCACTACATAGCTCTCACTCATTCTCGGACTCTCCTTTGGATAGACGGCCCCGTTGTATCGACCTTTTGTAATTTCAAGCCTGTCAGATTAAACTTCAAAATACATTCAGCCACATCCAGATCTACAATGATATGATGATTGGCATTCTGAACCTTGAATATCTTATGATTCTCCACTGCATTTTCATCTAAAATGATTTTCCTTAGCGTACCGTCTCTATGATATTCACTAAGTGGTGATAAGCACATAAGGTCAGGCGGGTTAGCCAGCCAATACCTCGTTTGCTGCATACGCTGTATATCGGCAAATACAATCAGCTTCCAGCTTAATCCGGCTTGATATATATCAAAGATTTCCTTTAGTTGTTCAGAAACGATAGATACCGGATGTCCTATATAATCAATATAGTCGGCATCACCTGATACATAAAATTGTAAAACAGACTCTTCATCAGGCAATGATGAACTTTCTGCCCATTCCAATAACTGTCTTCGATTCGTCTCTACTGGATACATATACTCTGTGATACGATCATCCTGTTGAATCATGTAGTATTCCATCGGCTGCTGAGTACACCACCTTACTGATTCCTTTATACTCCCCTATTCGTACTTCCAAATCATCCTCGCAGCTCAGCACCTTAAATTCCGGTGTTTGTACAGCCTGTCCTATAGCATCCTTGGCTAGCTGCAAAATATATTGATGAAATTCTTCCGCAGCCTGAAGTGCGAACCGCTCTACATCGGGCTGAATAACCTTATTCATATACGGTTTTCGAAGCTGGCTCAGTTCATCTACCAGTTCTCCCCAAAAACTGAAAGCCCATCCTGCATCATAGACTCCTTGGCATGGCCCAGGATCAAAGAACCAGCTTTTATCATAGGCTTCGATAATATAGTTATAATTTCGATCCACCAGATAGGTACGCCTCATGGAATAGGTTATGTATCCGATCCTGGCTTTGGACTCCTCCATATGATTAGCCTGCTGACAAATCCATTGAAAGGATTGAATAAAAGAGAAGATGAGCTCTTCTTTTCGCTGTTCATACAAAGACGCTACGTGGTGTATTTTCTGCCTCAGCACCTCTTCTGCATAGATCTTATGAAAGTGTTCTAGTGCTTCCAGTCTATTCATAATCCCACCTCTAAACCTATTATATAGAATATTTACATGATATTACTGGTGCTAGACACCTATTTTATTACACTTTTCTCATATGATGAGATTTAAAATAAAGGGATGAAAACCTTCGAAAATCATTGATTATTTTCATAAATGTGCATTCATATAATCAATACCTTTCAAAAACCCCCTCCTCGCTAGACCTATTAGATGAAGGTTTGCGCAAGCGAATAGGTAAATCGGAGTAGAAAGCTCGGACTGCCTGAACATAAAAAACCTGTGACCGGTTACGTCACAGGTTTTGATATATAGTCTTGTAGACGGATTGCATCGTCACTTCAAACAGCAAGTATAGACATGCTCACCTTAGTAACGTTTGGGCGCAGCCAGCTTGGCCAAATCCGTCATATACGTAAAAAAGGCTTCCGGGTCTGTATCATATACGAGGTTCACAGGCCGACCTTCCGCCTGCTCCACCGTTCTGCCCTGGCTTGGACCTTCAGCGATAACACTGCAATGCACCGTCTTTTTCTTGACGATGTCCGGGCGTCCGACAGATGCAGTGGTCAGAACATCCCACAAATAGTAAGTTGAATTGGTTTCGCTATAAACAAGCGGTGGACAGCCTGCGTAGCAGTTGCCCAGGAAATCCACGCCCTCATAGCAGCGCTCGGCAGCCCAGCGATTGCGCACGGCTGGAGTCAATGGCACTTTGCTTGTACTCTCCAGCGCGACCAGATCAATCGTGATGCCGCTTTGCCATACCCGGTATGCCGCTTCCGGGTCCCAGAATACATTCCACTCTGCTGTGCCGTCATGCTCCGGCTCCTCTACATTCCCTTTTTCAAAGGTGCCGCCCATCCATACCAGCTTTTCAATCTTGGCTTCAATGTCCGGCGCCTCATCCAGCGCGCGGGCCAGATCGGTTAGCGGCCCGGTGAACAGCAACAGCGTTTTACCTTCGGCTCCGCGTACCTTTTCGATCAGATGCTGATGAGCCGGCAGGGATGAAAGCGGCGCTTCCATTCGCCCCGATTCATTCAGTACAGGTAATGCATCCACATAGAAGGAATGTAGACGCCAAGCGGCAGGAAATGGATTCTTACCGCGTGAATTGGATTTGGCAACTTCCACAGGCCCTTTATTCTGTCCAAAACGATCAATAATTTTACGGCTGGCATCCGTTGCGGGCTCCAGGTAGCCATCCGCTGGAATAACCGATACTCCGGTCAAATGAACCTGCTCCATCTGAAGCAGCATAAACAGGGATACCAGATCATCTACTCCACCATCATGATTAAAATAAACGTTTGTCCGACTCATCTGTCTCTTCCTTCCTTTATCCCCGTAACACAGGCGTGTTCTTGTCGGTAATCACCCTTCATTATGACTGATCGCTTCACAGGCGTAAATGCGCTAAAGCGGTCGATATCTGTGTGAAAATACACATTTCTACCAATCACATATAATTTAAATTTTGTGCAACTTCTTTTATAATCTGATACACAGCAGGAAAGAAGGTGCAAGCCCATGGTACCCAATCTGAATACAGACGGAGATGGCCTATATGCTATCATTGAACAATTACGGAAAGAGCTTGTTGCAAAGGCACAATATATGGCCTTCACCGACCCTTCCATGGTCGAATTAAGCCAACGCCTGGATCACTATGTAGTCCTTGCACAGCTAAAAAAAAGGGCAGCTGATCACTCCACCTTTGCTCCATAAGGGCGCGCCACGGCTATGGCCTGCTTCGCAAATCCTGCTTTCCCAAATCTGGATGGCGCAAGTTCGTATACGATCAGTCCCCTCCCGTAATCGTGATACCGTCCATATTCGCGCCTGCAAAATCCGGGCCTACCAGCTTGCAATGGTCCAACCGGACCACAAACAGACTGGCACTGGCCAATACACCATTCGTAAAGGCAGACTCCTTGAAATGTTATGCATTCAGCGTAGCTCCGGTAAAATCGAACTCTTTTTCTTATCCCCCCTATCCCCTGTCTCAAAATCAGTCGTTCAGCTTTTCGGAAAGGATCGCTCAAAACCGCTTTTCATTTTCCAAAGCAAGGCCTTCATGGTCTCATGATCCTGTGCTGTAAACTCCGTCATACATGACCGGATCAGCCTGGTGTAATAAGGGCCTACCGTCCGTAGCAGCTCTCGTCCGGCCTCCTTCAATCCGATGGTCACCATCCGTCCGTCGCGCTCGTGTGCCACGCGTTCGATCATGCCATCCCGCTCCAGCCCATCAATCAGCCCTGTCATAGTCCCCCGTGTGACATCAGCCTTTTCAGCCAGCTCCGATGGCGTCATTCGATGCGGTGCATGAAAATGCAACAGGCTAAGGACGATGATTCGGCCCTGTGAGGCACCCAGCCTGGCAAGATCCGTATCCATTTCTCTGAAAATACTGTTGGCCAGGCGCGCAAAAGTCACGAAAGTCTCCATATTGTCTACTTCGGCCTCCTCTTGACCAAAGCGGCGCAGCACCCCACGAATAGAGTCATTATGAAAATTAAAATTCATAGTCTGTCCATTCCTTCCCTAATCCCGCTTGTTCCACCAAACGATAGCTCCTCCATTCATCCGGCAGTAAAGAAGCATACGGCTCCTTGGCAAACCGATCATCTACCAGCACCAGCAAGCCTTCGTCTTGCTCTGTGCGAATAAGTCTGCCCCCTGCCTGGAGAACCTTATTCATCCCCGGGTATATATACGCATAGTTGAAGCCGTTCCGTTCTTGCCCTGAGAAGTATTCCCGCAGCACGTCCCGCTCCGCGCCAATTTGCGGCAATCCCACACCGATAATCACGACCCCGTTCAAGCGGTCTCCCGGCAAGTCGACACCTTCGGCAAACACGCCACCCAGCACGGCGAAGCCGAGCAAGGTGCGTTCCTGTCCTGACTGGAACGCCTCCAGGAAGTGATCCCGCTCCGGTTCGGTCATCCCGGGGCTCTGTACCAACGTATCTGCGTGTACGTTCCGATGTACGAACTCCTCATATACCTCGCGCAGATAGGGATAGGACGGGAAAAACACGAGGATATTCCCTTGATGCTCCTCTGCCAATCCGACCAGCATGTCCGCAATCGCCCCTTTCGAGCGCTCACGATCCCGATAGCGAATGGAGAGCGGCAACAGGCGTACATCCCATTGTTCTTGATGAAAGGGGGAAGCAACCTGCAGCGTATAATCCTCTTCCTTCACTCCCAGCATATCCCGGTAATAACCAAGCGGCGTCAACGTTGCGGAGAAATAAATAGCTGAGCTATAGCCCTTGATAGACATGTCAGCCGAAAACATATCCCGTCCGCGCTCCACCAGATTATGCGCCTCGTCCACCAATACAACGCCTTTTCGCTTATGCTCCTCCAGCAGTCTCTTCAAAGACATACGCGGATCGAAAACGTAGTTATAATCACTGATTATACCATCCGAGGCATACGCCACATCCAGTGAAAATTCAAAGGGGCATACCCTGTGCTTGCGCGCGTAACGCTCAATCACCGCCCGGGTCATTAATGTCTCATTTGCCAAAATATCGGATACCGCACCGTTAATTCGGTCATAATAGCCCTCGCATAAGCTGCATGCTCCCGCATCACAGTCATTTTCGTCCTTGAAGCAAATTTTATCCTTTGCAGTCAAAGTGGCTACGTGCATATGCAGCCCTTGAGCCTGCATGTGGGCATATGCTTCTTCTGCAGCTGCACGGGTCGTGATACGAGCCGTCACATAATATACTCGGCTCACCAGCCCTTCGCCGATGGCCTTGATTGCAGGAAACAAGGTGGATATCGTTTTCCAGTGTACGGGTTGGCCATTCCCCTGAATTTCTTCGAGGGGCAGAGAGATGGATTTGATCTCATCAACCGTCCATACACCAGCCAGTTCAATGAACCCGTCACACGGCCTTCGACGACAAATAAGACATCCTGGTATGAGATTTCCGTGCGTAGATACACCTCTTTGCGTTCTTGCTCCTTATAGCCTTTCTGGATCACCTGATGCACGCGAGTTCCTTCCACCATACTGCTGTTCGAACGGAAGCCACTGTGAATGCTGCCGCTCCGATGCACATATTCCACAAGTGGACGTACCGATATGTAAATTGACTCCTCCATACGATCACCCGTTCCGGTCATAGTCTTTTAACTTTATCACGAAAATAAAGGAAACGTAAGGGACATAAGCATTGTTTGTAACCAATTACTACAATTACTACAATTACTATTCACTTGCACTTATTTTTTACCGAAATATAGAAATGAGACTTATTACTTTGTTCTCAGCAGTGTCCAACTCACATTACAGCATAAAGGATAGAGTTATGTTAAAAGAATTAATTAACAATTTTGCATTATTAACGAGCTTCTTATTCTTTGGGAATCTGCTATCACGAAAATACGGACGTCACCTGGAAAAACATAAATATATGCATCAGGTAATGAACGGCTTAATGTTGGGACTGTCTGGCATTCTTTTAATGATGACTGGTTTATGGAGCAACGGGCATTTTGTGGTCGATCTGCGCCAATTGGCTATTATCATATCTGTTTATATGGGAGGAACCGTATCCGGTCTGTTGACCACCCTGATCATAAGCCTGTACCATATTTACATCACCGGTGGTTGGACAGATGTTTCTCTGACTGCTACTGTCATTTGCTTCATGACACTGGGCATTTCACTTATCTTCCTTCGAGAAAAAAAACTAACACTCCGTAAATGGATGTCAGCCGTGCTTGGAGCTGCTGTTTTGTCGCTGTTATCTGCTTTCCTTGTGATTAATCCCCCCAATAATGGAACGATTGCAATAGTCACAACCGTTAAGTTGCTTGGCGGTCTGTTCACTTATTTCATGATGTCTCATATCAAAAAAACAGAACGGGCCTTTCACCTGCTCGAAGAGGCTGCGAATCGCGACCATTTAACCGGATTATACAGTCCGCGTGCTTTCGATGCGCTATTTGAAGAGGTCTTTCATACTTCCAAGGCTACCAAACAACCCTTTGGCGTCGTTATGCTGGATATTGACCATTTTAAAAATATTAACGATACCTATGGTCATTTGAACGGCGATACCGTCTTGAGCCAATTAGGAATTATGCTAAATCGGGAGTTTACAATGAGGGCATACCCCTCGCGAAAAGGCGGAGAGGAATTTGCCATTCTGATTGGAGATTGCGATACCGAGAGGGCAGCAAGCCTGGCCGAAAAGATTCGAAAAGCTGTGGAACATGGCCCATTCCAATTGAATGACGGAACCATCGTCCCTTTGACCGTATCCATTGGAGCAGGCAGTTTCCCTGCCATTGCAGCGGAGAAATTAATGGAGAAAGTAGATAGCGCCCTGTATGAAGCCAAACGCTCAGGACGCAATCGGGTGGAACTGGCAAAGCCATGATATTAGTAGCTAAATGTCAAGGGGCTGGATTATTGTTAATAAAATGTGCTAAAATGGAAATAACAGCATTTATAGAAACTTTATGCTGCTAGTGAAGACATGTTTTACAATCGACATGGGAGGTGGGCTTTTTGGACCTCGAACAATTGGAGAAACTCATGGAAAAAGAACGCCGCGAATTGAATCGTATGGCTAACTTACACGGATTGAAGGATGAACGTGTATTGGACAAATCCTCCAGGCTTGACCGAATTATGGACAAGTACCATCATACCAAGCGTACGGTAAACCAGAACAATCAGGCACATTCATAGAGCAAGCTATATCGCTGCCCATCAGGGCAGCTTTTTTATACAAGCGTCCATTGCCCGACACGTATTGATCCGATCGCAATCACTTCTCTCGGGAATACTTGCCAGCATACTCTGTCCGCAGCAGTTCCTGTGTGAACGATATCCATTCCCGGGCTGCAAAGGATAGATAACGGTCCTTCCGCCAGATCATCCCCAAATGCCATGGAATGACGGGGTCCACTAACGGGAGGATACGCAAGCGCTCAGAATCGAGATCCCGGCAAATCGCCTCCGGTAACAGTGCTATCCCCAGGTTGGCAGCAACCATTTCGCTGATGAGATCCCATTGTGAGCTTTCGTAGACTACATGCGGCTGAAAGCCGGCACGGACACACTCCGCAATGATACGGTCATGGAGCGTAAAGTCTTCACGGAACAGTACAAAGGGCTCCTCTGCCAGCGCGGATAGCGGCACCTCCTCACTTTCTGCCAAGGCATGCGTAGGATGAACAAGCAGGTTCAACTTTTCCTCCACAAATAGAAATGTCTCAAACATATCGCCAACCGCAGGCAGCACGATCACCCCGATATCCAACGCTCCGGCTCCCACGTCCTGCTCCACTTTCTTGGCCCCATCCTCGAACAGTTGAATGGTCACATCGGGAAAGGCCTTGTGAAATTCCCCAATGACACGCGGAAAAAAGCTTGATCCTACCATCGGGGGCAAGCCGATACGGATGTGTCCTTTTTTCAGGTTCATTAAATCACTCAGCTCCGAAGACAAGCTCTGAAAGGATTTCACGATCGCTTGTGCTTGAAGCTCAATCACCTTCCCCGCATCCGTCAGCTCAACTTTTTTGCCAATTCGGTTGAACAGGATGACACCCAGTTCCTCCTCCAGACTTCGAATCGTCTTGCTGATCGTCGGCTGTGTAATGAACATGCTCTGGGCTGCCTTTGTAAAGCTGCGCAGCCGCGCAACTTCCAAAAAATATTGTAAATGCCGGATATCCAAACTTACACCTCCTTTCATAGACAAACGGAATACATTTCATTCTTTATATGCATTTTACTCATGAAAGCTTGTGATGTAAAATTTCATTAAAGTTTTGAAAATAACGGAACTCAAAGATAGGAGTCAATATATATGAAAAGTTTCATACGCGGTGTTCTGCAGGTTGCCGTCCTGATGGCCTTTTCGCTCATTTTGAACGCAGGAGTCGCCTGGCTCCATCTGCCTGTACCCGGCAGCATTATCGGTATGGTGATCCTCTTTATTTTACTGCAAACAGGCTTGGTCCGGTTAAGCTGGATCGAGGTTGGCGCGAACTGGCTGCTGGCCGAACTGCTATTATTCTTTATTCCTTCTGCTGTTGGTGTTATGAATTATTGGCCGATGCTCGAACACGATGGCATGAGTATTATGCTGGTCGTACTGCTCGGCACCTTTCTGGTGATGGCCTGCACAGGTATGATCGCCAGTCTGCTTGGTAAACGAAAGGAGCACAAATCATTATGATCGGTCTTCTATGCATTGTATTGACACTCGCTATTTACTGGATGGCCAAACGCATGTACCGTACCCTGCCCAAGGTGTATATGTCTCCACTGCTTATTACACCTGTCGCTATTATTTTGATTTTGACGCTGACGGGCGTGAACTACCGTTCCTATAATTCCGGCGCACACTTGCTGTCTATGCTGCTACAGCCAGCTACGATTGCTTTTGCCGTCCCTTTGTACCGCAACTTCTCTGTGTTGAGAAAACACGCGTCCCAAATCATATTGAGTGTGCTGTCCGGTTCTGTTGTAGCCGTATTGTCCTCCATGGCCCTTGCCAAATGGATGCATCTGGATTCCTCGCTGCTGAGCAGCCTGATCCCCCGCTCCATTACGACACCCATTGCCATGAATGTATCACAAACGATTGGCGGTAATCCAACCGTCACGGCTGTATTCGTTATATTAACCGGATTAAGTGGCCTTATTATCGGTCCGATGATCGTTAAGCTGTTTCATATTGAAAATGAAGTGTCACGCGGAGTGCTGCTCGGTACCGGTGCTCATGGTACCGGTACTTCCAAAGCATTCGAATTCAGCTCGCTGACAGGTACAATCTCCAGCATCTCCATGGTGCTAGCCGCTCTCTTTACCTTGGCGGCTGCGCCGTTCCTGTTTCACTTGATGCTGTAAGCATTTATATACCAAAAGAACCTCCGTTCCACAAATAGCTGGTGGAACGGAGGTTCTTTGCATAGTCGAGAGCAATGGAAGAGGGCATCCAAACACGCAAGGACGCTCTTCGCACCGCCATCAAATGGCCTTCACGACGCCTGATTTCTCCTCTGCCTTTACAGGCGTCACCGCTTCATGCAGGCAAGCATCGAGCTCGGCCGCATATTGGCGCTCCTGCGCGGCGTTCCAGCCTGCATGCTCAGACATCAGTGCAATGACGGGCTCCTGCCAGCGCTTCACTTCGTCAATCTGGAAGAACAGCGCTCCGGTTCGGCGTATGAAGAAATCAGACGGGGTCACCGTCATTTCCTGTTCCATCGCATACAGGAGCGGAACACGCACCTCCACAGGCAATGCCGCTTCCGCCCCGGCAGCCTCCTTCATGCTGCGCGCTGCGATCGCAAACAGCCGCTCTGTATTGGAGCCGTAGCGAGTGGCCCATGCTCTGGCCGTTTGCGGCGATAGACCAAACGCAGCGCCAGCTATAGCTTGCTTGCTCACGAAAGAGTCCCAGCCTGCCGAGCCGCCTACGTCGCCGCCCGAAATCGGGATATGGCGGGTGCGGCATGGCCGGAAGCTCTGCCCATGCAAGCGCCCCAACTCCCGCACCGCCTGATCCACGACAAGCTCGGACATTTTCCGGTAGCCTGTCAGCTTGCCGCCCGCAATCGTGATCAGACCCGAACGGGATTTCCAAATTTCGTCCTTGCGTGAAATTTCCGAAGGGCTTTTGCCGTCCTCATAGATGAGCGGTCGTACCCCCGCCCAGCTGGATTCCACATCCTTGATATTGAGCTTTACGTCAGGGAACATCCCGTTGATCGCTTGAAGCACGTACGCCCGATCTTCAGCGGTCATCCGGGGATGAGCTATATCCCCTTCATATACGGTATCGGTTGTACCTGCGTAGGTCTTCCCATCACGCGGAATTGCAAACACCATACGTCCATCCGGTGTGTCGAAGTACACAGCCTGTTGCAGCGGAAAGCGCTTGGCATCGAATACCAGATGGACGCCTTTCGTCAGGCGGAGCACCTTGCCCTCTTTGGAACGATCCATCTCCCGCAGCGTATCCACCCATGGTCCAGCCGCGTTAATGACCAGCGAAGCCCGGATGTCGTAAGACTTCCCCGTGACCTGGTCGGTTACACTTGCGCCGCTAATTCGACCTTCGTCATACAGCAGTCTGTCAGCCTTAGCATAGTTCACCGCCAGCGCTCCTCGCGCGACAGCCTCCTTCATGACCTCAATTGTTAGGCGAGCATCATCTGTACGATACTCTACATAGCTGCCGCTTCCCTTCAGTCCTTCCCGCTTCAGCAAAGGCTCCCGCTCCAGTGTAGCCTGGATGTCCAGCATTCGGCGGCGCTCACTGTGTTTGACCCCGGCCAGAAAATCATATACCAGCAGTCCGATCGAGGTGGTGAACGCATTAAATGTGCCACCCTTGTGAAAAGGAAGCAGCATACGCTCCGGTATGGTCACATGAGGGCCATTTTCGAATACGATTGCCCGCTCCTTCCCGACCTCGGCTACCATCTTCACCTCAAATTGCTTCAAATAACGGAGACCTCCATGCACCAGCTTGGTAGAGCGACTGGACGTGCCTGCTGCGAAATCCTGCATTTCCACCAGAGCCGTCTTCAAACCGCGATCCGCGGCATCCAGCGCAATTCCGGCTCCTGTAATACCGCCGCCAATAATTAATATATCAAAATGCTCCCGTCCCATACATTCCAAAACAGCCGTTCTCTCCTGCGCGGCAAATCCCTGTTCTCCCATCATTGATCCCTCCCCGTTTTGTATCTGTTGCACGATGGATCTGCCAAACCAATCATCAAAAGATGCAAAAAAAGACCACAAACAATCGCTACGGCACATGCCGAGCGGTTCATGGTCTCTCCAAATCTCCTGACGAGTATTAACTTATCCATATCGTAGCACACACGGTACATGATGAAAAGGGAAATCTGCCTACTACTTGAACGCCACCGCGGCATGAACCGCCTTTTTCCGGCCGCCGTAGCGTTCAACCCGTACGCCCCCACTTGATATCTATCGCCTATAATACTCGAACAGCTGTTTATTGGATGTTGTAACTGCTGTAGCTCCCGCAGCAATAGCCGCTTTCACATCTTCGGGAGTACGAATCAGCCCGCCAGCTAATATGGGAATTCCCGTACGCTCGCCGACCTCTTGAATCATTGGCGGAACAATGCCGGGCAGCACCTCAATATAATCGGGCCGTGTTTTTTTCAACAGCGCGTAGCTTTTTTCCAGCGCAATCGTATCCAGCAGGAACACCCGCTGAACAGCAAGAATTCCTTTCTTTTTAGCAGTTGCAATCACTCCGGACCGTGTCGAGATAATCCCAAACGGCTTAATCTCCTGACACAAATATTCCGCAGCATATTCATCATGTTTCAAGCCTTGCACCAGATCGGCATGCAAAAACATCTGCTTATTGCGACTCCTGGCAAGCTGGTACAGGCTGCGTAGCTGCGCCACATGCGTATCCAGAAAAACCGCATACTCATAGGAGCTGTCCAAAATGCCCTCCAGCTGCTTCATGTGCTTGGCGGCAGGCAAAATGCGTTGTCCCTGAAATAGCATGGATATCCCCCTTAGATCCCTAGGCTAAATGTCGGTCAAATCTTCCAAATTTTATATTATCACTCTATTTAACGAACGTGAAGCGATTTCATAGTCTAGCTTTTTTTTCATACTCTATTTCTTTTGCCATTATCGTCCGTCACTTCTACTCTAACTATTTGACGAGGTTGGATATGATCGTTGATATGGATATCGTAATGCTCTCTGCCGGTCAAACCGATCGTATCTGCATTTTCGCCGTCTTTGAATTGAAGCGGAAGAATGCCCATCAATGCAAGGTTGCTGCGGTGAATACGCTCAAAAGCTTTGTGCAATCACGGCTTTCACACAAGAATCTGCGTAGCTTCTGCCACCCGGTCACCCGAGCTGCCCATTCCGTCATCGATTCCTGCAATAACAATCAAACTGTCCTGTTGGTATCTCATGGCAGTTTCATAAATAGACCTGATTTCTCCCGTTGGAAAGTAAGTCGTTTCGCTGCCTTCTGTTCAATAGGAGCGACCTGGTTTCTAAGTCGTATGTTAAGCAAAGCTTAACATATATAGAACGATTGCCTGTGACGGTGCCGCTAAGTGTACCTACATTCAAATCAATAGTGTGACAAAATGCATGAACATCCAAAAGCCAAGCAGAGCGAATATGCCGAATGGCTTGGCGTGTCCCAGGGCCGAATATCTCAGATAACAAAATTATTGTAGATTGGTTCTGTCCCGATCTTACGATGTGACCTTGATAAACAAAGAGCGCCCCAGACCTTTTACCGGCCTGGAGTGCTCTTGTTTTGTTAGGAGTCGTTAGCCTTTGCCCCTGTCCATTTCCAAAAAATGCCGTCTTATTCGGCCTGGTCTTCCGGTGGCTTATGACCAATCACTCCATCCAACACTTTCAACATATTATACCAATATTCTCAACGGCCGAATTTTTCCTTCCGATGCCGGTATTTCTTCCTCGTCAAAATGACCTCAATGATGACTTTCCCTTTCAAATGAAGGCCAACAACAAAACAACCCAAAAAATCGTTTGCACCGACCGTACAGCTCCAGCCGCGAAACGGCGCCGGCAATACCTGGCTCAGACTCCGATCAGCTTCA
Organism: Paenibacillus farraposensis; assembly: GCF_020736845.1. Taxonomy (GTDB): domain Bacteria; phylum Bacillota; class Bacilli; order Paenibacillales; family Paenibacillaceae; genus Paenibacillus; species Paenibacillus farraposensis. The sequence continues at coordinate 22,861 of NZ_JAFFQR010000006.1, forward strand.
GCTTGTACACATGCAGCACAAAAAAAGGACGTCCCAGTTTATGCATGTTAGTTCGCCTGTCAAAAGCTGCCGTTACCCTGATTGATCAGATCAGCCACTTGCTGGTTTCTTATCCCCCAAACCGCTGCGTTTTGTACCACTTGGTTTTTCTCCCCGTCACCTTGTCGACGATCATCGAATAGAAAGCGCGCAGAGAAATCAGCAGGAACAATTGGGCATAAGTGAAATAAGATATACAGGACAAAATAAAGTTCTGCATCGTACTTTGTCCAATATCGGTCGCCAGCGCCAGATTGATCTGCAGCACGAAAAGGTAATACATTAATCCCCAGGCAATCATGAGGTAAACATACAAATTATCTGCAAACTGAAACGGCATCGCTAAACCCGGTTTGAACAACGCGATCACTCCGTAGATCAGATTCACGACGAAAATGGTGTCCGATACAATAATGGCCAACATAAACCAGAAGTAACTCGCCACGTAGTACAGCACATGCAGCTTTATGCGCCAGCTTGATCGGTTGAACAAATGATGGATGTTGTCGATCACGACGGAAAAATTCCCTTTGGCCCACCGCTCCCGCTGCTTCAAATAAACGCTGAGTTGCTCCGGCTCCTGCTGATAAGCTTCCGCCTGGGGCGCTAGCGCAATGAGCTGTCCCCTCGTCAGAATCTCGAACGAAATAGCCGTATCCTCTGTAATCGCCTGCGTATCCCATCCGCCGATCTCGCGGATCAGATCCGTTTTCACAATGAAATTCGTCCCCGGAATCGTCCCCAACTTGAACAGTTCCCACAATCCGGTATGATAAATCCGCTGGGACGTAACCAGTTCGAGATTGATGCATTTGGAGAGGAAATTTTGCCCGCGGTTTCTTGCCTTGTTCCGTCCAAAAACGGCCCCGTAAGCATCCGGCTCTTCCATAGCCTTTTCGATCAAAAAGTATAAAGCGTTCCGCTCGGGCGCCGCATCGGCGTCAAAAATGCAAATCCACTCGTTTTTGGCATACTCCAGCGCATCATTAAGCGCTCCGGATTTACCACCCGTTCCTGTCCGTTCAAAAATCATAAAATCCCGGTCCCGAAACACTTCCTTGTTTTTCAACTCCTTCAATCTCCCGGCGGTACCGTCACTGCAGTTATCGGCAATAACGATGAGCTGCACTTTGTCCTTCGGGTAATTCAGCAGCAAAATATTTGCCGCAGTTGCTGCAATGACCAATTCTTCATTATGCGCGGGAACCATGACGGTCACCCTGGGGAAATGCTCCATTTTCTCTGAATCGGGAATGTCCCAATCCTTGCTGCTTTGCCTGAAAATAAACCGAACCGCGCCCCACATAATCAGAATCGACTGGAATACGGCTACCCAAATGCTTATAATCGATAACACTAACAATAAATCAGCCACTGACTTTCCTCCGGTCATATTTTCGATTTACACGTACCCGGAAGACCAGCGTTGCAATAAACAACCCCAAAACCGCAAGGAAAAAAATGACGCTAACTATCTCGCATAACGGAATAAACCAGGCGGTATAAGCCATCTCCTTCTCCTCCTGCTGTAAATCATTCTCAATGAACCTGCGATGAGTTCAAATGTATTCTCCGATCAAATCCGTCTCTGTATTGCGTTCGAGCGCGGAAATGACCGCCTCTGCATTTTCATATTTGCTGAACTGTTCCTTCGTAAAAACCAGTGCCCCGGCACGGATCACCAACTTCAACTCCCGGCCTTTCCGGTCCTGGAAGGAAATGTCCATCAGCGCGTTCTTGATCCGATCCGTCAGCGCCTTTAAAAACTCATGGTTTGTCATGGGAAGCAAAACAATAAACCTTCCCTGACCAAGGCCAAACTTGTAATCCTCGTAGCGGATTTGCTTCTGAATTCCTTCCGATAAGGAAACGAGCAGCCGGGCATACCCTTGCGAACCGAGAGATTCCTGCACCATTGGCAAAAATTCAATTTTAAACATGGCCAGACAGAAATTGTAGATATCTGAATAACGGTTGGCAAGGTTAGACTGTTTGACCAACGTTTCCGCAAAAGCTTCCTTATTCCCGAGCGAGGTATCCAGGTCCACTTCGGGATTCCTGCGCTGCAGCTCCTCAAGCCGCTCCATAAGCCGCTTATTGCGGATCAGTCCGGCTTTGATAAAAGCGGCTGCAGTCATATTGGCCGGGGGCAGCCATAGCCAGGAAAACGACAACACGTCCACCTCTGCGTAAGACGTAAACCAAACCAAATACGCAACCATATAAACAAAAATACATACGGCCGAGACTCCGGCCGGAACCAAAAACCCCAGTAGCAGAGCCGCAAGGCATCCTGTACTGAAAACCAGCTCGAATATAGTAAAAGATTGGTCTCTAAAGACGTTCACATAAACCAGCAGTACCTGCAGGATCGCTAATCCGATCAGCAGGATGTATCCCCAGACCATGCGCTGGATTAATCTTTTATTTCTCATACCCACCTCTATAATGATTTATGACTTAAACTAGTTGGATTGTCGACACGCTGCCCGACGCCTCCTCGCGGTCAAAGCAAGAGGCTTCTCACTCGTTTTCAAGGGCATACTCCCCTAGTAGAGGAAGCAGATTATCGAAAATATGGGTATTGGCTTTAAATACATACCCTCCGGGATAACGGACATCATTTCCCTTGAGGGTTAGCATACGTTCGTACAGTTGTTCTGCCAAGGGCCTGTCCCCTTGTTGAAGAGCAAACATGATGGCGAGACCGTAAACCGAAGGGGACTCATACTTCACCGCTGCCGTCCGGTCGGTACGCATATACTGTCCGAACAATTTCCCCGTTTGGTCAAACTTGTGCTTCAAAAATTGATACAGATGTGCTTGATCCCTATCCGTTTCTCCGGCATGAATAGCTACAAGTAGTTGGTCAATTAAATTTACGGTTACTTCATACTCATACTCCCTGGTGACCACGTTAAAGGACTTGGGGTAAAATACACCGTCATCCGGCATTTCCTGCAGCAGGGTATGATATCGCCGGTACGCTCCTTCGTCCAGTACACCTTCTTGCATGAGCCCTTTTAGCGTCGACAAATCCACATAGGCGAGGGCTAGAGTATCAGGAACTTCCTGTTTGGAGAAATCGTAGAAATCCACTAGATATCCGTTTTTTTGCGAACGGCTTAACAACGTTTTTGTTAAATCTATAGCCCTCGCCCTCCACACGGGATGGTCTTTCCACTTCCGGGCCCCTTCCAGCAAAGCTCCAATAATCCGCAAGTCGTCGCCAAGCGCGTTAGTGCTAACTTCCGTCCCCCCTTCGGGGCTTAATTTCCATGCAATGTAGTCTTGATCCGTCACGAAGTAGCGGTTTAACGTTTCATAGCTCTTTTCAAAGGCGGCCTGATCATCACTTGCTAATGCCGCCTGCATCCAAAGTCCAAGTGACTCGGAGAGTGCCTCTCGCCCTGCTGCCAACTCAGGATTGACCGATTTTGCCTTCTGCAAGTAGGTAGCCAGTGTACCGTTAGGGTTGGTCAAATTCTTCGCAATAAAGCGTTTTGTCGATTCTCCCCTATCGCTATGGGATAAGCATCCTCCGATTCCAATAGCTGCGCTTAACAGTAAGCCAAGCCAAACCCACAATACTTTACGTCTGCTTCGCCATTCCAAACTATTGACCTCCATTTTGCTGAACCTCTGTATTCGTGGTGTTATAGCGATCTTCTTTAGAGGCCGATATATCGAAGCAAACCTAATTTTATTTTTTTTAACTCTACTACCAAATATTCATACTATATAATTCGGCGTTCATAGCCCGAAAGTTTAGACTTCAGTCGTGCTAAAGAAACAGCAGCTCATGAATGGGTCATGCATGGGATTAATAAAGGAGAAAATGCCAAAACTTCAAATTATACTCCAAGAGGCGTTGGCTAAGTATAATAATTGCTTATACTTGCTTATTCAGCTTCACTTTATATACTTTAACGAGTTCCGCTCTTGCCAATCGAAGGACTTTAACCGGCTTAACAGAAGCGCTTGACTTTCATTATATATTGTAACTATAATAGTTACATATCTAAGTTCATGCATGAACAGGTTCTACTTACGATCACACTAATACATCATTTTCAAAACATATGACAGGAGGCTATCTATTATGAAAATTGCAGTTATTGGCGCAGGCGGCAAAGCAGGAAAAAACATTGTAAAAGAGGCATTGGACAGAGGCCATGAAGTAACGGCAATCGTTCGCGACCCGGCCAAAGTAACAGAAAGCCGTGCCACAGTGGTACAAAAAGACGTTTTTGATCTGAAAACAGACGATCTGAAAGGCTTTGACGTCGTCGTTAACGCTTTTGGCGCGCCATTCGGACAAGAGCATCTGCATGTAGATGCAGGCAACGTTCTGATCGAAGCGCTGCGCAATGTGTCCGGTACACGCCTGATTGTTGTAGGCGGTGCAGGCAGCTTGTTCTCTGACGATTCCCACACCCTTTTAGTCAAGGATACGCCTGATTTCCCGGATTTCGTATATCCGACAGCAAATAATCAAGGAAAAAACCTGGAAATTCTGCGTGGTACCAGTGACCTGAACTGGACCTTTATCAGCCCTTCCGCCGAATTTGCTCTTGGCAAACGCACAGGCTCTTATCAAATGGGCAAAGACACGCTGCTGGTTAATTCCAAAGGCGCAAGCTATGTCAGCTATGAGGATTTTGCGGTTGCTGTAGTTGACGAGATTGAAAACCCGCAACATCTGAACGAACGTTTCACCGTGGTATCCGAGTCTTAAATTAGCCCTGACTAAGCTGAATAATTTATGAATATTAAATTTTAACCCTAGAGATGCGTTCTTCCAAAGTGTGCATCTCTAGGGTCTTTGTGTTGTTTTATTTTATTTACTGAATTAGCTAAATCAAACGTTCTAGCTTAGTTCTTATTAGTAGATACTAAAACAGATGACTCCTGTTTCAGAAGTCATCTGTTAGTTATTGTGAAAAGAACTCAACTATTTAGAACAAAAACAAAATGCTTTTTCCTAGAATATTTCTTCTATTCGTACATATTTAACAGAATTTCTTATTCAGATACGGATTCTTCAGAAATGTTTTCTTCTTTACGATTCATTGGTATGGATACTTCACCATTCGCATCTGTCAAAAAATGAAGGGCCGAGTCTTTTTCTATTACACTTGGGAATTCGGTCACACTCATTTTCGACTCGGTAATCTCCTCAATGGGAGGAAGATTATTATACGTGTCATTAGTTACGGATGGTATCTGAATTTTATTCAACATTAGCGTTTGACGAAGCGTTGCTTGCGTCTGCAATGTGCTCCAGTCACTTGTGTTCTTGTCTGTTTTTGCACGCACACGGTA
>NZ_JAFFQR010000048.1 GCF_020736845.1 Paenibacillus farraposensis
CCTTTTTCCGGCATTACGTACCAGCCGGTATGGCCCCCAGCACTATACACCGTCGAGTAGTTGAACCAATGGGCTTTGCTTGCATCCTGCTCTTTATCACAATCGAGATGGATACGTACCTGATCCTGACGGACGTCCAGTACAACGCCGCTTAGCGAGGCTCCCGCCAGCTTTTCCTGGTAGTAGCTTTTTTGCCGTAAGCCTTTGTACGAGGCAAGCATATATTGATGCCGCAGCAGCCCTTGCCTCATTTCGGTATAGGCTTCCACTACATACAAGCTGTGTCCCTGAAAAGTCATCTGAGCTCCCAAATCCAGCACCTCGTCCGTTTCTACCTCATAGAAAATAAAGTCATTTTCCGTCACCTTGGTCTGCTCGTTTTCCTGAAAATAACGAAAAGGCAGCAACTGCTTGCGTACGGTATAACGGGTATGATCCAGTACCACCTGTGCCGGGCTGTCTTCAATACCAAAATAAAACTTGGGACTGTCAAAACG
>NZ_JAFFQR010000049.1 GCF_020736845.1 Paenibacillus farraposensis
ACCTCGCCCAGCTCGATCCGGTAGCCCCGGATTTTCACCTGATGATCGATCCGGCCCAGATATTCGATGTTCCCGTCCGGCATCCATCTCGCCAAATCGCCTGTACGGTACATCCGCTCATAGCCTGCTTCGCCACCGGCAAACGGATCGGCGACGAATTTTTCCGCCGTCAGTTCCGGTCGGTTCAGATACCCACGGGCTACGCCCACACCGCCGATGCACAGCTCGCCTGCAACCCCGATCGGCTGCAGCCGCTCCGTTCCTTCCTTCACGATGTACAGACGGATGTTCTGAATCGGTTTTCCGATCGGAATCACCGCATATTCCTCTCCTGGCTCGCAGTCGAAGTACGATACGTCCACGGTCGCCTCTGTCGGTCCGTACAGGTTGATCAGCTTCGCTCCAGCCAGGCTCGGCACAAGCCGCTGGAACCGGGCCACATGCTGCGGCGGCAACGCTTCGCCGCTGGCAAATACGTAGCGCAGCGTGCCCAGCTTCGCCTGCATCACTTCCCGTGGCTGCTGCTCCACATATTCCAGGAACGCATGCAGCAT
>NZ_JAFFQR010000050.1 GCF_020736845.1 Paenibacillus farraposensis
CAGAACAATGTCTGTTTGCTGTACAAACACCTTCTCCTAAGTATTCAGTCTTAAACTTATTTCTCAAAGGGTGACGATTCCCCAGCTCCAAAACCTTGTAGAATCATCAATTCCGGTCTAAGACCTTATTTTCTATATACACCAAATGTGAATAAAAAAGCCTTCAAAACCACCGCTAAAGTGGGTTTGAAGGCTTCTCTATTGCTTGAAATCCTGTCTAAAGTGGGGGC
>NZ_JAFFQR010000051.1 GCF_020736845.1 Paenibacillus farraposensis
AAGTTCAAACCTTCTTGTTGGAGGTATCTGTCTAATTCTGCTCGAATCGTAGGTGTATGCTTCATGTCATGTCCACCCTTCATACAGAAATTCCAAAACTTTTACATTATTGCATTCTATTGTTGTCCATAATTTAACAGTTGTCAATACTTTTGAAATTTATACTCATGCAATATTCAAATGAATTATATATTTTCGAATATTGTCGATTACTACAAGACAAATAGTGCTATAGCTTCATTTTTTCCATTTTGTTAATAAAATCACACATATTATTCCTGTTTCTGTTATATGTTAGCACAGTAATTCAAAATTATACCGAAATTTGAAAAGGATGTGTTACAATTGTTGAAGTTGAAGAACACAGCAGTAATACTCACAGGTGTCTTGGCTCTTAC
>NZ_JAFFQR010000052.1 GCF_020736845.1 Paenibacillus farraposensis
CCTTTTTTATGACTAACTACGATATCCCCACCATAAAGTTTAACGTCCTGTTCGCTGGCGAATGCTTTTAAAACTTGCTTTTGTACTTCCACATCGTTCAAATACTTGATGAACTTATCTTGATCCGCTTCGGATAATTTGGAAAACTGCTCTAATGTCTCTTCTGCTCCTGCTTGACCTTTAAGCCAGTGGATGTAGTCAGACGGAGAATTGATTTCAATTTGTTGTTGTGTTTTCGAGGTAGTATGTTCACTGATA
>NZ_JAFFQR010000053.1 GCF_020736845.1 Paenibacillus farraposensis
GCGATGAGCAAGCTAATCTCGTTTGGGCATGATGATATCTATGGAGAAACAGTCAGTTTAACTAAAATCAATAGCCATATAACTGAATTTCAGGTGCTGAACAAATGGGGTAGAGAAGGCATGTTAACAATGATTACTACAATCGTTTTGACTGCGTTCAATTTACGGAATGTATTAACACTGACAGTGACTCGAAAAGTGTACAATATACTTTTCTCACATCAGTTCATTTGTTTTCGTTATAGGTAAATTTTTTTAGATTCTAATTATCCAATCGATTAGATAAT
>NZ_JAFFQR010000007.1 GCF_020736845.1 Paenibacillus farraposensis
TTGGGCCGGATAAATAATATATCATACTTTGGCGATTCATACTACTGGTAAATAATAACTCATAGATGATTTTTTGAATTTTTGAACCATTACATCACAGCCTATCTTACGGCTGGATAAATAATATATCACTTAGGTTTGCTGATTTCTATATGTAATTTATACCAATTAATAAATGGCTTATCAAAATCATTTCTATTAATGTACTCCTCATACTTTCAATTTTTTCTTCATTATATTTACTGTTAATCTTTGGCCTACACACAAAAAAAGCTATCTTTAAGCCCTATTGGAGGATAATCAAGGGAGTCAATCTTGTAACGAATCGCATAAAAACAGATACCCCTGCTTGTTAAAAACAGCCTTCAGGTTTGAACCGGCTCATAAAAAAAGGTGCTCCTGGATTGCTCCAGAAACACCCTTCTTCTCCTATCTGAATTCCTACTATGCTATTTTGGACGGAAAGTTTCTTATTCGGATTTTTCTAATATAAGCTTTAAAATGCCATCATGCATAACATACTCAATATAAAAAATAAAAAGAGCAAACAGTTATATACATTTTGGTATTTTTTACTATCTAATGACTAAAAAACCAAAAAATGTTTTTTATATGAAACTATGTGATAGTATGAGGAAGTACTAGAATACATAATAATCGTTGTTAGATGAACACCATTTTGTTTCATCCTCCATTAGCTTACAACTGTGTGGCCACACATTTTTTGTAAGAATATGTAATTATTTTTTGAAAAATAATACGAATTGGAGTGACTGTTGTGAAAAGATTGGGTTCTGTGTTGTTTGCTTTGTTCATATTTGCTGCGTTATCCGTTCCCGCTTTCGCAAGCCCAAATTCCGAAAGTAAAAACGATGCCGTTACTAGCGATGCTGCTACTTTTGATTTGAACGAAAGAGTGGCTCAAGAAGTGACTGTAAAATCGGAGAATGGAGACACCTACGTCTTGGGCGTTAAACCCGTTGATACTATTAAACCTTCTGGTGAATATCCTAATGCCACTGGCACATATAAAGTCTACTGGTATTCTGGAGTGTTGAACGGGGAATACTATATCAATATCAACAGCAGCTACAAAATCACAAGAGCTTATGATCCTTGGCACTCATTTCTTGGGTATGACGTTACCGATTCCGGTCTTGAGTATACAAGCACAACAGCTAGAGGATGGTGGGATCTTTCCTTTAATGGCTGGTCGAACACCAGATGGGTACTTTCTGCCCAAATGAATGGTTCCACTCTTAAAACTTGGGTTAGCTAACCTATTGATAGCACCAGCTCTAAATATGGTATTAAGGTACTGATTATCGGTGCCTTAATACCATATCTTATTTTTGAGTTACTTGAAATTTCACCAACCACTTTCTCACATCTGCTCTCCCTTGAAAGACGGTTGTTTTCATAACCATGTGATGGCCTATTTTTATGAGCACATTTTACCTATTCTTGACTTGTAGAACCAAAACAAAATAAAAATAAACAACAAATATAATATTGACTTTAACATAATTAAATATTACTATAATATTGTGAAATATAAACGAAACAGGAGGATTTTTTATGACAATTAGAATTATTCCTGATTGGATGGTCAATCTTGATGATGAAGATGTAGTATTTATTAAAAACTTCGTTTTGGAATCAGGATCACTCAAACAAATTGCATCCATTTATAACGTCACATATCCTACAGTAAGACTTCGATTAGATCGTTTAATTCAAAAAATAAACATAACTGAAAATGATGATAAGGACACATTTATTTCTTTGATTAAGCGTTTGGCAATAGATGAACGAATTGATTTTACAACAGCCAAATTACTTGTTACCGAATACAATAAATCAATTAAAAAAGGAGATAATTAGCATGATGAAAGTTACGATTTTTTTGACGATTTCCTTGATTCTGTTTGCCGCACTGATTATTTTGGGCGTTATATTTCTAATTAGATTCTTAAAAAGATACAATGTACAATTGAAAAAAAAGAAAACATTGCAGCAAGAAGAACTAGATAAAATGAAGATCGAGGACTTAAAGTAATTAGAATGTTCAAACGGACCTCCCAGCTTCCAGTTGATTTTACTATCCGAAGCTCCCTGAACAAAGGGGATCCGGACGGACTCTTTGAGTCTGGACAAATCCCCCCATCTTTGAATAAGCTTCAGACATTTGGCCGAGCTACACATATTGCTAAGACCTTTGTATTTCGCTGATATCCACTCCTAAATATGCTACCAGCCGTACTTCTGTATCTGATTTGACCTTGCCCCATAGTATCCTTGCGACATGCACATACCCTCGGCAAAGATATTTGGCCGTAATACCATCCTCCAGCTCATGCTGTTCCAGAACCTTGATTCCTCGTTTTCTCATTTTCTGGCGCACTCGGTACTGTTCCTTGGTCACCCGATCCTACATCGTCCTCAAATGCAACTCAAACAAATTACCAAGCTTAAAATTTGATTCTTTTATCTTCTTGATATTCAGCTCCAGTATCGTCAACAAAAAGGGCAGCTCCACGTACTCAATGACAATCCGTAAATCCTCCACACTATCGGTCTGCATTTTACACTTCACCGCAACTCATTTTTTTAATCACACCCCTTCCCTTTGATTTAAATTATTCCCTTAAAAGCACAAACTATAAAAACGAAAACAGCACGAATAGCCCGGTGGGTGCGACCCCCGAGCCAATTTGGACAAGGTTAAGAAACAAGCGATATGTACCATCTTGTATGCGCGCGTATATTCGTGAAGGCTTCAGACCAAACACCTTTCGACCCTTATTTTGGTTCTTTGCGTACCCCCCGTTTTCCCGGGTTTACATCTGATCCAGGGGGCGCTCATTAGCATCCATTCGGTTTGTCGTTCATCTGCCTCTAATCATATCTTTGACGATTCAATAGGCTCATATACTTGGACTCCTGGTTATTTTTCAGGTTCTTGAAGAAACAGCTCATATGCATCCATGAGGTCATGCACTTTCTCCAAAGTCAATTTATTCTTCTGTCTACTCTCTCTTATCCATCCAATCCAATAATATATCCGCCGGCAACAAAGAATATAGCTCTTTTATGAAGTTAGGTATGACTACGGCCAGCTGCGGAGCTGCACGGAATACAACATAATATGGCCGAAGTAATAGTAACAAAATGAATATTGTGTTGTATTAGGTTCACCCAATTTAAAGTCTGCCTATCACACAAGTAAGAGATGCTTTTCTAATACTGACATTAGTTGTTCTGTTTGGTTAGCTTTACTCATTCCTATTTGATGAGGGACTGAATAATTTTACTTAGTTCATACACCCCCTTTTCTAAATCATTAAGTGAAGCGTAAGCGTATGATAAACGTATGTATTGCCCTTCATCTTGTCCATAGATATGTCCTGGATTTAAGAGGACTCCTTTTGCTAAAGCAAGGCTATACAGAGTTCGCATAGACACTACTCCTTTTATACGAATCCAAATAAAGAGTCCCCCTTGAGGTACTTCCCACGTAGCTAAATGCAGTAAATATTGTTCAAGCCATCTTATCAATACATCCCTGCGAATTTTCAACTGCTTTCGCACTGAAATTACATGTTCTTGATAAAAACCACTACTAAGCCAGTTAGTAGCAATCCGCTGAGACAAAGAGCTTGATCCGTAATCAGATTGCATTTTAATGTCAGCTAAGTGATTAATAACAGATTGTGGACCCACAAGCCAGCCAATTCGCAACCCTGGAGTAAGCGTCTTGGATAGGCTTCCTAGATAAAGAACTTGACCGTGTAAATCTTTTGCTTTTAAAGCTAAAGGAGGTTCTTTATCAATCCATAACTCTCTATAAATATCATCTTCAATGATAGGAATCCGTTCTTCTTTACTAATTCTTAAAAGCTCATTTCGTCGAGTATCCGACATAACACATCCAGTTGGATTATGAAAGGATGGAATAGTGTATATTATGCTTCTTTTATGCCTTTTCTTTTGAATTGGAATAGATTGTGTGAGCATGCCTTCATTATCTATAGGTACTCCAGCAAGAGACATACCTGCAGATTGAAATACATGTAAAGAGTAAAGATAAGATGGCTTTTCAAGTAAAACAGTAGATCCCGGCTTTAGTAGTCCTATAGAAATAAGGTGTAGAGCTTGTAAAGCACCTGAAACGATGAGAATAGAGTCAGGCGACACCTGGATCCCCTGAGATTTTAGGTACTCACTGACTGATTGGCGTAAAGGTAAGAATCCTTTTGGTTCTTCATAACCAAATGTTCCTATTTCATTCGCCAAATCCTTTATACTCTGTTTCATCTGAACTAGAGGAAACAGATCAGATGATAACTCTCCTTTACTAAGTTGTATAAGATTAGAGTTAGACTCAGCCTCATTAATCTGTTGCACAACTATTCGGCTAGGTTTATGAACTCCAACATTAACCTGGTCATTCCAATTTTTAGGTTCATTTGTTAGCAATGACCAGGTGTTATTTGTCACAATATTGCCCATGCCCATTTTCCCCTCAATAAGTCCCTCTGCCTGAAGTTCCTCAAGTGCAGTCACAACTGTACTGCGGTTGACCTTAAAAACGGTAGCCAATTTGCGTTGACTATAGATTTTACTTCCAATTGTCCACTCACCTGTCGCAATCTTTGATTTTATGTATTCCATGATTTGTATGTATTTGAGTGTCTTATCCTCTCTATCCTTATTACATTGGTCCATCTCAGCTATATCTCCTTTTTAAAGTGGTTGGGTTTTTATCTTGTCACTGGTTGAAGACATTGTATCAAGCAAAGACTATGATGAAAAGTGTAAACAGCAAACATAAAAGTGGTTGGGTTTTTTATAAGGAGGGGGGAAGAGTAATGAAAATAGCCAATATGGCTATCTTGATTTCTCACTTATCCATCATATTGCTATGGGCTTCAGCTTTTCCTGGCATTCGTATTGCTCTTCAAGGATATAGCCCAGAAGACCTTTCTTTGTTACGCTTATTAATAGGATCCTTCGTGTTAGCACTTTTTGCAATTGCCACTCGTATGAGACTACCGACAGTAAAGGACATGCCATTTATTATATTACTTGGTGGGCTAGGGTTTACAGCATACTATATGGCATTAAACTATGGAGAGAAGTTTGTAAATGCTGGGACTGCAAGTTTGCTTGTTTCGTTAACTCCTATTTTTACAACAATCTTAGCTTGGATCATCTTTCGAGAACGCATAAAATTGTGGAGATGGTTTGGAGGAATAGTCGCATTTTCAGGAGTAACCCTTCTCTCTTTGGGGAATTCAGGGGATTTTTCATTTCAGAAGAGCGCACTCCTTATCTTGGTGGCCTCCATTGCTGAAAGCCTGTACTTTGTACTACAGAAGCCATATCTAAAGAAATATGGTTTTCTGCCTCTTGCTTGCTATACCACTTGGGGAGGTACCCTCTTAATGTTAATTTTCCTCCCTGGACTATGGCATTCTGTTGCAAAAGCTCCACAGGAAGCAACATGGAGTGCTGTATACTTAGGCATCTTTCCTACAGTCTTGCCTTATATACTATTAGGGTTTCTTATCACACATAGAGGAGCTTCAGAATCTACAAGTTCTCTTTACCTCACTCCCCTTTTATCTTTCGTTATCGCTTGGGTATGGTTAGGAGAAACTCCCACCCTAATGACGATTATAGGAGGCATTATAATTTTGGTGGGTGTCATGTTAACCACCATTCAACCTGACACAGTTAAGATAAAAGAGAAGAAACAGTCATTTAGACTAAAAAAGATTTTCAGAGAAAGCAACATGAGGAAACAACGTAATTACGAATAAGTGTAAAGAAATGGTATTGTTATAAATTAAGGAGGGGTAATTATGAATATATATCAAGCAACAATAAAGGATCTGAAAGGTGTTTCTCATTTATTTAATTTATATTGTATCTTTTATAAGCAACCTTCTGATTATGAGGATGCCGAATCCTTCATTTCAGATCGCTTAAAAAATGAAGAATCCGTTATTTTTGTAGCAGTTCATGAAGGAGAATACCTAGGTTTTACTCAGTTATATCCCTCATTTTCTTCCGTTTCTATGAAGAGAACATGGATTTTAAATGATTTATATGTGCAAGAGGAAGCAAGAAAACAAGGAATAGCTCAAGCCCTTCTAGATAAAGCAAAATTGCATACTATTCAATCTAATGCCAAATCATTAGAACTTCAAACCGCTCCCGATAATACGAATGCGCAAAAATTGTATGAAAAGAATGGCTATCAAAAGGATACTTCTTTCCTAAATTATTCTTTAAATTTGATGTGAATGTAAATAAACAAGGGAGTGCATATCTTTAAGTAGGCGGAATTACTAGTTTAAAGGATGAGTTCCCAAGTTGTTGACAAAGATGCATCAGCACTTACGTGCTGGTGCATCTTTGTCATAGTTTCAGCTTTTTATGTCGAAATTTGCTTAGCGTGGTTTTTTTCCGAAATGCTGGTGGTACCCCATGCCCATCAAGTTAAGATAGTATAATACCCCAGAACGAAAATTTCTTCGTTTTGGGGAACTACCAATTTCTTAAGTTGATGGGCATATATGGTGACCCATTAATCTGCCTTTCCTTTATGTAAATATGGGAATAATGAAATTACCCCAAGGATAGCTAAACAAGCTCCAATCCATAGCGGAGATACAAAACCATATCCTTTACTGATCCCAAGACCACCTAGTGACGAACCAATAACAATACCTAGCGTAATAAAAGAACTATGAACGGTATTTATCATTATTCCATTACTAGCTGTTTTCATCACCCTCGCAACCATAGCTGGATTCAATGCTACACCAGTTAAACCAATAAAAATCGTAGAAATAACTGCAATGTATTTATTCTCTGCACTTAAAGCAAATAAAGACAACGCTATGATTAATATAATTAATCCACCCATAAGTATTTTCATTGTAAATTTATCAGCGAACTTGCCAATTATTATATTCCCAATTACCGTCGCACTACCATAGAGAGCAAGTAAATATGGAATACTTGCACTTGAAAAGCCTGTGACATTTGTAAAGATAGGAGTGAAATAACTAAATGCTGCAAACGTACCACCAATAATGAACATACTTGTTACGTACGCTGCCCAAAGATGAATATTCTTAAATCGCAGAAGTTCGTCTTTCCAATTTAATTGCTCTTTATTTGAAGATGATGGTAACAACCGTTGAATCATAATCCCTGATACTAGCACAAGAACAGAAACAGCCCCAAAACTAATACGCCAGCCAAAATATTGCGAAATAACGGTTGTTATAGGTAAACCTAATACAGTTGCGAACATTAAACCTGCAAGTACAATTGATGCAGCTTTTCCCCTTGAATCAGAGTGAACCAATGTCGCAGAAAAGGAAATCGCAACTCCAAAAGCTGAAGCTGAAGCAATACCAGTTATAATACGTGAAATCATCATAATATCATAGTTCCAAGCAATAGCTCCGAGCGATTGACCAATTAAAAATACGAACATTAAAAACAATAATGCTTGTTTGCTGCGCATTCGTAAGAGGATTGCAGTTAAAATGGGGCCTCCTATTACCATTGCTCCTGCATAAGCTGAAATTAAATACCCAATAGATGATACAGAAACCTGGAATGCAAGAGCAAGTTCATTCATCATACCTGCAACCATAAATTCTGATGTAGTCATACAAAAGATTGCTAAAGCTAATAAATAAATAATCGATGGCATAAAAACACTCCTACATTATTGTAATAATCGGTACAAAAATAGTGCGCAAAAAGAGCGCACTAAGCGCCAAAAATAGACTCCATTGTTCCTTTGATAACTTGTTCAGCTAACATCCGATTTTGCATCGATACATTAAGAACACGGAATCCGTAATAACTGCTTAAAAGCAGACTAGCTAATTCCTCAGCTGATTGCTTCTTTGAAATTTCACCTGTTTGCAATCCTTCCTCCATCACTGTTTCAATAGCTTGTTTAAGAAGTTCAACATGCTTCGAGAAAATCTCTTGTACCATTAAATCGTTTTTAGCACGTTCTACACTGGCATTAATCAATAAACATCCTTTTTGATCAATATTCTCAAAGTCTTCTTTCAATGCCCATTCAAAAAAATTACTTAATCGTTCTTTAACTGGAATTGGAGTATCTAACAATTTCTTTTGTTCCCTAATCCCAATTTCATGGTAGCGTTCTAATACTTGTTTATACAGTTCATGTTTACTACCGAAAGTATTGTATAAACTTCCTTTTCCAAGTCCTGTATCACTGCATAAATCTTGTGTAGAACACCCCTCATATCCTCTTAACCAAAATGTTTTCATTGCAACATCTACAATTGAGGAATAATCAAACTCTCGGGGTCTGCCGCGTTTATTCAATCGTATCCTCCTCTTATTTTAAAGATAACATTAATAGAATACTCTTTTTTGTACCTCGCGGTCAATAATTTTGTTTTATTGTTACTGTAAAATAAAATTTGATTATTTTAGATTACGAATAATTAAAAATAGCTCCCTTATTCAAATACAAGTCTTATTTGAATTAACAATTTCATCAATCTTTATTATTAATTATCAAACTTTGTTATAAATGATCAATCTATTTTACAAAGCCACAAAAAGACAAAATATAAATTGTTTAATCATTTGTTTTTCTACGTTTCCATAGGAAAAGTCGGGGAGCGAAACTCAGCCAAGAAGAAATCGTTGGTCTAATTGGGGTTACCATACATCGCTATCAATCTAACGTAAATTTGTATCCATATAATCAAAAAAACGCTATTCTTTTTGTAGAAAAATACAGAAAGGATGGCGTTTTGTATGACTCTATCGATTCAAGATGAGTTTCATTTATTCGCTGAAGAATTACAGCGATATCTATCCCCAAGTATCCTTCAACAGCTCGCACAGGAGACGGGTTTCGTAAAACGTAAAAGTAAATATGGCGCACGAGATTTGGCCGCTTTATGTATTTGGATTAGTCAACACGTAGCAAGCGATTCTCTTACTCGATTATGTAGTCAGCTTTATACAAATACAGCTACACTCATGAGCCCAGAAGGACTGAATCAACGCTTTAATCCAGCAGCTGTCGCATTTCTTCGAGAAGTGTTTACTTCCCTTCTCACACAAAAACTCTGTTCAAATCACTCACTTTCTGCACATATAATCTCTACTTTCAATCGTATCCGTATTCTTGATGCAACAGTGTTTCAACTACCTGATCAATTCGCTACTGACTATCAAGGTTCAGGTGGGAGTAGTAATAAGGCAGGCGTGAAAATCCAATTGGAATATGATTTACTTAGTGGTCAATTTCTTAACGTGCAGCTTGGACCGGGAAAGAATAATGATAAAACATACGGTACCATTTGCCTTGAAACCGTAGAAGCAGGCGATTTGTGTTTACGTGATCTTGGTTACTTCGATTTAGGAGACTTACAAACCATTCATGATAAAGAGGCTTACTATATCTCTCGGTTGAAGCTGAATACACGCATTTATACCAAGAACCCTGAACCAGAATACTTCAACAATGGTACGTTAAAAAAGCAGACAGAATACATCCAGCTTGATATGACATAGATGATGTCTGATCTAATCCCTGGTGAAACGATAGAAATCCCTAAGGCATACATTGGCCAAAATCAGAAACTTCCAGCACGTGTTATTATCCATCGTTTAACCGATGATCAAACGCAAACACGTCTGGAAAACCAAGCGATACGTGAAAAGAAGAAAGGCATTGTCATGAAGGATAAAAGTAAACGTTTAATGGGCATGAATGTATATATCACGAACACGTCGCTAGAAGAAGTACCGACGAACTACGTGCATCCATTATATTCACTTCGTTGGCAGATTGAAATTTTGTTTAAAACGTGGAAGTCACTCTTTGAAATTGATGAATGTCAAAATATAAAAAGAGAACGCCTAGAGTGCCATTTATATGGACAACTCATCGGCATTCTCCTCTGTTCTTCTACGATGTTTCAAATGCGTCAGTTTCTGCTTGAAAAGAAAAAGCAGGAGCTGAGTTAATACAAAGCGATTTATATGATTAAAGATTACTTTCCATTACTGTTTCAAGCGATAGCCGTTGGCACAGAAGAACTTTTAAAAATTCTGCATCGCCTTTATCAGCTGCTCAAAAAGAACGGTCGTAAATGTCATAGGTATAAGAAGGTGACCGTCTTTGATATTCTAGGGATTGTGTATAAAACGACGGAGAAGCATAGACAAGTTGCCTAGCGAAAAAATCACGTTTTAATAGGCTTCTTTAGCATGCCTACCTTTCTATAAATTACTAGATATGAAACAAGGATCGTTTCATATCTAGTAATTTACTTGGTTAGCTTGATGGGTATGTGGCGGTACCCCTTATAAGCCAAATATGGATCGGAGTTGATACTAAAGAATAAACGATAAATGCTAAATTGAATATTGTCTTATGCTGAAAAGTTTGTGCTTGAATATAGTTACAGGATAGATACATAAGTATTGCTGAGACGAAAACGTATTTGTTGTATTCCTCTTTGCTCGTGCTGATCCGCAGGATTACCGCATGAAGCCACGCTACAAAAGACAAGATGGCTATAGTAAATACTGTTACCATATCTTCGCGCTCCATCGGATGGCAGAGTCACTTTTGCTTCATGAGTGGTAGTATCTGCTGAAAGCTTTTGAACCGAGATCGTACCCTCCTTGACCTTAATGTTCTCAGAGTCTTTAACACCAGAGAAGTTTGCTGTTGAAGTAGTAGGACTGGTGGTAGTCGGATTGGTAACAGCTGGATCTACTAATTGAATATTGCCAAAAACACTTGTATCTTTATAAGAAGTACCTGACGTGTCGCTCCAAGTTGAAACGCCTGTTCTGCTACCGCCAGTTGCATCATTCACCTGTACATCAAACCCAATTACTCTTCCTGAGCCAATATAAGCATCATTAATTGGAATTGCTGCTTCCACAAGATATCCATGATCTGTTCTTGAGGCTGCACTTACAAAGCGCTGCTTATCTCCACCGTTGATGGAGGTTTCATTATCAAAATTCACCCTGTACTGAGCATCATCAGATTGATAGGCTACAGTTTTCGCATTGTTCTGATCAATAAAAAACTCAACAGAATCCTGCTCCCATGGATTAATACCCGATTTATCCAATACAGGGTCGGTAACATCTGCAAGTACATACAAATAGTTGCTATCCCAGAGTGTTTTAACGGTAGCTTTCGCGGAATTAACTCCACTTTCTACTTTATCTGTGCTGATTTCATTTGCATTCTGCCAAATAATATCAATTTTACCGTCCATGACCGGAGTTCCTTTTACTGCCTTCATGAATTTGGTCGGTTTATCAAGTGACAGGATTCCAAAATTGGATGTATCTGTATCCATACTGTTGGAGCTGTCGTTCCATGTAGCAACATTCTTCTCTGTCCCATTAATCGAATAATCATTTATCCTTACATCAAACCCGATGCTCTTTCCTTGAACCGGAGTAACAGAACTCATCGGAATTTGGGTTTGAACCATATATCCATCAGAAGTCTGATTGGAGACAGCTTTAATTCCATCTCCGCTTACGCCGCTGCGGCCTACTGAATAATGGCTGTCATCGACTTCGTAGGATGTATTTTTACTATTATTCCTGTCAATAAATATCTCGATTCCATCTTTGTCACTGATAGTGCTGTCCTTCACCTCTGCCAAAACATATAGATAGTTCGTATCCCACATTAATTTGATGTTTGTGGGTACTTTGCTACCTTGGACGGTATGGTTACTGTTTAAGACTCCTGGTACGGTATACCAGACGCTATCAATAGATGCATTAGCCAAAGTCGGTGAACCCTGTGGAACTGAAGCAGTTTGTATAAATACTTTCAGCTTGCCCGGATCTACGATCCCCCAATATGCAGGTTTCGCTTGAAGCTTCTCATCAAAAAGTAATGGTGTGCTGTCTGGTATAAGCGTATTTTGGTAATTATGGTCATCAGCCAATCCCCAGAAGGTAACACCTGTCAATTTCCCTTTTGCTGCCTCCTCTTTAAACATTTCAAACAATGCTTTATAACGATATCCTTGCTTTGTTAATGTATTTTCATCTTTATGCCCTTGTGTTGTTATATCGAGTTCTGTGACTTGATACTCCAATCCAAGCTCCGCATATTGGTCAATTACTGCTCTCATTTCTTCTATCGAAGGAGTGTCCAAATTAATATGAAGCTGGTTACCGATGCCATCAATAGGCACGCCTTTTTCCACTAATTTTTTGGCGAGATTATATATCCCTTGGTTTTTAACACGGTTTTCCAGAGAGTACTCATTTAAAAATAATTTGATGTTTGGGTTTGCCTTATGTGCATACTCGAAAGCCTTTATAATATATTCTTCTCCAAGTATGCGATACCATGGGTCATTATTTCCCCGGTATCCACCATCTGTATCATTTATAGGTTCATTAACTACATCCCAGCAATAAATCGGGTTTTTAGAGCCTGGTTCCCCATAAACGCCATATTTTTCATCAAAATGCTTGATGGTTTTCGTAATATGATTTTTGAGCCTATCAAGTAAAAGCTGCTTGTCATCTGGATTGTTACTGTCAAGCGGCGTGCCATCGGTATGCTTGAATACCCAGTCGGGCATTCCCATATACCATACAAGGTTATGTCCTCGCACTTTCATATTGTGGGCGATAGCAAAATCAACCAATTTATCGGCACCGGAAAAATCAAAGGTATTTTCCTGGGGCTCTATGCTGCCAAATTTCATTGCATTCTCAGCTACGAGACTGTTGAAATGCTTTGCCAAAAGCTGAGCATGCAACGAGTCATCAAGCTGATAAGGCTCCATTGCCGCTCCTACCGGAAATTCAAACTGCTTATAAAAATCCGGGATGTCTGTCTGTATGGATGCAGGCGCATTCGGATCAACTTCGGCAACCGTAATATCATCAATATAGAAATCTGTAATTGCCGTTTTTTCCGTATATTCAGGACTGTAAGGGTTCTCATTTGTAATTTCAACATACAGTGAGTAAGAACTCAGCGTTCCCGAATAGTCAAACGGCAGAATCCCTTCAACTTTTGTCCACTGACCGCTTTGTGCAGTTATTCCATAGGCTCCAGTTGGCGACACATATTCTCCAGTAGCGTGTTCCGCATCTTTTTTTGTGGTGAACATGCTGAACTTTCTGGTACCATTAGCCCCCTCACCATTGAACTTGACCCATGCGGTGTACTTGTATGTCTTTCCTTTAATTAACATATCCTTTAATTCGAAGGTAGGACGGTCATAGAATACTTGTCTTCCGGTTGTGAGCAAACTGTAATTTCCTGTATGCCCCTGACCAATGGCAGGACTGACGGTAGCACCCTCTGATCCCTGTGTATACCATCCTTGCGCTGTTCGATCTTCAAAGTCAGAACTGATACCATTAGGAGCAGCTCCTTCATTTACAATCTCAACATCATCCAGGTAAAAGCCTTCTTTTCCTGGACTGGTATACTCAGGATAGACAGTGAACTTGGAAATTGCTCCAGCCGTTGGTACAACATAGGTACCCTCCATTTTTGTCCACTGGCCTTTGGGGACGGTGACACCTTGTGTTCCTTCGAACTGAGCCCAGCTCTCTACACCGTTCACCACCTGATCTATGGTGAATTGAAAGGTTTTCGTGGCATTCGTATCAGAGTCATAATAGACCCACGCTGTCAACTTGAGCTTATCTCCATTTTTTACTTTTGATCTTAAATCATAAGTCGGTGAATCCCATGTGTTAACTTTTTTGGGATATAGAAGGCTTTTGCCTCCGCTATGAGCAGATACAGTAGATACTGTCGGTTGAATATCTGAATTATTGGTGGACCAGCCCTGGTTAGTGCCGTCTTCAAAGTCATTGCTTAATACGACACCTGTCGATTGAACAGCAGCAGCTCTAATAATTTGTACATCATCCATGTAAAAGCCGTCTGTAGCAATTCCTGAATATTCAGGGTAAACCGTAAACTTCGACAGATTACCTTGAGGAATAACTAATGTTCCCTCAATTTTTGTCCAATGGCCATTGCTAACTGTGGTGCCTTGCGTACCCGCAAACTGTAACCAGTTTTCATTGCCATTGATTACATAGTTGGCTGTAATCTGAAAGGTCTTATCTGTTCCCGAGTTCTGATACAAATACGCAGAAAATCCGATGGTATCTCCACTCTTCACTTGAGAAAGCAGATCATAGGTCGGTGCATTCCAGCTTTCCTTCTTTTCCGGAAAAAGCAAGCTGCCGTTTCCTGTATGATACATTATTGAGGAATAGGTTGCACTGATGACGCTAGAGTTTGATATCCAGCCCTGAGTCGTCCTATCTTCAAAGTTATTGCTTACCAATACGGTATCCGTCCTCGTCACGTTTGTATCCGCTCCTTGTGCAAATGATACCGTGTTTGATAGGGGTAACGTTCCAAAACATAATAAAAAGGTCATTGCCATACAGACGAAAGTATGAAAACGATTCCTGTTTCTCAAATGTATCCCTCCTGGAAAAATCAATATTTTACTAGGTTTAACGCCGCCCCTCTCTTGCAAGAAACAACGGCGTTAGTTAACGTTTCCAATTCTGTTTTGATTATTTTGCAGCCTTCAGAGCCTCAGCTCTAGCTATTCTCATAACTTCAATATTGGTCTTGTCTGCAGCAATAACGTTTTCAAAACCAAAGCCTTTTAATTGCATTAAGTGAGAGAATTAGCCCTGTACACATATTATCGGCTTCAGATCCACGGCCATGATATTTTCTGTGTACATTTTATTTGCTGCAGCAAATGCCAGGGCAGAGAATCGTACACATCAAACATAAAAAAAGTGAAGCAAACAGGTGTTTTAATCCCCCGGTTCATCGGCCCTAAATCCCAAGCGACCCCGGAAAAACCATCCGGGTTCCATTGAGATTCTTAACGGGCCTAGCAAGGAAGCTAAAGACTCTGGGGCAATGCTCATACATGATGAGGATTGCTCCGCTCCGTTTCACTCCACTACACAATCCTCATCATGTACTACGAAGCAAAATAAGGAACCATGACTCCATTACGCTCCCTCCATTCCTTCATCGTTCCAAAACCTTTTCGGGTAGACCCTTCGAAGATAAAACCTTGTGGGCAAAATCGAAGAAGTAAAGACAAGGCCCGTTCGCATACGTATCCTGCGTGCAGCCTTACCATATTCCGTTTTTCAAAGAGATCATTCACATACCGTAGCCATCTAGTCGCATGGGATCATATAGAACCTCTCTGGGCAGTCTTGCCCTGCGAGAACCTATATGATCTTAAATCTGCGACGGCTACGGTATACGAATGATTTTTGCTCTTTGAAAACTTCATAAGGTAAGGCAAGACAGCAAGCAAGAAACTGCTCACAAACCTTAAAAGATTCCGCTCATCGCCGCTAGAGCTTGACAGGCAAACGGTTCCGAATGAGGGTTAGGGCCACGTTTGTTTAGCAGAACAAACGAGCCGAGGCGAAGATTTGAGACCCCTTCGCCCCTCCATTATAACACATAAGGGAAAAGTTGACATTAGTGAAAAATCTATGAAATGATTACAAATCGTATAATAGAGCTTTTGGAAATGGGGTTGTTCCTTGGCGCAGACCGTGGAAGGTTGGCGGTGCTGTAAATTGGAAAACTCAGAAACCATACCGCGGCACGGCGGAGGTCAAAGTGATGCTGCCGCTCATTGAAATGATGAAGAAAATCGAAGGATTGCAGGTGGAGTATCTGGTGGCGGATTTGGGTTATTTCGATGCCGACGATCAGAAGGAAGCGCTCCTGAAGCACGATGTGGCGGTCGTGACAGAAATCAAGAAAAACACCGTCATTCCTGAACACTGCTCCCCCGAAGGAAAACCGGAATGCGAGGAAGGTCATATCCTTGTGTTCGACGGATTCGATAAAGATACAACCACCGCTTGGTTCCGCGGAGACGATGGGACCTGTACTGCCTGTCCACTGCAAGGCCTTTGTGAGAAGCAGTTTAGCTACGCCTTCACGGAAAACCCGTTTTCCAACGGTCCTGTACCGCAAGGAAGCCTGCTGCAAGAACATATGCTGGATTTCCGTAAGCAGGTGGAGCTGGCGTTTGCGCAGGAGTCCAACCAACTGACTTCCGTCATGAAGCACAAGAAAGTGCCGGTTCGTACAACCGAACGTGTCGAGAAATGGTTCATCCTGCGGGATGCGTTAGCGCGATAATGCGTTGATTCGCTTACAAATCCGTTTCTCGCTTTTCTAGCATAATCATGTCCATTGCCCTGATGCCGTTTTCCCAAATCTCCGACGGATAGTTCAGAAAAAAGTCTTTTTTGATATCGTATATACGAAATCCGAGTTTTTGGTAAAACGCGAGATTATCGATACTGGAATTCGCCGTTCCCACAACATACTGCCTGATCCCTCGTTCCCGGTATACGGTCAGCGCTTTTCTGACTAGCAGTTTGCCTAATCCTTTCCCCCGGTGCTCCGGAGAAATGGCAATATTCTTAATTTCTATTGAATTCTTATCTAATTGCAACAACACAATAACGCCTACTATTTCATCGGATGAATCAACGAGGTAAAACAGCTCACACTCCCCCAGATATTCCATAATCTTCACTTCTGATTCATCGGCCAGCAGCAGCAAAGGCATAAATTTCTTTTTATCCTGTTCATGTTCAATCTTTAAAAAATGGTAACTCACTCAGTAATCCCTCCAAACTTCAACTTAATTTTCACCTGAATAAACTCAATTATCTCCTTCTTATCATAACCCATAACCATCCAGATTTCTAAAAACTTCAATAAGCCTTTAATTTCACTCAGGTTCCCTTGAGAAATTCCTACGCTTTCTGCAAACTAACTCACATTCCGCACCCTTGCATAAGAATTAGTGAGTATTTAAGTTTTATGCATAGAAATCCCACAAAAGACCCTAAAATTCATTTTTATTCCTGTTTTATTTTTATAATTATACCTTATTAAGTAATAATAGTGCATAAAACAAAAAAATCCATTGAATAATTACTCAAGAGTGCGGAATGTCAGAACTAAACTTGATTTAAACCCGAATTTCGAAAGTACAATCCTCTGAAAACGTGAAAAGGGCTCCGAATCTCTGGTAGAATGGTGTTTATCAGAACAACATCATCCAGAGAGAGGAGCACCTTGTAGGTGAAGTCTACCACATCTATCCGTAAAATCAAGACCGAATTTTCCTTGCAAAATGCCACGAGCTTCGGTGGCATCACAATCTTTCTGACCTATCTGCTTTCTCGGTATATGACCCGACTTGTGGGTCGGGGTCATTGCTGTTAACGGTTCAAGGTGAGCTGCCTGGCGGAGATAAACCCGGGGCGATTAAATTTTTTGGTCAAGAAAAAAATACGACAACCTACAACTTGGCTCGTATGAATCTGATGATGCATGGTGTTTCATTTAATAACATGACCCTGTCTAATGCTGACACACTTGAAAGTGATTGGCCTGATGGACCAGATGCCCAAGGAATTGACAACCCACGCTCATTTGATGCCGTAGTTGAGGTTCGCACTTGTTTGCTGTCACTACTATTCGAATCAATACCAACCAAATCATCTTCAATATCTGGTTGTCTATTTTCGGATGGCAGTAGATCTTGAATTCGTTCCCAGTCCGCATCTTGAATTTCGTGGCGTCTTAGCATCCTGTTACAGGCCTCCTCGTGATTTCGCATCTGTAAAATTATGACATATGTTCTTCTTGGAGGCAATAGATAATTTTCAGACACGCCCTAGTATATCGACCCTTAAATAACGTAACTATATTCCGGTAAAATGTGGTATACTCTTTGTATCTACCATTGAACGGAGAGAGAGAGAGAGCATGCCATTTCAATCGAAAAAAGAGAAAATACAACTTTCCCCCACAGATCACGATATGCTTCAAAAAATCAGTCATGCGCGCTCAGAAGAGTATCGGCGGGTTGAGCGGGCTCGCATGATTTGCATTATGCGGACGGGTTGAGCATTCCCAAATTGCAAAAGCCCTGGGCACGACGGTTCCAAAGGTCAACCGTTGCATCGATAAAGCGCTGTCGCTAGGGCCGGAGGCTGCTCTGAGTGAAGAGCAACGTTCGGGGAGACCCGCCGTTGTGACGCCCGAAGCCAAAGCTTGGGTGATTTCACTTGCTTGTCAGAAACCCAAAGAGCTAGGCTACTCTTATGAAGTCTGGACGCAACGTCTATTGGCCCAGCATGTACGCAATCATGCGGTATCCGAAGGTTACGAGTGCCTTTCCAGCATGTCGCCCAGCAGTGTATTTCGCCTCTTGAACGTGCATGATCTTCAGCCGCACAAGGTTCGTTATTACTTAGAGCGCAGGGATCCCGACTTTGACGTCAAATGTGCCGAAGTGCTGTGTGTATACCAACAAGTGGAATACATTTTGGAGAATGAAGAGTTGAAACCGCTCTGCGACGTGTACTTGTCCTACGACGAGAAGCCCGGTATTCAGGCGATTGGCAATACCGCTGAAGATTTGCCGCCTGTCCCTGGAGAGCACGCCACAATCCGTCGCGATTCCGAATACAAACGACACGGTACGCTGAGTCTGCTTGCTGGTATTGATTTGGTTACAGGCGAAGTCATTGGCTCAGTCGAAGAACGACATCGCAGTCGCGAATTTATTAATTTTCTCCAAAAGCTGGATGCGCACTACAGCCCGGAGTTGCGTATTCAAATCATTTTAGACAATCATTCTGCACATATTTCAAAAGAAACCAATGCGTATCTGGCGACTCGTCCGGAACGTTTCGAGCTTGTCTTTACCCCTAAACATGGTTCCTGGTTGAATGTCATTGAAAGCTTTTTTGCCAAAATG
This sequence comes from Paenibacillus farraposensis, assembly GCF_020736845.1. GTDB lineage: Bacteria > Bacillota > Bacilli > Paenibacillales > Paenibacillaceae > Paenibacillus > Paenibacillus farraposensis. Next base: position 18,906 of record NZ_JAFFQR010000007.1, read on the forward strand.
ACCCGACAAGTGCTTCGTCATCTTCGCGTTAAGTCTAAGGATGAATTGAAGCAACGTATTGAACTGTACCTTCAGGAAAATAACCAAAACCCGTTACCTTTTCGCTGGACATATGGCCTGGAAAAATAACTCGTCATAAACGTTATTTCCAGAGCGATCTACTAGTTGTTTAGCCATTCTTTTTTCAACTCAAGATATATGTGTGAATTCCCTGCTGAGTTCCATCAAATATTGTTTAAATCTCGCATGTAAATCTTTGTTTTTTAGCGCAAAATCCACTGTCGCCTGCAGGAAACCAAATTTGTCGCCGACATCGTATCTTTTGCCTTCGAATTGTACAGCGATCAGGCCCTGATCATAAGCTATGCCGCATAAAGCGTCCGTCAGTTGAATTTCGCCGTCGGCCCCTGGCAAAGTGTCCATCAAATAAGTAAATATTTTTGGATCTAATATATACCGTCCCATAATGGCCAAATTAGACGGCGCGTTTTGTTTTGGCTTTTCCACCAAATTTAGCACTCCGATTTGATTTCCGGTTTGCGCTCCTGGCGCTACAATGCCGTATTTGTGAGTATCGCTCCAGTCCACTTTCTGTACGCCAACGACAGACTTTCTCTCATGTTCATACACTTGAATCAGCTGCTTCAAACAGGGAACTTCGCTTTCAATAATATCGTCCCCGAGTAAAACCGCGAATGGCTCGTTGCCGACAAACTTCCTAGCGCAGCTAATCGCATGTCCTAATCCAAGCGGTTCCTTTTGGCGGATATAATGAATATCCGCCATTTTCGAAATGCTTTTTACGATTTTCAGCAATTCCTCTTTTTTTTGCAGAGCCATTTCCAGTTCTACAGAGCGGTCAAAATGATCCTCAATCGCCCTTTTGTTTCTGCCTGTAACAATCATTATGTCTTCAATGCCTGAAGCGATGGCTTCTTCCACTATATATTGAATAGTCGGTTTGTCGACAATGGGAAGCATCTCTTTCGGCTGCGCCTTGGTGGCCGGTAGAAACCGTGTTCCAAGCCCAGCTGCCGGTATGATGGCTTTCTTGATCATGTCCAAAATCATCCTTTTCTAATGTACTTACTTTCCATTAACCGTGCTTATCGGATTCATTGCGGGAAAGATCCAACGTTCGAGAAAAACAATTTCTCGTAAAGAAACGTCAGTTCTTCTGCTAGCGACGCATCGCTTTTTGCCAGTTTGAACATGTTGTTGGCCGTCTTCATTTCTATTTCCTGATGCGTCCAGCGGTAAAACAGATAGGCCTCCAAGCTCTTGTGTTTATGGCAAAAGTATAAAGAATTTCTTCGGAAATCTTTCTCCGCTGCGAACGTGCTTCCTCTCGGGTGCAATTGATGCAGGTTGACAATATGCGGAGTAAAACAGAAGTCGCCGCCGGCTTTGTAGAGGCGATAAGACAGATCGGTGTCTTCCATTCCCCACCCTTTGTACTGCTCATCAAACAAGCCGACCTCGTAAAGAAAAGAACGTCGCAGCGACATGTTCGCTGTTGTGACTACAATCCATTTCAGTTGAAAATCTTTCAGATCGTCGCCATATTCCGCAAAAAAGTCCGGGAAACTATCGTATCCATCCATTGTCGTATATCGCTCAAGGATAGCCTGATCGTATGGATTCAAATCCGCTTCGGTTAGAAAAGGAATAGAACCCCCTGGCTCCGCCCCGTCCGCTATAGCAGCAAATTCCGGATTTTTACGAACTAGCGCCACAATTTCTTGCGAGCTAAACGGCAAATGCTGCTTGAAAATCGATAGGATATTTTTTTCCAGCCGATCACGATCGTCTTTTCAGTTTCCGATAATAGCCTCTTAATGTGACTGGCGATGAAATCTGGCGGTACGATGCGATCATCGTCGTTAAAAACGATAATATCTCCTTTAGATAGTTGCAATCCTACATTTCTTGCCCGGGATCTGCCTTGGTTTTGCTGGAGTAAATATTGAATATCAATTTATTTTTATATTTTTGGACAACCTTTGCCGTGTGATCTGTACTTCCATCATCAATAATAATAATTTCAAAATTATTATGTTGTTGGCCGGAGAAAGAAGCCAGCGTTAACTCTAAATATTCTGCTTTATTATAGGTTGGCATGATGACACTTGCTTGAATCACGAAAGTTCACCCTTATCACTCGGTTATATTATCCTTGGACTGCACTCACTTTCTCTATCCATTTTCCTTGAGCGTCATAGTTTGTTTCGTTTTCCAAGCCGGATCCTAGCTTGTAAATATGTGCATCATCAAATGAGCGGAACGCATCTCGAGTATCAAAAATCGGTACATTCAAGTCTTTCAATTCCCGATAATGGAATGACTTGTGCGCAGTAACCAAAATGCAGCATTCGTATTGTTTAAACGCTTTTAGGTCATACGCTACTGAAAACATCGTATGTCCATCCTGAAGTGTGATGCGATCCACGTAAGGATCGTAAAAATCGATAAGAGCTCCTTCAGCGAGTAGCAACCTGATCAACTCCAATGCCGGCGATTCCCTGTAGTCGTTAACTTCCGGCTTGTAAGCAACCCCTAAAATCAAAATTTTACACTTATTGATAGGAAGGGACCGTTTGTTAAGCAATTTGTGAAGCTTTTTCACAACATAGTCAGGCATGCTATTGTTAATAACATTGGCCAGGTCAATGAATCTGCTGAAAAATTTATAGTACTTGGCTTTCCATGACAAATACATAGGGTCGAGCGGGATGCAATGTCCTCCTATTCCGGGGCCAGGGAAAAAAGGCATGAAACCGAATGGTTTGGTGGATGCGGCATTAATAACCTCCCACACGTCAACCCCCATTTTTTCACTCATCATAGCTATTTCGTTAATAAAGGCAATGTTGACACTTCGAAATGTATTCTCTAGCAATTTTGAAAATTCGGCCACTTTAGGCGAAGAAACAGTGATCACTTCTTTGCTTATTTTCTTATACATTTCCGAAGCAATTTTGGAGCACTGCGGAGTGGTGCCGCCAACAATTTTAGGTGTATTGTCGAGCGTATAATGCTTATTGTTAGGATCAATCCGTTCGGGAGAGAAGCATAAGTAGAAGTCTCTCCCTGCTTGCAATCCCGTTGCTTCGAGACGCGCCTGTATGATTTCCTCTGTGCAGCCGGGATATGTGGTGCTTTCCAAAATAATCAAGCTTTCTTTTTTCATATATGATTGCAATTGCTCAACAACGGAATAGATCGCTGATAAATCAGGCTCGGCATATTCATTTAAAGGGGTCGGAACACAAGCTATGATGACATCGGAGTGTTGGATGAAAGAGAAATCATTGCTTGCATGAAACCTTCCGGTCTGGTTCACCTTCCAGAGAACTTCATTCGGAATATCTCTGATGTAAGACTCCCCTCTGCCAAGCATATCCACCTTGGATGCCGACAAATCGATTCCAGTTACCCGGTAACCGACATCTGCCAGGTTCAATGCTAAAGGCAGCCCGACATATCCTAAACCAATCACCGAGATATTCGCTTTAAAGTTAAATATTTTCTCCTCAAGACTCATGTTAACCACCCTTTTCATCAAATTATGGTAATTCCCAAGGTTTTGCAATCAATAAATTACTTGTTGACAACTGAACTTTGGCCGATGATTTTGCGCAAATCAATCTCTTTGGCTCGCTGGATCAAATCCCCCCACCTTTCGATCAGTTTGACATGAAATTCATATTCTTCATTGGCCTCTTTGACAAGCTGGTCGGAGTGATCCACAATATACGAACCAACCTGGGCGTACTGTTCATTGAAAGGAATCAGCACCTCATTGGCAATACGGTTGATACGTTCAATACGCTCCCCGATGTCAGCCTTTGAAAAGCCGGAAACATATGACTTTATCCCTTGGATGATGTCATTGGAAATGAGTTCCTGACGATCGGGGACGAATGTCGTATTCAGATCGTTGTTATAGATGCTCATGTAAGAGTTGAAGTAATCCGCAAACTTGGAGACACCTTCCCAATATTTCATTTTATTTTGCAGCTGGAATTCATCTTTTTTATATTCATGGAACACTTCTCTTGTATGATGGACTGATGGAACGCCGAGTGCCGTTGCAGTGTCAAAAGCGAAATAGTCCGCCGCTGCTGTATTGCGGCCAGGCAAATTGGGAAGCTTTTCATGCAGCTTATAGACGGCGACATTACCGCAATCCGGATTTAAGCCGTCATTCACCGACGTGACAAGGGTCAGCTTTTCGGTCTGGGCGAAGTGCTGGTCAAGCTGGAAGGCCGTATCGCAAATTTCTTTGACGCTCTCTTTCGGGAATCCGAGCAGTTCATATAATTTATAGATTGGATCGAATGAAACGCGCGCAAAATCCCGCACATCCAAATTCCATTCCCCGTAATAATTACTGCCTACTACCCAAATCTCCCGGTTCACAACAGAAGTATCGTCGGTATGAATCGTAATATTGCTGCATTCCGAAACTTTTTTACCTAAATACTCCAATTCAATTTCGATTGGATACAGCTCCTTGGCATCTAATTCGTCAAAAATAAGCCTAGTATCCGAATCTCTACGATGCAGCGCGTCTCCGCCCAGCGAGCAGGTCATCAAAAACAGTTTGTTCATGCAATTTCCATAGTCCGTATGCTGCGCCAAAAACACCCTTTTGAACTGAGGATCCTCAGCTTCCAGCAAAAGATTGAAATAGACTTCTTGCTTGTCCGTGGTCAAATGCAAGATTTCCGTCCCCGGGTACTCCTTTTGAAGTTGGTCGATGACATGCTTGTTATGCGCGACAAAATCCTTGTCGTTCGTTTCCGGAACCACAACCGGAATTTGAATCCCGTACTCTTTTTGGGCAAATGCGATCTCCTTGATGTAGCTGGTCAGACATCTTTCAATGTTGCGGTTGGAAGGGATGAAGTAAATAGATTTCATTTGAGCAGCTCCTTTGTTAATCGGATATATTTTTGAATTTGACACCCCCAGCCAAGCTTGGAATTGGCAATACTGGGATTATGAGAATAACCGAAATTTAAGTAAGACTTCGTCTCATAGGTGTCATCAATGGCCTGTTTCAGAATCAGATAGTTGGCCCGCAAATTTCTAAATTCACTATCGGAAGCATTGATCCAATAAAATACATTTTCCTCATTTTGTAGGAAGAAGCTACCGGCAATAACGCGATGCTTATCGTTGAGAGCCACATACAAACGGGCGTCAGGCGAATGCCGGGTCAATTCGCTTATAAGCGCATAAGGCGTTACATAACTCGCTTGCACGCGTTCCATGGTCGACTTGTAAATGTCGTAGAACTGCAGCAGCTCTTGTTCGGAATCACACGTTTTCACATAAACGCCCGACTTCTCGGCGAACCGGATATCCGTCCGTACTCTCCCTTTAAAGAGCATTTCCTTCTGCTCCCGATAGGCTGTTAAATCTAAAATATAAGTTTCCAGAACTTCTTGCCTGAAACCCATATCGGCAAACTCCCAAGCGAGTACATTTTCCCCGATCGGGGGAAGGGTAATTTGGGCGATGCTTCCGTGCCGCTTTGAAATGAGATCAACAATTTGGCGAAAAGTACGGAATTCATGCGGAAAAGGAACAATTCCTCCATATCCTACTGCGCCGATTTGATATGAGCCGGTTCTGGTGTTTTTATACAAGGAGATCGCATAAGTTTGACCGTCCCAATGAATATCAAGCGGCACATACTCAAAATCCAAGTATTTGCCGACCAGTTTCGCAAAGCCGGACTCAATGAATGGCGTCCGTGGACTAAGTATCTGTTGTGTGCTCATAAAATTGGCGAATGATCCTTTCCAGTTTATTAATATGGCGAGGGGACGAGTCTGCATGGATCGGCAGCAATAAAATTTCGCCGAAAATACGCTCGGAATTACCACACTCTTGCAGTTGAAACAACTGCCTGTACCGCTCCATTTTGTGAAGAGGATAGTAATAAAATGTAGTTTGTGCCCCCCTTTGACCCAAATAAATGCCAATGGCCTTTCTTTTATGATTGGGCACGCGTATGGGAAGCAAGCATTGACGATCTCGTTTGAGAACAAATTGCAACGATGGTTTCCCGAATGTACGTTCCAAAGTATTGAGCAGGCGCGCCACATGCATGTCCTGACGCTGCTTGTAGGCTTGAAAGGTCCGCAAACGCATAAGCGCCATTCGGGCTTGAAGCAAGGTAATCCATTGCGGCTCGCGCACATGGAATTGCTGAGCGCTGTGCAGGGCTTCCAAATTGGTATATCGATATTGAAACCCGATCGCTTTCCGCCCCCAGGCATACCTGCTTAGTTGGCGGCGTACGGCGGATGCGAGATGTGGAAGCCAGTCCCCTTGCCGGATATCCCCTTCCTCTGGCTCGAATTCCTTGAACATGACGTTCGAGTCCGGACGATGAACAATGAGCGCTCCGCCGCCAATGGATGAGAGAGGCTTGGATTTGCCGAATGAAATGACGGAAAAATAGCTGTTCAAAGCTGTCCCCCTATATTGAGGCGGCATGGGAAACGACTGCGCCTCGTCAAAAATGACAGGCATTATTAATTGATCAATCAGGTTCATGAGCTCCGCTTCCACGGGGCGCGAACCAAATAATGCGGGAAGGATCAGAACGGCCTCTTCCTCGTTGAATAAAGAACGCACGAAATCGTGACTCGGCCTGAAATCGTCTGTAATGTCATAAACGCAAAGCGCAAGTCCCGCTGATATGACCGAATCAGCCAATTCTGTACACGAAAACGAAGGCACATACACTTTTTTGATTTTGCTAAAAGCTTTTAGAGTGGCCAATAACGCGATAATGGCCGAAGAAGCGCTGTCGAATAAATAAATTTGCGATGAATCCCCGATGTCAAAAACAGCCGCTATTTCATCGCGTAATTGAGAGATGACTTGCTTGCTGTCCCCCTTGAGATTGGACAGAGCGCAATAAGAAACAGGAACATACCGGTATTCCGATGGATACAACAAGCATTTGCTTGTTTGCGGAGGCGTAAAATCGGTATTCATCGCAGCCCCTCCTCTGCTTATCCGAAAAAGTCGATTAAAAGCTCTTTCAGGCTTTGAATGTAGCTTTTGACATCGTCCAGGTCGATATATTCATCCTCGGTGTGGGCTTGAGCCAGCCGTCCCGGACCAAAAATTACTGTTTGATATCCGAAATATTGAAAAACAGATGCATCGCATGAGCTTGGAAATACTTCTTGTTCAAGTGCCTTTCCAAACTTCATGCCATGGCTTTCCATAGGCTCGATAACCAAATTTGGATATTGGACGGTATAAGTCAAAACCGCTTGTTCAAAAGCTTCTTTGATCGCTCTGATCGTGTACCTGCTGTCACTGGCGATGACTCCTTCTATGTGCAGATCCTGAACAGGAATGCTGGGGTCGGTTCCGCCGGTAATGATGCCGATATTCAAGTTCAACCCCTCATGCTCTCCTTTGAAGGTATTAATAGCATGGAGAAGCGAGGCGATCTCGGCAATTTGGTTGTGCTGCTGGGCATTCATGTGTATGCTTCTGGATTGAATGTGAAGTTTGAAGGGAAGAAAACCAAGAGAAGAAGTGCAGATTGTCATGTTTGTAGGTTCAGCAATGACTACTTCTATCGGTTCTTGCCTAGCAGGCGCATAACCGTTGTCCTTGAGCCATTCGCAAGCTCGTATCGAGCCGTTGCCTCCGATTTCCTCGTCTACGACAGAAGTAAAGATAAGCTTTCCTTTCGTGAATCGTTCTTTGCATAAGCTGAGCGCATAAACCAAACTGCTAAGCCCGATCAGCATATCTGTGGCGCCCCGGCCTTGCAGCTTTCCTCCAACTATGTCCCCTTTGGTGTTCCAGGGCAAGTCATCTGCGTCTGCGCTGCTATTCAAAATGTCTACATCAATATGCCCGTTTAAAATCAACGTTGGCCCCGGACGGCCCGAGTCGGCAACAGCATACAAATTGTGCTTGATCATTTCGAGACCATCTTTATAAAAGCTGTTGTATTCCCAAGGATGCCGCATCAGATCCCTGCTTCTCAGCTCCGATACCGTGAACACATCCATATAGGTTGTCCAGCCTTCTTGCTCCAGCGCCTGCTGAATCAAAAGCTGGGCTTCCTTTTGGGCCGATGGTCTTGAGTAGGTCGGATGCAAACGAATTAACCGCGAGCCAAGCTCAAGGACACGCTCATACACGTAATCAATGGAAGAGACGCTCATGAAAGGGAATGCTCCTTTACGACCTTTTTTGCCCATTCGAGCATTTGAAGGACATGAGTGCGCCGGGTGTAGTCTTTCTCCGAAATTTCAAAAATGATGGCTTTATTTTCCCGCACCGCGTCCTCATGGATCAAGGTTAACGCTTCCGCATACAAGCTTTCGTCCACACAGCTTTCCCAGGGAAGAACGCCTTCCCGGCAGGAGGATTGCGTAATAGGATTCGCGATTTGATTAAACGCAGAAAAGTGCCAATGCTTGATTTTGCTTATCATGGTTTTGAAATCCATATAGTCACAAGGCGAATAGCTGGGAAGCATGTCTTGAAATTCAGGATGGGTGCGGGCGAAATTCATCGTATACACCGTGTTAAAATAATGGCAAATATCCCATGTGAAAAACATTTTGCCGATCTGTATATCTTGAAAATCTTTTGTAAATATAAAGACGGGATCGGCGTCATCGTACAAATTTCCGATAGGCGGCAAATTTTCCAGGCATACCGAAACGCTGCTCCCGGCCTGATGGATGACATCCTGCAAGCAATCCAGAAATCCTGCCCTCAATTCGTCCATGTTCTGATGCTTCCATTCTTCCAATAAATAAAGCTGATTGGCATGGACGACCACATGAGGGATGCCGAGCTGCTCCGACCTCTGCAAAGTTTCAATAAGACGCGATTTCACGAAGGGATCGGTAACGATGTTGCTATGGTTCACGGGGAAATGAAAGCTGGTGTTTCTGCCGCCGAACCAGTCGACGGCTCTTCTGGTATTCGCCCAAACGGAATCCCAAATGGGATCGAGCAAATCTTCGCGATTGAAAATCGCCGCCTCTACTTTGCCAAACAAATCCGCGTAATCCGGTTGAAGTTGCTCGCCGTATTTGGCGTAAAAGGACAAGCCGAAGACATTTCGTTCTGTCATCGCGATACCCCCGGTTTTTCCAAGGCTAACGTCTTGTTTGCCCAAGCAATATATTTTTTCAATCCCTCTTCAAGCGAAGTGACAGGCTGATATCCAAGACAGCTTTGAGCTTTGGAAATATCGACCGTCCGCTGCAGCACGTCAGGCTCGCTGGAACCGGATATAACAATTTTCGATTTGGATTGAGTTAAAGCCACTATTCGACGTGCCAAGTCCTTGATGCTGCATTGTTCATTTGGATTTCCGAGATTAAAGGACTCTCCCTGGTACTCGGAATGCAGAGCCCCGATGACACCGGAAACAAAGTCGTTGATGTGGCACCACACTCTGGTCTGTTCTCCGGTTCCGCTAATGATTAAATCTTCATTTTTCAGTGCTTTCATGACCAGATTCGATATGGCATTTGTTCCCAAACGGTATTCCCCATATATGTTAAAAGGACGAATTACAATCGTTGGAATGCCGTACTCCCGATTATAGGCGTAAGTCAAATGCTCGCTTAGCACCTTGCTGGACGCATAGCACCATCGGGCCGTTTCCGGAGTTCCGACGGTAAAGTCATCGCTTTCCTTCGCAGCAATCGTGTGCTGGCCGTATACCTCGCTCGTACTGAAGGTAAGAAATTTTTTGAGATGATGTTGCTTGTTCGCCAGCTCAAGCGCATACAGGCAACTTAAATAATTGGTATTGATCGTGAGGATAGACTCCTGAGCGACTTTGCTAATCCCCAAAATGGCTACCGCATGCACGATGTAGTCGTAATCTTCTCCCAGTTCCAACACTTTTGAACGGTCAGTAGCGTTGACTTGCAAGTAGGTGACATTGGTCAACCCCTTTTGGTAGGCAACTGTCTGTGTAAAAGGAACCGCATCCACAATCGTGACCTCGTGGTCCTGCACAAGCTGTTCCGCGATGGTCGAGCCTATAAAACCTCCCCCGCCAAAAAGTAAATATTTGTTTCTGCTCATACACTCATCTCCTTTTCCTTTGATGACCCTAATATTTCTTTATCTTCTGTGGCGACCAAACCTTTCGTTATCCAGCCTTTTCTTTTCCAGCGATAGAGGAAAATGAGTCCTCTCAGCCACTCGTCCAAAATGAAGGCCAGCCATACTCCTTTTAAACCGAAACCAAGTACGTTGCCCATGATAAACGCTGCTGGTACGCAAAGTCCCCACATGCTGATGACGCCGAGAACCGTCGGAAACCGAATGTCACCGGAAGCTTTTAACGAGCTGCTCAGAACAAAGTTGAACGCTCTGCCCGGTTCCAGCAATATCGACAGCGCCAGGAGCACTTTGCCGGTTTCAATAATATCCCGGTTTGACGTAAACAAAGCAAGCAAATGCTCGGATGTGAAAAAACACACAAGAGCGATCACCAGCGACACGAGCGTTGAAATTTTCAGGCTTAACATGGCTTGTCCATAAGCTTTTTGATGTTCTTTCGCCCCAACTAGATGACCTACGATGATTTGCGTGGCCTGTCCCATGGAATAGGAGAAAATCATGATCAGCAGCATAATGTTATAAGTGATGACTTTGGTCGTGATCGCGACAACTCCGAAAAAGGTGACAAAATACGTGATTAGAATTTGTGAAGAATCGTAGGACAACCCCTCCCCGGCCGTTGGTATGCCCACCTTAACGATCGCTTTGGAATCTTCGATAAAATGACTGCGGTCGGATTTCAGCTTCAGCTTGCGTTTGTACAAATAGATCATGCAAACCATGGCGAGCAGCCGGCTGGCGCATGTGCTGACAGCGACTCCCGTAAGTCCGGGTGGCGGAATGCCCAGGAAGCCGAACAATGCGATGCTGTTGCCCAGCACGTGAATCACGTTCATGCCTACTACGACAAACATGGGCTCCTTGGCGAATCCATAATTTCTCATTATCGTGCTGATGCAAATAAGGATGGCCTCAAAAAGAAGAGAAACACTCACAATTTGTGTGTAATGAACGCCGAACTGGTACGCCTCTGTCGAAAGATTGAACAGCTTGAACACGAAAGGCGCCGAGAAAAAAAGTACAAAAATAAGGACTGAGCCGATCAGGCTGTTCAAATAAACGGAAGAGTTGGCGATATGGGAAGCCCTGTCACGATGTCCGGCTCCCAGCATTTGAGCAATAAGAATGCCCGAGCCCATCGCCATAAATTCAAGAATAAATATAAACATGGCAAAAACTTGCGATGAAATGCCTACAGCGGCTACAGCCTGTTCCGAGTAATGGGATAGCATTAATGTATCGACATTACCTAATACGATATGAAAGAAGGCATCCAGAAAAATAGGCAAGGTTAAACGAAATAAGGTGAGCTGTTGCAAAACACGTCCTCCTCTAAACTTCGCCCAGGCATGAAAAACGGTTATTTCAAATAATAGTTATATACTTTGGTCACAGCATCCACGACGTCTTGCAGATCGTGATCTGTCATCAGCGGATATAAAGGAATGGTGACAATTTCATCGTATAAAGCTTCTGCGTTCGGACATAGGCCTCGTCTATAGCCCAACGATTGATAGTAGGGGTGCAAATAAACCGGGGTGTAGTGTAAATTAACGCCAATATTTTCTGCCTGCAAGGCTTGAAAGATGTCATCCCGACCTGCTGTAAAATAATCTCTTTTCCAACGCAGAGGGTACAGGTGCCAGCTGGAGGAAGTCCCTTCCGCCTGACGCTGGAAAGCCAATTCCGGCATCTGCCGAAATGCCTCGTTATACAAGGAGGCCAATTCACGCCGCCTGTCCACAAATTGATCAAGCTTTTGCAGTTGGCTTGTTCCTAAAGCCGCCTGAATATCAGTAATCCGGTAATTGTAGCCGAGAATTTGCATTTCATAGTACCATTTGGGCAAATATTGACGCTGCAGCTCTTGGGCGTCTCGTGTAATCCCATGGTTTCTGAACATCAGCAATTTCCGATATAGTTCTTTCTTATCGGTGACGACGGCCCCTCCCTCACCTGTTGTAATATGCTTGACAGGGTGAAAGCTGAAAATCGTCATATCTGTCGACATTCCCACTCGTCGGTCTTTATAAATCGAACCGATGGAATGAGCCGCATCCCGAATGGTGACGAGCCCGTGGGCCGAAGCCATGTCGGTAATCTCGTCATATGGTGCCGGCTGTCCGGCATAATCGACAATAATTAGGGCTTTTGTGTGTAAGCTTATTTGCTTGAGAATGGCTTGTGGTTCCATGTTGAAGGTTTCGGGGTGAATATCAGCGAAGACTGGTTTTCCTCCCATATACAACACGCAGTTGCTGCTGGCTGCAAAGGTTAGGGGAGTCGTAATCACCTCGCTACCGCTTTCGATCCCTGCGGCAAAACAAGCAGCATGCAGCGCAGCAGTGCCGCTGGAAAAGGCAACGGCGTATTTAGTTCCGGCCTCCTCAGCCAAGCCTTTTTCAAACTCGGGAATTTTAGGGCCTGAGGAAAGAAAATCGCTTTTTAAAACGTCGACGACACTCTGTACATCCGCGTCGTCGATCCACTGCCTGCCGTAAGGCAGCCACTTTTCCCTGACGGGTTTGGCTCCGCGTATGGCCAAACCTTCTTTCTGTATGTTCAACATGAATATCGCCTCTTTTTCCGATAGATTGTTAGCCTCTTATCACTCGCAAAAACGGTTTTTGAAGACGCCAGGTGCGGGAAACATCTAATTCCGAGATCGAGAAGCTGCTCCTTAAACGAAAAAAACTGAATGTTCATTCTTAACTACACTCTTTTGGGAACCGGTTCCACAGAAGATATAAATGAAAATCGGATTTTGTAACCCAGGACTATACAGATAAATACCACACCAGCCGACTTTTCGCGCATCACCTGCATTTATGCAACAAAGGACGCCATACATGTAATTTGTTATTTGTGAAATCATCCCCAAAAGAAAATTGATATGTAATATATTTCAATTACATGGTACATTGAACGAGATAACATGTCAATGATTTTATAATATGTAATATATTTCAATTACATGGTACATTGAATGAAATAACATGTCAATGCTTTTATAATATGTAATATATTTCAATTACATGGTACATTGAATGAGATAACATGTCAATGCTTTTATAGATACTTTTGTTGTACTGGAGAAATGTCACCTTATAACCGGTTTTCTCCTAATGAAAATCTTACAGTAGAACAGAGTGTGTATCCCTCTCGCTTGTTTCATGTACTTATAATGATTCCTTCAAAGTCAGGTGTGCCGCCATAGCTCGCTCTTGTGGGCTTGCGTTGAGCATTGCAGCAATCTGCTTATACTCTGTCTCGCCCTCCCATCCGTGGTGGCCGAATTTGACGTAATGCAGATTATCAATGTACTTAACAGCATCCTTTGCTATCGCCACTCCTTGTATCGTCAGAGAATCGCCAGGATCAGTTGCATAATCTCTTGGTGGGACGGAGTATGTGCCTTTAAGCACATTGCTTTTACGGTGACGATCCTCCTTCACGCCCTGAAGCACTTCGAACGCTATGTTAAGTTGCGCGTGTGTTAGCTGGTATACTTCCATTCATCTGACACCTCCGTAAGATCAACAGGTCATCTAATGGTATTTTTTACCGTAAAGTGACCTGTTTTTACTTGTATGTCGGCTGTACCCCCAATAGGCTCTCTGCAGCGCTCTTTCTTTAACTTTCCCGAGTGCCGATGCTCCGCGCTCTTGCACCCCTGAATCGCCTTTGGCATACAAAAAGCGCCGTTTTTCCCCTCACACCGCGCTGGCGCCGCGTTTTACGCCCCTTTTTGCCTCCGAAGAAAAATCGCCGAAAAAAAGAATCGTCCCACTTCCGCTCAAGACGATTCTCCAGCTCCCTTTTCCAGCTATCTATTATGTAAATGCCATTGTGCATAATTTGATGATCGTTCCCCCGACAAAAAGCGCCGAACCTCCTCGATGGATATCCCCGCCTCCTTGGCCATAGCGAGCAGAACCACCCATTCAGGATCGATTTCCCCGGGGTACCGATCACGAACAATAACCTGGGCGGACTTTTCCAACAGTAATCCCTCCTAAGATCATTATTTGGGCTTGTCCCGGCCAGCCATCCTAGTATCTCTACCTTAGAACTGGGACTTTGTGCCCCTGCTTTCCGGGCAGGTTTACCCTTTACTGGTGCTATAGTTTGCCAATGGATAACGGGCTTTCAACCAGAAAGCGCTTTCTTGATTCTTATTATAATGTCCCCGATATGAAAAGTATGTCGCTCCGCGTAGGACAAACAAGCAGATTTCGAGGGGAAAGTTAGCGTATTTTGTTTGTAGATCACATTTCTTGTCAATTACAGTAGAAAATTTGATGCAATCCACAAAACAAGATTTCGTTCTTAAAAAAGAACGTAATTAATGAAAAATAAACGTAATCGGCCAAAATATCAAGAAAACTCAAGATTTTCGTTCTTTATTGAGAATTTTTCAATGATCCTCCGGTTTTCTTTTCTTCTAGGGTTTCGTGTATATTTAAGTCGCGGAATATATTCTTAATAACGAACAAGTCAACGAACAGACAAAATCCTGCTTAGAAAGGAGGAACCTTTTCTGCGAAGATCCCGAACTGACGTGATCCGCAAATTGCGCAAAAAACGAAAGAAACAAACTATGGTTATATCGCTGCAATCCGGATTGATCCTTTCTACCTTGCTATTGTGGACCTCCCAGCAAGTCGGCACCACCTTCGGGAGATTCACCAGCGTACGCGAGGATAATTCGGAAATTAAGGCTTGCCGGGTTTTTCCCAGCCAAATCGAAAGCCAACTTTCGCTGTTGGCCGAACACCTCGAACAGGCCGCTTCATTAAAAGGAAGATTGATGGGCGCAAGCGGATTCGAGGTCAGCAGCCGGTTGGAGTCGGCCACGGCCGACCTGTCGGAGCGAATCGGTGAATTGAACACCATGATTCAGCAGCTGGAGCAGCAAAAGGCCTTGAATCAGTCCATTTGGCAGGAACTGCTTCAGGAACTTGCCGCCTCCTCCGCGCTGATTCATGAACTGCTAACCTCGCTGGACGAGCTGGAGCCGAATTGCGCCCAACTGTCGCAAACGACGCTGCTAGACCGCATCACCGACCATTTGAAGCGGCACAGATTGCTTTCCGATCCGTTAAGCGGGACGCTGCAAGAGATCCTGAACTACTTGCGTTCCGTCCATCAATTAGGATTGATGACGTTCGACAGCTTTGAGGCCGATAGCAATGCAGCCTTTACCTTCGCCCAACCTTTCGATGGCCAGATCGCTGTCGATGGAGACCCCGTCGGAGGCGAGCTGCTCGCTTACTTTGAAAGCGTGCAGGCCTCCCTGCAGTCGTCCATAGCAGGTCTGACCGCCGACATCTCCAGTCTGGAGGCGCAGAGAGGGCAGCGGCTGACGGAAATCGGACGGCTGAAGAAGCTGAAGGAAGAGCAAGCCAAACAAGAAGAGCAAGCCGGAGAGGATGAAACGGCAGTCCCGGACGAGGACGAGAACCCGAGCAACGGCGAAACGCCTGCCGATGGGAAGACCCCGACGGTTGGCGGGACGGGCCGCGGGGATGTACGGACTCCTGCGGATGGCGCGCCGACCGGCGGCGGCGATTCAGCGGACAAAGACGAAGATGAGGATAAGCAAGGCCAGGCGGATTCCGCCGATGCCGATGCTGCCCCCTCTTCCGCAAATGAATCGGAAGGCGGTGAATGAGTTATGCGGATTCGAAAATGGTTGAGAAATGCACTGACGTTTCTGATGGTGGCTGCCTTTATTACCGTGGCCGGCTCCGTCGTCATGTCGAAAATGTCCGGCAGCGAACCGAATTTCTACGGTTATCAGTTGAAAACGGTGTTGTCCGGCTCGATGGAGCCCTCCATACTTACCGGTTCCATCGTGGCCATTAAGCCCGGAGGCGACATGACCCGATTTACCGCCGGCGATGTCATCACCTTCCGGGCGGGCGAAAAGAAGCTGATTACCCACCGCATCATCGAAGTAACCCGCAATAAGCTAACCGGTCAGCTCCTTTACCGGACCAAGGGAGACAACAACGATGCCGCCGACCTGGAGCCGGTTGATCCGGCCAATATCACCGGTGTTTATACCGGCTTTACCGTCCCTTACGCAGGATACGCTCTCAACTTTGCCGGAACGAAATTGGGGAATGTCACACTGTTGATCATCCCGGGGGTCCTTTTGTTCCTGTATGCCTTAGCGTCCTTATGGAAAACCATTTCGGCGCTGGAAGACAAGAAGTCGGACCCGAACGCATCCCAACCGGATACCAAGGCCCCATAACGCACCAAATCGCTTGCTTCTAACTTTCGGTTGTTCTCCTTATGACTTCATAAGGGTGCAATATAAAAAAATCATTTAAAATTAGGGAGGTATTTTGTATGGGTATCAAAAAGACTTTGGGTTTAGGAGTAGCCGCCGCAGCGCTTGGATTAAGTTTGATCGGCGGAGGCACGTTTGCTTACTTTAGCGATTCCGTGGAAACGACCGGCACGTTCGCCGCAGGCACCTTGGATCTCAACGCCGATCCGACGGCGATCATTGACGTGGGCACCCTCAAACCGGGGGATTTCGCAATCCGCACGTTCAAACTGAAAAACGAAGGTACGCTCGACATCGCCAAGGTATTGTTGAAAACGACCTATACGGTTACAAATAAGCCGGGCGCCCCTGAAAACGTGGATGATTTCGGCAAACACGTCATCGTTAGTTTTTTGAAGAACATCGACAAAAATGAAACCGTCATTTACCAAACCTCGCTGTATGAACTGCAAAATCTAGCCCCTGACGCTGTGCAGAACAAATGGGTGGCCTGGTTCGAAGAGCACGGGGGCCTGAAAGCCGGCGATACCGACGACCTGGTGGTCAAGTTCGAATTCAAGGATAACGGTCAGGATCAAAACGAGTTCCAAGGTGACGCTTTGAACCTGAAATGGACATTCGAAGCGAAGCAAGGCGCAGGAGAAGCCAAATAATTCAGCCGTCAAATCCAAGCAGAACACCTTACCCCGCTCCTGGGTTAAGGTGTTCTTTACTTAACGAAATTCCGACTATACGCCTTTGTCCTATCACGTATAATTTGATATAATGGCATAAAATTATTCTGATAGAAGGGCGACGCTACATGGCAGAACGTATTGGCGACCGCATACAAAAAATCCGCCAGGATCGGGGGTATTCCTTGTCCGAGCTTGCGGATAAAGCGGATGTGGCAAAATCCTACCTGAGCAATGTCGAACGAAATATTCAATCGAATCCTTCCATTTCCTTCATCGAGAAAATTGCCGATGCTTTAAACGTTTCGATCCACCTGCTCTTGTACGGCGACCGCCCTGCAGAGGACTTGCTGGACCCGGAATGGTGGGAGCTGGTGCAGGAAGCGATGGTCTCGGGCGTCAGCAAAAAAGAGTTCAAGGACTTCCTCGAATACCAGAAGTGGAAAATGGGTCAAAAGGAATAACGGCCAGCGCAAAAAAGGTGCGAGCCGCTAGGGATATCTCCCCTGGCGGCTCGCGCCTTTGAGTTGCCTTAAAACATTTTGTATCCGGCCTGCCGCAGCTTGCGGATCGTCCATCCGCTCAGAATGGCTCCGCTCAGCCTACTCCATTAATGAGCTCATAGAGACCAATAGCTCATGAACTAAACAAAAGGAGCAGCTCAGCAATACGATCTGCAAGCGATTTGGCCTGCTTCACAAACTGCTGTTCACGGGATTCGTATTCTATTGTCACTTTCACGATAGGTTCCAGAATCGAAATCGCGCTTACGACATTTCCTGTTGACCTGGCTTAAAAAGCAGGGCATCGATGACGCACTTATACAGCCTTATTCCGGCCACGAAAGCCGTAAGTCGTTGGAGGTCTATTCAAAGCTGGCGATTACCGATGCCCAGCAGGAGTATAACGAGGTCATTAATAAATTCCCCATTTAATAACATCTACTTTGCGGGTGGTGTCAGCTTCGCTGGTACTACCCCAATACACATTAAGTAGAAAAGGGTGTCTGATAATCAGACACCCTTTTTTAACATTTACGAAAGGTTATCGGGATGACACGATTTGAACATGCGACCCCCTGGTCCCAAACCAGG
>NZ_JAFFQR010000054.1 GCF_020736845.1 Paenibacillus farraposensis
CGGGAATGCTTACCAAGTGCCCTTCTTTGTAAAGCTCAAAGGACAACTGATACGAAGGATACGTTTCCGGTTGATTTATAAGCTCCGGCGCCTTGATTACGGCCTCATCCGCCACAATTACACTTGGGTCGTCTGCCTTCCCTTTCACGATTAGTCGGGTCTGTGCTTTAAGTACCCGATGCGGTTTCGCAATGGCGACTTCCAACTCAACAGGAATAAAACCATCAGCAGCTGGAATATTTTCTGGATGCGCGATTTTCCCATGTTCATCAAAAACGCCTAATGTATCACTAAACTTGTAAGTGACACCGACATCGGGAATGCTTACCAAGTGCCCTTCTTTGTAAAGCTCAAAGGACAACTGATACGAAGGATACGTTTC
>NZ_JAFFQR010000055.1 GCF_020736845.1 Paenibacillus farraposensis
GCACTGCGGAACTATCCGACAGCAGAGCAAAGCTTCCGCAGCTTCGTGGAGGATGTGAAGACGCGTGCGCTGCAAGCTTACGAGCACCAGGACTATCCGTTTGAAGAGCTGGTGGAAAAACTGAATGTGAAGCGGGATATGAGCCGCAACCCGCTGTTCGATACGATGTTTACGCTGCAAACCACCGAGGAAGGCGAGCTGCAGCTGACCAACCTGAGCTTCCGTCCATACGGATTGGAGCAAACGCCAGCGAAGTTTGATTTAACGCTGGAAGCGAGTGAGGAAGAGGCAGGCATCCAGTTCGGCCTGCAATATGCAACCGCATTGTATCAACGGGAAACCGTGGAACGAATGACACGCCACTTCATCCGGCTGGCTGAAGCCGTGGCGGCGAACCCGGATGTGAAGCTGGGAGAAATCGAACTGATTACGGCAGAAGAAAGCGAGCAGATTCTGA
>NZ_JAFFQR010000056.1:0-21446 GCF_020736845.1 Paenibacillus farraposensis
ATTCCACTTGGAGCTGTTGTAATTATCTCTCTCTTTGATTATGTGATTAAGTTCGATTTCTTCAAAAAAAAGAAATAGAAAAAAGGAAAGAATGAATGGAGGATAAAAATGATAGAATCAAAAATTGCTAAAACATTTTTTGCAGGAGTTCTGCTCAAGGAAATATGCATAAGTTGGGGATATTTCCATCAACTTAGCATAGGTTTTCATCGATGCGCCAGGATATTGTTTCATAAGGTCTAGTAATAGCTTAACCATTTGTGCATCAGATGCATTCTGAATATCTCCTGTTGTAGAAGGCAGATGAGCTTCTGGGATTGGACTACCTTTAAGACTATTTGCGCAATATATACATACATAAGAATTTTTATGCTGTATCAATTGCTTGGTTCCCCCGCATAGAAGACATTGTTCATTACCCACTCGATACATGACGATGGAATTCTCCGTAATGAAAAACTCCATTGGAGTATCATTGTTAATACCAAGTCTCCTTCTTATTTCTATAGGGATTACAATTCTCCCCAGACTGTCTAAATTTCTTGTCATTAACGCGTCACTCAACGTGTTCACCCGTTCAATTTTCATGATCCTTATTATTCAAAATATGGTAATATATTACTTGTACAAATGAAATTTGTTGCAAATCTGTATATCGTATTTTCATTTTTTTGTCCTACATATTGTCGTTATTTATGTTTTTTAGTTTATTAACGTCAGTGGGAGCTCAAGCAAGCAATGAAGTTGATCAGGGGATTATTCCTGCATTATCCGATGCCTCATCTGTTAGCGAGAGTACACTTGATGAGCACTTGCAAGAAATGGGGTTTGATACAACCGAAATTTCTACTTTGCCAATTGAGATGAAAAGAGATATTTCTTCTAAAGACGGCAAAAAGGTAGCTGCTCAAGAATTAGCCACTACTGTTACCATTACGGATGAAGAAGGAAATAAAGTAACTGACCGATATCCTATTAATAAGCTTGCTGCTAGTCCGACTCCTACTCTTTCCGGTTATGCTGTGTACTCAGGCACATCTAACAACGGAAGAGAAAGAGTCTATCAAGTTTATGCTACTTATAGATGGGCTAGCAGTCCATTTAATTTTTACACAGATAATTTAGCAATGGCTTGGCAGTCTAATGCCACTCCTACGGGTACTCCAAATGGACAACATACTGTGGATAGGAATACTTATCCGAATCCAGTTGATAAAGAAGAAGTCAGCGGTACAGCTTGGCTGGTAGATATGAAAGCTGGCGGGAATACTACAGTTCAAAGTGGCTGGGACGTCAAGAATTAAGATATGCGACTTCATCCAAAGGGATTAATACAGCTATTGCAGTAGGATATTCACATAGAACCCTGCCTACATTTACTACAAACATTAGTTTAAGCTATGGAGTTATCTCCTTTAGTGGGTCTGGCAAAACTGACTATTATGGTCGCTTTAATTTTACGATTTAAAATTTTTTAGAATCATAGCGAATAAATCCTTCAATCATTCATAGAATGGTTGGAGGATTTATTATTACGAACTAAACATATATTCATCCTTTAATTGGGTATATTATATAAGGATAATCATGAATTGAAGGGAGAACAGTTATGATTGCAATCTATATTATTGGCACCTTCGTTGGTGTATGGGTACTGTCTTGGATTTTGGGAGCAATGGGTATTAATATTTTTGAAGGACCAAACGCTAGTGCACTTTATTTCTATGGATCGATAATAATAGGTATTCTTCTTAATATGAATGACCAATTAGGAGATAACAAAAACAAGCAGGAGTAGATAGGAGACATTTGCAACAACTTCAAACTCATTCACTTCTCGAATTTGCATATCGAATATCTGTTCCATGTTTTAAGATTCAAGTATTCTTAAGCTCTATGGTCCTTTTGTTAGGAGTAATTTTGTTCGTTTTTGAAAGGGATAGCACCTTTGTGCAAGCTCTAATTGATCATGCAATGCCTCTGATTGTCTTGATTCCACTCTTCTGTACAATTAGCACCTGGATCATGTATGTACACGTTCGGGATTCGTTACAAGCAGAGAAGGAGACTAACAACGTTTTTAAAGAGGCCAGGCGGCGCGGGGGATTGGTTAGTATGTTCCATTACACTCGTATGGATAAAAAGAGAACGGTTATTACAGCACCAATTGAGAACGTCGGAACTCTCGTCATGAATTTTAAACGAGGGAAGCTAGTAAATTCTAGACTAGATAAGGGTAATAGAGCTATGTACTTTTTACTTAAAGTAGGTTTTAGCTATTCGTCGAGATAAGACCATTTCCCAAAGGCTATGATCTGGATTTGAAATCGTGGGAAGAGATGCCTGTAAGTGGTCAGAGAAAGGTAACGCCAACTGGACACAGAATTATGAATGTGAGTGAAATGAAGTCATTTAAAAAAGAAATGGATGCACTGGATATAAAAGTTTTGATTGATAAGAAAGATAAGATTTTGCCTGAAAGTGCTGCGGCTGGTTTTAATCCAGCTACAGGAGAAATAGTTTTGAGAAAAGAACCTACAAATTTGAGTGCAATTCATGAGTCCTATCATGCCAAACAGTGGAAGGAACTGGGGAAGGATAACTATTTACAACAAAGCACTCTTGATAGAGAAGAATTTGTTTATAATGAAATCATGAAAAACAAAGGGCTATTTAATGATGGTGAAATTCTCTTTTCACAAAAATATATTTATAAATTAAGAAACGGGGAATGGCCCCCACCGGACTGGAAAGGTTTTGAAAAAAATGAGTGAAAAGATAAGCAAACATCTCACAGCAGAACGAGCTATGCAAATAGCTGAGGACTACAGGGAAAAGTATAACCTTTCTGGAACTATAGATAGTACAAAGGAAGGTACTGCAAAATTTTATACTCAATTTGATGATTCCAATCTTCCTGTTTGGCTTGTAATGGTAAGTATAATACCAACCATATTCGAAGCAGATGATGAGTATACCATTGTGATCTCTGATGCAGAGGCGCAGGTTAGATATCTTATTGACCCTAATGGACATTATTATGCCCCTCATACAAAAGAGGATGGATTAACGGACAAAGAGTTTGGTCAATTATGGAATGAAGATTCAGAAGACAATTAATCCACGAAGCTTGCTCCTTTAACAATAAAATGGGACTGAGCTTTTTTATATAGTATTGCGTTACAGCTAGTTCGAAGCAAAATTGCCGCTGTACCTTTGCCTTTTTAAATTTGTGTAATTACAGCGAATAAGCTGCTTTTCTTTTGCATAGAGATATAATAGGTACAAGTATGTAAATATGTGGTGCACCTAATGTATGCGCTTACAAGGTTAATTTGAGATATTCTTGTGTACAATTTACCATTTGAAGGGGGAATACAGATTGACTTGGAAAAAAGGATTGACTGGTATGCTTTTAGCTGCTTTTTTATGCGGTGTACCAGGGCTGGGCGTGGCTACATCTGCGTATGCAGCCACTGGGGTGTACAAGTTTGATTTTGGCGGAGGTCGGGTCGAAGCAGGTTATACCGGAGTGGGCGCTTCACTTGCCTATGACTCATCACGCGGGTATGGCTTTCGTACGCCTAAGAATATTCGCAATGTCAGTGCATCGGGGACTGGAGTGGCTAGTGATGCGGTACAATTTATGACTACCGGAACAAAAAGCGAGAACACCTTTAATGTTGATCTTCCTCCCGGGCTGTATGAGGTATCGGTAACGTTAGGAAATACTTCCCGTTCGAGTGTTGCTGCCGAGGGTGTATATCAGGTCATCAATATGACAGGGAACGGAGCCAGGGACCGCTTTCAAATTCCAGTAACCGATGGACAACTGAATCTGCTGGTGACAGAAGGAAAAGTGGGAGCTGCCTTTACACTCAGTGCATTGGAAATCAGGCAATTGTCCAGCAGTCCGGCCACCAATCGAACCATTTATATCGGCGGGGATTCGACTGTATGCAACTACTATCCGCTTGATAGCAGTGTGCAGGCCGGGTGGGGACAATTGCTGCCGGAATTTGTAAATACGAATACGTTCCAAATCCGCAACATGGCGTCAGGCGGGCAAATTGCCAGAGGCTTTCATCAGGATGGTCAGTTGGAGACCATTGTCAAATATATTAAGCCCGGAGATTATTTCATCCTCCAGCTGGGCATTAATGATACCAATCCAAAGCATAATGAAAGTGAAGCAGAGTTCAAGGAATGGATGCGGAATATGATCCGTCAGGTCAAGGCAAAGGGAGCGACAGTCATCCTGTCAACGCCGCAGGGCCGAGCCACGGACTTTAATGCTAACAACGTACACAACGCTGAAAACAGATGGTATAGAAGTGCTATTTTGGCGTTGGCTCAAGAGGAACACACGCCTTTGGTTGATCTGAATGTACTTAGCTCAGCTTATTTCACCTCTATTGGCAAGGAGGCTACGCTCGCCCTGTATATGAACGGCGACACGCTTCATCCAAATTTTGCAGGTGCAAGGGAGCTGGCGCGATTGGTGGCGCAGGATTTAAAAAGACAGGGCTTGAGCGGATTCTGAGCTTTAAAAACCGTAAATAGATAGCAGAGCAGCGCTCTCCCATTATTGGAGGAGCGCTGCTCTTCATTTTTGCTTCGCGGCTTGCTTTAGTAGATTGTGGGCAAGGCGAAGCCATCCGAAACGGCCCGTTTGCGAAGCGTCCACACGAGCGTCCACGTACATCCTACTCGAAAAACAACGAGAGTGATATAATGATAGAAAATGCAAATAGTTATGCGGAGGAATCAGAGTATGCAGCCTTTCACTGCCCGTGTGCTTCAAATTATATTGCTGATCCCTGAGGGGAAAGTAATGACCTATGGGCAAATTGCAGCAGAAGCCGGAAGCCCGAGAGGGGCAAGACAAGTAGTGCGCATTTTGCATTCACTAAGCCAGAAACACAAGCTGCCCTGGCACCGGGTTGTCAACCGCTTGGGCGAGATTGCTTTGCAGGAGGACGAGTCCGCATCCCTGCAGCGCCTGTATTTAGAAGAAGAGGGCATACAGTTTAATGCAAACGGACGTATTCCACTGGATCGATATCTTTATAATCCGCAGGCGGAGATGGAAGAATTGACGAGGAACGAGCAAGGATAGGATCATCACCAAAGAGACGGGACAAATCGTTAGCTTGATTTGTCCCGTCTCTTTTTAATCCGGCACATCATGTAGGCAAACAGGGATGTCCGTTCATTTAGCATAGGATTCGCCGATTGGCTTATCCAATCAGATGCTGCTGATTCCGCTGGGCAAGATGAAAAGATATGCTGTTTATCAGCGGTATATCGTTATTTTTCCGCGCTTCCCGGATCAGTTGCAGCTTTTGCTGTTCCGATTCACGTAAAAAGCGGGTCATCCACAAATCAGACGGTTCGTTAGTCGTTGTCATGCGAGATTCTTTGATCATCTATTAACCCTCCTAGTGAGCGGCTGTTATTCTTTCTCTAGTATATGCCCAAAACCTTAATAGTTTCTGTTATTTTCCTTAAAATTAGCTGAAAATCAGGTAAAGTTCAGGTAAAAACGGACTGAATCTAATATTCTTCATATGCATGGAGGGGGCTGAACATGAACGACGCAAAAGGAAAGGTTACAAAAATGTATTGTTTTTACACCTTGTTCCTTCATAAATCGGAAAGTACAATAGATTGCGGGTAGATAGTGGAAATTTATGTCGAATGCCATTTGACAGGATGCGAACATCCACCGAAAGGGGAGAAATGAATCCATGAAGCAAAAAGCGGCTGCCACGCTGCTTGTATTGTCTTTATCAGCAGGTCTGGTTTCGACCGTACAAGCCGCTAGTGCGTCTGCAAGTATAGCAGCAAATACAGCAACAAGTACGGCAGGTACTTCATCTGCTGCGGTTATATCAAAGACAGTCACTACAACGAGTCAGGCTTTGCCCACATTGACGCTTAAGCAGGCAGTGGAATGGGCACAGACCAACAGCTATAACACGCGTTCTGCCGAGCGCGATCTAGAGCGTCGCAGAATTGAGTTTAAGAATGCGGAAAAGGACCTGGGAAATGCTCATGTTGATTTGATAGACGGTGAATATGTTGGCGATGAATCATCCTGGAGAAAGTATAATTCGTCGACGCTCTCTTATTTAGCCAGCAAAAAGCAGGCCCAATACGCCAAAGACCAGCTTTATTTTAATACGATGAAAACCTATCAAAGCGTGTTTGCAGCAGAGAATCAGGTGAAAAATGATCTGGAAGCGCTTGAAATTGCACAGTCGGAGGAAAAGATTGCGCTCGCCAAGTTTGCCCGCGGGAAGCTGTCAGAATATGCGAAAAACGAAAGCGCACAGGCTAGAATCCAGGCGCAGCAGACCGTAGAACAGAGCAAAACCGCGCTCCAGAAAGCACGGGATGCCTTGAATTTCCTCATAGGACAACCGAACGGGACAGTCTATGAATTGGCGGATCGTCCTGTGTACAAAGAACCGAAGAAACTGGATATTGAAGTACATATACAGCAGCTGATGGATATGAATCCGAACTTGTGGAAGCTGGAAGATAACATCAAGACCTCGGAGCTCAATGTAAGATATTTTGATTTTAACGGCGGCGCGGGTGCTTATGAACTGGCCAAGCTGGATGTCGATACCGCCAAGGAAGAGCTGGACAAGGGACAAAAGGATTTTGCTGAATCCCTTCGCAATCTTTATGCGACGTTCAAAGACAATCAAAAAAAATACTTGCAATTGGAAGAGAATCTGCGTACCGCCAAAGAGGGATTGGAGCTGTCACGCAAAAAGTGGGCCAGAGGCTTGATTATTGAGCTGGAGCTGAAAAACAGCCAGTTGAAGGTGGATCAAATTGAGCGGCAAATGGAAGAACTGGCGATTGAGTTGAATCAGAATGAGTACACATTGAACAAGCCATGGAGCACATAGGGAGGAAACGGTGTTGGCAGAGACGGTTTTAAACGATGCTTTAATCCAATTACGTAGAAAACGGAGAAAGAAATGGATCTGGACTGCAATCGTTCTATTGGTCGCAGGCGGGGGCGGAACGGCAGTGTACATGAATCTGCCCAAAGAGCAGGCTGCACCGCTGGTTCAGGACGAGACACTGCAAGTGCAGCGCGGGGATGTGAGTGAGAAGCTGGATACGTCCGGCACCGTGCAAGCGTCCAAGGAAGTGAATCTGAACTTCACGAGCGCTGGTCAAAACAAGCTGGCAGCGGTACACGTGAAAGCCGGGGACAGGGTGAAAAAGGGACAGGTGCTGGCGCTGCTGGACAGCTCTGAAATCAAAATGCAGATCCAAAGTGCGACTGATAATTTGGAAATATCCAAATCCAAGCTGGCTGAATTGGAGAAAGGGCCGAAAGCGGAGGATATTGAAATACAGAAGACTAACGTGCTTCGGGCCAAAATGGCGATGGATACGGCCAAAGAATCATTTGAGCTGGAAGAGGCCAAAAGTCAGAAGAAGACTTCCCAAAAGCAGCTGGAGCAGGCACGGAAGGCATATGAAGACCAAAAGTTTTTACATGACGCCGGAGCGGTGTCAAACAGTGAATTGGAGCAGGCAGAGCAAACGCTCGATAAAGCACAAACAGACTATGATGGCCTGGATTTACAATTCCGCAAAATCATGTCCCAAAAGCGTCACAGCATCGCAGAGGCTGAGATCGGCTACCGCACAGCATTGGCCGAGCTTCACAAGGCCCAGGTTCCGGCTGATGTTTCCAATATTCAATCGGCGCGCATTGAGGTTCGAAGATTGGCGACGGAGCTGGAGCAGAAAAAAAATGAGCTTAATAAGCTCCAGATCACTGCACCGTGGGATGGAGTGGTCCTAAAGGTGAACGGGGATGTAGGGACCAGCCCGACGGCTCCGTTTATTGTGATGAATAACTCGGATTCCAACAATCTGAAGGTGGTTGTGAAAGTAAGTCAGACTGATATCGTCAAGGTGAAAAAGGGTCTTTCGGCGGTGCTGTCCACCAGTGCTTATCCGGGCGAATCGTTTCCGGGCAAGGTGCAATTCGTCTCCCCGGAAGCATCTACGGAAGAAGGAACGACCACATATCTGATGGAGCTGTCCGTTCATGACCCGAAGGGCAAGCTTAAAACAGGTATGATTATGAATGTGGCTGTTATTTTGGGGGTACATAAAAATGTACTGTATGTACCTGCGACTGCGCTGCGATCCGAAGGGGGGCAGGATGGCGTCTATCTCGCTGCGAATCCTGCGAATCCGGGGGCACGCACCTTCAAGCCCGTAGAGCTCGGATTTTATACACCGGACCAGGTTGAACTGAAATCAGGTGTAAAGGAGGGTGACACGATTGTCATCCCGGCTCCTGAAGCACCGCCCGACCCTTCCAGCATGGGCGGCATGCAGGGAGGATTTTAAACAGGTATGAGAACTGTTATTCAAATTGAAAAGCTGAAAAAGGTGTATCAGGTTGGCGGTCAGGAGATTCATGCCTTGCGTGAGGTGCAGCTTGACATTGCCGACGGTGATTTTGTGGCCATTATGGGACCATCCGGATCAGGAAAATCAACGATGATGAATGTGATCGGTTGTCTGGATTTGCCTACATCGGGACAATTTTATTTGGATGGCTATTCGATATTGGATGCCCGTGAGGATGAACTGGCTATTATACGCAATCAAAAAATCGGATTTGTTTTTCAAAAATTCCATTTGCTCCCGCGGGCAACGGCTTTGGAGAATGTGGAGCTGCCTATGGTCTATGCAGGCGTGTCTGCCAAGGAACGCCGCCTGCGGGCGATGGAGGCCCTGACCAGTGTGGGACTGGGAGATCGAATGAATAACAAGCCTAACGAACTGTCAGGAGGCCAGCAGCAACGGGTATCCATCGCGAGGGCACTTGTGAACAATCCGGTCATTCTCTTGGCGGATGAACCTACAGGCGCATTGGACTCCAAAACAAGCGTTGAAATTATGGAGATTTTTCAGCGTCTGAACGATCAGGGGAAGACGGTTGTACTGGTTACGCATGACCAGGAGATTGCTGAATACGCCAAGCGTCTCATTCATTTTCGCGACGGACGGATTGAAGAGGATCAGCCTGTCGGGAAACGGAGAATGGCAGCAGAGGAAGTGAAAACATGAAATTTCGGGAAATAATCCGGGTATCACTTAACAGTTTGCGAGCCAATATGCTGCGCTCCCTGCTGACCATGCTGGGCATTATTATCGGAGTGGCTGCTGTCATTGCCATCGTAGCGATTGGAAAAGGCTCTACTGCAACCATTACGTCGCAGATTAACAGTATGGGAAATAACTTGCTCATGATCTATCCTTATGCGCCGTATGATGGTTCCAGCCCTTTGTCCTTTGAGCAGCCCAAAGGCATTTCACTTAAGGATATTCAAGCGCTGGAGCAGCAAAAATCAGTAGCTGATGTTGCTCCAAGTGCCATGACCAGTGCGGATATTACGTGGAGCCGCAATAAGGTCAGCGGACAGATTGAAGCAACTTCCCAGGCTTTTGTCCATGTGAAAAAGCTGTCACTTGCTTCGGGGAGATCGTTTACTCATTATGAAGTGGACAAGCGATTGAACGTGGTAGTGCTGGGGAGCGATGCGGCCCGAAATATCTTTGGACCGGATACATCCAAGGCCGTCGGCGAGACGATCATGATCAAACAGCTTCCGTTCAAGGTGGTCGGGCTGCTGGCGAATTCCAA
The DNA here is from genome assembly GCF_020736845.1 of Paenibacillus farraposensis. GTDB lineage: Bacteria > Bacillota > Bacilli > Paenibacillales > Paenibacillaceae > Paenibacillus > Paenibacillus farraposensis. The sequence goes on from NZ_JAFFQR010000056.1 coordinate 9,701, forward strand.
CTCCAATTTTAATAACAGCTCGCAGCAGGTATATATACCGATTACAACAGGGATGGAACGGCTGGGAAATATGAGCATCCAACAGGTTGATGCGTCTGCGACAACGGAGGAGAATATTAACCAGGCGCGTGATGAAATCAGGCAAACCTTGCGGGTGCGGCATGAGCTGAAGCCTTCGGATGGGGATGATTTTCAGATTACGACACAGACGGAGATTCTGGAAACCGTAACCGGGGTAGACAAGGTTATGAACATGCTGCTGATCGGAGTGGCTGCGATTGCGCTTGGCGTCGGCGGTGTCGGTATTATGAACATTATGCTGGTATCTGTTACGGAACGGACGAGAGAAATCGGTATTCGCAAAGCGATTGGTGCGCAGCGCAGTGATATCATGCTGCAGTTTCTGGCTGAGGCTGTTTTTCTCAGTCTGATGGGTGGCTTGGTTGGTGTAATGGCGGGCCTTGGAGGCGCCAAGCTGCTCGAAAAATTCGCCCATATGCCGATTGTGTATTCGATGGAGCCGGTGCTGTACTCTTTTCTGTGCTGTATGGGTGTCGGTGTGCTATTTGGTGTCTATCCGGCGCGGAAGGCATCCAAACTGCGTCCGATTGATGCTTTAAGATATGAATAGGGAGCGGATACTTCACTTTACTGAAAAAGTCTGGTGGAGTATTTGCTTTTTTATGTGCAATAAGTGTTTTAAACGATAAAAAAATATGAATAACCGCCTTAATCTGTTATATGTGATGTTTTATATGCTTTTTATAAGTTGATTTAAAATTATATATGACGTATTATATACAATATCAGATAGCATGAAGAAAAGGAGGGGCGTTCATCATCGATCTTACGGAAAGGCAAATAGAAATTTTAAATATCGTGCAAAAGCATGCCCCGATTACCGGTGATCAGATTGCGGAAATGCTTAATCTCAGCAAGGCGACCATTCGGACCGACTTATCCAAGCTAGGCATCCTCAATTACATAGATGCTAAGCCTAAGGTCGGTTATTTTGTCGGAAAGCGGGGTACGCCGAACCGGGAGGAAAAATTCCGGCTGATGCAAATGAAGGTCGGTGATCTTCATGGGGTACCGGTTATTGTACGTGAGACAACTACGATTCAGGAAGCTGTAGTGGCACTGTTTTTGGAAAACGTGAGCAATTTGATCGTCACCGATGAAGATGGCGATTTGGCGGGGGTGGCTTCCCGCAAGGATTTGCTCAAGGTTACGTTGGGAAATCCGAATGCGGCGACCATCCCTGTCAGTCTCGTGATGACCCGGCAGGCGAATGTGGTCACGGTTTCCCCGGAGGATACCGTTCTGGAGGCGGCGCGCAAGATTATCGCCCATCAAATCGACAGCTTGCCTGTCGTCGTCCCTTCTGACTCTGACAAACCAGGAGAGCACTGGAAAGTCGTGGGACGCATTACGAAAACGAATATTATTAAAATGTTGCTCGATATGGTAGCAGAGGATTAATGGGAGGAATCGAATGGTTCAGGCGAGCAGTCATTTTATAGCGATCTGTTCAGACTCGGTTGGCGAGACGGCGGAAGCTGTCGTACAGGCGACCATGCGCCAATTTGAGCTACCGGACACAGAGATCAAAAGATTTATGAACGTAAGGGATGAAGATGAGCTAAGCCGGGTGATGGAGGAGGTCGCCGAGCGAAAAGGGTTCGTCGCTTATACGCTGGTTCAGCCGGAATTGAGAGAGGCGATGAAAGAGGAGGCAGTCCGGCTGAATATACGGGCTGTCGATATCATGGGGCCGATGATGCAGGCGTTTGCCGACACGTTCCATAATGATCCCAAAGAGAAGCCCGGTCTGCTGCATCGAATGGACGACAACTATTTTCGCCGTGTGGAAGCCTTGGATTTCGCGGTTCAGTACGATGATGGCAAAGATGTGAGTGCCATTCTCAAAGCGGATATAGTATTGCTTGGGGTATCTCGTATTTCCAAAACCCCGTTATCGATGTTCCTGGCGCATAAGGGCTATAAAACGGTCAACATTCCGATTGTACCGGAGCTGACACCGCCTGCGCAGTTGAAGGATGTACAGCCCGGCCGGGTGTTCGGATTGACGATTCAGCCGGAACTGCTGTTAAAAATACGCAGCGAGCGCCTTAAGGTGATGGGGCTTCCTAACAATGTGCAATATGCGACATCGACGCGGGTCGAGGAGGAGATTGCGTATGCGCAATCTTTGTTCAAGGAGCTGAACTGTCCGGTCATTGATGTCACAGATAAGGCAATCGAAGAGACCGCAGGCTTGATTATCAGAATGCTATAGTGGCGTAGAAACTTATATAGACAAAGATTAACCGTAGGATACAGGAGTGTAATAGATAAATATAGCAGCCAAGCTGCTCAAAAGAGAAGGATCGGCCGTAGGATATAGGAGATTATATAAAAAGATAAATAAAGACAGCAACAAAGCTGCCTAAAAATAGCTGCTTACCTAAGAGCAGCTATAAGTTAAATAAATAAAGTTAAATAAATAAATTTAAATAAATAAATGGGCAGCAGAGCTGCCCCAAAAATAATGATTTGCCTATGGGTAACAATTTTTTTTAGGAGAGGTGAAGGGATAGGTATGGAGAGTCAATTGGCATTGGAATTCGTTCGGGTAACAGAAGCGGCAGCGCTGCAATCGTCGCAATGGACAGGACGCGGCGACAAGAACAGCGCGGACGAGGCGGCTACGGTGGCCATCCGCACTCATTTTAATGCGGTGTCCATGGACGGGATTGTCGTCATTGGCGAAGGAGAAATGGATGAGGCTCCCATGCTGTATATCGGGGAAAGAGTAGGCAATCGCAGAGGACCGGCTATAGATATTGCTGTTGACCCGCTGGAAGGAACCGAAACGGTGGCAAACGGTCTGAACAATGCTCTTTCGGTTATTGCGGCTGCACCTCGTGGAAACTTGCTTCATGCACCAGATATGTATATGCAAAAAATGGCCGTTGGCCCGGCCTTGGCTGGAAAGCTGTCACTTGACGACCCGATCCCGGCTACATTGTCAAAAGCCGCACGGATACTGGGCAAATCCTTGCCCGATCTTACAGTATCCATTCTGGATCGAACACGGCACGCAGGAATCATCAAACTCCTGCGGGAAAGCGGTGTTCGGATCAAGCTGCTTGGTCACGGCGATGTGATGGGGGCCATTGAAACATGCCTGGATAACGGCGTAGATTTGCATATCGGCTCCGGCGGTGCTCCTGAGGGTGTGTTGGCCGCGGCAGCATTGAAATGCATGGGCGGAGAAATCCAGGGGCGTCTGCTGCCGGACAGTGAAGAAGAGGTTGAGCGTTGCAAACGTATGGGGATTATGGACCCAGGCGCATTGCTGTCCATGACTGATATGGTTGGACGCCAAGGTGTGATGTTTGTGGCCACTGGTGTGACACCTGGCGAGTGGTTACAGGGGGTTCGTTCTCTCCCTGGTCACAGAGCGGAAACACATTCGGTCGTGATGCATTCGGAAACAAAAACGATTCGCTTTGTGCGCAGTATTCACCACACATCAGACGCTTCCGGTACGCTCGCTGCAGCCGTATCCTCTTAAGATATTCACAATCACGTCTAAGACCGCGTCTCATAATAAGCTTACAAACAGCAAGTCTCTCCTATTGGGGGACTTGCTGTTTGGCGTTTCCGGTTGTTTGCCATTTGCAGAAGGAGGATAACTAAAATATAAATTCGACATAAATAGACAGTTTTGAAGGTGGATAAAAACGTTTCTATTTAAGTTTGAAAAGAAAATTCATAGCCTGAGTAGTAAAAAATTCAATCTGAGCTAAAATTTCCAGAGGGAGAGCCAAAAAAATTTACATGAAAATTAGTTCTAAAGAACTACAAAATAACAATTTTTATAAGAAAATTAAAGAGCAATTAATTTCGATTGCCGTGAACTGGATTGAATTTAACACGATAAAATAGTGGGATAAGGGAGATTGCAAAAAAAGGCTTGGATTCTGTTGGATGATATCAGGATAAATTTGTTACATTTATGTTAATGGCATGTAAAGGCAAAATCGTTGTAGTATAGGGCTTTTATCCTCTATTGGAAATCAGCATAATTTTGTTTTTACAAAATTCAAGAAAATCTGAAAGCTCGTTTTAAATCAAAATAATAGATTAGAACGGGCAGAGGATTCATGTCAAAAGTGAAAATGTTGCTTTTATAGCTTGAAAGAATATGGGATAATATGGTTTTTGTTTTATTTTTATGCACGATCTCAAATTAGTCCTTTTGTCCCATGCCAAGTGGTTTTAAAGTTTGTATATTTAAAAACAGCTAGAAAGTGTTGGAAGAAAAAAAGCGATATAAGGATTTACTGTAAAATCCTGAACTGCATAGAGGATGGAGGAATTCATATGACAACCCGGTCACAATCCTGGTTTACGAAAACCGCAGTCCATCCGGCGGAGAAGCTCCAACTATTCTGCTTCCCTTATGCCGGTGGCGGCGCTTCCATATTTACTTCCTGGAAATCTAGACTTGCGCCCGACATTACTCTGCTGCCCGTACAGCTTCCGGGACGTGAAAGCCGTTCAATAGAGGCACCGATGGATTCCATTCAGGAAATCGTACAATCCCTGGTTCCCGCTATGGCTCCCTACATACATAAGCCGTTTGCTTTTTTTGGACACAGCATGGGAGCACTGATTGCATTTGAAACAGGACGGCAATTGTATAGCCAAACAGGAATATTGCCCGTCCATATCATCGTATCCGCTAAATCCGCACCACATCTTCCGTATTCCAAAAAACAACTTCACGACCTGGCAGACCAATCTTTTACCGAAGAACTTCGTTTGATGCAGGGAACACCCGAAGAAGTACTGCAAAATGCAGAATTAATGCAAATTATTATGCCCCGTCTGCGCGCTGATTTTAAGGCATGCGAGACATATATTTGTGAGCCGGGGAATCCACTGAGCTGTCCGATGACCGTTTTTGGGGGCACTCAGGACTTTGAGGTGACCACGGACTCACTCCATGCCTGGCAGCAGCACACCACTTCGCCTATAGATGTGCGAATGTTTGAAGGCAATCACTTTTTTATCCATGAGCAGGAGCAAGAAGTGATAAGCGCAGTCGTGAACATTCTGTCCGCATCTCCAGTTCTGAACCACGCTGCCACAGCTTATGGATCTCACAGCACCAATACCCTACAACCACGATTCAAGCAGAGTTAAACGACCCGCACATCACGATCTACTACGCTAATAACATTTTGACGGCCATTCAACAGTCAACTACCACCATGATCTATTCCCAGCATAATTCAGGAACGATTTTATTTCATTCAGACATTTATACATCCAGAGCCAGAGTTTATCTCACCATGTCGATTGCGCTTCAGCATCTTGCAGCATTCGATGAGGGCCAGCACCAAGGCCGATATATAGACATATTGGAAGCGTTTTTATTTACCTATTGTGCGTTGAAAGCCGTTTGTTGGATTAATGCAAAATGCTTATTTTAAAAAGCTTGCACTGTGAAGGTGTGAGCAACGAAAAAGAGGGATGCCCTTGTTTCAATCTAATTCTGCTTTTCGGAGATTGGTGCGTTATGTAAGACCGTATAATCTATGGGTTTTCATAACGGTGTTCGCCTCTTTATGTCTGGCATCTATAGACATTATTTTGGGTAAGGCCATCGAGCAGATGGCACAGGGGACATTTTCCTCCACTCAGAATATGATCTATCTGGTTGTTGGTATGACGCTGATTGGAATGCCCAGTAAGTTTGTAATGAGGTATGCTTCGACGCGATTTAGCGTCAACGCTATGCGTGACTTGAGAGGAGGCCTCGTACATAAGTTTTGTGATTTACCGGCTTCCAGGATGGAGAGAAAGTTCACTGGAGATCTGGTATCCCGTCTTACGAACAATACGGCGATATTACAGAACTTTTTTATCCAGCAGTTTGCGAACCTGTTTTATTTACCGGTTGTATTTACAGCATCGCTAACGCTGCTTTTAATGACAAGCTGGAAGCTTATTCTGGCAAGTCTTGCGCTCATGCCTGCAGGAATGATCATAACCTCGCTAATGAGCAAGCCAATTGAAAAATATTCCGAGCAGCTTCAAAAGAAAATCGCTTATTTGAATACGGTGGGGCAGGATGCGATCGGAGGAATTCCTATCGTCAAGGCATTCAATATGCAGGCTGTGCTGCTAGAAAAGTATATGGTGATCATGGAGGAGGTCGTCAAGCGCGGCCTGGGACTGGAAAAACGCTATGCTTCCATCACTCCGGTAGGTGTGATGATGCTGGCAACGCCAATTATTCTGGTGATTGTGTATGGAGGTTATCTGATCCAGCATGGAGAGCTGAACGCCGGAGGCATTGTCCTGTTTTTATATCTGATTTCGTTTATCTTGCAGCCCGTTGCCATGCTGCCGTTGATCATCTCGCAAATGAAGGAAGCAGGAGGAGCGGCAAAGCATTTGTTTGAGGTACTGGATTGGCCGGATGAGCGTCAGGGTGGCGAAATGATCTCAGTCGGTCAGGAACGGGGGGATAAGGACCTTCGTTTGGAAGACGACGCAGATAGAGAAGCCAACCAAACGAATCAAGCTAGTGCAAGCGAGGCAGGAGTAACAGAAAGCGGCGCTGCTGCTGCTGTGGTCAGCTTCGAGCATTTGACCTTTGGCTACAGTGAAGGGAACAACGTGCTGAAGGATATCAGCTTTCAGATAGGACAAGGAGAAACGGTGGCGATCGTCGGCGCCAGCGGTGGCGGCAAAAGCACAATTTTCAAGCTGCTTTGCGGATTTAATGAACCGGGGGAGCATGCCGGAGCTGTTCAGCTATTTGGAAAAAGCCTGACAGATTGGAATTTAACAAGCCTGCGCAGCCATATTTCGATGGTATCTCAGGAGCCGTCGCTTTTTCCGGCCACGATTGCGGAAAATATCGGATATGGACGTCTGGAGGCGACTCGCGAAGAAATAGTCGAGGCGGCGAAAGCGGCACATGCGCATGATTTTATTGTTCAGCTTCCCGAGGGCTATGAAACCCATTTGAGCGAGCGCGGAGGCGGATTGTCCGGTGGACAAAAGCAGCGTATTTCCATCGCAAGAGCATTGCTGAAAAATGCTCCGCTGCTGCTGCTGGACGAGCCTACCTCAGCCCTCGATAGCCAGTCGGAGGCTCAGGTGCAGATCGCGATGAATGCGGCAATGCACAACCGGACGGTACTGGTCATTGCTCATCGACTGTCAACCGTCCGCCAGGCGAACCGGATTATTGTACTCGATCAGGGGAGCATTGTGGAATCGGGAACGCATGAGGAATTACTGGGACGTGACGGTATGTACCGAAAGCTGTATTTGCAAAATTTCGAAGAGGAACAGCATGCGGGGGAAAACGGCCAATCCATGTCAGAGGAAAGGAGTGAGCATCGTGACCTTCAAGCAGGGGTTTTATGAGTTCAAGCAGCTGATGTCCCTGATGAAGCCGCATCAGAAGTGGTATTTTACCGGCTTGATTGGCAACAGTCTGACCAATGCGAGCATTTCGATTTTACTTTCCTTTGTGGTGCATTTATTGCTGAATTTTACGGTTGAAGGTGAGGTGCAGAAGCTGTACCAGGCGATTTATCTGGTTAGCGGCACATTTTTGGCATTAAGCCTTATTTCCCCGCTGTGCAGCTACATGTATAAGCGGTGTGTGAAGCTGGCGATTGCTGGCGTGAGATTAAAGCTATTCGGACATATTGTCAAGCTATCGTATGAAAAAACCGAAAAACGCCATTCAGGTGATCTGGTATCCCGCATGACAAACGATGTACAGACGTTGGAGCAGGCTTTCACCGAACATATTCGCTCGATTATATTGCAAATTTCGCTCTTTTTGGGCTCGCTGATCATCATGATGGTACTGGATTGGCGATTCGGGGTTATGGCGGTTTTACTGGGGCTGGCCTCAGCTTGGGTCAATTCTCATTTCGCTAAAAAAATGCGACAGACAAGCGAAGAGTTACAGGGACGGATGAGCAGGTTCACGGAACGGTTGAGTGATTTGCTCTCTGGTCTGCAGATGGTAAAGCTGTTTGGACTACGGAAAAAGGTAGGCGGGCTGTGCAATGATGCAAGTGAGGACATCAACCGGATTAGCCTCCGGCAGGGACGTCATATGGGCTTACAGGATATGTGCAATTTTCTCATTGAATTCATTACCCTGGGCGGTGTGCTTGTCGCCGGACTGATTCTGGTATTGCAGAAGCAAATGGAGCTGGGCGTACTGGGACAGATTGTGCAGCTGCAAAGCGGCATCTCTACGGTATTTTTACAGCTGGGGACGGCTGTATCATTGCTGCAAAACTCTTTGGCGGGGCTGGCCCGTATTCGCGAAATTCTGGATGAGCCGAAGGAACAGGTGCACTTTCCTGCGGCGGAACTAAAGGAGCCGCAGGCTGGGCTTATCGGCCCGGAGGCGGCTGTTGCATCAGACCGTGGTCCTCAGAGGGTTCATAGCGATGTCGAGACCTTGAGCCCGGGCCGTGACCACACTATGGAACACGTTCCAGCAGCACTGGAGCTGCTCGACATCACCTTCGGCTATCAGCCGGGCCGTCCGACGCTGCGAAGGCTGAGCCTGATCGTGCCGGAAGGGCAGGTAACTGCGCTGGTCGGTCCGAGTGGCGGCGGCAAAAGCACGGTCATGAAGCTGCTGCTGGGCTTTTATCCGCCGGATGAGGGAGTGCTGCGGGTCCACGGTCGTCCGGCAGGAGAATACCGATTGGACGAGGTCAGGAATCTGATGGCCTATGTCCCGCAGGAGGCTACGCTGTTCCACGGTACAGTAGCGGATAATATCCGCTTTGGGTCACCGGATGCCACGGATGAGGAAGTAGAGGCTGCGGCTATAGCGGCCTATGCCAGCGGCTTTATAGCCGAGCTGCCGGAGGGTTACGGCACCATTGTCGGTGAACGTGGAGCCAATTTGTCCGGTGGTCAAAGGCAGCGGATCGCAATTGCCCGTGCTTTGCTCAAAAATGCGCCGATTTTGTTGCTGGATGAAGCGACCTCGGCGCTGGATGCAGAATCGGAGTTCGAAGTCCAGCAGGGCTTAAATGAGTTGATGAAGAATCGCACGACATTCGTCATTGCCCATCGCTTGTCTACGATTGAGCAGGCGGATACCATCTGTGTTCTTGCCGAGGGTGAGCTGAAAGAACAGGGGACCCATGACCAGCTCCTTGCCAAGGGCGGTCAATATGCGGAACTGTATGAGCTCCAATATCGAAAGCATCCTGAGGAACAAACCGCATAAAGATGCGAAGTTTCTTTTGACCAATACTAATTTTTTGAGGAGAGAGACGTATGACTCAGCATGATATTCAATTGTTTTCATTAAGCCAGCCACAGCAACGTATTTGGTATACAGAACTTCTGTATCCCAATCGCAACACGTCCACGATTATTGCAACGGTTAAAATCAGAGGAACTGTTCGTATAGATGCATTGCAGCAGGCAATGAACCAAGTTATTGCAAACAACGATTCTTTTCGCATCAAAATCACTGCTCAGGATGGTATTCCATATCAATATGTAGAGCCATATACGGTTCAAACTATAGAAACGCTCCAGGTTACCCCGGAGGAAGCTGGTCTGTGGTTACAACGTCATAATCCACAGCCGTTCTCATTACTGGATTCGCAGCTGTACCGGTTTGTTATATTACAGCTGGGGCCGGAAGAAACCTGGTTTAATTTCAAGATGCACCATATTATTTCAGACGGTGTGTCCATGAATCAAGCTGTGAATGAAATTACCGCGCATTACATGGAGATTGTGCATGGCACCGATAAAGATACACCAGCTAAAGCGAATCCGTATCTGGATTTTATTCAAGTGGAGCAAAGCTATGAGCAATCGGACCGCTATGAAAAGGACAAGACATACTGGACGGAGAAGTTTGCCGACTTGCCGGAGACTACCGGGTTAAAATCATACAATCCGTTGTCGCTGAGTACGGCTGCACGCCGGGAAAGCTATGTACTGGATCATGAATTGTATCGTGGTGTTACCGCTTTTTGCGAAACGCACAAAATCAGTATTTTTACATTTTTCCTGGCCGCCCTGTATATTTATTTGCACAAAGTGACGGGGGAAGAGGATTTAACAGTGGGTACACTGTATGCCAACCGTACGTCGAAGAAGGAAAAAGACACGATTGGCATGTTCGTCAGCACCGTGGCTACGCGCCTGCTGGTTGAGCCGGAATCCGAGCTGCTGACCTTCCTCCAGGGTGTGGGTAAGGAACAGTCGTCCATTTTGCGGCACCAGCGTTATCCGTACAACAAAATCATTCAGGATTTGCGTGAACAGCAAAGCAGTCTGGATATCCAGCGCCTGTTCGGCGCTTCTATTCAGTATCGTACGCTGAGTTTCTCCCGTTTTGACGAAGCCGTTCTGCAGGTGGACAACGATTTTTGCGGCGATACGGTGAATGATTTTGATATTCACATGGTAGAAATGCTGGATGACGATAAGCTTGTGCTGTACCTGGATTATCGTACAGAGCTGTTCAGCGAGCAGGAGATTGCCCGGATTATTCGGCAATTCCTAAGTGTGGCGAAGCATATGGTGCAAGGACCACAGAAGCGGATACAGGAATTGTCGCTGATTAGTGACGAAGAGCGGACACAAATTGTGGATGTATTCAATGCTACAGCGGTCGAATATCCACAAGATGCAGGGATTCATGAACTGTTCGAGCAACAGGCAGAGCGTACACCGGATCAAACAGCGATTATATCTGGAAGCAGCCGCTTAACCTATGGGCAGTTGAATGAACAGGCCAACCGGCTAGCTCACACGCTGCGTGGTTACGGAGTGACCGTTGAACAGACGGTAGGTATCGTCGCTGAGCGTTCCACAGATATGATCGTCGGCATGCTGGCGATTCTCAAGGCGGGCGGCGCATATGTGCCGATCGATCCGGATTATCCGGCAGAGCGTGTACGCTACCTGCTCAGGGATTCAGGCGCGAAGCTGCTGCTAGTGCAGCGTGCGGAGCAGCAGCCGGATGACTACGACGGAATCGTCCTCGATCTGAGCGATGCCGCAGTGTATGAGACAGAGGAGGCCCAGGGCTTAAATTCCGTACAAAGGGAGCAAACCGAGTCTGATCATACGGATCATACCCATTATGTAAATCCGAAAAATGGGATTTTGCAAGCAGGTAAATTCGGGGAGCGACTGGCTTATTTGATGTACACCTCAGGGACGACGGGGCAGCCCAAAGGGGTGATGGTGGAGCATCGCAATGTCGTGCGTCTGGTGAAAAATACAAACTATGCACAACTGGATGCCGACACGCGCATTTTGCAGACCGGTGCCGTTGTGTTTGACGCGTCCACCTTTGAAATATGGGGAGCGCTCTTGAACGGCGGCCAGCTGGTGCTGGTGAGCCAGGACGTCATTTTGGACGCGCCGAAGCTGAAGGAAGCCGTGCGCAGCCATGGCATTACCACGATGTGGCTGACGGGGCCGCTCTTTAATCAGCTGTCCCAGCAGGATCTGGAGCTGTTCGAGGGGATACGGGAGCTAGTGGTCGGCGGGGATGTGCTGTCCGTACCGCATATTAACCGGGTGCTGGAGGCTCATCCGTCCCTGCGGATCATAAATGGCTATGGGCCAACGGAAAATACGACCTTCTCCACCACGCATGCGATTACCGGATTGCAAACGGAATCGGTGCCGATTGGCC
>NZ_JAFFQR010000056.1:21518-45270 GCF_020736845.1 Paenibacillus farraposensis
CGTTCGATGCAGTTGCAGCCTGTCGGGGCGTGGGGAGAGCTGATCGTCGGCGGCGACGGGGTGGCACGCGGGTATCGCAACCGCCCTGACCTGACGGTTGAAAAGTTCATCGACAGCCCGTTTCGCAGTGGAGAACGCTGCTATCGCACAGGCGACCTGGTGCGCTGGAATGCGGACGGGACGCTGGAATACAAGGGCCGGATCGACGCCCAGGTCAAAATCCGGGGGTACCGGATCGAGCTGGGCGAGGTGGAAGCGCAGCTGCTGAAGCTGGAAGCAGTGCGAGAAGCCGTCGTGATCGCACGTGAGGACGAGCAGGGACAGAAGCAGCTGTGCGCCTATGTGGTGACCCATGCGGATGTAGCGGCAAACGAGCTGCGAAGCGGGCTGAACCAGGTGCTGCCAGGCTACATGGTGCCGTCGTATTTTGTGCAGCTGGAGCAATTGCCGCTGACGCAGAGCGGCAAGGTGGACAGCCGGGCGCTGCCGCAGCCGGAGGGACGTGTGGATTCCGGCGAGGACTATGTCGCAGCCCGTAATGATGTGGAGCGGACGCTGGTATCGGTCTGGCAATCGGTACTGGGTATCGAACAGATTGGCGTGCTGGATAACTTTTTCCACCTGGGAGGCGACTCGATCAAGGCCATTCAGGTGTCTTCAAGGCTGCTGCAAAACGGCTATAAGCTGGAAATGAGGGAACTGTTCCAATATCCGACCATTGCTGAGCTGAATGGCCGGGTGCAGCAGATGAGCCGTGTCTCGGACCAAGGGGAAGTCACGGGTGCAGTGGCATTAACGCCGATTCAGCACTGGTTTATTGAGCAGCAGCCGTCCAAGCCAGAACACTATAATCAGGCATTGATGCTGCATCGCGAGGATCGTATGGACGAGATAGCGCTTCGTCAGGCTTTGCAGCGGATGGTCGAGCATCACGACGCTTTGCGTATCGCATTCCGTCAGAATGCAGACGGCGGGTATGAAGCCTGGAACCGTGGCGTACAGGAAGGCGAGCTCTACAGTCTCGAAGTCGTGGACTTTACGAATGAGCCTGATTTTGCTTATGTGCTGGAGGCCAAAGCGGGCGAAATTCAAAGCAGTATCTGTCTGGAGGAAGGCCCTTTGGTGAAGCTGGCTCTGTTCCGCTGCGCTGATGGAGACCATTTGCTGATCGTGATCCATCATTTGGTGGTCGATGGTGTGTCTTGGCGTATTTTACTAGAGGACTTGGCGTCCGGCTATGAGCAAGCTTTACGGGGAGAGTCTGTCCGTTTGCCGAATAAGACGGATTCCTTCCGCCTGTGGGCTGATCAACTGTCAGCTTATGCGAGCAGCACCACATTGGAGAAGGAGCGTGCGTACTGGCAACAGCTAGAGCAGGCTGGGGTCACTCAAGCAGTATTACCGAAGGACTACACCCGCAAAACACAGGCCAAGCCTCAGCTACGCGACGATCGCACACTCACGGTGGCGTGGACGGCCCTGGAAACGGAGCAATTCTTGAAGCAGGCACACCGTGCCTACAATACGGAAGCAAACGACCTGCTACTGACAGCTCTGGGCACTGCTATTTATGAGTGGGCAGGCATCAGCCGGGTTCTGGTCAATCTGGAGGGTCATGGACGGGAAGCCATTTTGCCTGATATGGATATTACGCGTACAGTTGGCTGGTTTACCAGCCAATTCCCGGTTGTGCTGGATATGGACGAGGACCGGGATGTGGGACGGCGTATCAAGAATGTCAAGGAAGGTCTGCGCCGTTTGCCGCATAAAGGGATTGGATATGGAATTTTGAGATATCTTTCTGCAATCGGGGAAGAGGAAGCGCCTTTTGCTGTCGAGCCGGAAATCAGCTTTAACTATCTCGGACAATTTGATCAGGATTTGAAAAACAATGCATTCCGCATGTCCCCTTTTTCCATCGGGGCTTCCATTAGTGATACGTTGACCAAGCGATACGCGCTTGATATCAACGGCATGATCACGGACGGTGTGCTGGAACTGACGATCAGCTACAGCAGTAAAACATTCATGAAAAAATCCATCAAACGACTGGCTGGTCTGCTGCAGGAAAGCTTCCGCCAGGTATTGGCTCATTGCATGGAAAAAGAGCTGCCGGAGCTGACACCAAGTGATCTGTCTTTCCAAGGACTGACGGCTGGAGAACTGGAGCACATTGTAGCGCAAACCGCTGCTGCAGGAGAACTGGAAAACATTTATTCGCTGACGCCAATGCAAAAGGGAATCCTGTTCCACGGCTTGATGGAGCCGCAATCGGGAGCGTATTTTGAGCAGGCGACCTTTGATCTGCAAGGAAGCTTCCAGGTGGATGCATTTGCCGAAAGTCTGAATCTGCTGGTGGATCGCCATCAAATTTTCAGAACGAACTTTTATAGCGGATGGCATGAGCAGCCTTTGCAGGTTGTGTACCGCCATAAGGCTGCCGATTTCCGCTTTGAAGATGTGCGTTCGATGAAGCAAGAGGAGCTGGGCGCGTACATTGCTGATTTTGTAAAGCGTGACCAAGCCGAAGGCTTTCATTTCAGTTCAGGCGGGCTGATGAGAGTATCCATCTTGCGTACGGGTGAGGAGTCTTACCGCTTTGTATGGAGCTTCCATCATATTTTGATGGACGGATGGTGCTTGTTCCTGGTTGTCGGGGAAGCATTCCAGACGTACTTTGCCCTGCTCGAAGGCAGCAAGCCGGAGCTTGCACTGGTAACACCATACAGCGAGTATATTGAATGGCTGGAACGGCAGAACAATTCGGAAGCAGAACGGTTCTGGAGCGGCTATTTTGCTGGCTTTGAGCAGCAAACGGTGCTACCGCAGGCGAAGCAGCTGGATAGTCACGCCAAGGGATATGAAGCGGACAAGCTTTCGTTTACGCTCAGCCGTGAATTGACGGAACAGATGAACAGGCTGGTCAAGCAGCAGCAGGTGACGGTCAATACGCTGCTGCAAGCGGCGTGGGGCGTTGTGCTGCAACGGTATAACAATAGCCGTGACGTTGTATTTGGCAGTGTCGTATCCGGTAGATCTGCGGATATTCCAGGCATCGATAAGATGATCGGTTTGTTCATTAACACCGTTCCAGTGCGGATTCATAGCGGCAAAGATGTTACGTTCGCCAGGCTGATGAAGCAGATACAGGAGCAGGCGCTTGCTTCCCGTGCTTATGAAACCTATCCGTTGTATGAAATTCAGGCCCTGACAGAGCAGAAGCAGGACCTGGTGAACCATATTATGGTGTTTGAAAACTATCCGGTGGAACAGCGGATGGAGCAAATGGGCGGCCGCGATACGAACGGTTTTGCCATCGCCAATGCTTCCATGTCGGAGCAAACGAACTATGATTTCAACATTACGATTGTGCCGGGCAATGAAATCGGTATTCATTTGGAATACAACGCGCTGGTGTTTGAGCGCGCGGCTGTGGAGCAAATCCGTGAGCATTTGCTGCATATCATTGAGGAAGCCATCTATAGACCGGATGCGCTGGTCGATGAGCTTGAGCTGGTGACTGCTGAGGAAAAGGCGAAAATCATCGACGGGTTTGGTTCAGTCGGCGTGTCTGCGTGGAGTGATGCGAAGGAAGCAGTAATGTTGTTCCACCCTTATGTAGAAGAACAGGCACAGCTTGTACCGGACCATGTGGCAGTAGTATACGAGGAGCAACAGCTTACGTACCGCGAGCTGAACGAGCGTGCGAACCAATTGGCCCGCCGGTTGCGGAATGAGGGCATTGGCCGCGAGTCGATTGTTGGCATTTTGAGTGAACGCTCGGTGGACATGCTGGTTGGCGTACTGGCGGTATGGAAGGCCGGAGGGGCGTATGTGCCGATCGATGCCGATTATCCGTCTGAGCGAATCCGCTTTATGCTAGAGGACAGTGGGGTGACGGTGCTGCTGACTCAAACCGGCTTGCAGGAGCGTGCGCAGGTATGGCTGGAGGAAAGCGGGTGGGCTTTAGCGGGAGCGAATTCGGAAGGCCAACTGGAAACGGCGGTTAGTGCTGAAACATTGGAACAGGATATGGATATGGATACGTATGCGCTCAGTGGAGACCTGAGCCCTTTAAAATTAGCTTCGCCAATTGACAGCGAAGCAGTATCCGAACCCGCAGCCGGGCTGCGTCTGCATACGGTGCTGGCGCTGGACGATGAGTCGCTGTATACCGGGGATACCACGGATATCGAGCACATCAACGAGCCGCAGGATTTGGCGTATGTGATCTACACCTCCGGGACAACGGGACGTCCAAAGGGTGTCATGATCGAGCACCGCAGCCTGGTGAATACGGCTGCGGCGTATCGCCGGGATTACCGTCTGAGCCAGTTCCCGGTACGGCTGCTGCAACTGGCGAGCTTCTCCTTCGACGTGTTCGTCGGCGATATCGCACGGGCGCTCTATAACGGCGGCACGATGGTCATCTGCCCGAAAGATGACCGGATTGATCCGAGCCGTCTGCATGGCTGGATTCGCGATTACCAGATTACCGTGTTCGAATCGACACCAGCCCTGATCGTACCGTTTATGCAGCATGTGTACGAACACGGACTGGACATGAGCAGTCTGGAATTGCTGATCACCAGCTCGGACAGCTGCAGCGTCACGGACTACCGGGTGCTGCAGGAACGGTTTGGCACGGATATTCGCATTATTAACAGCTACGGTGTCACGGAGGCTGCAATCGACTCCAGCTTTTACGACGAAGAACTGTCGAAGCTGCCAGGCAGCGGCCATGTGCCGATAGGCCAGGCGTGGCTGAATGCCCGCTTCTACATCGTGGACAGCCAGCTGAATCCGGTGCCGATTGGCGTACTGGGCGAGCTGTGCATCGGCGGAGTCGGAGTGGCGCGCGGGTACCTGAACCGTGCGGAGTTGACGGCAGAGAAATTCGTGGCCAATCCATATGTGACGGGTGAACGTCTGTACCGCACAGGCGACTTGGCGCGGTGGATGCCGGACGGGAATGTGGACTTTATCGGCCGGATGGACTATCAGGTGAAAATCCGGGGCTACCGGATCGAACTGGGCGAGATCGAAACGGCAATCCAGCAGGTGCCGGGTGTGCGCCAAGCGGTGGTGATCGATCGGACGGATGAGCGCGGGCACAAGTATCTGTGCGGATATCTCACCGGAGAAGCGGAGCTGCGGCTGGAGGAGGTACAGGCCGAGCTGGAAGCCGGGCTGCCAGCGCACATGGTGCCCGCACGCCTGATGCGCCTGGAGGCGATTCCGCTAACGAGCAACGGCAAAATCGACCGCAAGGCCCTGCCGGAACCGGAAGGCAGCATTCATACTGGCGCAGCCTATGTGGCACCGCGTACCACGGCCGAACAGGTACTGGCTACGGTATGGGCCGGAGTCCTTGGTGTGGAAGCGGTAGGCACGCAGGATAACTTCTTCGAGCTGGGCGGCGATTCGATCAAGGCCTTGCAGGTATCGTCCCGCTTGCTGCAGGCAGGCTATCGACTGGACATGAAGGACCTGTTCAGCAATCCGACGGTGGCGTCGCTTAGTCCTTTGCTTCGTACAGACGGCAAAATCACCAGCCAGGAAGATACAGCAGGCAAGGTGGAGCTGACACCTATTCAACAGTGGTTCTTTGAGCAGCAACCGGCTGATCTGTATCACAGCAACCAGGCGATGATGATGTATCGAGCTGGACGATTTGACGTAAACGCGCTGCGCCACACGATGGAACGCATAGTCCAGCATCATGATGCATTGCGTACCGTATTCTGCGAGACAGAGCATGGCTATGAAGCCTGGAACCGCAGTGTGGAGGAAGGTGAGCTGTATGCACTGGACATTGTGAATTTCAGCGGGGTTGAAGACGAATCTGCGGCTGTGGAAGCCAAGGCGAGTGAAATTCAAGCCAGCATTCGATTGAGCGAAGGACCTCTGGTGAAGCTCGGCTTATTCCAATGCGCCCAAGGTGATCATTTGTTGATCGTCATTCACCATCTGGTTGTGGACGGTGTATCATGGCGTATTTTGCTGGAGGATTTGGCGTCCGGTTATGAACAGGCTGTCGCAGGGAAAACGGGCAAAGCCATTCGACTGCCGCATAAAACCGATTCGTTCCAGACCTGGGCCGAGCATCTGTCAGCCTATGCGAACAGCACGATGATGGAGCAGGAGCTTGCTTACTGGCAATATATCGAGCAAGTGGAAGCAAGCCTGGTGAAGCCATTGCCGAAGGATTATACCGCTGATAAAGCCCTGCTTAAAGACAGTGAGGTGGTAACTGTCCGTTGGACGAAGCAGGAAACGGATCTGCTGCTCAAGCAGGCTCACCGCGCGTATAACACGGAAATGAATGATCTGCTGCTGGCTGCGCTCGGCAAAGCCGTATATGAATGGTCCGGTTCCGAACGGGTGCTGATCAATCTGGAGGGCCATGGACGGGAGGCCATTTTACCGGATGTGGATATTACACGGACGATTGGCTGGTTTACAAGCCAGTTCCCGGTTGTACTGGATGGAAGTCTGGGACATGGCGGCAATACCGCCCGTTTGATCAAACAGGTCAAGGAAGGGCTGCGCCATATCCCGCAAAAAGGCATTGGCTACGGTATTTTGCGGTACTTGTCAAATACGGATGCTTTTGCGCAAGCAGGCGTGAAGCTTCGGGCCGAGCCAGAGATCAGCTTTAACTATCTGGGACAATTCGATCAGGATTATAAAGGCAATGATCTGCAGCCTTCCTCCTACTCCATCGGTGTGCCTGTCAGCACAAATGCGGCTATGGATTTTGCGCTCGATATCAATGGCGTAATCGAGGATGGCGAGCTGCTCTTCGCCATTCGTTACGGCACAACGCAATTCCGTCATGAAACGATTGCACGGCTAGGAGAGCTGCTGGCAGCTGGCTTGCGTGAGGTGATTAGCCATTGTGTCGCCCAGGAAAGAACGGTATTGACGCCAAGTGATGTTCTGGTAAATAACGTAACGCTGGATGAGCTGGAGCAGTTGGTGGAAGATACGCGGGATCTGGGTGAGCTGGAAAATGTGTATGCCTTAACGCCGATGCAAAAGGGCATGCTTTTCTACAGTCTGATGGACGCGGATTCTACGGCTTATTTTGAGCAGGCGACCTTTGAATTGAACGGACGTTTTGATGTGGTTGCTTTCGGCAAAAGCTTGGATCTGCTTGTACAACGTCATGAGGCACTGCGGACGAACTTTATCAGTTCCTGGAAGGATGAGCCTGTACAGGTCGTCTTCCGCAGCCGGAGCGGAGCATTGTATTACGAAGATTTGCGCGGACTGGAAAAAGAGGAACGTGAAGCTTATGTTGAAGCTTTTATCCTTGCAGATAAAGGCAAAGGATTCCGTCTGGCAGAGGATGCGCTCATTCGTGTTTCCATTTTACAAACGGGGGATGAAACATACCACTTTATTTGGAGCTTCCATCACATTTTGATGGATGGCTGGTGCTTGTCCTTTATGACGCAGGAGGTATTTGGCAGCTATCTGGCACTCCGTGCAGGTCAGGAACCGGTACTGGAGCCTGTCACGCCGTTCAGCCGCTTTATTGAATGGCTGGAGCATCAGGACCGTGAGGCGTCCCTACAATACTGGAGCGGATATTTGGCAGACTACGAGCAGCAAATTACACTTCCGCAGCAAAAAAACCAGCCTGCATCCATACAAGCCGGGGAATATGTTGCCGGTGAGCTGGAATGTGACTTCCAGCCGGAGCTGGTGGCTCAGATAGAGCGGGTGGCGAAGCAAAATCAGGTGACGATCAACACACTGATTCAGACGGTATGGGGTGTGCTGCTGCAAAAATATAACAACAGTGCGGATGTCGTGTTTGGCAGCGTAGTGTCCGGTCGTCCAGGCGATATTCCGGGTGTGGAGCGTATGATCGGATTGTTCATTAATACGATTCCAGTGCGTGTGCAGTCAGAAAAGGGCGAAGCCTTTGTCGAACTGATGAAGCGAACACAACGACAGGCGCTGGCCTCCAATGCCTATGACGCATTCCCGCTGTATGAAATTCAGGCGCTGACCGAGCAAAAGCAGGATTTGATCAACCATATTATGGTATTTGAAAATTATCCGGTGGAGCAACAGGTAGAACAGCTGGGAAATGAAGGACAGGAACCATTCACGATTTCGAATGTGGTGGCTACAGAGCAGACCAACTACGATCTGAACGTCGTCGTTATGCCGGGAGAAGGCATCCGGATTCGCTTTATGTATAACGCGCTCTGCTTTGATCAAGCAGGTATTGAGCGTCTGCATGGACATTTTGCGCGTCTGCTGGAACAAATATCGCTTAACCCGCAGGTTCGCGTCGAAGAGCTGGAATTGGTCACAGCCGCGGAAAAACAACAGATTGCAGCGGCATTTAATGATACCGCTTCTGAATATCCGCGCAATCAGACGATCCAAAAGCTGTTTGAAGAGCAGGCTGAGCGCACGCCTGATCATTTGGCCATAGCTTTGAGACATCAATCCTTGACCTACCGGGAGTTGAATAAGGCGGCCAATCGATTAGCACACACGCTGCGGGATGCAGGGGTCAATGCCGATGAGCCTGTCGGCATTCTGACAGAGCGCTCGATGGATATGATCATCGGCACGCTGGCTATTTTGAAGGCCGGAGGTGCATATGTACCGATCGACCCTCAATATCCGGAAGACCGCATCCGTTATATGCTGGAGGATTCGGGAGCCAAGCTGCTGCTGGCTCAGCAGGATTTGCTGGACCGCTGCTATTTTGACGAACAGATTGTCGATCTGAATGATGAAGCGTCTTACAGCCCGGATGACTCCAATCCGGAGATTGCTGGCGCGGGCCATCATGCCGCTTATGTTATTTATACCTCAGGCTCCACAGGCAAGCCGAAGGGCGTAGTCGTTGAGCACCAAAGTGTGCTGCGTCTCGTGCGCAATACGGATTATGTGCCGTTTGATGAATCAACGCGAATGCTGCAGACCTGCGCGTTTGTATTTGATGTATCTACGTTTGAAATTTGGGGCGCGCTGCTGAACGGCGGTCAGCTGGTGCTTGTGCACAAGGATGATCTGTTGGATGCAGCCAAGCTCAAGGAGAGAATACGGGATCATCGCATCACGATGATGTGGCTGACGACTCCTTTATTCAATCAGCTTTCGCAGCAGGACAGTAAAATGTTCGGCGATGTGGAGTATTTGCTGGTCGGAGGCGATGTGCTGTCCGCACCGCATATTAACCGGGTACTGCGTGATAATCCGGGTATGAATATTATCAACGGTTATGGGCCAACGGAAAATACAACCTTTTCGACGACGTATCACATTACAGAAGAACAGCTGGATTCTGTGCCGATCGGTCGTCCAATCCGTAATTCGACGGCGTATGTTGTCGACTCAGCGTTCCATCTTCAGCCGGTTGGAGCTTGGGGTGAACTGGTTGTCGGCGGAGACGGGGTTGCACGCGGCTACCTGAACCGTCCTGAGCTGACGGCTGAAAGATTCCTGCCCAATCCTTGGGTGGAGGGAGACCGTCTGTATTGCACGGGTGACCTTGTCCGCTGGCGTGAGGACGGCATCTTGGAATATGCCGGACGGATTGACCAACAAGTAAAAATTCGTGGCTACCGGATTGAGCTGGGTGAAGTGGAGACTGAGCTGTTAAATATCGATTCCATTCGGGAAGCTGTTGTGTTGGCACGTGAGGATGAATTGGGGCAAAAGGTGCTGTGCGCGTACTACACCTCTGATCGGGAATGGAGTACAGGAGAGCTGAGAAATGTGCTGGCCCAGGAAATTCCGGGCTATATGGTGCCGTCTTATTTCCTTCATCTGGAGCAGATTCCACTGACGGTTAACGGCAAGGTGGATCGCAAAGCACTGCCAGCGCCGGAAAGCGAACTTCAGACCGGAATCGAGTTCGTGGCACCGCAAACAGCAGCGGAGCAGGCGCTCGCGGCTGTTTGGCAAGCCGTGCTCGGTGCTGGACAGATCAGTGTGCTGGATAATTTCTTTGATCTGGGCGGCGATTCGATTAAAGCGATTCAGTTCTCCTCCAGACTGCTTCAAGCCGGATACAAAATGGATATGAAAGATTTGTTCAAATATCCGAGTGTAAAGGAACTGGCTCCGCATCTGCGTCTGGCGGATAAGAAAAGAGCCGAGCAAGGCGAAGTTACAGGGAAAGTGGCGCTGACGCCGATACAATACTGGTTTGCAGAGCAGGAGCAAGCGGACGACTATCACTTTAATCAGGCAGTCATGCTGCACCGGGAGAAGGGCTTTGATGAATCCGCTCTGCGTCAGGCGCTTCACAAGCTGACAGAGCATCACGATGCCCTGCGGATGGTGTTCAGCAAGACCGAGGAAGGCTATGAAGCATGGAACCGGGGATTACAGGAAGGTGAGCTGTATCACCTGGACGTGCTGGACTTTGCAGATTTGACGGATGAAGCCTTGCTCAGCGCAGCGATCGAGGCGAAAGCCAGCGAAATTCAGAGCAGTATCCGTCTGCATGAAGGACCGCTTTTCAAAGCTGGCCTGTTCCACTGTGCTGATGGGGATCATCTGCTGCTGGCGATTCACCATTTGGTGGTGGACGGAGTATCGTGGCGCATTTTGTTTGAGGATTTGGCTGCAGCCTATGAACAGGCCATCAATCAGGAAGTGCTTCAGCTGCCAGACAAAACGGATTCCTTCCGTTCATGGTCTCAAAGGCTGATCACTTTTGCGAATAGTCCGGCAATGGAAAGTGAACGCACCTACTGGGAGCAATTGAACGCATCCGCTTTGGCTGATCAAGCACGCTTGCCTGAGGATCAAACACAGGCTGGCAGATTTACCTTGGCTGACACAGACACAGTAGTCGTCAAGCTTACGAAAGAAGAAACAAACCGGCTATTGAAGCAGGCATATCGCGCATATAACACGGAAGTGAACGATCTGCTTCTGACTGCACTGGGCATGATGCTGTACACATGGACTGGTCATGAGCGCAGTCTGATCAATCTGGAGGGGCACGGACGTGAGGATATTTTACCGGATACGGACGTTTCTCGTACTGTAGGCTGGTTTACGAGTCAATATCCGGTGCTGCTGGACCTCGGCCATGATCATACGCTGTCGGGACGCATCAAACAAGTCAAAGAGAGCCTGCGTCGCATCCCGAATAAAGGAATCGGCTACGGTATTTGGCGACATCTGAGTGAATCCGGTCAGGCCGTAGGTCAAACCGGTGCAGGTTACGCCGAGCCCCAAGTGAGCTTTAACTATCTCGGACAGTTTGATCAGGACTTGCACAACAGTGATACTCGTATGTCCCCTTTTCCGATTGGATCGGTCGTCAGTGATCGGACGAAGATGAAATATGCTCTTGATGTGGGTGGTCTCGTAACGAACGGCAAACTGGAGCTGGACATTCGGTATAACGGCAAGGCCTTCCGCAAGGACACGATTCAAATGCTGGCTGACTTATTAAAAGCAAACCTGCTTGAAATTATCGAGCATTGTGTCACACGGGAGCGGACTGAATTGACTCCAAGCGATGTACTGTTAAAAGGCCTGACGCTGGAGCAATTAGCCACCATTATGAAGCAGACCAAAGACGTTGGAGAATTGGAGAATGTATATCCGTTAACGCCAATGCAAAAGGGTATGCTGTTCCATAGTCTGATGAATGCAGAATCAGGCGTGTATTTTGAACAGGCGACGTTTGAGCTGGAAGGACATTTCGAGCCGGATGTATTTGAGACAAGTCTGAATTTGCTGATAAGCCGGCATGCGATATTGCGGACGAACTTCTATAGTGGCTGGCATGGTCAACCGCTGCAGATTGTCTACCGCCATAAAAAGCCGGTCTTCCATTATGAGGATGTCAGAGGGCGTAAAGACGCGACAGCTGAATTTGCGGCTCGGGATAAAGCTCAAAACTTTGATTTAGGCAAGGATGCGCTTATGCGCGTTGCTGTCTTCCGAACGGCAGATAGCTCATACCGTTTTGTGTGGAGCTTCCATCACATCGTGATGGACGGCTGGTGCTTGTCGTTAGTGACAGAAGAAGTGTTCGGTGCATATTTGTCCCTGAAGGAGAAGAAGCAGCCGGTGTTGGCACCTGTCAAGCCGTATAGCCATTATATTGAATGGCTGGAACGGCAGGATGCGCAGGAAGCGACCCGTTATTGGAGCGGCTATCTGGCTGGCTTTGAGCAGAAGACCGTGTTGCCTGGGGAAAATATACAGGTATCTGTAAAACGGGCTGAGGATACGGACGGAAGCGGTGTAGTCTCCCAGTCTGGATATGTTTCGGAAAAGCTGTCATTTGCACTGGGCAAAGAGCGGAGCGCAGTACTGAACGAAATTGCGAAGCAGCAACAGGTAACGATTAATACACTGCTGCAAAGCGTCTGGGGCGTTATTTTACAGAAATACAATAATAATCAGGATGTTGTGTTTGGCAGTGTTGTATCCGGGCGTCCGGCAGAAATTCCGGGTGTGGAAAACATGATCGGGTTGTTCATCAATACGATTCCGGTTCGCATCGACAGTGAGCAGGATGCTACGTTCGCTGAAATATTGCAGCGTACACAGGAGCAGGCTTTGGCCTCCGGTGCATATGACACGTTCCCGCTGTACGAAATACAGGCGCTGACCGAACAGAAGCAAGACCTGATTCATCATATTATGATATTTGAAAACTTCCCGATCGGTCAGCAGATCAGCCAGGCGACCGGCTCCGGCGAGACAGGTACAGAGGTTGGTTTGTCCATAACAAACGTGGCTATTGCAGAGCAAACCAACTTTGATTTTAACCTGGTTGTAGTGCCTGACGAGGATATTTCCATCTTGTTTGAGTACAATGCCCTGGTTTATAACCGTTCAGCCATGCAGCGTATCCAAGGCCATATCGACCATGTCATCGGACAAATTGTGGACAATCCGCATATCCGTGTGAATGAGATGGAACTGGTGACACCGGAAGAACAGACGCAGATCGTTCAGGTGTGGGGAGATACGGCGGCAGCCTATCCGCAGGATCAGACGTTAAGTGTGGTGTTCGAGGAACAGGCGGCACGGACACCGGATCAGGTGGCATTGGTGTTTGGAAATCAGAGTCT
This sequence comes from Paenibacillus farraposensis, assembly GCF_020736845.1. Classification (GTDB taxonomy): domain Bacteria; phylum Bacillota; class Bacilli; order Paenibacillales; family Paenibacillaceae; genus Paenibacillus; species Paenibacillus farraposensis. Next base: position 34,604 of record NZ_JAFFQR010000056.1, read on the forward strand.
GACTTATCGGGAGCTGAATGAACGGGCCAACTCATTGGCACGAATGCTTCAAACACAGGGCGTAGGACCTGACAAACTGGTCGGCTTGATGGTGCAGCGCTCAGTGGAAATGATCGTCGGTCTCCTGGCGGTGCTAAAAGCAGGCGGTGCTTATGTGCCGATCGATCCCGAATTTCCGTCAACTCGCATTAAATACATGCTGGAAGACAGCGAGGCCGCAGTGCTGCTGACCAGTCGTGATCTGGCAGAAAAGCACCAGTGCAACGCCAATGCCATGTTTCTAGAGGATGCGGAATTGTATCAGGGAGAAAGCGCCAACCTGGGGGCGATTGCCCGCCCAGAGCATTTGGCTTACGTCATCTATACCTCAGGATCGACTGGGAACCCGAAAGGAGTTATGCTCCAACATCGCTCGGTACTCAACTTTATCACAGGGATGCGCGAGATCATCAACTTTGAAGCGGACAAAACCATTTTGTCACTCACGACCATTTCATTCGATATCTTTGTCTTAGAAACCATCCTGCCACTGTTGGGTGGAATGACGGTTGTGCTTGGCGACCGCCAGCATCAGACAGATCCTCAGGCGCTTGTCGAATTGATTGCTCATCATCATATTGACATGTTGCAAATGACACCATCGCGGCTGCAAATGCTGCTGGGTCATGAAGCAGGTTCCCGCGCGCTGCGCAGCGTGAAGGAAATTATGGTCGGGGGTGAAGCACTTCCGTCCAAGCTGCTGGCAGCGCTGCAAGAAATAAACGGTCCCCGTATATATAACATGTACGGACCTACAGAAACGACGGTTTGGTCAGCCGTACAGGAACTGACGCATGCTAGGCAAATCAATATTGGACGTCCTATCGCCAATACACAAATATATATCCTGAATGCGAATGGGAGAATGCAGCCGGTCGGTGTACCGGGCGAGTTGTGTATTGCAGGGGAAGGATTGGCCTATGGTTATTGGAAACGCGAAGAACTGACGGCAGAGAAATTTGTGAATAATCCGTTTGCCGGAGGCAAAGCAGGCTATGAGCGGATGTACCGTACAGGCGATTTGGCGAGATGGTTGCCGGATGGCAACATCGAATATTTGGGCCGGATGGACCATCAGGTAAAAATCCGGGGTTACCGGATCGAACTGGGCGAGGTCGAATCGCAGCTGCTCAATGTGGAGTCAGTACGAGAAGCTGTAGTCATGGCCCGTGCGGACGAAACCGGCCAAAAACAACTAGTGGCGTACTACGTCGCGAGTCAAGAGCTTGGAGCCGGTGAGCTGAGATATGAGCTGGGGCAGGGGCTGCCAAGTTATATGGTGCCGTCGTATTTCATCCAGCTGGAGCAAATGCCGCTGACACCAAACGGCAAAATCGACCGCAAGGCCCTGCCGGCACCGGAAGGCAGCCTGCAAAGCGGAGCCGACTATGCCGAGCCGCGCACCGCGCCGGAACGGGCTTTGGTAGCGGTCTGGCAGGCCGTTCTGGGCGTGCAGACGGTCGGTATTTTGGACAATTTCTTTGATCTGGGCGGCGATTCCATCAAAGCGATTCAAATCGCATCCCGTGTATTCCAGACCGGCTACAAGCTGGATATGAAGGATTTGTTCCAATATCCAACAATCGCTGGGCTGGCACCGCATATGCACGAAGTGAGCCGCGTGGCAGACCAAGGAGAAGTGAGCGGGGAAACGGCGCTGCTGCCGATCCAGCACTGGTTCTTTGCCCAGGAGCGCGAGCGTCCGCAGCACTTTAATCAGGCGGTTATGCTCTATCGCGCCACAGGCTTTAAGGAGGCAGCGGTTCGTCAGGTGATGGACCACATCGTGCAGCATCATGATGCGCTGCGTGCGGTTTTCCGTCCGAATGCCTCAGGTTACGCAGCTTGGATACGCCGTGTGGAGGAAGGCGCGTTGTATACGCTGGAGACCGTGGACTACCGTAAACGGACGACTTATGCGGAGGCGCTGGAGGCGAAAGCAACGGAGATCCAAAGCAGCATCGACCTGTCCGCGGGACCGTTGGTCAAGCTCGGACTGTTCCGCACAACCGGAGGCGATCATCTGCTGATAGCCATTCACCATTTGGTAATGGACGGGGTGTCGTGGCGGATTCTGTTTGAGGATTTCGCTACAGGCTACGAGCAAGCGATGAAGGGTGAGCCCGTACGATTGCCTTATAAAACGGATTCCTTCCAAACGTGGGCACGCGAGTTGATGGCTTATACTCACCGTTCTGCGACTGTATCGGATGCGTCCTATTGGGAGCAGGTAGAGCAGGTCAAAGCCACGATTGCCTCGCTGCCTAAGGATTTTGTCTATGAAGGCTCCTTGAATGCTGACAGTGAAGTGCTGACGGTGGAGTGGAGCGAAGACGAAACCCGGCAGCTGTTGAAGCAGGCCCATCGAGCCTACAACACCGAGGTCAATGATTTGCTGCTGACCGCGCTGGGACTGGCGCTGCATAACTGGACAGGTGCAGACCAGGTCCTGGTGAACCTGGAGGGCCATGGCCGGGAAGCCATTTTGCCAGAGGTGGATGTCACACGTACGATCGGCTGGTTTACGAGCCTGTATCCGGTGGTGCTGGAGACAGGCAAGGACATGACCCTGGCAGAGCGGATCAAAGAAACGAAGGAAGGCCTGCGCCGGATTCCGCATAAAGGGCTGACCTATGGCATCTGGCGTTACCTGTCCCCTACGTCCACTGCTGATAAAGGGTGTACGACCGCAACAGAGCCGGAAATCAGCTTTAACTATTTGGGTCAGGTGGACGAGGATTTGCAAAACAACGGAATTACGTTGTCACCTTATAGTGCAGGCGAGACAGAGGATGCACATTCCCGTTTACCGTACACGCTGGATTTGAACGCAATGATCTCGGAAGGCACGCTGCGCTTGACGATCGCTTACAGCCGCAAGCAGTATCGCAAGGAAACGCTGGAACAGGTGGCGGGATTGCTGCATTCCGCCCTGCAAGAGGTAATTGCGCATTGCGCCCTTCAGGAACAGCCGGAGCTGACCCCGAGTGATGTGTCCTACAAAGGCCTGACGATTGGGGAGCTGGAGCAAATTGCAGACCAGGCTGCCCATGCTGGCGAACTGGAAAATGTATATGCACTGACCTCAATGCAGAAGGGCATGCTCTTTTACAATCTAATGGATTCACAATCAGGGGCGTATTTTGAACAGGCATCCTTTGATTTGCAAGGACCCTTTAATATGGCTGCGTTTGCGGCAAGTTTGGATCTATTGGTGCAGCGGCATACAGCACTGCGTACGAATTTCTACAGCGGCTGGAAGGATGAACCGCTTCAGGTCGTGTACAAGAATAAGCGCAGTGAGCTGTATGTTGAGGATTTGCGGGATATGGAGGAAGTGAAACAAAATGATTATATCCTCGAATTTGCACGCAAAGACAAGCAGAGAGGCTTTGATCTGGCGCAGGATGCATTGATGCGTGTCGCTGTTTTGCGCACAGGTGAGGATTCGTACCGTTTTGTATGGAGTTTCCATCATATCGTGATGGATGGCTGGTGCTTGTCGCTGGTGACAGGCGAAGTGTTTGCGGGCTATTTTGCGATACTGGCCCATAAGCAGCCGGAGCTGGCACCTGTAACACCATACAGTCAATATATCGAATGGCTGGAGCAGCAGGATCGTCAGGCTGCGTCCGGTTACTGGAGCAAGGTTCTGGAAGGGTACGAGGAACAGTCTCGCTTGCCACAGGCAAAAATTCAGGGCAAAACGGGGTATCAGGCAGAGCGTCTGGACTTTGACCTGGGTGTGGAACTAACGGCTGGCATTCAGCGAGTAGCCAAGCGTTATCAGGTAACCATCAATACGTTGATGCAGACCGTGTGGGGCATTTTGCTGCAAAAATATAACGGCACGAATGATGTGGTGTTTGGCAGTGTAGTATCCGGACGTCCAGCAGAAATTCCGAATGTGGAGCACATCATCGGTCTGTTTATCAATACGATCCCTGTACGCATCAGCACTCAAGAGGGCAGCTTGTTCTCGGACGTGATGAAGCAAAATCAGCAGCAATCCATTGCGTCCCGTGCCTACGATACGTACCCGCTGTATGAAATTCAGGGGTTGTCGGAGCTCAAGCAGGATTTGATCAATCATATTCTTATTTTCGAAAACTATCCGGTGGATGAACATATTGAGCAATTAGGCAACGGCCAACAATCCGGCTTCAGCATTACAGGAGTTGAGTCTGTCGAGCAGACCAACTATGACTTCAACCTGGTGGTGCTGCCGGGGAACACCATTCATATGAGCTTTGGTTATAATGCATTGGCCTTTGAACGTGAAAGTGTAGAGCAAATTCGCGGCCATCTGGTGCAGCTGCTGGAGCAGGTGGTAACGAACCCGGATGTTCGGGTACATGAGCTGGATATGGTAACCGCGCAGGAGCGTGAGCAAATCATCGAGGTTTGGGGCAATGCGGCGGCAGCGTATCCAAGCGAGCAAACGATTCACGGCTTGTTCGAGACGCAAGCAGCGCAGACACCAGAGCAGGCAGCGTTGTTCTTTGAAGGAGAGCGGCTGAGCTATCGCGAGCTGAACGAACGAGCCAACCGCCTGGCGCGTACCTTGCGCAGACAAGGCGTGACGAAAGATCATCTGGTGGGTCTGATGACCGAGCGTTCGGTGGATATGATTGTGGGCATCTTCGGGATTTTGAAGGCCGGAGGTGCATATGTCCCTATTGATCCGACGTATCCAGAGGAACGTATCCGCTACATGCTGGACGACTCGGGAGCGAAGCTGCTGTTGACGCAAAGCCATTTGGTGGACAAAGCCGCGTTTGATGGCCGCATGCTGGTCCTGGATGGAGCGCAGGACGTGTACCACGAGGATGGTTCCAATCCGGAGCCGTTGTCCGGTCCGAACGATCTGGCGTATGTGATCTATACGTCGGGCACAACGGGACAGCCGAAGGGTGTTATGCTGGAGCACCACGGTTTATGCAATCTGAAAACGTATTTTGATCAGACGCTTCAGATCAGTACGTCGGATCATACACTGCTGTTCGCCAGCTACTCGTTTGATGCGGCTTGCTGGGAAATCTTCCAGGCGCTGTTCTGTGGAGCAACGTTATACGTGCCAACGTCAGAGACGATTTTGAACTATGAGCGGTTTGAGCAATACATGTCGGATCACCGGATTACCGTAGCTGCCCTGCCGCCAACCTATGCGGTGTATCTGGAGCCGGGGCGGATGCCGAGCCTGCGCATTCTGTTCACGGCCGGTTCCGCTTCGTCGACAGAACTGGTATATAAGTGGAAGGATCAAGTAGCGTACTATAACGGCTACGGTCCGACCGAAAACTCGGTCGCGACGTCGATCTGGCCGGTGTCCGAGGATGCGAGAGCAGGACAACTGATTTCCATCGGACGTCCGATGCCGAACCACCGGGTATACATGGTGGATATACATGGACATCTGGCACCGGTGGGCGTAGCGGGTGAGCTGTGCGTGTCCGGTCCGGGTCTGGCCCGCGGCTATCTGGATCGTCCGGAGCTGACGGCCGAGAAATTTGTACCGAATCCGTTTGCAACTGGAGAAGCGGGCTATGAGCGGATGTACCGTACAGGTGACTTGGCGAGATGGATGCCGGACGGCAACATCGAATATTTGGGCCGGATCGACCATCAGGTAAAAATCCGCGGCTACCGGATCGAACTGGGCGAGGTCGAGGCACAAATTCTGAAAGTGGAAGACGTGCAAGAAGTCATCGTACTGGCACAGGCTGACGAGCAGGGGCAAAATCAACTGGTGGCGTACTATGTGGCCGAGCGGGAAGTGAGTGCAGGCGAACTGCGTGGCCTGCTGGGCGAGGAGCTTCCAAATTACATGGTGCCTTCGTATTTCATCCAGCTGGAGCAGATGCCGCTGACACCAAATGGAAAAATCGACCGTAAGGCCCTGCCGGCACCGGAAGGCAGCCTGCAAAGTGGAGCGAATTATGTAGAGCCGCGCACATCGCTGGAGCAGACGCTGGTTTCCGTTTGGCAGGCCGTGCTGGGCACGAAGAGAGTCGGGATTTTGGATAATTTCTTTGATCTGGGCGGCGATTCGATCAAGGCCATCCAGGTATCCTCCCGTTTGCTGCAAGCTGGCTACAAGCTGGAAATGAAGGATTTGTTCCAATATCCTTCCATATTGCTGCTAAGCGGACATGTGCATAAGGTCAGCCGCACTGCTGATCAGCGGGTAGTTTCTGGGGCAGTTAAATTGACCCCGATTCAGCAATGGTTCTTTGGACAATCATCAGCAGAGCCGCATTATTTCAACCAGTCGGTCATGCTGCATAGAGCGGAAGGCTTCAATGTAGACGCATTGCATCAAGCGGTGACCAAGGTTGCCGAACATCATGATGCCTTGCGTATGGTCTTCCGTCAGACTGAACAGGGCTACGAAGCCTGGAATCGTGACTTGAATGAAGGTCAGCTGTACAGTCTGGATGTTGTTGATCTGACGGGCTTCGAAGACACTGCGGACGTGGTGAACGCCATAGAAGTGAAAGCGAATGCCATTCAAAGCTCCATTCGTTTGGAAGAGGGACCACTGGTCAAGCTGGGACTGTTCCATTGCATAGATGGAGATCATTTGCTGATTGCGATTCACCATTTGGTGGTAGACGGCATTTCATGGCGGATTGTGTTTGAGGATTTTGCCACCGGATATGAGCAGGCGGTTCGGGGAGAAGCAATTCGTCTGCCATATAAAACGGACTCGTTCTCCGCTTGGGCTGAGCGGTTGTCTCAATATGCGAATAGTCCGGCCATCGAAAATGAACGCGAATACTGGCAGCGTCTTGCCAAAATAGAATTCGCATCGTTGCCTAAGGATCACGAGAGAGCGGAAGGACCGCATTATCCGCTGAGAGACAGTGAGACTGTAACGGTGGCCTGGAACGAGCAGGAAACACGACTGCTCCTTCAGGATGCACACCGTGCGTATAACACGGAGGTCAATGACCTGCTGTTAACTGCACTCGGTACGGCATTGTACAACTGGAGCGGTCAGAAGCGCGTACTGGTCAATCTGGAGGGTCATGGCCGGGAAGCCATCGTTCCGGATATCGACATCACACGTACAGTGGGCTGGTTTACAAGCCAGTATCCGGTGCTGCTCGATGTTGACGGAAAGGCAGAAGTAGGGCAGCGGATCAAACGGGTGAAGGAAGACCTGCGCCATGTCCCGTATAAGGGTATTGGCTACGGCATTTTGAAATATTTGTCTCAGGATGATGCCGAGCATTTCTTAACCTTGCAGCCTGAAATCAGTTTTAACTATTTGGGACAATTTGATCAGGATTTGGAAAACAGTGATATCGGTATGTCCTCACATACAGGTGGAGAGCCGATGAGTGACAGCACCCTTTTAGAGCATCCGCTGAATGTGAACGGCATGGTTACAGCAGGCGTGCTGACGCTGGAAATTCGCTATGACAGCAAGGTATATCATGGGCCAAACGTGAAACAGTTTGCGCGGCTGCTGCAGGAAAGCTTGCAGGAAGTGATCGTTCATTGCGCCTCCAAAGAGCGGAGTGAGTTGACACCAAGTGATGTATTGTTTAAAGGCTTGACATTGGAGCAGCTGGAGCAATTGACTGCGCAAACGGCTTCTGTCGGTGAACTGGAAAATGTGTATGCTCTTTCCCCAATGCAGAAGGGGATGCTTTTCCATAGTCTGATGGAGCCGGGGTCAGGCGCATACTTCCAGCAAGCGTCGTTTGATCAGCATGGCAGCTTTGATGTTGCTGTATTCCGTCAGAGCCTTGATCTGCTGACACAGCGGCATGAAGCGCTGCGGACGAACTTCCATATGTTTGAGACAGGCCGGAATCAGGAGCCATTGCAGATTGTGTTCCGTCACAAGGACAGCGATCTTTCCTTTGAGGATTTACGCGGAATGCAAAAAGCGGAACAACAGGCGTATATTCAGACGTTCAAGCTGCAGGATCAGGCGCGGGGCTTTGATCTCGGTACGGATGCGCTCATGCGCGTGCAGGTGTTGCAGACAGATGAACAGACATATCACCTGGTATGGAGCTTCCATCACATTGTAATGGATGGCTGGTGCCTGTCGCTGGTGACAGGCGAAGTGTTCGGTACGTACTTTGCACTGCTGGAGCATAAGCAGCCGGAGCTTGCTGCGATTACACCATACAGCCAATATATTGAATGGCTGAACCGTCAGGATGAGCGTGTGGCAAGAGACTACTGGAGCAGCTATTTGGCCGGATTTGAGCAGCAGACGTTGTTGCCTGGTTCGGATGCTTCAATGAAGGAGCAAGCGCTGGACAATAAGGAAAGTGCTGCCTCTGTTTCAGCAAGTGAGATTGTCGAATATGTTGCTGAAAAAATAACGGTTGATCTGGATCGAACGTGGAGCGAAGCCATGTACCGGATTGCGAAGCAGCAGCAGGTGACGATTAATACGCTGATGCAGACCGTGTGGGGCGTTATTTTGCAGAAATATAACAACAATGAGGATGTCGTATTCGGCAGTGTTGTATCTGGACGTCCGACGGATATTCCTGGTGTAGAGAACATGATCGGTCTGTTCATTAATACGATACCGGTTCGGATTCAAAGTGAACGGAATGCCACTTTTGTGGAAATGATGCGGAAAACGCAGGAGCAAGCACTGACCTCGGGCGCATATGACAGCTTCCCGCTGTATGAAATTCAGGCGCTGACCGAGCAGAAGCAAAATTTAATTAACCACATTATGGTATTTGAGAACTATCCGGTCGAGCAGCAAGTGGAGCAGCTCGGCGAGGTTCGTCCGTCTGCATTTGAAATTACGAATGTAGAGGTTGTTGAGCAAACGAACTATGATCTGGACTTGGTTGTGATGCCAGATGAAATTTTCCGCATCATGTTCAGATATAACGCGAACGTATACGATCGGTCTACGATAGAGCGTATGCAGGGACATGTACTGCATGTCATTGAACAAATGATCAACAATCCCCATATCCGTGTGAATGAGCTGGAACTGGTGACACCGGAAGAACAGACGCAGATCGTTCAGGTGTGGGGAGATACGGCGGCAGCCTATCCGCAGGATCAAACGTTAAGCTCCTTGTTCGAGCAGCAGGCAGCGAATACGCCGGATCAAGTAGCGGTGCTGTGCGGAGCAGAATCGTTGACCTATGCTGAGCTGAATGAGCGTGCGAACCGTCTGGCCCGGACGCTGCGTGCAGAAGGAGTTCAGCCGGATCAGCCGGTAGGCATTCTGGTGCAGCGCTCGCTGGAGATGATCGTAGGCATCTATGCGATCCTCAAGGCAGGCGGAGCCTACATGCCGATTGATCCGGAATACCCGGCGGACCGCATCCGCTTCATGCTGGAGGACTCGGGAGCGAAACTGGTGCTGACGCAAGCGCGTTTGGCCCAGCAAGCGCCCTTGAGCTTCGATGGCAAGGTGCTGGCGCTGGATCTGGATCTGGATCGTCCAGAGCAGGATGGCCAGGAGATGTACCACGAGGATGGCTCGAATCTGGAGCCGCTGAGCGGGTCGCACCATGTAGCCTATATCATCTACACCTCCGGTTCGACCGGAAAACCGAAGGGCGTGATGGTGGAGCATCATTCAGTTCTCAACCGAATTTTATGGATGCATGATCGTTACGGCTTGAGTGCAGAGGATACGATCCTGCAAAAAACGGCCTTCACGTTCGACGTGTCGGTGTGGGAGCTGTTCTGGTGGTCGATGGTTGGCTCGAAGGTGAGCCTGCTGCCCGTTGGCGGGGAAAAGAATCCGGAGGACATCGTCGACACAATTGCCCGCGATGGAGTAACCACCATGCACTTTGTGCCTGCTATGCTGCATGTGTTCCTGGAGTACGTGGAGCAACAGCCACGGGAAGTGATACAGGCGAAGCTGGGCACGCTGCGCCATGTATTTGCCAGCGGCGAAGCGTTGCCGCCACAGCATGTGGCTCGGTTCCAGCGGCTTGTGTCGAGCCTAGCTGGAGCGAAGCTTATCAACTTGTATGGCCCTACAGAAGCGACGGTGGACGTCTCGTACTTCGATTGCGAGCCAGGAGAGGACTATGCTGTCATTCCGATCGGAAAACCGATTCAGAACATTCGTCTGTACATCGTCAAGGAAGGCACGGAACAATTGCAGCCGATCGGGGTTGCAGGCGAGCTGTGCATCGGCGGTGTTGGTGTAGCCCGCGGCTATCTGAACCGACCGGAACTGACAGCCGAGAAATTTGTTACCGATCCGTTTGCGGGTGGCGAAGCAGGCTATGAGCGAATGTATCGTACAGGCGATTTGGCAAGATGGATGCCAGATGGCAACATCGAATATTTGGGCCGGATTGACCATCAGGTGAAAATCCGGGGGTACCGGATTGAGCTGGGCGAGGTGGAAGCGCAGCTGCTAAAAGTGGAGGCCATACGAGAAGCTGTCGTTACGGCACGAGCGGATGAAACGGGACAAAAACACATGGTGGCGTACTACGTGGCCGGGCAGGAGATGGGTGCCAGCGAGCTGAGAAGTGAGCTGGGCCGGGAGCTGCCAAGCTATATGGTGCCGTCGTATTTCATCCAGCTGGAGCAGATGCCGCTGACACCAAACGGCAAAATCGACCGCAAGGCCCTGCCGGCACCGGAAGGCAGCCTGCAAAGCG
>NZ_JAFFQR010000056.1:45651-46937 GCF_020736845.1 Paenibacillus farraposensis
GGTGGACGGTGATCCGATGCAATGGATTGAGGACACCGTGCCGTTTGCGGTGGAGTATGCGAAGGTACAGGCCGGAGATACGACTGCACTTACAGGTCTGACTACGGGCACGATGGTCAGTCCAGATACGCAAGAGCTGGTGCGACGCTTTGTACGTCCGTTCAATCTGCAAACCGCTCCGCTGCTGCGGGTAGGCGTGGTGGACCTGGGCGTACAAGGACCGGAGCAAGAACCACAGCATCTGCTCATGCTGGATATGCACCACATCGTCTCTGACGGGGTGTCCATGGGGGTACTGACCGATGAATTTGTCCGCTTGTATGGCGGCGAAGAGCTGTCCCCATTGCGGATTCAGTATAAGGACTATGCGGTATGGCAGCAAAGCGAAGCCCATCAGGAGTGGATGCAGCGTCAGGAAGCATACTGGCTGGACACCTTCCGGGGCGAGCTGCCGGTGCTGGATTTGCCAAGCGACTTTGCCCGACCGGCGGTGCGGAGTACCGCAGGGGATACGGTCGTCTTTGGACTGGAGCGTGAAGTCAGCGAACGCCTTAAGGAGCTAGCGGCGCAAACAGGCTCTACGCTGTATATGGTGCTGCTGGCGGCGTACACCGCGCTGTTGCATCAATACAGCGGCCAAGAAGACATTGTGGTCGGCACACCGATTGCCGGACGGCCGCATGCGGATCTGGAGCCGATGATCGGGATGTTCGTCGGCACGCTGGCACTGCGGAACTATCCGACAGCAGAGCAAAGCTTCCGCAGCTTCGTGGAGGATGTGAAGACGCGTGCGCTGCAAGCTTACGAGCACCAGGACTATCCGTTTGAAGAGCTGGTGGAAAAACTGAATGTGAAGCGGGATATGAGCCGCAACCCGCTGTTCGATACGATGTTTACGCTGCAAACCACCGAGGAAGGCGAGCTGCAGCTGACCAACCTGAGCTTCCGTCCATACGGATTGGAGCAAACGCCAGCGAAGTTTGATTTAACGCTGGAAGCGAGTGAGGAAGAGGCAGGCATCCAGTTCGGCCTGCAATATGCAACCGCATTGTATCAACGGGAAACCGTGGAACGAATGACACGCCACTTCATCCGGCTGGCTGAAGCCGTGGCGGCGAACCCGGATGTGAAGCTGGGAGAAATCGAACTGATTACGGCAGAAGAAAGCGAGCAGATTCTGAAGGTGTTCAACGACCCGCAGGCGCATCACATAAGCGGAACCGGATACGCACAGGACCAAACGTTAAGTACCCTGTTTGAACAGCAGGCAGCGAATACGCCGGATC
>NZ_JAFFQR010000057.1 GCF_020736845.1 Paenibacillus farraposensis
ACCGACACGTCGAAGGTGAAGGTGGTCTTTTGCAGAATCGTGTCCTCCGCGCCCAAGCCGTAACGGTCATGCATCCACAAAATCCGGTTGATGACCGAATGATGCTCCACCATCACGCCCTTCGGTTTTCCGGTCGAACCGGAAGTGTAGATGACGTACGCGACATGATGCGGCCCGGCCAGCGGCTCCAGATTCGAGCCATCCTCGTGGTAGATGTCCTGGCCATCCTGCTCTGGGCGATCCAACACCAGTACCTTGCCGTCGAAGCTCAAGGATGCCTGCTCAGCCACACGCGCTTGCGTCAGCACCAGTTTCGCTCCCGAGTCCTCCAGCATGAAGCGAATGCGGTCTGTCGGATAGTCTGGATCGATCGGCACGTAGGCTCCGCCTGCCTTGAGGATTGCATAGATGCCTACGATCATCTCCAGCGAGCGCTGCGCCAGAATGCCTACCGGCTGATCCGGCTGAACTCCTTCTACACGCAGCGTCCGGGCCAGACGGTTCGCGCGCTCATTCAGCTCAGCATAGGTCAACGATTCTGCTCCGCACAGCACCGCTACTTGATCCGGCGTATTCGCTGCCTGCTGTTCAAACAGGGTACTTAACGTTTGGTCCTGTGCGTATCCGGTTCC
>NZ_JAFFQR010000058.1 GCF_020736845.1 Paenibacillus farraposensis
ACTTATTTTGGATCGTTTATGAAGAAAAGTCTCTATCGCTTGAGGAAACGGCAAGGTTCATTTTGGATAAGCTCAATGTGCTCGTTAAGCATATGATGGCCTCTAACCTGAAGCCTCTGTTGAAACAGGCTTCGTTCGAGAGGTATTTAAGCTGGGGGCTCGAGGACCGCCAAGGGGAGAGAGAGCAGTTCCTTACCGAGCTGTT
>NZ_JAFFQR010000008.1 GCF_020736845.1 Paenibacillus farraposensis
CAGAACAATGTCTGTTTGCTGTACAAACACCTTCTCCTAAGTATTCAGTCTTAAACTTATTTCTCAAAGGCTGACGATACCCCAGCTCCAAAACCTTGTAGAATTATCAATTCCGGTCTAAGACTTTATTTTCTACATACACATATCTCAACTCATTAAGTCAATGGTAGAGCAGAAGATCATTAAAAACTAGCTTAAAATCAATCAAGATCTCGACAACATTGAATATCAAAGATTTATAAAGTCATTAGGGACATCACTTGATAACTTTTCAGCGTCTGACAGACAAGAGATTGTTAAGTTAGTTAAGTTTGTGGATTTATACGAAAACGCTGAGAAAAATAAGATTATTAATAACCTTAAATCAAAATTATATGCAAAATCCATTAATGAGGAAGGCTTATCAGAACTGTTGGAACTTGCACCAGTATCCTTATCTGATCCTTCAACAGTTGAGGCTCCTTCAGTTGTTGAAACCTCAGTTTACCAAGAAAAGGCGAACATAAAACCTTTAAGATATGCAAATGGATACGGTTCAATTAATGCAAGAGACTATGCTTACAAATGGTGGGATGACAGAAATCCAACTTACTCTAAGTACTACGCCGATTATTTTGGTTGTTCTGTAAGCAGAGCATGTTGGAATGACTTCACAAACTTTGTATCACAGGCATTATATGCTGGTGGTATGCTGGAATGGAGTGGTTTATATTTAACTGGTGATGATGCTTGGTACTAGAAATGGCTTACCCTTTAAACCAACTCACAGCTGGGGGGGAGTACATAACTTCTATAATCATTGGAAATACAGGGCTAAACTAGCATCTAATACAAACGATATTTCAATGGGAGACCCAGTAAATGCTGACTTCAATAATGATGGTGACATTGATCATACAGGTATTATAACTGAGTTTACGAATGGTCATTTCTTTTTGACCCAGCATACAACAGATAGAAAAGACGCCCCCCTATCTACTTGGTATTCGAATGGATACAAGGTTTATGCCTGGAAAATGAGTACTGCAAAAAGAACCCCAAATGACTGAGGTGTTTTATGCGCTTGATTTGTTTAGTATTATTAATGATCCTTGCATCATGCTCAAATGTAACAAACAGTTCGACTCATGAGGTGAATACTGAATATGAAAATGTCAGGAACTTAACAATTTACCTGTTCCCAGCACAGCCATCGAAGTCGATAAAAAATCTGCTAAAGATTTAAAAAATTACGAAGTTCCTCAACCTTTTGAAAATTTTAATGCTCCATATCAAGAAGAACTTAAAGGTGAGGGATGGGAAATAGCTGAAGTCGAAAGCAACAAAGTAATATCAGTAGAGAAAAACAATATTAAGTACTTACTGATTATCACTAAAAGTTCTGACACTCAAACAACTAAGGTAACAATTAGAAAAAATTCTTAAGACCCCACACGGGGTCTTTATTATGTTATAAATAGGAAAGTCTCAAAATCCCCAGCAACTCTAACATGATTTGGATTAACAGCTCTCCTTTGAGTTTATCTCATTGCTATTTTCTCCTGCTGATATTCATAATCTTTTAAGCTCATTTGATATTCCATAGTTTTGTTTTCTCTAGAATAAACTTTCCAAATCCATTGTTATCATTAGTGAATCCCACTGCAGGCAGCGATTGTAAGATGAAAATGAAACGCGGAGCGATACCCTCTACCTCGGCATTTTTAAATTCACACAACCGTAACCGGAATCGACAGCTCTGCGAGCTGACTGCGAAGCGGGTCCGATAATCTTGAATCCGTAATGATGTCGGACACTTGCGAAAGCTTCACGACATGCGTAAACGCCTGCTGTCCAAATTTGCTTGCATCTGCCAGTAAAATCACGCGACCCGCGATACTGACCATTTTCTGCTTCAAACGAGCTTGCAGTTCATTGGATTCACTAATACCACGCTCCAGGTGAACCCCCTGGCTGGAGAAAAACAATTTATCCACATAATAGGTTTCCAATGAACGCTCCGCGAGCGGACCCACGAATGACAGTGAGCGCTGAAGCAGCTGTCCCCCTGTCGAAATCACCTCGATTTTTTCCTTACCGGCCAGCTCTGTCGCTACCCGAATCGAATTCGTCAAGATCGTGAGCGGAATATCCGGCAGACTAGACGCCATGTACCAGGCGGTCGTGCTGGCATCCAGCAAAATACGATCATGCGGCTGAATCTGTTTGACCGCTTCTTCGGCAATCCGGCGCTTTTCCTCTGCATTCATAATTTCCCGTACCGCATAGGGCGTTTCAGGCTGCTCGTCTTTGACACTGACCGCTCCCCCATGCGAGCGGCGCAGCTGTCGCGCCTGCTCCAGACGATCCAGATCGCGGCGGATCGTTTCCTCCGTTACTTTGCACAGCTCGCTCAATTCCGACACCCGCATGCTTCCTTTTTCATTCACGAGCTGTATAATCATTTCATATCTTTCTGCGACCAGCATTGGCAATCTCACTCCACATCTTTAATGTACAAAAAGTCCCGCCACCCGCTGGAATCGCCCGTAGGCATCCTCCCACGCTTCTGACTCGGCCGGTTCATATACCTCCACCGCAATAGAATCGGCGATGATCCGGCGTGCTTCCCATATATCGGCGAACTTTCCCCGTGCCATCCATTGTACCGCAAGATTGCCGATTGCGCTCGCTTCTGCCGGTCCTGCCCATACGGGTTTTTGAATCGAATTGGCCGTCCACTGGCATAAGAGGCGATTTTGAATACCACCACCAACCATGTGCAGACCGTTAAACCGATGCACCGACACATGCTCCGTAAGCTCCAAAACATAACGGTACTTCAAGGCCAGACTTTCCAGAATACAGCGTGTGATCTGGCCCGGCGTCTCCGGTAAAGGCTGCCCGGTATTGCGGCAGTATTGGCGTATGCGCGTCTTCATATCTCCGGCATGCAAAAACAGTTCATCATCCGGATCAATCCAAGAGATGAACGCCGGAGCCTGCTCTGCTATATGAACTAGCTCGGGGAAAGAGTAGGAGGTTCCCTCCCGCTCCCACTCCCGGCGCGCCTCCTGTAAAATCCACAGGCCCATGATGTTTTTAAGCAGTCTATAGGTCCGGGCCACTCCGCCTTCGTTCGTAAAATTAAAGCGAAGCGTATCCGCGTTGATCACAGGCTGCGCGGTTTCCGTTCCCATCAGCGACCACGTGCCACAGCTTAAGTACGCAAACGAGCGCTCCAGCGCAGGTACGGCAGCCACAGCTGATCCTGTGTCATGCTCTGCAACTGCAATTACGGGAATGGCTCCAATGCCCAGATCGGTCATGACCGATGAACGGATCGTACCTGCAACACTCCCCGGCTCCAGCACCTTGCCAAACCAGGAGCGGGGAATGCCGATTCCGGACAAAAGCTCATCATCCCAGTCTTGCTGCAGCGGATGATATAATTGCGTGCTGGTCGCATTCGAAATCTCATGGTACATTTCACCTGTCAGAAAATAACGCAGCAGGTCAGGAATCATCAGAAAGTGCGCTGCCTGCTCCAATAGCGGTGATCGCTTATTTCGCATAGCAGCCAATTGATAAATCGTGTTAAAGGTCAAAAACTGAATGCCTGTGCGCTGAAAAATATACTCTTTTCCCAGCCGCTCCTGTATTTCCTCCATCACCCCGTGGGTATGCCAATCCCGATAATGATATGGGTTGCCCAGCAATTCTCCGGCTTTTCCTATCAGTCCAAAATCGACCGCCCAGGAGTCAATCCCCAGACTGGACGGATTCACCCCTAGGTGCTTGGCTTTGAGCAGCCCCTGCTGAACCTCGTGATACAGACGCAAAATATCCCAGTGCAGGCGTTCGCCAACCTTGACCGGATCATTCGAAAAACGATGTATTTCCTCCACCTCTATACGTGAATCCGTCAATCGTCCGAGCAGAACCCTGCCGCTGCTTGCCCCCAAGTCATAAGCGAGGATGCTCACCAGCTTGCACCGCCCTTGCCTCTTTGCAAAATCTGCTTGCCATAATCAGATGCCAGGTAGGCTTTCATCGGATCAGCAGGCAAACCTTGCTCTTCCCGTACCGCCTTGAGGAGCGGTGCCACATCAAACTCAAACGCCTGGCGCACGGCATTCTCTGCACCTAGCACATCCTGACGGCTGGCCGCCTCTTCCACCTCTGCATGATTAATCAGCAAGGCTTTCGCATATTGATTCTGCACATTCAGCACCGAGCGAATCATGGCCGGAATTTTGGCCTCGATGTTGTGCGACTGGTCGATCATATAAGCAATTTTATCCACGGTATGACGGATATCTGCATCCGCATCCTGAGCTGCGTTCAAAATTTGATAAAAGATCAAAAACAGCTCATATGGGTTGGCCGAGCCTACGATCAAATCATCATCCGCATATTTATAGCTGTTAAAATGAAAGCCGCCCAGCCGCTTTTCATCAATGAGAAATGCGACAATATGCTCCACATTGGCTCCCGGCAAGTGATGCCCTGTATCCACAAGCACCTGTGCCTGCGGGCCCAGCTTGGTGGCGTAGTTGTACGCCATGCCCCAATCCGCAATGTCCGTATGGTAAAAGGCCGGCTCGAACGCCTTGTATTCAATTAACATGCGCATTTCAGCCGTGAGCGCCTTATACATTTCACGGAGTGCCTCCAGCATCCAGTTTTTCCGCTTGCGGATGTCCCCCTGACCCGGATAGTTGGTTCCATCTGCGAACCATAGGCTTAAATCGCTAGAGCCCGTCTCCTTCGCAATATCTACGCATTCCAGCAAATGGTTGATTGCCTTGCGGCGAATGGCCGGGTCGATATTGGTGACGCTGCCCAGCATATAATCCTCGTCTTGAAACAGATTGGGATTCACGGCCCCAATCCGCAGACCAAGACTTTCCGCATGACTGCGGAACTTGCCGTAATGGTCCACCTTGTCCCACGGAACATGGATGGCGACCGATGGGCATAAGCCCGTTACTGCGTGGACCTGCGCGGCATCCTCCAGCTTTTCGAACGGATCACGGGGCACGCCCGTTTTCTGAAAGACCTTAAATCGTGTGCCTGAGTCACCATAGCCCCAGGATGGCGTTTCTATGCTAAGCGCTTTCAGCTTTCTTTTTACCTGCTCCAGGTCAATACCTCGTTGCTGCTGCTGTTCCTCAAATAAGGCATAGGCTTTGTCACTCATCGTGGTTCCTCCTTGGAAAATAAAGTGAGTTTCGGGGGAGACCGCTTCGCGTGCGGATTGTTCTTCCGATCGCTGTTATCCCCGGATTTTTTTATAGAACATATGAAGGTAAAAATCCGGGGATAAAGGCGAACGCTATCGCTTTTTCGAACAATTCCGCCCGCTCCGCTGCTGACCACCCCTAAAGTCACTTCTATTTTTAAGTGTTAGTGTGTATATAAAGGATGCAAACACGTAAATAAGTATTATTACTTATTTACGTGTTTGCAACTAATTACGAACCCTACGGTACTATGGTCCTGTGGCTTGAATTAGTGAAATGGATCTATCGTTTACTGAGGTTTTTTTAATAAAGCCAGTTCTTGTTTTCATCACGTGTAGCTTTATTTAATGCCTCTCCTGTCTTACCTTGTAAAGGCTGCGGGGACGCCGCCATCGATGGTCAGCATGCAGCCTGTCGTTTTTTCTGCCTTGGATGAGGCAAAAAAGGCTATACCCTCCGCGATATCATGCGGATAGATGTTGACCAGCAATGTCGTCCGCTTGCGGTAATGCTCCTCCAGTTGATATGGTTCAATGCCGTAGGCCGCGGCGCGCTCGTTGCGCCAGTTGGAGTTCCAGATCGCCGAGCCTTGCAAAATAGCGTCCGGCAAAATCGTGTTCACACGGATGCCATATTCACCGCCCTCTGCGGCAATACAGCGGGCCAGATGGGCTTCCAGCGCTTTGACCGAGCTGTAGGCCGTAACATTTTTACCTGCGTAGACCGAGTTTTTAGAGCCAACGAACACCATGCTTCCGCCAAGCGTCTGTTCCTTCATCAGCTTGAACGCTTCCCGCGCAACCAGAAAATAACCTGTGCCCAGCACGTTCACATTCAAATTCCATTCTTTTAACGACGTCGCGTCGAACGGGCTGGAGGTGGCAAGCCCTGCATTGTTGACGATGATATCAACACCGCCATAGGTCAGCGCAGTTTCTGCATAGGCAGCCTGTATCTGATCTTCCTGCGTCACATCCATTTTTACGGCGATGGCACGGTTTTCACCATAGCTGTCGTTTATCTCCGCTGCTACCTTGTGCGCACCTTCCCAATTCAGGTCTCCCAGCACGACATGCGCACCTTCATCTACCAAACGGCGTGCGGTTGCACTGCCGATTCCGCCTGCTCCGCCTGTAATAAACGCGATTTTGCGTGAAAACTCTGCTTCTGCCGGGGCAAGCGACAGCTTGTAAAGCTCCAGCGGCCAATATTCTATGTTATACGATTCGTTTTCACTGAGCGAAACGAATTGTCCTAGCGCAGTGGCCCCCCGCATGACAGCGATCGCACGATGATACAAAGCACCACTCACCTGCGCGTTGCTCCAGCTTTTGCCTGTATTGATCATACCGACACCCGGGATCAAAATCACACGCGGCGCAGCCTCAAACCTCACGTCTCCCTCATGGCGATTGCGTTCAAAATAAGCTTGATATTGCTCCTTATAGGCTGCAATACTCTCTGCAAGCTTGGCCTTCAAGCCCTCTGTATCCTTTACGCCCGGCGTCCAATCTACAAAGAGCGGCTTCATCTTGGTATGAACCAGATGATCCGGGCATGCTGCTCCGACCTGGGATAAAGCGGCAGCATCCTGGCCGTTCACAAACTCCAGCACGTCCTCTGCATCATCAAAGGTGAGGATCATCTTTTTCTCATCACTGACCGCTCCCCGGATTGATGGCATGACATGGGCCGCAATCATGCGGCGCTCATCGGGAGTAAACGCTTTATATTTTGTGCCGCCAAATGGCTGTTTTTCCTTCTGGCGTCCTTTAATATAGCTTTCTGCTTCCTGAATGATTTCGATCGTCTTCGCATACGCCGCTTCGGACGTGTCTCCCCATGTCACCAGACCGTGCTTTTCCATCAATACCAATTCTGCCTGAGGATGATCCAGCACACCCTGGGCAATCATTTTCGACAGTTTAAAGCCAGGGCGGATATAAGGCACCCACACAAAACGGTCGCCGAAAATTTCCTGCGCGATTTCCTTGCCGTTGTGCGCACAGCACAAGCTGATAATCGCATCCGGATGCGTATGATCCACATGCTTAAAAGGCAAAAATGCGTGTAACAGTGTCTCAATCGAAGCACGCGGATGCCTGGCATCTATCATACAATTTGCCAAATAAGCAACCATATCCTCGTCAGGCATCTCTGCTCGTTCAAACAAAGGACGGATATCCTCCATACGAAGCGCGGTGAAGTTATGCGCTTTCATTGTTGCCAAATCGGAACCGCTGCCCTTGACGTACATCACTTCTACTTCCCGCCCGCGGAAATCCTGAATCGTCGTTTTGGCCGAAGTATTGCCGCCTCCCCAGTTGCACACACTTCTGTCCGTGCCGATGAGATTGGAACGGTATATGAGCTGTTCAAGCGTCGTTTTTTGCTCAGATGCTTGTGAAGAATTCCACAGACTTTGTACCATCGGAAAAAGACCTCCAAGTTCTGTTTTAGTTTTGAAACACTTTATTACAGTGGGTATTTATGGTTTGTGGAGACTATAACACTTTTGTTTAGGTTTGAAAATATGCAATACAAAAATAATCAAAAATAATTTTTGATTTTTACCAACCTGAAAAACGAGTATATTCATCTAGCTTAAAATATAATAAGGCCGTGCCGGGGGCAGTCCATAAGAACCTTTTCCGGTACAGCCTTTTGACAGTTAAATCACTTCATTGCCAAGCAGATTACTACGAATTTGATTACGCTCTGTTTCAAAGGAAAGAGGCTCAGGGAATATCAAGCCGTTTTTTTACGACTGCTGGTACACCTGCGGCCATAGCAAATTCGGGTACATCGTCTCTAACAAAGGCCCCGCCACCAATGATAGACCAACAACCAATATGGCATTTCTCCCGTACCGAGGCTCCAATGCCGATATAGGCTCCCTCATCTATAGTTACATTGCCTGCCAGATTCACACCGGGAGCTATGGTTACATAATCGCCAATAACCGCATCATGACTCACGTTAACACTCCGATTGATAATGACATGCTGTCCGATCTTGATATTGTCTGTCAGGATCGCCCCCTCACAGACCATGCTTCCTTCTCCAATGGTGTTTCTTGGAGACAAACGAATACGGGGATGTATTAGCGGAGCTGCGATACGAAATCCCGATTGCATTGTATGATAAGCGAAGCGCTTCTTTAATGCCGGGTCACCCACCCCCGCACATATCAGTTCTACCTCATCTTTTAATGCTTCAATGTCAGGCAGCGTCCCCAGGACAGGAACGCCATTTACGATCTGCCCTTTCATCTCAGGCCGTTCGTCCAAAAAACCTGCCACTTGAACTCCCATCTCTTCACATAACCAGTTGATTTCCCTTGCATGTCCGCCTGCTCCCCAAATGACGATTTTCCTCATCTGGTTGTCTCTTTTCCCAAGCTTCCCAGAACGTTCACAATTCTTCGCACAGTAATCTCGTCCAGCTCCTCCCACAAGGGCAGGCTGACAATATGTTTGGCAATATGCTCGGTAACATGAAGAGTAAAATGGGAATAACTTTGGAACTGCTTTTGCTGATGGCACGCCGGAGAAAAGTAGGTTCTGGCTTCAATGGAATTAGAGGCTAATAATGCAACAACTTCTTGATTGCTGTAAGGATCTGGGCTAAGAATAGGTATAAATTGATGAACAACTGATCCTTGTACTTTTTGCAAGGACCATCCTCGGTCTAATAAGTCTGCCTGGATCAGTTCTTGAAGATAATATTCGTAGATCGTCCTTCTATTCTCCCGTACAGCCTTGAAATGATCGAGAGCAGCTAAAGCGATAGCAGCCGTATACTCGGATAACTTACTGTTAAGACCTTGGGTGACAGACTCCCTGCTGCTGGAGAAACCGAAATTCCCCGCCTGACGAATTCGCTTGATGAGATCCTGGTCCAAACTGTAGACCAATCCACCCTCTCCAATACCAAAAGATTTGGTGGCATGAAAGCTGAATACAACGGCCCCTCCGAAGCCTTTGCCAAAATGTGCGGCTTCCTCGGGAGTTATAGTTCCAAAACTGGCAGCCGCATCAATGACTACCGGAATTCCTTGCTCTTGCAGCTTATTGTATACGGATAAATCAATGGCAGTACCGAAAGTGGCATAGGGAACGATTACCGCAATCTCATCTCCCAGCAGCTTGACTGCCCGCTCTAACTGCTCCCTATTCATTTGCCAATTCTCCGGCTCAATGTCAAGGAAGTAGGGTTCAAGCCCGCACTACTCAGCAGCAAGTGGGGTGGCAGCAAAAGTAAAACTTGGTATAACTGCATATTTCCCCTGTGGTCGCTTGCTTTGAGAAATCGCCAAAATCAAGCCAATGGTAGCGTTATGAACGGTCACAGCCGAACCGATTCCATCGAACATTTGTGCAATGGCCCGCTCCTCAAACAGGTTTATTTAAGGGGCCATAATTGGAGTAAATCCGCGTCTCTTCTATTTTCTCAAAATTGGCCATAAATCGTTCCTTTTTTACTAAATTAGGACGTAAAAAGGGAATATCGAACATGAGCCAGCCTCCTTCGCATATCGGATGAACAAGCTATGATTCCAATGTTTTTAAAATCATTTCAATTCGCTTGCTATCTGCATCAAATTGTGGACGACCCTCTATACGTTCATGATAAGAATGAAGTGCAGTTTGAAACAAATCGTTCGTATCAAGAAATCCGTCATCCCTTGAGACAATCATAATATCTAATCATTCCGTGAACGCATTTTGACCAAGCGTCCGATTATTTTGATTGGGATGTATTCGGAAATAGCTAAGTGTTTCAGGAATATAAACGGCTTTTCCTTTGGATAGCAAGTTCAACCAAGAAGCTAAATCATTAAGAAGAGAATACTGTTTTCCTTTATATACTCCAAACCGTTCGGTAAGATCTGTTTTTTTAAATAGCACTGTCGTAGGTTCACCAATCACATTTAAACAACGAGTTAATGCAATGTTTGCCAACATTCTTCCGTCCATGATCCTTGTTTCTTCGTATAGTTTTTTCGTTGCATAGATCGGCGGGAGAATAGCCCCGGATTCATTAATGGTTTGCCGATACGAGGTAACCAGTGTGATGTTTTCGAATTTTTCAAAAAAATAGATCATCCTTGCTATTTTTTCTTTATGAAATATGTCGTCATCCATCAAGTAATTGATATATTCACCTGACGCTAAATCAAAACACTTATGCCAATTTCCGAGAAAAAGATTTTTCTCATTTTTATAATATTTAATTTGGGAAAAAGAATCTAAATAAGAATCTTTAAGCATTTCTTGTACTTCATTCGTTGTACTGTCATCACAGATAATGATTTCGATGTTCGGATAAGTTTGTTCCAACACGCTGTCAATGGCGATTTTTAGTGTATGCGGCCGGTTATATGCAGGTATAACTACACTTACTAATGGGCATTCCACGCTTACTCCACCTTTCTTTTTGCTAAGTGCCTAAGCCGGAGGTTTCAGACGATTTATTCGCTATGTTCATATGGGCTGACCTTTTCCTCACATCCCCGAACACATACACATACATATATATTACTGGGAAATAAAATGATGCCAGGAAAATGGATGCTTCAATAAAAACAATAACTCACGTCTGAATCGGTACCTCCCTCTCGATGGTGTTCGAAACTGGTAAAGGGGAATGATCATGTCATTGAATTTCACTCCGCTACTGATAACTCATTTGTATGTGTCGAAGAAGGTTTTAAAGGATGATGTAAAAGCATTGATAGATAGATTGGAAGAAAATCACATTACAATAACCTTGTATGAAGCTGATCAACCACTTATAGACAATAGCTTCCAAAAACCTCGGGTCTACGTCTCGCTCGGAGAAGAGTGGGGAGAATTTTCAGCACTAAAAGCGTTGCCTGGTCACGAAAAAAAACGCTGGCTACACTTCCAATCACCAGACGAAATTCAACCCATAAATTTATTTTTCTGCTGGCTCAAGGCAACAGATCCTCTCCCGGAGAATAGAACGATTCCTCCAGCACATTTTTCTTCAGATACTCCCTTAGTATCCGTGTTTACTGCCAGTTACAGGTCAAAAGAAAAAATTCAGCGACCTTATCAATCTTTATTGAAGCAGACGTACAAGAACTGGGAATGGGTAATTGTGGATGATTCCGGTGATGAAGATGAGACCTACAAGGAGTATTTACTGCCTTTAGATGACCACCGTGTGCGGAGATATCGGCAGGATTCCCGTAATGGCTATATAGGGGCCATCAAAAGGTTTGCGGCAGGGCTATGTACAGGGGAAATTTTAGTAGAAGTCGATCATGATGATGAGCTAACTCCTGACTGTCTGGAGAAAATCGTCAAGGCGTTTCAACAAAACCCTGACTGCGGCTTTGTTTATGGGGATTGTGCTGAGGTGTATGTACGGAGCAATCATGCGCATTGGTATGGCTGGGATTGTGGTTTTGGTTACAGTATTCATTATCGAGTCTGGCTGCATGAAATGAACAGATGGCAAAATGCACAAAAACATACGACCATTAATGGCAAAACCATTCGCCATTTGGTCGGTTTACCCAATCATCCCCGTGCGTGGACGAGGGATTGTTATCATCTGATCGGAGGCCATCGCAATGAACTACTGGTAGCAGATGATTACGATATGCTGGTCCGAACGTTTCTTTGTACTAAATTTGTAAACATCCCTGATTTGATATATATCCAATATCGCAACGAAAATGGAAATAACACTACATTCCTTAGAAATAAGCAGATTCAGATTCTTGTAGAGGAACTGAATAGATGCTATTTTCAAAGGATTCAAATGAGATTGAAAGAGCTCGATTTACCAGAGCAATTGCCTTATCGTCGCATATGGGAAACTTCTACGGATGATCCTGCCCGGAAATCTGCTCATGTGATTCAAGAAGACACTTCAAGATTCTCGATATTGTTCCCTATCCCTCATTCCTGCCCTGAAATAGAGCATACCCAGTTAATTAAAACGCTCCAAAAGGGCATTGAAAACAACTTTAGGGAGATTGAAATTGTGGTTGTAGGCCGTATTCCATCAGAAGTCGAAACCTATGCCTCCAAAGCTCCCAGGGGAGCTATACGATGGTGGCCAATGGAGCCAAATGATTCATTGGAAACTTGTATTCAATATGCAAATTGACCAAAATATCATTTTCGCCAAGCGCATAAATACTATGCGGCACATGGGTATCTATAATACATATCTGTCCCTGCTCCAGACCGATCTCTTTTCCATCAATCATCTGTCTGCATTTCCCGGAATACATATAATTCATCTCAATAAAATCATGATTGTGTAAAGGCATGTCGGCAAACCGATGGTGCTTGCTCAGCACCTCATGCCCTCCTCTCTCCCAGATGTCATAAAGTAAACTACCCGTATTGCCACAATCTGAAGCTGAAGCTGATAGGCATGTGTCCAGTGTAACGGATGAATGTTTACCTTTCCAGCCCGGCGTTCAGAAGCTGATCATATCCGTACTGCTTGCGGGCAAGCTCTTCCCTGCGCTGTTTTTCCACAGCTTTTTCCCCCAGTTCCCAAGCTTCCTCGGGCTTTAGCACAAATACGCCATCGTCATCGGCCAATATGAGATCGCCCGGATGGACACCGACTCCAAACAGGCTAATCGGCGTATTCACCTCCCCCTCCAGTTCGAGTGTGCGTGTAGTCAACGCGCTGATTCCTTTTGAATAAACGGGAAATCGCAATTGGTTCAACACGCTGACATCCGTTACACAGCCGGAAACAATCACCCCGGCCAGTTCTTTTTTCATCGCTACATAGGCTCTGAATTCTCCCCAGCAGGCTCTGGCATCGTCTCCAGACATATCGACAACAAGCACATCACCCGCTTGTGCCAGCTCCAATGCATGCCTTATGGCAGTGGAATCCAGATGGGGTAGCCTTACCGTAACCGCATTTCCCAGCATACGGATAGGACGAAACAAGGGCTGCGCTCCCTGCATACAGCCAAAATCCGTAAAATGCCCTATCGTGGAAGCACTAATACGCCGGTAAAGCTCCAGCAGCTCCTTCGTCACCCCTTGAATCCGAGGTTGAATTCGAAACATGTAAGCCAGCTCCTTTCGACATCATAGCTCCAGTCTAGCTCTTGCCATGTATTTTGGGGCAGGTAGAACAATAACCGCCCTTTTCCTTCATCTGATAAAAATAGCAGCAGGTTTTGCGAACACGTACTGGTTTCACAGCAGCGTTAGATACGGTGGACACGGATGTTATTGGGGCATGCTGTGCATGCACAGAACCAGCATACCGCGCCAGCGGATTGTGCCGTTCACCAAACAGGTGAGCCGGTGCTTCACAAATCAAGTATTTAAAATCCTCTTCTGCCCGCAACCGATTCTCTCCATTCATCTCCTGCCGGATGCGGTTTTCATACAGCGCATAGACGTAGATGGCGGTGTTTTCCCATAATATGGCCCTCGGAATGGAAGCAGCAGCCGCAACCGAACGCCACACCGGAGCCAAATGCTCTGCAAATACCCGCCGGATCACATCATCACGCCAAGCATGACGCTGGTTTATATCACTGTTGCCCTTATGCTCATGTTCCTTTTCGCCACCATATTCCGTAACCTGCAGCCGATGCAAATACAGCCTTGGCAGCCACGTATCCTTGGCAAAATCAGAGCGAATCGTACAATCGGCAATCTCGACGTCCAGCATCTTGTTATACATTGACATCGCATACAGAGCTGGGGATACAATCAAAAAACCGTACCGTTTCGCCAAGGCAGAGGCTGCTACCTGACGGGAGGAAAAATCATGCAGCTCTGACAGGCGATCCAGATACATCGTGCATATTGAAGCATCAAGCAAACCGGCAGCGGATAGATCGTACCGGCCAATGGGTGCCTGTATCTCGCGGCTAATTCGCAGTTTTTCCGTGAGATACAACCACTCCGCAGGCTCAAACAAAGACCTTTTGCCGTACAGCATCCGCCTTCCTCCCCTTTCCGTGAGGGATGAACATCGGTGTCCCGTATAACGGATCGGGAATGACTTGACAGCGCAGCTGGAACACCTTTTCCACCGTCTCTGAGGTCATGATTTGTTCCGGCTTGCCCTGCGCATAAATACGCTTGTCGTGCACCGCGACGATATGGTTCGCATAGCGGCAGGCCAGATTCAGATCATGCAGCACCATGACAATGGTACGTCCTTCGCGTTCATTCAGGTCAAACAGCAGGTCCAGAATTTCAATTTGATGTGTCATATCCAAAAAAGTTGTCGGCTCATCCAGCAAAATCATATCCGTTCCCTGCGCCAAAGTCATGGAAATCCACGCACGCTGACGTTGTCCGCCGGATAAAGAATCTACCGGACGGTCGGCAAAGGCCTCCAATTGTGTTGCCCGCAGTGCGTTGTGCACCTGGGCCTCATCCTCTGCCGACCACTGCTTGAGCCAGCTCTGATGCGGATATCTGCCCTGCTTGACCAGCTGATATACCGTTAGCCCTTCCGGGGCCGAGGGTCCCTGCGGCAAAATGGACAGCCTTTTGGCAAGCTGCTTGGAGGGGAGCCGGGCAATCGCCTGCCCATCCAGCAGCACCGCTCCCGCCGCAGGCTTCAGCAGCCGTGCCATGGCACGTAAAATCGTCGATTTTCCACAGCCATTGCTGCCGACCAGCACCGTAATTTTTCCCTCTGGTATTTGCAGGTCCAACTCTTGAATAACCGGATCTGCTCCATAGCTGATCTTCAGGTCCTTCATCTCCAAACCCATCTGCTTCCCTCCTGTTATCGTAAAGTCATTTATTTGAGTCGTATTAACGTTGATTCAACCTTCTCAAATGGTTCAATCATCTAGATTCAACCATTGTCTCACCCCAGCCCTTAGTGCCGATCCCGCCGCTGAAGCAGCAAATACAGGAAAAACGGTGCCCCTACCCCTGCTGTAAAAACGCCTGCGGGAATATCGATAGGGTAAAAGACCGTTCGGGCCAGCAAATCCGCGAGATACACCAGCATGCCCCCCACCAGTGCTGACACCAGCGTCAGGCTGCCCATGGAGCAGCCTGCTAATCGCCGAGCAATATGCGGTGCAATTAATCCGACAAAACCGATCGCTCCCGCAACGGCCACCGCTGTTCCGGCGAGAATCACACTGAGCAGCAGCAATATCACACGATGCCGCTGCACCTCCACACCCAGGCCGGTCGCCACATCATCCCCCAGCGCCTGTGTGTTGAGGCTGCGCGCAAAATAGAGAACAAGCGGTGAACAAACTCCGATAGAGATCAGCATCGTATATACGTTGTTCCACGATGCGCCATATACGCTGCCTGTCAGCCAAATATATGCCTTGCCGGCGGTGAAGGATGAGCTCATCACCAGCATCAGTGTTGTAACCGAACTCATGGCAGAAGCTAGACCAATCCCGACCAGCAGCAATCGGATTGGCGTTACGCCGTCCTTCCAGGCCAATAGATACACAAGCAGCGATACGACCAGAGCACCGATGACTGCCGCCACAGGCAGCCATTGAATACTCAAAAGCGTTCCTCCGTAAGCAATGAACGTCACCGCTGCTACCGAGGCCCCGCCTGTAATGCCGAGAATATCCGGGGATGCCAGCGGATTGCGAATAATGCCCTGAAGCACCGCTCCCGCGATGCCTAAAGCTGCCCCAACGAGCACACCTGTAAGCGCCCGCGGAAACCTCAGTCTATACAAAATAAAATCATGTTCGCCTGAGCTGTGTCCCCATATCGCCTGAAGAACTTCCGCAGGGTGTACATAGGTATCCCCCCAGCCGACACTAACCACACCCATGATCAGAAGCGCCAGAGCTAATCCGCCCATCATCCATAATGCTTTCTTTTCCAACTGGATATGAAATCTGCCGTGCCTGCTTCGCAGCGTCACATAACGCTTCATGCCCATCAACCTGTCTGCGCTGGCACTATGTCTCACCTGCCTGCGTTTCATTTCCACGCCCCTCCTTTACGGGCAATGTAGATGAAAAAGGGTACCCCGATCAAAGCGGTAATCACGCCAATCGGAATTTCCAGCGGTGAAATCAGCACCCTGGCGGCCGTATCGGCTGATACCAGTAACAGACTTCCCAGTACCGCCGAAAAAGGGATAATCCAGCGGTAGTCCGCGCCTGCCAAAGCACGTGCCACATGCGGAATGATCAGACCGACAAAGCCAATCGCACCGGCAATCGCAACAGAGCAACCGGCCAGGACCACGATAATTAGGCCCATCGCGCTTTTTACCCATAGCGTATTCTGGCCCATGCCCTTCGCCACATCTTCCCCGGTCACTAGCAGATTCACCGCTCTGCCCATAAGCATAGCCGCGATCCCGGCCGACAGCATAAAAGGGAATACCGGCTGCAGCATCTCCAGCGAACGGCCGCTGACAGAGCCGGCCATCCAGAACAATACATTTTGCATCCCCGTTTCATTCATCACCAAAATAATCTGGATCATCGACATAAACAAGGCGTGGATGGCAGAGCCGGATAATACCATTTTGATGGGTGTCAAGCCGTCCCGGCCTAATGAACCGATGACGTACACCAGTACAGCCGCCAACCCCGCGCCGATCAAGGCGAACCCCATCAGGGACATCATGGAGGCAACCGAAAACACCACCGCGGCGACAGAAACGAGGAACAAAGCACCCGCATTGATGCCAAACGTACTGGGCGAAGCCAGCGGATTGCGGGTCAGCGCCTGCATAAAGGCCCCCGCCGTCGCCAGGCTCGCACCCACAACGGCGGCAATGACCACACGCGGCAGACGTTCGGTATGTATCAGCACATGCTCTACATTTTGAGCATCATAATGCAGCAGGGAGGATATCACAAATTGCGGTGAAATCAGCGTTCTGCCCAGCAGCAGGCCAAGGAACAAGGCGCCCGCGAGCAGGATCAGGCATACACCAAGTCCAGTCCATTTTCTTACATTCGTCGTTAGCATCGCATGTATAGCCTCACTCTTTCAGCAGTAATGTACAACACAAAAGAAGGCTGAGGGATATAACCCCCTCACCCCTCTGCTGTATGTCCGTCTTGCTGTGCAATATTTATTTATGGCTTCAGATGATACAATTGATAAAGATCGTCCAGCATCCGGTTTGCGCTCAAATAGCCTCCGGCCAGATTCCAGTTCACTTCATTGACCTTGAAAATGCTTTTTTTCTTGTATGCATCAAGGTTTTTCCACAAAGGATGACTTGTCCAGGCCTCATAATTTTTTTCAATTGCAGCCTGATCCTTACCCGAGTTAAACACGAACAACGTATCTGCGTTCATGTCCGGAATGCTTTCCTTGCTGTTGACTTTGATTCCCCATTTGTCCCCTTCCTGCTCAGGAGGACGGTTAAAGCCCAGTTCCTTCAAAATCTGACCGGCAAATCCCATATAATAAATGCGCGCATGGTCTGCCCGGAAATTAACGATCGAAGCCTTGATCGGCAGGCGATGGCCCATTTTCGTTTTAAAATCCGCTACACGCCGATCCCAATCTGCCAGCAATTGTGCGCCCTTGTCCTCCTGATTCAGCACTTGTCCGATCAGCTTCACTGTATCTTTCCACTCATACAGCTGATCGACGGCGACCGTAGGTGCGATTTCCGACATTTGCTGGTACGTCGCTTCGTTACGAAATTTGGTTGCAATGATGACATCCGGCTTCAGCTTATAGATTTCCTCCATATTCGGCTGCGTCTCCAGCCCAACGGTCGAAACCCCTTCGAGATCTTTTTTCAAATAGTCATACACCGGCTCGGTTCCATTCGCCTCCACCATCCCCACCGGTTTGACACCGTAGGCGATCATTACATCTGTGGCTCCGTTATACAGCGTTACGATCCGTTTGGGCGTACCTTTAATTTCGGTCTTCCCCAGCACATGCTCAATGGTACGCACCGATTCGGTTGAAGATGCTCCCTGTGCATCCGCCGTTCCCTGATCCGTTGCCGCTGCTCCATCGGAATTCGCATTCGTACCTGCTCCCCCGGCACCACAGCCTGATAACAGCAGCAATACAACGATGAGCGCAGCCCATATACCCCCCTTGCGTGATGCTCGAAACATTCTTTATTCCCCCTGTTTGGACGACCAATAATGATATTGATTCTCATTATTAATTATAGAGAGGAGGGCGATGATGAACATGGATATTAGCGTCCTTTATTTAGACGAATCAGACAACAGCAGTTCGAACGATTTGTCTAACAACAAATCATGAGACAACGAAGTATAGCATGTGTACAGGTGCCGGCTATCACACATATCGTGTACGGCCCCGCTGCGCACCGCCTTCAGTTGCTGCCATTCGGGAGAGCGCCACAGAGCCAGACACTCCTGCTGAATTGCTTGTTCCTCACAGGCGTTTCCATAATGGCGATAACACGTCAGCAGGATACGGTCTGCATCAAATTCATGCAGCTCATTCACCGTTATCTCACGGTAATGGGCAATCTCTTCTACTCCCGCGGGCATCGTCAGCTTCAAGTCTCCATACAGCACCGTGCCTACATTGCGCTGTCCATACACACACATCTTCTGGTGTCCCACCCCAACGATCAGCACACTCTCCCCACCGAGCTTTTGTCTGACCTTTCGGGCAATCCTGTCTGCTTTCATTTCATAGCGCTCCAACCATTCCGCCGCTTCCGCATCCTTGCCAACAATACGGGCAATCGACTGAAAATGGGTACGCCAGTTTTGGAAAAAGGGCACGGTGACGGTGGGCGCAATCTGCTCGTAGAGTTTCTCCTTTTTCGACTTCTCAAAATCCCTGAACTCACACGTTAGAATCAGGTCAGGCCGGGCCGACATCAGCTTTTCCAGATCGGGCTGAACGGCACCTACTGATATGGTATTGCGAAAGCCCTCGGTGACAGGGTATGCCTTGTTAATCACCGCCGCATACGGCTCAATGCCGAGTGCAACCAAATGGCCTGTTAGCAGATGCTTGAGTGAAGCGATTTTATCCGTATAGCGAATTGTATTGACAAAGGCTGAGGGGGAGCGCCCCGTGGCGGCTTTAAATTTGCGGCTAAAATAGAACTCATCGCTAAAACCGACACTGTGTGCAATGGAACGAAAGGAATCACGGGTAAGCACCAGCGCTTGCTTGGCATGATTTATACGAATGTCTGTCAAATATTCTATCGGGCTTTTGCCGATCCATTTTTTGAACATACGCGAATAATAGTCAGCGCTCATCCCTGCCATCTCCGCCAGCTTGTCCCGCGAAATATCGGACGCATAATGCTGCTCCATATGATGGAGAGTTAGCGTCACCGCCTGCTCCACATCGGGCTTCGGACCACGGCTCTTATGCTGAAACAAGGACATCAGCATTTCCTGAAATACGATGTTGGCTCTCATTTGATCCCACACGCTGTTGCCATGGTGCTTCCTCTCGATCTCCTCAACCATATCCATCACAAAACGAAAGTGGGGGATGATCCATTCTTGCGGCCCGATGGCCTGCGCGGATATGTAACAGTCCGGCGTCCCGGACGGCTGCAATGCCAAAAAACGGATGACGTAATAATCCGCCGGAGCGCCTGACATCATATGAAGCTTCATGACTGCGCCAGGGGCGAACATAAAGCCCTTTTGACAGTAGAGGGGATATGTCATTCCATCAATGGCTATATCCCCTTCTCCTTTATTGAACAATAACAATGTATGATAAGACATTTCTTGCCGGGAGGAAGAGCGACCAGCGCGCACATGCTGAATATCCTGCAGTTTATAAAGAAATGAAGGAAAGGTTTGATCCCGCGTATTCATGACTCTCAGCCTTTCTATATATATTGATAATTATTCTCATTTCCATGAGAACTATTTTCATTATATATAGACTGGGTCTGATTTTGCAAAATGGAATTGCGCTCAAGCCTATAAAGGCTGAAACAACTCCACGTTGCATAAAGTCGTCGGTCCTTCCCTGGGTGGTCAACATTGAACATCAAAAGTAATTAACGACGAAACTATTGTTTCTACCTTTTCACTGGTACTGTCCCAGCAAATCGGAACCTAATGAGGTATTGGCTGGTGAACCATCCCACGTCCAGGAAATGTCCATCTTCTGCCCATTTCGGCACACACTGTTTTCCAGCGGCGTGTTAGCCTCTGCTGTATTTCCTTGCAATTCCTACTCCTTTACAGCCCCAATCACTAATCCCTTAACGAAAAAGCGCTGCAAGAACGGATAAACGAGCAAAATTGGAAGGGCACCGATAAAGATCTGTGCTGCTCGTACTGTTCGCTGGGAGACGTTCTCCAGCATCGCAGGATCGACATTGATCTTGCTGAGATCCTGCTGAACAATAATCGTCTGCAGCAACGAGGCGAGCGGATAATTTTTAATATCCGACATATAAATCATGCCGTCGAACCAAGAGTTCCATTGAAACACCATTGTAAATAAGGATAACGTTGCAATTGCCGGCAGCGACAATGGAACGTAGACCAAAATTAATGTTTTGAAATGGCCTGCGCCGTCCAAGTAAGCAGCTTCTTCCAACTCTTTCGGCAATCCGCGAAAAAAGTTTATCATAAGAATGACATTCCACACCGATAAGGCTCCTGGTAGAATAAGTGCCCAGATCGTATCCATTAAACCGAGCTTCTGAATGAGAATATAACTTGGAATAAGTCCGCCGCTGAACAAAATGGTAAATACCAGAAACCAGATGTACATTGAACGTCCCTTGAAGTTGATATCTTCCTTAGATAGTGGAAAGGCTGTTATAAGCACGATGACCATGCCGATAATGGTCGCGAGTACGGTCCGCTTGACAGATATGAGCAGAGAGTTAATAAAATTGGAATTGCCAAACGTTTTTTCATAGGCGTCCGTCGTAAACCCAACAGGCCAGAAACTGACTAGATTCGAGGAAGCCGGCGCCGTACTGCTGAATGAAACGGCTAGGATATGGATGATAGGCAAGACACAGAGCAACGATAGAATTCCAAGAAAAACATAGTTTGCTAGGCTGAATATTCGGTATCCGCTTGTTTTATAATACAATCTTGGACTCTCCTTCCTAGAACACACGATAATTGGCCAGCTTATAAGCAAGCCGATATGATATGACAATCAGAATGGTAGCTACAACGGACTTGAATAAGCCCACGGCTGTCGCAAAGCTCATCTTTCCATTCAATATCCCCAATCGATAAACGAATGTATCAATAATGTCGCCTTTATCGTAAACAAGCGGATTATACAGGTTGAAGACTTGGTCAAATCCTGCATTCAAGATGTTCCCGATGGAAAGCGTCATCAGAACGATTGTGATTGGCATCAAAGCCGGAAGCGTAATGTGGAGCGTCTGCTTGAAACGATTAGCCCCGTCCACTTCGGCCGCCTCATATAGAGCAGGGTTAACGCCAGCAAGAGATGCCAGAAATACAATGGTCCCAAATCCGAATTCTTTCCAGACATCACTAACGATTAGTATAATTCGGAACCAGGTTCCATCTCCGAGGAAAAAGATTGGATCTCCTCCAAGCGCAACCACAAACTGGTTCAACATACCGCCTTGCGGAGAAAGAATGTCCAGCAATATGCCTCCGAGAATAACCCATGACAGAAAATGCGGCAAATATACGAGTGTTTGGCTTATTCTTTTGAACGCCATCAAGCGTACCTCATTTAATAAAATTGAGAATAGTAAAGGAGCAATCAGCCCTGCAACAATTTTGAAAGAAGCGATGACAAGCGTGTTCCAGATTACTTGACCTACGTCGGGATATAAAAACAAGTATCGAAAGTTATCCCCACCTACCCATTTGGAACCTGAAAAGCCTAGATAAGGCTTGAAATCCTGAAAAGCAATGATAATACCACCCATCGGTATGTACTGGAACACCAGAGCAAGCAACACTGCTGGCATGAGCATCAGATGCAAAGACCAGTTCCGTTGCATGTTCCATGGCTGTTTAGTCCTGATGAGTCGCTTATGCCTATTCTGCATTACTAAGATATGTTCCTTCACTCCTACATCCCCCATATTTCCAAATTTGTATTTTCCAAGTCCTCATGGTCTTGTATAGTAAGATTATAGCAACGCTCATTTGTGATCTATATCCTAATATTGCAACAACAATATTGATATTTTAACGAGAATGAGGAGGTTTAGCTTTGCTAACCCGCTTAAATGTGTTCACTAAAATATTACTGCTATTTGTGGTGCTGCTTATTTTGGTGTTATTCCTGTATACCTATTCCAATCAGGAAAGTGTGCGCCTAATTGAGCATGAAATCCAGAACAACACGAGGAATCGTTTGTCTACTTTTGCCGAATCTGTGGAGTCGAACATTTATCAGTTGTCGCTCTACGGGATGGCGATTGGACAGGATTCCAGTATTCTGGAATTTCAGCGTCCCGACTACAAGGACATCCCCTATGAGCGTGTCAAACTGCGTAGTGCCATTCTAGAGAAAATGAATTTGTATAACGCAGCAAGCAAATGGCATTCAACGATCAGTTTGTACTTCCCGCGCATGAAACAAGTAATCTCAACCGACTATTATGCTTACATACCTTACAGGGAAAACGAATTTACCAAGCCACTTTCGCAGTCGTGGACGTATGAGGATAACCGTTTTGTCTGGCGTACAACCAGCCCGACTACCGCGATGTCCAATCCTGGTAAGGCCAAATTAATTACCAAAATCAGCTTTCCAATCCATCATATTACCACGCTGCTGGATCAGAACAAACTGAACAACAAAGGAGATCCATTCATGTTTCATCCCAAGTTTGGTTTGATCAGCAACAGTTCGCCAGGTGATAATTCGAAGTCCATCCTAGCTACACTACAATCATCGGAACTGATGTCGAGTGGAGGAATTCGTACCACGCTTGATCAGACCGAATATTACGTTTCCTATATCCAATCCAAAAGTTTGGGCTGGTATTATGTAGACTATGTGCCAATGCAGCAAATATTAAGACCTATCACGAGCAGCCGAAATTTATTCTATGCATCCGTAGCCGTTTTGGTGGTGATGAGTATCATCGTTCTATTGACGCTCTATCGCAGCGTACAAGTTCCGCTTCTTCAACTGGTGAAAGGAACTAATCGCTTATCGAACGGAGATTCTTCCATTCGCCTGAACTACTCGGAACGCAATGAATTCAGCCTATTATTCTTGCGCTTCAACATTATGGCACAGCGCATTCAAGTGCTGATCGAGAACGTATACGAGGAAAAGCTGCGGAGGCGCGAAGCGACACTGAAACAACTTCAATCCCAGATCAATCCGCATTTTCTCTATAACTGTCTGTTTTATATCAAAAACATGGCCAGGATGAAAAACGAAAAAGCGGTAGTCGCAATGGCTCTAAATTTGGGGGAGTACTATCGGTACATTACAAGATCAGAAAATGATCTGGCCACGATCCGCGAGGAGCTGGCGATGGTAAAAAATTATTTGGAGATTCAGTCGCTTAGACTGGAGCGCATGCAATTTACAATTGATGTTCCCCAAGCTATTTTAGACAAAACGGTTCCAAGACTAACGATGCAACCCATTATTGAAAACGCGATCATTCATGGAATCGAGCCTAAGCCAGCAGATGGCCAAATCAAAATATATGCAAGTTGCAAGGACAATACCAACACCATTACGGTGGAAGACAGCGGATTCGGTATGTCTGACGAGCAGTTTGAGCTCATGAAGAGCGATCTTCTGAAACCGCTGGATGAGAACATGGGTTGTGGAACATGGAATGTCCACCAGCGTTTATCCTTTCTGTATGGTAAGGATGCGGGACTGTTCTATGGTCATTCTTCACTGGGCGGTGTTAGAGTCGACATCGTATGGCAAGACAAATATAACAAGTAGGTGATCCCCCATGCTGCAGATTTTATTAGTTGACGATGAACGTTCGGTCATAGAAACACTAGCCGAGACGATTCCGTGGGAAGAATGCGGAATTGGCATTGTCCATGAGGCGCTATCAGGGGTGATGGCACTCGAAATTATAGAGAACAACGATATCGACATCGTCATTACTGATATTCGGATGCCCGGAATGTCTGGCATCGAGTTGATTGCGACCATACATGAACGATGGCCACAAGTGCATTCCATTCTGTTATCAGGCTACTCCGATTTTGAATATGCAAAGCAAGCGATTGCGCAGGAAAGCTTCGATTATCTGCTAAAACCGGTCAGTGATGAGGATTTAATGGATTCGGTTAAACGGCTTGTCAGCCGCATCAAGAAAAAATGGGAGGCGGCGGCATCGTATCAAAGAGCGCTGAATGCCTTTCAGGAGAACCTGCCATTGCTGCAATCCATGATGCTTAATGAATTGCTGACAGGCAAAAGCTATGACCAAAAGACGCTCGCTGACAAGCTTGATCTGCTTGGGCTGCCCTATGCCGAGGGTGAAGAGCTAGGCATGCTCATTATTCGGATGGAGGAACATTTATCCGAGATGGCAGACCGTGATCTCACGCTCATGGAGTATGCCATCTGCAATATTATAAGCGAGGTCATGCATAACCATTTTCATATCTGGCATACGAGAGATGCTCATGATTACATTGTTGTTCTGGTTAGCGTCCGTCTGACAAGCAAGGTTTCCACCAGTACAGAAGAGAGCCCTAAGACCTTGCTAGAGCACTATGCTGCCCAGGTTCAAACTAATGTACAGTTGTATTTGAAGGGAGCTATCTCGATTTTGGTCGGCAACTGGGGAAAGTTCCCGTACCAAATCGGGGAAGTTTACGAGCGAGCTGTGATGTCCATGCGAAAGAGAATGGGACAAGTTCAAGGCTTGTTCGTGACATCTTCCGACGAAACGGATGCAGATCCGCTTCATACGATCAGATCTCTTTACAAGCCGCCTACGTTGTTTAACCTTCTTGAAGCAGGACGCTTTGAGCAGGCAGAGCATAAAATCAAACAAATTTTCGGGGAATTGCTGCATTCGGCTGAAAATCACGATATAGCGGAGCCATTGATTGAAGTGTACCATGCTTTAGCCGGTGCATTTGCTTACATCATTCATAAAAATGGCAGGCAATTATCTGCCATACTTCCAAGCGAGTCCTATCGTTATTTTCAAGCACCCAGCTATTCTACCGTACATCAACTGCTGGACTGGTCAATCCGTACGCTGAGACACATCCGCAATGACGCGGAACAAGAGCTAAAAGACAATCACAGTACTATTGTGCACACTGTAAATAGCTTTGTGGATCTTCATCTGGCTACCGACGTATCTTTGCCTGCAATTGCCGATCACGTACATCTGCACCCTGTGTACTTATCCAAAGTCTATAAAACCGAGTCTGGAGAAGCGCTTACCGCATATGTATATCGGTTAAGAATGGAGAGGGCTGCATTTTACTTACGAACTTCAACAGCCAAAGTTTTTGAAGTAGCAAAGCTTGTCGGCTATAACAATACTGCATATTTCATTCGTGTATTCAAGAAATTTTATGATGTGACACCGCAAGAATACCGGGAGCACTTGCCGGACTAAAGCATTTGGACGTACGCTCCTCATGTTCCCCTCCAAACGACAACAGGCATTGTAGAAGATATCTTCCGCAATGCCTGCTTCAACTGTAACTTCATCTCATAGCTGCAACGTTCTAACCTGCCTTATTTTCCACCCTTAACGGACTGATACCACTCGTTTACTTCTTTCGTAATTTGGTCTCCGCCTGATGATTTCCACTTCTCAACAAATGAATCAAATGAATCAAGCGGGGACTTTCCATATATAATTTGGGAGAATGTATCCTTCTCCATTTTAGCCAGAATATCGTTGTTCATCTGCATTGTCATCGTTGGCGCACCAGTGAACATTTGGTTGAATACGATATCCTTTTGGTTCATAACAATTTGGGCTGCTTCAAGCATAGGCTCCGATACGCCTGACCTGACTTTTTTCTCAAATGGAGTTGTCGGCTCTTTACGGCTTGTCAGCGCTGCCATATTCAGACTTGGAATACGTGCTCCATCAAAGGTTAACGTATATTTCTCGGGAGCGTACCCTCCTGCGAGTCCAGCATCCGCTGTTGGTTTGCCATCGACCATAACCCAATCATATCCTTCCGCAAATCCGTATTCGAACTCGCCATTAGTCTCAGGATTGGCATAATGATCAAAAAGATAATTTTGATACATGAAAAAGGCTTCTGGGTTCTTCATATCTTTATTGATGAGGATAACTCCGTTGGCATTGGATGTGCCGTGTCTGCCAGCTTTGCCATCTGGGCCTGCAGGAATCGGATACGCTTTGTACTCTGCCTCCGGGTTATTCTTCTTGACGTCTTCCAACGGCCATGACGGCATCCAGTGAGGACCAACCACGATCCCTGCTTTACCAGCAGTGAATTCCTCGGCGGCCTTCGTCTCGTCATATACACCTGCTTCTTCTGGTAAATAGCCTTTGCTCATCCAGTCCCGGATTCTTCCTAGGGCTTGTTTCGCTTCTGGAGTCACTGAACCGTATTCTAATTTCCCATCCTTTGTCAAATTCCACTGGTTTGGCATCGTGCCATACGCGCCAAATACCCATCCAGCATCAGACATCCAAGTATTTAGCCAGTTTTTGAAACCAATCGTCAGTCCGTAAGTATCTTTCTTGCCATTCCCATCCGGATCTCGATTCGCGAACGCTTCCATAATTGTTTCAAGGTCATCCAATGTCTTTGGTGCTTTGAGGCTGAACTTCTTCATCCAGTCCTCTCGAATCCACATCACAGGGTCACCATTATAAGCATAATCAAGAATCGGAATACCAATTCGCTTGCCATCTTGCATGTATGGATACCAAACCGAAGGGTCTTCATTGATGGCTTTCTTCCATGTCTCGCCAGCATATTGATCAAACAATTCGCCAGCTTCCACAAATTTCCCTGATTCAATCAGTTCGCGAACCAAATTAAATTCGCCGCGATAAGAAATAATATCGGGCATGTCAGCGTTTGATGCAAGCGACAAACGCAGCTTTGTCTCAAATGCATTGTTCGTGGATGGAGAAACCCACTGATTTTTCAGCTCGATTCCCAGCTTTTCTTTTGCCCATTTGGTATGAACATTGCTGTCCTGGTCTTCTCCAGGTTTGAACTTAACATCTGGCCCCCAAGGTCGCAAATACGTAATCGTTACCGGTGGATCGTATTTACCATTCTTAATCTCCAGCTTGGCACGTGTAGTATTTGAGTCAGCCGGCTTGTGACCGCCATTGCTGCTGCACCCGCTCAACACGGCCGACATTAACAACACACCTACCATCAGCATGCTGCCGATTCGTCTTTTTTTACTTTCATTCAACTTTGTTCCCCCCAGTCTATGTAATGTGGATTACAACCTTAATAATAATGAATGAAGGAGGCAACTGCCCATACTAACTTTACAACATTTATTGCACTAATTTAGGAGATTGGAAATTGGATATCAGTGTTAAAATAATGCAATCTCTCCTTGGACAGGCAAAAGCAGCCCTATAGGGCTGCTTCTTCTGCTGTAATCCTACCAATTGCTCGTATATTTTACCCAGTCATATTCAGCGTACAACGGATTTGCTCCGTTGTATGAACCTAACCAGCTATCTACTCCGGCGGTCTGTCGGGAACCAAATAATAGAGTGCTTACATATTTAGTGTCCTCATTATATATGGGCCTAGTGTAGTAAACTATAGAGTGCCTGGGCGTTTCACCCCCCGTTTGCGTTTACTTGGAATAACAGGACAGATGTCCCGGTTTTGCAAAAGGCCCAAAACAACTACTGTTTATACAAGCGGTCTACTGAAAATTCAATGAAATCCACGTAGGCATTCCAGGTTCCGTCATCGCTCGTCAAGGTGAGTTTGATCTCCTGTTCTCCGAAACCTGCAGTTCCCCTCAATAACTAATAAGCACTGTCAATATTCATATTCTCGGCTTCAACCTTTGTCTCCGTATTGACCCCAGTGTTGGGAGTGAACTGCCAGGAATCAAGATTGAAGAGATTGCCGCTGCCTGCCCCAGTAAAAACCAGATATATGTTGTGAACTCCAGTGGCATTGCTGATCGTGGTCTGTACTTCTCTCCAGATTTGCATACCTCCAGTTGAAGGTACATTCAAAGTACCGACCAGAGGTCCTGTCTCACTATCAAGCCGTACTTCAATATTGCCACCGACATTCGTGGCCACATTAGCTTTGAATGTTTTCGCTCCGTTAGAGCCAAAATCGGCTTTTCCGACAGCGATCCAGTCCCCATTGTGGATGTTGGTTACATTCAGATTGCTAATCGGGCCGCCGCTGGCTTGCGTGGGTTCGGTCGTAACACCTGCTTGCCATGCAATGGTCTCCGCTTCAACTCTAGTATACGGATTCAGTTTGGATAACTGAGCGATTCCTGTCATATTCCCCTGCACCTCAGAGATGCTCCCGTTCGCATTATGCACCAGCTTATTAATATGCGGAGAGCGATAGCCTTTTCCA
The DNA here is from genome assembly GCF_020736845.1 of Paenibacillus farraposensis. Lineage (GTDB taxonomy): Bacteria > Bacillota > Bacilli > Paenibacillales > Paenibacillaceae > Paenibacillus > Paenibacillus farraposensis. The sequence goes on from NZ_JAFFQR010000008.1 coordinate 28,693, forward strand.
GCTCCAATTTGAGCCTTGCTGACCGTTTGGGCATGGTACACGACATACCATTCATTCTTAAAATTAAATACAGCATGGTGGTTGTTGCCCCCAACGCCGAAGAACGTATACGGATTTTTTAGGAAATGGCCTTTATAAGTGAAGGGACCCATCGGGTTGTCGCTAACCATATAGCCGATTTCACCTGCAGGGTACTGTGACGGGTGTGTTCCCGCAAAGTTGATACAGTACGAATAGTAGTACTTGCCGTTGTACTTATGAATGCCAGAATCCTCAAACATGTAAGGAGCATCAATGTTAGTAGCGCTTCCAATCACACTGATCATATCTGCTCCTAATTTGATGACTCTGGCAGTTTTCGGATTTGCAATGGAAGCCGGATCGGATTCATTAGGAATTCCGCCACCACTATACAGGTATCCTGTACCATCATCATCCACCAGTACAGCCGGATCAAAAAGCCAAGTCACGCCAGCCATCCCGGGTGTACTATGTGTCACAAGTGCTTTTCCGAGGGGGTCTGTCCAAGGTCCGATTGGCGTGTCCGCTGTCAGGACGCCAATACCTGCTCCGCCATTAGCGAAATATAAAAAGAACTTGTCTCTGCCATTTATTTTTTTATGCGCAATTGCTGGAGCCCAGGAGTTAGAGGCCCATTTGGCTATACCTCTACCGTTGTTCTTGTTGTTGGCACCTGCAACTGGTATCGCTCCGTGATCCGTCCAGTTCACCATATCCGTGGAGGATATGACCTGGATGCGATTCAGTGTACTGAAGTCATTGTCTTTAATCGATCCATTATTGTTATACACATACATATCACTTGACATGTAGATATACACCCTTCCGTCATATACCAATGAATAGGGATCAGCTCCCAATTTATGATCCATTAGAGGATTGGAGTTCCCAGGTAGTTTAGCCAGTGGTCGATTGGCAGCATCCACATTTAGCATGGGAAAGACACCGAGCAATAAAGCGAAGGAAAGAAATAAAACTAGACAATTTCTAATCATAATATTACCTCCGTTTTTTTTTATATGGTCCAAATCCGAGCTACCCGTAAATTTATCAAACTCAAGAATATGCTCAGACCTCTACCCGTAAGGAGAACTGCTGTGAAGAATGATAAGAGATAGAAACAAAAAAATGAAGACGCTTACAAATTATGTTTAGAAGCGCTCTACGAGAGGGGAGTCGATACATACTTATCTCTGTGCTCCTAGTAATTACAGTTATTTATTCAATAAAATGTATTAATATAGAAGAAGTATAAAGTTAGTAAGTATAAATATGTAATTTGATTGAAAATAATGGGTTTTATTTGGCATAATCATAACATGCTCTATCAAAAATAACAATATCATTCTATGGAAGCCTCTGACTCTCAATCGGCATAACCAGTTTGAGGCTAAAGCCATCTGCTTGGCGCCCTTTCGGCATTATCGTTATTGGGCTACTCACATTGAACAGCATGCTAATACACCCTAGTGATATTGTGCCGACTTGTCTCGGATGGAGTCTTCGATGAGCAATAACGGCAAAAATCCTTCGGTTTGGCAAACCCCGACAAATCGAGTCGTTAAATAACCTGGATCTAGCACCTGTACGCCAACGTACAACTCGTTGAAATCTAGTAAAATAAGGAACGCGAGGAGAAGAAAGGAGGACGCCCTCCCAAAGATCGGCGTTAAATGCTGAATGCCGTGCTCTGGAGGGCCTGTAATCGATCTATTCTTTTAATAATCTCAGTAATTTTGTTCATTTGTTGTGTTGATATCGTAGCTACGATATTATCAGGAAATAATTGTTGTTTCATCCACATAAAGAAATGGGTTCTGTATACGGCTTTGGCCAGACGGCATACTGCCAGGTACACCCGACTGCTCCAGCAAAGGCTTAATCAGCAGCTTGAGCGGCCAGTCCGGTTTTTCGAATATGATTTGCTCGATTTCCCGGCGGACATCAGGCTTGAAGGGAACACTTTGGATGGCGTTCTCCAATTGAACCCTTAACACAGACCATAGGGACGGCTCTTCTATACCATAAGTATCGGAAAGTGTATCTATAATGGCGTACAAATTGACTTGAATCCCCAATGTTTGCAGGTAAAACAATAATTTCTTTGGTGTTTCATTGTATAGGCTGTTGGAATAGCCGGGTCTGATCTGGTAATCCGGATCGGCAATCCCCTGCTCGGTCAGCCAAGGCAGATGCAGACGCACGGAGTCATGGTCACGCAGCAAAATGTGCTCGATCTTGCCATTTTTCCAAATCAGCACACAGTTTTGTCCATGGATCTCCGGCATGAGTCCGATGCGGAACAGACGCAGCATAATTTCAAAGAACGTCAGGCATACTTCACCGAACAGTTGCTTTACCGAAGCTGCGGTGTCAGGAAGTCCGCGCACAGCGGCCCACTCCCGGAAAAAAGAATGCTGACCTGCCGCGAGCGCAGACATGGGAATGAGGCGAACGGCAGGATCATGAATCAGCTCGTGCGGATATATCCGCGCCAGCGCAGCCAAATGCCGGGGCGAATCGTCATACAGGCTGCCATTTTTCGGCATGTAAGCCCACCAGGAGCCTTCATCGCATAGATACAATCGCTCCTGAAGCTGCGGATCACGTGCCTTGGCTTGCTGTAACAACGCTTGTCCGCGATCCCCGTTGATCAGCTTCACAGCAGGCAAATAACGTGATGCCCCTAGTGAGAATACGCCCAGCGGCAGCTTCACATAATGGGGGCCGCCAGCCTGCGGAGCCAAGGAACGCACTGACGAGGTCGCCTGAAAAGTGCCTGCCTTCACATCGAGCGGGATCCACACATTGTCTGCCTGTGCGGCATGCAGATGCCGGGGCAGCATATGCGTGAGCTGCCACGGATGGACAGGCAATGCGATATAATCCGCAGCTAGTCCGCGTTCCGCCAGCTCCTGCTCTACGAGCAGACGTTCAGAACCAGAGAGAAGAAGATCAATCGGCTGCTGTCCATCGTACAGATGGGGTATGCCTGGCTCCGCTTTGGCTTCCTTCGTTCCAGCTGCTGTATCCGCAAAATGAGGCCCTTGTGCAATCCCTACGCCGGTCGTCAAGGCATCCTTGCGAAGGGCCACCCAGCTTAACGTGATAGGTTGCCCGAATTCAGCGATATATGCTCGGTAATCCTCCTCATCCATGCCTGTTTTGGCCTTGGATACAGGGTGAAAAGGACGGTCGCGCAACGAGGAATGCTGTTCCAGGCGTTGAAAAGCCTCAGTGGGCGACATCCCCAGTATATTGTCATCCGCCAGTCTGCTATCCAGTGACCATGCCATTTGCCGGATCGTCTGCTCCAGCAGCTGAACAAACCGTCCCACTCCTTCCTGACGGCGGTATTCCTCATCCAGACATTGCTCAATCACACATTGCATCAGTTTTACCGGGTGAAGCCATTGTGCATCCCATTCATTCCCCTCTGGTTGCCGCCGAATTTCATACACTCCGCCTGACCGTAGGTAGCGATAAGGCTGAACCACTGCAGCCTGGACCGGGAAAATGATACTGCATTGCTGCTCCCGATCCACCCACCATCGGTATAGGCGTACAGCGGCACCATTTGCAGCTGCGCCTCCTTGGGATTCAGCAGCTTCATCATGATCCTGAAAAGAAAATAGCTCATCTAATTCGGGATGAACGCTGGTACAGTAGCTTTGCCACTGCGGGATAGACAATAGCTCAACATCGGCCTGCTCCCACAATCCTTCCGCCAGCAGTGTATTGATGAGATCATGCATCACATGGTTTTCAGCCTGCTTTTGTCTTTGCAGCCGCGTCGCTTCTTCGGATGAAGGCACCGGGGACGTGCTTAATGTGGTCTTCATACAGTTTCATTCCTCCTTAATGATTCGTTCTGCTTAAGCACCATCTGTCTGCACAGTGGCACTGTAGGTAGCTCTCAAGTTCCGTTTATATAGTAGAAATGCGGATGGGGATGGCTGAGGAAATCATGATGTGAAATCGTCCATCCATACGCTCCCGCAATGTGGAACAGCAGAATGTCTCCAATCCGCAACTGCTCTACATCGACCTCATGCGCAAGCACATCCTTGGGAGTACAAAGCTCTCCTGCAATCGTAATCGTTGTTTGCCGCCACTCTGTTCGCGGGAAAGGGTACGGCCAATCGTCAACCGCAATCACCTCAAACGGCTGATTATGCTGCCACGACACCGGCAACCGAAAGTGATGGGTTCCCCCGCGAACAATGGCATAATGCTGGTCATGATTGGTTTTGAGATCGATCACTTCTGTCGCATAATACCCACAGTGTGCCACAATATAGCGCCCGGGCTCAAAAATCAACTGGATACCGGGAATATGGTAATCTTCCCACACTTGATGCAATTCCTCCATAAAATCATTCCACTCGAACCTGCGCTCCGGCTCGGTATACGAAATGCCGAAGCCGCCCCCTGCATTCAGATAGCGAATGGACAGGGCGTATTCCTGCATCCAGCCCTGCACGCATTGCAAATAGGTAGCAACCATTTGAGCATGCAGCCGGGCATCCAGGTTGTTCGAGAGGGAATGCATATGAAAACCCTCCAGCTGCACAAACGGCAGGCTTTGGACAAGTCGGATCGCTTCCGGCACCTGAATTTCGTCAATGCCAAATTGAGTAGGCCGACCGGACATCGTAATGCTTGCCTCGGGCAAAGTGCGCCGCAAATTAATGCGCAGCAAAATCGATACGCGCTGTTGTCTGCGTTCTGCAATCCAGCCGATACGCTGCACCTCATGCAGGCTTTCGGCGTGAATCAGCATGACATCCCGCTCCAGCGCTTCCTCAATTTCGGCGTCTTTTTTGCCCGGACCGCCAAAAATAATCGGTACATCGCCTGATACTCCGCGGATCGTACGAATCTCTCCAATGGATGCCGCTTCAAAGCCCTTTACTATGGGGAGCAGGCTGGCAATCAATTGAGGATCGGGATTGGCTTTGACCGCGTAAAACAATTTGCATTCGTCCGGCAGGCTGTTCACACAACGGTGCGCCCGCTCTCTCAATGCAACCAGGTCATATATATATGCGCATACGGGCTGCTGCTCTTGTTCCCGTGTTTGCCGGATAAGCTTTTCCACATCGGGAACGTCCCGCCCCGCAGGCCATGCTGTATCAAGTTGACTCATGTACATCCTCCTTTTATGTTGAGTGCTAGCATAAGTTAGACCTTCTGGCTTGCAAGGCACGAAAAGCAATTCCACGCTCATCCCCCAGCACGAAGGCATGTACCCCTTGCTCTACCCAGGCGGTGTATTCCCCTGGCTTTCGCGGAATGGCACAGTACGGAATACGGGCTTCGCGTGAAGCTTCCCAGACCCGGCACAGCCCCTCCTGCACAATCGCCGCATCGGTCTGCCAGGGTACACCGTACGATTGCGACAAATCTGCGGCACCTTCCAGCACCATACCAAGGCCCGGTACGGATAAAATGTCTGCAATACGCTCTACGCCCAGCCGGCTCTCAATCATCGGCACCAGCATGATTCGCTCATTGGCCTGTCTCACGTAGTCCACCAGACTTCCCTTGCCGAATGCCGCAGGTCTGCCACTGTTCAGGCTTCGCTTGCCCACCGGGCTATATTGGGCTGCCTGCACCAGCTCTTCCATCTGCCTCCTGCTCTCCACATGCGGAACGACGATGCCCTGTGCTCCGCTATCGAGCACACGCAATATTTCCTTGGCATCGACCTCAGGCACGCGCACCAAGGGCGTGATTTGTGCAGCTTCCGCAGCACGAATCATATGCTCCACGGTTTCGGGATTGATCATGACATGCTCCATATCAATGATGACAAAATCATATCCGGCATGTCCGATCATTTCGACCGTAAGCGCCGCCGGGATGGTGGCAATCAGGCCAAATACCTGCTGTCCTGCCCGCAGCTTCTCCTGAAGCCGATTGATCGTTAACATGCGGACTCCCGGTGTGCATATAGCGGATTCATCCCTGGCTTGAAGTGAAGGTCCTCGTCGCCGAGCAGACGTCTTTTCGTCAATTCTTCAATCTGTACGGTCGGGGCGAACAAGTCAAACAGGCGGAAGCGCTCCTCATGCTGAGGATGCTGGCGCTGATAAGCATGAATGACCTGTGCAGACATTTCCCAAAACCGCTGCTCGGCCAGTTGATAATGTTCGGCCAGAAACATCGCCAGTTCAGCGGCTGCAATAAAGAAAAAAGCATCGTAGGTAAAGTCGCGCACATCATCCGGATGATTCGTTTGAATAAAGGAATTGCGGTTAATCCTGGCATGACTCGCTGGTTCAGGATGAAGATTGGGGCATTGATCCGGCTCCGCCAGATGGTTCACGGAAAACCGGACACCATCATGAAAATCCTTCAAGGCCACCCGGGTTGGCTGTCCGTTCCGGTGAATCAAAATCACATTCTGGCCGTGAGATTCCATACCGATCCCATGCGCGTACAGCATATGAATAATCGGCGATATCGTAACCTCCAGCACACGGCGCGTCCATTCCTCTACACCGGATTGCTGTACCCATGGATCAATGAGTGGAACCCCGTTTTTTTGCACATAACATAATCCGTTAAAAGGGATCGCGTCCTCCCCCGGCTGCAAATAGCCGTGTATGCTTTCCCGCCAAACCGTCCCTAGCGAACCGTACGTTTTCGCCTGGCGGTATTCGGGCAATTGCTCATAGTCATAGGTGATCCCTAAAACTTCGCGCAGCACAAAAAATCCCTGTTGTGCGGCGTATTCATCATGTTCCAGCAGACCGTGCAGCCAGTCCGTAATAAGCGCTCCATTCAGTACCGTATGCCCGGCCATGATCCGGCTGGTGGAGGTGTTCGTAATACTGAGCGAAAGCTTCACATAAGCTCGCTCCGGTGCCGTCCGGTTGGATAAGGTGCGAATCGACTGCTGGGCCTGATACACATCGTTTGCTTCACCGAGCCATATGATCTGCTGATCCGCCAGTTCCTGATGGAACCGGGGCAAAATGACCTGCTGCCACTGCCACGGATGGACAGGCATGAGCCGATAAGCCTCCGGCTGCTGACCACAGCTGTCCAGCAAGGCGTGGAAGCGGGCCATCTCGCTTTCGCCCAGCTCCTGGCGAATAAATGTTTCAGCATCCATCGCCTGTGAATGTCCGGCCCGGCTGTGGCTCTTGGCAATGGCCAGCCACACAGGCCGAATCGGCTGTTGAAACTCGGGACCATACCGTTCATTGTCTGCCAGCGTAAAGCCGATTCTGGATTTATAGCATGGATGGTATGGATGACCGTCCCCCAAACAGCCTTCCAGCTCATCGTACCGGCGCTGGTCTTCTGTGAGCGATGGCGCTGTCAAATAGCTTTGCGCCTGCACATCCTTGAGCAGCGTTTGCTCCAGCTCTTCTATAAAGCGTTGAAGCCGTTCTCCCTGCTGTGCGACGCTGAGCACTTCGTTCGCAAAATCAGCCAGCGTGGCTGTCGTTTTGCTTCCGTCTGTTCCTACCCGTATGATCGGAACACGAAGCAGCCGAATACGCCCGAAGCTGTCCATTCGTTTGCCGACAGAACGGTATTGAACGGGGTGACCTGTAGCATCTTTGCCATCCAATATAAAATGTTGGCGGCCATCTCCCACAGCATCGCTGTTGGTGTCGTAAGGCAAAATTTTCTCATATAATACGGCCTGAATCAGCTGCCGGAGCATACGCTGCTCCACCTGCGAAAAGATATCTGAACGAAGCGCTTGAATGAAGCGCTGAGTGGATGAAGCGGTGTCAGGTAAAGTTGCGAAAAGCTTGCCTATGCACATGTTATCTGAATTGTTAGTTACGGGAATGTTCGCTATAGTCATGAAGTCACCTCACGAATATGAATTGGATTGGGAATCGGAATAAACGAAGGGGTGTCCCCTTTGGATTGAAAGCAGCTTATAAAATTGGCTTTGGCAGGCAGGGTGGGATCAGTCAATAGATCCTGGATGTAGGTGGCTAGTCGGGCACAAGCGTGGACATCTGGTTGCAAATCTTTTACCGGCTTCCGTTGTACTCGCACTGCATTCTGTGTTTCTATTTGTGTCTGTAATTGCTTCAGTACCTTACGAACGACCCGCCAATACTCCTCCTCGCTATGCTGCTGATGTACCGCAAGCGCATGAATCAAAGCGCCCAAATGATTAACAAAAAAATAATAACGGGTACGCAGCCATGGCTCTTGTGCATCGTACAACACGGGACTATCCTCGGAAATCAATGAACCGACCCATCCGGCTGTCTCAGCCTGTTCACGTACAATGCTCACCCCCTCCAAATCCCGTACATAACAACATTCCGGCCATCCGTCCTGTAGGGACAGAAGCGAATTTTGCACATGGGCTTCGAAGGCAATGCCTTTCACTGCAAGCAAACGCAGCATGGGTACCATCGATACGTGAAGGTACCGTTCCAGCCAAGCGGACAGGCTCGGCTGTTCTCTGGCTTCGGCGGGAGAATGATCCCGAATCACTCCAATCAGCCGCGGCTCCTGTTCACCCGGCAGCGGTTCGAGCAAAGAAGCCATGACATAGGTCGATTCCGGGTTCACATCCATCGGACGGTAAAGAACGGTCAACTGGTCTGACAACTGCTCCAGCTCGTGAACCGCTTTCTTTATCGCCACTGGATCAGACTCAGACTCCTGTCCTGTGTCATATTTTGCATCTGAATTCCCCAGTCCTTCCGTCTCCTTATCAGGCTTAAAGCATACACGGGTATATCCCGTTTCTGTTAATACCTTCAAGGCGTCAGATTGGACATAGGATGACCATTCGCCTGCAAGATGATGGATAACCTTGGCAGCATCCAATGTACGCCGAGCCTGTTCTTGCGTATTATCGCGTACAAGATTGGTAATCCGTACATGCAACGGCAGCTTATAGCCGTTTCCGGTTTCCACATTCCATACTGTTCGTATCGAAGAAGTAGGATAAAAAGCAGGCCCCAGTACCCCCATAGGAATCAGCCTCCGCTCAAGTATCAAGCTTTGAATATGTGGTTGGTGCAGCACATGCTCAGCCTGCCAGGGATGCATGGGCAAAATACAAAAGTGTTCCAGCTCCTCTCCCCATTGACGCTGGGCACGGAGCCGCACCGACGGGTCAATGGCATCCCTGCGATGCTGTTCACCAAGCCATTCCTCCTGTACATGATCCTGATGAACCGCAAAATAAAACAGCTGAAACACCGCGCTCATCTCGGGACTGTATAACGGAAGTTCATCTTCCATAAACCCTTCCGTACTTTTCGGATAAGGGTGAAAGGGATGCCCCATTAACAAAGACTGCTCTGAGTCTACATACATCAAGTGTACTTCTTGGCTTGAGCCTGTGGATGTACTCCCGCTTGCAAGTTTCAGATGCCTGTCCATAAAAAGCGTCATTTTGTGCAGACTATTGTGAATACGCTGCTTCATGTTTTGCTGCTCCACTTCCCGCTGCTCCGGATTGGCGCGATGACCCAACTCATCCAGCAGCCTTTGCATGACCTCTTCGATCCCAAGCCATCGGCGGTCTCCTTCTTCCTCCACCTCGTACCAATCGTTCCCATACACATGTTGCCCGGTCACAGAAAAATGATCGAGCGTGCCTCCAATTTGTCGCCCAAGCTGGGGCAGAATCACCCTCATTTCCTGTGCTTGCCCATCGATTCTCGGATCAAATCTCGGATCAAATTGCCGTGTTTCCCGCAAATAGCTGTTAACCAAAGCCCGCAGTGTTGCTTGTTCCGCCCATATTCTGCTTTGGGGCCGTTCTTTAGCAGCAGCGAAAGTCTCCATTGATTGTATCAGCATGTATCTTCTTCTCTCCCTTCCGTTCAAGCTTTAGGTGCAGACGCAGATGCGTTCACTTCCGAAGGATCACGGGATGTACGGCATGCTCTTTTTTCAGGAAGGGATGCGGGCGGCTTGAGGAAAAAGGCCGCAGGAATGGTGAGTAAAATAAGTATGCACATTCCGATAAAGCCTTCCCTGATCGCTTGCAGCGTCCCCGTTTCTACCGAATAGCCTGCTACCAGAAGCTGAGCCCTGCGAATTTCAAAATAAATCGAAATGACAACCATGCCAAGCGAGGAGGTTAGTCTGCGCATGACATTATTCATCGCAGAACCTTGGGCTACCAGATCATCCGGAATTGCATTCAGCCCGGCGGCTGTGGCTGGCATATTGGATAGCCCCAATCCAACTCCCCGCAGCATCATGAGGACAAAAATGACCCAAAGCGGTGAATGGATCTGAAGCATTCCGAGCATTGCCGTAGCCGCACACGTAAGAATAAGTCCAGCACTGATAATCCCTTTGGGTCCCTTGCGATCCAGCCGCTTGCCTGCTATGGTGACGAACCAGCCTGTACATATGGCAGAAGGCAAAAACACAAGTCCTGTCATCATGGCGTCGTAGCCGTACACTTGTTGAACCAGCATCGGAACCAGAAAAATGCTGCCAAACATCGCAATCGCCTGGACACTCGCCACGATCACACTTAGGCTGTAGGTAAGTATTTTAAAAATATGAACGTTCAGCAGCGGCTGTTTCTTGACCAGCTCCATGCGCACAAACACGACCAGCAAAATCGCTCCGCCAAGAAACAGCAAAATATGCAGCGGGTCAACGATATCTGCTCCTGTCGTTGTTCTGCCCAGCGCGAGCAGCATGCAGCCTACACCCAGGGTGATCGTTATAAATCCGCTGCGATCAAAGGTGCGTGACCGATTGCTGGGCGCAGCGGCCAAGTAACGTATTCCCAGCAGGAGCCCCACCAGTCCCGTCGGCACGTTCATGAGAAAAAGCACCTGCCAGCTGCTAAGCGATAGAACGATTCCCCCGACGGTGGGCCCTATCATGGGGGCGGCCATAATTGCAATTCCCCATATTCCCGTAACCCTGCCGCGTTCCTCCTTGGGAAAGGCTTCAAAAATCAGCGCCAGTGATAACGGAATCATCAGTCCACCCGCCATCCCTTGCATTCCACGACAAATGATTACAGCGATGAGCCCCCACGATATCGAACCGAGCAAGGAGCCTGCCACAAAGAGTGCAAGTCCGCTCAGGTAGACTTTCTTTTTTCCAAAGCGGTCCGCCAAATACCCGGTTAAAGGCATCGTCATCCCCATCGTGATTAGAAAAATGGTAATGAGCCAGCTCGCCGTGGCCGCGTTCGTATCGAACACCTGAATGAAAGACGGAATTGCCGGATTCAGCGAACTGTTATTCAGCAAAACCGTAAAGGTGCCGAGCATTACCGTGATAACGACCTTCCACTGATCAGACACAGCGTGTATTTTCATCCTGTAGCCTGCTTAGACGTGTTCGTGCTGCAACCCGGCATAAGCTGCATGCACCGCTTCACTGAAAATAAGGAATATGTCGTCGATTTGACGCTCCGTTACAATTAGCGGCGGCAAAAAGCGAATCACCGCAGAATGTCTTCCTCCAACCTCCAAAATGAGTCCGCGTTGCAGGCATTCCTGCTGTATTCGAGCAGCCAGCTTCTTGTGGGCAGGATGATGTCCCAATCGATCCGCCGGCTGCCTGTCGTCCACAATCTCTACTCCGATCATAAGCCCACGGCCACGTACATCACCGATGCAGCCTGCTTGCTGCTTCAATACATTCAGACGGCTCATGAATTGTTCGCCTCGGGCTGCAGCATGGTCTGGGATATGATGCTCTCTTATATATTTCAATGTTGCAAGTCCTGCAGCCATGGCCATCTGATTGCCACGAAAGGTACCGATATGCGCACCCGGATTCCATACATCCAGCGCTTCGTTATAAATTACAACTGACAGTGGCAGGCTGCCGCCAATCGCTTTGGACAAGACCAGCACATCGGGGATAATATCCGCATGCTCAAAAGCAAACAGCTTCCCTGTGCGTCCAAGTCCGGTCTGCACCTCGTCAATAATTAACGGGATGCTCCGTTCCTGCGTGATACGGCGTATTTCGCGAATCCACTCGACCGGTGCGGGAATCGAGCCGCCCTCTCCTTGAACAACCTCCAGAATAAAAGCACATGGCGTAACAATTCCGCTCTCAGGATCGTCCAGCAGGTTCTCAATATAGCGGCTGCTAAGCACCTGGGTCTGGTCTCCGCCTACCCCAAACGGGCACCGGTAAGCATAGGGGTAGGGCATAAAATGAACATCCGGGATTAAGCCCTGTACCGGCCCTTTTTGTCCCAAAGTACCGCTGAGACTCATCGTCGCGTGGGTCGAACCATGATAGCCGCCTTGGAAGGAAAAAATGCTTCGACGGCCTGTAGCTGTCTTGACCAGCTTGATTGCCGCTTCTACCGCATCGCCCCCGGTCGGACCACAAAATTGGATTTTGGCTTGACGGGCAAATTCAGGTGGCAGGCTGGCGAATAATTCTTCGATGAATTGCTCTTTCACTTGTGTGGTCAAATCCAGCGTATGCAGAGGGCGTTTTTGATCCAGCAGCTCTCTGATCGCCTCAATGACCACCGGATGGTTATGACCGAGTGCCAAAGTTCCGGCCCCGGCCAGGCAATCTATATAGTGTTTTCCATCCATATCCTTGACATGGATGCCCTCTGCTTCGGCGATGGCAATCGGGATACGCCGGGGGTACGATCTGGCATTGGATTCACGTGCAGCCTGGCTCTCCAGATAACGGGTGTTTTGCGAGATAGCTGTTGTAGCTGTTGTAGCTTTCGGCAACTCGAGTCACTCCTTTGATATTGATAATCATTTTCAATTAATTCACTTTCTTATTATATGAAATAAATATCCTGATTCCATGGACATTTCAGACCGGAATTTGGACAAAAACTGTTTTAAATTCCCAAAATAGAATAAAAAACCACAATAAAAATGGTCATTTCGACGATTTTCATTGTGGTTTGTGGCATTACTTCCTGATCATTGCTTCATTTTAAACCCGGGCTGTTACGGCTACAATCCCAGGATTGCCTATATATGTTGTCTATATATGCTGTTTATATATGCTGTTTATATATGCGCCTCTATAATTTCCTCCAGCTTAATCCAGCTAAAGTCCTCTTCCCCACGGGATAGCTTCACTTCTCGCCGGCCCGTGTTAATCACGGTTACAAGCCCACACAGCTCCTCATCATCAAACGGATTAAATACGCGCAGCGTAATAGACCTCCGTTCGTTATAGGAGGTGATAATGGCCTGTTCTATCTGCCACATTTCCTGGTCGTCCAGGGTCGGCTTGTCACGTCTGGCCTGCTCCTTCATCAATCTCAGATACGCATCCCGATGCTCGGGCAAGATCATGCGCGAGCTTTCCCAGATGCCATTTCCTTCAAGCTTTTTCCCCATCGTAAAGCCCTCCTATGCTGTTTGGGTTACAGGATGCCATGCCAGTACATGATCTAGTCGAAAAACACGCGGCTGACCTGTCTGTAAACAAGTAGCCCGTATCAAGCCATTTCGTACCCGATGCATCTCAATACGTCGATGAGACAGCTTACCCTTTCGGTCCATATACACGATTTCCACGATCTGTCCCACGTATTTCTCCAGCATGTCCTTCACTCCTTATCAGAACGTACGTTTGTATTATATGCGAACATGCGTTTGATTATCAATGTAAAAAAAATCCGCTGAGATGTTTGGATACTCTCAGGGGATTGGACACTACCGCATTCCTGCAAGACAATTACAGATTGCCTGCAGTGAACGGCCGCAGCTTGAAGCTTGCTTAAAATTCATAGGTGGACAGCTTAATATCTTCTTTATTCAAATCTTTTAGCGGATAGAGAGGCCCATCCCAGTAAGTCAGAATATCAATCAGCTCGTTCGTGTCATGCTCTTTTAAAGTGGAAGATAATTCAAGCAACAGATGTGGCAACTGATAAGAGCTTGTGATAAACCGAACCTCTTCTGGACTTTCACACTCTTTTGCCCGATAGAACACAAAGTAACCCTCGGTATGATCTCCCATGAGCACAATAGGACGAGCCAGAAACATCACCTCGCCATTGGAAAAAGGAATGGAATGTGTCGAAGCAGGAATTAAATCCGTCTTCAATCCTTCTATACGCACCGTAAGTTCATTGTTAAGAGCATCCATTCTGTCTCGTTTTTCACTCGTGAGATGCTCATAATTTACGGGGACAAGCCCACCGCTCCTGATCGTTGTGATCAGTTCATCTATAAACACTTTTTGGGACAGTACCCGATTGCTCATTCTATTCATCTCCATATTCATAAAAGATAACCATGGAATGCTTATTTCAAGTTATTCAATAATTATGTATTAAAAGCTAGAGTTCATTAGCTGCCAAGCATTTTTGAGACGGCATTTACGACCCGTTCCATCTCAAATGGCTTAACGATAAAGTCCTTGGCACCTGCTTTAAATGCTTTGATAATCGCTTCTTGCTGCCCTAGAGCAGAGCACATTAAAATGTTGGCTTGTGAATCAAGCTCTACAATCTTTTTAGTGGCCTCCAATCCATCCATTTTGGGCATATTGATATCCATCGTGATTAAATCCGGACGAAAGTGTACGTATTTCATAACAGCATCGTGTCCATTCTCTGCCTCAGCAATAACAGAGTGACCTAAATCCTGAAGAATATCTTTAAGCATAGATCGCATAAATAATGAATCATCCACTACTATAACTGTTGCCAAAGTAATCGCTCCAATCCGTTGAAAGTTAGTTGTAGGTATAAATGGTACACTCAAGATTCAATATCGGTGAAAAAATGAGCACAATTAATAGAAAAAATCTGTAAAAATAAAAACGCTACCATTGAATTATAAAAGTCATTTGAAACTAGCTACTACAGCATTAGTTTTTAATGAACAGTTTCACAATGACGTAATTTCATTCCTGCAGAGTGAAGATTACAAAGTACTAGGGATTTACTGGAACCTTGGCACTATATAAGCTGAATTTAAAAAGTTACCTATTATGCCGCTTCCTCCGAAGACAAATCGTGTAGTAGCATGATGGTAACTTTTAGGCCAAACTTATCTAGACATAAAAACGGACACCGGAGTCGCTCCGATGTCCGTTTACAGACTTATTCGTTCAAAGCTTTTTTCAAAGCCTCCAGATTGTTTTTCATAACACCAAGATAGTCCAGATTGTTCTTCATGTCTTCATCCGTCAGTCCTTCGAGCGGATTCAGAACATCGGTTTTTGCGCCGATTTCAGTAGATACGGTCTGAGCAACCTTTGGATCTACGAGGGTTTCAAAGAAAATGGTTTTCACATTGTTTTCCTTGGAAAATTTGATGATCCCTGCCAGCTTGTCCGGTGTAGGTTCTTGTTCCGGTGAAAGTCCGGCAATCGGCACTTGAGTCAGGCCGTATTGCTTGGCCAAATAACCAAAAGCGGCATGCTGCGTAATGAAGTCTTTGCGTTTTGCATCCTTTAGGCCTGTTTTGAATGCTGTATCCAGCTCTTTCAGCTTGGCGATATAAGCAGCAGCGTTTTTTTCGTAATCCGCCTTGTTGGCAGGATCGGCTTCTACAAGCCCCGCTTCAATCGACTCGACTTCCTTTTGGGCTAATACCGGATCAAGCCATACATGGGGATCCATCACATGATCGTGATCATGGCCTTCCTCGGCATGCGCTTCTTCGCCTTCTTCAGCAGTCCCTTCCATCAGCTGCAGCCCTTTACTCGCCTCAACGACAACACGCTTGTCGCTCGGCGCGCTGCTCAAAGCCTGCTCTGCCCAGCCTTCGACGATACCGTTGTAGACAAATACGTCAGCGTCCTTGACCTGTGCCATATCCTTGGCGCTCGGTTCCCAGTCATGCGGCTCGGCACCAGCCGGGATTAGGGCAGTTACATTCGCATGGTCTCCGGCAACTTGTCTGGTGAATTCATACATCGGATAAAAAGTGGTCACCACATTCAGCTTGTTACCGCTTTGCGTCGTACCCGGTCCGGTTTGGGAATCATTGGTAGGCGCATTATCAGATGGGGTCCCACAGCCGGACAGGATAAGTGCCAGCCCCGCGGACAATACGAATGATTTTTTGAACCACGTATTCATGTTCATAGCTCCTTTAACTGTTTATTCGATATCGTTACTATTTCTAATTGCTCTCTGTATTTTTCCGCCCGGAAGCCTGCTGCTTGTTCAGCTTGCGGACCAGCTTATGAATACCCACTCCCAAGATCAGGAATAATAAGAGCACCAGGGCAATGGTTCCTCCCGGAGGGGTACTCATTTCATACGAGACAGTCAGCCCCATAAATACGCCAATCAGGGCGGTGATCATCGAAATCCAGATGGCTGCCGCGAAGCTCGGTGCAATTCGTATCGCCAGCGCAGCAGGGAGTACAATTAATGAAGAGACCAGCAGCACGCCGACAATCGGCATTGCAGCAGCTACAATCATTCCCGTCAAAATGCTAAACGCAAATGAAATCGCCTTGACAGGAAGACCATTGGTCTTCGCCGTTTCTTCATCAAAGGTAATTTGGTACAAGGGGCGCCGGAAGACGAAAAAGAAAATGCCTCCGATCACAGCCACGGCAATCATCAATATCAGTTCCGTTGGATTGACCGCTACCACCGAACCAAACAAATAAGCGGAAAATCCTTTATTAATGCTCTGATTCAGATTCATCAAAATAACAGCCGTCGATAAGCCGCCAACCATAATAATGGCGACAGAAATCTCGCTATATGTTTTATAGGATCTGCGTACATATTCAACGATAATCGCGCCGATCACAGCTACAATAAAACCGGTGATCGTCGGGTTCATACCCAGATAGGCGCCTGCTGCCACCCCTGCCAGCGATACATGCGAAAGCATATCCGCCATCAGAGCCTGACGCCGCAGCATCAGGTATACTCCTAGCACCGAGGCCAGCAGTGCAATTACCCCACCGGCACAAAATGCCCGCTGCATGAAGTCGTAGTGCAGCATTTCCATCCGCCATCTTCCTTTCTCTCAAGCTCAATGATACGGTCCAAGTAGTGCTGCACTTCCGATAGTCCATGCGTGACCATGACCACCGTTCTTCCATATTCCTTGACCTGCTGATTCATCAAATCATAGAAGTGATAGCGGCTTTCCTGGTCCATACCTGTTGTAGGCTCATCCAAAATAAGCAAATCCGATTCCTGGGCAAGCGCTCGCGCTACACAAATGCGCTGCTTCTGTCCACCAGACAATTCACCAATCTTGCGATGACGCAAATCCCACATTCCGACCTGACGAAGCGCCTGCTCCGTCAAAGCATGATCCTCAGGCCGCATCCGGCGCAGCCAGGAGCCATGTGTATATCTTCCCGAACGGACAAATTCCAGAATTGTACTCGGAAATCCGCCATTGAAGGCAGCGATCTGCTGCGACACAAATCCAACCACCAGCTTCTTGCCTTCACCTGTGCGATCAGACATAAATACCTTGCCCCGCCAAGGCTGAAGCAAGCCCAATAACAGCTTGAGCATGGTTGATTTGGAAGCACCATTCGGTCCGGTAATTGCCACAAATTCTCCTGAAAAAATCTCAACATTGGCATCCACCAAGTTAGGAACGTCTCCATAGCCAAAAGTGACTTGTTCCAATGAGGCCAATAACATGACACAAATCTTCCTTTCCTTTAAAAAGCCTGGAGCCATCTGAGCGATTATCATTGCGCAGCTTCTCCAGGTCGTTTATGATCATAACCCATCTACCGTAATTATTACGATTTGGTGTTAAAAAAAGAAGCGCTCGATAAACGTAACCTTTACGCATTAGCAAGTTTAACAGTTTAGGCAAGGTTCGTCAATGTTTTGACACCTCTTTTGTTTGTTTACTTCACTTTGTCCGGGTACAGACCTGCAGCCAAGGTTTTTAATGCCATGGGTACGCGGATGCCTTCAGCCGCTGCGGACAGGGGCAGCACGATAAAACGTTTGTTTTGCTGCTGTCCGTTTGTAGATGAATCGGTTGTTTGAGCTGTGTTGCCTGATCCGCAGGCAGCTGCATGGGCATGAGATTCGGTCTTTGATAGGCAGACCTTGCCCATTCCTGAGGTCATGACCGGGTCAATGGCTTCCGGGCCGATTCCAGCGTTTTCAACCGTGCCTCGATTTCAGAAGCAGCGAAATTTTCGCCCATAAGGACCGCTACATCGTTCACCGACTTTTGCGGGCGAATCGGAATGATTTCCAGCTCTCGGTAAGCGAACTGGAACATCATCTGCCCCTCTTGTTCGAGAAAACGCACAATTCCCTTGGCACGATAAATTTCAGCAGGCAAGCTGCGGAACAGCTGTTCAAACCGGGCGCGCGGCACAGGCTGTCCGAAAAAATGCGTGTGAACAACTACATGATCGTAGGAATGGTAAGACTCCCCATGTCCATGGTCATGATGGTGCTCTTGAACGGTATCGGCTACGGTCTCCTTGGGAAGCGAGACATCCATGCGGTCCTCTCCTTGAATGGAGAAAAAAGCAGCCCTGTCCACATCGCCCCGCTGGGTGCTTACGGTCAGCGCATAAGGATTTAATTCCTTGACGAATGTCTGTACCTTCTGCAGCTCCCCTGCGGCCAATAAGTCGGTCTTGTTAATGATCAGCTTGGAAGCGCACCGAAGCTGATCCTGCATCAAACGAAGCGACTTGCTCTTCACATGCCCTGAGACAAAATCCAAAAATTGGCGCGCGTCGATCACCGTAATAACGGATTGTAAAATCATAGAGGAATACAGCGAAGCATCGGTCACAGCATCTACAATTTCCATGGGGTTGGCTACTCCTGTGCATTCGACGATAATCACATCCGGCTTATATTCCCCGGCAAGATTCATCAATTCAATGCCCAGGTCCCTGCGAATCGTGCAGCATATGCAGCCACTGAGCATTTCCTTCATGGGGGCTTGACCGTTCACCAGACTTCCGTCCAGATTCACATCGCCCAACTCATTCATCAAAATAGCCGGCTTGAGGCCCTGCTCCTTATAATAAGCCAGCGCATGCTGAAGAAGAGTTGTTTTACCACTGCCCAAAAATCCGGATAAAACAACAATCGGTATCATAAAATTCTCCTTGCTTTTACAACGTTTTAATAAAAATCGTACCGTAAAAACTTCCTGCTTGCAATCATGTTTGTCCTATAACAGGCATAGGATGTAGACACCAACCCTTATCCCAAGGAGACGTGTAATGAAAAACAGTTCGCTGTTCAAGCTGCTGCCCTTTATCATTCCGTTCGCCTTTCTTGTTCCTGTGCTCGTTACACGATCTTCCCGCTGGTTCCGCCGGGTGGATATGAGTCAACTGGATACGTAAAATGACGCCTGCGCATCCTGTACCGGGTGTCGTGCTGGGTGCAACGATAATGGCTTTTCCATCCCATCCAGAGGTCACAGCTGTTCGCATGGGGCCGGCCTTTGCCGTTTCTGCAATCATTGGGCTGATCGTATACGCCTTTGTGCGTGTGCTCCCGCTCAAACGACCGTTCCTGTCTTTTAGCAAGCAGCAGCCAAACGACCAGCAGATTCATCGGCACAACCGTACCATGCAGGGCTTTTTTGTTCATGCTGGCAATGAATTCTTGGACATGAGTAAATATCTCATTATAGGCGCATTATTGACGGCCTGTATTCAGGCATTTATCCCGCGTGATGAAAAGCTTTCGCTAAGCAATGGGACGGTCGGCTCGTATGCCTTTATGATGTGCTTTGCCTATGTACTGTCACTATGCTTATGTCTATACCCAAGCAGACTCGGTAGCTGCTTTTGACGCTTGAATGCGGCACACTACCCTACAAGGAGGATGAATGATGAACAAGATCCCTGTGATTCTAATCAGCGGCTTTCTCGGAAGCGGCAAAACGACTCTGTTGCTGCGCCTGCTGGCCCATACCCGCCAAATTCCGCTGCGTGCGGCTGTATTAATGAACGAAATGGGTGAATATGACGTAGACGCGGCCATCATTTCAGAGGAAATGCCTGATGTGGCTGTGGAGGGATTGCTGGAGGGCTGCATCTGTTGCAGCAAAAGAAGCGAGCTGGCGGGTGTTTTGCATACCTTGCTTAGCCAAGAGCCGGATGTCATTTTTATCGAGACCACTGGGGTAGCGAACCCTGAGCAAGTGCTGGAAGAGCTGCGCTCCCCCCTGCTGGCGAATCGGCTGTATCTGGTTCATAGCATCAGTGTAGTGGACGCAGAGCTTTTTCATGAATACAACAGCCGCTTCACCGCTGACAAGCAGCTGGTTCGAACTCTGCACGGACAGCTTCGCGCCGCAGACTTCATTGTGGTGAACAAGACGGATGCGGCAAGTCGCCGTGAAGTGGCGAAGGTCATCAAAAGCATTCGCAAACATAATGATACGGCCAAGCTGCAGACGGCTACATATAGCCAGGTTGATCTTGGACCATTGCTGGAGCTTGTCCTGGCCTCCGCATCCGCTGCCGCAAAGCCTGTTCAGGCGACCCAATCCTCATCAGCACAGGCCCAGCCAATCGGTGCAACCGCAATGTCCTCGACCGCTACAGCCAAGGAGATCGGACGAACCGTCAGTATTTCCACAAGTACAGCATTCAAAGTTATTTCTGCGCCCAGCCACACCCATGATTCACATCAGTCCGACTCATTTTCCCGTCTGGAAAGCTTAACTCTGCACCAATATTCTCCGCAGCCTCTGGAAAAGCAGCGCCTGGAGCATTTCCTGACCGGACTCGGCTCCTCCCTGCTTCGAGCAAAAGGCTATTGCATGCTTTCACAGGAAGGCACAATGCTTTTGCAATTTTCGGGAAATCAATTCGAATGGCAGCCTACGGCGCTTCCGGTAAGCCAGGGGTATGTCACGCTTATCGGGGAACAGCTGGATAAATCATCTATTACCGACCAATGGGAGCAATGCTTCGTATGAAAATCAGTTATAAAAAGGCTGTTCCTTTGACCTTTAACAGTCATGGAACAGCCTTTTTATTGAGAAAGACGGTTGTTATTCATGTTGAACATGCCAATACTTCATCAATTGGCATAAGAGACCTCAAATGATCTGGTTTCACGATGGATCGTGTACTTTTTCAATCGCGGAGAGTGCTTTTTCATTTCAAGACGCTTCGGGTGTTTTCTTTTGTTCTTGCATTACAATAGTAACCCTTACGATTAAATTCATTCTATAACTCAGCCTGCTCCTTGTCAACCTTACCGTGACGGCTCGTCGCTTCTTCTATCGTATTCCAGCGGTTACGATATTGGGCAAGCTTTGGATGAAGTTCCGGGGGCTCGCTTGAAATCACTAATCTGACGTCTCTGATCCATTCTTCAAACGATGCATAGGAAGCGCACAAATTCGCCGTTTCCGGAGTCATATACAAAAAAAGCGGTGTCGCATATTTCTCCATTAAAAAACGGATGGCAGCCTCAATCGGCGTATATTTCTTGCGCTTGCCTTCCCAGCTTTCAATCACAACAGCAATAAAAGCCTGCTCCCGTTGCCACTCTCCAAGCTCGTTCACCCGCTTGTAATATGAACGTACCGGCTGCTTCCACATTCTTCTGGCCGTTTCTTCATGCAGCGGATACAGCACCAATTTTGTAAAAGATAATGCCGTTCCCGTTTCGACAAAAAGCTCCAGCGCTCGAACTGTAATCTGCTCAAATGTATCATAGTAGACTATCGTTCCCTTATGCGTTGCGGTCGGAGGCTCATAGCCGTAGGGTACATATTGAAGGTTTCTTGTCATACCGGATACTCCATCCTTCCATGGGTGAACTTTTCCTTCAATATTATACCCTTGTTTTGGCATGAATTTGCATAAAAAGATTATCCTTGTTCGACAGCAGGCGTATTACGGTGCAAACCCCGCTGAAACTGAAACGCGTAAAGTCTCCTCGTCACAAGCGCAATCAGTGCAAGAACCGTAAATATATGGCTAAAATTAAATGTATCAAACCCAAAATCAGTGGTTGACGTTGCGGAAAAGGAAAAACTGGACTCTTCATGTTCACAGATGAGTCCGGTTTTCTCGTATAACTCATTGAACAAACGTCTCCCGAGGAATTGAACTGAAATTTTTCCAATTAAAAAAATGAAGTGAATTTTTTTATATCATAATAGCATACAAAATGTAAGAAATAACCACGAGAAAGAATCGAAACTCTCCCGAACTATCGCATTGCGTATGTACGACAAGTTGGACCGTATGGTCCTGCCGAATCGGCTATACTATTAGGAATTCCACAAGACAACCCACAAACAACACCTCCTGAGAAATGTAGATATGATGCATGTATTGTGATCGCAGCATGGGCTGAAATTTTTCCTACTTTGCACAAAATGGGATTTCATATTGACAACAAACCAATTTTAGAAAAATACACCGGTAATATGGTTAACAATGACTTTTGCGAAATATGTGTTCCTATAAAACGGTTATAAGTGACGAAATCTTCCATTTGCATGAAAAAGACAGTCAATCGCCTGCTTCGTCATAATAAACTATAGTTCATACTGACAAGAAGAGAGGGGATTAAACAGGCAGTATAGCGGAATGGCTATCCGTTCAGCAAATTTAGCAATAACTTGTAAATAGTCAATCTATTCTGTAAAATCAATTTAAGAATTAATCTGTGTGTTACTGGCGCGAACATGGTGAACCATGAGGGAGCACACAGAATAGCAGCCGTACGCCTGGGCAAAGTATTTGGACTTAAGTCTGTCCGAATACTTTTTTCATTTTCTGAGAGGGGTTTTTTGAATGAAAGAAGTTAATCTGAGGTATGGAATGAATCCACATCAAAAGAAGGCTAAAATATACTCCAGAGAAAACCTGCCCTTAAAGATTTTAAATGGCGAGGCAAGTTACATTAACTTTTTGGATGCATTAAATGCTTTCCAACTTGTTCGAGAACTTAGACAAAGTATTGGTCAACCGGCAGCAGCCTCCTTTAAGCATGTAAGTCCAGCTGGAGCAGCTGTATATTCCCCGTTGTGTGACTCGCTTATCAAATCTTATTTTGTTGAAGGCTTAGAGTTGTCCCCATTGGCTACCGCTTACGCAAGAGCCAGAGGGACGGATCGGATGTCTTCGTTTGGTGACTGTGCGGCTTTTAGTGACAAAGTTGATGTAACTGTAGCAAATTTACTTAAAAAAGAAGTCTCCGATATCATTGTTGCACCAGGATATGACGAGGATGCTCTGGTACTTTTAAAAAAGAAAAAGAACGGAAATTATCTCATCTTAGAGATCGATCCTGATTATGTACCAAATTCAATTGAACAAAGATCAGTGTTCGGTATCACAATGGAACAAGAAAGAAATGAAGCTAAGATTTCGGAAGAAATCTTTAATAACATTGTAACCAAACAACGAAAAATTCCCGATAACTCTAAAAGGGATCTTCTAGTTGCTATGATCACCCTCAAATACACACAATCAAACTCCGTTTGTTTTGCGCTTGACGGCCAAACGATTGGAATTGGTGCAGGGCAGCAATCACGGATTCATTGTACTCGACTTGCAGCTGGAAAAGCTGATAATTGGTGGTTAAGACAACATCCAATCGCACAACAAATGGTTTTCCGTGCTGGAATATCCCGTACTGAAGTAAATAATGCCATTGACGGTTGGACGAATGAGGACTTTACATCTGCCGAAGAAAAGCAATGGAGACAATATTTTAATGTGGTACCTGAGCGGCTTACGAAGGCTGAGAAACAAAATTGGATAACAGGCTTAAAAGAAGTTTCTTATACTTCCGACGCTTTGCTGCCTTTCCGTGATAATATTGACAGAGCTGCTCAAAGTGGTGTTAGGTACTTGGTTCAAACCGGAAATTCATTGCGTGATAAGCAAGTTATAGAAGCAGCAAACGAATATGGAATTGTAATGGCCAATTCGAATATCCGTTTATTTCATCATTAAATTGGGTTTTCTACCAGCTAGTTAATTTAACCGTCGGCACGAAAATGGTGGCCATGACGGAGAACGACACCGTTCCCAAGCGTACAAAATCTGACAGAGGAAAAATCGGGATGGCTCTGCTTCTGCCCTGGTATGGCGAACATCTTATGAGTTCCTCCTAATCCAGACACCCTGACAACGCTTTATCAAAGTAATTATGTAATCACGTTGGATGAGCTGTCCAATTTAAAGGTTTGACGATAAAACCCTAAGAGCATCCATCACACCTACAAACGTCGAATTTTACAGCAACTGCTATCCTTTTATAGCACTATTCCGTTAACTCCAGTTTATTCAAAATCCGATGTATAGCAAAAAGACGAGTCCTGTAAGGGGAGCCCGTCTTTTTGCTTGCTGGTAAAAATGCATCGTTGCTTAAACATGGGAAATTTTTGGAACTAACTAGTCAGCTGACTTCACTTGGACTAGCGGATACTCTTTCCCATCGACCGTAACCGTGCTGGCATTGTCCAGCTCCAGCCGTTGCCAAATGGTCAGCAGCGTACGATAAGGATACTTTTTCAAATCATACTTAATCGGTGCCTTAGTATCTGTGTTTGCTCCAGTATCTGAACCTGTGCCCTGGTTAGCCGTTGTTTCAGGAGTAGCAGCGGACGTTGTATTACCTGTAGCTTTATCGGCTGTTATACCGTTACCCTCTCCAGAAGTTCCCGGTGTCTTACCTCCTGTAGCGGCATTGCCGTTTTTTGCATCACCAGGCTGTCCCTTGCCTGTTTTATCAATTGCATCCTTGTCGTTCTGTTCAGCAAGCGTAAAATTTTCGTACGAATGCTCCTGTTGATCCGCACCGATAATGACAAGTTTTGAAGGCTTAAATGCTGCCTGTTCTGCCGATGTTTGAAACGCAAACAACAGCTTGACCATTCTCGTAGTCGACTTGGTGTTGGATAAATGGGTCACTATCGCCTTTGGCTCCACTTTTGCAGGTACTGTAGGCTCTGCTGCAGGCTGCTGCACAGGCTTTGGAGCCCTAGCAGGCGCAGGCGTATTGCCAGAGCCGATCACCCCGGCAACTTTCAGGCCGCTCAGCGTACCTGCAATAACAATCAGCACGATTCCCGAGATGATGCCGCCTTTGCGAAAGCGACGCAGCGTTTTGACCAGAGACGTATCCGTCTCGCGCTTCGCTGACAGGTAGAAATTTTTGAAGACCGGATTTGCGGGTTCAAAATATTGACGCCACAGCGTTTTTTTGTGAAGGCCCTCGCGCCCTTCCTTTTGGAAAAACAAAAGCAAGGCGCGTCGGTAGGCCGGTTCAAAACCGCCCCGCGGCGTAGCAAATTCAGGCTGTCCCTCGGACCAGCGGATAAAACGAAACATCGTATCGTTATCTTTCGCCCATTTGCGGACAGAGCTGACCAGACGGGCAAAATCCAACATGCCTTCGCCCGGACCGTCAGAGCGGTAAAATGCGGGCAGCAACCGGGCAAAATGGCCTTCCGTCAGCTGCTGAGGCAGCCAGCCATATGCCCAGTCTTGCACCTTCTCTACCTCGGTCGGCTCCAGGCCGTCCAGTACCGATGGTTCCGGATTCTCCGTGCTGAACCAGTCATAAGCCGCTATCAGACGCACCGCTTGTCCCTTGAGAGGAGCGGGCAGCTTGCCGACCCATTGTACCAGATCAGGCCGGGTGAAGAACGGGATTTGTACGACCTGGTCAGGTGATATTTCTTTAAGCTCTACTTCGGTAAGCAGATACCGATTGGACGCTTCCTGCAAGCGCTCCGTCAATCCGGATTGCTCCAATGGGGAACGTTTCGCTTCGGCAGCGCTGCTGTCCCATTGATGCAAGCGTTGATGGATGGCGGCCACAGCCTCTACCGGCTTTCTTTCGGCACGTAATCTGCCCAGCAATGCGGATTCAGCCAGCTGTTGAAAATCGGCATTCGCTGACACTTCGATATACCGGCTGCCCCATTCGTGCACGACAGCCAGCAGTCCCTTTACATCCTGTGTTCTCTTTATCTGACTGTCCATGTAAGGAATGAACAACATTTGGGTAAGCGCCGGATTACCCAGCACCTTTGTAAAATACGCCTTGCCTAACGACGGATTCTCTTCAATGGTATGATAAATATACGTTACGACTTCCGTATTTCTGGCGGTATAGGCGTTATTCAGCGAGCGGATCAAATATTCGACCAGTCGATTTTCGCTCGTGCGAGCATGAACCTTATAATAGTCCTTAAAGCAATCGACCAAACCTGCCTCTGGAATATATCCATCCTTTACACGGTCGAATTCGTGATCAAAGAATGATAAGAACAGATTATCCAGCTGCATTTTTCGCGGCAGCGCAGCAGGTGGCGATAAATAATCAGTCAGGCTTCGCAACACAGCGACTCGCTGTTCGTTATATAATGCGCGCTCTCCCTGTTCGATCCTGTACAGCGTAACGAGCTCATGATAGCTGGATAGCATCAGGTTTCGCCCTGCGTCCATATCTGTCAGCATTTGCTCGGCAAATTTGAAGAAATCGTCCGGCGTCCCGCCATGAAACAGTGTGCGAGCAATCCAGTCAAAATAAGGCTGTTTTATCTGCTCTGCATCCACATTAAGGATTCGAACATTGCCGGTCAGGTCAAATACAAAATCCTTGTCCACATTCCGGTCCCCAGGCCGTATACTGAAAGGCTCCACAAACATCAAGTGAATCCCTTTCCTGCTGTTCGGTTCTTTGGCATATGTAAGAAATCCGATTTTATTACGAAATGCGTAAGGTAAAGCCGCATACAGCACACCGAGCAGCAGCTTGGCT
The DNA here is from genome assembly GCF_020736845.1 of Paenibacillus farraposensis. GTDB lineage: Bacteria > Bacillota > Bacilli > Paenibacillales > Paenibacillaceae > Paenibacillus > Paenibacillus farraposensis. The sequence goes on from NZ_JAFFQR010000008.1 coordinate 55,382, forward strand.
GAAGATGCTACCGCCTCTGCCGGAACATTCAGTGCGACATATACCTTTTTGCGCCCCGTCGCCGACATCATAACAGCGTATAAAAGCTGCTTGAATACTTCTTGGCTGAGCTTCAATTGAGTCAGCACCGCAGACGGGTCGATTGACGGAAATACACTTTCACCCGGCAGACGCTCCAATTCCGCCAATTCCGTTCCCTGCTCAATGTCATGGACATCGACAAAGGATGTGTTCAGCCACTGTTTGTAATCAGACGGAGATTCACCATGTCCGGCCGGAATCACATAGTTATGCGTGAAAAAGGCGCTCCGCAGCCCGGTAAAATCCGTCGCTTTATAGATGCCTCGTCCCAGCACGACATCCCCGGATTCTGTCCGTACCAGATGCATAGCTTCAGGATAGACGCTCTCTTCCTTCTCGCCACGCGCTGTTAAGGCAGCAGGCGCATCATATACGCATAAAGGATGGAGCACCTTTTTTATAAAGGAAGCATCCAGCCCTTTGGAGTTGGCCACCGTATCGAAGCCTTCCGTGGGACGGAAAATTCCACGCCGTTCCCGGGTGTACATTTGCTGCTGAATCAAATGAGAGGCAGAAAAACTCACTGTGATTCTCTCCCCTCAATGTACTTTAATTTGTAGAGCAGCCAGATGAATGGCTCATCCACACGGATCGGGCTAACCAGACCTTGCAGCTTTTGCTCGACCGGATTGCTGCCCAAGGCAGAAACCGCAAAATAGGCCGTATTTGTAAAATATACATCCATCGTGCCTTTGAACGGCTTATCCACCTTCTCGATAAAGCGCCGGACCTCGCCATCAATGTTCGCGAACTCATCCAAATCCACATACTTGCGATGCTCCATCGGATTAAAAATGTTGCTGTTCGTCTTGATGTAGGTGCCTTCGTCATCTGCCAGCGCAGTAAGCATATCGCTTTTGGTCAGGACGACTGCGGTCGGAATATCTGTTTTCCCCTTTTCCTGATAAGCGATAAAATCACCGAACAGCGTAAGGACGACATCACGCGGTTCATCATATTGCGACACCCATTCACCCGGCTTGTCACCAAGGTTGATCTTAATACGCTCCCGAATCGAGCGAATTTGCAGCGGATCGACCATAAACAAAATACCCGCCGAATTTTTAATATGCTGTCCGTGCAGCCCCAGGTAGTCCTGATCGACCATTCCCTCGCCGGCCACATCAAAAAATACCAGCGTCAGCGGCGGCTTTTCCTCATCCTTAAATACAAACTGGAAAATAAAAGGCTCCTGCATCTTTTCTTTTTGTGTCGATGTAAGCAGATCGCCCCGTTCAAACAGCGGTTCCTCATACATGCTGCGGAATTTGCGGCTGATCTCTGTATTGAGCGGCATGCAGGCTGCATCAAAATGATCGGCCGTCGTATGCTGCAAGGTGTGGATCAGGGAGGTCATATAAACCGATTTTCCAGCCTGCGAAGCCCCAATAATCGAAATAATATTACTTGGCACCTTGCCTGCAGTCACAGGCAGCCCGTTATGACAGTGCGGACACAAGCGATGACGCGTCAGCTCACCATAACGGTCCGTCAGACCTGTCAGTATATGATCGGAATATAATCGATGCTCCTCGGGGACATCATGGGGATGAAGAATCGCCTCCATATCATGCACGCTGTCCAAGCCGAAGCGTTCCCGATATTTATTCAACAGCTCATCTTCCCCCAAAGCATAGTCCTCGTCATCTTCACGATGATGAGAGGCACGGAAAACCACTTCCTCCGGTGAAAATTTACTAAAGCAATACGGGCACACAATATCATAAAATAATGGCCTTGGCGCGGCCTGAGGCTTTCTTCGGAATAAATTGTTAAGAAAACTCATCGGTTGCGGCCTCCTTTCATTCAGGAACTAATTCATATATCGTGCCATATTTCTGGCCGTCCGTAAAAAACAACCGCACATATTCGTCTCCGCCCACTTCAATCGCGGGCAACACATTCCGTCCTGCCGCAAAAGGTGACGTGAACGGATACAAGGTTCCATCCTCACGGTCTGCCGGATAACCGCCACGCTTCTTCACATAGCACAGCGCCTTCTGTGGAACAGGAACTTCGGCTGTCACCTGGATCTGGACTGTTTTACGGCTGCGAAACCAGCTTTTTTTGTGGTGAACCGCATATCTGATTTTAGCTCTGCCCGTGCTCAGCTCCAACTGATTGGCTCCGTCCGACTGACAGATTACAAAAGTATCGCCATCCCCACGGACAGCCGGATACACGGTATAGCGTACGCGTCCAAACCCTTCTACTCTGTCACGGTAACTGCCAGCCGCCTTATACTCCTCACGTGTAAAAAGTTTCAGGCTTGAAAGAGGCGGTAAGCCTTGACTCACCTGCTGTCCCTCCATACCCGGATCAGATAATTGCTTCGCAATATATACCACAGCTGCGCCCTCAGGCCACTGCCAGCGAAGCACAACCCGGTTGTCGTCCATTTTGTGTCTCAGCTCCGATATGACAGGATCACCCGGCTGTGCATCCCTATATTGCATCATTTCCAGCCTCCTGTTCTAAAATCCACTGCTGCGTCGATTGCGCTGCGGACCTTCCGGTACCCCTCTCCGCCGGCCTGACGGCGCACCCGGGCTTCCTCCACCGGAGGATCGGCGCGTATTTTCCGCAATCGGAAAAATAAATGAAGAGACAGCGATAAGAGCCGCCAGTACGAGCGCCGCCAGCAAACGAATCATCAGATCACCGATTGACGAGCCGGACAGTCCCTTTTCCAAGATGAGACCAGCGAGCAACCCGGCCGGAGCCCCGCCAATCGCAAAATTCCGTGCCAAAAAGCGATTATCGAACATCAATCCAAGAGCCAGGCCCAATAATACTCCGATCATGACCAAAGCCGTTACACGATAAATGGCAAAATACAGACTGTCCGCATATTCACCTGTTCGCTCCGTTACCAGTGTACGATCACCTATTCTGTCGTAAATTTTACCAAACGCTTGAGTAAGAGCTTGAGCGTTGGCTACATTCGAATAAGTTCCCCCTGTCAGATTAGCAATATTTTGCAATAATGCGATACCGTCCGCTTGAGCCAGCTTCAGGCCGATGGTATTAATCGGAATCTGGCGGGCGATAAAAGGAGCCAAGGCTTGTTGGGTGTCCAGCTTACTAAAGCCGTCGGACAGCATAATGACAAGCGAACCTTTTTCCATATTGCCCTGGGTTTCGATCTCTTTCATCGTCTCGTCCAGCGCAAGCCCGATCTCTGTACCGCCTGATATAATGGTCTGCATACTATCGATTTTAGCATAAACCACCTGCTTCTCTGCGTCTGTGCCAATTGGAGTAAACGGCTGAACCAAATGCGCAGTGGATTCAAAGGAAACAATGGCCACCCGCTTGTCTCCATTCATTTGTCCAATCAGGCTCTTGGCAGCTGACAGCCGTTCATTACCAGGATCTGTATCCTGCATACTTCCCGAATTATCGATCACAAGCACAAGGTCCTGTACACTTTTGTGACCTTCCGGGTTAACCTGATAGCCCAGTTCCAACAGCAGGCCTGCCACAAACAACATGACCAGCGTAGCGGGTACCAACAGCTTCCAGGATAGCCCTGAGTAGCGCTGCCGCCATGAATGTCCGTTCAGCTGTGGTGAAATCAATTCGCCGATAAAACATCCCAGACCAATGCATAGCGCCATGATGCCAAAATACAGCCCAATCACGATAATATGCGACCAGTGTCCTATCCATTGGTGAAGAATAATTTCTCCTAAAATGAAGCCCACTACAGCCCCCAGCAAGCCGAACAGCAGCAGGAGAACATTGAATTTACGCTGCTTCATAAGAATCATTGCTTCCTTCCATCTTTAAAATAAGATTAACAAAGGGCTACCGCAGCTCCGGCAACCGATCCGCGGCAATTCCGTGAAACTCAAAACCGTTCGCAATATATGTCTCATAATATGTCTTGCCGTTGCGATAAACCATCAGATCCTCCAGATGAAAGCCGCCCATCAAATGCAGCTTTTCCACCCCGCTGCTACGGCGTTCATGCACAAAACCGAGCTTGTAAATACGCGAGGTAATGTCTACATCCATCGCATAGGGAAGAAATTCGCCTTCATAGTCACCGAAGAAATACTTTTCTTCATACCGATGCTCATGGGTGTAGTCCAGCAAACGCACGTTAATTCCGCCATGCTCCTCTAATGTTTGGTACAGCTTTTTAAACAGCTCATCCTGTGGAACGACCAGCCGATTTTCATAGGCAGCAGCTACATTGGCACGACGCAGCAGTTCCTCTTCGAATGTCTGATTAAATGGCTGTGAGCTGAGGATCAAGGTACGGCAGGTCTGTATAAGCCGATCCACTAGGGAGGACAGGCCTTCGTCCAGCAATCCTGACACGGGCCCCATATGGCGATGATCAAATAATACGGATTTTCCCCGCTTCGTTTCCAGCTCATGCATGACATCCTCGGTCACACGCTCGTAATACTCGAACAGATTTTGACCTGTGTAACTGTCAGCCTGGCGAATACTGTCACTGGCAGCCTGATGCAATTCACGCTCCAAGTTGACCAACTGTACCGTAACATGCTTTGCCTGTGCGTGCCATTTTTCAAGTGCCAGCTCATAGCGGCGCAATAGCTCCAAATCCGCTTGAATCCGCAGCATGTGCAGCTTATGTCCATAGACTGTCTCGGTCAGGTAACGGATCAGGCTGCGCACATTATGCTTATCCATAAGCGGCAACCGCTGGAAAGGCTGATCTTCCACCCGCCCGCTATAGAGGGTGTCCAGCTCGGCAGCACTAATCTGTAAATCATTCGACGTATCACGAATCATTCCCCGAATAGCCGCAAGCACATTTCCCGGTTTATTTTCATCCGTCCAGTCTGCCAGTTCAAATGAACCGATCCCGGGATGCTCCTTCGCAGCCGCATGTACAGCCGACTGCAAATGCAGCTCCGCCTGAAAATCGTTCAGACGTTGGTGTACGGCCCGTTCACAATTATCACGGAAAAAGGCTTCACAGCCCTGACCAAACAAGGCTTCTTCCGCCTCACGCAAGGTCATTCGCTTTAACGAGCCATAGCTGGCTCCACTGGTCATCAGCGCGCTCATGTCCATAATTGCCTCATTGCCAGGCACAAGTTCATTGCACGTACGACTGCGCTCGCCGGCATCAAGACCAAAATAAGTCAGTTTGTCCCGCACTTCCCACTCCCGCTCCGTTCTCATACGTGCCAACAGCTTCACATAAAAATGATACAGCACCGTCAGCGCGATCGACTGGTTGGGGCGCTTGACCCGGGAAAATCCGGCCGACACATAGCCCTGCCGCCCGGATTCTGTCATGATGTTGTTCTTAAACGATGTATTATTGTAGCCTCCATCCTGTGACCGGTAGGAATCTCCTGCCTGATAGCGATTTTTGAGAAGCTGGATATGACAAATGATGTCGCAGCTCTCGCGCAGGCTATTCGGCACGGTTATACCACGCTCATTCTTGTCGGACAGCACATAGACCAGATCGAACAACGGCGACGGGGCATGGGATACCGGGATGGTCAATTTGTCCTCGGTCATATGGAGCGGTGCCGTAAACGTATACTCCGGGCTCTGGATATAGTCCAGTTCCCGCATAAAAGCAACGGACACTGCGCTGCTGTAACCGAATTGGGCAGCCTGATCCCCTTCACTCATCAACACATACAAATCCATCTGTACAGACTTGAAGGATTGGGCGAAGATGTATTCCGCCAACAGCGTAATCTCGGGAACCAATACATTCATCGGATCATCGGCTTTCGTCAAGATCGACAGATGGACACGCTCAAACGAGGAATACAATCGGCCGTAATCCGCCAAATGCCCGCTTGCGCGGCGCAGCGCGGTGTTAAGCTCAATCAGCTGCAATTCATGTGTATAAAAAGCCTGATGCAAATCGCGGCGGATCGTTTTGTGGCTGCTTTCCTCCGATACCGCCACCGTATGCGTTATAGCACCCACGGAACGTTCTTCAGCCCCTTGCTCTTCCTGCGAGCGAATCTGAATATACGTTACCCCTGTGCTGTTATCCCACTTGGTCCGGTTGATATCTGCAATGGTGTTCATCACCGCTTCCATACCGTCACCGATAAAAAGAAACACGGACGGGAAATGAATGCTGCTGCGTCCATCCCCGCTTCCGATAAATTGGTCCTCTGCGGCTGCATAGTCAGCCGCAAAACGTAACAGCTGCTCTCTCATACTCTACTTCAACTTTCTGCGGATGTCGTTTAATTTTCCGGCCATCTGTGCATAAAACGCATAGAGCTCCGCTCCGTTGGCCAGCTCCACCTTTTCATATTCCAATTGATTGCGGGCTTCTGTATAAGTCGCAGCGAGTTCATCCAGCTTTGTCAGCAATGGTGTAATATCCTCTGACGAAGTCAAAACAGCATCGCGGCGATCTGCCTTACGCATCAGGGCTGCAAGTTTTTTCTCTTCCAGACCGCGGAAGTTTGCAAACACTTCAAACTCCACATAATTGCGACTCTTCATAACGTTGGCAAACGGCTCCCAAGCCTCTTCCTCTTCGTCACGGTCATAGACATACAACGCGCCTTTTTTCGTAATTGTGTCGGTGTAAAGCACCTGAATGAACTGATTCAGCCATTTTTCCTCATCCTGATATTTGCCCAGCAAAGCCTCCAGTTCCGCAGCCTTGACTTCGATTTGGCTATATTTCGCCAGTTCCTCACGAACCACCTGCGTAAGCTCCGGTGAACGGATCAGGTTCTCCTTGGCCATGTCTTCATTGATACTGCCAAAGATGTCCTTGCTTCCCGTCTGTTCCAGTCCTTCAGCCAGCAGCCGTTTCAGTTCAGTCCACGCTCTCTTCACCTCACCCAGATTGGGCTTGGATTCCTGCAAACGCATATCAAAGCCTGCCAGCACCGCATTCAGATCCAGTGCGCGTGAACGCAGCACGGTAAAGCGGCTGCTCGTATTCTGATCGACATCCTTCTCACGAATCACACCAAATGACTTCGCTTGGTCAAAGTCCTTTCGAATACGGGCATTGTAGGCCTGCACACGCGGATTGACATAGGTTTCACCCCATGATTTTTCAGGGATTGGCGAAGGCAGATTAGTCCAGTTGTTCTGACCTGTCTGTACCAAATGGCGGCCAACGCCTTCACGTTCAAGAATCGTTTTTTCATAGCTTTCTTCGTAAACTTTGAGCGGCGTGTATACAAACAGCGGTACGCCATTGCGTGTATTAAGCCAGAAAATACGGTTACGGACCTCACTCTCTTTAATTGTAAAGTGAGATTTGCCGATCGCATTATTTTGATAATTGCGAACGCCTTTCAAAATATTAGGCGACTGGACAGGAACCGAAACAAACCCCCATGACGGGAAGTACAAATTACCCGAGCTGTTGCTCAGATGGAAAACAGGCACTGCCTCTTCATCCAGCTTGCTCGCAATGTAGCGCTCCACAAATTTTTCAATCGCTTCATCCTGCCCGTATTTCATGACAAGGAAATCCTCCATGGAACGGGTAATGAGATCACCGAACTTTTCAGTCAAGAAATTGGAGATCGAGCTGATGATATCCATATCCTGATCCTTCACCCATTGATCTGAATTTTCCAGCAATTCCTGGGCAAAATCACGAATCAGATCATCACCGTTACGCTTATCCAGCAGCTTGGTCACGACTTCAGAAATATCCGGAACACTTACCAGATTCCAATAGTACGTTTTGTTGCCCTTATGATCAGCTTGCTCCTCACCATTGATCAGCAAATCACCATTCTTTTCAAAAATCGCACTCAGTGCGTTCAAAATTTCAGTAAATACGTTATAAATGCGGTTGTTTTCCTTATTTAGCAGGTCATACAGGTCCTCATAAAATTCAATCAGCTGCTCTGTGCGTTCCACATCGGCCCGAAGCCAATATTCATTGATTTTGGCCTCTATATACGCATTTTTCTTTTTGTCCTTGGACACAAAGGCACTCTTGGCATCGCCCAGCTTCTCGCTTGCCTGCTCCCGCGCCCATTCAATATCCGTAGGGATACGGTGCAGGGATTCACGCAATGTTTCAATATAGGAAAGCAGCATTTTCAGCAAGCTGAATCCTTTTTCCGTATAAATCATGCGCGACACATAAAACGGCCCTTGCTCGGGATGCAGGAACATCCGGCGAATCTGGTCCGTAAACTGCCCGGTTATCTCCCCTGGAAGCTGTTTTTTCGCTTTGATGTATTCTTCACGGGCACGCGTCAGGAACGTTTGCTCCAGCTCCGTGTCCATATTAACAACCTGCATTTTTACAACGTTGCTGTAGCTTAGTCGCTCACTATTTTCAAATCCCGGCAGCGGCTCCGGCACACGGGATTCAAAGTTTTTGATCATACTGTCCAGATCAACGCCCAGCTTGCGGGCAAACTTCTCGACATCCTCTTGATTCGGCGATTTCTCGAACATTTTGGACATTTTACCAAATAACCGGTAGGCCAGATAGGTGGTCATTTCCTCCATCGGCAACACGGCCGAGGATGCCCCGATAATATTGTAGTCGTAGTTTGCCGGATAGGTCTTGTTCATTTGGGCAATGTTCGTGCGAATGTTGCTGATATAGTCATGAATGGCGAACTCTTCGCCCGACTGTTTTTCCTCGCTCGCCATAAAGTTGGTGATGTTCTCGGCGGTGACATTCATACAGTAATCATAGGCATTTTCCAGCAGCTTGCCTTCCGTATTCGTGGCCGAAATCAGGTGGCACAGATTAAACGGCGGCAGCGGCGAGTTTACGGTCAAAATGTTGCCGTACTGCTGCTTAAAGCGTTCACCGCGGCTGTCCACATTCATCCAGTAGTCCAGTTCTTTCAACGCGGCATAGCCGTTCTTTTTAATGTATTCACGCGTATGCTCGCTCAGGCTCTTGTTGGCCAGGTTAATATCCGGTGTAAACAGATAACCTAAAGTGTTCACACGGTCTACACCTGCGGAGCCGTAGTCGCGCTCAATAATTCCCCGGACGATATATGAGATGTCCAGGAAGGTGCCGCTACCCGTACCGCCGGACAAACCGGACAGCAGGAACACCATCAGCTTTTTGTTGGTGCCTTCGGACAGGGTTTTGATTTTTTTGTCAATGCTTTGTACGACCTGATTAATTTTGGTGAACAGCAGCAGGCGTCCGGCTTGACGCACTCCTGCGGCACCGTTCATTCCATCGGTAATGCTCAGCTCGGGGGACAGCCAATCGGTAATGTACGGTTCCAGAATGCTGCGATTTTGCAGCAATCCGCCGATTTCGGCATTAGACAGCAGTACAAACTCATTGATCGGGTCCAGCCCAATGCCCTTGTATTTTTTGTTGCGGTCCTGCTCATTTGTTTCAAAAGCGAGAAATTCCACATTGTCCGGCTTCTCGCTCTTCTTCTTGGAAATTGGATCTGCCGGCAGCTTGAATCTGCGGTTAATTTGGTATTTTAACCGGAGGAGGGCATCAATTCCCGTACCTCCGAGTCCGATAATTAAAATAGGATTATCAATGGTATCCACTCTGATTTTATCGCTTACGATTCCCCCGCCGAGTGATACGTCTAATTGTTGGATATGCTCTCTAACTACTGGTCTCATCGTTTTAACCTCCTAAGGGTTCGTTTAGCTGTTTACTGAAATAAATTCCAGTAAAATGGTTTTGTCCATGCTAGCCAGCGGGATCGTTAGCCGATCACCGTTTTTCAGCTCCAGACCACGGCCTGCGTCTACAGCCCGCCCGGATTTTTCAATCGTAATCTCCGGGGTACTGCGCACCATGATACGATCCTGGTTGGCTGGCGTGAACACCACCTTATCAGTACCAGCAAATTCCGGTGCCAGTTGCAGCAACTGGTGCAGATTGAACTTCCCTCGGAAGGTGTTCAGCTTCTTGTATTGCGGGTACGTTTTTTCACCGGTATTTTCATCGCGGATCTCCAGTACAATTTGGCCGACAAAGCCACGATTGGCCTTTTTGACCGCCTTCCAAATGAAATAAGCGGCAGCCAGCAGCACAATCAGCCCCAGCCCTGAAAGAATGAGAGGCAGCGTTGACTTTTCGGCAGGTGCTGCCTGTCCGGTCGTGCCTGTATTTGTACTACTACCCGTCCCGGTTTTAGCGCTGATAGTCAGGGGCTGGGTTTCACGGTAAAAGCTCTTTTCCTCTGCTCTGACGATTAGCTGATAATCATGCTCATCCGGAATGGTATAAGAGCCTGTGAAAGCATCCCCAGCATTGGTTAATGGCACCTCATTCGTGGTACCGGAATCTAGGTCTTTGACCTCCAGAACAGCATTCATATTGGCATACAATTCCTTGTCCTGAAGCTGCTGATTATTGCTCGTCAGATAGGAATGAATTTGAACTGTGTCGCCTTTTTTGTACGATTTGGCAGACGGTGCGTCCAGCTTCAGCTCCAAATCATAGTTAAACACCAGATTGATATCAATCTGATCCTGCCGCACTCCCTTGACCTGAAGCTTCCAGTCGCCCGCTACGGGCTTGAGCAGCTTGATCAGCGAGTAGCTTTTCGACTTGGACAACAGCACATCGCTTGAAGGAATCGACTTCGTGTTACCCGCCGGGTCAATCAGCCTTGCATCCACCGGTTTCGAGGACATTATCGAAATGTTAGCCTCCAGCACACTATCGTTCGGTACGGTTACCGTAACATCCTGATAATTGCCGTTCGCCGTAATGGACTGCAAGGGCACAACCTTCAATTTTAAATTGCTGGCAAAAATTTCACTCAAAATATTCGGCAAATCATCCGCCGAGCTTGTAATAAAGGACTTGCCGCCGGTCTGCTGCGCAATGTCGGCAAGCTTGTTTTTATTCAGCTTTCCATCCGCATTCAACCCGATGGTGTAGATCGGAACGCCGCTCTTTTTAGCTTCGGCTACAGCTTTCGCCATGTCCTGTTCGGACTGGCTCTCCGTTCTGCCGGTCGCTTTATTCAGATCGTTGTTGCCGTCAGCCAGCATCACGATCATAGGCGCATGTCCGGCTGTTTTGCCATCCTGCAAAATACGGATCGCTTCTTTGACACCTACAGAGGTGTCCGTATAGGCCCCTCGATTCAGCCCGTCAATAAATGCTTTTAACTCCTGCTTATCCGCTTCAGACTTGATATTAAGCAAGGCCTTTTCGCGTTGTACGACATCCGTATACGCTACGATCCCAACCTTGTCATTTTGCGTTGACAGCATATCAATAAACATTTTCATGGCTTCATTGCCAATTTTCCCGGGATCACTGGTGTTCATGGAATTACTCACATCAACGACCAGCACCGCATCTACCTTGGAAGCAGAGGGCGAAGCGGCATTTGCCGTTTGCGGCGGCCATGCCGAAATTGAGATCATGATCATTGCACAGATGATTCCGATGACCAAAAACCATTTTCTGTCTCTACTAAACATCGCTTGTTCCCCTTTGCCGATTAATTCTCACTCTAAATTACAGTTGTACTCCCCTACTATTAAATTATAATGAGTTTTACATGAGCGCCAGCTGAAAAAACTGCCTATAGTCGTCTCCATGTGGCGAAGAAGCCTGATATACCGCGAGATTTTACCAATATCCTGCAGTAATGATATAATTATACCCCAACCAGGGCAATCGGGCACCAGCCTTCCCCTTAATACGACAAAAACGACAGCCAGCGAAACCTGCTCATGTAAAATATCCAAGTTAAAATCCAAGCAGAAAGAGGAAGTACACTATGATCTCTTACGGATGTCTGGCGATTTTGTTTCTTTTTGTCGCCCTTAAATTAATCATTTACTATATACATAAAAAACGTGCCCTGTCGATGACACACATCGACACCGAGCTGCTGGCACTGCTGAACCGGAGAAGTGAGCACAATGAATAGCTCCAAACAGGCTGTACAATTCCGCCCATTTACCCGTACGGAGCATGCCTTCCAAAAACTGAAAATCTGCAGGTATTGCGGACAATTCACCGCCCTTTGGGAAGAGGAATGTACTTCCTGCGGCCGAAGTGCCCTGGTTCCCGTGGAGTCATATGCCAAACGCAATGCCAGACGCTATTTGCGTAAAGACCTCGCCGTAGGCATCGTGCTGTTGGCCGCTGCTGTCTTTTGGGGTCATTCAGCACAGCAAATGCTTCTGTATGGTATTGTCGGCGCACTTCTCCTGCTGCCCTTGGTGCTTCTGCAGCAGCGTATTTATCCTTATGAGCAGCGCAGGCAGCTTATACGCCTGTTCAGAGGGCGCATAACCCAGATTCAGGAGGGACTGGGGGTCAATCATAAACACGCAGTTGCCCAGCGTCAGCTCAGTGAGCGTGTCTCCTATGAAATGCTGCGAGAAATTGCTGTGCTCATTCACAACGATCGGATAAGGCTTCAGCAGGTGGCCCTGCTGCAATCTTTTGTTCTCCGCAAAGATATGGAGCTGAAGCTCGATCCTCTGCTAATCAAAAGCTTTGAACCGCTTATGGTCAGGTATATCGGAGAGATCGCCAGATTAAATCGTGAGCTGATCAAGGATCGGACATTCCGATATGTCATCTTTTATGAGCGCCGCATTCTGGAGATGGCAGGGGGCGAGGATATTCTTGTCCGTGTAGCCAGTGCAGCTGTCCGCAAAAAACGTTACGTGGTTACGCATGCCGCATTTATTTCCAGATATGTGCGCAAGCTGCCAAAGGAACGAATCCAACGATTATATCATATCATTCAGGAAAATCCGTTAGAACCCTTCGGTGATTTGGCCGATGAGGTAAAGATCGCGTATCTGATGGAGCAGTATAAAAGCTGATCTGTCACAATGCCCTTCTATATATGACGTCTGATCGATTGCAAATCACTGCAATTGTCCGCAAAAAACCGTCAGGATCGCCAACGCGCCTCCAGACGGTTTTCATTTTGGACTTGTATAAGGTATCGCTGTCTTGCTGGCTCACCTTTTTTATTGACCTTGCAGCTTTGGCGCCGCATGTTTGATGGAAGCAAAGTTAAAAGCACGCACACCCTTGCTGTCATATACAATAACCTCTTTATTCAAATACGGGTGGAGACCATTAAAATAACCGGGCATAACCAGCTTGCGCATAAACAGATTTTTACCCAGCAAACGGGGTGAATTAGTCGCTACGACAAGCATTTGCCGTGAAATGGACCAAGGACTTGACTGAATATAGGACAGGCAATATTCACCTTCCGTAAAATCACTGCCCAGCGTATACCCTTTCTCCGTACATACGAATTGCAGATTTTCCTGATGCCGATGGAGAAGTTCATGTCTGGTCAAGTCCGAAACGACACAGATCACATTGCTGTCAGCCAGCTCTTTCTCCGAAATATCACGTGCAGACACCACAGGGTAATGAACACCGATATACGGATTCCAGGTCGCTGTTTTGGGGCTGGCCAAGGCATTGGCCGTACGTTTCATCGCCTGCTCTTCCTCCGGGGCCGAATAGCTGGATGGAAGGACAATATGAAGACGATCCATATAAACGTCAAGCACACCCATACCGTGACCCCAGGCATTTCTCTCTCTGCTTTTCGTTCTAATGATTTCCTGCCCGGTCTCTGCTTCATTTGCAGAGCTGGCACCACTTGCTCTTTCCCGCTCGGCAATCAGGCGGTATTCAGGTGAGGGCCGCTTTTGCGATTTCATTTTAACAAAGCGAAAACGACTGTATTCCAGCAAATCCAGTACGAAAATACGAGCTCCGATACAAACCTGAGCCAGTTCCAAGCCCGTGACCTCGTGAGAAAGATGAATGATAAATTCGTCAGCATGAACGGCTGTAACCTCCAGCTTGCCCGTGGTGCTCATTTCGCCGTACAGCTCGGCGTATTCCTCGTGTTCATCCACTCGCGTCAGTTCCAGCCAATAAGCACGATTATGTCTGCCCCGTTCCGTCCGGTAGGCAATGCGCTGAGGGGCAATATCTCTTTTCCATTGCATAAGCCAGCCCAGCACGCCGTCCAAAAGCCTCAGCTCATGCGTGTCCCAATGATTAGAGCAACGCTCTACCACACCCTTGAGATAACTTGACGCAAGCTCGGTTGCCGGAGCCGTATAAGCTTGAGCAAACAAGTAATCCTGATCGCCAACGATGTTCAATATCGGCAAATTCGATAGATTCATCAGCTGCTGCGGATGCGGCGCACCTGCGATCACAGCAATAGCTGCAAAACGCGAAGGGTACGCCTGTGCCATCGCCCAGGCCGCATATGCACCATTAGAATAACCCGTCAAGTAAATTCGGTCTTCATCCACTGGGTACCCTTGCAGAATAACATTTAGCCCCTCCAGAAAGGCAGCTTCGCCAATGTAACTGCCGAGCGTAACACCACGGCAAGAAAAGGTAACAAATATCGCCTCTTCCTCCCAGTTTCTCCCGAAATCCCTTTTTTGGAAATCTGGCAGACCAAGCTCATACCGTTTGCCCGGCATCAGGACAATCAAGGGATACTGTCGTTCTGGCGAGTAGCTTCTTGGAAGCTGTATCGTATAGCGCTGCATACTGTTATCGAGCCGGGAGACAAAAAAGCCTTCGCCAAGCCCGTTCGAAGACAGATAGATGTGTTTTTCCTGACGTGAGAATGGGTGCTGCGACAGTTCGGCAAACCCATATGCAAAAATTTGTTTTAATAGCTTGATATATTCACGCACAACCCGATAGTCCCAACCCTCAAAGGGATCTTCCGGTAAAGCCGTTAATCTTTCGAGTTCGTTCAGCAAGCCTTCTATCTGAGTTTTTCGTACAGCATGGAGGGCATCCATGATATGATCCTGCTTGAAGTGCTCATACTCTTCCTGCAGACCCGCAACAACGTCAGACAAAGGATGTACAAGCACCGAGTACACAAAATGATGCTCCCCTGCTTCATGATCCTGATACGTAACCGTAAAATGCAGCATCCCTGTGTTTTCGATCATTTCCTCATCCCAGGCATACTTGTACTCCTGCTCCCAGGTTGCTTGAAACCGATCCAGCTTTGATCCTGCATCATTTGTTACCTCGATCCATAACGTCTGGTCTGCCGGAAGATCTACACGATCCTTACGCAGCAAATAAAACGAGACCGGACTTTTTTCCCCCTCCCGCTCAGCACTTTTCTCAACCTCCAGCCAGGCCATATGAAAACGTATATTGCGCTCTATAAATTCATGGTGAAGCTCTGCCACATCTGGGTGATCGCATACCTGATATCCGCTAATACGGATGGAACGGGCTTCATCGGGAATAAACGCTGCGATGATGACCACCGTATGATCGCCCTCCTTCAAATACAACCGAAGAGGACCGGATTCCGCATATACCAGCATGTCGTCGATCCAAATCTGCCCTGTTCCTTCAAACGGTCTGATAATCACTTCTTGTGATGCCAAACAGCGAAGATTAGAAACCAGCACAAGTCTTTCTTGCTCGTTTAAAGCCGGAAAAACACCCAAGTTCAGCTCTGCATTCCGGGGATCCAGCTCGGTTAATAATCGGCATGCGACCGTTCCTCCTGCTGAAAGTCGCACTCCCTCTTCACAAGCCTGTTCCAAATTCCATTCTTCCAGGGTGAAATGGTTCGACCATTCCCTGCCCACACCGCAATTTTCCGGCAGCTTGACCGGACCGACCGCATATGCAGACGTCAGACGAACCGGATGATCCGACAGCACAGTTGTTACTTTTTCCAGATGCGTGAACCTCATAACATTCCCCCTCCAGGTTTTGGCTTCCTTGAAAGACGTAACCACGATAATCTACCAGAATTTTCCCGTAATCTTTTCCGCAACCTTAAATTCAACGATATAAAAACTATTCGTTGCCCTCTCTGTTTACTCCTCTGTTTTCCCAAAAAAAGAAGCTGCTTATATAACAAAAAACGAAGAAAGCAGTCCGCTTCACTTCGTTGTTAAAAATTTTATATTCAGGACCAAAGAGGAAACACTATAAAAAATGTGAATAGCTTGCTTGTATTTACTTTTCCAACCACAAAAGATCAAACAGCACCATCAATCTGTCGTTAATCTGGTCAAAATGCCGCCCTAACGCATTAATTTTAAAATCTTTAGTCCCCTTGCGATCTGCCTGCAAAAAATGCCGCAACGCTTCTTTGAGCCCCTGTTCCCACACTGTATCGTTCAATTGTTTCGCATAATTAAGATTTTGATAAAAAGAGGCAGACTCAGCTGCCTCTTGATCTTCATACTCTATTATTAGCTTTCTAATGCCGCCTGCAAGTCTTCGATCAAATCCTCCATATCTTCAATCCCCACCGAAATCCGCACCAAACCTTCGGTGATGCCCAGCTCTGCACGACGTTCTGCCGGAATAGAGGCATGGGTCATACGGGCTGGAACGCTGATCAGACTTTCTACTGCTCCCAAGCTCTCAGCCAGCGTAAAATACTTCACTTTTTTTAGCAGCGCTACCGCATTGGCATCGCTGCCTACATCAAACGAAATCATACCGCCAAAGCCGTCAGCCTGTGCTTTGGACAGCTCATGCTGTGCATGGCTTGCCAATCCAGGATAGTACACTTTGCTAACCTTCGGATGCTTTTCCAGAAAGGCTGCTATTTCCTTCGCATTTTGCTCGATCGCTTCCATACGCAGACCCAGTGTTTTGATCCCTCGGATCAACAGCCAGGAATCCTGCGGGCCGAGAATACCGCCAATGGCATTTTGCAGAAAATGAAGCTGTTCGCCCAGCTCTTCGTTGTTTACTACCGCTAAGCCGGCTACAACATCGCTGTGTCCACCCAAATATTTGGTGGCAGAGTGAACAACGATATCCGCGCCAAGCGTAATTGGCGTCTGCCAATAAGGAGTCGCAAACGTATTGTCCACAATCAACAAAAGCTCATGCTTCTTCACCAGCTCCGAAACGGCACGGATATCTGTAATCTTCAACAGTGGATTCGTTGGTGTTTCGACATATAATGCCTTCGTATTTGGACGAATTGCGCTGGAAATGGCCGCCAGATCAGTCGTATCCACAAACGTGGACTCAATCCCGATACGGCTGAGCACCTTGCTTACGATACGATAGGTACCCCCGTATACATCATCGGTCAGCAAAATATGATCCCCTGCTTTAAACAAGGAAAATACCGCATGGATCGCTGCCATACCAGAACCAAAAGCAAAACCGCGTTTGCCTTCCTCCAACTCTTTGATCAGCTCCTCCAGCGCAAACCGGGTCGGATTGCCTGTACGCGAATATTCGTAGCCCTTATGAACACCGATTTCCTCTTGCTCATAGGTGCTTACCTGATAAATAGGAACGTTAACCGCGCCAGTATGAGGATCGGTAGGAAGCCCGCCGTGAATCAGCTTTGTTTTACGTTTCATTTTAAATCCCGCCTTCATATATTTTTTTGCTCAGATAACGTTCGCTGCTATCCGGGAAAATGGTAACAATATGTGCGCCGTCTGGTGCGCTCTCTGCTTCCAGTAAAGCGGCATGCAATGCTGATCCGGAGGAACTGCCGACGAGCAGCCCCTCACGTGCCGCCAATTCCTTGACACGGCCAAAGGCATCGGCGTCGCTAATGGTATGAATAGCATTAAAATAAGCCGTATCCACAAACTCAGGAATCAATTCCATACCGATTCCTTCCGTTTTATGCGGGCCTGACTCACCACCATTCAAAATGGACCCTTCCGGCTCGACGATGACCGTTTTAAGCGCTGGATTTTGTTCCTTGAGGTAACGAGAGGTTCCCATGAACGTCCCGCCTGAGCCTGCTCCCGCTACAAATACGTCTACTTTGCCGTCCAGATCGTTCCAAATTTCAGGCCCCATGGTCGTATAATAAGCCTCCGGATTATCCGGATTACTGAACTGGCGCGGCAAGTACGCCTCTTTGATCTCGGCAGCCAGCTCCTTTGTTTTCTCAATGGCTCCTTTCATGCCCTCACTTGTCGGGGTATGAACGATTCGTGCTCCCAGCGCCTTCATCAATTCCTGTTTCTCTTGGCTAAACTTTTCAGGGACAGTAAAAATTACTGAGATATTATAATGAAGCGCTGCCATAGCAAGACCAATACCTGCGTTGCCTGCTGTTGCTTCAATTAAAGTCCCGCCTGGCTTGAGCTGGCCTGTCTTTAATGCTTTTTCAATCAGAGCCTTACCCACCCGGTCCTTTACACTGCCGCCGGGATTCATAAACTCCAGCTTGGCAAACAGATGAATTCCTCTCGGAAGAGAATAGCTGTTCAACTCCACTAATGGAGTACCTCCGATGAGTTCAAGGGTATTGCGATATACATTCATAATCTCAAGCTCCTTTTAATGGTGGATCACAAATAAACCAATGATCAAATAATAACGATTATTGCCAAAAAAGCGCAGTAATTCGGTAAGTATTTGTGCAATAAGATTTTATGTATAATTAAAGCATTTGTCAAATAGCAACATACTTGCTCCGATAACATAATATGATGTGTACACCATGCTGGCAGAACTTTATTTTGGGATAAAAAAAGGAGCCTGATCAAGATATCAGGGCTCCTTTATATTTGGTTATTTATTAGCTGCGATGGGCTGGTACTCTATTCTCTGTTACTCTGCCGTTCCATCCAGTACGTGTTCTTTGCAAAAGTTCTCCACGGCTTGCAGCTCGTCCTCTTCCAGTTCAAGATCAATATAACGATTCGTTACTTTTTCAATCAGCTCATACTTCAACAATTCTGATTTTCCCTCGTCTACTAAATAAAGGGCACGGATACGCAATCCGTTTTCGGTGTACAGCTCGTCGTCCTCCTCAACCTCCACATCAATGACGAATTCATACCGCTGTCCGCTCAAAATACCAAAAGCATCTTTAATTTGCTCCACCGTGTACGATGTAAAATTTAGCATGTCTTCATTCCCTCCGGTTCTTCTTCAATGACTGTGCATTCTACACCCGCAGGCAGTAGCTGTTCAACTTGAGTGCGTACTTCTTGACGATTCAAATCTTGGCCAAGGATAGAAATCCAGCCCCGATCATTACGTGAGCGAATTAAACGTCCGATACCTTGTCTAAGTCTAAGCGCCATGTGAGGCATATCAATCTGTATAAACGGCTCCGCCGCGTCCTTGCGCAATGAGGCAAACACTGGATCATTCGGAGGAAAAGGCAGCGACCAGATGATAACATGAGATAGAGACGGACCAGGAATATCCAGGCCTTCCCATAAGGTAACCGCGCACAGGACGCTTTCCTCATCATTCTGAAAAGTCGAGATCAGATGGCTGATTTCAGCCGAGCCTTCATATAGGAAACGATAGGCAGATGCCTCTCGATAAGCAGCGAGACCTGATTGGAAAGCAGCCAGTTCCTCCTCTGAAGGAAACAGGATAAGTGCTCTGCCTTGCGATTTCTCCAGCAGTGCCAGCACTCTCTCGATTGGATGATGCTCCGGCTGCAGCGGATATAGGGCCGCTTGCATCTGATCCGAATAGTTATAAGGTGATGCGACGGAAAATGTCAGCGGATTTTCGATTCCGAGACTCTGCGCCATATAATCAAAGGAGTTATCCACGGAAAGGGTAGCCGATGAGAACACAATCGGTATGTGCTGGGCAAATACTCGTTCCCTGAGAATCTCCTTTACCATTTTGGGCATAACCACGAGTGTTAATCCGTCCTGATCCTCGATCACCCACGAAATCAAAAGCTCAGGGCGTTTAAACAAGGCCAAAGCCGTCTGAATCATTTCAAGATGCTCCTCCACGATCTTGACCTGGTACTCATCCAGCGAAAATAGTCCGCTTTCAAATACAAGCTCTTCTTCAATCGTCCCGATCAGATCGCTAAAACGGTTCACTTCTCGAACAAGCGGCTCATTCAGCTTAAATTCCTTGCGGTCAGAGCCTTGTACCGGCTGGCTGTTCTTTTGAAGCGCAGCAAACAAAGCCTCGCTTTGCGATATCGCGTCTTCAATCGTCATGGCCAGAGATTCCCGCACTTCACCCTCCAGCAGACGGGTAATCATCGCCTCGAACTGAGTATGTTTCAGCTTGTAGGTCAGCGCATTCTGCGCCGCTGTCTCCAGCAAATGTCCTTCGTCAAAGACGACGGAGCTATGCTCAGGCAGCAATGGCAGTTGGCCCTCACGCTTTCTCGCTTCATAGGTCCATACATGCTCCATATAAAAATCATG
Organism: Paenibacillus farraposensis; assembly: GCF_020736845.1. Lineage (GTDB taxonomy): Bacteria > Bacillota > Bacilli > Paenibacillales > Paenibacillaceae > Paenibacillus > Paenibacillus farraposensis. The sequence goes on from NZ_JAFFQR010000008.1 coordinate 75,569, forward strand.
CGAGCAGATGACCAAATCCGCTGCCCGGCGGTAATGATCACGAGACAACGTCTGCCCGCACCGATGACGCTGATAGCAAACGAGGCAGTCTTGAAATACATCCCATCCGAGTCTGCTCCATTGTCCGTCCGTTAGCTCGGGATATTCCTTGCGGTTCCCGTAAGGGGTGAAGGACTGCAACGTGTCTGGAAAATGGACAAAATCCGGCAAGCCCTGATAAATATCACGAAAGATATCCGCATCCGCATCCAGCCCGTTTCGGGCCTCGTCCAGCTTGTTCAGGCAGATATACTGATCCGGCGACTTACCCAGCCTGGCATCAATCGCCAGATTCAAATGCTGTGCCAGCTTGGCTATATCCCCTTCCGGCTTTACCAGCTGTTCGATCAGTGATTCGTCCGCACAAGCAATAATCGCGGGCTTTCTCGTATATCGGGCATATGCAATCGCGTACAACAGGTACACCAGCGTTTTGCCCGTGCCCACGCCCGCTTCCGCAAAAATGGTCTTTTTCTCCTTATAGGCACGCTCCAGCTGAAATGCCATATAAATTTGTTCATCCCGAACCTCAAAGCCGACTTCAGGCAAAACTTCATAAAATACATCCGCAATCCAGTCACTTGCCTGCTCTATAAACGGCTTGGATGGATCAAAGGCAAAAGGGTAAGTAGTCAATCGGGCTGTGCCTCCAATTTGTTCATAATGTGCATCCTTTCATTATAACGCAAAACAACCCAAAGGAATACGAAAACTGCATGAACAACCTGCATCTTTTTGTATTTTAAAAAAGAAACAACGCTGCAGGCTGCGTTACCGCTGCCAGCGCGTTGTTTCCGTTTTAATCCTCTATGATGGCTACGGGACGAGCCCATCCGGCACTCGCTCTTTCTACTTTAACTGGAAAGCAACAGACCTTGAAACCGAACGGCTTCGGGAGAAGCTCCAGATTGGCCAACTTCTCGATCTGACAATACTCCTGGTTTTTTCCGACATAGTGAGCTGCCCAAAGGACGCCGTCCCTCGGTTGTTGCTTGTAGGCTTCTGCTTGGAGATTAAGCGGGATATCCCAGCCGTCAGTACCGACTACCTTGATACCTTGATCCAGCAACCATCTGGTTGCTTCAGCCGATACACCGACATGAAGGAATGCATACTGTTCATCATACAACCGCTTATCTGCATCGCTCCGGATAAGGACAATATCGAGCGGCTTAAGCTTGTACCCGATGCAGTCCAGCTCTGCAGCCAGATCCTCTGACGTTAACTCATAACCTGGCGGCTTAGAACTGAAGTCAAGAAGCACCCCATCAGAATAAAACCATTCTAGCGGCAGTTCGTCAATCGTTCTAGCCGGTTTACCTTCCGATGTCGGCCAGTAGTGCCAAGGTGCGTCGATGTGTGTCCCCGAATGCGTGTTAAGCGTTACGGTTTCGGTAGCCCATGCCTGGCCTTCCGGAAAATCGTCAGGCTTAAGACCAAGAAAGACTGACGCTTGCAGCGCGCCGTCTCTATGGCTCGAATACTCAATCTTAGCTGCTATCGGCTCGCGTATACTAGGGCTTATCGGCACGCTCAAATCGATGAGTTTCATCGCATAACATCCTCTCTCATTTCTTGTTTTAAAGTGTTCTGTGATTAACGGTACATGTTTGGGGGAATCTTTGGAATATGATGTGAACTATACGGAATTTTAATCTAAATATTGAAATACTTAAATTCATTTCTGATCCTGTAATATACTTGTGTAAATTACCTTAATTTACTTCGTCGGTATGAGGACGCTGCGCGTAGGATTTGATCTTACGATTGCTGTTGCCCTGGGATTCTCAGATCTTCATAAACCGTTTAAAGATTATAATCCCAGGGCAAAGGCGAACGCTTTCGCTTCTCCAGATTCAAATCCTCCTCTACGCTGCACACCACCATATGCTTTAAACAAAAGCTCGTTCACCTTAATTTATACTTAAAATTCGCCAATTGGATCCGATTTTCCCCACGCTTACTAATACAGGATTCTGTTCTTCTCCCTCTATATAAAGCTTAACTTCAAGCAACCTTTTTTCTTGTATATTCATACTCTGCTCTATAACATTTTTATCCTTTATATTATGATTCGCAACTATTTCAGGCTTAGAATATGTGCTACTCAACTTAATTTCCTTGATTTTCTTCAGTTCCGTAGCGGCATTGGCTTCACCCATAACGACACGTTTGTCCATCATATCCGGGTTTGAATTGAGGAACAGTATCATATAAAATTTCTCCCAATACTGTTCATATTCCAAAAAGCTTTTGAAAAAGTTATGGCTCTCAAAGGAAGGGATGGGAGCGTCCCCTTGAAGCTCATAGGTATGGAGTCTACTGAAATGATTATCTACCGAATTCGCACGATACTTTTCCATAATAGGAAAACATTTTAACGCGCTGTCGAGGTCATGATCATTTACAGCTTCAAAAAAGGCTTTGACCACCGATTCGGGCGTGGAAAATTGCGCCTCAGTGGGTTGCGGCAGATCTGACTGCAAGTTTTCCAAAAAAGTGCTATCAGGCTCATCTTTTCTGACATCTCCAGAGGCGATCTCTCCGGGGTGTCCTTTACTTGTACACCCCATCACCACTACAAGCAGCAATAGGAACACAACTGTATAAAACATCCATTTTCGTTGTTGCATAAATCCATGTTCCCCCATTATTTTGAAAATCAAAGACTACTTAAGCTTTCCCTTACGAATTGGTGATATCTGCTGATACAGGTAGAAAAAACGATGGCTGCTCAAATCGCTGTAACTCTTTTTTTATTTACAACCAGGGTGCTGGCACAAAGATCGTGAACTCCCTGTTTTTTCGCAGTAAAAGCTACAACGATGTAAATCATACGTGTAATGATAAAAGAGATAGCTTTAATCCAGTAACGCCCCGAGGCGTGCCAGAATCCAAGCCGCTTTCCTTCCTTGTCTACGACAATTAGAGAAAACAGAAGTTTCCCTGGTGTTGCTTTGACCTTCGATGACTCCCAGAGCACAGAATACAGCCATGGCACTATAAGCCACAAGATCAGCGGCAACCACATCACCAACACTTTTATGAAACCAGTCTCCTCTATGCCCAGAATAGATGGAATACTAAACACTCCTCCTATTAAAAGAACAAGCACAAAGACAATGACCAGATCAATTAAAAACGCTGCTGTTCTTATCCAAAATCCTCCGTACATTCGTCTTACGTTATCGTTGGTAGCCGTCATGATAATATATAACTCCTTATCATTTTTAAAATCCATTTTATTCCTTTACCCAAGGAGATATCATACGGCTCCCCATCTGTTTTGTCAATTTAATTTACGAATGAATGCCCATAAATGATGCAAAAGAACCTTCAAAACCACTATGTAAGTGGAAATGAAGGTTCTTTTGTTAAATGAAATCATGTATAAAATAGGGGCGGAAATTTCCCAAATCGACTTTTGGGACAGCCCCGTCTCCAATTTTATTTAACAACACTAAACAAGCCTTCTTCTCCGCGCAGCTTTGCCAAAGCCTCGACAAAGAAATAATCGCCGTAAATAATGGGAACGTTGATGTATTTTTGCTCAGGATAATGTACGGTTCCCTTCATCAGCAAGCCCTCATGGTCCTCGCCCCACGCCGTGCAAGTGTGATGCAAGCCCATGAGGATGGACTCTGCCGCCCGGGTAAAATGCCCGGCCCGCGCCGAATATTGAGCCAGCTCCAGCAATCCGCTGGCCGCAATGGCCGCAGCAGATGAATCCCATGCTCCGCGATGTCCCTCATCAGCTCTAAAATCCCACACAGGCAGACACGCATCTCCCAGTTGGGACAGGAAAAAGTCCGCTGTGTTTTCGGCCACCCTCAAATAACGCGAATCACGCGTGTATCCGTACGAAAGCGTAAAGCCGTACAAAGCCCAGGACGTGCCGCGTGCCCAGGCGGAGCCAGGAGCGAACCCCTGCCCGCCATGCTCGGCAACCTTTTTTCCAATCTCCGGATCGAATTCGATCACATGCGCTATGGAACCATCCGCACGGAAAAATTCACGTGCCACGGTATCCGCATGCTGCACAGCTACAGCAGCAAAACGGGGATCTCCGCTTACCTCCGAGGCCCAATAAAGCAAAGGCAGATTCATCATGCTGTCGATAATCGCAACGCCTCGTGTGTCCATGTCCTTGGCGTGGAAGTTCCACGCGCGAATAAAACGGCCGTTCACGTTAAAACGGGCAGCCAGCAGATTGGCGGCCAGCAGCCCGCGTCTTCTGGACTCGGCGGCTCCGGTCAACCGATGGGCGGCCACACCGCTGAGCAGCCAAATAAAACCAAGATCATGGTCTACGGTTTCGCTGTTATAGAGCACTTTTTCCAGACGATTCTCGCACCGCTGCGCAATTTCGGCGGCTCCGCTGTCAGGGCGCGCCCGATTCGCAAGCCATAGCAGCCCCGGATAAAAGCCTGCTGTCCACCACGCTTCCTCACGATCGTCATAGCGCCCTCCCTCTGCAACATGCGGAAAAGCGTCCCCTAGCCTTAACGCCAAGGCAAGCGTTTTGTCCAAAGCCAGCTCCCATGATTGCTCCAGCCATGCCTCTATGTTTGTCATTTGTTTTCCCCTCCCCTTTTCCACCTGTTAAAAAAGCCTATGGCTTCGGCCTGCATTATTCAGGCAACCGAATGATAAAGGAAATGCGGCTGCCTGTGCATTTCATTCTTGCTCCCTTAAGCAAACCGTTGCGACAGGCTACGGAAGCTAATTCTTCAGGCCACGCCACGTTCGTCCCTTCCGTCGTCGGGACGACTTCAAGGATTGTGCCTGCATATTCCACCCGGATGCTTTCTGTTTCCTCCCCGGCTGTCATGACATGATGAATAACGCTGCGCTCCCGACCGTCATATGCCACTAAGGGAATAAGCGCTCCCACATGCTGAATATTGCCTTGAAGCTCATATTCCACCTCAATTTTTCCGCGCACCTGATGATAATGTGTTCGGATTTCCCTCACCCCCGGGAACGGGCCTCTCCATAGCAGCGTGATATCCGTTGATCCGCCAGATGCTGAGCTTTGCTCTACCTGTACAGACCCCCCACCATCCTGCGGATCGATCCCTCCATCCCGGTCGAATTCCAGCGTTCCGGGGATGCCTTCCGACAGGCTGTGCCACTTGCCGTCCTCGGTTTGCCAGGCCGGAGAATAGCTTAGCGGGAAAATATCCCCTTCCGCGAACCCTGTAAAACCTCGGTCTGCATGCCCTGCTGAGGACGGACCCATCAGTGGCGGCAGCGAGGACTGCTGAATACGCACAATCCCGGGAATATTGTACGGGTCATTGACCGACGTCTGCACAACCATTTGCTGTCCGTCTACAGAAGCAATGACCGTCTGGAACCAGCCGTCCGTTTCCAACACCTGGCTGCCTGTCTCCGCCGGTATAGGAGCTGGAGCAATACGCTCTATCCCCTCCCCGTACAGCAGGGTATGAGCCAGCACAGCCGCCGTCCACAGGCTGTAGCATGTGTGATTGGAGTATACCTCAAACCCATGCCGCGCCTCGGACGAATAATGGTTGCGGACGATATGCAGCTTGCCGTCATCGGTCTGCCAGCGGCTAATCGCTTGCCAGCACAGATCCGCTGCCCGCCGTAACGCACCGGCAAGCCCGGGTTCGCCTGCCGCTAAAACATGCCGCGCATGTGTCGTGAAGACGAACGCTGCAGCCGCCTCGTTCCATTGATGCTGTGCGCTTCTTCCGCGCGGCGGAATTTCCCCGTGCGGGGATAGCGCCAGCAGTGAGCTGAGCGCGCCTCTGCGTAGATGGTCACGCAGCTCAAGAGCGCAACCGCCATCATATCCGTTCTCGAGCATCACCCCCAGGTGAAAGCGTGTGACGATATCGTAGGCGAACGGGCTGTTGGGCCGGTCCAGCGGGCCGTCCTGATACAGCCCCAGTCCGGTAAAGCGAGGCAAATGATAGCTGCGGATGTACGCCTCCATCCACTCGGCATCGGCTGCAAGCCCTTCGGCGGCACGCAAAAACTCGCCGGAAATCATGATCGCGTTCCAGTTGATCATCCGGTTTGGATTTTTCATTTTACTCATCGTAAAAATGTAGGTCTGTTCCGGCTGGATTCTGCTCAGCTGCCGCTTCCAGGCTGTGGCTTGCTCTGGCAGCAAATGTTTCAGGAGCCGATACGCTCCCATCATCATGATAGGAAAAAAGTCCGGGTGCTGATCCGGCGCTTTTTCCTCTACTACACAAGCAATACTGTGCGTCAAGGCAGCAGCCGCGGATTCCAGCAAATCATGGCGGCCTTCTTTGACCAACACTGCCGCAGCCAGCGCATAGGACGGGGTAGAGTAATACCGTTCACTTTCCGAATAAGGATCAATGATGGCTCCGGTTTCATCCTGATGCTGAATATATGCACGAACCAGCTTCTCCAGCACGGCAAGCTTGCGTTGGCGGGTCCATCCGTCCTCCACTCGATTCGGCGTCGTATTCAACTGTCCTATAAATTTCTCCAGCTCTGCCTGCCAAGGGTACACATTACCTGTATGCAGCTTATTCATCCTGTCTGCCTCCCATTCAACATGATGATTCATTTAGGGCAAAAAACAGCTTGCAATCTGCGCTTGCAGCAGCACCACAGCGATCTGAAGTCAGCTTCAACGTTGTTTTGTAAAACACAAACGGCACCCCATCATGATCCATATGGTTGACAGCCTCTATCCCCGGAAGCAGCATGCTGGCATCATAATCCAATCTGGCCACGACATGTGCTCCCTTCCATTCAACGAAGCCCGCTCCTGCAGCAGGCTGAATACGGCTGATCAACAGCTCCTCTACCTCCCACAACTGCCCGCTCGCGCCAGATGCTTCAAACTCAAAATGATCGGTGACCGTAAGTTTTGCTCCCGCGCTTCCCTCCGGCACATTCCACGCAAAGGAGCGTGTGAAAGCGGTCAGTTCTTCTACGGGATACGCAGAGGTCAAATCGAGCTTTAGCCTTGCGTCTGTCCGTGCCTCCTTCTGCTCATCCACAGCAATCTCCAGCACAACCGCCTTTGCCTTTGCACCCGATTGCTGCATGGTCCCATTGATTATGGGCACAGAATGACCGCCGGAGGAAATGTTAATGATCGACTCCCGTCCCGGTGAAAAATAAGCTTTCGTATACAAGCCTGCTCCCAAGTCACACAGCAGATTTTCATTCCCGCCATGCAGGATAAAATGCCCAAGGTCGTTATGATTGTGTGGCTCATTGTTATGTCCGCCTTTGGCTGAGAAGACAAGCATTGTGCCTGATTCGCCCTTTTGCTCTTCAGCTCTGCCATGACTGGAGCTGCGACTGCGGCACATCAGCCATCCAAGCTGCGGCAAATAATCGGCTCCAGCCGCCTTGCTTCCAAATGTCGCAGGATTCGTCCATACCAGGTTGCGCAATACGTGCGCCCAGCGGCGACAAGGGTCCTCCAGCAGACCATGTACATGAAAAGGGAGTGCCGATGGTTCCTCCTGCAAGGAATTCAAATAAGAGATAAGTCCAGAGGGCAAGCGTTCAGTTTCACTGCTGTCGGAATAATTGGCGAACATACCATCCGACAAATGCACCCGTTCTGCAAAGGCAGCGATTTGTCTGACCTTTTCCGAGCACAGAATATTTACGGCTTCCTCTGTAAATGCACGCAGCATATCGGCAAAATAAATGAAATAGCCAAAGCCGTACACCCAATAGCCGACGCCTTCCGGACACCCTCCGTCCTCCTTGTAGCCTGCAAGAAAACAATCCAGCGCGCCGAGCATTTTCTCGATAGCCTCAGCTTTGCCCAGGCTGTCTTCCACCAGCAGCAATGCCGCGATTCCGCAACCGGAAGCGCATACAGCAGCCCAGTTATGCTCTGCTGTCTCCCATTCAAAATGGTGAGGCTGCCAAAAAACAGGCTCCAGCACTCGGCGCTCGACCTCCCCGCGCACCTGAGCAACCACCTGTTCAGCCAGATGATCGCTTAGCAGCAGTAAAATTTCAGCCAGCATCTGGGCTGTTTCCGACGCGAATAAATCCACCTGCTGCCAAGGCGGTGTCACAGGGTCCTCTTCCCTGACATGTGCAGGAAGGGCCCATGTGTACTCGCGGCATATTTCCAGCAGGCCGCCTTCCACCTCTTTCAGCCCCCCGGGTTCGGATTCGGCTACAGCCGCCAGCACCAAAGCAGCCATCCGTCCACGCCGCTCAAAATACACATCCTCATATGGCTTGCGCTCACCCGTATGTGCAAATCGTTGAAACAGTGTCAGCGAAAGCTCAGGCCATGGTGTTTCCCGACTGTGATTACAGGCACGTTCGATGTCCATCCATAGCTCGGCATATACCGGTTCAGATATAGTCGCCCGCAGTTTTTCTGTCCATTCCCTCTTTAAGCGTTGCTTTGCAGTATCCTGCCCCCCGCCAGCCAGCACCGTGACGAGTCGCGAAGCAGGCCAGGCCTCCTTCAGAAGACTCATTCGTATTCCTCCCCGCAAGAAGCATTCACTTCACCTTCCTTTTTGTTAACGCTTTCATTGTATCTAACAATCAGCCTAAATTCAAAGGGGTAGCCAAGCCATTTTAAAAATGTAAAAGAACCTCCACGCCACATTTCTGTAGTCATGAAAGTTCTTGTTTTACGCTACTTCCAGTTTTTAATCCCGTTATATTCCAGAATGCCCAATGCAGCGTCTGAAATATGAGGGTCACGCAGCAAAGCATCCTCGACTCTGAATTTAATATCCGCGTCGGCCAGCGTCATTCCTGGTGTAAGCTCAATCAGCGCTTCCACATGATAGTAGCGTCCCTCCAGTGAAATACGCATTTGGTAGATGTCTGTTACATACGTATCTGCAAGAATAATAGAAGCTACACGCTCTTCGATATCCGGGGGAGCCGATACACCGATCAAGCCCACCATATTATCGTATCCGACCCGAAACGCAACGCCAACCATCAGACAGCCGATGAGAATACTCGAAATGCCATCCAGCAGCTTAAAGTCTATCAGTGATGTGACCACGACAGCCAGCAGAGCAAGCACCCCACCCGTTGTTGCTATCAAATCCTCATAAAATACCAGCCGGGTTGGTGGCGCAGCACGTCCCACATGACGGAACGCAGAGATAAAAATGCCAAGCCCCTTGGCTTCTATTCTGGATTCATGCAGCACTTCTTTCATTGCTTTGCTCCATACAAATCCGTCAACCGCCAATGACAAAACAAGCACCGTTTCATAGCCATAATCGTTACGACAATAACGGCAACCATACAAAACAGGTTAATCACGCGACCAAAGCCGGCAGGAAAGCGTTTGGTCGGCTTTTTTTTCGCCAAGACACTGCCTGCAAATACAAACATCTGGTTGACTGCATCTGCAATGTAATGCATCAAGGTGGCAAACATGGAGCCGCTGCCTGTCAAGGCAAAAGCAATCCCCTTAACCAGGGCGATGCCGGTATTGCCTACATGTGCAGTCATTTATTATGTATTATTTTTAACCCGTCCATATTTTACCTAGCCATTAGAAGAGAAGCAACAAATGGGTTCATATCGTTTCAGATGGTTAATTAAAGTAGATGAATACACGATACGCTGGAACCGCTAAATCACTGCTTCCTTCTCATATTGAGGTATAAATACTTCATTTAAAAAAGTTTCAAAAGAAGTCGGGGTTGTATTTTCAAACGAGCGCTGTTCCAACATTCGAATGTGCTTTGTATTTAAGGCTCTTGTTGTTTCTAAAACAAGGTCTATAATATGTTCTGAATATCCATGCATTCTCAATTCTCTTCTGGCTTCTTCTTCGGTTGTTTGTATATAGCTGAGCTTCGGTTTATCGATAGCTTTTCCTATGAGCTCCACCGCTTCATTCATACTCAAATCACAGCTTCCGTGTAACTCTCTTATTTGTTGACCTTGGTAGTTACGTTTTATCATGGCTTCTCCTGCAATTCGCCCAATGTCACGTGTGGAAATCATAGGAAACTGGACATCGGGTAGAAAAGGTCCTCTTGCAACATCGTGAAGCAAAATGTTTTTAATTTGTGAAAGTAAATTTTCCATGAAATATCCTGCTCGTAAATGTAAAACATTTAACTGTTCAATTTGGTTTAAGCCCTGTTCAAGCAGATGTAATCCCGTAACTGGTCCAGTACCCTTTTCTTTATCAGCCCCCCCAGCTACTAAGCGAAACAACATTCTTAACTTCTGCCTGTTCTAGAGCAGATACTATTGTACTTATTACACGTTTTTGATAAGAGAGGAAGTCATTACTAGTTATAATATAATTAGGTTGCAGCATTACGTAGACTGCTTCAGCCTCCGAAAAGGCCTTAATTAACCTTTTCACATTTGTAGGTTCAGAGACAATTGGTTCTGCTCCTTTAAGCACAAAGGGCATTAACCGTTCTAAGTTTCTACCAATCACCCTAATAGGCTGTCTGTGGTCTAATAAGTAATTTGTGACTGCGCTGCCCGTTCTTCCAGTTGCTCCTGTTATCACATGCATAGCTTGCACCTCCATGATTTGCTCTTCTAAAAATAACAAGTAGGCACTTTCGTGACACGTAGTATCTATTATGATACTAAAATATAAATTATAACTGGGGGTGAAAGAAATATGCGTTTTGGTGAATTAAAAAGAGACTTACCGGGGATTACACAAGAAGTGTTAACGGCAGCTTAGGGAATTAGAACAGGACGGTATAGTCAATCGATTTGTTTATAATCAAGTACCGCCTAAAGTAGAATACTCTCTTTCTGATGTTGGTTGATTGGGGAGTCTCCTATGCGGACCAGTGTGAATCTAATATTTAATCCCCACCCTATTTGGAGTCCTATTCTCCGGCCATCGATCCGTTTTTATCTTGACGGATTCCAATATGAAGTGAGACACCTACTTGAATAAAAAAATGGCCCATGGCCGGATTCGTGTAGAATGAAAGTTCCTACGGCTTTCCCTTGCCCACAATCTGCTGAAGAAGTACAAAGTGGACAAAAAAACAACTGGACCGGGAAGGATGATTCCTTCCGCGATACCTTCCATAATGAATTTCTGAAAGAATCCGTAAATAATGACAACCAGGATCGTCGTTAACACCAGTGATGACAGAATCAAGGGCCAATCCTTGTTGTATTCCCCGAACAGCACGTTTGTCTACAGAATCTAGTATTATTTTTTTCTTTTATTTAACCATAAGTATGTGAGCCAAAACAAAGATGTCAATATACCGGCGGCCACTGCTAATTTCAGCATGATTCCAAGGTAGGATAACATCGGATTTGACGCATACGCGGTTGCTGACATGATCATGCAGGACAAGCCGACGAAGATTATAGAAACAGCAATTGTCCAATCCGACTTATTCATCATTCACCTCTATACTCTAAAGCGAGCTAATAAGACGAATCATCCCATTTGTAGCCTATTCCCCAAACGGTTTTAATAGGGTTATAAGATAGTCCAACAAGTTGCAATTTTTCGCGGATATTTTTGATATGAGTATCAATGACTCGATTTTCCCCCAAAAAATCGTTCCCCCATAAGCGTTCGACGATAGCGTCCCGTTCGAACGTTCGTTGCGGGTGCTGGGCTAATAATTGTAAAATATCATATTCCTTTTGGGTTAAGTCGACGTTTTTGTTCAGCACCACTACCTGCCGCCGCTCCGGATATATGGTTAAATCCGGGAATGTAAGCTTCTGCTCCCTAACCACAACATGGGCTTGCTGACTGGAGCGTCGCAGCAAGGCATAAATCCGGGCAATAAGTTCTTCCGGGTCCACAGGCTTCACGACATAATCATCCGCCCCTATGCCAAGTCCCAGCACCTTGTCCTTGACCTCGCCTCGAGCGGTTAGCATGAGTATTGGAACAGGCGTAATTTCTCGCATTTTCTTGCACACCTGCCAGCCGTCCATGTCCGGCATCATTACGTCTAATACAACAACGTCATGTGTTTGGCTCCTAAAAGCCTTCAAACCTTCACTTCCGTTAGATGATTCGGTTACATGAAATCCTTCTTTACTTAAATAAATTCGCAGAAGATTTCGCATATTCCATTCGTCATCAATCACAAGCACTCTTAACTGGCTCACGCCTATTCCCCTACCTTAGTGAAGTCGTTGTCCCTACATCAGCATAACAAACATGAGAGCAAGTATCCATTTGGGGTTCAAGCAGCCAACTCCAATCCATACCGACTCCTCCTCTTTGAGTGTCTTGAGTATAATCAGCAATTGTGTGGTTTTTATGAGGAAATTGTTTTTAATTAAAATTTGTGGAACTTCACTCTTTCCACATGATTGTGATCTATAATGCGTCTCATTAATAATAGAAGGAGGACATGTGATATGAGTAAAGTCTTACTTGGAAAGACAATCCTGGGCATTGCTATAATCATCAGCATTTTGGCTGGCTGCTCAACAGCTAAAGACGTTAAACCAACAGCAGCTTTATCTAAAGCAACCACGGCCGAAGCAGTATCGCGAAAACAAACCGTTAGGCCTACTGAATTAAATGGTGAACTTACAACTTTGACGGCCGAGGCCAGCAACCTGGAAGTAGAAAAGGGAACGTCCCTCCCGGTCTGGACGTTCAATAATTCAGTGCCAGGACCGCAAATCCGGATTAAAAAAGGAAAAACCGTAAACATTACCGTGAAAAATCAGTTAACAGTACCCATCTCTTTGCATATCCATGGGTATCCTGTACCTTTTAAAATGGATGGTGTTCCTGGGATCACGCAGAATGCGATTGCTCCAGGCAAGAGCTTTACTTATACCTTTAAAGCGACGGTTCCCGGCACGTACTGGTATCATTCTCATCAGGACAGTGTCAATCAAGTCGATAAAGGGCTTTATGGTTCCTTTATTGTGGAAGATGAACTGGTGAAAGCGGACCGGGATTATACGTTAATGTTGGATGAATGGATGAGTTCAAGCTCGGAGCGTGGTCACGAAGCCATGAAGAACATGGACATGGGCATGAGCATGCACGGCATGGGTCATTCCTCAACCGAAACTGATGCAAATGGCCAACATGAACAAGCTGCATCTACTCAGCCGGGGCATGATATGAGTATGTATGATCTCTATACGATAAACGGCCAAACTATTAATAGTTCGCAGCCGCTGCAGGTCACTCAAGGAGACACAGTTCGTCTGCGCTTGATTAACGCCGGATATTTGAGTCATTCGCTTCATTTGCATGGACATCGTTACCGTATCATTGCTACCGATGGCAATGCTGTCTCCGATCCTAAGTGGGTTAAGGACAAGCTGCTTTCGATTGGCCCCGGTGAACGGACGGATATTGAATTCCAGGCTGATAACCCGGGAACGTGGTACCTGGAAGAGCACGGTTCCAGCCCAATGATTTCGAATATGAAGCAGCGTATTCAATACACCAATGAACAGGGAACAAATGATCAACCCGATCCATTAACGAAACTGCCTACAGTGGATCTTACAAACTATGGTAAATCGCAAGCAGGACAGTTTTCGTTGAATGATGTGTATGATGTAAGCTACACCATGAAGCTAGGAACCCGTGCACAACAGGGAAAACAGGAGTATACGATCAATAACAAGGTGTATCCCGACACGGAGCCGCTTGCTGTACAAACTGGGGACAAGGTGAAAGTCCGTTTTGTAAATACCTCTGCCAACGATGACCATCCTATGCATTTGCATGGTCACACGTTTCAAGTCCTAAGCAAAGACGGAATTCCGCTTAAAGGTTCTCCCGTATATAAGGACACTCTAAATGTTAAACCTGGAGAAGAATATATCGTAGCGTTTACAGCCAATAATCCCGGTGATTGGATGTTTCACTGCCACGACTTGCATCATGCCTCTGCTGGTATGGTGACGGACCTGAAATATAATGATTTCCTAAATCCATTCCAACCTGATTCGGACTTGAACAACACTCCTGAATAAAGCACATTTTTACCCAGTACAAAGCCGGATTTCCTGGATAAGGAGTCTGGCTTTACATTCAGGCATATTTCTCCATATCCTTCCTGTTTATACAAAAGGAAAGGACAAACGAAAGACGGTCCCCTGTCCCATTGCACTCTCTACCTCAATCGTTCCTCCTTGCAACTGCACCAATTTTTGGGCAATGGCCAGGCCAAGCCCCGTTCCTCCAAACTCCCGAGAGCGAGACTTTTCCACCCTGTAGAACCGCTCAAAAATGTAAGGAAGCTCATTCGCCGGAATTCCTGACCCTGAATCGGAGATCAGAATGACCCCGAATCCATTCTCTTGCTGCAAAGTAAGTTTGATCGTCCCCTTTGTGGTATAACGTATGGCATTATCCAGCAAGTTTAAGAGCACCTGTTCCAAGCGAACAGGGTCGACAAAACATCGCGGTATCGTTTCCAGAGCAGATACCAATTGTAAGCCCTTTTGCTCTGCTTTTATCCTCACCTTATTTACCGACTTTTCAACGGCTCGTCTGACATCAACGGATTCTAAATGGAATGCCATTTTCCCTTCCTCCATTTTGGCAAGTTCAAACAAATCGTTAATAATCACCGTTAGTCGGTGAGCCTCATCGGCTATAATGTGTAAATATTGTTGTTTTTCCTCTTCATGATCCACAAGTCCATGGGTCAAGACATTCGCATATCCCTTTAAATAAGTGACAGGAGTTCGAAGCTCGTGAGAGACATTCGCAAAAAATTCGGAGCGTGTATCACGATATCGTTTGAGTTCCATGGCCAGGTCATTAATCGCACTGGACAATGAGCCTACTTCGTCATGGGAACGGACGGGAAGACGTACTTCCAATTCTCCTTTTGCGATGTTCCGGGTAGCCGCTTCCATCTCTACTAATGGAGCGGACAGCTTTTTGGCCAGGATAAAAATACAGCCGAGCGCCAGCAACAGTGTACCAAAGCCTGCCAAGCCGATAAGATAACGAACAGACCGGATTGATTCGATCATATGCTCCAAGGAACTCACGACGTAAATTCCCTTGATCACAGGATTTTTTGAACTGTGAACAGGGATGCCATGCAATAAATACAGCTGATCACCTGCAGTAAACTCCTTTTCAATTTGCTTCCCCTGAAGCAATTGTGCATTTTCCCATACATTCGGCCAAGCCTGAATCTTTTTCTGTTTTGTAGAAGCGGACATGTCAAGAAATTGACCCTGCCCATTCACTAGATAAATGCTAGCTTCGGAAAACTCGGCCATCGTCTCCACAGCATAGATTCGATCACGAAGCATAACGGATAAGTGTAAAGCCAGCTCATTTGCTTCCTCATGTGCTTTTTTCGTATAGAAGTTGCTGAAAAGCTGGTTGATGACCATACTAAGCAAGACCAAAATCACCAGAAACAAACTAAACATGGTGAGACTGAGTTTTAAATAAACCTTATTCCATTTCATGCTATCCTCCTTTACTTGCTAAAGCCTAAACCTGTTCGGAACAATCCTGCTTTGGCAAACAAAGCAGCCAGCCGACCCGTGGTACGAGGAAGACTGGCTGTTGTGTTATACCCGGTGATCCATCGGTAAAGAGAACAGATACATATTGATTACTGCCAGCAAAATCATCAGCGCATAATAAGGCAGCAGCTTTTTCCAGGAAGCCCTATTCCCAATACGATAAACGGTATAAGCTGAACCGACAAGACCCAGCAGAATAACAAGATACTGCATAAGCTGTACAGTACCCACCGAAGCCAATGCCAGGTCTCCAGTTAATTTATAGCCAAACAAATTACCTGTATTGAACCAGATGGCTTTTCCTTCCGTGAACATGTGGAAAAGATTATGCGCCAAGTGGCCAGCCAAGTCAAGCGGAATAACGGCGTAGCCAAAACGCACGAAATTCTCTTTCACTTTCTCGAATGTTTCCTGGCGGGCAGTCAATTTCGCTGTCCCCCACAGCATGACGATTGGAATCATCATAGAAATCACAAAAGCAACCGTAAAATTCACCGGGTAGTAGGCAGTTTGCGTGATCTTGCTAATTACGTTTAAAATATCCTGCCAAATTCCTAACATCGTAAGGTTCTGTACAAAAACAATACCCATAATAACCGCTGCCAAAAATGCATGCTCAGCTTTTGGTTTTTTGATTCCCCACAGCTCTGCAGTCGGCATTCTCGGAGTGATACGGATGGAATGGTTAGGGCATGACTTTATGCAATTTCCGCAAAGGTTACAATCCGCACTGTCATCCATTGTACGGACAAATTGAAACATGGGACATCCTTCTGTCTTGCCGTCACCTTTAAAACAGGCTTGTGTCTTGCAGGTTTTGCAAACGTCAGATGTTCCCCGAAGTTCCAGCATACCTGAACGGGAATAGTTGCCCGCTAATCCTCCAAGAAAACAAAGTGTTTTACAAAAGGTTCTTCTTTCGAAAAATACGGAAGTACCGACAACCATCGTCGTCAGAAGCAGCAGCAGATATCCGGAACCGCGCGGCGACTCAATGATTCCCCAGATGTGATCGGACCATGTAATCATGATGAAAAAAATATCAATTATCCATATTCCATATTTCTTTAAAAACTTCGGCATTGGCCTTTCGCTGCCGACCAGCTTGCGAACAATGTCACTGATCTTACCGAATGGACAGACTGCGCACCAAAAACGGCCCAATACCAGAAAAATAATGGGGATAGCCGGCCACCACAGCACCCATGTCAATGAAGTCCCAAAATTTCGACTGGGATTGACCGTTCCGGCAACCAGCTCATATACAATAACAGAAAATACGATCATAGCCGCCCACTGGAATATTCCGGGATACCATCGGCTCTTAATAAAGGCTTTTATAAACGGAATATTCAACAAGTTATATTTCTTTTTTTCAGGTGGGATGTTCACCTGCTGCGTTTGATTTGCCGGGTTGATCATGCTTGAGCACGCCCCTTCTTCAGTAACCATTTACGACAGGCTCCATAGAGAATAAATGCCGCCATTATCCCTGCAAATGTGCTTAATACCAGGATATTTGGAGGAGTTTCTACGATTTTCTCGCTGTGTCCTCCATGTTCTCCATGTCCACTACTTTCCGTAGATGTATTAGAAGCAACTGAATCCTTACTGGTGCTCATGTCCATGTGCTGGTGTTCCTCCATAGTCATACTGTGGGAATGGGTATCATCCATCTGCATATCAGAAGTCATTTCTTCTTTTGCCGGGTTTTGTAGCTCGTGTACCGTTTTGTGCCCTGCTTGTCCATGCTCATCGTATTTTGTCGCTTCATCTGCCAAGGCTGTGCTGACAAACGAGAGGAGTCCAATTAGCACAATGATGATTCCGCATGTTTTCATTCATCTCTTCCTTCCTTTCAAGTTCTTTTATCTGAGTAATTGTAAAAAGAAAGTATGTAGAATTTGTGTAGGAATTGCACGAATAACACAAAAACCCAAAAAAAGATGATATTTCAATCCATATTTGTATTGTCACATCGAGCGCCGTGGTTGGCTCATCTGCGCAAACCAATGAACGGACTGACCTTTACATGCTCCATCCGGCCATTGTAGGCATACACCGTCTTTTTGTAGTTGGTTAAAATTACAGATAATTCATTATTTAACAGTAAATACAATTCTTTATATACTTTCTTGCGTTCTTCAATATTCGTCGTAGCCAAGCCTTTTTCAATAACGCTTTGGCCTTTGGATTGTCATATCCCTTGATTTCACCATTGACGAATGGTTCGGTCAGCTTCTGGCCAACCTGCTTCATCCAGCAGCTTTTTTGCCTTTTCCTGGTCATAGTTATACGGGTTGATTCCGTCCGTCGTGTAGGACCAGAATATAGGGGAAGCCGGGATGTTGGCGGTGCTTGGGGTGTAAGGCAAAATGTTCAAAAAGCCAAGCCCTTTCAGCTTGTCGATATTTTCCTGCGTTACAGTAAAGGAAGCAAAGTCGGTATCGCCTGTTTCAATGAACTGCCAAGCATCCCCCTCCGCTGTCAAAAGGGAGCCATCGCTGAATCGGGTACCGGGAACCAGATGAAACGTATAGGTCAGGTTATCCTTGGAAATATCCCAGCTCTTCGCCAGATTAGGTGCGGAAGCCCCTTCTCGTCTACCGTAACCAGCGGAGTCCACAACTGCGAAATGACGTTGCCGTCATAACCGCTTTGGTTAAAATACGGCGTGAACACGCCTGCCGGGTCGGTCAGACTGACAATAATCGTGTCGTTTCTTTTTTGCGACACCTCCGCAATTTGGACAGATCAGAAGCTTGCATCAGGCTCGTTAATGGCTGCGTTGTATCAGCCGTCTGCGTGTTCTCATTATTCTGCTCTATTGATTGGTATGGCTAGCGCTATCCGATCCCCCGCTAGAGCAAGCAGCTAATAAAGTAGAGCTTGCCAGAATTATACTTCTAAGTACAATAATTCACTTTTCCAAAATAATCCCCCCAAATTAATTATGTAAATTTCGATCAAAAAAGTTTTAATTATAGGAATCTATGTCGGTTCTGTAAAGGGAGAACTCGTTTTTTATGTAAAGGCTCTAAATAAAAATAAGAACAATTCCAAGGTACCGTTTTCGCTTAGACTGCGAATAAGAAAAAATAATAAAACCTCTCAATCCTTAGTAATAGATTGAGAGGCAAGTCTGTTATTAAATGAAAGATTATTTTTTTATAGCATGAATATAATGAATCGTTTCGAATGCAGACAAATAATCCATCCGATTACGAAAGAAAAGATCATTTATCGTAGCTGGTGATAAATGATCATAAATAAGTAAACCTGTTTCTTCCAACATATTCTCGATTTCATAATAAGTGAAACACGATTTCATTGGTTCTCCACTTGCTGAAGCCATTTTCACCATATTTTCAACTCTATTAGACCTACCTTTTTCTTCAAAAAGTTTTTCGTCTGCATAATCAAAAACAATAGAACTTCCTGATGGGACTAGGGCAAATAAATTATTCATCAAGGTTGAAATTTCTTCTTTAGTTAAATAGTAAGAAACACCCAGAAGACTAAAGAAAGTTTTTTTGTTAGCAAAACCTTTATCTATTAGATTTGGATAAGCCAAATTATTGGTGAAGTCCATAGAAACAAAATGAAGATTACTCGGGATTTTATAATTGGCAACATCTAACCTTTTCTTTTTAAGTTCCTGTGTAGCTGGGTAATCAATTTCAAATATATCTAAGCTACTATTCAATTCTGGATGCCGAAAACAAAAAGTATCTAACCCAGCACCAAGTATCACATACTGTTTTAATCCCAATACAACTTCATTAAGTAATACTTTTTCGCAATACGCAGCACGTGCTAAGGGTATTGGAGAAAGCTGGACTTGTGTAATCCATTTTAAAATTTCATCCGGATCATCTTGAAACCTTTGAGCAACATCTTTGTTGAAAAACTGTATTCCTTGTATCATATTCTCACTGATGTCTGAAAACTCTTTTTGGGAGATTAGATCTTTTGCAATAAAATCATCAAAAATTTTTGGTGTATCATATTTACTATGATATGCTCGGCCAAAAGCTGCTATTAACGAAGTTAAGCTGGACTCATTTTGCCTCATACAATTATCCTCCTAATTAAACAAAAATAAGATTCCCCTGGCCAGGAGAATCTTATTATATACACAAATACATTAAAATAAAATTTTAGCACAAATAAATAATTTTGTCAACACAAAATATCACTCTTGTTGTAGACACCATCTCATCTGGGATCTGCATCTATTTATTTAGAGTATTAACTCTAACCTGTGCGTACAGCCTAATTTCGCTCCATATAGCCAAGGATACTCGCGTACATTTCATCCACAGCCGAAAGCCGCGCGCTGTAACCAACGGAAACCATTGGTTGTACGATCCACCCATTGCGTAGCGCTATATACCTCCTTCTCCTTGTTCGGTCCGTTCAGCTTCCTGCTCCAGCCTGCTTACAATATTCGCATCCACATGGCGAAAATACTCCTCATACCATCCGGATAGCAGCCGCAAAGCAAGCCTGCGAAGCTGCTCCATATCGTCGGGCAGCGGGATACCATAGGCCAATGCCTGGTCATTCAGTTCCTGTGCAGTCTGGCTCTCCAGACGATCTACAACCTCAGCCATATCGCCTTGATCGGTAATGCTACATGTACTTCATAAGGAGCATCCACTTCTTGACTCATCGCTCTTCGTCCTCTTTTCTTTCATGTCTAACGTTCATTATACCTATTATCGTACACCCGTTTATTCTCCGTAATCCATGCAACCAAATATTAGCGATGCAGGTGGTACATAATTAAACTACAAAAAAAGCCTGATATCTTCAGACTCCCAACGGTTTAGCTATGAATTAAAAAAGGTTGTCTTCTGCATATTGCAAGAGACAACCCTTTGAATAATAATGTGATGCTTACAGTTTGTTCGCTGCGACTTTCCACTCTAAAATCCCTGTGGATGCCGAACCTTTGGATACCATTTCAATTCTTAATTTCGTTGTTTTTACAGGTGCAAAAGTGGTCGTGTTATATTGATCTGCCGCAGTACCCAATCCTTTAGCCTGCTTGACATCGGACCAGCCTCGACCGTTCCAGTACTTAATCTTGTAAGACTTGGGTACATCGATGCCACCCCCGTCTTTGAACCAATATACATTGGTTTGCGATACCGTATGCTCTTGATCAAAATCATATTGAACCCACTGGGTCCCCGTTTCAGGCCAGTTGCCGTACACGGTATGGCTTCTGTCATTGGAGTTGGCAGGATCAAAGCCATCATTAAGTGCGCTTATATTTTCCCAAGGCGAAGTATAGGAAGTGCTGGCCGTTGCAGCTGGCGCAATGTTGGCGCTTTCGTCAGGTAATGTATCGATAGGACCCTCGTCGCCATTATTCACGCTTGGGAAACGAGAAGTATCCTTCTTGATCTGACTCCAGGTATAGCGCAACATCCAGGTATCCCACTCTGTTATTTTAGGAGAATTGCCGGCCCACATAATGGTGTTGGTTGGGAAGCCGCCTGGTGGACGCTCGTGCTCTTCATAAAAATCAGTTAAGCCAAAGCCATGTCCAATCTCATGTTCGGTAATCTGAATCTCATCAGCGTTCACCGTGCTCAGAATGTAATCATCATTCATACGTTGTCCCCAGTCACCGCCGGCTCCTCCCCCGAAATTTTCTGTAGCCCACAGATACATATCAAACCGCTTGTCCAATCCGCCGGGATACGAGTAGTTGGGATCATTAAAATGCTCAAATCGCGATAGAGCGTCAGGCGCAACCGGGAGCTTGGCAGGGATACTTGGGTTCGATTTGCTTAAATCATCGATAATAGTGTCGGTGTAAACGATTTCATTTGATTGTTTATTAATAATTTGTGCTGGATTTGCAACGGCCCAACCAACGATTTTGACAGTAATATTGTTGTAAGGCCAGCCATCGTAACCTTTCAGCTGCTTATTCCAGTTATTGATCTGGCGGCTCAGCATAGAAGCCATCTCTTTACGCTGTTGAAGTGTGAGATTTTTGGGAGATTGCCAGCGTACTACATAGTTTAGCGTTCCTTTTCCCGCATAGATTTGATCAAAAATCAAATTTTTACGGTTCGTTGAGCCTTCTTTAACCATTCTATTCTTCCAAACCCATTCTACCGACGGCTTGAATTTTGCAGGTATATTGGCAGCGGCCAAGCTAATGCTCATGGGTTCAATATCGGAAGCGCTTTCTAAATCAGACGCTGCTGCACCAGCATTAGCCCCACCAACCAGTAGAGAAGCAGCCATTACCAATGAGAAAGAAGCCATCATCATTCCTTTTTTCTTCGCCATTTCTTTAACCTCCATCACCTGTAAATTTTGATAATCATTCATGGGAATAACAAACCTATGATTCTCGTATCCTCTTATATATCCCCTCTAAATTTGAATAAAATAACATTTTTATACTATCACTGGGATAAAAAAACGTCAATTAAAAAAATTTCCTCTTTGCTAAGAGAGGATACATATCGAAGTAGTAGACTTACCTCCCTACTCTATGGATGCCAGCGCCGATTCTGCCAGTGAAGCCAGCAGCTTCGCCGTTCCCGGCAGCGCACGTTCATCCAGATCAAAGGCTGGATGATACCATTCCCGGGTCCCCGAAGTGCCGACAAAGACAAATACACCGGGGATGTTCTTCTGATAAAACCCAAAATCCTCGCTCGCCGGGGATGATATGGGGCGAACGGCCTTTAGACCGGCGGCTCGAGCGGCCTGCTCCGCAATGACGGTCAGCTTGCTGTCATTCAGCACAGGCGGCGGACCCTGAATCCAGCGAATGGCCGCTTTCGTGGACTGGCCATTGCCTGTCGGCCTACCGCTTGGTCGGCCTATACTGCTTGATTGTAGCTTTCCAGTGCTTTAGTCAACTCTTCCAGATCCGGGTTAAGCAAAGCTTCATATTTGTTATCCCCGCCTATCTCGACGACCGGAATGTAACGAATGCCGTATTGGGTCTCCAGCACATTACGCAGGGCATCATTTCCGTCCACTTGGATATTTTCATACGGCTGATTTTGGGCCTCCAGATAGGATTGGATCTCTCCACAAAAATGACAGCCGGTTTTACTCCACAAGACAACCTGTGTACTGTCCAGATTATATAAAAAGCAGCAAGTGAAGGAGATTGCTCCTCATTTGCTGCTTCTTTTGCGATGGATGTGTGATATTACCAAGCGTAAGCTTCTGGTGCAGGCTTGCCAGGGCCGGGGAAAATTTCGTTCAGCTTGGCAAGCACATCGTCTGTCAATTGGACCTCAGGCACCCGCAAAGCATCCTCCAGCTGTTCCAATGTCCGCGGGCCAATAATGGGAGCCGTGACAGCCGGATGGGACAGGACCCAGGCCAGTGCAATCACGTCCTCTTTCTCGCCCAATTCGCGGGCCAATGCTGCAAACTGTTCCAGCTTCGCACGATTCTGTTCCATCTTTTCCTTGGCGCGTGCGCTGCGGGAGCCTGTACCTGCTAATGCATTACGTCCCAGCAGTCCGCCCGCGAGCGGGCTCCAGGGAATCACACCGAGTCCCAGCGCCTGAGCTGCAGGCAATACTTCCAGCTCGGCAGTACGTTCATTCAGGTTGTACAGATGCTGCTCGGATACAAGCCCCAAGAAGCGCCGTGCCTTTGCCTCAGCCTGCGCCACAGCGATGTGCCAGCCCGCAAAGTTGCTGGAGCCGATATAATCCACTTGTCCCCGATCGACAATGGATTCGAATACGCCCCACAGCTCATCCCATGACACGTTCCAGTCAATGTGATGCATTTGATACAGCTCTATGTGGTCGGTCTGCAATCGCTTCAAAGAAGCATCCAAATGACGGCGGATTTTGTATGCAGACAAGCCAGATCCTGCATTCGGACCGTCATTTTCATTTTTCATATCCCCGTATACCTTCGTGGCCAGCACGACCTTTTCTCGTCTTCCTTCACCCTGCTGAAACCAGCGTCCGATAATTTCCTCTGTCCATCCTTTGCGATCACGACCGTATACATTGGCCGTATCAAAGAAATTAATGCCCGCATCCAGTGCGGCATCCATGATTTTGAATGCATCCTTTTCTTCGGTTTCGGGTCCGAAATTCATCGTGCCCAGACATAACCGACTAACCTTCAAGCCTGACTTTCCCAGGTATGAATATTCCATCCAATCTCCCGCCTTTGCTCAAAGATTTTTTAAATTCCACAAAAATTCCATAATACAGCCATACTTATTTCATTCAACAGAAAAAAGCGCTTTGAAACACCTTGAACACATATTACTTCTCTATATATAGCAAAAAGTCCCTGCATTATGCCGAAGTTGCCGAAGCAGCATACGCGAGGCATCTCCCTCTCATACTACCCACCCCATAGGAAAAAAAGTGACTTTACGGTGGTTGCCAGCGGAGCGCCCTCCCCCCGCCGTAACTCACTCTTTTTTTTACCATCAAGGAATCAATTTCGTTTCTTTCGCACGCTCGGCCATTTTTTTCGTATACTTGCTGAGCGGCTTCTTGAGCACCAATCCGAACAGGAAGCAAATACCGATAAATACAAGCAGCATCAGCACATCTCGCATTACCGTTGCAGGCAGCATCCCTCCTACCGTTTCCCGCAACAGACTGACCGCATAAGTAAAAGGTACAAACGGATTCAGCATCTGAAAGAACGATGTACTCGTCGCAACCGGGAATGTCCCTCCCGAACTGGAGAATTGAAGCACGAGCAGGATGACTGCCAGCCCTTTGCCGATATTGCCGAACACAGATACCAGCGTATAGGTCATCGCCGTAAACACCAGGCTGATCAGCATGGAAGATAGTACAAATGCCACTTTGGCATCCACATATGTTCCAAGCAGGAATAAGTCTCCGAGCGATACACTAAGCGCCTGGAATATGCCGATGGTGGAAAATGTCATCAGGCGGCCAAAGTATACCTGGTAGCTTTTAAGCGTACCTTCCGGGTCCTCCACGTCGACCCTGAACATCGATACCAGCAGCATCGCACCGACCCAAATCGATAATGTGGTGTAAAAAGGGGACATGGCAGAGCCATAGTTAGGAATCGGGTATATCCGTTCCTGCTTTAACAATACCGGGCTGCCGAGAAAATCGCTTTCCTTTCTCACATCCCCCTTGAGCAATGCAATAGCTCGTCCGAGTGCATTTTCCCCTCTTAGCTTACGAATCGTGTCTGCCGCGTGACGGATGGAATCCTCGGCAGCCGGAAGATCTGTTCTCACAAAATTGGCAACCTGATGTACCGCTTTTTCCGCCTCGGGGAACTTGTTTTCGATCAAGTCAGTCATTTTGACAAACTGTTGCTCCGCTTTGGGTAAATCGTTGCGTACAAACTCCGCCGCCTGATGAATCTTATCTTTAACGGTGGGTAAATCGTTATTTACAAAGTTGGCTGCTTTGTTGACATCCTTCGTAAATTCGCCCATGCGTCCCTGAATCGTCGTAGCCGCCTTATGCAGCTTCTCACGATATTGCGGCAAGTCCTGCTGGAGACGAGTCAACTCCTGCTGACCGAATTCTGCTGCAGCTTGTGCGTCATTTAATATTTTACCAATATTAGGAAGCTGCTCTTGGGCAGTATTCAACACATTGGCGGAGCTCCGGGCAACGGTTTTCATTTGATCCAGCGCTTTTTGGATGGCAGGTGCATACTCCGTATCATATTTACTCAAAATGCTGTCAATTCCGCTGCTAACCTCCCCAGCCAGACGGTCAGCATCATCCAGCAATTGCTGTGCAGGTTTCTCGCCACGCTGGATCGCATCTCCAATGCTGGTCACCGTGCTATTCAAACGGCGTAGACGATCTTCCAGCCCGTTCACACGCGAAATAAGCGAATCCAGCGGATGACTCGGTAAATATCCGTTCACACGGTTCAACAACTGAGAAATATGATCCAGCACTCCTACGGCTGTCGTCAGCCTTCCGCTAACCCGGTTCACTGCCGCTTGTGCTGCTTTAGGATCAAAATCGGCACCGCGAACGATGCCGGTAACCTCCGAAACTTCATTCGCCATTTGCTGTACTAGCAGCAGGTCTTCTTTGACCACTTCTCCAATGGAGTCAAGCGCACCATCGTTATTGTCCAGGAATTCAAGCACACCGGCTGTAAAATCCTTGCCTGTATCGGCGATTTTCTGTACTTCCGGGAGTGTTTTCTGTGCAGCATGAATGACCTTCAGCGCCGTTTGCATGTCCTCCAGAGCGGTGGCTAACGCACTTCCCACCTGGTCAAAGTTCTGATCCAGCTCGACAATCCGGTCTCCAGCCTGTTGGATGTCCGGCAGTCTTTTTTGTATGTCCAAAATAACCGCCGCCACCTTATCCAGTTCAGGGAGATTTCGGTCCATTTTAAGCACCAGCTCGCCTGCGCGATTAATGTCAGGAATTTTCTCCTTTAGTGCAATGATCTTTTGTCCTTGCGCCTTGATTTTAGGCAAATTTTGCTCCAGCTCAATCGCCTGTTTACCTAATCTGTTAATATCCGGAAGGCGATTGTTCAGCTCCAACACCCGGTTCTCAATGTTGCGAATGGTGGGCAGTTCCTCTTCCAGCTTGACCCCGGCTTCTTTCAACTTGGTCAGCACGGCCTGACTGGCGGTTTCAATAAAGTTTTGACTAATCTGGTTCGTCAGTGCAGTTGCTCCCGAGGAAGTAATTTTCGGAGCCACCGCATTGATTTTTTCATTGACCGCATAATCAATTTCCGGCTTTTGCGGATTTTCCGTTAGTACGCTCGTAATTTTCTTCGAAAAATCCTTGGGGATGAGCAGACTGGCGTAATAATCGCCACTCAGTACACCTCTTCGTGCCTCCGCTTCATTCACAAAGGTCCAACCAAGCTTCTTGTTATGTTGCAGACTATGTAAAACCTCATCACCGATATTTATTTTTTTCCCGTTCATCTTAGTACCCTGATCCTGACTCGTAACTGCAATTTTAATACCTGATGTATTCGCATAAGGGTCCCACATCGCCTTCAAGTTTACCCATGCATAGACGGAAGGCAAAAGAATGATGCCAATGACTAATAAAGTCCCGGTCGATACCTTGAATACATTTTTCCAGTCGGTTAAGTAGATTTGCCATATCTTCCGCAAGCTTCACCACTCCTTGTATTACTTTGTACATTAACCTGTCGTCCACCGTTGTATGCAACGTATTGTAAACGATCTGAGTGAATGAGGCCAATCTTACGTATCCCTTAGACGTGACATAGATATAAAAAGTTGCCATATCAAAAGAAGCCCCCCAAGCCTAATCATAGGCTCAAGGAGCTTCTTAATTTGCTGTATTATCCATTCTTCAGCAGTCTGGCCGCTGAAAAGGCCGCCCCGTGACGCAATTTTCGCTTTTCCAGCCGTTTATACAGGGAACGGTTATATAGGACTTGGATGACAAAATACGATATTACGCCCAATACCACGCCGAAGATCGACATACCGATCAGAATGTGCAACCCTCCATGCAGCAAGTCTCTGAATACAGACCAGTTGCCATGAAACAGCTCCATAAAAGAATGCTCATGAAACCGGCCGCTTCTGCCATTTCGCGGATAATGCAATGGATAAATCCAGGCTCCCAGCTGCTTGGCGAATGGCATCAGTACAATTGGCAAAAAGGTCAGCTTGCCTACTACGTTACCCACAATGGCCGCAGGCAAAGAACCACCAGACAAACGGACCACCGGATAAAACACCAGGTACACGAGAGAAGCCGTGGAAATGACAATCATCTCCAGCCCAAAGCCAATGGCAAAGCCCAAGGAGATTTTTTTGACACCACCGGGTGCACGCAAAAGCTTGATAAAATTCAGACGAATTGCCCGCCAAATATTTTGGAACATATTATATTTCTTCTTCGATTTATGAGTTTTGCGCCTGTTCGGATTAAGCTTTATCAATAGAAGGACCCCTTCAACAGTACAATTAGTTCAGAAATGAGGTTATGCAAGTTCCCCACCCTTACTTAAGTCTATACTGTCATTATAACCCTCAGCGGTCGAAAAGCAATGCTATTCCGCCTGTTTCGCTTTTTTAGGACAAGATTCGCTGGTTAACATGGCCCTCAAGCGGCGCAATGTTCCAAATTTCGGCTGCGTACTGCTGAATCGTGCAATCACTCGAAAATGCACCTGAATGGGCCATATTCACAATGGCACGCCGCGTCCACTCCGACGGACTCCGATACACCTGCTCAATCTGAACCTGCGTATCCACATAGGCCGCGAAGTCCTTGAGCACAAAGTATTCATCATTATGATCAATCATGGATTGGTGAATGGC
Source organism: Paenibacillus farraposensis (assembly GCF_020736845.1). Classification (GTDB taxonomy): domain Bacteria; phylum Bacillota; class Bacilli; order Paenibacillales; family Paenibacillaceae; genus Paenibacillus; species Paenibacillus farraposensis. The sequence goes on from NZ_JAFFQR010000008.1 coordinate 103,383, forward strand.
CTCAAATTCCCGCTCATGCCGCGTAAAAGGAGCATCGTTGACCAGTTGGTCCAGCACTTGGCGCAGTCTTTCGTCACTGTTGGCTGTTTTGTGCGCTGAATATTGGCCGTCCCGAACGTATTTCTCAATCTGATCCACCTTTAATCCAAAAATGAACATGTTGGCATCGCCCACCATTTCATGCATTTCAACATTGGCTCCATCCAATGTACCCAACGTGAGCGCACCGTTCATCATAAATTTCATGTTCCCTGTGCCTGAGGCTTCCTTCCCCGCCGTGGAGATCTGCTCGCTAACATCCGCTGCGGGAATGATGAGCTCGGCCAGTGACACGGAATAATTTTCAAGGAACAGAACCTTTAGCTTGTCCCTGACTTTTACATCCCGATTGATCGTATCGGCCACATTGTTAATCAGCTTGATCGTCTGCTTGGCCAGAAAATAGCCGGGAGCAGCCTTGGCCCCGAAAATAAACGTGCGTGGCATCACATCCAGCGAAGGATTATTTTGGAGCTGGTTGTATAGATGCATCACATGCAAAATATTGAGCAGCTGCCGCTTGTAGCCATGCAGGCGTTTGACTTGTACATCAAAAATCGAGGACGTATCCAGTCGTACGCCCTGCTTTGCAAAAACATGCTCGGCAAGCCTGACCTTATTATTTTGCTTTATCGCCTGAACCCGTGCTTTGAACGACTCGTCCTCACAGTAACGAAGCAGATCGATGAGCTCGCGTGGACGCGTTCTCCAACGTAAACCGATGGTTTCATCATACAAGTCTGCAAGCGCCGGGTTCGCGTGCATCAGCCAGCGACGATGGGCAATCCCATTCGTTTTATTGTTAAAACGGTCAGGGTACAGCTCGTGAAACGGCTTCATTTCCCGTTCCTTCAAAATTTGGGTGTGCAGCGCAGCCACCCCGTTAACACTGTAGCTGCCGACGATAGCCAAATGGGCCATACGGATTTGTTCACCATAAATAATTGCCATTTGCCCAATTTTCATGTCCTGGCCCGGATAACGCTCCAGCAGCATGGCGCAATAACGTTTGTTAATCTCTTCAATAATTAAGCAAATACGGGGAAGCAGCTCCCGTACCATGCTGACAGGCCATTGTTCCAAGGCTTCACTCAGGATTGTATGATTGGTATAGGAAACTGTCCGCGTCGTAATATCCCATGCTTCCTCCCAGTCCAGGCCCTTTAGGTCAACCAAAATACGCATCAATTCAGGGATCACCAGCGTTGGATGTGTGTCGTTAATGTGCAGGGCGATCTTGTCGGGCAGCCGACTGTACGGCAAACGAAGCTTCTCGAACGTACGCAAAATACTTTGCAATCCGGCCGAGCACAGAAAATACTGCTGCTTCAAGCGCAGCAACTTGCCTTCATAATTGGAATCGTCCGGATAAAGAAAGGCCGAGATGGATTCCACTGAGCGGTTGTAGTCCAGAAAGCGGTAATAGCCGCCCTCGCCTCGAATCGGCCCCCGGACAGGATCAAGCGCCGATTCCGCGCTCCAAATCCGCAGTGTGTTCACCTGCGTACGCCCATAGCCTATCAGCGGAATATCATATGGGACGGCCCGGACCGTTTCGGCATCGAGCGTGTCAAATATGAGACGGCCATCCTGTTCACGGGTCTCGACCCGTCCCCAAAAGTGAACCTCGACCTTCTTGTCAGGACGGCGTTCCTCCCAGACATTCCCCTTTTGCAGCCAGTAATCCGGCAGCTCCACCTGATTTCCGTCTACAATCCGCTGTTCAAACAAACCGTATTTATAGCGAATGCCGCAGCCGTGTCCAGCATAGCCGAGAGATGCCAGCGAATCCATGAAGCAGGCGGCCAGGCGGCCGAGACCGCCATTCCCCAGCCCGGCATCCGCCTCCTGTTCTTCAATTTCTTCCACATCCCAGCCCAATTCTGCCAGCGCTTGTCGAACCATATCCAGCACACCCAGGTTCAGCAAATTGCTGCCCAGCAGTCGGCCTATCAAAAACTCCAGTGAAAAGTAATAGACCTGCTTCTCCTGCCCTTCCTTATACGCCTGATTTGTTTCCGCCCATTGCTTGCCAACCTGATCGCGGATCATCCCGCCCAAAACCTTATATACATCTTCCGCCTGAGCTTCCTGCATCGGTTTGCCCAGCCTTCCGACCAATTGTTCTTTGAAAGCGCACTTAAATGCTTCTTTATTGCTGAACAAAGGTGTAACCTCCTGTATTTCCGTTTTAGGTACAGTGTGCAGCTTTTAAATGACGCTATTTTTGGCAATAACATAAGGAACTTTGGTGTCTCCAATCAAAGTCCGTTCCGGTGTAAGCTGCACATCCTTATCCAAAATGACATTCTCGACCACTGCGTCTGTACGGATCGTGCATTTTTGCATAATAATCGAATTGCTTACCCGTGCGCCCTCTTCTATCCGTACCCCGCGAAAAAGAATGCTATTCTCAACCTTGCCCCCAATCGTACAGCCATTGGCGACAAGCGAATGATCCACCTCGGCGCTGTGCGTGTAGCGGGTCGGGGCCTCATACTTGATTTTGGTATGCACCGGCAAATTCTGAAACAGTGCTTGAAACTGCTGTTGATCCAGTAGCTTCATACTGTTTTTATAGTAGCTTTCGATGGAATTAATGACCGCATGATAGCCTTCATAAGGATAGGCATAAATACGCAGGCCGCTTGGATTTCGCTGAATGGCATCCCGGAAAAAATGGTTATCCTGATGGGCAATGCAATGCTTTACCTGATCCAGATACAAGCTTTTGTCCATCACGAACATTTCCAGATAAATATTATGATGATCCTGCTCCTGATGAACGCCGGTCACACGTCCGTCGCAAGCGATCTCCAATCGAACGCAGGGCGCATGCTCTGCTTCGAGCTGTTCTGTCGCTTTGTAGACGAGGGTAACATCTGCATTCTTTTCCCGATGATAACGGTATACCTCTGCAATATTCACCTTGTTGACATGCTGCGTTCCTGCGTGCACGATCGTTTGCCCTGCTGAGCGATGAAAAAAATCGAGATTGTTGTGTACATGCTGCAAATCTCCGAGGGATACATCCGTCGGATCATTCCAGTCTGGTGGCAAAATGAACAGGCCGCCCCTTCTGCGATCCAAATCCCAAGGCCGTCCTTCCCCCAGATGATCCAGCAGCGAACGGTATTTGCGGCGGACGAACAGTGCAATCTCATGCATCCCTGCATGCATCATGTTGGATAAGGTAAAATCAATGAGCCGATATCGGCTGGCAAAGGGAACGGCGGCCCCGCACCGGAAATAGGTTAGCTCCTTCAATTGATCCAGCTCGTGATCCAGATTGATAACTCCAATGAGTCGGCTAATAACGGACACCTTCCTTATCCGGTTATATTCGTGCATGAAGCAGGCTTTCCTGATCGAACAACATAATTTCCTTCGAGCTATCCTCAGACACGATGACTGTGTTGTCATCAATCATGACGCCTTCATTTACGATCGCCCGATGAATGCGTACATTGCATCCAATTTTGACGTTTGGCATAATGACAGATTCGGTAATCATACTGCCTCTGCCCACATCGACCCCATAGAACAGCACGGAATGCCTTACTTCTCCGTCCACCATGCAACCCTCATTTACGATGCTGTTTTTCAGGATCGCCCGCTGGGTGATATACTGAGCCGGTTGATTGGGACTGCGGGTATAAATACGCCAGTAAGGATCATTCAAATCCAAAGGAGGGTCCTGAGCCAGCAGGTCCATGTTGGCCTCCCACAAGCTTTGAATCGTGCCTACATCCTTCCAGTACCCGGCAAACGGATATGCATACAGTGCTCGCCCGTGCTGGAGCAGCATGGGAATGATGTCCTTGCCAAAATCATGCGAGGACTCAGAGTCGCTGGCGCTTTCCAGCAGATAGCGGCGCAGCACTTCCCACTTGAACAAATAAATGCCCATGGAGGCCAGTGTACTCTTCGGCTGTTCGGGCTTTTCCTCAAAGTCGTATATTCTCAGATCCTCATCGGCGTTCAGAATCCCGAATCGTTTGGCTTCCTGAATCGCGACATTGATAACAGAAATCGTGCAGTCGGCCCCTTTTTCCTTGTGAAAATCAAGCATGAGACTATAGTCCATTTTATAGATGTGATCCCCTGACAAAATGAGTACATGCTCCGGCTCATATTGATCCAAAAAATGCAGGTTTCGGTAAATGGCATCCGCCGTGCCTCTGTACCAGCTATTCCCATTCTCTTTTTCATGTGGAGGCAGCACGAAAACTCCTCCATCCAGGCGATCCAAATCCCAGTCGCTGCCGACGCCGATGTAGGAATGAAGCACCAAAGGTTCGTATTGGGTCAGCACACCTACAGTGTCGATACCAGAATGGGCGCAATTGCTAAGAGGAAAATCAATGATCCGATAGGTTCCTCCAAAAAATACAGCCGGTTTGGCCAGTGTGCGGGTCAGTCCTTTGAGTCTTTTGCCCTGACCGCCGGCAAGCAGCATGGCAATCACTTCCTTCTTTCTCATCACAAAGACCTCCCTGTCATGTGCGTCTAAAGCAATTGCAGCTGGACATTTGATCATATCCATTAAACGCAAACAAATACTCGTAATCATGTCTTTGCTGAAGGGACGGGTAAGTATTCATGGAAAGGGTAAGATCATAGTTATGCGGAATGAGCGTAAGGAAGCACTAAATTGTAAAATCTCGTTCATCATTTAACATTTTAATCATTTTACATCGTTGGCGTGTTCCGACGGGGATGAAAGAGGCGATATTTCATGAAGAAAAAAAGAATGGTCGCTTGCGGCAAAATCATACAACGTTAAACAAGCAAAAAACGAGCCTCTCTGAGTGGTTGGTTCAGGGAGGCTTTGCTCTGCGCGAGACCGATCGGTTGAACGGTCAGGTATTCTCCTTGTGTTCTTTTATTTCCATAATATGTTCAATGGTAAAGGTTCGATGCGTCCATTCGCAGGAACGGTAGGCTTGCAGAAGACCTGAGGCATGAATTTGCTCTTTGTCTACCTTCTTAAAAGTATGAGTAACGCCGAATTTTCCTCTAAATGGAAAAAAGGAAAGTCCTACACTCTGCTCCGATAACCACTCGGCCCGAACCCGTCCGCCTTCATGACGAACGGCCGGAAAGCTCAAACCATCAGCAAACCATTCATAATCTGCGGCAGGCGTACCCGGTTCCCGGCTGCACAAAAAGAGACTTAATTCGTCGCAGAACAACATTCTCCGTACATCCGTCTGTACCTGATGGTCAAAGGTGACACCATCTGGCAGCTCTTGTCTAAGTCTGTGCCGACGTTGTTCCTCCGCTTCCTGATAAGCGCGTGCAATCTGCTTGTCCTGAGTTTTTTCATGCTCCGTTCGTCCGACGAGCTCCTTGTACATCAGGCTGCATAGCAGTGCAGCATACGGATTCACCTGCTCGACTTCGTCGATCCCGAGACGATAAAACACAAAACGGGGGCTAGGCGGAAAATCAATAAACGTATAAGGTGCAGACACCTGATCATTCCAAAAAGGAGCGGCATCCAGCCTAATCCAGCCTCGGTCATGCTCCCGAGCCGCATATACAAAATCCTGCTTATGCCGCCTGTTTTTAAAGGCATTTTCTTCCCATTCTGAAGCCAGTTCACCTGCAATGAGAGCATGGTCATGCTGCGCCGTCATCACATAAGCTTGGTCCGTTTCATAAATAACCATATGCTGTCCCCTTCCATTCAGGGATTCATTTGATATGTGCGTAAACTTTCTGATTGAGGGCCATGGCTATAACTTAGCTTCATTATATCAGGATAAGCGTAAAAATTCCTTACTCAAAAACGGCTTCCAAAAATGACCTCATATTCCACGGTGAAGTGTTAAGTGGAGGATGAGGTCATTTTATATCAAATATTTTTCGTTTTGTTCATGCCGATATCCGGCGTTTAAACTCTAGTCTGTGGACTGGCCATTTTAGCGCATATAGCCGCCCTTGCCGTCTGATCGAGCATAACCGTCCCTGAAATTTTTCACCGAGGCCTCCAGACTTTCATAGCCTGCAAAGGAACCGCCACTTATGGTATAACCCATATCATCGAAGAAATCGCCGTAAGTAACAGCCTGTCCGGTGGCCCCTCCATGTTCTCGCTTGCTGACCCCACCGTGACCAATCGAAAGCCCCTTAACTACGGCATGACCGCTCACAGTATAATACCCCTTCAATAAAGCGCTTTCAACTACCTTTCCATATTCCGACACTTCTGCTTGTTCAGTAACAACGGCTTGATCCCCTACATGACCATGACCTGTTATTTTTGCAGAACCGTCTGCAATCGCATACCCGCTTAGGGTAGCGGATTCACCGACCTGGGCGCTTCCACACACCAGCGCATAGTCTGTAATCTTGGCTGAGCCGCTTACCCTTGCGGCACCACGCACCACAGCAGAATCTTCAATGCGAACATTCCCGGTCACGGTCGCATTGTCCAGAACCTTGGCATTCTTAGCCACATAGACACTATCGTCGACCCGAGCGGTGTCGGCTACGAAGCCACCGCCATTTCTGTGTACGTGCCCCCTGATGCCGGCACTTTCTTCAGCCTTACGTATTTGCGGTTCAGCATTTTCCAAGGTGACTTGATAAGGATATTGCGGTTTTGATTCGAAAGGAATAACTTTTTCGGAGAACTTTCTTTGCCAGCTTCCAATACCTATTTTGGTTTTTTGCATGCTTTCCAACGTAGGGGTTGCCGCCACGCTCAAATAAGCTTTTTCCCCCTTGATGACTTCTTCCTGGACGGATTCCCCGTTACCGAAAGAACGGCTGTACCGGCTTTTTCCATTCTCATTTTCAACGATCAGATATGCTTGCCAGCCAGCACCGTTTACTTTAGCCAAGCCATCCAATTTGACTCGTACTGTGGCGGAGGAAGCGTTTAACGGAATTTTCACATCAAGCGGGATGATGTTGTAGCCGGTAGCCTGAGGGGCACGCTCAGAAGGAATGGTATAGACATTATCACTTCCATCTACCTTAAGCATCATCGTATAATACTGATGCCAATATAGTTCTCCGTACCTGAGCATGTTCTCGACATTGCGCTTGTAGAGCTTCTGATTACGGAAATCAAAAGTAGCCATTCTGCTGGCAAAACGGCCAATCATCTCCTGCACCTTTACTTGAGGATTAATTCTTTGGATCAGCTCATAGATGGACTCTGTTGGGTCTTCCGGTTTCCCGGACTGCAGCAGCTTTGCGACAAAACCCGATCCGTAACCCGGTAAGCCATCCGGATTTTCCTCAAGGTATTTCAGGAGCGGCCAGGCTTCGTAATATGCCCGTCCATTTACGGCGGTCAACGTGCTTGCGCGTAAATATAGAGCGGAAAAGTCGGTTGCTCCCTCCGTTCCTGACTGTTGTTTATAAACGTCACTGGACGTATATTCCTCCCGGAACCAGTTGCCCACTGCTTCGCTCCAAGGACCAAGGGAATCATTTCCTCTCCAGCTGTTGCTTCCTTGGGCAAATTGTACTACATGTCCAAATTCGTGAGGGACTGGTAAACCTGGTTGCACTCTGGGACTCATGGCATCCGGAGCGCACATCAAGTATGGGTACCCCTGTGAGTCAAGTCCGGCAAAAGCCCATCCCCCCTCGTAGAGATGAAGCCCGGTTCCCAGAATGACCACGTTGACCTTGTAATCTTTATTATCGCGTATCCACTCATGAACCGAACGGGTAGGCGGTGTCATTTTAAGCTTATTTATGAATAAACCCCAATTATCCTCCAAAATCTTTGCATTTCCCTCTAGGAAAGCCTTGGTTACTTTTTTATATTCCCCGCCGTTTCCCCATAGGAACTGAAAATGCTCCGATTCGTATACATTGGCATTTAATCTGGAAATCACTTCCGCATCATTATGAACACCGCGTACAGAGTAGGCTGCTTGTACCGCATTTCGGCTCTCGCCAAGTGAATTGGCAACCATTTTTGCTTCCGGCTCACTTTGAGCCAATACGCTCTGCGTATGCAGAGACAGTCCCCCGGTAAATGCCAATGTCACGGCCAAGGCACTTACTCCTGCTGCAAGCGCACGCTCTTTTCTTGGTTTTCTTGTCACATGTTTCTTCTTCATTGTTTTCTCCTTTCTGTGTAGACGTCATTTTGTTTTGCAAATCCTTTTTTTGTTCATGGTCTTTATAAGCCATGCTCTTCGAGCGTCGTCAATGCACACCCCCTTTCTCTTCATTTCAGAAAAAAAAAGAATTCTCCTATTATTTTTATCGGTTGACCAAAAGAAAAATGAATGCATTAATGTATTAATATACAATTTTATGGTTTATATTTCCAAACAAAAAATGCAATAGGGAGACTATAGAAATGAAACAATCAAATAGGACTTTCAGGAAATAAATGTGTTATGTTTGGTATGTGCAAGAGTAACAAATCATTAAGGAGAAGATTGCTAGATGGAGGAATTGGTTCGTTCGATTCAAAAATAGCTTTGCATGAAAAAGGTTGCTTGTTGCGCTGGCATCATCATGTTTGGTCTTTGTACGCTAGTGGGCATTGCGACACAGGAATGGTTTATGACGCTCCTTTCGCTTGGGCTCACTGTTGTAGCGGTCTATAGTTAACCCAGATAAGTGACATGACGAAATATGCCACAGCGTATCAGCCGGGAAAAGGGTTTCGTTACTACTGCCGTACAGTTCAACAAAAACTGCGTTATCTTACTTGGGGGCAATGGTTTCTGACCGCAATATAATACAAACTACCTTTCATAAAAACGCCAAATAGCAAGCAAGCCCGGATTATCATGAGCTCACCTGCTATTTGGTGTACTTTATAAGTTCACATCAAACTTCCCAATCAAATTCATATCTCTAAACAACTTCGTTTCTGCCTTACTTCTGTCCTGTTAATGATTGGCGCCATGGTAGAATATCGAAATAAGGTCATGACTTGTAACAAACACCAACAAACTAAACAGACTGAGCGACAGAGGCTGTGAAATCAATTTTTTCATCCTTTAACACTCCTTTTAGAATAGTTATATATTGGGCTTGCTGTGTTGCCGTAGCTTGGGAGCGAAAAATTTCAAATATAGCCGTGCATTTTCTAAACTCGTGCTCATGTTCCGTGCCCAGAGTATCTGACAGCATGAGTGATTGCAAAATATAGTCTAATGCAGTTACAAACTGGTGCTGCTTGATATAGTAGAGAGCCAGTTGATAGCAGAAGCGAAAATAATAAGATACATTAACGGGCTCTTCTAAATATTTGAAATCATCAATTTGTTGGGTAAATGACTTAAGTATGGCCTCTAAAGAGTAGCCATGCCTGTAAGCCCCCTCTACGATGGACAAAAGCCCCGGCAACAGCTCTTCCGGATTATCCTGAAGAAATTGGACATATTCCTGCAAAACTTCCGAATTTCCAGACAAAACGTCAAGGGCATACAAATTGGCTCTGGCCGCATGACGATAATATTCGACCTCTGCTTCTCCATGAAGGTCAAGACCATTAAACCATCCCAATTCCGCATATTTTTCGATGCAATCCCGGGCGGCTTCATAATTGCCCTGTTTTTGGAAGACCATGCCTTTCATAAGATGACTGTAGCCGTAGTAATACACTAGCGGCCGTTTGGTATGTATGAGTTGTACAGCTTTCTTGCTCGCTTTATAAAGCTGGAGCTCCTGATATTTTCGGCTGGCTTGCACATACAAGTGATCACATAAAGCAATCATGTATGCTCCATCAGTAAATGAAAATGACAGCTTGATCATATCAACAAGTGTATCCAGATCAGTAATGTCGGAGTGAATGAGATCATCCACCCTCCCCACCTCCTTGTCCGACTTCCAATTCCCATCAAACCAAAGCATGAGCTACATTCCATCTAAAACAAAACTTAATTACGTGTTTATCACTTAATTAAGTTATATCATAAAATCAAACATATCGCAAGCATAGTCTGATAATATATTCCAATTTTAAAAATGGAGGGCGGATGACCTTCGGTCACTGATTCCACTCCATATGAAGCAAAGGAAATGCCCGGCCTGATCCATCCAGTTCAGACCGCCCTGTTTGGACAAAGCCTAAATGCTTGTAAAAAGCATGTGCTTTTTTATTTTGCTCATTCACGTCTACCTTGAGATGTGTCCCCTTTATTTTCCTGGCATGCTGAATGAGCCGGCGGCCTATACCTTGTCCGTGCCGCTCCGGATCGACGAATAGCATCTCTATTTTAGGTCCGTCCAGCCCAATAAAACCCGTTGGACCGTCACTTTCATTCCAATCCATCCAGATTTCCACTTCTCTAAGAGCGCCATTTCGTACGATTTGATAATAAAATTGAATGTCCTTTTCCTCTAAAAAAGTGTGTGTCCGGCGTACAGCCCGATGCCAAATATCTACGAGCTGATCATGATTTTCTTCTCGATAAGCAACAATTGCATTTTGCACTTTATTTCCTCCAATTCCCTTACGCAATACGGTGTGTTTCCTCTAAGTCTAGCACGCCTATTTAGAGACATTCAAACAAAAAAGGAAGCGGAATGAATTCCGCCTCCCGATGTGTTCCAAGCTTCTACAACGTCACACCGTTTTTAAAAATAGCCAGCTCTCTGAAATTGTTTTTCTCGTTGTTTACCCAGGTTCCGCTGGCCACATCGATAATGTAATCGACAAAGTTGCGAAGCGCTTCTTCCATACTGACATCCTCCACCAGCGACCCTGCATTATAGTCAATCCAATGCGGTTTGGACTTATAGAGCGGCGAGTTGGTGGATACCTTCATCGTTGGAACGAAGGAGCCAAAAGGCGTACCGCGTCCGGTTGTGAAAATGACGAGTTGGCAACCTGCAGCAGCGAGTGCTGAAGAGGCCACCAGATCGTTCCCTGGTGCGCTAAGCAGGTTGAGTCCTTTGGTCTTGAGACGCTCGCCGTACTGAATAACATCTGTAACCATGGAGGAACCGGATTTTTGCGTACAGCCCAGTGATTTATCCTCCAGTGTCGTGATGCCACCTGCTTTATTGCCCGGTGAAGGATTTTCGTATACTGGCTGCTTGTAATCCAGAAAATATTGCTTGAAATCGTTAATCAGATGAACGATCTTGCCGAATACCTGTTCATCAGCAGCACGCTCCATCAAAATGGTCTCTGCGCCAAACATTTCTGGCACCTCAGTCAGCACTGTCGTTCCACCCTGCGCTGCCATATAATCTGACAGTCGTCCGAGCAACGGATTGGCAGTAATGCCCGACAGGCCGTCAGATCCGCCGCATTTCAAGCCGATGTTCAGCTCGGACAAAGGAACTGGCTCACGGCGATCTTTCTGCACGGCCGCAAAAATTTCATGCAGCAGCCTTACCCCTTCCTCTACTTCATCCGATACTTCCTGGGACAGCAAAAACTTTACCCGCTCCGGGTCATATTCCCCGATGGCTTCCTTAAATTCCTTCATTTCGTTGTTCTCACAGCCCAGACCAAGCACAAGCACGCCACCCGCGTTTGCGTGCTTCACGGCATCCAATAATATCGTGCGTGTATGTGCATGATCATCCCCTAGCTGAGAGCAGCCATAGTTATGCTTGAGCACAAGCGCATGTTCAAAAGGCGAAATATCGCCCACTTCCTGCTTGAAGCGGTTCAAAATGAGCTCGGCAATCCCGTTCACACAGCCGACCGTGGGTACAATCCACAGCTCATTTCGAATTCCCACACGGCCGTCCTTCCGCCGAAAGCCTTGGAACGTCCGATTCTCCTGTTGATATAGCAGAGGCGCCGGCTTGGGTTTGTAGGTGTACTCCTCTACACCCGTCAGGTTGGTCTTTGTATTATGCGTATGCACATGCTGTCCGGCCTGAATGGGCTGCGTGGCGTGACCGATCGGATATCCGTATTTCAGAACGTATTCACCTTCGGGAATGTTCTGCAACGCAATTTTGTGTCCGCGCGCTACATCGCCGCTCAGCTCCACGCGCTGATTTTCCTCCGTTCCCCACACCAGCGTCTCCCCCCGCTTGTAATCACGCAAAGCGACGGCTACGTTATCTTGATCATGAATTTGAATGAATTCCAGCATTCCGGTTTCCTCCTTGCTTATACTCTGGGCACGCTCTTCCCGGTTAGAATCTCCAACGTCTCCTTCATTCCTCTGCTTGTCAAAGCATATACATGCTGTGCCGTCTGTTCAGCCAGCCCTTCGATCTGGTTCAGGTCTTCCCCCCACCATATCTGTTTGCCAAGCACCTGTTTGGTCAAGTGCTTCGCCCCGGCAAGTGTCCCATCATATCCGCTCCACAGCTTGCCAAATGCGCTCAGCACTTCCGCCTCGTCAGCCAGGGCAATCGGCTCGCCGTTTCTGTCTCCCCGGTAAAATACGAGCAGGGAGGACAGCGAAAATACGATTTTAGCGGGCAGTGTCTTATGCCGCTTCACATACTGGAGCAAGGATGGAAGGTTCCGTGTCTTGAACTTGGACACCGAATTCAGGGCAATGCTCATGACATAATGATTGACAAATGGATTACGGAAACGCTCGATAACATCATCGGCATACAGATTCAATTCCGCTTCCGGGGAACCCAGCGTCGGAATGATTTCCTCTCGAATCAACGATTGGATAAAAGCGCCTATCACCTCATGCTCGACCGCCTGCCCCACTGTATCCAGGCCATACAAATAGGCCACAGGTGTTAGCGCCGTATGCGCCCCATTCAAAATGCGCACCTTGCGTGTACGATAAGGCGTCATATCGTCAACAATCAGTACATTTAATCCCGCCAGATGAGTCGGCAGTTCTTTCTTGAGCCATTGTGGTCCCTCGATGACCCAGAGATGATATTGTTCGCCTACAACAGCCAAATTGTCCTTGTAGCCCAATTCGGCTTGAATTTCGTGAATTCGATCCTTCGGATAACCGGGTACAATCCGGTCTACCAAGCTGTTGCAGAACGTATTGGCTTCCTTCAGCCAGGCTGTAAATTCTACGCCAAGCCCCCATTGATCGGCATATCTCAGCACAATCTCCTTGAGCGCATCTCCATTGCGGTCGATCAGCTCGCACGGAATAATCACCAATCCCTTGCTCTGATCCCCTCTGAAAAATTGAAAGCGCTTGTACAGCAAAGCAGCCAGCTTGCCTGGAAAGCTCTTTTGCGGGCGATCTTCCAGCCGATCCTCCGGCACATAAGCAATCCCTGCTTCCGTCGTGTTTGATACAACAAAGCGAAGTTCCGGCTTTTGAGATAACGCCTCATATTCCGCAAAGTCCGCGCCGTACGGATTGAGCCCGCGGGTTACACACTCCACTACGGTATGCTCCTTCATCGCTTGCCCATCCTTGATCCCTTCGAGAATAACCGTATACACGCCATCCTGCTCGTTAAGCTTCTCCACCATGCCGGATGGCTGCGGTTGTACAATGACAACACCCGTATCCCATCCTGCCTGCTTATTCATTTTGTCGAACTGCCAGTCTACAAAAGCACGCAGGAAGTTTCCTTCCCCGAATTGCAGCACCCTTTCAGGTTGCGAATCTGCTACAATAAAGCTCTTTCTGTTTAATTGATCCAATTCATCAACTTCTTTCATCTGGAGTAACCTCCCACTATTACCATTATGATTGCAAGGTTATTTTATCATAATGCACACGTTAACAAAATAGTTTTCCTAACATTTTTAATTTATATAAATATTAATGACAATAATACGAACACGTTAACATGGAAAAATATACAACGGTCCGCTTTCTTTCCCTCTGCTTCCGATGTTTCTTTGATCCAAGACGGTTAAAGCTAACTATCCTCCCAGCGGGTCGGAAACCTGCATTTGATTAACGGATTGTATGATTGTCACCGCAACCGGTTGCCTGTGCTCGCGATTGCAGCCCATATTCCTAGCGACGAGATCGGAAGTGCATACTTTCAGGCTACACATCCCGAGCGTCTTTTCGGAGAATGCAGCCACTTCTGTGAGGTGATTATGACACCGCGCCAGGTTCCGAGAATCGTAACTATGGCCATTCAACAGGCCGTGTCTCGTTCAGGTGTCTCCGTCATTGTCCTTCCCGGCGATGTAGCAGCTTTGGAAGCAGAGAAAGCCATCGTCCCGGAGCATGTCTAATACCCCGCTGTACCTGTCCTGCATCCATCAGCTTCCGAAATCTCCCGGCTGGCCGAGTATTGAATAAAGGCGAGCGTATCACTTTATTATGCGGAGCAGGCTGCGCCCAATCTCACGAGTTGCTCATGCAGCTGTGCGACAAGCTCAAATCACCTATGGTGTCTGCTCTGCGGGGCAAGAAATATCTGGAATATAACAATCCTTATTATGCAGGTTTGACCGGACTGATCGGATACGCTTCCGGGTACCATGCGATGATGGATTGCGACGTCCTGCTCATGCTCGGAACAGACTTTCCATACAGACAATTTTATCCGGAAAATGCAATTGCGCTGCAGGTGGATATAGAGCCTTCCCACCTCGTCAGACGCACTCCTCTAGCCTATGGTTTATGTGGAGACATCAAGGCAACGCTGGAGATGCTGCTTCCTCATTTGACATCAAAACATAATAGCCAGCATCTGGAGAAATCAGTCTCCCGCTATGTCAAGGTCCGCAAGGAGCTGGATGAACTGGCGGCCGGCAAGCCGGGGCATACGCCGATCCATCCGCAATACCTCACCAAGATCATTAGCGATACCGCTCAAGCCAATGCCATTTTTACCTGTGACGTCGGCACGCCTACGGTGTGGGTAGCCCGTTATTTGCAGATGAACGGTCAGCGGCGGCTTATCGGTTCCTTCAATCATGGTACGATGGCTAATGAACTGCCGCAGGCGATTGGCGCGCAGGCTGCGGAGCCTGGCCGGCAGGTTATTTCCCTTTCGGGCGATGGTGGACTCACGATGCTGATGGGCGATCTGCTTACCCTGAAGCAGCATCAATTGCCTGTAAAAGTCATTATTTTCAATAATGGCGCCCTTGGTTTTGTCGAGCTGGAAATGAAGGCGGCCGGATTCCTGGAAAGCGGCACTGAACTGATGCACCCTGACTTTGGCGCTGTCGCGCAAGCGATGGGGCTCATGGGCATCCGGGTCGAAGATCCGTCCATGCTGGAGGAGGCCATTCAGCAAGCACTGGCCCATGACGGGCCTGTAGTGGTGGATGTGGTGGTCAACCGTCAGAGCTATCTATGCGGCCTAAAATCAACCTTAAGCAAGCGCAAGGTTGATTTTAGCCGGCAGGGATGATGAAAGCGGTGCTGAACGGGCGTGGCGACGAGATTGTTGAACTGGGGAAAACCAATCTCTTTCGTTAAATACGGCGAAACCATAAGCATTCAGACCAAAAAGGGCAGGAAGCAGTGCTGGATGCACTGGACCTGTCCTTTTTGCGGCCTGTCTGTTTTCGAAATGATACTCAACGCGGTCTCTCTGCCGTCGATCTCCGCTTCATGAGCGCAGTTTCCATAAATATAAGCTCGCCCTCGTTCGACGGTGACTGGATTCGCTCAAGAATACAGGCAGCTCCGTGCGCACTAATCTGCTCGATCGGTCTTTTGACCGTCGTTAACGGCGGGGTCGTGTACATGGAGAAACCAATGTCGTCAAAGCCAATGACCGACACGTCCTCAGGTACCTTCAAGCCGTTTTCAAATACTGCATTCATGGCGCCGATGGCCATATCATCATTAGAGCAAAACACCGCGGTCGGCGGCTCCTGCAAGGAAAGCAGCCGCTTCATCGCCTGGCTTCCGCTTTCGGTGTCATAATGCCCCTGTACGATGTATTCGTGCCGGATCGGCTTACCGTGATCAATCAACGCATTCATAAAGCCCTCGCGGCGTTGCTGGGTAGACTTGAAGCCCTCTACCCCTTCGATGATTGCGATGCGTTCATGCCCGCTTTCAATGAGAAAGGAAACCGCCTCGTAGGAGCCTTCCTTATCATTGGAAATGATATTCACAATGCCAGCTCCGGGCACCTGCCGATTCAGCACCACAAGCGGAATGCCTTGACCAAGCACATGATAAATAAACGGGTTATCGGCTTCACTTTGGCTCATCAGAATAATGCCATCAAAGCGCTTGCGGTGAATCGCCGAAAAATCGGTGTAATCGTCAATTCCCCGCACAAACAGATTGTAATCCACCCCGATGACCCGATTTACGCCGCGAATGGTATCCGCAAAAAAGCTGGAGCTGGTCCCTTCCGAAATACTGGTGAAAAACAGGCCTATCGTATGCGAGCGCTGGAGAACAAGGCTTTTGGCGTTAACGTTCGGAATATAATTCAGCTGCTCTGCCAGCTCCATAATTTTGCGCTTGGTATCTTCTTTAATCAGCGGGCTATTGTTAAGCGCCCGGGAGACGGTTGTATGGGAAACATTAGCCAATTTGGCAATGTCTTTGATAGTTGCTGCCATATACGACGTATCCTTTCTATTGTGAGGGCTTCTAAAAAAATTATATACTCACCATACCACAGGAGCCGCCCGGAAAAGAAGACTTTCACAAATTATACGCGGTTTTCCGCATGTCGACGCTGTAATTCCTGAACCATTTCACTATGTTTGCTGTCAGTCAGCGTGTACATTTTACCGATGATCAGCATCGCCAACATCAGGGCAACAGCCGGATAAAGGCAGAGCAACGCCTTGATCCCAAGCAAGGTTGCTGAGGACTGCACCACATTCGGAACATACCCGATGAGCGCCAGACCAATACCTGATAGAAAACCGGACAAGGATTGAGCCAGCTTGCGTGAAAAGTTGAATAGTGAGTAGGTAATTCCTTCCTTACGCTCTCCGGACGACCATTCGCCGTAATCAATGATGTCGGAGACAAATGCCCAGGTCACGCCGTTCGGAATACTAATACCAATGAACGAAATACTGGCCAAAATAGTGAAAATATATACATTGGAAGGCATAAAAAAGTTCAGCATATCGGCAATGACACTGACCAGCATCCCGAGTACGGCGGTTTTTCGCTTGCCAAATCGCCGCACCAGCTTGGGCAGGAACAACACACCCAGCAGCGACGAACCGATAATAATAAAATTCATATAAGCCATTAGCTCTACATGCCCCAAATTATATTCGGCAAAATAGATCAGCAGTGCTGACTTGATATTGTACGCAGAGATGGTAAAAATCGTCATAAAAACAAGGACCAGCAGAGGCTTGTTATTCGTAAAGGTATGCACGATAACGCCGATCGACAACTTCTCCTTTGGTCCAGATTGGCTGATAATACGTTCTTTCGTGCCCAGATAACATATGATGAAAGCGATTACACCAATGAATGACATGATTCCCATTACAACCGGATATCCAACATGATGATTGGGAAACAGCAAAATAAGCGGCATGACAATGATACTGGTTACAAATAATGCACCCAGCGAGCCCGCCTGGCGGAAAGAAGACAAGGAGGCACGCTGGGTTGTGTCCTGCGTAATGGCCGCGCCCAGTGAGCCATACGGGATGTTGACAATCGAATAGCCAATTCCCCAGATCATGTAAGACGCATAAGCGTAAATGAGCTTGCCTGTAGGTGAAATATTGGGCGAAATAAAGGTAAGGACGGTAAGAATAGCTAGTATAACGCTTCCAAAGATAAGAAAAGGTCTAAACTTCCCACGTAGCCCAATATGCTTGCGATAATCAATGAAGGACCCGACAACCGGGTCGCATACAGCGGCAAACAGTTTGCTGACCAGGAAAATGCCAGCGGCTGCTCCCGCCGAAACGCCTGCCACATCCGTAAAAAATTTTAGCAGGTACAACTGCCCCAAATCAAACATGAATCCGTTGCCAAAGTCACCCATACCATAAGAAATCTTTTCTTTCAGACTAATGTGCCCGCCTGTTTTGTTGTCAGCTTGGACGCTCTCCTGTACGATAGGCACACCCATGCCTGCTCACCTCTCTAATTTTGTGATTTATTTCACGTGTCTGTTTGATCTTATGCTGCTGTCTCATTGCACTTGCCAGTTAGCTTGAATCAGCTCCCTGACAAGTGCATCTGCTTGAAGCTTGCAAGCCGCTGCCTTACACAACCGAATCACTTGTGATGAACAACTGTCGGGAAATTAAAATATTGCTCGGCGTTATGGTAGCAAATATTTTGTACCATGGCTCCGAGCAGCTCCAGATCCTCAGGCGCCTTGCCCTCCTGAACCCACTTGCCGATCATATTACAGAGAATGCGCCGAAAATATTCGTGGCGTGTGTAGGACAGGAAGCTGCGTGAATCCGTTAGCATACCGATAAAACGGGACAGTACTCCATAGTTTGCCAGCAGCTTCATTTGCTCCTGCATGCCTTCGATGTGGTCGTTAAACCACCAGGCAGTACCAAACTGGATTTTTCCCACGCTTCCACCGGATTGGAAGCAGCCCGCGAGACTTGCCAGCACCGGATAATCAACCGAATTAAGCGAATACAAAATCGTTCGCGGCAATCCTCCTGCCAGTTCCTGCGCATCCAGCAGTGCTGCCAGCGAGCGGGCGAGGGAGCCATCATTTACGGAATCATAGCCGGTATCCGGTCCCAAATGCCGGAACATGGCCGTGTTATTGTTGCGCAGCGCGTGAATGTGATACTGCATAGCCCAGCCAAGCTCCGCATACTGTCTGCCGAGGAATACCAGCACATATGATTTGTATTTCGCCTCCTCCAGTGGAGTTACATGACCTTCCTTCCGCCCCTTGTCGTATATGGCTGCCGCTTCTTCCCGTGTCGTTGCTTCATAAACTACAGTATCCAGCGCATGATCGGATACCCGTCCTCCAGCTGCATGAAAATGGCGCACCCGGCTTGCCAGCGCATTCAAAAATCCTTCAAAGCCGGAAACATCCAATCCGCTGACCTCACCCAACCGGGCCACCCAAGGCTGGAATGTTTCACGATTAATTTCCAATGCTTTGTCCGGGCGGAAGCTAGGCAATACGGCGACTGGAAAATCACTCCATTTGCTGATTAGCTTATGGTATTCAAGATGGTCTGTCGGATCATCCGTGGTACACACCACCGTTACCTTCGAATTCACAATCAGGTCACGTGCCCCAAAACCCTGTCCTTGCAGCTTTTGGTTCAATTTTTCCCAAATCACAGGTGCGTTCTGTTCATTTAGCAGTTCATAGACACCAAAAAAGCGTTGAAGTTCCAAATGAGTCCAATGGTACAGTGGGTTGCCGATCAGTGTAGGTACAGTTTTGGCCCAAGCCAAAAATTTGTCATAATCTTCAGCATCCCCCGTAATCAGGCGCTCCTCTACCCCGTTGGCCCGCATTAGTCTCCATTTGTAATGATCTCCATACAGCCAGGCTTCCGTAATGTTCTGAAACTTTTTATTTTCGTAAATTTCCTGCGGACTTAAATGACAATGATAGTCGATAATCGGCATATCCTTGGCATATTGATGATACAAAATTTCAGCCGTAGGATTGCTTAACAAAAAGTTTTCATCCAAAAATGCTTTAGCCATTCCCTTCTCATCCCTTCTCTAGTCATTATTCCAACCTAATTGTTAACGTTAACAAGAATTAAAATTTCGCATGCCTATTATTCAGAAATCGCATTCTGCATGGTTTAACAGGCTGCGTTGGTGTACAAGTTGATGAAGCAATATGATGATTCCTGCTGGTCATATCACTTGCTGAATTGCCCTGGAATATTTCAGTTTAATTTAATGTTTACGTTAACAACAATTCCATTGTAACCGCTATCCTTTGTAGAGGAAAGTGATTTTTATTATCTGAGGGTACAAAAAACAGACCTGCCTGCCTTCCCCTGCTCTGTTATTCTGGATCCCGATTTGATGAAGAACTGTATTCCGCAATTTTTATTGTTCCTTTTAAAATAAAACTCCGAAAGCGATTTCAACATTTTTCGCTACTTTTCAGAAAATTTCATCCTTGAAAATACCATTTATTGTACTATAATTAACATATGAATCCATTGTTTTACATTGAAAGTATTTCATCGTATTTCAAAGATAAAAGAAGAGGTGACTGCATTGAGTACAAAAGTGCAAGATGTCCAAGCAAAGACCAATGTGAAGGGAGCTGACCTTGTAGTCGATTGTTTGATCAAGCAAGGCGTAACGCACATTTTTGGCATTCCTGGTGCCAAAATTGACTCCGTTTTTGATATTCTTCAAGACCGTGGTCCAGAATTAATTATATGCCGTCATGAACAAAACGCCGCCTTCATGGCAGCCGCAGTCGGTCGCTTAACCGGAAAACCGGGTGTATGTCTCGTTACCTCCGGTCCAGGCGCATCGAATTTGGCGACAGGACTTGTCACCGCTAATGCGGAAAGTGATCCCGTCGTTGCTCTCGCCGGTGCAGTCCCAAGATCTGAACGCTTGAAACGCACACATCAATCTATGGATAATGCGGGGCTTTTCGAACCCATTACCAAATATAGCGTCGAAGTAGAACATCCTGATAATGTACCGGAAGCAATTACCAATGCATTTCGGATTGCGACCTCAGGACAGCCTGGAGCAACCTTTGTCAGTCTGCCGCAGGACGTGTTGACTTCTTCATCCGAAGTTGCCGCTATTGAAAAGCTTTCCCTTCCACAGTTTGGAGTCGCACCGGCCGGGCTCATCACACAAGTCGCAGGCCAAATCAAAAGAGCCAAGCTCCCCGTCCTCCTCCTCGGAATGAAAGCCAGCACTCCTGAAGCCACAGCAGCTATCCGCGCGCTCATTAGAAGCACTGATTTGCCTGTCGTCGAAACTTTCCAGGCCGCCGGAGCCATTTCCCGTGAACTGGAAAGCCACTATTTCGGGAGAGTGGGCTTGTTCCACAATCAACCGGGAGACATGCTTCTTGAAGCCGCAGATCTGGTACTGACGATTGGTTATGATCCTATCGAATACGACCCTAAAAACTGGAATGTTCCTGCTAATCGAACCCTCATCCATCTGGATGATCATCAGGCGGATATCGATCATGATTATCAGCCGGATTACGAGCTTATCGGCGATATTGCCCTGATCGTGAGCAGTCTCGCAGAGGAAATACCTACATTGAAGCTGTCGGAAGACTCATGTGCCCAATTGAACCGCCTTCGGCAAGACTTGGATGACCAGGCTGCTGTCCCTGCACGCAAAAACAACTACCTGATTCATCCCTTGCATTTCATACGCACATTGCGCAGCCTGATTGATGATCGTGTCACGGTCACCTGTGATGTTGGTTCACACTACATTTGGATGGCCCGATATTTCCGCTCATATGAGCCGCGACGCCTTCTGTTCAGCAATGGGATGCAGACGCTGGGCGTGGCTCTACCTTGGGGGATTGCTGCCACACTTATCAACCCTGGTCAAAAGGCCGTTTCGATTTCGGGAGACGGAGGATTCCTTTTTTCATCCATGGAACTTGAGACCGCTGTACGTCTTAACTCCCAGCTCGTGCATATCGTATGGAGAGACGGCTCCTACGACATGGTTGCTTTTCAGCAAAAGATTAAATACGGCAGAACAGCTGGTGTAGAATTTGGAGACGTAGATATTGTGAAATACGCTGAAAGCTTTGGGGCAACCGGCTTGCGTGTACATGGCCCTGAAGAACTGGAAAGTGTATTGCAGCAGGCACTCCGTACCGATGGCCCCGTGGTCGTCGATGTTCCGATTGACTATCAGGATAACATCCAGCTAGGACGCAAACTATTGCCTGACCAATTAAACTAACCTGAATGAGAAATCTGTTTAATATCGAAAAAGAAAGAAAATATACGCATACAATTACAAAAGGAAGTGTGTTACTATGACTGTTGCAGAACTAGAAACCAAGCAGGAAACCAAGCAGGAAACTGATCATGATATTTACCAAACATCCACCATGCTCGCTTTATTGGATGGTCTATATGACGGGGTCGTTTCCTTCGCGGAACTGCAAAAACACGGAGATTTCGGGCTCGGTACCTTTGACCAGCTCAATGGTGAGATGATTGCGTTTGATAGTGAATTTTACCACTTATTCCCAGATGGTACGGCCCATCGTGTAAAACCTGAAGAAACCACTCCCTTTTCCACCGTCACCTTTTTTCGTGAAGATTTCATATATACGGTTGACCGTCCTATGCGTCGCGAAGAACTGGAAGCCCTGTTGCTCAAGCTTTTTCCAAGCCGCAACATGTTCTATGCCTTCCGTATAGATGGCACTTTCCGCGAAGTAAAGACACGGACCGTTCCTCACCAGGTAAAGCCTTATAAACCTTTTATTGAGGTAACCAAGTCTCAGCCTACCTTTACTTTTAATGAAGCTTCCGGTGTCATTACAGGTTTCTGGACACCTGCATATGCCCAAGGCATCGGAGTAGCCGGTTTTCATCTTCATTTTATAAACGACGAACGTACCGGAGGCGGCCATGTCTTTGATGTCGTCGTCGAAAAATGCACCATCCGCATATGTCAAAAATCCAATCTGCATCTGGTGCTGCCAGATACACCGGATTACTTGAATGCCAACCTGTCGAGAAAAGACCTGGATAAGGAAATCGCTGTTACCGAAGGTGCGCAATAATCGCGGCATGCCACTCTCCAGGGTACGTAGCCTATAGCTAGACAGCAAAAGATCACAGTCGAGAAGAGAGGCTTGCTTCTCTCCGGCTGTGATCTTTTGCGATAAATGAACATGTATACACATTGTTGCTTTAGCTCTTACTCCGGCCCGCTTACGCCTTGGGCGAACTGCCGAGAGGAATCGTGCGCTTGATGAGCTGTGCGTACAGCTCCGACTCCGTGAGATGACGTTGTAAAGCTCGCATTCGTCAGCTGCTTTATCAATGCCAATGCACCGGCTACATGCGGAGTAGCCAATTGCATAATAGATGCCCTGAATAATCCAGTCATATTGGCCGGAGCCTTCCTTGTTCAGCACTTTGACAATAAGCAGATCCGCCTCTGGAGCGACAACCACGACACCACGCTCATTTTCGGCTGCCGCGATGGTTCCTGCCACATGTGTGCCGTGACCGTTGTAATCCTTGAAAATTTCCGGATCGCCTCCATCGTCATGCGTAAAATTCCGGCCGCCAATAATGCGCTCCTGCAAATCAGGATGGTCCGAATCACAGCCCGTGTCCAGCACTGCCACCTTCACTCCTCGGCCTCGGGTCTGATTCCATACCGCAGGAACCTGAATCAGCTCTACACCTCGCGATATTTCATTCACTTGCTGCTCCTGCTTGATCACTTGGTAAGGAATGATATGCACTTTACGTTCCATCCTATTCCCTCCTTCATGGATACAGTCGAAAACCATCCGTCTATGAAACTTTGAAACCCTCTACGAAGTATATCGTCCGAGGTTACTATATTCTAGAAACTTTTGAAAGGTTTTTCCATCCTGATTTTGCTTATTTATGAAAAAAACAGACATCCCCACCATTTTCTTGGAAAATGTCTGTTGTAGAACGCCTTTTCCTTGTCTCCTGCTCCAATCAGGCGGGCAACAATAATTTCTGTCCCTTCGCCTACCGCCATTCCGAATACCATGAAAAAGTGCACAATCGTATTCGTATAAAAATGAGTGGCGATCGCCGTTGTACCCATAAAGCTGACAAACCGGGTCACCATCATTTGACTAAGCTGATAAGACAACCACTCCAGCCCCGCCGGAATACCGATCTTCAGGATCGCCACCAGCTTGCTCCATTGAAGCTGTACATAATACTGAATGCGAATCGGCGCACTTACGCGTTTGTACAGCAGTATAAAAATCCAGATACATGCTACAGCTCGGCTAACTACTGTTGAAATAGCCGCTCCCGCCACTCCCATTTGCGGCAACCCAAACCAGCCGTAAATAAGCAGCGCATTCCCCACAACGTGTAAAATATTCATACCAATGCCCACAATTATTGTATCCTTGGTATAACCATGCGAGCGAATAACCGGACCTGCGGTTAGCATTAGCGCTTCCAGAAACAGCGAGCCTCCTGCCAGCATCATATAGATCTCGGCATTTTTCTTTATCGTTGGAGTAATATGGTAAAAGGAAAGGAGGAAATCGCGGCTCATAATAAACATCAAACTCAGCGTCAAACCAAATACCAGATTGAAGGTTAAGGCTGAAGCCGTAACACGGCTCGCATCCACATGCTTTTGCGCACCTAATAGCTGGGCAATGATGACACCTACTCCAAGACCAAGCAGATTGAACAGTATAATCGTAAATTCAATCAACTGCCTCGATACCCCTACAGCCGATACAACCTCGTCTGAAACATGGCTGAGCATGAACGTATCCACGCTGCCCATCAAAATATGAAACAGCATTTCTATAAAGATCGGCCAAGTAATCACGAAAACCGTCATCGTTTTAACGTTTTTCACTTGATTGGAACCGTTTTCCTGAGACAGTGACATACTCCTGTATTCCTCCCAAATGCGGACCCAATCATTACTTACACATCAATATCGATAACTCTTACTCATTCATAAAAAGTCATATGCTTCTTCTCATTTTTATAATATTCCAGGCGGTCCTGCAATTGTCCTGTGTGGAATTCAAACTTATGACCGTCCGGATCTGTAAAATAGACCGACCTTTTGTCCTGTTCATTTCGTTCTCGGCCGGGCAAAATGGTGACATTGAAAGTTTTCAGCTTGTTAAGCACATCCTCAAAATCCGCTTCCGCAACCGAAAATGCAATATGCGTATAGGAATGATGAATTTCATTTCTCGGGATATCCTCTTCCACGTTGAGAGCCAGCCACATTCCCAGACAGTCAAGATAAGCCAGCTTACGTCCTTTGACGAGCAGTTTTCCATTTAGTACATGTTGATAAAAATGTATCGATTTCTCCAAATCTGACACCGAAAAGCAAATATGATTCCATCCTTGTATGTTCATATTCTCTCTTCCTTTCAGCGAACCCCGTTCAGCCAATAGGTCCACGCTTCTATATTTTGATCGAGATCTTCCGGATGATGCCGAATACAGGTAGCTATACGAAAGTATAATCCCTGCAGCACTTCCCTGTTCAGCTCAGATTCCCTTGTCATCTCCGGTCCAAGCTTCTCTGCCGCAGGTACAATGGTATCGACTGTCAAGCTATCTGGTGAAGAGCAAAAGGCGTATATCAGATCATATAGAGGTTCTCCCACCATTGGATCAGGATCAATAATACCCGTCAACGTGTCGTTTTCAGCAAACACAAAATTATGTACTCCAAAGTCGCCATGAAGTAAATATTTAATATTCCGTTGTGGCAATCCGGCCACAAGTGTATGGACAAAATGATGATCCTCTTGGGGCAAAACGTCTTGTATGATCTTTCCGGATTCCTTCATTCTATGCAGCAGAAGATCTCTCCATTCTACAAACGGATGGTCTGGATATCCATAGTGGCGTTCCGCTCCAAGGGGCTTGTAATGTGCAATAACTTCGGTCGCCAGACTGACCAGCAAATCAGCTTTGTTCGTTCCACCATATTGCTTAGTGATCCCTTGCTTGAACGTATATACCAGATAACGATGCAACGAATCTACATAAACCAATCGCGACAGCTTCTCAATCCGTAAATAAGTATGTAAAAATTCCGCTTCGGCTTCTATAATTGCTGGATCATTTTGCTTGATCACATATCGCGGATTCGTTCCATCCATGACAGCAACCACTTCGCTCGAAGTTCCCCCGGACAGCGGTTTGAGCTTTTGCATATGACTTTCAAGCACGCCTGCTTTATAAAGCTCATTCAGGATCAATTGAATGTCCATGTAAAACCTCCCCCACGTATCTGATCCATCATGCGGCTGGCGCTTTGGATTATTCATTCTAACCCAACCTTTCCGCCAGCCGCACTATCCCTAATTACAAATATATTTTTTCATGCTCCGTATAGATTTCAAGCGCCTGCTCCATCTTATGAATATACGCTTCATCCTGGCTGGAACATAGAAATGTAACATGCTCTTCCTGCGATTGGCCCGCTTTCACCGGAGATGCCAGCAAATTACGCTCGGACAGCACCTGCTTTAGTCGTCTGACCGTTCCTTGGCTTCCATCGATAAGCTGAATATGAGAAGGCAGCACTTCCTTGAGAATTTCCTTATAAAACGGATAATGTGTACATCCCAAAACAACTGTACCATATATTTCCAGATTGAACGAAGCCAGCTTGCGATTAAAATACTCGGACAATTCTGTCCGGTCAAAATTTAATTGCTCACAATATTGCACAAGCTCCGGCAAAGGCAAAGAGTCCACACTTCCATGATCGTCGACTCTGGATACCAGTGCTGCATAACCGGATTGCTTTAATGTCAGCGGTGTGGCTAACACCAGAACTCTTTTGCCATTCGTCCGGTTCATCTCTACCGCAGGCTTCACTGCCGGCTCCATGCCAATAATCGGAATAGAATACTCTTTTCGCAGCTCCGCAACTGCAATGCTCGTAGCCGTGTTGCAGGCAATGACCAATGCCTTGACCTCTTCTTTCATAATCGTTTGTACAGAAGCCTTGACATAGCCGCACACTTCTTGCGGTGTTTTCGTCCCGTAAGGAACATGCAGCGTATCTGCCATGTATACAAAACGCTCGTTCGGTAGCCGTCTTAACGCCTCGGATAATACCGTAATTCCACCCAGTCCTGAATCAAAAAAACCAATTTTCAAGCTACTCACCTTTTTCGTTCAACTGTTGTACCGTTTCTTGCTGGCAGCGTCGCAACTTCATTTTTCACCTATTTAATCCATCCACTCAACTGCTCATATTTAAATTTTACCGCAAAACTGATAATTTGCAAAAGAAACACACTATTTTTGCAGTGTAAAAAATAAAGCAGCTTTTCAAAATTAATTTAATATCAAAGAGTTGACAGGAATTATCTTTATATTGTAATATTGCGAGGTAACTTACTTACTAAACTTACTTATTCATCTACTTAGGGGGAAATATTTCATGTCTAAAGTATTGTTTGTCAAAGCAAATGACCGTACTGCTGAAGAATCTGCAACTGTTAAATTGTATAATGCCTTCGTGGAAAGCTACAAGTCTTCCCATCCATCTGATGAAATCACAGAGCTGGACCTATTCTCCGTCGAGTTGCCTTACTTGAATGCCAACATGATCAATGGTACGTTCAAATCCGCTAGAGGCATGGAACTGAACGCTGAGGAAGCACGCCTGGCTAACATTGCCAATGGCTACCTGGATCAATTCCTGGCAGCAGACAAAGTGGTATTTGCTTTCCCGCTCTGGAACATGACGATTCCTGCAGTGCTGCATACGTACATTGACTACCTGAACCAAGCTGGCAAAACATTCAAATACACTGCTGAAGGTCCTGTTGGTCTCATAACTGACAAAAAAGTAGTCCTGTTGAACGCAAGAGGCGGCGTATATTCCGAAGGACCGGCTGCGGCTGCTGAAATGTCCTTGAACTACATGAGCAATATCCTGTCCTTCTTCGGAGTGAAAGATATCGTGAAGGTTGTATTGGAAGGACATAACCAAGCTCCAGATCAAGCACAAGACATCGTAGCATCTGCTGTTCAACATGCAGTAGAAACAGCAAAATCGTTCTAATACCATATATATGGACAGAAGAGGATATCCGCACCCTGTTTGGGATGGATATCCTCTTTATTTGTTATAACATAAAAGCACGTGTTGGTTATCTACTACCTTGTATATTAAGGAATGAACTGCTGTACAATTTTAACAATCTTGCCGTCATGCAGCGTCACATGGTACGGAAATTGGCTGAGGTCCAGTACATCTTTTTTGGCAAAATCTTTTTCAAACTGTCCCAGCGGAATCGACTCATTCCATTTCACAGCGATGTCTTCCATACGACCGGTGTGATCATAAAGTTGCACCTCTACCGAAGCATCCGGCGCAACCTCATATACATCATTTTGAACGGAATTGTTGACGATATAATAGCCATCTGGTGCTCCGTCCAATCCTGTATTTCCCTCATGTTCCAAAAATGCCTTGTCTGCTTCCTTACCTTCATACCATTCAATCGGATCAGCCGACAAATAGATTTGTCCGTTACGCATCTCCATTTGATTTATATATACGGTCTCCTGATTCTCAGCAGGTGTTACGGGCGTGTAGCCTTGCGCTGTGGCCCCTGCCGCCGTCATCATCATTAGCATTAAAGCCAATACTGTCCATTTCGAAGCTAATCTCATCATGTCTGATCTCTCCTTACCGTCTGGGTATATATACGGTGTCTGTAAGCTTCATTAGCCTTATATACCCATCATAAACGTTATAAAGTTAAAAAGTGTATCAGATACATAAAAAAGAAGTTACGATTTTTTAAGACTTGGTCTTAAAACTTGATAACATGTCCAGCTGCTTCTCGTCAACTTAACAAACCGACCTGACGTGCTTGTTCCTCGGTGAGAATAAACTCCTCATTTGGCCATACCTCATCTTCTTTAATTACACCGAACATTCCCATAATCTCGGTC
This sequence comes from Paenibacillus farraposensis, assembly GCF_020736845.1. GTDB lineage: Bacteria > Bacillota > Bacilli > Paenibacillales > Paenibacillaceae > Paenibacillus > Paenibacillus farraposensis. The sequence continues at coordinate 131,854 of NZ_JAFFQR010000008.1, forward strand.
CAGATTCCTTTGTCGACGGCTTCCTTTTGTGTAATGATAATTCTCATGTAAATCCCCCCTATAAATCATAACTGTTCTGCTTATAACATATGTACCCTTTCCCCGCCGAGTTTATTCGTATCTTATTTGTGATCTTAAAATTCTAGATTACTTTCGTAGGTTAGGTTAGGTTATAACCTCATCAAAACGACTGAGCATAAAATAAAAAACGGTCGCAGAATAATCTACGAACCGTTTTATAAAAATCCTCTATTCTTGGTGAATCACTGAAACCATCGTATATGCACAAATTCTTTTAATCCTGACTAAAAGTGAATGGTCACCTAACATACAATCATGAAATCCGGGGGTAACAGCCATCGGAAGAATAATCCGTCCTCATAGCGGTCATGAGCCGCATACTGTTACTTTATCACTTTACACGGAAAAGTAAAAAGGCTGCACACATACAGGCTTGGACACGGTCACTTGTTGTCCGGTGTAGGTCAAGCGTCCGCTCGTCTTGTCCACTTTGAAGGTAACAATGTTGTTGGTGTCACGGTTTGCCACCAGCAAATGTTCCCCGCTTGGAGTCAAAGCAAAATGGCGCGGATGCTCGCCCTCGGCGGATACATGCTCTACCAGGCTCAGCTTGCCAGTAGCTCCGTCTACAGCATATACCACGATGCTGTCATGTCCACGGTTGGAGCCGTACAGATAAGCACCATCCTTTGAAATAGCAATTTCAGCGGTGGTATTTTCATCAGTAAAATCAGACGGCAATGTCGATACGCTTTCAATCTCAGTCAGCTTGCCAGCCTCTGCATCATATGCAAAGGAAGTGATGGAAGAATCCACTTCATTAATGACAAATGCAAACTTGCCGTTCGGATGAAACGTCAGGTGGCGTGGGCCTGCACCTGCATGGGTTTTGGTTTCTCCATGGAATACCAGTTGGCCTCTGCTAGCATCAATGGTGTAAGCGCGGATCAGGTCCAGGCCCAGATCTTGCACGAACAGGAAGCGGCCGTCAGGACTGAAGAAGCTGGAATGAGGATGTGGACGATCCTGACGTTCAGGATGCGCTCCTTTTCCTTCATGCTGCTTGACATCCAGCAGTTCGCCGATCCGTCCGTCCTCGGTCAGAGACACCAGTCCCACCATACCTCCGTGGTAGCTGACGACGATAAGGTAACGGTCAGATGGATCACGCTGAATGTGGCAAGTCGTGGAGCTGACATTTTCGGCGCGGTTGAGCAATGCAAATGTTCCCTTGACCGGGTCAATTTCAAAAGCAGCCGCTTCGCCTACCTTCGCTCCGTTAGCCGAAATCGTCTCGCCGATGGAATACAGCTTCCGATTTTTGACGTCCACATTCAGGAATGTAGGATTTTTCAATCCGGAGAACTCATCCTGAAGTGTAAGTTCACCAGTCTCTTCATTAAAAGTGTACGCATACACTCCGTTGCCTTCCAATTCGGCGTAAGAGCCTGCGAATACGAGCAATTTTTGTTGTGCATTCATGGTTGTGTCCTCCTTGAATTAGAGAATAGCGGGCAATTGGAATGATTGCTTCTGGTCTAAATTTCGCTTGAAGAGGCGCGTTCCACAACAGGCTCTGTAGACAAAGCCACGTTTCCCGCAACGGCACGCGAGATCATGCAGGATGTTTCTGCCTGCTGTGTCAGTCGCAATGCTTGTTCGATTTGCGGTTCTGACGCACCAGCGGCCAGTTGAACCCGTGGGCGATGCACGATTTGGCGATATGTAAAAATGTTGTTCGTTACATCGACAATCCCTTCGGATTCCAGCGCCAGTGATGCCACCGGAAGACTGGCACGCTCCATCATCGCCGCCAGGGTAATCAAGTAGCAGGTCGCGGCAGCACCGAGCAGCATTTCATCCGGATTGGTCCCTACACCGGGGCCGCCCATCTCAGCAGGGATCGAAATCGCCGTCCGCAGCTGGCCGGCTTCAATGCGGCCGTCGCTGTTGCGCCCCCCGTTCCAGTCTGCCTTGAGCAGAAAGGTATGCTCCACTTCAGGTCACTCCCCTCTCTTGTATTATGAATCTTTACACAGGTGAATGTAAAGTTAATCAATCTCCTGATTTTTGGTTTCGGTACCCAGCACCCCTACTGCCGCCGCTCCGATCAGGATCGCTACGAAGAAAATGGCAAAGATGACTGGCAAGGTAACACCTTGTCTGACCAGTATTCCGACCACAAAAGGCCCGATGACGCCACCGATGCGTCCAAATGCAGCCGCCATGCCCACACCGGTTGAACGGGCTGCTGTCGGATACAATTCAGGGGTATAGGCATACATTGCTCCCCACGCGCCGAGATTGAAAAAGGACAAGCAAATCCCGGCTGCCAGCAGCATTCCTGCCGTCTCCGAGGTACCAAACCAGATCGCTGATACCGCTGTCAGCAATAAGTAGAGAATCAGTACGAATTTGCGGCCCAGCTTTTCAATCAAATACGCAGCGGTAAAGTAGCCTGGCAATTGGGCAAGCGTCATGATCAGAACGTACTCAAAGCTTTTAACCAGCTCGAATCCTTTCATGAACATCATGCTTGGCAGCCACAGGAACATGCCGTAATAGGAAAATACAACCGTAAACCATAAAATCCATAGCATTAGCGTAGACCTGCGGTTTGCCCCTGACCAAATCGAAGCCAGACGTTCACGTAACGGAGGCTTGGCGCTTTGCTGCTTGTAACGCGGTGAATCCTCAACCGCCTTGCGTAAATACAGCGCATACAGCGCAGGGACTGCACCGAGAATAAAGGCCATTTGCCAACCATACTTTGGAATAACAAAATAGGCAATAAGCGCCGAAAGAATCCAGCCTGCCGCCCAGAAGCTTTCCAGCAATACAACGGCTCTGCCGCGCTCTCTCACAGGCACTGATTCCGACACCAGCGTCGAGGCTACAGGCAACTCCCCGCCCAAACCTGCCCCGGCGATAAAACGCAATACCAGCAGCATGCCGAGCCCTGTTGCTAAAGCAGACAGGCCGCTGGCAATGGAAAAGATAAGCAGCGTCCACACTAATATGGCGCGCCTGCCATAACGATCAGCTAAAATCCCGGCCAAAGCGGCCCCAAACATCATTCCGATGGAATTCATCGCCGTCAGCAGGCCAATTTGCTCAGAGTCCAGATGCCACTCCTTCGCCAGTACTGCCACTATAAATGAAAGCAGCCCTACATCCATGGCATCAAAAAGCCAACTGAGCCCCGCGCTGAATAGCAGCTTTCTTTTTTTGGCTGGTGGTAATGAAGTTAATTCACTCATGATTCGCTCTCCCTTAAATGTATGTATACAGATGTATATTCAAATGTCTTGTCACCTGTAGCCTAGCCTCTATTGTATCGCAAGCCTCGTCAGTCTGCGAGTATTTTAACGCAAAAAAAACGGAAGATTGCCTTCGGCAATTCTCCCGCCTTTTCGGAACCTGTCGCTTACCGGTTATGAACCAGACCGATGATCGTCACCATGAGCACCAGCAGCTGGATGAGTGTATCGTTGCTCATTCCAAACGCCTCCATCCCATATGAGATACTCCTTCGGCCGTTTCCCCTCTCCCCGGACTGATGACACTTGTTCCCCAATACATACCTATGCAGGCGGCGGGCAGCTTATGATCTTGGTGAATGAAAAATCTTCATGCATTTAAGGTTTGATCCAGGAAAGTTGCAAGTCCATTTCCTGAATGCATTCGCGGTTATCATGTTCATCATTGGCCACCAGCGGGGTGACCGGGTAAATGCTCATATCGCCATGCTCATATGTGTTCAGTAACGGCAGCAAATCCCCGACATTCTGAATGGATGGATTCAGCCATGAATCGATATGCTCGGGTTCCAGAATAGCCGGCATACGACTGTTGAACTCACGTATATGGCTATTAGCCTGAACCATCACCATCGAACAGGTGCGCAGCGGCTCCTTGCGGCTATCCTGCCATATTTCGTATAAGCCTGCGACCGCAAACATTTTCTGCTTCGGCAGCACCACTCGCACAGCACATATGCGTTTGCCTAATTTTCTCCAATAAAAAAACCCGTTGCAAGGAATGATGCAGCGCCGGGTCTCGACCATTTTGCGATAGCTCGGATTAACGCGAACCGTATTGAAATCGGCGTTGACACAATCCTTTCCCCAGTACGGGATAAACCCCCAACGGAATTCATCAAGCACCCGTTCTCCATCCTGATGCAGCACGATAGGGATATACTGGGTGGGACTCATGTTATAACGTGTTTTGTAATAATACATCACTCGCTGTATGCCAAAGTGATCCCTTACCTCATCCAGATCAGCCGATAACGAAAATCTTTTGCACATATGCGCTTCTTCCTTCCGCCTTTTTTCAATTATTGTGCGAACATACAAGGAAAAATATGCATACCGTGCAAAAGCGCATGGCAAGAGCATATAACAATATCCCCGCAGCCTGTGCAGCTACGGGGATACATACTACCTGAGATCGGTTTTATTTCTTTTCAACTGCGTGACCGCCGAACTCATTGCGAAGCGCAGCAACTACTTTACCGTTAAACGTATCTGTATCCAGAGAGCGGTAACGCATCAGCAGGGACAAAGCAATGACAGGAGTGGCCGCCTGAAGATCCAGTGCTTCTTCAACGGTCCATTTGCCTTCACCGGAAGAGTGCATAACACCACGGATTTCATCCAAATTCGCATCCTTGGAAAAGGCACGTTCAGTCAAGCCCATCAGCCAGGAGCGAATAACGGACCCGTTGTTCCAAACACGCGCTACTTGCTCATAGTCAAATTCAAAGTTGCTTTTTTCCAGTACTTCAAAGCCTTCACCAATAGAAGCCATCATACCGTATTCCACACCGTTATGAACCATTTTGAGAAAATGTCCGCTGCCGGATTTACCAGCATACAGATAGCCATTTTCCACCGCTGTATCGCGGAAAATGGGTTCAACCACTGCCCATGCTTCCGGATCGCCGCCGACCATGTAACAAGCGCCATGACGCGCGCCTTCCATACCGCCGGAAGTTCCTGCATCCATGAAGCTGATGCCGTGATCTTTCAGACGGGTATGACGAGCAATGGACTCCTTGTAATGAGAGTTGCCGCCTTCAATAATGATGTCTCCTTTGGACAGTAACGGTTGAAGCTGATCCAACACAGTATCCACAATTTGATGGGGAACCATAATCCACAGCACTCTCGGAGATTGTGTAGCTTGAACAAGCTCCTCTAATGTAGAAGCACCTGTAGCGCCATACTCCTTCAATTCTTGAATCGCTGCTGCATTCACGTCATAAGCAACCACTTCATGCTTATGATCGATCAGGTTTCTGCCGAGATTCAAGCCCATTTTTCCCAAACCAATTAGTCCAATTTGCATTGTAAAGGCCTCCTGCCGTAGCAAAATTATATTGTAACCTGCTAATGATTAAGCGCGAACAACTGCTTTTTCAGCACTTTCTGACTTTTGGTCAAGCCACCAGGCAAAGCCCTGTTCCTGTAACAATTGATCCGAGGCTTTCGGACCATAAGAGCCTGCTGCATAGATGTGAAGCGGAACCTCCCCACGTGCAAAAGCTTCCAGTACGGGTTGTACCCACATCCAAGAAAGCTCGACTTCATTCCAGTGAGCGAAGAAGGTGGAATCGCCGCGCAGCGCATCAAAGATAAGGCGCTCATAAGCTTCCGGTACATCCTTATCATCGGTATTATAGTTCATCAGAACGGTTTCCAGATGACCATTATCCAGCGGGTCTTTACTGTTCAGACGCAGGGTTATCTTTTCATCCGGATTCACATGAATAACAAGTAAGTTTGCTTCAGATGACTGCCCTTGAGCAGCATATGGATCTGTGCTGTCTTTTTTGAACTCCACAACAATACGTGTGGATTTTTCTTTCATGCGTTTACCGGTGCGAATATAAAATGGCACACCTGACCACTGCTCATTGTCAATCCATAGACGAGCAGAGATAAATGTATCATTTTGCGAATCAGGCGCAATTCCCGGTTCTTCTTTATAGGAAGGAACTGCGGTTCCGTTAATCTCACCGCTCGTATACTGCCCTCTAACCACGCTGGAGGCGATATCCGAAGGATCAAGTGGACGGAGCGCCTGCATAACTTTGGTTTTTTCGTCACGCACCTGATCAGCGGTTACATGCGCAGGCTTGTTCATGGCTGCCATCATCAGCACCTGCAGCATGTGATTTTGTACCATGTCACGAATCGCTCCGGAATGATCGTAGTATCCTGCGCGCTCCTCAACCCCCACGATCTCAGAAGCGGTAATTTGTACATTGGCAATGTACTGATTGTTCCATACCCCCTGGAGTAATGGATTAGCAAATTTCAAGGCTTCCAGGTTCTGCACCATTGGCTTGCCCAAATAATGGTCAATGCGATAAATCTCATCCTCGGCAAATGTTCTGCTCAAGCGATCATTAAGCTCACGGGCCGATTCCAGATCGTGCCCAAACGGTTTTTCGATAATGAGTCGTTTCCAGCCCTTGGTTTCGGCCAAACCACTTTCCCGAATATTGAGAGCGATCACATCAAAAAATTCCGGCGCCACCGATAAGTAAAACATGCGGTTCCCCGGAATTCCCAAGTCATTTTCGCGTTGCTCAGCAAGTTGCAGCAGATTTTTATAATCTTGCGGATGATTAACGTTCAAAGCGCAATAGCGGAAAGCACTCAAAAATTGATCCATCTGTGCACGATCATCATTCACCTGTCTGGAAAAATCCTTAATGGATTGCTCTACATTACTTTGAAACTGCTCGTCAGCCACTTCACGGCGCCCCATCCCAATGACAGAAAAGGAAGCCGGAATTTTACCTTCTACAAACAAATTATACAAGGCAGGGTAAATTTTGCGTTTTGCCAAATCCCCTGTCGCTCCAAACAAGACAAAAGTCATTGAATCCATGAATTATTCCTTCTTCCCATTTTAAAGATGAGGTTATTAAAAGTTACCTGCAGAATTAACGCAACCCATAATACACCCAAAATAAGGGGAAAGTCAATCAAATTTCAGCGAAATCGTGAACATTGGATATATACTGCTATGATAACGTTTTCTATGGTATGATTGACAAAAGGAAAGTGAAAAAATGTTACAGTTGCTCTAACATGTTATAGTTACTATTGGTATACGGAGTTACTTTTAGTATACTGTTTAAAACAAACAATGAAATTGAGGGGATTCAGATGAGCGACGACAGGCAGCCCAAGCTTTTGTGTGGTAAGGTTGAACAATCCTTTCAGATCATCAGCAAAAAATGGACCGCTCTCATCATTCATACTTTGATGGAACATCCCAAACGATTCAGTGAAATTCATGCCTCTATACCTGATCTTAGCAAACGTATGCTGAACGAACGCATCAAGGAATTAGAGCTTTCCGGTCTGATCCTTCGCAATGTCATCGCCGAACGGCCTGTGCGTACCGAGTATTGTCTGACACGCAAAGGGAAAGAGCTGGGTGATGCATTGAATGGTGTAGAGATCTGGGCCGAAAGATGGCTTTAACCGCGAATAGGAGATCGTCATACACGATCTCCTGTTATTGTGTGTTCCGGCAAGGATCATCATACAAGCGATGGTACGAAAAAACTGGCACTTTTACGTGACAATCCATGATTTTGGGGAATGAGCCGGGAAAGGATGAGACAGATGGCATTTGGCATTAACCGACAGGAGCTTGCCGCCTGGAAACGAGAGGTCAGTCGCGGTGAAATTGCGTTTCTGACGCATTACTGGCTGGATGATCGTTTCCCGGGAAATACGACGGTCACCAAGGTAGGGTGCTCTGATTTGGACAAGCTGCGTTTGTGGTGCGGCAATAACGGCTTGAACCCCCGATATATCCATCAGCGTCAGCCCTATCCTCATTTTGATCTGATCGGCAGCAAACAAACGGAAATTTTACGTAAGTACGGCATAAGCGATCAATTAAAGCGCTTCGCCCTTTAGTCTGAGACAGATACACATCCATCCTTATAGCCGCAGCTCCTAAAGCTGCGGTATTTGGGTTGCACTTAAACGGGAACATCCCAAAAATGACCTCAAAACCCACGGTAAAGTGGAGGATGAGGTCATTTTTTATAGCCAATTTCTATTCAAAGTAGGGTCTTACTTAAACGTTTTTACGCGTTCTTCAATAGGCTGGAATTCTTTATCGCCAGGTTGGAAGGTTGGTTTGCCGAATGGCATTTCAGCAATCAGTTTCCAGTGCTCAGGGATGTTCCATTCATTTTTCACTTTTTCGTCGATCAGAGGGTTGTAATGCTGAAGGGATGCCCCGAGTCCTTCTTGCTCCAGAGCTGTCCATACAACGAGTTGCAGCATACCGTTGGATTGGTTGGCCCAGATCGGGAAATTGTCTGCATATGCTTCAAATTGTTGCTGCAGTCCAGCTACAACATTGTTGTCTTCAAAGAACAGCACGGTTCCGTAGCCGCTGCGGAAGCCATTCATTTTCTCAGCAGTAGACTTAAACTGCTCCTCGTTGCCTACAACCTCACGCAAGATGTTCTCCGTAATATTCCACAGTTTGTCATGATGCTCTCCGAGCAATACCACTGCGCGTGAAGTTTGAGAGTTAAAAGAGGTCGGTGTATATTTCACAGCTTCCTCTACAATCTCTTGAATCCGTTGATCAGAGATTACTTGTTCTTTGCTAATACCATAATAGGAACGTCTTTCTTTCAGAGCTGTGAAAAAGTCTTTGGACATTTTTGTTACCTCCTGAGAAAATTTAATTACTTTTCGTAACCAAATGTATAATATATATATCTTAATGTCAAGAGATTTTTTAAAAATATTACCAGCCGCCTGAACGTTTATACATCGCCTTTGTATTTTTTCTCACTGGAAGAGGTGTGTTTGGTTGCATCCTTGTCGAATTCCTCCTGTTGTTCCAGCTTCAAATCCTCGACAGGAATAGCATCTACTGTCTGCTCACTTTCAAAACGGTCAAAGAGGCTCTCCTGCTCCGTCGGATACTGCTCTGCATGATCCCGGCTTACGGGCTGCTCCTGAGCGTCATGCTCCATTCTCCCTCTTCGTTCCTTCCCATCATTCTGATCGTGCAGTTCATTGTCAAATGGGGCCATTGTTGCTTCCCTCCCTATCGGTCTGGTTGTCACAGTATACTTTTACCTTTCAGAACAAGGATTAAACGCAAAAAAGAGAAAATCTCCGTAAAGATTTTCTCTTCCCATGTTCCTATTTGGATCACGTATTGGATTATTCCGGACGGGATGAGCCCGTACATTCATGAAAAAGATGAGGCTCCAGCTTTTTTCCCTCAACGAGCTTCTGTACCAGTTGTGTGCCCGCAGCGGGCGTCATCTGGCCATACCAGTCGCCTTGAGGATAGACGATCACCACCGCAGTATCGTGACAGCGGCCATTACAGCGAGTTCTGGTCGTATGAATATAGGTTTCCGCGTTTTGCTTGCGGATTTCTTCCCGGATTGCTTGTGTCACTTCTTCACCGTCATGACGCATACATGTGCCTCCATTACAGATCAGCACATGATGCTTCATCGGTTCCAATTCAAATATAGCCATAGCTTCCCCTTTGATCAACGGTTGTAGGTTTATTAATGTTTATCTGGGTAAAGAACGAGCTGTGCTTCGAGCCGCCCGGCTTCCAGGGTTAGCACGATGAATGAATATTCATCCTCACCACGCTTGTCCGTCGGAGAACCGGGATTCAGGACAAGCAGTTCTCCTACTCTTTTGATCACCGGAATATGCGAATGTCCATAAATCACACAATCCAACGGTTCTCCCTTGAACGTATTCAGCGCAATATTTTCTGTCGAGCCGCGCCAGCCGTGGCCGTGAACCATACCAATTCGTTTGCCCCGGGCTTCAACGATGCGTTGATAGCCGAGACGATCTACGATGTCTATTCCATCATTGTTTCCGGCAATCCCTTGTACAGGTGCAAATTCAGCCAGGCGTTCATATACGAACCAGTCTGTCCAGTCTCCGGCATGGAGAATCAGATCACTGTCTTTTAACTCCTGAACAAGCCGACTGGGAAGCGCTTTGCTTCGATACGGCATATGTGTATCGGAAAGTACGACGATTTTCATATTCAATTCTCCTTACCGGTATCTTTACACAGACGAGGTCTGGTGCCCAATCCGCTGCTGGAGTGCCTGCTCCAGATCACGCAGCGTGATGGTCTCGAAAAACGCCTGTATTTTCTGCTCCGCCACGGCATATAAACCATCCAACAAAGCGTCTATATTCTTGCCTACCTCGCAATTATGATTGCTGTCGGTATGAATGGCAAACAGCGGACCTTCATCCTTGGTCGCTTCATATACCATTTTTAGATTCATATTAGAGCTCGACATGCTCAAACGAAAGCCGCGTGCTCCCGGCGAGGAGTCAACCAGTCCGGCTTGCTTGAGCTTGCTCATAATTCTCCTGACAACGACCGGATTGGTATTAATGCTCGAAGCGATAAGTGTCGAGGTCATTCGCTCAGGCGCTCCTTCAGCCAGTAGAAGCAGACAATGGATACTTACGGAAAAATGGGTACTCATGTTAACCACCTTTTAATGTGTGCCTCATTGAATGATTGTGTAAAATATATAACTACATCATACCACAATACAGAGGCGCCGACACAGCGCTTGCTGCGCTTCACTCCGGAAAATAGTCATTTTCAGGACGCAAGCGCACCTTCAACTGACGAACACTGTATTCAAGCTGTTTGACGATATCCTCCAGCTGACGGCGGTCAAGCGCGTTAAAATCGGCGGCAGGCTTGGGTGCATTTTTCAAATCACGTATCGTTGCCTGCTGTTCCTGCCATTTGTCCATCAGGTCGGCTATATTCGCATAAAAACGTTCGTAGTCCTTGATGATTTCATCCAGAAAGGCATCTACCTCATCCGGATCATAGCCGCGCATTTTATGTTTAAACTGTTTTTCATGAATGGAGAGCGCGTCCAGCTGAATGCCCAGTTGTTTAAACAGCTGCTTTTGTTTGTCCAGACGACGCTTCATATGTTCATCCATCGGTTGTTCCCTCCTTAACACACTATTCTTTTTATAACACATTCCAGGCTGGAAATAAAAGTTTAGGCTGATTGTCCGGCACTAGGAGCAGGTATGATATGGCCAGGTATTCGTGAAATCCCAAAGAAAGCAGCTTGTCCTTGGGACAGGCTGCTCTCTGAATCTTCTGTGAATGTGGTTATAACTTTTATGCGATGATTTTCATCCTTTCAAGGTTAGGAATAATTGTCTTGTTCCGCTTTGTGCAGCATCCCCAAGCAGCGGTCCAGATCGGTTTTGACCTGCTTTTTATAAAGCCGGGCCTTCTCCTCCCCATCATCTGTAAAATGATACAGCACGATTTCCTGAAAATCTACGCGGGGGTCTGTTCCTTTTAAACGTTTGGTACGATAAAACACGCCTTCCTGTACCAGCTCATGCAGCGCCCGATAGACCTCGCTCTGAGGCGGAACATAGCCGAAACTACGAAATTCGTCCTTCATCGATTCGAGCATCTGATATCCATAACCGCGATGCTTCTCCACCATAGTGATCAGATAAATTTTAATAAAAGCCCGCTGGGATATCATAAACGCCATTTTCACAGCCTCCTCCATACTTATTCATACACCTTATCTTCCATTATAAACCACACTGTGTCCATACCCTATTTCCTTTCAGTACAGGAGAGCATATAAGATACTTCGCCCCTTGTGACTGTTTTTTAGATGGGGAGAGAGATAAAATGAAGCGTTCTCAGGCAGGCTGCGAGTGGTGGGATACCATATTATTTTTTCTATTGTGAATTTTTCATATGTTGAAATTATATAATTAGCAATCTAGAATATCTCATTTCTGCATGGTGAGAAGAATCCTGGAAAAGGTGAATTTCGCTCCATTTTTCCGTTTTATATGTAAAAAAATCCCGTTGCGGACTTAAGCAACATCCACAACGAGATTATTTGAGGCGTAAGGAAACCGTAAAATCAGGCCTGCTTTTGCAGGGCTGGCGGACCTCCGGCCGGACGGGGACGCACCTGCAGCCCCACCACCCATTTTCCCAGTGGCGTACGAGCCAGCAGCCAGGTTCCCGCAATGGAGAATACGGCACAAAGTACAAACGAGATCAGCGTACGCAGCACATGATTCCATTCTGCAAACAACGTTTCATCAAAATAGTAGGTCACACGCAGCATAAAGGCATGCATCAGATACGCTCCGTAGGACAGCGTACCGATTGAGGTTAGCAGACTCGCCGCACGCCCACCCTTATGGGCGATCCACGTAGCCACCCGATAGGCTGCAAAAATAGATGTAACGCAATACACAGCCATGACCGGACGCAGCAGGGACAAGTAATTAAAGGAAAATACCGCTCCTTGCGGCGTCTGGAACAAGCTGATCATCTCATACAGCAAGTATCCTGTAATCACGATAAACAGCGGCCAGTACACCCTCTGGGCCTTGATCACCCATTCATCCCAGCGTTTGACGTTCATCCCCGCCGCCGCGCCTAGCACAAAATAAAAGAAAAAGTAGATCACATTCCGGTCAGCGTAAAGGGTAAACCAGGAAGTAATGACCGGAAGCTGGAGCTTATCCATCATATGATATACAGGTCCTACTGCGAACATAAGCAACACATATAGTGCCCCGACTCCAGCCAATGCAGCGGGTCGCCATTTTGACGGCATTAACGCAGACAAGCGGCGCACCACATCACGAAATACAGGAAATAACACATAACATTGGATAATCATAACGATATACCACAGATGATAGCTGCTTTTCCCGTTCAAAAGCTTCAGAAAAAAATCGAGCGGGTGAATAAGCCCTCCATCTTGGGCAAGCTGATTTCCCAACTCGTATACAAGAGACCATATGATATAAGGAACGATGATATCCATGAACCTTTTACGTAAAAACGTCCCGTATTTTAAAGCTCCATCATAATTGTAAAACAACACCATTCCGGTAATAAATACAAACACAGGTACTGCAAATTTGGAACACAGCAATAGCAGTGTCATCAAAACCCCGTCCTGGATGCGCGCCCCCTGCGCAACCGCATGATGTGCGACGGAATGCTGAAGAACAACGGCCGCAAAGGCCAGTCCTCTCAACAAAGCGACTTCGGATATTTTCTCTTTTCGACTCATGTCACTCTCCTGTTATCTTCTAGCAAAGTATGAATCTATTATAACTGCAATTCCACCAAAAGATATAGAATGGTTAAACGTGCGTGTAACAAAAACAATTTCATACTGCTGATCCCGATGTCGCCTATTTCTAAGTGGTGTATCTTTAGGACATTACTAAGCCGAGGAATAACTTTCTCGGTCTTCTTTGTTGTTGATACGGAAGTTCTTTCTGATTAACATAGCCGATAAAAAAAGCAGCCTTCCCTCTTAGGAAGACGCTGCTCACTATAACAAACGGATTGGACATCAAATAGAGCAAATCAACGCTTGGGCTTGGCTCTGTGAGTCGCCGTTGCTTCCAGAGGATCATCCGGCCAATAATGCTTGGGATATCTGCCTTTCAAGTCCTTTTTGACTTCAAAATATGCCTCATTCCAGAAGCTGGACAGGTCGGAGGTCACTTGGACAGGCCGCTGGGCAGGTGACAGCAAATGCAGCACGAGCGGCACGCGCCCACGGCCAATGCGGGGCGTATTCTTCATGCCGAACAGCTCCTGCAGCCGTACTGCCAGCACAGGTGCCTCGGGATTCGAGTAATCGACAGGAAGACGGGAGCCGCTGGGTACACGTATATGCGTTGGCGCTTCCTGCTCAAGCTGCTGCCGCTGCTCCCAATCCAGCCTGCCAAGCAGCAATCCGCTACCGTCCAGCCGCTGCAGGTCGGATACATTTTTGGCTCCAAGCGCAAAAGGCAACAGCCACGACTCCAGTGAATCCAGCAGCGCGGCATCCGAGCTGTCCGGCCAGTCCTCGGGAGCCGAGAAGTGCATAAAAATCAAGCGGGCTTGCAGCTGAAGGGTTTGCCGGTTCCACGATAGCAGCTTCAAGCCACGTTCACGGACGCCCTGCATCAAGGCGGCAGCTATTTCCTCAGCCGGTGGCCGTTCATAGGATGCTTCCTTCAAAACAAGCGAGCCAAGCTGTAAAACCTTACGCGCTCTTACCGCTGAAGCTGAACTGTCCCAGTATACATGGGCTTGCTCCTGCAGCCATTCCCTACAATGGTCCAGCAGCTCATGCAGCTCAACCGGGGCCGCCAACTGAATGACCCCATCCGCTCCCTCGTCGTCTACCTCAGCAGCGACGAGATAGGACGAGCGCGACATCCACTCCACTTGCCGAAGTCGCGCTCCACGGCCGCTGCTAAGCAAAAAGCGGCCATCCCCCCGGCCCTGCGCGATCCGGTCCGGATACGCAAAGGCCAGCAGCAGCCCGCAGGCCGCGGAGCCGTCAGGCTCGTCCTCCGCTGCGGCTGCTTGCGACAGCGATGCCAGCAGCTGCCGGCTTTCCTGCACGATACGGCGGATCACCGTATCGTCGGCCTCCCGCAGCAGGCTGTGCGTGCTGCGGGCATGAGCCGCCTCGCGCAAGGCATCCAGCCGCGGGCGCAAGTCCGTTCCGCCATGGGCGCGGAACGGGTCACGCTCTTGCAGCAGCGCAGCCAGGCGGCTGGCGGTAGGCGCCAGACCGAGGGCGGCTGCACGCAGCAGCATGTGCCCCAGCCGCGGATGTGCGCCCAGAGCGGACACCTCGCGCCCGTGCGCGGTTATGCCGCCTGCGGTGCCATCGGCTGCGCTGCACAGGCAGCCGAGCTGGCGCAGCAGGCCCGTGGCCTGGCGATACGCCGCCTCAGGCGGGGTATCCAGCCAGGCCAGCTCGGCGGGCTCGCGCACGCCCCAGGCGGCCAGCTCCAGCGCGAGCGGAGCCAAATCGGCCGCCACGATTTCCGGGCGGCTGGCCTCCGGGAGCGCGGCGTGTTCCTGCGCGCTCCACAGCCGGTAGCATACGCCCGGCTGAAGACGGCCCGCCCGCCCGCGGCGCTGGTCAGCCGAGGCTTTGGACACCCTGACGGTGGTTAAACGGCTCATGCCGGTTCGCGCGGAAAATACCGACTCCCGCGACAATCCGCTGTCGATCACCACCGTAATCCCTGCAATCGTGAGGCTGGACTCAGCAATCGAGGTGGCCAGGACTACTTTTCGGCTACCCAATGCCGAAGGGCGTATCGCCTCGTCTTGCTGCTCCAGCTTCATGCTGCCATACAGTGGAATGACCTTGACCTGTGCAGGCAAATTCCTCGAAACCAGCTCTCGCTCCGTTCGATGAATTTCCCTGGCCCCGGGCAGGAATACCAGCACATCTCCTTCATGGGCATGAAGCGCCTGTTCCACCGCTTCTGCCGTAAAATCTTCTAATGAAGCCGATAAAGGCTTGGATTTATAAAACGTTTCTACCGGAAATACATTGCCCGGACATTCCAGCAATGGCGCATCTCTCAATAGTCGGCAGACCGGCTCGGCCTCCAGTGTGGCAGACATGATTAATATTTTTAAATCTGGTCGCAGCAGTGCCTGACTTTGCAGAGCAAGCGCTAAGCCCAAATCTGCGTGCAGACTGCGCTCATGGAATTCATCAAAAATGATGAGTCCCACTCCTTCCAAAGCCTGGTCATGCTGCAGCATTCGGGTCAGCACCCCCTCAGTAACCACTTCAATTCTGGTGTTTGGACCTGCTTTGGTGTCCATGCGAACCCGGTAGCCTACCGTCTGCCCGGTCGATTCTCCCAATGCCTTCGCCATTTGGGCCGCCGCTGCACGTGCTGCCAGACGCCTTGGCTCCAGCATGATCATCTTTTGTCCTGCCAGCCACGACTCATTCAGCAGCTCCAGCGGTGTAACCGTCGTTTTTCCTGCACCCGGCTGTGCAATCAGGACAGCGGACGAATGGGATTGCAGCGCATGTCTAAGCTCGGGGATCACTTGCATGATTGGCAGTTGTTTATCCGATAAATGAAATTCTGTCAATTGAAATCTCTCCAATAATACGCGAATGCGCATGTTCTAAATTTACTTATTTATTTTGCTTCGTTGCATCTATTATTTCTGCAATAAATTTTCTGTTTCGAATTTATATGTGAATTTTCTATCAATGTTAATTTCTATTTGAATTTTTCACTACCTGTAATTATGATGGTCTGACATGCTTTTGAATCTATTATACAGATTTTTAGATGTCCCGTCTGGCTATAGTAGGTATGCTAGCTGTATCAAAGTTTCCGATGTTATCGTCTTGTCCTGTCGGGATGCACTCGCGGCATAATCGTTTTATAATATGTATTATATGGAATGCTAAAGGACGGATCTAGAAACGAGGTCATTGTTGTATGGAATTACAGGCCCAACCCATCAGAGGTCGGTTTGCCCCAACACCATCGGGATGGATACACTTGGGAAACGCCCGCACCGCATTATTATCATGGCTGCATGTTCGCTCTCTGGGCGGAACCTATGTTTTGCGTATGGAAGACATTGATATGACTCGGGCTCGCAGCCCGCTGGCTCAGGGAATTATGGAGGATTTGCGCTGGATCGGGCTGGAATGGGATGAAGGACCGGATGTAGGCGGCCCCTACGGCCCCTATACCCAAAGTGAGCGGCTGGAACGGTTCCAGGCTGCATTGGACAAACTACAGGGGCAGGATTTGCTGTATCCTTGCTTTTGCAGCCGGGCAGATATTTTTGCTGCCGCCAGTGCTCCGCACGGACTATCTGGTGAAGGACCTGCATATTCGGGGACATGTCGCAGCCTTAGTCCTCAGGAAGCCATGGCCAGGTCACAGTACAAGCTCCCTTCACTTCGCTTTAAAGTACCGCAAAGTCCTGAAACTGTCATCTCATTTCAGGATCAGGTAGCAGGTCATGTGGCCTTCGGCGCTGCAGAAGGGGGAGATTTTATCATCAAACGGGCGGACGGCATGTTTTCCTATCAGCTTGCCGTCGTGGTCGATGACGCGGATATGCATATCACCGATGTGCTGCGCGGATATGATCTGCTCGATTCCACCCCCCGGCAGCTCTTGCTGTACCAGGCTCTTGGCTGGGAACCGCCACGATTTGCACACGTCCCACTTGTCCTGGGTCCGGATGGCCGGCGGCTCGCCAAACGACATGGCGCAGTAGCACTCCGGGCGATGCGGAGGCAAGGGATCACACCGGAAGCAGTCATTGGCTGGCTCGCCTATTTTTCCGGACTGCTGGATGCTCCCGAGCCTGTGAAGGCTGTGGATTTGATCCAGGGTTTTCATCTCGATAAGCTGCCCAAAGAGCCAGTCATCCTGACAGAACAGTTCCTCAGGAAGCTGTCTGCTTTGCAGCGTTAATGCTTTTATTGATAGTGCTCAATATACGGGCAATGGCATTTTGTCTTTGCTTCATTCGCTTCTATTCTTCCAGCCGCTTACGTACAGCGGACTCATATTCATAAAATACAGACGAAGTGTTCAGTCCTCTTTCCTCCAGCAGCATGCGGAGACGCAGTGACTTTTCAGTTAGCCTGCGACTGATTCGCTCCTGTTCTCCCGCCTCGCGACAAGCGTGAAGCAAATCATGCAGTTGAACACATTCCTGCTGCAGCTGGAGCTCCTCCGGTAAAATGTTCGCATTTTTCAGCAGCTTGTACGACATACGCAGTTCCTCCGGGACATGGGATAAATCCTCAATGTCCAGTGGCTTGCCTGCTCCCGGTAAGTTATCAAACTCACCTCTTGCCATCGCCTCCGCAATCTTCCGTTCTGCCATTCTGGAAAAGATCCCCATAGACCGCATCAACTCCTTGTCTAAGCATTTGACATACATCTATATTAAATAAACAAGGGTTCTTTTGCCACTGTAGCCTACGCTTAGGATTTCCTATGTAGAAGGAGAACACAGAGGGGTTATTCTTCTATGCCAAGCAATTCAGATATTTGCTTTCTATATTTTTTGGCCTTACGTGTTCCGTGAATGAGATTGGACAATCGGCTAGGAGGAATATGATATGTATCGCAAAACGTGCTTTGGTCAAGCTGTTTCTCGGCCAGCTTTTGTTTGATTTTCCAACCGAAAGGGGTTATAGGAGTAATGCTTCTTTTCAACTATGTTACCTCCACATGATGGTTATGTTCAATTTATGTAATGTTCAATTTCACATGATTATGGTCTGTGTTCTGCCTTCAGAGCACGCAAGAACGCATGAGCTAAGATTTTGATTTGCAGGTTTGGTATTGATTCAGTAAATGATCCAGTTTTCTGGATTGTTCTATCACTTTGGGATGCGTTAAAAATCCGTATTTCTCCTGCACTTGGTACAGTCTTTTTCTGGCCCGTTCGACACGAAGTAAAGACACCCGGATTCATCAGCATGATTCCTCCTTCTATGTCATATACTAATGCAAAACGTCAAGTTTTGGATTTTATAAAAATACGCTTAACAAAAAAGGCTTCTGGGACATTACAGAGGCATTTTATGGGATCTGAACGCCGTTGAGCTACAGGGGATTTCAATCCACGCACTCACGTGGAGTGCGACTACACCTATTTCCTCATCGTATACAACATACTGATTTCAATCCACGCACTCACGTGGAGTGCGACTGCACCCTCATGCCCGGTCACGCCGTCAGCATTGCTATTTCAATCCACGCACTCACGTGGAGTGCGACTTTGTATTCACTTAATTTCACACTGGTGGTGATGATTTCAATCCACGCACTCACGTGGAGTGCGACGTGGGTGGTATCACATTAATTCACTGGTCACGATAATTTCAATCCACGCACTCACGTGGAGTGCGACGGAAGTGAGCACTTTATGCGTTTCGTGTACTTCTTGATTATTTCAATCCACGCACTCACGTGGAGTGCGACTATGCTGTAATCGTGAGCAATCTTGATGAATACGAATTTCAATCCACGCACTCACGTGGAGTGCGACCTATATTGTCCGGTAAGATTGATCAGATCGTGGATATTTCAATCCACGCACTCACGTGGAGTGCGACAAAAGGGACCGAGCGCTCCAGTAATCTCTCCAAGTATTTCAATCCACGCAATCACGTGGAGTGCGACGTCACCCGGGCAAGACTGGTTCGTTGATCAGATGATTTCAATCCACGCACTCACGTGGAGTGCGACTTTGAAGCGATGATTTCATTTTCTGCATTGGATTATATTTCAATCCACGCACTCACGTGGAGTGCGACAGCGAAAATGCAGTAATTCATATCTAAGTGATATCAATTTCATGTATTTTCGAAAAACTGATGCCAAATAGGCTTGGGTTACCTATTGACTTTTACGGATAGAAAGCTTCTCCATTGCTATTCGACAAATTTCGAGGTGGGAAGGACCCGGAGTTTTTATGTGAGCTTCACATTCGCACCTTACAAAATCAGTGGGCTTTCCATATCATAAGTTTCTTTGGCCCCGATATGTTCTACTTTCTTTTTGTAGTTATCACCTAAGTTGTAGAATCGCAGGCTGTCTTCTTTTTTGTCTATCAATTCTTCTAATTCATATTTCAAACGACGGAACTGCGTCGAATCCAAAATACATTCAAATACGGAATTTTGTACCCTTTGTCCGTGATCTGTACACTTTTTTGCAACCTTGGCCAGTCTTTTTCTACCTGCACTGTCTACCGTGCTTACATCATAAGTAATCAGAATCAGCAAGCTAACACCTACTTCCACAAAAATGGAGGATACTCGTCCAAGTCTCCCCGAATATGCCTAGCCATGAGCAAGGCCTGTGAATAGGGCACCAGCCCCCAGGACATTTTCTCATTCAAATAAGGATGAATGATCTTGTCCTGCTTCCGCTCCTGCCATGCCTTCAATACGATTTTTCTCGTATCATCGTCCATCACCACAGCACCGTTTTCCTTCTTGTAAAATCCTTTGCCATGAATCAGCTTTTTGTTAATCAACGAAAGCACAAAGCGGTCGGCATAGACTCCTCGAAGTTCTTCCATCACGTCCAGTGCCAATGAGGCTCGTCCCGGGCGATCTCTATGCAGGAAGCCTACATAAGCATCCAGACCAACAGCTTCCAAAGCAGACTTCATATCGTTTGACAGCAATGTGTAGGCAAAGGACAATAGAGCATTTACATTATCCAACGGCGGACGCTTATGACGGCCATGGAAATAAAAATCATCCTTTTGCTGCAAGATCAATTCATCAAACACAGAATTATACTGAACCGCCGCTGTTCCTTCCAAGCCGCGCAACATGTCCAGTTCCTCCACTTCGCGGACCTGCTTCATGATCTCTGTTAAAGAAGCGGTCACCTTCTTCATGCGATCCGTATCAATACGAAGAGAGTAGTCCCTCGTTGCCCGTTCCAAAATCCATTTATGGTTATATATCTTACCTAAAATCATATTTCTTGCGATAAGAGCACTTCTTCTCTCATCATCCGAAATCCGATACTGTTCTTTTCTAAGCACCACATTTCCCCGGCTTTCTCCGGTAACTCGTGCCAGAAAACGTCCGCTGCGCGTCATAAAGGTCAGGTTGATGTTGCGTGTTGCACAAGCTCCCATTAGGCCTGGGCTGACTCCTGCGTAGCCAAACGTGCAAACAGCCTCCAAATTATGCAAAGGATAACGTGCAAGAATGGATTCTTCTTGTTTGACCACGATATTTTCTCCATCCAGTGACAAATACGTATCCGGCAACGTTACAAATAAGGTGTTCAGTAATTTTTTCATTCAGCTATCCTGCTTTCAATAAAGCTTGAAACTGATCTTTTATTCAATATTTCAGGCACACATATGTTATGTAGCGAGCAACTTTGGCAGTGCGGACCCACTTTGGCTTTAGGTGTATGATTCCGCTCAAAGTATTGCCTCATTTCCTGCAAACTTGATCGCACACGTTCACGGTCCGATGCGGTGATGATGACCTCTACGCGGTGTTTGATCTCATCGTAATAAAAATAGCCTTTGGAAATATCACATACGAGCATTTCTTCAAGGCACATGACTTGTGCGACCAACTGAGCATGGTCCGAATCATTTCGTTTAGGTTTGCCGCGCTTGTATTCAACAGGAAAAGGAAGGTACGTACCTTCCTCCCCTGCAAGCGAAACGCCGAGAGGATCACGCACAAACTCCACCACATCACAGATGCCAGTAATCCCAAGTTCTCTGGAATGTACAGGTAATGCGCGCACCACAAGCTTATCCCCTCTTTTCTCACGAATCATAGGCTGATCGGCTTTTCGGTGTAAATGATTGCCCTCAATCGTCCGTACGTTTTCTTCCCATTGCTGCTCAATATGAATTAATGCCCACTGTCTTCTGCAGAAGTTAAAATGCTGAATCCCTGACAACAGCAAATAGTCTTCTTCATTATAGCCCTGCATACTCTTGAACCTCTAAGCCTTCGAGCGGTGTGAGTATGCATTCATAATGTGTATCAAAAGTTTTGTCGTTTCCGTTTACATTTTCTTTTAATTTAACTTCTAAAGATCGGTGTACCTTAGCGGATGAGTATTTTCCAAGCTTGGAATTGTGCTCCCACCAATAGACTTTATGAACCTCCATACTGCCGTCAGGGCGGGCAGAGGATACATCATTTTCAAACAGCGAAATGAGCGCATCCTTGATTTTTCCGGCATCCTCGTTTGTAAATCCCGTTTTTTCAGCTAGCTGTGTATTAATACTTCCCTTAAAAACATATACACCAAAATCTACCCGATGCTTCATCCCCATCGTATCAGAACCTTTTTCTTTCCCTGGCTCGGAATTTACACTTTTTGTGATTTGCATGGTTGTAATGTCAATGGGCTCAATACTAGTTGCAGTATGTACAGATACAGGTCCCCTCACCCCTACGGATACCCCCGCTCCTTTACTCGCCGCTTTGAATGCAAAGACTTGACCAAAGCTACGAACATCTATCCATCCCTGACAGGCGATTTTGGCAAATTCATCACTGGAGCCTTGCTTATCTTTGAAAATTTTTTCCAATTCAGGATTAGCCTCTGCACGTTCTCTTAAACTATTATAAGCATCCCATTTCCGATCATTAGACTGAACAAAAATGGATTCTCCCATATCTTGCAGACGATTTCTTATTTTCCGTTTCAGGGCCACATCTGAAATCTCTCCATAACCATCGTAATTTTGACGCGGGCGATTACCATTCAGAGGATCCCCATTCGGATTTGCTTTCGTGACAGACAAAACAACGGCAAAATCAATTTTATGATCCAAAATAGACATGTTATTCTTCTCCTTTTCATGTGACTCTATATTTCAAAGATTGTTATGATCTGATACTACTGTTTATTTACATGTCTGAGTTGTTACTATCTTGGTTGTCGTCATTACCTGCGTTGCTGTCCTTATTTTCTTGTTTATTCTTGCTGTGATAGAGCTTATATCGCTGACTATAAAATCCTAGCAAATATTTGCCGGTTAGCGGTTCATTATTAAATTGATCAAATGGGATTTTTGAAGCGACTTCATCAATCATGCTGGAATAATAGTTGAGGCGTTTGCCAAATTTAGCTTGGTGTGGCTGCAGGGCATTCTGAATCGTTCTCCAGGTTCTTTCAGGATGTTGTGAGAATGCATTCATATAGCGTATGGCATTGGTCGAACGCTTCTCTTCCTGATCCAATGCGTTTCGTTCCAGCACATCCGCAATCGCTAACAGTCTGCCAAACAAATAGCTGCGATCCGTATTTTCTTCATCTAATGCCACGTTGTATCCCTCCTGTTTGTTAATTAATGCACATGTTACACTCAATGTCTTCTCCCATTCCCATTTTTCCATAGATACCGGATTAGAAGCACGGTGAACAGCGCTCCTCACGATATCCTGAGGAATTTCTCGCCCATCTACGATGCATGGAAGCATGCGTTCCATCAAACCCTTAACGAGTTTGTCATTCGCTTTGGGGCCGTATGACGCAAAAGCAATATCCTTAGTCGCTGGAGCTCCCCAAAATTGTAACAACTCGCCTTGTTCATTTTTTTGATAACGGTGCAGCCAGACACACGTAGAATGCCAGTCAATCAATTTTTTAAAATACAGTTTTTTATTCAAATTACGATAATATAGAACAGCCATGCGTCCCGTTGTTGCTGAGTCAAGCACAAGAATATTGACCTTTGCTTTGGAATCCGATTTGACAGCAAGTTTATTACTGTAACCCGTTAGGGCTTTGGCCAGGTCAAATGCAATCTCTTCATTTGTATGACTTTTGATTGCTATCGGTTTGGATGATTCGAGACCAAAATCCATTGCAAAGATGTTATCATTGTCTGTAAAGCCGGGCACATCCGGGGCATCATTCCCCCATACTAGAAAAACACGATTATCCATAATTTTACCTTGACGATGAATCAGCCACTTTAATGCATTATGAGCCTTTTGAGAGACTTCATAGCTGATACTTGCCGCTTCTTGACTATGAACAAATCGGCCTCTGAACGTAAATCCACTCGTATCATTGGCGGAAATCAGCTTCGCTTTATCCCCGGAATTTCTGATTTTATTCGCATGTTTATCTGTGCTGGGAAGTTGCTTTCCGGTAACATAACAAATGTCTTCTTCCCCCAGCAAGTGACTGTAGTAACCAACAAATGAATCATACATCTCTTTATCTTTCCAGACCTTGGCTAATGCTTGATGTGGAGAATACACATTAAAACGAATGAAAGCACTCGCTTGTTCACCAGGAACCGCCGTAAAAATAAGAGGTTTTTCTCGATGTAAAGCCTCGTACTTTTTGTCCCATTTAGCTATTAATTTCTGATGCTCATCCAGATATAAAACAGATTCGTTTACCAGATCCTGAATCAATCGGCGTTTGCTTAAATAACAATAGATACTTTTCACCTTTGAAGTAGCATAGTCTGACGTGGCCCAACCTTCCAACTGTTGAATATAAGCGGCAAAGGGATCTTCTTTGTTAACTTCTCCTCCATATGCTGCAAAATCTCCAGCAACGTAGCCTAATTTATCATGCAGCGGATAAGGCGCTACGACAGACCCGGCCCGGCTGGCTGATTTCTCCGTACAAGGAATCAATGTATTAAAGTCATCTTTATCAAGCACTCTGGCTGAATGAAAATCCCCCTGTTCCGTGATTTCCACTTCAATCTGCGCATTTTGGGTCGTGTGGGAGATGGGCAGCAGCGTGTACTCGCGATCCTTATACTTTTTCTCTATCACACCCACACGGCCAAGGTTGGATTGATACGTTTCATATAAATTCAACAGCCAACTCATTTCATGTTCCACCCCTCCCATTCTGCAAGCAATTCATCAACGGGTTGAACATTGTGCTCATCAAACCGTTTAGGCTGCATATCCGAAATGATGCGAACTTGTGGACATTTCTCCGGTGGAATAAATTCAATAACTCCATTCTTCATCACCGGATTCCACAAGCGTACTTCCAACTGATTTCTGCCTGTCTCATCCGGATAATTGATTCCATGCACCATGTTTCCCAGATGAATGTCACCATAGTTATCATAGAAACCAGCTTCTTCACCAAAAACACAGGGCTCTACATAGGCTTGACATTCTCGTGTGCCCAGAAAAATATCTCTCCGACCGCCCGCAAGTAACGATCGTTTGAGTATATTATGATGCTTGTTCTCATTACGGTCATATTCCATCTCGGGACGATGCAGATTAAAAACAAAATGAGCCTGAACCTCATAACAAGGGTCTTTCAAGTACGTATAATTTGCAAGCGTATTACCGCCGCCATATTCGATGGGCCGAATCCCCTTGGATTCCATGCGGATGGGGTTAAGAACACGAACCTTGTCGACAACCATTGTAATGGTAGGCTTCCAATAAATACTTTCTACAATTCCTTTTAATGCCTGATAGGTTGGTACACTGTACGTTAATTTCTCCCCACCCAGTTTGGTAAGCGGGTCTGTAAACAGTGCATAATCACCATAAACTTTAAATTCGATTGCGTTTCTCAACTGGCAACTGCCTCCTTTCTATGACTTTTTTCTAAATTCAATACCAGAATATTACTTTTGACGCAGTCAGTCAACGCAAAATACAAGCCCCAAGACCTAAAAAGGTTTTCCTATAAGATAAAACCGTCATGCAGACTATCATTTTCAAGGTTAAGCCCATAGGAATTATTATAGGCCCCCTCAGTTAAAGCCCATATTTTCCCATCCAAATAAGAAACCAACGCCTTATTTTGATCTAGTTGTTGTTTCTCATAATGGAATATATTAATGGTGAATTGCTGCGCCCTGCGCAGCAGGCTGCTAAGGTCCTCTATGCTTTGCTGTCCGTTTAGATCAGCAATGATTTCCTTCCCTTCTTTGGCCCCACTTCCATAAGGAACAATGACTGCGGTCGTATGATCTTCAATAACTTCAAAATAATCTGCTGCTGTGTTATAGCTATTCGCTAAAAATAAGGGGAGAATCGTGCCTCTCTCATTGTAATACGAACGATAGTACGTATTTTCACTACGATTGGCCGCCAGTAGTTCAGTCATGTTTTTTCTCAACTCGGGTATAAAATAATTCAAATTCGTTTCTAGCTCGGTATAATATTTTTGAAAATATACTTCCAAAGCCTGGGGAGACAATATGTTACCCCCATAGCAGGCTTGATCACGTTGTAAGTCAATGAACATTTTTCTAGTAATTTCTTTGCCGATTTTAATTTCTTTGAGCCGCCCAAGATCTTCTTCTTCATGATCAATGACAAACACCTGTTTCATTTCATCTCTTCCGTGGCGATTACATCTGCCTGCTGCCTGAGCAATAGAATCTAAGCCAGCTAAAGAGCGAATGACACATGTAAAGCTAATATCCACTCCCGCCTCAATGAGTTGTGTACTGATACAAACAACAGGTTGTTGGTTTGCTAGATGCTGTTTTACTTTGTCCAGAATGTGATTGCGGTGAGCAGGGCACATAGAGGTACTTAAGTGATAAACAGGGACCCCACTGCTTCCTTCTGTTAAGCGGTGATACAGATTTTTCACGACCGTTTTTGTATTTAAAATAACAAGTATACTTGGTTCATCAGCAAGCCGTTGTTCCACGAAATCGGCAAGTTTTTCCGTGTCCATGCTCACATCTGTTGCTTTATCAACGATCTCAACCCGCTTAAACGCTTCTATGACAAAATCGAGGTCGTGCACCATTTCGGCATCTGGTTCAATTTCCAGCTTATTGTGTACAAAATCCAATTCCGGTTGTGTGGCAGTGCAGAGAACAATACTTGAAGAAGCATATGTTTTCAAAAAATTCACTGCTTGATTAAACAATGAAATACAGTGGGTGGGTATTTTTTGTACTTCATCAAAGATGATAACGGACTCACTCAAATTGTGAAGTCTGCGGATATTTCTGCTGCCGCTTGCATAAAACACATTTAAAAACTGAACCAGCGTGGTGAAGATGACCGGCGAATCCCAATTGTCCTTCGCCAGCTTTAATTTTTGGCGTGTATTCACGACAGCATCTTCAAGTTCGTTACTCTCTCCATCTATATTTTCTACTTCATCCATGACCACGTTGGAATGATGCTCCAGAATGTTAGCATCATCCAGTAAGATTTTTCGAACCTCTTGGGCATTTTGTTCAATTATTGTCGTAAATGGAACAACATAGATGATATGCTTTTTTTCAAAAGCGGCTGCATGCCTTAGGGCATAACGTAAGCTGGCTAGTGTTTTTCCACCTCCTGTAGGTATGGAGAGCGTATATATCCCGGACGGCTTGTCCGCAAACTGCTCACATTGTTGGGACATTTCTTTTCTAAGTTGTTGAATGGAAGAACTGGCATTCAACCCTGTTTGCAAAGTGTTTATATGTACCATTAATTTTTCGTAATACGTTTGAAATAACTTTTGATGGATCATCGGTTCATTGCTGCTTATATCGCCTTTCACGTTATTTTCTTCAAAACAACGAGTGTTCGTTCGATCCGCATCAATCAATGCGCTGAACACAAACTTGGTTAAGAACATCATTTTAAGTTCAGTCTCTGTCTTATCATCTCGTTTCATATAGCGAACCAACTCGGCTCCTGCCTGATTCACATAATGATAAAACGTAGTTTCCTCTATAACTTGCTCATAAAAAAGGGCAACCGCATGATCAAATCCCTCCAGTTTTCGGTCACGCACCCGATCCAAGAATTTCGATTCCAAATTGGGGTCTAAAAAATCCTGTAAATAAGCATGGTGCGAAATAATCACGTTTCCTACTACTTCAGCTAATAGACCCTTGTTCATAAAATCCTGCTGATCAAATGCTCCTTGAGGTTGAATGTGAAAGAGGTTGTACAATAACTTTCCACCAGCGGTCGAATGATCCACGCTTCCCCGTTTCGGTGGATTCTCCGGATTTTGTATCGCTAAACGAATGTAATTCTGGAACTTTGTCGTGTACTTCCCTAAGTCATGCAACATACCAGCGAGTCCGGTAATATGCCGAATACCTATTTTGTCACCATAGATTTCTGCTAATTGTTGAGTTTCCAATAGATGTTCGGCAACCGTTTGAACCTCTTGATCACTTTCCCGTATATGGGCGATATAGTCCATCATTAATCCCCTTTAATTTTCTTTTAGAGTAATTTTTTTACCAAGTAAAAAAACAACAAAATCAAATTTATGCTAATAACATTACCTGCTGTATGCGTTCTGTAGATTTCTTTGATTAAAACTAGTGTCTCATAATAAGACTTATTTCCTGTCTTTTTAGCATCTCTTCCATTGTTAGCAGTATTGAATCTCCTCTATAATACCACACTTATATTTATGGATGACTGTATAGAACAATTATAAAATTAAGGTTTTTTGGATTTTTTTCCTCGTGAAATTATTGCTGTTGCAATGTCTGCTAATGCATAATTTTTTTGTTTCATCTCATTAGCTAATGCCTTCAATTTCTGCTTTGTACCTCTAAGTTCTTCTTCCAACTGTTTAATTCTGATTTCATTAGGTTGCTCAGAAACATTAACCCAAGTTTTAATTTCGTGTACAAGCAGCCCTTTAGTGCGGCAATAATCTAATAACTCATCATAATTAAATCTATCAACTCGCAACAAAAAACTAAATTCCTGAAAACTGTTTTCTGTTTTTCTACTGTTTTTCTCCATCTTTAAGCGCCTCCTTGTAATTCACTAATAACTACTGAATGTTAATGTCGCCCATCTTATTCAATATAATTTTATAGGAGCCTTATATAAAACACAGTAACATTTCCCAAAAGATCAAAAAAATTTATGTTTTGCAACGTAGTCGATAAAAATTGCTTTAAATTAATGATTTATGATACACTCGGCGTGTCGCTGAAAGGCGTGGATTGAAAACTATAGAATTATATTGAAGAGCCCGCCCTTAGCGGGTTTTTTCTCATTCTTTTTAAACATAACTTCCGTCTTTTCTCATAATCCTCTCAATCTATTCACTAAAATTATTGAATTACATATTAGCAACTATATTATTTAAATTATCGGCACATATTGGATGTATAGACTGAAAATAAAGCTGAAATTTATTCAGCTTTATTTTCAATTCACTAACTTAGTCAGAGGACGATTCTACGTTTTAGTCCCTCACTTACACCCTCCACGATTACAACCCACGCGGTCGCATAGAGTGCGACAGTTTATCGCAGCAAACGGCGGCCTCGAACGGATGATTTCAATCCACGCACTCGCATAGAGTGCGACTACTGTTTTTAATTTGGTTTGGGGTAGCCTGGGATTTCAATCCACGCACTCGCATAGAGTGCGACGAACGCAAGGCGGGCAGCACCACAAAGCAACTCACTATTTCAATCCACGCACTCGCATAGAGTGCGACTATGCCACCTACATCAAACGCCTACGTGATGATGAGGGATTTCAATCCACGCACTCGCATAGAGTGCGACATCGGTTCAGGAGACTACGGGCAGCCTGCATATCTATTTCAATCCACGCACTCGCATAGAGTGCGACGGTACAGTTGGCATATAACGGAGAAAAACCTGCTATATTTCAATCCACGCACTCGCATAGAGTGCGACGGTAAGCACTTTATGAGCATCGTATATTTTTTGATTGAAATTTCAATCCACGCACTCGCATAGAGTGCGACGAGGCTATCTTGTGGCTATTAGATGACTGGAGTAGGGAATTTCAATCCACGCACTCGCATAGAGTGCGACCAGCGCAGGGCGTTCCAACTCAGGACGTTCCAGTACAATTTCAATCCACGCACTCGCATAGAGTGCGACGACGCGTGGATAGTGCTGGGGAGTACCTTATATGATTTCAATCCACGCACTCGCATAGAGTGCGACTTGTTAACGTGGATATTCGAGTACGGTTGGTCATATTTCAATCCACGCACTCGCATAGAGTGCGACCAAACAGGTGGATAGAAACTGTTTTTGATTGTGGATATTTCAATCCACGCACTCGCATAGAGTGCGACTAACGACGCAAGGTAAAGTTTCTTGGACAATTAAAGATTTCAATCCACGCACTCGCATAGAGTGCGACCCAGCGGGGTGCTACCGATGCTTTCGGATTTATATGATTTCAATCCACGCACTCGCATAGAGTGCGACAGAAAAACAGCCAAGCGAGTATTATTGCGAAGGTATTTCAATCCACGCACTCGCATAGAGTGCGACGGTCGTCGCACAGCAGGAGGAACATGTTATGGATATTTCAATCCACGCACTCGCATAGAGTGCGACAGCGAAAATGGGTCAAATCTTCCCCATTTAAGTAATATTCTAGCGTTATTTCGGTCAAAACGCATCCATTATTACTTCAATCCCTTGCAATCCGTTCACATCTTGTTCACTTTCGACGTATTTTCGACAAAATCTGAGGTGCGAAGGACCCGGGAAGTTCATGTGAGCTTCACATTCGCACCTGAACAAAATTGCTTTCACAAAGTTCTTTTAACTTGGCAGAAAATACGTGCCTGGACTTATTTTATCTTTGCCAGCTCTGCCAACTGTGATGGAGGAAGCTCACCTTCGAATATATTTAATTCATCGATAGCGCCTTTAAAAACAGGGTCCCACCAGTTAACACCTAAGCTAAACGTTCCGGCTTTGGATGTAAATATATTCGGAAATCCTGCGCCTGTTAACTGAAGTTTGCCGTTCACATACACGGATAACACTCCGTTGTCTACCGTGAAGGCCAGATGCGTCCACTCATTGGCTTTGATTTTCATACCAGTGCTGCCGTTATACCGAGGTGAGCCGCCGGACCAAAGCATCGTGTTCTCTCCCTCGGGACCTTTGGGCAGCAAACTAATCCAGTGGTTGTTATCCATAGCTCCGAAAAAAGTCGGTGTATACAGCGTCAACTCATGGGGAGGAACCCACAATGACACGGAATATGCAGGACCGGATATCATTCCTTGGGGCAGTTGAATTCCGGATTTTCCATCCAACAATACCGCTTTGCCGCTTCCCCCCTCAGTGTAGGTAACGGCTCCGCCATCACGATCGATTCGGTCACCGATAACCACTCCATTGGCAAAAACAACCTTGTGAGCCTTGAGATCATTTTCAAATGGGTACTGTGCCGTCAGCGTTGCCGTCTCATACGGGGATACTGTGATGTTAAAGATTTTGTGCTTATTACTCCCCCCTTTGGTAATCGTAGCTGTCAGGGTTGTTGAGGTAGCCTTTTCACCAATTGCAGGACGTTTGACCTCGCCTGTGGCGGAAATGACGTTCGGGTCAGAGGTTTTCCAGGTAATCGAGGTTTGCCGACTGCCTTCTTTGGGCAAGGTCAAATTTGCTACCATCCGACTTGTATCACCAAGCTCCAGCTCACGATATACACTTTCAACTACGGTTGCATCGGATGAATTAGGAAGCTGGCTGCCCCAAGCCATTTCCCCAGTTTGGGATAAACCGCAAATGCCATCACATATCGCTTGGTAAATTCATCCCATTGTCTATGAAAACTCCGTCATAGGCGATCCCGCCCAGCGTCAGTTGGACTCTAGCGTCTCCTGCCTTGCGCCATGTCCCTTGTAGCTCACCTGTGACAGTATGATCTGCTTTTAGCTGAATAATGGATCGGCTACACTTAGTTGGAGAAGAAAAATAAGGGCTTGTAGAATAAACCTATCATGTTAAGGAGCGGATCTCTACAATGCCAAAACAACAACGGCAAACCTTCACCTCAGAATTTAAAAAGCAAATGGTGCAACTCTATGAAAACGGGAAATCCCGGGCAACGATTGTGGAGGAATATGGACTCACAGCTTCAGCTTTAGATCGCTGGATCAAGCAAGCTTAGACGTCAGGATCCTTCAAGGAGAAAGACAATCGTTCTTCAGATGAAAACGAGCTGATGGCTTTGCGAAAAGAGAACCAGCGTTTGAAGATGGAGGTCGATATTTTAAAGCAAGCCGCGCTGATCAGGGGACGAAAGTAGCTATCATCCTGAACAATCGTGATAAATACTCAGTATCAGCAATGTGCGATGTCCTACAAATGGCAAGAAGTACGTTCTACTATGAAGCCAGGGAACGGGTCCATGAAGACGATATGACCGAAGCGGTTGTGGATATCTTCCACAAAAACCGAAAAGCCTACGGCACACGGCAAGATCAAGGTCAAGCTCCATGAACGCGGATTCGTGGTGTCCAGACGCCGAATTGGCCGCATCATGAAAGCACAAGGACTGGTTTCCACGTACACGGTGGCGCAGTATAAGCCGCATAAAGCCGCATGCAACGAAGAAGCTACAGCCAACATCCTGAATCGTAAATTTGACCAAACCGAGACCAGGCGCTTCGCTGTCATCGACCTGACCTATGTGAAGGTTCAGCACCAGTGGCACTACATTTGCGTACTCGTTGACCTGTTCAATCGAGAGATTATCGGTCATAGTGCAGGTCCGAACAAGGACGCTGCTCTGATTTCTCGGGCCTTTGCCACAGTACAGGGTGATCTGCATCAAATTCAGTGGTTTCCTACAGACCGTGGCAGTGAATTTAAAAATGAAAAGATGAACGAGCTTCTGGAAACTTTTAAGATCGGTCGTTCACTGAGCATGAAAGGCTGTCCCTATGACAATGCCGTAGCGGAAGCCACCTACAAGGTCATGAAAACCGAGTTCGTAAACCAGATGGAATTTCAGAGCCTTCATCATTTGGAGATCGAACTATATGATTACGTCAACTGGTTTAATAAGCATCGCATTCACGGAACACTGGGATACATAAAACCTGTTCAGTACCGCCAAGAGGCCCTTAAAAAAGTTGTCTGATTTACTGTTGACAATCCACCTAAGGTGTATTGAAATTTGTATTTCTTATTTTAAATTTCAATACACGCACTCATATAGAGTGCGACCTTTATTCACTCCGTACTTCTCCTGAAACTGTTGATTTCAATCCACGCACTCATATAAAGTGCGACCTAACGTATCGGCCTCCGATTAGGTCGCCGGAAGACAATTTCAATCCACGCACTCATATAGAGTGCGACGAGCTATACGGAAAAAGACGCTATGGTTATGCGTATTTCAATCCACGCACTCATATAGAGTGCGACGTGCAGAGGTTCGTGATCAACCGGAATACCTAATAATTTCAATCCACGCACTCATATAGAGTGCGACATCGGCAAACGGAACTTTGGCCCGGTGCATTTGAAATTTCAATCCACGCACTCATATAGAGTGCGACAGCGAAAATGTGCCCAATTGATCCAAAAAAGGGTATCTATTCGGTACATTTTCAAAATAAACAATACCAAAAAAGCCTGAATCTACGATTGACTTTTATGAATGACAACTGATTAAAATCCTTTTCGAAAATTTCGAGGTGCGAAGGACCCAGGGATTTTATGTGAGCTTCACATTCGCACCTTAACCAAAATATTACAATCAGAATACCATAAATCCTTTTTCCGTCATAGAAATGCTTTCATACTAAAACAATAAAGATTCTGCCCCATCAATCACAATTTGCGCACCCGTAATGTGGCGCGAATGATCAGAGGCCAGGAATGTTACCAAATCAGCTACCTGCTCAGGTTGACCGGGCCCATTTGCCAGCGGCTGCCCTCCTTCGGGAAAATGAACGGGAATGGTAATCTGCTTTAACCTTTCGGATTTCTCTGTTGTTTCATCAATATTGGTCGAAATGGCACCAGGATAAATGACATTGACCCGAATACGGAATTTGGCCAGCTCCAGCGCAGCCATTTTAGCGAACCCGGTTTGACCTGCCTTCGAAGTGCTATACGCTGACATCCCAAAGCTGGTAAACCGCTGATTTCCATTAATGGAGCTGGTAATGATAATGCTGCCGCCACCGTTTTTTTTCAAATGAGGTACCGCATACTTCACCGTCAGGAAGGTACCATCGAGATTTATAGACAGCGTTTGCCGCCAATCCTCAATGCTCAAATCCTCAATCGGTCCAAGCACACCGTTAATCCCTGCATTGGCAAAAACGATGTTCAGGCCGCCAAACAGTTCAACTGCTTCCAGAACTGCTTTTTCTACGCGAACCGGGTCGGCAATATCCACATCAAACGCACGGGCTGAGCCTTCTCGTATCGCATTAATCTCTCTTTCCGTCTCCAAAATCCGCTCATTACTTACGTCAAAAAGGGAGACATTCGCTCCTTCTCTCGCCATTTGGATGGCTGTTGCTTTACCAATTCCAGAACCGGCCCCCGTAATTAGAGCAGTTTTACCTTCAAAGCGCGGGCTTCCTGAAGGTGTGTAGCTCATATGTATCGCTCCTTTCAGTATCCTGTATATTCACAAGATTACCCAAAAGGGTATACTTTATAATCACCATTTTTGCGCATTATTTGCCATTTCTTTTCTTTACTTAAAAAAAGAGAGTATTACTTCATTTTCGGGATATTTCAATCCACGCACTCATGTAGAGTGCGACGAGAGGGCTCGAAGGCCAGTTACGAGCGGTAACGCATTTCAATCCACGCACTCATGTAGAGTGCGACAACACCACCAGATGCAACACAAGAGTTCTATGTGAATTTCAATCCACGCACTCATATAGAGTGCGACCGTAGGCGTAATTCGTGGATATGCTCCTGTAATGATTATTTCAATCCACGCACTCATATAGAGTGCGACCCGGGTCCTGTCTCCAGCTTGGCTAATGGCTTGGTAATTTCAATCCACGCACTCATATAGAGTGCGACACAATAAAGGTACGATATTATATTCATGACATGCCTATTTCAATCCACGCACTCATATAGAGTGCGACGCCAACAACAACATGGGGCCGACAATGAGTGCAAATTTCAATCCACGCACTCATATAGAGTGCGACTTGGTCAGGATTAAAGACGGACAGCCCTTGTGTGATTTCAATCCACGCACTCATATAGAGTGCGACGATAGGTGAGTCTGGACAACTACCATCATAACAATTTCAATCCACGCACTCATATAGAGTGCGACGGGCAGACAGCCGTTGAAACCGACCAATTCGCGGGATTTCAATCCACGCACTCATATAGAGTGCGACAGCGAAAATGCACCCAATTGATCCCAAAAAGGTATCTATTCGGTACGTTTTTAAAACAAACGATGCCGAAAAAGCTTGAATCTACGATTGACTTTTATCCATGACAACCAATTTAAATCCTTTTCGACAAAATTTCGAGGTGCGAAGGACCCGGGAATTTTATGTGAGCTTCACATTCGCACCTTGCTGGACCAGCAGGATCGTGTTTTATTTTCCTACCACTGCAATTCAATAAATGCAGCATCATCGTCCAGTCCCCCGGTATGGGATGCATCGAGCAATACTTGTATCTGCTCATCAGGAACAGGCTCGCGAATAGGGTCCAAATCGGATAAACCGTCGGTATACACCTGTAATCTCATCGGCATCTCCGCGGGTATGCTTCTCTCGTACCAATGAGGCTTCCCTCCGATCAATCCCCGGTTGGTGGACCAGCGCTCGGCGGTAGAAAAGGTGTGATCGAACAACTCGCTGATTTCCTCCGTACCGTTCCACAGCCGCAAGCGTGAATCTCCCTGCCAGGCCAGTCTCAATCGCCCGCGGGTACCGCGGTTTGGGAGCTCAATTCGACCACAAATATACATGGACTGGCTTCCCTGGCGACGCTTGTCCTCCAGTACAGAACGCATAAACCCGGATTCGTGTTCCAGAGGCTCCCGATCCAGCTCCTCTGTAGCCGCACTAGCCAAACGATCAAGATACATTTTCAGTTGATCAGCAGACAGATCCCGTCCCTCTTCCAACCAGCCCATCAAAGAGGAACCCAGATAGCGGGCTGCAAAATCTCCTCGGTAACTAAGCCCGACACCGTCACACAAGACAAAACAACAAACGGATTTATGAATGCGCACTGCGGCAAAATCCTGACCGCTTTCCCCCATGCTAGCAGACTCGGCAGACCTTCCATACCCATACCGACACGTAAAACGACTGTGATGTGATGTTACACGCTGATCGCCCGTCTGAGAGCTTATATATGCAAACTGCTGAGACAGCCTTGCATGCATTCCCTTTCTTTTGCTCGCAGGGAGCAGGGACAGCAGTGGATTCATGCTTTTACCTCCCTTACCGTACAGGCGTTGCGGCCGACATTTGAAAACCGATGGACACCAGCTCCGCACAGGTTCCAGGCAGCATCATAATCGCCCCTTCACCCAGCTGATAATCTGCCTCAAACAGCATCTCCCGGTAGCTTTCAGGAAGTACAGAAGACATATTACGCAATTTCACAGCATGCTCATCCTGCAACGGGGTATTATACGTCAAGCCTTTCCAGCGACGGGGGTCCTGGATAGGCGTCTCCAGCAGTCTGTCGGATAAAAAGATATTTTCCACCAGCACATTACCATCCGGTACGCTCATGCTCATAATGCGCTTAGCAATCGGCTCCGGATCATCGCCTGTAGATACTCCATCTGTCATATGGCATACCAGAGGAGCAGGGCAATCCTGCATTCCCGGCAGTTCTGCCTGTAAAATACGCTCCGCTTGCAGGAACGCTTTGGCCGAATCTGAAAACCGTTTGGGTGTCAAATCGGGCAGCGAACCAATCGCCGCGATTTCATCAATCCCTTTTACACCATTCAATAGATCATATACGTCATCGCTATAAGCCAAAATCGCAATCCGATAGCGTGCAGTCAGGCGATTCCCTTTGGTGGATCGAAAGACCATCTGCCGGATCGCCAGCGATATAGCCTCATACACAACGTCAATACGCCGTCGCCCCTCCATCAGCATGTTCATCGATGCGCTGATGTCAATCAGGTAAATGATCAGGGCGGGGGTACGCTGTGATGCCTGTATTGTATAGTTCATAGTTTACACATGCTCCCCTCAGTTACCTTCCAGCTCTATTTATCCATCTATCTCATATAAATATATGCAAATTAAATTTTAGGCAGTCTAAAATTCGTATCACTTAAAAAATTATAAATAGAAGAAGCCCGATATCCCACTTCGCCTACCGAACGATAATAGGATGGATTACTATCATATAATGCTCTGAATTTATTGGCAAAGCTTTTCGCCTTTGCCGTGCTTCCCCCCTCCTGGGAGGCATAAGCCTTGTTATACAGGGTAATAAGGTTGAGAACATTCTCCTTGTTGCGTACATGAACTGACGCTTTTCGTTGTTCTTCCGCCTCGGCCGAAGCCTTACGGGCTGCTCCTTCCTTGGCTGCACGGGCTTGCTGGTCCTTTTTCCAGGCCAAATACTTTTCATACTTCGCCTGCTGATCATACGCCTTTTGCGCGGCCAGCTTGACAGCCGCCTGCTTTTCTTTTTCCTTTTGCGCTAGATACGCTTCATATTTGACCTGTTGATCAATCAGAGCCTGCTGTTTTTTTTGCTCTTCCTGCTGCTTTTGGGCAGCAAGGGCCTGTTGGTTGGCCTGCTGTCTGGCCTTTTCTTCCGCTTCCTGCAGTTGCTTTTCAGCCAGCGCCTTTTGCACGGCCTCCTGCTCGGCATCCAGCTTGGCTTCTTCCGCCTTCGCAGCCTCTTCCTGTTTGGCTGCTTCAATTTGCCGCTGGTTGGATTGATCCGCAAGAATGTTAACGGCCGGAATTCCAGCCGCTAGCAGAACGACCGCAGCAGCAGTTGATATGATAAACGGTTTGGAACGATACCAGGCTGCCAGTTTTTTTGGCTGCTCCGGTGTCTCGGGATTTAACTGTTCCTCCAGTCCGGTGATCGCAGCCGATACCTCCACATGTAGAGGACTGCCTTCTTCCACAAAATGGTATAACGAGCGATATACCTCCAGCGCTGCAGCAGGTTTGTTTTGCTGCTCAAGCTCGCGGGCTTGTCGGAACAGTTTGTCCGTTACCCCTCGCTCCCCCTGCTCCTCAGCGGCGTGATTTAGCATTGCAGCCTGCTCGGCTCCGAGCGGTGCAACCCAAGAGGAGCCTGCCTCAACAGAGGAACTTTCCGTAGCTGCCGCTTCCGCTGATACTGCTGTTTCCGCCGTCTCCAGCTCCGTCGCCTCTGCTTCAACAGGAATATCCTGTTCCGTTATTGCATTAAGTACAACCAGCCACTCCCCAAAGGTCGGGCAGCTGCTTAAATCCTGACTGTCCCAGGCACGGCTGAACAGCTCTACCACCTTGCTCCCCCAGCGCATTTCCAGCGATTTTCGCAATATGAAATAACGCTCGCAAGGTGTCTGCATTTCATGCTGGTCAAAATAACTTTCGCCCCATGCTTTATCTGCGATGACACGGTCAGACCAGCCCAGCATTTCTCCAATAATAATGGCCCCTGCAAAACGGTCTGCATATGCGCTCCATAACCCGCTGTGAACGGTGCGGTGTGCAGCATATCCCGGTGAACCTGCCAATAGGGCGTCCGGACGATCCATTTTGGTACTATACATTTGCTCCACGTCCACCAGTTGTACAGCTGACGTGCCTTCAGGCAGTTCCACTTCAGAAAAAAACGGAAGCATGACATTGGGCGCTGATAAATCACAATGCGCCAGTCCTTTTTGTTCCATAGCCGAACCGATCCCTGCCAGCGCTCTGGCCAAAGCCAGACTATCGGAAGCCTCAAGTGGACGCTGAGCTGTAAGACAATCGAACCACGTCGTACCATGAATCCACGGCATTAGTACCGCATACAGCAAGTCAGGCTGCTCGGCGATCAGACTTCCGTTTCTTTCTGGAGTGAGCACATCACGCTTGCATACCTGCAAACCGGGAATATCCCCGTATGCTTCCATATGCTCAGATTGATAAACCATAGCCGGGATACGGAACTTCGGGAAAAACACTTTAAGGGCTTTAGCCTCATGCGGTGCTCCACTTTTAGCATCCAGCCGATATACAATGCCCTGTCGTCCCGCTTGAGCATAGGCCAAACCGGGTGCAGCCGGATGTCGTCCAACCACATAGACTGTGCCGTTTATGATCAATTCATCTCCCGGATTCGGTTGAAAAGACATGAAACATCCCTCTCCTTACATCGTTCAATATGCTAGTTTCCTTACTTGATTATATCATCCATGGATGGCAAGAAAACCGGGTGTCCTGAGATCGCCCGGTTTTCTTAAAATATAAGAAAATATCAGTGCACGTTATGCTCTGTTCTTATATTTATCGCAGAAATGAATATTATCCTTATATTGGACAGCTAAACCGTTTCTACTAGAAACCACCTATACTAAGCCGTGAGGAATGGTTCACATATTGCTTCTTCATAGCGTGGTATATTTATAGAATAATGCCAATCTCGCTTCTTACTTGGCTTGGTCAACTGTACGAAATTTGTTAGCGATAGCCGTCAGTTCTTGGCTGATGCTGTTCAAAGTCGTTACGAAAGCTTGCATTTGTTTGCTGGCTTCCTGAAACTCTTGAAAGAAACGTTGCTTGGTCATACCTTCCCATTGACCTTCCATACCTGAGATGGATTGTGTCAGACTGGAAACGATTTGCTGACTTTGCTCACCGCTTTGCTTAAATTGATTTGCCACCTGATCGACCTGTTCTGGTGTAATTAAAATGCGTCCTGCCATTTTTGGAGTCCTCCTTGATGATAAAAAAATGTTATGGTTTAGCTGGTTCAAATTGTACTATAGGGATTTAATTCCCTACAAAAGGCAAAGGTCCTAATTACAACAATCCCACTTTTTAACTACAAAACAGCACCTAACAGTATGTTTTTAATAAAGAGACACCCAATAAGTCCCGAAAGACCGGGAAATATGATATTAATTATTGCGTAACCTCGCAACCAACAAGATCATCACGGAGCTGTCCCTGTTAAGCAACAGGTTGATCTCCCGCCGCAGACGGATCTGTAAAATGCCAATCCTGCGGGCTACTGGAGGACGCCTGCTTTAGAATATCCTGATTCAGTGTTCCTGTATCCGCAGACGTTATGCCGGTAATGGCATGCACGACAGACTGCGGATTTGAAATCAGACCGCTTCCTTCCAAAGTTTGCCCGGGCAAAATAGACGGGGATTGCTGATTTGACCAATCAAGCATCGTGACAGGTCTTCCCAATGGTAGGCCAGCAAATGACAGAATCGTATGGTAGTTGTGGTCAACAGACTGAAACTGCTCTGCCTTTTGGTTCAGTTGCACACCTGTTGTAAGGAGATAAGCATGAATCTGTTCCGACATTCGCTTGGCCTGCATCCAATGATTCAGGACCGTCTCACGTACAGATACATCCCAATCCAGCATTTGTAACGTCTGCTCCAAGCCTGCTGTTAACTGTTGAATTTGCTCCGCCGCATGCTGTAGCTGTCCGCTAAGCCCCCGAAGCACATCCGGTTCAACTCGAATGCGCATATCCATCACCCTTCTTCTCATGCTTCTTCAGTTACTGCCGATTGTCTCAGCCAATTTAACAGTAAATCCACAAACTGATTCCTTGAAGTCATGGCTGCAATAAGCCAGTCTCCATTCCCATCAGAGCTCATACGAAATATCCAGCTTATAGCAGGACACAGGACAAAAGCTGCCCGTTGCGATTCCCATTCCCTGCCATTCCAAACGAGCAATTGCAGTTCTCCCTCAGCTACTCG
Organism: Paenibacillus farraposensis; assembly: GCF_020736845.1. Taxonomy (GTDB): domain Bacteria; phylum Bacillota; class Bacilli; order Paenibacillales; family Paenibacillaceae; genus Paenibacillus; species Paenibacillus farraposensis. Next base: position 171,935 of record NZ_JAFFQR010000008.1, read on the forward strand.
CGAACTTAGTGACTGGGCCAGCCTGGCAGCTCCCTCAGCATCCCCGCTAGCCTCAGTCAGTTGACTGCTGATTAGAGCTACACTCTCACCTGCAGATTGCTTATAAATCTCATTAAATGCCTGCTTGGAAAACATGAGCGCGGGAGATTCCGGCAGAGGCCGATCTTCCCAGCCCATCTTGTCAATCAATGTTTCACAAGCCGTTTCCACATCACCCAGATCGTACAGGCGATATTCATCGGGTTCATCTACGGATTTCACCAGTTCCACGACACGCTCGTTCGTGCAATGAAGGTAGCCTTCAAATTGCTTGCCTTCTCGTGCATAGCGAAGGCGGCAAGCCCGATTAGATAATCCCGCGATAGCAACTCTCGAAAAAACAGTAGGGGGCATGGCTAGCTCTTTGCCCTTATCTCCCTTTTTTAGATAACCTTTTTCCAAAAGAGCGGCTTTTACCTTTTCCCACTCTTCTGCCAACTCCTCAGCCAGATAGCCCTTAAACGGATCTTCCACCCCAAGCAGTCTATCAGAACCCAGCACGCCTGCCAGAAAAAACAGTTCCTTCGACTTGAGGGTTATGATCTTCTGCTTGGAAGCTTGAAACGTTAACATTATGAGCCACCTCCCTTCAAACTACAACATGCCATCGGTCACGAATTTTCGTTATCCAATCCTTACTGCTCATTTGCTCCGAGAAAGGAATTGCCGCTTTTATCCTGATAAATTTGCGCCGTACGTAGTATCCCTGCCCAGGCGGCAGGACTTTTAGGCCACCAGCAGCAGCATTCGCCTCCGAATAAGGGATACGAAAGAACGATAAGTCATTTGAGTCCAGTGTACCGAAAAGCATACCGCTTTGACTTGCCTTGACATCATTGAACCAGTCTACCCCAAAGGTCGGGAAATCAGATGGCACGCCCGACAACACGACATGCACATTGCGATCACGCCCCAAACGTACAATGGCGGAAAGCTGGTCCTTTATCATAAAATCGTTCAGTTGTTTACTCAACATGTCCGCATCATCTATAACCAGCAGTAATTCGGGATCATTCCCATCCTTGTTCCGCTGTTGAACGATATCATGCACCTGCTGTACCAGAGGTCCAATTTCCTCCTCGCTTTCGGCAGCAGCCTTGACATGAGGAAGATGCCGAAGCTGTGACAATCCGCCGCCTCCATAGCGGGTATCAAGTGTATAGACCTCCAGTCGTTCCGGTGAGGTGTAATATGCCAGCGACAGAATCCAGCTCATGAGAAATGAGGTTTTTCCTCCTTCCATCGGGCTGCCTACGATAAAATTAGGCCCCTCTTTCAGGTTTAGGAGGAAAGGCTCAAGATCGTCACTCTGTAAGCCTACAGGCACCTCATAAGGCAGCGCACTGGCTGGCCCGCTCATCCGATCCCACTGCTGTATCAGTTCCGCCAGTGAAATACGCTCGGGCAACGGGAGAATGGCTGGTGCATGTTCACCTGTCCATTCCTGCGCAATGCCCGCAATATTGCGGCGCAGCCGTGCCGAGCGTTCCGCCTCATCTTGTCCTGGTGAAGGCAGTGCCGTCTGGAACTCCAGCGGCGGAATATACCCTTTAACCAGACCGCGGCCCGGAATCAAAGGTCCCGGCGTTTTGGCCGGTCGCCCTACCGCGTAATAATAATCGCTTGGATCGGACAGTTCAAAAGAAACAGCATTCGGAATGTTGCTGCGGAATTTCTCAAACACATCCGTAATCCGGTTTGCCGTGATGATGAACGTAATGCCTAAGCTGCCTCCTTCACGCAAAAGAGATTCGAGCAGCTCATTTTCATCCGGATAAGCATTGCGGAAATTAAGGTAGCCATCAATCGCCACGACAATTTGTGGTACATTCTCGACTGAAGAACGTCGATAAGCGCTTATCGTTTTGACACCGGCTTCGGAGATCATTTCCTTGCGTATCGCTACCTGCTTGAACAGATACCGGAACAACCGCTTGATTCGGTCGTCCTCCTCCGCCATCATGACAGCACCAATGTGAGGAAGTTCCCCAAAGTCGCGCATCGTCCGGCCCATATCAATGATATAACCGTTCCAACCACTCGCATCAAAACGCTGAGCCGTCGACATCAGCATCGTCTGCAAAAAGGTCGTTTTCCCCATGCCCGGCATGCCGTACACTGCCCAATGACCATGATCCAGAGACGCATAGATCGGCTCTTGCCGCTGGTTCGGCAAATCATCGACTAGCCCAACCAATGCCTTTAGCTCCAGAGGAGATGTCTTACTCTCCGTTTCCGTGCATGAAGGCAGCTCAGTCAAGTCGAGTAATTCGGGCAGTGGTGGAAGCCACGGCCCCTGAAGCCGCTCGATCCCGGCTTTACCAGCCTCTTTTGCAATGTAGTCAATGAATATTTGAAGCTGCTTGGGCGCCTCTTCTCTTTGCAGGCCTGAGCTCGCGCGCTCACCGCCCGTCAGCAGCGCCTCACGTTTCCCGTTCAGTCTCACTTCATGTACAGGCAATGCGGAAGAAATATCACTGTTACCTATATATGGCGCACCGCTCCAGGCAAACTGCATTTCTTCAAATACCTCGTCGCTGCCGACTTGAAAATACCCTCGTCCCGGCTTGGTAATCCAAGCCGCATTCGGTATTTTCAGCATATCGCGGCTGTCTCCCTCGCTCTGTACCCGGAGACAGATACGGAATCTGGAGTTACTCCAGATTTTATCGTCTACGACACCTGTGGGCTTTTGGGTTGCCAGAATCAAATGGACACCCAAGGTCCGCCCAATCGCCGCAATACTGATCAGCTCATCCATAAACTCCGGCTGATCCCGTTTTAGCTGTGCAAATTCATCAATAATGATAACCAGATGCGGCAGCGGTTGTTCGTGCCGCTGCCGGAGCAATCTGTAATATTCATCAATATGCTGCAAATTGCCTGCATCGTTTAGTATTTTCTGTCGGCGCACCAGCTCTGCTTTAAGAGATATTTTGGCTCGTTCAATCAGGTTATTGTCCAAATTCGTAATTGTACCCACAACATGCGGCAAGTTGACGAACGTATTGGACATGCCACCGCCCTTATAGTCGATCAGCATAAAAGCAAGATCATGCGGGTGAAACTCGGCGGCAAGCGAGGCTACGATAGATTGAATAACCTCACTCTTCCCTGACCCGGTCGTACCCGCGATCAGACCGTGCGGACCATGTCCCTGGCGCTCTATTTTATCGTGCAGATTGATCATAATCTTCTTGCCGCCTGCCCGCACACCCATCGGCACCGGTAAAGTATCCGGATGGCGGTTGCGCCGCCACCGTTCTGTCACGCCCAGTTCCTCCACATCCGCCACGCTCATCATATCAAAGAGGGGCAGTACAGACGGGATATCCGAAGCCGAGGAGCGCTTCAAACGGATAGGAGCCATATATCGCGCCAATGCATCTGCTTCCTCTTTTGACAATCGATCCGGTTTAAAGCTCTGCTGCTCCACCTCGGCCGATTCCGATTTGCGGGCATACACTCCCTGCTCCTTGGAAGCCTCCACGATCAACTGACACTGCATCGGCAATGCTTCCTTACGGGAAGCCAGCACGATGGTGCACGTATCAATGGCTCGTCCGTCTTCCAGCAACAGCGGAAGCAAAGGCTCCTCCTCAATCAGCTGGCCGTCGGATAAAACAATGACATAACAAGGGACTTCCATCCCTTTTCCATGACGGTCACTGCGATTGTTTTTACGGCGATTCAGCCTGGCAAACAGAAAATCGGCCAATTGATGAGCGCTGCTGCTTCGGTCTGACATCATCCTTTGGGTTCTGTCATCGTCCCACACATGCGGAAGCCAGCGCATCCACGTCCATTCATTTTCCTCACGCTCATCATAAAAGGAAGCGATTTTCACTTCATCCGGTGAGTGACGTACAGCTACCTGCGCCAGAATCACTCTTAAGGCAGCAAGGGTGTGCTCCCGCTCCCCGACCAGTCCAACCACTTTTGATTGAAACAACGGCAATGCAATAGAAGCGGCATCTACCAGACGAAATTCGTCCTCCAGCTCATCCGCAGCCCCGAGCAGCGGGTCACGATCATAACCGTCCGGCCGTGGGATTTGCAATTTAATATGAAAGGGAACTTGTCCGGTCCCAATACGGACCTGTAAAAAATCCTCATCCTCTGGCGAGCGCTCCCAAAGGGAGCTGTTGCGGTTTTTGACGATTTGAGTGCATATTTGCGGATCACCGTGAATTTCATACAATGTGCGAATCTGTTCCTCGCGCTTTAGCTCAAGCTCTTCGCGATGCTTCTGGAGCTGTTCCCGGTACATCCGGTCGCGTTCCTCCAGCTTGCGCTTGTATTCCTTCTTGTTACTTAAGTAGACAAAAAAAGGAATAGTATAAGATGTAAGCATCATGACCACAGTAATCATCTGAAACATCAAATAGTTACTATTGCCCATCTTGCCTGTTTTGCTCATATATACATAAAAGCCTATCGTCACCAACGTCATCATTAACGGAATAAGTATAGATATAATAGAAAAAGACGGCTTGCTCGGCTCTGCCGGGGGCCGTAAAATCTCCAGCTTCTCCTCCCGGAGGGCCGGTCTTAATCTCGGGGAGCGCTGGTATAATACATTCAAGACAAAAGTCCCCCTTTTCGCTTACTATTCCATTTTACCAAGGTTTCATATAATTTCATGTGTGTATTTTCCCATTTTTTTCGTTTTGAAACAACGAACGACGTCCATATACAGGCGCTTCGTCCCGGGTTGTCGAAAAAGCACGCTGAATGCGTACTGTACAGCCTTCCCGCAGACCTGCTCCTGTGAGCACCAGGTCATCCTCCACTCCAAACCACAGCCCCTCCGGGAACTTTGCTTCCATAATATATTGCATTCCTTCCGCCGGAGGCTCGCCAAAAATGCGCACACCCAGCATCAGCTTCAAATGCTCCACCAAGTATTCATCAGCTACCTCGACGTCAAACCATTCTGTTTCCTGTCGTCCTGAAAGCACGGTCAGGATCATCTGTCATCCCTCCCGATTCTTAAATTAATACAGCCAAGCTCATAAAAAAGCCTATTTTCAATAGAAGATGGCTATCGTAACTGTAGCATTCGCTCCTTAGACTGTCAATTTGTTACAAAATACCTACTCTTGAAACAAATTAAAGACTTTAGTCTTATTTTTATAATCAAAAAGAGTCCTCAGAATCAAAAAACACGTATTTGCCAGCATTTCATATTCAGATTTTACGCCATTTTGTCCATAAGCAAGAACTAAAATCGATTGTTATCCAGATTATTGTGAACACTTTGTAAATTTCTTGGACCTTTATGTTTTTATAAGGTGTTTTTAAGGTAATTTTAAGAAACAGACTCTACAATAAAGCCATGAAATAACTCAGGCGAGGTGATTTTTGTGAGAACATTAATTACATTTCAAAACAAACGTATTCCCGTATACATCAACCAAGAAAATAAACAACCTGTACAAAAAACATTAAAGCTTCTAAGCAATACTTTGGAGAACAAAATCTCCAGCGGCAAACGTGCCCTTAAGAAATGTCTTAACTCTTTGATCAGCATAGAGATAGTCGGCTGTGAAGCCATCCTGCATAGCGTTAGTGAAAATGATTCATTGGCACTGTCCCTCTACTAAGAGGGACTTTTTTGTCTGCATCAGACACAAAAAAAGAGGGCGCTTAAGCCCCCTTTCTAAGCAGCTTGCTATGACTGGATCGTTACTGGCGTGCCGATGCTTACCTTCTCCTGAAGCTCAAGCACATCCTTGTTGTACATTCGGATGCAGCCATGTGACACCAACTGGCCAATGGACGAAGGATCATTCGTGCCATGAATGCCATAATGCGGCTTGGACAGCCCCATCCAGAACGCTCCAAAAGGACCGCCGGGATTGGGCTGTTTGTTAATGATCGTAAATTGTCCACTCGGTGTCTGTGTAGCCAACTTGCCAATGCCGACGGGATAACTAGCTACAACTTGATTGCCATCCTTTAAATATAAACGACGTTCGGTTAAATTCACCACGATGCTGTAATTCGGCATAGGTTCACCCCTTTATACCCTATGCCGATTGCACCCTCAATTTTCTTGTATTTATATAAAAAATGTTTAATTCATCCCGGTCTACCACTCCACATCCCGTCGCCAACCGCTTCGCTGAACTCTTCGATCCGAGGTTGGCCCGGTACGGCTGTCCTTTCTCCGCCGCTCCGCTTCCTTGCGCGTCTGATACTCCAGCTCACGCTGCATCTTGCGATAATTGTTCACCCTGGCTTCCGACAATTCCCCCGTCTGTAGAGCTTCCTCCACTGCGCATCCGGCTTCACCCTTGTGCTTGCAATTGGCAAATCGACATTTCTGCGCAATGTCCGTGATATCGACAAATGTATGAGCGACACCTGTGGAATCATCCCACAGATTAAGCTCGCGCATGCCGGGCGTATCCAGCAGAACGGCCTGCCGGGCGATAGGAAAAAGCTGTCGGTGAGTCGTCGTATGCCTTCCGCGGCTGTCTTCCTCTCTCACATCCTGTGTCAACTGTACTTCGCTCCCGGAGAGCCAGTTAACAATCGTTGATTTGCCGCTGCCGGAAGAGCCTGTTAAAGCAACGGTACTGCCGGGCTGAAGAAACGCCTCCAACTGCTCCCTGCCCTCGTTTTGCAGCGCAGAAATAACGATCACAGGCACGCCTGGAGCTACCCCATCCGCTTCTGCAACCCGTGCTTCAATATCTTGACAAAGGTCGCTTTTACTCAATACGACCACCGGGTTTACCCCGCTGTTCCAGGCCATAATCAAATACCGTTCCAATCTGCGCATATTAAAATCGTGATTTAATGCATTAACAAGAAAGAGGGTGTCCACATTGGTCGCTATCAACTGCTCCTTCGTCTCGGAGCCTGCAGCCTGCCGGGATATTCGGCTCTTGCGCGGCAGGACGGCATGAATCACAGCATCTGACACCGAATCCGGTGTGGTGATCGCCACCCAATCTCCGACAGCCGGCAGCTCGGCCGGATCATCAATGACATGCCGCAGCTTGCCGGAAGCAGCACCCCAGCGTTCTCCCTCCATCGTAATGAGCTTGACTTTCTGCCCATAATCGGCGATCAAGCGGGCAGGACGAAGCTCTGCATTTCCTGCATGTTCCTCAAAGCTATGCTTCCATTTGTCCCAATAATCGTTCCACTCATCAGACCAACCATATTCATATATACTCATTGTTTTCCTCCTGAAAATCATTTTTTTGAATTGCGGTTTTATTCGGTGTGTGTACATTTTTCCTCCCGCCAGCAAACAACGCAAAAAATCCGCAGGGAGCCCCTGCGGAAAGTATGCGGCTGAAGCCGATGTAATCCGTTGTCCGTTTACTCAACAAGCAGTCTTATGCTTGAGCCGCTTGTCGGAACCAACACCGTATACAAAGAAATCTAACCGTAAAAAATCCGCAGGGAATCACTCCCTGCGGATTCGTCGGTTCTATTGTTCAACCAACTGCCAGACCAGAACTAGATAGCTGTCTAGTCTTTAGCTGAGCATTGTCCGTACGGGAGGCAAGTCATTCTGCTGCTGAACCCATCTATTCTTGTTCGTACGCATATAACATCGCCTCCTCCCAAAATTTTCTTTATCATACAAGTCCCCAGGATCCCCTGTCAAGTCTGCTGCGAAACTTTTTTTCAATCTTTTTCAAGTTGCATTCAGCGCACCTGATCCCAGCGCGTCCACATCTCACGCGGATTCAATTCGTACATTTCCCGTTCCCTGTACATAAACTGATGCATAACCAGCTCGCGCCGAATCGTCGGAAAATCCTCATGGTACTGTTTAATCCACTCGTTTAATTCACGCTCAGGATAGACACGGCCTGGCTCTAGCTTTTCTGCCAGCATCTGAAGCACAATCAGCTTTTTCTTATACTGTGCCGAAATTTGGCGCAGCTTGCCGTCCTTGGCCAAAAAATTACGCAAAACCATCGCCTCCAGCGTTTCATTCGGCTCTGACATCTCTCCCGCACCTTCTCCCTTTTCGAAAATAAAACGTACCGTCGCCTCGGCATGCAGCCGGATCAGTCTGGATTCAGTGTAAAGTAGACCGTATTTTTATCCCGGCGTTCTTTGATTAATCAGGCTTCACGGAGCTTGGAAGCATGGTGCGTAACGGTCGGCTGGGACAAATTCAGCTTTTTCGCCAAAGCTTGACCATGCATCTCCCCGCGTGACAAAAGAAGTAATATGCGCATACGCGTTGGATCGGCATGATTTCTTCCTGAAAACGGCTGGATATTGTGTACACATTGCGGTAGGATTATAAATTGAAAACTTCTTACATACCCTGCAAAAAATAATGCAGTAAATCAATACAAACGGGAGGCTCATCTACATGTACGATGTAATCATTATTGGTGGCGGGCCATGCGGGCTATCCGCTGCCATCGAATGCAGCCGCAAAGGACTGCAATCCCTCATTATTGAAAAAAGCAACATTGTTCACTCTATTTTTCTGTACCCGACGAACATGCAATTTTTTAGTACCGCCGAATTACTGGAAATCGGTGATATTCCGTTCAACACCCCGAACGACAAGCCTTTTCGCCATGAAGCGTTGGCGTATTACCGTAATGTAGCGGCATATTATAATCTCAATATTCAGCATTATGAGGAAGCCCGGTCCATTGCTCGTCAGGAAGATGGAACATTTACCGTTCATACGATGACCAAGCGCGGAAAAGCTGAAACGTATTCATCCCGCTATGTCGTTGTGGCTACAGGATATTTTGATCATCCGAACTATTTGGGTATTCCCGGGGAAGAACTGGATAAAGTCACTCACTATTTCAGCGAAGCTCATCCTTATACAGGAACCCGGGTTACAGTCATCGGCGGCAGCAACTCTGCAGTAGATGCCGCGATGGAACTGGTGCGTGTCGGGGCTACGATTGATATGGTATACCGTCGTACCGAGCTGTCTCCATACATCAAGCCATGGGTTCGTCCACTGTTCGACAGTATGGTGCAAAAAGGGAAAATTACGCTGCACTTAGGTGCACGCATTACGGAAATTCATCCAGATCATGTCGTAGTCACCCCTCTGGAAGCGGAACCGTTCCGAATGGAAAATGACTTTGTGCTGGCACTGACCGGATTCCATCCGGAACGAAAACTACTGGAATCCATCGGCGTCCACATGGCAGAGAACCTCGACAAACCGGAATTTGATCCGGCTACGATGGAAACAAATATACCAGGTATATATGTGGCAGGTGTGATCGCTTCCGGCAGCAATGCCAATGAGGTATTCATTGAAACAGGCCGCTGCCACGGGCGGCAAATTGCCGAGCACATTCAATGCCAAACGCATTAAGGAGAACACCCATATGGATTACAGCTCACTTATTTTACTGGCACTGGCCGGTCTTGGCATTATTAGCGGCAATTCCACGGTGACGATCGCCATGGTCGTATTATTGCTTTTACGGGTAACCAGCTTTCACTCGGCCTTCCCCTGGCTTGAAAAGTACGGTTTGACGATCGGAATTATCATTTTGACGATCGGGGTCATGACTCCGCTGGCCAGCGGAAAAATCAGCATCCAGCAAGTGATGGACTCCTTCCTGCACTGGAAGTCGCTGCTCGCGATTGCCATCGGTATCCTGGTCGCCTATCTTGGCGGCCGCGGCGTAACGCTGATGTCCGGACAGCCTATCATTGTGACAGGTTTGCTGATCGGGACTGTTATTGGCGTTGCCTTTTTCAAGGGCGTTCCTGTAGGCCCTCTTATTGCTGCCGGACTGCTGTCTTTGCTGATTGGCCGCTCCTAAATCCTGGCTTATTCTAGATAAAGAGCAATCTGCATATCAGGCTGAATTCAGTCCTGCTTTGTGTTATACTCATATCGCATAATTTGGTAAATGCAGGAGGCTTGACCGATGTCTCGACAATTTGTAACGGAAGCTGTAATGGTGGCCATATACGGTCAATTGCTTACATCTCCCGCCCCTGTGGAATATATCGTTCCTTATACATCACTGCTAGAGCTGTACGAATTCCAGGATAGCACGGAGCCTCTTATGGATAATCCGATGGACGATCAGCATGTGAAGCAAAAAGTAAGCGAGCTTATTCATTATTTTGAAGAACCGCTGAATCAGAAAAAAATACAGCGTGCCCTTCAGATGCCCTGGGCCAAAAGCCTGCCCATTTTATTCGATGGCAATACCTCGCTCATTGTGATTAATGCGGTTGATACGGCGCACTATGGGGAATATTTTGATCCGATTGAAACCGAGCTGGTATTAACAGCCCAGCGTGAAGCATTGCCTATTTTGACAGACCAATTAGACTGGATTCACCGCATTATTGAAGCTTCCGTACCTGTTCATGTATATGACATTGACGATTTTGATTTTGCAATCGATGGTCCGATGTTCAACAATCCTTAACATATGGCATAACTGCCTTCAACGCAATAAAGCGGCGGAGATATCATTACAGGACCCTTTCCCTGCAACACGATACACCGCCGCTTTTTGATGTTCATAACAACGAATCTGCACACCAGATTTAACGCTAAGGCATTAGACTTGCGCTTCTTCCGTATAGGTGTAAATAATGTCGTCATGCTCTTCCAAATACTTGACTTCCAAATGATGCCCCTTCAGATACCAGTAATCCTGCTGCTCCATATAAAACGTAATACCAGCCGCTTCATGCTGCAATACGGGATGCTGCGGAGGCTCTACGGCAATGCCCAATGAAAAACCCGGATGTAACCCGCCACCAGAGCTGTAGCGAACAAAAAAACGGATCGAATCTCCACGATTCAAACCAAGCTCCTTCACGTACCACTGTGCCGCAGGTTCAGTTACCTGTATACTCATTCGCTATGCTCATCTCCTTGTACAATGACTCCTGTCAACTATATCATAGCACTTTTGAAATGACCACCAACCGTTCTCCTTTAGCCCGCTTTTTTGCATAAACCATATACATTTCTTTGAAAAAGGTTTGACAATTCGCAAAAAAGGGTGTTAAGATTCAACCATACGAGATCTATTTTGAAATTTATTACAATTTGAACGATGATTTATGTAAAATGAACCCATTATGAAGAGAAAGGGAGTGTTACCGGTGCTAAAATTTCACATTGTATTTCGCCTGCATCTGCACACACAACAACTTTATACCGGAGCATCTCCCCTGTCGCATCTTTCAGAATCGGGCCATTCACACTGTATGGTTTAATACGAGTGGTTGTCTGTGTTTGAGCAGTTTTTCAGTGGTGAGTATGCTGAATGACCTGCGCACTATATGATATTGAGATTTAAGGCATATCGTCTGCGGATGGTATGCCTTTTTTGCGCCTGTTTTTCCGGATAAACCCTATGGTAGCAAACCGCAATTGTTTTTTTCAAAATGGCATATAACTCTCGCATGAGCTTGTTACGAAAGGATGGGATTCCTCTTGTTTTCGGTACTCAAAAATTTAAGCTGGTTTTTTAAAAGAGAACGAAGCCGATACACCATCGGATTGTTTATGCTGATAGTCGTTGGTATTGTGGAGCTGGCTCCTCCCCGGCTGCTGGGCAGTGCCATTGACGAGATCGTGCGCGGCACGATTTCCTGGTCCTCCCTTTGGCGTTATATTTTTATGATCTTCGGCATTCTCGTCGTCATCTACTATGTTACGTACATATGGATGCACAAGCTGTTTGGGGGTGCCAATCTGGTGGAACGTCTGCTGCGCACGCGCTTTATGAATCATCTGCTGCGGATGACGCCGCCCTTTTTTGAACGCAATCGTACAGGTGACCTGATGGCCCGTGCCACGAACGATCTTCGTTCGGTAGCTAATACAGCTGGCTTCGGCATGCTGACACTCACCGACTCCACAGTTTACCTGAGTGTTGTACTGATTGCCATGGGCACCCTGATTAGCTGGAAGCTGACACTCGCGGCGATTCTGCCATTGCCTTTTATCGCGCTCGCCATGAGCATTTACGGTAAAGCCGTCCACGAACGCTACACACTCGCCCAGGATGCATTTGGCGATATGAACGACCAGGTGCTGGAATCGGTGGCAGGCATCCGAGTCATTCGCGCCTATGTGCAGGAGCGGATGGATGAAAAGCGCTTTGCTGATATTACCGAGGATGTATTTCGCAAAAATTTGGCTGTCGCCCGAATGGACGCCCTTTTTGAGCCGACGATCCGCTTGTGCGTGGGACTTAGTTACGTCATCGCTCTCGGCTATGGTATTTATCTCGTCTTTCATAACGATATCACGCTGGGCGAACTGGTCTCCTTTAATATGTACCTGGGGATGATGATTTGGCCGATGTTTGCGATCGGGGAGCTGATTAACATCATGCAGCGCGGCAGCGCTTCCCTCGACCGGGTTAATGAAACGCTTAATGTTCAGCCAGATGTGCAGGATGTGGCTCACCCCGTGTCGGTTAACTGTCCTGAGTCCATCACGTTGAATGACGTTACCTTCCGCTATCCCACCTCCACTGTCGATAATTTGTCGCATGTGAGCCTGGAGCTGAAGCGTGGAGAAACACTGGGCGTTGTTGGGCGAACTGGCAGCGGGAAGTCTACTTTGCTCAAACAACTTCTGCATGAATACCCGATGGGCAGCGGTGATATTTTAATCTCCGGCACAAGGTTGCAGGATATTGCTGCCGAACAATTACACAGCTGGATCGGCTACGTACCGCAGGAGCAAATTTTGTTTTCCAAATCGGTACGCGAGAACATTCAATTCGGTAAGCCTAATGCACCTGATGACGACATTATGGAAGCTATCCGTACCGCTGCCTTTGATCAGGACTTGAACACCCTGTCCGATGGGCTGGATACAATGGTCGGGGAAAAAGGGATCGCCTTGTCCGGCGGTCAGAAACAGCGTGTATCGCTGGCGCGCGCCTTTATCGGTGACCCGGATATTCTGGTGCTGGACGATGCCCTGTCGGCCGTAGATGCCCGAACGGAAGCACGTATTATTGACAATATCCGGCGTAAGCGCTCGGGTAAAACAACCCTGATCTCCACCCACCGTCTTTCGGCTGTTGAACATGCTGACCGGATCGTCGTGCTGGAGCAAGGACGCATTATTGAGGAAGGAACCCACAGCGAGCTGCTTCAGGCTGGCGGCTGGTACCGGCAGCAGTATAAACGGCAGCAGGTGGAATCTGATCTGACCTCAGGGGAGGTATCCTAATGAAACCCAATATCGGTAAAAGGTTATTCCAGTATGCCCTGACGAGCAAAGCAGGTTTTATCGCTGCGCTCATCGCGCTGGCTATCGGGGTAGCCGCCGAGCTGGCCGGACCCTTCATCGCCAAAACGATGATCGACGACCATATGCTCGCCATTGAAAAACCATTTTATGAAACAACTCGTACGGACGGCACTGTCAGCTTTGCCGGAACCCACTTTAAGCGTGAAGACCGCTTTGAAGCCGGGGAGGCCAAAGGTGGCGAAGCGAGAATTTTACAGGTTGGCAAATCCTTTGTCTTTGTGGATGGCTCTGTGCCGGTGGCTGACGGCAACCGTTCCTTTGCCAACGGTACGCTGACGGTGACACGCGGCTCCGACACCTTCCGCTATGAGGCCAGGGCTTTGTCTGCCGACGAGCTGTACAGCTTTTACAAACCGGAAATGCCCGGCATCTTTCAGCTGATTGGCTTGTATTTCTTCTTTTTGATCGTTTCGATCTTTGCCGAGTTTGGCAAAACGTATTGGCTGCAATCCTCTGCCAACAAGGTTATTCAGAGGCTTCGGCTAGACCTCTACGCGCATATTCAGAGGCTGCCGGTCTACTTTTTTGACAATCTGCCTGCAGGCAAGGTTGTATCGCGTGTTACGAATGACACCGAAGCGGTAAAGGATTTGTTCGTAGCTGTACTGTCCAACTTCACCTCAGGCATCGTCACGATGACAGGGGTATATGTTGCCCTTTTCTTGCTGGACTTCAGACTGGGTCTAATCTCTTTGTTTATTGTGCCGCTGCTGATCCTGTGGATTGTGTTATACCGCAAGGTTGCTACCCGCTATAATACGATTATTCGCTCCCGGCTCAGTGAAATCAATGCGATTATCAACGAATCTATTCAAGGGATGTCCATTATTCGCATATTCCGGCATCAAAAACAAACGCAAACCGAGTTTGAACAATTAAATGATGACTATATGAAGCATCAGAATAAAATGCTGAATTTGAACGCTTTTACTTCACACAATCTGGTCAATGTGTTGAGAAACCTCGCCTTCGCGGTCGTGCTGTGGTATTTTGGCTCTGAGGCGCTCGGTACCGCCGCAGGCAGTGCGGTATCGCTTGGCGTTCTGTATGCCTTCGTTGATGTGCTGGGACGACTGTTCCAGCCTATGACAGGCATGGTCAACCAACTCGCCGTACTGGATACGTCCATCGTATCCTCTGGACGGGTATTTGAACTGATGGATGAAACCGGAGAGCCCGTGACAGACGGAACGATGCCGCGCTACAAAGGTCAGGTAGAGTTTAATGACGTATCCTTTGCCTACAAAAAGGATGATGTGCTTAAACATATTTCCTTTACAGCACAGCCGGGTCAAACCGTAGCCCTTGTCGGACATACCGGATCAGGTAAAAGCTCCATTATTAATCTGCTGTTCCGCTTCTATGATCCGCAAAAAGGAACGATCACCATTGACGGAACGCCTGTCAAGGATATCCCCAAGCAGTGGCTGCGCCATCATATGGGCATTGTTCTACAGGACCCGTATTTATTCGCGGGGACCATAGCCTCGAACGTCAGTCTCGGGGACAGCCGAATCACTAGAGAGCAGGTGGAAAAAGCGCTGCGTGACGTCGGAGCCGACAGGCTGCTGGCACATCTGCCGCAAGGCTTTGATGAACCTGTTATTGAAAAAGGCAGCACCTTATCCGCAGGGCAACGCCAGCTTATTTCCTTTGCCCGCGCCCTGGCCTTCGACCCGGCTATTTTGATTCTGGATGAGGCCACAGCCAATATTGATACTGAAACGGAGGCGCTCATCCAATCTGCGCTTGAGGTACTGAAAAAGGGCCGCACAACCTTTATCATTGCTCACCGTTTGTCGACCATTCGCAGTGCGGATCAAATTTTGGTGCTGCATCGGGGTGAAATTGTTGAACGTGGCAGTCATGACGAGCTTATGGCGCAAGGCGGTCGCTATTTCCAAATGTATCAGCTTCAATCAGGAACAGTTGGAACAGATGCAGCCTCATCGCCTGCTGCACTATCTGTGCAGGGTGACCCGCTTGCCGGGAAAAATACGGTAGCAGCCATGGCTACAGTTTCCGAAAAATCCGACAACCGGGCGGGTTCCAGCGCTGCGCAGAAAGCCGATTCGGGTCAAACCGGCCCAGGCTTGGCTGGCGGAAACGCTTAGTCCCGTTTGTCCCGCTTAGCTGAAATAAGCAACATTGCTTTGGATCATGAACAAGCATGATCCATACAAAAAAAACAGCACGTTTCCATTATATAGGAAATGTGCCGGTTTTTTTGTATAGCTGCATGCTTTAAACCCGCTACAAGCTTTATTTGGTTATCAGTGTACTTGTCCCTATGGGCGGCGTTACGGTTCCTTTAACCTCTTTGAGCGTAACCTTATATTTTTTGTCCACCAATGTACTTGTGTGGGTATCTGTAATGACCTGGATATTCATTTCCCCCGGCTTTGGACTTGTCAGCTTGTAGTAAATTACTGCATTCGTATCATCTACGTAGTCGATGTGATCCACTTCAATGCCGTAACCCGGATTAGGGGCCTGCAAGCGGGTAATAGTTACTTTGTTTTGATGGTCATTTGCTTTCTCAATGCTCATGCTAATACCGTTTTGCTGAACAGAATCTGAAGGCTCGGCCGGATTTTCAGGAGCGGCTTCAACCGGTTTATGATTTTGTACAAACCCAATTGCATGATAGACCATCTCCGCTGCCTCCATTCGAGTTACTTTGCGATCCGGGCTAAAGTTGCTGTATTTGTCCAGTTTTGCAATTTTAGTAAATAGCAGGAATTGAATTGCTTCGTTTGAATCTTGATCCAGCTTTTTGCCATCCGCTACATTCATATACATACGTACGGTTGGATAATCTCCTGTAGCAATAACTGCTTTGTACAAAATATTAGCGAATTGCTCTCTTGTCATGCGGGTACTCGGGTCAATATCGGGTGACAAAGGAATTTGATGCTGGGCTGCAATCCGATAGGCTTTAGCATACCAGGCCGAAGCGGGGATGTTTGCAAAAGAGCCTGTTGTGAAATCAGGCATAACCTGAAGGTTCATGGCATTAACGACCAAATGGACTCCTTGTGCATACGTAAGTGTTTGATCAGGCGCAAACTTGTCCTTGGAAATCCCCTGAATAATGCCTTTCTCCTGTAGCGAGTTTACGATTTTTTCCTGCTCAGCTCCTTTGATATCACGAAAAGCGGAAGCAGATGTGGCGACTGCCAATGAGCAGATGACCAGCAGAGCAACGGTCACACTTTTATGTTTTTTCATGAAAATACACCTCCATATTTACTAAGCTTCTATAACTTACTGACGCAATTGGTTCAACAAATGTTTCACTTTACATCCGATTCGGCGCTTTTAGCCCCAGCAGCTGTAGGCTATGTGCCAGAATATCCGCAGTTTGCTCTGCCAGCTGTATCCGCCACTGTCCACCGTCGACGATCCGCTCTCTGGCGTAAAACCGGTTGAACGCCTGCGCCGTATCCAGTGCGAATCTCGCCATAACCGAAGGCTCCAGCTGCCGAGCTGCACGTATCAATTGTCCGTGATAACGATCCAGCTGCTTAAGTAGCTCCCAGCCTGCATCACCCAGTATTTCACCCGATACGTCAGTCAACTCAGTGGAATGCCCTTCCTCTGCAGGGACGGTACCACTATCAGAATGAGTACTAGCGCGAGCATGAGCTTTTTCCAAAAGACTGCGTATACGCGCATGAGTGTATTGCACGTAGGGTCCCGTTTCGCCTTCAAAGGTCAATGCTTCCTCCAGCGAAAAATCCACTTCATTCAGACGGTTGTTTTTTAAGTCACCAAAAATAATCGCCCCGATGCCAACGTCCTCAGCTATTTCCTGTTGATTTTGCAAATCAGGATTCTTCTGAGTGATAATGGCTTGAGCACGTGCTACAGCTTCATTCAGCACTTCCTCCAGCTTCACAACCTTGCCGCGTCTGGTAGACATTTTTTTGCCTGCGAACCGCATCAATCCAAACGGCACATGCTCACACTGCTCCGCCCATGTCTCCCCTGCACGCTTCAGTACGGCAAATACCTGCTGGAAATGCAGCTTTTGTTCCCCGCCAACGACGTATAACAGCCGATTAGCCTGCATCACCTCATGACGATAGATTGCTGTTGCCATGTCACGAGTCGGATAAATCGTGGTCCCATCCTTTTTCAAAATAAGACACGGCGGCAGCTCCTCTTCTTCCAGCCGAACCACCAGTGCTCCGTCGCTTTCCTCCAACAGTTCTTTCGCATTTAATTGGGCAACAACTGCCTGCATTTTATCATTGTAAAAGCTCTCTCCAAGCACATGGTCAAATGTAATATTCAGACGCTGGTACATCCGCTCAAATTCCTTCAGGCTAACCTTAACAAAAAATTCCCATAGTCGCTGCGCCTCCGCATCCCCTTGCTCCAAACGCCGGAACCACTCACGGCCCTCATCCTCCAATGACGGGTCATGCTCGGCCTCCTGGTGAAAACGCACATATAACTTAAGCGACTCACCAATCGGATCATGCTGTAGCTGTTCCTTATTTCCCCATCTTTGATAGGCGGCAATTTGCTTGCCAAATTGGGTGCCCCAATCACCCAGATGATTTACACTAATGGGAACATGGCCTGTTTCCCCCAGAATGCGATACAGGGCTGCACCGATGACAGTAGAGCGAAGATGGCCGATACCAAACGGTTTGGCGATGTTGGGTGAAGACATATCAATCACTACCCGCTGTCCATGTCCGATATCTGACTTGAGGAAATCAGGCTTGCTCAATTCAGCCAGAATAAACGGAATATGAACAGACCGGTCCAAGGTTATGTTGACATAGGCACCAAAAGCCGCAGCGCTCATGCCTTTCTCACGGCTTATGCCCTCCGCCAATTCAAGCGCTATTTGCTGTGGAGGCTGGCGAAACTTTTTGGCCAGCGCAAAACACGGAAACGCCAAATCTCCCCATTCGGGCTGCGGAGGTATTTCCAATAGCGAGATTACCTCCTTGTCTTCCAAGCCCGTATGAGCTGATATTACCTGAGCAGCAGCCAACAACAACATGTTTTCTCTCCCCTTCTTGATTCGAATTTCAGTATTTGCTACTTTACTAGCTAACAAAAAAAAGCCCCCGCCCCTTGAAATGATTCAAGAGACGAGAACTCCAATATCCCCGCGGTACCACTCTTCGTAAATCGGTTGTGCAGCTAAAGCTAATCTACACAAATGGCCGATTTCACTCCAATGACCAATAACGGTGTCTGCCGGGCTGACCTACTAAAGGAGTTTCACCGAAGATACTCCTTGCTTCGACCAACCGTCTCCCGGGTGCGCTACACATCAAATCTCATACCGGCTTCCACCTCTTCCGGCTCGCTGAAATGATCAGGCTTCAATGCTACTCTCCCGTTCCATGACGTTAATTCCCATATTATACAAACCTATTCAATAAAAAGCAACCTTTTCTTCTTCAGGCGCTAACTCCATGTATGTAATTACACAGCCACCAATTGGCGGCAAGCCTGATAGCAACGACGGCAGACTTCTGCACATTGTTTGCAATGATCATGGGTATGCTTGCTGCATTCGGCAGCGCATACTTCACAGGCATGAGCACACAGCTCACAGATTTGTTCGGCGAAATTGGTTCCGTGCTCCAGCATTTGAGCAGCAAACCCGCATATTTCCGCACATTCCCTGCTCACTCGAATACATTCACGCAGCATGGCCAAATCATATTCCTTTAAGCTCGCTACATTGCAAACATTGCAAGCGTTCAAACATTCCAGGCAAGCATCTACACATTGTTGGTATGAATGATTCATATTACATTCCCTCCCAGTTGTTGACCCTGCTGTACTATTAACCGCTAATGAATGAGATTAATCCATTGGTGTTCACGCTTCCAAGAATATACAACCAAAATACTCCTGCTTATGTAAGAAAGTGTACTATATTCCAATGCATGAACGCAAGGATATTCATCACAAGGCTTTGATTCCTCCGCTTCTGACTTGCATACAAGCCGCCATTCCTCTATTGTAAAAAGAGTATGCTTAACCACTGACCAAGGAGTGAACATAGCAATGAATATATCTTCTGTAGAGGAACATCGACGGGAAGCTCCGCAGCGGGTCAGCTGTATGGTCATCACCGTCTCCGACACGCGCACCGAAGAAACAGATACTGGAGGACAATTGCTTATAGACTTGCTGGAAACCGACGGCTATGAGGTTGTCCGATACGTCATCGTCAAAGATGACTATGAAGGCATCCGGCAATTGGTTTCCGAAGCTGCTGAACAAGATGACATCGAAGCTGTGCTTTTGACAGGAGGCACCGGTATTTCCCCTCGGGATACCACCTATGAGGCCGTCTCCTCCCTGCTGGATAAGGAGCTGCCTGGATTTGGTGAAATCTTCCGATATCTAAGCTTTGCCGAAGATATTGGTTCGGCGGCTATATTAAGCCGTGCTGTGGCCGGTACAATAGGCCGGACAGCCGTATTTTCCATGCCTGGCTCACGTGGAGCCGTGCGTTTGGCGATGGAACGCATTATTATACCTGAGCTGCGGCATGTTATGAGAGAAATTTATAAGTAAGCTCTCTTTTCTATGATTACAGCTATAGCAAAAGGCACCCCATGCATTCATGAGGTGCCTTTTTATACGATTCCTATTCTTCTTTTTCTTCCACATCGGATTGCATATAGCTGTCGATCAGCTTTTGCTTTAGCGCCCACACCTTTTCGCTGAGATTCACACGATAAATTTCAGGGTTCAGCTTGCGTAAATATTCCGGCCAAAACAGTTTCAGCTGTGAAGCATGATAAGTACGGATTTCATCCAGCCCAGGAAGCTCATACACCTTCTGTCCGTTTACAAAAATAGGCTCCAGCATCGGTACGGCATCGTAATTTTCTACATACTTCTTCATATATGGATGCAAGGGGTTGAACAGTTTTAGACGTTTTCCATTACGCGGACGATCTTCATCCGGAAAAGAAATATAATCTGCAACGGCTTTCCCTTTCTTTTTGTCCACGATGCGATATACATCCTTCTTGCCTGGTGTAGTTACTTTCTCCGGATTGCCCGAAATCTTAATCGTCGGCAGCATCTCACCATCCACTTCCCGCTCCACCAACTTGTACACCCCGCCAAGTGAAGGCTGATCCGAGGCTGTAATGAGCTGTGTTCCTACACCCCATACATCAATACGTGCTCCTTGGGCTTTCAGGTTAAAGATCGTATTTTCATCCAAATCATTGGAGGCTACAATTTTTACGTAGTCCAAGCCTTCTGCATCAAGCATTTCCCGCGCCCGGATGGATAGATAAGCCAAATCACCGCTATCCAGACGGATTGAATTCATACGCTTGCCCTGGCTCTCCAGCATTTTCGCTGTGCGAATCGCGTGAGGAACGCCACTTTCCAGCGTGTCAAAGGTGTCTACCAGCAGCGTGACCTGATCTGGTAAAACCTTGGCGTACACGTCAAAAGCCTCCTGCTCCGACATAAAGGTTTGCACCCAGGAATGGGCATGGGTTCCCTTCGTCGGAATTCCAAAATGCTCGCCTGCCAGCATATTGGAAGTCGCGTCAAAACCCGCCACGTAGGCTGCACGTGCCCCCCAAATGGCCGCATCCGCCTCCTGTGCGCGCCGTGTACCAAATTCAAGCAGGGTGTCGTTATGTGCTACCTGTTTAATGCGTGACGCCTTTGTCGCGATCAGCGTCTGATAATTCATAAAATTGAGAATCGCCGTCTCAACCAGTTGCGTTTCCATAATCGTTCCTTCGACACGTACCAGAGGCTCGTTCGGAAAAACAAGTGCTCCTTCCTTCATCGCATGGATCGTTCCGCCAAACCTGAACTGGCGCAAAGCTTCCAGGAACATCGGATCATACTTTTCTTCCTGTTCCGACAGGTAGCGAATATCTTCTTCTGCAAAACGCAAATTTGAGATGTAATTCACAATGCGTTCCAGGCCAGCAAACACCGCATAACCATTGCCAAAGGGCAGCTTCCGGAAATACGCCTCGAACACTGCTTTACGCTGGTGACTTCCATTCACCCAGTGAGCGTACATCATATTAATCTGATATTTATCTGTATGTAGTGCGAGGCTTGTTGACTGCATCGTATTCTCCTCTCTGACTGTCCCGGTTTTGCGATTGTGACGGCATACCGCCCCATTTGTCCCGATCCACCAATATTCGATTCCCTTTTGTTATCGGATATTGGTGAACAACGTTAAGTTATTTACCTGTTCTGTAGTAAAATCGTATCCTCGGCCGACCGTACCGCGGCTCCCAGACTTCCCTCAAAATGGCGCAAAGCCCAATCATGTCCGACCGGATTAAAGCTGGCCACAGCATCTTTATATACGGTAATAGCAAAACCTTTGTTATAAGCGTCTACAGCCGTGTGCAACACACATATATCCGTACATACACCAATCAGATGAACCTCTAAAATGCCTCGTTCACGCAGCTTGAGCTCCAGATCTGTTCCGACGAAGGCACTATACCGTGTTTTATCCAGCCAATAGATGGAATCACTTTGATTCTCATAGAGAGTATCGAGCTTGCCATATAAATGTCGTCCCGCGGTTCCACGTATATTATGTGGAGGGAACAGCTTGCTCTCCGGATGGAAAGGGTCGTTCTCTTCATGCAAATCCACAGCCATGATCACAAAGTCCCCCTGATCCACATACGTCTGTGTGATTGCTGCAATCCGATCATCCAGGTCAATCGCCGGTTGACCTACAGGCAGGTTGCCATCTACAAAATCCTTCGTGTAGTCAATAACAATGAGTGCCTTCATCGTACAGTCAGCTCCTTCATCCTCAAAGTTGGGGATTATGCGCTCTTCGTATGGTTATTTCATCATAATTATGTGTAAATAGACAACCGCGGTACCCTGTCACTAAAATGGTACAGCTGTGCTGGTCTCTGTGAATACTGATTGGAGCTGAGCGGCTTACCATTTTCATCCCGTACCTCTTCCAATATTCCCTGTCTGCTGCGGGTTGATGTTATTTTGCGGATAAAGTTCGGCTCTTCAAAATCCGGTACGACACTTTGAATCACCTGATACAGCTCGCCCAGTGTAAAATGTGGCGGCAAAAACTGCTTGGCTATCGTCGTTTGCAGCATCTGCAGCTGAATTTTCCGATATGCATCGACAATAATGTCGCGGTGATCGAACGCCAGCTCCAATTCCTCCAGCGCTTCACGGATCGTAAACAGCCCTACTTCAGAAGCATCGTCCGCTGCCTGCCGCTGTTCCAGCATCCATTCCTCTACCAATGCAAAAAATGCATGTGATATAATCCACCCGCGCGGATCACGCCCCGGTCCGCTATATACGCCCAGATATTCCAGATGCCCGCCGTCCACACCAGTTTCCTCTAACAGCTCCCGCTTAGCTGCTCCATATATCGACTCATCTTCCTGGCAAAATCCTCCGGGCAACGCCCATCGTCCGGCAAACGGCCATCTGCGGCGCTTGATAAGCATGACTTTCAGCTCCCGAATCGGCAGTGTCTTCGTCACCGTCTTGCGTTCCCGCTTCGTTAAGGTGAACATAACGATATCTGCCGGAGCACCATCCGGGGTGCGGTATTTCTTAACGTTGTACGACGCCTTCTGCGCCTCTTCGTTTATACGATTGTTATCCATTCGCATCACCATATAATATCGTTTTGATAAATTCATTATGACATAATAAAAAGTTTTGTCAAGCGTCAAGCCTTGTCTGAGTCACCTGGTTGTTTGTGCAATACCCGAAAGGTCGCCGTAGATATGCAGCCGAGTGTCCCTTCGCTATTCCTCACTTCTGCCTCTGTAGTGATTGTACGACCTGCCTGATGAAGAATCCGAGCTGTAGCTTCAAGTGCCCCTTGCTTCATCGCTGACAAAAAATGTACATTCAAGTTCGTTGTTACACATGGCTGCAATTGACGCGAGCTCATAATGACCATTCCCATGGCCTGATCCATTAACGAAGTCAGCACGCCACCATGGACAATCCCCATTACATTCGTATGCTGCGGACCCGCCTGCAAAGCGATGCGCACCTCGTTCTCCTTCACACCGACCAGTTCACAACCCAAGTAAGTCCAGAATGTATTTCCTTCACCTTCTACCATCTTGCGCAGATTATCCATTCGCTTGTTTTCATCCCTTCTTCGATGTACCGTCTCTCTTAATGTAAGGCACAGTATACCTATTCAGATAGTCTCCGAAAAAAAGGCGTGGAAGCTAAGCCTCCACACCATACATCTTGTTTTAGTCACTGCAACTGGAGACAGAAGTGCTTTTTCCCTCTTCGACATTCACCTTTTCAGCAACCGTATCTCGGATAGCCGTGATCACCATTT